>NZ_JAFDOE010000009.1 GCF_018342065.1 Citrobacter sp. FP75 | reverse complement strand
CCATGCGAGAGTAGGGAACTGCCAGGCATCAAATAAGTGAAGAAGCCCATCCTGCCGGATGGGCTTTTTTGCGTCTGCATTTTTTGTTCTGTCCGGCCTGAGTATCTCTTCATCCTGCCCGTGAACGGCAACGCATTATCCTTTCAGCTCTTACTGCACTATTCTACAGCGAGAGAGTCGTGAAACTTTCTCACCTTGAGCATGCAGGCTCGACATTCACATGATTCCTGGTTATTGTCAGCTATCTGGATGTCTAAACGTTTAAACGTATGTAGTGAGGTTATCAGGTTATGCCAATTCGTGTGCTGGACGAGCTACCCGCCGTCAATTTCTTGCGTGAGGAAAATGTCTTTGTCATGACGACATCCCGCGCTTCCGGCCAGGAAATTCGTCCACTGAAGGTACTGATCCTCAACCTGATGCCGAAGAAGATCGAAACGGAAAACCAATTTCTCCGGCTATTGTCGAACTCGCCGCTGCAGGTGGATGTCCAGCTATTACGCATTGATGCCCGCGAGTCACGCAACACACCGACAGAGCATCTGAATAACTTCTACTGTAATTTCGAAGACATCTGCGATCAGAACTTTGATGGATTGATCGTGACCGGCGCCCCGTTAGGCCTGGTTGAGTTTAACGATGTGGCTTACTGGCCGCAGATCAAGCAGGTGCTGGAGTGGGCCAAAGATCACGTCACATCAACGCTGTTTGTCTGTTGGGCGGTACAGGCTGCGCTTAATATTCTTTATGGCATCCCGAAACAAACACGCACAGATAAACTTTCAGGCGTTTATGAGCACCATATTCTGCATCCACATGCCCTGCTGACGCGCGGATTTGATGACGTATTTCTGGCTCCGCATTCGCGCTATGCCGATTTTCCTGCTGCGCTTATCCGGGACTACACCGATCTCGAGATCTTTGCCGAGACGGAAGACGGCGATGCCTATCTGTTTGCCAGCAAAGATAAGCGTATTGCATTTGTGACGGGACATCCGGAATATGACGCCCATACTCTGGCTGGTGAATATTTTCGTGATGCTGAATCGGGTTTGACCCCGGACGTTCCGTACAACTATTTCCCGCAAGACGACCCGCAAAACAAACCGCGAGCAAGCTGGCGTAGTCATGGCAATTTGCTGTTTATCAACTGGCTCAACTATTACGTCTATCAGATCACACCATACGATCTGCGTCACATGAATCCAACGCTGGATTAATCTTCTGTAGTCAACGATCGTTAAGCGTTTCAGCATGTTGAATCAGGCACCTTCGGGTGCCTTTTTTATTTCCGAAACGCCACTCATCATGTAACTAATTTTTATTATTATTGTTATCAACGAGTTAATTAATAATTAAATCAAAAATGGAAATTGTTTTTGATTTTGAAATTTAATTGGGTAGTCTTAGTTGTGCTGAACGAAAACCGCACAACGATCCTTCGTTCGCATTGGGGATGTGTTTGGATCAATGACGAGGAACTACGCAATGAATCAACAGGCAATAACTACCGATGAACTGGTTTTTACCAGGCCGCACGGCGAGCAGGAACAGCAGATTTTAACCGCAGAAGCGGTGGAATTCCTGACCGAGCTGGTGACCCGATTTACGCCAAAACGCAATAAACTTCTCGCCGCGCGTATTCAGCAGCAGCAGGATATTGATAACGGTAAGTTGCCTGACTTTATTTTGGAAACAGCTTCCATTCGCGAAGGTAGCTGGAAGATTCGCGGTATTCCTGATGATTTACTGGATCGCCGTGTCGAGATCACCGGACCCGTAGAGCGCAAGATGGTGATCAACGCGCTGAATGCCAACGTTAAAGTCTTTATGGCTGACTTTGAGGATTCACTGGCTCCCGAGTGGAGCAAAGTAATCGACGGGCAGATCAACCTGCGCGATGCGGTAAACGGCACCATCAGTTACACCAATGAAGCCGGTAAAATTTATCAACTTAAGCCCAATCCTGCGTTATTAGTTTGTCGTGTACGCGGCCTGCATCTGCCAGAAAAACACGTCACCTGGCGTGAAGAAGCGATTCCCGGCAGCCTGTTCGACTTTGCCCTCTACTTCTTCCACAACTATAAAGCGTTGCTGGCAAAAGGCAGCGGTCCGTATTTCTATCTGCCAAAAACGCAGGCCTGGCAAGAAGCGGCCTGGTGGAGCGAAGTTTTTAGCTATGCTGAAGACCGATTTAACCTGCCGCGCGGCACCATTAAAGCCACGCTGTTGATTGAAACGCTGCCGGCTGTTTTCCAGATGGATGAGATCCTGCACGCGCTGCGTGACCACATTGTCGGCCTCAACTGCGGGCGCTGGGATTACATTTTCAGCTACATCAAAACCCTGAAAAATCACCCGGATCGCGTTCTGCCAGATCGTCAGGTCGTGACGATGGATAAGCCGTTCCTCAGCGCCTATTCCCGTCTGCTGATTAAAACCTGCCATAAACGCGGTGCCTTTGCGATGGGCGGCATGGCGGCGTTTATCCCCAGCAAAGATGCTGAGCGTAACAATCAGGTCCTGACCAAAGTCAAAGCGGATAAAGCGCTGGAAGCCAATAACGGTCATGACGGGACCTGGGTGGCTCATCCCGGACTTGCGGATACCGCAATGGCGATTTTCAACGACGTGCTGGGCGACAACAAAAACCAGCTGTTCGTCACTCGTGATGATGATGCACCAATTACTGCAGCACAACTGCTGGCCCCGTGCGAAGGGGAGCGTACTGAAGAAGGCATGCGCGCCAATATTCGCGTTGCCGTGCAGTACATCGAAGCGTGGATCTCCGGCAACGGCTGCGTACCGATTTATGGCCTGATGGAAGATGCGGCAACTGCCGAGATCTCGCGTACTTCCATCTGGCAGTGGATCCACCACCAGAAGACTCTCAGTAACGGCAAACCGGTTACCAAACCGCTGTTTCGCCAGATGCTGGCCGAAGAAATGTTGGTGATTCAGGACGAGCTGGGCGAACACCGCTACAGCAGCGGACGTTTTGACGATGCCGCGCGCCTGATGGAGCAAATCACCACCTCCGACGAGTTAATCGACTTCCTGACGTTACCGGGCTACCGCCTGTTGGCCTAATTCACCACAAAACAATATGGAGCATCTGCACATGAAAACCCGTACCCAACAAATCGAAGAATTACAGAAAGAATGGACACAACCGCGCTGGGAAGGCATTACCCGCCCGTACAGCGCGGAGGAAGTGGTGAAATTACGTGGCTCGGTCAACCCGGAATGCACGCTGGCGCAGCTTGGTGCGGCGAAAATGTGGCGTTTGCTGCACGGCGAATCGAAGAAAGGTTATATCAACAGCCTCGGTGCGCTGACGGGCGGTCAGGCATTGCAGCAGGCGAAAGCCGGTATTGAAGCAGTCTACCTTTCTGGCTGGCAGGTGGCGGCAGATGCAAACCTGGCCTCCAGTATGTATCCGGATCAATCTCTGTATCCGGCGAACTCTGTGCCAGCCGTCGTGGATCGGATCAATAACACTTTCCGTCGTGCGGATCAGATCCAATGGTCAACGGGTATTGAGCCGAACGATCCGCGCTATGTGGATTACTTCCTGCCGATCGTTGCCGATGCCGAGGCCGGTTTTGGTGGCGTACTGAACGCGTTTGAACTGATGAAATCGATGATTGAAGCCGGTGCAGCGGCGGTTCACTTCGAAGATCAGCTCGCATCGGTGAAAAAATGCGGTCACATGGGTGGCAAGGTTCTGGTACCGACTCAGGAAGCTATCCAGAAGCTGGTAGCGGCACGTCTGGCGGCTGACGTCATGGGTGTCCCGACGCTGGTTATTGCCCGTACCGATGCCGACGCGGCGGATTTGATCACCTCTGACTGTGACCTGTATGACAGCGAGTTCATTACCGGCGAGCGCACCAGCGAAGGGTTCTACCGTACCCATGCGGGTATTGAGCAGGCGATCAGCCGCGGTCTGGCTTACGCACCGTATGCGGATCTGGTGTGGTGTGAAACCTCCACGCCGGATCTCGAGCTGGCACGCCGCTTTGCCGATGCGATCCACGCCAAATACCCAGGCAAACTGCTGGCCTACAACTGTTCACCGTCGTTTAACTGGCAGAAGAATCTGGATGATAAAACCATTGCCAGCTTCCAGCAGCAGCTGTCGGACATGGGCTATAAGTATCAGTTTATTACCCTGGCGGGTATCCATAGCATGTGGTTCAACATGTTCGACCTCGCACATTCCTATGCACAGGGTGAAGGTATGCGCCACTATGTTGAGAAGGTTCAGCAGCCAGAATTTGCGGCAGCTAAAGACGGTTACACCTTTGTGTCCCACCAACAGGAAGTGGGTACCGGCTACTTCGACAAAGTGACGACCATTATTCAGGGCGGCGCGTCATCCGTTACCGCGCTGACCGGGTCTACTGAAGAATCACAGTTCTAAGCCATGCCGGATGGCGCTTACGCTTATCCGGCCTACCCTAAACCGTAGGCGGGATAAGGTGCTTGCACCGCCATCCGGCAACTGATGAGGACGAACAATGTCGCGTGGCCTGGAATTACTGATTGCTCAGACGATTTTGCAAGGTTTCGACGCCCAGTACGGGCGTTTTCTGGAAGTCACCTCCGGCGCGCAGCAGCGTTTTGAACATGCCGACTGGCATGCGGTTCAGCAGGCGATGAAAAGCCGTATTCACCTTTACGATCACCACGTAGGCCTGGTAGTTGAACAGTTGCGCTGCATTACTGACGGCAAAAGTACCGATGCGGATTTTCTACTTCGCGTGAAAGAGCATTACACCCGACTATTGCCGGATTACCCGCGCTTCGAGATTGCGGAGAGCTTTTTTAACTCCGTGTACTGCCGGTTATTTGACCACCGTTCGCTGACGCCCGAGCGGTTGTTTATTTTTAGCTCTCAGCCGGAACGCCGCTTTCGTACCATCCCGCGCCCGCTGGCGAAAGACTTTTTCCCTGATTCAGGCTGGGAAGGGCTGCTCACGCGCGTACTCAGCGATCTCCCCCTGCGTCTGCCGTGGCAGAACAAGCATCGCGATATTCACTACATCATCGAACACCTGACGGAAACCTTTGGCGAAGATGTGCTGCCGCGCTGCCACTTGCAGGTGGCGAACGAACTGTTTTATCGCAATAAGGCCGCCTGGCTGGTCGCTAAGCTGATTACCCCTTCCGGGACGCTGCCGTTTTTACTGCCGATCCACCGTACCGACGAAGGGGAATTGTTTGTCGATACCTGCCTGACCACCACGGCGGAAGCCAGCATCGTATTTGGTTTTGCCCGCTCCTATTTTATGGTTTATGCCCCACTGCCAGCGGCGCTAGTGGAGTGGCTGCGTGAGATCCTGCCCGGTAAAACAACTGCTGAGCTGTATATGGCAATTGGTTGTCAGAAGCATGCGAAAACGGAAAGCTATCGCGAGTATCTGCTGTATCTGGCTGACTGCGATGAACAGTTCATTGAAGCGCCGGGGATACGCGGCATGGTGATGCTGGTATTTACCCTACCCGGATTCGATCGGGTATTTAAAATCATCAAAGACAAATTTGCGCCGCAAAAAGAGATGTCCGCCGCCCACGTCCGCGCCTGTTATCAACTGGTCAAAGAACACGATCGCGTTGGGCGCATGGCTGATACTCAGGAATTCGAGAACTTTGTGCTGGATAAACGGCAAATCGACCCGGCGCTGATGGCGTTGCTGCTGCAGGAAGTACCGGAAAAAATTACCGATCTCGGCGAGCAGATTGTGATTCGCCATCTGTATATCGAACGGCGGATGGTGCCGCTGAATATCTGGCTGGAGCAGGTCGAAGGCCAGCAACTGCGGGATGCGATAGAAGAGTACGGCAACGCCATTCGCCAGCTGGCCGCTGCCAATATTTTTCCCGGCGATATGCTGTTTAAGAACTTCGGCGTGACCCGCCACGGGCGCGTGGTGTTCTACGACTACGATGAAATTTGCTACATGACGGAAGTGAATTTCCGCAATATCCCGCCCCCGCGCTACCCGGAAGATGAGATGAGCGCTGAGCCTTGGTACAGCGTCTCGCCGGGGGATGTCTTCCCGGAAGAGTTTCGTCACTGGCTGTGTGCCGACCCGCGTATTGGACCGCTATTTGAAGAGATGCACGCTGACCTGTTTCGTGCTGACTACTGGCGGGCATTGCAAACGCGCATTCGGGAAGGGCATGTAGAAGATGTTTACGCCTATCGGCGCAAGCAGCGGTTTTGTGTGCGGTTTACATAATTGTCTGTAGGCCGGATAAGGCGTTTTCGCCGCCCTCCGGCAACCCTTTCTTAACGAAACCCGCCATACGCCAGCGTCACTTCTTTCGCCGCTTTGATCGCCATGGCGCCGAACTCAGTGACGCGGTCGTCGGTAATGCGCGAAATCGGGCCGGAGATGGAAATGGCGGCAAACGGCTCGCGATGTTCGTCGTAAATGCACGATGCTATACAACGCAGGCCCAACGCATGTTCCTCATCATCAAACGAATACCCGCGCTTGCGCGTCTGAGCCAAATCCTCTTTCAGATGTACCGGCGAGACCAGCGTGGCGTGGGTATAAGCGTGCAGACCCTTACGATGCAGCAGGCCGGTAACCTGTTCTTCGCTTAATTGCGCCAGGAAGGCTTTACCCGCGCCAGAGGCGTGCATCGGCAGCTTGCCACCGATGGGGGCAGACATGCGCATCAGCTGCGTGCACTGCACCTGGTCGATGATAATCGCCTGATGGTCGCTGTGATCCAGCACGGCCAGATTCACCGTTTCACCGGAATCTTCCATCAGCTTGCGCAGAATCGGGTGGACAATCGCCAGCAGGTTGCGACTTTGCAAGAAGCTGCTGCCGACGATAAACGCATGTGCGCCCACGGCCCAGTGGCCTAATTCGCCCACCTGACGGACAAAACCCTGCTGCTGCATCGTGGTCAATAAACGGTGCGTGGTGGAATTGGGCAGACCAGCCTGCTGCGCCAGCTCGGTCAGCGCCACGCTGCCGTTGGATTCCGCAATCCATTCCAGTAGTTTCAGACCCCGGGTCAAAGACTGAACCTGCCCGGTTGCAGGCGTAGTAGTAGCGGCGGGTTTTCTACCGCGTTTCGCGGGGACAGTGGCAACCATGGCAGACTCCTTTTCTGTATCGTGGAAATCATTTTCGTTTTATTCGATTATAATGCAAGAATTCCTGTACTGATCGGAGGAGTGAAGCTGAACATGTCTCATGTTGGTTGTTGTTTGCTTTTCCGCCTCTCTGGTTTGTGCCAGTATGCTTTGTTGGCCTTTTTTCGGTCTGGTTGAGCGTTGTCGGGAGTGAGTGTGAGCAGCAAAGTTGAACAATTACGTCAGCAGTTAAAAGAACGTATTCTGGTGCTGGACGGCGGTATGGGCACCATGATCCAGAGTTATCGTCTGAGTGAAGAAGATTTCCGCGGCCAACGCTTTGCCGACTGGCCGAGCGATCTGAAAGGCAATAACGACCTGCTGGTGCTGAGCAAGCCGGAGGTGATTACCGCGATTCATAACGCCTACTTTGAAGCCGGCGCGGATATCATCGAAACCAATACCTTCAACTCAACGACCATCGCCATGGCGGATTACCAGATGGAATCCCTGTCGGCGGAAATCAACTTTGCAGCGGCAAAACTGGCGCGCGCCTGCGCCGACGAATGGACGGCACGTACGCCGAACAAACCGCGCTATGTCGCGGGCGTTCTTGGCCCGACTAACCGCACCGCGTCTATCTCACCGGATGTCAACGACCCTGCCTACCGTAACATTACCTTTGATCAGTTGGTGGCGGCGTACCGCGAATCCACCAGGGCGCTGGTGGAAGGTGGTAGCGACCTGATCCTGATCGAAACTGTTTTTGACACGTTGAACGCCAAAGCCGCCATTTTTGCGGTAAAAACTGAATTTGAAGCACTGGGCGTTGAACTGCCGATTATGATCTCCGGCACCATCACCGATGCTTCCGGACGTACGCTCTCCGGCCAGACCACCGAAGCCTTCTATAACGCACTACGTCATGCCGACGCGCTGACATTCGGTCTTAACTGTGCGTTAGGCCCTGACGAACTGCGTCAGTACGTACAGGAACTGTCGCGCATTGCCGATTGCTATGTCACCGCGCACCCGAACGCCGGTTTGCCAAACGCTTTTGGTGAATACGACCTCGACGCGGACACCATGGCGAAGCAAATCCGTGAATGGGCGCAAGCGGGGTTCCTGAATATCGTCGGCGGCTGCTGCGGTACCACGCCGGAACATATCGCCGCGATGGCCCGAGCGGTGGACGGTCTGCCGCCGCGTCAACTGCCGGAACTCCCGGTGGCCTGCCGTCTTTCTGGTTTGGAACCGCTGAACATCGGCGACGACAGCCTGTTTGTTAACGTCGGTGAACGTACCAACGTCACCGGCTCAGCGAAGTTCAAGCGACTGATTAAAGAAGAAAAATACAGCGAAGCGCTGGATGTTGCCCGCCAGCAGGTGGAAAGCGGCGCGCAGATTATCGATATCAACATGGATGAGGGGATGCTCGACGCCGAAGCGGCGATGGTGCGTTTCCTCAACCTGATTGCCGGTGAGCCGGACATCGCCCGCGTGCCGATCATGATCGACTCCTCAAAATGGGAGGTCATCGAAAAAGGGCTGAAGTGCATTCAGGGTAAAGGCATCGTTAACTCCATTTCGATGAAAGAGGGCGTTGAGCCGTTTATCCACCACGCCAAACTGGTACGTCGCTACGGCGCTGCCGTGGTGGTGATGGCCTTCGATGAACAGGGTCAGGCTGATACCCGTGCGCGCAAAATTGAGATTTGCCGCCGGGCATACAAAATTCTTACCGAAGAGGTGGGCTTCCCGCCGGAAGACATCATCTTCGACCCGAACATTTTTGCTGTTGCGACCGGCATTGATGAGCACAACAACTACGCACAGGATTTTATCGGCGCCTGTGAAGACATCAAACGCGAACTGCCGCATGCGCTGATCTCCGGCGGCGTCTCCAACGTCTCGTTCTCGTTCCGTGGCAACGATCCGGTGCGTGAAGCCATTCACGCGGTATTCCTCTAC
This sequence comes from Citrobacter sp. FP75, assembly GCF_018342065.1. Lineage (GTDB taxonomy): Bacteria > Pseudomonadota > Gammaproteobacteria > Enterobacterales > Enterobacteriaceae > Citrobacter. Next base: position 120,170 of record NZ_JAFDOE010000009.1, on the reverse strand, counting down.
TACGCCATTCGCAACGGCATGGACATGGGGATTGTTAACGCAGGCCAGTTGGCGATTTACGACGATCTGCCTGCCGAACTGCGCGATGCGGTCGAAGACGTGATCCTCAACCGTCGTGACGATGGCACCGAGCGTTTGCTGGCGCTGGCGGAGAAATATCGCGGCAGTAAAACTGACGACACCGCTAACGCCCAGATGGCGGAATGGCGCAGCTGGGACGTGAAAAAACGCCTCGAATACTCGCTGGTAAAAGGCATTACCGAATTTATTGAGCTGGATACCGAAGAAGCTCGCCAGCAGGCTGCGCGCCCGATTGAGGTGATTGAGGGCCCGCTGATGGACGGTATGAACGTGGTCGGCGACCTGTTCAGCGAAGGCAAAATGTTCCTGCCGCAGGTGGTGAAATCCGCCCGTGTGATGAAGCAGGCGGTGGCCTACCTCGAACCGTACATTGAAGCCAGCAAAGAGAAAGGCTCCAGCAACGGCAAAATGGTTATCGCCACCGTGAAAGGCGACGTACACGACATCGGCAAAAACATCGTTGGCGTGGTGCTGCAGTGTAACAACTACGAAATTATCGATCTTGGCGTGATGGTGCCGGCGGAGAAAATCCTGCGAACCGCGCGCGAAGTGAATGCTGACCTGATTGGCCTTTCTGGTCTGATTACCCCGTCGCTGGATGAAATGGTCAACGTGGCGAAAGAGATGGAGCGCCAGGGCTTCACCATTCCGCTGCTGATTGGCGGAGCGACGACCTCGAAAGCGCATACCGCGGTGAAAATCGAGCAAAATTACAGTGGTCCGACGGTCTACGTGCAGAACGCCTCGCGCACCGTGGGCGTGGTCGCTGCGCTGCTGTCTGATACCCAGCACGATGATTTTGTGGCCCGCATGCGCAAAGAGTACGAAACCGTACGTATCCAGCATGCGCGTAAAAAACCCCGTACTCCGCCGGTGACGCTGGAGGCCGCGCGTGATAACGATCTGGCCTTCGACTGGGAAAACTATACCCCGCCAGTGGCGCACCGTCTGGGCGTGCAGGAAGTTGAAGCCAGCATCGAAACTCTGCGTAATTACATCGACTGGACGCCGTTCTTTATGACCTGGTCGCTGGCTGGCAAGTATCCACGCATTCTGGAAGATGAAGTGGTGGGTGAAGAGGCTAAACGTCTGTTCAAAGATGCCAACGACATGCTGGACAAATTGAGCGCCGAGAAAACCCTGAACCCACGTGGTGTGGTTGGTTTGTTCCCGGCTAACCGCGTCGGCGACGACATCGAGATCTACCGTGATGAAACCCGTACGCACGTTCTGACCGTGAGCCACCACCTGCGTCAGCAGACGGAGAAGGTCGGTTTTGCGAACTACTGCCTGTCCGACTTTGTGGCGCCGAAAACCTCCGGAAAAGCGGACTACATTGGTGCCTTCGCCGTCACCGGCGGTCTGGAAGAAGATACGCTGGCCGACGCGTTTGATGCGCAGCACGATGATTACAATAAAATCATGGTGAAAGCGATCTCCGATCGTCTGGCGGAAGCGTTCGCTGAATATCTGCATGAGCGGGTGCGTAAAGTCTACTGGGGCTATGCGGCGAATGAAAATCTCAGCAACGAGGAGCTGATCCGCGAAAACTACCAGGGGATTCGCCCGGCACCGGGCTACCCGGCATGCCCTGAACACACCGAGAAGGCGACTATCTGGGAACTGCTGGATGTAGAAACGCATACCGGCATGAAGCTCACGGAATCCTTCGCTATGTGGCCTGGCGCGTCGGTTTCCGGCTGGTACTTCAGTCATCCGGACAGCAAGTATTACGCGGTGGCACAAATCCAGCGCGATCAGGTTGAAGATTACGCCTTCCGTAAAGGGATGAGCGTGGCGGAAGTCGAACGCTGGTTAGCCCCTAATCTGGGGTACGACGCCGACTGATTCACAAAACTGTCATCTTTCTTTACAACAAACAGGGCACTCAATGAGTGCTCTGTCTCTTTATTACGTTTAACCCCGTATACTGATGAGAAAACGATAATAAGGAGAAGCCGTGTTAACGTTGCTACACCTGCTTTCTGCCGTGGCTATGCTGGTTTGGGGTACGCATATTGTGCGTACTGGCGTGATGCGTGTCTTCGGCGCTCGCTTACGCACAGTGCTCAGCCGTAGTGTTGAAAAGAAACCACTCGCCTTCTGTGCCGGTATCGGCGTAACTGCTCTGGTACAAAGCAGCAACGCCACCACCATGCTGGTCACCTCGTTTGTCGCGCAGGATCTGGTTGCACTTACCCCTGCGCTGGTGATTGTGCTCGGCGCCGACGTGGGGACTGCGCTGATGGCGCGTATCCTGACCTTCGATCTCTCCTGGCTGTCGCCACTGCTGATTTTTATCGGCGTGATCTTCTTTCTCGGTCGTAAGCAATCCCGCGTTGGGCAACTGGGGCGGGTCGGTATTGGGCTGGGGTTGATTTTACTGGCGCTGGAGCTGATCGTGCAGGCGGTAACGCCCATCACCCAGGCTAACGGCGTACAGGTGATTTTCGCCTCGCTCACTGGCGATATCATGCTAGATGCGCTGATTGGCGCCATGTTTGCGATTATCAGCTACTCCAGCCTGGCGGCGGTCCTGCTGACGGCCACCCTGACCGCTGCGGGCATTATCTCGTTCCCGGTGGCGCTGTGCCTGGTGATTGGCGCCAACCTCGGTTCCGGCCTGCTGGCGATGATCAACAACAGCGCCGCTAACGCCGCCGCCCGTCGTGTGGCGCTCGGCAGCCTGCTGTTTAAGCTGGTGGGTAGCCTGGTCATTCTGCCTTTCGTGCATCCGCTGGCGAATCTGATGGATGAACTGCCGCTGCCAAAATCCGAGTTGGTTATCTACTTCCACGTGTTCTACAACCTGGTGCGCTGCGTGGCGATGGTGCCGTTCGCTGAGCCAATGGCGCGTTTTTGTAAACGCATCATCCGCGATGAACCGGAACTGGACGCTCACCTGAAACCCAAGCATCTGGACGTCAGCGCGCTGGATACGCCGACACTCGCGCTGGCGAATGCTGCCCGTGAAGCCCTGCGTATTGGCGACGCTATGGAACAGATGATGGAAGGGTTGAAGAAGGTGATGCACGGCGAACCGCGCGAAGAGAAAGAGCTGCGCAGGATGGCGGACGATATCAACGTGCTGTACACGGCGATCAAGCTCTATCTGGCGCGGATGCCAAAGGATGAACTGGCGGAAGAGGAGTCACGTCGCTGGGCGGAGATTATCGAAATGTCGCTCAACCTCGAACAGGCTTCTGATATTGTCGAGCGTATGGGGAGCGAGATTGCCGATAAGTCATTGGCTGCGCGTCGGGCATTTTCTCTGGAAGGTCTGAAGGAACTGGATGCGCTTTACGATCTGCTGCTCAGTAATCTGCAGCTGGCGATGTCGGTATTCTTCTCCGGTGACGTGACCAGCGCCCGCCGCCTGCGTCGTAGTAAACACCGCTTTCGCATTCTTAACCGTCGTTATTCGCATGCGCACGTTGACCGTCTGCATCAGCAGAACGTGCAGAGCATTGAGACCAGTTCCCTGCACCTCGCGCTACTGGGCGATATGCAGCGTCTGAACTCGCTGTTTTGCTCCGTGGCCTACAGCGTACTGGAACAGCCGGATGAAGACGACGAACGTGATGATTATTAATTAGATACAGTGCCTGATGGTATAGCTCATCGGGCACTGTACAGGATGTTACTTAAAAGCAGTGACCCGCCTCAACGGCAACGGCTTCTTCACCGGCCTTGAACACGTATGTGGTGTTTGGGCCGCCAAGAACCGCCTGACCGTTACTCACTTTAATCCAGTTGCCTTCCGGCAAGCCAATCACCGTCAGCTCTGGCGCAACCACCAGCAGCTCGCGAATACGCTGTTCACGCGTTTCGCCTTTGTGGCCTTCCGGCAGCGCGTTGGTGAAGTGCGGGTTAATCTGCAGTGGGAACAGACCCAGGGCATCAAAGCCTTTTGGATCGACAATCGGCATGTCGTTAGTGGTGCGGATGGTCTGGCAGGCGAGGTTGGAACCCGCGCTCCAGCCGATGTATAGCGCACCGCGTTTGACGACATCCACGATCGGGGCCAGCAGCCCGCGCTCGCGGCTTTCTTTCAGCAACTGAAAGGTGTTACCCCCGCCGACAATCACCAGCTCTGCGTTTTCAATCGCAGCAATCGGATCGGCAACGGTATGAATGCCGGTAACGTTGACGCCCATTGGCGCAAAGATGGCAGCCGTTTTCGCCGTGTACTCATCCCAGGTTTGCGTCACGCCTGCAAACGGAATAAACACCGCCGTGCGGCGACCATTCAGTTGTTCAGCAATCAGCGGCAGCGCGTGTTCCATCCAGCCTTTGCCCGGCAGCGTCGAGTTACTCAATAAAAGCAGTTCCATCATTTCTCCATGTAATCAGAAAATTACAAACCGCGGTAATGCTATCACTATCAGTCTAACGCCTCACTGATATGGCTCACGATGTTGGAAGTGAGGTTCTGGAAAGCGCCTCGCAGACTGACGTTTTATTTCGGCTGAAAGCGAGATTGTTGATTTATTCTTCTGTTTGGTAATGGTGCTTTATACCCAAATGGATATAATCAAGGAGAAAGGATGACGAAACCACTTTACTGGATTGGGCAGGCCAGAAAAGACCTGCTTGCAATGCCAGAACATGTTCGGGATACGTTTGGATTTGCTCTTTGGCTTGCACAGCAGGGTAAACAGCATTCGCAGACTAAATCATTAAAAGGATTTGGTGGCGCGAGGGTTCTGGAAGTCGTTGAGGATTATCACGGCAACGCCTGGCGAGCGGTTTACACCATCCAGTTGAAAAATGCGGTTTATGTTCTCCATGTTTTTCAGAAGAAGTCCGTTTCCGGGAAGGCAACCCCGAAACCTGAAATTGACCTGATTTATCAGCGGCTCAAGGCTGCACAGCGCCATGCGCAGGAGAGTGGATATGTCAAATGAAGTGGAAGCCAGTAGCGGTAATGTCTACGCCGATTTAGGCGCGTATGACGCCGAACAGATGCAGCTGAAAGCGCAACTGGCAATGGTGATTGGTGAGATTTTGCAACGCAAAGGGTTAACGCAGCAGCAGGCCGCGCAGTTACTGGGAATGACACAGCCTAAACTTTCCAACCTGCTACGCGGTCAGTTTCGCGGTATCAGCGAAGCAAAGATGCTCGAATGTCTGGTGAAACTGGGCCGTGATGTAGAGATTGTTGTCGGGAAAGAGGGCAATATGCCAGGGACGCTGAAAGTGAAGTTTGGCTGATATTCACCTTCAGGCTATTTCGATGCGCTAAATGCCGGCGAGTGGGTTAACTTACTTTCAAGTATGTTAATAATCAAATCGAGTGGAAAGATGATTTCAACGCACATGATGACAGGCATACCTGTGAAGAATATGGGTAATTGTGTGGGAGACCTGGCTGCAAACAGGGCAGAAATTCGGGATGCGATTGATTTTCTGATTAATTGTTATTAGAGCGCCCATCCCCGGCGCTCTGTTCCTGCTTCTTTACCCCGCCCGTGCAAAATCTGCGGCTTCGGCAATCAGCGCGTTATCCGGGCGTACGCCGGTGTACAGGGCGAACTGCTCCACGGCCTGTAAAGCAATCACCTCTGCGCCGCTGAGGGTCTTTTTACCCAGCGTCTGCGCCAGCTTAATCACCGGTGTTTCTGCTGGTAGGGCGACCACGTCAAATACCACGCTGGCGGCGGCGACCATTGTTTCGCTGTAGGCCTGTTCATCGCCCTCTTTACCGCCCGCCATGCCGACGGGCGTCACATTGACCAGAATATCGCAGGTAATCCCTTCTGGCTGCGGCTGCCACTGGAAACCGTACTGTTTTGCCAGCGCAGGGCCGCTTTCCCGATTACGGGCGGCGACGATCACATCACGAAAACCGGCATCGCGAAATGCGGCGATGACCGCTTTGCCCATCCCACCGCTGCCGCGGATCATGACGCGCGCGCTGCTATTGAGCTGGTGGCTGGCAATCAGGGCTTTTACTGCAATATAGTCGGTGTTAAATCCCGTCAGCGTGCCGTTGTCATTCACGATGGTGTTGACGGAATCAATGACTTTTGCGGACGGATCGATGGCGTCCAGAAACGGCATGCAGCTTTCTTTAAACGGCATGGATACCGCGCAGCCGCGGATGCCTAACGCCCGCACGCCTTTCACCGCGGCCTCAATATCCTGCGTGGTGAAGGCTTTGTAGATAAAATTTAATCCTAACTTTTCATACAGATAGTTGTGAAAACGCGTGCCGAAGTTGCCGGGGCGACCGGCCAGCGACATGCACAGTTGGGTGTCGCGATTAATCATGTTAAATCTCCCCGGCGTGAGACAATACGTAGTGTTCGGCTTCCTGCGACCAGATCCCCTGATGACGTCCCAGGATGTCGCGCAGTTCAGGATCGTCAATCTGTGTGAGTGCGGTTAACGGCAGTGCTTTACCGGTGTACACCAGTTTTTTCCCACCACCGACGTGAGGCAGTTCCAGCGTTGTTTCACCTGCCGCATTCAGTCCCAGGATGTGCGTCACCACTTTTGCCGCCTGGACTTTCTTGTCTTCAATCAGTTTTACCGCCGTGCGCATATCGTCGGTATTACCGCCAGATGTTCCCACGTAATGGGTAAAGGCATAGTGCACATCGTAGAAGTTAATCGGTGCGCTGAACTGCTTATCCTGCGGACCGGCAAAGAAGTTCATGCAGCCATCGGCAGCCAGCAGAGAAGAGGCCAGCGTGACCAGTTCTTCGTTTGGCACAAACACAAAGATGTCGTCAAATCCGTGACCGCCGCTCAGCGCCATCAGCGTGTCGTAAGCGGCATCCTGGCCGTGGATATAATGGATCAACGTTTGTGGTTCTGAGGGATAATGCTTGCGGGCATAGCTCAGCTTATCGTTGTTGGTGTCGGTTACTACCAGCAGCGCCGGGTTAACCGGACCATGCAGCGCGTAGTCGATCGCCAGCAGCCCCATCGGCCCGGTTCCGCCGAGGATCAGCGTACGCCCCTGCGGACGAATACCCATCTTATGGTTATAGGTGCCTTCCTGCAGGTGATAGTTGGCATTGAATGCGCCAATCACGCAGGACAGCGGCTCAACCAGCGAGCCTTCAAAATAGGTTTCACCTTCGTAGGCCAGCAGGCAATCCTGCGCCATCACTTCATTCGGAATGATGACGTGGGTGGCTTCACCGCCCACCCACGGGAAGGAGTATCCCGGGCAGTCGGGGCGATCCGGCAGTTGCAGGTTGGCCTGAATGACATAGCGCTGGCCGGGCTGAAACTTATGCTGCCATTTTTTCCCCACGGCAATAATATCGCCGCAAAACTCGTGGCCGATGATAATCGGGTTGGTTGCCACATCGTCCGGCACCTTTTTGTGGTTCTCACCCTGATTCGCCTCTTTCCAGGAAGAGAGGCACAGGCTGTCAGTGACGACCGAGGCCAGAATTTCATCGTCCTGCATTTCAGGAAGGTCGAAGGTTTCCAGACGCAGATCGCGTTTGCCATATAATCTCAGAGCTGTTGTTTGCATAGTTACCACCTCAGTTTTGACAGGAGCCCCGACTTCTCATCGGGGCGAAAAATCAGGACAGAAAGCCCAGCGCGTTACCGATAATCCCCAGCGCAAACAGGGCGAAGATCAGCCATACCGGATTAATTTTTTTGTTAAGCAGACGCACCATCAACAGCGTCAGACCCAGCGCCAGCAGGCCGGGGCAGAGTTGGTCGAGAATGTTCTGCACGGTCATGGTGACGGTGGTGCCATCTGCGCCTGGCGTTTGCGACACCACCAGTGGCACGTTGATGCTGGTCCATTTGGTGACCAGTACTCCCATCACAAACAGGCCGAGAATTGATGCCCCTTCGGTCAACTTTTGCAGCAGATTGCCGCCCATGTCGCTGACGATGTTGACCCCTTTGCGAAAGCCAATTTGCAGGCCATACCACTTCATCGCCAGGCGTACTGCGTTGAAAATAAAGAAGAACAGCAGCGGGCCGAGAATATTGCCGGAGAGCGCCAGTGACGCGCCGAGCGCGGCGGTAATCGGGCGCAGCGTGCCCCACACCAGCGGATCGCCAACGCCAGCCAGCGGGCCCATCAGGCCGACTTTGATGCCGTTGATCGCGCCATCGTCAATTTCCGCACCGTTGGCGCGTGCCTCTTCCATCGCTGCGGTGACGCCGATCACCGGACCGCAAACGGCAGGGGTGGTGTTGAAGAACACCAGATGGCGTTTGAGGGCCGCAACCTGATCCTCTTTCAGTGGATACAGACGCTTGATGGCAGGGATCATGTCGTAGCAAAAGCCCAGCCCATGAATGCGTTCAAAGTTAAATGACGCCTGCTGCAGGTTGGAGCGAACAAACATGCTAAACAGGTCGGATTTGGTCAGTTTTTTCTGTTCCATGATAGGCTCCGTTAGTCGTCAAGCTGGTCGAGGGCTTGAGAAGAGGCGGCTTGCGCCTGTGGTTCAGCTTTACGCCACTGGGGGTTCAACTGGATGTAGACCAGCGCGATAATCACACCCACGCCTCCGAAAGCCAGCAGACTCAAATCGAGATACCCCCCGGCGATAAACCCGAGGAAGAAGAAGGGCATCAGGTACTTCACGCCCATCATGCGCAGCACCATGGCGTAACCGACCACCACGATAAAGCCACCGGCAATCTGCAGCCCTCGGGTGACGAATTCCGGGATGGCGTTCAGCATATTGCTGACCATATCGGCGCTGACAAACAGCGAGACAATCAGCGCCGGAATGGCAACGCGCAATGCCTGCACGCCTAACGCAGAAACATGGAGCATGTCGATGGTGCGAAAGCGGGCGTCTTCGGCAGCTTTATCCGCCGCGTGCTGGAACACCACGGTGATGGTACGGGCGAATACCGTCAGCACCTGGCCTGCTGCGGCAACAGGCAAGGCGATGGCGATGCCGGTCGCGATGCTCTGTTGTCCGACGATAACCAGAATGGCGGAGATAATACTGGCGAGCGCCGAATCGGGAGACTGCGCTGCGCCGACGTTCATCCAGCCGAGAGCGATCAGCTCCAGCGTGCCACCGAGCATAATCCCGGTTTTTAAATCACCGAGGATCAGGCCGATAACGGTACAGGCGATGAGCGGGCGGTGGGTCTGGAACTCATCCAGCACACTGCCCATTCCGGCAATACAGGAAAATATAAATATGGCGATAATTTGTAGGGTACTTATTTCCATAATATGTCACCTTGTGAATATGATCATCCCTGCCTGTTAAAGCATAAGTACACAGGCGTTTTTATTTATTCAGCGAACGACTGTTCTTTTATTTTTTCAAGAATATTAACCGAGGGGTCGGATGCGACGACGCGTAAATCCAGTGTGATACCTAATCTATCCAACTCACGAAATGCATTAATATCGTCGTCATCCAGAGAAACGGCTTTGGTTAATTGCTTTTTACCCGGTCGCCAGGCCATGCCGCCAATATTTAACGTGGCAATTTGCACTCCTTTTCTTACCATTGCTAACGCATCCTGCGGACGGGTAAAAAGATAAAAAACGGTTTCGTTCTGATATTGCGGATTATGGTAAACCGCGACTGCCTTTTCGATATTGACGACGTTAACCTTCATTCCCGGGGGAGCGGCCTGGCGTAATAATGTCCGACGCACTTCATCGTTATAAACGTCATCATTGCAGATGATAATCCGTTGGGCGTTCGCCACCTTCGACCAGACGGTGGTGACCTGACCGTGGATCAGGCGGTCATCAATACGAGCAAGGGTAATGTTCATCAGAAATCCTCTTCGGTCGTTTCCAGGTGCTGCCAGACGACGCACGTTTGTTGAGCAATGGTCGTCAGGTGCGCGCACAGTTCATCCACATTCATACTGCTTTGGTTGTCTACCAGTTCCAGCGCCAGGGGTAATGACAACCCGCTAATGACCCGTATTGCAGGATTACGCATCGCCAGCGTCGCGGCGGCATTCCACGGGCTACCACACTGCAAATCAACGGCAATCAGCCATTCACCACCAGTGTGAATACTCACTAACTTTTCCAGTTTTACCACGATGTCGCTGGCGTTTTCTCCAGGGACAAATTCCACCGCTGCAACGTTGACGTCACCGTAAACCATCTGCACGGATTCCAGCATGGCACAGGCCAGTTTGCCGTGGGCGCAGAAGATTGCATTGACCATAAAACCTCCTTAGCCGCGCGTTTTTCCGCCCGCAATGTTAGTGGTTACTCCGGTGATGTAACTGGCGCGTTCAGACAGCAGATAACAAACAAAATCAGCTACTTCACTCAGACGTCCTGAACGACCAATGGGGATCGAGTTTTTGGTGTAGCCTTCACGCAGTTGCTCGACGGTGATATTGCGGGTCCAGGCCAGCGCTTCCTCGTACTCCGGCGTGCGCAGCCCGGTTTTTTCCAGAATGCCCGGCGCAATGCCGACCACGCGGATGCCGTGTTTACCCAGCTCTTTCGACCAGGAACGGGTAAAGCTATTCAGGGCGGCTTTGGTGGCGGCATAGCAACTTTGGCCCTCTGAACCTTCCAGCCCACTTTCTGAAGAGACATTCACAATCACGCCGTCATGCTGTTTCACCATCTGGCGAGCCACCGCTTGCGACATCAAAAACACGCCTTTTTGGTTGATATTGACCATTTTTTCAAAAGCCGCTTCGTTGAGTTCATATTGTCCGGCGGGGGCTTTTTCATCGACCAGCAGGCGCGGAAAATTAACGCCCGCGTTATTCACCAGACCATCAATACGCCCATAGCGGTGGATAATTTCGGTAACGGTATGATTAACTTCTTTGGCGCTGGAAATATCTGTCGGCCAGAAATGATATCCGTCATGACCTTCATATTGACCTTCTCCACCCTGAATATCCGCCATTTGCACATTAGCGCCTTGCGCTAATAATTCTTCGACTATCGCCAGCCCAATGCCGGATGCACCGCCGGTAACAATAATGACTTTGCCCTGCAGATTTAACCACGTTTGCATAATACACTCCCAATTTCAGATAAGGGGACCCCACATAAAATTAATTATGGCAGGATCAATTCAAATATATTTACTTCAACAATAATTCAGCAGTATGGCTGTTGGTGACTAAACAGTTAATATAATTCCCACGTAATGCGCCTAAAATCCCACTGTATTTTTCTTCACCCATTGCAATGCCAATAGAGTAACGCGCCTGTTTTAATTTATTGGTTTCGATGGAGAGTGTTTTTTCACTCATATGGGTCTCTACCGTCACACCGTTGATATCGTAAAAGCGCGAGCAAATATCTCCGGCAACCCGACGAGCGTGCAGGTCATCGCTCTCTTCGCTGCCGTAAAATGCGTGCCAGTTGGCGCCATCCCGTATCGCCGGAGAGCCAATCCCGACCAGCGCGACGTCCAGATTATCCCAATAGGCGGAAATCGATTTAAAATGTCGTGATTGCATAATCCCGTTACGGATCAGCGGGTTTTCCAGCAGTGCCGGGAAATCTGCCAGGTGGGATTCGCCCTTGAGTTTTGCCGCTGCGCCATAAGTCAGCGTATTAACGTGGTAGCGGCTTTCAAGCTTGCCGGACGGCCCGCCGATAATCGGCACGCAGATGAGCTGGCGTGACTGGCTGGCAGGGGATAATCCTTCAACCAGCCCCCGTACCGCGCGGCCCCAGGAGAAACCGATAATATCGCCGGGCTCCAGCAAGCGTTCCAGTAGCTGCGCGCCGTGTACACCCATCATATTGAGTTGTTCATCTTCCTGCTCGTTGTCGCAGGAGACCACGACCGCCTCTTTCAGATCAAACTTCTGTTTTAGCTGCTGCTCCAGCCACAGGTTCTCGTTGTAGTCGTAATTAATGGCGATGGTGACGATGCCCTGCTCGCGGCCACGTTTTAGCAAACGACTGATCGTGGTGCGATAAATCCCCAGTTCGCGAGCGATTTGCGCTTGTGTCATATCTTGTTCGTAGTACAGCTGCGCTATTTTTACGATCAGGCGGATATCATCGCTGTTTTCCGTCGCCATTTTTGAACTCCTGCACATTTGTGCAAATCACGAAATTGCCTTCTTGATCTGATATAACCCCATTCCTTCCTCAGCTCAAAGCTATTTTCACTTATTTCAACGCCCTGATCTGGCTGATTGTGTTGCACATTTGATGTGCTGATAGCGCGCTGTCGGCACATATGTGCTTCTTGTTCTAATGCCTTGATTCTGCTTATTTTCGGCAGACAAAATTGCAGACGTGGATGAGCGACACTTTTGTGTCGAAAGGTGTGGCAGATCACAAATAGCGTTCAGGCATTCGAACACGATTATTTTTTATCGCCCGCAAGGTAGGGTATATTTCGCTGTCAAAGGAGAAATTATGCTGCCCGACTCATCCATCCGATTAAATAAATACATCAGTGAAAGCGGAATTTGCTCGCGTCGCGAAGCGGATCGCTTTATCGAACAAGGGAATGTCTTCCTGAATGGCAAACGTGCCACCATTGGCGATCAGGTGATGCCTGGCGACGTCGTAAAAGTGAATGGTCGGTTGATTGAGCCGCGGGAAGCGGAAGATCTGGTTTTTATCGCGCTGAACAAGCCGGTAGGGATTGTCAGCACCACTGAAGACGGCGAGCGCGACAACATTGTTGATTTCGTTAATCACAGCAAGCGCGTGTTCCCGATTGGCCGTCTGGACAAAGATTCCCAGGGGCTGATCTTTCTCACCAATCACGGCGATCTGGTGAATAAGATCCTGCGTGCCGGTAACGATCATGAAAAAGAGTATCTGGTAACGGTTGATAAGCCGGTTACGGATGACTTTATTCGTGGGATGGGGGCCGGTGTGCCAATCCTCGGAACCGTCACCAAGAAATGTAAGGTGAAGAAAGAAGCGCCGTTTGTATTTCGCATCACCCTGGTCCAGGGGCTGAACCGTCAGATCCGTCGGATGTGCGAACACTTTGGTTATGAAGTGGTGAAGCTTGAACGTACGCGGATCATGAATATCGGTTTGTCCGGGTTGCCGCTGGGTGAATGGCGTGACCTGACGGATGACGAACTGATCGATCTGTTTAAGCTGATTGAGAACTCATCTTCAGAAGCTAAACCAAAGGCGAAAGCGAAGCCAAAAGCAGCCACCGCAGGCATTAAGCGCCCGGTGGTGAAAATCGAAAAATCTGCTGAGAAAGAGAAAGCGCGCCCGGCGTCTAACGGTAAACGTTTTGCTCAGCCGGGGCGTAAGAAGAAAGGACGTTAACGCCGACCGCGCGTCGGTGTGCTAGCCGACCAGGAAAACGAGGCCTCTGAATCCGGTTTATAAGCCTGCTTTTTCTTTAGCTGGCGGGCTTTTTTGGCTTCGGCTTCACGCTGCAGCATCAGCTTATCGATGTACTCTTTCTTAATGCTGTTGGTCTCTGCGTTGGTTAGCAGGCGACCGTGCGCAATACGGGCACGGTCGAGCAGCGTTTTCAGTTCGCGCTGTTCGCGCTCGGTCATCTCTTTTTGGGTAATGCGGGGGAGTGCCATAATGGTGCCCTCTGTTAGCCGATATCCTCAGTGTACGGTAATCCTGGGCTTGCTGATAGCACTCAGGCCGGGTAAGCATACGCCACCCGGCACTTTTTTTAATTTTCCTTCACCGTCTGATGCGGTTTCTCAGCAATAGGCTTACCGGACCAATAGCCACCGAGCAAACATTATTCAAACAAATTATGATGCAGCTTCTGTACCGCCTGCTCGGCTTCAGCACCCGGAACCAGGAAGCAGAGGTTATGGCTGGATGCGCCGTAGCAAATCATTCGAATGTTGAACGGTTCCAGCACGCCGAACACTTCTTTACCCACGCCGCAGGCTTTAGATAAGTCATTGCCAATCAGCGCGACCAGCGCCAGACCTTCTTCAACCTCCACCCGGCACAGCGCAGACAGTTCCATCAGCAGGGATTGCGTGAGCAGCGTATCACCGGTGGACGTTGAACCGGTAGTATCCAGCGTCAGCGCGACACTGACTTCGGAGGTCGTTATCAAATCCACCGAGATATTGTGGCGCGCCAGAATGCCGAAAACTTCCGCTAAAAAACCGCGAGAGTGCAGCATATTCAGGCTATGCAGCGTCAGCAGCGTTTGCTTGCGACGCAGCGCCAGGGCGCGAAACAGCGGTGGATTCTCGGTTTTATTACACACCAGCGTGCCGCCCGCTTTGGGATCTTTGCTGGAGCCGACAAACACCGGAATATCGCTACGGACAGCGGGGAGCAGCGTTGCCGGGTGCAGAACTTTTGCACCGAAGGTGGCCATTTCTGCGGCCTCTTCGAAGGCAATTTCATCAATACGTTGTGCAGACGGTACAACGCGCGGATCGGTGGTGTAGATGCCGGGAACATCGGTCCAGATATCGACGCGCGTGGCGTGCAGGGCTTCTGCCAGTAAGGCGGCGGTATAGTCGCTGCCGCCACGTCCCAGCGTGGTGGTGCGGCCTTTGCTTTCGCTGCCGATAAAGCCCTGGGTAATCACCAGGCCTTCTGCGAGACGCGGTGCCAGCTGCAGTGTTGCCAGTTCAGCCAGTGCCGTGACATCCGGCTCGGCGCGACCAAAACGATCGTTGGTACGCATCACTTTTCGCACGTCAAACCACTGCGCCTGAACATTACGCTCGCGCAGGATTTCCACAAACAGCAGGGTGGACATCAGTTCGCCGTGGCTGACCAGTTCATCAGTCAGCGCGGTTGAGGTCGCCAGCGAAGCCGCTTCCGCCAGCGTGGTAATGTTTTCCAGCAGACGTTCGATCTCTTCGCGGATTACGTTCGGATAACGTAAACGCTCCAGAATATTGAACTGAATCTGGCGAAGGGTATCGAGTTTCTCGAAGCGTTCAGTTGCCTCCAGTCCTTCAGCTAACGCTACCAGCAGATTGGTGACCCCGGCGGATGCGGAAAGCACCACCAGACGTACGCTGGCGTCGGAAAGGACCACATCAGCACTGCGGTTCATGGCGTCGAAATCCGCGACGCTGGTACCGCCAAACTTGGAGACAACTACATCAGTCATAACTACCTCGTGTCAGGGAATGAATAGAGCGACCATGGCACAAAGGCAGAACGGAAACCGGTGCAGGCGCAAATGCAAATACCGTATTTATAAATAAAATGTGTAGCCTGTGCTGTCAACGACGGGATTATGCGGATTTTTCATGCTGCAACTGCGTTGAGTAACGGTACTAATAACAACGCTGATAACCGCTATACTTTTTAGCCTCGTTTGGCGGATGCCCTGGCAACGGCACTAAAACAATCACACTTTTCTGTGACTGGCGTTACAATCGATCTCAGTCACAATTCTCAAAATCAGAAGAGTATTGCTAATGAAAAACATCAATCCAACGCAGACCTCAGCCTGGCAGGCACTACAAAAACACTTTGAAGAGATGAAAGACGTTACGATCGCGGACCTTTTCGCGAAAGATAGCGACCGTTTCACTAAGTTTTCCGCAACGTTTGACGATTTGATGCTGGTGGATTTCTCCAAAAACCGCATTACCGAAGAAACGCTGGCGAAACTGCAGGATCTGGCGAAAGAGACTGACCTGAGCGGTGCCATCAAGTCCATGTTCTCCGGCGAGAAGATCAACCGTACCGAAGACCGTGCGGTGCTACACGTAGCGCTGCGCAACCGTAGCAATACCCCAATCATCGTTGACGGCAAAGATGTGATGCCGGAAGTGAACGCGGTGCTGGAGAAGATGAAATCCTTCTCTGAAGCGATTATCTCCGGTAGCTGGAAAGGCTATACGGGCAAAGCTATCACTGATGTGGTGAACATCGGTATCGGCGGTTCTGACCTCGGCCCGTTCATGGTGACCGAAGCGCTGCGTCCGTACAAAAATCACCTGAATATGCACTTTGTGTCCAACGTCGATGGTACGCACATTGCCGAAGTGCTGAAAAAAGTAAACCCGGAAACCACCCTGTTCCTGGTCGCGTCTAAAACCTTCACTACCCAGGAAACCATGACCAACGCCCACAGCGCGCGCGACTGGTTCCTGGCGACCGCAGGCGACAACAAGCACGTTGCCAAACACTTCGCTGCGCTGTCTACCAACGGTAAAGCGGTTGGCGAATTTGGTATTGATACCGCCAACATGTTTGAGTTCTGGGACTGGGTCGGCGGCCGTTATTCCCTGTGGTCCGCCATTGGCCTGTCCATCATCCTGTCCGTGGGCTACGACAACTTCGTTGAACTGCTGTCCGGCGCGCATGCGATGGACAAGCACTTCTCCACCACCCCGGCGGAGAAAAACCTGCCGGTACTGCTGGCGCTGATTGGTATCTGGTACAACAATTTCTTCGGTGCTGAAACCGAAGCAATCCTGCCGTACGACCAGTATATGCACCGTTTCGCGGCCTACTTCCAGCAGGGCAACATGGAATCCAACGGTAAATACGTTGACCGTAACGGCAATGCGGTGGATTACCAGACTGGCCCAATCATCTGGGGTGAACCGGGTACTAACGGCCAGCACGCGTTCTATCAGTTGATCCACCAAGGGACCAAAATGGTGCCGTGCGATTTCATCGCCCCGGCTATCACGCACAACCCGCTGTCCGATCACCATCCGAAGCTGCTGTCTAACTTCTTCGCGCAGACCGAAGCGCTGGCGTTCGGCAAGTCTCGTGAAGTGGTTGAGCAAGAATATCGCGACCAGGGTAAAGATCCGGCTACGCTTGAGCACGTTGTGCCGTTCAAAGTGTTTGAAGGCAACCGCCCAACTAACTCCATCCTGCTGCGCGAAATCACCCCGTTCAGCCTGGGCGCGCTGATTGCGCTGTATGAGCATAAAATCTTTACTCAGGGCGTTATCCTGAACATCTTCACCTTCGACCAGTGGGGCGTTGAGCTGGGCAAACAGCTGGCGAACCGCATTCTGCCGGAGCTGAATGATGATAAAGAGATCAACAGCCATGACTGCTCGACTAACGGTCTGATTAACCGTTATAAGTCCTGGCGTTAATCTGCTTCTTCCTTCGAACTTGCCGCCTTGCCGCAATTCGAACGAACTTGCAGATTAACTGTGATAGAAGCCGATATTATTATCGGCTTTTTTTATAAGATAATTCCCGAATATCTATTTTTTTGTGCCATTCGTTAATTGAGCTTAATCCTAAAATAATTTATTAAACGCTATCGAATTTCTGGTTTTTTCAGATTTACCGGATGTTGTGTTTTTTGTTTTATATTTCAACTGCATGATTTTAATTATTTTTATTATATAAGTTTAGTCATTTTTCTCTCGCTATCTAATTATCCTAAATTCCCGCCTGACCTAATTTGCCTAATTCGCTTGTGTATACTCGATCTCGCCCGAAATTCTTTTGGGTAAATATCCATTCATTCAATGAAGGGAAATTGTGATGAAGAAAATACTGTATGGCCTTTTGGCTATATCTGCGCTTGCGGCGACTTCTGTCTATGCTGCCCCCGTTCAGGTGGGGGAAGCAGCAGGGTCGGCAGCCGCGTCGGTTTCGGCAGGAAGCTCCTCCGCAACCAGCGTAAGCACCGTAGGTTCTGCGGTGGGGGTCGCCCTGGCGGCAACCGGCGGTGGCGATGGCTCTAATACCGGAACCACCACCACCACGACCACCAGTACCCAGTAATACCGGTACGTTTAATTCTAACCACACTTCGGTGTGGTTATTTTGCCCCTGCGGAGAAACATCGTGAAGCGACCAGCGCTCATATTGGCTTGCCTGTTGCTACAGGCGTGCTCAGCCACCACCGAAGGGCTGGGTCATTCGCTGTGGGATAGCGTGTTTGGGACGCCCGGCGTACAGATGACGGACGACGATATCCATAACATGCCCTACGCCAGTCAGTACATGCAGCTTAACGGCGGGCCGCAATTGTTTGTGGTACTCGCGTTCGCCGAAAACGGCCAGCAGAAATGGGTTACCCAGGATCGGGCAATGCTCGTGACGCAACACGGACGTCTGGTGAAAACGCTGCTCGGTGGGGACAACCTGATTGCGGTGAATAATCTGGCGGCAGACCCGCTCATCAAACCCAATCAGGTAGTCGATGGCGCAACGTGGACCCGCACGATGGGCTGGACCGAACATCAGCAGGTGCGCTATGCCACCGCCCGCTCAGTCTTCACATGGGATGGCACTGACAGCATCCGAATTGCCAGCGATGAGACACCGGTACGGATCCTCGATGAAGAAGTCACCACCGATCAAACGCGTTGGCATAACCGCTACTGGATAGACAGCGAAGGGCAGATTCGCCAGTCAGAGCAGTATCTGGGCGCGAATTATTTCCCGGTGAAAACCACGCTGATTAAGGCGGCAAAACCATGATGAAACGAATGATTACCGCGCTGACCTTCAGCCTGTGCGCGGCATCTGTTTTTGCTGCTGGCAGCGTAAAAGTGATGACGGCAGGCAGCGCAGAAGCGAAAACGCTGACCGGCGCGGAGCATCTGATCGATCTGGTGGGTCAACCGAAACTGGCGAATAGCTGGTGGCCGGCGGCGGTGATTGGTGAAGAGCTGGCAACCGTTACGGCGCAGCGTCAACAGCAGGCGCTGCTGGGGCGTCTGGCGGCGCTGAGCGCAGAGGAAAGCGGCGACGATGCTGCCGCCATCAACTCGCTACGCCAGCAAATTCAGGCCCTGAAGGTGACCGGCAGACAGCGGGTGAATCTCGATCCGGATGCGGTGCGGGTGAGTGAACGCGGCAATCCGCCCTTGCAGGGCAATTACACCCTGTGGGTCGGACCGCAGCCAACGGACATCACGCTGTTTGGCTTGCTAAGCCAGCCGGGTAAACGGCCGTTTACCCCTGGGCGCGATGTTGCCAGTTATCTCGAAGGACAAAGCCTGCTGAGCGGGGCGGATCGCAGCTACGCGTGGGTGGTCTATCCCGACGGACGCACGCAGAAAGTGGCGGTCGCTTACTGGAATAAACGCCATGTTGAGCCGATGCCCGGCAGCATCATTTTTGTTGGGCTGTCTGACTCTGTCTGGAGCCGTGCCCCGGATGAAATCAATGCCGACATTCTTCGCACCCTGACCCAGCGGATCCCCGAATAATGAGAAAAACTTATCTGCTCAGCCTACTGGCGCTGGGTATCAGCACGGCCTGCCATGGTGAAACGTATCCTGCGCCCATTGGCCCTTCCCAGTCTGACTTTGGCGGCGTAGGGCTGCTGCAAACCCCGACTGCTCGAATGGCGCGTGAAGGGGAAATGAGCCTTAACTACCGCGATAACGATCAGTACCGCTACTACTCCGCGTCGGTGCAGCTGTTCCCGTGGCTGGAAACGACCCTGCGCTATACCGATGTGCGCACCAAAAAATACAGCAGCGTGGCGTCGTTTTCGGGCGATCAGACTTATAAAGACAAAGCCTTCGACCTCAAATTGCGACTGTGGGAAGAAAGCTACTGGATGCCGCAGGTGGCGGTTGGCGCGCGGGATATCGGCGGAACCGGTCTGTTTGATGCGGAGTATATTGTGGCGAACAAAGCCTGGGGACCGTTTGATTTCTCGCTCGGACTTGGCTGGGGATATCTTGGCACCAGCGGCAATGTGAGTAATCCGCTGTGCTCATACAGCGATAAATTCTGTTATCGCGATAATAGCTATAAGCAGGCGGGTTCTGTCGACGGCAGTCAGATGTTCCACGGTCCGGCATCGCTGTTTGGCGGCGTGGAATACCAGACTCCCTGGCAGCCGTTGCGCCTGAAGCTGGAGTACGAGGGCAATAATTACCAGCAGGATTTTGCCGGCAAGCTGGATCAGAAGAGCAAGTTGAACGTCGGCGCTATTTATCGCGTCACCGATTGGGCCGATGTTAACCTCAGCTACGAGCGCGGCAACACCTTTATGTTTGGCGTTACGCTACGCACTAATTTCAACGATCTGCGGCCCTCCTATAACGACAATGCGCGACCGCAATATCAGCCAGAATCGCAGGATGCCATCCTGCAGCATTCGGTGGTGGCGAACCAGCTCACGCTGCTGAAATACAACGCCGGGCTGGCGGATCCGAAACTCCAGGTGAAGGGCGATACGCTGTATGTGACAGGTGAACAGGTGAAATACCGTGATTCGCGCGAAGGGATCGAACGCGCTAATCGGATCGTGATGAACGATCTTCCTGATGGGATCCGTACGATCCGTATTACAGAAAATCGCCTGAATTTACCGCAGGTCACCACTGAAACGGACGTCACCAGTCTCAAGCGCCATCTGGAAGGTGAACCCCTCGGGCATGAAACCGAACTGGCGCAAAAGCGCGTCGAGCCAGTGGTGCCGCAGACGACCGAGCAGGGTTGGTATATCGATAAGTCACGCTTTGATTTTCACATTGATCCGGTGCTCAACCAGTCGGTGGGCGGCCCGGAAAATTTCTATATGTACCAGCTTGGCGTAATGGGCACGGCAGATTTGTGGCTAACCGATCATCTGCTTACTACCGGTAGCCTGTTTGCCAACCTCGCCAATAACTACGACAAGTTTAACTACACCAATCCGCCCAGTGATTCGCATCTGCCGCGGGTCCGCACCCATGTGCGAGACTACGTGCAAAACGATGTGTATGTGAATAATCTGCAGGCCAACTACTTCCAGTCACTGGGCAACGGGTTCTACGGGCAGGTTTATGGCGGCTACCTGGAAACCATGTACGGCGGGGCGGGCGCTGAAGTGCTGTATCGTCCGCTTGACAGCAACTGGGCGTTTGGCGTTGACGCCAACTATGTGAAGCAGCGTGACTGGCGCAGCGCGCAGGACATGATGAAATTCACCGACTACAGCGTGAAGACCGGGCATCTGACGGCGTACTGGAACCCGTCATTCGCCCAGGATGTGCTGGTGAAAGCCAGCGTGGGGCAGTACCTGGCGGGCGATAAAGGCGGAACGCTGGAAATCGCTAAACGCTTTGACAGCGGCGTGGTGGTGGGCGGTTATGCCACCATCACCAATGCCTCGCCGGATGAGTACGGAGAGGGCGATTTCACCAAAGGGGTGTACGTTTCCGTGCCGCTGGATCTCTTCTCCTCAGGACCAACCCGCAGTCGAGCAGCAATTGGCTGGACGCCGTTGACGCGTGATGGCGGTCAGCAGCTTGGGCGTAAGTTTGGTTTGTACGATATGACCAGCGACCGGAGCGAGAACTTCCGTTGATAGATGGCCCGGTAAGCGTAACGGCACCGGGCGATAAATCCCATTGCACAAAACATAAACAAAAAATGTAGATCTCTGTCACATTTTTGCGTTATACAGGAACCTCGCCATTGAGCATGAGGGGCTGCTATGACGCCGATATCTCGTCCGCGTGTTGAGTTCATCTCCACGATTTTACAGACCGTATTGAACCTTGGGCTGCTGAGTCTGGGGCTGATTCTGGTGGTATTCCTCGGTAAAGAGACACTGCATCTGGCAGACGTTCTGTTCGCGCCGGAACAAACCAGTAAGTACGAGCTGGTGGAAGGGCTGGTGGTTTATTTTCTCTACTTTGAGTTTATCGCACTGATTGTGAAGTATTTTCAGTCTGGTTTTCACTTTCCGCTACGCTATTTTGTCTATATCGGGATCACCGCGATTGTGCGACTGATCATCGTCGATCATAAAGCACCCATGGATGTGCTGATCTATTCTGCGGCGATCCTGCTGCTGGTGATCACGCTGTGGCTGTGTAATTCCAAACGGCTGAAGCGTGAGTAAAAAAAGGGCGCTCCGTAGAGCGCCAAATAACAGTCACAGGTTGGGATAACATAAGTTGAGGGTTGCAGTGGCATTGCCCGTTACCGGGCAGGTACTTCGATGAAACTTAGCCTTTCACACCGCCTGCCGTCAGGCCGTTAACCAGCCAGCGTTGGGCCAGCAGGAACACCAGGGTGATCGGAATAGCAGAAAGCACGGCTGCTGCGGCAAAGTCGCCCCACAAATAGTTCTGTGGATTGAGATACTGCTGCATACCGACTGCCAGGGTGTAGCTGTTCACATCACGCAACAGCAGTGAGGCGACCGGTACTTCGGTAATCGCGGCAATGAACGACAGAATAAACACCACCGCCAGAATCGGTACGGAAAGCGGCAGCAGCACCAGGCGGAATGCCTGCCACGGCGTTGCGCCATCCAACGCGGCCGCTTCTTCCAGCGAACCGTCAATGGTTTCGAAATAGCCCTTGATCGTCCATACATGCAGCGCGATACCGCCAAGAT
This sequence comes from Citrobacter sp. FP75, assembly GCF_018342065.1. Taxonomy (GTDB): domain Bacteria; phylum Pseudomonadota; class Gammaproteobacteria; order Enterobacterales; family Enterobacteriaceae; genus Citrobacter. The sequence goes on along the minus strand of NZ_JAFDOE010000009.1, from coordinate 97,911 downwards.
AAGCGAAGATCACGCCGCCGTGGGTGTTAAGACCGATAAACGGAATGTACTGGCCCAGGCGATCAAACAAGGCATACAACGCCACCAGCGACAGCACCGCCGGGAACATCTGGAAAATCAGCATGCCTTTCAACAACGTGGCTTTGCCCGGGAAGCGCATGCGGGCAAAGGCGTAGGCGCAGGTGGTGGAAAGCGTCACAATACCGATGGCGGTAATAGTGGCCACTTTCACTGAGTTCCACAGCCACAGCAGCACCGGGAACGGCGGTGGCGTCACGCGGCCATCCGCATGTTCTACGCTAAAGCCCAGCGCCAGTTTCCAGTGTTCCCAGGAGATATTTTCCGGGATCAGGCTGCCGGTGGCGAAGTTACCCTCGCGCAACGAGATAGCAATTACCATCAGCAGCGGGAACATGATCGCTGCGATAAAAATCAGTAGCAGAAGGTGAGTGGTGAACAAACGTAGCTTCTGAGATTTGGGTTGGACCATAGCCATATTCTGTCCCCCTCCTTAGTCGAATTTCATTCGTGTGGCTTTCAGGTTCACTATCGCCAGCGCGCCCACCAGCAGGAAGATCAGCGTGGCAATTGCCGCTGCCAGACCGAAGTCCTGACCGCCGCCGCCTTCAAAGGCGATACGGTAGGTGTAGCTGACGAGCAGGTCGGTATAACCGGCTGGCGTGGTGGTGCCGAGTCGGTCCGGGCCGCCGTTGGTCAACAGCTGAATCAGTACGAAGTTGTTAAAGTTAAAGGCGAAGCTGGCGATCATCAGCGGCGTTAGCGGCTTGATCAGCAGCGGCAACGTAATCTTAAAGAAGTTCTGGAACGGGCCTGCGCCATCCATTGCCGAGGCTTCATACAGGTCGTCCGGAATCGCTTTTAGCAGCCCCATGCACAGGATCATCATGTACGGATAACCCAGCCAGGTGTTGACGATAATAATCATCGAACGCGCGGTGGTGGGGTCGCTGAACCACGCCGGCTTGATGCCAAATAGCGCGCTCAGCATCATGTTGATTTCACCGAAGCTCTGGTTGAATAACCCTTTGAAGATCAGAATCGAGATAAACGACGGCACGGCATACGGCAGAATCAGCAGGACACGGTAAATCGCTTTGCCTTTCAGCGATTCCCACTGTACCAGGCACGCCAGAACCATACCGACGGCAACGGTCAGAATCACCGTCAGGACTGAGAACACCACCGTCCAGACAAAGATGGCGAAGAACGGTTTCTGGATGCCTTCATCGGTAAAGACGCGGGTGAAGTTATCCCAGCCGATGGCGACGGTATAGCCCGGGCTGAGTTTCTCTGTACCCCAGCTACCGTCAGCGTTAATCGCCTGATAATAACCAATATCGTTGTTGGCGCGATATTTTACGCCGCTCTGATTGTTAGTCAGCAAGCCGTCATCGGCAAGCGTATACAGTGGCTGTGTGCCGGAGAACTGACGCAGCGAGCTCATGATAACTTTGCTTTCATCCGGCAGGATGGCGGTCAATTGGTTCAGCGCCTGGCGATTTTGCGTGATGATACGCAGCGTCCCACGCTCGCCCGCTGGCAAGGCATCTGTTTCTTTCAGTTGCAGTTTCTGCTCGCCGCCAAATTTAAAGGCGTCGGAAACGTAATTCTTGCCGGTTTCGCCGTCGGTGAGGGCCAGTTGCCACTCATCACCCGCCGGATACAGACCAAAGTTGTAGGTTTTACCTGCCTGATAAGAACGGTCCATCAGGACTTCCTGGGCGCGTTCAAAGGTCAGCTGGTTGGTACTGCTGTAGTTGGTAAAGGCAATCGCGATGGTACAAATCAGTGGGAACAGGACAAACAGTCCCATACCGGCAACGCCAGGGTAAACATAGCGCCAGGCGTAGGCTTTACGGTTGGCGAAAATATACAGGCCAGCAGAGCTTAAAATCAGCGTCATGATGGCAAACAGATACTCCCCCTGAGCGTACATCAAAACAACAAGGTAACCCACCAGCAGGCACAGCAGACCGATTACTGACCATTTCAGCACGTCGCTTTGCCACCAGTGTTTCTTTTTAATGACATCCATGGGGTTCAATCCTCTTTACGCTTTATCCTTCGCACTACCTCTTTGTTGGCTGCGGAAGCGCACCCCAGTCACTTACCTATGTAAGCTCCTGGGGATTTGCCTCCTTGCCGCCTCGATGTAGCGCGAATGATTTCGCGTAACAACGTATTCAATAAACCTGATTCCCTAAGAAATAAGGGAAACCGTATTACTTGGTGATACGACCTTGTGCATCTTTCAGCGCGGCATCGACGGTCTGACGGCCGCTGGCAGCGTTGATCACGGCGGTACGAACGGCATACCAGAATGCAGACATCTGTGGGATGTTCGGCATGATTTCGCCTTTCTCGGCGTTACCCATGGTGGCCGCGATACGCGGGTCTTTCGCTAACTGTTCCTGGAAGGATTTCAGCGCGACGGCACCCAGTGGTTTGTCCTTATTCACTTCATCCAGACCCTGATCGGTCAGCAGGTAGTTTTCGAGGAACTCTTTCGCCAGTTCTTTGTTCGGGCTGGCGGCGTTAATACCGGCGCTCAGTACGCCAACAAACGGTTTAGACGCTTTGCCTTTAAAGGTCGGCAGCAGCGTTACGCCGTAGTTCACCTTGCTCTTGTCGATGTTCGACCATGCCCACGGACCGTTGATGGTCATCGCGGTATCGCCTTTGTTAAACGCTGCTTCGGCGATGGAGTAGTCGGTATCCGCGTTCATGTGTTTGTTCTTGATAAGGTCAACCAGGAAGGTCAGACCTGCTTTCGCGCCAGCGTTATCCACGCCCACGTCTTTCACGTCGTACTTGCCGTTTTCAAACTTAAACGCGTAGCCACCGTCGGCAGCAATCAGCGGCCAGGTGAAGTACGGTTCTTGCAGGTTGAACATCAGCGCGGATTTACCTTTCGCCTTCAGTTCTTTATCCAGCGCAGGAATTTCTTCCCAGGTTTTCGGCGGGTTTGGCACGAGGTCTTTGTTATAAATCAGCGACAGCGCTTCAACGGCGATTGGGTAGGCGATCAGCTTGCCGTTATAGCGCACTGCATCCCAGGTGAACGGGAACAGTTTGTCCTGGAAGGCTTTATCCGGGGTGACTTCAGCCAGCAGACCGGATTGCGCGTAGCCACCAAAGCGGTCATGCGCCCAGAAGATGATGTCCGGACCGTCACCGGTCGCGGCAACCTGCGGGAATTTTTCTTCCAGCTTGTCCGGATGCTCAATGGTGACTTTGATGCCGGTGTCTTTCTCGAATTTTTTGCCCACTTCAGCGAGGCCGTTATAGCCTTTGTCGCCGTTGATCCAGATAACCAGTTTGCCCTCTTCAATCTTGGCGAGAGCTGAGGCGGAAAACATCATCGTCGTCAATGCAGACAATGCGAGGATGCGTGCGCCGGTTTTGATTTTCATATTCCCCATCCTTTTTGGTGATGTGCGCTTGGATACACAGAGGTGGCTTAACGGTGTCTAGTTTCTTTATACGACAACCTCTTTCCATCCTCCTTGCCCCTACGCCCCACCGGTTCTTTATGTGACCTGTGTTACAAAAATGTGAGTAATGCGTGCTGGCGCACATAAAAACCCACTGATTTTTGCGGGCAACATCACGAAATTCCTTGGCGGCGTACGGCCAGGGTCTCAGACGCTGCTCTCTCATCCTCCCGCCTCCTCCCCCATAAAAAAGCCAGGGGGTGGAGGATTCACGCTCCTAATGGATCACGCATAGTCAGCCCATGATGAATGTTGCTGTCGATGACAGGTTGTAACGAAGGGAGAAGGGCATGGCGAGCGTACAGCTGCGAAATGTAACGAAAGCCTGGGGTGACGTGGTGGTATCGAAGGATATCAATCTCGACATTCACGAAGGAGAATTCGTGGTGTTTGTCGGACCGTCAGGCTGCGGTAAGTCGACCCTGCTGCGTATGATCGCCGGGCTGGAAACTATCACCAGCGGCGACCTGTTTATCGGGGAGACCCGGATGAATGAAATCCCGCCCGCCGAACGTGGCGTCGGTATGGTCTTCCAGTCCTATGCGCTGTATCCCCATTTATCCGTTGCCGAGAACATGTCCTTTGGCCTCAAACTGGCCGGTGCAAAAAAAGACGTCATGAATCAGCGTGTCAATCAGGTCGCTGAAGTCCTGCAACTGGCGCACCTGCTCGAGCGTAAGCCAAAAGCGCTTTCTGGCGGTCAACGTCAGCGCGTGGCGATTGGTCGTACGCTGGTGGCCGAGCCGCGCGTGTTCCTGCTCGATGAGCCTCTTTCCAACCTCGACGCAGCACTGCGCGTGCAGATGCGTATCGAAATCTCCCGCCTGCATAAACGTCTGGGCCGCACGATGATTTACGTCACCCACGATCAGGTCGAAGCAATGACGCTGGCCGACAAAATTGTGGTGTTGGATGCGGGGCGCGTGGCGCAGGTCGGTAAGCCGCTGGAACTGTATCACTACCCGGCCGACCGCTTTGTTGCGGGTTTTATTGGTTCGCCGAAGATGAACTTCCTGCCGGTGAAAGTCACCGCAACCGCTATCGATCAGGTGCAGGTTGAATTGCCTAACCGCCAGCAAATCTGGCTACCGGTAGAAAGTCGCGCCGTTCAGGTTGGCGCCAACATGTCTTTAGGTATTCGCCCGGAACATCTGCTGCCCAGCGATATCGCTGACGTCACGCTTGAAGGCGAAGTCCAGGTGGTCGAGCAACTGGGCCACGAAACGCAAATTCATATCCAGATCCCCGCCATCCGTCAAAACCTGGTTTACCGCCAGAACGACGTGGTGTTGGTAGAAGAGGGTGCCACATTCGCTATCGGCCTGCCGCCAGAGCGTTGCCATCTGTTCCGTGAGGATGGCACTGCATGTCGTCGGTTGCATCAAGAGCCGGGCGTTTAAGGTCCCCATTAAAAAAACAAAACGCAAAACCATTGAGGGCAGTCCGAAGGGTGAAGCGTTTAAAGAAAAGCAATGATCTCAGGAGATAGAACGATGATTACTCTGCGCAAACTCCCTCTGGCGGTTGCTGTAGCAGCAGGCATTATGTCTGTTCAGGCAATGGCTGTAGATTTCCACGGTTACGCTCGTTCCGGTATTGGCTGGACAGGGAGTGGCGGTGAACAACAGTGTTTCCAGGCAACCGGTGCACAAAGTAAATACCGTCTCGGTAACGAATGTGAAACCTATGCGGAAATCAAATTAGGTCAGGAAGTGTGGAAAGAAGGCGATAAGAGCTTCTACTTCGACACCAACGTCGCTTACTCCGTCGCGCAGCAGAATGACTGGGAAGGCACCGACCCAGCATTCCGTGAAGCAAACGTGCAGGGGAAAAACCTGATCGAATGGCTGCCAGGTTCTACTATCTGGGCCGGTAAGCGCTTCTATCAGCGTCATGATGTTCACATGATCGACTTCTACTACTGGGATATTTCTGGTCCTGGCGCCGGTATTGAAAACATCGATCTGGGCTTCGGTAAATTGGCTCTGGCAGCGACGCGTTCTCAGGAAGCTGGCGGCTCTTACGCGTTCAGCAGCCAGAATATTTATGACCGTACCAAAGACACAGCCAACGACGTGTTCGACGTGCGTTTAGCGCAAATGGCCATTAACCCGGACGGTATGCTGGAACTGGGTGTGGACTACGGTCGCGCTAACACCACCGATGATTACAGCCTGGCAGACGGCGCATCAAAAGATGGCTGGATGTTCACTGCTGAGCATACGCAGAGCATGCTGAAAGGCTATAACAAGTTTGTTGTTCAGTATGCGACAGACTCTATGACCACGCAGGGCAAAGGTCTGAACCAGGGTTCTTACGGTTCTTCTACGACAACTATTACCAATCCAGACGGTTCTAAGACGAATTTCGCCAACAACGTTGTTAATAACAACGGTAGCCTGTTCCGCGTGTTGGATCACGGTGCGATCTCCCTGGGTGACAAATGGGACCTGATGTACGTCGGTATGTACCAGAACCTCGACATGGATAACGACCTGGGTACCGAATGGTACACCGTGGGTATCCGTCCGATGTACAAATGGACGCCGATCATGAGCACCCTGCTGGAAGTTGGCTATGACAACGTGAAATCGCAGCAGACCAGCGATCGCAACAGCCAGTACAAAATCACCCTGGCGCAACAGTGGCAGGCTGGCGACAGCATCTGGTCACGTCCGGCAATCCGCGTCTTCGCAACCTATGCAAAATGGGATGAAGAATGGGGCTACGTCAAAAATGGTAATGACGTAACCAAATTCGCTGCGGCGACTAATTCCGGTATCAGCACCACCAGCCGTGGCGACAGCGACGAGTGGTCCTTCGGTGCCCAGATGGAAATCTGGTGGTAATCCAGCATTAATCTGACGTCATGACCGAAAGAGGGGCGTAAGCCCCTCTTACTTAAGGTTTAGCGCGCTATTGCCTGGCCACCGCTGAACCCATGCTATCTGAGGTGATAACAATGAAAATGAAGAAAAGTCTCGTTGCCCTTTGTTTATCTGCAGGGTTGTTTGCCAGTGCGCCCGGTATCAGCCTGGCCGATGTGAATTTTGTGCCGCAGAATACCACTGGCGCCCCCACTATTCCTACAGCCGCACTGCAACAATTAGCCTGGACGCCCGTCGATCAATCCAAAACCCAGTCCACACAGCTTGCGACTGCCGGTCAGCGACTGGACGTGGCGGGGATTAGCGGTCCGGTTGCCGCCTATAGCGTACCGGCCAATATTGGGGAGCTGACCCTGACGCTCTCCAGCGAAGTGAACAAACAAACCAGCGTATTCGCGCCAAACGTGCTGATTCTTGATCAGAATATGACACCATCTGCTTTCTTCCCCAGCAGCTATTTCACCTACCAGGAACCGGGCGTGATGAGCGCGGATCGCCTGGAAGGGGTCATGCGCCTGACGCCAGCGCTGGGCCAGCAGAAGCTCTATGTTCTGGTCTTTACCACCGAGAAAGATCTCCAACAGACCACGACCCTGCTTGACCCGGCAAAAGCCTATGCTAAGGGCGTGGGTAATGCCGTGCCGGATATTCCGGATCCAATCGCCCGTCATACCACCGATGGTCTGCTGAAACTGAAAGTCAAAACCAGTTCTTCCTCCAGCGTGCTGGTTGGGCCGCTGTTTGGCTCCTCCGGTCCGGGTCCGGTGACGGTGGGTAATACCGCCGCACCGGCGACGGCCTATGCGGCTCCGGCAGCGGTGGCAGCAGCTCCGGTAGCGGCACCTGCACCGCAGAAAAGCGAGCCGATGCTGAACGACACTGAAAGCTATTTTAACCAGGCTATTAAGGATGCCGTTGCGAAAGGCGATGTCGATAAAGCGCTGAAGCTGCTTGATGAGGCCGAACGTCTGGGATCGAAATCTGCCCGTTCCACCTTTATCAGCAGTGTAAAAGGCAAGGGGTAACCGTCTCCCCACATTGCTGATTTTGCAACAACTGGTGCGTCTCCTGGCGCACCTTTTTTTATCCTTCGGTGCTACTTGTTACACTTATGTTGCTCTGCCGATCACTTAATTATGTTTGCTCACCCCGTAAAGCCTTTTCTGCGATACAATGCCTGAACGTGACAAATCGGAGAGTAAGGCATGCCACACCCTGCGTTAACGCAACTGCGTGCGCTGCGTTATTTTGATGCGATCCCGACGCTAGACCCCCAACTGCTTGACTGGTTGTTACTGGAAGACTCCATGACCAAACGTTTTGAGCAGCAGGGAAAACGGGTAACCGTAACGTTGATACGAGAAGGATTTGTTGGGCAAAATGAGGTAGCTGAAGAACTGACGCTGCTGCCGACAGAATCTCGCTATTGGCTACGTGAAATCCTGCTCTGCGCGGATGGTGAACCCTGGCTTGCCGGGCGCACAGTGGTGCCTGAATCAACATTGTGCGGTCCTGAGCTGGCCTTGCAAAATCTGGGGAAAACCCCACTTGGGCGCTACCTGTTTACATCATCGACATTGACCCGAGATTTTATTGAGATTGGCCGCGATGCAGCGCTGTGGGGGCGTCGTTCCCGCCTGCGACTGAGCGGTAAGCCGTTGATGCTTACCGAGCTGTTTTTACCTGCATCGCCGTTGTACTGAGAGGATGATAAAGATGGAGTGGAGTCTGACGCAGAATAAGCTGCTGGCGTTTCACCGCTTGATGCGTACGGATAAGCCAATCGGCGCCTTACTGCTGCTCTGGCCAACGCTGTGGGCGCTGTGGGTGGCGACCCCTGGGGTACCGCAATTGTGGATCCTGGCGGTTTTTGTTGCCGGTGTGTGGTTAATGCGCGCTGCCGGATGCGTGGTAAATGACTATGCCGACAGAAAATTTGACGGGCATGTCAAACGCACGGCGAATCGACCGCTGCCAAGCGGGGCGGTAACGGAGAAAGAGGCCCGCACGTTGTTTGTCGTGCTGGTGCTGCTCGCCTTCCTGCTGGTGTTAACGCTAAATACGATGACGATTTTGTTATCTATTGCCGCGCTAGCGCTGGCGTGGGTTTACCCTTTCATGAAGCGCTACACGCATCTGCCGCAGGTGGTGCTGGGCGCGGCGTTTGGCTGGTCTATTCCGATGGCGTTTGCCGCCGTGAGCGAGTCTGTGCCGCTGAGCTGTTGGCTGATGTTCCTCGCCAATATTCTCTGGGCGGTGGCCTATGACACCCAGTATGCGATGGTAGACCGGGATGATGACCTGAAGATTGGCATTAAATCGACCGCGATCCTGTTCGGTCAGAACGACAAGCTAATTATTGGTATCTTGCAGGTTGGCGTACTGGTGCTGATGGCGCTGGTGGGGTGGCTGAGTGGGTTGGGGCTGGGCTATTACTGGTCTCTGCTGGTGGCGGGCGCGCTGTTTGTGTATCAGCAGAAGCTGATTGTTCACCGCGAACGGGATGCCTGCTTCAAAGCGTTTATGAACAATAACTATGTGGGCCTGGTACTGTTCTTAGGGCTGGCGATGAGCTACTGGCATCTTTGAGTTGAGGCTTAGCCTGCAAAATAAAAAACCGGTCGAAATGACCGGTTTTTTTATGCTTATTCGCCCTGTGTGGCGCTCTCGATGGTCAGACGGACATCTGACGTCACCAGTTCGGCCAGCATCTGGTAGATCTTCATCGTCTCTTCCGGCTCGGCATCGCCGGTATCGCTGATGTAGCCTTCGTCACGCAGGGTCAGTACCAGAGAGCTGAATACCGCTTTATCGAAGAATTCCGGCGCGTTGATACCGTGCAGTACAGAAAGACGTTGAGCCACGGTGCGGCTCTCTTTCTCCAGCGTACCACGGTTGATGGACGGGTTCGCACTCAGCAGCCAGAAGGTGATGGCATAGCGCTGCAGAGTCTCGCGCGCACCTGCAGCCAGCAGCTGTAGCGTACGGGAGCGTGCCGGGTTGATTTGCAACTCATCGTTTTGCAACGTAATCAACCCCTGACGCTGCATTTCTCCAGCCAGTTCGTCGATCACCCCAGCGAGCTCATCGCGTTCCCAGCGCAGGAACAGCTCGGCTTTCAGCATCGGGTACAGCGCATCAATATGCTGCTGCAAAGCCGCACGTGAAATACGACGATGCTGAGTAACAATCGCCGCCATCAGTGACGGCAGTACCAGCATATGCGCAATGTTGTTGCGGTAGTACGTCATCAGCACCGCCTGCTCGCGCGGCAAAATGATGATGTCGCCGATGGTGTCTTTCTCGACCTCAAACTTGTTCATCTGCAAGGCGTGATCGATAAGCTCACTGGCACTCTGCGTCGGAACCGTCGCATCTGAAGCATACGGTACGTTGCGCAGCAGGCTCAGGTAGCAATCAAGCTGCTCAGTTAACTGCTCACGGGTCAGTGAACGCTGGCGGGAGGCCAGTAGCGCAGTACAACACAGGTTCATGGCGTTGGCCGCGCCGGCGTTGTTAATGCGCACCATCAGATCGGCGGCAATGTTATTGACCGTCGGCGTCAGCCAGGCCGGGCGAATCGACTCGATAGGATCGATAGATTCACGCCACTCCGGCACGTGCTGGTTGAGGTAGGTCATCAATGGCATCGGTTCGCCAAAGTTGACGTAGCCCTGACCCAAATTACGCAGCTTGCTTAAGCCACGCAGCATTTGCGGCAGGCTCTCTTTCTCTTTCGTCGCGCCACGCAGTTCTTTGGCGTAGGTGCCGACTTCCATCACATGCTCGTAGCCGATGTAAATAGGCACCAGCGTAATCGGGCGCGTACCGCCGCGCAGCATCGCCTGAATCGTCATCGACAGCGTGCCGGTTTTCGGGTCCAGCAGACGGCCTGTACGTGAGCGCCCACCTTCGACAAAGTACTCAACCGAGTAACCGCGGCTGAACAGCTCGCCAAGGTATTCACGAAAGACGGTGGAATAGAGCTTATTGCCCTTGAAGGTACGGCGAATAAAGAATGCACCCAGACGACGGAAAATCGGGCCAGCCGGCCAGAAGTTCAGGTTGATCCCGGCCGCAATGTGCGGCGGAACCAGGCCCTGGTGGTACAGAACGTACGACAGCAGCATATAGTCCATATGGCTGCGGTGGCAGGGGACATAGACAATTTCATGCCCGTCGTGCGCCAGTTGGCGTACACGTTCTGCATTATGAACGTTAATGCCCTGATACAAACGGTTCCAGGTAAAGCCCAGAATACGGTCCGTCAGGCGGATCATCTCATAGGAGAAGTTGGCGGCGATCTCTTCCATCAGCGCAATGGCGTTTTGCTGCGCTTTTTCGTGGGAGATTTTTTTACTGCGCGCTTCATCTTCCACCGCGCGGGCGATCGCTTTTGAGGCCAACAGCTTATTAAACAGATCCTGACGGGCAGGGAGGCGCGGGCCGACTGCGGCCAGGCGCTGGCGGGCAAAGTGCATACGCGCCACGCGCGCCAGTTTCTGGGCGATGGTTTTATCCGTGCCGTGTTCGTCTGCCATGCGACGCAGGGAGACTGAAGGCGAGAAGCGGACAAAACTGTCGCGACCCAGCCAGGACACCGCAAAGAATTTCTGTACCCCGTTCAGCATACGCAGCGGCGGATTGACCTCGCCTTTTTCGCGTCCTGGCGCACGGCCAAACATCACCGAAACCGGCACCATCTGCACATCCAGGTCTGGATTGCTGCGATGCAAGTCGAGATAGTTATGGAACAGCTTGATGGACTCTTCTTTTGGCGTGTAATAGGTAAACACGCGCGGGCCGCCGTGAATAAACACGTAGCGCGGCAGTAAAGTCCCGTCTATCTCCAGCGGTTCCAGGGGATCGGGGAGATCGTGCACCAGACATTGGGCACGTAGCGTCAGCAAGTCAGCTTTTGAGTTGTACGGTAGAACGTACATAATGGGCCGAGACGTATCGAGTCCCAACTCCGGGGCAGGTTCCGCCGGAATAGACTTGCTTTTTACCAGGACGCTTAATGGTAAATTCAGTAATTTGTAGTAAATTCGTGGCCAGCCGGACATAAACGATGTAAAGCCTCTGGTTAATAATGCAAATGCGCTGCAAGGATATCAGAAAGTTTAGTGAATTTCTGGTGTATCCCGTCATACTTCGCGCTGCTTTGCCACACCCTGAAACAAACGGGGTAACGTTACAATGACATTGACGCTAATAATGTAAAAAGGTTCTTTTTGATGGCCAATAATACCACTGGATTCACCCGAATTATCAAAGCTGCAGGCTATTCCTGGAAAGGTTTTCGCGCCGCGTGGATTAATGAGGCGGCATTCCGCCAGGAAAGCGTTGCCGTGCTGCTGGGCGTTGCCATCGCCTGCTGGCTGGATGTCGATGCCATTACCCGCGTGTTGTTGATTGGCTCGGTGATGCTGGTGATGATCGTTGAAATCTTAAACAGCGCCATTGAAGCAGTGGTCGACCGTATTGGATCGGAGTATCACGAACTTTCCGGTCGGGCAAAAGATATGGGGTCGGCAGCTGTTCTGCTGTCTATTTTTGTTGCCCTGATCACCTGGGGCATCCTGTTGTGGTCGCATTTGCGATAAGGATTCCACAACTTCATAAATCTCCTGTTTTTTGTGCAGTTTGCGGTTCCAAAATCGCCTTTAGCTGTATATACTCACAGCATAACTGTATATACACCCAGGGGGCGGAATGAAAGCGTTAACGGCCAGGCAGCAAGAGGTGTTTGATCTCATTAGGGATCACATCAGCCAGACAGGTATGCCACCGACGCGTGCGGAGATCGCGCAGCGTTTGGGGTTCCGTTCCCCAAACGCGGCTGAAGAACACCTGAAAGCGCTGGCGCGTAAAGGGGTGCTCGAAATCGTCTCTGGCGCATCGCGTGGTATTCGTTTGTTGCATGAAGAAGAAGAAGGATTACCGCTTGTAGGCCGAGTTGCCGCAGGTGAGCCGCTTCTGGCGCAACAGCACATCGAAGGCCACTATCAGGTCGATCCTTCACTGTTCAAACCCAATGCCGATTTCCTGCTGCGGGTCAGCGGTATGTCGATGAAAGATATTGGTATTATGGACGGAGACCTGCTGGCAGTGCATAAAACCCAGGACGTGCGTAACGGCCAGGTGGTGGTTGCCCGCATTGATGATGAAGTGACGGTTAAGCGCCTGAAAAAACAGGGCAATAAAGTCGAGTTGTTGCCAGAAAACAGCGAGTTCAAACCGATAGTCGTCGACCTGCGCGAGCAAAACTTCACCATTGAAGGGCTGGCCGTCGGTGTTATCCGTAACGGTGAATGGCTGTAATTTTCTGTTGATTTCCTGTAGGCCGGATAAGACGTTTGCGTCACCATCCGGCAACTTGCCCGGTGGTGCGCTTACCGGGCCTACACAACATCTTTCATTACGTCTAACTTCTTCTCAGGCTTTCCTGTATGCCTTTCTTTACCTCCTCTGATAAAGCACTCTGGCACCTCGCCTTACCGATGATTTTCTCTAATATCACCGTTCCCCTATTGGGACTGGTAGATACGGCGGTGATTGGTCATCTGGATAGCCCGGTTTATCTTGGCGGCGTAGCCGTTGGGGCGACGGCAACCAGTTTTCTCTTTATGCTGCTGCTCTTTTTACGCATGAGTACCACCGGGCTGACGGCTCAGGCATTTGGCGCAAAAAATCCACAGGCGCTGGCACGTGCGCTGGTGCAACCGCTGATTCTGGCGTTGGGCGCCGGGGCGACAATTGCGGTGTTTCGCACGCCGATTATCGATCTGGCGTTGCACATTGTCGGTGGCAGTGAAGCGGTGCTGGAACAGGCCCGGCGCTTTCTTGAAATCCGCTGGCTCAGCGCGCCAGCCTCGCTGGCGAATCTGGTGCTGCTCGGCTGGCTGCTGGGCGTTCAGTACGCGCGGGCGCCGGTGATCCTGCTGATTGTCGGCAATATCCTTAACATAGTGCTCGATATATGGCTGGTGATGGGCCTGCATATGAACGTGCAGGGGGCTGCGCTGGCGACGGTCATTGCTGAATATGCCACGTTGTTGATTGGTCTGCTGATGGTGCGCAAGGTTCTCCATCTACGCGGTGTTTCGCTCACGATGCTGAAACAGGCATGGCGCGGAAACGTTCGCCGCCTGCTGGCGCTGAACCGCGACATCATGCTGCGTTCGCTGTTGCTGCAGCTTTGTTTTGGCGCGATTACGGTGCTGGGGGCGCGTCTCGGGGGCGATATTATTGCGGTCAACGCCGTTCTGATGACCCTGTTGACGTTCACCGCCTATGCGCTGGATGGATTTGCCTATGCTGTGGAAGCGCATTCTGGTCAGGCTTACGGCGCGCGGGATGGCAGTCAGCTGCTGGATGTCTGGCGAGCGGCGTGTCGGCAGTCGGGAATTGTGGCGATCCTTTTTTCGCTGGTCTATGCCCTGTTCGGCGGGCACATTATTGCGGCGTTGACCTCTCTGCCACAGATTCAGCAGTTAGCCGATCGTTACCTCATCTGGCAGGTGGTGTTACCGCTGGTGGGCGTCTGGTGTTACCTGCTCGACGGTATGTTTATTGGCGCGACGCGTGCTGCGGAAATGCGTAACAGCATGGCCGTTGCCGCCGTGGGGTTCGCATTAACTTTATTGGCGTTACCGCTGTTGGGAAACCACGGTTTATGGCTGGCGCTCGCCGTTTTTCTGTCACTGCGTGGACTTTCATTGGCCTTCATCTGGCGGCGTCACTGGCGAAATGGCACCTGGTTTGCCTGAACAGGATGGTTAAAAGTTCCGAATAATAAATAGAACTCAGAATCACTGACTACACTTATTCTCACGTCCAGCAAAAACATCGCGTGTCTGGGCGCAGCACTCTCGCTATTCACAACCTAACGATGAGGATCTGATGATGAATAAAGACGAAGTCGGCGGTAACTGGAAGCAGTTGAAAGGTAAAGTGAAAGAGCAATGGGGCAAACTGACCGATGATGATATGACGGTCATTGAAGGTAAACGTGACCAGTTGGTGGGTAAAGTCCAGGAACGTTACGGTTATGCGAAAGATCAGGCGGAGAAAGAAGTGAAGGATTGGGAAACCCGCAACGACTACCGTTGGTAATTTTCCCCTCCCGCCTGAATGTACAAGGATGTACGTTCTTTTGCTTAACGCCCGACTTTTTTCTTCACCTGAATCGAATGGTCATGCTGGCACTCGCCAGGATGACGGCAGGCTTCAACCTCCACACAAACCTGACACAGACCATGCGCCTCAATCACATTATGACGCAGGGCAAAGCCCATTTTTGCCGCCAGCGTATGCATAATGTCTTCCACTCCCTCCGCGCACTCTTCTCTCACCACGCCGCAGCGGTCACAAATGAACATCGCTGAGCTGTGGGTGGGTTGATCGAACAGATGGCAGAGCACGTAGCTGTTGGTGGATTCCACCTTGTGGACAAAACCTTGTTCAAGCAGAAAATCGAGAGCACGATAAACGGTAGGCGGTTTGGCCTGTGGCTCGGTTTCCCGCAGCAGATCAAGCAAATCATAGGCGCTGATCGCTCCTTCCTGCAGGCTCATCAGACGCAGCACTTCGAGGCGTTGCGGCGTGAGTCGCACGTTACGTTGCGCACAGAGTTTTTCAGCTTGAGCCAACAACTCCTGGGTAGGGGTTCTTTCCATTTTAGCGCCTCGATTTGCGTGGAAGGATAATCCCTTACTTTATCATGTTCTGCTTAAAACGCCGAGATCCGCCGCCGTGTGCTATACCTGACGCATCGCAATACTGGAAAATATAAAATGAAAAGACCGGACTGTATTCGCCACTGGCGCGAGGTGGAGGGGGCAGATGACTCTACCTATCCCGGCAGCGATGAGCTGTTTTCTATTGGCGCGCCGCTTGCCCGCAAACTGGGCCTGGGTCGCCTCGGCATTCACCATGAACGTCTGCCACCGGGCCGCCGCACATCGTATCCTCACGCCGAAAGCGATGAAGAAGAGTTTATCTACGTGCTCGAAGGGTATCCGGAGGCGTGGATTAACGGTTATTTATGGAGGCTGGAACCGGGCGACAGCGTTGGATTTCCGGCGGGTACCGGCGTGTGCCACACCTTTATCAATAATACCAGTGAAGAGGTACGCCTGCTGGTCGTCGGTGAGGCAAATAAAAAATTTAACCGAATCTATTACCCGCTCAACCCGGTGTATGCGGCCACGCGCGAAGATCGCTGGGTGGACCATCCACCGCAGTTTTTTGGTCCCCATGATGGAAAGCCAGGGCAGAAATAGCGTGAGGGGGATCCGCGACGATGTGGCTAACTATCGTCGCGGTCTATGCTATAGTAGCGCCCCTTTTTTAACCGGATGCTTAATTATTCGCCATGCTGCCTGAATCTCAGTCCACCGCTTTTCCTGCTCATCGTTTTTCTATCGCGCCGATGCTCGACTGGACGGACAGACATTGCCGTTACTTTTTGCGCTTACTGTCTGGCCAGACGTTGCTCTATACGGAGATGGTGACCACCGGGGCAATCATTCATGGTAAAGGCGACTATCTGGCGTATAGCGACGAAGAGCATCCGATAGCCTTACAGCTTGGCGGTAGCGACCCGGCGGCGCTGGCGCAGTGTGCGAAGCTGGCTGAAGCACGGGGTTATGACGAGATTAACCTTAACGTGGGTTGCCCCTCTGATCGCGTACAGAATGGGATGTTTGGTGCCTGCCTGATGGGCAATGCGCAGCTGGTCGCCGATTGCATCAAGGCGATGCGCGATGTGGTGTCGATTCCGGTCACGGTCAAAACCCGTATTGGTATCGATGACCAGGACAGCTACGAATTTCTGTGTGATTTCATCAACACGGTTTCTGGTAAAGGCGAATGCGAGATGTTTATCATCCACGCCCGCAAGGCCTGGCTGTCCGGGCTGAGTCCGAAAGAAAACCGCGAGATCCCGCCGCTGGATTATGATCGCGTTTATCAGCTAAAGCGTGATTTCCCGCAGCTGACCATGTCGATCAACGGCGGCATTAAATCGCTGGAAGAAGCGAAAGCGCATCTTGAACATATGGATGGCGTGATGGTGGGGCGTGAGGCCTATCAAAACCCCGGTATTCTGGCGTCTGTGGATCGCGAAATTTTTGGCACTGCTGACGCTGATGCGGACCCTGTTGCCGTGGTGCGCGCCATGTACCCGTACATTGAGCGTGAACTGAGCCAGGGAACCTATCTGGGACATGTTACCCGCCATATGCTGGGGCTGTTCCAGGGCATTCCTGGCGCGCGTCAGTGGCGTCGTTATCTGAGCGAAAATGCGCATAAAGCCGGAGCGGATATTAACGTGCTGGAACATGCTTTAAAGCTGGTGGCAGATAAACGTTAATTATTCACCAAAAGTTAGTCAATTTCACCACGCCCTGCGCATTGTCGCGGGGCGTTTTCTTTATAAATCAACGCATTAATTTTGGCATGATTTTTGTAATGGTTTGAGCAGAAACTTATTATGGGAGAGCATCATGCTGGAACTACTTTTTGTGATTGGCTTTTTTGTCATGCTGATGGTCACCGGCGTGTCACTGTTGGGGATTCTAGCCGCGCTGATGGTGGCGACTGCCGTGATGTTCCTTGGCGGGATGTTTGCGCTGATGATTAAACTACTGCCATGGTTGTTACTGGCTGTCGCCGTCGTGTGGGTGATCAAGGCGATAAAAGCGCCAAAAATCCCACAGTATCAGCGCAATAACCGCCGGTTTTACTAAGGTATTGAGCGGTGTGTCACAACCTGCAACATTGCCTTTAGAACCAAATAGGAATTGATAATCAAATCTGTCACTATTGCGCGGTTAACAAATTCATCGAGCTGTACCCTACATACAGCCGAACTAAAAAAAGAAAGGGCTTCCCACGGGAAGCCCTAATTCTTTCTTTCCCCGTCATAATTTAAACTCCAGGTGTGTTGGCTGCTTTCATCATTATTCAGGGGAAGTCGGCGCATTACGGGATCAGCAAACTCGACCCCTGCGTGGCCCGGCTTTCCAGTACTTCATGCGCACGCCGGGCGTCTTGCAACGCAAATCTCTGACCTTCCGCGATATCGACTTTAATCACGCCGCTGGCAATCAGTGAAAACAGCTCATTACTGGCTTCGGTCAACTCATGGCGGTTGGTGATGTAGCCCTGCAGCGAAGGGCGTGTGGCATACAGCGAACCTTTCTGGTTCAGAATCCCTAAGTTAACGCCAGTCACCGGCCCGGAGGCATTACCAAAACTGACCATCAGCCCCCGGCGTTGCAGGCAGTCCAGCGACGCTTCCCAGGTGTCTTTACCCACGGAGTCATAAACCACCCGCACTTTTTTACCGCCGGTTATCTCTTTAACGCGTTCAACAATGCTCTCTTCACGATAGTTAATCACCTGCCATGCGCCGGCCTGCAATGCAGTTTGCGCCTTCTGCGCATTGCCGACTGTACCAATCAGCTTCGCCCCTAGTGCTTTTGCCCACTGGCAGGCAATCAGCCCGACGCCGCCTGCGGCAGCATGGAACAGAAACGGTTCGCCAGGTTGAATTTCATAGGTTTTACGCAACAGATAGAAAACGGTTAATCCTTTCAGGAAGGATGCGGCAGCCTGCTCAAACGAGATGGCGTCGGGCAAAATGGCGGCTTTATCGGCGGGGACGTTATGCACGGAGCTGTAGGCACCGAGCATGGACTGGGCGTAGACCACGCGATCGCCGACGCTTAAGTGCGTAACTTTGCTGCCGACTTTGCTGACCACGCCCGCCGCTTCAGTGCCTAATCCGCTGGGCAGAGAGGGGGGCGGATACAGCCCGCTGCGGATGTAAGTATCGATATAGTTGATGCCAATTGCTTTGTTTTCGACCTGGATTTCATGCTCGGCCGGATCAACGGGCGTAAAGTCCACAGCCTTTAGTACGTCAGGGCCGCCGTGCTTGTGAAATTCAATACGTGTTGCCATGCTTCCTCCAGAAATGTGGTAATCTTTCGACCCAATCATTATCTCGGTAACTCCATTCACTATGGCAGGAAATAAACCCTTCAACAAACAACAGACTGATGCTCGTGACCGCGATCTGCAGGTTGCCGGGCTGAAAGTACCGCCGCACTCGATTGAAGCGGAACAGTCGGTGTTGGGCGGTTTAATGCTGGATAACGAACGCTGGGACGATGTCGCCGAGCGTGTCGTCGCGGAAGATTTTTACACCCGACCGCACCGGCATATCTTCACCGAAATGCACCGTCTGCAGGAGATGGGCAAACCCATCGATCTGATAACCCTGGCAGAGTCGCTGGAAGTGCAGGGGCAACTCGACAGCGTCGGCGGTTTTGCTTACCTGGCTGAGTTATCTAAAAATACGCCAAGTGCGGCGAACATTAGCGCCTATGCGGATATCGTCCGCGAACGTGCCGTGGTCCGCGACATGATTTCGGTCGCCCATGAAATCGCGGAGGCCGGTTTTGATCCGCAAGGGCGTTCCAGTGAAGACCTGCTGGATCTCGCGGAATCCCGCGTCTTTAAAATCGCTGAAAGCCGCGCTAATAAAGACGAAGGCCCGAAAAATATTACCGAGGTGCTCGACGCCACCGTCGCGCGCATCGAGCAGCTGTTCCAGCAGCCGCATGACGGCGTCACTGGGGTGAATACCGGTTATGATGACCTCAACAAAAAAACCGCCGGTTTACAGCCGTCGGACCTGATTATCGTCGCCGCGCGTCCGTCGATGGGTAAAACGACGTTCGCGATGAACCTCGTCGAAAATGCGGCGATGTTGCAGGATAAGCCGGTTCTTATCTTCAGTCTTGAAATGCCCTCAGAACAGATCATGATGCGTTCTCTGGCCTCGCTGTCGCGCGTGGACCAGACCAAAATCCGTACCGGTCAACTGGATGACGAAGACTGGGCGCGAATTTCCGGGACCATGGGTATCTTGCTGGAGAAACGAAACATCTATATTGATGACTCCTCCGGTCTGACACCCACGGAAGTGCGTTCGCGTGCGCGGCGTATCGCCCGTGAACACGGCGGTATCGGGCTTATTATGATCGACTACTTACAGCTGATGCGTGTGCCGTCGCTTTCCGACAACCGTACTCTGGAAATTGCTGAAATTTCTCGCTCGCTGAAAGCGTTAGCGAAAGAACTGCATGTGCCGGTGGTGGCGCTGTCGCAGCTTAACCGCTCTCTGGAACAACGCGCCGACAAGCGTCCGGTCAACTCGGATCTGCGTGAATCGGGCTCTATCGAGCAGGATGCCGACTTAATCATGTTTATTTATCGTGACGAGGTTTATCACGAGAACAGCGACTTAAAAGGTATCGCGGAAATTATTATTGGTAAGCAACGTAACGGTCCAATCGGTACGGTGCGTCTGACGTTTAATGGTCAATGGTCGCGCTTTGATAACTATGCGGGCCCACAATACGACGACGAATAATCCTCGTCATCCTTCGAGCCACAGCGGTGTTGGCTGCACCCGTTCACCCCAGTCACTTAGTTAGCTAAGCTCCTGGGGATTTACGGCCTTGCCGCCTTGCTGTGACTCAAATGATTTAGAGGATAAATTTTTTTTAAAGATCGGGTCACCAAAGCAAACATTTATTAAGGAATTCAAATGCAAGCGGCAACTGTTGTCATTAACCGCCGCGCTCTGCGACACAACCTGCAACGTCTGCGTGAACTGGCACCCGCCAGTAAACTGGTTGCGGTAGTGAAAGCGAACGCTTACGGCCATGGTCTGTTAGAGACCGCGCGAACGCTCCCCGATGCGGACGCTTTTGGTGTCGCTCGTCTTGAAGAAGCCCTGCGGCTGCGCGCAGGTGGGATCACGCAACCCATCCTGCTGCTGGAGGGTTTTTTCGATGCCACCGATCTGCCGACGATCTCCGCGCAGCGGCTGCATACTGCCGTACACAATCAGGAGCAGCTTGCGGCCCTGGAAGCGGCAGAACTGACGGAACCGGTCACCGTCTGGATGAAGCTCGACACCGGTATGCACCGTCTGGGCGTGCGCCCGGAGCAGGCTGAGGCGTTTTATCAGCGCTTGACCCAATGTAAAAACGTGCGTCAGCCGGTCAACATTGTCAGCCACTTTGCTCGCGCAGACGAACCTGAATGTGGCGCGACGGAAAAGCAGCTCGATATCTTCAATAGCTTTTGTGAAGGCAAGCCGGGTCAGCGTTCTATTGCCGCGTCAGGTGGCATCCTGCTGTGGCCGCAGTCCCACTTCGACTGGGCGCGACCGGGGCTGATTCTGTATGGCGTATCGCCCCTGGAGAACCATTCAGTGGGTGCCGATTTTGGCTGCCAGCCGGTGATGTCACTCACTTCCAGTCTGATCGCCGTGCGTGAGCACAAAGCGGGGGAACCCGTTGGCTATGGCGGAACATGGCACAGCGAACGTGACACGCGCCTGGGCGTTGTGGCGATGGGTTATGGCGACGGCTATCCGCGTGCGGCGCCGTCCGGCACACCGGTACTGGTCAATGGCCGGGAAGTGCCGATTGTTGGCCGCGTAGCCATGGATATGATCTGCGTTGATTTGGGACCTGAAGCACAGGAAAAAGCTGGTGACCCAGTGATTTTGTGGGGCGAGGGGCTGCCCGTTGAACGTATTGCAGAAATAACGAAAGTTAGTGCTTACGAACTTATCACGCGCCTGACCTCAAGGGTGGCGATGAAGTACGTGGACTGAACCGGGTTGTCAGCCGGATAAGGCGGTTCCGCCGCCATCCGGCACTAATCCTCTCAACATCCTCTCGATCTTCTCCCGCTTCCGGTTTATTGTGTTCTAATCCCCTGCCTGTAAACCTGGAGAACCACCACGTGTTTCAAAAAGTTGACGCCTACGCCGGCGACCCGATTTTATCGCTCATGGAGCGCTTCAAGGAAGATTCACGTAGCGACAAAGTGAATCTCAGCATCGGTCTGTACTACAACGAAGACGGGATTATTCCTCAGCTTAAAGCGGTGGCAGAAGCGGAAGCCCGGCTCAATGCTAAGCCGCAGGGCGCGTCGCTGTACCTGCCGATGGAAGGCCTGAACAGCTATCGCCATACCATTGCGCCGCTGCTGTTTGGCGCAGAACACCCGGTGCTCCAGCAACAACGCGTGGCGACGATTCAGACGCTGGGGGGATCCGGTGCGCTAAAAGTGGGCGCGGATTTCCTGAAGCGTTACTTCCCTGACTCTGGCGTCTGGGTTAGCGATCCGACATGGGAAAACCATATTGCGATTTTTGAAGGGGCGGGATTTGAAGTAAGCACTTACCCCTGGTATGACAGCGCGACCAACGGCGTGCGCTTCAACGACCTGCTGGCAACATTGAATACCTTACCGGCGCGCAGTATTGTGCTGTTACATCCGTGCTGTCATAACCCAACCGGTGCGGACTTAATGCCAGCACAGTGGGATGCGGTTATCGAGATTCTGAAAGCGCGCGATCTGATCCCATTCCTTGATATTGCCTATCAGGGATTTGGGGCGGGCATGGAAGACGACGCCTATGCGATCCGCGCCATTGCCAGCGCCGGATTACCGGCACTGGTCAGCAACTCATTCTCTAAAATTTTCTCTTTGTACGGTGAGCGAGTTGGCGGTCTTTCTGTGGTTTGCGAAGACGCCGAGACCGCGGGGCGCGTGCTGGGGCAGTTAAAAGCCACGGTGCGTCGTATCTACTCCAGCCCGCCTAACTTTGGTGCGCAGGTTGTTGCTACCGTGCTGGGTGATGACGTGCTTAAAGCCAACTGGCTGGCGGAAGTGGAAGCAATGCGTACCCGCATCCTGGCGATGCGTCAGGAGCTGGTCAATGTTCTCCATGCCGAGATGCCGGGCCGTAACTTTGATTACCTGCTGCAACAGCGTGGCATGTTCAGCTATACCGGGTTGAGTGCCGCTCAGGTCGATCGTCTGCGTGATGAATTCGGGGTTTACCTGATTGCCAGCGGTCGCATGTGCGTTGCCGGATTAAATCACGGCAACGTCCAGCGCGTGGCGAAGGCGTTTGCCGCTGTTATGTAACTGAGTTTGTGGGCCTGATACGCGTAGCGCTATCAGGCCTGTTACCAATGTGATCGTCCTCTTTTTCTGTAACAAAACCAGAGAAATCCCTTCCTTTCACCTTCCCCAGGGGGTAAGGTCAGATAGTTTTTTGACCAGTTGTTAATAAAAAAATGATAACTAGCTGACTACTTAGGGAAAAATATGCGCAAGATTACGTTGGCACTCAGTGCCGTTTGCTTATTGTTCACGTTAAATCATTCCGCCCAGGCTTTAGTTTCTTCCCCCTCACAGCTCAATCCAGGCACCAACGTTGCAAAACTCGCTGAGCAATCCCCTGTTCACTGGGTTTCTGTTGCCCAAATTGAAAACAGCCTGACCGGACGCCCGCCGATGGCCGTCGGATTCGATATTGATGACACCGTTCTTTTTTCCAGCCCGGGCTTTTGGCGCGGTAAAAAAACGTATTCTCCGGACAGTGAGGATTACCTGAAGAATCCGGCCTTCTGGGAAAAAATGAACAACGGCTGGGATGAGTTCAGCATTCCAAAAGAAGTGGCGCGTCAGTTGATTGATATGCATGTTCGCCGCGGCGACAGCATCTTTTTTGTCACGGGGCGTAGCCAGACAAAAACCGAAACCGTGTCTAAAACGCTGGCTGATAACTTTCACATCCCGGCCGCGAATATGAATCCGGTTATTTTTGCCGGTGACAAACCTGGTCAAAATACCAAAACGCAGTGGCTGCAGGATAAAGGCATCCGTATGTTCTACGGTGACTCTGACAACGACATTACCGCCGCGCGCGACGTAGGAATCCGCGGTATTCGTATTCTGCGGGCCTCTAACTCTACCTATAAACCGTTGCCACAGGCCGGTGCGTTTGGTGAAGAGGTGATCGTCAATTCGGAGTATTGAGAACGCTGGCTGCTGGTTTTTTAAACAAATTTACGCGACTGGCTTTTACCTTTGGCAGACTTGCTGCACACTGAGTAAAAGATGTTCTCATTAGGCGAGCTGCTGGTAAGGGGAATAAAAATGACGAATTCGGAGTTGCTGCAATACTGCATGGCGAAAACAGGTGCCGAACAAAGCGTGCACAGTGACTGGAAAGCCACGCAAATTAAAGTCGAAGATGTGCTTTTTGCCATGGTGAAAGAGGTGGAAGGTCGCCCGGCGGTGTCGCTGAAAACCAGCCCCGAATTGGCTGAGTTATTGCGTCAGCAGCATAGCGATGTACGACCAAGCAGGCATCTTAACAAAGCGCACTGGAGCACGGTGTATCTGGACGGTTCGCTACCCGATTCACAGATTTACTATCTGGTGGACGCTTCCTGGCAACAGGCTATCAATACGCTTCCGGAAGATAAACGCAGGTTGCTGGTGTCATAATCTGCCGCTTCCTGATGATTCCGGAAGCGGCATGGATATGATTACAGCAGCGGTTTGAGGAAGCGGGCGGTGTGCGAGGCTTCACATTCAGCGACCGTTTCCGGCGTACCGGCAACCAGGATTTCCCCGCCGCCGCTACCGCCTTCCGGGCCGAGATCGACAATCCAGTCGGCCGTTTTAATCACGTCCAGATTATGCTCAATCACCACGATGGTGTTGCCCTGATCCCTGAGCTGATGCAACACGTCCAGCAACTGCTGAATATCCGCAAAGTGCAGACCGGTGGTCGGCTCATCGAGAATATACAGCGTTTGTCCGGTACCGCGTTTTGACAGCTCACGCGCCAGCTTCACGCGCTGGGCCTCACCGCCGGAGAGGGTCGTTGCGGACTGCCCCAGACGAATGTAGGTCAGACCAACGTCCATCAGCGTTTGCAGCTTACGCGCCAGCGCCGGAACGGCATCAAAGAACTCACGCGCTTCTTCAATGGTCATATCCAGCACTTCGTGGATAGTCTTGCCCTTGTACTTAATCTCCAGCGTTTCTCGGTTGTAGCGCTTGCCTTTGCACTGGTCGCACGGCACGTAGATATCCGGCAGGAAGTGCATCTCGACTTTGATCACGCCATCGCCCTGGCAGGCTTCGCAGCGTCCACCGCGCACGTTAAAGCTGAAACGCCCCGGCGTGTAGCCGCGCGCGCGTGATTCCGGCACACCGGCAAACAGTTCGCGTACAGGCGTAAATACGCCGGTATAGGTCGCCGGGTTGGAACGCGGCGTACGACCAATCGGGCTCTGGTCGATGTCGATAACTTTGTCGAAATGTTCCAGACCCTGAACATCGCGATACGGCGCAGGTTCCGCCAGTGTCGCACCGTTCAGCGCCGTCTGCGCAATTGGGAACAGCGTATCGTTGATCAGCGTCGATTTACCGGAACCGGATACGCCGGTAATACAGGTAAACAGGCCAACCGGCAGCGTCAGGGTGACCTCTTTCAGGTTATTGCCTCGCGCGCCGGTGAGTTTCAGCACTTTTTCCGGATTAGCGGGCACGCGTTGTTTAGGCACTTCAATCTTGCGCTTGCCGCTCATGAACTGACCGGTGAGCGATTCCGGTACCGCCATAATGTCATCCAGCGTGCCTTCCGCGACCACCTGTCCACCGTGGACACCCGCGCCCGGACCGATGTCGATCACGTGGTCAGCGGCGCGAATCGCATCTTCATCGTGCTCGACCACAATCACGGTATTACCCAGGTTACGCAGATGGATAAGCGTGCCCAGCAGGCGTTCGTTGTCGCGCTGGTGCAGACCGATAGACGGTTCATCCAGCACGTACATGACGCCGACCAGGCCTGCACCGATCTGGCTTGCCAGACGAATACGCTGGGCTTCACCGCCGGAGAGCGTTTCAGCGGAGCGTGACAGCGTCAGGTAATTCAGACCGACGTTAACCAGGAATTTGAGGCGGTCGCCAATCTCTTTAAGGATTTTCTCCGCAATCTTCGCCCGTTGACCGGCAAGTTTGAGATTGTTGAAGAAATCCATCGCATGACCGATGCTCATGTCGGAAATGGTGGGCAACGGCGTGTTCTCCACGAACACGTGGCGTGCTTCACGACGCAGGCGCGTGCCTTCACAGCTGGCGCATGGTCGGTTGCTGATGAACTTAGATAACTCTTCGCGTACCGCACTGGATTCCGTCTCTTTATAACGGCGTTCCATATTGTGCAGCACACCTTCAAACGGGTGACGACGTACGGACGTATCGCCGCGATCGTTCATGTATTTGAATTCGATATTCTCTTTGCCGGAACCGTACAGCACCACTTTATGCACGGCAGGATTCAGGCTGGCCCACGGGGCTTCGACGTCGAATTTATAGTGTTCCGCCAGTGATTTAAGCATCTGGAAGTAATAGAAGTTACGGCGATCCCAGCCACGAATAGCGCCACCGGCCAGCGACAGTTCCGGGTTTTGGATCACGCGGTCAGGGTCGAAATACTGCTGTACGCCGAGGCCGTCGCAGGTTGGACATGCGCCCGCCGGGTTGTTGAACGAGAACAGGCGTGGTTCCAGTTCGCGCATGCTGTAGCCGCAAATCGGGCAGGCAAAGTTGGCGGAGAACAGCAGCTCTTCCGCTTTCGGGTTGTCCATATCGGCAACCACCGCCGTACCACCGGAAAGCTCCAGTGCAGTTTCAAAAGACTCCGCCAGGCGTTGGGAGAGATCGTCGCGCACTTTGAAGCGGTCAATCACCACTTCAATGGTGTGTTTCTTTTGCAGCTCCAGCTTGGGCGGATCGGAAAGGTCGCACACTTCACCGTCAATACGGGCGCGGATGTAACCCTGGCTTGCCAGATTCTCCAGCGTTTTGGTGTGTTCGCCTTTCCGCTCTTTAATCACCGGTGCCAGCAGCATCAGGCGCTTGCCTTCTGGCTGCGACAGAACGTTGTCCACCATCTGACTGACGGTCTGCGCCGCCAGCGGTACGTCGTGATCCGGACAGCGCGGCTCACCGACGCGGGCAAACAGCAGGCGCAGGTAGTCGTGGATTTCGGTAATCGTACCTACCGTGGATCGCGGGTTATGAGATGTCGATTTTTGTTCAATGGAGATGGCTGGCGACAGCCCCTCAATGTGGTCGACATCCGGTTTTTCCATCAGCGACAGGAACTGACGAGCATACGCGGAAAGCGATTCAACGTAACGACGCTGCCCTTCGGCATACAAGGTGTCGAAAGCAAGCGAGGATTTGCCTGAGCCCGAAAGCCCGGTGACGACAATTAGCTTGTCGCGCGGGATGACGAGGTTGATGTTTTTGAGATTATGGGTGCGGGCGCCCCGAACTTCGATCTTATCCATTCATCTTTCCCGGATTAAACGCTTTTTTGCCTGGCTGCATGGTGCTACCGGCGATCACAAACGGTTAATTATGACACAACCCAACCTGAATGGATATACAGTATTGGAATGCAAAACGCAGGTGTCTGTGCAACAATGTCTGGCTGAGGTTGTTTACTGGAATCCGCCTCGCAACGTAGTAAAAGCGCTATTGGAAATGCTACAATCCCGCGCTTACACTTATTCAGAAACGTTTTTCAGGAGACACGATCATGGCCAGCAGAGGCGTAAACAAGGTGATTCTCGTCGGTAATCTGGGCCAGGACCCGGAAGTACGCTATATGCCGAATGGTGGCGCAGTTGCCAACATTACGCTGGCTACTTCCGAATCCTGGCGTGATAAAGCGACCGGTGAGATGAAAGAGCAGACTGAATGGCACCGCGTTGTGCTGTTTGGCAAACTGGCGGAAGTGGCCAGCGAATATCTGCGTAAAGGTTCTCAGGTCTACATTGAAGGTCAGCTGCGTACCCGTAAATGGACCGACCAGTCTGGTGTTGAGAAGTACACCACTGAAGTTGTTGTTAACGTTGGCGGCACCATGCAAATGCTGGGTGGCCGTCAGGGCGGTGGTGCACCGGCGGGTGGTAATGCCGGTGGCGGTCAACAGGGTGGTTGGGGTCAGCCTCAGCAGCCGCAGGGTGGCAACCAGTTTAGCGGTGGCGCACAGTCTCGTCCGCAGCAGTCTGCTCCGGCAGCGCCGTCTAACGAACCGCCGATGGACTTTGACGACGATATCCCATTCTAATCGTTGCTAAACGATTGATGTCGCAGTGATGAAAAAACCCCGTTTCGATGGGGTTTTTTGTATTTGAAGAAACCGTGGGTTTCCGTATGGGGTGGTAGTCCAGAGCCTTAAATGGGCCCATTTGACCTAAAATAAGCGTCCGACCGAAGCCTGGGTTTAGTCAGACGCTTTCTTTTTATCAGGTCAGTACCATCGGCCAGTCTGGCGGCGTATGGCTCATGACCTCTACCATAACGGATTGGATGTTATTCCAGATAGTGGATACGTCCATCAGGGTGATGCCGAGCAATCCGGTTGCAAACCAGCAGGCAAAAACCAGCCCCAAACCGCTGCTAATGACGGCCAGGCCAATATAATCTGATTTACGAAAACGGATATTGAGCGTGCTGGCTAAAAACATCAGCACCGCACTCAGCAGCTGCCACCGCAGAAGAACTACGCCAGTAGTTATTGTTGCCATGAAAAACGTCCTCAGAAAGTCTTGATGCCCAGGACAGCGCGGGGTTGTTCACAACAGGTGTGGCGCTCTGGCTATCGGCGGGCATGCACATCAATGAAACACTGTTTCTGTTACATGATTTTTGTGAACTATATCACATCTGTTTGTTTGTTCACCAGTGACGGAGAATGTTTTTTGCAGGAATATAACCCTATTTAGTATATGGTTATTAAGTGGGGGGAATAGATAATAAGTAATTAACCATTAAAGATGTATTTATACTGCCTGTTACCTTTAACCGAAATTAATCGTTAAGAATTTTAATGTGTTTTTTATACGCAACCAGTATCACGCGGATAAAACATTACGATTTTTACAGTGTGCTATTTTAAAATAAGCTTAACTTTAAGTTTGCCTTACGGAAAAAGAATATCATCATCCGCTATTATCAGACTTTTACATAGAGACGGCAGTTGCTAATGTTGATAGATTCATGCAACTTAACTAGCCGGCGTTTATAGCATCCTGCCTTGATGGGTAATGGCATATACGATACAGGGAAATAGGGCTGACATGACTCACAGTGCGCGACGTAAGACGCTGAGAATCCTAGGAACGTTCACGGTGGTATTGCTCCCCGTGGTGCTGGCATTATGGTTTGCTCACGTCAGGGCGATGTCCGAAACTCGCCATCAACTCCGCACTTTTGCTCAATTGGTCCTAAATAAAACGGAACTGGTGATCCAGCAAGCCGATTTAGCACGCGATATGGCGCAGCTGTATCAAGGGAAGATGTGTACCCCGGCGCATCAGAAAAACATGCTGAATATTATTCGTGGGCGTTTATATATCAGCGAGCTCATTTATGCGCAGGCTGATCATTTTTTGTGCTCTACATCGATGGCGCCGTCAGCCTCATATATTATGCCCACGGCTGACTATAAGCGTACGCCGGACATCTCCATTTATTACTATCGCGATACGCCGTTTTTTTCTGGCTACAAAATGACGTATATGCAAAGAGGAAACTACGTTGTCGTCATCAACCCATTATCCTACAGTGAGGTCATGTCTGATGACCCAGGTCTGGCTTGGGGCGTTTACGATACGGTAACGGATAGCTTTTTCTCTGCCAGCGAAGGGGCAAATGTAGCGCAGTTATTGCCGCTGGTACGCGGCGAAGCCTCTACGTTCCAGCAAAACGATCGCTTTTATACCATCGTTCATTCAGAAAAGCGGCCGATTGCGATTATTGTCTCGACCACGGGCGATCGCGTAAATCAGAATTTCTATCATGAAGCCACGTTGACGCTCCCCTTTGGCGTGATCAGTAGCATCCTGATACTGCTCATGTGGTGGCGCACACGCCAACAATACTATTCTCCTCGCCGCCTGCTAAAACGCGCGATCAAAAAACGCCAGCTTTGCCTGCATTACCAGCCGATCATTGATATCAAAAATGGAAAATGCGTCGGGGCCGAGGCACTGCTGCGTTGGCCCGGTTGTAAAGGCGAGGTCATGGGGCCGACGGAATTTATTCCGCTGGCCGAGAAGGAAGGGATGATTGAGAAGGTAACGGATTACGTGGTTGAAGAAGTGTTCAACGATTTGGGCTATTTTCTGTCGGCACACCCTCAGCTTTATATCTCAATGAATCTCTCTGCCTCTGATTTTCATTCGTCCCGACTGATTGCGCTGATTGCTGAGAAATCACGTGATTACTCCGTCCGTTCACAGCAAATTAAGGTTGAGGTAACCGAACGCGGGTTTATTGATTTGCAGAAAATGACCCCAGTTATTCAGGAATTTCGTCAGGCGGGTTATGAAGTCGCGTTTGATGATTTTGGTACCGGATATTCCAATCTGCACAATTTGTCTTCGTTGAACGTGGATATTCTGAAGATAGATAAATCGTTTATCAGCACGCTGGCCACCAACAGCACCAGCCACATGATTGCTGAACATATCATCGAAATGGCGCAAAGTTTACAGCTGAAGACGATTGCAGAAGGGGTAGAAACGGCTGAGCAAATCAGCTGGCTGCTTGAGCGTGGCGTACAGTACTGTCAGGGGTGGTATTTTGCGAAGGCATTGCCGCCGCAGGAGTTCATGCACTGGATCCAGCGGTCGCCCGCCATACTGACGCAGAGCGGGCAATAATCCTACAGCCGGTGGCGATAGTCGCTGGGTGTGCGATCAAACTCGCGGCGGAACACGCGCGAGAATGTTTGTTGCGATACATAGCCGAGATCCATCGCAATATCAAAAATAGGCCGCTCGGTATTGCGTAACTCAACGGCGGCCAGCAGCAGTCGACGTTGACGGATATAGTCACCCAAGGTCTGGCGCGTCACTGTACGGAACATTCTCTGTAAATACCATTTTGAATAACCTGATTTTTTCGCGACCGCTTCAATATTCAGCGGTTGGTCGATATGTTCATCAATCCATTCAATAAGTGTCTGAATAATCTGCTGATGGGACATATGGCAGCCTCTTTCTCAGTATTCGATTCGTCGTTTTGTCTGTGGGCGAGTATAATTCCTCAAGTTAACTTGAGGTAAAGCAATTTATGGAAAATAAATTACCCCGTATTAAAGCGCTGCTCACCCCCGGTGAAGTCGCAAAGCGTAGCGGCGTGGCGGTATCGACCCTGCATTTCTATGAAAGCAAAGGGCTAATCAGCAGCATGCGCAACGGCGGTAATCAGCGTCGTTATAAACGTGATGTGCTGCGTTATGTGGCCATTATTAAGATTGCTCAACGGATTGGTATTCCGCTGGCGACAATTGGTGATGCGTTGGGTGTGTTACCTGAAGGCCACTCGCTCAGTGCGAAAGAGTGGAGGCAGCTTTCTTCGCAGTGGCGTGAAGAGCTTGATCGACGCATTCACACTCTGGTGGCGTTACGCGATGAGCTGGATGGCTGTATCGGCTGCGGTTGTTTGTCGCGCAGTGATTGCCCGTTGCGTAACCCGGGCGATCAGCTTGGCGAGCAGGGGACGGGCGCACGATTGCTGGAAGATGATTAAAACTAAAGCGCCACAGGAGGGCGCTTTAGTTTGGTTCCGGTCTTTGTCTTTCACTCTATCCCGCTGGCTCACGGGAGGGTTTCCCCCGACATCAACACCCCTCATCGAGCACTTAGTGGAGGTTCCGGTCTGTGTTGATAAAGTAATTGTAAGTCACCCCAGGACAATTGCCAGTCAATTGATGATTTTTTAGCCGAAATTTTCCCAGCATCTTCACCTATTTTTCTGCGCGACTTTGTGGGTGAAATAATCGCGGATGTTGCAATAACAAAGAGAAATTTGTTGCCAGATTGCGCATTAACGATAACGTTTGCGCATCGGTCGCTTATTTCTTGTGCGCTATAAGAAGAAAAGCATAAAAAGCGGCAAAGTTCTGTTGAAAACCGCCGTATGATCGCAGGATAATCGTTTGCTTTTTTTTACCACCCGTTTTTTATGCGCGAAGCTAAACGTTTGCTTTTTTGCGACACCCCTTTTGACGCAAACCTGGCACATGGAGAAAACGTTTAGCAGGCAGTGGATTGTCCATCACGCATATTGACGAAAAATAAACTCTCAGGGGATGTTTTCTATGTCTACGCCTTCAGCGCGTACCGGCGGTTCACTCGACGCCTGGTTTAAAATTTCGCTCCGTGGCAGTACCGTCCGTCAGGAAGTCGTTGCCGGATTAACGACGTTCCTGGCAATGGTTTACTCCGTTATCGTGGTCCCAGGGATGCTGGGTAAAGCCGGATTCCCGCCTGCGGCCGTATTCGTGGCGACCTGCCTGGTAGCCGGTGTGGGTTCTATTGTGATGGGCCTGTGGGCCAACCTGCCGCTGGCGATTGGTTGCGCTATCTCTCTGACGGCGTTTACCGCATTTAGTCTGGTGCTGGGGCAGCATATTAGCGTGCCTGTTGCGTTGGGCGCGGTGTTCCTGATGGGCGTCCTGTTTACCATTATTTCCGCGACCGGTATCCGTAGCTGGATCCTGCGCAACCTGCCGCAGGGTGTTGCGCACGGCACGGGGATTGGTATCGGTCTGTTCCTGCTGCTGATTGCGGCAAACGGCGTTGGCCTGGTGATTAAGAACCCGCTGGACGGCCTGCCGGTTGCCCTGGGTGATTTCGATACCTTCCCGGTGATTATGTCGCTGATTGGCCTGGCGGTCATTATCGGCCTCGAAAAACTGAAAGTTCCGGGCGGTATCCTGCTGACCATTATCGGTATTTCCGTTGTTGGCCTGATTTTCGACCCTACCGTACATTTTTCCGGTATTTTTGCCATGCCTTCTCTGAGCGATGCGGAAGGTAATTCCCTGATTGGCAGCCTGGATATTATGGGCGCACTGAATCCTGTCGTTCTGCCGAGCGTGCTGGCGCTGGTCATGACCGCCGTCTTCGATGCGACCGGAACGATACGTGCTGTGGCTGGACAGGCGAACCTGCTGGATAAAG
This sequence comes from Citrobacter sp. FP75, assembly GCF_018342065.1. GTDB lineage: Bacteria > Pseudomonadota > Gammaproteobacteria > Enterobacterales > Enterobacteriaceae > Citrobacter. The sequence continues at coordinate 65,550 of NZ_JAFDOE010000009.1, read as the reverse complement.
ACGGACAGATTATTGATGGCGGCAAAGCGCTGACCACCGACTCCCTGAGCAGCGTGTTCTCTGGTCTGGTGGGCGCGGCCCCTGCAGCGGTTTACATTGAGTCCGCGGCGGGTACGGCAGCGGGCGGTAAAACCGGTCTGACGGCGATCACCGTCGGCGTTCTGTTCCTGCTGATCCTGTTCCTCTCTCCACTCTCTTATCTGGTTCCTGCCTACGCAACTGCACCGGCGCTGATGTATGTCGGTCTGCTGATGCTGAGCAATGTGGCGAAAATCGACTTTGCAGACTTTGTGGATGCGATGGCGGGTCTGGTGACCGCCGTGTTCATCGTGCTGACCTGTAACATCGTGACCGGCATTATGATCGGCTTTGCCACGCTGGTGATTGGACGCATTGTTTCCGGTGAATGGCGCAAACTGAATATCGGTACCGTGGTCATTTCCATCGCGCTGGTAGCCTTCTATGCAGGCGGCTGGGCAATCTGATTCTGATTTGATGACGATCCTAAAAACGGGTGGCTTTTGCCGCCCGTTTTTATTTTCAGAACACATCCCGTTGTCTTTTGCGTTACTCTGAAGAAGATAGAATTGAGGCACGACGCCTCTCGTCACATATCATAAGAAACATCGCAAACAGGGAACGCATGGAAATCTTTTTTACCATACTCATCATGACCCTTGTGGTCTCGCTGTCGGGGGTATTTACTCGCGTATTGCCCTTCCAACTCCCTTTACCCCTTATGCAGATCGCCATCGGCGCCTTGCTGGCGTGGCCGACGTTTGGTTTGCATGTGGAATTCGACCCCGAACTTTTTCTGGTTCTGTTCATCCCGCCGCTGCTGTTTGCCGATGGCTGGAAGACGCCAACGCGTGAGTTTCTTGAGCACGGGCGAGAGATTTTCGGCCTTGCGCTGGCGCTCGTGCTGGTCACGGTGGTCGGAATTGGCTTTATGATTTACTGGCTGGTGCCGGGGATTCCACTGATCCCAGCTTTTGCGCTGGCAGCCGTGCTGTCACCCACCGATGCCGTTGCGCTTTCCGGCATCGTTGGTGAAGGACGCATACCGAAGAAAATCATGGGCATCCTGCAGGGCGAAGCGTTAATGAACGACGCCTCTGGCCTGGTTTCACTCAAGTTTGCTGTCGCCGTGGCGATGGGGACGATGGTGTTTACCGTCGGCGGCGCGACGGTTGAATTCTTTAAGGTGGCGATTGGCGGGATCCTGGCGGGTTTTGTGGTCAGCTGGCTGTACGGTCGCTCCCTGCGTTTTCTCAGCCGCTGGGGTGGTGACGAGCCTGCGACGCAAATCGTCCTGCTGTTCCTGCTGCCGTTTGCCTCATATCTGATTGCGGAACACATTGGTGTTTCCGGGATCCTCGCGGCGGTGGCTGCCGGGATGACAATCACCCGTTCCGGCGTGATGCGTCGCGCACCGCTGGCGATGCGTTTACGTGCGAACAGCACCTGGGCCATGCTCGAGTTTGTGTTTAACGGCATGGTCTTCCTGCTGTTAGGGCTACAGTTACCGGGGATTCTGGAGTCTTCGCTGGCGGCGGCAGAAGCCGATCCGAATGTCGAAATCTGGATGCTGTTTACCGATATCGTATTGATTTACGTGGCGCTGATGCTGGTGCGTTTTGGCTGGCTGTGGACCATGAAAAACTTCAGCATGCGTTTTCTGAAGAAAAAACCAATGGAGTTTGGCTCCTGGACCACGCGTGAAATCCTGATCGCATCCTTTGCTGGCGTGCGCGGGGCCATCACGCTGGCTGGTGTGCTCTCCATTCCGCTATTGTTGCCGGACGGCAGCGGCTTCCCGGCACGTTATGAGCTGATCTTCCTCGCCGCCGGTGTGATTCTGTTCTCGCTGTTTGTTGGCGTGGTGATGCTGCCGATTCTGCTGCAGCATCTGGAAGTGGCGGATCACTCGCAGCAGCAAAAAGAGATTCGCATTGCCCGCGCCGCAACGGCGGAAGTGGCGATTGTCGCCATCCAGAAAATGGAAGAACGTCTGGCTGCGGACAGCGAAGAGAATATTGATAATCAGCTTCTAACCGAGGTGAGTTCGCGCGTGATTGGTAATCTGCGTCGTCGTGCCGATGGGCGAAACGATGTAGAAAGCTCCATGCAGGAAGAAAACCTCGAACGACGTTTTCGTCTGGCCGCGCTGCGCTCAGAACGTGCGGAGCTTTATCACCTGCGCGCCACGCGCGAAATCAGCAATGAAACGCTGCAGAAACTGCTGCACGATCTGGATTTGCTGGAAGCGTTATTGATCGAGAACCAATAAACGGTTGTGCCGGATGGCGGTTACCCCGCATCCGGCACTTACGACTCCTGCGTTAACCAAAAACCTTCGCAGCATTTCAGCCACGCATGGGCGCTGTGAGAAAGATAAACACCTTCGCGCCAGATCATACCCAACTGCCAGCGTAAATGACTCTCCAGCGGGATCCAGCGCAGGGTTTGCTTATCCAGCCTTTGGCAAATCGGTTCCGGTAAAATGGCGATCCCGACCCCGGCCTGCACCATCGCAGCCAGGAAATCCCACTGCCCGCTGCGGACTGCAATGCGCGGCTTGACGTTGTGCTGGCTAAACAACTCCAGTAGCTGACGGCTCAGGGCAAAATCTTCGTTGTATATAAGCAGCGGGTGCTCCGCCAGCGCTTCGGGGGAAATGGATTCACACGTTGTCCACTGACCGGAGCGCGGGACCAGCACGCAGAGCGGATGACTGAAAAGCGGTAACGTTGCCAACCCGCTCTCTTCTTCAACCGGCAGCGCCGTCATTGCCACATCCAGATCGCCGTTCATCACCGCTTGCTGAACGGTTAAGCCGCCAAATTCTGCTATTTTCAGCTCAACGCCGGGATAACGCTGGCGAAACAGGCTGATGGGCCCGGCCATTAACATGCCGACCATCGGGGGAATACCGAGCCGCAGGATCCCTTTATTGAGATGGTTAATATCGCTGAGTTCCGCTTCAAGCTGGCGGAATTCGGCGAGGATCGCCAGGCCGCGTTCGAAGACGATTCGCCCGGTGTCGGTCAACAACAATCGCCGTCCGTCACGAATTAACAGCGTACAGTTCAGCTCGTCTTCAAGGTTCTTCAACATTTTGCTGATAGTGGGCTGGGTGACAAAAAGCTTCTCCGCCGCGCGGGTAAAACTCTGCTGGCGAACCACCTCAACAAAATATCGCAGCGTTCTGATATCCATGATTATTCCTTAAGACTATGCCTGCAATGAGTTTAATTCATTTCAGTCCAGGGAGGTGGGTCTCTATACTGGCGCTCTCTATTTTTTACGGACACTCCCTCATGGCTGTGGCGATAAGCCGCGTGACGCCTGCCGTTATTCATCGACTCCAGATCCCCGTTCAGGTTCTGTTGTACGCAGGTTTATTTGTTTTTGCCCAATATCTCGTCTCCTGGCTGCATTTGCCGCTTCCCGCCAATCTGGTCGGGATGGTACTGATGCTGGCGCTGATTGTGTGCCGCGTGATCCCGCTTAGCTGGATACGCGCAGGCGCCCGCTGGTTGCTGGCTGAAATGCTGCTGTTTTTTGTCCCGGCGGTGGTCGCGGTGGTGAATTATACGCACCTGCTGCTGGTGGATGGCTGGCGTATTTTTGCCGTTATTGCGATCAGTACGCTGATGGTGCTCGGCGCAACGGCGTGGGTGGTCGATAAAGTGTATCGCTATGAAATGAGCAGGTTAAACCGTGAGTAATTTCCAGTTAAGCGTGCTGTGTCTGGTGATTACATTGGGTATCTATTTTGCCAACAAACGCCTGTATCGTCGTTTTCGTAAATTGCCGCTGATGCCGCTGGTCCTCACGCCGGCGCTGCTGGTGCTGATGCTGGTGTTCGGGCATATCTCCTGGCAAAACTATATTGGTGAATCGCACTGGCTGATGTGGCTGCTGGGCCCGGCGACCATCGCTTTTGCCGTGCCGGTTTACGATAATCTCGCGGTGATTAAGCGCCACTGGATGTCGCTGACGGCGGGCGTGGTGACGGCAACGCTGGTGGCTGTCACCAGTTCGGTATGGCTGGCGCGTCTGTTTATGTTACCTGATGAGATCCAGCGCAGTCTGGCGGTGCGTTCCGTGACCACGCCATTTGCGCTGGCAGCGGCAGAGCCGCTGGGCGGACAGCCGGATCTGGTCGCGCTATTTGTGGTGATCACGGGCGTGTTCGGTATGGCGGTTGGCGACATGCTATTTTTGCGTCTTTCCATCCGCGAAGGTATGGCGAAAGGGGCCGGGTTTGGTGCGGCGTCGCACGGCGCAGGCACTGCACGTTCCTATGAGCTTGGCCAGCAGGAAGGGGTGATAGCCAGCCTGGTGATGATGCTCTCCGGCGTGGTGATGGTGCTGGTGGCACCGCTGGTCGCGAGGCTGATGTTCTGAGAACGGGGGGGAACCCTCCGGCCCGAGAGCCGGAGGTGAAGGGAGATTAGTGTGCGCGACCTTGTTCTACGCCGTACCCGGTCTGGGAACGGATGAACTGAGCACGGAACTGCTCACGCTCGCGATTGCCTTCTGCGGAGTTATCGGTGGCAGAGAAGAACCAGATACCGAGGAACGCCACGCTGATGGAGAACAGCGCCGGATATTCATACGGGAAAATGGCTTTTTCGTGGCCGAGGATTTGCACCCAAATCGTTGGGCCAAGCACCATCAATACCACCGCCGTTATCAGACCTAACCAGCCACCCAACATTGCGCCACGCGTGGTCAAACGCGACCAGTACATGGAAAGCAGGATGATCGGGAAGTTGCAGCTTGCGGCAATGGCGAACGCCAGGCCCACCATAAAGGCGATGTTCTGGTTTTCAAACATCACGCCGAGCAGGATGGCAATCACGCCCAGTACCAGCACGGTGATTTTCGACACGCGCAGTTCTTCACGCTCGGTAGCACCTTTGCGGAACACGTTGGCGTACAGGTCGTGAGATACCGCCGATGCGCCCGCCAGCGTCAGACCGGCAACGACCGCCAGAATGGTGGCGAATGCTACTGCCGAAATAAAGCCGAGGAACAGGTTACCGCCCACCGCGTTGGCCAGATGCACTGCAGCCATGTTGTTACCGCCGATAAGCTGGCCAGCGGCGTCTTTGTACGCCGGGTTAGCACCGACCAGCATGATCGCGCCAAAGCCGATGATAAAGGTCAGGATGTAGAAATAACCCATAAAGCCGGTGGCGTAGAACACGCTCTTACGCGCTTCGCGGGCATCGCTAACCGTGAAGAAACGCATCAGAATATGCGGCAGACCTGCCGTACCGAACATCAATCCGAGGCCTAACGACAGCGCTGATATTGGATCTTTCACCAATCCGCCCGGACTCATAATTGCAGAGCCTTTCGGGTGTACCGCCATCGCTTCGGTGAACAGGTTGTTGAAGCTGAAGCCAACGTGCTTCATCACCATGAAGGCCATAAAGCTGGCACCGAACAGCAACAGTACGGCTTTGATGATTTGCACCCACGTGGTTGCCAGCATGCCGCCGAACAGCACGTACATCATCATCAGCACACCCACCAGTACCACGGCAATGTGATAATTCAGACCGAACAGTAGCTGGATAAGCTTACCGGCACCGACCATCTGGGCAATCAGGTACAGCGCAACCACCACCAGCGAACCGCAAGCTGACAGAATACGGATTGGACCCTGTTTCAGACGGTAAGAGGCAACGTCGGCAAAGGTATAACGACCGAGGTTACGCAGACGTTCGGCGATCAGGAACAGGATAATCGGCCAGCCGACCAGGAAGCCGAGCGAGTAAATCAGTCCGTCATAACCGGAAGTGAATACCAGCGCGGAAATCCCGAGGAACGATGCCGCCGACATATAGTCGCCCGCGATCGCCAGTCCGTTCTGGAAGCCGGTGATGTTGCCGCCGGCGGTGTAATAGTCGTTACGTGAACGCACGCGCTTGGATGCCCAGTAGGTAATACCGAGCGTAAAGATGACGAAAATCAGGAACATGACAATCGCCTGCCAGTTGGTTGGCTGGCGTTGGACTGCACCGCTAATAGCATCCGCCGCGTTTGCGGCGAAGGGCAGCGTGGCGGCAAGCGCCGTCAGGACTCTCTTCATGATGCTTTAACCTCGTGCAGAACCGCATTGTTAAGACGATCGAATTCACCGTTTGCCCGCCAGATGTAGATCCCGGTCAGAATGAAGGAGATAAGGATCACACCCACCCCAATCGGAATACCCCGGGTGACGCTGGTTCCCGCATGCAGCGGCGTCCCCAGCCAGCCAGGCGCAAAGGCAATTAGTAAAATAAAGCTGATATAAACCACCAGCATGATGATGGACAGAACAGCGGCAAACCGTTGCCTTTTTTCAACTAATTCCCTGAAACGCGCACTGTCTTCTATCCGCTGATAAATATTGTCATTCATCACAGAGTCTCCAGAGGCCCCTTCGTCTTTCACGCCGCAGGTGTGTTGGCCGCACTCGCCCACCCCAGTCACATAGTGAACTATGCTCCTGGGGATGTGCTCGCTTGCCGCCTTCCTGCAACGCGAAATCCTTTGGGGAGGTTTTTTATATATTTTCCCTCTCCCATTTTGAGAAAGGGCAGGGGTGAGGTTGTAGGCCCGATAAGCAGCGCGCTATCGGGCATTTCATGGTTATCGTTATGATGGCATTGCGATAGCCTGCTTCTCTTCGAGCAGTTTCTCTACCACGCCAGGATCGGCGAGGGTCGAGGTATCGCCCAGATTGCTGGTATCGCCGGCCGCAATTTTGCGCAGAATACGGCGCATAATTTTGCCGGAGCGGGTTTTTGGCAGTGAGTCGGTCCAGTGCAGCACGTCTGGTGTTGCCAGCGGACCAATTTCTTTACGTACCCAGTTGCGAACTTCGGCGTACAGCTCAGGTGTCGGTTCTTCTCCGTGGTTCAATGTGACGTAGGCATAGATGGCCTGGCCTTTAATATTATGTGGAATACCCACCACCGCGGCTTCGGCAATCTTCGGATGCGACACCAGCGCCGACTCGATTTCTGCTGTTCCCAGACGGTGACCCGAAACGTTCAGCACGTCGTCCACGCGTCCGGTGATCCAGTAATAACCGTCTTCGTCACGGCGTGCGCCGTCGCCGCTGAAGTACATATTTTTGAAGGTGGAGAAGTAGGTTTGTTCAAAGCGATCGTGATCGCCAAACAGGGTTCTCGCCTGACCCGGCCAGGAATTGGTAATCACCAGATTGCCTTCGGTCGCGCCTTCCAGAGGATTACCTTCATTGTCGACGATTGCGGGCTGCACGCCAAAGAACGGACGTGTTGCGGAACCGGCTTTCAGTTCGGTGGCGCCCGGCAGCGGGGTGATCATGAAGCCCCCGGTTTCGGTCTGCCACCAGGTGTCGACCACCGGGCATTTTTCGTTGCCGATCTTCTTCCAGTACCACTCCCACGCTTCCGGGTTGATTGGCTCGCCAACGGAACCCAGAATGCGCAGAGACGAACGATCGGTGCCTTCAATCGCTTTATCGCCTTCCGCCATCAGGGCGCGGATCGCGGTTGGCGCGGTGTAGAGAATATTGACCTGATGCTTATCAACGACCTGCGACATACGCGCCGGTGTTGGCCAGTTGGGTACGCCTTCAAACATTAGCGTAGTAGCGCCGCAGGCCAGCGGACCGTACAGCAGGTAGCTGTGTCCGGTTACCCAACCCACGTCAGCGGTACACCAGTAGATATCACCCTGATGATAATCAAACACATACTTAAAGGTGGTTGCGGCATAAACCAGATACCCACCGGTGGTGTGCAGCACGCCTTTTGGTTTACCGGTTGAACCGGAGGTATACAGAATAAACAGCGGATCTTCCGCGTTCATTTCTTCCGGCTGATGCTCAGGGCTGGCTTTCTCAATAAGATCGGACCACCACAGGTCGCGGCCTTCCTGCCAGTCCGTTTTTCCGCCGGTACGTTTGAGAACCACCACGTGCTCAACGGTCTTCACGTTCGGGTTTTTCAGTGCATCATCCACGTTCTTTTTCAGTGGGATGCCGCGTCCAGCACGCACGCCTTCGTCAGCGGTGATCACCAGGCGCGAGTTGGAATCGATGATGCGCCCGGCAACGGCTTCCGGGGAGAATCCGCCGAAGATGACCGAATGCACTGCGCCAATACGGGCGCAAGCCAGCATGGCCACCGCGGCCTCCGGTACCATTGGCATATAGATCGCCACCACATCGCCTTTTTTAATGCCTAACTCCAGCAAGGTATTGGCAAAACGGCAAACGTCGCGATGCAGTTCGCGATAGGTAATATGTTTGCTCTGGGTGGCGTCATCGCCTTCCCAAATGATGGCGGTGCGATCGCCGTTTTCCCGCAGATGGCGATCAAGACAGTTAGCCGCCAGGTTCAGCGTGCCGTCTTCGTACCATTTAATGGACACGTTGCCGGGGGCAAAAGAGGTGTTTTTCACCTGGCTGTACGGTTTGATCCAATCAAGAATTTTTCCCTGTTCGCCCCAAAATGTGTCGGGGTCGGTAATAGACTGCTGGTATTTCGCGTCGTACTGCTCCGGATTTATCAGGCAACGATCCGCAATATTTGCGGGAATGGCGTGTTTATGTATTTGGCTCATGGCTTTTGTTCTCCTTGTAGGATGTTAATAATATGTCGCGAAAAAGTTAAATGTAGGGCCTTTAAGAGTTTTGTTTGGGATTTGAGCGGCAGATCACGCAATAACCGAATTGTGCAAATTAGCGGCAAACTGATTTTTGAAGGGTGCTAGCAAAAATTGATTAAATCTCGCTATAACATGCAGTTATATGAAAGCTGTTGAAAAGGTGATCTGTAGCAGGAATAGACGAAAGAGTGAGATCCTGGAGGGGGTTAATAACTCTAAAGTGGTATTTTACATGCACTTACAATTGATTAAAAACAACATTTTTAATGTGGTTTTTTGTTAAAAAGAGGGTGGAGCAATGTCATGACAGTATGCGTGTGGTTGCTGTTATGGAAAACAATAAAAGAATCGCCATTGCAGACAATGGCGTCATCTGGATGAGACCCCCTCTATGGCAAGGACAAAATCACCCGTACTCCGTTTTTTCAGCCTGATATTACCGTTTTTATTTATCTCTGCCGTTCACGCTGAACAAACCCCAGTACCCGCAAAAACCGTCACCGTTGAAGCGAAGAATGAAACCTTCGCCCCTCAGCATCCCGATCAATACCTCTCATGGAAAGCCACGTCGGAGCAGTCCGCACGCGAAGATGCGCTGGCAGAAGATCCGCGGCTGGTGATTCTGTGGGCGGGATATCCTTTCTCGCGTGATTACAACAAACCGCGTGGACACGCGTATGCCATCACTGACGTACGCGAAACCTTACGTACCGGCGCGCCAAAAACCGCAGAAGACGGCCCGTTGCCAATGGCCTGCTGGAGCTGTAAAAGCCCGGACGTGGCGCGTCTGATCCAGAAAGATGGCGAAGACGGCTACTTCCACGGCAAATGGGCGCGTGGCGGTCCGGAAATTGTTAACAACTTAGGCTGTGGCGATTGCCATAACACTGCGTCACCAGACTTTGCCAAAGGCAAGCCAGAACTGACGCTATCGCGCCCTTATGCGGAACGCGCGATGGAAACTATCGGCAAACCGTTTGATAAGGCCGGTCGCTTTGACCAGCAGTCCATGGTTTGTGGTCAGTGCCACGTGGAGTACTACTTCGACGGTAAAAACAAAGCCGTTAAGTTCCCGTGGGACGAGGGCATGAAAGTCGAGAACATGGAGAAATACTACGACACCATTGCGTTCTCTGACTGGACCAACTCCTTATCTAAAACGCCGATGCTGAAAGCGCAGCACCCGGAATATGAAACCTGGAGCGCGGGCATTCACGGCAAAAACAACGTGACCTGTATCGACTGTCACATGCCGAAAGTGCAAAACGCCGAAGGCAAGATCTACACCGACCATAAAATTGGTAACCCATTCGATAACTTCCCTCAGACCTGCGCCAACTGCCACACCCAGGACAAAGCGTCCCTGCAAAAAGTGGTCGCTGAGCGTAAACAAGCGATTCATGACCTGAAAATCAAGGTTGAAGATCAGCTGGTACATGCCCACTTCGAAGCGAAAGCAGCATGGGATGCGGGCGCAACGGAAGCCGAAATGAAGCCGATTCTGGAAGACATTCGCCACGCGCAATGGCGCTGGGATCTGTCAATCGCTTCTCACGGTATTCACATGCATGCGCCGGAAGAAGGTCTGCGCATGTTGGGTAGCGCGATGGATAAAGCCGCCGATGCGCGTACCAAACTGGTCCGTCTGCTGGCGACCAAAGGCATTACGCATGAAATCCCGCTGCCGGATATCTCTACCAAAGAGAAAGCCCAGAAGGCGATCGGTTTGAACATGGAGCAAATCAATGCTGAGAAGCAGGACTTCATCAAAACGGTGATTCCGCAATGGGAAGACCAGGCGCGTAAAAACGGTCTGTTAAGCCAATAACCCCATTCCGCCTCGCAAGGGGCGGATAACTCAACGGAGTGAATATGAGCGTATTACGTTCGTTATTAACTGCTGGGGTGCTGGCGTCAGGCCTGTTCTGGAGCCTGTGCGGGAACGCCGCCACACCCACGCCACAGGAATCGGACCAACGCTGGACGGTTACCCAACAGCGTAGCCCGGATGCTGCCTGTCTGGATTGTCACAAGCCAGACACCGAAGGCATGCATGGTAAACATGCAGAAGTCATCAACCCGAACAATAAACTGCCGGTCACCTGCACTAACTGTCACGGCCAGCCGTCACCGAACCACCGCGAAGGGGTGAAGGATGTGATGCGCTTTAACGAGCCGATGTACAATGTGGAGCAGCAGAACAGCGTCTGTATGTCCTGTCACCTGCCTGAGCAGTTGCAAAAAGCGTTCTGGCCTCACGATGTTCACGTGACCAAAGTAGCGTGTGCCAGCTGTCACTCACTGCATCCGAAGCAAGACACGATGCAGACGCTGAGCGATAAAGGACGGATTAAGATTTGCGTCGATTGCCACAGCGATCAGCGTAACAATCCGAACTTTAACCCGGCGTCGATTCCCTTGCTTAAGGAGCATCCATGAGTTGCTCTCGTCGCCAGTTTATCACCGACGTCGGCGCGCTGGTGGCAGTGAGCGGGACGGCGGGGCGCGTCGTGGCGAAGACGTTAAACATCAATGGCGTACGTTACGGCATGGTACATGATGAGTCATTATGCATCGGCTGCACCGCCTGTATGGACGCCTGTCGGGAAGTCAATAATGTGCCGGAAGGCGTGTCACGTCTGACGATTATTCGTAGCGAGCCGCTGGGGACGTTTCCTGATGTGAAGTACCGTTTCTTCCGCCACTCGTGCCAGCACTGCGATCATGCGCCCTGCGTTGATGTCTGCCCAACGGGGGCATCGTATCGCGATGCCGCCAGCGGCATTGTGGATGTGAACCCGGATCTGTGCGTCGGCTGCCAGTATTGCATCGCCGCCTGTCCGTATCGCGTGCGCTTTATTCATCCGGTCAACAAGACGGCGGATAAGTGCGACTTCTGCCGTAAAACCAACCTGAAAGCGGGCAAACAGCCTGCCTGCGTTGAGTCATGTCCGACAAAAGCGCTGACGTTTGGTAACCTTGACGATCCCAACAGTGAGATCTCTCGTCTGTTGCACCAGAAAAATACCTACCGTTACAAGCTGGCGCTGGGCACTAAACCGAAGGTCTACCGCGTTCCCTTTAAATATGGGGAGGTGAGCCAATGACACCCGCTTCTGCATTCCATTTTGAATCACTGGTGTGGGACTGGCCCATTGCCATCTATCTGTTCCTGATCGGTATTTCCGCCGGACTGGTGACGCTGGCGGTATTATTACGACGGCTGCACCCGGAAGCGGGCGGTTCAGACAGCACGTTACTGCGCACCACGCTGGTACTTGGTCCGGGGGCGATTATTCTCGGCCTGCTGATCCTGGTCTTTCACCTGACGCGTCCATGGACCTTCTGGAAACTGATGTTCCACTACAGCTTCACCTCGGTGATGTCGATGGGGGTCATGCTGTTCCAGGTGTATATGGTGGTACTGGTGCTGTGGCTGGCAAAAATCTTTGAAAAAGAGGTGATTGCCCTGCAACAGCGGTTCGTGCCGCGACTGACGATCGTGCCAAAATTGCTGACGCTAATCACGCCGTTCCATCGCGCGTTGGAGACGCTGATGCTGGTGCTGGCGGTTCTGCTCGGGGCCTACACCGGATTCCTGCTGTCGGCACTGAAATCCTATCCGTTCCTGAATAACCCGATCCTGCCGGTGCTGTTCCTGTTCTCCGGGATCTCCTCCGGTGCGGCGGTGGCGCTGATCGCTATGGCGCTGCGTCATCGCAGTAACCCGCATAGCACCGAGGCGCACTTTGTACACCACATGGAAACCCCGGTGGTGTGGCTGGAAATCTTCCTGCTGGCGGCGTTCTTCGTCGGGCTGGCGTTGGGCGATGACGGCAAAATGCGCGCGCTGGCTGCGGCGCTGGGCGGCGGCTTCTGGACCTGGTGGTTCTGGCTGGGCGTGGCTGGGTTGGGTCTGATCCTGCCGATGCTGCTAAAACCGTGGGCTAATCGCATCTCGACGTTTCACGGCGTGCTGGCAGTGTGCGGTGCGAGCCTGACCGGCGTGCTGCTGCTGCGCTTTTTTATTCTCTATGCGGGTCAGCTAACCGTTGCGTAAGGTGATTTCTGGACGTACTCCTTCCTGAAGCCGGTTTTCTGGCATTGCTGTTAAGTCTCGGGGTCAACGTGTTGACCCCGCTTGCCGTGTTGGCGGGTGTCCGCCAGCGCTGGCAGGGTGTTATGCGCCTGGCCTGTGCTGGCGTGTGGACGCAGTTTGCGCTGTTGCTGCTGGCTTTTGCCATTCTGGTGTTCTGTTTCCTGACCAGCGACTTCTCCGTTGTGTATGTTGCTCAGCACAGCTATAGCCTGCTGCCGTGGGGGTTAAAGCTGGCGGCGGTGTGGGGCGGTCATGAAGGGTCGCTGCTGCTGTGGGTGCTGTTTCTTTCCGCCTGGAGCGCGCTGTTCGCCTGGCGTTCTTGTCGCGAGGCGGACGCGTTGTTTCCGCTGACATTAAGCGTCCTGTCTATGATGACGGCCTCACTGCTGCTGTTCGTGGTGGTGTGGTCCGATCCGTTTGTCCGTATCTTCCCACCAGCGATTGAAGGGCGTGACCTGAACCCGATGCTGCAACATCTCGGGTTAATCCTGCATCCGCCGTTGCTGTATCTGGGCTACGGTGGCCTGATGGTGGCGGCCGGTGTGGCGCTGGCCTCGCTGCTGCGCGGCGGTTTTAACGCACAGACCGCATGGGTGTGCTGGCGCTGGGCGCTGCCCGGCTGGTGCGCCCTGACGCTGGGGATCATCCTCGGTTCCTGGTGGGCGTACTGTGAACTGGGCTGGGGCGGCTGGTGGTTCTGGGATCCGGTAGAAAATGCCTCCTTATTACCCTGGCTTTCCGCCAGTGCGCTACTGCATAGCCTGTACGTCTCGCGCCGGCGCGGAGGCTTCCAACACTGGTTGCTGCTGCTGGCGATTGTCACGCTGATTCTATCGCTGCTGGGCACGCTGATTGTACGTTCCGGCATTCTGGTTTCTGTGCATGCCTTCGCACTGGATAACGTCCGTGCTGCGCCGCTGTTCGCGCTGTTTACCGTGTTAAGCCTGGCGTCGCTCGGGCTGTACGCCTGGCGGGCGCGTGATGTTCGCCAGACGGCGCGTTTTGGCGGCTGGTCGCGTGAGATGTTGATTCTGGTCGCGCTGCTGCTCTTTTGCGCGGTGCTGCTGATCGTGCTGATTGGCACGCTGTACCCAATGATCTACGGCCTGTTTGGCTGGGGACGACTTTCCGTTGGCGCGCCATACTTTAACCGCGCGACGCTGCCGTTTGGCCTGCTGATGCTGGTGGTTATCGTGCTGGCGACGATCAGAAGCCGGAAAGCCTCGCTGCGAAGCCAGCTTCCGGCGCTGCTCGCGCATGCCGGTGTACTGGTTTTTGCCGCCGGGATTGTTTTTTCCAGCGGGAGCCGTCAGGAAGTTAGCCTGAATCTGAGTCCGGGGCAGCAGGTGGAACTGGCGGGCTATATTTTCCGTTTTGAACGCCTCGATCTGGAAGCAAAAGGAAACTACACCAGCGAGAAAGCGCTAATTACGCTGTGGCAGAATGAAAAGCGTATCGGCAGCCTGCAACCGGAGAGGCGTTTCTATGCTGCTCGTCGCCAGCAAATGATGGAGCCGGGTATCCGCTGGAATCTGCTGCATGACTGGTATGCGGTGATAGGCGAAAAAACCGGACCGGACCGCTACGCCATGCGTTTATACGTGCAAAGCGGTGTGCGTTGGGTATGGGGCGGCGGGCTGCTGATGGTGCTCGGTGCGCTGCTCAGCGGATGGCGAGGGAGGACGCGCGATGCGTAGTATCTGCGGTTTTATTATCCTGTTTTGCATCACCTTCGCGACGCATGCCCAGGTTGTGGACACCTGGCGCTTTGATAACCCGCAACAGCAAGAAAAAGCCCTGTCTATTGCCAGCCAACTGCGCTGCCCGCAGTGTCAGAATCAAAACTTACTGGAATCCAATGCGCCGGTGGCGGTCAGTATGCGTCATCAGGTGTACAGCATGGTGGCAGAGGGGAAAAACGAAGACGAGATCACCTCGTGGATGACCGATCGTTACGGTGATTTCGTCCGGTATAATCCTCCACTCAATGAGCAAACGCTGCTGCTGTGGGCGCTGCCGTGTCTGTTATTGCTGTTGGTGGGGGTGATCATCTGGCGGGTGAGAGAGCGTCAACGCAGAGAAGAGGACGAACGATGAGTCAGCCTGAATGTTCCACACCGTTACGTCCGATGCCCGTGAAACGACTGGCTGCAGCGGCTGTGCTGATGGTTGCTGCCTGTATTGGAGCTTATCTGATGACGCCAAAATGGCAGGCGGTGCGTCAGGAGCAGGTGAGACTGGCGGATCCCTTACACGCGTTCTCTGATGAGAATATTCAGGAAACACAGCTGATTTCGCTGCAATCAAAAATTCGCGCCAACCCGCAAGACAGCACGCAATGGGCGCAATTGGGTGAATATTATCTTTGGCAAAACGCGTATCATAATGCGCTACTGGCCTATGAGCAGGCGCTGCGTTTGCGCGGTGAAAACGCCGAAATCTATTCGGCGCTGGCGACGGTATTGTACTATCAGGCCGGGCAACATATGACGCCGCCCGCCCGTGAAATGATCGATAAATCGCTGAAACTGGACCCGGCAGAGGTCACCGCGCTGATGCTGCTGGCTTCCGATGCGTTTATGCAGGCTGACTACGCGCAGTCCATTTTGCAGTGGCAAAAGGTTCTCGATTTAAACTCGCCGAGGGTGGATCGCGCACAGCTAATTGACTCGATCAATATGGCGAAATTGCTGCAGAATAGACAAAAATAATTTTGTTTTTTTGTGATTTGTGTCGTTTTTGCTGTGTAAAAAAACAGCAGTTGAACGAATTCGTGAAAAAAATGCACGACGTAAATTCTTCATTTTTTATCAAATAAATATTCTTTTATAACAAAAAGTTATTCATGATGACCCGCATAAACTCGCGTTTTTATGCATAAAATCAGCTAAAGGCGCTGTTCCTGGAGGGTTGCGCGAGACAGTACGCAAATGATAATGATAATAAGCGTTAAAAAACTCCATAAACGAACGCAACACAAATCATACCCTTTCAGTATGTACTGTTCCCGCACTACGTGTGTGGAATAGCGCTCCATCGAGGAAGTCCGTTGTTATGAAAAATTTGAAAGTCAGCCTGGCATGGCAGATTCTAATCGCCATGGTGCTGGGCATTTTGCTGGGGAGTTACCTGCATTACCACAGTGACAGCCGCGAATGGCTGGTGGTCAACCTGCTGTCTCCGGCAGGGGATATCTTTATCCATCTGATTAAAATGATTGTTGTGCCGATTGTTATCTCCACGCTGGTGGTCGGTATCGCCGGGGTCGGTGATGCCAAACAGCTGGGCCGTATTGGCGCTAAAACCATTCTCTATTTCGAAGTGATCACCACCGTGGCGATTATCCTTGGGATCACGCTGGCGAATGTGTTCCAGCCGGGTTCCGGGATTGATATGTCGCAGCTGGCGACCGTGGATATTTCGAAATATCAGAGTACAACCGCTGAAGTGCAGAGCCACGCGCATGGCCTGATGGGCACAATTTTGTCACTGGTGCCGACCAACATCGTCGCATCGATGGCCAAAGGCGACATGCTGCCGATTATCTTCTTCTCGGTGCTGTTCGGTTTAGGTCTGTCTTCGCTGCCAGCCACTCACCGCGAACCGCTGGTTACCGTATTCCGTTCTATTTCCGAAACCATGTTTAAAGTGACGCACATGGTGATGCGTTATGCGCCGGTGGGTGTCTTTGCACTGATTGCCGTCACCGTGGCGAACTTCGGTTTTGCCTCCCTGTGGCCGCTGGCAAAGCTGGTGCTGCTGGTGCACTTTGCCATTCTGTTCTTCGCGCTGGTGGTACTCGGTATCGTGGCGCGTATCTGCGGTTTGAGCATCTGGATCCTGATTCGTATCCTGAAAGACGAGCTGATTCTGGCCTACTCTACCGCCAGCTCTGAGAGCGTGCTGCCGCGTATTATTGAGAAGATGGAAGCCTATGGCGCACCGGCCTCAATTACCAGCTTTGTGGTGCCGACCGGGTACTCGTTCAACCTCGACGGTTCGACGCTGTACCAGAGTATCGCCGCTATCTTCATTGCCCAGCTGTACGGTATCGATCTGTCGCTGTGGCAGGAAATCGTGCTGGTGCTGACGCTGATGGTGACTTCGAAAGGGATCGCGGGCGTGCCGGGCGTATCATTTGTGGTGCTGCTGGCGACGCTGGGTAGCGTGGGTATTCCGCTGGAAGGTCTGGCGTTTATTGCCGGTGTTGACCGTATCCTCGATATGGCGCGTACTGCGCTGAACGTGGTAGGTAACGCGCTGGCGGTGCTGGTGATTGCCAAATGGGAACACAAATTTGACCGCAAAAAAGCGCTGGCCTATGAGCGCGATGTTTTGGGCAAATTTGATAAGACCGCTAATCAGTAATTGATTACGGGTTGTCTGATGGCGCAGTTGATCGCGCCATCAGACAACAAACATCAACCATTGGTTAATTTATCAAACTCCTCGCAGCCGGTATCAAACCCTTCCGTACAGCTTAGATTCAACCAGTGCAGCGCCTTCTGTTTATTCTTCTCAATAAAACCCTGTTCGCCGTTTAGGAACATCATCCCGGCCCAGTATTCGGAATACCCGGTTCGCGAAATAGCCGAGCTGCGTTTGAAATACCAGGTGGCTTTGTCATCGTCTGCGGGAATGCCTACGCCATTGGCGTAAATCAGCCCGAGCAGCATTTGTGCGTCGACGGCGGAGTCGTTTTCCAGATCTTCAGAGGCGTTTTGCAGCAAAGTAATGGCTTTGGGGTAATCGGTGCGCCCTGCCTGGGTGTTGACCAGGATTCGTGCCAGGGTGAGTTCTCCCGCTTTACTGCCCGCTTTGGCGGCCTTTTCCGCCAGTGTTTTGGCCTGGGGGTAGTCAAGACTTACCGGATTTGTAATTTTGATTTGCGCCAGTAGCGCGCAGGCATCAGCATCACCGTTGTCGGCGGCTTTTTGCGCCCAATACTCGGCTTTGCTCAAATCGCCCGAGCTGAACCAGGTATCGGCGAGAAAATACTGTGCGCGTCGGTCCCCTGCCTCAGCGGCCTGTAGGTACTGGCTTCCTGGCTCAGTATCACTGGCATGGGCAAAGAATGTCACGAGGAACATCAATGCAAGAAGTTGTTTCATTTTGAGTTTTATTTAGGGTACGGAATGAACAGTATAAAGAGATCGTATGGATAAAAAAACAGCCTCCGGGCGGAGGCTGTTGCAGAACAGGTACGTAAACGGACTAACCCATTGCGCTTTCGCGCAGGCTGGATTTCAGCTTAGTGTACTCATCAATTACATACTGCTCAGCAGCACGCTGGTCGGCAATGCGCTCAACGTTGACGGCACAGTACTTGTACTCCGGCGTTTTGGTAATCGGGCTTAAGTTCTCGGTTACCAGTTCATTACATGCCCCAATCCACCACTGGTAGGTCATGTAAATCGCGCCTTTGTTCGGACGATCGCTGACTGCCGCGCGGGTGATAACGCGACCTTTGCGCGAGTTAACCCATACCAGCTCTTCATCCTGAATGCCCAAACGTTCTGCGTCGGCGGTGTTGATCTGGGCGTAGCCCGGTTCATCTGCTAACGCCGCCAGCGCCGCACAGTTGCCGGTCATGGAGCGGCAAGAGTAGTGGCCGACTTCACGCACCGTCGACAGCACCATCGGGTACTCTTCGGTGAGCTTGTCGATTGGCGCGACCCAGTCACAGGTGAAGAACTGCGCCAGGCCGTTCGGGGTGTCGAACTTCTCTTTAAAGAGGTAAGACGTACCCTGGTCGGCATCTGAGGTGTCGCGGCATGGCCACATGACATAACCCAGTTCGCCCATTTTCTCGTAAGTGGCGCCGTAGAAGTCCGGGCACAGATGACGCAACTCATCCCAGATTTCCTGGGTATTGTTGTAGTGCATCGGGTAGCCCATACGGGTGGCGATTTCACTGATAATCTGCCAGTCCGTTTTCAGATCCCACTTCGGCTCAACCGCTTTAAAGAAGCGCTGGAAGCCACGGTCAGCGGCGGTAAAGACGCCTTCATGCTCACCCCATGACGTAGACGGCAAAATAACGTCTGCGGCAGCGGCAGTTTTGGTCATGAAGATATCCTGCACGATGACCAGCTCCAGATCCTCAAAGCCTTTGCGCACTGCGGAGAGTTCAGCATCGGTCTGTAATGGATCTTCGCCCATAATGTACGCCGCGCGCACTTCGCCATGCGCCGCACGGTGTGGTAGCTCGCTGATGCGATAGCCAGTATGTGCAGGCAGGCTTTCCACGCCCCAGGCTTTGGCGAATTTCTCGCGGTTTTCCGGGAACTTAACGTACTGATAGCCTGGATAGGTATCCGGCAGCGCGCCCATGTCGCAGGCACCCTGAACGTTGTTCTGGCCGCGAACCGGGTTAACGCCCACGCTTGGCTTACCGAGGTTGCCGGTCAGCATCGCGAGGCTGGTCAGTGAACGCACTGTTTCCACACCCTGATAGAACTGGGTTACACCCATGCCCCACAGGATAGCGGCGCTTTTCGCCGAGGCGTACATACGTGCAGCCTGACGAATTTCCTGAGCGCTAACGCCAGTAATGTCTTCGACGGACTCCGGCGTATAGCCTTCGACAATCTTGCTGTACTCTTCAAAGCCTTCCGTACGTGAGGCCACGAACGCCTGGTCGTACAGTTTTTCTTCGATGATGACATGACCCATAGCGTTGAGCAGTGCGATGTTCGAGCCGTTTCTTAACGCGATGTGCATGTCGGCAATGCGCGCAGTTTCAATTTTGCGCGGATCGCAGACGATGATTTTCGCCCCGTTACGCTTAGCGTTAATCACGTGATTCGCCACAATAGGGTGGGAATCCGCCGGGTTGTACCCGAAAATAAACACTAAATCGGTGTTATCAATTTCGTTAATCGCATTACTCATTGCGCCGTTACCGACCGATTGGTGCAGACCTGCAACCGAAGGGCCGTGTCAGACGCGAGCGCAGCAGTCAACGTTATTGGTACCAATAACGGCGCGCGCGAATTTTTGCATTACATAGTTGGTTTCATTACCCGTTCCGCGAGATGAACCGGTCGTCTGAATGGCGTCCGGGCCATACTTCGCTTTGATGGCGCTCAGGCGATTAGCCACGTAATCCAGCGCTTCATCCCAGGAAACAGATTCCAGTTTGCCGCCACGTTGGCGACGGATCATGGGGGTTTTCAGGCGAGGGGTCAGGATCTGGGTATCGTTGATAAAATCCCAGCCATAGTAGCCCTTCAGACACAGGGTACCCTGGTTGGTTTTCCCCTGCGCCGCCTCAGCCCGGACGATTTTGCCGTTATCGACCACCAGGTTGATTTTGCAACCTGATGCGCAATATGGGCAAACCGTGACGACTTTTTTCATCGGTCTCGCTCCAGTTAATCAAATCGCGCATACGCGCTTGTCGTTTTTGTTATGCATCTTTTATGCCATGTTTTTATCAGGGGCATCAGCCGATAATACGGGCATAATTTGCGCAAAACCCTGACGAAAAACAGGCTGTCGTCATATTTGACGTGACGAATCTCCAGGGCGTGACGGTCTGGCAGTGTGACCGGGGCTATGTTTCCCGCACATCCTGTGCCTTATCGCTGTCACTCTGCGCAGAATCATTCACACTCATTTAAGTTGGCCATAAATGGGGAAAAACAATGAAGCCGGCGATACTGGTTGTGGATGATGACGTGGCTGTCTGCACGCTTTTACAGGATGTGCTGAACGAGCATGTCTTTGCAGTGACCGCTTGTTATAGCGGCCAGGAGGCGCTGCGCTGCATTGAGACGCAGCCGGAAATCGCTCTGGTACTGCTGGATATGATGCTGCCTGATATCAACGGTCTGATGGTGCTACAGCAGATACAAAAGCTGAGGCCCGGACTACCAGTAGTGATGCTGACCGGTATGGGCAGCGAGTCGGATGTGGTGGTTGGGCTGGAAATGGGCGCTGACGACTACATCGGTAAACCGTTCAACGCGCGCGTGCTGGTGGCGCGGGTAAAGGCGGTGCTCAGACGCGTGGGCGTGCTCACGCCTGAAAGCGCAGGCGCGCAAACCACCGGGCTTTCTTTTAATGGCTGGCATCTGGATACCGCAGGCTGCCAGTTGCACAATCCTCAGCAACTGAAGGTAGACCTGACGCAGGGCGAATACAGCCTGCTACTGGCGCTGGTACAAAACGCCCGCCGGGTGCTCAGCCGTGAGCAACTGCTGGAACTGACGCGCAGTGACAGCGTCGACGTGTTTGATCGCACCATCGATGTGTTAATCATGCGACTACGGCGAAAAATAGAGACCAACCCGCATCAGCCGATGCTGATCAAAACCCTGCGCGGTTTAGGGTACGTATTTGCCGCTGACGTCCAGCATCACGATAAGGCGGCGTAAGCATCAGGTATCAGCTATACAGGCTTTTAACGCTTCCAGCGTTTTCGCACCGTCTATCGCGTTGGCGCACAGTAGGCTTGCTCGTGCGCAGGCGTGTGCCAGCCGGATGCTCTCATCCAGTGACCAACGTTCATGACAGCCATACAGGAAACCGGCGCAAAACGCATCTCCCGCCCCGACGCTACCCACGATCTCCTCCTGCGCCAGGTATTGTGATGGGATCCAGACGCCCGCCCGATCCGGCGCTTCACCCCAGGCACCTTCCGGGCAGTGGATCACCACCCGCTGGCGCACGCCTGCGTCCAGCAGTTCACGCGCGGCGGTGGCGATGTGCGGGATATGCAGCTCGCCGTTGGGCTGACGAATTTCCAGCCCGCTAAACTCCCCGGCCTCCAGTTCGTTAATCACCAGATAGTCGAGATGGCGCAGGGCGGGCATCACCAGCGGCTGGTAGCGCGGATCGCCCTTGCGTGACACCAGATCCAGCGACGTTTCAAAACCGTTGTCGCGCATTTGCGCCAACAGCCGCGCGCTACGAGTGCCAAATTCCACATCCGGCATATCCAGGCTGTCGAGCAGCAGCAGATAACCGAGATGGAAGATTTTCATCGAGGTATCCAACTGCTCAAAAGCGGGCAGATCCAGCAGCCGGTTGGCACCGGGGGAGTGGAAAAAGGTGCGCTGACCGCTCGGGTCAGTCATGACCTGCGACATAGAGGTGGGCGCGAAAGTGGTGCGCTGCACGTGTTGGCGATTAACGTGATACTGCTCGAGCATCGCCATGATGTAGTCGCCGTCGCTGTCCTGACCGATTAACCCCACCGCCTGCAGCGGCATCCCGGAGTGCATTTTCGCCAGCGTCAGTAGCACGTTCAGCGGTGCACCGCCCGTGGCGCGTTCGCTACGGGTGATCTCCGCCAGCCAGCCGCGTTCCGGCCACTGCACAATCTGATGTACATGATCGACCAGCATATTCCCTGCGGCAATAATGCCTTTGCGTTCCATCAGACCTGCCCCGCGCTGCCAAAAATACGCATCTGTTCTGAAACGGTATCGGTAATGGCTTCTTCAATACTTAGCAGCAGTTCGGCAAATTCGTCGTACAGCGGCTGACGGTTGCTCATTCGCGACTCGACTGCTGACAACGCCGCCTGCGACATGCCGGTATAGAAGTTAATTTTGTGAATACCAAGCGCAATAGCGCGACGGAAATCGTCGTCGCTGATGCCGGAACCGCCGTGTAGCACCAGCGGGATCGCCGCCTGCTGGCGAATGGCGTCCAGCCGCGGGAAGTCGAGTTTGGGTTCGCCTTTGTACTTGCCGTGCGCATTGCCAATGGCGACCGCCAGCGCGTCAATTCCGGTTCTGTCGACGAAATCCCGCGCCAGCATCGGGTCGGTAAACAGTGATTCGTCGGCATGACCATACAGCGCGCCGCCTTCATCGCCACCGACTGCACCCAGCTCAGCTTCCACCGACACGCCGACAGCGTGGCACATCTTCACCACTTCACGAGTCTGGCGGATATTTTCTTCGTACTCCAGCGTGGAGCCATCGAACATCACTGAACTGAAACCTAAGCGTAGCGCTCGCACCACCGACTCAAAGTGCAGGCCGTGGTCAAGATTCAGCACCACTGGAATGTCATGTCTGGCGGCTTCGAATTTGACCGCTTCGACCAAAGAATCCAGTGAGATATATTTAAAATGTACTTCGGCGATGTTGATAATAAACGGCGAACGCTCCTGCTTTGCCGCGGCAAACAGCGCGCGCAGGAAGTGTGAATCCAGAACGTTAAACGCCCCTAAGGCATAGCGGTGCTCGCGGGCATGGGCGAGACCATCAGCGAGAGAGATCAATGGCATGATGCGCTCCTTGGTTAACGGAACAGGCGATACTCGTTGCACAGTACCAGCAACGCCGGTTCATCTTCTTCAATGTCGTTGTAGCGGGCGATGGGTTGCAGGAAATGGTTATCGTGGTCGTCGTCATTGACCGAGGAGACTTCGCCAACCAGCACGTCGCCAAACCCTTCTTCCGCCCAGAAGCTGTGATACAGCCCCGGCGGCAGGCAGATACTTTCACCGGGCGTCAGACGCAGTTGGCTACCTGCGGCATGCGTTTGCCGACAGCCGTCAATTACCACGCTAACGTCGCTGTCTTCCGTTTGTTCTCTGACCCCCGCATTCCACAGTTCCACAATCAGATTGCCGCCGCCGCGATTGATAATGTCCTCGCGTTTACGCCAGTGAAAATGCATCGGCGTGACCTGCGCATCGCGAACATGCATGATTTTCTCGGCGTAGCATTTCTCAAAAGGCATGCCTTTCGGTGAACCATTGCGCAGGGTGAACAGCGTTAACCCTTGTGCGGTGAAATTGTTACCGCCGAACGCGGTGACATCCCAACCGAGTTTGAGGTCGAAAACTTCGCTCCAGGCACTGGCGTCGAGCTTGCGCCATTGGGTGGGGGGAAAACTGGCAAAAGGAGGCAGGTGCACGTCGTGCAGAGAAAAAAACTGGCGCGTATGGCCAAGGATTTCGTTAATTGCGGAGCGTTTCATCGGCAGAATTCTCCTTATATAATGCCGGATAGGGCATTTATGCCGCCATCCGGCGCTGTATTGTCAGGTTATTTCACCGTCCAACCCTTATAGCTGCCGACGTTGTTTTTATCGATCATCGTCACCGGGATCAGCACGGGCTCTTTCGGGGCGGGTTTCCCCTGCAATATGTCATAACCGATTTCGACCGCTTTGGCAGCCATCACCTGCGGATCTTGTGCCGGGGTCGCCACAAATAGTGAGTTTTCGCGCTTCAGGGCCTCTTCACCGTCTGGGCTGCCGTCTACGCCAACAATAAAGAATTCGCTGCGTTGCGCCTGTTTTGCCGCCAGATCGGCACCGATCGCGGTGGGATCGTTAATCGCAAACACGCCGTCGATCTTCGGATTGGCCGCCAGCAGGGCGGTCATGATCTCCAGACCGCCTTCGCGGCTGCCTTTGGCGTTCTGATTATGCGACAGCACCTTGATGTCCGGGTGGCGTTTGAACTCGGTCTGGCAGCCTTCCACACGGTTCTGCACGGCGGAAACCGGCGGCCCGTTGATGATGACGACGTTGCCTTTCCCTTTCAGACGGTCGGTAATGTATTTACAGGCCATTTCTCCGGCCTGGGTGTTATCAGAGGTGATGGTGGCGTCTGCGCCTTCCGCCGCTACGTCAACGGCGACCACCACAATCCCTGCATCTTTCGCGCGTTTTACCGCCGGGCCGATGCCTTTGGAGTCGGCGGCGTTAAGAATGATCATGTCGACTTTGGCGGCAATAAAATTGTCTATCTGCGATACCTGCTGGCCGAGATCGTAGCCGCTGGAAACCAGCGTCACTTTGACGCCATCGCCCGCCAGTTTGCGTGCTTCCAGTTCCGCGCCTTTGGTTATCTGCACGAAGAATGGGTTGGCCAGGTCGCCCACCGTTACGCCGATGGATTTCAGTTCTTTTGCCTGCACAAACGGAGCGCTAGCAAGCAATGCGCCAGCACAGAGCGCGGTCACTAATGGCTTTAATCTCATGCTGTTTCCTCGAAGTAAGATGTTGTTGTTATGCACTTTGATGGTGTCGGGTACGGTATTTGTCGATCAGCACCGCTATGATGATCACCGCCCCTTTGATCACCAGTTGCCAGAAATAAGACACGCCCATCAGCGTCATACCGTTATTGAGCGTGGCGATAATCAGCGCCCCCACCAGCGTGCCGGTGATGGTGCCAATCCCGCCGACAAAGCTGGTGCCGCCGAGGATCACCGCCGCGATGGCGTCCAGCTCATAGCCCATGCCTAAGTTGCCGTTGGCGCTGTACAGCCGCGAGGCGCTCATCACCCCGCCAAGACCGGAAAGCAGTCCGCTCATGCCGTAGACGAATAACAGCACCAGCCACACTTTGATGCCGGTTAAGCGCGCGGCCTGCATATTGCCGCCGACCGCATAGATATGAACGCCGAGTGTGGTGCGGCGCAAAATGAACCAGCACACCGCAATGACCGCCAGCGCAATCACGACCAGCCACGGGATCGGCCCGAGATAGTTGTTACCAATCCACTCGAAGCTGATGTTGGAGTTAATCACCGTCGTGCCGTCCGCCAGCAGGTAGGCCGCGCCGCGCAGCGCCGTATAGGTCCCGAGCGTGACGATAAACGGCGGCAGACCAGCAAACGCCACCAGCGCACCGTTAAACAGTCCCAGCACCAGGCCGAGCATCAGCGCCGCCGGAATCGACAACATCGCCAGCTCCGGAATAAGAGAAACGACCATCGCCGCCACCGCGGTGGTGCCGAGAATCGAACCCACGGAAAGATCGATCCCACCGGTCAAAATGATGAAGGTCATACCCGCCGCCAGCACGATGTTGATCGACGCCTGGCGCGTGATGTTCAGCAGATTACTTTCGGTAAAAAAGTTGGGTGCGATAAAGCCAAATACCGCCACAATCAGGATCAGAATGGGCAAGATGCCGACCGTTTGCATCAAATCGCCCATCAGCATTTTTTTTGCGGAGGCGGATTTCGCCACCTGCCGGGGAGTGGTTGGATTATTCATGGGGCACCGCCTGATGGTGGGAGTCGTTCACGCCGGTTGCGAGCGTCATAATGTTTTCCTGGGTAATGCTTTGTCCGTTCAGCTCGCCGGCAATGCTGCCTTCGCGCATCACGTAAACCCGATCGCTCATACCGACGACTTCCGGCAGTTCACTGGAGATCATCAGGATCGCCACGCCTTTGCGCGCCATATCGTTCATGATCCGGTAGATCTCGCTTTTGGCGCCAACGTCCACGCCGCGCGTGGGTTCATCGAGGATCAAAATGCGTGGGCCGATCGCGACCCAGCGCGAAATCAGCAGCTTTTGCTGGTTGCCGCCGGATAGCCCGCCCGCGCGGACCTGCGCATGCGGTACGCGAATATTGAGCAATTTGATGGCGTCATCGGAAATCGCCTGCGCCTTTTTGCGATCGAGCATGCCCCAGTTGGCGTCACGCTCCAGCGTCGCCATGGTGATGTTCTCTGCCGCCGCCAGCTCTAAAAACAGCCCCTGTTCTTTGCGATTCTCGGTAAGAAAACCGATGCCGTGGTCGATGGCTTCACGCGGAGAGTGGACAACCACCGGTTCGCCGTCGACTTCTATCATGCCGCCGATGGCTTTGCGCACACCAAAAATCAGCTGCGCCAGTTCGGAACGCCCGGCACCGACTAAGCCCGCAAGGCCCACAATCTCCCCGGAGCGCACCAGTAAACTGCATGGCTGCACTTTGTTGCCGTCGGTCAGGTGATGCACGTTCAGACGTGCTTTGCCTAAGGGGATATCGCGCTCTTTGTTAAACAGATCGCTTAACGGACGGCCCACCATCATGCGCACCAGTTCAGAAGCGTTAAGCTTGTCGCGGGTCAGGCTGCCGACGTATTGCCCGTCGCGCAGGACGCTGACGCGATCGGAGAGTTCGTACACTTCCGCCATGCGGTGGCTGATGTAGATAATCGCCATCCCTTCATCGCGCAGGCGCATGATCAGTTCAAACAGGCGGTGAGTTTCACGTGAGGAGAGGGCGGCGGTGGGTTCATCCATCACCAGAATGCGGCTGTTACGGTGCAGGGCGCGGGCGATTTCCACCTGCTGCTGCTCGGCGATGGTCAGCGTCATGACCCGATCGCTGGCCTTAAACTGGGCGCCAAGCCGGTCGATGACTTTCTGCGACTGCATCACCATCTCTTTGCGTTGCACCAGACCACCGCGCGACAGTTCGCTGCCAAGAAAGATATTTTCCGCCACCGTCAGATTGGGCGCGAGCTGCATCTCCTGATAAATCAGCGTAATGCCAGCGCTGAGCGCATCTTTTGGCCCGCGAATATGAAACGGCTGACCGTCAATCAGGATCTCGCCGCTGGTGGCGGTATAAGCACCGGCGAGGATCTTCATCAGGGTACTTTTCCCCGCGCCGTTCTCGCCCATCAGGGCGTGGATTTCGCCAGGCCAGACCGTCAAATCGACCCCTTTCAGCGCATAAAACTTGCCGAATGCTTTGGCAATATTGCGCATCTCCAGAACCGGTGTCTTGCTCATAACGGATCTCCTGCGGGGTGGCCGATATCAGCAGTCCATCACAGGAATGTAAATGCAAAATGTCAGAAGCCGTTCATATTTGTCATATTGCGATTTTTCTTTACGGAGCGTGATATGCCACAACCCGGACGTCACTTTTTCGCCAGTGCGCGCGGGCGATTGCTGTTCTTCAATCTGCTGGTGGTGGCGGTCACGCTGATGGTTAGCGGCGTGGCGATGCTGGGTTTTCAACATGCCAGTCAGATCCAGGAGCAGGTGCAACAGCAAACCGTTGACGACATGACCGGCAGCATGAATCTGGCGCGCGACACGGCAAACGTGGCGACGGCGGCGGTACGGCTCTCGCAGGTGGTGGGCGCACTGGAATACAAAGGCGAAGCGGAACGGCTACAGGAGACCCAACGCGCGCTTAAGCATTCGCTGGAACAGCTAGCCAGCGCGCCGCTGGCGCAGCAGGAGCCGGGGCTGGTCGAGCGTATTATCCAGCGCAGTAATGAGTTGCAAAGTAGCGTGGAAGGGATGTTGCAGCGCGGGCAGTTGCGGCATCAGGAGCGTAACGCGCTGCTCAGTTCGCTGTACCAGAATCAAAGCTATTTACGCCATCTGCAAAAACTCACCGGCGCACAGGATGACGCGCTGCTTGCGCAAATGGACCGCCTGATCGTCGCCGCGATTGAAACGCCCGCGCCGCGCTCGGTGATCAAACAGTTGGGCGGTGTGATGCCTGCGCTTGCCCTGCAAAACACGAATTTGCTGGTGAGCCGCATTCTGAGCGATTTCAACCTTGAACTGCATAAGCTGGAACCGCTTTCGTCCGCGCTGGAGCAGAGCGATCTGGCGATCAGCTGGTATATGTTCCACATCAAAGCGCTGGTGGCGATCCTCAATAGCGACATCAACCAGTATGCTTCACAGGTGGCGATTATCTCCGAGCAGCGGGTGGCGCAAAGTCATCAGGAGCTACAGTCCGGCGCGCTGTTTATTATGATTTTTGCGCTGCTGGCGGTGGTAATCACCGGTTTTGCCGGCTGGTATATCTACCGCAACCTCGGCTCCAACCTGACGGCTATCTCGCGGGCGATGACCCGGCTGGCGCATGGGGAATCAGACGTCAGCGTCCCGGCCCTGCAGCGGCGAGATGAGCTGGGTGAACTGGCGCGCGCCTTTAGCGTCTTTGCCCGCAATACGGCGTCGCTGGAGCACACCACCCGGTTGCTGAAAGAAAAAACCACGCAGATGGAAATCGACCGCACTGAGCGCCAGGGGCTGGAAGAAGCGCTGCTGCACAGTCAAAAGCTGAAGGCGGTGGGGCAGTTGACGGGCGGATTAGCGCATGATTTTAATAACCTGCTGGCGGTGATTATCGGCAGTCTTGACCTGGTGAATCCGGACTCCCCCGACGCGCCACGGATCAACCGGGCGCTAAAAGCGGCCGAGCGCGGGGCGCTATTGACCCAGCGACTTCTGGCCTTTTCGCGCAAACAGTCTTTGCATCCGCATGCGGTGGAGCTGAAAACATTGCTGGAAAACCTGGGCGAACTGATGCGCCATTCGCTCCCGTCCACGCTGGCGCTGGAAATTGAAGCCCAGTCGCCAGCCTGGCCCGCGTGGATCGACGTCAGCCAACTGGAAAACGCCATTATCAATTTGGTGATGAATGCCCGTGATGCCATGGACGGGCAGGCGGGTACGATAAAAATCCGTAGCTGGAATCAGCGGGTCACGCGCAGCGATGGGCGCAAACAGGACATGGTGATGCTGGAGGTAGCCGACCAGGGAAGCGGGATGTCGCAGGAGGTGAAAGCCCAGGTCTTCGAGCCGTTTTTCACCACCAAACAGACCGGCAGCGGCAGCGGTCTGGGATTGTCGATGGTGTACGGTTTTGTGCGCCAGTCCGGCGGTCGGGTGGAAATTGAGAGCGCGCCGGGGCAGGGAACCACGGTCCGGTTACAGCTTCCCCGCGCCGTTGTGCCGGTACAGATTCAGGCAGAACCGGTAGCGGAACATGCGGCGAACAGCGGTGAAAAGCTGGTGCTGGTGCTCGAAGATGAGGCCGACGTGCGCCAGACGCTGTGTGAGCAGTTGCATCTGCTGGGCTATCTGACGCTGGAAGCCGCCAACGGCGAGCAGGCGCTGCATATGCTGGCGGCTTCCTCCGAGATTGATATTTTTATCAGCGACCTCATGCTGCCCGGCGGGTTAAGCGGCGTGGATGTGGTTAACTATGCGTTGAAGCATCATCCGCAGCTGACCATCCTGCTGATCAGCGGCCAGGATTTACGCCCGGCACATAACCCGGCCTTGCCGGAGGTAGCACTATTACGTAAACCCTTTACCCGGGGGGAACTGGCGCAGGCGCTACGCCACCCGCGTAATTGAGATTCCTCCGCTACTCGCGAACAAGCGCTTTGATTACCTTGGGGCGAGTTTCTTTCTGAGGCTGGTTTATGAAACGCACCCCGACATTCTTTTTATTCAGTTTGCTGATGCTGCCCACCCTTTCGGCGCAGGCGGATATTATTGATGATGCTATTGGCAATATTCAACGCGCCGTCAGTGATGCCTATAAGCCTGAAAATAATCGGGATTACGACGACTCGCGCGATGAAAGCTGGCAGCGCCAGATGAGCGACGATCGCCGCAGGCAATATAACGATCGCCGCCGGCAGTTTGAAGACCGTCGTCGTCAGTTAGACGATCGCCAGCGCCAGCTCGATCAAGAACGGCGTCAGCTCGAAGATGACGAGCGAAGAATGGAATACGATTACGATCGTTAGCGCAGTCTTTCGCTGGCAAGATTATAGACTTCACTACGCTCGCGTTTACCGACGGCAACGACAGCGATGATCAGGGCATCATCAATGACTTGATAAACAAGACGGAACCCTGAAGTTCGGAGTTTGATTTTGTAGCAATCTTTTATTCCCCTGAGCTTTGCTGAGGGGACATGCGGATTTTCACAGCATTCCTTTAGTTTTTTGGCAAACTGCTGCTGAATGGTTTTATCCAGTTTTTGCCATTCTTTCAGCGCATCTTCCCTGAACTTTACCGTATAACTCATAAATAGCTGTCCAGATCCACATCCACCAGGGGTTGTTGGCTACGTTCATGGACTAATTTAACCAGTTGCTGATCGTCCAGTGCATCAAGCATTTTTTCGTAAAGCTCTGCTGGCACGCAATAAAAAACGGGCTGGTTACGGTTCAGAATTGCGACCGGAAACCCATCTCCTGCGCTAACCGTCGCCATCGGGTTCTTTTTCAGCTCACTCACGCTCGCGGTGGTATCGCTTAAAATGATATGCGGCATAATCGCTCCTAAAGACCATTTAACTGGTCTTAATATAGAGCGTCAGAGACCTGTTAACAAGTCTTATTGTCGGGGATTTAATCCAGCACAATCTCCATCCCGTCATGCCCGGCTTCGATGCCTGCCGGTAGCGTATTGTCCATCATCCACTCGTCAAACTGATGGCTGATGTGCGTCAGAATCACCCTTGGGCAGCGGATAACCTCATTCAGCGCGATAACGGTATTTAAATCGCAGTGATTGCGTGGCGGTTGTGCGCGCGGGGCATGGCTACAGTCGATGATAATCGCCTGTGGCTGGTTATTGTGCAGAAATTTCAGCGTCTTATCGGGCAGTCCGGCGGTATCGGAAAGCCACGCCACGCAACTGTGCGCGGTTTCCAGCAGATAACCAAACGTCAGCTTCGAATGATTCAGCGGCAGTGGCGTAACCTGCAACCCTTGCAGGTCAAACACCTCAAACGGTGCGGCGGTATAGCTAAAATCAAGAATGCCGGGATGCTTAAACAGATCGTCGCAGCCCTGTTCATCCGGCGGGCCGTACACCGGGATGGTTGCCCCCACCCCCCAGCGCAGGGGAAACAGCCCCTGCACATGGTCCATATGGTAATGGGTGAGCAGAAACTGGCGGAAGCTGCCCGCCGGCCAGTCGTCCATCAGATGCGGGATCCCCGCGTCGAGCAGCGTCACCGCATTGTTGAATTTGACTACGCCGCTGCAGGGGCGGCGACGGTATTGCGGCTGTAAATGCGCTCGTTGACAGGCGGGGCAGTCGCAGCCAAAAACCGGCACCAGCTGCGCACCGCCCGTTCCCGCCAGCGTGATGGTCAGACTCATTACGTCCCCCTACAACGGCTTGGTGAAGCGAAAATGGCTCTGTGAATAGCCTTCGCGCAGGTAAAAACGGTGTGCGTCGTGGCGTTGAATACTGGTAGAAAGCTCGGTCATTTCCGCACCCGCTTCACGCGCGGTAGCTTCGGCCCAGGCCAGTAGCTGGCTGCCCACTTTTAGCCCGCGTGCCTGCGGCATCACCACCAGTTCCTGGATCTCGCCGATCCAGTTGGCGTGGTGCAGGTGAAACTGCAGATGCAGACCAATCATCCCGACGACCTGTCCGTCAAGCAGCGCTAACTGATAGCTCATGTTGTGATCCCGCAGATTGGCCGCATACCCGTCGCTAAAGGCCTGATGGTCAAATTTGCCCTGCTTCAGTTCACAGACAAGCGCGTAAACCGTATCGACATCGTACAGCGTGGCGCGGCGTAATTCACAGACAGACATGTTTCTTCTCCTTGCGTCCCATCAGTGTGAGCAATGTATCGACTGACTGTAGCAAACTTCCATCGTTATTGAGCGTGTGACAATCAAACGGCGCATAGCGAGCGGCGCGTTCAAGGCGGGCGTCAATTTCTGTTGCACTCTCGCGCCCGCGTTTCTCCAGGCGCTGGCGCAGAATAGCAGGGGATACCTGTAGGCAGACAGGGAGTAGCGCTGCGCTATAACGTGCCTGCGCCTGAGGCAGATGCGCGCGGGAGCCGTTCACCACCACGTCAAATCCGGCATGCAGCCACAGGTCAATCTCTACGCCGATGCCGTAATACAGACCGTTAGCATGCCAGCTCAGGGCCAGCAGGTTCTGCCCGGCGCGGGTAAAAAATTCCTGTTCGCTCAGCGCAATATGGTTTTCGTTTCCGGCGTTGGCCGCACGGGTGATGTAACGATGTGCCACCAGCAGTTGCGCTGGTTCCTGCTGGCGGAGCTCCGCCAGCAGACTGTCCTTACCGGAGCCGGACGGCCCCATCAGCCAGATCAGTTTACCCATAGTCAGAATACCCTTTTGCCCTGACGCCAGACGTGGTCGATATGGACGTTGCCGCCTTTGCGATGCGCCAGCACCAGATCCGCGCGTTTACCTTCGGCGATGGCGCCGCGATCGTCCAGATTCAGCGCCCGTGCTGGGTTGCGGGTCACCAGGCGAATGGCCTGCGGCAGCGTAAAGCGGTTGGCGCTGTCGTCCGCCACGCGAAACGCCGCATCGAGCAGGCTGGCAGGGTAGTAATCGGAAGAGAGGATATCCAGCAGCCCTAGTTCCGCCAGCTTATGCGCCGCCACGTTGCCGGAGTGAGAGCCGCCGCGCACGATGTTAGGCGCGCCCATCAGCACGTTCATTCCGTGCTGGCGCGAGGCTTCTGCGGCTTCGAAAGTGGTGGGAAATTCGGCAATCACGCTGCCAAGTTGATGAGATTCGAGCACATGTCCGTGGGTGGCGTCGTCGTGGCTTGCCAGCGCAATCTGGCGCTCACGGCACATTTGGGCAATCGCCATGCGGTTGGGCTGTGACCAACGCGCCGCCAGGGCTAACTGTTCCTCTTCGTAGCGGGCCATTTGTTCGTCGGTGAGCGAATACTTGCCCTGGTAATACTCACGGTATTTTTCGCGGTTGGCGAACTGGCGCTGGCCCGGCGAGTGGTCCATCAGTGAAACCAGCGTCACCGGCTCGCGACCGACCAGCTTCTCAAACAGCGGCAGGGTGGTGTGATGCGGCAGTTCGCAGCGCAGATGCAGGCGGTGCTCGGCACGGTTAACGCCACGCTTCTGCGTGTCTTCCACGGCGTTGATCATCTTCTCCAGATTTTCCAGACGGTCGCCGCCGTCACGCACGTCGCCAATCGCCACCGCATCCAGCACGGTGGTAATGCCGCTGGCAACCATGAGCGCGTCGTGGCTGCTCATTGCCGAATGCGCGGGCCAGTCCACCTTCGGGCGTGGGGTAAAGAATTTGTCGAGATTATCGGTATGCAGTTCGATAAGCCCCGGTAGCAGCCAGCCGCCTTCGCCGTCCAGCGCCTCTGGTAAACGGCTCTGGTTTTCGGCAAAAGCGCGAATAATCCCGCCCTCAATTTCCAGCGATCCCTGCACCACTTCATCTTCCAGAACCAGCTTTACATTGTTGATTATCATGCTGTTGTTCCCATCAGGTGCAAACGGTCCGCTACGCGCTCGCGCACGGCCTCATCGTGAAAAATACCGACAATCGCCGCGCCGCGCGCTTTAGCTTCTTCAATCAGTGCGACGACCGCCGCGCTGTTTTTGGCGTCCAGCGAGGCGGTGGGCTCATCAAGTAATAAAATCGGGTAATCGACGATAAACCCGCGGGCGATGTTGACGCGCTGCTGTTCGCCGCCGGAAAAGGTGGACGGGGCGAGGTGCCATAGGCATTCCGGTACGTTCAGACGTTCAAGCAGGCGTGCGGCTTTGGCGGCACACTCCTCACGGGATACGCCCAGATCCAGCAGCGGCTGCATCACCACGTCCAGCGCGGAGATCCTTGGTATCACGCGCAGGAACTGGCTGACCCAGCCGATGGTTGAACGGCGGACTTCCAGCACTTTGCGCGCCGGGGCCTGCACCAGATCCACCCACTCGTCGCCGTGTTGAATATGAATATGGCCGGTGTCTGGCAGATAGTTGGCGTACAGCGAACGCAGCAGGGTGGATTTGCCGCTGCCGGAGTGGCCGTGCAGCACCACGCACTCGCCGTTTTTCACTTCCAGCGTGGTATTGTGCAGCACTGGCAGACGCACGCCGTTTTGCTGATGCAGTACAAAGGTTTTACTGACGTTTTCAACGCGAATCATGTTGGCCTCTTAGTTCTGCAGTACGGACGACACCAGCAATTGGGTATACGGATGATGCGGATCGTCGAGCACGCGGTCGGTTAATCCACTTTCCACCACCTGACCCTGTTTCATCACCAGCAAACGGTCTGCCAGCAGGCGCGCCACGCCCAAATCATGGGTGACAATCACCACCGCCAGATCCAGTTCCACCACCAGGCCGCGCAGCAGGTCCAGCAATTTGGCCTGCACCGAGACGTCCAGCCCACCGGTTGGCTCGTCCATAAACACCAGTTTGGGATGGGTGACGAGGTTGCGGGCAATCTGCAAACGTTGCTGCATGCCGCCGGAGAAGGTGGTCGGCAGGTCGTCGATGCGTGAAGCGGGAATTTCGACGTCGGTCAGCCAGCGCTGTGCGGTGGCGCGGATATCGCCATAGTGGCGCGCACCGGTCGCCATCAGGCGTTCACCGATGTTGCCGCCCGCCGAAACCTGACGGCGCAGACCGTCCATCGGGTGTTGATGTACCACGCCCCATTCGGTGCGCAGCAGGCGGCGACGGTCGGCTTCACTCATGCCGTACAGCGAACGGTTCTGATACAAAATGTCGCCAGACTGCGGCGTCAGGCGCGAGGAAATCGACTTCAGCAGCGTCGTTTTACCGGAGCCGGACTCACCGACGATGCCCAGCACTTCGCCAGGCCACAGGTCAAAAGAGACATCGCTGAAGCCTTTGCCCGGCGCGTAGAGATGGGTCAGGTTATTGACTGAAAGCAGCGGTTGCGTCATTGGCTGAGGGCCTCGCTCTGTTGGCGGCAGTAGTCGGTGTCGGAGCAGACAAACATCCGTTTGCCGCTGTCATCGAGCACCACTTCGTCGAGATAGCTGTGGGTTGAGCCGCAGATGGCGCAGGGCTCATCCCAGCTCTGCACGCTAAACGGGTGATCGTCGAAATCGAGGCTTTCGACGCGGGTGTAAGGTGGAACGGCATAGATACGTTTTTCGCGGCCTGCGCCAAACAGTTGCAGGGCGGGCATCCTGTCCATCTTCGGATTGTCGAATTTTGGGATGGGCGACGGGTCCATGACGTAGCGACCGTTGACCTTCACCGGATAGGCGTAGGTGGTGGCGATGTGGCCGAAGCGGGCGATATCCTCATACAGTTTCACCTGCATTATGCCGTACTCTTCCAGCGCGTGCATGGTGCGGGTTTCCGTTTCGCGCGGTTCGATAAAGCGCAGCGGTTCGGGGATCGGCACCTGGAAGATGATTATCTGATCTTCGGTTAGCGGCGTTTCCGGAATGCGGTGGCGGGTCTGGATAAGCGTGGCGTCTTTCGTGCGTTCGGTGGTGTCCACCTCGGTCACATGCCGGAAAAAATTGCGGATCGACACGGCGTTGGTGGTGTCATCCGCGCCCTGGTCGATCACCTTCAGCACGTCAGCCTCGCCAATTACGCTGGCGGTAAGCTGAATCCCACCGGTTCCCCAGCCGTAAGGCATCGGCATTTCACGTCCACCGAACGGCACCTGATAACCCGGAATGGCGACCGCTTTCAGCAGCGCCCGGCGGATCATGCGTTTGGTCTGCTCATCGAGATAAGCAAAGTTGTAGCCGGAAAGGTTAGCGGTCACGGACGGCCTCCTGTTGCAGGCGTTTGAGCAGTTCCAGCTCGGCCTGGAAATCGACGTAGTGGGGGAGTTTGAGGTGCGAAACAAAACCCGCCGCCTCGACGTTATCCGCATGCGCCAGCACGAACTCTTCGTCCTGCGCCGGTCCGGTGACCGTTTCATCGTATTCGGCTGCCTGTAGGGCGCGGTCTACCAGCGCCATCGCCATTGCTTTGCGTTCGCTCATGCCGAACACCAGGCCGTAGCCGCGGGTAAAATGGGGAGATTCGTTTTCCGGCGCGACAAAACCGTTGACCATTTCGCATTCAGTCATTAGCAATTCGCCGACGTTCACCGCAAATCCCAGCTCTTCCGGCACCGTCTCCAGTGCTACGTAGCCGCTGCGGATCTCGGCGGCAAACGGATGGTTGCGCCCGTAGCCACGCTGGGTGGAGTAGGCCAGCGCCAACAGATACCCTTCGTCGCCGCGCATCAGCTGTTGCAGGCGTGAGGCTCGTGAACAGGGGTAAACCGGCGGCGTGCGGGTGATGTCATCAGGCTGAGCGCCGTCGTCCTCTTCGCGCTTTGCCAGCCCCTGGTTTGCCAGCAGGGAAAAGACGTGCGGGGCGGCATCCTGCGCGTCGTCTGCGCTGCGCAGCGGCGGTGTTTCACCGTTCGCCAGCAGAGTAAAATCTAGCAGACGATGGGTGTAGTCGTAAGTTGGGCCTAATAACTGCCCGCCGGGAATGTCTTTGTAGACGGCGGAAATACGTCGTTCGAGGCGCATCTCGGCGCTGTTTACCGGTTCGCTCACCGCCACTTTTGCAAGCGTAGTGCGGTAGGCGCGTAGCAAAAAGATGGCTTCGACGTTATCGCCGCTGGCCTGCTTAAGCGCCAGTGCCGCCAGTTCGCGGTCAGCGATGCCGCCTTCGGTCATCACCCGGTCAACGGCGAGGTTCATCTGCTGTTCGATTTGCGCCACGCTCA
The DNA here is from genome assembly GCF_018342065.1 of Citrobacter sp. FP75. Taxonomy (GTDB): domain Bacteria; phylum Pseudomonadota; class Gammaproteobacteria; order Enterobacterales; family Enterobacteriaceae; genus Citrobacter. The sequence goes on along the minus strand of NZ_JAFDOE010000009.1, from coordinate 28,774 downwards.
GTTCGGCAATGTGCGCATCGCCCCGGCGTCGGTTCTCCTGCAGCGCGTGGGCGTTGACTATCGCCTTCTCGCCCCCTTTGACGGCAACGTACATCAGCACACCTCCACATGGGTGGTTCGCGGAATAGCCAGCAGCCGTTCGCCGCAGGTGAGGATCAGATCAATCCCCAACGGGAACGGATGCGGACGCTCGGTGAGTTCGTGGATCAGGCATTCCGGCAGCTGTGGCGCGATCATCCGTTCTTCGGCGATACCGGCCCCGGTCAGACGCAGCATCCGTCCGCCGCTCAAACCCGAGACCTGCACAATCAGCGTGGCGCTGGTTTCTGGCGCCACGGCGGAACCGGAAGAGAGGGCGTTAAGCTGCTCGCTGCTGATGCGTTCATCGACGACGGCAAAGGCCGCCAGCTGCGGTTGTTCGACCAGCGGCGCATTGGTGTGAAAACGCAGGTTCTGCCGGGCAATATCGTTATCCATAGTAGGGGACAGCCACACCGGCGTGTCGCCGTCGACCAGGGTCAGCAGCACGCTGGTGGTTGCCAGGCCCAGCGGCTGCCAGCCGTGTTTCAGTTGATGCAGGGTGACAATCACCCCCGGTTCGCTCATAGCCTTCAGCAGGCGACGAAAGCTCTGCTGTGCGTCCTGGACGGGTAAGTTAAAAGCTGTTTGTAAAGTCATTCGTTATCTCCGCGTACCAGCGTGAAGAAGTCGACCCGGCTGGCGTTGACTTCGGCACGGCGTGCGCTTATCAGCGCCTCGCGTTCCGCTTCCAGCGGGGCAATTAAGGTTTCCATTAAGCTCTGGAAATGCGTGTGTTCCTGTAGCAGTGCGTCAATCATTGCGCACTGCTCGGCATGGCGTTTGTTGCGTCCCAGCAGGTAGCTGTAACCCAGCGTGCCGCTTGTCAGGCGGATTACCGCGCGAGTAAGCGTGGTGTCACCGGCAAAAAAACGGTTGCCGGTGCCGCCCATGCGGGCCTGGATCTGCATCAGCCCGCTTTCCGGTGCGCGGATAAGTTCATAGCCCGGCGTCAGTTTGAGTGCGTTGATGCGGGCGTTCAGGGCATCGGCATTGCTGTAAGCCAGCGCGCGCATCCAGCGCTGGCGGGTGGCGGTATCGAAATGCATTCAGTGCTCCATAGTGAATTCAATCATGTCGGCGCGGGTCAGGCTGACGGAGTATTCCGCCGCATGTTCTTCACCTTCACGGTGGTTCAGGGTGCGCACGCACAGCAGCGGCGCCATGTTGGGGATTTCCAGTACCTTGCTCTCTTTGGCCTGCGCGCGGCGGGCGCTGATGCGCGTCTGCGTGCGCAGGAGCGTCAGACCAGACTGCTCGCGCAGATAGTCGTGCAGCGAGCCGCTGTTAAAGCCCTGCAGCAGCGGCCACAGCGTGAGGTCGGAAAAATAGTGGTCGATCTGACACAGCGCGATACCGTTTACCCGACGCAGGGTGCGCAGATGAATCACGTTATCGCCCTCTTTAATGCTGAGCGCGTCGGCAATATGGCTGGAGGCCGGGCGCAGCACCGCCAGCAGCTTTTCGCTGGTGGGATGGCTACCCTGATCCAATAAGTTCTGACTAAAACGCGCCTGGGCGTTGAGCGGGTAATCGAACGGGCGCATCAGGACCAGTACGCCGACGCCCTGGCGGCGCTGTACCCATCCGCGCTCAACCAGTTGGTCAATGGCACGGCGCAGGGTGTGGCGGTTAACATCAAAACGCGCGGCAAGCTGGTGCTCGGCGGGCAGGTAATCACCGCAGCGATAATGTTGACGAAGCTCCTGCTCAAGTCTCGCGGCAATCTCCTGATAACGCGTCGGATAACTGGTCGGATGTGTAGACAAGTGCATAGCAATCAATGCCTCGCTGATTAGATGAAGTGCTTACGCAAACGCTGGGAGAGGAAATCCAGCAGGCTGACGGTGACGATGATTAACACCATCAGGGCGCAGGTTTGCTGAAACTGAAAGCCGCGAATCGCCTCCCATAAGGTCACGCCAATGCCGCCTGCGCCCACCATGCCGACGACCGTGGCCGAGCGAACGTTGGATTCAAAGCGGTACAGCGAGTAGGAGATAAGCAGCGGCATGACCTGTGGCAGAACGCCGTACAGAATCTCTTCAATTTTGTTGGCTCCGGTGGCGCGAATACCTTCTACCGGACCCGGCTCGATGGCTTCTACCGCTTCGGACAGCAGCTTCGAGAGCACCCCGGTGGTGTGGATAAACAGCGCCATCACCCCGGCAAACGGGCCTAAACCAACGGCGACCACGAACAGCATGGCGAAGACCATTTCATTGATGGCGCGACAGGCGTCCATCAGGCGACGCATAGGCTGGTAAATCCACCACGGCACGAGGTTGTCGGCGCACATCAGACCGAAAGGAATCGACAGCACCACGGCGAGGGCGGTCCCCCAGACGGCGATTTGCAGCGTGACGGCCATTTCACTGAGATAGTCCTGCCACTGGCTGAAGTCCGGCGGGAAGAAGTCGGCGGCGAAGGTCGCCATATTGCCGGAATCCTCGATCAGCGTGAGCGGGGCCATTTCGGCACCTTTCCACGAGACCACCAGCACGGCGAGAAGAATGGCCCAGCTCAGCAGCGAGAACCAGCTACGTTTGGGCGGGGCAACGGTGATGGTTTGCATGTTTGGCTCCGTGCGTAGGTTATTGCCGGATGACAGCGCTTGCGCCTTATCCGGCCTACAAATTACTGCACCGCTTTGGTGACGCTGGTCATGGCACCCAGTGCGGCGGTCAGGCGGTCGAGATCATCGAGCTGTGCTTTCAGCGCCGAGGTTTTGCTGGTCTTCTCTTCCTCGTTCAGCCCTTTGTTGTCCTTCACGCCCTGCATCTCTTTAAACAGCGCCAGTTGACGAATTGGCACCAGTTGCAGATCGCTGGACGCGCGGAACGGTGCCCAGCCCAGGCGTTCCAGCGTGGCTTTCTGTTCCGGCGTTTTGCCGTAGTTCATGAAGAAGTCGTACACCTTGTCCTTGGTGGTTTCTGAGAGGTTTTTGCGCCAGACGATCGGATCGCCCGGGATCAGCGGCGACTTCCAGATAACCTTCAATTCTTTCAGTTTGTCCGGTGCGGAGGTTTTCAGCTTGTCGAGGTTTTCAGTGTTGTTGGTGGCGACATCGACCTGCTTGTTAGCGACGGCCAGGGCGTTGGTTTCGTGCCCGGCGTTAACGGTGCGTTTGAAGTCGCTGGCAGAAATATTGTTTTTCGCGAAGACGTAGTAACCGGGGACGAGGTAGCCAGAGGTGGAGTTGGGATCGCCGTTGCCGAAGGTGAGATCCTTACGTTTGGCGATTAGATCGTTCAGGTTATTGATCGGACTGTCTTTGTTAACGATCAACACGCTCCAGTAACCCGGGGATCCGTCGGCGGCGACGGTCTGGGCAAACACCTGTCCGTTGGCGCGATCCACCGCTTCCATTGCCGAGAGGTTGCCATACCAGGCGATATCGACTTTATTAAAGCGCATCCCCTGGATGATCCCGGCGTAGTCCGGGGCGAAGAAGGCGTTTACTTTCACACCCAACGACTTTTCCATGTCCTTCAGGAACGGTTCCCACTGCGGCTTCAGGTTTTGCTGTGATTCGGTCGAAATAATGCCAAAGTTCAGCGTTTTTTCCTGCTCTTCGGCAAATGCTGGACTGAGCAGAGTACTGACGCTGAACATGCTGGTGAATGCCAGCGCGGCAACGGCCTTGTAATTCATGTTTATTCCTCAGTTCGGACAAAGTTAAGCAGCCTGCGCGTTCTGGTCGACGCGGTTCATGCTGCGGTAGAGATGGTCAAATCGATCGTTATCAAACTGCTGGCTGCTGCCGTCAAAGAAGACGTTGCCCTGGCGCAGCGCGACAATGCGTTCGCAGTAGCGCAGGGCGTAATCCACCTGATGCAGCGTGATGACCACGGTGATGCCATCGGTCTGGTTAATGTCGCGCAGGGTGTCCATCACGATGCGCGCGGATTCCGGGTCCAGCGAGGCAATTGGCTCGTCGGCGAGGATCACTTTGGCCTGCTGCATCAGGGCGCGGGCGATGGCCACACGCTGCTGTTGCCCGCCCGAAAGTGTGGAAACGCGCTGATGGGCAAAGTGCGCCATGCCGACGCGGGCCAGCGCCTGTAACGCGCGTTGTTTCTGCTCTGGCGTAAACCAGCTAAAACAGGTGCGCCAGAACGGCGTGCTGCCGAGCGCGCCAATCAGCACGTTCTCCAGCACCGTCAGACGGTTCACCAGATTGAACTGCTGGAAGATGTAGCCGGTGTGGGCGCGGCTTTTGCGGATGTCGCGCGCCAGTCGGCCTTCGCGCTGCACCGTGCGGCCTAATAACTCGACGTGGCTACCCGGCGATTTATCACCGGTAATCAAGCCGCTTAAATGACGTAAAAGGGTGGATTTGCCGGAGCCTGACGGCCCAAGCAGAGCCACCATCTCACCGGAACGGATGGTCAGATCAACCGCATTCAGCGCCTGATGCTGATTGAAGGATTTGCTGAGTTTCTCGACGCGAATAACCGTTTGCATGATGCGGCCTCCCTAAAAAAGTGGCCCCATCGTGACGGAACAATGTGACGTTTTCGTTAAGGGATGGTTACTCGAAGATGAAGAGTTGAGCGAGATTTGATGACAGTACGGGAGGGCAAGCCTCCCGTGGGATTATTCAGTAGGCGGCTGCTGCTGTTTGACGACGTTGATCATCCACGGCACACCGTACTGATCGGTGACCTTACCGAAACCGTGCGCCCAGAACGTTTCCTGCCAGTCCATTTCGATTGTTCCGTTTGCCGCCAGGTTATCAAACCAGCGCTTCCCTTCGCTGACATCCTGGGTGTCGAGTACCAGCGTGAAGCCAGAATAGTGGGCTTTTCCCGTCGCGACGCCGTCGCTCATCATGATGTCGCTGCCCGCAACGCGCAGGTTGGCGTGGGCGATGGCGGTATCGGGGAATTTCATTCCGGAAGGGCAACCCTCCTCGCTGTCCTGCGCCGATTTGGGCATTTCACCGAAGTTGATTTTGTAGAGCAGTTCAGCGCCCAGCGTTTGTTGGTAGTAAGCGATGGCGTCAGCGCAGTTGCCTGCAAAGGAGATGTAGGGACTTAACGGCATGATCTTAACCTCAGAATAAGATAAGAGAAGCCAGTTAAGTGTAGTTCGAAATTTGTACAGCATGCCCGGTAAGCACAATGCCACCGGGCAAGTTGAATCAGTTCTTTTTCACAAACTCGGATTTCAGCTTCATCGGGCCGAATCCATCAATCTTGCAATCGATGTTGTGGTCGCCTTCAACCAGACGGATATTCTTCACTTTGGTCCCGATCTTCAGCATCGAAGAGCTGCCTTTGACCTTCAGATCTTTTACGACGGTTACGCTGTCGCCGTCGGCCAGCAGGTTGCCGTTGGCATCTTTCACAATCAGTTCGTCGCTGTCATGAGCCGGTTCAGCATCGTTCCATTCGTGAGCGCATTCCGGGCAGATGAACATGCCGTTATCTTCGTAAGTGTATTCGGAGTTGCATTGTGGGCAGTGTGGTAATGACATGTGGATTTCCTCAAGAGTCAGCAGGGGCAAAAGCGCCCAAAAAATGGCAGATTGCCGAAAAAGGCCGCAATTATACATAAAATCCCTGCGGTTGTCGGGACTACTGTCCGACTTAGCACAAAGGCATGGCGCATATAAAGGTCGCAATACCTGTGGTTTCCCGTAGCTGCAATTCTGGCAGATTATTTTTTAAGGGAAATTGCTACGTTTTGTTATTTAAGTTAAGGTGAGGCGAACCACCTGATATCTATAGGTAACATGACTCGTAGTCAGGCATAGTTATTGTGAGTGGATATCTCATTACCCCTTAATTTAGGTAGGGGAATTAAACTGGCATTTTTTAAAACTGAACTACTCTGTTTATCTTTCTTACTTATTACAGTAAGGGAGAGGTATCAGGCTAGCGGTTATACAACAAAGATTAATTTAATAATATCAATTAGTTGTTTTGATTCTAATTATTTCCACACGTAATTATAAAAGCCGAAAATCCATAAATAAAAAGATTTGGCTAAATAAAAGTTAGGTTATTTGCGTTAAGGAAAGATTTTCCATGTACACACAGACAATATATGAATTAAGTCAGGAAGCTGAACGCTTGCTGATGCTCTCTCTTGACCATCTCAGGCAGTTGCAAAAATTGCCGACGACCTCGTTGGATGATGTCGCGCTGAAAAAAGGTGAGCATAGCGGGCAGGTACAGCCCCTGCATTTCAGCGCGCGTGGCATGGATGTCCAGCAAGCAACGCTCAATAATGAGCTACGTAAGATCACCCGCCTGGAGATGGTGCTGGCTATCGTTGGCACTATGAAGGCGGGAAAATCGACGACGATTAATGCGATTGTCGGGACGGAAGTTTTACCCAATCGTAATCGGCCAATGACGGCCCTGCCGACGCTGATTCGCCATACGCCAGGCCAGAAAGAACCGGTGCTGCATTTTTCTCATGTTGCGCCGATTGATACCTTAATGAATATCTTGCAGCAGCGCGTGCGGGGTTGCGATCGCCAGGCTCTTACCCATGAGCTGGAAATTGATAAGGATATGAATACGCTGCTGCTGCGAATTGAAAACGGCGTGGCGTTTGAACGGAATTATTTAGGTGCAGAACCTATTTTCCAGTGTCTTAAGAGTTTGAACGATCTGGTGCGTCTGTCAAAAGCGCTGGAAGTCGATTTTCCTTTTTCTGCTTACGCCGCGATAGAGAATATTCCGGTTATTGAGGTTGAGTTTGTGCATCTGGCCGGGCAGGCAAGCTATCCGGGGCAATTGACCCTGTTGGATACGCCGGGGCCAAATGAAGCCGGACAGCCGCACTTACAAAAGATGTTGAATGAACAGCTGGCGCGGGCTTCTGCAGTACTGGCGGTGATGGACTACACCCAGTTGAAGTCGATTTCGGATGAGGAAGTGCGTCAGGCGATTACCGCGGTGGGCAAATCGGTGCCGCTGTATGCCCTGGTGAATAAATTCGATCAGAAAGACCGCAATAGCGATGATGAAGAGCAGGTGCGGGCATTAATTTCCGGCACGTTGATGAAGGGCGGTATTACGCCTGAGCGCATTTATCCGGTTTCTTCAATGTGGGGGTATCTGGCGAACCGCGCGCGTCATGAACTGATGACGCACGGGCGGTTGCCGGATCACCAGAAACAACGTTGGGTACAGGATTTTGCCGAAGCCGCGCTCGGTAGGCGCTGGTGCACTGCCGATCTGGATGATACCGAGCATATTCGGCATGCCGCCGATCTACTCTGGGAAGACTCGCTGTTTGAGCAGCCGATTCAGAATGTGATTCATGCCGCCTACGCCAATGCCTCGCTCTATGCACTGCGTTCCGCGTCACATAAGTTGTTGAACTATGCCCAAAGCGCGCACGAATACCTTGAGTTTCGCTATCACGGGTTAACCGTCGCTTATGACAAGCTGCGGCTGAACATCAGCCATATTGAAGACGATATGCAGCAGATCCAGGTCGGCCAGGAGCAGGTGAGCGATGAGGTTAAACACGAAGTTGATCTGGCTCTGGAAGCGACCACCGCGTTTCTCAATCAGCAGCAGACAGAGATCTTATGCAGTATCAATACGCTCTTTGAAAAAGAAAGCGTGCTGAGGATGTCACAACACGGCATGGGGGCGGCCATTACGGCGGCGGAAATAGCCGGAGAAATGCTGGTATTGCATGATGAAGGACAAGCGAAAATTGTCTTAGATAAAATTCGCTCGTCCTGTGAAGTCGTCCTGCTGGCGGCGCAGGAGAGTATCAGCCGTGATTTAGCGCTGCGTTTTGAGCAACTCGAGTCGACGTTGTCACGGGCGTTGAATGACGCCATTCGGCCCATTGAGCTGCGGGTGAAAGAGGAGTTGAGCCATGCCGGGTTTCGCGCACGGATCCGCTTTCCGGCGTTTCATTCGGCGATGTTTAACTTCAACACCCGTCAGTTGTTTAACGAAGCGATTGAACAGGATACGCCGTTGGATGAAGCGACATCCCCTGCGGGCGGGGTACGGGATACGTTCTCGCGTTGGCTAAACCAGCCGAACTGGGGATGGAATGATTATGCCGCCACGAAAACGCGTTACCTCATTGATATCAACGTCCTGCACAACAGCCTTGTGCAGTATGTCACCCTGTTTTGCCAACAAATTCGTAAAGCTTTAGCGGCGCAGGTCGATATTTCCGTTACGGCAGGCATGGCGACGTTTTTTGCGGATTTCTCACTGTGCCTGGCGCAATTGCAGACGAGCCTGCGTGAGAGCCTGATCCTGCGCCAGCAAAACGAATCTGCCGTGACCGCATTGAGTGAACAATTGCAGCACCGTATTGCGATCGCGTCATGGATTTATGAAGACTCCCGCTTGCTACGTGACGATATTCACACTCTTTTTGCAGCTGAGCATACATGACTAACGTGTTACTGGAAGGCCCCGGGCGGACGCTGGAGTGCGTCTACCCGAAGTTTATGGTCGATCTGGTTCAGGGAGATGAAACCAAACGTTCCGGCAGTTTTCTGCAACAGCAGCGGCTGCTGCGTGCGCGCCTGACGCAGGAAGTGTTATCCCAGACGCAACTGCGCGCATGGGTGATGGCGGGCGTCTCCAGCGAAAATCTGATGATGCGCCTGAAGCTGGTGGAGAAACTGGCGGGCATGATCGATCCGGGGCATCTGGCGTTGGTGCGTATTGCCGAACGACTGATGTTTTTGCAAGAGTCGGAACGTCCGCGCGGGCAATCCACGCCCGGTATTATGCAGCAGATCAATGCGCTCTCTGGCTGGTTCAGCCAACGCAGTGCCTATAAAGAGAAGGCGCTGACGCAGCGCGGGCTGACCGTGCAGGCAGGCGCACACAGCGAACAAATTTTTACCCGCTGGCGGGCAGGTGCCTATGATGACTGGTCGCTGCCGGGGCGCTGTTTTGTTGCGCTGGAGGAACTGCGCTGGGGGGCGTTTGGTGATGCCTGTCGGCTGGGCAATGCCGACGTGGTGTCGATGCTCAAAGATAATCTCCGCACGATGGCGGCCCAGGCACTGGCGTACAGTGTGAATGCCGCGCCCACTACGCGTCATTATTATCATCATTGGCTTAATTCACCTGCTGTTGGCGGTTCGGGCGAGCACAACGATATGCTGAGTTGGCTTGGCGACTGGTGTGATGCGCAGCGGCATCCGGTGAGCTGGTCGGTTACACAACGGTGGCAAAATGTGGCGCTGGGGATGCCGAGGCTGTGTTCGGCGAAGCGGCTGGTGGATGCGATGGTGGAAGAGATTTTTGCACCGTCCCCTCTCAGGGGCTGAGAAGGGACGGTGCGTCGGCAGCAACAAACTTAGTGGTGCAGCGAATCTGCCGGTGTGGTTGCCGTTTCTGCGGCGACCGGCGCTTTGTTAAACCGTTTGGCGTACAGGGCGGTGATAATGGGTACCAGAATCGCCGTGACAATGACGCTGGCGGCAACCAGCGCGGTAGCGGAGGCGGCAACCGGTTCAAATGCCGGGTTAATCTGGGCGATGATCACCGGGTTTGCTACCGCAGCACCAGCTGCAGAAGATGCCGCAACGCCCGCCGTACCGTTTCCGCCACCAATCACGCGGTCAGCAATAATCAGCGGGATACCGGTAATCACGATGACCGCAACGCCCAGCAGGATACCCAGTAGACCGGTGTCAACAATGACGCTCAGGTTAATGGTATTCCCCAGTGCGAAACCGAAGAATGGAATCAGTACCGGCGTCGCTTTGCTAAAGAAAGAACGCAGGTCGTGATCCAGATTACCCAGCGTAAAGCCAATCAGGAACGGTAATACGGCACCGACAAAATGATGTGGCTCAAAAGAGGCGAGGCCCGCAGAACCCAGAATAACCATGGTCATCAGCGGACCGGATTCCAGAGACATCAGCACAAATGCGCCGGACTCTTCTTTGGTGCCGTACTGGTTCATCAGGCTGGCGTACAATCCCCCGTTGGTCATGTCCATTGCAGAGACAATAGCCAGTACGGAAAGACCCGCAAAGAACCCGGTTTGAATACCGGTATCAGGAATGAATGACGCGGCAATCATTGCCACTGCCCAGGCCACGGCTATTTTGGTTAATACCAGCGTACCAGACTTGCGTAATACCGTTCCGGTCGCTCGTAAATCAATAGAAGCACCGATACAAAAGAACCACACTGCCAGAATGGGAACGGTGCCACTAATCATCCCTTTGGTAAATGAACCGAAATATGCACCGGTATCGGGAGCTAACGTATTTAACACTGCACCTAATAACAGAGGAATCAACATCATTCCGCCGGGGATGCGTTCAATCGTGGCTTTAATTTTCATAAACGTCCTCATGTCTTGTCGCAGGTATTACACGCGAAAGAAGGCAAAAGTTAATAAATTCAAATAGTTACTTGTGTTTCTTCATAAGAAAAACAGCTATCTCTTTGTTTTATAAAATCTAACGCGGCATACGTTGAGCGTGTTGCTGCTCCCAGGGATATTGCGTCTGGAATTAGTGTGCATTCATGGGAACGATGATTCAATCAAAATAAAACGATGTTTTAGTTATCTTCATCACATATTCCGAGCAAAAATTCTTAAGCGCTCCGATTATTAAAAAAGCTGTGATCTTTTTGTGAAAGGATTAGGTGATTTTTTTGCTAGCAGAATAATAGTGACCGCTGTGATTGTTGGTGCAATAAAGCGATTTCTTCTTGTATTTAATTGCCAATAAATCTCAAGCATGACATGTAAGAAAGTTGACCGAGAATGACCTTATTTACGCAGGTTGACGAAATGAAAAACTATGTGTGAAGTTGATCACAAATTTAAACACTGTTAGGGTAAAGAGGTCATTAACCGCCCAATCAGGCGTCAACAGGTTCGGTTGTACTGCTCATTGCAAGTCAGTGTAAGTAAACCTGCTACGCTTGTTACAGGGATTGCGCCTGTGCATTCCCCGCTCGGCGATGACCTTAGCGCATGCTGCGTTGGGAGAGTCTCCGTGCGCGACAGGGCTAAGTCTATGAGGACTGGTATGCTAAAAAGGAAAAAAGTAAAACCTATTACGCTTCGCGACGTCACCATCATTGATGACGGTAAACTGCGAAAAGCCATTACCGCAGCATCGCTGGGTAATGCGATGGAATGGTTCGATTTTGGTGTTTATGGATTTGTTGCTTACGCATTAGGTAAAGTGTTCTTCCCGGGGGCTGACCCCAGCGTGCAGATGGTTGCTGCACTCGCCACCTTCTCCGTTCCCTTTCTGATTCGACCGCTTGGCGGTTTGTTCTTCGGTATGCTCGGCGATAAATACGGTCGCCAGAAGATCCTCGCGATCACCATTGTAATTATGTCGATAAGCACCTTCTGTATCGGGCTTATCCCATCGTATGCCTCGATTGGTATCTGGGCGCCGATTCTGCTGCTGCTGTGTAAGATGGCGCAGGGGTTCTCAGTGGGCGGGGAATACACCGGTGCCTCAATATTCGTCGCGGAATACTCTCCGGACCGTAAACGCGGATTTATGGGGAGCTGGCTGGACTTCGGATCGATCGCCGGGTTTGTGCTGGGGGCGGGCGTCGTAGTGTTGATCTCGACCGTCGTGGGTGAGGAAAACTTCCTTGAGTGGGGCTGGCGTATTCCGTTCTTCATCGCGCTGCCGTTAGGGTTGATTGGTCTGTATCTGCGTCACGCGCTGGAAGAAACCCCGGCGTTTCAGCAACACGTCGATAAGCTGGAGCAGGGCGACCGTCAGGGTCTGCAGGAAGGGCCGAAGGTTTCGTTTAAAGAAATTGCGACCAAGCACTGGCGTAGCCTGCTGGCGTGTACCGGTCTGGTGATTGCCACCAACGTGACCTACTACATGTTGCTCACGTACATGCCAAGCTACCTGTCGCATAACCTGCATTACTCTGAAGATCATGGCGTGCTGATTATTATCGCCATCATGATTGGTATGCTGTTTGTGCAACCGGTAATGGGACTGCTCAGTGACCGTTTCGGGCGTCGTCCGTTTGTGATCATGGGCAGTATTGCGCTGTTTGTGCTGGCGATCCCGGCCTTCATCCTGATTAACAGTAATGTCATCGGCCTGATTTTTGCCGGTTTGCTGATGCTGGCGGTGATCCTCAACTGCTTTACCGGGGTGATGGCGTCAACGTTACCGGCGATGTTCCCGACGCACATTCGTTACAGTGCGCTGGCTGCGGCGTTTAATATTTCGGTATTGATTGCCGGTCTGACACCGACGCTGGCCGCCTGGCTGGTGGAAAGTTCGCAGAATCTGATGATGCCGGCCTACTATCTGATGGTGGTTGCGGTGGTGGGGTTAATTACCGGCGTGACTATGAAAGAGACGGCCAATCAGCCGCTGAAAGGCGCGACGCCTGCCGCTTCGGATATTCAGGAAGCGAAAGAAATCCTCGGGGAGCACTACGATAATATCGAGCAGAAGATTGAAGATATCGATCAGGAAATTGCGGATTTACAGGTTAAGCGTACGCGCCTGGTTCAGCAGCATCCGCGTATTGATGAGTAATCTTTTCCTGCAAGTTGTGCCTTAAGGTTGGCTTAATCTCTGGCAGATAAACTCTCCTCCATATTGTTGGAGGAGAGTGTCATGAAAACCCGTATCTATGAAAGTTTAACCGCCGTATGTAGCCTGCTGATCGTCAGCAGTTTTTTATACGTGTGGGTGAGCTCTTACTGATCTTTCTCCAGCACGATCCAGGCGCGAGTGCCGGTGGCTTCTGGGCGATTTTGTAAAAAGAACTGCCCGCGATGGAGTTGGGTGATGCGGCTGACAATGCTCAGTCCCAGCCCAATACCGCCGAAACGGCTGTCCATGCGCACAAATGCTTTGCTTAACTCCCCGCATTTACTTTCATCAATGCCCGGCCCTTCGTCCTCGACGACCATCTGCGCATGCTTATCAGTATTCAGGCTAATCGTAATATTACTGCCTTCCGGGCTGTAACGATGCGCGTTTTCTACCAGGTTTCGCAGCAGCATCCGCAACAGGGTGGCGTCGCCGCGCACCACGACATCGGCAGCGCTCTCGGGCAATAGAAGCGTTTGTTGCCGCTGATCCAGCATGGTGCTGAGTTCATCGTATGAAGGCAGTATGACGTCTTCCAGCAGTTTGACATGCTGATAATTCCCCGCCGAAAACGACTGGCCCACGCGGGCAAGCTGCAGCAGCTGTGACACGCTGTCCATCATTTGGTCCAGGCGAGCAATTAACGGCGAAACATCAACGTTGTGGGTTTTTGATAACAATTCCAGGTGCAAGCGAACGCCAGATAACGGCGTGCGCAGCTCGTGGGCGACGTCGGCAGTAAACAGACGCTCGTTGTCGATGGTGTTGGTCAGGCGCGTTACCAACTCGTTGAGCGCCGAGACGACCGCCTGTATCTCAACGGTATTACTGCGAATCTCGATGGGGGTCAGGTTATCGGCCGTGCGTGCCTCTAACTCTTTTTGCAGGTTGGCAAGGGGGCGAGTGATCCGCCGTACCGCCTGATAGCAAATCATCAGCGTCAGGCTGACCATAAAGATACCGGGGACGATCAGGCTGGCGATGGCCTCGCGGATCTCATGCATGATGTGGCGATCGTTGTTACGGTTTTCGCGTAACGCCTGTTCGAACAGTTGTATTTGTTCGGTGCTTTCATGCCACAGCCAGAAGGTGCTAATCAACTGGAAGACCACCAGAACCAGGCCGATCGTCAGCATTAAACGATGGCGCAGAGGCAACGGCTGTTTTAAAAAACGCATCAGCTTCACTTAGCTTTCCTCAGTGGCAACCAGCATGTAGCCAAATCCCCTGACTGTGCGGATGCGTGCTTTACCGACTTTGTCGCGCAGGTTGTGGATGTGAACTTCCAGCGTATTGGTCGACGGTTCGTTGTCCCAGCTGTAGATATCGTTATACAGGATTTCCCGGTGTACCGGGCTGCCTGCTTTGAGCATCAAGCGCGACAGCAGCGCGTACTCTTTCGGCGTTAAGATAACCTCTTGTCCGTCCATCCATACCTGGCGACGGCCAATATTCAACGTCAGGTTACCGACAATCAACTCGCTTTCGCCCTGATTGTTATGGCGACGCAGCAGCGCCCGAATACGGGCATGCAGCTCTTCCAGCGCGAACGGTTTGACCAGGTAGTCATCGGCACCAATGTCCAGCCCGGCGATACGATCTTTGAGCGTGTCGCGAGCGGTGAGGATCAGCACCGGCAGGGTATATTTTTTCTGCCTGATGCGGTTTAGTAAGTGCAAACCGTCTTCATCAGGTAAGCCGAGATCCAGCACCACCAGACTATAGTGCCCGCTCTCCAGACACTGCTCTGCGGCACGGGCGGTTGACACGCCGTCGCAGGCATAGCCTTCCGTTTGTGCGGCAAGGATCAGTCCCTGCAATAACAACGTATCGTCTTCAACAATCAGAATTTTCATTCAGTTAGCCTCCCCGGCACGGTTGCAGAATATCATCTGCGGCCTGGTAATTCCTGGTCTGTACGCCTGTTAATCCCAGCAGGGTTGAGAATAAATTATCCTGTGAGAAATCTTCTGCGCTTGCCCGTTTTTGCAAACATGTTTGCGAGATCTGGTAGCGCTGTTGGTAATCCTCTGACAGCCACAGCAGCATTGGCACATGTTTTTGCGTGTCTGGCGCAATTGAATACGGCAAGCCGTGCAAATAGACGCCATTTTCCCCTAACGATTCACCGTGATCGGAAAGGTAAACCAGGCTGGTGGTGAAATTATCCTGATGCGCTTTCAGCACATTGATTGCTTTATCAACAATATAGTCAACGTACAGGATGGTGTTGTCATAGGTATTCACCAACTGCTGCTGTGAGCAGGTCTGAATTTCGTTGGTGTCGCAGGTGGGGGTGAATTTCTTAAACTGCGGTGGATAGCGGTTGTAATAGGTCGGGCCGTGGCTGCCGATAGTGTGTAGAACAATCACGCCGTCGCCCTTAAGGTTATTGATGTACTCTTCCAGCCCGTGGAACAGGACCTCGTCGTAGCATTCGCCGTCAATACACTGCCCCGGTAGGTTCAGCTCGGTCATATTCTGGTGCGGTACGCGGTCACATGCCCCTTTACAGCCACCGTCGTTATCATTCCACAACACGTTAATTCCCGCCCGTTGAATGATGTCGAGTACGCCTTCCTGGTGGTGTGCCAGCTCCTCATCATAGTGCGCGCGCGGCATGTCGGAGAACATGCAGGGCACGGACACTGCCGTCGCCGTCCCACAGGACGTAGTTCGCGGGAAATAGACCACGTTATCTTTTTGCAGCAATGGGTTGGTCTGGCGCGAATAGCCTGACAGCGAGAAGTTGTCACCGCGCGAGGTTTCGCCGAGCACCACAATCGTGAGGTTTTTACGTTTTTCTTTCAGCATCAGCGGATTGCGATGGGCATCTTCGCCGATGCGTACCAGTGGCAAATTGGCCAGACGTTGGTGGGAATACCAGGATGAGGTGGCCACGATGCTGTTGGACGGGCTGAGGGATTTAACCAGCTCTTTGTTGTTGCGAAACAGTGAGGCGTAATCTTTGTAGAAGAAGGCGGCGACCAGCACGATCAGCAGCACCGAGACGAGGATATTTACGCCCCGATACAGCACGCTGCGCAGCACCGGAGTGATAGGTTTGATTCTTATCCAGCAGGCGATTACTGCTGCCAGAATGCCGCTCAAGCCGAGCGTTAAGATCATCTGCGGCGTCAGCAAGGCGAAGGTTTCAGCGGGCGTGGTATCCATCATATTGGCGATCATCGAGCGGTCGATGATGATGCCGTAGGTCATAATGAAGTACTGGGCGGATGCGCCCACCAGAATGAAAATACAGGCCAGCGGGCGGTTAAGCCACAGGAACGAGGCCAGCGTCAGCACAATATTCATGACGCTGAACGCCACGACCGGCATGGATAAAAACACCAGCACATTGCGCAGAGAATCCAGCGGCAAGTCTTGCAGTACCTGCTTGTAGAACGCAATGTTCAGGAAGGTGGCAAGATAAAAAGAGATCAGCAGAAGCCAGCTGATATGTCCGAGAGTCGGTCTTTTGAACAGGTGCTTTAACATTAAGAGGAAATTCCATCGACTAAGTGGCGCAGATCCTCGCAAAGTAAAGTTAAGCCAACCTTAAGAACTTAACATTGGCTTTAGGCCGGGCGGCGGCTACGCCTTACCCGACCTATATTCACCACTGTCGCTTACATTAGTTATTGTTAACCGGAGCATCCAATGGATAGGGGTTTTTATGGATACGGTTGTAATTGAGGGCATACAGCGCGGTGATGACCATCATCATTACGAATGACCACATCACTTCTTTGGCTCCAGAGCCGACCACTGCCCATATGCAGTAAACAAATGCTACGAAAGTCACCAGTAAATACAGCGGACGCGCTTTACCAAAGTGACCATGGCCCAGCAGCAGCAGGGCGGCACAGGTATACAGATAAGGCACCAGCGTGAAGATGACCGAGACAGAAGAAACCAGACCGAACTCTTTCGCGGCGTTTGGCGACATGCTGCTGAACTGGAAGATGGTCATCAGGATCCCGACGATAATTAACCCGGCAACCGGCGTACCGGCTTTGTTGACGCGGGCGAAAATTGGCGGGAACAGGCCGTCATCAGCCGCCGCTTTTGCGGTTTGCCCGGCAAGCAGCGTCCAGCCGCCCAAAGAACCAAGACACCCGGCAGCTGCGCAGAAGGAGACAATCGCCCCAGCGGTATCACCCAGCGCCATCCGTGCCGCATCGCCGAACGGAGAAGCCGAAACGCGTAGCGCAGCGTTAGGGATCATGCCCATAATCGCCGTGGTGGAAAGCACATAGCAGACGGCGGCAATCAGCACCCCACCAATGGTGGCGATAGGAACGTTACGTTTAGGGTTTTTGACCACACCTGCCGCCACAGAGGCACTTTCTACACCGATGAATGACCACAGCGTCACGTTTAAGGTGCTCTGAATCGCACCGAAGGTGTTCATACCACTGACATTCCAGGCCGCCATATAGGTTTCGCCCCGGAACCAGAACCAGCCGAAAACGGCAATCCCGACAATCGGTACCAGCGCCAGTACCGTCGCGACGGCCTGTACGCGGGTGATCATTTTCGGGCCGACAATATTCAGCAGCACGAAGAGCCACAGTACGGCGACGCAGGTCAGCGTCAGGACTAGCGGATCTTTTAAGATGGGGAAGAAGTAGCTCAGGTAACCCACGCCAATAACCACCATCGCGATGTTACCGATCCAGCAGGCCAGCCAGTACAGGACGTTGGTTTGGTAACCTAAGAAGGGGCCGAAGCAGCGGCGGGCATAAGCATAAGAACCACCGGGACTGGAGTCTAAGGACGACATTTTGGCGTAAACCATCGACAGTGCCAGCGCACCGATAATCGTGACCAACCATCCGTAGATTGCAATCCCGCCAGTTGACGCCAGGTTGGCGGGTAGCAGGAATACACCGGAACCCATAATATTCCCCGACACCATAAGGGTGACGGGGATTAAGCCCACTTTGTGAGCATCAGCATCCGAAGACATAAAATAACTCCTGAAAGGAATGACAAATCAGGCTGTATCATACCCCTGCAGAATGCTAATGAATTGAGGTCAGCGTGGCTTATCCCCAATGCTGATATTATTATGGCTTATCGCTAAATGACTAAAAGTCAGGCAACCGATTGTTCCCGATGTTGGCTGACATAATGCAGGGGCGTCATGCCATAGAACTCTTTGAATACGGAGATAAAGTATGAGGTGCTGTTATATCCGCATAATTGAGATACCTGTGAAATATTTTTTCCGTCCATCATTAATTGATTAACGGCATAGCGCATGCGACAGGTAGTTATTATATGGCTGTAACTTGTATTTTCATTTTTGAGCTTTTTCTTTAACAAACTGGGGCTCAGGCATAAACAACTGGCGACCATGCTTAGATTCCAGTCTTTATGAATATCGCTCTCAATGATGTGGTAAACGCTGTCGCTAATACGATTTCGTAACATATGCATCAGCAGCGGGATAAACTTTTTACTGTCGAGAAAACGTGATAATACCGTGAACAACAAAGATCGTGTCCGTTCGCTTTCACTTTCATCTCGAGCCTCCATCACGCTGTGTTGAGCCGCGACCCGAAAAACGTCCGGTGTCAGGCAGTCGGCGATCAGCACGGGGTTGGCGCTACGTTGCCAGAGAGGGATTTGTGAGAGATCTTTATTTAAAAAACGCAGGTAATCTTTAATGATATCGCGACTGATGTGGACGACCAGCGCATTATTGAGTGAAGATAAATCGATAATATTATTTTCACAAGCCAACAGTGCCATCTGGTTAGCTTTTAAACTGATGGCTTCTTTACCGTTAATCCTTAACCAAACATCTTTCTCCGTAAATACAACAACACAAGCTTCTTCGCTGCAAACTCTCATACCCGAACTCCTGGAATATGAACAGAAAATACCGTAACTCGCCGTAAGGTGAGCCATATCGGTCAAAATAAAATTGTATGATGAATCAAGGTCTGCAATAAAATAGCGTGTCTGGGATATATTACAATATTTGATGGGATTTTTCTTATGTACAAAATTGTTTACGCTAGTGGAAACGGTTTTTTTCTGTGCATAAAAAAGCGCGGGGTGGTCCCGCGCAAAAGGGTATGACAGTGTTATTGTTTTGCAGCAATACTCAGGAATTACTCAAACATCACATATCAACCTTATAAAGCAGACTATCTAAAAAGAGACATTATGCTTTCACGCACATGACGTGATACACGCCGTCAATAATTTCCGTTCCTTCGGTTTCATGTTCAAATCCAGGGAAGTGATGATCCCAGGATTGCAACGAACGCAGGTACCCGATTTGTGGGCTGTTGGCATCGCCAAAGTTTTCCCCGGACAGCAGCATTGGAATTCCCGGCGGGTAAGGGATCACTGAGTTTGCCGCAATACGTCCCGCCAGATTTTCAATGGCCACCATTTCAACGTTGTCGCTCACAATCGCGTTATAGGCGTCACGCGGTGTAATATCAGCGGCAGGCAGACCGGAGTAAGCCGCGTTGAGTCGTGCCCCAGGGTTGTTTTCTTTCAACCAGGCAAACATGGTGTCGCCCAGATCGTGAATGCCCATGTTAGCGTAAGTGTCAGGATGTTCTTCTACCAGTTCTGGCATCACCTGCGACAGCGGAGTGTTCGCGTCATAGTGATGTTTGAAGGAGCACAGGGTGTTGATCAGTGTGCCCCATTTCCCACGGGTTACGCCCATTGAGAACAGGAACATAATCTGAAAGTCGGTGGTGCGGGTGGGGACAATACCGTGACGTCCCAGCCAGGCAGTAACCAGTGCAGCAGGTACGCCGTTGTCTTCTAGTTCACCATCGTCGCCCATGCCTGGAGCCAGAATGCTGACTTTAATTGGATCCAGCATGCTCCAGTTATCCGGCAGGTCTTTAAAGCCGTGCCAGGATTCACCCGGACGCATCACCCAGCAGTTTTGATCGGTTGCCAGCAGTTTTGCTGGAGCGTCGGCAAAGCCCCAGGTTTTACCGGTCTGTGGATCGGTGACGACTTCTTTGTTCCACGGTTTGAAGAACCATTCGCCATCAGCGGTAAATTCGTTATACAAGCGAGCCATCGCCTGGCGGAAATCAACCGCTTCGTCGATCACTTCCTGAGTGAGTGACAGGCCGCTGTTACCGTCCATCATTGATACTGCCACGTCGTTTGATGCGCAGATGGCATACAGCGGCGAGGTGGTGGCGTGCATCATATACGCCTGGTTAAAGCGGGAGAAGTTCACCGCACCACGGCCTTCACGGACGTGAATGTAAGATGCCTGAGAGAGCGCATTCAGCAGTTTGTGGGTTGAGTGAGTCGCAAAAACGGTAGGACCGTTGTGATCGCCTGGTTTGCCACGCATGGCGTAGTGATCGGTATAAATCGGGTTGAAGCGTGCATAGCCGTACCAGGCTTCATCGAAGTGAATACGATCGCTGGTTTGTGCCAACAGATCCTGCGCTTCTTTTGCGTTATAACAAACGCCGTCGTAGGTACAATTAGTCACTACGCTGTATGACGGTTTCTGTCCGATTTTGCCTTTGGTCAGCGGGCTTTCGCTGATTTTTTTCTGCAACGTTTCTGGCTGCATTTCTTGCGGGTAGATTGGCCCGATAATGCCGTAACGGTTACGGCTTGGCACCATATACACCGGTTTCGCACCGGTCAGGATCAGCCCCTGTTCAATGGATTTATGGCAGTTACGGTCCAGTACTACCACGTCGTTGTCGGTCATGCAGGCCTGCATGATGGTACGGTTGGAACCGGAAGTCCCGACCACAACGGACCAGGAGCGGTCAGCGCCGAACACGCGGGCGGCATTTTTTTCGCTCTCGCCAAAAGCGCCAGTATGGTCGAGTAAAGAACCGAGATTGGTGCGTTCAATCCCCATGTCAGTACGGAACAGGTTTTCACCGTAGTAGTCATGGTACAGGCGACCGGCAGGTGTTTTGGTGAAGCCGACACCGCCCTGATGACCAGGAGCGGCCCAGGAATACTCATGGACATTGCTGTATTTCATCAGAGCGTTGAACAGCGGCGGTAACAACTGCTGACGGTAGCGGGTCATCGCCGCAACGGCGCGGCCAGCGATAAAGTCAGCGCTGTCTTCGAGAATCCAGGCGAATTCATCGACAAGCTCCAGCAGGTCGCGATCCAGAGACGCGGTGGCCTTTTCCCGATCGCCCAGCAGGAAAACCGGTACGTTTTGCTGGCGTTCGTGGAGCTTACCGATCAATTGCCTGACATTCAGGTGTTCATCTTGTTGTTCCATTTGATAGCTGAACATCAGGCAATCAATGGCTTCATTTGCCGCGAGGATGGCGTAACCATCGTCGAATGAGGTGGACTTAATGACGGTAACATTTTGCTGACTTAAGGCATCAGCCAGACGTTCGACAGCGCTACCGACCCAGGTGTCCTGATGCAGAAACTCACTTTCAACAATTAATACTTTCATCATCTTTTTCCTGTAGTGGAGGATGTGTGACGAGGGCAAGTATTTACCTGATAAGTAAGGGAGTAAAGCGGTCAATAAACAGACTATTTTGTGTTTTTATTTTTTATAATCAATATATTAGATAATATATTGTGCCGTTTCTGCCTGCTGTTTATCGACAGGGGGATTATTTTTTTGGCTGATAGTGATATTGCCGAATGGAATGTGCTGCAGGCCGGATGGGCGTGAGCGGCATCCGGCCTCGTGTTCGCTCAGTTTGTCTTCATTAACCCATAATGTCTTAGCTGCCGACAATGAACTCGCGCCAGCAGTATTACCGTGGTTAATGCGCCGAGTAGGGCGCAGAACATATCTGACTGGGTATCCCACGGGTCGCCCTGTGTGCCAAGGAAATCATCTGCACCCTGACCCATCGCCAGCGCCGCCCACCACTCAATCAGTTCATAGGTAGCGCTGATCGCCAGCGCGACACAGCAGACTAAAAATGCCAGCATCTTACGTCCACGGACAATATTACCGCGCACTAAAATCTCTCTGGCCGTCAGGGCAGGCACCAGCCCCTGGAAGAAGTGGCCCAGTTTGTCATAGGGGTTGCGGCTCAGATTCAGCCATTCCTGAACGTCAAAGCCAATCGGTACCTTAGCGTAGGTATACATACCGCCTACCATCAAAATGATGGCATGCAAGAAAATTAGCGTGTAGAGCAACGGTGTCAAAGGATAGCGCCTGGCCGTGGTAAGAAGCAGCGGCACGACAATAATGACCGGTGTGACTTCCATCAGCCAGGTGATTTTTTCTGTAGCGCAGAAGCCGGTATAAGCAAGGATTAGCGCCAGCACCAGTGTGCCAGCGTTCAGTATCGAAGCATTCAGTGTACGGATCATGGTGATCTTGTGAGTAGTCGAAAAGGCTACTATTTACCGGGCGTGTTAAAAATTCAATACCCGTTATTGAGGGGGAAAGAGTGGCCCGGGGGGATCACCGGGCTGTCCTCAAAGGTTGGATGTCCAACTATTGGGAACAGTCCGGTGCCGGGCCAGATACGTTACTTCGCGCAGTTAGCGCATTGCTTGCTGACAATTTGCTGGAAGAAATCGTTGCCTTTGTCATCGACCAGGATGAAAGCCGGGAAATCTTCAACTTCGATTTTCCAGATGGCTTCCATACCCAATTCCGGGTACTCCACGCATTCCAGATGCTTAATGCTCTGCTGCGCCAGTACCGCTGCCGGACCGCCGATGCTGCCTAAGTAGAACCCGCCGTGTTTGTGGCAGGCGTCGGTCACCTGCTGGCTGCGGTTCCCTTTCGCCAGCATGATCATGCTGCCGCCGTGGGATTGCAGCAGATCAACATAGGAATCCATACGACCCGCGGTGGTTGGCCCTAAAGAGCCGGACGGATAACCTGCTGGCGTTTTGGCCGGACCCGCGTAGTAGATGGGGTGATCTTTTACGTACTGTGGCAGGCCTTCGCCGGACTCAATGCGCTCTTTCAGCTTCGCGTGAGCAATATCGCGACCAACAATAATGGTGCCGCTTAGCGACAGGCGGGTAGACACCGGATACTGAGAAAGCTGGGCGAGGATCTCTTTCATCGGACGGTTGAGATCAACCTTAACGGCTTCACCTTCGCCCGCCTGGCGCAGAGATTCTGGAATGTACTGGGCGGGGTTATGCTCCAGTTTTTCAATCCAGACGCCGTCACGGTTAATCTTGGCCTTGATGTTACGGTCAGCAGAGCAGGAGACGCCCATGCCTACCGGGCAGGACGCACCATGGCGAGGCAGACGGATCACGCGAATATCGTGCGCGAAGTATTTGCCGCCAAACTGGGCGCCGAGACCAAGCTTCTGCGCTTCGATCAGTAGTTCCTGTTCCAGTTGGATGTCGCGGAATGCCTGACCATGGGCATTACCTTCGGTCGGCAGCGCGTCGTAGTAGTGCGTGCTGGCCAGTTTCACCGTTTTGAGGGTACTTTCCGCTGAGGTGCCGCCAATGACAAACGCGATGTGGTAAGGCGGGCAGGCCGCAGTACCCAGCGTGCGCATCTTATCAACCAGATAATTTTTCAGCTTGCCGGGGGTCAGCAGCGCTTTGGTTTCCTGATACAGGTAAGTTTTGTTGGCAGAGCCGCCGCCTTTGGCCACGCACAGGAATTTGTATTCATCGCCATCAACGCTATACAGGTCGATTTGCGCGGGCAGGTTAGTACCGGTATTCACCTCTTTGTACATATCCAGTGCGGCGTTTTGTGAGTAGCGCAGGTTGTCTTCAATGTAGGTATTAAACACGCCTTTGGAGAGCGCAGCTTCGTCGTCGCCGCCGGTCCAGACGCGCTGACCTTTTTTACCCATGATAATGGCCGTGCCGGTATCCTGGCAGGTCGGCAGTACGCCTTTGGCGGCGATTTCAGAATTTCTCAGGAATTGCAGCGCCACGTACTTATCGTTTTCGCTGGCTTCAGGATCGTGGAGAATGGAGGCGACCTGCTGCTGGTGTTCCGGGCGGAGCATGAAGGAGGCATCGTGGAAGGCTTGCTGGGCCAGGAGCGTCAGTGCTTCTGGTGCTACCTTCAGGATTGTCTCGCCTTCAAACTCGCCGACGCTGACGTGATCGGATGTCAGCAGATAGTACTCAGTCTTGTCTTCCCCCAGCGGGAAAGGCGCCTGGTAAGTGAATTCAACTTTTGACATTTGCTTCCAGCCTTTTCTTTTTTATCAGAAACGTAAATTGTTCTGCATCTTTTTGAGTGGCGTGCCGTACAAAAGTGGACGGCACGCGAAGTGTAATTACAGGAAACCGTACATTGCAGCGAACACCCAGCCAAATACGCAGGATACGCTTACGCCGATCAAACCAGGCAGAATGAAGCTGTGGTTAATGACGAAGCGACCAATGCGTGTGGTGCCGGAACGGTCAAACTGAATCGCAGCCAGATCGCTCGGGTAGGTCGGCAGAATGTAGTAACCGTAGCATGCCGGAGCAGAGGCAACGATGTACGCTGGATCAACGCCGATAGCCAGCGCGACCGGCACGATAGCCGCCAGCGCCGCAGCCTGGGAGTTTACAAACTTGGAGACCAACAGCAGGACAACCGCATAGGCCCACGGATATTCTTTCACCATTTCGCCCAGTACGCCCTGAATTTCAGACATATGCGCGCCGAACATGGTTTCCGCCATCCAGGCAATACCGTACACCGCTACAATCGCGATCATACCCGAACGGAAGACTTCGTTTTTAGAGATAGATGCGGGGTTGGTTTTGGTCAGGATGATAATCAGTGCGCCGGTCAGCAGCATGAACATCTGGATAACCAGAACCATTGATAGCGGTTTGCCGCCAAATGAAGGACGCAGCTCAGATACTGCGCCGAGCACGGCAACAACAGCGATAGCGGCCAGGAAGATCCACATTGCCAGCCAGTTGCTCTTAGGCAGTTTCTTGTCTAACAGCGTGGCGGTGTCGCCATAGACATATTGGTGGTTTTCAGGAACGGAAATAAATTTCTGAAAATCTTCGTCTTTGTCCAGATCTTTACCACGGAACCAACTGAAGATACCGATCGCCAGAATACCCAGTAGGGTAGAAGGGATGGTGATAGCAAGCAGGTCGAGGAATTCGAGGTGTTTGCCTTCAAACGTCACGTTGCCCAGCATCGCGACCAGTGATACCACGGCCACGGAGACTGGGCTGGCAATGATCCCCATCTGCGCGCCGATAGAACTTGCTGCCATCGGACGTTCCGGGCGGATATTGTTCTTAATCGCAACGTCATAGATGATAGGCAGAATGGTGTACACCACATGGCCTGTACCGCAAAGAATGGTCAGGGTGCAGGTGACAAATGGTGCCACGATGGAAACGTATTTTGGGTTACGACGCAGCAGCTTTTCAGCAATTTGCAGCATAACATCAAGACCACCGGAGGCCTGCAAGGTTGCAGAGGCTGCCACCACGGCAATAATGACCAGCATAACGTCTACAGGCGGTTTACCCGGCTGGAGATGGAAAACAAAAACCAGAATGACCAGACCGATACCGCCTAACAAACCCAGCGCGATACCGCCTTTTCTGGCACCATAAAACAAACATATTAATATTATGAGAAGTTGTATACTAAATAACATTTTATTTACCCTCGCGAAAAACCCAGTCAATTTTTGATAAATGGATCTGTGCCACATTCTTTTATGCTGGAATAAGCATCAGAAAGCGGTCAATATTCGGTATGCCCGTATTTGTGATTAATGTTCAAATGCCTGGCTAGAAAATTTTTAAACGTTATTGGAAATATTTAGCTTTTTTCTGTGGCTTTGTTCAGAGGAGAGAATCCTCAGGCGATGGGAAGCAGAGCTTGTTGTGAAGAGCATTGGCTGACGTTGTAATGTAGGCATGTTGTTCCGGTTATCCGGATACTTGTCGTCAGCTTTACGTTTTCTACTATTACGTGAATCACCGTCAGAATGGGTGAGTGCATTATTTATGTGATCACGTTCACGCCAGTTCATGGTGCTATGAGGTTGGCGAACGGATACGTTTATTTGCTCACAAAAATGTACGGTGTCCATAGTACGTAGCATGTTCTCCATTGCTACCGATATAGATTTTTTATGTCTGGTTAATTTCAGACTAATCCTTTAGGAGTAAAAATACACATTCTGCGAGTTAGATAATACTTAATTAACTTTTGTTAGTGATTTTGAAATTAAAAACAGTGTGATGTTTGTCAATAATAAAATAGAGCATTAACATGTTGGATACAATTATATTTGATCTAACGCAAATTTAGTATTTTACTGAATCAGACAGCAATAAAGGGATTTTTCATTATTTTAATAATTGTTACTTTTATATAACGAATAATCCCCGTAATGCTTTTTATTGGCAGTATTGTTTTAGCAGCGAATAATGCTCAGCCTGAACACGGTAGCGATAAACCGGTCTGCCAGTCACGCCGTAATGGATGCTGGTAAACAAGATGTGACAATTAACTAACCAGATGAGGTACTTGCGGCAAGAGACGCGTGAGATATTGACCTCGTTCGCCAACTCATCGGTAGAGAACTCCTGATCCTGATGCTCATCAATCCACTGGCACAGGGTACGTAACGTTTGAGGCGTCAATCCTTTGGGTAAGCGCCGCGTTTCCTGTTCGCTGGAGGAACTGCCGTGAATCAGTTGATCAAGCTCCGACTGTTCATAGTACTGATGCTTTTCCATCTCCGTTTTTTTGTGCAGCCAGCCGGTAAGAGCTTCTTCAAAACGGGAAGCCTGGAACGGTTTTATCAGATAGTCAACCACTCCGTAGTGGAGTGAGTCTTTGATGGTGGTGGCGTCGGCGGCGGAAGAGATGACAATGACATCACACTTACAGCCTTCGCTGTGCAAAACGGGAAGAAGGTCCAGACCGTTTTCTTTCTGCATATAAATATCAAGTAAAATCAGGTCGATATGGTGCTCGCCATGAAAGAGTATCTCTTTGGCTTTTTCCAGCGTAGAGGCTGTCCCACAGCAATGAAAACCGGAGAGTTGCGCTACATATCGGCGATTTAGCTCCGCTACCATTGCGTCGTCATCGACAATTAAGACATTGATCATCTGCTGGCCCTCTCACCATTCCACGGTAACTGTACAAAAAATTGGGTGAAGATCCCAGGTTCAGATTCGACGGAAATATTGCCGCCAACACTTTCAACCTGCTGTTTAACAAGCGCTAAACCAACGCCCCGTTCGCTTCCTTTTGACGAGACGCCTTTCTCAAAGATGTGGTCAATGCGATCGGGAGCGATCCCCGGACCATCGTCATTAACTTCGCAATGCAACCAGCCGTGTCGATAATGTAAGGATACGCTGATCTCACCACCGACTTCTTGACCTAACGCTTCCAGGGCGTTTTCAATCAAATTCCCCAGAATGGTAATCAGTACGGTCACTTGGTCTTCATTGCTGTTTTCCGGCAATTGACTTTCATTGCTAATGACAAGGATATGACCTAAATCGGATGTGCGATTAATCTTACTGAGTAAAAATCCCGCGATAACCGGGGATTTTATTTTTCCCAGTAATGAGCCGATCTCTTCCTGATAGTTGTTGGCTGTTTTAATTATATAAGTTTCCAGCTGCTTATAACTTTTCAGGTGCAATAATCCCAGAATCACGTGTAACTTATTCATGAATTCGTGGGATCGTTCACGAAGTGCGTCAGCATAGTTGACCATGCCATCCAGTCGTTGCATCAGTTTACGGACTTCAGTCTTGTCTCTAAACGTGGAAATGGCACCGATGATTTTTCCGTTGCTGAGTACCGGTACGGTATTGATCAGCAGCAGCCTGTCTTTTACGGTGATCTCTTCATCGCGCCGTGGCGTTCCATCACGTAATACCTCAGACAAATCGACCACCTGCGACCACGCATGACTGAGCGTGGAGAGTTGCTCGTCGTCTTGTGATTTGTGGTAGTCAAGCAGTTCCTGTGCCGCCTGGTTTATCAGCGTGACTTCGCCACTGTCGTCGACGGCAATAACGCCTTCCTTTATAGAGTGCAACATTGCCTGGCGCTGTTCGAACAGGTTGGATATTTCGTAGGGCTCGAGGCCAAACAATATGCGCTTGAGAACTTTGACGAATATCCATGTACCGAGTAGCCCCACGAGTACGCCAAATAAGATGGACCAGATGATGCTGCCGCGACTGTTATTGATCTGCTCAGCAACTCTGCTTAGCTCAAGACCGATCGCCACGACGCCAATTTGGCGGTGATTCTCGTCGTAGATGGGGGTAAACACGCGCAGTGCTTTAGCCAGAAAGCCACGATTAATGGCTACGTTCTCTTTCCCTTGCAGCGCCAGCAAAATATCGTCACCTTTAAACGGCTGGCCGATTCGCTGCGCTTCGGGATGAGAATAACGGATACTTTGCATATTCGTGACGACGATGAACAAAAAGTCGTTGCTTTGATTCACCGCCTGAGCAATTGCCTGAATGCCACTTTCCTTGGGGGCTTTCTGCAAGCCCAGACGGATCTCCGGGGAGTTAGCCAGCGTTCGCGCCACTGCCAGGGCTTTGTCCGCTAATGCGTCGCGCGTCATATTGCTAATTTGTGAGAAGTAAATCAGATGAACGACCAGCAGCACGGAGAAGAGTACGGCACTGACCATGAGGATCACGGTAGTGCCGAGTTTCATCGGGCGTTTGCGTATAGCAGTACGTTGTAGAGCGTTTCTCATCACGGTCCTGGAATCACTGATTGTACGGGTATTATCGCCTGATGAAATGCGTAATTCAAAGGTGGTAGGGCGATTATGGAGCTACCGCTGTTTGCTCTGCTTATATATAGAGTAGAAAACGGGTGTGCGTTGATTCCTTCTATATAGGGGATTCGAGGCCGATTTACGTACCTCTTCTCGATGTGAGGTTGGAAATCTCGACGCCNGTCATTTAAGGGTTGCGGGCAGCGGGAAACTCCCTATAATGCGCCTCCATCGACACGGCGGATGTGAATCACTTCACACAAACAGCCGGTTCGGTTGAAGAGAAAAACCTGAAAATTAGGGGTTGACTCTGAAAGAGGAAAGCGTAATATACGCCACCTCGCGATAGAGCGCTAAAGCGCGTCGCAACTGCTCTTTAACAATTTATCAGACAATCTGTGTGGGCACTCGAAGATACGGATTCTTAACG
>NZ_JAFDOE010000008.1 GCF_018342065.1 Citrobacter sp. FP75 | reverse complement strand
CCGTGTCAGTGGAGGCGCATTATAGGGAGTTATTTCAGGCTGACAAGGGGAAATTTAAAATAATCTTCCAAGTGCGTATTTTTCCACCAAAGCAGGTTAAACGGCCAGCATTTCGAGCGTTTTGAAGCCGTAACGCTGTAGAACTGGCAATAATTGTTCAGCCTCACGGGTCATTGCCATACAGAAGGCGATGTTCTCGTCAGGTGATTTCGCGTCAGGCGCTTCATGTTCTAACAACCAGGCCGTACGACGCGCTATCGCTGCACCGGAATCCACCAGTCGCGTCCCTTCAGGCAGAACCTGTAAAAGTTCTTCCTGTAATAGAGGGAAATGCGTACATCCGAGCACAACCGTGTCCGGTGGCTCCGACATCCGTAGCCACGGTCGCAGAATGCGGCGCAGCTCCTCCAGAGGAACGGCTTCTCCGTGTAGCTTTGCTTCTGCCAGTTCCACAAGCTCAGCGGAACCCAACATCGCTATCTGACACTCGTTAGCAAATCGCGCAATCAGCTCATGCGTATATGAACGCTTCACCGTCGCGCGCGTCGCCAACAAACCCACCACACCGTTAGCCGTGAGGCGCGCCGCCGGTTTAATCGCAGGTACCACACCCACGACCGGGAAGGAGAACTTTTCACGCAGTGCAGGAAGTGACACCGTGCTTGCGGTATTACACGCAATGACTGCAAGAGAGAGGGGGTAGCGCTGCTGAACCGCAGTCACAATCTCAACAACACGCTCGACAATAAATTCCTCGCTTTTCTCTCCATAAGGAAAGGCGACGTTATCGAAAGCGTAGATATAGTGGAGATCCGGCAAGAGATTGCGGATCTCGTTGTAGACCGACAACCCACCGACGCCGGAATCAAACACCAGCACGGTGGGACGTGGATCAGAAGGTGTAGCTGCCAGACAAGGTGTATTCCCGTCCTGCAGTTTCGTAGCCATAAACTGTCTCGTAATCTTTATCGAACAGGTTGGCGATTTTACCACGAACTGTCAGCTGTGAGGTGATTGGATATGACACCGCCAGATCCCACAGACTAACCCCTCCCATTTTTACCGGCTGGTAGGTAACGTAGTCCGTGTCATAACGCGTTCCCAGATAGTGATACGTCAGGCCCCAGTCAAAATCGTAGACCTGCCAGTCGAGCTGATACTTCACCTGCTGTTTGGAGCGACGGGCCAGCGGCTTGTCCGTAATCGCATTACGCGAATCGACGTAATCGTAGCTCAGCGTGTGCGCCAGCGGACCGGTATCGAAATTCGCCGTCGCTTCAACGCCTTTAATACGGACTTTGCCTTCGTTAAAATATTTCTCGGTATGCGGGTCATAATCGATCATGTCATTGATATCATTACGATACCCTGACACGCGCCAGTTCACACCCGCCGTTAAGCCTTCAAATGCCCCTTCCCACTGCTTGCTCTCTTCAGGATCCAGGTTCGAATTGCCATAATAGCCATGCAGTTGCCCGAGATTAGGTGCTTTGTAGGATGTGCCGTAGGACGCAATAAAGCGATAGCCGTCAATAAACGTCCATCCGGCGCTGGTTTGCCATGTCCCATGACGACCAAACTCGGAGTTATCGTCGCTACGTGCCGCACCTTCAAAGGTGAAGTCGCCAAGCTGTTGCAACCCGGTCAGATAGAGGCCCGTGTTACGTTGATCGTAACCGTCCGTGACATACCCGGTGCCAGGCTCTGTGGTTTGCTTTTGCCAGTCAACGCCTGCGCCAACGTTACCGTGGCCCACAACCATACTGTTTGACCACTGAACATTATATTGCTTCATCTCATCCAGCGTGGCCGAGGAGTCATAACGACCATAATCCGGATCATAGTTGTAGTCTTTGCTGTGGCTGTAGCTGGAAACCAGCTGTGACTGGATTTGCTCGCCATTAAAGCGCAGCCCGGCATCCCAACTCTGGCTGTAGAGCTTGCGGGTATCGAGAAGCGCCGAGCCGGGGGAATAGTAGGAGTCATAATTGGTGCGGTTATCATAGCCGTAGCCACGAACAAACCCGCTCCATGTCTCGGAGAAGTTATGTTCCAGTGCGCCATACAGCGTCTTACTTAAGAAACCGTCTTTGTCAGGCTGAGCCTGAGAACCGGTGCTGCCGTAGGCGACAACATCAAAACCTTTGGTATAGGCATAATCCCCCATCAGCGTAACGCGCGTATTCTCGCCTAGCTGTTGTTGGGTTGAGACATCGTAATTCTGATAACCATTACTGCCCATACCGGCGGTCAATTCCGTCCCCGGCTTTTCTCGTGTGGTAATGATATTCACCACGCCGCCAATCGCATCAGAACCATAAACAGCGGAACGCGGCCCGCGAATGTATTCAATACGTTGCACCAGTGATACCGGGAACTGGCTGAGATCGGCTGAGCCGCTCACCCCCGCTAAGTTCAGGCGTACGCCGTCAATCAGCACCAGGACATGGCTGGCGTTGGTCCCACGAATAAAAATAGACGAGTTCTGTCCCATACCGCCGCTTTGCGCGATATCGACACCCGGCAGCCGACGAAGAACGTCATTCACAGAGGTGGATTGCCAGCGATCAATATCCTGGCGAGTAACAACGGTGATGGGGGCAAGCACGGCACTAAGGGGCTGCTGAAAACGGTTGGCAGTGACGACGAGTGTATCCGGGCTAGCATCCTGCGCCCAACCAGAAAATGCCGCGACGGAAAGTGCCGTCAGCAGCAATGATTTTTTAATCATTGTAAAGCATCCACAATATAAGAAGGATGCCGCAGGTCCCACCGATAGTACGCGATGATGAAAACCAGATGCGACGTTAGCCGGCAGGTCTTCGGGCTTGGAAGGTTATTCAGAATATAGAATAAAAAGAAATGAAGACTTCCCACCTACAGGCAGTGTCTGCTTACGCTCTCATCTCACCTTTCCTTACCGCTGCGCGTCAGCTCCAGATTTACACTGGATTCCCTTTTAACTCACAGGACCGGAACGCGGATGCTACCGTTTGTTACAACCTGGTGTCCAGACCGCACATCACAATATCGGAAATCATCAATAACTGGACATCTGTTGAGCAATCCCTACAATCCCCGCGTACTTTTATTTTTCAGGATGCATCATGACCCCCGAACACCTTCCGACAGAACAGTATGACGCGCAGCTAGACGAAAAAGTGGCACGTTTGCAGAGCTTAATGACGCCATTTACTGATCGGGCTCCGGAAGTGTTTCGCTCGCCGGTCAGCCATTACCGTATGCGCGCCGAATTCCGCCTGTGGCATGACGGTGATGACCTGTACCACATCATGTTTGAAAGCCAGACCAAAAGTCGTATTCGCGTCGACAGTTTTCCAGCAGCCAGCGAGCTCATCAACACGCTGATGACGGCGATGATCGAAGGCGTTCGCAACAACCACGTCCTGCGCCACAAACTGTTCCAGATCGATTACCTCACTACCCTGAGCGGTCAGGCGGTGATATCGATGCTGTACCATAAAAAGCTGGATGACGAATGGCGTCAGGAAGCCGAAGCGCTGCGGGATGCGCTACGAGCACAAAACCTGAACGTGCATCTGATTGGCCGGGCGACTAAAACCAAAATCGAATTGGACCAGGATTACATCGATGAGCGCTTGCCGGTCGCGGGTAAAGAACTTATCTACCGCCAGGTTGAGAACAGCTTCACGCAGCCGAATGCCGCCATGAACATTCAGATGCTGGAATGGGCGATTGATGTCACCAAAGGTTCCCAAGGCGACCTGCTTGAGCTGTACTGCGGTAACGGCAACTTCTCGTTAGCGCTGGCGCAGAACTTCAACCGCGTACTGGCTACCGAAATCGCCAAGCCATCCGTTGCTGCAGCACAGTACAACATTGCGGCTAACCATATTGATAATGTAAAAATTATTCGCATGGCGGCCGAAGAATTCACTCAGGCGATGAACGGCGTACGTGAGTTCAACCGTTTGCAGGGTATCGATCTGAAGAGTTACCAGTGTGAAACCATTTTCGTTGACCCGCCGCGCAGCGGCCTGGACAGCGAAACGGAGAAAATGGTACAGGCGTATCCGCATATTCTGTATATCTCCTGCAACCCGGAGACGCTGTGTAAGAATCTGGAAACGTTGAGCCAGACGCACAATGTGTCACGTCTGGCTCTGTTCGATCAGTTCCCGTATACGCACCATATGGAGTGCGGCGTGTTACTGACCGCAAAATAAGTGATGTCCTGGCCGGGAGCGCTTCGCTTGCCCGGCCTATAAATATTACTCCGTAATTTCCTGCTTACGGTTACGCACCTTAAAGCCGATCCAGAACACCAGAATTACCGACAGTACCGCCGGAAAGAAGTTAGAGCCGATATCCGGGTATTCCGCACGCACCACGGTGCTGTACAACAGAACGCCGAGGATAAAACAGGCGGCAGCCAGGCCTGGTAATCCCACAGGCATGGTGCGATTCTGGTAACGTTGATGCAGACAGTAAACCGTCAGCACCAGCGAGATAATCGGGAATACGGAGAATGGCACAATGGAGCTAAACAGCGCCGCAAATGTGCCATTGATCGATAAGCCAGCAACCAGCGCCAGCAGCAGCGTACCTTTATCTTGACCTGACTGTTTCATTGCTCGTCCTTCTCGTTACTCAGAGTGATGCGTCATCTTCTCTTGTTCGCGGCGATACCAGTAAAATGCGCCTTTGGCGATCATGCGCAGTTGCAATACCAGCCGCTCTTCCAGTTGTCGACGCTGTTCGGCGCCAACATCCAGCGCTTCTGCCCCCGCACTGAAAACAATCGTCACCATGGCTTCGGCTTGTGCTTCAGTAAACGCACGAGGCATATGGTTTTCGAGTTCCAGATAGTCCGCAAGTTCCGCAATGAAATGCTGAATTTCGCGAGCCACTGCGGCACGAAACGCCGCGGAGGTTCCAGACCGCTCGCGCAATAATAAACGGAAGGCGTTGGGATTGTTGCCGATGAATTCCATAAATGTTGAGACCGAGGTGCGGATCACACTGCCGCCCTTGGCGATGCGTTGACGCGCCTGGCGCATCAACTGGCGTAGCATCAGGCCACTCTCATCCACCATCGTCAGGCCGAGTTCATCCACATCGCGAAAATGGCGATAAAATGAGGTTGGCGCAATGCCCGCTTCACGAGCAACTTCTCGTAAACTGAGGCTGGCAAAACTTCGTTCTGCGCTCAACTGACTAAATGCAGCTTCGACCAGCGAACGCCGGGTTTTTTCTTTTTGTTGCGCTCTAACGCCCATCACGATGTCTAAATCCTTCCTTATAGCTTGCTGGCACTATACCAGAGATTAGGCGGTTGGCATGGCTTTGTGAATGATTGTTTACGCGCAGTTTGTGCTTCGACTTCGCAAAAAAGCACAACGATAATTGGGTTATCCCAACAACGATGTTACTATTCTGTTGCTTTTATGTATAAGAACAGGTAAGCCTGACCATGTCACATTCCTACGATTACGATGCAATAGTAATAGGTTCCGGCCCCGGCGGCGAAGGCGCTGCAATGGGTCTGGTTAAGCAAGGAGCGCGCGTCGCCGTTATTGAGCGCTATCATAACGTCGGCGGAGGCTGTACCCACTGGGGCACAATCCCGTCTAAAGCGCTCCGCCACGCAGTCAGCCGTATCATTGAATTCAATCAGAACCCACTCTACAGCGATCATTCCCGACTTCTCCGCTCTTCTTTTGCCGATATCCTTAACCATGCCGATAACGTCATTAATCAGCAAACGCGCATGCGGCAAGGGTTTTATGAGCGTAACCATTGCGAAATTTTGCAGGGCAATGCCCGTTTTGTTGACGAGCATACCATTGCTCTGGAATGCCACGACGGTACAGTGGAAACGCTCACGGCAGATAAATTTGTCATTGCCTGCGGCTCGCGCCCCTACCATCCGACGGATGTTGATTTTTCACACCCGCGCGTTTACGACAGCGATTCCATTCTCAGTCTGCATCATGAACCTCGCCACGTTCTGATCTATGGCGCAGGCGTCATTGGCTGTGAATATGCGTCGATTTTTCGTGGAATGGACGTCAAAGTTGATTTAATCAATACTCGCGACCGTCTGCTGGCGTTCCTCGATCAGGAGATGTCCGACTCGCTCTCCTATCACTTCTGGAACAGCGGCGTGGTTATTCGTCATAACGAAGAGTATGAGAAGATTGAAGGCTGCGATGATGGCGTCATCATGCACCTGAAATCCGGGAAAAAACTGAAAGCCGACTGCCTGCTGTACGCCAACGGTCGTACCGGTAACACCGATTCGTTAGCGCTGGAGAATATTGGCCTGAAGACCGACAGCCGCGGCCAGCTAAAAGTGAACAGCATGTACCAGACGGCGCTGCCGCATGTGTATGCCGTAGGGGATGTAATCGGTTATCCGAGCCTTGCCTCCGCAGCCTACGATCAGGGCCGAATCGCCGCTCAGGCGCTGGTTAAAGGTGAGGCTACCGCGCACCTGATCGAAGATATTCCTACCGGAATTTACACCATTCCCGAAATCAGCTCCGTCGGTAAAACTGAACAGCAACTGACGTCAATGAAAGTCCCTTACGAAGTTGGCCGCGCGCAGTTTAAACATCTGGCACGCGCGCAAATTGTCGGGATGAGTGTCGGAACGCTGAAGATCCTGTTCCATCGGGAAACCAAAGAGATTTTAGGGATCCACTGCTTTGGCGAACGCGCCGCCGAAATTATTCATATCGGTCAGGCGATAATGGAGCAAAAAGGTGGTGGTAACACCATAGAGTACTTCGTTAACACCACCTTTAACTACCCAACCATGGCGGAAGCCTATCGGGTAGCTGCACTAAACGGCTTAAACCGCTTGTTTTAACGCGTTGTCGAAATGGCCATCCATTGCACCACGGATGGCCTCTGCCAGCTGTTCATAACGGCTGCGCAGCGGCGAACCCGGACGGTACACCAGACCAATGGTACGACGCGGTTCAGGCTTAATGCACGGCACATAGACCACACCATCACGCTTACGCTCCGGTGGGACAGCCAGCGCGGGCAGTAAAGTAATCCCGCTGCCTGCAGCCACCATGTTGCGCAGCGTTTCCAGACTGGTTGCCCGGAAATGGGTATCTTCATCAGCACCGGCTTCAAAACAGAATCCCATCGCCTGATCGCGCAAACAGTGACCATCTTCCAGCATTAACAGTTTCTCACCTGCCAGATCGGACATCGGTACGCGATCGCGGTTTGCCCATGGGTGATCTTCATAGATCGCCAACATCATCGGCTCATCAAACAGCGGTACTTCGATAAACGCTTCACTCTCTTTCACCAGCGCCAGAATCACGCAGTCGAGTTTACCGCTGTCCAGTTGCGCCAGCAGCTGGTGCGTTTGGGCTTCATGCAAGTACATTTCCAGTTTCGGGAAGGTCTGGTGCAACATAGGAATAATATGCGGCAGCAGGTAAGGTCCTACCGTTGGGATCAAACCAATATGCAGCGGGCCAGACATTGCCTCACCCTGTTGGCTTGCCATCTCCTTGAGCACTTTGACCTCGCGCAGCACGGTGCGCGCCTGGTCCACCAGCAGTAAACCTGCCTGAGTGAACAGCACTTTACGACTCGTACGTTCCAGCAGCATAACGCCAAGCTCATCTTCGAGTTTGCGGATTTGCCCACTCAGCGTTGGCTGGCTGACGTGACAGGAGTCTGCCGCTCGTCGGAAGTGACGATGTTCGGCGAGTGCTACCAGGTATTCAAGATCACGAATATTCATTATTCATCCTCCATTGCCACGATAGTTCGTAGCGATAGGTAGAATAGCAACCAACGATTATCCCTATCAAGCATTCTGTTTAATAATGCACCACAGAAACGGAACGGTACCCCTTTAACCCTTGAAGCTACTGTCCGTTCTCATACTCGAAATAACTAAAGCCAACGTGAACTTTTGCGGACCTCTGGTCCGCTTTTTTTTGCATAAAAAAGCCCGGCGTGATGCCAGGCTCGAATCATTACCACTCAATTCACGCCAGACGCGCCTTCGCGTAGTCAATCGCCTGCGCGACCTGTTGCGGTGAAACGCCCCCTTTCGCGGCACGCTTATCGAGACACGACTGCAGCGAGAGGATCGGGTAGACGTCATCGCCAATCACCGCGCTGAATTTTTGCAAATCAGTCAGTGACAGTGCTTCCAGCGGTTTGCCCTGACGAATCGCCTCCACCACCGTTTCGCCCACGATATGGTGCGCTTCACGGAAAGGAACGCCTTTTGCCACCAGGTAATCAGCCAGCTCAGTGGCGTTGGCATAACCCTGCTGCGCCGCTTCCTGGCAACGTGGGCGCTTCACCTGAATACCATCCAGCACCAGTGCCGCCATATGCAGACAATCCAGCCAGGTATCGAGCGCGTCGAACAGCCCTTCTTTGTCTTCCTGCATATCTTTGTTATACGCCAGCGGCAACCCTTTCAGCGTCATCATCATGCCGGTCAGTGCGCCTTGTACGCGGCCACATTTGCCACGAATCAGCTCTAATGCATCCGGGTTTTTCTTCTGCGGCATTAATGATGAACCGGACGTCACGCGATCGGACAACTCAACAAAACCGGCTTCACCGGTATTGAAGAAAATCAGATCTTCGGCGAAGCGCGACAGGTGAACCATACCGATAGAGGCGTCAGAGAGTAACTCCAGCACATGATCACGATCGGACACGCTGTCCAGGCTGTTACGTGTCGCCGAGGCGAAGCCCAACCAACCCGCCAACTGTTCACGATCAATTTCATAGGCAGTACCGGCCAGCGCACCGCAGCCTAACGGGCTAACGTCCAGACGCTTAAGCGCATCCTGCAGGCGGCTCTCATCACGCGCCAACATTTCGACATAGGCCAGGCACCAGTGTGCAAACG
This sequence comes from Citrobacter sp. FP75, assembly GCF_018342065.1. Lineage (GTDB taxonomy): Bacteria > Pseudomonadota > Gammaproteobacteria > Enterobacterales > Enterobacteriaceae > Citrobacter. The sequence continues at coordinate 129,718 of NZ_JAFDOE010000008.1, read as the reverse complement.
TCACCGGCTGCGCACGCTGCAGGTGAGTGTAGCCCGGCATGACCGCGTCCTGGTTATTTTGCGCGGTATCGACCAACGCACTTTGCAACTGACGGTTAGCCGACAGCAGTTCGAGCACCGTATCTTTGCACCACAGTTTAAGGTCAGTTGCCACCTGGTCATTACGGCTACGCCCGGTATGCAGTTTTTTACCCAGCTGACCAACTTTGTCGATGAGCTTACCTTCTACCCAACTGTGAATATCTTCGGCATCGCTTTGCAGGATCAACTGCGGATTAGCGCGAACCTCTTCCAGCAGAGTGTTCAGCGCCTCTTCCAGCTGTAGCTGTTCATCGGCTGTCAGTACACCAACCGTTACCAACGCCTTGGACCAGGCCACAGAGCCGACAATATCCTGTTCTGCCAGGCGGTAGTCAAAACGCAACGAGTCGTTGAACTGTTTGAACCGCTGATCTGCTGCCTGTGTAAAACGCCCACCCCAAAGTGCCATAACATCGTTCCTTTATTCGTTAGTTCCGCCGGGTGGCGCTGCGCTTACCCGGCCTACAGTCATTCAATAAAATCTTACGCTAAAATCCGCGTGCCAATCGGCGTACCGTTAAACAGTGCCGGAAGTTGTTCAGCATGACGCCAGGAGGCGATATCCACCGGACGTCCCAGCGTACGAGCCGCATCCAGCGCCGCGTTCACCTTCACAATCATGCCATCGGTAATAATGCCTTGTTCAATCAGCTGTTCTGCTTTGGCGGCGGTCATTTCGGCAATCCGCTGACCTTTACCATCCAGAATACCGCTAACGTCAGACAACAGGATAAGATCCGCGCCCAGCGTTGCCGCCAGCGCCGTCGCCGCCTGATCGGCATTGACGTTCATTAACTGCCCTTCTTCCGTTACGCCAATCGAGCTGACAACCGGCAGAAAACCGTTTTCCAGCAACGTGTTAATCAGCTTAGGCGAACCCGGCTGTGCCAGTCCAACGTGACCTAACGCTTCATCGAGCTGGGTCACTTTTACGCTGTCACCATCGCCAAGATACAGGCCAACGGAGGCAATATGGTGCTTCTTCGCCCATGCCAGCAGCGTTTTATTTGCCGTCCCGGCCAGGGCACCGGTAATGATGTCGATCTGGTCGGCAGGCGTCACGCGCAGACCATTTTTCTTTATCACCGGCAGGTTGAGCCCTTTCATCAGCTCATCAACCACGCAGCCGCCGCCGTGCACAATGACCAGCGGGCGCTGGTGCGACTCGCGATAATTTACCAGTGCGGTAAACAGGCGCTCCAGCGCCTCTTCGCTATCCAGTAAAACGCCGCCCAGCTTGATAATTAATGGATTCATCATTGCATCCTTAAATAAGAGACTGCGTTTCAGCAAAGCCGAAACGGATATTTGCACACTGCATGGCCTGTGCCGCCGCGCCCTTTAATAAATTATCTTCGGTCGCCACCACAATCAGGTGTCCACCCTGCACGGCAAAGCCGATATCACAAAACGGTAATCCCACTACATTTTTCAGCGCCGGAACACCTTTGTCATACAGGCGAACCAGCGGTTTATCGCCATATGCCTGCAGCAGCGTTTGCGCCACCTGCGCATGGGTTACGCCCGCTTTAAGACGGCAGGTGATGGTTTCCAGGATCCCACGCGGGAAGTTGCCCAGATGCGGGGTGAAAATCACTTCAGCCCCCAAATGCGTGGCAATTTCCGGCTGATGGCGATGGGTGAACACGCCATACGGCTGCAGGCTAACTTCACAGAAACTGTTCGAGATGGCGGCTTTACGCCCTGCACCACTTACGCCGCTGGTGGCGTTAATCACCGGCCACTGATTGAGATCCAGCAGCCCTGCGTCAATGAGTGGTTTGAGCGACAACTGCGCTGCCGTCGGGTAGCAACCCGGTACGGCAATCAGATTCGCATCTTTTAGTTGGTCTGCGCTCCACTCAGCCAGGCCGTACACCGCCTGCTCCAGCAGCTCAGGGTGCTGATGAGTGAAGCCATAATATTTTTCATAGAAGGCGCCGTCGTTAACACGGAACGCACCTGAGAGGTCAAACACCACGCATCCGGCCTGTAAAAACTGCGGGGCCAGGTCATGACTCACCTCATGAGCCGTTGCGAGGAACACAACGTCCACCCCTGCGCTAAACTCGCTGATATCTGACATTGGCTGCAACGGTAAATCGACAATGCCTTTCAACTGCGGATGCAAATCGGAGATTAACTTTCCTGCATCATTGCTTTGCGCTGAGACAGTCAAAGCGGTTATGTTCATATCAGGATGGCGATTTACATAGGTCACAAGCTCTGCACCAGCATAGCCACTGGCGCCCACAATCAGCGTATTCAACATCGGGGCTGTTCACCTTCTTAATATTCGGTTGCCAGGTATAAGCTTTTTTCACCTCACCTTACACTTGGTGGGTTTTATTACGCTCAACGTTAATGTATTTTTATTCACAAATAATGCATGAATATTGATACTATCATGACCCGAGGTGTGTCAACAATGAAAAACAATTTACCGCCATTTATCGAGATTTACCGCGCTCTGATTGCCACACCGTCGATTAGCGCCACCGAAGAAGCACTCGATCAAAGCAATGCAGGTTTAATCACTCTGCTCGCGGACTGGTTCAAAGATTTAGGCTTCAGCGTTGAAGTACAACCGGTCCCCGGCACCCGCAATAAATTCAATATGCTGGCAAGTACCGGCACTGGCGCGGGTGGCCTGCTGCTCGCCGGTCATACCGACACTGTGCCGTTTGACGACGGACGCTGGACGCGGGATCCGTTCACCCTGACCGAGCATGACAATAAGCTCTACGGGCTGGGCACGGCGGATATGAAAGGTTTTTTCGCGTTTATTCTCGATGCGCTACGTGATGTCGATGTGAAACAGCTGAAAAAGCCACTCTACATTCTGGCCACCGCCGATGAAGAGACCAGCATGGCGGGCGCACGCTACTTCTCTGAAAACACGACAATTCGCCCGGATTGCGCGATCATCGGAGAACCAACGTCCCTACAGCCAATTCGCGCGCATAAGGGTCATATCTCTACGGCGGTACGCGTGCTGGGTCAGTCTGGCCATTCCAGCGATCCGGCGCGTGGCGTGAACGCCATTGAACTGATGCACGACGCCATCGGGCACATTATGCAGCTTCGCGACTCGCTAAAATCGCGCTATCACCACGATTCATTCACCGTGCCGTATCCAACGTTAAACCTCGGCAGTCTGCACGGTGGCGACGCCTCTAACCGCATCTGTGCCTGCTGCGAACTGCACATGGATATCCGCCCGCTGCCAGGTATGACGTTAAGCGACCTGAATGGCCTACTGGCCGAAGCGCTGGCACCGGTGAGTGAACGCTGGCCTGGCCGCCTGACGGTTTCCGAGCTGCATCCGCCAATCCCTGGCTACGAATGCCCGCCGGATCACCAACTGGTCGAGGTGGTGGAAAAACTGCTCGGCGAGAAAACCGACGTGGTGAACTACTGCACCGAAGCACCGTTTATCCAGACGCTTTGCCCGACGCTGGTGCTCGGACCGGGTTCCATTAATCAGGCGCATCAGCCAGATGAATATCTGGAAACACGCTTCATTAAGCCAACCCGCGAGTTAATTACCCAGGTTGTGCATCATTTCTGCTGGCATTAACTCGCTGTCGCCTCACTAATCCTTTGTGGGTAAGCGGGGCAATTTATTTAACATTTGCATAAGCAACGCTTATTTGACGCGATGTGAATTAAATAACGTAAATTCCCACCATTTATTCGTTTGCTGAACCGATTTCGCAGCAATTGACGCCACGGGTTTTACGTGGCTTTATAAAAGACGGCTAAAAAGTTAAGCCCGAAAAATACAGGGCTAATAATTTCAAGATGGGGTGTCTGGGTTAATATGAACGAACAATATTCCGCGTTGCGTAGTAATGTCAGTATGCTCGGCAAAGTGCTGGGAGAAACCATCAAGGATGCGCTGGGAGAGAACATTCTCGATCGCGTAGAAACAATCCGTAAGCTGTCTAAATCATCCCGCGCTGGCAATGAAGCGAACCGTCAGGAGCTGCTCACTACGCTGCAGAACTTGTCCAACGACGAGCTGCTGCCGGTAGCTCGCGCGTTTAGCCAGTTCCTGAACCTGGCCAATACCGCCGAGCAGTACCACAGCATTTCGCCAAAAGGCGAAGCTGCCAGCAACCCGGAAGTGATTGCTCGAACCCTGCGCAAGCTGAAAGAGCAGCCCAACCTTGATGAAGCGACAATCAAAAAGGCCGTAGAATCGCTTTCTCTGGAACTGGTGCTGACCGCCCACCCGACAGAAATCACCCGCCGCACGTTGATCCATAAAATGGGTGAAGTGAACGCCTGTCTTAAACAGCTTGATAACAAAGACATCGTCGATTACGAGCGCCACCAGCTGATGCGCCGCCTGCGCCAGTTAATCGCCCAGTCCTGGCATACGGATGAAATCCGTAAACTGCGTCCCAGCCCGGTTGATGAAGCCAAATGGGGCTTCGCCGTGGTTGAAAACAGCCTGTGGGAAGGTGTGCCGAACTATCTACGTGAACTGAACGAACAGCTGGAAGAACATCTGAATTACAAGCTGCCCGTCGATTTTGTCCCAGTCAGATTCACCTCCTGGATGGGTGGTGACCGTGACGGCAACCCGAACGTGACGGCGGATATCACTCGTCATGTGCTGCTGCTCAGCCGCTGGAAAGCAACCGACCTGTTCCTGAAAGACATCCAGTTCCTGGTTTCTGAGCTATCGATGGTCGATGCCACGCCGGAACTGTTAGCGCTGGTGGGTGAAGAAGGTGCAGCAGAACCTTACCGCCACCTGATGAAGATGCTGCGTTCACGTCTGATGACAACGCAGGCCTGGCTGGAAGCACGTCTGAAAGGCGAAAAATTGCCGAAACCTGCCGGCCTGTTGACGCAAAACGAGCAGCTATGGGAACCGCTGTACGCATGTTACCAGTCTCTGCAAGCCTGCGGTATGGGCATCATCGCCAATGGCGAACTGCTCGATACCCTTAGGCGCGTGAAATGTTTTGGCGTTCCGCTGGTGCGTATCGATATTCGTCAGGAAAGCACCCGTCATACCGAAGCGCTGGGCGAACTGACCCGCTATCTGGGAATTGGCGACTACGAAAGCTGGTCAGAAGCAGACAAACAGGCCTTCTTGATCCGCGAACTGAATTCCAAACGTCCACTGCTGCCACGAAACTGGGAGCCGAGTAACGATACCCGCGAAGTGCTCGACACCTGTCGGGTGATTGCCGAAGCGCCTTATGGCTCCATTGCCGCCTACGTTATTTCGATGGCGAAAACCCCGTCGGATGTACTGGCCGTTCACCTGCTGCTGAAAGAGGCCGGCATTGGTTTTACCATGCCGGTAGCGCCGCTGTTTGAAACGCTGGACGACCTGAACAATGCTGACGATGTTATGACTCAGCTGTTGAATATCGACTGGTATCGCGGTCTGATTCAGGGCAAACAGATGGTCATGATTGGCTACTCTGACTCCGCAAAAGACGCAGGCGTCATGGCGGCTTCTTGGGCGCAATATCAGGCACAAGATGCGTTGATCAAAACCTGCGAAAAAGCCGGCATTGAGCTGACGTTGTTCCACGGCCGCGGTGGTTCCATTGGCCGCGGCGGCGCACCGGCCCATGCGGCGCTGCTCTCACAACCGCCAGGCAGCCTGAAAGGTGGACTGCGCGTTACTGAGCAGGGTGAGATGATCCGCTTCAAGTATGGTCTGCCGGAAGTCACCATCAGCAGCCTGTCGCTGTACACCGCCGCGATCCTGGAGGCCAACCTGTTGCCACCACCGGAGCCGAAGGACAGCTGGTGTCATATTATGGATGAGCTGTCCGATATCTCCTGCGAGCTGTACCGTGGCTACGTGCGTGAGAACAAAGACTTTGTTCCCTACTTCCGCTCTGCAACCCCGGAGCAGGAACTGGGCAAATTACCGCTCGGCTCACGTCCGGCCAAGCGCCGTCCGACCGGCGGGGTGGAATCTCTGCGTGCCATTCCGTGGATATTTGCCTGGACGCAGAACCGCCTGATGCTCCCGGCCTGGCTGGGTGCAGGTACCGCACTGCAAAAAGTGGTTGAAGACGGTAAACAAAGCGAACTTGAAGCAATGTGCCGCGACTGGCCATTCTTCTCCACGCGCCTTGGCATGCTGGAAATGGTGTTCTCGAAAGCGGACCTGTGGCTGGCGGAATACTACGATCAGCGTCTGGTCAAAAAAGAGCTGTGGCCGCTGGGCGAAGAGCTGCGTCACCGTCTGGAAGCCGACATCGACGTGGTGCTGGCCATTGCCAACGACTCACATTTGATGGCCGACCTGCCGTGGATTGCCGAGTCGATTCAATTAAGGAATATCTACACCGATCCGCTGAACGTCCTACAGGCTGAACTGTTACACCGTTCGCGTCTGGCAGAAGAGCAAGGTGAAGCGCCTGACCCGCGCGTTGAGCAAGCGCTGATGGTCACCATTGCGGGTGTCGCAGCCGGTATGCGTAATACAGGTTAAGTGAATCCCCTGTCACCCCCGTGCTATTGCGCGGGGGTGAGTTCGAAAACGCTTGTCATAACCACTTCATTTCCAATATATTCCGCTCAGATTCATACATTTTATGAATGAATCATCAACAAAACGCGATATTAACATCGCGAAGCTTCAGATCCCCTTAAGATTTAGCCGCTACTCTTGGCGACACGACTAATGACAGGCTCATACTATGCAATCCTTATCACCCCAGTCTAAACCCGCGTTTAGCTGGAAAGCCCTGGGTTGGGCGCTTCTCTATTTTTGGTTCTTTTCTTCATTATTGCAGGCCATTATTTATTTTAGCGGTTACAGCGGATCGACCGGATTACGTGACTCATTATTGTTTAGTTCACTGTGGCTGATCCCGATATTCTTATTTCCCAACCGTATCCGCATTATTGCCGCCGTCATTGGCGTCGCGCTGTGGGCAGCGTCGCTGGCCGCACTGAGTTATTACGTCATCTACGGACAGGAGTTCTCGCAAAGCGTTCTGTACGTGATGTTTGAAACCAATGCGAACGAAGCCAGCGAATATTTAAGCCAGTATTTCAGCCTCAAGATTGTTTTTATCGCGCTGGCCTATACCGCCGTGGCTATTCTGCTGTGGACGCGCCTGCGCCCGGTTCATATTCCGTCCCCCTGGCGTTACCTGGTGTCGTTTGCGCTGTTATACGGTTTGATTCTGCACCCGATGGCCATGAATACCTTCATCAAGCATAAACCGTTTGAAAAAACGTTGGATGGTCTCGCGTCGCGTATGGAACCCGCCGCACCGTGGCAGTTTATCTCTGGCTATTATCAGTATCGTCAGCAGTTGACCTCATTGAACAGTCTGCTAAATGAGAACAATGCGCTGCCGCCGCTGGCGAACTTTAAAGACAATTCTGGCGATGCACCACGCACGCTGGTGCTGGTGATTGGCGAGTCGACTCAGCGTGGACGTATGAGCCTGTACGGTTATCCACGTGAAACCACGCCGGAACTGGACGCGCTGCACAAATCCGATCCTAACCTCACTGTATTCAATAATGTCGTGACCTCTCGTCCGTACACCATTGAAATCCTGCAACAGGCGCTGACCTTCGCCAACGAGAAGAACCCGGATTTATATCTGACGCAGCCGTCGCTGATGAACATGATGAAACAGGCGGGTTATAAGACCTTTTGGATCACTAACCAGCAAACAATGACCGCCCGCAACACCATGCTGACCGTGTTTTCCAAGCAGACGGATAAGCAGTTTTACATGAACCAGCAGCGCACCCAAAGTGCGCGCGAATACGACAGCAACGTGCTGGGCCCATTTAAAGAAGTGCTGGCCGACCCGGCGCCGAAAAAATTCATCATCGTTCATCTGCTGGGTACGCATATTAAGTACAAGTTCCGCTATCCAGATGGTCAGGGGAAATTCGATAACAATATCGACAACGTCCCGGCAGGGCTGAGCAACGATGAGCTGGAGTCCTACAACGACTATGACAGCGCCAATGTGTATAACGACCACATTATTGCCAGTCTGATCAAAGACTATAAAGCAACCGATCCAAACGGCTTCCTGCTCTACTTCTCCGATCACGGTGAAGAGGTGTATGACACGCCGCCGCATAAAACGCAGGGTCGTAATGAAGATAACCCGACGCGTCATATGTATACGGTGCCGTTCCTGCTGTGGACCTCTGAAAAATGGCAGGCCGCGCATCCGCGGGACTTCTCACAGGATGTTGATCGTAAGTACAGCAGCTCAGAGCTTATCCACACGTGGTCTGATTTAGCAGGCTTTACCTACGATGGTTTTGACCCGACGCGAGCCATTACTAACCCGCAGTTCAAAGAGACGACCCGCTGGATTGGTAATCCGTACAAGAAAAACGCCCTGATTGATTACGACACTCTGCCTTACGGCGATCAAATCGGTAATCAGTAATAATTTGCCGCAACAGGCCACTCTTTTAGGGTGGCCTTTTTTTATCATCAACGTTACTGTTTCCCTCTCTGCGATCGGCAAGGGATTCACATGTATCACGACGTCAGCCACCTTCTCTCTCGTCTTATTAATGGCCCCACGCCGCTGCGCCAGGTTTACTTTGCCCACAGCAACGACTCTATGCCGGACCTGGCGTATCAGGTTGATTTTCCCCGGCTGGAGATTGTGCTGGAAGGTGAATTTTTGGATAGCGGAATCGCTGGTACCCCCGCGACGCTGACCGCCAGTGATGTCCTGTACGTTCCGGCGGGCGGTTGGAATTTTCCGCAGTGGCTAACGCCGGTCACCACGCTCAGTATCCTGTTTGGCAAACAGCAGCTAGGATTCAGCATTGTTCACTGGGATGGCAAGCAGTATCAAAACCTGGCAAAACAGCACGTCGCACGGCGCGGGCCACGTATTGGTTCTTTCCTGCTGCAAACGCTCAATGAAATGCAGATGCAGCCCCAGGAACAGCAAACCGCGAGGCTGATTGTCGCCAGCCTGCTCAGTCATTGTCGCGATCTTCTCGGCAGCCAGATTCAGACTGCTTCACGCAGCCAGGCGCTTTTTGAAGCCATCCGCGACTATATTGATGAGCGTTACGCTAGCGCGCTCACCCGCGAATCGGTGGCGCAGGCGTTTTATATCTCACCGAACTATCTCTCGCATTTATTTCAAAAAACGGGCGCGGTGGGCTTTAATGAGTACCTGAACTACACGCGACTGGAGCACGCAAAAACGCTGTTGAAGGGTTATGATCTGAAGGTCAAAGAGGTGGCCCACACCTGTGGGTTCGTCGACAGTAACTATTTCTGTCGCCTGTTTCGCAAAAATACGGAGCGTTCACCCTCGGAGTATCGTCGACAATATCACAGCCAGTTGACGGAAAAAGCGATCAGTCCAGAGTGAGGTGAGTATGCTGTGGTGCGGTGAGAAGTTTACGCACGGCGCTCATTACCCGCTGAGGATCTCGCAGAAAAGCGCTAATGCCTGACTGAACGTAGCGGCTCTGGGCAAAACGCTCTACTCCTGCCAGTTCGATATCGGTAATCAGCAGCACAACATCCGCTCGGCTGATATCGTCTTCAGTTAAGCGATTTTCCGTTCCCAGCGCGCCCTGTGTCTCGATCTTAATGCTCCACTTTTCCTGCTGGCAGAGCTTTTCCAGCCTTTCGGCAGCCATATAGGTATGCGCGACACCGCTGACGCAAGCGGTCACTGCCACCATATATCGTACAGGTGCGACTGCCATATTAACCTCCTACGGTTACATGAAATCCGGCGTCTTCTGCCATCTTACACAGTGTCGCCACCTCTTGCGTTGATGGGACGGGTACACCCTTCATCAACCACTGCTGCCCAAGCAGGCGATATTTTGGCTCGCCATACTGATGGAACGGTAGCAGGTGTAGCTGCTTTATACCTAATGATAACAACAACGTCAGCGCCTGCTGCATATTCTCTTTATTGAGCGTGTAGCCCGGAATCAGCGGCAGGCGGGGAATGACATTGATTCCCTCTGCGACCAACAGCCGCAAATTCTCCAGCACGCGCGGCAAATTCATTTTAACCACTTCACGCGCCTGCGCGGGGTCCATGATTTTCATATCGAACAGGACTTCATCGCACTCTCTTACCAGCGGCAGTAAACGGCTGGCCGGGGCATCGCCAGCCGTTTCAATCGCACAGCGAATATCCCAGCGCCGCAGACGTTGCAGGAACCGCGTGGCAAACGCCGCCTGCATCAGCACTTCTCCACCAGAAAGCGTAACGCCACCGCCAGACGTGCGAAAGAACACGTCATCCTTCATCACTTCACGTTCCAGCTCATCCAGCGTGACATCCCGTCCGATACGCTCAAACGCACCGGAAGGACACTCGTCGGCGTCGCGTAGACACGGCGCACAATGCAGGCATTTATTCTCCCGTCGTACCGTTTCAATTTGCGGAGAAATAGATTCAGGATTGGCGCACCACGGGCAGATATGCGGGCAACCTTTAAAAAAGACCACGGTACGAATACCCTGCCCGTCATTCAATGAATAACGCTGAATATTGAAAATACGCGCGATCTCCTCGCCAATCGGCTCAATCACTTCACAGTTGATGCGCGGTGCGGCGAATGATGTCATCCTGGATCTCCTTCGACAGCTCGACAAAGAAGGCGCTATAACCCGCCACGCGTACCACCAGCCCGGCAAAATCCTGCGGGCGCTGCTGCGCTTCTCGTAATGTTTCAGCATTCACCACGTTAAACTGGATGTGCTGTAGCTTGAGCTGGGTAAACGCCCGCAGGAAATCAGCCAGCTTGCGTAAACCCGCCTCCCCCTCCAGCGTGGCGGGAGTGAACTTCACATTCAGCAACGTACCATTGGAAAGCAGCGTGTTATCCAGTTTACTGACCGATTTCAGTACCGCCGTCGGCCCTTGCATATCCTGCCCAAGCATCGGTGATAAACCGCCGTCCGCCAACTGCTCCCCAGCGAAGCGGCCGTCCGGCGTCGCCCCCACCACGGAACCCAGCGGTACATGAGCGGAAACGGTATATGAACCTGGCGTAAATTGCCCCCCGCGCGGGTTCTGGTATTTTTCCACCTCTTTACAGTAATGACGCAGCAGCTCGGCGCTAATGTTGTCCACATCGTCAATGTCATTACCGTATTTTTCGAAACGGTTAATCAGCCGGGCGCGGACTTTCTCGCCCTCCGGCGAGGCAAAGTTGCCCTTTAATACCGACAGCAGTTCGTCAAAACTTAAGCGCTTCTGCTCGAACACCAGCCCGTTGAGCGCATGCAGAGAGTCGCTGAGATTGGCAATACCAATCCCCTGTACGCCGGAGAAGTTGTAGCGCGCGCCGCCATCGGTAATGTCGCAGCCTTTCTCCAGACAGTCGCTGATGAACGAAGAGAGCAGCGGCACCGGTGCCCAGTCGCGGTGGCCGATATCGCAAATATTGCTGCCCTCCACCATCAGCGTAATGTAGTGGCTGATTTTGGCACGAATATGCGCGAGCAAACTTTCATACGTCAGCTCACCGTTGTTTTCGTTCTCATACAGGCAAATCTCCATCACTTTCAGCAAATTAAACATAGCGATATCATGCAGCCCATACGTTCTGCCCGGAATCGACAGCTCCACGCAGCCCACCACGGCGTAATCCCGCGCATCCTCCAGCGATACGCCGCGATTGAGGAAAGCGGGTACGACCACTTCATCATTAAAGATTTGCGGAATACCGGTGCCAAGGCGAATGGTCTCCGCCGTTTTCATCAGGAATGGCGTATCAATCAGCGCGTTGGTACGCACGCCGAGGTTCGGCTGCGGCAATTGCACGCTCTGATAGGCATCCAGACAAAGGAAAGAGAGCACGTTCACCGCGCTGCGCCCATTCTCCGTCAGGCCGCCGAGCAGCGCGGTAAAGCCCGTCGGGAATCCAGCGAAATAGCGGGCGCTGCTGGTGGAGCGCAGCAGCACGATGTCATTACATTTCACCCACAGCGACTCGAGAAGCTCTTTTAAGAAGGCCGGATCTTCTCCCTGGGTCAGGGACGCCTGATAGAAAGGCAGCATATACTGGTCGAAGCGCCCCAGTGAAAGCGAACTGGCGTTGGATTCATATTGCAGAATAATGTTCATGTACCAGAACAGCTGGCACGCCTGCCAAAAGGTCCGTGGCTTGTGCTGCGCATTGTGGCGAGAGTTGGCTGCGATGGTCAGGAGTTCCTGACGACGCTGAGCATCCTGACAACCTTCTGCCATCTTCTCCGCCAGAGTGGCGTAACGCAGAATGTGTTTTTGCGAAGCCTCAAGCAGCAACAGCGCCGCCTGATAAAAGTGGTTTTCCGGCTCCTGCTGACAGTGCTGTTGCATCTGTGCCACCAGTTCGCCCAACCCGTGATTGAGCAAGTGCGGGTAATCAATAATGATATGCCCCTGCCCTTTGTCCGTCTGGTTAACGCTAAAAATCTGCGTGCTGACGGCGGCCTTCACCTCATCGGTCATCTGACCGTTGATGAAGTCTTTCATCGACCGTTTTTCCCAGTACGGGAACAGCTCGTCGCGGTAGAGGCGCTTATCCTCTTCGCTAATCTCGAAGCGATCCTGCGGGCGAGTCGGGAACTGATCCAGCTCGTTGAGCAGCCAGTAGGGGTCCATCTCCGGCGACATAATGCCCGCACGCGGCTTCACGGTGCGATTCCCGGCAATCAGTTCCTCATCACGAATCGAAATCTCAACATGCTCAAGAATATATGCGGTGGCTTTGGCCCGACGCAGAATAACCGGCTCACCCTCCGTCTGCTTATGGCTGGCGGTATAAAGCCGCGCGCGCTCAAGCGAAATTTCGCGATTGTTTTGAAACAAAGCGGTTTTGAGGCGTTGGATACGGTTCGTCATGAAGAACTCCCTGGAGCCTGATCATCAGGCTCTTAAACAAAAATAGTTAAGCGGTCTGCGCCAGATGCGCGTCAATCTTGTTCATGATGGCGTCAGCGCGTTTCACCGCATCACTGATGTTGACGCGAACAATAGTTTTGCCCGCAAAACGTTCCTCAAACTTGATACCGATATCTTTGGTCAGAATAACCATATCTGCCGCCACAACATCTGCCGCAGTCAGTTCGTTTTCCACACCTATCGAGCCTTGCGTCTCTACCTTTACGTCCCAACCCTTCGCTTTCGCGGCACTTTCCAGCGCTTCTGCCGCCATATAGGTGTGCGCAACGCCTGATGGACATGCTGTTACTGCGATAATTTTAGTCATGGTTTATTCCTCGCTTAATTCATTTCAAAATCTAAATCCAGGTCGTCTTCTTTCTCGTCAACCTGAGAGACTTTCTTACGCGCCAGACTTTTCAGTACGTTAACGCACAGAGCAGTCACGACGGCTCCAACGGCGACGGCGGCGATATAACCCAGCTTGCCTTCCACAACCGGCAGAACAATCAACCCGCCCCAACCGGCATAACACTGTGCGCCGAACAGCGCAGCCGTTACCGCGCCACAGGCGGAACCAATCATGATGGAGGGGATCACGCGCAACGGGTCAGCGGCGGCAAATGGGATCGCGCCTTCGGTTACGCCGACGCAGCCCATCACCAGCGCGGCCTTCCCGGCTTCACGCTCTTCAGTAGAGAAGTTTTTACGCCCAATCAGCGTCGCCAGCCCTAAGCCCAGCGGCGGCACGCAGATGGCAACGGCGGCAATCGCGACCACGGTATAAACACCCTGCGCCACGCAAATCAGCATGAAGGCGTAGGCAACTTTGTTGATCGGCCCCCCCATATCGAAGGCCAGCATCAGCCCCATGACAACCGCCAGCAGCACGATGCTTCCCTGCTGCATGCCCTGTAACCAATGCGTCAGGCTGGCCGTTAACGCGCCAACCGGCTCGCCTAATCCCCACATCATGATGCCTGCGGTAATAAAGGTGCCGACGATGGGGATAACGAAAATGGGCATTACCGAACGAAGCACCTTATGTACGGGAATCTTCTTTAGATAATGGACAACTATGCCGCCAATAATCCCGGCGATCAGCGCGCCAAAGAAACCGGCACCGAAGCTGTTACCCACCCAAGCCGCGATGGCACAAGGAGCAAGCGCAGAGCGCTCGGCGATGGAATAGCCGATATAGGCGGCGAGGAAAGGCACCATCAGAGTCAGTCCGGCAACGCCAATATCAAATAGCTTCTTGAGATTGGGGTCGGTCGCAGCATCCGGCACAGCACCTTTGCCATACAGCATGACGGAAACCGCCAATAAAATTCCGCCCGCCACTACAAAGGGGATCATATGCGAAACGCCGGTCATTAAATGCTGACGGGTGTTTTTCAGGATCTGCACCAACTCTTTCATAAGTCGCTCCCGGGCTGTTAAAAGCCCATGTCCATAACATTGTTGTGGCAAACAATAGGCAATCCGGGACGATGCAGACAGTGGATAAAAAGGCCATTTACTGGACTTTTGTAATGTCACTGCAAAAATGCGATCCGCCTCATAACTTATGAACCTTCCCAAAATTTCCACGCTAAGCTGACTTGTGAAGCATCTCTCACTTTGAAACTTACATTACATTTGTCCAGCTTTTGGCAGATTTGTCACATGGCACGCGCGGGCATTGCCCTTTTATCCTGTAAACAAGGAACCTTTATGGGAGAGAGGCCATGGCCCTGATTGTGGAATTTACCTGTGAGCTACCGAATGGCGTACATGCACGCCCGGCAAGCCACGTTGAAACACTGTGCAATACGTTTACCTCGCATATTGAGTGGCATAACCTGCGCTCTGACCGTAAGGGCAACGCCAAAAGCGCGCTGGCGCTGATTGGCACCGACACGCTGACGGGCGACAACTGCCAGTTGCTGATTTCCGGCGCGGATGAGCAGGTTGCGCACCAGCGTCTGAGCCAGTGGTTGCGAGAGGAGTTTCCGCTGTGCGACGCTCCGCTGGCGGAGGTCAAAAACAACGAAATGGAGCCGCTTCCGGCTTCGCTCACCAACCTGAATCCGCAGTTATTCCGCGCCCGTGCTGTTTGCAACGGCTGCGCAGGCGGCGTGCTGACGCAGCTCTCTTCTCTCGATCTCAACGCGCTCGGAGAACTTCCCGCCACCAAAGGCCCGGAAGCAGAGCAGTCTGCACTGGATGACGGCTTAATACTGTTGATAAAAAACATCGAGTTTCGTTTACTGGACAGCGACGGCGCCACCAGCGCGATTCTGGAAGCACACCGCTCACTGGCGGGCGATACATCCTTACGCCAACACCTGCTGGCGGGTGTCTCGCAGGGGTTGAGCTGCGCTGAGGCTATTACTGAAAGCGCGAATCACTTCTGCGAAGAATTTGCCCGATCCAGCAGCAGCTATCTGCAGGAACGGGCGCTGGACGTGCGCGACGTCTGCTTCCAGTTGCTTCAACTGATTTACGGCGAGCAGCGCTTCCCGGCACCCGGCAAACTGACGCAGCCAACGGTCTGTATGGCTGACGAACTCACCCCAAGCCAGTTTCTTGAACTGGATAAAACGTTCCTCAAAGGCTTGCTGTTAAAAAGCGGCGGCAACACATCTCATACCGTTATTCTCGCCCGTTCATTTAACATCCCGACGCTGGTTGGCGTGGAGGTCGAGGCGTTAACCCCATGGTTAAACCAGACCGTTTATATTGATGGTAATGCAGGCGCGGTGATGGTGGCACCAGATGAGGCGGTGGCGCGTTATTATCAGCAGGAAGCCCGCGTACAGGACGCGCTGCGCGAACAACAGCGGATCTGGCTAACGCAGGAAGCGCGCACCGCAGATGGAATTCGCATGGAAGTCGCCGCCAACATCGCTCATTCGGTGGAAGCGCAGGCGGCTTTTGGCAACGGCGCGGAAGCGGTCGGCCTGTTTCGCACAGAAATGCTGTATATGGACAGAACCAGCGCCCCCGGCGAGAGCGAACTGTACAATATCTTTTGCCAGGCGCTGGAATCCGCAGCGGGTCGCAGCATTATTGTGCGCACCATGGATATCGGCGGTGATAAACCCGTTGATTATCTGAACATTCCTGCCGAAGCCAACCCGTTCCTTGGCTATCGCGCCGTACGTATCTATGAAGAATACGTCGCCCTGTTTACCACCCAACTGCGGGCGATCCTCCGCGCGTCAGCGCACGGTAGCCTGAAAATCATGATCCCGATGATCTCGTCGATGGAAGAGATCCTGTGGGTGAAAGAGAAACTGGCTGAAGCCAAACAGCAGTTGCGTAATGAACACGTCCCGTTTGATGAGAAGATCCCGTTCGGCATCATGCTGGAAGTCCCGTCGGTGATGTTCATCATCGACCAGTGCTGTGAGGAGATTGATTTCTTTAGTATTGGTAGCAATGACCTGACCCAGTATCTGCTGGCGGTCGATCGCGACAACGCCAAAGTCACCCGTCACTACAACAGCCTCAACCCTGCTTTCCTGCGCGCGCTGGATTTCGCGGTTCAGGCAGTACATCGCCAGGGTAAATGGATTGGTCTGTGCGGTGAACTGGGGGCGAAAGGCTCCATCCTGCCGCTGCTGGTTGGTCTGGGGCTGGATGAGATTAGCATGAGCGCCCCGTCAATTCCCGCCGCCAAAGCGCGGATGGCACAACTCGACAGCCGCGCCTGCCGCCAGTTACTGAATCAGTCGATGGCCTGTCGCACCTCGCTGGAAGTGGAGCATCTGCTGGCGCAGTTTCGCATGGCCCAGCAGGATGCCCCACTGGTCACCGCCCAGTGCATCACGCTTGATAGCGACTGGCGCAGTAAAGAGGAGGTCATCAAAGGGATGACCGACAACCTGTTGCTGGCAGGTCGCTGCCGCTACCCGCGTAAGCTGGAGGCCGACCTGTGGGCACGCGAGGCGGTATTTTCTACCGGGCTGGGATTTAGTTTCGCCATCCCGCACAGCAAATCTGAACATATTGAGCAGTCGACCATCAGCGTGGCGAGGCTGAAAGCCCCAGTACGCTGGGGCGATGACGATGCGCAATTCATCATCATGCTGACGCTCAACAAACACGCCGCGGGCGACCAGCATATGCGTATTTTCTCGCGTCTGGCGCGCCGCATTATGCACGAAGAATTCCGCAATGCGCTGGTTAACGCTGTTTCTGCCGAGGCGATTGCCAGCCTGCTGCAACATGAACTTGAACTGTAAAGGAAAGGCTATGGAACTGTATCTGGATACCGCCAACGTGGCGGAAGTCGAACGTCTGGCACGTATTTTCCCAATTGCTGGCGTCACCACTAATCCGAGCATTGTGGCAGCAAGTAAAGAGTCCATCTGGGATGTACTGCCCCGCCTGCAAAAAGCCATCGGCGAAGAAGGCATTCTGTTTGCTCAGACCATGGGCCGCGATGCGCAGAGTATGGTGGAGGAAGCCAAACGCCTGAGTAATGCCGTACCGGGCATCGTGGTAAAAATTCCGGTCACTGCAGAAGGTCTGGCCGCTATCAAGCAGTTGAAAAAAGAAGGGATCACTACGCTTGGCACCGCCGTGTACAGCGCATCTCAAGGTCTGCTGGCGGCGTTGGCGGGCGCGAAATATGTGGCGCCATATGTGAACCGCGTTGACGCCCAGGGCGGCGACGGTATCCGTACGGTACAGGAACTGCAAACGTTACTGGAGCTGCATGCGCCGAACAGCATGGTGCTGGCGGCCAGCTTTAAAACCCCGCGTCAGGCGCTGGATTGCTTGTTGGCAGGATGTGAAGCAATCACCCTGCCATTAGACGTAGCGCAACAAATGCTCAACACCCCTGCGGTAGAGTCAGCTATAGAGAAGTTTGAACAGGACTGGAACAACGCATTTGGTCGTATCACTCTTTAAGGAGATAACGTATGGATCGCATTATTCAATCACCGGGTAAATACATCCAGGGTGCCGATGTTATTACTCGTCTTGGCAGCTACCTCAAACCACTGGCTGAACGCTGGCTGGTCGTGGGGGACAAATTTGTTTTAGGCTTTGCGCAGCCCGCTCTGGAAAAAAGCTTCCATGATGCAGGCCTGGCACTGGAAATCGCACCATTTGGCGGTGAATGTTCACAAAATGAAATCGACCGTCTGCGCGGCGTGGCAGAAAAAGCACAGTGTGGCGCAGTACTCGGTATTGGCGGCGGTAAAACGCTGGATACCGCCAAAGCGCTGGCGCATTTTATGGGCGTACCCGTCGCCATTGCACCAACCATCGCGTCTACCGACGCACCGTGCAGCGCGCTGTCCGTTATTTATACCGATGCGGGCGAATTCGATCGCTATCTGCTGCTACCGAACAACCCGGACAGGGTTATTGTTGACACCAAAATTGTCGCGGGCGCACCAGCGCGTCTGTTAGCTGCGGGCATCGGCGATGCGCTGGCAACCTGGTTTGAAGCACGCGCCTGTTCACGCAGCGGTGCAACGACTATGGCGGGTGGTCAATGTACTCAGGCTGCACTTGCACTGGCTGAACTGTGCTACAACACGCTGATTGAAGAAGGTGAAAAAGCGATGCTGGCCGCCGAGCAGCATGTGGTCACTCCGGCGCTGGAACGCATCATTGAAGCCAACACCTATCTGAGCGGCGTCGGTTTTGAAAGCGGTGGTCTGGCAGCCGCGCACGCTATCCATAACGGCCTGACGGCAATTCCGGACGCACATCACTACTATCACGGTGAAAAAGTGGCGTTCGGTACGCTGACGCAACTGGTGCTGGAA
Source organism: Citrobacter sp. FP75 (assembly GCF_018342065.1). GTDB lineage: Bacteria > Pseudomonadota > Gammaproteobacteria > Enterobacterales > Enterobacteriaceae > Citrobacter. Next base: position 110,970 of record NZ_JAFDOE010000008.1, on the reverse strand, counting down.
AACGCGCCGGTCGAAGAAATTGAAACCGTTGCCGCGCTGTGCCATTCCGTGGGTCTGCCAATTACATTGGCACAACTGGATATCAAGCAAGATATCCCGGCGAAAATGCGCACGGTGGCGCAAGCCTCCTGCGCGGAAGGCGAAACCATCCACAACATGCCTGGCGGCGCCACGCCGGATCAGGTTTACGCTGCTCTACTGGTAGCAGACCAGTACGGTCAGCGTTATTTACAAGAGTGGGAATAATCCCCAAATAAAAATCCCCGCAAATGCGGGGATTTTTCATTAAACAATCAGCAAATTACTGCAAGTCGAAACGATCCAGATTCATCACTTTCACCCATGCCGCGACAAAGTCCTTCACGAACTTCTCATGGGCATCGCTGCTGGCATAAACTTCAGCCACTGCGCGCAGTACCGAGTTAGAACCAAACACCAGATCGGCGCGGGTTGCCGTGTATTTCACTTCACCGCTCAGACGGTCACGGCCTTCAAACAGCTCCTGTGACTCATCAACCGCCTTCCATTCGTGACGCATATCCAGCAGATTGACAAAGAAGTCGGTGCTGAGCACGCCCGGACGGTCGGTAAAGACACCGTGCTGGCTGCCATCGAAGTTGGTCCCCAGCACGCGCATGCCGCCCACCAGCACGGTCATTTCCGGCGGGGTTAGCGTCAACTGCTGTGCTTTATCGATCAGCAACGACTCGGTGGTTGAAACATCGGGGCGGGAACGATAATTACGGAACCCGTCGGCAATCGGCTTGAGCAGTTCAAACATCTCAATATCAGTTTGATCCTGACGCGCATCCACGCGGCCCGGAACAAAAGGTACAGTGATGCTGACACCCGCCGCACTTGCCGCTTTCTCCACACCTACGACGCCAGCCAGCACGATAATATCGGCCAACGAGGCGGTATGCGCAGATTTATAAATACCTTCCAGCACCGGCAGAACACGGGCTGCCGTAGCATTCACATCCCAGCCGCGTTGCGGGTCCAGCGCCAGACGCGCCCCGTTAGCACCACCGCGTTTATCACCACCGCGGAACGTTGACGCAGAAGCCCACGCCACCGATACCAGTTCACCGACGGACAGCCCGGAAGCCGCAATGGTCGCCTTCAGGTTAAGAATATCTTCTTCGCTTGGGTTGAAGAATGCGTGCGGCAGCGGATCCTGCCAAATCAGATCTTCCTGCGGGACTTCTGGTCCAATGTAACGTGATTTTGGTCCCATATCCCGGTGCGTCAGTTTAAACCACGCGCGAGCAAAGGCTTCGTTAAACGCCTGCGGATCGTTAAGGAAACGACGGGAGATCTTTTCGAATTCCGGATCAAAACGCAGCGTCAGGTCAGTAACCAGCATTGTCGGCTTACGTTTTTTCTCGGGATCAAACGGATCCGGAATAATTTCTGGCGCATCGACCGCTTCAAACTGGATAGCACCGGCCGGGCTGCGGGTCTGTACCCATTCGTATTTGAACAGGTTCTCGAAGAAATAGTTGCTCCACTGAGTCGGCGTCTGCGTCCAGACCACTTCCAGACCGGAGGTGATATTGTCTGCGCCCACACCACTGCCGTAGCTGCTGGCCCAGCCAAGGCCCTGCGCTTCAATCGGCGCCGATTCTGGATCGGGACCGACGTGTGATGCAGGACCTGCGCCGTGGGTTTTACCCAACGTATGACCGCCGCCAATCAGCGCCACGGTTTCTTCGTCGTTCATTCCCATGTTACCGAAGGTCGCGCGAATCGCTGCTGCCGCAGAAAGGGGTTCGCCGCTATGGTCCGGCCCTTCCGGGTTCACATAGATAAGTCCCATCTCGGTCGCACCCAGCGGGGCTTTCGCCAGCTCTTCCGGGTGACGGTGCGTTAACCAGGCTTTTTCATCACCCCAGTTCACATCAAGATCCGGTTCCCAAACATCTTCACGACCGGCACCAAAACCAAAGGTACGGAAGCCGGAGTTTTCCAGCGCGACGTTACCCGCAAGGATAAACAGGTCGGCCCAGGAAATTTTCTGACCATATTTTTGCTTCACAGGCCACAGCAGACGGCGCGCTTTATCAAGGCTCACGTTGTCCGGCCAGGAGTTCAGTGGTGCAAAACGCTGCTGTCCGCGACCTGCGCCACCGCGCCCATCAATAGAGCGATAGGTCCCAGCGCCGTGCCATGCCATACGGATAAACAAACCGGCATACGTGCCCCAGTCAGCAGGCCACCACGGTTGAGATTCGGACAGAAGGGCTCTGAGATCCCCTTTCAGGGCAGAATAGTCGAGTTTGCTAAATTCTTTGCGGTAGTTGAAGTCCTCACCCAGCGGGTTCGAACGGTTGGAATGTTGATTCAAAAGGTCTACACGGAGTTGATTCGGCCACCAGTCGCGGTTATTTCTTCCTGCTCCCGCGCTGTGATCGGGCCCACCCTGATGGAAAGGACACTTACCGGCAGTTGATGCGTTATGGTTATCGTCGGACATGCTCATCTATATGCTCCCTTTACAGTGTTCTGACTACGATATACACCACCAGAGATAAGATATAGTCGAAATAACCCACAGATTCGATAGCTAATTCCTTTTATATTTTACGTTACAGAGATGTAGATCAAAATGATCAATAAAAAGCCCTCCGTAGAGGGCTGGGGCATCTGTTTAGTTAGGTCTTACACCCAGTGTGTGACAAATAGCGTAGCTCATTTCGGCGCGGTTAAGGGTATAGAAGTGGAAATCTTTCACCCCTTCTCGGCTTAGAATCTTCACCATATCCATGGCAATATTCGCGCCCACCAGCTTGCGGGTTTCCGCGTCATCATCCAGACCATCAAACATTGTCGACATCCACGCCGGAATGCGGACGTTAGTCATGTCGGCAAATTTCTTCGCCTGCTTAAAGTTAGAGACGGGCAGGATACCTGGAATAATTTCCACATCAATTCCCGCGGTCACACAGCGGTCACGAAAACGCAGGTAACTTTCCACATCAAAAAAGAACTGGGTGATTGCGCGGTTCGCGCCAGCATCAACTTTACGCTTCAGGTTGAGCAGATCGGCCTGGGCGCTTTTGGCTTCTGGATGCACTTCCGGATAGGCCGCAACAGAGATATCAAAGTCTGCCACTTCTTTGAGTAACCCAACCAGATCGGTGGCGTACATATCCGGCTTTCCGCCGCCTGGCGGCAGGTCACCGCGCAGGGCAACAATATGGCGAATGCCGTTGTTCCAGTAATCCTGAGCGATAGTACGCAGTTCATCGCGGGTCGCATCAATACAGGTCAGGTGCGGGGCCGCTTCAAGGCCGGTACGATCCTTAATCCCTTTAATGATGCTGTGCGTGCGGTCGCGCTCACCGGAATTTGCGCCGTAGGTCACGGAGACAAACTTTGGCTTCAGACTGCTCAGACGATCGATTGAGTTCCACAGTGTTTGCTCCATTTCACTGGTGCGCGGCGGGAAAAACTCGAACGAAACGTTAATCTGACCCTGGACTTCAGCCAGGCTCTGATTCAGGGCTTCCCGCTGGTTGGCGTGAAAAAAGCTCATACCTTACCTCATCAATCTTTTGTCGTTATATGTTGTGTTGTGAACTGCTATACGTTTAGACGTCTAGATGTAAAAATGACGGAAAAGCGCAGTAACGTCAACATAAAAATCATCGTTAAAGGTGAGGAATACTCAGTCAACGTGAAAAAAATTCACATCAACCTGAAATGGTGAGGGATTGCGTCACGACCGTCTGCAGCCATTCTAATTTTGTTACGTTCTCAGGCAGCATCAGCAACCCTATGCTAATACGCAATTCGGTATCGGTAAGCGGAAGGAATATCACTCCCTGACGCTGGATAGCGGAAAATGAAGCCGGAAGTAAACTCAGACCGTCACCCTGCGCGATCCGCGCCAGCAGCACGTCATGTTCCAGCGGCTCTTCAATATAAGCAGGAGAGTAACCAGCACGACGAAAAATGTGTCGGGTGTAATCAAAAAAGGCGGGATTACGCTCGCGTTTGAACCAGAACAGTGGCCGGTGGTTCAGCGCCGTTAACGAGACAGAAGGCTGCTCCGCTTCTGGCCAGAGCGCGGGTAAGACGGCAATCATCGATTCTTGCCAGCCGAGCGGTGCGACGCTAAGTCCCGTGGTCTCAAGAGGTAGCGCCACCAGTGCAGCATCAAGCTTTCCCCGACGAACCTGGCGCGCCAGTTCAGGCGAACCATGACGGACAATATGTAGCTTCTGTACACGTGTATTAAGCTGTGACTCAAGCGCAGCAAAAACCCCCTGCTCAAACGCGGTAGTCAATCCAAATCGTAGCGACTGTGTACCGGTTTGCCCAAGCTTGCTCAATGCCGCATAGGTTTCATCCTGCTGTGCCAGCAGCGGACGGATAAGCTCCAGTACGCGCCCCCCTTCCTCCGTGAGTGTCAACCCCTTGGTATGACGGACAAAAAGCGTTACCCCCAGGCGTTCTTCGAGCTGGCGAATATGGCGACTCAGCGGTGGCTGCGACATAAACAAGCGCTGCGCCGCGCGGCTCATGTTGTTCTCTTGTGCCACCACGGCAAAGTAACGCAGCAGGCGAATATCCAGTGAGTGAAGCGGAGAGGTAGTCATACCGAAAAGGTATCACAGAGTCGGTATTATCCCAATTATTCTGCCCGCTCTATCCTCACGCCATACACCACACAAATGAGGAAGAAATGATGCCTTCAGAACGCTTTATTACAGGTCAGGAGATGTTGCAAAAAGTGGATGGTAAAGGGGGCGAGGCCGTCGTCGAGAGCCTGAAAGATATTGCACCTGACTTCGCCCGCTACCTGCTGGAATTTCCTTTTGGCGACATCTATTCAAGACCGGGGCTGGATTTACGCAGCAGAGAAATTGCTACCGTTGCGGCATTAACGGCGCTGGGTAACGCCGCACCACAGTTGAAAGTGCATATTGGCGCGGCATTACACGTTGGTTTAACGCAGGATGAGATCGTTGAAGTGATTATGCAAATGGCTGTATATGCAGGTTTTCCCGCTGCACTGAATGGGTTGTTCGCCGCAAAAGAGGTGTTTGCCTCTCACAAGGGTTAAAACAACAGGCCAGCAGATACTCTGCTGGCCTGAACTCGTTACTTTTTCATATCTTCCACACGCATGCCTTTCAGTTGCTCATCCGTAAGCGTGTTCCCCACTTTGAAATAATCAACGACGGCATTAGAGACGTAGTAACCACCGGATGTATTTCGCGCTTTACCTTCGGTAAATGCCGTAAAACCATCACCGCCATCTGCCAGGAAGCTATTGGTAGCAATATGATAAACCGCGGAGTCCTCAATTGGCTTACCGTTAAGCGTCAAGACGGTGACCCGCTGACCGGCCGGTTTGCTGCTGTCGTACTTCATCTCCAGCCCTTTGGACACCTGCAGTACACCGTTACTTAATCCCGCGCCGTGCTCCATCAAACTACGCAACTGCTTACCGGTGAGATCCATCGTAGCCAGCTCATTCGGGAACGGGAAGGTGCTAATGACGGCCCCCATGGTGATAGCGCCCGCCGGAATTTCATTACGGATGCCGCCTGAATTCGTCAGCGCTAATTGAGTATCTTTACCCGCTGCCGCCAACAGTGCATCTGCCGCCAGATTCCCCAACGAAGAGGACTCCCCGTAAGCACGCGTCAACTCAACCGGTGAGTTTGCGACCGTTTGCTGCACGACCTTGTCGAGCTGTTTATTCCAGCCATCAATGACCTGTTTAGTCTGCGGGTCTGGCTGCCACTCATCAGCAAAAATGGTCTTCAGCTCGAAGTTTTTCACGGTAAATCGGTGAGGTTTATCCTGATAATCCAGCACCAGTTTACCCACATCAATACCACCGCTGTCGGTAGAGAGGATCAGGGTATTACCCACCTTAATCGGCTCCGGCGTCCCAACATGCGCATGCCCGGTAATAAGGATGTCCAGCCCATGCACCTGACCTGCAGTCTGGATGTCTTTATCCAGCGCACGGCGTACATCGGTCCCCCCAATACTAGACTGACGCGCTGGCGTGCCTTCATGGATCAGCGCCACGGTCAGATCAACTTTGCCTTTTAGCTCATCGATATAGCGCTGCAGCCACTTCACTTCATTCCGTGCTTCGATACCTACACGCGTCGCAGCAGAAACCGTATCGTCAAAGGCAAACACGCCGTGCAGACCAATCACGCCAATCTTCACGCCATCTTTTTCAATAATGGTGTAAGGCTTGTCCCAGAACATTTTGCTGCTGTTCTGGTAAAAGATATTGCCCTGCACGATCGGAAACTTTGCCTGACTCAGCTGCAGCAGCGTATTGTCCCAACCGTGATCGAATTCATGATTGCCCATGGTGACAGCGTCAAAATTCATGGTGTTCATGATATCGATAATCGCCTTACCCTTGGTCAGGCTGCTGATATACGGCCCGGTAAAATAATCGCCAGCATCAAAAAACCAGGTGGCACTATTTTTCGCTTTCTCCTGCTTCACCATCGTGGTGATATTGGCCCAACCACCAATATCGCGTGCGCCATTGGCAATCCATGGGACCTTATAAGGTTCGACATGAGCGTGGAGATCGTTGGTATAGATAATCGTGACATCTTTGGCACTAGCCCAGAACGGCAGTGATACCAAAACGCCAGCAGCAAGCATTTTTAACTTCATAATCAATCCCTTTCAGTCATATAAAGAGATGCTACGTTACGTTCTGAAAGGTATTTTTATGTGAGAAAACTCACATCCAGCTGTGATAGTTGCAGTCCAAAATCAGCAACCATTAAAAATCGTTGGTAGCGCGATGACATCTCTGTTCACCATCAATTGCTGCAAGTCTTTTGGTTGTCAAAACCTGGGGTTGGCGAGCTCACCTGACTACAACTGGCCAGATTATCGACTGGGGTATGCCGCACTGCACTGCCGGGCATGTGGAAGTTATCCTCCACTGTTTGACACTGAACAATTTCACGCCTGGTTATCCGCATATTTGACCCATTTTGCCGTAAATAGTGGGTTTTTCTGCCCTGTTTGCTATCAGAAAGAGACCATACGTTATGGTCATAACCCACGAGGTACCCAGCGCGTTCAGTGTCGGAGCTGTAAAAAGGTCTGGACCCCAGGACAGTCGTCGCTGAACGTCATCAGCCCGCCAGAGCAAATCGCGACGGTCCCTCTTATAGTGCCATTTCAGGGTGCAAGCGCCGATCAGCAACTCTACGTATTACTCAGTTTTGACGCCCTGCGCGGAAATATTCTGCATATTTCCAGTAATTTCACGCCTCATCATGTTGGCGCGTCATTACGTTACCGATGGCGCGGCATCGGTGAGGCAACAGAGATTCAGGACGATATGATTCAACGCGTGAGTCAGCGAGAAACCCAGTTTTTGCGCCGCAGCCAGTTTGACGAAATTCAGTACGGCAGCGCGATGCTCAAACGTAACGCCAGCGGCGCTATTTTACGTCCGGTAATTGCTGCACACGGGCATTTCCGCATACTGAGTCACCTCTGGCCACAGGTAAAAACACACATTATCTCTCACGAATGCTTTCTGCGCGGCGCGACAATCACCGCCTGGGCCGAATTGTTTCGCAATCGTCACGCCTCGCTGTGGTTTATAGATGAAGAGATAAATGACAGTAAATGCACATTACCCTGGCAACTACGGGGCAAAACGGATCAGGGATGGTGGCAGAACCAATGGCAGATTTTGGAGCAAGGCTGCAATCGTAAAATGGTATGTCTGCTAACAGAGGGGCACGTTGAAACAGGGACATCAATAACGCTGGCGGCAAGCCGCCATTTTATCGTCTGGTTGCGGCAACAGACGGAATTTCGGGATAGCGCCCGTTACTCTGCTCATTATGTGTTTCAGGCGATAAGAGCACTGGCGGGGAAATACAACGACCTCATAGCCCGGCAGCAACTTGCCGGGCGGTGATGCTTACGCATCTTATCCGGCCTACGGATCGTGTAGGCCGGATAATAAATTTCAACAACGTTACAGCAACTGCGCCAGACGGTTGATATCGGACTGAATAGCCCCGGCGGTGACGTCACGACCGGCACCTGGCCCACGGATCACCAGCGGGTTATCGCGGTACCAGCGGCTTTCAATGGCGAACACGTTATCGCACGGCAGCAGCGCCGCCAGCGGATGCTCAGGACGGACCGCTTCTACGCCAACGCGTGCTTTACCGTTAGCATCGAATCGCGCCACATAGCGCAATACCAGCCCCATTTCACGGGCGGCCTCCAGACGCTGAACCATCTGCTCATTCAGCTCATCGCCATTTTCAAAGAAATGGTCAATGGAGCCTTCTTCACAGTGCGCAGGCACCAGTGACTCCACGCGTACCTGGTCCGGTTCGATGTCATATCCCGCCTCACGCGCCAGAATCACCAGTTTACGCATCACATCTTTGCCAGAGAGATCCACGCGCGGGTCAGGTTCGGTCAGCCCCTGCTGCCACGCCTGATCCACCAGATCGGTAAACGGAACAGAACCATCAAATTGCAGGAATAACCACGACAGCGTGCCGGAGAAGATCCCGCTGATCGACAAAATAGTGTCTCCGCTGTCAATCAGATCACGCACCGTGTGGTTGATCGGCAAACCTGCGCCCACGGTGGCGTTATACAGCCAGTGGCGACCAGTTTTCTCAAAGGCGTCGTGGATTTGGCGATACTTATTACTGGTGCTTGCTCCCGCCAGTTTATTGGCGCTAATCACGTGAAAACCGTGGCTGGCGAAATCCAGATACTGATCCGCCAGTTGCTCGCTGGCGGTGACGTCCAGCACCACTAAATCGTCATACGGATGAGCGCGCATCCACAAAAACAGGGATTCTTCATCCTGCTCCACCGCTTCGTCATCAAAGAAGGCTAGCGCGCGGCTGGCATCCAGCCCTTCGTAGTTCAGCAAGCTACGGCGGCTATCCACCACGCCTGCCAGCACAAATTCAAAACCGGTACGCGCAGAAAGCGTACTCTGCTCGCGGGCAAACAGCTCCAGCCAACGCGAACCGATATTTCCCTTACCAAACAGCACCAGACCGATGCGTTTTTCAGCACGGAAGATTGACTGATGCAAACCCTGGATCAGGCTTTCGGTCGGGCCAGTACGCAGCACGGCAACCAGGCTAATGCCCTCTTCCGACTGCCAGGTGAACTCAACCGGCTGGCCCTTCAGTTGTTGCCAGAAACGGTGGCAGTGCAGTGGGTTACGCGTCACGCCAGCACCGACCATCGCTACCAGCGCCAAACCCTGACGCAAACGCAACTCGCCCGGCAAACCTGCTTCATCAAGAATTTTCAGCGCGCCGTCGGCAACTTCGGAGGTGTAGCAAAATTGCAGCAACTGGCGATCGGGGTGCACACCTACCGCCAGCGGACGCACCTGGGCACGCTTCAGGATCTGATCGATATCCTTATGCGCCAGCTTAAAGTCCTGGCTGGCAGGAACCATGAACTCAATCAGGCAGACGTCGTCGTGGCTGGTTACAATACGCGCCCCGGTACCGGAAGCCAGTACGCGTTCAATGCGCGTCGACCCCTGATCCGGCGTGTAGCTACAGCGCAACTGGAGGTCGATATCGCTGCCAGAAACCGGCTGTAAAGTGCGGGCATGCAGAACCGGAGCCGCCAGACGCGCCAGTTCACTGGCTTCATCAAGGCGCAGCAGCGGCAGCAGGCACGCATCTTTCACTTTACGCGGGTCAGCGCTGTATACCCCGGCCACGTCGCTCCAGATAGTCACGCGGGAAACACCCGCCAACGCGCCAACCTGGGTCGCCGAGTAGTCAGAGCCGTTACGCCCTAATAGCACCGTTTCGCCCGCATTGCTGCGGCTAATGAAGCCAGTCACCACCAGACGTTTACCCGGATGCTGTGCCAGCAACTGTTGCAGTAAGGGATATGAAAGGCCCTCATCCACTTGCGGTTGAGCGCCGCGTTCCGCGCGCAAAAACTCGCGCGCATCCAGCCAGGTCGATTCCAGACCCTGCTGGTTAAGGACGGCAGACATCAGACGCGCCGACCACACTTCACCATGCCCTACCACTTCGGCGTAGACCGCATCGTTGACGCCGCTGTCGAGCAAGCCGGCCAGGCGCTCCAGATCGTTGATAAATGCGCCTACCAGCCCATCGGCTACCTCTGGCGGTAACAGACCACTAATCAGCTCGCTTTGATAGCGACGCAACGCCTGCTGAACCTGATGCGCAGAGAGACGATCGGTCTGACTTAATTTCAGCCAGCTAATCAACTGGTTAGTGGTACTGCCCGCAGCGGAAACAACCATCATGTCGTCAGGCTGCGAGTACTCCGCCATAATACCTGCGACACGCAAATAACATTTCACGTCTGCCAGACTGCTACCACCAAATTTGTGCAGTTGACGACCCTTCGCCCCTGCCTGCGCAATCACACTCATGTTTACCCCTTGTTTGCAGCCCGGAAGCCATTTTCCAGGTCGGCAATTAAATCTTCGCCATCTTCAATACCGGTGGAGATACGCAGCAGCGTCTCAGAAATGCCGGCAGCAGCACGCGCTTCTGGCGCCATCCCCGCGTGTGTCATGGTCGCGGCGTGGGAGATCAGGCTTTCAACGCCCCCTAATGATTCCGCCAGCGTAAACAATGATAACCCGCCAAGGAAGTTGCGCAGCGTTTGCTCATCGCCATCCAGTTCAAAACTCAACATCGCGCCGAAGCCTTTTTGCTGGCGCGCGGCAATCTCATGCCCTTGATTATCCGGCAGTGACGGGTGATACAGTTTTTTCACCAGCGGCTGGGTTTGCAAAAAGTCGACAATCGCCTGAGCGTTACGTTGTGCCACCTCCATACGGGGTGACAGAGTACGCAGGCCACGCAACAGCAGATAACTATCAAACGCGCCGCCGGTGACGCCAATATTATTCGCCCACCATGCCAGCTCAGTAACCGTTTCCGGATCTTTTGCAATCACCACGCCAGCCACCACGTCTGAGTGACCGTTTAAATATTTCGTGCATGAATGCAACACCAGATCGGCGCCCAATGCCAGTGGATTTTGCAGTGCCGGGCTTAAAAAAGTGTTGTCGACAACACTGACCGCGCCAGCCTCACGCGTCAGCTGGCAGATTTTCGCAATATCGACCACGCGTAACAGCGGATTGCTTGGGCTTTCCACCAGCACCAGCTTCGGTTTCTCCGCCAATGCGGCTTTCAGCGCTTCTTCATTACCCTGATCGACAAACAGCACGCGATAACAGCCACGTTTTGCCAGACTGTCAAACAGACGGTAGCTGCCGCCGTAGCAGTCGTGCGGCGCAACCAGCAGATCGCCCGGCTTGAGGAACACCGTGGTCACCAGAAGAATCGCCGACATGCCGGTATTGGTCAGCACCGCGCCCGCACCGCCTTCCAGTTCCGCCAGCGCACGCTGAACGACGTCACGCGTCGGGTTACCGCGGCGCGAATAGTCATGGGCACGAGGTTCGTTGAAACCGGTGAAATTATAAGTACTGGAAAGGTGAATCGGTGGGACAACGCAACCGTACTGCTCGTCGTCATTTAACCCGCTACGCACTGCGATGGTGGCCTGTTTACGCGTCATATTGAGGAGATCCTGGCTGAGCTGGTGAATAGTCAGACCCCAGAGTAATCATTGTTACAATAGCCGTCAATACATCTGGACATCTAAACTTCTTTGCGTATAGATTGAGCAAACTCGAAATAGCCGTTAAAATTATATGCATTAGCGTACATCCGCGTCGGCTAACTTCGTGTCAGGGCCGCGCCACTACGATAAACTACGCACAATTATGGTCCGGGCTCAGGTTCTGGCCTCAATTTTAATGACAAAGAGGATTAAGTATCTCATGGCTGAATGGAGCGGCGAATATATCAGCCCATACGCTGAGCACGGTAAGAAGAGTGAGCAAGTCAAAAAAATTACGGTTTCCATTCCTCTGAAGGTGTTAAAGATCCTTACCGATGAACGCACGCGTCGTCAGGTGAACAACCTGCGCCACGCCACCAACAGCGAACTGCTGTGTGAAGCGTTTCTGCATGCCTTTACCGGGCAACCGTTACCTAACGATGACGACCTGCGTAAAGAACGCAGCGATGAAATCCCGGAAGAAGCCAAGGTAATCATGCGTGAACTGGGCATCGACCCGGAGACGTGGGAGTACTGATAGCTAAAACGGCGACTGACGTTTAGAAAGATGAGAAGAGGCGGGATAGTTCCCACCTCTTCTCACAGTGTTACTTACTAATACCATTGAATTTATTCAGCGTTTCTTCCATTTTGAGCGTTTCTTTACGGTTCAACGGATAGAAATAAATCAGAATGACTGCCGCCAAAAACAGGCATAAAGCCGGCAGGAGATTCGCCATCGTATAAATATTTTCCTGCACGATGCTGGTTTGCACAGCGCCGCCCGTTGACGAAGATTGATAACCAATAATCGCCAGCATAAACCCGCCAATAGCCCCTGCGCACGCCTGACCAATTTTGCGGGCAAAGAAGTTTACGCCATAAACGGTGCCATCCTCACGGTCACCGGTAACATACTGGTGGTAGTCACACACATCGGTCATAAACGCCCAGATCATCAGGTTGAATAATCCCGCCCCCAGCGTCGCCAGGAAAAGGAACACCAGATAGACTTTCGCGTCGGTAATGTGGACAAAGTACATAATCAGATACATCGCTACCGCGAAGAGCAACGCCCCTACGCTGGCCTCTTTTTTACCAAACCGCTTCGTGAGCCAGGAGGCCGACGGCGCCAGCAAAATCAGGGAGCCAAAGGTAAACAACAGCGCGACAGACATGGCCTCCTTATTGTGGAAATAGTCATTAAACAGGTAGGTCATGTTGGTGCCAGAAAGCCCCTGATTAATCACAATAAGCAGATCCACAACCACTAACACAATCAGCGCTTTATTGCGCAGCAGCCCCTTCAGCAACACCGAAACGGGCATGCTCTCTTTTTTCTCCACACGCACGCGCTCGGTAGTTAGCTGACAGGTCAATGTTAAAAAGATAAAACCCAGCACTGCACAACCAATGGAAATCCAGAAGAAATGCTGCCCGGAGATCACCTGACTGCCATCCACCAGGGTGGTGTACATCAGGATAGGAATAAAGAATCCGGTTGCCCCGCCGCCAATTGCTGACCCGACGCTACGGTAGGTTGAGAGGGATACGCGATCTTCCGGGTTAGAGCTAATCGCCGCAGACATAGCGCCATAAGGAATACTCACGGTCGATAGCAGTGAACCGTAAATAAAATAGGAGCAGCAGATGTAGATAATTTTCGCTGTATAAGAGAAATCATTTACAAACGGCAGGAACAGGACAACCGCAATGATGCAGAACGGATACTTCATGCGCCGCACCCAGGGGTTAAAACGCCCATGGACCGTCAGTTTTGACGTATCACATAAGCGCCCTACGCCAACGTCAACAAACGCATCAAAGAGTTTGGTCACAAAATAGAGTGAGCCAACAATGACGCCGGAAACACCGAGTACGTTGGTGTAATAAATCATTAAAAAACTATTGACCAACCCAAGAATAAAACAGGTTCCCAGGTCACCACACAAATAACCAATTTTATCTCTGAATCCAAAAGGTCTGACAGCAATACCTTTATTGCTTCCGATCATAGTTCCATCATTAGACATGATGCCAACTCCTTAGACACATTACTCACGCAAATTATGCTTACGTAATAAACCGAAACGAAGAGTACTAACGGTCAGAAGTTATAACCGAGACCGACACGATAGCGGGTCTGACGATCGTCGGTAGTTGTGGTGTTATAACCTGAAGAAACATTACCGACTTCAACAAACGGAACCCAGGAACCTATTTTATAAGCAACGCGGAAGTTATATTCGTAATCGTCTTTTCTGTTGTTATATAAATCTTCGCTATCGGCAATTTTATAAATACCGTTTAGCTCAAACATCCAGTCATTGATGTTATAACCGAGCCATGCTTCCGGACGATAGACCATGCGGTCATCTTTGCCGTCAGTGTTTCTGCGCATGTACTCCTGGCGATAGCGAAACGCGGTCCACCAGTTGTCATTAATATTATACTGTACGCGAATGTAAGGCTTATAAATCGTAATGTTATCACCCGTTTCGACAGCAATACCCGGCTGCCAGATAAACCCCTGCCAGGTAAACTGATAGCTTGCCGTATACTCGTTGCCATTACTTTCCATATTGTTCCACGCATCATTAGATTGCGTATCATCAGAACGTGAAATAGCTTCGACGGCGACACCAAAACCGGTAGCAAAACGGTGAGACATATAAACACGGTCGTAATTGCGTCCATCATCATAATACTCATGACGGTAATCAACATAACCCGCGTGTGCAGCTGCAGAGAATAATGGAATAAGTAATAATGCAGCGTTTAATTTCATAAACGTCCCTTCCCATAAACAATTAAGGAATTAACCCATATGACGTCCTAAAAAGGAAAGCCAAATTGGATCTATGAATAATTTTAGATTTCCTAAAAATTGTATTTAAGCCGGAGAGACAAAACCTTTTAAATTTTGCCAACAATTCAAATTAATGGCAAAGATGTAAAGATGAAAACGATAAAGATCACCAATAGAAACATTTTATCGATAAAATAAAAACGCTGTTTTATTTATTGATGATTACTTACATTCACCGAATGCATACATGCTTCAGACGGATTCACAGGTACAAAAAAAGCGCCGTAAGGCGCTTTTTTCTGACAGCAAAAACTTATTTGCTGGTACCCGGTACGCTGAAACGCTTGTTGAAGCGATCAACACGGCCACCGGTAGCAACATCACGCTGTTTGCCAGTGTAGAACGGGTGGCATTTACCGCACACGTCGAGGTTCAGATCGTGACCAACGGTAGAGCGGATTTTCATGACGTTACCGCAAGAGCAGTTTGCAGTAATTTCTTCGTATTTCGGATGAATATCTTTTTTCATGGGGAGAACCTCAGTTAAGGCCGCGTCGCTCTTCCAGCCCTAACGCCAGACACCACGCGATGTTAATAGTATAGTTTTGACGCAATCAATTTGCATCAAAGGCGGCGAATCATACAGAAATTAGCCCGCTCATGCAAACTGATCCGCATTCCGCTGTCCACTAATGTGTATACTAACCCGCCAGAATTCAAGTCAGGATGATTCAATGCCCGTTGCTCACGTTGCCTTACCCGTCCCGCTACCCCGTACCTTTGACTACCTCTTGCCGGAAGGCATGAGCGCCAAAGCCGGGTGTCGCGTACGTGTACCCTTTGGCAAACAACAGGAACGCGTCGGTATTGTCCTGTCGGTCAGCGAGCACAGTGAACTGCCGATCAACGAATTAAAAGCGGTTATCGAGGTGCTGGACGACGAACCGGTTTATTCGACCTCCGTCTGGCGTTTGCTGCTGTGGGCGGCTGATTATTACCATCACCCCATTGGCGACGTGCTGTTTCACGCCCTGCCGATTCTGCTGCGTCAGGGCAGACCCGCCACCAATACGCCAATGTGGTACTGGTTTGCCACCGAAGAAGGCCAGGCCACTGACCTCAACAGTCTGAAACGCTCGCCAAAACAGCAGCAGGCCCTGGCAGCGCTGCGCCAGGGAAAAATCTGGCGTGACCAGGTGGCCGACCTTGAATTTAACGATGCCGCATTGCAGGCGCTACGTAAAAAAGGCCTGTGCGATCTGGCGAGCGAAACGCCAGGTTTCAGCGACTGGCGTACGCACTATGCGGTTTCCGGTGAGCGTCTTCGACTGAACACCGAGCAAGCCACTGCCGTCGGGGCAATTCACAGCGCCTCAGACAGCTTTAGCGCCTGGCTGTTAGCGGGCGTGACGGGATCGGGCAAAACAGAAGTCTATTTAAGCGTGCTGGAAAATGTCCTCGCACAGGGCAAACAGGCACTGGTCATGGTGCCGGAAATTGGCCTGACGCCGCAAACCATCGCCCGCTTTCGCGAACGCTTCAATGCCCCGGTCGAAGTTTTGCACTCCGGTTTAAATGACAGCGAGCGCCTTTCCGCGTGGCTGAAAGCGAAAAATGGCGAAGCGGCGATTGTCATCGGTACCCGCTCATCGCTGTTTACGCCGTTTAAAAATCTTGGTGTGATTGTCATCGACGAAGAGCACGACAGCTCCTATAAACAACAGGAAGGCTGGCGCTACCACGCCCGCGACCTGGCTGTTTACCGCGCACACAGCGAGCAGATCCCGATTATTCTGGGTTCAGCGACGCCGGCGCTGGAAACACTGTGCAACGTGCGGCAAAAAAAATACCACATGCTGCGCCTGACACGCCGTGCCGGAAACGCACGTCCCGCGACGCAGCACGTACTGGATTTAAAAGGTCAGCAGATACAGGCCGGACTGGCCCCGGCGCTGATCGCCCGTATGCGTCAGCATTTGCAGGCCGATAACCAGGTGATCCTGTTTCTTAATCGCCGGGGTTTTGCCCCAGCGTTGCTGTGCCACGACTGCGGCTGGATTGCCGAATGTCCACGCTGCGATCACTACTACACGCTACATCAGGCGCAGCATCATCTGCGCTGCCACCACTGCGACAGCCAGCGCCCGATACCGCGTCAATGCCCGTCCTGCGGCTCTACGCACATGGTGCCAGTGGGGCTCGGTACCGAGCAGCTCGAACAGGCCTTAGCGCCGTTCTTCCCCGGCGTGCCAATCTCACGAATCGATCGCGATACCACCAGCCGTAAAGGGGCGCTGGAACAGCATCTGGCGGAAGTCCATCGCGGCGGCGCACGCATCCTGATCGGCACGCAAATGCTGGCGAAAGGGCACCACTTCCCGGACGTTACGCTGGTAGCGCTGCTGGATGTCGACGGAGCATTATTCTCTGCCGACTTCCGTTCCGCAGAACGCTTCGCCCAACTCTACACTCAGGTATCCGGGCGCGCAGGACGCGCCGGGAAACAGGGCGAAGTGGTACTGCAGACGCATCACCCTGAACATCCTTTGCTGCAAATCTTATTGCATAAAGGCTACGACGCCTTTGCCGAGCAGGCGCTTGCCGAGCGGCAGACGTTGCAGCTTCCACCGTGGACCAGCCACGTCATCGTGCGGGCAGAAGACCACAACAATCAGCAGGCGCCGCTGTTTTTACAGCAGCTACGCAATCTGATCCAGGCCAGCCCGCTGGCAGACGATAAGCTGTGGGTATTAGGTCCGGTTCCGGCTCTGGCCCCTAAACGTGGCGGCCGCTATCGTTGGCAAATATTGTTGCAACACCCGTCGCGTATTCGCCTGCAGCATATCGTCAGCGGTACGCTGGCGTTGATTAATACGCTACCCGATGCACGCAAGGTCAAATGGGTGCTGGATGTCGATCCCATTGAGGGATAACCCCTCATGATGCGAGGCGGATCGTAAAATTAAACATCCATCACACTTTTTATGAAAATTCTGTAACTGCTTCTATTCACTATCTGATAAAAATATTTCAGATGAAGGTTACCCAGGGACAGGTCTGCACCAGCAGCGCCCTGGCGAGGAGAAAGAGTGAAACCGAACAAGCAGGTCACTGCCGCGACGATGAAAGATGTTGCCCTGAAGGCGAAAGTCTCCACGGCAACCGTCTCCCGTGCATTAATGAATCCAGACAAAGTCTCTCAGTCCACCCGTAGCCGGGTTGAGCAAGCCGCCCTGGAAGTAGGATATTTACCACAGTCGATGGGCCGCAACGTTAAGCGTAACGAATCACGCACCATCCTGGTCATCGTCCCGGATATTTGCGATCCCTTTTTTAGCGAAGTGATTCGCGGTATAGAGGTCACCGCCGCCGAGCAAGGTTATCTGGTGCTAATCGGCGATTGCGCGCACCAGAATCAGCAGGAAAAGACCTTTCTTAACCTCATTATTACCAAGCAGATCGACGGCATGGTGCTGCTCAGTTCACGCCTGCCCTTTGATGCCAGCGTAGAAGAACAGCGCAATTTACCGCCGATGGTGATGTCCAACGAATTCGCGCCAGAACTGGAGCTGCCCACCGTTCACATTGATAACCTCACCGCCGCCTTTAACGCGATGAACTATCTGCTGGAACTGGGGCATAAACGCATCGGCTGTATCGCCGGGCCAGAGGATATGCCGCTGTGCCACTACCGTCTGCAAGGTTACGTTCAGGCGTTACGCCGCAGCGGGATTACGGTCGATCCGCATTTTATCGCGCGCGGTGATTTTACCTATGAAGCGGGAGCTAACGCGCTAAAACAGCTGCTTGAGCTACCGCACCCGCCGACCGCCGTCTTTTGTCACAGCGATGTCATGGCGCTGGGTGCGCTCTCCTATGCCAAACGCCAGGGTTTAAAAGTCCCTGACGACCTGTCGATTATTGGCTTTGATAACATTTCACTGACGGAATTTTGTGATCCACCCCTGACAACCGTCGCACAGCCGCGTTTCGATATTGGGCGCGAGGCTATGCTGTTACTGCTCGATCAATTACAGGGGCAGAGCGTCAGCAGTGGTTCACGTTTACTGGACTGTGAGCTCATTATTCGGGGCACGACCCGGGCGCTGACATAAAGTAAAGCGCTTTCGGACTCCCCTGTCTGGTCAAAGGCCCGCCGCTTAAGTAACATGGCGGGCTGACGAACGAATAAATACAGCGAAACGATAGTGGCACAACGAGATTATGTACGTCGCGGCCAACCGGCACCTTCGCGGCGCAAAAAGAGCACCTCACGGAATAAGCAACGCAATACACCCGCGGTTTCACCCGCGATGGTTGCTATTGCAGCAGCCGTACTCGTGACCTTTATCGGTGGTCTGTACTTCATTACGCATCACAAGAAAGAAGAGTCCGAGACGCTGCAAAACCAGAAAGTGACCGGCAATGGCATCCCACCGAAACCGGAAGAACGCTGGCGATACATCAAAGAGCTGGAAAGCCGTCAGCCTGGCGTACGTGCGCCAACCGAACCCTCTGCTGGCGGCGAAGTGCTGAATGCCGATCAGCTGACGAATGAGCAGCGCCAACTGCTGGCGCAAATGCAGGCTGATATGCGTCAGCAGCCTACACAGCTCAACGAAGTTCCGTGGAATGAACAAACACCTGAGCAACGCCAGCAAACGCTGCAGCGTCAGCGTCAGGTGCAGCAACAACAGTGGACCAATGCGCAGCAACAGGCTCAGCAGCCGCGTACACAACCACGGGTAACGGAACAGCCTTATCAGCAACCGCAGCAGCAAACGCGTACCGCACAAGCCGCACCGGTACAGCAGCCGCGCCAAACGCAGCCCAAACCGGCGGCGCAGCAGCCGTACCAGGATCTGCTACAGACGCCTGCACATACCGCTGCCGCTCAGCCTAAAACGCAGCCAGCGGCACCAATTACCGAAGTGCCGAAGCAGACTGCTGAGAAAAAAGATGAGCGCCGCTGGATGGTGCAGTGCGGGTCGTTTAAAGGTGCTGAACAGGCAGAAACCGTGCGTGCACAGTTGGCCTTTGAGGGATTCAACTCCCACATCACGACCAACAACGGCTGGAATCGCGTGGTCATTGGCCCGGTTAAAGGCAAGGAAAACGCCGACAACACCATCAGTCGTTTGAAAGTCGCGGGCCACACAAACTGCATTCGACTGTCTGCCGGGGGTTGAAACCCCCAAAATCCCCCCCATCTATACTTGCATTACGCCCCGTACACTGTGCGGGGCCTGTATTCTGTATTTGTAACCAAGGGGTCTGCTCGTGACAACAATAGTAAGCGTACGCCGTAACGGCCATGTGGTAATCGCCGGTGATGGTCAGGCCACACTGGGTAACACCGTAATGAAAGGCAACGTGAAGAAAGTCCGCCGTCTGTACAACGACAAAGTCATCGCGGGCTTTGCGGGCGGCACTGCGGATGCATTCACGCTGTTTGAACTGTTTGAACGCAAACTGGAAATGCACCAGGGGCATCTGGTGAAAGCTGCCGTTGAGCTGGCGAAGGACTGGCGTACCGACCGTATGCTGCGCAAACTCGAAGCGCTGCTGGCCGTTGCAGATGAAACTGCATCGCTCATCATCACCGGTAACGGCGACGTCATCCAGCCAGAAAACGATCTAATTGCTATCGGCTCCGGCGGTCCCTACGCCCAGGCTGCTGCACGCGCTCTGCTGGAAAACACCGAGCTTGGCGCACGCGAGATTGCTGAGAAAGCGTTGGATATTGCAGGGGATATCTGCATTTATACCAACCACTTCCATACCATCGAAGAATTGAACTCCAAAGCGTAAGGATCCCCCATGTCTGAAATGACCCCACGCGAAATTGTCAGCGAACTGAACAAACATATCATCGGCCAGGACAACGCCAAGCGTTCCGTGGCGATTGCCCTGCGTAACCGCTGGCGCCGTATGCAGCTCGACGAAGAGCTGCGCCATGAAGTCACGCCAAAAAATATTCTGATGATTGGCCCAACCGGCGTCGGTAAAACCGAAATCGCCCGTCGTCTGGCAAAACTGGCCAACGCGCCGTTCATCAAAGTTGAAGCCACGAAATTCACCGAAGTCGGCTATGTGGGTAAAGAAGTTGACTCCATCATCCGCGATCTGACCGATTCTGCCATTAAAATGGTCCGCGTTCAGGCTATCGAGAAAAACCGCTTTCGCGCCGAAGAAATGGCGGAAGAGCGCATTCTCGACGTGCTGATCCCACCGGCTAAAAATAACTGGGGGCAGTCTGAGCAGCCGCAGGAACCTTCCGCTGCGCGTCAGGCATTCCGTAAAAAATTGCGTGAAGGCCAACTGGACGACAAAGAGATTGAAATCGATCTCGCCGCCGCGCCGATGGGTGTTGAAATTATGGCGCCTCCGGGTATGGAAGAGATGACCAGCCAGCTGCAGTCCATGTTCCAGAACCTGGGCGGCCAGAAACAAAAACCGCGTAAGCTGAAAATCAAAGAAGCCATGAAGCTGTTGATTGAGGAAGAAGCGGCGAAGCTGGTAAACCCGGAAGAGCTGAAACAAGACGCCATCGACGCCGTTGAGCAGCACGGGATCGTGTTTATCGACGAAATCGACAAAATCTGTAAGCGCGGCGAATCCTCCGGCCCGGACGTTTCCCGTGAAGGCGTACAGCGCGACCTGCTGCCGCTGGTTGAAGGCTGCACCGTCTCCACCAAGCACGGCATGGTGAAAACCGATCACATTCTGTTTATCGCTTCGGGTGCGTTCCAGGTGGCTAAACCGTCCGACCTGATCCCGGAACTGCAGGGTCGTCTGCCGATTCGTGTCGAGCTGCAGGCGCTGACCACCAGCGATTTTGAGCGTATCCTGACTGAACCAAATGCCTCCATCACCGTGCAGTACAAAGCGCTGATGGCGACTGAGGGCGTGAATATTGAGTTCACAGAAGATGGCATCAAGCGCATCGCTCAAGCCGCCTGGCAGGTCAACGAAACCACCGAGAACATCGGTGCCCGTCGTCTGCACACCGTGCTTGAACGTCTGATGGAAGATATTTCCTATGATGCGAGCGATTTGAACGGCCAAAGCATCACAATTGATGCCGAATATGTGAGCAAACATCTGGATGCGCTGGTCGCAGATGAAGATCTGAGCCGTTTTATCCTATAATCGCGTTCAATGCATTTTCATCACTGTTGATGGGGCTGATAAAGCCCCATTTTTATTGGCGCTAAATATGACTGAACAACAACAAATTAGCCGCTCACAAGCCTGGCTGGAAAGTTTACGACCTAAGACCTTACCGCTCGCCTTTGCGGCGATCATCGTCGGTACGGCATTAGCATGGTGGCAAGGGTATTTCGATCCGTTGGTGGCTCTGCTGGCATTGATCACCGCAGGACTGCTGCAAATCCTGTCCAATCTTGCGAACGACTATGGCGACGCCGTCAAAGGCAGCGACAAGCCTGACCGCATTGGGCCACTGCGCGGTATGCAAAAAGGGGTCATCACCCAACAGCAGATGAAGCGCGCACTGATTGTCACCGTGGCCTTAATCTGTCTGTCTGGCCTGGCGCTGGTGGCGGTGGCCTGCCACACGATGGCTGATTTTGTCGGCTTCCTGGTGCTCGGTGGCCTGTCGATTATCGCCGCGATCACCTATACCGTTGGCAATCGCCCTTATGGCTACATCGGGCTCGGTGATATTTCCGTGCTGGTCTTCTTCGGCTGGCTGAGCGTTATGGGCAGTTGGTATCTGCAGGCGCATACGCTGATTCCCGCACTCATTCTGCCAGCTACCGCCTGCGGCCTGCTGGCCACCGCCGTGCTTAACGTTAACAACCTGCGCGATATCAATAGCGACAAAGAGAACGGTAAAAACACGCTGGTAGTGCGTCTGGGCGCTGTTAACGCACGTCGTTACCATGCCTGTCTGCTGATGGGTACGCTGGTCTGCCTGGCGCTGTTTAACCTGTTTTCGCTGCAAAGCTTGTGGGGATGGCTGTTTATCCTCGCCGCCCCGCTACTGATTAAGCAGGCGCGATACGTAATGCGTGAAATGGATCCAGCGGCAATGCGTCCGATGCTCGAACGCACCGTCAAAGCAGCACTGTTAACTAACCTGCTGTTTGTTGTTGGGATTTTCTTAAGCCAGTGGTCTGTTTAACTGACAAATATCAATTAACAATTGATGATTTTGCCAACAGTACACATAGCGCGATATACTAAAAATTCTCGCAGCAACTGAACGTTGAGCCTATGAAATACGATACATCCGAGCTTTGTGACATCTATCAGGAAGATGTCAACGTCGTGGAACCACTGTTCTCTAACTTTGGAGGACGGTCGTCGTTTGGCGGACAAATCATCACGGTAAAATGTTTCGAGGACAACGGGTTGCTGTACGATCTGCTCGAACAAAATGGCCGTGGTCGCATTCTGCTGGTCGATGGCGGCGGTTCTGTCCGTCGTGCGCTAGTCGATGCCGAACTGGCACGTCTGGCGGTACAGAACGAATGGGAAGGTCTGGTCATCTACGGCTCAGTACGCCAGGTAGACGATCTGGAAGAACTGGATATCGGCATTCAGGCGATTGCCGCTATTCCGGTGGGTGCCGCAGGTGAAGGCATTGGAGAAAGCGATGTGCGCGTCAACTTCGGTGGCGTGACGTTCTTCTCCGGCGACCACCTGTACGCCGACAACACCGGCATCATCCTCTCCGAAGACCCGCTTGATATCGAGTAAGTAAAAAAGGCCATCAAATTTGCTGATGGCCTTTTTTTATTCATTTGATGCGTAATGAATGACTTTAATATCATACTTTTCATGTTTTTCTTCGACAACAACACTCATCATCTCACGACTGGCAGGATAAGTTCCGATATAAGCATTTAATTCATCCTCAGCTATCTGAACGCCACTCTTTTGTATCCCGGTAAAGATTATTTCACTGCGTTGAAGATGGCTACCTTCATCTGCATAGCTTACAAAAAACCAGTCGCTGGATACCCTTGGAACCTGTTTAAGAGGTTTCGGTGTTAGCAGATGATAAAATAATAAATTTTGTTGTGTGTAGCGTGTTTCTGTAAAAATGCTCGCCATGAAATAACAATAAAGTAGCGCAATGAAAATTATAAATACAATAATGAAACCTAATTTTCTGGATTTCATATGCGGAGTTCCCGAACATAATCAGGATTCGCAACAGGTTCTATTACATCCATAAATAAAGGTAATTCACCCGAATAGGGTTCATGTTTCTTGTCTTTATCGATAGGATCAGGAAACAGTAACGGAATAACACTTTTGTTCTTAAACTCACCAACTGGGCCATAGAAGTCCCAGATACGATAAGCCTTTTCTTTCGAGCATATCTGAAGATAAGAGGTGTAATCTGCATAATTTACTGCCTGGTAAAAACCAAATAGATTTGAGACCAAATCTTCGGCACTATAACCACTATCAGTTAAATAAACATAAGGCCAAAAGTCCTGTAAGGATTCAAAGCGATGTGACGTACCTAAGAATATCGATAAAGCAATACCTTGTAAGGTTCGCTCCTGCAATCCTCGTCGCACCATAAATCTACGATATATACCAGTATTAATATTTATGCCATGAATATTTTTGGACATACTTTGATGATAATTCACTTCATAAAACTCACTATCACCACCACGAGGCCTTGTCATTTCAAACCATAATTGCTCAGCACCTGCCGGATTAGCATGGCCTAAATCAATCCATCCTAGATTCTCTGTATAGATAAGACCATATCTAATATCTCTAGTGATAAGTCGATCCGAGTCATCAATAATATCGTTTCGTTTTGTCATATCGTATTCTTTGGAATTTAAAAGTTACGATATCCTAATCTCTACATAGTAAAAAGGCATCCATAATGGATGCCTTTTTAAAGAAATCAGAATTAGACTTCTTCCATACGGCCCAGGAGAGCATGCAGACGATCCTGCCAGCCGCTCTGCTGTTCTTTCAGGTTGTTGTTCTCACGTTCCAGCTCTTCACGCTGCTGCTGTGCAGACTGAACTTCCTGCGACAGTGAGTTGTTCTTTTCTTTCAGCTCTTCGATTTCCATCTGCAACAGCGTGATGGTATCAATCGCCTGCTGTACTTTTGCTTCCAGTTTCTCAAACACTTCTAATGACATCGTCATACCTCTCCTGAATTGCAAGGCGTTGATGGATAAAAATCCTCGTCCCGATAACCGGTGACGCCTTAATAAAAACGCGCGTTCTCTACTTAGCTCCGATTGTATGAAGCCGCGCCATCGCTGTCCAGCAGCATCCCGCGTAGATTGCGGTTTA
This sequence comes from Citrobacter sp. FP75, assembly GCF_018342065.1. Lineage (GTDB taxonomy): Bacteria > Pseudomonadota > Gammaproteobacteria > Enterobacterales > Enterobacteriaceae > Citrobacter. Next base: position 86,214 of record NZ_JAFDOE010000008.1, on the reverse strand, counting down.
CAACACTTTTAATCTTTGTCCTGGCGACAAATCCCTTATAACTCCAAAGTGTTAACATATTGGTTAATGAAATGATTCAGCTCACACTAATTATGTATAACAAATGCCTCGTAGTAGCGCGAAAACGCTCATTTTGTTGATGCAGTACACACATTTTAATTTCGATATTTCTCGTTTTTGCTCGTTAACGATAAATTAACAGTGTGCCTACCGGCTCCGGGGATGTCAGTGACCTTCTCGCACACAATAAACATTAATCTCTCTTCAGGATCCGATTATGAGTCAAACATCAACCTTGAAAGGCCAGTGCATTGCTGAATTCCTCGGTACCGGGTTGTTGATTTTCTTCGGTGTGGGATGTGTCGCTGCACTCAAAGTGGCTGGGGCTACTTTTGGTCAGTGGGAAATCAGTATCATCTGGGGTCTGGGGGTAGCGATGGCTATCTATCTGACAGCAGGTGTTTCTGGTGCACACCTGAATCCGGCGGTAACCATCGCACTGTGGCTGTTTGCCTGCTTTGACAAGCGTAAAGTTGTTCCTTTTATCATTTCACAAATTGCCGGCGCCTTTTGCGCAGCGGCATTGGTTTACGGGCTTTATTACAATCTTTTCATCGACTTTGAACAAACCAACCATATCGTGCGCGGCAGTACCGAAAGTCTGGGTCTGGCTGGCACTTTCTCCACCTATCCGAACCCGCATATCAATTTTGTGCAGGCCTTCGCGGTTGAAATGGTCATTACCGCTATTCTAATGGGGCTGATTCTGGCGCTGACCGACGATGGTAACGGTGTACCTCGTGGTCCGCTGGCACCGCTGCTGATCGGCTTATTGATTGCCGTTATTGGTGCTTCCATGGGCCCACTGACCGGTTTTGCGATGAATCCGGCACGTGACTTTGGACCGAAACTCTTCGCCTGGATGGCGGGATGGGGTGAGATTGCCTTCACGGGTGGTCGCGATATCCCTTACTTCCTGGTACCGGTGTTTGGCCCGATTACCGGCGCGATTTTGGGCGCATGGGCATATCGCAAACTGATTGGTCGTCATTTACCGTGTGATGTCTGCGCGATTGAAGAGAAAGACGCTGCGGCCAACACTCAACAAAAAGCTTCGCTGTAATGTGACTACGGGACAAAAAACATGACTGAGAAAAAATATATCGTTGCGCTCGACCAGGGCACCACCAGCTCCCGCGCGGTCGTAATGGACCACGATGCGAATATCGTTGCCGTTTCACAGCGCGAATTCGAGCAAATCTATCCAAAAGCAGGTTGGGTAGAACACGACCCCATGGAAATTTGGGCAACCCAAAGCTCCACGCTGGTAGAAGTTCTGGCGAAAGCCGATATCAGTTCTGACGAAATTGCAGCGATCGGCATTACCAACCAGCGTGAAACCACCATCGTCTGGGAACGTGAAACCGGTAAACCAATCTATAACGCCATTGTCTGGCAGTGCCGCCGTACCGCGGATATCTGCGAGAAACTCAAGCGTGACGGCATGGAAGAATACGTCCGCAACAACACCGGACTGGTCATTGACCCGTACTTCTCCGGCACCAAAGTGAAGTGGATCCTCGACCACGTAGAAGGCTCGCGTGAGCGCGCTCGTCGCGGCGAACTGCTGTTCGGTACCGTAGACACCTGGCTTATCTGGAAAATGACCCAGGGGCGCGTACACGTCACGGATTACACCAACGCCTCACGTACCATGCTGTTCAACATCCATACCCTGGACTGGGACGACAAAATGCTGGACGCGCTGGACGTTCCGCGTGCCATGCTGCCGGAAGTGCGTCGTTCTTCTGAAGTCTACGGTCAGACCAACATTGGCGGTAAAGGCGGCACGCGTATTCCTATCTCGGGCATCGCAGGCGATCAGCAGGCCGCGCTGTTCGGTCAGCTGTGCGTGAAAGAAGGGATGGCGAAAAATACCTACGGCACCGGCTGCTTCATGCTGATGAATACCGGTGAGAAAGCCGTTAAGTCTGAAAACGGGCTGCTGACCACCATCGCCTGCGGTCCGACCGGGGAAGTGAACTACGCGCTGGAAGGGGCCGTGTTTATGGCAGGCGCATCTATCCAGTGGCTGCGTGATGAAATGAAACTCATCAGCGATGCGTTCGACTCCGAATATTTCGCCACCAAAGTGAAGGATACCAACGGTGTGTACGTGGTTCCGGCCTTCACCGGTCTGGGTGCGCCGTACTGGGACCCGTATGCCCGTGGCGCCATCTTCGGCCTGACCCGTGGCGTAAACTCCAACCACATCATCCGTGCTACGCTTGAGTCTATCGCTTACCAGACCCGCGATGTGCTGGAAGCGATGCAGGCCGACTCCGGTATTCGTCTGCACGCGCTGCGCGTTGACGGCGGTGCGGTCGCCAACAACTTCCTGATGCAGTTCCAGTCCGACATTCTTGGCACCCGCGTGGAACGCCCGGAAGTTCGCGAAGTCACCGCGCTGGGAGCCGCGTATCTGGCAGGCCTGGCAGTAGGCTTCTGGCAAAACCTGGATGAGCTGCAGGAAAAAGCAGTCATCGAGCGCGAATTCCGCCCAGGCATCGAAACCACCGAGCGTAACTTCCGTTACAGCGGCTGGAAAAAAGCCGTGAAACGCGCCCTGGCGTGGGAAGACCACGAAGAGTAATTCCTGTCACACAAGTGCGGGGGTAACCCCGCACATACATCAATAATCCACCGCCCTCCCCTGTGCTACACTTCGCGCCATTCCTTTCTGCTACGAGTTTGCAATGAGACGAGAACTTGCCATTGAATTTTCACGCGTGACTGAAGCGGCGGCGCTGGCTGGCTATAAATGGCTGGGTCGCGGCGATAAAAATACCGCTGACGGCGCGGCGGTGAACGCCATGCGTATTATGCTTAACCAGGTCAATATTGACGGCACCATCGTGATTGGCGAGGGTGAGATTGATGAAGCGCCGATGCTGTTTATCGGTGAAAAAGTCGGTACCGGTCTTGGCGATGCCGTAGATATTGCGGTCGACCCTATCGAAGGTACGCGCATGACGGCGATGGGTCAGGCGAATGCGCTGGCGGTCCTCGCGGTTGGTGACAAAGGCTGCTTCCTCAACGCGCCGGATATGTACATGGAGAAGCTGATTGTCGGGCCGGGCGCAAAAGGGGCTATCGACCTGAACCTGTCGCTCGAAGCTAACCTGCGTAACATCGCCGCCGCACTCAGCAAGCCGCTCGGCGAACTGACCGTGACAATTCTGGCCAAGCCTCGCCACGATGACGTTATTGCCGAGATGGCAAAGCTGGGCGTGCGGGTGTTTGCCATTCCCGACGGTGACGTCGCAGCCTCCATTCTGACCTGCATGCCAGACAGCGAAGTTGACGTGCTGTACGGCATTGGCGGTGCGCCGGAAGGCGTGGTTTCTGCCGCCGTTATCCGCGCGCTGGATGGCGACATGCAGGGGCGTCTGCTGGCACGTCATGACGTCAAAGGCGACAGCGAAGAGAACCGTCGCATTGGCGAGCAAGAACTGGCTCGCTGCCAGGCCATGGGTATCGAAGCTGGTAAAGCGCTGCGTCTGGACGAAATGGCGCGCAGCGATAACGTTATCTTCTCCGCGACCGGCATCACCAAAGGCGATCTTCTGGATGGGATTAGCCGTAAAGGTAATATCGCCACCACCGAAACGCTGCTGATCCGCGGCAAGTCACGCACGATCCGTCGTATTCAGTCGATTCACTATCTCGATCGCAAAGATCCCGATGTGCAGGCGCACATCCTGTAATTGATTTGATCAATAGAGCCTTCCAGTCCATCCGGGCTGGAAATCTTTCGTGCAACGAACGAAGATAAGGCAATCAAAGCAGACAGGAGAAAACCATGGCAGATTGGGTAACAGGTAAAGTCACAAAGGTGCAGAACTGGACCGACGCCCTGTTTAGTTTAACCGTGCGCGCGCCGGTTCTCCCCTTCACTGCAGGTCAGTTTACCAAGCTTGGCCTTGAGATCGACGGCGAGCGCGTCCAGCGCGCCTATTCCTACGTGAATGCCCCTGACAATCCCGATTTAGAGTTTTACCTGGTGACGGTTCCTGACGGAAAGCTCAGCCCGCGTCTGGCTGCACTGAAGCCTGGTGATGATGTACAGGTGGTGAGTGAAGCCGCTGGCTTCTTCGTGCTGGATGAAATCCCCGATTGCGATACGCTGTGGATGCTGGCAACCGGCACGGCGATCGGCCCCTATCTGTCCATTCTGCAACAGGGCAAAGATCTCGATCGCTTTAAAAATCTGGTTCTGGTCCACGCCGCGCGTTATGCCGCCGATTTAAGCTATCTGCCGTTGATGCAGGCGCTGGAAAAGCGTTACGAAGGGAAATTACGCATCCAGACGGTTGTCAGTCGTGAAACGGCCGCTGGCTCGCTTACTGGTCGCGTCCCCGCACTGATTGAAAGCGGCGAGCTGGAAAACGCGGTTGGCCTGCCCATAGATACTGCCACCAGCCATGTGATGCTCTGTGGGAACCCACAGATGGTGCGCGATACCCAGCAGTTACTGAAAGAGACCCGGCAGATGACCAAACACCTGCGTCGCCGACCGGGTCATATGACTGCTGAGCATTACTGGTAATGATTTTTGCCGGATGGCGGCGCGCCTTATCCGGTCGACAAACTATTTTTGGTCGGCTTTATACTTCACATCCTGCATATCCTTGCCAAACTTATTCTCGCCCTGGGTGCCAACAAACGCGCCCAGGTCAATGAGCATGCCGACCAGAATCAGCGTGGGGACAAAGCGCCCGACTACCCACGGCAATACACTGGGTAACATCGCCCAGTTTCCCGCCAGCAGCATCCACGCCAGAACCATCAATAACGCCCACGCGCCAGAGCGCCCCCGGTCATGCAGACGTTTTACCGTCACCGCCGCCGTTGGCCACAACAAACACACCAGGCAAAAGGCCGCCGTCTGAATATCGAGGAGCTTTTTGCTCGCCAGCGAGAACAGAACCAGCATACCGACAATCCAGAGGCCGACCCAAATCCAGAAATCACGGCGTCCGATACGCCCTTTAATTGAGAATAACCACTGCTGTATGGTCATGTAAGTTCCTTTATTATTACCTTCCAGAACAGTTTACCCTTTTGACAAGCCCGACGGTTACCGTTTTAATCGTGGTCAGTCATAACGAAAGGTACGATTGATGAAGCAAGGATTTACTCTGTTTTTATTACTGTTTTCAGCCCTGTCCGTAAGCACTGCGGTACTGGCGGAAGAGCCCTCGACGGCAACCACGGCCCCCTACCTGCTGGCGGGCGCACCGACGTTTGATCTGTCGATCAGCCAATTTCGTGAAAACTTTAATACGCAGAATCCGAAGCTTGCATTGAATGAGTTCCGCGCTATCGACAGCAGTCGCGATAAGGCCAACCTGACTCGCGCTGCCAGTAAGATCAATGAAAACCTGTATGCGTCATCGGCCCTTGAGCGAGGTACGCTGAAAATCAAAAGCATGCAGATAACCTGGCTGCCGATTCAGGGGCCGGAACAAAAGGCCGCCAAAGCGAAAGCGCTGGAATACATGAGCGCCGTTATCCGCACCGTGGCCCCCTTACTGACCAAAGAACAAAGCCAGAAAAAGCTGCAAAAACTGCTCGCCGCTGGCAAAGGTAAGCACTACTACGCAGAAACCGAGGGCGCAATTCGCTATGTCGTGGCAGATAACGGCGAAAAGGGGCTGACCTTCGCTGTTGAACCGATTAAGCTGGCGCTATCTGAAAACCTCGAAGGGTCGAATAAATGACAAAAAGCAAAGCCTTCGTGATGATCAATCTCTATACTGTTTCACAGACCATGCTGCCCTAAACGGGCGGCCATATTCCTTAATTCGCTGACAAGCGTGGAGAAATGAAATGCGACATCCTTTAGTGATGGGTAACTGGAAACTGAACGGCAGCCGCCACATGGTAAACGAACTGGTTGCTAATCTGCGTAAAGAACTGGCTGGCGTTGCTGGCTGTGCAGTAGCAATCGCTCCGCCGGAAATGTATATCGACCTGGCGAACCACGCCGCAGCCGGTAGCCACATCATCCTGGGCGCGCAGAACGTTGACCTGAACCTGTCTGGCGCATTCACCGGCGAAACGTCTGCTGAAATGCTGAAAGATATCGGCGCGAAATACATCATTATCGGTCACTCTGAGCGTCGTACTTACCACAAAGAGTCTGACGAACTGATCGCTAAAAAATTCGCCGTGCTGAAAGAGCAGGGTCTGATTCCGGTTCTGTGCATCGGTGAAACCGAAGCAGAAAACGAAGCAGGCAAAACGGAAGAAGTATGTGCACGTCAGATCGATGCAGTACTGAAGACTCAGGGCGCGGCAGCATTCGAAGGCGTAGTTATCGCTTACGAACCAGTATGGGCTATCGGTACCGGCAAATCTGCAACTCCGGCACAGGCTCAGGCTGTTCACAAATTCATCCGTGACCACATTGCTAAAGCTGACGCGAAAATCGCGCAGCAGGTTATCATCCAGTACGGCGGTTCCGTAAACGCAGCTAACGCGGCAGAACTGTTCGCACAGCCGGACATCGACGGTGCGCTGGTAGGTGGAGCTTCTCTGAAAGCAGACGCCTTCGCCGTGATCGTTAAGGCAGCGGAAGCCGCTAAACAGGCTTAAGTTGTTGCAAGGGGGGCATCGCCCCCCTTCTCATCCCCGCATTACCAGTATCCCAGCCAGTGCCACCAAAAGGCACCCGTTATCCCCCAGATCGTCAGGTTAGCCACACTCATCACCAGCCCTGTTTTCCACCACTCAGCCAGCGTGACGTAACCCGAGCCAAAAATGATGGGCGCAGTACCCGTGCCATAGTGCGTGAGCGACATCATTAACGAGGATGAAAATCCCAGCATCAGGCCAAGCAGCGCTGGTGGCGCGCCAAGTCCTAATCCCGCGGCAAAGAACGCAGCGAACATCGCCGTAATATGCGCAGTCGTACTGGCAAAAAAGTAGTGCGAATAGACGTACAGCAGGATCAGCAGCAGCGTGGCAATACTCCAGTGAACGCCGAGATGATCGATGGCGCTCCCCACGCTGGTCGCCAGCCAGCCGACCAGGCCCAGTTTACTCAGGAAGTCCGCCATCATGACCAGCGCGGCAAACCAGACTATCGTATCCCACGCCCCGCGGCATTTTAGAATATCGTCCCAGCTTAATACGCCTGTCACTAACAGGATTGATAAGCCGATTAACGCCGCACTGGTGGGGTTAACGGCCCAGGTACTGCCCATGATCATCGCAGGAACCCCCGCCCACAGGCACAGCAGCAAAATAAAGACCGCAAGGGTGATTTTCTCTGCCAGTGAAAGCGGGCCCAGCGCATCCAGTTTTTGTCGCGCGAACTGCGGCGCATTTGGTGTGCGCGTGATGGCTGGCGGATAGAGCCACCAGATAATAATGGGCATCACTACCAGTGAGACCACCGCAGGGAGAAGTGCGGCGATGGCCCACATCCCCCAGGTCATATTCAGCACCCCATCCGTCCCTTTGGTCAAAAAGCTGACAATTAACGGGTTAGGCGCGGTCGCGGTAATAAACATCGCCGACGTGATCGGGTTAATGTTGTAGTTCACCAGAGCCAGATAGCGGCCCGTAGAACCATTTTCCTTATCTCCCGGCTGAGAACCCAGGCTTTCGGCAATCGCCCGCATCACCGGGTGAATAATCCCGCCGCCACGCGCGGTATTGCTTGGCGTCACGGGGGCTATCAGCGTTTCCGCCAGGGTTAATGCCCAGGCAATACCCAGCGTCCGTTTACCAAACAAGGCAATAAACCCATAGCCAATTCGCGCGCCCAACCCCGTTTTCAGTAGGCTTTGCGATAGCATGATGGAAATACCGATAAGCCAAATCAGTTGATTCGAAAAGCCGCTCAGCGCATCACTCAGCGCTGCGGTAGGTTTGCCGGGATGCGTCACGCCGGTCATTGCCACCAGCATAATCGCCACAATCGCAATAGCACCAATGGGCATGGCTTTCCCGATAATCGCCGCGATCGTACCGATAAACAGCGCCAGCAGGTGCCACGCTTCGGGAGTTACGTCAGGAGGACACGGGATAACAAACCAGATGGTTAGCGTAATTACGATCGAGATAATGGCAGGCCAACAGCGGATGGGGGTCAATCTGTCCATGAGTCAATCCTTGAGTTTCCAGTACGCAAATCTGCGCCCGGGTATTAACCGCTATCAGCCTACATAAAACAATTCATCATCTCACAAAACAAATAATTAACACCGCGATGAAACTATAGTTTTCCCAACACAGTAAACCAGGCGTAATCCAGCGGCAGAAGGATCAGATACGTTGCCGCCGCCAGTGCGATACACAGCAGCATCCCGGCCCTTGCAGGCACTTTCCCGAGCGCCATTGCCACCACGATCGGCGAAGCCTGATACGGCAATAGCGGCGTGGAATAGCCCAGCACCTGAATCATAATCACCGACAGCAACGGGAACCCTGTTGCATCGGCAAAGCTCTGCGCCAGCGTGGTATACAGCGCCGGAACGCCGTTGGCGGTCATAATAAAATTGAGCGCGGTGGTAATGCCGGTTAACGCCAGGAAGCTGGTAAACGGTTTTTCTGCATCCAGCGGCATAACCTGTAACAACGCCTCACCCACCGCGCGACCAATACCGGTTTGCGTGACGGTGATCGCCAGCCCCAGAATCCCCGCGACGTAAATACAGGTGCGGATGTTCACCCCAGAGGAAAACTCCTCGCCATTGATAAAGCCAACCCGAGGTAGCAGCGTAATGATCGCTGCCACCAGCCCGGTCCACGCCGGACCGATGCCGTGCCAGCTTTCGCTGACCCACATCAACAGCACCACCGCCAGCATCCAGGCCAGTCGTTTTTCATCCCCACTCATCGGCGCAGGCGGCGTGACATCGCGTGGGGCATGGGGCTTACCGGGGAACAGCCAGCAGATAAGTACGATGAGTACCGCGCCTTTGAGCCAGCCCAGCACCGGCGTATGCAGCAGCAAATAGGGAAGATAATTAAGATGGATACCGTAAGAGCCTTCCGCTGCGCCGCTCATCACCAGATTCGGCACGTTAGCGGGTAAAATCGTCGCAGAAAGCTGGAAGGTACCAAAACCCACGGCCAGCGCCAGACCATACCAGGCACGCGTACCATCATTAATTCCGGCCCGTTTCGCCATCGCCGCGACAATCGGCATCAGTAATGCAATACGCCCCATATTGGACGGCATCACAAACGCCAGCGCGTAGCTCAGCAGCACCACGCTCGCCACCATCAACGGCCAGGAATCGGTCAGTCGGGATGACAACGCGCGCGCCGCCCTGTCTGCCAGCCCCGTTTTACGGATCGCGATGCCCAACACAAAACCGCTGAAAACCAGCCAGAACGCCGACGAGGCAAAGCCGCCGAAGATCACCTCCGGCGGCGCGATTTTGGCCACCATCGCTACGGCAAAGAAAATCAGCGCCGTGATGAACTCCGGCAGCAACGAGGTCGCCCAGAGCAGGATGGTGATGCCAACCACCAGAGAGGGGATAAACAGAGGGTGTGTAAGCCAGAGCGACATGCCTGTCTCCTGTTGTTTTTTTCAACAAGAATACGGGGACAGGCATGCGGAGTAAACGCCAGATTAGGTGGGGTTACTCACTACGCTTACTCAGAAAGGCGTTTAAATTCACCTGATTTGCGTTGCTTGCGCAGCTCTTCAATGGACACTTCATTGCCTTGCTTATCGTAATAGTAATTGACGCCTGTGCCGGACGGATCCACCGTGACCACATCTTCATTGCCGTCATGATAGGTCGTCGCCAAACGCACCGTGTTGCTGTACAACACACCATCGTAATAGAAGCGATCGCTAAAGGTGCTCTCTGAGGTTTTCACTAACTGCCGATCAATCACACCCTCATCATCCCAACTGGTACTTTCGATTTTCCGGTTATTGTGTTGCAGTACTTTTGATGCCAAAAAACCGGAGTTATGCCACCAGTATTCCATCCCACAAACCGCCCCAGCGGTCCACGACGTCGTACACCAGAAATTTTGTCGCATTAAACTATTATCGCCCCCCTGAAAGGTCGACTGCTCTGTCAGTCCCTTCCTGATAACATGCGAATCAGCCGACAGCCGCATATGGATAGGTTTATGGTTATAATCATCTGAGCTCGAATAGTCATAACTGGTACTTTCTACTGGATAACTCCCCCCCTCCCAGCGCGCATAAGAAAACAACTTTCCAGAATGGTTAAACTTGTATTCTCCGCCAAATTGTTCGCCATTTTTCCAGTTTACTAACGATGCCAACCCCCCTTCTTGATGCCAGGAGCGCCATTCGCCGTCTTTTGCCGAAGCGGTCAAATTAGATGTGCGCCGATCGCAATTCTCCTGATTCTCAATATCTTTACACAAACCGCTATCCGCAGCTGAAATGATCTTCCAATGGCGAAGTTCAGATACCAGGCCATTCTCCTCGTAATAAATCTCTTCGCCCTGTAACTGACCATTTGAATAGTTTGCAAGCCTTTTTAAGTTGCCATTAGCAAACCATTCTTTGCTTTCTCCATTTAATAAGCCATGCAGGTAGTGTTTAACTTCGATATTTTGTCCCGCAGGGTTGGTAACGCGCTGTTCACCCTCCAGCAATCCATTATGATATTGCGCATAATGGGGCGCAGTGGTCAGCGTTTCTTTCCAGACCCCCTCCTTATTCCCATTGAGATATTTCCCTTCCTCCTCAATGACCCACGCCGATTCATTACCCTTTTGCTGGACCTTCCGCTGCCAGAATCCGTTTAACATTTTGTTCTGCCAGGTTTCCACCGCAACAACGTCTCCAGCGTCAGAAAAGGTCTGCCATACACCATCCTTTTCATCCTGAAGATACTTTCCTTCCTGGCGCTGAAATTCAATGTTATATTCTTGCCAAAGCCCGTCACGCTCACCTTCGTGGTAATTCCCTTTCTCAAGTAATCGCCCTTCTTCGGCACTATAATGTGTTACCTCACCCTCAAATGCATTCAGATGATATTGCCCCAAAAGATTCGGAACTAAATGACATCCTTGTAGACTGAAATCAGCAAATGGCCCTTCTTTTATATGCTCATTGCTGGCGGTTACGTTCTGGTAATAAAGACCACTTATGACAAAACCGTGTTCATCCATTCCACAAGTGCCCTGACGGATAATATCCATCGTCAGCGTGTAGCGTGTTTTTTCACCTTTATCATTTACGCGTTCGATAACCTTGTCTGGAAAAACAATGGAATAGCCACTCGCGTCCTTCAGGTTACTGGCATCATCGCCTATCTCATCAAAATACCGTAGGAATCTGGAACGGTATTTATCCGGCGCAGCAAGAAGTTCGTTAAAAACCGGATCGGCTAAATTCTGCGGATAATCGAGCACTAAATATTGCTGCGGCAACAAATGACCAATCGCTTTGCGCGCACTGGCAACGGTAAATGGATTCAGCGATATTGCCACCTTCTCCAGTTGTGGTGTAAAACGGGTAAGAGGTAGCGCCCGATCGGGATCGGCTCCCCAGGCACGAAGATGAGGTTTTCCAGTCTCATCACGGTACATCACGATAACTTCATCCTGCCCGCCCTGATCCAAATCCTGAAAAAAAACAGCGACAATAGAGACATTTCCCAACGCGTACTGGTGATTTTCGATCAGTTCATAATCCGATATGGTATGATCTTCCGTCTCTTCCGGTGAGGTAAAATAGGCCGTGACGTTATTATCTTTCAGGTAAAATGAAAGCGTTTGTCCATCATGTGTGGCTAAAGGCCCGTGAACCAGTTTACCTTGATCGGCAGCAATCGCGCTTGCGGACACACAAGAAGCGCCAAGCATTGCGGTTAACATCCAGTTTTTCATTTTATTTACCTCCCTGCGTTGGGTGCTGGAGTGTAAATACTCCCCCGATAGTCGAGAGCGTTATTTCAGCATTCTCCGCTGTCCCCTGTATTAATTCCAGATGTTCATCCGCCAACGGTGGCTTAACAGACTCAGGCTTTTGCTCAGATAATTGATTAACGATGTTATGACCTGTAACCCCCTTCGCAATAATCTTTCCCTGCCAGTCAACGGGGATTACCGTCGTTATTTCACCATCAGCTGAAAAAATATTCCCTTTAGTCAGCGGCGTTCCCAGGCGAATTGTTCCGCTGCCGGTTTGCAAATCGTTACTGAAGTTTTCGCAAAAGGGCGCGTCAACAGCTTGCGTGCCGGTTGTCTGTCTGATGTGGAGCGATTTAGTCAGTGAGTTAAGCGTTAAATCCCCGCTCACCAGATCAATATTCATTGCCCCCTCAGACCCTTTATCGGTCAGAGAGCCACTGCGCAGTTTTAATGACAGATTGCTTTTCATCGCTTCCGTGAGAATGTCGCCATTCATCACGTCAATGGCGACATCTCCGCTGACCGCATTTTGTGCATTGACCTTGCCATTAATCACATTGATACGGATATTATTTTTCGTGCCTTTGAGATACACATTTGACAGCGTGCCATTAATTTCGTACTGACCGCCAGCGGGAATACTCAACGCCGCCGTCACCCCTTTAACCTTTTGCAAGTCAATATCGGCAGGCGCAGGCAGTGTAAGCGTCGCGGCCTGACCATTGATCGACCACTGTGGCTCTTCGGATGAAATATCACCCGTGATTTTACGCGTCGTTAACGTTGACTCGCGGGCGATATTTACTTTTTGCAGATCCAAAGTAACCTGTGGTTTATTGTCATTACGCGTCACGATTAACAACGCTCCGCGAGCAACATTCACTGTCAGGGTGCTATTTTCTGGTAATTGCCAGTTATATTCTTTAGCCTTAACAGATGTCGTCAACAATCCTAAAAAAAGTATAACCGCACTTAGCACAGATAATGTTTTATTCTCTGCTCTCATATTAGACTCCATTATATTTGCTTATTAATGCGTAAATAAAAAAGGTTATACTTTAGTTATTATGTCTCAGCGCATCCAATTTTTCTTTCGGCATCACGAGGTAACTTTCAGTAATAGCGGTATTTAATGGTTTGTTATCTCTGAGGTCATCAAGCGATTGCTTTATTTCTCTACGATCGCCACAGACGGCATTTAAATATTCGCCACCAAAATTATACACATCAACATAAATTACCGTATCGCATGAATGCGATGTTATCACTTTCCTGGCAAAATCGACATTGCGTTGATGATAGGCATCGTATTTATCACCGTAATACTTCACTGCCGGTGAATGTATATCTTTCTCTAGAAATGAATGACTAATCCGACTATCCGTTCCTTCTTTTGTCAAATCTGAAAGTGGTCTGACCGATTCTGGCAATAACGTTACCGAATGACCTAGCCCTGTAACACCGGGAATATAGACATAGTCATTATCTCCTGCGGAATAGTTTCGATAAATAATCTGCATTTCCCATAGATATGTCTTACTGCCTCTCCCCGTATATATAAATTTTTCTTGAGGTTTAATCTGATACTTTTCATAGGTTGCTGTTAAGTTATTCAACCGTACTGCGCGGGCCTGCGGTGACTCTTCTTTGTCGATGACATACGAATCATTCGCAAACGTAATGGCAGAATAGCCAAAAAGAAAAACAGCAGGCAACAATATCCGCTGGATAAGCATAAGAAGTCCTTTTCAATTGATACTCTATTTTATCCTCAAATTAAAATACACACCACACCGCAGGCTATTTTTCAGAATAGGTTAATATATTACAATCATGAGCCTGAATTTCCTCAGCGGAGGCGAGATTCAGCGTCAGCAGATTGCGCTGTGTCGCCAGCAGAACGAAAGAATCATCGCTCTGACGTACCATCGCCAGCGCATAGCGGCCCATATGGTCACGGGCGTCCGGCACCTCTTCCGCCAGCATCATAAACGGGCTGCGTTGCGCCAGTTCACTTTCCGTGACGCGGCGCGCCAGATACTCATGTCCGCGCAGCCCGCCGGGTAACGGCAGCCAGCGGGTGCCGATTTTCGCCAGATTGTCATCCAACTGCTCTCTGACATCGGTTCGCAGGCAGGAGATATGAATGTGGAAATGGTTTTGCGTGCGGCCCGTCATTGAGTTGATCGTCAGTGATACCGCTTTGTCCGGGATCTCCTGACCGTATTTTTGGCTCATGAAACTCCGCGCCTGCCAGGCAAGCCAGAAAAAGTTCGGCGTGCCTGATAGCAACAGCAGCGGGCTTTCCGTGCCGTTGATGCGGTAAGTGGGCATCAACAAATATTGCAGAGGGCCATTACGGTCTTTGAACACCACGTACCCGGCCTCCGGCTTCACCTCCGCACACGGCGCAGGATTATGCCGTTGCAGCTGATTCGGCAGGCATTGCTCAAGAACAATCTGGCGTAATGCGTCCGGGTTGCCGGTAAATTTCCAGTAACCTATGCCCGCAGCGGCGGCGATAACCATCACCGTCAGTAAAAGATAACCTGCTTTTTTCATTACGCGTTTCCTGTATCCCATTGAGGGATAAGCGTAACGTAAAATGATGACAAATAAAAAACCCGGTCGCGTTATGCCACCGGGTCGGTAAACACATCCGCCTTAGCGTTTACTGATTTGGTCAAACGTACCGCCGTTAGAGAAGTGTTCTTTTTGCGCTTTGGTCCAGCCACCAAACTCGTCGTCGATGGTGAACAGCTTCAGTTTCGGAAACGCATTTTCGTATTTCTTCGCCACGTCAGCATCACGCGGACGGTAATAGTTTTTCGCCGCAATCTCCTGACCTTGTGGAGAGTAGAGATATGTCAGATAGGCCTCTGCCACAGCTTTGGTGTCTTTCTTTTCCACGACTTTGTCGACAATAGAAACGGTCGGTTCTGCCAGAATGGATTCGCTCGGAGTGACGATCTCAAACTTGTCTTTACCCAGTTCGTTTGTCGCCAGCAGCGCTTCGTTCTCCCAGGCGATCAGCACATCGCCAATTCCGCGCTCAACAAACGTATTGGTTGAGCCACGCGCGCCGGAATCCAATACTTCAACGTTCTTATACAGGGCTTTGACGAAGTCCTGAGCCTTGGTCTGATCGTTGTTGTTATGGTGCAGGGCGTAACCCCACGCTGCCAGATAGTTCCAGCGGGCCCCGCCGGAGCTTTTCGGGTTTGGCGTAATGACTGACACGCCCGGTTTGATCAGATCGTTCCAGTCGTGAATTTGTTTGGGGTTACCTTTGCGGACCAGGAAGACGATGGTGGAGGTGTAAGGGGCTGAGTTGTCCGGCAGGCGTTTAATCCAGTTTTTATCGATACGGCCACGCTCAGCAATGGCATCCACGTCGTAGGCCAGCGCCAGGGTAACGACATCAGCTTCGATGCCGTTGATGACGGAAGTCGCCTGTTTACCGGAGCCACCGTGCGACTGGCGGATCACCACGTTATCGCCCGTTTCCTGTTTCCAGTGCGCGGCGAATGCTTTGTTGTACTGTTCGTACAGCTCACGCGTTGGATCGTACGATACGTTAAGTAACTGAATATCCTTTGCCAGCACGCTGGTCGATGCCAGCAATAATGTTAACCCCACGCCCCATTTGTTCATCGCCCAGCTCTCTTATGTCATGTTGTGATGAGCAGAGCGTGCCAGAAAGCGATCCAAACATTAAAGAATAAAAAAAGATTTGCTATAACCTGGGAGAATAAATGAGGGGTGATTTTGCCGGATACCGACTAGCGCCTTATCCGGCTTATGCGCGTACTCTTGTAGGCCCGGTCAGCAAAGCGCCACCGGGCAACAAAAAACAATCAGTACAGTTTTTTCGCGCAGTCCAGCCAGTCACCTTTGAACGGACGCTTCATGTTTTCGATAGCGTCAATGATGTCGTGGTGAACCAGCTGTTCGTTCTGAATACCGACGCAACGACCACCGTGACCTTCCAGCAGCAGATCAATAGCATACGCGCCCATACGGGAGGCCAGAATACGGTCGTAAGGTACCGGAGAACCACCACGCTGGATGTGACCCAGTACGGTTGAACGCGTTTCACGACCGGTTTCTTTCTCGATGTAGTGCGCCAGTTCGTCTACGTCACACATGTGCTCAGTGATCGCAACGATTGCGTGTTTCTTACCTTTCGCGATGCCGGCTTTGATTTCAGCGACCAGATCGTCACGGCTGAATTCAACTTCCGGAACCACCACAAACTCACAGCCGCCAGCGATTGCTGCCGCCAGGGTCAGATCGCCGCAGTAGCGGCCCATCACTTCAACGATAGAGATACGCTGGTGAGAAGAAGAGGTGTCACGCAGACGGTCAATCGCTTCTACTACGGTACCCAGCGCAGTGAAGTAGCCGATGGTGTAGTCGGTACCTTTAATATCGTTGTCGATAGTGCCTGGCAGGCCGATGCACGGGAAGCCCATTTCAGTCAGACGTTTTGCACCCAAATACGAACCGTCACCACCGATAACAACCAGGGCGTCAATACCACGCTTCTTCAGGTTTTCGATAGCCACAGCGCGCACGTTTTCGTCGCGGAATTCCGGGAAGCGGGCAGAACCGAGGAAAGTACCACCGCGGTTGATCATGTCGGACACGCTATAACGGTCAAGCTGAACCATACGGTCTTCATACAAACCCAGGTAGCCATCATGGATCCCCATGACTTCCAGCCCTTCCGTCAACGCTGCACGTACAACACCACGGATTGCTGCGTTCATGCCCGGCGCATCACCGCCGCTTGTCAACACACCGATTTTCTTAATCATGACTACCTCTGAACTTTGGAATGCAAAATGAAATCTGCTGCCGGAAGTCGATTCCGCATATCGAAACGATCCAACGAATATGCAGATAGTATAACAATCACTTCCTGCTGAATTGATTCAGGTCAGGCCAAATGGTGGTAATTTATACACAAAATGCTGGCCCTGCTCACTTTTTAACAACGAATTATGAAAGCTCAAACATCTTGCCTTCCTTGGGGACGACTGAACAGGGATCCTGATGGATAATGACATCCGATCCCGGAAAACGCCGCAAAATTGCCTGCTCAACCTGTTCAGCCACTAAATGCGCCTGAACGAGCGGCAGATTATCTTCCATTTCCAAATGAATCTGAATAAAGCGGGTCGGCCCTGACTGCCGCGTGCGAAGATCGTGAGCGCCGCTGACTCCCGGCCATAATGTCACAATATCAATAATTTCCTGACGTTCTTCATCAGGCAAGGCGCGATCCAGCAAGGATTGCACCGCCTCGTAGCCCATACGCAAGGCGCTATATAAAATATAGATGCCAATCCCAAGCGCAAACAAGGCATCCGCACGATGCCAACCGTACCAGGCCAGGCCAAGCGCGACGAGGATGGCTCCGTTCATCATAACATCAGACTGATAATGAAGCATATCTGCCCGCACGGCCTGACTTTGCGTACGCTTTACCACCCAGCGCTGAAACGTGACCAGTATGATAGTACAAACCAGCGCAATGACGGTGACGATCACCCCGACGCCAGGATCTTTCATCGGCGTAGGTTGGGCGAGATGCTGAATACCGGTCAAAAATAAAAACAGCGCCGATCCAGAAATAAACATACTTTGCGCCAGCGCCGCCAGTGATTCTGCCTTTCCGTGTCCGAACGTGTGCTCATCATCAGCGGGTTGCAGCGAATAGCGCACCACCAACAGATTGGTTAACGACGCAGCGATATCGACCAGAGAGTCCACCAGTGCCGCCAGAATACTCACCGACCCGGTGTACCACCATGCAAAAATTTTGATCAAAAGTAACAGCGAGGCCATCACTGTTGCCGCGATTGCCGCCCGACTCACCAGCCGACCATAGTTTTGATTCATAAACACTCCTGCCAGGATATGCCGCTAGTATAACGGATGAAGTAAAACAGTCAGGCAATAACCGAGTGTCAAATTTTGGGCAAAAAAAACCCCCACATCATGTGGGGGAAGACAGGGATGGTGTCTATGGCAAGGAAAACAGGGTTACTACTGGGAACGTGAGTTGCTACTACTCAATAAATTCAACGATGAGCCTTTTTGCCATTGCGCCACGTCGCGCAGCTGCTCCATTCGTTGTTCATGTTTCTCATTTAAAACCGCTTGCTGCTCGGGCGTTAACAGGCGATACATCTGATTGCGAACCTTGGCTATTTCAACCTGGCGGGCAACCTGCTGTTGTGCCATCTTTTCTGCCTGAGCGCGCACAGCGCTTTCATCAAAATTCTCTGCGGTGACAAGACGATGCATTGTCTCCATTTCGCTAACATTAACAGGAGGCTGCTCATGTCTGGCCTGCTGCATTAAATCTCGCATCTGTTGACGTTGATGTTCGGTTAAACTGATACCGTCAAACATGTGGCTCTGCGCATTGCGTTGCGAAGAGTTCTCACCCAGGTGCCAGTGATCGCCTGTGACGACTTCAGCTGCATGGCTTAACGTACTGAGTGCCAGCGTTGAGGCCATGACGGCAGCGGTAACTTTGCCCATCACTTGCTCCCAAAATCTTTTCTGTCGCGATTCAACGAGAGACAGTTTACGATTCGGGCTGCAAACATGCGTCAGGGGGTGTAAAACAACGTAAAGTCATAGATTAGCGCCGCCTGATGACGTAATTTCTGCCTCGGAGGTACGTAAAAAATGAATAAAATACTGCTAGTTGATGATGACCGAGAGCTGACATCCCTGTTAAAGGAGCTGCTCGAAATGGAAGGTTTCGATGTGCTGGTTGCCCATGACGGGGAGCAAGCGCTTGAGCTTCTGGATGACAGCATCGATTTACTTTTGCTCGACGTCATGATGCCGAAGAAAAACGGCATCGATACGCTGAAAGCGCTTCGCCAGACACACCAGACACCCGTAATCATGCTGACCGCCCGTGGCAGCGAACTGGATCGCGTACTCGGCCTTGAGCTGGGCGCGGACGACTATTTACCCAAACCGTTTAATGACCGTGAACTGGTCGCGCGCATCCGCGCTATTCTGCGTCGCTCTCACTGGAGCGAACAACAGCAGAACAGTGACAACGGTTCGCCGACGCTGGAAGTGGATGCATTAAGCCTCAATCCGGGTCGCCAGGAAGCCAGCTTTGACGGGCAAACCCTGGAGTTAACCGGCACTGAATTCACCCTGCTCTATTTGCTGGCGCAGCATCTCGGCCAGGTGGTTTCCCGTGAACATTTAAGCCAGGAAGTGCTGGGCAAACGCCTGACGCCTTTCGATCGCGCTATCGACATGCATATCTCGAACCTGCGTCGTAAGCTGCCTGAGCGTAAAGACGGACACCCGTGGTTTAAAACCCTGCGCGGTCGCGGCTACCTGATGGTCTCCGCTTCATGATAGGGAGTTTAACCGCGCGCATCTTTGCCATCTTCTGGTTGACGCTGGCTCTGGTGCTGATGCTGGTACTGATGTTACCCAAGCTCGACTCACGCCAGATGACCGAGTTACTGGACAGCGAGCAGCGCCAGGGGTTAATGATTGAGCAGCACGTTGAAGCCGAACTGGCGAACGATCCACCCAACGATTTGATGTGGTGGCGTCGCTTGTTTCGGGCGATAGACAAGTGGGCGCCGCCAGGACAACGGTTATTACTTGTTACGACAGAAGGACGCGTGATCGGCGCAGAACGCAACGAGATGCAGATCATTCGTAACTTTATTGGTCAGGCCGATAACGCCGATCATCCACAAAAGAAAAAATACGGTCGCGTTGAGATGGTCGGACCCTTCTCCGTCAGAGATGGCGAAGATAACTACCAGCTGTATCTCATTCGACCTGCCAGCAGTTCACAATCTGACTTTATCAACCTGCTGTTTGACCGACCGCTGTTGCTGCTGATCGTCACCATGTTAGTCAGCTCTCCATTGCTGCTTTGGCTGGCCTGGAGCCTGGCGAAACCGGCGCGTAAGCTGAAAAACGCGGCGGATGAAGTCGCCCAGGGTAACCTGCGTCAACATCCTGAACTGGAAGCTGGCCCGCAGGAGTTTCTGGCGGCAGGCGCCAGTTTTAACCAGATGGTGACGGCGCTGGAACGCATGATGACCTCACAGCAACGCCTGCTGTCGGACATCTCTCACGAATTGAGAACGCCATTAACGCGTCTGCAACTGGGTACTGCGCTGTTGCGTCGTCGTAGCGGCGAGAGCAAAGAGCTGGAACGTATTGAAACGGAAGCGCACCGGCTGGACAGCATGATCAACGACCTGCTGGTCATGTCGCGCAATCAGCAGAAAAACGCGCTGGTTAGTGAAACCGTAAAAGCGAACCATCTGTGGGGTGACGTGCTGGATAACGCCGCCTTTGAAGCCGAGCAGATGGGCAAGTCGTTAACGGTTAACTTCCCGCCAGGACCGTGGCCGCTGTACGGTAACCCGAATGCGCTGGAAAGTGCGCTGGAGAACATCGTTCGCAACGCCCTACGCTATTCGCACACCAAGATTGAAGTAGGTTTCGCGGTGGATAAAGACGGGATCACCATCACCGTAGACGATGATGGCCCGGGCGTGAGTCCCGAAGACAGAGAACAGATTTTCCGTCCGTTCTATCGTACCGATGAAGCGCGCGATCGCGAATCCGGCGGTACGGGTCTGGGTCTGGCGATCGTTGAAACCGCCATTCAGCAGCACCGTGGCTGGGTGAAGGCAGAAGACAGCCCGCTGGGTGGTCTGCGTCTGGTGCTCTGGCTGCCGCTGTATAAACGCTCGTAATTAAACCTGTTGTGCCGGGTGGCGGTGTCGCCTTACCCGGCCTACGTTTCCTGCTGGGGGAATTATTTCCCCCACAATCTCCGCGAATTATCTTCGATCTTACCGCTTAAGCGGCGTTTCTGCATCGTTCTGGTCCAGCTTTTCGAGAGCCCTGCCGCCGACAGCAAACGGTGATACTGGTCGTCATCAAACGGCATATGCCAGGCAATGGCAATCGCCTCCTGCACGCTGACATCGCTCACGCGAGACGCCAGCACCAGCGGCGCATCCGCCGACACCATGCCCGCAGCAATCACGCTGCACAACCAACCGGTCTTGCCCGCATCCTGCATCTGGCTTGCCATGTCGCTAATGCCAAAATGGAAATTCAGCTTAAAACACGGCGAGCGCGGCTGAGTGACCTGAATCAGCGCTTCGCCCCACTGGAAGATATCGCCGATATAGACATTCTCTTCCGTCAGCCCCTCTGTAGAGAGGTTCTCACCAAAAGCAGGGGCGACAAACAACTCCGCCTGTTCAGGAAAGGCTTGTCTCCAGTACTGATAATGTTCACGCGGATAGTGACACAGCGCGCGATCTGGCCCGCCGTGGATTTTCGTTTCCGCCTGTTCATCCCCCGTCAGACCCAGTTCGGTCAGCATCAGTTCGCCATCAACCTGGACCTTCGCAATTGCACTGGGACGACTTCCCGTGTAATCCCGAACCTTGCCCGCAAATACATCAACCGGATATCGCATTTGTTCCCTCTCCCGATAACTTTTCCCCATTACACCATATTTATTTTACCTCAGTCGCTCAAAATGAGAGCACGGTTCACATGAAACTTAGGGACACATGCTATCAATGTAAGTTGGTTTTGAAACATCATTTCAATTAAGGAGTCACACGTGACGGGTCAATCGCAATTTGCTGGCGTCTGGTGTCCTTCCATTACGCCAATGGACAATGACGGCAAGATCGATCTCAACGGTCTGAGCCAGCATCTCAAACGCCTTACCGAGGCACAGATCGACGTTATTTTGCTGATGGGTAGTATTGGGGAATTTGCCTCCTTTACGCTCGAAGAGAGGCTGCTGCTGATCCGCGAGGCCCGCGCCATGAGCTCGCTGAAGATGGTCGCCAATGTCTCATCTACCTGCCAGAATGATGTGCTGCTGATGGCGCAAGAGGCGCATCGCGCAGGATACGATGCCGTCATGATCCTGCCGCCGTACTATTACGGACAAACGGCTAAACAGCTACTGAGCTACTTCCGCCAGTTAGGGCAGATAATTAGCGGCAAATGGTTTACCTATAACTTCCCGGCACGTACAGGCTGTGATTTAACACCTGAACTGGTTGCCACGCTCGTGGCCGAATTCCCGAACTTCGCCGGCATCAAAGACACCGTAGACTGCCAGTCCCATACCCGCAGCATGATTCAGACCACCCGCGCCGTGCGTGAGGATTTTGCCGTGCTCTCCGGCTACGACGAATATTACATTCCCAACCTGCTGGCAGGCGGCGCGGGGATTATTTCCAGTTTGAATAACGTGATGCCGGAACTGTTTGTCCGCGCGCGCGAAGCGTTTAAACAGGGCGACCTGGCGGCGTTGCGTGATATTCAGGATAAGATTGGCACCTACATGTCCATCTACGCCATTGGCGAGGATTTTGTCACCACCATTAAAACCGTGGTGTCACGTAAGTTTGGCTATTGCACCGGAGTTTCGCGTAATGCAGGTGGGGAGCTGAATGAAAGCGAGTGTCGAACAATTGATGAGGTGTTTGTAGTCAAAGGTTAAAACGGTTATGCCGGATGGTACAGACCATCCGGCTTAATCACGTTACTTCACTGCATTGCGCATATCGATTGCCGCCGCTCTGGCTTTGGCTCTTTTCGACCAGATGGAGGTGATAATCGGCACGAGGATGGAGGTTACAATCACCGAGGTCGCCACCAGAGAGGTTGCCGCTGGCGCCATGGGTTTGAACGCCGGGACCATTTCCGCAATCAGCACCGGCGTAGCAACCGCCGCCCCCGCAGAGCTGGAAGCTGCAATCCCTGCTGTACCGTCCCCGCCGCCAATCAGTTTATCGGCAATAATCAGTGGGATACCGGTGATGATAATCACCGCCACGCCCAGTAAGATCCCCAGTACGCCGGTCTGAGCAATCACACTCAAGTCAATGGTGTTACCCAGTGCGAAAGCAAAGAAAGGGATGAGTGTTTGTACCGCTTTACTGAAGAACTCACGCAGCTCAGGGTCCAGATTCCCCAGCGCGAAACCTATCAGGAACGGCAATACCGCGCCGACAAACACATGCGGTTCAAACGAGGCAATCCCTGCGGTTCCCAGAATCACCATGGTCATCAGCGGGCCCGATTCCAGCGACATCAGGACAAACGCCCCTGCCTCTTCTTTGGTACCGTACTGTTGCATAATCGATGCATACAGCCCGCCATTGGTCATATCCATCGCGGCCACCAGCGCCAGCGTGGACAACCCGGCGAAGAAACCCACTTCTACCCCATGCTCCGGAAGAATGCGTGAGGCTATCGCCGCAACCACCCATGCCACCAGAATCTTGGTTATCACTAACGTGCCAGATTTACGCAGCACGGTGCCGGTGGCGCTTAGTTTTATTGACGCCCCCATGCAAAAAAACCAGACGGCCAGAATCGGCACCGTCCCGGTGATCATACCGTTAGTAAAGGAGCCGAAGTATTTCCCGGCGCCAGGGGAAAAGGTGTGACACAGTGCGCCCAGAAAAAGCGGCACCAGCATCATACCGCCTGGGATTTTCTCTATCGTACGTTTGATCTGCATTTCCATCACCTGTAGACATAAAAATAGGACATTTTTTATGGGCGATTGCATCTTGCTGTTGAGATGCGCCCGTCTCGATGAAAAGAAGATAGACATTCGCAGAGATTATAAAAGTGATCACGCCCGCATAATAAAACCTTGTTTCAATTTAAATGGATCATTGTTTTTATATTGATTTTGATCACAAAAAAGCCCCCACAAGCATCGCTTGCAGGGGCATCATTAAAACGTAGAACTTATTTCTTCGCGGCGAAACGCGCTGCAGCTTCGTCCCAGTTCACTACGTCCCAGAACGCCTTGATGTAATCCGGGCGACGGTTCTGGAATTTCAGATAGTAAGCGTGTTCCCAGACATCCAGGCCCACGATCGGGAAGCCGGAAGCGCCAGAGATAGCCTCACCCATCAGCGGGGAGTCCTGGTTAGCGGTAGAAACCACAGCCAGTTTATCGCCTTTCAGTACCAGCCATGCCCAGCCGGAACCGAAACGGGTCGCAGCCGCTTTTTCAAACTCTGCTTTAAAGTTATCAACGGAGCCAAAGTCACGTTCGATAGCTGCTTTCAGATCACCCTGCAGCGTGGTGCCGGTTTTCAGACCTTTCCAGAACAGGCTGTGGTTAGCGTGGCCGCCCGCGTTGTTACGCAGTACGGTTTTCTTGTCTGCTGGCAGTTGATCCAGTTTGGTGATCAGTTCTTCAACAGGCAGGTTAGCGAATTCAGGCAGGCTTTCCAGCGCAGCGTTAGCGTTGTTTACATAGGCCTGATGGTGTTTGGTATGGTGGATTTCCATCGTCTGCTTATCGAAGTGCGGTTCAAGGGCATCATAAGCGTACGGCAAGGATGGCAGTGTATAACTCATAATCATCTCCAGTATTGTCGGGCGGCCAGGTGTTAACGCCGCGTAAGCAGTTGGGACATTATAGTTAATTAAATGATATTGAAAATGATTATCAATGCCGTACTTTTTACAGGGCTATTATGCGATAAAAATGTGAGCATCAGCGGGAAAATCAGGCGAATTTTGCCAGCCTGCGCAGAAAACAGGCAGCAACGTAAAGGACTTGGGAGGCAAAGCACGAGATAGTCTGCGAATTATCTCACGAGGAAATATTGCTATGTCTGTAAAAATCGCCCTTTTCGGCATCGGCCTCGACACATACTGGCCCCAGTTTACTGGTCTGGAGTCACGTCTTCAGGGTTATCTACAAACGATTGATGAGCGCCTGACAGCGCAACAAGCCACCATCATTAACGGCGGCCTGATTGATAACGTCGATAAAGCCGATGCCTTTATCAGGCGGTTGCAGCATCAGCCAGTGGATGCCATCTGCCTTTACATCAGCACCTATGCGCTCAGCTCAACGGTGCTACCCCTTGTGCAAAGTATCAATAAGCCGGTCATTATTTTAGCTCTACAACCGGAGGCTGGCCTGCCCTATTCGACGATCCGTCAAATCCCGGATCGGGGCGGGCGCACCGGAGAATGGCTGGCGCACTGCCAGGCCTGCAGCGCGCCCGAACTGGCAAACGTGTTTAACCGCGCGAATATCCGCTTTCAGCTTATTGTGGGTGCGTTACAGGGCGATGAGTACGTCTGGCAACAGACTGCGCAGTGGCTACAGGCCCTTAACGCTCGTCAGATGCTGTCAACCTGTCAGGTCGGCGTACTCGGACACTATTATGACGGCATGGTGGACGTTTACAGCAATATGACGAATTTATCCGCCAGATTGGGCGTACGCTTTAAGCCGCTGGAAATGTGTGAGCTGGCGGAATACCGCGAACAGGTCAGCGAGACAGATCTCTGCGCTAAACGACAGGAAATGCACCGCGTGCTACAGCTGGACGCCGCATGCGAACCCGCAGAGCTTGACCGTGCACTCACCACCGCCTGCGCCATGGATAAACTGATTGCCCAGAATACGCTCGGCGCACTGGCCTATTACTACGAAGGCCGTAACGGCAATGCTTACGAGAACATTATCACCTCAATAATCCTCGGCAACACGCTGCTCACCCACCGCGGTATTCCCGTGGCGGGTGAATATGAAATCAAAAATGTGCTGGCGATGAAGATCCAGCAACTGCTGGGCGCCGGAGGATCGTTCTCAGAACCCTATGGAATTGAATTTATTGATGATGCCGTACTGTGGGGACATGACGGCCCGGCACACCCGCTGATGGCGGATGGCCCGGTGAGTCTGGTGCCGCTGCCGGTTTATCATGGTAAGCCCGGTAAAGGTGTATCAATCCAGATGACCGTGAAGCCTGGCCCGGTAACCTTTCTTTCGGTGATTGAAGATGTCGAAAACGGGGTACGGTTGCAGTATGCCGAAGGGGAGGCTGTAGCGGGTGAAGTCCTGGATATTGGCAACACCAACAGCCGCTATCGCTTCCCGTTATCGGCTCGTGATTTCACCACGCAATGGTGCATGGGCGGTCCAGCCCATCATTGCAGTATTGGCCTTGGTCATCATGGTGACGTGCTGGAAAAGCTCGCCTGGCTACTGGGCATTCAGGCGGTAAAAATCTGCTAACCCGCGACGTTCCGCCCTTCTTAAACAAGAGGGGTGGAACGATAATTTGTGATCAACATCCCTTTCATCCCCTGAATTTTGCCAGCATTGCCCATCCTACGGCAGCATGCTGAAGGTTAATTCATTGCTCACTCTTTAGACTTTTCATTATCAAAACGGGTGATTTTCATTCAGCCAGATCGATAATTTAAAAGGAAACAGAATGGGTAACGCAATTACGATGGGGATATTCTGGCATCTGATCGGTGCCGCCAGTGCCGCTTGTTTCTATGCCCCTTTTAAAAAGGTACAACACTGGTCCTGGGAAACGATGTGGTCCATAGGCGGCTTTGTTTCATGGCTGATCCTTCCCTGGCTCGTTAGCACAATCCTGCTACCGGACTTCTGGGCTTATTACAGTTCGTTCAGCGCGTCCACGCTGTTGCCGATATTCCTGTTCGGTGCCATGTGGGGGATCGGTAACATCAACTATGGCCTGACCATGCGCTACCTCGGCATGTCGATGGGGATCGGTATCGCCATCGGCATTACGCTGATTGTCGGCACCTTAATGACGCCCATCATTGCTGGTAAATTTGATGTACTGATCGGCACACCGGGTGGCCGAATGACCCTGTTCGGCGTGCTGGTCGCCCTAATCGGTGTGGCGATTGTCACCCGTGCCGGACAGCTAAAAGAGCGCAAAATGGGTATCAGAGCCGAGGAGTTCAACCTGAAAAAAGGTCTGATACTGGCGGTGATGTGCGGCTTTTTCTCCGCCGGGATGTCCTTTGCCATGGATGCGGCTAAACCAATGCACGAAGCCGCCGCCGCACTCGGTATCGATCCGCTGTATGTCGCTCTGCCAAGCTACGTGGTCATCATGGGCGGCGGCGCGGTGATCAACCTGGGATACTGCTTCATTCGTCTGGCAAAAATGAAAAACCTGTCGGTAAAAGCCGACTTCTCGTTAGCAAAACCGCTGATTATCAGCAATATCCTGTTCTCGGCGCTCGCCGGTTTGATGTGGTATCTCCAGTTCTTCTTTTACGCCTGGGGCCATGCCAAAATTCCGGCGCAGTATGACTACATGAGCTGGATGCTGCACATGAGTTTCTACGTCCTGTGCGGCGGTATCGTAGGCCTGATCATGAAAGAGTGGAGCAATGCGGGTCGCCGTCCGGTCAGCGTACTGAGCCTCGGCTGCGTCGTGATTATTGTCGCCGCCAATATTGTCGGTATGGGGATGGCAAGCTAGTCCTGTCGATTACAGAGATGACGCCACTGGCTCGGCGTCATCCCGGTTTCCCGCGTGAATACCACCGAAAAGTAGTTACTGTCCTCAAAGCCACAGCGCATGGAAATCTCACTAATCATCAACCGACTATGCGTGAGCAGATACTGAGCATGACAGACCCGCACCTGCCGAAGGTATTGGTTGATGGTCATCCCGGTTTGACTGCGAAACTGCTGGCGCAAAACCCGCTCGCTGCACTGCTCGCGCTCACAAAATTTATCCAGTTCAAAGGCATGTTCATGACTGCCGGCCAGCGCGGTAATCAGTTTGTCCAGCAGCGTTTCACTCGATGTCGCCGGGAGCGTATCCGTGGCATAACGATGACGTTTGAGGAGAGTCACCAGTTGCCCAAACAGCAGTTCTGCCATGTCATTACTTAACGGATCGCGCTGTTGGCTTTCATGCTCCAGCTGGCTAATCACCTGTCGGGCCAGGGTCATACCGACGCTGCCGAGCCGCCAGTGGGGTTGTCGCTGCGTACCGTTAAATCCGGGGATCGCACCTTCCCACCCCAGGTTCAGCGTCAGCCGCTCCGGACAGTAGATGATATTTTGCAGGACGAGGTCGTTAACGGAGGTATACGAGTGTTTATCTTCGGCGCGAATGTAGAACAGATCGCCACGGGTTATCCGGTATGGGCGATCGTTAAGAACATGCAGACCATTGCCGCGCCACACCATCACCAGTTCGCAAAACTCATGAGTGTGCTCGGCAAAGACATCCTGCGGATAACGGTCAGCCACCGCGACGGCCTGCTGGTCATTCGCAAAAAAGTCAGATTTCAGAAGGACCAGATGATTCGCCATCACATCACCTCAACCTGAATGCAGCCGCCATCCGGCATGAAAGGGTATGATTATCAGCAAACAGACGGCAAAAAACGTTGATAGCTTTCGCGTTACTGGAGACCGCTTTCCGCCATGACGTCACGGCCCTGGCGAATATCGCGGGGCGACCAGTCAAACTCTCGGCGAAACAGCGTCGAAAAGTGATTACTGTCGCCAAAACCACAGCGATATGCAATATCCGTCACGCTGTCGTCGCTGTGACGTAATAAATGCCGGGCTTTGATCAGCCGCAGGCGATTGAGATAGCGC
Source organism: Citrobacter sp. FP75 (assembly GCF_018342065.1). Classification (GTDB taxonomy): domain Bacteria; phylum Pseudomonadota; class Gammaproteobacteria; order Enterobacterales; family Enterobacteriaceae; genus Citrobacter. Next base: position 57,791 of record NZ_JAFDOE010000008.1, on the reverse strand, counting down.
TGCGGCGTCAGCCCGGTTTGCTGCTTGAGCTGACGGTGCAGGGTGCGTAAAGAGAGTGAAAACTGTTCAGCCACCGCTTCCCAGCATACTTCGTCGGCAAAGTTATCTTCCAGCCACGCCATCAGGCGATTAAGCCGCGCATCGTTATCCGCTGCCGCATCCATCAGGCTGCTTTTGCGTAACAGCACCAGCAGCTGCATAAACAGGATCTCGCGATTTGCCGCCGTCGGCGTATCCATCTCCTCACCAAGATGTTCTATCTGTCCAATTAAATAATGAACCTGTTGCAGTACGTTCTGATTCACACGCCAGTGGGACGGATACTGACCATTCTGTTCCTGGGGCAACAGCTGGTTTATTCCGGCCAGAAACTGAAACGCATCCGGAGAACGATACAGCACGTTCGTCAGACACAGGTTGTCAGTATGTTCATATAAATGTCTGTCATGATCGCGGACAAAGCATACCGTTCCGCCGCTAATGGTATAGGGCTGCCCATTGAAAACATGAATACCAGTGCCATGTTCAACGATCACAATTTCATGAAAATCATGATGATGCTCAGGAAAAGCGGCCTGAGGCAGCCGCGGTTCGATCGCAACGGGTGCTTTACCTGTCGGAAAAAAATCCACGCAATGCAGTACGGTCATGATGACTTCCTTCCTGATCAAATGAACATGGCTGCATAGTAATTAAGGGTTATCCCCCTCACCTTAAATTTTTGACGCCAAAGTGCGTAAACACGGTTAATTCTTCAAGAAATAGCGGGAAAGATCGGGAAATGCGGAAGGGGTCACATCAGACCAAATAGCCCCCATTAATTAGATCTGTGAACACCATCACGTTCACCTTTGCCATGCTGCCAGCCGATTATTGTGGCTGTCACTAACAAGAAGGTACGCCTTTTCGGGGGTTCTTAGACTGGGTGCAATAAAACTCAGAAGGACCTTGCTATGACTCTTCGCCATTGTGTCGCTGTCGATCTCGGCGCATCCAGTGGACGCGTAATGCTGGCGCGTTACGACAGTGACCACCGCGCTCTGACGCTGCGTGAAATCCATCGCTTCGTTAACTGTCTGCAAAAAACTGACGGCTTTGACACCTGGGATATCGACAGCCTTGAGAACGACATTCGTCTGGGGCTGAAGAAAGTCTGCGATGAAGGCATTCTCATTGACAGTATCGGCATCGATACCTGGGGCGTGGACTACGTCCTGATCGGCAAAAACGGTCAGCGCATCGGCCTGCCGGTCTCTTACCGCGACAGCCGCACAACTGGCGTGATGTCGCAGGCCTTAGCGCAGCTTGGTAACAGCGAGATCTATCGCCGCAGCGGCATTCAGTTTCTGCCCTTTAATACCCTGTATCAACTCCGCGCGCTGGTCGAACAGCAGCCAGAACTGGTCCCACAGGTCGCGCATGCCCTGCTGATCCCCGATTACTTCGGCTACCGCCTGACCGGTGAAATGAACTGGGAATATACCAACGCCACCACCACGCAGTTGGTCAATATCAACACTGACGACTGGGATGACACCCTGCTGGCATGGACCGGCGCGGACAAAGCCTGGTTTGGTCGCCCGACGCATCCCGGAAACGTAATTGGTCACTGGATTTGCCCGCAGAAAAATCAAATCCCGGTGGTTGCCGTCGCCAGTCACGACACCGCCAGCGCGGTCATCGCCTCACCACTGACCGATACCAACAGCGCCTATCTCTCTTCCGGTACCTGGTCACTGATGGGTTTTGAGAGCAAAACACCGTATGCCAACGAGGCGGCGCTGGCGGCAAATATCACCAACGAAGGCGGCGCGGAAGGCCGTTACCGCGTGCTGAAAAATATTATGGGGCTGTGGCTGCTGCAACGGGTATTAAAAGAGCGGCAGATTACCGACCTGCCCACGCTTATCACCCAAACCAAAGCACTGCCGGCCTGCCGGTTCCTGGTAAATCCAAACGACGATCGTTTTATTAATCCCGCCGACATGAGTGCAGAAATTCAGGCCGCGTGTGGCGAATCCGGCCAACCCGTCCCGGTTCAGGATGCTGAATTAGCACGCTGCATTTTCGACAGTCTGGCGTTGCTGTACGCAGATGTCCTGCAGGAACTGGCGAACCTGCGCGGCGAAGCGTTTAGCCAACTGCACATTGTTGGCGGTGGCTGCCAGAACGCCCTGCTCAACCAGCTTTGCGCGGATGCCTGCGGTATTCGCGTGATGTCCGGGCCTGTTGAGGCCTCCACGCTCGGCAATATTGGCGTTCAGTTGATGACGCTGGACGAGCTAAACAACGTCGATGATTTCCGCCAGGTGGTGCAAACCAACTACGAGCTGACCACCTTCATTCCCAATCCTGACAGTGAAATTGCCCGCTACCAGGCGCAGTTTCAATCAACACGACAGACACAGACAAAGGAGCTTTGCGCATGACCACTCAACTTGAACAAGCCTGGGAACTGGCAAAACTGCGTTTCGCCGCGGTAGGCATCGATGCCGAGGAGGCCTTGCGCCAGCTCGATCGTCTGCCGGTCTCCATGCACTGCTGGCAGGGCGATGACGTCGCCGGATTCGAAAACCCGGAAGGCTCGCTCACCGGCGGTATTCAGGCGACCGGTAACTATCCGGGCAAGGCGCGTAACGCCACCGAATTGCGTGCCGATCTGGAGCAGGCGCTGAGCCTTATTCCTGGTCCAAAACGCCTGAACCTGCACGCGATTTATCTGGAGTCCGACACCCCGGTTGCCCGCGACCAAATCAAACCTGAGCACTTCAAAAACTGGGTGAAATGGGCGAAAGCAAACCACTTGGGGCTGGATTTCAACCCGTCCTGCTTCTCGCATCCGCTGAGCGCCGACGGCTTCACGCTGGCACACGCAGACGACAGCATCCGCCAGTTCTGGATTGATCACTGCAAAGCCAGCCGTCGCGTCTCGGCGTATTTTGGCGAGCAGTTGGGCACGCCGTCGGTGATGAACATCTGGATCCCGGACGGCATGAAAGATATCACCGTTGACCGCCTGGCACCGCGCCAGCGCCTGCTGGAAGCGCTGGACGAAGTGATTAGCGAGAAACTCGACCCGGAGCACCATATCGACGCCGTCGAGAGCAAGCTATTTGGTATTGGCGCAGAAAGCTACACCGTTGGCTCCAACGAGTTTTACATGGGCTATGCCACCAGCCGCCAGACCGCGCTGTGCCTGGACGCGGGCCACTTCCATCCGACTGAAGTGATTTCCGACAAAATCTCCGCCGCCATGCTGTACGTGCCGCGCCTGCTGCTGCACGTCAGCCGTCCGGTGCGCTGGGACAGCGACCACGTAGTGCTGCTGGATGACGAAACCCAGGCGATTGCCAGCGAGATCGTGCGCCACAACCTGTTCGACCGCGTACACATCGGCCTCGACTTCTTCGATGCCTCGATCAACCGCATCGCCGCGTGGGTGATCGGCACCCGCAATATGAAAAAAGCCCTGCTGCGCGCGCTGTTAGAGCCAACCGAACAGCTTCGTCAGCTCGAAGCCAGTGGCGACTACACCGCTCGCCTGGCCCTGCTGGAAGAGCAGAAATCGCTGCCGTGGCAGGCCGTCTGGGAGATGTATTGCCAGCACCACGACACGCCAGCGGGCAGCCAGTGGCTGGAGAGCGTTCGGGCCTATGAAAAAGAGATTCTGAGCAAACGCCGCTAAACAGACTCGCCGGATACGGCCAACGCCTTATCCGGCAACCATTAAACAGGAACATCGACCATGCAAAACATTACCACTTCCTGGTTCGTCCAGGGGATGATCAAAGCCACTTCCGATGCCTGGCTGAAAGGCTGGGACGAACGTAACGGCGGCAACCTGACGCTGCGTCTGGATGAAACGGATATTGCGCAGTTTAGCGCCGATTTTCACGAAAAACCGCGCTATATCGCGCTGAGTCAGCCGATGCCGCTGCTGGCTAACACGCCGTTTATCGTCACCGGCTCCGGTAAATTCTTCCGCAACGTTCAGCTCGATCCGGCGGCTAATTTGGGCGTGGTAAAAATCGACAGCGACGGTGCGGGCTACCACATTCTTTGGGGTCTGACCCACGAAGCCGTACCGACCTCCGAACTGCCCGCACACTTCCTTTCCCACTGTGAACGCATTAAAGCCACCCATGGCAAAGACCGCGTGATCATGCACTGCCATGCCACCAACCTGATCGCCCTGACCTATGTGCTGGAAAACAACACGGCGCTGATTACCCGCAAACTGTGGGAAGGCAGCACCGAGTGCCTGGTGGTGTTCCCGGACGGCGTCGGCATTCTGCCGTGGATGGTGCCAGGTACCGATGAAATCGGTCAGGCGACCGCCGAGGAAATGCAGAAACACACGCTGGTGCTGTGGCCGTTCCACGGCGTGTTCGGCAGCGGTCCCACGCTCGACGAAGCGTTTGGCTTGATTGATACCGCAGAGAAATCTGCCGAAGTTTTGGTCAAAATTTATTCGATGGGTGGGATGAAGCAAACCATCACACGTGAAGAGCTGATAGCACTTGGCAAACGTTTTGGCGTGACGCCGCTGGCAAGCGCACTGGCATTGTAAGGAGAATAGTGATGAGCTTTATGTTGGCACTACCCAAAATTAGCCTGCACGGCGCTGGTGCGATTGGCGATATGGTCAACCTCGTGGCGAACAAGCAATGGGGCAAAGCACTCATCGTCACCGATGGTCAACTGGTAAATCTGGGCCTGCTGGACAGCCTGTTTACCGCCCTCGATGCGCATAAAATGTCGTATCACCTGTTTGACGAAGTGTTCCCGAACCCGACGGAAGAGCTGGTGCAGAAAGGCTTTGCGGCATACCAGGACGCAGAGTGTGATTACATCATCGCTTTCGGCGGTGGTAGCCCGATCGATACCGCCAAAGCGGTGAAAATCCTGACTGCCAACCCTGGCCCGTCTACCGCCTATTCCGGCGTGGGTAAGGTAAAAAATGCTGGCGTACCGCTGGTCGCCATTAATACCACCGCCGGTACAGCAGCAGAAATGACCAGCAATGCGGTGATCATTGATTCCTCGCGCAAAGTCAAAGAAGTCATCATTGATCCGAATATTATTCCGGATATCGCCGTCGATGACGCCAGCGTGATGCTGGAAATTCCGGCCTCCGTCACTGCCGCCACCGGTATGGATGCGCTGACCCACGCGGTGGAAGCCTATGTATCCGTCGGCGCACACCCACTCACCGACGCCAACGCGCTGGAAGCCATTCGCCTGATCAACCTGTGGCTGCCCAAAGCGGTCGACGAGGGTCATAACCTCGAAGCCCGTGAGCAAATGGCGTTTGGTCAGTATCTGGCGGGTATGGCGTTCAACAGCGCCGGTCTTGGCCTGGTGCATGCGCTGGCACACCAGCCGGGTGCGACCCATAATCTGCCGCACGGCGTCTGCAACGCCATCCTGCTGCCGATTATCGAGAATTTTAACCGCCCGAACGCCGTAGCGCGCTTTGCCCGCGTGGCGCAGGCAATGGGCGTCGATACCCTTGGCATGAGCGATGAAACGGCAAGCATGGAAGCCATCAACGCCATCCGTACCCTGAGCAAGCGCGTCGGCATTCCGGCGGGCTTCAGCCAGCTTGGCGTGACCAAAGAGGACATCGAAGGGTGGCTGGATAAAGCGCTCGCCGATCCATGTGCGCCGTGTAACCCGCGCACCGCCAGCCGCGACGAGGTCCGCGCGCTGTATCTGGAGGCATTATGATCCGCAAAGCCTTTGTGATGCAGGTGAATGCCGACGCGCACGTTGAATATCAGCGTCGTCATAATCCCATCTGGCCAGAGCTGGAAGCCGTACTGAAAGCCCACGGCGCGCATCACTACGCGATTTATCTCGATCAACAACGCAATCTGCTGTTCGCTACCGTCGAGATTGAATCCGAAGAACGCTGGAACGCCGTCGCCAGTACCGACGTGTGCCAGCGTTGGTGGCAGCATATGCGTGATGTAATGCCTGCAAACCCGGACAACAGCCCGGTCAGCGCAGAATTGAAAGAAGTGTTTTATCTGCCGTAATTTTGCAAGCCGGATACGGCGCTGATGCGCCGCATCCGGCATAACAATTAACTCTGCTCAGACACCAGAATCGCCTGGGTGTCAGGTTCCAGCGCTTTAAAAATATGTGCCTGGTCAGCGGGATAACAAATGTAATCCCCTTCGCCTAACTCCTCCGGCGCATCGGTCAATCCCACCACCGCTTTCCCTTGCGTTACAATAATGTGCTCAACCGATCCCGGTGGATGTGGCTGTGAAATACGATCCGCGCCAGGCTGCGTCAGTAGCAGATAGATATCCCGCCTGGCACCCGGTGGGCAAGCGGCCAGTAAGATCGCCTGATAATGGGCCTGTTCCGCCACCACTTTTGTTCCTTCACCCCGGCGTATCACCTGGGTTTTTTGCTCCTGTGGCTCCAGCAGCCGCGCGAAAGGAATATCCAGCGCCACACACAGCGACCACAGCGTTTCCAGGCTAGGATTGCCATTACCCGCTTCCAGCTGCGAGAGCGTCGATTTTGCAATTCCGGCACGACGGGCAATCTCTGCCAGCGACAGACCGGTACGCTGGCGTTCACGGACCAGGCTTTTCGCAATCATGCTGATGGGTTGGGTCATACTTGACTCCATGTTCTTTATACCGAACGAATCGTTCGACTTGTAAATCAAACTGGTTGCGTTCATTATAATGGAAATTCGTTCGATATGGCTAAAGCAAGATGAAACATTATTTTTCCAGTCTCAAGGGCGACACCATAAAAGCGATTCTTTTGGTGTGTCTGGCGGTCGGCGTAGTGGGGATGTCTTACGGTTCGCTGGCGATGGCCTACGGCTTCCCGCTGTGGGTACCGTTTGTGCTCTCTATTACAGTGCTGGCGGGAGCGTCCGAGTTTATGTTTATCGGCATCGTCGCCAGCGGTGGTAATCCACTTGCCGCTGCGGCTGCTGGTTTGCTGGTTAACGCCCGACATGTTCCGTTCGGCGTTACGGTGCGCGACCTGGTAGGAAAGCGTGCCGCCAGTTTCCTCGGCTGTCATATCATGAACGATGAAAGCGTGGTGTTTGGCCTGTCGCAAAAAACGCCGGAACAGCGCAAAGCCGCCTACTGGCTGTGCGGTCTGGGCGTTGCCATCGTCTGGCCTCTGGGCACGCTGCTTGGCGCGATGGTTGGCAGGCTGCTGCCTGCGCCGGAAACGATCGGTCTGGATGCCGTCTTCCCTGCCATCCTGCTGGCCTTAGTGGTACCTGCATTTAAAAACCGTACGACGCTGATACGCGCCTGCAGCGGTGCCACGCTGTCTCTCGCCGCCGTCCCTTTTGCGCCGGTGGGTTTGCCGGTTCTGCTTTCACTGTTTGGCTTACTGACGAGGAAAAAATAATGGGCAACATGACGCTGTTTATCGTCGGGATCGCCGTGTTATCTCTGGGAACGTATTTAATGCGTTTAGGTGGAGCGAAACTGGGGAATCGTCTGGCGTTTTCCGAGCGCTCGCAGGCGCTGCTTTCCGACGCCGCAACGGTATTACTGTTCTCCGTTGCGCTGGCGACCACCTTTTACGAGGGTGAACACTTTGCCGGCATGGCACGCGTGCTGGGCGTGGCTTTTGCGGTGTTTCTCGCCTGGCGCAAAATGCCGCTAATTGTGGTGATTATCGCCGCTGCCGTGGTGACAGCGTTGTTGCGAATGGCGGGCATACACTAAAAATAGTATTCCCCTGTCGATCAATATTCATCAGGGGAATATCCCCCAACATCGTGTGTTTTACCCCACAAAACCGGGACATGACTCTGCCTCAAATTGTCACTCCCCTCTGACATATTGCCGCTCATCTCTTCACCGTCTCACCGTTAAAATCGGATCAACCCCATTTTGACGGAGATTTCCATGTCAGCCCTTACCGCTAACTGTATTGATCTTAATATTCAGGGCAATAGCGCTTATTCCATTCTTAAACAACTGGCGGATATGGCGTTTCAGAATGGCTACGTCAGCGATCGCCATCAATTCCTGCAAACATTGCTGTTACGCGAAAAATTGCACTCCACCGGATTTGGTTCAGGCATCGCCGTCCCTCACGGCAAAAGTACCTGCATCAAGCAACCCTTCGTTCTGTTCGCGCGAAAATCAGAAAACGTGGACTGGAAGGCCAGCGACGGTGAAGACGTCAACTGCTGAATCTGCCTCGGTGTGCCGCAAACTGGCGAGGACGACCAGGTCAAAATTATCGGCACTCTGTGCCGCAAAATAATCCATCAGGATTTTATCAACCAGCTGAAACAGGGTGATGCCGGTCAGGTACTTACCTTGTTAAATCAGACCTTAACCTCATAAGGAAACGGCTATGGAGTCATCCTTACGTCTAGTGGCGATCACCAACTGTCCTGCGGGCATCGCTCACACCTACATGGTAGCGGAAGCGCTGGAGCAAAAAGCACGCGCGCTCGGCCATACCATTAAAGTCGAAACCCAGGGTTCCAGCGGCGTTGAAAACCGTCTGACCAATGAAGAAATTGCCGCTGCGGATTATGTGATTCTGGCAACAGGGCGTGGACTAAGCGGCGAAGACAGGGCGCGTTTCGCTGGGAAAAAAGTGTATGAGATAGCCATTTCCCAGGCGCTGAAAAACATCGACCAGATTTTCATCCAGTTGCCTTCTCACTCACAACTTTTCACCGCCGATAGCAGCGTCAAACTGGGCAAGCAGGATGTGCAACAAGGTAGCGTGATGAGCCATCTGATGGCGGGGGTTTCCGCCGCGCTGCCATTTGTTATCGGCGGCGGTATCTTAGTGGCGCTCGCTAATATGCTGGTACAGTTCGGTTTGCCCTATACCGATATGTCGAAAGGCGCACCGTCGTTCACCTGGGTTGTTGAATCCATCGGCTATCTGGGTTTTACCTTTATGATCCCGATTATGGGTGCGTATATCGCGTGGTCGATTGCCGATAAACCTGCCTTCGCCCCGGCGTTTCTGGTGTGCTATCTGGCGAACGATAAAGGGTTATTAGGTACACAGTCCGGCGCGGGATTTCTCGGCGCGGTGGTGCTGGGGCTGGCGATCGGCTACTTCGTACTGTGGTTTCGCAAAGTTAAGCTCGGCAAAGCGCTTCAGCCACTGCTCGGCTCCATGCTGATCCCGTTCGTCACCTTGCTGGTGTTTGGCGTACTGACTTATTACGTCATCGGCCCGGTGATGTCCGATATCATGGGCGGCCTGCTGCACTTTCTGAACACCATTCCACCCTCCATGAAGCTGGGCGCGGCTTTCCTCGTCGGCGCGATGCTGGCGTTTGATATGGGCGGGCCCATCAATAAAACGGCCTGGTTCTTCTGCTTCTCACTGCTGGAAAAACATATCTATGACTGGTACGCCATCGTCGGCGTGGTGGCGCTGATGCCGCCCGTCGCGGCAGGCATTGCTACCTATATTGCCCCAAAACTGTTTACCCAGCAGGAGAAAGCCGCCGCCAGCAGCGCGATTGTGGTCGGCGCGACCGTCGCTACCGAACCGGCGATCCCCTACGCATTGGCTGCGCCGCTACCGATGATCACCGCCAATACGCTCTCCGGTGGTATTACCGGCATGCTGGTTATCGCCTTCGGAATCAAACGTCTGGCGCCCGGTTTAGGTATCTTTGATCCGCTGATCGGCCTGATGTCACCCGTAGGTTCGTTTTATCTGGTGCTGGCCATCGGTCTGGCGCTGAATATTTCCTTAATTATCATCCTGAAAGGATTGTGGCTGAGACGTAAAGCCGCGCAGCAGGAGCTTGCCCATGAACATTGAGTTACTACAGCAGTTATGTGAAGCCAGCGCCGTTAGCGGCGATGAACAGGAAGTTCGCACGATCCTCATTAACACGCTGGAACCCTGCGTGGATGAAATCACTTTTGACGGTCTCGGCAGCTTTGTCGCCCGCAAAGGTAGCAGTGGACCGAAGGTTGCCATCGTCGGGCACATGGATGAAGTGGGCTTTATGGTGACGCATATCGACGATAGTGGCTTTCTGCGCTTCACCACCATTGGCGGTTGGTGGAGCCAGTCGATGCTCAATCACCGGGTCACAATCCGTACTCGCAAGGGCGTGAAGATCCCCGGCGTTATTGGCTCCGTCGCCCCGCACGCTTTAGCGGAGAAGCAAAAACAGCAACCGCTGACGTTTGACGAAATGTTTATCGATATTGGCGCGAAAAACCGTGAAGAGGTGGAAAAACGCGGTATTGATATTGGCGACTTTATCAGCCCGGAGGCGAACTTTGCCCGCTGGGGAGAAGATAAGATTGTCGGCAAAGCGCTGGACAACCGCGTTGGCTGCGCCCTGATGGCGGAACTGTTACAAGCAGTAGATAACCCCGAAATCACCCTCTACGGCGTTGGCAGCGTGGAAGAAGAGGTTGGGCTGCGCGGGGCGCAAACCTCGGCGGAGCATATCAGGCCTGACGTGGTTGTCGTGCTGGATACGGCGGTGGCGGGCGATGTGCCTGGTATCGATAACATCAAATACCCGCTGAAGCTTGGTGATGGGCCGGGGCTAATGCTGTTCGATAAACGCTATTTCCCCAACCAGCAACTGGTTGCCGCATTAAAAGAGAGCGCGCAAAGCAGCGATGCGCCATTACAGTTTTGCACCATGAAAACCGGGGCCACGGACGGTGGGCGCTATAACGTGATGGGCGGCGGTCGTCCGGTGGCGGCGCTATGTTTGCCTACTCGCTATCTTCACGCTAACAGCGGTATGATTTCCGCAACGGATTATGACGCGCTGTTTACGCTGGTGCGCGAGCTGCTGACCTCACTGACGGCAGAGAAAGTGAAATCCTTCACCGACTTTCGCCAGGTGAACGATACACAAACTCATTCGAGTTGCATCAAGGCGGCAAATGAATGAATCCCTGGGAACGTACAAATAGTACGTGACCAGGGTGAGTGAATGCAGCCAACGCAGAAGCAGCTTGAAGGAGGAAGTGTATATGTTATCGGAACGCCAGTTAAAGATTGTGGACATACTCGAACAGCAGCCCTGTCCGCTGGGTGAGCTGGCGCGTCAAACTGGCGTTTCGAGTCGCACTATCCTACGCGACATTGATTATCTCAACTTTACCCTCAGCGGTAAGGCGCGTATTCAGCCTGGCGGCAACGCGGGCTATCAACTGGATATCGTCGACAGGCGCAGTTTTTTCCAGCTTCTGCAACGTCATGATAATGATGATCGGTTGCTGGCGTTTCTGTTGCTGAATACCTTTACACCCCGGATACAGCTGGCCTCAGCGCTTAATTTGCCCGAAACCTGGGTCGCAGACAGACTGCCACGTTTGAAGCAGCGCTATGAGCGCGCATTTTGCCTGGCCAGTCGTCCTGGCGCAGGTCATTTCATTGATGAACCGGAAGAAAAGCGCATTATCCTGCTGGCGAATCTGCTCAAAAAAGATCCGTTGCTGATTTCACTACCGGGCATCACGCGCGAGAACATCGAGCGACTCAACGCGGCATGTGAAAACATTAATGATTTTCCGCTGATTTCCGGGGAGTATCTCGCCAGTCTGGTGCTGGCGGTTTACGCTTTGCGTAATCAACTCTCCACCGTGTGGCCGGAATGCCGACACGCGATGTTGAATAAACTCGTAGAGCAGGCTGGGATCTATCTGGGCGATAACGCGTTCAAAACGCTTGTTGGTCTTCTGGAAACCCGGCGGCGTCAGGCGATGACCATTTCCACCGATGCCATAGTCTCTTTGTTAAGAAGCATTCCCGGCGTTGCTTCGCTGAATATTATCGACGCCCAACTGACCGATAATATTACTGGTCATTTACTGAGATGTATTTCAGCGCCCGTCTGGATACCGGAACATCGCCAGAACAGCATGAATAACCTGAAAGCCGCCTGGCCTGCCGCCTTCGATATGAGCCTGCATTTTATCGCCCTGCTGCGCGAACAGGTAGATATTCCGCTGTTCGACAGTGATCTGATCGGCCTCTATTTTGCCTGCGCGCTGGAGCGACACCAGAATGAGCGTCAACCCATTGTGCTGTTATCCGATCAAAACGCCATCGCCACCATAAATAAGCAGGCCATTGAACGCGACGTATTGAATTGTCGGGTCATTATTGCGCGAAATGTCGGTGAATTGGGTGCCATCTGTGATGAAATCACGCCATTACTCATCGTCAACAATAGCCACTATTTGCTTGATAATGCAGTTAAGAATGCGCTCACAATTAAAAACATTATCACTGCGGCAGGTACTGAGCAGATTAAACACTTCCTCGCGACGGCTTTCATCCGCCAGCAGCCCGAACGGTTCTTTTTACAACAGGGAAGCTTCCATTATCTCAATACCGAGGGCGAAACCTGGCAGCGCATTATCGGGGGGATCTGCGGGCAACTTGTGGCCCAGAACCACATCACCGAAGACGAAGCGCTGCGCATTTGCGCCCGGGAACATGAAGGCGAAAACCTGATAGTCAATCGCCTGGCGATCCCCCACTGCTGGAGCGAACAGGAACACCGTTTTCGCGGATTCTTTATTACCCTTGAGCGCACCATTCAGGTAAATAATGAGCCCGTAAGTCATGTGCTGATCGCTTGTGCGGCCGCGGCTGCGCGGCATGAGTTAAAAATCTTCAGTTACTTATCCAGCGTGCTGTGTCGCTATCCCGCCGAAACGATTTCAGGGCTTGATGGGTATGAGGCGTTTATTGCGCTGTTAAAACAGTAACCGCAGAAACTAAAAAAGCGCCTCGAAGGCGCTCTTTCTACAGTTCTGAGATGACTTATTTCAGCAGTTCAGCGGTCATATGCACGCGGTTGCCAGTGTAAGCCTGGATGATTTTATAATCGCTGGCGCCTGCACGTTCAGCCTGAGCGGCAATTTTCGCTTCAGCGCTTTCCAGCGTAGAACCGGTTGCGGTAACAGTCTGAGCAGCGAAAGAACCGAAAGATGTAGCGAGAGCGATGACTGCGACAAAAGTTTTGATGCTTTTCATGATATAAACCCTTTAATTTAGTTGTTTGAGTAAGGCACTGCGCCTTGATGTGATAAATAATAGCCCTCACATCACACAACTAAAAGCGGAAGGATTTGCCAGTTTCATTCAAATTTATTGAACATATATCATTCAGCAATCAAACGTTCCGGGTGCGTATAAATCGTTGCCCTGCCCGGCTTGCAAAAGCCCACCAGCGTCAGGTTACAGCGCTCGGCAACTTCCACCGCCAGCGTCGTCGCGGCAGATACCGCAAACAGGATCTCCACACCGCACATTGCTGACTTTTGCACCATCTCATAGCTGGCGCGACTGGAAACTAATACGGCTCCCTGTTGCCAGCTTTCCCCTTCAATCGCTCGCCGTCCGAGCAGTTTGTCCAGCGCAACGTGACGCCCAACATCCTCATGTCCACCCGCCAGATGGCCTGACGCCTGTACCCAGGCCGCTGCATGCGTGCAGCCTGTCAGTTGTCCAACAGGCTGGAAATCAGGGAGATGTCTTAAGGCGTTATCGAGATGCGCCAGATCGAATGTCTGGGTAAACGGCAGAGGCTGGACCGGCTTGCCAATGTCATTGAGTTGTTCAACGCCGCAAACGCCACAACCGGTACGACCGGCCAGTGCACGACGGCGCTCCTTCAGCCCCATAAAACGACGGCTGGAAAGTTCAACCTGCACTTCTAATCCATTACAGGAAGGGACCACTTCCATCCCGTAGATATCTTGTGGGTGCTCAATAATGCCTTCAGAAAGTGAAAAGCCCATCGCAAAGTGCTCAAGATCTTTCGGTGACGCCATCATCACTACGTGCGAGATCCCGTTGTAAACCAGCGCAACCGGCACTTCTTCCGCGACGACATCCGGCTGAGGATGTTGCAAATCCTCGCGTTTCCAGAGGGTCAGCTGGCGCGATCCTGTCAAAGCCGTCACATTTTTGATGTTTTCTTGAATAATCTTATTCACTTTCTTTTAACCATATTGGAACACACATACCAACATTGTGGTATTCTTTACAAATCCCTCCAGGACGGAGGGAAATTCACCCAATTCTGGACCTTTGCGGTCCCGTCCGCAAAGAAAAATAACAACCACTTCCCTCGCGATCGAGTAACGGAAAAGTGAAGGGAACGTGACAATGTCGAAACAAGGAGCAAACCATGCAGGTCAGCAGAAGGCAGTTCTTTAAGATCTGCGCTGGCGGTATGGCAGGCACCACGGCAGCGGCACTGGGCTTTGCACCCGGCGCGGCGCTCGCGGAAACACGGCAATATAAACTGCTGCGCACACGCGAAACCCGTAACACCTGCACTTACTGTTCCGTTGGCTGTGGACTGTTAATGTACAGTCTCGGTGACGGTGCGAAAAACGCCAAAGCATCCATCTTCCATATCGAGGGCGATCCGGACCATCCGGTGAACCGTGGCGCGCTGTGCCCGAAAGGGGCTGGACTTGTGGACTTCATCCACTCCGAAAGTCGCCTGAAATTCCCGGAATACCGCGCACCGGGCTCCGATAAGTGGCAACAAATTAGCTGGGATGAGGCATTTGACCGCATCGCTAAGCTGATGAAAGAAGACCGCGACGCTAACTACGTTGCGAAAAACGCCGAAGGCGTAACCGTTAACCGCTGGCTTTCCACCGGGATGCTGTGTGCTTCCGCGTCCAGTAACGAAACCGGCTATTTAACGCAAAAATTCTCCCGCGCGCTGGGTATGCTCGCGGTCGACAACCAGGCACGCGTCTGACACGGACCAACGGTAGCAAGTCTTGCTCCAACATTTGGTCGCGGTGCGATGACCAACCACTGGGTCGACATTAAAAACGCCAACCTCGTTGTGGTGATGGGCGGTAACGCCGCTGAAGCTCACCCGGTCGGGTTCCGCTGGGCGATGGAAGCCAAAATTCACAATGGCGCGAAGCTGATTGTGATTGATCCTCGCTTTACGCGAACCGCAGCGGTGGCTGATTTCTATGCTCCGATTCGTTCCGGTACTGACATTGCTTTCCTGTCAGGCGTCTTGCTGTACCTGCTGAACAACGAAAAATTCAACCGCGAATACACTGAGGCCTATACCAACGCCAGCCTGATCGTGCGTGAGGATTACGGTTTCGAAGATGGCCTGTTCACCGGCTACGACGCGGACAAACGCAAGTATGACAAAACCAGCTGGAACTACGAGCTGGATGAAAAAGGCTTCGCCAAACGCGATGTCACCCTGCAACACCCGCGCTGCGTGTGGAACCTGCTGAAACAGCACGTTTCCCGCTACACGCCGGATGTCGTAGAAAACATCTGCGGTACGCCGAAGGCTGATTTCCTGAAAGTATGCGAATACATCGCAGAAACCAGCGTCAAAGACAAAACCGCGTCGTTCCTGTATGCACTAGGCTGGACGCAGCACTCCGTGGGCGCGCAGAACATCCGCACCATGGCGATGATCCAGCTGCTGCTTGGCAACATGGGGATGGCTGGCGGCGGTGTTAACGCCCTGCGCGGTCACTCTAACATTCAGGGTCTGACTGACTTAGGCTTGCTGTCACAGAGCCTGCCGGGCTATATGACGCTGCCGAGCGAAAAACAGACTGACCTGCAAACCTACCTTGCCGCCAACACGCCTAAACCGTTGCTCGAAGGTCAGGTTAACTACTGGGGCAACTACCCGAAATTCTTTGTCTCGATGATGAAAGCCTTCTTTGGCGATAAAGCAACAGCGGAAAACAGCTGGGGCTTCGACTGGCTGCCGAAGTGGGATAAAGGGTACGACGTTCTGCAGTATTTCGAGATGATGAACCAGGGCAAAGTGAATGGCTATATTTGCCAGGGCTTTAACCCGGTCGCGTCATTCCCGAATAAAAACAAGGTGGTGGCTTCACTGTCCAAACTGAAGTTCCTGGTGACCATCGACCCGCTCAACACCGAGACCTCCACCTTCTGGCAAAACCACGGTGAGTCGAACGATGTAGATCCGTCGAAAATCCAGACCGAAGTGTTCCGTCTGCCGTCCACCTGCTTCGCCGAAGAGAACGGTTCTATCGTTAACTCCGGTCGCTGGCTGCAGTGGCACTGGAAAGGCGCAGATGCCCCAGGGATTGCCGCCACCGATGGTGAAATCCTCGCTGGTATCTTCCTGCGCATGCGCAAGATGTACGCCGAACAGGGTGGTGCAAATCCGGAACAGGTGCTGAGCATGACCTGGAACTACTCCACGCCGCATGAACCCGCTTCGGAAGAGGTGGCGATGGAGAGCAACGGTAAAGCGCTGGCCGACATTACCGACCCGGCAACCGGCGCGGTGATCGTCAAGAAAGGCCAACAGCTTAGCTCGTTTGCCCAACTGCGCGACGACGGTACGACCTCCAGCGGCTGCTGGATTTTCGCCGGTAGCTGGACGCCAGAAGGCAACCAGATGGCGCGTCGCGATAACGCCGACCCGTCGGGTCTGGGCAATACGCTGGGCTGGGCTTGGGCGTGGCCGCTCAACCGCCGCATTCTGTATAACCGCGCCTCCGCCGATCCGCAGGGGAATCCGTGGGATCCAAAACGTCAGATCCTGAAATGGGATGGGGCGAAGTGGAGCGGGATGGATATTCCGGACTACAGCGCCGCGGCACCGGGCAGCAACGTTGGGCCGTTTATCATGCAGCCGGAAGGGATGGGACGTCTGTTTGCTATCGATAAGATGGCGGAAGGGCCGTTCCCGGAACATTACGAGCCGTTTGAAACGCCGCTGGGCACTAACCCACTGCACCCGAACGTTATCTCTAACCCAGCCGCCCGTATCTTTAAAGGCGACGAAGAAGCACTGGGCAAAGCGGATAAGTTCCCGTACGTCGGCACAACCTACCGTCTGACCGAGCACTTCCACTACTGGACCAAGCATGCGCTGTTAAACGCCATCGCACAGCCGGAACAGTTTGTGGAAATTGGCGAGAAGCTGGCGAATAAGCTCGGCATCTCTCACGGCGATACCGTTAAAGTCTCCTCTAACCGCGGCTACATTAAAGCCAAAGCAGTGGTGACCAAACGTATTCGCACGTTGAAGGCCAACGGTCAGGATATCGATACCATCGGTATTCCGATTCACTGGGGCTACGAAGGTGTGGCGAAAAAAGGCTTTATCGCTAACACGTTAACGCCATTCGTCGGTGATGCGAACACGCAGACGCCGGAATTTAAGTCCTTCCTCGTGAACGTGGAAAAGGTGTAACGGAGACGACCTATGGCTTATCAATCGCAGGACATCATTCGTCGTTCCGCTACTAATGGTTTCACCCCCGCGCCTCAGGCGCGGGATCACCAGGAAGAGGTGGCGAAGCTTATCGACGTCACCACCTGTATCGGCTGTAAAGCGTGTCAGGTGGCCTGTTCGGAATGGAACGACATCCGTGATGAAGTGGGCAACAACGTTGGGGTGTACGACAACCCGGCTGATTTGACCGCCAAATCCTGGACGGTGATGCGTTTCTCGGAAGTGGAGCAAGACGACAAACTGGAGTGGCTGATCCGTAAGGATGGCTGCATGCACTGCGCCGATCCGGGCTGCCTGAAGGCGTGTCCGGCGGAAGGGGCTATCATTCAGTATGCCAACGGCATTGTCGACTTCCAGTCTGAGCAGTGTATTGGCTGCGGCTACTGCATTGCGGGCTGTCCGTTCGACGTGCCGCGCCTCAACCCGGAAGACAACCGCGTTTACAAATGTACGCTGTGCGTTGACCGTGTGGTGGTAGGACAAGAACCGGCCTGCGTGAAAACCTGCCCAACCGGCGCGATTCATTTCGGCACTAAAGAGTCGATGAAAACGCTGGCAGGCGAGCGCGTGGCAGAGCTGAAAACCCGTGGCTACGATAACGCCGGTCTGTACGATCCGGTCGGCGTTGGCGGTACGCACGTCATGTACGTATTGCATCATGCTGACAAGCCGAATTTGTACCACGGCCTGCCGGAGAACCCGGAAATCAGCGCCACCGTGAAGTTCTGGAAAGGCATCTGGAAACCTCTCGCAGCCGTCGGCTTTGCAGCGACATTTGCGGCCAGCATCTTCCACTACGTCGGCGTAGGTCCGAACCGTGCGGAAGAGGAAGAAGACAATCTGCATGAAAAAGACGACGAGGTGCGCAAATGAAACGACGTGACACCATCGTGCGCTATACGGCGCCGGAACGCATCAACCACTGGGTCACCGCCTTCTGCTTCATGCTAGCGGCGATAAGCGGGCTGGGCTTTTTCTTCCCATCCTTCAACTGGCTGATGCAAATTATGGGCACCCCGCAACTGGCGCGAATTCTGCACCCGTTTGTCGGCGTGATTATGTTTGCCTCGTTTATCATCATGTTTTTCCGTTACTGGCACCACAATCTAATCAATCGGGATGATATCTTTTGGGCGAAGAATATTCGTAAGATTGTCGTCAACGAGGAAGTCGGTGACACGGGACGTTATAACTTCGGCCAGAAATGCGTATTCTGGGCGGCGATTATCTTCCTGGTCCTGTTACTGGTGAGCGGAGTGATCATCTGGCGTCCGTATTTTGCGCCTTCTTTCTCAATCCCGGTGATCCGATTCGCGTTAATGCTGCATTCATTTGCCGCAGTAGCGTTAATTGTGGTTATCATGGTGCACATTTACGCCGCCCTATGGGTGAAAGGCACCATTACCGCGATGGTGGAAGGATGGGTCACCAGCTCATGGGCGAAGAAACATCACCCACGCTGGTACCGTGAAGTCCGCCAGAAACAGGAAAAGTCATCTGAATGAGTATTCGCATAATCCCGCAAGATGAGCTGGAGAAGAGCGAGAAACGCACGGCGGATATGATTCCGCCGTTATTATTCCCCAGACTCAAAAATTTGTATAACCGCCGCGCTGAGCGTCTGCGCGAGCTGGCCGAGAACAACCCGCTGGGTGATTATCTGCGCTTTGCTGCGCTGATCGCCCACGCGCAGGAAGTGGTGCTGTACGACCATCCGCTGCAGATAGACCTGACCGCGCGCATCAAAGAAGCGAACGTTCAGGGCAAGCCGCCGCTGGATATCCACGTACTGCCACGCGATAAGCACTGGCAAAAACTGCTGCAATCGTTAATTGCTGAGCTGAAACCAGAAATGAGCGGTCCCGCGTTAGCGGTGATCGAGAATCTGGAAAAAGCCTCAGAGCAGGAGCTGGAACTGATGGCCAGCGCGCTGTTTGCCTCTGACTTTGCATCCGTCAGCAGCGATAAAGCGCCGTTCATCTGGGCCGCCCTGTCGCTCTACTGGGCACAAATGGCAAGCCTGATCCCCGGCAAAGCCCGTGCGGAATACGGTGAACAGCGCCAGTTCTGTCCGGTTTGCGGTTCAATGCCAGTTTCCAGCATGGTGCAAATTGGTACGACTCAGGGGCTGCGCTATCTGCACTGCAACTTGTGTGAAACCGAATGGCACGTGGTACGCGTGAAGTGCAGCAACTGCGAGCAAAGCCGTGACTTGAACTACTGGTCTCTGGATAACGAGCAGTCGGCAATTAAAGCCGAAAGCTGCGGCGACTGCGGGACTTACCTGAAGATTCTCTATCAGGAAAAGGACCCGAAAGTCGAAGCCGTTGCCGACGACCTCGCTTCACTGATGCTGGACGCGCACATGGAGCAAGAGGGCTTCGCCCGCAGCTCCATCAACCCGTTCATGTTCCCGGGCGAAGGGGAGTAAGGCGTCAGTACTACCGGGCGGCGTCAGCCGCCCGGGTTATAGCGCATACGGTGTAGCCACTCCGGGTATACCCGCAAAGTCCTTGGTATTTCGCGTAACCAGCGTAAGACGATGAATCTGTGCTGTTGCCAGAATAATGGCATCCGGCAATTTCATCCCATGTTCCTGTCTGATACTGACGCTTCTTTCAGCAATATCCAGTGACACTCCAATGACGTTAAAGGCGCTCAACGCAACGCGTGTGCGAGATTCCTGATGATATTTCTTTGCCCCAACCATCACCTCCATCCAAGTGATAAGGCTAATTGAATTCTGCGGCGGCCATGTTTCAATCGCTTGCTTTGCTTCACTCCGTCCACTAAACAGGTCGATGAGAATATTGGTGTCAAAAAGCGCGGCTCCTTTAACCATTACCATTCCTCACGAAGTTTGCGTTGGTACTCAACGCCATCTTCCTCACAACCTTTCCAGAGTCCGAGAGCGCTGGAAATTGTGGTTTCAGCCTGATCCTGCCTTTCCAGATACTGCTCAACTGCCTCCCGCAAGAGTTCAGCACGAGGTAAGTTGCGCTGCACCTTGAGATCATCGAGGCGTTTAATCACTTCGTCTGATAAATCGAGTAATATTCTGCCCATATCCATCCCAGCCATTATACTCACATATACCTCCAGTATATCATCAGCGATTAATTTTCAAACAACATACACCTGCCATTGGCGAGAAAATAGTCTTCGTTGCGGCAATTTTTACTTTTGCGAGCCGCTTTCCAGAATCATACACATACCGATTTTCCCATTTCCATTCGTACCAAATCAGGTTATAAGACTGTATATCCATACAGATAAAGGGACCACAAATGGCACTTGAAAAAGGAGTTGCGGACCTCGTTGCTGAGTTTATTACGGCTGGCCGCCCCTCTTCACGCGAGCTGAATATTGATGACCGGAGGGCAGGTTACATCGCCAGTACGGTGCTGGCCGGAGAAACAGAAAACCGTGTACAGGTTGAAGATATTGAACTCGATGCCATGACGTTTCGCGTTGTTTCGCCTCTTAACACTGCGGGAACGCTACCCTGCATCATTTACTATCATGGTGGATGTTTTGTCAGCGGTGGGTTTGCCACGCATGATAACCAGCTAAGGCAACTCGCCTGGTTCAGCGGCTGTCGGGTCATTGCAGTACAGTACCGCCTCGCGCCAGAACATACCTTCCCGGCAGCACATAACGATGCTGAAACAGGGGCTAATATTGTCTGGAAATATGCCCAGAAACTGGGTGTCGATCGCGAGCGCATAATCCTTGCTGGCGACAGCGCAGGCGGACACCTGGCGCTGGTCACCGCACTACGCCTGAAAGCGGCCAGGCAATGGCAACCTGCGCAGCTTATGCTGATCTACCCGATGCTGGACGCAACCGCCAGGTTTGCGAGCTATGACCATAATGGACAGGATTACATTATCACCCGCGACACGCTGCTGTCGGGCTACGAGATGTATATGCCGAAAACCGATCCGCTGCATCCCGAAGCCAGCCCACTCTGGCGTGAAGACTTCAACGGTCTGCCGCCCACGCACATCATTACCGCTGAATTCGATCCACTGCGAGATGAAGGCGAGGCCCTGTATCAACGATTCCAGGAACAGGATGTGGAATGCACTTGCCAACGCTATCTCGGCGTTATTCACGGATTTTTCCAGTTGGCAGGGGTGAGCCAGGCGGCACGAAGCGCCATGCAAGACGTGGTCTGGCGTGTTAGAAGCCCATCAGCAGAGATGATTTCTTAATATTCAATATTGTTTTCAACTTGAAAACATGATGGCATTGCGTTAGATTGTTTTCAGGTTGAAAACTATGTAATGGAACTACATCGTGCATGTTATCAGCCGAAAACCATTCAATGAGGTTATGCTCATGTATCCAAACCATGGGCTTGCTCTCGCTGAGTTGCTGAATGTTTTGGAGAAAAAAACATTCAATCACCCTGAAGAGATGAAACAGTATATTCCTTCTCTTGATAATTTTAAGTACAGGAATAAATGGTGGGTAATTGATGTTTCTGGTAACAACCTGAGACTCATTGCCTACATAGATTTCAGGTTACATAAAGTATTTGTGAAGCATATCGTTCTCCACGCCGAATATGACAAACTGACAGAATATTATCGGGGCCATAAAGAATGAGATCTCATCGTCATATGGACGCAGCCAGCGCAAAAAAGATCGTTGATACCTTCAGCCATGCTGTAAAAACCATCCCGCTTTTGGGGGACGAACGTAATGAAACGGAGTATCGAAGGGCACTAGCGCTAGTAGAATTTCTGGTTGACCACGACGATCTTGAAAACCCACTATTTGAATTGCTCAGTGCCCGAATCAGTGAATACGAAAAACATGCACCAGAATTCAGAGCGCTCAATCAACGCCTGAAACAAACTCCCTCTGGCGTTTCCGTATTGCGTACGCTCATGGATCAGTACGGATTAAAAGCCACCGACCTCGCCAACGAACTTGGTTCTAAATCGAACGTCAGCAACATCCTAAATGGCCGTAGAGCACTGACTGTAAGCCATATTAAAGCGCTTGCAGAACGCTTTAAACTTCCGGCAGATGCATTTATCGAGTAGAGGGTATACCCCCTACTCTTCCTCGTTCCCGCCTTCTTCATATGAGCCAAATGGCTTCGCGGGTAGCACAATGTACGTGCCTTCAAACACCACACCCGCCTTGTCATCGCCAAAAAGCTCAACCTGCATCTGAACTCGCGCCTTACGGCCTCTCGCCAGACGATCGAGATCGCCGCTCAGCGAACCCAGATCGGCAATGGCCGTCGGCTTTCCGGTGATCGCCCTGCTGTATCGGATATGCGCGTCAGCGAGGATAATCGTCCCGCCCAGATGGCGTTCACGCAGCATCAGCCAGATAAGCCCCCAACCGGTTAATGTTGCCAGAGAAAACAGGCTCCCGGCGAACAGGGTATGGTGCGGATTCTGATTGCCGGTCTCGGGCATCGTGGTAATAAATTTCTGCCCGGTATATTGCTGAATACGTACGCCCATTTTCTCGCTCAGCGGAATATGTTCGTACCAGGCTTGCTGTAATTGCCCGCACCAGTCGCCGCGATGGAGAATATCGTCCAGCGTCGCGATGGGCTTAATCATCAAAAAGTGGCGCACCGGCGTAGTTTGCGGCGTGGTGATTTCTCCCTGGCTCACAAATCCCAGCTTGGCGAAAAATTCGACCGCATCTTCACGGGCGCTACAGGTTACACGCTTTACTCCTTCCTGACGTGCCACGGACTCTAGGGTCATTGCCATCAGCGTACCCAGTCCTTTCTCCTGAACAGACGGGTCAACGGCCATAAAGCGTATAGAAGCTTCGTTATCCGCATTGATATAAAGACGCCCAACCGCGACCAGATTACCCTCTTCATCCACCACCATCTGGTGATGCGCCATGGCATCCCAGGCATCCCGCTCAGAGCCTTTTGGCTGATGCAATGGTTTACGCAGCATCTCCCAGCGAAACTGGTAGTAACGCTCCAATTCTTCTTCTGTTTGCGGTACTCGAAGGTGATACATAGTTGTATTCTCTCTTGTTACCCGCGACCACGCCGGAAGCTGGTTCATACCTGTAACCAGAACGTCACGGGGCCATCATTAACCAGTGAAACCTGCATATCGGCAGCGAATCGTCCGGTTTGCGTATTCATCTCCTGTTGGCGACAGCGCTCAACAAAGTATTCATATAACGCTTCTGCACGATCGGGCGCTGCGCCCTTTGAGAAGCCCGGGCGCATACCGCGCTCGGTATCTGCCGCCAGCGTAAATTGCGACACCACCAGCACGCTGCCGCCTGACTGCTGCACATTCAGGTTCATTTTTCCTTCGGCATCGCTGAAGATTCGATAGCCGAGCACGCGTTCGCACAGGCGGTTCGCTTTCTGTTCGTCATCATCCCTTTCGACACCTAATAAGACTAAAAGTCCTGGGCCAATTTCACCCGTCACCTCGCCCTCCACGGTGACGCTGGCACGGGTTACGCGCTGAATCAATGCAATCATGGTTGGTCTGCTTCTTCTTGTTCTGCGGCTTGTTTGAGTTTGCGGTATTCCCCGAGAGTGACAGTTATTTCCGCGCCTAGCAAGACGATACACCACGTCCAGTAGACCCAGACGAATAAAATGGGGATCACCGCCAGGACGCCGTAAATGAGCTGATAAGACGGGAACATGGTGATATAGAGCGCAAATCCTTTCTTCCCGGCTTCGAACAATACGGCGGCGACAAAAGCGCCGATCACTGCATCACGATTGGGCACGCGCGTGGTCGGTACAATGCTGTAAAGCAGCCAGAACGAGAGCCAGGAGAGCACCAGCGGCAGCATCCTCAGAACGTTATCAATAACGGTATTGAGTTCGCTGGCCCAGCGCAGGGACAAAAGATAAGAGCTGATCGCCAGACTGGCCCCCGCCAGTAGCGGACCCAGCGTTAAAATCATCCAGTAGACGGCAAAAGAGTATACTTTGGGCCGCGTGCGTTTGCTGCGCCAGATGGTATTTAACGCGCTGTCGATGGCATACATCAGCAATAGCGCTGTCACAATCAGCCCACATGCGCCGACGGCCGTCATTTTGTTCGAGTTAGCAACAAACTGTTCGATATAACGCTGGATGACGTCTCCCGTCGCAGGGATAAAGTTAGCGAAAATAAAATGCCGTAGCTGAATGCTGACGTCGGAAAACATCGGAAATGCGGCGAAAAGCGCAAAAACTACGGCAATAAGCGGCACTAACGAGAGCAGCGAGACGTAGGCAAGATTCCCCGCCAGCGTCGTCATGTTGTCCTCATCAATGCGTTGCCATAATAACTTCAGCCAGGCCCGTACAGGACGCGTATGGTGCCCGGCTTTTTGTTGCACGTTTTTTAGCATAACAACTTCGCGAAATAGTCAGGAATAGTCGTTTTATCGACGACCTGGATGCTGGTGATCCCTAACTGGTTAGCCCCTTCAATATTATCGGCGTTGTCATCAAAAAAGACCGCATCCGCGGCGGAAAAACCTTCAGACTGCAGGACATGCTGGTAAATCCGCGCTTCTGGTTTACGCATGCCAAGTTCCTGAGAAAGGTAGATATGGTCTGCCGCCTGACGCACTTCAGGATACTCATCCGGCCAGAACGTCGTATGGAGACGGTTGGTATTCGACAGCACGACTACTCGATGCCCCTGCTCACGCAGCTTATGCATGATGTCGATGACCTCAGGGCGCAAGGCGACAAAAACAGCCTGCCAGCCGTGGGAAAATTGCTCATAACTCAGCGGCAGCGCCATGTCATGACACAGCGCCTCGGCAAAGGCCTCATCGGTTATTTCACCCCGCTCATGCTGGTGAAAAGCCTCCCCCATGGTGAAACTTTGCTTTAGCGAAGCCAGTGGTACACGGCTCAGATCGCTCCATGTGCCTAACACGCGATTGAAGTCGATATCGACAATCACATTACCCAAATCAAAGATATAGAGCATGCCCTTCTCCTTACTCGCCGTGGATGAATAACTGTAGCGGGAAAGGAGAAGTTTGACTATGAGCACGTGATGGCTTCGAACTTATCGCGCCATCACCAGATGGGATTACATCGCCAGAACATCATCCTGAGAGGGACTCACCTGCACAATTTCTACCTGTTGTGACTGGAGTAAATTGTGCAATGCCGGGCCGGGATATTCATCGGTAAACAGCGCCGTCACCTGTGACACATTGCCAATCTCTACTGCGGCGGAAGCCGTGTATTTCGTATGGTCGGCAGCCAACAGAATGTGTCTCGAATGGGCCATCATCGTTTTCACTACGCTGGCTTCATTAACATCAAACTCCAGCAGCGCACCGTCGCTTTCGATAGCCCCTACGCTGGTCACCAGATAATCCGCCCTAAAATCAGCCACAAACGCCGTCGCAGAAGGGCCGATAATGCCGCTGTTATGCGGGCGCAGCGTTCCGCCAGGCACCATCACTTCAAAACGCGGATTGTTGTAAAGAATGTGCGCCACACGCAAGCTATTGGTGATAATGCGTAAATGGTTATGATTTAACAACGCCCGCGCCACCTGCTCCACGGTGGTACCAATGGTAATGAACACCGTCGAGCCGTCAGGAATGTAGTCAGCCACCGCTTCCGCGATGGCTTTTTTCTCTTCCGTCCACGAGATTTCACGCTGCTCGAATGCCGTATTCACCACGCTGGACGCTCTACCCGCCCCACCGTGATGACGCGTAATCAATCCCTGCTCGCTTAATTTACGAATATCACGACGCACGGTCTGCGTGGAGACATCCAGCAGACTGGCCAGCTCGTCAATATTCATATAACCGCGCTCGCTAATCAGCATAAGCAGCTGATCGTGTCGCGGATTACCGGTTAGTTCGGTAAGGCTCATGAAATTTCCTCGAAAAACCATTGCCCTGGCATTTTATACAAAAAGTGACAGAAAAGATCGGGTTTGATCACAGTCAGGGATCCCCGCACGTCCACCCGGACGCGTACACTTCAGCGCCGCGACCCCACTGGCGAACCTGACAGCATCCTCCTGATCGCAGCCGCAAGCCAGACTAAATGCCAGTGCGCCGTGAAAAACGTCCCCGGCACCGGTAGTATCAACCACATCCACTGAGAACCCAGACTGATGTTGTAACACGTTATTTTTTATCCAGTTGCAGCCTTCGCTGCCGCGCGTCACATAGACATGTCCATTTGTGAGCGTTTGTGCTTTTTTTAGTCCAGCTTCAGGTTCTTTTATCCCGGTCAGACGTGCCAGACCCGGTTCAGAGAATGCCGCATGGTCGCTTAACGCCACCAGCTCACTGATATCCTGTGGCGTAACATCGCCATCCAGCACCGTCATCACGCCTGCCTGGTGCGCCAACGTGAACGCCTGTTTTGCGCCTTGATGCCAGCGAACATCCGCCAACACCACATCCCACTGGGAAAAATCGATTTCGTTGAGCCAGTCGGCGTCTGGCAGTAAATCCGGGCTGGGGTAATTGACAATAATCCGCTCCCCTTGTTGATCGACCATAATCGCCGACTGCGAAGACTTCGCCCCCGTATAGCGTCGGGTGTAACGGGTATTTACCCCCAGGGATTCAAGCTCCGCCAACAGGCTATTTCCGGTGTCGTCATCGCCCACGCGGCCAATAAAGTCCACCTGCGCGCCCAGCTTCGCCGCAGCCACTGCCGCCGTTGCCGCTGG
Source organism: Citrobacter sp. FP75 (assembly GCF_018342065.1). Classification (GTDB taxonomy): domain Bacteria; phylum Pseudomonadota; class Gammaproteobacteria; order Enterobacterales; family Enterobacteriaceae; genus Citrobacter. The sequence continues at coordinate 30,857 of NZ_JAFDOE010000008.1, read as the reverse complement.
CCCTCCCCCCACTTCTGTATAGCGCTTCGCCACATATTTGCCCCCTTCGGTCGGTAAGCCTTCTACGTAATAGATGCGATCCATCACGGTAATACCCACACAAGCAACACGAATCATGGTCATTCCTCAAACGTTTCGGGATGAGCTCATTTTAATTTCACAAAATGTTTAAAAAGTGACGGCTGTCAATTTTTTGACCATAAATTACAAATACGATCAAAAACAGACAGAAAAGACCGATTTTAAATGACAAAAAATGACATCCACGTCTCAGGAGAACGTTATGGCAGTTATAGCATTTATCGGATTAGGTCAGATGGGTTCACCGATGGCGAGCAATTTGCTGAAACAGGGCCATCAACTCAGCGTCTTTGACGTTAACCCGGATGCTGTTCAGCGCCTGGTAAAACAAGGCGCGCAGCCTGCCAGCAGCCCAGCTCAGGCCGCAAAAGGCGCGGAGTTTGTTATCACCATGCTGCCTAACGGCGATCTGGTGCACAGCGTTTTATTCAGCGAAGCAGGCGTCTGCGAAAGCCTTTCCCCGCAAGCATTAGTGATTGATATGTCCACTATTCACCCGCTGCAAACCGACAAGTTAATTGCCGATATGCGCGCCAAAGGCTTCAGCATGATGGATTGTCCGGTCGGGCGCACTTCCGATCACGCGGTCGCGGGCACGCTGCTGCTGCTGGCGGGCGGAACGGCAGAGCAGGTCGAACGCGCCACGCCGGTACTGATGGCAATGGGTAATGAATTGATCAATGCAGGTGGTCCCGGGATGGGCATCCGCGTGAAGCTCATCAACAACTACATGAGTATCGCACTGAACGCGCTGTCTGCCGAAGCCGCCGTATTGTGCGAGGCACTCGGCCTCTCCTTTGATGTGGCCTTGCAAGTCATGAGCGGTACCCCCGCCGGAAAAGGCCACTTCACCACCTCCTGGCCCAACAAAGTGCTGAAAGGCGATCTCTCCCCAGCCTTCATGATCGATCTGGCCCACAAAGATCTTGGCATCGCGCTGGATGTCGCCAATCAGCTGCATGTGCCGATGCCACTCGGTGCCGCCTCACGCGAAGTCTATAACCAGGCACGCGCCGCTGGCCGTGGTCGGGAAGACTGGACCGCCATTCTTGAACAGGTTCGCGCATCCGCCGGGCTAAATAAACACACAGATAAGTAAGGACTGAACAATGACGAAGTACTCCCTGAAAGATATCACCCGAGCTTCCGGTGGTTTTGCCATGCTGGCAGTCGATCAGCGCGAAGCTATGCGCTTAATGTTTGCCGCAGCGGGTGCGAAATCTCCGGTCAGCGACAGCATTCTGACCGATTTCAAAGTGAATGCGGCGAAGATTCTTTCTCCTTATGCCTCAGCCATTCTGGTTGATCAGCAGTTCTGCTACCGCCAGGTGGTAGAACAAAACGCTATCGCTAAAAGTTGCGCCATGATTGTGGCCGCCGATGCGTTCATTCCGGGCAACGGTATCCCCGTTGATAGCGTGATTATTGATAAAAATATCGATCCGCAGGCCGTGAAGCAGGATGGTGCCAAGGCGCTCAAACTGCTGGTGCTGTGGCGTAGCGATGAAGATGCCCAGCAGCGCCTGGACATGGTGAAAGAATTTAATGAAATGTGCCACTCCAGTGGCCTGCTGAGCATTATCGAGCCGGTAGTCCGCCCGCCGCGTCGTGGCGATAAATTCAATCGCGAGCAGGCCATTATCGATGCCGCTAAAGAACTGGGCGACAGCGGCGCCGATCTCTACAAGGTCGAGATGCCGCTGTACGGCAAAGGTTCTCAACAAGAACTGCTTACCGCCTCCCAACGCCTGAATGAAAACATCAACATGCCGTGGGTCATTCTCTCTTCCGGCGTGGATGAAAAACTGTTCCCACGCGCAGTAAGCGTCGCGATGACAGCTGGCGCATCTGGTTTCCTGGCCGGACGCGCGGTCTGGTCATCGGTCGTGGGTCTGCCGGATACCGAGCTGATGCTGCGTGACGTTTCTGCGCCGAAGCTGCAGCGCCTGGGCGATATCGTCGACGAAATGATGGCCCGCCGCTAATCGAGGATCAAAGCATGAAATGGTTTAACACCCTAAGCCACAACCGCTGGCTGGAGCAGGAAACCGACCGTATCTTCAACTTTGGTAAGAACGCCGCGGTGCCGACCGGGTTTGGCTGGCTGGGAAACAGTGGTCAGGTCAGAGCGGATATGGGGACACATCTGTGGATCACCGCCCGCATGCTGCACGTCTATTCCGTGGCCGCATCGATGGGTCGCCCCGGCGCTTATCAGCTGGTCGATCACGGAATAAAAGCCCTGAACGGTGCTCTGCGCGACACGCGCTATGGCGGCTGGTACGCCTGCGTGAATGATGAAGGCGTGATGGATGCCTCCAAGCAGGGTTATCAGCATTTCTTCGTTTTACTCGGCGCGGCGAGCGCGGTCACCACCGGTCATCCGCAGGCCAGAAAACTGCTTGATGATGCGATTGAGGTTATCGAGAAGTACTTCTGGAGCGAAGACGAGCAGATGTGCCTGGAGTCCTGGGACGAAGCGTTCAGCGAGACCGAAGACTATCGCGGCGGCAACGCCAACATGCACGCAGTGGAAGCCTTTCTGATCGTGTATGACGTCACCCATGACCGTAAGTGGCTGGATCGCGCACTGCGTATTGCGTCGGTGATTATTCATGATGTCGCCCGCAGCGGCGAGTACCGCGTCAACGAACACTTCGATTCCCGGTGGAACCCTATTCGCGATTACAACAAGGATAACCCAGCCCACCGCTTCCGCGCCTACGGCGGCACGCCGGGCCACTGGATCGAGTGGGGCCGCCTGATGCTGCATCTGCATGCTGCGCTGGAAGCTCGCTTCGAAACGCCTCCCGCCTGGCTGCTGGAAGATGCCAAAGGCTTGTTCCACGCGACTATCCGCGACGCCTGGGCACCGGACGGCGCAGACGGTTTTGTCTATTCGGTGGACTGGGACGGCAAACCTATTGTTCGCGAAAGAGTGCGTTGGCCAATAGTCGAAGCCATGGGCACCGCCTACGCCCTGTATACCCTCACCGGCGACAGCCAGTACGAAGCCTGGTATCAAAAGTGGTGGGATTACTGCATCACCTGGCTGATGGATTACGAGACCGGTTCATGGTGGCAGGAGCTGGACACCGATAACAAGGTGACCACCAAAGTCTGGGACGGCAAGCAGGACATTTATCACCTGCTGCACTGCCTGGTGATCCCGCGTCTGCCGTTGGCTCCGGGCCTTGCTCCGGCGGTCGCCGCCGGTCTTCTGGACGTTAACGCCAAATAAGCCACAAGGTAAGCTGCCATGCATAACAGTGGAAAAACTATTCATCTTCAGGCGGGCCACTACCAGGCGAAAATCGTCACGGTTGGTGCCGGGCTGGCGGAGCTGACGCATTACGGACGCCATCTCGTTATCCCCCACAAGCCGGAAGAGATGCCGCTGGCGCATTTGGGGAAAGTATTAATTCCCTGGCCAAACCGAGTTGTAGACGGCAGCTATCACTATAACGGCAAGGTATTTCAGCTTGCCGTTAACGACCCAGTTTCGCATACCGCGATTCATGGGTTACTGGCCTGGCGGGACTGGCAAATACAGCGTCAGTCGACCTCGGAAGTGGCGCTGACAATTTTTCTGCCGCCTTCGTATGGCTACCCGTTTGCGCTGATTTCAGAAGTGATTTACCGGCTGGATGCCACCAGCGGGCTGCACGTTTCTATTTGCACGCAGAATGTGGGCGAGGAAACGGCCCCTTATGGCGCAGGGGCGCATCCCTATTTGACCTGTAACCTGCAATCCATCGACAGCTGCCAATTAACACTTCCGGCGTGTGAAGAAACGCATGATGAACGGGACTTCACAACGCCGCGTTTAATCGCACAGACCACTCTCGATCATACGTTCAGAACCTTGCCACCAGACGCTGAGTGGGAAGTCAGGATGACCAGCCCATCGCAAAACATGTCCACTTTTTTACGCAGCCACCAGCCCTGGCTACAGGTGTATACCGGCGAGAAATTAGCCAGACGTGGCCTGGCGGTAGAACCCATGACCTGCCCGCCAGATGCCTTTAATTCCGGAATGAGCCTGATTCATCTCGCACCCGGAGAACAACATCAGATGCATTTTTTAATCGGCAGTGAATAACAGATTTCCGACAAATTACCGAATTACCCTATTTTTACGGAGACGATAATGAATTCGCTACAACAACGGTCAACCGCATTAGAACTCACATCATTACCTGATGGATTTGCTTTAACGTACCACCAGCGCCTGATTTTACGTCACAGCGCAGAAACTCCTTGTCTGTGGATTGGCGCTGGCGTTGCCGACATTGATATGTTCCGCGGCAACTTCAGCATTAAAGACAGGCTCAATGAGAAGATTGCCCTGACCGACACCACGGTTAGCGAATCGCCTGACGGCTGGCGGGTGCATTTCAGCCGCGGCAGCACCATCCACGCCACGCTGCACATCTCTACCGATGTGCAGGGTCGCCTGAAGCTGGATCTGCACAACGACGATCTCAGCCATAACCGCATCTGGCTGCGACTGGCCGCCAGGGCGGACGATCATATCTACGGCTGCGGTGAACAGTTCTCTTACTTCGACTTACGCGGTAAACCGTTCCCGCTGTGGACCAGCGAACAGGGCGTGGGCCGTAATAAAAACAGCTATGTCACCTGGCAGGCCGACTGTAAAGAGAACGCCGGCGGTGACTATTACTGGACCTTCTTCCCACAGCCGACCTTCGTCAGCACGCAAAAGTACTACTGCCACGTTGATAACAGTTGCTATATGAATTTCGACTTCAGCGCACCGGAGTATCACGAGCTGGCACTGTGGGAGGACAAAACTACCCTGCGCTTCGAGTGCGCTGACACTTACATCTCATTGCTGGAAAAACTGACCGCGCTGCTGGGTCGTCAGCCGGAACTGCCGGACTGGATTTATGATGGCGTCACGCTCGGTATTCAGGGCGGTACTGAGGTTTGCCAGACTAAGCTGGATACCATGCGTAACGCAGGCGTGAAAGTAAACGGCATTTGGGCGCAGGACTGGTCCGGGATCCGCATGACCTCCTTTGGCAAACGCGTGATGTGGAACTGGAAGTGGAACAGCGACAACTATCCTCAGCTTGATACGCGTATTAAGCAGTGGAAAGAAGAAGGCGTGCAGTTCCTCTCCTACATCAACCCGTACGTTGCCAGCGATAAAGATCTCTGCGCCGAGGCGGCTGCACACGGCTATCTGGCAAAAGATGCCTCTGGCGATGACTACCTGGTTGAGTTCGGCGAGTTTTACGGCGGCGTGGTCGATCTGACCAACCCAGAGGCCTACGACTGGTTCAAAGAGGTCATCAAGAAAAACATGATCGAACTGGGCTGCGGCGGCTGGATGGCAGATTTTGGCGAATACCTGCCGACTGATACGTATCTGCACAACGGCGTCAGCGCCGAAATCATGCACAACGCCTGGCCGGCACTGTGGGCTAAATGTAACTACGAAGCGCTACAGGAGACCGGCAAACTCGGCGAGATCCTGTTCTTTATGCGTGCGGGTTACACCGGCAGCCAGAAATACTCCACCATGATGTGGGCAGGCGATCAGAATGTGGACTGGAGCCTCGACGATGGTCTGGCCTCAGTCGTACCTGCCGCGTTGTCGCTGGCGATGACCGGCCACGGTCTGCACCACAGCGATATCGGCGGCTACACCACCTTGTTTGACATGAAGCGCAGTAAAGAGCTGTTGCTACGCTGGTGTGACTTTAGCGCCTTCACGCCGATGATGCGCACCCACGAAGGCAACCGCCCTGGCGATAACTGGCAGTTTGATGGTGACGCAGAAACCATCGCTCACTTTGCCCGCATGACCACTGTGTTCACCACCCTGAAACCGTATCTCAAACAGGCCGTTGCACAAAACAGCGCTACCGGTCTGCCGGTGATGCGCCCGCTGTTCCTGCATTACGAAGACGACGCCGCAACCTACACCCTGAAATACCAGTATCTGCTGGGTCAGGATCTGCTGGTCGCACCGGTTCACGAACAGGGTAAGCGCGACTGGACGCTGTATCTGCCAGAGGATAGTTGGGTCAACGTCTGGACCGGGGAAACTTACCAGGGTGGAGAAATCACCGTGGACGCGCCGATTGGCAAGCCTCCGGTGTTTTATCGCGCGAAGAGTGAATGGGCATCACTGTTTGCAACTTTACGCAGCATCTAATCAGGCTCGCCCGCGCGGAAACTCGCGGGCAAATGAGGGATAATCATGAGTCAGAATACAGCCAATCCGGCAACCCTACGCTTACCTTTTAAAGAAAAACTCGCCTATGGGATGGGTGATTTAGGTTCCAATATCCTGCTGGACATTGGTACGCTCTATTTACTCAAGTTTTATACCGATGTCCTTGGTCTACCGGGGACTTACGGTGGCATCATTTTCCTTATCGCCAAGTTCTTTACCGCGTTTACCGATATGGGGACCGGGATTATGCTCGATTCGCGCCGCAAAATCGGTCCGAAAGGCAAATTCCGTCCGTTTGTGCTTTACGCGGCTTTTCCGGTAACGCTTTTAGCTATTGCCAACTTTGTCGGCACGCCGTTTGAGGTAACCGGTAAAACGGTGATGGCGACAGTACTGTTTATGCTGTACGGGCTGTTCTTCAGCATGATGAACTGTTCTTACGGCGCGATGGTTCCTGCCATTACCAAAAACCCGGACGAACGCGCCTCGCTGGCCGCCTGGCGGCAAGGCGGCGCAACCCTCGGTTTGTTGCTGTGTACCGTGGGTTTTGTTCCGGTGATGAACCTGATCGAAGGCAACTCGCAGCTGGGTTATATCTTCGCCGCCACGCTATTTTCACTGTTCGGCCTGCTGTTTATGTGGCTGTGCTATGCCGGTGTGAAAGAGCGCTATGTAGAAGTGAAGCCGGTGGATGCGACGCAAAAACCGGGATTACTGCAATCCTTCCGCGCCATTGCCGGTAACCGCCCGCTGTTTATTCTGTGCGTTGCCAATCTCTGCACGTTGGGCGCGTTCAACGTCAAACTGGCGATTCAGGTTTATTACACCCAATACGTATTGAACGACCCGATCCTGCTCTCCTGGATGGGCTTTTTCAGCATGGGTTGTATCTTCATCGGCGTGTTTTTGATGCCGGGGATGGTCAGACGTTTTGGTAAGAAGAAAGTCTACATTGGCGGCCTGCTGATTTGGGTGGCGGGCGATCTGCTCAACTACTTCTTTGGCGGCGGGTCGGTCAGTTTTGTCGCCTTCTCCTGTCTGGCCTTCTTTGGTTCGGCGTTTGTAAACAGCCTGAACTGGGCGCTGGTCTCTGACACGGTGGAATATGGCGAATGGCGCACCGGCGTACGCTCTGAAGGTACGGTATACACCGGTTTTACCTTCTTCCGTAAAGTCTCACAGGCATTGGCCGGCTTCTTCCCCGGCTGGATGCTAACGCAGATTGGCTACGTACCCAACGTGGTGCAATCGGCGGGTACCGTCGAGGGTTTACGCCAGCTAATTTTTATTTATCCGTGTGCCCTGGCAGTCATCACCATCGTAGCAATGGGCTGCTTCTACAACCTTAACGAGAAGATGTATGTTCGCATCGTTGAAGAGATAGAAGCGCGTAAACAACCCGTTTGATAATAATAATGAATAGCGCCCTACGGGGCGTTATTAAGGAGCGATTATGTCTGACCATGATCCGCTAACGCTAAAACTGAGCCTGCGTGAAAAATTCGCCTACGGAGTGGGCGACTTCGGCTCAAATTTGATGCTGTGTATTGGCACGCTGTATCTGCTTAAATTTTATACCGATGAACTCGGGATGCCAGCCTGGTACGGTGGAATCATCTTTCTGGTGGCGAAGTTCTTCACCGCCTTTACCGATATGCTGACCGGTGTATTGCTGGATTCGCGGCGTAATATTGGCGCAAAAGGGAAATTCAGACCTTTTATTTTATATGCATCGTTTCCTGTCGCCCTGGTTGCCAGTACGCAATTTTTCGCCACCAGTTTTACGCTGACGGTGAAAACAGGGCTGGCGACGGTGTTATTTATGCTGTTCGGACTGTTTTACAGCCTGATGAACTGCTCCTACGGGGCGATGGTTCCTGCCATCACTAAAAACCCGCATGAACGCGCCCAACTTGCCGCCTGGCGTCAGGGCGGTGCTACCGTAGGCCTTTTACTGTGTACCGTTGGCTTTATGCCGATTCAGGCGCTTTTTACCCGTTCGCCTTCGCTGGGCTATCTGATTGCCGCGCTGATCTTCTCTGTTTGTGGTTTGTTCAGTATGTGGTGGTGTTTCAGCGGCGTGAAAGAACGCTATATCGACATCATGCCGGATCATCATAAGCCCAGCATTCTCAAATCGTTTCGCGCGATTTTCTATAACCCTCCCCTGTTAGTACTGTGCATCGCCAACTTGTGTACGCTGGCGGCATTCAACATCAAACTGGCGATTCAGGTCTATTACACCCAGTACGTGCTCAACGATATCCATCTGCTGTCATGGATGGGTTTTTTCAGCATGGGGTGCATTCTGGTCGGTGTGCTGTTGGTTCCCGCAACCGTGAAGCGCTTCGGTAAAAAACAGGTATACCTCGGCGGTCTGGCGCTATGGGCTATCGGCGATGTGCTGAACTTTTTCTGGGGCGGGACGTCGTTTTTATTTGTCACGTTCTCATGCATGGCGTTTTTCGGGACCGCTTTTGTTAACAGTCTGAACTGGGCGCTGGTCCCGGATACGGTTGACTATGGTGAATGGAAAACGGGGATTCGCGCCGAGGGTTCAGTTTATACGGGTTACACCTTTTCGCGAAAAATCTCCGCTGCGCTGGCGGGTTTCTTGCCAGGCATCATGCTGACGCAAATCGGCTATATTCCCAACATCGCTCAAAGTGAGACCACCTTGCTCGGTTTGCGTCAGCTTATTTTTCTCTGGCCCTGCGGACTCGCCATTATCGCAGCCTTCACGATGGGATTATTTTATAAACTTAATGAAACACGCTTTGCTTTCATTATCGATGAAATAACTCAACGGAAGAAAAAAAACTATCAGTCTGATACTGGCAGTAATAAAAAGAACACCTCTATTGTAAACGTATAAAAATAATTGCCGCTTATTCCATCTCAATGGATGGCGGCTTCCCTACGCTTAAAAAATGGATTTACTATGAAAAAGTTAAATACAATAATTCTTTTATCCTCTGTCGTCTCCACCTCTGTTTTTGCTGGTGTCTATGTGGAAAACCGCGAGGCGTATAATCTGGCGTCCGATCAGATGGAGGTCATGCTGCGCGTTGGCTATAACTCCGATATGGGCGCGGGTATCATGCTCACTAACACCTACACCATGCAACGTAAAGATGAGTTAAAACATGGCTATAACGAAATAGAAGGTTGGTATCCATTATTCAAACCAACAGATAAACTCACTATCCAGCCAGGCGGACTGATAAACGATAAAAGTATTGGTTCTGGCGGGGCGGTGTATCTGGATGTGAACTATAAGTTTACGCCCTGGTTTAATCTTACAGTACGTAACCGGTATAACCATAATAACTACAGCTCAACCGATTTAAATGGTGATCTGGATAACAACGATACCTATGAGATCGGCAACTATTGGAACTTCAGCATTACGGACAAGTTTTCCTATACTTTTGAGCCTCACTACTTTATACGGGTGAATGACTTCAATAGTAGTAATGGTAAAGATCACCACTGGGAAATTACCAATACCTTTAAATATCGCATCAACGAAAACTGGCTGCCCTACCTTGAGTTACGCTGGTTAGATCGTAATGTGGAACCTTATCATCGCGAACAAAATCAGATTCGTATTGGTGCAAAATACTTCTTCTAAGTATGAGCTTACTAACGCAAAGGCCGCTGATATTCAGCGGCTTTTTCGTCCTATCCGATAGCGAAACGCATCACGCTTCTGCAGTTTGCAGCATTTTCTTTCTTTCACTAATCCGTTTAACCAACATCACGGAGACAATCGCGCCGCAGAAGGCAAAACACGCCATAATGCCAAACACAATTTTGTAGCCGATAAGCCCTGGGTTCAAATCCAGAATATACCCGTACAGGCTGAAGCAGAACATCGCAGGGGCATAACCAATAAAGCTACCCAATGCCATTGCTGCACCCGTTTGGTTCTCTGCAATTTTAGCTTCACCAATCGGGGCAAAGAATACGGCACGCTGGGTAAATACGATGGCACCGAAGCCCAACGTACACACCATCCCTAAATAAACCGGCATACTTTCATGTGGCAGAACCATCAGCAGCAGCAGTGCCACTGTGCTAATAATAAATGTATAACATAAGTATTTACTTGGTGATTTCAGGATCTTATCCGAGATCATCCCCCCAATCGGGCCACCGACCATTTTCAGACAGTATTGGTTGATAATCCCATAAGCACCTACCAGCGCAACTGGCAGCATATAAATATTTTTCAGGAACGGGATGAAGAATGTTAATCCACAATATACGGCATAAACAAAGAAGACGTTGAAGGCAATTAACCAAATGGTCTTATCCTTCAGTACCGACGACATAGTCGGGTTTTTAGGTGCATCTTCAGCACCATGGATTTTTGCCGCAGGGATTTCTTCTTTATCGTTCAGAACAAAGAAGATGATGATCCCGACCATAATCACAATGGCAGAGTAGAACCAGATACCGGCCTTGAATCCCAACAGTCCGCTGCCAAACCAGGCAAAGACGGCCAATGCGGAAAACGCCACAATCGTATCAACAATGCCGCGACCCGTTTCAAAAAAGCCAAACAGACGCCCTTGTTGTTCACTGGTGCCAAGTCGACTGACGGACTTTAATAGCACCGGCCAGTTCATCATGTCGCAGGTGACACCAAACAGCGCCCAGACGAAGAGGATCCCCCAATAGCCTGGCATGGTGGTCAGATAGACGCCCAACAACCCGGTCGCAATGAGCGAAAAAGACATGGTATATTTACGTGGAAGTTTATCTGCAAAATAAATAGATAAGAAAAAACCCACGGTCGTCACAAACGAGTTTACTGACATCGCGTTACCAATCTGACCGTTAGTCAGATGGAAGTATTCCTGCATCGGAATATAGAACGCATCTTTCAGTGAGGGTAATTTATAGATTGTACCGCCACACAATGTTAACAGGCTAAAAAGTGCCCATTGCTTTTTTGCGAGCATAGCATCCCCTAAATGATTATTTAAATCATTTTTTGAAAATAACGACTGAGCCATTCACCTGGAATGGATAATGAATTTTTATATAGTAGTTATCGTTTATTAATTAGAATATGATGCGCCTCATTTTTAATTTGTTGTAGCGTGCTACGCACAAATTGTAATTGTTGGATGGCATCTTTTTTTTCTTTAAACAAACGCTCTTCGAGTAGCTCTGATTCAGGCAATGGTGTTTCACTCACCTGACGCCACGGTATCCAGGGGTTATCGCCTTCATTCTCAAAACGAAATGCTGGAGCATAATAATCAACTTCTTCTTCCAGCCCGTAAGCCGTTACCTGCGGTTTCTCATCACCTAAACAGATAAGCCTGGTCAGCAGATCTTTAAACGGCATATCCCCCTGACCTGAGGTACAGGCTTTATGACCCAGTCCCGCGTCCTCATTAATAATTAACGCATCTTTAATGTGTACCTGGGTAATATGCGGTGACATTGTGTCTAACGCCGCCAACGGATGCTCATTGGCATTAATCATATTAGCAAAATCAAACAGTAAAGAGAGCGATTCCATGTCACTGTTCTGAATAAGTGACACCAGTTCATGACTCTTTAAGTCTTCATGTTGCTCTAAGGTAAAGGTCAGTCCGCTATCCCGATAGCTATCGCGTAAATATTTGATGTCCTGCGTAATTGTTGCAAGTACTTCCTGAAGATTACCTTCGTAGCGCGGGTAAAATCTTACGGAAGAAGCGCCGGTTTTTAATGCAATAGATACGGCCTGATCTATGGCTTTTTTATCTGAGGAACTGGTCTCAATATGAATATCCAGTTGCAGCTTACGCGCTTTATCACCAAACGCTGACAGTTCATTGTTATTCATCTTTTCAAGAGAATAACGTTCACCATCAAGAACGTGAATTTTCACGCCGCGTAAATTATTTTCACTGGCAATGTCTAATAAATCATTCGGTAATATACGTTCAACACGCATATTCAAATGATAAGCATAAGCGTGAAGATAAAGAGGAAGACTATCTACACGCGCCAGAATTTTATGTGCATTATCTTTAGTGACCATAAACGTACCTACAAGTTAATGAAGAGATCAACTGCTTCAAATCGCCAATACTCAATATCTATTTGTACGATGTTGCCATCGCGGTCAGCCCGGTGTTTTTCAATAAGAATGGCGGGCATCCCGGTAGAACCACCAATAAACTTACTAATGTCACCGGCCATTCTGACGGGTTTAAAAGCCAGTTTTTTGATTACGGTTTCTTTTTTATATTCATTTTCCCATACGGAAGAAAATGACTGACTTTCAAGCTGCTCAATAAAGCCTGGCGCAACTTTCGGGTTGATAAACGTTTCATGGTAGAAAACTTTATGACCTTCCAGCGCTCCCCAGCCCGTTATCCGATACAGTTCATCAGATGGCGTTGCTGACACCAGTGGTGCGGCAACTTCCGGGTACTGAGAAACCCGGCTTTTCTCAATAAATCCCCAGGAAGGCTCTCTACCCTGCTCAAGCGCTGCGCGCTGAAAGCTTGCTGATAATTCCGGGCTGTAGTTAAAGCGTGCCTGCGTGACGAACCATCCCTTGCGATCTTTACGAAAGATTTTGGATTCAGACTCGAGGTTTAATAGCGCTTGGCGTAGCGTCATGCGCTTGATCCCCAGCAACTCTCCCAACTCTCTTTCTGAGGGCAGTTTTCCGCCAGGGGAGGTGATGCCATCTTTTAACCAACGATCTAACTTCTCTTTCGCATTCTCAACGGTCGACTGATTACTTGTCATTGTTTAATCCACTTGGTTTAAACCAGATAACCCAATCATACGCTGACGATAAAAAAGAAAGCAAACAACCGCGTTGAGCTTTAGAAAGATTTGTGACCAGGCTCTCTTAAGGCAGACATCTTGAGGAAAGAATATTTCGCAAGGCAGGGAATCCACGTAAACCCGCCTGAAACCAGGGATTACGGGCAAAAAAAACCCCGCCTCGTAAGGCAGGGTCTTGTCATTAAAGCGCGCTAATTAGTCTTCTTTCGGACCACGATTCGCACGTTTACGATCGTTTTCAGTCAGGTGACGTTTACGGATACGGATAGACGTCGGCGTGACTTCTACCAGTTCATCATCATCGATGAATTCCAGAGCCTGCTCCAGAGTCATTTTCTGCGCTGGAACCAGCGTGGTTGCTTCATCAGTACCAGAAGCACGCATGTTGGTCAGCTTCTTACCGGTCAGGCAGTTTACAGTCAGGTCGTTAGAACGACTGTGAATACCGATGATCTGGCCTTCGTAAACTTCTGCACCGTGACCCAGGAACAGCTTACCGCGATCCTGCAGGCTGAACAGTGCAAACGCTACTGCTTTACCCTGGCCGTTGGAGATCAGAACACCGTTCTGACGCTGTCCCACTTCACCTGCACGCACGTCGTCGTAGTGGCTGAATGTGGAGTACAGCAGACCGGTACCGGAGGTCATGGTCATGAATTCTGAACGGAAGCCGATCAGACCACGGCTTGGGATCACGTAGTCAAGACGTACGCGGCCTTTGCCATCTGGATTCATGTTTTTCAGGTCGCCTTTACGCTCGCCCAGTGCCTGCATGACAGAACCCTGGTGCTGCTCTTCGACGTCCAGCGTTACGTTTTCGAACGGCTCTTGTTTACGGCCATCGATTTCGCGGAAGATAACTTTCGGACGGGAAACCGCCATCTCGAAACCTTCACGACGCATGTTTTCAATCAGAACGGACAGGTGCAGTTCACCACGGCCAGACACGCGGAATGCGTCTGCATCCGGCGTTTCTTCAACGCGCAGCGCAACGTTGTGTACCAGTTCTTTTTTCAGGCGATCAAGGATCTGACGAGAAGTAACGTACTTACCTTCTTTACCGCAGAACGGAGAGGTGTTGACGTTGAAGAACATGGTAACGGTCGGTTCATCAACAGACAGCGCCGGCAGCGCTTCAACATTCTGCGGATCGCAGATGGTGTCGGAGATGTTCAGTTCGCCCAGACCGGTGATCGCAATGATGTCGCCCGCTTCTGCAACGTCGCTCTCGATACGCTCAAGACCCAGATGGGTCAGAACTTTACCGACTTTACCGTTGCGAGTTTTGCCTTCGCTATCAATGATAGTGATCTGCTGGTTCGGTTTAACTTTACCGCGTTTGATACGACCGATGCCGATAACGCCAACGTAGTTGTTGTAGTCCAGCTGGGAGATTTGCATCTGCAGCGGGCCATCAAGGTCAACGTTCGGAGCCGGTACACGGTCAACGATAGTCTGATACAGCGGGGTCATGTCTTCCGCCATATCTTCGTGATCCAGACCTGCGATACCGTTCAGCGCTGAAGCGTAAACGATCGGGAAGTCCAGCTGTTCGTCGGTTGCGTCGAGGTTTACGAACAGGTCGAACACCTGATCAACAACCCAGTCAGGACGCGCGCCAGGACGGTCAACTTTGTTGATAACAACAATTGGCTTCAGGCCATGAGCAAAGGCTTTTTTGGTCACGAAGCGCGTCTGCGGCATCGGACCGTCCATTGCATCAACCACCAGCAGTACGGAGTCTACCATGGACATTACACGTTCAACTTCGCCACCGAAGTCGGCGTGTCCCGGGGTATCAACGATGTTGATACGGTAGTCATTCCACTTGATAGCGGTGTTTTTAGCGAGGATGGTAATCCCACGCTCTTTCTCCAAATCGTTGGAGTCCATCACGCGCTCTTGGGTTTCGGCACGAGAGTCGAACGTACCGGATTGTTGGAGCAGCTTGTCTACCAGGGTGGTTTTACCATGGTCTACGTGCGCGATGATGGCGATGTTACGCAAATTTTCGATCACAACTTTGCCTCAGGCATTTTAGAAATAGCGCGTTATTGTACACGGATTAATCGCAGTACAAAACAGGATCACAAACATCCTCCGCAAACAAGTATTGCAGAGTTTCTTTGTGATCACATTCACGGAGCGTTAAAAGGGATAATCTCATGTTAATTGCACCAATATGGTGCTTAATGTTCACATTAAAGCACTATAATGGTGCAATACAACCTTCATGGTGCAACCCCTTTGCACGATAGTGCGCATGATAACGCCTTTTGGGGGCAATTTAAAAGTTGGCACAGATTTCGCTTTATATTTTTTACGGCGACACGGCCAATTTTTGCAGAATTGAAGACCTCGTTACCACGACGACAATGACCAATCCGGGAGAGTAAGTATGTCCGCTGAACACGTTTTGACGATGCTGAACGAACACGAAGTGAAGTTTGTTGATTTGCGCTTCACTGACACTAAAGGTAAAGAACAGCACGTCACGATTCCTGCTCATCAGGTAAATGCCGAATTCTTTGAAGAAGGCAAAATGTTTGACGGCTCCTCAATCGGTGGCTGGAAAGGCATTAACGAATCAGACATGGTTTTGATGCCAGATGCTTCTACTGCACTCATTGACCCGTTCTTTGAAGAATCTACCCTGATCATCCGTTGCGATATCCTGGAACCCGGTACGCTACAGGGCTATGACCGCGACCCGCGTTCTATCGCTAAACGCGCTGAAGAATACCTGCGTGCTACCGGCATTGCAGACACCGTGCTGTTCGGGCCAGAGCCAGAATTCTTCCTGTTCGACGACATCCGTTTCGGCAGCTCTATTTCCGGTTCCCACGTGGCTATCGATGACATCGAAGGCGCATGGAACTCTTCCACCAAATACGAAGGTGGAAACAAAGGTCACCGTCCTGGCGTGAAAGGCGGTTACTTCCCGGTTCCTCCGGTCGATTCTTCACAGGACATCCGTTCTACCATGTGTCTGGTCATGGAAGAGATGGGCCTGGTTGTTGAAGCGCATCACCACGAAGTGGCGACCGCGGGTCAGAACGAAATCGCCACCCGCTTTAACACCATGACCAAAAAAGCGGACGAAATTCAGATCTACAAATATGTGGTTCACAACGTCGCACACCGTTTCGGTAAAACCGCGACCTTTATGCCAAAACCGATGTTCGGCGATAACGGTTCCGGTATGCACTGCCACATGTCCCTGTCCAAGAATGGCGTAAACCTGTTCTCCGGTGACAAATATGCAGGTCTGTCTGAGCAGGCGCTGTTCTACATCGGCGGCGTTATCAAACACGCTAAAGCCATCAACGCCCTGGCGAACCCGACCACCAACTCCTACAAGCGTCTGGTCCCGGGTTACGAAGCACCGGTTATGCTGGCTTACTCTGCCCGTAACCGTTCTGCCTCCATCCGTATCCCGGTGGTCGCGTCACCGAAAGCACGTCGTATCGAAGTGCGCTTCCCGGACCCGGCTGCTAACCCATACCTGTGCTTTGCTGCGCTGCTGATGGCCGGTCTTGATGGTATCAAGAACAAGATCCACCCAGGTGAAGCAATGGACAAAAACCTGTACGACCTGCCGCCGGAAGAAGCGAAAGAGATCCCACAGGTTGCTGGCTCTCTGGAAGAAGCACTGAACGAACTGGATCTGGACCGCGAGTTCCTGACTGCGGGCGGCGTGTTCACCAATGAAGCGATCGATGCGTACATTACGCTGCGTCGCGAAGAAGATGACCGCGTGCGCATGACGCCGCACCCGGTAGAGTTTGAGCTGTACTACAGCGTTTAATCGTTTGAGTTGCCGTGGAACTTTTAGCCTGCTCAGGCAGGCTTGAGATCGATGGCGAATGATAGGACGCCATCCGGCATCTGCGTTTGCCAGTCATCTGTAGCCCATCACACGATGGGCTTTTTTCTCCACTGACAACCTGCTTTCTCGCGTTTTTTATGCGTAAAAAGCTATAATGCACTAAATTGGTGCAACCTTTTTCAGGAGACTGCTGAATGGCAACCGGCACGCTGCCCGATGCTGGGCAGATCCTCAATTCGTTAATTAACAGCATTTTACTTGTCGACGATGAGCTGGCGGTGCATTACGCCAATCCCGCGGCACAGCAACTGCTTGCCCAAAGTTCTCGCAAACTCTTCGGCACGCCGCTTTCTGAACTGCTGAGTTATTTCTCATTAAACATCGGGCTGATGCGAGAGAGCCTGGAAGCGGGCCAGGGCTTCACAGACAACGAAGTGACGCTGGTGATAGATAGCCACTCGCATATCCTCTCTGTGACCGCACAGAGGCTGCCTGATGGCCTGATCCTGCTGGAGATGGCACCCATGGATAACCAGCGCCGTCTGAGTCAGGAACAGCTCCAGCATGCCCAGCAAATAGCCGCCCGCGATCTGGTGCGCGGTCTGGCGCATGAAATTAAAAACCCATTGGGTGGATTACGCGGTGCGGCGCAACTACTGAGTAAAGCGCTCCCGGACCCGGCACTAAAGGAATATACCCAGGTTATTATTGAGCAGGCGGACCGCCTGCGTAACCTGGTCGACCGCCTGCTGGGGCCGCAGCAGCCCGGAATGCATATCACGGAAAGTATTCATAAAGTGGCAGAGCGCGTCGTGGCGCTGGTTTCTATGGAGCTCCCGGAAAACGTCACGCTAATCCGCGATTACGACCCAAGTCTGCCAGAAATTCTGCACGATCCCGACCAGATAGAACAGGTTCTGCTGAATATCGTGCGTAATGCACTCCAGGCACTGGGACCGGAAGGCGGTGAGATTATTCTGCGCACCCGCACCGCGTTTCAACTCACACTGCACGGCATGCGTTACCGCCTGGCGGCGCGTATTGACGTTGAGGATAACGGTCCGGGTATTCCTCCACATTTGCAGGATACGCTGTTCTACCCAATGGTCAGCGGACGCGAGGGGGGAACCGGGCTGGGATTATCCATCGCCCGTAATTTGATTGATCAACATTCCGGCAAAATTGAATTTACCAGTTGGCCGGGTCATACCGAGTTTTCGGTTTACCTGCCTATCAGGAAATAGAGGTGACGTTTATGCAACGAGGAATAGTCTGGGTCGTTGATGACGATAGTTCCATCCGTTGGGTGCTTGAACGTGCGCTCGCAGGGGCAGGACTCAACTGCACCACATTTGAAAGCGGAAAAGAGGTACTGGACGCGCTCGCCAGCAAAACGCCGGACGTGCTGTTGTCGGATATCCGCATGCCGGGGATGGACGGTCTGACGCTGCTAAAACAGATTAAACAGCGCCATCCAATGCTTCCGGTCATCATAATGACAGCGCACTCCGATCTGGACGCCGCCGTCAGCGCCTACCAGCAAGGGGCGTTTGATTATCTGCCCAAACCGTTTGATATTGACGAGGCCGTTGCGCTGGTCGAGCGCGCCATTAGCCATTATCAGGAACAGCAGCAGCCGCGTAATATTCAGATCAACGGCCCAACCACCGATATCATTGGTGAAGCGCCCGCGATGCAGGATGTCTTTCGCATTATTGGCCGGCTTTCCCGCTCTTCGATTAGCGTCCTGATCAACGGCGAGTCCGGGACCGGTAAAGAGCTGGTCGCTCACGCTCTGCACCGTCACAGCCCGCGCGCCAAATCGCCGTTTATCGCCCTTAACATGGCGGCTATTCCGAAGGATTTAATCGAATCTGAACTGTTTGGTCACGAGAAAGGCGCATTTACCGGTGCCAATACCATTCGTCAGGGACGTTTCGAACAGGCTGATGGCGGCACGCTGTTTCTCGATGAAATTGGTGATATGCCGCTGGACGTGCAAACGCGATTATTGCGTGTGTTAGCCGACGGACAGTTTTACCGCGTCGGCGGCTATGCGCCAGTGAAGGTGGACGTGCGCATTATCGCGGCCACGCACCAGAACCTGGAACTGCGCGTGCAGGAAGGCAAGTTCCGCGAAGACTTATTCCACCGGCTGAACGTCATTCGCGTCCATTTGCCGCCGCTGCGCGAGCGACGGGAAGACATCCCGCGCCTGGCGCGTCATTTCTTGCAGGAAGCCGCTCACGAACTGGGAGTGGAAGCCAAGCAGCTACACCCTGAAACTGAGGCCGCGCTGACGCGTCTGGCCTGGCCGGGCAACGTTCGCCAACTTGAGAACACCTGCCGCTGGTTAACCGTGATGGCCGCCGGGCAGGAAGTACTGATTCAGGACCTACCGGCTGAACTGTTTGAAGCGACCGTTCCGGACGCGCCTTCACATATGCAGCCTGATAGTTGGGCAACCCTGTTGGCACAGTGGGCTGACCGGGCATTACGTTCCGGTCATCAAAACTTACTCTCCGAAGCGCAGCCTGAAATGGAACGCACGCTGTTAACTACCGCATTGCGTCATACTCAGGGCCATAAACAGGAAGCGGCGCGCTTACTCGGCTGGGGGCGTAATACCCTGACGCGTAAGTTAAAAGAACTCGGTATGGAGTGAGAGATTGTCGCTGTGTAAAGATTGATAATTGAGCGCAAAGTGCTGCTATTTTGAGCTTTACTGTTCCGATGAGTTAAGTATGATCGTGCCCGGAAAACGGGGGAAGCCATCATGCTGGAATCAATTATTAATCTGCTGTCGAGCGGCTCGGTTGACAGCCATACGCCACAAACTGCGGTTGCCGCAGTGCTGTGTGCGGTACTGGTTGGGCTATTTAGCTGAACAAGCACCGCCCGGTGGCGCTTCGCTTACCGGATCTACATCACCGTAGGCTGGACAAGCGAAGCGCCATCCGGCGAACCGCTAAATGACCCGCGAGAACTGCTGCATCCGCGCTTTCTGGCGCAGGTAAGCATCAAAACACATGCAAATATTGCGGATCAGCAGACGACCTTTTGCCGTCACCTGAATCCCCTTCTCACTCACGTCCACCAGCCCATCTTTCGCCAGCGGCGCCAGCAGTTTCAGGTCTTCGGCAAAATAGTCAGCAAAGCTTAGATCCCACTGCTGTTCTATAGCGGCGTAGTCGAGACGGAAGTTGCAGATCAGCAGCTTAATGACATCCCGGCGAATACAGTCATCGCGGGTCAGGGCAATTCCGCGCCACAGCGCATTACCCTGCTCGTCCACCTGCTGATAATAGTGCTTCAGCTCTTTTTGGTTTTGCGCGTAGTTGTCACCAATCATACTGATGGCGGAAACGCCCATGCCCAGCAGGTCGGTATCGCCCTGGGTGGTATAGCCCTGGAAATTACGGTGCAGAACACCCTCACGCTGGGCAATCGCCAGCTCGTCATCCGGACGGGCAAAGTGATCCATCCCGATGAACTGATAGCCCGTTTCGGTCAGCGAAGAGATGGTCTCCTGCAGAATATCCAGCTTCTGTTGCGCGCTTGGCAGGTCAGCATCTTTGATCTTACGCTGTGCGGCAAAAAGCGTGGGCAGGTGCGCATAGTTAAAAACGCTCAGGCGATCGGGGTTCAGCTCAGCCACACGCTTCAGGGTGAAGGCAAAGCTTTCCGGCGTCTGTTTTGGCAGACCGTAAATCAAGTCAATATTCGTGGAGGTAAAACCGATCTCACGTGCATGATTAAGCAGCGCAAAGATAAACTCTTCATCCTGCTCACGGTTTACCAGGCGCTGAACTTCTTTGTTGAAGTCCTGCACCCCCATGCTCAGGCGGTTAAAGCCTTCAGCACGTAAATGATCGAGCACATCCAGCTCGATTTCACGCGGATCGACTTCGATCGAGATTTCTGCATCCGTGTTAAAGTCGAAGTTATCACGCAGCAGCGTCATTAAGCGGCTGATTTGCGCTTTATTCAAATAGGTTGGCGTACCGCCGCCCCAGTGCAACTGGCTGACATGACGACCGGCAAACAGCGGCGCACGATGAATAATTTCTTGTTCTAAGGCATCCAGGTATTGATCGGCTTTATGCTGCTGACGGGTCACAATTTTGTTGCAGCCGCAGAAGTAACACAGTTTGTGGCAGAACGGGATATGGACGTACAAAGAGAGTGGACGTTCAGGGTAACGCGCTACGGCTTGCAGAAATGCCTCGGCATCGTAGTCTGCGGAAAACTCCAGCGCGGTCGGGTACGAGGTATATCGTGGCCCGGAATAGTTATATTTCTGGATCAGGGCCAGGTCCCAGTCGATTAACTGCTCAGACATACTCACTCCTTCCGATGGCGTTTCTGGCGGGTACGGCGTACCGGCTTACCTCCACTGCGGGTGATAAGCCGGTTGCGCAGCCACTTTTGGCGCCGCGACAATCGCTGTAGTTTAACGAATAACCACACCAGATAACATATAACCGGAAGGGTTATAAGCAGGACGGGAAGACCCACGGTACAAAACCGTTAGTTGCCACCCTTCAGCAGGCGCATCATGTCTTCCTGTTTTTCATCCTCTTCATCGATGTCTTCGTCATCATCGTAAGAGAGACCCAGTTTCTGCATCAGCTCATCAATGCGATCCAGCTTGGCATCCACCCAGGCCTGATCTTCAGCGCTCAGAGCCTCTCCAGCTTCAAGACGTTCCAGCAGCGCATCCAGGCGCTCATCCGTTTCCAGTAAATCCAACTCAGCCTGCGGTGAAAGCATAGGTTTCTCACTCTTCGGTTTGTGCTGTTTGGTGACCTTTTCGGTCACACCCAATGCAATGGGAGTTTTACTGCCAATACGAGGATCTTTGTGCTTATTTTGGTTTCCGCCACCTGATGCGCCGTCGCTGCCGGCCGCACGACTACCTGCCGCAAGACCACGGTGTTTTTTCTGGCGCTTACGGTCGCGAGCTTCCAGGTTAATTTCTTCGCGTGTTTTACGACGCGCTTTTGCAGGACCTTTACCGCGTGGTGTAGAAGTTGATTTCATAATGATTCGTCTTTGGCTGTTTTTATTCAGTATATATTTGCGCCGGAATCTAGCAGAAATAAAGAAAAAAGGCGACAGAGTAATCTGCCGCCTTTTTTCCTGACTCTCAACCCTTAACGGGCCCTACAATCCATGTCGGCTATCAACACACCCTGTTTTTCCCTTAGCCAGAAACATTCCGTGTTGTTTCCATTTCCTTTTACTAACGTCTCCGGACGTTTGTCTTCCTGACAATCCTGTGTCTTCGCCTCCTGGCGCTCCTGACCCTCATCCTGAGTCGTGTATCCTGTTAGCTCCCTCGCTATGGACGCTACTTTACTCTTTTGGGTTACACGCACAAGTAGCCGACTTAACAGTTTCGGCTTTTCAGAATACTACTCAATTATAACTCTATGATTTATTTAACATGTATTGATATTCACTCTCTCATCTCGCATAAATACTATCGGCAATGTCTCACAAAGCACGTGGTTTTAACTTACATAACCCGCGCGTCGAAAAATCCGCCTTTTGCTGGTGTTCAGGTATAATCGCTGCAAAGCCTTGATTGATGGAGACGACCACGTTGACTAACTTGAATTATCAACAGACGCATTTTGTGATGAGTGCGCCTGATATTCGCCATTTACCTTCCGATACGGGAATTGAAGTGGCTTTTGCTGGCCGTTCCAACGCAGGCAAATCCAGTGCACTGAATACCCTGACAAATCAAAAGGGTCTGGCGCGTACGTCTAAAACGCCGGGCCGTACTCAGCTCATCAACTTGTTTGAAGTGGTTGACGGTAAGCGTCTGGTTGACTTACCGGGATACGGGTATGCAGAAGTACCGGAAGAGATGAAGCGCAAATGGCAGCGCGCACTGGCTGAGTACCTGGAAAAACGCCAGAGTCTGCAAGGTTTGGTCATACTGATGGATATTCGCCATCCTCTGAAAGATCTCGATCAGCAGATGATCCTGTGGGCAGTTGAGAGCAACGTTCAGGTACTGGTATTACTGACCAAAGCGGACAAACTGGCCAGCGGTGCGCGCAAAGCGCAGCTAAATATGGTGCGTGAAGCCGTGCTGGCGTTTAATGGCGATGTGCAGGTAGAAGCATTCTCATCGCTGAAAAAGCTGGGCGTGGATAAACTGCGTCAGAAACTGGATAGCTGGTTTAGTGAACTGGCACCGATTGAAGAGGCGCAGGACGGGGAGTAATCCACTGATATGCCGGATGGCGACGCTGCGCGTCTTATCCGGTCTACAGCATGTGCGAAATCTTTCTTTCGCACAATAAAAAACGCCCCAGTCATTACTGACTGGGGCGGCTAAAATATTCAGCCAAATCCGATTACGTGAAGTAAAAGGTCTGAAAGATAGAACATCTTACCTCTGTACCCTACGCGAATAACTTTACTCTTTTTTAAGCAGCTCAGAAAGCACTTTTTGTAATTTTTTTTCATTCCCGACATAGGGAATTCTAATGGTCATCACAAAAAGTGCTCGCTTATGTTGCTTAGTTACGAAAAGAGCGCGTTATTCAGCAAACCACTAGTGCGCCAGATCCCAGTTTTCGCCGCTTCCGACTTCCACCAGCAACGGCACATCAATCCGCGTTCCGTTCTCCATCAACTGATGGATCTTTTTCGAGACGCTTTCCAGGTCATCTTTGTGCACTTCAAACACCAGTTCATCGTGCACCTGCATGATCATGCGCACGCGAGGCTGCTCGGTTTGTAACCATCCATCCACAGCAATCATGGCGCGTTTGATAATATCTGCAGCAGTGCCCTGCATCGGGGCGTTAATTGCCGCGCGCTCAGCTCCGGCACGACGCGCACCATTACTGGATTTAATATCCGGTAAATAGAGGCGACGCCCTTCCAGGGTTTCAACATACCCTTGCTCTTTTGCCTGCGCACGCGTGCGTTCCATATATTCCAGAACACCAGGGTAGCGCTCAAAGTAGAGATCCATATACTTCTGCGCTTCTTTGCGAGGAATATTCAACTGGCGCGCAAGACCGAAGGCGCTCATGCCGTAGATCAGACCAAAGTTAATAGCCTTCGCGCTGCGGCGCTGTTCACTGGTTACGGAATCAAGCGGTAAACCAAAGACTTCTGCGGCCGTTGCGCGGTGAATGTCTTTCCCTTCGGCAAAGGCGGTAAGCAGCCCTTTATCACGCGAGAGGTGCGCCATAATGCGCAGTTCAATTTGCGAGTAGTCCGCCGAGACAATCACGTAGTCTTCTGGCGCGATAAACGCCTGGCGGATACGGCGTCCTTCTTCATTACGCACCGGAATATTTTGCAGGTTAGGATCGGTAGAGGACAAACGCCCGGTCGCCGTGACAGCCTGATGATAAGAGGTGTGCACGCGTCCGGTTTTGGGGTTGATCATCAACGGAAGCTTATCCGTATAGGTAGACTTCAATTTTGCCAACCCACGATATTCCAGAATCACCTTCGGCAGCGGATAATCCAGCGCTAACTCTTCCAGCACTTCTTCCGATGTTGATGGTGCACCACCTGGCGTTTTCTTCAGCGGTTTAATGCCCTGCTTTTCAAACAGAATGGTTTGCAACTGCTTGGTTGAGGAGAGGTTAAACGCTTCCCCGGCTATCTCGTGCGCTTTTTGCTCCAGCTCGTTCAAACGCAGCGTCAGCTCTGCTGAATGCTTGTGCAATACGGCAGGATCGATTTTGACACCGTTACGCTCTATGCGGGACAGGACCGGGACCAGCGGCATATCGATATTCTCGAAGACGTTTAGCGGCCCTTTATGTTTTTGCAGCTCTGGCCACATTTTCAGATGCAGCTGTAGCGTGACGTCGGCGTCTTCCGCTGCATAACGACCGGCTTCTTCCAGTGCAATCTGGTTAAAGGTCAGCTGGTTTTTGCCTTTCCCGGCGATCTCTTCAAAGGTGATGGTTTTATGATTCAGCCAGCGGTCAGAGAGGCTGTCCATATCGTGTCGCCCGGCGACGCTGTTGAGAATGTAGGATTCGAGCATGGTATCAAAGACGATACCGCGCAATTCAATACCGTAGTTTGCCAGGATACCGCGATCATACTTCAGGTTTTGCCCAACTTTATGCGCTTTTTCATCTTCCAGCAGCGGCTTCAACAGAGCCAGCGCACGGTCGCGGGAAATCTGATCGGGAGCATCCAGATAGTCATGCGCGACAGGGACATACGCAGCTACGCCTGGTTCAATGGCGAACGAGAGCCCCACCAGATTCGCAGAGATGTTATCCAGGCTGTCCGTTTCTGTATCGAAGGCAAAGACCGGCGCTTTTTTCAGCTTCGCAATCCACGCTTCCAGCGTCACTTCGTCCAGAATCGTCACATAGTTATCGTACGAGATAACGGTAGCAGGTTCCTCAGGCGTTTCATCAATGACGATGGTTTCCTGTGGTTTTGCCGCCGGTTTCGTTCCTTTCGCCTGCAGCCATTTTCCGGCTTCAACATCAGTAACCCAACGCTTGAACTCATATTGTTTGAACAGACTTAACAGCTCGTCTGCTGCGGGTTCTCGTACTTCCAGCTGCTCGCAGGCTAATTCCAGCTCGACATCTGTTTTGATGGTTGCCAGCTTATAAGAGAGGTATGCCACCTCTTTATTCTGCTCGAGCTTGCCGGCCATGGTTTTTGCACCACGGAACGTCAGGCCTGCTATTTTGTCTGATTCAGCATAGAGCGTGTCCAGCCCTCCCAAACCCTGAAGTAACGCCTGCGCCGTCTTTTCGCCCACGCCTGGCACACCTGGAATGTTATCGGAGGAGTCCCCCATCAGCGCCAGGAAGTCGATAATCAGTTCCGGCGGCACGCCGTACTTATTCACCACCTCATCCGGGCCGAGGATCGTATTGGTCATCGTGTTGATGAGAGTAATATTCGGCGTCACCAGCTGAGCCATGTCTTTATCACCGGTACTGATTAGCACCGGACGGCCGACACTCTCCGCTTCACGCGCCAGCGTACCGATAACGTCGTCCGCTTCCACACCTGAGACAGCCAGCAGCGGTAACCCCATTGCTTTTACCATGGCGTGTAGAGGTTCAATCTGCGCACGTAGGTCGTCTGGCATGGGCGGACGATGCGATTTGTAGTGTTCGAATAATTCATCACGGAAGGTTTTACCCTTGGCGTCGAATACCACCGCCGCATGCGTCGGCTTATATTGCAAAATCAAGCTACGCAGCATGTTGAGGACACCGTACATCGCGCCAGTAGGCTCTCCTGCGCTATTGGTCAGCGGTGGAAACGCATGGTATGCGCGATACAAATAAGATGAGCCATCTACAAGGATAAGTGGGTTTTCTGGGATCTGAACCATAATGTCCGTGCCTGTTTATCAGATTATGGGTAAAGGATGCCACAGACAGGATGAAAACATGAGTTTTTCACGGCATTTGTCGAAAAACTTTTGCAGATCTTCTGGGGTGTTCGCAAAGTGAGTTGTGGATAAGTTTGTGAATAAATAATTTTCAACCCTTTTTATGCCACAAGATAATTTATACATCATGGTAATTTACCTTATTTTTCATTGCATTATTTAACGCCGCAGAATTTTATATCATCTTTCCGGCTTATATCGGGATGTGGATAGATATTACCTTTTTTTCTATTCAGCGAAGATCCATCATTTGGTCCGTTTTCTGATAAAATCAGTCCCTTGCGCCCTTTTAGCGCACTATCTATGGCTAACCTTTTGAATAATTTAATTATGACGAGAATACTCGCCGCGATAACGCTGTTGCTGAGTATCGTATTGACCATATTGGTCACGATTTTATGTTCTGTGCCGATCATCCTGGCCGGGATTGTAAAACTCCTTTTGCCCATACCTTTCGTCTGGCGCAAGGTTTCCGTGTTCTGTAATTTCATGATGTACTGCTGGTGTGAAGGTCTGGCGCTACTGCTGCACCTTAATCCACGGCTAAAGTGGGATGTTGAAGGACTGGAAGGTCTTAGCAAGAAAAACTGGTATCTGCTCATCTGTAATCACTACAGCTGGGCCGACATCGTTGTGCTCTGCGTTCTGTTTCGTAAGCACATCCCGATGAATAAATACTTCCTTAAGCAGCAGTTAGCCTGGGTGCCCTTTATTGGCCTGGCGTGTTGGGCGCTGGATATGCCATTTATGAAGCGCTATTCACGGGGTTATTTACTCCGCCACCCTGAACGACGTGGCAAAGATGTGGAAACGACGCGTCTTTCTTGTGAGAAGTTTCGTGTGCATCCGACAACTATCGTTAATTTTGTCGAAGGTTCACGGTTCACCCAGGAGAAACGCCAGCAGACCCGGTCACCTTATAAAAATCTGCTGCCGCCCAAAGCTGCCGGTATTGCGATGGCGCTGAATGTCTTAGGGTCGCAGTTTGATAAGTTGCTGAACGTCACGCTGTGTTATCCGGAAAACAGCAGTCATCCTTTCTACGATATGCTGAGCGGTAAGCTGACGCGCATTGTCGTACGGGTGAATCTGGAACCGGTTAAAGAGGAACTGCACGGTGATTACGTTAACGATAAAGGGTTTAAGCGTCGATTTCAGCTGTGGCTGAATATGTTGTGGGGCGAGAAAGATACGCAAATAGATGCGTTTAAAGCCTCAACTAAAAAAGCCGGTCTCTGACCGGCTTTCTCGTTTACTTCTGACCTACCAGATATTTCACGGTATCAGCATACTGCTGTACAAAGATATCCATGCTGCTGGTATCCATGCCCTGCGGATTCACCTGATATTTGCCATTAACAAACATCGCCGGAACGCCCTGCAATTGCAGATCGGCTGCCGCTTTTTCTTGCTGCGCGACAAGAGATTTCACCACAAAGCTATTCCATGCCGCATCATAATCTTCACCTTTAATACCCGCATCGACAAATACTTTACGGATATCAGCGGTAGTCTGAACGGTCTGGGTTTTCTGTACCGCTTCAAACAACGGTACCGTAACTTTATCTTCAACCCCTAGTGCCATAGCAACAGCCCACGCCTGGGTCAGATCTTTACCCAGAGGTCCCAAAAACTCAACGTGGTATTTAGTCATCTTGATGCCTTCCGGCAGTTTTTTCTTCACGTTATCAGACACGTGAAGTACTTCTTCAAACTGGTAGCAATGCGGGCAATAGAAGGAGAAGAACTCCAACACCTGCGGTTCACCCGCAATAGGCTTTTCCAGTGTGATGTACTGCTTTCCATCCTGGAACTGCGCTGCCGATGCGCTAAAAGCTAAAACCATACCAGCCAGCGCCAGCCATATTTTTTTCATGTTCAAATCTCTCCGATTAATACATTGGCGTTAATTGCAAGGGGGGTTCTTGCAGAATTTTTGCCTGCTCAATAAAGGTCGCAGTCTGACGATGCCAGTAATCTTCTCCGGTTAACCACGGGAAGTTTTTTGGGAACGCAGGGTCGGCCCAACGTCGAATCAACCAGGCAAGATAATAAACTAAACGCATGGCGCGTAAAGGTTCAATGAGTCCTATTTCAGCGATGTCGAATTCAGTAAACTCTTCATAAGCTTCGATAATGGTTTCAAGCTGCATACGTTGTTCAGCTTTGTCACCATTAAGCAGCATCCATAAATCCTGAATGGCCGGGCCATTGCGGGCATCATCTAAATCGACAAACATCGGACCATCGCGCCAGAGAATATTTCCGGCATGACAGTCACCGTGCAGGCGCAGGGGATCAAAACGAGTATGCCAGCGTTCGGTAACCGCGGCGATAAGCGCATCTGTTGCTTTCAGGAAAGCCGCCTTTTGCCCTGATGGAATAATCTGCGCACTGTCGAAAAGTTTACGCGGTTCAACCAGATACTCTTCAAGGTCAATGGTCGGTCGAAAAGCGAAAAGCTGCTTACGCCCGGTTTGGTGCAAACGTCCCAGATAGCGGCCAACCGACTCCATTTGATCGATATTGTCGGCTTCAAACTGGCGTCCCCCGACACTTGGGAATATTGCATAGTGGAATCCCTGATGCCCCAATAACGTCTGGCCATTAAACACAATCGGCGCTGCAACCGGCACATCATCACGCACCAACTCCAGTGCAAACTGATGTTCTTCCTGTATTTGATCGGCGGACCAACGCTCAGGACGGTAAAACTTTACGACAAAGCGTTGACGATCTTCGTCCTGGAATTGGTAGACACGGTTTTCATAGCTGTTGAGCGGGGTAAGCCCGGAATCCACCCGGATCCCCTGTTCAAACAGCGCATCCATGATGGTATCCGGGTGTAGCGTCTGGAAATTAAAAGCGTTGTTATTCATCCCATCATCCGGAAATTACTACGAATGATTCAGGATATCATTTCGCAGCGCGTTCGGTGGCGGCGATTACAAGCTTTTACTCTTTAATTACGCCACGTGCGCGCAGTAGTGCGGTTTTAAAGTCTTCTTCATAATCTTTCTGAATGCCTGGGATCACCGCATCTTTCGCTGAGTCACGCATTTTCAGGTGATAGATCAGAATGTCATCAGTTAAATCCGCCAGTTCACCGTCAAAACCTGACTCTTTCGCCAGTTTCTGTAAAAATTGCATCAGGTTAAGATCGGGTTCTTTCTGCCAGGCTGGCTGGAGGAGTTCAATAACTTCATTCAGACGTTTACATTTCATGGTTGTGCTCCTTACGCTTAATACAGATACGTTAGCAGGGTCAATCCCACATTAAAAGAGGCGATATCAGTGATTCTGGATAGTGCAATTACAGGGGTTGTTCTGGCAGGCGGTAAGGCCAGGCGGATGGGGGGAGCAGATAAAGGACTGCTTGAGCTGGACGGTAAGCCTTTATGGCGGCATGTCGCCGATGCTCTCGCCTTACAGGTCGAGACCGTAGTGGTTAACGCCAATCGCCATCAGGATATTTACCAGCAAAGCGGCCTGAAAGTGATCCCCGATTCATTAGCTGATTTCCCGGGCCCGCTGGCTGGAATGCTGTCGGTATTTTTGCAGCAGGCAGGAGACTGGTTTTTATTCTGCCCCTGCGATATGCCTTATATCCCACATAATCTGGTCGCACGACTGGCAGAACAGCGCAAAAATGCGCCAGTGGTGTGGGTGCATGATGGAGAACGAGATCACCCGACCATTGCGCTGATGAACAGAGCCATGCAGCCGTTGCTGCAGGACTATCTTCAGGCTGGCGAACGACGGGTGATGGTCTTTATGCGCCAGGCAGGCGGACACGCCGTCGATTTTAGCGATCATAAAGATGCGTTTGTGAACGTGAACACGCCGGAAGAATTAGCCAAATGGCAGGATAAATCATGATCCCATTGCTCGGTATTGCCGCATGGAGCGGCACAGGAAAAACCACACTGCTCAAAAAACTGATCCCGGAACTGTGTGCCAGAGGGATTCGCCCAGGATTAATTAAACATACCCACCACAATATGGACGTCGATAAACCTGGCAAGGATAGCTATGAGTTACGTAAAGCTGGAGCAGCACAAACGCTGGTCGCCAGCCAGCAACGCTGGGCGTTGATGACGGAAACACCGGAAGAGCCTGAGCTGGATTTAGCATACCTGGTGAGCCGAATGAATACTTCAACGCTGGATCTGGTACTGGTGGAGGGTTTTAAACACGAACCTGTCGCGAAGATCCTGCTTTTTCGCGAGGGTTGCGGGCACGCGCCTGAAGAGCTGGCGATGGATGAGTATGTTATCGCGGTTGCCAGTGATGTCCCGCTCACTGTGGATGCCCCATTGTTAGATATCAATGATATACAGCAAATTGCAAAGTTTGTTACGCAGTGGGTAGGACGATAGCCGTAGGCTGGAGAAGGTGTTTACATCGCCATCCGGCAGTGCATGCCCCAAAATGCAGACGCAAAAAAGCCCATCCGGCAGGATGGGCTTCTTCACTTATTTGATGCCTGGCAGTTCCCTACTCTCGCATGG
>NZ_JAFDOE010000007.1 GCF_018342065.1 Citrobacter sp. FP75 | reverse complement strand
TATGACGCCGGAGGAATATCGGCAACACAATCATTTGGCCGGGATCTCAAAAAATGCCTGGAACTAAAACGGGTCTATTTACAGTTCCCTGAGCAAGGATACTGGTTTGGCTTTTTGCTTATAGGTATTGAGTCTTATATCACCACTTTTGAGCCTGTCATCCTGGATCGCTTGATAGCGATCTAACCAGGTTGACGTTGTGATCGCTTTTCCTTTGCTGGTTGCGATCCTGTCACTGATGGCCAGAATCTGCCGGGTTCTTTGTTCAGCCAGGCGCGTATTGGCTTCAGTGGCAATAGCGATAGCTTCAGCTTCGTTTGTTCCCAAAGCATGGAATTTCCCTGTTATTGGATGCTTATACCGCCAATAGACTTTATTTACCTTCCGACTATAAAGTGGATATAAGTTAGGGACCGAAACATTATTTTTACGCGGTCTGGCTGCCATCACTCAAAATCCGTTGCAAAATTAATGAGTCATTTTTCTTAATTACTGGCGTTACCAGCTCTCCAACTAACTCGGCATCCTCACGCACTCGCCATAACCGACCTTGTTTCATGGCCGGTGGGCAAAATAAATTCTGCTTAGCATAACGACGCAATGTGGACACACTTGGAGGATTACTTCTGTATTTTTCAGAGGCCCATTCTTCAAGAGTTAACATTTGAAGCATATGCGATCACCTTGTTACTTCACTAACTGTTCAGTCTCTGCATATCGACCCTGCAAGGTCGGTTAGTTTCTCCACAAAACAGAGAAGAGCATCAGTGGCCACAACTATCAGGATGGATCGGGTTATGACCCCGTCATCCGGGGATACTTTTCTCTGTTTTGTAAAAAGGGCGGTACCAGAAAGGACTAAGGAAAAAACTGGTACCGCCAAAGCAATGGGAGTTGTGGCGGGATTGCCACTCAGGCGTATGGTCAACCTGACAATCCGGTGTCCTCAACTCGGGAAAGCGTAACCCGGCCATACTTACCGCCGCGCCATTTCGCGGATTACCACAACGCTGAGAGCACTTAGCCAGTTAAGGCACCACATTTGTTGCGGAGCCATAAATGCTCTCATCGTTGCATCCTGGTCTCTTCCCAGGCGTCAAACCGAATCGCCACGCTGGTTAGGCGCCCTATACGTACCCTCATTGGCTTGCACATTCCGGCTACCTGACTTGTTCGCCGAGATAGGGGAGGTTTGCCCCTTTAACGTTGCCAGACCGCTAACGACGCATGTGCCATACGCCGTGTTACAACCAAAGTTTCTTTGGCGTTTCGCCTGTTCGTTTGTCTGTGGGGAAAGATAATATGAAATTGCGTAATATGCAAGTGCGAATATTGCGAGATATGCAATTTACAGAGTAAAAAAAAGCCACCTATTGGTGGCTGATGAAGAGTATGCTGGCTTAATTGTGTCGCTTTAGGGTTTGCGACTGACTGATTAAGACCTTTCCAAAGACCATGAATCGGTGTTCATTTTCGCTGGTGATTCCCCATTCACGATAAATCTGGTTATCAGAAATTACCAACAGTTTGTCTGGGATCATTTGCAGTCGTTTAACGTATATTTTGTCGTCAAAACCAAAGACATAGATACCATCACCATCGAACTGATTGATGCTGACATCAACGAAGATCAAATCTCCAGGCTCAATGGTTGGACACATACTGTCCCCACGAACGTTGATGACTTTAATGTGATTGGCAGGCCGGCCGCCAAACATCGATAAAGCATTATCAGTTCTGTATTCGATAGCATGAATCACATCAATGACATCACCACCTTGGATAAGGCCATTTCCCGCACTGGCACTGACATCCAGCAATTCAATACGGAATACATCCTTCACCTGCTCATTACCCTCACTAACACTGTTTTTACATACAGTATTATTTTTGAGCTCAGAGGTAAAGAGATCAGCAATTTCAACATCTAAGCTCTTGGCTATATTGCCCAGGGCTTGCTCGGTAAATTGCTTCTGCTTACCTGTTTCAAGGCGTGAGATATTTGCCGAATCCACACCAATGGCTTCAGCTAGGTCGGCAATTTTCATGTTCTTCGCTTGGCGAAGTTGTCTAACTCGGTTTCCTATGCTCATGCGTTTATTACATTTCTTTATTGCGAGTTAAGCAAATCAACTTGCGCAATTTACTTGCGTAAAATAACATGCGAATGGCGCAACAATTGGAGGGTGTATGCAATCACCATTACGAAATGTGCGTAAGGCGCATGGTTTTACATTACAGCATGTAGCTGAGTGTGTTCATGTCAATCAGGCGACGTTAAGCCGCATTGAGAGACTGGAGCAGGTCCCATCTATCGATCTCGCGGAACGTCTCGCCAATTTTTTTAAGGGGGAAATTAGCGAAATGCAGATTCTCTACCCAGCTCGTTTTCAATCTAGCCAAAACCAGAGTGAGCTGAAACCACAAGAACAGGAGGTGAGCCGTGGGTAAACATCACTGGAAAGTAGAAAAACAGCCTGAGTGGTATGTGAAGGCTGTCAGGAAAACTATCGCGGCGCTGCCAGGGGGATATGCAGAAGCTGCTGACTGGCTGGATGTAACAGAGAACGCGCTCTTTAATCGCCTCCGCGCAGATGGCGATCAGATCTTCCCACTTGGTTGGGCAATGGTTTTACAACGTGCTGGTGGTACTCACCATATTGCTGATGCTGTAGCGCAATCTGCGAATGGTGTCTTTGTATCACTTCCGGAAGTTGAGGAAGTGGAGAACGCTGATATCAACCAGCGTCTGCTGGAAGCCATCGAGCAGGTTGGAAGCTACTCAAAGCAAATACGTTTAGCAATCGAAGATGGGGTGGTGGAACTTCATGAACGGATAGCCATCAACGATGAGCTTTTCCGGGCTATTACGAAGCTGCAGGAACACGCCACGCTGGTCTACAAGATTTTTTGTACCCCTGAAAGTAATGACGCCCACGAGTGTGCAGCTCTGGGCGACGTGGCGTGTCGTAACTGTGGAGAAACTAACGCGTGAACAGTTTAACGGTAAGTAACCGCATACCGCAACTACGTGCATTCCCTGTACCGGGTTACATCATGTTTCGGTATGAACGCATGGTATCAGGTCGGTGGATTCCCTGTAACCACAGTAGAGCCATCGCAATTGTGGGTGTGTTCCAGCGGAGGGCGAAACGCATATGCGAGAACTTAACCGATGGTTCAAAGATAACTACGGCGTCCCAGTCAGGGTTATCCGTTGGGAGCCAGAAACACGAAGGGGCATCTATCTCCGCGAAGGTTACGAGCATGAGTGCTTTAGTCCACTCGAACAGTTTCAGCGTAAGTTCAGAGAAATAGAGTACGAGCATGAACACATTGATTCAGTTACTTGATCGCCCAATAGCGTACAACCCTTCGTTTGCCAAATTGAAAGCAGGAAAGGTGAAGTCAGGGCCTGTGGCAGCAGTATTTCTTTCTCAGCTTGTCTACTGGCATAACCGTATGGACGGCGGCTGGATGTATAAAACCCAGGCGGACATTGCTAACGAAACTGCATTGACACGTGATGAGCAGGAGACTGCGCGTAAACGTCTGGTTGCGCTCGGTGTTCTTGAAGAAGAGCGTCGGGGCGTACCCGCTACCATGCATTACCGCATTAACACAAAACGGCTTGAAGCTTTGCTACTGGAGACAGTGAGAACTGGGGAGAAAGCATGCCGGGGTAAAACCAGAATGCGGAACCTCCAGAATGTGGAAACGCCGCAATCTGGATTAGTGCAGTCCCGCAAACCAGATTGCGGTGATGCCGCAAACAAGAATGCGGAACCACCGCAAACAAGAGTGGGGCAATCCACCGAACAAGTCTGCGGTGATCCCACGAACTTTCATACAGGAGATTACACAGAGAATACTCAAGAGATTACACAGGAGAGTAAAACCTCTTCTCGTCCGGACGCTTCGCAACCGGACCCGCTGAAGGCCGAACAGGATTTTTTAACTCGCCATCCGGATGCCGTTGTGTTCAGCCCCAAAAAGCGCCAGTGGGGAACGCAGGCTGATTTGACCTGTGCGCAGTGGCTCTGGAAAAAAATCATCGCCCTGTACGAACAGGCCGCCGAGAGTGACGGCGAATTGGTTCGTCCGAAAGAACCAAACTGGACAGCCTGGGCAAACGAAATCCGCCTGATGTGCGTTCAGGACGGGCGTACTCACAAACAAATCTGCGAGATGTACAGCAGGGTCAGCCGCGACCCGTTCTGGTGCCGGAACGTTCTCAGCCCGTCTAAGCTGCGGGAAAAATGGGACGAGTTATCCCTGCGTCTGTCGCCAGCCAACGTTGCGCGCAGCGAACACCGCGAAGATCCGTTTTTCAAAGCCAACTATGACAGCGTGGATTACAGCCAAGTCCCGGCAGGGTTCAGGGGGTGAGGATGAGTCTTCTTCGGGAAATTCAGGAATTCATTACAAAAAATCCGGGGGTAACTTCCGGCGCAATTGCAGAGGTTTTTGCCAGCTATCCGCGAATGGCGGTAATCAGCACTACAGGTAAGTTACGTCAACATGGGCGTGTTGCATTTCATCGAAGCGGTATGGTCTACAGACACTTTGGCTCTCACGATGATTTATCCGCTTTCCTCGCATTAGCTGAATCAGCCGTGACACAGCCTGGATACGTTGGTTCAGGAGAGCCGAAAGTGGTGCGGGAACTGGTACGCAAGGCCCAATCGCTAGAAAGCAAAGGCCTGTACCAACGCGCTGCAACGATCTGGCTGGAAGCCTTTCGGGAAAGCTGGGTCTGTTCTGAAAGAGAAGAGTTTCTACGATGCCGTGCCCGTTGCCTTCGCCGTAGCAAAAAGGTGCATATGACTGAGGAAGGGTGGTTTTTAGCGGGTAATTACGTGGGGCCGAATGACTAAGTTAACCGATCGTCAGCAGGAAGTGTTGGACATGCTGATTTCCTGGCAAAAGCAGTATGGTTTTCCACCGACCAACCAGGAACTTGCAACCACGTTGGGCTGCCGTTCAGTAAACACGATTACGGGGCATCTTCGTGCGCTGGAGAGAAAGGGGGTTATCACTATTAACCGGGGAATAGCGCGGGGCATCAGAATTAATGCAGCCAGCACGGACAGTGAGGCAGTTGAGTTACTCCAGGCGCTGCTTGCTGGTGAAGAGAATGCAAGATTACGGGCGATTTTCTATCTGCGTGAACGGGGGATACGGGTGTGAAACTAATCCTGCCATTTCCTCCCAGCGTGAACACTTACTGGCGGCATCCCAATAAAGGGCCGTTTGCAGGGAAAAGCCTGATCAGTGCGGCGGGGCGTAGATTTCAGAGCGAGGTGTGTGCAGCAATCATTGAACAGCTACGACGACTGCCGAAACCAACGGCGGTGCCAGCATCAGTAGAGATCGTATTGTTTCCTCCGGACAACCGGATCCGTGATTTGGACAACTATAACAAGGCGCTGTTTGACGCATTGACCCATGCGGGCGTGTGGGAAGACGACAGCCAGGTGAAAAGGATGCTGGTGGAGTGGGGGCCGGTTATCCCGAAGGGGAAAGTTGAGATCACCATCAACAAGTACGAAATAAAGGCGGGTGCAGCCGCCTGAGTAAGAGGAGAAACGAAGCATGAATCATTTGATGGTCATTGATGGTATTGAAGTTCGCCGCGATGTTCATGGGCGCTATTGCCTGAATGATTTACATCGGGCTGCTGGTGGTGAAGAACGCCATAAACCGTCCAACTTCCTGCGGATGGATTCCACCCGAGAGCTTTGTATGGAAATTGACCGTTGCTCAGATATGAGCATCGGTTGTGTGGAAACTATCCGTGGTGGTTTTGGACAGGGGACTTATGTTTCCCGTGAATTGGTTTTTGCTTATGCAATGTGGATCAGTCCGTCTTTCCATTTGAAAGTTATCCGTACATTTGACCAGGTAACCCGCACACCAGACAAATTATCGGGTATGGCTGCCGATAAGATGCAGGCGGGAGTAATTCTGCTGGGATTCATGCGCAAAGAATTAAACCTGTCCAACTCTTCGGTGTTGGGGGCGTGTCAGAAACTCCAGGAAGCAGTTGGCTTGCCGAACCTGGCGCCTCAGTACGCTATTGATGCCCCAACAGGCGCGCTGGATGGCTCCAGCCGTCCAACCTTATCTTTGAGTGCATTGCTGAAACAGTATGGCATCCGAATGACAGCTAATCAGGCATATCACCAGTTGGCGAAGCTGGGGATCGTTGAACACCGTGAGCGTGACAGCCGCACAGGAATCAACGGTATTAAAAAATTCTGGTCACTGACGGCGAAGGGCTGCATGTTCGGCAAGAACATCACCAGTCCGGTAAACCCGCGCGAGACGCAGCCGCATTTCTTCGAATCCAGATTCCCTGAGCTGCTGAAGCTAATCGATACCGTTCATTGAGGTGATTGTGAGAGCGTTACTGACCCCTGAAATTGCCCCTCGAATGGGGATCGTATTATTCAGGCCGGGTTCAAAACTGATGCCCTTGTTTATGCAGGGGCGTGTCCTGCTTGAGCCTGAGCCGGAACGCTATTCATCCTTTGCCAGCGGTGCCGTTCCTGCGGTATCGCAACCGTTAGTGGATGATCCTGTAGTTGGCGATGTTTTCCGTAATGAGTCGGTAATTCGTCGTGCTGGTGGTATGGAAAGTTTTGAGAGCTGGCTACTTCGAGAAAAGGCATGCCAGTGGCAATACTCTGACTGGCACAGTGAGCATATGACAACGATGCGACATGTGCCTGGTGCAATCCGCCTGTGCTGGCATTGTGACAACCTTTTACGCGAGCAGTACACGGAAAGGCTGGCGGCAATCGCTTCGGATAATTGCGCTCGTTGGGTGCTGTCCGTTGTGCGCCAGGATCTTGGTTTTGATGACCACCATGCCGTTACGTTTCCAGAGCTGTGTTGGTGGCTGGTTCGTAATGACCTGACTGATGTTTTGCCAGAAAGCGCTGCCCGTAAGGCGCTGAGAATGCCAACACCGGTGATTCAGTCGGTCACCCGTGAAAGCGACATAGTGCCATCAGTTCCGGCCACCAACATTATCCAGGATAAAGCCAGCAGGGTACTGGCATTAAAAGTTGATCCGGAGTCGCCTGAATCATTCATGTTACGTCCAAAACGTCACCGTTGGGTTAATGAGAAATACACTCGTTGGGTTAAGACGCAGCCGTGTGCATGTTGTGGAAAACCCGCAGATGATCCTCACCACCTGATAGGCCACGGTCAGGGAGGTATGGGAACAAAAGCGCATGATCTCTTTGTGTTGCCTTTGTGCAGAAAGCATCACGACGAGCTACATGCGGATACCGTGGTGTTTGAAGAGAAGTATGGCTCCCAACTGGAGCTGATATTTCGTTTTATCGATCGTGCGCTGGCAATTGGCGTGCTGGCGTAAGTGGGGAAGAATAATGCGTGATATACAGAAGGTTTTAGATTTATGGGGAGCCTGGGCTGCGAGTGATTCAAATCGCATTGACTACTCCTCAATTGCAGCTGGCTTTAAAGGTCTATTGCCTTATACAAGCAAAGCTCGCCCTCAATGTTGTGATGATGATGGACTGATTATTGAAAGTTGCCTAGCCAGGCTTCGTAAGAGGAGTCATTACGATTATGAACTGTTAGTGGCACATTACGTTCTCAGAGTGTCCAAGAGGGGTATGGCGAAGCGACATAAGAAGTGTGAAAAACAGATCCGGATAGAAATGCAATTAGCAGAAGGATTCGTCGAGGGGTGTTTGTCTATGCTGGATCTCCGGCTGGAGATGGATCCGATTGTTTGTGTAGAAAACCATAAAAAAAGCACTAGTGCGGTCCGCATTTTTTGATGTAAGGTGTTAAGAGTAGTTGTTATGCAGCTGTTCTTACTCATTGAAAACAATTGCTTACTAGCGAATGTGAGATGTTGGCAAAGGTCGCGCTGATGTATGGCGGGGATGGCGGAACGTCATGCCTGATTATGGCATTCAGGATAAGCGTTCATATCAACATTCTGGATGCAAAAGCAATGCGTTGAGTCTTTTATATTTTGCCCCTGTTATCAGATAGGGGCCTCAGTACGCGATGATCTTTAGGCTAAATAAATAGCAGTATGGTCATTGCTATAGTACTGCATAAGCTCTTAAGACCAGTCAGCCAGTCGCTGAGATAGACAGTCTGATTCATGTAAACTCTCCTTGTTCTGAAGCTCTGTCTTATGATTACCAAAAGTAAAGGCGACATTTCAAGTCATGAGAGATAAACGTTCGCTGCCGAAGGACCACGAAGGCCATTTATTCGACAAAACTCAACGCGTAATCCGGGAATGAGTGCTTCTGAATCGCGGAGGCTTAGTGCTGAAATGTGAAGCTGTACGTCTATGCGGCCATCGGAGGGGGTGATAAGACCTTTACCGCTTTTGCAGTCAAAGGTTTTGACAATTCCTGTC
Source organism: Citrobacter sp. FP75 (assembly GCF_018342065.1). Classification (GTDB taxonomy): domain Bacteria; phylum Pseudomonadota; class Gammaproteobacteria; order Enterobacterales; family Enterobacteriaceae; genus Citrobacter. The sequence goes on along the minus strand of NZ_JAFDOE010000007.1, from coordinate 218,010 downwards.
ATTTTACGGGACAAACAAATTCCTTAATGGTGAAAACACGGTGCACTATACACGTGCTTAAAAATAACGCCAGAAATACTTCCTGGCTGTAAGGGGACCTGGACGGCTAAAATAAACATTGATTAATATGTATGCCCATGCGTTAATGATTGCGTCGGTTTGAAGAACAGACGTATACAAGGTAGTTTATTAAAGCAGTTCTCATTTCAGGTATTATATATTTATCCCTTCTTTGAGTCTCTCCACTAAGCACGAAGTAGTTTCTGTAATAAAACCATCTATGCCGAAAGGCTCAAATTAAGGAATAAAAATATGTCTAACAAGATGACTGGTTTAGTAAAATGGTTTAATGCTGATAAGGGTTTCGGATTTATTTCTCCTGTTGATGGCAGCAAAGATGTGTTTGTCCATTTCTCTGCTATCCAGAGTGATAATTATCGCACCCTGTTTGAAGGACAAAAAGTAACATTCTCTATTGAGAATGGTGCTAAAGGTCCGGTTGCTGCTAACGTAGTTACCACAGAGTAAAAATCCAAAAATTTGTCTCTATGCGATAACGAAGAAGGCTAATGCCTGAGTAGTCATATTGACAGAAATAATGGATGTATTGTTGGGTCAGTTGAATCAAATTCTTACTGACCCGGCATTTCATGATAACGGTGAGCATATTTCATCATATCTCCTGAAGGAGAAAGTATGCTGACCGTTGTTGTGACGTGCAACTTGCTGCTCGATATAGTCGAACCAGCAGAAGCTGGCGGCTGGCCTTACAAAACGTGCGTAAGGGAGCGACTGTTCCGAAAAGTCACAATTGAAATTAATTAAATATGAAAACATTAAACCCGCATTCAGCGGGTTTTTTATTATCTTTAACAAGATAATCTCACATAATAGTTGTGGCTATTATGTGCGGGATAGAAACGTTAAATTTTATTATGCAGCGTTGAGGGTTGTCTGGAATACTTTATTACAATGAGGGCAGATTAAAAGAGCACCTTTTTGTACTCTCGAAAAACTGTGTTCAGAATGTTGGGTGCAGTTCGGGCAGGCGCATTTGACAAGATAATTACGGCGTGATTTAGAGTCTTTACGTTCTGACATAGGCTTTTTCCTGAGTTAATGAACGTTCACATTACACTAATTTGTCGAAAATATCTTTAATTTATTGTTTGATTGATACAGATATCAGTTATTGGATTGAGATTGTACCCGTAAAATCGCCCTTTGGGCATGTTTGTGAAGAGCCTCTCTAAGTGTAGGTAATAGCGTCTGGGAGGATGTTGCAATGCGCCTGGATTGTGATGATCTGTGCGCTGAGGACTCAGACAACATGCCATGATTTTACTAGCATAAAAGACTTTTTCTGACCCGATTACTCGAGCGGGTTTCTTATTTCAGGCACCGGGATTCAACTCCAAGCTTATTTTTTCCAAAAGAGCCCGGATGCCTGCTCCCTTTCAGTTACACACATCGCCATCCGAACTATCGGAGATGAGGCTATGACCAGAATGAGCATCATATGCAGTGGGGTTTGAGTTGTGGCTTCTTGCACCGCAGTTTTTTTTGCTTCGATTTATACTATCGGTTTAGCCTTGTGGAGGTTTGTATGAAGGAAGGGTATTACTGGATTCAGCATGTAGGTGTTGTACAGGTAGCGTATTACACGAATGACACTGTAGATGACCTTGAAACGGGGAAAACGATCACAGGCGTCTGGCATCTGACCAGAGGCGATGACATTTGCCATAACGGTGAGGCTGAGGTTCTCGAAGGTCCTCTTACTCCACCAATGTAAACAACCTTATTCATTTTGAGGCTGCCATATGGCGGCCTTTTTTATTTCAGGCTCACGGGAATCATCCACTACGTGCTTTGTTGATAAATCCATCCCGTGAAGCCTGACCTCCTTCAATCACAGCGCCATCCGAACAATCGGAGGTGAGGCTATGGCCAGAATGAGCACTATATACAGCAGACTTTCATATGGAACAGGAACCACGCTAACAGGATGCGGTGTCTCGTCGAAGGCATACGCTGTTACAACAAAAGAGGTGTCCGGGATGTTGGCAGACAGAATAACGGATTTAAGCCTGAGTGATTGGGCGATTATCGTTGGTATTGCCTGCACTGTTATCACCTGCGTTGTGAACTGGTATTACCGACGCAAAGAAAGGGAGGATCGTCTCAATGGTTATGTCCCCGGCGCTGAGAAATAAGTTAAGCGCAGCTGTTGTTGGCCTCATCCTCGCAGGGGCATCGGCACAACAAATTCTCGATCAGTTCCTTGATGAGAAAGAAGGTAACAGCCTGACGGCTTACAAAGACGGCTCTGGTATCTGGACTATTTGCCGTGGTGCAACGATGGTAGACGGCAAGCCGGTAGTGCAGGGAATGAAACTGACTCAGGCTAAATGTGACCAGATAAATGCTATAGAACGAAACAAGGCGCTGGCATGGGTGGAGCGAAATATTAAAGTTCCACTGACCGAACCGCAGAAAGCAGGGATCGCATCATTCTGTCCGTACAATATTGGACCCGGTAAATGTTTTCCTTCCACATTCTACAAGCGCATCAATGCTGGCGACCGTAGAGGTGCATGCGAGGCGATCCGCTGGTGGATTAAAGATGGTGGTCGTGATTGCAGGTTAACCAAAGGCCAGAAAAATGGCTGTTATGGTCAGGTAATTCGTCGGGATCAGGAAAGCGCGCTGACGTGCTGGGGGATAGACCAGTGAATAAATTCGTTGCCGTTCTGTTGCTGGTAGTCGGTGCGTTTATCGCTGGAAACACATGGAGTGATCGGTTCTGGCAAAAGAAATGGGCTGACCGTGATAAAGAGGAATACTCCCGCGTGGCCAACGTGCAAACTGCCGTCCGCATGATTGAGCAGGGGCGGGTTATCGCCCGTGATGAGGTTGTAAAAGATGCACAAGAAAAAGCAGCGAGGGCTGCTGCCACTGCTGCTAGCTTGTCTGCCACTGTTAGTCAGCTGCGCACTGAAGCCACAAAACTTGCCACCCGCCTGGACGCCGCAAAACACACCGCAGATCTTGCCACTACCGTCAGAAGCAAAACAACCGACGCCACCGCCGGAATGTTTGCCGACATGCTCGGAGATATTGCAGCAGAAGCTAAACGGTATGCTGGAATCGCTGATGAACGCTACACAGCAGGAATGGCGTGCGAATTGATTTACGATTCAGTGAGAGAGTCAAACAACAATTTTCATGAAAAATAAGTATGGCTCGAGTTTTAAGATAATTTGCGGGAGCTCCTGACAAGCTAATAAAAAAAAGATATTGTGTCGTTGTTCTTTAAAGGAGTGAGGGAAACGATATGAAAAAGAAACTAGCGATTACCGCCTTGGCTTTGCTGCCTCTGATTGCCAGTGCAGAAGGTAATCCATATCTTTTCGATTTTGTGCAAGGCAAAGAAACCGGAAAAGCTTATCACGATCTGATTGGCAAAAGAAATCTACCTTCATGGGTAAAGAATGGCGGCACTAGCAGCCCGGCAAATGAAATAACAATTGGCGGGGTTAAGTATCTTGCCTTATCTGGTTGTAAGCCTCATAGCTGCTCTGAGCAATCAATAGCGATTCTATACTCCTTAGATAAGGGCGATATTCATGGTGTGTTCTCTGAATATGATATTACAACCAGTCGTCAAAGCCTTACCTGGATGAACCTTGATCCGATTGATTCGGGTGAAATGAGAAACATACTATTCAACAGGTTGAACGGCGACGTATCAACTACTAAGTAATTATCACTGTAAACCGCCCATCATTAGGAGTCAGTTCATGTGGGCGGTTTTATGTACTAATACATGGCACAGCACTATAGTGGAGTAACAACTACAGGCCGCTATCAGTGTAAGGGTAATAAAACCTCAACTCGCCATAGCGATTATAAATATGATCAAAGCCAGCAGAACAGCAACTGTAGATATTACATCTGATGTTTTTGCGGATGACTTTCGTTGATGTCGGGCTGTTTGCTGCACCAGGCGCTGGCCTTTACTACCTCTGGGCATCCATTTCATTTACTTTGTCCTCATAGCTATACATGACACTCATCTACGAACATCACTTAATTTGCCAATATTGAATATGATTGTGAACAACTCTTTGTACAAAATAGAAGAGGATAAGGCTGCTCTTATCAAAGAACTGCATGGGGCTATTACAGCACAACTTACAGGAGAAATGGACTGGGTGAGGACTCGGGCATTTTGGGCTGCGCGATTGCCAGGTATTCCATCAGAGTTGTTGGCTGAAGCCCTCGCTTCTGCAATAAACAAAGGTGCTGGGCTTTTGGCTTCTAAATAATAGTTCACCTTGTTTGTGTGGGTCCTCCCGGGAATTTGAAACACCGAGGGGACGTGGACACGCGGAAAACGGCTGGTTTTTTGTATTTTATCGGCATCATCATCTTTCTATTAACTTGTTGATATTTCAAATATGAAATTATTCATGATGTCGATTTGGTTAAATATTGTTCATCATCATGGATAACGAACTGAAAAATCTTCGCCTCAACATTAATCAGCTGGCGGCACTGACCGATCTGCATCGTCAGACCGTCGCCAGCAGACTGAACAATATTGAGCCTGCCCCCGGAAGTAACTCCCGCCTCAAGCTTTATTCGGTTCTGGATATTCTCAGGGAATTACTGGGCAGGACGCCGACGCTGGAGCCGGTTGCCGTTGACAAAATGACGCCGCCGGATCGTAAGGCGTGGTTTCAGTCTGAGCGTGAGCGCCTCAAGTTTCAGCAGGAGACCGGAGAGCTTATCCCGACCTCAGAAGTCAGTCGGGAATTTGCCTCGATGGCAAAAGCGGTTGTTCAGGTGTTGGAAACTCTGCCGGATATTCTTGAGCGTGACTGCGCAATGACACCATCAGCCGTCGTCAGGGTTCAAAAGGTTATTGATGACCTGCGGGATCAGATAGCCCTGAAGGTTGAGCAGGCAGATACGCCGGAACAGGAGGACAGTTCGACAGAAGAGGAGTAAGCCATGCGACAGGCCACGGCGGCAGAGGTCAGAAAGAATACCGCCGGGATCATAAAGGCACCGCGTCGGATGCCTGTTGCCGAGGCCGTGCATAAATATATGCGCGTTCCGGTGGGTGTTGGTAACTCCGTTGAATGGGATCCGCATCTTGCCCCCTATGTCGTGGAGCCGATGAACTGCCTGGCGTCACGCGAATATGATGCTGTCATATTTGTTGGTCCAGCGCGAACGGGTAAGACGATTGGCCTGATTGATGGCTGGGTGGTGTACAACGTGGTGTGTGATCCGTCGGATATGCTTATCGTCCAGATGACAGAAGAAAAAGCGCGTGAACACTCCAAAAAACGTCTGGCCAGGACATTTCGCGTCAGCCCGGAAGTGGCATGCAGGCTGAGCCCGTCGCGTAACGATAACAACGTCCATGACCGGACGTTTCTTGCAGGGAACTACCTCAAGATTGGCTGGCCCTCCGTTAACATCATGTCATCCTCAGATTTCAAATGCGTGGCGCTGACGGATTACGACAGATTTCCGGAAGATATTGACGGGGAAGGCGATGGCTTCTCGCTGGCCTCAAAGCGCACCACCACCTTTATGTCTGCGGGCATGACGCTGGTGGAGAGTTCGCCTGGTCGGGAAATCACCAATACCAAATGGCGGCGAAAATCACCTCATGAAGCGCCACCCACCACCGGAATCCTGGCTTTATATAATCGCGGCGATCGCCGTCGCTGGTACTGGCCATGTCCGCATTGTGGGGATTACTTTCAACCAGCTATGGAGGCGATGACAGGTTACCGGGAGATTGCCGATCCGGTTAAAGCCAGTGAAGCTGCGCATATCGTCTGCCCGCACTGTAACGGGGTGATCACCGCTGATAAAAAACGGGAGCTTAACGGACGTGGTGTCTGGCTTCGTGAAGGTCAGCTAATTGATAAAACAGGGAGTATTACGGGTGATGCTCGACGTTCCCGAATTGCATCATTCTGGATGGAGGGGCCCGCTGCGGCTTACCAGACCTGGGCACAACTGGTTTACAAGTTACTGACGGCAGAACAGGACTATGAAACCACGGGCAGTGAAGAAACACTGAAAACGGTGATCAACACTGACTGGGGCCTGCCTTATCTTCCGCGTGCAGCAACCGAACAGCGACGGGCCGATGTGCTGATGCAGCGGGCGGAGGACTACGGTAAACGCCTGGTGCCGCCAAAGGTGCGTTTTCTGCTGGCATCGGTGGATGTGCAGGGCGGGAAGAAACGCCGTTTTGTAGTACAGATAATCGGTTATGGTGAGAACGGCGAACGCTGGTTAGTGGATCGCTATAACATTCGTCAGTCCCTGCGCTGTGATGAAAATGGCGAGGCGCTTCCGGTTCACCCTGGCTCTTACCCTGAGGACTGGCAGCTGTTGATCATGGATGTGCTGGAAAAAACGTATCCTCTCCAGTCAAATCCATTCCGGCGAATGCCTGTGCTGGCTATGGCAGTCGACAGCGGTGGTGAGGATGGCGTGACGGATAACGCGTATAAATTCTGGCGCAAATGCCGCCGCGATGGCCTGGGGAAACGGGTTTATCTGATAAAGGGGGACAGCACCCGACGCCAGAAACTGATCACCAGAACACACCCTGACAATACCGGACGAAGCGATCGCCGGGCTGATGCCCGTGGCGAAGTACCGGTATATCTGTTGCAGACTGACCTGCTCAAAGATCAACTCAGCAATAACCTGGAGCGTGAAACTCCAGGAGCCGGGTATATCCATTTTCCCGACTGGCTCGGGGAGTGGTTTTACGAGGAGTTGACGTATGAGGAGCGGGGAAGCGACGGAAAATGGCGCAAGCCAGGTAAAGGGAACAACGAAGCATTCGACCTGTTCTGCTATGCCCACGCTGTTGCCATTCTGCGTGGTTACGAAAAAATCCGTGACTGGGAGCAACCGCCAGCCTGGGCGGCATCTCAGGACACGAATCCGGACATTATTGACGGGGAACGCCCCGGGGAGATGGTAGTGAAAAAAACGATACCCGCTCGTTCATCTCCGGTTGCCGTTACTGAGCAGGCCAGCCCACTTTCTGGCGGCTGGCTGGGTGTCAGTGGCAACGGAGGGTGGCTATGACGAAATCTGAAATCCAGCAGATGTTGGTTACGGTTCGACAGGCTTACCGTGATTCTCTTGACGGGAAAAGCGTGTCTTTTACTGGCGTGAATGGTCGTGCCATTACCAATCATGATCCCGTCGCACTTCGTAAAGAGCTTGAATACTGGGAAAAACGCTGGCAGGCCGTCAATGGTCGCAGCAACACCTTCAAACTCGCTAACTTTTTATAAGGTCATCCATGGGCATTTTCGACAGGGCACTTGGCGCTATTGCGCCAGGGTGGGCTGTTTCGCGCGCCAGAAACAAGATGCTTCTTCGGGCGTATGAGGCAGCGCATCCCTCCAGAGTGAACAAAACAAAACGTGAGAGTCGCTCGGCAGATACTGTGGTGGGTGTTGCTGGCGTGTCTCTGCGAGAGCAGGCGCGGGCACTGGATCAAGACCATGACATTGTGATCGGCCTGCTGGATAAGCTGGAAGAACGGGTCATTGGTGCCCAGGGGATCCAGGTGGAACCGCAACCGCTCGGCCTGGACGGTAAGCTGCATGAAGAATTTGCGGCAAAAATATCAGCACTTTGGTCCGAATGGTCGGTTCGTCCGGAGGTGACGGGGATGCTGACCCGTCCGGAAGCCGAGCGACTGGCGCTGCGTTCAGCACTGCGTGACGGAGAGATTTTCGCGCAGCTGGTGCGTGGCCCCGTTGCCGGACTGACACACGCAAGCAGTGTTCCGTTTTCACTGGAACTGCTGGAGGCTGATTTTGTTCCGCTTAATCTGAACAGCATATCGGGGCAGCAGATCCGCCAGGGGATTATCGTCAACGACTGGGGCCGCCCTGTTGGTTACCGGGTTTACAAATATCATCCGGCCAATATGACGCGCTTCAGCGCTGAATTGAAAACTGTTTCGGCAGAGAACATGTTGCACATTGCCCTGCGTAAGCGCCTTCACCAGTTACGCGGTGTAAGCCTGCTTCATGGGGTGATCCGTCGTCTGGGCGATATAAAGGATTACGAGGAGAGCGAACGTGTGGCGGCCCGCATTGCTGCTGCGCTGGGCTTCTATATTAAACGCGGTGATGCCGCCAGTTTTCCGGCATATGAAGACTGGAAACCCTCAGAGCAAAAGTACCGTCACTTTGATATTGCGCCGGGCATGATTTTTGACGACCTGGGGCCGGGTGAAGATCTTGGCATGGTTGAGTCAAACCGCCCGAACGTTCATCTCCATGAGTTTCGCAATGGGCAGTTGCGGGCGGTCGCCGCCGGGAGTCGCGGCAGCTATTCCAGTATTGCCCGTGACTATAACGGGACCTACAGCGCGCAGCGCCAGGAACTGGTGGAAAGTTACGAAGGCTATAACGTCCTGCAGCAATGGTTTGTGGGGCAGTTCAGCCGTCCGGTGTACCGCGCCTGGCTGGCGATGGCGCTGCTTAATATGGATATCCCTCCTGATATAGACAAAACCACACTTTTTAATGCGACCTATCTTGGCCCGGTAATGCCGTGGATTGATCCCGTCAAAGAGGCCGCAGCATGGAGGGCCATTTTGCGTGGTGGTGCCGGAACGGAAGCTGAGTGGATCCGTGCCCGTGGGCAGTCGCCGCAGGAGGTCAAACGCCAGCGTATGCGTGAAACCGAATTTAACCGACAAAACGGGCTGGTGTTCGATTCCGACGCCGCCAACGATAAAGGAGTGCTCCCTGATGCAGCAAATGATAAACCCGCCCCGTCGCGGGATGATGATTAATCCCCGCGCCAGCCTTGCGGGGGTCGATGCCGCAAACGGTCAATGCTGGTACGAAATCCGTGCGCAGGCGACCGGACGGGTGGAAATTTTCCTCTATGACGTGATTGGTGGGTGGGGTATCACTGCGCAGCAGTTTGTTGCCGACTGTAAGGACGCGGGGGTGTTTGAGGCCAGCACCATTGATCTGCATATCCACAGTCCGGGTGGTGATGTGATGCAGGGCTTCGCCATCTTTAACACGTTGTCACGCCTGAAAGCGAAGGTGGATATCTGGGTGGATGGTGTTGCCGCCAGCATGGCTTCAATGATTGTCTGCCTTCCAGGGGCAACGGTACATATGCCGGAAAACGCCTGGATCATGGTGCACAAGCCCTGGGGCGGGATCTCCGGAGATTCCGATGATATGCGTGATTATGCAGACTGGCTGGATCGCAATGAGGCACTGATGCTGTCGGCCTACATGAACAAAACTGGGCTGGGACAAGAGGAGCTGGAAGCAATGCTGAAAGCGGAAACCTGGCTCAGCGGCGCTGAGGCCGTGGAAAAAGGCTTTGCAGATTCCCTTGAACCTGAATTACAGGCTGCGGCTTGTGTGAATCAAAATAAACTGAAGGATTACCAGAATATGCCAAAACAGGTTAACGCTCTTTTTGCTCCGCGTGCAGAAACACTGGCCACTCCACAGCTGGATATTCAGCCTCCGGCACCGCAGATGCCTCAGGCCGCATCGCAGCCTGGTTCAGTCGATATTGCGGCACTAGCCACTCAGTTGCAGCAGCAGATGCAGGTCGCCAATGCGGAGCGTGTAAGTGCTGTCTCTGCCGTGTTTGACGCATTTCCGACATTTGCCTCGCTGAAAGCGGAGTGTCTGAGCGATTTCACCTGCTCGGCTGAAAAGGCGCGTGACCGACTGCTGCAGGCGCTGGCGGCGGGCACCACGCCCTGTGCAGGGCCGGGAGCAGCACACATTTATGCGGGCAATGGCAATCTGGTGGGCGATTCCATCCGTGCGTCAGTGATGGCCCGGGCCGGGTATGTCGAAGCAGAAAAAGACAATGCTTATAACGGCTATACGTTGCGCGAACTGGCACGTGCATCATTGGTTGATCGCGGCATCGGTATTTCCGGGCATTCCGCGCCGATGGCAATGGTGGGGCTGGCATTCACCCACAGTAGCAGTGATTTTGGCAATATCCTGATGGATGTGGCCCATAAAGCGGCGCTGCAGGGCTGGGACAGCGCCAGTGAAACCTTTGATCAATGGACCCGCAAAGGTACGCTGTCAGATTTTAAAACTGCGCATCGTGTGGGGCTGGAAGCCTTTCCGACACTGCGACAGGTGCATCCGGGTGCTGAATATAAGTATGTGACCCTTAAAGATCGCGGTGAACCCATCGCGCTGGCCACGTATGGCGAGCTGTTCAGTATTGACCGCCAGACCATCATCAACGATGACCTGGATATGTTGACCCGTATTCCGATGGCTATGGGGGCCGCAGCGCGTACTACGGTGGGCGATCTTGTCTGGGCCGTGCTGACCAGCAACCCGAAAATGGCCGACGGTAAGCCGCTTTTCCATGCCGATCACTGCAACCTTGTGACCGCAGACCTGTCCGTTGAAGGGCTGGATGCGGGGCGCAAGGCCATGTTGCTGCAAAAATCTGGCAGCCGCCGCCTGAACATTCGTCCGGCCTTTATGCTGACACCTGTCGCCATTGAATCGCGAGCGAATCAGTTAATTAAGTCTGCCAGCGTGCCGGGGGCAGATGCCAACAGTGGGATCGTCAACCCGATCCAGAACTTTGCCACCGTTCTGTCAGAAGCTCGTCTGGATGACAGCAGCCCGACCGATTATTACCTGGTGGCAGAACAAGGCCGTGACACGATCGAAGTGGCTTACCTTGACGGTATTGATACCCCGTATCTGGAACAGCAGCAGGGCTTTACCGTTGATGGGGCGGCATTCAAGGTTCGCATCGATGCCGGGGTGGCGCCGCTTGACTGGCGCGGCATGGTCAAAGTTAAAAAACAGTAATTCACCGCCGCATCAGGCGGTTTTTTTTATTCAGGTGACACCGCTGGGTGTCGCCTATACCGGAGGTGAAAATGTCAAAAAACTATGTTCAGGACGGAACGACCGTTGAGTGGGTGAACGACAGCGGAAAAACCGTCGCATCCGGGGAACTGGTCGTCAAAGACAATCTGGTCGGGGTGGCTCATGCGGATATTTCGCAGGGGAGCACTGGTGTACTGCATACCACGGGGATTTTTGCATTACCCAAAGAGGCCGAGGAACTGACGCAGGGTAAACGGGTATATCTCAAGTCTGATACTGCCACGTTAACAGCAACAGAATCAGGTAATGCGCTGGTGGGCACCGTATGGGCAGCCGCAGAGACCAGCGACGCCACCGTGTGTGTTCGCCTGGGTTACTGATGCGCAACTTTCATGAACGGCTGATGCGGGCAGATGCCCGCATAACGAGACTCTTTGCTGAAGCATGTCCGGCAGTGCTTCACATCGGTAATGAATGCCGTCCGGTGAATGTAATTTTTGAAACGCCGGATGCACCGGTCAACGTACCGGGCGGTGGGGAAATCAGCAATCACGCCCCGGCCTTCAGTGCCATGACGGCGGATATTGCCGGGTTGTCAAAGCATGATGAGGTTGTGGTGAACAATGTTCGTTACCGGGTGACACATGTCGGTGTGAACGAAGCCGGACGTACCCGTGTCACGCTGGCCTATGGCGCACCGGGAAACGTCCAGCCGCCGATTGAACAATGGAGCTGATATGGCGCGAGGATCCAGACTGCGACGGGATTTACCTGTCGATATTGATGTGGATGCTATCTGGCAGATTGCGGACAGTATCGGTGCCACACAAAAACAGTTTCGGGCGGCTTACTCCCGGGCGCTCAGGCGAACCGCTGCGACACTGCGCAAAAAAACGCTGGCTGATCTGAAAGACGGGCTGGCCCCGCGAAGTATCGGACTGGTGCGTCGTCGTCTGCTCTTTTTTCGCCTCGACAGAGGTTCCCGACTGGATAACTTCAGGCTCTGGTTCGGTCTCAACGCCATTAAGGTGAAAGACCTGAAAGGGCGTATTAACGGACGGTTACGTCCGCACCATACCCAGCGGGATAAATCTACGGGGCGCTTTATCAAAGCGCGGCGACAGACGAAAAATGCCGGGTTTACGCCTAAAGGCAGCCTGCTTTCGGCACTGATCTTCGAAAACGGGGAAGTCGCCCGCTCAAAACGTGAGAACCGACGAACGGTGGTCATTCGTGATCCGCATACCCGCCGTACCCGGGAAGCGGAGGTGGATATTTACGAACCGATGCTGAATTACATAGAAGACAACGCCTTTGCCGAGGCGATGGAAATTTTCATGCACCATTTTGAAATGGATATCCGAGGGCGTGTGAAAGCCCGGGTATCTGTATGAGGTCGTCACAATGGCTGAACCTTTATCTCTGGCGCGATACCACGAGGCAGTTACCAGTACGCTGAAAAAGATAACGTGGGTACGCGACGCTGGAGCCTATCCTGAAAAAAATATCCCTCGTTTCACCGGGCTGGTGACACCCGCCGTGTATTTCACCATTAACAGCTGGGAGCAGAACGGCGGCAACGAGGGGCAACTCAATGTTGAACTTTCGTGTGATCTTTTTGTGGTGGTCGATGCCGCGTCCGGTCTCAGTTGCCCGGAAATCTTCCTGCGAACAGCGGCGGCAGATATTACACAGTGGATTGACGGGCAGCAGTTTGGCCTGACACACATTTCACCCGCCGTATTCACTACTGCGGAGCGCGACGAATTTGATCCGCGTATGGATGACTATCTGGTGTGGCGGGTGTCGTTTACCCAGAGTGCGGCTTTCGGCGTGGATCCGTTCGCCAGAACCGGTATGCCGCTGAATCAGGTGTGGCTGGGCGCTGTACCGGATACGGGGCGTCAGCATGTGGATGACTACCACCTTATCTGGGAGGCGAGTACTGATGAGTGATATTGCGGGGGATTTACAGCGTAGGCTGGCGAATCTGGTACGGCGCGGTGTGATTCATTCTGTTCGGCATGACGGCATCCCCAAATGCCGGGTTGATCTCGGGGACATCGTCACCACCTGGCTACCGTTATGTCAGGGCTTTTCCGGAGCAAACCGAGCTGACTCAAATCCTTATGCCGTCGGTGATGCTGTGACGGTGTTGTCGGAGGCCGGTGAGTTAAATAACGGGCGTGTTTTCCCCGGCTGGAACACGGGAAAACTGCCCGTACCGGAAGGTAGTGACAGTGAGCACATCACCCGATACAGCGACGGAACCGAGATTCGTTATGACAGGGCGGCGCATGCCCTGACGATCGCGCTGACGAGTGGTGGCTCTTACAAAATTGTGGGGAAAGGAACACTGGATGGCCCGGTTGAAGTCACGGATACCCTGACTGTACAGGGGAAAACTCAGATTAATGCTGACACAATCGTGAAGGGCAACATTGGTGCCTCGCAGGAGATTACGGATAAAACCGGCAGCATGAGTGGGATCCGGCAAACATTTAATACCCACGACCACCCCGGAGACAGTGGCGGGACCACGAAGAAACCTAATCAGAAAATGTGACCTGCTGCGGCAGGTTTTTTTATGCCTGGAGAAAAACATGTCTCAGTTACATGGTGTTGAAACAATCGAACTGACCTCGGGAAGCGTGGCGGTTACAACGATCCAGACCGCCATTATTGGTCTGGTGGGGACTGCGCCGGATGCCTCTGCCGGGAGTGCAGCAACTGTCACTACCGGGACACCGATTCTGGATAATGTCCTGAATTTCAGAGCAAAGGTCGCGGGCAAGGCTGGCAATATTATCCAGGTGGATGCAGTGGCAGCGGTACCGGAAACGGAGAGTCCGCAGGCCGTTAACACATCGGCCTCTTGGGATGATTCTGAGCGGAAACTAACAGTGATTCTGGGGTGTGATGAACATGGCGTGATAACGGCCCGACCCACTGATGTGGCCAGTGTCGTCAATGTGCTGGATGGGGGCAAAGTGGAGGCCGAAGGTAGTGGTGACGGTCTGGTGGCCCCGTTCAGTGTAAAACTGGAAGGGGGCGAAGATGAGCCTTTTCCGTTGAATACGCCAGTGGCTGTGGCTGGCACCGCATTGATTAACCGACTGGGTGATAGTGGGACACTCAAACAGGCACTAACGGACATCAACGATCAACGTAATGCGCTGACGGTAGTGGTGCGGGTGGCTGATGAAACTGACGAAGCGAAAAAACGCGCCGCAGTTTTGAAAGGAATTGGGCTTCTGTCATCAGCAAAATCCGTTACCACGTATCAGCCGCGTATCGTGATTGCACCGGGATTCAGTGAAGATGATGCGGTTGGTAAGGCACTGGAAACTGTGGCCGGAAAATTACGCGCTGTGGCTTATGTTGATTGTGCTTCCGGTGCTTCGCTTCAGGATGTGGTCCAGCGCCGTCAGTCCTATGGTGCCCGCACCGAACTGTTGCGTCCGCGTGTTCAGGTCAGTAATGCCGAAGGGCAGTTGGTTTATCGCCCGTACTCCGCGTTTGCCGCTGGTCTGCGGGCCCGGATTGACTATGAAAAAGGCTGGTGGTGGAGTAAATCGAATCAGGATATCAACAATATCCTCGGTGTGGAGCAGATCGACGAGTTTATTCTCGGGGATGAAAACTGCGATGCAAACCTGCTCAATATGCAGAACGTGTCCACCATCATCCGTCGTGCGGGCTTTAAACACTGGGGAAACCGTCTGTGTGCAACAGATCCGCAGTGGCGCTTTGAATCCGTGCGACGCACGGCAGATGTTATCGAGGATAGTATCCAGGAAACCATGCTGGAGTATGTTGACCGTCCACTGGATCGGGAAAATGCCGATGACATTATCGGCACCATCAATGCCTACATGCGACAACTGGTTGGGCTGGGTGCCATCTTCGGCGGTCGTGCCTGGCTGGACGAAGAACTGAATTCAGCAGAGAGCATGGCGGCAGGTGTCCTGTATATCAACTATGACTTTGGGCCGAAATCGCCGACAGAACTTATCAGCCTGCGCGTTCGGGTGAATAACAAATATGCGCTTGAGGAGATGCTGGCAGCATGAGCGATAAAAATACACTACGCGCCTGGACCTTTTTCCGGCAAGGGATCCGTATTCAAGGAGCGCATGAGTTTACGCCGCCGTCGCTGACTGTCGTGAAAACAGACCTGCGAACGGGTGCCCAGGATGCGCCAACACCCGTTGATGACGGGATGGAAGCGCTGACCTGTCAGGTGAAATTTTACGGTCTGGATACGGATATGCTGGCCAGCTTTGGTTTTGTCAGTGGCAGTCGTTCCCGTTTTACTGCCTATCAGGGGTATCTCGGTAACGGCACTGCACGCGGCACCGTTGAGGAAATTGAGGGATTTGTTCAGGCCGTTACACCGGATGCACGGGGCAAGGACAATCTTTCTGAAAATGCCATCACGGTCGATATTGCTGTCAGTTATTACCGACAGACGCTGGAAGGGCGCGAGCTGTTTGCCATTGATACCGAGCGTTTTTCCCGCCGCGTGAATGGTGTCGATTTGCTTTCCGGACTGGCAGCAAAAGTTCGTCTCTGATTTTCCCTTTTCTTCGACTGACTGACGGCCTGCGGGCCGTTTTTTCATGGAGGTGATTATGCCTTTTCCCGGTGAAACCCGTGTTATCAGACTATTTTCCCCTGTCACCCTCGACGGTGGCGTTGTCCTTGACGAAGTAACGATGCGTGAGCCGCTGGTGCGTGACCGTATTGCTCATGCAAAAGATCGTGGCAACGAAGAAGAAAAAGAAGCCCGGATGATTGCGCTGTTGTGCAACCTCAGTGAAAAGGATGTCTGGCAACTGACGGCTGCAGACTATGCGCAATTACTGGACGCCTTCAATGTTTTTATGCTTCCGCCCGCGAAACGTCCGAAAGACATCTCCTCCGGGCGATAAGACTCCTGGGACGGCGACTGTATTTTCCGATGTCGGACTATCTGGATATGCCGTTCAGTACTTTCTCTGATTTTCTCACTGATGAACTGGAGATGATGAATCGTGGGCGGAATAGGCCAGAATCTTAAAGCCGTTATCACGTTTGGCGGCAACCTGGACAGTTCATGGCAGCGTTCGGCTGAGGGCTTGCAACAGTGCCTGAAAGATGTCGGGAAACGCTCAGAACGGCTGACAAAGGACCAGACTAAACTGGCTGCCGAAATTAAGCGTGCGAAACTGGCGGGCGAAAGTCTGGGGGATTTGAAACGCCGTTATAGCGAAGTCTCCAGGGAGATCCGGAAGACCGGGGCGGAACAGCAGAAACTGAATGCCCAGATACAAAAAGCGCAGCGGATTGAGGCATTCAAAGGAGCCGGAAAGGGATTATTCCGGCGAGGGATGGGGATTGCTGGACAGGTCGGTGGCATGTTTGGCACTGGGCTGGCGTTCGGTGGTGGTGGGGTGGTTGCCTCAGCGCTCGGTACGCTTATCGCGCCAGCGGCAACGAATGCCGAAACCGCCACCCGCGCCAGTGTGGCGAAAAGCTATGGCGTGGATGTAGCCACTTTTAATGCCTGGGATTCGCTGGCTCGACAGTACGATATGAATGCCGAAAACATCGGTGACCTTTTTGAAGAGTATCTGCACAAAGCGGGTGAGTATAAACAGAACGGGAAACAGGGTTCACTTCAGGATGCCTTTGAAACGCTCGGTTTTAAGACGGGTGATTTTGCCGGGCTCAGTGATATGGCTCAGTTCGATAAAATCGTTGAGCGTGCACTCAGCCTCCAGGATGAGGCGAAAGCGTCTTTTGCGCTGGATTCTCTTTTTGGGGGGGAAGCCAGTAAGTTACTGATGTTGATCAAACAGTCAGGTAGAAGCTACCGGGAACTAATGGATGAGCAACGGCGTTATAACCTTGTGACCCGTGAGGGCGCCGAGGGAGCCATTGCCGGTAATCAGGCCATCAGCAATCTGCGAACGGTGTTCTCTTCGGCGGTTGCGGAAATTTCCGGGCAACTGGGTAATGAACTGGCTCCCGATATCCGGCGGTTAACGGACGATCTGTCTGACTGGTTCAAAGGTGGTGGCGTCAAACGTATAGTCACTTTCCTGCGTAACGATCTTTATCCAGGGGTGTTGTCCTTCGGCCAGGGCGTAGTTTTTGTCGGCAAAATTGTGTATGCGCTGGCTAAAAAACTGGCCTGGCTGTTGCCGGATGAACGGGAAGATCAGCGCGATGTCCTGCAGGCGCTAGCCAGAAATGGTTCCGTCGACATCGCCAGATTGACAGCGCAGCGCAAGGGACAGGGTGAATGGTTTGAACAGCAGTTAAAAGCACATCCAGAATTACCGGAAAAAGTTAAGCAGTCCTGGACATCGACTCGTGGTTATTTTGGTTTTGACTCGGATGATGAAACCTTTAGCCAGTCTGTTGAACAATATCTGACCCCGAAAAGTAACGAAACGCTATTAAACTGGAACGCCACTTTGCAGCAAAACCGTGAAGGCATCACACAGCATGATTCGGCAACAAAAAACAGCGCAGGGGCATGGGGCAATTATGCGTTGTCAGTATCGCCTGATGCAGTTTATCCAGAGATTACGCTTCCTTCACCGCAACAGAAAGTCACGGCTCCGCGTTCTGTCAAACCACAAGAAGATAATACAGGCGGTTACTGGGAAACCCTGCTGCAGAAAATGGACGAACTGGATAAACAGTTCCCTTCCAGGCAGATTATCGATAATAGGAAGTTTGATTATCACTTCGAAATTAATGCTGCACCTGGGCAGGATGAGAAAGCCATTGCAGATAAGCTGACCTCTGTAACCAGAAACCATTCTGCTTTTAACGGTGATAACAGTCTAACCGATGGGGGGCTTGTCTGGTGAATGACTTCACGCCTTTGATTGATGAGTTCGGCCTGCAAAAAGCAGGCGCCTTGCGTTCGGTCGAAACGGTCCGAGTCATGATGATGCTGGGCAATTTTGCTTTTTCGATTGATACAACGGCCTATAACCAGTTAACCCGCGAAGCGACCTGGCGCTGGAGCGAACAGGAGCGCATTGGTAAACAGGATCTTCTCCAGTACACCGGAAAGCCAGGGCGCACTGTCAGGCTTGAAGGTCAGTCGCATGCCTTTTTTCGTAAAGGTGTGGACCCCGTCAATGACTTGTTTGTGCTTGCCGACCAAGCGAAGCCGCAGCAACTGGTCAGCGGGGAAGGGGATGTTCTGGGATGGTGGGTAGTGATTGATTTTACCGACACAACGAACCGTTTCCTGCCGGGTGGCGGTCATCGCAATAAAAACTGGACCATGACGCTGAAACACTATGCCGACGATATATCAAACCCGTGATGGTGATGTGCTGGACGCCATTTGCGCTACTCATTATGGAACTGAATCACTCTCTTATTCTGTAATACAGGTTCTGGAGGCAAATCAGGGGCTGGCGGATTACGGGGCAGTTTATCCTTCAGGTCTGCTTATCACCCTGCCTGATCTGGCACCGCCCGTTGAGGACTCACCTTTTAGTTTGTGGGATTAATATGGCTAATCAGATTACATCGCCTGAATATGGACCGGCATTCAGCATAAAGGCAGAAGGTAAGGATATTACCCGGACGCTGCAACAGTGCCTTTCTGAGCTGATACTGACGGATTATGGAGGGGCGATGGCGAAAGCCGATGAACTGAAAATCACACTGATTTCTGAAACGCTGGCACTTCCTTCAAAAGGAGCCAGGCTTCAGGTCGCTCTGGGGTTTAATGATCAACTTGTAGATAAAGGCTGGTTTGTTGTCAGCGGAGTTGCCAGTAGTGGACCGCCAAGACGCATTGAGATTTATGCTACTGCTGCGCCGATGAATGCCCAGAAGCAACCTGGTGACGTTACAAGCCAGAAAACGAGAAGCTGGGATAATCTTCGCCTTGAGGATCTTGTCAAGACAGTGGCCGTAGATAACGGGCTTATTCCTCGAGTGGCTGATGTACTGAAAGATATTCACATCAGCCATGTCGATCAGGTGGCAGAATCTGATGCCAATCTGCTCTCGAGGCTGGCCCGGACCTATAATGCTGTGAGTAAACCGTCAGGTGGTTACTGGCTCTTTTTACAGCAGGGGGCTACTACAACGGCTTCTGGGAAACAGACTCGCAGGATCACCATTACACCGGAAGATGTCTCTGAGTGGTCATACAGTGAGGGGCAACGTGGCAGCTCCACGGGCAAAGCTACCGGAAGAGAAGGCAAGTCAAAAGAGAAAATAGGTGTTCGTTATTACGACGAAATGGATGGAAAGACAAAAACCGCCTCCGTCGAACACGATGGCCCGGCAATGACGAATCCATACACTCAGTCTGAGAAAAATACTGCTGAACAGCAGGCAAAAGCCAGAAAGACACTGGCAAAGCGGAACGAACAGAAAATGACGGTTACAGGGCCATGCCGACCGAAGCATGTTCTGCTGACTGCTGAATCGGGTGTTACCACCTCTGGTTTTGGTTCCCGTGAGGACAGGACTTGGGTGGTTGAATCTCTGGCTTTTTCCCTGACACCTTCCGGATTCAGTTATACCTACAATCTGGTAGTCGATGTCCGTAAGCCCGTAACATCTTTAAAAAAATCGGAAAAGCAGGATAAAACGGGGCCTGCTTACTTCGGTTAACCCTTCCTCCATCCAGCGATTTAGCAACGGAAGTTATCATGAACGGTGTAAACAACCGGACTGGCAAACGCCTGTCTGGCGTAGACCATTTGCGCCAGTCCGTAAGCGACATTCTTAGCACCCCCGTCGGAAGCCGTGTTCTCGTGCGTGATTATGGCAGTGAACTGTTTTCGCTGTTGGACAACCCCAGGGATGAGTCTACCCGCCTGCGGATGATTGCCGCGTCAGCGACAGCACTGGCCCGTTGGGAACCCCGGCTGAAAGTGACGCGCGTGCTTGTCTCTTTTCCGGAAGGAGAGTCTGGCTGTGTTGTGAATATCGAGGGGATCAACAAGGAAACCAATTTACCTGTTAAAACGGGGGACATAACGATTTATGGCAAGTAGCTATGACGTAATTAACCTGTCCGAACTCGCTGTGCCGGATGCCATTGTGGTACCTGATGCGGCAGAGATTTTCTCCCGCTGGCTGGCGCGTTTGCGTGAGTTGGATAAGCAGTTTGATGCGCTGGTGGAGTCTGATCCGACATTTAAACAGGGGGAGGTGAATGCCTACCAGCTGACGCTGGCTTTTCAGCGGGTTAATGATGCAGTACGAGCGGTATTTCTGGCGAGCGCCAGAGACGCTGACCTTGATCAGATAGGCGCGGCGTTCAACGTTAGGCGACAGATTATTAAACCCGGTGAGCCAGATGCGGTCCCACCAATAGAGCCGCTACTGGAAGATGATGACGCATTTCGTGAGCGTATCCAGCTTTCGTGGGCACAGCTGAATACCGCTGGCGCACGAAACTCTTACCGCTTTCATGCCAAATCAGCTGATACCGATGTGTTGGATGCGGATGCTTATGGGCCGGAAACGCACAATCGACCGGGTTATGTTGATGTGTATGTTCTCTCCCGGACGGGGGACGGAACGGCAGGGCAGCAGTTGCTGGGTAAGGTAAACAGCACACTGAATGCCGATGAGATTCGTCCGCTAACTGATTTTGTGACAGTGAAAAGCGCCACAATTGCAAATTATGCTGTAACAGCAGAGCTGGAAATCCCAGAGGGGCCGGATGCGCAGGCGGTTCTGAACAACGCAATTAATGCTTTACGTGCATATACCCTGCTGTCCCATCGGATTAAAGCTGTAGTGCCGTTATCCGCAATTTATGCCTCGTTACAGCAAGCTGGAGTGGTTCGGGTAAGGCTCATTTCCCCGGTAGCGGATATTGAAGCGGAAGCTGGTAAGGCGCCGTGGTGTACCGCCATAAATGTCACACGCAGGGGGGTAAGCAGCAATGGTGGGTAAATTTAGATCCCTGCTGCCTCCAGGCGCATTCCCCGAAGAGCGAGCTCAGGAGCAGGCTGGTGCGGAGCAAATCGAGACCCTTGATACCAACATGGTGCGCAAAGCAAGAAATCCGGACACTTGTCCGGCACACCTTCTCCCGTGGCTTGCCTGGGAGCATGCCGTTGATTTCTGGGATGACAACTGGACAGAGACGCAAAAGAGGCAGGTGATAAAAGATGCTGCATATGTTCATCAACACAGGGGCACTGCCGGGGCAGTAAGGCGTTCGCTGGCCTCCGTAAACCTTCCCACAACAGTTGTGGAGTGGTGGGAGGAAACACCGCATGCAGCGCCGTATACCTTTCGGATAGAGGTGCAAAGTAGCCAGGGCGTGAGTGACGCCCTCTATCATCAGATCCGTCAACTTACTGACCGGGCAAAAAATCTGCGCAGCTATCTGAGTAAAATTGATGTGCTGGCGAATGTCGGGATGGACGGAGCTATTTATATTGCGGGGGCGACCACAGCGCATATAGACGTGGACATATTTACCGGGGAATCTCATGGCTGATTATTATTCTATTATCACCAACCGGGGCAAGGAACTGGAGGCTGAAGCCATTGCCAGTGGTCGCTGGATTGTACTTACGCAGTTTGTGGTCGGTGACAGTAATGGTAAACAGGTGCAACCCGATCCGGCACAAATACGGCTGATTAATGAAACATACCGGGGGGATATTGCGGATCTGGTTGTGTCCCCCGAACAGTCCACACAGTTGATGGCGAAAATAGTTTTGCCGACAGATGTGGGCGGTTTTACTGTCCGTGAAGTTGGCCTGATGACTGATGCCGGGGAGCTTTATGCAGTGGCAAACTGCCCGGCGATCGATAAGCCTGTTGGTGGCGTCAGCGTTAATATGCAGTTCCGCCTCGCGGTATCTGATACCTCAAATATTACGCTGAATGTTGCAACAGGCGATGGGTTATTCCTGCGCATTGACCAAAACCTGAAAGAGATAAAAGCGCGGGGCGCGGAAGCACAAAAAACATCGCGTGAATCCATTGGTGTCCTCGATGGCACGACACAACAAAGGGGGCTGGTTCAACTTAACAGCGCTGTGAACAGCACCAGTGAAACGCAGGCTGCAACCCCTGCGGCAGTTAAGATCGCAATGGATAATGCGAATGCGCGACTGGCTAAAGACCGGAACGGCGCTGATATCCCAAACCCTCCTTTGTTTGTTCAGAATATCGGTTTACAGCAAACGGTTAATAAGGCAGCTGGCGCGTTGCAAAAAGACCAGAATGGTGCGGATATTCCCGACAAAATATCATTTTTACGCAATGTCGGAGCTATACCATTAAATCCCCATGGGACAATTGGTAACAATGGTAGGATGGCATCCGCCGCGACGCCGGGATGGTGGGTGGTCTCTGTTTCAGATACTGCCACTGTAGCCGATTTCCCCATGACTCCTGATGGTAGCAAACTGTATGGCTACGGTTTCTTGTTCGTAGGGCGAACAGGGGATGCATGGGTACAGCAATATTTCTCACATAACGGAACGAGCGCTACCCGTCAAACATGGAATGGCGATATGTCTGAAAGTGTGTCGTGGGTGATTGACTACACCACAGCATATAAGCCGACTGCCGGTGATGTAGGAGCGCTGCCTATTGCTGGTGGCACGATCAATGGCAGTCTGGGTATCGGAACACCGAATGCCCTCGGCGGCCACTCAATTGTTTTGGGCGATAACGACACTGGTCTTAAGCAGAACGGTGACGGTATTTTGGATGTGTATACCAACAATGCCCATGTTTTCCGTTTCGCCAATGGAGTGAATAACAGTATCCAGCCTTTAAGGTCTGAGTCGTACATCAGTGCCAAAGGTGGTGTGTATGAGTTTAATGGTAGCCAGGATGTCAGAGTTTACTCGCCGCATAACCCACCACCGGCTACTGACTTATCAGCTTACGCGACTATGAGCTGGGTGTTGCAGAACTTTGTCCAGAATATTGATCTGACCGCGCCTACTGAATTTCAGTTTTGGGACGGGCGAGGTTATATGCGACCGACTGATGGTGCTGCTATGTACAACTTTTCAATGGTGGGTGGTTCCAGCAACGTCGGCTGGATTCAGATCCGCTATACAAGAAAATTGGTTAATAACACCTGGTATGTACTTAATTAAGGCCATAAGGAATAAGCATGCAGAGTTTCAGTAAATTTACCCCTTATATACCTGACGATCCCAATAAGCCTAAAAATATAGACGGTCAGAGCGTCATGTATTTGCAGGATGAAAAAGGTAATGACTGGTATGAAATTAGAGGGTTATTTGACGAATCAACCACACTGAAAATTGGCTATGACGATGATGGCCGGGTGAGAACCTTTACGACAGATGTTAATGCGTTTTTTCCGGTTAATCTGAGTGCGGTTGAAGTTCCTGCTACAGAAGAGAACCTCCGTGTGACCTTGGGCGATGACTGGTTTTATAAAGACGGAAAATTACAGCAAATTCGGGATTACCAGTCTATCGCAGCTGCGGAACGTGACAGACGTATGGCTGAAGCAACAACACGTATTAATTGGCTGGAAGCTGCACAGCAGGACGGTGATATTTCTGCTGATGAAGAAGCTGAACTGACGGCATTACGCGCATATCGCACCACGTTACGTCGTCTTGATTTGTCAGTTGCGCCTGATATTAACTGGCCTGTACGTCCGGGAGCGTAGGCTATTCGGGTTTTTCTGTATCAACAGGCGTAACGTTCACTCTGCATTTCTTACATTCCGAAAGTGCGGCGGTTTTTTCCGTCGCCATTCCTTCATCGCGGCGTCCTGTCGCAGTGCAATTGTGACAGTTAGCTCATATTTTTTGGACTGTTCGGTTTATCTGTTCCTTCTCGTGCTCGCTGGCGTCAGTATTGATCGCGGGCTGTGTCATCATCGGTTTAACCCGAACATCAGTATCCGGGAACATCCGGTGAACCCTCTCTTACTGAATTACGTCATCAAGGATGCCAGGACCGCAGAGTTTGATGACTGTACGGCGATGTGAGCATGTCTTATTAAGCGATGTATAGTGATCGCCAGTGAAGAGGTCAATTATCATTTCGGTCTGGATTGTTAGACAAACCAATCCCTACTTTTACCGCAGCGAACAACATGATGCACAGAGTGGTAATTACGGCAAACACTAATGAAAGGCTGGTAATCATAACGTTTCTTTAAGTCAGATGGATTCTATTTTTAGACTACTGCACAGGGAAAAGGTTCCTGACAGCTACCATGCTGGCTCTTCAAGAAGATATTACCGCAACCTGGCGTATGCAGGAGTGGAACGCAGCTTACTGGTGATCTGTCGAGGGTTTCATCCCAGTAATTCCCCAAAGTTTTCACGTGCAAAAGATAGGCATAAAAAAGACGTAATTTTTTATTTTTAAACAGTTTTTTAATCTAAAGCCCGATTTGGTTGAGAGTATCATCCCAAAAATCGCAAGAGTCACTTTTGTCATCGCGGAAAGTGAAGCAGTATGCAAGGCGTCAATTCATTTTCAACCAGTATGATTCCTGGCAAACGTTATGAAATTGCTTTTTCATTGGTCTGATATCCTGTCCAGCCGCATCGATTACTTCCCAACAGATCCAGCATTCAGGACAAGCATTAGCGGAGCTTTTCATTGCTTCAAGCTCATTAGTGTAGCCGATTACCACACCACTCTCATGAAGCCATACCTTAGAGACAGACTCAACTTCTGCCAAGTCATCTTTTTCCCAACTCTCTTGAATGCAATTTACTTCCTTTCCGTTTTTAATAGCATTCACATAATACCTTAAGTCGATCATCACCTGATTCGTCGCAACAAATAATTGTGGTAAAGCATATATTATCTTATTGCTTCTCCCGCAACATCACTGTCGTAAAAAAACGACCAATCCCACGCTGTCAACCTTTGGCATCGATTCACTTATTTAGGTATACACACCTGATTGACCCTGACCCAAAGTCCTTCCCCATTCAGAAGCAGAATTTAGGTACGATGAACACTCCCCCCTGAGCGTCACCTGCGTGCCAAAAGCGGTCGCTTGAGAGACATCCAACCCCATCTCCTGTACACTATCGTTCATAATTTGAATGATCTATGGGTATCAGTTTATGGTTAGCAAAAAAGAGATGATGGAGCATTATGTCATCGATCCTCAGGATAGCTACTTTGTTAATGGTGTACCGCCGATTGAGAATATTTCGGTCGTTGCTTATGATCCCTCATGGCCGGAAATATATTCAGAACTGGAATCTAAAATTAAGTATATATTAGGTTCGAATTTGCTAAAAATTGATCATGTGGATTCTACGGCAGTGCCTAGTCTGGCCGCTAAACCCGTTATTGATATTGACGTGACGGTTGCTGATGCTGCGGATGAAGAAGTATATTTGTTAGCGCTTGAAAAGCTTGGGTATAGACTAATTGTTCGTGAACCTCGCTTCCATGGTCACCGTCTTTTTCATTATGAAAATCCTAGAGTTAACCTGCATGTTTTTACTCGGGACACCCCTGAAACAGCTCGTCATTTGCTTTTCCGAGATTGGCTTAGACAGTCAGAAAAGGACTGCAAATTATATGCTGATGCCAAATTTGAGGCAATTAAAGGTTGCAGCTTTGATATTCATAAATATCATGACAATAAAAGTAAAGTGGTACACGATATCTATCAGAGGATTTTTAAACATTTGGGCTATATTTGATGTGCTATATACTGGAAAGGATAAAATCCACACGTTCCTCTACTGAAGTACATGGTAATTCAATCAATTGATAGTCATACATACGATATGTTTTCACCATTACGTGATATGTCGCGACGGCAACATCGAAAGATTGTTTGCGCTCTGTGTCCTGTACATATATGTCACGCCAGGGTGGTGCAATAAATACGATTCGATTATAGCGAAATTTCTCGATGGCGTTTTCCAGATGCCTCGGTATGGAAAGCTCAGAAAGACGTAAATAACCCACAACATCAGGAACACCACGGTCGAAGAAGCAGGGTTGTGTTTGCCCTTCCGCTTCATGCCACGAACGCATTTCCCAGGATAGCATCAGTTCTGCAAATGCACTCTGGTTAGCCCACGGTAATGCATCACCGCCGATGTTAACCTGGTCTTGTATCACACCTCTTCCAGCTTCTTTAGAACACCAAAACCCTCGTTTTATAATCGTATCAATTATCGTGCTTTTGCCTGACCCAGGGCCACCAGTCAGAATGAATCGATGCTGAAAAACTGAAGACATTGAACTCTCCCAAACTTTCTTAGACGCGATGATTTAGCAATTGATGGCGTACTTTTAGCGTATCACCATATTACCTGCTGATGACACGACTAACTACTTCTTATCCCCATTTAAATGTCCGCTCCTCGCTCTCAGCGGACCTTCAGCTCAGTCAGCTTGTCCGCATTGTGCTATAAGCGGATGTTGACAGTTTTAGCTTATTTCAACAAACGGGGAGCGGATTAAAGCCGGGCATTAGCGTATGGCAGGATGGAAAAAGTTAGTAGTATCATTTCACTCAGTAGGGATTTCAACATTGCAGACACTGTCAGGCGGTCATAATCCCAAACTAGTTGCAGTTGTCAGGCAATTCCAATGTTTGAAGACAAGATATCAATCAGGGCACAGGTATTAGCCGTGAGCCCTCCCTTACGCCATATCAGTTCCGTTGTTATTTGGCTGTTTTCACTTTCAAAGGGATGGATTGTGATGAGTTCCTGTGTCGGAAACGTATCGAGGATTGGTGTTGGTATCACGCCCGCGCCCATTCCTGCACTGACGCCGCCCAGAATGGCATGGTAGGAAGACATTTCTGCCAGCCTGTAAGGTCTGATCCCTGCCTCTCTGAACCAGGCTGTTAGCCGGTCGCGATAGGAGCAGCCGTCACTGAATACCAGCAACGTTGTGTGAGTTAAATCGGCAGCAGAACGTATTGGCGGGAAATTTGCTGCGGCGATAATAACCAGTTCTTCCTTGTAAACAGCCATGCGTTCCAGTCTGTCATCAGCCGGTGCGTCAGCAATGAAGGCTGCATCAAGTTCGTGACTAAGCACTGCATCGAGCAATGTGCGGCTTATCCCGGTAACCAGCTCCACCGACACTGATTGATGTTGCTGGTAGAGGCGTGCCAGCGGCTCTGGCAACCTTGTTGCAGCCATACTGTCGAGCGCGCCCAATCTGAACCGACCACCAGGGACCGGCTTCACCATCTGCTGTTCTGCTAAAGTAACCAGCTCGATAATCTTCAGTGCATTGTCATAAAGCATCTGGCCTTCATTTGTTGGAAGAAACCGACGACCAGATTTTACAAACAGTGTGGTGCCAAGCTGGCTCTCCAGGTTCTGAACTCGAGTGGTTATTGCTGAGGGGACTCGGCAGAGCACATTTGCTGCTGCAGTAATGGTACCTGTTTCTACCAGTGCTATGATGGTTCGGAAGTCAGTTACATCCATAAATTTACCATAATTGAAAATTAGATTCTATTTTATTCAATTGAAATGAATCTACATGTTTTTTAATTTATTTACTCCATTTAAATAGCTACCAGCCCCAGTTAGCCTCAACCACTTGTTGTTCCTGGCAAGATTGTCACGGTTGATTAATACGGGAGCTTTTGAGGGTAAAATGAAGAAACTTGGATTAATCGGCGGTACCGGACCTGAATCGACATTGCTCTACTATCGCAAATTTGTTTATGAAGCTAACAAAAGAATTGGCGATACATTCTTTCCGCCTCTAACTATTGAAAGTATCAACGTATATGACGTCCTGGCTATGTGTGGAAGGGAAGATTATGAAGCTCTGACGAAGTACCTGGCAAAGGCTGTCGGGAATCTGGTGGCCGCAGGGGCTGAAGTCGTCGCCTTGACCGGTAACACACCACATATCGTCTTCAATGAACTCCAGTCGTGTACCACGGTTCCTCTTGTCAGCATTATAGAGTCCACTTGTGCAGAAGTTCAGACTCAGGGCCTGAAGAAAGTCGGGCTGGTAGGGACAAGATTTACAATGGAGGCTGACTTCTTCAAACGGCCTTTCACTGAAGCTGGCATTCAGGTAGTCATCCCGCATAGTGATGAGATTGATTACATCGCAGATAAAATCCACGATGAACTCGAAAGAGGCATTATAAAGCCACAGACGCGAGACAAGTTTACCGCTGTAATTGAACGGATGTGTCAGGATGAAGGCATTGAGGCCATCATCCTGGGATGCACAGAACTTCCCCTTTTGTTCGTGGGTACAGAGTTACCTGTTAAAGCACTGGATACGGTTGATATTCACATTGAGACGTTGTTTAAAGCTCTTCAGTAGCATTTAACATGAGTGTTTCGGAAACAACAGGGAGCGACCTGCTCTCTGTTGTTTAACACCCCACGATTTAAGTAATGCCTTTATCATACAGCGAATTTCCGCTGTTCGCTCATAGCGGACCGTTAGGACTGTATAAGCTTCATCATTGAGGTTTGCAGTCAGCGGTAACTTATTGATTATGGGTATAATGCGCACGATCAAAATCCCTATTCTGAATAGCTCTGATTGTTGTTTTAACGCTAAAAGTGGTTATCAAAACCTAAAAAAATATATTTATAATCAGTGGGTTAGGGAACGCCCAATAGTCAGTAGAACATATGTGAATTGATGAAATTATGCTTTTATATCAGATGGTTGCGGCTGAATGATCTAACTAATGCTGCGCCACATGGGTTGGACTGAAGCGGCTGATTTAATTGTTAAAGGTATGAGCGGTGAGATCAACGCCAAGACCGTAACCTATGACTTTGAAAGTCTTATGGATGGTGCTAAGCTGCTGAAATGTTCAGAGTTTGGTGACGCGATCATCGAAAACATGTAATCCACATTCTGGGTTGTATGAGAACGGGAGCCGAGAGGTTCCCGTTTTTTTGTGCCTGCAAAATTGTCTCCCAAAACTCTTCCCCAAAAAACAGGTGTGTTCACCCTGTTTTTACATCGACGACTATCCAATTCTTAGCGAAAGCAACACAAGTAATGCTGAGGTTATTGGCAGTGCATTGACGGCATACAGTTCTACGTTTGTCCTTATTGTGAATAAGAGCAAATTGAAATTTGTTCGTAGTGGGAGTTTAATGCGCCTTTTCTGGCGCATTGTTTTTAGATTATAAAACCCCTTATCTCTTTATGAGAATAATATTACTTTCTACTGTGTTTTGAATACCACTTTCAATGGATGTGTAAGTGACAGTCATACCCATAGTCAATTTGTTTGTTGG
This sequence comes from Citrobacter sp. FP75, assembly GCF_018342065.1. GTDB lineage: Bacteria > Pseudomonadota > Gammaproteobacteria > Enterobacterales > Enterobacteriaceae > Citrobacter. The sequence continues at coordinate 188,849 of NZ_JAFDOE010000007.1, read as the reverse complement.
TGCATCATAAGCGCCATTCCAGTATTCAAATACTGACTCATCCCACATGCCTGACCGGTACCACGGGAAAATACCAACTGCAATTAATTTCTTTCCTGATAAATAGGCATGGCGTGTATTTGAATCATTTAATTCATATCTCCATTCCCCTAATGGTGATTTTTTGTTTATGAGGAAACCCTCAAAAAAACCAAGGTTTGGATCTTCCCTGGTGATAGTTATCTCATAATTTTCATCTTCACTTAAATATGTTCCCGTTAAATCATTTAAATATGTTCCCATGGAAATAATCTCCTGTTTTCCTTAGTTAACTTTCATTAAATATTAACTCTCTATCTGATGTTAGGTTAGTTGATCTTGATCATTTGTATTGAGTCTTTGGGATTTATTACAAAAAAATCATCTATTGATTGATGGTATAAACCCTCCCTTTAGCTATTTTGGTGGCGAATGAGTAAAGACAACTTTGATTTAGTCAGGCTTCTTTTGGCATTTGGGATCTTACTGGTACATGCAGCGGGTATTACGGATACTCAGGAGTTAAATTTTATTTTTAATTACCTTACAGGTGACACGCTGGTAAAGTGCTTTTTTGTTATAAGTGGTTATCTTGTGACTAAAAGTTATTACAGAGACTCGGGTGTAAATTTCTTTATCAAACGTGCATTGCGGGTTTTTCCTGCCTATCTGTTTGTTGTGTTTGCAGCTGTTTGTATGGGAGCTATTATTACATCTTACTCTTTGGGGGAGTTTTTCAGTAACAAAAGCACCTTGCGTTACATTTTATTCAATACTATCTCGCTTAATTTTTTAGCAGATTCACTACCCGGTGTTTTTGTTCATAATCCGCTCAGGTCAGTGGATGGCTCACTTTGGACGATTAAGTCTGAAATTATTCTTTATTCATCAATGCCATTTTATCACTTCCTCTTCAAAAGGGTGGGGTTTACTACCTTCTTCATCATTTTTTTAGGGGCTTTCGGCTGGGTTTATTATTTTTTATACGTACACCATACACCTTCAAGAGTTCTTGCCATGCAATTCGTTGGGCTGGCGTTGTATTATTATGGTGGAGTATTGTTTGCCTCATTGAAGAATGAGAAAAAAGCAATATCATTTACTTTTCTGTACTCATTAGGGCTACACTGGTTAATTTCTTTTCCGTTGGCACGGTTTTTAATTGAACCTGCACTGGTTGTGTCTGGCATTCTTTTTATATGCTTAGCTCTTCCTTGCATTGCTAACTTACAAAAAATTGGGGATCTATCTTATGGTATATATCTTTATAATTTCCCTGTAATTCAGGTTATTTGTAATTATGGCTTTTTTAAAACAAGTCCTTACACGGCATTATTGCTTTCGACAATTTTTACCATTGGAATGGCTTTATTTTCCTGGAATATCATTGAGAAGAAATCATTAAGCCTGAAGACGCGTCTTACAATACCGAAAGATACGTTCTGGAAAAAACAACAATCTATTTGATATAACTAAAGGCCACTTATAACCAGTGGTCTTTTTACAGAGGTATGGAGATCCCAAAGAATAGTGGATTATCATATCTCCTCGATAACCATAGCAATTAAGCCTGTGAGAATGGGGGGGCGCAACCACACAGCATGCAAGGGCATGGTTGCGGCAGACTGGCGAACGTTCGATAGTGCGAGTATTGAATGATTGCCAGTCGCGGTAGATTGTACTTATCCAGTGTGATGAATTAGTGTGTTTAATCTGAAACAAGCCACATATCAGCCTCTTCAAACATTTCCTGAACCGTTCGGCTGATCTGCTCTTTCTCATGCTTGCTGGCGTCAGTGTTTATCGCCGGCAGTGTCATCATCGGTTTAACCCGAACATCAGCATCGGGGAAGATCCGGTGAACCCTCTTACTCAATTCGCCCAGAATGATCTCTTTTGCATCGGGTAGACCATCAAAATTCCTTTTGTCATAAACGAGTTCTACGAACATTGCTTATTGCCTTTTCTACTGGATGGATATACAGCTTTATACTGTGTTTTTATCCGATATTCAAGAGGGGTCTAATGATGCCACGACGTAGCGATATTGAAATGGCCTTGCATGCTTCTATACAGCGAGAACCGAATGGCCCGGAAGACTGTCACTACACAGCGATTTGTCCAGGAAATGAGTAAGGTTACCGAACTTATCATCAACCACACCTGATTAATCTGGAGAACAGGAGGAGGGGGGGCCAGAAGACAGTGATGGTTACAATTCCTTTGGGGTGATCACGTACATCATCAATGATGCAAGGAACTCAGAATTTGATGATTGCCCGGTTATGTAGATAGAAACACATCCATGGGAAAGGATAATTATGCTTGTTTGGTGTTTAATTAACCACTCATGATATCTAATATTTTAGTTAAAAATATTAGATATCAATCACAAAGATTTAATGACAACCGTCTTTGTAATGACTATAAATTTACCCACTCGCTACGGATATAGCGTATCCAATATGCACTGCTGTGTGATTACGGGTGCCTGACTGATGTCAGCAGGCACCTGGTTTTTCATCATCGACTACACAGCCGCTATATTGTCTGGCAAATTCAATAGTCCTGGCGGTGTTTCTCCCCAGTAATTTCCCGGAGCTTCCCCACTCAGAAAACAGGCATAAAAAACGACGCAACAGGCTGGTTTTTAGAGGATTTTTGGTTGACACGAGACTCCGCCCCCATGACGGTGAGCTACCGTCTTTAGGGTTGCTATGTGCTGTGAGTTCAATGGGTTGAAGCGGCTGACCTGATCGTCAAAGGTATGAGCGATCCGCCGGAAAAACAACAATGCATCTGTAGATGCGCAAAAAATAAACCTTTATATTTGTAAGTGTTTATTTTGCGTTGACTAAACAGATGGTTTTTTCTGCGCAGACACACCAAAATCTAGCGTGCTTAAATAACAGTATAGACCTTTCTTAATCATTATTAAAAAATATATTTTAACTAACTCATTGATTTTATTGGGTTAAGTTGTGAGTGAGCTTATGGCATCAATAATACCTGGTCAGCATATATAAATAGCATGATATCTAAATTATAATTCTTTTACATCCGGTAGACAGGTGAGGTTAGAATGCGTTTAATTGTCATGTTGTTAAGCTTTGTAGTCTCCACCCAGGTCTGGGCTGGTGAGCTTTCCAAACCTGTTGGTAAAGTCCTTTTAACACTGTCTGGTAATATAGAAAATACAAATCAAGACGGGAAAGCTGTTTTTGATATCGCCAGCCTTGAGAAACTGGGCATGGTAAGTTTCCAGACGACCTCTCCCTGGTATAATGGCCGCACTACATTTACGGGTATTTCCCTGCAAAAGCTCATGGATTATGTTGGGGCGAGCGGTACTCTTGTAAAGGTCACTGCGCTCAATGACTACACCACCGTTATCCCTCTCAGTGATTTTAAGAAATACAATGTTATCCTTGCTTTAAAAATCAACGGAGAATATATGCGCATCCGTGATAAAGGTCCGTTATTTATTGTGTATCCCTATGACAGCATACCTGAACTGAATAATCAGATTTATTATTCAAGGTCAGCATGGCAGGTCAGTAAAATGGATATTGAGTAGGCGTTCAGAGGAATATCATGAACAGAATACTGGCTGGCATCATATTTTTCCTTTTCATATCTACCGGGTATATATCTTTCCTTGTGCATGAAAGGCAACAAGAGTTACAGAAGTTGACGCAATACACCGATTCATGGTCTGCCGCACAAATGGTATCAGAGTATTACCGATTCGAATCATGGCTTGGTCTTTACACCATCGATAATACGATTAAGCTCGATGACGTACGCCTGCGTCTCGATATTATGCTCAGCCAGAGTGATTTGATAAAAGAAGGTGATTTGGGGCACTATATAGAAGGTAATAAAATGCATCGTGAGTTGGCGGTAAAACTTGAAAACACCCTTAATTATCTGGATGTTAATCTCGAGAAAATGAACCGCTCAGAACTCCAGACATATCTGAAAGTAATGCATGAGTTGGATGCGCCGTTAGGCCGTTTTTCATCCGGTGCGTTAAACAAAGATGTTAACTCGATTAATAATGCCAACCTCAAAATTCAAACTCTGTACTATATTTATTCGGCGACGTCTGTACTGCTGATAATATTGAGTGCGATTCTGGGCGTGCTGATAATCTATCAGAACAGAAACATTCTGAGAGGGCATCTTCAGGTTAAGAGCCTTGCTGAAGAACTGCAGAATTCTAAAGAAAAACTGCAAATCCAGAATGCAAAGCTGGAATATGACGTCTACCATGACTCTCTTACTGAGATGAATAATCGCCATTTTTTCTGGGGAAGTTTAAATAAAACAATCGAAGTGGCTGAAAAGAATAACAATTCTGTGACTGTGATGTTGTTTGATTTAGACCGATTCAAGGAGGTAAATGATACGTATGGTCATGATGCCGGTGATATGTTATTACGCCAGATCTCCCACCGCCTGATTTCGATGAGCCTTGCCTCAGATACCCTTTATCGCTTAGGTGGGGATGAGTTTGCGTTTATCTCGAGCGGCCTGACTGAGGGGCGTGCTGTTTCACGAGCTCAAAAAATATGTGAATTTATCAACCAGCCCTACACTATTTATAATACGATTGTAAATATCACTACCTGTGTCGGCATTGTTATCTCAGAAACTGAACGCCGCTCCGACTATCTTTATAAATTTGCCGATCTGGCACTTTATGAAGCCAAAAATGAAGGCTCAGGTAAGATAAAAGTCTTCCGGCAACGAATGTTAGAAAAGCTGCAAGAAAGCCGAACCCTTGAACATGATATGGCAATGGCATTAGTGAATAAAGAATTCGTTGTTTATTATCAGCCCATTGTAGATTCTTTTAGCCAGGAAATTTACAGCTATGAGGCTCTTATTCGTTGGATACATCCTCTCAAGGGCCTCCTGTCGCCGGATAGTTTTATTCCTGTTGCTGAAAAAACAGGAATGATTAACGAGATGGGGAAATCTGTGCTTGAAATTGCCTGCAGGGAAGCGGCCTCCTGGGCTGTTCCGGCTAAAATTTCAGTAAATGTCTCTCCTGTCCAGCTAAGCAGCAAAGCCTTTGCGGGGATAGTGTTGTCCATTCTGAAAGAAACAGAACTTCCGCCTGACCGTCTTGAGCTGGAAGTGACTGAATCCTCTCTCTTTACTGAGAGCACTACGCCGATGAATACACTTAATAAGCTCAGAGCCCTGGGTGTGAAAATCTCCATCGATGATTTTGGTACTGGATACTCTTCTCTTTCGCGACTGAGTAGACTTGCCTTTGATAAAATAAAAATAGACAAGTCCTTTGTACATTCAATATCTACACAGGAAGACGCTCTTAATATCATCAAACTCATCACTGGCATGGCGAAATCCCTCAATATGAAGGCTGTTGCAGAAGGTGTTGAAACGCAGGAACAGCTGGAAAGTCTTCGGGCACTGGGCTGCGATTTCGCACAAGGATATCTGTTTGGTAAACCTCAGCCTTGTGTCGATGGGGAAATCAGAAACGGTTAAATTGCGAACAATCCTTCTGCCCGTGGATTCAGGGCAGCAGTTTTAGTTGACCACTACAAATCGTCGTAGCGTGTTCACCCAACGACAACTTTTACTCTGGGTTTGGACAACAGAATCATTATCAGCTCTGTGAAAGTGACAGGCTTATAGAAATAGTATCCCTGTAGTAACGTGATATTATTTTTGTTCAGATAGTCGAGTTGCTCCTGCGTTTCGACACCCTCTGCAACAATGCTCAAAGATAGTTTGCGGGCCAGATCCAGCACACAATCTAAAATTCTGGTTGAATCAGGATCTGCATTGACTCGGCCGATAAAACTCTGGTCAATTTTAATATAATCGATGTGTAAATCATGAAGATAAGAAAGCCCCGAATAGCCTGTGCCAAAATCATCAAGCGCTATAACAAAGCCGTTCTCATGCAGTGTATTTAGTCTCCGGACAAGATTCTCATCGACATGTAAGGGTTCTCGTTCGGTGACTTCGATGACTAAATGTAAATCACTGCGGTTGAAACTATCTCTGTATTTCAGACATTCTTCCACGAATGTGGGAGAGATGATATGGGATGCGCTATAGTTAATCCCAATATGAAATCCTTCCGGTAACTTGCTGGAAATGGTATTCATATTTTTAACAACTTGCATCATCAGGCTCTGGGTTAGCGGTATGATAAGACCCGACTTCTCGGCAACAGGAATAAAGGATGCGGGGGAGATATATCCTGCCCTCGGGTGCTTCCATCTTGCCAATACTTCAACGCCACGTAGTGTCCCGTCTCTGCCATTTACAATCATTTGGTAAAATGGAACGATTTCGCCAGCTATAATTGCTCTACGCAGAGTTTCTTCAGGTGTGTCATTTTTTTTGAAATAAATATCAAGAAAGTAGGCAGTTACACAGGATATTAGCAGGATGAAAATCAGTATGCCCGAACCTTTAGTGACAATTCTGGCTAGACTAAATAACGGTGGCTGATTGTAGATTATACTGTAACGATATTTCGTAGACTCGATCCGCCCGGCAAGTTGTCTGCTGGCGTTTATTGTCGTCACATCACCAGACGTACCGATGACACTCTCACCGACTTGTAAAGAATAAGTTACTCCTTTCAATGGAACATTCAATGCATCCCGAATGTGCTGATCGCTAATGGTGACTAAAATGCGGCTTGCCACAAAATTTGTCTGGTATAACAGTAACGGTAGTTCATTGGCGGAGTCTTTTGCAGGCACAAGGAGTAGGTTTGTATCAGACATACTGGGAACGTGGTTTAACAACACGCGATTACCTGGCAGCGATGAACACCATACCGTGCCTCTCTTGATTATGATAATAGTTCGCAAATGAGGCTTCAGAGCAGCTTCAGTACCGAGCTGATATTGTTCTTCCAGATTGCATCCCTCAATCACGATATCCATAGCGGTTCGGGTTGCCAGTGAAGCTTCATCGAGGATCCGATTTATATTTTTTTCTGCATACTTAGCCCCAGCAAGGCTGTCGGCGTTTGATGAATACCATAGCTGTAGGCTCAGAATAGAAACGCCGGCAAGAGAAAGGCACACAGCAACGATTATTGGAAGAAGTGTACTGCGCATGATTTTGTCCTGTGGCGAAAAGAGTGGGAATTTCCTGGCCAGGTCGCCTTATACAGAAATAATGGTAGACAGAGTTGGAAATAGCTATGGCTATAGCGTTATTTTTGTAGTGGTCAATAAAAACCAGCAGGCGTTCACAGAACACCTGCGGAGTAGATCATTTCGCGCAGTAGACTCTGGCTTCTCGGGGGGTGTAGATACCAATCGTTATAATACGCAAGAAAACATCCATGCCTGATTCCTGTACTTCGGTACGAATGACTTTATCTGCACCGCCACAAACAAGCGCAGCATCGATAGTTTGCGATTGACCGATTCCGTGTACAAAAAATGTTTGTTTGGTTTCATTCGTAGGTTTTACAGCAATGCCATTATTAATTTTAAAGGTTTGCTGTGCACAGCCTGATATTGCTGTGGCAGCAATAAAGGCAATCATTAATTTTTTCATTTTAACCGTTTGGGTTTGATAGTAAGGGGATTAATATTCCTATTTATTGCCCGTGGGGCATATCCGACCAGTAATTAATACTGGGTGAGTAATGCTGGTTGTTTAGTGAATATTTATTTTTGTAATAAGTTAATGCGATGTTTGTAGGCGTTTTGTAAGCTGATTTTGCAGAATGCCAGCATTTTATTAATATCAACATTGCTGTCAGCCAATAATGAATGTTTCTGTGCCTTATGTATTTCTACAGCGAGTGTTATGGCAATATCAGGAAGAGGCCGGGCGTATAATAGCCCGACCGGTAAACGTGAAGCCAATTAGAACTGGTAGTTTAACGAAACCCAGTAGTTGCGACCCGGGTTAACGTATCCGGTCGTAGATTGAGCTGTCTGGTAATAGTCACCCGCGTAGGTGCTGCTGCGGCCTACCTGATACAGGGTGACGTCGCTAAAGTCTTTATCCAGGACGTTATTCACGGCTGTATTCAACGTCAGTTCTTTGGTCAATTTATAGGACATTCCCATATCCAGAACGGTCCAGGCTTTTAAATTTGCCCCTTTATCATCATACACCGCCTTTTGTACTGCACTGAGATTGTCATAATTTTCGGTAAAGCGTGGGGCTTTACCACGATAGCGTGCGCTCAGCCAGGCGTTCATATCTTCGGTTGCCTGCCAGTTCAAACGGGCGTTAGCCATATGTTTGGGGGTGTAGCTCAACGGTGCGCCTTTGTTCTCACCATCCTTTTGCTTGCTCTGCGTGTAGGTGTAGTTGAGCGACAAACTCAGTACGTCGGACCAAAGAGGGAAGGTACTGGCGAATTCAACACCGTCCGTTCTTGCCTTGCCGCTGTTGGTATAGCTGTTGGTATTATCATCGATAGAGTACGAGACAATTTTATTTTTGTATTCGGTATAAAAGCCGGTAACGTTGGCGTTCAGCCCTGCATCGTTCTCATAGTACAGCCCGGTTTCATAGCTGGTGCTTTCTTCTGGCTTAAGATCAGGGTTGCCGACCGTATTGACGGTTCCCTGGGCGGTAACGCCGCTGATGCCGTTGTGTAACTGGCTAAGTGACGGGGCTTTGTATCCGGTTGTAACGCCGCCTTTCAGGGTCCACTCTTCGGAGACGTCCCAGACCATGTAGGCTCGTGGGCTGAGGTGTCCGCCAAAGACATCATTATGCTCGTAGCGTGTACCTGCGGTTAATGTCAGCGAATCGAGAATGTGCCATTCATCTTCCGCGTAGGTCGCCCATGTTTTCTGGTGGAATGTTTCGCCGGTATTGGCCAGCACCACGCCGTCCTTCATGCGGGCATCCCAGTATTCTCCGCCGAGGGTAAGCAGATGTGAATCGCCCAATGGCGTCAGCAGTATCGAGTCCAGAATGACGTTGGTATTTTTCAGTTCACGAGCGTCACCGGCCCGGCCTGCATTTTCAGGCGTAAGGGCAGAGGAGACCAACTGGCGGCCTTTGTTCTCGGTTTCATTCCAGCCCACGGATGATTTCCAGGTGCCGAATGTTAATGCGGTATCGTGACCCAGCGTGACCTTGTTGCGCTCATAGCGCAGGGTTTTATCGTATCCCCCGGTCAGGTTACCAAGTTGCCCGTCGCCATTATCGTAGCGCTGTCTTGCGGAGTCGAGATCCAGCCAGAGCGTATTACTTTCACCGGTTTTCCAGTCCAGACGGGTACCGATGTTGTAGTTTTCTGATTCCGTTGGATAAGGCACGCGCGTCGACGTGGTATCGCTCAGGGAGGTGACGCTGGAACCTTGTCGCTGTGTGGTGCTTCCGCGCACCTGCATGTCCAGCACGCCGGCGATTAAAGGACCGCTTGACCAAAAATTGGCAACCGTGCTGTTACCCCATTTATTGCTTTCTTGTAGGTTAACACCGGTATTGATGGACGTGCTCCATTTGTCCGTACTTCTTTTGGTTATGATGTTAACGACACCGCCGATAGCATCAGAACCGTATAGCGTCGACATGGGGCCGCGAATCACTTCAATATGATCGATGGCTGCCAGAGGAGGCATAAAGCTGGTGTTCATTGCAGAGAAGCCGTTTGGCGTCACGTCACTGCTGCCATTTTGACGAATACCGTCTATCAGAATCAGGGTATAGCTGGCGGGCATGCCGCGAATGCTGACCTCCAGACCGCCGGTTTTACCGGTGCTGCTTTCAACATCCACCCCTTCTACAGAGCGCAGGGCTTCACCCAGGTCATTATATTTATTGGTTTGTAATTCTTGTTGAGAAATAACAGAAACGCTGGCGGCGGCGTTGGTGATCTTTTTTTCGTAACCAGAAGCGGTCACGACCATCACGTCGTCGGCGAAAGCATAAGTACAGCTGAATCCAAGACAGGACAGAACGACAGAGGCAACAGGTTTTAAACGCATAGTCAAACTTCCTTTGTTAAAAATTCAAAGGCAGTAAGATAATTGATGGAAATGATAATACAAATAATTATCATTACAAATTTACATAACTTGTCACTTTATGTGTATTTCTTTAATAAATATACATAAATTGTCATAAATTTCAGATAAGGAAATGGCAGGAAGACCAATAGTCTGCATTGGCAATTGTTAGGCTGGGATGAATATGTCATTGAACAAATGGCTACGGTTTAAGCAATTCTCTACGATTCAAATCGTACTCATAACGGAGTATCAGAAAAAAGTATGATAATTTTATGAAATCATCATACTTTTCTGAGCCGCATCATTTTTTTCACCATTTCTGTCCGCCATAATCACTTTCCCCGGAGACCGTTTAACGGCAATCAATCGTTGAACGGCATAAAATAATGCAAATCTGGATAACATAATGATTAAAGGCAAGCTGGCACGGCTGACGTGTGCATTGACACTGGCATTTTCTTCCTCCCTTTTGGCTGCACAACCTGCGGCACAAGGGCAGACGTTAAAACTGGCTATTGGGCCAGAACCCACGGAAGGGTTTGACCCGATGCTGGGCTGGAGTCACGGCAGCTATCTGCTACTGCATGCGCCTTTATTAAAGCAAAATGCGGATATGAGTTGGGGAAACCTGTTGACGGAAAAGGTGGCGACCAATGCAGATGGTAAAACCTGGACGTTAACGTTAAAACCCGATCTTAAATTCTCCGATGGATCCCCGCTCACGGCTGAAGATGTGGTGTTCACCTTCAACAAAGCCGCGACAAGTGGTGGGAAAATCGACATGGGGAATTTCATCCATGCCCGCCAGAAAGACAATCGTACGGTAGAAATAACGCTACGCAGTCCGCAGAGTACGTTTGTGAATGTGCTGGGCTCGTTAGGCATTGTTCCGGCAAAACAATACGATGAAAAAACATTTGCCAGAAATCCGATTGGCGCTGGTCCTTATCGGTTGGTGAGTTTTCAACCGGGTCAGCAGTTGATCGTAGAAGCTAACCCCTGGTATGCCGGTAAGAAAAATGATTTTAACCGGCTGGTATTTGTCTTCCTGGACGAAGATAACGCGTATGCAGCCGCACGCAGTGGGCAACTGGGTCTGGTACGTATTGCGCCGTCAATGGCCGTTGCTCCTCAGCAAAGCAATTTGAAGCTGTGGGTTCGCAACAGCGTAGAGAACCGAGGGATTGTCTTCCCGATGGTGCCGGCAGGCAAGAAAGATGCTAACGGTTATCCGGTAGGTAACGATATTACGGCCGATGTCGCCATCAGACGAGCCATCAACTATGCCATCGACCGTAAGCAGCTTGCTGAGCAGGTTATGGAAGGTCACGCTATCCCGGCGTACAGCGCGGTTCAGGGGTTGCCGTGGCAGGGGCCATCGGTTGCATTTAAAGATGGCGACGCTGAAAAAGCACGTACCATTCTGGAACAGGCTGGCTGGAAAGTCGGCCCGGATGGCGTGCGTGTAAAAGACGGCAAAGAAGCCCGCCTGACGTTATGGTATGCGAGCGGCGACAGTACGCGTCGGGATTTAGCCGAAGCTGTGCGTGCGATGCTTGAGCCTGTAGGCATTGCGGTATCACTGCAATCCGGAAGCTGGGAAACCGTTGAGCGGCATATGCATGCGAACCCCACGCTGTTTGGCTGGGGAAGTTTAGATCCGATGGAGCTTTTCCATCACTACAGCGGGCAGGCTGCGGGCGTTGAGTATTACAACCCCGGCTATTACAGCAATCCTGTGGTTGAACAGCATCTGAAACAAGCCGTTGATGCTGCGGACTGGCAAAAAGCGGTGCCTTTCTGGCAACAGGTGGAATGGGATGGTAAGCAGGGCGCAGGTGTCCAGGGCGATGCTGCGTGGGCATGGTTACTGAATATACAGCACACCTATCTGGCCAATCCGTGCATTAACCTGGGTAAAGGCGCGCCGGAAATTCACGGCAGTTGGTCTCTGCTCAACAATCTTGATGAATGGACCTGGACCTGCCGTTGATGAAGTCTGTTGTGGGACATTTTGTACGGCTGGTAGTGTTGTTGGTGCTGGTTGCTGCTGGCACCTTCATCCTGCTCAGCTTTTCGCCTGTCGATCCGATTCGTGCCTATATTGGTAACGATCTTCTGCATGTTCCGCCAGAACAGTATGCGCGTATCGCCGCACGCTGGGGGTTGGATCAGCCGCTGTGGGAACGTTTCGGGCACTGGTTTGCACGCGTCTTACAGGGCGATCTCGGGTATTCGATGCTGTTTAATGCGCCGGTCGCCAGCGTGATCAAAGAGCGTTTTGCTACCTCTTTCGCGCTGCTGAGTGGCGCATGGTTATTGTCGGGTTTGTTGGGCACAGCAATGGGGTTTGTCGCCGGGCGCTTTCTGAACCGCTGGCCGGATAAAATGATCTGCCGCCTCAGCTATCTGCTCTCATCATTGCCGACCTTCTGGATTGGTATGCTGCTGCTGGCCGTGTTTGCGGTACGCTGGCCGTTGCTCCCCGTCTGCTGTGCGTGGGAACCGGGTAATAGTGGCGATATGGCAACCTTCACTGAGCGTCTGCGCCATCTGGTTCTTCCGGTATGTGCCCTCAGTTTATTGGGATTAGGGCAAATTACGCTCCATACCCGAGAAAGCATCGCCAGCGTGATGAAAAGCGAATTCGTCCGTTTTGCCCGTTCCCAGGGGGACAGGGGGTGGTCGCTGCTGCGCCATCAGGTCCTGCGCCACGCCATCACTCCGGCGCTGTGCCTGCAGTTCGCTTCGCTTGGCGAACTGTTCGGTGGCGCATTGCTGGCTGAAAAAGTCTTTGCGTATCCCGGACTGGGGCAGGCCACCATCGATGCCGGATTGCGTGGCGATGTGCCGCTACTGATGGGGATCGTCCTGTTCAGTACCGTGCTGGTGTTTATGGGCAACTCGCTCTCTTCCTGGTTAGTCCATGTTCTGAATCGAGCGGTGGAGCGTCCTGATGCTCTATAACCCAACCCCAACGTTAATTCGCCTGCTGCTGTCTGCGGGGGGGCTACTCTTCATCGCCCTGTATGGTTCCGCCACGCTGGATAATGCGCTGAACGTCGACCTGCTGGCCCGCCATCTGCCACCGGATGCGCTGCACTGGTTTGGTACGGATAACCTCGGACGTGATTTATGGGTGCGTTGTTTTCAGGGAGCGCTAACCAGCCTGCAGATTGGTATCGGCGCGGCATTGTGTAGCGGATTGATTGCCTTATTGATGGCGGCGGTTTCGCGGTTACATCCGCGTATGGATGTCCTGATGCGTCTGGTCACTGACGCCATGCTCTCTATGCCGCATCTGCTGCTGCTTATTCTGATCTGTTTTACCCTTGGCGGCGGTAAAAGTGGGGTCGTGCTGGCGGTTGCGCTGACCCACTGGCCGCGCCTGGCCTTGATCCTGCGCGCCGAGGCAGAACGTGTCGCACACAGTGACTACCTGATGCTGACCCGACGGCTGGGGCACGGTCATTTTTACTGCTGGCGCCATCACTATTTACCTGCGCTTTTGCCGCAATGGTTAACCGGCACGTTGTTGATGTTTCCGCACGCGGTGTTACATAGCGCGGCGTTGAGTTTTCTTGGATTCGGGCTGGCGCCGCATGAACCGTCGCTGGGGCTGCTACTGGCGGATGCGCTGCGATTTATCAGTCACGGCAACTGGTGGCTGGTGCTGTTTCCAGGATTAATGCTGTTCAGCCTGGTGATGTTATTTGACCAGTTTGCCAGGGCGGTACATCGTTTGTGGTTGAGAGGTGAAGCATGTTGAGTCTAAAGCAGGTCTCGCTGGACGTGGCGCGCTATCGCTGGTACGGCGCGAGAAAATGGTCATCGCTGCTGCAGGATATTTCTTTTGATATTGCACCCGGTCAGATGGTGGCGTTAGTCGGCGGCAGCGGAGAAGGTAAGAGCCTGCTGTTGCAGTGCCTGCTCGATCTGCTACCTGAGAATCTGCGCGTTAAGGGCGCGATAACTCTCGATGGCAAAACGCTGGATCGCAATGAGATCCGTGAATGTCGCGGCAATACCTTTAGTTATGTACCGCAAGGTGTACAGGCGCTGAATCCATTGCTGAGCATTGAAAAACATTTAAAAAGAGCGAGTCAGCTCTCCGGTAAGCCCTGGGATGCGGGGGAAATGACACAACTGCTCCAGCGTAGTCAACTGGATGCCAGCGTATTAGATGCCTTCCCGCGCCAGCTTTCCGGTGGGATGGCTAAACGTATTCTGGCGTGCCATGCGTCGCTCAGTCAGGCGCGGTATATCCTCGCCGATGAAATTACTGCCTGGCTCGATGCGCCATTGGCTAATCAGCTGCTTGGGCATTTGCGCGGGCTTTGCGAGCAGGGACGCGGCGTGCTGTGGGTGACGCACGATCTTACGCTGGCTGCGCGTCATGCGGACCGCATTGTCGCTCTGCATCAGGGACGGGTATCGGATAACGTGAGTCGGGAACAGTTGCTGCGTGGGGAAATAAGCGAACAGCTGCAGCGGCAATGGCGGGCGCTACCTGAAAGAAATCAACTTTTTGGAGAGCTGAATGCTGTGCTGTCGTGATGTTACTATTCGCCAGGGCGGCAAGATGCTGTGGCAAAATCTGACGTTCTCGCTGGCTATCGGGGAACGCATGGGGATTTGCGCACCCAGCGGAACCGGGAAAACCACGCTGGGACGCGTGCTTGCCGGATGGCAAAAGCCAACATACGGTGAAATTTTAGTCGATGATAAACCGTTACCGGTCGGGCAATATTGCCCGGTACAGCTGGTGCCGCAACATCCGGAACTGACGTTCAACCCCTGGCGGACTACAGGTGATGCGGTGCGGGATGCCTGGCAGCCGGACGCAACAACGCTCGCCCGTTTGCATATCAACCCTGAATGGTTAACCCGCCGCCCCGGGCAGCTTTCCGGTGGCGAACTGGCGCGTATTGCACTGCTTCGCGCGCTTGACCCACGCACGCGTTTTCTCATTGCCGATGAAATTACCGCCCAGCTTGACCCTTCTATTCAACGAGACGTATGGGCTCTGCTGCTTGAAGAATGCCAGCGTCGCCCGTTGGGTATACTCATCATCAGCCATCAGCAGGCATTGCTTGATCAGATATGCTCGCGAATGCTGCCTTGTCCATAATCGTCCTTTCTCTGTGTTAATGGCTTATCAACGCGGTTGAATGTTGCATAACCGCGTTGATTAATTCGTAATGTTATATTATAACATTTCACTCGCAAACATATTGAGGGTGGAATTTTGGCTATTCGTTTGGAAAAACTGGCAGCTGTTCTGGGGATGCTGTTCATCAGTAGTCAGGCGTTGGCTCATGGGCATCATTCCCACGGCGCGCCGATGACCGAAATAGAGCAAAAAGCGTCAGAGGGCGTTTTTGATAATAGCAATGTGAAGGACCGGGAGCTGACCGACTGGGATGGAATGTGGCAGTCTGTCTACCCTTATCTGCTCAGTGGCGAGCTGGATCCGGTATTTAAGAAAAAAGCCGAGAAGGATAAAAGTAAAACAGCGGAGGAGATTAAAGCCTATTACCGCAAAGGCTATGCCACCAAGGTGGACACTATCGGCATCGAGAACGGTGTGATGGAGTTTCATACCGGTAATCAGGTTGCGTCGTGCAAATATGACTATGCCGGGTACAAAATATTGACTTACACGTCAGGTAAAAAGGGTGTGCGTTATCTGTTTGAGTGCAAAGAGGCAAACAGCAACGCGCCGAAATACGTTCAGTTTAGCGATCATATTATTGCGCCACGCAAATCGAGCCACTATCACATCTTTATGGGAAATACGTCGCAGGCGGCTCTGCTTGCAGAGATGGACAACTGGCCAACCTATTATCCGTACCAGCTAAAAGCGGAAGAGGTCATCGACGAGATGCTGCATCACTAATTCAGGCATGGCTGTATTAAAACCCGCCGGTAACGGCGGGTTGTTGAACGCGTTGAAATTATTTTCCGGCAGCCAGCGTGCTGTAGCTGGTCATCAGGTTGCGGTAGTCAGGAATATGGTTGGAGAACAGTGTGCCCAGTCCTTCAACGTCATTACGCCAGTCGCGGTGTAACTCGCAGGCCAGGCCGAACCAGGTCATCAACTGTACGCCAGCAGACGACATACGGTTCCAGGCGGAGTCGCGGGTCAGTGGGTTAAATGTACCGGAAGCATCGGTGACCACGAAAACGTCGAACCCAGCTTCAATGGCCGACAGCGCAGGGAACGCGACGCACACTTCGGTAACGACCCCGGCGATAATTAGCTGCTTTTTACCCGTCGCTTTAATCGCTTTGACAAAATCTTCGTTGTCCCAGGCGTTAATCTGCCCCGGACGTGCGATGTAGGGCGCGTCAGGAAACAGGGCTTTTAGCTCGGGTACCAGTGGGCCATTAGGGCCGGTTTCAAAGCTGGTGGTCAGAATGGTTGGCAATTTGAAGTACTTCGCCAGATCGGCCAGTGCCAGCACGTTGTTCTTAAACTTGTCGGGATCAATGTCACGAACCAGCGACAGCAAACCCGCCTGGTGATCGACCAACAGTACGGCAGCCTGATCTTTATCAACACGTTTATAAGCAATAGTCATTTTTCTTTCTCCAGGTGATGAGAGGGTGCCTTGAGGGCTAAATCTATTGATAAACAGTAGTGGCTATCCGGGATATTGGGTAGTCGCAAAAATGAGTTTCATCGTTGCAAATATGGAACGAAAATTATTTTTGGCGCGCGGTTTGGCGCTATAAATTGTGGAAGTGCTTTCCGGCCTTATTTCCCTTTCCATCAGGCGATGCATTCGTTAGCATATTGTCTCGCAGCAAGTGCATGTGTTTTACCAGGAAGAGGTTAACGTGTTCGCAGAGTATGGAGTTCTGAATTACTGGACGTATCTGGTGGGGGCTATTTTTATCGTGCTGGTGCCGGGCCCAAACACGATATTTGTGCTGAAGAACAGCGTCGGGCGAGGGGTGAAAGGCGGTTATCTTGCCGCATGCGGTGTGTTTATCGGTGATGCCGTGCTGATGTTTTTGGCCTACGCAGGCGTTGCGGCATTGATCAAAACAACGCCCGTTTTGTTTAATATCGTGCGTTATTTGGGTGCTTTTTATCTGCTGTATCTCGGTGCGAAGATCCTGTATGCCACGTTAAAATCGAAGGCCACGGATACCGCGACGGAAGAAACGCCATTTGGCGCTATTTTTAAACGCGCATTAATTTTGAGCCTGACCAACCCGAAAGCCATCCTGTTTTATGTGTCGTTTTTCGTCCAGTTTATTGACGTCAATGCGGCGCACTCGGGATTGTCGTTCTTTATTTTGGCCATTACGCTTGAAGTGGTGAGTTTTTTCTACCTGAGCTTCCTTATTTTCTCAGGCGCTTTTGTTACGCAGTATATTCGCACGAAGAAGAAACTGGCAAAGGTGGGCAATTCCCTTATCGGTTTAATTTTTGTTGGTTTTGCTGCTCGTCTGGCGACGCTTCAGTCGTAACGCCACTGACCCGCTCATGGTGGCGGGTCTTCAGTTTTTCCCGATTCTTTTCATTGTCAGTCAATGACAGCAATAACCAATAAATGGTATTTAAAATGTATATTTTGAGGCGTACCCTGTTCACAGCAGCGGTTCAATAAGACTCGCTGGTTGTCGACTGGAAAAGGGAAGAAAAATGCTTCAAATTCCACAAAATCACATTCATACACGCTCAACTCCGTTCTGGAACAAAGAAACTGCGCCTGCCGGAATTTTCGAACGCCACCTTGATAAAGGAACCCGTGCCGGGGTTTATCCTCGACTTTCGGTTATGCAGGGGGCGGTCAAATATCTCGGATTCGCAAATGAACACAGTCCGGAGCCTGAAGAGGTGATGATTATTGAAGCCGGTCAGTTTGGCGTTTTTCCGCCGGAAAAATGGCATAACATCGAAGTGATGACCGACGATACCTACTTTAATATCGACTTTTTCGTTGCGCCTGAAGTCCTGATGGAGAGTGCTAATCAGCGAAAAGTCGTGCGTACCGGCAAGGAGTAAATCATGAGTAAAGCAACCTATACCGTTACCGTGACCAATAACAGCAATGGTGTTTCTGTGGATTATGAAACTGAAGCGCCAATGACGCTGCTGATCCCCGATGTGGCAGCCGAAGTGGTCAAAGATCTGGTGAATACTGTACGTTCCTACGATACCGAAAATGAGCATGAAGTCTGCGGCTGGTAACGCCGTGAACACTTTTATTCTTTGAATTTATTCACCTTTAAGTAGAAACCGCATTGCGTTACGACAGCGCATTGCGGTTTTTTTATTGGCTGAATGTGTTGGTTTTGTTGTGTGAAAAGTCCGGAAAAAGAATTCTTAAGAAAACCTTAAGAACATCGCATTCATTGCTAATAGCCAACTATTCACAGGGGTTATGATCGCAGCACAGTAACAATACAGAACATCGCGCTTATGAAATTGAATACCCAACTCACATTACCAACATTCATTCTTGGACTGGTCATCGTGGCGATCCCGTTCACTGCGAACTGGAATCTTCCTTTGCTAAACGGTACCGTCGTCAGATGGATTGAAAATGGGCAGGCGCTCTGGCTGCTGTTCGGAGCAGTGTTCACCTTCTGTTATATTCGGCCTTTATCACGTCCTGAAGGCGAGAAGCAATTCTGGCTTTGGGCGGCAATGTGGTGGCTGGTATTACTGGGCAGAAGCACCAGCTGGGGTCGTGATTATTTCCCTGAGCAGCCTAAAATTCTATTCAGATCCATCTCGGTCGTGTTAATCGCCATGATAATTCTGCCAGTGCTGCTGTCGAAACGCTTACGGCAGGATATTGCGCGTCGATTACGCAATGAACCGCTACCGCTCTGGCTGCTGGCGATCACCGCTTGTGCATTTTTGATTTCTGACACCGTCGAGCATCACCGTCTGTTGGCATCACTGTTTCTACATAACGCCCATTACGGCGATCTTATTGAAGAGTTGTATGAACTGCCGTTTATGGCGGGATTGTTTCTGATAAACCTTGGTTTTATGCAGCGGGACAAGCAGGAAGAGTATTCGTCTGTTCACGTCGGCAAACCGCAACTGGCCGATTGAGACAAAACGCAGCCTGAGTCCGCGAGACAAAACTCAGGCTGCGGTGGTTGTTGCTTACGCAATGGCCTCACATAAACGTGATTTCATCTCGCTGTACGATTGTGCGGCATAATATTCCGCCCAACCTTGATCGGTAATGTGTTCGATAATCACCGCGCAATACTTGGTTTCCGGTGTTTTCGAGATCGGATCGAGGTTATCCTGAGTGAGTTCGTTACAGGCGCCAATCCACCACTGATACGTCATGTATACCGTTCCGCTATTGATGCGTTCGGAGACATCTGCCCGACTGATCACTTTCCCGCGACGTGAACTTACCCATACCAGATCGCGATGTCGGATCCCCAGTTTGGCTGCATCCTGAGTATTAATCTGCACATAGCCCGGTTCATCTGCCAGCGCCTGCAGCGCCGCACAGTTGCCGGTCATGGAACGACAGGAGTAATGCCCCACTTCACGCACGGTGCAGAGCACCATCGGATAGTCTTCATCAGGTATTTCCGCAGGCGCGCGCCATTGCGCGGCAAACAGTTTGCCTTTGCCGTTGGCAGTATCAAACTGGCTGTGGGCATAAAGATACGGTGTGCCTGGGTGATCGAGATCCGGACAAGGCCACTGAATATGGCCCATATCGCCCATTTTTTCGTAGGTTACGCCGTAGAACAGTGGGCACAATTCGCGCATTTCATCCCAGATTTGCTGGTTGTTTTGATACTGCATCGGATAGCCCATTTCGGTTGCCAGCAGGCTGATAATCTCCCAGTCGCGCTTCACATCCCCGGTGGGGTCGATCGCTTTCTCAAAACGCTGGAAACCGCGATCGGCACAGGTAAAGACGCCACCGTGCTCACCCCATGAGGTCGCAGGCAGAATAACGTCGGCCATTTCCGCGGTTTTGGTCATGAAAATATCCTGCACCACGATAAAATCGAGCGCGTTGAAGCCCTCGCGAACCAGACCCAAATCGGCCTCGGTCTGCAGCGGATCCTCCCCCATGATGTAGTAGGCCTTAACTTTGCCTTCGATCGCCAGGTGGGGAACTTCGGTGATGCGTGTGCCGACCTTGTCATCCATCAGGTTGACGTCAATCCCCCAGGCTTTGGCAAATTTCTCCCGAACCGCAAAGTCGGTAACATCCTGATAGCCCGGAAACTGATTGGGGAGAACGCCCATGTCGCATGCACCTTGAACGTTATTCTGCCCGCGTACTGGGCCCACGCCGACGTTAGGTCGCCCCAGATTCCCGGTCAGTAGGGCCAGGCTCGACAATCCGCGGACCACGTCAACAGCTTGTCCAAACTGCGTCACGCCCATTCCCCACATTACCGTTGCTGAAGGTGCGGCGGCAAAGGTGCGCATTGCCTGGCGCACCTGCTGAGCGGGAACGCCGGTAAGGTGTTCAACGGCTTCAGGCGCATAGTCCTTCACGGTTTCCCAATAGGTTTCCAGACCTTCGACATGCTTTTGCACATATTCACGGTCGTAGAGTTGCTCTTCAATTAGCACGTAACCAAAGGCGTTGACCAGCGCCATGTTACAGCCGTTTTTTAACTGCAGATGCTGGTCAGCAATGCGCGCTGTTTCAATGCGGCGGGGATCGCAGACAATGATTTTAGCGCCGTTCTGGCGAGCCTTGATGACACGACGGGCAACAATCGGATGGGAGTCTGCGCAGTTATAACCAAAGATAAGCAGGCATTTGGAGTTTTCAATGTCGCTAATGGAGTTGCTCATTGCGCCATTGCCCAGGGTTTCCTGTAAGCCGGCAACGGAAGGGCCGTGACATACGCGGGCACAACAATCGACATTGTTGGTGTTGAGTACACCCCGCGCGAATTTTTGCATCACGTAGTTGGTTTCATTCCCTGTCCCACGGGAAGAGCCTGTCGTCATGATGGCCCGAGGACCAAAGGTGTTCTTGATGTCGGATAAGCGTTTTGCGGTGTAACGAATGGCCTCATCCCAACTAACGGGTGTGAATTTTCCCCCTTTTTCATAACGGATCAGTGGGCGAGTCAGGCGGGGCGTCAGAAGCCGCGTGTCGTTAAGAAAATCCCAGCCATAGTAGCCTTTCAGGCATAACTGATTTTGGTTTGTGACACCCTCTGCGGCTTCGGCGCGGATGATTTTGTTATTTTCAACAACAAGCTTGAGCTTGCACCCGGCCCCACAGTACGGGCATACACTGGTGATTTTTTTCATCAATAACAGACCTGTTAAATGCTGAAATAGCGCGAATTGTAGACGCAGCCATGTGAACAGGTCACAGGCTACGATGTATCGTAGTGACGGGCGGATAAAGCATAAAGTGTGCCAGAAATGAAAATGCAGCCGCGGCAGGGGTTAGCGATAAAATTGGCAGTAAAGCGACTGACGAAACGACATTAATGACGATGAACGTCAGAAAAGATCGCCATTTGGCAAGATTTAACCCCATGAAACATCGGATAAAGATGAAAATTCAGAGTGATGCTGATCACAAATTTTAATTTTTCAGGTCTATGCTATGCTTTTATATGACGAGTGAATCGTTAACTTAAAAACATAAGCGAGGAAACAAATGGGCATACTTTCATGGATTATTTTCGGTCTTATCGCTGGGATTTTGGCAAAATGGATTATGCCGGGTAAAGATGGCGGCGGATTCTTTATGACCATTATTTTAGGGGTTATTGGTGCGGTGGTCGGTGGCTGGATCAGCACATTGTTTGGCTTTGGTAAAGTTGATGGTTTCAACTTTGGCAGCTTTGTCGTGGCGATTATCGGCGCGATCGTTGTCCTGTTTATCTACAGAAAAGTCAAAAGCTAGGTCAAGACGTATACTGAAATAGAGGCCACTTCGCGTGGCCTTTACTTTTGTGTTACCACCAACCCAATCCGGTTCCCAGCACCACAATAATGGCGACGCCAATCATGATGAGCGTTGTTTTTTTCATTGTTATGCTCCCGGCGCGGCATAGCCGCCAATAAAGAACCAGGATAAGAAAACAACAGCGGAAATGAAGATAATGACAGGAAAAATAATACCAATCCGCATGGTTTCACCAGCCAACGTTATTTAAAGATGCCCCAGAATAGCAGGGCTTAATGTGTGACAAAAGCGGTTTTGTCCTGACGCTTTTTATCCTGATACATTGCGCTGTCAGCAGCATGAAGCGCACAGTTTAAGTCGGTTTCTCGCGGATCGACTTCAATAACGCCCAGGCTGGCACCAGGATAAAAAAGACGGATAGCGCCTAACTGATAGTCGCCGCATATTTGCTGTTGCAGCTGCTTTTTCACGCTTTGCAGACGCGCGTGCCGATCAATTCCATTTTGTTGCGACAGTCCTGCGACCAAAAATTCGTCACCGCCCAGTCGGCCGAGAATATCATTTTCACGGCATCCACGGCGTAAACGTTGACCAATCTGGATCAGAAACTCGTCGCCAACCTCATGACCAAAACGGTCATTGATCAGCTTGAAATCATCTAAATCGATATAGGCGATAATAATCTTCTGTTGCGCATGGCGGGCCAGCGAAAAGAGGGTTTCCATATTCTCAAAAATCGCCCGACGATTCGGTAATCCGGTGAGTGCGTCAGTGTAGGAGTGGGCAATCAGCGCGGCATTTGCTTGACGCAATTGCGTGACCAGAGACTCTTTTTGGATAGACTGCGCGATCAGGCCCGCAAACAGATGCAGGACCTGCTCTCCTCGCTGGCTCAACGCCTGCTGTTGTCGACTGGTAGCGCAAAGCGTACCGTAGAACGTCCCATCAGGTAGATGGACCGGTGTGCTTAAAAAGGTGGTAATTTCTAGCGCGCGTGCGGCGGAGCAGTCTGGCCAGCGAGCAGGGACGTTATCACTGTACAGACAGTTATCCTCGATTGCGCGTTTGCACAATGTTTCATCCCACGGTACCGAGAGCCCTTCGGGGATCTGCATCTGCCGACTGTTACGGGCATACAGAATATGCTGCAGTCGGGCATCTAAATCGACTTTGGTTAAATAGGTCGACTCCATATCAGTCACCACTTCGAGCATCTCCAGAAGTTGCCGAACCAGACTCTCAACAGACTGATCGCTGGCTAATGATTGTGAGACTCTGGCGAGGATCATGTCCGGCATGAGATGTAAATACTCCTGAGTGGTAGCAACAGCGGTAATGTCAGCATGATAAAACATCACTGTAAAAGATGAAACATGCCGTGCTGCTCAAAAAGTAAACGCGAAATGAAAACACATTAGTAAAACATGGAGATACATGGGCAGTCGGGGTAATCTGCCGTAATAACATCATTAGCAGGAGTGGTCATGAAATCTGTGTTTATTATGTTGTCAGGCATGCTGATGCTTGCGGGGTGCACGACGCAACCGGATGCCCCAACGCCACCAAAAATTGGCATGGCGAATCCAGCATCCGTCTATTGCGAACAGCAAGGAGGGACGCTGACAGCAGTGCAAACGCCGCAAGGAGTACGTTCTGACTGCAAGCTACCCGGTGGGGAAGTGATTGACGAATGGACGCTTTGGCGCAGAGATCACCCAGCTAAAAGCCAGTGATGGTCTGTCACCATTGACGTAACCACTCTGCCAGCACGAGGGCGTGGTTTTGCTGCGTATTTTTTGCGCCATACAGCAGCGTGACGGTCTGCTGACGCGCGATGTCAGCAAGCCGTTTTCCTTCCTGCTGCTGCTGCGAGAGTTCTGCACGGTATTGTTCTGAGAAATGGTTGAAATCAATGCTCTCGGCATGAAATGCTTTGCGTAGATCGGTTGAAGGCGTGAGGGCTTTGTTCCATTCATTGAACACCAGATCGGTTTTTTTTACCCCGCGAGGCCACAGTCGGTCGACCAGCACGCGATAGCCATCCGTTTTTTCAGCCGGGTCATACACGCGTTTACACTGAATGTTCATTTCTCAATCCGCTCTGTAAAATCATCGAAAGGAGACATGTTATCGTCTTCATTACGGTTAAATAAGATCGTAAAACGTGACCATTATAGCATTTTGCTACGATTGACTCCCAATTTAAGGGATTGTGAAAACAACAAAATATCGGTAGGGTGAGGCTCCTTATGTTGTCCCTTCTTGTCTGGACATAAGGAAACTCTCATGGATATTTCCCCTGTAAAAAATACGCTTCGCATTGCGCTGATCGGCGATTACAACCCCGAAATTGTTGCGCACCAGGCGATCCCTCTGGCCATTGATGACGCAGCCGCTGTGCTGGAATTAATGGCGGATTATGACTGGTTAACCACATCGGATATTAGCAGCGATGAGGACCTGGTCGGCTATGACGCTATCTGGGTGGTGCCCGGCAGCCCCTATCAACACACTGAGGGCGCGCTGACGGCGATTCGCTATGCCCGTGAAAATAGTATTCCCTTTCTCGGTACCTGTGGGGGTTTTCAGCATGCCATTCTTGAATATGCCCGCAACGTGCTGGGTTGGTATGATGCCGCACACGCAGAAACAGATACCGAAGGCCGTATGGTGATTACGCCGTTGAGCTGCTCACTGGTAGAAAAAACAGATGATATCGAACTGCGGGCGAATACGCTGATCGCCAAAGCTTACGGGCAGGAGGCGATTTCTGAAGGCTATCACTGCAACTACGGCGTGTCACAAGACTTTGCTGCCGAACTTGAACGCGGTGATTTACGCGTGACGGGCTGGGATGAGGCGGGAGATATTCGCGCCGTTGAACTGGTGACGCACCCTTTCTATATTGCCACGCTTTTTCAGCATGAGCGCGGTGCGCTGGCGGGAAAACCTGTTCCACTTGTTCAGGCGATGCTGCGCGCGGCGCGCGGATAAAAACCGGGCAGGTTTATACTATGCCTGCCCGCAACGTTAACGTTATGGCGTGGTTATCTCACGGTTACGTCCGGCATAAAGGCCGAACACAGCCATCAACGTGGCTAACAGAGCGACGCCAATCAACGGTATCTGCCAGTTACCGTTGAGGTCGTGAATTTTGCCCATCAGCGGAGGCCCGCACGCGGCCAGTAAATACCCTACGGACTGCGCCATGCCTGACAGTGCGGCGGCCTGGTGCGCAGAGTTGGCGCGAAGCCCGATGAACGTCAGTCCGAGGATCATCGTCGCACCCGAGCCAAAGCCGAACAAAATCGTCCACAGCACGGCCTGGTTGGGCAGCAACCAGAATCCCGCGGCTGCCATCGCGCACATCAGCGAGGCCAGTGCGGCGATAGCGCGCTGATCCTTAAATTTAAACAAAATTAGGGGGATCAGTAATCCGGGTGCGGCGGTGGCAAGTTGCAGTAAACCGTGCAGCGATCCGGCCTGCGCTTCGCTGTAGCCATGGCTAATTAAAATGGCGGGCAGCCAGCCAATAATCACGTAATAGATGAGTGAGTTGATCCCCAGAAACAGCGTCACCTGCCAGGCGAGGCTGGAGCGCCAGATTGCGCGGGAATGCAGTGCGCGCGAGTTACTCATCGTAGCATGGGCCGTCTGATGGTACTGTGGTAGCCAGATAAACAGTGCCAGTAGCGGAAAGACCATTAACATCATCAACGCACCGCGCCAGCCGAATCCGTTTAGCGCCAGCGGCACCACGATGGCTGATCCAATGGCGGCCGCAGCCCCCATCGTCAGCGAGTACGCCCCAGTGAGTTTTGCCACATGTTGCGAAAAATCGCGCTTAATCAACCCCGGGAGCAGCACGTTGCCTAATGCAATCCCGCAGCCAATGATGGTGGTTCCAGCGAACAGGAACAGCGGAGAGGGTAACGATCGTATGGCGATACCGGCGCAAATCAGCAGCATGGCGGCAAACAGGCTGCGCTCAATACCCCATCGACGGGCAACGCCTGCCGCCAGCGGGGAAACTAACGCGAAGGCCAGCAACGGCAGGGTGGTCAGCAGTCCCGTCTGGGCAGTCGTCAGTGCATAATCCGCGCGAATCGCATCCAGCAGCGGGGCTGCACCGGTAAAGGTGACGCGCAGCGTGGTGGCGATCATCAGGATACCCGCAATCAGCAAAGCACCTTGCTTGCCGCGGGGGGAAGGGGAATAGGTCATCTTTTTCTCTTATCGTCAGGCGAGGCGATACTTTAACGTTTTTACACTATGGATGAATCAAGCTAAAATGACAGATTATCGCTAAAATCGGACAATGTTATGCTTGGACTGAGGCTGGATGGGTATGAGCCGGATCGTTATCACGATGCCGCCGTGGCTTTTTGCATCCAGGCCCGGGAAGAGGAGCTTTTCAGCCCGCGACATCAGCACCGTAAAGGCCAGCTGATTCTGGCATTGCATGGTGCCATCACCTGTGAAGTTGAACATGCCATGTGGATGGTGCCGCCTCAGTATGCGGTTTGGATCCCTGGTGAGATCCCTCACAGTAATCACGTCACCGTCGGCGCTGAGCTGTGCTTTTTGTTTATTGAACCGCAGGCGGTGGTGATGCCCGAACGCTGTTGCACGCTGAAAATATCGCCACTATGCCGGGAGCTCATTCTTTCACTGGCAACAAGAACGGATGCCCAACGGCTGGAGCCAGCGACACAGCGGCTGACGCAGGTCTTGTTTGATGAACTCCCGCAGCAGCCGCAGGAACAAATGCAGTTACCGGTTTCCGAACATCCGAAAATTCGCAAGATGGTCGCAACGATGGCGCAGGAGCCCGCGCAATGGCAGACCTTAGGTCAGTGGGCCAGCGTGTTTGCGATGAGTGAACGCAATCTTGCCCGGCTGGTGGTGAAAGAGACCGGGCTGAGTTTTCGCCGCTGGCGTCATCAGCTGCAGCTGATTCTGGCGCTACAGGCGCTGGTGGATGGTCTCAACGTTCAACAGGTGGCCCAAATGCTGGGTTACGATTCGACGACCGCATTTATCACCATGTTCAAAAAAGGCCTGGGTCAGACACCAGGCCGTTATCTGAGCGGGTTGGCTACTGCTTCCCAACAATCAGCGAGACCAGACCCGCGGCAATGAGCGGCCCCACCGGGACTCCGCGAAACAGCGCGACGCCCAGTACCGTACCAACCAGCAAACCGGCGACCAGTTGTGGCTGACTGCCCATCAGCGTAACGCCTCGTCCACCCAGCCAGGAGACGACAACGCCGACAACAATGGCGACCAGCGACTTCCAGTTCACAAAGGAGTGAATGAGCGTGGAGGGCGGTAGCGTTCCGCTGGCGATCGGTGCCATCACACCAATGGTCAGGATAATAATCCCGACGGTCAGACCCTGTTTTTCAATCCACGGGAAAAAAGTATTCAGTGGGGTGACACGGACAATGATCAGCACCAGAATTGAAACGGCGACAGTGGTGTTGTGGCTGACAAAGCCCAGAGCTGCCAGTCCAAGCAGGATCAGCAGAGTGACATCAAACATCGTAGTTTCCTTGCCAAAAAAAGATAAGCCTGCTTACTGTACGCGCAAACGCGTGGCAGAACAGGCTTTTTTTAGTGATGAAGATGCTTTTTGGGCGAACGCATAATGTTGCGTTTCTGTGCCGGTAAGGGGGTTATAGCAGTGTTATTACGCGCGGCGGAACGCGACTAACTCAGGTTGTGCAATGCGCAGATAATCTTGGGTATCCATAATGACCGACTTTTCCAGCATCCCGGCGTTAAACGCGATCTCATCGAAACGATCAAACAACAGCGGATCGGCGACCAGCTTGAGTTGAGGATGGAAACTGAAGGGAGGAATGGCGCCAAAGACGCATCCCGTCAGTTCATCCACTTCCGCCGGGCTGGCGAGCGATGCCCTTAAGCCGCCAAGATGACTGGCAAGCTGGCTCAGGTCGGCCTGCTGATCGGCAGGCAGAATGGCAAGCACATGCTGATTGACGCCATTGCCTTTTACTTTACATACCAGGGCTTTTGCTCCCTGACCCAAAGCCGTGCCACGAATTTCTGATACCGCCTCGCATTTCCCGACGGCTTCATGGCTGACCACGCGGTATGTTGCGCCGTGTTCCGACAACAGCGAAATTAAACGCTGATGCGTTGCGTTACCTGTGTTTACTTCAGTCATTTCTTACTCCTGGTACCACAATAAATATCCTGCACACCAAGATATCATGAACGATGATGCTTTTTCTGTTTGTTGAGATAGAGCTGGGCGTCCGAGGCTTTATAGGCATCATCAATGGTGTCATTAGGTTGCATATTATAAATCCCCGCGGAAAAGTTGATCGATGTATCCGGTGCAATAATTTGTAAGTTATAGCGAATCCGCTCCAGCAGGCGGGGTGTTAAATCGGTGGGATGATCGATAAGAATAATACAGAACTCGTCTCCGCCGAGGCGAATCGCATAGTCACTTTTGCGAATAGTGGCCTGAATAGCTTTAGCCATGATGGTGATTATGCGATCGCCTTCCTGATGCCCCAGCGTGTCATTAATGATTTTTAGCTTGTCACAATCGATGGCGATAAACGTCACCAGCGTTCCGGTGTTGACCAGTTGCTGCAAACGCTGTTCGAGCGTGGGCGTTAAAATCTTGCGGTTGTAGAGTCCGGTCATAGCATCACTGATATTTTCACGCGTGACGTTGTGATACAACCGAAAATGTGTTCTGACCATATTCAGTAGCAGTATCGTTGCCAATAGATAGAAGGCGAATATCTTCCAGGAAGAGACAATAAAATACATAAAATCAAGTGATAGTGTGATGCGTAACCCGCCGGGTATGTCATTAATATAATGAACGTACTGAAATAGGTCGGTCTCGCTTTGGTGGATAACGATCTTTTTACCTGAGTGGGTATCAGATAAGGTCACGTTAAGATAACGCCACACCAGGGGACGGTCGTTGGTATAAAAAATATGCTTTAAATTCTCTTTATTAATATCCACCATGACGATACCTTTTAGTTTACCGGATAAATAGACCGGTGTTAAAAAGCTCATCACTTTCTTTTGCGTGAGGTCATCTTCGTAAATACTGGAGATGACCGTACGGCCAGTAAAAACATCGTCAATATCATTCTGGTTAATTCCCAGCGTGCCTTTTTGTAAAAAAGACCAATGGTTCATGGTGAACTGATAAGAGTTGACCAGATTGTAGAAATAGATGTAGTTATTCTTTAGATCAATGTAATAACGAAATTTGTATTCCAGTGTGCCTAATCCCTGACCGTAATCGACCAACTCACGATTCACGTTTACCGCCTGGTCGAAGGCGGGTAACAGGAAAATGTCATCAAGTTGCTCAATACAGTTTGAAGAGTGGGTCTGTAAAGTACCGCGCAACGGAAGATAGCGATGGTGGGTAAGATTGAGCCCATGCGCACCGTTAACGCTCTCGAAGGCGTTGCAAAGTGCTTTTCGTTGCTCAAGTGAAATGGGGTCTTTGGGCGATGAAAATTTGCGCATCAGATGGGCTGCGATGCTCTGATTGGTATATTTGTCATACAAAAAAGAGGAGTCGGCTTTCTCAATGATATAACGCATATACGCGTTCATTGCCTTGTTACTGGCAATCAGTTCGTAAATCAGAAAAGAGGATGTCAATATAATAACGCTGACGGAGATAAAGTGCCTGAGCGCTTTATGATGCAACTTCATAATGAATTACAGCCCATAGGTTAGAGGGGCGAGTTTACCACATGCACAACATTCGCTCTAACGGGGCGACAGGATAAACCATTGCAAAATGTCAATATCCCAATGAAGCGTAATACAATCAGCTGGAGCAAAGGCCCCGGCTGATTGTTGTCGCTTAATGGCTACTGGTGGCGCTTTGCTTATGAAACAGTTCCCGGAACACCGGATAGATATCATCCTGGTCACGGATATGCTGCATCGCAAAGTTATCAAAAGTTGATTGCAGATGCTCGTACTCACGCCACAAGGTCTGGTGCGCGCGGCGGGTAATTTCGATATAGCTATAATATCGCACCACCGGCAGCAGTTTTTTCGCCAGAATTTCATGGCACAGCGGTGAGTCATCCGCCCAGTTATCACCGTCCGATGCCTGCGCCGCATAGATATTCCACTGGGCAGGATCGTAGCGTTCTTTCACCACGTCATCCATCAACTTCAGCGCGCTGGAGACAATGGTTCCCCCGGTTTCCTGAGAGTAGAAGAACTCATGCTCGTCCACCTCTTTTGCCTGGGTATGGTGGCGAATATAAACCACTTCAACGTTTTTGTAGGTGCGGCTTAAGAACAGATACAGCAGAATATAAAACCGCTTGGCCATATCTTTGGTCGACTGATCCATTGAGCCGGACACGTCCATCAGACAGAACATCACCGCCTGGCTGGAAGGATCGGGTCGTTTTTCATAATTCTTGTAGCGCAAATCAAAGGTGTCGATAAACGGGACGCGTTCGATTTTTGCCCGTAGTTCAGCAATCTCTTTGCGTAATCGCTCTTCTTCCAGCAACTGCGCAGGTTCACTTTTAGCGATGGTCTCCAGGTCGGCTTCAAGCGCATGCAGCTCCCGACGTTTACCTGCCGTCATCGCCGTGCGTCGCGCCAGAGAGTTTTGAAGCGATCGCACCACGCTAATGTTGGCAGGCACACCGTTGGAGGTAAACCCTGCCCGGTGCGTTTTGTACTCCGTTAACTGACGTTGCTGATTTTGCTTCAGATTCGGGAGTGCCAAATCCTCAAACAGCAAATCCAAATACTCATCTTTTGAAATCTGAAAAACGAACTCATCCTGGCCTTCTCCATCCTGACTGGCCTGGCCTTGTCCGCTGCCCGACCCGCCGCCTCCGCCCTGAGGACGTTCAATACGGTCGTTCTGCACAAAATGGTCGTTACCCGGATGCACCCGATGGCGCAACCCCCCGCGCCCCTGATGAAACATTGGTTCGCTAATATCATCGGTTGGGATAGAGACAGACTCGCCGCTATCGACATCAGTCACCGAACGCTTGTTAATAGCCTCGGAGATCGACTGCTTAATTTGCGATTTATAACGGCGTAAGAAACGCTGACGGTTTACCGTGCTCTTGTTTTTGCCGTTAAGACGTCGGTCTATGAACCAGGTCATATGCCCCCCGTACTGCATTTGCCAACTTACGCTTCATCCTTCAAGTTGTCTCTGCGTTGGCTGCATTCGCTCACCCCAGTCACGTACTTATGTACGCTCCTGGGATTCACTCATTTGCCGCCTTGATACCTCTTGAATGATCTCGCGAACAGAAGAAATGTTGGCCCGGTAAACGGATAAAATTTCCGGGCCATTTATGCTGTTAAGACGATTTACGTACGCGCAAATACCATTCGCACAGTAAACGCACCTGCTTACGCGTGTAGCCTTTTTCCATCATCCGGTCGACAAAATCGTCGTGTTTTTTCTGCTCGTCAGTCGAGGTTTTGGCGTTAAACGAAATAACCGGCAACAACTCTTCGGTATTCGAGAACATTTTCTTCTCAATAACCGTGCGCAATTTTTCGTAACTGGTCCAGTTTGGATTACGACCGCTGTTATTCGCTCTGGCACGCAGAACAAAGTTGACGATCTCGTTACGGAAATCTTTCGGGTTGCTGATACCCGCCGGTTTTTCAATTTTTTCCAGTTCAGAGTTCAGCGACTCGCGATCGAACAGCTGACCGGTATCCGGATCGCGATATTCCTGATCCTGGATCCAGAAATCTGCATAGGTGACATAACGGTCAAAAATGTTCTGTCCGTATTCGGAGTAGGATTCCAGATAGGCGGTCTGGATCTCTTTGCCAATAAATTCGGCGTATTTCGGGATCAGATAGCCTTTCAGGAACTCAAGGTAGCGTTCGGCCTGCTCCTGCGGGAACTGCTCACGCTCGATTTGCTGTTCCAGAACATAGAACAGGTGTACCGGGTTTGCCGCCACTTCCACGTGGTCAAAGTTAAACACGCGGGAGAGGATCTTAAACGCAAAACGCGTCGACAGACCGTTCATCCCTTCATCAACCCCGGCGTAATCCCGATACTCCTGGTAAGATTTCGCTTTTGGATCGGTATCTTTCAGGCTTTCGCCATCGTAAACGCGCATCTTCGAGTAAATGCTCGAGTTTTCTGGCTCTTTCAGGCGCGAAAGAATCGTGAAGCGAGAAAGCGTTTCCAGCGTGCCCGGTGCGCAAGGCGCGTGGGTTAATTCACTGTGATTAAGCAATTTCTCGTAGATCTTGATCTCTTCGGAAATGCGTAAGCAATACGGAACCTTCACGATGTAGACGCGATCGAGGAAAGCTTCGTTGTTTTTGTTGTTACGGAACGTCACCCATTCGGATTCGTTCGAGTGAGCAAGAATAATGCCGTTAAACGGCAGGGCAGAAATACCTTCTGTCCCGTTGTAGTTGCCTTCCTGAGTTGCGGTCAGCAGGGGATGTAGCACTTTAATCGGCGCTTTAAACATCTCCACGAACTCCATGATCCCCTGGTTAGCCCGGCACAGTGCGCCGGAATAGCCGTAGGCATCCGGATCGTTTTGGGCATGGTGTTCGAGTTTACGAATATCCACTTTCCCGACCAGAGCGGAAATATCCTGGTTATTCTCATCGCCCGGTTCCGTTTTGGCGATAGCAATTTGTTCCAGAATAGACGGCCAGACTTTGACCACACGGAATTTGGTAATGTCTCCACCGAAATCATGCAGACGCTTCGCGGCCCATGGCGACATAATCGTGCCAAGATAGCGACGAGGGATCCCGTACTCTTTCTCCAGGATCTGCGCATCTTCCTGAGGGTTGAACAGGCATAACGGATGATCGTTAACCGGGCTGCGTTCACCGTTAGCGCTCAGGACATAAATCGGTACTCTTTGCATCAGCGATTTCAGTCGCTCAGCGAGAGATGATTTCCCGCCCCCTACAGGCCCCAGCAGATACAGGATCTGCTTCTTCTCTTCCAGCCCCTGAGCCGCGTGTTTCAGATAAGAGACAATCTGTTCAATCGCGTCTTCCATGCCATAAAACTCTTCAAACGCGGGATAACGAGCAATTACCCGGTTTGAAAAAAGTCGAGAAAGTCGAGGTTCATGGGCAGTATCGACCATGACAGGCTCACCAATAGCCATTAATAGCCGCTCTGCCGCGTTGGCATAAGCACTGCGATCTTGCCGACAAGTGGTAAGAAACTCCTGCAGCGTGAACTCTTCGTCCTTGGCAGCTTCATAACGCTGGCGATAGTGATCGAATATATTCATGGTATGCCGTCCTTTCGTTTTTTAGCACATGTTAAGAGCCGTTCATATGAATAGTAGAGGCCCCTGAAGAGGTAAACTGAACGACGTCGCTGCTGAAGAAATAAGCAACTCTCATGCCATTTCGATGGTCAGAAGATCAACGTATTCGGTGATACACCTTCTAAAATTAAGCGTAGATGGCATTTGCAAAACTTGCCTGCGCGTGCAAATGAATTTCAATGGCATATCAATAACTCATCGGCAAAAAATAGACATCTTATGTAAAGAAACAGGGCAGGATTCATGTCTTGTTCATCGGGCTGCAAGCAAAATGTCATCACCCGCTGAGAAATTAGGGGGTTACATTACGAGGCGAATACGTAAAATAGTTGGGCTGTCACGCAATGACGGTTACACTTTGAGTGCTTTACATTTGAATAAGGAATTATGGATTGTGACCAAACTCAAACTTCTGGCACTTGGCGTGCTTATTGTCACCTCTTCTGGCGTAGCACAAGCAGAAAGCAACCTGACGCTGGGCGCTGGCGTTGGTGTGGTTGAGAACGCTTATAAACAATACGATAATGACGTTTACCCGGTACCTGTTGTGACCTATGACAGTGAGAACTTCTGGTTCCGTGGTCTGGGTGGCGGTTACTACCTGTGGAATGACAACACCGATAAGCTGTCTGTCATGGCCTACTGGTCTCCGATGTATTTTAAACCGGGCGACAGCGATAACAGCCAACTGCGTCGTCTTGATAAACGTAAGAGCACCATGATGGCCGGTCTGTCTTACGTCCACAATACGCAATACGGCTTCCTGCGTACCAGTCTTGCCGGCGACGCGCTGGACAACAGCAATGGCATCGTCTGGGATCTGGCGTGGTTGTACCGTTACACCAACGGTGGCCTGACGCTGACGCCGGGTATTGGTGTCGAGTGGAACAGCGAAAACCAAAACGAATATTACTATGGTGTATCGCATCACGAATCAGCTCGTAGCGGTCTGCGCAGCTACGATCCAAATAGTAGCTGGAATCCGTACCTTGAACTTAGCGCAAACTACAACTTCCTTGGCGACTGGAGCGTGTACGCGACTGCGCGTTATACCCACTTGTCTGATGAAGTGACCGATAGCCCAATGGTGGACAAATCCTGGACGGGTCTGCTTTCTACGGGTATTACCTATAAGTTCTGATAACAGCCTGTGCTGAACAGAAGCCCGCATCACTGCGGGCTTTTTTTGTGCACAGAAAACCTCCAGAATGGAAAAATCAACGCCATGAAAGAGGGAAAATATTTAGGGCGGTTGAAATAACCGCTGTGCAGATAAAGTTTTGCGTTATTTCAGTCCGGGACATCATCGGTTCCCGAACCCTATAACCTAAGGTCGTCCCTCCAAACTATGATGGTGCAATTTGTGCACCATTACAGGACACATGTGCGTTGCTTTGCTTTACTGTGGTGCAAAACACAGGAGGGTGCGATGACAGATAAACAGGTGATTTTTGCCGGGCAGGTAAAGGTTCCTGCTATTGGGCAGGGGACGTGGTACATGGGTGAGAACCCTGGACGACGCCGGGATGAAGTTTCCGCGCTGAGTGCTGGACTTGATCTTGGTCTGCGACTGATTGATACGGCTGAAATGTACGCTGATGGTGCAGCGGAAGAGATCGTTGGCGAGGCGTTGTCGGGACGACGTGATGACGCCTTTCTGGTGTCAAAAGTGTATCCCTGGAATGCCGGAGGCCAGAAAGCCATCGCGGCCTGCGAAGCGAGTCTGCAGCGACTGAAAACCGATTATCTGGATCTCTACTTGTTGCACTGGTCGGGAAATTACTCGTTTACAGAAACGGTTGAGGCGATGGAAACGCTGATCGACCAGGGGAAAATCCGTCACTGGGGCGTCTCTAACCTCGACTACGATGATATGCAGGCGCTATGGCAGGTTGCGGGCGGGCGGCAGTGTGCAACTAACCAGGTGCTCTATCATTTAGCATCACGCGGCATTGAATATGATTTACTGCCATGGTGTCAGCAGCAGATGCCAGTCATGGCCTACAGTCCACTGGCCCAGGCAGGACGTTTACGCAATGATTTGCTGAGTAATGCGGTGGTGAATGAGGTTGCGGACGCACACAATGCCAGCGCTGCGCAGATTTTGCTGGCGTGGGTCATACGCCAACCTGGGGTAATAGCCATTCCGAAGGCGGCAAACATCGTCCACGTTGAGCAGAACGCTGCTGCGTTGGATATCACGCTCTCGGCAAGCGACCTGGCACGGCTGGATAAGGCTTATCCAGCCCCGAAGAGTAAAACGGCGCTGGATATGGCGTGATGTTACGCATTTTATCAGGCCTACGATATGTGCTGTCGGCCTCATAAGACACCCGTCGCCATCAGGCAACGGGTAAAATCTTAACGCTTAGCAACACGAATCGTTTGTGCCAGGCGAGAAGGTTTCTCTTCGGTTGTTTTCTGCGGCGCGGTCGCGTAAGCGGTTTCTACGCACACAAACGTTTTGTATCCATCATCCGGCATGTCACCCATGCTGACAGACAGTGCCGGGCCGGGGTTCCAGCCGACAACATTCAGATGGTGATGGTGCACGACGTCGATATTGCGATTCAGCGCATCATCATGAATGACGCTGCACGCCTCCGGGTTCAGATACACGCGGTCGGTACGGTCCGGGAAGGTCTGGATACCGCCGACCAGGACATCTTCTTTCGCATCGTTAACTTTATCGATCAGACGGTCGCCAAGACCGCTCACTTTCACTGCCGCAATGTCACCGACGTTGAAATAGGTATGCAGCGCAGAGGTGGTTTCAAACTCACCGTGGGCTTCCAGTTCGATTTCGCAGGTAGCACCCACTTTGAAGCGCGCTAACAGCGTAAACTCATGCGGCCAAAGCTGACGCGTTTCAGCTTTGCTCTGCAGTTCAAACGTCAGCACCACGCCGTTGCCATCTTCGTTATGTGCTTTCAGCGTCCATGGCAGGTTACGGGCAAAGCCGTGAGACGGCAGGCCCGGCTGAGCGGCGGGACCAAACCACGGCCAGCAAATCGGTACGCCGCCACGCAGCGCCACACCGGTTTTAAACGGCGTATTGTGACTTAACCACAGGACTTCTTCTTCGCCGGTGGGCTTCCAGGAAAGGAGATGTGCGCCCTGTAGTGCGAAAGAGGCTTTAACCTGCGGGTGGTCGACAACCACAATCTCTAGCTCATCAAGCTGACGGCGGGAGAGAACAGGGGTAATTTGTTCGATTATCGGAAGTGCAAAAATTTTATTAATCATTACGCAATCCTTTATTTTGAGCAAAAAAAAGAGCGACCGAAGTCGCTCTTACAGATTACTGTTTCATCTCAACTTATTTGGAGATGTGAGCAATCAGATCCAGAACTTTGTTTGAGTAGCCGGTTTCGTTGTCGTACCAGGAAACCAGTTTCACGAAGTTGTCGTTCAGTGCGATACCTGCTTTAGCATCGAACACGGAAGTGCAAACTTCACCGTTGAAATCGGTAGATACAACGTCGTCTTCGGTGTAACCCAGAACGCCTTTCATTGCGCCTTCGGAAGCAGCTTTGATTGCTTTCTTAATTTCTTCGTAAGAAGCAGCTTTTTCCAGACGAACGGTCAGGTCAACTACGGATACGTTCGGGGTAGGAACGCGGAACGCCATACCGGTCAGTTTGCCATTCAGTTCTGGCAGCACTTTACCTACAGCTTTAGCAGCACCGGTAGAGGACGGGATGATGTTCTGCGCTGCGCCACGACCGCCACGCCAGTCTTTGTGAGACGGGCCATCAACGGTTTTCTGAGTTGCGGTGGTCGCGTGAACGGTAGTCATCAGACCTTCGATGATTCCGAAGTTGTCGTTGATAACTTTAGCCAGCGGAGCCAGGCAGTTAGTGGTGCAAGATGCGTTAGAAACGATGTCCTGACCGTCGTATTTGTCAAAGTTAGCGCCTTTAACAAACATCGGGGTGTCATCTTTGGACGGACCAGTCAGAACCACTTTTTTCGCGCCAGCAGTGATGTGCTTACGAGCGGTTTCGTCTGTCAGGAACAGGCCAGTAGCTTCAGCAACTACGTCAACACCAACTTCGTCCCATTTCAGGTTAGCCGGATCACGTTCAGCGGTAACACGGATTTTTTTACCGTTCACGATCAGATGACCGTCTTTCACTTCAACGGTACCGTTGAAACGGCCGTGAGTGGAGTCATATTTCAGCATGTAAGCCATGTAGTCAGCGTCTAACAGGTCGTTGATTGCAACGATCTCGATGTCAGAACGTTCTTGAGCAGCACGGAAAACAATGCGACCGATACGGCCAAAACCGTTGATACCTACTTTGATAGTCATATATTCCACCAGCTATTTGTTAGTGAATAAAAGGTTGCCTGTAAAATTACAAAAACCTTACGCAGCGTCAAGCGGAATCGTGTCAATCATTGCGACAAATCAATCTGCTGCCTAAGCTTTGCGCAACTGACTCGCCTCACTCTTCCTTTGGGCTTGAAACCACATGGGGGCGGCGGCCCGAATTTTAAAGAGCAATCAAGATAAAAACGTGATTGCTGTCACGATTTATAGGCTGCCATTTCGCAATGATCAAGTTTAGAACAAAAGTTCGCCCTGCGGTGTTAATGTTTTGTTAGAATCTGTCTCGCGATGTGAGTTTAGATAAAGCGAGATGTGAGCAAATGGCTAATCAACCCTCTCCAGAAGAACTAAAGAAAAATTTATCCGAAATGCAGTTCTACGTGACGCAGAATCATGGGACCGAACCGCCGTTTACCGGGCGTTTGCTGCATAACAAACGTGATGGCGTTTACCATTGCCTGATCTGCGACCAACCGCTATTTCGTTCTGATACAAAATACGATTCCGGCTGCGGATGGCCCAGCTTCTACGAGCCTGTCAGCGAAGAGGCTATTCGTTACATTAAAGATACGTCACACGGGATGCAGCGCATTGAAATCCGTTGTGGCAACTGTGATGCTCACTTGGGACATGTCTTCCCGGATGGTCCAAAACCTACCGGTGAACGTTACTGTGTAAACTCAGCGTCTTTGAATTTCACCGATGATGAAAACGGCGATCAAATCAAAGGTTGAAGAAACGATTCAGCCAATTATTCTACGGGAGTGGGTTTTAGATGAATCTTGATGAGATGATTAACAGCATGACGCCGGAAGTTTATCAGCGCTTGTCGACGGCCGTTGAGCTGGGAAAGTGGCCGGATGGCGTTGCGCTAACGACGGAACAAAAAGAGAACAGTATGCAGCTGGTGATGCTATGGCAGGCGCGTAACAATATCGATGCGCAGCATATGACTATCGACACCAACGGTGAGATGGTGATGAAGAGCAAGCAGCAGTTGAAGGTTGAATTTGGTATCACGCCTGAGCCGATTGCGACGTTCAAATCCTGACTGCGGCGAGCGGTGTGACTTCGCAGGTCCGGCAAGCTGATAATGGCGGACCTGCAATAAAATTACTTTTTATTCATCATGGCCTTAAGGTCGGCAAACGGATTGTATTTCGCCTCGCCGACGTCTTTCTGCGCATCTTCCCCCGCCACTACGGTGGAACCATACTGATCCACTTCAGTGTATTTCGAGTGCTCATGATCGTGGCAATACAGGCATAACATTTCCCAGTTGCTACCGTCTTCCGGGTTATTGGAGTGATCGTGATCGATGTGGTGTACCGTCAGCTCGCGCAGATTGGAATACACGAACTCACGGGAACAGCGGCCGCAGACCCAGGGGAACAGTTTAAGCGCCTTTTCCCGGTATCCGACTTCCAGACGGGCGTAATTTTTAGGGATAAAAGCCATAAAATGTCGTGCTCCTGTAGAAGATGAAAAGCTGCGCCAGTGTCAGGCGCAGCGGATGGCGATAATCATAACCTATTGTGCGAGCTACGACACAATGCAGATCAGTGTTTGATCCCTAACGATTCGGCCAGTTGTTTAGCCAACTGATTTTTCTCGTCCGCGCCGTACTCCCAGAACATTGCCCCGCCAAGCCCTTTGCTCTTGATGTAGTCCGCTTTGATGGCGACAGACTGCGGGTTCTCATAGGAGAGGGCAAACAGCGTTTTGCCGTCAGCAGATTGAACAGACAACCACGGTACCTTTGCGGCATCGTCCCAGTGCTGGCTAAAGCGTTTTTGTGGATCGTTGATGAGATTCGCCACGATATCGTTGTACTTCACATAGGTATCTTTGGTCAGGTCAACGCCCAGCGATTTAAACAGTTCAATTTGCTGAGGTTCGAAGTAGGGCCGGGTGGCCGGATTTTTCTGCGCATCGGGTTTGCTCCAGTCAATGCCGGGCTCAACGGCGCGTTTTGGCACACGTCCATAAAAACCAATACCCAGGTTCATCTGACCCGGTTTTAGCCCGGCGGCAAGATAGTTATTGACCACAAAATCGGCGCTGTACTTATCCGCTGCGGCGACCGTCGGCCATTGCGTCGAATCGTACAGGTTCGAGTTGAAATACTGGGTACCGTAAGCCATGTCATAGGTCATCAGATTGATGTAGTCGAGTGACGGCGCAATGGCTTTCACATCCACCCAGCTTTTCGGGCTTTCCGCATTTGCGCCCACGGCGATGGTCAGCAGTTTTTTATCGCCCAATGCGGCGCGCAGTTCTTTTAGTAGCGCGGTAAAGTTGGCGCGGTCGGCTGGTTGACTTTCAACCAGTCCCCATGCGCCGTTGACCGGATATTCCCAGTCGAGATCGATACCGTCCAGGTCATACTTCTTAATAATGTCCTGTACTGACTGAATAAACACCGCACGGGACTCTTTCGTTGCCG
This sequence comes from Citrobacter sp. FP75, assembly GCF_018342065.1. GTDB lineage: Bacteria > Pseudomonadota > Gammaproteobacteria > Enterobacterales > Enterobacteriaceae > Citrobacter. Next base: position 148,818 of record NZ_JAFDOE010000007.1, on the reverse strand, counting down.
CAGCGCCAGAGAATCCACGTGCGCCCCAGCCACCGACGGAAAGCAGAACTTTCAGGTTCGGATTCTGTTTGCGCAGCTCTGGAATTTTTAGCAAATCATCGCGCACTTTCTGTGAAAGCCAAATTTGATGCAGCTTGCTGGCATCTTTTAAGGCGTCATTGGTTTCGTCATTTTCGTTGTTGTAGATAAGGCCAAACGAATAGTTGAGGTGAGTTATCTGACGCACGTCAAGTGTATCAATATCGCCACCGGGACCGGCAGTGACGTCGCCGCCGCCATTAAAGTAGCCAACTGACATCAGTGAATTGGCGGAAACAACGCTGGCGCAGAGCAGGGGTAATGCTGCCAACAAAGGCAATAGTTTCATCGGTGTTCCTCTTTGACATTTAAACAAGCAAACACGCCACGGAAATAGCGTGGCGAAAAAAACAGCACTCGCAGGTTAACAGTTTCATAACAGGAAAAATGCGAAGGGGTTCACGTCATTTTTAGCGAAGCGGCTGCAACGTGCCTTTGGGCTTCAATTCATCTTTGCATTTATTTGTGATCTGAGTTGTGAAATGCAGATAATAATCTTTGTTTTAAAGATTTCGTGTTGACCTCAGAAATTATATGGACAAGTATGATGCCCACTGATGCAAAACTAAACACAAAGGAAAATTCAATGAAAGCACTGGCAAGATTTGGCAAGGCCTTTGGCGGCTACAAGATGATTGATGTCCCGGAACCGGTATGCGGCCCGGATGACGTAGTGCTTGAAATCAAGGCGGCAGCTATCTGCGGCGCGGACATGAAACACTACAATGTCGACAGTGGATCCGACCAGTTCAATTCGATTCGTGGTCACGAATTTGCCGGCCAAATTGTGCAGGTTGGCGATAAAGTTAAGGACTGGAAAGTTGGCCAGCGAGTAGTTTCTGACAACAGCGGGCACGTTTGCGGCGTATGTCCTGCCTGCGAGCAGGGTGATTTTCTTTGTTGTACAGAAAAGGTGAATTTAGGTCTGGACAACAATACCTGGGGCGGTGGGTTTGCGAAATATTGTCTGGTGCCTGGCGAAATCCTCAAAATTCACCGCCATGCGCTATGGGAGATCCCACTGGGCGTTGATTATGAAGAGGCGGCGGTGCTGGACCCTATCTGCAATGCCTATAAATCTATCGCTCAACAATCCAAATTTCTTCCCGGCCAGGATGTAGTGGTTTTCGGTACCGGTCCGTTAGGACTTTTTTCGGTACAAATGGCGCGCATTATGGGGGCCGTTAATATCGTGATGGTCGGGCTGGAAGAAGATGTCGCGGTGCGTTTCCCCATAGCCAAAGAAATGGGGGCGACGGCGGTCGTCAACGGTTCGACCGAAGATGTGGTCGCTCGTTGCCAGGAAATCTGCGGTAAAGACAATCTGGGGCTGGTTATCGAATGTTCCGGCGCCAATATTGCACTGAAACAATCTATCGAAATGCTGCGTCCCAACGGTGAAGTCGTCCGCGTGGGGATGGGTTTTAAACCTCTCGACTTCTCCATTAACGACATCACCGCGTGGAATAAAAGCATCATTGGTCATATGGCCTACGATTCCACTTCCTGGCGCAACGCCATTCGTCTGCTTGCCAGCGGCGCGCTCAAAGTCAAACCGATGATCACTCACCGTATCGGCCTGTCGCAATGGCGCGAAGGTTTTGACGCCATGGTCGATAAGACCGCGATTAAGGTCATTATGACTTACGACTTTGATGAATAGCATGTTTATTAAAGGAACGTTATCGCATGGAACAAATAGCTAAACCGCACTGTGGCGCCAGGTTGGATCGTCTGCCTGACTGCCGCTGGCACACGTCAATGTTTGCCATGGTCGCCTTCGGATTACTGGTTTGCTGGAGTAATGCCGTTGGCGGATTAATTCTCGCACAGTTAAAAGAACTCGGCTGGACGGATAACTCTACCACCGCCACGTTTTCCGCCATTACGACGGCGGGAATGTTTATCGGTGCGCTTGCTGGCGGAATTATCGGAGATAAAACCGGGCGTAAAAACGCATTTATCCTGTATGAATCGATTCATATTATTTCTATGATCGTTGGTGCGTTTTCACCAAATATGACCTTCCTGATCGCCAGTCGTTTTGTAATGGGGGTGGGATTAGGCGCACTATTGGTGACCTTATTTGCCGGGTTCACTGAATATATGCCTGGCAGAAATCGTGGTACCTGGTCCAGTCGGGTCTCGTTTATCGGCAACTGGTCTTATCCGCTCTGTTCACTGATTGCGATGGGGCTGACGCCACTTATCAGCGCCGAATGGAACTGGCGCGTGCAGTTGTTGATCCCGGCGGTGTTGTCGCTTATTGCAACTGTTATTGCATGGCGCAGTTTCCCTGAGTCACCTCGCTGGCTGGAGTCCCGCGGACGCTACCAGGAAGCTGAAAAGGTGATGCAGGCAATTGAGGAAGGTGTCATTCGACAGACTGGTAAGCCACTGCCGCCAGTTGTGATAGAAGATAATGGCAAACAACCGCGCTCTGTTCCGTATTCAGCCTTATTAACAGGAGTATTGCTGAAGCGGGTTATTTTGGGTTCCTTTGTTTTGATCGCCATGAACGTAGTGCAGTACACCTTAATTAACTGGCTACCGACAATATTTATGACTCAGGGTATTAATCTGAAAGACTCCATTGTCTTAAATACCATGAGCATGTTCGGCGCGCCGTTTGGGATTTTTATTGCCATGCTGGTAATGGATAAAATTCCGAGAAAGACCATGGGCGTGGGTTTATTAGTGTTAATTGCCGTGCTGGGTTATATCTATTCACTGCAAACCAGTATGTTGCTGATTACGCTAATTGGTTTCTTCCTGATTACCTTTGTTTATATGTACGTTTGCTATGCCTCGGCAGTCTATGTTCCGGAAATATGGCCGACCGAAGCGAAACTCCGTGGCTCCGGACTCGCCAACGCGGTAGGGCGCATCAGTGGTATCGCCGCGCCTTATGCGGTCGCGGTATTGCTTAATGGTTACGGCGTGACGGGGGTGTTTGTACTACTGGGTGCTGTCTCCATTATTGTCGCTATCGCCATTGCAACTATCGGAATTGAAACCAAAGGCGTCTCTGTCGAAAGTCTAGGCATTGATGCAGTTACCAGCAAATAATATTGACGGGAAAGAGAATGCAAAATTCAAAAGCGATATTAAAAACGCCGGGCACGATGAAAATTATCGCTGCCGATATGCCTATACCGAAAGAACATGAAGTTCTGATTAAAATTGAATATGTTGGTATTTGCGGCTCAGATGTGCATGGTTTTGAATCTGGTCCTTTTATTCCGCCGAAAGATCCAAACCAGGAAATTGGTCTCGGGCATGAATGCGCCGGTACGGTGGTGGCGATAGGGAACCTCGTGACCAAATTTAAACCGGGTGACCGGGTTAATATTGAGCCGGGCGTGCCGTGTGGTCACTGCCGCTACTGCCTCGAGGGTAAATACAACATCTGCCCGGACGTCGATTTTATGGCCACGCAGCCAAATTATCGCGGCGCGCTAACCCACTATCTATGCCACCCGGAGAGTTTCACTTACAAGCTACCCGACAACATGGACACCATGGAAGGGGCGCTGGTAGAACCTGCTGCTGTGGGGATGCATGCCGCAATGCTGGCAGATGTTAAACCGGGTAAGAAAATCGTCATTCTGGGGGCTGGCTGTATCGGCTTAATGACCCTGCAAGCCTGTAAATACCTGGGTGCAACCGATATTGCGGTGGTTGATGTACTGGAAAAACGCCTCGCAATAGCCGAACAGCTTGGCGCAATGACCGTCATCAACGGAGCAAAAGAGGATACGGTCGCATGCTGTCAGCAGTTCGCGGGCGATATGGGGGCCGACATTGTTTTTGAAACTGCAGGTTCGGCAATCACCGTTAAACAGACCCCGTATCTGGTGATGCGCGGCGGAAAAATCATGATCGTCGGTACGGTGCCCGGAGATTCGGCGATTAATTTCCTCAAAATTAACCGTGAGGTCTCAATTCAGACCGTTTTCCGTTATGCCAACCGCTACCCGGTTACTATTGAAGCCATCTCCTCCGGTCGTTTCGATGTGAAGTCGATGGTGACGCATATTTATGATTATGAAGATGTTCAGCGCGCGTTTGATGAATCCGTTAATAACAAACGCGAAATTATTAAAGGCGTTATTAAAGTTAACCATTAATTTATTGATAAGGGAGAAATTACCATGCTGGCAGATATTAAATACTGGGAAAACGATGCACAGAATAAACATTATGCAATTGCCCACTTTAACGTGTGGAATGCGGAAATGCTAATGGGGGTGATTGATGCGGCGGAAGAGTCGAAATCACCGGTAATTATCTCATTCGGTACCGGGTTTGTCGGCAATACCTCGTTTGAAGATTTTTCGCATATGATGGTTTCAATGGCCAAAAAGGCCTCGGTACCGGTTATTACCCACTGGGATCACGGGCGCAGCATGGAGATTATCCATAACGCCTGGGTCCATGGTATGAATTCGCTGATGCGCGATGCCTCTGCCTTTGATTTCGAAGAGAATATTCGTCTGACAAAAGAGGCAGTGGATTTTTTCCATCCGCTGGGTGTGCCGGTTGAAGCCGAGCTGGGCCATGTGGGCAATGAAACGGTGTACGAAGAGGCGCTGGCGGGTTATCACTATACCGATCCGGATCAGGCGGCGGAGTTTGTCGAGCGCACCGGCTGTGATTCTTTGGCAGTAGCGATTGGTAACCAGCACGGCGTCTATACCTCAGAGCCGAAACTGAATTTCGACGTGGTTAAACGCGTACGCGAAGCGGTATCCGTTCCGCTGGTGCTGCATGGTGCGTCGGGCATTAGCGATGCGGATATCAAAAAAGCCATTTCATTAGGCATCTCGAAAATCAATATCCACACCGAACTGTGTCAGGCGGCGATGGTTGCGGTACAAGAGAACCAAAATCAGCCTTTCCTGCACGTTGAGCGTGAAGTTCGCAAAGCGGTAAAAGAGCGCGCTCTGGAGAAAATTAAACTGTTTGGTTCTGACGGTAAAGCGGAATGACAACATGGATAATATCGAGGTTATTTGTATAGGGGCAGCTATTGTTGATATTCCCTTGCAGCCGGTAAGTAAAAATATCTTTGATGTAGATTCTTATCCGTTGGAACGTATTGCTATGACCACCGGGGGAGATGCGATTAATGAAGCGACTATTATTTCTCGTCTCGGTCATCGTACAACGCTAATGAGTCGGGTAGGTGCTGATGCAGCAGGTCATTTTATTCTCGACCACTGTCGTCGGGAGAATATTGATATTCAGAGTCTGAAGCAGGATTCTGAAATTGATACTTCCATTAACGTGGGTTTAGTCACAGCCGATGGTGAGCGTACTTTTGTGACTAACCGTAATGGCAGCCTATGGAAGCTGAATATAAACGATGTTGATTTTGAGCGTTTCTCGCAGGTGAAGCTGCTGTCGCTGGCAAGCATCTTTAATAGTCCCTTGCTGGACGGTAAAGCGTTAACAGCTATTTTCACTCAGGCGAAAGCGCATAAGCTAATTATCTGCGCCGATATGATTAAACCGCGACTGAATGAAACGCTGGACGACATCCGCGAGGCGTTGAGCTACGTGGATTACTTATTTCCTAATTTTGAAGAGGCAAAACTGCTCACCGGGAAAGGGACTCTGGATGAAATTGCCGACATTTTTTTGAGCTGCGGCGTGAAGACGGTAGTGATTAAGACTGGTAAGAGAGGCTGCTTTATCAAGCGTTCCGATATGAAAATAGAGGTTCCGGCCGTTTCGGGAATTACCGCTATCGACACTATCGGTGCAGGGGATAATTTTGCTTCGGGATTTATCTCCGCGCTGCTTGAAGGCAAAACACTGCGTGAGTGCGCGCTGTTTGCTAACGCAACGGCCGCGATATCGGTTCTGAGCGTGGGGGCCACGACGGGCGTGAAGAGCAGAAAGCTGGTTGAACAACTTCTCGATGAATATGAAGGGTAATAGCAGCAGATGAAAATGATTCCTTTAGGCAGTACGGACATTACGCTTTCTCGCATGGGATTAGGCACATGGGCCATTGGCGGCGGCCCGGCATGGAACGGCGATCTCGACCTGCAGATTTGCATCGACACCATTGTGGAGGCGCATCGCTGCGGCATTAATTTGATTGATACCGCGCCTGGCTACAACTTCGGCAACAGTGAAGTGATTGTCGGGCAGGCGCTGAAAAAGCTGCCTCGTAACGATATCGTTGTTGAAACTAAATGCGGCATCGTCTGGGAGAGAACAGGCAGCCTGTTTAACAAAGTGGGTGACCGCCAGCTGTACAAAAATCTTACGTCCGAGTCGATTCGCGAAGAGGTGGATGCCAGCCTGCTGAGACTGGGCATCGAGAGTATTGATATCTATATGACCCACTGGCAGTCGGTTGAGCCCTGTTTTACGCCGATTGCGGAAACAGTGGACACGCTGAATGCACTAAAGAAAGAGGGTAAAATCCGTTCTATTGGCGCGGCGAACGTGGATGCCGGGCACATTAAGGAGTATCTCAAACACGGTGAACTGGATATCGTGCAGGCCAAGTACAGCATTCTTGACCGCGCGCTGGAAGCTGAACTGCTGCCGTTATGCCAGCAGAATGGCATTATCGTGCAGGTCTATTCTCCGCTTGAGCAGGGTCTGTTGACCGGAACTATCGCCCGGGATTATGTTCCCGGCGGTGCGCGGGCTAACAAAGTTTGGTTTCAGCGGGAAAACATGCTGCGAGTGATTGATATGCTCGAACGGTGGCAGCCGTTGTGTGAAAAGTATCGCTGTACGATCCCCGCGTTGGCTCTGGCGTGGATATTAAAGCAAAGCGATTTAATCACCTTACTGAGCGGCGCAACCGCGCCAGAGCAGGTTCGTGAGAATGTTGAGGCGCTGACTATCGTATTAACGGATGACGATTCACTATTGATGAGACGAATGGCTGAGGCGTTGGATATAAAATAAGCGAGATGGGATTGACCTCTGTTTCTGTGTAAAATAGCACTAAAATCTGTGATTCAGACATGTTCTTTTGAAAATAAACATAGCCTGTGCGATACTTGGGTCTTATTATTACTTTGCAGGAAACAGAGGTGTCATCGTGGCGGCAAAAGACAGGATTCAGGCCATTAAGCAAATGGTGGCTAATGATAAGAAAGTGGCGGTATCTAATTTAAGTTCAATCTTTCAGGTGACTGAGGAAACAATTCGCCGCGATCTGGAAAAGCTGGAAGATGAAGGTTTTTTGACCCGAACATATGGCGGTGCGGTGCTCAACACTACCGCGTTGGCCGACAATATTCATTTTTATAAACGTGCAAAGTCTTTTTTTGAAGAGAAGCAGATTATTGCCCGTAATGCATTACCGTTTATTAAAAATAAGACCACAATGGCTGCTGACTCCAGCAGTACAGCGATGGAATTATTAAAGCTGTTGAAGGAAAGAAACGATCTGACGCTGCTCACCAATTCGGCTGAAGCATTTCATGAACTGGCGCAGTCGGAAATTAACGTTGTTTCTACTGGCGGTGAGTTGAATAAGAATACGCTGTCGCTGCAGGGAAGGATCACCAAGGAGATCATCAGCCGCTATCATGTTGATATCATGGTGATGAGCTGCAAAGGTCTGGACATGCAGAGCGGGGCTCTTGACTCCAACGAAGCGGAAGCGGAAATAAAAAAAACTATGATTCGTCAGGCGACCGAGGTGGCTCTGTTGGTTGATCACTCAAAATTTGATCGTAAAGCTTTCGTCCAGCTCGCGGACTTTAGCCATATTAATTACCTTATAACTAATAAGGCACCGGGTGCAGAGTGGATTGCATTTTGCAAAGAGAATAATATTCAACTCATTTATTAATTTTAACGTGGGTCGTGTGATGTTATTTTAGTTTGCACCTGGATAATGCCATAAGAATCTAATGATGATGGATGGCGCGGCAAAATTGCTTCTGCCGCGATCACCATACTTTCTATTTAGCTGAATTTGAGGCATCCAGATGGAACAATGTGACCCTATCGGCGCAAGATTAGATCGCTTACCCTTATCTCGGTTTCATTTTCGTATTTTCGGCATTATTAGTTTTAGTTTATTAGTCACCGGTTTTCTCAGCTATTCCGGGAATGTGGTATTGGCAAAATTAGTCAGTACCAGTTGGTCAAATAATTATCTCAACGCCGCATTTACCTCAGCGTTGATGTTTGGCTACTTTATCGGCTCACTGACCGGTGGCTTTATTGGTGATTATTTCGGTAGACGCAAAGCATTCCGCATCAATTTGCTGATCGTCGGGGTCTCTGCCTGCGCGGCTACTTTTGTACCCAACATGTACTGGCTTATCTTTTTCCGTTGCCTGATGGGGACCGGAATGGGGGCGCTAATTATGGTAGGTTATGCCTCATTTACCGAATTTATTCCGCCTGCGGTGCGCGGGAAGTGGTCTGCCCGCCTGTCGTTTGTCGGCAACTGGTCGCCAATGTTATCGGCGGCAATTGGTGTTGTGGTCATTACTTTTTTAAGCTGGCGGGTGATGTTTCTGCTCGGCGGCGCAGCTATGCTGTTGGCATGGTATTTGTCCGGCAAGTACTTTATTGAATCTCCTCGCTGGCTGGCTGGCAAAGGGCAGAGAAGCGAGGCTGAAAAACACCTTTTACAGGTGGAATCGCAAATTGAGAAAGAGAAAAATATCACCTTACCTTCCTGCCAGAGCGATTGCCTGACGGCGGACTTAAGCTCGGAAAGTGGTTCATTCTGGCTATTGCTGAAGGGGCCGATGTTGCGCTGTACGCTGGTGGCGATCACCGTGCTTATCGCGATGAATATTTCGCTCTATACAATTACGGTATGGATCCCGACGATTTTTGTTAATTCGGGAATCGATGTGACAAAATCCATCTTTATGACCGCGATAATTATGATTGGCGCGCCGGTTGGGATATTTATTGCCGCGCTGATCATCGATCGTTTTCCCCGGCGATTATTTGGTTCATTCTTGCTGATTATTATCGCGATGCTCGGATACTTCTATTCGGTTCAAACCGAAGAGTGGGCTATTCTGAGCTACGGGCTGGTGATGATCTTTTTTCTGTATATGTATGTTTGCTTTGCTTCTGCGGTGTATGTTCCGGAACTGTGGCCTACGCACCTCAGATTGCGGGGATCGGGTTTTGTGAATGCTGTGGGAAGGATTGTGGCGGTGTTCACGCCTTATGGCGTCGCTATTCTGTTGACACGCTACGGCTCGATTACGGTCTTTATTGTGCTAGGTGTAATACTGGTGTTTTGCGCGTTGATTCTTTTTTGTTTTGGCGTCGAAACACGTAAAGTTTCGCTGGAAGACATTTCAACGCTGGTCTGAGATGACGCGCCGACAGGAGTGACCCTGTCGGTGTCACTTACGGCTGGGTTTCCAGCCAGTCTGCCAGGGTATACAGCGTCGCACCCGCCGCCGCCATTTCCATAAAAGCGTGTGCACTGTCCTGCGGCTGAATATTGACGCCACGGCAGCCGTCGGTAATCACATTGACGGTATAGCCCAGATCCAGCGCATCAAGGACGGTAAATTTGACGCAATAGTCGGTTGCCAGCCCCATGATGATGAGCTCAGAAATACGATGTTGCTGAAGCCACGCATTCAGCGCAGTAGCCTGACGGCGACCGTTATCAAAAAACGCACTGTAGCTGTCGACCAGCGGGTTCTCACCCTTAGTGAACGTTTGAGTAATCGCACGCTGGTTCAGCAGGGGATGCAGGGCAGCGCCTTCGCTGTTTTGCACGCAGTGATCGGGCCAGAAGGTTTGCGCCAGACCGTCGAGTTGCCCCTGGCTGTAGGGGGCAACCTGATGCTGACTGGCGAAGCTGCCGTGATTAGCCGGGTGCCAGTCCAGACTGGCGACCACGGTATCGCCACGCGTATCGCACCAGTCAATCAGGCGGTTGGCAATATCGATTGTGCTGTCACCCTGCGGGACGGCGAGGGCGCCACCGGCACAAAAGTCGTTTTGTAAATCAACCAGCAATAATGCTCGGGTCATTGTCATCGACTCATTTACTCGTCCGGCGTGAGTTCGCCACGCAGGTTTTGCGTCATCGCCGTGCGAATCGCCTGTGTGTCCAGTCCCTGGCTCAGTAAATAATGCAGCTTGGTGAGCGTGGCTTCGACAGTCATATCCGCGCCGCCAATCACGCCCGCATGCGCTAAGGCATTCCCGGTTGCATAACCGCCCATGTTTACCTTGCCGGACATACACTGGGTGAGGTTCACCACCACAATACCGCGCGAACTGGCATCCTCAAGCTCCTTCAGGAACTCCTTATTTTGCGGGGCATTACCCACGCCGTAGGAACGCAGTATTAACGCTTTGACCGGCTGGCGCAGGAAGTTACGCACCACGTCAGCGGAAATCCCCGGATAAATGGTGACCACGCCAATTGGCTGTGGGGTAATAGGGTGCACAATCAACTCACCCGCACCGTGTGGCGCTGGTGGCGTTCCCAGACGGCGGATGTGGATCCCCGCTTCGAGCAAGGGCGCAAGGTTGGGCGAGGCGAAAGCGTCAAATCCGTCGGCGTGCGCCTTGGTGGTGCGGTTGCCGCGATACAATCGATTGTTGAAAAACAGCGTGACTTCATTGATTGGATAATTGGCTGCTACGTACAACGCATTCAGCAAATTGATTTGTCCGTCTGAGCGTAGCTCTGCCAGCGGAATTTGTGACCCTGTCACAATAACCGGTTTACCCAGATTCTCCAGCATGAACGAGAGCGCCGAGGCGGTGAACGCCATAGTATCGGTGCCGTGCAGGATAACAAAACCATCATATTCGTCGTAGTGCGCTTTAATATCTGCCGCAATATGCTGCCAGTCTTCTGGTGTCATATCGGAGGAATCCATCAGCGGAACGTATTCGTGAATGGTGAAGTCAGGCATCTCGGGGCGGTGGAATTCAGGCATCAATGCCAGCTGGCGCTGAAGATGGCCGGAAACGGGAATGTAACCTTGTTCTGAGCGCTGCATACCGATGGTACCGCCGGTATAGGCAACGTAAATCGATTTCTTCTGCATGACGTTTCTTCTGTCTCAAAGAAAAACCCCTCTTCATCCCGAAGAGGGGTCAATTGTTAGCGAACGTTGGCGCAGGTCAGGCAGAACGCATAACGGTTCTGCGGGTCGTTAAATGCGGCCAGCTTATCACTTTCGGTTTTTACCACGCTTGCCGCAGAGGCTAACGGCGCGGGGAGCATGGCCTGAATCGCTTCTGGCAACATAGCGCGCACGGAACCTGACATGCTGTCCATGACCATATCAACGAACGTCGGTTCGTCCTGATAATAATCAATGTGCCATTGTTTCAGTTTGGCCAGTTCCGCCGCTTTTGCTACGGCGTCGTCGAAGTCACCGAGACTGTCGACCAGGCCGTTAGCTTTCGCATCCTGACCTGTCCAGACGTGGCCCTGCGCGATTTTATCAATCTGCTCTGGCGTTGTCTTACGTGCATCTGCCACTAGTGTGATGAAGCGCTTATAACCGTTCTCGATGCTGAGTTGCATCATCTGCTGCACTTCCGGCGGCAATGCTTTGGTGACGGAAATATCGGCCAGCGGTGAGGTTGCCACGCCGTCGGTATGCACACCAATGGAATCCAGGCTGTGCTCAACGGTGTTGATCACGCCAAAGATGCCGATTGAGCCAGTTAAGGTGCTGGGGTTCGCCACAATGTAGCTTGCCGGGGTTGAGATCCAGTACCCACCTGATGCCGCCATGCCACCCATGGACACGACTACCGGTTTGCCCGCCGCTTTTGCCGCAGCCAACTCAGAGCGGATCACTTCGGAGGCGCTGACGCTGCCGCCTGGGCTGTTCACGCGCAGGACAATGGCTTTCACCTTCGGATCGAGGCGTGCTTCGCGGATCTGCGCGGCGGTGGTGTCACCTCCGACATTACCTGGCGTTTCTTCACCGTCCATAATCGCGCCATTGGCAAAGACCACGCCAATGCTGTCGCCAGTGTCAGCCGGGGTTTTTAGCGTGTAATCGTAATAGCTGACGGCGCGATAGTTTTTATCCGCTTTGCTCCAGCCAAACTGTTTGGTCAGCAATTTTTCTACTTCGGCGCTGGAGGCGAGGGCATCGACCAGTTTATTGTCGAGGGCGTACTTCGCGGTATCGCCATCCACTTTCGTCAGACCATCAAGCATGGCCTGCGCGCCAGGGAACACCTGTTGAGCCGGGATCTGACGGTTAGCAGCAACGGTGTCGAGGTAGTTCTGCCACAGCTCGCCAATCCAGCGACTGTCGGCTTCACGCGCGGCCGGGGACATATCGTCGCGAATAAACGGCTCGACGGCAGACTTATAGGTGCCGACGCGGAACACGTGGGTAGAGACTTTCAGCTTATCCAGCAGAGACTTGTAGTACAGACCGTTGGTGGCAAAGCCGTGCAGGTCAACCGAACCCTGCGGGGAGAGCCAAATTTTGTTGGCAAAACTCGCCAGATAATACTGCCCCTGGCTGAAGTTATCGCCCACGGCAAACACCGGTTTCCCGCTGTCGCGGAATTCGCGCAGCGCTTTGCCGATATACTGCATGGACGGCTGGTCGGCTCCGGCAAAGTTTTTTAAATCCATCACGATGCCGGTGATGTTGCGATCGTCTTTTGCCTGGCGAATGGTGTTGACGATATCGAACAGCGAGTTTTCCTGCAGACGATCGGAGCTGGCGCCAAACAGCTGACGGCCAATCACGCTTAAGCGGCTGGTGCTTGAGGGTTTATCAACAATGACGCCCGAGATATCCAGCAGCAGCGCGCCTCGCTCGGCGTGTTCACTGGTATTGCTGCTGCTGACCTGCATCCAGATACCCACGCCCACCAGTACCAGAAAAATAAAGAACAGATTCAGTACACATTCACGGACGAAATTCAGTATTCGCCACGTCCATTTAAAAATTCCGGCAATAAAACGCCACAGGGTTCGCATGTATTCTCCCTACCGATGAGCAACACGCCTCTCCGTTCTACCGGATAAAGGCGTTAAGATGTGGCTATCGTAATGACCCGGCAGGCACTTGTCAGCAGGAATCACTACCGGTGCTGTAACAAAATTCGCTCACGTGTTAATTTTGTGAATAAATCTCATTGTTGGAGTTAAGCAAATGGATGCACTCGAATTACTTATGACTCGTCGTAGCACCTCCCGTCTTGTTGAACCTGCACCGGCGGGCGAGCAACTGCAAAACATCCTGCGGGCGGGGATGCGTGCACCGGATCACAAAACGTTGCAGCCGTGGCAATTTTTTGTCATTGAAGGTGAAGGCCGTGAGCGTTTTAGCAGCGTGCTCGAAAAAGGGGCGATAGCCGCAGAGGGTGACGAAAAGGCCGTCGAAAAAGCGCGTACTGCGCCGTTTCGTGCACCACTGATTATTACGGTAGTTGCGAAATGTGAAGAAAGCGACAAAGTCCCGCAGTGGGAGCAGGAAATGTCTGCCGGTTGCGCGGTAATGGCAATGCAGATGGCCGCGATTGCGCAAGGCTTTGGCGGAATCTGGCGCACTGGCGCATTAACGGAAAGCTCGGTGGTCCGCGAAGCGTTTGATTGTCGCCCACAGGATAAAATTGTCGGTTTCCTTTATCTGGGGACGCCGCAGCTTAAAGCTTCCACCTCGATAAACCTTGCCGATCCGACCTCGTTCGTCCGTTATTTCTGATATCAACGGCAAAACTGTCTGGATTATGAGCAAAGACACCCGAATTCAGACAGTCACTCTTACCACATCATGGAATGAGCGCTACCATAGCCCGATTGCAATGACAGGAGTAGTCCATGAGCGAGCAAGCTATTCGTTTAACGCAATACAGCCACGGAGCCGGTTGCGGTTGTAAAATTTCCCCCAAAGTGCTGGAAACCATCCTGCACAGCGATCAGGCGAAGTTTATTGATCCGAATTTACTCGTGGGAAATGAAACCCGCGATGACGCGGCGGTGTACGATCTGGGTAATGGCACCAGCGTTATCAGCACCACCGATTTCTTTATGCCGATTGTCGATAATCCGTTTGATTTTGGCCGCATCGCCGCGACCAACGCCATCAGCGATATTTTCGCCATGGGCGGCAAACCGATTATGGCTATCGCGATTCTGGGCTGGCCTCTCGATAAGCTGGCACCGGAAATCGCCCGCGAAGTGACCGAAGGCGGGCGTTTTGCCTGTCGCGAGGCTGGCATTGCGCTGGCGGGTGGACACTCTATCGATGCTCCGGAGCCGATTTTTGGTCTGGCCGTGACGGGCGTGGTTCCGACCGAACGCGTGAAGAAAAACAGCACCGCTGAAGCGGGATGCAAGCTGTTTCTCACCAAGCCGTTGGGTATAGGCGTGTTGACCACCGCAGAGAAAAAATCGCTGCTCAAGCCCGAGCATGTTGGACTGGCGACGGAAGTCATGTGTCGCATGAACGTTGCTGGTGCGGCGTTTGCAGATATTGATGGCGTGAAAGCCATGACCGACGTCACCGGTTTCGGTCTGCTGGGGCACCTGAGCGAGATGTGCCAGGGGGCGGGAGTCCAGGCACAGGTAGTTTACCAGGATATTCCAAAACTGCCTGGCGTTGAAGAGTACATCGCGCAGGGCGCAGTACCGGGCGGCACACAGCGCAACTTTGCCAGCTACGGACACCTGATGGGTGAAATGCCGCAGGCGGTACGCGATTTGCTGTGCGATCCGCAAACCTCCGGCGGCCTGTTGTTGGCTGTGACCCCGGAATCTGAAGCTGAAGTTAAAGCGGTCGCGGCGCAGTTTGGCATTGCCCTCACCGCCATTGGTGAACTGGTGGAAGCCCGTGGCGGTCGCGCCATGGTTGAGATCCGTTAATTCGATGCGGTTGTTTATTGCCGAAAAACCGAGTCTGGCGCGCGCCATTGCCGATGTGCTACCTAAGCCGCATCGCAAAGGTGATGGTTTTATTGAATGCGGAAACGGACAAGTGGTGACCTGGTGTATCGGTCACCTGCTTGAACAGGCGCAGCCGGACGCCTACGACAGTCGCTATGCGCGCTGGAGTCTGGTCGATCTGCCGATTGTGCCGCAAAAGTGGCAACTGCAGCCGCGTCCCTCCGTCACTAAACAGCTCAACGTCATTAAGCGCTTTCTGCATGAAGCCAGTGAAGTCATTCACGCGGGAGACCCCGATCGTGAAGGACAGTTGCTGGTTGATGAAGTGCTGGATTACCTGCAATTGGCGCCAGAAAAGCGCCAGCAGGTACAACGTTGCCTGATTAACGACCTTAACCCACAGGCGGTAGAGCGGGCGATTTCTCGCCTGCGCGCCAACAGTGAGTTCATCCCGCTGTGCGTCTCGGCGCTGGCGCGTGCGCGCGCTGACTGGCTGTATGGCATCAATATGACGCGTGCTTACACCATCCTCGGGCGTAATGCGGGTTATCAGGGCGTACTCTCCGTCGGGCGCGTACAGACGCCGGTTCTCGGCCTGGTGGTGCGTCGTGATGAAGAGATTGAAAACTTCGTTGCCAAAGATTTCTTTGAAGTGAAAGCGCATATCGTCACGCCTGCCGACGAGCGTTTTACCGCTATCTGGCAGCCCAGCGAGGCGTGTGAGCCGTATCAGGATGAAGAAGGGCGTTTGCTGAATCGTACGCTGGCTGAGCACGTGGTGAACCGCATCAACGGTCAACCGGCGATAGTCACCAGCTATAACGATAAACGGGAATCAGAATCTGCACCTCTACCGTTTTCGCTGTCGGCGTTGCAGATTGAAGCGGCTAAACGCTTCGGGCTGAGCGCGCAAAACGTACTGGATATCTGCCAGAAGCTGTATGAAACCCATAAACTAATCACCTATCCGCGTTCAGATAGCCGCTATCTGCCGGAGGAACACTTTGCCGGGCGTCATGCGGTGATGAACGCGATCGCGGTCCACGCGCCAGATTTACTACCGCAGCCGGCGGTTAATCCTGATACGCGTAATCGCTGCTGGGATGATAAAAAGGTCGATGCGCACCACGCGATTATTCCCACCGCGCGCACTTCATCCATCAACCTGAATGATAACGAAGCAAAGGTGTATAACCTGATTGCGCGTCAATATCTGATGCAGTTCTGCCCGGACGCGGTATTCCGTAAGTGCGTTATTGAACTGGATATTGCGAAAGGCAAGTTTGTGGCCAAAGCCCGTTTCCTCGCGGAAGCCGGGTGGCGCACGCTGCTTGGCAACAAAGAGCGCGATGAAGAGAACGACGGTACGCCGCTGCCGGTCGTGGCAAAAGATGACGAACTCTTGTGCGAGAAAGGCGAAGTGGTGGAACGTCAGACCCAGCCGCCGCGCCATTTTACCGACGCAACGCTGCTGTCGGCGATGACCGGGATTGCGCGGTTTGTGCAGGATAAAGATCTGAAAAAGATCCTGCGCGCCACCGATGGACTGGGAACGGAAGCCACGCGTGCGGGGATTATAGAACTGCTGTTTAAGCGCGGATTCCTCGTGAAGAAAGGCCGCTATATACACTCTACGGATCCTGGAAAAGCGCTGTTTCATTCGCTGCCCGAAATGGCAACGCGTCCAGATATGACCGCGCACTGGGAATCGATCCTGACGCAAATCAGTGAAAAACAGTGTCGCTATCAGGACTTTATGCAGCCGCTGGTGGACACGCTGTATCAGCTTATCGACCAGGCCAAACGCACGCCGGTGCGCCGATTCCGGGGAATTACGGCGCCCACTGGCGCGGAAAAGAAAAAGAGCGCGCCGCGTAAACGCACGGCGAAAAAAGGCCCGCCATCTGATGAGGCGAGCCTGTAATACGTTTGTAGGCCGGATGACGGCACGCGTGCCTTATCCGGTCTATAGAAACAAAATTAAATCACACCCTGGCCCAGCATCGCGTCGGCAACCTTCACGAAGCCCGCGATGTTGGCGCCACGTACGTAGTTGGTTTGTTTGCTCTCACCACCGTACTCGACGCAGGCATGGTGAATATCCAGCATGATGTGGTGCAGACGCGCATCCACTTTCTCTGCTTTCCAGCCCAGACGTGCGGCGTTCTGCGCCATTTCCAGACCGGATGTCGCTACGCCACCGGCGTTGGCGGCTTTACCTGGCGCAAACAGCACGCCGGCCTCCAGGAACAGATCGGTGGCTTCGATGGTGGTCGGCATATTTGCACCCTCGGCCACGGCCTTGACGCCGTTGGTGATAAGCATTTGCGCGGCTTCCACATCCAGTTCGTTCTGCGTGGCGCACGGCAGGGCGATATCAACCGGCACCGACCACGGCTGCTTGCCTTCCAGATAGGTCAGGCCAAACTCGCGGGCATAATCCGCCACCCGACCATCGCGGCTGTCTTTAATCGCGCACAGACGCGCCAGTTTTTCTTTGGTAAATCCACTTTCGTCGACCACGGTACCGCTGGAATCAGAGGCGGTCACCACGCGCGCGCCAAACTCCATCGCTTTCTCAATGGCGAATTGTGCCACGTTACCGGAGCCGGAAACGGCGACGCGCATGCCTTCAAAGCCCAGACCATGGCGTTTGAGCATCGCTTCGGTGAAGTACACCAGGCCGTAGCCAGTCGCTTCCGGGCGGATCAAACTGCCGCCAAACGACAGACCTTTCCCGGTAAAGACGCAGGCGCTGTTGTTGGACAGTTTTTTCATCATCCCGGCCATAAAGCCGACTTCACGACCACCCACGCCGATATCGCCCGCCGGGACGTCAGTGTCTGGCCCTAAGTGGCGGAACAGTTCTGTCATCAGTGACTGGCAAAAACGCATCACTTCGCCTTCGCTTTTCCCTTTCGGATCGAAATCGCTACCGCCTTTACCTCCGCCCATCGGCAGAGTGGTGAGGGCGTTTTTAAAGGTCTGCTCGAAGCCGAGGAATTTCAGGATCGACAGGTTTACCGACGGATGGAAACGCATGCCGCCTTTGTAGGGGCCAATCGCAGAGCTAAACTGCACGCGCCAGGCACGGTTAACCTGCACCTGATTACGGTCATCCAGCCAGACCACGCGGAACTGGATCACGCGCTCAGGCTCAACCAGGCGTTCCAGCAGCGACATTTGGCGGTAACGCGGGTTTTGTTCGAGGAACGGCCACAGCGTCGTCATTACCTCACGAACGGCTTGCGCGAACTCGGTTTGATTCGGGTCGCGCTTTTGCACATGGTTGAGAAATGACTCCAGAGAACATGTCTGATCCATAGATATAAAAACCTCTTATGTATTGATATGGTTATATTTTTGATGTTTGTGTTAAGTGTTGTGCAGTTTTTGACTATAACATCAGCAGTGTGACGGGACGCAAGAAAAAAATTAACCCCGCTAAGGAAATTAATAGTGTGGCATCGGTCATAACCAAAAACGATGAGGGAAGGGACTAAAGTTTCTGCCGGTTTCTACCGTTATACTGTGCATAGATGTCAGTTTAAAAGGAAAAAATATGCGCCGTTTTATCATGGCAGGTGCGCTGGCAATGCTGTCCAGCGCGGCACTGGCAAATCAGCTTTATCGCCCGGATGTACAGGTTAACGTGCCGCCGGAAGTGTTCAGTTCCAGCGGTCAGCGTGCGCAGCCGTGTAGTCAGTGCTGCATTTATCAGGATCAAAACTATTCGGAAGGTGCGGTGATCAAGGCCGATGGCGTACTGTTGCAATGCCAGCGCGATGATAAAACGATCAGTACTAATCCGCTGGTCTGGCGTCGCGTAAAAGAATAAACGCCTGCAAGAGCGGGATGTCGGCAGGCGCCAGCGGATACTCCAGCGCCTCTTCAGGTGAGCACCACACCAGTTGCTGATGCTCATGCGCGTTCAGTTCGCCCTGATAAGCCGGCACATGCCAGGCATGCAGGTGAATCATCCGGCCTGACACTTCGCGTTGATGGCTGGCAACGTATTGCCCAACGACCGCCTCAATACCGAGTTCCTCACGCAGTTCACGCATCAGCGCCTGCGGCTGGCTTTCGCCAGACTCAACCTTGCCGCCAGCAAGCTCCCACATACCCGGCTGATCCGTATGCGCCGGGCGCTGAGCCAGTAAAATTTTGCCATCACGTTCAAGGATAGCGGCGACCACGTCGAGGATTTTCATCATATTCATCAAGATCTAACAGCAGAAAATGACATACTATCCTCAACCATAAGTTTCACCAAAAGTATTCAGGAGCAACCGTTGAACGATCCTCAGTCGTGGGTAAAACCGTTGACGCGTATCCCTTCCAGCTTGTCACCGCTTGTCGCGACGCAGAAAAAACACTATGGCGATGTACTGCATCCCACGCGTTGGTGGGGCCGCATGCCGTTTTTGTTCTGGCTGGTGGCGCTGTTTGTCGGATTTCTGGAGCGTAAAAAAGCGCGCTTAACGCCGGTGTTGCGGGCGCTGTTGATGACCCGCGTTTCGCAGGTGTGCCATTGCGCCTTTTGCGTGGATGCCAACAGCTTGCGGCTCGCCGAACGTTGCGGGGCGCTGGATAAAGTGCAGCAGGTGGCCAACTGGCAGGAGTCTGCGCTGTTTAGCGAAGAAGAGCGCGTAGCCCTGGCCTATGCGGATGCAGTGACCGCCACGCCGCCGCGGGTTGATGATGCACTGAAGGCGCAAATGAAGCAGTATTTTGCCGACGACGCGATTACCGAAATGACCGCGCTGATTGCGTTTCAAAATCTCTCGGCGCGTTTTAACGCTGCGCTGGATATTCCATCACAGGGGCTGTGCGACAGCTTCAAAGGACGCCCGCATGCTTGACCGTCATCTTCATCCGCGATTAAAACCGCTGTTACATCAGTGTGTGCGCGTTATCGATAAACCCGGTATTTCGCCGGACGGCCTGACGCTAATCGGCTTTGCCATTGGCGTGCTGGCCTTGCCGTTCCTGGCTCTTGGCTGGTATCCGGCGGCACTGGTTGCCATTGTACTTAATCGGTTGTTTGACGGACTGGACGGCGCGCTGGCGCGGCGCAGGGGGCTTACCGATGCCGGGGGATTCCTCGATATTTCACTCGATTTTCTGTTTTACGCGCTGGTGCCGTTTGGATTTATTCTGGCAGCGCCCGAGCAAAATGCGCTGGCGGGCAGTTGGCTATTATTTGCGTTTATCGGCACCGGCAGTAGTTTCCTGGCCTTTGCGGCGCTGGCGGCGAAACACCAGATTGATAACCCCGGCTACGCGCATAAGTCGTTTTATTATCTGGGCGGATTGACCGAAGGAACCGAGACAATATTGCTGTTCGTGCTGGCCTGTCTGTTTCCTGATTACTTTGCCGTGCTGGCGTGGATATTTGGCGCGCTGTGCTGGATGACGACGTTTACGCGGATCTGGAGCGGATATCTGACGCTGAAAGCGGTCCAGCGTCAGGAATAATCAAAGATTACTTGCTGCTGTCCGGGCCGCGCTCACCGCTGGCAACCGGGTTCTTCGGATTGCTGCTCCATTCGTACCAGCCGCCGTCATACACCGAGACGTTTTTCCAGCCCATCGCGCGGGCATACATAAACGTCTCTGAGGCGCGCCAGCCGGTGCCGCAGTAGAAGGAAACCTGCTGCTCCGGCAGGATGTTCCACTGCTTCCACATGGCGGCGATATCGTCCGCGCTGCGCATGGTGCCGTCCGGATTATGGAAGTCTTCCATATGCGTGGAGTCGCTGCCTGCGTGACCCCAGCGTGCGCCTGCGATCTCACCTTTTGGCTTAATGTAGCTATAGCCGCTGGTGGTGCCGATAAATTCCGGCCATGAACGAATGCTCACCAAAGACGCATCCTGACGGTGCAGCAGGCCACGCGCCTGTTCCATATCCAGCATCAGTTGCGGTTGGGCGGGAATAGTCGCGCCGAAATCAGGTTCTGGTTTTACCGTAGGGGGCGTGCCGCGTTCGACCGGTAATCCTGCGTCGGACCACGTCTGCCAGCCACCGTCAAGCAGGCGAACATCTTTCACGCCCGCATACAGCATAATTTGTGCGACACGCGCTGCTGCATACACATCGCGACCATACAAAATCACCGTGGTGTCGTGGCGGATACCGTGTTTGGCCAGCATCGCTTTGAGCTGCGCGTCGGAGACTTTGTTCCACAGCGGTTCGCTTTCGACTTCGTTGGTATCAATGTAGCCCGCACCGGGGATATGGCTGAGCAGATAGAGTTTCGGCGCACCCCAGGCAGCCTCAATCACTTTCCAGTCACCGGCCGGTTTAGCGGCCACGTCTTTACCCTGCTGGAGATTGTGCAGCCACTGTGGGTAAACCAGTTGTTCGAAGTGCGGCAGGCGCTGCAGGCGCGCGGGATCCTGTAGCGCATCGCTGAGCGTGGAGAGTTGGCTAAAGCCGACGTTCTGCAGACGTGCTTTGACGGCCTGCATGTCGCTTTCGCGGCCATACAGCGCCACCGGTGTATCGGTTTTTAACTGATGCTGTTTAACCCAGGCGGAGAGCTGCTCATCGTTCATGTTGTCGAGCCAGGCGGCAGACAGGTTGAGTGCGGCAGGCTCATGTCCGGAAGGACCATTGAGCGATTGTGGCCAGCCGTTATAAAACGCGCTCTGGCGGGTGTCGATTGCCTTGCCGTGTTGCTGCTGTAGCTGGTTGAGGGTGAGCATCTGTGTTGTTTCAGCAGCCCAGGAAGAAGCGCAAGCGAGCCCTAAAGCCAGTGCCAGCGCGGTCATTTGAGAAACACGTTTCATCGAATAGCCCGACGTTAAAAAAAGAAGACGACATTCTGTGCCGCCAGCCTGGTAAAATCCTTGCGTTAACGCAGCATATCGCCACATTCATGCCCAGTTCGCCATCTGCAAAACGCGGCCTGCGGGCGGAACATCCTGCGCGTCATGGGTAACCTGAACCACGGGGATGCCCAGCTTGCGCACCTCGTCAAATACCCACTGGCGAAAAGTGTCGCGCAGTGAGGTATCCAGTCGACTGAACGGCTCATCCAGCAGCAGCGCCTGCGGTTTCGCCAGCAGTGCGCGCAGCAGGGCAACGCGCGATCGTTGCCCGCCGGAGAGCGAAGCCGGATCGCGAGGGTAAAACCCTGCCAGCCCGGCACGTTCAAGAGCGCGCTCGACCTCATCGCGTCGGGCAGAGCCTTTCAGGTTTGCCGGGAGCGCCAACTGCAAATTCTGCCCAACGCTGAAATGGTCGAACAGCAGGGCGTCCTGGAACAAAATGCCAATTTGCCGCTGCGCCGTTGGCAACGTGTCTATACGCCGACGGTTAAGCCACAGTTCGCCAGATGCCTGAAGCTTTGGAGAAAGCGCGCCAACCATCCACGATAACAGCGATGACTTGCCGCAGCCCGAGGGTCCCATAATAGTGACAATGTCACCTTTATTGACCTCGAAATTGACTTCTTTGAGCAGGACGTCAGGTCCCCGGCGCAGTGAAACATTTTGCACGATAAGCATTAGCGGAGTCCTTGTCGAAAGCGGCCAACCCACGCGGAGAGTAACGCGGACAGTACGAAAACAAATAGCGGCAACAGCAGCTGCCACAGCGCCTGTGACGCCAGCAGTGCCGCACTGCCGCCGCTGCTCAATGCTACGGCCTCGGTCGTGAGCGTGGGAAAGCGTCCGGCCCCTAACCACAGGGTCGGCATATACTGGGCGATACTGACGGAAAAACCCACCGCGAAAGCAATCAGCGCCGGGCGCGTTAGCTGCGGACATTTCACTTGCCAGAAGATGCGACCCCGCGTCCAGCCCAGCGTTTGCGCAATCAGAATCAGACGCGGATCAATCCGTTGCCACGCGGGTTTGAGCACAAACAGCATCCACGGTGTGACCCACAGCAGATGTCCCCAGATAACCGTCGTCAACTGACCATCCAGGTCTGCGTGCAGCGCCAGAGTATATTGCCCGGTGACCAGCGGCAGCGCAGGCAGAATAATCGGCAGCCAGACCCAATGATGTCTGCGTTGTGGTCCCCATTCCAGCCATAACAACAGCGTGATTAATGCCAGCGTGCTGGCAAGCAGACCCAGTTGCAGGCTGGTGAACAGCGTCTGGCGATCGACTGATGAATACTGCGCAACCAGCGCCAGAACCAGCAGACAGAACACGCCGCTCGCGGGTACCAGTTGCGCCAGCGCGCGTCCAGTTGGGTATGATGAAAAACGCAGACGGTCACCGCTCACCGCCGAAATGGTGCGCTGCCAGGTGCGCCACAACAGATAGCCAACCAGCGCATACACGCCCAGCAGCAGCACCAGTAACAGGCTGGCGAGCGAGCCTTTTATCTGTTGGTCTGCATCGCCCTGAGTGAGCCATTGCCAGCTCAACACCGCAAGCGTCGGCGGGTTACCGGGACCGAGGACGATCGCCACATCCACGACGGAGAGTGACCAGGCAATGACCGCCAGCATGGCTTTGCTTAACGCCGGGGCGACAGAGGGCAGAACTAACCAGTTCAGGCATTGCAGTCGGCTGTAACCCAGCGAATCCAGCACGATGACCTGCTGCGAAAGATGCTTTTCACTCAACAAGGCTGAGAGGATCCACAGCAAAAAAGCGCTCTCTTTGACGGCTAACGTCATGCCAAGGCCGATACCGTAGCGGTCGGCCAGTGGGGTAAGAAAAGGCAGTACACGATACAGCAGGCCGCCTTCGGCAAACAGCAGCAGGATGCTGGTGGCGAAGGCGACGTGCGGAATCGCCAGCAGCCAGGGGAGTCGGGTGCACAGTCGCGCCCAGCCCGCGCCGGGCCACAGGGCGAGGATCGCTAATAGCGTAATAATCAGCGCGCCAAGGGACGCCAGCGTAACGGAAACCAGCGTCGCCATTAGTGATTGCGGCAACTGGGGATCGGCGAACAGCGCCTGCCAGTGAGAGAGGGAAAGCGCAGGTGCGACCAGCGTGACGGCGGCGGGTATCAGCGGTAAATAAATTACCGCCATGATGCCCCATAGCAACAGGATTAATGCGTACCGTAACGGCGTAGCCATTCTTGTTCCAGTGCGTTTACCCAGGCCGCATGCGGTTCAGGAAGTACGGCGGGAAGTCCTTTGGGGATACGTGCCTGCAGCGCTTCACGCTGCGCAGTAGGTAATTTTTGCGGGTCGAGAACCGAAGGGTCGCCCCAGTAAGCGGGGTCGGCCTTACGCAGCTGCGCCTCGGGAGAAAGCAAGAAATTGGCAACAACTTTTGCCCCGGCGCTGGCGCTGGCGTTCGCCGGAATAGTGACAAAATGCACGTTGCCAATCATTCCTTGTGCAAAACCAAAGCTGTAGCTGTTTTTGGGCAATTCACCGCGGGCTACTTTTTGTTGGGCGTGCGCAGGGTTAAAGGTCAGCGATAAACGCAGCACGCCGTTATTCAGCAGCGCGTCCATTCGTGCGGGCGTGGGGGGGAAATCTTTCCCTTCACGCCACAAAAAAGGATGAAGTGCGTCCAGATACTGCCACAGTGGGGCGGTAACCTCAGCGAATGTTGCTGCATCGGGCGCTATTTTCAGCGCTTGCGGCTGTGTGGTGAGTGCAATCAGCAACTGCTCAAGAAAAGCCGTTCCGGTAAAATCAGGCGGGCGTGGGTAGGTCACCGTACCGGGATGCGTTTTGGCAAACGCCAGCAAGGCCTGCGGGGTTTGCGGCGGTTGTTCGGTAGCATCGCGACTGGCGATAAAAGTTAGCTGCGCGCCGCCCCACGGTGACTCTGCACCCTCCGTTGTGATGGAGAAGTCTTCGCTGACAGGCTGCTGAGTATCGACATAGCGCCAGTTGGGTAGCGTTTGCGCCCACTGGGTTTGCAGCAGATTGGCTTCTTTCAGCGTACGGAAATTTTCGCCATTCACCCACAATAAATCGACGGAGCCGCCGGTTTTACGCCCGGAGGCGGCCTCAGTTTGAATACGCTTTACTGCGTCGGCGGCATCGGCCAGACGCACAATTTTCAGGTTAATGGCGTAATGCGTTTTCATCTCGCTGCTCACCCAGTCGAGATACTGGTTCACCGCATTATCCCCCCCCCAGGCGTTGAACCACACCGTCTGACCGTGGGCGTCGTTTTTGACTTGCTGCCAGCTGTCGCCCTGCGCGAAGGTCGCCAGCGGAGAAAACAACAAACCCAGGCACAATAAGCAGTAGCGCATACTCTCTCCAATCGTTAATGGTGGCTTCAGGGGTGTTTCCCGTGCCGCTCAAGATAAAGACTTCTCGCCACAGAAATCACCACGGTCAGGGCAAACAGCACAAACAACCCGGTCACGAACCAGAACGTTCCTCCTGTTAACAGGCTTCCGGCCCAGGAATAAACGATGGTTGCAGGCAACTGACCGATGCCGGTGGCGAGGAAAAAATGACGAAAGCGGATTGAGGTCAGACCGGCGGCATAGCTTACCGGGTCAAAGGGAACGAAAGGCAACAGGCGGCAAACCAGGATAGTGTGCTTGCCGTAGCGCGCAAAAAAAGCGTCCATGTTGTTCAGCACCGTTTTCCCGGTCAGATTTTCCACCGCGCTGCGGCCTAAAACACGGGCGATAAAAAAGCACAGCGCCGCGCCTGCCATGGCGCTGCTCCAGGAGAGTACGCCCCCCCAAAACGCGCCGAACAATGACGCATTGGCAAAGGTGATCACAAACGCCGGGAGCGGGGCAATAATGGCCTGTAAGACCATCAAGCAAAACGACACCACCGCAGCCTGAGCACCGTATGATCGAATAAGATTTTCAATGGCGTGTGGGTCAACCGTGGAGAATGCCGTCAGGCTGTGAGCGACAAAATCACTGATGCCAGGCACCCATGCCCAGGCCATCAGCGCCAGCAGTAGTAGGATAACCAGCCCGGCCCGGCAATATCGTACGACGCGCGTTTTATTCAGCTTCATGATTTATCCGCTAACTCACCGTGGGCAGAGGGAGCGATGCGCTTCACGCGAGCCCAGGCTTTTGCCGCCTGTACCAGGGCGAATAAAATGAAGCCAGCAATACTGAGTTTAACCATAAATGCCAGGGTAATGCCTTCGCTGGCGAGTTCATGCGACATCAGCGTATAGATAAACAGGCCGGGCAAGGTCGTGAGCGCAGAAATGAGGGTAAACGACCAGAATGAGATGGCGGTCAGCCCGTAGGCATAGTTTTGAATGTTATACGGGAACAGCGGCACCAGTCGGGTGAGGATCAGAAAATCGGTCCCGCTTTGGGCAATGCCTTTTTCGATGGCCTGAAAGGTTGTCGTATGTCCGACATATTTCAGCAGCAGATCGCGACCCAGCCAGCGAGCCAGCAGAAATGACAGCGCCGAGGCAAGGGTTGCGGCAAACAGGGACACAAGGGTTCCCATCACCGGGCCAAACAGCACCCCGCCGACGATCACCAGAATGCTGCCGGGGATCAGGCACAGCGCCGCGATAATAAACAGCAGGATATACAGCGCGTAACCGAACATGCCGCTCTGGTGGATGAGGTCTTGTAAATGCTGAAAATGAGTTATCAGGCCGCTCAGGCCGGAATAATGGAAAACGCCTACAAGGACACAGAGGAGTAGCGCAACGATCAGCAGTCTGTATTCTGCTTTATGCGAACTTCTTTTTCATGGGGGTCTCCTGTAAAACCGGGGGAATAAAGCGTTTTCGTCAGCGAAAAGTGCGCGCGAAGATATAATAAATTCCCGGCCGTAACAATGTATTACCGTCGCTTTATTGATTTTGCACAGAATAAACAGACTCTCCAGGCGCGGCCCGGAGAGTGATAACGTTCAGCAGATCAGACGCGGAATTTAGCCCAGACCGGCGCGTGGTCAGACGGTTTTTCCATGCTGCGGATTTCATAGTCGATACCGGTTTCTTCGCAGCGCTCTGCCAGCGGATTGCTCGCCAGCAGCAGGTCGATACGCAGGCCACGGTTATCGTCAAAGCCTTTAGAACGGTAATCAAACCACGAGAACTGGTCGTTTTTTTCAGGATATGCGTGACGGTAGGTATCCACCAGCCCCCAGCCCAGCAGGCGTTCCATCCATTCACGTTCTTCCGGCAGGAAGGAACATTTACCGGTACGTAGCCAGCGTTTGCGGTTCTCTTCACCAATGCCGATATCGAGGTCGGTTGGGCTGATATTCATATCACCCATGATGAGCACCGGATTGTCGCGCTTCAACTCGGTCTCGAGGTAGTTCTGTAAGTTCTGATAAAACGCCGCTTTGGCGGGGAATTTGGTTTCATGGTCGCGACTTTCGCCCTGCGGGAAATAGCCGTTGATCACGGTAATGTTGCCCATAGGGGACGGAACTTCCGCCATGATGATACGACGCTGCGCTTCTTCGCCATCACCAGGGAAGCCACGACGCACCGAGACAGGCGTTTCTTTCGTCAGCAGTGCGACGCCGTAATGGCCTTTCTGACCGTGATAGAAAACGTTGTAACCCAGTTTTGCTACCTCTTCGAGAGGGAACATGTCGTCGTGAACTTTTGTCTCCTGTAAGCCAATCACATCCGGTTGATGTTTTTCGACAATGGCTGCCAGTTGATGAGGACGGGCACGCAGGCCGTTGATATTAAAAGAGACAAATTTCATAGTCGCTGCCACTTTGCAAAATGAATAGTGCAAGGATGGTAGCAGAATTTCCGCGGGCTGACTGCTTCTTGTCACCTGATTCCAACAATGATTGCTAATGGTGTTAACGATGGAGCAAAAACTGCACCGTTTTGGCGCGGCACGCGTCAGAATGGGGCAATAATTTCCGAAAAATTTCGTATACGATCACAATTCCAGAATTATATTTGGCGACTGAATAAAATTGCGTTTTTTCCTCTGAATATTCACCCCGGTGGCGAACGTATTCACTTTATATGCAAACGAAGTGAATATCGTTTGGTTGTAACTCCTTGATATTCCGTTACCCCTGGACGTTTATGCATATTTTTTGCTGGCTGGCACGAACCCTGCACTCTACATTTACACCGCAAACACTATATTTATTAACATATAAATAACTTTTTATTTACCGTAGAGGTCGCTATGTCTCTGTCAGTTACGCGTGAAAATTTTGATGAATGGATGATGCCCGTATACGCTCCGGCTCCTTTTGTTCCGGTTCGCGGCGAAGGTTCACGTTTGTGGGATCAGCAGGGTAAAGAGTATATCGATTTCGCGGGAGGCATTGCGGTTAACGCGCTGGGTCATGCACACCCGGCTTTGCGGGAAGCATTAAACGACCAGGCAGGTAAATTTTGGCATACAGGAAATGGCTACACCAACGAGCCGGTACTGCGGCTGGCGAAAAAGCTGATAGATGCCACCTTCGCTGAACGCGTCTTCTTCTGTAACTCCGGGGCAGAGGCCAATGAAGCGGCATTAAAACTGGCGCGTAAGTACGCCCACGATCGTTTTGGTACGCAGAAAAGCGGCATCGTCGCGTTTAAGAATGCCTTCCATGGCCGCACGCTTTTTACCGTCAGCGCCGGTGGTCAGCCCGCTTATTCGCAGGATTTTGCGCCATTGCCGCCGGATATCCGCCATGCGGTATATAACGATCTCGACTCTGCCAGCCAGCTGATTGATGACACCACCTGTGCGGTGATTGTTGAGCCTGTTCAGGGCGAGGGCGGCGTAGTGCCGGCGACAAATGCCTTTTTGCAGGGGCTGCGCGAATTATGCGATCGCCACAATGCGCTGCTGATTTTTGATGAAGTGCAGACCGGCGTGGGGCGTACCGGCGAACTGTATGCCTATATGCATTACGGCGTCACCCCGGATCTGCTGACCACCGCCAAAGCGCTGGGCGGCGGGTTCCCTATCGGTGCGCTGCTGGCGACCGAACACTGCGCAAGCGTCATGACGGTCGGTACACACGGCACCACGTACGGCGGTAACCCGCTGGCTTCTGCGGTGGCTGGAAAACTGCTGGATATCGTCAACACGCCGGAAATCCTCAATGGTGTAAAACAGCGTCACGACTGGTTTGTGGAGCGTATTAACGCCATTAACGAACGTTTTGGGTTGTTTAGTGAAATTCGCGGACTCGGCCTGCTGATCGGCTGTGTGCTGAACGCAGAGTTTGCCGGTAAAGCAAAGCTTATCTCGCAAGAGGCGGCCAGCGCTGGCGTGATGGTGCTGATTGCCGGTGGCAACGTGGTGCGTTTTGCTCCTGCGCTCAACGTCAGCGAAGAAGAGGTTGCCACCGGACTGGATCGCTTTGCGCTGGCCTGCGAACGCATTAAAGCAGGAGGTTCATCATGATGGTGATCCGTCCCATTGAACGCGCCGATATCACGGCGTTGATGCAGTTGGCCAGTAAGACCGGCGGTGGGCTGACCTCGCTTCCGGCCAATGAAGCCACGTTGATGGCGCGCATTGAGCGTTCACTGCAAACCTGGCAGGGTCAACTGCCCAAAAGTGAACAGGGCTACGTTTTTGTGCTCGAGGACAGCGTCACCGGCACCGTAGCCGGGATCTGTGCGATTGAAGTGGCGGTCGGGCTGAACGACCCCTGGTACAACTATCGGGTCGGGACGCTGGTTCATGCCTCGAAAGAGCTGAACGTTTACAACGCGCTGCCGACGCTGTTTCTCAGTAACGATCACACCGGCAGCAGCGAGCTGTGTACCCTGTTTCTCGATCCGCAGTGGCGAAAAGAAGGCAATGGCTATTTGCTGTCAAAATCGCGCTTTATGTTTATGGCGGCTTTTCGCGATCGCTTTAATGAAAAAGTCGTGGCCGAGATGCGCGGCGTAATTGATGAGCACGGCTACTCCCCGTTCTGGCAAAGCCTCGGTAAACGCTTCTTTTCGATGGAGTTCAGCCGGGCTGATTTTCTCTGCGGTACCGGGCAGAAAGCATTTATCGCTGAACTGATGCCCAAGCATCCTATTTATACCCATTTCCTGTCGGATGAGGCGCAAAGCGTTATTGGCGAAGTGCATCCGCAAACGGCACCAGCCCGCGCGGTGCTGGAGAAAGAAGGCTTTCGCTATCGCAACTATGTCGACATTTTCGACGGCGGGCCAACGCTGGAGTGCGATATTGACCGGGTGCGGGCGATTCGTAAAAGCAGGCTGGTGGAGGTGGCTGAAGGTCAGCCTGCGCCGGGCGAGTATCCGGCGTGTCTGGTAGCTAATGAAAACTACCACAACTTCCGCGTCATGCTGGTGCGTGCCGATCCGCATACCCAGCGTCTGGTGCTGACGGCGGCGCAACTGGACGCCCTGAAGTGCCACGCGGGTGACCATGTCCGTTTCGTTCGTCTTTGTGCAGAGGAGAAAACAGCATGACATTATGGATAAACGGCGACTGGGTAACGGGTCTGGGCGAGC
The DNA here is from genome assembly GCF_018342065.1 of Citrobacter sp. FP75. Taxonomy (GTDB): domain Bacteria; phylum Pseudomonadota; class Gammaproteobacteria; order Enterobacterales; family Enterobacteriaceae; genus Citrobacter. The sequence goes on along the minus strand of NZ_JAFDOE010000007.1, from coordinate 118,537 downwards.
GTCGGATAAAAACCAACCCGGTAAGCGGCGATGTGCTGTGGCAGGGTAATGATGCTGATGCCGCACAGGTAGTGCAGGCGTGCCGGGCCGCGCGCGCCGCATTTCCGGGCTGGGCAAAACAGCCTTTTGCCGCGCGTCAGGCGGTGGTGGAAAAATTCGCAGCGTTGCTGGAGAGCAACAAAGCCGAACTAACACAGATTATTGCCCGGGAAACCGGCAAACCACGTTGGGAAGCCGCCACCGAGCTGACCGCGATGATCAATAAAATCGCCATTTCCGTTAAGGCTTATCACGCGCGCACCGGGGAGCAACACAACGAACTACCGGATGGCGCGGCGACGTTACGCCATCGTCCGCATGGCGTGCTGGCCGTTTTTGGCCCGTATAACTTCCCGGGGCATTTACCGAATGGACATATTGTTCCGGCGCTGCTGGCGGGTAATACGCTGATCTTTAAACCCAGCGAGCTGACGCCGTGGACCGGCGAGGCGGTCATCAAACTGTGGGAGCAGGCGGGGCTCCCCGCGGGCGTGTTAAACCTGGTACAGGGCGGGCGCGAAACCGGACAGGCGCTGAGCGCGCTGGAAGACCTCGATGGTCTGCTATTTACCGGTAGTGCGAATACGGGTTATCAACTGCATCGGCAACTCTCCGGTCAGCCGGAAAAAATTCTCGCGCTGGAGATGGGGGGCAACAACCCGCTGATTATTGAGAACCCGGAAGATATTGATGCGGCGGTACACCTGACCATTCAGTCAGCATTTGTTACCGCCGGACAGCGCTGCACCTGCGCTCGCCGTCTGTTGGTTAAAAAAGGCGCGCAGGGCGATGCGTTTCTGGCGCGTCTGGTTGATGTCAGCCAGCGATTACTCCCCGGTAACTGGGATGACGAACCGCAGCCGTTTATCGGCGGGCTGATTTCCGAACAGGCCGCGCAGCACGTATATGATGCCTGGCAGCGTCTGGAGTCGTTGGGTGGCCGTACGCTGTTAGCGCCACGTCTGGTGAAGGCCGGAACGTCACTGCTGGCCCCCGGCATCATCGAATTGACCGGGGCGGCGAACGTACCTGATGAAGAAGTTTTTGGACCTCTGCTCGGCGTGTGGCGCTATGACAGCTTTGATGACGCGATTCGCCTGGCGAACAATACCCGGTTTGGTCTGTCGTGCGGGCTGGTCTCACCGGACCGCAATCAGTTTGACCAGTTACTGCTGGAAGCGCGTGCAGGCATCGTTAACTGGAACAAACCCTTGACCGGGGCGGCGAGCACAGCACCGTTTGGCGGGGTTGGTGCTTCCGGGAACCATCGCGCCAGCGCGTGGTATGCCGCAGATTACTGCGCCTGGCCGATGGCGAGCCTGGAGTCTCCGGCCTTAACGTTGCCGGCGACGCTGAGCCCGGGTCTGGATTTTTCTCGCGAGGACAAGCCATGAAAGCCCGTGAGGTAAATTTTGATGGTCTGGTGGGGCTGACACACCACTATGCGGGGCTGTCATTTGGTAATGAAGCCTCAACCAAACACCGTTTTCAGGTGTCGAATCCCCGTCTGGCGGCGAAGCAGGGCTTATTGAAGATGAAAGCGCTGGCGGATGCGGGATTTCCTCAGGCGGTGATCCCGCCGCACGAGCGTCCGTATATTCCGGTGTTACGCCAGCTTGGGTTCAGCGGTCGCGACGAGCAGATCCTGGAAAAGGTGGCGCGTCAGGCGCCACACTGGCTCTCCAGCGCCAGCTCCGCCTCGCCTATGTGGGTGGCGAATGCGGCAACGGTCTGTCCTTCTGCCGATTCACTGGATGGGAAAGTGCATCTGACGGTGGCGAACCTGAACAACAAATTCCACCGTTCACTGGAAGCGCCGACCACCGAAGCATTATTACGCGCGATATTCCGTGATGAGAATACTTTTGCGGTTCACAGCGCGCTGCCGCAGGTAGCGCTGCTGGGAGATGAAGGCGCGGCTAACCACAACCGTCTCGGCGGGGATTACGGTGAGCCTGGTATGCAGTTGTTTGTTTACGGTCGTGAGGAGGGGAGTGCTTCGCAGCCGACGCGCTACCCGGCCAGGCAATCCCGTGAGGCCAGCGAAGCGGTGGCACGACTGAACCAGGTTAACCCGCATCAGCTCATTTTTGCCCAGCAAAATCCGGACGTTATCGATAGTGGTGTATTCCATAACGACGTGATTGCGGTGTCGAATCGTCAGGTGCTGTTTTGCCATCAACAGGCGTTTGCCCGACAGCAAGCGTTGCTGAGCCAGTTACGCACCCAGGTGGACGGTTTTACTGCGCTGGAAGTCCCCGCCGCGGAGGTTTCGGTGTCGGATGCGGTGGCAACATATCTGTTTAACAGTCAGTTGTTGAGCCGTGATGATGGCTCAATGATGCTGATTTTACCGCAGGAGTGCCGGGAGCACGCGGGCGTGTGGCGTTATCTGAACCACCTGCTGGAAGAAGATAATCCGGTCGATGACCTGCGGGTATTCGATCTGCGCGAAAGTATGTCCAACGGCGGTGGCCCGGCGTGCCTGCGCCTTCGGGTGGTGTTAACCCCGCAGGAGCAACGGGCGCTGAATCCGGCGGTTATCATGAACGATACGCTGTTCAATACGCTCAATAATTGGGTCGATCGTTACTATCGGGACCGGCTTACCGCGGCTGACCTCGCCGATCCGCAACTGCTACGAGAAGGGCGTGAAGCGCTGGATTCATTGACGCAACTGCTCAATCTCGGCTCGGTTTATCCTTTCCAGCAGGAGCGTGCAAGCCATGGATAATTTTCTGGCCCGGACCCTCGCGGGGACCTTGCCGGATATCACCCACGGCGAGGTTCATGGTTTTAGCTGGCGCTGGACAGGGCATGGGATGCTGGAGTTGACGCCGACAGCCGCAGTTGATCGTTCGCTGGTGATTTCTGCGGGTATTCATGGCAACGAAACCGCACCGGTTGAAATGCTGGATGCGCTGCTGTCCCGGCTGTTTCGCGGCGAACTGACGCTGACATGGCGGTTGCTGGTGATTCTGGGCAATCCGCAGGCGCTGGCGGAGGAGAAACGCTATTGCCACAGCGACATGAACCGCATGTTTGGCGGGCGCTGGCAGATATTTGCCGAGAGCGCTGAAACGCGGCGTGCCCGTCAACTTGAGCAGTGCCTGGAAGAATTTTATTCACGCGCCAGGGAGCCTGTGCGCTGGCATCTGGACATGCATACCGCTATTCGAGGTTCACATCACCTGCGCTTTGGCGTGCTGCCGCAGCGCAACGTGCCCTGGGACGAAGAGTTTCTGTCGTGGCTGGGGGCGGCGGGGCTGGAGGCGCTGGTTTTTCATCAGACACCGGGCGGCACGTTTACCCACTTTAGCGGTGAGCATTTCGGCGCGCTGGCCTGTACGCTGGAGCTGGGTAAGGCCCTGGCGTTTGGGCAAAACGATCTGACGCAGTTCGCCCTAACGGCAGACGCGTTGGCGGCGTTGCTGCAGGGCGAGCGCGCAGCTTCGCCACAAACTTCCCCGCTACGCTATCGTGTGGTGTCGCAAATTACGCGGCGCAGCGACGATTTCATTCTCTATATGGACAATCAGACGCTGAACTTTACCCCTTTCAGGGAAGGGACCGTGCTGGCGCAGGATGGCGATGAGCGTTTTATCGTCACCCATGATGTTGAATACGTGCTGTTTCCAAACCCGAACGTGGCCTGCGGTTTGCGCGCGGGGCTGATGCTGGAAAGGCTATAACCGATATATTCCCCGCGAGTTTTCTCCGGGGGATTATTTTTGCGTGCGTTTATTCTTTATTACGGATTATTCCTGGTAAGCTGCTTTATTAATAATCAGGCTTCAGGTATAGTTCTCCATAATCCTTTCAAAATCATCCTGTTGTAATTTTTTATTTCAACTCTGCACAATTTATTCTTTTTTTCTTCATAATTGATGAAAGTTTGTTTTTTACACTTTCATTGTTTTACCGTTGCTCTGATTAATTGACGCTTCAACCGGTAAAGTTAATCTCGTCAACACGACATCCGATGGTATAAGCATCGTATGAATGTCGTAAGAATAACTGAAAGAAAGGATAGAAATTATGCGTAAACTGACTGCTCTGTTTGTTGCCTCTACTCTGGCGCTTGGCGCTGCAAACCTGGCGCATGCCGCTGACACGACCGCAGCAGCACCCGCTGATGCCAAACCGATGATGCACCACAACGCTAAGTTTGCCCCGCATCACGATATGATGTTTAAAGACCTGAATCTGACCGATGCGCAGAAACAGCAGATCCGCGACATCATGAAAGGCCAGCGCGATCAGATGAAACGTCCGCCGCTGGAAGAACGCCGTGCAATGCACGATATCATCGCCAGCGACAGCTTCGATAAAGCAAAAGCCGAAGCGCAGATTGCAAAAATGGAAGAACAGCGCAAAGCCAATATGCTGGCGCATATGGAAACCCAGAACAAGATTTACAACATTCTGACGCCGGAACAGAAAAAACAGTTTAATGCCAATTTTGAGAAGCGTCTGACAGAACGCGCAGCGCAGAAAGGTAAAATGCCGGAAGCTGCTGAATAACCGGTAAGCGTCTACACTAAATCATTCGCGCTGTGTCTGGGTAAGTCTCAGGACGGCGCGAATAAAAACTCAAGACCGCCGGTCTTGTCCACAACACGTTTAACGAGGTGGACAGGATCGGCGGTTTTTTCTTTCCTGCCTATTGCGCCCTGCAACCGACACGCTATTCTCCTGAAGCCCGCGAAAATTCTACCTGGATCAGCGTGTTAATTTTTTTGTAAAACGCCGGGATCCTCGCTAAGGCAAATCAACTCTGCTGCCGATAACAATAATGTGCAGAGTGAATTTTTGGCTGCCTGGGTGCGTCACGCAGACGTACTGCGCCTTTCTGGAGGGATGATGGAATACTTTGATATCCGCAAAATGCCGGTCAATCTTTGGCGCAATGGTGCGGGCGAAACGCGAGAAATTTGTTGTTTTCCGCCAGCAACCCGTGATTTTCACTGGCGGGCGAGTATCGCTTCTATCGCGGCGAACGGTGAGTTTTCTCTTTTCCCTGGCGTCGAGCGTGTTATTACCTTGCTGGAAGGGGGGGAAGTGACTCTGGAAGGTGCCAATCCTCTCAGCCATACCCTGAAACAGCATCAACCGTTTACCTTTGCGGGTGACCGGGTGGTCAAAGCAAAGCTAACGGAAGGGCAGATGTCGATGGACTTCAATATTATGACCCGTCGTGATGTTTGCCAGGCCAAAGTCAGGGTGGCCGATCGAACCTTTACCACCTTTGGCTCACGCGGTGGCGTGGTGTTTGTGTTAAGTGGCGCCTGGCAGCTTGGTGATAAGTTGCTCACGGCGGATCAAGGTGCATGCTGGCACGACGGAAAGCACACGCTGAGATTGTTAAAAGCGGAGGGGAAACTGCTGTTTAGTGAAATTAACTGGAAGCCTGGCTATTCGCCAGACTCGGTGCAATAACACGAGCCTGGGGCCGGAAGAGACGCTATGCGCGGTAACTCCCGGCCCGGACGCTGATTACGCTTTTTTCCAGAAATCGTCAAACACCGTAATGGGTGTGCGACGTTTGTGTTCTGTCTTCACATACCAGCTTTCAATTTTCTTCGCGATAGCATCATCCAGAGTTTTACCTTCCAGATAATCATCAATGTTGTCGTACGTTACGCCTAAAGCGGCTTCGTCGGGTAGAGAAGGGCGATCGTCTTCGAGATCGGCGGTAGGCGCTTTCTTATATAAATGCTCCGGACAGCCCAGCGCGGCCAGCAGTTGTTTTCCCTGACGTTTGTTGAGGCGGAATAACGGGTTAATATCGGTTCCGCCATCGCCATATTTGGTGAAAAAGCCGGTAATCGCTTCTGCAGCGTGATCGGTACCCACTACCACGCCGCTGGTCATTCCGGCGATACTGTACTGTGCCTTCATGCGTTCTCGGGCTTTTTCATTGCCGCGCACAAAATCGCTTAGCTCAATACCGGCTTCACGTAACGCCTGCTCGCTGGCCAGTACCGCCGCCTTGATATTGACGGTTAACACGCGATCCGGTTGAATGAAGGCGATGGCGTCCTGGCAGTCCTGCTCATCGGCCTGAACACCGTAAGGCAGGCGCACAGCAATAAATTGCAGCGCGTCGTTCCCGGTTTCTTCACGCAGCTCGGAAATGGCCATTTGACATAATTTTCCGGCGAGCGTTGAGTCCTGACCGCCGCTAATCCCTAATACCAGTGATTTCAGAAAAGGGTAGGTTTTCAGATACGATTTCAGAAAATCCACGCTACGGCGAATTTCCTCTTCTGCATTAATACGCGGCTGCGCGCCAAGTGCCTGGATTATCTCTTGCTGCAGAGTCATCTAACCCCTCCGAAAAATAAAATGATAAAAATTGTGATCTGTTAAAGCTAACGCGTTGACGCCCAAACGACAAGGGATGCAGCCTGATATCACAGCATTTTGTTTTAATAGATTTTTCCGAAATGGCCTGAGTATCGACAGTTTGCTTGAAAAATGAGTTGTTGTGCTCCAGGCTTATATAACACGCTGAAAAACAAGAGGACGAAAAAATGAACAAGAATCTAACAGGAATTCTGGGTGCAGCGGCGGTATTAACTATGCTGGCAGGGTGTACGGCCTACGATCGTACCAAAGACCAATTTGTTCAGCCCGTGGTGAAAGATGTGAAGAAAGGGATGAGCCGGGCGCAGGTTGCGCAGATTGCCGGCAAGCCGTCTTCTGAAGTGACAATGGTTCATGCTCGCGGGACGTGTCAGACTTACATCCTGGGTCAACGAGATGGTAAAGCTGAGACCTATTTTGTTGCATTGGATGATACTGGACACGTGATTAATTCTGGTTATCAGACCTGTGCCGAGTACGACACAGACCCGCAGGGGGCGAAGCAGTAACTACTGCTTATTGCCTGAGCACCCAACAGGACCGGCCATTGCGCCGGTTTTTTTGCGCCATACGATCTTATTTATTGCCGCGAATTATTTACACAAAATGTGAGGGGGGTCATAACACCAGGTCAATGAGAGACAATTTAGTTGGTCAAGGAAATACCATCCTCCTGTGCAATCCCGTATACTCATTTCAGCCACTTAAAAAAGTAATTTAGCTAACGCAAGTTACCCAGAGCATGGATGCAGGTGATGGCTTGCGGAGTGTCTGGTTGACAGATAATCGCATATGAGGATCGTTTTTATGGAAAAGAAACACATTTATCTGTTTTGTTCTGCGGGCATGTCGACTTCCTTGTTAGTTTCAAAGATGCGTGCGCAGGCTGAGAAATACGAAGTGCCGGTTATTATTGAAGCATTCCCTGAAACGTTGGCGGGAGAAAAAGGTCCCGCTGCTGACGTCGTTTTATTAGGCCCACAAATTGCTTATATGTTGCCCGAAATTCAGCGTTTGTTACCTAACAAGCCTGTAGAAGTGATTGACTCGCTGTTGTATGGCAAAGTCGATGGTTTAGGCGTGCTTAAGGCTGCAGTTGCAGCAATTAAAAAAGCCGCAGCAAATTAATTATATTTTTTAAATTTCCCGTCAAAGAGTTATTTCATTAACATTCACCGCAATATTATATTGCGGTATTTAAGGGTATTTTTCTATGAGTAACGCTATTGCTTCACTTGAAAAGGTACTCCTTCCTTTTGCTGTAAAAATTGGAAAGCAGCCACACGTTAATGCAATCAAAAACGGTTTTATTCGTTTAATGCCGTTAACCCTCGCAGGGGCCATGTTTGTATTAATCAATAACGTTTTCCTGAGCTTTGGGGAGGGGTCATTTTTTTATTCCATGGGCGTCCGACTTGATGCTTCTACTATTGAAAATCTCAATAGCTTAAAAGGCATCGGTGGGAACGTATATAACGGTACGCTGGGTATTATGTCACTGATGGCGCCATTCTTTATTGGGATGGCGATGGCGGACGAACGCAAGGTTGACTCCCTGGCCGCTGGTTTGTTATCCGTGGCGGCATTTATGACCGTGACGCCTTACAGCGTAGGCGAAGCCTATGCCGTTGGCGCTAACTGGTTGGGTGGGGCGAATATTATTTCCGGTATTATTATCGGTCTTGCGGTCGCGGAAATGTTCACCTTTGTTGTGCGCCGTAATTGGGTTATTAAATTACCCGATAGCGTCCCGGCATCGGTCTCGCGTTCGTTCTCAGCGTTGATTCCTGGCTTTATCATTCTCTCCATTATGGGGATCATTGGCTGGGCACTGGCAATCTGGGGCACAAACTTCCACCAGATCATCATGGACTCTATCTCGACTCCGCTGGCCTCACTGGGCAGTGTGGTGGGCTGGGCCTACGTGATTTTTGTTCCGCTGCTGTGGTTCTTCGGTATTCACGGTTCACTGGCGCTGACCGCGCTGGACAGCGGTATCATGACGCCATGGGCGCTGGAAAACATCTCTATTTACCAACAGTTTGGCTCTGTAGATGCTGCGCTGGAAGCCGGTAAGACGTTCCACGTCTGGGCAAAACCGATGCTGGATTCCTATATCTTCCTCGGCGGTAGCGGTGCAACTCTGGGTCTGATTATTGCTATCTTCCTGGCATCCCGTCGTCCGGACTATCGTCAGGTGGCGAAACTGGCACTGCCGTCAGGTATCTTCCAGATTAACGAACCGATTCTGTTCGGTCTGCCGATTATCATGAACCCGGTAATGTTCATCCCGTTCATTCTGGTTCAGCCGATTCTGGCCGCGATTATGCTGGCAGCCTACTACACTGGCATTATTCCACCGATTACCAACATTGCGCCGTGGACGATGCCAACCGGGTTGGGGGCGTTCTTTAACACCAACGGCAGCGTCGCTGCACTGCTGGTGGCCCTGTTCAACCTTGGGGTTGCAACGCTGGTGTATCTGCCATTCGTTGTTGTCGCTAACAAAGCGCAGAACGTAATTGATAAAGAAGAAAGCGAAGAAGATATCGCTAACGCATTGAAATTCTAAATTTAATCCGGCATGGCTACCCGGTCATGCCGGACTGAACCAGAGGAAAAGAGTATGTTAGATATCGAAAACATTGTTGATTCATCGTCAGAAGCTGAAGAACTTGAAGAAGTGGTGATGGGGCTTATCATCAATTCAGGGCAGGCCCGTAGCCTGGCCTATGGTGCACTCAAGATGGCCAAGCAGGGCGATTTTGAGGCAGCGAAGGCAATGATGGAACAGTCTCGCATGGCGCTGAACGAAGCGCACCTCGTTCAAACGAAACTGATTGAAGGCGATCAGGGTGAAGGTAAAATGAAAGTGAGCCTGGTTCTGGTTCACGCACAGGATCATCTGATGACTTCAATGCTGGCACGTGAGCTGGTAACTGAACTGATTGAGCTTCACGAGAAGCTGAAATAGCGAGGAGTGCATGATGCAGCTACAGATTAACGCACCGGAAATCAAAACCGTTTACGAGCAGCAGCTGTTTAATGGCAAAAACTTCCATGTGTTTATCTATAACAAAACTGAGAGTATCAGTGGACTGCATCAGCACGACTACTATGAATTTACCCTGGTATTAACCGGTCGCTATTATCAGGAAATCAACGGTAAGCGTGTGCTGCTGGAGCGTGGTGACTTTGTTTTTATCCCACTGGGATCGCACCATCAAAGTTTCTACGATTTCGGCGCGACGCGGATCCTTAACGTCGGTATCAGTAAACGTTTTTTTGAACAGCACTATCACCCTTTATTGCCGTTTTGTTTTGTTGCATCGCAGGTGTATCGGGCTAATAACTCCTTTCTCACCTATATCGAAACGGTCATTGCATCACTGAATTTTCGCGAGAGCGGACTGGATGAATTTGTAGAAGTGGTCACCTTCTACATTATTAACCGGCTCCGACATCATCGTGAAGAACAGGTGTTGGATGACACGCCACAATGGCTGAAAACCACCGTGGAAACGATGCACGACAAACGCCAGTTTAGCGAGAATGCGCTGGAAAATATGGTACAGCTATCGGCAAAGTCTCAGGAGTATCTGACGCGCGCCACCCAGCGTTATTACAGTAAAACACCGATGCAGATTATTAATGAAATCCGCATCAATTTTGCTAAAAAACAGCTGGAAATGACCAACTACTCGGTCACGGATATTGCGTATGAGGCGGGTTACAGCAGTCCAAGCTTGTTTATTAAAACGTTTAAAAAGCTGACGTCGTTTACGCCTAATAGCTACCGGAAGAAGTTAACTGAATTTAATCAGTAAATAATATTCATCGATTATTCATTTTATTCGCTTGCCCTGAATAACGCCGGGACTGCCACGTTATTCCTGACGTTCGGGCAGAGCGTAATACACGTCAGTGTTTTTACACTGAAGGGAGAAAGTATGAGCCAGAAATTAAAAGTCGTCACTATTGGTGGCGGGAGCAGCTACACCCCTGAGTTACTTGAAGGCTTTATTAAGCGCTATCATGAATTACCGGTTTCTGAATTGTGGCTGGTTGATGTCGACGGCGGGAAAGAGAAGCTGGATATTATTTTCGACCTGTGCCAGCGCATGATCGACAAAGCTGGCGTGCCGATGAAGTTGTTTAAAACGCTGGATCGGCGTGAAGCGCTGAAAGAGGCTGACTTTGTGACCACGCAGCTGCGCGTCGGGCAGTTGAAAGCCCGTGAGCAGGATGAACGTATCCCGTTGAGTCACGGATATCTGGGCCAGGAGACAAACGGCGCGGGCGGTCTGTTTAAAGGCTTGCGTACTATTCCGGTTATTTTTGACATTGTGAAAGATGTTGAAGAACTGTGTCCGAATGCGTGGGTGATTAACTTTACTAACCCAGCCGGGATGGTGACTGAGGCCGTCTATCGCCATACGAATTTCAAGAAATTCATCGGAGTGTGCAATATTCCGATTGGCATGAAAATGTTTATTAGCGATGTGTTGGCGTTAAAAGAGAGCGATGATTTATCTATCGATCTGTTTGGCCTGAACCACATGGTGTTTATTAAAGATGTGCTGGTGAACGGCGAATCGCGCTTTGACGAACTGCTGGACGGCGTCGCGTCGGGTCAGTTAAAAGCATCCACGGTGAAGAATATTTTTGACCTGCCGTTTAGTGAAGGGCTGATCCGTTCGTTGAAACTGCTGCCGTGCTCGTATTTACTTTACTACTTCAAGCCAAAAGAGATGCTGGCGATTGAAATGGGCGAATACTATAAGGGCGGCGCGCGCGCTCAGGTCGTGCAGAAAGTTGAGAAACAACTTTTTGATCTCTACAAAAATCCTGAGCTGAATGTGAAGCCGAAGGAGCTTGAGCAGCGCGGCGGGGCGTACTACTCCGATGCAGCCTGTGAAGTGATCAACGCCATCTACAACGATAAGCAGACCGAGCATTATGTCAACGTTCCTCACCATGGTCATGTTAATAACATCCCTGCGGACTGGGCGGTTGAGATGACCTGCACGCTGGGACGCAACGGCGCAACCCCGCATCCACGCATCACGCATTTTGACGAGAAAGTGCTTGGTCTTATCTATACCATTAAAGGCTTTGAAGTGGCTGCGAGCAATGCGGCGCTGAGCGGCGAGTTGAATGACGTACTGCTGGCATTAAACCTGAGCCCGCTGGTGCATTCTGACACTGATGCCGAAATCCTGGCGCGCGAGCTGATCCTTGCGCATGAGAAATGGCTGCCAAACTTTGCCGGGTGCATTGAGAAGCTCAAAAGCGAACAACACTAATTGAGGTCGGCTATGGAACGCGTACTGATTGTGAATGCGGATGATTTTGGCCTGAGCAAAGGGCAAAACTACGGCATTGTTGAAGCTTGCCGCAACGGTGTTGTCACGTCGACCACGGCGCTGGTCAACGGTGAGGCCATTGACCATGCGGTGCAGTTGAGTCGCGAAATTCCTGACCTTGCCGTTGGCATGCACTTCGTCCTGACGCTAGGGAGACCGTTGACGGCGATGCCGGGTCTGACTCGCGACGGACTTCTGGGGAAATGGATCTGGCAGATGGCTGAGGAAAACACCTTGCCGCTGGATGAAATTTCACATGAGCTGGCCGCGCAGTATCAGCGTTTCATTGACCTGTTTGGCCGGGAGCCGACGCATCTGGATAGCCATCACCATGTGCATATGTTCCCGCAGATTTTCCCTGTAGTGGCTGATTTTGCCGCGCAGCGCGGTATTGCGTTACGTATCGATCGCCAGACGGTATTCGAGGCCTCTGACTTGCCGGTTTCGTTGCGTACTTCTCAGGGTTTTAGCAGCGAGTTTTACGGTGAAGCGATTTCGGAAGAACTGTTTTTGCAGGTACTCGACGCCTCTGCGGACAGGGGCGAGTCATCGCTGGAAGTGATGTGTCACCCGGCCTTTATCGATAACATTATTCGACAAAGCGCCTATTGTTACCCCCGCTTAACTGAACTTGATGTTCTGACGTCTCCGGCATTGAAATATGCCATCGCGGAGCGCGGTTATCGTCTCGGCAGTTTTCTGAACGTGTAATTCCTGAGTTTGCGGCGCGTAAATGCGCCGCATTTTTTTGTCCATATTATGGACTGTTCTGCAACCTGCCAGCGATCTCCGTTATAGTTATTCACTTCACGAATACACTGTTTTTGCACCGTCCATGGGTAAAATCAGCTAAGATAGCGTTTTTCTGTTTTTTAGAATTTGTCTTTAGTGAAATAACTGATTATGAAACCTCTTCGCCAACAAAATCGCAAGGTTATCAGCTACGTCCCGCGTGTGGAGCCCGCGCCGCCAGAGCATGCGATAAAAATGGATGCGTTTCGTGATGTATGGATACTGCGCGGAAAATATGTCGCTTTTGTTCTGCTGGGTGAGGCATTTCAACGTTCGCCTGTGTTTACGGTTCCGGAGGCGGCGCAGCGCTGGGCCAACCAGGTCCGTCAGGAAAATGAACTGGGCGATTAGCAGGATATAAAAAAACCGCCGGGCATGACGCACCGGCGGTTTTTTACGTTTCAGGAAACGAGTTTAGCGATGCGCCAGTTCGGCATTATCGTCACTGTCCAGAATCGTTTTGTCGGTTTGCTTCAGCCACTGGCTGGTCAGCGTACCGGCGGTCATGGAGCCGCTAACGTTCAACGCGGTACGACCCATATCGATCAACGGTTCCACGGAGATCAACAGGGCAACCAGTGTTACCGGCAGACCCATCGCAGGCAGTACGATCAGCGCGGCAAACGTCGCACCACCGCCCACGCCAGCTACACCAGCGGAGCTGACGGTAACAATACCGACCAGCGTCGCAATCCACATCGGGTCGAGTGGGTTAATACCCACGGTCGGCGCGACCATCACTGCCAGCATTGCCGGGTACAGACCCGCACAACCGTTTTGACCAATCGTGGCGCCAAAAGAGGCGGCAAAGCTGGCAATGGACTCCGGTACACCCAGACGACGGGTTTGCGCTTCCACGTTTAGCGGAATAGACGCAGCGCTGGAGCGGCTGGTGAAGGCAAACGTCAGCACCGGCCAGACTTTACGGAAGTACTTCAGCGGGCTAACGCCGTTAATACCCAGCAGAATACCGTGCACCACGAACATAATGCCCAGACCGAGATACGAGGCCACGACAAAGCTGCCCAGCTTAATGATGTCCTGCAGGTTGGAGCCGGCAACGACTTTGGTCATCAGTGCCAGAACACCGTACGGCGTCAGCTGCATTACCAGGCGAACCAGCTTCATTACCCAGCTTTGCAGGGTATCGATAGCGGTTAATACGCGCTCGCCTTTCGGTGCATCATCTTTCAGCAGTTTCAGTGCTGCGACGCCGAGGAAGGCGGCGAAGATAACGACGCTGATAATTGAGGTCGGGTTAGCACCGGTCAGATCGGCAAACGGGTTTTTCGGGATAAACGACAGCACCAGCTGCGGAACGCTAAGATCGGCAACTTTGCCAACGTAATTGGTTTCAATGGCGTTCAGACGCGCTGTTTCAGCGCCACCCTGTACCAGCCCATCCGCCGTCAGGCCGAACAGGTTAGTGACCAGCACCCCGACCAGTGCGGCAATAAGCGTAGTAAACAGCAACGTCCCGATGGTCAGAAAACTAATTTTCCCCAACTGAGAGGCGTTGTGCAGACGCGCCACGGCGCTAAGGATAGAGGCAAAGACCAGCGGCATGACGATCATTTGCAGCAGTTGCACATAGCCGTTGCCGACGATGTTGAACCACTGTACTGAATCTTTAAGAACCTGGCTGTCGGAGCCATAAATGGTGTGCAGGGCAAGACCAAACACCACACCCATGACCAGACCGACCAGTACTTTTTTTGCCAGACTCCACTGTTTGTGACGGGCTTGCGCCAGCACGAATAGCAGTACAACGAACACGATAATGTTCGCGATTAATGGAAAGTTCATCCCCGTTCTCCTGATCTTTTTTTATGTATCACCGAACTACAGTGATTCTGTTGGCGCAAGATTAGCAGAACTGTGACGTGCCTCTTATATTCAAATGGAATTGTTTATACCAAAAATGACATTTTGGCTGATTTCTTAATCAGCCTGGTGCGTTATGAAACGATTAAACTGCATTTGCAGCGTATTGATCATTTGTGATGACCAGCGCACTGCGCTGTTCTCTTGTACGGTCTGCGGCATCCAGATAGCCCACGCGAACAGCGCCATGCACAGGAATCTCTCCAACTGGTTGCCTTTTTGCGGTACGAGAATTGGTAGACGAAAACGCCAGCGACAGGGCCAAAGCAGGGGAACGCCTGCGGGTGTGAGCATGTCGGCCAGAATGTGGCTGAGATAACCAAGTACCATACCTTGTAAGGCATCAGCCGGAATTATCCAGGTATCCGGGACTTTCAGGTAAAACGTGGCCAGCAGGGCAAAGACCGCCAACAGGCTATGGGTAAACCCGCGATGACCAAATGCCCGGGCAATGGGTTTTGATATCCACTTCAGACGCTGCCCAAGCAAAGATTTAGGGTGATCAATATCGGGCAGCAGACACGTTAAAATGGCTGAAGGAACAATATGCCACCAGTCACCCTGCGCAAGAACGGGCGTCAGCTCGGCATTTTTGGCAAATACCGCACAGGCAATAGAAAAAAGAAGGTGGCCTTCCGCCGTCATGATAAAACCCAATAAACTGTCAATTCATACAGTATAGGGGTTTTATACAGTAGGCGGAAGAGGTGACGTTGTAACCCTTTGTCACAAATACGCGATTATCCGCGCAGATGCGCGACGGTGAGTTCGGTCAGCGAGGTCAGTTTAATGTCGGCGAGAACAAAGCGAGGATCGTCCTGATTCTCATGTGCAGGCACAACGATAGAGCGCATGCGAGCCGCTTTAGAGGCAATCATACCGTTAACAGAGTCCTCCAGCGCCACGCAGGATAACGGATCCACGCCCAGTTTTGCCGCACAGTCGAGGTAGACCTGAGGGTGGGGTTTGCTGAAGGGCAATTTTTCCGCAGAGGCCAGCGCGTCGAAGCTGTCACGGAGATCAAACATCGTCAGCACTTTTTCCAGCATGTGCAGCGGTGAGGCCGATGCCAGACCTACCAGCATGCCCTGTGATTTGCACAGTGCTACGGCTTCACGAACGCCGGGTAACAGCGGTTTCGTTTCTTCAACCAGGGCGATAGCGCGGGCGATAATGAGATCGATAACTTCCTGGCGAGAAGGGCCGCTCCACGGTTGGTGGGCGAACCACAGATCAACAACCATATCGATACGCAGCCCCAGCGTATCCGGTAGTTCATGGCGGCGGGTGATATCTACGCCTAAACTTGCGATCACGTCCAGTTCAGCCCGATCCCAGAGCGGTTCAGAATCGACCAGTAATCCATCCATATCGAAAATTGCAGCAAGAATTTGACGCGGGGTTGACATCACAACCTCTCCTTTGAACATGAAATAGCAGGGTTTAAGAACCAGCCTGAACCGGCTCTCAGCGTTCATTATGGTTAATCCTTGATTATACCGCCTTTAAAGATCAGGCGAAAATGGTTATCAACGGGTAAACTTAGGCCAAAATGACGCGTCTTTATCAAGGGGAACTCATGACGTATCAACAAGCTGGACGCATTGCTGTCTTGAAAAGGCTGGTGGGATGGGTGATTTTCATCCCGGCGCTGGTTTCAACGCTGGTTTCAGTACTGAAGTTTATGTATGCGCACAGTGAAAAGCAGGAGGGGATTAACGCGGTCATGCTCGATTTTGCCCACGTGATGATTGACATGATGCGGGTGAACACGCCATTTCTTAACCTGTTTTGGTACAACTCACCGACGCCAGATTTTCAAAGTGGACTAAATTTAGTCTTTTGGCTGATTTTTATTCTTATTTTTATCGGTCTGGCGCTACAGGATTCTGGCGCTCGCATGAGCCGCCAGGCTCGTTTTTTACGCGAAGGTGTTGAAGATCAGCTGATTCTGGAGCAGGCGAAGGGCAGCGACGGGCTGTCGCGCGAGCAAATTGAGTCGCGTATTGTCGTGCCGCACCATACGATCTTCTTGCAAATATTTCCGCTCTATATTTTGCCGGTGATTGTCATCGCGATCGGCTATTTCTTCTTTTCGCTGCTGGGCTTTTTGTAAGTGCTGCATTAGCAGGCCCGCGCAGAAGCGGCGGGCCTGCTAAGCAAAACACATTCGATATCGATACGTTAAGCCGCCAGTATCCTGTCCATTGCTTTCTGCGCCACCACCAGATGTTGTCCCCCGAACAGAATCGCCCGATTAAGCAGCGTGTAAAGCTGATAGACAGGCTGCCTGTCGAGAAAATCCAACGGGAGTGGTGAGACCGACTGATAGCCGTCATAAATTTGCGGTGGTTGATCGGTATGTAACGGCAGCATCGCCAGGTCGCACTCTCTGTCGCCCCAATAACAGGCGGGGTCAAAGATGTAGGGACCGTTCGGCCCGAGGGCGCAGTTACCCGACCACAGGTCGCCATGCAGCAGAGAGGGCTGTGGCTGGTGTGAAGAAAGACGCTGCTGAACATGCTCGACTATGGCGTCAATATTGCCAAACGCGATCCCTTTTTCGGCGGCGAGTTCCAGCTGCCAGCCAATGCGCTGTTCCGCAAAAAAGGTTGACCACCGACGCTGCCAGGTATTGGGTTGCGGCGTGGTGGAGAGCGCATTATCGAAGTCGAGACCGAACTGCGGTTGATCGCTCCATTCGTGAAGGTGTGCGAGCTGTTGTCCGAGAATAAAGGCGTTGTGGGCATCAAGGGGACGAGGAGGGAGGAAATCCATCACCAGAAAACTGTAGTCTCTGTCTGCACCGACCGCCCAGACTTTGGGGACTGAAACGGTATTGCTCCGGGAAAGCAATTCCAGCTGGTCGGCTTCTGCCGTAAAGCCGGTTAACAGTTCCCTTTCATCACATTTGACGAAAAAATCACGCCCCGCATAGCGTAAATGCCATGCGGCGTGGATCTCACCGCCGGGCAGTTCATTACGCAGTTCGATTTCGCTTTCACCGAGTTGCTCGCTTAAAAGACGACTGATAGCCTGCCACATGATGTCTCTCCCCATGTTATCTGCCAGATCATAAGGTTAGCGCAAGAATGCGGTAAAAAAACACGAACTGACGCACACCGTAGACGCGTCATCGCCGGAAAGGCACATAATGTTTGTTGCTATTCCACACCCCGCCTGGGTACAGCAATGTTGGGCTCACATGATCCACTTCTTTGTTATCACGTGATTTTTCAGCATAGACGCATAATACATATGTCGATAGTTTTGATGGTAAATCCCCCTGACGTAAGGGGGAGAGGGCATTACCGCGAAAGATATGCGTATATTTTTTGCGTATCGTCCTGCGAGCACAAACGTGTACCCTGGTTGAGGGTCGCCGCGCTGCCTGCCGCTACGCCGAAACGAACAATATCTTCAAACGGCGCATTCTGTGCCAGTTTCAGCGTCATCGCGCCGACCATACTGTCACCCGCGCCGACGGTACTTTGGCTTTTTACCGGCGGTGGCACGACCTGGACGCAGGATTCACTGTCAACGCCCAATGCGCCTTGCGGCCCCAGCGAGACGACAACACGCTGCGCTTTACCACTGTGCACAATTTCCTCAGCGGCTTTACGGACGTCATCAGGCTGCGTGAGTTCGCGGTTAACCAGCGCACTGAGTTCTTTGAGGTTGGGTTTAACCAATTCGATATTGCCGAGGGCTAATGCAGCAGCTAACGCGTCACCCGAGCTATCCACAATGCAGCGGATGCCCTGCTTTTGTGCCGTCGTAATGAGCTGGGTGAGTTTTTCAAGCTTCACGCCAGGCGGCAGACTGCCACTGATCACCAGCAGTGCGCCTGATTCAATTTCCAGCACCTGATCCTGTAGTTGGTGGAACTCGTCATCTGTGAGTGCAGCCCCTGGCATGACGAATCGATACTGCTCGCCGCTGGACTCAACGTGAACATGAAGATTTTGCCGGGTCCAGTCTTTGGCTTCTATGGTTGCAACCGGGACATTTTCATCGGCGAGTAATGACACCAGATGTTCCCCGGTGGCGCCGCCTGCCGGGAAAATAGCCGTTGCGTTACCGCCAAGATGGGCAATGGCGCGCGCCACGTTGATACCACCACCGCCAGGTTCAAAAATTGGCGCGGTGCAGCGAAGTTTACCTTCGGGGTAGATTTGTGGGGTGATTGTTGCGCTATCGAGAGAGGGCGCAAGTGTTAACGTATAGATACGTACCATCTTTATCTCCTGTTAGGCTGTCTCCAGTCTGGCACTGAACGTGGCGAAAGTGAAGTAATTAACAACATGATTTCTCGCATCTTTATTTAAAATTATTCCGGGAAAGATATATAAATAAAATTACGATTTAAGAGCGCTCTTATTCAAAAAATGAAATAAGAATTCATTGCTATGTTATTCGAGTCTTTTTATAATTTGTTACCTTTCAGGGGTCTTTTGTCATTGATCCATATGAAAGTTTCCGAGACCGTAATGGTCTCTTTTTTTGTTGTACGGACTCTTTATAAATGAAGCTTTTGAAGACAGTACCCGCAGCATTCGTGCTGATGGGGGGCGTGTTTGCGTCAATGCATGCCGCCGCCGATGATTCCGTTTTTACTGTCATGGATGACCCCTCCAGCGCGAAAAAACCCTTTGAAGGTAACCTGAACGCGGGATACCTCGCCCAGTCAGGCAACACAAAAAGTTCTTCTTTAACCGCAGATACCACTATGACCTGGTACGGTGAAACCACTGCGTGGTCTCTGTGGGGCAATGCCAGCAATACCTCCTCGAACGATGAACGATCTTCGGAGAAATACGCCGTAGGTGGCCGTAGTCGTTTCAACATGACCGATTATGATTACCTCTTCGGGCAGGCCAGTTGGTTAACCGATCGTTACAACGGCTATCGCGAGCGCGACGTGCTGACCGCAGGTTATGGTCGTCAGTTCCTCAACGGGCCGGTGCACAGCTTCCGTTTCGAATTCGGTCCGGGTGTACGCTATGATGAACACACCGATGGCACAACCGAAACGCAGCCGCTGGGCTATGCTTCTGGTGCTTATGCGTGGCAGATGACGGACACCACCAAATTCACACAGGGTGTGTCGGTGTTCGGTGCTGACGATACAACGCTTAACTCTGAAACGGCCTTAAACGTTGCCATCAACGAACACTTTGGGTTGAAGGTGGCTTACAACGTCACCTGGAACTCAGAACCACCGGCAACTGCGCCGGAACATACCGATCGTCGCACAACAGTTTCACTCGGCTATCGGATGTAATGACAAACCGGGTCAAATAATTGGCCCGGCTTTTATCTATTAACGTTAAGGTTTTTTAATATTTAATCTGTGTTTTATTTTTAATACTTATCAATAACACGCTATTTTTCAGACGAATTCGATTTAATTGATAAATACAATGGAACCAGAACAGAGGGCCAGTATTTTAACCCCAGATCATCGCTGCCCAACGTAGCATCAGCATTGCCGCACAAATAACCAGCAGGATCACCACCATCTTCCAGTGTTTCTTCGCAAAACGGTTTGTTGGCATTGTTCTTTTCCTGCTGAGTGTAGATGACTTTATGCAAGTGTAACAAATTCGTCAGGGTGGCAGTGAATTGATTTACATCATAGATACCGCGTTGATTGTCGCTTTGATCGGATCCTAATGCCGTGTACACTGTTAAACGGTGTTATCAAAAAGCGGGTGTAGGTTACGGTGTTACCAGTCAGGTAATGCGTGACATATTTCGCAGAGTGAAGCGGGAATCAGCCCACACCTTTTTGATAATTTTAAATATTGAAACTTTGTATGTGATCTTACGTGTGGGTCACCACTGCAAATAAGGATATAACATGCCTGTTATTACTCTTCCTGATGGCAGCCAACGCCATTACGACCACGCTGTAAGTCCCATGGATGTTGCGCTGGACATCGGTCCAGGTCTGGCGAAAGCCACTATTGCTGGCCGTGTAAACGGTGAGCTGGTTGATGCTTCCGATCTGATTGAGCATGATGCGAAGCTCTCCATCATCACCGCCAAAGATGATGAAGGTCTGGAGATCATTCGTCACTCCTGTGCGCACCTGTTAGGGCACGCGATCAAACAACTCTGGCCGCACACCAAAATGGCGATCGGACCGGTGGTTGATAACGGTTTTTACTACGATATCGATCTTGACCGTACGTTAACCCAGGAAGACGTCGACGCGCTCGAAAAGCGGATGCACGAGCTCGCTGAGAAAAACTACGATGTCATTAAGAAGAAAGTCAGCTGGTACGAAGCGCGTGAAACTTTCGTGAAGCGTGGCGAGACCTATAAAGTCTCTATTCTTGATGAAAACATTGCTCATGATGATAAGCCCGGCTTGTACCATCATGAAGAATATGTCGATATGTGCCGTGGCCCGCACGTGCCAAACATGCGTTTCTGCCATCACTTCAAGCTGATGAAGACCGCCGGGGCATACTGGCGCGGCGACAGCAATAACAAGATGCTGCAGCGAATTTATGGCACCGCATGGGCGGATAAAAAAGCCCTGAGCGCCTACCTGCAACGTCTGGAAGAAGCCGCTAAACGCGACCACCGTAAAATTGGTAAGCAGCTTGACCTGTATCATATGCAGGAAGAAGCGCCAGGTATGGTGTTCTGGCATAACGATGGCTGGACTATTTTCCGTGAACTGGAAGTGTTCGTTCGTTCAAAACTGAAAGAATACCAGTATCAGGAAGTAAAAGGCCCGTTCATGATGGACCGTGTGCTGTGGGAAAAAACAGGGCACTGGGACAACTACAAAGATGCGATGTTTACCACCTCGTCAGAGAACCGTGAATACTGCATCAAGCCAATGAACTGCCCGGGCCACGTTCAGATCTTCAATCAGGGTCTGAAATCCTATCGCGACCTGCCGCTGCGCATGGCTGAGTTTGGTAGCTGTCACCGTAACGAACCATCAGGTGCGCTGCACGGACTGATGCGTGTGCGTGGCTTTACTCAGGATGATGCACATATCTTCTGTACCGAAGAGCAGATTCGTGATGAAGTTAACGCCTGCATTCGTATGGTCTACGATATGTATAGCACTTTTGGCTTCGAGAAAATCGTCGTCAAACTGTCCACTCGCCCCGAAAAACGTATCGGTAGCGATGAAATGTGGGACCGTGCTGAAGCGGACTTAGCGGTTGCGCTGGAAGAAAACAACATCCCGTTTGAGTTCCAACTGGGTGAAGGCGCATTCTACGGTCCGAAAATTGAATTTACCCTGTATGACTGCCTCGATCGTGCATGGCAGTGCGGTACTGTACAGCTGGACTTCTCCCTGCCGTCTCGTCTGAGCGCCTCTTATGTTGGCGAAAACAACGAGCGTCAGGTGCCGGTAATGATTCACCGCGCAATTCTTGGGTCAATGGAACGTTTCATTGGTATCCTGACTGAAGAGTTCGCTGGCTTCTTCCCGACCTGGCTTGCGCCGGTTCAGGTTGTGGTCATGAATATTACCGATTCGCAGTCTGAATACGTCAACGAATTAACGCAGAAACTACAAAATGCGGGTATTCGTGTAAAAGCAGACTTGAGAAATGAGAAGATAGGCTTTAAAATCCGCGAGCACACTTTACGTCGTGTCCCTTACATGTTGGTCTGTGGCGACAAAGAGGTAGAAGCAGGCAAAGTTGCCGTGCGTACCCGTCGTGGCAAAGACTTGGGCAGCCTGGACGTAAGTGAAGTGATCGAGAAGCTGCAACAAGAGATTCGCAGCCGCAGTCTTCAACAACTGGAGGAATAAGGTATTAAAGGCGGAAAACGAGTTCAAACGGCACGTCCGAATCGTATCAATGGCGAGATTCGCGCCCTGGAAGTTCGCTTAACAGGTCTGGAAGGCGAAGCTTTGGGTATTGTGAGTCTGAGAGAAGCTATCGAAAAAGCTGAAGAAGCTGGAGTAGATTTAGTTGAAATCAGCCCTAACGCCGAACCGCCAGTTTGTCGTATTATGGACTACGGCAAGTTCCTTTATGAAAAGAGTAAATCTTCTAAGGAACAGAAGAAAAAGCAAAAAGTTATCCAGGTTAAGGAAATTAAATTCCGTCCTGGCACCGACGATGGCGATTATCAGGTAAAACTCCGCAGCCTGGTACGCTTTCTGGAAGAGGGTGATAAAGCTAAGATCACGCTGCGTTTCCGCGGTCGTGAGATGGCTCACCAACAGATCGGTATGGAAGTGCTTACGCGCGTCCGTGACGATCTGAGTGAACTGGCAGTGGTCGAATCCTTCCCTACGAAGATCGAAGGCCGCCAGATGATCATGGTGCTCGCTCCTAAGAAGAAACAGTAAGGCCTTCAAGTAGCAATTCCTGTGGAGCCTATGGGCTTCGCAGGTTTTGTTCGCCTACGTTTCGTTTATTAACAATGCGAAGTGGAAGTTATTAAAATGCCAAAAATTAAGACCGTACGCGGTGCTGCTAAGCGCTTCAAAAAAACCGGTGGTGGTGGATTTAAGCGTAAGCACGCAAACCTGCGTCATATTCTGACCAAAAAATCTACTAAGCGTAAACGTCACCTGCGTCCAAAAGGCCTCGTGTCTAAAGGCGATCTGGGTCTGGTTATCGCGTGCCTGCCGTACGCATAAGCCGTTAACGTTTAATTAATTTTTTTACTAAGAATATAGATACAGGAGAGCACATATGGCTCGCGTAAAACGTGGTGTAGTTGCCCGTGCACGTCACAAGAAAATTTTGAAACAAGCTAAAGGCTACTACGGTGCGCGTTCACGCGTATACCGCGTTGCCTTCCAGGCTGTTATCAAAGCTGGTCAGTACGCTTATCGTGACCGTCGTCAGAAAAAGCGTCAGTTCCGTCAACTGTGGATTGCGCGTATCAACGCAGCAGCACGTCAGAACGGTATTTCTTACAGCAAATTCATCAACGGCCTGAAAAAAGCCTCTGTTGAAATCGACCGTAAGATCCTGGCTGACATCGCAGTATTCGACAAAGTAGCGTTCTCCGCTCTGGTCGAAAAAGCGAAAGCAGCTCTGGCATAAGCCAGTGAAAAGAGGGAGCCTGGCTCCCTCTCTTTTATTGGTAGTTCAATCAATTAGTTGACAATTTATCCGTAAGCCTTTTCAATAAAGGTTGTCCGGTTTTTACCACACAAGGTAACGCAAGCATGAATGCTGCTATTTTCCGCTTCTTCTTTTACTTTAGCACCTGAACTCAGGAGGCTTGCGCGTGAAAGAAGAAACGGAAAACAGCGCCTAAAAGCCTCCCTGGTGGAGGCTTTTTTTATACTCATCGTACTTCAAACGGCAGGTGTGTTGGCCGCGGTCATTCGCCCCAATCACTTACTTATGTAAGCTCATGGGGACTCGTTCCCTTGCCGCCTTCCTGCCGCTCGAATTACTTAGAGTATAGATGCAAGCATGAAAGATTAAGTTCAATGAACCGGTGTCTTCACCGACATAACGAGGAAAACCATGTCACATCTCGCAGAGCTGGTTGCCAGTGCAACGGCCGCCATTAACCAGGCTTCAGATGTTGCCGCGTTAGACAATGTCCGCGTCGAATATTTGGGTAAGAAAGGGCACCTGACCCTTCAAATGACTACCCTGCGCGAGCTGCCGCCTGAAGAGCGCCCGGCAGCAGGTGCGGTTATCAACGAAGCTAAAGAGCAGGTACAGCAGGCGCTGAACGCGCGTAAAGCCGATTTAGAAAATGCCGCGCTGAACGCACGCCTGGCAGAAGAAACAATTGATATCTCCCTGCCGGGTCGTCGTATCGAAAACGGCGGGCTGCATCCGGTCACGCGTACAATCGACAGGATTGAAAGTTTCTTCGGTGAACTCGGCTTTACCGTGGCGACGGGGCCGGAAATCGAAGATGACTATCACAACTTCGATGCCCTGAATATTCCTGGTCATCACCCGGCTCGTGCTGACCACGACACTTTCTGGTTTGACGCTACGCGTCTACTGCGCACGCAGACCTCCGGCGTGCAGATCCGCACCATGAAAGAAAAACAGCCGCCAATCCGCATTATCGCGCCGGGCCGTGTGTATCGTAACGACTACGATCAGACGCACACCCCGATGTTCCATCAGATGGAAGGGCTGATCGTTGATACCAATATCAACTTCACCAACCTGAAAGGCACGCTGCACGATTTCCTGCGTAACTTCTTTGAAGAGGACCTGCAGGTTCGTTTCCGTCCTTCCTACTTCCCGTTCACCGAACCTTCTGCGGAAGTTGACGTGATGGGTAAGAATGGCAAATGGCTGGAAGTGCTGGGCTGCGGGATGGTTCACCCGAACGTGCTGCGTAACGTCGGTATCGATCCAGAAATCTACTCCGGCTTTGCATTCGGTATGGGTATGGAGCGTCTGACCATGCTGCGTTACGGTGTAACCGATTTGCGTTCTTTCTTCGAAAACGATCTGCGTTTCCTCAAACAGTTTAAATAAAGGCAGGATAAAACAATGAAATTCAGTGAACTGTGGTTACGCGAATGGGTAAACCCGGCGATTGATAGCGATGCGCTGTCAAACCAAATCACCATGGCGGGTCTCGAAGTCGACGGTGTTGATGCCGTTGCCGGTGAATTTAACGGCGTAGTGGTAGGTGAAGTGGTTGAGTGCGGTCAGCACCCGAACGCAGACAAACTGCGCGTGACTAAGGTGAATGTAGGCGGCGAACGCCTGCTGGATATCGTCTGTGGCGCACCTAACTGTCGCCAGGGATTGAAAGTCGCGGTAGCTACTATTGGTGCCGTTTTGCCAGGCGATTTCAAAATTAAAGCCGCCAAGCTGCGCGGCGAGCCGTCAGAAGGCATGCTGTGCTCATTCTCTGAGCTGGGTATTTCCGATGACCATAACGGTATTATCGAATTGCCTGCGGATGCGCCAATTGGCACCGACATCCGCGAATACCTGAAGCTTGACGATAATACTATCGAAATTAGCGTTACGCCGAACCGCGCCGACTGCTTAGGCATCATTGGTGTTGCACGTGACGTTGCTGTACTGAACAAAGCCCCGCTGGTTGAGCCGGAAATCGCCCCTGTGGCGGCAACAATTAACGATGTGCTGCCCATTCAGGTTGAAGCCGTTGATGCGTGTCCGCGCTATCTGGGCCGCGTGGTGAAAGGTATCAACGTTAAAGCGCCAACGCCGCTGTGGATGAAAGAGAAACTGCGTCGTTGCGGGATCCGTTCCATCGATGCCGTGGTTGACGTGACTAACTATGTGCTGCTCGAACTGGGTCAGCCGATGCACGCGTTCGACAAAGACCGCATCGAAGGCGGGATTGTTGTTCGTATGGCAAAAGAGGGTGAAACCCTGGTGCTGCTGGACGGCAGCGAAGCAAAACTGCATGCGGATACGCTGGTGATTGCTGACCACAACAAAGCGCTGGCGATGGGCGGCATCTTTGGTGGCGAACACTCTGGTGTGAATGATGAGACGCAAAACGTTCTGCTGGAATGCGCATTCTTCAGCCCGCTATCTATTACCGGCCGCGCGCGTCGTCACGGTCTGCACACCGATGCCTCTCACCGTTACGAGCGTGGTGTCGATCCGGCGCTGCAACACAAAGCCATGGAACGTGCAACGCGCCTGTTGATTGACATCTGCGGCGGTGAAGCGGGTCCAGTCATCGATGTGACCAACGAAACGACGTTGCCAAAACGCGCAACCATTACGCTTCGCCGTAGCAAACTGGATCGTCTGATTGGGCATCATATTGCCGATGAGCAGGTGAGCGATATTCTGCGTCGTCTGGGTTGTGACGTCACGGAAGGCCAGGATGAGTGGAAAGCGGTAGCACCGAGCTGGCGTTTCGATATTTCAATCGAAGAAGACCTGGTCGAAGAAGTCGCCCGTGTCTATGGCTATGACAATATCCCGAATACGCCAATTCAGGCGGGGCTTATCATGGGTACGCATCGGGAAGCGGATTTGTCGCTGAAACGTGTAAAAACCATGCTCAATGACAAAGGCTACCAGGAAGTTATTACTTACAGCTTTGTCGACCCGAAAGTTCAGGCACTGCTGCATCCGGGTGAAGACGCGCTGCTGCTGCCTAGCCCAATCTCAATCGACATGTCAGCAATGCGTCTGTCCCTGTGGACCGGGTTGCTGTCGACGGTGGTGTATAACCAGAACCGTCAGCAGAACCGTGTGCGTATTTTCGAAACAGGTTTACGTTTTGTGCCGGATACCCAGGCTAACCTCGGGATCCGTCAGGATCTGATGTTGGCGGGTGCTATCTGCGGTAACCGTCATGATGAACACTGGAACCTGGCAAAAGAGACCGTTGATTTCTATGATCTGAAAGGCGATCTGGAAGCGGTGCTCGATCTGACCGGTAAACTGGCCGACATTCAGTTTAAAGCTGAAGCCAATCCGGCGCTGCATCCGGGGCAGTCTGCGGCGATTTATCTGAAAGGTGAACGTATTGGTTTCATTGGGGTTGTTCATCCTGAGCTGGAACGTAAACTGGATCTGAACGGTCGCACTCTGGTGTTTGAACTGGAGTGGAACAAGCTCGCAGACCGCGTGGTGCCTCAGGCTCGTGAAGTTTCCCGCTTCCCGGCGAACCGTCGTGATATCGCCGTAGTGGTGGCAGAAAACGTTCCCGCTGCGGATATTTTATCCGAGTGTAAGAAAGTTGGCGTAAATCAGGTAGTTGGCGTAAACTTATTTGACGTGTACCGCGGTAAGGGTGTTGCGGAGGGTTATAAGAGCCTCGCTATCAGCCTGATCCTTCAGGATACCAGCCGTACACTTGAAGAAGAGGAGATTGCCGCTACCGTCGCCAAATGTGTAGAGGCATTAAAAGAGCGATTCCAGGCATCATTGAGGGATTGAACCTATGGCGCTTACAAAAGCTGAAATGTCAGAATATCTGTTTGATAAGCTTGGGCTTAGCAAGCGGGATGCCAAAGAACTGGTCGAGCTGTTTTTCGAAGAGATCCGTCGTGCTCTGGAAAATGGTGAGCAGGTAAAACTCTCTGGTTTTGGTAACTTCGATCTGCGTGATAAGAATCAACGTCCGGGCCGTAACCCGAAAACGGGCGAAGATATTCCCATTACAGCACGGCGCGTGGTGACCTTCAGACCCGGACAGAAGTTAAAAAGCCGGGTCGAAAACGCAACGCCCAAAGAAGAGTGATTTAACAACATGTTAAATCTTTTGTGCCGTCAGCAAACAGGCGGCACAAAAGATGACGCGTATAACTAAAAAGGCCGCTCTGCGGCCTTTTTCCTTTTCACTACCGAATCAGCACCGTAGAATCGCTCCATCTCTTTTCAGCTGAATGGAAAACATGCTGACTTTCGCCCATCAACAACAGCGACGAAACGTGCGCTGGATACTGTCTCTGTCGGTGCTGATGCTGCTGGCAACGATTCTCAGTCTGTGCGCAGGAGAACAGTGGATTTCGCCCGGCGACTGGTTCAGCGCTCGCGGCGATCTGTTCGTCTGGCAAATTCGACTTCCCCGTACGCTTGCCGTGTTGCTGGTCGGCGCTGCGCTGGCACTTTCTGGTGCGGTGATGCAGGCGCTGTTTGAAAATCCGCTGGCCGAGCCTGGCTTGCTGGGGGTGTCTAACGGCGCGGGGGTTGGGCTAATCGCCGCGGTGCTGTTGGGGCAGGGCCAACTGCCCGGCTGGGCGCTGGGTCTGTGTGCGATTGCAGGGGCGCTTATCATTACGCTTATCCTCCTGCGTTTTGCCCGTCGTCACCTGTCGACCAGTCGCCTGCTGCTGGCGGGCGTGGCGCTGGGTATTATCTGTAGCGCGCTGATGACATGGGCCATCTATTTCTCCACCTCTTTTGACCTGCGACAGTTGATGTACTGGATGATGGGCGGCTTTGGTGGCGTCGACTGGCAGCAGGCCTGGCTGATGGTCGCACTGCTTCCTGTTTTGCTGTGGATTTGCTGTCAGTCTCAGCCAATGAATATGCTGGCGCTGGGGGAGACCTCTGCGCGCCAGTTGGGACTGCCTTTATGGTTCTGGCGCAACCTGCTGGTGGTGGCCACTGGCTGGATGGTGGGCGTGAGCGTGGCGCTTGCCGGTGCTATTGGTTTTATTGGCCTGGTTATCCCGCATATTCTGCGACTGTGTGGATTGACCGATCATCGCGTATTGCTGCCTGGCTGTGCGCTGGCGGGAGCCATTGCGTTACTGTTGGCGGATGTCGTTGCGCGTCTGGTTCTGGCATCGGCTGAGCTGCCTATCGGCGTGGTGACGGCAACCATGGGCGCACCGGTATTTATCTGGTTATTGCTAAAATCCGGGCGCTAGAAGGTTGTAGTTCGGGCTATGATTAAACACGATAACCGATCGCTGACTATCCACCTGGAGATGCTATGCAAGACACTATTTTCAATACAGAAGTGACGACTATCGATGGGGAAGTCATCTCGTTGCAGGCGTATGCCGGAAAAGTCCTGTTAATTGTTAATGTTGCTTCAAAATGTGGATTAACGCCGCAGTATGAGCAACTGGAGAATCTGCAGAAAGCATGGCACGAGCAGGGGTTCACCGTATTGGGATTCCCCTGCAATCAGTTTCTCGGCCAGGAGCCGGGTAGTGAAGAGGAAATTAAAACCTGGTGCAGTACCACCTGGGGCGTCACTTTCCCGATGTTCAGTAAGATTGACGTCAATGGCAAAGCGCGCCATCCGCTGTATCAGAAGCTGATTGATGCTGCGCCGATCATCATTGCACCTGCTGACAGCGGTTTTTTGGCACGTATGGTGAGTAAAGGCCGCGCGCTGCTCCATCCGGGCGATGTTCTGTGGAATTTCGAGAAGTTTTTAGTCGGGCGCGATGGCCGGGTTCTGCAGCGTTTTTCACCCGATATGACGCCAGAAGATCCCATCCTTGTTGAACATATCAACGCGGCGCTGGCAAAATAATGTCTCCTTTGATGCAGCTTCAGGATGTGGTGGAATCGACACGGCTCGGTCCGCTTTCAGGCGAGATAAAGGCTGGGGAGATCCTGCATCTTGTGGGACCTAACGGTGCCGGAAAGAGTACGCTGCTGGCGCGAATGGCGGGTTTAACGACCGGTGAGGGAACCGTCGTGTTGGGTGATATGCCGCTCGACGACTGGCCTGCCGCAAAGCTGGCGCAACACCGCGCTTATCTTGCGCAACAGCAAAATCCGCCGTTTGCCATGCCGGTCTGGCATTTTCTGACGCTGCATCAACCTGATAAAGCGCGTACCGATCTGCTGCAAGAGGTGGCCGATGCGCTGGGGTTGGGGGATAAACTCGGACGCGGGGCGAATCAGCTCTCCGGCGGCGAATGGCAGCGGGTGCGTCTTGCTGCGGTGATACTGCAAATTTGCCCGCAGGCTAACCCGCACGGCCAGCTGTTGCTGCTAGACGAGCCGATGAACAGTCTGGACGTTGCGCAACAAAATGCGCTGGACAGGCTATTAAGCCAGCTGTGCCTGCAGGGGATAGCGATTGTCATGAGCAGCCATGACCTGAACCATACGATACGTCATGCGCATAAGGCCTGGTTACTCAAGCGTGGGAAGTTGCTGGCCAGTGGTTCACGCGATGCGGTACTGACGCCAGCTAACCTCTCTCAGGCCTATGGTGTAAACTTTCGGCGTCTGGATATC
This sequence comes from Citrobacter sp. FP75, assembly GCF_018342065.1. GTDB lineage: Bacteria > Pseudomonadota > Gammaproteobacteria > Enterobacterales > Enterobacteriaceae > Citrobacter. The sequence continues at coordinate 88,452 of NZ_JAFDOE010000007.1, read as the reverse complement.
GAAGGCCACAGAATGCTCATATCAACCACTTAAGTTAAATGGGTTCTTGAAAACCACATAATTTCCACGCTAAATTGGCACAAAAATAAAAATCAGAGGATTCGTCCTGAATGCGCTTTTGGCTTCTTTTCATTACAGCATTGTTTTTGGCGGGATGCAGCAGCCATCGTGCTCCTGCGCCCAATGCCCGGTTATCGGATTCTATCGCCGTGATCGCGGGTCTTAACGATCAGTTACAGAACTGGCGTGGCACGCCCTATCGTTACGGTGGCATGAGCCGCAACGGTGTGGATTGTTCGGGATTTGTCTTGATGACGATGCGCGATCAGTTTGATTTGCAGCTACCGCGCGATACGCGCACGCAATCAAAGATTGGTACTGAAATCGATAAAGACGAATTGCTGCCAGGCGATCTGGTTTTCTTTAAAACCGGGTCTGGGGAAAGTGGCTTACACGTCGGTATTTACGATACCAATAATCAATTTATTCATGCGTCGACCAGTCGGGGAGTGATGCGCTCATCTCTTGATAATGTCTACTGGCGTAAAAATTTCTGGCAGGCGCGACGTATTTAATCTCTCAAATGATGGGGTCGGTTGCGTCTGAAACGGCCTCATCATCGTCATTTAAAATCCAACTTTCATTTCTGCTGCTTCACTGGCAATAACCTTGTGCATCAAGAGAGTATTTTGCTAAAAATATGATTTATGCCGAGTTATTAAAAAGTACAAAGCTGGATATTAGCTTATAATCAGGATAAGCTAAAAAAAAGGATTCGATTTACTGGCTAAAAAGGGACAAATGAAAGGGCCTCTATTTGTATCTGATGTAACGTATTTTTTCATCCTTTGCTACAGGATGCCGGGTTACACCCATGCAGCGGGGCTGGCACAATGATAGTTTCACTGGATAATCCTTATCATTCTGAGTTCTCTTTTCTCCCGGCGAGAAGTGAAAAAGGCGATCTTGAATACGTCGACATCATCACCCACTTTGTCAGCTCCGATGGCGTTGTGCGGATACCTACCGGGTTGGTCATACCTCAGATGTCAGACGATGAGCAGTGTCGTTTATTTAGCGAAAAGCTCGATTTAATCGAAACATGCCAACATTTTTTTATTCAGCGTAAGATTCCTGCCTGGATTAATTTAACCCCAGCAGTGGCTAATACTTTATTATCAGAATCAGAATATGCTTCACGTATTGAGCGATTTCCATTTATTGAGTTCACCATTAATGATAGTTATCCCGAGTTAAACAAAGGTAAAGAAAATCCCACGCTGGCGATATTAGCGGCGCGATTTCCATTAGTATTGACCAACTTTGGCGCAGCGGGCATATCCACGCGCGCGATTTTTGATGGCCTTTTCAAACGTGTCGTAATGGATAAAAACTTTATTCAACAAAGGATTGCGCAAAACTCGTTTGAGCCTTTTATGCGCGCTATTCAGGCACAAATATCCCCAAGCTGTGAATCAATAATCATTAGCGGTATTGATACGCAGGAGATGCTCGAGCGGGTATTGCCCCTGGGATTCAGCGCCATGCAGGGCGCGTTATGGCCAGCGGTTTCGCCTGCGCAGATAATCTCGTTGATACAGGGATAACCTTGGTATTTGCCGGTGTTTAACCAATCATTAACAGTCTACACTAGTGACAGGAGGCCCTATGACCCTGTCTTTTACCACCCGCTGGCGTGATGAGTTACCAGCAACCTATACAGCACTTTCGCCCACTCCCCTAAAAAATGCGCGCGTTATCTGGCATAACGATGTTCTTGCTGAGCAATCAGGGATCCCTGAAGTGCTGTTTAACAGTGAAAATGGCGCAGGCGTTTGTGGCGGTGAATCGCTGCTTCCCGGCATGTCACCGCTGGCGCAGGTCTATAGCGGGCACCAGTTTGGCGTTTGGGCTGGCCAGCTTGGTGACGGGCGCGGGATCTTGCTGGGCGAACAACTGCTCGCCGATGGCACGACGCTTGACTGGCATCTGAAAGGGGCCGGTTTAACACCATATTCCCGCATGGGTGACGGGCGTGCGGTACTGCGCTCAACGATTCGCGAAAGCCTTGCCAGTGAAGCGATGCATTACCTGGGGATCCCCACCACCCGGGCGCTGTCGGTTGTCACCAGCGATACACCGGTCTACCGTGAAACGGTGGAAGCAGGGGCAATGCTGATTCGCGTGGCGCAAAGTCATATGCGTTTTGGTCACTTTGAACACTTCTATTATCGTCGTGAACCGGAAAAAGTACGCCAACTGGCCGATTTTGCGATCCGCTATTATTGGCCGCACTGGCAGGATGAGACGGATAAATATCAATTGTGGTTTCAGGATGTGGTCACGCGTACCGCAACGTTAATCGCTGACTGGCAGGCGGTAGGATTTGCGCACGGGGTGATGAATACCGACAACATGTCAATTCTGGGGCTGACGATGGATTACGGTCCATTCGGTTTTCTGGATGATTACGTGCCTGATTTTATCTGTAACCATTCGGACAACCAGGGGCGGTACAGTTTCGACAATCAACCGGCTGCCGCGCTGTGGAATTTGCAGCGACTGGCGCAAACCCTGTCGCCTTTTATTGCCGTCGACGCACTCAATGACGCGCTGGATAGCTATCAACTGGCGCAGCTGACCCGCTATGGGCAACGAATGCGACAAAAGCTGGGCTTCTTTAGCGAGCAAAAAAACGATAACGAATTGCTCAGCGAACTGTTTAGCCTGATGGCGCGGGAAAGGAGTGATTTTACGCGAACGTTTCGAATGTTGAGCCTGACGGAGCAGCGCAGCACGTCTTCACCGTTGCGCGATGAGTTTATCGACCGCGCGGCATTTGATGACTGGTTTGCGCGCTATCGCTCACGTTTGCAGCAGGACAACGTGGCTGACGAAATAAGACAGGCGCAAATGAAAGCCGCAAACCCGGCAATGGTGTTACGCAACTGGCTGGCGCAGCGGGCAATAAGCCAGGCAGAGCAGGGGGACTACGTCGAACTGCATCGCTTACACATCGCATTGCGTACGCCGTTTGCCGAGAGGGATGATGATTATGTCAGCCGTCCACCGGACTGGGGTAAACGGCTTGAAGTCAGTTGTTCGAGCTAAGGGGCGAGAAAAACCTGTGGCGACGCGTTGGCCGGATGCAGGCCAACGTGGAGTTGGGCGCCGTACCAGCGCATCAGGTCATCGGCCTGTAACACGGCTTTTGGCGTCCCCTGGGACACAATCCGTCCGTCATGGAGCAGGACAATCCTGTCAGCCCACAGCGCTGCAAGATTGAGATCGTGAAGGACGATGCACACGTGCAATTCCCCGGCAGCGGTTAGCGACGTTAACAACCGCAACAGATGCTGCTGGTGGTAGAGATCTAACGCTGAAGTGGGTTCATCGAGGAATAGCCATCCGCGCGGCGCGCCGTCGCACCACAACTGTGCCAGCGCACGGGCAAGCTGTACCCGTTGCTGCTCGCCGCCGGAAAGCGCGGTGTAGTGTCTGCCAGCCAGCGGAGTGCATCCGGTTAGCACCATTACCTGAGCGATAAGCGCCGGTTCGGGCCGTTGGGTCCAGGGGGCACGCCCCATGGCGATCACGGCCTCGACCAGCCAGTCAAAACCCACCTGCGTTTGCTGACGCATGACCGCGCGATGGCGAGATAACGCTTGTGCACGCCAGTCATTCAGCGGTTTCCCGTCCAGTAAGCAGCGCCCAGACGCCGGCGTCAGAAAACCGGTCAGCAGTCGCAGAAGCGTAGACTTTCCTGCGCCGTTGGGCCCGATCAGTGCCACCAGTTCGCCTTTTTCAAGCGTGAGTGACACGTCGCGAATGACCGACCGACCCGCCACACGGTAGTGAAGTGCTTCGGCGATAAAACGTTCAGCCATGCGGACCTCGTTGACGAAAAATAAGCCACAAAAACCACGGTGCACCCAGAATACTGGTTAACAGACCAACCGGCATTTCAGCGGGCGCAACGGCTGTTCGCGCGAGAGTATCGGCGATCAACAGTAAAAATGCCCCCGCTAATACAGAACCAGGGATCACCGCCCGATGATCGGAACCGAGCCACATGCGCATCAAATGCGGGATCACCAGGCCGATAAACCCAATCACGCCACTGACCGCGACGGCGGCAGCAACTAACAGCGCACTGCACAGCAGTAAAACGCGCTGCACCCATCGCACGTCGACGCCAAGATAGTGCGCGTCTTCCTCACCGAGCTGCAGCAGATTCAACGCCGGAGCTAAGCGCCAGACGAAAAGCACCGTGGGCAACATCAGCGAAGTGACCGCCAGCAGCGTTGACCACTGTGCTGAGCCCAGACTGCCCATACCCCACAGCGACAACTGGCGCAGTTGCGCATCATTGCTGACCCATGACAACACGCCGACCGCTGCCCCACAAAGTGCATTGATAGCAATGCCGACCAGCAACAGACGCGATAGTGAACCGTCGCGCTGTTGACTGAGGATAAAAATCACCACCGTAGCGGCGAGTGCGCCGAGAAATGCCGCCAGCATGGGGGCATACAGCATCAGCAGCGCAGGTAAGGTGACCGGCAATACTACCCATAACGCGACGGCGCAGGCGGCACCGCTGCTGATCCCCAGCAGTCCCGGATCGGCAAGCGGATTGCGGAACAACCCCTGCATCACACAACCCGCCAGCGCCAGAGAACCGCCAATCACCAGTGCCAGCAGAACGCGCGGTAGTCGAATAGTCAGCCAGATTTGACGCAGCGCGTCATCGGTGTCGCGCCAGAACAGACTCACCGGCAGACGCAACGCGCCAAAACCGGTAGCCACCATCGTCATCACGACCAGCATAGCGGCCAGCATCCACAAAGAGCAGGTGATACGCCGGGACATCAGGGTAATTGTTCCGCTTTGGCACGCAGTTGCTGGATGGCCTGCGGCGTACGGACACTAAAGCCGAGCAGCGCCATGTCATCAATTTGCAGTACCTGCTTATTGCGACCGGCGGGCGTTTGCGCAAGCCCCGGCAGTGCCCACAGATTATCTTCACCTCCCATCGCCTTGACGCCGTCTTGCGAAATCACCACCAGATCGGGCTGGCTGGCAATCACGCCTTCCTGAGATAAGGATTGATAGCGGTTAAAACCCTGCATGGCGTTGCGCAAACCGGCGGCACGAATGGCGGCATCGGCCCCGGTTTGCTGCCCGGCTGCCATGGCGGTCATTCCGCCATGATTGAGAATGAACAGCACGCGTTTGTTGAGTTCGGATGAGGGCAATTCGGCCAGCGCCTGGCGTAAGCTTTGGCGGAGCAACTCGCCTTGTGCCTCACGGTGGGTCGCCTGCGCAATCACCCGGACTTTGTCATCAATCACGCTTAGCGCGTTCCCTGCCGGTACCGTAACGACGCTGACCTTACTTTGTTCGACCTGTTTGAGGACCAATGAAGGTTGCGCCTGTGCGCTGGCGAGAACCAGAGTAGGGCGGGTGGCAAGGATCCCTTCGGCGTTGAGTTGGCGCAAATAGCCCACGTCTGGCAATGCAGTTGCCGCCTCCGGCCACTGGCTGGTGCTGTCGCGCGCCACAAGGGATGACTGCGCCCCAAGCGCATAGACAATCTCTGTCACATCACCGCCGAGTGCAACCACTCTTTCCTCGGGTGCGGCCTGCGCCGCCAGTGGCAGAAGCGCAATCAGTACCAGCAGTTTTTTCATGCGGCCAGCCCCTTCTGTGTTAACGCGTCGATCTGCGCACGCCATTGCTTCTGTTCCGGCTCGCCTTCGGTACGTTGCCCGTACAGCTGGGCGATCTGTGTTCCGTCTGCCGCGAACAGCTCCAGACTGGTCACATGCCCCTCGGCGGTCGGCTTACGTGTGACCCACGTTTCGGCGATGGTCTCTTCCAGCAGATGCAGCGTAAAGGTCGGATTGAAAATATTCAGCCAGCCTTTCATTGGCACCAGTTTTTCTACCGCGCCGGTAAAAATCTGCACGCAGCCGCGGTTGCCAACAAATACCATAATTTCGTTGCCATCCTGACGCGCGGTTTCCAGCAGTTGGGCCACTGCGCCGTTCGTAACCTTACAAGCCAGATCGTCGCCCACCAGGCTAAAGGCCTGCTGGCGGGTAAGGTTGTGACGTTTCAGCAGGCCGAAGAACTGATGCACATCGGTCATGGCGCGCCACTCTTTGTCCACCGTTGCGGCGCCTATGTTAACGGCAGGAACGGCGGCTTCGACGGTTTGCAGCGCCAGCGGCGGGTTTTCCGCGAAGATGAAACGGGTCAGGAGCGATCCCCATGCAGCAATATCGGTATTCTGCGTGGTGTAGACCTTCAACAATGCGTCGCCCTGATTATCAAAAAACTGGATGCTCTGACGCTCGCCGTGGGCGGTGGTTTCGCTGATATGAAATGCGCTGGCCCACTGATTGAGGAACAGGCGCAGATCGAGGGCGCGTGGATTCAGCACCAGTCCGGCATGGCCGTTCAGATGTTGGTTGGTGAACGCGCCGACTTGCTCATGCACTGCGTATTCGTTGCGGCAGATGCATTTGGTTTCGCCTACGGTCTCCAGCGCGGTGAGGATCTCGCGCACTTCGCCGCGCAGGCGCCAGGCGTCATGTCCAACGCGCGCAAAGGTGAGTTCCGCTTCGCTGATATTCAGCAGACCTGCGATGTCACGGGCGTATTTTCCTGGATGTTCTTTTTTCAGTTCCAGCCAGCGTGTGTAGTGATTCATTGCCTCTTCCTTCCTGATGACTGCCCGGGCGTGCCGGGGCAAAGTGATTACCACTGATAACTCACGAAAATTTTGCCGTTACGCCCATCCTGCGGAATGCCTTGCGGCGACCAGTACTCTTTGTCGAAGGCGTTGCCCAGCACCAGCGTAGTGGTCATACCTTTCAGCGCCTGCTGGCCCTGGTAGCTGACATAGAAGTCGTTTACCGCATAACCGGGCTGTTTAGTGTAGCTGCTGCTGATATGGGTTGAGCGGTCGGCAAAGGTGCCAAGCCAGCCAACCGAGAAACCGCTGTGTGCGACCGGTACGTTCAGCTTGCTGGTGACGGTGTCCGGGTTAATGCTGGAAATGTATTCACCGGTGTCGGTATCTTTGCCGCGCGTGCGGTTATAGGCCAGATCCAGGCTGAAGAGATCGGTGGAGTACGTTGTCATCACGTCCCAGCCCCAGATTTTAGCGTTAGGGACGTTATAGGACATGGTCGTTGCGGCGGCGAAATCGACGCTGGTGGAGATATAGTCTTTCGCTTTAGTGTCGAAATAGCTGGCTTTAAATTCAAGGGCATCGTTCGCCAGCAGCAGATCGTCAAAGCGCAGACCGAAACCATACTCCTGAGTTTCGTTGGTTTCCGGGCGCAGGTTTGGATTCGGCACCCAGTAGTTGGTGTAGAAGCGGCCGATGGAGAAGTGTTTCGCATCGTTGTACATTTCGCCCATGGTCGGCGCACGGAAGGCCTGAGCGTAAGATCCAAACAGCATCAACCAGTCGGTGGGGGTTACGGTCATTCCTGCACGGGAGGACCATTTATCCGCATCAACATCAGCGTAACCGTCGCTGCTACCGCGATAGGAGTCATAACGCGTGCCGCCCAGCAACGTCACCGGCAGGTCACGCAGGGTGATTTCATCCTGTAGCCAGCCGGAGCTAAAATCAATTTTTGCTTGCGGGAAACCGGTGGTGGCACCCGCCGGTTGTTGTTCCTGACGATAATACTCGCCGCCATACGTCAGCAGATGCGCCGCAAAGGCGTCGCTAAACAGTCGTGTGCGGTTGTCAATCTTGCCACCTTTGGTGGTTTGCTTACGAAACTCGCCGGTGGCATCCGGGTTTTGCGCATTAATACGCGCCTCAGACCAGTAAATACGCGCATCGGCATTCAGCCAGTCGTTGTCCGCCGGGGCTACCGAGTAGGTCAGTTGGGCATCGCGCTGGATCGTCGAGCGATCGGTCATCGGGTTACTGCTATTTGTGTCGCTGGCTTGCGGGTTTTTGGGTTCCTGCGCATCGTTGTTGTAATAGCGCAGCGAGCCGGCCAACGTCTGGGCGCTGTCTATTTTCCAGCTGCCTTTCGCCAGCATATTGTTAATCGTTTCATCGTTGGGCGCGGTAGTACCGTTGCTCTGACGTATGTCACCACGGTCACGGCTGGACCAGGACAGCAGCCCGTCCAGCGTATCGGTGCGGCCATACGTGCTGGCACCCATCCCGAAGCTATGGTCACCCGTGGCGGCGGTGCCGAACACGCGGTAGCCGCTGTTTTTCCCAGCTTCCAGCAGATCTTTAGCATCTGCCGTCTCATAGGCAATGACGCCGCCCAGCGCGCCGCTGCCGTACAGCAGCGCCGATGGACCGCGCACCACTTCGATACGCTTGATGAGGGCGGGATCGAGGAACGTGCTGTTGAGGTGTCCGGTGTCAGTGCCCTGACGAACACCATCAACCAGCACCAGTACGCCGCGTCGGTCGTAGCCGCGTAGATTGACGTCCTGGCCGTTGGTACGTCCGGTGCCGTCAAGGGTCAGGCCTGGCACCTTGCGCAGCAGGTCAGCGGCAGAGCTGGCGGTTTGATTTTCCGGGGCCGTCGCGTCGATAACGCTGACCATCATCGGCGCCTCAAAGGCGCTGCGAGCATTGCCGGTAGCGATAACGGTCATATCTTCAACTGCCGCATACGCGGCACCAGGAAGACTGCAGACGATCGCCAGCGCCAGCAGCGATGGGCGCAAACTCGCGGTGTGCAGGTAAGGCATAGCAACTCTCCATTAGAAACTCGAAAAGCGCTGGCTGCCTGGGGATGACCTGGGTGGCTGGCGAAATGTGTGGATTTATTTTGTTAAAATCAGTTTTCCGGCATGTGTCTGGCGCAGCAGATAATGCTGTCCGTCATGCTCAATGATCACGCGACCCTCGTTGCCCAACAGGCTTTTACTGTCAATTCGACGCTCAGTGGGGGGCGTAGAGGATGGTGTATTCTTTTTTGCAGGCGTTGCCGCTGTGTTATCCATACGTGACATAGTGTTTAAAAATAACAATCAATGTAACAATGATAATCATTATCATCAAAGTAAAAATTTGCGGCAAGCTTTTTTGTGAAAAAATTGTGACGAGAGTGATTTTTATGCAAAAAACGAGGGAAAAACAAGGGATTGTCACCGGGCAACGTCATGCTACCCGGTGAAAAGGTTAGAAGCGACTATCCACCGCAGATGCGAGTTTTTCGACCAACAGTTCAGTATCTTCCCAGTTCAGGCACGGATCGGTAATGGACTGACCGTAAACCAGCGGCTGACCGCTGACGATTTTTTGCGTACCTTCGCGCAGGAAGCTCTCGGCCATAATTCCGGCGATGGCCGTCGACCCATTGCGAATTTGCTGACAGACGTCATCGCACACTTCCAGCTGGCGACGATGCTGTTTCTGGCAATTACCATGACTGAAATCGACTACCAGGTGCTCCGGCAGCGAAAATTCATGCAGCGTATCGCAGGCGGCGGCAATATCTTCCGCAAAGTAATTCGGCTTTTTACCGCCGCGCATAATGATGTGCCCATACGGGTTGCCGCTGGTCTGATAGATGGTCATCTGACCGGTTTTATCCGGTGAAAGGAACATATGGCTGGCGCGGGAGGCGCGAATCGCATCGACGGCGATACGTGTATTACCATCGGTACCATTTTTAAAGCCGACCGGACAGGAGAGCGCGGAGGCCATTTCACGGTGGATCTGACTTTCGGTGGTACGTGCGCCGATAGCGCCCCAACTGATCAGATCGGCAATAAACTGGCCGGTGACCATATCGAGAAATTCAGTGGCTGTGGGGACGCCCAGCTCGTTGACCTGTAGCAAAAGCTTACGCGCCAGCTCAATGCCGTGGTTAACGCGGTAGCTGCCGTTCAAATCCGGGTCGGAAATTAAACCTTTCCAGCCGACGACGGTGCGCGGTTTTTCAAAATAGGTACGCATTACGATTTCCAGACGCGCCTGGTGCCTGGTGCGCAGCGTCTGCAAGCGCGTGGCGTACTCCATGGCTGCATCAAGGTCGTGAATCGAGCAGGGGCCAACGATCACCAGCAAACGAGGATCTTCACCATTCAGTATTTTTTCTATCCGGCGTCGCGAGTCCGTCACGTGATGGGCGACGGAGGACGAAACAGGATGCCGCTGCGCCAGCTCTGCTGGAGTGACCAGGTTGTCAATCCGCGCAGTACGGAGTTCATCAGTTCTGTTCATTACGAGTCTCAGAAATTTGTTGCTTCAACGGCAGGACTGCCGGGAAGTGATGTACATCACAATAACACAATCCATCCTGCCTACTGGCGAGCATGATAACAAAAAATTGAACTCATGCACTAGCATTCTAGTACATTCGGCGATTCAGCCCCATAATGTCGAGGATCTTGGTGGCAATCTCTTCTACCGAATAGTTGGTACTGTTGAGCCATGGGATCTTGTTTTTGCGATATAACGCTTCCACTTCGGCCACTTCCATTCTGCACTGACGCAGCGAGGCATAGCGGCTGTTTTCTCTGCGCTCTTCGCGGATCGCCGTCAGGCGTTCCGGATCAATGGTCAGACCAAATAATTTATGCTGCAGCGGTTTTAACGACGCGGGCAGCACCAGGTTATCCATATCATCAGCAATAAAGGGGTAGTTCGCTGCCCGAACGCCAAACTGCATCGCCAGATACAGGCTGGTCGGCGTTTTGCCGCAGCGGGAGACACCGAGCAGAATAACCTGTGCCTGATCGAGGTTGCGCAACGAAATACCGTCATCGTGAGCGAGGGTGTAATCAATGGCGGCAATACGCGCATCGTACTTATTGAGGTTGCCGGGATTCAGGCCGTGCGTGCGATGGGCTATCGGCGTGGGGTCAAGTTTCATCTCATGTTGCAGTGGGGCGACCAGCGCCTGGACGATATCCTGGCAGAAGCCCTCGCTTTGCAAAATGATGGCGCGAATTTCCGGCAACACGATGGAATAGAACACCAGCGGGCGTACGCCAGTTTGTTGGTAAATGGCGTCAATCTGGTCTTTCACCGCACGGGCGCGGCTCTCATTTTCAACAAACGGCAGCGTAATGCTGCTGATCGTGACCGGAAATTGCGACATCACCGCGTGGCCCAATACCTCTGCGGTGATGGCCGTACCATCAGAAATATAAAATACGTGACGATCAACAGCATTATCCATTTTGCTCATCCTGGGGGCAGACATAATTCTCTGAAAGCATAAATTAAAATTCGTCAGAAGCGAATATTGCGGCAGCTATTTTATAAAATGAAACGCTATTTTTATATTTACTGAAAAGTACATTTCATTTTTCGGAACGAGTGTTTATACCGACTGTTTTTGTGGTGATCCCGTGTCGCTCGCGGGTTTGCGCAAATGCGGAAACAATCTGAAAAAATAAAAAATAAAGTTGCTTGAACGATTCACCGTTTTTTTCGCCGCAGTAAATATGCCAAGATAATTACGCAAAATTGAGTTTCCTAACCTCGTTCAAATATAAGGATTGTTCGATGTCCAACAATGGCTCGTCACCGCTGGTGCTTTGGTATAACCAACTCGGCATGAATGATGTAGACAGAGTTGGAGGCAAAAATGCCTCCCTGGGTGAAATGATCACTAACCTTTCAGGTATGGGTGTTTCCGTACCGAATGGTTTTGCAACAACCGCCGATGCGTTCAACCAGTTTCTGGACCAAAGCGGTGTAAACCAGCGCATTTATGAACTGCTGGATAAAACGGATATCGACGATGTCACCGAGCTTGCCAAAGCCGGGGCGCAGATCCGCCAGTGGATTATCGACACTCCTTTCCAGCCTGAGCTGGAAAATGCCGTCCGCGATGCCTACGCGCAGCTTTCCGCGGACGACGCCAATGCCTCTTTTGCCGTCCGCTCCTCGGCGACAGCAGAAGATATGCCCGATGCCTCATTTGCCGGTCAGCAGGAAACCTTCCTCAACGTCCAGGGCTTTGATGCCGTGCTGGTGGCCATCAAACACGTCTTTGCCTCGCTGTTTAACGACCGAGCAATCTCTTATCGTGTTCACCAGGGCTATGACCACCGTGGCGTGGCGCTCTCTGCGGGCGTCCAACGTATGGTTCGTTCTGACCTCGCGTCCTCAGGCGTCATGTTCTCCATCGACACCGAATCCGGCTTCGATCAGGTGGTGTTTATCACTTCCGCATGGGGTCTGGGTGAGATGGTGGTGCAGGGCGCTGTGAACCCGGACGAGTTCTACGTGCACAAACCGACCCTGGCGGCTAACCGCCCGGCTATCGTGCGTCGCACGATGGGGTCGAAAAAAATTCGCATGATCTACGCGCCGACCCAGGAACACGGCAAACAGGTGACCATCGAAGATGTGCCGCAGGAACAGCGCGACGTTTTCTCACTGACGAACGAGGAAGTGCAGGAACTGGCGAAGCAGGCGGTACAAATCGAGAAGCACTACGGTCGTCCGATGGACATCGAATGGGCGAAAGACGGTCACACCGGCAAGCTGTTCATTGTGCAGGCGCGTCCGGAAACCGTCCGTTCTCGCGGTCAGGTGATGGAGCGTTATACGCTGCATGCGCAGGGCAAAATCATTGCTGAAGGCCGTGCTATCGGCCACCGCATCGGCGCGGGTCCGGTGAAGGTCATTCATGACATCAGCGAAATGAACCGCATTGAACCCGGTGACGTACTGGTGACCGACATGACCGATCCGGACTGGGAACCGATCATGAAAAAAGCGGCGGCCATTGTTACCAACCGTGGCGGTCGTACCTGTCATGCGGCGATTATCGCCCGTGAACTCGGGATCCCTGCGGTAGTGGGCTGTGGTGATGCTACCGATCGCATCAAGGAAGGCGAGGCGGTGACCGTCTCCTGTGCCGAAGGTGACACCGGTTACGTATATGCCGACATGCTCGACTTTAGCGTTAAGAGTTCCAGCGTCGAAACTATGCCGGATCTGCCGTTGAAGGTGATGATGAACGTCGGTAACCCGGATCGCGCTTTCGACTTCGCCTGTCTGCCAAACGAAGGTGTCGGGCTGGCGCGTCTGGAATTTATCATCAACCGCATGATTGGTGTGCACCCTCGCGCATTGCTGGAGTTCGATGACCAGACGCCAGAGTTGCAAAACGAAATTCGCGGCATGATGAAAGGTTTTGATTCACCGCGTGAATTCTACGTGGGTCGTCTGACCGAAGGGATCGCGACGCTGGGCGCGGCGTTTTATCCAAAACGCGTCATCGTGCGAATGTCAGACTTTAAGTCTAACGAATACGCCAACCTGGTCGGCGGTGAGCGCTACGAGCCGCATGAAGAGAACCCGATGCTGGGCTTCCGGGGTGCGGGCCGTTACGTTGCTGACAGCTTCCGCGACTGTTTCGCACTCGAATGTGACGCTGTGAAGCGCGTGCGCAACGAGATGGGACTGACCAACGTTGAAGTCATGGTGCCGTTCGTTCGTACCGTGGCGCAGGCAAAAGCGGTGGTGGAAGAGCTGGCGCGTCAGGGTCTGAAGCGCGGTGAAAACGGGCTGAAGATCATCATGATGTGTGAGATCCCGTCCAACGCCCTGCTGGCCGAGCAGTTCCTCGAGTACTTCGACGGCTTCTCCATTGGCTCAAACGACATGACACAGCTGGCGCTGGGTCTGGACCGTGACTCCGGAGTGGTTTCTGAACTGTTTGATGAGCGTAACGACGCGGTGAAAGCGCTGCTGTCGATGGCGATTCGCGCAGCCAAGAAACAGGGTAAATACGTGGGTATTTGCGGTCAGGGTCCATCTGACCACGAAGACTTCGCGGCCTGGCTGATGGAAGAGGGGATCGACAGCCTGTCGCTGAACCCGGACACCGTCGTACAGACCTGGCTGAGCCTGGCTGAACTGAACAAGTAACATCATGCCGGATGGCGTTTCGCCGCCATCCGGCACTTTATTCTGCAATACTCTCCACGCTTAAACGCTGAATAATGTCCTGGCGAAGCTGATACTTCTGGATTTTTCCGGAGGCTGTGCGCGGTAATTTTTCGACAATCACGATGTGTTCCGGGTATTTATACTTTGCTACTCGCTTGCGGCTAAAGAAGGCCACTACCGACGTCAGCGACAGCGAGTGATGCGGCGGTTTAAGCACCACGTAAGCGCACGATCTTTCCCCTAAACGCTCGTCCGGCATCGCCACCACGCAGGCATCATGAATACGCGGATGCTGCAATAAAATGTCCTCGACTTCACGGCTACTGATATTTTCTCCGCCGCGCACAATAATATCTTTCTTACGCCCGGTGATTTTAATGTAGCCCTCGTCGTCCATGCGGCATAAATCGCCGCTGTAGTACCAACCGTCTTCATCCATCGCGCGGGCGGTCATTTCGGGCTCATCAAGGTAGCCCATAAAAACGCCAGGCCCGCGTGAGGCTTCTTCCCCCTCTACGCCCGGCGGCAGCGTATTATGTGCTTCATCGACCACTTTAATTTCGACGCCCGCAGCGGCGTAGCCATCGGTATTCATCATGCGGGCAAGTGAATCATCCAGATTGACCACCGCATGCGGTGAGCTTTCGGTCGAGCCGTAAACGCTTAACAACTTAATGCCGCGCTGCTGACAGGCACGGGCAATTTTCTGCGGAATAGTGGTCCCGCCGCATAAGAAGAAACGTAGCGAGGTGAGGTCGTAAGGCCGCTTTTCCACGCAGCACAGCATGTCATAGACGAAGGGTGTTGCGCCGAGAGCACAGGTACAGCGCTGTTGCTCCAGCAGATCAAGACAGGCGGTCGGGGTAAAAATATCCAGCAGCACGCTGCGCGCGCCAATTAAAAACGGGGCCGTGACGCCGTGCAGAAATCCGGTGGCGTGCCCCAGCGGGGCGGGCATTAAAAAAATATCCTGCCAGTTGAGGTTAAGACGGGCGCAGTAGGCGCGTTCGCTGGCAAGAATGTTGTTGTGGGTCAACATCACTCCTTTTGGCATTCCTTCCGTGCCGGAGGTGAACAGCACGGCGGCTAACGCGTCGGCGTGGACGCTAACGGCCTGGGTTAACGGCGGAGAGGTAAGTAGCTGGCTGAGCGCCAGTGAGGCCGTCGCTGGTGCCAGTTTATCCACGGCGACAATCTGCTGCAGATGCGGCAACTGATTCTGTAAAGGCAGGATCAGATCCACCGGTCGGGTTTGTTTAAACAAGGTCGGCGCAAAAAAGAGCTTCGCTTTGCATTTGTTCAGTACCCACACCAGTTCCGCTTCGCGCCAGGCCGGAAGTAGGGGGACGGAGACGGCCCCGGTTTTCAGGCAGGCCAGATAAATCACGGTAAATTCACACCAGCCCGGCAGCTGGAAAGCAACCCGATCGCCGGGTTGAATCCCAACGGCTAAAAACCAGGCGGCCAGGCTGCTGGCGGCACGATCGAGTTCGGCGTAGGTGTAGGCATCGCCGTGATTATCAACCACGGCGATTTTATCCGGTACGGCCCGGGCGGTCTGGCTCCAGTAATCGCTCAGTGAGGCGTCGCCCCACAAGCCCTGCTGTCGCCAGGCGTTACGACGCCCGGCGTTAAACGTTAATGTGACACTCATTGGTTTGTCCCTGGATTATTACGGCATACGTCCTGGCGGATGGCAACTGAGCCTTATCCGGCCTGCAACATGCACTATCCGTTATCCATAACGAAAATCGACGCCAAACGTGCCGACCGGGTACGCCCACTGTTCAAGGATTGTTTCGCCGCACAGCACCCGGCAGGTCCCGCATTCCAGGCATCCGGCAGAATCAAAATGAATATTTCCGTCATCGTCCTGCTTGTACAACCCGGCGGGGCAGGCATTGAGCAGCTTGCGAAACTCATTCCGATCCGGATGGGTCGCCAGAATAATGTGTGGATGCCCTTCATCGACGTTGAATTTATTGACGCCCAGCTTAACGTCGACGTTCACGGTGTTGTCCTGGCTCATAGCGCGGTTGCTCCCTTAATACCGTCTTTCAGTACGTTCATTAACCCAATACGTTTTATATGGGGCATGATCCTTTTGCGCATCGGTGGCGTCGGATGTCCGTCAACGGTGAACATCTCGCTCATGATATCCGCCACCATGCGTGGGTACTGGGTGAACAGGCGTGGGTTTTCCATCAGCGCCGGGATCTTGCGAAAATGCTGTAAATCGTGCATGACGCAACCTTGCTCGAGGGCGCGTTTGTACTCCATCAAGCTGTTGGCGGAGAAGTCCTGGCGTTCTTTCGCGGCGATAGCTGCTTTCGCCGCCGCCTCAGCGGAGGCAATAGCCAGATCCATGCCGCGAATCGTATAACCCAGGTTCAGGCAGAAACCCGCGGCATCGCCGACGATCATCACGCCGTCATCGACCAGCTTAGGCACCATTGCCAGGCCACCTTCCGGCACCATGTGCGCCGAATATTCCAGCAACTCGCCCCCGGCAATCAGCGGACGAATAGTGGGATGTTGCTTAAAGTCTTCCAGCATTTGCGGAATGCTCTTCGTCGCGTGGGCGATGTCGCCCAGACCACAGACCAGCCCCAAAGAAATAGAGTCCCGGTTGGTGTACAGGAAGCCACCGCCCATCAATCCGTTCGAAGGGGAACCGGCAAACAGCCAGGCCGCGCCGTCATTGCCCGAAAGAGTGAAGCGATCCGCAATAACGGCGGGCGGCAAGCCAATCAGCTCTTTAACGCCGACGGCATAGTGGTGTGCTGAGGAGGGGGGTACCATGCTGAGCGAGCGGCCCAGCATGGAATTAACGCCGTCGGCAAGGATGACGATATTGGCTTCCAGAATATCGTCACCGGCCTGAACGCCCGTCACTTTATTGCCCTCGCGGATTAAGGCATCGACGCGAACGCCCGGAATAAACTGCGCGCCAGCCTGTTCGGCTTTCTCCATTAGCCACGGGTCAAAACGGCTGCGTAAAACCGTCCAGGAGTCCTGCGCCGGAACATCCTCTTTTTCACGATGGAAGTCGAGGGTGACGGCGCTTTCCTCAGTAAGGAATGAGATCTTTTCACGCGTCACTTTGCGCTCGATGGGCGCTTCCTGCGCGAATCCTGGCATGATGCGCTCAAGACTGTGGGCGTAGAGTCGACCGCCGGTCATGTTTTTACTGCCCGCGCTGTTTCCGCGCTCAATGACCAGTACGTCCAGTCCGGCCTTAGCCATCACGTAGCCTGCTACCGCTCCCGCCACGCCAGCACCGACCACAATGGCATCAAATTTTTCATCTGACATGCTTATGCTCCCTTCCCGCCGCGAGGGCAGCGGGAGTTGTGGGTTAAATGAGGGGGGATTAGCGGCTTAACTGTTCGATAAGGGCCGGCACAACCTTGTACATATCGCCCACCAGACCGTAATCGGCATAATTAAAAATAGGGGCTTTTTTATCTTTATTGATGGCGACGATGGTCTTCGCCCCGTTTCCGCCGACCATATGCTGAATTTGTCCTGAGATACCCAGCGTCAGGTACAGATCAGACTTTAGCAGCACGCCGGAAACGCCGATGTAGCGCTCGCGCTCCATCCAGTTTTCGCCTTCGGCAATCGGTCGTGAGCAACCCACCTCAGCGTCCAGCACCGCAGCCAGTTTATGCACCATTTCCAGATCGTCTTGCGCCACCAGGCCACGGCCTACGCCCACCACGCGCCTGGCTTTGCTGAGATCCACGCTGCTCAGCGATTTGGCGCGACGTTCCTGACACATAATTTCATGGCGTGGGGCGATGTAGGGCGCGGAGGTCACCGGGCAGGTGTGCGCTGGATTGGCCTCGACCGGTTCCAGGCCGCCGGTGGCAAGCGTAATAATCGCCAGAGCGCTATTGAGCTTTTCTTTACCGAATGCCAGCCCGCCATACATGCGGTGTTCGGCAAACAGCGCGCCAGAATCAAGGTTCACTGACGTTGCATCGTTCACCATCGCCGCATTGAGCTGGATGCTTAACCGCGCGCCAAGGGATTTCGCGCGCTTGGTGGCGGGCATCAGCAGCAAACCGACGTGTTGTTGCATCAGGGCTGCGAAGGTCTCAGCGTAATTTTCAATACGCTGTAGCCCGGAAAATTGCTCAAGTACGATGACGCTATCGGCACCCAGCGGCAGAACCTGGCTTGCCTGTTCGCTATCCTGCACAATGATATGGACCTGCTCACCCCACAGGCGCGCGCCGGTCATTAATTCTGCATAGCGTTCTGCGTTATCGCTAAATACCCAGACGTTGGCTAACTTACTCATGATGATTTCTCTCCGTTGGGCTTAGTTCAGCGCTTTTTTCAGATGGTCGGCCAGTTCAGCGATCGCTTCTGCTGAGTCATTTTCCAGAATGATGCGTTTACGCTCGGTTTGTGGCGGAACCGTTATTGCCACCAGTTCCGCTAACGGTGGCACTGGCGTCCAGCCAATATCGCTGCCCTGCCAGGAAGTAACGGTTTTTTTCCCGGCCCCAAGAATGGCTTTCATTGACGGAATGCGCGGCGTGTTGATATCAGACGTGACGCAAAGCACGGCGGGGAGCGGGAGATCAAGCACTTCGATTTCGTCCTCAAGTGCACGCTCGACCAGAATGCGTTCGCCGCGGCGTTGAATCTTGCTCACCGCGTTGACGACGGGGAGCTGCAGGAGTTCGCCTACCAGTAAACCCACCTGCTGCGCATAGATATCGCCTGACCCTTCACCGAATAACATCAGGTCAAATTCAATTTTCGCTGCGGCGCAGGCCAGCGCCTGGGCCGTGTCTTTGGGCAGTGAGTGTTCCAGCTGCGCATCCTGTACCATAAACAGGCTATTTGGGCCGCGGGACAGCACGTCTTTACGCACTTTTGAGTTTTGTAACAGCGAGCCGCCAACCGTTAAGGCGACAATCTCATCACCTTCTGCCGCCAGTTGCGCGGCGGCTTCGATGGCATTCAGGTCAAATTGACTGATCTTGGCTTCGGCTCTGTCAAAGTTAAGTGAGCGCTCCGGGGTAACAACAACGTCCTGTTCTTCAGGAACCAACTTAAAGCAGGTGACTATTTTCATGGCATCTCCGGTGAGTCATGTTCAGATGATGACGGGGCGCGTCATTATCGACAGTAGGGAAAGTTGACTGAAATTAGTCTGCGGCAGGCGAGGGGTATTTTCGACGGGACAATCTGTTTTCGTTTCCAACAATCTTGCAAAAAAAAGTGATAGCCGAATGCTTTGCGGATAAGCATTGCGTAAACATTATGTACGGTAACGATAAACAGAAAAAAAGAGCAGGGCGGGGTAATTGCGAAATGCATCATGTTTTTAATCCGTATCTGGCTCTTTATGTTTCCGTTATGTAAATAACTAATTATTAAATAATAACATTTATCCTCTTCATCATTTTTAAAAAGTAAATAATTGGTGTGGGATACGCATTATAGCAACGCGTATCATCTTGCAGATGGCGCCAATAATTTTGTTTCGTTACGATGAAATAACGTTGTATAACATGCTCAGTCGCTTTAATTTATCGCTATTACTTATCCTTAAATTTCCGGTCTTAAGGTGGAGGTTGTCATGTATCAACGATGTTTTGATAATGCTATGGAACCCCTTTTTGAGCAGGGGAAAACCCCTAAATTTGCACGGTTCGTCATTAGTGACGATCCGAACTGGGCGTCAGGTCACCATGTTCATGACAATGAAACAGAGCTCATTTACGTCAAAAAAGGTGTCGCTAGATTTATTATCGACTCGTCACTGTATGTCGCTCATGCTGGCGATATTGTGGTGATAGAGCAAGGCCGACTGCATGCGGTTGCTTCTGACAGTAGCACACCGGCCACTACCTACACCTGCGCACTGGCAGGGTTTCGCTTTAACGGCTGGCAGGATAACCAATTGCTGCAGGCGCATTCATGCCCGGTGATCAGCGCCGGACAGGGGAAGGAGGTGATCAAAAGTATTTTTAATGAACTGAGTATTATGCTGCCACAGAGCAAAAATAATCTGACCTCGGCGGCATACGATGCTTTCGCGTATGCATTAACCGTACTGTATTATGAAAATTTCAAAAATGCGTATCGTTCGGAGCAGGGGTACATTAAAAAAGACGTCTTAATTAAAGATGTGCTGGTGTATTTAAATAACAATTTCCGTGAAAAAATAACCCTTGAGCAGTTGTCAAAGAAATTTCGAGCCAGCGTTAGTTACATTTGCCATGAATTTACCAAAGAGTATCGAATATCACCGATTAATTATGTTATCCAGCGGCGAATGACGGAGGCTAAATTTTCTCTGACCAATACGGAATCATCATTAGCGGACATTTCGTGGCGGGTGGGATATGAAAATGTCGATCACTTTGCCAAACTTTTTCAGCGACATGTGGGCTGTTCTCCCGGTGATTATCGCAAGCAGTTTAAAAACAATCTGCTTGAGCAGGAATGTCTGATGCCGGAGGTTTGATGACCGTCTTCTGCGTGCCCGGTAAGCATTACGCTTACCGGGCAATTCACCCTTACTTGTTCTGGTAATCTTTCAGGATTTGACGACCCGCAACGTAGATCATGATTTCATCCGTGCCGCCGCCAATACGCTCACAGCGTACATCGCGCCAGAAGCGAGAAACACGCGCTTCATCGGTATAACCCAGACCGCCCATAATCTGAATAGAGTCGTCAATGACTTCCATTGCCGTACGCGCGCAGTACAATTTTGCCAGCGCAGCGCTGGTCCGCAGCGACTGTTTCTGATCGGCCTGCCAGGCGACCTTCAACACCATATTGCGCATGTTCTCGATTTTAACCGCCATCAGCGCCAGTTTTTCCTGGATCATCTGGTTATGGCCAATTGGCTTGCCGAATGCAATACGTTGATTAGCGTAACGGGCGGCATCTTCGAAGGCGCACTCGGCAAAGCCGGTGCTGCGCGCGGCGTTGATCAGCCGCTCCATTTCAAAGTTGTACATCACGTTGAGGAAGCCCATACCCTCTTCGCCGACCCTATCGCTTTCGTCCACTTCAACATCATCAAGATAGACTTCGCAGGTGCTTAACATGTGCCAGCCGATTTTGTGCAACGGATTCACCTTAATGCCGGGTTTCTTCGAGTCTACCCACCACAGCGTAAAGGCTTTCTTCGGATCTTTAGGCTCCGGATCGCGTGCCAGTACCAGCATGTACGGGTACTCTTTCGCACCGGTAATAAAGGTTTTTTGCCCGTTCAGATACACTTTGCCGTTTTTACGGGTGTAGCTGGTGGTGGCACTGTTGTTGTCAGACCCGGCACCCGGTTCGGTTAATGCCAGCGCATACGCCGGATCGCCGGTTTCCATGGTACTTTCTGCCGTTTTACGCAACTGCTCGGCGGAACCAAAGCGCAGCATGCTGTGAATGCACTGCCCGTTAGTGATCAAAAATGCCGGGGCGCCACATTTTGATACTTCCATCAGCGCCAGCATCTGGGTGACATAATCAGCCGGAATACCGCCGAACTCTTCCGGCACGCCCAGCATCGAAATGCCGTTATCTGCAAGGGCGCGCATAAACTCTTTCGGGTAGGTGGCCGTCTGATCGCAGGTGCGGAAATATTCTTCCGGGAAATTGCTGGCGATCAGTTCGCGAATGCTGGCAAGCAGCAGCTCTTGTTCTTCAGTTAACGAAAAGTCCATGAGGGTACTCCTTTTAATTGGCGACGTCAGGCAAGACAAAACCCATTGAGATAGTGTTAAATAATCTTTCGTCCATGAGCTTTAGCTCAGGAGAAATAACCGGGGAAAAATCCATTTTGTCGAGAATATCTTCTTGCAAAGAAACGCCAGGGGCAATTTCCACTAAATGGAGGCCATCCTCTTTTAAAGTAAAGACGGCACGTTCGGTGATGTAACGCACATCTAATCCGCGTTCGAGTGCAATTTTTCCACTGAAGGTTATTTCAGGTAATTCACTGACGAATTTTTTCACCCGACCTTCCTGGACAATATTTAACTTACCGTCGGCGATCTCTGTTTTCAGACTACCGGCCGTGAGCGTGCCGCAGAAAATAATTTTCTTCGAGGTGGCGCTAATATCGATAAATCCACCAGTGCCCATGATTTTGCCATTGAATTTATGCACGCCGACGTTGCCGTGGCTGTCCACTTCGGCAAAACTTAAATAGCACACATCCAGTCCGCCACCGTGGTAGAAGTCGAACTGAGAGGTCATATCCATAATGGCACGGGTGTTAACGTTGGCACCGAATGCAATGCCTTGTGAGGTAATTCCCCCCACGGGGCCGGTTTCTACCGTCAGAATAAAGTCATCGGCGCAGCCTTCTTCACGTGCGACAAGGCCAATGCCGTCGGCGATACCCACGCCCACATTACCGACTGCCCCCTTACGCATTTCGAACAGGGCGCGTCTGGCCACCAGTTTGCGTTGGTTGAGCGGTAGGGGCGTCTGCTGGCTGTCATCAAGGACAAAGTCGCCAGAAATAAAGCGATTCACCGGCGCACCGCCGTACAGTTGGGTCTGGTCAGGGTCAACCACCACGATATCCACCAGATAGCCCGGAATACGCACCGCTTTGGGATGCAGGGTGGCTTTCTTGACCATTTTTTGCACCTGCATCATGACGATGCCGCCGTTGTTATGCACGGCCTGGGCAATCACCAGCGCATCAAGGTACATCACTTCATCTTCAAACGTGGCGTAGCCTTCGCTATCACAGGTGGTGGCGCGAATGAAGGCGATGGTTGGTGCGATGGCTTTGTAGTAGAGGTACTCCTTGTTGTCTATCTCCACCAGCTTGATCAAATCTTCCGTCGTCACTTCATTAAGTTTGCCGCCCTGTTGGCGAGGGTCAATAAATGTGCCAATACCGATATCACTCAAAATGCCCGGCTGATGGGCCGCCGATGCACGCAATGTTTGGGTTAATACCCCCTGGGGATAGTTATAGGCGGCGATTTTATTTTGTTCGGCGAGTTCGGCGATCCGTGGCGATTGTCCCCAGTGTCCGCACAGCGCCCATTTCACCAGGCCTTCCTGCGCCAGCGGGCTAATACCCCGGTCGGCGCGGTCGCCCAGTCCTGTTGGGCTAATCAGTGATAAATTGCGTGGTGACTGACTGTTTTTATATTTATCGGCCAGTGCGTTAATTAGTGTAGTGGCTTCCAGAATACCGCCGCCGGCGCCTAATACACAAAGGGTGGCTTCATCAGGAATATAATTAATTGCGTCCGCCGCCGATAATATCGGTACCCGACCGTCAATACGTTCAGGTCTGTTAAGTTTCATATGGACTCCAGATGACAGGCGTGCGCCTGTCGGTCATTTTATTCGACAAAAATAATATACGTAGTTTGAATGTGTTTATCCGTCTGCCCACTATTCGCCGAGACGCGAATAATAGGGCAGGGGGTTATTTAAAACAGTACAGAAATATTTTGTTATTAAGCCTGATGCAATATTGTCAGTACGGTACGCAGATCGGAGACCGAGATTTGCCCGGGAGCCGAGGCTTTTTTCACCGCCCCAAAGGTCGCCGCAGAGCCAAAGACCTCACCCGCCAGCCGCGAAATGACGCCCGTTTTGGCCATCGACATGGTGATAATTGGGCGGTCAGCGTAACGCTCCTGCATTTCAAGCGTGGCGCTAAGCAGCGTCAGGACATCTGTTTTATTTTGCGGCATCAGCGCAATTTTCGGGATATCTGCGCCCAGTTCCTGCATTTTACGCAGACGCTGGATAATCTCTTCCGCCGCCGGTGTTTGGTGGAAATCATGATTCGACATAATCACGAAAACCTTCTTCGCGTGCGCATGCTCGACGGTGGCTTTGACCTGCTCATCACCGGTGAACAGCTCCAGATCGATCATATCCACCAGACCGCTATCTACAGCCGCTCGATTAAGCGCAATATAGTCTGCAACAGACAGCGCCTGTTCACCGCCTTCTTTGGCGCTGCGGAAGGTGAAAAGCAGCGGTTTATCGCCCATCGCGTCGCGGATCGCACGGGCGGCTTCCAGCACCGCGTCAATAGAAGAGACATCGGCAAAATGGTCAACGCGCCATTCCAGAATGTCGAAGTCTGCTTTGCGGTAGGCCAGCGCTTCGGTTTTTACCGTGGCGATATCATTACCCATCAGCGAGACGATGATCTTCGGCGCACCCTCGCCAATCACGAGGTTTCTTACGGTTACGGTTTTCATTGATTACCCTTTAAATATTTACTGATACTGGCCCGTCAGGCGGCAAAACCCATAACCTGTTTCACATACTCCAGCGGGAAATCTTTCCCGGTCCAGAGCTTAAACTGTTCAGCGCCTTGCCATAACAACATGCCGTATCCATCAATTGTTTTGCAACCGGCACGTTGCGCCTGCTGCAGTAACCTGGTCATATGTGGGTTGTAGACGCATTCGGTCACCAGCAGATCCGGGCGTAGCAGCGACACATCGCTAACAATGGATTCGTTTTCCAGCGGCTTCATGCCAACTTTTGTACCGTTAGTCAAAATATCTGCGCTGGCCAGCGCTTCGGCAAAGGCCCGCTGGTCGGCCAGATCGATAACGGTCACCACACACTCGGTGTTTTCATTGACGCGTTTGGCAAATTCCACTGCTTTTTCAAAGAACTCATCTTTACGGTTAAAGAGCTTAATTTCTTTGATGCCTTCAATGGCCGCTTGTGCGCCAATAGCGGTAGATGCACCACCCGCGCCCAACAGTACCATGGTTTTGCCTTTTATATCGAAGCCGCTTTCTTTAATGGCGCGAATATGGCCAGTGCCATCGGTGTTGTAGCCGCGAAGATAGCCGTTGTCATTGACGATAGTATTGATGGCGCCGACCAGTTTCGCGGCGGGGGTTAATTCATCAACATACTCACATGCCAGTTGTTTATTGGGCATAGAGACGCCAGTACCGCGCATCTTTAACGCTTTCAACCCTTCAATAGCCCCGGCAAAGGTTGAGTTATCGACTTCAAATGCCATGTAGGTAAAAGGCAGTCCGGCTTTTTCCAGCGCTTTATTTTGCATTTCTGGTGACAGACTGTGTCTGATTGGGTAGGCCATCAGGCCAATCAGTTCATATTTTGCAGTGACATCCATTTAAAACTCCTTGAGAACTATTTATTGAAAATAACGTTCGCCTAACCGCACATCGTTTTTCGGTATATCAAATACGCGGTAGTAACGGATAAATACGATAATGGCCGTGATAAATGCCAGCAGGGCAAAGACCAGGTCGAGCAAAATAATGTATTGCAGGCCAATGTTAGACAGGTAACCGGTGATCAGCGGGATAATAAAGTTGGCGACGCCACCCATCATCATATAAACACTGGTGACTTTGGCTTTGCTCTTTGGGAAGAATTCCGACATCACTGACACGCCCAGTTGTAAAATACCGCCCGCTGCAGAGAACCCGATAAGAAATGAGCCTGCGTTACAGACCAGCGGTGAGGGATACAGATAGATAATCGCGGCCGTAATGGTTGCCAGTCCGGCATTAAATACGTTTGCCCAGATCGGACGGACTAATCTCTTCAGCAGTGCCGCAAAAATAAAGACGCAGACCAGTGAGCCCATGCTGTAATAAGAGATGGTTTTCAGCGCGTCGGCTTCCGCCATTCCGGCAAACGCCATGGCGTACTTCGGCATCCAGACTACGATAACGTAAAAGGTTGAAAATGCGGCGACGCCAAACATAACTGACGCCACGCCTTCCAGCCACACCAGCGGTTTGCTGTTCATCTGCGGCAGCTCTTTCGCGACAACAGCATCCACGAGTTGGCTGGGGAAACGGCTCTTTAGCAGCATTAAGGTGATCACCACGAACAGAACGCCTGGGATAATCACCGCATAGCCGTACCAGATATGATTAAGCAGCATGGTACTGACAATGAGCGGGTAGATCATCTGCCCGAACGACACCATTGCCTTCACCAGAATAACCGCTGAACCGGACGCTTTGGGGAAACACTCCATTAATGCCGGATAGCCACCGGTATCCAGCGCGGAGTTCGCGACGCCAACGCAAACCGCCAGAATAAAGGCAATCATCAAATTCGGGCTGGCGGGAATACCGAAGAAGAACAGCATATAAAGAATGACGCCTAGCAGGATAATGGCCCGACGACCAAATTTATCGGAAAGTACGCCAAAGAATAATATACTGACCATTCGCCCCAGGCCGATGCCTGATATTAAATAGGCGATCCCAGCATTGTCGGTGGAGAATTTCTCTGCAAGAGAGGTCATGTTTTGCGCCAGGGTAATGACGCTAATACCATGCAGGAAATAACTGAAATAAATACAGACTATCGCCAGAAAAAATGGCGTATTAAAGGCCTTGTTCTGAGACATTTCGCAAAACTCCTTGCGGGTTTTAAAATTGTTCTGTTTTCATCGTGCTAATTTTAATTACGATGATGATGTTATTACTATACCGAGTGGCGGGTACTGAACCTACATAGCATGACGTTTTAGTGACCAGGTATATTGCATGCCAAAGTGTGAAACTTAAATCTTCCTGCTGCCGTTTTGTTGATGTTTTAAATATTCACGCAATTATGTTGCAGACGGGGAGAACAATATTGCATCCACGCTATTCGGCAAGTGGCGCCATTTTTAGCGGATGTTTTGACGCCATGCGACTGCGATAACCAATAAACAATGCCAGCAGGAAGCCGACGGCGGCCATGCCGGTATCAAACCACATAATATGGGCAATGCTGGTTTGTGAGAGCCTTGCCGTAATCAGAGGGATGGTGAAGGTCGCAATGCTGCCCGCGCTGTAATAAATACCGGTGGCTTTCCCTTTGGCATGCGGGAAGCGTGCTGCCATCAGCGTTAACCCGATTTGTACCACGCCGCCAGCGGAGGAAAAACCGATGACAAAGGCGAAGGCGATCACCACTGTGGGGGTGGGATGCAGGCAGACCGTCAGCAGCGCGATAAGCGAGATAAACGTGTAAAGCATCAGCAGGGATGGCGCGTGTTCGGCCTTCCTCACCAGCGGTGCGGTGATCAACACGCACAGCAGTGAACCGCAGGTATAAACACTTAACAGCTTAATGGATAACGTATACGACATTCCGGCGACAAACTGACCGTACTGTGCCAGCCACTGACTCACCAGGTAAAAGGTCGCCATCGCGATGTAGCCGTACAGAGTGTAGCTGCCAAGATCGAGCAGGGAACAGCGATGCCTGGCCACCGTCGTTTCCTGTATGGCCCTGGTAGCAGGCTGATTCTCCGCAGGCGACGGAAATCGACAACGGAATAAAAATACGCCATTGGCAAGCATCATCCCCGCGGCAAGCAGGAAGGACCAGCCAAACCACAGTTCGGCCCACACCAGCAGGCTGGTGACCATCGGCAACAGAAACTGCCCGCTGGAAACAAACGCTTTTATCAGAATATTGGCGGTGCTGGGAGAGTGGGGAAATGCCTCCATCAGGCTGGGATAGGTTCCCGCATCGAGAAAACTGTTTGCCATCCCGGCTAAAAAACCAAACGCGTAGGCAATGTAAATACTGTGTGTATTGATAATGCCAACGAAGAAACACAGGTAGCAGAGCATGCCAAGCAGGATAAACGGCCTGCGGCCATAGCGATCGGAGAGTAAACCAGCCAGTAATAAGACGCTTAATCGGCCAATGCCGAGGGATGAAATAACAATCGACACGCCTGCCGCATTGGTTTGCCATTGTTGTTCTAATGAGGACATATTGAGGCTCATCAGAATGACGCCCATGCCGTGTACGAGGTAATTAAGGTACAGCCCTATCGCGGTGGAGAAATAGGTATTTTTCATATTGTGTTACTCAGCGAAAAGGCTAAATGGGAGTGGTGTTACCGTCTCTTAACACAAACGCTCAAGGTCGTGAGCATAGAGTTCAACAGCCGCTGATTGATAGATTTTCCAGCCTAGAAAATCATCGTGGTTATAAACCGTTTGAAAAGAGATGAGATCGGGGAAAAAACGCATGGTGTTATTACCAATACGATTGTTTATTTTTTCGATAACTGCATTAATTCTTAACTTCCGCCTGGCTTTCATTTCTGCACAAATACAGGCGATGCGTTCAGGGATTTCTCTTTCGCCATTTTCCCATTGTTGCCATGCAGCAACACTGCTATCGCGCGCGATATACATGGCGCTTTCTTCTACCGTCATAGCAAAAATATGGCGGATAGCCTGCAATTCTAATGCGTTCATTATTTCATCACTTGATAAAAGACGGTGGAATAGTAATAGCATTCTTGTGGGTATTTCGACTTGAAGAGAGTCACAGTATCTTGTGCAATATTATTTGTTATTCAGAAGAGGGGATGCAGATGAAAAGACAAAAAAAAGCCCATCGTGGGAGATGGGCAAAGACTACACACAGCAATTCGTTGTTTCACTCAGGGGATTTCCATGCTTATAAATCAATGTGTTGATCTAAAGCCTTGAGACAATAGTAGGCATGTCGATTTTTCCCGTCGATCGGATTCATCTCAATAGTTTAAAAACTGTAAAGAATTTGCGACACAAATGAGAATTTACAGCCAGGAAGCGCGGGATTCACGTATTAGGCGGGAAGACATCAATAAACGGCGTTAAACAATCAGGCGGCAATGCCGCCTGATGTCGGGACTACTTGTTGTTTTCGATTTCTTCGAGGATCGCGTCTGGGTCGTTGCCGGGCGCAGGGGCTTCGTTCACCCAGGCGGAGAACAGACGCCAGGAAACGGCCAGGACCACCGGGCCGATAAACAGGCCAATCATGCCGAAGGCAATCAGCCCACCGATGACTCCGGAAAGGATGAGAATAAGCGGTAAATCGGCACCCATTCGAATCAGCATCGGGCGGATCACGTTATCCAGCGTACCCACCACAGCGCTCCACACCAGCAGCACCGTGCCCCAGGTAGAGTCACCCGTCCAGTAAAGCCAGATGATAGCCGGGATCAGTACTGGCAAGGGACCCAGCTGTACCAGACAGGACAGGATCATCAGCACCGCCAGCAGCGTGGCGTACGGCACGCCCGTGACTGCCAGACCAATGCCGCCGAGGACGGCCTGCACCAGCGCGGTTACGACCACACCCAACGCCACCGCACGGATCGCTTGCGCCGCCAGTAGAATGGCGGCATCGCCACGCTTAGAGGCCAGGCGACAGGCGAAGTGGCGAATACCTAATGCCACTTGTTCACCGCGCCAGTACAGCAGGGCGCTGAACAGCAGCATCAGACCACAATGCATCATAAAGCGGCCAATATGCGCGGCCTGACCAACAAACCAGGTGGTGGTTGTGCCGATATAAGGACGCACTTTGGCCATAATTGCCGCGCCGCCCATATCCAGCAGGCTGTGCCATGCACCATATATTTTGGCACCCACTAACGGAATACTGTTCAGCCACTCAAGATCCGGCAGCGTCATATCGCCAGCGGTTACGGCATGGATCAACGGGCCGCTGCCATCAACAATGCTGTTAACTAATAACGCGATGGGAATGATAAACAAAAGGACCAGCAGCAGGGTCATCACCAGCACGGCCAAAGATCGGCGTCCCCATAGCAATTTCTGTATACGCAGTAAGATGGGCCAGGTTGCAATAACCACGGTTCCAGCCCACGCAAAACCAAGGATAAACGGCTGCACAATCCATAGACAGGCCACAATCAAGATGGCTAAAAACAGCACCGAGAGCAGCACTTGCGCGATATCCCTGGGCTGACGGAAATTTACCATAAATACTTTTTCACCTTTTCTGTACGTCAGGACGTTGACGCGACGTGAACGCTTAAACCACACCCTATAATGATGAGCAATTTCAGCGGTTTTTAACAGGCTGATTCTGCCTTTAAATCTGCTGGGCGTATTAGAAAAAAATGTGATACAACAAACAAAGCAACACGCAAACGATTAAATTCACAACACAGACCGCAGGAAAGGGTCACTATAATGATTCCACAAATTTCTCAAGCACCTGGTGTCGTTCAACTGGTGCTCAATTTTTTGCAGGCGCTGGAGCAGCAAGGGTTTACGGGCGACACGGCAACGAGCTATGCCGATCGTCTGACAATGTCGACGGATAACAGCATCTATCAGCTTCTTCCTGATGCTGTGGTTTTTCCCCGTTCAACGGCGGACGTGGCGCTGATCGCCCGTCTGGCAGCTGAACCTCTCTTTTCCTCGTTGATCTTTACCCCACGCGGTGGTGGCACGGGAACCAATGGTCAGGCGCTGAATCAGGGCATGAT
Organism: Citrobacter sp. FP75; assembly: GCF_018342065.1. Lineage (GTDB taxonomy): Bacteria > Pseudomonadota > Gammaproteobacteria > Enterobacterales > Enterobacteriaceae > Citrobacter. The sequence continues at coordinate 58,264 of NZ_JAFDOE010000007.1, read as the reverse complement.
CGTTGATATGTCCCGTTATATGAGCCGCATTATTGAAATCAATCCGCAGGAAGGTTGGGTACGGGTAGAAGCTGGGGTGATAAAAGATCAGCTCAACCAGTATCTGAAGCCGTACGGTTATTTCTTCGCGCCGGAATTATCTACCAGTAACCGGGCAACGCTTGGCGGGATGATAAATACCGATGCGTCCGGGCAAGGGTCGTTGGTTTACGGTAAAACCTCCGATCACGTACTGGGCGTTCGTGCGGTCCTGATCGGCGGCGATATCCTTGATACGCAGCCGATGCCGGTTGAGCTTGCCGAAATGCTCGGCAACACCAATACGACCATCGGGCGCATTTATAAGACCGTTTATCAGCGCTGCCGCGAAAACCGACAGCTGATCGTGGATAAGTTTCCGAAGCTGAATCGCTTTTTAACCGGTTACGATTTACGCCACGTCTTTAACGATGAGATGACCGAGTTTGATTTAACCCGCATCCTCACCGGATCCGAAGGTACGCTGGCCTTTATTACCGAGGCTCGCCTTGATATTACGCCGTTGCCGAAGGTGCGACGGCTGGTTAACGTCAAATACGACTCTTTTGATTCCGCTCTGCGCAATGCCCCGGTGATGGTGGACGCGCGCGCGCTGTCGGTAGAAACAGTCGACTCCAAAGTACTTAATCTGGCGCGCGAAGACATTGTCTGGCACTCGGTGAGCGAACTGATTACAGATGTGCCAGATAAAGAAATGCTGGGTTTGAATATCGTCGAGTTCGCCGGGGACGACGAAGCATTAATTAACGCACAGGTGAGCGCACTGTGCGAACGCCTGGACGGCTTAATTGCCCGTCAGGAAGCTGGCGTCATTGGCTGGCAGTTGTGTACCGAACTGGCGGGCGTTGAGCGTATTTACGCGATGCGGAAAAAAGCCGTCGGACTGCTGGGTAATGCAAAGGGGGCCGCAAAGCCGATTCCGTTCGCGGAAGATACCTGCGTACCGCCAGAACATCTGGCGGACTATATTGCGGAGTTCCGCGCGCTGCTCGACGGCCATGGCCTGAGCTATGGCATGTTTGGTCACGTGGACGCCGGGGTGCTACACGTCAGACCAGCGCTGGATATGTGCGATCCGCAGCAGGAAGTGCTGATGAAACGCATTTCGGATGACGTCGTGGCATTGACGGCAAAATACGGCGGTCTGCTGTGGGGTGAACACGGCAAGGGATTTCGTGCGGAGTACAGTCCGGCGTTCTTCGGCGATGAGCTGTACCGTGAATTACGCAAAGTGAAGTCGGCGTTTGACCCGCAAAACCGTCTGAACCCCGGCAAAATCTGCCCGCCGGAAGGCGTTGATGCGCCGATGATGAAAGTCGATGCGGTTAAGCGTGGGACATACGATCGCCAGATCCCGTTGGCTGTAAGGCAAGAATGGCGTGGGGCGCTGGAGTGTAACGGTAACGGATTGTGTTTTAACTTCGATGCCAACAGCCCAATGTGCCCGTCGATGAAAATTAGCCTCAATCGCATTCATTCGCCAAAAGGACGGGCAACGCTGGTGCGGGAATGGCTACGCCTGCTGGCTGACCGCGGCATCGATCCGGTTCATCTGGAAAAAGAGTTACCGGAAAAACGCGCCAGCTTACGCACATTAATTGCCCGCACCCGCAACAGCTGGCATGCGCGCAAGGGCGAGTACGATTTCTCGCATGAAGTCAAAGAGGCGATGTCCGGCTGTCTGGCGTGTAAAGCGTGCTCCACTCAGTGCCCGATCAAAATTGACGTTCCGGAGTTCCGTTCTCGTTTCCTGCAACTGTACCACACACGTTATTTGCGTCCGCTGCGCGATCACATGGTGGCAACCGTTGAGAGCTATGCGCCGTTAATGGCGCGCGCGCCGAAAACGTTCAACTTCTTCATTAACCAGCCGCTGGTGCGCAATCTTGCCAAAAAGCATATTGGCATGGTGGATTTGCCGCTGCTGTCTGCGCCGTCGTTACAACGTCAACTGGTGGGACACCGCTGTGCCAATATGACGCTGGAACAGCTCGAATTATTGAGTCAGGAACAGAAGGCCCGCACGGTACTGGTGGTACAGGATCCGTTCACCAGCTATTACGATGCGCAAGTCGTGGCCGATTTCATCCGCCTGGTAGAAAAGCTCGGTTTACAGCCGGTACTGCTGCCGTTCTCGCCCAATGGTAAGGCGCAGCATATTAAGGGCTTTTTGAATCGTTTTGCCAAAACGGCGAAAAAGACCGCCGAGTTTCTCAACCGGGTGGCGAAGTTGAACATCCCGATGGTGGGCGTCGATCCCGCGCTGGTGCTGTGCTATCGCGATGAATACAAGCTGGCGCTGGGTGAGCAACGGGGAGATTTCCATGTGCTGTTGGTGAACGAGTGGTTATCGAGCGTTCTGGCCTCTCAGCAGCCTACCGCTATCGCGGGTGAACCATGGTATTTCTTTGGGCATTGCACCGAAGTGACCGCCTTGCCGGGCGCACCTGCACAGTGGGCGGCCATTTTTGCCAGGTTTGGTGCGAAGCTGGAAAACGTCAACGTCGGGTGCTGTGGCATGGCGGGCACCTATGGTCATGAAGTGAAGAATCACCAGAACTCGCTGGGCATCTATGAGTTATCATGGCATCAGGCAATGCAGCGATTACCGCGCAACCGCTGTCTGGCTGCAGGGTATTCTTGCCGCAGCCAGGTAAAACGCGTGGAAGGTACGGGCGTTCGCCACCCATTACAGGCTCTGCTGGAGATAATTGGATGATCTGGAAACGTGAAGTTTCACTCGAGGCGCTCAATACCATGGGTGAGGGAAATATGGTTGGTCTGCTGGATATCCGTTTTGAGCGCATCGGAGATAATACGCTGGAAGCCACGATGCCGGTGGATCACCGGACTAAACAGCCTTTTGGCCTGTTACACGGCGGTGCTTCGGTAGTGCTGGCGGAAAGTATGGGGTCAGTAGCAGGTTACCTGTGTACCCAGGGCGATCAGAAAGTGGTGGGTCTTGAAGTGAATGCCAACCATATACGTTCCGCGCGGGAAGGGCGTGTCAGAGGGGTGTGCAGTGCGCTGCATACCGGTTCTCGCCACCAGGTTTGGCAAATCGAAATCTTTGATGAGCAGGAACGGCTGTGCTGCACCTCGCGCCTGACGACCGCTATTTTGTGACGCATGTTGAGTTTGGTCATTATCTGCGCAGGGAAAGGTGCTATACTGTGCAGGTTTTGAACACAAGCGAGGATGATATGTCTACCCAATTAGACCCGGCCCAACTGGCAATAGAATTTATACGTCGTGATAAAAGCGATCTTTCACCGGCTCAGTATTTGAAAAGACTGAAACAATTAGAGCTGGAGTTTGCTGATTTGCTGACGCTCTCTTCGACTGAACTCAAAGAAGAGATCTATTTTGCCTGGCGCCACGGCGTTCATTGATTCCGGTATGCTTATCGTGATGAAAACCCCGACATGTGTTCGGGGTTATTTTTTGCTTTAAATCTTATTTACCACTTCATCTCACCGGTATTAACCTTCGCACTTAGCTCCAGCGAGCTATCGTCCGCAAGCCCTGGCCACGCGGCCTTCATCGTCTTAATTACATATGCCGACCCTTGCTTCGCGTCCAGCGCCTGCTCAAACGACTGTAAATAGTCCTGAGTGAAGCGGATCGCTTTATCACCAGCCGGGCGTTCGCCGATAGAGTGACCGGGTATCACTTCGGCTGGGCGTAAAGTTTGCATTTCGCTGAGTACGTTGCGCCACGCGGCGCGCTGTTCAGGAGACTGCGTGTCTGCGGTCCAGACATGAATACCGGAAGCCACGCCGGTACCGCCGAGGATCGCGCGGTTAGTCGGGATCCAGACATACGCTGCATAATCATTAGGGTGGCGCAGTTCCAGTGTTTCCCCATCAATTGTAAAGCGAGTTTGCGTGGTGGCCTGCGGTACGATGAGCGTCGTTGGGGCGCCATCTTTCATCTGCGGGCCCCAAAACTTCAGTTTGGCTTCTTTGGTGGCAAGAATGTGCTCCACCACGTGTGGTGTAGCCAGCACTTTGGCTTCAGGGAAGGCTTTAACAATCGGTTGCAGTCCAAAATAAAAATCCGGATCGCCAGAGGTAATCACGATGGTCTTCAGCGATTTGCCGCTGTCGCGGATCATCTGCACCAGCTTTTCACCGTCTTTGATGCTGAATTGTGCATCAAATAAAATGGCTTCTTTCGGGCCGGAAACCAGCGTTGAGGAAACCGGGAAAATGGCTTTTTCCTGCGGATTGTAGACGTCAAGCTGGAGCGGCGCTGCGAAAACCGGTGAAGCCAGCAGGGGTAATAGCAGGGCCAGGGCGTTAACTTTCATGGTGGATAACCTTTTGCAGATGAAGATGTCTTTTTCTCGTTCCTTATTTTACGGAAATTCTGATCTGTTAGAATTCCTCTATCAGGACATGCTGAGTTTCATAAAACGATCGGATGGGATGCGATGGACAGAGTGATGGCAGCAACGGTATTTAACCATATCTGCGATTTGGGTAGCCTGAGTGCCGCTGCGCGAGCGCTGGGGCTTTCCAGACCGATGGTCAGTCGCTATCTCGATGAGATGGAAAAATGGGCGGGTGCGAGGCTTATCCATCGTTCGTCGCGCCGTTTGACGATCACCCCAGCGGGTGAAGAGGCATTACTTAAAACGCGTTCTCTGGCGCAACTTTCTCTGGATATTGGGGCCGCCAGCGCGGCGGAGATTCCATCCGGTACGCTACGTGTGGCCTGTGCACATTTTACTGCCTTGCATATATTAGCGCCGGTTCTGCCCGCTTTTCTGGCGAAGTATCCGCAACTGCGTATTGAGGTGGAGATCAATAACCAACCGGTAAGTCTCGTGGGAGAACGTATCGATGTGGCGATCCGCATCACGGATAGCCCTGAACCCGGTACCATCGCCCGCCGTCTTGGCGACTGCGAGTCGGTGCTGTGCGCCTCTGCGGATTATCTGCGTCAGCATGGTACTCCGCAAAACCTTGACGAGCTCGCTCAGCATAATTGCCTCTACTACAGCGGTTTTGCCGGAAAATCCTGGCACTTTCGAGATGAGCAGGGCGACGCCGTATCGGTGGCAATTAAGGGAAATCTCAGTGCGGGTATCTCTGCTCTGTTATGTGAATCGGCGCTGGCCGGTATGGGCATTGCGCTGGTACCGGAAAAAGAAGCACGTGGAGGACTGGAGCAGGGCCGGTTGATCCGGCTTTTGCCTCAGTTCCAGCCGTGTCGCCTGCCGATTTACGGTTTATATCTGTCGCGTGAACATCAACCGGCGGGTCTGCGTCTGTTGTTGGATGCCTTACATGAGACTCTGCTCTGAATGTGTGAGCTGTGTCTGCCTGTAAAATAGACAAACCGCAGTTTGTGTTAAAAAAGCGGCTGCCGGGTATGAGACGATTCTTATCGCCCCTTCAAGAGCTAAGCCATCGCGAGTGCCGGAGATAAGCGCCGGATGGGGCCGGAACCCTTAAGTCTGTTAAAATAGCAGACTTAAGGGTTTTTTATTGCCTGTCTGCGCGCTGTTGAACCGTGTTATCTCCATTTCCCGTCTTTTTCCTATCTTTTAAATAGACATTATCTATACATCTTTTAGCGTTTTACCTTGCCGAACGATTAGTTATTTGTAACCCATTATTTATCAAAGCATTGAACAAAAAATTCCATCCCTGTAAACCCACGCTGCAGGGTCTATGCTTAATAAAAGTAGACAAAAAGGGCGGTTAACCCGAATGCCCCTGCTGTTGAGGGGTTGAAGTGATAATCATTATCACTAACATGGTGTTATAGCTTGAAGGCTAATGACTCGAGGTGACCCTATGGAATTGCATTCAGGAACATTTAATCCGGACGATTTTGCATGGCGCGGGCTGACGTTAACGCCCGCCGCAGCGGTGCATATTCGCGAACTGGTGGCAAAGCAACCCGACATGCTGGGCGTGCGGTTAGGCGTGAAGCAAACGGGATGTGCGGGGTTCGGCTATGTGCTGGATACCGTCAGCAAGCCGGAAAAAGGCGATCTACTGTTTGAGACGGATGGCGCCAGGCTGTATGTGCCGTTACAGGCGATGCCGTTTATTGATGGAACTGAAGTCGATTTTGTTCGTGAAGGATTAAATCAGTTATTTAAATTTCATAACCCGAAAGCCCAGAACGAATGCGGCTGTGGCGAAAGTTTTGGGGTATAGGCGGTACTATGTCGCGTAACACTGAAGCAACTGACGATGTCAACACCTGGGCTGGCGGACACCTCAATTACAAAGAGGGGTTCTTCACCCAACTTAAAACTGATGAGCTGGCGAAAGGCATCAATGAAGAGGTCGTGCGGGCAATTTCCGCGAAACGCAACGAACCGGAATGGATGCTGGAGTTTCGCCTGAATGCGTTCAGAGCATGGCTGACGATGGAAGAGCCGCACTGGCTAAAAGCGCATTACGATAAGCTGAATTATCAGGATTACAGCTATTACTCCGCGCCTTCCTGCGGCAACTGTGATGAAACCTGCGCCTCTGAGCCGGGAGCGGTACAACAAACGGGTGCGAATGCGTTTTTAAGTAAAGAGGTTGAGGACGCTTTCGAGCAGCTCGGCGTACCGGTGCGCGAAGGTAAAGAGGTGGCGGTCGATGCCATTTTTGACTCGGTGTCGGTGGCAACCACCTATCGTGAAAAACTGGCGGAACAGGGCATTATTTTCTGTTCGTTCGGCGAGGCGATTCACGATCACCCGGAACTGGTGAAGAAATATCTCGGCACAGTGGTGCCGGGTAACGACAATTTCTTTGCCGCGCTGAATGCGGCGGTTGCCTCAGACGGCACGTTTATCTATGTACCAAAAGGCGTGCGCTGCCCGATGGAGCTTTCCACCTATTTCCGTATTAACGCGGAAAAAACCGGGCAATTTGAACGTACCATTCTGGTGGCAGATGAAGGCAGCTACGTCAGTTACATTGAGGGCTGTTCGGCACCGGTGCGCGACAGTTACCAGCTACACGCGGCGGTGGTGGAAGTGATCATCCACAAAGATGCCGAAGTGAAATACTCGACGGTACAAAACTGGTTCCCCGGTGATGGCAATACCGGCGGTATTCTGAACTTCGTCACCAAACGCGCGCTGTGTGAAGGCGAAAACAGCAAAATGTCGTGGACCCAGTCGGAAACGGGCTCGGCCATTACGTGGAAATACCCGAGCTGTATTTTGCGCGGCGACAACTCTATTGGCGAATTTTACTCCGTCGCGCTGACCAGCGGTCATCAACAGGCCGATACCGGCACCAAAATGATCCATATCGGCAAGAACACCAAATCAACCATTATCTCGAAAGGGATCTCTGCCGGGCGCAGCCAGAACAGCTATCGCGGCCTGGTAAAAATCATGCCGACGGCGACCAACGCCCGCAACTATACCCAGTGTGACTCGATGCTGATCGGCGCGGACTGCGGGGCGCACACCTTCCCGTATGTGGAGTGTCGTAACAACAGCGCCCAACTTGAACACGAAGCGACAACCTCACGCATTGGTGAAGATCAGCTGTTCTACTGCCTGCAGCGCGGTATCAGCGAAGAAGACGCCATCTCGATGATCGTCAACGGTTTCTGTAAAGACGTGTTCTCCGAACTGCCGCTGGAGTTCGCCGTGGAAGCGCAAAAACTTCTCGCCATCAGTCTTGAACACAGCGTCGGTTAAAATTTAAGGAAAGCACATGTTAAGCATTAAAGATTTACAGGTCAGTGTGGAAGATAAGGCAATCCTGCGCGGGCTTAGCCTTGAGGTCCGCCCGGGGGAAGTCCACGCCATTATGGGACCGAACGGTTCAGGGAAAAGTACGCTGTCTGCGACATTAGCCGGACGAGATGACTATGCCGTCACGGGTGGAACAGTGGAATTTAAGGGTAAAGATTTGCTGGCGCTGTCGCCGGAAGACCGGGCCGGTGAAGGCATTTTTATGGCGTTTCAGTACCCGGTGGAAATCCCCGGTGTCAGCAATCAGTTTTTCCTGCAAACCGCGCTCAATGCGGTACGCAGTTACCGTGGCGAAGAGGCCCTGGACCGATTCGACTTCCAGGATCTGATGGAAGAGAAAATCGCGCTGCTGAAGATGCCGGAAGATTTGCTCACCCGTTCGGTGAACGTCGGCTTCTCCGGCGGCGAGAAAAAGCGCAATGATATTCTGCAGATGGCGGTGCTGGAACCTCAATTGTGCATTCTCGACGAGTCCGACTCGGGGCTGGACATCGACGCGCTAAAAATTGTCGCCGATGGCGTGAATTCGCTGCGTGACGGCAAGCGCGCGTTCATTATTGTCACTCACTATCAGCGCATCCTCGACTATATCAAACCCGATTACGTCCATGTTTTGTATCAGGGGCGCATTGTTAAGTCCGGCGATTTCACGCTGGTTAAACAGCTGGAGGAGCAAGGATATGGCTGGCTTAGTGAACAGCAGTAACGTGCTGCAGCAGTGGCACCACCTGTTTGAGTCGCAGGGCAAAACCCGTTCGCAGCATGCGCAGCAGCATCTGCAGCAGATGCTACGTCTGGGGCTGCCAACACGGAAACATGAAGACTGGAAATACACGCCGCTGGAAGGATTAGCCAACGGTCAGTTTGTCAGTCGTTTTGCCGCGATAAGCCCGGCGCAGTGTGAAGCGCTGGCGGCTGGCATTGATGCGGTGCGTCTGGTGTTTGTCGACGGGCAATTCTGCGAGGCGCTTAGTGACAGCGCGGACGGCAGCGGTTTTGATGTCACCGTCGACGATACGCCCTCGCTGCTACCAGCGCCGATTCAGCCAGAAATCTTTTTGCACCTGACGGAAAGCCTGGCGCGCAGCGTGACGCGCATTCAGGTGAAACGTAACCAGCGCCCGGCGAAGCCGCTGTTGCTGATGCACATCACCCAGGGGCTGGCGGGCGATGAAGTTAATACCGCGCATTATCGCCATCACCTTGAACTGGCGGAAGGCGCGGAAGCCACCCTCATCGAACACTATGTCAGCTTCAACGAGCTGAAACACTTTACCGGCGCGCGCGTAACGATGAACGTGGCGGCAAATGCCCATTTGCACCATATCAAACTGGCGTTTGAGAACCCGGTCAGCCATCATTTTGCCCATAATGACATTCAGCTGGGCGCAGATGCCACGGCGATCAGTTACAGCTTTTTACTTGGTGATGCGGTATTGCGCCATAACACCAGCACCCAGTTGAACGGCGAAAACACCACGCTGCGGATTAACAGCCTGGCGATGCCGGTGAAAAATGAAGTCTGTGACACCCGCACCTGGCTTGAGCATAACAAAGGCTATTGCAACAGTCGGCAACTGCATAAAACCATCGTCAGCGATAAAGGCCGGGCGGTGTTCAATGGCCTGATCAACGTGGCGCAGCACGCGATTAAAACCGACGGGCAGATGACGAATAATAATTTGCTGCTCGGTAAGCTGGCGGAAGTGGACACCAAACCGCAGTTGGAAATCTACGCCGATGACGTGAAATGTAGCCATGGTGCGACGGTGGGGCGAATTGACGATGAGCAGATGTTCTATCTGCGTTCGCGCGGGATCGGCCAGCAGGATGCTCAACAGATGATTCTCTATGCGTTTGCCGCTGAGCTGACGGAAGCCCTGAGCGATGAAACGCTTAAACAACAGGTTCTGGCGCGGATCGCTCAACGCCTGCCGGGAGGCGTAGCATGACATTTCCGATTGAAAAAGTACGGGCTGACTTTCCTGTTCTGACGCGTGAAGTTAACGGCCTGCCGCTGGCCTATCTGGACAGCGCCGCCAGTGCGCAAAAGCCGAATCAGGTGATTGATGCCGAAGCCGAGTTCTACCGCCATGGCTATGCGGCGGTTCACCGTGGCATTCATACCTTAAGCGCTCAGGCAACGGAAAAAATGGAGAATGTGCGCAAGCTGGTGTCGCTGTTTATTAACGCCCGCTCCGCCGAAGAGTTGGTATTTGTGCGTGGTACGACGGAAGGCATTAATCTGGTGGCCAACAGTTGGGGGACCAGCAATGTGCGGGCGGGAGATAACATCATCATTAGTGAGATGGAGCACCATGCCAACATCGTCCCATGGCAGATGCTGTGCGCCCGCGTGGGCGCTGAGCTACGCGTCATCCCACTGCATGACGATGGGACCTTGCAACTGGATATCCTGCCGACCCTGTTTGACGAACGTACCCAACTACTGGCGATTACCCACGTATCCAACGTGCTGGGCACCGAAAACCCGTTAGCAGAGATGATCGAACTGGCGCATCAGCATGGAGCAAAAGTGCTGGTCGATGGCGCGCAGGCGGTGATGCACCACAAGGTGGACGTGCAGGCGCTGGATTGCGACTTTTATGTCTTCTCGGGACATAAGCTCTACGGTCCCACCGGTATCGGCATGCTGTATGCCAGAGAGTCTTTGCTGCAGGAAATGCCGCCCTGGGAAGGTGGTGGTTCGATGATAGCGACGGTCAGTCTTAGCCAGGGAACGACGTGGGCCAAAGCGCCCTGGCGTTTTGAGGCCGGAACGCCTAACACCGGTGGGATTATTGGTCTGGGCGCTGCGATTGAATATGTGAGTGCTCTCGGGCTTGATGAAATCAGCGAGTATGAGCAGTTCATGATGGGGTATGCGCTTGAGCAACTGGCCAGCGTCCCGGATTTGACGCTGTACGGCCCACAGGGCCGCCTGGGCGTCATCGCGTTTAACCTCGGCAAACACCACGCCTATGATGTCGGCAGCTTTCTTGATAACTACGGCATCGCTGTGCGCACCGGGCACCACTGCGCCATGCCCCTGATGGCGCACTATAACGTCCCTGCGATGTGCCGCGCCTCGATTGCCATGTACAACACGCAGGAAGAGGTGGATCGACTGGTAACGGGACTTAAACGAATTCATCATTTACTGGGGTAACAGGGAGGCGTTATGGCGGCGTTACCGGATAAAGAAAAGTTGTTGCGCAATTTTCTGCGTTGCGCGAACTGGGAAGAGAAATATCTGTATATTATTGAATTAGGTCAGCGTTTGCCGGAGTTAAATGCTGACGATCGCTGCGAAAAAAATAGCATTCAGGGCTGTCAGAGTCAGGTGTGGATTGTCATGCGTCAGAATGCGGACGGCACGATTGAATTACACGGCGACAGCGATGCGGCGATTGTGAAAGGGCTCATTGCCGTGGTATTTATTTTGTATGACCGAATGACGGCCGAAGATATTGTGAATTTTGATGTGCGTCCGTGGTTTGAGAAGATGGCGCTCGCACAGCATCTCACACCGTCTCGTTCACAAGGGCTGGAGGCGATGATTAGGGCTATTCGCACCAAAGCCGCAACTCTTAGCTAAACTGATAAAACATGTCATCTTTCAGGCTGGCTTGAAGGAGGGTGTGTAAGGCAACGCAGTGACTCGTAGGCCGGATCGGGCGCTCGCCGTCGTCCGGCAATAACGCCAGGGGGGTGAGTGAGTATGAAACGCGCGTCTGTTATTACGTTAATGCTAATCGGTGCTTACAGCGCTATACAGGCCGCATGGGCGGTCGATTATCCTTTGCCCCCGGCGAACAGTCGTCTTGTTGGGCAGAATCAAACCTACACCGTGCAGGAAGGCGATAAGAACTTGCAGGCAATAGCCCGCCGGTTTGATACCGCTGCGATGTTGATCCTCGAAGCCAATAACACCATTGCCCCAGTCCCCAGCCCCGGAACCCTGATCACTATTCCCTCGCAACTGCTGCTCCCGGATGCGCCCCGCGAAGGCATTATTGTGAATCTGGCGGAGCTGCGTCTGTATTACTTCCCGCCGGGAGAAAACATTGTTCAGGTCTTCCCTATTGGTATTGGCTTGCAGGGGCTGGAGACCCCGGTGATGGAAACCCGGGTGGGGCAGAAAATCCCTAACCCCACATGGACACCCACGCCAGGCATTCGTAAGCGCTCTCTGGAGCGCGGCATAACATTACCGCCGGTGGTACCTGCCGGACCCAATAACCCGTTAGGGCGCTTTGCACTGCGTCTGGCGCACGGTAACGGTGAATACCTCATCCATGGCACCAGCGCGCCGGATAGCGTGGGTCTGCGTGTGAGTTCTGGCTGTATTCGCATGAACGCGCCGGACATCAAAGCCCTGTTTGCTCAGGTCAGAACCGGCACGCCAGTCAGAGTGATTAACGAGCCGATAAAATATTCAATCGAGCCAAACGGTATGCGTTATGTCGAGGTACACCGTCCATTGTCACCGGAGGAAGAGCAAAACGTACAAACCATGCCGTATGTGCTGCCTGCAGGTTTTACCCAGTTCAAAGACAGTAAAGCTGTAGACCATAGTCTGGTGGACAGGGCGCTGTATCGTCGGGCGGGTTATCCGGTTACCGTAACGGCCGGACAGACGCCGATTGCGGTCAATGGGCCAGAGGTGACGTCGGCGCAGAATGAATTGCCAGCAGAGGCGGAACAAAAGCGGGCGATGCAGTAACAGGGAAGGGGAAATGAAGGACAAAAAAATGGCGCACAATGTGCGCCATTTTTATTACACAGATACTATTACTTACGGTATTTAGTAGCTGCGTTATCCAGACGCTGGTTAGCGCGTGCTGCGTCATCTTTAGCAGCCTGAACGTCGGAACGCATTGCGTTCACGTCGTTGCTCAGCTGGTCAACTTTAGCGTTCAGAGTCTGAACGTCAGAAGACAGCTGATCGATTTTAGCATTGCTGGAGCAACCTGCCAGCAGAGTAGAACCCAGGATTACCGCGCCCAGTACCAGTTTAGTACGATTCATTATTAATACCCTCTAGATTGAGTTAATCTCCATGTAGCGTTACAAGTATTACACAAAGCTTTTTAGGTTGAGAATATTTTTTTGATGCGAATGCACTTATTTTTGATCGTTCGCTCAAAGAAGCATCGAAATGTGCAAAAACGGCGAAAAATCCGAGTGAAAACAGAAAGCTTCCATCGGATTCATCTTAGATAATTTCTAATTGGATAGTGAAATCCGATTTGATTTTTTATTAATAGTGGCTATCACTGAAATAAAAAAAGCGCCGCGAGGGCGCTTTTTAGGCAAATTAATTCACGATGGAATTATTACAGCACGTGAACAGATGCCGTGTTGGTGGTGCCGCTCGGTACCAGTGCACCGGAAACCATCACCACAACGTCGCCTTTCTGTGCCAGACCACTTTCCAGCGCAACTTCTTTACCCAGACGGTAGAAATCATCGGTAGAGCTGATTTCTTTAACAACCTGTGCAACAACACCTTTACTCAGAACCAGTTGACGCGCGGTCGTTTCGTTGGTGGTCAGTGCCAGAATGGTAGCATCCGGGAAGTATTTACGTACTGCGCGAGCAGATTTACCGCCCTGGGTGGCTACGACGATCAGCGGAGCATCCAGTTTTTCAGCAGTTTCAACCGCGCCACGGCACACGGCCTCGGTGATGCGCAGCTTGCGGCTGTCGTTGTTGAAGTCCAGGCGGCTGGTCATTACGCGGTCGGTACGTTCGCAGATGGTGGCCATGATGGTCACAGCTTCCAGCGGGTATTTACCTTTCGCGGATTCACCGGACAGCATAACTGCGTCGGTGCCGTCGAGGATGGCGTTCGCAACGTCGCCAGCTTCAGCGCGGGTTGGACGTGGGTTTTTGATCATGGAATCGAGCATCTGGGTCGCAGTGATAACGACTTTGCGCGCACGGATACATTTTTCGATAATCATCTTCTGCGCGAAGATAACTTCTTCAACCGGGATCTCAACGCCCATATCGCCACGCGCAACCATGATGCCGTCAGACGCTTCGAGGATTTCGTCGAAGTTGTTCAGACCTTCCTGGTTTTCGATTTTGGAGATGATCTGAATGTTTTCGCCGCCGTGGGCTTTCAGGTGCTCACGAATTTCAACGACGTCAGAACGTTTACGGATAAAGGATGCCGCAACGAAGTCAACGCCTTGCTCGCAGCCAAAGATCAGGTCTTGTTTGTCTTTTTCAGCCAGTGCTGGCAGTGCGATGGAAACGCCCGGCAGGTTAACGCCTTTGTTTTCGCCGAGGTCGCCGTTGTTCAGCACTTTACAGATAACTTTGTCACCTTCGATTGCGGTAACTTCCATGCCGATCAGGCCATCGTCAACCAGCACGGTGTTGCCGACGGTCAGATCTTTAGTAAAGCCTTCGTAAGTAACAGCAACGATTTCGCTGTTGCCCACGACAGATTTGTCAGTAGTGAAAGTGAAGGTCTGGCCCGCTTTCAGAGAAACGTCGTTACCGCCTTCCAGTTTAATGGTGCGGATTTCCGGACCTTTGGTGTCAAGCAGGATGGCGGCTTTCTTGCCGGTCTTGCTCATCACGTTGCGCAAGTTCTTGATGCGCTGACCATGTTCTGCGTAGTCGCCGTGGGAGAAGTTCAGACGCATGACGTTCATGCCCGCGTCCAGCATTTTGGTTAACATCTCTTCGGATTCGGTTTTCGGACCGATGGTGCAAACAATTTTCGTCTTTTTCATGACAGTCTTAGTCTTTAAGTTGAGAAGGATATGGAAATCTGGCTTCCGTCGCGCACGGATGGGAAGCTAAACCTGAGTTACGAAAGTTGTGATGCCTCGCTCTAAGGATAGGTGACATCGAAAGAGCGTGCAGAGGAATGTGTGCTTGCGTTTCAGCCCAACGGGAAGGTGAGTTTTGTAGTCGTTGAGTTTTACAGGTCAATGTGCTGAAACCATTCAAGAGACAATTGGCGCGCATTATACGCTGAAAATTATCCAAAAGGAAAATGGAAACGGTGTTTCAAAACACATCTGTGCAGTTTTACAAAAATTTTTATTAAATTGTTCGTGGTTGGTTAACAAAAACACCGCCTGGCATCAGGCGGTGTTGCGCAACAAAGAAAAAAATAGCGACTCGAAAGATACCTTTTCATCCCTAATCGAGAAGTTTTCGTCCTTCAAGATCGATATTGATGTCCTGTTTATGCACTTTGCGGTAGCACAGAATTGCCAACCCTATTACGGACCAGATAGCCCCCAACGTTAGCGCATGGATGTTCATATTCAGGCAGACATAGCCGATAACGACCATTCCCAGAACAGGGGAGATGACGTGGGGAAACAGACGACGGTGTTCTTTCATCTTGGTGTTATAGAGCATGAATACGCACAAGTTCACCACGAAGAAGGCAAAAAGCGCACCGAAGTTAACAAGCGTTGAGATGGATTCAATTTTCCCGGAAAACAGGTAGCTCAGCAGTAATGTGACGGCCCCTGTGAATAAAATGGCATAGTCAGGTGTTTTTCTTTTGCTATGCACGTGCGCCAAAAATGGGGGTAACATCTTGTCTCGTCCCATTGAGAACAGAACGCGAGAAACTGCCGTTTGCGCGGTGATGATGTTTCCCACGGCGCAAACGAACGCTACGATGATGGAAAATGCGACTTTAAGCCAGATACCGCCTACATCACCTGCAATAGTGAAAAAAGCTTCGTTTGTCTCTGTGCCGTCGGCAAAACTGTCAATCTTACCTGTGGCGAATGCGGCAAATGTCACCACAATAATAAACAGCACGGTTGCAAGAATAAGTGCGAGAAGCGTGGCCTTGCTGACGGCCTTACCGCCACCTTCACTCTCTTCACTTAATGTACTTATGGCATCAAAACCCAGAAAATTGAGCGCCGCAACTGAGATAGCGGTTGCAATCAGGCCGGGTGTAAACCATTGAGAATCAAAAAAAGGTCTGAAAGAGAATGTCAGGTGACTGCTATCCAGCATTAGCAGACGCAGGACCAGCACGACAAATATGGCCAGAATGCCGAGTTGAATAAAGACCAACAGTTTGTCGAATTTTGCGGTTTGCTGGATGCCTAAATAGTTTACGCCCGTACCGGTTGCCACGTAAACCAACGGCCAAATCCAGATAGGTATTTGCGGAAGAATGGCATGCACGGCAACACCGCCGAGAACGGCGACCAGCGTCGGGAATAGCAGATAATCCAACAACAAAATCCATCCAGTAAGAAAACCAACCGCAGGGTTGATGCAAACACCCGCATAGGCGTAAGCCGAGCCGGAGGATGAAATGTGTTTTGATAATGTTGAATAGCTATGCGCCGTAAAAAACATCGCGACAGCACCGATAATGTACACGAGTGCGACCATGCCGTGAGATAAGTTATACACCACGCCATAGAGAGAGACTGGCGCGATTGGCACCATAAATACCAGACCATACAGCACTAAATCAGTAAGAGATAACTTTTTGATTTTATTCATTGTGAAAACCTCAAGAGGTGTTAATCAAGGCCTCGTAAAAACTCACGGACCGCAGTGAGGCAAGGCTGGATATTTTCTTCATGCGGGTTATGGCTGCTGCCTGGGATGGTGACGGCGCGACAGTCGGAGATGTGGGTAATAAGCGGCTGAACGACCTGCAATGTCGCCTGGTCATTTTCACCATGAAGCACTAATCCGGGGCACTGAATCTTATGTAATGAATCTGTAATATCCCATTGTGCCAGCGTACCGTTCACCGCAAGTTCATTCGCGCCCCATAGCACATGGTAAGCGGAGGGATCGGCGGCAAATTGTGCATTAGAACGCTGAACATGCAGCGGTTCTTGTGACAGGGAATAAACATGTTTTTTGTAGTAGGCAACAAGTTGTTCTGGCGGATGCTGATAGATTCTCGCCAGCATGATGGGGTCGTCCCAAACAAGACCTGTGCTCACAGCAAGTTCTTTAAAGAGTCGTAGTACTTCACTTTGCCAAAGCGGGATGCTGGCTGGAGAACTGGCATAAATGACGCCGCCTAATCCTTCCGGTTGCAAGCACGCGTGCTCTGCAGCCAACATTCCACCCCAGGAATGTCCAAGTAATGAGTAGCGTTGCGTAATACCGAGATGACAGATTAATTTCTGGAGTTGCAGGAGATAGCGTTCAATTATCCAGAATGAGGCATTTGCCATTGGAAAGTGGGTTGAACGACCACAGCCATATTGATCATAAAATATAATCATACGACCATCATCGGATAACGCATGATAATTTAAAAGATAGTCAAAGCCGCCTGATGGACCGCCGTGTAAAATAATTAGCGGCATTAATGGCGATGCCGGGTCGCCATAGATGCGATAGCTGGTCAATATCCCATCACAAAACATTTCACCATATTTATAGTTTTCTTTCATATTATTAACCAATAACGATAGAATCGAGCAGGTAAGAGGGTGCTTACCTGCAGATAGGGTGCTATTTTTTAATTGACTGCAGAATATTGTACCAAAATGAGGTATAATGCTCCCACTGCATAAATTGTGGGCTGCCCCAATGAGGTGCGCAATCGCTGGCAAAACAGCATACTTTTCCGTTGTCGTATTTACCCAATACTAATAATGGGTCGTCATTTATTTTGACAAGGGTTTTACTGTTTTCTCTAGCTTTCAATTTGTTATAACCTAGCAATGGTGGCCATTGTTGCATGTCTTTGGTAATTATGTGTTGCTCATCTGTAATGACAGGGCAGCATCCTTCAGGGATTTCAACGCGATCGTCGTGATCGAGCATTTCTACTGGTAAAATGTCGGCCAGTAAAGTGTTTTTATAATTGGCTTTAGCCTCAATGCCGGTAAAAGAAAGGTATCCACCAATCATTAACAGGCCACCGCCTTTAGAAACATATTTTTTTATAAGGGATAAAGCATTAGGGATTATATCCATCTTATAAAACGTTTTGTTTTGTAATAAAAAAGTATTACTACCAATATCACTAATAACAATTGCGTCGTATATCTCCAGTTCTTCCACTGTTTGTGGGAAGCGGGTTTGCACAATATGAGCAGGCATATAATCAATGGTAATGTTTTCTCCTCGCAGACAGGACAAGAGGTAGTCAGCGCCTTCTTCATATTTGCTGGATGTAAAACTATCGTAACCTTTTGAATGAATCATATGAATATGCCATGACTCACCGATAAATAAAACATTCATACTGATATCCTGTTATTTGATATTAACAATGTTGTGTGATTGCGTACGCATCCGGTGCAGAACCTGCTCATGCTGAGGCATGCTTGATGCGCCTTCTTGCTCTACAGCCAGCGACGCAAAGGCTGAGGCATACTGAATCGCTGATACAAGATCCGATTTTCGGGCGAGGGAAGTGGCCAGTGCACCATTAAATGCATCACCCGCACCGGCCGCATCTTTAACAACTGCACTCCAGGCAGGAACAAACAGAGTACGGCTACTTTCACACAGTAATGAACCCTGTGCACCCAGCGTAATAATGACTTTTTTAACCCCGGATTGCAGAATGATACTTCCTGCTTTTTTTGCATCATCAATATTTGAAATTGTAATGCCAGATAAAAATGAAGCTTCTGTTTCGTTAGGTGTCAGAATATCTATCGAAGGCAATAAGCGGCTAACATTTTTGGTATAAGGTGCAGGATTCAAAATAATTGTCTTGTTTGCTAACTTACCCAATTGAACAAATTCATCAATAGCATCGATATTTGTCTCCAGTTGCATTAGCAGAACGTCAGCTTCAGATATATAGCCTTGCTGTTCATTAATTTCTTGCCTGGTTAGCATCATATTGGCGCCAGGGTAGATAGCAATAATATTATCGCCGTCCTGCTCTGAAACATAAATCAATGCACTCCCGGTGGGAGCATCATCAGTTTGATAAGCGCAATATGAATTTATACCAGACTGAATAATATGATTAAGGGCAAAAGAGCTAAACTGATCTGTGCCTACCTTAAAAATGAAATGGACATCGGCGTCAGCATTATTTGCGGCCAATGCCTGATTAGCACCTTTACCCCCTGGATAAAAACCAAACTGGCTTGCGAGGATCGATTCACCGCTTTGAGGAAGCCAGGGGACAGTGGCTGATACATCAATGTTAAATGAACCTAAAATACAAACTTTTCCCGACATTTTTTTGCCTTCTTTGTGTAATCGAAAATCTTTGTTTACCGGATTGGCAATTGTTCTGGAAATGTCTAACTTATTTTCTGTAATCAATTTGCTTAATGTGTGACGATTGACAATGCCACCACCGTAACAACGCAAAAGCATTCCTGTTTTCTGAAAATAACAAAGATCTGAACGAATGGTCTCCTGGCTAACATTAAAAAGAACGGCGAGCTTACTCACGCTGACACTATGATCTTTGATAAGTAAATTAAGGATAGTGGTACGCCTTTCTTCTTTAAACATTAAAGCCTCCGTATATTTTGCTGAATTATATTTATAGCAATGTTGACATGTGGTGAAATGAATCACAGATCATGCTGTAAACCGGAAGCAAAACCAAATCATTGGGAACAATAAAAAACGGTTGATATGTTATTTATTCTTATCTATTTACAATTGGCGAGCGATATCTTGTGATGACAGTCATATATTAGTATTGCAACTTTCAATATCTCAGTTTGAAGGCGTTGGCTTGCTCGATTCAGTTGTTAATAGAGAGGGATGAGCCGAAAAAAAACAGTGAGCAAAAATGTCAGAAGTTTTTCTCTTATCCCCCGGACGGATAAGAGCGTGAAACTGGTGAGCGTTTTACGCAATTCGCATATATCAAATAGTTATATAAAATTCTTTTTAATTCATATCAAAAACCTATTCCCCTGATTACACTCGTTTGGACATCCATACTGCTAAATAAAAAATCTTAGCAGAGTAACGACAGGCAGCAGCGGATACCCAAACGACATGATTGTCCTGAAAAATATTTCGAAAGTGTTTACGCCAGGCAGGCTTGCTATTACCGCTGTCGATAACGTCAACTTGACGGTTGAGCAGGGACAGATTTACGGAATTATTGGCTACAGCGGTGCCGGTAAAAGCACCCTGATTCGCCTGTTGAATGGCCTCGAACAGCCAACATCCGGCAGCGTGACCATTAATGGTCACGATATCTCTGCGGCGCGCGGGGAATCGTTGCGCCAGGCCCGGCTGAAAATCAGCATGGTGTTTCAGCATTTTAACTTGCTGTGGTCGCGGACCGTCAGTGAAAACATCGCTTTCTCAATGCAAATCGCCGGTGCGCCAAAAGCAAAAATTAAGGCACGCGTGGCCGAACTGATTGTGCTGGTTGGGCTGGAGGGGCGTGAAAACGCTTATCCGTCGCAGCTCAGCGGCGGGCAAAAACAGCGCGTTGGGATTGCCCGCGCGCTGGCGAATAATCCGGACGTGCTGTTGTGCGACGAAGCGACCTCCGCGCTGGATCCGCAAACCACCGATCAGATCCTCGATTTGCTGCTCGATATTAACCGTCGTTTCAAATTAACCATTGTGTTGATTACCCATGAGATGCACGTGGTACGCAAAATTTGCGATCGCGTGGCGGTAATGGAAAGCGGCAAGGTGGTTGAAGAGGGCGATGTGCTCAGTGTGTTTACCCATCCGCAGCAGGTGATCACCCGTCAGTTTGTCCGTCAGGTAAGTCAGTATGCCGAGGAAGATGAGTTTAACCCGCAGCTGGCAAGCGAGTTGGGCGGCGTGGTGATCAAGTTAACGTTTACCGGACAGCGTACGCATAGACCGGTGGTTGGGGAGCTGACCCTGCGTTATGGCCTGCCGTTTAACATTCTGCACGGCAAGATGACGCAGACCGCCCACGGCGCGTTTGGTCAACTGTGGGTACATGTGGTGGCCACGGAAGAACAACTCAATAATATTCTGGCCGATCTGCGCCACAGCGACATTGACGGCGAGGTTATCCAATATGGCTGATTCCCTGTTTCCCCATCTGAGATGGGACCAACTGTTTGCTGCAACGCAGGAGACGCTCTACATGACGGCGCTTTCCGGCGTAGCGACCTTTGTTCTGGGTATTGCCCTCGGGCTGGCGTTATTTTTGACCGCGCGCGGCGGCTTGTTTCAAAACCGCGCGCTGTACAGCGCCATCGGGCTTATCGTGAATATTTTCCGCTCGATCCCGTTCATCATTTTGATCGTGCTGCTGATCCCGTTTACCAAAACGCTGGTTGGCACCATTCTCGGCGCCAACGCCGCGCTGCCCGCGCTGATTGTTGGGGCAGCACCGTTCTATGCCCGGCTGGTCGAAATCGCCCTGCGTGAAGTGGACAAAGGCGTGATTGAAGCGAGCCGTTCAATGGGCGCGCGGCTGAGCACGCTTATTTTTCGGGTTTTACTGCCGGAATCATCACCCGCTCTGGTGTCCGGGATCACCGTGACGCTGATTGCACTGGTTAGCTACAGCGCAATGGCGGGGGTGATTGGTGCCGGTGGTTTAGGGAATTTGGCTTATCTGGAAGGATTCCAGCGCAACCACAGCGACGTCACGCTGGTGGCGACGGTGACCATTCTTGTCATTGTCTTCATCATCCAGTTTTGCGGCGATGTGATCACCTCTCTGTTAGATAAACGCTAATAAAATACGGAAACCATTATCATGAAAAAGACACTGACATTACTCGCCGCAGCCACGTTAAGCGCATTGAGCTTTGCCTCCTGGGCTGACACTCTGACCGTTGGCGCGTCCAACGTGCCGCACGCTGAAATTCTCGAACAGGCGAAACCGATTCTGGCGAAGCAGGGGATCGAACTGGAGATTAAACCGTTTCAGGACTACATTCTGCCCAACACCGCGCTGGCGGGCCGTGAGATTGACGCCAACTACTTCCAGCATATTCCGTACCTGAACAGCGTGCTGAAAGATCATGCGGGTGACAAAACCTATGATTTCGTCAGCGCCGGGGCGATTCATATTGAGCCGATTGGTATCTATTCAAAAAAGGTGAAATCGCTGCAGGACCTGCCGGAAGGCGGAAAGGTGATCATGCGTGATGCGGTTTCAGAAGAAGGACGTATTTTGTCGATTTTTGAAAAAGAGGGTGTGATTAAGCTTAAGCCTGGCGTCGATAAAGTCACCGCGCGCATCAGCGACATCGTGGAGAACCCGAAAAAGCTGAAGTTCCTGCCTAACGTTGAAGCTGCGCTGTTGCCGCAGATGTATAACAACGATGAAGGCGATGCGGTGGTGATTAACGCCAACTATGCCATTGATGCCGGACTGGATCCGGTGAAAGATCCGATAGCTGTCGAAAGCGGCGAAAACAATCCGTATGCCAACATCATTACCGTGCATCGCGGTGACGAGAAGAAAAAGGATATTGTGGCGCTGGTTGATGCGCTGCACTCAAAAGAAATCCAGGACTGGATCCGCACCAAGTATAAAGGCGCGGTGATCCCGGTAAATAACTGATGGTAATGGTGCCGGATATGAAATCCGGCACCATTTATTATTACACCCGTTCAATCCTGGCAGGCAGTCCCTGACGCACCGCCGCGCCCGACACCCAGTCCAGCCAGGTATTCGCGACCTGACGCGTTGGGTCGGCAAAACCCAGATCGTTTATATTAATCCCCGACTTTATTTTTTCATCAAATGCCATCGGTTCTCCGTCAAGCGTGTGCCGTGCCGCCCCCATTTCTTTATGCCCGTAGCCATGTTCAATCGCGATGACGCCCGGCATGACGCCGTTGAGCAGGCTGACCTGCGCCTGCGCTTGTCCACCCGGCGTGGTGATACGTATTGTATCGCCGTGCGACACGCCATAGCGTGCGCCGTCCTGCGGATTGAGCGCCACCAGATTCACCGGTTTGAGATGGTGCAAACGCGGGATCACCGCCGATGCGCTGGACATGGTATTGGATTTAAAGGAGATCATCTTCAGCGGCCACTTCTGCGGCGGAAACAGATCGTCTACGGATCGCCCGTCAGACAGGCGTGAAGGGTACCAGGCCGGACAGCCGCTGTAGCGCTCGCCAGTGATGGCATGACGGTGCGCGGCGACATCCGCGTTCCAGATTTGTAGCGGCTTTTCCCACGCATTACCGACGCGGTTATCAACCCGCCCGCTGTTGTCTGGCGCAAAACGCCCGCCGCGTGAGTAGATAAATGCCACACGACGGATTTCGTCGGCTTTCAGCGTTTGGGTGATGACCGGCAGGATCCGCGTCACGCCGGTCAGCGAGATATCTTCCGGCGAGGCTTCGGCGACCGGTGCTTTACCCATAAACGCAATGTTGGCAGCCAGCCGCAGGTAGTAATCTTCCGCGCGGTTCAGCGGGTAGAGATTGCCTTGCGGGTCGGTAATGGCGTTGTCGCCAAAGCCCGGCAGCCCGATGCGTTTTGCCACCGCGATGCAGAACGACTCCATTGATACCGGCTGGCCGTCTGCGGTCCTGCTGGTGGCGGGTGCGACCACAGGCCAGCGAGCGGTAGTGGCTTTGCTGGCGACACCTGCCCACGGTGCGCTGAACCCCCAGCTTTCGAAATTATGGGTGTCCGGAACAATGTAATCCGCCAGTGCGGTGGTTTCGTTCATAAAAGCGTCAATGGCGATAAACAGCGGCAGACGCGCTGGATCCTTGAGCTTTTCTTCCGCCACCCCGCGCAACCCTGCAATGCCGTAGAACGGGTTGGTCATGTTGGAGATCCAGGCTTTTAGCGGGTACGGATAGCCTTCGAGCGCTGAGACGAGGAGTTCGGTCAGTTGCCCGGCGACAAACGGATACCACGGGGCTTTCGCCGGGAAGGGCGATTGTCCGGCGGCCACTTTATTACGGTACTCTTCAGAAGATTCATAGGCGGTTTTACTGCGTGCGATGCTTAAGCCTTTAGGTTTCACCTTTCCGGCGAAGCCGTCCATATTGTAGCGCGGCCCGTCGGTGGCGCCGTTGAACTTACCGCCGCCCACAAACACGCCGCCTTCAAGACTGAGGTTGCCAATCAGCGCATTGAGCATCATCACCGCCCAGGCGTTGTAAAATCCGTTGCCCGCCATCATCCCGCCGTGGGTGATCACCGCGGCTTTACGCCCGTGGCGGGTAAAGGCGTCCGCCAGTGCGCCTATTTTGGCCTCCGACACGCCGCACTGCTGGCTGTACTGTGCCAGTGACAGCTTTTCGGCTGACTCTTTCAGCCTCTGGAATCCACTTTTGACCGTCACGGTCTGTCCGTCAGCCAGCGTGACAGAGTGGGTCACCAACAGCTGTGCGCGTTGACAGCTGCTGGCAGCCACCATTTCGCCCGCTTCGTTGATGACCAGCGGTTCACTGGCCGCGCCGGTGTTCAGATGTGCGAGCGTGAGATGCTGCCCGGCAAGCGTTGGGATCTCATCGGTAATCACCAGATGCGTGGCGTTGGTCCAGCTTTTTTCTCCGGCCTGGTGCATGGCCTGCACGCCAGGGATAGCAAGGTAATCAGCATTGTAACGCTGTTTTTCGATGATCCAGCGGATCATCCCCATCGCCAGTGTCGAGTCGCTCCCCGGGTTCACGGGTTGCCAGTGCCCGCGATCGTCTGCCAGCACCGTGGTTAACGGCAGGGCGGGCGCCACCACGACATACTGGAAGTCATCGCGCAAACGGGCGCTGGCGAGCTGGCGAGCCTGGCGCTTAAACGGGTTGCCGGACTGCGCCGGAGATGTGCCCATAAACAGCGCAAACTCGACGTTGTCCCAGTCGGGTTTTACGTGGGTGTTTTTATCCAGATCGCCCATTAGCGCGCCGGAGCCGGCCCGGTAAGCCAGCCCACAATATGCGCCGTGTGCGCCAAAGTTTTTGCTGCCGAAACTGTTCAACGCAAAGCGGCGGATAAACGTATCGCGTCCTTCGTCGCTGGTATTAGTGACCAACAGCTGATTGGATTTTGGGCCAAAGCCGGGGTGGCTGGCATCTATCGGGGTCGTGGGATCGTGGATTGCCCGCAGGCCATCAACGTGACCCTCGCCAAACAGATCGCCGCCTTCTACCACCTCTTTGATCAGTTGTTCGAAGCTGATGCGCTGCCATTTTCCCTCTCCGCGTTTACCGACACGCTTCATCGGTTCCAGAATACGCAGCGGGCTGTACAGCCCTTCAAGTAAGGTTGCGCCACGGGCGCAGGCAGTGGAACGCGCGTCAAGACCCGATTCACCCGCCAGCTGTTCCATTGCCGTGGCAAACGGAACCGACGAATCAATATGATGTTCATGCGACAACGGATGATACGGGTTGCCCGCAATGCGCAGCACTTTGTCCTTTTCACTGTCGACGCGTACCCGCACACCACACTGGGTCCAGCAGCCGAAGCACTGGGTCATAGAGACAACCTGCTGCGGGTTTTGCTGCCAGCGCGGCTGGGCGTTGGCTTCGGGGATCAGCGCATTACCGAAGATGTGATCGCGGGTGATTTTTCCCGAGGAGCCATCCAGCAGGCCGTCAATTGCGCGCTTCGCGACATCCCGATAACTCAGGCCAAAGGTCACCATGCCACCTACGGCCAGACCGACTTTAAGCCACTGACGACGGGTTAAATTAGCCATGTTGCATTCTCCTTGCGATCGCGTTCAGGGCTTCACGAACAATAATTATGAGCGCAATCCACAGGCCAAAGGTGCCCACAATGGCCAGCCAGCCATCGGTGCCGCCGGGCAGGGTGTAAGGATTAAATTGCGCGTTAAATTTCGGCACGGTTTGCGCCTGGATCAGTAACGTCCAGCGCATCAGCCAGCACAGCGCCATGGCGCCCAACGCCAGTGCAATGCGCAGCGGTAGTGACGATGGGTGACGTATTACCCACCCGCAAAGGCCCAGAGAGACAGCCCATAGCATCACCCAACCGGTGGCGTAGTGCCGTGCAGAAGCGGCGACATCCAGCCACTGGCGGATAGCTGAGCCAGAAAGCGTATTGCCGCTTACCCACACCGCCATCACGATTGCCAATATGATCAACGTCGCAATCTGCCCCCATGCCAGTTTGCGCGGCAGTGCGCTCTCGCTTTTTACGCTGGCGATAAGCAAGGCCAGGAAGGTTTGCAGTGCGCTGAGGAACATCGCCAGCGGGAAGGCGTAGCTGAACCAGATGGGACGAGCCTGAACGACTGAGACTTCGCGACCGGTATACACCAATAATCCGATGGCTGAGATCGCGCTGCCAACGGCTAACCATTTGGTGACGCTGTAACTTTTATGTGTAAACTGTTTGACGTGTTGGGCGAGAAACCACAGCCCAAGGAATCCGGTGAACAGCGGTAAAAACAGTGCCCCCCACGGCATCCATGACCACGGTGTCGGCCAGGCGTAGAAATGCCAGACGCGTGCGGTCTGGTGCAGATCCGCCGTCAGTGCCAGGGGGGCGGTGATGGCACAGGTCAGGGCGATGAGCAGCGTCAGGTTTTCTAGCTGCGGTCGCGCTTTTTGACGCCAGTGCAGCACGCAGGCGAACAGCGCGGCGCAGGCGGCAATGCCGATGAAAAAGAAATACTGTACCGCCCAGGGCAACCAGCTTACCTCCTGCGGATGGGCCAGCACCTCTTCGATAATCAATGAATGGGTCATTTAAACCTCCTGCCACAGAGCGGGTTGAGCACGTCCCATCAACGGGGTGACAAAGGCGTCATCCAGCCCCAGATAGAACACGTGAGGCGAAGTACCGCTTTCCGGTTTCAGGACCTTGATGTCGTCGTGATGTTCGTGCAGCATCTGCGAAATCCGGCTGCGCGGATCTTTCAGATCGCCAATGATGCGCGCGCCGCCAACGCAGGACTCCACGCAGGCTGGAAGCAGTCCAGCTTCCAGGCGGTGTACGCAAAACGTGCATTTGTCGGCGGTTTGCGTTTCATGGTTAATAAACCGCGCATCGTACGGACAGGCTTGTACGCAGTAGGCGCAGCCCACACAGCGCGTGTTGTCGACCACGACAATGCCATCTTCACGCTGGAAGGTGGCCTGTACCGGACAAACGGGAACACAGGGCGGGTTATCGCAATGGTTACACAGGCGCGGTAGCAGGACGTTGGTGACGCTTTGCTGGCCTTCAAGCTGCACCTGATATTGGTTGACGTTGGTACGAAACGCGCCCTGAGGTGTCTGGTTTTCAATGGCGCAACTGACGGTGCAGGCCTGACAGCCGATACACCGTCTCAGATCAATCAGCATGCCATAGCGATGCTGACGCGAACCTTCATGGCGTTCGGGCGAGAAGGGAAATTGGGCCTGAGCCAGGGGAACCAGGGATGCGCCCGCGGTCAGAACGCCCAGTTGCTGGAGAAACTGCCGTTTACTGCTGTCCATATTTTCTCCCGTCACGATGCAACAACGAAACATTGGTCACGCCGTTGGTTTGCGTGTGATGAATAAAGAATCTTGATGATTTACAGTGTAAAAATCGTGGCGGGGGCAGCTCTATTGTGGTTAACCACATACCCGGCTTGTTGTTGATCTAAAACAACATAAATGACAGGGATAATGGCGTGGGATGTAAAGTAGTAAGGTATCTGACGGTGCTGGCTTCGTTGTGGGTGATGAGCGCAACGGCCTGGTCGCAGACCTGGAACATTGGCGTGTTGGCCATGCGCGGGGAGGTCTCGACGCGGAGCCACTGGCAGCCGCTGGAAACTCTGTTGAACCAGCAAATCGCCGGTGAACGGTTTCATATTCAACCGCTGGATCTGCACCAGATGCAGGATGCCGTGAACCGGGGAACGGTGCAGTTTGTGGTGACCAATCCCGCGCAATTTGTGCAGTTAAACAACCGTTCTGCGCTTCGCTGGCTGGCATCATTACGCTCAACCCGGGGCGGTAAAGCTGCCAGCAATGTTATTGGCAGTGCGATCCTGGTCAGGCGTGATAGCGGAATCAGCTCCGCACACGATCTGATCGGCAAAACGGTTGGGGCGATCGATGCCCAGGCATTTGGCGGCTATTTGCTGGGTTACAAAGCGCTCAGCGATGCGGGGTTGCGCCCCGAGCGCGATCTCCGCCTGAGATTTACCGGTTTTCCCGCCGATGCGTTAGTGTATTTATTGCGTGAGAAAGCCGTTCAGGCGGTGATTGTGCCGGTGTGTCTGCTGGAAAAAATGGATGAAGAGGGCCTCATCCATAAAGCAGATTTTAGGGCGGTGCTCAACCACCCGACATCGATTCCCTGCCTGACCAGCACGCCGCTCTATCCTGACTGGTCTTTCGCTGCGCTGCCCGAGGTTAGCGATGAACTTGCCGATCGCGTCACCCGGGCCTTGTTTAACGCCCCCCAAAACGCGCCTTTTCACTGGGGAGCGCCCGCCTCGACCCGCGAGGTGGAAACGTTGCTACGTGAGGTTCGCCAGCATCCGCAGCAGCGTCAATTGTGGCTGGATGTCAAAAGCTGGTTTATCCAGCATCAGTTGGCAATGGGGGCCGTCGCGGTGGTTCTGCTGCTGTTCACGCTTAACTACGTCTGGGTGATGCTGTTGGTGCGTCGCCGCGGCAGACAACTGGAGCGTAACAATGTGCTGTTGCGTAAACAGGAGCAGGCGCTGGAAACCGCGCGCCAGATGAGTGTCCTCGGAGAGATGACGTCCGGCTTTGCCCATGAACTCAACCAGCCGCTCTCGGCTATTCGTCACTACGCGCAAGGCTGTCTGATTCGCCTGCGCGGCCAGGATCCACAGCATCCGCTGTTACCCGCGCTTGAACAGATTGACGTCCAGGCGCAGCGCGGGGCTGATACGTTGCGCAACCTGCGCCTGTGGGTCAGCCAGGCGCAGGGCAATCCGGTGATGACGGATGACTGGCAGGCGATCAACGTACGTGAGGCTGTCCACCACGTCTGGCAATTATTACGCATGGCGCAGCAATTTCCTGACGTCACGCTGCAAACCACGATCGGCAGCAGCATAACGCTGACGCTGCCCACCGTGCTGCTGGAGCAGGTACTGGCGAATCTGGTGCTGAACGCCGCCCAGGCGGGGGCCAGTACGGTGTGGCTGACCGCAGAGCATGAAGACGATGGTGTCAGCATCCAGGTACAGGATAACGCAGGAGGAATCGATGAAACCCAGATTTATCAGGCCTTTCAACCCTTTATGACCACTCGTAAAGAAGGGATGGGACTGGGGCTGGTCATTTGTCAGCGCCTGGTTCGTTACGCCGGTGGGGAGATTAGCATCAACAATCAGTTGGCCCCGGATGGTCGGGCGGGCGTCGCGGTACGATTACATTTTCAGCCGACACAGAAAGGAGACCGTTGTGGCGATCATTCATCTGCTGGATGACGACGTTGCCGTCACCCAGGCCTGTGCTTTTTTACTGGAAAGTTTGGGATACGAGGTCCGGTGCTGGGAGCAGGGGGAAACCTTCCTTGCCGAGGTCAATCTGCATCAAGTTGGGGTGTTATTGCTGGATATGCGTATGCCGGTGCTGGACGGGCAAGGCGTACATGAGGAGATGCGACGACGCGACAGCACGCTGGCAGTGGTATTCCTCACCGGGCATGGCGATGTCCCGATGGCGGTAGAGCAAATGAAACGCGGGGCGGCCGATTTTCTGCAAAAGCCGGTTTCTGCCGGGCCGCTTCAGGCCGCGCTGGAGCGTGCGCAGCAGGTTTCCATTGCGGCATTTTCGCGTCACGAGATTGTCGCCTGTTACCAACAGCTCACCCCAAAGGAACGCCAACTGGCCAGCCTGGTGGCACAAGGGTTGATGAATCGGGAAATCGCAGACGCGATGAATATTGCGGTCCGTACCGTTGAAGTCCATCGGGCAAGAGTGATGGAAAAGATGCAGGCGGGGAGCCTGGCCGAACTGGTTAACCGTCTTCAGCAGGTTCTGTAGATTGATGACATTCATTTGATTTTCATTGATTTTTTGTCTAATAAGCCAGACTGATATATGCTGTTGTTTTGAGTCAATGACGAGCAGGCAATTATGGGCAATCAGACCAAAGACGACGAACTGTATCGCGAGATGTGCAGAGTCGTCGGTAAAGTAGTACTGGAAATGCGCGATCTGGGACAAGAGCCTAAGCATATCGTCATTGCCGGTGTACTGAGAACCACCCTCGCAAATCAGCGCGTAAAGCGCAGTGAGTTAGAAAAACAGGCCATTGAGACCGTTATCAAAGCATTGGCCGGTTAATCCATAAGAGAGGACGGTGGAAATTATCTGCCGTCCTCTTATTTCAGTCATGGCAATCTTCCAATACTTATAATTCAGCGCTGTAATTAATATTCTAAATATCGCTATATATTTAAATACATATCGGTTGTCGTATGGAAATATATTTGGGAGTGTAATCACAAATATTTGCAATATGCATGAAATACCATTTCAAATTTTCTTAATGATAATAGAAATCACTCCGTATTTATTATTTATCTTCCGTTTTTAAATTGATAACGATCAAGGTGATAGGGGGTAAATAACCACATTATTTATCCGCCTAACCCTAAAGGATTAGATTCATTCCGTTTAACCACCGTCATTTATGCGATCAGGTTAGGGCAAATAATCACGTGTTGTCGGCAACATTCATGGCCCGATTTGGCCTTGGCCTACCCGGCGCGCAATAAAATACGCACTGGATGTGTTGCTGCTACAGCGTTTGCGAAGAGGATGCGAAATAAATGAACCAGGTTGATCGTCCATTATTAGATTGTGGTTTAACGCGACTTGAATTTCTGCGGATATCAGGAAAGGGCCTGGCAGGTTTAACCATTGCCCCCGCGCTGTTATCACTTTTTGGTTGCAAGCAGGAAGATGTCGACAGCGGCACCGTCGGGTTGATTAACACGCCGAAAGGGGTGCTGGTGACCCAACGGGCACGCTGCACAGGGTGCCACCGCTGCGAAATTTCCTGTACGAATTATAACGATGGCGCCGTTGGCACCTTTTTTTCCCGGATCAAAATTCATCGCAATTTCTTCTTTGGCGACAACGGTGTCGGTTCCGGTGGCGGACTGTATGGTGACTTAAATTATACCGCCGACACCTGCCGTCAGTGCAAAGATCCGCAATGTATGAATGTCTGCCCGATCGGTGCCATTACCTGGAAACAGGAAGACGGCTGTATTGCAGTGGATCACAAGCGCTGTATCGGCTGTAGCGCGTGCACCACCGCCTGTCCATGGATGATGGCGACCGTTAATACCGAAACCCAAAAGTCCTCAAAATGCGTTTTGTGTGGGGAATGCGCCAATGCTTGTCCGACTGGAGCATTAAAAATTATCGAGTGGAAAGAGATTACCGTTTGATGGATCGCAGGCTTGCCTGATACGCGTCATTAATTGCCAAAAATATCGCAGTTTTGCAGAGAAACACTGCCAGCAAAATGACGGGTATATCTATTAAACCTTCTTGCAAAGGAAAACATGATGGCTAATGGTTGGACAGGTAATATTTTACGGGTCAATCTCACTACGGGTAATATCACCCTGGAAGATTCCAGTAAATTTAAAAAATTTGTCGGCGGGATGGGCTTTGGTTATAAAATTATGTACGACGAAGTTCCGCCTGGCACCAAACCTTTTGATGAAGGTAATAAACTGGTGTTCGCCACCGGCCCCCTCACCGGTTCGGGCGCTCCCTGCAGTTCACGCGTCAATATCACCTCATTATCGACCTTTACCAAAGGTAATTTAGTGGTTGATGCCCACATGGGCGGCTTCTTCGCAGCGCAAATGAAATTTGCCGGCTATGACGCCATTGTGATTGAAGGTAAAGCGGCGTCGCCTGTGTGGATCAAGATTAAAGATGACCAGGTGAGTATCGAGAAAGCGGACTTCCTCTGGGGCAAGGGGACGCGCGCGACAACCGAAGAGATTTGCCGCATCACCAGCCCGGAAACCTGCGTCACCGCTATTGGTCAGGCGGGAGAAAACTTGGTACCGCTCTCTTGTATGATCAACAGCCGTAACCACAGCGGTGGCGCTGGCACCGGTGCGGTGATGGGCTCGAAGAACCTGAAGGCCATTGCGGTCGAAGGGACAAAAGGGGTCAACATCGCGGACCGCAAAGAGATGAAGCGGCTGAACGACTACATGATGACCGAGCTTATCGGGGCTAACAACAACCACGTTGTACCGAGTACGCCTCAGGCGTGGGCCGAATACTCATCTCCGAACTCACGCTGGACGGCGCGTAAAGGACTGTTCTGGGGCGCGGCGGAAGGTGGCCCGATTGAAACGGGGGAAATCCCGCCCGGCAACCAGAATACTGTCGGCTTTCGTACCTACAAATCAGTGTTCGATCTCGGACCGGTTGCTGAAAAATACACGGTCAAAATGAGCGGCTGTCACTCATGCCCGATTCGCTGTATGACCCAGCTCAATGTCCCGCGCGTTAAAGACTTTGGCGTACCGAGTACCGGCGGTAACACCTGCGTGGCGAACTTTGTACACACCACCATTTTCCCTAATGGCCCGAAAGATTTTGATGAGAAAGACGACGGGCGCGTAGTGGGTAATCTGGTTGGCCTTAACCTGTTCGATGACTACGGCATTTGGTGTAACTACGGGCAACTGCACCGTGATTTCACCTACTGTTACGCCAAAGGTGTCTTTAAGCGCGTGCTGCCCACCGAGGAATATGCTGAGATCCGTTGGGATCAGCTGGAAGCCGGCGATCCTAACTTTATTAAAGATTTCTACTACCGCCTGGCGCATCGCGTCGGAGAACTCAGCCATCTTGCGGATGGTTCATACGCCATTGCCGAACGCTGGAATTTAGGTGACGAGTACTGGGGCTACGCCAAGAACAAACTGTGGTCGCCGTTTGGTTTTCCGGTTCACCATGCCAACGAAGCCTCAGCACAGGTGGGGGCGATCACCAACTGCATGTTCAACCGTGACTGTATGGCGCATACCCATATCAATTTCATCGGCTCTGGTTTGCCGTTGAAATTGCAGCGCGAGGTGGCGGGTGAGCTGTTTGGCTCACAGGATGCCTACGACGAAACCAAAAACTACACCCCGATCAACGCCGCCAAAATCAAATACGCTAAATGGACGCTGCTGAAAGTTTGTCTGCATAACGCCGTTACGCTGTGCAACTGGGTCTGGCCGATGACGGTTTCGCCGCTGAAGAGCCGAAACTATCGCGGGGATCTGGATCTGGAAGCGAAATTCTTCCAGGCGGTGACCGGTGATGAAACGACGCAGGCAAGCCTGGATCTCGCCGCCGAACGTATTTTCACCCTGCATCGCGCCTATACGGTAAAACTGATGCAAACCAAAGACATGCGCAATGAACACGATCTTATCTGCTCCTGGGTCTTCGACAAAGATCCTAAGATCCCGGTGTTCACCGAAGGGACCGACAAAATGGATCGGGAAGATATGCGTCAGTCACTCACGATGTTCTATCAGGAAATGGGCTGGGACCCGGAACTCGGCTGCCCAACGCGTGAAACCCTGAATCGCCTCGGTCTTGAGGATGTTGCAGCCGATCTGGCTGCGCAGAATCTGCTGCCGGCGTAAGGAACGCGAGATGACTAACGTGAGCAACGATCTGGTTGCCAATGAGGAAGAGGGCATCACGCTTCCCGATGAGATTGATAGCCAAAAAAGGCAGTGGCTACAGACCTTACACCCAGCCATAACGCATGGTAACGCGCCGCAGGTTGAAGAACCCGTCACTGCGGAGTCGATAATGGCGGATTTTATCCGCCAGCATTCCGCGTCGGGCAAGCTGGTGGCGCGCAGTGTGTTTCTGCAACCGCCATATTCGATGCCTGAAACCGACCTTACGCTGCTGCTGGACGCGATGCGTGAGCAACCGTGCGGGGCGGATATTACCTGCGTGCAGGGCGCTGAAGATACGTATTTCTACTCGACGCAGACCATGACGGCCAACTACGCCGACATGTGCGTGCAGGTGGTGGAAAACGATATCTGCCGGGCGATCGCCGAAGCGGTGCGCTTTGACTGCCGGACGTATCCTCGCCCGTATAAGGTCGCGATGCTCGGGCAGCCGCCGTATCACTTTGAACCTCAGCAGATAGCCGCGGCGCTTACGGCAATGGAAACGCACCCGGATTACGCGGATATACGCGTGGTGGAAGCGTCGAATGCGGAACCTTATCTGTTTAGCGAGCGCTTTATGCACTACGGCAAAGCGTACGGCCTGTGTGAATGGCTTGAGGTTGAGCAGTACCAGAATCCCTGAATTTTCAGGTCAATGTCATGGAACGTGTGGACGATCACTGTCACAGCATTAGAGGATAACCCGATGTCCTTCACCCGACGAAAATTTGTCATTGGCATGGGGACGGTGATTTTTTTCACCGGCCCAGGCCAAAATCTGTTAGCGAGTACCAAAAATACGCAAGCGGTTCGCTATGTCATGATCCACGATGAGTCATTGTGCAACGGCTGTAATATTTGCGCCCGTGCGTGCAGGAAAACCAACCATGTTCCTGCCCAGGGTAGCCGTTTGTCGATAGCTCATATTCCTGTCTCGGATAACGACGACGAAACCCTGTATCACTATTTTCGCCAGTCCTGCCAGCATTGTGATGATGCACCTTGTATCGAGGTATGTCCGACCGGCGCTTCCTGGCGAGATGAGAACGGGATTGTGCGGGTTGACGCCTCGCGTTGCATTGGCTGCAGTTACTGCATAGGTGCCTGTCCTTATCAAGTCCGCTATCTGAATCCGCAAACTAAAGTGGCCGACAAATGTGACTTCTGCGCCGAGTCACGACTGGTGAAGGGATTCCCGCCTATCTGTGTGAACGCTTGCCCGGAACACGCGCTGATTTTTGGTCGTGAAGACAGCCCGCAGATTCAGACCTGGCTGCGGGAAAACAAGTTTTATGAGTATCAGCTTGCAGGCGCCGGGAAACCTCATCTGTATCGTCGGTTCGGTCAACATTTGATTAAAAAGGATAATGTATGAACGCGTCGCAGAATGCCGAACAGTTTCACGCGCAGCTTGCGCAGTTCGTCCCCCTGTTTAAGCCCGACTACTGGCCCGTCTGGCTGGTGATTGCCGGGCTAATGCTGGTGGGGATGTGGCTGGTGCTGGCGCTACACGCCATGTTGCGCTTTCGTTCTGCCAATAAAGCGTCAGCCGGGCACGGTGAGAAGGTTTATCTGTATTCGAAGGCGGTTCGCCTGTGGCACTGGTCGAATGCGCTGCTGTTTTTGCTGCTGCTGGCCAGTGGTCTGGTAAATCATTTTTCTGCCGTCAGCGCGCCGGTAATGAAAAGCCTGCACGCAGTGCATGAAATCTGCGGTTTCTTGCTGCTGGCGTGCTGGATTAGCTTTGTACTGATTAACCTGATCGGTGGTAACGGGCATCATTACATTATTAAACGTCAGGGCTGGGTCGGACGGGCGCTGCGACAGACGCGGTTTTATCTGTTTGGCATTATGCAGGGTGAAGCGCACCCGTTCCCGGCATCCACTCGGTCAAAATTCAACCCGTTACAGCAGGCCGCCTATGTTGGCGTGATGTACGGTTTGTTGCCGCTGTTGCTGATTTCCGGTTTGCTTTCGCTTTACCCGCAGGCGGTGGGCGATCTGTTCCCGGGTGTGCGTTACTGGTTGCTACAGGCGCACTTTGCGCTGGCGATTGTGAGTCTGTTTTTCATTTTTGGACATCTTTATCTCTGCACCACGGGACGCACACCGGGCGAAACCTTCAGGTGCATGGTGGATGGCTATCACCGGCATTAAGTGATGATGATTACCTGTAGTGATTTACGGGCCTGGCGCGTCGGGCCCGTGATGTACCGCTGGTTTCTGCGCACGTTTCCCGACGGCGGCAGCTATGCGGATGTCCACCGAGCGCTCGAGCGAGAGGGGTTTGGTGACTGGGCGGACAGCCTCGTGGAGTATGGCTGGTCTAAATGGCTGGATGAATCGCGCTTTGTGCAGCAGGATATTTGCGCCATGGCGCGGCTGGCCAGCCCGCAAACGGCAGACGACAACGGCAGGCAATTGGCGAGTGCCACGGATAGCGACAGTCTCGGTAGCGCAGGTGATAACGTTAAAATCGCCAGTGCCGGGTATGCTGCGCAGATTGCCAGCGCGGGGTACAGCGCGCGTATTGGCAGCGTTGGGTACAATACGCATGTCGGCAGTTCCGGCAATCGCAGCAGAATAGCGGTCGCGGGAAACTCCACACGCGTCAGCAGTGTGGGAGACGGGACGCGTATCGCCAGTACCGGCATGCGCGTGCGTATCAGTTCATTGGGCGACAGAAGTCGCATCGCCAGTGGCGGCGATCTCACGCAGATTGCCAGCTTTGGCGCAGAGTCGAAAATCGCCAATTGCGCTGATAACGTCCACATTATTGCCAGCGGAGAAAATGCGGTCGTTGCCAGTACCGGCGAGGTCGATTCGGTCATTCTCGGTCCCGGCGGGTGTGCCGCACTTGCCTATCACGACGGGCAGAGAATGCGGTTTGCCGTTGCCATCGAGGGGGAAAACAATATCCGCGCTGGAGTGAAATACCGGCTCAACGACGACCACCAGTTTGTGGCCTGTTGAGCAGTGACGTTATTTTAGCGCGAACTGACGTCGGGCGACTTTTTCCAGACCAAAACACAGCAGGTAGTAGACCAACCCGGTAAAGACAAAAATCGCTGCCGGGTAGATTTGGACCCGGCTGTTTACCTGACCGGCAACCGTCGTCAGTTCAGGGACGTTGACGATAAACGCCAGCGACGTATCCTTCAGTAAACCAATAAAGATCCCGGTGAGCGATGGCAGGATGTTACGCAGCACCTGCGGCAGTAAAATCAGCCATAGCGCCTGGGACGGGCGAAATCCCTGAACCACCGTCGCCTCATACTGGCCGACGGGCAGCGCGTTTAAGCCAGAATACACGGAGTGCATCACCGAGGCCGCGGTAAACCAGGCCAGCGCCAGCGTGACGGTCACCGCACCCGGTAGATCGCTGCCTGTTAGCATGGGCAGCAGATACCACATCCAGAAAATGACAAAGATTAACGGAATACCGCGAATAAACTCCGCCCAGATAAACAGCCCTTTGCGCACGACGCCCGGGAATCGCCAGGCACAGCAGGCGAGTGTTATCCCGGTGGGTAGCGCCAGAACCGCCGCACCCATTGCCATCAGTAACGTAAGCAGAACGCCGCCTGGCTGACCCTCGGCTATACGCCCCCACAGGAGATAATCCAGGTTGTCGGTAATGACCGAAATATTAGCGATCATGCTGGGGACTCCTGATGTTAAAGCCACGGGTTTTCACCGCGACTTGCTTCGCGGATACGGGCCCTGGACCAAGTCGCGTCAGCAGCGTCCCCATCACAATTCCGGTCAGCAGATAGAGCGCGGTTCCGACGGCAAAGGCTTCCAGCGCGTGGGCGTTATAGCTCTCGATTTGCCGCACCTGGTAGGTCAGTTCAGCGAAGCCGATACCGCTGGCAAGCGAAGAGAGTTTCATTAAATTGAGATACTGCCCAACTATCGGCTGCCAGGCGTTCGCCAGCCCCTGAGGGAGCAGAATATGGCGTAAGGTTGCCCAGGTTGAAAACCCTTGCGCCACGGCGGCTTCCCGCTGTCCGTTGGACACCGCCTGTAAACCTGAGGCGATTTCCTCAACCAAAAACGCGGAAGTGAAAACCCCGAGTCCCCAGGCCGAGCAGAGGAACTCCGGCGTTAACCACCAGACATCACCAGGCAGAATGGACCACGGATGCTCCGCATTAACGAATATAATAAAACCCCGGGGAAGCAGGTTCCATGCGGCGAAATACCAGAACATCAGTTGCACCAGCAACGGCGTGTTGCGAAAAACAGACACCCACGCGCTGACTACGGCACTGGCGATGCGATGACCCGAAAGGCGTAGGCCGAGCAGCAGGATGGCCAGTACTGTGGCGAGAACACTCCCCGCCAGCGTTACCCATAGCGTGGTCAGAAAACCTGACATTATCCATTGCAGAGGTTGCCCGCTCAGCACTCCCTGCCAGTCCATTGCATGCATTATAACGATGACTCCTGGTGTAACGGGTCGAGCACTTTTTTCAGGAAACGCCGGGTTCTGGGGTGCTGTGGATGAGTGAAGAATGCCTCGGGTGGCGCCACTTCGAGAATGTCACCGCCATCGATGAAAACTACCCGATCGGCAATCTCGCGGGCGAAATGCATTTCATGGGTGACGACAATCATGGTGATGCCGCTATGGGCAAGGTTTTTCATCACCTGCAACACTTCGCCAATCATTTCGGGATCCAGCGCGGAGGTCGGTTCATCAAACAGGATGATTTGCGGGGAGGAGGCCAGAGCGCGGGCGATGGCGACGCGCTGCTGCTGCCCGCCGGAAAGCTGCGCGGCGTAGGCCCCGGCTTTCTCACCCAGTCCAACTTGATCGAGTAGCTCAAGCGCCCGTCGTTTCGCATCCGTTTTATTCCAGCCGTGAACCTGTTCCAGCGCTAACGAGATATTCTGCTGTGCCGACAGATGCGCGTAAAGATTGAACTGCTGAAACACAAAGCCAATACGGCTGCGTAACTGACGCAAGGCTGCGCCGCGCAGCTGGCCAATCGGTTTATCATCAATGAAAATATCGCCCCCGCTGAGGGACTCAAGCTGATTGATCAGGCGAATAAGCGTGGATTTTCCGGAGCCGGAAGGCCCCAGTATAGTGACCACTTCTCCAGGCTCTACCGACAGGCTGACGTCGTTTAACACCGTGTGTGCGTCATACTGTTTATGGACATTGCGTAGTTCAACCCGCGCCTGACGCAGCTGCGTAAAATCCGCAGCGGGCGCTGCGGATCGAGGAAACAAACCTGAGAACATATTACTTCGCTTCTATTTTAAAGGCGCGGGGCTGCGGGTTTTTGGTTTCCGGTCCAAACCACACATCATAGATTTTGGCCGCCTGACCGGTCGATTCAAGTCTTAGCAGCTCGTTATTCACCGCGTGCAACAACGCTGTTTCCCCTTTTTTCACCCCCACGCCGATCTCTTCTTTGCTCAGCAGGTCAGGCAAAATTTTAAAATCCGCTTTATCCGGTGCGCCGCCTAACAGGCCCGCCAGAATGGTACTGTCCTGAGTGATGGCCTGAACATTGCCGTTACGTAGCGCAGTCAGTGCCAGCGGAATATCGTCGTAGGCCAGCACGCGTGACTGCGGGAAGCGCTGATGTAGCGCTTGCTCACCGGTGGTGCCTTTCACCGCGCCGATGCGTGCCTTGCTGTAATCATCAAGTTTGTCCGGGGATTTGGCGGGTACCAGGAACTGCTGCCCGGTGATAAAATAGGGGGCCGAGAAATCAATGACCTGCGCCCGCTCCGGCGTAATCGTGATATCCGCGACGATTAAATCGGCTTTACCGGATTGCAGCAGCGGAATGCGGTTGGCCGGATTGGTCGCCACCAGTTCCAGTTTTACTCCGAGGGATTTTGCCAGCGCTTCGGCAAAATCGACGTCGTACCCGACAATTTTGTGCGTTTTCGCATCGATAGAGCCAAACGGTGGGTTAGCGTCGAACGTCGCGACTTTCACTACGCCAGCGGCTTTGATATCAGCCAACTGGTCGGCCTGAGCCTGTGACGCAATGATGCCCGAAGCGAGCAGTACGCTCAGTGCCAGTAATGTTTTTTTAGCGCGGTAAATTTTCGTTGCCATCATTAAATGAAATCCCTGTAGTTATTGGTTTGTGCTTTTTACGCTCCCATAACTTATGGACGACTCAAAATAAGAAAAAATTCTTATCTATTTACAAAATGTTATTAGTAAAAGAGGTGTTAACAATGGGTAAACGCGATGGGGTATATAGATAAGGGAGGGAGTGTAGCCAGGAGGTAAAAAAAACCGGCATCACACCGGTTCAGAAATTAGATTTTGCAGGCATCGCCACAGTCATTATCCGCAATAATTTCCTGCGCTTTTTTGTCTGCATCTTCCAGACGTTCCGCATTGCGCTCTTGCGCTTCATCCAGTCCATCAAAGACCAGATTATCGAGATCAATTTCCATCAGGCACCTGTTCAGGTTCAGCGTTTAACATCACGCTATTATATTGCAAAAATGTTGCTGAACAGCAGCGATTCTTGCTCTTAAAATGCTTTTCCCCACTTCAATGCCGGTTCACGGCGCAGCGTGATTTAACTCACTATTAAAGAAAAGAGTGATTTGTTTTAACAAAAACAATACAAAATCACTATACATATAACTTAATATCTTTTATACATTAATCGTTCACCCCTGTGACTATTCCACAAAAGAGAAAGAGATATGGAACAGATACCTGATAATAAAAACGATAATTTTCAAAAAGATGGCAAAGAGCAGTTCAACCGATCGATCGGTCTTATCTCTAACTTTGCGCTGGGTTTTACCTACCTGTCGCCGCTCACCGCCGTGTATTCGCTGTTTGCGCTTGCCGTGACGCTGGCAGGGCCTCCGGCGGTATGGTGGATTTTAATCGTCGCCTGCGGGCAGCTTCTGGTGGCGCTGGTGTTTGGCGAGGTGGCCTCTCAGTATCCGATTACCGGAGGGCTGTATCCCTGGGCCAGACGGTTATGGGGGAAAAAATATGCGTGGATCGCGGCCTGGATTTACCTGTGGGCGCTGGTGGTGACCATCACCTCGATCGCGG
This sequence comes from Citrobacter sp. FP75, assembly GCF_018342065.1. Classification (GTDB taxonomy): domain Bacteria; phylum Pseudomonadota; class Gammaproteobacteria; order Enterobacterales; family Enterobacteriaceae; genus Citrobacter. Next base: position 17,898 of record NZ_JAFDOE010000007.1, on the reverse strand, counting down.
AATACACCTCAACCTTCGTCGAGTCGCTGTTCCACTATGGTCAGACGCCGGCCACCATGCTGCTGACGTCCGTGGTGCTGCTGCTGTTGATGATGGCGGTGAATATGTCCGGGACGAAGAATCTTGCCCGGGTCGCCAAAATTGGCTTCTGGTGTGAGATTGTCAGTGTGATTGCGCTGGGGATTTATCTGCTGATTTTCCACCGTTCACAGCCATTCTCGGTAATTTTTGATTCAATGGGCGTGCTGGCCCAGGACGGAAGCTACTCCACCGCCTTTATGTCCGCCGCGCTGATGGGCTTGTTCATGTTCTTTGGCTTTGAAGCCTGCGGCAACGTGGCGGAAGAGGTGAAGAATCCAAGTAAAAAAATCCCGGTTGCGATGATCCTGAGCATCGTGTTCGGTGCTATCTCGGCCATCATTTCAGTGATGGGGTATCTGCTGGCTTCGCCGAATCTGGTCAGTATTGTGAACGGTAAAACGGCCGATCCGATCCCGGCTATTCTCAACGAGGCCCTGGGGGAAACCGGCGCGACTGTCTTTATCATCGTCGCGATTATCGCCATGCTGTCCTGTATCCTGTCCCTTCAGGCTGCGCTGAGCCGCCTGATCTTCTCCTTCTCCCGAGACAGAATGCTGCCGGGAAGCGAGTGGATGTCCAGGATCTCTAAAAATGGTGTTCCGGATAATGCCATGGTGGTCAGTTGCTTACTGCCGGTGATCATTTGTGTCTGGGTCTATTTCCAGCCCGATAATCTGTCGCGCATTACCGCGTTTGCCGTTATCGGTATCTACATTTCGTTCCAGATGGTGGTGCTTGCTGCGCTGCGCCAGCGCCTGAAAGGCTGGAAACCGGCAGGTGAGTGGACCATCGGCGGCTGGGGGACAATCGTCAACGTGCTGGCATTAGCCTACGGACTGTGCGGGATTTGGCTGCTGGCCCAGCCCGCCGACAGCAGTGATTTCATCGACCGCTGGACGGTGCTGTTTGGCCTGGCGATTGTCGTGGGATCGGGGCTTGTCTACATGTTCCTGACGCGTCCGTTTGGTCGCTCTGCGGCACCGGAGAATGATGCTATAGCCTATGCAAACAAGCTGAATATGGGGCAGGACAACTAAAACAAGGGCCTGCGGGCCCTTAGCTTTGATAGTGGTAGAGGATAAAGTAGTCGCTCTGATACACAACGTGGGTATTCGCGGGCGATAGTAATTCCCCCACGCGATAGCGCGGCCAACTGGAGAAGATAATCCGGTTTTCCAGATTGGTCAGAATGACATAGTCAGGCTGGGGGCAGGAGAGCAGTTCTGCCTCTATCTGGCTGACCAGCAGGTCGACGGCGGCAACGCCCAGAAACTGGTCATTGTAGTAAACGGGCACTGCCGAGGTCAGGGTGTAAGAGATGTTGCAGATATAGTCGACATACGGCCCGTGAATATAGGCTTCGCCTGCGGGCGGTGAATGCTTAAACCACTCGAAGGTTCTGAAATCCAGCCGCTGCTGGGTGGCCTGATCTAAATCCAGATGTGCCTGACTCAGCCCGTTATCTTTCTTATACCACCATTCCAGAAGCCAATATTCTTTACTGGTCGGCGTGTTCTCAATATGGCTGGCGAACCCGGCTCCCGAACAATAATGATTGTGATTCAGCGTGCGCTTGATGTGCTGCTGAACACTTGATCTCACGGACGGATCGAGGACGACCTCTGCGGACGCTTTTTGCACTCCGGCAATCGCCTCGTGGATGCTCCTCGCCAGCGCAACGGTAGACTCTACGGTAGAGGCAGTAATATCATCAATTTTACGGATTAATGCGCTTAGGGATGTTGAAGAGCTCATGATCTGTCCTGCCTTCACTGATTGTCAGTTTGAGTTATATTTCAGCTTTTTTTCAATAAGATAATAGGTAAACGTGTCGATAATCTGAGTGGCAAACTGCACCGATTCTGCCTCATTATGTGCGGCCAGTGCGTCGGCTAACGCAGAATAGAGCGCAATAATCTCGGCATGAATATTGCCCGAGCGATAGAGGATAGCCACCAGCGAGGCCCATTCCGCCTGCACCTGCAGCTCCTGATTTGCCAGCCGTGCCGAATGCGAACTGGCGGCGATCGCCAGCAGGCAACGCATATCGGCCTGGGTCATTAACTCTGGCGAATCCGCCTTTCTCAGCACCTCAACAAACTCGCGGAATTTGGCGATATCCGCGCTGGTCATACGCCGGGAAGCTAGCCTGGCGCTATGGCTGATAATGGCGCAATGCATTTCGCCTAAATCGGAGAGGTAATCGGTACCGATCGATTTAAACGGGTGCAGGGCGCTATTTTTGCCATCAATATTCTCGCAAACAAAGCTCCCGCCATTTCGACCTCGAACCGTATGGATAAGATTATTAGCCCGAAGCGTGTTGAGTGCTTCTCTGATCGTGATATGTGAGACGCCCATCATCTTTGCGAGATCGGTTTCGTTGGGTAGTTGCTCTTTTGGCTCGAGCAATCCCGTAATGATGGCGTTTGAAAGGCGCTGCACAATCTGGTCAGAACGACTGACCTGTCCGATAGGCGCAAATATGACCGCATGAGTAATCATAATCTTTTCTGCACTCAATTCCCTGAAACAACGACCCTTTCTAACACAAGCCCGTCAGGCAAGGAAGGTCAGAATAGTCGCGTTATTTTACATGCCTGCGCGCAATACGGTTGCCCAGACGGATGTGTGTCCCGATAGCGTGATTGTCTGCTGTGCACGCCGCGTCAGCGGCGATGAAAAACCTTACACTTAAAATGTAACATTTAAGTTAAAAGTGCGAGGTTTATCATACTGTCAATGTTGCGTATTTGAAAAAATTTTACAATATATATATTACATAAGATTCTTTATGTATTAACAGGCAGGAGACAGTCATGAAAACCCTGAAGCATTTTATCAACGGACAATATGTGGCGGGCAGCACTGAAGATACGTTTGAACTGGTGAGCCCGGTAGAGGGGGAAACGTACGCTTTGTCACCCAACGGGGGGAAAGCGGAAGTGGATCAGGCCTACTCGGCCGCCGCGGCAGCGTTCAGTATCTGGAAAAAATCAACGCCCGCGCAGCGGCAAAAGGCGCTTCTGGCGCTGGCAGATGAAATCGAACGCAATGTAGAACGGCTGGTAAACGCCCAGAGTCAGGAAACCGGTCAGCTGCGCCATTTTATTGAGAAAGAGGAGATCGCGGCATCCTGCGATGCCATCCGCTTTTTTGCCGGTGCCGCGCGCTGCCTTGAAGGGAAGGCCGCCGGTGAGTACTCCGCCGGGTTTACCTCAATCATCCGCCGTGAACCGCTGGGCATTGTTGGGCAAGTCACGCCGTGGAATTACCCGTTTATGATGGCGGTGTGGAAGATTGCTCCCGCGCTGGCGGCAGGAAATACGGTGGTACTTAAACCGAGTGACACCACGCCGATCAGCACGCTGCTGCTGGCAGAACTGGCCGCGCCGCTGTTTCCGAGAGGAGCATTTAACGTGGTGCTGGGGAAAGCCAATACCGGTTCGCTGGTGGTGTCAAATCCGGCAGCCTCGCTGGTTTCGATTACCGGCTCGGTACGTGCCGGTTTGCAGGTGGCGGCTTCGGCGGCGGCGAACCTGACCAAAGCCCACCTGGAGTTGGGTGGCAAAGCACCTGCCGTGGTGTTTGCCGATGCGAATATGGATAAGGCGGTTGAGACGATCACCACCGCAGGTTTTTTCAATGCCGGGCAAGACTGCACGGCCGCCACGCGAATTCTCGTGGAGCAGTCCGTTTATGCCGAGTTCCTGGAAAAACTGATCCACAAAACGAAGCGCATCAAATTCGGTCCCCCGCAGGACCAGGATGCGCTGTATGGCGCGTTGAACAGCAGAAATCAACTTGAGCAGGTGCAAGGTTTTATTGCGCGTTTACCCGCGCATGCAAAAATCGAAACCGGCGGAAGAGCAGGTTCAGGACCAGGTTTCTACTTTGAGCCGACAATCATCTCCGGCCTGCATCAGCATGACGAAGCTATTCAGCATGAAGTGTTTGGCCCGGTAATGACCATTCAAACATTTTCTACAGACGAAGACGCGTTACACAAGGCCAATGACGTGGAGTATGGCCTGGCGGCGAGCGTCTGGACCAGCAGCCACGCCCGTGCGCAGCGCTTTTGCATTGACCTCGATTTTGGCACTGTGTGGATCAACAACCATATCCCGCTATGCGCTGAAATGCCGCACGGCGGGTTCAAGAAATCCGGCTACGGTAAAGATCTCTCCTCCTATTCACTCGATGAGTACACCCGAGTGAAACATATCATGTGCGATATCGCTGAATAGCGGGTAGCAGGAAGCTAACCAATTACTATGATTCTAAAAAACGGGATGAAGAGTTAAAGCCAGTGAAGTCGTCGGCTGTACCCCTTTATTAAGATGAAGGGGTATATCTCTTATTTGGTCGTATTAAGGGCAGTGCGTAGCAATAAGGAATAAAGTTAATGGCAATTACCCGACGTGATTTTCTCAACGGTGTGGCGGTCACCATCGCCGCGGGGCTGACCCCTCTGGATTTGGTCAGGGCGGCAGGAAAGGGGTACGAATTTATTGATGGAAGTTATTATCCGCCCGGCTTGACGGGTCTGCGAGGTAACCATCCCGGATCGTTTGAAATGGCGCATGCGTTGGGCCGTGAGCATAAGAAATTTGATTTAACCGCGCTTCCCGTTGAAGAAGAGTACGACCTGGTGATCGTCGGGGGTGGCATCAGCGGACTGGCGGCCGGATGTTTCTGGCGTCAACTCGCCGGGCAAAACACCAAGATTCTGATCCTCGATAACCATGACGATTTTGGTGGTCACGCCAAACGTAACGAATTTAGCGCGGCGGGAAAAAAACTGATCGGCTATGGCGGCAGCGAGTCATTCCAGTCTCCGGCGCACAATTTCAGCCCGGAAGTGCAAACGCTGATGGAAACACTCGGGGTCAGCGCCACCAGGCTGAAAGAGAGTTTTGACGTTAACTTCTATCCCGACTGGCAGCTCAGTCGCGGCGTCTTTTTCGACAAAAAGAATTTTGGTGAGACCAAAATAGTCAGCGGCGACCCCGGTCGCGCGGTCTCCGACGATATTCCACCGAACCGACTCAATGGTCGGAATATCGAAGATTTTATTAATGACTTTCCGTTGAGCGAGAGCGACCGAAAGGCGCTTATTGAACTGCACGTGCGCCCTGGCGACTACCTCCCAGGTATGACGGTCGAGGAGAAAACCGAGTGGCTGGACACCCACAGCTACAGTGAATTCCTCGCCACAAAAGTCGGTTTAAGCAAAATGGCGCTGCTTTACTTCCAGCAGCGCTCCAACGATTTCTTTGCTATCGGCATTGAAGGTATTTCGTGTAGTGATGCCCGGGCATGCGCCTTACCGGGTATGGAGGCGTTAGGGCTGCCGCCGCTGGACGGCGAGTCGCTGGCCGACCTCGAGGAGCCGTATGTTTATCACTTCCCCGACGGCAACGCGGGCCTGGCGCGAATCATGGTCAGATATATGCTGCCAGACGCGCTACCGGGCAATACCATGGAGGATTCTGTCCTCGCCAGACTGCATTACGAAAAACTGGATCTGCCGGAAAATACCACGCGTTTGCGCCTGAACAGTACCGTGATTAATGCGGCTAACGAGTCGGATGGCGTGGCTGTGACCTACCTGCGGGACGGAAAACTGCATCGTGTGCGCGGCAAGAACGCCATTATGGCGGGTTATAACATGATGATCCCGTACCTGGTGCCGGAAACGCCCGAGCAGCAGCAGGCGGATCTCAAGCTGAACGTGAAGGCGCCGCTGGTGTACACCAACGTGGTGGTGAAAAACTGGCAGGCGTTCAGGCAGCTCGGCGTGCATGAGTTTTATTCACCGGCCGCACCGTACAGTCGAATTAAGCTCGACTATCCGGTCAGCATTGGCGGGTATCAGCACCCGGCAACACCGGACGATCCAATGGTGATTCATATGGTTTATGTGCCGACCTATCCGGGCAGTAACTTACCGGCGAGAGAGCAATTTCGCCTTGGACGGGCCTATCTGCTGGGCACGACGTTTGCCGCGCATGAAGAGATGATCCGCGGCCAGTTGCAGGAGATGTTTGGAACGACAGGTTTTGATAATCAACGGGATATCTCCGCCATTACGGTTAACCGCTGGGCGCATGGCTATGCCTACTACGCCAACCCACTGTTCGATGATATGGACAACATGGACAAGGTCGTCGAGCGGGCGCGCAAGCCCATCGGTCGAATTGCGATTGCTAACTCGGATGCCGACTGGAGCGCTTATGCGCATGCGGCTATTGATCAGGCATGGCGTGCGGTTAATGAACTCAAGGATATGGGGTGATCTATGCGTAATGTAACCGTTCTTATCGCCTGCCTGTTTAGCGCGACGGTTTGTGCCGCTGACGCTAACGGTGAGTACATCGCCAGAATTTCAGACTGCGTAGCCTGTCACACCGCCGAGGGTGGAGACGTGATGGCAGGGGGCAAAATGTTTCCCACGCCGGTAGGGGATATTTTCTCGACGAATATTACCCCGGACAAAACCCACGGAATTGGCAACTATTCTTACGAGGATTTTGAAAAAGCGGTGCGTCAGGGCATTGCCAAAGATGGTCATCCGCTTTACCCGGCAATGCCATATCCGTCTTATGCAAAGCTCTCTGACGAGGATGTTCAGGCGCTGTATCGCTATTTTATGCATGATGTCACGCCGTCGGCGACACCGAATAAAGAGAATGGCATTCCGTGGCTTTTCTCAGCCCGCTGGCCGCTGCATATCTGGAACTGGCTATTTACTGACACGCCAGCGACGGCAACTGATAGCGCGAAAACGGATGATAATGCTGCGTTGATAAAACGGGGCGCTTATCTGGTTGAAGGTCCTGGTCACTGTGGCTCCTGTCATACCCCGAGGGGTATGGCGATGAACGAGAAAGCCTACACCCATGCTGATGCGGCGTACCTCAGCGGTGCGATGATTGACGGCTGGTATGCGCCATCTCTCAGGGGCACCGGGATGTCTGAGCAGGAATTAACCACGCTGTTACTGACCGGCAAAAGCAAGCATGCTGCGGTGTCGGGGTCGATGGCTGAAGTCGTCAGTCAGAGTACGCAGTACCTGACGGATGACGATGCGACAGCGATTGCGCAGTATCTGCTGAGCCTGAAAAGTAGCCAGGCGGAGCCGACGCGTGCGGCGGCTACCACGGCCTCCTGGTCGAATTCTCCGCAGGCGGGAAAAGTTGTCTACAACCGCTATTGTTCAACCTGTCACGGTCTGGAAGGCAAAGGGACGGATAACAACGCGCCTTCACTTATCAACAATCCGTTGGTGATGGTTGACGATCCGACCCCGCTGTTCAGAGTGATTTCGCAGGGCGCGGAAACGCCGACCACGCGGGGCAACGTTGCGTTTAAGATGCCGGCGTATAACGGAGTGCTGAGCGAGGGCGAGATGCGCGATGTGATCAACTATGTGCGCCAAATCTGGGGTGAAGGCAATGGCGAGGTCAGCCAGGAGGAGCTTGCCGGGCTTAAACCTGCCACACACTAAGCGTCATGCCGGATGCGGCGCTTGCAGCGCATCCGGCAACGTTTATCCCGCGTTTGCTTTGATGATACCCGCCAGTCGGGTAAATGCCGCCGCCATCTCATGCTCTTCAATGCTGGCAAATCCCAGCAACAGGCCGCTGCGTTTCTCTTCGTTGACGTAGTAACGTGAAAGCGGTCGTACCAATAATCCTTCCGTATTCGCCAGCTGCGCAATTGTGCTGTCGTCGGCATGGGCTGGCAGCTGTAAAATCAGATGCAGTCCGGCGTTGCTGTTGAACGGTCCCAGATACGCCTCCCCGAGTTGCGTGACGATCAGTTCTACCAGCGTCTGGCGACGGCGGCTGTACAACTGGCGCATTTTACGGATGTGCGCGGCGTAGTAGCCCTCGCGGATAAACTCCGCCAGCGCGGCCTGAATCAGCAGGTGTCCGCCGCGATAGAGGTCGTTATGGACTTTTTTCAGCGGTGCGGCAAGCGGTTTGGGCAGCACGACGTACCCGAGTCGGAGTGCGGGGTAGAGCGTTTTACTGAACGTGCCGATGTAGATAACCGGACTCTCTTCTTCCAGTCCTTGCAGTGAAGGAATAGGTTGACCTGAAAAGCGAAACTCGCTGTCGTAATCATCTTCGACTATCCAGCTGTGTGTCTCACGTGCGCGAAACAGCAGCTGCCGTCGCCGGCTCAGGCTCATCACCGACCCAAGCGGGTACTGATGTGACGGTGTCACAAAAATCAGCGTCGGAGCGGCTTCAGACGACGCCGGTGGCACCATGCCCTGTTCATCAACCGCAATGGCCGAGAAATTAACCGCGTTAATGCGCAGGATATTTTTGATTCCCCAGTAGCCAGGTTCTTCAATCCAGGCATGATCGCCAGGGTTACACAGAGTACGGGTCACCAAATCCAGCGCCTGATGGATGCCTTCGGTGATCAGGATCTGCTCCGAAGAGCACCTGACGCCGCGTGCGGTACGCAGATAATCCGCCAGCGCTGCTTTTAGTTCACTGTCGCCACCCGCCGCATCATAGGTGAGAAGCTCTGGTCGCAGGCGTCTTGCCAGTCGGTCCTGGATTTTTTTAAGCGTGCGGTGGGGAAAATGTTGCACATCCGGAACGCCCGGGATAAACGCGCCCCACTGGCGCGGGCTGGCGCTGGCGTTACCGAGTAACTCAAGGCAACGGGCGGACAAGCTGGTGCGGTCTTCCTGTGCAGGAGGCGAGGTTTTCTTGTCGGGGCGCAGCGCGAGATTGTCCAGCACGCTGTCGGTGACAAATGTGCCGCTGCTGGTGCGTGCAGAAATATATCCTTCAGCCTGAAGTTGCTCATACACCCGCAGAACGGTATTGCGCGATAACGTCAGTTCACCCGCCAGATCGCGCGAAGGCGGCATGCGGGTGGCGGGTTTCAGGTTACCTTCAAGAATGCAGCTGCAGATGGCGGCATACAAACGCCGGTGCAGTTTCTCGTCGGCTTGCTGGCTAAATGCATGCTTGATCACATCTCCGGCAAGTGAACGCATTTGGATCCTTAAAATAAAACGATTTGGCTCTCGATTAAAGTACCAGATGGCGTCTAAATTTAAAGGGTAATTCAACCCTGAATGTGTTTATGGACAAGGTGTAGAGAATGAACAATAAAAACCTGCAACAACGTCGTCTGGATGCCACCCCGCGTGGCGTCGGTGTGATGTGTGACTTTTTCGCCCAGTCGGCAGAAAACAGCACCATTACCGATATTGAAGGCAATCAGTATATTGATTTCGCTGCCGGGATTGCCGTACTGAATACCGGACACCGCCACCCTCGCATGGTGCAGGCCGTTGAAGCGCAACTTCAGGCCTTTACCCACACGGCGTATCAAATTGTCCCGTACGAAAGCTATGTCTCGCTGGCGGAGAAAATCAATGCGGTTGCGCCGATTGACGGTTTGCGTAAAACCACGTTCTTCACGACTGGCGCAGAAGCCGTAGAAAACGCGGTGAAAATTGCCCGTGCTCACACCGGTCGTCCAGGCGTGATTGCGTTTGGCGGTGGTTTTCATGGTCGTACATACATGACGATGGCGTTGACCGGTAAGGTCGCACCGTATAAAAAAGGATTCGGGCCGTTCCCTGGCTCCGTTTACCATGCGCCGTATCCTTCTGCGTTGCAGGGCATAACCACTGAGGATTCGGTAAAAGCCATCGAGCGCCTGTTTAAAGCCGATATCGATCCGGGCCAGGTCGCCGCGATTATCTTTGAACCCGTCCAGGGTGAGGGGGGCTTTGTTGTGGCTCCGCCTGAGTTCGTTGCCGCCATTCGCCGTATCTGCGACGAGCACGGTATTGTGATGATTGCTGATGAAGTCCAGAGCGGTTTTGCCCGCACCGGTGAACTGTTTGCCATGGACCATTACACGCACAAAGCGGATCTGATGACCATGGCGAAAAGCCTGGCGGGCGGCATGCCGCTGTCCGGCGTGGTGGGTAAAGCCGAAATTATGGATGCCCCCGCGCCGGGTGGTCTGGGCGGTACCTACGCCGGGAACCCGTTAGCCGTGGCGGCGGCTCATGCGGTGCTCGATATTATTCATGACGAACAACTGTGCCAGCGGGCGGCGGCACTGGGTGAACAACTGCGCGCCGTGTTGAACGATGCCCGTGCGTGGTGTCCGGAACTGGCTGAGGTGCGTGGGCTCGGTTCTATGATCGCCGCTGAGTTTTGTGATGCTGCCACGGGAGAGCCATCTGCAGCAACGGCGCAGCGCGTGCAGAAGAAAGCCCTGGAGCAGGGGCTGCTGCTGCTAACCTGCGGCCAGTACGGCAACGTGATCCGTTTCCTGTACCCGCTGACCATTCCGCAAGATCAGTTTGTAAAAGCGCTGGATATTATTAAATCTGTCACGAAATCGTGAGAGTGAGCGCATAGTATCAACTCGGGCCGACGGTCACTCGCATCGTCGGCTTTTCTTTTCCCACCTGTTTTTCAGCGTAAATTGATCTTCCCCGGTAGATTAACCGGATTTATTGGAAATGCGTTGCCAGTCACGTCGTTATATAATTAAATGCATATCGTTTTTCCTCCTTCCCAGATGGTATCTATGTTAACTCTTCGTTCTTTTGTGCTGGTATGCGCCAGCATGTTCTTTGCGTTTTCAGCGCAGGCAGATCGCACGATTACCGATCAGCTCGGTCGCCAGGTCACGATTCCAGACCACATCGACAAGGTGGTAGTGCTGCAACACCAGACCCTGAATATTCTGGTTCAACTGGACGCCGCGCAGGATGTTGTCGGCGTGATGTCGAGCTGGAAAAAACAGCTTGGGCCCGAGTTCGCCCGCTTTATGCCAACGATTGCCGCATTGCCGACACCGGGCGATCTCACCAGCGTGAATATCGAAAGCCTGCTGGCGATTCACCCGCAGGTGGTGTTTGTTGCCAACTATGCGCCCGCTGAGATGATCCAACAGATTCAGAATGCTGGCATCCCGGTGGTGGCTATCTCATTGCGCCAGGATGCTGCGGGACAGCAGAACAAAATGAACCCAGCCATGGCTGACGAAGAGCAGGCCTATAACGACGGGTTAAAGCAAGGGATTCGCCTGATTGCCGATGTGGTGGGGCGCAAACCGCAGGCTGAAACGCTGATCGACTACGTTTTCGCGGCCAGAGCAAAATTCAATGCGCCGGTGGCGGCTATTCCACAGGCGCAAAAAGTCCGTATTTATATGGCGAACCCCGATCTCATGACCTATGGCTCCGGTAAGTACACGGGGCTGATGATGCAGCATGCTGGTGGGCTGAACGTGGCGGCGGCGAGCGTTAAAGGCGCGCGACAGGTTTCGCTGGAGCAGGTATTAGCGTGGGATCCGCAGGTAATTTTTGTCCAGGATCGCTACCCGCAGGTGGTGACGGAAATCCTGAACGATCCCAACTGGCAGGGCATTGACGCGGTGAAAAATCACCGTGTCTGGTTGATGCCGGAATACGTCAAAGCCTGGGGGTATCCGATGCCGGAAGCGCTGGCGATTGGTGAACTCTGGATGGCGAAAAAACTCTATCCGGATGCTTATAAAAACGTCGATGTTGATGCGCAGGCGCAGGATTACTACCAGCGTTTTTATCGTGTGAACTGGCAGCCTGATGCCGGTAAGTAATCGCGCTTTTCCCCTGCAATCGATGCTCATTGCGGTGGTATTGCTGCTGGGCGTGGGATCGCTGTGTGTTGGGCAATATCCGCTGTCGCTGCGCGATGTGTTTTATCAGTTGAGCCATTATGCAGACACGCAGGGTATGGCGCACCAGATTGTCTGGACCGTCAGGCTCCCGCGTATTCTGATAGCGCTGCTGGCGGGTGGGGCGCTGGGGTTGTGCGGAGCCACGCTGCAAGGGGTGTTTCATAACCCGCTGGTCGATCCGCATATTATTGGAGTGACCTCCGGTTCAGCATTTGGCGGCACGCTGGCGATTTTGCTTGGGCTGGACCCCTTCCTGATGATGGGGTCCACGTTCTTCTTTGGTCTGGCGGCATTAATTCTGGTGTACGCCATTGCCGCGTTGCAGGGGCTGGAGAACACGCTGGTGCTGATCCTCTCTGGCATCATTTTGAGCGGTTTTTTTGCCGCGCTGGTTAGCCTGATGCAATACCAGGCCGACACCGAAGAGACGTTACCCAACATCGTGTTCTGGCTGCTGGGCAGTTTTGCCACCGCCAACTGGCATAAAGTGTGGCTGCTGGCGGTTCCGGTTGGCATCGCGGCCACGGTGTTGTACCGGTTGCGTTGGCGAATCAACCTGTTATCGCTCAATGATAAAGACGCCAAAGCGCTCGGGGTGGCGGTCGTTCCTCTGCGGCGTAGCGTGTTGCTGTGTTGTGCATTACTGGTTGCCGCGCAGGTCGCCGTCAGCGGCAGTATTGCCTGGGTTGGCCTGGTGATCCCGCATCTGGCGCGCCTGCTGGTGGGGGTTGATCACCGACGATTGCTGCCCTGTGCCTTCTGGCTGGGCGGTGGCTTTATGATTGCGGTTGATGATATTGCCCGTACGTTATTGCATGCCGAAATTCCGCTGGGGATCATCACCGCATTGCTCGGTGCGCCGCTGTTTGCCTTTTTGCTTATTCAGTCCAGCCGCAGGGGAAAACGATGACATGTGCCGCACTTAACGTAAATCAACTGGAGTATGGCTACCAGACGCCGTTGTTCGCACCGCTCACGTTCCGTTGTGAGAAGGGCGATATCTGGGCCGTGCTTGGGCGTAACGGTCTGGGGAAAAGCACGCTGCTGGATACGCTGACCGGTACGCTACCGCCGCTTGGCGGGAGTATACACAGTGACGGTGGGATCGGGATTGTGGCGCAGCATACGCATTTGCCGTTTCCCTATACCGTAAGCGACGTCGTGCTGATGGGACGCGCGCAGCATGTGAAGTTGTTTGCGCAACCTGGCCTGCAGGATAAAACGCGGGCGGCGCAGGCGCTGGAGCAGCTCAATATTGCGCATCTTGCGTCCAGTACCTTTAGTTCGCTTTCCGGTGGGCAGCAACAGTTGGTGATGATCGCCCGGGCGTTGGTTACGGATTGTCAGACGCTTCTGCTCGATGAACCCTGTTCCGCGCTGGATTTAGCCAATCAGCAGGTGGTGCTGCAGCTTATTAGCGATCTGGCGTATCGCCAGGGCTGCAGCATTCTTTTTTCGACTCACGATCCGCTGCATGCGTTACAGATAGCCAGTCATACGCTGCTGCTTTTGCCGCAGGGGAGATGGCTGGCGGGGGCAACGCAGGATATTGTGACGGAAGATAATTTGTTCCAGGCGTATGGTTTACCGCTGCGAAAATTCAGCGTGGAACCCCACCAGACGCCGTTTATTGCGCCGTTGTTTACTATCCGACGGTAAGCGGTTCAAAACCGGCGGCGGTCAAAAATTCTTGTCCCTCGCGCGCAAGGATAAAATCAACTAACGCCATGACGTTGTTAGACGCCTCGAGCACCGCCAGCTGATACTCGCAGCGAACGTTATGTTCCGTGGGGATCGTCACGTAGCGAATATCGGGCTGTCCGGCAAGCGTTTTTGCATAGTGTGCGTAGCCAATAAACAGATCCGCCAGCCCCTGGCGAATAATCCATGCGCTGGCCAGTTCACCTTTTGGCACGCTGAGCGTGTCGCGACCGCCGACCAGCGGAATGGCGCGTTCACGCAGGCGTTGTCCCAGGCCGGGCTCGAGCACATCCAGATTGTCGAAAAATACCCAGGTATAATCGCCGGAAGGGTCGCAGCCGGGTGTTGAGGTTCCAATACACAGGGTTGGATCTCGCAGTAATTCCAGCCATTCGCCGGTTTTGCGGGTAGTGAGACTGAGTTGATTCCAGCAAAAGGTTTGCGCGGATACCGCCTGACCACATGCCAGCAACTGCTGCGGATGCGCCCGATTAGCTGAGGCAAACAATGCGCAAGGCTCGCCTGCTTCTATTCGTTCGCGTAATAATCCGGCCGGGCCGTATTCTACACAAACGTCTATTCCGCTAAGACGCGTGAACTGGTTTATCAACGGGGTAAAGGGCAGCCGTAAACTGCCAGCAGCGAAGAGCGTGACAGGAGATGACATCGTGCTTTGGATCCTTCATAGGGAAAAAACAACAGGGTACGAGACGAAAACGTTTAGATTTTGCCCGGGTATCTGAAAATTGTGAAGGGAAAAAGAGAGAATAAGCACCAATTCAAAGAGATATGAAATGGTGCGTCCGAGTGGACTCGAACCACCGACCCCCACCATGTCAAGGTGGTGCTCTAACCAACTGAGCTACGGACGCAAAATGGTGCGTTCAATTGGACTCGAACCAACGACCCCCACCATGTCAAGGTGGTGCTCTAACCAACTGAGCTATGAACGCAACGTTTTAGGTGACAACGGGGACGAATATTAGCGGCACAGACCGAATGAGGCAAGAGGGAAATGGTATTTTTCTGCATGTTTTCACGCGNTTGCAGAGTAATTAAGCAAGTTGATTATATTTTGTTGATTTTGCAGCGTGTTTTTTATTCAGGCTGTGCGCTGGGGGCATAATGGGGGCATTTTGGTCGGCATCCTGCTGTTCAGCATGCTTACCTGATCCGCATTCATTTCGCTGATCCACTTCGAATAAACCTCATAGACCATCTTTGCATTCTCATGCCCCATCTGACTGGCAATGAACGATGGGTTAGCACCTGATGACAGTAGCCAGCAGGCATATGTATGGCGAGATTGATAAGGATCTTTCACTCTAACGCCTGCCCGTTTCATGCCGCTTTCCCAGCTGTATGGAATATCGCCAAACGTAGGTGTGATGTTATTCTCCAGCTGATATACAATCGCTAATATCACGTTAATATGAGTGGAATTTAATTTATCACAGAATTATCGATTGTTCTGATGTCGTTGCCTGATATATCTTTGATGATGTTAACTGCTACCCCATCACTCTTTCTGACTGCCAGAATGTTTAGATCTTTTTCATCGTCACAGTCGAAATTACCTTGTACGGACAATGCAACTGGCGACAGGCTGTCATCTGTAGTGAATGGAACATGTATGACGCCATTCGCTTTATCTATAATCTTTACATCAACTGCACCTGATGTTTTCTCCTGCTCCAGGTTGAAGACTTTTCCATTTCGGGTATCAGTATCCACAATATTATATTCGGCTGATTGTTTTGCGCTTGCAATCACGATCCCGTCAATATCAGCCCCCGCAGAACTGGCTCCTGATTCATTACTGGTGTCTACTAATTTGATATAAGGATAGGGAGATGCTCCCAGTGAATCAACATCATAACCTTTGACTGTACCTGTGCCGTTTTCTTCGGACGACACGGGGTCAATTTTTAGCCATGTTTTATTGTCTGATGACACATATGTGTCCCATGAGTTATAAACTTTATACTCATAAACATAAAAGTCTGCAGCTGAAGTCGTATCTCCAATGAGTGCCATGGGCGCCATTGTCACAATAATACTCCCTCCGCGTCCTAAAGACGTAGCCTGATCATTCGGGTTTCCTAATGCGTATGAAGGTGTATTTTCTGGAGAAACTACTCCTGGCCCTGGCGTGTAATTTATAACAGATGTTCCTGATGCAATGGCTTCAGCGGGAATATCTGGATATCCTGCATATACTTGAGCTAAGCAAGGTGTCGTAGTAAACAACAACGTTGTAACAAATAATACGTTAGAATTCATGATTTATTCTCCTTTAAAAGTCTAACGAGTTTTAGCATTGTTTGTTCAACAAGAATGAGCATTTTTTGATACAAAATGACTGTTTTTGGGAACAACTCTAAGTAGACATTTTTCTCGCAAAAGGTAAGGGTTATGAAAATTTATACATACTGGGTAAACCAGAACAATCAACAAGCACCAATTTATATAAGAATGTGTATTAAAACATGGGAAAAATACATTCCGAATTTTGAATTGATTGTTATCAATGAAAAAAATATTTCCGAATATATAGCAGATGATATAGATCTGGATTCATTCAACAAACTATCATTGCCACAGCAATCTGATGTGGTGTCAGTGGCTGTGCTTTCCAAATTCGGAGGTGTTTTCATTGACGCTGATACAATTATGACGAAAGATGTTACACATTATTTTTTAGATAAAAGGAGGGATGTGTTTTATTCCTTTGGTTATCCTGATAAAAATGCAATACATCTTGCAATTATGTGGTGTGTGGAAAAAAACAACCCAATTTTGGTTAGGTGGTATGAAATAATTAAAGAGAAAATGGAGGTTTTACCAAAATACATAAAATGGGATTATGTCGGCAATTCAATCATTAAAGATATTCTTAATGATGAAAGATATAAAGAAGAATTTGAGATCATTGATCGCTCAAGTAGTGGGAATATTATAGAATCTGTTTTTAAACCATCTGTCGATAGTTCCAAAGCATATACTGAATTTTGGTTCGGCTCAGAAATAACTTCTCCAGAAGAAATAATAAAAAAAGCTAATGCTGGAGCTATCTCTCTGCATAATTCATGGACCCCATATGATTTCAAAAGAAAGTCTATAGAGGATGTAATTGACTCTAACAATACACTGAGTGGTTTACTCTGTTATTTACTGACGGATTGAAATTTAATTTCAATTCCGAGGTTGGCTTCGTAGGCTACCTGTGCCACGACCTGAACGTCGCCTGCTTTAATCTCCAGTTCGCAGAGCGAACGTCGGACCGTCACGCAAATGACGATAAGCCCAAACAATAAGGTCTTTCCTGGCATAGCCAGGCCCCTTGTTGCATTTAAGCGTTCTGAGGTTATAAACCAGTTGTCTAAGTAGGATTAGGACCTCGTTGGTTAATGTGAAAGTTAACTTTCGGGGCTTTTCTCTATCTACCCCCAATTGCCTGAGGTAGATAGCCTCAAGCTCTGTCGCCAGTATACCCACAGGCCCTTGGTAACTCTCAATTTTTATCACTCTTCTCGGAATACATTGTGCAGCTGCTGCAGGATAAACCTGCCGATTTTGCTATCAGCGACTGCATCGAGCGTCTGACCGCCCGGACATTATCTTGACGTCCCGCACAGGTTATACCGGGTTCATCCCCTAATTCTGTGGATAACCGGCCCCACTACGCGTACTGCGCAGCAGCTACACCAGTAATGGATTTTTCCCAGAACTGATATGGCCAATTATGATATCAATAATAAAGAGTCATTGGCAGGAAAATATGCAATAAGATATGAGTTAGGGTAGGTGGATACATTTTATAAGCTAATGAGGATGAAGTGTCAAAGGCAAATACAATATTCAGTAATCAATAATGTTAAATCCATTCAAGAACGCTCCTTCTTCAGTCTCATCAGTTATGAATTTGCAAGGTATGGATTTAGGAATACATTGAAGCAACTAGAGAAAATATTGAAAGCATGTAATTTTATTGCCCCACAGCTAATAATTTATATTGAAACTTCGCCAGAATTAGTTGAAAAAAAGGCATGTGTAATGGTGTTAGAATAGAACACCCAATTTTGAATGCAGGCAAGGTATACAACAACTTGCAGTCTGAAAAAGCACTATGACTGGAAATGAATTATGGGAATATGTAAATGAGAGGACTGAATGACCTGTGCGGTTATGGAGTGGTTTTACCACACTGAGGGGGACTCTCGTTGATATAAAAAAAGCCTGCACGGGCGCGAGCAGGCAAAAAGAAGAGATTTCGAACTTTTTATAATGAGTTACAAAAATAAGATAGGAGCCTGTCAGTAATCCTGTGTAACTGCCATCGTATTAAAGGTGATCGCTCAGGCGGTCACCGAACTCGATAATAAAACGACT
>NZ_JAFDOE010000006.1 GCF_018342065.1 Citrobacter sp. FP75 | reverse complement strand
TAGCGATCTCCTTTGTTGGCAGAGTGATTATGCCGGAGGGTCTCTAAATGTGAATGGCACGATTATGCGGGATACTTACAGTATTAACCAGTCCCGTAAATAACACCACTCTGACCTAACCCCCGGCAAGAAAATAACTATCCGACTCGTTCGGAGGTTTTCTGCTGTCTGTCATTTAAGCCGGAAGGAATATGAACCATGAAAGATTACAAGCCTCGTTACGAAGAACTTTATAGATATTATCAGGTCTGGTTGACCGATTTTACGAAGCTGACGATCAGATCGGGTATGTGTCACCAGAATATCTACCACCATCATACCCTGACGGTTAGCAGCCTTAAGTTTCCGGGAGAGGAAGAGGTTATTGCTATTGTCCCCCAGTGCCTGCACCGGATTATTTATGGCAGAGCAGCAGCTCCACTGACTGTTAATGATGACCTGAGCGTCAGTTTATTTACTCAGGAGCATCTGCTGGCTCACCATCCCATGCTGGAGGGGATTTTGCTGTCTGAGTGCGTACGTTTAAAACAGCGTCCTCTGGCAAATAAGCTCATCAGTTTGTTCCGCCAGTTCAGCGGTAGTGAGCTGCGTCTGAAACTGGTCTGGCTGTGCTGGTACGATTTGATGTTGGGTAATTGCCTTGATGACTGGACCGGCAACCTCAGGTTCAAAAAAGACAAGGAGATGGATATCTGGATCAATGACCGGCAGGCTGAAAACCCTGCACTGACCAGTCTGATGGACGAGTATGTCTGCTTTGCATGGCGGACGACAGCGGAACCACTTAATCAGGCTTCATCCATAGTCATGCAAAGAATTTGAGGGTTATTGGGGAGTGAAAATTAATATAGGTTAATTAATATAATTAATAGGCACTCCCTTTTACAACCATCCCCCCTAATCCATGCAACTCCCTCTGCCATGGCCCTTCCTGAAGACCTGGTGCATTCCACTGACTGGCCCTCGCCAGCACTAAAGAAAATCATCCTATGCACAACAAACAACAATGGGAGCCAGACTGGTTTTTACAGTCACTCCTGAACAATCATATCGACAATATGGTTGAACGCTACTCCTGCCTGCGGGCACTCCGAACAGATCTGTTTTACCAGGATCATATCGCTAAGTTTTTCCTGCGGGATCACCGGCAGCTTGAATGGGATATCCGAAAGCTGATGAACCGTATGATGCAACTCGAAGCGGTGGTCGGTTTCTTCTGGGTTATCGAATGGACAGAAGACCACCACTACCATGCTCATGTCGTGTTCTGGCTGGATGGTAGTAAAACTCAGAATACCTATCCCTGGGCGCAGCAAGCCGGTTTGTACTGGAGTGATATCACTGACCGGGAAGGCTGGTATCACAGATGTGAGTTTAAAGAGCATTACGAGGCCAATATCAACATTCCGGTACGTTACAGCGATCCAGACAGTATCACCAACATCCGGCAGGTACTGGTGTATATGACCAAAACCCAGCAGAAACATGGGCTGTTACTGTTCGGTTGCAATGAGGTCCCCGAACGACCTTCAAGCGGACGGCCACGTAAGAATGTCTTCTGAGTAAAGCAATTTTTTACGCCAGCATCTCATCGTGTGAGAACCACACTACTCCCACCCTCATAACACCTTTAAACCATTCAACCGCACGGTGTCTGTCAGTCCTGCTGGGACGGTTAGGCCTGCGAATTGTCTGGCAGGAACCAATACTATGTTTGCCAACTCCTTGATTACTTTCGACGATAACACTCTGGCCCCCTCGGGGGAAGGATGATTGCCGACAAAGAAAACTGAGATTTATGCTGGCAGAGCTGGTGTCTGCACCACTGGTTTTTTTCTGGCACTGCGTTTTATGTAAAAATGATTGCGATGGAGAAAAATACTGCGTGACCTGTGGTGTTGCGACCCCAGTTTCTATTTAAAACAGTTTCCTGCAAAAAACTGCTCGTAAGCACCTGATATATTATTACCACATACACGATAAACACTACTGATCAAACTTGGCTGGGTAAGGATCTTCTTTATCTTTATCCTTAGAAGGTTGTCGTAGCCATTTTTGCCAACCTTGAGGGTCCTCCTGAATATCAATTGCGCTGTCAAAATCCTCCAGCTCGCAACTATCTAACTTCTCTTCAACACTGTGTTTATGGCGTATAAATGATGCCAACTGATCCTGGTCGAAGGTACCTGCAAGGTAGGGATATTTGATAATCATCTCAGCCGCCCCCTGGACTTGAAGCATTGTATTGATTCGACCAAAGAGGCGATCAACTCGTCCATTCCTCTGCTCGTTATCACCAGGAGTCCAGGCGATGCCATAATGATGAACTTGATGGCATTGAAGATGAAGATTCACGCCTTCCTGCAACACAGAGGTTGCTACCAGCACATTAGGGAAGAAAGGTGAATTAAATCCACGAATTAAACGTTCGCGATTTTGTGACTGCCCGCTGGCATACCAACCTGGGCTACTCAAGCTAGTGAACTCGCGCCAAGTATATTGAGTATTATCTAGTTTCTGACCAACAATTTTCACGCATAGCGTTTCGAAAGTTTCAATGGCAGCCACAAAATAACGTAGCATCAGTGATCCATTCAATTTTGGGGTGACCCATTCTACAAAATGCTGATATCGCTGCTGGACCTCACCTGTTTGAGGTCGACGGTTGAACTCTGTAAACCAGCAATAGAGCTCAATGATCACAGGGCTGGCAAACAGGTAACCCGTGCGAAGATAGTTGGCAAAGTTCTCAATAATTGCCATACCGTTAGGCTGGTCACGCCACTTAATCAATTGCTCTTTTGCTGGCCGCGGCAGCTCATGAAACATCAATCCCCAGGCTGTGGGCAAAGCAGTGATATATTTGATTTTCTGAGCTGATGTCGATTGCTGCAGCCGGGCATCTCTCGCGGCATCACCATAGCTGTCACGTTGACGTTCACCAGACTCTTTGCGGTAATGATAATGATAGGTCCCGGTCGTACCATCCAATGCAGGCTCAAGAAATAAAGAAAAGAGGCTTTCAGGGCGACGGAAACGCAAACTAACGTTGGCGCAGTCGGTACTGCGCAGGCCAGTTTTCTTCATAACAAATAGCTCGGCAATTTTACTTGAAAGCTTTAGCTCGTTATCCGTTTCAGGCTCATCTGTCTCCCCGTACTCCAGCATATGCTCATCGAAATCGGGCTTTTCATTGGATTTTTCCGATAAAAACTTAACAAAAATATCTCGGGACCAACCCGACTCTCGCCATTCTACCAGCGCCTTCGCAGGCAGCTGCCAGACATTCATCAATCGCTCAGCCATTATTTCATCATAACGTGCGTTGATGCGCTGAGTAATTTCGCGCACAGATGGTATTCGACGAACAAAAACCAAATGCTTACTACAATGTAGCGGCTGAGACTGCTTGAACGGATCACTGGTAAAGCAGGCCTCTACCAGCGCGTCGTATTTGGGGTGATCTGGAAAGCGGTGATAGATATCGTGAAACTGCCGGGTCAAGCTATTGAGCAGAGCAGAATCCGGCGCGTGGTTGAAGTCATTATGGATTTGCCCCTCTTCATCACTACTATTATCCCGCTCACAGGCGGTACTGCCCGTTGATTCAAACCCTTCAAGATAGCCATATAGCATGCGCCTGCCGCCACCTGCCTTTTTCTCTTTGTCCAGTTGAACCACAAGTTGTTTCTGATATAGAGCAAAAAACAACTCAGCATCCATCTTATCAGTAAAACTGGAAATGCTAGCGCGCTCATGACGATATTCATATTTGCTGTGGCTGCTCTCTCTGCCCTGCATTTTGCGCAGTCGGCGGATGGCAAAATCATTCATCAGCGCACGGACATCATCCTCTGCATAACGTTTTGGCATATCACTGAAGTAGCTAAATATGTCATAAAGATTTCGCGATGCTGAGTGATTAGGGGTTGCCGTCAACAGCAGTACATTGCTCCCCAGCCGGTCCTGCGCATCACCAAAGAAGGCCTGAGCGGCGGCGGCACGCTGTGATCCGCTTCGGTTACGAAAGTAATGAGCCTCATCGATTATAATTAAGTCAAACCCTCCTTTTCCAAGAGCTTGCTTAATCTGCTGACGATATAACACGCCATAAGACGCGGCAGCATTTAAAGCATCTTTTTTTTCATCTGGAGGGACTAGACCGCTTAGTGAATGGATAGTAGTAAGGTAAAAATGGTGAGACTTTTCCTCCACAGCGGCCGCCAGCTCCGCCAGTCTGCCATAAATTTGTGGGGCATATTTTGTCTTGCCCTCTAAAGTGGTAAAGGCATTATGTTCAGCCCGATAGTGTATCTCTGTGAAAATGCTAAATTCTCTCTCCCAATTATCACAGAGCGTCCTGTTAGGTGCCATAACCAGAATGCGTGCATCAGGTTTTGCCTGCCATAACAACAACATTACTCCCATCGCCTGATAAGTTTTCCCCATGCCGACTTCATCAGCAAGGAGTGCCAATCGTTGTTTATTCAGCAAATTCCACAACCCAGCCACACCCTCAGCCTGCTTCGCCGCCATGCTGGAAGCACCGGATTGATACTGCCAATGCATATCAGTCGCATCGAAATTCATCGCGGCTGAAACCTCAACCGGAGTAATGTTCTGTTTTAACTTATTCGGCATAACTACAGTCTTCCCTGATAGCTGCGAGATAACGCAGGCTAGCGGCATCGCTAGTTAGAGGTGGAATTACAACCTGTAGAGACTCCCACAAGTGCACAGCCACAGATATGGCTTCAGCCCCTTGTTTGTGACGGATGCTTTTAACACGCTTTCTTGCCAGAGCGGCCAGAGTGTTAACTTCTTGGGCCAGAAACCAGTTAAATACTGGCTGAGTCGGTTGATTTATACGCTCCCTGGCTATTTCAGCCAATTCCTGTAAGCAACCTGGTTCACTGAACAAACGACGATATAGCTGAGTGCCATCGTCCGCGTCTGATAGCCAGTTGCGCCGTTGTTGGATAGCCTGAAAGAGGCGGAAATAGCTAGTGGCATCTAAATTCATGACTTGCGCCATCCCCTCACTTTGCTCTTCATCCTGCGCTCCAGCACAGCGCAGCATAAGGCGATCACTCAATGCGGGATCCGCTGAATTCAGATAGCTGTTAAGTAAGTCATCTAGCGACTTAAAGCTCAACGCACGCCGGTGTTCAATACCGCTTTCAACGATCATGCCCTGCCAGTCGGTTATTCCTGTTCTACGAAGGGTATAAAAGGGGTTATCCAATACGGCATTGCTTTTTAATACCGCTAATTGCCGGGGCGATTTCAGACCTATACCGGTAGCTTTCCATACCAATTCATTTGCCCCGTTGATACCGGGCAATATCAGTTGATAACCTGACGCAGGCTTACCACCGAACCATTGCCCGGAAATCTGATACTCACATCGAGTCCAGTCAAAAATAACGCTCAGATCGAAAGGTAGAAGTTCATCCGGCTCCAGCGCCTCTTCCTCCAACAATGCTTCACCGGCGAAATTCTCTTCATTAACATCATCCCATTCTTTGCCGCAAATCGTGATGTTACGAGAGACCGGATGCACAATTCCCGCTTCTACATTCCAGTTTGCCTCAGGTAAGCTGCTGCAACCCGGGTTGGTGAAATTCCAGGACCCCACGGCAAGTTGCATACCGGTATTGCTTTTCGCCAGCCAGAGCTTGGCGTGGGTCATCAATGCCCTATCGTCCTTGGGCACTGGAGAGCGATACACGGTAAGCTTTTTATTTGTAATCATTGCCTGAATACTGTCACTCCATCGAGTGCGGATATAACGTCCCTCAACCAAATCCGGAACCAGTTCTACGAGCACTTCATGCCCAATATTGTCGATAAACCCTGCTAAATCCTCAGCAAGATAAGGCGACCAAACACTGAGTGTATGAATCTCACCGCCGTTTTTTAATGCATCTAGCAGTGTGCAACCAGCCAGACTGTGAATAAATGACCAATCAGGATCATCACCGAGAAACTTGCGACGGGTTGGGAAAAATTCTTCATCATTCAGACTGTTATCAATTGTGGTAAAAAATCGTTTTACCTGCTGGTATTGGGCATTACTTGCAACACAACGAAAATCCACAGTTTCTTGATTTCGCCCCCACCCACTAAGCGTAAGGTTGGCACTGCCCGCACCCACAATAATCTTTCTGTAGTGATCTTCGAGATAAAATACTTTTGGGTGAAACAGCCCGCGCTCTTTATCCAGATAAGACTCTTCGCTTTGAGCCAGCTTACGCACCGACACCGGATATACCGCAATGGAGGTACGTTTCGGCTTTTCTTTCGCAATCATGCGCGGATCGCAGTAGATGCGGAAATCAATACCACTCTCATTCAGCGCACGCTGCAGACCTTCGTAATCCATACGACTAACGGGCGGGTCCATACCCAACACAGCAGGAAGTACCCACGTTTCAACAAAAGAGATATCCAGATTAAAGGTGGTGAGCCAGACACGTTTCAACATACCCATATCAGCAATTTGCTTTTTGAAGACATCTAACAGCTTCATGCAGAATGCCCCCATAAACCGTTCAGCAAATGTCTGAACTGTGGTAGATAATAACGGTTTACCCAGTCGCTATTCTGACGATCTTCGCGTAGCGAACATGGTGGTACCTGCAGCAAAATATCATCACCTTCAAGCAGGAGCCACGGGAACTGCCCCCTTGACTCCATTATCTTGTGATGATAATCCAGCAAGCCTCGAACCTGATCTTCCAGCGACGGCATACAGGCCAGTGCTAATAGTTGCTGAAAACGTCTGGCGGGCGTACCGGAAAGCGAGGAAAGGAGCACATCATTTTCCAGAAGCTGAGTCGCCCTTTGTGGCAGATCAGGTTCCGTAAGACCGCGCGACTGCCAGAATTGACGAAATTCTGCCAAAGTCTGACTACTCTGTCGGCGTAAGCCTGAAAACATCAGGTCGATCAGGGATAAAAATGGCTCCGCCTGACTGATATGTTGTAACGCCCTGAGGTCACTTTCATTCATTTCAGGCATACTTTTCGTCTGATGCATGGCACGTTTGAAAACTTCAGCATCTGTAAGCTCTAACTCGTCCAAACGTTCCTGCTTGAGTACCCGATAAATAGCACCCGCTGCATATTTATCTAACCCCGTTCTTTGTAGCCAGAATATTCGCGAATAATCCCCGACCATTTTCGGGTCGCGGAATGCCTTTACATACGCCTTTTTTAGGCCGACAGGAATATCTTCGAAAAATGGGTTGAGGTCGCGCTTATGTGAGGCCTGCATTTTCAATTGCATGTAAGTCAATGCCGCTGCATGTAATTTTTTCAGCTCTGGTACATTCCGAATAAATGCCTCTGCTGCCTGCCACACTGGCTTGCTTTCCGGCAGATCATAGCGATAATCAGTAGAGAAAAAATGCATTTTCATCATTGGCGATTTATAGCGCCCATTGGTACCAAGAGCGATCTGATTAGTCAGTAACTCACTACTTTTCTCATGACCAAAAAGTATCTGAGGATTTTTATTTGCAGCGTTCCATTTAGATCTGGCTTTATTAATACCCTGCACACCAGTGAGAGTGACACCTCTTTTTTCAGCCGCCAGCATGGAGTAGATATAAATATTTTCCAAATGGATCAGACAGGCAACTCTAAACTCATGTAATTGCTTTTTGGGATACAGACCTTTCATCACGCCTGAAGTTTGCAGCTTTTCATCGACCAGTATCTGGCGTAATACGCTGTGATGCAGCAGATTCAGCGTATATTGCCGTACATCATTTGCGATAGAAGTAATACGGCTATGAAAGATGTCCTGCCCCCAGGACGACCAGATGACTAATTGCCCAAGCGGATCCACATTCAACTCACCCGTTAGCGAGTCATCGTATTCAGTCAGAAATTTCTCGATGTACATTTCGTTGCGTCAGTCGCTTATGCCCACAGGGCTAACAACACGCAATCAGTGCACTGCGAAAGCCCTTCCATGTTCCACTTTCTTTCCTGGCACTTACCAAATCAGCAAATCAGTGGCCGATATTGATGAGTGCTAAAATGCAGATAACCAGAAGCTGTAGCTTCTGGTTATCTGGCTGGATTACTCGCTTTCAGGCTCCAGTAAAAAACTAGGTTTACCGTAAGACGAAACAAACAATCCTTTTACCGCGCGCGTTGCAGCCACATGGAGCAACGCTCGTTCATTAAATAATGCATCGCGCTGTTCTACAGGGTCATCAGATGCAATTGCTTTGACTTCCGGCACAACACCATCGTTGATGCCCGCAAGAAACACATACTGGAACTCCAACCCCTTAATGCGGTGCATCGTTGCCATACGCACACCAGGGCGTTGATCACTATCACCACTATCCTGACCTAAATTATAGGTCTCGATTCCAGCATCATTCAGAGCAGAAGCATAACGCTCGTAAGCATGCTTCGTACGAGCGGTAATGCAGATATCCTGGGAACGGACATCATTGGCTAACAACGCCTGAATTTGCTTGATAATCGTCGCAGCCTCTTCTTTAAAATCTGAAGCATGAGTGATCATGGGTTTTTCACCATGAAGCAATGATAAATAATCGTTGCTGGCATCAGTTTCACCATCCAGGTTGTCAACCTTAACGCCGGTTAACAACCCGACAGCAAACTGTCGCGTCTCTTCTGTAGTCCGGTAGTTAATTTTCAGTTTTTTACTACGGCGCCCACGAACGTTAATCCCACACTGACCTAGAACGACTTTATTGCGGTAAATACGCTGATGTCCATCACCCACGATAAAGAGATCGTTAGGAGACTCTGGAACCAGGCTACGAATAAGGGTAAAGGCCGGTGCGCCTATATCCTGAGCTTCATCGACTACGATACTGCTATAAGGCAATTGCACCTGTTTTTCTTTAAACAGAATGATAGCCTCATGCATGGCATCTCCCATCTCTCGCAGTTTGGCTCGCGCCATTTGTGCCCGGAACTCTTCAAACACAGGCCAGATTTTCGCGCGCTGAATACGTGATAACGCCGTGCCACGACCAATACGGCTCACCTTCAGATATTCTTCACGACTGTAAACTGCATTCGGCTGAACAACACGTTGCCACTCTTCAGAATAAAAGTTATCCGGTAATCCCAATTCAGCAGGGACTTGCTGCAAGGCATAGTTCCAGCATTTACGTCTTCCTTCATCGCTGTCATACACCACGCGGAAATCATATCCATGGCGTTTCAGTTGCTCGCTCATCCAGGCATCAATGTTAACAACTTCAATACGCGCCATCTCCTCACGACTACACAAACGCTGGAGGTTGGCGCGAATATCCGCCGCCAGGTTACGGGTGAAGGTTGTGAACAGAACTTTTTTACCGGGTTTATCGGCCAGGCGTTGGGATAACCAACGAGCACGATGCATCGCAACAACTGTTTTTCCCGTGCCTGCACCACCCAATACACGTACCGGACCATTTGCCGGAGACTCCACCAGTTTTCGCTGGCTCGGGTGCAGGAATACACGCCATTTTTCCAGTGGCGCATTGAGCATTTGCAGTAGCTCCTGTTCATTTTCAACGACATGGAAACGACGTTTACTTCGTTCCATCGCCTCAATAAAGTCGTTGGTATCAACAGGCTCATCACGGTGATCGTTAAACTCCTCCAGCACTTCCTGGTAATCCAGACCTTCTGCCAGCCAGTGTAGGGGCTCCCAGGCTTCCGCAGGCATCACACTTTCCAGCTGATTCAGCCCTGCAGTATCTACAAGAGCCATCACTTGCTCAATAAACACAGGAGGAATGCCCAGCGCGAGGATCTGCTCTGCCGTATAAGCAGCAAAGAGTTTGGGTTTATCAACAACGGTCGGCTCGGGGGTAGGTTTGATATAGCTGGTATCAATCACCTGAATCGCACCGGTTACCGGGTGAATCGCACATTCGTGTCGCCGCGCCCAGTCGTAGGCTTCGTCGTGCTTATCCACCCACATCAGCATATACAGAGCACCCTGCTCAGGTTTCAGGACGATCCCCCGGTAGGTTTGGTCAATACGCACAGAATGCACATTATTGCTGCGTGCATCGTGGATCTTTTCGTAGTTCAGCCCATTACTCGTCGGATCCTGGCGGAACTTGGAGATGAATTCCTGGACCTTTTTTTGCTGCGCTTTAGGAATCCGCGCAAAAGCCCCCAGAAAACCATCAGAAAGTGCCACCTTTGGCGTTGGAATCGTCATTTGTCACCTCCGGACAGATGCTGCAATGTATTTTCGTCAATTGGCCCGAAAGCAACGTGCCAACCCTTACTTTCGAATAAAGCAGTAAAGCTCTGATTATCGATAATCAGGGCTTGCTTTTGTAATGGCCAGGCGAGATCGGCTTCCGCAATAATTTCGCCATCGTCATCCTGTAATTCATATCCGACTGTCGGTGCCGGAAGCGATAACGACTGAAGCAAAGCGATTTCTTCTGCGCTCAATAAACCAAACTCAAGTATATCCGCCCAGCTCTCGTCAGGCTGAATATCCACTACCACCGAAGTCTGCATTTTTACCGCTTCAGGCTTCTGCGGTAAATGGACCGCTTTACGGCTGGTGAATGTCATATCTGGCAGGAACTGCAGTAAATTCACCATCCACCAGAAACCATTAAATCCGGCTTCATAGCCATTATCCTGGGGATAACGATCGTCAAAGCAAATATGCAGCCTCAACCAATTTCGCATTTGTTCAATGCTTGTCGTTGATTTAATGGCTTGTTGCGGTACAACAGCTGCCAGCTCAATGAACTGTTGTGATGAACTACAGCTATCCAGTAAACCTCCAAATACAAAAGGTTCATCAGGCAAAAGTGCATTCAACCGATAAGCGGGAGCGTTCTCCTGCATTTCATAGGCATACTTTTGTTTGGCTCCGGTATCCTGCGACTTTTTAGGATCCAGCCACACCCAAGCAAAGGCAGCAGCCATTTTCTGCCATAGCAGAGTTTTATTACCGGGATCAGAGAGATAATCGAGTAGCAGTGCAAAACTGTTTCTCTCCCTGAATGAACCTTCAAGCGTAGCAAAGTTTGTATCATGGAACGGGTTATAAAACTTAGGCTGTTTCATATCCGGGTTATGACCAAGCCCCATAACATTCTGTACATGTTTAATACCTTGTTCTTGAAGGTCTGCCCAGGTCACTGTCCATACCCAAAAATTACCGCTGTCTTTAATCGCCTGCCGTTTTTGGACATCATCCGACACGCTATCTTTATGAAAAGCAAAACCATCCAGGAAAAGTGCTACCGGTTTTATCTTTTCTGACTGCATCAGAGGATAGAGCACATAATCTGGTCGGCTAAGGATGCCTACTCCTTCTTTAACCCCTAAATCAACCTGTGCTTTGAGATGCCAGCTCATCGCCGGTTCTGTACGGGTATTAATAATCCAGCCTGCATTCTGATGGGCATAACTCCGGCTCACGAGAAGATTTTTGTTATCCTGCAGGCAGTGAATGAACCGTTTTTCCAGTTCACTCCCCATCATGGCATCAAGCGAAATGTTTTTGATGGAATCAATAACGCGTATAGCAGCACTGGCCTTCAGGATTTTCGCCAGTAAGAGACGCGCCTGATCTCTTGATACATACTTCATACGCCCGCGGTCACGGTAAGCGTAAACACAGCGATAGCAGCCGTCTTTATGCGTATCATGGTTGCAGCTGCATTCCACTAGCGCCTTGTAGGCCAGCTCAAGTAATTTCAGAAGGTTGTCAGGTGTACGCATCAATTCTTTGAGTGAGCCAGTCCCCCCTGGTACGGTGTCGTAAATCACCAGATACTGACGCCAGGATTCGCCCTCATTTTCCGGCTCGCGATACACCACGCCTTTCAGATGATCCACGTTACCTTTGAAGTAATGTTTAAGCCCAAGCTGAATGGCTGCACCCAGGGAGGCTTCCACCACGCGATCGTTGCTGTAGCTGGTCACTGGCAGCAGGATACGCAATGCCTCAGATTCCAGTTGGCGATAAAGGTAGAGATAATCTTCATACTTCGCTTTTTCGGGTTCAGCGCGATATTTACAGCTCAGGTCATGACGTGGTTCATGATCGCGAGGGCGCTGCACCATGCCGCAGCCGAGGCAAACTTTAAACCCGGTGCGTTTCTTTGCCTCTCCTGCGATCATCAGTTCATTGGCATCATCCGCCATTTTGCCAAAGTTGATATCTCGCAGAGTCACTTTGCTCAAAAACTCAAAGCCAAACGGGATTTCTCCTTCATCAATGGCATAAGCGGCCGATACATCCTCTTTTTCGAAGCTGACCAGCAGCTGTCGCTGGAAGAATGCCGGTTCTCGGCTATCGCTCTCATCACTGATCTGGCTGTCCCGGGCGCTTGAGCGGGCATAAACCTGGCGAAGCTTCAGTAACGTCGTTTTTTGTCCGGCATCAGCCCAACCTGGTGTGCCGCATTTAGGGCAGTATTTATGCTGATCGCCGGTCTGATCGATATTCTCGCTGTAGTTACAGTGGCTGCAAATACGCCAGTTTTCAGGCTCAGACAATTTAAGATCAATCTGTTCGATTTCAACTTTATGCCCGCCCGCATAGAAGTTATTCAACGGGGCCAGTTCAGCCAGCGCCGTTGATGCCGGACGTTCGTATTCGTAGGTCGTGTTCTGATACTCACGCGTCTCCCCACCGTCTTTACGCCGCCACAGCACAGAACGCAGCGTAATACCGGCCTCCGGGAAGGCATAGTTGGGAAGTAATCCTTCATCGGTGAGGAAATTAAGCGTTTGCTTGTTATTGATCTGGTTCACCAGGGCCATCAGCGCCTGACGTTCCGAAGTCAACTCGCGCATATCGCTGTCAAAGTTTTGATCGTGCGGATCGCTCTCCAGCTTGTCGATACTGCGCTTGAGTTTATCAATCCGGGAACGCAACGATTTGCGATCTTCCACCAGCAGTTTTAATGCTTGTTCGATACGTTGAACCAGAGAACGCTGCCCTGATGCCCCTTGCAAATATGACAGTAACTGTAGACGAGTGTCTTCCGTAAGATCCGGGAAGATGGACGAAAACTGCTGAGCAATATCCGCATGATGTTGTTCAACATAACGCAGGAAGTTATAAGGGAACCCAGACTTGTGTCCAAACTCCAGCTCGTCCAGCATCTGCTTCACGTTTTTGCTGATAGCAGATGCCGGGACGCCGGTTTTCACCCAGTTGTCCATGCAGAATGCGGCCAGCTGACGCTCCAGGATAGCCGTTGCGTTCAGGAACACACCAGGGGCCTGTACCTGCCCTTGCATCATCTCCAGAGGCTCTTCAAAGAAGAACTGATCGTGCGGGTTCCCCTCAGCCACCGTGATGTTAAGTGCATTGCCGTCTTTACGCCCGGCACGACCAATACGCTGTAAGTAATTAGCCTGCGCGGGTGGAACAGAACAGAGTAATACCGTAGAAAGGTCACCCACATCGATACCCATCTCCAGCGTCGGTGTTGCCGAAAGCAGGTTTATATTCCATGGCTGATTACCGCGGTAGAACGATTGTTCCGTAGCCTCACGATCTTCACGGCTCAGTAATCCGGTATGCTCTGCCCCCTGAACACGAGCGATGTCCATATTATCCCAGTGCCAGGTCACTGTATTTTCAGTTTCCTGATAGCGGCCTTCACAGCGCAGAGAAAGACATGGCGCGTTTCGCCAGTGCCACCCCTGATCGGCCGGTGCCCGAACAACCTCACGACAGCAAGAGCAGTTTAGCTGAACAACATCTCGGCTCACTACCAGCGCTGAAGGTACTAGCCCCCAAGCTTCTTTGCCTTTTGTGTCAAAGTCTTTTACCAACCCGGCCATTTTTAGTGTCGCAAACAGACGTCGTAAAACCGTCTCGGCCAGGCTGCTGATAAACAGATTATTGCCGTTGCTGAGCGTTCGGTTGATCCAATGCTGATACCAGCTGGGGTTGGATTTCGCACCAATCAGACGATGGAAGCCATTTATTTTTTCAAACGAGGCATAGGCCGGTTTACGCGTTTTCGGACCAATAGATGGCATATAGCGTGAAGTTCGCTCCTTCTGCGTCATCATAAAGGTCTTGCCCTCACGACGATAACTTTCGAAAGCCGGATGCAGAACAGCTCCCGCCTGCCGCTGATGCCAAAGAACGCCAATCACCAGGTGTGCCACCTGCTCAACGCTGACCCCAACCATTTCATCACCCAGCTCTTCGACAAGCTGTTGGTGAAGCGCCGTTATCGCTGAATTGAAACGTGCAACATCAATTCCTGCAGCTGCGTAACCGGTGGCCTCCAGCGTACGTCCAATTCGTGCGCGTAGGGTAAATTCGCTGTATACCTCCCAGTCGAGACGAAGAGAAACCAGCTCCGGTAAATCGGAACTCTCTGCCAGCTGGCCTTCGTTCTTCAACGTCTGGTAATCGTTCATCCACTGCATGTTGGGCGCGATGAAGCTCGCGGCAAAATGAGCATCATCCGGTGAACGTTCACGCGTCTGCTGGCAGACACGTGCCGCAAAGGCATCCAACGGTAACGTTTCTTTTTCACCCAACACGCTGGCGATTTGTCCGCGTACCATCAACGGCCAGGTTCGGGCGGTAAAGAAACTGGCGCGGTGTGCGGCATCCTGTACCGAGTCAGAAAACGTAATCAGTTTTTTATGTTCGTTGAACTGGCTGCCATAAAGCTGATGGATCATCACCGCCGACAGGCTGGCTGCCTGTGACCCAAGAATCGAAATACCCTGTTTGCTGTTGCAGTACGGGCATTCGTTGGCAAATTCCAGCTCATCCTTACGCTCTTTGAGCATATCCGGGATAAGTACTTGTAGCAGACCAGTATGGCCACAATGCCCGCACTGCACGTTAGATTGCTTATTGAGCTTTAAACAGGAAGGGCACAGCTTCTGGTGAACACCGCTGACAGGTTTATCGTTGTTATCCGGGAAGGCCAGTACAATAGAACGGCCTTTTTCGAAGAACTGACGATAAATACCGTCCAGATCAGTTTCGAGTTGAACGCTCTGACCATGGCGCAAGCTCGCCCACCCGGTAGCATGGCAGTCACGACAGTGAATAACGGGAAGATAATGTTCGCGATCTTCCACCGCGACATCATCAGCAAAAACAAGCTCAGGTGTTTTTGACACGCTGGCAACCAGGCGGCGCATCTCGCGCAACCACAGCTGAGAACGTAGTTGCACAAAAGGCAGTACGGGCCTCGCTTTGTTCACCTGTAGGCGCTTTTCCCGATCTTCCTGTTTTTCTGGAACCTCCAGGCGTGCCTGGGCAATCAGTGCCAGAATGCTTTGCAGCACGCGTGTTGCATGCCCGGCGCTTTCCGCCAGCATCACCTGGAGATTTTCCAGGCACTGCTGTTCCGACAAAATTCCCCCCTGCAAATCCTCAAGGAGTACGTGCAGGATGCTGTGGCGACGTAACAATGAGCCCAACTCAATACGCTTTTCACGTCCGAGATCGCTGTCCAGATCGGCAGGTAATTGCAGTGAACTATCCGGAAACCATAGTGGAATTTGTCCGTTCAGATAATCTACCGGGCTGGCGTACGTTTGCGGATCCAGCGCAGCGCTGACATCCTGGCCCGGATACTGACTGTACTCGATGGTATAACCTTGCAGATATTCCGTCGCCGTGTAGCGATCTTCGCGAATAACCGCGTCATCGCTAAACGGCTGATCAAAGATCGTTTTCGCATAATCGAGTAGTTGTCCCAGTTCGTCACCTACGGTAGCCGACGTCCCCACACAGGCAAAACGCTTGTCATCGACACCAATATGATGCTTTAAGCGACGCACCAGACAGGCCAAATCCGACCCCTGCGCACCATCAAACGTATGCAGTTCATCCACCACCAGATAACGCAGTGACCCAGGCTGGTTATAGCGCCAGAGCTTCTGATCGCCGGGGCGCATCAGCAGGTAATCCAGCATCTTATAGTTAGTCAGCAGGATATCCGGTGGGTTCTCGCGCAGGGTATGTTTGCAGGTGATGACTTTATCTGCAGACATCTTTTTGCTGGGTTCGATTTCACTGTCGCCGACAAACAGGCCGACGGTTACTTTGCCATGCAACTGCGGATCGCTGGCGATAGTTTTGGCGAAACGGCTGGCCTGATCGGTTGCCAGAGCGTTCATCGGGTAAATGATGATCGCTTTAACACCGGCCTCTGATGCCCCCGCACAATGGTTAAGCAGCGGGAACATAAAACATTCCGTTTTACCAGAACCCGTCCCGGTCGCCACCAGCGTCGGTTGAGGCATCTCGATACCCAGGCGCTGAAACGCCTGCGCCTGATGCGCGTGCGGTGGGAACGGCAGCGTCAGGTTAGGGAAGAAGTTCAGCGGTAAGTCACTTTTACGAAACGGCAGCTGAGCGGAAAGATACGGCCCTTTCAGCAGCGTTTCCGGCTGGGACAGAAATTGCTCCAGCATCGAGACGTTATTATTTTCTTCACCATTAAACAGCGGGCTGTTAAGCGGGAAGGCTGCCCGTAAAAAGGAAGCAACGCTGTCGGCAACCTGCCGACTGACAACGGAAGGCAGCATCAGGCGCTCTCCTTATCTTGTGCAAAGAATGACCAGGCAACTTTATAATCGTCTTCACGGTCAGGTTTGATAAAAGGTGCCTGCCAGACGACAGTTCGGCGCTCGCCTTCATCGCTTCGGGTATAATCATCAAAAGTGACGCTGACGGTACCGGTTTGCAGATGTTTGACATCATCCCAGCCGATGGCTTGATCGGTGCAGTCGCCGCTGGTCCAGTCTGGGCTGTCGACGTTAAAGACAAAACCGTTTTTCAGGTCCGCTTTACGCGCGGTACGCGGCAGGCCAACACCCACCAGCCCTTTGCTTGGCGTAAAGATAATTCGGCCGTTTTGATCGTACCAGGTATCGGCTTCGTACTGGCGCATCACCGGAAACTGAACGCGATAGATGGTGAGCAGTTCCTCGAGGGTTAAACCCAACGCCTGTGCCACCAGCACGTCGATTTCCACCAGCGCCTGACGGCGACTGTAGTCGGAACGTAAGGCGCAGTTACGCTGCCACTCTGGGGTCAGCTTGGCGAAGAAATCTTGGGGGAGTTGCGGGAGATTGCGACTCCAGCGCTGGGTGTTGAAATCTTGGGTGTAGCAAGAATTCCAAAGGTCTTGATAAGGAGTTACAAGACTTACTAATGCCAAATAACGTCCACTAACAATAGATACAACACGATTAGAAAGATAAGGAAGGCTATTGAATTGAGATAATCCAAAGTTACCTACGCCTGTAGATTTTAGATAGAAATCACCGGTCAAAGATGAGCAAATGATCGCAGCCCTTAAAAGATCTTGATGATCTTTTAAGGTAAAGGAAATGCATCCATGGATATGCGCAGCATCTGGTGGAGCTAAGGTAGAGATCAAAGATCTTTCACCTGATTGACTAATCATTTTCCGCAGAAATAGACGATAGTAGTCCGTAACTTTTCTCGGTTCATCTTCACCAAGTTCAGTCCATGTAACGCGTGGAGTACGTTTGGCATACTCCTGCGCATCACATGCCGGAATATAGTTAGTGCGCGGCAGGTAATCGTCGGGCAAAGTTAGCAGGTCCAGGCAGTCATAATCGCTGTTTAACGTACAGTTTTGGCGTGGAGTCTTGTAGAACGGCGTCCCAACAAAGAAGTGCGGGCCAGACAATACCCATTGTGATGCATCCTCAGGGAACTGCGTCTTACGTTCAATAGTGCCGTCTTTCTGCTGGTTTGTTTCATGCCACATTTCCAGGGATAAATATTGCCCCTGTAAATCACCCAATCTCTTCGGCTGATTAGCAAACTTCTCCAGTACTGCAACAAGTTGTTCTGCGTGCAAAGCTGGCAAACGTGCCTGCCAGGCTGGCGTTCCTTCGCTGTCATAAAGACGAGCAAATAATTCTAGCTCATGAGTGGCGATACTTATTAGTCGAGAACAGTGGCCAGATGTGTTCCATACAACTTTTAATTTTCCCTCGCTCTCAATCTCGTCTTTGAGACCGGGAATGTCCCCACTACCAGAATGTTCAAAACATGCATCAATAGTTTGCGGAGCATACAAATTAGATATGTGTTCAAATCCCACAGAGCCAGGGCTAGCAGAATAAATATTGCTGCTGAACTTCGCATGGTGATCAACTTCAACAAACAAATTTAACTCATTCTGAAATTGAAAATGCGCCCTCAGCCTCGGATATACCGACGCACGCAGTTGCCCACCTTTCGGATCGTCATAAATCCCTTCCGGGTGCAGGAAACCTGCCACGCCATTCTGCGATCCTAAACGCCATGCCTGCGGCAGGAAGCATTTATACAGGTTAGTCTGCACACCACGCAGTACCGGGTAGTTCTGCTGCGCATTCAGGAAGTTTTGCATCCCTTCACAACCTTCATACTCGCTGCGCCAGGCCGCTTCCAGCGCCGGAATCTGATTAAAGGTATCAACACGCAACATCGCCAGCTTCGAGGCGCTCAGCTTACGCAGCACAAACTCCGGCTCGTAGTCGCCCAGCACGCCGGCTTCCTGCCATTCCACTTTCAGCCACGGCGGGTTTCCGAGCATCAGGTCAAAGCCGCCGCGCTCGGCAAATAGATCGCAGAATTCTAGATCCCAATGGAAGAAACGGTGCTGCTTTTTCAGCGCATCGACTATCGCCAGACGTGGTAAATGGCGGAACAGCACATCGGTTTTCAGGCGACCAGCGCCGGAAAACAGCGAAGACTCTTCACGCACAATATCCTCGTCGGCAAACAGATCGCCAGTGGCCTGTTCTGCGGCTTCAGTGACTCTTTCCGTGACAACAATACCGTCAAGCAGAGTCTCCATCTCCATCAGCCACATGCCGCGATCCGGCAGTTCATCCGCTTTGTCGATTGGCCAAAACCACAGCGCGCACCAGTAGTCCATCACCCAGCGCAGTTTCTGATAGCTACTGTTATCTTCAAGGCGACCGCTGAAGGTTTCGTCTTTACTGCTTAAAGAAGAGCGGACTTGGGCCGTATTTTCCGCAGGCCATACCGGGTAATTGTCAGCGGTTTTCTGGCGCTCGGCTTTCAGCTGCTGACGAAATGTGTTCCAGAGCGCTTCCACTTTGCCGCTGATGCGCTGCACATCGACAATCTCATGTGGTGCAAAGCTTTTGGTAAACTCTTTGCGCCAGCTGTCCAGCGCTTTGAAATCATCCGGATAGCGCTGTTTGACGGTTTTGTCGCTGTAGTTGGCCATACCGCTGTCCGGCAGCAGGAAGTGGAAAATCTGCTTCTCCTCGCGTGGAATATTCATCGCCAGCTCGGCCGGTTCACTGTTAAGCCAGCTCGGATCTTTCGCTTTTTTGTAGGTCAGCTCGCTCTTGTTGAACACCTGACGGCGTGCCCCCACCAGCGAGTTGCCGCAGTGCAGCTGGTAGCCAAACCACGGCACAAATGCATCACCGCTGATGGCGTTCAGCCACAGCGACACTTCCGCCAGCTCCACCGCCACCGGGTTTAAGTCCACGCCGAATATGTTGTTGTCGGCAATGTACATCTTCACCCGTTGCAGCTCCTGGGTGTAGCGATCCTGAGGAATGCGGCGACCTTCCGCCTGCTGTTTGTGGAACAGGTAAGCTTCCGCGAGCTGATTGATGGCTTCGTTAAGGAATGCCGCGCTGCCCATCGCTGGTTCGCACACGGTGAGGTTTAATATGGCGTCGGCTTTGGCGTGCGGATCGGTAATCGGATCAATTTGCTCATTAAACAGCTCTTTCAGGGCATACTTGACTAACGAGCGGGTCAGCACTTCTGGAGTGTAGTAAGAAGCGGATTTTTCGCGGTCGCGCCCGGCCATGCGATAGATAAAACTGCCTTTACGGTGAATACGCAGGCTGCCGTCTTTTTCGTAAACCTTCTCGTCTTCATTGTATTTGCCGATCTCGTCTTTGCTGACGAAATAGCCCGTCTCCAGCTCGTTAAACTCTTCTCCGGCTTTTTTCACCTCGTAGAGATCGTCGCTGGCGAAGAATCCGCGGTAGGAGAGCAGCGCTTCATACACTGCACCTAACTGGTTGATACCCAATTGGCGATAGGAGATACGCCCCCGGCGATTAAAACGTCCTTTACCCGGGCGGCTTAACGACATCGCCTGAATAATTTGTTGCAGGGTTTCGTTGCGGAACACCACACGGTTAAGAATACGGGTGTTATTCGCTTCAAAAAGATGGCTTTCCAGACGCGGCACGCTGAACTGATGGCTGTGAATAGTGATCCGGTCGCCGCTCTCCAGGTCGCCCTGCATTTTCACGCCGCCGCTGTAGCCGTCACGCACCAGTTTGAACAGCATATTCAGGCTATCGTGAAAGTAGCGCCCGTTGCGATCTTCTTCGCTGGTCAGCGGGATCATCTCCAGATCGCGCAGCGTTTCCAGACTGTATCCCTGCAGATAGGTTTTGGCGGTCATCGGCGCATAGCCCAGTTCCGGGCGCGCTTCGATATAGAACAGGAACAACAGACGATACATATACCGCAGGCATTCGCGGCTCAACTCATCCGGGTTAATAGCACGTTTCCCGGTATAATAAGCCAGCTCGTTGTCGATGAGATAACGCATCGCTTCATTACCCAACAGCTCAATGCTCTCACGCAGGGCATATTTCAGATCTTCCGACACGCCAAACGCATGTTTGTGCGAATTGTCATCCAGCGAATCGAGGTACGGCGCACCGCTGCCGGGTAACAGCGAGTCTTTGTGTAACAACACCGACGTCGCTTTCAACGTATCCGTTTCACGACGGCTTAAAATTTCTTCAAAATCAAAACGCAGCAGACGGTTTTGCGCCCACTTAGTACGATCCAGCAATAACAGCTGGCGATTGCCAAGCAGCAGTACAAAACGCGGCGGTTCATTTTGTGTGAAGACAACCGTGGAGAGCAGATCCTGCCAGCTGCGATATTCACCGTTGGCTTTTTTACGCAGGCTGTCGCGCTTATGTTTATCGGTATCTGCCGGGAACTGCGCGGTCAGTAACGACAGCGCCAGCGGATCCAGCGTTCCTTCTTCCTGATCATGCGCTTCAACAATCCACAGCCACGGACTGCCGTCGGTGCTGTTGTAACGAGCCAGTACCGGCAAAGGCGTATCGTCATCCAGCATCTGAATATGCGGATTGAGTTCATAACCCAATGCCTTTAATAGCGGCTGCCAGCGAGTGCGTTGATCGGCAAGACGCAGCGGGATCTGGCGCTGTTTTTCATGTTCAGTGAGTTTACGGAAAAACTCTGTCGCCAGGCTGTTAAGCTGGTTCCACGGCGCGCGGTAGCCCGCCTCAACCTCTTTGCCCTGTTCACGGGCTGCGCGTTCAGCTTCGCGAGCGGCATTTTCCTGCTCAATCCAGGGTTCCAGTACATCGCGAATATCGCTGGTAAAGACTTCGCCCAGATAGTGGTTAGAGTAAAACTCGTTTTCGTTATTAATACCGACCAGCGCCATAATTAGCCCTCCGCTCCGGTGATTACAGCAATAACCTGGATGTAGGGCTCTTTTTCGGTGGTCATGGTGTCCTCAATCCATTGGATATAACTGTCAAAATTGTGTTCGATTTCTCGCTGACGTTGTTCTTTGCGGCTCTGTTTCACTGAAAGCTGCTGTTTATTATCGGCAAAATCCAGCTCCAGTTGACTCAGCTGACGCCCACGCAGAACATCCAGCTTCTGTAGATGCTCATTGAGCTGCTGATTGATACGCTCTTCAAAAGCATTTCGATCGTGAACAAACACATCCCGCGCATGGGCGATTGCCGCCTCCAGCAGATCCTGCTGGCGTTGATGGTTGCGATCTTTGCCGCCACTGTTAGTCAGCTTGCTACTCAGTTGCGGATGTCGTTTCAGGAACTCAGCAAAAGGCAGGCTACCGCTTAACGTTTCGCGGTTAAAGCTGACCACCAGCCACGGGTTCACCATCGGGTGCGACTTACGGTTCGGGAACAGCCCGGAAAGGATGAAATGATCTTCATCAGGCTCAAACAGGTGTGGCAGGCGCATCACCGGAGCCTGGTGGCGACCAAAGGCGGACTGAATTTTGTCGTCTAACCACTGCACGACCGGGTTAATTTGCCAGAGATACTGCACATCGGGCCAGGCATGTTGCTCACCACGCGCACGCGAAATGGCTTCCGTAATAACAGTTTTGTCCTGGCTTAGATAAAGCTGCCAGTTTTCCGGCGCAATTTCCGGCGGTAACTGGTTAAAGCGACGGCGTAACTCCTCCGGTGCGACCAGCGATAAGGTGTTATCAGGCAAGGTATCGTATTGCACGGTCTGGCCGCAGGCCTTCAGATAGCCCAGCGCTTTTTCGCAGTATGCCTGCTCATTATCAAACAGGCTAATGTCACTTTCGGTCACGGTTGAGGCATCGCTGGACACTGCGCTGCAGATTTCGCCAAACAGGTCGTGTTCAGAATTTTCAGTGACATTGCTATTCAACAGGTCGTCGAACAGGCTGGCGCCATCGTCCTGCATCATGAATTCAGCAACCTGCTCTTCTTCCTCTTCCTGGGTAAATTTGCCGGTAAATTCGGAACTGTCGCCGATATTCTTCTGCGCCTGTTCGTCTTTATTGATCAGCACTTCCAGCACGCGCATATCACCGTTGATCTGCGGTTCACTGGCTTCAGTCAGCAAGTAACGGATCTGTGGCTGGTGTTTTTGCCCGTAGCGGTCAATACGTCCGTTACGCTGCTGGAATACCATCAGCGACCACGGAATATCGAAGTGAATCATTTTATGGCTGAGGTGGTGCAGGTTGATACCTTCAGACGCGACATCCGAGCAGATGAGCAGGCGCAGCGGAGACTGGGATTTGCCAAACGCTTCGACGGTTTCCATCAGAACTGTATCGCCCTGATCGCCTCGCAACGTGGCAATTTGATCGTCTTTCAGCTTGAGATCGGAACGCAGTTGCTGCTCAAGGAACTCAAGCGTTTTGATACTCTCGGTAAAGATCACCAAACGATCTTCCGTGTTATTCGTTTTCCAGCGGAGATCGTTACGGATGGTCTCCAGCAATAACTGATACTTGCTGAACTGACTGGCATCAATATTATTGAGTGCCAGCAGCAATGACTCTAATTCGTTAATCTGGCTCTGACTGTTTATTTCTTTGCGGTTCTCCAGCCGCTTCAGGCGGTTAGCCACCACGCTGGCACATGCCATTGGACTGGAGAACAACGCTTTTTCGAGCGTAATTTTGAACAGGCGGCCTTTATTTGACCGCGAGTCTTCATCATCATCCTCACGGAACTGACTCTCAACCAATCGGCGGTAGGCTTCTTCTTCAGCTCCGGTTGCCGGGCGCATCAATTTGACGATATTGCGCTCCGGAAACTCGCCAGCCATCTGATCTTTTACGTCTTTTTTAAAGCGACGCACAACCAGATTTTTGTCGGCAAAATCGGCGTATTCATACTCTTTAGGATTAGCAATGGCCGTCGGGTCGAGCATGTTCATCAGGCTGGCAAAACTTTCAGCCTTACCGTCATGCGGCGTGGCCGAGAGCATAATCAGCGTATCGCTACGCCCGGAGAGCAATTTTGCCAGTTTGCTGCGTAAGGAACTGGTCCCACGTTGAGCGACGTTATGTGCTTCATCGATAACAATAATATCCCACCAGGCGTTTTCCAGGTGGTGGCGATATTCGATGTCTTGTTTCAGAGTATCGATGGAGATAATGGTCTTATCGAAATAGTGGAACGGGTTGTGGTTGGTTGGGATGCGGTTACGCACCTTTTGTAAACCAGCGGAGTCAAGTCGCGTCAACGGAATAGCAAAACGGCTCCAGAACTCTTTCTGGAATTGCGTGAGCATGGATTTAACCGCCAGCACTAGAATGCGTTTGCCACGTCCACGGCGAATCAGCTCTGAAACCAGGATACCAGCTTCCAGCGTTTTACCCAGCCCTACCGCATCAGCAATTAATATCCGCTGGCGCGGTTGCGCCAGTGCCATGCGCGTGGGATCGAGCTGAAAGGGCATGGAGTCCATCGCAGCCTGATGCCCAAAATGGACTTTGCTGTCAGTCGGGACGCGTTGGCGTAGCTGGCCCTCTATGTACAACTGGGCCGCCTGGTAATTGGCTGACTCATCTTCCACCAGATTTGTTTTTGCTGGATCGAGAATCTCGACTTTTTGCTCCAGCTTTGTCAGAAATAGCCCTTCTTTACCGCGTACCAGCTCCGAAATTCCATCACAGGTCAGCAGGTGACCACCATCTCCGCTGTCATCCGCCCGGCGAATGCGCCACTCTGCATCACGAATAACCACCCGCATCCCAGGTGCATAATTTTGCTTATTCATCGGTTTTTCTGTCTGTATGAGGCAGTGGCGGTAACACTATCCCGAGCGATGTGGTGCGGCACACTGCGATAAAAAAGAGGGCCTTAAAGATAACATGAAGGGCAGTGTCAGGGGGATAAAATGGAATGTAATGCGCAGAAATCACGCATAAATTTCAAACAACGATAGTTAAAAAGTGAGCTGGGTCAACTCCCCCACACTGAGTCGGTGGGGGAGAATTCGTGATTAAGGGACGAAGGTTATAGACCGTGTTAGTTCTCAACCATCAATCGTGAAAGCTTGGCAAAAATCGAACTCTTACTACTTTCGCCGCTCCTTAGCATATCCAGGGTGAAGCTATTGAGGTAAGCACCAGTTAACGGGTGATTAAATACATCTACGGCCTTACCTTGGGCATCCCATATCAGCAGATTTTCTACCAGGTTAGGCCGTGCAATAGTAGGATTTGTAGGCTGAGCATCGCTTACCAGAACAAACACTCCATTCTCATGCGGTTGCAGGTAAATATGGTGATGCTTCATCTTTTGAGTTTTAGTCAACGAGTCGTATTTCGAGCGGCCCGGTGATATCAGATAGGGCAGTACGTTTTGCTCCAATTTTGCTGAGCGGGTGATAGTATACCCGTTAAATTTATCACCTTGACGCTCCGCCAGCGCTTTTTCTTGTTCCTGATAAGCGTATGAATCGACGATATTAAATTGCGCCGGGCCAATCAGGCGCGGCACGCGGGAGCTGTTATAGGTGGTAAGCAGCACATCTGCTGTATGGTCGTAGAGATAGAAGCTTTTATCGAATAATTTCTTTAGTCGTCCCAGAGCTGGATGATCAACAGATAGATACTCGAATTCACCTTCGACGATCCCGGTATCAACCACCCTAAGTTGGCCGTGCTCTATTTTTAGTTCAACATACCCAAGCAGGTGGATATTACTTTTCGTTTTGCGTACCGCATAGGCGGTATAGTGCCCGTTCGCCAAGTCTGGCAGTGGAATGTGATGTTGATTGAGTAAGCTCTCTTTGAACCATAGTTCAGTTTTCGTTCGGCGTACCTTACTTTTCAATAAGGTAACTGCTGACTTGAGACGACTGTGTGGTTTCGTAAGTTCGATTTCGTATTGAGCAGGGTTGCTTATCAATTGTTCATTAATAAAATCAATCGCATCCAGCAACTTACGATCAATGTTCATTCCTTGTAAAACCACAGGCAGTGGTTGTTGATTTAGCCACCCTTGCAAACGATCTAACTTAAGCTGGGTATAAATATCCCAGTTGAGTTCAGGTTGTTTTCGGGCGTCGGCAAAGGCTGAATAGAAATCATTGTACTCAACAGATTCATTCTCTTGCTGCCGGATGCTGTTGCTTCGTTCTTCCTCTACCGCATTGAGTACCAGAATAGATGTATTAGCAGGCAGCTCAGCAAATCCGGTTTGTCGGGAATGTTTAAGCGATGCCAGAGACCAGAGTTGATACCCGGGGAACTGGTTGGCTAATGCATCAAAGAAATAAGCTTCTTGCGTGACGCTGAATTCGACGCCGTTATTAACCACCAACAGCGTATTAGCCAGCTGTTGATCGAGGTCGGTAGCAAACTGATTGACCTCGTGTGTAGCCTGAAATGGGATAGGTTGATGGGGGATCTCTAGTTCACTGAGCCGCTCGCAGGCAGCATTCATGACCACGTTATAGGTATAGGCTTGGCATTCGCCATAACCGCTGCGCTCACGAAAAAAATCCAGTTTGCTATCACGGGCATCAAGTTTGCGCCGAGCTTTAAGCCGACGATTATCGATGCTAAACCACACGCTGGTATCGTCCAGGGATAGGTGCATCTCATCCGCCGGTTCGACCAAGAATTTTCGTTTGTGCAGGGTAAAAGCGAGTTCATTATATTCTGAGGCATAAATGTCGAGCTCAAAGGCTTCCATCACCCCGGTGCCTTTTTTTTGTGTGACGGGCTGACTCAGACGAGCGTTAAGGTAAAGCGTTGAGTTGAAGTAAGTCGGCGATACCGAAAAGCGCTCACTGGCTTTTTCCAGCATTACCATTTTCAAATGCAGGCTAAATAATCCCTGAATCAGGCGAGATAGGTCATGATTTTCAGCGGTGAGTTGCTGACAAAGCGTTTCAATACGTTCTGCCAACGTCCTATGAGCCTGACTGTTCGGGTTAGTTGCAGGCGCCAGGAAAAAAAAGACGTGATGGTAATTTGGTAAGCAATGCAGTTCATATTTTACCTCCTGCCCGGCTTCCAGCCCAAGCTTCTGCCGCACGCAAGATTTTACCTCCTGATGAATTCGCGCATAGTAATCAGCGGATTTTTCTTTTCGCTCTTTAGTAAAGCGCTGAACCATAAAGTCTATCGTATAGATATTAGATAT
This sequence comes from Citrobacter sp. FP75, assembly GCF_018342065.1. GTDB lineage: Bacteria > Pseudomonadota > Gammaproteobacteria > Enterobacterales > Enterobacteriaceae > Citrobacter. Next base: position 205,206 of record NZ_JAFDOE010000006.1, on the reverse strand, counting down.
AGGGGCCAAGAGACGCTGGATAGTCGTCAGCTGATCTTCTTCAAGCTTGATCAAATTGGTTCGGGCAATCGGAGTATCCGTCAGTTCATTCAGATTAGGGATCATGAGACTTTTCCTTTAGTCGGCAACTTTTCTACACCCAGCAGGGTTAGTAACATTGGGTTAATGTCCAATGTCATGCTCAGTTTCGAGTTTTCCTGAGCTCGTCCGCTCTCTCGATTTTTGGGCTGATAGTACTGGTAGTCGGTTTGCAACAGGTTAAGGTAGTGGATCGTGTGATCCACGTTATCTTGCCACATCAGATTATTGGGGTTCTGGCTGTAGGCGACGTTCAGATAGACAAATCGAATGCGTTCGTAACGGCCTGACAGCACAGCCTGAAGCTGTTTCTGCCCCTCTGTATCCGCCTTTTGGCTGGTGATATTACGGATCTGGCGAATCTTGTTGTTGCTTTTCTCAAGCGTTTCTTCTGCCCGCGTTAAATCATCCAACTGCGTCGCCCAGCGTTTAACGTCGATGCAGAGCAGGTCGTTACCCACTTCAATAAAGCGGTCAAAAAACTCATATACTAGCGGTTCAAGGCGTTCAAACACCTGTTGATCAGAAAGTGGGGTAACGCCATAGCTTTTTGGCACTTTATCGAAGAGATATTCACCGACATTGCCTTTGAGCAACGGAACTAGCCTGGGGTTGGGTACCCATTTTTTGAATGCCGTTTCCTGGATGTTGTCACATTCACGAATCAACTCGCCGACCAGGTTGCCGGGGGTAAAATCGACATCGTTTCTATACTGCGGAAAGAGGGTGAGCTCAGGCCGGTACTCTCTTGCGCCGCCAGCGAAATCCGACAGGGCGGAATAATCTCTGTGGACAAGTCCATCCGGGCCGCGTTTGTGGCAAAGTAAAATAGTTTGGTTGCCCTGATGGCGGTCGATAAACAGGGCGTGGTGGATTGATTGCATTTGCCGATTGGCGGCATACAAGGAATTAGCCTGAAGTTTTTCCAGCCAACGCATGGGATCGGTAAAGGAGTCAGAATCGCGGAATAAATTACACAATTCGAGATATTCAAGGTTGCCGGCGCGTACCTGATTTATCCAGTCGGTTTTCAGGACTCGCTTATGAACAGCATCGATGCGGCGACCATTTTCTACGATAGCCTGTTCAAACGCATACCGCTGTTCTGCATCACTAAATGACTGGTTCTGACTCAGCTTTTCGCACTCCTCCATTAGGCGGTGGTTAAGCAAGGACATGCTTTCTGATACTACCTCGTTACCGCTATCTTCACTGAGAGCGGCGAACTGGAATGCAACATTACGGAACACATCGCGGGGTAAAAAGATTTCTGTTTTCAATAGAGTGTCGCGACGCTCGACTCGCCCTACGGCCTGCACGACGACTTTGAATAAGCTCATATCATGTTCGGCCATTAACAGGCGATAGTTTTCGCCGTGGGCGAAATTAACGTTGAAATCGGCCAGCTTGTGGACGGTAATATCGTCATCAGCGTAGTGTTTAAGCACGGTAACGTAGTTAGGTAATGTATTAAGGTTGCCGCTGTTGTCCTTTACTTCGCTGTAAAACGAGGAGTTGATGAGCACTAAGCGCTCAAAATCGACATCCAGACGTGGTGCATTGATATCATTAATATCGCCGTCATGGTATTTCACAAAGTAGTTGAGGCCGGTGCCTGCACTTTTGTAGCTGCTCATAAATACCAGTACGGTATTGCTGTTCTTGAGATAGGTTTCTTGCCTAATATCTTCGACATTAGCCAGTGGTGAATCGAAAAAGACCAAATGGACTGTGTGACGCCCTTTGAATGGGGTAAAGGTCAGGATCTGGTCATGTTTCTTATCGTTATCCGTTTTTTCATCGCACCGGGAGTGCATACCGTACTGCTGACGCCAGGCTGATTGATGAGTGCGCCAGGCGCTGATAAAGGCCCGCTTAAATGTCCCTGAAAGGGACAAAATCAGGCTGTTTTTACCCTCGTAGGCGGCAAGCAATAACGCTTCAAGTTCCCGCTGGTACTGACGCCGTTTATAGGTATTTTTCAGGTCGTACTCCAGCGGTTTCTTCAGCGCGTCGAAAAAGTTGTCATACGTCCTGCGATAGATCTCACAATTTTGGTAGATATCGGTCAATTTTAACTGCTTATCATCGAACACCCTGAAGTCGACGTTGCGGATACTGGCTCTCAACGCGCGTAGTGCTCTAAGCGTATCGATATCTGTTTTTTTACGTTCAATGACTCGATAGCCAAGGTCACGGCTATAGCGCTCCAGGAAGTGACGATTGAAGTTACCGTTTTTGGTGTGGCTAAAACCACTGGTGGCGCTAAGTCCAATCACTTTATTGTGCGTGCCCGTTAATAAACGTAGCAGCATGGCTTCAGGCAACTCTTGTACCAGATCCATCTCAAACGCCAGAATAATTGTACGCTCGGCTCCACTGTTCACGTAATTGAGTTCAACTATCGGCGTCATCGTGAATACGGTTTTGGGTTGCAGATAAGTGTAGAAATGATCAATCAACAAGTTTTTATCGGTGGTGCGATCGAAGATATGTCGCACCACTCCAGCTACATTATTGGCTGCGTCAACAAATTGGCCCAAAGGTGTATTCTGGCTGCTGGAGTTATCCTGGCCACCATTTTTTACCCAGCGCTTAAAGTGTCGGTTGGTGATATCAGAACAGGCGGCGAGGATGACGGAGACCAATTGGAACAGATCGTGCAGGGTGGGATTGGTGTCGCTGGCATCATTTTCGACTTCGTAATATAGCTCGGTGCGCGTTATGTCGCCTTCGCTGTTGCGCATACGAATGCGTTTCAGCCCCTCTTCATTAACGTACATTTTGGGGTTAAAACTGAACACATTCCGGGTAATGGAAATGATGCGTTCGGCGGCGTCGCCGTTAACTTCGAATGCTCCTAACTGGTCGCGAAACATCTCCAGGATCGAGCCCAGCGTCGTACCGGGTGATAATTCGCACTTTTTCGCCAGTAGGTCTCGAAGGATGGTGATGAATTTGACCATCTCTTGCTCAAAGGTCGTTTGCGCTTCTTTGGGCTTTTTCCGGCGCTCCAGGCTGAGTACCGCATTGTGAATACGTCCCGCGACAGAGATAACATGCGCCAGATTATTTTCCTGTGTGATTAGCTTTACATGGCATGTTTCTTCAAGACGGGTGTAGGCTTCATGTAGTTCATCAATGATTACCGTAAAGCGAATATTTTTCTGGCGAAAAGGGCAGTCTGGATTACGTCTGAAGTGTTCATCACGAAGATAAGCAACCTGCCCGGTATGGCCAGCTGCCGCAACGGTGCTGATCTGTGGATCTTTGGGAGCCAGCTTGCCACCAATCAGCAAGTCGAAACCTACGGACTCAAAATGCACGCCTTCACCTCGCTGACGAGGCGCCAGTCGGTAAGTTGATGTGTCGAACTTATTTGTAGTCATTAATAGCACCGACGGGCGGTACTGGCAAACTTCGAAAGGCAATACCTGTTTGATAAGCTCGAAGTAGACTTCGTGTACGCTTAGTTCAGACTTGCTTGGTTTTCGTGCTGTCTCCGCGTGTTGCATTCGCTCTTGGCGCGCCTGGATCCCGCGACGAATGTACTCTTTAATGGAAGCTTTTTCACTATCTGGTCCAAATAGTAATTTACAGGCTGACTCAATCGTATTGCGGATACTATGACGACAGTTTTTTAGCTGCTCTTCAAGAATTTCTCTTTCGTAGTTGGTATCCTGAGAACCGTATGTTGTCAGCTTTTTTAACTGCTCTTCACAGCGATCAATTTGTGAGACATGGTAATTGAGCGAACGCATTGCGCTGCCAATATATTTGCTACCTTTCGCCCCTTCGTACCACTGAATATAGCGGTCGCGATTTTTCAGGCCCGTAGCCCAGTCCGTAAAGTCGAGATCGGCAATATCCTTACGAGAGAGAACGCAAATGAATTCGCCGCCAGAAGCCAGAATTTTGTCTTTCTGGCTGCTATCCAGGTCGATTTGTGATTTTTGCGGCGACATGAACAGCAGGTTGGTAAAGCCACCTTCGGGAAACAGATCATCTGACTTTTGTTTTTTGGCGAAACACTCCAGATATTCGACATACCCTTGAATTACGCCATAACTTTTGCCGAACCCCGTGCCATCGGAACTGAAGATGACCTCCGCGCCATCACGTTCATGCACGTGGTAAAGTTGAGAAACTTGGGCGCGGCAAGCGTTAATATCTTCAACCAGCGTTATGTCAGGAATTTGCCTGGAGATGAGATCTTGCAGATTATTATTGATAGTTATCTCTCCAACACGCTCACACTCACGGTAACTATTGATGGTTATTTGGCCACTGTCGATCAGAAGCTTTTCTATCTGCATGGAGGAAAGATGCAAGGCTTTTGCAATTTCATTGATAGTATTGGACAGTGATTCGTGTGGATTGCTATTCGTGAAGTGGTTTAGTGCTGCTGCAACGGTATCTGGATGCAATGCTTTTCTGAGAGTGGGAAAGGTGAGGCTGTAATCGTATAGCGCCAAATCATTGTTTATCAGACAGCGAAACAGCTGTTTAGTGGGATCGCCTCCAGGACGGCTGGCAAATCCCAGGATTTTTGCCTGTTCGAGTCGATACAACAATGCTGCGGCATCGCGATCAGGTGAGTCAAATGCATCGTGAAGCTGCTGGCTAAATGGCATTGTGGCATTCTGCCGGTTATGGCTGACCAACGCGGAAAAGTGCTGACGTACCAAGGTAAGCAGCTTACAATCTTCCTTTATAGTCCAGTTTTTTCTCATTCTTCTTCCCCTTAATATAAATGCACCTGCAACCACTCAGCCAAACGCTCAACGTCAAAACCCGTAATCCATACTCCCACGCCAAAAACGTCTTCGATAAATATTCATCATATTTTCGAGGCACTTTTCAGAGATGCTCTTGGCAAGACGGGACTCAGGGGGACAAACCTTCCTGTAGTGCATTGCTTAGCGTCTGCTTAACTTTCCCGAGCGTGTTTTTCAACTTCAACTACGGCAGCAAATGACACGGTCTTAAAACCGTGCAGGATAGGCCATATCTACAACGTGTTTACTATTTGAGCACACACTGTGATAGGGCAGTCACCTTTCCGATAAATGGTGAACCGTCCCTGACGAACAACAACATGAACGCACATCTCTTCATCGCCTGATCAAAGTAGCTGCCAACTATTTTTCGCCTCAACATTGATGTTTTTTTACTAACGATTTCGACTACCTTCCGAAGCGACCACAACAAATAAAATATTGGTTACATATCAGTCTTATATCACCGGAGTAAGTTGACTTTTGATTAGCTATTTCAAGATATTAATAGCTAATCATGCTTCCCCAAATTGCTTACTTATAGCAAAGTCATATAGCATAAACTGAAGGGCGAATTGTTAAATCATACCGTGACTACGCTGAAGAACAAGCATAAAAACCATATAGTTAACATGGTTTATGTGTTTCAGTTGAATGATAAATAGACAGTATAAAATCCAATCCAATAGCCGCGTTCAAGCGATTAATTTTTTGATGAGCTTAACAAGCACGAGCTGCAATGTCGGCAAATCCACTTGGTTGCTGGAAGAATATGATACCTTCAACCCCTAGCCGATTATCTCCGCCGTTGGCAGAGAACCGTTCAGCGTTGTTAGCCAACAGTTATAAATTTAAATTAATGGCTAGAAGAATCTATCTCGGGGTAGATCATCAACATTACTTACTCTAAACCACGTTACACATGGCCTCCGGCGCAGCGAAGTCATCAAAAAAGAGTATTATAAAAATATGTTGAATTCCGCCTTTAAGGAGAAAGGTTGCCTGGCAGTCGTAATGCCGTTGACGATACAGCGCACAACACGGGTATAAACAGCCATTTCATTGATAAATAACTGAATGGCTGTTTATATTCAATCAAGATAAGGGTTCATTAATCTTTGCATAGAGATAAGGTGATGTGGCCTCATTGCGATTCGCATCAAGATAATCCGCCCACCACTGCAGCATCAGCCTTCTCTCCCCAAGATGTTCCGCCTTATGAATGTAAGCCGCACGCACAGAGTTACGCTCCTGATGGCTCATCTGCCTCTCTACCGCATCCCTCGACCACAATCCTGATTCAATCAAAGAACTACACGCCATTGTCCTGAACCCATGTCCACAAACTTCCGTTTTCGTGTCATAGCCCATCACTCGCAGAGCTTTATTCACTGTGTTCTCACTCATTGGTTTACGGGGATCATGATCGCCTACAAAAATCAGTTCTCGATTCCCGCTCATTCTTTTGATCTTTTTCAGAATGGCGAGAGCCTGCCGCGATAAGGGTACAAGATGGGGAGTTCGCATCTTCGAACCTCGCTGAGAATGTTTAACACCTTCCAGCGGCTCACGCTCATCAGGAATTGTCCACATAGCCGTTTCAAAATCCACTTCTGTCCAGCGAGCAAAACGTAACTCGCTCGAACGGATGAAAACCAGTAACGTCAAATCCACAGCTAACCGCGTTAATGGTCTGCCGGTGTAGTTATCAATACGATGGAGTAACTCAGGAATGCGGTTGAGATCTAGCGCAGCGCGATGCTTTCGTTTAGCTGTTGCGATCGCACCAGCGATCTCTTGTGCAGGATTGTAATCAATTAAGCCGTTCTGTACCGCAAAGCGCATTATGGCCGTTGTTCGCTGTTGAAGACGCGCAGCCACTTCAAGGCGTCCTGACTTTTCCACTGCTTTAATTGGAACCAGTAAGTCACAAGTACCAATATTTTTGATATTTCGCTTCCCAACTGAAGCAAATAAATTGTCTTCCAAGCTTTTCAATACACGAGCACTATGCGATGCCGACCATTTCTGATTGCTGGCATGCCAGTCTCTGGCGACCACTTCAAACGTTATCGCCTCTTGCTCCTGCTCTACCTTAACGGTTTTCTTGTTCTCACTGGGATCGACGCCATTAGCTAAGAGCTTACGCGCTTCGTCTCGCCGCGATCGAGCATCAGCTAACGAAACTTCAGGATACTTCCCTAGTGCCAGCATCTTCTCTTTACCACCAAAGCGATAACGCAACCGCCAATATTTGGAGCCGTTAGGGTGAACCAGCAAAACCATGCCGTCGCCGTCAGTAAGTTTATAGGCTTTTGCTTCAGGCTTAGCCGAACGAACTTTCACATCACTCAGAGCCATGATGAGTATCCTTTCAAGGGTTCTGTGTGGGTACAAACATTATCGAACCGGGATATACCCGCAGTTGTACCCGCATCAGTAAGTTGATGTAGATTGAATCAGGTTGACTTAGGTTGAGTGAAAAAGCGAGGAAAGCCTTGCGGATACTGGATTTCAGGCACAAAAAAAGACGTCCATTGACGTCTATTGATGTTCCGATGGTGCCGAAGGCCGGACTCGAACCGGCACGTATTTCTACGGTTGATTTTGAATCAACTGCGTCTACCGATTTCGCCACTCCGGCACGGAAGGGATGCGGAAAACGTTGTGGATTATACCTGTCGTGCGCCACCATGCAAGCGCCAGCGTGTGTCTGGCCTGCTAAGTGTTGAAAATTTCAGCATTACCTTGCACACCTGCAATCACCATCACAGTTTATAGCCACCTTAATCCCCCCTTCTGCGAAGCGTCCCGTTTCCCGATGCTCTACACTTCCAGTTCAACACCACACTGAGGGAAACACGATGTCGATGATTAAAAGCTACGCCGCAAAAGCGGCGGGCAGCGAACTCGAACTCTATGAATATGATGCGGGCGAGCTCAAGCCGGAAGATGTCGAGGTCCAGGTCGATTACTGCGGTATCTGTCATTCCGATTTGTCGATGATCGACAATGAATGGGGATTCTCTCAGTATCCGCTGGTTGCCGGGCATGAGGTGATTGGTCGCGTGGCAGCGCTCGGCAGCGCAGCGCAGGGTAAGGGTCTGAAGGTTGGTCAGCGCGTCGGCATTGGCTGGACGGCGCGCAGCTGCGGGCATTGCGACGCCTGTATCAGCGGTAATCAGATTAACTGTCTGGAAGGTTCCGTTCCCACTATTCTCAATCGCGGCGGCTTTGCCGAGAAACTGCGAGCCGACTGGCAGTGGGTGATCCCGTTGCCAGAGAGCATTGACCTGGCGGCAGCTGGTCCCTTGCTGTGCGGCGGTATCACCGTATTCAAACCGCTGCTGATGCACCATATCACCGCCACCAGCCGCGTCGGGGTAATCGGCATCGGCGGCCTGGGGCATATCGCCATAAAGCTGTTACACGCGATGGGCTGCGAAGTGACCGCGTTCAGCTCCAATCCGGCGAAAGAGCAGGAAGTGCTGGCGATGGGGGCAGATAAGGTGGTCAACAGCCGCGATCCGAATGCACTAAAAGCGCTGGCGGGCCAGTTCGATCTCATTATTAACACGGTTAACGTCGATCTCGACTGGCAGCCCTATTTTGAAGCGCTGGCCTACGGCGGTAACTTCCATACCGTCGGCGCGGTACTGAAGCCGCTGCCGGTTCCGGCATTTACCTTAATTGCCGGCGATCGCAGCATTTCCGGTTCGGCGACCGGGACGCCATTCGAGCTGCGCAAGCTGATGAAGTTTGCCGGGCGCAGCAAGGTGTCGCCCACCACCGAACTGTACCCGATGTCGCAAATTAACGAAGCAATCCAGCACGTGCGTGACGGTAAAGCCCGCTACCGCGTGGTGCTGAAAGCCGATTTCTGATGTTGTGGCTCAGTCCCGCAAGGGGCTGAGCTTATTGCCCGTTACGAAACGCGAGCACCGCCTGGCGGCACTGTTCTGTCACATGCTCGATGTCATGGTTCACGTCGATGCGGGCAATATCGCGTTCATCCTCCTGCGGGCACTCCAGCGCGTCGAACTGACTTTTGAGTAATCCCACCGGCATAAAATGCCCTGCCCGACGCTGCATGCGCGCCAGAATGGTCTCGTAATCGCCGTCCAGCCACAGGAAATGCACATTCGGGCTGCCCTGACGCAATATATCACGGTACTGTTTTTTTAATGACGAGCAGACAATAAACCCGGTCTCGTTCTTTTTATATAAACTGTAGGAAGCGTCATTTAATCGCGCTAGCCACGGCAGTCGGTCTTCATCGGTTAATGGAATACCTTCAGACATTTTATCAATATTTTTAGCGGGATGGAGATCGTCGCCATCAATAAATTTAGCCGATAATACAGCGGCAATTTTACTGCCAATTAAAGATTTACCGCTTCCCGAAACGCCCATCAAAATATAACTTTCCCCGGCCATTGAAAAAACTCCAGATTCATATTCCATGGCGCGATACTACGCCTTCCACATTGCAGAATTCACCTTTTTTCGCCGCGACTGAGCAGATTTACAGGGCGCATCACGTTATGCGTAACATTGTAGTGTAACAATTTCTCAGCGTGATCTGCGTCACAAATAATAACAATTAAAACCGTTTAAATGCTGCCGAGGTTACTACCTGACCAGTGAGGCATTTATGCAAGTCAAAACCCAATCCTGCGTTGTCGCAGGCAAGAAAACTGTTGCCATTACCGACCAAAATATAGAATGGAATAATAAAGGAACGCTGGTAAAAATTACCCGAGGCGGTATTTGTGGTTCCGATTTACATTATTATCAGGAAGGCAAAGTCGGTAATTTTACCGTCAAAGCGCCGATGATTTTAGGCCATGAAGTTATTGGTAAAGTAGTGCACAGCGATTCAAAAGAATTACATGAAGGTCAGTCGGTGGCGATTAATCCGTCGAAGCCCTGCGGCCACTGTAAATACTGTCTGCAGCATGAAGAAAACCAGTGTACGGAAATGCGCTTTTTTGGCAGCGCCATGTATTTTCCCCACGTCGACGGCGGCTTTACGCAGTTTAAAACCGTCGATACCGCGCAGTGTATCCCTTACCCGCAGCAGGCCGATGAAAAAGTTATGGCCTTTGCCGAACCGTTGGCGGTGGCGATCCACGCCGCACATGAAGCGGGCGACCTGCAGGGCAAGCGCGTGTTTATCTCCGGCGTTGGGCCTATTGGCTGCCTGATCGTCAGCGCGGTGAAAACACTCGGCGCGGCAGAAATCGTCTGTGCGGATATCAGCCCACGCTCGCTCTCGCTGGCGCAACAGATGGGTGCCGATACGCTGATTAACCCGCAGCAGGGCTCGCTCGACGAGTGGAAAAAAGAGAAAGGCTACTTCGACGTCAGCTTCGAAGTCTCCGGTCATCCGTCCTCAATCACCACCTGTCTGGAAGTGACCCGCGCGAAAGGCGTGATGGTGCAGGTCGGCATGGGCGGTGCGGTGCCGGACTTCCCGATGATGATGCTGATCGGCAAAGAGATCTCGCTCAAAGGCTCGTTCCGCTTTACCACCGAGTTCAACACCGCGGTGTCGTGGCTGGCAAATAACGTTATCGATCCGCTGCCGTTACTCAGCGCCGAATATCCGTTTACCGACCTCGAACAAGCGCTGATCTTCGCCGGGGATAAAACCCAGGCGGCGAAAGTGCAGCTCGTTTTTGAAGACATAAAATAAGGAATAGCATGATGAACGATCTTTTTTCACTGGACGGAAAAAATATTCTGATCACCGGTTCGGCCCAGGGGATTGGTTATTTACTGGCGACCGGACTGGGCAAATACGGCGCGCAGATTATCGTCAATGATATTACGCAGGAGCGCGCGGAGGCCGCCGTCGCCAAACTGCAGCAGGAAGGGATTCGCGCCGTTGCCGCGCCTTTCAATGTTACGCATAAACAGGATATCGATGCCGCCATCGACCATATCGAAAAAGACATTGGCCAAATTGATGTGCTGGTGAATAACGCCGGTATTCAGCGCCGCCATCCGTTTACCGAGTTTCCGGAACAGGACTGGAACGATGTGATTGCCGTTAACCAGACTGCGGTGTTCCTGGTCTCGCAGGCGGTAACACGTCGCATGGTGGAACGTCAGGCCGGGAAGGTCATCAACATCTGCTCCATGCAGAGCGAGCTGGGCCGCGACACCATCACGCCGTACGCCGCCTCGAAAGGCGCGGTAAAAATGCTTACCCGCGGGATGTGCGTTGAGCTGGCGCGCCACAATATCCAGGTCAACGGGATCGCGCCGGGCTACTTCAAAACCGAAATGACCAAAGCGCTGGTCGAGGATGAAGCCTTCACCGCCTGGCTGTGCAAACGTACGCCAGCCGCGCGCTGGGGCGATCCGCAGGAGCTGATCGGCGCGGCGGTATTCCTCTCTTCCAAAGCATCCGATTTTGTTAACGGACACCTGTTGTTTGTCGATGGCGGCATGCTGGTCGCCGTCTGATACAACACAACGCAACATCACGCAGCGCCCAGGCGCTGCCTTTTTGGCACATACACCCTAAATCATTCGAGTTGCAGGATGACGGGGATATAAGAGAAACGATTATGCCATTAATAATAATTGCGGCAGGCGTCGCGCTGCTCCTGGTCCTGATGATTGGCTTTAAAGTTAACGGCTTTATTGCTCTGGTCCTGGTGGCGGCGGTCGTTGGTTTTGCCGAAGGGATGGATGCACAGGCCGTTCTGCACTCAATACAAAACGGGATCGGCGGGACGCTCGGCGGGCTGGCGATGATCCTCGGGTTTGGCGCGATGCTCGGCAAGCTGATTTCCGATACCGGTGCGGCCCAGCGCATCGCCACCACGCTGATTGGCACGTTTGGTAAGAAACGGGTGCAGTGGGCGCTGGTGATCACCGGTCTGGTGGTGGGTCTGGCGATGTTTTTCGAAGTCGGTTTTGTTCTGCTGCTGCCGCTGGTATTTACGGTGGTGGCCTCGTCCGGCCTGCCACTGCTGTATGTCGGCGTACCGATGGTCGCCGCGCTGTCCGTGACCCACTGTTTTCTGCCGCCGCATCCGGGGCCGACCGCGATTGCCACCATTTTCGAAGCTAATCTCGGTACCACACTGCTGTACGGCTTTATTATTACTATCCCGACGGTGATTGTTGCCGGGCCGCTGTTCTCTAAGCTGCTGACCCGCTTTGAGAAAGCGCCGCCGGAAGGGTTATTCAATCCGCATCTATTCACCGAAGAAGAGATGCCGTCGTTCTGGAACAGTATCTTTGCGGCGGTTATCCCGGTGATACTGATGGCGGTAGCGGCGGTGTGTGAAATTACGCTGCCAAAAACCAACAGCGTGCGGGTGTTCTTTGAGTTTATCGGTAATCCTGCGGTCGCATTGTTTATCGCTATCGTGCTCGCCATTTTTACCCTTGGTCGACGTAACGGACGTACGATCGAGCAAATTATGGATATCATTGGCGATTCTATCGGCGCAATTGCGATGATTGTGTTTATCATCGCCGGGGGCGGTGCGTTTAAGCAGGTTCTGGTCGACAGCGGCGTGGGGCAATATATCTCCCACCTGATGACCGGCACGTCGCTTTCTCCGTTGCTGATGTGCTGGACGGTTGCCGCCTTGCTGCGCATCGCGCTCGGTTCAGCCACCGTGGCGGCGATCACCACCGCAGGCGTGGTGCTGCCGATTATTAACGTCACCCACGCTGACCCGGCGCTGATGGTGCTGGCTACCGGTGCGGGCAGCGTGATTGCGTCCCACGTTAACGATCCGGGATTCTGGCTGTTTAAAGGCTATTTTAATCTCAGCGTGGGCGAAACGTTGCGCACATGGACGGTAATGGAGACGCTGATTTCCATTATGGGTCTGCTGGGTGTTCTGGCGCTGAACACCATCCTGCATTAAGACGGTCATCACCGGGGAGCACAGGTCAGCGCTCCCCGGCACTGGAGAGAAAATGAGGAACCACAGAATTTCTTTGCAAGACATCGCCACGCTGGCGGGCGTGACCAAAATGACGGTGAGCCGCTACATCCGCTCGCCGAAAAAGGTCGCAAAGGAAACCGGCGAACGCATCGCGCAGATTATGGAGGAGATTAATTACATCCCCAACCGTGCGCCCGCGATGCTGCTGAACGCGCAAAGCTATACGCTCGGTGTGCTGATCCCCTCGTTTCAAAACCAGCTGTTCGCTGACATTCTGGCCGGTATAGAGTCGGTGACTTCAGACCATAACTATCAGACGCTGATCGCCAACTACAATTACGACCGGGAATCCGAGGAAGAGTCGGTGATCAACCTGCTGTCGTACAATATCGACGGCATTATCTTGTCCGAGAAATATCACACCCTGCGCACGGTTAAATTTCTGCGCTCAGCCACCATTCCGGTAGTGGAGCTGATGGATATTCAGGGCGATCGCCTGGACATGGAAGTAGGTTTCGATAACCGTCAGGCGGCGTTTGATATGGTCAGCACCATGCTGGATAAACGCCAGCGCCACAAAATTCTCTATCTGGGTTCAAAGGACGACATCCGCGACGAGCAGCGCTATCGCGGCTACTGCGATGCCATGACGCGTCGGGGCCTGGCGCCGCTGCGCATCAACCCACGCTCTATCTCTTCCATCCATCTGGGTACGCAGATGATGCGTGACGCGCTGGCCGCGCATCCGGATGTAGACGGCGTGTTTTGTACCAACGACGATATCGCGATGGGCGCGTTGCTGTTGTGTCGCGAGCGTGAACTGGCGGTCCCGGAACAGATCTCAATTGCCGGGTTTCACGGGCTGGAAATGGGCAGGCAGATGATCCCAAGCCTCGCCAGCGTGATCACCCCGCGCTTTGACATTGGCCGCATGGCAGCGCAAATGTTGCTGAGCAAAATCAAGAACAACGACCATAACCACAACACCGTGGATCTGGGGTATCAGATTTATCACGGCAATACGCTTTAAGTCATTTTCTCTCGCCATCGCATACTCTCTTTGATGGACATTGCCTATACTCCAGGCAGGATAAATGGAGGAAATCTCAATGAGCGCACCCCTGCTAATTGCCCGCACGCCGGACACCGAACTGTTTTTACTGCCAGGCATGGCCAACCGCCACGGACTGATTACCGGCGCGACCGGGACCGGTAAAACCGTCACTTTACAAAAACTTGCCGAATCGCTGTCCGGGATTGGCGTACCGGTATTTATGGCCGATGTGAAAGGCGACTTAACCGGCGTGGCCGAGGAAGGACAGGCCTCTGAAAAGCTGCTCACCCGCCTGAAAAACATCGGCATCATCGACTGGCAACCGCATGCTAACCCGGTCACGGTGTGGGATATCTTCGGCGAAAAAGGTCACCCGGTGCGAGCCACGGTATCTGACCTCGGGCCGCTGCTGCTGGCTCGTCTGCTGAACCTCAACGACGTGCAGTCCGGCGTGCTGGATATCATCTTCCGCATCGCCGATGACCAGGGTCTGCTGCTGCTCGATTTCAAAGACCTGCGGGCCATCACTCAGTACATCGGCGATAACGCTAAATCCTTCCAGAATCAGTACGGCAATATCAGTAGCGCCTCGGTCGGGGCTATCCAGCGCGGACTGCTGTCGCTGGAGCAGCAGGGAGCGGCGCACTTTTTTGGCGAACCGATGCTGGATATCAAAGACTGGATGCGTACCGACGCCAGCGGCAAAGGGATGATTAATATCCTCAGCGCCGAGAAGCTCTACCAGATGCCCAAACTGTACGCCGCCAGCCTGCTGTGGATGCTCTCCGAACTGTACGAACAGCTGCCGGAAGCCGGCGATCTGGAGAAGCCAAAACTGGTGTTCTTCTTTGATGAAGCCCATCTGCTGTTCAACGACGCCCCGCAGGTGCTGCTGGATAAAATCGAACAGGTGATCCGCCTGATCCGCTCGAAAGGGGTCGGCGTGTGGTTCGTCTCACAAAATCCGTCGGATATTCCCGACAACGTGCTCGGCCAGTTGGGCAACCGCGTGCAGCATGCCCTGCGCGCGTTCACGCCGAAAGATCAGAAAGCGGTGAAAAGCGCGGCGCAAACCATGCGCGCCAACCCGGCATTTGATACCGAGAAAGCCATTCAGGAGCTGGGAACCGGCGAGGCGCTGGTGTCGTTTCTGGACGCCAAAGGCAGCCCGTCGGTGGTGGAGCGGGCGATGGTGATTGCACCCTGCTCGCGCATGGGGCCGGTGACGGATGATGAACGCAACGGGCTGATTAACCACTCTTCGCTGTACGGCAAATATGAAGAAGAGGTGGATCGCGAGTCCGCCTATGAGCGTTTACAGCAAGGCGTGCAGGCCAGCACCGAGCAGCAAAATACGCCACCGGCTAACGGTAAAGCAGTCGACGTTGACGACGGTATTCTCGGTGGGTTGAAGGATATTCTGTTTGGCAGTACCGGGCCGCGCGGCGGCAAGCGCGATGGCGTGGTACAGAGCGTGGCGAAAAGCGCGGCGCGACAGGTCACTAATCAGATAATCCGCGGCATGTTAGGAAGCTTGATGGGCGGGAGAAAACGCTAACAGGAAGTTGCCCCTCCCGCATAACGGGAGGGGCAGATGTTATGATTTACGCAGCATCAGCCACAGACTTATCAGGAAGAAACTGGCGCTTGGCAGCAGCGCGCCGATAATCGGCGGAATGCCGTACACCAGCGTCAGCGGGCCAAAGATCTGGTCCAGCACATAGAACACGAAGCCGAAGCTAATCCCCGTCACCACGCGCACGCCCATTGGCACGCTACGCAGCGGACCAAAGATAAACGACAGCGCCATCAGCATCATTACCGCCACGGACAGCGGCTGGAAGACTTTGCTCCACATGTTGAGCTGGTAACGTCCGGCGTCCTGGCCGCTCGACTTCAGGTACTTCACGTAGTTGTGCAGACCGCTTATCGAGAGCGCATCCGGATCCAGCGCCACCACGCCGAGTTTGTCTGGCGTGAGGTTAGTCTTCCAGGTCCCGCTCACCGTCTGCGAGCCGGTGACTTGTTTCGGGTCGGTCAGGTTGGATTCATCCACCTGCGACAGACGCCAGACCTTGTTGTCTTTATCAAATTTGGCAGAAGCCGCATAGCGCACAGACTGCAGACGACGCTGGTCGTTAAAGGAGTAGATGCTGATGCCCCCTAACTCTTCGTCACCTGTCACCCGTTCGATGTAAACAAAGCTATCGCCATCTTTCGCCCACAGACCCTGCTGGGTAGAAAGCAGCGAGCCACCGTACATTTGCTGTGCGCGGTAGTTACGCGCCATCTGTTCACCCTGCGGCGCAACCCATTCACCGATAGCCATCGTCAACAGCACCAGCGGGATCGCGGTTTTCATTACCGACAACGCCACCTGCATACGGGTAAAGCCAGAAGCCTGCATCACCACCAGCTCACTGCGTTGGGCCAGCATGCCCAGACCCAGCAGTGCGCCGAGCAGCGCCGCCATCGGGAAGAAGATTTGGATGTCTTTCGGTGCACTGAGCAGAGTATACAGCCCGGCGCCCATTGCATCGTAGTTCCCCTGCCCGGCTTTTTTCAGCTGGTCGACAAACTTGATGATCCCTGAGAGCGACACCAGCATGAACAAGGTCATCATGATGGTGGTGAAAATGGTTTTACCGATATAGCGGTCAAGTACACCAAAGGGCTGCATTATACCGCTCCTTTACGCAGAAAACGGGCACGCAAGCGGCGAACAGGCACCGTATCCCACAGGTTAAGCGCAATCGCCAGTGCCAGATAAATCAGGTTAACCGTCCACATCCAGAACGCCGGGTCAAGCTTACCTTTGCCGCCGTTCGACTTGAGCGACGTCTGGATCAGGAAGAACATCAGATACAGCAACATGGCAGGCAGCATCGACAGCACGCGTCCCTGACGTGGATTCACCACGCTCAGCGGTACAACCATCAGCGCCATCATAAACACGGTGAATACCAACGTGATACGCCAGTGCAGCTCCGCACGGGCGCGATCGGTGTCGGTCGTCCACAGCGTGTGCATATCCATCTGGTCGGTATCGTTCGGATCCAGCGCCACGGCCTGATGCCCGATAATCGCCTGATAGTCCTGGAAGTCGGTAATGCGGAAATCGCGCAGCAGCGCGGTCCCCTCAAAGCGCGTACCTTTGTTGAGCGATACCACCTGAGAGCCATCACGCATCTGCGTCAGATGTCCGGAATCGGCCACCACCACGGAAGGACGGGCGTTACCTTTCGGGCGGATCTGCGCGAGGAACACATCGTTGAAATTACTGCCATCAACGCTTTCGATAAACAGCACCGAACTGCCGTTAGTGGCCTGCTGGAATTGCCCCTGCGCAAGCGCCGCCATACCGGGGTTCGCTTTCGCTTCCGCCAGCACTTCATCCTGATGCTTTGAAGACCAGGGTCCGGCCCACATCACGTTGATCGCAGCAAATATACTGGTAAGCAGCGCCAGCACCATCGCCGCCTTCACCAGCACGGCTTTGCTCAGCCCACAGGCGTGCATAACCGTAATTTCACTTTCGGTATACAGTTTGCCCAGCGTCATTAGCAGCCCGAGGAACAGGCTTAATGGCAAGATCAGCTGCGCCATTTCTGGCACGCCCAGCCCCAGCAGCGAGAGCACCAGATTTGCCGGGATATCACCGTCAACCGCCGCACCGAGGATCCTGACCAGCTTTTGACAAAAGAAGATCAAAAGTAGGATGAATAGGATCGCAAGTTGGCTTTTGAGCGTTTCCCGTACCAGATATCTTATGATTATCACTTTAAATACGCCCGTAAAAACCCGTCTTTTGCAGGAAAATAGCTTGTTTCATGGCTTAAACGTCATTTATTCTCTTGAGTCGTCGAAATCGTCGCTAAGATCATTATACTCAACGGATCCACCTCTCAGAAATTGTTCTGACGTGCCAATGCCGTAATAACGTTAAGATTAACACGAAGTCACCGCAACAGCGGGTATGAGTTACGAAAGCTTGCAATTCTATCCGTAGCCACCGCCGTTGTCTTTAAGATTCAGGAGCGTAGTGCATGGAGTTCAGTGTAAAAAGCGGTAGCCCGGAGAAACAGCGGAGTGCCTGCATCGTCGTGGGCGTCTTTGAACCACGCCGCCTCTCTCCGATTGCAGAGCAGCTCGATAAGATCAGCGATGGGTACATCAGCGCCCTGCTGCGTCGTGGCGAACTGGAAGGCAAACCGGGTCAGACCCTGTTGCTGCACCATGTGCCTAACGTTCTGTCTGAGCGAATTCTCCTTATTGGTTGTGGTAAAGAGCGTGAACTTGATGAGCGCCAGTACAAGCAGGTTATTCAGAAAACCATCAATACTCTGAATGATACCGGCTCTATGGAAGCGGTCTGCTTTCTGACCGAGCTGCACGTCAAAGGCCGCAATAACTACTGGAAAGTGCGTCAGGCTGTAGAGACCTCGCAAGAAACGCTGTACAGCTTCGATCAGTTGAAGACCAACAAAAGCGAACCGCGCCGTCCGCTGCGTAAAATGGTGTTCAACGTCCCCACCCGCCGTGAACTGACCAGCGGCGAGCGCGCTATACAGCACGGTCTGGCGATTGCCGCCGGTATTAAAGCTGCGAAAGATCTCGGCAACATGCCGCCGAATATCTGTAACGCCGCGTACCTGGCTTCTCAGGCGCGTCAGTTGGCCGACAGCTACAGCAAAAATGTGGTAACACGCGTGATTGGCGAGCAGCAGATGAAAGAGCTGGGCATGCACTCTTATCTGGCCGTCGGTCACGGCTCGCAGAACGAGTCGCTGATGTCGGTTATCGAGTACAAAGGCAACCCGTCCGAAGACGTGCGTCCGATTGTGCTGGTCGGTAAAGGACTGACCTTCGACTCCGGCGGTATCTCCATCAAGCCTGCCGAAGGCATGGATGAGATGAAATACGACATGTGCGGTGCAGCGGCGGTATACGGTGTGATGCGCATGGTGGCGGAACTGCAGCTGCCGATCAACGTCGTCGGCGTACTGGCTGGCTGTGAAAACATGCCGGGTGGCCGCGCGTATCGTCCGGGCGATGTGTTGACCACCATGTCCGGTCAGACCGTTGAAGTGCTCAATACCGATGCTGAAGGCCGCCTGGTACTGTGCGACGTGTTAACCTACGTTGAGCGTTTTGAACCGGAAGCGGTGATTGACGTCGCCACCCTGACCGGCGCCTGCGTGATTGCGCTGGGCCATCACATCACCGGCCTGATGTCGAACCATAACCCGCTGGCGCACGAGCTGATTGGTGCTTCTGAACAGGCTGGCGATCGCGCATGGCGTCTGCCGCTGGGTGATGAGTTCCAGGAACAGCTGGAGTCCAACTTTGCAGATATGGCGAATATCGGCGGACGTCCTGGCGGAGCCATCACCGCGGGCTGCTTCCTGTCGCGCTTTACCCGCAAATATAACTGGGCGCACCTGGACATCGCCGGTACCGCATGGCGTTCTGGCAAGGCCAAAGGCGCAACCGGTCGCCCGGTGGCGCTGCTGTCGCAGTTCCTGCTGAACCGTGCCGGTTTTAACGGCGAAGAGTAAGTTTGAGATTGCCCCGTAGGCCCGGTCAGCCGGGCTGTACGTTTAAATCCACCACAAGAAGCCCCATATCATGAGAAATGCAACGTTCTATATTCTGGACAATGACACCATCGTTGATGGCTTAAGCGCCGTCGAGCAGCTGGTGTGTGAAATTGCCGCAGAACGTTGGCGGGCAGGCAAGCGTGTGCTGATCGCCTGTGAAGACGAAAAGCAGGCTATTCGACTGGATGAAGCGCTGTGGGCAAGGCCGGCAGAAAGCTTTGTGCCGCATAATCTGGCGGGGGAAGGCCCGCGTGGCGGAGCGCCGGTCGAGATTGCCTGGCCGGAAAAACGCAACAGCAGCCCGCGCGATCTGCTGATCAGTTTGCGCGTTGGCTTTGTAGATTTTGCCACCGCTTTCACAGAAGTGATAGACTTTGTCCCTTACGAAGATTCTTTGAAACAATCAGCACGCGATCGCTACAAAGCCTACCGCGTGGCTGGTTTTAACCTGAATACGGCAACCTGGAAATAATGGAAAAGACATACAACCCACAAGATATCGAACAGCCGCTTTACGAGCACTGGGAAAAGCAGGGCTATTTCAAACCTAACGGCGATGAAAGCAAAGAGTCCTTCTGCATCATGATCCCGCCGCCGAACGTCACCGGCAGTTTGCATATGGGTCATGCTTTCCAGCAGACCATCATGGACACCATGATCCGCTACCAGCGCATGCAGGGTAAAAACACCCTGTGGCAGGCCGGTACTGACCACGCGGGTATCGCCACCCAAATGGTGGTTGAGCGTAAGATTGCCGCTGAAGAAGGTAAAACCCGTCACGACTACGGTCGCGAAGCGTTTATCGATAAAATCTGGCAGTGGAAAGCGGAATCCGGCGGCACCATTACCCGTCAGATGCGCCGTCTGGGCAACTCCGTGGACTGGGAGCGTGAGCGCTTCACCATGGACGAAGGTCTTTCCAATGCCGTGAAAGAAGTCTTTGTTCGCCTGTATAAAGAAGACCTGATTTACCGTGGCAAGCGCCTGGTAAACTGGGACCCGAAACTGCGTACCGCCATCTCTGACCTGGAAGTGGAAAACCGCGAGTCGAAAGGCTCAATGTGGCATATCCGCTATCCGCTGGCCGACGGCGCAAAAACCGCAGACGGTAAAGATTACCTGGTGGTCGCCACCACGCGTCCGGAAACCGTGCTGGGCGATACCGGCGTAGCCGTCAACCCGGAAGATCCGCGCTATAAAGACTTGATTGGCAAATTCGTGATGCTGCCGCTGGTTAATCGCCGCATTCCGATCGTCGGCGATGAACACGCCGATATGGAAAAAGGCACCGGCTGCGTGAAGATCACCCCGGCGCACGACTTTAACGACTATGAAGTCGGGAAACGTCACGGCCTGCCGATGATCAACATCCTGACCTTTGACGGCGACATCCGCGAAACTGCGGAAGTGTACGACACCAAAGGTGAAGAGTCAGACGTCTACTCCAGTGAGATCCCGGCTGAGTTCCAGAAGCTGGAGCGTTTTGCTGCGCGTAAAGCCATTGTTGCCGCTATCGACGCACTGGGCCTGCTGGAAGAAATTAAACCGCACGATCTGACCGTGCCTTACGGCGACCGTGGCGGCGTGGTTATCGAACCAATGCTGACCGACCAGTGGTACGTGCGTGCCGACGTGCTGGCGAAACCGGCCGTTGAAGCGGTTGAAAACGGCGACATTCAGTTCGTACCGAAGCAGTACGAAAATATGTACTTCTCCTGGATGCGTGATATTCAAGACTGGTGTATTTCCCGCCAGCTGTGGTGGGGTCACCGTATCCCTGCATGGTATGACAACGACGGCAACGTCTACGTAGGCCGTACCGAAGACGAAGTGCGTCAGGAAAACAACCTGAGTGCCGACGTTGCGCTGCGTCAGGACGAAGACGTTCTGGATACCTGGTTCTCCTCCGCGCTGTGGACCTTCTCCACCCTCGGCTGGCCGGAAAACACCGACGCCCTGCGTCAGTTCCACCCAACCAGCGTGATGGTCTCTGGCTTTGACATCATTTTCTTCTGGATTGCCCGCATGATCATGATGACCATGCACTTCATCAAAGATGAAAACGGTAAGCCACAGGTTCCGTTCAAGACCGTCTACATGACCGGTCTGATTCGTGACGACGAAGGCCAGAAGATGTCCAAATCCAAGGGTAACGTCATTGACCCGCTGGATATGGTCGACGGTATCTCCCTGCCGGACCTGCTGGAGAAACGTACCGGTAATATGATGCAGCCGCAGCTGGCTGAAAAGATTGCCAAGCGTACCGAGAAGCAATTCCCGGACGGCATTGAGCCGCACGGTACCGACGCTCTGCGCTTCACCCTGGCCGCACTTGCCTCTACCGGTCGCGACATCAACTGGGATATGAAGCGTCTGGAAGGTTACCGTAACTTCTGTAACAAGCTGTGGAACGCCAGCCGCTTCGTGCTGATGAACACCGAAGATCAGGACTGCGGCTTCAACGGCGGCGAAATGACCCTGTCGCTGGCCGACCGTTGGATCCTGGCTGAATTCAACCAGACCATCAAAGCGTACCGCGAAGCGCTGGATAACTTCCGCTTCGACATCGCCGCGGGCATTCTGTACGAGTTCACCTGGAACCAGTTCTGTGACTGGTACCTGGAGCTGACTAAGCCGGTAATGAACGGCGGAACTGATGCTGAACTGCGCGGCACCCGCAACACGCTGGTGACCGTTCTGGAAGGCCTGCTGCGCCTGGCGCACCCGATCATTCCGTTCATCACCGAAACCATCTGGCAGCGCGTGAAGGTGATTTCCGGTATTACCGCCGACACCATCATGCTGCAGCCGTTCCCGGAATACGATGCGGCTCAGGTCGATGAAGCGGCGTTGGCAGATACCGAATGGCTGAAGCAGGCGATCGTTGCTATCCGTAACATCCGTGCGGAAATGAACATTGCCCCGGGTAAACCGCTCGAACTGCTGCTGCGTGGCTGCAGCCAGGATGCGATGCGTCGTGTGAACGACAATAAGAGCTTCCTGCTGAACCTGGCGCGTCTGGAAAGCATCACCGTGCTGCCTGCTGATGACAAAGGTCCGGTCTCCGTGACCAAAATCATCGACGGTGCCGAGCTGCTGATCCCGATGGCTGGCCTCATCAACAAAGAAGATGAGCTGGCGCGTCTGGCGAAAGAAGTGGCGAAAATCGAAGGTGAGATTGCCCGTATCGAAGGCAAACTCTCCAACGAAGGTTTCGTTGCCCGCGCGCCGGAAGCGGTGATCGCCAAAGAGCGTGAGAAGCTGGACGGTTACGCAGAAGCGAAAGCGAAGCTGATTGAGCAGCAGGCGGTTATCGCCGCACTGTAATTGCCATTGAGGTTTTATCTGTAATAAAGGCCGGAGCTTGCTCCGGCCTTTTTGTATCAGATGAACGGGAAGTAGGTTATCACCCCGCGTGATACCCACATCCCCGGACCTGTTGCCAGCGTTTCGTCGCTGTTAGTCAGCTCCAGAGAATCCAAATCACCCAGGACACAGGAGTTACCGGCAAGCCAACTGACAAGCCACATTTTCATCCACGGATAGGCCAGCCCAAACGTAATACCCGAAACAAATATCACGAGCACAAAGCGCCAGACCATACCCACCGCCGTTACTGAAGAACGAAAACGAATCTTTCCGTCAGCCAGTTCCAGGTTATTTATAAACAGATTACGTAGCGTGACATATAAATAACTGCCCACCACGATAATCCCGAGGAAATAGAGAAAATAGCAGGCCATAATCCTGCTGTGGTGTTCCAGAATAAACTCTTCATCGGCCACGCCTAACACAGCCAGCATCACCATGTGCAGAAAAATGGGCGCAATCAGCCAGGCAATCACGACCACAAATGGCAGCAGCACCAGTACGGCTTTAATGCAACCCACAACGCAAGCTTTCATATTAATGTTAATGGCAAAGCGGTGAATACCGAATCTACTACCGTTGCCCAGTAACTGCATCCATTTAGCGTAGGTAATACCGTAGGTGATCCCTATACCTACAATGCCGACCAGTGCAATAAAGGCTATTCTAAAGAGTGTACCTGCGCTGCCATCTAGCCATTCGGTGGCAAGACTCAGAAGACAAACCACGCCCCAGTTTACCAGTGAAAGTACCAATGGTACTGCCAGCATATAGAGCCATGCATATAATTTTGAACAGTTAAAACCAAAGCGAACGCCATTCAGCGAGGTCATCTCAGCCTGATATTGCAGGCTTTTGACTGCCATTAATGGAAGGGTTGCAACCAGCAAACCAATCAAAGTAAAGCCAATGAGCGGACTGCCATGCGCAACAAAACTCACGCTGGCGCCATAAATCACCATGATCAACAAGAAACTCACAAAAATAGCACCACCCGTTGCCTTATAGGTAAAAGGTTGTCCGTTAAGCGTCATTTTCTCATAAATATAACGACGACATTTCACTATCGCCCATGGCATATAAATCCCCAGAGTAATACAACTCAGTAAAAAATTCACAAAACAAATAATAAAATACTCCCACCCTTTACCGGTGAAAATAAATTTGTGCCCTTGGTTACCCTGACCACTGATAACATTATTCATGAATAATATCCCTAATATCTATTCCATTAATTTACATTATAAATACCAGTATTATGGTACTGGTTTAACTACAATACTCGTTCTGCTTATTTTATGTATTTTATTTTTCTTATTCAGGAACGTCTTGCGCCTGACGGAAGAGAGTGGTATTAAATAAATATATCAATGAATTTTTGAAATTGAGCCTTGTTATGAATATTGTCCTGTCGCCCACACTTGCTTTGCGCCGAATCACTGAACCAGATAATCGGGCCATCGCCGCAGTTATCCGCCAGGTTTCCGCCGAATACGGGCTTACCGCTGATAAAGGCTACACAGTGGCTGACCCAAATCTCGATGAGTTGTTCCAGGTTTACAGCCAGCCGGGCGCGGCTTACTGGGTGGTTGAGCAAAACGGTGAAGTCGTGGGCGGCGGCGGCGTTGCACCGTTAGGGTGTAGCGAACCGGACATTTGCGAACTGCAAAAGATGTACTTCCTCTCAAGCGCACGCGGTCAGGGGCTGGCGAAAAAGCTGGCGCTGATGGCATTGGATCACGCTCGCGAGCAGGGTTTTAAGCAGTGCTATCTGGAAACGACAGCATTTCTGACCGAGGCTATCCGCCTGTATGAACATTTAGGGTTTGAACACATCAGCGAAGCGCTGGGTTGTACCGGACACGTAGACTGCGAAGTGCGGATGTTGAAGCCCCTCTGAGTTTCGTCAAAGGGGTTGTTGGGGTTACTGCATTTCTGGCGATAAGGCGAGACGTACCGCACCTGCGGCTCTGGCCTCCGGCAGTGCTAATACCAGCTTCCAGAAATCCTGCACAATATCGCAGCCAGTTCCCTCTTTCCCCACGCCCTTGCTTGGGTCGGACATAATTTGCACGTCCTGCCCGTAGCGCGCTATCAGCGTCGGTCCAATACTTTGCATATCCGCCAGCGCCTGCTGTTTCTCCTGCGGCGTGACCGTGTGCTTATTCTCGCCAAAAGATGCCCGCATCATCCGGGCATCGCTTTCGGTACGTTTGGCGAGGAGATCGTGGCCCATCACCTTCACGGGATTGACCCCGCCTTTCAGCGCCGGGAACAGAAAACGGAAACACACGTCATCGCTGCTTTTTTTCGCCGCTGCAATTTGCTCAAGGTTAATGTTCATATACTCAACGACATTGGCGTCGGGCGCCTGCTGTAGACGCGACATTTGCAGTTGCAGGATTTGCGGTTGAATAGCATCAATAATCTGTTGCTGATCTTTTCCCTCTCGCTTCATCTGCACCGACTGGTCGCGAATATGCTGCCAGAATGCGGGCTCTTGCTCCTTTATCACCTGAAACGTTGGAAAGGTCGACATCGCCGATTCAAACTTCTGTTCCTCGGTCTGCCCATATTCCGGGCTTTCTCGCGGAATCAGGTAATGCACATCAAACAAATTCCACGCGACAATCGCTATCACAAAAACCACCGCGCCGGAGAGCTTGCCCAGCCAGCCTTTTTTGCGAAACATGCCAACGACAATAGCAATCACCACCCCGATATAACCTGCCAACAATACGTGTGCCCAGTTCATTAACCATCCTTATTCAAATCAATGCATATGTCGGGGATATATTTTCCCTTCGCGTATTTTGATTATTACGGCAGCAGCGAGCGATTGCCAGCCACC
Source organism: Citrobacter sp. FP75 (assembly GCF_018342065.1). GTDB lineage: Bacteria > Pseudomonadota > Gammaproteobacteria > Enterobacterales > Enterobacteriaceae > Citrobacter. The sequence goes on along the minus strand of NZ_JAFDOE010000006.1, from coordinate 179,557 downwards.
AGATTTTGCTAACGGGAACAGAAAGGGTTAAACCGCGCGTCAGAGAAGGGAGCTAGGTTGGCACGCCGCTGTGGAAGCGGAACTCGTCATCCGGCGAGGAAATTAGCGCCGCTTCGACCTCACCAAAAAACCGTACCCGGCTACTGATATCGTCAGCAGAAACCTGCTGCGCCAGCGCCAGATAATCCTGGTAATGCCGTGCCTCGGATCGCAGCAGCGACAGATAAAATGCCTGTAAATCATCATCCAGATACGGGGCCAGTGCGGCGAACCGTTCACAGGAACGCGCTTCGATGTAAGCACCGCAAATCAGTTTATCGATAAGCGTTAATGGCTCGTGGGTTCGCACCTCTTTGAGCATGCCTTTGGCGTAGCGGCTGGCGGTAATTTTGACGTAAGGAATGTTGCGGCTCATCATCGCCTCACGCACCTGCCAGAAGTGGTGTAGCTCCTCTTTGATCAGCAGTACCATGTTGTCGATAAGCTGTCGCCCCCACGGATCGTCGGTCTGGGGCATCACGCTTTTGCTTATCTGCTTATTCAGCGCGATAAAATCCGGTTCTTCCCCTTCTCTGAAGGCAAAAGCCTCATAGGGTTTCAGCCAGTCCAGCAGCGCCTGCGATCCCTGTTTATCCGCAACATATTTACGCACCAGCAGCATTGCGGTTTGCGCCGCTTTTAGCTCGCAGACGAGGTGGTCGGTCAGCAACAGAGGAAGATTTGCCGGGTCTCGCGCTTTATCAAGCCAGGACTGGGGCGTTTTGCAGTGCAGGAAATCCAGAATCGGGGAGAGTATTTGCGGGTAATCCATACCGTGTCCTTGCCCTACGGCAGCAAACGCTGCCGTAGGTTTGCAGATGATTTAGTGACGCACGCCGTCATCATCTTCGTCGACGAGGTCTTCATCGTCGCCGTCTTCACCTTCTTCGCCGTTCGGGTCTTCAAAATAGGTGCCCCAACCGTCGTATTCCACGTCAAATTTTTCAGCCAGGTTCATCAGCTGTTCAACCTGAGAGTCAATCAGTTCGGCATTCAGGGCACATTCGCTGAGGATGTCACAGCAAATTACCGTGTCGCCTTCTTCCACTTCCAGCTCTTCCGGCTCGGTCACTTCATAGCCCAGCTTGAAGGCTTCTACTGCCGCTTTTTCCAGGGTTTCAAAGTCATCCGCAGAAAGGTGATGCTCGATGGTATACAGCGCGTCAGGATCGCTACCATCTTCAAGTAACTCTTCAATAATCAAGCGTGTTTCTTCACGCTGCTCTTCCAGGTGTTCCGGGTTTGCCATAGCTCATATCCTCATAATGTCCTGCCGATACTCTTATTGTCACATACCGCTGGCATTGCCTCCACCTTTCCAGGAAAGATTTGTTAAACAAGGTTGCAAATGAATAAAAACACATTTAAATTGAATTTTAATTCAATAAATGGCCAAAGCCATGTGAGGGAACCATGTCCACATTTTATCAGAAGCACTTTTTGAAATTGCTCGATTTCACCTCTGCTGAACTCACGTCACTGCTCCAGCTCGCCGCACAGCTAAAAGCGGATAAGAAAAAAGGCACAGAGGTTGCTAAGCTCACCGGTAAAAACATCGCGCTCATCTTCGAAAAAGACTCGACCCGCACTCGTTGCTCTTTCGAAGTTGCCGCCTACGATCAGGGCGCACGCGTAACGTATCTCGGGCCAAGCGGCAGCCAGATTGGCCATAAAGAGTCGATTAAAGACACCGCCCGCGTGCTCGGTCGCATGTATGACGGTATTCAGTATCGCGGCCACGGTCAGGAGGTGGTTGAGACGCTGGCCGAATATGCCGGCGTTCCGGTATGGAACGGGTTGACCAACGAATTCCATCCCACCCAGTTGCTGGCCGATCTGTTAACTATGCAGGAACACTTGCCGGGCAAAGCGTTTAATGAGATGACGCTGGTCTACGCTGGCGATGCCCGTAACAATATGGGTAATTCGATGCTCGAAGCTGCCGCGTTAACCGGGCTGGATCTGCGTCTGGTTGCGCCACAGGACTGCTGGCCTGAAAAAAGTCTGGTTGCAGAATGCAAAGCGCTGGCGCAGAAAAACGGCGGCAATATCACTCTGACCGAAGATATTGCCACGGGCGTGAAAGATGCAGACTTCATTTATACCGACGTCTGGGTGTCGATGGGCGAAGCGAAAGAGAAATGGGGCGAGCGTATTGCCCTGTTGCGTAAGTACCAGGTTAATAGCGCAATGATGGCGTTAACCGGCAACCCGCAGGTGAAATTCCTCCACTGCCTGCCAGCGTTTCATGACGACCAGACCACGCTTGGTCAAAAAATGGCACAAGAATACGGTCTTCATGGAGGTATGGAGGTGACCGATGAGGTCTTTGAATCCCCCGCCAGCATCGTGTTCTCTCAGGCAGAGAACCGCATGCACACCATCAAAGCAGTGATGGTGGCAACGCTAAGCAAATAATCGCTACCGGTCGGTGTAGGCCGGATTAGGCTATAAGCCGCCATCCGGCAATCTGCACCGTTATGCCTGATGGCGCTACGCTTATCAGGCCTGGCGTCCGTCACTCTACCAGCATTTTCACCACGGCTTTGCGTACCAGCGCTGGCGCCCCTACCGCACACAGCGGTTTATGCACTTCGCCCGGATAGAACACCACAAAGTCACCTTCATTCAGCACCACCGTCTTCTCTTCGGCCCCTTCCGGCAAAAAGGCGATGTCTTTATCCGCCAGCCAGTCGGTTTCCGGCGCGCCCGCAGGCAGCGTGCTGAAGGTCATCCCTTCCTGGCCTTTGAGCAGGATCTGAATATCCAGATAACGGGCGTGGTACTCGGCGCGGCGCTGCGCAAACGGCTCGGTCATATCTTCGGCGATCAGATAAAACAGACGGTTACCGTCGATGTCATGCTTACCTTTTTCCGTTGCGTCCGTAACGTGCGCTTTGATGTGTTCAATCGCCTGACGTAGCGCTTCCGGCAGCCATGCTTCCAGGTGGTGAATATTGCCGATAATCATTTCAAACCCCTTAATTAAAACATCGTTTCATTTTGTTGTTATACGAAAAAACCGTCTGCCATACCACTGCTATTTACGGATATTTTGCGTCAACGCATGTTTATCGCTGATGATGTTAGTCAGTTGTTAACGCACAGCGGCGGGTTATGCATCAACTGTGCATAACTCGTGATCCCCTCTTTCTCATTCCTCTCCTAACAGACTGTTCTACAAGTTTTTATTAGAAAAACCAACGCTATGTCACAGTTCACTTTCCCTTCATTATCTCTATCTATCATCATATTTATTTTTAAATAACCCCCGAGGTGAAAATAATAAAATAAGAAACCCGCATAAACATTCAACTCCAAATAAAAAACACCAATAAATCAATATGTTATTCAATTTTACAAATCTATTTTCACACACATAAAATTAACAACAACAAATAACAAGACATATTATTGAGTAGCAATTCAATTGCCTTATTTATTAAATTCTAATTTCTCAGAGCCACGTCATATATTAAACAAGAAAAATCAAACATCCCACCGACTGTGAAATAAATCACATTTCTATATCAGGGAAGATCTAAATATAGATTCTGAAATCAGCTGAAAAATCATGACTGCAAAGTAAGTAACATTATTTGCAGGCATCTCCTCTTTATTTTTTAAAATCGAATTAAAGGAATAATGATGGAAAAGCATTATGTCGGTTCCGAAATCGGTCAATTACGTAGCGTGATGCTACATCGCCCTAATCTCAGCTTAAAAAGGCTGACGCCATCGAACTGTCAGGAGCTGCTTTTTGATGATGTACTGTCAGTCGAACGTGCAGGTGAAGAACATGACATTTTCGCCAACACGCTGCGTCAGGAGGGCATAGAAGTTCTGTTACTGACTGATTTACTGACACAAACTCTGGATACTTCCGAAGCTAAAAGTTGGTTATTAGATACACAAATTTCAGACTATCGCCTTGGTCCAACTTTCGCCTCGGATATTCGTGCCTGGCTTGCCGATATGTCACACCGTGAACTCGCCCGGCATTTAAGCGGTGGGCTAACCTACGGGGAAATTCCCGCCTCAATAAAAAATATGGTGGTTGATACCCACGATATTAATGATTTTATTATGAAACCATTGCCGAACCACTTATTTACCCGCGACACCTCATGCTGGATATATAACGGCGTGTCGATTAACCCAATGGCAAAAACGGCCCGTCAGCGTGAAACCAATAATCTGCGAGCAATTTATCGCTGGCATCCACAATTTGCCGATGGTGATTTCATTAAATATTTCGGCGATGAAAATATTAATTACGACCACGCCACGTTAGAAGGTGGCGATGTGCTGGTGATTGGTCGCGGCGCGGTGCTCATCGGTATGTCGGAACGTACCACGCCGCAGGGCATTGAGTTCCTTGCCCAGTCGCTGTTTAAGCATCGCCAGGCAGAACGCGTCATTGCCGTCGAACTGCCGAAACATCGCTCCTGTATGCACCTCGATACCGTCATGACCCACATCGATATCGATACCTTCTCCGTCTACCCGGAAGTCGTGCGCCCGGATGTCCAGTGCTGGACCCTGACGCCAGACGGGCGTGGCGGTCTGAAACGCACCCAGGAAAATACGCTGGTCCATGCCCTCGAAAAAGCGCTGGGTATCGACCAAATTCGGCTGATCACCACCGGCGGCGATGCCTTCGAAGCCGAGCGTGAACAGTGGAATGACGCAAACAACGTTCTGACGCTACGCCCCGGCGTGGTGGTGGGCTACGAGCGCAACATCTGGACCAACGAAAAATACGACAAAGCCGGTATCACCGTTTTACCCATCCCTGGTGACGAACTTGGACGCGGACGCGGCGGCGCACGCTGCATGAGCTGCCCGCTGGAACGCGACGGTATTTAAGGAGACGTCATGGAAAACAAACCGACTTTGGTTGTCGCTCTGGGCGGCAACGCGCTGCTCAAACGCGGCGAGCCGCTGGAAGCAGACATTCAGCGGAAAAACATTGAACTGGCGGCAAAAACCATCGCCCAGCTCACTCAACAGTGGCGCGTGATTCTGGTACACGGCAACGGCCCGCAGGTTGGCCTGCTGGCGTTACAAAACAGCGCTTACGCCGGCGTTACGCCCTATCCGCTCGATGTTCTCGGCGCAGAAAGCCAGGGAATGATTGGCTACATGCTACAGCAGGCGCTGAAAAACCAGCTGCCACAACGCGAGATTAGCGTCCTGCTGACCCAGGTTGAAGTCGATGCTAACGATCCGGCCTTCAACAACCCAACCAAATATATCGGCCCGATTTACGACGACGCTCAGGCTAAAACACTACACGCGGAAAAGGGCTGGATTTTCAAAGCCGACGGGAAAGCATTCCGCCGTGTTGTGCCTTCCCCGCAGCCTAAACGCATCGTTGAAAGTGATGCGATTTGCACACTGATCGCCCGCGATCATCTGGTGATTTGCAACGGCGGCGGCGGTGTGCCGGTGGTGGAAAAAGCAGATGGTTACCACGGCATTGAAGCGGTGATCGACAAAGATCTCTCCGCCGCCCTGCTTGCCAGCCAAATTCATGCTGATGCGCTGCTGATCCTCACCGATGCCGACGCGGTGTACCTCGACTGGGGAAAACCGACGCAACGTCCGCTGACCCAGATCACCCCGGCTCTGCTCGGCGAAATGCAATTCGACGCCGGTTCAATGGGCCCCAAAGTCACCGCCTGCGCGGAGTTTGTCTCTCACTGCCACGGAATTGCAGGCATCGGCTCGTTGGCTGACGGCCCGGCCATTCTCGCGGGTGAGAAAGGCACATTGATTCGCCTGGAAGCCGTCAGCGCATAACTCAACATTAAGGACATTTTCATGACTGTTAACCTGAAAAATCGCAATTTTCTCAAACTGCTGGACTACACCCCAACGGAAATCCAGTACCTGATCGATCTGGCTATCGAGTTGAAAACAGCGAAAAAGGCCGGACGCGAAAGACAAACGCTGGTCGGGAAAAACATCGCGCTGATCTTTGAAAAAACCTCTACCCGTACCCGCTGCGCCTTTGAAGTCGGTGCATTCGATCAGGGCGCACAGGTGACCTATCTCGGCCCAAGCGGCTCGCAGATTGGTCACAAAGAGTCGATGAAAGATACCGCCCGCGTGTTGGGCCGCATGTACGACGGCATCGAATATCGCGGCTACGGCCAGGACATCGTTGAAGAGTTAGGTGAATTTGCCGGCGTTCCGGTATGGAACGGACTAACGAACGAATTTCACCCTACGCAGATCCTCGCCGATCTGATGACCATGCTGGAACACGCGCCGGGTAAAACCTTGCCCGAACTAAGCTTCGCTTATCTCGGCGATGCCCGCAATAACATGGGCAATTCGCTGATGGTCGGCGCGGCAAAAATGGGGATGGACGTTCGCCTGGTGGCACCAAAATCTTTCTGGCCGGACGAGACGCTGGTTGCCGAATGTCGTGAAATCGCCAGCGTCACTGGCGCACGCATCACGCTCACAGACGATGTTGAGGAAGGCGTATACGACGTAGATTTTCTCTACACCGACGTCTGGGTCTCAATGGGGGAGCCAAAAGAAGCCTGGGCAGAACGCGTCAGCCTGATGAAGCCCTACCAGATTAACCAGCAGGTCATCAACGCAACGGGCAATCCCAACGTGAAATTTATGCACTGCCTGCCCGCCTTCCATAACGAACACACCAAAGTTGGGCGCGAAATCGAAGCTGCTTACGGCCTGAAAGGACTTGAAGTGACGGAAGAGGTCTTCGAGTCAGCCCACTCCATCGTCTTCGACGAAGCAGAGAACCGGATGCATACCATCAAAGCGGTCATGGTAGCGACACTCGGCGACTAACCCCTGCGGGCATATGCCGCCTGGCGGTGTATGCCCGAGCTATCCGGAGAACATCATGGGCAAACTCAAATTTCCCAGCGCGTATACCATTCTGTTTATTCTCATTGCACTCGTCGCCGTTATGACCTGGATTGTCCCGGCGGGGAAATACCAGATGGCGATGAATGCCACCCTGGGTAAAGAAGTGCCGGTTGCGGGTACTTATGCTCCCACAGAGGCGCATCCACAAGGCATAACCGCCGTACTGCTGGCACCGATCGACGGTTTGTATAACCACGAAACCTACACCGCTGGCGCCATTGATGTGGCGCTGTTTGTCCTGATCATCGGCGGCTTTTTAGGGGTAGTAAATAAAACAGGTGCCATCGACGCCGGAATCGAGCGCGTGACGGTCAGGCTCAACGGCAAAGAAGAGTGGATGATCCCTATCCTGATGGGACTTTTTGCCGCCGGAGGCACGATTTACGGAATGGCGGAAGAGTCGCTCCCATTCTACACATTACTCGTTCCGGTCATGATGGCCGCCCGCTTCGATCCGCTGGTTGCCGCCGCAACCGTTCTGCTCGGCGCCGGGATTGGCACCCTCGGCTCGACAATCAACCCTTTTGCGACGGTTATCGCCGCGAACGCAGCCGGGATCCCCTTCACTCAGGGAATGCTGATGCGTATTCTGCTGCTGGTCGTCGGCTATGTTATTTGTGTGGTGTGGGTGATGCGTTATGCGCGAAAAGTTCGCAGCCATCCTGAGCTGTCTATCGTAGCGGATAAAATGGAAGAGAACCGCGCCCATTTTCTCGGTAACCGTGCCAATACTAACCTTGAGTTCACGACAACGCGTAAATGGATCCTGCTCATTTTCGCCGCCGCCTTTGCGGTAATGATTTATGGGGTTGCGGTACTCGGATGGTGGATGGCGGAAATATCCGGTGTTTTTCTGGCCTCGGCGATTATCGTCGGCGTGATTGCCCGAATGAGTGAAGAGGCTTTTACCAGCACATTCATTGACGGCGCACGGGATCTGCTCGGCGTGGCGCTGATTATCGGTATTGCACGCGGCATCGTCGTGGTAATGGATAACGGTATGATCACCCACACCATTCTGCACAGCGCCGAAAATTTAGTCTCCGGCCTTTCCACCACCATTTTCATCAATGTGACCTACTGGCTGGAAGTTTTACTGTCCTTCCTGGTGCCCTCTTCGTCTGGTCTGGCGGTACTTACCATGCCGATTATGGCCCCGCTGGCCGACTTCGCCCATGTACCAAGAGACCTGGTCGTCACCGCGTACCAATCCGCTTCCGGCATTGTGAATCTGATCACCCCCACTTCAGCCGTGGTGATGGGAGGGCTGGCCATCGCTCGCGTCCCTTACGTGCGGTATCTGAAATGGGTTGCCCCGCTGGTACTCGTTCTGACGATACTCAATATGGTCGTCCTGAGCATCGGCGCTATGCTGTAACTCTTTTTGGCCGTCGGATGTCGACGGCTTTTTTGATCGTTCTCTCGTTTTTCTACACAACCGCCCTTTTGAGCCGTTATTGATACTGCAAATGTGGTGAATTTCTCCATCACATTGATATAAATAATAAATATAAGGTGTTTTTATGAAGGAATTCGATGATTGCTCTGCCAAAGAGCAGCAACAGCTGGCGATTTGCCAGCGCCTGATTACAGAAAAAAGTTATTTGTCTCAGGAGGCCATTCGCCGCGATTTGCAAAGCCAGGGCTTTACCAGCATTAGTCAGTCAACGGTTTCTCGCCTGCTGAAATTGCTCGGAGCCATAAAGATAAGAAATACAAAAGGGCAAAAAATTTATTCTGTAAATCCTCAATCTCGACCGGCTCCTGATGCCGCGCGATCCATTGCCGAAATGGTGGTCAGCGTGGAACACAATAGCGAATTTATCCTCATCCACACCGCAGCGGGATACGGTCGCGCCGTTGCCAGAATCCTCGACTACCACGCATTACCAGAAATTCTGGGCGTCATCGCGGGCAGCAGTATTGTCTGGGTCGCACCACGGGTGGTGCAGCGAACAGGCCTGGTTCATAAGCAGATTAATTATTTACTCAAGATGAATTAAAATTCATAAGAACCGTTTGCAATGAATAATTTGTGCATTATTCGCTTGATCCTGTAACGCAGCTGAGTATAATCGCCGACAATTTGCCGGGAGGATCTATGGTTCAGTGTGTACGACATTTTGTCTTACCGCGTCTGAAAAAGGACGCTGGCCTGCCGTTTTTCTTCCCGTTGCTCACCATTCTAAGCCCCTCAATTGAGGGGCTTTTTTTTTGCCCAGGCGTCAGGAGATAAACATGGCTAACCCGCTCTATCAAAAACACATCATTTCCATAAACGACCTCAGCCGCGATGACCTCAATCTGGTCCTCGCGACGGCGGCGAAACTCAAAGCAAACCCGCAGCCAGAGCTGTTGAAGCATAAGGTGATTGCCAGCTGCTTCTTCGAAGCCTCTACCCGCACCCGTTTATCCTTTGAGACGTCGATGCACCGTCTGGGCGCCAGCGTGGTGGGGTTCTCTGACAGCAGCAATACCTCTCTGGGCAAAAAAGGTGAGACGCTGGCCGACACTATTTCCGTTATCAGCACCTATGTTGATGCCATCGTGATGCGTCATCCGCAGGAAGGCGCCGCACGTCTGGCAACCGAATTCTCCGGTAAGGTGCCGGTACTAAACGCAGGCGACGGCTCGAATCAACATCCGACCCAAACGCTGCTGGACCTGTTCACCATTCAGGAAACACAGGGTCGTCTGGACAATCTGCAAATCGCCATGGTGGGCGACCTGAAATACGGCCGCACCGTCCACTCACTGACTCAGGCGCTGGCGAAGTTCGAAGGCAACCGCTTCTACTTTATCGCCCCGGACGCGCTGGCGATGCCGCAATACATCCTGGATATGCTGAATGAAAAAGGTATCGCCTGGAGCCTGCACGGCACGATTGAAGAAGTGATGGCGGAAGTCGACATTCTCTACATGACCCGCGTACAGAAAGAACGCCTGGACCCGTCCGAATACGCCAACGTCAAAGCACAGTTTGTTCTGCGCGCCAGCGATCTGGCAGGAGCCAGAGAGAACATGAAGGTGCTGCACCCGCTGCCGCGCATCGATGAGATCACCCCCGACGTCGATAAGACGCCGCACGCCTGGTATTTCCAGCAGGCAGGCAACGGCATCTTCGCCCGCCAGGCGTTACTGGCACTGGTACTGAATAGCGAACTGGCACTGTAAGAGGACATGACGATGACACACGATAATAAACTGCAGGTTGAAGCCATCAAACGTGGCACCGTGATTGACCATATTCCCGCACAGGTTGGTTTTAAGCTGCTGACGCTGTTCAAACTGACTGAAACCGACCAGCGTATCACCATCGGTCTGAACCTGCCGTCCGGTGAGATGGGGCGTAAAGACCTGATTAAAATTGAAAATACTTTCCTGACCGATGAGCAGGTCAACCAGCTCTCCCTGTACGCTCCGCAGGCAACGGTAAACCGCATCGACGATTACGACGTGGTGGGTAAATCACGCCCTAGCCTGCCGGAGCGTATCGACAACGTGCTGGTGTGCCCGAACAGCAACTGTATCAGCCATGCTGAGCCAGTTTCTTCCAGTTTTGCAGTGAAAAAACGCGCCGATGACATCGCACTCAAATGCAAATACTGTGAAAAAGAGTTTTCCCATTATGTGGTGCTGGCCAACTAATTAGGGTTGGTTATGAGATCCCGGCTCCCGCTACACATAATCATTCGCGATGCATCGAGGCGGCAAGTCCGATTATCCCCGGAAGCATAGAAAACTATGTGACCGGGGTAAGAGGACGCAGCCAACAAGGAGGCAGCGTGAAGGATGACGTGTATAATGGCCGGGAACATTCTATTACCGCTGTAATTCAGGAGAAATCATGAGCAAGACTATCGCGACGGAAAATGCACCAGCAGCAATCGGCCCATACGTTCAGGGTGTTGATCTGGGTAGCATGATTATCACTTCCGGTCAGATCCCGGTCGATCCAAAAACCGGTGCCGTATCGGAAGACGTGTCCGCTCAGGCGCGTCAGTCGCTGGAAAACGTTAAAGCTATCGTAGAAGCAGCAGGCCTGAAAGTGGGCGATATCGTAAAAACGACCGTCTTCGTTAAAGACCTGAACGATTTCGCCACCGTCAACGCCACCTACGAAGCGTTCTTCACCGAGCACAACGCCACCTTCCCTGCACGCTCTTGCGTGGAAGTGGCCCGTCTGCCAAAAGACGTAAAAATCGAGATTGAAGCGATCGCCGTGCGTCGTTAATTTTTAGCAGAGAGATAATCCAGACGACGTTCTGGATTATCTCCAGGCTGACCGCGCCATGGAGGGCCGTTAATGGCAAAAACTCGTTTTACCGCAGAACAAATCGCCGATTTTCTTCAGCAGTCTAAAAGCGGCGTACCAAATAAAATATTGTGCGAAAAATACGAATTTAGTGTCAGCACGCTCCGTCGCTGGCAGGATCAACACGCCGAAGGCATCCGCCGTGAGTTAAAAAAATTAGAATCGACGGGCTCAATCGTATTTTTGTGTTTCTTCATTTCAGCTCTATTACTCGCCATTATATTTTCTAAACTCCTCAGCGCATGTGTAATGTTCTTTTTCCTTGTGTACTGCGTTGACTACATCCGCAAATTCCGCAAGATATCTGCAAAACACATCCAGGAAGAAAATATCTTTCTCTCTCGCTCCGGGCGCGGAGCGAGTAATGCGTTTTACCATTTCTGTTGGGCCTTCATCGCTCTTTTTATCCTTGGTGCTGGATACTTAATTGTGCGTATGGTCTGAAAGATTACCGGCCTGAATAAAAAACGCGCAGGCCGATAATATATACATTACAGAGAGAATGAATTACTGCCAGCCGTAGCGACGGCTATAAAAACCTTTCACTAATTGAGTCAATGTCATGTAACCCGCCAGAATCGCGATCAGCCACGGGAAGTAGCTCAGCGGCAGCGCCTGCAATTGCAGGTAGCTGGCCAGCGGGGAGAATGGCAGCGCGATACCCACCACCATCACCACCAGCGTCATCAGCATTAACGGCCATGCGGCGCGGCTCTGGATAAACGGCACGCGGCGGGTACGGATCATATGCACAATCAGCGTTTGCGACAGCAGGCCCACCACGAACCAACCCGACTGGAACAACGTCTGATGTTCTGGCGTATTAGCATGGAAGACAAACCACATCAGGCAGAAAGTCAGAATGTCGAAGATCGAGCTGATCGGCCCAAAGAACAGCATAAAGCGCCCCAGTTCGGCGGGATTCCAGCGCTGCGGTTTTTTGATCTGCTCTTCATCAACGTTATCAAACGGAATCGCCACCTGGGATACATCGTACAGCAGGTTCTGAATCAGTAAGTGCAACGGCAGCATCGGCAGGAAAGGCAGAAATGCGCTCGCCACCAGCACGCTGAAGACGTTGCCGAAGTTGGAACTGGCCGTCATTTTGATGTATTTCAGCATGTTCGAGAAGGTACGACGCCCCTCGATCACCCCTTCTTCCAGCACCATCAGGCTCTTTTCCAGCAGGATGATATCCGCCGCTTCACGGGCAATATCGACAGCACCATCAACGGAGATGCCAATGTCTGCCGCGCGCAGTGCCGGGGCATCATTGATGCCATCGCCCATAAAGCCGACCACATGACCTTCACGCTTGAGCAGGGTCACAATGCGCTCTTTGTGCATCGGCGTCAGGCGGGCAAATAGCGTAGTGCGCTGGGCAAGTCGGGCCAGCTCGTCATCGTTCAATCCTTCAATGTGGCTACCAATCACCACTTCACCGGCGTCCAGGCCGACCTCATGACACACTTTCGCCGCCACCAGCTCACTGTCGCCGGTGAGGATTTTCACCGTAATGCCGCTGGCCTTCAGCGCTTTTAGCGCCGGTGCGGTGGTCTCTTTCGGCGGATCGAGGAACGCGATGTACCCTTCGAGGATCAGGTCGGACTCATCAATACGCTGGTAGTCCCCTTCACGCGCAGGCAGGTATTTGGTGGCCACCGCCACCACGCGCAGCCCCTGGCGATTCAGCGTGTCGGTCACGCGCTTCACCCGACGCAGCATATTGTCGTCCAGCGGAACAATCTCACCGTTGTGGCGCACCTGGGTACAGACGTTGAGGATCTCCTGCAGCGCGCCTTTGCACACCAGCTGGTGTACATCGGTTTCTTCTGCCACCACCACCGACATACGGCGGCGTTCAAAATCAAACGGGATCTCATCGATTTTCTGCCAGCGTGTCGAGAGCTGACGCGCCGCTTCTTCATCCACGCCTTCCAGTACCGCGGTGTCCAGCAGGTTCTTCAACCCGGTCTGGTACTGGCTGTTCAGCCACGCGGAATGCAGGACGTGCTCGCTGGGCTTGCCGGAGATATCGGTATGATTCTCCAGCACAATTTTATCTTGCGTCAGCGTACCGGTTTTATCGGTGCACAGAATATCCATCGCGCCAAAGTTCTGAATGGCGTCGAGGTGTTTGACGATAACTTTTTGTTTCGACAGTTTCACCGCCCCGCGCGCAAGCGTAGAGGTGACGATCATCGGCAGCATTTCCGGCGTTAAGCCTACCGCCACGGACAGGGCAAACAGCGCCGCTTCCCACCAGTCACCTTTGGTATAGCCGTTGATGATCAGCACAATTGGCGCCATCACCAGCATAAAGCGGATCAGCAACATGCTGACGCGGCTGATCCCTTTCTGAAACGCATTCTGCTCGCTTTCCTGCTCGGTCACGCGGCCCGCCAGCTGTCCAAACCAGGTGTTAGCCCCGGTAGAAATGACGATAGCCTGCGCCGTACCGCTCACCACGTTGGTGCCCATAAAGCACAGGGTATCGCACTCCAGCGGGTTGTTTTGCTGCGGATCGCGGCTGGTCGCCACTTTCTCAACCGGCAGCGATTCACCGGTCAACGAGGCCTGCGCCACAAACAAATCGCGCGCCTGCACGATGCGTAAATCCGCCGGGATCATATCGCCCGCCGCCAGCTTGATAATGTCGCCGGGCACAAGCTGATCGATTGGCAGCTCAACCCAGCCGTTTTCCCCGGTTTCATTGATAACCCGCAGCACCGTGGCGGTGTTGCTGACCATTGCTTTCAGTGCATCTGCCGCTTTGGTGGAACGCGCTTCCTGGACAAAGTTCAGCAGCGTCGAAATACACACCATCAGGGCAATCACGCCTGCGGCAAACAGATCCTCGGTGGCATAGGAAATCCCGCCCAGAATGGTGAGCAGAATATTAAACGGGTTGCGGTAACAGACCCACAAATGCACCCACCACGGCGACGGTTTCTGCGCCGGCAGCTGGTTTTCGCCATGCATATCACGGGCGTTTTCCACTTCTGCGGCGTTCAAGCCTTCAGGGTGCGTATTAAAGGTTTTCCACAGCGCCTCTTCGTTCATCAGCGCCATCTTCAGGCAATGTTCGCTCAATGAAGGTGGGATCGGCGTGCTGGCAACGGTCTGGGCGTTCGGCAGCGGATCGCGATGCACCAGACGATGCGGCAAATGGCGGTTCAGCCGGGCAAACAGCTGACGGGTAATATTTTTAAACATAGGCAGTCCCTCTGCACCAGTATAAGCAGGCGCAGTGAATCCTTCAGGCGTGGCAAAGCCTTGCCTGATGGCAATCATAAAATCATAACAGGGACGTTAAAACGTCACTGTCTTACGCATCCGGTAAGACAGTGAAAGCAGGCTTACCGGAACGAGTTGTGTCTCCATCGGGGGAGAGGGGTGGGATCGGGTTCCATACAGCCTCCGGTAAGTGAATGATTTGCCCCGCGCATTATAGAGATAAAACTATACGGTTTGTGGCAATTATGGCGGTATTATAAAGTCCGGAAACTAAACCAAACGTATACCAGACTTTGCCCATTGCACTGTGCTTGAGTAAAGTTATTCTTTTTTGGCATAACTTCGCACGCAACACGGGAAATCAGGATGCAAAATCGGCTGACTATTAAAGACATCGCCCGCTTAAGCGGCGTGGGGAAATCAACTGTTTCCCGCGTCCTCAACAACGAAAGCGGCGTCAGCGAACGCACCCGCGAACGGGTTGAAGCGGTGATGAATCAGCACGGTTTCTCCCCTTCCCGCTCTGCCCGCGCCATGCGTGGGCAAAGTGACAAAGTTGTGGCGATTATCGTCACGCGCCTGGACTCACTTTCCGAGAATCTGGCCGTGCAGACTATGCTGCCCGTCTTCTATGAGCAGGGTTACGATCCCATTATGATGGAAAGCCAGTTCTCGACTGCGCTGGTAGAAGAACATTTAGGTATGCTCAGACGCCGCAACATTGACGGCGTGGTGCTGTTTGGTTTTACCGGCATTACTGAGACCATGCTCGCCTCCTGGCAGGATTCTCTGGTATTGCTGGCAAGAGATGCCAAAGGCTTTGCCTCCGTCTGTTATGACGATGAGGGCGCTATCCATACTCTGATGCAGCGTTTGTACGATCGTGAACACCGCCATATCAGCTTCCTTGGCGTTCCCCATAGCGACGTCACCACCGGCAAGCGCCGCCATGAGGCCTATCTGGCCTTCTGTAAAAAACACAAACTGCATCCTGTGGCCGCTCTGCCCGGCCTCGCCATGAAGCAGGGTTATGAGCATGCTGCCGATGTCATTACGCCGGAGACAACAGCTTTAGTCTGCGCGACGGATACCCTTGCCCTTGGGGTCAGCAAATATTTGCAGGAGCAGCGCATTGAACATTTGCAACTGGCGAGCGTCGGCAGCACACCGCTGATGAAATTCCTGCATCCGGAAATTATCAGCGTCGATCCCGGTTACGCCGAGGCCGGACGACAAGCGGCTTTGCAGCTGATCGAGCAGATCAACGGTCGTAGCGAACCACGACAAATCGTCATCCCTTCCACCCTCTCCTGATCGCTTTCTGCGCGATAATTTGTGATCTTCGCTGCGTTTCGGGAACGTTCCCATTTTTAAAAATTCACCGACGATATACTCTGGCGGCAGGTCAACAACAGGGCTTAATAATGAGCAAAGTAAAACAAGCAGACATCGACCGGCTGATTGAGCTGGTAGGCGGGCGCGACAATATCGCCACGGTGAGTCACTGCATTACTCGCCTGCGTTTTGTGCTGAATCAGCCCGCGAACGCCAGGCCGAAAGAGATCGAACAGTTGCCGATGGTCAAAGGCTGCTTCACCAACGCCGGGCAGTTTCAGGTGGTGATTGGTACCGAGGTGGGCGATTACTACAAAGCGCTGCTGGCGACTACCGGACAGGCCAGCGCCGACAAAGAGCAGGCGAAAAAAGCCGCGCGACAGAATATGAAGTGGCACGAACAGCTGATCTCCCACTTCGCGGAGATCTTCTTCCCGCTGCTGCCTGCGCTGATTAGCGGCGGTTTGATCTTAGGGTTTCGTAACGTGATCGGCGATCTGCCGATGAGTAACGGCCAGACGCTGGCGCAGATGTATCCCTCACTGAAAACGCTTTATGACTTTCTGTGGCTGATTGGCGAGGCGATCTTCTTCTATCTGCCGGTCGGGATCTGCTGGTCGGCGGTGAAGAAAATGGGCGGTACGCCGATCCTCGGCATCGTGCTCGGCGTCACGCTGGTTTCACCGCAGTTGATGAACGCCTACCTGCTGGGTCAGCAGGTGCCGGAAGTATGGAACTTCGGCCTGTTTACTATCGAAAAAGTGGGTTACCAGGCACAGGTCATTCCTGCTCTGCTGGCGGGTCTGGCGCTTGGATTGATTGAAACACGCCTGAAACGCATCGTCCCGGACTACCTGTATCTGGTGGTGGTTCCGGTGTGTTCACTGATTCTCGCGGTGTTCCTCGCCCATGCATTTATTGGTCCGTTTGGCCGCTGGATTGGCGACGGCGTCGCCTTTGCCGTTCGCCACCTGATGACCGGTAGCTTTGCCCCAATTGGTGCGGCGCTGTTCGGCTTCCTGTATGCCCCGCTGGTGATCACCGGCGTGCATCAGACCACGCTGGCAATTGATATGCAGATGATTCAGAGCATGGGTGGCACGCCGGTATGGCCGTTGATTGCACTGTCGAATATCGCCCAGGCCTCTGCGGTGGTCGGTATTATTATCTCCAGTCGCAAACACAACGAACGTGAAATCTCCGTTCCTGCGGCGATCTCCGCCTATCTCGGGGTCACTGAACCGGCAATGTACGGCATCAACCTGAAATACCGCTTCCCGATGCTGTGCGCGATGATCGGTTCCGGTCTCGCCGGGCTGCTGTGCGGACTGAACGGCGTAATGGCGAACGGCATTGGCGTCGGCGGCTTGCCGGGCATCCTCTCTATCCAGCCGACTTACTGGCAGGTATTTGGCATGGCGATGGTCATCGCAATTGTTATCCCGATGGTACTGACCTCATTCGTCTACCAGCGTAAATACCGTCAGGGCACATTACAGATTGTCTGACTTTTTTTCGGGGCGCAGTTGCGCCCCATCGCATTTGCAGGAAACCACAATGACTATTCCACACTGGTGGCAAAACGGCGTTATCTATCAGATTTACCCCAAGAGTTTTCAGGACACTACCGGCAGCGGCACCGGTGATTTACGCGGCGTAACGCAGCGCCTCGACTACCTGCAAAAACTGGGCGTCGATGCGATATGGCTGACCCCCTTCTACATTTCACCGCAGGTTGATAACGGCTACGACGTGGCGGATTACATGTCTGTCGATCCCGCCTACGGTACGCTGGAAGATTTTGACGAACTGGTGGCGCAGGCGAAAACGCGCGGCATCCGTATTATTCTCGATATGGTGTTTAACCACACCTCAACCCAGCACGCCTGGTTTCGCGAGGCGCTGGATAAAGACAGCCCATATCGTCAGTTTTATCTCTGGCGCGACGGCACACCAGACAGCACGCCGAACAACTGGCGCTCCAAATTTGGCGGCAGCGCCTGGGGCTGGCACGCCGAAAGCGATCAGTATTATCTGCACCTCTTCGCCCCGGAGCAGGCCGACCTGAACTGGGAAAACCCGGCGGTCCGCGCCGAGCTGAAAAAAGTGTGCGAGTTCTGGGCCGATCGCGGCGTGGACGGCTTGCGCCTCGACGTGGTGAATCTTATCTCTAAAGATCAGGACTTCCCGAACGATCCCAGCGGCGATGGGCGTTGTTTTTACACCGACGGTCCTCGCGTGCATGAATTTTTGCGCGAGATGAATCGCGACGTATTCACCCCGCGCAACCTGATGACGGTGGGCGAAATGTCGTCCACCACGCTGGAAAACTGTCAGCAATACGCCGCGCTGGACGGCAGCGAACTGTCGATGACCTTTAACTTCCACCATTTGAAAGTCGATTACCCTCATGGTGAAAAGTGGTCGTTAGCCAAACCAGATTATGTGGCGCTGAAAACCCTGTTCCGCCACTGGCAGCAGGGAATGCACAATCAGGCCTGGAACGCGCTGTTCTGGTGTAACCACGACCAGCCGCGCATCGTTTCACGCTTTGGCGATGAAGGACAATACCGTGTGCCAGCCGCCAAAATGCTGGCGATGGTGCTGCACGGGATGCAGGGTACGCCTTATATCTATCAGGGCGAAGAGATTGGCATGACCAACCCGCATTTCCGCCAAATCACCGATTATCGCGATGTTGAAAGCCATAACATGTTTGCCGAACTGAACGGCCAGGGGCGCGATGCCAACGAACTGCTGGCAATCCTCGCCAGTAAATCCCGCGATAACAGCCGCACCCCGATGCAGTGGGACACCAGTCAGCATGCAGGCTTTACCCAGGGTGAGCCATGGATCACTCTGTGTGACAACGCGGCGGAAATTAACGTGGCGGCAGCGCTGAACGATACCGATTCGGTGTTCTATACCTATCAGAAGCTGATCGCCTTGCGCAAAGCAGAGCCGGTTATCACCTGGGGTGACTACCAGGATCTGCTGCCTGACAGCCCGCATGTCTGGTGCTATCAGCGCGAATGGCAAGGGCAGCGGCTGCTGGTCATTGCCAACCTGAGCGACACCTTCCAGCCCTGGCAATCCACTCATACCGACGGCAACTGGCAGGTACTGATGCACAACTATGCCGAGGTCGCCAGCCAACCGGGTGATATGACGCTACGTCCATTTGAAGCCGTCTGGTGGCTGCAAAAGTAACGCCGCAAAGATACGGATAAGCGACTTTATCCGTATCTTTTATTGCGCATTCCGGGTGCGACGTATAGCGATACCTGAAATGTACCATGATAAAATTTACAAGCTCCGGGGAATAAAACGAAAATACACCTGCCTCTTATTATATAACCCGGCAGGATATTATGAAAAAACTTATTAGAACATGTACTCTTTCAGCATTACTGATTAGCAGCCAGGGATGGTGTGGAAATACTGCAGTTGATTTACGCTTTGGTCACAACACAAACTCTGAAGCAAATGATTCAAGAATTAAGGTCATGCACCAGGCTGATAATGGATTTTATTTTTCCGTTGAAGCTGCACAAAATCACAATGATACATTTTTCGGCGATACCGATCGTAACGACCCCGATGATAAAGGTGTTACTGAAGCCGCTCAAGAAATAGAAACACGCTGGCGTTTTGACTTAGGTGACGGTTACGCTATTGCACCAGGCTTAGTGACGGTATTTACTACCAGCAATACACATTACCGCCCATTTATTCAGGGATGGAAATCTTTCGATAATGGATTTAATCTCTCAACTCGCTATCGCTATAACACCGTAAATGACTCACACAGTGACAGAGAATTAGACGGCAGCGGTTACACTCGCCGCGAATCTCACCAGTTCGATATCTGGTTTGCTTATAATATTGGCAAGTTTGGTATGTCTTATAATCCCCGTTTCCGCTGGCAGGACGGTGTCGACCAGGGAACGGGTGATGATACGTACTGGGAACATACCGTGGCATTCAATTATAAACTGGACGATGGCTGGACCCCGTATGTTGAGCTAGTGTCTCTTGATAAAACCTACATCAATGACAACGGAAATCATGAAAATGATTACGCCGTGCGTCTGGGTATCGTTAAGCAACTCTGATGTTTTACGCCGCATCGTGTTGCAACAAATAGCAACCGATGCGGTCAACAACGGTCAGCAGCTCCAGTTGGCCTTCTCGTTGATACAAGGAAATCGCATCGATATCAATGTCCAGGGGCCAACACAGCGTAGCCAGCGCCGCTAACGAAGATTCTCTCCTGGTAATCGCAATTATTTTTAGCCCTTTACGCAGCGCATTTCTTGCCATTTCAACTAAAGAAGCGGTTTCTCCCGATTTACTGATCAGCACCAGCGTTCCTCGCGAGACCCGGGTAAGCTGGTGAATATCATTGAGAATTAAATGGGGCAAACTCGCCAGTGAAAGAAAACGAGAAAGGTAATTCAAACTGGTCAGCGATGCACCACGTGAATATAAGAATATATGACTTGAATTACTCAGCAGGTTACATAATTGTATAATTAGTTCTTCTTTTTCGTTGCCAACGCTATATATTACCGGTTCGGCGACGCGTCTGTCTCGTGAAAATTGATAGCGCAATTCGGTATAGCTTTGATACCCCATTTTTTTACACACGCGATTAACGGATGTCGTTGTAGTGAACGTCTCGTTCGCAATCACTTTAGCGGAAATACCAGAAATATCATGCGCATGGCATTGTATATATTCGAATATTAATCTTTCACTACCTTGAAAAGAATTCATAAAACAGCACTCTTTAACTAAAGATAGAATAATTATACTCGTATCTTATACCAGACACTGCAATGCGAATCACACTATCATGATACAGGTATGCCCATACGCAATTAGTATCACCAAACGTTTATTGGTTTTTTTATTTCTCTTTATAATTCCAGCAGTTCTATTTCCAGAGATTTTACAATGACAAAACAAAAGATCGTTGCAGTAACGGCGTGCCCTACAGGTATCGCCCATACATTTATGGCGGCCAACAAAATTGTCACATGGGCGAAAGAAAATGGCTTTAGCGTTAAGGTAGAAACACAAGGCAGTGATGGAGTCAAAAATAAACTAACTACACAAGATATCGCCAGCGCTGACGCTGTCATACTGGCAACGGACGTTCCCATCCAGGATGCTGAACGATTCGAGAACACGCTACATCTTAAAATACGCACGCAAGAACTGATAAAGAATACCGAGCGCTATATTCGCCAGGCGCTGGCCTTAAACAAGGGTACCACCCTCGTCAATGACGAACCCGAAGAGCGTCGTTCTGCCTGGCAAATATTTATCGGCCACATTATGGCGGCAATCAGCTATATGCTGCCTGTTGTGGTTCTCGGTGGATTGCTCATGGCGGTGGCGAAAATAACCGGACAATTTATTCCCATCGCCGGAACGCCATTTGAAGTGCTGGATAAACTGGGCTTTATGGTCATCAAGTTTATGTATCCGGTATTCGCCATGTATCTCGCCTTTTCGATTGCCGGGAAACCCGCACTCATACCCGGCCTTATCGGCGGAATTATGTCTGACGAAGTCTACAAGCGCTTTTTTAATCTCGAAGGTTTTATGCCCTCGGGATTTTTTGGCGCAATTGCCATCGGCTTTTTTGTCGGTCACCTGGTGCAATGGCTTAACGATACGATAAAAGTACGCCAGCAAATCACCACCATAAAAACCATGCTTATCGTGCCGCTGTGTACCGGTATTACGCTGGTTATTGTCATGCAGTACCTGATTAACCCCATTTTTGGCGCGCTGAATCAGATGATGGTGACCTTTTTTACCTCCGCCGGTGACTCCGGACGCAGCTTTTATTCTCTGATGATCGCGGCAGGCACCGCCTTCGACCTCGGCGGACCGATTAATAAAGCGGCTGGGTCGGTAGCGCTGGGGCTTAACGGCGTGAGCGATACCTTCGATTTAACCGCCAGAGAGCTGGCTATCGTCATCCCTTCAATCGGCGTTGGCATTGCCGCATTGCTCAATAACCGCTTCGGTCTTCCTGATGTGTTCAATAGTGAAGAAAAAACCATCGGCAGCACCTCTTTGCTGTTGGGATTCATTGGTATTTCTGAAGGGGCGATCCCCTTTATTCTGAAAAATCCTCGCCTGATCCCCGTTTTTATGGTCGGCGCAATGTCTGGCGCATTCATCGCCACAACGTTAGGCGTCAAACAATCCTTACCGCTGCCTGCCGTTTGGGGATGGCCGCTCGCCACCAACGTCACCGGCTATCTGGTAAGCGTTTTCGCAGGCTCTCTGGTGTGCGCGTTGGGCGTACTTTTCTTCAGCCCGAAACTGGCAACAACTTCAGGAAAGTAAAATGAGCCATATCCATGTCATCGCCCACACGCACTGGGATCAAGAGTGGTATTTCACGCTACAGGACAGCAATATCCTGGCGTCGCGCAACTTTGCCGATGTTATCGACACATTAGAACGTAACGCCGATTACACCTGTTACCATTTCGACGGACAAACCGCCGTGGTTGAGGATTTTCTGACCGTCAATCCGCACTATGCTGACCGCCTGAAGCAGTTGGTCAAAAACAAGCGACTTTACATCGGTCCGTGGTACACCCAGACGGATACGTTCAACGTTCACGGCGAATCGATTATCCGCAACCTGAAGTACGGCATACTTTCCGCGCGTAAACTGGGCCACGCCATGATGGTGGGATATCTGCCCGATACCTTTGGTCATAACAGCCAGCTCCCGACGCTGCTTCGCGGATGCAACCTGGACAACATCGTGTTCTGGCGCGGCATTGATCATGACACGCAGGTTGCACAGAGCCAGTTTATCTGGCGCGCACCGTCAGGTTTGCAAGTCATCGCCTGCGCCATGCCGTTTGGCTACGGGGCGGCCAAAAATATTCAGCCGGACGATGCTCACCTGCAGGAAAAAATCTTTCCGATGGTGAATCTCATCAAGCACCGCTCCGGTCTGCATGACTTACTCCTGCCCTGCGGCGGCGATCAAGTCAATATTGATCCTCTATTACCCGAGATTTTGCAGACGGTCAGCAAGCGCTCCCCTGCAGGCGATCGGTTCCAGATCTCATCGCTGGAAGCGTATGTCGATACGCTGCGTCAGCAAGCCGAGGAATTTACCTGCTGGCAAGGAGAACTGAAATCCCCGCGCTACACCCGTATCCACAAAACCATCGGCTCTGTTCGTTACGACATTAAAAAGAAAAATTACGATATCGAACAATTTTTGTTGGGCAAGCTGGAACCGACTATCGCGCTGGCCCGCCATCATGATATTGACGTCAACCTCCAGTGGGTTGATCAAATCTGGAAAAACCTGTTACGCAATCATGCCCATGACTCTATCGGCGGATGCAACAGTGATGCCACCAACCAGGATATTCTGCATCGGCTGGAACAGACGGAGCAGCTCAGCCATAGCCTGTGGAATCTGGTTATTAAAGAGCTGGCCATTGCCAGCAGCCAGGAGAACGACCTCTTTGTGGTGAACCCTGGCGCGACGCCCTGGTCCGGGGTGGTCAACGCCACGCTATACACCAGCACGCCATCCCTTGAACTCTGCGCTGGGGGGCAGACTCTCCCATTTAGCATTATTGAACAAACAGAGCTTTCCGGTGGACGCGTGATTCAGGTTACGCCACAGGGAGAAAAAGAGGTTGAGCTTCCGCCTTATTACCGCTCGCAGGTCGCTATCGACATACTGGAACTACCCGCGCTGGGTTATATCAATATTGGCGTTCGCGAGGGCGCAAGTGCCGTATCAACCCTGCATCTCTATGCTGAAAGCCACATTGAAAATGACCATTATCAGCTCACCTTTGATGGCGGAACGCTGACGCTGCGGGATAAACGTACCGGCAGAACGCTCTCTGATCTGCTGACTTTCGAAGATTGTGCGGATGCAGGTGACAGTTATGATTTTTCACCGCTGGAAGGTGATATCCCTCGGCAGTTCAACAACTTCACACTTCTCGCCTGTGAAAAGAGCCAGCACGTCGAGCGCTTAACGTTGGGCATCACGCTCAGCCTGCCTTATTCATTAAGCCAACGCGCGACGCAAGCGTGTCCGGTACAGGTTGTTTGCGAACTCCGCCAGGGCGAAACCCATCTTTTTATTGATGTCAGTCTGGAAAACAACGTTTGCGACCACCGCCTGCGCCTGCTGATCAACAGCGATATTCATACCCAGGAATCGATAGCCTCGCAGCCTTTCGGCATTATTCACCGCCCCATTGCCGACGCCCCTGCGAACTGGCAGCAACACTATCGCGAGAAGCCCGTCGATATTGAAACCAGCGAGGGAATTATCGCCATTGCGGAAAACGACAACGCGCTGGTCATTAACAGTCTGGGCATGAAGGAGTATCAGATCCTGCAAAACGCAACATCGCAAGTGGCGCTGACGCTCTTCAAATCGACAGGCGTTCTGGGACGCAACGATCTGGCCTGGCGCCCCGGACGCGCTTCCGGCATCAATAATACCGTCGTTTACACGCCTGAGGCCCAGCTCCAAAAACCCCTGCATTTTAGCCTGACGCTAAGCCTTACCGGGCGCGCCGATCATCTGACATTAAGACGTCTTGAGACCCGGGCGTTACGCCAGCCTTTCAGCTGGCAGAACCAGAAATTGAACACGCTGGACAACCGTCTGGAGCGCTTCACTCTCAATTTCACGCCGCGTTCACTGCCAGAAACTTTCAGTCTGCTGACGTTGCCTGAGCCGCTCATGCTCTCGGCGCTCTCACACGCCCAGACGATAAACGGAACAATATTACGTATTTTCAATGCCGGTGAGCATCCTGTTGAACTCCCGCCATTCCTGCAAGCGATGCCGCAGATTAACTATCTGGAAGAACCCGTTGAACATTGCCGTGAAATTGCGCCTTTCGCCACATGTGATTTCCTTTTCTCTCAGTTGGAGCGTCACGTAAAAGTATGAATATCTCCCCACATAAAGCATTTATCCGCGACACGCTGACGCAGCTCTATCCGCAAGCGGATCATCAGGCAATCGCTGCGAAGATTGAACAGCTTATCCAACGCTGGAAGCCCAAAACGCAAACGACGCTTCCGTTAGATCAAAGCCGTATCTGGATGATCGCCTATGGCGATAGCATCTGCGCGCAAGGGGCAAATCCCCTGTCGATTCTCCACCAGTTTGCAAAACTGTGGCTGAAGGGGACGATCAGTGACATCCACCTGCTGCCGATGTTCCCCTGGACTTCCGATGATGGTTTCAGCGTGGTGGATTATCGGCAGATTGATCCCAATCTTGGGCAGTGGTCAGATATTGCCGCGCTGGCGGGCGATTTCAATTTAATGTTCGATTTTGTGATAAACCATATTTCACAGCAAAGCCGTTGCTTCCAGGGCTATCTGCGCGGCGAACCGCGCTATCAAAACTACTTTATTAACGCCAAGCCGGATGAAAATTACAGCCAGATCACACGTCCGCGTACATCTCCTTTATTAACGCCATTCACGCTTAAAACAGGGGAAACGGCGCACATCTGGACCACATTCAGCGCCGATCAGATCGATCTTAACTTCCGTGAACCCGACGTTTTACTGGAAAGTATTGATATTCTTTTGGAGTATGCTTCACGCGGTGCCCAGGCAATTCGACTCGATGCCGTCGGTTTCTTGTGGAAAGAGAAAAACAGCCGCTGCATTCATCTACCGCAGACCCATCAGGTCATCAAACTCTGGCGGGCGATCCTGGAAGAAACCTGGCCTGACTGCCTGCTGATTACCGAAACCAATGTGCCGCATCAGGAAAACATCAGCTATCTGGGCACCGGGGATGAGGCCCATATGGTGTATCAGTTCCCGTTACCGCCGCTGACGCTGCATGCTTTCCTGCGCGGTAATGCGCGCTGGCTACGCCAGTGGGCGCAAAGCCTGGAGCAAGAGACGTTTCCGGACAACACCACCTTTTTCAATTTCCTCGCCAGCCATGACGGCATTGGCCTGCGGCCTGTCGAAAACATCCTCTCGACGGAAGAAAAAGCGTTCCTGGTCAGTGAAGTAGAACGTAAGCAAGGACGAATTTCCTGGCGCACAAATCCGGACGGCAGCCAGTCACCGTATGAGATGAACATTAACTTTCTGAGTGCGTTGAGCGAACCGGGAGAAGCTCCCGACGCGCAGGTCGCCAGATTTTCCGCCGCTCACGCCATTCTCTTTATGTTGCAGGGCGTACCTGCCATTTACTACCACAGCCTTCTCGGTAGCGAAAATGATATCGCAGGGTTGAACGCATCAGGGATCAATCGCCGTATTAACCGTGAAAAGCTGGATTTCGCCGCCACGCATCAGGCATTAGTCACGCCTGAATCCAGACAAGCCAGGATCTACGCCGCACTGTCGGGTCTGCTGCGAGTTCGCAAACAGCATCCCGCTTTCTCACCGTCAGCCGCTCAGCAAGTCCTTGAACTGCCGGATACGCTGTTTGGCGTCAAACGTCATCATCAGGCCGGGGAAGAAACCGTCTACTGTATTGTGAATGTCACTGGCGAATCACAAACACTTTCATTGCCCGTTACCGGTACGGACCTTCTGACAGAGACGTGTTTTAACGGTGTCTGCGAACTGGCAGGCTGGCAAACGATCTGGATCCACGTCAACGCACAACCGGAGGCATAAACAACATGGAATTGTCCACACTGACTCGTCAGGCGTTAATTTTTATCGATCCGCCGCAATCTTCTCCCGATGCGATCATCCGGCATATGTCTTCGGCATTGTTCGAATGCGGGCTGATTACAAGCAAAGAGGCTTTTATCGACAGCGTTCTGCGTCGTGAAAAGGAAGGACCGACCGCACTGGGAGAAGAGCTGGCCGTCCCTCACGGGAAATGTGATTCCGTCGTGCAGGCGTCGTTCTGTGTCGCCCTCTTTCCCGAGCCGATACTGTGGCCTGGTCTTGAAGGGCCTGAACCAGTACGGTTAGTGTTCCTGCTGGCAATCCCGCACGCGGAAGCAGGCACCACGCATATGCAGCTATTAACTCAGCTCACCTCATCGCTGGTTGACGATGAGATACGAAACGCCATTCTTAACGCCACGTCTGCCGAAGAGGTACTGGCACTGCTCTCACCTGGCACTACGCCAGCTCAGGAAGCGCCAGAAAATCGCGTGAAGAGCAATTACCTTGTACCGCTCATTTTGGGTCTCGTCGCCTCGGCGGCCTTCATCAATGCAGGTATCCACTGGATGCAGTCGTTAGCGTCATAGCCCGTTCCGGGCAGCATAACACCTGCCCGGTTTTACCCTACTGTTTTTGTTGAATAATTAATCAGAATTTTCTAACTACAATTTACAATCGCTGTACTGCCCGTCATCTGTACGCTTCAGTTTTTACTTTGCGCTACATCAATAAAATCGTAAACATCCTTGATGCAAATCACTACATATAGAACTTAAAATGCACGCCGACCCAACATGTTGTATTTATCGTCTACAATTGCTACAACATCATTTCCCTCGGTAACGGTGGAAATGTGGATAAATAGGGTCTGGATTACGGGAAGTCATTGGATAGAGAGATGAATAAACCAGTGAGCGCTTCCCAACCTCTGTGGATAACCTGTTCTTATAAATATGGAGTGATCATGACACCGCATGTGATGAAACGAGATGGCTGTAAAGTGCCGTTTAAATCAGAGCGCATCAAAGAAGCCATTCTGCGTGCAGCTAAAGCAGCGGGAGTCGATGACGCAGATTACTGTGCCACCGTCGCAGAAGTCGTTAGCAGCCAGATGAATGAGCGCAGCAAGGTCGATATCAACGAGATCCAGACAGCGGTGGAAAACCAGCTGATGTCTGGCCCGTACAAACAACTCGCCCGCGCGTACATCGAATATCGCCACGACCGTGATATCCAGCGTGAAAAACGTGGCCGCCTGAACCAGGAAATTCGTGGTCTGGTTGAGCAAACCAACTCTGCCCTGCTGAACGAAAACGCCAACAAAGACAGCAAAGTGATCCCGACCCAGCGCGACCTGCTGGCCGGTATCGTCGCCAAGCACTATGCGCGTCAGCACCTGCTGCCGCGTGATGTGGTTCAGGCGCACGAGCGCGGTGATATTCACTATCACGATCTCGATTACTCGCCGTTCTTCCCGATGTTCAACTGCATGCTGATCGACCTGAAAGGCATGCTGACGCAAGGCTTTAAGATGGGTAACGCGGAGATCGAGCCGCCAAAATCTATCTCTACCGCCACTGCCGTCACCGCGCAAATCATCGCGCAAGTTGCCAGCCACATTTATGGCGGCACCACCATTAACCGTATTGATGAAGTTCTCGCGCCGTTCGTCACCGAGAGCTTTAATAAACACCGTAAAACTGCTGAAGAGTGGCAGATCCCGGATGCCGACGGCTATGCGCATTCCCGTACCGAGAAAGAGTGCTATGACGCATTCCAGTCCCTCGAGTATGAAGTGAATACCCTGCATACCGCCAATGGTCAGACGCCGTTCGTCACCTTTGGTTTTGGTCTGGGAACCAGCTGGGAATCGCGTTTGATCCAGCAGTCCATTCTGCGCAACCGCATTGCCGGTCTGGGTAAAAATCGTAAAACCGCCGTGTTCCCGAAACTGGTGTTCGCGATTCGTGACGGCCTGAACCACAAGTTTGGCGATCCGAACTACGACATCAAACAGCTGGCGCTGGAGTGCGCGAGCAAGCGCATGTATCCGGACATCCTGAACTACGATCAGGTGGTGAAAGTGACCGGTTCGTTCAAAACCCCGATGGGCTGTCGCAGCTTCCTCGGCGTGTGGGAAAACGAGAACGGCGAACAGGTTCACGACGGGCGTAACAACCTCGGTGTGATTAGCCTCAACCTGCCGCGTATTGCGCTGGAAGCACACGGTGATGAAGCCACTTTCTGGAAACTACTCGACGATCGCCTGGTGCTGGCGCGTAAAGCTCTGATGACCCGCATCGCGCGTCTGGAAGGCGTGAAAGCCCGCGTTGCGCCAATCCTGTATATGGAAGGTGCCTGCGGCGTGCGTCTGAAAGCCGACGATGACGTGTCTGAAATCTTTAAAAATGGCCGCGCGTCAATTTCATTGGGTTACATCGGTATTCACGAGACCATCAACGCGCTGTGTGGCGACAAGCACATGTACGACAGCGAACAGCTGCGCGCCAAAGGTATCGCCATTGTGGAACGTCTGCGTCAGGCAGTTGATCAGTGGAAAGACGAGACCGGCTACGGCTTTAGCCTGTACAGCACACCGAGCGAAAACCTGTGCGACCGTTTCTGCCGTCTGGATACCGCCGAATTTGGCGTAGTGCCGGGCGTGACCGACAAGGGTTATTACACCAACAGCTTCCACCTCGACGTAGAGAAGAAGGTCAATCCGTACGACAAGATCGATTTCGAAGCGCCATACCCGCCGCTGGCGAGCGGGGGTTTCATTTGCTATGGCGAATACCCGAACATTCAGCACAACCTGAAAGCGCTGGAAGACGTCTGGGATTACAGCTATCAGCACGTACCGTATTACGGGACCAACACGCCAATCGATGAGTGCTACGAGTGCGGCTTTACCGGTGAGTTCGAGTGCACCAGCAAAGGCTTCACCTGCCCGAAATGCGGTAACCACGACGCAGCGCGCGTGTCGGTCACCCGCCGCGTCTGCGGTTATTTAGGCAGCCCGGACGCACGTCCGTTTAACGCCGGTAAACAAGAAGAAGTGAAGCGCCGTGTTAAGCACTTAGGCAACGGGCAGATCGGTTAATCACCTACCACGCTAACGCCCGGTGACGCTACGCTTACCGGGCATGGTTACAAGCTATGAACTTTCACCAATATTATCCTG
This sequence comes from Citrobacter sp. FP75, assembly GCF_018342065.1. Taxonomy (GTDB): domain Bacteria; phylum Pseudomonadota; class Gammaproteobacteria; order Enterobacterales; family Enterobacteriaceae; genus Citrobacter. The sequence continues at coordinate 149,846 of NZ_JAFDOE010000006.1, read as the reverse complement.
TAGATATCGTTAACGGCCCCGGCACCCGCTGCACGCTGTTTGTATCCGGGTGCGTGCATGAATGCCCCGGCTGCTACAACAAAAGCACCTGGCGGTTGAACTCGGGTCAGCCGTTTACCCAAGAGATGGAAGACAAGATCATTGCCGATCTGAACGACACACGAATCAAGCGCCAGGGGATCTCGCTCTCCGGCGGCGATCCCTTGCATCCGCAAAATGTGCCGGATATCCTGAAACTGGTGCTGCGCATTCACGCTGAGTGTCCAGGGAAAGATATCTGGGTGTGGACCGGCTATAAGCTTGATGAACTCAACGTCGCGCAAATGCAGGTTGTCGATCTCATCAACGTGCTGGTCGATGGCAAATACGTGCAGGATCTCAAAGACCCTATGCTTATCTGGCGCGGCAGCAGTAACCAGGTTGTGCATCACTTGCGTTAAATAACATGAGAGGTGTGTTTACAGCCTCTCCGTCCATTTGCTCATTCGCGACTGCGGCTTACCTTTAGCATCCACCGCACGTCCGTCCGGCAGCCAGCGTTCCACTTCCCCCTTCCGTTTTCCCTGTGCATAAGATTGCCGCTGGGCTGGCGCGCCGTCCGGGTAAAACTGTTCGCTGAGCGAGTGGCGCAACCCTTGCTGCCACTGCTCACGCATCTGCAACTGGCCGGAAGGATAAAAGCTGCGGCATTCGCCATGCAGCTGACCGTGAAGCCACTGCTCTTCACGTATCAGCGTCCCCTCTTCTGAAAAATAACGAGCCACACCGTCTGGCTGTCCGTCGCGATAAGTTTGCTGCATGGCAAGCTGGCCGTTGGCATGCCAGCTTTCGATATCACCATGCAGCGCTCCCTGCCGATAACGCAGCACCGACAGAAGCCGACCATGCTCTTCGATCCGCATTTCGCCGTTAAGCTGACCGTCCGCGAGTTCGGCCTGCAGCCGGGTGCTATCCTGCTGATGTTCCAGCGTTTCCCCCATCAGTTAATCTTCACCAGTCCGCCTTTGATAGTCAGCATCCCGCCGCCGTCCACGGTCTGAGTGGCGCTGGCTTTGCTGGTGAGCGTGGCTTTTGCTTCCTGGCTGATGGTCGTCGCCTTCTGACTAAGGGAAGTTTTGGCCTCGCTGGCGATACTGGTCGCATCTAACTTCAGACTGGTCGACGCGCTGGCGTTCAGGTCCGCCCCGCTCTTCACGCTCAGGGTTTTGCCGCTCTCCAGCGTCAGCGTGCCGCTGACTTTGATGGTCAGATTGCCATCGACGTTCAGCGTATAATTACCCTTCACCTTATGCGTCTCGTTGCCCTCAACCGCATGTTCCTGGTCACCTTTCACCGTCACGCTGCGTTTATCTTTCACCTCCAGCGTGTCGCTGCCTTTTTCAATTTTCACCGTGCGATTGCCCTTTTTCAGAGTGACGGTTTCATTGCCCTCTTCAACGCTGCGGGTGCGATCGTTTTTAACGCTGTGGATCTCATCGTGGCTAACGGTGGTTTTGCTGTCGTTAAGCACGGTGAGCTGAAAGTCTTTCTGCGCCTGCATCGCCAGCAGTTCGGCATCTTTTTTGTCGTCGAAGCGCAGTTCGTTAAAGCCTTTTTCGCTTTTCGTTTTAATGCCCGACTGGGTCTGATTCGCCGGAAGTGCGTACGGCAACGCATTCGCGCCGTTGTACACGCAGCCGGTAATGAGCGGCTTGTCCGGATCGCCGTCGATAAAGCTCACCACCACTTCCTGGCCAATGCGCGGGATAAACTGCGCGCCAAAGCCGTTGCCGCTCCAGGTGGTGGCGACCCGCAGCCAGCAGGAGCTGGTTTCGTCGCGTTTGCCTTCTCTGTCCCATGGGAACTGCACCTTCACCCGCCCGAGCTTATCGGTCCAGATCTCCTCACCGCTTTTACCGACTACCAGCGCCGTTTGGGTATGCATAAACGGTTTCGGGGTGCTGCTCTGCGGGCGATACGGCGTGGCTTTCGGGATGGCAGTAAAGCGGTTGCGATAACGCTCGCCGTCGTGCTCGTGGCTGACGGCGGTGATTAGCCAGTCGATGTTTAATGCTTTGTCGTCGTGATCGGTGAGCGTATACCAGTGCCCGGCGGCCAGCGCCGAACAGTCGCTTTCACCGACCAGCTGCTTCGCCTGTGCCTTCATGGCGTTAACCTTCCACGCCGCCAGCGCGTCGCCCTGCGCTTTCTCACTGAATCCGCCGGGATGCGGATAGTGCATGCCGCCCTTCTTCTCACCCGCCTGCGCGAACAAAGCGGCTTTTGGCTGCTCGTAGTTATAGTCGCTACTCTGGAAACCCTGCGAAGTCGCCTGCAAACGCAGCTCCGCCGAGCGGATCGCCCCGGTTTCCCGCTCGCCGCTCTGTGCCGCCTGATACTTCACCTTTTTCTCACCCGTTATCGGCGGGAAGGCGCTGTTATCATCCGCCAGCACCAGCGTGTGCTTGCCTTCCTTATGGGTAAAGAACCAGAAGATCCCCTCCTGCTCCAGCAGCCGCGAGATAAAATTGAAGTCACTTTCGTTGTATTGCAGACAGTATTCGCGCTTCGCCGGTTTGGTTCTCAGCTGGAATTTATAGTCATTGAACCCAGCGTCCTTAAACACCTTCTCGACGATCTCCTGCACACTGAGGTTCTGAAAAACGCGATTGTTGCTGGCAAGCGTGAGCCACCACAGCCAGGGGCGTAGCACAAACTGGTAGCGATCGGCATTGCTGGTCGCCGGAAGCTGGTGCGCCTCGGCAATAAGGCCGTCGTAGTCGGCGTTGTTAATGGTGATGGTCAGATGGGTTGCCAGCGCGGCATCGAGAGTTAACGGCGCGGAGGTGGTTGCGGCTATAGTGGCGGTGGTCAGGCCGTTAAGCGCCGATTCGGTTTGCGCAGTAGCGGCGGTAAGACCGGTTAGCGCTGGGGCGGTGAGTTTGATGATAGTGGTATCTGGCATGGGAAATTCCTTTTTCTACGATAGCGCTAGCGCCGGTTAGCCTGATGATAAACCTCATCACCATCACGTCTGCCCACTGCGATCACAAGAACGACAACCTGCTCGTCCTCGACCTGATAGACCAGACGATACCCGGCACTGCGTAACTTAATTTTATAACGGTGTAATTTGCCGGAAAGGCGGGCGGCAGGAACATGGGGATTTTCCAGCCGCTCCGCCAGCTTCTTTTTGAACTGTTCACGTAATGTAGGGGAAAGCTTGCGCCATTCCTTGAGCGCAACATCTAAAAACTCCAGGTTATAGGTCATTTAAAGACACCTTTATTCGCTTGCCGCCTTCGCGCTCGTCGGCGATGCGGTTCAGCTCGGCGTCTTCTGCCAGCTCCAGCAGATACGCATAAACCGCAGGCGGCACGCAGTAAAACGCAGGCTCGTTGCGGTTCAGAATCGCCACCGCTTCACCTTCCCCGGCGTTAACCGTCCCCATCGGGTTACGTTTCAGGTCGGTGATGCTGGCAGCGGTTTTGGTCAGGATATGAAATGGCATGGTGTTTTCCTCGTTAATGAGGTTTTATTGTAGACCATTAAAAGCATCTTTATAAGCACTGTTAAAGACTCCTTTACCACATCCCAAAAACCATGGTGTATGGATGACCTGTTGCCAAATTAACGGGGCGGTGTGATTGCTGCGACGATGGTATTGGGCATGGAGAAGTCCTTTTATATACATCTAGAAGAACATTTCTGCTATATATTCATAGCTATCTGCATTTTTTCTAGCAAGAGTAAAGCTCAACCCTTCTATATCATCGCCATAAGCATTATCTTCTGTTGAAAGAACGGAACTATAATGGGAAGTTTCATGAATAAATGTTCCCGCAGGCGTATCTTTACCTCGCCGTTTAGAAGTAAAAAATTGATCTCCAATATATATTACGGTGTCTATTGAAGGATCGACATAAGCAAAACAAGCTTCGCCTTCATCGCGCCTAAAATTAACATCATTTTCAGGATTAAAACTGACAAGCTTTGCCAAAATACGGCTAAAATCATCACGAATAATCTGTAGTCGCGCTGCTGTTGGACGAGCATGCATATATGTATGAATGCAGACACTTAACTGACCATCAGGTGATTCGATAACTTTTTTGCATATTTCACAAGCATTTTCAAAAGCATGACGAACAACAACTCTCTCAGCTAATGTTAAATTGCGAACCATTATTGTTCCTCTATAGTTTAAAATTCAATAAATCACTTCCCCAACCACCAGATTCTCAACATCTCTGGCCCCGACTCCCTTACATTTCTCCATCACTCTTTCGACCAAACTCTCATCCATTACCAACCTCTCCCCCGTCGCCACTAAATATCGCTGCGATAGTTTTTCCAATTTAGCCAGCACAATACCTTTTAATATGTCCTCATCCAGCGCCCGATACGCCACCGTCGTCATCCTTGCTAAAAACGCTGGACGGAAATGTGTTAATAATTCTGCGCGCAAATCTTCGTTAAACCACTCGCTGTTTAATTCAGAAGCTGGCGTATCCAGAATTAACTCCGCGCCGACGTTGCTGGTCGCCAGCATCACCGTATTTTTGAAATCAACGATCAGCCCGGTGCCGTCTTCCATTACACCTTTGTCGAAGACGTTATAAAACGCCTCTAGCACGTCCGGGTGCGCTTTTTCGATTTCGTCGAGCAGTACCACCGAATAGGGGCGGCGGCGCACAGCTTCGGTTAACGCCCCACCACTGCCATAGCCGACGTAGCCCGGCGGTGCGCCTTTGAGCTGGCTGACGGTGTGCGCTTCCTGATATTCAGAAAGGTTGATAGTGATCAGATTGCGTTCGCCGCCGTACAGCGCATCGGCAAGGGCATACGCGGTTTCGGTTTTGCCCACGCCGGTCGGTCCCACCAGCAGGAACACGCCGACCGGCTTTTGCGGGTCGGTCAGACCGCTGCGATAGGCGCGCAGGCGTTGGGCGATGGTCTCCAGCGCTGCCTGCTGTCCCATTACCCGTTCGCTCATCCGTTCAACCAGCGTACGAAGGGCGTGGGCTTCGTCGGTCAACATCTGCCCGAGCGGGATCCCTGTCCAGCCGCCGATCACCGCCGCGACGGTGGCGGGATCCACGCAGTCCGGCACCAGCGGCACTTCATCGCGCAATTGCGCGGCGGCGGTTTCCAGCTTGCCGATCAGCGCCGCGCACTCCACCAGTTGCTGCTCGAGTTCTTCGTCGTCATCGTCCAGCCGCTCGCTGAGATCCAGCATCCGCTGGCGCGTAGCCAGCAGTTCACCGACCCGCTGACGCTCGTCCTGCCAGCGTCCTTCCACTTCCCGCGCCTGAAGCTGGAGTTTTTTCGCCTGCTCCTCCAGTTCGCACAGCCGGTCGTGATGATCGACGCCCACCAGCAGTTCACGATTCAGACGTTCACTTTCCTCATCGATCGCCGCCTGCTGTTGGCGGATTTCCTCAAGCTGGGGCGGCACGTCATGCTGCGCCAGCGATACCCGCGCGCAGGCGGTGTCGAGCACGCTGATGGCTTTGTCCGGCAGTTGACGCCCGGAGATGTAACGCTGGGACAGGCGCACCGCTTCACGAATCGCGGTATCGAGAATTTGCACGCCGTGATGCGCCTCCAGCTTGTCGGCCACCGCGCGCAGCATCACCACCGCGCTGTTTTCGTCCGGTTCTTCAATCTGGATGCGCTGGAAACGGCGGTCCAGCGCCGGGTCCTTCTCGAAATATTTTTTGTATTCCTGCCAGGTGGTGGCGGCGATGGTGCGCAGCTCCCCACGTGCCAGCGCCGGTTTCAGCAGGTTGGCGGCGTCGCTGCCGCCCTCGGCACCGCCCGCGCCAATCAGCGTGTGGGCTTCGTCGATAAACAAAATGATCGGCTGCGGGGATTTTTTAACCGCGTCGATGACGCCTTTCAGACGTTGTTCAAATTCGCCCTTCACGCCCGCGCCCGCCTGCAACAGACCGAGATCGAGTGACAGCAGCGCCACATCGCGCAGCGGCGGTGGCACGCTGCCTTCGGCAATGCGTCGCGCCAGCCCTTCGGCCACGGCGGTTTTGCCCACACCTGGCGCACCGACCAGAATCGGGTTGTTCTGCCTGCGGCGCAGCAGGATGTCGATACACTGGCGGATCTCGCTATCGCGCCCGATGATCGGGTCGATCTTTCCGTCCCGCGCGTCGCGGGTCAGATCGTGGGTATATTGATCCAGCACGCCGCTGTCATGCATCGACGCATCGTCAGGCGTTGGATCGCGATGCTCTTCGACAGAATTTCGGCACCAGTTCCGCCACTGGCTTTCCAGCGTTTCAGCGGAGAGTCTCAGCAACGATGGCATCCCCTGCGCCAGCTGCGCGCGTAGCCGCTCGCGGGTCAGTAACGTCAGCATCAACAGCGCAGAACGCACCTGTGTCATACGCTGGAACACTGCCTGCAAAATCGCCCCTTCCAGCAGTTCCACCAATTGCACCGAAAACACCGGCATCCGCGTACAGCCGGTTTTGAACTGCGCCTGCGCCCGACGGATCTCTTCACGCAGCGTGTCGGCAGAAATCGCCGCTGGACTCAGGCAACACGCCAGATCGCCATGCTCGTCATCCAGTAACGCCAGCAACAGATGCTCCGGTTCCACAAACCAGTGCCCCTGCGCCCGGCTGCGTTCTGCCGCCTGTTCCAGCGCCCGCAGGCAGGCCGGGTTGAGTCGTTGTATCAGCGCTTTTAAATCCATGCATTGTTCTCCTCAAGCTGCAATTGGCAGCGAAACGACGCGGGTTTGCGGCTCGTCAGTTGTGCGGTATGGCCGAGGCGCGGCGGCGCGGTGCGGGTTAAGCGATGGTCCAGCGTCAGCGTTCCTCGCATCATCAGCAGCAGCGTTATCCCCGCACCAAACCAGATTGCCACTAACTTGCTGAGCTGGAAAAAACCCTGTCTACCGGGTAAAAATTCGCGCCACTGCGCAGCGTTTTTAGCATCCAGATGCACTCGCAGCGCCGCATGCTGATGCCATATTCGTCTCCCGGCGACGCTGTTGCGTCCCAGTCGGCAGCCTGTCCGGCTCGGTGAGGGCAGCGGTTGCCAGCGCCCGACAAATTCTTCTATTTCCACGTTGATACTGAGTACAGCCGCCACCAGCGCCACAAACCCCGCCGTCGAGCGCCTGCGATTCGCCAGCCCTGCGCTTTGCGCCAGCAGGTCGGTCTCGCGCATATTCGTCGCCTCAAGCCCAAAACCGCACAGCGCGCGCATGATACCCAGCCCCGGCGCATTTTCACGGCGGGCGTAGGGCGTTGCCAGGCGGTACAGGCTCAGACTCCGGCAGTGATGCTGGATAAACCGCTGCTGGAACAGCTGGATGAAGTCCTGCGGGGCAGCATTTTTATCCTGCGTCGCCTGTTGCAGCCATTCCAGCCAGCCGTAGGGCAGTACGCCATCGGCCCCGCCCGGCCCCAGGCTGCGAACATGAAGAGCATCATCACTCAACGCGCCGACTTCCGCCGGGCCAAACGCCATCCCGAGATCGCCGCGTAGTGCGGGCGTTTCACCCGCCGCGTGTAAGATGCGGATACTCTGTTCCAGCGAGAAGCGCCACGGCTCGCCCTTAAGCTGTGCCATTACGCTATCAGCGCGCTCTGTTCGGTTTCTGTCCATAACGACAACTCCTCCCCTTCATCCTGCAAGACCGTGCGCACAAAGCAGTTGGCGGTGGCATTACGCGCGAGAAAACGGGCGATAATGCCCGCAAACAGCAGTCGGCTGCTGCCGGTAAACGCCTCGGGGTTAAGGACCAGCGTCACCCTGATGCCATTGCACCAGCCGCGCCAGGCATCGCGCCCCCGGTGTTCGCTCACCCGCTGGCTACGTATTGCGTCGATACCGTTGATTTGTTGCCAGACGGCAGGGGATGCGGCAGAAGGGGCGTACAGCGCCAGCAGTTCTTTCAGAGAGGCCAGCGCCATTTCGCCTTCGGTCAGCGACAGATGATTGAGCGCCAGCGAGGAAAGCAGCTTCCAGCGTGCGTCCCGCTGCGATACAGGTTCAGAAGGTGTGGTCGGCGTTCCCAGTAAATGTACCTGTGCAACCGGGCCGGGTTGTTCAAAGGTCAGCGACGTCCCCGCAGAAAGCAACGAGGCCATTGCACCATTGGTACACCACAGTTTTGCCGTCAGGCTGTACTCGTCGGCAGCCTCGAGGGGATCAAACTGGCTATCCACCAGGGTCAACCACATTTCGTTGCCCTGGCGGTGATGACGTCGCGCGTGCCAGTACCAGCGCGCATCGCTATGCCCATGCGCCGAATAGTAGGGTGGAATGCGCCAGGCTTCCTCGCGACGACTCATCCACAGCGCCTGTACGCGATAAATGTGCACATTTTTGTCATGATGATCCGCCACCAGCCGATGCTCGCTGCGCGTATGCTCAGCAAGCAGCGGTTCAGAAGTGCGGGTGAACAGGTTGATGACCGGCGTGCAGCCCAGACGAATGTCGCCAGACTGAATATGCTGCGCCGCCTGTGGCGCCCTGTCGAAAGGAATACACAACGTCATTGTCTCCCCCTCACTCACCTGCGCCAGCGGCAGATCAAAATACATCAGCGCCTGCGGGCAGTGCATCCAGGCGCTTAGCGCCAGCGCAGAGGACTCCACGCCAGATTCCCCCGGCAATATCCGTTCAGCATTCAACAGCCCAACGGGCTGCGGGCGCCGCGGACCGATAACGTGGGCATACAGCAAATCGAACAGCGTGGCGTTGATTTGCGGTGAGCCGCAGAGATGGATGCGCAGCTGGTTTACCGCCAGCGCCGAAAACTGATGTGGCGGAAGGCAACGCAGCTGAATACGCAGCGCGCCGCGCGCCTGCGCGAGCCCGCTCAGTTGCTGTGCCTGCGTGGCGTCACACCATGCAACATCCTCGATTTCCAGCGGCCACAGCGTTTGCGTCAGCGCGGTGCGCCACCAGATTGTCTCGCCGCTTTCCGTCAGGGTATACAGCGGCGTTCCGGCCGGGAGAGGGTAACCCTGACTAAGATCGCCCGCCTGCGGATCGGGGACAAAACAGGCCGTCGCAACCGAAGGAAAAGGCCGCATCAAATGGGGCGAAAGCTGCTCCAGCAGTGACTCACACAGCTCGCCAAAGCCGTCGTCGAGGCGTTGATGCAGCCGGGCGCTTTGCAGCGCAAAGCCTTCCAGCAGCCTTTCAACGTGGGGATCCGGACATTCGAATTCGCTCAGCCGCAGCCGGGCAGCCACGCGCGGATGCCGACGGGCAAACTCACCGCTGGCAGTACGCAGCCACCTGAGTTCCTGTAAGTAATCCTCCAGCAATCGATCGTCCATTGATCTTCTCCTGCGATGGTCATTGCCAGCTACCGTGCAAATACGTGAGTTCCAGCGTGAGCGGCTCGTCGTCTTCCCGAAGCACTACGTCAAGATGCAGCGCCAGGGTCTGCTGATGGACATCTCTCACGCTGACACTCAGCGCCTGAATACGCGGTTCATGGCGCAAAATGGCGGCGCGAAGCTGGCGACAATACCCGCCAAGCGCCCGCTCATCGCCTGCATTAAATCCGTGCCATTCCGGAACGCCCCAGGCAAGCAGCAACGGTAATTCTTCGGCCCCTGCCGGAGCGCGGGAGTTGAACAGTCGCATCAATTCCCGACGTACCGACTCACGCGGGCTTATATCCTCATCCAGCAGCCTGTCGAACAACGCGACCGGGATGGATGGTTGCCCCATTCATTAGCTTCCTTTCTTATTCATCATCATGTCCCAGGTCGATGCCGCAGCCCCTTTCTCCGCGCCTTCTGCTTTCTGGGCCTTCAATTCCCATTTAATTTTGCTGAAATTGAGTGACATCGTTTCAACGGGTTTCCCCCCCGACCCACCGCTGACGCTGATGTGCGAAATCAAGACGTTGTCGAGGGTATAGATGATAAACGGCAGCACCGAGTCGCCATCGTTGCGACATAGCGTCAGTACGGCCTGGGCAATCATTTTCCCGGAACAGCAGTGAAGGTTGAGTTCAGGCGTGGACAGGTCAACAAATTTAGTCAGCGACATTTCCCCCACATGTGCCCGGCCTGACGTGCGGTTGGTGTTACTGACATCGTTAGTGACCTGCATTGCCACGTTATGGCTGAAGGACATAATTTCGATTTGATCTTTATATCCATCAACGCAGCTGTCGCCTTTGATTGGATCAATCTTTAAAAAAATAGCATCCATAAATACTGGCTCCTTGTGTGATTACGCCGATACCGGCGGCGGCAGTTCAGCCACCAGACGAATAGAAGTGGTCAGTTCTTCCAGTTGGAAATGCGGACGCAGGAACACCACCGCGCGATAGACCCCGGGCTTGCCGGGAACATCCAGCACATCAACGCGCGCTTCCCGCAGCGGATATTGCGCTTTGATCTCCTGTGGTGCGGTGTCGCTAAGCAGCACATAGCCGGCAATCCAGTTATTGAGGTAGCTTTCAACCTCATCGCGGCTCATAAAACTGCCGACCTTGTCGCGCATAATCACCTTCAGATAGTGCGCAAAACGGGAAGCCGCGAGGATATAGGGCAGCATGGCTGAGATCCGCGCGTTGGCGTTGGCCTCCGGCGTGTTATAGATTTTCGCCTGATTGGTCGTTTGCCCGCCAAAGAACGCGGCGGTGTTAGTGTTCTTTTTGTGGCACAGGGCGATAAAACCGAGGTCATTCAGTTCTTTTTCACGACGGTCGGTAATGGCAATTTCCGTCGGGCAGCGCAGGCTGATATCACCGGACGGCGTAGCAAAGGTATGTGCCGGAAGAGATTCGACCAGCCCACCGCCTTCCGCACCGCGGATCGCCGCGCACCAGCCGTAAAGGGCAAACGCCTCGGTAATACGATTGGCCAATATCCAGGCCGCGTTGCCCCACAGATATTTACTGGCATCCAGGCCGTTAACATCCTCAACAAAATTAACCCCTTCTACCGGCACGGTATCCGGCCCATATGGCAGGCGCTGCAATACGTGCGGCAACGCCAGCGACACATAGCGGGAGTCGTCGCTGTCGCGGAACGACCGCCATTTGATCAGCTCGGTGCTCTCGAAGATCTTCGCCAGATCGCGCGGAATATTCAGCTCAGCGAACGATCCCATATCAAACAACCGAGGGCTGGCGGCGGCAATAAACGGCGCGTGTGCCGCAGCGGCAACCTGGGAGATTTTCTCCAGCAGTGCCACATCCTGCGGATGGCGGCCAAACTCAAAATCGCCGACCAGCACGCTGTACGGATTGCCGCCGAAGGTGCCGTATTCGTCCTCATACAGCTTTTTGAATAAGGTACTCTGGTCAAACTCAACCGCTTTTTCCAGGTCATCCTGTAGCTCTTTGCGCGACACGTTCAGCAGGCGCAATTTCAGTCGGGTGCTGGTTTCAGTATTCATCACAAACTGATGCATACCGCGCCAGGACGCTTCCAGTTTTTGCATATCAGGATGGTGCAACACTTCGTTCAATTGCGCGCTAATAAGTTCATCGATCTGCGCAATACGGTGGTTGATCATCGCCACCGTGTCGCCTTCTATCGCCATGCCTTCATCAAGGATTTGCGTTGCCAGCTCTTCCAGCATGTCGCGCGCGTAGGTCTGTTGCAGCTCATCGCGCGCCATCCGCCCTTCCTGAATAATGCGATCCAGCACGCTCAGCGTGACCGTCTGCGCGCCGCTTTCTGTTTGTTCCTGAACATTGTCCATTGTTCTTTTCCTTCTCAGTTACGCATTTTCAGCCGGTTTTTCTTCAGTGGCGGGCCTTAACGCCTGAAGCTCGGCGTTATCGTTTACTACCTGCTGTAACAACGCATCCAAATCGTCGTTACCGTCCAGCTTGGTCAGCAGATCGCGCAGGCGCTGGCGGGCAAGGAACAGTCGCTGGAGAGGTTTAACCTGATTGATAATATTGAGAGGAGTGAAGTCGTCGAATTCGTTGAAATGCAGTTCAACGTTAAGTTTACTGCCATCGTTAGCCAGGCGGTTGTCGACCTGCATCGCCAGACGCGGGGAGATGGAAGAGAGCACATCATCAAAATTATCCCGGTCAATTTCGACAAACCGCCGCTCGCGTAATTTCTCTGGCGGCGACGCAGGCTGCCCGGATAAATCCGCTAAAATACCAATAACCAAAGGAAGTTCTTTCTTCTCAATCGCACCGCCAGTTTCCACGTCATAGGTTATTTGAACGCGCGGCGGTCTAATACGATTGAGTTTATGCTGAATGCTCTCTGCCATATTCAATCCTTTTTATTGCAATAGTATCCCTGGTGCTAACGTGGTAGCACCACTATTCGAAACAGCCTATTCCTGAATAACTATATGGATTATAAAAGACATATTACAAAATAAATATCAACTTAATTTTTTACTTTTTACACAAAAATGACTCATTTGACAAAAATCAATTAACCAAAAATCAACTCATAAAAATCAATAAGTTAAACATAAAAAATGATTTAACTAATGCTATCAATAGAAAACATTAATTTTATGAATGTTTAGATGTTAACGAATTTTATTGACTCAGACATGCCTAATAATGATTTAAATCAAAAAACAAATCGCTGCCATTAATTACCTTCTTAATGAAGATATAAAAGGATTTTATATGACAAACGGCCTACGCCATTCAGCTAATATAATTTCATTCGGTTTATTTATTTTACTGAATAGCGGCTGTTCATTTTGGCAAAACCGCGTGGCATTTAATGATGTCGTCATTGAAACAGTTGCGGATGCAAATGATAACACCCCCGTTGCCGTCGATATTGTCGCCGTCACCGATACCGCGTTGCTGCCCGCCGTGCAATCGCTCAGTGCCGGGCAGTGGTTCATTGCTAAATCGCAGCTGCTGCGAGACGCCCCCGACGGGCTACATGTCTGGTCTCTGGAGCTGGTGCCGGGTTCGCGTTTCGTTGCAAAAGACAATCCCCTGCAGGGTGTTCCGGCAGAAGCCATCCTGCTGTTTGCCCGCTACCGCAGCGCCGGAGATCACCGGTTACGACTGGATAAAGCAGATTCGCTGCACCTGTTATTAATGACGGATGAGGCAGTCCTCGCGCCCTGAACAAGGAAGGTACTATGAGCACGATTCCGGCAATGGTCTGCTGGTATGAAGGGATGGCAATGCTACCGCAGCATTTCCAGTTGCAGGCATTGCGTAATGAAACGCTTTCCGCCGCGCTCGCACGGTGCGCCAATCCCTGGTTCTGGGGCGTCAATCAGCTACACATTGACGAAGCCGCGCTGTGTGCCGGAACGTTACGCATACTGCGCCTTGAGGCGATCATGCCCGACGGGACGCCGGTTGAGTACGACATTGGCCGCGATTCGCCGCTGACGTTCGACTGCTCACGTTTGCTTCCCGCCGCGCCCGACAGTGAACACCTTCTTTGGCTGGCATTACCGCCGCTAAGCCGCGCCGGACAGTGGCTTTCGATGGACACCCGTCACCGCTCCATCAACAGCGTACCGTTGCCAGACCTGTGCAGCGGTGAATTTCCCGAGAGTATTCCACTCTGGCAGCCCGCGCCGCGTCTGATGTGCTCACATGAACGCGCCGATTTCATCTGCCTGCCGCTCCTTCAGGTGACCTATACCGAAGGCGGGTTTCGTCAGAGCGAATGGTTTGCGCCAGCGCCCAGGGTCAGCGAAGAGAGCTATCTTTCTCGTCATACGCGGCAGCTCTGTTTACAGGCGCGGGAAAAAATTCTGTTTCTGAGCCGGGAAATGCAGCTCGCGCACCAGAGCCAGCGTACCCACGACTGGCTATGGTTAACGCTGTCATTACAGAGCATTCAGGGCGCGCTACCGCTGCTGGAAAGCCTGATGACCAGTGCGCAGACACACCCGCAGGATCTCTGGCGCGTACTGTGCTTGTTCATCGGTCAGACGGCAATCCTCACTCAGGACAAAACTCTGCCCCTGCTACCCGCATTTGATTACCAAAACATGCACCCCGGATTCACAACCCTCTTCACGCTGCTGAAAACCCAACTGGCGCACATTCATCGCCGCTATCAACGACTCAACTTTAGCAAACTGGATAACCACTTTTCACTGCAACTCCCGCCGGACATTCATGGCGGAGAGCAAGTAGTGGTTGGCCTGCTGATGCCAGCAGGCGACACAGCCAGAGCCGGAGTCTGGCTGCAACAAAGCCTGGTCGCCAGCCAGCCATTTTTGAACATCCTGCGTCGCCAGCGAATGCACGGGATGAACCTCACTCCGCTGGCGCTGGATCAACGCGGCAACTGGGAAACCGACAGCAGCATTGCGTTGTTCACATTGACGCTGACCACCCAGTGGTTTGAAAAAGAGACGCCGCTGGTCATCGCCCCATTGCATGAAACTGATGGTATGCCGCTGCAAATCATGTTGTACCGTCAGGAGGAACGCCATGATGCAAGGGGTGCCTGATATGCCCGCCAGCCGCCTGTTCGATGAGATTTTCTCTCGTTGGCTGGTGCAGTTAGAACGCTGGAAAAGCAGCACGCTCACGCCTGCTGAACTGCATAATCAAGCTTTTGCCTGCGGTAATCAGGCGGTGGCGGAGTTCAGCCGACGCCTGACGCGTGAGCTGGGCGCGCCGTTTCAACAACACATTGACGACGCCGTGTACGCCCTGGTCGCGTTGATTGATGAAACTGTCCTCTACAGCGACTGGCCAGCGCTCTCCCTGTGGCAGACCTGCCCGCTGGAATATCATCTGTGGCAAACCCACAGTGCGGGAGACAGGATCCCCCGCAAAATCGAGGCGCTACTCAATGAACGTAATCCGGGCCAGCGTGATGTCGCGGCGCTTTATCTGCGCTGCCTGACGCTCGGGTTTGGCTCCCGGCGTGACAATTTTGACCAGCAAACGCAACAAGAGATTTGTCGTATGCTCTGGCGCTTCGCCTTTCAGCGTGACGCAGAACCTGACGATCTCGCGCAACGCATGGCGTCCACCGCGCTGGGTTCACCGTTACAGCTCCCGGCGCACCGCCGCCTGCCGGATAACTCACGCCTGCACCTGATTGCCATCATCATACTGCTGGCGCTGTTGCTGCTAAGTCAGCGTTTATGGCTGAGTATTGAAGATGCCATTGGCGTCAGCACGCTGCCTGACTTCCCGGTCACCCAGTCTTGTCCGGGGGAAGAAAAGTGACACAACCCTGGCTGACTCTGCTGATTATCGTGCTGGTGCTGCTGGCGATTACCGTCTGGTGCGTTTGGTGGCAGTGGGAGTATCGCAACGACACGTTTACCCGCGCGCAAAAAGAGATCCAGCGCGCCTGTGGCGACCAGGATCCTTACGACAGCATGCGCATCCTGATGCTCGGTGATGAAGACGACAACCGCCTGCTCTGCCGCAGCTGGTCGCTGACTGATGGCATGGAATATTGGTTCGGGCAGTGGTGGTTTAACCAACGCTGTCGTCTTCTGTGTATTCCGCAAACGCTACAAACAGCCGGAAAGAAACGCCTTATTCGCCAGAACGACTGGCAGAAAACGCTGGCTGCGCTGGTAAAAAGTCGCCCTCAGCGCCCGTTAGATGCGTTGATTATCACCCTGCCGCTGGAAGCGTTGCAGAGCGATGAGGCGGCGCGTGCCAGCCTGCTGAATAACTGCCAGCAGATCCAGCAGGTATGCGGATTGAGTCTGCCGATCTATCTGCTGATAAGCGGGCTGGAGTCACTGGAGGGCGTCGCCGACCTGCTCGCACAGCTACCGGAAGATGCTCACAGCAGCCCTATCGGCAGCGCGATACCGGTTGCCAGAGAGGCTATCTGGAAACCACAGTGGATTGACGACGCGCTGGACAACACCCGGGCATCGCTGCGCCTGCTCATTACCGAACTCGGTACGCTGCAGGGGCAAACGCCGGAAACGCTGTTCCGGTTGCCAGAGAGCTTCCCGCCGCTGGCCACACCGCTGCATGATTATTTCGATGCGCTGTTCAACAGCAACGCCCGCGATGAGCCGCCGCTGCTGCGGGGGATCTGGTTCGTCGCCCGCACACTGAACAACGACAAGCCGCAGATGCAGTTTTGTCAGACCTTGCTGAACGGGAAAATCGCCGCCGAACGCGGTCTGGCACTGCCTGTACGCCGTCTGTTGCGCCTGAATCTGCGCCGCCATTTCATTACTCTCGCCTGTTACAGCTGTCTTTGCGTACTGTGGCTTATCACGATGACCTGGAGCTGGCGATACCAGCACACCAACGCGATACTACTGCACGATCGTCTGCAGGTTCTCGCCACGCAAACCGTGCGCGTCGGCGCCTCCGGCGAACGCTCAGCCGCGTTGTACTGGCGCATATTAAACGCGATTCCGCAGTGGCAGTTCCGTTCCGTTGTCTGGCCCGGCTCGCTGTTCAGCCGTACCGACACGAAGCTACGTGAAACCTTCCACAACGCGACCATGGCGACCCTACTGACGCCTGCTACCAACAGCATCTGTCTGCAAAATAAAAACGAGAAGTTGGCTGAGCAAGCAGATCTGTTGCCCGAAGAGCGCTATCGACAGATTCAGCAAATACTGACCCAGGCAAAGCAGATGGAGTCGCGCTATTTGCCGTTACTGCAACTGATGCAGGTGAAACAGCCTACCGTGCAAACGCTGGCTACCGTTAGCGCCAGCGTCTGGGGCGTGACTGTCGATACGGACTCACTGCCTGCACAGGGGGAACTGAATGAGATGTTTGCCACGTTAAATCTGTCACGCCTGCGCTTACCCGACGCCAGCGAACTGACACAACGTAATAGCGAGATTTTTTCCCGCGAAGCCATGCAATGGCTGGAGCAGAATTATGGCAACACCAGCCTCG
Organism: Citrobacter sp. FP75; assembly: GCF_018342065.1. Lineage (GTDB taxonomy): Bacteria > Pseudomonadota > Gammaproteobacteria > Enterobacterales > Enterobacteriaceae > Citrobacter. Next base: position 133,048 of record NZ_JAFDOE010000006.1, on the reverse strand, counting down.
ATAACAACGAGGAACAGCTTGAACAATTACTGACGCTCTTTAGCAACGGTACGAACGTGACCCCGCTGTTTGTCCGCTCGTTGGTCCGTCAGGTCAGCCGCTTACAGAGCACGCTGACGACAATTAATAACCTGAGCCGCGATGCGACCCACTCCCCGATCCGATTACCGCTGGATGAGTTGCTGACTCAGGCCCGCGCGCTACGGCTGATCGACAATGGCGTGATTCAAGAGGTATTGCGCCACGAAGCGCTGCTGCGTCAACGTTTTCTCGCACAGGTCGATGGCTCCCGGCTGCATTTTTCGTCATTAACCGAGCAGTCGCCGGAAGGGGATTTTAGCGTGTCGCCGGATATTCTGGCGCTGCAAAAAAGCCTGCGCGACCTGCTTAATCAGCCTTTCTGGCAGTTGGGCACGCATCAACCCTCAGCAAGCGAAGTCGCGTACCCTGGGAACCTGCAGCTTCAGCAGGCGCTGGCGCTGTACGGTGGATATGAACGTTTTATGCAGCAGCTCCCGGACAGCATCTGGCGGCCCAGACTCACTCTGCTGGCCCAGCAGGCAGTGGAAAACGCCATGCGCCAGGCGCTCTACACCGGCGCTGCGGATACTGCGCAAAATAGCAATATCAGTACCGCCAGCGCGGACAGGGTGGTGGAGGCTTTCAACCAGCTTAATCGACCCCAACTTTCTACAGTGTTACGTCAGCAAATCGCCGCACAAGTGATTACCCGGGTACGCCAGGACGGCGGCGCGCTCCTCCCGGCGGTGAATCCGCCTGCCGTCAACTACACCAGCGCAGAACAGGCGCAGATAAGCAGCCAGAAAGTGGCGGGTTGGGCAGCGGCACAGGCCGAGCAAATATCCGCAGCGCTGACCCGTTATCAGCCCGATATCGACTGGCTGGACAGACAGCGTCCGTGGCTAACGGCTGCTGATAACCAGTTGATCGTCCGCTGGATCAGTTCGCTGGGCGCCATGCAGCGGCAGCAACAGCAGGATCCTGGCAGCCCGTCAGCGCAAATGACCACCCTCGCCGCCGCGGTGCCAACAATGACTGCGCAGAACTGCCAGAGCGAACTGGCGCAATTCAGCACATCCGGCAGCAGCGATTTTTATAGCCAGTCCCTCAACGCGCTGGTCAACGCATCGCAGCAAAAATGTCAGCAGCTTCGCCAGCAGGCAAGCATTGGCGCGGTACAACACATCTTCACGCTGTATAACGTCTGGCTGGCAGGACACTTCCCCTTTACCGCCGTACCGCACGCGCCGGATGCCGATGTCGACAGGGTGCGCGAACTCGCCGTTTTGCTCGCGCAACTCCCGCCGGAAACCCTGCCAGAACAGCCACCGCTGATTCAACAGCTGGCGGCGGCACAACCGCTTCTTTCCGCGCTGGTGGCTCCCGAAGGCGTCACTGTGCGGGTTATCTGGCGCACTTCACGCAACCATGAAGTTGGCGCGGATCAGATTGCTGACTGGCAGCTCGTGGGTAATCAGCAAACGCTTGGATACATGAGTGGTACAACGGATCTGCGCTGGCACACCAGCGATAACCTGAGCTTTAGCCTGCGTTGGGCCACCAACTCCGCATGGCGACCAGTGCCAGGCCTGTCACAGACAGGCGTAACGGTTGCAGGCGATACTGGTCGTTGGCGCTGGCAGGGCGCATGGTCACTGTTGAGAATGATTGAACAACAACGCGTCGGCGGCGCGCTGACGCAACCGCTGCCACTGCATTTTTCACTTCCGGTCGGAGACGGTCAGAAGCAATTACGCGCTACGGTCTTTTTGCAGGTAGCGTTGTTGGGTAGTGACGGCAAAACGATGCTACCGTGGACACCGCTGACAGAACAGGGATTATCAGGAGGTAAATGATGGAACATATTCAGGCATTACTGGCACCTATCCGGACAGAGAGCGCTTGCGGAGAGTCCATCCGCTATTCGCCAGAGTTTGATCGGCTGGTCGCCGCTCGCCAGCAGGATGACGAAACGCTGCCAACTGGCGTCTGGCAAACTACGCCACGCCGTGCCGACTGGGAAGAAGTCGCCAACATCGCCACCCAACTGACCGAAACGCACAGTAAGGACCTGGTGATTATGAGCTGGCTGGGCGAAGCGTGGATCAGAGTTCGCGGCTTAACCGCTCTGCCCGACGCGTTAGCCCTGCTAACGCTGGCGCTGGAGCGTTATCCCGTCGACCTGCATCCACACATCAAAGAGGATGATTACGATTATCGCGCCGCGCCGTTGTGCTGGATGGCGCAGCATTATGCCACGCTAATCGCCGAGGCTCCTCTGTTCATCATTAACGAGGACCGCGTGTCCGTGACGCAATGGCAGCAGGGTAAAATGACTGGCGTTCCGCTGCCGAGCGCAGACGAGTCAACGACCCAGGCGCTGGCGGCCAGCCTCGAATGGCTCAAGCGACTTAATGCCGTCTGTCAGCACTGGCCCGAAGTTTCAGCCCCCTCTTTCAGCGCACTGGAGCAAAAAATCAAAACCTGTCAGCAGGCGTTGGGGAACGCCACGCCGGAGCCGCCGCCATCTACCGCTCATGAAGTAGTGCCAACTGTGAGCCACACAGCAACGTTCGCCCATCGGGAAGAAGCGTACCAAATGATTAAACAGGTGGCGGATTATCTGGCCCGTACTGAACCACACAGCCCGGTACCTTATTTACTGTATCGCGCCCATGCCTGGGGACATACGCCGCTGCCGGAACTGCTCTCTGAACTGATTAACAGTGATGAATCCGCCCGCCGACTGTGGCGGCAATTGGGGGTGTTACCATGAGTTGTCCTGCCGTCTGTACGGGCGCAATACTGCAATGTGCGTTTGGTATGGCGCCTTCGCCGCTGAACGTTCTGCCCGTTAACCGCACCATCCTTAATAATTTGCCGATGGCGAATATTATGGATAACAAACCGTTTGTAAACATCATGCCATTCGGCATGTGCAGTAGCATCGCTAACCCAACCGTGGCTGCAGCCACCGCGGCGGCGCTTGGCGTATTAACACCAATGCCGTGCATTCCGATGACCATCGCCCCCTGGATGCCGGGTTCACCAACGATAATGGTCGGCAATGCGCCCGCCCTCACCGCGCAATCGCAGTTAATGTGCGCCTGGGGCGGTGTGATTCAGATCAGTTTTCCAGGGCAAATGACCACCATCGTGGCGTAAAGCAGCAGAGCAAAGCGGTCATTTAAAAACGGCTGACGCACTCCATGGCCACCGTTTTGAACTCGCTGAAATTCTGACATGCGCAGAGTCGCGTCATGGCGCGCTCGCGCAGGAAGGTGACGAAAATATCGTAGATCGCCATCGCTTCTTCATACTCGCTTTTACTGATGGCGAGCAAGAAGATCACATGCGCCGTTTCGTCGCCCCAGGCAATGCCCTGCGGGGCGAGCACCGTGTAGACTACCGTTTTTTTAGCCAGCAAACCGAGGGCATGCGGCAGGGCAATGCTGTCACCCAGCATGGTGCTGACGATGGCCTCGCGCTCCACGACCGAGTCGAGAAATTCCGCATCGACAAAGCCTTCATCCTGCAACTGGCGGCATAGCGTGTTAAACAGTGTCTGTTGATCCATGTGTTCGTCGATAATTCGAAAATGCGCAGCATCGAAGAATTTGTTCAGCATCCACGGACGGGTTCGGTCCACCAGCACCAGCTTACCAATTTGCTCCAGCTGATAGTCGGTGGGAAACGGCGCAATCATCACCACGGGCTTATCTTTTTCATTAATCCGCGCGGTAGAAATCACGAAGTCTTCGCTGATGGTATTCCGTTGCTCGTAGTCGCGCAGCGTCACGGTGCCCACGATCTCAATCTGCGGATATTTACGCGCCAGCACCGCTTCAATCATTCGTACCATCGCATTTCCGGCATCGCAAACCAGTAATACGCGAGGCTGTCGCTGGTAACCGATGTTGTAACTACGCTCCAGCCCAACGCCAATGTGCAAAACGAGAAAACCGATCTCATTTTCGCTAATGGTATACGGCGTATATTTCCCCCATCCCGATACGGCGGCCAGAGTCATGTCCCACGCCATTGGGTAGTGCTGTTTAATATTTTCCAGCAGCGGATTAGGGATCATTATCTGGTAACGCACCCGGGTGATCATGGTTTTAATGTGCGTCAGCAGGTCGGCATGTAACTGCTTGTCATTCAACAGGTTGTAGTTGTACTGGGTGTTGATAAAACGCAGGATGTAATTGACCAGCGCTTCGTCATCATCGGCATTGATGGCGCTGGGCGCAATCTCCTGCACCTGGCGGGCGGCAATATGCACCTTCAGCCAGTTCTCTTCGAAAACAGAAAGTGGTTTATCTGCCAGCCGGTGCAATACCGTTGCGATTTCCCGCGTGGCCTGGCACACTTCGCTCCCCACTTCTTCTGCGACGAACTCCGGCAACGGATAGCCCTCACTAATCCGACGCACCGCCACTGCACAATATAAGCGCAGAAAGAGCTCGCCCTCATCGGTCAGGTGGATATGAAAACGAGTGAAAATATCCTGCAAAACCGGCTGCAGCTGTTGCGGGACGCCCGCATTGAGCACCTCTTCCATTACCAGAGGATGGGCCGGATCCTGCTGCGCCAGCATCCACAGCAGATCGGTCAGACAGGCACGGATCGCCATTTCACTGCCAAACAGCTTCATCCCATGTCGGGGACGCGTTTCCAGCGTCAGCCGATACCGTTGCAGGTGCTCACGCACTTCCGCCATGTCGTTTTGCAGCGTCGCCCGGCTGATGAACCATTCATCAGCTAAATCTTCCAGCTTGAGCGAAAAGGCCGATGTCAAAAAACGAACCACCAGCCAGTGTACCCGCTCCTGGCTGGTCCGTGGGATGCGCAGCAGCGTAGCGGGCTGCTGCGTTTGCAGGGAGTGATAGCTTGCCGGGTCGTCAATTTTCAGTTGATAACCGTTACCCCGGCTAAGAACAAACTGCGCGCCGTGCGGGGCGAGTAGCGCATTCAGCGCGGTAATATCCGCCCTGACCGTGCGTGTGGAAACCGACAACCGCTGCGCCAGCTCATCCTGCGGCAGCGCCTCGTTTTGCAACATGTCGAACAGCTGTGCTAAACGTTGGTTGGGGAATCGCACGTCAGTTTCCTCATCAGTCAGTTAGCCTACGCAGGCCCGGGTCATCGCCATCAGCTGGCGCACGTCGTCCGGGCGGGTGTTTCCACTCACCTTATCAATAATCGAACTATAGATGTGAGGAATGATTTTACTCACGCCGGCATCAAGGGCAATCTGCAAAATCTCAGCAAAGTTTTCCAGGTCGATGCCGCCCGTCGGCTCCAGCCAGAAGTCATGACGTGCGCAGGCTTGCGCCACCGCGGTGTACTCATCACGGCATTGCAGACCGCCCATCGGGAAGTATTTAATCGAGCTACCGCCCATGTCTTTGAGCAGCGCAATCGCAGTTTCTACCGGCACAATACCGTCCGGCGTCTGGCTGCTCAGCGGACCGGTGGAGATTTTCACCATCCCCGGCGTACCGGTTGGCGAGACCAGACCGTTGACCACCGTGTCCTGTTGACCCAGCAGTGCGCGACTGGTCGCCACGCCGGTAACTACCTGATTAACATGCTGTGGCTGCACCTGACGGGATATTTCACTGACCATCGCCGACTGGTTCGGGTCGCCCGCCCCCAGCCCCACGGAGAGCGCATTGTCGATAAGCGCCGCGTATTCACGCATATCCGCCACCGCGTTTTCAACGCTCGAATAATTTTTGGAGAGCACGCCGACCAGCACGTGTCCTTCCGCCGCCGCGTAAATATCCCGCGCGTTTTCTTTGGAGCCTGCCAGCACGTTCAGGCAGACGCGATCGCGATAAAAGTTTGGGGTCAGTTTCATGCATTTTTCTCCTGTTGAGTCACTTCACCAATTCGACGGGCCACAATCTCCAGCTGCGCGCAATCCACGCTGCGCACATCCGCCTCGATAATGCCTTCGTTGGCTTTGTACCCACGGAAGTAAATCGCGTACTCGCCTTGTTTCAGCGCTTCGACCAGTTCACCCGTGGCGATGCCGGTTACCGCTTCGTCAAACTTAATTTCGGTACGCGCAATGTCGCGTCCTGCGCTGTCCCACACCACGCGCGCGCTGACGCCATTAAGGGTATTTAGCGCATTAATAAACGGCGTCATTTTCTCGACCATCTCCGCACCGCTCTCTTTCTGCGCACTCAGGTACAGCTCGATGGCGCAGGTCAGGCCAAGAATGCCCTCTTTACCGACCTTCATCGCCCGGCCAATGCCCGCCGTCTGGCGCTTCACCCACTCAACATATTGTGTTTTGCCAATCACCAGGCCGCTGGTTGGCCCTTCAATCGCCTTGGCACCGCTGTAAATCACCAGATCCGCACCCACGCGGTAGTAGCACTGCAAATCTTCCTCCGCCGCTGCGTCCACAATCAGCGGCAGATTATGCGTACGCGCCACCACCGCAGCCTGTTCCACGCTGAGCATGCTTTTCTGTACGCAATGGTGAGATTTGATATATAAAATGGCCGCCGTACGCGGCGAAATGGCCGCAGCCAGCTGTGCCGCAGAGCATTCGTTGGCGTAACCTGCTTCCACTAACTTGCCGCCACCGAGCGCCACCATGGTGCCAACCGGTGCGCCAAAGTTGACGTTGTGGCCTCGGGGCAGCACAATTTCGTTGTTCTCGATGGGCGTCACATGCAGGTTTTCCAGCAGCCAGTCGCTGTCTTTCACCAACACCGCCGCCACCGACAGGGCAATCCCCGCCGAGGCACAGGAAACAACCGTTGCCCCTTCCACCTCAAGTAACTTCGCGATGTAGTCTCCGGTTTTATTGACCAGATCTTTCATTTCGAAGTACTGATTCATCCCCGCCATCGCGGCCTCAACGACTTCTGGTCGCGGCGTAGAAACGCCGAGCGCCGTCATACGGCCTGATGTATTAATTACCTGCTTTAAATCGTATTTCTCAAAAATCGAAGGCATGTTCCGCGCTCCCTTGTTCGGTCATATAGCCCTTGCCCGCACGTATTGCGGCAAGCGGCACCAGCAGTTGTTCAGCCTGCAGGCTGTCGTTTTCTGCATCTACCAGCACGGTTGGCTGGCGCTTAAGCGTAAAGAGGGTCAAATCGGCATCCAGGCCAACCTGCAGTCGTCCTTTCTGTTTCAGACGCAGACCGTCAGCGGCATTAGCGGTCACGCACTCAATGACCTGCGGGAGCGACATACCGATGGCGAGAAATTTCGACATTACGTTCGCCAGGGAATGCACCGGGCCGCTAATGCGGTTGCGGCAGTAAATGTCGGAGCTGATGGTGTGTGGCAAAATGCCTAAGCCGATAGCGCGTTTTGCCACCGCAAAGCTCAGGCTGGCAGTGCCATGCCCAACGTCCAGACGCACGCCGCGAGCAAGCGCCCGAGTTACCGAGGCCCGCAGCTCGCCTTCCGGCGTCAGAATACGGTTCGGCTTACCGTTGTAGCAGTGGGTAATGATGTCGCCCGCCGTCAGGCGTTCGGCGATCTCGTCCAGATCCGGCGGGTTGTTACCAATGTGAACCATCAGCGGCAGATCGCCGTTCTCTTGCTGCATAGTTTTGGCACGGTCCAGCGGCGTGATGCCGTTTTCACCGACCACGCTGCTACTCATGCGCGCCTTCAGACCGACGATAAAATCAGGGTGGCGTTTCACCGCCTGCCGCACCGCGTCGGCATCAATGTTGACCATATTAGCCAGCTCGTTTTGCGCAATCAGCCCAACGCGGGAGATGTTCAGCAGCGCATACACCTCGGTGGCCGCTTCTCGGGTTAGGGCGTAAAAATCGTCAATATCATCCGCCCCGGTACTGCCCGCATCCACCACCGTAGTCACGCCGGTGGCAATACCGATGCTGTCCGGCTGGTCGTGATAAATCGGAGATTTTGGGTAGCAGTGGACGTGAGAATCAATCCAACCTGCGCTGACGTAGCACTCGCCGCCGAGCTCAATGGTTTTCAGCGCCGGACCATCAACGTTGCCTAATGCCGCAATTTTGCCGTCTTTCAGCGCAATATCGCTCACCGTATCGTCAACCAGACGCGCACCGCGCAGGAGTAAATCAAACATCGCTCTCTCCTTTGCCGGATGGCGGCATAACCGCCTTATCCGGCCTACAAATCAACAGTTAGCTAATGGCAATCGGGAAGATGGAACCCAGGATCATTGCCCCAAGGATCGCCCCGCCGGTGATCGGTTTTTGCCACAGGTAAAACAACAGCGCGCCTGCCAGAGAACCGATGCCGATAGGGATGGAAGCCGTCATCGCGCTGAGGATGATCAACGGCCCGAGGAAGCGCCCAGAGGCGTTACCGGCCCCCATCATCACGTCCGCCCCGTAGGTCGAATCGCTCTGATTGATGGTGAACTTACGCGCCAGAATGATGATGTAGCCAATCGCCAGCCCAATCACCAGACCAGTGACTAACGAGGCGGCAAAGTTGGCGACCGGGAAGATAATGCCCGCACCCAGCAGCAGTGCCGGAACACCTAACCCGACGCCGGTCTGAATCGCCCCGCCAATATCCAAAATCCCCACCAGCGAACCTTCAATAATGCGGGCAAACAGGAAGCTTGCGCCAAACGCCGCCACCGCCCCATAGGAGCCGGTGTCCATTCCCGCTTTTAGCATCGCCACAAAAGCGACTTCGTTAAATGCGCCAATACCGTACAGGTAGTACATATGCGTTCCGGCAAAGACGCCGGAGGAGAGCAGGCCAACGAAGATCGGGAACGACCAGTCGGCAAACCAAAAACCTTTATTCTGTTCCATGATGGCCTCCGTTATTTACCGCTGAGCGAGTTGTGAATCAGTTCCAGCCAGTTAGGCACGGTCAGATGGAAGGATTCGATCATCTTCATGTCGAAGCCGCGGAAGAAACCGCTCAGCACGAACAGCGCGACAATAGCCACCATCATCACTTTGGTGACGTGGTTCCAGCCGCTCTCTTCAACGCCTTTGCCGATCAGAATCCCCAGTACCAGACCCGGTACGGCGTTGCCCATAATCAGCTGCGCCGCGCCGCCAAAGACGGTGGCCCAGAAGCCTGATTTCTTACCGGCATCGATCGCCGCCAACCAGAAGATCACCGGCATCACGGTGTTAACCAGCAGGTTCGCCGCCGGTACCAGCACTTTGACGGCGGTAACCTGTAGCGCAGCCGGTACGGATGACGCGGTCAGGTTCAGGAAGGTAACGACGATCATGCCAATAACGCCACAGGCAATCGCCATGCGCTTCGGATCGTGCAGCGTTTCACCGACGTTGCGATTTTTAATCATCAACGCGGCTGCGCCCCAGTTGGGGATGATGCGGTGGTCAACGTCCTGCGTGAACGCACCCGCCGCAACGGAGGAAGCCCAGGCGTTAAAGAAGAAGCCCAGGCCGAATGAGAAGTGAGAAGCCGGATCCCCTTCACAGGAATTCAGTTCCCCCAGAGTACGAAACGCGCCCATCCCCTGAGAGGTAGGCGCATGAAACATGCGTGCAGCCCCAGCGCCGACACCTACGCCGACCAGGCCGCCGATGATGAGCGATTTTATTAATATTATCAGGAACATATTTATGCCTTTTAATAGAGAATCAGCGTTGCGTAACGAAATCCACCTTGTCGAGATTGATGGCAGTCACGTTGACGGTCACATCCAGCTCCACGCTGAAGGTGCGTCTTTCGCGGCGCAAAAAGAGGAATAAAAACGCCTCTTTACGCACTGTTTCACGCGCTTGAACAACCTGCACATCCTGTGGCTCAATACGCAGTAAGATATGCGGCGATGCTTTCATCACCGCTGCCTGAACGTGGTTCAGGGCATCGGCAAAGGCGCGCGCTTTGGCCTCGCCCTTACCTGTGACTCTCACCGTGGTGGTGAATTGCTCTTTCATGCTTAAGCGCCGTGTTTCTTTTGCCACGCCTGCACCAGGCGCTCACCGAGCTCTTCTTTGTCCATAAAGCCGAACCCCAGCACGTTGCAGCCTTCGTTGATGGCCGTTACGCCCTCTTCAACCGAGCGCATGCCGTATTTGGCCTTGTAGCCGTATTTGGTCTGCGCGGTGATGGCGCCTGCGCCGCCGCTGCCACAAAACGAGATACCAAAGGTGGCATTTTCCGCTTTCATCACATCACCCAGCTTCATATCTGCCGCCACGCCCGGTACCACGACCGCGCGTCCACCCGCTTTCTCGACGCCTGCCGCCACTTTCTGGCCTTTACCCAGACGATCGCCAATCACTACGGTAATCTGTTCCATCTTGTGCTCCTTAAAGGTTGTCTTTCGCGACTTCGAAATGCACCGACAGCAGCCAAGCCTCTTCCTCGGGAAGATTGCCAAACTCCGCCACGACGTCGCGGGCAAGCGCCATTGATTCGGCTGAAATTTCATCAAATAAGCTGGCATCGACTTCGGGTAAGGGCTCGCCCGTCACCGAGCGGTGCGCCATGGCGCGAACATGCGATGTCAGCATTTGTTCCTGTACGGCATTGGGAATGATGTGGCGTGCGCGCAACAGGGCATACACCTGCGCCAGCATGCGGTCGGCCAGTTCCGCCGATTCCCCCATGTCATTCATTACAGCTCCGTTATTCACTCGTCTTACCCCACTAATGGCTCTGAGGTTAAATTAGCGGTGGAGGTTAAAAGTTTGTAGCGAGTTGTTTTCCACTTCGAAGTGGAAAGGGGCGCAGCGGTAGTGATCTGTGCCGCAAAAAGGGGGGGATTGCCGATTTATCGCTGGAATAATGTGATTGGGATCGCAAGAGGGACAAGGGAAACGGAAGATAGAGAGTACATTGCGTGGGCAATAAAAATGAAAAAATGTGATAGGGATAGCGTTTGCTTATGGGAGGCGGTGGCGCAGCGTCTTATCCGGCCTGCGGTTATGCAGGCCGGATAGAGCAGATTAGCGGAACTTCTTGTGGTTTTCGTTGCGCGTGGTTTTGAGGTCTTCCGCAGCGGCTTTCGCCTCTTTGACTTTACCTTCATTCACCAGTTTAAGCGCGCCGTCAATCTGACCGATCAGAGTGTCAAAACCGTGGCGGAAATCCTTCATCTCCGGGCTGTCCGGGGATTTGCTTTCCAGCTTCGGCGGCGTGCCCTTTTGAGCGTCCAGCGCGGCTGCACGCATTTTGGTTAACGCGTCTTTCAGTTCAGTCACATTATCCGTTTTTTCGACGATCTTCAGGTTGTCGTTGAGGATCCCCATATCATCTTCGAGATCGGCGGCAAACGCAGAAGAACCAAGAACCAGCGTTGAAGCCGCGACGATCGCTAACAGGTGTTTACGCATTGCTCACTTCCTTTTTTATTATTAAAAGATTAACGCCTTAACGAGTATCACTGTCCGGCGATTTTCATCTCCGGTAACAGGACAGAACCACACTGTATATTACTGCGCGTTTCAATATCGTTACCCACGGTGACAATATTGCGCCACATGTCTTTCAAATTACCGGCGATGGTGATTTCACTCACCGGGTACTGAATCTCACCGTTTTCGACCCAGAAGCCTGCCGCGCCGCGCGAATAGTCGCCGGTAATACCGCTCACGCCCTGCCCCATCAGCTCGGTCACGACCAAGCCTGTGCCCATCTCTTTGAGCAACTGCTCGAAGCTTAGACCCTGTCCCGGAATTCGCCAGTTGTGAATACCACCCGCATGACCGGTGCTCTTAAGCCCCAGCTTACGGGCGGAATAGTTGGTCAGCAGCCACTGGGTCAGTACGCCATCTTTAATGATATCGCGACGTTCCGTGCGCACGCCTTCGCTGTCGAACGGCGAAGACGCCAGCCCTTTCAGCAGATGCGGATGCTCTTCAATGGTCAGCCATTCCGGCAGAATTTGCTTGCCCAGCGAGTCCAACAGGAAGGTGGATTTGCGGTACACCGAGCCACCGGCGATCGCGCCAACCAGGTGTCCAAACAGTCCGGTCGCCACTTCATTGGCAAAAATGACCGGCGCTTTCATGGTGGAGAGCTTACGCGGAGACAGGCGGGATAAGGTGCGGCGAGCACAGTCAGCTCCCACCCACTCCGGCGTTTGCAGATCGCCGATTGCACGGCCAATGGTGTAGGCGTAATCGCGTTCCATATCGCCATTTTCTTCCGCGATCACACAGCTGGAGAGGGAATGACGCGTGGAGCAGTAGCCTTGCAGCATGCCGTGGCTGTTGCCAAACACTTTGATGCCATAGTGGCTGTTAAAGCTGCCGCCTTCCGTATTTGTAATGCGCTTATCGGCCTGCAATGCTGCTTGCTCAGCACGTGCCGCCAGCTCGATGGCCTCGTCAGGAGAGACTTCTGCCGGATGGAACAAGTCTAAATCTGGCGCATCAAAGGCCAGCAGTTCTTTATCCGCCACGCCTGCACACGGGTCCGGCGAGGTATAGCGGGCGATATCCAGCGCGGCCTGCACGGTGCGCGCAATCGCCTGCGGGCTTAAATCGGTGGACGACGCGCTACCTTTACGGTTCTGATGGTAAACCGTAATGCCCAGCGCACCGTCGCTGTTGAATTCGACGTTCTCCACTTCACCATAACGGGTGCTGACGCTAATACCCGTCGTCTTGCTTACGGCGACTTCTGCACCGTCCGACTGACCTGATGCTAATTCCAGTGCTGTCGAGACTGCTTCTTCCAGAATCTTACGCTGCGCTTCAACTTGTGAGATTACTTTCATCGCAAATGCCATAATGTAGAGAGAGTTTCTCTGAAGTCTAACAGAGAACCGTTTTTCAGTGCGCATCTTAACTGGTAACATTAGCCTCTTTTTTTAAGGAGCCTGACATGACTAAGCAGCCCGAAGACTGGCTCGACGACGTTCCCGGTGATGACATCGAAGACGAAGACGATGAAATTATCTGGGTCAGTAAAAGTGAAATAAAACGTGACGCCGAGGAGTTAAAACACCTGGGTGTGGAACTGGTAAAACTGGGGAAAAACGCGCTGGATAAAATCCCGCTCGATGCGGATTTACGTGCCGCCATTGAGCTGGCTCAGCGTATCAAGATGGAAGGCCGTCGCCGCCAGCTGCAGCTAATTGGTAAGATGCTGCGTCAGCGCGATGTTGATCCTATCCGTCAGGCGCTGGACAAGCTGAAAAACCGCCACAACCAACAGGTTGTGCTGTTTCACAAGCTTGAACAGCTGCGCGATCGTTTGATCGTTGAAGGTGATGATGCGGTAGCGGAAGTTCTGAAACTGTGGCCGAACGCCGATCGCCAACAGCTTCGTTCTCTGGTACGCAATGCGAAGAAAGAGCAAGAAGGCAACAAGCCGCCGAAATCAGCACGTCAGATCTTCCAGTATCTGCGTGAGCTGGCGGAACACGAAGCGTAATTTCGTGTACGGGATGTGCCGGATGGCGGTGTAAACGCCTTATCCGGCCTACAACGGATCGTAGGCCCGGTAAGCGTTTCGCCACCGGGCGTTTTTTTACTCTTCCGCTTCTGCCTGGGCTTTCTTCGCCAGACCATCCAGCAGTTTTTGATGAATACCACCAAACCCGCCGTTGCTCATCACCAGAATGTGATCGCCTGGCTGCGCGGTTTTCACCACCATATCCGCCAGTGCGTCAACATCACCGCTCCAGTGCGCAGGCTGAACGCAGGCTTCCGCGACTTCCGATACCAGCCACGGAATGTGCGGCGGTTGCAGCAGGAACACTTCGTCCGCTCGGCCTAACGACGGCGCCAGATCGTCTTTGCACAACCCCATTTTCATGGTGTTCGAGCGCGGTTCCAGCACGGCAATAATACGCGCCGTACCGCCCACTTTACCGCGCAACGCCGCAAGCGTTGCCAGAATGGCCGTCGGGTGATGCGCAAAATCGTCATATACCGTCACGCCATGGGCTTCACCGCGCAGTTCAAGACGACGACGTGCGTTGATGAATGAACCGAGCGCATTGGCCGCATCCGCAGGGGTAACGCCAACATGGCGGGCGGCGGCAATTGCCATCAGGCCGTTGTGCATATTGTGTTCGCCGACCAGGCCCCACTTCACAACGCCGACACTTTCGCCGTCCAGGAAGACTTCCCATTCGGAGGCATCGGTGGTCAGTTTCTTCGCCAGCCAGTGGCCTTGCTCGCCAACCAGTTCCTGCTCGCTCCAGCAGCCCATCGCCATCGTCTGTTTCAGATTAATGTCGTTTTCCGGGTAGATGATGCGTCCCTGGCCCGGCACGATACGCACCAGGTGGTGGAACTGTTTCTGGATAGCTTTCAGATCGTCAAAGATGTCCGCGTGATCAAACTCAAGGTTATTGAGGATCAGCGTACGCGGGCAGTAGTGCACGAATTTGGAACGCTTATCGAAGAACGCGCAGTCATATTCGTCCGCTTCAATGACGAAGAAGTCGCTTTCGCCCAGACGCGCGGAAACCTCGAAGTTACCCGGTACGCCGCCGATCACAAAACCAGGCTTATAGCCGCAGGCTTCGAGGATCCAGGTCGCCATTCCGGCGGTGGTGGTTTTACCGTGTGTCCCCGCTACCGCCAGCACCCAGCGATCGCGCAGCACAAAGTCATGCAGCCACTGCGGGCCGGACATGTACGGAATGTTCTTTTCCAGCACCGCTTCCACGCACGGATTACCACGGGTCATGGCATTGCCGATGATCACCAGGTCCGGCTGCGGGTCGAGCTGGCTGGCATCGTAACCCTGAATCAGGGAGATGCCCTGCTTCTCAAGTAAGGTACTCATCGGCGGATACACATTGGCGTCCGAACCGGTTACTTCATGACCGAGCGAGCGCGCCAGCATCGCCAGACCGCCCATGAAAGTGCCACAAATTCCCAAAATATGAATGCGCATACGTCACTATCCTTTTTTAATCTGGGGGCCATTTTACGCATATGTCAGGCAAGTGAGAAATGCATTTCAGGATATTCCGCAGTTTGCTGGCGCGATTCACCTAAGCGCGAGGGTTGAAATATTTGTTAAGATTATTGCGGTCGCTTTACTCCATACAATTTGCAGGGAAAGTGTTATGAAAACGTTAGGTGAATTTATTGTCGAAAAGCAGCACGAGTTCTCTCATGCTACCGGTGAGCTCACTGCTTTGTTATCGGCAATAAAGCTGGGCGCCAAGATCATCCACCGCGATATTAACAAGGCCGGTCTGGTCGATATCCTGGGTGCCAGCGGTGCTGAGAACGTGCAGGGAGAGGTTCAGCAGAAGCTCGATCTGTTCGCGAACGAAAAACTGAAAGCTGCACTCAAGGCACGCGATATTGTGGCGGGCATTGCCTCGGAAGAAGAAGATGAAATCGTCGTCTTCGAAGGCTGTGAACACGCAAAATACGTTGTACTCATGGATCCGCTGGATGGCTCATCCAACATCGATGTTAACGTCTCTGTCGGCACGATCTTCTCGATTTATCGCCGCGTAACCCCTGTCGGCACACCGGTAACGGAAGAGGATTTCCTGCAGCCGGGCAACAAACAGGTTGCTGCAGGCTACGTCGTCTACGGTTCATCCACCATGCTGGTATATACCACCGGCTGCGGTGTACACGCGTTCACCTACGATCCTTCTCTGGGCGTATTTTGTCTCAGCCAGGAGCGTATGCGCTTCCCGGTCAAAGGCAGCACGTACTCCATCAACGAAGGCAACTACATCAAATTCCCGAATGGCGTGAAGAAATATATTAAATTCTGCCAGGAAGAAGATAAAGCAACCCAGCGCCCGTATACCTCGCGCTACATTGGCTCTCTGGTCGCGGATTTCCACCGCAATCTGCTGAAAGGCGGGATCTATCTGTATCCGAGCACCGCCAGCCACCCGGAAGGGAAACTGCGCCTGCTGTACGAATGCAACCCAATGGCCCTGCTGGCCGAGCAAGCGGGTGGCAAGGCGAGCGACGGTAAAAATCGTATTCTGGATATCATCCCGGAAAGCCTGCACCAGCGCCGTTCATTCTTCGTCGGTAACGACCATATGGTTGAAGACGTTGAGCGTTTAATCCGCGAGTTCCCGGACGCGTAATACGCTTTGCCGGATGAGACGTGTTAACGCCGTCATCCGGCAAATTTTTCCGTTATGCCGTTTGTACTTTAAATGCCGCCATTGCTTCGAGCAGCGCATGTGACTGCTCTTCCAGCGAACGGGTAGCCGCTGAAGACTCCTGCACCAGCGCCGCATTCTGCTGCGCCGTTTCATCCATCTGAATCACCGCAATATTCACCTGCTCAATGCCGCGGCTCTGCTCCTGAGACGCACTGGCAATTTCACGCATCAGCTTGGTCATACGCATGACCTCGGTCGCGATTTCATCCATGGTTTCACCCGCCTGTTGTGCCAGGTCGCTACCTTCGCCCACATGGGTGTGTGAATCGCTGATTAATGTGCGGATCTCTTTTGCCGCTTCTGCGCTGCGGCTGGCCAAATTACGCACTTCCCCGGCGACGACCGCAAAGCCCCGCCCTTGCTCACCAGCACGCGCCGCTTCCACAGAAGCATTGAGCGCCAGGATATTAGTCTGGAAAGCAATACCATCAATGACGCTGAGAATATCGGCGATTCGGCTGGAACTGCCGGAAATATCGCGCATTTTTTCAATCACATAACACACCATCTCGCTACCGCGATCGGCAGTATCCGACACCGATTTTGCCAGTTGGTGCGCCTGTTCTGCGTTCTGCGCATTTTGTTTCACGGTCGCCGTGAGTTCTTCCATGCTGGCGGCGGTCTGCTCCAGCGACGTGGCGGTCGATTCAGTGCGTTGCGCCAGGTGCTGGTTACCCGCCGTCAATTCACGACTGCCAATATCAATTTGTGAGCTGGCATCGCGTACGCGTTGTACCGAGTCGCCCAGCGCATGACGCATTTCGTCCATCGCAGAGTTCAGGCGATTAAATTCAGCGCTGGCCGACAACGCGGTAACTGGCGACAAGTCGCCCGTCGCCAGGCGTTCCAGTTGTTCCACAATGTTATCCAGCGGCTTCAGAAACTTATTTCGCAGCATGAACCAAATAACCGCCAACAACGCGAGGGCAGCCAACATCGCCGCACTCATAATGCCGTTATAAATCAAAGAAGTAATAACACGCGTAGAGGCGTATAGCCCCATACCTCCGCTCAGCAACAGAAGGAGCGTCAGCAAAGACAATAACACCAACAAACTTGATCGAATTGAAAGGGATTTTGGCATCGTTATATTTCCGGTTGTAGGGTTAAAACAGACCTGTACAGAACCTATCGACTACAACCGGAAAAAGTTTAGGTCTTTAGATGTTTTCTGGAAAATCATGAAGTTACTTTGGCGTGCTAACCGTGCTCACTCTGGTTACAGGCGAACTTTGGCGGTTCTCCCACAATACGGTAAGACCACGTTGTAACGCTATAAAAATAAACAACAAAATGCCAATCGCGATTTTCGTCCACCAGGAACTTAATGTGCCGTCAAAATTAATATATGTCTGGATCAATCCCTGGATCCCCACGCCAAACAGCGTGCCCAGCACGGTTCCCACACCACCGCTCAGCAAAGTGCCGCCAATCACCACCGAGGCAATGGCATCCAGCTCTACGCCGACGCCAGCCAGCGCATAGCCCGCCTGGGTATAAATGGAGAAGACAATCCCGGCAAGCGTAGCAAGCCCGGTAGAGAGCATATAGATGCGGATGGTCGTGCTGCGGGTCGAGATCCCCATCAAATTAGCAGATGTTGCGCTGCCGCCAATGGCGTACACCTGATTGCCAAAGCGCGTACGGTGCGCGAGGAATATACCCATCACCACCACGCCCAGCATCAACAGCCCCATGGCGCTCAGACGACCACCGCCGGGGATCTTCCAGGCCAGGCTGGAAAGGGTGTCATAAATCGGGTGATTGATCGGGATCGACTCCTCGGAAACCAGATAGCTGACGCCACGCAGAAAGAACATCCCCGCCAGAGTAATAATAAACGCCGGGATCTTCAGCGCATCGATCAGTAACCCCATAAATGCGCCAAACGCGCAGCCCATCGCCAGAACCAGCGGGAACGCCAGCAGCGGGGAAATGCCCCAGTAACCAATGGCTTTAGCCAGAAATACGCCGGTAAACGCAATTACCGAGCCGACGGACAGGTCGATCCCGCCGGACAGAATCACGAAGGTCATGCCCACGGCGATAATCCCTAAGAAGGCGTTATCAGTCAGGATATTGCAGATCACGCGCGTCGAGGCAAAGGCAGGAAACTGCGTCAGGCAGTAAAGGTAGCCCAGCACAAACACGCCGAGGGTGATCATCAGCGGTAAGTTACGTTTTATCATGACCACGCACTCCTTTTATCAGGCTGATAAAGCGTTGCGACTGTACGACCAGCACGCACAGCACCACCACGGCTTTAACCACCTGGTTCAGCTCCGGCTGGAAGCCAGACAGTAAAATCCCGGTGTTCATGCCCTGAATAATCAGGGCGCCGACCACCGACAGTAGCAGGTTAAACCGCCCGCCCATCAGTGAACCGCCGCCGATAACCACCGCCAGAATGGCATCTAACTCCAGCCATAATCCGGCGTTGTTGGCATCGGCCCCGCGAATATCCGCCGTGACGATAATCCCGGCAATGGCCGCGCACAGGCCGCTCAACACATAGGTGAGCATGACAATAACGCGGGTATTCACCCCGGCATTTTTCGCCGCACGAATGTTAATGCCCACCGCTTCAATAAACATGCCCAGCGCTGTTTTACGCGTCAGCAGCCAAAAGGCAATCAGCGTCAGCAGCGCGATGATCACCGGCGTCGGGAACAGCAACAGCGATCCGCTGCCGAACCACGACAGATTGGGCGAGTTGAAGGTGACGATCTGCCCGGAAGTGATCAACTGCGCCACTCCGCGCCCGGCCACCATCAGAATAAGCGTGGCGACAAACGGTTGGATCTTGAGGATTGCCACTAGAATCCCGTTCCATAACCCTGCCAGAATGCCAGATCCTAACGCCGCAAGCAGGACAACCGGGAGGCTGTGCCCGGCGACCGTCATCGCGGCGGTGGTGGCCCCCGCAATGGCCATCACCGCGCCAACAGAAAGATCGATACCCCCGGTGGCAATCACCAGCGTCATGCCAATCGCCAGTAATGCCACGGGCGCGGCACGATTAAGAATATCAATCGGGCTGCCGAACAGGCGGCCATCCTGCAAAATCACCTGGTAGAAGTGTGGGGCCACCAGGCTGTCGACCAGCAACACCAGCAGCAGCGCCACCAGTTGCGGCATGCCCTTCGGCCAGCGAAACCGCCGTTTCGCGGTGTTGGATTGAGGGAGAGATTGAGGCATCACAACAGTCTCCTTAGGCCGCAATGGCGTTCATGATTGCCGGTACGGACAGTTCAGCCAGCGGGATCTCGGCCACCTGTTTGCGATCGCGCATGATAATGACCCGATCGGCATAGCCCACCAACTCTTCCAGTTCGGAGGAAATCACCAGCAGCGCCAGACCATCGGCGCACAGCGTTTCGATCAGGCGGATGATCTCGGCATGCGCCCCGACGTCGATCCCGCGCGTGGGTTCATCAAGGATCAGGAACTGCGGTTTGGTCAGCAACCAGCGCGACAGCAATACTTTTTGCTGATTGCCGCCAGAGAGAAATTCGATCGGCTGTTCGGCGTTCGGGGTACGGATGCCAAGTTGCCGGATAAAACGCTCGGCAATATCATTTTGCTCTTTGCGCGGAATGGGCCGCAGCCAGCCTCGCTGCGCCTGCAGAGCCAGGATGATATTCTCCCGCACCGAGGCGGCGGCAATAATGCCGTCCGTTTTCCGATCCTCCGGGCAGAAACCGATCCCGAGACATGAGGCCTGATGCGGCGATCGCAGCGTCTGCGGCTTGCCTTTGATCAAGGCACTGCCGCTGTCGGCGGGTTTAATACCAAAGATCACTTCCGCCGTTTCCGTGCGCCCCGATCCAAGCAGGCCTGCCAGGCCGACGATCTCGCCGGGACATACCTGCAGATCAAACGGCGCGATCGTGCCTTTCTTACCGAAGTTGCTAAAGGCCGCTACCGGTTTATCGCTCAACAACGTACGGCCCGCACGCTGTAGCGCGTGGGTATCCAGTTCACGGCCAAGCATCATTTTAACCAGTTCGATTTGTGGCAGTTCGCGGGTTTCACGGCAGCCGACGAAGCCACCGTTACGCAGGACGGTGATCCGATCGCTAACCTGATAAACCTGATCGAGAAAATGGGTGACGAAAATCAGGCTGACGCCGCGATCGCGCAGATGGCGCATCAGGCCGAACAGCATCTCAACTTCCTGGGTATCCAGACTGGCGGTGGGTTCGTCGAGGATCAATACTTTCGCCGACAGATCGATAGCCCGACAGATGGCGACGATCTGCTGCATCGCCACCGAAAAGCGGTTCAATGGTTCGCGCACATCAAGAGAAAAGCCATAGGAGGCCATCAGCTCGGTAGCGCGCTTTTCCATCTGTTTACGCTGCAACAGGCCAAAGCGTCGCGGCTCACGGCCAATAAACAGGTTATCTGCCACCGACATATTGGGCAGCAAGTTCACTTCCTGATACACGGTGCCAATTCCCAGTTGCTGGGCATGGGCGGTGTTTTTCGGCGAGATAGGCTGGCCTTCGAGCCAGATGGTGCCGCGATCGGCATGGTAAACACCGGTCAGCGCTTTGATCAGCGTCGATTTCCCGGCCCCATTTTCACCGAGCAGCGCCATAATCTCGCCACGACGCAGGCTGAAATCCACATTATCCAGCGCTTTGACGCCGGGGAAAAATTTGCTTAATCCTTCTGTGCGGAGGATTTCCTGGTGATGTTCTGTTGTCATGATTCCCCCTGCATCACGCCGGTTGGCGCTACGCTTAACCGGCCTACAAATGAGCGTATCGTAGGCCGGGCAAGCGCAGCGTCACCCGGCATTTTCATGAGGCCTTAGTAGCCCATATTTTTCTTCTTCTCTAACTCTTCTTTCGCGGTATCCGGCAGATAGAGGATAGATTTGGTAATGGTCAGCTTCTCAGGCATCGTGCCGTCTTTTTTGAATTTCTCCAGCGCGTCGAAGGCCGGGCCCGCCATATTTGGCGTCAGCTCAACGCTGGCGTTGGCTTCACCGTCAATCATCGCTTTGTAGATATCCGGCACGCCGTCGATGGAACCGGTCAGAATATCTTTGCCCGGTTTCAGGCCCGCTTCTTTAATTGCCTGAATCGCACCGATCACCATGTCATCGTTGTGGGCGTAAACCATGCAGATGTTCTTGCCGTTGTTTTCCGCTTTAATAAAGCTTTCCATGACTTCTTTGCCTTTACTGCGGGTAAAGTCGCCGGACTGGGAGCGGATAATTTTGATGTTTGGCGCACTGGCAATGGCTTCAGCAAAACCTTTTTTACGGTCAATCGCCACGCTGGCACCGACGGTCCCTTGTAGCTCAACGACGTTACACGGCTTGCCGTTCACTTCTTTGATAAGCCAGTCGCCAATCAATTTGCCTTCCAGCACGTTGTCGGCTGTAACGGTGGTCATATAGAGAGACTTGTCTTTGACATCGATGGAACGATCGAGCAAAAAGACCGGAATCTCGGCGTCTTTAGCTTCTTTTAATACCGGCTCCCAGCCCGTTGCCACCACCGGTGCAATAAAGATGGCATCCACGCCCTGCGCCACGAATGAACGTACCGCTTTAATCTGGTTTTCCTGTTTTTGCTGACCGTCGGCGATTTTCAGCGTAATGCCCCGCTTCTCGGCCTCGCTTTTCGCTACGTTGGTTTCTGCTGCACGCCAGCCAGATTCAGACCCGACCTGAGAAAATCCTACGGTTAAAGGGGCTGCCATCGCCATAGATGACATGGCTGCCGAAACTGCTGTGACTAAAAGTAAGCGCTTCCACATAAGTGCGTCCTCGTAGGGTGATTATTGTTGATTAATAAACAGTCGCGAAAAAACTATAGACAATCGAGCATGTAACGGATTGCGTTACATCACACTTCAAAAAAGTAAATAAAACGTTAATCACAAGTTTGTAATCGCTTTCATTACCCTATGAAAAATGCAGCTGAACTTATGGATTTTTCTGTCATCACCGCAGGGGAAAAAGGCCAAAATCCGAGGAGGGAAATCGAAAACAAGCGGAGACATTCAGCGCGAGTTGGCTATAATACCCGCCACTTGTTTGCCATAGCTTATTTAAAGGAAACAGACATGAGCTTACTCAACGTCCCTGCCGGTAAAGACCTGCCGGAAGATATCTACGTTGTTATCGAGATCCCTGCTAACGCAGATCCGATCAAATACGAAGTTGACAAAGAGAGCGGCGCCCTGTTCGTTGACCGCTTCATGTCCACTGCGATGTTCTATCCGTGCAACTACGGTTACATCAACCACACCCTGTCTCTGGATGGGGATCCGGTAGACGTTCTGGTCCCGACCCCGTACCCGCTGGAGCCAGGTTCAGTGATCCGCTGCCGTCCGGTTGGCGTACTGAAAATGACCGACGAATCCGGTGAAGATGCGAAACTGGTTGCCGTTCCGCACACCAAGCTGAGCAAAGAATACGATCACATCAAAGATGTGAACGACCTGCCGGACCTGCTGAAAGCGCAGATCACCCACTTCTTCGAGCACTACAAAGACCTCGAAGCAGGCAAATGGGTAAAAGTTGACGGTTGGGACAACGCTGAAGCCGCTAAAGCTGAAATCGTTGCTTCCTTCGAGCGCGCGAAGAAGTAAGTTGGCTTTCTAAAGTCAGCATAACTTATTGAAGCCCTTCATTTTATGAGGGGCTTTTTTGAGATTAATCTAAACGATTAGTTTCAGTTCAGGCTTCATTTCAAAGAAATGTTCTTGTTCTTGAACATCTATTAACCTACTAGCCCCTTCAGGTATTTTGGTTCTCGAAATTTTCACTCCTGATTTACAGGTTTCGCACCAAATAACCTTCCAGCCAATATCACCATTATCGAAACCAAAATATTGATAAGAAAGGCCCTTTTCACCACAGTTCAGACAGTCAGTTAACTCATATAAACTATCACTCCGCGGCAGATGCTTTAACCAATCAACATATCTCGCAGAATTTTTTATCAACTTATTCATATAGATGCTTTCAAGCTACACAGACTCGCACCACTGTCTATTCAACCGAGTTATTTCGCTGAGCAACTGACTATCATCAAGATCATCATCGTTCCTGAGCTTAGGGTCAGAACAATAAAGATCTAAAGCCGTGAATACGCTATCTATATACAATTCTGTGTTTTCATCAATTTCGTTTATACCATCAGAATCCCTGTAATTCCTCCAGACAAGAAAATATTGCTTCTCAAACGCTGAAGCGGATAACGCACCGGAAAGAAAGAAATCAATTAACAACAGATGATTAAACTGACTGGCATTAATCATTCTACGACTATTCTCCTGAATGACGGATTTTTACATACTCACGCCCCTCGTTAGTAACCCGATAATCGGGTTGAGTAGCATTTTCGATATCAATGATTTCTACAAATCCCTGTATTGCTAAGTTATTAACAATTCTGACTACATTGCCAAAACCAGGAATATCTCTCACAGAAAGCACCCGGTCAAGAAGATAACAATTCCAGTTTCTGTCTTTTTCAGCCATAACTTTCAGTACATTAAATTCAGTTTCATTAATCATTTAGTATCGCATCCGGGTGATATAAATCTGAAGCTTTAAGGTTATACTCTTCCAGAGTAGCGGTATGTGCATTATTCCAAAGCTCATATCCCTCAAAGCCTTCCGGTTCGCCAGTCTCCCAACCTAAATTGCAGTAGCGCTGGAACTCCCGACATTCATGAGTATAGTAATTCAAATCAACTTGTTCATGGAGGATTTTACCATCAGCAATGTCCTTCAAGCGTTTAATCATCACATCATTGGCAGGATCATGCTTGAACCGCGACACATGCTTTTCTACGACAGCTATACCATCATGGTTGATAGTAACACCATCCGTGGTTAAATTCTCAATAGGTCCTCCAGCTAAATCGGGGTTAAAAGGACGCCCTGATGATATTCCTCTGGCACCAAAATGCTCCAATTCCTGAAGTACCCGAATCTCTGATTCTAACTCCATCCTCCCAAGCCCGTAACCTGCGGCAATTGAGGCCGCTATAATGGCAGTGCTAACCGTTTTCTCATTAAGAATCTGATCGTAGCCTTTGACGGCATCACCCCCCAGTTTTTCTGCAGTGTCCCTGAACCCTTCGATGTTACCGTTATAAATCCCTCCTGCCGCAAGCAGTCGACCTACGCCAGCGCTGTTAAGAGTATGAGTCTGGGCTTTCGGAATCGGAACAAACAACTTATTGTAGTCCGCAGGTAAAGCCAGATAGCTACACTCGGTATTGCTTATCAGGTGCTTACTAAGGATATAATCATAGTTTACACATATGGTTTCTGTATCTATCTGGTCTTGAACAACTCGAAGTTGAATACTTGATATCGAAGCCCCCCTTAATTGAATATAATAATACTTCTCCCATTGACCATATCTATTAATGCGATAAAACCAAAACTCCACAAACAGGTTTTCGTTATTATTAATTGCCTGCATTAACAGCGGCGAACATTTATCTATTTGCTTGCTGAATGTTAATCCCTGTAGGTTCGCACCTTTGCCTGTATTCGTTACCCCCGCACCCAAAGAAAATACAAATATTTCATCCACATGACTCTGTTGCCACCGATTACCAACTGAATCAGATGTTCCACTGCCATCAGAAATATCACCTTGTTGTTCACCAATAAGCTTCAGTTAAACAATATCACTCATTCCATTACTATCCTCCGTGTTAGTAAACGTAAACCTGAGTAATATTACCGATGGACTAAGGCCATTGATGCCAAGCAGATCATATTAAATAAAATATTTATAATCATACATTCCCAAAATATATATTGAATAGTTATTCAATATATTAATTAATATAATTCCATTGGGGTAACGCAAACTCGCGTTGTCTACCAGCTCGCTTGCAAATCCCATGCGAAAAACATGGTCTTATGCACCTACCAGATTGGGTAGTCACATTTAACTTATCTTATTTGCGAATGAGACTAGATCTCATTATCATTTGCAGCACGTAAATAAATGTGAATAAACGTCAATGAACCTCCACACTGTGAAGTCCCTGAAACACTATTCCGCAGTGGCCCTCGCCACCGCATTGTTATTTACCAGCCTGCCCGGTGCGGCACAGACGCTGCCTGAGAAAGATTTTCTGACCCGCGACGTCGGTAACGGCGTGTATGAACTGGCGGTTGATAGCCAGCAGAAGGCGCTTTTTGCCGCCTCGTCGCCGTCGTTTGATAAAGATAAAACCAGCGGGCTTATCTACAAACTCGATCTGGAAAAATTCACCACCACCGAAGTCATTGAAACCAGCCGCCGAGCATTTGCTACCGCGCTGGATGAAGAAAATCAGGTGCTGTATGTCGGTAACACGCTGGAAGGTTCAGTAACGCTAATCGATACCCGCAGCGGTAAAGAGCTGGCGATACTGCAACTGAGCGAAGCCAAAAACCCGAAAGATATTGTCCATACCCGTGAGATGGTGCTCGATAAGCAGCATCACCGCCTGTACGTTTCCGGCGTGGCTGAAAAAGGTATCGTCTGGGTCGTGGATACGCAAAAGCGTGAAAAAATTGCCACCCTTGAAAACATGG
Source organism: Citrobacter sp. FP75 (assembly GCF_018342065.1). Taxonomy (GTDB): domain Bacteria; phylum Pseudomonadota; class Gammaproteobacteria; order Enterobacterales; family Enterobacteriaceae; genus Citrobacter. The sequence continues at coordinate 107,366 of NZ_JAFDOE010000006.1, read as the reverse complement.
GTGAATATCCGACCGGCATGGCGGTGGATGCAAATAAGAACCGCCTGTACGTGGTTAATGGCAGAAACGAGCTGATTACGCTGGACACCACCCACCACAAAATCATTAGCCGCTTTTCCATTGAACCGACTAAAAAACATTTCTTCCTGAATATCGCCCTTGATACCGAAAATAATCGCGCGTTCCTGACCGATCCGGATTTAGCGGATGTGCTGGTCGTTGATATTAATACTGGCAAGGTTATTGCGCCAATTAAGGTCATTAACTCTTTGGCAGTGATATATAACGAAAAACGCCAGGAAGTATATATTACGCACCGCAATGCCAAGCAGGTCAGCATTGTCGACAGCAAGACTTACCAGGTGAAACACAGCATTGAAACCAATGCGTTACCTAACAGCCTTGCACTTTCTCAGGACGCTAACACTTTGTATGTCAGCGTAAAACAGCCGGAGAAAATGATTGGCGTGAAGCCCGACTACGTGCTGAAAATCGATCTGTCTAAATACTAATAATCAAAAAACTATTTACACCTTGTCGCCATATTGAGCGGCAAGGTGACGCTTTATTTTTACTTTTCAGGTGTCTTATATTATGAAAACGCGTCAACTTATTACGCTGACAGGGATCGTTGCATTCTCTGGCGGGGTTATTTTTCCCGCGCAGGCCGAAGAATTAAGCGAAACCTCACGCAATAGCGAAGATGAAATGGTCATTACGGCGTCCGGGTTCTCACAACAAAAACGTGAGGCCCCGGCCACGATTTCGGTTATCGATCGTAAAACGCTGGATATTCAGCCGGACCGTAACATCGGTGAAGCGATAAAAAATATTCCCGGCGTCTCGGTCACCAACAGTAGCGGAATGAATGCCGGCAGCATTATGATCCGCGGCATGGACCCGTCCTATACCGCTTTTATGGTTAACAGCGTTAAACAAAATACCGGTGAATCGCGCCCGTATGGTCACGACATCGGCACCGAAGCCAACTTCTTACCGCCAATGGAAGCCATTGAACGTATTGAAGTGATTCGCGGCCCGATGTCATCGCTGTACGGATCAGACGCCATCGGCGGTGTGGTGAACGTCATCACCAAAAAACCTTACGGAGCCAAAGACTGGACGACGGCGATTGCCGCCAATACCTGGCTGCAGGAACACCAGTATCTGGGCAATACCAGCCAGATGAATCTGTTCACCATGGGACCAATCATTCCCGACGTTCTGGGTTTAAGCGTGGCTGCGGACTGGCTCGACCGCCGCGATGACGATCGCAATAATTACTTCGGCAAGCATAACCGTAAATCCGTTGATATGACGCTGGGCCTGGCCGCCAGCGACAATAACCTCTTCGACCTCAACGTGGTCACCGGCGAGCAGGAGAAAAACCGGACCCAGAAACGCGGTGCACCGTGGTCATGGTTGTTCGATCGCAACGCCGCTACCCTGACCCATACCGGATGGTACGCAGACGATACCATCGCGACGACCAACTACATCAACTACGAGAAGGGCCGCTCAAAATACGTTTATGACGGACAGTCGCCGCAGTATGTGCAGATGGAAAACTACGTCGCCAACTCACAAACCACCTTCACGCTCGACAACCATAAACTGACCGTCGGGGCGAATTTCACCCGCGAAGAGTTAAACGACCGTTTTGATGTCGCCAACAAAACGCTGCCCGGCTCGGATCCGGTTACCAAAATCAGCCGTAACGGTTGGGCATTGTTCGTGGAAGATGGCTGGAGCATCGACGATTTCATCCTGACCACCTCAGCGCGTATGGACCAGGACGATAACTTTGGTACGCATATTACGCCGAAAATGTACGGTAACTGGGCATTCAGCGATGCCTGGGCGCTGAAAGGCGGCGTCTCAGCCGGGTATAAAAAACCGGAGCTGCGGGCAACCTCCAGCGACTTCGTCACCCCTTACGGTTCAACCGTGCCTTATCCCTTCCTGACGGTGGGCAATGACGATCTGAAACCGGAGAAAAGCGTTAACTCTGAACTGGGTCTGTACTGGACGGGCGATGCCCTGTCGCTGGATAGCACCGTTTTCTATACGCAATTCAAAGACAAGATTGCTGAGCAAACTATTTGTGAAACCACGGCGACTAACCAGTGCTCGGTCAATGGTTACAACGCCGATTCCGTCAGTAAATACTTTAACGTCAGCGAAGCCGATGTGTACGGCGTTGAGCTTAATGCTGACTGGCAGATTAGCGCTGACCTCAAAGCTAATGCCAACTACACCTGGAACCACAGCGAGCAGAAAAGCGGCGTCAACAAAGGCTACGCGCTGAACGACTATCCACGTCATATGGCGAACCTGTCGCTGAACTGGGCGGCCACACAAAGCCTGGATGTGTGGAGCACGGTGAACTATCGCAGCAGTAACCGCAACAGCGGCAATAACTATAAGTACGATGACTACACGATGGTGGACGTGGGCGTTCGTTATCAGCTTAATAAGCACACCCAGTTGATGGCAGGAGTCTACAACGTACTGGATGAAGATCCGAAACTCACAACCGCATGGAATGAGTCCGCGCAGGTGGAAGGACGCCGCTATAACCTCGGCGCGCGCGTGGAGTTTTAAGCCCTGAGAGCCTGTACATAGATTTGTGTAATTGCCTGATTTTGATATGTTCAATCCAACATCAAAAACAGGTTAATTTATGGACGAAAAACAGTTGCAGGCTCTGGCTAACGAACTGGCCAAAAATCTCAAAACCCCTGAGGATCTCAATCAGTTCGATCGCCTGCTAAAGAAAATCAGCGTCGAGGCAGCGCTCAATGCTGAAATGACCCATCACCTTGGCTACGATAAAAATCAGCCGAAACCGGCGACCAACACCCGCAATGGCTATACCCAAAAGACCGTTATCACTGGCGATGGCCCGTTGGAGTTGCGTACGCCCCGCGATCGTGATGGTTCCTTCGAACCCCAACTGGTGAAGAAGAACCAGACCCGGCTAACGGGCATGGATAACCAGATTTTATCTTTGTACGCCAAAGGGATGACCACCCGCGAGATCGCCGCCGCGTTTAAAGAGCTCTATGACGCCGATGTCTCGCCGGCGCTGGTCTCAAAGGTCACCGATGCTGTCAGTGAGCAGGTTGTCGAATGGCAAAATCGGCCGCTGGATGCAGTCTATCCCATTGTTTACCTTGACTGTATCGTTCTTAAAGTTCGGCAAGACAGTCGCGTCATCAACAAATCCGTGTTCCTGGCGCTGGGTATCAATATCGAAGGCCAGAAAGAGTTGCTGGGTATGTGGCTGGCCGAAAATGAAGGTGCCAAGTTCTGGCTTAACGTACTGACAGAGCTGAAGAATCGCGGTCTGACCGACATACTCATCGCCTGTGTTGACGGCTTGAAAGGCTTCCCGGACGCCATCAACGCGGTATATCCGCAGGCCCGTATCCAGTTGTGCATCGTGCACATGGTGCGAAACAGCTTGCGGTTCGTCTCCTGGAAGGACTACAAAGCCGTCACCCGTGACCTTAAAGCCATCTATCAGGCCGCCACGGAAGAAGCCGGGCTGCAGGCGCTGGAAGCGTTCTCCAGTGCCTGGGACAGCCGTTATCCGCAAATAAGCCGTAGCTGGCAGGCGAACTGGGCCAACCTGGCCACGTTCTTCGCATACCCAACAGACATCCGCAAGGTGATCTATACGACTAACGCCATAGAGTCGCTAAATAGCGTGATCAGACACGCCATCAAAAAGCGCAAGGTGTTCCCAACGGATGACTCAGTGAAAAAGGTCGTGTGGCTGGCGATCCAGGCGGCCTCGCAAAAATGGACCATGCCGCTGAGGGACTGGCGAATGGCAATGAGCCGCTTTATTATCGAGTTCGGTGACCGCCTGGACGGTCACTTCTGAGAAAAGGCATTTACACAGAATCGTGTACAGGGTCAGCCCTGAAAAAACAACGCCACCCGAGGGTGGCGTGTTCACATCAGTACTGGTCTCTGTCTAACCAGTTACCGCTTTCAATCAGCTTTAACCCATCGACCGGACGTTGATACACGTACATCCATGCACTTCCGTACGGCGTCTGAATTAACTGGCGAGCATACTCGCCGCCGCGCGAGCGCAGCGCATCAAGCTCTGCCAGCGTGGCGTTATCAATACGATAAACTTCCCCGTGTACCGTTCCGTTTCCCGGAACCGCGCCTGGATAGTGGCCCAGGCTGTACAACTGGTAGTTATCGATACTGAAATTACCCAGCAACAGGGCGTTGGTCATCCAGTGACTGTTACCTTGCTTAGTGCGTAAACTACCATAAACAAATATTCGCATTGCTAAAACTCGAACTGATAGAGCAGATCAAGTGCCTGATCTACGCCAGACACGGCTTCCAGATATAGCTTAGGCATCAGACGATAACGTAGCGTGAGTGTCGCTAAAGAGTCAAATATACCCACACCATATTTCACCTGCAGACCTGGTAATACATATCCACTGACAACCACCTGGGATGAATCGCCCACCCCTTGTGTGTCCAGTGCCAGATTGCTTACGCCAAACGTCTCCCCGATTTTACCCACAACCTGACCACTTTGTGCAACCCCTAAGCCAATAAGCATAGACGTCATCGCCGCACTATCGCTCTGTTCACTGTCGAGTCCCTGTCCTCGCAGCAGGTAAGAGAGCGCCATTTGCTGTGACATCGCCGGGTCGGAGAAGATTTCTGCTTTCGGTTCATCCGCCGTGCCCGTTACGCGAACACCGGCGATCACGTCATCTTCTGTGGCATCTGGGTTACGAATGGCTTCGATATTGAGCAGCGGTTGATCCGGCGGCCCGGAGAATAACAGCTCGCCCTTCCGCACAATCAGATCCTGACCATAAGCATGGAAGCGACCGCTTGGGATATTAATCTGTCCGTTAAGCCCCAGACCCTGCTTGTCCTGCGCCACTTTGAGATCCCCCGTCAAACGAGCTTTCAGACCAAAAGCATCGATGCGCACGTTGTTGCCAACGTGGATGTTCAGGTTGCTGTTGATCGGAATTCCCGCAGTCTGGGGCTTCTCAGGCTGACGATCGTTATTGAGCATCACCATATCGCTGGAAACCCCGACCGCGCTTTCCGGCAGGTCGTGGACCACGATTCGCGCCCATGGCACATCCACATTGCCGTCCAGGGTAAACAGGTTCGGCGTGGCTTCGAAGACCACATCCGGCGACACATCCAGCCGCACCATTGGCGGTACGGTAATGCGCACCCGACTGCCTTTAGCCGCGATGCGCGCGCGCCAGTTGTCGATCTGGCTCCAGTCAGCATCGCCGCTCAGGTTAATCTCCCCCTGCTGCGTGCGCACCACGCCCGCAATCGTCGAACGGGTCCCGGTGAAATTAACGGCCAGCTGGCTGGGTTGCATGTCGAACGGCATAAAGTTACCGTCAACATCCAGGCCGCTCAGCCGCAACTGCCCAAGTAACTGCGGACTTTGTACATCGCCGCCGAGGCGCAGGTTAGCGTTTAGCATCCCTGCGGCTTTTTCGCCGCGCGAGAAGATAGGGTTCACCATCGCCAGATTAAAATTACGGATGTTGACGTTGCCGCCCAGATTACGTCGTCCTTGCGGATCGCTTATCTGCACCTGACCGTCAAACTGGCCGTTATTGGTCAGGCGAATCAGCCAGCCCAGCTCGGCACGGTTGTTATGCAGGTCGGCGGTGAGATTCAGCGTGTCAAACGCCACGGGCAGCGGCGCGTCATTCACGCTTTGCGTGACCTTCACGTTGCGTCCGCTTAGCGTGACCTGCCCCTGCGGCAGTCCTTCTTTGGTGGTGTCCCAACTCACGTCGGCCTTACCGGTGAACACCCCGCTGGCCTGCGTTGCATCCGGCATAAACGGTTTCAGCATTGCCAGGTCGAAGCGGTTAAGGTTCACCACCGCACGCCCTTGTGCACCAGCATCTATGGTTTGCGGTACGCACAGTTCTGCATTCGGGTTGTTCCAGCAGTGTGGCCCAATGCTGATTTTCTGTTCCTGATTACGGTAATCCAGCGCAATAGGGCGGTTCAACGACCACGGACCGACCGGGGTCTGGAAGCGCGTATTGCTCAGCGTCCCTTTCCAGCGCTCTTCTTTACGATCAAAGCTCCCCGCCAAATCAAGCTGCCCGGAAACCGGCTCCCCCTGGATGCGCAGCTGTAGCTCATGCTGCTTTTCGCTGCCTTTGGCGTTGAGCGTCACGAGGCTGATATTGACGTCAGGCTGTACAATCCGTTCAACGCGCACATTGAGGTTACCGGCAATTTGCTCTGCCGACTTCACGTCGCTTTCGACGCGCACCTGAGCGACGGAAAGTTCCTGCCAGCGCAGGCCACGTGCGGTGATGTCCGCCAGCAGCTGTGGCGCTTCTACCGTACCGCGAACTTTAACCAGCCCCTTCGCCGTACCGCCTAACCCCGGCAGGGCGTTATCCAGGCTTGGGGCATCAATCGTTGCATCGAGATTGAGGTCTTTGACCCCCAGCTCCCCTTTCACTTCCGCGCTGTTGCGCCCCAGTTCCAAATGCAGGCCCGGGATCGTCCACTGCAGGTAGCTGTTGCCCTTCAGTGAACCGTTCACATTGACCTTGTTCTGCTTCACGTTGCCGGTCAGCTTCAGCTCCGGAACCTCCATCTGCCAGCTTCCGCCGTACAGACTGCCGCGGGTTTTGATCAAACCGTTCAGTTTTGACGGCCAGTCCGGGATCTCCTTCGCTGTGTTAATACCATCCAGCGTGAGTTCACCGCGCCAGCTAATGGCCTGCTGCCAGTCCACCAGCGCTTTAAGCTCGGTTTTCCCTTCCAGCGCAGCTACGCTGAGTTTGTCGAGATTGATCTGCTGTTCGTTGCCTTTGGCATCCAGCGTGATGGTGGCCGGAGGAATATCCTGCCCTTTCACGGCGGCACGCATCGACAACGTATAGTCGGTCATCTTGCCGGTCAGTTTGAGCTTGATGTCATCGGCCTGGAACTGCTTGTCGCCGGTAAACGGCCAGTAAATCTGCTTGCTCACCACTTCCAGGTTGAGCGGCAATCCGGCTTCCGACAGACGCGTCTGCGCGCGCAGGTCCATATCCACCGGACCGGACAGATTTACGCCGACTTCCAGCTGTTCACGCAGCGCGCCGCCAACTTTCAGCTTCACCTTTTCGCCCTTTAGCGGATCGATATTCAGCGTGCTGTTCAGGGTAATATCGACCGGCCAGGTGTCGGTCAGTTGCGCCGTGCCGCTGGCTTTCACCGTACCCTGATTAGAGTCGATATCCAGCGCGTCGAGCTTCATGTTGCCGTCAATGCTGCTCACCTTCAGCAGCATGCTATGCACCGTTAAATCGGTATCCCCGGTCACACGCAGCTGCTCACCGCGAAATTCTTCGATATTGAGATTCAGCGGCAGATGAACGTCGGTCATTTCCGGCAAAACAGGCTTTGAGAACAGGTCTTTCAGCGTTTCACCGAGCGGTTTCTCATCCGGCTGCGGGTTCTGAATCTTCGGCTCGACAACCTCTTCCTGCGCCACGTCCGCCACTTTAGGCAGGGCAATCAGCAGCCCCTGTAATGACGTGGGCTTCAGGGTCAGCGTTTTTTCCTGCCAGTTGAGGCCGGAGGTGAAATCCAGCACCGACACCGTGGTGTCATCGATTTTGATATTGATGTTGTTAAGCACCACGCGCGAAAGCGTGATCGGGTAAGGCGTGGAGAGGTTCAGCGGGCCGCTGTCCTCTTCCTCAACCGGCGCGGAAGGTGGCATCTTTTTGCTGTCGATCGCCACGTTGATATTTTTCAGCGACAGATCGTTGACGCACAGGCTGCTGTCCCACAGGCAGTTAAGCCCCACGGCCAGATGCACTTCGCCGGCGTTCACCGCCACGCCAGGCTGGTCGTAGCGGATATTTTTGAGCGAGAGATCGCGCCAGCCGCCGGTGACCTGGCCTATCTCCAGCCCCGGAACCCAGCGATTAGCTGCCTTGAAGATCAGATGCAGGCCCGAGGTCGTGCCGACAAGGAACGCGACAGTGCCCAACAACAGCAGGATAAAAATCAGCACGCCGAGGCTTATCTTCTTCCATAAACTCATAATTCAGGCCCCAGACCGATGTAAAACTGCAAACCATGTTCATCTTTGTCGCCTACGGGAACGGCAAAGTCGAGCTTGATAGGCCCTACCGGCGACTGCCAGCGAACGCCAACCCCGGCGCCGGTTTTGAAATCGCTTTTGCGAATATCGCTAACCGCTTCGCCGCTATCGACAAACATCGCGCCCCACCATTTTCCGGTCACGTTGTATTGATATTCCAGCGAGCCGGTCGCCAGCTTCGAGGCCCCTTTCAGCTTGCCGTCACTGCCTTCGGGCGAAATAGATTTGTATTTATAGCCGCGAATACTGCGATCGCCCCCGGCGAAGAAACGCAGGTCCGGCGGTACTTTGTCAAAGTCGCCGGTTTCAATCCAGCCGAGGTTGCCGCGCATCACAAAGCGATGGCGATCGTACAGCGTGCGGATCCAGACGTTCTGCGCCTGGAAGACGGAGAAATCGACGTCTGAGCCCCAGGCAGTATTGGAGTAATCAATGGAATAACGTTGGGAGTCGCCCCAGACAGGCATCAGGCCGCCGCGTGAGCGCGTCCGGCTGATCATCACTCCCGGATAAAGCAGCATAGTCGTGTTAGTGACATTACCCTGGGTAAAGTGGTCGAGGCTCCAGCGCAGGTTAATCGCGCGCTGCCAGCCGCTGGAGAGATCCCAGTAGCGGGAAACCGCAAGCGTGGTGGAGTCCTGCTCGGTATCGTTTAAATCGGTACGCTTAAATCCCCCCTGCACCAGGTAATACTGCTCCAGCGGGTTCTTTAATAGCGGCATTTTATAGCTGAAATCAAGGACCTGCTCTGGCGCAGAGATACTGGCGCTGGTCGTCAGGCTGTGGCCGTAGGAGTTCATCCACGGCTTTTTCCACGAGGTTTTTAACCGCGGCCCTACGTCAGTTGAGTAACCGACCCCGGTTTCGATGGTATTTTCAGTACGCGGCGAGACCACGCCTTTCAGCGGCAGCACTTTGGTTTTACGAGCTTTGTCGAATTCCGGTGCTACCACCACAGAATTAAACCAGCCGGTTGCCGACAGACGGCGGTTCAGCTCCGCCAGATCTTTTGATTCGTACTCTTTGCCCTCTTTGAACGGCACCAGGTTTTGTAGGTACTCATCACGAATTTGCGAGCCTTCAAAGGTGACATGGCCAAAGCGATAGCGCTCGCCGCTGTTATAGTCGATATCCCAGAACGCCTGACGGCGATCGAGCACAATCCCCAGTTGGCTTTTATTAAATTCGCTGTCGAAGTACCCTTTACGCAGCGCCACGCTGGTGAGTGACTTTTTGAAGCTGTCATAGTCTCCCTGATTGAGCACCGTGCCGATTGCCGGGCGCGTTTTCAGCAGATCCAGATAATCTCTGTCAGTGCGCGCACCGCCGCGTAAAACAACGTCGGTTCCAGCAATCAGCACCGGTTCACCGGCCGTCACTTTGGCGATCAGCACCTGGCGTCCCTTCGCCGGTGGCGGGCGCAGTTCAAAATCAATGGTCGGCTCAAAATAGCCCAGAGCTTTTAACCCTTCGCGAATGGCATCATCGACGCGCGCACGAAAACGTCGGTCCGGTGTGACCTCATCACTTTGGATCGTGGACAGCTGCGCACGGACGTTTTTCTCCAGCGGCCCTGATAATCCTTCGACCTGTAAGCGAACATTCGCGGCGGCGGCGGATCCACTTAAGCACAGTAATCCCACCCAACATAACTGACGGATATGTGGCACATTTTCTCCTGAATATCCTTTTTTCCCACCCCTGGAAAAAAATACTATGCCGTTCCTCGGCTTAACAAAAAATCAACAATAAGAGTTGAAAAACAGACGACAACCCAAATATTTCTTATGTTTAACTCTAGACGTATTCACGCCGTTTATTGTGGGCAAAGACGCGTCTCGTTACAACCTTAACCCAAATGACTGATTTCGGGAGAACGGCCATGAGTTTATTTGATAGAAAGCATCTTGTTACTCAAGCAGATGCGCTACCTGGACGCAACACCCCGATGCCAGTAGCGACGCTGCATGCGGTTAACCAACATTCGATGACCAACGTGCCCGACGGAATGGAGATAGCCCTGTTCGCCATGGGCTGTTTCTGGGGCGTTGAGCGTTTATTCTGGTCTTTGCCCGGCGTTTACAGCACTGCCGCAGGTTACACCGGCGGCTACACGCCGAACCCAACCTATCGGGAAGTCTGTTCTGGCGATACCGGACATGCCGAAGCCGTGCGCGTCGTCTACGACCCGCATGTTATCAGCTACGAGCAACTGCTGCAGGTGTTCTGGGAGAATCACGACCCGGCGCAGGGCATGCGTCAGGGGAACGACCAGGGCACGCAGTACCGTTCGGCAATTTACCCGCTCACGCCGGAGCAGAAGAGCGCCGCGCACGCCAGCCTGGAGCGTTTTCAGGCTGCAATGACCGCAGCGGGCGATGACCGCCACATCACCACAGAAATTAATACCGCCACCCCGTTCTACTATGCCGAGGACGATCACCAGCAATATCTGCATAAAAATCCTTATGGATACTGTGGCATTGGTGGGATTGGCGTTTGTCTGCCGCCAGAACGTTAATCCGCGATTAACGAGCTACCGTCACCCGCGCGGCATGGCGCGTTGCGTGGGTAACGGTGCCTCGATCCGTCACCTTTCCTTTCAGCAACAGATTAAATACCGGCGCGGAGGGGCGATTAAGACGGTTCTGCAGCAAATGCACCGCTTCCACGCCCAGCGCCCGACAGGGAATAGTGATACTGGTTACCGCGGCAACGATATGCGCGTCCAGTTCCTGTACATCCGTCGTCATCAGCGACAGCTCACCGGGTATCTCCACGCCATTGTTTTCCAGCACCCGCCGGATCCCCGTCGACATTGACGCCCCGGCGCAGAAAATAACCTCTGGCCACGCCTCACGCGGCGTATCACACAGCCAGTTGCCTATTGCCCGCTCTGATTCATCCTCAGAAAAGCCTTCCGTCACCAGCAGATCGCGCCCGGCATCAAACGGCATCTGATACTGTCGGTACACCTCCTTAATGCCCTCCAGACGCCAGTACATCGTTTCCCGACGCAGGCTGGTGACATGGAGAATACGCCGGTGCCCCCGATCAAAAAGATACTGTACTGCACGGTTGCCAATCGCCCGGTGGTCGGGGGATACCGCATCCAGTAACCCTTCTTTGTCCTGCGAGTTGATCAATACGCAGGGTTTATCCAGTGACTGCGCCAACTTATGCACGGTTGGGTCATCAATACCGATGAGAATAATGGCATTAATATTCTTGTTGTTGGCCTTTTCCAGAAAGACCTTGATGTCTGCCCGCTGCTCATCCAGTCCGCAATAACTCAGGTAGACATCATGCGGCGCGATCGCTTCGGCAATACCGCGCGTCACTTCGTGGTAAAACGCATCACCTTGTGCGCTGAACGTGCGCTGCGGGGCGAAGACCGCAATCCCGTTGATCAGAAGCCGCCCACTGGCCAGCGTATCAAGGACTCCCAACTGACGTGCGCATTTCACTATCGCTTCGCGGGCTTTATCGCTGGTACAGGACTTCCCGCTGAGCACCCTCGACACCGTACTCACGGAGAACCCGGTTAAGGCAGCAATTTCGTCCATTTTTAGCTTGCCTGACATTCTGTGACCTCGCTCGCAATCTATCTTTGCAAATTTTTGCAAACCTAGTTCATTGACTCTAAAACACTTTTTCAATCCCTGTGCGAATTTCTTCCCCATCCTGCAACCGTTCTCACAAAATCACATTGTCGATATTCCAGGCGTTTATTAGGGTCCGCTTATCTCTTATTTCTGATGAAAAGGCACGACATGAAAAAATTACGCTTTGGCATTATTGGCGTGGGAAATATTGGCACCGTCCATGCCCGCTACCTGCTGTCCGGGACGGTACAAGAGGCTGTGCTTACCGCAGTCTGCGATAACAATCCCGATAAGCATGCGGCGATCCAACGGCTGGTCGGCGAAGACGTGCCAGTGTTCAGCGACGCGCGTCAGATGCTGAAAAGCGGGCTGATCGACGCCGTTATCGTCGCCACGCCGCACTATGACCATCCCGGCTTGTCAATGATGGCCATGCGTCTCGGCATCCATACGCTGTGCGAGAAGCCTGCCGGAGTCTACACCGCGCAGGTACAAGAGATGAACGCCTGCGCCCGCGAATGCGATGTGGTGTTCGGCATGATGTACAACCAGCGCCCGAACCCTCTGTATCAGAAAGTGAAAGACCTGATCGACAGCGGTGAGCTCGGCGAACTACGTCGCTCTAACTGGATCATTACCAACTGGTATCGTTCGCAAAGCTATTACAACTCCGGCGGCTGGCGCGCAACCTGGAAAGGTGAAGGCGGCGGTGTGCTGCTTAACCAGGACCCGCACCAGCTCGATCTGTGGCAATGGCTGGTCGGTATGCCGGTACGCTTGCGCGCCTTTTGCCAGTTTGGCAAACACCGCCAGATTGAAGTCGAAGATGAGGTCACGGCCTACGCAGAATACGCCAACGGCGCAACCGGGGTGTTTATCACCACCGTCGCTGAAACGCCAGGTACCAACCGCCTGGAAATTGTCGGAGACCGTGGAAAAGTGGTGGTAGAAGAAGGCCGCCTGCGCTTCTGGCGACTGCGTGAATCTGAAACCGACTTCAACGCCCGCTGGCAAAACGGTTTTGGCGAGCCGGAGCGCTGGGAAGTGACCATCCCTACCGAACCGGAATGCAGCGAGCACCACGTCATTACCCGTAACTTCACCGCCGCCATTCTGCACGGCGAGCCGCTTATCGCTCCCGGTCAGGAAGGGATTCGCGGCCTGACGCTTTCCAACGCCATGCACCTCTCCACCTGGACCGATGACTGGGTTGAGCTGCCAATTGACGAGCAACGTTACTTCCAGCTGTTGCAGGAGCGTATCGCCTCCTCGGTCGAAAAAACCACCGCCAGCCGCACGCTGGACGCTTCCGGTAGCTGGTAACGTGCAGGAGAAAACCATGCTGAATATTGCCATTGTCGGTACCGGGAATATTTCCCATAACCACATTCAGGGCTATTTGCAGTTCGCGGATCGCTGTCGGATAGTCGCGCTGGTTGATATCTACCCGGAGAAAGCCGAAGAGAAGAAAACGCGCTACGGCCTGGTTGATGCCCTGGTCTACAACAGTCATCAGGCCATGCTGGAATCGGGTATTGCGGTGGACGTGGTCGACGTCTGTACGCCGCCGTACGTGCACGCGGACATCAGCATCGATGCGCTACAGGCCGGAAAACACGTGCTGTGCGAAAAACCAATGGCCGCTTCGCTCGAAGAGTGCGACGCCATGATTGCCGCGCAGAAAGCCAGCGGGAAAATCTTATCGGTCATCGCGCAAAACCGCTTTACTGATGCCTTCTGGCGCTTAAAAACCGCTGTGGACTCCGGGCTGGCAGGCAAGATTTGCCATGCGCAGGTGGATTCGTTCTGGTGGCGCGGACATTGCTATTACGACCTGTGGTGGCGCGGCACCTGGCAGAAAGAAGGCGGAGGCTGCACGCTGAATCATGCGGTGCACCACATCGACGCCATTCAGTGGATGCTCGGCTTCCCGGCAGAGGTGGTGGCGATGATGAGCAACGTCGCGCACGACAACGCCGAAGTGGAAGACCTCAGCGCGGCTATCTTCAAATACCCGAACGGGGCGTTGACGCAACTGACTGCCTCCGTGGTGCATCACGGTGAAGATCAGAAAATCGTCATTCAGGGCGAAAAGGCACGGATCTCCGCCCCGTGGCAGGTGCATGCCAGCCAGTCGGCGGATAACGGCTTCCCACAACCGGACAATAACGACGAACTGGAACAGCATCTGGACGCGCTTTTCCGCACTACGCCAGCGCTGCAATGGACGTTGCATTGTGGGCAAATCGACAACCTGCTCAGCGCCATCGAACGGCAGAGCGCGGTCCTGGTCGACGGAGAACAGGGGAAACGTTCGCTGGAGCTGATTACCGCCATCTATAAATCCGCCATCACTCGCACGGTGGTGACGCTGCCCATTCACCACACCGATGCGTTTTATCGCACCGGCGGCCTGATTGAAATCGCCCCGCATTTCTATGAGAAATCCGCCTCTGTAAGCAATTTTACGGAAGTCGGCGCCATCCCTCTGGGTAAAGACTTAGATTCAGGAGTTAAACAATGAACAAGCAAGATGGAATGAACTACGCCCCGACCGGCAAACCTCAGCCGGTGGTGAAACCGGGTGAATTTGTGATTGCCGCCGCCACGCTCGATCACGGCCATATCTACGGCATGTGCAACGGGCTGATTGAAGCCGGTGCCACGCTGAAATGGGTTTACGATCCCGACCCGCAGAAAGTGGCGAAATTTCTGCAGCAGTATCCGCAGGCGCAGGTTGCCGGTTCACTCGAAACCATCCTGAGCGATCGCGATGTCAGGCTGGTCGCCGGGGCGGCTATTCCTTCCGAGCGCTGCCCGCTGGGCCTGAAAGTGATGGCGGCGGGTAAAGACTATTTCACCGACAAAGCACCGCTGACCACCCTTGCACAGCTGGAAGACGCCAAAACGATGGTGGCGCAGACCGGGCGCAAATACGCGGTCTATTACAGCGAGCGTCTGCACGTTGAAAGCGCCGTCTTTGCCGGTCAGCTAGTCCAACAGGGAGCGATTGGACGCGTGATGCAAACGCTGGGCACCGGTCCGCACCGCGAAGGCGATGGGCGTCCGGACTGGTTTTATGACCGACGCTACTTTGGCGGCATCCTGTGCGACATCGGCAGCCATCAAATTGAACAATTTCTGTTTTATACCGGCAACAGCGAGGCGCATGTCGTCGCCAGCCAGGTACGTAACGTCAATCATCCGCAGTATCCGCAGTTTGAAGACTTTGGCGATGCCATGCTGGCGGGCGACAACGGGGCGACCAGTTACTTCCGCTGCGACTGGTTTACGCCAGAGGGCCTCAGTAGCTGGGGGGATGGACGCCTGACTTTATTGGGTACCGAGGGCTACATTGAGATCCGCAAGTATGTGGACATCACCCGGGGTGAGCAAGATGTGGTGTATCTGGTTAATAAAGAAGGGGAATTCCGCTATCCGGTCGCGGGTAAAGTCGGTTTTCCGTTCTTCGGCGAATTCATTCTCGACTGTCTGAATCGCACCGAAAACGCCATGACACAGGCCCACGCCTTTAAAGCCGCAGAGCTGTGCGTGAAGGCACAAATGCTCGCGAATGCAAACACGTGAACGGGGGTGACATGAAAACAATAAATGCCGCCATTATTGGCGCGGGGGCGATTCATCGCAGCCACGTCAACGCCCTCCGGCTTTTGCCGGGGGTCACGCTGCGCGCGCTGGTTGATACTGATAGCGCCAACGGTCTGCAACAGGCCATGGCGTATAACTGTCGTTATTACCCAAATTACCGCGAAATGCTGCTGGATAATGACATTGACGTCGTACATATCTGCACGCCGCACTTCGAGCATAAAAACATGATCACCGCCGCGCTCGCTGCCGGTAAGCATGTGTTTTGCGAAAAACCGGTGGGTTTGAATTGCACAGAGGTGGCTGACATCGCTAACGCAGCGGCATCCGCCCCGGGATTACTGGGCGTGTGCTATCAAAACCGACTTAATCCAACCAGTTTACGCATCCGCGATGAACTGGCGAAAAATACGCTCGGCAAAATGCTCAGCATTAAAGCTGTTTTAACCTGGTCCCGCTCCAGGGCTTATTACAGTGAAAGTCCGTGGCGCGGACGTTTTGCCAGCGAGGGCGGCAGTTTGCTGATCAACCAGGCCATTCATACCCTCGATCTGATGCAGTGGTTCGCGGGAGGCGTGGCGCGTTTAAAAGGTGTGGTGGATAGCGGCGAGCTGGCGGAAGTCACCGAAGCCGAAGACAGCGCGATGGCGACCCTGCACTTTACCAATGGCGCCCGCGGTCTGTTCTACGCCAGCAACTGCAACACGCTCGATTCACCGCTGCTGCTGGAGATCCATTGCGAGCAAGGCATGCTTCAACTCACGGATAACACGCTGTGGCGCATAACCGCAGACCGGCGCCTGAAGCTGGAGTGCGATGGTTCACCAGACGGTCACGTAAAAAGTTACTGGGGCCTGGGCCACCAGCAGGCCATTCGTCAGTTCTATCATGCTATTACTCATGGAGGTCAAACAGAATATATCAATATTAATGAAGCCAGAAAATCACTGGCAATGGTCGACGCTATTTATCATTCATCCAAAACACGACAATGGATAAGCCTTAATAATTAAAATTATTTTAGCGCTAAAGAACCAATTAAAAACAGCCGGATAATACCGGGATACGGATACCCTACATACTGGAAAAAATATTATGGTCAAACCAACTGAACGCAGAGTCAGTTATGGTGTAGCGATCGGCTATGGCATTACTGATTTATTTGGCGGCGGTGCTTTCGCCATTATCGGAACCTGGCTTTTATTTTTTTACACAACCTACTGCGGTTTAAGCGTGCTGGAAGCAGGCTCAATATTTGCTATTGCCCGCGTAATTGATGCACTGCTCAGCCCAATTATGGGTTATATCACCGATAACTTTGGCGACACGTGGCTGGGTCGAAGATTTGGCCGTCGTCGCTTCTTTTTATTACTCAGTTCGCCGTTAATGTTTCTCTATGCGCTGCTGTGGCTAACTGATATGGGATACTGGTATTACCTGGGAACCTATTTATCGATTGAGTTGCTGTCTGCCATGGTACTGGTGCCGTGGGAAACCCTGGCCGCAGAGATGACCAACCGCTACGAAGAGCGCAGCCGCCTCTCCGGCGTGCGCATGATCTGCTCGCAGTTGGGCGGCTTTCTGGCCGTCTCAGTACCGGGTATCCTGATGCAGTTTACCGGCAAAGATAATCCGTTTACCTATACACTCACCGGGCTGATATTTTCCGTGGTTTTCTGTATCGCCGTGTTTATTACCTGGCGCTGCACATGGGAAGCCAAAGATGTACAGGAAGAATCGTTTAAAACCGACTTGCAACGTAATAGCGGCCTACTGAATCACCTTAAATATTTGATACTCGATCTCTGTTCTTCTTTCAGGATCCGGGCATTTCGCCTGCATATCATTATTTATATTTTCTCATTTACCGCCATGGATGTGTTCGGCTCGGTATTCACCTATTATGTGGTGTATTGTTTAAGTCAGGATGCCGCCTCCGTTTCCGGCTGGCTAAGCATTGCCGCCTTTGCTTCCGTGTTTGGCACCTATGGATTTATGCTATTACTGAACAAACTCAATATAACGCCATCCGCCGCACTACGAATCTCTTACAGCTGTATATTCAGCGTATTACTATTTTTATTTGTTATTTATTACACTGAAACCCAGGTATCCAATATTTTATTCTCTGCGGTATTTATTCTACTCGGCATGGCGCGTTCCGGTCTCTACTATATCCCATGGAATATCTACAGCTTTATTCCTGATATCGATGAGATGGTTACCCAGCAGCGTCGCGAAGGCATTTTTGCAGGCGTGATGGTGCTCACCCGCAAGAGCACCGTGGCCATCGCCATCCTGCTGATTGGCATGGTGCTGGAGGAGTCGGGCTTTGTAAAAGGCAGCGGCGCTCAGCCTGAAATGGCGCTGCACGCCATTATCGGATTGATGATCTTTGCTACCGCGGCGCTACTGGCGGTGAGTTTTTACGCCACCTACAAGTTCAAACTCACACGTGAAACGCACAAAGTCCTGCTCAAAGAGATCGCGCGCCGCAAGCTGGGTGGCAACTATCGCGACTGCGATGAGGAAACCCGGGTAGTGATCAAACAGCTCACCGGCTACGAATACGATGAAGTCTGGGGTGGCAGCGCCACGCAGCGGGCAACGGGACGCGTCAGTCTCTCTGATGCAGAATAAGGAGCGCATCATGTATCAACCCTGGAGCAAAACCCAGGCACAGCGCTGGTATCAACAGCAACCCTGGGGCTGCGGTTTTAACTATTTACCGCGCACCGCGGTCAACTGGCTCGAAATGTGGCAAGCCGAGAGTTTCGATATCAGCACCATCGAACAGGAACTTCACTGGGCCAGCCTGTATGGCTATAACCAGCTGCGGACAAACTTACCGTTTACCGTCTGGCAGCATGACCGCGCTGGCCTGATTGACCGTATCGAGACATTTCTGAGCATAGCGCACGCCTGCGGCATCAAAGTGATGCTGACGCTGCTCGACGACTGCGCCTTTTCCGGCGATGAGCCGTTTATCGGTCAGCAAAAAGCCCCGGTCCCCGGCGTACACAATAGCCAGGCGGCAGGCAGTCCGGGAAGGGCCTGCGTGATGGACAGAACCTGTTGGCCGCACATTGAAGCCTACGTCCGCGATATCATCCGTTACTTTCGTCATGACACACGGATAAGCGTCTGGGATTTATATAATGAACCGGGTAACGGCGGGATTTTTTGTCATACCGGCGAATTTGCCCGCTATGACGACAGGCTGGAGATTTACGCCTTAACCCTGATGACCCACCTGTTTGGCTGGGCACGACAGGAGTCACCCTCTCAGCCATTGACCGTAGCCGCCTGGCATATTGACGATCGTACGGCCTGTGGGAGTGCGTTTACCCATCCTGTTGATATAGCTGCACTGCGACTTTCCGATGTGATTAGCTACCATGCTTACGTAGATACCCCAGGCCAACTGTCTCTTTTGTCAACGCTTGCTGAATTTGGCAGACCGCTCTTTTGTACCGAGTGGCTGGCACGCCATGTTGATAGCCGAATAGAAGAACAGTTGCCGCTGTTTAGCGCCCAACGTGTCTCCAGTTACCACTGGGGGCTGGTGCAGGGTAAAACGCAAACCTGGTTACCGTGGCCGGATATCCCTCTCAGCGACAATACCGCGCAGCTATGGTTTCATGATGTGCTGAAACCGGATGGGTCGCCCTATAGCGAAAAAGAGATGCAGATGGTTCGCAGACTTAACGCAGCAGAATAAGGCCAAAAAAGCTCCTCTGGCGACTTTACAGTACCTTACGCTATACTAGCTTCTGAAATTGCCGGTCCACTCCCTTCGGACCGGTTTTCAATGTGTATTTCACACGGATTTATCAATTTATCCCTTCCGAGGATCTGGCCAGAACGGTCAGATAAGATATGTTAAACAGTATTTTAGTCATTCTCTGCCTGATCGCCGTGAGTGCGTTTTTCTCGATATCCGAGATCTCGCTTGCCGCTTCACGCAAAATCAAACTTAAGCTACTTGCCGATGAAGGCAACATCAATGCGCAACGCGTAATGAAGATGCAGGAAAACCCCGGCATGTTCTTCACCGTCGTGCAAATTGGCCTTAACGCCGTCGCTATTCTCGGCGGTATTGTGGGTGATGCGGCGTTTTCTCCGGTCTTTTACGGCCTTTTCTCGAAGTACTTAGCCCCAGAGCTTTCCGAACAACTGAGCTTCATTCTTTCGTTCTCGCTGGTTACTGGCCTGTTCATCCTGTTCGCGGATTTAACCCCGAAACGCATCGGTATGATTGCGCCAGAAACTGTGGCTTTGCGCATCATCAACCCGATGCGCTTCTGTTTGATGGTGTTTCGTCCATTAGTGTGGTTCTTCAATGGGCTGGCGAACAGTATTTTCCGGCTGTTCAAGATCCCGATGGTGCGCAAAGATGACATCACCTCCGATGACATCTATGCCGTATTTGAAGCAGGCGCGCTGGCGGGTGTTTTGCGTAAGCAGGAACATGAGCTGATTGAAAACGTGTTCGAACTGGAATCGCGTACCGTACCGTCTTCGATGACATCACGTGAGAACGTTATCTGGTTCGATCTGCACGAAGACGAGCAGAGTCTGAAGAACAAGGTAGCGGAACATCCGCACTCCAAGTTTCTGGTGTGTAACGAAGATATCGACCACATTATTGGTTATGTCGATTCCAAAGATCTGCTGAACCGCGTGCTGGCAAACCAAAGCATGGCGCTGAACAGCGGCGTGCAGATCCGCAATACGCTGATTGTCCCGGATACACTGACGCTGTCTGAGGCGCTGGAAAGCTTTAAAACAGCAGGTGAAGACTTTGCCGTTATCATGAACGAGTACGCGCTGGTAGTAGGCATTATCACGCTTAACGACGTGATGACCACGCTGATGGGTGACTTAGTCGGCCAGGGTCTGGAAGAGCAGATTGTGGCGCGTGACGAGAATTCCTGGCTTATCGACGGCGGTACGCCAATTGATGACGTGATGCGCGTACTGGATATCGACGAGTTTCCGCAGTCCGGCAACTATGAAACCATCGGTGGTTTCATGATGTTCATGCTGCGTAAAATCCCGAAACGTACCGACTCGGTGAAGTACTCCGGTTATAAATTTGAAGTGGTGGACATCGATAACTACAAGATCGATCAGCTGCTGGTAACACGTCTGGACAGCAAGCCCACCGTTCTGGTGCCGAAGCTACCGGATGCGAAAGAAGAAGGCGCGGCATAAGTTTGCTGGCCTGAAAACATCAACGGCTCCTGTTACAGGAGCCGTTTTTTATATACCACTTAAACTACCGCATAGCACTTTGATCACGCCATCTCAGTTTGCAGACGCATGACCTGACGGTTAACTTCGGACATCACAGAAAAGTGCTGTTTGTCCTTCACTTTTGGGATAAGAATCTTACCCTTATCAAATTCAAAAGCGCCTACATCCTTGATATATAACCGTCCACGAAACAGGATCTTCACGTACTTCGCCACCTGCAGCGGGTTGTATCGTTGGAAAATTTTCATTGTTTCTCCTGCTGAGCATTACGCCTTTGCGGTACCACAATCGGTCCGACAATCCTCAGGCGCAAATTTTAATGCCATATGACTATAGACTATCTCTACGTTGTTTCCAGCGTGTATAAGTTTATTTACCTTCCGGTTACAATTATTCAGAATTATCTTTTCATCGATTCGCTGTCCTCAGTATAAGCCTTCATTTTTTGCAGGATTTGTGCGCCCGTCCGCAAACTGGCATCGCGCTTGCGGGAAAAACCATCATTCGCACATATGATTAAATTCCAGACCCAAGTGGTCGGATCACCTGCAAAATAAAAATAGAAGGAAACACCATGACCTTACATAAACTGCTGGCGCTGTCGTGCCTGTTGCTGCCGATGATAGCCTCTGCACATAAGTTTGAAACCAACCAGCGCGTGCCGCCGGTGGGGATCGCCGATCGCGGCGAACTGATTCTTGATAACGATAAGTTTAGCTATAAAAGCTGGAATAGCGCGCAGCTGCCGGGGAAAGTTCGTATTGTGCAGCACATCGCCGGACGCACCTCGGCAAAAGAGAAAAACGCCACATTGATTGAGGCCATCAAAGCGGCCAACCTGCCGCACGACAAGTACCAGACCACCACCATCGTTAACACGGATGATGCTATCCCTGGCTCCGGCATGTTTGTGCGCAGCAGTCTGGAGAGCAATAAGAAGCTCTACCCGTGGTCACAATTTATTGTCGACAGCGACGGCATCGCACGTAAAGCCTGGCAACTGGACGAAGAGAGCTCAGCCATCGCGGTACTCGACAAGGACGGTCGCGTTCAGTGGGCCAAAGACGGGGCATTAACGCAGGAAGAGGTGCAGCAGGTCGTCGCTCTGCTGCACAAATTGCTTAGTAAATAGAAACCCGGAAGCCGGGGTTAAGGAACGATTCACGCGGGGTGTAATCCAGGGGTTTCCCCTGCCAGTCGTGAACGTGCGCTCCGGCTGCGGCGGCAACGGCGTGGCCTGCTGCGGTGTCCCAGACGTTGGTCGGTCCAAAGCGCGGGTACAGCTGCGCCTGCCCTTCCGCCACCAGGCAGAACTTCAGCGATGAACCAATCGACGTGGTCTGGTGTTCACCAAGTTGCTGCAGATACTCTTTTAGCTCGTTGTCGGCGTGCGAGCGGCTGATCACCACCAGCGGTGGACGCGCGTCGCGTACCTGGATTGGTTTGCGCACGCCGCACTCTTCTTTCCACGCTTTGCCTTCCGCCGCGCAGTACATCACCTTCATTACCGGCGCATACACCACGCCCAGTACCGGCTTTCCTTTCTCAATCAGCGCAATGTTTACGGTAAATTCACCGTTACGCTTGATGAACTCTTTGGTACCGTCCAGCGGATCAACCAGCCAGTAGCGCTGCCAGTGCTGACGGACATCCCAGCCAGGAGGATCCTCTTCCGACAGAACCGGAATATCTGGCGTCAGCGCCTGTAACCCTTCGAGGATCACCGTGTGCGCGGCAATATCCGCCGCCGTGACCGGAGAATCATCCTGCTTGCTGGTGATTTCTATCGGTTTGATTCCATCGTAGACCTGCATAATGGCATCGCCCGCGTTCCGTGCAAGCTGGCATACATGTTCTAGCATTCTCCACCTCGTTTATGTCGTGGTGTTAACTCGTTGTTTTACTTATACCCGATCGTCAGAGGATCCGCCAACTGTGATAGCGCCTGCGGTTTCAAACGCTATATTCATGGCATGATTCACAATTCTGTAAGCAAGAAGATTTATATACATTTTCTTTTGTGGCCTGGTTCTAAAAAGGATGCCCCTGATGATTAAGTTTAGTGCAACGCTTCTGGCCACACTGATAGCTGCCAGCGTGAATGCCTCAACCGTCGATCTGCGCATAATGGAAACCACTGATTTGCATAGCAACATGATGGATTTCGATTATTACAAAGATACGCCAACGGAAAAATTCGGTCTGGTACGTACGGCAAGTTTGATTAATGCCGCCAGAAGTGAAGTCAAAAACAGCGTACTGGTGGATAACGGCGATCTGATTCAGGGCAGCCCGCTCGGGGATTACATGGCGGCGAAAGGACTGAAAGCTGGCGAAACGCACCCTGTATATAAGGCGCTGAACACGCTGGATTACGCGGTCGGTAACCTCGGTAACCATGAATTTAACTACGGCCTGGAATATCTGCACAAGGCGCTCGCGGGCGCGAAGTTCCCCTACGTTAACGCCAATATCATCGACGTTAAGACTAAAAAGCCGCTGTTTACCCCTTATCTGATTAAAGACACTGAAGTTGTCGACAAAGAGGGTAACAAGCAGACGCTTAAAATTGGCTACATCGGCTTTGTACCGCCGCAAATCATGACCTGGGATAAAGCCAATCTCAGCGGCAAAGTAACGGTGAATGACATCACCGAAACCGCACGTAAGTACGTGCCGGAAATGCGGGCCAAAGGCGCGGATGTGGTGGTGGTGGTTGCTCACTCCGGCCTTTCTGCCGACCCGTATCAGGCCATGGCAGAAAACTCCGTGTATTACCTCAGCGAAGTACCGGGCGTCGATGCCATCATGTTTGGTCATGCTCACGCCGTCTTCCCCGGGAAAGACTTTGCCAACATCAAAGGCGCGGATATCACTAAAGGTACGCTGAACGGCGTTCCGGCGGTGATGCCGGGCATGTGGGGCGATCATCTGGGCGTGGTCGATCTGGTACTGAATAACGACAGCGGGAAATGGCAAGTTACCCAGGCGAAGGCCGAAGCACGTCCGATTTATGACGCGGCGGCGAAAAAACCACTGGCCGCTGAAGATAAGAAAATCGTTGAAATCCTGAAAGCCGATCACGACGCTACGCGCGAGTTCGTCAGTAAGCCTATCGGTAAATCAGCCGACAATATGTACAGCTATCTGGCGCTGGTGCAGGACGATCCAACCGTGCAGGTGGTGAACAACGCGCAGAAAGCCTATGTGGAACACTTTATCCAGGGCGATCCGGACCTGGCGAAGCTGCCGGTGCTTTCCGCCGCCGCGCCGTTTAAAGTGGGCGGTCGTAAGAACGATCCGGCCAGCTTTGTTGAAGTCGAAAAAGGTCAGCTTACCTTCCGTAACGCCGCCGATCTGTACCTTTATCCCAATACCCTGGTGGTGGTAAAAGCCAGCGGCAAAGAGGTGAAAGAGTGGCTGGAATGTTCCGCCGGACAGTTTAATCAGATTGATATTCACAGCAGCAAACCGCAGTCGCTGATTAACTGGGACGATTTCCGTACCTATAATTTCGACGTAATTGACGGTGTGAATTATCAGATTGATGTTTCGCAGCCCGCCCGCTACGACGGCGAATGCCAGACGGTAAACCCGCAAGCGGAACGTATTAAAAATCTGACCTTTAAAGGTAAACCGATCGACCCGAATGCCACCTTCCTGGTCGCGACCAATAACTATCGCGCCTACGGCGGTAAGTTTGCCGGAACTGGTGATAGCCACATCGCGTTTGCATCACCGGATGAAAACCGCTCGGTGCTGGCCGCGTGGATAGGTGCCGAGACGAAGCGCGCCGGTGAAATTCATCCGGCGGCGGATAACAACTGGCGTCTGGCGCCGATTCACAGCGATACGCCGCTGGATATTCGCTTTGAAACCTCGCCGTCCGAAAAAGCCGCCGCGTTTATTAAAGAGAAAGGCCAGTATCCGCTGAAGAAAGTCGCCACCGATGACATCGGCTTTGCGATTTATCAGTTGGATTTAAGTAAGTAACATGATTGCCGGATGATGGTTCGCTCATCCGGCAATACCTCACGCCGCCCGCTCTTCCCGCTGCGCCAGCACCTGCGGCAAATTCATTTCTATCCAGTCCGCCAGCGCGGCGACTTTATCGCTCACCTGCTCACCCAACGGCGTCAGGCTATACTCCACGTGCGGCGGTACCACCGGGTACGATACCCGGTTAATAAACCCGTCCTGCTCCAGCGCCTGTAAGGATTGCGCCAGCATCTTTTCACTGACGCCGCCCATCTTACGGCGTAAATCGCTGAACCGGTGCGTACCGTCGCGCAGCGCCACCAGAATCAACACCCCCCAACGGCTGGTGACGTGTTTTAACACCTCGCGGGAGGGGCACTGCTCGGCGAACAAATTGCCGTCGCGTAGCTGCTGAGAAAGCGTTGATGTGGTCATTTTCATACTTACCTTTTTGTATGTACTTACTAAAAGTAAGTTTAGATGTTAGCGTGAGTAAACACAAGACCAATACCGAGGAGTCACCCTATGATCGCAATTACCGGCGCTACTGGCCAACTGGGCCAACATGTTATTGAAAGTCTGCTGAAAACCATTCCTGCCAGCCAGATTGTGGCGATTGTGCGCAACCCTGGCAAAGCGGCGGCGCTTAGCCAGCAGGGCGTTACCGTCCGTCAGGCCGATTACACCGACGAAGCCGCCTTCACCGCCGCTTTGCAGGGGGTCGATAAGTTGCTGCTGATCTCGTCGAGTGAAGTCGGGCAACGTACCCCGCAGCATCGCAACGTAATTAACGCAGCGAAATCCGCGCATGTGAAATTCATCGCGTACACCAGCCTGCTGCATGCCGACACATCCCCTTTGGGGCTGGCCGATGAGCACGTGGCAACCGAGAAGATGCTGGCCGAATCCGGTATTGATTACGCGCTGCTGCGCAACGGCTGGTACACCGAAAACTATCTCGCCAGCGCGCCAGCCGCCCTCGAGCACGGCGTGTTCATTGGTGCGATGGGTGACGGCAAAATCGCCTCGGCGACCCGTGCCGATTACGCCGCCGCCGCCGCGCGCGTCATCAGCGAAGACGGTCATGCCGGTAAAATCTACGAGCTGGCGGGCGACGAGGGCTGGACGCTGAGCCAGCTGGCCGCCGAACTGGCCCAACAGAGTGGCAAAAAAGTGGTGTATCAGAACCTGAGCGAGGCTGATTTTGCCGCCGCGTTAAAAGGATTTGGTCTGCCTGCCGGACTGGCGGATATGCTGGCCGACTCTGACATCGGTGCTTCAAAAGGTGGTCTGTTTGACGACAGCCGTACGCTGAGCAAACTGATTGGCCGCTCAACCACATCGCTGGCTGACAGCGTCAACGGCATAGTATAACTGTTAAAATTTGGTTAATTACGGTGGCATCCTCGCGCATCCTCTCTGATAATGACAGGATGATGCGTGGGGAGAGAAAACGTGCAAGGTGTACCTGAGCAGTTTATTGATGAGAAAGACAGTGCCCGCTTTCGCCATCTGGCGCAGGTGCCGGGCGTTGAGCTGTATCATGCGCACATCTCGCGTTACGCCTTTGAGCCTCATACCCACGAAGCGTTTGGCATTGGCGCGATCGAAGCCGGTGCGGAACGTTTTCGCTATCGGGGCACGCAGTACGTTGCCCCGACCCACTCCGTCGTCACCATGAATCCCGATGAGCTGCATACCGGCGAAGCCGAAACCGCCGACGGCTGGCGCTACCGGATGATCTATCTTGAGCCCGATCTTCTGCAAGAGATCACCGGGATCCGCCACTGGTGGTTTCATGACGTCACGCGCCACGATCCGCAACGTTCACGTCAGATCTGTTCGCTGATCCATGGGATGTGGAATACCGACGATCCGCTGGCGCAAAAAGGATTACTGCTCGATCTGATCGATACGTTCCAGCCGCTGGCTCGCCATGCGCCGATATCGCCGGAAGGCGCGCATCGTTTTGAACGCGTGCGCGAGTATCTGCACGATAATTACATGCACCCGGTAACGCTCGACGAACTGGCGCGCGTGGCATCGCTCAGTCCCTGGCATTTTCAGCGCCAGTTCAAATTGCACTTTCACGTCACGCCGCATCAGATGCTGATGGCTGTCCGCCTGTGGCGTGCCAAAGGTTTTCTCACGCACGGCATGCCCGCCGCCGACGTTGCCGCGGCAACTGGCCTGACCGATCAGTCACATCTCACCCGCGCGTTTACTCATCGCTACGGTATTACGCCGGTACGTTATCAGAAGCAGGTTTTTTCGCGCTAATGCACAATCTCATACAATACAGCGGCGTGTTCCCTGCCTACACTCTGCGCAATATTCAATGATGTGGATGTCAAAATGATTAGCGGTGTACTGTACGCCCTGCTGGCGGGGTTGATGTGGGGACTTATTTTTGTCGGGCCGTTGATCGTACCGGAATACCCTGCGGTTTTGCAGTCGATGGGGCGCTACCTGGCGCTGGGGCTAATTGCCCTGCCGCTGGCCTGGCTGGGTCGCGGGCGCCTGCGCCAGCTGGCGCGCAAAGACTGGGGAACCGCACTGGCACTCACCATGATGGGCAACCTGATCTATTACCTGTGCCTGGCCAGCGCCATTCAGCGCACCGGCGCGCCGGTCTCGACGATGATCATCGGCACATTGCCGGTGGTCATCCCGGTCTTCGCTAACCTGCTCTATAGCCAGCGTGACGGTAAATTATCCTGGTGGCGCTTAGCCCCGGCGCTGGTGTTGATTGGTATTGGTCTGCTGTGCGTGAATATTTCTGAGTTGAATCAGGGCCTCCCCGACTTTAGCGGTTGGCGCTATGGTTCAGGCATCGCGCTGGCGCTGGTTTCCGTGGTGTGCTGGGCGTGGTATGCGCTGCGCAATGCCCGCTGGCTGCGCGAAAACCCCGATAAGCATCCGATGATGTGGGCGACCGCCCAGGCGCTGGTAACGCTACCCGTTTCTCTGCTCGGCTACATTGCGGCCTGCCTGTGGCTGCATGGGCAAACACCGGAGTTCTCCCTGCCCTTTGGCCCGCGCCCAGATGTGTTTATCGGCCTGATGGTGGCCATCGCGGTGCTGTGTTCGTGGGTAGGGGCATTGTGCTGGAACATTGCCAGTCAGAAGCTGCCGACGGTGATCCTCGGGCCGCTGATTGTGTTCGAGACGCTGGCGGGGCTGCTGTACACCTTTATGCTGCGCCATGAAATGCCGCCAGTGCTAACCCTGAGCGGCATTGCATTATTAGTTGTTGGGGTGGTGGTGGCAGTCCGGGCCAAACCGGAGAAACCGAGCGTCGTCGTGGTTTCTCCGTCGTAATAACGCCGGATGGCGCTGCGCTGTTTCGGCCTACGGGATCAGCCGGTTACGCCGCCATCCCACGCGAGACTTTAAACACCGCTACCGTTTGATTCAACCGCGCGGCCTGCTCTTCGAGCGCGGCTGCCGCTGACGCGGATTCTTCCACCAGCGAGGCATTTTGCTGCGTCACACGATCCATCTCGGCAACCGCCTGACCAACCTGATCGATACCTCGGCTCTGTTCATCAGAAGCGGAGGCAATCTCGCCCATGATATCCGTCACGCGGGTCACGGCGCTGACGATCTCCGCCATCGTTTCGCCCGCTTCATGTACCAGCGCCGTACCGGCGTTGACCCGATTACCGGAATCATCAATCAGCGCCTTAATCTCTTTCGCCGCCTGCGCGCTGCGCTGCGCCAGCGTACGCACTTCGCCTGCGACCACCGCAAAACCACGTCCCTGTTCACCGGCACGTGCCGCTTCTACCGCCGCGTTCAGCGCCAGAATGTTGGTCTGGAAGGCAATACCGTCGATAACATTGGTAATTTGCGCGATTTTGCTGGAACTGGTGGCAATTTCATCCATCGTGCGCACCACGCCATCGACGACCGTTCCACCCTTCTGCGCCGTTTGCGAGGCATTTTTTGCCAGGCTGGTCGCCTGCCGTGCGTTATCCGCATTCTGCTTCACGGTGGCAGTAAGCTGCTCCATGCTGGCAGCAGTTTCTTCCAGCGATGCGGCCTGCTGTTCGGTACGAGAAGAGAGATCGTTACTGCCCGCCGCGATTTCACCCGCTCCGGTGTAGATGGTATCCGCCCCGTCGCGTACCACGCTAACCGTGTTCGCCAGCGATTGCTGCATGTCACGGACGTTACGCGCCAGCAGCGCCATTTCATTACTGCCGTCAGCGCTGATGCTGTGGGTCAGGTCACCGGCGGCGATATGCCGGATATGTTCCATCACCTCACGCAGTGGCTTCAACAGCACGCGCTGCATAGCTATCCAGCTAACAACAATCACCGTTACCACAATCAGCATTACGGCGGACAGCAGCCAGATAATCTTCTGGTAGTCATTCTCGTTATCCTGCACGCCCGTACTTGCCAGCGCGGATTGTGCCGCACGCCATTCCTGATAGACGCTCTGCATTGCCGTCTGTTTTTGTTCGGCATTTTGTTTGAACATCTCTTCCAGCTTACCTTCGGCCAGCAGCGCGTTCATTTTGGCAAGGGTTGTCGAATAAATGCCGTATTGCTCTTCCAGTCGGTCGGCCAGATGTTCATCCAGACCCGGCGTTTCCGGCAGTGCGTAGTATTTATCGTAATGATCTTTCGCTTCCGCCAGCAGACGGTTCGCCGTACTCACCAGCTCTTTTAACTGCCCCCCGTTAACCTCGCTTGCCATCGTGCCCTGCAGACGCAGCATGCCCCGGTTGAGCGTAACGCGCGCCTGGTTCAGGCTAATCCACGCATCGGTAAACTCGGCCACGTTCTGGCTGGAAAGCTGAGACACATTAAAATTTTGCTTATCATTGTTGAGTGCGCCAATAAAGACGCCTGCGGAAATGAGCTGCATCGCGCCCAGGGAAAGTAACACGGTGATAAGTAAGGTTATCACTTTGATTCGTTTGAACATCTGTTGCCTTTTAATTATGCAGGTATTGTCTGAGGTCTAACTATCGGCAGCCACGCCCGCTTATTTAATCTTCTGACGCGGCTTTTTTCGCCGTTTTACGCCTTTTCAATAAGATTCAGCATGTTAACGATATAAGAAATTTTCGTGACAGCCATCACAAATCCCCCCACCTCGAAAGGGGTATATCCTTCATCATAAGCTGCATTTAAAATACATCTTATATTATTGAGAATGAGGTAACGGCTATGTCTTATCGCGATCAACCCTTAGGTGAACTGGCGCTCTCTATTCCTCGCGCTTCGGCACTGTTTCGTAAATACGATATGGATTACTGCTGCGGTGGTAAGCAAACGCTGGCACGCGCTGCCGCACGTAAAGAGCTGGATGTCGAGGCTATCGAAGCCGAACTGGCAAAACTGGCTGAGCAGCCGCTGGAAAAAGACTGGCGCACTGTGGCACTGGCAGAAATCATTGACCATATCGTTGTGCGTTACCATGACCGCCATCGCGAACAGCTACCAGAACTGATCCTGCAGGCCACCAAAGTTGAACGCGTGCACGCAGACAAGCCAAACGTACCGCGCGGTCTGGCGAAAAACCTGACCATGCTACACGACGAACTCTCCAGCCACATGATGAAAGAAGAGCAGATCCTGTTCCCGATGATTAAACAGGGAATGGGTAGCCAGGCGATGGGGCCAATCAGCGTGATGGAAAGCGAGCATGACGATGCCGGTGAACTGGTCGAAGTGATCAAGCACATCACCCAAAA
The DNA here is from genome assembly GCF_018342065.1 of Citrobacter sp. FP75. Taxonomy (GTDB): domain Bacteria; phylum Pseudomonadota; class Gammaproteobacteria; order Enterobacterales; family Enterobacteriaceae; genus Citrobacter. The sequence goes on along the minus strand of NZ_JAFDOE010000006.1, from coordinate 77,052 downwards.
CGTGACGCCGCCACCGGAAGCCTGCACCACCTGGAAAGCCATGTATAACGGCATTAACGAAATGATCGACGACCTGATGGAACACATCAGTCTGGAAAACAATGTGTTGTTCCCGCGTGCCCTCGCTGGTGAATAAATAAAGGCGCCTGAGAGCGCCCTGATTTATGGATATTAGAGCCGCATTGCGGCTCTTTTTTTATTAACGCACGCCGGCCATACGTTTCTTACCGATAAACAACCAGCCCAGCCCCAACGCAATGAACCACAGCGGCGTGACGATCAGCGCCTGACGGGTGTCCTCTTCCAGCGTCAGCAGTACCAGTACGAAGACGAAGAATGCCATGCACACCCAGCACATCACCTTGCCTAACGGCATTTTGTAGATCGACTTTTCATGCAGATGCGGACGCTGTTTGCGGTACACCAGGTACGAGCAAAGAATGATGGTCCAGACAAACATGAACAGAATCGCCGAAACGGTGGTGATCATGGTGAACGCACCGATCACGCTTGGGTTAACGTACAACATCACCACGCCGCCCAGCAGGCAGATACAGGAGAAGGTTAAACCTTTAGCCGGAACGGCACGTTTGGACAGCTTAGCAAATGCTTTCGGCGCCACGCCTTCCTGCGCCAGACCGAACAACATACGGCTGGTCGAGAACACGCCGCTGTTCGCGGAAGAGGCCGCAGACGTCAGAACCACAAAGTTAATCAAGCTCGCCGCTGCCGGCAGACCAACCAGAACGAACAGTTCAACAAACGGGCTCTTGGTTGGAACCACCGAACCCCACGGCGTGACGGACATAATCACGATCAGCGCAAAAACGTAGAACATGATGATACGGATTGGAATCGAGTTAATGGCGCGCGGCAGGGATTTTTCCGGATCTTTGGTTTCCGCAGCCGTCGTCCCTACCAGTTCAATACCCACGAATGCGAATACCGCAATCTGGAAGCCGGCAAAGAAACCGCTCAGACCTTTCGGGAACCAGCCGCCGTCATTCCACAAGTGGGTGAACGACGCCTGAACGCCGGTAGGTGACTGGAAGTGCGTCAGCACCATCACCAGGCCAACCACAATCAGGCCGACGATAGCGACGATTTTGATCATCGCAAACCAGAACTCCATCTCACCAAACATTTTCACGGTGGCGAGGTTGAGACCCAACAGCAGGACAATCACCGCCAGCGATGCCACCCAGTCGGATAGTCCAGGGAACCAGAATTGCGCATACGCGGTAATGGCAACGACATCCGCCATCCCAGTCACTACCCAGCAAAACCAGTAGGTCCAGCCGGTAAAATACCCAGCCCACGGGCCGAGCAGGTCGGAGGCGAAATCACTAAAAGATTTGTATTCGAGATTCGAGAGCAGCAATTCACCCATTGCACGCATCACGAAAAACAGCATAAAACCGATGATCATATAAACGAAGATGATCGACGGCCCGGCGAGGCTGATGGTTTTCCCGGAGCCCATAAACAGGCCGGTACCAATAGCGCCACCAATGGCAATAAGTTGAATATGACGGTTTGTGAGATTGCGCCGTAGCGACTGTTCAGACGAAGCTTCTTCAACGGCTTCGACTTTTACCTGATCTACCATGTTTTTTTCTTCCTGTACCTGTCTGTGTTGTTCGGGCTCTGCGGCCTTTGGTGTGTCTATGATACGACGATCCTGTTATCAGGACTCATCGATATTAGGTAAGAATTGGCGGGATGAATACTAAGATTTAGATATAATGTTAATTTTATGTTTAAAGTGAGTGTCATATCACTCTGATAGCGCGAATTAGCTCACAAAAATACGCGCAAGCGCGAGATTTGCAAGATAAAATATCGACATCGGTGTAACTATAGCTTTTCACGCTACTTTTCTGTTCCCCTCAGCGCTGAGGGGAACAGAAATCACTGCTTACAGGATTTCGAGCAGCTCAACGTCAAATACCAGCGTGCTGAACGGAGGAATGGACGCGCCAGCGCCACGCTCGCCGTAAGCCAGTTCCTGAGGAATAGTCAGTTCCCATTTGGAACCCACCGGCATCAGGGTCAGTGCTTCAATCCAGCCAGGGATCACGCCGTTAACCGGGAATTCTGCCGGTTCGCCACGGGCAACGGAGCTGTCGAATACGGTACCGTCGATCAGTTTACCGGTGTAGTGCACGCGAACATGGTCGGTACGTGCCGGGATAGCACCTTCGCCCTGCGTCAGAACGCGGAACTGCAGACCAGATTCAGTGCTGTTCACACCGTCTTTCTCACGGTTTTCTTCCAGATATTTGACACCATCAGCGGCCATAGCCTGGAAACGCTCGCGACGTACTGCATCAGCGCGCTCGTGGATTTCACGCAGTGCACGATGCACAACATCAACCGGCACTGCCGGGTGCTTACCTTCCAGCGCGTCAGCGATACCCGCTACCAGCGCTTCAGGCAACAGTCCTTCCAGTCCGGATTCGCTCAGCTGTTGTCCTACCTGCAAACCAATGCCGTAGCTTGCTTGCGCTTCGATAGTGTCAAAAGTCGGGTTAGCCATCATATTTCCTTTCATCGGATGTAAAGTAGCGGGCAGCATATCAGCCATGCCGCATCCGGTAAAACTTTGTCTCGGGAACAGATGACAAATCGCGAGGAAACATAAACAATAGGAATATCCCGCGTTGACGTCACGAAAGCGGGTTATATGACGAACATCATAGCGTTAGCCATCTATACTCTATGATCGAGGAACGAGACGCGGAGCAGGAGGAAAGCCATGCCCGGGCGCTTTGAATTAAAACCAACCCTGGCGAAAATCTGGCATGCACCGGACAATTTTCGCATTATGGACCCGCTACCGCCTATGCATCGCCGCGGCATTATTGCTGCCGCCATCGTGCTGGTGATAGGTTTCCTGCTCCCTTCCAGTGACACCAGCGATACTCCCGCAGTCACACGTGATGCCCAACTGGATTTGCAGTCGCAGTCACAGCCGCCAACCGAAGCTCAGCTTCAGGCGCAGCTGGTCGCCCCGCAAAACGATCCGGGGCAGATGGCACCGGTCGCACCAGAACCTATCCAGGAAGGCGATCCAGACGCGCAGCCGCAAGCTCCACAATCCCAACCTCAGACTCAGCCTTTTCAGCAGGATAGCGGGATTGAACAGCAGTGGCGTACCTACCGCGTAGACTCCGGTAAAACGCTGGCCCAGGTATTCCGTGACCACAATCTTCCGCCGACCGATGTGTATGCAATGGCGCAGGTTGAAGGCGCAGGAAAACCGCTGAGCAACCTGAAAGACGGCCAGATGATTCAGATCCGGCAAAATGCCAATGGTGTGGTAACGGGGCTAACCATCGATACCGGCAATGGTCAGCAGGTGTTGTTCACCCGCCAGCCTAACGGCAGTTTTATTCGCGCTCGGTAATACAGGTGCCGGGTAGCTTCCCGGCACACGCGTAGGCCTGATAAGCGTAAGCGCCATCAGGCATTTTGCGGTTTGTTAACTTTACTCACCTTATTCACCCACCAGATCCCCGAACAGACCAGCACCAGCGCCACCGCGTATTTCCACTCGAGGATATTCTCGCCAAGGAAAATCGACGACAGCACCGCGCCAGAGACCGGGATCAGGAAGTTAAACGGCGCGATCATCCCCACGCGGTTGTATTTGAGCAAAATGCTCCACAGTGCAAAGGCCACCGACGAGAGCAGCGTCAGGTAACCCAGGATCGCCACAGAAGCAGATCCGTGTACGGTGAGCGTCCCGCCAAAAGCATAGCCACCGATAACCAGTGCCAGACCGCCCATCCCCAATTGATACCCCGTCATCACCGTCGGGTCCACCGTCTGAGAAATACGTTTGCCGTATAAGGTAGCCGCCGAGAGAATAAAGGCCGCCATCACCACCGAACCGTCCCCTAACAGACTAAAGCTAAAATCCATTCCGCTGCTAAAGTTAACCACCATCACGCCGGTAAAGCCCAGAATACAGCCCAGCGTCTTGTTGTAGCTGAGTTTGTCGTTCTGATAGATAAAGTGGGCCAGCAGCACGCTAAAGAACGTTCCAGTGGCATTCATGATTGAGCCCTTCACGCCCGTCGTGAACGCCAGGCCGATATAAAAGAAAATGTATTGCAGTGAGGTTTGCGTCAGTCCCAGTAGCGTAAGCTGACCAAACTGGCGCGGGCTTAACCTGCCAATGGGTTTACGCTGCACGATTGCCAGCAGCAGCAGTAATAACCCGGCAAACAAGAAGCGATATCCGGCAAAAACAATTTTCGAGGGAATGTCATCCGTGGCAATCTGGAAGATCTCATACCCGCTTTTGATCGCCGGATAGGCGCTTCCCCACAGCAGACAGCAGAACGCCGCGCTCAGATAGACAACATTTTTACGCGCAAACAGAGGTTGGTGCGTTGGTTCCATTCCATCACCACTTTGAAATTATGTTTTATTTTTGTGATTATCCCGAAAAGGATAAAGAATAGCCAGAGCGAAAAGCGGGGGGATAGAAAAGCAAAACGCCGGCACGAGGCCGGCGCTTTTACGCGGTTTTTAGAATAAAAACTTATTCTGCAACTACGTTTACAGTCAGCTTAGCAAACACTTCGCTGTGAACCTGGAAGCTCACTTCGTGCTCGCCAGTGGTACGCAGAACGCCGTTCGGCAGACGAACTTCGCTCTTAGCAACTTCAACGCCAGCTGCAGTTACAGCGTCAGCGATGTCGCGAGTACCGATGGAACCGAACAGTTTACCTTCGTCGCCAGCTTTAGACGCGATGGTTACGGTTTCCAGTGCATTGATTTTCTCAGCGCGAGCTTCAGCAGCAGACAGAACGTCAGCCAGTTTGGCTTCCAGTTCAGCGCGACGTGCTTCGAAGAATTCAACGTTTTTCTTGGTAGCAGGAACAGCTTTACCCTGTGGTACCAGGAAGTTACGAGCGTAGCCCGCTTTAACGTTAACCTGATCACCCAGGCTACCCAGGTTTGCTACTTTATCAAGCAGAATAACTTGCATTACCTTATCCTCTTAAAGTCGTTAATAGACAGCGGCCGATTACTGATGACGATCGGTATACGGCAGCAGGGACAGGTAGCGAGCGCGCTTGATGCAGCGAGCCAGCTGACGCTGGTATTTTGCACGAGTACCGGTGATACGGCTCGGGACAATTTTACCGCTTTCGGTAATGTAGTTTTTCAACGTTGCGATGTCTTTGTAATCAATCTCAACAACGCCTTCCGCGGTGAAACGGCAGAACTTGCGACGACGGAAATAACGTGCCATATGGCTAGTCTCCAGAATCTATCAATTCAATCTGCTCGGCATGCAGAACCATTTTGCTCAGGCCGTTCTTTGCCTTGTGGCAAGAAATGAACCCCTGAACAGTTACTGCGCTACCGACCGTTATACTGTGAGTAATGGCCTGGTTTTCGTGTCCGCTAATAATAACGGGCATTTGGCACCACGCCTGCCGGTGGAAACCGGCTTCCTCCTGCACAGAACGATGCTCAAGCACGAACTGGCAATGAGGAATTCCTGATGGGCTGACCTTGCGAAGCGGCGTCCTGCACACTGTGCCGGATAACACCAGACGGTTGGTCATCAGAAATTACTCTTCAGAATCCCCAGCTTCAGCATCATCTGCGGTTTCGTTTGCGAAATCATCGCGACGTTCACGACGCTCGTCTTTCGCTTTAACCATCGGAGATGCTTCGGTAACAGCGTGCTTAGTACGCATTACCATGCTACGGATAACGGCATCGTTGAAGCGGAAGTTTGTTTCCAGCTCATCGATAACTTCCTGCGGGGCTTCAACGTTCAGCAGAACGTAGTGAGCTTTGTGCAGTTTGTTGATCGGGTAAGCCAGCTGACGGCGGCCCCAGTCTTCCAGACGGTGGATCGTACCTTCTGCTGCAGTGATTGCACCAGTGTAGCGTTCGATCATACCCGGAACCTGTTCGCTCTGGTCAGGATGGACCATAAAAACGATTTCGTAATGACGCATCGAATTGCTCCTTACGGATTATTCAGCCTCCTGTCTGGGTCAGCCGAGGCCCATGGAGGCAAGGAACGTGTTAAAGGTCGGCTGAAAAATGACGCGTCATAATACTGGCGACAGCCGGTAAACTCAAGGTGATTGTATGAATATTTATCAAACCGTCATCAGTACATATCCAACAGCATCTTGACGCAGATGCAAATCGAGACAATCACAATCATCGGCCGGATGACTTTCTTCCCGCGCGTCAGCACTACCGTGGCGCCAAGGCGCGCACCGAGAGACTGCCCAGCGAACATCACCAGCCCCAGCGACCAAATCATTTTGCCGCCAAAAATGAAGAACAGAATCGAAGCGATGTTCGATGCCAGGTTAATAAAGTTGGAGTGGATTTGCGCCTTATCGATGCTATAGCCCCAAAGCGTGATATAGCAGAGCGTATACAAAGAACCCGCTCCCGCGCCGAGAAAACCATCATAAAAGCCCACGCACCCACCGCCGATAAGTGAAAAGAGAAACAAAGACACCTGCTGCTTTCTTTTCGGTTCACTGAGGTTAGGGGCAAAAATAAAGTAGACGGCGACGGCAATAATCAGCACTGGCAGCATCTTTTTGAGCAAATCTGGCTCAATGAACTGAATCAGTGTGGTGCCCAGCGCAGAACCGATAAAGGCAGATAAAAACACATACTTGTGTTCCTGCACGTTGATATGCCCCCGGCGCAAAAAGTAAATTCCGGAGGTGAGTGAACTGCCCAATGCCTGAATTTTATTGGTCGCCAGCGCATTAGCCGGCGGCAAACCGGAAATCAGCAATGCGCCAATAGAGAGAAATCCACCGCCCCCCGAAACCACATTAATAAAACCCGCCACCAGCGCGACCATAAACATAATCACGAAGTAGCTGAAATCCATGAATGAAGTATCCATAAGTTTTTGCCTTATAATCATGAAGTTATATTATTTTCAGTTCACTATAAACGGCGTGCTCATCCGATTAAATTGACCATTTGGTAAGAGCTTGTGCCTGGAAAACAGGAATTTTTAACCGCAGCGGAAGGCATCAGCTGATTGTTAATTAAAGAAAAGATGGCTTTGCGGTAATTTTTTGAACAACTGCATCAGAAATGGTCGCTATCGACTCTGTCGGTTGTGGTTAAAATTAAATCAGAAGTTATCCACTCACAGGAGAGAGCTAACCAGAGACCGCAGTCGAGGAGGTACATATGCGAGCCCGTGTTTTGACCCTTCTGGCTGTGCTTTTGCTAAGTGCAAATGCAATGGCAGCCATTGAAATTACCCATCGTCAGGCCAGGAATATGGATGATGTGCAGAGCTTAGGCGTGATTTACATAAACCATAACTTCGCCACTGAAAGTGAAGCAAATCAGGCCCTGAATGAAGAGACCGATGCGCAAGGCGCAACCTACTACCATGTGATCCTCACCAGGGAACCCGGCAGTAACGGAAATATGCACGCCAGCGCGGATATTTATCGCTAGCTACCCAGAAATAACCAACGAGAACATTGTCACAGTTTGACTTGCCCCCTTGATTGGGGGCTTTTTTTGCAGTAAAACGCCCTCGGAGCCAGACCGATAACATCCCCTTAAAGATTTAGCTCCGGGGCATTTTTCTTACTTCTGTCCGTAATAGGCGTTTGGGCCGTGCTTACGCATGAAGTGTTTATTCATCAGGTAGTCATCAATGGGGTTGAGGTCAGGGTTAATGCCGCGCGCAATCCACGCCATCTTTGCGACCTCTTCCATCACCACCGCGTTATGCACCGCATCATGGGCGTCTTTGCCCCAGGCAAACGGGCCGTGCTGATATACCACAATGCCCGGCGTATGCAGCGGCTCGGCGTCGCCCAGCGTTTCGACGATCACTTTGCCGGTATTCAGTTCATACTCGCCCTGCACTTCTTCTTCCGTTAATGCCCGGGTACAAGGAATATCGCCAAAGAAGTAGTCCGCGTGAGTGGTGCCCAGCGCCGGGATCGCCAGGCCCGCCTGCGCCCAGGCCGTGGCGTGGGTGGAGTGGGTATGCACCACACCGCCAAGCGATGGATAGCGTCGATACAGCACCAGATGGGTCGCGGTATCGGAGGAAGGACGATAGCCACCTTCTACCACCTTCCCTGACATATCGACCACCACCATATCGTCAACGGTCATGCGTTCGTAGGCGACACCACTGGGCTTGATCACCACCAGCCCACGTTCACGGTCAATAGCGCTGACGTTACCCCAGGTAAAGGTCACGAGGCCATAACGCGGCAAATCCATGTTGGCGTCGAACACCTGCTGTTTGAGCGTTTGCATTATGCAGCCTCCACCAGACCAGCGCTGGCCATGCGCGCTTTCACCCAATCACGCGCTTTCGCCACTTCTGCCGCCGGGTCGTCTGACGCTTCACTCCACATCTCAATCAGATAAGGTCCGCAGTAACCGCTTTGTTTGAGCGTCTCAAAGCAGCGTTCAAAATCAACAACCCCATCGCCAAACGGCACATTCTTGAACACGCCAGGTTTGGTGTCTTTCACATGCACGGCGACGATATGCCCGATTCCCGCTTGTAGCTCCATCTGCACGTCGTTATCCCACGCCGACAGGTTGCCGATGTCCGGATAAAGCTGGAACCACGGGTTATTGAGATAGTGCGCGTAGCCCAGCGCTTTGCTTATCGAGTTCATCAGCGGGTAGTCCATGATTTCCATCGCCAGCGTCACCTGCGCGCGGCTGGCCATCTCGACGCTTTCTTTCAGCCCATCGCGAAAACGGCGGCGCGTCTCGTTATTGGCTTCCTGATAGTAAACGTCGTAACCCGCGAGCTGAATGACACGAATACCGACGTCCTGGGCGAACTGGATCGCTTTACGCATAATCTCCAGACCCTGCTTACGAACCGCGTCATCCTCGCTGCCGAGGGGGAAGCGGCGATGAGCGCTCAGGCACATCGACGGCACCCGCACACCGGTTTCGGCAATAGCGCTTACCAGTGCCAGGCGCTGTTCGCGACTCCAGTCGAGACGCGCCAGGCGGGCGTCGGTTTCATCCACCGACATTTCCACAAAATCAAAACCCAGCTCTTTCGCCATCCGCAGACGTTCCATCCAGCACTCCCCGGCGGGGAGCGCTTTTTCATAGATGCCGAGCGGAATTTGTTTCGACAGCATAGCTGCTCCTTAGCCCCAGAGTTGGGCAATGGAACGTTTGAACTGACGCGCGGCTTCAACCGGAGAAGCGGCGTCACGAATGCTGCGACCGGCGATAAACACGTGAATCGGAATACCTTTAAACAACGGCAGGTCTTCCAGCGCCAGACCACCGGTTACGGTAACTTTAAAGCCCATATCAGACAGACGTTTGATGGCGCTGATATCCGCCTCACCCCAGGCAACGCCTGCAGCCTGGGCATCACGACTGCGGTGATACACCACCTGCGCGATGCCCGCATCGCGCCACTCCTGCGCCTGCTCCCATGTCCAGTAGCCAGTCAGCTCAATCTGCACGTCGCCGTTGAACTCTTTCGCCACGTCCAACGCGCCCTTGGTGGTGTTAATATCCGCACAGCAGATAACGGTCACCCAGTCAGCGTTGGCTTCAAAACACATGCGGGAGAGAATTTTGCCGGCATCGGCAATTTTGGCATCCGCCAGCACGATTTTATGCGGGTACAGCGCTTTCAGATCGCGAACTGCGCGCACGCCCTCAGCCACGCAAAGAATGGTACCGACTTCGATAATGTCCACTTCATCGGCAATCAGACGCGTCGTTTCATACGCGGAAGACATGGATTGGTTATCCAGCGCAACCTGCAACATAGGTAATGACATTTTAGTGTTCCTTTTAAACAGCCGCCGCGTTGGCGTTATCAATTAAATCCAGCACTTCCTGCGCGGTGCGACAGGCACGTAAACGATCGAAATTAGCTTCATCGTCAAACAGATTGACGATCTGCATAATGCCCACTTCCTGATGGGTGTTGGCGTCGACCGCCGCCATGGTTATCAGGATATCGACCGGGTCGTTATCTTCGTGGTTGAACACCAGCGGCGTTTTCAGCGTCACCAGCGCAAAACCGGTTTTCTTCACGCCCTCTTCCGGACGCCCGTGCGGCATTGCCAGGCCGGGTGCAATGACAAAGTACGGACCAAACTGCTCAACGCCGTCGAGGATGGCCTGGTAGTAACGCGGCTCAACCACGTCAGCCTTAACCAGCAGGTCAACGCTCAGTTTTACCGCTTCCTGCCAGGTCCTGGCGTCGGCCTGCAAAAGAATGGAGTTATTTTCTGCCAGCGAATCACGTAATTTCATGGTGCGTCCTTACTTCACGTCCTTCGGGAAATGTTCTTTGATCACTTCCAGCAGCTTCGGACCAAAGTCAGCAGGCGACAGCATGTTGCGAACGCCCACCACGTATTTGTTGCCGGTTACGGTAATCTCACCGGCGATATGGGTGGAGGCGATGATGATATCCGCACCGCTCAGCTCACTTTTGTATTCACCCACCGCGCAACTGTTCACCGTGTGGTCGATATTTGACTGGGTTAAAAACTGATCCACTTTCATTTTCATGATCATGGAACTGCCTTGCCCATTGCCACATACAGCCAGAATACGTACGGTCATAATCGGAACTCCTTATTAAGCAGACTGTTCTGCCAGTTGTTTTTCTGCGTCTTCCTCAGCACGCAATGAGCGCCCTGCGAAAAACATATAAGCCAGTGCAATCACAATAATGACGGCCATAAAAATCAGCCCAATGGAGGCGAAGCCCTGCATCATCGGCGGTGCCAAAATTGACCAGTCAGCCATGCCCATCCAGGCGCTCATGCCGGTCAGTTTTACCGCCCAGACGCAGCCGAAGATTTCAATCATGCCCATCACCAGGCAAATCTTGAGCGCCGCACGCCAGCCGCCAAAGTGGTTGGCAAACACGCCGATGGTGGCGTTAGAGAAGAACATCGGGATAAAGCCGGGGATGATCAGAATGGAGGAGCCGAAACCAACAAGGATACCGACGGCAATCAGCTGACCGATGGTGCCCCACATAAAACCCCAGACCACGGCGTTCGGCGCGAAGCTATATATTGCTGCACAGTCGATAGCCAGTACCGCGCCAGGGATTAAGCGTTGGGAGATGCCGTTGAAGGCTTCAGAGAGTTCGGCGACAAACATGCGCACGCCCTGAGTGATGATGAAAATAGCCACCGCGAACGAGAAGCCGGTTTGTAGGATATAGACCGTCCAGTGGGTTTTCCCCGCCATCGCCTGCACCACATCAATACCGAAGGAGAGCAGGATCGCGCCGAAGAAAATGGTCATCACAATCGCCGTCGAGACGATGTTGTCGTGGAAAATATTCAGCCACCCCGGCAATTTGAGGTCTTCAACGCTCTCTTCTTTTTTGCCCAGATACGGCGCGACTTTATAGGCAATCCACGAAGCAAACTGCTGCTGGTGACCGATAGAGAAGCCGCAGCCGTCGGTCACTTCCTGCGTCGGCTTGTACATCATGTTAGAAGTGATACCCCAGTAGAGCGACACCAGCACCGCCGTGCAGATAATGGTGGTCCACATGGAATAGCCGAAGATGTAGAAGGAAACCGCAATCAGACCCGCCTGTTGGAACATGATATGCCCGGTGAGCATGATGGTACGAATACCGGTAATCCGCCGCAGCAGCACGTAACAAATGTTCAGCGCCAGCGCTAACAGCACCGCATAACCCACCCAACTATAGGCATCGCCCATGCGTTCGATAGTCGCCATCATCGAGGCGTAGGTATCGGAAATCGCACCGTTGATACCGTAAACTTCGGACATCTTCGCCACTACCGGTTTGAACGTGCTGGTGAGAATGCCAGACCCCGCCTGCAGCAGCATAAAGCCGATGATCGTTTTGATAGTGCCCTTGATAATGACGCTGACACTTTTACGCAACAGGATGTAACCGAGACAGGTCACAATACCCAACAGCAGCGGAGCGTTGGTCATGACCTGATTAAAGAACACGGTAAAGATGTTGTAGAGGATCTCCATAACGATCTCCAGTAGACGAAGTTGCCGGGCTTTCCACATGCCCCGGATGTTGTGCCCTCACTGTAATTTTCAAAAGTAATCACAACAAGATTGAATTTGATTAAATGTGATGGAGTACGCAAATAATTACCACATTTGTTGGATGGGTAATTACAGCGAGATATAAAAATCAATTAACACCAATATAATCAATAAATTAAAACATGACCGCTCACAAACCCTCTCCTAAAATCATTACATTACCTTTTGTTTAACCCCGACAAAGCGTAAAAATACCCCATTGCCAATATGAAAAAATAATGTCAGGATTAATCAAAATAAATCACATATTGATTCAACTTGAACAAACATGAAGGTAAATGCGATGAGTAAAGTGAAAAGTATCACGCGTGAATCATGGATCCTGAGCACGTTCCCGGAGTGGGGTAGCTGGCTAAACGAAGAGATCGAACAGGAACAGGTTGCACCGGGCACCTTTGCTATGTGGTGGCTGGGCTGTACCGGAATTTGGTTAAAATCGGAAGGTGGGACGAACGTCTGCGTCGACTTCTGGTGCGGAACTGGCAAGCAGAGTCATGGTAATCCGCTAATGAAAGCGGGCCATCAGATGCAGCGTATGGCAGGCGTGAAGAAGCTCCAACCAAACCTGCGCACCACGCCATTTGTTCTCGATCCTTTCGCTATTCGTCAGATCGACGCCGTACTGGCCACGCACGATCATAACGATCACATTGACGTCAATGTTGCTGCCGCCGTCATGCAGAACTGTGCCGACGATGTTCCGTTTATCGGACCGCAAACCTGCGTGGATCTGTGGGTTGGTTGGGGTGTACCAAAAGAACGCTGCATCGTCGTAAAACCGGGCGACGTTGTTAAAGTAAAAGATATTGAGATTCATGCGCTCGACGCGTTTGATCGTACTGCATTAATCACCTTGCCTGCGGATCAAAAAGCGGCAGGCGTCCTGCCTGACGGCATGGATGCACGTGCGGTTAACTACCTGTTCAAAACGCCGGGCGGTACGCTGTATCACAGCGGTGACTCCCACTACTCTAACTACTACGCGAAGCACGGCAATGAGCATCACATCGACGTGGCGCTCGGCTCCTACGGTGAGAACCCACGGGGTATCACCGACAAAATGACTAGTTCCGATATGCTGCGCATGGCAGAAGCGCTAAATACCCAGGTTGTTATCCCGTTCCACCATGATATCTGGTCAAACTTCCAGGCCGATCCGCAGGAGATCCGCGTACTGTGGGAGATGAAAAAAGATCGACTGAAATATGGCTTCAAGCCTTTTATCTGGCAGGTTGGCGGCAAGTTCACCTGGCCGCTGGACAAAGATAACTTTGAATATCACTACCCACGCGGCTTTGACGACTGCTTCACCATTGAACCGGACTTACCGTTTAAATCCTTCCTGTGATTACACTTAAAATGCCGGGTCTTCCCGGCATTTTTACCCATTTATCTTAGTATTTTCAGGCTATTTCAAATATCATCTTTTCAAATCAATTTGTATCGGAATAGCTCATGACTGAAGCACAAAGACATCAAATATTGCTGGATATGCTGGCACAGTTGGGCTTTGTTACCGTTGAGAACGTGATTGAGCGTCTGGGGATTTCACCGGCCACGGCACGCCGGGATATCAACAAACTCGACGAAAGCGGCAAGCTCAAGAAAGTCCGTAATGGCGCAGAAGCCATTACCCAGCAGCGTCCGCGCTGGACGCCTATGAATCTGCATCAGGCGCAGAACCACGACGAAAAAGTACGCATTGCCAAAGCGGCTTCTCAGCTAGTGAACGCAGGTGAAAGCGTAGTGATCAACTGTGGATCAACGGCGTTCCTGCTTGGACGCGAAATGTGCGGCAAGCCGGTGCAGATCATCACCAACTACCTGCCGCTGGCGAATTTTCTGATCGACCAGGAGCATGAAAGCGTGATCATCATGGGGGGGCAATATAACAAGAGCCAGTCCATCACGCTGAGCCCGCAAGGCAGCGAAAATAGCCTGTATGCAGGACACTGGATGTTTACCAGCGGTAAAGGACTCACCGCTGACGGGCTGTATAAAACCGATATGCTCACCGCAATGGCAGAACAAAAGATGCTTAACGTGGTCGGCAAACTGGTGGTATTGGTTGATAGCAGCAAGGTGGGTGAGCGCGCGGGAATGCTGTTCAGCCGTGCCGATCAAATCGACATGCTGATAACCGGCAAAAACGCTAACCCTGAGATCCTGCAACAACTTGAAGCACAAGGCGTGAGCATTCTGCGCGTTTAGAGATGTTGGCGGAAAAATGCAACGGTCGCCGCCAGCGCTTCAGGCGTGATGCGGTGCCGTACGCCCGCTTCCCACAGGCAGGTCAGCGAGTTGTCCAGACCAGCCTGGATCAGCGCCTGCTGTAAGCGTAAGGTTTCCACTGCCGGCACGACGTCGTCGTCCAGGCCATGCCATAACAGCAGCGGTCTGTCGGCCAGTCGTTCCAGTTGATGTGTTACATCCCACTCGGTGAGCGGCGCGATGATCGCATCAAACTCCGCCTGCTGCTCCGATATCGGGGGGAAAAGCGTGTGAGCAAGCTGGGTAAAATAGCCTGAACCCATCAGGCTGGCTGCACATTTCACATCAGGATAGCGCGCCATAATTCCCAGCGTCGTCATGCCACCCATTGATGCCCCGGCCACGGCAAGGCGTGCATCCAGCAGCCAGGATTCCGCCACCAGCGCCGCACGTAACGCCGTAAATTCCTGCATGTTTTGCTGCAATATCTGCCAGAAGCGGTGCATTCTGTCCTGTGCGTCGCCGTGGAACCGCGCACCATGATCTGGCGCATCGGGCATGATGACCCGGAACCCGGCCTGCGCCAGCGCAACGGCAAAATAGCTGTAGACCAGACTGGAAGAAGTAAACCCGTGGTAGACGATAACGCAGGGGAGTGAAAAGTCGCGTTTATCCGCAGGGAATGCGTGCAGGACAGGTATACCCGCCAGCTGCCGTGTTTCAATTTCTATCATTTGCCGCCTCTTTTTTTCTGGTATGCCATGGAGAAATACTTAACGCAAGTGAATGTGTACGGCAATGATTCATAATGTTGAGAACTGGGTTACGCTTTCGCAACATTTTCATTCGAAAATCGCGTGAGAGATAACATTTCGGGAACATTCCCCTTAAGGGAAATTGATAAGGCACTACACTATGGCTATCAGGAAACGAGATAGAGTTATGCGTCGGTTTGCCTCTTTGATGATGGTGATGTTGTTAAGCGCCTGTAGCGTGCTGCAGGGTACGCCACAACCGGCACCACCCGTCGCCGACCACCCGCAGGAGATCCGTCGTGACCAGAGTAATGGGTTACAACGATTAGGGACGGTCAGCGCGCTGGTAAGAGGCTCTCCGGATGATGCGCTGGCAGAGATCCGTGCCAAAGCCGTCGCGGCTAAAGCTGATTACTACGTTGTCTTATTAGTCGATGAGACCATCGTGACAGGCCAATGGTATTCACAAGCTATTTTGTATCGTAAATAACATTGGGTTGAAATTTTGTCAGCTTTACATTGCTTTGCGCCCCTATGCGTTTACCTGTGCACAATAAACCAACAGCAGGGAGCTTGAGGTTTATTCTCGCGATGGAATGCCCTGCCATGTGTAGGGGTACGAATAATGGAGCTGACGATGAAACAATCACTTGCCTTATCCTCACTGCTGCTTTCTGCCGGACTGGTGGATACCACGGCACAGTCTGCCGAGTTCGCCAGCGCTGACTGCGTAACGGGCCTGAACGAAATTGGCCAGATATCCGTCAGTAACATTGCAGGAAATCCGCAGGATGTGGAGCGCGTAGTCGCGTTAAAAGCGGATGAGCAAGGTGCCTCATGGTACCGGATCATTCAAATGTACGAAGAACAGCAGCCCGATAACTGGCGCGTACAGGCCATACTTTATGCTTAACAGATTGCCGGATGGCGTAAACTTATCCGCCCTACATTGAACGTAGGTATGATAAGACGCGCTAGCGTCGCCATCAGGCATATTATTACCGTAATCCCCCCGTTGCCCGCAGTAGTAAATCATTCTGCACCTGTTCAGACAGTTTCAGTCCACCGCGCGTATCCAGCATCATTTGACACCAGGCCTGCGCCACTGGTGGAGAAGCATAGCGCAACATCTGCGCCCCACAGCCCAGCAGGAAAAGCTGCTGCGTGATTTCCCGCCCCAGCTCCTCACTGGGTTTGCGTAAATGCTGCTGCAGCTTACGCACCATCCGATCGTAATGTCTGTCCTGTCCTTTGACCTCAGCGAAGGCCTCACTGAGCATGTCGATCATACCAGGTTGTTTCGCCAACACCCGTAGCACATCAAGACACATAATATTGCCAGACCCTTCCCAGATGCTGTTTACCGGCATTTCACGGTATAAACGCGGCAGCTCACTTTCCTCGCAGTAGCCTGCTCCGCCGAGCACCTCCATTGCTTCTGCAACAAATGGCATACCGCTTTTGCAGATGGAATACTTAGCCGCCGGGGTGAACAGCCGAGCCCACAACGCTTCTTTCGCATCGGTTCGCCGATCCCAGGCCCGCGCCAGGCGAAACAGTAGCGCGGTCTGGCCTTCCAGCTGAAGCGCCATGCGGCTTAATACCTGTCGCATCATCGGTTGTTCAATTAATGGCTTGCCAAACACCTGACGCTGATGCGCATGGTAAATCGCGACGGAAAAGGCACGCCGCATCATGCTATGGCTGCCCAACGCACAGTCAAAACGCGTCATGCCGCCCATTTTCAGGATATGGCGAATACCTTCGCCCTCTTCTCCCAGCAACCAGCCTATCGCATCCTGAAACTCAACCTCACAACTGGCATTAGATCGATTGCCTAACTTATCCTTAAGGCGCTCAAGACGGATGGCATTGCGCTGACCATCAGGTAAAAATCGCGGCACAAAAAAGCAGGATAAGCCGCCTTTTGCCTGCGCCAGCACCAGATGGGCGTCGCTTTGCGGGACCGAGAAAAACCACTTATGACCCACCAGCCGATACGCACCATCCGCCAGACGTTCTGCCTGCGTGGTATTGCTCAGTACATCCGAGCCGCCCTGTTTTTCCGTCATCCCCATACCAATCAGCAGGCCGCGTTTTTGCCCGCCGGGCAGAAGATGTGAGTCGTAGCGATCGCTGCATAGCGGCGTCAGCCAGTCGTGAAATTGTGAAGGTAACATCTGCAGTAACAGCGGCGCGGCGGCAAAGGTCATGGTCACCGGACACAAGGTTCCCGCTTCCACCTGCGCATGCAGCATAAAGCGTGCGGCTCGGGCAACAAACGTTCCCTGCCTCGCCTCCTCTTCCCAGGCAAGATTATGCACGCGGTTAGCGCATAGCCCCTGCATCAGTAAATGCCAGGCTGGATGAAAGCGCACATCATCCAGCCGCTGTCCCTGCGGATCGTATCGCAGCAGTTCAGGTGGATAAGCGTTGGCTAAACGCCCCAATTCGAGCGATTCCGCGGTGCCCAGCTGCTGACCAATACTGGCGAGGAGATCGCTGTCCCAGGCCGCGCCTTCACGATTGACCGCTTCGCACAGGGCCCCATCCGACAGGTATAAATTGCTATTATTGAGCGGTACAGGTTGGTTAAAAACGGTATGCGTTTGCCAGTGCATTGTGTCTCCCTCCGTCAATGGCTGTAACCATAAGTATGGTCATTCAGTAAAGAGAGTGCCTGGGATAGCGGTCACAAAAAAGCCATCCCGGAGGATGGCTTGAAAGAGTTGGAGAATGAATTACCCGCGCTGGCGGACGGCCTCAAACAGGCAGATACCTGTCGCAACAGAGACGTTAAGCGACGAAACGCTACCTGCCATTGGAATGCTGATCAGCTCATCGCAATGTTCGCGGGTCAGACGACGCATACCTTCGCCTTCTGCACCCATCACCAGCGCCATACGGCCGGTCATTTTGCTCTGGAACAGCGTATGGTCAGCTTCGCCGGCCGTCCCGACAATCCAGATATTCTCTTCCTGCAGCATGCGCATGGTACGCGCCAGGTTGGTCACACGGATCAGCGGTACGTTTTCTGCGGCGCCGCAGGCCACTTTTTTTGCCGTAGCATTCAGCAGTGCAGAACGATCTTTCGGTACGATAACCGCATGTACCCCGGCAGCGTCTGCGCTACGCAGACAAGCACCCAAGTTGTGTGGATCGGTAACGCCATCGAGGATCAAAAAGAAGGGTTGATCGAGTGAGGCGATCAGATCGGGCAGATCGTTTTCCTGATACTGACGACCCGGTTTCACACGGGCGATAATCCCCTGATGAACTGCACCCTCACTTTTCTCATCCAGGAACTGGCGGTTCGCCAACTGGATGACGACACCCTGTGCTTCCAGGGCATGGATTAGCGGCAGCAGGCGTTTGTCTTCACGCCCTTTGAGAATAAAGACCTCCTGAAAGCGCTCAGGCGCGCGCTCAAGCAGAGCCTGCACCGCATGGATGCCGTAAATCATTTCACTCATGAATGTACTCGTTAATAGTTTAGGTGTAACGCCGGGCGGCGCGTAGCGCGCCCGGCTTACGGTTTATGGCTGTTATTGTGCGACGTTCTTTTTCGCCGCACGTTTGGCTTTGGTGGCGGCCGCGATTTTAAGCGTTTTTGACGATGGCTTTTTCGCTTTTTTATCGCCTTTTTTCTCAGCCGTTTTTTTATCTGCCTGAGGTTTGGCTTTGCCTTTTTTCTCGCCGCGGAAAGCGCTGTCCGGCTCGAAATTCACCTTTTTTCCCACCTGGCGACGTTTACCGGTGTTTTTACCCGCATCGCCTTTTTTCGCTTTTTCGCGCGCGGTTTTACCTTCGTTACGCGGGACACGTTCGCTGGAGATCAAGCTAAAGTCGATTTTACGCTCGTCCATGTTGACCGCTTCCACGCGAACTTCGACGCGATCGCCCAGGCGATACATCTGCCCGCTTGATTCGCCGGTCAGGCGTTGCCCAACCTGATCGAAGCGATAGTAGTCGTTATCCAGCGAGGAGACATGCACCAGACCGTCGATAAACAGTTCGTCCAGTCGGACAAAGAAGCCAAAACCGGTCACGCTGGCAATCACGCCTTTAAAAACATTACCGACCTGATCCAGCATGAAGTCACACTTCAGCCAGTCGGAGACATCACGCGTGGCTTCATCTGCACGGCGTTCGGCCATCGAACAGTGCTGACCCAGCTGCAGCATTTCTTCCATCGAATAATGGTAGCCGCCGGTTTCCGTGGTGTTGCCTTTATGGCCCTGCTCCTGCGCCAGCAGATACTTGATCGCACGGTGCAAGGAAAGATCCGGATAACGGCGGATCGGCGAGGTAAAGTGCGCATAAGATTGCAGCGCCAGGCCAAAGTGACCACGGTTTTCCGGATCGTAAATCGCCTGCTTCATGGAACGCAGCAGCATAGTTTGCAGCATTTCTGCGTCAGGACGGTCGGCAATTGAATCCAGCAGTTCGGCGTAATCACGCGGCTCAGGTTTGTTACCGCCCGGCAGCTCCAGCCCCAGTTCCGCCAGTACGGAACGGAAGGAGGTGATGGCTTCGGTCGTCGGCTTGTCGTGGATACGGAACAGCGCCGGCTCTTTGGCTTTCTCAACGAATCGCGCCGCTGAGATATTCGCCATGATCATGCACTCTTCAATCAGCTTGTGTGCATCGTTACGCTGCGTCTGCTCGATACGTTCAATACGACGTTCAGCATTGAAGATAAACTTCGCTTCTTCACTCTCAAACGAGATTCCGCCGCGCTCTTCACGGCCTTTATCCAGCACCTTGTAGAGATTGTGCAGCTCTTCAATGTGTTTTACCAACGGTGCATATTGCTCGCGCAGTTCCTCATCACCCTGCAGCATGTGCCAGACTTTGGTGTAGGTCAGACGCGCATGAGAGCTCATCACCGCTTCATAGAACTTGTAGCCCGTCAGACGCCCTTTCGTGGAAATGGTCATTTCACAGACCATACACAGTCTGTCCACCTGCGGGTTCAGCGAACATAAACCGTTGGAAAGGACTTCCGGCAGCATCGGCACAACCTGCGACGGGAAGTAGACGGAAGTACCGCGACTGCGCGCTTCCTGGTCCAGCGGAGTCGGCGGACGAACGTAATAGCTTACGTCAGCGATAGCCACCCACAAACGCCAGCCGCCTCCACGTTTCTTCTCGCAGTAGACCGCGTCATCAAAGTCACGCGCATCTTCGCCATCAATTGTCACCAGCGGCAAATCACGCAGGTCAACACGACCGACTTTGGCTTCTTCCGGGACTTCTTCTTTCAGCCCGGCGACTTGTTTAACTACCGCCTCAGGCCAGATATAAGGAATTTCATGCGTACGCAGGGCCATATCAACAGCCATGCTGGTGCCCATGTTGTCACCGAGTACTTCAACGATTTTACCCACCGCTTTGGTACGACGGGTCGGGCGCTGGGTCAGTTCAACCACCACCACAAAGCCCATGCGTGCACCCATCACCTCTTCAGGCGGGATCAGGATGTCGAAGCTGAGACGGCTGTCATCAGGGACCACAAAACCTACGCCCGCATCGGTGAAGTAACGTCCGACAATCTGACTGGTTTTCGGCACCAGTACGCGCACAATCCGCGCTTCGCGGCGCCCTTTACGGTCCGCGCCCAGCGGTTGCGCCAGCACCTGATCGCCATGGATGCAGGTTTTCATCTGCTCACTGGAAAGGTACAGATCGTCTTTGCGGCCTTCAACGCGCAGAAAACCGTAGCCATCACGATGGCCAATAACGGTGCCTTTCAGCAGGTCAAGACGCTCCGGCAGCGCGTAGCACTGGCGACGCGTGAAGACCAGTTGCCCATCACGCTCCATCGCGCGCAGGCGACGGCGAAGCGCTTCAAGCTGCTCTTCGCCTTCAATGTTGAGTTCAACGGCCAGCTCATCGCGGTTGGCCGGTTTTTCACGTTTGGTTAAATGTTCGAGGATAAATTCCCGGCTCGGGATGGGGTTCGCGTATTTTTCTGCTTCGCGTTCCTGGAAAGGATCATGTGACATCTCGGTTCCTCCGTTGTCATCTCTGATGAAGATTTTCGTCACTCCACCAGCAATAATTTATAAAGCGGTTGATTCTTTTCAACCAAATCAGCAAGTGTGTAGTTGTCCAGTTCCGTGAGAAAACTTTGCACTGCCTTAGAAAGTGCCTGTTTGAGTCGACAGGCAGGGGTAATGTGGCAAAACTCGCTGCTGCAGTTGACCAACGTCAACGGCTCCAGCTCGCGGACCACATCACCAATAACAATATCCTTAGCCGCTTTGCCCAGGCGGATACCGCCATTTTTTCCACGAATAGCAGTAACAAAGCCCGCCCGGCTAAGTTGATTGATTATTTTGACCATATGATTACGGGACACGCCGTAGACGTCTGTCACCTCAGAAATGCTGGTCATACGTCCTTCGGGTAGCGACGCCATATAGATTAGCGCACGTAATCCGTAATCGGTGAAACTTGTTAACTGCACATCAACCTCAGGAAAAAAAGGATAAAACGGATAAGCCTGGTGGTATTAATTATATTGATGATAAACCAGCCACCAGCCAGGTCGCTAATTTATTTCAGTTCGGGAAGGAAAAAAGCGAGGAACTTACGTAATTTTAAGCCAAATACCGATGCAAAGCCTCTCATCCGGCCTACGATAAAGCAAGCGTAGCGCCATCTGACGCTACGCAACAACCCAAATTATGCGTCGAACGGATCGCGCAGAATCATGGTTTCAGTACGGTCTGGGCCAGTTGAAATAATATCAATCGGCACACCGGTCAGCTCTTCAATACGCTTGACGTAATTCAGCGCTGCCTGCGGCAGACCACTACGCTCTTTCACACCGAAAGTAGATTCAGACCAGCCAGGCATGGTTTCGTAGATCGGCTCGATGCCTTTCCAGTCGTCAGCAGCCAGCGGGGTAGTCGTCACTTCACGACCATCCGGCATACGGTAAGCCACACAGATTTTCACCTCTTTCAAACCGTCCAGTACGTCCAGTTTGGTCAGGCAGAAGCCAGACAGGGAGTTAATCTGTACTGCACGACGCACAGCAACGGAGTCCAGCCAGCCGGTACGACGACGACGACCGGTGGTCGCGCCATATTCGTTACCCTGCTTGCACAGGAACTCGCCGACATCATCAAACAGCTCGGTCGGGAACGGACCTGCACCTACGCGAGTCGAGTAAGCTTTGATGATACCCAGAACGTAGTCCACATAACGCGGGCCCAGGCCGGAGCCGGTCGCCACGCCACCCGCAGTGGTGTTGGAGGACGTTACGTACGGATAGGTACCGTGGTCGATATCCAGCAGCGTACCCTGCGCACCTTCAAACATGACGAAATCGCCACGCTTACGCGCCTGGTCCAGCAGATCGGAGACATCAACAACCATAGAGGTCAGGATGTCGGCAATCGCCATCACATCATCCAGCACTTTCTGGTAGTCAACAGCGTCAACTTTATAGAAATTCACCAGCTGGAAGTTGTGATATTCCATCACTTCTTTCAGTTTTTCAGCGAAGGTTGCTTTATCAAACAGATCGCCAACGCGCAGACCGCGACGTGCTACTTTGTCTTCATAAGCAGGCCCGATACCACGACCCGTGGTGCCGATCGCTTTCGCGCCACGCGCTTTCTCACGCGCATTATCTAACGCAACATGATAATCAAGGATCAGCGGACACGCTTCAGACAGCAGCAGGCGCTCACGGACAGGAATCCCACGGTCTTCCAGTCCTTTCATCTCTTTCATCAGCGCGGACGGAGACAGCACAACACCGTTACCGATGATGCTGATGACGTTTTCGCGAAGAATGCCTGATGGAATAAGATGGAGGACGGTTTTTTCACCGTTGATTACGAGAGTATGGCCTGCATTGTGACCACCCTGGTAGCGCACAACATATTTAGCCCGTTCAGTCAGGAGATCGACGATCTTCCCTTTACCTTCGTCACCCCATTGGGTGCCCAGTACGACGACGTTGTTACCCATTTTTCAAAATCACCGTTTGCTTAAAAATGGATTCTACCACCGCTTTTTCAGATATACAGCACTTTTTGCATGCGAAAAACCGCAAATTAGTCTACTTATTGTTCAGCCAATCGTTTTCTTCAACATGTAGTAGACCACCACGCCCGCAACCACAAGACCTCCGCCAAAACGACGCAAAATATTTTCCGGAAGTTGCGCCATTGCCCCGATCATTTTCTTCCAGGCACTGGGATAAAGCATCGGACCCAGACCTTCCAGCACCAAAACCAGCGCGAGCGCCAGCAAAATTGTCGAATTCATCCGTTGTCCTTATATAAAAAGAAAACCACCGCATCCCTGGGGACGCTGGTGGTTTTGTTGGTCTAAAACCGCAGGTGCGAGTTTAGCGTGTCGCGGTATTCGGTGTCTTCATGTAGCGGAAGAAATCACTGTCCGGACTCATAATCATCACGTCCTGATTACCTTCGAAGCTCTTCTCGTAAGCACGCAGGCTACGGATGAAGGCGTAGAAGTCGGGATCCTGACTGAAAGCGTCAGCAAACAGTTTCGCAGCTTCTGCATCGCCTTCACCGCGCATAATACGGCCCTGACGCTCAGATTCTGCCAGCGTTTTGGTGACTTCATAGTCCGCTGTTGCACGCAGTTTTTCCGCTTCTTCCTGACCCTGTGAACGATGGCGACGCGCTACCGCTTCACGCTCAGCGCGCATACGGTTGTAGATGGCTTCAGACACTTCAGCAGGCAGGTTGATTTGCTTAATCCGCACGTCAACCACTTCGATCCCCAACGCCGCCATACTGTTCGGGTTGATGACCGGGACTTTACCGTTGGTTTCAGCCTGAACACGTTCAGCCGCTTCAGCAATCGCACTGTCCGCCGCAGGCGTCGCGACTTCGTCTTCTGTACCTGCAGAACCCGAGTTCAGCGCATCACGGACTTCCAGCGTTAAGCGACCACGGGAGTCGGTAACGATATCTTTTACGTCCAGACGACCGATTTCAGAACGCAGACGGTCAGAGAACTTACGTTTTAACAGGACTTCTGCCTG
This sequence comes from Citrobacter sp. FP75, assembly GCF_018342065.1. GTDB lineage: Bacteria > Pseudomonadota > Gammaproteobacteria > Enterobacterales > Enterobacteriaceae > Citrobacter. The sequence continues at coordinate 52,938 of NZ_JAFDOE010000006.1, read as the reverse complement.
AGAAACATCGCCACCGCCTGTTGCCAGGTAGTAACGGCTGAAGTCGCTGATACGCCACTTGATGTAGGAGTCAACGATCAGGTCTTTCTTCTCTTTGGTAACAAAGCGATCGGCCTGGTTGTCCATGGTCTGAATACGCGCATCAAGCATCTTCACTGATTCAATAAACGGAATCTTGAAGTGCAGGCCCGGTGCTACGACCAGCGGTTTGTTGTCATCGTCACGGAGAACTTTGCCAAAGCGCAGGGTAATACCACGCTCGCCTTCTTTGACCACAAAGAGAGACATGAACAGCACTACCAGAACGATGATGATAATCGCAATAACTGACTTACGCATCGTTATTCCCCCTGACGCTGGTAGTCGTTACGCTGCGCGTTAACGCGGCGTTGGTCCATAATATCGCCCTGACTGGTGGACGAGGTGTTGCTTGCTCCCGTGCTGGAAGACGATGCTGGCGGCAGAGTCAGCAGGTTTGAACTGCCCTCACCCTTTGCTGCCGGGGCGTTGCCGCCTTTTAGCATTTGATCCAACGGCAGAACCATCAGATTGCCACCCTTGTCGTTAACCAACACTTTACGGGTATGGCTCAGCACTTTTTCCATGGTCTCGATATACAGACGCTCGCGAGTAATCTGCGGTGCGGCTTTATATTCCGGCAGGATTTTTGCGAAACGCGCCACTTCACCCTGTGCTTCCAGGATGGTTCGTGTTTTGTACGCACGCGCTTCTTCAAGAATACGCTGCGCCTGACCGTTAGCACGCGGCTGTACTTCGTTGGTGTACGCTTCAGCTTCACGAATGTACTGCTGTTCGTTTTCACGCGCCGCGATGGCATCGTCAAACGCCGCTTTCACCTCTTCCGGCGGACGTGCTGCCTGGAAGTTGACGTCCAGCAGAGTAATACCCATGTTGTACGGACGAATGGTCTCTTCCAGTTCACGTTGGGTATCGCTACGAATAACGGTACGCCCTTCGGTCAGGATACGGTCCATGGTGTATTTACCGATAACTCCACGCAGGGCGCTGTCGGTTGCCTGACGCAGGCTGTCATCAGCACTGGTCACGCTAAACAGATACTTCTGCGGATCGGTTACACGGTACTGCACGTTCATCTCAACGCGCACGACGTTTTCGTCAGAGGTCAGCATCACACCGGAGGCTGCCAGCTCACGCACGGCTTCAACGTTCACCGGCGTGACGGTATCAACAAATGTCGGTTTCCAGTTCAGACCCGGCTCAACCAAATGGCTGAATTTACCGAAGCGTGTCACCACGCCACGTTCCGCTTCTTTAATGGTGTAGAAACCGCTGGCTGCCCAGATAATGACAATAGCTGCTGCGGCAATAGTAAAGACTCGACCGCCCAGTTGCGGACGCGGGCCTTGCGATGAACTACCGCCACCAGAGCCAGTACCTTTTCCGCCCCCCAGACCGCCGAGTTTTTTACTCAGCTTACGGAAGATATCATCAAGATCGGGAGGTCCCTGATCGCGACCACCTTTGTTTCCATTTCCCTCAGGGTTGCCGCCAGGTTTGCTGCTTCCCCAGGGGTCGCGGTCTTGTCCGTTATTACCGGGCTGATTCCACGCCATTTTTGTGCTCCATATTTGTTATGCGATGCTATACCTGCGTCTTTTACGCTACAGATGCGTTGGCTACGTCCCTCAACCCCAGTCACATAGTTGACTATGCTCCAGGGGATTTCAGGACTTACCGCCTTCCTGCCGCACAAAATCCACGAGGTATAGAGGCGAAAAAATCTTCAGGCCATATCCGTCAGGTCAGACAACATAGTCTTCAAGTGCCGGTTCTTGTTTACAGAGGCGACGCCAGTCAACGATTGGCATGCGAACTTGCAGACCTACGCTGCCGTCCTCCTCCATCCACTCTTTTTCTATTGCCTGAAGTTGGTAAAACCGGCTTCTCAGACGCCCTTCCTGCGGCGGCAAACGCAACGTATGCTGCGCAACCTCACCAGAAAGACGCTCTGTTAAAGCCTGAAAAAGCTGTGGTATGCCAATACCGGTTTGTGCTGAAACCCAAACGCGGATTGGTTTATTTTCTTCATCTCTGTCGATACGCGGCTCGAAATCGTCCAGCATATCGATTTTATTCATCACCAGCAGGGTCGGGATCTCGTGCGCGTCGATCTCTTCGAGCACCGTGTCGACGGCCTCAATGTTTTCCTGCACACGAAAATCCGCCGCATCAATAACATGCAGCAGCAATGTCGCCTGACGAGTCTCCTGCAAAGTGGCTTTAAATGCCGCCACCAGGTCGTGCGGCAAATGACGGATAAACCCTACAGTATCCGCCAGCACGGTTTCGCCGACGTCCGCTACGTCAATACGCCGTAACGTCGGATCCAGGGTTGCAAACAGCTGATCCGCTGCATAAACCCGGGCTTCGGTTATCTGGTTGAACAGGGTGGATTTTCCGGCGTTGGTATATCCCACCAGTGAGACGGTTGGAACATCCGCTTTCTTGCGCGACTGCCGCCCCTGCTCACGTTGCTTTTCAACTTTTTGCAGGCGCGACTGGATCTGCAAAATACGATTACGCAGCAAACGACGGTCGGTTTCGAGCTGGGTTTCACCCGGACCGCGCAAACCAATCCCGCCCTTTTGCCTTTCAAGGTGGGTCCAGCCACGGACCAGACGCGTAGCCATATGGCGCAACTGCGCCAGCTCAACCTGCAACTTACCCTCATGGGTACGCGCACGCTGGGCAAAAATATCTAAAATGAGACCGGTCCTGTCGATAACAAGACACTGGCATAACTGTTCCAGGTTACGTTCCTGGGCAGGGCTCAAAGCATGATCAAAAATCACCACCGCAGCGCCAGTCGCTTTTACGGCTTCCGCAATTTCGATTGCCTTACCTTCACCAACAAAAAACTTCGGGTGCGGTGCTTTACGGCTCCCGGTAATCACCTGCATTGCTTCGACACCGGCGGAAGAAACCAGAGATTCAAACTCCTGGAGGTCTTCCATATCTTTGTCTTGCGAAAAATAGATGTGTACCAGTACCGCCTGCTCACCGGCATCATAACGGTCAAACAAGCGTCAACCCCTTAATATGTATCAACGGGGAACGCAGGATCTCTGGCTCCCCGTGTGTAAAACAGCTAACAACCTTATTCGGTTTCTTCGCTGTCCTGTTGCGCAGAAGAACCCTGCGCGCTACTACCGTGATGGTAGTTACTGCTACCAGTGCCGCCGGTGGCATTATTACTGTGATGAGATACCGGACGAGACGGGACAACAGTAGAAATCGCGTGCTTATAAACCATCTGGCTGACCGTGTTTTTCAACAGGATCACGAACTGATCAAAAGACTCGATTTGACCTTGCAGCTTAATACCATTCACCAAATAAATAGAAACTGGAACACGTTCCCGACGCAGTGCGTTCAGGAACGGATCTTGTAAAGATTGCCCCTTAGCCATTCTCTCTTTTCCTTATATGCTTATTTGTACTTAATACGTTTCATCCTTCAGGCTGCCTCTGCGTTAGCTCCGTTTGTTCACCCCGGTCACTTACTTGAGTAAGCTCATGGGATTCACTCTCTCGCTGCCTTGATGCAACTTGAATGATTTTGCGTATTGAACCTTATGGTTCTGAAAATTGCGCACGATACGTTTCAATTGTACACATTCAATTCGCGATAGCACCAACAACCTGTAATACTTCGTTTCGCGCCTGGTCAGGCTTTTCACTGTCAAGCCAGTGCACCCCTTCCCAACCACGCAACCAGGTTACTTGCCGCTTCGCCAACTGCCTCGTGGCGCAAACACCTCTATAAACCATTTCATCGTATGAAATTTCGCCTTCAATGTATGACCACATCTGGCGATACCCTACACAACGAATGGAAGGCAAATCCGTATGCAAATCTCCTCGGGCAAAAAGCGCCCGGACTTCTGCTTCAAAACCTGAAGCTAACATCTGATGAAAACGCTGCTCAATTCGCTGATGGAGCAGTTCACGGCTCGCCGGGGCGATTGCAAACTGATGCACCTGATACGGCAAAGCATCTCCTGACGTTTGCGTCAGCTCCGTTAAAGTTTTACCCGAAATGAAAAAAACTTCCAGTGCCCGGGAAAGTCTTTGCGGATCATTTGGATGAATCCGCGCCGCAGCGACCGGATCGATCTCCTGAAGCCGTCGGTGTAACGCGTCCCATCCACGCTCTGCCGCCTGCTGCTCAATCCTGGCCCTGACTTCCGGATCTGCCGACGGTAACGGCGACAATCCTTCCAGCAAGGCCTTGAAATATAACATTGTGCCACCCACTAACAGCGGGATGCGTCCCGCCGCGGTGATATCAGCCATCTCAGCTAGCGCATCGCGACGAAAATCTGCAGCAGAATACGCCTGTGCCGGATCGCGAATATCCAGCAGTCGATGCGGCGCGGCCTTTAACTCTTCAGCATCCGGCTTAGCTGTACCGATATCCATCCCTTTGTAAATAAGGGCGGAATCAACGCTTATCAACTCTACTGGCAAAACTTTACGCAATTCAATTGCTAATGCCGTTTTACCGGAGGCCGTCGGCCCCATCAAAAATAGTGCCTTTGGCAGGCTCGCCTTACTGATATCACTCATGTTTCAGGGCGTTCATTACCGAATGTAAATCAACAGGTTGCAACAGACCACCCGGCGGCGCCTTCACTAATTGTGGGCATAGCCGCTCAACATCCGTTAACAACGTAATGGCCTGGGCCATACTCCACTGCGGATGTTCACTCATGACGTTTCGCGCAATCCACTGTGCAATATCGCCAGGTTCGAATACGGACTGCAGCGCCAGATAGCCTATCAGTTCAGGAATCAAGATTTGTAAATTTTGTTGGCGTAAGGGTAAAGGCACTGCCCGGATGGTCACATGCTGCGCATCCAGTTGAAATTCAATGCCCAATTCGGCCAACTGACTCTGCGCTTTTTGCAGCGCCGCCTTCTCATCATGGGTCACTTTCAAACGCAATGGGATGAGCAACGGCTGGGCGCAGATGGGCCCTTGCTCTGGCGTTAACTGCGCCTGACGCAGCCAGCGCTCGGCCACCGGCAACGCCAGCAGGCGAATATGACCATCACATTCCAGTAATGCGCAGTCTGCCCCAACGATCGTCAATACACGGCCAAAACTTTGGCTGTTTCCGGTCAGAGGTACTGCAGGTGTTTCAGACACAGGGGGTTTGTTAGTTGGCGTTGACACAGGCGTCTGCAGCAGTTGCTGATAAATTTCCCCCTGCTGCTTTTGATATCCGGGCTGGGCATGAGGCCAACTGGCGCTCGTCTGACGAGCGGCACCGACACCAGCAGAGTAACGCGGTGTAGTCGGCTCACGCGCAGGGGCCGGTTCGGCAAAGTGGTTACGTCCTGCCGCTACCCGGTTTTCCGGGATATACCTTGGCGCAAGCTCTTCGTCATCGGCCAGGGGCAGCGGGGTTTCAAGCTGCTGCTGCAATACGCTCAGCACGCCCTGATAGATAAAATCATGTACCAGTCGGGACTGATGGAAACGGACTTCATGCTTGGCAGGATGCACGTTAACATCCACCTGATGCGGGTCGATCTCCAGGTACAGGACAAATGCAGGCTGCTGATCGGCCCCGAGTTTATCTTCGCAGGCCTGACGAATAGCGTGGTTGATCAGCCGATCGCGCATCATACGGCCATTCACATAGCAGTACTGTATTTCCGCCAGCGCCGTCGTGGTGTGATTCGGGTCAGCCACCCATCCACGCAGCGTTAAATCACCATGCTGCCACTCAATCGCCAGCGCATGCTCCAGAAACGGTGTGCCGCAAATCGCGCCCAGACGACGCTCTTTCTGACCATCGGCTGCGACTGCGCGGTACTGACGAACCATTTTTCCGTTGTGCGATAAATTTATTGTCACATCAAAACGCGCCAGCGCAATACGGCGGATAATCTCATCGATGTGGTTAAATTCGGTTTTTTCGGTACGCATGAACTTACGCCGTGCTGGCGTGTTGTAAAACAGATCCAACACCTCCAGCGTAGTGCCAACCGGATGCGCGGCAGGTTTAACCGTCACATCCATGTCGCGCCCTTCGGCATAGGCCTGCCAGGCTTCGGGTTGTTCCTGCGTACGTGACGTCAGCGTTAAACGAGAAACCGAGCTGATGCTAGCCAGCGCTTCCCCGCGAAATCCGAGGCTCACGATGGCTTCGAGATCGTCAAGCGAGGCAATTTTACTGGTCGCATGACGCGCCAGCGCCAGTGCCAGCTCGTCTTTTTTAATGCCGCAGCCGTTATCACGAATGCGGATAAGCTTGGCGCCGCCGCGTTCGATATCAATATCAATACGCGTTGCACCCGCATCGATGCTGTTTTCTACCAGCTCTTTGACCACTGACGCAGGTCGTTCTACCACTTCACCTGCGGCAATTTGGTTCGCCAGCTGTGGCGGTAGAACCTGAATCGGCATGGCTAATCCTTAATTGGTTAACGTGTCACCCGGCGAGACAGCGCTGGCGGTTTGTGCCGGTGCGCCCTGCGGCCCGGTTTGCATCGGGTGCGCCTGGAAATAGTTACGCAGTCCTTTGTAAATCGCCTCGGCCAGTTGCCGCTGATAATCATCGCTCGCCAACAAACGCTCTTCGCTGTTGTTACTGATAAAGCCGGTTTCAACCAGCACTGACGGGATATCAGGCGAACGCAATACGCCCAGGCTGGCGTGTTCCGGACGACGCTTATGCATCGAACCAATACGCTCTAGCTGCCCAATCATGCTGGTCGCCACATCATACCCTACGCGCTGTGAATGACCGAACTGCAGGTCCAGCACCGCCTGGCTCAAATACGGGTCGGACTGGCTGTTTGCCAGCACATCACCTGCGCCGCCCAACAGCTCTGACTGTTTCTCGTGCTGTTCCAGCCAGCCGGCCATTTCAGTGTTGGCCCGACGGTTTGACAGCACCCACACGGATGCGCCTGTGGCATCCCGGTTTGGCGCGGCATCCGCATGAATTGAGACCAGAAAATTGGCATTTTGTTTACGCGCGACGTCGGAACGCCCCATCACCGAGATAAAGTAATCGCCGTCACGGGTGAGTACGCCCTTAAACATCGGATCATCATTGAGCAAACTACGCAGCTTACGCGCGACGGCGATGGTGACGTTTTTCTCACGCGTGCCGCCAGGCCCAATCGCGCCAGGATCTTGCCCGCCGTGCCCTGCATCAATTGCAATGACCACTTTGTCGCCATTATTGCTGCTCGTCGCCCGAGCGGCGGGTCGCGTAGCCGTATTACTGTTAGTCACGGCAGTCGTGCGATTGTTTTCCGTTTTAAACGGGTTTCGCGCAGGCTCTGCCGGACGCGGAGCGACAACGGGCGCTTCAACGCGCTTTACCACCACAGGAGGTGGAGGCGGCGGCGGAGGGGCATCAGCATTAATGGTAAACACGACGGTATAGTTGCCACCGTTTTGCCGTTTTACCGCGGCAGCTTTTCCGTTCTCGGTTAAATCGACGACCAGTCGCAAAGACTGTGGATCATTCGGTGCGCCCGCACGAATCGCCTTCACCAGGTTATTCCCGCTAAACAACAGCGGTAATCCCTGAATCACACCGGTTTGTTTAATATCCAGCGCAACGGTTCGCTTCCCGTCCTGCGAAACGGCATATTCAGGTTCGCCAATAAAGCTGAGCGTAATCCGCGCCTGTTGTTCACCATTGGAAACCTGAAGATCGGAAAGGCTGGCGGCCCCTGCCTGCGCGCACAGCAGGACCAGGGTTGCCATCAGCCAGTTTCTGATGCGATAAATCATCCCGCCACCCTTAAGGTTAATCGGCTAAACGCGCCAGCAATAAATCACCCGATGAGGAGACGGCACTTACGCGCGCCTCTCGACCTTGCGCCTGGTATTCAATGTGTATTTCGACGTCCGGGTCTGGCAGTACACCTTTACCTTGTTGTGGCCATTCCACCAGGCAAATTGCATCATTGGCAAAATAATCGCGGATCCCCATAAATTCCAGCTCCTCCGGGTCCGCAAGTCGGTACAAATCGAAGTGATACACCATCAAATTCTCGAGCGAATAGGGTTCAACCAGCGTATAGGTGGGGCTTTTTACATTGCCTTTATGACCTAACGCCTGCAGGAATCCCCGGCTAAAGGTGGTTTTACCCGCGCCCAAATCGCCGTACAAATAAATAACCGTCGCGCCGTCACAGGCCTTGGCTACCCGCAGTCCCAGGTCTAACGTCGCCTGTTCATCCGGTAGCGGAATTACTCGATTCATCATGATAAACGTCAATCACATCAGGGTTAACAATACGTTGTAGCGTGGTAAAGAGATCAGTCGCCAGCATGCCGCGCGTACCAAAACGCGCCGCCAGCACATCTGCTGCCGCGCCGTGCGCCACACATCCCGCACACGCAGCATCATACGGGGTAAGCTTCTGTCCGAGCAATGCACCAATGATGCCGGAGAGCACATCGCCCATACCGCCGCTGGCCATTCCTGCGTTACCGGCATCAATAATGCCTAACGCATTGTGTTCAGAGGCCACAACCGTACCCGCGCCTTTCAGCACCACCACACCTCCGTACCGTTTTACCAGACGTTGTGCAGAAAGTAAGCGATCGTCTTCAATTTCTGTAATGGAACAGCCCAGCAGACGCGCAGCCTCACCCGGATGCGGCGTGATCACGCGATTGTGACGTTTATCGGGATTGATTGCCAGCAGGTTAAGCGCATCGGCATCCCAGAGCATCGGTTTACGAACATTCTCAACTTTTTGCAGCGCTTTTTTGCCCCACTCCTGCTGCCCAAGCCCAGGTCCGATGACCACCACATCCGCCCACGCCAGACTTTCATCTAAAGTGTGCGGCGTCAGCGCATCGACCATCAGTTCCGGGCGGGCTGTGAGAATCGGCGCAATATTTTCACTGCGCGTGAGTACCTTAACCAATCCGGCACCAGCGCGGAGCGCCGCTTCACCGGCCATGCGTATTGCGCCTGCCGTGCCGTGGTCGCCGCCTATAATCACCAGCCGACCGTGGGAACCTTTATGCGAGGTGGGCCGACGTGGCGTTAACCAATGTGCAAGTTGTGAAGCATCAAAGCGCTGAATCGGCGCGTCCTGTTCGGCAAGCCAGGCGTCCAGCCCTAGCGCATTAAAATGGATGCGCCCGGTGACATCACGCGCTTTGCCGGTGAGCAAGCCAGGCTTCAACGCAATAAAGGTGACAGTATGGACTGCATTAATCACCGCGCCCGGTGTCGCCCCCGTCTGCGCCAGCAGACCGGAAGGGATATCGATCGCTACCACCGGGGCTGTATGGGCATTCGCTCGTTCGATTAATTTAGCCAGAGGCTCGCGCGGCGCGTGTGTTAAGCCGGTACCTGACAGCGCATCGATAATAACATCCACCTCCTGAGGCCAGATGATATCTGGAGTATGGATAATGCCCCCCGCATTCAGCCAGGTGTTACGAGCCTGTTCTGCCTCTTCCGGGAGCGGTTTGTCGCTCTCCTGGGCCAGTAATGTGACCTCAAGGCCCAGCGCGTTGGCAAGCCTCGCCACGACATAACCATCGCCGCCGTTATTACCGTGGCCGCAGAGCACCAGCCAGTGCCGCGCGTCAGGGTACGCGTTGCGGACAACCTGGAACGCCGCCTCTCCCGCGCGTTGCATCAGCTCATACAGCGTCAGCCCAAGGCAGTCTGCCGCCTCTCGCTCCATCCGCCTGATGTCATCGGCGTGCCAGATGGAGTGTGGTATACTTGCGGGGTTTTTCTTCATTGTATGGTCCGTCATGTCAGAGCCCCTCGATCTCAATCAGTTAGCACAAAAAATTAAGCAGTGGGGCCTGGAACTTGGCTTTCAGCAGGTCGGTATTGCTGATACAGACCTTAGCGAAGCCGAACCCAAACTGCAGGCCTGGCAGGATAAACAATACCACGGCGAAATGGACTGGATGGCCCGTCACGGCATGATGCGCGCCCGCCCCCACGAATTATTGCCCGGCACTTTGCGCGTCATCAGCGTGCGGATGAACTATCTCCCCGCCAACGCAGCGTTTGCCAGCACGTTAAAAAATCCTTCTCTGGGCTACGTCAGCCGTTATGCGCTGGGCCGTGACTACCATAAGCTACTGCGTAACCGCTTAAAAAAACTGGGAGAGTTGATCCAGCAGCATTGCGTTTCGCTGAATTTTAGACCTTTTGTTGATTCTGCGCCCATTCTTGAGCGTCCGCTGGCGGAAAAAGCCGGACTTGGCTGGGTTGGTAAGCACTCACTAATTCTTAACCGCGAAGCCGGATCATTTTTCTTCCTCGGTGAACTGCTGATCGATTTACCGCTACCTGTGGATAGGCCCGTAGAAGAAGGCTGCGGCAAATGCATGGCCTGTATGACCATTTGCCCCACGGGGGCCATCGTTGAACCGTACACCGTTGATGCCCGCCGCTGTATTTCCTATCTCACTATCGAGCTGGAAGGCGCTATCCCGGAAGAATTTCGACCACTGTTAGGCAACCGAATCTATGGCTGCGATGACTGTCAGCTCATTTGTCCCTGGAATCGCTATTCGCAGCTCACCGTAGAAGATGACTTTAGCCCGCGCAAACAGCTACATGCCCCGGAACTGATTGAGCTGTTTAGCTGGAGCGAAGCGTGGTTTTTAAAAGTGACGGAAGGTTCGGCTATTCGCCGCATTGGGCACCTGCGCTGGTTACGAAATATCGCCGTCGCGCTGGGAAATGCCCCCTGGGATGAAGCCGTGATTAATGCGCTGGAAAATCGCCGAGGTGAGCACCCACTTCTCGACGAGCACATAGAATGGGCGATTGCGCAGCAGATTGAGAAACGAAATGCATGCGTGATTGAGGTGCAGTTACCGAAGAAACAACGTCTGGTCAGGGTCATTGAAAAGGGTCTGCCGCGTGACGCTTAAGTCATCCACAGCTTGTGTATAAAAATAAAAACACATTGATATTCAAGAGGGAAAAAATCGTCAAGTGATCGCTTTAACAATTTGAAATGATAATTAATTTATTAATTTCAATTAGTTACAAAGATACTATTCACCAGGCGAAGTTTTTTGTATTCCAGGAATAATACCCGAACCTGTGGATAAGTCTGTTTACAAGAGTATGTCAAAGACAAAAGAAAACAGCCCCAACGCGATTATTCGTTGTGGATATGTTTTTTGAGATAAGAATTTGGAGCGGGAAACGAGACTCGAACTCGCGACCCCGACCTTGGCAAGGTCGTGCTCTACCAACTGAGCTATTCCCGCATAATCTTCGTCTTTCGAACCGCTACTGCGTTGGCTGCCTTCATTCGCCTGAGCCACTTACTTCAGTAAGCTCCCAAGGACTCATTCAGTTGCCGCCTTGTCGCACTTCGAAATCCTGCGATTGGTGGTCTGTGCTTTACAAGCATTTTCAAATTTTGGAGCGGGAAACGAGACTCGAACTCGCGACCCCGACCTTGGCAAGGTCGTGCTCTACCAACTGAGCTATTCCCGCAAATCTGTGCTGCTTTTGTTGCTGTCGTAATCTGCATTTCTGCATCGTTACGGGAGGCGCATTATACGAGAAATCCGTTTAGCTGCAACCCCCATGAATACGTTTTTTTTGAAAATTCGTTCAAGTGATTACTTTACAATCAAGGTGAACAATTTAGCGTCAAAAAACCGGTGACGCAAGCCACCGGAGAATAAAATCAAAGCTTAATAAAATGTTCGCGATAGTAAGCAAGCTCGGCAACCGATTCACGAATGTCGTCCATCGCCTGATGCGTCCCCTGCTTCGTGAAGCCATCAAGGATCTCCGGCTTCCAACGACGAGCCAGTTCTTTCAGCGTGCTTACGTCCAGGTAACGATAATGGAAATAGGCCTCCAGCTCCGGCATGTATTTAAACAGGAAGCGACGATCCTGACCGATGCTATTGCCGCAAATAGGTGATTTCCCTTCAGGAACCCACTCTTTTAAAAACGCCAGCGTCGCCAGCTCCGCTTCACGATCGCCCATGGTGCTCGCCTTCACACGCTCCACCAGCCCACTTCCGGTGTGCGTGCGCACGTTCCAGTCATCCATCAACGCCAGCTGCTCGTCGGACTGGTGGACGGCAATCGTCGGCCCTTCAGCCAAAATATTCAGGTTGGCATCAGTCACCAGCGTAGCGATCTCAATAATGCGATCGCGCTCGGGATCCAGACCGGTCATCTCCAGATCGATCCAAATCAGGTTGTTTTCATTGCCACTCATGCTATTTTCCACCCTTCAGCGTCACATTCAGTGTGACTATATTCGTCTAAAATTGCGTGTATCATAAATGTTTTGCCCATAATGGGCGACCAGGAGCCAGTCCGATTGAGTAAGAATAAACTCTCCAAAGGCCAACAGCGCCGCGTGAACGCCAATCACCAGCGTCGTCTTAAAACGTCCACGGAGAAGCCAGACTATGACGACAACCTGTTTGGCGAGACCGCTGAAGGCATTGTTATCAGCCGTTTTGGCATGCATGCCGATGTGGAATCTGCCGAAGGCGAAGTTCACCGTTGCAACATCCGCCGTACAATTCGTTCGCTGGTTACCGGCGATCGCGTGGTCTGGCGTCCGGGTAAAGCCGCGGCCGAAGGCGTGAACGTGAAAGGGATCGTTGAAGCGGTACACGAACGTACCTCGGTACTTACGCGCCCTGACTTTTACGACGGCGTAAAACCCATTGCGGCTAACATTGACCAAATCGTCATTGTTTCGGCCATCTTACCCGAGCTGTCGCTCAATATTATCGACCGATATCTGGTTGCCTGCGAAACATTGCAGGTCGAGCCCATTATCGTACTCAACAAGATCGATTTGCTCGACGATGAAGGTATGGCCTTCGTGAACGAGCAGATGGATATCTACCGCAATATTGGCTATCGCGTGTTGATGGTATCAAGCCATAAAAAAGACGGGCTACAGCCGCTTGAAGAAGCCTTGACCGATCGTATTAGCATTTTTGCCGGTCAGTCAGGCGTAGGCAAATCCAGCCTGCTCAATAACCTGCTCGGCCTGCAAAAAGAGATCCTGACCAACGATGTCTCCGATAACTCCGGTCTGGGACAACACACCACGACCGCCTCTCGCCTGTACCATTTCCCGCACGGTGGTGACGTCATTGACTCTCCCGGCGTACGTGAGTTTGGGCTGTGGCATCTTGAGCCGGAACAAATCACCCACGGTTTTGTCGAATTCCATGACTACCTGGGCCATTGCAAATATCGCGACTGCAAACATGATGCGGATCCCGGCTGCGCTATCCGTGAGGCTGTAGAGAAAGGGGCAATAGCCGAAACTCGGTTTGAGAATTATCACCGTATCCTCGAAAGCATGGCGCAGGTAAAAACGCGTAAAAACTTTTCTGATACTGACAACTGACAACTAAGCTAAGCATCGCTAGAATCGTCCCCCTTTTTTCAGGATCCGGCCCGTATGCCGGATCGGGAACAAATTATGGCCTGGAGGCTACCTTGTTAAACTCATTTAAGCTTTCGCTACAATACATTCTGCCGAAACTATGGCTCACTCGCCTGGCGGGTTGGGGTGCGAGCAAACGAGCAGGATGGCTAACTAAACTGGTTATCGATCTGTTCGTGAAATATTACAAGGTCGATATGACAGAGGCGCAGAAGCCAGATACCGCCAGCTATCGTACCTTTAACGATTTCTTCGTACGCCCACTGCGCGACGATGCTCGCCCGATTAATACCGACCCAAATGTTCTGGTTATGCCAGCTGACGGCGTGATTAACCAGTTGGGGAACATCGAAGAAGACAAGCTGCTGCAGGCCAAAGGGCACAGCTACAGCCTTGAAGCGCTGCTGGCGGGCAACTACCAGATGGCGGACAAATTCCGCAACGGTACATTTGTGACCACTTACTTATCTCCGCGCGATTACCACCGTGTGCATATGCCGTGTAACGGTATCCTGCGTGAAATGATGTACGTGCCGGGCGATCTCTTCTCGGTCAACATTCTGACTGCGCAAAACGTGCCAAACCTGTTTGCCCGTAACGAACGCGTTATTTGCCTGTTTGATACCGAGTTTGGCCCGATGGTGCAAATTCTGGTCGGCGCAACCATCGTCGGTAGCATCGAAACCGTCTGGGCTGGCACCATTACGCCGCCGCGTGAAGGGGTGATTAAACGCTGGACATGGCCTGAAGGCGAAAGCGAAGGGTCGGTGGCGCTGCTGAAAGGCCAGGAAATGGGCCGCTTTAAGCTTGGTTCAACCGTTATCAACCTGTTTGCGCCAGGTAAAGTTAATCTGGTCGAGCAGTTGCAGGACCTTTCAGTCACTAAAATCGGTCAACCGATGGCTATCTCTACCGAGACATTCGTGTCGCCAGAGGCTGAACCGGCTCCACTTGCGAAAGACGAAATCGAAGCAGAACACGACGCCAGCCCGCTGGTTGACGACAAAAAAGACGAAAGTTAAACATAGGAATCGCTGCTGTGCGCCTGATTATCACTTTTCTGATGGCCTGGTGCCTCAGCCAGGGGGCGTACGCTGCGACGGCCCCCGATACCAAACAAATCACCCAGGAACTGGAGCAGGCTAAAGCGGCAAAACCCGCTCAGCCAGAAGCCGTCGAGGCGCTCCAGTCCGCGCTGAATGCCCTTGAAGAACGTAAAGGCTCCCTCGAGCGCGCCGAACAGTATCAGCAGGTTATTGATAACTTCCCCAAGCTGTCCGCAACGCTGCGCGCACAGCTTAACAACCTGCGCGATGAACCGCGCAGCATCCCGACAGATCTCTCTACTGATGCCTTAAACCAGGAGATCCTCCAGGTTAGCAGTCAATTGCTGGAAAAAAGCCGTCAGGCCCAGCAGGAACAGGATCGCGCCCGAGAAATCGCAGATTCATTAAGCCAGCTCCCACAACAGCAAACCGATGCCCGCCGTCAGTTAAATGAGATTGAACGACGCCTTGGCGTGGCTAACGGCAATACGCCGCTCAATCAGTCGATGCAGGCTGAATCAGCCAGGCTCAAAGCGCTGGTTGATGAACTGGAACTGGCTCAGCTTTCCGCTAACAACCGTCAGGAACTGGCGCGAATGCGCTCCGAACTGGCAGAAAAACAGAGCCAGCAGCTCGACGCTTATCTGCAGGCATTACGTAACCAGCTCAACAGCCAGCGTCAGCGTGAAGCGGAACGGGCGCTGGAAAGCACTGAACTACTGGCAGAAAACAGCGCGGGACTGCCAGAGGGTATTGTCGACCAGTTCAAGGTTAACCGTGAACTGTCACAAGCTTTAAACCAGCAGGCACAGCGTATGGACCTGGTGGCTTCTCAACAGCGTCAGGCCACCAGCCAAACGCTACAGGTACGCCAGGCGTTGAACACGCTGCGTGAACAGTCACAGTGGCTGGGCGCATCGAATATGCTGGGCGAAGCCCTGCGTGCTCAGGTTTCCCGTCTGCCAGAAATGCCTAAGCCCCAGCAGCTTGATACCGAAATGGCGCAGCTTCGCGTGCACCGTATGCGCTATGAAGATCTCCTCAACAAACAGCCGCAGTTGCGCCAGATCCATCAGATGGATGGGCAGCCGCTGACCGCAGAGCAGACCCGCATTCTCAATGCGCAACTGCGTACCCAGCGTGAGCTGCTGAATTCCCTGCTACAGGGCGGTGATACGCTGATACTCGAGTTAACCAAGCTGAAAGTATCCAATAGTCAGCTGGAAGACGCGCTGAAAGAGGTTAACGAAGCCACTCACCGGTATCTGTTCTGGACCTCTGACGTCAGCCCAATCTCACTCTCCTGGCCGGTCGATTTGGTTCAGGATCTACGTCGTCTAATCTCATTAGATACGTTTAATCAGCTCGGTAAAGCCAGCGTCATGATGCTCACCAGCAAGGCCACGCTGCTACCGCTGTTCGGCGCGCTGGTGCTGGTTGGTTTTAGCCTCTATTCGCGTAAGCATTTCACCCGTTTTCTTGAGCGATCGTCTGCGCGAGTCGGTAAAGTCACCCAGGACCACTTCTGGCTGACAATACGCACGGTGTTCTGGTCAATCCTCGTCGCCTCGCCGCTGCCAGTACTATGGGCGACGTTGGGTTATGGCCTGCAGGAAGCCTGGCCCTACCCACTGGCCGTCGCCATTGGCGATGGCGTGACCGCCACGGTACCCATGCTGTGGGCGGTGATGATTTGCGCCACCTTTGCGCGCCCTAACGGCCTGTTCATCGCGCACTTTGGCTGGCCGCGCAACCGCGTCGCGAAGGCCATGCACTATTATCTGATGAGCATCGGACTGATTGTTCCGCTGATCATGGCGGTGATCATGTTTGATAATCTCAATGATCGGGAATTCTCCGCCTCATTGGGGCGTCTGTGTTTTATGTTGATCTGTGGCGCGCTGGCGATTGTCACCCTGAGTCTGAAACGCGCCGGAATCCCGCTGTACCTCGACAAAGAGGGCAACGGCGACAATATGGTCAACAGCATGCTGTGGAATATGCTGATGGGTGCCCCGCTGGTTGCTATTCTTGCAGCCGCAGTAGGTTATTTAGCCACGGCACAAGCACTGCTGACCCGCCTTGAGACGTCCGTGGCTATCTGGTTCTTATTGCTGGTGGTTTATCACGTCATTCGCCGTTGGATGCTGATCCAGCGCCGTCGTCTGGCCTTTGACCGCGCCAAACACCGGCGCGCAGAAATGCTGGCGCAACGCGCGCGTGGTGAAGAAGAACCGCCACATTCCACCAGCCTTGAAGGCACGATTGATGTTGATGAAAGCGAAGTGGATCTGGATGCAATCAGCGCGCAGTCACTGCGTCTGGTGCGTTCTATCCTGATGCTTATCGCCCTGCTTTCGGTCATCGTGCTGTGGTCAGAAATTCATTCTGCTTTCGGCTTCCTGGAAAATATCTCGTTATGGGATGTGACCTCTACGGTGCAGGGCGTAGAAAGCTTAGAGCCAATTACGCTGGGCGCAGTGTTAATTGCCATTCTGGTGTTTATCATCACCACCCAGTTGGTACGTAACCTACCTGCGTTACTGGAACTGGCACTGTTGCAGCACCTGGATTTAACGCCCGGCACCGGCTACGCCATCACCACCATTACCAAGTACCTGCTGATGCTGATTGGCGGTCTGGTGGGCTTCTCGATGATTGGTATTGAGTGGTCAAAACTGCAGTGGCTGGTTGCCGCTCTCGGTGTCGGTCTGGGCTTTGGTTTGCAGGAGATCTTCGCTAACTTTATTTCCGGCCTGATCATCCTGTTTGAAAAACCGATTCGTATTGGCGACACGGTGACCATTCGCGATCTCACCGGTAGCGTGACGAAAATTAACACCCGCGCCACCACCATCAGCGACTGGGACCGCAAAGAGATAATCGTGCCCAACAAGGCGTTTATCACCGAGCAGTTTATCAACTGGTCGCTGTCCGATTCGGTTACCCGTGTGGTATTGACCATTCCTGCGCCGTCAGAGGCCAACAGCGAGGAGGTCACGCAGATCCTGCTTACTGCCGCACACCGCTGCTCGCTGGTTATCGATAACCCGGCGCCAGAAGTCTTCCTGGTTGATCTGCAGCAGGGGATTCAAATCTTTGAGCTGCGTATCTATGCCGCAGAGATGGGACACCGTATGCCGCTGCGCCATGAGATCCACCAGCTGATTCTGGCAGGCTTCCGCGAGCACGGCATCGATATGCCATTCCCACCGTTCCAGATGCGTCTGGAGAGTCTGGGCGGCAAGCAAACGGGGAGAACCTTGAGCTCTGCGGGCAGAGGCAGCCGCCCGGCGGGGAGTTTGTAAACGTGAATGATGCCGGATGGTGGCGCTATCGCGCCTCATCCGGCAAGATACATTACTCAGCCACCCACTGCGGCTCATTGGCCGTGCGACGGGTGTAGTTCTGATAGATAGCCATCGCCAGCATCGAGAAGAAGATCGGACCACCGGTCATCCACAGCGCGCTGTTCCAGTCCCCGGCTTCAATCACCGGCTGGATGATGGTGAACACGTTGGCGAACGTCACCACCAGCACCACCACGCTTGTTGCCAGTAACGTCGCCGCTCGGGTTTTAAAGACAACGAACGGTCTTTCCAGGCCGACACGAGATTTAAAGAATGGGAATGCCAGCGCAAGGAACAGATACGGCAGCGTCATGGAGACATTCGCCATCAGGGTCAGTTTGTTATAAAACGCGGAAGCCGTATCGCCGCCAAACGACACCAGCAAAATAAACAGGCTCACCAGCAGACACTGCATCCACATTGCCGTCGTCGGCATCCCCATGGCATTCAGCTTTGTCATTGGAGCAGGCCACAATGCTTTCGGTGTCCCTTGAATAATCGCTTTCAGCGGCGAGTAGCTAAGCGTGAAAAAAGCACCGGTATAGGCAAGGAACATCGACAGTCCGGTAATGCGCGCAAACCAGATGCCCATGGTTATTGCTGCCTCCGGAGAAAGATGCAGCGCATTACCCAACGTCATTCCGAGGCTTTTCATCAGGATATAAGTAATATTACCCAGGTTTACTGAACTATTACTTAACACTTGCTGCCAGTTGGTGCTAACACCCCATAAAAAGATAGCCAACGAATAACCGACTGAAATGACAACCGCAGCAAAGACAATTCCTTTCGCAAAGTTCTTTTCGGGTTTCTCTGTTTTATCAACCAGCCCGCCCACGGCTTCAATTCCGCCATAAGCGAAAATAGCAAACACCACAAATGACAACATGGCCAGGCCGGACTGATATCCCGGGTTCGGTGAGGAGATAAAATTAATATCCTGTGCAAAGTGTCCACCGGTTAATAACAAAATAGCGACACTCACTAACAACAGAACCAAATTAAGACACATGACGGCAATTCCGCCAACCGCCGTAATACGCGCAATCTTATTAATACCCCGTGACGCCACGCCGGTCACCAGCACCATCCAGGCGACGGCAAGCAGTCCGACGACCTGTGTTGGCTCAAGCCCTGCGATACGCCAGGTCTGCGTCATATCTGCGCCAAACATAAAGGTGGAAAAAGGCACCCAAACTTTCGCCGCGGTACTGACCATCCAGATAACGTAGGAAGAAAACCACATAAACGTGCCAATAAACGCATAGCGTGGCCCAACGCTATTATTCATCCATGAATAGATTCCGCCTTCTTCTTTCCGATAAGCGGATCCCATTTCAGCCATCATTAAAGCAAATGGGATAAAGAATAATAATGCAGAAAATATATACCACGGGATTGCGCTATACCCCATTAAATAGAATGCTGAGGGGCTATTTGCAAATCCGAAAACTGACGTAAATATCATGAGGATGAGGCCTATCAGGCTCATCTTTTTTATTGTTTGGGTCATTTAACCATCCCTTACTCTGGGAGCGTCCGTGAAACAGCGCTCACCGATTTGCACTGTCCTCTGAACGGAAGACAGCAATAAGAAATCAACACAGAATTGATACCCGAACGGTATCAGATATCCAGGTGTAAATTGTGGCTATTAGAGGGGAAATGAAAATATATGCTACAAAGTGGCGTTTTTACCGCCACTTTGCGTCGAGAAGAGTACGTTATGCACGATCAACGGTAAAAGCGATAACGTCGGCCAGGCTATTGGCCCCCAGCGCCAGCATAACCAGACGATCAACGCCCAGAGCCACACCGGAACAATCAGGCATGCCAACTTTCAGCGCTTCAAGCAGATTATTGTCGATTGGCTGTTGTGGCAAACCACGGGCCGCGCGTTTGCGGTTATCCTGTTCGAAGCGTTGCTGCTGCTCGCGGGCGTCGGTCAACTCATGGAAACCATTCGCCAGTTCAATACCTTTGTAGTACACCTCAAAACGTTCGGCAACGCGGTGATCTTCGGTACTGATTTGCGCCAGCGAGGCCTGGCTTGCCGGGAAATGATACACAAACGTCGGTTTATCTTTCCCGATATGCGGCTCAACGCCCATCGCAAACAGCAGTTGCAACAAGGTATCCCGGTCTTCTTCGGTGTCCGCGATATTGCTGAGATCCAGTTTAGCCGCCGCTTCGCGTAGCTGAGTTTTATCCGCTGACAGCGGGTCTATCTCCAGGTGACGCTGGAAGGCTTGCTGGTATGAGAGGCTTTCCGCAGGCGAGCAGTCCAATACCTGCTGGAGTAAATCGTCCACTTCATTCATCAGACGATACATGTCGTAATGAGGACGGTACCACTCAAGCATGGTGAACTCAGGATTATGATGACGCCCCATCTCTTCGTTACGAAAACTGCGGCACAGCTGGTAAACCGGGCCACACCCTGCCACCAGCAGGCGCTTCATATGGTATTCCGGGCTGGTCATTAAATAGAGATTCATGCCCTGAGAATGACCAGGACCAACGAAACGTGTTTCGAACGGGAACAGATGAATATCGGTAACCGTCGCCTGACTCATACAAGGTGTCTCAACCTCAAGCACGCCACGGTCGGCAAAAAAGCGGCGGATTTCCGCTATAATTGCAGCTCGTTTTAACAGATTGGGGATGGACGCGCTCGGCTGCCAGGTTGCCGTTTCGCTCATGGTTGTTTCTCCGATTTAAGACAAGGGCACGAAGTCTACTCGTAACGCGTTAGCGAGACAAATTTCAGGGGGGAATAACAAACACGGACGGGTAGCTAAAAAAAGCAACATTGGGTGGTTTAGTAATTAAATTAATCAAAATCAATGATAATTCACCCCTGTGATACGCTAAAAAAATCGAACACGTCAAATTTCCCTCACCTCCCTGAGACTATACTATTGTACCTATAAAGGAGCAGTGGAAACGCGTTCATAACCCGTTTGACTCAGATGAAGCATCTGATTACGGGCGGGGATGAAATAACAACAATCTGGAGGAATGTCGTGCAAACCTTTCAAGCCGATCTTGCCATAATTGGCGCCGGTGGCGCGGGATTACGTGCTGCAATTGCTGCCGCACAAGCAAATCCCAACGCTAAAATCGCACTGATCTCAAAAGTGTACCCAATGCGCAGCCATACCGTTGCTGCCGAAGGCGGCTCTGCTGCTGTCGCGCAGGATCATGACAGCTTTGACTACCATTTTCACGATACGGTAGCTGGCGGAGACTGGCTGTGTGAGCAGGATGTCGTGGATTACTTTGTCCACCACTGCCCAACTGAAATGACGCAACTGGAACAATGGGGTTGTCCATGGAGCCGTCGTGAAGACGGTAGCGTCAACGTACGTCGCTTCGGCGGTATGAAAATTGAGCGTACTTGGTTTGCCGCGGATAAAACCGGCTTCCATATGCTGCATACGCTGTTCCAGACATCTTTGCAGTTCCCGCAAATTCAGCGTTTCGACGAACACTTCGTCCTGGACATCCTGGTTGATGACGGTCAGGCTCGCGGCCTGGTTGCGATGAACATGATGGAAGGCACGCTGATGCAAATCCGTGCTAACGCGGTTGTCATGGCAACAGGCGGCGCAGGCCGTGTGTACCGTTACAACACTAACGGCGGCATCGTCACCGGCGACGGTATGGGCATGGCGCTGAGCCACGGCGTTCCGCTGCGTGATATGGAATTCGTTCAGTATCACCCGACTGGTCTGCCAGGTTCCGGCATCCTGATGACCGAAGGCTGCCGTGGTGAAGGTGGTATTCTGGTCAACAAAGATGGCTATCGCTATCTGCAGGACTACGGCATGGGCCCGGAAACTCCGCTGGGCGAGCCGAAGAACAAATATATGGAACTGGGTCCGCGTGACAAAGTTTCTCAGGCGTTCTGGCACGAATGGCGTAAAGGCAACACCATTTCCACCCCGCGTGGCGATGTGGTTTACCTCGACCTGCGTCACCTCGGCGAGAAAAAACTGCTCGAGCGCTTACCGTTCATCTGCGAACTGGCCAAAGCCTACGTGGGTGTCGATCCGGTTAAAGAACCGATCCCGGTACGTCCGACCGCGCACTACACCATGGGCGGTATCGAAACCGATCAGCACTGTGAAACCCGCATTAAGGGTCTGTTCGCCGTCGGCGAATGTTCGTCTGTTGGTCTGCATGGCGCTAACCGTCTGGGCTCTAACTCTCTGGCAGAGCTGGTGGTCTTTGGCCGCATGGCCGGTGAGAAAGCGATGGAACGCGCTTCAACTGCAGGCGCTGCAAACGGTGCAGCACTCGACGCGCAGGTTGCTGGCGTTGAAAAACGTCTGAAAGATCTGGTTAACCAGGAAGGCAACGAAAACTGGTCCAAAATCCGCGACGAAATGGGTCTGTCTATGGAAGAAGGTTGCGGTATCTACCGTACGCCGGAACTCATGCAGAAAACCGTTGATAAGCTGGCCGAACTGCAGGAACGCTTCAAGCGCGTGCGTATCACCGATACCTCCAGCGTCTTCAACACCGACCTGCTGTACACCATCGAGCTGGGTCACGGTCTGAACGTTGCTGAATGTATGGCGCACTCTGCTCTGGCACGTAAAGAATCCCGCGGCGCGCATCAGCGTCTGGATGAAGGCTGCACCGAGCGTGACGACGTCAATTTCCTCAAACACACCCTCGCCTTCCGCGATGCTGACGGCACAACTCGCCTGGAATACAGCGACGTGAAAATCACCACTCTGCCGCCAGCTAAACGTATGTATGGTGGCGAAGCGGAAGCAGCCGATAAGAAGGAGAAGGCGAATGGCTGAGATGAAAAACCTGAAAGTTGAGGTGGTGCGCTATAACCCGGAAACCGATACCGCGCCGCACAGTGCTTTCTATGAAGTTCCTTATGATGAAACAACGTCGCTGCTGGATGCGTTGGGCTACATCAAAGATAACCTGGCACCGGATCTGAGCTATCGCTGGTCCTGCCGTATGGCAATCTGCGGCTCCTGCGGCATGATGGTCAATAACGTGCCTAAGTTGGCGTGCAAAACCTTCCTGCGTGAATACACCAACGGCATGAAGGTTGAAGCGCTGGGCAACTTCCCGATTGAACGCGATCTGGTTGTCGATATGACGCACTTTATCGAAAGCCTGGAAGCTATCAAGCCGTACATCATTGGTAACCCACGCACTCCGGATCAGGGTCCAAACACCCAGACTCCGGCGCAGATGGCGAAGTATCATCAGTTCTCCGGTTGCATCAACTGTGGTCTGTGCTATGCCGCGTGCCCGCAGTTCGGCCTGAATCCTGAGTTCATTGGACCGGCTGCAATCACCCTGGCGCATCGTTATAACGAAGACAGCCGCGACCACGGTAAGAAGGAGCGTATGGCGCAGTTAAACAGCCCGAACGGCGTTTGGACCTGTACTTTCGTGGGCTACTGCTCCGAAGTCTGCCCGAAACACGTCGATCCGGCTGCGGCCATTCAGCAGGGTAAAGTAGAAAGTTCAAAAGACTTTCTTATCGCAACCCTGAAACCACGCTAAGGAGTGCAAGATGACGACTAAACGCAAACCCTATGTGCGGCCAATGACGTCCACCTGGTGGAAAAAACTGCCGTTTTATCGCTTTTACATGCTGCGCGAAGGTACAGCAGTTCCGGCAGTCTGGTTCAGTATCGAACTGATTTTCGGCCTGTTTGCCCTCAAGCATGGCGCTGAATCCTGGATGGGCTTTGTCAGCTTTTTGCAAAACCCAGTGGTGGTGATCCTTAACCTGGTCGTGCTGGCAGCAGCGCTGCTGCATACCAAGACCTGGTTTGAACTGGCGCCAAAAGCGGCCAACATCATCGTAAAAGACGAAAAAATGGGGCCAGAGCCGATTATCAAAGGTCTCTGGGTAGTTACTGCGGTTGCGACCGTAGTCATTCTGTATGTTGCCCTGTACTGGTAAGGAGTCCGGGATGATTAATCCAAATCCAAAACGCTCTGACGAACCCGTATTTTGGGGACTGTTTGGTGCAGGTGGTATGTGGGGCGCGATCATTGCGCCGGTAGTGGTTCTGCTGGTGGGTATTATGCTACCGCTGGGTCTGTTTCCGGGCGACGCGCTGAGCTATGAGCGCATTATGGCATTTGCCCAGAGCTTCATCGGACGTGCATTCCTTTTCCTGATGATCGTTCTGCCGCTGTGGTGTGGTTTACACCGCATGCACCACGCGATGCATGACCTGAAAATCCACGTGCCGGCTGGCAAGTGGGTATTCTACGGTCTGGCTGCGATCCTGACCGTTGTAACAGCGATCGGTATTCTGACCATCTAATCGCATACGCTGCTTATCTGGCCCGCCGCTGGCGGGCCTTTTTATTTGTGCAAAACACCGGTCAACCAGCGGGAAAACTCTCGCATGGCGCGTGTCTCCGGGCGGGATTGCAAACGCGTTATCCAGTAACTCCCCAGATCAATCTGCGTTAAAAACGGTTGAATGATACGTTCACTGCCGAGTAAATGCGCGAACATTCTTACCGGCGCAATCGCCACGCCCATTCCCGCCTGCGCAGCTTCCAGCATTGTGACGGACGAATCAAACACCATCACGCTGTGCGTCGGTGACGGAGGAGCCTCTCCTGCTGCCTGCATCCAAAGCGTCCATTCATCACGCCGATACGATCGTAATAACGGAAATTTCAGGATGTCCGCAGGCGCCCTAATCTGCGAGGCCAATATCGGCGAACAAAGCGGAGACATTAGCGCACTACATAAATATTGCGCATCAGTATCGTGCCAGGCACCGCCACCATAACGAATGGTATAATCCAGTCCTTCGGCGGCGGGATCCACACGGTTGTTGTGGGTGGAAACGTGCAAATCAATATGTGGATAACTGCGCTTAAAATCAGCCAACAAAGGAAACAGACAACCAACCGCAAAGGTGCCCACCACACCAATTTTCAGTTTTTCCTGGGTCTGTTTAGTCGCAAAACGATCCAGCATTCCCGCCATGCGATCGAAAGAGTCATTAAGTACAGGTAACAGACTTTCCCCTTCTGTCGTCAGCATTAAGCCACGTGAAACACGAACAAAAAGCTGACAATTGAGCTGTTGCTCCAGCGCTTTTACATGCTGGCTGATAGCAGAGTGCGTAACGTTCAGCTCAACTGCTGCGCGGGTAAAACTGAGATGTCGGGCGGCGGCTTCAAAAGCCCGCAGCGAGTTAAGCGGAATATAGCTACGCGTCATCATATTTCCTGTTAGAAAAACTTATATCTGCTGCTAAATTTAACCGTTTGTCAACACGCGGAAAATCAAACAAACTGAGCGCGTCTGATGAGCCCGGACACCCTTTCGCTTTTTATTACGGAACTGATTTCATGATGAAAAAATCGTTATACTGCGCGCTGCTGCTGACAGCCTCTTTCTCAACGTTTGCCGCCTCAAAAACAGAACAACAGATTGCCGATATTGTTAACCGTACCATCACCCCGTTAATGAAAGAACAAGAGATTCCGGGTATGGCCGTTGCGGTTATCTACCAGGGAAAACCCTATTATTTTACCTGGGGTAAAGCTGACATCGCCAATAACCGTCCAGTCACCCAACAGACACTTTTTGAGCTCGGCTCGGTAAGTAAGACTTTCAACGGCGTGCTGGGCGGCGATGCTATCGCCCGTGGTGAAATCAAGCTCAGCGATCCCGTTACCCAATACTGGCCCGAGCTAACGGGTAAACAGTGGCAGGGTATCAACCTGCTGCACTTAGCCACCTATACGGCAGGCGGCCTGCCGCTTCAGATACCCGACGACGTTACAGATAAAGCCGCATTGCTGCGTTTTTATCAAAACTGGCAACCACAATGGGCCCCGGGTGCTAAACGTCTCTATGCTAACTCCAGTATTGGCCTGTTTGGCGCACTGGCGGTGAAACCTTCCGCAATGAGTTACGAAGAGGCGATGACGAAGCGCGTCCTGCAGCCATTAAAACTGACGCATACCTGGATTACGGTTCCGCAGAGCGAACAAAATGATTATGCCTGGGGCTATCGCGAAGGAAATCCCGTACACGTTTCTCCGGGTCAACTTGATGCCGAAGCTTATGGTGTGAAATCCAGCGTTGTCGATATGAGCCGTTGGGTTCAGGCAAATATGGATGCCAGCCATGTTCAGGATAAAACGCTACGGCAGGGCATCGAACTTGCGCAGTCTCGTTACTGGCGTATTGGCGATATGTACCAGGGACTGGGCTGGGAGATGTTAAACTGGCCGGTGAAAGCCGACACGATTATCAACGGCAGCGACAGCAAGGTTGCTTTGGCGGCGCTCCCTGCCGTTGAGGTAACCCCCCCCGCACCTGCCGTAAAAGCCTCGTGGGTACATAAAACGGGTTCAACTGGCGGCTTCGGTAGCTATGTTGCCTTCATCCCGGAAAAAAATCTTGGCATCGTGATGCTGGCAAACAAAAGTTACCCTAACCCGGCGCGCGTCGATGCGGCCTGGCGCATCCTTGAAAAACTACAATAAATAACGTGAGGTCCGAATATTCGGACCTCCTTCCTTGCTCTTTTTTTCCTGCTGTCATCTACACTTAACAAAAAACAGCAAGGAAAATCCCATGCGCATTCTGCCCGTCGTTGCTGCAGTTACGGCTGCATTTCTGGTCGTCGCTTGCAGTTCCCCCACGCCGCCCAAAGGCGTTACCGTTGTAAATAACTTTGATGCTAAACGCTATCTCGGGACCTGGTACGAAATCGCACGCTTCGATCATCGCTTCGAGCGTGGGCTGGATAAAGTCACCGCCACCTACAGCCTGCGCGACGACGGCGGTATCAACGTGATCAACAAGGGCTATAACCCGGACAGGGAAATGTGGCAGAAAACCGAGGGTAAAGCCTACTTCACCGGCGACCCAAACCGTGCTGCGCTCAAGGTCTCGTTCTTCGGCCCTTTCTATGGCGGGTATAACGTGATTGCGCTCGATAGGGAATATCGCCATGCGCTGGTCTGTGGCCCGGACCGCGACTACCTGTGGATCCTCTCACGGACACCCACTATTTCAGATGAAATGAAACAACAGATGCTGGCTGTCGCGACCCGGGAAGGGTTTGAGGTGAATAAACTGATTTGGGTGAAACAACCCGGCGCTTAGTGGGTGCTAAGCTTCAGACCAATAATTCCTGCGACAATCAGACCCAGGCTCAGCAAACGGGCCGGGTTGGCCGATTCACCGAGCAACAGAATACCGGTGATCGCAGCCCCTACCGCGCCAATGCCGGTCCAGACCGCGTAGGCCGTACCAACCGGCAGCGTTCGCATCGCCCAGGAAAGCATAGCGATACTGACGATCATGGCCGCAATGGTAATAATGCTCGGCGTCAGACGGGTAAAACCGTGGGTATATTTCAGGCCAATTGCCCAGACAACTTCGAGCAGGCCAGCAACGAGCAAAACGATCCAGGACATATCAGGCTCCAGATAAATAATGGGGCCGTCCCCGGTGAGAAAAGCGTGTGCAGGTCGTCCCGCAACGCCAAAGTATGAAAAGGCATTTTTGCCCGAGAGAAAATGAATTTCAACCTTTTTATCAATTGTCTGCTTAAAGCAAGAATTAAGCACAATTAGCAGCGTAGTTCCCGCATTTGGCACTCATCGGAGTTCTCTATGATGAAGGGCTTTCTGAAGTCAGGAAGCCGTTTGCCCCACTTCTGAATGCGAAAAGTTTATGCATAAAATTTTAGTGATTGACCGGTGCCACTTTACCCGCACGGGGATCGAGGCCTTGCTTAATCATTCTGGTCGGTTCAATTCTTCGTTTCTGGTATCAGGAATCAATAACCTCTTACTGGCAAAAGAGCATATTTCGCAGTGGAAACCGCATCTGGTGATCGCTGATTTATATGGTTTTCTCAGCGATGTGCACTCCAGCCCACCGATTGCGCCTTTTTTTATGAGCTGCGGCCCGATCCCTCTGATTTTACTGCAATCAGGAGACAGAGAGCCTGTACCCGCCCATAACCCGCAATACTCCATCCATTCGGTATTATCCAAACGCACCCTGTTAACTGAACTGTCAGACAGTATTCAGGACGCGCTACGCGTTCGTCCTGCGCTGAAGACGACCAAAAACGCGACACCATTACTTACGCCGCAGGAAGAGAAAGTACAGTCGATGTGGATGGACGGCGTGAGTAACAACGCAATAGCCGCCGCGCTCGGCATTCATGGCAAAACGGTCTACACCTACAAACGTAATATTCGTATCAAGCTGCATTTAGGAAACCGTTTTTCACCGTTTCTGTCACTGCCGGAGAAAATGAATTAACGGTACGACGCAACGTCGTACCGTTCATGACTATTGCTGAGCTTTTGTCGCTGCACCGGAGATGGCACTACCACCTTCAGAAATGTCCTGCCCAACACCTCGTGTCGTATTGCACGCGGTTAAAACAGAAGAAAGTACCAACACAGAAAAGATCGCAGCAATTGTTTTCTTAACCATAACGTCTTCCTTTTCTAGCCAATATTGTTTGTGTATAGCTACTTAATGATAGACAAGATCCGGAGAGTTGGCGGATAAACGCGCGTTTTTAAGACATTATGAAAGGTTCAGCTGGCTGCGTGAGAGATTGAACTACCAAGATGTTTGATGTCTTCACCGAAGCCACGCGCGGTATTACAGCCCGTCAGAAGTGTGCTGGTGAACAGGATAAACATTACAAGACCGAGAAGACGTTTCATCATTCCTGCCCTGGAAAAGTATGGCGCAGCGGCCTGCGCCATAGATCAAATAGGATGGATTACTTAACGCGGGAAACGTATTCGCCTGAGCGAGTATCCACTTTGATCACTTCGCCGATCTGTACGAACAGCGGAACTTTAACGACAGCGCCGGTGGACAGAGTCGCTGGTTTACCACCCGTACCTGCGGTGTCGCCTTTCAGACCAGGGTCGGTTTCAATGATTTCCAGCTCAACAAAGTTCGGCGGGGTCACGGAGATAGGCTGGCCGTTCCACAGGGTTACGATGCACTCGGCCTGATCCAGCAGCCATTTAGCGCTATCGCCTACCGCTTTCTCGTCAGCAGCAAGCTGTTCGAAAGTGGAGTTGTTCATGAAATGATAGAACTCACCGTCGTTGTACAGGTAAGTCAGGTTCATATCTACAACGTCTGCGCCTTCAGCGGAGTCGGTGGATTTGAAGGTTTTCTCTACACGAGTACCGGTCAGCAGGCGGCGCAGCTTAACGCGTGCGAAAGCCTGGCCTTTACCCGGTTTAACGAATTCACTGGCTTCAACCGCATAAGGTTCGCCGTCCATCATGATTTTAAGACCGGCACGAAAATCGTTGCTATAGTAAGTCGCCATAAGGCCCTCTGAAATTGTTAACTGGTAGCTAAGCCACAAAATGGCGCATATTGTAACCCTAAACACCCCATCCAGAGAAGATTGGTTAGTACAACTTGCCGATGTTCTCACCGATCCGGATGAACTATTACGTCTTTTGAATATAGACGCTGATGAAAGTTTGCTCGCAGGTCGTGAGGCAAAACGTCTTTTTGCCCTGCGCGTCCCGCGTTCGTTTATCGCACGTATGGAAAAAGGCAATCCCAACGATCCGCTGCTGCGCCAGGTTCTTACCTCGCAGGATGAGTTCGTTGCAGCTCCAGGGTTCTCGACCGACCCGCTGGAGGAACAGCACAGCGTCGTGCCAGGATTGCTACATAAGTATCGCAACCGGGCGTTACTGCTGGTAAAAGGCGGCTGTGCGGTCAACTGCCGCTACTGCTTCCGTCGCCACTTCCCCTATGCCGAAAACCAGGGGAACAAGCGTAACTGGCAGGCTGCGCTGGATTACATCTCAGCGCACCCGGAACTGGATGAAATTATCTTCTCCGGCGGCGATCCGCTAATGGCCAAAGACCACGAACTGGACTGGTTGCTCACACAGTTGGAAGCCATCCCGCATATTAAACGCCTGCGTATTCACAGCCGTTTGCCGATTGTCATTCCGGCGCGAATTACCGAGGGTCTGGCCGAACGCTTTGCGCGCTCTGCCCTGCAAATTCTGCTGGTGAATCACATTAACCACGCCAACGAAATCGATGTGACATTTCGTCAGGCGATGGCAAAACTGCGTCAGGCTGGCGTCACGCTGCTCAACCAAAGCGTGTTGTTACGCGGTGTGAACGACAACGCTCAGACGCTGGCGAATCTCAGCAACGCGCTATTTGATGCTGGAGTGATGCCCTATTACCTGCACGTACTGGATAAGGTTCAGGGGGCAGCCCACTTTATGGTCAGCGACGACGAAGCTCGTCAAATCATGCGTGAGTTACTGACGCTGGTTTCCGGCTATATGGTACCTAAACTGGCGCGTGAAATTGGTGGAGAGCCGAGTAAAACACCACTGGATCTACAATTACGTCAGCAATAATCCTTAGTGAGTGTCCGGTTACGGACACTCATTACCGATCCCGACTATTTAATATCCCTGCAGGTGGAGTCGCACTTTTAATATGTGCTATTTTAACGGACTGCGTGCAATGAATTATTTGCAAAATACATAAATAAACTCAAATCTAATTTTTCAATAAATATATGGTTAGGGAGAACCTTTTATGGCCATTAGTATTAAGGGCATTAATACGGGTGTTATTCGTCAGAAGAATGAATTTGTTGCTCTGGCATTAAAGATAAAAGAACCGAGAAATAAAGAGTCGCTGTTTTTTCTCTCTCCGCTTGGACTAAGAGATCTGCTCATCGCGCTGGAGAGCAGGCTCCATGCAAAGCACCAGCTTAGCGAAGACGCTCGCTTGCAATATGAAAAAGAGCGCGACAAAGCCAGTCAGAAAATGCATGAAAACATTCCATTAATTCAGGAAGATGAACTTAAAAATGCAAATATTAATCGTCGGGTAAACTCACTGACATTAGTGAGTGACGAAGGCGAAAACTTAACGCTATCTCTTACGCTGCATGATGGCCAAGTCTGCGAACTATTAATTAATGAGCTGCAAATTACGGTTCTGGCTCATGCAATTATTCATGCAATAAATAATGCGAACATGCGAGAGTTGGCGCTACGAATTACATCATTACTGGATTACCTACCGCTATATGATGTTGATTGTCAGCAAAACGACAATCTTGAATACGATTCTTATACACAACCTGAATGGAAGCATAATCTGTTCAATCATTATCTGGCGGTGATCTACAGCTATAAGGACGAAACAGGTAAAGCTCAGTTCTGTGGTTCAATAGTGAAAACCCGCATGCCTTCTGGCAGCAAAGAAGTCGAAGCTATTTCACGCCGACTTCTCGATTTCAGCCCAAGACTGAAAAAGCTTGCAGGTGTACCGTGTCAGGTGTTTGTCAGAACGCTGACGGGTGACAAAACGCAAAAACTCACCCAGGATCAGTGCCTGCGCGCGCTACATCATTTACACGTTCAGTCTGCGCATAAAGCTCAGAATGCCTGATGGCGCTGCGCTTATCAGACCTACGAGCAAGCGAAGAAATCCCCAGGAGCATAGATAACTATGTGACTGGGGTTTCACAGCGAAGCCAACAAAGAGGCAGATTGAAAGATGAAGTGTAATCAGTTAGGGCACTTATAAACCTGACCAATCATCTCGCTGGCGGTCGGCACAAAGCTCGACAGCATACCTTGTGATGGGCTGCTAACACCATAAATCACGTTACCGCCCATTGCTGCGGCCTGATTACGCAGATCGTTTGCCGCACCACGCATAGAGCCGCCTTCTTCGCCGTGCTGACCAGAAAGCCAGTTGCTCTGCTTACCGGTTGCGGTGCCAACCAGTTGACACTCTGTACCAGGCTTCTCTTCAACAAAGCGTACGCTTTGTCCGGCTGAACTCAG
This sequence comes from Citrobacter sp. FP75, assembly GCF_018342065.1. Lineage (GTDB taxonomy): Bacteria > Pseudomonadota > Gammaproteobacteria > Enterobacterales > Enterobacteriaceae > Citrobacter. The sequence goes on along the minus strand of NZ_JAFDOE010000006.1, from coordinate 21,216 downwards.
TTCGTTGCTGGAGCTACAACCCGCCATCAGTAGCGCGGCACCAACGATCCCTGCTAAATATTTCACGTGCATGTTATTCCCCATAATCAATGCGCTGGACGTTTTGTCCGTAGCTGAATCATATACTAAAAATATGACCAAAAGAAAAACCCCCGGACATTTCTGCCCGAGGGTTTCTCATTTTTCGCGAGATATGTATTTAATCAAATAATTCAGGTTGCAGGCAGGCGGCAAGTTCATGAATCCCCAGGAGCTTACATAAGTAAGTGACTGGGGTGAACGAACGCAGCCAACGAACCTGCGGCTTGAAGTATGAAGATTAAATTACATCATGCCGCCCATTCCACCCATGCCGCCCATACCGCCAGCGCCACCTAAGTCAGGGGAATCGCCTTTTGGCAGGTCGGTTACCATGCACTCGGTGGTGATCATCAGGCCCGCGACAGAAGCCGCGTACTGCAGCGCAGAACGGGTTACTTTGGTCGGATCCAGAATACCCATGTCGATCATGTTACCGTATTCTTCAGTTGCCGCGTTGTAACCGTAGTTACCGTCGCCTGCTTTCACGGTGTTAGCCACAACAGACGGCTCTTCGCCGCAGTTCAGAACGATCTGACGCAGCGGGGATTCCATTGCGCGCAGCGCAACTTTGATACCCACGTTCTGGTCTTCGTTCTGGCCACGCAGCTCGCTCAGTTTGGAAGCTACGCGGATCAGCGCAACACCACCACCAGCAACCACGCCTTCTTCTACCGCAGCACGGGTCGCGTGCAGGGCATCTTCAACGCGTGCTTTCTTCTCTTTCATTTCAACTTCGGTAGCAGCACCCACTTTGATGACTGCAACGCCGCCTGCCAGTTTCGCAACGCGCTCCTGCAGTTTTTCACGGTCGTAGTCGGAAGTTGCTTCTTCGATCTGCTGACGAATCTGGGTTACACGACCCTGGATTGCCGCTTCTTCACCCACGCCATCAATGATGGTGGTGGTGTCTTTGTTGATTACTACGCGTTTTGCCTGGCCCAGATCTTCCAGGGTCGCTTTTTCCAGCTCCATACCGATCTCTTCGGAGATAACGGTACCGCCGGTCAGCGTCGCGATGTCCTGCAGCATAGCTTTACGGCGGTCGCCGAAGCCAGGTGCTTTAACCGCAGCCACTTTCACGATGCCGCGCATGGTGTTAACCACCAGGGTAGCCAGTGCTTCACCTTCAACATCTTCAGCGATGATCAGCAGCGGTTTGCCAGCTTTCGCAACGGCTTCCAGAACCGGCAGCATTTCACGGATGTTGGAGATTTTCTTATCAGCCAGCAGGATGAACGGAGTTTCCAGTTCTACTGCGCCCGTTTCCGGCTTGTTGATGAAGTAAGGAGACAGGTAGCCGCGGTCAAACTGCATACCTTCAACCACGTCCAGTTCGTCCTGCAGACCGGTACCGTCTTCAACGGTGATCACGCCTTCTTTACCGACTTTGTCCATCGCTTCAGCGATCAGTTTACCTACGGTTTCGTCGGAGTTAGCGGAGATGGTACCAACCTGAGCAATTGCTTTAGAGTCGGAGCACGGTACAGACAGTGTTTTCAGTTCTTCAACCGCAGCAGCGACAGCTTTGTCGATACCACGTTTCAGATCCATCGGGTTCATGCCCGCAGCAACGGCTTTCAGACCTTCAGTAATGATGGACTGAGCCAGTACGGTTGCAGTGGTAGTACCGTCACCTGCAGCGTCGTTCGCTTTAGAGGCAACTTCTTTCACCATCTGCGCGCCCATGTTTTCGAACTTGTCTTCCAGCTCGATTTCACGTGCTACAGAAACACCGTCTTTAGTGATGGACGGTGCACCGAAGGATTTATCCAGAACTACGTTACGGCCTTTCGGACCGAGAGTAACTTTCACTGCATCTGCCAGTACGTTCACGCCGCGCAGCATTTTCACACGAGCGTCGTTACCGAATTTTACGTCTTTAGCTGCCATTTTCTCTTTCCCTTAAATTCGTATGTTCAGTGTCGTTCGCGGATTAAGCTTCAACAATCGCCAGGATGTCGCTTTCAGACATGATCAACACTTCTTCATTGTCGATCTTCTCAGATTTAACACCGTAGCCATCGTTGAAAATGACGATGTCGCCAACTTTCACGTCCAGCGGCTGTACGGTACCGTTGTCCAGGATGCGGCCCTTACCGACAGCGATGATTTCGCCACGAGTTGATTTACCCGCTGCAGAACCGGTCAGTACGATGCCGCCAGCAGATTTGGATTCAACTTCTTTACGTTTGACGATCACACGATCATGTAACGGACGAATACTCATTGATAGCTCTCCTTTGAGAAAGTCTTTATCAGTTATGGGTGGCGCCGGCCCGTGAACGGTTTCCCGGCTAGTGACCAGAGAGATGGGGATGAGGCTTTACCCCTTCAAGGGGGCAAGCGAAAAAAAATTTTTATCAGGAGAAAATCCCGTCAAAACACCGACGAACCTCACATTTCATAACGATTGCAGCCACGTCGTCATAAGCAAATCCGATTGTGATACCATCAAAAATCTGTGCTGTAACCCGCTTAACGGGCGTAACCGGATAACAACTTATGAGTGGACTGAAGCAAGAGCTGGGACTGGCTCAGGGTATTGGCCTGTTGTCGACATCACTGTTAGGAACGGGCGTTTTTGCCGTCCCCGCGCTGGCGGCGCTGGTGGCAGGTAACAATAGCCTGTGGGCATGGCCGGTCCTCATCGTTTTAGTCTTTCCCGTGGCGATTGTTTTTGCCGTGCTTGGTCGCCACTTCCCCAGCGCAGGTGGCGTGGCGCATTTTGTCGGCATGGCCTTTGGACCCCGCCTGGAGCGCGTTACCGGCTGGCTGTTTTTATCGGTGATTCCCGTCGGGCTGCCTGCGGCATTGCACATTGCCGCCGGATTCGGTCAGGCAATGTTTGGCTGGCATGGCTGGCAGCTTTTGCTGGCCGAACTCGGTACGCTGGCGTTGGTTTGGTACGTTGGCTCCCGTGGTGCCAGCTCCAGCGCCAACCTGCAAACAGCGATCGCCGGGCTGATTGTTGCCCTTATTGTCGCCATCTGGTGGGCGGGCGATCTGAAACCCGGTGAAATCCCCTTCCCTGCCGTGACCGATATTGAACTGCCCGGGTTATTCGCAGCGCTGTCGGTGATGTTCTGGTGTTTTGTCGGCCTTGAAGCATTCGCACACCTGGCCTCCGAGTTCAAAAACCCAGAGCGGGACTTCCCGCGCGCACTGATGATTGGCCTGCTGCTGGCTGGTTCCGTCTATTGGGCGTGTACGGTCGTGGTGCTACATTTTGGTGCCTATGGCGAACAGATGGCTGCGGCGGCATCACTGCCCGAAATTGTCGTTCGGTTGTTTGGAGTACAAGCGCTGTGGGTCGCCTGTGTGATTGGCTATCTGGCGTGCTTTGCCAGTCTGAACATTTATATTCAGAGTTTCTCCCGCCTGGTGTGGACGCAAGCGCAATATAAACCGGAGAGTTATCTGGCTCGCCTGTCCCCTCGCCATCTTCCGCGCAATGCGCTGAACGCTGTATTAGGTTGCTGCGTGGTCAGCACATTGTGCATCTATATACTGCAAATCAACCTCGACGCATTAATCATCTATGCCAACGGCATCTTTATCATGATTTATCTGCTGTGCATGCTGGCAGGATGTCGACTTCTTAAAGGGCATTATCGCACGCTGGCGGTGATTGGCTGCCTGCTGTGCCTGCTGTTGCTGGCAATGGTCGGCTGGAAGAGTCTGTACGCTCTGATTATGCTGGCTGGACTGTGGCTTTTTTTACCCAAACGAAAAATAGCTACCCACCAAATGTAAGCCAGACAAGACGTTTCGTCGCTATCTGGCCTACATGCCCGGTGGCGCAATTTAATCCCGGCGATCGTCATCTTTATGATCAAGACGGTTGCGATCGTCGTCTTTACGCTGAAACTCACCGTCAAAGGTATCCCCCCCACCGGTTCCGGCACTAAAGCCGCCCCCAGGCATACGCGAAAAGCGCAGGTGCGGTAACAACTTCATCGTCAGATGCTTCTGCACCGGAGGTAATAAGAGAAGAAGACCAAGGAAATCGGTGAAGAAGCCCGGCAGCACCAGTAGCAAACCGGCAATAATCAGCGACACGCTCTTGATCATTTCTGCAGCCGGACTTTCACCTGCTGCCATCTTTTGTTGCATCAGTAAAAAGTTCTTAAAACCCTGGTTACGAACCAGAGACATACCGATAACTGAGGTAAAAATAACCAAAATCAGGGTCATCAGGACGCCCATAACATGGGCAACCTGGATGAAAATAGATATCTCTATGTAAACATAGAGAAAAATGGCAAGTAATGGTATCCAGCGCAAAGGGTTCTCCTGTTAATAACAGCCGTTTCGTAACGTCTGTCGAAAAATTGTGCGTCTCGCATCGGAAAGATGTGGAGGTGGTTAGCAAAATTTCAAGCTACTTGTACACTTATCTTTGGAGTTAATACTAAAGGGGTGATCTATTTCACAAAATAATAAATAAGGAGTAAATTCCACGCTTTAAGTGATCCAGATTACGGTAGAAATCCTGAACCAGCATATGATCTCGGATATCAGACCGATGCAGGGGATAATCGTCGGTCGAGAAACAATCGAAATCACATATATCCTGTGTGTTTAGTCAAAAATCATTGGCAGCTTGAAAAAGAAGGTTCACATGTTAAACAACATTCGTATCGAAGAAGACTTGTTGGGTACCAGGGAAGTTCCAGCGGACGCCTACTACGGTGTTCATACTCTGAGAGCGATTGAAAACTTCTACATTAGCAACAACAAAATCAGTGATATCCCTGAATTTGTTCGCGGTATGGTAATGGTGAAAAAGGCAGCGGCCCTGGCCAACAAAGAGCTGCAAACCATTCCTAAGAGCGTGGCAAATGCCATCATCGCAGCGTGTGATGAAGTCCTGAATAACGGAAAATGCATGGATCAGTTCCCGGTAGATGTTTACCAGGGTGGTGCGGGTACCTCCGTCAACATGAACACCAACGAAGTGCTGGCCAATATCGGTCTGGAACTGATGGGTCACCAGAAAGGTGAATATCAGTACCTGAACCCGAACGACCACGTGAACAAATGTCAGTCCACCAACGACGCTTACCCGACCGGTTTCCGTATCGCCGTTTACGCATCCATCATCAAACTGATTGATGCCCTGAACCAGCTGCGTGAAGGCTTCGAACAAAAAGCCGTTGAATTCCAGGACATCCTGAAAATGGGTCGTACCCAGCTGCAGGATGCTGTACCGATGACCCTCGGTCAGGAATTCCGTGCTTTCAGCGTTCTGTTGAAAGAAGAAGTGAAAAACATTGGCCGTACTGCTGAGCTGCTGCTGGAAGTAAACCTCGGCGCAACCGCCATCGGTACAGGTCTGAACACCCCGAAAGAGTACTCTCCGCTGGCAGTACAAAAACTGGCTGAAGTCACTGGTTTTGCCTGTGTACCGGCTGAAGACCTGATTGAAGCGACCTCCGACTGCGGCGCATACGTTATGGTGCACAGTGCACTGAAACGTCTGGCTGTGAAGATGTCCAAAATCTGTAACGACCTGCGTTTGCTCTCCTCTGGCCCACGTGCCGGCCTGAACGAGATCAACCTGCCGGAACTGCAGGCAGGTTCTTCTATCATGCCAGCAAAAGTAAACCCGGTAATCCCGGAAGTCGTCAACCAGGTGTGCTTTAAAGTTATCGGTAACGACATCACCGTCACCATGGCGTCAGAAGCAGGTCAGCTGCAGCTGAACGTAATGGAGCCGGTAATCGGCCAGGCAATGTTCGAATCCATCCATATTCTGAGCAACGCCTGCTACAACCTGCTGGAGAAATGCGTTAACGGTATCACCGCTAACAAAGAAGTGTGTGAAGCATTCGTTTATAACTCCATCGGTATCGTAACTTACCTGAACCCGTTCATCGGTCACCACAACGGCGATATCGTCGGTAAAATCTGTGCCGAAACCGGTAAGAGCGTCCGTGAAGTTGTCCTCGAACGCGGTCTGTTGACCGAAGCTGAACTGGACGATATCTTCTCTGCTCAGAACCTGATGCACCCTGCTTATAAAGCAAAACGTTATACTGATGAAAGCGAACAGTAATCGTGTAGGGTAGTACCAGAGAAGGCACGTCAGATGACGTGCCTTTTTTCTTGCACCAAGTTACTTAAAAACAACAATTTAATATCAACTTGTTAAACAACAAGGAAGGCTAATATGATAGTTTTAGAACTTATCATCGTTTTGCTGGCAATCTTTTTAGGTGCCAGACTTGGGGGTATCGGTATTGGATTTGCAGGTGGGCTGGGTGTTCTGGTTCTCGCCGCTATTGGCGTAAAACCAGGTAATATTCCGTTCGATGTTATTTCCATTATCATGGCAGTTATCGCTGCTATCTCTGCCATGCAGATTGCAGGTGGTCTGGACTACCTGGTTCACCAAACTGAAAAACTGCTGCGTAAGAACCCAAAATACATCACGATCCTTGCACCTATCGTGACTTATTTCCTGACTATCTTTGCAGGTACAGGCAACATCTCTCTGGCAACGCTGCCGGTTATCGCTGAAGTGGCGAAGGAACAAGGGATCAAACCTTGCCGTCCTCTGTCTACTGCAGTGGTTTCTGCACAGATTGCGATTACTGCCTCGCCAATCTCTGCAGCCGTGGTTTACATGTCTTCCGTCATGGAAGGTCATGGCATCAGCTACATCCACCTTCTGTCCGTGGTCATTCCGTCCACTCTGCTGGCGGTACTGGTGATGTCCTTCCTGGTCACTATGCTGTTCAACTCCAAACTGTCTGACGATCCGGTTTACCGCAAACGTCTGGAAGAAGGTCTGGTCGAACTGCGCGGTGAAAGACAAGTTGAAATCAAAGCGGGCGCAAAAACCTCCGTATGGCTGTTCCTGCTGGGCGTGGTTTGTGTGGTGGCTTATGCCATCATCAACAGCCCAAGCCTCGGTCTGGTCGCTAAGCCGCTGATGAACACCACCAACGCTATCTTGATTATCATGCTGAGCATCGCGACGCTGACCACGATCATCTGCCGCGTTGAAACAGACTCCATCCTGAACTCCAGCACCTTCAAAGCCGGTATGAGCGCCTGTATTTGTATCCTGGGCGTTGCATGGCTGGGTGATACTTTCGTCTCTCACAACATTGACTGGATCAAAGATACTGCAGGTAGCGTCATTCAGGGCCATCCGTGGCTGCTGGCCGTCATCTTCTTCTTTGCTTCTGCGCTGCTGTACTCTCAGGCAGCAACCGCGAAAGCGCTGATGCCGATGGCTCTGGCACTGAACGTTTCTCCGCTGACGGCTGTTGCGTCTTTCGCCGCCGTTTCTGGTCTGTTCATTCTGCCAACCTACCCAACGCTGGTTGCGGCGGTTCAGATGGATGACACCGGTACAACCCGTATCGGTAAATTCGTCTTTAACCATCCGTTCTTCATCCCGGGTACGCTGGGTGTGGTACTGGCTGTCTGCTTCGGCTTCTTGCTGGGCAGCTTTATGCTGTAAGTTTTACCTGCAGGGTGCTTTATGCGCCCTGCAGTTCCTTCCTCCCGCCTCGCTTTGACTAACATCCTTCCCTCGTCCGTTGTATAGTGACCCCTCTCTTGCTGGTTACTCAGTTCTTTCGAGGTGTATATGCTGGATGTAAAGAGTCAGGATATCTCCATCCCCGATACCGTAGTGGTGCTCTGTACCGCTCCGGATGAAGCAACCGCCCAGGATCTTGCCGCCAAAGTACTGGCAGAAAAACTGGCCGCCTGCGTCACACTGCTGCCCGGTGCGACCTCCCTCTATTATTGGGAAGGTAAGCTGGAGCAAGAATATGAAGTGCAGATGATTTTAAAAACCGCCGTCACGCACCAGCAAGCGCTTCTCGATTGCCTGAAGTCACATCACCCGTACCAAACACCTGAACTTCTGGTTTTACCCGTCACCCACGGAGATTGTAATTACCGCTCATGGCTCAACGCATCCTTACGCTGATCCTGCTGCTCTGCAGCACATCGACTTTTGCTGGCTTATTTGACGCGCCTGGTCGCTCGCAGTTTGTCCCTGCCGACCAGGCATTCGTGTTTGATTTCCAGCAAAACCAACACGATCTGAACCTCTCCTGGCAGGTAAAAGACGGCTATTATCTTTATCGTAAACAGATAGGCATAACCCCGTCTCAAGCCGGTATTGCCGAGGTGAAACTGCCGCCAGGGGTCTGGCATGAAGATGAGTTTTACGGCAAGAGTGAAATTTATCGTCAGCAGTTGAACATCCCCGTCACGGTCGAGCACGCTGCCGCGGGTGCTACGCTAACGGTCACCTACCAGGGCTGCGCCGACGCCGGATTCTGCTATCCGCCAGAAACCAAAACCGTACCGTTAAGTGAAGTGTCTGCCGATACCAGGGCAACACCTGCACCAGTCCCTGCCGCTGTCGCGCCGCAAGAGAAACCACAACCCACAGCCCAACTGCCCTTTTCCGCGCTGTGGGCATTGCTGATCGGGATTGGCATCGCCTTTACACCTTGCGTATTACCGATGTACCCGCTGATTTCCGGTATCGTATTGGGTGGCAAACAACGCTTATCAACCGGACGGGCATTGCTGCTAACCTTTATCTACGTCCAGGGAATGGCGCTCACCTACACCGCTCTGGGTCTGGTCGTTGCCGCAGCCGGATTGCAGTTCCAGGCGGCGCTACAGCATCCTTATGTACTGGTTGGCCTTGCCATCGTCTTTACGCTGCTGGCCCTGTCAATGTTTGGCCTGTTCACGCTACAACTGCCCTCTTCACTACAAACACGCCTCACGCTAATGAGTAACCGCCAGCAAGGTGGTTCTCCCGGCAGCGTGTTTGCGATGGGGGCGATTGCCGGTCTGATCTGTTCGCCTTGCACCACCGCCCCACTGAGCGCGATTTTGCTGTATATCGCCCAGAGCGGAGACATGTGGCTGGGCGGCGGCACGCTGTATCTGTATGCGCTGGGAATGGGATTACCCCTGATGCTTATTACCGTCTTTGGTAACCGTCTGCTGCCGAAAAGCGGCCCGTGGATGGAGCATGTCAAAACCGCCTTTGGTTTTGTCATCCTGGCGCTTCCCGTGTTTTTACTGGAGCGTATTATCGGCGACGAATGGGGGATCCGCTTGTGGTCGCTACTCGGCGTCGCGTTCTTTGGCTGGGCATTCATTACGAGCCTGCAAGCGAAGCGCCCATGGATGCGCATTATGCAAATTGCCCTACTCGCCGCCGCACTGGTGAGCGTACGCCCATTGCAGGACTGGGCATTCGGCGCGCCGCATGCCCAAACGCAGACACACCTGAATTTCAAGCCGATCGCAACGGTTGATGCGTTAAATCAGGCGCTGGCGGAGGCAAAAGGCAAACCGGTAATGCTGGATCTGTACGCCGACTGGTGCGTAGCCTGCAAAGAGTTTGAGAAATACACCTTTAGCGATCCGCAGGTTCAGCAGGCGTTAGGCGACACGGTATTACTGCAGGCGGACGTCACGGCAAATAACGCCCAGGATGTCGCATTGCTGAAACATCTACAAGTTCTAGGGCTGCCATCGATCCTGTTCTTTGATGCTCAGGGTAAAGAGCAGCCAAATGCGCGGGTAACGGGTTTTATGGATGCCGCGACCTTTAGCGCACATTTGCACGATCGCCAACCGTGAGCGACACTTGCAAAAGGAAAACGGAGGAGAATACCGTGCAACGTGAAGATGTTCTGGGAGAAGCCCTGAAATTACTAGAAGTTCAAGGGATAGCCAATACCACACTCGAAATGGTGGCCAATCACACTGATTATCCGCTTGATGAACTACAGCGCTTCTGGCCCGATAAAGAGGCCATCCTGTACGATGCTCTGCGTTACCTCAGTCAGCGGGTAGATGTCTGGCGGCGTCAGCTTTTGCTGGATGACACCCTGAGCACTGAGCAGAAGTTACTGGCTCGCTATAGTGCCCTGGCCGATTGCGTGAGCAACAACCGCTATCCCGGCTGCCTGTTCATCGCGGCCTGTACGTTCTACCCCGATCCCGGGCATCCGATCCATCAGTTAGCGGATCAACAAAAAAAGGCAGCACATCATTTTACCCATGAACTGCTGACAACGCTGGAAGTTGACGACCCGGCAATGGTCGCCAAACAGATGGAACTGGTGCTGGAGGGCTGCCTGAGCCGAATGCTGGTCAATCGTAGCCACGCCGACGTGGAGACCGCACACCGTCTGGCGGAAGATATTCTGCGCTTCGCCCAGTGTCGTCAGGGTGGTGCGCTGACCTGATTCAGATTTCATTACTCTGCCGAACCGCATACAATTTCGACAACAGCAACACGTTAAAAGGAATTATATGCGTCTTCTTCACTGCGTTCTCCTCGCAGGTATTTTTTCTGCCCCCCTGTTTGCCAAACCGTTAACCGGTTTTAATTTTGCGCATAAAGACTGGGAGGTCGCCTGTGATAATACCGGCACCTGCCGGGCGGCGGGTTATGGCGTCAATGCTGGCGAAATCAGTGTGTTACTCACTCGCCAGGCAGGTCCAGTGCAGCGTGTTAAAGGCGAGGTCACCTTTGCCCAGGTTGAGAATGACATCCCCGTCAACGCCAGCGTGAACCTGTTCATTGATAATCGGGATCGGGGCAAACCGATCGCGCAGGGCAACGATCGTTTTCGTTTCGACGATGCTCAGGTAACCGCGTTGCTTCAGGCGCTTGTACGCGATCAAAAAATTGAGATCTCGCTTAACGGGCAGCGAAAAACGCTTTCCAGCGCCGGGGTGAATGCTGTTTTTCTGAAGATTGATGAGTATCAGCAGCGTATTGGAACGCAAAATGCGCTGATACGCAAAGGAGAATCCGACGATCAACAGGTGCTCAAGGCCCTTCCGCCCCCGGTCATCAATGCCGCGCCGATGATACCTTCAGCTCGCGAAAAACCGCTGATGCCGGCACAGCGCCAAAAGATAGCGCCTCAGATAGCCGCACAGCATACAGAGTGCGATGACTGGGATGATGACGCAACTCCGGCGGAGGAGCGCCAGTTGACGCTGATTGAACTGGATAACACGCACTCGCTGATTCAGACCGTTTGCTGGCGCACAGCCTACAATATGGGATATGCCGTGTGGGTGGTCGATAGCGCGCTTAAGAACGCGCCTGAACTCATCACAACGAATGCCTCCAGCTATGCCGATGGCAAAATCACCTTCTTCAATAAAGGGCGCGGCATGGCTGATTGCGTCAGCGGAGCAGAGTGGGTGTGGGACGGCAAGTCTTTTGTCCGCAGTCTGGAATACAGCACCGGTAGCTGCCGGGAAATCGTGTTGGGTGGAACCTGGATGCTGCCAACCTTTGTCAGCCGGGTTGAGTCACAGCAGGAAAAAATAGCGGACAGCGCAGCGCTGGAGGCATTACATCATGCCGTTACCGAACGGCAAAAAACCGATCCGGAGCTGGATCTCAGCATAATCGCCGATCGATTCCCGTTGAAGGGCAAGATCGTCGAATTCACTCTCTCATACAATGAAGATTCACCGCAGCCCACGGCCAAACCGTCCCCGGAGATAAGCGATGACGAATGGCAGGCATTTTTACGTTCATCCATCAGCGCCGAATCAGAAAACGGCCAAGTGAGCTACACGCTTATCGATCTGAACGGCGACGGTAAACGCGACCTCATCATCAACAGTTATGTTGGTGGGACGGGTCTTTTCAGCTACACCGGCGTACTCAAGCGTAGCGAAGATAAGTTTATTGCCATCAGCGGCAATGCGGATGATGATGACTTTGGCTTACCCGGCGCGTTATTTTCAGAAAATGGCCGCGGCGCCAACCAGTGGAGCCAATGGGTGCGCATCAGCGGTCAGGTTTACGCGCTCTGGTTCAACGGGCAGTTTGGTGAGGATAATCTTTATCTGCTGCGTCCGTTTAGTACCGACGATCGGGTTCCCGCGGTGACCGTGCGCTATCGCTATACGTTGGATGTCATCGACTCAGCGGAAGAAGGTCAGCCCCTGACGCCTCCCCTGAACGACAAGGACAGAACCGGATTATTAAAGGCGCTGGATGTGATGCAGGATCATCTGTTTAAAGATCAGTCTTCGGATCAGCAAACTGGCCCTGTTTGCCCGATACCGCCCGGCACATCGGCGGAAAACGCGGCCAACTACAGTACCGGTATCGCCCTGCATTATGTCTATGAGAGCGTCGCCTGGATCCCCGTCTGGCTGAATGATAAATGTTATATCGGCACCGTCGCCAGTCATCACGGTTATTATCGCAATGGCGTAGATGCAGAAATCACCCTCAGTTCTCCCGATGAAGAGAATGATGTCATAGGCGGCTACGCGATTTCTGGCCTACGGCATGTAACATCGGTAAAAAGTAGCTGGAAGCAGAGAGAAAGCGACAACGGTGTACCGTGATTTTAAGCAAAAACGTAAGCCTGCCCCAAAATCGCCGCAAAGTTAAGCAACCAGACGGGAAAATGAGAAATTTGGTTGACGGGGTGTGTGGATTACGGTTTAATGCGGCCCGTTGCCCGGATAGCTCAGTCGGTAGAGCAGGGGATTGAAAATCCCCGTGTCCTTGGTTCGATTCCGAGTCCGGGCACCACTATTTAAAGAACCCAGCCTATGGCTGGGTTTTTGCTTTTCGGAGGTTTGATAAATATCTTGTCGTCCTGACATAACCCCCCATCACAACTTATCTGCGGTAGTTTTTCTCACACCCTCAGTGGCCTTGTTGACCTGTTCTAAGGCAGATTCACTCCGTGATTCCTCTGCGTCTTTCGCTTTACGCGCGACTTCGTCCATGATGAGTCGATAGGCGATGTAGTACTTGTAGATGTTACTCACATAGGTGACGGTCTCGGCGCCGATCCGCTCAGCGGCCAGATATTCTACGTTGCCAAACCAGACATCAGGGTCAAAGCCACGCGCCTTTGTTTCAGCACGTAACCGGGCAATGCGGGCCGCACCCGCGTTGTAAGAAGCGAATGCAAAAAGCGCCTTATCCAGTTGAGTCATTGGCTCATCGCCATAGTAATTGTCTATCATCCATCGCATATATTTCACCCCAGCATGGATATTGGGATCCAGCTTACGGATGTCGCCCACTTTCAGTTCCTTGCCCGTGCGCGGCATCACCTGCATGACGCCAATGGCTCCGACATGGCTTCGGGCCGACTGATTGAGCCGCGACTCCTGATAGCCTTGAGCAGCCATCAGCAACCAGTCTACGTCATAGCGCTCGCCGTACTTTCTGAATAAATCAATCATTTTCAGAAGCTTCCGACGCTCTTTCTCAGCTGCCGCACTTTTGACATATTCTGCGCTCTTCAGGTAACGAAACAAAATCGTGTTACCCAGTTTGCTACCCTGACCATTTTCCTTAACGAAGTCATTCAGCTGCGCCAGAAGTTCTGGGCTATTTTTGCGTACTGCCCACGCGATATTGGCATCATTACGCAACACGATATCTTCATGTATCTGAATTTTTGGAAATACTTGTTTCCAGAACTCAGCTTTATAGCGATCGACGACGATCAGCGGGATGAGGCCAGCATTCAGCATTTCGATAAGATCTTCGTCCTCAAGTGATTCAGGTGCGACTTCGAGAACAACAGGGGGAAGCGACGCTTTAGCAAAGCGTGCGTTAAGCGCCTTCAGGCTATCGTAATAGCTTGATGAAAGCCGCACAAATACCGTCTTGCCCGAAAGTTGCTCCAGGGTTTCTACTTTCGGGGAGTTGGGACCCGAAAGCAGCAGCTCGTGGACATTGAGGTACAGGGGGATAGTGAAATCCACAAGTTTTTGACGGTCCGGGGTGATAGTCAGATTTGCGGCAGCGATATCTCCCCGTCCCTCATTGAGAGCCGCAAATAGCCGATCACGCGCCACCGGTACGAAGATAATACGCACCTTGAGGTGACGTTGTTGTAGCTTCTCCTCCTTTAGTAATCTGGCGTTAAATTCGCGTTCAAACGCCATAAACATGTCATGGGTAGCGCCGCGCTGAGTTCCCTTGTTGATGAAGAAAAACGTCTTGCTGTAGGTCGTCAGTACCCGGATCACCCGGCGATCGACCATCCCAGGCAGATCGCCTAGCCAGGGTTGCAACAGCTCATCCTTGTTGACTTCAAGCGCCTCTCGCTCCTCCTGCCGAGACTGACTTTGCTCAGCAGAAACAGCAAGCAGGGGGAAGACGAGCAGCAGAGCGGCAATAAGAGCGATGAAAAAACGGTGAACAGAGAGGGCATTCATAGCGCGAGACTCCGCATGGTGCATCTATTCATTTTAGCCAACGCCGAAGCTCTCTGGTGCATATCTGCTGCACTTCGACTGTTTCCTGAAACTGCGTTACGTCATTTCTGACGCGTTTAAAAACCCAAATATTGCGCCGCTCGGCAGAAATCATTGTGCTGACTTGCATTTTTAGACCTTGTGCACTGCACTCAAATTCAGGAGACAAACGACAACATCGGGTGAGAATGATGGGGATCAGCGACGCAGCGTGGGAGGAGATGTACCCGGCACCGGGTGTGGTAACACAAGGGACGTTCTTGTGAGCCTCACCATTGAATTTGTCGATATCTGCAAAGCATTTGGACCGGTGCGCGTGTTGCATGGGGTGAGTTTTGCGCTGGCACCGGGAAAAATATACGGCCTACTGGGGGAAAACGGTGCCGGTAAATCGACCCTGATGAAAATCCTCGCCGGGTACGAGCAGGCCAGTGAAGGAGAGCTGCGTATTGACGGCACTGCCTGCCACTTCCGTTCTTCTCGTGAGGCAGAGCAGGCCGGTATCGTATTGATCCATCAGGAATTCAACCTAGCCGAACATCTCTCGATTACCCAAAATATTTTCCTCGGCCATGAATACAAACGGGGCTGGCTGCTTGATGAGCGCGCGATGGAAAAAGCGAGCGCGCACTGTCTTACCGAAGTAGGTCTCAGAATCTCGCCGAATACGCTGGTACGGCGGCTGATCGTCGCAGAAAAGCAGTTAGTCGAGATCGCCAAAGCGTTATCACGCCAGGCGCGTTTATTGATCATGGATGAACCTACCGCCACGCTGACACCCGCGGAAACAGAGCGATTATTCGCACTGATAGGCAAGTTTAAGGAAAATGGGGTCACCGTTATCTATATCTCTCACAAACTTGATGAGGTCAAAAGCATCACCGATGAGGTTATCGTGATGCGCGATGGCCGCTTCGTTACCCGTGCCGCCACCGCCGATCTTACGCGCCAACAGATGGCAAACCTGATGGTGGGGCGTGACATGTCCGACATGTTTCCGCCGAAGGTTTCACCTGCCAGCGAGGCGCTCATTGCTCTGGCCGTGGAGGGGTTGTCAGTACCTGACTGGATCGACGAGCTCAGCTTTAACGTGCACGCGGGAGAGATCCTCGGCTTCGCCGGTCTGGTGGGTGCCGGGCGCACTGAGGCTTTTGAAGCGATCATCGGGCTGCGACCACGCAGTGCAGGTACAGTAACGCTGGGGGGAAAAACAGTGAAGTGCGATAACCCACGCGATGCCATGCGTCATGGTCTCACCTATTTGCCGGAAGATCGCAAAGGCAAAGGTTTACATATCAACCTCGGGCTGAGCGAAAACCTGACGCTGATGACCTTAGATCGCTACGCCAGACCCTTACTCAATCAACGTGCTGAGCAGGAGGCGCTTAAGCAGGCGGTAACGCTCTTTGGGCTCAAAGTAGGCGATCTTAGCGCCAGGGCGCGCATGCTTTCTGGGGGGAATCAGCAAAAACTGGCGCTTGCCAAATACCTGCACCCGGACCCGCGCATCATCGTGCTTGATGAGCCCACCCGAGGCGTCGATGTGGGGGCCAAAAGGGACATCTATTTTTTGATTCAGCAACTCGCAGCAGAAGGACGAGCCGTCATCGTCATCTCCAGCGAGTTGATTGAACTGATCGGTTTGTGCCATCGCGTACTGGTGTTACGTGCGGGACGGTTGCAGGCAGAGCTTAGTGCAGAGAACCTGAACGAAAAGGAGCTGATCACCCATGCCACCGGTACCTGCTGATCGTTTTCTGGTCTTCCGCCGCACCTGGGCTCATCTTTCGGGAGTGGGCCCACTGATTGGCTTGATTCTGCTATGTGTCGCCGGCACCCTGCTTAACCCAGATTTTGCCACCTTCGATAACATGATGAATGTGCTGACCCGCACGGCTTTCATCGGCATCATTGCAGTGGGTATGACCTTTGTCATTATGTCCGGTGGTATCGATCTTTCGGTTGGTTCCATGGCAGCACTGATCGCCGGCTGCGTGATCCTGTTTATTAATCACTTCACCGATAACCCCCTGGCCAGCGTCGTGTTGGGGGCGCTGTTTGCTTTGGTGCTGGGCGCACTGTTTGGTACCTTACATGGCGTTTTAATTACCAAAGGGCAAATCGAAGCCTTTGTCGTCACTCTGGGCACCCTGGGTATTTTTCGGGCCTGCCTCACCTGGCTGGCCGATGGGGGCGCACTCACTCTCGCTGACGCGCAGGCGGATATCTACAGCCCTGTCTATTATGGCAATTTGCTCGGCGTGCCTATTCCGGTTTGGGTGTTTGCCATCGTGGCGCTGGCGGGCTGGCTGTTACTCAATCGTACTGCTTTTGGCCGCTACGCGCAGGCCATCGGTTCGAACGAACAAGTCGCTCGTTATGCCGCGATCCGCGTCGATCGCATCAAGATCTTAGCTTATGCGCTGCTCGGTTTCTGTGTAGGGATCGCGACCTTACTGTATGTTCCACGACTGGGCTCCGCCACACCGAGCACCGGCTTGTTGTGGGAGCTGGAAGCGATCGCTGCCGTAGTAGTGGGCGGGACGACCCTCAAGGGTGGCGAAGGCCGCATTGTTGGTACGGTGATCGGTGCCATCCTGCTTTCCGTGATCAGTAACATTCTTAATCTCACTAGCATCATCAGTGTTTATCTCAACGCCGCCGTTCAGGGGGTGGTGATTATCATCGTCGCGTTTCTGCAACGTGGGCGCTGAGGTAGTGGCAACAGAGGAAATCCGCGGGCACGCGGGCAAACCGTTCGATTAACTGGAGATAACTCGATGAATAACGTGCTTCGCATTATTGGTGCCAGTGTCCTTGCGTGTTCGCTCAACACGAGCTGGGCGGCAGAGAGTGTAACGATGGGTGTTTCTATTCCTACAGCTACCCACAGCTTCACCTCCGGTATTGTCTGGTGGGCCAACAAGGCCAAACAAGATTTAGAGAAGGAGCATCCCGATCTCAAGGTCATCGTGAAAACGGCCGCTAACGCCCCCGAGCAGGCTAACCAGCTGCAGGATTTGTTGACAGTAAACAAAATGAATACCCTGGTAATTTTCCCGTTTGAATCCGCAACGCTGACCAAGCCAGTGGCTCAGGTTAAAGAAAAAGGCGTGTATGTCACGGTCGTTGACAGAGGGCTGACCGACGCCAAAGCCCAGGATGCTTACGTTGCTGGTGACAACACAGCCTTTGGTAAACTGCCTGCCGAATATCTGGCGAAGACCATGGGCGGTAAAGGCGATCTGGTCGTCTTGCGCGGCATTCCGACCACACTGGATAATGAGCGTTTTGAAGCATTCTCTGGAGTGATAAAACAATATCCTGATATGAAAATTCTTGATGCCAAATATGGCAACTGGAACCGGGATGATGCCTTCAAAGTGATGCAAGACTACCTCACACGCTATAAGCATATCGATGCCGTCTGGGCTGCCGATGATGATATGGCGGTAGGCGTGCTCAAGGCCATTAACCAGGCCAAACGTGATGACATCAAAATTGTCTTTGGTGGCGCAGGTGCCAAAGGGGCGATCAAAACGTTAATAGAGGGAAGCGATCCGCGCATCCAGGCGAATGTCTCTTATTCACCCAAGTTTATCTACGATGCGATCAAACTGACCGCAGAGGCACGCCTGCAGGGCAAAGACCTGCCCGCCAAAACCATTATTCCTTCGGTGTTAATCACCAAAGAAAATGCCAAAGAGTTCTACTTCCCTGATTCACCGTTCTGAGTTTTCCTCCATGCGGGGTGTGCCGAGCACCCTGCAACATCTACTATCACTGCATGATGAAGGAGCAGCGCATGAAAACCATCAAAGGACCGGCGATCTTTCTTGCACAATTTATCGGTGAACACCCTCCCTTCAATACATTACAGGGATTAGCTGGCTGGGCCGCAGGTCTGGGTTTCCAGGGTCTCCAACTCCCCACGAATCATCCCCATCTGTTCGATTTGAACCAGGCTGCACAGAGTCAAACCTATTGTGACGAGATCGCCGGACAGTTGGCAGAACATGGGCTCGTCATTACGGAGCTTTCTACACACTTGCAGGGGCAATTGATGGCGGTGCATCCGGCCTATGATTCCCTGTTTGACCCATTTGCTGCACCCGAAGTACGGGGGAATTCAACCGCACGTACCGAGTGGGCGGTTAATCAACTGAAGGCCGCAGCAAAGGCCTCCCATCGTCTGGGGCTAACGGCACATGCGACTTTTAGCGGCGCCCTCGCCTGGCCTTATCTTTACCCCTGGCCCCAACGACCGACAGGGCTTATCGATGAAGCCTTTGCTGAGCTGGCACGCCGTTGGCGCCCTGTCCTCGATGTCTTTGATGAGCAGGGTGTTGACGTTTGTTATGAGCTGCACCCTGGTGAAGATCTGCATGATGGAGTGACATTCGAACGTTTTCTGGCGGCACTGGATGCGCATCCGAGAGCGAATATCCTCTATGACCCCAGTCACTTCTTATTGCAACAACTTGATTATCAGGCATTTATCGACATATACCATCAACGCATTAAAGCATTTCACGTGAAGGATGCCGAGTTTCGCCCCACCGGACGTCACGGAGTGTATGGAGGCTATCAGGACTGGCAGGATCGTGCAGGCCGTTTCCGCTCTCTGGGTGATGGTCAGATCGACTTTGGGGCTATTTTCTCGAAGCTGACCCAGTATGACTATTCAGGCTGGGCTGTACTCGAGTGGGAATGCGCCCTTAAGCACCCTGAGAGCGGGGCTGCTGAAGGGGCGCAGTTCATTCGCCAGCACATTATTCGGGTGGCGGAACATGCCTTCGATGACTTTGCCGATAGCCACCTCAATCCTGCTCAGTTATCCACCTTGCTGGGGATAGGGACGAAAACATGAATCGCCGCCCGACGGGATGATCGCTACGCACCGTGACTACCGCGCATCGGGTTGGCTCCGCATCCCCTTATCCCCCCTCACTCATACTCTCTTTGCTTTGAATGAGTCGCAGCGCCAGATAGAGGTCTGGCACCAGAATAAGATCATCATCTTTCATGGTTGGCCGACTGTCCTTAAACCAGCGCGTTAATTCTGTTTTTCTGCCCGCCAGGATTAACTTAATTTGCCGCGCTTTCAGGTCACGCTTTAATTCACTAATTGTGGCTAAGACGCTAATATCTGAATAGGTGAAACACGCTACGGCATCAATAACCACCCATTTCGGTCGTAGCGCTGCACCATCGACTAAATTCAATACGCGTCGTTTAAAATAGGCCACATTAAAATAGGTCAATGGTGAGTTAAATCGATACATCAGCACACCGGGGATCATTTTTACATCGGTGGTATTCCCTAATGAGTGAATCATTCCATTTTCATCAGTGCCTAAAAGATGTTCAGTGGGACGAAAGACAGTACGCAGGAACTGCAACAGGCCAAGTAACACCGCAAGGCCGATGCCCTGGATCACGCCGATAATTAAAACGCAGACAAAAGTAAAACAGGCCAGGCGAAAAGCTTGCTTATTTCTTCGCCTCAGACTCCATAGCCCTCGTAAATCAATCAATGACCACGAGGCATAAATTAAAACAACGCCTAATGCAGCGACCGGGATATATTGTAAGGGCTGGGTGAAAAATACCACGACGATGCCAATGATTAAGGCGGCAACCACGGAAACCAGTTGGCTTTTTCCCCCACTGGAATCATTAACCGCGGTCCTGGAATCGGCTCCACTAATAGCAAACCCCTGAGATAATCCAGACATGATATTTGCGATGCCCAATGCTCTGAACTCAGCATCAGCATTAATTTCATACCCATTCCTGGCGGCAAAACTTCGCGCGGTCAGCATCAGGCTGACAAAACTGACTAACGCCAGGTTCAGCGCTGGGATCACTAAATCACGCATCAGAGCAGGCTGGAATGCTCCCCAGTGAACAACGGGCAGC
This sequence comes from Citrobacter sp. FP75, assembly GCF_018342065.1. Taxonomy (GTDB): domain Bacteria; phylum Pseudomonadota; class Gammaproteobacteria; order Enterobacterales; family Enterobacteriaceae; genus Citrobacter. The sequence goes on along the minus strand of NZ_JAFDOE010000006.1, from coordinate 948 downwards.
CCCGACTGGAAGCCATTACTCCCAATAGTGGCAATACCATATTGTTGCGCAGATGTGCTCCATACCAATGCCGTGGCTATCACAATGGCAATCAAAGGCGCTGGCCAATGGCTACGAAACGTTTTGATAACCATTAAAATCACCAAAGTTAAAACGGATATCCCTAAGGTTAATAAATGGCTCTCTGAAATTCGGCCGGGTAGCGCAATGATTTTCTCGATCACTTGTTCTTCATTTAGCGAGATCCCCAAAACCTTGCCGAATTGCCCGACAATAATCGTCACGGCAACACCGTTAAGCAACCCTGTCAGAATGGGATGAGAAAGCAGGTCGGCAAGTGCGCCCAGGCGAAATTTACTGGCAAGCAGGCACCATCCTCCCATCATCAAGGTCATGACGATCGTCAGTTGCCAGTGAAGTTCGGGATTTCCTGCAGCCAAAGGAACCACGACCGCTGCAATCACCGCACAGGTGGTGGCATCAGGGCCAACAATAAGCTGGCGGGAAGATCCAAACAGCGCATAAAATATCATCGGGAGCACGCAGGAATACAACCCTACGATAGCCCCCACCCCCGCCAGCTCAGCATAAGCAATAGCAACCGGAAGCGCGACAGCAGCAACGGACAACCCAGCTTTAACATCATGTTTTAGCCAGCTTTTTTCATACGCTAATAAATGCTTTAGCCCTGGCATGTAGTTTAATAAAACGTTTCCGAACACACTATTCTCCGAATATTTCCTCGCTTAGAGATAAAGATACACGGTGGCGTTGCGGTAGAGGCTGATATTTTCACAGGAAATCAGGAAATCTGTGTCGTGCACGGGCAGGATGAAGAGATATCAGGCCGGACAGAACAAAAAACGCAGACGCAAAAAAGCCCATCCGGCAGGATGGGCTTCTTCACTTATTTGATGCCTGGCAGTTCCCTACTCTCGCATGGGGAGA
>NZ_JAFDOE010000005.1 GCF_018342065.1 Citrobacter sp. FP75 | reverse complement strand
TATGACGCCGGAGGAATATCGGCAACACAATCATTTGGCCGGGATCTCAAAAAATGCCTGGAACTAAAACGGGTCTATTTACACAGTCAGGAAGGCGGGGATTCACTGAGATAATATCTGTCTGAAATAATTTGGAATTTTAGATTAACACGTAAAGGACCTTGTGCAATATAGGATTGAACTATGTCTGCTTCATGCCTGAAGCAGATGATATCAGCATTCTGTAATGCTGATTCTTTAGAAGTTGGCCAACTGTCTTGAAGTCATTTCATTCCTTATTTTTCTGATTTATAGCTTATAGCATCGGAGTTGCAAGAAGCACGTTTGACATCGAAGGTTTTCATATATTCATTATATGCCTCTGGCCATTCCTCCATTGAGGAAGATAGTTTTTTATAAGCGCCACTATCTGAAATAACATAATCCATATCAGAAATTGCAAGTTGTTTTATAGATGATGCAATATTTACTGCCAGTACTGATAGACGTTCAGAAGAATAAGAACTTATCGACATTGCTTTAGTTATGGCTGATTTCGCTGGTTGGTAAAGTTGATTATGATTAGCTTTATATAAAAGAGATTTATCAGCATCAAATGCAGCTACCGCAGCCAAAAAATCAGAGGCTTTTTCACGAAATTTGTATTCATCTTCGTTAACAGCAGTAGTACAAATCGTTCTGGCATTGATGAGTGCTGGGACTCTTGTGCTTTCAACTAACTTTGAACCCGTGAGATATGAGCCGGCCATTCCCCCTAAAGCTGCGATTATTGCGACCAATAGCGCACTACCTATGTCTAAAGATGCTTTAACAACTTCAGCTTTGTTCTGCGCATTTCCAGAGTGTGCACTAATGTTACTATCATTGTGGCTACCAGACATATCAAGCTTCCTAAGTTATTAAGCTTTAATTCCTGCTATTATCTACATTCACACAAGTTAAGAATTCTTTTTTACCAGAATATCAGTAAGTTGGGTTTCATGAAAGATACTAGTGATCAACTCGAAAATTTTAACAAATTATATTGAGTTGGGTCCGCTCTTCGCTCACAGCGGGCCTAACGGACTTGCTTTAGGTCTGCTCCGTGCAAGGAGCGGAAGTTTACCGTTTTAGAAATCATGCTAATTAGCATAAAATCTCTCAACTGATGGGGTCTGGAGTTGCAGAAAAAATGACTACAAGGCAGTATGCGCAAAAATCAATCTTCGATCTGGAGGAAATTTTCGAGCGGTCACGGAACAATGCTAGTGAACTTGAACGGCTGTTGAACGAACTGACCTTCCGCAATACTGCCAAGGCCCGAACGTTGAGGACTAAAATCGAGCAAGCCCGAACTGTACTTAGTGGTCACTGCGTGATCTCAATGTCGGATTCCAGTCCATCAGCGCGTCATCCTGGCTCGTCGTCCACACAATCCTCCCAAGTTCCGCCCCGTGATGTGCCTGCAGCGGTAGTGCAACAGCAACCCAAGGCTAATCCAGCTCCTGTCATGCAACAGCAATTCGGCGAAGACCAGATCGACCTAGGTCCACTCCCATCTTTCTCTCCGACAGGTAAGTCGAATGATGCGCGAGCAATACTGGCAGCATGGACAGCCCTCGAAGCACTGTCGCCTCAAGGTTATAAACGCCCAGAGGATATGGCAACCGGCGACCGCTCTAGGGTTGCCCTATTGGAGCGAGGTGTACCATGGGGACCAAATGCCCGCAGCAAGCCCAGCCATAAGCTTTATTTCGAGGTCGTCCTCGGCTCCATCGCTCTCGACAAGGCGACGGACGAGCTGGTCAAGGTTTTTGGCGAGGATGAGGAGCGTTCACGCCCGGACGGTAAGAAGGCGGCCATCGGCTCGATCCTGATCGACAAAGAAGGTTATGTGCTTGAGGACAAAGGCGTTGCCGTTTCCAGTTTTGCCTGGGCACTCAAGCCGGCTCTCGACCTGAAGCTTGGGAGCTTAGGGAATTGGCCGAATGTTGAGCCGCGCATTATCGAGCATCTGGATCGAATGGTTCGCCGCCACAACGAGGATGGAGAACCCATACCGATCGATTTGGATGTCGTTCTTAACGCTTATAGATGGCTTGTGTCTCAGTTCGGTGTACCCGAACATTTGGTTGAGCCACCCACATTCGCGATTAAGGTGTTTCATCATTTCAAGGCCAAGGCGCCGCCTGAACCTTCGTTACTGAATTCCTTCTATCTTGAAGATCTCGGTGAAGCAACCAAATTGCTCGAGACGGGCAAAGCCGGAGCCGGTTTGCGCCGCTACATGGGAATTGGCAGGCCTGAACAGAAAATCGACGTGCTATCGCCCATTTCCGCAGTTGAGCCATTCGTCGCACCCTCGCTCATGCCGCAGGCTCGTTGGCCTTCGAAAGGCGGCCATCCACTGGTACTGCTTCAACAGGCTGCCGTGAATGCGGCGCGTGCTGAGCTGAATGATGCTCCAGGTATCATCGGCGTCAATGGGCCTCCGGGAACCGGAAAGACCACTCTTCTGCGAGATATTGTCGTCGGGTGCATTCTTGATCGGGCCACGGCGATGTGCGGCTTCAATAAACCGCAGGATGCCTTTTCCACAACAGGCGAGAAGCTGGCATTCGGCTCCAATGCATTCCTGCACTTCTACAAGTTACATGCATCCTTAAAGGGCCATGAGATCGTTGTAACGTCCTCCAATAACAAAGCGGTCGAGAACGTTAGTAAAGAGCTTCCTCTCAAGGAAGCCAATGGTCGTCATGAACAAATCGCCTATTTTCGGTCCATCAGCGACCTGATTGCGAACCCCAAACGCGTCGGCTATTTCGAAGCCGAGGCCGAGGGGGACATCCCCTCCGACCCAGTCGAAACCTGGGGGCTGATCGCCGCTGCTCTCGGCAAGAGCAGCAACCGAGGCGCGTTCCAGCAAGGTTTCTGGTGGAATGAAGACGGTGGTTTCCTTACCTACCTGAAAGCAGCTCGCGGCATAAATGTCATGCGTGAGATCAAGGACGAACGAACAGGCGAAATCATCGATCGCGTAATGCCCAGCGTGGTTGTCAATGAGCGGCCCAGCACCAACGAAGCGGATGCTGCTGCGGCCTGGCTGAAAGCGCGAACCGCATTTCTTAAACTCAAAGCAACGGTAGACGCCGAAATCGCCAGCATCGAAGAGATGCGACGGGATATCCAGGCGCTCAAGGGAGCGATCACCGAACTTCAAAGGGCTGAAGAGCGTCGACCGAGTCTGGATGAAGCCGTAGAAGAGGCACACCAGATTGCTGAATCCTGCCAACGGGAGCATGAGAAGGCAAAATCGCAGATCGAGCAGGATAAGATCATGCTCGACAGCCATCTTGCTGGCCGTCCAGGTTTCTTCTCCCGTTTGTTCGCGACTGCGGCCTGGAAGTCGTGGAGATCGACACTGCAGATGCTCTCGGCGACCTTGCAGCAATCAGTCTTACGGGCGCTGGAGACAGACGGTGCCCTGGAGCTTGCAAGGGCTGAGTGGAGCAATACTGAGTCCCAGTTACAGCAACTCGACCAAGAAATTTCCAGCAAGTGTCAGGCTGTCTCGAAATTGAAAGCAACCGAGGCAGAGGCACGAAACCGCATGGGAGACAGGGTCGTTGATGAGAGATTCTTCGAGCGCGAGCACGAGGCTATCCACCTGACTGCGCCATGGCTTCCCGATGAGGTTCATCGCCTGCGGGAGGATCTATTCGCCGCTGCCCTGACTGTGCATAAAACGTTCATCGATGCTTCGGCCAGCCGCTTGCAACACAACCTTGGGCTATTGATGTCGGGCATGGTGGCTGGTGCCTTCCAGTCTTCCGCTCACCGTGAACTTCTCCCCGACCTTTGGTCAAGCCTTTTCATGGTGGTGCCGACCGTGTCCACGACATTCGCCTCTGTTCGGACGATGTTCGGGGATCTGCCACCAGAGAGCATTGGCTGGCTTCTGGTAGATGAAGCGGGCCAGGCCGTTCCTCAGGCAGCAGTTGGAGCTATCATGCGGGCAAAGCGCTCCATCGTGGTAGGTGACCCGTTGCAAATCCCACCTGTAGTTTCACTTCCTGAAAAGCTGAACGTCGAAATCTGCAAATTCTTCGACATTGATCAGAGCGAATGGTCTGCGCCCGCAGCATCTACGCAGACCCTTGCTGATCAGGCATCGCGCTTCAAATCCACCTTCGTCATGGATGTAGGTGATCGAGAAGTCGGGCTGCCACTCCTCGTTCACAGGCGTTGCCAGAACCCAATGTTCGATGTTTCTAACTCCATCGCCTATGCCGGGCAGATGGTCCATGCTGTCGGGCCTAAAAGACTAGGATCTATCGGCTCGGCTTTGGGGCGATCTCGCTGGTTCGACGTCAATGGCAATGCTGAGACGAAGTGGTGCCCCGAGGAGGGTGATGCGGTTGTACGAATGCTTAAAGAGCTGGCCGCATCGGGCATTACAAATCCGGACGTCTTTATCATCACACCATTCAAGATCGTAGAGCAGAACATGCGTCGGCGTCTCGACAGTGAGACCGATCTGCTGCAAGCGCTGGGAGTAAAGTGGAATGAGTGGAGCCGTGATCGTGTAGGCACGATCCACACGTTCCAGGGCCGAGAGGCGGAAACGGTCATCCTGCTGCTGGGTGCTCCGAAAGCGAGTCAGCAAAGAGCCCGTCAGTGGGCGGCAAGCCCGCCAAACATTATCAATGTAGCCGTCTCACGCGCCAAGCAAAACCTGTATGTGGTCGGCTCGGCTGCTGCATGGGCAGGGGCGGGAACGAGCCTACAGGTCCTGCAGCGACAATTGGCGCAATCAGCCTGACAATCTCCGAGGCGGCACTCATTGTTAAGGGCACATCGCAACTAATCTTTTATTTAGCTCTGTAACGAGCCGACCGCTATGTGCCATAAGCGGAAGGTGACAGTTTAAGCTTTTGTTAACGGCTCAAAGTCGGGCATTAGCCTCTGGCAGGATAGAAAAGACCAGAAGTGTCATTTCACCCGGTAGGGATTTCGACATTGCAGACACCGTCAAGCGGTCATAATCTCAAACTAGATTGCAGCACCCTGCCTGTCAGGCAATTTCGACGTTGAGGACAAGATATCAATCAGGGCACCTGTATTAGCCGTGAGCTCTCCCTTGCGCCATATCAGTTCCGTTGTTATTTGACTGTTTTCTGAATCAAAGGGATGGACTGTGATGAGTTCCTGTGTCGGAAACGTATCGAGGATTGGTGTTGGTATCACCCCCGCCCCCATTCCAGAACTGACTCCCCCCAGAATGGCATGGTAGGAGGACATTTCTGCCAGCCTGTAAGGTCTGATCCCAGCCTCTCTGAACCAGGTTGTTAGCCGGTCGCGATAGGAGCAACCGTCACTGAATACCAGCAACGTTGTGTGAGCTAAATCGGCAGCAGAACGTATCTGCGGGAAATTTGCTGCGGCGATAATAACCAGTTCTTCCTTGTAAACAACCATGCGTTCCAGTCTGTCATTAGCCGGCGCGTCTGCAATGAAGGCTGCATCAAGTTCGTGACTAAGCACTGCATCGAGCAGTGTGCGGCTTATCCCGGTAACCAGCTCCACCTTTACTGATTGATGTTGCTGGTAGAGACGCGCCAGCGGCTCAGGCAACCTTGTTGCGGCCATACTGTCGAGCGCCCCCAGTCGGAACCGACCGCCAGGCACCGGCTTTACCATCTGCTGTTCTGCTAAGGTAACCAGCTCGATAATCTTCAGTGCATTGTTATAAAGCACCTGACCTTCATTTGTCGGAAGAAACCTACGGCCAGACCTTACAAACAGTGTGGTTCCGAGCTGGCTCTCCAGGTTCTGAACGCGAGTGGTTATTGCGGAGGGGACTCGGCAGAGCAAATTTGCTGCTGCAGTAATAGTACCTGTTTCTACCAGTGCGATGATGGTTCGGAAGTCAGCTATATCCATACTTTCACCATAATTGAAAGTTTGATTCTATTTTATTCAATTGAAATGAATCTACATGTTTTTTAATTTATTTACTCCATTTAAACAGCTACCAGCCTCCCAGCTAGTCTCAAGCGCTTGTTGATCATCGCAAATGGTCACGCTTGATTAATACGGGAGCTATTGAGGGTAATAAAATGAAGAAACTTGGATTAATCGGCGGCACCGGACCAGAATCAACATTGCTCTACTATCGCAAATTTGTTTATGAAGCTAACAAAAGAATTGGCGATACATTCTTCCCGTCTCTAACTATTGAAAGTATCAATGTATATGACGTCCTGACCATGTGTGGACGGAAAGATTATGAAGCGCTGACGAGGTACCTGGTCAAGGCTGTCGGGAATTTGGTGGCCGCTGGGGCTGAAGTCGTCGCCTTGACCGGTAACACACCACACATCGTCTTCAACGAACTCCAGTCGTGTACAACAGTTCCTCTTGTCAGCATTATCGAGTCCACTTGTGCAGAAGTTCAGACTCAGGGCCTGAAAAAAGTAGGTCTCGTGGGAACACGATTTACAATGGAGGCTGACTTCTTCAAACGGCCTTTCACTGAAGCAGGCATCCAGGTGGTCGTCCCGCATGCTGACGAGGTTGATTACATCGCAGAAAAAATACACGATGAACTCGAAAGAGGCATTATTAAGTCACAGACGCGAGACACGTTTACCGCGATCATTGAGCGGATGTATCGGGATGAAGGCATTGAGGCCATCATTCTGGGATGCACAGAGCTCCCCCTTTTGTTCGCGGGTACAGCGTTACCTGTTAAAGCACTGGACACGGTTGATATTCATATTGAGACGTTGTTTAAAGCTCTTCAGTAGTGTTTTACATCAATTTGGGGAAAGAACCGGGGGCGAACTGCCCCTTTGTTTAACACGCTACGATTTAAGTAATGCCTTCATAAAACTTCGAACTTCCGCTGTTCGCTCATAGCAGACTACAAGCGTTTAGATTCTGCCCACCTTGTACCAGAAGTTGTCAATGCTAGTATTGCGATGTATCGATCAACAAGTGAAGGTTAGGAGAAATGATTGTAACTAGGGAAAGTATGAAAAAATGGATCATCGAGTGTCTTCAGGAACGGGGTGGTAGTGCTTGGCCACGTGAAGTCTCAAAGTATGTATGGGACAGCTACGAGGCTGAGCTTAGGGATTCCGGCGATATGTTGTATACGTGGCAATATGACATTCGTTGGGCCGCTCAACAGTTGAGAAACGAGGGTACTCTGAAACCAGTAAATAGACGCAGAGATTTGCCATGGGAACTAGCATAGCAAAGCAAGGGTTAGCGTTTATTTCGCAGCCAAATCTGACTTTGTTCTGAGTGGATGGGAATTGATATCTCTGAAGAAAACGTTCCTGCCTGCCTGAATCTTGCTTTGATAGCCATATCGGTGTTCTACTGGTATGGCTTTATACCCACTCGCAATGTCTGTTTTTTGTACGGATTTTAACTCGTGGGTACAAGTGCGGGTATGGCTATTTATTCCTGCTTATAAACTACATTGATATCAGTCTATTAGGTGAAAAATTCGAGTCCGGCCTTCGCGCTCACCCTCTAAACACCTCCTTCCTGTGCCACTCCACAAACCCTTCTTTTGGATAATTCTCGTGCATCATCGGCAGCGCTATCGATTTACCTTCGAAATCCCAGAACAGCCTGCCCACCATGCCGCTGCCATTCACTGCGGGAGATACCTGAACCCGCATACGCTCATCCAGCCCAATCGAACCTTTATCAAAGGCTTTATGGTGAATTGCACACAGCGCCAGTCCGTTTGAAATTTCGCAAGGGCCGCCGTGCTGTTTCCATTTAATATGGGCGGCTTCCAGGGCGACTGATGTGCTGTCGTGGCGCATATTGAAGCCACAAATGGCGCATTCGTAGTTATAGGCACGCAGAACCTGCTGGCGGAACAATGGGTCCCGTTGTTTGCGGATTTGCAGGATATCAAATCCCAGTTCATCCGCGATCTCTTCCTGAATGCTTTCGGTGAAGTGCGCCTCGAGGATTTGCTGGGCCAGGGAGTTGATGAGGTTGTTGCTCTTTTTCAGCAGGGCAAAATGTTGTTCATCAAAACCTCCGGCAACGTTGTGCGTTACCAGTTCCCCGGCAGGGGGCTGTTTGCTGCTACCGGATGTTGAACAATGCTCGGCGTTTTGTAGCTCCCAGAACCCATCTCCCTGTAAGCGCCAGAAGGGCATATCCGAGCGGTACTGTGCGCGCTGTGGTCCAAATCGCTCCAGCAGGCTATGCAACGGGTCGCGAACTTCCGAACCGTAGTCAAACAGGCGACCATGGCCCTGCTGATAACCCGCCAGCACATGAAGCAGTAGCAGAGGCTTGTGCGGCGCACGCTGCTCGCCTTTACGCCAGATGGTAATGTCGGCAATTGCCTGTTGCAGGGTTTTGCTGGAAGCCATTGATTTCATTATCAGGTAAATAATTGCGATGATGCTCGCAAAATATCACCTGATCAAGAGGAGTGAGGCCGATACACTATCGATGTCACTTTATCTCTTGCCGTTATTTCAGAAAGCCTCTGGTTAAAGGAACCTGCCCGATGAATGAACTACCTGACACGCTGCCGCGCGAGTACATCATCAAGGCCATTCACGCCTATGACTCGGGCTTCTCGCATCGTTTCAAAGAGGCACGGCTTTACGAGCTGGAATTTCAGGGGCGTCGCTATCCGTCAAAAGCCATTGCCGGAATTGCGGCGACGCTTTTGACGGGCAAAGCGTTTACCCCTCAGGATTTCTCCGGCGGTATCAGTTCGAAATGCGTCAGATTATTGACTGAGCAAGGTTTTCATATTGTTCAGGATAAAAATCGTTCTGCGGCGGTGAGCGACACGATCTTCCCTGAAGAACTCGAGGCGCAAACTGAATATATAGAGGGGGCAGCGACTCAGGTGACCGTGAATCGCTATGAGCGCGACCGCAATGCCCGACAGACAGCGCTTCGCCATCACGGTTGTCAGTGCAAAGTCTGTGGCATCGATATGTCAAAGGTCTACGGTAAGATTGCCGAAGGGTTTATCCATGTTCATCACCTGGTACCCTTATCGGTAATAAATGAAGACTACCGCCTTGATCCCATCAATGACCTGATCCCTGTGTGTCCAAATTGTCATGCTATGCTGCACCGGTGCCTACCGCCGTATACCCCAGAAGAACTGAAAAATATGCTGTGCTAAACGCTCAATAAAGGCGCCCGCAGGCGCCTCAATGACAATCACACTCTCACCCCTTCAACGCTTTCCCCGCAATTACCCCGATAAACTCCAGCACCTGCTTTTGCTTGCGCGCGGAGAACTTTTCCACGGCGCGCAGGGATTTCATCATTTCTGACTCTTCGGGTTCGGCGGCGCGGGCGGTTAATACGATGCAGCCTTGCATTACGCGAACATCAACGTCGGTGCCGGTGTCGAATCCGGCAGCTTTGAGCCACTGGCCCTTCATCACGATGGACGGAAACCGGACGTACTTCACCGGAATGCGGCTGTAATCAGGATAATGGCTCGCATAACCCACCTTCAGGCGACGGTTATCTGTGGCATGCACTTCTGGATCAAATGAAACTGCAATACAATGCGTATCAGTCATGGTGACTATTCTCCGATAATAGTTACTGCGATCAGCGATGCGGAGGTGTTGGCGCACCCTCGCATCGCGCTAATAAAACACCTGTAAATTACTCCAGTAAACTGGGGGAAGTCCAGATGTAAATAAGATGAAATAAGCGCGATTAACATGCTTTCGGAATAAATAGAAATCCTCTCTATCCCAATAAATCCGGTATTATTCGCCGTATAAATTCATTCCCATTCAATCCGCCAAATACCGGCCATTTCCAGAAAATAACGCTCCTCTGCGTCAGGCCAAAAATGCGATCTAACTCACTGAAGCAAATAGCAAACTCTGAAACCACAGCGGTTTGTACACTTTGGTTTACACTTTTAGTGATGTAAATCACAAATATAAGCCCGTGAAGTGATCCGACTCTCACAAAATGGCGTGTACTCATTCACGAATACATTATGAGAACAGCCTGGAAAGTTAAGTTTTCAGTATTTCCACGCTCCACAGACACGCAACGGCGAACAGCAAATCAAAACTCAGAAAAAAACTTGTTGAATATGAACAGGTAAAAAAAAGACGTGTGATTTGTATCACTCACATTTACAGCTTTTTAAATTATTGGCAGTGATTAATGTTGACCGGACTATTTCCATAATCAATCAAATCTTGCATAGTGCTTCCACATTATTTCACCCCCTGCATCAGGCGGCGAATAGTTATATTTCATCAATCTCTGTTGATGAACACGATATGATTTACTTCACATTAATACGTACACGACCACTGTTACTGGAGAAACAAAATGAATTATCCGGCAGAACCCTTCCGTATTAAAAGCGTTGAAACTGTATCTATGATCCCGCGTGATGAACGCCTGATAAAAATGCAAGAAGCGGGTTACAATACTTTCCTGTTAAATTCGAAAGATATCTATATTGACCTGCTGACAGACAGCGGCACCAACGCAATGAGCGACAAGCAGTGGGCCGGAATGATGATGGGTGATGAAGCCTACGCGGGCAGCGAAAACTTCTATCATCTGGAAAGAACTGTGCAGGAACTGTTTGGCTTTAAACATATTGTTCCTACTCACCAGGGGCGCGGCGCAGAAAACCTGTTATCGCAGCTGGCAATTAAACCGGGGCAATATGTTGCCGGGAATATGTATTTCACCACCACCCGTTATCACCAGGAAAAGAATGGTGCGGTGTTTGTCGATATCGTTCGTGACGAAGCGCACGACGCCGGGCTGAATATTGCCTTTAAAGGTGATATCGATCTTAAAAAATTACAAAAACTGATTGATGAAAAAGGTGCAGAGAATATTGCGTATATCTGCCTGGCGGTCACGGTTAACCTCGCGGGCGGCCAGCCGGTCTCGATGGCCAACATGCGTGCAGTACGCGAACTGACAGAAGCGCATGGCATTAAAGTGTTTTACGACGCCACCCGCTGCGTAGAAAACGCCTACTTTATCAAAGAGCAAGAGCAGGGCTTTGAGAACAAGAGCATCGCCGAGATCGTGCACGAGATGTTCAGCTACGCCGACGGTTGTACCATGAGTGGTAAAAAAGACTGTCTGGTCAACATCGGCGGCTTCCTGTGCATGAACGATGACGAAATGTTCTCTTCAGCCAAAGAGTTAGTCGTTGTTTACGAAGGGATGCCATCCTACGGCGGTCTGGCCGGACGCGACATGGAAGCGATGGCGATTGGCCTGCGCGAAGCCATGCAGTATGAGTATATCGAGCACCGAGTGAAGCAGGTTCGCTACCTCGGCGATAAGCTGAAAGCCGCTGGTGTGCCGATTGTTGAACCGGTAGGCGGTCACGCGGTGTTCCTGGATGCGCGTCGTTTCTGTGAACATCTGACCCAGGACGAGTTCCCGGCGCAGAGCCTGGCGGCGAGCATTTATGTGGAGACCGGCGTGCGCAGTATGGAGCGCGGTATTATCTCTGCGGGCCGTAATAATGCGACCGGTGAGCACCACAGACCGAAACTGGAAACGGTACGTCTGACTATTCCACGCCGTGTTTACACTTATGCGCATATGGATGTGGTGGCTGACGGCATCATTAAACTTTACCAGCACAAAGAAGATATTCGCGGGCTGAAGTTTATTTACGAGCCGAAGCAGTTACGCTTCTTTACTGCACGCTTTGATTACATCTAAACAATAATTATGGCCCCATCACGCGATGGGGCTTTTTTGTATTCCTTTTCCATGAACAGGAAGCCTTTGCGGTGCCCGCTACCGTAATATAACGAAAAAATTGCCAACCCCGACTCCGACATTTTTATTATCCGCATGATGTACAAATGACAGCTGTAATTATAACGAATAGTCTACAGGAACATTTATCATGGATATTAATGCCATTGAGCGACAGAGTAGTACCCCCGGACTGATTAGCGGAACCATGTTGGTTATCGCAACCGTTGTGGGCGGTGGAATGTTTTCCCTGCCGATTGCGATGGCCGGCGTATGGTTTCCCGGCGCCTCTGTCATTCTGCTTTTTATTGCCATCATGATGTTATTAACCGGCCTGATGCTGGTTGAAGTGAACCTGCATTACGATGCGGGTGCCAGTTTTAATACCTTTACTCAGGATTTATTAGGCCAGAAGTGGAATATCGTGGTCGGTATCGCTTTTGGTTTTGTGCTGTATATTCTGACCTATGCTTATATCTCCGGATCGTCGGCGGTAATGGCACAAACTGTATTCAAATATAGCGGCGTGCGCTTTCCGGCGAATGTCTCGGTGGTGATTGTCAGTATGCTGGTCGGGGCGATTGCCTGGTACAGCTCCTTGCTGGTCGGACGCATCACTACCATATTGATTATTGGCAAATTTATCGCGTTCTTTGCCACGTTCTCCGGGCTGGTTGGTCATATTGAAGTGGCGAAGCTGGTCGACAGCGTGGCGGTGGCGATACCGGATTCGCAGTACCTGCCGTATATTCTGATGACGCTGCCGTTCTGCATTATCTCGTTTGGTTTTCACGGTAACGTGCCGAGCCTGGTCAAGCTGTATGGCAAGAGCGGCATCTCGCATATCACTCGCTCGATTATCATCGGCACGCTGTTCGCCCTGCTGCTGTATGTTTTCTGGCTGGGTGTGACGATGGGCAACATTAGTCGCTCCGCGTTCCCGCCGATTATCGCCAAAGGCGGCAATATCGATGTCTTTGTCGAGGCCATCAGCGGGTTGTTCACCAGCCGCTATATGGATCTGATCCTGACTTTCTTCGGCAACTTTGCGGTCGCCAGTTCCCTGCTGGCGGCGACCCTCGGCCTGTTCGATTACATCGCCGACCTGTTTCACTTCCCGGATGACGGCGTGGGCCGCCTGAAAACCGCACTGGTGACCTACTTGCCACCGGCTGCCGTGTGCTTCTTCTTCCCGAACGGTTTTGTGCACGCGATTGGCTACGCTGGTCTGGCCTTTACCATCTGGAGCGTGATCCTGCCGCCGTTCCTGGTAAAAGCGGCGCGTAAGCGTTTCCCCACCGCCAGCTATACCGCGCCCTGTAATAACACCGTGCTCAACCTGGTGATCGTTTGCGGCGGGATCGTGTATCTAACGGTGGTGCTGGACGTGTTTGGTCTGCTGCCGACGTTTCGTTAGAGCGGGGGAGTTATGTTTCTGACATTGCTGCGATTTCAGCATCCGCTGGTCTATCGCTTTGCGTGGCTGCGCATGCGGGTAGTGGTGTTAAGAACGTGTGGTCTGCGTAAGAAGAAAGCGGGGAATAAGACTCAGGCCTGTCGTTGACAGGCCTGCCTGGCATTACACCCGGAAGTAGCGTGGTGGGATCAACGCGGAAAAGGCGTCGAACTTCTTCACCATCTTTTTCCAGAACAACATAGCAACAATCCTCTATTTGAAACATCGGCGCTATTTTAGTCAGCGCCGACAAATCGTAAAGTCTGTCACCTCGTTCCGATTCCGGGGCGGTGTAAACCTTTTGGGTCACCATTGCGTCAAATTCGATTGCCGCGAATTTGACCGGGGTTGACAAAAGATTACGCCATAAACCAGTAATAAAAGAGACCGACTTTCAGACCGAGGATCACAATGTAGGCGCAGCAGTATTTCATGGTGCCAGACATTATCTGGTTGGCCTGACCGTCCATTTTGGTGGCCGACACCGCAATGGCGATACTCTGCGGCGAAATCATTTTCCCCCCCGTTGCGCCAGAGGTATTGGCCGCTGCCAGCCAGTTGGGATCGATATGCAGTTTACTGGCGGCAATAGTTTGCAGTTTGCCGAACAGGATATTCGAGTTGGTATCGCTGCCGGTAACAAATGTGCCCAGCGCGCCAATTACCGGGGCGAGGAAGACGTACGAGCTGCCGGTCAGATCGACAATCGACTGGGCCAGCGTGGAGATAATCCCGCTAAGATCCATCACCGTGGCCAGCGCGACGATTGCCATAATCGCCACAATGGAATTTTTAAGCTGGAAAATGGTTTTGATAAACACTTCCAGCATTCCGCGTGCGGACGCCCCCTGAATAAAACCGCCGATAATGGTTGCAAAGATGATCAGCATCCCCGGCGTGGTCACCCATTCAACTTTCAGCGCCAGCGTTTTGCCGTCGGCAAGCGTGAAATGCAGTACCGAAGCCAGTTGTGAGGCTGCGCCTTTTATCGTCGGGAACAGCGGCGAACACAGCAGGATAAAGACAAAAATAAACAGATAGATAGAACCCACGCGGAACAACACTTTTGCTGAACGCGGCGTGGTTTCGCGGGTATGGCTGACCTCAATGCGCCACTCGGGATCGGTTTTCCCTTTGCGTAGGCGGCTAACCATCGCCACGGCAAACAGGCTGACCAGGCTACCGGCAAAGGCGGGTAATTCTGCGCCGAGATGAATAGCAACAAAATACTGCGGAACCAGTGTGCTAATACCGCAAATAAGCGTGATTAAAAATACGCCGCGAATTGCTCTTAGGCCACCGCCAATTATGCAGACAATCACAAACGGCAGCAGGATATTAAACAGCGCAAGCTGCAGAATAATTGTTCCACCTAAGGTATAAACCGGCAGATTAACCTGTTCCGCCAGAATAGAAACCGGGATCCCGACTGCACCGAATGCGGTAGGAACGGTATTTGCCACAAGGGAGGCAATTGCCGCCTTCAGCGGGTTGAATCCCAGTGCAATAAGAATACCAATCGGGATAGCAACCGCTGTGCCATAACCCGCAGCGGCTTCAAGGAATCCACCGAAACACCATGAAATCAGCAGCACCTGAATACGCTTATCTTCGCTAATGCTGGCGAGAATATCGCGCAGAATATCCAGCGCCTTGGTCGCCTGCATGACGTTATAACTGAAGATGGCACCGAGGATCACTATCACGATCGGCCATAATCCCTTCAGCGCGCCATAGCCTATCGCGGCTTTTAGATTCTGTACGGGCATCTCCCAGAAGAGTGCCGACAGCGCGGTGGTGAATACCAGAGAGATCAACACGGAATAATGGATGGGCATTTTCAATTTCAATATTAAAAATACCATTAGTAGTAAAGGAGAGAGTGCCAGGGCAAACATAAAATATTCGTTCATTGCTATTCCTGATTGGTTCATTAAACCTGATTTATATTTATGGCGGGAAAGTTACATTGCTAGGTAAATTAAATATGCAAACTGAATCGCTTCAGTGAATAAAGTAATTATGATTAATGGTTTTGTAACTATTGTAATCTTTCAATTAAAAAACAAGGCTAAGTAAATATTCTTAATAGTAAGAAAGATACCTATAAGTAGTTATTTAATAACCCATTTAATAATGGTAGTGGCGATCGGGTTAATCACCTTAAACTGATTTTTCAGGCGTTCAGATGGCTTTGGTTTTCAATATAAAAATGTGAGCGGGGCCGAAAGAAATAAACCAGGGTATTGCATGTGTGTGTTGATTGGAGGATTATTTGTTTTTGTCATACAAATGTAAAATACAGGCATTTTAGATTGTCCTGATATAAGAAGCGGAGCAGCCATCTAACGAGCATGATCCGACCAACACCATGAACCCAGGCATCGGCAAAACCAGCAAACAGAAAACTGGGCGTGATATAGCGATATCAAGCGCAATAAACAGAAATGAAGCAATGGAGTAGTTATTGTGAATGTAAATTTCTTTGTCACCTGTATTGGTGACGCCCTGAAATCACGGATGGCACGAGATTCCGTATTGTTGCTGGAAAAGCTCGGCTGTCGCGTTCATTTCCCCGAGAAGCAAGGGTGCTGCGGTCAGCCTGCTATCAACAGCGGCTATATCAAAGAAGCGATCCCTGGGATGAAAAACCTGATCGCCGCGCTGGAGGATAACGACGACCCGATTATCTCTCCGGCAGGCTCGTGTACTTACGCGGTAAAAAGCTACCCGACGTATCTGGCCGATGAGCCCGAATGGGCATTGCGCGCCGAGAAGGTTGCCGCCCGTATGCAGGATCTCACCTCTTTTATCGTCAACAAACTGGGTGTGGTGGATGTCGGTGCCAGCCTGCAGGGCAGAGCGGTGTATCACCCTTCGTGCAGCCTGACCCGCAAGCTGGGCGTGAAAGAAGAGCCGCTCACGCTGTTGCACCACGTGCGTGGGCTGGAACTGCTGACATTTGCCGATCAGGACACCTGCTGCGGATTTGGCGGCACTTTCTCGGTCAAAATGGCCGAGATATCCGGTGAGATGGTGAAAGAGAAGGTTGTCCATATGATGGATGCGAAGCCGGAATTTTTGATCGGCGCTGACGTCAGTTGCCTGCTGAATATTGGTGGTCGACTGCAACGGGAAGGTCAACCGGTCAAAGTGATGCATATTGCTGAAGTGCTGATGAGCCGCTGAGGAGAAAGAGATGTCGATAAAAACCAGCGATGTCGCGTTTAAAACGCGAATTCGTCAGCAGATTGAAGATCCGATCATGCGCAAAGCCGTGGCTAACGCCCAGGAGCGCATCGGTGCGAATCGGCAAAAAATGGTCGATGAGTTAGGCCACTGGGAAGACTGGCGCGATCGGGCCAGCCAGATCCGCGATCACGTTCTGAGCAACCTCGACGCGTATCTGTATCAACTCTCCGAGAAAGTGACGCAAAACGGCGGCCACGTTTATTTCGCAAAGACCAAAGAAGACGCTACCCGCTACATTTTGCAGGTCGCGCAGCGTAAAAACGCGAAGAAGGTGGTGAAGTCCAAGTCGATGGTGACCGAAGAGATCGGCGTCAACCCTGTGCTGCAGGATGCCGGAATTCAGGTGATCGAAACCGATCTGGGTGAATATATTCTGCAACTGGATCAGGATCCGCCTTCGCACGTTGTGGTCCCGGCTATCCATAAAGATCGCTATCAGATCCGCCGCGTGCTGCACGAGCGTCTGGGGTATGACGGCCCGGAAACCCCGGAAGCCATGACCTTATTCATTCGCCAGAAGATCCGCGAGGACTTCCTCAGTGCCGAAATCGGCATTACCGGCTGTAACTTTGCCGTGGCGGAAACCGGCTCGGTATGCCTGGTGACCAACGAAGGCAACGCGCGGATGTGCACCACGCTGCCGAAAACGCACATTGCGGTGATGGGTATGGAGCGCATCGCGCCGACGTTTGCCGACGTTGATGTGCTGATCACCATGCTGGCGCGCAGTGCCGTGGGCGCACGTCTGACGGGCTACAACACCTGGCTGACCGGCCCACGCGAGGCGGATAACGTCGACGGCCCGGAGGAGTTCCACCTGGTGATTGTCGATAACGGTCGCTCGCAGGTGCTGGGTTCGGCGTTTCGCGATGTGCTGCGCTGCATCCGCTGCGGGGCCTGTATGAACACCTGCCCGGCGTATCGTCACATTGGCGGACACGGCTATGGTTCTATCTATCCCGGCCCTATCGGCGCGGTGATCTCTCCGCTGCTTGGCGGCTATAAAGATTTTAAAGATCTGCCATACGCCTGTTCATTATGCACGGCCTGCGACAGCGTTTGTCCGGTTAAGATTCCGCTGTCAAAACTGATCCTGCGGCATCGTCGGGTGATGGCCGAGGAGGGCATTACCCCGAAAGCCGAGCGGCGAGCGATAAAAATGTTCGCCTATGCCAATAGCCATCCGGGGCTGTGGAAAGTCGGCATGATGGCGGGCGCACATGCGGCGAGCTGGTTTATCAACGGTGGCAAAACCCCGCTCAGGGTTGGCGCGATTGGCGACTGGATGGAAGCGCGCGATCTTCCTGATGCCGACGGCGAGAGTTTCCGCAGCTGGTTTAAGAAACATCAGGCGCAGGAGAAAAAGAATGGATAACCGTACCGCGTTTTTAAACACTATCGCCCAGGCGCTGGGCCGCCCGCTGCGTTTTGAGCCGCAAGCGGATGCCGCGCCGGTGAACAACTATGCTAATGAGCGCCTGACCGAACTGAGCCCGCAGCAGCGCTGCGATGCGTTTACCCAGTTTGCCAGCGAGGTGATGCTGGCCCGCTGCGAACTGACCCGCGAGGACCAGGCAGCAGAAGCCGCGCGACGCCTGTGCGAAGAACTGGGGCAGCCGGTGGTCATCAGCGGAGACAGTCGGCTGGCGGCGCTGGGCATCACCGAACGCTTGCTGCAGGAATGCAACGCCGTGGTCTGGGATCCGGCCCGCGGCAGCGAAAATATTACCCAGGCCGAGCAGGCGAAAGTGGGTGTGGTGTATGCCGAGTATGGCCTGACCGAGTCCGGCGGCGTGGTGCTGTTTTCCGCGCCGGAGCGTGGGCGGTCAATTAGCCTGCTTCCGGAGTCCTCGATTTTCGTGCTGCGTAAAAGCACCATCCTGCCGCGCGTGGCGCAACTGGCGGACATTCTGCATCAGAAAGCGCAGGCCGGCGAGCGTATGCCGTCGTGCATTAACATCATCAGCGGGCCCAGCTCAACGGCGGATATTGAGCTTATCAAGGTGGTTGGAGTGCACGGCCCGGTGAAGGCGGTGTATCTGATTATTGAGGATTGTTGAGGCGGGATAAAGAACCGCTCTGGCGCTGCGGGCCAGAGCGGTATCGAGGTTATGCAATCATGCTGATGATCAACACGATAATCAGGCCCACCACGGAGTTCACCAGCTCCAGCAGACCCCAGGTCTTCAGCGTATCCTTCACCGACAGGTCAAAGTAGCCTTTGAACAGCCAGAACGAGGCGTCGTTAATATGGGTCAGGGTGTTGGAGCCTGCCGCCGTTGCCAGCACCAGTAACGCCGGATCGACGCCAACCAGTTGCCCGGTTGCCGGGTCGAGGATGGCTGCGCTGATAATCCCCGCCGCTGTCATGGCGGAGACCACGCCCTGACCGGTTGCCAGACGAATAAGCACGGTTATCAACCACGCCATGATGTACGGAGAAATATTGCCGTGCGACATCAGCATGCCGATGGTATCGCCAATGCCGGTATCGATAATGGTCTGCTTCAGTACGCCGCCCGCGCCGATGATCAGGATCACCATGGCGATGCTTTTCACCGCGTTTTCAAAGGCGTTCATCACCCACTGCATGTCGTGACCACGCGCGGTACCAAACAGCACGAAGGCGACAACCATGGCGATAAACATCGCAATCGGCGAGGAGCCTAAGAAGTTGACCACTTCCCACGCCTGCGTCCCTTTTACCAGCCAGATGTTGGCGATAGTGGTGGAGATCATGATGAACGCCGGGATCAGCGGTACCAGAATAGACACGCCGAAGGACGGCAGATTGTTCTGGTCAACCGGTACGTCGGCCTTCATAAATGACGGCGTCGGGCGATCGAGGTTGCCGAGGAACTTCGGCAGGATAAGCCCGGCGCAGATCACGCTCGGAATGGTGACCAGAATACCGTAGATGTAGACCATGCCCATGTCCGCACCGTAGGCGTTAACCAGCGCAACCGGACCCGGCTGTGGTGGGAACAGCGAGTGAGCGGTGGTGGCGGCGGCAACGGCGGGGATCGCCAGCTTGAGGAACGGGATCTTCGCCTCCGCGGCAATGACGATCACCAGCGGCGCCAGCATAATAAACGCCACTTCATAGAACATCGCCAGGCCGAAGATCAGACCAATAATGATCACCGACAGCTGCACGTAGCGCAAACCGAGTCGCGCCAGCAATGTGTGGGCAATCTGATGCGCCGCGCCGGAGTCGACCATCAGCTTACCGATCACCGCCCCGAACACCACGATGATCGCCAGCTCACCCAGCGTACTGCCAAAGCCGGATTTCATGGTGTGCAGCAGCTCCATGAGATCCATACCCGCCAGCATGCCGACCGAGAGTGCAGCCAGCAGCAGGGCGACCATCGAGTTTATTTTGAATCTTAGATTGAGCACCAGCATCAGACCGATGCCGAATACGACCCACAGAATATTGAGAACGTGCATGTAACGTCACCCTTTCTTTGGTTGAACCATTATGATTTTGGTTGAGATGTTACATATATTGGTCAACCATTGATGCGATGGATATCACAGTCGTTACAGATTGACGTTATTTATGCGTTTAGTGAATTGTCAGACTTTAGATCTGATTCATAGTTATTGTGATTTGGTTAACCAATTTTATTGTTTAGGTTGACATGTCATACCAAAAGAGGGAATTTATGCGCCATATTGTCGAGTCCATAACGTAAACGAGGAATAAAGCATGGAACAGACATGGCGCTGGTACGGTCCGAACGATCCGGTCACGTTGGCAGATGTACGTCAGGCAGGGGCGACGGGCGTTGTGACCGCATTGCACCATATCCCGAATGGAGAAGTGTGGACGGTTGATGAGATCCTAAAACGCAAAGCCATTGTTGAGCAGGCGGGTCTGGTGTGGTCGGTCGTCGAAAGCGTGCCGATCCACGAAGACATCAAAACCCGTTCCGGCAACTATCTGCAGTGGATTGCCAACTACCAGCAGTCCTTGCGTAACCTGGCCCAATGCGGCATTCGTACCGTGTGCTACAACTTCATGCCGGTTCTCGACTGGACGCGTACCGATCTGGAATACGTTCTGCCGGACGGCTCCAAAGCGCTGCGTTTTGACCAGATTGAATTTGCCGCCTTTGAGCTGCATATCCTCAAACGCCCGGGCGCAGAAGTGGACTACACCGCTGAAGAGGTCGCCCAGGCGAATCACCGTTTCGCCACCATGAGCGAAGAAGATAAAGCGCGTCTGACCCGCAACATCATCGCCGGTTTGCCGGGAGCAGAAGAGGGCTACACGCTCGACCAGTTCCGCCAGCATCTTGCGCGCTACAAAGATATTGATAAAGCCGCGCTGCGTGAGAATTTTGCCGTCTTCCTGAAAGCGATTATTCCGGTGGCCGAAGAAGCAGGTGTGCGCATGGCGGTACACCCGGACGATCCGCCGCGCCCGATCCTCGGCCTGCCGCGTATTGTTTCCACCGTGGAAGATATGCAGTGGATGGTCGATACGGTCAACAGCATGGCGAACGGTTTCACCATGTGCACCGGCTCCTACGGTGTGCGT
The DNA here is from genome assembly GCF_018342065.1 of Citrobacter sp. FP75. Classification (GTDB taxonomy): domain Bacteria; phylum Pseudomonadota; class Gammaproteobacteria; order Enterobacterales; family Enterobacteriaceae; genus Citrobacter. The sequence continues at coordinate 328,355 of NZ_JAFDOE010000005.1, read as the reverse complement.
GCGGACAACGACCTGGTCGATATGATCAAACAGTTTGGCCCGCGTATTTACTTCACCCATCTGCGCTCCACGCTGCGTGAAGACAACCCGAAAACCTTCCATGAAGCGGCGCATCTTAACGGCGACGTCGACATGTACGAAGTGGTGAAAGCGATTGTCGAAGAAGAGCAGCGTCGGAAAGCCGAGGGCAAAGAAGATTTGATCCCCATGCGCCCGGACCACGGTCACCAGATGCTTGACGACCTGAAAAAGAAAACCAACCCAGGTTACTCCGCGATTGGTCGCCTGAAAGGGCTGGCGGAAGTGCGCGGTGTTGAGATGGCTATCCAGCGCGCTTTTTTTAGCCGCTAAATCAGACTTGCCGGTCACCTCTCTGGCCGGTTTTTTCTTTTCGGAGTTCACGATGACAACGACAATTGCCAACAGCAACCTGCCGGTTACACGCCCGGCGTGGGAGCATTCTCGCCTGCAATCCCGCATTGTTCACCTGGGATGCGGCGCTTTTCACCGCGCGCATCAGGCGCTGTACACCCATCATCTGCTGGAAACCACCGACAGCGACTGGGGTATCTGTGAAGTTAACCTGATGCCGGGGAACGACCGCGTACTGATTGAGAATCTGCGTAAGCAGCAACTGCTGTATACCGTGGCGGAAAAAGGCGCGGACAACACCGTGCTGAAAGTGATTGGCTCAATGAAAGAAGCGTTGCACCCGGATCTCGACGGCTGTGACGGTATTTTACAGGCTATGGCGCGCCCGCAGACGGCAATTGTTTCGCTGACGGTCACGGAAAAAGGCTACTGCACAGACGCTGCCAGCGGCCAGTTGGATCTTAATAACCCGCTGATTCAGCACGACCTTGCGAATCCGACCGCGCCGAAATCGGCGATTGGTTACATCGTGCAGGCGCTGCATCTGCGCCGTGAGCAGGGGCTGGCGGCCTTTACCGTGATGTCCTGCGATAACGTGCGTGAAAACGGGCATGTGGCGAAGGTTGCGGTGCTGGGACTGGCGCAGGCGCGCGATCCGCAGCTGGCGCAGTGGATTGAAGCTAACGCCACTTTCCCGTGCACCATGGTAGATCGCATCGTTCCGGCGGCGACGCCTGAAACGTTGCAGGAGATTGCCGACCAGCTGGGCGTGTACGATCCGTGCGCCATCGCCTGTGAGCCGTTCCGTCAGTGGGTGATTGAAGACAACTTTGTTAACGGTCGTCCTGACTGGGATAAGGTTGGCGCACAGTTCGTGGCTGACGTGGTGCCGTTTGAAATGATGAAACTGCGTATGCTCAACGGTAGCCACTCTTTCCTCGCGTATCTGGGCTATCTCGGTGGCTATGAAACCATTGCCGACACCATGACCAACCCGGCATACCGCAAAGCGGCGTTTACGCTGATGATGCAGGAGCAGGCACCGACGCTCGCGATGCCGGAAGGTACCGATCTCAACGCCTACGCCACGCTGCTGATCGAGCGTTTCAGTAACCCGTCCCTGCGTCACCGTACCTGGCAGATTGCAATGGACGGCAGCCAGAAATTGCCGCAGCGCCTGCTGGATCCGGTGCGTTTGCATCTGCAAAACGGCAGCGACTGGCGTCATCTGGCGCTGGGTGTGGCGGGCTGGATGCGTTACACCCACGGCGTGGATGAGCAGGGTCAGCCTATTGATGTGGTCGATCCTCTGCTGGTGGAATTCCAGCGCATCAACCAGCAGTATCAGGGCGCAGAACGCGTGAAGGCGCTGCTGGGGCTGAGCGGTATTTTTGGTCATGATTTAGCGGAAAACGCCGACTTTGTCGCGGTGGTTATCGCCGCGTATCAACAGTTGTGTGAACACGGCGCACGCGAGTGCGTTGCGGCGTTAAGCGCTGACGCATAATCCCCCGAACCATGACGGGTCAATCAAAATGTTTATTTGGTTGACCCGTTTTCTGTTTTTGGCTTCCCGCAAATGCTATAGTTCGATACCTATTCACCGTATCTGATTACACGCATCTGACGGACATAACATTATGAAATCGAACACTTCTCAGCAAAGACCCTACCAGGAAGTGGGCGCCATGATCCGCGATCTGATTGTCCAGACGCCGTACCAGCCCGGTGAGCGTTTGCCGCCGGAGCGTGAAATTGCCGAAATGCTTAATGTCACCCGTACGGTAGTACGCGAGGCGTTAATTATGCTGGAAATTAAAGGGCTGGTGGATGTGCGCCGTGGTGCCGGGATCTACGTGCTCGACAATGCCGATGCGCAGACTATCGACAGTACGGATGCTAACCATTGCAATGATGCGGGACCGTTTGAATTGCTACAGGCGCGTCAACTGCTGGAAAGCAACATCGCAGAGTTTGCCGCTCTGCAGGCCACGCGCGAAGATATCGTTAAAATGCGCCAGGCGTTGCAGCTGGAAGAGCGGGAGCTGGCCTCCAGCGAACCGAACGGCTCAGAAAGTGGTGATATGCAATTCCACCTCGCGATTGCCGAGGCCACGCATAACAGCATGCTGGTGGAGCTGTTTCGCCAGTCATGGCAGTGGCGTGAGAATAACCCGATGTGGATCCAGCTCCACAGTCACCTTGACGATACTCATTACCGCAAAGAATGGATGGGCGACCATAAACAGATCCTGGCGGCCTTAATCAAAAAGGATGCCCGCGCGGCCAAGCTGGCGATGTGGCAGCATCTGGAAAACGTCAAACAGCGTCTGCTGGAGTTTTCGAATGTCGATGACCTCGACTTTGATGGCTATCTGTTTGAGTCCTGGCCGTTAGATAACGTTAACGCCTGATTTCCACATCTTCTGGCACGCGGGCTATCTCGGCCCGCGTATCGCCTTTCCTGCTCGTTCAATGCCCCTTTTCATGTTCAGAATTCAGCGTAAAAATAGGTTTCCATCACCTGCGTTAACGATCTTTTTTCAGCGTAGCAGTGGGGCGAAAATTGATTAACATCAATTAAAAGCGACTTATTTTTGCATGCGAAAAAATGTGTTATTTACCTTATCTTTACCTTTTCGTGCTTACTTTTAGACAAAACAGATTAATTTTAAGTGAGAATCGAAGCGATTTCCGTGGGAGGGTGAACGGCGTAATTTTGCATAACACCGCATAAAAACAAGCGTTTTACGTAAATGTAAACATTAATAACGGTGCGTAACTTATTGGCATGGATGATGTTTTGATGGCACGCTGTCACTCTCCTCTTTCGTGCAGAACTTTTTAATCAAATGAGTAAGAATAAGTATGTGTAACGCTATACTTACACATTTTTCTATAATCAAGTTACCTTTCACTTGAAATAACGTTCCATTTTTAATCTCTGTTATTAACAGTTTCATTACTATTGTTGCTTTATTTTGCCGTTGACATGTTTTTACACTGACTGCATATTTCATCGCCATAAGCGTGTGATTGCGTTCAGGAGTTAAAAATGCCTTCCCGAGATTATCCCGATATTCGAAAACCCAGGGGGAGCCGATCGAAAGATATGGTTCTTTTAAGCGCCCGTGTCGATACCTCCTTGTGGGAATATGTACGAACGTTGGCATTTGAAACAAGAAAAAGTAAACAAGATATTATTGCTGAAGCATTAATGTTACATCGTTCTGTTAATGAGAGTGAAAGTCTCGAGTAATTACTCTGTATCTGGGTTTATTTAAAACCCAAAATGAAATATGTCTTGCCACTTCATTATTACCTTTATCGGTATGTTTTTTGGTGTGTTATTGATTTTCCCCCTTAATCCATAGGGGACTTTTTTATGTAGGCGTTCTGCCTTCATAACAAAGTTGATAGCAAAATTCACAATTAAAAGTGAGTAAAAAAATGAAAAAGACAGCTGTGGCATTAACAGTGATGGTATTAGGGGTAACCTCCGTTCATGCAGCGGAAATTTATAATAAAGATGGCAACAAGCTGGATCTGTACGGCAAAGTCAAAGCGGTCCATTCCTGGACTGACGGCACCGACGCTGACGGTACCTATGCGCGCCTGGGTTTCCGTGGCGAGACACAAATCAACGATCAACTGACCGGTTATGGCCAATTTGAAAGTCAGTTTGATGCCTCTAAAGCAGAAGGTTCTCAGAATGGTGTTAATACACGTCTGGCGTTTGCTGGCCTGGATTATGGTCATGACGTCAGTTTTGACTACGGTCGTAACTACGGTATTGCTTACGACGTGGGAGCTTACACTGACGTTCTTTCCGAGTTCGGCGGCGACTCCTTTGAAAATACTGACCGCTTCCTTACTACACGTACTTCTGGCGTCGCAACACTTCGCACCAAAAATCTGTTTGGCGCCGTTGATGGTCTGAACGTTGGCGCGCAATATCAGGGCCAGGATGATACCAACGCTGACCCGGCGAAACAGCACGGCAATGGCTACGGTTTCTCTCTGGGCTATGACAATATCGCGGATTCCGGCGTGTCTGCCATTGCTGCCTACACAAACAATTCAGTGACAGCGAAGCAGAAACAAAGCGGTTGGAATGGCGAAAATGCAGAATTTTGGGGCGCTGGCCTGAAATATGATGCCAACGCCATCTACGTTGCGACCCTGTACGGTGAATCCCACAACCTGATCCAGGATGCGGACAAAGCGCAGCACTTTGAAGCAATGGCAGCCTATGTGTTTGATTTTGGGCTGCGTCCGAACGTGGCTTATGTTCATACGCGTGATACCGACAATACTGACCTGACTGAATATGTGGCGTTGGGAACAGACTACTACTTCAATAAAAATATTGTGGCTGATGTGGGTTACAAAATTAATCTGCTGGATGGCAAAGACGACGACAACCAGGTTGTGGCAGGTCTGACCTATCAGTTCTAAGTTGTAGTGATGATATGAGAAAGGCGTTTTTAGTCAGACGCCTTTTTTACGTGCAGTTGATAGTTATAATTATTTTTTAAGCCGTGACGTCTATTTCCCCAGATATATTGTGGCTGTTGAAGATTATATTCTTTTAGCGGTGATGAATCGCTGTTTGTATAATTGTGCGGCGCTAATCAGCGCGGCGAAAAGCAGCGCCGCCGCACCACACAGTGTGGCGTTGACGATGGCAATTGCGCCGCTTCCCAGCAGGCTGGTTAATAGCGGTCCGAGAATTTGTCCAATGCCGTAAGTCAAGGTGACAAGACCCAGCAGATTAATATTGCGCGGCACGCTGAGCTGGCGAGCGAGCGGCATCACCAGCGAGGTGGTGCCCATAAACGTGGCGCCAAAACCGATACTGCTGAGAACCAGCAGGAGCAACGAGCCGCTGGCGAGTGTTAACACCACGCAGGCGCTTTGGATCAGCAGATTGACCGTCAGACATTGCAGGACTCCCCAGCGTTTGGCTGCCCATAGCCAGCCGAAACATCCCGGAATAATCGATATGCCGACCAGCGACCAGAGATGGGCCGTCAGCAGTGGCGATCCGGCGCTTTTCGCCATCAGTGGCAGGTAGGTGGCGACAATGATGTAACCAAATCCGGCCAGCCCGTACAGCAGCGCCAGCAGCCACCAGGACATCGGCTGATGTTCCGTTTTTACCGGAGTCGTGGCGGGGAGCGCATGGTCGCGAGAGGGGAGCAGCACGGCGAGTAGCAGGAACAGCAGGCCAGAGATGGCTCCAGCACCCAGCCACAGTGTGTGCGATGACAGCGCATGGCGTAAACCGGCGATGACATATTCATTGCCGAGAAAAATACCGGCACCCACGCCGGAGAACAGGGCCGCGATCACAAACGGGTGACGAGTGTGGTGCAGGACAACCATCGAACCAAAGATCATCATTCCGGCACTGGCGACGCCTGCCAGAAAGCGGATCAGCATTACCAGCGCAGGTTGTGTAAAGCTGGCCATCGCCAGAATCAGTCCGGCGGTGGCGAGTGCAGAAGTTAACAACATTGGGCGTAGGCGTGAGGGCTGGTGGAACAGGTCGAAGGAAAAGAGCAGGCTGCCCGCCAGATACCCGGCGTAGTTGGCGCTGGCAATCCATGAAAGCTGGTCAAACGTAAATTGACCTTCCGACAGCAGTACCGGCAGCATTGGGGTATACAGAAAGCGCCCAATCCCCATACCCAGCGTTAAGACCAGCAGACCAAACAGCGCAATGCGGATGGCATGATGCTTTGAATCTGGGCTTCCCTGGGGCATACGAATTCTCATTTCACGTAGTCAGTTTGATGATTGTTATATTACATGTGTAAATGATAATTAAAAGTTAAATAAAGCGGACTCGTTCCCTTTCTCCTTAAAAATTCGCCAGCGTCAGCAGGGACGGAATTTGTGACAACAGATAGAGCACCAGCCCGATAGAACCGCCAACCAGCGTGCCGTTGACGCGAATAAACTGCAAATCTTTGCCGATGTTGAGCTCAATTTGCTGCGACATCTCCCGCGCATCCCAGCTTTTCACCGTGTCGCTGATGTGGCGCGTCAGGAAGGCGGCGAACTCCGGCGCGATCTTTTGCGCGGCCTGCTCCAGATGCTCGTTCAGCGAAGCGCGCAGGGCGCCGTCGGCAACCAGCGTTTCACCAAACCACTGCCCGGCGCTGGCGATGCGTTGCTTCACGCGGGAATCGTCGGCGTTAATGTCGGTTTTCACCCACTGGCGCAAGTCTGCCCACAGTTCGCCGAGATAACGGTTAAAGGCCTCGTCCTCTTTCAGGTAACTTTTGAGGCTTTCCGCGCGTACGGCCATCTCAGGATCGTTTTTGAGTTTGTCGATGAGCTTAAACGTGGCGCGATCGAAGGCGTGGCGGATCTGATGCGCTCGATCGTGGCTGATGTCGTCCAGCAGGGAGTTGACCGCGTCAGAGACCAGTTCGGCGCTGTGCTCGCCCAGCCATTCGGTCGGCAGGATCTTCGCTTTCAGCGGGTGCTCGGTCTCCAGCCAGCGCACGACCTGCTGGGCGATAAACGCCCGCGAACTGTCGCGCTGCAGCAGGGCGATCAGTTGTGTAATCAGCGTGTCGAGCAGCACCTGATGGCGATTGTTTTTGGTCATGCTTTCCAGCATGAGTGCACTGGTGCCGGAGAGATCAACCTTGTCGATGGCCTTGTGCACCGCGCGTTTGATCAGCCGCTGGATGCGGGCGTCGTCGGTCAGTTCCAGAAAACCGCTCATGATTTGCAGCAGATGCTGGCCGATGCGCTGGGCATTCTCCGGCTGGCTGAACCAGTTGCCGATCAATAGCGCCGGTTCATGGCGACGGATCAGCGCCACCAGGGATTGGGTATCGAGGAATTTCTCTTGCACAAACTGACCGAGATTTTCGCCGATTCGGTCTTTATTGCGCGGGATAATCGCCGTATGGCGCGAGATAAACGGGATCGGCACCCGGCGAAAAAGCGCCACCACGGCGAACCAGTCCGCCAGCGCGCCGACCATCGCCGCTTCGGCAATCGCTTTGATCCCGAGTACCCAAAAGTTGGGCGGCAAAAACAGCGTGATGACGAACGTTGCGGCAGCGATCAGCAGCAGAGAGAGCGCCAGTTGCTTGGCGCGTTTGAGTTCAGCAATTTTATTCATAGACTTAAGGATAGAGCCAGACGGGGCGATCGCGCAAAAATTGTGGCGCGTCTCCCATTTTTAGGCGAGAAGCGTTTATCCTGGGATCCAGTTGTCCCACGCCGGTAAGGGACCGAGTTCCGCCACCAGAAAATCGATAAACGATCGTACCTTCGGATTGCTGTACTTGCTGGGAAAATACAGCGCATACAGGGCGTGGGTTTCACAGGTGATGGTGCCGTCGAGCATCAGCGGCGTGACCTCCTCTTTTTGAATATGATCGCCAATCAGATAGGTGGGTAAATACGCCACCCCCTGATCTTCTAGCACCGATTTCAACAGTACCAGGCTGCTATTGGCCTGGATCGGCATATGCAGTTTTAATGGGTGCAGACGATCCTGCTCATCTGCCACTTTTAACATTGGCGTGAGGCCGGGGTAGACGAGGCAGTCATGATTCACCAGGTCGCTGCGACGCTGGGGCATGCCTTTTTTAGCGAGGTAGCCGGGCGACGCGCAGTAAGCCCAGCGGATGGGCACCAGCTTGCGCATTGCATAGTTCTGCGGTGGTGCGGTGGAGATACGCAGGGCGATGTCGAAATCGGTTTCGTTCAGATTGACGAAATTATCGTTGAGATCGATGTACAGATTCACATCCGGGAACTGAGCGCGATATTTATCCACCAGGTTTACCAGCCGTGAATAACCAAACGCAATGGAGCAGGTAATGCGTAATTCACCCTGCGGGCTGTGGTAATAACCTGATGTGGTATTCAGCGTTTCATCAAATTCTGTCAGTAACTTATTGGCGCGGTTAAATAAATATTGCCCGGCATCGGTCAGGGTAATACTGCGGGTGGTGCGTTTAATTAATGTCGTCCCCAGCGTATCTTCCATCGCCGTCAGGCTTTTGCTGACCGCCGACGGCGAGACGTTGAGTTGCGCTGCGGCTTCCGATAACCCTCCGCAGTCGACGATTTTGACGAAAAATTCCAGATGCTTGAGTGAAATCGGCGTGCCCATAGTTTCCTTTGATTCACAAGTGATTTGCAAAAACGGTACGAATAGGCCGTTACATTCGCATTTTAAACATGTAACTATTGAATCACAGGAAACAACTCGCTAGCAAAATGAAAAAATAACAACTTAAGTGAGTTGCGTCACAAAATATAAGGAGGCAACGCGAAAACTCATCAAATTGTGAATTTAATCTCATTTAATATTATTTAAAATTAAAAGGTACCGATTATGTGGTCACGACTCGAACCCTACAGATCGTCGATTATTTTATTATTTGCTCTGGTGATTGGCGGCTTACTAGGTATTTATGCACCATCTTTTGCCAGTACACTCCAGCCAATAGGTCAGATATTTTTAAACCTGTTATTCATGATAATTGTGCCGCTGGTGGGGATCAGCGTCATGTCTTCTATCGCCAGTATGACCGACCTGAAAAGGTTAGGCCGCATTATGGCGATTATCTTTATCGTTTCTATCGCAATGGCTTTTATTCCGGCTGCCGGGATTGTGGCACTGGCGCTATGGTATAACCCGGCGCAGGGCGTCACTATCGATCTCTCGCAGTCTGTGCAGGCGGGCAGCGGCAAAATGGATTTTGTCAGCATGATCACCACCAGTGACTTTATCGGGCTGTTCTCTAAGTCCAATATTCTGGCACTGATCGTGATGGCGATTATTGCCGGTGTGGCAATTGGCCAGTCGGATCAGGCGGGTAAACGCATTGCGTCGCTGCTGGAAGATGCCAATACCGTGATCATGAAGATTGTCTCCATCATTATGAAAGTGGCGCCGATTGGGCTTGGCTGCTATTTCGCCGCCACCATGGCCAGCCAGGATTCTGCTTTGCTGTTAACCTTTGCCCGCGCCATCGGCCTGTTTATGGTCGCCACGCTGGTCTACTTTGTTTTCGGCTCGATTCTCTATTCGTATATTGGCGGCGGTGTTCCGGCGGTCAGAGCGTTCTGGCGCAATGCGATTGAACCATCCGCGACCGCGCTGGGGACCTGTTCTTCACTGGGGACGCTACCCGTGACCCTGCGCGCTGGTAAGGCGATGGGGATTAACCCGGAAATCGTTGATGTGTCCATTCCGCTATTGGTTAACCTGAACAAAGGCGGCGTGGCGATGATTGCTGCGCTGAAAATCGTCTTTATCTATTCCGTGCTGGGCATGGAGTTCACCACTGAGACCTTCTTCCTGACGATGCTGATTGCGGTGCTCTCCGCCATTATCGTCGGCGGCGTACCGGGCGGGGCGTTCCTCGGTGAAATCTTTATCGTGACTACGCTGGGCCTGCCGATGGAAGCGATCCCGATGCTGGTGGTGTTGGGCACCATTACCGATGCGCCAGCCACGCTGATTAACGTGATCCACGATTTGAATGCGGCACAGATTGTCGAGCGGTTTGCTGGAAAAAAGCAGACCAACGCTGAAATAAACTCTACTGCTGCGGTGGTATAGGTTTTCACACGGATTAAGAAACAGGAGATGTTATGAAAGACGCAATGAAGCTTGAGACGCAATTGGTTGTTGCGGGTCGCGACAAACGTTATACCCAGGGAGCGGTGAATCCGGTTATCCAACGCGCCTCTTCGCTGGTGTTTGATACCGTGAAGGACAAGAAATTCGCCACCGCCAATCGTGCGAACGGCGAGCTGTTTTACGGTCGTCGCGGGACTTACACCCACTTTGCCTTCCAGAAGGCCATGAGCGAACTGGAAGGCGGCGTTGGCTGTGCGCTGTACCCGTGCGGCGCGGCGGCGGTCACCAATGCGATTCTGGCGTTTGTCCAAAGTGGCGATCATATCCTGATGACCGGCGCAGCCTACGAGCCAACCCAGGATTTTTGTAATAAGATCCTGAGTAAATTCAACGTTGAAACTACCTATTACGATCCGCTGATTGGCGCGGGTATTGTCGATCTTCTGCGTCCTGAGACGAAAGTGGTGTTCCTCGAATCGCCGAGTTCAATCACCATGGAAGTGCAGGACGTGCCGGGAATGGTGAAGGCGATCCGCGCGGTCAATCCGGAGATCGTCATTATGATCGACAACACCTGGGCGGCGGGCGTGCTGTTTAAAGCGCTGGATTTTGGTGTGGATATTTCCATTCAGGCTGGCACGAAATACACCATTGGGCATTCCGATGGCATGCTGGGGACGGCGGTTTCCAATGCTCGTTGTTGGGATCGCCTGCGTGAGAACTCCTATCTGATGGGGCAAACGCTGGACGCCGACACGGCTTACAATGGCAGCCGTGGATTGCGCACCCTGGCGGTACGCCTGAAGCAGCATCAGGAAAGCAGCATCCATATTGCCCGCTGGCTGTCGGCAAGGCCGGAAGTGGCGCGGGTGAACCACCCGGCATTACCGGAATGCCCGGGGCATGAGTATTTTCAGCGTGACTTTGCCGGAAGCTCGGGCCTGTTCTCGTTTGTGCTGAAAAAGCGACTCACCGACGAGCAGATGGCGAATTTCCTCGATAACTTCTCGCTGTTCCATATGGCCTATTCATGGGGCGGATTCGAGTCGCTCATTCTGGCGAATCAGCCGGAGGAGTTGAATAGCATACGCCCAGCCGGGGATGTTGATTTCAGCGGCACGCTGGTCAGGGTGCATATTGGCCTCGAGGATATTGGCGACCTGATTGCCGATCTGGAAGCCGGATTTGAGCGTATTGCATAACGTAATGTGATTAATGCCGGATGACGTTGATGAACGTTTATCCGGCAAGTTTTGACGCAGAAGCTTTATCAATATCAGTTTTCATCTCATACAAATAGTCAAAACGAATCATATGAAATCAAAATAGATCATTTTTTATCAAAAGTAATCTTTGTCACAATTTTTATCATCTCTCACGAGTAGCATAAACGCGGATTTGCTGTGTTACTTTTGCATATAAGGGATGATGAATTTATGACGTTGAATGAGCTGTTCACAAGGACGCCACCTGAGCGTCGTCGCTACGGTGTCGCGGTATTGATTGGTATCATTTCAGGCGTACTGTCTGCATTTGTTAAGTGGGGAGCCGAAGTTCCCCTTCCGCCCAGAACGTTTTCTCTGGGGCGAAATGAGTTTAATCCGCCGTATCTTTTTCTCAGAGACTATTTTGGTATCGACCCCACGCAAACGGTCTATACCTTTTCTGAACATGTGATCAATCCCGTTATGGTCACGCACATCATATTTTCATTAGTGTTTGCAGTGGGTTATTGTGTCGCTGCTGAAATTTTTCCGAAGGTTAAACTTTGGCAGGGGATTTTAGCGGGATTGATCGTGACAGTGGCTGTTCACGGTATCTTTATTCCTGCGTTTCATCTTTCACCCCCCTTGTCCGAGATACCGTTTGATGAATATGTTTCTGAAATAGTGGGGCATATTTTTTGGTTTTGGGTGATTGAAATCATTCGTCGTGATCTGCGTAATCGGATCACGCATCAACCCGATGCTGAGATCCCGTTACATCCTGCCAGACAGTAAAGAGCGCCAGCATGGACGGCCCCCGCACCATTAAGCACTGCAGGGGGGCATTCACAATAAAGGTTTAGCTCTCAGTAACTAGCGCCGTTGCCTCGTGCTGATGTACACGCTTCAGTAAACCTGCCAGCGTGAAAACAACGGCAATACCCGCCATAACTGCCAGCAGGTGAAACGAAATCCTGCCGCCGTTAAACCACAGCCAGCGTCCGATTTCGACCGACACTGCCATCACCGTCAGGATCACCATATTCAGCGACGCGGAAACCGTGCCCTTCGGTAAATTGTTGGAAAACAGCGTAAAGCGAAACAGCGTCGGGAAGATCATCCCAATGCCAAACGCATACAGGCTGGTCCCCAGCACTGACCACAGCCAGACGTGCGGCCACAGTAAATTGCCAGCAATTAGCACCGCCAGTCCGCTTAGCTGAATGGGCGCGGCCCGCCAGATAAACCGCGGTCGGGTTGGATCCTTCACAAAACGAACCACCACCATATTGGCAACGATCACTGCGCCAAACACCGGAGCCTGCGCCCACGCAAACTGCGATGTGGTCATGCCGCCCGCATCAATCAGGATCACCGGTGAGACCGCCACCCAGCTCATCATCGGGATATAGCTCAGCGACAGCGTGGCTGCGCCAAACAGGAACACCCGGTTGCGAAAAACGTCGCGGAAATCACGCAGTACGCCGCGCGCGCTGAACGGCACCGCGCTGCGCTGGACGGTTTCCGGCATTGCCAGCAACAGGCCAACAAAGGCGATAAGCCCCATGGCGGCAATAATGGCAAACAGAAACTTCCAGTGGACAAAGTGCATCAGCGCCGCCCCGGAGAGTGGGCCAATAACCGGCGCAACCAGCACAATGGAGGTGATTATCGCCATCAGCTTAATGGCCTTCGTTTGCCCAAACGCCTCCTGCACCGTGACATAACCCACAGTGGCGATAAAACAGATGCTGGTGCCCTGCACGAAACGCGCAACCAGAAATTGCGTCATTGAGGTGGTGAACAGCGTGGCCGCGCAGGCGAGCGTAAAGATTAACGCCCCCGCGATCAGCACTGGTCGGCGGCCAATCCGGTCGGAAAGCGGGCCTAACAGCCATTGCAGCGCCATGCCGCCTGCCAGATAAAGGCTGACCGCAGCTGGCGCCAGGCTGACATCGGCGTTGAAATCGCGCACCACATTAATGATGCCAGGCTGGATCAAGTCCGTCGACAGATAGGCGGCGAAGTCGTACAGAATCAGCGCGATGGGGAAAAATAGCGTCGTGGCGCGTTGGGAGAAAAACGCGAAAATCCGTTGCATAAAACAGCTCCTTGTCGGGAGAAAACCCTCAACGGGAATAGCGAAATTCAATACCGTCTTTGAGACGTCAGACCTATGGCAGAAAAAGCAGACTGCAAATGTACTGAATTTCATGTAATCAAAATGCTGCCCGCGCGTGGCGCAAACAGGAGAAACGTTTTCAGACTCGGGTCAGAAAACGTAACGATTACAGGTAACAATCAGCACATCGCACCTCGGGAAGAATAAGTTGAACGGATAATAGTCATTCGCAGTGTAATGCGGACTGGATATTAATTAAACGAATTTATCCGCTTTATTTGCAGAAAATCGCCACGCTTAACAGAGAGTGACGCTCTGCAAAAACCGCAGCGCGATTGCACTGCCGAAGACGATCAGTACACCCCCGGCGACACGCTCGATCCAAAGGATCCCTTTGGTTAGCCGCTGTTGGATCTGCGGTAAACCGATGAACATCACAATCAGCAGATCCCACAACAGCACCACGCTGGTCATCCAGATCCCGCTCACGGCTTGTTGCAGCAGCGTCACCGATGGGCCGAGCAGGGCGGTCATCAGCGCCAGATAAAACAGCGCATTTTTTGGGTTGAGCAGCGACGAACCTAGCCCCAGCAATAGCTGTTTGCCAAACCCAGGTCTGGTAGACAGGCCGTCTGCTCCGGTCAGAGTTTGCGGGCGGCTTCGTACCAGCAGGCTGCCAATCCACAATAGATAGAGCGCGCCCAGCAGCTCAATAACCGTAAACAGCAGGGGAAGCTGGCGCAGGATCCCCCAACCAATAATCGCCAGCAGGATATACAGTCCATTGCCGATGGCGATACCCACACACAGCCCGGCACTGCCTCGCATCCGGTAGCGTACGGCGTAACCGACCAGTAAAAAGAAGTCCGGCCCGGGGCTCAGCAGAGCGACAAAATGTGCCAGCACAAGAGCGGGGAAAGCAGACGGAAAGAGTAATGAAAGCAGCGACATAGCGACCTCAGGAAATGAGCCTGCGATCACCCTACGCCTGACATCACGCTATTTATTGTCTGATATTGATCGCCCCAACGCGTACTGGCGCGGTGTGGCTGCGGTGTAGCGGACAAAGGTGCGGTGGAAATGGCTCTGGTCGGCAAACCCGCTCTGATAGCCGACATCGGCAATCTCGTCCCCGGCACGAAGCCGCCTGCGGGCAAAGTCAATCCGCAGGATGTTCAGATAACTTGCCGGTGTGAGTCCGGTGTCCTGCTTAAAGGTACGGATCAGCGTTTCTTTACGCATGCTGCACTCATGCGCCAGCTCGTCCAGCGAGGGCGGGGCCAGCAGGTTGGTCTGCAACCGTTCACGCAGATACTGGCTGGTGGCGCTTAGATTTTCTGGTGTTGCCGACTGCAATGGCAGCGAGCGCAGCAATGCTTGTGCGGCATTAGTTATCTGCATCGTTTGCCGTTGCTGCATAAGCGCCACAAGGTTTACATAGCGCTGGAATAATTGCGGATCGTGGATAACGGGATCGCGCGTGCAAAGCTGCTGATTACAGTTCAATGCAGGCAGATGGGCAAGACACCATTGGGCGTCAAGATAGAGCATGTGGTAGCTGCGAAACCGCCCGTTAACGGGGTTGCAGCTGTGAGGCGCCAGTGGTGGGATCACAATCAGTTCGCCCACTTTCAGGTGGTAATCCTTGCCATCGCACAAGCAGCGCGTTTCACCCTCAAGAATTGCCCCGATTGAGAGCTGAGAGTGGTGATGACGCTTATATGCCTGTTGGCTTTGCCAGGTGCTGCGCAGCTCCAGCCACGGGAGCTGTTCATCACGCCAGAACGATTGTGGAATATCCCGGGTGTGCGTCACATCGCGTCCTCCTTGAAAGTGATGGTTTGTTATAGCACAGGCAGCGTGATGAAAAAGCGGGAATGCGTATTGAAATAGTGATTCTGCGTGATGCGTTCCAGACAAATGCAGACGTTGCAAAGAGACGTTTTTATCTCTGAAAACGTCTCGCAAAGAGAGAAAGTTGCAGGTGAGGATGTGGCTGGTTGAGCAAATTGTTTCTCTGCCCGCACCATGCTGACCGACGGCATCGATATCAGCACGGTGCAAAAGATTACCCGGCTATCCGCTGAGGATATGCATAATTTAAGCCATTAGATATGAGCGGAACATTCAGTCGCCAGCTCGGTAGCACCGGGCGGTCCTGATTTACTCCATCGCTACCTTCACCGCTTCCCCGAGTTTTTGCATCACTTCCCGATGCTTCTCGTTGGGTGGCAGCGCGCAGTTGATGCGCACGCAGTTGCGATACTTTCCGGATGCGGAGAACAGTGAACCCGGTGCGACCTGTATTTTCAGCCGACAGAGCTGTTTGGCCACGCAGACCATATCGACCTGTAGTGGCAGTTCGACCCACAGCATAAAGCCGCCTTTTGGTCGGGTGACGCAGATCCCACAGGGGAAGTATTCGCGCACCCAGCAGGTGTAGATTTCCATATTTCGCTGGTAAATCTGGCGCATGCGTCGGACATGGCGATGATAGTGGCCTTCGCGCACAAAGGTTGCCGCCGCCAGCTGCGTAGCGGGAACGTTGGTGCCGATAACGGCATATTTTTTATGCAGAAGTTTGTCATGGTAGCGGCCCGGAACAACCCAACCCACGCGCAGGCCCGGCGCTACGGATTTGGTAAACGAACTGCACAACAGCACCCGACCGTCGATATCCCAGGAGTGGATGGTGCGCGGACGCGGATATTCTGTTGCCAGCTCGCCATACACATCGTCTTCAAAAATAACAATATCGTGGCGCTGAGCGAGGGCGAGGACCGCCCGCTTGCGTGCATCTGGCATAATAAATCCGAGGGGATTATTACAGTTGGGGACCAGGATCACGCCTTTAATGGGCCACTGATCCAGCGCCAGTTCCAGCGCTTCAATACTAATGCCGGTATCCGGATCGGTTGGGATCTCAATAACCTTAATCCCTAAGCCGCGCAGGAGCTGCATCGTACCGTAATAGGCGGGGGATTCTACGGCGACGATATCTCCTGGCTGGCAGACCGTCAGCAGTGCCAGCGACATTCCGCTCTGGCTGCCGCTGGTGATCACGATATCATCCGCAGCCACTACCGATCCGCCGTCCAGCATCAGACGGGCAATCTGATTACGCAGTTCGCGGCATCCGGCCAGTTCGTCGTAGCCCAGCACCGCGCCTAAATTGTGCTGCACTACGCGGCTTAATTCGCGCCAGAGCGGTTTCAGGCTGGGTTGATTGATATCGGGGACGCCGCTGCTGAAAGGAATTATCGATTTGTCTGCATGACCTGCCAGCATGTCCAGCACCTGATCCCACTGGGTTATCTCCACCGGACGCTGGACCGGTCGCGACATCAGCGGTACGGGCGGCTGCGCTTTTTGCGGCGCGACAAAGTAACCGGAACGCGGCTGCGGGGTGATCAGCTGCCGCTGTTCCAGCATCTGATACGCCTGCTGTACGGTACTGATACTCACCCCGTGCTCCTGGCTCAGGCTGCGCACCGACGGCAGTTTCTCACCATGGCGATACAGCCCCTGCTCAATGCGTTCGGCCAGTAGTGTGGCCAGATGTTGGTAACGCGTCATGCTGTATCCCTCGTTGTTGCCATACAGATGGATAAACCAATACAGAACGGTGGAAAAAACAGTGTGCAGATACTGTTTTAACCAATCTGTATGTTAAATAAAAGTACTTTTTGAGTCTGTATTGTTTAGCGGTAAATCCGCGAAGATAAAGCCTCTGACAAGGTGAGGAGGTGGGGTATGGAATTTCACGAGAACCACGCAAAACAGCCGTTTATTGGTTTGGTGCAGATCTGGCAGGCGATTAAACGCTGGCACCTGCGGGCGCAAACGCGGCGTATATTGCAGCAAATGAGTGACGAGCGACTGCGGGACGTTGGGTTGCGACGCGATCAGGTGGAGTGATGGTGCGGTGTTGATATCCCCCTTCACAGACTGAAGGGGGAACAGGGGTTATTTCTGCCTGCGTGTCTTCGCTGAAATCACGTCGATAAACTCCTGTACCTGCTGTTGCTTACGCGCGGACAGCTTGCACACCCGACGCAGCGACTGCAATAACGCCGGTTCTTCCGGCTCCGGCAGTTTTGCCGTCAGTACAATGCAGCCTGGCATTACTCTGACATCGAATGGGGTTCCGGTGGTAAAACCGGCGGCTTCCAGCCACTGGCCTTTCATAATAATTGCCGGAACATGCGTGTAATCCGGATAACGACTCGCATAGCTGACGGTACCCAGACGATTATTTGCCGGGGAGACTTCTGGATCTGTGAATTCTGCAATAGAATGCGGGGTAGTCATGGTCTCTATTCCTATTCCAATAGTGATTGTGATTAGCGAGGCGCTCGTGTTGCAGCACGGGCGTCTTGCGATAAATACCTGTGCATATCATCAGTAAATAAAAGAAAAGTCCAGCTAAAAACAGAATGTAATAAGAGCGATTTGGAATAAGTAAGATATATTTTTGCGGGTTATAAAAGGGCGTGAATATATAAAAGCGCACGCTTCCGGTGCGCTTTTATCAGAATTATGCTTTTTTACGCGAGGCTTTTTTACCGCCGCTGGCGGCGCGTTCAGCCTTAATTTTTTCCAGCAGCGCGGCGGCGCTGTTTTCACCGCTGATCAGTTCCGGGTTTTCAGCACGCCACTGGGCGGTAAGCTCGCCGCGGAATGCCTTCGCCAGAATCGACTGGGTGAGGCTGTTGACGCGGGTCAGGGCGTTGTTGACCTGCTTTTCGATGGTATCGGCGTAGGCGAAGAGTTGTTCGACGCGGCGGACGATTTCGTGTTGTTCTTCTAATGGGGGAAGTAAAAAACTAAGTCCTTTGATTGATGTCTGGTTAATAGTATTTTGTCCTGCACTTGTTGATAAACTATTGCGCAGATAAAATCTACCCTCGCCTTCATTTGCAATATAAGTTAAAAATCTAGACATGATTTTATTCGAATCTAAGCGTAAACGTATAAAATGATCGCAGAATCCTTCAATATCACCATTTGACTTATATTCAATAAATCGACCAGCTAAGTCCGCACTTCCATTCACTCTTATAACCAAAATATCATTATCGGCTAAGGAATATTTATTTTCTTCCTTAGCATCTAACTTTATTTTCCTTTCATTGCCAATTATACGTTGAGCATCTTTAAAATCGGCCAATCTCAAAATAGTAATTTCATTACCATTTAATCCTTGTCTTTTAGCCAGCCCATTACAGGAATCGACGATCAAGGCCCCGAGATTTGTACTGTACCAGTCAATAAGACTATGGCTGTTTCTAGAGGCATTTGTCAGTTTTCCACTCACTGCCGCCGCCAACACCGCCTGACGAAAACGTTTCAGGATTTGCGGGATTTGCTCAAGACGTGCTTTGGTGTTGCCCACCTGCGCCAGCAGTGTATCGAGCTTTTCGGCGATGATTTTTTGTTCGAAAAATGGGGGGAGATTAATTGAAAGAGCCTTCAAAACCTCCAGACGTATTCCCTTTACCGTTGTCCCGGTCCCTAAACTTTCGATTAGCCGCGCCTGCGAACGGTACCAGTGAATAAAGAAATTACGATCAACTCCGCTAGATAGGAATAATGCTTTTAAGTCCTGGTTAATTGCTGAATCAAAAGATGCTGTAACAATTTTCCCCAAGCTCATACGAGTTGCAATAATCGGTGTCCCAGCAGGAATTATATTTGTACTGCTATTTTCTACCGCATCATTGGTAATATGGTCGACAGTATCTGTAAGGGTATGTTTATTCATATCCTTGACACTCATCCACGGAATATCACCTTGATAATACTCAGGGACTGCTTTGCTTGGAGTACCTCCGCCAATAATAGTAAGAAGTATATTATCCAGTTCGCTTTGTACCCACCCCTCCGGCAATTTCCCCGCACTCATGCCTTCACCTCACCAAACGCTTCTTCCAGCAACTGACGCTGCGCATCCGCCTCATCCCCCGCGCCCAGCTCGCGCATCAGCGCATCCAGCTCGCCCAGCGCCTGCACCAGCTCGCCCATTGCCTCTGCCGCCAGCACGTCCGGCTCCGGCAGGCTGTCGGCGTCGATGCTGTCCTTATCCTTCAGCCAGGAGATATCCAGCGAATCGGATTTGGCGGTGCGGATCCACTCGCGGCTGAAGCAGCGCCAGCGGCTGGTGGTCAGGTGCTGCTCGGTGTCCTGGTTCTCTTCGCTGTCGGCCACGTCAATCTCGCGGGCGTTAAAGCTCCACTCGCCTTCAGTGCGTGGGCTGTTGCCGCGCGGATTGTCGCCAAACACATCCTCAAACGGTTTGAGATGTAGCTCGGTAAAAGGTGTGCGCTTACCGAAGCTCGGCATATTGGTGCGCAGGTCATAAACCCAGACGTTTTCGGTGCAGTTCTCTTCCTGGTATTTATCGGCGTCGGTACCTTTGGTGAAAAACAGCACGTTGGTTTTCACGCCCTGCGCGTAGAAAATCCCGGTTGGTAAACGCAGGAGGGTATGCAGGTTGCATTTGTTCATCAGGTCGCGACGTACGTCGGCACCGACCCCAGCTTCAAATAGCACGTTATCAGGCAGCACAACGGCAGCACGACCGCCCGGCTTCAGGTTGCGGTAAATATGCTGCAAAAAGGCCAGCTGTTTATTGCTGGTGCTGTAGGTAAGGTCATCGCGGGTAATACTGGCTTCTCCACCCTTGGAGGTACCAAACGGAGGGTTGGCTAAAATGATATCGGCTTTCGCCAGCGACTGCCCGGCCATGCCCAGCGCGTTGCCCTGATGTACCACGCCTTTTTCATCGCCTTCCATCCCGTGCAGCAGGCAGTTCATCAGCGCCAGACGACGGGTAGATGGCACCAGCTCAACGCCGATAAAGGCTTTATTCTTCTGGAACACGCGCTCTTTGTCCGACAGATCGTACAGGTCGTCGGTATTGGCCTTGATGTACTGATCGGCGGCAATCAAAAAGCCCGCAGTACCGGCGGCAGGATCCTGAATCACTTCGCCCGGCTGCGGTTTGATGCAGCGTACCATGCTGTTGATCAGCGCACGCGGGGTAAAATACTGTCCGGCACCGGACTTGGTTTCACCGGCGTTCTTTTCCAGCAACCCTTCATACAGATCACCCAGACCGTCTTTCTGCGCGCTGAACCAGTCGATCTGATCCAGCGAGCGGATCAGCTGCTCCAGGTGGCGCGGCTCGCGCAGGCGCGTTTGCGCATCGGCATAAATCGCGGTGATCAGCGGGTCGGCGTGGACCAGTTTGCCTTCGGCGTCTTTACCGGTAGAGAGCTTCAGCAGAATTTGTTTGTAGTCGTTCAGCAGGTTAAGACCGGATTTGCTGTTTAAATCGCTCCAGCGGCACCCTTCTGGCAGGATGTGTTTATCCAGCGTTTCCGCTTCGGTGTTCTCGTGCACCATCTTGATAAACAGCAGTAACACCAGCTCGGTGACGTAATCGCTGTAGTTGATACCATCGTCACGCAGGACGTCACAAAGATTCCAGAGTTTCTGAACGATTTCGTTGTTACTCATAACTATTCCGGTTAAGGCCGGTTACCCGGCCTGTCTGTAAAAAAATTATGGGGAAGGGTATCACGATCAGGCGGATTTGGGTGCCCACAATGCATCGCTCATCTGATCGAGAATGGTGTCCAGTTGGTTGTCCAGCAGGCTGTTGAGCTTCTTCGTCCCGCCGTCGGCGGAGAACAGGTGGTTAACGAAGTTTTTATCCAGCACCACTTCATGCACCAGTTGTTTTGCCAGCCGCTCGAGCCAGCGTTTCTGCACGTTATTCCAGCTGTGCTGGGCATAGATTTTGTCCAGCGCCAGCTTAACGCGTTCCTCGAACGGAATAAGCGGTTCACCGAGCGCGGCCTGGCGGATATGTCCAATGATGGTGGCGGCGATATCCTGGCTGCTCTGGGTGCGTACCGCCGAGCGCAGGCTAGCCTCGCTGTAGCCCGCTTCATCCAGCAAAAGACGGATCTCTTTTAACTGCTCACGCGTCAGGTCGCGTGGACGGTTAATCACCACCGACAGCGCTGCGGACTGGTTGATTTGCGTGGAGATAAACTCATTAAAGCTTTGCAGGTAGTCGGCGGGTTTCTGGTAGCGCCCGTAGGTCTGCTCTTTGCTGATGAGTTCATCATCATGGTCTGAAATCACCGGGCGGTATTCGCTACCCAGCAGGGTACCAACATCGCTTAATTGACGAATCAGATTGCGATGCTGCTTGAGAAACGCCGAAGCTTGTTGCGGGCCAAGTTTATGCAGATGCTGGTGCAATTGCTTTGGCTCCATGCCCCAGAGTTCTTCCAGTTCATTAAGTTTTTGGCGGATTTCTGGGCGTTTTTCGGCCTTTTTCTCCGCTTTACGCAGGACGCGCATAATTTTCTGGCTGAGCTGATTGAGCAAGCTATCCGCCTGCGTTTCCGTTGGTCTATCGCCCGGATTGTTCAGCGCCGTTTCCAGTACATCGTCATTCGACAGCTCTTCCACCAGTTGCTCGATGCTGACGCCTGCGTTTTTCACCAGCGGTTTCATGGTGTTCACATCCTGAAGCGTCGCATAGATATCCACAGGATCGTGGATCCAGAAGACGGTTTTACCGATATCGTCGCAGCGACGGGTGGCGCGGCCAATCATCTGCTCGTACAGAATGCGTGATTTCACCCGACGCAGGAAAACCAGATGGGTAATTGCCGGAACGTCAATACCGGTGGTTAACAGATCCACGGTGATCCCAATGCTGGGGTAGCGTTCGTTTTTGAAACGCTTGATAAGCTTGCTGACCTGATCGCTCTTGCCGGTGATCTTCTCAATCGCGGCCTGATTAAAGTCGGGGTTAACCGCACCCATGGCCTCATCGAGAAGGCGCTTAACCATATCGGCGTGGGCGTCCGTGGCGCAGAAAATCAGTGTTTTTTCATCGCCGGAAGGGTCTATCTCTTTCGCCAGCTCTTCGCAGATTACCCGGTTGAAATCTTCGGTGATGACTTTACGGTTGAAGGCGTCGACGTCGAAATTCAGCTCGTCTTCCAGCTCGCTGGTATCGACTTCCCCTGTTTCTGCATCCACAGCACTGACGGTGTCGCCAGCCTCAAAGTGAATGCCGTATTTGCTGAGCTGGGTTTCATAGCGAACCGGGGGTTCGTGGTCAATCAGCCAGTCTTCCGCCACCGCTTCCCGGTAGGAGTAAACATATACAGGGTGACCAAAAATCTCACTGGTGTGTTTGGCCGGGGTGGCAGTCAGACCGATTTTTACGGCGTCAAAATAGTCGAGCACCCGACGATAGCTGGAGAGATATTGGGCGTTATCGCGGATAGAGAGTTCGCCCTCGGTCATCTCCTGATCCAGCGTGTAACCACGGTGCGCTTCGTCGATGATGATACAGTCGTAAGTATCTACCGAAGGCGGCGTGCCAGAACGATAGATGCGGCTGACCATGGATTGAACTGTGGCAACCTGTACGCGGGTTTCTGCTTCTGCCGCCATATCGCCCAGTTCGGCGACATTATAGATTTGTGAAAGCGTCTGGTTCTGTTCCAGTGAAGCCTCTTTAAAAGCATCCTGCGCCTGTTCACCGAGCGCAGAGCGGTCGACGAGAAAGAGGATCCGTTTAAAGCGTTCGGCCTTCAGGAAGCGGTAAATTAAGCCAATAATGGTACGTGTTTTGCCCGTCCCGGTCGCCATGGCCAGCAACGCTTCACGCGAGCCTTGTTCCAAAGCGGACTCGACGGCCTTAACCGCGTTGACCTGGTAATCACGCAAGCCAAGATAGCTAAACGGCTCCTGATGTAATTTGGCTTCTGCTTCCGCCCGGCTACGATGCAGGCGGTCCATCAGACCTTCTGGCGTAATAAAGCTTTCCAGCGGGTAGCGGGTATTGTCAGGCGAGCGAACATCGCGGAACCACGTGCCGGAATGTTCGGCGGACTGTTTGATATAAGGCCGACCGTTGCAGGAGAACACGAAAGGAATTTGATAAACGCTATTCACGCCATCTTCCCAGCCTTTGACGCGTCCTTCTTCAGACCAGGCGGGGATCATGGATGCGTCAAACTGAAAACCTTTGCTGTAGCGCTCGGCCTGAGGGATTTTCCCAGCAACATTTTCGTTTTTTCTTTTTGCTTCAACGGTTGCGACGGGGGTGAGCCCGCAGAAAAGAACGTAATCTGCTCTGCCATGTTCGTCATCGGCAAAGGTCGGCCATTCCGCAATGGCTTTGTTGACCCCTTTTTCAGGGCGGGAGCCTTTTTTCCAGGTGATTTCCTGAGTATCCGCCAGCCAACCCCATTCATTGAGCTGCTGGTCAATCAGGATCCGCGTCAGCTCTTCGGTAATGATGTGCTTGCGGGCATAGCTGGACTTGCGGCCAAACTCTTTACGCTGGGCCATAATGGCTTGCTGTGTTTGTTGAGCAAGCTGCGCCTGCAAGGCGGTGAGCTTCGCTTCATAATTTTGCTGGAGCGTTTGCAGATCCTGCTGGCTTATTTCCAGCAATTGCTGCTGTTCTCTGGCCTCAATATCCATCGCATGAGCCAGTTGTTCATATTCTTCTTTTTGCTGTTTAAGTAACGTCTGAAGCTGCTCGCTGGATTCCAGCTTTTGGTTCGCTGCCAATAAGGTTTGTTTGAGTTGTTCGATGGCAGATTGAGATTTATTGAGCTGTTCACTCGGGTCATGCGGCGGAACAAAAGGGCCGGGATTAAACTGACTACCTGCATCATCAAATGTCTGATGGAACCAGATTGCCAGGGCACGGGCGACTTTCAGCGCATCCATCGCTTCACGGTGACGGGTCTGGAACTGATGTGTCGCTTTATTACCTTCAATTCTCAGCGTATGAAATAACTGACGGATGGCAGGATCAAACTGTAATTCCCTGTCCAACCTGTAGAGCAACTCTTGCTGGTTTGGATTATCTTCCCGGCTAATATTCAACCGGGCAGCAATATTTTGCGCCAGCGCTTCACCAAACTGGCGTAGCTTCATTAGTGTGGTATTGGGATCGCTGGAGAATAGCCGTTCTGCGGTGGCGGTGATTTGAACCAATAGCGGATCGTATTCTGCCAGGAAATCAAAGTTTGTTGGCTGAGTTGGGCTGGCGGTTGTCAAAGATTGAGCTCCTTGCAGCGATCACCCGCAGCGTATTGCTGAAAATGCAAAGGGTGAAAAGGTTCGTTTTGCGAGACGTCTTCCAAAATCATAACGCTGCACGTTTTTTTATCAAGCGTTATAAGGGCAGGATGTTGTGCGTAACACTTTAAAAAGGCTAAAGAATGGGATTGATGAGTAATTTGTAGATTATGCTGCTGTATGAGTGCGGAGAAGAAGAGGACGCGACCTTACTGGCCGCGACCTTTCATGCTTATTACTCAATCTCCAGCTCATCAAATAGCTGTAAATCCACATCCAGCAATTCCACCGCGTTGCTGCGTCGAATGCCGACGTTGTTTTCAATCAACATTTCCAGCAGGCGATCGCCGTCAATCAGCGTGATAGGGGCGGCCTCCGGAAACAGCGCTGCTTCCGCGCATTTGGCGGCAAATTTGCCAGTAGTGATCAGCGTGCCGCGAATGGCTTTGTGGTAAGGCAGTGCGCCGCGTAGCTGGTCGATATACGGACGCGTGATGGTGTTCTGCATCCGTTTTACCTGCACCACTTCGGTGATGGTGGTAATGCCCACCTGTACCTGACCAATCACGTCCACGCCTTTATCGCCGGAGGCTTTGGTCACTTCAACCTGTTCGTAGCCCATGGCTTCCAGCAATTGCCCAACAAGATGCTCAAACTTGTACGGATTCATGGTGCTGATTTGTTCGCGCAGCAGCTCTTTTTGCTGCTCGTTGTAGCGCTTCACGGCTTCCAAAAGCTCTTTACGCGGATCGCTTTTTCGTGCCGGTAGCGCTTTTCCAAGCCAGACGCGTCCGGCATCGGTGATGCGATAGCTCATGCCTTCGCGGTTCACCATCTCACGGTCGATCAGGTTATACAGGCGAGAGTAGAGTGTGCTTTTTACTGAACTGGCAGAGGCGAATTTGGAGTGCTGGTGCAAAAAGGCCTGCCATTCGGGAAGTAAATCCGCGCGACGCGACATTTCCCGGCCTGCCAGTAGCTCCAGAAGCTGCAGGATGCCTTCCTGATCGTCTAATGAGCGCAATGTCTTTTCGTCATCATGCAGAAATTGTTGCCCACGAGGAGTGGGTTGCCAGGCATCATCTGGCGTGCTTTTCATCAGGTCAAACTGAGGATAGTTAAGGAATAAATAGCAGCCGTAGCTGTGGCGTGGGTTCAGAATATGGTTATCGGTATCCCAGATACGGCGGGCGATTTCGGCATCTTCACCTGACAAGCGCTCGCTGATCCATAGATCCGGTTCGGACCAGTCAACGGGTTGTTGCGGTGTTCCTGTTTGCTCGTGAATGGCAGTAATCATATCGCGCACGGCTATTCAGGGAATAGCCTGAAACGGCTTTCATCATCGCTTTTACCTGGGCGTAGGTCGGAAAAAGCGGGGTAATCACTTTGTAATTTTTCACGTTGGTCCCTTAACGAGTGCAATGGCAATAGCTTGCCATACCAGATGAAAAATTCCATGGGATGAATCACTTATCGGAATTAAAACTGCCTGTGCCGGATGGCGGCTGCGCCTTATCCGGCCTACAAAAAATCTACTTCTTCAACCCCGCAAATGCCGCTCTGATCTCGTCTTCCGGCAGATTAATGCCGATAAACACAAGCGTGCTGTGCGGTTGTTCGTCGCCCCACGGGCGGTCCCAGTCGGCGCTGTACAGGCGTTGCACGCCCTGGAACAGCAGGCGGTTTGGCTCGCCTTCAATCCACAGCATGCCTTTGTAGCGCAACAGCTTCTCGGCGGACTCCAGCAGCAGGTTCTCCATCACCCGGGAAACGTCGCTGATGTTTACCGGGTAATCCAGCTCGACGACGATCGAGGAGATATCGTTTTGCTTGTCGGCGATAAAGTGGAAGCGCGGTTTGGAGCTGACCACGTTCTCTTCCAGCATAAAACCGTTGGTATCGAACAGCAGCGAGAGATCGATATCGCCGTGCGTAACGGTATA
Organism: Citrobacter sp. FP75; assembly: GCF_018342065.1. Taxonomy (GTDB): domain Bacteria; phylum Pseudomonadota; class Gammaproteobacteria; order Enterobacterales; family Enterobacteriaceae; genus Citrobacter. The sequence goes on along the minus strand of NZ_JAFDOE010000005.1, from coordinate 301,952 downwards.
CACAGGGGCACGGGCATTGATGCGCGCTAAGCGCTCACGCAGCTTTTCGCTTTCTCCTGCGACATCGGTTTTGGTCAACAGGATGCGATCGGCATAGCCAACCTGCGACTGGGCAATAGTGAACTGGTTCATCTGCTCGTCGGCATGGACTGCATCAACCAGCGCAATCACGCCATCCAGCAGGTAGCGTTCGCAAATCACTTCATGGGAGAAAAAGGTCTGAATAATCGGGCCGGGATCGGCCATGCCGGTACACTCAATCACCAGGCGGTCAAAATTGATGGTGCCTTTATCGAGGTTGTCGAGCAGATCGAGCAGCGCGTCTTCCAGCTCGCTCGAACGGGTGCAGCAGATGCAGCCGTTGGTCAGGGTTTTGATCTGCGTGGCGCGATCGCCAATCAGCTGGTCGTCCACCGAGACTTCGCCGAATTCGTTTTCGATAACGGCAATTTTGTAACCGTGCTGCTCGTTGAGAATATGGCGCAGCAGGGTGGTTTTACCCGCGCCGAGAAAACCGGTAAGTAGGGTAACTGCAATCGGGGTCATTCATTTCTCCTTCTAACAGCAACTGCTTCCGCCGCTACCGTAGCGGGCTTCCTGGCGCTCGCGGAAGAATTCTTCGTAGGTCATGTACGGCTTATCGGGATGGTTGGTCTTCATGTGCTCGACGTAGTTGTCGTAGTCCGGAATACCAATCAGCATCTTCGCCGCCTGACCGAGATACTTCTTTGCCTGACCTAAAGTACCAAACATGAAACGCCCCGGATATATGTTGAGCTGGTAGATGCAGGCTATTTCACTTGCCATTTTGGCCGCGGGCAGTGCTCGCACAAAACGCGACGGCGTTTTGAACGCCCTTCAGGGCGGCCCGAAGGGGAGCGAAGCGAATCATCCTCACGTACTGCGTGTACGCCCCGGTTGCTGCGCGCTGTCCGCGGTCAAACTGACTGCGCCAATTACGCCTGCGGCACTAAGTGATATAGGCCGGGTAAGCGAAGCGCCACCCGGCATCAGTTTTAATGGTGTGAAGAGGTCTTCACGCCGCCTTCCGGCACCGGTACATACGGTGTCTCTTTATCAGAGCGACCGTTGATGGCGCGGGCTTTCTGCCAGGTACGGAACCCGTAGAAAATGATACTGTATACCACCACCAGGAACAGAATACTTAAGCCGGCGTTGGTGTAGTTGTTGATAACGATATGGTTCATATTGGCAATCTGCTGCGCGGTCAATTCGCCGCCGTTAGCAATCTTCTCTTTGTACTGACTTGCCATAAAGAAGAAGCCTTCCATCTGAGGGTTGGTGCTGAACAGTTTCAGACCCAGCGCCCAGGTGGTGCAGATCAGCAGCCATACTGCCGGAACCACGGTGACCCAGATGTATTTGGTGCGCTGCATTTTGACCAGCACCACGGTACCCAGAACCAGCGCCACGGCGGCCAGCATCTGGTTAGAGATACCGAACAGCGGCCACAGGCTCTTCACGCCGCCCAGCGGGTCAACCACGCCCTGATACAGCAGGTAACCCCACAGGCCTACGCAGCCCGCAGTACCCACGACGCCAGCAACCAGGGAGTCGGTTTTCTTCAGGAACGGGACGAAGTTACCCAGTAAATCTTGCAGCATGAAGCGGCCAGAACGGGTACCTGCATCCAGTGCGGTCAGGATAAACAGTGCTTCAAACAGAATACCGAAGTGATACCAGAAGCCCATGTCAGCCATCGGCAGCACTTTATGGAACACGTGAGCAATACCAACGGCCAGCGTTGGTGCGCCACCTGCGCGGTTCAGAACGGACGGCTCGCCGATGTCTTTCGCGGTTTGCAGGATCTGCTCAGGCGAAATCACAAAGCCCCATGAGCTGACGGTTGCTGCTGCGTGTGCGGTAACGTCTTTCAGCTGCGCCATAATCAGCGGCCCGTTCTCGCCACCCATTTCATGCAGGTTCGGCATGGTGATGCCAAGGCCCGCAGGCGGGGTGTTCATTGCGAAGTACAGACCTGGTTCGATGATGGAAGCTGCAACCAGCGCCATAATCGCCACGAAGGATTCCATCAGCATCGCGCCATAACCAATGAAACGCGCGTCGGTTTCACAGGCCAGCAGCTTCGGTGTAGTACCGGAGGCGATCAGCGCGTGGAAGCCAGACACCGCACCACAGGCGATGGTGATGAACAGGAACGGGAACAACGCACCTTTCCACAGCGGACCGGTACCGTCAATGTACTGGGTCATCGCCGGCATTTTCAGTTCCGGGTTGAGGATAACAATCCCCACCGCCAGACCGACGATAACGCCGATTTTCAGGAAGGTAGCCAGATAGTCGCGCGGGGCGAGGATCAGCCATACCGGCAGCAGCGCAGAGATAAATGCGTAGCCGATAAGCGTAAAGGTGATGGTGGTGTCTTTAAAGGTCAGCGCCGGGCCCCAGTACGGGTCGTGCGCAATCACGCCGCCGAAATAGATAGAAGCAACCAGCAGCACAATACCAATCACTGACACTTCGCCCACGCGTCCGGGGCGCAGGAATCGCATGTAGATCCCCATGAACAGCGCGATCGGTACGGTTGAGCAGACGGTGAACACACCCCACGGGCTTTCTGCCAGCGCTTTCACCACGATCAGCGCCAGCACTGCCAGGATGATGATCATGATTAAGAAGCAGCCGAACAGCGCAATGGTTCCCGGCACCGGGCCCATCTCTTCTTTGATCATCTCACCCAGAGACGCGCCGTTACGGCGAGAAGAGATGAACAGCACCATGAAGTCCTGCACCGCACCGGCCAGCACCACGCCCGCCAGCAGCCACAGCGTACCGGGCAGGTAGCCCATCTGCGCGGCCAGTACCGGTCCAACCAGCGGACCTGCACCTGCGATAGCGGCAAAGTGGTGACCGAATAATACGTTACGGTTGGTCGGGACGTAGTTCAGACCGTCGTTGTTGATGACCGCAGGCGTGGCACGCGTGGGGTCAAGTTTCATCACTTTCTGGGCGATGTACAGGCTGTAGTAACGATAGGCCACCAGATAAACGGAGACAGAGGCGACCACGATCCACAGGGCGCTGATGTGTTCACCCCGACGTAATGCCACTACCGAAAGGCAGAATGCACCGATGATTCCGAGAATCACCCAAGGTATGTGCTTGAATATCTTTTTCGTATCCATAGTAAAACCTAATAATTGGCCGAAGCCGCTGGGAGGTTGATCGTGTGTTTGAAGAGATAAATTGACTGCTATGTTGCAGAGGATCTTGCCAGACAATTACGCGCGTAAAGTAAGGTAAATAAGTGAGTGGTTGTATGTCAGCTTAAGCGGTCCCAAGTGTCAGCAAGCGGTTCCTGGGGCCGGTAAGTGGGGATGATTATGTGATTGAGATCACTAATAAACCCGTTTTGATCCCTGGCGAGTAGCGGGGATCGACGATTCGTCGATGCTGAGATCGATTCAGTTAGCACGAATTTCGTAAAGTTTTCCCTTTCCAGGCCGAAAATTCTGACATCTGTCTAGCGGAAAGAGAAAACATGTTAAAACGAATGAAGATTGTTACCAGCTTACTGCTGGTATTGGCGCTGTTTGGCCTTTTACAACTTGCCTCGGGCGGGTTGTTCTTTAACTCACTGAAGAATGACAAAGAGAATTTTACCGTTCTGCAAACCATTCGCCAGCAGCAGTCTGCGCTGAATGGGACCTGGGTTGAACTGCTGCAAACACGTAATACCCTTAACCGGGCGGGTATTCGCTACATGATGGATCAGAGCAATATTGGCAGCGGTGCGACCGTGGCGGAACTGATGCAGGTGGCGAGCACGGCGCTGAAACTGACGGAAAAGAACTGGGCAGTGTATGAATCGCTGCCACGCGATCCGCGTCAAAGCGAAGCCGCGTTTCAGGAGATCAATCGCACCTATGACATCTACCACGGTGCGCTGGCGGAGTTGATCCAGTTACTGGGTGACGGGAAGATCAACGCGTTCTTTGATCAACCGACGCAAAGCTACCAGGATGGTTTTGAGAAAGCCTATATCAGCTACATGCAACAGAACGATCGCCTGTACGACATCGCCGTTGCCGATAACAACAGCTCTTACAGCCAGGCGATGTGGGTGCTGGTGATTGTGCTGATCACCGTACTGGCGGCAATTATCGCGGTCTGGTTTGGCATCAAACTGACCCTTATCTCTCCGATGAACCGTTTGATCGACAGCATTCGCCATATTGCCAGCGGCGACCTGGTGAAGCGCATCGATGTGGAAGGCTCCAACGAGATTGGGCAACTGGCCGAAAGCCTGCGCCACATGCAGGGTGAGCTGATGAGCACCGTGGGTGATGTGCGTAACGGTGCCAACGCAATTTACAGCGGTGCCAGTGAAATCGCGATGGGCAATAACGATCTCTCTTCGCGTACCGAGCAGCAGGCGGCGTCTCTCGAGGAAACCGCAGCCAGCATGGAAGAGCTGACGGCAACCGTGAAGCAGAACGCCGAAAACGCGCGCCAGGCCAGCCATCTGGCGCTGAGTGCTTCTGAAACGGCGCAGAAAGGCGGTAAAGTGGTGGATAACGTGGTGCAAACCATGCGTGACATCGCCTCCAGTTCGCAGAAAATTGCCGATATTATTAGCGTTATCGACGGCATTGCTTTCCAGACTAACATTCTGGCGCTCAACGCCGCGGTAGAAGCGGCGCGTGCGGGTGAACAGGGCCGTGGTTTTGCCGTGGTTGCCGGTGAAGTCCGCAACCTGGCCCAGCGCAGTGCGCAGGCCGCGCGCGAGATCAAGAGTCTGATTGAAGATTCGGTCAGTCGTGTGGATGTCGGTTCAACGCTGGTTGAAAGTGCCGGTGAAACCATGGATGAGATCGTTAATGCGGTGACCCGCGTGACCGATATCATGGGCGAAATCGCCTCCGCTTCTGATGAACAGAGCCGCGGTATTGATCAGGTCGGTCTGGCCGTTGCCGAGATGGATCGCGTAACGCAGCAAAACGCCTCGCTGGTGGAAGAGTCGGCTGCTGCCGCTGCGGCGCTGGAAGAACAGGCCAGCCGTCTGACCCAGGCCGTTGCCGTGTTCCGTATTCAGCACGATCAAAAGCGCGCGCGCGACGTCGCTGCAGCAAAACCGGTATCAGCATCAACCCAGCCGCGTAAAGCTGCGGTGACAGATACTGGTGAGAACTGGGAAACGTTTTAAGTCTGTGATGCCGGATGGCGCTGTCGCGTATCCGGCCTACGGGAAAGAGTATTGTAGCCCGGTCTGGCGTTGCTGCCATCGGGCTACAAAGGATTACTCCTGACGCGGGTCGCTGATGGGCTGGCGGACCAGGAAGATATAAGCGAACGCCCCGACCATCGTCACGCAGCCACAGATAATCAGTGCCAGACGGAAAGAGTTGGTGGTATCAACAATGAATCCGGTGACGATCGGTGCGAACGACGCACAGATAAAGCTGGCAAAGTTCTGGATACTGCCCACGGAGGCGGTCATGCGCGAAGCCACCGCAACGTGGATCAGACCCCAGCAGGACGTTCCGGCGAAGTGGATACAGAACAGCGCCATCCCAATCAGTAACACTGCGGCCATCGACGTTGTCGCCTGCGGGACTACGAAGGTGAATGCAGCAGAACAGAACATCCCGGCAATAATACAAATCTTACGACTCTTAATTGGCGCCATGCCGCCTTTCACCAGCCAGTCGGTGGCAAAACCGTTAATCAACATGCCGGCTGCGCCAAACAGGAACGGGATCGCCGCCATTAATCCGGTGCTTTTTAAATCCAGATTGTAGGACGTTTGCAGATAACCCGGCAGCCAGGCCAGATACAACCATGCGGTGTAGTTGATGCCGCTAAAGCCCAGCATCATGCCCCACATGGTACGGTTGCGGAACAGGCTGCGCCATTCGGCAAAACTCAGCGGATCGCGGCGGGCATTGACGCTACCGGCGTTCAGGTATGCCTGTTCAGTGGCGCTCAGTTCAATCTGCTCACGGTTGCGATACAGCATATACCAGCCGATGGCGAGGAAAATGCCCAGCACACCAATGGTAATGAACATCCCGCGCCAGCCCATCACCAGCATCATGGCAGCCAAAATTGGCGGGCTAATGGCGACACCGATGGTCGAGGCGGCGTTGAATAATCCCATCGGGCGACCGCGTTCTTTGATGTTAAACCAGTCGTTGATCACCTTCACGCCGCACGGGTTCATTGGCGCTTCACCAATTCCCATCCCGATACGTACCAGCACAAACTGAGTGAAGGTGTGCACCATGCCGGACATCGCCTGAAACAGCGACCAGAAGAACATGCCAAGCCCCAGCATAATACGTGGGCCTTTACGATCCAGCAGCGGGCCGCAGGGCAGTTGTGCAATGCCGTAAGCGAGAGAGAACACAGACAGCAGGATGCCGATTTGTGTGGCGCTTAGCCCCAGTTCTTCACGAATCGTTAAGTTTGCTACCGACAGTGAACTGCGGTCGAGATAATTAATGACCGCAGCAAAAAATAATAAAATCATTGCTGTGGTCTGAATGCGCTTTATTCGACTGCTGCGTTGCACCATGCCGTCTGGCGGAACATTAATATCCGCAGATGACGAGGTGCCAAACGAAGAACTCGGGTCGAGGGTAATATTATTTTTTTCCACGCCGGACTCCTGAACCTCAATAATTTATTTTTACACAGCGCCAGGCCATGCTGTATTGAAAAAATACCAGTGATAAATCAATTTATTCATCACCGCTCACAAAAGTTTTTAATGCAGTCGACTTAGCGTGAGCATAGGCAAGAGGTTTTTTTCTGGCGTTTTTATTTTTATAAAATCGTGCTCCCGGTAGTGGTTTACTGTTTTTTATCCGTTCTTAATGCGTGCTGTCACTGGTTTGGTTAATGGAGCGAATCATCGATTGTTTGGCTGAATTCAAATGGTTACACAGTGCCAGGGTGGCATCCAGGTCGCTGCGGCAGATCAGTGCGCTGAGAATGGTCATATGTTCATCAATGGCAATGATATTGCGCTGCTTGAGATCGCTTTCGTCCCACTGATAGTGGAAGTGGAAAATGACAGAGATGATTTCAAGTGATTGATTAAAAAATATATTATCAGCGGCGGAGAGCAGCAGAGCGTGGAACTCTCGATCTAATTGCGAGAACATACGAAAGCTACTGCCGATGCTGTCGCGCAGCGTCCGGTGGCGCTCAAGCAGCGTTTTGGCCTGCAGCCAGCGTGGGTCGTCGTCGGGCAGGTTCAGGAAATGCTGCAGGGAATGCGTTTCCAACATTTCTCGCAGTTCAAACAACTGCTCGGCGTAGGCCTGATCAAACTGCTTCATGCTCCACTGACCGCGTTTTTCGTTTTTAATCAGATTGTAACGTTCGAATTTTAAAAGATATTCCCGCACAACGACCGGACTGACGCCCGCCGTTCTGGCAAGCTGCAACTCGGAGAAACTCTCACCCGCACGCAGCTGGCGCTGGTTAATCATGGTGAAAAAGGCCTGCTCAAAAATGCGATTTTGCTCGGTCATTGAGGCCGCGGTGCAGTCAAAGCCGTCGTCATGATCGGGTTTACGTACGATCACGTAGTGGCTGCCCACCTGCGTTAACACACCGCACTCACCTAAATGGCTCAACATATGGCGTACGGTGGTGCGACTGATGTTGTACATCTCTGCCAGCGCGCTTTGCGAGGGGAGAGGAGAAGGAATATGACCCCGTGCCATGTCATCAATTATCTGGTTGATCACATTATGGCGCAGGTTCTGTGAACGGCTCATGGTGTCTCCTTTTTTGCCCATTAAAACCCGATTTAAAACATTTTTATGCGGTGGATTTCACAGATTATGTTTCTGCTTGCGCCGGTATTTTTATTTTCATCAATATCTGAGGCAACAAAAAACAGGAGAGCAGAATCATGTCTACGATGAATACGCTAATTTGCCAGGAACCTAAAAAATTAGTCTGGAAAGAACGTAACATACCTATTCCGGGTAATGGCGAAGCATTAATAAAAATAAAATCCGTCGGGATTTGTGGCACCGATATTCATGCCTGGGGCGGCAATCAACCTTTTTTCAGCTATCCGAGAGTGTTAGGCCATGAAATATGTGGAGAAGTTGTCGAGCTAGGTGAAAATATACAGGATCTGAAAACAGGTCAGCAGGTTGCGGTTATTCCTTACGTGGCATGTCAGCAGTGTCCGGCGTGTCTGAGTGGGCGCACCAACTGCTGCGAGAAGATTTCGGTGATTGGTGTGCATCAGGATGGTGGTTTCAGTGAATACCTGTCCGTACCGGCGACGAACCTGCTGGATGCGCAGGGCATTGACCCGCAGGCGGCGGCGCTGATCGAACCGTACGCCATCAGCGCACATGCGGTGCGCCGGGCAGCCGTGGCGCCTGGTGAGCAGGTGCTGGTGGTGGGGGCGGGGCCGATTGGCCTTGGCGCGGCAGCGATTGCTAAAGCCGATGGTGCTCAGGTGGTGGTGGCGGATACCAGCCCTGCGCGCCGGGAGCATGTGGTCTCCCGGCTGGCACTTCCGGTTGTCGATCCCTCTGCTGAAGATTTTGACGCGCAGCTACGCGCGCAGTTTGACGGTTCGCTGGCGCAAAAAGTCATTGATGCGACGGGGAATCAGCATGCGATGAATAACACGGTGAATTTGATTCGCCACGGCGGCAGCATTGTGTTTGTTGGGTTGTTCAAAGGTGACTTGCAGTTCTCTGACCCCGAGTTCCACAAGAAAGAGACCACCATGATGGGCAGTCGCAACGCTACGCCGGAAGACTTCGCCAAAGTTGGTCGCCTGATGTCTGAGGGCAAACTGACAGCGGATATGATGCTTACGCACCGTTATGCGTTTGCCCAGCTTGCAGAAATCTACGAGCGGGATGTGATTAACAACCGTGAGCTGATTAAAGGCGTGATCACGTTCTGATAAGGTTGCCATGCAGCGCCCGGGGGTGTGTTGGGCGCTGTTTTTTTTTACCCTTGCACGTCCACGACTTTGATTTCAACCATCCCGATCCCCAGCTTACGCGGTGAGTGGCCCAGAATGTTGCCCTCGTTGGTGGCGATGGGATCGGGCGGGACAATGACCAGCGTGTCGGCGTCTGCCGGGTTATCAAAATGCAGCGTGGTGGTGCTGACATCATGGCTTAACACCAGCGTTTGTTCTTCGTTGCCGACGCGTACCGGGATAGGGCGATTGGCGTTGTCACCGAAGGCTTTAGCGGTGATCACCAGATCGAATTTCTTTGGCAACGGCGCGTTGTATTCGATTTTTACCTCTTCACTCAGCTGCGCGTTGGACCAGCGTCCCCAGGATTCGGGGCGTGAAATCCCGCTAAACTGTTTCACCTCTTCCGGCGCGCCGGCCACGTTAAAGATGAAGCTGTCGGCTTTGTAGCGAATGTCGTTATCGACAATTTTCAGCGTATCGACGTTACCTTTGTAGCGTTCCATGTCGATCACCGTATCTTTAAATGTGGTTTTACCTTGCCATTTGGCTTTATTGACGTGCTGCACGATTTGCTGCCCGCCCAGTTGTCCTTGCGATACGCACCAGTCGGTAGAGAGCGCCAGTTCCGGCGCCCACAGCTGGGCCATTTTGTAGCAGCGGTCGATCCAGACAAAGTTATCGCGCGGGGCGAAATCAGCCAGTTGGAAGCGCAGTGGGGCAGAGTATTCACTTTCCGGCAGCGGCTCAACGCGTTTGTCCGACACGCGCAGTAGCAGCGGCAGGCGGAAATGGCTGCCGGAGAAAGCGATCATACTTTTGTCTCTGTCGACGGTGAACGCTTTCATCTCTTTGGGGAAATTCCACAGACGAATAATATCGGGCTTCCAGGCCAACGTTTTTTCTTTGATGTTCAGGAACACTTCTGACACCGACTCGCTCGACAAGCTGCTGCGTCCGAGACCGATAAAGTTATCGCCGCCGAGAATATCCAGGACGGTCGCGCCGTTATCCATGGTGTTGCGCTTCACCGCCAGCGTCTCCTGCTGCGGCTTGTCGCCGCGCAGCACGAAGAACAGGTTGTTGCGATCCTGCTTGTTCAGGTACTTCCATGCGGTGTTGTTCATCGCCAGATGATCGGAAGAAACCACGATCACGGTGTCTTTAAACCACGGTGAGGCTTTGATTTTATTGATAAATTCGGCGATGTTTTCCTGGCTGCAGCTGACGGCGCTAAACGACAGGTTTATCTTTCCATCGACGTCATAGCGTTTACGGTTGCAGCTACGTGAGATAAACCCATCCGGGTGATGCGTGTCTACCGTCAGGGTAAACAGTGAAAAACGTTGGCCCGAGCGCGAAAGTGCTTCGAATTTTTTCCACGCTTCGTCCAGCACCGTGTCGTCGTAAAAACCCCAGTCGTTACGATAAGCCGGGTCCGCAACCACGCTTTTTAACTCTTCTGCGCCGTACAGATGATCAAAACCGTGGGATTTCAGGAACACGTCTTTCCCGGCAAAGCGCAGATTTGCGCCCTGCACAAAGTAGTTCTGGTAGCCGGAGTTCTTCAGGATATCGCCGAGGCAAATATTGTTTGGGAAGAAGCTGGAAACCGACGCTGAGGCGTTACCTTCAAACGGGGCAAACAGCGGAATGCCGCACTGCGAGGCGACCATGCCAGCGATGGTGTAATCCGTGCCCGGCAGCTGCATGGTATTGCTGAAATCCATTCCTTCGCTTTTTAATGCGCCGAGTTCCGGGGTCAGGTCCGGGAACGCGTCATTGTTAAAATAGGTTCGTTCGAGGCTTTCGCCGTAGATATACACCAGGTTCAGCTTCGGGTTGGGAATGGTTTTCGACGGCTCTTTGTAATATGCCGCGAAGTCCGGATCGCCATCGCGCGACTGGGATTTCACCAGTTCGGTTATCTGATGAAATGCCGGGCTGGCATCGACGGAAGCCAGAGCCAGCACCAACGCCAGCAGGCTGTAGCCAACGTGATGAGGATGGTGGCGACGGCGGCGAAGTACCCAACCCAGTGCGCCAAAGACTGCGGCCAGCGCCAGTGCAATCCCGACGCCTGGTAGAACATATTTGCCAAGGCCCGCGCCAGTCAGGCTGTTGGTCAGCGTGTATAGCACCGCGTCGTTGATGCCATCGCCGGTGAAATAGTCGCTGGCATACAGCGTGATATTCAGGACAATAAAAATCCCCAGCACCGTTAACGTGGCGGCAAACCACCAGGTGTTGCGACCCGCTTTCCAGGCGTAAATCAGTACCGAAGCGAGAAACAGAGTGATGGAGAATAATTCAGACAACGGACGATCCTCAGTAAGCCGGGCATATGCCTGGCAGGCTAATCATTTCTGGACAGTACAATGTAATAGCGTTGTTATATTGCTGCAATTGTAGTGACATTTAATTACGTTGTTATTCAGAATTGGTTTAGATATGCGTGTTTTTTGCGGGGGAATTACTGGTCATTTGATGTGTGAATGTAATGGAGTAAGCCAATTGATGCCGCGCAGGTTATACGCGGCATGTAGAGCCTCAGGAAATGAAGTTCATACCCTGTTTTAATACCAGATCGCAGGCCTTGGTTTTTACCTGCTTCGCCAGCGAGCTGTTACCAATCGTGTCCAGGTTAAGCTGTTGACCATCTTTGGCATTGAGCAGGCCCTGAATACCGTCCAGGTAGTTGGTATCTTTTTTCTGCTCCGTCGTGCCCAGGCCTAGTTTGTCCAGCACCTGATTTTTGACGTTTTCGGTATCGGTCACTGAGGCGAGTTTCTGTTTTGCACAATACTCCAGAATCCCGGCCGCGTTATTCATACTGTTTGAGGTGAGCGACTGATTGCTGCCCAGCAGGCTGGTCAGGGACGAGAGTGAGGTGCTGCCCTGTGAGCCAGCACTTTGCTTACTCAGTTCGCCAGCCGCGCTGGAGAGCGAATCCTGCCAGGAGGCAGCGAAAACGCTGGTGGAGAGAAGCGTGCTGGCGGCAACCGCACAGCACAGCAGACGTTTGGTCGTTTTTATCATTATATGCAACTCGTGTTATGCCTTTTCAACGCAGTATAGCGCTGCTGATGTTAGGAATGGTCTTAATACTCTTTGCCGGTTACGCGGCTGCGATAGCTTTCCCAGTTAAAAATCACCCACAGGCTATTGCCGAGTCGCATACGATCCATCACGCGCTCACCCAGCAGTTTGTTCATTTCATCCATATTGCTGTTGGTCAGCATGCCGGTCGGGCGCTTGGAGGAAGAACGACGATCGACGATCTGATTGATGATCACTTTTTCATAGCGGGATTCGGTCTGCATGCCGATCTCGTCGATCACCAGCAGATCCACGTTGCTGAGATCGTTGAGCAACTGCTCTTCGCTGGTTTCACGATTGCTGAACGTCTCTTTCATCGCCGACATGATGTCAGCCACGGTAATGATCAGCACCGACTTGCCGCGCAGCAACAGTTCGTTGCAGATGGCGGCGGCCAGATGGTTTTTTCCGGTGCCGGGTTTGCCGGAGAAGATAAAGCTGGCGATGTTGCCGTCAAACTCTTCAACGTACTGACGGGCTTTGCTCAGGGCGTTCATTTGTCCTTCGCACTCGACCCGATAGTTCTCAAACGAGCAGTTCTGGTGCAGTGGGCGGATACCGGAGCGGTTGAACGTGCGCTGCATTTTCATGGCCCGGTTCTCGCGCGCCAGCGCCGCGGCACGAATTTCACCCTGTTCTTTTTGCCACGCCAGCAGTTCCTCGCCCGTTTTGAATGCGGGCTCGACATTGGGCGGCATCATTTTTTGCAGACGTTTCATCAGGTCGCCAACGTTTTTCATCGTTATCCTCTAAAACCCGGTGGAATATGGCTGTCAGGTTCGCTGACACTGTTCACATCGCGCTTCGGCATTCCGCCATTGCTGGCCCGGCCAATCTGGATGCTGCGCGCGAGTTTTTGCTGCCACTGAATATGGTGAAAGACTTTGCCTTCGGCCTGCCAGTAGGCGACAAATGAGGCCAGTTCTTCGGCGGTAACCGGTTCTCTGAGCGCTACGCCCCACAAGGCGGCCTGGCGCTGAAAGTCAGCATCGGGCTGCCAGTCAGCGTACATTGGAAATTTCCCCATAGGTATGGCAACAGGTACCGCCTGAGGCTCTTCATAAAACTGCGCATCCAATGTTACATCGCTTCCCGGGCGTGACAGCTTTTCTTCAAGCGCCAATAGCTCAGCCAACCTGGCAGGGGTTACTGCGTAAAAGGCGGGCACATTATTGGCGAAAACGGCCACCGCGCCAGATGCTGACTTTGCCAGCACCGCGTTGTGGTCGTGTAATAAGGCGTCAATACCGATGACGTCTGGAGTCAAAACTTTGCAGGGCATAATGTTTCTCAATACTGAACAACAACCGAGAAGGGGACTGCTTTTATAGTAACACAGAGAAGAAGGAGAGCAGCAGAAGAGGGGGAGATTCCCCCTCAGTGGTGTGCTAAACGCGCGGGCGTTTGCGATACAGCCATAATCCTGGCACGGAAAGCCCGATGGACAGTGCGCCCACAATCGATGAGGCTTTCAGAAAGTTAGTCAGCAGAGTAATCATCAGTTCCTCGCTATAGCCGAAATGACCGATTTTTACCGCAGATATCATCGCGGTGTAGGCGGAGATCCCTGGGAACATGGGGATCACCGCCGCGACGGTGAAGACTTTCGGGTGCGCCAGATACCAGCGTGACCACTGGATTCCGATGCAGCCAACCAACAGGGAAGCCATAAAGGTTGACCATTCGATGTTGAATCCTGCAGTCATCATGACCATTCGTGAACCATGCCCGAGTGCGCCGAGTAACGCACACCAGGGGAGTGCCCGATGCGGTACGTTAAATACCATGGCAAAGCCTACGGCGGGGATCGCCGAGAGGATCATGTCCTGCATGAGTGCCAAAATGAAATCGATCACGCCCATCCGCGAAGCCCCCATAAGGTCATCGACATCACTACGCCAATGCAGGTCGCTAACGTCAGCAGACTGGCAATGGCCCAGCGCGCAAGACCCGTATTGATGTGACCCTTAAACATATCTGCAACTGAATTGATCAACGGAAAACCCGGAACCAGCAGCAGTACGCTGGCCGCCATGGCTACGGTGGAGGTGTGATTAAACGTTGGCAAAGTCAGCAGCAAGCCAGAAATAGTTGTAGCCACAAAGGCGGTGATACAGAAGTTGATTTGCGGATGCAAATGCCGGGAGGCCAGAGTCTGGCGGATATACATGGCGACCATGCTGGCGAAAAAGGTGATTACCGCGCCATCCCAACCGCCCTTATTGAGCTTACAGAAGCAGGCGCAGGACAAACCGACCATGAAGGCGACCAGCCATCTTGGATAGCGCAGCGGCTTAATCTGACTAAAGCGTTTCTCTACGCCTTTAACATCCAGCAGCTTGTGTTCCGCCAAAATTACGATGTGCTGCACTTCGGTCACAACGTGCATATTAATGCCGCGATCGTGATTTTTTCGGGTCGATGTCAGACATTGCCCGTCTTTAATGGTGGTCAGAACGATAGCGTTAGAGGAGATGGCGCTTTCTACGCTGTCCATGCCAAGCGCCAGCCCGAGGCGGGTGGAGAGTTCGTCAACCAGCGCGCTTTCCGCCCCGTGTTGCAGTAGAAAAAGTCCGCATTGTATACATAACCGTGTAACCGTTCGCTGTAACGACTGCTCTGTTTGCATGGCTCGCTCTGACTGAAAAGATACTCTCTGAATGACAACTGCCTTCTTTTTATCATGAAGCATGATCCCGTTGGCTCTGGCAAAGATCAATCTTTATGTTGAAAAAAGACGCAGCTCGTATGGTTTATGCATTTGAACAACCTCACTGTCTTATCAATGCGTTGTAATGTGAGTCGCGCCTACCTCAAAGTGGTGTTATTCGCATAGGCGACAATTATGTAAGCAATACTAATGATCTAATGTAGTTCTTTTAATTGTACAGATGATGTATTTATGCGCGATTGTGCAATAATGGTTTAATAGTTTGGTACTATGTGGATTATAGTATCGTAGCTTTGTTTTATTTAAATAAAACCAAGGATAAACAATTCACCTCGTCTATTGTTCGGCATTTTTCTTTTAATTAGTCTTATTTAATTAATCCGAAAAACTTGGATAAGTGCGATTACGGACAAGTGAATTTGGAGGGGTTATGTTGCCAGGACGCTGCAAGAACGCAATTATCATTAGTAAATTACCAATCATACAAACTGGGCTTAAAGGGGTGATGAAAGGGCAGTTTTCTGACTATGAACTGACCTACTGCCGCTCCGTAGAAGAACTTACTTTGCTGCAGTTGCGCTGCTCTGATCTGGTGATCGCCGATTTAACCGGGGACTGTAATAACCCGCGTGCAATCTGCGAACAGTATTATTCTTTACTGTCTCAATACCGTGATATCCACTGGGTTTTTCTCGTTTCACGGCTATTTTACCCTCTGGCGGTTGAATTGCTGATGTGTCCAGTCAGTTCGCTGTTATCTGATGCGGAATCGATTGAAAGCTTAGTGAATGTCATTCACGCGGGGAATACTCGCGCGGAGAGAATCAGCAAGACGCTGCTCTCTCCGCCAATAGTACCTGAAATACTGGATCATAGCGCACGGTCAATTGTTCTCACGCTTTCTGAAAGAAAAGTGTTACGGCTATTGGGAAAAGGCTGGGGGATTAACCAGATTGCGATGTTACTGAAGAAAAGTAATAAAACAATCAGCGCTCAGAAAAATAGCGCGATGCGTCGCTTGTCTGTCCATAGCAACGCAGAAATGTATGCATGGATAAACAGTTCTCAAGGAGCACGAGAACTGAATTTACCTTCAGTTTATGGAGAAACCACGGAATGGAAAGCGGAAGTAACAAAAGAAATGTCGCACTGGTAGAAAAATGTGCGATGAGTGGTGTCGGTATTAAGAGTTTATTTAATACCATGCCACATAGCCCATACAAACTTTATCAGTTTTCTAACCCAGCTGCCTTTAACCAGGAGATGTTAAAAACGTCTTTTTCTGCGGTTATTTTTTCACTTTCTGCATTAAGAGCGGACCGTCGAGCAGGACTGGTTTACCTGACCGACCTTGCTGTTAATTACCCGCGTATCCGGCGTGTGGTTATTGCTGATGATGATGCTGAAGTTCGTTTAATTAGCTCTCTTTCTCCGTTGCCACTGGATGGTGTTATCAGCAAAGCATCGTCATTAGATGTTTTACAGGAAGGGTTACTGGCTGCTTTGAATTGCGCCAGTCGGGGAACAGAAAGTACAAAAAACCTCTGGTTTATTAACCAAAATCGTATGTTGAGCCCCACAGAGCGCGAAATATTGCGTTTTATGTCGAATGGATACTCGATGCCACAGATTGCCATTCAGCTTGAACGGAACATTAAAACCATTCGGGCACATAAATTTAATGTGATGTCTAAACTGGGCGTGAACTCCGATGCGGGATTGCTGGATGCTGCTGACATTCTGCTGTATCTGCGTGCCGGGGAATCTGCGCCTTTTCTCCATGCGGTTTCATAACGGGCATTACTTGCGTGGTGTGTGCCGGGTTTACTTCCCGGCACAGGGTGAGAATTTATCACTGACACACATCAACCCAGGTGGCGGAAGTCAGTTCCGCCATTCTGTCTGGCGTGATACGGACCGCACTGTGCGTAGCCCCTGCAGCGGGAAGTACTTCAGCGTAGTGCTTCAGAGAGATATCGCAGTATACCGAGAGTGGTGTTTCCAGCCCAAAAGGACAGACGCCGCCAACGGGATGACCCGTTGCGTTGACAACTTCATCACTATTCAGCATGCGTGCTTTCGCGCCAAATGTATTTTTTAACTTCTTATTATCCAGACGCGCGTCGCCTTTGGCGACAACCAGGATAATGTCATTTTTCACCTTTAGAGAAAGCGTTTTAGCGATCTGACCTGGCTCAACGTTATGGGCTTTCGCTGCCAGATCGACGGTTGCCGTGCTCTGATCCAGTTCGATGATTTCAATATCCGGGGCATGCTCCGCCAGAAATTGCCGTACTGATTGCAAACTCATTCTTCTCTCCCGATAGCGTACAAGCAGTCCTGTACAGCAGAAAACCGCATGACGTAATTTGTCACAGGGGAAGCGTGGCTGTAAATATTTTATTGTTACAACATAGCAACATCAGCAGGACGTTTAAGGCGGGCAGAGAAGAAGAGGCTGCGCGCTTATTTCAGCGTGCAGTCGCCACATTGCTGGACATCGGGCAGACGGTAGCGTTGGCAGCAGGTTCTGCGAACTAATAGCCCATCACGCGGAACCACGGTGCGCCATAATGGATTATCCTCGCCGCAGGAGAGTTGTTTCTCAAAGAAGCAGGACTGGCGCAGTGTCGCCAGCAGTTCATCACCCAGTAGCGGCTTCATCTCTGTCAAATACCAGTGAATTAAGTATCCGGTGTTGCTCCAGATAAGCTTACCGTTGATCTCTCCCGTCGCCTCCAGGGCCTGGACGACTGGCGTCAGCGCAGAAAGAATCAGCGTTTCCATCCGCTGTTGGGGAGAGCGGGCGGTGGTCTGCATATCCTGATGAACGTCTATCCAGAAGCATGCTGCCCGGCCCGTTTCATGAAACTCGACGTGCATATGCTCTGGCGCAACGTCCATGGCGTTTTTTTGTGTCAGCAGCGCCACCATCAGCGGGGGCATCATCAGGCCGATATACCATTGCGCCCAGAGTGAAATCAGCGGTTTGTTTTCACGGGGTAACGCGGGCTGGTTGCGATAAATATGATCGGAATAGACTGCCAGGAGCGAGCTCAGCGTTGTGGATTGGGTCCATTCATGCAACGTCATGGCGCCTTGTGGGGGCGTCTCATCAAGACGAATAAAATCCAGCAGGTGCTCACGAGTTTGGGCGATGGTTGCGCGCACTGAATCGGCCAGCGAAGGCATCTCCGGGGGGAGGTGGCTGCGCCAGATGACATCTTCAACGATCGGTGCGGAACGATAAGCCATGGCTATATAAGGATGTTAATCTAAATGATAATGATTTCTAATCCTATAGCCGGTGGCTAGCGATGGCAAGATCTTTGTCGTGGTGTCGGGCGAAAGCGCACAGATAACGTAGGCTGGGTTAGACTATCCGCAAATCATCGCTGACCAGCGTGTTATTGCGCCCCTGTTTTTTGGCTTCGTAAAGGGCTTTATCCGCTTTACTGATTGCGGCATCAATATCCTGATCCACCAGCGGCGCAATGCCGATACTGACAGTCACGTTGGTTGCTACGTTTTCATTAAACATGTGGGGAATTTTAAGATCGTAGACTTTCTGGCGAATACGTTCGGCAGCTGTCTGCGCTTGTTGCGGATCGACTGCCGTCAGTAAAACCATAAACTCCTCACCGCCAAAGCGTGCCACAACATCCCGTGAGCGCACGGAGTCTCGAATGGCGGCGGAGACGCGAATCAGCGCCTGATCTCCCATCATGTGCCCATAATGGTCGTTATAGGCTTTGAAATGGTCAATATCCAGTAGCAGCACGTAATGCTTCGCGTTGCTCAGGGCCAGCAGCGTATCAAGTCGGTGTTGCAGTCCCCGGCGGTTATACAGACCGGTTAGCGGGTCGAGCATACTGAGGCCGTTCAGCGTTTCTCTCTCTTCCAAAAGTTTGTACATCAGTTGCTGAGCAAAACCGTCGTAGCGTTTTTGTATCACATGCTGAATGGCGATCCCCGCCATCGGCAGTGCCATAAAATAGATCACGCGCAGCCCATGTTCGCTGCCATTCAGCCACAAGCACACGGCAACTGAGGGGAGTGAATGGAGGGTAAAGGCGATGATATTATTGGCAAAAGCAATTGATCCAATAAACAGTACGCTGAGCAGCGCTATTAATAGAAAAGAATAATCGCTATGCCCCAGTAAGGTATATTTCTGGACGATATGCGCCGCCCATAGCACGCCAAAAATGGTTGAAATAAAAGGGAGATGAATCTTTTTATCCGTGTATTTTCCGTGCCACATCAGCAGTAGCGTGCTGGCGACAAAGATCAGTATCGCCGGGGGGGATAAGACTTTGACGGCAAAAAGCGGGAAAAAAAGGGTAAACACCGCGGATACTGCGTTAAGCAGCAGAAACAAGCGTAAGGAGAGTTGATATTTCTTTGTGCGCAGAGTTCGCCAGGATTGTACTGTCATAGGTAAAAATTGTTATTTATCTGCAATATGCGAAGGTGTGTTTGTAAAGGAAAAATAACGTGCGAAAAGTTATTCCCCCCCAGGTCATTATTGTTGTTTTTGTTGATAAGCTAACCGCCGAGCAATTTAGCACCTTCAATTATTCATGTCACCAATCGTTAAGTAAAACTCATATAATTGATAGCCTTTCTCGGCTGACAAATGAGAAAATATATCATATGATATTGGTTATCATTATCGATATTGTAGGTGAAACCATGTTGCAACGTGCGCTGGGTAGTGGATGGGGTGTGCTGCTGCCGGGGATATTCATTGCGGGTCTGGCTTTTGCTGACCTGTCAGTTTACGCATGGAAGGCGATGATTGTATTAGGATTACTGTTAACTTCACTCATGCTGTACCACAAGCGTTTACGGCATTTTGTTTTACTGCCTTCATGTGCAGCACTGATCGGTGGTGTGGTATTGATGATGATGAACTGGAATCAGGGATGAGCAAAACAGGAAAGAGAATCGAGAGGAAAATAAGATAATTGGTGCGAGGGGGGGGACTCGAACCCCCACATCCTAAGGACACTAACACCTGAAGCTAGCGCGTCTACCAATTCCGCCACCTTCGCACAGTTATCTTACTTTTCTTGATATTGCCTCGTTGGTGCGAGGGGGGGGACTCGAACCCCCACATCCTAAGGACACTAACACCTGAAGCTAGCGCGTCTACCAATTCCGCCACCTTCGCCCAGTGCGAGCAATATCAAACGTGGATTATGGTGCGAGGGGGGGGACTTGAACCCCCACGTCCGTAAGGACACTAACACCTGAAGCTAGCGCGTCTACCAATTCCGCCACCTTCGCATACCATCGACACTCAAAAAGTATCGTTACCACGGAGGCGCATTCTAGTGGTTTTCAGTTTTTCGTCAATAGTTAATTGCGCAGTCTGGGTCGATTGGTGCAAAAACGGCCATGTGCATGGCCGTGATTAATTCCCGTCAGGCTTTCTTCGCCTGGCGGGTCAACACTGTGCGGTACACCTTAAAACGACCTGTCTGGGCGATGACTTCATGGAAGCCAAACATTTCATCCAGCACTTTCGGATATGGCAGGAAGGCATTGGCCACAATACGCAGTTCACCGCCGCTGTTCAGATGGCGCACCGCGCCGCGGATCAGCGTTTGTGCTGCATCGAGGCTGGTTTGCATCCCGTCATGGAACGGCGGGTTAGAGATGATCATGTCAAAGCGCCCGGTCACGTCAGAAAAGACGTTGCTGGCGAAGACGTCACCTTCAATACCGTTTGCCGCAAGCGTCGCCCGGCTGGCTTCAACCGCCGATGCGCTGACATCGCATAGGGTCAGGCGCACTTTCGGTGAATGGCTGGCTAATGCCACGGAAAGAACACCAGCGCCGCAGCCGACATCCAGCACTTTACCTTTGGTGTGCGGCGTCAGGGTTGAGAGCAGCAGCTGGCTGCCGACATCCAGACCGTCACGGCTGAACACACCCGGCAGCGTTTTGATGGTCAGATTGTCGACGCTGTATTCGTCCCAGTATTTTTCTGCATCAAAGACCGGCTGTTTTTCCAGGCGACCGTGGTAGAGACCACAGCGGCGCGCGCTGTCGATTTTATTCAGCGGTGCATATTCGGCCAGCATCTGTTCCGCGCTGCGTACGCCGCTGCGGTTCTCGCCAACGACAAAAATATCGGTGCCGACCGGTAGCAGCGACAGAATGTTCATCAGCTGGAACTGGGCTTCCGGTTTATTCTTCGGCCAGTAGTAGACCAGTGTATCGCTGTCCGCGACATCTTCGGCTTTTGCAACGAGGCTAAAGCGTACGTTGTCACCCATCTGGCGGTTTAACACCTGCCAGTGGTGGAGTTGTTGGGTATGTGCGCGGCTGGCGGCACTTTCGAAATGGGCAGGCAGGTCATCCTGCAAATCACCGGCAAACAGAATACGGCTTTGTTCGAAATCATCACTGTGACGCAGCAAGACTTCACTTGCCGGGGTAAAAGCAGACATGGAATGCTCCTCAATTTATACAGGTTGCGATTATATACACAAAATCAGTCAAGCTGAATCAAGGCGGCATGCGGGATGACGTGTATCGTTGTTTGTTGGCGTAGATTCGACAGATTTGCTATATTTGCGCCCCTGATAGACAGGAGTGTTTCGCTATGACATCCCGACGAGACTGGCAGTTACAGCAACTGGGCATTACGCAGTGGTCGCTGCGTCGTCCTGGCGTACTGCAGGGCGAGATCGCGATTTCAATTCCTGCGCATGTCCGTTTGGTGATGGTTGCTGCAGAGTTACCCGCGTTAACCGAACCGTTGATGGACGATATTTTACGCGCATTGACCGTCAGTGCGGATCAGGTTTTACAACTGACCCCTGACCGTGTCGCCATGCTGCCACAAGGCAGTCGCTGTAATAGCTGGCGGCTGGGAACCGAAGTGCCTCTGCAACTGGATGGCGCTCAGGTCGCCACTCCTGCGTTTAATGAATTACGGGAAAACCCAGCGGCACGCGCCGCGTTATGGCAACAAATCTGCGCATATGAACACGATTTCTTCCCTCAGTCCGACTGATTTACCCGCAGCATTTCAGATTGAAAAACGTGCCCATGCCTTTCCATGGAGCGAGAAAACCTTTGCCAGCAACCAGGGCGATCGCTATCTCAACTATCAGTTAACCGTTGACGGAACGATGGCTGCCTTTGCGATCACGCAGGTCGTGCTGGATGAGGCAACGCTGTTTAACATCGCCGTCGATCCTGATTTTCAGCGGCGGGGTTTAGGGCGTGAGCTACTGGAGTACCTGATCGACGAGCTGGAAAAGCGTAGCATTCTGACGCTGTGGTTAGAAGTGCGTGCCTCGAACGCTGCGGCGATTGCGCTGTATGAAAGCCTGGGCTTTAACGAGGCGACGATCCGCCGCAATTACTACCCGACAGCCGACGGTCATGAAGACGCCATTATTATGGCATTGCCAATCAGTATGTAAGACAAGGTGTAATGATGATGAAGTGGGACTGGATTTTCTTTGATGCCGATGAAACGCTGTTCACATTTGACGCGTTTACCGGCCTACAGCGGATGTTTCTCGACTACAGCATTACCTTTACCGCTGAGGATTTTCAGGACTACCAGGCCGTGAATAAACCGCTGTGGGTGGATTATCAAAACGGTGCAATTACCTCATTGCAACTGCAGCATGCCCGTTTCCTGAGCTGGGCTGAGCGTCTGAACGTGCCGCCGGGTTCTCTCAATGATGCTTTTATTAATGCGATGGCAGAAATTTGCTCTCCGTTACCGGGGGCTGTGTCGCTGCTGAATACGATACGTGGTAAAACGAAAATCGGCATTATTACCAACGGCTTTACCGCATTGCAGCAAATCCGTCTTGAGCGCACCGGGCTGCGCGATCACTTCGACCTGATGGTTATTTCTGAAGAGGTTGGCGTGGCAAAACCCGACCCGCGCATTTTTGATTATGCGCTGGAGCAGGCGGGCAACCCTGACCGCTCCCGCGTGCTGATGGTCGGTGACACGGCGGAGTCCGATATTCTGGGTGGCATCAATTCCGGGTTATCAACCTGCTGGCTAAATGCGCACCAACGCGCGCAACCGGCGGGCATTCAGCCGACCTGGACCGTGGCTTCATTAAGCGAACTGGAGCAACTGCTGTGTAAACACTGATTGCCTCCCCCCCGTTGATGGGTAAAATAGCCGCAATTTTTCGTATTCAACATGCCCGGCCTGACGCCGTGCTTACCTAAGAAGATTTGACTATGACGTTGTCTCCTTTTTTGCAAGAGGTGGCCAAACGCCGCACTTTTGCCATTATTTCTCACCCGGATGCCGGTAAAACGACTATCACCGAAAAGGTGCTGTTATTCGGACAGGCTATCCAGACCGCGGGTACGGTAAAAGGCCGTGGCTCTAACCAGCACGCGAAATCAGACTGGATGGAGATGGAAAAGCAGCGTGGTATCTCCATTACCACGTCCGTAATGCAATTTCCGTATCATGATTGCCTGGTCAATCTGCTGGATACCCCGGGGCACGAAGACTTCTCTGAAGATACTTACCGTACGCTGACGGCGGTCGACTGCTGCCTGATGGTCATCGACGCCGCGAAAGGTGTCGAAGACCGTACCCGCAAGTTGATGGAAGTTACGCGTCTGCGCGATACGCCGATCCTGACGTTTATGAACAAACTCGACCGTGATATCCGCGACCCGATGGAGCTGCTGGATGAAGTCGAAAACGAACTGAAAATCGGCTGCGCGCCGATTACCTGGCCGATTGGCTGCGGTAAGTTGTTCAAAGGCGTTTACCACCTGTATAAAGACGAAACTTACCTGTACCAGACCGGTAAAGGCCACACTATCCAGGACGTTCGTATTGTTAAAGGTCTGAATAACCCGGAGCTTGATGCCGCCGTTGGTGAAGACCTGGCGCAGCAACTGCGTGACGAACTGGAACTGGTGCAGGGGGCCTCTAACGAGTTCGACCAGGAGCTGTTCCTCGCGGGTGAAATCACCCCGGTCTTCTTCGGGACCGCGCTGGGTAACTTCGGCGTTGACCATATGCTGGACGGTCTGGTGGAGTGGGCGCCTGCGCCAATGCCGCGCAAAACCGATACCCGCGTGGTCGAAGCAGCAGAAGAGAAGTTCACCGGTTTTGTGTTTAAAATTCAGGCCAATATGGACCCGAAACACCGCGACCGCGTGGCGTTCATGCGCGTGGTTTCCGGCAAGTACGAGAAGGGCATGAAAATGCGCCAGGTGCGTATTGGTAAAGACGTGGTGATTTCCGATGCGCTGACCTTTATGGCTGGCGACCGTTCTCACGTGGAAGAAGCGTATCCGGGCGATATCCTCGGTCTGCACAACCACGGCACCATTCAGATCGGCGACACCTTTACTCAAGGCGAAATGATGAAGTTCACCGGTATTCCGAACTTCGCGCCGGAACTGTTCCGTCGTATTCGCCTGAAAGATCCGCTGAAGCAAAAACAACTGCTGAAAGGGCTGGTGCAGCTTTCTGAAGAAGGGGCGGTGCAGGTCTTCCGTCCGATTGCCAACAATGACCTGATCGTCGGTGCCGTCGGTGTGCTGCAGTTTGACGTCGTCGTGTCACGCCTGAAGAGCGAATACAACGTTGAAGCGATCTACGAGTCGGTCAACGTGGCGACTGCGCGCTGGGTAGAATGCTCAGACGTGAAGAAATTCGAAGAGTTTAAGCGTAAAAACGAAATTCAGCTGGCGCTGGATGGCGGCGATAACCTGACCTATATCGCGCCCACCATGGTTAACCTGAACCTCACCCAGGAACGTTATCCTGACGTTACGTTCCGTAAAACACGCGAACACTAATCGACCTTCCAGGGTGCGGCATATGCCGTACCCTGCGACTTTCCCTGCCTTATTAATCCCTTACGGAATGTTCTTAAATCCTGCCCTTTTTCCTTATTTTGTCTGTTTTTTAACCGTATTTGTCTGCGGCATCAAAATTGTGATCTATATTTAACAATGTGATGACATAAATATCGGCTTTAAATTCTACGTTAATTTCTCATCTTAGTTGTTTTAGCTGATATTTATTTCGATTACGAGATTAGTTGCTGGCTCAGCCCGATAAGCGGCAGAGCATCGATATGAGCAAAAAAAGGATTACATCGATGACAATGACAAAATTGAAGATTTCTAAAACGCTGCTGGCTGTGATGCTGACTTCTGCTGTTGCTACGGGTTCTGCATTTGCAGAGAACGCGACGACAGATAAAGGGCAATCCGGTCTTGAAAGCGCAGGGCAGAAAGTCGATAGCTCAATGAACAAAGTCGGTGACTTTATGGATGACAGCTCCATCACCGCAAAAGTGAAGGCCGCGCTGGTGGATCACGAAAGCATTAAGAGCACCGATATCTCCGTCAAAACAGACCAGAAAGTGGTCACGCTAAGCGGGTTTGTTGAAAGCCAGGCACAGGCAGAAGAAGCCGTCAAGGTGGCGAAAGGCGTTGAGGGAGTCACCTCCGTAAGCGACAAATTGCACGTACGTGACAGCAAAAGCACCTCTGTAACAGGTTATGCGGGCGATACGGCAACCACCAGTGAAATCAAAGCGAAATTACTGGCTGATGACATCGTTCCTTCCCGTAAGGTGAAAGTGGAGACCACTGATGGCGTGGTTCAGCTTTCCGGTACCGTTGACTCACAGGCGCAAATTGAGCGTGCTGAGAGTATCGCCAAAGCCGTTGATGGCGTGAAAAGCGTTAAAAACGACCTCAAAACTCAGTAATTCGACTTAATTCGTCCTCCTGACGTTTGTCGGGAGGAGTGTTGTGCACCACACTAAAATATCGCAATGGGTGGCCTGAGCATCCATTTCAAGCGGTTGACATTAACTATGGTAAAGGAGAAGCGTATGTTTCGTTGGGGCATCATATTTCTGGTTATCGCGTTAATTGCCGCCGCTCTGGGCTTTGGTGGACTGGCGGGTACCGCTGCAGGTGCAGCGAAAATTGTTTTTGTTGTGGGGATTATCCTGTTCCTGGTCAGCCTGTTCACCGGGCGTAAACGACCCTAGCCTGGATCCGTAAAGAAAAATTGCTACTCAGCCAGTCCAGTGGACTGGCTTTTACGGTTTTAGAGATGCGCAATTTGCGTTACTTTGTCGCTCTATCATAAAAAAAACAGGAAGGCAGAGGTGGGGCAGAGAATACCCGTCACGCTCGGTAATATTGCGCCGTTATCGTTACGTCCGTTTCAACCAGGCAGTATGGCGCTGGTGTGTGAGGGCGGCGGACAAAGGGGAATTTTCACCGCAGGCGTGCTGGATGAGTTTATGCGCGCGCAATTTAATCCCTTCGATCTCTTCTACGGAACGTCCGCTGGCGCGCAAAATCTCTCGGCCTATCTCTGCAACCAGCCAGGTTACGGGCGCAAAGTGATTATGCGATACACCACCCGACGCGAATTCTTTGACCCGGTGCGGTTCGTGCGCGGGGGAAATCTTATCGATCTCGACTGGCTGGTGGAGGCCACCGCCGCGCAGATGCCGCTGGCGATAGACAACGCAGAACAACTGTTTGCCGCGGGAAAAGCGTTTTACATGTGCGCCTGCCGGGGAGATGACTACACGCCGGGCTATTTTTCGCCGAACCGACAAAACTGGCTCGACCTCCTGCGTGCATCCAGCGCCATTCCGGGGTTTTATCGTAGCGGGGTAGCCCTGGATGGAGTGAATTATCTGGACGGCGGGGTAAGCGATGCTATCCCCGTTCAGGAGGCGGTAAAGCAGGGGGCAAAAACGCTGGTGGTGATCCGCACCGTGCCGTCGCAAATGTATTACACCCCACAGTGGTTTAAGCGTATGGAGCGCTGGCTGGGGGAAAGCAGCCTGCAGCCACTGGTGAATCTGGTGCAGCATCATGAGGCCAGCTACCGTGCCATTCAAAGTTTTATTGAAAAACCACCGGGTAAGCTGCGTCTCTTTGAGATCTATCCGCCAAAGCCGCTCCACAGTATGGCGCTGGGTAGCCGTATCCCGGCCCTGCGTGAAGACTACAAAACCGGGCGCCTTTGTGGACGCTACTTTTTGGCGACTATCGGTAAATTGCTGGCGAAAAACGCGCCGTTGCCCCGCCAGACGCCGAAGATTATGGTGCCTGGACCGGTGGTGGTCCCTCCGGCGCCGGTTGCCAACGACGCTCTTGCGCCAGTGGTAGCCGATACGCCTCAGGCCAACGACACCACGTTTAACCATGAGGATCTGGCGTGAGCTATCGGTTTATCGATACGCATTGTCATTTTGATTTTCCGCCTTTTACCGGCAACGAATCCGCCAGCCTGCAGCATGCCTGTGAAGCCGGTGTGGGCAGTATTATTGTTCCGGCTACCGAGGCGGCGAACTTTACCCGTGTGCTGGCGTTAGCGCAAACCTACCCCCCGTTGTTTGCCGCACTGGGTTTACATCCGATTGTGATTGAACATCATGACGACGACGCCCTGGACCACCTGCAACAGGTGCTGGAAAAGCGTCCGCAGAAGGTGGTGGCGATAGGGGAGATAGGGCTGGATCTGTATCGTGACGATCCGCAGTTCGACAAGCAGGAGCGGATGCTGGACGCGCAGCTTCAGCTGGCGAAGCGTTACGAACTGCCGGTGATCCTGCATTCACGACGTACCCATGACAAGCTGGCGATGCACCTTAAACGTTATGCATTGCCGCGTACTGGCGTGGTGCACGGCTTCGCCGGAAGTGTGCAGCAGGCAGAACGCTTTGTGCAGCTGGGATACAAAATTGGCGTGGGCGGGACCATTACCTATCCCCGCGCCAGCAAAACGCGAGAGGTGATGGCGCAATTGCCGCTGGAATCACTGTTGCTGGAAACCGACGCGCCGGATATGCCGCTGAATGGTTTTCAGGGGCAGCCCAACCGTCCGGAGCAGGTGGTCAGGGTGTTTGAGGTATTATGCCAGTTGCGCCCGGAGCCGGCGGATGTAATAGCCGAGGCGCTGTATCGTAATACCACGACGTTGTTTGATGTTTGATTACCGGCCACACACCTACAGGTATAACGCCGGGAAAATCAGGTTATCCACCCCTCGCTCCTGTAACCCTTTTGCCAGACACTCCACATCCTCAGGCGTCGCGCCCGGCCAGGCTTTGGCTTCACCATATACGCCATGCGCATGAAAGGCGTTAAGCCGTACCGGCACCTTGCTTAGCTGGCTAATAAACGCCGCCAGGGGATCGATATGCTGCAGATAATCCACCAGGCCGGGGATCACCAGCAGGCGCAGTTCCGCCAGTTTTCCCCGTTCCGCCAGAAAGAGAATACTGCGTTTGATCGCTGCGTTATCGCGTCCGGTGAGCTGCAAATGACATTCGCTGTCCCAGGCTTTTAAATCCAGCATCACGCCGTCGCAAACTGGCAGCAGCTTCTCCCAGCCGGTTTCACGCAGCATGCCGTTGCTGTCTACCATGCAGGTCAGGTGCTGCAGGTGAGGATCGGCTTTGATCGCTGAGAACAGTGCAATCACAAAGGGAAGCTGCGTCGTCGCCTCACCGCCGCTAACGGTAATCCCTTCAATAAACAATGATGCTTTACGAATATGGCGCAGCACCTCATCGATGCTCATCGTCTGCGCCATCGGCGTAGCCTGCTGTGGGCACATCTGCAGGCAGGTGTCGCACTGCTGGCAAACATCGGATTGCCACCATACTTTCCCTGCACTCAGGCTTAATGCGTCATGCGGGCAATGCAGCACACATTCCCCGCAATCGTTGCAGCGGCCCATCGTCCACGGATTGTGGCAATTCTTACAGCGCAGATTGCACCCCTGCAGGAACAGGGCCAGACGACTGCCTGGCCCGTCGACGCAGGAGAAAGGGATCAGCTTACTTACTGAAGCGCATCTGCTGTTCATGGCTAATCACGCGAGGTTGTCGTTGCAGAATACGCGTATTGCGCGCGGCTTCTTCGCCCAGCCAGGTGGTGTTGGTGCGAGAGCCTTCGCTACGGTATTTTTCCAGATCCGACAGGCGCACCATATAACCGGTGACGCGAACCAGATCGTTGCCGCTGACGTTGGCGGTAAATTCACGCATTCCTGCTTTAAATGCCCCAAGGCAAAGCTGTACCAGCGCCTGTGGGTTACGCTTGATGGTTTCATCCAGCGTGAGAATGTCGCTGATCCCGGCATGATAATACGTGTGATGCGGGGCCACAGTTTGCAGATGGGTGATGGGATCCGGCTCATCGCCGTAAGGCAGACGCGCGCCCGGCGTGGTGCCGATGTCAGAACTGATCCCCGACTGTGCATGCAGCATCGCGCGCTGCTTCCAGCCGTATTTTACCGGCGTGTTTGCCACAAAGTCGGCAAGCTGGGCGCTGATGCGATAGCCCAACTCATTGGCGCTCTCATCTTTCCCGTAGCGTGCGTTCAGCCCGGCTTTCTCACACAACAGGTTTACCGCCTCCGCCAGGCCATACATCCCGAACATAGGCACAAAACGTTCGGGATCAATCAACCCTTCCTGTACCAGGAAGCTATTCTCAAAGAAATGTGATTTCTCATAGAGGAATTCACACCGTGAATTAATGATGGCGATTTGCTGCTGGCAGTAATGCGGCAGGGTGCGCGTAAAGAAGTCAGCGACAGACGTGCTGCGCTCTGCGATGGCTTTCAGATTTAGTCTGACCAGCGTACTTCCGCCACCTGCCAGCGGTAGCGAGTTGTAACAACTGACGACGCCATAGTGGCCTTTTGTGAAAATTTTATCATTTTCAGGGCCGTTAGAAATGTGCGGCTTACTGCATTCGCAAATATTTTGTGCCACGTTCAACAGCAGATCGTCAGGGGTAATTTGTGGGTCATAAATAAAGGTTAGATTAGGCGAAACCTGCTTTAGTTCTGCATCTGCACGTAAAATTGCGCGTGTAATTGGCGTATCCGCAGGGCCAATATTGGCATGCATAAAGGCGTCTGGCAGGGTTCTGTCGAGATAACGCCAGAAACGTTTTATTCGAATATCGATCTCATCTTGTGTTAGAATTCTAACATACGGTTGCAGCAGGGTGTCGAGTTGACCGAGGTAGACCGGCATCGACGTCACTGATGGAACGTGGTGGTACAGAATGGTGAGCAAGGACAATGCGTCGTCAAGATCCTGTGCGCCTTCCAGCTCCAGCCAGGCTGAACCGTTGGCCAGAAAATGGGCGTAATTGGGTAAAACATAGCGTGGCTTGAACGGGGCATGACCTTCGTACATATCGCAGATAACCCCGTCATCCAGCGCCTGGCGTGCTTCGGCAGATAGTTGCGGATACGGCAGCGCGTTTTCTGCTTCCAGCGCCAGAAAATGGCGTTTCTGCTCAGGGCTGAGCACCGGGCTGGTCACGATTTGTTGGCAGCGCTGTTGCAGCGCGAGATCGCTTGAAGTGGGCATCGTTGATTCCTTTATGTGCCGAAGGTGTAGGGCCATTGTAGAAAGCAACAGCGCCACAACCTTTGATCCGGATGCGCCTGATGCCACCGTATCCCGTCTGGAAAGGTTATTTATTTGAACTGGATCTCATTAGAGTAATGCAAATCTGTATGTGGTTTTCATTAACTGTGATGTATATCGAAGTGTAATAGCGAGCGGATGTTAGAATACTAACAAACTCGCAAGGTGAAATTTTATACGGCGATGCCGTTGGAGAATGTTATGACCGATTTAACAGCAAGCAGCCTGCGCGCCCTGAAACTGATGGACCTGACTACCCTGAATGACGACGACACCAATGAAAAAGTGATCGCGCTGTGTCATCAGGCAAAAACCCCGGTGGGTAACACGGCGGCAATCTGCATCTATCCGCGTTTCATCCCTATTGCGCGTAAGACGCTGAACGAGCAGGGCACGCCGGATATCCGTATTGCAACGGTAACCAACTTCCCGCACGGCAACGATGATATCGACATTGCGCTGGCGGAAACCCGCGCGGCGATTGCCTACGGCGCGGATGAAGTTGACGTGGTGTTCCCGTACCGTGCGTTGATCGCCGGCAATGAGCAGGTTGGTTTCGATCTGGTTAAAGCCTGTAAAGACGCGTGTGCGGCGGCAAACGTGCTGCTGAAAGTGATCATCGAAACCGGTGAACTGAAAGAAGAAGCGTTGATTCGCAAAGCGTCTGAAATCTCCATCAAAGCAGGGGCTGATTTCATCAAGACCTCTACCGGTAAAGTCCCGGTCAATGCGACGCCGGAAAGCGCACGCATCATGATGGAAGTGATCCGCGACATGGGCGTATCTAAAACCGTTGGCTTCAAACCGGCAGGCGGCGTACGTACTGCGGAAGACGCGCAGCAGTTCCTCGCCATTGCCGACGAACTGTTCGGTGCCGACTGGGCGGATTCCCGTCACTATCGCTTCGGCGCATCCAGCCTGCTGGCGAGCCTGCTGAAAGCGTTGGGTCACGGCGACGGTAAGAGCGCAAGCAGCTACTAAGTTTTCATTGCCCATCGTAGGCCGGATCGGGCGTAAGCCGCCATCCGGCATTAATACGACTTGCCGGGTGGCGCATCGCTTACCCGGCCCATAATCGGGAGGTTACCGTGTTTCTCGCACAAGAAATTATTCGTAAAAAACGTGATGGTCATGCGCTGAGTGATGAAGAGATTCGTTTCTTTATTAACGGTATTCGCGACAACACCATCTCTGAAGGGCAAATCGCCGCCCTGGCGATGACCATTTTCTTCCACGATATGACAATGCCAGAGCGTGTTTCGCTGACTATGGCAATGCGTGATTCAGGAACCGTGCTGGACTGGAAAAGCCTGCAGTTGAACGGCCCGATTGTGGACAAACACTCTACCGGCGGCGTAGGTGACGTGACGTCACTGATGTTAGGCCCGATGGTCGCAGCCTGCGGCGGCTATATTCCGATGATCTCCGGACGTGGCCTGGGGCATACCGGCGGTACGCTGGATAAACTGGAAGCGATCCCGGGATTTGACATCTTCCCGGACGACGCGCGTTTTCGTGAAATTATTAAAGACGTGGGTGTGGCGATTATTGGGCAAACCAGCTCGCTCGCACCGGCGGATAAACGTTTTTATGCCACCCGTGATATTACCGCGACGGTGGATTCCATCCCGCTGATCACCGGCTCCATCCTGGCTAAAAAGCTGGCGGAAGGGCTGGATGCGCTGGTCATGGATGTGAAAGTAGGCAGCGGCGCCTTTATGCCGACCTACGAGCTTTCTGAAGCCCTTGCCGAAGCGATTGTTGGCGTGGCGAACGGCGCGGGGGTGCGTACCACCGCACTGTTAACCGATATGAACCAGGTACTGGCCTCCAGTGCAGGTAACGCGGTAGAAGTTCGTGAAGCCGTACAGTTCCTGACAGGTGAATACCGCAATCCGCGTTTGTTAGACGTCACTATGGCGCTGTGCGTGGAAATGCTGATCTCCGGCAAGCTGGCGAAAGACGATGCTGAGGCCCGCGCGAAGCTACAGGCGGTGCTGGATAACGGTAAAGCGGCAGAAATTTTTGGTCGTATGGTTGCGGCGCAAAAAGGCCCGACCGATTTCGTCGAAAATTATGCGAAGTATCTGCCGACGGCAATGCTCAGCAAAGCGGTATATGCTGATACCGAAGGTTTTGTCAGCGCAATGGATACCCGTGCGCTGGGGATGGCGGTGGTTTCCATGGGCGGCGGTCGTCGTCAAGCATCGGACACCATTGATTACAGCGTCGGCTTTAGCGACATGGCTCGTCTGGGCGATAGCGTAGACGGACAGCGCCCGCTGGCGGTGATCCATGCCAAAGATGAGGCCAGCTGGCAGGAAGCGGCGAAAGCGGTCAAAGCGGCAATTAGCCTTGACGACAAAGCGCCAGAAATTACACCGACAGTCTATCGTCGTATAACCGAATAACTGTATACTGATCTGATCGCTTTTTTGCGGCGCGAAAAGTACGGAGAACATATGAAACGTGCATTTATTATGGTGCTGGACTCCTTCGGCATCGGTGCTACTGAAGACGCAGAACGTTTTGGCGACGTGGGTGCTGACACCATGGGCCACATCGCAGAAGCCTGCGCGAAAGGTGAAGCTGATAATGGTCGTAAAGGTCCGCTGAACTTGCCTAACCTGACCCGTCTGGGCCTGGTGAAAGCTCACGAAGGTTCTACCGGTAAAATTGCTGCCGGCATGGACGGTAATGCGGAAGTGATTGGTGCCTACGCATGGGCGCATGAACTCTCTTCCGGCAAAGATACGCCGTCTGGTCACTGGGAAATCGCCGGGGTGCCGGTTCTGTTTGACTGGGGTTACTTCTCCGATCATGAAAACAGCTTCCCGCAGGAGCTGCTGGATAAACTGGTCAAGCGTGCCAACCTGCCGGGCTACCTCGGCAACTGCCACTCTTCCGGTACGGTCATTCTGGATCAACTGGGTGAAGAGCATATGAAAACCGGCAAGCCGATTTTCTATACCTCCGCTGACTCCGTGTTCCAGATCGCCTGTCACGAAGAGACCTATGGTCTGGATAAACTCTACGAGCTGTGCGAAATCGCCCGTGAAGAGCTGACCGAAGGCGGCTACAACATTGGTCGCGTGATTGCCCGTCCGTTTATCGGCGATAAAGCCGGTAACTTCCAGCGTACCGGTAACCGTCACGATCTGGCCGTAGAACCGCCAGCAGCGACCGTTTTGCAGAAATTGGTCGACGAGAAAGACGGTCACGTGGTTTCCGTCGGTAAAATCGCGGATATCTACGCGAACTGCGGCATCACCAAAAAAGTGAAAGCGACCGGTCTGGACGCGCTGTTCGACGCCACCATCAAAGAGATGAAAGAAGCGGGTGATAAGACCATTGTCTTCACTAACTTCGTTGATTTCGACTCATCCTGGGGGCATCGTCGCGATATCGCCGGTTATGCCGCTGGTCTGGAACTGTTCGATCGCCGTCTGCCTGAACTGATGGAGCTGGTGGGTGAAGATGACATTCTGATCCTGACCGCCGATCACGGCTGTGACCCGAGCTGGACCGGTACTGACCACACCCGTGAGCATATTCCGGTACTGGTTTACGGCCCGAAAGTGAAACCAGGCTCTTTAGGTCATCGCGAAACCTTCGCGGATATCGGTCAGACTCTGGCGAGCTACTTCGGTACGTCGCCGATGGACTACGGTAAAAACATGCTCTAATACCCGTCGTCTTTCGCGCTGCAGATGCGTTGGCTTCATTCGCTCACCCCGGTCACATAGTTAATCTATGCTCCCGGGGTGAGCGAATTCGCCGCCTTCCTGCAACGCGAAATCCTTAGGGTATTATTCTCAATTTGAATAAGGATAATTTATGGCTACCCCACACATTAATGCAGAAATGGGCGATTTCGCTGACGTAGTTTTGATGCCGGGCGACCCGCTGCGTGCAAAGCATATTGCTGAAACTTTCCTCGAAGATGTCCGTGAAGTGAACAACGTTCGCGGCATGTTAGGTTTCACCGGTACCTACAAAGGCCGTAAAATCTCCGTGATGGGTCACGGCATGGGTATCCCATCTTGCTCCATCTACACCAAAGAGCTGATCACCGATTTCGGTGTGAAGAAAATCATTCGCGTAGGTTCCTGCGGCGCTGTGCGCATGGACGTCAAACTGCGTGACGTGGTTATCGGTATGGGTGCATGCACCGATTCCAAAGTTAACCGTATCCGCTTTAAAGATCATGATTTCGCTGCCATTGCTGACTTCGACATGGTGCGTAACGCTGTTGATGCAGCAAAAGCACTGGGTGTAGACGCGCGCGTGGGCAACCTGTTCTCCGCTGACCTGTTCTACTCTCCGGACGGCGAAATGTTCGACGTGATGGAAAAATACGGCGTGCTGGGCGTGGAAATGGAAGCCGCGGGCATCTACGGCGTCGCGGCTGAGTTTGGTGCGAAAGCGCTGACCATCTGCACCGTGTCCGACCATATCCGTACTCACGAGCAGACCACTGCCGCTGAACGTCAGACGACCTTCAACGATATGATCAAAATCGCACTGGAATCCGTTCTGCTGGGCGACAAAGAGTAAGTCTTCTGTAAGGGGCATTATTTGCCCCTTTTTCTTTCAAGTATCCATTCATAAATCCCTCCTTTTATTTTTTTGTATTGACAAATTAATTGCCTACGTCATTTAATGTATTCAACTATCTATTCATAAATCTATTCATTAATGAGCGCATTAACTGATTTGCTACTCCAGGGGCCACGTTCAGCACCTGAACTACGACAGTCGCTGGCAATCAGTCAGGCGACCTTTTCTCGTCTTGTCTCAACGCATGAAGAGATCGTGCAGTTTGGCAAAGCTCGGGCAACACGTTATGCGCTTCTCAAACCGATTCGCGGCGTAACGGCGTTTCCAGTGTGGCAGGTTGATGTGCACGGAAGTGCCTGTAAGTTAGGTGTTATTTACCCTTGTTGGCCACAGGGGAGCAGTCTGGTTGCGCTGTCTTCCGGAGAATGGCAATGGTTTGATGGTCTGCCGTGGTATCTCACCGATCTACGACCGCAGGGCTTCCTTGGGCGGGCCTGGGGACGATCCGTCGCACAACATACCAACCTGCCGGATGATATTCGTTTGTGGCAAGAGGATGAAATCCTCTACGCACTGCGTACCTATGCGGGTGAAAATGCGGGGGGATGGATCATCGGTGAAGATAACTACCAGCGTTGGGTCGACGCGCCAGAACCGATAGCCATTGCCCACTCCGAAAAAATCACGCGTTTTCAACAGCTCGCGGAGGAAGCGTTAGCCGGTGAAGTTATTGGCTCCTCAGCCGGAGGCGAGCAGCCTAAATTCGCCTGTTTTGTGCAAACGGAACAGGGAAATAAAAATGCGTTGGTTAAATTCAGTGCACAGGAGCGGAGCATTATTTCTGAGCGCTGGAGCGATCTGCTGATTGCCGAATCTATTGCGCTATCGGTGCTGGCAGGGGGAAATGTTTCTGCAAGTCATGCTACAGCTTATTGTCGTGATGCAGGGCAGGTATTCCTGGAAAGCATCAGGTTTGATTGCACAGGCGTGCGCGGCAGGCGGCAGATAGTCTCTCTGGAGGCGTTGCAAAGTGAGTATGTATCTTCACTCGGGACCTGGCCTGTGGTCACGCGCCAATTGGCAGCGCAGGGCTATATAGATGCACATTCCTGTCAACAAACCGAGATAATCTGGGCGTTTGGACGCTTGATAGCCAACAGCGATATGCATGCGGGTAATCTTTCGTTCTACTTGTCCGCTCCGCCGATGGCGCTGGCTCCGGTTTACGATATGCTGCCGATGTCGTTTGCCCCTTCTGGAGCGGGTTCGTTGCGTATTGAAGCGGTTGATATAAAAGTTGATGCGACGGTAAACAGAAATGCGTGGGAATTTGCCCTGCCGCTCGCTGAAGCATTCTGGCTGCAGGTTGCAGATGATGCGCGCATCAGCGCGGGATTTCGGCAAATTGCCCGCGCAATGCTGGAAAAACTGATGTCGGCTGGAAGGGTTATTCAGCGGCTGGCGTAAAGCAGACTTAACGCACGGCCCCCGCAACCCATGCCGCCAGTTCCCGCAGCTCACTCTCCTGATCCGGATATTCCGCAACCAGCGCTTCGCAAGTCTGCTGTAACACGTCGGCGCGATACTGACAGCCCTGTAGCCGCCCAGCCAGCGCTTCCAGCGGTGCGGGGTTAAGGCTGTCGGTAAACACCTGCGTGCGCGTGATATGGCCTTTCTCAACGTCAAAATGCAGCTCAACGCCACCCCAGGTAAAACGCTCGTCCAGCAGATGTGAGAAGGCGGGCGCCTGACCAAAATTCCATTCCCAACTGCTTTGACGGGCAAAAGTTTCGGTAAAGTTGGGGAGGTCCGGCGTGTTATCCGGTGAAATCACTTCCGCTGCCACGCGTTCGCCGTAGTGGGCGAAAAAGGCTTCCGTGATGGCCTGACAGACCTGTTGATGGGTGATACCCGGTAACAGCTCGGTCAAATTCGCAACGCGTGAGCGTACAGAGGTGATTCCCTTCGCCGCAAGTTTCTTTTCATCAGGGTTGAGATAGTTTGCCAGGCGGCTGAGGTCGGCATTCAGCAGCAGCGTACCGTGGTGGAATCCGCGGTCTTTGGTTTCCCGATAGGCCGAGCCGGAGACTTTGCGATCGCCTTCGGTCGTTTTGACCACCAGATCGTTACGCCCGGAGGCATCAGCGTCTACGCCCAGCGCGTTCAGAGCATTGAGGACAATCGCGGTGGAGATGGTTTTGTCGTACTCCGGTTTACCGGCCATAAAGGTAAAGCAGGTATTGCCCAAATCATGGAACACCGCGCCGCCTCCGCTGCTGCGACGCGCCAGCCGCACGTTGTCTTCCTCCATACGGCGGGTATTACACTCTTTCCACGGGTTTTGTGCCCGGCCAATTACCACCGTATCAGCGTTGCGCCATAAAAACAGAACACGCTGAGTGGCGGGCATTTGACGAAAGATGCACTCTTCAACGGCCAGATTAAACCACGGATCATAAGAGTCTGAGATAAGCAGGCGTAGTGTTATCATGGTTGATTTCCTTTCTGTTTTTACTCTTTTTTCTCGTTGTCTTCTTCCTGCACCGGTTTGTTGGCGGTGAGAAGGAACGGCGATTGTTGCCAGCGGGTGCGCTTACCTTGCAGTAATGTACGGGTCAGCACCACGCCAATTGCCAGTGACAAGAGCAGCATCAGGCGTAAGATGTTGGTGGTGTTATCCACCTGTTTGGCTTCGGTAGCAAGCGTGTGGGTATCCAGCGTCAGGCGCAGATAACCCAGTGGGCCATTTTTGCCCTGAATAGGTTCAACAATCTGCTGATTAAAATAGCCCCCGGCTTTTTTACCATCCAGCGCCAGGCGGTCGCGGACATTCACGCTCTCGCCAGCATGCGTAATGAGATCGCCCTGTTCATCATAGACGCCCGCATCCAGAATACGGCTCTCGTCGGTTAGTTGGCGTAGCACGGCAGCAATATGTTTTTCATCCGGTGTTTCGGTGCGCATCAGCGGCGCGACGTTTAACGCAACCTGGCGGGCCAGCGTGCGGGCCAGCTCTTCCAGCTGCGGATTACGCTGCTGTTGATGGTTTTGACTAAACCACGACGCGCCTTGCATCAGCGCGACAAGCAGCGCGAGGCAGGACAATACAATCACTGCACGATGAAGTCGGAATTTCAGTTTTGCTCGAGCCATATTCCACCTGCTGAAAATTTGAGGCTTAATGTTGCCAGAAGCGCTGGTTACAGGGTAGCCTCATGCGTTATTTTCCCCTGGATGATTCCGACCCGAACGATTTTACAGGAGCTTTAATGCCTAACATTACCTGGTGCGATCTACCTGAAGATGTCTCTCTGTGGCCAGGTCTGCCCCTCTCTTTAAGTGGTGATGAAGTGATGCCACTGGATTATCACGCGGGCCGCAGTGGCTGGCTGCTGTATGGTCGTGGGCTGGATAAACAACGCTTAACGCAATACCAAAGCAAACTGGGGGCGGCGATGGTGATCGTGGCGGCCTGGTGTGTCGAGGATTATCAGGTGATTCGCCTGGCGGGATCGTTAACGCCGCGTGCGACAAAGCTGGCGCATGATGCCAAACTGGATGTCGCCCCGCTGGGGAAAATCCCGCATTTGCGCACGCCTGGCCTGCTGGTGATGGACATGGATTCGACGGCTATCCAGATCGAATGTATCGATGAGATCGCCAAACTGGCCGGAACCGGTGAGATGGTTGCCGAAGTGACGGAACGCGCGATGCGCGGCGAGCTGGATTTTACCGCCAGCCTGCGCAGCCGTGTCGCCACGCTGAAGGGCGCTGATGCCAATATTCTGCAACAGGTACGTGAAGATTTACCGCTGATGCCCGGTCTGACGCAGCTGGTGTTGAAGCTGGAAACGCTGGGCTGGAAAGTGGCGATTGCCTCCGGCGGTTTTACTTTTTTTGCCGATTATCTGCGTGACAGGTTGCGTCTGACGGCAGCTGTGGCCAATGAACTGGAGATCATGGACGGGAAATTTACCGGCAACGTGATTGGCGATATCGTCGATGCCCAGTATAAAGCCAATACCCTGACCCGACTGGCGCAGGAGTACGAAATCCCGATGACACAAACGGTGGCGATTGGCGATGGGGCTAACGATCTGCCGATGATCAAAACGGCAGGGTTGGGGGTAGCCTACCATGCCAAGCCAAAAGTGAATGAAAAGACGGAGATAACCATCCGTCACGCTGACCTGATGGGCGTGTTCTGCATTCTCTCTGGCAGCATGAATCAGAAATAACGAGGTAAACCGTGGCAAAAGCTCCTAAACGCGCCTTTGTATGTAATGAATGCGGGGCCGATTATCCGCGCTGGCAGGGGCAATGTAGCGCCTGTCAGGCCTGGAACACCATTACCGAGGTGCGCCTTGCCGCATCGCCGACGGTGGCGCGTAATGAGCGTCTTAGCGGCTACGCCGGTAACGCAGGCGTCGCAAAGGTGCAAAAGCTGGCGGATATCAGTCTTGAAGAGCTGCCGCGTTTTTCTACCGGTTTTAAAGAGTTCGACCGCGTGCTGGGCGGTGGTGTGGTGCCTGGTAGCGCCATTCTGATCGGCGGTAATCCAGGTGCGGGGAAATCCACCCTGCTGCTGCAAACGCTGTGCAAGCTCGCAGAACAGATGAAAACCCTGTACGTCACGGGGGAAGAGTCTTTGCAACAGGTAGCGATGCGCGCCCATCGACTCGGTCTGCCGACGGCGAATCTGAATATGCTGTCAGAAACCAGTATCGAACAAATTTGTCTGATTGCGGAAGAAGAACAGCCGAAGCTGATGGTCATTGACTCCATTCAGGTGATGCACATGGCGGATATTCAGTCTTCACCGGGCAGCGTGGCGCAGGTACGTGAAACCGCCGCATACCTTACGCGCTTTGCCAAAACGCGCGGCGTGGCGATTGTCATGGTCGGTCACGTTACTAAAGACGGCTCGCTGGCCGGGCCAAAAGTGCTGGAGCACTGCATTGACTGCTCGGTGCTGCTCGACGGCGACGCGGATTCTCGCTTCCGAACCCTGCGTAGCCATAAAAACCGCTTTGGCGCGGTGAATGAGCTTGGCGTTTTCGCCATGACCGAACAGGGCCTGCGCGAAGTGAGCAACCCCTCCGCTATCTTCTTAAGCCGTGGTGATGAAGTGACCTCTGGCAGTTCGGTAATGGTTGTCTGGGAAGGGACGCGCCCGCTGTTGGTGGAGATTCAGGCGCTGGTCGACCACTCGATGATGGCGAACCCCAGGCGCGTAGCGGTAGGGCTGGAACAAAACCGTCTGGCGATTCTGCTGGCGGTGCTGCACCGTCACGGTGGCCTGCAAATGTCTGACCAGGATGTGTTCGTCAACGTGGTCGGCGGCGTAAAAGTCACTGAAACCAGCGCCGACCTGGCACTACTGCTGGCGATGGTTTCCAGCCTGCGCGACAGGCCGTTGCCGCATGATTTAGTGGTCTTTGGCGAGGTGGGGCTGGCAGGTGAGATTCGCCCGGTTCCCAGCGGTCAGGAACGTATTTCTGAAGCGGCGAAGCACGGTTTCCGGCGGGCGATTGTCCCTGCGGCCAATGTGCCGAAGAAAGTGCCGGAAGGGATGCAAGTTTTTGGCGTTAAAAAACTTTCTGACGCATTAAGTGTATTTGACGACTTATAATTTAATATTCGTTCCAGGGTATTACTTTTATTTTTAGTAAAGCAGGAGGCTCTTGTGTCATTTGATTATCTGAAAACCGCCATTAAGCAAAAGGGCTGTACCCTGCAACAGGTGGCGGATGCCAGTGGCATGACCAAGGGATATCTAAGCCAACTGCTGAATGCCAAAATTAAAAGCCCCAGCGCGCAAAAACTGGAGGCGCTGCACCGTTTTCTCGGGCTCGAGTTTCCGCGTCAGCAGAAAAATATCGGTGTGGTATTCGGTAAGTTCTATCCGCTGCATACCGGCCATATCTATCTGATCCAGCGTGCCTGTAGCCAGGTTGATGAGCTGCATATCATCATGGGCTATGACGATACGCGCGACCGCAGCCTGTTTGAAGACAGCGCCATGTCACAGCAGCCCACGGTTTCCGACCGTCTTCGCTGGCTGCTGCAGACGTTCAAGTATCAGAAAAATATCCGCATTCATGCCTTCAATGAAGAAGGCATGGAGCCATACCCGCACGGTTGGGATGTCTGGAGCAACGGCATCAAAACGTTTATGCAGGAGAAGGGGATCCAGCCAAACTGGATTTACACCTCTGAAGAAGCGGATGCGCCGCAGTATCTTGAGCACCTGGGAATAGAAACGGTGCTGGTCGATCCCAAACGGACGTTTATGAGCATCAGCGGCGGACAAATCCGTGAAAACCCGTTTCGCTACTGGGAATATATCCCCACTGAAGTGAAGCCGTTTTTTGTGCGCACCGTGGCGATCCTCGGCGGCGAGTCGAGCGGTAAATCGACGCTGGTGAACAAGCTCGCCAATATCTTCAACACCACCAGTGCGTGGGAGTATGGCCGTGATTATGTCTTCTCCCATTTGGGGGGCGATGAGATGGCGTTACAGTATTCTGATTACGATAAAATCGCACTCGGCCAGGCTCAGTACATTGATTTTGCAGTTAAATATGCCAATAAAGTGGCGTTCATCGACACCGACTTTGTCACCACTCAGGCGTTCTGTAAAAAGTATGAAGGGCGTGAGCATCCGTTTGTACAGGCGCTGATCGATGAGTATCGCTTCGATCTGGTGATCCTGCTGGAAAACAACACGCCGTGGGTCGCGGATGGATTACGCAGTCTGGGAAGTTCGGTTGACCGGAAGGCGTTTCAGACGCTGCTGGTGGAGATGTTACAGGAAAACAATATTGAATTTGTGCACGTGGAGGAGCCTGACTATGATGGTCGCTTCCTGCGCTGTGTGGAGTTGGTGAAAGAATTAATGGGTGAGCAGGGTTAAGACTAAAGCGCCGGATGGCGGCATTGTGCCACCATCCGGCATCTGAACAATTACTTAGAAATACGCTTGTACTTGATACGCTTCGGCTCCAGCGCATCTGCGCCCAGAGTGCGTTTTTTGTACTCTTCGTATTCGGTAAAGTTACCTTCGAAGAATTCGACTTTACCTTCATCCTGATAATCCAGGATGTGGGTAGCGATACGGTCGAGGAACCAACGGTCGTGCGAGATGACCATCGCGCAGCCCGGGAACTCCAGCAGGGCGTTTTCCAGCGCGCGCAGGGTTTCGATATCCAGGTCGTTGGTCGGTTCATCGAGCAGCAGCATGTTACCGCCAACTTGCAGCAGCTTCGCCAGGTGCAGACGACCACGCTCACCACCGGACAGTTCGCCCACGCGTTTGCCCTGATCAACACCTTTGAAGTTGAAGCGGCCTACGTAAGCACGGCTTGGCATTTCGGTGTTGCCGATCTTCATGATATCCAGCCCGCCGGACACTTCTTCCCACACGGTTTTGCTGTTATCCATAGCGTCACGGAACTGGTCAACGGAGGCCAGTTTCACGGTTTCACCCAGCTCGATGGTGCCGCTGTCTGGCTGTTCTTCACCGGAGAGCATGCGGAACAGGGTTGATTTACCCGCGCCGTTCGGACCGATGATACCGACGATGGCGCCTTTCGGTACCGAGAAGCTCAGATCGTCGATTAACAGGCGATCGCCATAAGATTTACGCAGGTTGCTGACCTCAACGACTTTATCGCCCAGACGTGGTCCAGGTGGAATAAACAGTTCGTTGGTTTCGTTACGTTTCTGGTATTCGGTGCTGTTGAGTTCCTCAAAGCGTGCCAGACGGGCTTTGCCCTTCGACTGACGGCCTTTCGCACCCTGACGTACCCACTCCAGCTCTTTCTCAATGGATTTACGGCGAGCCGCTTCCTGAGAGGCTTCCTGCGCCAGACGCTGATCTTTCTGCTCCAGCCAGGAAGAGTAGTTACCTTCCCACGGAATACCTTCACCGCGGTCAAGTTCCAGAATCCACCCAGCAACGTTATCGAGGAAGTAACGGTCGTGGGTAATCGCTACGACGGTCCCTTCGAAGTCGTGCAGGAAACGTTCCAGCCATGCCACGGATTCTGCATCCAGGTGGTTGGTCGGTTCGTCGAGCAGCAGCATGTCTGGTTTTTCCAGCAGCAGGCGGCACAGCGCGACGCGGCGGCGTTCACCACCGGACAGCTTCTCAATTTTGGCATCCCAGTCCGGCAGGCGCAGGGCGTCAGCGGCGCGTTCCAGCTGCACGTTCAGGTTGTGGCCGTCGTGCGCCTGAATAATTTCTTCGAACTTACCCTGCTGTGCGGCTAGCTTATCGAAGTCGGCATCCGGCTCGGCGTACTTCGCGTACACTTCATCCAGGCCTTTCAGGGCGTTAACCACTTCAGCGACCGCTTCTTCAACGGATTCACGAACGGTATGTTCCGGGTTCAGTTTCGGTTCCTGCGGCAGGTAGCCGATCTTGATACCCGGCTGCGGACGTGCTTCGCCCTCGATGTCGGTATCAATGCCGGCCATGATGCGCAGCAGGGTGGATTTACCCGCGCCGTTCAGACCGAGTACACCGATTTTGGCACCCGGGAAGAAGCTCAGAGAGATGTTTTTAAGAATATGACGTTTCGGCGGAACGACTTTGCCGACACGATGCATGGTATAAACGAATTGGGCCACGTTGGACTCGCCTCTATGTTTATCGTGATGATGAATAGTTATCAAAGGCGAAGTGTAGCCTTTTTCACTGCCCAATCCCAGCCAGCAGATCTCACTCGCAACAAAAGTAAAAAAGTGTCCGGAACGTGGCACTTTCTGTAATGTCTGATTAGCATGAATCTATTAAGCGGCATGATGCTGCACAGACGTAACACGATAAGAGGAAGAGCTTGTGGACAAAGCCAAACACGTAACCTGGCGCCTGCTGGCAGCCAGCGTATGTCTGCTGACGGTCAGTCAAGTGGCGCGAGCTGATTCTCTGGATGAACAGCGCAATCGCTATGCGCAAATTAAGCAGGCCTGGGATAACCGGCAGATGGATGTCGTAGAGCAGATGATGCCGGGCCTGAAGAGTTACCCTCTTTATCCGTACCTTGAATATCGCCAGATTACTGACGATCTGATGAATCAGCCTACCGTTACCGTAACCAATTTTGTGCGCGCTAACCCAACGCTGCCGCCCGCGCGCACGTTGCAATCGCGCTTCGTGAACGAACTGGCGCGTCGGGAGGACTGGCGTGGGCTGTTAGCGTTCAGCCCGGATAAACCCGGTACCACCGAAGCGCAATGCAATTACTTCTATGCGAAATGGAGTACCGGCCAGGCTGAAGAAGCCTGGCAGGGCGCAAAAGATCTTTGGCTGACCGGGAAAAGTCAGCCTAATGCCTGCGACAAATTATTCGGCGTATGGCGGGCCTCAGGTACTCAGGATCCGCTGGCTTATCTGGAACGTATTCGCCTGGCGATGAAGGCAGGCAATACCGGACTGGTCACGGCGCTGGCCGGACAAATGCCAGCGGAATATCAGACCATTGCTTCAGCGATCATCGCGTTGGCAAACAACCCTAATTCGGTGATGACGTTTGCGCGTACCACCGGCGCCACGGATTTTACCCGTCAAATGGCGGCGGTCGCGTTTGCCAGCGTAGCGCGTCAGGATGCAGAAAATGCACGCTTGATGATCCCGTCATTAGCACAGGCGCAGCAGCTTAACGACGAGCAAACTCAGGAGCTGCGGGATATCGTCGCCTGGCGTTTGATGGGCAACGACGTCACTGACGAGCAGGCGAAATGGCGCGATGATGCGATTATGCGCTCAAATTCCACTACGCTTGTGGAGCGCCGTGTGCGTATGGCGCTGGGAACCGGCGATCGTCGCGGCCTGAATACCTGGCTGGCGCGTCTGCCGATGGAAGCAAAAGAAAAAGATGAATGGCGGTACTGGCAGGCGGATCTGCTGCTGGAGCGCGGGCGTGACGCTGAAGCAAAAGAGATCCTGCACCAGCTCATGCAGCAGCGCGGTTTCTATCCGATGGTGGCGGCGCAGCGGCTGGGTGAAGAGTACGAGCTGAAAGTGGATAAAGCCCCAACAAACGTTGACTCTGCGCTGACTCAGGGGCCGGAAATGGCGCGCGTGCGCGAGCTAATGTACTGGAACCTGGACAATACCGCGCGCAGCGAATGGGCGAATCTGGTCACCAGTCGCACCAAGTCTGAGCAGGCGCAACTGGCGCGTTATGCGTTTAATAACCACTGGTGGGATCTAAGCGTGCAGGCAACGATC
The DNA here is from genome assembly GCF_018342065.1 of Citrobacter sp. FP75. GTDB lineage: Bacteria > Pseudomonadota > Gammaproteobacteria > Enterobacterales > Enterobacteriaceae > Citrobacter. The sequence continues at coordinate 256,971 of NZ_JAFDOE010000005.1, read as the reverse complement.
GCGGGCAAACTCTGGGATCATCTGGAAGAGCGTTTCCCGCTGGCCTACAAAGATCTGTTTACCCGCTACACCAGCGGCAAGGATATTCCGCAGAGTTATGCGATGGCGATCGCGCGTCAGGAAAGCGCCTGGAACCCGAAGGTGAAATCGCCGGTCGGTGCCAGCGGGTTGATGCAGATTATGCCGGGCACGGCGACGCATACGGTGAAAATGTTCTCGATTCCAGGTTACAGCAGCCCGAGCCAGCTACTGGATCCTGATACCAACATCAACATCGGTACCAGCTACCTGCAGTATGTGTATCAGCAATTCGGCAACAACCGCATTTTTGCGTCGGCAGCCTATAACGCCGGACCGGGGCGCGTTCGCACCTGGCTTGGCAATAGCGCAGGACGCATTGATGCCGTGGCGTTTGTTGAAAGTATCCCGTTCTCTGAGACGCGTGGGTACGTGAAAAACGTGCTGGCTTACGATGCTTACTATCGCTACTTCCTCGGCGACAAGCCTGAATTGATGAGCGACGCAGAATGGCAACGCCGTTACTGATCGCGCTGAGTGTGTTATGCTATCGTACTCGTTAAAGAGTACAAAAGGGGGAGGCAATCGCGCTTCCCCCCGCAACGATGGCGATATCTTATGACTCAGCAATCACCCTATTCAGCAGAGATGGCAGAACAGCGTCACCAGGAGTGGTTACGTTTTGTCGATCTGCTTAAACACGCCTACGAGCAAGATTTGCACCTGCCGCTGCTCAATTTGATGTTAACGCCGGACGAGCGCGAAGCGTTGGGAACGCGGGTGCGCATTGTTGAGGAGCTGCTGCGCGGCGAGATGAGCCAGCGCGAGCTGAAAAATGAGCTCGGAGCGGGTATCGCCACCATTACGCGGGGTTCGAACAGCCTCAAATCCGCCCCGGTGGATCTGCGTCAGTGGCTGGAGCAGGTGCTGCTGAAAAATGTCTGACCTGCAACTTACTGATACACCGCGTTATGAAACGGGCTGAGCGCCAGGATCACCGCCTGGTGGTAAACGCTTGAACGCGTCAGTTTACCTGCAGTAAACACGCCAATCGCCCCTTCTTTACGGCCAATCTCGTCAATACCCGTGTACTGCGACATCACCGGGCCGAGCGCTTCTCCCAGGCGGACTCTGTTGAGAATAACAGCCGGCAGTGGCAGCGTGGCGGAACGTGCTTCGCCGCGCTGAGTGCCGTTATCAATCACCACCCAACTGAAGGTGGCGTCATCGTCAATTCCCGCTTCAATAGCCACCCAGAAATCGGCTTCTGGATGCAGGCGGCGTGCGTTATCTACGCGATTTCGTGCGCCAGTGCGCGTTTCCTGACTTCCAAAAGGTTGTTCAGGCACACCGCTCTCGACGGCGACGGGTTCAATATGGCAGGATCCTTCCCCGAAAATCTCTTCAAATGCCCGAAGAATTGCCTGAATTTTGGCAGGATTGGTGGTCGCAGAGATAACCTTGTGCATAATTAAGCTCAGTTTGAAAATTCATCGCATCGCAGTATAACGGAAAAAAAGCATGTTACAGGTATACCTTGTTCGCCACGGTGAAACGCAGTGGAACGCCGAGCGACGTATTCAAGGCCAGTCAGACAGCCCGCTGACCGCTAAAGGTGAGCAGCAAGCTATGCAGGTTGGCGAACGCGCCCGCTCGCTTGGCATTACTCACGTCATCAGTAGCGATTTAGGTCGTACACGACGCACAGCAGAAATCATTGCCCAGGCTTGTGGCTGTGATATCACCTTCGACGCCCGCCTGCGCGAGCTGAATATGGGGGTGCTGGAGCAACGTCATATCGATACGCTGACACCGGAGGAAGAAGGCTGGCGCCGCCAACTGGTGAACGGTACGGTTGATGGTCGTATTCCGCAAGGAGAATCGATGCAGGAATTGAGCGATCGCGTCAACGCGGCGCTGGCATCCTGTCTGGAGCTACCGCCGGGGAGTCGTCCGCTGCTGGTGAGCCACGGTATCGCGCTGGGCTGCCTGGTGAGTACGATTCTGGGACTGCCCGCCTGGGCTGAGCGCCGCTTGCGTTTACGCAATTGCTCGATTTCCCGCGTCGATTATCAGGAAAGTCTATGGCTGGCGCCGGGTTGGGTGGTTGAAACGGCAGGGGACATCTCGCATCTGGACGCCCCTGCGTTGGATGAGCTACAGCGTTAACGGCGGATAGGAATCAGGAATTCGCAGCGTAGATTAATAGGGCGATCGCCTGCTTTGGCATCTTCTGCCGGGTAGTATCGCTCTATATCCTGACCTTTACGACGGGTCAGATTCAGCATCGGCATACAGGTGCCGTACACCGTCAGAATAAATTCTTGCACACCCGTTCCCAGACCTTCATACGTAAACATCACATATTCGCCGCCCTGCAACAGGATTGGCTGCGCCGACTGGACATAGCCACTGGCCTGTTCCGGCGTGAGCGCTGTGGTATAGAATACTTCCTGCTCGTCATCTTTCTCAAAGCTGGGGCGCGTTTCGTTCAGCCCGTACAGCACCGGTGGGATCGCAGGGGCCTGACTGAGGAAATCACGCCAGAACTGAATACGCATTTCATGACGGAAATCGGAAATCTGTTCCAGCGAGCAGGAGTAGCTTTGCGTGGTGCCGAGCAGGTGCGTATCTTCCAGCGTCACAAACTGGTGCGCTGGCATAGCGAATTCCCCGAGTCGCATCGGTGGGCGAATACCAAAAGCGCTCCATTCTGGCGAACGGCGGTACAGCGCTGGCGTCTGGGCAAATTGCTTTTTGAACGCACGGGTAAACGTCTGTTGAGAGTCAAAACGGTATTGCAGGGCAATATCCAGAATCGGACGCGCAGTCAGGCGTAGCGCCACAGCGGATTTCGATAAACGACGGGCGCGGATATAGGCGCCAATAGCGTGGCCCGTCACGTCCTTAAACATTCTCTGCAGATGCCACTTGGAATAGCCTGCTTTTGCCGCCACATTGTCAAGCGACAAAGGCTGATCCAGATGACCTTCCAGCCAGATTAATAGGTCGCGAATAATGCCAGCCTGATCCATAAAATATCCTCATCCTTTCAACAGCGAGTACCTGACGTCAGGTATGAGGATAATAGCATTTTTTGCTGTTTTAGCATTCAGTGTTTTTTTTGCGCATAAATGCTGTTTTTGGACATACGAAAGCGTGATTATTGTAATCCTGTGATCTGTATACGTTTTATCTTAGAATGTCGAATAATTACACAGAGCAACTTTAAAGAATGGTAACAATATGAAATATAAGAGCTTAGTCATTTCGTCAATTTTGCTGATGCTGGCACAGGTGGCTCACGCGGAACAGATTGGTTCTGTCGATACGGTGTTCAAAATGTTCGGGCCCGATCATAAAATCGTTGTCGAAGCATTTGACGATCCTGATGTCACCAATGTGACCTGCTACGTCAGCCGCGCGAAAACCGGCGGTATCAAGGGTGGACTGGGGTTGGCGGAAGACACTTCCGATGCCGCCATTTCCTGCCAGCAGGTGGGGCCGGTTGAGTTGAGCGATAGAATTAAGAACGGTAAAGCGCAGGGAGAAGTCGTCTTCAAGAAACGTACGTCGCTGGTGTTTAAATCATTACAGGTCGTGCGTTTTTATGATGAAAAACGCAACACGCTGGCGTATCTGGCCTATTCCGACAAGGTTGTCGACGGTTCGCCTAAAAATGCCATTAGCGCGGTGCCTATTATGCCGTGGCAGAAGTAACAAGGAAGCAAAATGCAACAGGCGTTGATCTGGTTGGTTGAGGATGAGCAGGGGATCGCGGATACGCTTATCTACATGCTGCAACAGGAAGGTTTCAGCGTGGAAGCGTTTGAGCGTGGGTTACCCGTGCTGGAAAATGCGCGCCAGCGATGCCCGGATGCGATAATCCTCGATGTCGGATTACCCGATATCAGCGGTTTTGAGCTGTGTCGACGTCTGCTGGAGAGACATCCGGCGCTACCTGTTCTCTTTCTGACCGCCCGCAGCGATGAAGTGGATCGCCTGTTGGGGCTGGAGATTGGCGCGGATGATTACGTCGCCAAACCTTTCTCGCCGCGTGAGGTGTGCGCCCGGGTGCGCACGTTGCTCCGGCGGGTGAGAAAATTTGCTACGCCGTCATCGGCAACGCGCTTTGGTGAGTTTGAGCTCAATGAGCCCGCTGCACAAATTGCGTGGTTTGGAAGTCCGTTAAACCTGACGCGCTATGAATTCCTGTTGCTAAAAACCTTGCTGATGTCGCCAGGTCGCATCTACTCTCGCCAGCAGTTGATGGATTTAGTCTGGGCCGATGCGCAGGATACTTATGACAGAACGGTGGACACGCACATCAAAACGCTGCGTGCCAAGCTGCGGGCCATCAACCCCGAGCTTTCCCCCATCAATACGCATCGCGGTATGGGATACAGCCTGAGGAACGTCTGATGCGCATTGGCATGCGTTTGCTGCTCGGCTATTTTCTGATTGTTGCCGTCGCTGCCTGGTTCGTTCTGTCGATCTTTGTGCAGGAAATTAAGCCTGGCGTACGCCGTGCCACTGAAGGCACGCTGATTGACACCGCCACGTTGCTAGCGGCGCTGGCGCGTGACGATGTTCTCTCCGGTTCTCCCGCCAACGGCAAGCTGGCGCAGGCGTTCTCGCAGCTGCACAGCCGACCATTCCGCGCCAATATCAGCGGCATTAACAAAGTGCGTAATGAATATCATGTCTATATGACGGATGCCCAGGGTAAGGTACTGTTTGATTCCGCCAACAAGGCGGTAGGGGAAGATTATTCCCGCTGGAACGACGTGTGGTTAACGCTGCGCGGTCAGTATGGCGCGCGCAGTACGCCGCAAAACCCGGCCGATCCGGAAAGTTCGGTGATGTACGTTGCCGCACCGATTATTGACGGTGGGCGCATTATTGGGGTGCTGAGCGTTGGCAAACCGAATGCGGCGATGACGCCAGTGATTAAACGCAGTGAACGGCGGATGCTGTGGGCCAGCGCCGTATTGCTGGGTATTGCCTTAGTGATTGGCTTTGGGATGGTGTGGTGGATCAATCGGTCTATTGCCCGGCTGGCGCGCTATGCCGACTCTGTGACGGAGAATCGGCCCGTCGCGTTGCCGGATTTAGGTAGCAGTGAACTGCGTAAACTGGCGCAGGCGTTGGAAAGTATGCGTCTGAAGCTGGAGGGCAAGAATTATATTGAGCAATATGTGTATGCGTTAACACATGAACTGAAAAGCCCGCTGGCGGCCATTCGCGGTGCGGCTGAGATTTTGCGCGAAGGCCCGCCACCGAACGTGGTTGCGCGCTTTACCGATAATATTCTGACGCAGAATGCGCGCATGCAGGCGCTGGTCGAAACTCTGCTACGGCAGGCGCGACTGGAGAATCGGCAGGACATTACGTTGACGCCCGTTTCGGTAGATGCGCTTTTTACCCAACTGAAAGAGGCGCGTAGCGTTCAGCTGGCAGCTAAACATATCACGTTGAACATTGTGCCCTCGTCGCTGGTTGTCGCTGCTGAGCCCGCGCTGCTGGAACAGGCCGTAGGTAATCTGCTGGATAACGCCATCGACTTCACACCTGAGCAGGGAACCATTGTCCTGAGTACGCAACAGCAAGCAGATAAGGTCTCGTTGCTGGTTACAGACAGCGGTAACGGCATCCCTGACTTTGCATTGCCGCGCATATTTGAGCGCTTCTATTCGCTTCCCCGCGAGAATGGGCATAAGAGCAGCGGGTTGGGGCTGGCGTTTGTCAGCGAAGTTGCGCGACTGCATGAAGGTACGGTGACATTATCTAACCGACCCGAAGGCGGGGCGCAGGCGTCGTTCACACTTCACCGTCACTTCACATAGCTTCAATTTCTCCGCACATAGCCGTTCTATCTTGCAGTCATTGCAAAGGAGAACGCTATGTTGAAATCCCCCCTGTTTTGGAAAATCGTCACCTTAAGTGGCGCAATGCTGCTGCTGTTAATTCCGCTGACAATGGTCAGGCAGATAATTGTTGAGCGCTCGGATTACCGCGATGAAGTCGAAGATGCCATTCGACAGAGCACTAGCGGGCCGCAGAAGTTAGTCGGGCCACTGATCGCTATTCCTGTAACCGAACTTTATACCTCGCTGGAAGATGGCAAAGAGGTTCCGCGTAAGCGCAGCTACATCCATTTCTGGCTACCAGAATCGTTGGTGGTTGAGGGCAATCAAAATGTTGAAGCGCGTAAAATTGGTATTTACGAGGGTCAGGTCTGGCACAACGATGTGTTGTTGAAAGCAGAGTTTAACGCTGAACGTCTGAGTGATTTAAACCATCCCAATGTCAGCGTAGGTAAACCATTTATTGTGGTTGGTGTAGGTGATGCGCGCGGGATTGGCGTGGTAAAGGCTCCGCAGGTCAATGGAATGCCGCTGGCCGTTGAGCCAGGGACGGGGCTGGATGGGCGTGCGCAGGGGATCCACATTCCGCTGCCGGATGCCAGTTGGGCGGAGCAAAACCTCAGTATCGCACTGACGCTCAATTTGAGCGGAACCGGGGATTTCTCCGTTGTTCCGGTTGGCCGTAACAGTGAAATGTCCTTAACCAGCAACTGGCCGCATCCCAACTTCCTCGGCGATTTTCTGCCGACTAAGCGTGAAATTAGCGAGTCAGGGTTTACGGCTCAATGGCAAAGCAGTTGGTTCGCCAATAACCTCGGCGAGCGTTTTGACGGGGAAAAGATTGGCTGGCAGGGCATGCCTGCGTTTAGCGTGGCAGTGGCAACACCGGCCGATCAGTATCAGCTCACTGACAGAGCGACAAAGTACGCCATTCTGCTAATTGTGCTGACCTTTATGTCTTTCTTCGTGCTTGAAAGCATGACCAGTCTGCGTCTGCACCCGATGCAGTATCTGCTGGTGGGGCTATCGCTGGTGATGTTTTATCTTCTGCTGCTGGCGCTGTCGGAACACATTGGTTTTACGGCGGCGTGGATCACGGCAAGCCTGGTGGGGGCGCTGATGAACGGCATGTATCTGCAGGCAATATTGCAGGGCTGGCGGAACAGTATTTTGTTCACCGCAGCGTTGCTGGCGCTGGATGGTGTGATGTGGGTGCTGCTCCGTTCACAGGACAGTTCTTTGCTGCTGGGAACCGGCGTGCTGTTGCTCGCGCTGTGCGGGGTGATGTTCCTGACGCGCCATCTTGACTGGCACGGGCTTGCTCAGCCAAAGCCAAAGTCTACAGAACTTCCAGAGCCTCAGCCTGCGAAGCGCGACGAGTGTCGCTTGTGGAAATAGGGTAGTGGAGAAATGAAAAACGGCGCGTTACGCGCCGTTTTTGTACCATTTAGGATTAAATTAATCCTGCAGGTCGCCGCAGAAACGGTAGCCTTCACCGTGAATGGTGGCGATGATTTCTGGCGTATCCGGCGTGGATTCGAAATGTTTACGAATGCGGCGGATAGTCACGTCAACGGTACGGTCATGCGGCTTCAGCTCGCGACCGGTCATTTTTTTCAGCAGTTCTGCACGAGACTGGATCTTGCCCGGATTCTCACAGAAGTGAAGCATGGCGCGGAATTCGCTGCGTGGCAGTTTATACTGCTCACCGTCAGGACCGATCAGAGAACGGCTGTTGATATCCAGTTCCCAACCATTGAACTTGTAGCTTTCGACGCTACGGCGTTCTTCGCTGACCGTGCCCAGGTTCATGGTACGGGACAGCAGGTTACGAGCACGAATAGTCAGTTCACGCGGGTTAAACGGTTTAGTGATGTAATCGTCAGCGCCGATTTCGAGGCCGAGAATTTTATCGACTTCGTTATCGCGGCCCGTCAGGAACATCAGCGCAACGTTAGCTTGTTCGCGAAGTTCACGCGCTAACAGGAGACCGTTTTTACCTGGCAGATTGATATCCATAATCACAAGGTTGATGTCATATTCAGAGAGGATCTGATGCATTTCCGCGCCATCTGTCGCCTCGAATACATCATAGCCTTCCGCTTCGAAAATGCTCTTCAACGTGTTGCGTGTTACTAACTCGTCTTCAACGATAAGAATGTGCGGGGTCTGCATGTTTGCTACCTAAATTGCCAACTAAATCGAAACAGGAAGTACAAAAGTCCCTGACCTGCCTGAAGCATGTCGTAAATTAACATGACCGGCGTAACATGACTAAAGTACGTAATTGCGTTCTTGATGCACTTTCCATCAACGTCAACAACATCATTAGCTTGGTCGTGGGTAGTTTCCCTCTGGACCCGACAGTGTCAAAAACGGCTGTCATCCTAACCATTTTAACAGCAACATAACAGGCTAAGACATGCCGGACACCCAATAAAACTACGCTTCGTTGACATATATCAAGTTCAATTGTAGCACGTTAACAGTTTGATGAAATCATCGCATCCAAATGTTAGCGTTCATCACAAAATTGCAATATTACAACTAGTTGCACGAGCAAATTAATAAATGTAATGAATCCAACCAATGTGTTCCATTTTAAATTAAATTATCATGGATAAACAGAGGGATATATAACTTCTGTTAACATAAAAATCAATAGTACAGGTACGAAACAGTTTAGCATTTTTTACTTAATGTAAAATGCTTTTTCAGTGATCTCTGTTAAGAATATGTAAATTCGCGACGCGTAATATGTTGATGTACATCACATTACTATCGGCAAACTGACAAAAAGAGTAGCAAAATGCGTTTAACAATTATTCTGGTGGCGCCTGCCAGAGCGGAAAATATTGGTGCGGCGGCCCGTGCGATGAAAACCATGGGATTCACCGAGTTGCGGATCGTTGACAGCGAGGCCCACCTGGAGCCTGCTACGCGCTGGGTTGCCCACGGGTCGGGTGACATCATTGATAATATTAACGTTTTTTCAACGTTAGCCGAGGCGCTGCACGACGTAGATTTTACGGTTGCCACCACCGCACGCAGTCGGGCTAAGTTTCATTATTACGCCACCCCGGTCGAACTGGTTCCCCTTTTGCAGGAAAAATCCACATGGATGGATCACGCCGCGCTGGTTTTTGGTCGCGAGGATTCGGGCCTGACAAATGAAGAATTAGCGCTGGCAGATGTGCTGACAGGTGTGCCGATGGTGGCTGACTATCCTTCACTCAATTTGGGGCAGGCGGTGATGGTGTATTGCTATCAATTAGCAGGTTTAATACAACAACCGGCTAAAAACATTGAGGTGACAGATGAACTTCAGCTACAGGCTTTGCGCGCGCGCGTTTTGCGTTTATTAGCCACGCTGAACGTTTCTGATGACATCAAACTCACGGACTGGCTGCAACAGCGAATGGGCCTGTTAGGACAACGAGACACGGCAATGTTGCACCGTTTTTTACATGATATTGAAAAAAATATCACAAAATAAAGCATTGCCAATCGCGCTCTCAGTGGTTTTTTATTCTAATTTCAAGAGGGTGTGGCGCGCTGTATTAGTTGAAAGTAAAACGGCAAGCAGTGACTCGTGAACAAGTTTCGGAATGTGACCAATTTAAAAATTTATTGACTTAGGTCACGAGATACTTTAACCCTAAAAGGATACAGGACAGACAGATAATAATTACAGAGCACACAACATCATGAAACGCATCAGCACCACCATTACAACAACCATCACCATTACCACAGGTAAAGGTGCGGGCTGACGCGTACAGGAAACACAGAAAAAAGCCCGCACCTAAACAGTGCGGGCTTTTTTTTCGACCAGAGGCAACGAGGTAAACCATGCGAGTGTTGAAGTTTGGCGGTACATCAGTGGCAAATGCAGAGCGCTTTCTGCGAGTTGCCGATATTCTGGAAAGCAATGCCAGGCAGGGGCAGGTTGCGACCGTCCTCTCTGCCCCGGCAAAAATTACTAACCATCTGGTGGCGATGATTGAGAAGACCATCGGTGGTCAGGATGCTTTAGCCAATATCAGCGACGCCGAACGCATTTTCTCTGAGCTATTGGTTGGACTTGCCGCGGCACAGCCCGGTTTCCCGCAGGCTCCGCTCAAAGCCTTTGTTGAACAAGAATTTGCCCAAATTAAGCATGTCCTGCACGGTATCAGCCTGCTGGGACAGTGCCCGGACAGCATCAATGCTGCGCTTATCTGCCGTGGCGAAAAAATGTCGATTGCTATCATGGCCGGACTGCTGGAAGCACGTGGCCACAAGGTGACGGTTATCGATCCTGTCGAGAAACTGTTAGCGGTAGGCCATTACCTCGAATCGACCGTTGATATTACCGAGTCTACGCGCCGTATTTCCGCCAGCCGTATTCCTGCAGACCATATGGTGTTGATGGCGGGCTTTACCGCCGGGAATGAAAAAGGTGAGCTGGTTGTGCTGGGACGTAACGGCTCTGATTACTCCGCTGCCGTACTGGCCGCCTGCCTGCGTGCCGACTGTTGTGAGATCTGGACGGACGTTGACGGCGTATATACCTGCGACCCGCGTCAGGTACCCGATGCCAGACTGCTGAAGTCAATGTCTTACCAGGAAGCGATGGAGCTGTCTTATTTCGGCGCCAAAGTGCTTCACCCGCGCACCATTACCCCGATTGCCCAGTTCCAGATCCCTTGCCTGATTAAAAATACCGGTAACCCGCAAGCGCCGGGTACGCTGATTGGCGCCAGCCGTGATGAAGATGATTTGCCGGTGAAAGGTATTTCGAATCTCAATAATATGGCGATGTTCAGCGTTTCGGGCCCAGGGATGAAAGGGATGGTGGGCATGGCGGCACGCGTGTTCGCTGCGATGTCTCGCGCAGGGATCTCGGTGGTGCTGATCACCCAGTCTTCTTCTGAATACAGCATCAGCTTCTGCGTCCCGCAGGGCGACTGTGCGCGTGCTCAGCGTGCGATGCAGGATGAATTTTACCTCGAGCTGAAAGAAGGCTTGCTGGAGCCGCTGGCAGTTACTGAGCGCCTGGCGATTATCTCGGTGGTCGGCGACGGTATGCGCACGCTGCGCGGTATCTCGGCGAAATTCTTTGCGGCGCTGGCGCGTGCCAATATCAATATCGTGGCTATCGCCCAGGGCTCGTCTGAGCGCTCTATTTCGGTGGTTGTGAACAACGATGATGCCACCACTGGTGTGCGCGTGACGCATCAGATGCTGTTCAATACCGATCAAGTCATCGAAGTCTTTGTGATAGGCGTTGGTGGTGTAGGCTCCGCGCTGCTTGAGCAGTTAAAACGCCAGCAAAGCTGGCTGAAGAGCAAGCATATTGATTTACGCGTTTGCGGGGTTGCGAACTCGAAAGCCTTACTGACTCATGTCCACGGCCTAAACCTGGAAAACTGGCAGGCGGAACTGGCGGAAGCCAAAGAGCCTTTCAACCTTGGTCGCTTAATTCGCCTGGTAAAAGAATACCATCTGCTCAATCCGGTGATTGTCGACTGTACGTCAAGCCAGGCCGTGGCGGATCAGTATGCCGACTTCCTGCGCGAAGGTTTCCACGTGGTAACGCCAAACAAAAAGGCCAACACCTCGTCGATGGATTACTACCATCAGCTGCGTTTTGCCGCCGCGAAGTCCCGGCGTAAATTCCTGTACGACACTAACGTTGGCGCGGGCTTACCGGTTATCGAAAACCTGCAAAACCTGCTCAGCGCAGGCGATGAACTGCAACGTTTCTCCGGTATTCTGTCCGGTTCGCTGTCGTTTATTTTTGGTAAGCTGGATGAAGGAATGAGCTTCTCACAAGCCACCGCTCTGGCACGCGAAATGGGCTATACCGAACCTGACCCGCGCGATGACCTTTCCGGGACGGACGTGGCGCGTAAGCTGCTGATCCTCGCCCGTGAAACCGGCCGCGAGCTGGAGCTTACTGATATCGTTATTGAACCGGTGCTACCGCAAGACTTTGATGATTCTGGCGACGTTTCCGCGTTTATGGCGAAGCTGCCTCAACTCGACGATGCGTTTGCCGCGCGCGTGGCGAAAGCCCGTGATGAGGGGAAAGTCATGCGCTATGTTGGCAATATCGAAGAAGACGGCGTATGCCGGGTGAAAATCGCCGAAGTGGATGGCAACGATCCGCTGTTTAAAGTGAAAAACGGTGAAAACGCGCTGGCGTTTTACAGCCACTATTATCAGCCGCTACCGTTGGTTCTGCGCGGCTACGGCGCGGGTAACGATGTCACGGCGGCGGGCGTCTTTGCCGACCTGCTACGTACCCTTTCATGGAAGTTAGGAGTTTAACATGGTGAGAGTTTATGCCCCGGCTTCCAGTGCCAATATGAGCGTCGGGTTTGATGTGCTCGGGGCAGCAGTCACGCCCGTTGATGGTTCTTTGTTAGGTGATGTTGTCTCTGTTGAAGCTGCCGACAGCTTTAGCCTCAACAACCTTGGGCGCTTTGCTAATAAGCTGCCGCCTGAGCCGCGAGAAAATATTGTCTACCAGTGCTGGGAGCGATTCTGCCAGGAACTGGGGAAAGAGATTCCGGTGACGATGACGCTGGAAAAAAATATGCCGATTGGCTCGGGGTTAGGTTCCAGTGCCTGTTCTGTTGTTGCCGCGCTGGTGGCGATGAACGAGTTCTGCGGAAAACCGCTCAACGACACGCGGCTGCTGGCGATAATGGGCGAGCTGGAAGGACGCATCTCCGGCAGTATCCACTACGATAACGTTGCGCCGTGCTTTTTGGGCGGTATGCAATTGATGATTGAAGAAAACGGCATAATCAGCCAGCAGGTGCCAGGCTTTGATGAGTGGCTGTGGGTTCTGGCCTATCCGGGAATTAAGGTCTCCACGGCTGAAGCGCGGGCGATTTTACCGGCGCAATACCGCCGTCAGGACTGTATCGCCCACGGGCGGCATCTGGCGGGCTTTATTCATGCCTGCTATTCCCGTCAGCCTGGGCTTGCCGCTAAGCTGATGAAAGATGTGATTGCCGAGCCATATCGCACCCGCTTGCTGCCCGGTTTTAGCCAGGCGCGTCAGGCGGTGGCGGAAATCGGTGCGCTGGCCAGCGGTATCTCCGGGTCAGGGCCGACGCTGTTTGCGTTATGTGATAAACCGGATACGGCACAGCGTGTCGCAGACTGGCTGGGTAAGAATTACCTGCAAAATCAGGAAGGCTTTGTTCATATTTGCCGGCTGGACACGGCGGGCGCACGGGTACTGGGATAATAAATGAAACTCTACAATCTTAAAGATCATAACGAGCAGGTCAGCTTCGCACAGGCCGTCACGCAAGGGCTGGGGAGAAAGCAGGGACTTTTTTTCCCGCACGATCTGCCGGAATTTAGCCTGACCGAAATTGATGAGATGCTGAAGCTGGATTTTGTCAGCCGTAGCGCAAAGATCCTGTCTGCATTTATTGGCGATGAAATTGCGCACGACGTCCTCGCAGAGCGCGTGCGTGCGGCGTTTGCATTCCCGGCGCCGGTCGCTCAGGTGGCGGGTGATGTCGGTTGTCTGGAGCTGTTCCACGGTCCGACGCTGGCTTTTAAAGACTTTGGCGGGCGCTTTATGGCGCAAATGTTGACGCACATCAGCGGCGACAAGCCAGTGACCATCCTGACGGCCACTTCCGGTGATACCGGAGCGGCGGTCGCGCATGCCTTTTATGGTCTGAAAAATGTGCGTGTGGTTATCCTCTATCCGAACGGTAAGATCAGCCCGTTACAGGAAAAACTGTTCTGTACGCTGGGTGGAAACATTGAAACTGTCGCCATCGACGGCGATTTTGATGCCTGTCAGGCGCTGGTGAAAAAGGCGTTTGATGATGAAGAACTGAAGGTGGCGCTGGGATTAAACTCGGCTAACTCGATCAACATCAGCCGTTTGCTGGCGCAAATCTGCTATTACTTTGAGGCCGTGGCTCAACTGCCGCAGGAGGCGCGTAATCAATTGGTTGTCTCCGTGCCTAGTGGCAACTTTGGCGACTTGACCGCCGGGCTGCTGGCGAAATCACTCGGCTTGCCGGTGAAGCGTTTTATCGCGGCGACCAACGTCAACGATACGGTTCCACGCTTCCTTGAAGAAGGCGAGTGGGCGCCGAAAGCGACTCAGGCGACGTTGTCGAATGCCATGGATGTCAGCCAGCCGAACAACTGGCCGCGTGTGGAAGAACTGTTCCGCCGTAAAATCTGGCGTCTGAACGAGCTGGGTTACGCCGCCGTTGATGATGCCACGACGCAGGATACGATGCGCGAGCTGCATGAGTTAGGCTACACCTCTGAACCCCACGCGGCGGTGGCTTACCGTGCGCTGCGTGACCAGTTGAACCCAGGCGAGTATGGACTGTTCCTCGGGACTGCACATCCGGCGAAGTTTAAAGAAAGCGTTGAAGAGATTCTTGATCTTACGTTAGCTCTGCCAAAAGAGCTGGCGGAACGCGCGGACTTGCCGCTGCTGTCTCATCATCTGCCAGCCGATTTTGCGCAACTGCGTCAGCTGATGATGACCCGCGGGTAATCGTGGTGCCGGATGTCGACTTGCGTCGGCATCCGGTATGTAAATTACTGCTCGTGGCGTTTAAACACCAGTTCGCCATTCCCTGACGCTTCTTCATCAAAGAAATAGCCTTCGCTGTTAAATGTGGTCAACTGTTCTGGCCTGGTTAAGCGGTTTTCGATGATGTAACGGCTCATCAGGCCACGCGCTTTTTTGGCATAGAAGCTGATGACTTTGAACTTGCCGTTTTTCTCATCAAGGAACACCGGTTTGATAAGCTCCGCATTCAGTTTTTTCGGTTTTACGGATTTAAAATACTCATCCGAGGCGAGGTTAATGACCACGCTGTCACCTTGCGCTTCCAGCGCTTCGTTCAGCTTATCAGTGATGATATCTCCCCAGAACTGGTAGAGATCTTTACCTTTGGCATTGGCAAGGCGAATGCCCATCTCGAGGCGGTAGGGTTGCATCAGGTCCAGTGGGCGCAGCACGCCGTACAGTCCGGACAGCATGCGTAAATGCTGCTGGGCAAAATCGAAATCTGCCTCGCTGAAGGTTTCTGCCTGCAATCCGGTATACACGTCGCCCTTAAACGCCAGAATAGCCTGGCGCGCATTGTCAGGCGTGAAGTCCGGTTGCCAGTCATGGAAGCGGGTGGCGTTCAGGTCCGCCAGCTTGTCGCTAATCCCCATCAACTTACCAATCTGCGGCGCAGAAAGCTGACGCGCTTCGTGGATAAGCTGCTGGGAATGATCCAGCAGCTCGGGCAACGTATGACGCGCAGTTGCCAGTGGGCTTTGATAGTCGAGCGTTTTTGCAGGTGAAATCAGAATCAGCATATCCAGTCCTTGCGGGAGATTTACTGCGACTGTAGCAAAAAAAACGACAGAATTGATCGATGGTTGCGATTGCCGCGCTAGTTGTGCGGCGTTTCATCCCAGGCCTCGGGTGCAAGCTGTTGTCTGATATCAGGATAACGCCGCGGATCAAATTCCGGCGGCACGCCGAGTTTTCGTTGACGCAGGTAGTCGCTGGCGAGGGTATAAACAACCGGGGAGAGCAGTAGAATCGCCGTCAGGTTAGTGATCGCCATACAGGCCATAATAATGTCGGCAAGCTGCCATACCAGCGGGAAGCTGGCTAAGGTGCCTGCGATGACGGTACCGACAGTAACAATGCGCAATAGCCAGATAACCCGGATATTGTCCAGATGCAGAAAGACCAGGTTGTTTTCAGCATAGATATAGTTGGCGACGATAGAACTGAAAGCGAACATGATAACAATCAGGGCGACAAATCCCGCACCCCACTCACCCGTGAGCGTTACCATGGCTTTCTGAACCAACTGGATACCTTCCATCGGCACATACGTGGTGCCATTACCCGCCAGCAGAATAATCATTGCACTAGCCGTACAGATAACCAACGTATCACCCAGCACGCCAATCATCTGGACAATGCCCTGGGCGGCAGGATGTGGAGGCCATGACGCGGCGGCTGCGGCAGCGTTAGGGGTTGAACCCATTCCGGCCTCATTAGAGAACATACCGCGTTGAAAGCCGCTGGCAATAGCCTGGCTTAGCGTATACCCGGCCGCACCGGCGGCGGCTTCCTGCCAGCCAAACGCGCTCTTCACAATGGTGACGATGACCTCAGGGATCTGTCCAATATGCCACAGGCAGATAATGATGCTGCAGCTTACCCATAATAGGGCCATTAATGGAACGAACCATTGCATCAGGCGGGCAACGCCTTTAATGCCGCCGACGATAACCAGCAAAGACAGCAACGCCAATGAGATACCGGACACAAGCGGTGGGATGTCAAAAGCAAACTCCAGCGCACGCGAGACTGAATTCGCCTGGACGCTGTTGAAAATCAGACCATAGGCAATGAGTAAAAAGATAGCGAACAAAACGCCCATCCAGCGCATGCCCAGCCCACGTGCCATATACCACGCAGGGCCACCGCGAAACTGTCCCTTGTTATCGCGTTCTTTATACAGTTGAGCAAGTGAGCATTCAGCAAACGAGGTCGCCATCCCAATGACTGCGGAAACCCACATCCAGAAAACGGCTCCCGCACCGCCGGCAGCGATCGCCAGAGCCACGCCCGCCAGATTTCCGCTGCCAATACGCGCGGCGAGACTGGTGCACAGAGCCTGAAAGGAAGTTAAGCCGCCCGGCTGCGGGCTGATGCTGTTTTTAAGACTTTTGCCAAACTGGCGAAGATAGCGAAACTGAACGAACCCTGTACGCCAGGTGAACCAGCATCCTGCGCCAAGCAGGAGGTAGATCATCACCGAACCCCAGAGCACCTCATTAATAAATGATAAAAAATCAGGCATTAACATCCCTCTTGTTGATGCCGGTAAGCGCGAATAATCCCGTGTAAGCGCTACCAATAATCGAACAGTATATACCTTGTGATGAGATTGATTGCGGGAGTTTATCATAACTATGGGTATATCCTTAATTGCGCATCACCGGCTTTGAGATGCGTAATCAGGACTGAGCGGCTGGTCGGACAATCCCGGCGGTTGCGCTGAGAGTGCGTCGTGCTATCATCAG
This sequence comes from Citrobacter sp. FP75, assembly GCF_018342065.1. GTDB lineage: Bacteria > Pseudomonadota > Gammaproteobacteria > Enterobacterales > Enterobacteriaceae > Citrobacter. The sequence goes on along the minus strand of NZ_JAFDOE010000005.1, from coordinate 240,001 downwards.
GGAAGATCGGTTACATCCCCCTAACAAGCTGTTTAAAGAGAATCGCTATCATGACGGACAAATTGACCTCCCTTCGTCAGTTCACCACAGTAGTGGCCGACACCGGAGACATCGCGGCAATGAAGCTGTATCAGCCTCAGGATGCCACAACTAACCCTTCTCTCATTCTTAACGCAGCGCAGATCCCGGAATACCGCAAGCTGATTGATGACGCTGTAGCCTGGGCTAAGCAGCAGAGCAACGACCGCGCGCAGCAGGTTGTCGACGCGACCGACAAACTAGCGGTAAACATCGGTCTGGAGATCCTGAAACTGGTCCCGGGTCGTATCTCCACTGAAGTTGACGCTCGTCTGTCTTACGACACCGACGCGTCTATCGCGAAAGCAAAACGCCTGATCAAGCTGTACAACGATGCTGGCATTAGCAACGATCGCATTCTGATCAAACTGGCTTCTACCTGGCAGGGTATCCGTGCTGCGGAGCAGCTGGAAAAAGAAGGCATCAACTGTAACCTGACTCTGCTGTTCTCCTTTGCGCAGGCGCGTGCATGTGCAGAAGCAGGCGTGTACCTGATTTCTCCGTTTGTTGGCCGTATTCTGGACTGGTACAAAACCAATACTGACAAGAAAGAGTACGCACCGGCAGAAGATCCGGGCGTCGTTTCTGTCACGGAAATCTACGAGTACTACAAACAGCACGGTTATGAAACTGTAGTGATGGGTGCAAGCTTCCGTAACATCGGCGAAATCATTGAGCTGGCGGGCTGCGATCGTCTGACGATTGCTCCGGCACTGCTGAAAGAGCTGGCGGAAAGCGAAGGCGCTCTCGAGCGTAAACTGTCCTTCTCTGGCGAAGTGAAAGCGCGTCCTGCGCGTATCACTGAAGCTGAGTTCCTGTGGCAGCATAACCAGGATCCGATGGCTGTAGACAAACTGGCGGACGGTATCCGTAAGTTTGCTGTAGACCAGGGCAAACTGGAAAAAATGATCGGCGATCTGCTGTAATCATTAGCGCGTGGCCCTGACAAGGGTCACGCTACCTCTTCTGAAACCTGTCTGTCCTTCCCTTCGCAGTGTATCATTCTGTTTAACGAGACTGTTTAAACGGAATAATCATGAACACTTTACGCATTGGCTTAGTTTCTATTTCTGACCGTGCCTCCAGCGGCGTTTATCAGGATAAGGGTATCCCTGCGCTCGAAGAGTGGCTGGCGTCCGCCCTGACAACCCCTTTTGAACTGCAAACCCGGTTGATCCCGGATGAGCAGGCCATCATTGAACAAACATTGTGCGAACTGGTTGATGAAATGAGTTGCCACCTGGTGCTGACCACCGGCGGCACCGGCCCGGCTCGTCGCGACGTGACGCCTGATGCAACGCTTGCCGTAGCCGACAGGCAGATGCCTGGCTTTGGTGAGCAAATGCGCCAGATAAGCCTGCACTTTGTGCCGACGGCGATCCTCTCGCGTCAGGTTGGGGTTATTCGCAAGCAGGCGCTGATCCTGAACCTGCCAGGCCAGCCAAAATCGATTAAAGAAACGCTGGAAGGTGTGAAAGACGCCGACGGTAAGGTTATCGTGGCGGGTATTTTTGCAAGTGTACCGTATTGTATACAGTTATTGGATGGGCCGTATGTGGAAACTGCCCCGACAGTGGTAGCATCTTTTAGACCGAAAAGCGCGATACGCGATACAAATGCCTGAAAGTAGCCTTTTCGTGACATAAAGAGTAATGCTGGTGGAGTATTGAATTGTTTACGATATAGTAATTTTTGTTTTACATGTATCGACAGACACGTTCAATCACTCCACTGACGCATGGTTTGCTATGTCACAACATTCTCGACCACTGAATCGCCAGGATTATAAAACCCTTTCGCTCGCTGCTCTCGGTGGGGCGCTTGAGTTTTATGATTTCATTATTTTTGTCTTCTTTGCCGCTGTTGTGGGTGAACTGTTCTTCCCCGCAGACATCCCAGAATGGCTACGTCAGGTGCAAACCTTCGGTATTTTTGCCGCAGGCTATCTGGCGCGTCCGCTGGGCGGCATCATCATGGCGCATTTTGGCGATTTGGTCGGGCGTAAGAAAATGTTCACTCTGAGCATTTTGCTAATGGCGATACCAACGCTGGCGATAGGCCTGCTGCCGACTTATGCCTCGATGGGGATACTGGCCCCGTTGTTGCTGCTATTGATGCGTATTTTGCAGGGTGCAGCGATAGGGGGAGAAGTGCCGGGAGCGTGGGTGTTTGTTGCCGAACACGTCCCGGAGCGCCGTATCGGCATTGCCTGCGGAACGCTGACCGCCGGATTAACGGTGGGTATTCTTCTGGGCTCGGTAGTGGCCACGTTGGTGAATACCAGCCTGACGCAGCAGGCGGTACATGAGTACGGCTGGCGTATTCCTTTCCTGCTGGGGGGCGCGTTTGGGCTAGTGGCAATGTATCTGCGCCGCTGGCTGCAGGAGACCCCCATCTTCCTCGAAATGCAACAGCGCAAAGCGTTGGCGCATGAGCTACCGGTAAAATCGGTGGTGAGCAAACATAAAAAAGCGGTGGTCATTTCGATGTTACTGACCTGGCTGCTCTCCGCTGGGATTGTGGTGGTGATCCTGATGTCCCCCGTCTGGCTGCAAAAACAGTATGGTTTTGCCCCTGCGCTGACCTTACAGGCCAACAGCGTTGCCACTATTATGCTGTGCATCGGGTGCCTGCTGGCTGGATTTGTGGTCGACAGAGTGGGCGCCAGCAAAACCTTTATTGTTGGTAGCCTGCTGCTGGCTTGTTCGAGCTGGTTTTTCTATCACCTGACCGGCACTCATCCCGAGTACCTGTTCCCGTTGTACGGTCTGGTCGGGTTGTGCGTTGGCGTGGTCGGCGCAGTGCCTTACGTGATGGTGCGGGCGTTTCCGGCGGAGGTCCGTTTTACCGGTATCTCCTTTTCCTATAACGTCTCGTATGCCATTTTCGGTGGTTTGACGCCGATCGCGGTAACGATGTTGATGAGCGTGTCACCAATGGCTCCGGCCTGGTACGTACTGGCGCTTTCGCTGGTGGGGTTAGGGCTGGGGATTTGGCTGCGACAGGGTATTTATCATCGTGATACAGACGTTGAGGGAGAATTACAGCGTCTGTAGGGATTATCCCCCCTTACGGGGGGATAACGGCAGATTAGTGCGCTTCACCAATCGGCAGGATGGTGCGGCCAAACTGTTCGTTCAGCACTTCACCCATCGCCAGGTAAATGGCGCTTGCGCCACACACCAGGCCAACCCAGCCAGCAACGTGGATAATCGCTTCGTTACCCGCAATATTGCCCACAGCCAGCAGGGCGAACAACACGGTCAGGCTCAGGAAGACAAACTGCAACGCGCGAGCAGCTTTCAGCGTACCGAAGAACATGAACAGCGTGAACACGCCCCACAGACCCAGATACACGCCCAGGAATTGACCATTTGTTGCATCTGCCAGGCCCATTTTCGGCATGATCAGGATCGCAACCAACGTCAGCCAGAAAGAGCCGTAGGAGGTAAAGGCGGTTAAACCGAAGGTGTTGCCTTTTTTATACTCCAGCAGTCCGGCAAAAATTTGCGCGATACCGCCGTAGAAAATTCCCATCGCCAGAATAATAACGTCAAAGGCGAAGAAACCCGCGTTATGCAGGTTAAGCAGAATGGTGGTCATGCCAAAGCCCATCAGGCCCAGCGGTGCCGGATTAGCCAACTTAGTGTTGCCCATAATTCCTCAAAATCATCATTGATTGAATGGTGAAATAGTTTCCCCGAATAACGATCACTGTCTTCGGGGCGCGGCATGATAATCAGGGGAGAGGGGGCTGTCTATGATCTGATGAGGGGAAAATGAATTTTTTTCCCCAGTGATAATTATCATGGCTGAAAGGTGGGGGGAGGTTAGTCATCACCAATGACTTTTAATGTCGCCATGTCGGATGAATTGACTGACTGGCCAGAGAAGGTGATTTTGGACACGCAGCGTTTATTGTCGTTGTCGCTATTGATGTTGATCCAACTGGTTGTCTGCCCCTCTTTGATAGAGGAAGGGACGTTCAGGCTCTGTCTGGACATGCGCGCGGCTTTAAAATAAACGGAAGCGCCATTTAGTTTGATATCGCCACGATCTGCCGCCAACTGAATACGCTTCACCACGCGACAAACGGGAATTCTTAGCGTGAGATCGTTGGTTGCATTTCTGGGCATAGCAATCATTCCCAGGACTTTATGATCGTTAGCATGTGCAGCGCTGCTCAGCAACAGACCCATCAGCAGGCTGGCGGGAAGGGTTAACATGGATTTCATGAAATTTCTCTTTGACGGGTTCAAAAGTTGATTGCCAGTCACCATAATACCGCCGTTGGAAAAACAGTTCATGTTTGTAATCTTTTCTTTTTATTACAATTTTAAGGTGAATGGCTGGTATTTATAATATTGGTTCAGTGAATTATTTGGGGGCTGTGACTATTGGCTTTCCTGCTTTTCTACCCGTTTTCTCTCATTTTATTACGATTGGGCTAAAAAAAATTTGCATGCCCCCCTTGATGACGTGGGTTACGACCCCATCTTGTAGACAACCGCAGTGGTGAGTCTGAAAAAAAACGATTCAGGGTAGTTGAAACCGCACGTTTCGCCCTTATTACAGATTCACAACCACCTGATGACAGAATTTTTAGTGGAGACGTTTAGATGGGTAAAATTATTGGTATCGACCTGGGTACTACCAACTCTTGTGTAGCGATTATGGATGGCACTACTGCACGTGTGCTGGAGAACGCCGAGGGCGATCGCACCACGCCTTCTATCATTGCTTATACCCAGGATGGTGAAACTCTGGTTGGTCAGCCGGCTAAACGTCAGGCAGTGACAAACCCGCAAAACACCCTGTTTGCGATTAAACGCCTGATTGGCCGCCGCTTCCAGGACGAAGAAGTGCAGCGTGATGAAGCTATCATGCCGTACAAAATCATCGGTGCTGACAACGGTGATGCATGGATTGACGTAAAAGGTCAGAAACTGGCACCGCCGCAGATTTCTGCTGAAGTGCTGAAAAAAATGAAGAAAACGGCTGAAGATTACCTGGGTGAGCCGGTAACTGAAGCGGTTATCACCGTACCTGCTTACTTCAACGATGCTCAGCGTCAGGCAACTAAAGACGCCGGTCGTATCGCAGGTCTGGAAGTCAAACGTATCATCAACGAACCGACCGCAGCCGCGCTGGCTTACGGTCTGGATAAAGAAGTCGGCAACCGTACTATCGCGGTCTACGACCTCGGTGGTGGTACTTTCGATATCTCTATTATCGAAATCGACGAAGTTGACGGTGAAAAAACCTTCGAAGTTCTGGCAACCAACGGTGATACCCACCTCGGTGGTGAAGACTTCGATAGCCGTATGATCAACTACCTCGTTGACGAATTTAAGAAAGATCAGGGCATTGATCTGCGTAACGACCCGCTGGCAATGCAGCGCCTGAAAGAAGCCGCAGAAAAAGCGAAAATTGAGCTGTCTTCTGCGCAGCAGACCGACGTTAACCTGCCGTACATCACTGCAGATGCGTCTGGTCCGAAACACATGAACATCAAAGTGACCCGTGCGAAACTGGAAAGCTTGGTAGAAGACCTGGTTAACCGTTCTATCGAGCCGCTGAAAGTTGCTCTGCAGGATGCGGGTCTGTCTGTTTCCGACGTTCAGGACGTTATCCTGGTCGGTGGTCAGACACGTATGCCGATGGTGCAGAAGAAAGTTGCTGAGTTCTTCGGTAAAGAGCCACGTAAAGACGTTAACCCGGACGAAGCCGTTGCTATCGGTGCTGCTGTTCAGGGTGGTGTATTGACCGGTGATGTTAAAGACGTGCTGCTGCTGGACGTTACCCCGCTGTCTTTGGGTATCGAAACCATGGGCGGCGTGATGACTCCGCTGATCGCGAAAAACACCACTATCCCGACCAAGCACAGCCAGGTGTTCTCTACCGCTGAAGACAACCAGTCTGCGGTGACCATCCATGTGCTGCAGGGTGAACGTAAACGTGCGGCTGATAACAAAGATCTGGGTCAGTTTAACCTGGATGGTATCAGCCCGGCACCGCGCGGTATGCCGCAGATCGAAGTCACCTTCGATATCGATGCCGACGGTATCCTGCACGTTTCTGCGAAAGACAAAAACAGCGGTAAAGAGCAGAAGATCACCATCAAGGCTTCTTCTGGTCTGAACGAAGAAGAAATTCAGAAAATGGTTCGCGAAGCAGAAGCGAACGCAGAATCTGACCGTAAGTTTGAAGAGCTGGTTCAGACCCGTAACCAGGGTGACCATCTGCTGCACAGCACTCGCAAGCAGGTTGAAGAAGCAGGCGATAAACTGCCGGCTGACGACAAAACTGCTATCGAGTCCGCTCTGACTGCACTGGAAACGTCTTTGAAAGGCGAAGACAAAGCAGATATCGAAGCGAAAATGCAGGCTCTGGCGCAGGTTTCCCAGAAACTGATGGAAATCGCGCAGCAGCAGCACGCACAGCAGCAGGCGGGTTCAGCTGATGCTTCTGCAAACAACGCGAAAGATGACGACGTTGTTGACGCTGAGTTTGAAGAAGTGAAAGACAAAAAATAATCGCCCTGATGCAGGGTAGTTAATCGGCACGGGCGTAGAGGTTTCCTCTTCGCCCGTGCTCGTATGTTAAGGGGCTTAAAAAAACCAATGGCAAAGCAAGACTATTACGAGATTTTGGGCGTTTCCAAAACTGCGGAAGAGCGTGAAATCAAAAAGGCCTATAAGCGCCTGGCCATGAAATTTCACCCGGACCGTAACCAGGGTGATAAAGAGGCCGAAGCCAAATTCAAAGAGATCAAAGAAGCCTACGAGATCCTGACCGATGCGCAAAAGCGTGCGGCTTACGATCAGTACGGCCATGCTGCGTTTGAGCAAGGCGGTATGGGTGGCGGCGGCGGTTTCGGCGGCGGTGCTGACTTCAGCGATATCTTTGGTGACGTGTTTGGCGATATCTTTGGCGGTGGTCGTGGCCGTCAGCGCGCCTCACGTGGTGCGGATTTACGTTACAACATGGATCTCTCTCTGGAAGAAGCTGTGCGTGGCGTCACCAAAGAGATCCGTATTCCTACGCTGGAAGAGTGTGACGTTTGCCACGGCAGCGGCGCGAAATCAGGGACTCAGCCGCAGACCTGTCCGACCTGTCACGGTTCCGGTCAGGTGCAGATGCGCCAGGGCTTTTTTGCTGTACAGCAGACCTGTCCACACTGTCAGGGCCGCGGTACGCTGATCAAAGATCCATGCAACAAATGCCACGGGCATGGCCGCGTTGAGAAGAGCAAAACGCTGTCCGTTAAAATTCCGGCAGGGGTTGATACCGGCGACCGTATCCGTTTGTCTGGTGAAGGCGAAGCGGGCGAGCATGGTGCGCCGGCAGGCGATTTGTACGTTCAGGTGCAGGTGAAACAGCACCCGATTTTCGAACGTGAAGGCAATAACCTGTACTGTGAAGTGCCGATCAACTTTGCGATGGCTGCGCTGGGCGGCGAGATTGAAGTCCCGACGCTCGATGGCCGCGTGAAATTAAAAGTACCTGGTGAAACGCAAACCGGTAAACTTTTCCGTATGCGCGGTAAAGGCGTTAAGTCGGTGCGCGGTGGTGCCCAGGGCGATTTGCTGTGCCGCGTTGTGGTTGAAACCCCAGTGGGTTTGAACGATAAGCAGAAACAGCTGCTGAAAGACCTGCAGGATAGTTTTGGTGGCCCGACGGGCGAACAAAACAGCCCGCGTTCCAAAAGCTTCTTCGACGGCGTGAAGAAATTCTTTGACGATTTGACACGCTAATAATTAGTGCTAAATCGTTTAAAAGCCCTGGATTGTAAAATCCAGGGCTTTTTATTTGACTATAGAAGACCAGAAACCACTGGCTAACTATACGTATAAAAAAGAGAATTCAGGAGAGATGATGAGAAATGATTTTCTAAGATAAAGGTTTTCTCTTATTTTGTTTCTCAGCATAATAGGAGGTATAAATGAACAGGACACTTGATCAACATTGTAATTTCGACTTTAATTTAATTAAGATATTTAATGCTGTAGTTGAATCAGGAAACGCTTCCAGAGCTTCTGATAGGTTGTCGCTAACTCCAGCAGCAATTTCTCAAGCATTGAATCGCCTGCAAAACACTTATTCTTTTAAGCTCTTTGAAAGAACCCAGATGGGACTGACACCGACGAAAAAAGGATTAGAACTCTATAAATCGTATAGTCATGTCCTGCATATTATTAACGATACATACTCTCTCTCAAATGATAATAATGAATCCCATGTTATAACATTATTAGGCAGCGATATTGTCGAAAATTATTATCTTTCATGTTTTATTAAAAGCTCTGAGCTAACCAAAAAATATACAATAAATCATTACTCAGTTAATAAAAATAGTAAAGTTAATTTAGCCAGTATGTTATCATCTGGTACGGGAGATATACTTATTAATCTTTCCCCACCACAACGATCTGATATTGAAGTACATCTCATTGATGTGTTTAGGGATTACGTTTGTGTTTGTGGTGTAAGTAGTCCGCTATCAACTTTGGATGAGTTGTTACCACACCACTATTATTCTTTTCCACATGCCGTATATCAATCAGATATCTTTTCTCAAGAACTAATGGAAGAATTTTCTCTTTATAAAAACAATGCCGAATTTAAATTAGTTCGTAAAGTAGGTTATCGTAGTGACTCAATGTTAGGCCTGATGAATATAGTAGAAAATACAAATATGATTTGTATTATTCCCATTACGTTAGCTTCTTTTTTTAAGGAGATAATGGGGTATAGTATAAAAATATTAACATTGCCTGATGATTTTATTTTTAAAATGCTGCCTGTTTATGCTTCGTTATATAAAAAGAATAAATATTACGACATACTTCGAGAATGGATTATGAGGCTGCAGTCCATATATTCACCTATAAAATGATAAGGAATTTATTATGTCCATGGTAATCAGTTCTGAACCTGCTCAACGGGCTATTATAGAATTTGAGATTATTCTTGCTGTTATAGTCGTTAGTGCATGGGGGGGAGTAGTCAGTTATCTCTTGAGAGAAAGTAGAGGTCGAATACATAAAAATATCAAAGGATGTTTAAAACAAGTTATCATATCATGTTTTTCTGGTTTTTTGCTTTCAGGTATTGCTATTGATAAAGGCTACAGCACTAATATGATACTCATATTGTCAGGACTTGGCGGTGTTTTTGCTGGACCTGTATTGAAAATATTGAAGACCAAAATCACGCAAATTTTTGTTAAATGATTAGTAATGCCCATCCGTGGGCATTCTCATCCTATGGGAGGTAAAATAAATTTGCTACACAGGTGATAGTAAGGATAATTAAACCTAATATTATATAGTGGATATATTTTTTTTGATTGATATTTTTGTTGTTTTCAACATGCTTAATCTCTATGTTATCGTTAATCTTTATTCCTTGTCTGGGTATTGTAATAAATAAGTCATCAATCCCAAATATTCTGAGGTCTTTTCTGACCAGATAAAACAGCTGAGTTAAGTTTGCGTCACTTATAAATTCGCTTCGTTCCTCCCATAATGCCATTGAGATTTGGTTTTTTCTGATAACAAGCTCTTGAGTATGGGTGAGTATGAAATCTAAACATCTGGAGCGCATGTACGTAAGCTTTACAGTTCTCGTTCCATCTCTACTTTTTAACTCATGATTGATGTTATCATATATACAACAGTTTTTAATGATGTAGATGGTCATTTATATACCAGATATTAGTTGATATGTCAGGAAAGAATAAATATTAACTTCCTGTGATTCAATATGAATATGTTTTTATTAAATGTAAAAAAGACCTGTTTCACAAAAAAAAGTACTTATTTAGCAATTATGAATTCCCACTTAAATGGACTTTTAAGTATTCATCTGGCATTTGGTGGTGTGCGATAAGAGGGGGAAGTTGTCTGGCATAGGTCGGATGGCATTGTTTATAAGAAATTCATGCTGAAATGTTTATCATCGTATCTAATGATGCTATATCTATATATAGTGTTAGGGTCACAAAATATCCATTTCCATATTAAAAATATCATAAATTATTTTTTATATTTACTGATTTGTACTGCAGTTCTTTTATCAATATTTTAAATGTGTCGGGACTATATTATCGACATTAAATAAAATATTTTTAAAAGGTAATAATATGAACATTAATAATTTATTTTTAAAGCACCCCGCTCCTCGTCCTCCTGTTAATCAAAAAATTGATGTTAATAACACGATGGTGCTTGCGCATAATGCAATCTACCAAGGTTTATTCTCCGCAGTTACAGAAAATAATAGTTATAGCAATGCATTAATTACTTTAGATCCATATGATACAGCTCCTTTAACTCTTTACTTGGGCGTTTGGGCAAATAAGAATGAAGATTTGACTATTAGTGTCCAGGATCGTAATGGCAATAATGTTATTTTATCGTGGATATACTCAGCTCAAAATGGTACAAACCTAATCCCTGTATCAGGCTTGATTTCCGGAGAGGATAATGTAATCACATTAATGTTAGAGTCGCAGATTGTTGGCCAATATATAGTGACACCTGCCGCTTTACCTCCATCTGACTCTGCTGATATTAATCTTGGTTTCCCCATCATTACTGTAACTCACAGTGTTGAAGACCCATCATTGATAGCTGATGGACTTTACTTCTCAACATATTTTGATCGTTACAATTTGGCGTTTGATCAAAACGGAATAGTACGTTGGTATGTATCGCAAGATATCCCTTCCTATAATTTTGTGCGGATGGATAACGGTCATTTTTTGGCGACATCCCAAGGCATTAATCACTGTTTAGATATGTATGAATTTGATGTTATGGGCCGAGTATATACCGTTTATTTACTTGATAATGAGTTTCATCATTCCATCCTACCATTAAATGGAAGTCTTGCCATTGCCCCGTCTGAGTACAGTAATGGTCGTCCGGATGATTATTCAACTGGTAAAGACGGTGTCTCTATTATCGATCTAACAACAGGGTTTGAAGTTGCATACTACGACATGCTAAAAGTAATGGATTATTCACGAGCCCCACGTCCATCAGGGAGTGCGCCAGGTCAATCAGCAACAATGGATGACTGGCTACATATTAACCAAAGTTATATTAATACTACCAATAACTTATTAGTTTCATCCGGGCGTCACCAGAGTGCTGTTTTCGGTGTTGATGTCGACTCTGGCCAATTACGTTTTATTATGGCTGATCACGAGGGGTGGGGGGCTGATTTTGCACAATACTTGCTTACTCCAGTCGATGAGTCTGGAAATCCCCTATTCGATTTTTCGACGCAAGATGGGATTGATTCAGCAAATAGTAACTTTTGGACATGGGGACAGCATAATATTGTAGAGATTCCAAATGCCGAGAGCGGTATTCTGGAGTTCTTAGTTTTTGACAATGGAAATTATCGTTCTCGAGACGATGCCAGTAGCTTGTTGCCAATTGACAACTTTAGCCGGGTAGTTCAGTTTAAAATTGATTTAAATACGATGACGGTAACACGCTCGTATGAATATGGGAAAGATGAGGTCGGGAGCAGGGGCTACAGCAGTTTTGTTAGCGCCAAGCATTTATTGAACAATGGTAATCTGGTCATCCATTTTGGTGCAAGTACTATGGATGAAAATGGTCGTCCTCTATCTGCCCAACCGGGATACAGTGATATTGTGGATCCACAGGATGGAAGCCAGGCACTGGGGATGTTGGTATTACAAGAGATCAATAAACAGACGAAACAGCTTCTGTTTGAAGCGACGGTAACGTCAGGTTATTATAAAAATGCTGAAGTAAATGGTGATGATTATCGCTATGATATCTCAGCTTTTAGAGTTTATAAGCTTCCATTATTTTAACCAATGATAAAACAATGCGGCCACTTATGTGACCGCATTGAGTTTAAATATGAGATAAATTAATCGTTATTTGCTGATATCATCAACACGCATTGTGTGATCAGGCTGAATATTATTGACCTTCTTCATATAGTTAACAATCGCTGGTGCTGTTTGTATTCCGATATATTTGATATTTTTCCCTTTCGTGAAAGTAAATCCGCCACCGCCTTTACCGATGAATGAATCTAGCGCGACGGTATAGAGCTTATTGTCTTCTACCGATTTGCCTTTGATATCAAATTCGACAATACGCTGGCCTAGTGGTTTGGTGCTGTCATATTTAAACTGTACTGTTTTCGATACGTGCAGAGTGCCATTTTTCAGATCGGCTGCGTGTGACATAATGGATTTCAGATCTTTACCGCTGATTTCCATGCTCATTACATCATTGGTGAACGGATACATACTCAGCACATCGCCATAGGTGATGTTGCCTTTCGGCAGTTCGGTACGGATCCCACCAGCGTTATAGAAAGAGGCGTCGGCATAAGGAACAGTTGCCATCAACGCGTCGGTGATTAAATTGCCGGTTGGCGCGGATTCGCCGTAAGAACGGGTCAGTATTTCTGGAGAGTGAGCGACCACTTCATCGGTAATTTTCTTAACTTTTTGATTCCATTCGTCAATTTTAGCCTGCGTTTCAGGATCCGGCTTATAAGTGTCGGCATACATTGTGATTAGCTTGCCGTTATAGCTGTCCACTTTCTTAGTTTTCGGGTTCCAGTCAAGCACCAGCTTACCTAATTCAATAGTGTAAGCATCGGTGGAAACGACTAGGGTCTCGCCAACTTTAATCGGCTCTGGCGTACCTTTGTGCGCATGGCCGGTAATCAGAACGTTAAGGCCATAGCCTTCAAGTGATTTAGCCATCTCAACGTCAGTTTTCAGCGCACGGGCTACATCAGCCTCGCCCGCGCTGGACTGCATACCCGGCACGCCTTCGTGGGCAAGCAGAACGGTTAGGTCAACTTTACCTTTTAATTCTTCCAGCTGTTTTTTCACATAAGGAATAGGATCACGACAGTCAACGCCTTCACGTACACCAGCGGCAATAGCTTCATAGAATGCAGAAACGCCATGCATGCCGATGACGCCGATTTTTAACCCGTCTTTTTCTACAATGGTATACGGATCTTTAATTAACGGAGTATCCGTGCCGCTGTAAAAGACGTTATCCAATAGTACCGGGAATTTCATCTTGCTCAGTTGCTTTATCAGATTCTCATGTCCATGATCGAATTCATGGTTACCGACAGAAACGGCGTCATAAGGCATTGTGTTTAAAATATCAACAATGGCTTCGCCTTTAGTCAGCGTACTGATAAATGGTCCCGTGAAATAATCGCCCGCATCAAAGAAAAATACATCTTTTTCATTCGCTTTTGCATCTTTGACGATTTTTGAAATAGGTGCAAAACCGCCCACCGGACGTGTCTTAGATACATAAGGAATAATTTCCGGCGTTACATGGGCATGTAAGTCGTTAGTGTAATAAATAGTGATATCTCTGGCATTTGCTGATAAAGAGATTGCAGAAGACAGACCTATGCAGAGTGAAAGTAGAGATACCGAAAATTTCTGTTTCATATTACCCATCCATTTGCGCTACATTAAAGAATAACATCACAATACATCCATGCCATATTGGATGCACATCAGGAGAACACATGTAAGTGTTATATTTACTAGATTGATAAGAATTAAAACTCGAAACCAATCAGGTAATTCATACGGTCACCATAACCGTCGTATCCCAGCTTATTATTGAAATAGCGATAGGATACTGAGGCTGTCCATCTGGGCATAAATTTCCAGGTGAAGGTGAGTGCGCCGTTTAAACCAGTATCACCGCCTTGCTGCTCTGCATAGGCATCGTTACGATCGAACTCAATTTCATTCCAGTTAGAAATGGCAAAACGCTCATTAAAAAGTTCAAAATTATAGGCTGCTACCCAACCAGCAACATAGCCGTTAAAACCTGTTGCTTGTCCGTAGGTTTTGGAATTGTAGTCGTTAGATAAATTATGAATAGCTAGATACGGCTTGATAAACCAGGATTTTTCAACCAATCCTAAATAGCCAATGCCATACATCATATTCAGCTCATCGCCAAATTTGTTTTCCATCGACATATAGAGTTTCATCATTGCCGTAAAATCAGAACCCTCAATCGGACGATAATGACCTAAGAATTGCGTGACATGGTTACGTCCTTCTACTGGGTGGTTAAGCACATTCATCTCATAAAAAGATGCAAATTCGCCTCTGTCGAAAACGGCACCAAAATCGGCTACCGCTTTCCATACTTCGCCACGATCGACGTTTACAAAACCTTTATTCCAGTCACCATACCCGAGACTAATTTTTCCATATACGCGTTTTAGTTCGGCTGAATGACCATTAAAACAGGATAAGATAAGGCATGCACTAAGTAGGCTATTAATATATTTTTTGTTCATGCTCAGCTCCATGAGATAAAGACAATAACAAAGGGTAATGCTTTCGAAAAAATGGAAGTCTATTGGTTGATGTTTTGTTCGTGAGTGATAGATGTCGCAAAAATACCAGTGTTCGCATATTAATTCTGGAAAGTGTCGGGCGATGTTGTTTTTTTAATGCTAACTTTATGTTTTTTTTAATATAAGGCGTGTTACGGAAGTAACGTGAATATTTTTTTATCGATGTTCGCAATATTCTTTTTTGTATGATTTCTTCGCTATTAGTTACTTAGTGTCAGGAAAGCAACATATGCTGACATTAACGAGAGATAGAGAGGGTAGCGGAGGTATTTGAGATCTCCGTCACTTGTTGTTGTGCGGCTTTTTAATAGACTTTTCTGGTTGGTTTATATAAGTGAGAGTGACGTTTTCATTATTAATATAATATATATGAATATATATTCCTTTATTTTTACAATCGCTCTTTATTGCATGCTGATGTAATAGTGAGTGCCAGAAATCAACCGAAAATATTAAGCCTTTTGGCAAGTCTATTGCGTAATTGGTGATGTGATAATTCAAAGGAGTTGAAATGAAAAGAACTGTTGTTGCCAGTATGATCGGACTGGCCTTATGTGCCGGAAGCGTATCGTCTACCGCGCAGGCAGCTGCGGATAAACGTCCTAACTTAGTCATCATACTTGCAGACGATTTAGGCTATGGCGATCTGGCTGTTTATGGGCACCAAATAGTTAAAACGCCGAATATCGACAAACTGGCTCAGGAGGGGGTGAGATTTACGGATTATTACGCGCCCGCTCCGCTATGTTCCCCTTCTCGTGCCGGGCTGTTGACCGGACGAATGCCATTCCGTACAGGGATCCGTTCCTGGATCCCTGAAGGCAAAGATGTCGCGTTGGGACGAAATGAACTGACGATTGCCAACCTGTTAAAGCAACAGGGGTATGACACGGCGATGATGGGGAAATTGCACCTGAATGCCGGGGGCGATCGCACCGATCAACCGCAGGCGAAGGACATGGGGTTTGACTATGGTTTGGTGAATGCGGCTGGATTTGTTACCGACTCCACCTTGGATAATGCAAAAGAACGCCCACGCTATGGCATGGTGCACCCGACGGGATTTGTGCGTAATGGCAAACCCATTGGCAGAGCGGAAACGTTTAGCGGCGAGCTTGTCAGTTCTGAAGTCGTCAACTGGCTGGATAACAAGAAAGACGACAAACCGTTCTTCTTATATGTCGCGTTCACGGAAGTTCACAGCCCGCTGGCCTCGCCGAAAAAGTATCTCGACATGTATTCGCAATATATGAGCGCTTACCAGAAACAGCATCCGGATCTGTTTTATGGCGACTGGGCGGATAAGCCGTGGCGCGGAACGGGTGAATACTACGCGAACATCAGCTATATGGATGCTCAGGTCGGTAAAGTTATGGATAAGATCAAGGCAATGGGTGAAGAAGATAACACCATTGTCATTTTCACCAGTGATAACGGCCCAGTGACACGCGAGGCTCGTAAAGTATATGAACTGAACCTGGCGGGTGAAACGGATGGGCTTCGCGGTCGTAAAGACAACTTATGGGAAGGTGGTATTCGTGTTCCGGCAATCATCAAGTACGGTAAACATATTCCGCAGGGGATGGTAACGGATACGCCTGTTTATGGCCTTGATTGGATGCCGACGTTAGCAAACATGATGAATTTTAAACTGCCAACAGATCGTACTTACGATGGGCAGTCTCTGGTTCCATTACTGGAACAGAAAACGTTAGAGCGTCAGAAGCCACTTATTTTTGGCATTGATATGCCGTTCCAGGATGATCCTACTGACGAATGGGCGATCCGTGATGGCGACTGGAAGATGATTATCGATCGTGAAAATAAACCGAAATACCTCTACAACCTGAAAAAAGATCGCTTTGAAACTCTTAATCAGATTGGCAAACAACCTGAAGTCGAGAAACAACTGTATGGCAAGTTCCTGAAATACAAACAGGATATTGACAACGATTCGCTGATGAAAGCTCGCGGTGACAAGCCAACGCCAGTCACCTGGGGCTAATTGAATAATTATAAGAAACATTAGGTATGCCACTTAGGGCTATGCCCGCCTGGCTCAGTATTTTTATGCTGAGCCGGGTTCTTTTATTTATGGACTTCCGTGATGCAAAGGAAAAGTTGTCAGGTCATGATTAAACCGACAGGCTCGGTATGTAATCTGGACTGTAAATACTGTTTTTATCTGGAAAAAGAGATGCTTTATCCGGATAGAAAAGCGAATTACAGAATGTCAGATGACATGCTTGAATTATTCATCAAGCAACACATTGCCGCACAGGATGTGGATGACGTCATTTTTGCATGGCAAGGCGGAGAACCGACTCTGATGGGGCGCGGGTTTTACCTGCGGGCGATTGAACTTCAGCAGCGTTACGCTGAGGGGAGAACCATAGTAAATACCTTTCAGACTAATGGCATTTTGATCGACGATGAATGGGCTGAGTTTTTCAAGAAGAATGATTTCCTGGTGGGGATTTCTGTTGACGGTGATGCTGCGCTACATGATGAATGGCGAGTTACCCGTTCAGGCAAACCGACGCATAAGAAAGTGGAGCAGGCCATTAAATGCCTGGTACGTCACGGGGTTGAGTTTAATACGCTGACCGTGGTTAACCACACCAATATGTCTCATCCACTACAGGTTTACCAATATCTGAAAAGCATAGGTAGCCAGTATATGCAGTTTATTCCATTAGTGGAGAGGCGTAGTGACAACAGTGATTCTGAGTTGGCTGCACCCAGCGATAAACAAACGGAAATGATGCCGTGGTCCGTTGACTCACTTGAATTCGGCCATTTTCTCAATGCTATTTTTGATGTCTGGATCCGCAAAGATATAGGCAAAATTGGTATACAGATATTTGAACAAACGCTGGCGGCCTGGTGCGGATTACCACCGCAGGTGTGCGTATTTGCACCTACCTGTGGCAGCGCGTTTGCAATGGAGATGAATGGCGACGTGTATAATTGCGATCACTTTGTCTACCCGCAGTACAAACTGGGGAATATTCAGCATACAACGTTGCGTGCGATGAACAATAGTGAGCAAAATCAGCAATTCGGCAATGATAAAAGCCGTACCATGGCACAAGAATGTTACTCCTGCCAGTGGCAGTTTGCCTGCTATGGCGGTTGC
This sequence comes from Citrobacter sp. FP75, assembly GCF_018342065.1. Lineage (GTDB taxonomy): Bacteria > Pseudomonadota > Gammaproteobacteria > Enterobacterales > Enterobacteriaceae > Citrobacter. Next base: position 222,363 of record NZ_JAFDOE010000005.1, on the reverse strand, counting down.
CCAAAACATCGTTTTTTACCCTCAGTTTCGGATATGTCGAATCATAATTATTTATGTGCTGGTTATAAGGCCTTCTTCGCGCATACCGCTCCGACGATGGGCGCAATGAAAACGCTCTATGATAATAATATTTCACCAGCCGAGATAAGAACAATATTTGTGTGATAGTGATATTCGCAGGGAGTGAATATGTTTTCTAAAATTAATGTTGATGCCTGTAAAACGCCCGACTGTAAAAATATGGGCATCCTTAACAGCCCAGATTATTTATCTCAGGGAAAGGATATTTTATGCAGAGAATGTGGTTTTTTGTTTCCTGTCATTTCTGAACGGTCGCTTAATCTCTTCCGACAGTCGGTAAACCGGGCATGGCAAGGATTAATTAAGGCTTGCCCCGGCTGTGGTAGCTCATCATTGAAAAAATATGGTTTTTCCGCTCAGGGAGAGCCGCGAATGTACTGCCTCAAGTGCCATAAAACATTTATTTCGCCGGGCGAACATAAAGCTGATGCCCGTCAGGACAATCTTGTTCAACTCATCCAGGGCGGCTCTTCATTAGCAGATATCAGAGCGACGCTTTCTTTAGATAGCACGGGGTTGAATCGCGCCTTACAAAAATTGTCCCGCAAGGTTAATCAGGCTGAACGGGCGTTCATTTTTCCTGCATTCGACTTAGCCATGAGCACCCGTGCTTTTCGGGTTAATTATAACGGCAGTGATAACTGCCTGTATGTTCTGGTCACGGCAGAAGAGAGCAGTGGCAGGGTTATCGCTATTACAACCAATTATTCATCACAACCAGTCGAAAACGATTATCAATATATTTCTGACTATGAGGAGCGTCTGCCTCCAGGCACGTTAGCACATCTTGTCCAGCGCAAAGAACTCATGACGATGCGGCGAAATACCCTATTTGATGTCGACTATGGTCCCGCCACGTTGTACAAAAATGATCCAGGTATGTTGGTGAAACCTGTTCTGCCTGCATATCGCCATTTTGAGTTAGTCAAAGAACTTACGGATGAGCACTCTCTCAATGTTCAACACTACATCGATCATGAGTGTTTTATATTAGGAGGATGTATGATGGCTAATCTGCAATCTGTGCGGCAAGGTCGTTGTCATATTTCATTTGTAAGAGAAACAGGAGTTTTACCTCCGGATAAAGACTTTCCATATCGGGTGTTCCGTAGTGGCGGAATACGCAATAATGTCTGGCGAGCCTTCTCAACACGCGGTTACGCTAAAGGCGTGTGTAACCTCACAGGAAATAAAAAAACGAGTATGTTACGTCATGCTACCTTAACGGGTGGCACTAAATTTATTCAGTTTTTGCATACGCATCCGTTTTTCTTTCAGCTTAGTCGCCTGTCTCCTGCCAATGTTACGGTCGTACTGAATTATTTAAAATTTGAGTATAATAAAAATATAATGCGATAGCGGAATGTATTTTTTGATATCAATTGATGCTTTTTGATTGCCTGATTGATACATCCCCAGTGTATTTATTTTGCCGTTCCGCTGTGGAATGATGAAGTGAATACATTGGAAACGCATAATGAAAAATATTATTTCTACGGATATTAAGTTGCCGACACCTCGTCCGGCTGTTAATCAGGGGATTGACAGCAATAATGAGATGGTTCTCAGTCATACAGCTGTTTACCAAGATTGTCTGGCTCGGATCACTGATGAGAATACGCTGGAAAATGCGGTCATTGTTCTAAACCCTTATGGCACAGCACCTTTAAGTGCATATGCTGGTGTCTGGAGTGATGAGGAGCGCATTGTAACGCTGGAAATTCAGGATCTGACGCAAAGCGCGAGACAAATGGTGCAAGATTTTACGTTGGATGTTGGGGCAAATCTGCTGCCTGTACTTGGCCTCGTGGCTGATACCGATAATCAGCTGGTTATGTCAGTTGATAAAGTCGTTATCGCCACTTATACGATTGTAACCCAACCTTTACCTGCAACAGATTCTGCAGATGTGCAGCTAGGGTTTCCCGTTATTAATGTGACTCAACTGGCGACTGACGCCGACCTGATTGCGCCAGGCTGCTATTTCATTACGCATTTCGACCGCTATAACTACGCTCTGGATCAGGATGGCGTGGTGCGTTGGTACGTGACACAAGACTTCCCATCATTCAATTTGGTGCGCATTGAGAACGGTCATTTCCTGGCTACATCAGAAGCTAAAAACACCTATCTTGAGATGTATGACTTCGACATGATGGGACGGCTATATACTTTTTATATTTTGGATAACCAATTCCACCACTCAATTTGGCAATGGGACAGCAATACCATCGTCGCGCCTTCCGAATATACCTCGGGTAGGCCGGATTCACTGAAGACTAATGAAGATGGCGTCTCCGTTGTGGATTTATCTACTGGGCTGGAAATTGCCTATTACGATATGGCCGCTATTCTTGATACCTCCCGTACAGCACGACCAACGGGAACGGCACCCGGTGAAGACCCGACAGTTCATGACTGGCTGCATATCAACCAAAGCTATGTTAATGAAACGAATAGTTTGCTGATTGCTTCGGGGCGTCATCAGAGTGCGGTTTTTGGCATAGATCTGGAAAGCGAAGCACTACGGTTCATTATGTCCACACATGAAGATTGGGCGGATGAGTATCAGCCTTATCTTCTGACCCCCGTAGACAGTAATGGTGTTCCTCTTTATGACTTCAGCAAGCTGGAGGATGTGGATGCAGCGGACCGTGATTTTTGGTCATGGGGTCAGCACAACGTCGTTGAGGTAGCAAATGAAGCACAGGGAATAGTCGAATATATGGTGTTCGACAACGGTAATTTCCGCTCCCGTGATGACAGTAAAAGTCTCCTTCCTCCTGATAATTACAGCCGGGTTGTGCATTTCATCGTTAACCTGAATACGATGACCGTCATGCGTCCTTTTGAGTATGGAAAAGAGTTGGGCTCTCGCGGCTATAGTAGCTGTGTGAGCGCGAAAGAAGTGCAGCAAAACGGTAATATTGTGGTGCACTTCGGCGATTGTACATTTGATGAGAATGGTCTGGCTATCTCTTGCCAACCGGGGGATAGCGATATTGTTGACCCGCAAGAAGGCAATCAAGCGATGGGTAATTTGCTTCTGCAAGAGATTGAACCGGCAAGCAAAACTGTGCTTTTCGAGGCAACGATGACCTCTGGCTACTATAAAAACGAGGACGTTAATGGAGAAGGCTATCGTTATGACATCACCAGTTTCCGCGTTTACAAAATGAATCTCTATGCCTGAGTGACGCTTACGCATCAGTGATGCTTCTTTTCTCAGCCCAACGTTCTGTTGGGCTTTTCACCTCAGAAAAACCGATCTATTCATCATGAATAATCTAATTTTAACGAGCTTTTTGAGGGTGTAAGATAGTAATTACGAAGTATTCACCCAATAGAGAGAATAAAAGTGAAACATCTGCATCGTTTTTTTAGTAGCGACGCCTCGGGAGGCATCATTCTGATCATCGCTGCCGTAGTCGCTATGCTGATGGCAAATATCGGGGTTACCAGTGGATGGTACCACGCCTTTCTGGAAACACCTGTCCAACTGCGGGTTGGCGCGCTTGAGATCAACAAAAATATGCTGCTGTGGATCAACGACGCGCTGATGGCGGTGTTTTTCCTGTTGATTGGTCTGGAAGTGAAGCGTGAGTTAATGCAGGGTTCGCTTGCCAGCCTACGTCAGGCGGCGTTTCCGATCATTGCCGCTATCGGGGGCATGATTGTCCCGGCGTTGCTGTATCTGGCATTCAACTATGCCGACCCTGTCACTCGTGAAGGATGGGCAATTCCGGCAGCAACGGATATCGCTTTTGCGCTCGGTGTACTGGCACTGCTGGGTAGTCGCGTTCCGCTGGCACTGAAAATCTTCCTGATGGCGCTGGCGATTATCGACGATCTCGGCGCGATTGTGATCATCGCACTGTTCTATACCAGCGATCTTTCCTTGCTTTCATTGGGGGTTGCCGCGTTCGCAATTCTCATTCTGGCGGTGTTGAATCTGTGCGGTGTCAGACGTACCGGTATTTATATTCTGGTTGGCGTCGTGCTATGGACGGCAGTGCTGAAGTCCGGCGTACATGCCACTCTGGCGGGCGTGATCGTTGGTTTCTTCATCCCGCTGAAGGAAAAACATGGGCGTTCACCCGCGAAGCGACTGGAGCATGTTCTTCATCCGTGGGTGGCTTATCTGATCCTGCCGCTGTTTGCCTTCGCGAATGCGGGCGTTCCACTGCAGGGCGTGACGATGGACGGGCTGACCTCCATCCTGCCGTTGGGGATTATTGCCGGCCTGCTTATCGGTAAGCCGCTGGGGATCAGCCTGTTCTGTTGGCTGGCATTACGTCTCAAGGTGGCACAACTACCTGAAGGCACGAATTTCCAGCAAATCATGGCGGTGGGTATTCTGTGCGGCATTGGCTTTACGATGTCGATTTTCATCGCCAGCCTGGCGTTTGGTAATGTTGATCCGGAGCTGATTAACTGGGCAAAACTGGGGATCCTGATTGGTTCACTGTTGTCGGCAGTTATCGGTTATAGCTGGCTGCGTACCCGGTTGAATACGTCAGCTTGAGCAGATAACTCTTTGGTGACAATTTTCAGGGAGAGAGTATGTCTCATATAAATTACAACCACCTGTATTACTTCTGGCATGTGTATAAAGAAGGATCGGTGGTGGGTGCCGCAGAAGCGCTTTATCTGACACCGCAAACTATTACCGGGCAGATCAAAGCGCTTGAGGAACGCTTACAAGGGAAGTTGTTTAAGCGTAAGGGGCGAGGGCTGGAACCCAGCGAGTTAGGCGAATTAGTTTTTCGTTATGCGGATAAAATGTTCACCTTAAGCCAGGAAATGCTGGATATCGTGAACTATCGCAAAGAGTCGAATTTGCTGTTTGATGTCGGCGTGGCGGATGCATTATCGAAGCAACTGGTTAGCAGCGTGCTGGATGCTGCTGTGGTTGAGAACGAGCAAATCCATCTGCGTTGTTTTGAATCAACACACGAGATGCTGCTGGAGCAGCTCAGCCAGCATAAGCTGGATATGATTATCTCCGATTGCCCGATCGACTCAACGCAGCAGGAAGGGCTTTTCTCGGTGCGGATTGGCGAATGCAGCGTGAGCTTTTGGTGCACCAAGCCGCTGCCTGAGAAAGCGTTTCCAGCCTGTCTGGAAGAGCGTCGATTACTGATCCCAGGTCGTCGTTCGATGCTTGGACGTAAGCTGTTGAACTGGATTAACTCACAAGGACTGAACGTTGAAATCCTTGGCGAGTTTGATGACGCCGCGCTGATGAAAGCGTTTGGCGCAACGCATAACGCTATATTCGTTGCCCCTACGCTGTATTCACACAATTTCTATACTGATGATTCTATTGTTGAAATTGGACGCGTTGAGAATGTGATGGAGGAGTATCACGCCATATTCGCGGAGAGGATGATCCAGCATCCGGCGGTGCAGCGTATTTGCAATGCCAACTACTCAGCACTGTTCAAGTCGCCACAGGTCTAAACGCCTTCATGTTGCCGGCTGCGGTGTATGTACTAACCGCAGCCGGACTATGACTACAGTTTCAACATATTACGATACTGCCCGCCTTCGCGGATAAATACCGGAATTTTGTTCAGGGGGGCGTCATAGCGTAGCGTTTGCCCTCCCTGATAGCTCTCGCCGGTCGCAAGATCCGTCCATGTTTCCCCTTCTGGCAACCAAACGTCGCGTTCGCGCATACCTTCATGCATAACGGGCGCAACCAGCAGATCGGGGCCGAAACAGTACTGGTCGGTGATTTCCCAGCTTTTTAGCTGATCGGGGAACTCAAAAAACAGGGTACGCATTACCGGTGTATTGTGTTTATGCGTTTCTGTCATTAACGCTTTGATGTAGGGCTTGAGCTTCTCACGCAGGGTCAGGCAACCCGTCAACACGTCACACACATTATCACCGTAGCTCCAGATCTCGTTGGGCGCGCCGGTAGGACACTGGGCAATCCCGTCCCGATACGGCTGCTCCGGTAAAATTTGTGGATCGCGGTTACCGTGCAGGCGCATCACCGGGCTAAACACACCCCACTGGAACCAGCGAATCAGCAACTCATGAAAGCGTGGGTCGTGGATGTTACCGCCGTGAAAACCACCGATATCTGTCGTCCACCACGGGATACCTGCAATCCCCATATTCAGCCCAGCGGCAAACTGATTGCGCAGAGAACGAAACGATGAGTGGATATCACCTGACCACACCAGTGCGCCGTAGCGTTGGCTGCCCGCCCACGCGCAGCGTAGCAGGTTGATCACCTGATCCTCACCATCGGCTTTCATGCCGTCAAAGAAGGTTTTCGCATACATGCGCGGGTAGATATTGCCCACTTCCAGCACCGGTCCGGCGTGGTAGCGATAGTTATCGTAGTCGTAAACGCTGAACTCCGGCTCGGCTTCGTCTAGCCAGAAGAGCTTCACGCCCTTATCGTAATAGTTGCGTTTTGCTTTACCCCAGACGTAGTCGCGGGCACCCGGATGGGTGGCATCAAAGAAAGTAGTATTGCCGAGGAAATCCATATTAATTGGCAATCCGCGCTCCGTTTGTACCAGCCAGCCGTTTTCGCGCATCTCCCGATAGCTCTCGGTTCGGCTATCCACGGTTGGCCAGACTGACACCATTAGTTCGATACCCAGCGACTTCAGTTCGGCAATCATCGCGTCAGGATCGGGCCAGTCGCGTGAGTCGAACATCCAGTCGCCTTGATTCGGCCAGTGGAAGAAATCGATAACGATCACCGAGAGGGGTAAATTGCGCTGTTTATACTCGCGGGCGACCGCGAGCAGTTCGTCCTGAGTGCGATAGCGTAACTTGCACTGCCAGAAGCCCATGGCGTAATCCGGCATCATCGGCGGCGTGCCGGTGGCAAGTGCATACGCCTGGCTGATTTCTGCCGGGGTATCCCCGGCGGTGATCCAGTAGTCCAGCTGCTCGCTGACCTGGGCTTCCCACTCGGTCACGTTGTGGGCGAACGTCACGCGGCCGACCGCAGGGTTATTCCATAAAAATCCGTAGCCCAGGCTGGAGAGCATAAAGGGAACCGAGGCCTGAGAGTTACGCTGGGCCAGTTCGAGCACGCATCCTTTGAGATCCAGATTGGCCTGCTGATATTGTCCCATGCCGTAAATTTTTTCCCCTTCGGCGGCTTCGAAACGGGCTTTGACTGCGTACTTTCCTCCTGGAATTGGGCGAAACTCACGCCCCTCAAGGTTAAGTGCGCTGACGTACTGACCGTGAGAAGATTCATCTTCGCCAATTTCTCCGCGCTGACGCCAGAACTCCTGCAACAGGCACTTATGCGGATGGCGATAAAAAGCGATTTGTCCTTTTTGATTGACGATTGCGCTAATTTTTCCGTTGGTCAGCGTCGCCTGCTTGTGATCATAAACGATGTGGCAGGCGCTTTCTGCGACCGGTTCCGTCAGCGCCCAGTCCTCATTTCGCATAACCGGCAGATGACGGCCACTGCGCACGCGCAGGCTATTCTCGCCCCAGGGTTCAATCCAGAGATAGCGATCGTTTTGCTGCCAGACCAGGCGGCGTGGGTCTTGTTGCAAAAATGGCATAATGGTTACTCCCGTAGACAGGTAATGAAGGTAAAGAGTGTTAGGGGTTTGCGGTTTCCAGATCGTGGCGGACTCTGTCTTCCATTGCTTCGTACTTACGGAAGAAAAGCAGCGGGATTGCTGCGAGAGCGAAGAGCAGGGCGGGCGCCCAGATAAAGGCCCAGGTTATCCCTTCCAGTCCGGCGGCACTCTGGGCATGGTTGGGAACGTAGCCGAAGCTGTTCATGATCCAGGCGGCGAAAGCTGTGCCAAGGCCGCTGCCCATCTTGATACAGAAAGTACTGCCAAAGGCGATAAGGATGCCGGTTGCCTTGATACCCGTCTTCCATGCGCCAAAGTCGACGGCAAAGCCCAGCATGGCAAAGGGCATTGAACAGGCGATGCCGCTGCCGATATTGCCGAGCACCCAGGCGGCGATCAGCAATGGGATGCTATCCGCAGCCAGCCACATCAGAACGCCGCCCAGCGTAGCGACCAGCAGGCCGCTAATCCAAATCCAGGTTTTAGAGAGATATTTGCTAAAGACCGGAATGGCAATAATGAACAAGATCTGAATGGTGGCCAGGCTGTTGATCAGCGGGACCAGATCTTTGCGGTCAAGGTTATAGGTCAGATAGTAAACAATGGTTGTCGAACGCTGTTGCAGAGCTATCCAGAAAATCAGATTTGCCAGTACCATCAGGATCCACGGCCAGTTACCTTTCATCGCCGCAAAGCTCTTTTTCAGCGGCAATTTTGGCTCTTGCTGTATTTTATCCGTATTCATTTCGCGAATGTTTTTAAAGGCAAAGAGCGTCAATGAGCAGGATATAACGGCAAACAGTACTGCCGTATAAATAAATCCTGCATGGTCATTACCATTACCTAAAAATGCGACTAACGGTAGCGCGGTCGCATTCATTAATAAGACACCAATTTGCCCACCGGTCATTCTCCAGGAATTGAGCACCAGTCTCTCTTTTGGTGATAACGTCATTAAGGGTAATATTGCGCTGAGCGGAGTATTCAATCCAGTAAATAGAATGCTGGCAATCATGTAAGATATTGCTGCATATATGGCTTTTCCCGTCATGCTGATATCAGGGGACCAAAATGACAGCGCGCTGAATACGCCAAAAGGTAACGGTAACCATAAGAACCAGGGACGACATTTCCCGTAACGTGAACGCGTCTTATCGATAATAATTCCCCAGATGGGCGCATCGATGCCGTCTACAATGCGTGCCAGCAGCAGGATGACCCCGGCGACGGCGAGACTGATCCCCGCAACGTCAGTGTAGAAATATAATATGTAGGTTGAACCGAAGCAGTACAACAGATTGCCAGCCACGTCTAAAGAACCATAGCTAATACGCTGCAGTAAAGGTAATGATATTGACCCGGAAGATTGGGTATCCTCAATAACAGAACTCATAATGATAACTCCTGTATTGGTGCGATACGCCCAGAAAAACAGCTTTTACTTTCTAAGCAGTAGGGGGTTGTTATTTTTTTTGTCTGAAAGTTTGAACCTTTTGAGAAAAATAGTAGTTAATTGGTTTGGTGAAAAATAGTTAACCCGGGCATTGTGATCAATTATCAAATCTTACATCAGGATTGCGTTTATTCGTTTTTGGGTGAGCAATGATGTCATTTGCAATGACGGTCACAATTTGATTAGCAATGAAATTAAAAAAATTAAACAGTGAAAGAAAATAACTTTCATTTACCCGGTGAGGCGGCTGGCTGAAAAGAGAAGCGGTTTAGAGGAGCACGAACAGGGTCAGTGGACGGTGGTTGCCTTCGAAGCTGGTTGCACAAACGACAGGCATAAAAAAACCCGCTTTACGCGGGTTTTTTCACAAAGCTGATAACAAGCAGGCGATTAAGCCAGTTTGTTGATCTGTGCAGTCAGGTTTGCTTTATGACGTGCAGCTTTGTTTTTGTGGATCAGACCTTTAGCAGCCTGACGGTCCACGATTGGTTGCATTTCGTTAAATGCTTTCAGTGCAGTAGCTTTGTCGCCAGCTTCAATAGCTGCGTATACTTTCTTGATGAAAGTACGCATCATAGAGCGACGGCTAGCGTTGTGTTTGCGAGCCTTTTCAGACTGAACGGCGCGCTTCTTAGCTGATTTGATATTAGCCAAGGCCAACTCCCAAATGTGTTCTATATGGACAATTCAAAGGCCGAGGAATATGCCCGTTTAGCCTTCTTTTGTCAATGGATTTGTGCAAATAAGCGCCGTTAAAATTGCAGCACTCTTTGCGTAGTGATGGCGCAGGATTCTACCAGCTTGCGTGGCGTGAATACAGCTTTTCCACGAGAAAAATTGCATTGGCGTGCCCGTGAAGGGCGTCAATTTGTTTCATAGCAATGAAAACAATCTTCTTTCTGTTTCGCAGGACCAATCGCCGGTTAACGTTGACCGCGGTACAGGGTATACTTTCACGATTTTCACTGTTTTGAGCCAGACATGAAGCTGATACGAGGCATACATAATCTCAGCCAGGCCCCGCATGGGTGTGTGCTGACTATTGGTAATTTCGACGGCGTGCACCGTGGTCATCGTGCGTTGCTGCAGGGCTTACAGGAAGAAGGGCGCAAACGAAATTTACCGGTAGTGGTGATGATTTTCGAGCCGCAGCCGCTGGAACTATTTGCGACCGACAAGTCCCCGGCGCGACTAACTCGCTTACGGGAAAAGCTGCGTTATCTGGCGGAGTGCGGCGTTGATTACGTACTGTGCGTGCGCTTTGACAGGCGTTTTGCGGCATTAACGGCGCAGACCTTTATCAGCGACCTGCTGGTTAAGCGCCTTGGTGTACAATTTCTTGCCGTTGGCGATGATTTCCGCTTTGGCGCTAGCCGTGCGGGCGATTTCTTGTTATTACAGGAAGCGGGCGCTGAGTATGGTTTTGATGTCACCAGCACCCAAACCTTCTGTGAGGGCGGTGTGCGCATCAGCAGCACAGCGGTACGTCAGGCGCTGGCAGAAGATAACCTGCAACTGGCCGAAAGCCTGCTTGGGCACCCTTTTACTATCTCAGGACGCGTAGTTCACGGTGACGAGTTAGGGCGTACCATCGGTTTTCCGACGGCAAATGTCCCCCTTCGTCGCCAGGTTTCTCCGGTGAAAGGGGTTTATGCGGTTGAAGTGATGGGGCTGGGTGATAAACCTTTACCTGGGGTCGCGAATATCGGTACCCGCCCAACGGTGGCAGGCGTACGCCAGCAGCTAGAGGTGCATCTCCTGGATGTTGTAATGGACCTCTACGGTCGCCATATAGATGTAGTGCTGCGTAAAAAAATACGCAGCGAACAGCGATTTGCCTCGCTGGATGAACTAAAAGCGCAGATTGCGCGTGATGAGTTAACTGCCCGCGAATTTTTTGGGCTATCAAAACCGGCTTAATGCCTATACGAGTTTTAAATACGGAACCGAGAATCTGATGAGTGACTATAAATCAACCCTGAATTTGCCGGAAACAGGGTTCCCGATGCGCGGCGATCTCGCCAAGCGTGAACCGGGAATGCTGGCGCGCTGGACCGATGATGACCTGTACGGCATCATTCGTGCGGCTAAAAAAGGCAAAAAAACCTTTATTCTGCATGATGGCCCTCCTTATGCGAATGGCAGCATTCATATTGGTCACTCGGTTAACAAGATTCTGAAAGATATTATCGTGAAGTCCAAAGGACTCACGGGCTATGACTCGCCTTACGTTCCGGGCTGGGACTGCCACGGTCTGCCTATCGAACTGAAAGTAGAGCAGGAGTTCGGTAAGCCGGGCGAGAAGTTCACTGCCGCTGAGTTCCGCGCCAAGTGCCGAGAATACGCCGCAACGCAGGTTGACGGTCAGCGTAAAGACTTTATCCGTCTGGGCGTGCTGGGCGACTGGCAGAAGCCGTACCTGACGATGGACTTCAAAACCGAAGCCAACATCATCCGCGCGCTGGGTAAAATCATCGGCAACGGTCACCTGCATAAAGGCGCGAAGCCGGTGCACTGGTGCGTAGACTGCCGTTCCGCGCTGGCGGAAGCGGAAGTTGAGTATTACGACAAAACCTCCCCGTCCATCGACGTTGCGTTCCACGCCGCCGATCAGGATGCAGTGAAAGCGAAATTTGGCGTCTCTGACGTCAACGGCCCGATCTCGCTGGTTATCTGGACCACCACCCCGTGGACCCTGCCTGCTAACCGCGCGATCTCTCTGGCCCCTGATTTTGATTATGCGCTGGTACAGATTGACGGCCAGGCCGTGATTCTGGCGAAAGACCTGGTTGAAAGCGTCATGCAGCGTATTGGCGCGGCGGAGTACACCATCCTCGGCACGGTAAAAGGTGCGGAGCTGGAGCTGTTGCGCTTTACCCATCCGTTTATGGGCTTCGACGTTCCGGCTATCCTCGGCGACCACGTGACGCTGGATGCGGGTACCGGCGCGGTACACACAGCACCAGGCCACGGTCCGGATGACTTTGTGATTGGTCAGAAATACGGTCTGGAAGTCGCTAACCCGGTAGGACCGGACGGCGCATATCTGCCGGGTACCTATCCGACGCTCGACGGTGTGAACGTCTTTAAGGCGAATGACATTGTTGTTGCATTGCTGACGGAAAAGGGCGCACTGCTGCACGTTGAGAAGATGCAGCACAGTTATCCGTGCTGCTGGCGTCACAAGTCGCCGATCATCTTCCGTGCGACCCCGCAGTGGTTCGTCAGCATGGATCAGAAAGGCCTGCGCGCGCAGTCGCTGAAAGAGATCAAAGGCGTGCAGTGGATCCCGGACTGGGGCCAGGCGCGTATTGAATCGATGGTTGCCAACCGTCCTGACTGGTGTATCTCCCGTCAGCGTACGTGGGGCGTGCCGATGTCTCTGTTTGTCCACAAAGACACCGAAGAGCTGCATCCGCGCGCCATCGAACTGATGGAAGAAGTGGCGAAACGCGTCGAAGTTGACGGTATCCAGGCGTGGTGGGATCTCGATCCGAAAGATATCCTTGGCGACGAAGCCGACCAGTACGTCAAAGTACCGGACACCCTGGACGTGTGGTTCGACTCAGGTTCAACCCACTCATCCGTCGTGGACGTGCGTCCTGAGTTTTCGGGCCATGCGGCAGATATGTATCTGGAAGGTTCTGACCAGCACCGTGGTTGGTTCATGTCATCTCTGATGATCTCCACCGCGATGAAAGGCAAAGCGCCATACCGTCAGGTACTGACCCACGGTTTTACCGTTGATGGTCAGGGTCGCAAAATGTCCAAGTCTATCGGTAACACCGTAAGTCCGCAGGATGTGATGAACAAACTGGGCGCGGATATTCTGCGTCTGTGGGTCGCTTCTACTGACTACACCGGTGAAATGGCGGTTTCTGACGAAATCCTGAAACGTGCTGCCGACAGCTATCGTCGTATCCGTAACACCGCGCGCTTCCTGCTGGCGAACCTGAACGGGTTCGATCCGGTAAAAGACATGGTGAAACCGGAAGAGATGGTGATTCTGGATCGCTGGGCCGTTGGCTGTGCGCAAGCGGCTCAGGAAGAGATCCTCAAAGCCTATGAAGCCTATGACTTCCACGAAGTAGTACAGCGCCTGATGCGTTTCTGCTCCGTCGAAATGGGTTCGTTCTATCTCGACATCATCAAAGATCGTCAGTACACCGCGAAAGCGGATAGCGTGGCGCGTCGTAGCTGCCAGACTGCGCTGTTCCATATCGCCGAAGCACTGGTGCGCTGGATGGCGCCGATCATGTCCTTCACTGCAGATGAAATCTGGGGTTACCTGCCGGGCGATCGCGAGAAGTATGTCTTCACCGGTGAGTGGTACCAGGGCCTGTTTGGTCTGGCCGATACCGAAGCGATGAATGACGCCTACTGGGACGAACTGCTGAAAGTGCGCGGCGAAGTGAACAAGGTTATTGAGCAGGCGCGTGCGGATAAAAAAGTGGGCGGTTCTCTGGAAGCGGCAGTGACCCTGTACGCTGAACCTGAACTGGCTGCCAAACTGACCGCGCTGGGCGAAGAGTTGCGTTTTGTTCTGTTGACCTCTGGCGCAGCGGTTGCGGATTATGCCGCGGCTCCTGCTGATGCTCAGCAGAGCGAACTGCTCAAAGGGCTGAAAATCGTCCTCGGCAAAGCCGAAGGCGAGAAATGCCCGCGCTGCTGGCATTACACGACCGACGTCGGTCAGGTGGCGGAACACGCAGAAATCTGCGGACGCTGTGTCAGCAACATCGCCGGTGATGGCGAACAACGTAAGTTTGCCTGATGAGTAAGCCTCTCTGTTCAACAGGACTACGCTGGCTGTGGCTGGTAGTAGTCGTGCTGATTATTGATTTGGGCAGCAAATACCTGATCCTCCAGAATTTTGCTCTGGGGGATACGGTGTCGCTGTTCCCGTCGCTTAATCTGCACTATGCGCGTAACTATGGCGCGGCGTTTAGCTTCTTAGCCGACAGCGGTGGCTGGCAACGTTGGTTCTTTGCCGGTATCGCGATCGGTATTTGTGTCATCCTGATGGTGATGATGTATCGCTCGAAGGCGACGCAGAAGCTGAACAACATTGCGTATGCGTTAATCATTGGCGGTGCGCTGGGCAATCTGTTTGATCGCCTGTGGCACGGCTTCGTGGTTGATATGATTGACTTTTACGTTGGTGACTGGCATTTCGCGACATTCAACCTTGCCGATACGGCGATTTGTATCGGTGCGGCGTTGATTGTGCTGGAAGGCTTCTTACCGTCGAAAGAGCAAAAAGCCGCATAAAAAAAGGCCGGATGGCGCTATGCTAATCCGGCCTACAGTTTTATCGACCTTTTCGCCTTCGGGCACACTATGTGAGCAACCTGCATGTCTAAATCAGTACAGAGTAACAGTGCGGTGCTGGTGCACTTCACCTTAAAGCTCGACGATGGCTCCACCGCAGAGTCAACCCGCAATAATGGCAAACCTGCACTGTTTCGCCTGGGCGACGGTTCTCTGTCTGAAGGGCTGGAACAACACCTGCTGGGGTTAAAAGAGGGCGATAAAACCACGTTTGCTCTGGAGCCGGACGCTGCTTTTGGCGTATCAAGCCCGGACCTCATTCAGTATTTCTCGCGTCGGGAATTTATGGACGCGGGCGAGCCAGAAATTGGCGCAATCATGCTCTTTACCGCAATGGACGGCAGTGAGATGCCAGGCGTGATCCGCGAAATCAACGGTGATTCCATCACGGTTGATTTCAACCATCCGCTGGCCGGGCATACCGTTCATTTTGATATTGAAGTGCTGGAAGTCGAACCGGCACTGGAGGCGTAAAATGCAGATCCTGTTGGCTAACCCGCGCGGCTTCTGCGCTGGCGTAGACCGCGCTATCAGCATTGTGGAAAACGCGCTGGCTATTTACGGCGCGCCGATTTATGTCCGTCATGAAGTGGTGCATAACCGCTATGTGGTAGATAGCCTGCGCGAACGTGGGGCCATTTTTATCGAGCAAATCAGTGAAGTGCCGGACGGCGCGATCCTGATCTTCTCTGCCCACGGCGTGTCTCAGGCCGTGCGTAACGAAGCCAAAGGCCGCGATCTCACGGTTTTTGATGCAACCTGCCCGCTGGTGACCAAAGTGCATATGGAAGTTGCGCGCGCCAGCCGTCGTGGTGAAGAGTCGATTCTGATTGGCCACGCCGGACACCCGGAAGTCGAAGGTACGATGGGCCAGTACAGCAACCCGTTGGGGGGGATGTACCTGGTGGAATCACCGGAAGACGTGTTGACGCTGAATGTCAAAAATGAAGGTAAGCTCTCCTTCATGACGCAGACCACGCTCTCGGTTGACGACACGTCTGATGTGATCGACGCGCTGCGCCAACGCTTCCCGAAAATTGTTGGGCCGCGCAAAGACGATATCTGCTACGCCACCACCAACCGTCAGGAAGCGGTTCGCGCGCTGGCGGAACAAGCCGATGTGGTGCTGGTGGTCGGTTCGAAAAACTCCTCTAACTCCAACCGGCTGGCGGAACTGGCCCAGCGTATGGGGAAAGCGGCGTATCTGATCGACGACGCAACCGACATCCAGGAAGCCTGGGTGAAAGAAGCGGCGTGCGTCGGTGTGACGGCCGGGGCCTCTGCGCCGGATATTCTGGTGCAAAACGTGATAGCCCGCCTGCAGGAACTCGGCGGTGGGGACGCTATCCCACTGGAAGGCCGTGAAGAAAACATCGTTTTCGAAGTGCCAAAAGAGCTGCGTGTGGATGTTCGTGAAGTAGAGTAAGTCTTTCCGGTTACGATTATGAGAAGATGCCAGACCTAACGTCTGGCATTTTTTTATGGAGAAACCATGCGCTTACCGATCATTCTTGATACCGATCCCGGCATTGATGATGCCGCCGCTATTGCCGCCGCGCTGTTTGCCCCCGAGCTGGATCTGCAACTAATGACCACGGTAGCAGGCAATGTTTCAGTGGAAAAAACCACCCGCAATGCGTTGCAACTGCTGCATTTCTGGAATGCGGATGTTCCTCTGGCGCAGGGAGCATCCATGCCGCTGGTGCGGCCGCTGCGTGATGCCGCTTCCGTACACGGTGAGTCGGGAATGGAAGGGTATGAATTTGTCGAGCACGACCGCCAGGCGATGGCAAAACCCGCCTTCCAGGCTATTCGCGATGCGCTGATGCATGCCCCGCAGCCCGTGACGCTGGTAGCAATTGGCCCCCTGACGAACATTGCGCTACTGCTTACCCATTATCCTGAATGCGTATTCAACATTTACCGTCTGGTAATTATGGGCGGTTCAGCCGGGCGGGGGAACTTCACGCCTAACGCGGAATTTAACATTGCTATCGACCCCGAGGCCGCGGCGAAAGTCTTCCAGAGTGGTCTGGAGATTGTGATGTGCGGCCTGGACGTCACTAACCAGGCGATGCTTGCGCCGGACTACCTGGCGACGTTACCTCAGCTTAACCAGACGGGAAAAATGCTGCACGCGCTGTTCAGTCATTACCGAAGTGGCAGTATGAATACCGGGCTGCGCATGCACGATCTCTGCGCCATTGCCTGGCTGGCCCGCCCGGAGCTGTTTACGCTGCACTCCTGCTTTGTGGCGGTGGAAACCCAGGGTGAATATACCTCCGGTACGACGGTGGTGGACATCGAAGGGCGTTTGGGTCAACCGGCGAACGCCAGAGTTGCGCTGGATCTTGATGTGGCAGGTTTTCAGCAGTGGGTGGCAGAGGTGCTGGCGCTGGCTCCGTGAGGTTGTGACCCGGCCCGCAATATGTTGATGGAATTAGCAGGTTAATCGATTAATCTGCTAATCTGATGCTGTTGTTCTCCTCGGGCCGGAGACACGTATGAACCATTTTTTTATCCAGCCACCGCAAGTGGCGTGGGCGAGCGGCGCGTTAGCCGGTGGCCCGTTATTGCGTAAATCAACCCGGATTCAGGATCTTACTGACGTTTTTGCCGATGAGCCTGTCCGCCAGAAACTGGCCGGTGAGCAGGTCGTGTATGACGTGGAGATGCTGGATTCCTCTCCCGCCGAAGGCGAACTCTATACCGGTGTTACCCATCTTTATCCAGGCCGGGTCGGCGGCGAGTATTTTATGACTCGCGGGCATTTCCATGCGCGCCGTGAACAGGGAGAAGTCTATTTTGGCCTGCGCGGCACGGGTCTGCTGTTGCTGCAAACTGAGCAGGGCGACGCGCGGCTGGAAAAGGTATTCGCGGGCTCTGTCCATATCATTCCTGGTTTTACTGCTCATCGATTAATCAACACCGGGGAAGACGTACTGTCTGCGCTTGCCGTATGGCCAGGGGTTGCGGGTCATGACTATGCGGCGCTCGCCAGGGGCTTCAGAATAAGAGTCTTTGAGGAGAATAAGACGGTCCAGGCGAAGGAGGTACAGAATGGCTGATTCAGCGCATTCTTACGGCCTGGATATGACGGTCCACCATCACCCGCTTGGTTTTAGCTATGGGGATGACGTGACCGGACCGATGCCGGAGATTCGCCGACTTGATCACATTCGCGCCTCACTGCGCGATCCAAATTGTGAAGGACCGGAAGAGGTGTATGCCATCGCGATGGACGTGGCGCGGGTGCAGGATCGCGAAGAACTGCAAAAGCGAATGCTGCTGTTTGGGGTGGTGACCTATGCAGCCGGGCGTTTGGGTGAAGAGCCGGTGCGTAGCCAGGGGCATATTCATCGAATCAGCCAGCACAGCGGCTGGTCCCCGCCGGAGCTTTACGAAATCTGGCAGGGGAAAGCGATAATTTACATGCAGGAGTATGTTGAGGACGATCCTGGCCGCTGTTTTGCTGTGATTGCCGGACCCGGTGAGAAAGTGCTGGTACCACCCGGTTGGGGGCATGCCACTATATCTGCAGACCCGAATGTGCCATTAACCTTTGGGGCGTGGTGCGATCGTGAATATGGTTTTGAGTACGATGCCGTGCGTGCGCATAAAGGGCTGGCATGGTACCCGTTACTGCAGGGTAACCATGTTATCTGGCAGCATAATCCGCGTTACCTCCCCGGACGACTGCAGGCCGTTACGCCCCGACACTATACGGAGTTCTCGATTACCTCTGCGCCTGTCTATCAGCAATTCATCGAGGACCCGGCACGCTTTCAATTTATCTCACGCCCGGATAAGCACCCAGAGCTGTGGCAAAACTTTCATCCATAAGAAAACCGGGGCATTGCCCTAATACGTGTCAGTTAACGAAGATAAATGATTGTAACGATAACTGATAGTGGAACATCCGGAGGTAATGAGCCTGTTGCCTCCGGTATATTGCTACGTTCACCTTATGTTTTTCACTTCTTTGAAACGATACTCCCTGTGAACGTGTTAAGGGTACTATCGCCGTACCCTTAACACGTTCACAGGTGTCTGCGCTTCAGAGAAATGATACCGCTGAGGTGAACGTAACCTTAAGCCAGAATGATATGTTCTCCATAATACTTAACTGACTGACATTAGGAATAGCCCCGGTTGTAGTGTTACCCCGCAAACAGGCCCGTGGCGACGCCAAGCGCCGCCAGTACCAGCAGTAAAATCATCGCTTTCACTGGCGACACGCCGCGCTTGGCCATCAGATACCAGGTGCCAAGCACCACAACCAGCGGCAGCAACTGTGGGAAGATGCCATCCAGCATTTGCTGAACGTGGATATTGACGCCGTCCTTGGTGATAAATTCCAGCCCGGTGCCAAGCTTAACGTAGCTTGCCGCCACGCCGCCCATAACAAACACACCCAGCAACGATAACGCTTCGCGCAGCCGGGCCGATTTGCTGCTGACCAGCATCTCCACCGAGCCAGAACCCATTTTGTAGCCTTTGAGAAACAGGAACCACGAGCCAGGAATGATAATCGCAAGCCAGGCGACGGTATAAAACAGAGGCCCCAGAATATTGCCGCCCGCCGCCAGCGCCATACCGATACTCAGCAGAATCGGGATCAGCATTCCGGGGATCATCGAATCACCGATCCCGGCAATTGGCCCCATCAGCCCAACTTTCAGGGTATTGATTGTCTCGCCGTCGATCGGTTCGCCGTTGGCTTTTTTCTCTTCCAGCCCCAGCGCCATACCGTTAACGATCGCGCCGATCTGCGGCTCCGTATTATAAAACGAGGCGTGGCGACGCAGCATTTCGGTACGCTGGGCAGCATCCGGGTAGAGCTTTTTCGCGACCGGCAGCATACTCAGACAAAAGCCAAAGGATTCAAGGCGCTCAAAGCTCATTGACGACAGGTTATGCATCATCCACGCCCGCCAGCAGCGGCGCAGATCTTTACGGGTAAGAGTACGATCTTCCATCAGAATTCATCCTCATCATCGACCACCGGTTTCGCACCCGTAGCCTGCGGTGGTTCCGGTTTGTAGTTGTAATGAATAAGCGCCAGTAGCGAACCGACGATCACCAGCGCAACCATGTTGAGCTTTAAAAACACAATGCAGATGAAGCCAACCAGAAAGTAGATCAGCATGGTGTAGTTCTTGATGATCTGTTTTAGCAGGATGGCGATCCCGACGGCGGGCAGGATGCCACCCAGCACGTTCATCGTTGACAGAACGATTTTCGGCAGGCTGTCCATAAATCCGCTGATGTACTGTGCGCCGAAATAGACCGCGATAAACGTCGGCACGAAACGCAAAATAAAGTTGGTGGCTTGCGGCCAGATAGCGCTGTTCAGATACAGTCCACGTTCATCGCCGCGATCCAGCGCCACATCTGCCCGGTGGTTCCAGAAGGAGTTCAGCACCATCATGGCGTTGAATAAAATGGTCCCGGCGATGCCAATTGTGGCTGCCAGTGCCACCGCCACTTCCGGCCCCTTTCCAGACAAAATACCCAGTGCAATGGCCGGATAAGCGACAAAGTTGAGATCCGCGGGCATTGAACCGCCCGGCGTTACCATGGCGATATACACTGCCTGTACCGCAACGCCTATCATGATCCCCGTTTTCAGGTCGCCGAGAATAAGCCCAACCAGCATTCCGGATACCAGAGGTCGGGTAATGAGATACCAGCCGCCGGTCAGCCCCAGAAGCCAGGGGCTGCTAAGCGCGCCCAGATAGCAAAGAATGCCAATTAGCGTAGCTTCGATAATCATCGTGCGCTCCTTATTTCAGCTTCTGGCGGGCGTCCTGCCAGCTGTAGCAGCTGGCATCGGGAACCAGGCGGAATTCAACCAGATGCCCGCGCTGCGTCAGCCAGTCAAAGGCGGTGATTTCGTCAGCATTGACCGACTGATTCGGACCGATGGTGGTGGTATCCGCGCGGGCGCTCATCGGGCCGACATTTATCTTGCCATTGGCATTTTTCAGACTGATGCCGGCTTCCTCAATGCGTTGCAGAGTGAGTGGGGATTTACCGATAACGAAATAGCGCTTCTCGCTGGCAATGACTTTTGGCAGTTTTTCAATCGCTGTGGCGGTATCGAACAGCCAGACTTTAGTGTCCTGCACGGCGCCTTTCATCACCGATGAGAGCAGCGGGTCGGCCGCGACGGCATCGTCAATAGCGACAATCCCATCGCAGGGCAGCTCTTTGGCCCATCGTGTCACGAGCTGCCCATGGATTACGCGGTCATCGATACGTACAAAAGAAATACTCATAGTGGTTTCCTTTAAAAATCGTCGGACTGAACGGATAAGACCGGGGCGGCTTTAATCAGAGTGGGTACCGTCAACGCCAACAGCTCATCGGCTGCGGCGTGAACATCCGTTAAATGGCAGATCTCTTCGCTTTGCAGCAGCATCGGGAAATTCACGCCTGCCACGACGGCGAGGGGAGGTGTGGTTTCGGGAGAAAACGCGTGCTGACAAGCTACGTTCCACGGGGTTCCGCTTTGCATATCACACAGCACCAGCACGCCGTCAGCGCTGTGACCGGCTCTCTTCAGCGTGCTGGCAAAGTCTTGTTTAAACCCTTCAATACCCGCCTGCTCGTTCAGTGTTACAGTGAAAACATGCGGTAATTCCCCGTAAACCATGCGGCCGCTAGCGAGAAGCGCTTCCGCCAGAGGACCATGGGAGGCAACAATAACGTTGATCATGTGTTTATCCTCTTACCCAGGCTTTGATGGTGGCGAGCTGTTGGCCGACACCCTTGCCAAATGGCGAAATACGATATTCTCCAACGGTGGCCGGAATGATAAAGGTCTCAGCATAGTTGACGACAAACGGGGCAAATGCGCCGCTCGGACTTTCGACAATGGCTTGCGCACCTTCAACCAGGTTCAGGACGTTAACACCGCCATGGGTATGGTGCGTTACCGGCCCTGTAAACCAGTGGCGACGCGTTTCGATAAACTCGCGTTCGTGCATCCCGGTTCTTTCTTCCCGCCAGCCTTCCCCTTCAGCGATGGGCTCAATGCGGTTGACCAGATTATCGTGTACCCATTGGGTGTCGCGTTGCCAGTCGATAACCTGCTGACCGTGATCCAGATGGACCGGGCGTGGTAAGCCATCCAATCCTAAGCGTCCCCAGTCCCACAGCTTGAAGGTGAAAATATAAGGCGTTGCGCTGATCTCCAGCACCATGGTTCCCGCACCCGAACAATGTACGGTTCCGGCGGGGATCAGGAAGTGATCGTGTTTACGCGCAGGGAGCTGATTCACGAAGCGTTCATCATCAAACGTTTTTTCGCCACGACCCGCAGCCCGCAGGTCGTTCAGCATATCCTGCGGCGCGATCCCTGTTTTGGTGCCCAGATAAACCACAGCATCCGGCTCGGCTTCGAGAATGTAATAGCTCTCGTCCTGGGTATAGTGCATGCCAAACTGCTGCTGGATGTACTCAGTGACCGGATGAACCTGAAAGCTTAAATTCTGACCGCCAATGGTGTCGAGGAAGTCAAAACGAATCGGGAATTCCGCGCCAAAACGTGCGTGAACTTTCTCGCCAAGCAGGGCGCGTGGATAAGTTAATACCAGATCCTGAGAGGGGATCTCGATCCGCACGTTGCCAAAACGCAGTAACAGGCTGTTTTCCTCGGGCACGCAATCAAAACACCACGCGTAATTGGGGGCTGAGGGATCGAGATCAAATTGTTGTTTCATCCATTGTCCGCCCCAGACGCCTGGGTCAAAGAAAGGGGCAACGCGAAACGGTTGTTCGGTGGTTTGCTGCAGGCCGGCTCGCAGCGCGTCGCCGCTGACCATCGCAGGGTTATTTTCTACCGTGGTATCAAGTAAATAATCGGCGCGTTTGAGTAACGGCGTTTTGTGTCTGTCGAATACCCGCCACTCAATGAAGAAAGCGCGTTTGTAACGACGAAGAATATCTTCATCCTGGTTTTCCGTCCCCCAGTTACCCAGCCCGTCATGGCGCATCCGCTGTTGAATTTCCCAGCGCGGTAGATCGGCATAAACCAGCACGTCACCAGGGTGGGCCAGCGCAGCACCAGACCCGTACACCACGACCAGGCCTTCGGCAACAGCATCAATCTGTTGTCGGAGCTGGTTGAGTTTGTCGCCATCAAAAAACTCATCCAGATGATGACAGGAGAGGACGCCAAATACGCGATCGTCGGTCAGATTACGCGCCAGTAAATCATGCAGAGCCTGCTCATCGCGGCGGGCGGATTCAATATTCAGCACCAGCGCGGTATCTAATGTCGTAACAAGCTGTTGCTCCAGCTCGTCAAGCCGTACGCCGGGGTAGCAATCCACGATCAATACGGTTTTGGCTGTAGCAGAAACCCTGGTGTTAAGCACAGAATGGATCGACGCCCAACCCTGCCAGGCGTGATTGTCATAACCCTGAACGTTAACCTCAGGGAATTTATTATAGGTTGTACGCATTTTCTGTCTCCGTGTTGGCTTATTTAAGATTAATCGATTAACCTTATTTTCATAGTGTGGTTAACGCGATTAACCCGCCATATTCAGAATCCAGCGCGGCGAAATGCACGTTAGCGTGATGTGAATCACACGTAATAATGCGAAATTTAGGTTATTCGATTAACCTGCGAATAATACAGGAGAAGTCATGACAACAGTCACGTTGGCGCAGGTCGCTGAACGCGCGGGAGTCTCCACGGCAACCGTTTCAATGGTATTGCGTAACCGGGGACGTATTTCTCAGGCCACGCGCGACCGCGTGCTCAAAGCACTGGACGATGCCGGCTACGTTTATAATCAAACTGCCGCTAACCTGCGAAACCGGAGTAGTAATCAGGTCGGATTGTTGTTACACGACATCACTAACCCTTTTTACGGCGAGATGACTGCCGGGCTAAGTCACGAGATGGAGCGGCATGACCTGCTGTTGTTTCTGGCAAACAGTGAAGAGTCAGGAGAACGACAGCAAAAATTTGTCGACTCTTTGATGCGTAATAATGCCTGCGGCATGGTGCTCTGCGCTGCACGCGAGACGCCGACATCGTTCTTCGAAGCGCTGAAAAGGCGCAATATCCCGGCCATTATGGTTGTCCGTCCCCTCAGCGACCCAGATTTTGATTTTGTAGGAACCGATAACTTTCTCGGTACGCAAATGGCTACCACCCATTTAGTCAAAATGGGACATAAGAATATTGCATTTATTGGGGGGAGCCCAAATTCCGGGAGCCGGGCGCAGCGTATCGGCGGGTTCACCAGCACGTTACTGGATCAGGGGATATCGCCGAATCCAGAATGGATCGTGGCGGCGCAGGCCAGCCAAATTGATGGCGCAAAAGTGGCAGAGTCTCTCCTTCTGCGTTATCCACAAATTACCGCCGCCGTTTGTTATCAGGATATCGTGGCGCTTGGGGTGATGCAGGCGTTACGTAAAATGGGGCGCGAACCGGGGCGAGATTTTGCGCTGGTGGGCTTCGATGATATTACTGAGGCGGCGCTGGTACAGCCTGCGCTCACCACTGTGTCGGTGGCGGCAAAAGAGATAGGTCGTAAGGCGGGGGAGCTGCTTTACAGTCGGATTCAGGGAAATGACGAACCGCCGAAACGTATTATTCTGCCGCCCGCGCTGGTGGTCAGAGAATCATGTGGTTTTTGCTGATCGTCATGCCTTTTACTGATATCTCTGCCTGTTTATCATTAAATTCTAATTATTGACGTTTTCGGCTGGCGGCGCAGCGATACGCTGGTTACTCTGAAAACGATTTACGTAAAATTAACAAAAGAGAATAGCTATGCATGATGCACAAATCCGCGTTGCCATCGCGGGAGCCGGAGGACGCATGGGGCGTCAGTTGATTCAGGCCACCCTCGGCATGGATGGCGTACAGCTTGGCGCAGCGCTGGAGCGCGAAGGATCTTCGCTGCTGGGTAGCGATGCCGGAGAGTTAGCGGGCGCTGGGAAAACGGGCGTTACCGTGCAGAGCAGCCTTGAGGCGATTAAAGATGATTTCGATGTATTCATCGATTTTACCCGTCCGGAAGGCACGCTGACGCATCTGGCGTTTTGTCGTCAGCACGGTAAAGGCATGGTGATTGGTACCACCGGTTTTGATGAGGCGGGCAAACAGGCTATTCACGATGCCGCGCAGCAGATTGCTATTGTCTTCGCCGCGAACTTTAGCGTGGGCGTTAACGTCATGCTTAAGCTGCTGGAGAAGGCGGCGAAAGTGATGGGGGATTACACCGATATTGAGATTATTGAAGCCCACCACCGGCATAAAGTGGATGCGCCATCAGGCACTGCGCTGGCGATGGGCGAGGCGATTGCCGGAGCGCTGGATAAAGATTTAAAAGAGTGTGCCGTCTACTCACGTGAAGGTTACACCGGTGAACGCGTACCTGGTACTATCGGTTTTGCCACGGTGCGAGCGGGTGATATCGTCGGGGAACATACCGCGATGTTCGCCGATATTGGTGAGCGTATTGAGATTACGCACAAAGCGTCCAGCCGTATGACGTTTGCTAACGGTGCGGTGAGATCGGCGATTTGGTTAAAATCTAAATCAAACGGTATTTTTGATATGCGTGACGTGCTTGATTTACGCAATTTGTAAGGTTTTTTTACCCTTCGTGATGTGGTTATGGTAATCATAATTAGTTGATTACATAGGGCAATGTTTTATTGCCCTTTTATTTTTATCATTTTGCTGTGATTTTTTGTTTAGTTCTGTTTTTTTCAATGTTTAGCGTGTCTTTTTTGTTGCTTTAATGTGAATTTTGACCAAATGGTCCACTTTTTCTCAGGCTCATTCTCTTTTTAACACTGTTTACGTTCCGCAAGCGTTTTCTACCTCCACTTAGCTGATCTTTTTGCCTGTTAAATTGGATGATTAACCTCAATGGCGTAAAATAATCACAAAAATTGCCCTTTTGGGTAGACTTTTATCCGGGCTGTCTCTAGAATGCCGCCGTTTGCCAGAAATCCATAGGTAAGCAAATTTGCATTGATTCATGATGTGTTAATGAATTAATATGCAAATAAAGTGAGTGAATATTCTCTGGAGGGTGTTTTGATTAAGTCAGCGCTATTGGTTCTGGAAGACGGAACCCAGTTTCACGGTCGGGCCATAGGGGCAACAGGTTCGGCGGTTGGGGAAGTCGTTTTCAATACTTCAATGACCGGTTATCAAGAAATCCTCACTGATCCTTCCTATTCCCGCCAAATCGTCACCCTTACTTATCCTCATATCGGCAATGTCGGCACCAATGAAGCCGATGCAGAATCCTCCCAGGTACATGCGCAAGGCCTGGTCATCCGTGACCTGCCGCTGATTGCCAGCAACTACCGCAACACCGAAGACCTCTCTTCTTACCTCAAGCGCCATAACATCGTGGCGATTGCCGATATCGATACTCGTAAGCTGACCCGTCTGCTGCGCGAGAAAGGCGCTCAGAACGGCTGCATCATCGCAGGCGATAATCTGGATGCGGCGCTGGCGCTGGAAAAAGCGAAAGCCTTCCCGGGCCTGAACGGTATGGATCTGGCAAAAGAAGTGACTACGACAGAACCGTATAGCTGGACGCAGGGGAGCTGGACGCTTTCAGGCGAACTGCCGGAGGCGAAGTCCGAAGAAGAGCTGCCGTTCCACGTCGTGGCCTACGATTTTGGTGCGAAACGCAACATTCTGCGTATGTTGGTGGATCGCGGCTGCCGCCTGACGGTTGTGCCTGCAAAGACCTCCGCCGAAGATGTTCTAAAGATGAATCCGGACGGTATCTTCCTGTCCAACGGTCCTGGCGATCCGGCACCGTGTGATTATGCGATTGCTGCGATTCAGAAATTCCTCGAAACCGATATTCCGGTATTTGGCATCTGCCTCGGCCATCAGCTGCTGGCGCTGGCGAGCGGTGCGAAGACCATCAAGATGAAATTTGGCCACCACGGCGGTAACCATCCGGTAAAAGATATTGATAACAACATCGTGATGATCACCGCGCAGAACCACGGTTTTGCGGTAGATGAGGCCTCCATGCCTGCCAACCTGCGCGTGACCCACAAGTCGCTGTTCGACGGCACACTGCAAGGGATTCATCGTACCGATAAACCGGCGTTCAGCTTCCAGGGCCACCCTGAAGCGAGCCCGGGGCCGCACGACGCTGCACCACTGTTCGACCACTTTATCGAGCTTATTGAGCAATACCGTCAGTCCGCGAAATAATCAGGAGTTAAAAGAGCCATGCCAAAACGTACAGACATAAAAAGTATCCTGATTCTGGGCGCGGGTCCGATTGTTATCGGCCAGGCGTGTGAGTTTGACTATTCCGGCGCACAGGCCTGTAAAGCCCTGCGTGAAGAGGGTTATCGCGTAATCCTGGTCAACTCCAACCCGGCGACCATCATGACCGACCCGGAAATGGCCGATGCCACCTACATCGAGCCGATTCACTGGGAAGTGGTACGCAAAATTATCGAAAAAGAGCGCCCGGATGCGGTACTGCCGACCATGGGCGGCCAGACGGCGCTGAACTGTGCGCTGGAACTGGAGCGTCAGGGCGTACTGGCTGAGTTCGGCGTGACCATGATTGGCGCGACGGCGGATGCCATTGATAAAGCGGAAGATCGCCGTCGCTTCGACATCGCGATGAAGAAAATTGGCCTCGACACTGCGCGTTCTGGCATCGCCCACACTATGGAAGAAGCGCTGGCGGTTGCTGCTGACGTAGGCTTCCCGTGCATCATCCGACCTAGCTTCACCATGGGCGGCACCGGCGGCGGTATCGCCTATAACCGCGAAGAGTTCGAAGAGATTTGCGAACGCGGTCTGGATCTTTCCCCAACCAAAGAGCTGTTGATTGATGAGTCGCTGATTGGCTGGAAAGAGTACGAGATGGAAGTGGTGCGTGATAAAAACGACAACTGCATCATCGTCTGCTCGATTGAAAACTTCGACGCCATGGGCATTCATACCGGTGACTCCATCACCGTGGCGCCAGCCCAGACGCTGACTGACAAAGAATATCAAATCATGCGTAACGCCTCGATGGCGGTACTGCGTGAAATCGGCGTAGAAACCGGCGGTTCAAACGTGCAGTTTGCGGTGAACCCGAAAAACGGTCGTCTGATTGTTATCGAGATGAACCCGCGCGTTTCCCGCTCCTCGGCGCTGGCGTCGAAAGCGACCGGCTTCCCGATTGCCAAAGTGGCGGCGAAGCTGGCGGTCGGTTACACCCTCGATGAGCTGATGAACGACATCACCGGTGGACGCACCCCGGCATCGTTCGAACCGTCCATCGACTACGTTGTGACCAAAATCCCTCGCTTTAACTTCGAAAAATTTGCTGGTGCTAACGACCGTCTGACCACCCAGATGAAATCGGTCGGCGAAGTGATGGCGATTGGCCGCACCCAGCAGGAATCTCTGCAGAAAGCGCTGCGCGGTCTGGAAGTGGGCGCGACCGGTTTTGACCCGAAAGTGAGCCTCGATGACCCGGAAGCGCTGACCAAAATCCGCCGCGAGCTGAAAGACGCAGGCGCTGAGCGTATCTGGTACATCGCTGACGCCTTCCGCGCTGGTCTGTCTGTTGACGGCGTGTTCAACCTGACCAACATCGACCGCTGGTTCCTGGTACAGATTGAAGAACTGGTGCGTCTGGAAGAGAAAGTGACCGAAGTCGGTATTACCGGCCTCGACGCCGACTTCCTGCGCCAGCTTAAGCGTAAAGGCTTTGCCGATGCGCGTCTGGCGAAGCTGGCGGGCGTGCGCGAAGCAGAAATCCGTAAACTGCGCGAACAGTATAAGCTGCACCCGGTTTACAAGCGTGTGGATACCTGCGCCGCGGAGTTCTCCACCGACACCGCCTACATGTACTCCACGTATGAAGAAGAGTGCGAAGCGAATCCGACGCAGGATCGTGACAAAATTATGGTGCTGGGCGGTGGGCCGAACCGTATCGGTCAGGGCATCGAGTTTGACTACTGCTGCGTACATGCTTCCCTGGCGCTGCGCGAAGACGGTTTCGAGACCATCATGGTCAACTGTAACCCTGAAACGGTTTCTACCGACTACGACACCTCAGACCGTCTGTACTTCGAACCGGTAACGTTCGAAGATGTGCTGGAAATCGTGCGCATCGAGAAGCCGAAAGGCGTTATCGTCCAGTATGGCGGGCAGACCCCGCTGAAGCTGGCGCGCGCGCTGGAGGCTGCAGGTGTGCCGGTTATCGGCACCAGTCCGGACGCGATTGACCGCGCCGAAGACCGTGAACGTTTCCAGCAGGCGGTTGATCGTCTGAAGCTGAAACAACCGGCTAACGCCACCGTTACCGCCATTGAAATGGCTGTCGAGAAGGCGAAAGAGATTGGCTATCCGCTGGTGGTGCGTCCGTCCTACGTTCTCGGTGGCCGTGCGATGGAAATCGTCTACGACGAAGCCGACCTGCGTCGCTACTTCCAGACTGCGGTCAGCGTCTCTAACGATGCCCCCGTGCTGCTGGACCGTTTCTTAGACGACGCGATTGAAGTCGACGTTGATGCTATTTGCGACGGCGAAATGGTGCTGATTGGCGGCATCATGGAGCACATCGAGCAGGCGGGCGTGCACTCCGGTGACTCAGCGTGTTCCCTGCCAGCCTACACGCTGAGTCAGGAAATTCAGGACGTGATGCGTCAGCAGGTGCAGAAACTGGCCTTCGAGCTGCAGGTTCGCGGCCTGATGAACGTGCAGTTTGCGGTGAAGAACAACGAAGTTTACCTGATTGAAGTCAACCCGCGTGCGGCGCGTACCGTACCGTTCGTTTCTAAAGCCACCGGCGTACCGCTGGCAAAAGTGGCGGCGCGAGTAATGGCAGGACAAACGCTGGCACAGCAGGGTGTGACCAAAGAAATCATTCCACCGTACTACTCGGTAAAAGAAGTGGTGCTGCCGTTCAACAAGTTCCCGGGCGTTGACCCGCTGTTAGGGCCAGAAATGCGCTCTACCGGGGAAGTGATGGGGGTGGGCCGCACCTTCGCGGAAGCGTTCGCTAAGGCGCAATTGGGCAGCAGTTCCACCATGAAGAAACAGGGCCGTGCGCTGCTCTCCGTTCGTGAAGGCGATAAAGAGCGCGTGGTTGACCTGGCGGCGAAATTACTGAAGTTTGGTTTCGAGCTGGATGCAACGCACGGTACGGCGATCGTGCTGGGCGAAGCGGGCATCAACCCACGTCTGGTGAATAAGGTGCATGAAGGTCGTCCGCACATTCAGGACCGTATCAAGAATGGCGAGTATACCTACATCATCAACACCACCGAAGGTCGTCAGGCGATTGAAGACTCCAAGCTGATTCGCCGCAGTGCGCTGCAATACAAAGTGCATTACGACACCACCCTGAACGGCGGTTTCGCCACGGCCATGGCGCTGAATGCGGATGCTACCGAGAAGGTGATTTCGGTGCAGGAAATGCACGCGCAGATCAAAAAGTAATAAACAGTAGGTTCGGTGAAATTTGCGTTAACCGAACCTGCAATATAATTTTGAAAGGGTTTCTGTAAAGAAACCTTTTTTTATATCTCGTAAGGTCATTCCTGGCCAAATGCGGTTGCATAACCACATTTTCAATGTAATAAGCACGATGTTGCTCACACTAATCAACATTTAAGTCGCATACTATTCCTTATATCCACAATTTTAATATGGCTTAGTTTTTATTTATTTGGACAGGCCGTAGCCAGATTTTTAATTTGTGAAATGGTGTGCTTATGTGTAATGAATATGTTGAAAAACCACTGTATTTGTTAATTGCTGACTGGGTAATGGCAGAGGATCGTTGGGTCACGGCAAAGGAGATTTCCCGTCATTTTGATATTGAACACTGCAAAGCGATTAATACGCTCTCTTATATTTTGTCAGAAGTGAGTGAAATTGTTTGCGAAGTTAAGATGATCCCTAATCAGATTGCAGGACGGGGCTGCCAGTGCCAGCGCCTGGTAAAAGTCGTGAGTATTGATTCTCATCTCTACAGCCGATTGAGCCACAATTTGCAGGAAAAAAAAGTCAGTGTGGCGAAAACGCCGCGCATGCCAGCCGTTCCCCCAACAGAGCTTAACCGTGAGCAGAAATGGCAGATGATGCTGTCAAAAAGTATGCGTCGCTAATTGTCAGTTTTCCTGATGGCGGCATAAACGGTGATTAACTCGTAGGCCGGATAAGCGTGAGCGCATCCGGCATCAATTACCGTGCTGATTTTGGCTTCACGTCCGTCGTGCCTTGCAGGCGCGGCCGGTTTTCTTCGACCTGCGTTAATGGCTGTGTTTCGCGTAAACCTGCCAGGCAGCGGACCGCCAGATCTTGATACTCTTTGGTGTTCAGCCGTTTCCAGTTCAGCTCCTGGTCTGTGACTTCGCGTAGCACGCGAGCAGGAGAACCGACCAGCAGTTGCCTTGCCTCCCCCTGAAACCCGGCTTTGACAAAGCTCATGGCGGCGACAATGCTCTCCTCGCCAATTACCGCGCCGTCCATAATCACGCTGTTCATACCGACCAGCGCATCCCTGCCAACTATGCAACCGTGCAGGATTGCGCCATGTCCGATGTGCCCGTTCTCATGCACGATAGTGTCTGTGTCGCAGTAACCGTGCATGATGCAGCCATCCTGCAGATTAGAACCTGCCTCCAGAATCAGACGACCATAGTCACCGCGTAGCGAGGCGAGTGGGCCGACGTAGACGCCAGCCCCCACGATCACATCGCCGATCAACACGGCGCTGGGATGGACATACGCCTCTGGATGCACTACCGGAATCAGGCCTTCAAAGGCGTAATAGCTCATGAGTTATCAGCGTCCTTTCCACACCGGATCGCGTTTTTCGGCAAAGGCCTGCGGCCCTTCGAGCGCATCTTCCGAGTGCAGCACTGCCGGATAGTGCTTCAGCACACCGCTGCGGATGTAACGGTAGCCTTCTTCTACCGGCATTTCGCTGGTAGCACGGTAAATCTCTTTCAGCGCAGCGATAGCCAGCGGGGCGCTATTCACCAGCTGCTGCGCCAGTTCGCGGGCGCTGTCCATCAGTTCAGACTGGCTGACGACGCGGTTCACTATCCCCCAGCGCAGCGCTTCTTCGGCGCTCATCCGTCTGCCGGTCATCACCATTTCGTTGACGATAGCAGGCGGCAAAAGCTTGGGTAGGCGCAGTACGCCGCCGCTGTCAGGCACGATCCCAAGTTTGGCTTCCGGTAGTGCGAAACTGGCGTTTTCTGCGCAGACGATAAGGTCCGCCGCCAGCGCCAGCTCGAATCCGCCGCCGAAAGCATAGCCGTTGACTGCGGCAATGACCGGTTTGTCGAGGTCGAAAATCTCGGTTAAACCGGCAAAGCCGCCTGGACCAAAGTCGGCATCCGGCGCTTCGCCTTCTGCCGCCGCTTTTAAGTCCCAGCCTGCGGAAAAGAATTTCTCACCGCCGCCGGTGATGATCGCTACGCGCAATTCCGGATCGTCGCGGAAATTCAGAAAAGCCTCGCCCATGGCAAAACTGGTTTTGGCGTCAATGGCATTCGCTTTTGGGCGATCTAATGTAATTTCCAGAATCGGGCCATTGCGGGTCAGATGTAATGATTCACTCATAGTTCATCTCCAGATAAATAAGTTTTCCGGCAGGAGGAATTCCGACCAGAAGGGTTATTTCAGATTTTTTTTGATTATTTTTCCTGAACAATTACGCGGCAGGTCGGCTCTTATCTCCATAAAAGAAGGAACCTTAAATTTCGCCATATTGCATTCGCAGAAACTGAAGAATTCCGTTTCGCTTAATGTTTCACCTTCATTCAGAACGATGAATGCTTTAATGGCTTCATCGCGGATAGCGTCTTTTATACCAACAATGACAATATCCTGAATTTTAGGGTGAGCAGAGATAATATTTTCCAGTTCGACGCAGGAAACATTTTCCCCACCGCGTTTAATCATGTTGCAGCGTCTGTCGACGAAATAGAAAAAGCCTTCTTCATCCTGGTAACCGGAATCACCAGTATGCAGCCAGCCGTCAGACTCCAGCGCTCTGGCGGTGGCCTGCGGCTGTGCGTAGTACTCCTTAAATATCGTTTTACCCGGTACGCCCTTAATGCAGATTTCACCAATTTCTCCGGCAGGTAGTGCCTGATTATGATCGTCACGGATTTCGGCTTCATAGCTAAAGCCCACGCGACCAATGGAAGGCCAGCGCCGTTTGTCTCCGGGACGGTCGCCAATAATACCGACGATGGTTTCCGTCATGCCGTATGAGGTCAAAAGCCTGACGCCAAAGCGCGCGATAAAATCGTCTTTTTCCTGCACCGACAAATTGAGATAGAACATTACTTCACGCAGATTGTGCTGTTTGTCCGTCGGGCTTGCGGGCTGCACCATCAGCGTGCGGATCATCATCGGGATGCATTCCGTCACCGTCGCCTGGTATTTACGCACCTGATCCCAAAACGCCCTGGCGCTGTACTTCTCTACCAGAACAAAGGTGCAGCCTGCGGAGAAAGCCGCCATGGCTGCCGTACACTGGCAGTCGATGTGGAAGGCGGGCATTACCGTCAGGTAGACGTCGTCATCGCGCAGGGCGATTTGCCAGGAGGAGTAGTAGCCGGCAAAACGCAGGTTATAGTGGGTAATGACCACCCCTTTGGGACGCGAGGTGGTGCCTGAGGTAAACAGAATTTCCGCCGTGTCGTCAGTGGATAACGGCGGCGTATAGCACAGCGTAGCCGACTGGCGCGCCTGCAGTTGGGTAAAGTGGCTCACGTCGTCGTCAGCTGGATATTCCTCGCCAATCAGACAGATGTGATTAAGCGGTGTGGTATTTTCCTGTTTTATCTGGCGGTACATAGGATAAAACTGGGCGCTGGTGACCAGCAAGCTGACCTGGCTGTTTTGCAGGATCCAGGCGCTTTCTTCCCCCAGCAAGCGGGCGTTAATCGGCACCATCACGGCACCAATTTTTGCCAGCCCAAACCAGCAAAAAATGAATTCCGGGCAGTTATCCAGATGCAATGCAACCTTATCGCCTTTGCGTATGCCCAATGAATGAAAAAGATTTGCCGTGCGGTTAATCTCTTTATTGAGCGAGGCATAGCTAAACTGTCGAACGTTTCCTTCACAGGATTCGAAAATAAGCGCCGTTTTATCTCCGTACACCCCGGCCAGGTCGTCCCACATCTGACGTAAGTTTTGTCCGCCAACGATATCCATTTTATCTTATCCGCTTAAATCAGGCGTGAGCGCTAACCAGCAAAGCCGATCAGCGCATCGCGTTTATTCCTCAACTCTGGCCAGGCCTTTGCCGACCAGCTCATTTATGTCTGCTTCGCTATAACCAATGTTTTTCAGAATGGCGGCGGTATCCATGCCGTGTGACGGCATGCCACGCCAGATTTTCCCCGGGTTGTTTTTAAATTTCGGCATGATGTTTGGCCCTTTACAGGTGCGACCGTCCATCGTTTGCCACTGGGTAATAGATTCACGGGCAACGTACTGCGGGTTGTCTTCCAGTTCCGGAATCGTCAGTACTTTCGCGCAGGCGATGTTCAGCTCGGCAAAGCGCGCCTGGACTTCGGCAATGGTGTGTTCTGCCAGCCAGGCATCCAGCTTCTCTTCCACGAGCGGGCCGTAAGGGCATTCCACACGATGGATAAGCTGCGTGCCTTCCGGGACTTCCGGCGTACCGAGGATGTGCGCCAGACCAATATCCTTGAAGCACTCGCTGATTTGCGTAATGCCGACCAACTCCATCACGATGTAACCGTCAGCGCATTTATACAGGCCGCAACCGGCGTAGTAAGGATCTTTGCCTTTGGTCATACGTGGGCAAATTTCACCGCCGTTGAAGTAATCCATCATGAAATACTGGCCCATACGCAGCATGACTTCGTACATAGCAATATCAATACTTTCGCCTTTACCCGTTTCGCGCACTTTGTGTAGGGCCGCCAGCGCCGCGGTGGTGGCGGTCATACCTGAGAAGTAATCGGCGGTGTAGGGGAAAGCGGGCATCGGTTGGTCAACGTCGCCGTTTTGAATCAGATAACCGCTGAATGCCTGGGCGATGGTGTTGTAAGCCGGAAGATTAGTGTACTCATCGGTACCAAACTGGCCGAAGCCGGAGAGGTGAGCGATAACCAGCTTCGGGTTGTGTTGCCACAAGACTTCATCGGTAATACCACGGCGGGCAAAGGCCGGGCCTTTACTGGCTTCAATGAAAATGTCGGTGGTTTCCATTAACTTTAGAAACGCTTCCCGGCCTTCATCTTTGAAAATATTGAGCGACAGGGCGTGCAGGTTGCGGCGTGAGAGCTGCGGGTAGTTGGGTTGCACGCGGATGGTATCGGCCCAGGCGACGTTTTCAATCCAGATAACCTCAGCGCCCCATTCGGCAAACATTTGCCCGGCGAACGGCCCGGCAATTTCGATCCCTGAAAAGACAACCCGAACCCCGGCAAGCGGCCCAAACGCCGGCATTGGTAAATGGCCCATAATTTAGCTCCTGGCAGTTAGTTGTAGGCCGGATAAGCGAAGCGCCATCCGGCATTCCACTTAGCGGTATTGCTTGAGTACCGCACGACCCAATGTCAGGATCTGCATTTCGTCAGAGCCACCGGAAACACGGTCAACGCGCAGGTCACGCCAGAAGCGTGTGATGCGATGATTGCCCGCGATGCCCACACCGCCCAGCACCTGCATGGCGGTGTCTACGACCTCAAACGCGGCATTGGCGCAGAAGTATTTGCACATGGCCGCATCACCCGAGGTAATGGTGCCGTTATCTGCTTTCCACGCGGCTTCCAGCAGCATGTTTTTCATCGAGTTCAGTTTGATCGCCATATGCGCAAACTTCTCCTGAATCAGCTGGAAGCGACCGATCGCTTCGCCAAACTGAACGCGCTGATTGGCGTAGCGCGCGGCGTCTTCAAAAGCGCACATTGCGGTGCCATAGTTGGTCAGGGCGACGAGGAAGCGTTCGTGGTCAAACTCTTCTTTCACGCGGTTGAAACCATTGCCTTCCCGGCCGAACATGTCTTTCTCGTCCAGTTCAACGTCATCAAAGGTGATTTCACAGCAGCTATCCATGCGCAGACCGAGTTTCTCCAGCTTATTGACCTTGATACCGGCCTTACTCATGTCAACAAACCACTCGGTGTAAACGGGTTTATCCGGCGATGCACCATCTCTCGCCATCACCACGATATACGGGGTATAGGCGCTGCTGGTGATAAAGCACTTACTGCCATTAAGATAAACCTTACCATTTTTGCGTGTATAAGTGGTTTTCAGACTGCCAACATCCGATCCCGCTCCCGGTTCGGTAATGGCGGAGTTCCACATCTGCTTACCGGTACCCTGGAACGCCATAATTTTATCAATTTGTTCCTGAGTCCCTTCACGCAGGAACGTGTTAAAACCGCCCGGTAACTGGTACAGCACATAGGTTGGCGCGCCAAGGCGACCTAACTCCATCCAGACGGCGGCAACGGTGACAAATCCCGCTTCCAGACCACCGTGCTCTTCCGGGATCAGCAGGCTATCGATGCCCATATCCGCCAGCGCTTTCACAAAACGTTCTGGGTAGACGCTGTCACGATCGCACTCGGCAAAATAAGCTTCCCAGTTCTCACTGGCCATCAGTTCACGAATACCGGCGACAAACAGTTCCTGCTCGTCATTTAAGTTGAAATCCATCTTTCAGCCTCTTGATCAATTGAGTTAATGAGAATTACTTGTCTTTCCAGTGCACTTTGGCGTCTTTAATAAAGGACAGCGTGACCATAATGTTGACGAAGAACAGCGGGCATCCTCCGGCAATAATCGCCGTCTGGATAGGCTTCAACCCGCCCAGTGCCAGCAGAACAATACCGATGACGCCCACCAGTACCGACCAGCCGATACGTACCAGCAGAGGCGGTTCTTCACCGTCACGAATTTCGCGGCAGGTGGACATTGCCAGGGTGTAAGAACAGGCGTTAATCAGGGTGACGGTGGCAATAAAGCAGAGGATAAAGAATCCCCACATAGTGGCGGTGCTGAACGGCAAGGCGGCCCAGGTTTCGATAATGGCGCGCGCCACGCCGTGCTGTTCAATCAGTTGCGGGATGTTGAGAATATTTTTATCCATCAATAGCAGCGTGTTGCTGCCAAGGACAGTCCACAGGATCCAGGTGGAAGCCGTCAGACCCAGCACCATGCCGAAGCACAGTTCACGTACGGTACGACCGCGAGAAATACGGGCGAGGAAGATACTCATCTGGATGGCGTAAATCACCCACCATGCCCAGTAGAAGACCGTCCAGCCCTGCGGGAAACCGCCTTTACCGATAGCATCGGTATAGAACAGCATGCGTGGCAGATACATCATCAGCATACCGACGGAGTCGGTGAAGTAGTTCATGATGAAGCTGGCGCCGCTGACGATAAACACCCAGCCCAGCATCAGAAAGCTCAGGTAGCTACGAATGTCGCTGGCGATCTTCACCCCTTTTTGCAGACCGCACGCCACGCAAATGGCGTTGAGAATGATCCAGCAGGTAATGATGATGGCGTCTAATTGCAGCGTATGCGGAATGCCGAACAGGTACTGGATACACTCGGTTACCAGCGGTGTGGCCAGACCGAGGCTGGTACCCATCGCAAAGATCAGCGCGACCAGGTAGAAGTTATCGACGATCGTGCCGAACAGCCCTTTTGCGTGCTTCTCGCCAACCAACGGCACCAGCGTGGAGCTGGGACGGATAACATCCATCTTGCGCACAAAGAAGAAGTAGGCGAAGGCAACAGAAAGGAAGCTGTAGGTTGCCC
Organism: Citrobacter sp. FP75; assembly: GCF_018342065.1. Taxonomy (GTDB): domain Bacteria; phylum Pseudomonadota; class Gammaproteobacteria; order Enterobacterales; family Enterobacteriaceae; genus Citrobacter. The sequence goes on along the minus strand of NZ_JAFDOE010000005.1, from coordinate 185,111 downwards.
ACGGCAGCGGTCCCCAGTGGAACAGGCTGTATGCCAGGCCAAGCTCTTTTGCGCCGGTGGAGTTCGGGGCGAGTGCAAACGGTGGGGTAGAGATATAGTAGTAAATCTCGATTGAACCCCAGAACAGCACGGCAGCCGATGTACAGGAGGCGAACATCATAAAAATCCAGCTGGCGGTGCTAAACTCCGGTTTTTCGTCACCTAATTTCTTTTTGGCGTACGGACCAAAGACCAGCCAGAACCAGCCGCCTAGCATGATGACCATATACCATTCAAATGCCCAACCCCAGACGTTGGTGACGTAACTGAATACCGCATTAATAACCACATTCGCGGCATCAAGATCTCTTACTGTTAGCCAACAAAGTATTCCGACAATTATTAATGGCGGGAAAAAAACCTTTGGTTCTATTCCCGATTTTTTCTTTTCATTTTTCATAAGTGAATTCCAGTGTGAAAACGAAATTTATTTAGCGTTCCCGATTGTGCCGTTTTGTATATTTATTATTAATAATTTGTTGATAACTATTTAACCTCTGTGGCGCCTCGGTGAGTAACTCATAATGGGTATTCATTACTGGAGCTTCTGTTATGTTCGTCACACTTTTTTACGCTGGCGATTTTGGTTGGTTTTTTGATATTTATTGTTGTTAATCAGTTACTTGATGTTGGTTTTTTAAGTTTTTTAAGTGGTTATCTTTCAATATTGTTGAGCCAGCAAACAATATTGAAAATTTTCATATTTGACGTGTGCCTTTCAATATTGGTGAGGTACATAACACTATTGAAAGTTACGAATTTCAATGTGTGACATTTTCAATATTGGTGATTAATGTTTTATTTCCGAATTAAAGAGCGTGATATCTGTATTTAACACCGCCGATATAAATACGTTTCCTTCATGATTTCTGGAGATGCAATGAAGATAATTACTTGCTACAAATGCGTGCCTGATGAACAGGATATTGTGATTAATAATGCTGACGGTTCGCTGGATCTCAGTAAGGCCGACGCCAAAATTAGTCAGTACGACCTGAATGCGATTGAAGCTGCCTGCCAGTTAAAACAACAAGTAGGGGAGGCTCAGGTTGTTGCGCTGAGTGTGGGCGGCAAAGCGTTGACCAATGTTAAAGGGCGCAAAGATGTGCTCTCACGTGGCCCGGATGAACTGATCGTGGTGATTGACGATCAATTTGAACAGGCGCTGCCACAGCATACGGCGGCAGCACTGGCGGCTGCGGCACAAAAATCTGGTTTTGATCTGCTTATCTGCGGCGACGGATCTTCCGATCTTTATGCGCAGCAGGTCGGCCTGCTGGTGGGCGAAACGCTGAATATCCCGGCGATTAATGGCGTGAGCAAGATCCTCTCGCTGGTGGATAACACCCTTACGGTAGAGCGTGAGCTGGAAGATGAAATAGAAACCCTGAGCATCCCGCTTCCGGCGGTGATTGCGGTCTCTACCGATATCAACACACCACAAATTCCGTCCATGAAAGCCATTCTTGGCGCGGCGAAAAAACCGGTACAGGTCTGGTCGCCAGCGGATATTGCGCTTAATGGCGTGGATGCGTATTCCGTCCAACAGGTTGCTGCACCAAAACAACGCGAGCGTCAGCGCGTGGTGATTGAAGGTGACGGTGAAGAACAGATTGCCGCGTTTGTCGAGAACCTGCGCAAAATCATTTAATTATCAGGGGATGTTATGAACAAGTTTTCCAGTGTCTGGGTATTCAGCGATACCCCTTCTCGTCTGCCGGAACTGATGAGTGGTGCGCAGGCTTTAGGTGAAACAATTAACACGTTCGTACTGAACGAGGCTGACAGCGCGGCGGCTCACCAACTGGGTGCGAACCATGTCTGGCTGCTCAACGGAAAGCCAGATGACCGCATGATGGAAGATTATGCGGGCGTGATGGCCCAGACTATTCGTCAGCACAGCGAGGGCGGCGCGGTACTGCTGCCGAATACGCGTCGCGGCAAACTGCTGGCGGCAAAGCTGGGCTTTCGGTTGTCGGCTGCGGTCTCTAACGACGCCAGCGCGGTGACGTTGCAGGACGGTAATGCCGCGGTCAAACACATGGTTTACGGCGGTCTGGCTTTGGGGGCGGAAACCATCGCCTCGCCATTTGCGGTGATCACGCTCAGCAGCGGAACGTTTGAAGCGATGCAGCCAGATGCTTCCCGCAGCGGCGAGAAGCATGATGTGCAGTGGCAGGCTCCGGCTACCGCCGTTATCCGCACCGCCACGCAGGCGCGTAAAAGCAATAGCGTCGATCTCGATAAGGCGCGCCTGGTGGTCAGCGTGGGGCGCGGTATCGGCAGCAAAGAGAATATCTCGCTGGCCGAAGCGCTGTGTCAGGCCATGGGGGCCGAACTGGCCTGCTCCCGTCCGGTGGCAGAAAACGAGAAATGGATGGAGCACGAACGCTACGTCGGTATCTCCAATCTGATGCTAAAACCTGAGTTGTATCTGGCCGTGGGGATCTCCGGGCAGATCCAGCACATGGTTGGTGCGAACGGCGCACAGACGATTTTTGCTATTAACAAAGACAAAAATGCCCCGATTTTCCAGTACGCGGACTTTGGCATCGTCGGTGATGCGCTGAAGATCCTGCCTGCGCTGACGGCCGCATTCGCGCGCTAAACCATTTCGGGCAGGATGCGAAGGTGTCCTGCCGCTGACAGGAGTACGTATGTCCGAAGATATCTTTGATGCCATCATCGTGGGTGCAGGCCTGGCCGGTTCGGTTGCAGCGCTGGTGCTCGCTCGCGAAGGCGCACAGGTGCTGGTTATCGAGCGCGGCAATTCTGCTGGCGCGAAGAATGTCACCGGGGGGCGCATGTATGCGCATAGCCTGGAGCGCATTATCCCCGGCTTTGCTGAACATGCCCCCATTGAACGCATGATCACCCACGAAAAACTCGCCTTTATGACCGAAAAAGGGGCGATGACGATGGATTACTGTAACGGAGAAGACGCGACGCCATCGCAGGTTTCTTATTCCGTATTGCGCAGTAAATTTGATGCCTGGCTGATGGAACAGGCCGAGGAAGCGGGGGCTCAACTGATCACCGGCATTCGCGTGGATAACGTCGTCCAGCGTGATGGCAAAGTCGTGGGCGTGGAAGCCGATGGCGACATTCTTGAAGCCAAAGTCGTGATCCTTGCTGATGGCGTGAATTCTCTGTTGGCTGAAAAGTTGGGCATGGCAAAGCGCGTCGAGGCGGCACATGTTGCCGTTGGCGTGAAGGAGCTTATCGAATTACCGAAATCAGTGATTGAAGATCGCTTTCATCTGCAGGGCAATGAAGGTGCAGCCTGCCTGTTTGCCGGTTCGCCAACCGATGGTCTGATGGGCGGCGGCTTCCTCTATACCAATGAAACAACCGTGTCTTTAGGGCTGGTATGCGGCCTTCACCACCTGAAAGACGCGAAAAAATCGGTCCCACAAATGCTGGAAGATTTTAAACAGCATCCGGTCGTTGCCCCGCTGATCGCCGGTGGCAAGCTGGTGGAATATGCCGCACACGTTGTACCGGAAGCCGGGATGAATATGCAGCCGGAACTGGTGGGCGACGGCGTACTGATTGCCGGTGATGCCGCCGGGATGTGCATGAACCTCGGTTTTACCATTCGCGGTATGGATTTGGCGATATCCGCAGGCGAAGCGGCAGCGAAAACGGTGCTTTCAGCCATGAAGCGCGACGACTTTAGCAAACAGTCGCTGGGTGAATACCGTCAGCATCTGGACGATGGCCCGATGCGCGATATGCGCATGTATCAGAAGCTGCCTGCTTTTCTTGATAACCCGCGCATGTTTACCGCCTATCCCGAAATGGTGGTCAATATCGCCCGCGACCTGTTCACCGTTGATGGCTCAGTGCCGGTTCCGATGCGTAAGACACTGCTGCGCCATGCGAAGAAAGTGGGTTTCATCAATCTGATGAAAGATGGCCTGAAAGGAGTGACCGTATTATGACTTCTCCCGTCAATGTGGACGTCAAACTGGGCGTCAATAAATTCAATGTGGATGAAGAAAGCCCGCACATCATTCTGAAAACTCAGCCCGACAAACAGGTGCTGGAGGTGTTGATTAAAGCCTGCCCGGCCGGATTGTATAAAAAGCAGGATGACGGCAGCGTGCGCTTTGATTACGCCGGTTGCCTGGAATGCGGAACATGTCGAATTCTCGGACTTGATACGGCGCTGGAAAAATGGGAGTACCCACGTGGGACGTTTGGCGTGGAGTTTCGCTACGGTTAATCGGTTGCCGGATAGTCGTTTCACCTTATCCGGCCTACAAAAATGTGTGAACCGTAGGCCTGATAAGCGTCAGGCAATCAGTTAAAAAAGGATAAAACCATGCCGCAGCCCAGGAACTTTGATGACATCAAATTCACCTCTATTCACCGCCGGATAATGCTGTGGGGAAGCGGCGGGCCGTTTCTGGATGGCTATGTGCTGGTGATGATTGGCGTGGCGCTCGAGCAGCTCACACCGGCATTGAATCTGGATGCCGAGTGGATTGGCCTGCTGGGAGCCGGCACGCTGGCTGGGCTGTTTGTCGGCACGTCGCTGTTTGGCTACATCTCCGATAAAGTCGGGCGGCGCAAAATGTTCATCATCGATATCATCGCTATTGGCGTGATATCGGCGGCGACGATGTTTGTTTCTTCTCCTGTTGAACTGCTGGTGATGCGGGTGTTGATCGGAGTGGTGATCGGGGCTGATTATCCGATAGCTACTTCGATGATCACTGAGTTCTCCAACACCCGCCAGCGCGCCTTCTCCATCGGTTTTATTGCCGCCATGTGGTATGTCGGTGCGACCTGCGCCGATCTGGTCGGCTACTGGCTGTATGATGTCGAGGGCGGATGGCGCTGGATGTTGGGTAGCGCGGTGATCCCCTGCATTTTGATCCTGATTGGTCGCTTCGATCTTCCCGAATCGCCGCGCTGGCTGCTGCGTAAAGGCCGGGTAAAAGAGTGTGAAGCGATGATGATCAAGCTGTTCGGCGAACCGGTGGTGTTCGACGAAGAAGCGCCGCAGGAAACACGATTTCTCCAGCTGTTTAATCGCCGGCATTTCCCTTTTGTCCTGTTTGTTGCCGCCATCTGGACCTGTCAGGTGATCCCGATGTTCGCCATTTATACCTTTGGTCCACAGATTGTAGGTCTGCTGGGCCTCGGCGTCGGGAAAAGCGCCGCGCTGGGTAACGTGGTGATTAGCCTGTGCTTTATGCTGGGCTGTATTCCGCCGATGTTCTGGCTGAATAGCGCGGGCCGTCGACCGCTGTTGATCGGCAGCTTTATTATGATGACGCTGGCGCTGGCAGCGTTGGGGTTGATTCCGGATATGGGCGTCTGGCTGGTGGTGCTGGCGTTTGCCGTGTATGCGTTTTTCTCGGGAGGGCCGGGGAATCTCCAGTGGCTGTACCCCAATGAGCTGTTCCCTACTGATATTCGTGCGTCTGCCGTCGGCGTGATCATGTCGTTAAGCCGGGTAGGAACCATTGTTTCCACCTGGGCGCTCCCTGTTTTCATCAGCAAATACGGGATCAGTCATGTGATGCTAATGGGGGCCGGAATTTCGCTGATTGGCCTGTTGGTTTCCATTGCCTTTGCGCCAGAAACTCGGGGGTTAACGCTGGCGCAAACCAGCCAAATGACGATTCGCAGCAAGCCTGTATCCAGAGTAAGTTATTAGGAGTGTTCTGTATTTTCCCTGTTACTCAGTCAGTTAGCCTACAGTTAACGGGTATATCACTGAAAATGACTGAAAAGCAGGGAGAACACCATGCAAAAACATATTCTGATCACCACCATTTTTACCGCAGCAGCACTGTTTACCGTTGGCGGTTGTTCCTCAAACCAGGCGGTTAAAACTACCGATGGTAAAACCATTGTTACCGACGGCAAGCCGCAGGTGGATGACGATACCGGTCTGGTGTCGTATAAGAACGCGGAAACCGGTAAAACGGAACAGATTAACCGTGATCAGGTTAAGGATATGAGTGAACTGGACAACTAGTTCAGTTTTCTCCATTCAGCTACTCAATAATATTGACTTTTAGCCTGCGGATTAAGTGACTAAACTCACTGGTATTACAATAATGCAGTAATAGCAGGCTAATCATGATTCTCATCATTTATGCGCATCCCTATCCGCAGCACTCGCATGCGAATAAGCGGATGCTTGAGCAGGCAAGGACGCTGGAGGGTGTAGAGGTTCGTTCGCTGTATGAACTCTATCCCGACTTCAATATCGATATCGCCGCTGAACAGGATGCGCTGGCGCGCGCGAATCTTATCGTCTGGCAACACCCCATACAGTGGTACAGCACACCACCTCTCCTCAAACTGTGGATGGACAAAGTTCTCTCTCACGGCTGGGCGTATGGCCATGGCGGCACCGCGCTGCACGGAAAACATCTGCTGTGGGCGGTCACCACCGGCGGCGGTGAAAATCATTTTGATATTGGCTCCCATCCAGGTTTTGACGTGCTTTCCCAACCTTTGCAGGCCACGGCATTATATTGCGGTCTCAAATGGCTGCCGCCGTTTGCCATGCACTGTACGTTTATCTGTGATGACGAAACGCTGCAGGCGCAGGCGCGTCATTACAAGCAGCGTTTAATGGAATGGCAGGAGGCACACCATGGATAGCCATACGCTGATACAGGCGCTGATTTATCTCGGTTCGGCGGCGTTGATTGTGCCGATTGCGGTACGGCTGGGGTTAGGATCGGTGCTGGGGTATCTCATCGCCGGGTGCATTATCGGACCGTGGGGCCTGAGGCTGGTGACGGATGCAGAAGCTATCCTGCATTTTGCGGAAATCGGCGTGGTGCTGATGCTGTTTGTCATCGGTCTGGAACTTGACCCGCAGCGCTTATGGAAACTGAGAACCTCGGTATTCGGCGGCGGTGCACTGCAAATGGTGGTTTGCGGTGGGCTGATTGGTTTGTTCTGTATGTTCCTCGGCCTGCGCTGGCAGGTGGCAGAACTGATTGGCATGACGCTGGCGCTTTCCTCCACCGCTATCGCCATGCAGGCGATGAATGAACGTAACCTGATGGTGTCGCAACTGGGGCGTAGCGCGTTTGCCGTGCTGCTGTTCCAGGATATCGCCGCCATCCCTCTGGTGGCGATGATCCCCTTACTGGCGGCGAGCGGCGCGTCAACCACGCTCGGAGCGTTTGCGCTGTCCGCGCTGAAAGTTGCCGGTGCGCTGGTGCTGGTGGTGCTGTTAGGGCGTTACGTCACCCGTCCGGCATTGCGTTTTGTGGCGCGTTCCGGGCTGCGGGAAGTCTTCAGCGCCGTCGCGCTGTTTCTTGTTTTTGGCTTTGGCTTATTGCTGGAAGAAGTTGGCCTGTCGATGGCGATGGGCGCATTCCTGGCCGGTGTGCTGCTGGCGAGTTCGGAGTATCGCCATGCGCTGGAAAGCGATATCGAACCGTTTAAAGGGCTGCTGCTGGGGCTTTTTTTCATCGGCGTGGGGATGTCTATCGACTTCGGTACGCTGATTGATAATCCATTACGCATTATTATTCTGCTGGTCGGTTTCCTGGCGATCAAAACCATCATGCTGTGGGTGATTGCCAGACCGTTGCAGGTACCGAATAAGCAGCGTCGCTGGTTTGCCGTATTATTAGGGCAGGGCAGTGAGTTTGCCTTCGTGGTGTTTGGCGCGGCACAAATGGCAAACGTGCTCGATCCGGAATGGGCAAAAGCGCTGACGCTGGCGGTGGCGCTGTCGATGGCGGCTACGCCGATTTTACTGGTGCTCCTGACGCGTCTGGAAAAATCGTCCACCGATGAAGCGCGTGAGGCGGATGAAATCGATGAGGAACAGCCGCGGGTGATCATCGCCGGATTTGGGCGATTTGGTCAGATAACCGGTCGTTTGCTGTTGTCGAGTGGTGTGAAAATGGTGGTACTCGATCACGACCCAGACCATATCGAAACGCTGCGCAAATTTGGCATGAAGGTTTTTTATGGTGATGCGACGCGGATGGATTTGCTGGAGTCTGCGGGGGCCGCGAAAGCGGAAGTGATCATTAACGCCATTGACGATCCGCAAACCAGTCTGCAACTGACCGAAATGGTGAAAGCGCATTTCCCGCACCTGCAAATTATAGCCCGGGCGCGCGATGTCGATCATTACATCCGGTTACGCCAGGCGGGGGTAGAGATGCCCGAGCGTGAAACCTTCGAGGGGGCACTGAAAACCGGGCGTCTGGCACTGGAAGGTCTGGGACTTGGGCGCTATGAGGCACGCGAGCGGGCCGATGTCTTTCGTCGCTTCAATATGCTGATGGTTGAAGAGATGGTGAAAGGTGAAAACGACGCGATTTCGCGCGCGGCGGTTTATAAACGCACCAGTGCCATGCTGAGTGAAATTATTGCGGAAGATCGTCAGCACTTATCGTTAATTCAACGCCATGGCTGGCAAGGCACGGATGAAGGTAAACATACGGGCGACGCCGCCGATGAGCCGGAAGTGAAACCGTCAGCATAGGGTAAAAAATGTGATGTTCTGCAAACTTTACTGCTAATTGACTGTTTTTGAACTACTGTAATGCTGGCGCTCCACCAGAAATAGGTCGGATCGCCAGCAGAACGGAAAATTTTCGTGCACATCCTCTTTCCGCCAGTCGACGAAAGATTGCGCTTTCCGTATAGTGGCGACAATTTTTTTGTATCCGGGAAATATTCAATGATCAGTCTGATTGCGGCGTTAGCGGTAGATCGCGTCATCGGTATGGAAAACGCCATGCCGTGGAACCTACCTGCCGATCTCGCCTGGTTTAAACGTAATACCTTAAACAAGCCAGTTGTTATGGGGCGCCATACCTGGGAATCCATCGGGCGACCGTTGCCAGGGCGTAAAAATATCGTCATCAGTAGTCAACCTGGCACCGACGATCGCGTGCAGTGGGTGAAGTCTGTTGATGAGGCTATTGCGGCCTGTGGCGATGAACCAGAGATTATGGTGATTGGCGGTGGGCGCGTGTATGAGCAGTTCCTGCCAAAAGCGCAGAAGCTGTATCTGACGCATATTGATGCAGAAGTAGAAGGGGATACGCATTTCCCGGACTACGAACCGGACGATTGGGAATCTGTTTTCAGCGAATTCCACGATGCCGACGCGCAAAACTCTCACAGTTATTGCTTCGAAGTTCTGGAACGTCGCTAAGTTGCTAATGTAATGCCGGATGGCGGCGTAAATGCCTTATCCGGCCTACAAACTAACGATCAGGCGTTGACCGCCTCGCCTGGATCCAGCTTCAGATGGCGATTTGACGGCTGAGTAAAGTACTGCTTGTCTTCCCAACGCAGACAGGTGAGATCCCCACCCCAGCAACAGCCCGTATCCAGCGCGTAAATTCCTTCTGGCGTGCCTTTACCCTCCAGCGATGCCCAATGCCCAAAAGCAATGCTATAGGCGTCACTGACGGGGCCAGGAATGGCAAACCACGGTTTCAGCGGGGCTGGTGCATCTTCCGGTGACTCTTTGCTGTACATGTCCAGTTGGCCGTTCGGGAAACAGTAGCGCATACGAGTAAAGGCGTTAGTAATAAAACGTAACCGGGCCAGTCCCGTCAGTTCCGGCGTCCAGTTGTTGGGCATGTCGCCATACATGGCATCGAGGAAGAACGGATACGAGTCGCTCGACAGGACCGCTTCGACATCGCGAGCACACTCTTTCGCGGTCTGCAGGTCCCACTGTGGGGTAATCCCGGCATGCGCCATCACCAGCTTCTTCTCTTCATCAATCTGCAGTAGCGGCTGGCGACGTAGCCAGTTCAGCAGCGAATCAGCATCCGGGGCTTCGAGTAGCGATGTGAGGCGGTCCTTGGGTTTATTCCGGCTGATGCCTGCAAACACGGCCAGCAGGTGTAAATCGTGATTACCTAATACTAACCGTACGCTGTCGCCGAGCGATTTGACATAGCGCAGCACGTCCAGCGAGCCGGGCCCACGAGCGACCAGGTCGCCGGTGAGCCATAAGGTATCTTTCCCAGGGGCAAAATTTACTTGATGCAGCAATGCGATCAGTTCGTCGTAACAACCGTGAACGTCGCCAATGAGGTATGTTGCCATAGCTATTGTTTTAGTGGATGAGAGTTGGAACGGCGAGTCGGAATACGGGAATGTCGATGGTAAAGGCAACGCCCTGCGCATCGATCATTTCGTAATGACCCTGCATGGTGCCCAGCGGGGTTTCAATCACCGCACCGCTGGTATATTGGTACTCTTCGCCGGGCTCAATGTGGGGCTGAACGCCAACCACACCTTCGCCCTGAACTTCGGTTTCACGGCCATGACCATTGGTAATCAACCAGTAACGTCCCAACAGCTGCACCGGCGCTCGCCCCAAATTGCGGATGGTTACGGTATAGGCAAAAACGTAACGTTCATCATCAGGTGAGGATTGCGCCTCAATGTAGACGCTTTGTACCTGAATACACACTCGGGGCGAATTGATCATGCTTAACTCTCCTTCGATGGCGTTTTTTCTGACAGATAGTTAGCCATCCGGCAGTATTGGGCGACAGAGATATTTTCCGCTCGCAACGCCGGATCAACACCCAGTTCCGTCAGCACTTCAACGCTGAACAGATTACCGAGGCTGTTACGTACCGTTTTACGGCGCTGGTTAAACGCTTCGGTCGTAATACGGCTCAGGACGCGAACATCTTTAACCGGGTACGGCATCGTCGCGTGAGGGACCAGGCGTACAACGGCGGAATCGACTTTAGGTGCAGGCGTAAATGCGGATGGCGGCACTTCAAGTACCGGGATCACATTGCAGTAATATTGCGCCATGACGCTCAATCGACCATACGCCTTACTGTTTGGCCCTGCAACCAGACGATTGACCACCTCTTTTTGCAACATGAAATGCATGTCAGCAATGGCATCAGTATAGGTAAAAAGATGGAACATCAACGGCGTGGAGATGTTGTAAGGCAGGTTACCAAATACGCGCAGCGGCTGACCCAGGGTTTGCGACAGTTCGCCGAAGTTCATGGTCATGGCGTCTTGCTGATAGATAGTCAGCTTGGGTCCTAAAAACGGGTGCGTTTGCAGGCGTGCGGCGAGATCGCGGTCCAGTTCAATGACCGTGAGCTTGTCCAGACGTTCACCTACCGGCTCGGTCAATGCCGCGAGGCCCGGGCCGATTTCGACCATTGCCTGACCCTTTTGCGGGTTGATAGCAGAGACAATACTCTCGATCACAAACTGATCGTTGAGGAAGTTTTGCCCGAAACGTTTACGGGCTAAATGGCCCTGATGGACTCGATTATTCATTAGTATTAACAATCATTTTGATGGCGAGGTTAAGCGCCGTAATAAAACTGCCGACATCTGCTTGCCCACGACCCGCCAGTTCAAGTGCGGTGCCGTGATCAACGGATGTACGAATAAATGGCAGGCCCAGTGTGATATTCACACCGCGACCAAATCCCTGGTATTTTAGCACGGGCAGACCCTGATCGTGGTACATTGCCAATACGGCATCCGCGCTATCGAGATATTTGGGCTGAAACAGGGTGTCTGCAGGCAACGGACCGTGTAATTTCATGCCCTGTGCGCGCATCTCATCCAGCACGGGAATGATAGTGTCTATCTCTTCTGTCCCCATATGACCGCCTTCTCCGGCATGCGGGTTCAGACCGCAGACCAGAATATGCGGATCGTTCAGGCCAAACTTGGTGCGTAAATCATGATGCAGAATGCCAATGACTTCGCGCAGTAGCGCGGGCGTAATGGCATCGGCAACGGCTCTGAGCGGCAGGTGCGTGGTCGCCAGCGCAACGCGCAGTTCCTCGGTCGCCAGCATCATCACGACTTTCTTCGCCTGCGAGCGCGCTTCAAAAAATTCGGTATGTCCGGTAAACGGCACGCCAGCATCATTGATCACGCCCTTGTGAACCGGGCCGGTAATCAGTGCGGCAAACTCACCTTGTAAGCAACCATCACACGCACGAGCCAGCGTATCGACCACATACTGTCCATTTTCTACCGCCAGTTGACCCGCGACGGCAGGAGTGCATAGTGCAATCGGTAGCAGCGTCAATGTGCCTGCTGATTGCGGTCGGGCTGGGGTATCTGGAGTGTAAGGGAGAAGTGAAAGCGGTAAACCGAGCATCGCTGCCCGGTCACTGAGGAGTGCGGCATCTGCACAGACGACGAGTTCTACAGGCCACTCACGCTGCGCAAGCTGGACTACAAGATCCGGACCAATCCCGGCGGGTTCGCCGGGAGTGATGACGACGCGTTGAGTACGGGCCATTAGTTGCTCAGAACTTTAACGTATGCGCTGGCGCGCTGTTCCTGCATCCAGGTCGCTGCTTCTTCCGAGAACTTACGGTTCATCAGCATACGGTAAGCCCTGTCTTTCTGCGCAGCGTCAGTTTTATCAACGTTACGCGTGTCCAGCAGTTCAATCAGGTGCCAGCCAAAAGAGGAATGCACCGGGGTGCTCATCTGTCCTTTGTTGAGTTTGGTCAGCGCATCGCGGAAGGCCGGATCGAAAATATCCGCTGCCGCCCAGCCCAGATCGCCGCCCTGGTTTGCTGAACCAGGATCCTGAGAGAACTCTTTAGCCGCTGCGGCGAAGGTCGTTTTACCGCTCTTAATATCAGCCGCGATTTGTTCGAGCTTCAGACGCGCCTGCTGATCGGTCATGATCGGCGACGGTTTCAGCAGGATATGACGGGCGTGAACTTCAGTCACGGAGATGCTCTGGCTTTGACCACGCATATCGTTGACTTTCAGGATGTGGAAGCCGACGCCTGAACGAATCGGGCCGATGATATCGCCTTTTTTCGCGGTGCTTAACGCCTGAGCAAAGATGCCCGGCAGCTCCTGAATACGTCCCCAGCCCATCTGGCCGCCTTTCAGCGCCTGCTGGTCTGCGGAATAGGTGATAGCCAGTTTACCAAAATCACTACCATTACGCGCTTCATCGACAACAGAACGCGCCTGGCTTTCAGCTTCGTTTACCTGGTCTGAAGATGGGTTTTCCGGTAACGGAATCAGAATGTGGCTCAGGTTCAGTTCAGTGCTGGCATCATTTTGGTTGCCAACCTGCTGTGCCAGAGCATCCACTTCCTGAGGCAGAATGGTGACGCGACGGCGAACTTCGTTGTTGCGCACTTCAGAGATAGTCATCTCTTTGCGGATCTGGTTACGATAGGTCGAATAGCTTAGGCCATCGTGTGCCAGGCGACTGCGCATCTGGTCCAGCGTCATATTGTTCTGCTTAGCGATGTTGGCGATGGCCTGATCCAACTGCTCATCAGAGATTTTCACCCCCATCTTCTGACCCATCTGCAGGATGATTTGATCCATGATCAAACGTTCCAGAATCTGATGGCGCAGCGTGGCGTCGTCCGGTAACTGTTGACCCGCCTGACCCGCATTAAGTTTTACTGACTGCATTAAGCCATCAACGTCGCTTTCCAGAACGACGCCGTTATTGACGACGGCTGCGACTTTATCGACTACCTGTGGGGCAGCGAAACTGGTATTCGCGATCATGGCGATACCGAGAAGCAGCGTTTTCCAGTTCTTCATACTTTTTCCATTATTAATTAACCGCAATGCGGATTACGTTTTAAATCAATCAGATCATAAAGAGCTTTGATACGGCAAAATGTTCGAACGCAGCATTTGGTTGGTGCCGAGACCATAGTTAGAGCTCAGGCCGCGTAGTTCGATATTAAAGCCAATCGTGTTGTCATAAATCGCGTGCTGCTGAGTATTATCCCAACCGTTCAGCTTACGTTCGTAGCCAAAGCGAATGGCGTAACAGCAGGAGTTGTACTGCAGCCCCAGCATAGAATCCGCTTCCTTGTTCACGTTGGTATCGAAGTAGTAAGCACCAACAATCGACCAGCGTTCGGCGATTGGGAAGCTTGCCACCGCGCCTACCTGCGAAATCCCGTTTTTATACTGATCTGCCGTAGAGTAGTATGAAGGCAGGGTTGCCTGGATATACTCCGAGCTGGCATAACGGTAGTTCAACTGCAGCATGCGGTTTTCATCGCGACGGTATTCGATGCTGCTGCTGCTGGTTGCGACGCTGTCCAGACGCGTGTCGTACTGGATCCCGCTGCGTAAACCCCAGCGATCGGAGATACGCCAGTAGGTATCGCCTGCCCATACCAGCGAGCCGGTTTTGTCGTCATTCTCCCATTTAATGTTGTCATCGCCGGTGCGAGACTCGGTGAAATAGTAGATTTGACCCACAGAAATATTAAAACGTTCAACCGCCGCATCATCATATACGCGAGATGTGACCCCGGTCGTTACCTGGTTGGCGGAAGCAATACGGTCCAGACCGCCGTAGGTACGGTCACGGAACAGGCCGTTGTAGTCAGACTGCAGCAGGGAAGAGTCATAGTTATAGATATGGCTTTGGTCACGATACGGGACGTACAGATACTGCGCGCGCGGCTCCAGCGTCTGGGTATAACCCGGCGCCAGCATTTGCATGTCACGCTCGAATACCATCTTGCCGTCAACTTTAAACTGCGGCATCACGCGGTTGGCGGAATCATCCAGCTTGGTGTTCTGCGGATTACTGTTATACCAGTCCAGATTGGTCTGCTGATAATGGGTCGCCAGCAGTTTCGCTTCGGTATTGATACTCCCCCAATCATTCGACAGCGGTAGATTGATCGTCGGCTCAAGGTGAACACGCGTCGCTTCCGGCATGTTGTCATTGGTATTAACGAAATGTACCGCCTGACCATAAATACGGGTATCGAACGGACCGACATCATTCTGGTAGTAGTTGACGTCTAATTGCGGCTGCGCTGAGTAACTGTTGCTGTTGGCAGCATCGAAGACCTGGAACTGTTTGGTCGATACCGTGGCGTCAAAGTTCTGTACCGCGTAGCCGACGCTAAATTTCTGCGTGGCGTAGCCGTCGGTACTGGAACCGTACTTGTTATCAAAATCATTAAAGTAGCTGGTGTCGCTGACCTTGGTGTAGTCGACGTTGAAGCGCCACACCTGATCCATCACGCCAGAGTGTTGCCAGTAGAAAAGCCAGCGGCGTGAGTTGTCATCCTTCGGATGTTCGTCGTCGTAAACTTTATCGGAGTTCAGGTAGTCGAACTCCATCAAACCGGTGCCTGCCTGGCTGAGATAGCGGAATTCGTTCTCCCACATAACGCCACCACGACGGTGCATATAGTGCGGCGTGATGGTGGCGTCCATATTGGGCGCGATGTTCCAGTAATACGGCAGGTAGAACTCAAAATAGTTATTGGTGGAGTATTTTGCGTTCGGGATCAAGAAACCGGAGCGGCGTTTGTCGCCGACCGGCAGCTGCATATACGGGCTGTAAAAGACCGGAACCGGACCCAGTTTAAAGCGGGCGTTCCAGATTTCCGCGACCTGTTCTTCACGGTCGTGGATCACTTCGCTACCGACGACGCTCCAGGTATCGGAACCTGGCAGGCAGGAGGTAAAGGTCCCGTTTTCCAGGATGGTATAGCGGTTTTCCCCACGCTGTTTCATCAGGTCCGCTTTCCCGCGCCCCTGACGACCCACCATCTGGTAGTCACCCTCCCAGATGTTGGTATCTTTGGTATTCAGATTCGACCAACCCTTCGGCCCCTTCAGAATGACCTGGTTGTCATCATAATGGACGTTGCCCAGCGCATCGACGGTACGAACCGGCTCCGGTTGACCCTCGGCCTGTTTCTGGTGCAGTTGCACTTCGTCGGCTTGCAGGCGGCTATTACCCTGTGCGATATCCACGTTGCCAGTAAACACGGCGTCATCCGGGTAATTCCCTTTTGCGTGATCGGCATTGATGGTGACGGGTAACTCATTGGTCTCGCCCTGCACCAGAGGACGGTTATAGCTTGGCACGCCCAACATGCACTGTGAGGCGAGATCGGCTGCCAGACCCTGTTGACTATAAAGGGCGGCGGCAATCATGGTGGCCAGAAGAGTGGGAATACGTTTTTTCATACGTTGTATTTATTGTTCCATCATCAGTAGCGTCGCGCGTGACAAACGGTCACAGCCTAACTTATCTCATCTTCACTGCGCTAGTGTTAATCCTGCCGATTAAGGCTCCGTGGTGTTAGGCACGGCATTGAATGACAGGTATGATAATGCAAATTATAGGCGATGTCCCACAATTGACCGCTGCCGTAAAACGGTAAAAGCACCTTATATTGTGGGACATAGCCCGGCTGGCAGCGTAAAGATTTGGGGAGTCTATGCAGTATTGGGGAAAGATTATTGGTGTAGCCGTGGCATTAATGATGGGCGGCGGCTTCTGGGGCGTGGTTTTAGGCCTGCTCGTGGGTCATATGTTCGACAAAGCCCGCATGCGCAAAATGGCGTGGTTTGCGAACCAACGTGAACGTCAGGCGCTGTTTTTTGCCACCACTTTTGAAGTGATGGGACATCTGACCAAATCAAAAGGACGCGTCACGGAAGCCGATATTCATATCGCCAGCCAACTGATGGACCGGATGAATTTACACGGTGACTCACGTACCGCAGCGCAGCATGCCTTTCGGGTGGGAAAATCAGACAATTACCCATTACGTGAAAAGATGCGCCAGTTCCGCAGCGTCTGTTTTGGTCGCTTCGATCTGATCCGTATGTTTCTGGAGATCCAGATCCAGGCGGCGTTTGCGGATGGTTCACTGCATCCTAACGAACGCGAAGTGCTGTACGTGATTGCTGAAGAGCTGGGGATCTCGCGCGCGCAATTTGATCAGTACCTGCGCATGATGCAGGGCGGGGCGCAGTTCGGCGGTGGATATCAGCAACAGTCTGGCGGCGGCTGGCAGCAGGCACAACGCGGCCCGACGCTGGAAGATGCGTGTAACGTGCTGGGCGTTAAAGCCACCGACGATGCAACCACCATTAAGCGCGCTTATCGCAAACTGATGAGCGAGCACCATCCCGACAAACTGGTCGCGAAGGGGTTGCCGCCAGAAATGATGGAAATGGCGAAGCAGAAAGCGCAGGAAATTCAAAAAGCATACGAGCTAATTAAAGAACAGAAAGGCTTCAAGTAAATATACACGGCATCCTTCAGGCTGCCTCTTTGTTGGCTGCACTGTGAAACCCCAGTCACATAGTTATCTATGCTCCTGGGGATTTCTTCGTTTGCCGCCTCGATGCATCTCGTATGATTTGTGTCTATAACCCGAGACACAAAGTAAAAACGAAATGTGTCCCAGCAACGTTTTAAAAATCCGCCGGGACTTTAAAGGTCATACTGTTGCCGTATTCAGGATGAGTAATGGTTAACATCTCTGCGTGCAGCAACAGACGCGGCGACATCGCCAGTGCTTCCGGTGGGGCATAGAAGCGATCGCCCAGAATCGGATGCCCTAATGCCAGCATATGCACACGCAGCTGATGAGAGCGTCCGGTAATGGGTTTTAGCACCACCCGGGCGGTGTTATCCGCCGCGAACTCCACGACTTCATACTCGGTCTGCGCGGCTTTGCCCGTCTCATAACACACTTTCTGTTTTGGTCGGTTTGGCCAGTCGCAAATCAGCGGTAAATCCACCAGTCCTTCAGTGGGGGACGGATGTCCCCACACGCGTGCGACATACTGCTTCTTCGGTTCACGTTCGCGAAACTGACGTTTTAGCTCACGCTCTGCCGCTTTAGTCAGCGCTACTACAATCACGCCGCTGGTGGCCATGTCCAGACGATGCACGGATTCAGCCTGTGGGTAGTCGCGTTGAATACGCGCCATCACACTGTCTTTGTGCTCATCCAGACGACCCGGTACGGACAACAAGCCGCTCGGTTTGTTGACCACCATAATGTGTTCATCCTGATACAGGATAACCAGCCAGGGCTCCTGCGGCGGATTGTAGTTTTCCATCCCCATGTATGGCTCCGTTACTGATGCGTCACGACGATCAGGCGTAAGGCATCCAGACGCCAGCCAGCCTGATCCAGGCTTTCCATCACTTGTTGACGGTTGCTTTCAATCGCGGCAAGTTCGTCATCACGGATGTTCGGGTTAACGGCGCGCAGTGCTTCCAGACGCGACAGCTCCGCAGACAGCTTCTCGTCCGCCTCTTTACGCGCGGCGTCGATCAGCGCTCGGGCAGATTGCTCGACCTGCGCTTCACCCAGTTGCAGAATCGCATGGACATCTTGCTGTACGGCGTTGACCAGCTTGCTACCGGTATGGCGGTTAACGGCGCTGAGTTGGCGGTTAAAGGTTTCAAACTCCACCTGGGCGGCGAGGTTATTACCGTTTTTATCCAGCAGCATGCGCACCGGCGTCGGCGGCAGGAAACGGTTTAACTGCAGCTGTTTCGGTGCCTGGGCTTCAACCACATACACCAGTTCAACCAGCAGGGTTCCAACCGGTAATGCTTTGTTTTTCAACAGAGAAATCGTGCTGCTGCCGGTATCACCAGAGAGGATAAGATCCAGACCATTACGGATCAGCGGATGCTCCCAGGTGATAAACTGCGCATCTTCACGCGACAGTGCAATATCACGCTCAAAGGTGATCGTGCAGCCATCTTCCGGCAGCCCCGGGAAATCAGGAACCAGCATATGATCGGACGGTGTCAGCACGATGAGATTGTCACCGCGATCGTCCTGATTAATACCGACGATATCAAACAGGTTCATAGCAAAGGCGATCAGGCTGGTATCGTCATCCTGCTCTTCAATGCTCTCAGCCAACGCCAGCGCTTTTTCGCCACCGTTGGAATGAATTTCCAGCAGACGATCACGCCCTTGTTCAAGCTGTACTTTCAGGGCGTCATGCTGTTCGCGGCAGGTTTTGATCAGGTCATCAAATCCTTCGGTGTTTTCCGGCTCTGCCAGATAGCCAATCAGATTGTTATAGACGGTGTCATAAATAGTACGCCCGGTCGGGCAGGTGTGCTCAAACGCATCCAGACCTTCGTGGTACCAGCGCACCAGCACGGACTGTGCGGTTTTTTCCAGATACGGGACGTGGATCTGAATATCATGCGCCTGACCAATACGGTCCAGGCGACCAATACGCTGTTCCAGCAGGTCAGGGTTGAACGGCAGGTCAAACATCACCAGGTTGCTGGCGAACTGGAAGTTACGGCCTTCAGAACCGATTTCCGAGCACAGCATGACCTGCGCGCCGCTATCTTCTTCGCTAAACCAGGCGGCGGCACGGTCACGTTCAATGATCGACATACCCTCATGGAATACGGCGGCACGAATGCCTTCACGCTCGCGCAGAACCTGCTCCAGCTGCAACGCGGTGGTCGCTTTTGCACAGATAACCAGGACCTTTTGTGAACGATGGCTGGTCAGGTAGCCCATCAACCATTCCACGCGAGGATCAAAGTTCCACCAGGTGCCGGTATCGCCTTCGAATTCCTGATAAATCTGCTCCGGGTAGAGCATGTCGCGTGCGCGCTCTTCTGCGCTCTTACGTGCGCCCATAATGCCGGAGACTTTGATCGCCGTCTGATATTGGGTCGGCAGCGGCAGCTTGATGGTATGCAGTTCGCGTTTCGGGAAGCCTTTCACGCCATTACGGGTGTTGCGGAACAGTACGCGGCTGGTGCCATGACGGTCCATCAGCATGGAAACCAGTTCCTGACGTGCGCTCTGAGCATCTTCGCGATCGCTGTTCGCGGCCTGTAGCAGCGGCTCAATGTCCTGCTCGCCAATCAGATCGCCGAGCATATTCAGCTCATTGTTACTCAACTTATTGCCTGCCAGCAGCATGGCGACGGCATCGGCAACCGGACGGTAATTTTTTTGCTCTTCAACAAACTGCTCGAAATCGTGGAAACGGCTTGGGTCCAGCAACCGCAAACGCGCAAAGTGGCTTTCCATGCCCAACTGTTCCGGCGTTGCGGTCAGCAGCAGGATGCCCGGTACGCGCTCGGCCAGTTGTTCAATCGCCATATACTCGCGGCTTGGCGCATCCTCGCTCCACACCAGGTGATGAGCTTCATCGACAACCAGCAGATCCCATTCTGCGTCACACAAATGTTCCAGGCGCTGTTTGCTACGGCGGGCAAAATCCAGCGAGCAGATGATCAACTGCTCGGTTTCAAACGGGTTGTAGGCGTCATGCTGCGCTTCGGCATAGCGTTCATCATCAAACAGCGCAAAGCGCAGGTTGAAACGGCGCAGCATTTCGACCAGCCATTGGTGTTGTAACGTCTCGGGGACGATGATCAGCACGCGTTCGGCGGCGCCGGACAGTAGTTGCTGATGCAGGATCATCCCGGCTTCAATGGTTTTCCCTAAGCCGACTTCATCTGCCAGCAGAACGCGCGGGGCATGGCGACGACCAACATCATGGGCAATGTTGAGCTGGTGGGGGATCAGGCTGGTACGTTGACCACGCAGACCACTCCACGGCATACGATACTGCTCGCTCTGAAATTTACGCGCACGGTAGCGCAGCGCAAAGCGGTCCATACGATCGATTTGGCCAGCAAACAGACGGTCCTGTGGTTTGCTGAACACCAGTTTGCTGTCGAGGAGTACTTCACGCAGCACTATACCGGTTTCTTCGGTATCAAGGCGGGTTCCGATATAGGCAAGCAGTCCATTTTCTTCTTTTACTTCATCGACATGCAATTGCCAGCCTTCATGGCTTGTTATCGTATCGCCAGGATTGAACATCACGCGGGTCACGGGGCAGTCACTGCGCGCATACAGACGGTTTTCACCCGTCGAGGAGAAAAGTAGGGTGACGGTTCGCGCATCCATGGCGACAACGGTACCAAGTCCCAATTCGCTTTCTGTATCGCTGATCCAGCGTTGACCAAGTGTAAAAGGCATATATGTTCGGCTCTATATCTTTAATTGCAGGCAATACTCGTCATTTCTCGGGTAGTCCGAGTTTTCAGAGCATACGACCCCGCTACCAGGCTAATGAATCAGTGGTAGTGGTGTAAAATGGGTCCAGGAATGGAAAGGGCGCTATGGTACTGGATGGCGACGGTTTCGTCACGCGTCAAAATAACCCCAGTTGCCCTGTGAGTAGTGTAGCAAAGTTATCATCAACAAAGGGAAGAATTCCCTCGGCGACCGGTTGTATCTGGCGCGTGAGATAATGCTCATAATCCAGCGCAGAGAGCTGATAATCCACAGGTTCCGGACCATTTACCGTCCAGACATATTTAATGGTGCCACGATTTTGATACTGTGGCTGACGGCCCAGTTTTACGTTCTGTTCATCGGCAAGCCGCGCGGCGCGAACGTGTGGCGGAACATTACGTTGGTATTCGCTTAACGGGCGGCGCAGGCGTTTGCGGTAAACCAGCTGATCGTCGAGTTTACCGGCCATCAGGCTGTCGATGGTTTCCCTGACAAAATCCTGATACGGCTCCTGACGAAAGACCCGCCAATAGAGTTCCTGCTGGAATCGTTGCGCCAGCGGCGTCCAGTCGGTGCGCACCGTTTCCAGCCCTTTGAAGACCATGCGCTGCTGGTCCCCGTCCTGAATGAGTCCGGCGTAGCGTTTCTTGCTACCCGTATCCGCGCCGCGGATGGTCGGCATCAAAAAGCGGCTGAAATGGGTTTCAAACTCCAGCTCCAGTGCGCTGGTCAGATTTTGTTGTTGCAGCGACTGCGCCCACCAGGTGTTGACATGGTGTACCAGTTCCCGACCAATCCTGGTTGCATCTTCTTGTGAATGCGCGCCTTTGAGCCAGACAAAAGTGGAGTCGGTATCGCCATAGATAACGTCGTAGCCCTGCGCCTCAATCAGTGCTTTGGTCTGGCGCATGATGGCATGACCGCGCATGGTGATTGACGAGGCCAGTCTGGGGTCGAAAAATCGACAGGCCGTGGTGCCGAGTACGCCGTAAAACGCGTTCATGATGATTTTTAGCGCCTGCGAGAGTGGCTTATTCCCGTTGCGTTTTGCCTCGTCGCGCCCCTGCCAGATCCGGGTCACGATTTCCGGCAGGCAGTGTTTTTCGCGTGAGAACCAGGCATCGAGAAACCCTTCGGTGCTGTGTTCAGGGTCCGGCTGCGCCATGCCTTCAATGAGCCCCACCGGGTCGATCAAAAAAGTGCGGATGATCGACGGGTACAGACTTTTGTAATCCAGCACTAACACCGAGTCGTACAAACCCGGACGCGAGTCCATCACATAGCCGCCGGGGCTGGCGTGCGGCGGGACTTCACCCAGATTCGGTGCAACGTAACCGGCACGGTGCATGCGTGGAAGATAGAGATGACCAAAGGCGGCAACCGAGCCACCGTGCCTGTCGACCGGCAGGCCGTTGACCGTTGAGCGCTCCAGCAGAAACGGCATGATCTCGGTTTTATGAAAGATTCGCGTGACCAGTTCACAGTCTTTGAGATTATAGGTGGCAAGCGCGGGCTTATCCTGAGCGAACCGACGATCAATTTCGTCCATGCGATCCCATGGGTTATCAATCGACTTCCCTTCACCCAGCAGTTCTTGCGACACCGCTTCCAGCGAAAACGAGGAAAAGTTCCAGAATGCGGATTTGAGCGCCTCAATGCCGTCAATAATCAGACGACCTTTGGCTTGGGCGAAAAAAACACCGTTTTTGAAGCCGTGTTCGCGCCACTCCAGTTCACTGTTGTCACGGCCAAAACGCAGGGGAATACGGTAACGTTCAGCATGATTTTGCAGGACGCGTAAATCGAACTGCACCACGTTCCAGCCGATGATGACATCAGGATCGTGGCGGGCGATCCACGCGTTGAGTTTTTCCAGCAGTTGTGGGCGGCTCGCTACATATTCAAGTTCAAAATCAAGCTGCGAGGCATCGCCATTGGCCGGGCCGAGCATATAGACAATACGCTGTCCGCAGCCTTCGAGACCGATGCAATAAAGCTCGCCGTGTCGCGTGGTTTCGATATCCAGCGATAGCCATTTTAATGGCGGGCGATAGTCTGGATTTGGCTTCAGCCGCGCATTAATTAGCGTGTTGTCATGTCTGTCGCCTTCAACCCAGACAGGAGAAGTGATAAAACGCTCCATCAGATAGCGTTCCGGTGGGCGCACGTCGGCCTCATACACCGTGACGCCGTTTTCGCGCAGTAGCTTCTCAAGGCGCATCAATTGGCGGTGCGAGCGGCAGTAGAGGCCAGAAACGGGCTGGCGATGGAAATCTTGCAGGTTAAGCGACGCCAGGCGACAGCCGTTTTCTGTGCGTAATAATGTGGTGACGCGGGGAGTCTGGCTGGTGGGGATAAAGGCGACCGACTCCTGCGGCGCAAGCGTGACCTGCAATGGCCCGTTGTCCGTTGCCAGCCAGAATGAAACCTCTGTCCCCTGCGGGGTATCCCGCCAGTGCCGGGTTAAAATAAAACCTGCCTGCGCCACGCTGCGTATCCATCAAAAAGCCAGACATTATTATAGCCTGGTTTACTCGGGTGTACTGTTTTTTTGTACAGGCATTAGGCGTAAGACGCGGTATCCGCTGTAGTAAAAAGCTTCTCTGAGTAAAAACCGTGCTTGCGCCAGCCTGGTTATCTTCGCATTTAAAATATGAATACGGAGACCAAGACGAGTTGCAGAAAAGTATTTTATTTGTGTGACTGCTCTCTTAAATCTCTACTACCTGTCTGATTTATGTATTGAATTAGTATTTTCAAGTGCATTATCGGATGTTTTCTGCTTTTTCAGATTTGTGATCATTTAATTTTGCTACATCTTTCTCGGATCCAAGAAAAGTTTGTTTTTTTTAATTGTGCTTGTTAATGGTTGATGTAAAAATTTCATTCGAAGCATCCTGATATGAGTCTGAAATATAATATGTTTTAACGGTGTTTATTGCCGAATAGAAACGGATTTTCAGTTCGAATTCGTCGGGAATCTCTCTGTAAAATTTTGTTTTTATCTCGGATATAATTTTATTATCAACTTATTGTTCGGATGCTTCTTAATAAATACCCGGAAAGTGCATGGAATGGAGTTTTTATGAATATCTATACTCAGGCGATCTTGCCAGGATACCAAAATTATCTTTTTGTTAATACTCAACTTTCAAACCCATCAATCAAAGCCGTGAGCAAATATATTGAGTATAAAACATGGACCGGACAAATTTGGCGGGCTGAAATCATTGAAGGTGGAAACGCTTTTTTTCACTGGCAGGGGCATGACAGAAGAAATGGTCATCGGGACACAGTGATTAACTATTTATTGCGTGGGCAGAAATGGCAGTCCACAATCACAGACTATATTTTCTTTCATTCGCTGGAAGGGGAGGAAACACATGGAAATTACGATAATGTGATTGAGTATGTTTGTTCTAATAACTGTGTTTATCAAAGTGCTTTTGCTGAATACATAGCAGAATAAAAATAAAGCGCGCTACTACCAAAACGCGCTTATAAAAAGAGGGTTACTGTCCGTAGTAGGCTTTAGCACCGTGCTTACGCAGGTAATGTTTGTCTAGTAGCGTTTGCTGCATATCGGGCAATTGTGGCGCGAGCTGGCGGCAGAAGATCCCCATATAGGCCACTTCCTCCAGCACGATGGCGTTATGCACCGCATCTTCGGCATTTTTTCCCCACGCAAACGGGCCGTGAGAGTGCACTAACACGCCAGGCATCTGCGCTGCGTCAATACCTTGTTTCTCAAAGGTTTCAACGATCACACTGCCGGTTTCCCATTCATATTCGCCGTTAATCTCGCTATCGGTCATTTTACGCGTGCAGGGAATTGAACCGTAGAAATAGTCTGCGTGGGTGGTTCCCGTGGCTGGAATCGACTGACCTGCCTGCGCCCAGATGGTTGCGTGACGCGAATGGGTATGAACAATGCCGCCAATGCTCGGGAATGCCTGATACAGCAGACGATGCGTTGGTGTGTCGGAGGATGGTTTTTTTTGCCCCTCCACCACGTCACCCGTGGCGATACTGACCACCACCATGTCGTCAGCGGTCATTACACTGTAATCAACCCCGGAAGGTTTAATCACCAACACGCCGCGTTCGCGGTCGACGGCGCTGACGTTCCCCCAGGTGAGCGTTACCAGGTTGTGCTTTGGCAGCGCCAGGTTTGCTTCCAGTACCTGACGTTTGAGATCTTCTAGCATTAGCTGTCTCCATGCCGGATGGCGCTTTGCTTATCCGGCCTACAGGACCGTAGGCCCGGTAAACGCAGTGCCACCGGGCATTCAGATTTCACTCTTAACGTTTAAAACCGTAATACACGTCGTTCCAGCGCAGCGCGTCCTTAAAGGCCGGCAGGCGGGTATCGTTGTCGATCACGGCGATCTCGATGTCGTGCATTTCAGCGAACTGACGCATGTCATTCAGATCCAGCGCGTGGCTGAATACGGTGTGGTGCGCGCCACCGGCAAGGATCCATGCTTCAGAAGCGGTTGGCAGATCCGGCTGGGCTTTCCACAATGCGTTCGCTACCGGCAGTTTCGGCAGGTCGTGTGGTGTTTTAACTGTGTCGATGCAGTTAACCAACAGGCGATAGCGATCGCCGAGATCGATCAGGCTGGCAACCACAGCCGGACCGGTTTTGGTGTTGAAGATCAGGCGAGCGGGATCGTCTTTACCGCCAATACCGAGGTGCTGTACGTCGAGGATCGGTTTCTCTTCCACTGCGATAGACGGACACACTTCCAGCATGTGTGAGCCGAGCACCAGATCGTTGCCCTTCTCGAAGTGGTAGGTGTAATCCTCCATAAATGAGGTGCCGCCCTGCAGACCGGTTGACATCACCTTCATGATGCGAAGCAGAGCGGCGGTTTTCCAGTCGCCTTCGCCCGCAAAGCCGTAGCCCTGCTGCATCAGACGCTGTACGGCCAGACCCGGGAGTTGTTTCAGGCCGTGTAAATCTTCAAATGTAGTGGTGAAAGCGTGGAATCCACCCTGCTCGAGGAAACGCTTCATCCCCAGTTCAATACGGGCCGCCTCCAGGACGTTCTGACGTTTTTCACCGTGGATTTGCGTGGCCGCCGTCATGGTGTAAGTGCTTTCGTACTCGTCGATCAGCGCGTTGATTTCACCGTCGCTAATGGCGTTCACCACCTGTACCAGATCGCCCACGGCCCAGGTGTTCACCGAGAAGCCGAATTTGATCTGCGCGGCCACTTTATCGCCGTCAGTGACTGCTACTTCACGCATGTTGTCGCCAAAACGGCACACCTTCAGATGGCGGGTATCCTGTTTGGACACGGCCTGACGCATCCAGGAGCCGATACGTTCGTGTGCTTGTTTATCCTGCCAGTGACCGGTGACTACGGCGTGCTGCTGGCGCATACGTGCGCCGATGAAGCCGAACTCACGGCCGCCGTGTGCGGTCTGGTTCAGGTTCATAAAGTCCATATCAATGCTGTCCCACGGCAGGGCGGCGTTGAACTGGGTATGGAACTGCATCAGCGGTTTGTTGAGAATAGTCAGGCCGTTGATCCACATTTTGGCCGGGGAGAAAGTGTGCAGCCAGACCACCAGACCTGCACAGCGATCGTCGTAGTTAGCGTCACGACAAATAGCGGTAATTTCGTCAGGTGAAGTACCCAGCGGTTTTAACACCAGTTTGCAAGGCAGTTTTGCTTCAGTATTCAGTGCGTTAACGACGTGCTCGGCATGTTGGGTTACCTGACGCAGGGTTTCAGGGCCATACAGATGCTGGCTACCAATCACAAACCACACTTCATAGTTATCAAAAATCGTCATTGTCGTGTCCTTAATGTGTCAGGGTTGCCTGGTCTACCGGAGCTTTGTGCGCCGGTGCGGCAGTCGGAAGGTATTGTTGTTCGGCGCTTACCGCCCACTGCTGGTAGCGGCGATACAGCTGTTCAAAGCGTTGAGCTTGTTCAGGACGAGGTTGCAGCGTGTTTTCCACGGCACTCGCCATTTTGTGCTGAGCGGCGGGGATATCGGCGTGTACTTTCGCGGCAACGGCAGCGAAGATAGCGGCACCGAGCGCGCAGCACTGGTCTGACGCGACAATCTGTAGCGGACGGTTTAGCACGTCGCAGCAGGCCTGCATGATGACCGGGTTTTTACGCGCGATGCCGCCGAGCGCCATCACGTTGTTAACCGCAATACCTTGTTCGGTGAAGCATTCCATGATGGCGCGCGCGCCAAACGCTGTTGCAGCAATCAGGCCGCCAAACAGCGCCGGTGCGTCAGTTGCCAGATTCAGATCGGTAATCACCCCTTTCAGGCGCTGGTTGGCATTTGGCGTGCGGCGACCGTTGAACCAGTCAAGTACCACCGGCAGATGATCCAGTGATGGATTTTTTGCCCATGCTTCGGTTAGCGCAGGTAGCAGCTGCTTTTGGCTGGCTTTAATCTCGGTTTTCAGTTCCGGGTGCTGCACGGCAAGCTGCTCCAGCGGCCAGCTCAGCACGCGGCTAAACCAGGCATAGATATCGCCGAAGGCAGACTGACCTGCTTCCAGACCAATAAAGTGCGGCACCACGCTGCCGTCGACCTGACCGCATATGCCTTTCACGGCGCGCTCGCCCACGCTTTGCTTGTCGGCAATCAGGATGTCGCAGGTGGAAGTGCCAATGACTTTCACTAATGTATTTGGCTGCGCGCCTGCGCCGACCGCACCCATATGGCAGTCAAAAGCGCCGCCAGCAATCACTACGCTTTCCGGTAGATCCAGACGCTGCGCCCATTCTGCGCTCAGCGTACCCACCGGCAGATCGGCGGTGAAGGTGTCGGTAAACATCGGGTATTGCAGATGTTGGTTGATGAGCGGATCGAGTTCGTCAAAGAAGCTTGCCGGAGGCAGGCCGCCCCAGTTTTCATGCCACAGAGATTTATGCCCGGCGCTGCAGCGCCCGCGACGAATATCCTGCGGACGCGTGGTGTCAGAGAGCAGGGCAGGGATCCAGTCACACAGCTCAATCCAGGACACGGCAGCCTGCGCGACCGCGTTGTCCTGGCGGGTTACGTGCAGGATTTTTGCCCAGAACCATTCGCTGGAATAAATGCCGCCGATATAGCGGGAATAGTCGGCCTTGCCCGGCGTATGGCACAGGCGGGTAATTTCTTCGGCTTCTTCGACGGAAGTGTGATCTTTCCACAGGACGAACATCGCGTTCGGGTTTTCGGCGAATTCAGGGCGCAGCGCCAGGACGTTGCCGTCGGCATCGATAGGTGCCGGGGTTGAGCCGGTGCTGTCCACACCAATCCCGACCACTGCCGCACGTTGTTCAGCGCTTAGCTCGGCGAGGACGGTTTTCAGCGCTGATTCCATGGATTCAATGTAGTCACGCGGGTGATGGCGAAACTGGTTGTTTGGGCCATCGCAATATTGCCCTTCCTGCCAACGCGGGTACCACTCTACGCTGGTGGCGATCTCCTCGCCGGTGGCACATTCCACCGCCAGAGCGCGAACTGAATCACTACCAAAATCGAGGCCAATTGCAATCGCCATCGTCTTACTCCATCCAAAAATACGGGTATGGATAAACAGTAGATAATGGGGGTAAAAACCGTCAGGCAGGATCCGCTAATCTTATGGACTAAAACGCTGTCACATCACAAAGTGTGACGCCGTGCAAATATTCAATGTGGACATTTCTGCCGTAGTTATAGACACTTTTGTTAGCCATTTTTATCGTTGGCACAGGACATGTTTTTTGCAAAGTGCTTTTCGCAAGCGGGGTTGATGGTCCATCACTGAAACCACAGTGGTCTACAGGGGCGACGGTGACGATGTCTTGCATAATATGGACGATTTGTTTCTTATCAGAACACCGGGAGTATTGAAATTATGGCTGAACCGCAAAACGATCCCCTGTTGCCGGGCTACTCATTTAACGCACATTTAGTGGCGGGATTAACCCCTATCGAGGCGAACGGATACCTGGATTTTTTTATCGACAGACCACTGGGGATGAAGGGTTACATCCTGAATCTGACTATTCGTGGGGAAGGGGTCATCAACAATCAGGGTAAGCAGTTTGTCTGCCGGCCGGGTGATATTTTGCTGTTTCCACCGGGTGAAGTTCACCATTACGGCCGCCATCCCGAAGCCAGCGAGTGGTATCACCAGTGGGTCTACTTCCGTCCGCGCGCCTACTGGCAGGAGTGGCTGGCCTGGCCGGCAATCTTTGCCCAGACCGGCTTCTTTCGCCCGGATGAAGTGCATCAGCCGCACTTCAACGAACTGTTCGGTCAGATAATCAGTGCCGGGCAACGGGAGGGGCGTTACTCCGAACTGCTGGCGATTAATTTACTTGAGCAACTGCTGCTCAGACGCATGGAAGCGATTAACGAATCGCTGCATCCGCCAATGGATAACCGCGTGCGCGATGCCTGCCAGTACATCAGCGATCACCTGGCGGACAGCAATTTTGATATTGCCAGCGTCGCGCAGCATGTTTGCCTGTCGCCTTCTCGTTTGTCGCACCTGTTCCGCCAGCAGCTAGGAATTAGCGTACTCAGCTGGCGTGAGGATCAGCGCATCAGCCAGGCAAAGCTCCTGTTAAGCACCACACGCATGCCCATTGCCACCGTCGGGCGCAACGTCGGGTTTGACGATCAGCTCTATTTCTCCCGCGTTTTTAAAAAATGTACCGGTGCCAGCCCGAGCGAGTTTCGCGCTGGATGTGAATAAAAAGTGAATGATGTGTCCTGAAAGTTGTCATAACTGGCAATCTATTCAGACAATTGATGGCTTGACGAAGTTGAGAAGGGTTATCAAAATCCCTGCTTCGTAAATCTGACGGACACATTATGCAAGCATTGCTGGAACATTTTATTCTCCAGTCCGCCGTATACTCTTTGATAGCCGTACTGCTGGTGGCTTTTCTGGAGTCGCTGGCGCTGGTTGGCTTAATTTTACCTGGTACCGTGTTGATGGCCGGACTGGGGGCGCTGATTGGCAGCGGTGAACTGAACTTCTGGCATGCCTGGCTTGCGGGTATCGTCGGTTGCCTGATGGGTGACTGGATCTCCTTCTGGTTAGGTTGGCGTTTTAAAAAGCCGCTGCACCGCTGGTCTTTTATGAAAAAGAACAAGGCGCTACTGGATAAAACCGAGCATGCGCTCCATCAGCACAGCATGTTTACCATTCTGGTTGGACGTTTTGTTGGCCCGACGCGGCCGCTGGTGCCGATGGTGGCGGGGATGCTGGATCTGCCTGTCGCGAAATTTATTGTGCCCAATATCATCGGCTGCGTATTGTGGCCGCCGTTCTATTTTCTGCCGGGTATCCTGGCGGGTGCGGCAATTGATATTCCCTCCGATGTGCAAAGTGGCGATTTCAAATGGCTGCTGTTGGCGACCGCGCTGCTGCTGTGGGTCGGGGGCTGGCTGTGCTGGCGACTGTGGCGTAGCGGTAAAGCGGCGGTCGATCGCTTAACCGCCTGGTTGCCGCGAGGCCGACTGCTGTATCTGGCGCCGCTTATTCTCGGTATCGGTGTTGTGGCGCTGATCGCGCTGATTCGCCACCCGCTGATGCCGGTGTATATCGATATTCTGCGTAAAGTCGTGGGTTATTGACGAATCATTTGCCGGACAGGACGCTTATGCGTCGCCATCCGGCATTTCACTGATGCTTGATGCCCAGCAGCGCCGAAGCGCTGGCATGACCGCTTAATAACTCATCCGTTTTACCTTGCCACGCAATGCGTCCGTCGGCGACAACGATTGAGCGTGGCGCAATACGCGCGGCGTCTTCTACGCTGTGTGACACCATCAGCAGAGTCAGTTGCTTCTCACGACAAACGTCGGCCACCAACGTGAGCATCTCCTGACGCAGGGCGGGATCGAGTGCCGAGAACGGTTCATCGAGCAGCAAAACGGGTTGTTCCCGCACCAGGCAGCGCGCCAGTGCCGCTCGCTGGCGTTGTCCGCCGGAAAGCTCACCGGGAAGCCTTTCCAGCAGCGTGTCGAGCCCCATCTGCCGGGCAATGTGGTGCATTTTATCCCGCTGTTGCGCGTTCAGTTTCAACCCCGGATTGAGACCGAGAGCGATGTTCTGTTGCACGCTCAGGTGGCTGAACAGATTGTTTTCCTGAAAAAGCATCGAGACAGGCCGACGAGCAGGCGGCGTGATCGTGTGATCTTCACCCTCAATCAACATTGTGCCGCTGGCTGGAGCCAGAAAACCGGCAATCAGGTTCAAAAGCGTGCTTTTTCCGGCACCGCTGGGTCCGAGCACGGCTACCTGTTCACCGCGCGCAACCGACAGCGAAAAGCGCATGGGCAAATGGTGATACAGCCATGTGATATCAATCAGTTTTAACATTTCGACCCGGTAATTTCTCAATAATGGTAAACAGCGTAAAGCACAGGATCAGCAGCAATAACGCAGTGACCGCACCATCCTGGCTGCGATAGGAGCCAATCTGCTGATACAGATAAAACGGTAGCGTGCGGAAATCCTCGTTGCCAAACAGTGCTACCACGCCAAAATCACCAATCGACAGTACGCAGGCAAAAGCCATCGCCTGCGCCAGCGGGCGTTTCAACGCACGTAACTCAACCACTTTCAGGCGTGACCATCCTTCAATTCCCAATGACTGGCACAACATACTGTAGCGTGCCGTCACGTCGCGCATCGGGTTTTCCAATACCTTCAGCGCGTAAGGGATGGCCATCAGCGCATTGGTAAAAATGACAATGCCGTCGGCAGATTCGGGGAGTCCAATGCTGTTGTTGAGCAACAGGAAGAATCCGGTAGCCAGCACAATACCCGGCATGGCGAGGATCAGCATGCCGCTAAGTTCCAGCGCCTGGCCTGCCAGTACCTGCTGCCGGGCACGCAATTCGCGACTGCTCCATAGCAGCATCATGGTGAGTATCACGCACAACACGCCTGCCGCCAGCGCGATACGCAGCGAGGTCCACAGGGCTTGCCACAATATGGGCTGCGCAAGCACATCCAGTATATGGCGGTTGAAACCATCGATAATCACTGCCAGCAGTGGCGGCAGTAACAGCAACAGCGCCAGAATAATCAGCAGTGAGTCGGTCAGGCGACTGTGCAGGCGGTCGTCGGGATCGCGCCAGCCTTGTACCAGCGTCGTGCCGGGGGCGATCGCACGACTCATGCGTTGGCTGAGCAGCACCAGCGCTAAGCAGCAAATCATTTGGATCAGCGCCAGCATAGCGGCGCGCGCGGGATCGTAGTCGAAGCTCAGCGCCTGATAGATAGCCAGCTCAATGGTGGTCGCCTGCGGTCCGCCACCGAGCGACAGCACGGTAGCAAAACTGGCGAAGCACAGCATAAAGATGAGCGCTGCCACGGGGGGGATCTGGCGGCGCAGCCACGGCCATTCGACAAAGCGGAAGAAATGCCAGCCGCGCATGCCCAATTGTGCGGCGAGCTGCCGCTGTTCGCCGGGAATATTCTCCAGCGACTGCAGCAGTAAACGGCTGGCCATCGGCAGGTTGAAAAAGACGTGCGCCAGCAGAATGCCCTGCAGACCGTACGGTGAAAACGTCCATTCCAGGCCGAGTGCCTGCCAGAGTGAGGCCAGCCAACCCTGGCGACCGTAGACGCTAAGGATGCCAAAGACAGCGACCAGCACTGGCAGGATCAGCGTCATGGCGCACAGGCGCAGCAGCGCCATACGCCCGGGGAAACGGCGACGATAGAGCGCCCTGGCGAGGAAGATCGCCGGGATCACGGACAGCGCGGCGGATAAAAATGCCTGCCAGAAGGAAAAACGCACCACGTGCCACAGGTAGCTGTCCTGCCACAGCGTAAGCCAGTCCCCCTGGGGAGCGTTAAGCCACAGCGCCAGAAATGCCGCCAGGGCGACAGCCACTATCAGCGTAGCGGCCGAAAGCCCAGGGATCAGCCAGCCGGGAATTAACGGCTGACAGCGCGTTGCCATTCGCTAATCCATGCCTGGCGTTGAGCCGCAACCTGCTGCGGGGTGAATTCCAGCGCGGTAGACGGTTTTTCCAGTTGCTCAATTCCTGGAGGGAGAGTGACCTGGGTTACCGGATACATCCAGTTGCCGGTCGGAATCGCATTCTGGAACGCCGGAGAAACCATAAACGTCAGGAATTTTTCCGCCAGTTCCGGCTGCTTGCTGGCTGCGGTGCGCGCGGCGACCTCAACCTGCAAATAGTGTCCTTCGCTAAAATTGGCGGCGGCATAGTTGTCTTTCTTCTCTTCGATGATGTGATACGCCGGAGAGGTGGTATAGCTCAGTACCAGATCGCTTTCACCTTTCAGGAACAGGCCGTAAGCTTCACTCCAGCCCTTCGTGACGGTAACGGTTTTCGCCGCCAGTTTATGCCAGGCCTCAGGAGCTTTATCGCCGTACACTTTCTGCATCCACAGCAGCAGGCCCAGACCCGGCGTGCTGGTGCGAGGGTCCTGATAAATCACGCGCCATTTCTGGTCGCTCTCGACCAGTTCTTTCAGGCTCTTCGGCGGATTTTTCAGTTTGTTTTTGTCGTAAATGAAGGCGAAGTAGCCGTAATCAAACGGAACGAAGGTATCGTTCTTCCAGCCGCCGGGCACGTTAACGGCGTCACTTGCTACACCACTTTTGGCGAACAGTTTGGTTTGTGTGGCGGCTTCCAGGAGGTTGTTATCCAGACCGAGCACCACGTCGGCTTTACTGTTTTTTCCTTCCATGCGTAGGCGGTTAAGCAGCGAGACGCCATCTTCCAGCGCCACCAACTTCAGTTCACAGTTGCAGTCAGCTTCAAAGGCTTTTTTGATGGTCGGGCCAGGGCCCCAGTCAGCGGCGAACGAGTCGTAGGTATAGACAGTTAGTACAGGTTTGGCGAAGGCAGGCGCTGCGCACAGCAGTAAAAGCGGAAGACATTTTTTTAACACTTTGCACCTCAAAAAGTAGGGTGGCAAAGGACTTGAGAAAATACCTCAAATCCCTTCGCCGGCATTATCCGGATCAGGTTCGACGGGTATCTCTCAGCTCATACACAGATCGAAGGATTTTGCGTATGTTTTTTAGCACCCCGTTGAGTTCGCCGTTAGTGTAGTGATTTTGTTGCCGGGCAGCAATTAAGAGCAAGGCTCTATGGATCCGGTGGTGCAAACCACGCCGATTTAAAATCAAACCAGCCGAGGGTATTCATACGTAGCCCGCGCATACTGCGCTGCCCCTGAATGATCAGCCAGTGATGGATCAGCGGTACAATAGCTTTACTGGCAAGCAGTTGCTGGCACCACGTTGCGAGGCTCATCTCGCCGGTGCGCCAGCGGGCGGCGTCGCTTTCCCAGTCCAGAGAAATACAGTTTTGCAGCAACGGGACTTCGCATAAATGGGCGAACAGTGAGAAGTCCAGCGGCAAGGTAAAGTTGGCGCTGTTGAGCCAGATATCGCTGACGGTCTCGCCTGCGTGCCATTGAGCGTAGTCGATCTCCTGAATATTCAGCTGTACCTGATGCTCCGCCAGCAACGTTTTCATGATCTGCGCGATAATCCGGTGTTCGATGTGATCGCGATAGTAAGTGATCGTCAGCGTTTCCAGCCCGGCTGGTTTTTCACCATGACCGGGTTTGGCATGATGCCAGCGAGGCAGCAATCCATAGGCGGGAAACCACAGTCGCTGGTACTGTTCGTCGGCGTGGCAGATTAAATTCGTCGGTGAGAGAATGCGGCTTACCCATTCGCGCACCTCCTGATTTGCCCCGCGATGGGATCGGGAATCAAACAGCATGTAATAGCAACCTTCCTCCAGTCGGCTTTCGATTGCCTTTTCATCTTCCGTCGGCCCTTTGATCGTTAATCCACCGCCAGGCTCCTCGGCGATGTCGGGTAATACCCACACGTTCACTTCGTCGATCAGCGCCCGGTAGCCAAAATAATCATCAAAGGCGTGAATTTTTAGCTGGTTACTCGTATTGCGGATGACCGCATACGGGCCGGTGCCGATCGGGTGACTGGAAAAATGATTCAGCGTTTCCCATTCGCGCGGCAGGATCATGGCGGGTACCTGTCCCAGTAGCCACGGCAACCAGCGATCCGGTTGCGTAAGATGAATATCCAGTGTCCAGGCTGTGGGGGAGGCAATCTGCGTAATATGCGAGTACAGCGGCAGGCTGTTGATGCGCATCAGTGAGGCGATCACATCCTCCATCTCCAGCTCGCGCCCATGATGAAAATGGATCCCCGGGCGCAGGAAGAACCGCCAGTGTAACGGCGAGATTTGTTGCCAGTGGTGGGCAATGTCGGCCTCCAGTTCCCCATTTTCCTCATTTACCCGAAGTAACGCGCTGAAGATTTGCCGGGCGATATGGGTTTCGGAACGGCGCAGTGCCGTTCCGGGGAGCAGATTGTGCATCGGGCGATAGTAAAGGACACGCATGA
Source organism: Citrobacter sp. FP75 (assembly GCF_018342065.1). GTDB lineage: Bacteria > Pseudomonadota > Gammaproteobacteria > Enterobacterales > Enterobacteriaceae > Citrobacter. Next base: position 149,857 of record NZ_JAFDOE010000005.1, on the reverse strand, counting down.
TGTGTCGCCCCTGGCGAAAGCTACGCCCCAGGTGGGAAATCAGCATTTGTCGCACGGCTGTTTTATCGCCGACCAGCTGCACCAGTTGATCAATGCGATCCTGTTCCAGCAGGTCTTCCGCCCGCTGCTGCTGGAGCGCCAGCCCGGTGTAGAGAAAGGTCAGGCGTGAGCGTTTGCCACGACCGACCTCGGCTTCCCACGTTAGCCAGCCGCGTTCCTGCATGGTATTGAGCAGGGTGCGCATGTGGCGGCGGGAGCAACTGAGCAACTCCGCCAGTTCGTTCAGCGTGGTGTCTTGCGTTTTGCCGTCGCAGCATTGCCACAGGCGGATGAACTGTTGTTGCAAACGACCAGAAGACATAAAAGGGGAACTCCTGAACAAAACTCAGCAATTTTATTATCCCCATATTAAGCCAATAATGAATTCCGATGAAGCGATGAGACAACGAAGGGGTCATCTATGCGTCAGTTCTATTTAAAGTACTTTACCGCGACAGAGCGTTTGTCCTGGTTGGCTTGCCTGAGCGCGCCGCAGCGCTTAAAGATGCTCAATGAACTGATGCAGTGGGAGCTGAAGGACTGACTTCTGAATTGAGAATTGCAGATATCATGTGTGACTGAGTATTGGTGTAAAATCACCCGCCAGCAGATTATTTCTGCTGGCTTTTTTCGTTTCCGCCGCGCTTATAGGGATAAATATGCTCTGGATTATGACCATGGGACGGCGCCTCAACGGCGTGTATGCGGCATTTATGCTGGTTGCTTTCATGATGGGCGTGGCGGGCGCGTTACAGGCTCCCACGCTGAGCCTGTTTCTCAGTCGTGAGGTTGGGGCGCAGCCGTTTTGGGTCGGGCTGTTTTACACCGTCAATGCGATTGCCGGGATCGCGGTCAGCCTGGGTCTGGCAAAACGATCCGACAGCCGGGGCGATCGGCGTAAGCTGATCATGTTCTGCTGCCTGATGGCAATTGGCAACGCGCTGCTGTTTGCCTTTAACCGTCACTATTTAACGCTGATTACCTGCGGTGTGCTGCTGGCTTCGCTGGCAAATACCGCCATGCCGCAGCTGTTTGCGCTGGCGCGGGAGTATGCCGATAACTCGGCGCGTGAAGTAGTGATGTTCAGCTCAGTGATGCGCGCGCAGCTTTCACTGGCGTGGGTGATTGGGCCACCGCTGGCCTTTATGCTGGCGTTAAATTACGGCTTCACGATGATGTTTTCTATTGCTGCCGGGATTTTTGCCATTAGCCTGGTGCTGATCGCGCTGATACTGCCGTCGGTGGCGCGGGTCGAACAGCCTGTCGATGTTCCGCTGGAACAGACCGGCGGCTGGCAGGACAAAAACGTACGCATGTTGTTTATTGCCTCCACGCTGATGTGGACCTGCAACACCATGTATATTATCGATATGCCGCTGTGGATCAGCCTTGAGCTGGGGCTGCCGGACAAACTCGCCGGGATCCTGATGGGCACCGCTGCCGGGTTGGAAATTCCGGCGATGATTCTGGCGGGCTACTACGTGAAGCGCTTTGGTAAACGGCGGATGATGATCGTTGCCGTGGCGGCAGGCGTGCTGTTTTACCTTGGGCTGATCTTCTTCCATAGCCGCACGGCGCTGCTGGTTCTGCAACTGTTTAACGCGGTATTTATCGGGATTGTTGCCGGAATAGGGATGCTGTGGTTTCAGGATTTAATGCCGGGCAGGGCGGGTTCAGCCACCACATTATTTACCAACAGTATTTCAACGGGGGTCATTCTGGCGGGGGTGGTTCAGGGGGCGGTGGCGCAAAGCTACGGGCATTTTGCCGTTTACTGGGTGATTGCGGGGATTTCTGTCGTCACACTGGTGATGACCGGGCGGGTGAAGGACGTTTAAGGACGTTGCCGGATGCAATATGCGCATCCGGCATAACAAGGACTAGCGCATAAACGCCGGCTGCTTGTCTTCGTACTCGGTGATGGCCGCTTCATGCTGCAGCGTCAGCCCGATGCTGTCGAGACCATTCAGCATGCAGTGACGGCGGAAGTCGTCGATTTTAAAGCTGTAGGACTTATCACCCGCTTTCACTTCCTGCGCTTCCAGATCCACTTCAAATTTAATCCCCGGATTGGCTTTCACCAGAGCAAACAGTTCATCCACCTGCGCATCGCTCAGGGTGACCGGCAGCAGTTGGTTATTGAAGCTGTTACCGTAGAAGATGTCGGCGAAGCTTGGCGCGATCACCACTTTAAAGCCGTAATCGGTCAGCGCCCAGGGCGCATGTTCGCGAGAAGAGCCGCAGCCAAAGTTTTCTCGCGCTAGCAGAATAGACGCCCCTTTATATTCCGGGAAATTCAGCACGAATTCTGGGTTAGGCTGTTGACCCTTTTCGTCCAGGAAACGCCAGTCGTTAAACAGGTGTGCACCAAAACCAGTGCGCGTCACCTTCTGCAAAAACTGTTTGGGAATAATTGCATCAGTATCGACGTTGGCGGCATCCAGTGGGACAACCAGGCCGGTATGTTGGGTAAATTTCTCTGCCATGGTAGTTTCCTTATTTGATGCTGCGAATGTCGGCAAAATGACCAGTAACGGCAGCGGCGGCAGCCATGGCCGGGCTGACTAAATGCGTGCGACCACCGCGGCCCTGACGGCCTTCAAAGTTACGGTTGCTGGTAGAAGCACAGCGCTCGCCCGGATTCAGGCGATCGTTGTTCATCGCCAGACACATGGAACAGCCTGGTAAACGCCATTCAAAACCGGCTTCAATGAAAATCTTATCCAGACCTTCTGCTTCCGCCTGCGCTTTGACCGGGCCAGAACCTGGTACTACCAACGCCTGCACGCCCGGAGCAACCTTGCGCCCTTTGGCGATTTCGGCGGCGGCGCGTAAATCTTCAATACGCGAGTTGGTGCAGGAGCCGATAAACACTTTATCGATCGCCACTTCCGTCAACGGAATGCCCGGCTTCAGCCCCATATAGGCCAGCGCTTTTTCCGCCGACGCGCGCTCTACCGGATCGGCAAAAGAGGCCGGATCGGGAATGTTATCATTCACGGAGATTACCTGGCCGGGGTTAGTTCCCCAGGTGACCTGCGGTGCGATCTCTTCTGCCTGCAGGGTGACGACGGTATCAAACGTCGCGTCGTCGTCGGTTTTCAGTGTTTTCCAGTACTCAACTGCGTGGGTAAAATTCTCGCCCTTCGGAGCGTGTAAACGCCCCTGCACATAGTCAAAAGTAGTTTCATCCGGTGCAACCAGGCCCGCTTTGGCCCCCATTTCGATCGCCATATTGCACAGGGTCATACGGCCTTCCATGCTCAGCGCACGGATGGCGTCGCCACAAAACTCAACCACGTGACCGGTACCGCCTGCGCTACCGGTTTTACCGATAATCGCCAGTACGATATCTTTGGCGGTAATCCCCGGCGCGGCAGTGCCATTGACTTCGATCTTCATGGTTTTTGCGCGCCCCTGTTTCAGGGTTTGCGTGGCCAGTACGTGTTCGACTTCGGACGTCCCGATACCAAACGCCAGCGCGCCGAATGCGCCGTGCGTGGCGGTGTGGGAGTCACCGCAGACGATGGTCATACCCGGTAAGGTCACGCCTTGTTCGGGTCCCATCACGTGGACGATGCCCTGAAAAGGGTGGTTCAGATCGTACAACTCGACGCCGAACTCATTGCAGTTTTTGATAAGCTCCTGCATCTGGATACGCGCCATTTCGCCAGACGCGTTAATGTCTTTGGTTTGCGTCGAGACGTTATGATCCATGGTGGCGAAGGTCTTACCCGGCTGGCGTACCGGACGCTTGTGTGCCCGCAGGCCATCAAATGCTTGCGGCGAGGTCACTTCATGTACCAGATGACGGTCGATATACAGCAGCGGCGTTTCGTTCTGCGCTTCAAACACCACGTGCGCATCGAACAATTTTTCATATAACGTTTTAGCCATGATTACACCCCTTCTGCGACGTAACGAGCAATGATATCGCCCATCTCATCGGTACTGACTGCGGCGGCACCACGGGCTAAATCACCGGTGCGAATACCTTCTGCTAATGCGCGGTTGACGGCGCTTTCAATGGCGGTGGCCGCATTGTTAGCGTCCAGGCTGTAGCGCAGCAACAGCGCCAGCGACAAAATTTGGGCTATCGGGTTGGCAATGTTTTTCCCGGCGATATCCGGTGCCGAACCGCCGGCTGGCTCGTACAGGCCAAAGTCCTGCTCATTCAGGCTGGCAGACGGCAGCATGCCCATGGAACCGGTGATCATCGCGCATTCATCAGACAGGATGTCGCCAAACAGGTTGGAGCACAGCAGTACGTCAAACTGAGACGGATCTTTGATCAACTGCATGGTCGCGTTGTCGATATACATATGCGTCAGGACAACGTCCGGGTATTCATTGGCAATTTCATTGACGATTTCGCGCCACAGAATAGAGGTTTGCAGCACGTTGGCTTTATCAATCGATGTGACTTTACAGCGGCGTTGGCGCGCTGACTCAAACGCAATGCGCGCAATACGTTCGATCTCGAAACGATGATACACCTCGGTATCGAAGGCTTTTTCATGCTGGCCTTTGCCTTCGCGGCCCTTTGGCTGACCGAAGTAGATCCCGCCCGTCAGTTCGCGTACGCACAGGATGTCGAAACCGCTGGCGGCAATGTCGGCGCGCAGTGGGCAAAAGGATTCCAGTCCCGGGTACAGCTTAGCTGGACGCAGGTTGCTGAATAATTTGAAGTGCTTACGCAACGGCAGCAAGGCACCACGCTCCGGCTGTTGGTTTGGCGGCAGGTTTTCCCATTTCGGACCGCCCACAGAGCCAAACAGAATCGCATCGGCCTGCTCACAACCTTCAACCGTTGCGGGTGGCAGCGGTTGTCCGTGGTTGTCGATGGCGACTCCGCCCACGTCATAGTGGCTGGTGGTAATGCGCATAGTAAAACGGGTACGAATTGCGTCCAGTACTTTCAGGGCCTGCGCCATCACTTCCGGGCCAATACCGTCACCCGGCAAAACAGCAATATGATAATTCTTCGACATCACACGGTTTCCTTATTGTTCTCGTTGTTTTGAGCTTTGCGTTGCAATTCTTTTTCGACTTCTTCGGCACGCCAGATATTGTTCAACACATGCACCATGGCTTTGGCGGAGGATTCGACGATATCCGTTGCCAGACCGACGCCGTGGAAGCGACGGCCGTTAAAATTAGCGACGATATCCACCTGTCCCAGCGCATCTTTACCGTGGCCTTTTGCGGTCAGACTGTATTTCACCAGTTCGACGTTGTAGTCAGTAATACGGTTGATGGCCTGGTAAATAGCATCGACCGGACCGTTACCGTTGGCGGCTTCGGCTTTGGTTTCTTCGCCACAGACCAGCTTGACGGAGGCGGTGGCAATGTCATTTGAACCAGACTGCACGCTGAAGTAATCCAGACGGAAATGTTCGGGTTCTTCTTGCTGTTTATTAATGAAGGCCAGCGCCTCCAGGTCGTAATCAAATACCTGGCCTTTCTTATCCGCCAGCTTCAGGAAAGCGTCGTACAGGCTGTCCAGGCTGTACTCACTCTCTTTATAGCCCATCTCATCCATACGGTGTTTGACCGCGGCACGCCCGGAACGGGAAGTCAGGTTCAACTGTACCTGGTTCAAGCCGATGGACTCCGGGGTCATGATTTCGTAGTTTTCACGGTTTTTCAGCACGCCGTCCTGATGAATGCCGGAAGAGTGCGCAAAGGCACCGCTACCAACAATCGCTTTGTTGGCTGGGATCGGCATATTGCAGATTTGGCTGACTAACTGGCTGGTACGCCAGATCTCCTGGTGATTGATATGGGTCTGTACATTCAGGATGTCTTTGCGCACCTTGATCGCCATGATCACTTCTTCCAGTGAACAGTTACCGGCGCGTTCACCGATCCCGTTCATTGCGCCTTCGACCTGACGCGCACCGGCATGAACCGCCGCCAGCGCGTTGCCGACGCCCAGACCTAAATCGTCGTGGGTGTGTACTGAAATGATCGCTTTGTCGATATTCGGGACGCGTTCATACAGGCCGGAAATGATTGCGCCAAATTCGAAGGGCATGGTGTACCCGACGGTATCGGGAATATTGATGGTTTTGGCGCCGGCATTAATCGCCGCTTCTACCACACGAGCCAGGTCTGCAATAGGGGTGCGTCCAGCATCTTCGCATGAGAATTCCACGTCATCCGTGTAATTACGCGCACGCTTAACCATATAGACAGCACGCTCGATAACCTCATCCAGCGTACTGCGCAATTTGGTGGCGATATGCATCGGCGAGGTGGCGATGAACGTATGAATGCGGAAAGCTTCAGCCACCTTCAGGGACTCAGCCGCTACGTCGATATCTTTTTCTACGCAGCGGGCCAGGGCGCAAACGCGGCTGTTTTTGACCTGCCGGGCGATGGTTTGTACGGACTCAAAATCACCAGGGGAAGAAACGGGGAAACCGACTTCCATGACGTCAACGCCCATACGCTCGAGAGCCAGAGCAATCTGCAGTTTTTCTTTCACACTCAGGCTTGCCTGTAACGCCTGTTCACCGTCGCGTAAGGTGGTATCGAAAATAATGACTTGCTGGCTCATGGTTTAGGTCCTTTGTCTTTTTTTGGCGCCTTGCTTCGAGCATAAAAAAACCCGCGCAGCGGCGCGGGTTTTTTGTTTTAACTGGAGCTGACTTAATACTAAATGTCGTTCACCAGTCTACCGCGCAACGAAGATGCGTTTAGTAGTAGTAGACCGTTAAAACGAGCGATGTAAGTCATCAATCTGGCTCCAGGCGAATGCGATATGCTTTTAGTGGTACTGGATATGAAAGCTGATGTCAACCCCGCCCCCGGTAAACAACCGCGTTCAGAAGAAAATACCCTTCGTAATCTAAGCGAATTGTGCTGAATTTTTAGGGGGGTATAAAATAAATCATTGCACGGCCGTACATACTTTTCATGTTTTGACATACTTGAGCATATTTGTTTGCAACTATTGTGACGGCATGCTGAGAAAACGGGGCTGAGATGCGTTTTTTATCTTTATGATTTATCTGTTTTTATAGCAATCATGAATGGGTTTGGGGATTGAGCTGACCTATGATTGATAAATTAATGTTAACTTTTAATGTATTAATAATATAAACATTTAATTAAATCTTAAATACATATTCAGTGGGTGTATGATTGTGTATTCGCCATGCTTATGGTTATATTGTTCGTGAAATTTAAACTTATGAATCACCGTGCAGTGACATCCGCCACACTGCGCTCACATTGGGTTTTTGTTCATTTAGGTTTGTACCTTTATGTTTTCCTAATTTTAATGTTTTTCCTTTTTCTTATTTTATATGCATGGTAAATCATATTAACGGAGGTTATTTCTTCACTCCGTCCAGGAAAAGGGAGTTTAGAGTGACAGTGGAGTTAAATATGCCAGAAGTTAAAATAATAGATAAGTCTATCTCTATAGATATGGGGAAGCCGCAGCTTCGTATGGTTGATCTTAATTTGTTAACCGTTTTTGACGCGGTGATGCAGGAACAAAATATTACACGTGCTGCGCATACTCTGGGGATGTCACAACCCGCAGTCAGTAATGCCGTGGCTCGCCTGAAAATCATGTTCAATGATGAACTCTTTGTTCGTTATGGTCGCGGGATCCAGCCGACAGCAAGGGCTTTCCAGCTTTTTGGCTCCGTTCGCCAGGCATTGCAGCTGGTACAGAATGAACTGCCTGGTTCGGGGTTTGAACCAGCCAGCAGCGAGCGCGTATTCAATCTTTGCGTATGTAGCCCATTGGATAATATCCTGACATCCTTGATTTATAATCGAGTTGAGCAGGTTGCGCCAAATATTCATGTCGTATTTAAATCTTCACTCAATCAAAATACCGAGCATCAATTACGCTATCAGGAAACTGAGTTCGTTATTAGCTATGAAGAGTTCCGCCGCCCTGAATTCACCAGTATTCCCTTGTTTAATGACGAGATGGTGCTAGTAGCGAGTAGAAATCATCCACGTATTAGCGGTCCATTGCTGGAAAATGATGTCTATAATGAACAGCATGCGGTGGTCTCTCTCGATCGCTTTGCATCATTCAGTCAACCCTGGTATGACACGGCGGATAAACAATCCTGTGTCGCTTATCAAGGAATGGCATTAATCAGCGTATTGAATGTTGTTTCTCAAACGCATCTGGTGTCTATCGCGCCACGTTGGTTAGCGGAAGAATTCTCTGAACAGTTAGATCTCCAGATATTACCTTTACCTTTAAAATTGAATAGCCGCACATGCTATCTTTCCTGGCATGAAGCTGCGGGCAGAGATAAAGGTCATCAGTGGATGGAAGAATTGTTAGTCTCCGTGTGTAAGCATTAGCATTTGGCAGAATAAACTGGGCAATACGTCTGGTTTATTCTGCTTTTATCTTTTTATGTGAAATTTTATGCTGAACTTGTCTTTTTACGTCTATCCATGATTGTAAAAAAATAGAGTAATCGCTGTAAGCCCCCCTTTTTAAGCGATTATTTATCATTTCATTTGCTGAAGCTGGTTTAAATCTCCATTTATTCGTCACTTTCCTCCTTTTTATTCTTTTTCACGCGAATACCGTCCCTTCGGTGTCAATTGCCATGCGTCATCCTCAGCGGTTAATGTGTTGTTAAACCGTTATTCATTATAAGAGTGGGGGCAAGCCATGGAGATGTTGTCTGGAGCCGAGATGGTCGTGCGATCGCTCATCGATCAGGGTGTGAAGCAGGTATTTGGTTATCCTGGGGGCGCTGTCCTCGATATTTATGATGCGCTGCATACGGTCGGGGGTATTGATCATGTGTTGGTCCGTCATGAACAAGCTGCAGTACATATGGCTGATGGTCTGGCGCGCGCTACGGGTGATGTCGGCGTTGTGCTGGTGACCTCCGGGCCGGGCGCAACCAATGCGATCACCGGGATTGCCACGGCGTATATGGATTCCATTCCATTAGTGATCCTCTCTGGGCAGGTCGCGACGTCGCTGATTGGCTATGATGCCTTTCAGGAGTGCGACATGGTCGGTATATCCCGTCCGGTGGTGAAGCACAGCTTCCTCGTTAAGCAAACGGAAGATATTCCTCAGGTACTGAAAAAAGCGTTCTGGCTGGCGGCAAGCGGCCGTCCTGGCCCTGTGGTGGTGGATTTGCCGAAGGATATACTGAATCCGGCGAAGAAACTGCCCTATAGCTGGCCGGACTCAGTGAGCATGCGATCCTATAATCCGACGACGACCGGGCATAAAGGTCAGATAAAACGAGCACTGCAAACGCTGGTCGCCGCTAAAAAACCGGTGGTGTATGTTGGCGGTGGTGCGGTAAATGCGGCCTGTCATGAGCAACTGGGGCAGATTGCGGAAGCCCTTAACCTGCCGGTTGTGTCATCGTTGATGGGATTGGGCGCGTTTCCTGCCACACATCGTCAGGCATTGGGCATGTTGGGAATGCATGGCACCTATGAAGCCAATATGACCATGCATCATTCCGATGTGATTTTTGCCGTTGGCGTTCGCTTTGACGATCGCACAACCAATAACCTGGCAAAATATTGCCCAAATGCGACCGTATTGCATATCGATATCGATCCGACGTCAATTTCAAAAACCGTCACGGCGGATATCCCGATTGTTGGCGATGCCCGCCTGGTGCTTGATCAGATGCTGGAACTGCTACCGCAGGAGAGATCGCAGCAGCCGCTCGATGATAACCGTGACTGGTGGCAACAGATTGAGCAATGGCGTGCCCGCCAGTGTCTGAAATATGACACGCAAAGTGAGAGCATTAAACCGCAGGCCGTCATTGAAACGATCTGGCGCTTGACGAAAGGGGATGCGTATGTGACCTCGGACGTTGGTCAGCATCAGATGTTTGCCGCGCTGTACTACCCGTTTGATAAGCCGCGCCGTTGGATTAACTCCGGTGGCCTCGGCACTATGGGATTTGGCTTACCTGCGGCGTTAGGCGTGAAGATGGCGCTACCGGATGAAACGGTGGTGTGCGTCACCGGGGATGGCAGTATTCAGATGAATATCCAGGAGCTGTCAACGGCGCTGCAATACGAGCTGCCAGTGCTGGTGCTCAATCTTAACAACCGTTACCTCGGTATGGTTAAACAGTGGCAGGACATGATTTACTCCGGGCGCCACTCGCAGTCTTACATGCAGTCGCTGCCCGACTTTGTTCGTCTTGCCGAGGCTTATGGTCATATCGGGATCCAGATAAACCATCCGGATGAACTCGAAAGTAAACTGGGTGAAGCGCTGGAGCACGTGCGTAACCATCGCCTGGTGTTTGTCGATGTCACCGTTGATGGCAGTGAACATGTCTACCCGATGCAGATTCGCGGGGGTGGTATGGATGAAATGTGGTTAAGCAAAACGGAGAGGACCTGATTATGCGCCGGATATTATCAGTATTGCTGGAAAACGAGTCGGGCGCATTGTCACGTGTGATTGGTCTCTTCGCTCAGCGCGGTTACAACATTGAAAGTCTGACCGTAGCGCCAACGGACGATCCAACCTTATCGCGAATGACGATCCAGACCGTGGGGGATGAAAAGGTCCTTGAGCAGATCGAAAAGCAACTGCACAAACTGGTGGATGTCCTGCGCGTAAGCGAGTTGGGGCAGGGGGCCCACGTTGAGCGAGAAATTATGCTGGTGAAAATTCAGGCCAGCGGTTATGGCCGTGAAGAAGTGGTACGTAATACGGAAATTTTCCGTGGGCAAATCATCGATGTTACGCCGTCCATCTATACCGTACAGCTGGCGGGTACCAGCGATAAGCTGGATGCTTTCCTGGCAACATTGCGTGAAGTTGCCAAAATCGTCGAGGTTGCACGATCCGGCGTGGTGGGACTCTCCCGCGGCGATAAAATCATGCGCTAACCATAGCCCTGTTATCAATTCGCGAGCCCAATGCTATCCGTTGGGCCTTTTTTTGCGAAATCAGCAGTAACCAGAGACAAAAGCGGTTGCCGCAGTCATTATTCTGCGCTTAGATGTTAATAAATTTAACCCATGCCATCTCAAAGGTTATGGTTTGTACATTTTACGCAAGGGGCAATTGTGAAACTGGATGAAATCGCTCGGTTGGCCGGCGTTTCGCGAACGACTGCAAGCTACGTTATTAATGGCAAAGCAAAGCAATATCGCGTAAGCGACAAAACGGTTGAAAAAGTCATGGCGGTGGTGCGCGAGCATAATTACCACCCAAATGCTGTGGCAGCCGGGCTACGTGCTGGACGCACACGTTCTATCGGGCTGGTGATCCCGGACCTTGAGAACACAAGTTATACCCGGATAGCCAACTACCTGGAACGCCAGGCGCGTCAGCGTGGCTATCAGCTGCTGATTGCCTGCTCTGAAGATCAGCCAGATAACGAAATGCGCTGTATTGAGCATCTTTTACAACGCCAGGTTGATGCCATCATTGTGTCGACCTCTTTACCACCGGAGCATCCGTTCTATCAGCGTTGGGCCAACAGTTCATTCCCGATTGTGGCGTTAGACCGCGCGCTGGATCGTGAACATTTCACCAGCGTTGTCGGGGCCGATCAGGACGATGCAGAAATGCTGGCGGAAGAATTACGTAAGTTCCCGGCGGAAACCGTGCTTTATCTTGGCGCGCTGCCGGAATTATCCGTCAGTTTCCTGCGTGAACAGGGTTTTCGTACCGCGTGGAAGGACGATCCGCGTGAAGTGAATTTCCTGTATGCCAACAGCTATGAGCGAGAAGCCGCTGCACAGCTGTTTGATAAATGGCTGGAAACGCACCCGATGCCGCAGGCATTGTTTACCACTTCATTTGCTCTGCTACAGGGTGTGATGGATGTGACATTACGTCGTGATGGGCAGTTACCGTCCGATCTCGCCATTGCAACTTTTGGTGATCATGAACTGCTCGACTTCCTGCAGTGTCCGGTGCTGGCGGTGGCACAGCGTCATCGTGATGTAGCAGAACGCGTACTGGAAATTGTGTTGGCAAGCCTGGATGAGCCGCGTAAGCCAAAACCAGGGTTAACGCGCATCCGACGTAATCTGTATCATCGTGGTATTCTCAGCCGCAGCTAAATCGCTCTGCTGTGCGCGCCGGGAGGAGATAACCTTCTGGCGCAGTCATTTATTCAATTTTCAGAAATAACCTCATTATATTTAAGAATATTCTTTAGAATTGTCTGAAATTGAATTTTTAAATATCGTGATTTAAAACGCGACCCACCTTTTCTGCGTTATTGATACGTAACGGCGCGTTACGGTTGTATTATTTTGTTACACGCTTGTGTGGAATTGCCGAATTAACAAACACTTTGCTTCTGTATTGCAGATTTTTCTCGCCTGCCTTGGTCGTACAAGGCGTACAGACCGATTAACTGGTACTGTTATCTCACTGCATATTGTCCTAAAATGCCGCTCGCGTCGCAAACTGACACTTTATATTTTCTTGAGATGATATTGAGTTGTTTTAAACAATGATGAGTTGTTGGATTTTTTTCTTACAAATATTCATGACGTTAATTTGCTTCGCTTGCTGTACGGAATTTGTTCAACGCTGATATTAGCCGTAAACATTGGGTTTTTTGCTCCGCTAAGCGCCGTGACTTGCTTGACAAGGTTTTCCTCCGCTCCGTAAACTCCTTATTAGTGGGATTTTGTGGGGCAAAGTGGTAATCGGGGGTGAGACTGGCATGTTCCGGGGAGCGACGTTAGTTAATCTCGACAGTAAAGGGCGCTTATCTGTGCCTACCCGTTATCGGGATCAACTGCTCGAGAGTGCTACCGGTCAAATGGTTTGCACCATTGACATCCATCACCCGTGCCTGCTGCTTTACCCCCTTCCTGAATGGGAAATTATCGAGCAGAAGCTATCTCGTCTGTCCAGCATGAATCCGGTTGAGCGCCGCGTACAGCGCTTGTTGTTAGGGCATGCCAGCGAATGTCAGATGGATAGCGCGGGTCGATTACTGATAGCACCTGTTCTGCGGCAACATGCAGGTTTAACGAAAGAAGTGATGCTGGTTGGGCAGTTCAACAAATTTGAGCTGTGGGATGAAACGACCTGGTATCAACGGGTCAAGGAAGATATCGACGCTGAGCAGTCTGTTACCGGCGCGCTGTCGGAACGATTGCAGGATTTGTCTCTATAAGATGATGGAAAATTTTAAACATACAACGGTGTTGCTGGATGAGGCCGTAAACGGACTGAATATTCGTCCGGACGGCATATACATTGACGGCACATTTGGTCGCGGTGGTCATTCACGTCTGATTCTCTCGCAGCTTGGCGAAGAGGGGCGTTTGTTGGCTATCGATCGCGATCCGCAGGCTATTGCCGTTGCCAGGACGATTAACGATCCTCGCTTCTCGATTATTCATGGACCTTTCTCTGCGCTGGCTGAGTACGTGAGCGAGCGTGGACTTACCGGCAAGATTGATGGGATTCTCCTCGATCTTGGCGTGTCTTCTCCGCAGCTTGATGATGCGGAACGTGGATTTTCGTTCATGCGTGATGGTCCGCTGGACATGCGCATGGACCCGACGCGCGGTCAGTCAGCCGCCGAGTGGCTGCAAACTGCAGATGAAGCGGATATTGCCTGGGTGATTAAAACCTTTGGCGAAGAACGCTTTGGCAAACGCATTGCCCGCGCCATTGTCGAGCGTAACCGCGTTGAACCAATGACCCGCACCAAAGAACTGGCGGAAGTCATTGCGGCGGCTATGCCGGTAAAAGACAAATTCAAACATCCCGCGACCCGTACCTTCCAGGCGGTGCGCATTTGGGTAAACAGTGAACTGGAGGAGATAGAGCAGGCGCTAAAAAGCTCACTCAGCGTGCTGGCCCCGGGCGGTCGCCTTTCTGTCATCAGTTTCCACTCGCTTGAAGATCGTATTGTGAAGCGCTTTATGCGCGAACAAAGTCGCGGTCCTCAGGTACCAGCGGGGATCCCGATGACTGAAGCGCAGATCAAAAAACTGGGCGGCCGTGAGTTGAGAGCATTAGGCAAGTTGATGCCGGGCGAAGAAGAGGTAGCAGAAAATCCTCGTGCCCGTAGTTCAGTTCTGCGTATTGCAGAGAGGACGAACGCATGATCAGCAGAGTGACAGAAGCCCTCAGCAAAGTTACAGGATCGATAGGAAGCAACGAGCGCCATGCCTTGCCTGGCGTGATCGGTGACGATCTTTTGCGATTCGGGAAGCTGCCACTCTGCCTGTTCATTTGCATTATTTTGACGGCGGTCACCGTTGTGACAACCGCGCACCATACGCGGTTACTGACCGCACAGCGCGAACAGTTAGTTCTGGAACGTGATGCGCTGGATATTGAATGGCGCAACCTGATCCTTGAAGAGAACGCTCTCGGCGACCATAGCCGAGTTGAACGGATCGCAACGGAAAAGCTGCAAATGCAGCATGTGGATCCCTCACAAGAAAATATCGTAGTACAAAAATAAGGATAAACGCGACGCATGAAAGCAGCGGCAAAGACGCACAAACCAAAACGCCAGGAAGAACAAGCCAACTTTATCAGTTGGCGTTTTGCGTTACTGTGCGGCTGTATTTTGCTGGCGCTGTGCTTCCTGCTGGGACGCGTTGCCTGGCTGCAAATTATCGCGCCTGACATGCTGGTGCGTCAGGGCGACATGCGTTCCCTGCGCGTCCAGGAAGTCTCCACGTCGCGCGGCATGATTACCGACCGTTCAGGTCGTCCGCTGGCGGTGAGCGTGCCGGTGAAGGCCATTTGGGCGGATCCGAAAGAAGTGCATGATGCGGGTGGCGTGAGCGTCGGCGAACGCTGGAGGGCGCTGTCGACCGCGTTGAATCTCCCGCTCGACCAACTGGCTTCCCGAATCAATGCCAACCCGAAAGGGCGTTTTATCTACCTGGCACGTCAGGTTAACCCTGACATGGCCGACTACATCAAAAAACTGAAGCTACCGGGGATTCATCTGCGTGAAGAATCCCGCCGTTACTATCCTTCCGGGGAAGTGACCGCTCACCTCATCGGTTTTACCAACGTCGACAGCCAGGGCATTGAAGGTGTAGAGAAGAGTTTCGATAAGTGGCTTACCGGTCAGCCTGGCGAGCGCGTGGTGCGTAAAGACCGCTATGGCCGCGTCATTGAGGATATCTCGTCAACGGACAGTCAGGCGGCGCACAACCTTGCGCTGAGTATTGATGAGCGTTTGCAGGCGCTGGTCTACCGCGAGCTGAACAATGCTGTCGCGTTTAACAAAGCGGAATCAGGCAGCGCCGTGCTGGTGGACGTGAACACCGGCGAAGTGCTGGCGATGGCCAACAGCCCGTCCTACAACCCAAACAATCTCTCCGGTACGCAAAAAGATGTCATGCGTAACCGTACCATCACCGACGTGTTTGAACCGGGATCTACGGTCAAACCGATGGTGGTAATGACGGCACTGCAGCGCGGCGTGGTGCGTGAAAACACCGTGCTGAACACCATTCCCTATCGAATTAATGGTCACGAAATCAAAGACGTGGCGCGTTATAGCGAATTGACCCTGACCGGGGTACTACAGAAGTCGAGTAACGTCGGTGTTTCCAAGCTGGCGTTAGCGATGCCGTCCTCAGCGTTAGTAGACACTTACTCACGTTTTGGGCTGGGAAAAGCGACCAATTTGGGGTTGGTCGGAGAACGCAGTGGCTTATATCCTCAAAAACAACGGTGGTCTGACATAGAGAGGGCCACCTTCTCTTTCGGCTATGGGCTAATGGTAACCCCGTTACAGTTAGCGCGAGTCTACGCAACGATCGGCAGCTATGGCGTTTATCGCCCGCTGTCGATTACCAAAGTTGATCCTCCTGTTCCGGGCGAGCGAATCTTCCCGGAATCTACCGTACGCACTGTGGTGCACATGATGGAAAGCGTGGCGCTGCCTGGTGGTGGCGGCGTGAAGGCGGCGATTAAAGGCTATCGCATCGCCATTAAAACCGGTACGGCGAAAAAAGTAGGACCAGATGGTCGCTACATCAACAAATACATTGCTTATACCGCAGGTGTTGCGCCTGCGAGTCAGCCGCGCTTCGCGCTGGTGGTTGTTATCAACGACCCGCAGGCGGGTAAATACTACGGTGGCGCCGTTTCCGCGCCGGTCTTCGGTGCCATCATGGGCGGCGTACTGCGCACCATGAACATCGAGCCGGATGCGCTGGCAACGGGCGATAAAAGTGAATTTGTGAATAATCAAGGCGAGGCGACAGGTGGCAGATCGTAATTTGCGCGACCTTCTTGCTCCATGGGTGCCGGGTGCACCGGAGCGAGCACTGCGGGAGATGACGCTCGACAGCCGTGTGGCTGCATCGGGCGATCTCTTTGTGGCAGTGGTAGGTCATCAGGCGGACGGGCGTCGATATATCCCGCAGGCGATAGCGCAAGGTGTAGCCGCCATTATTGCAGAGGCAAAAGATGAGGCAACCGACGGTGAAATCCGTGAAATGCACGGCGTACCGGTTATCTATCTGAGCCAGCTTAACGAACGTTTATCTGCACTGGCGGGCCGTTTTTACCACGAGCCCTCTGAAAATATGCGTCTGGTAGGCGTTACCGGCACCAACGGGAAAACCACCACCACCCAACTGCTGGCGCAGTGGGGCCAACTGCTTGGCGAAACCAGCGCCGTGATGGGGACCGTAGGCAATGGCCTGCTGGGCAAAGTGATCCCGACCGAAAATACGACCGGTTCAGCCGTTGACGTTCAGCATGTGCTGGCGGGACTGGTCGAGCAGGGCGCCACGTTAGGCGCGATGGAAGTTTCATCTCACGGTCTGGTTCAACATCGCGTGGCGGCATTGAAGTTTGCTGCGTCGGTATTTACTAACTTAAGCCGTGATCATCTCGACTATCACGGTGATATGGAACATTACGAAGCCGCGAAGTGGCTGCTGTACTCCACGCACCATTGCGGTCAGGCCATCGTCAATGCGGATGATGAAGTCGGTCGCCGCTGGCTGGCAAAATTGCCGGATGCGGTCGCCGTTTCGATGGAAGACCATATCAATCCGAACTGCCACGGTCGTTGGCTGAAAGCGGTTGATGTTAACTATCACGACAGTGGTGCGACGATCCGCTTTACCTCGTCCTGGGGCAACGGTGAAATTGAAAGCCGCCTGATGGGCGCATTCAACGTCAGTAATCTGCTGCTGGCGCTGGCAACGCTGTTAGCGTTGGGGTATCCGTTAGCGGATTTACTGAAAACGGCGGCACGTCTGCAGCCGGTTTGCGGGCGTATGGAAGTGTTCAGCGCACCGGGAAAAACGACGGTGGTGGTGGATTATGCCCACACGCCGGATGCGCTGGAAAAAGCGCTGCAGGCGGCACGTCTGCACTGCACCGGTAAGCTGTGGTGCGTCTTTGGCTGCGGCGGCGATCGCGACAAAGGCAAGCGTCCGCTGATGGGCGCCATCGCCGAAGAGTTCGCCGATATTGTGGTGGTCACTGACGACAACCCACGCACCGAAGAGCCGCGCGCCATTATTAACGACATTCTGGCGGGTATGCTGGATGCCGGGCACGCGAAGGTGATGGAAGGTCGCGCAGAAGCGGTCACCAACGCCATTATGCAGGCGAAAGAAAATGACGTCGTGCTGGTGGCCGGTAAAGGCCACGAAGATTACCAGATCGTCGGCGCGCATCGCCTCGACTATTCTGACCGCGTGACGGCCGCTCGCCTGCTGGGGGTGATCGCATGATTAGCGTAACGCTCAGCCAACTGGCGGAGATCCTCGGTGGTGAACTGAAAGGGGGCGATCTCACTCTCGATGCGGTCACCACCGATACGCGTAAAGTCACGCCGGGCTGCCTGTTTGTGGCGCTGAAAGGTGAACGCTTCGATGCCCACGACTTTGCTGATAAGGCGAAAGAGAGCGGGGCTGGCGCGCTGCTGGTCAGCCGTCCGTTGAATACCGACCTGCCGCAACTGATTGTCAAAGATACGCGTCTGGCGTTTGGTGAGCTGGCGGCGTGGGTTCGCGCCCAGGTTCCGGCCCGCGTGGTGGCGCTGACTGGTTCATCCGGTAAAACGTCCGTTAAAGAGATGACCGCTGCGATCCTCAGCCAGTGCGGGAACACCTTATATACCGCGGGCAATCTGAACAACGACATTGGCGTACCGATGACGCTGCTGCGACTGAATAACGAGTATGACTATGCGGTGATTGAGCTTGGCGCCAATCATCAGGGCGAGATTGCCTGGACCGTCGGGTTGACGCGTCCGGAAGCGGCGCTGGTGAATAACCTTGCGGCCGCTCACCTGGAAGGCTTCGGCTCTCTGGCGGGCGTTGCGAAGGCGAAAGGCGAAATTTTTACCGGCCTGGCGGAAAACGGTATCGCCATTCTGAATGCCGATAACAACGACTGGCTGAACTGGCAGAGCATTATTGGCGATCGCAAAGTCTGGCGCTTCTCGCCAAATGCGGCCAACAGCGACTTTTCTGCCACCAATATTCATGTCACTTCGCACGGCACTGAATTTACGCTGCAAACGCCTACGGGCAGCATCGATGTTCTGCTGCCATTACCGGGTCGTCACAATATTGCCAATGCTCTGGCTGCAACCGCGCTCTCTATGGCGGTTGGTGCGACGCATGAGGCGATTAAAACCGGGCTGAAAGATTTGCAAGCGGTGCCGGGGCGTCTGTTCCCGATCCAGCTTGCAGAAAATCAACTGCTGCTGGATGACTCCTATAACGCCAACGTCGGTTCGATGACCGCTGCGGTACAGGTACTGTCTGAAATGCCGGGCTACCGCGTGCTGGTGGTTGGCGATATGGCAGAACTTGGCGCGGAAAGCGAAGCCTGTCACGTACAGGTGGGTGTTGCTGCGAAGGCGGCGGGTATTGACCGCGTATTGAGTACAGGGAAACTGAGCCAGGCAATAAGTGATGCCAGCGGTGTTGGCGAACATTTTGCGGATAAACCCGCGCTGGTCGCGCATCTTAAGGCACTGATTGCAGAGCATCAGGTTATGACGATTTTAGTGAAGGGTTCACGTAGTGCCGCCATGGAAGAGGTAGTACGCGCATTACAGGAGAATGGGACATGTTAGTTTGGCTGGCCGAACATTTGGTCAAATATTATTCAGGCTTTAACGTCTTTTCCTATCTGACGTTTCGCGCCATCGTCAGCCTGCTGACCGCGCTGTTCATCTCGTTGTGGATGGGCCCGCGTATGATTGCCCGCTTGCAAAAAATGTCATTTGGCCAGGTCGTGCGTAACGACGGTCCGGAATCACACTTCAGTAAACGCGGTACGCCGACCATGGGTGGGATTATGATCCTCACCGCGATTGTCATTTCCGTTCTGCTGTGGGCTTATCCTTCTAACCCGTACGTCTGGTGCGTGCTGGTGGTACTGGTGGGCTACGGTATTATCGGTTTTGTCGATGACTACCGCAAAGTCGTGCGCAAAGACACCAAAGGACTGATCGCCCGCTGGAAATACTTCTGGATGTCGGTGATTGCGTTAGGCGTGGCGTTCGCGCTGTATCTGGTGGGCAAAGATACGCCCGCCACGCAGCTGGTGGTGCCGTTCTTTAAAGACGTCATGCCGCAGTTGGGTCTGTTCTATATTCTGCTGGCCTATTTTGTGATTGTTGGTACCGGCAATGCGGTCAACCTGACCGATGGCCTTGATGGTCTGGCGATTATGCCGACCGTATTCGTTGCTGCTGGCTTTGCGCTGGTGGCGTGGGCGACCGGTAACATGAACTTTGCCAACTATTTGCATATTCCGTATTTACGCCATGCGGGGGAGTTGGTGATCGTCTGTACGGCGATTGTCGGTGCGGGATTAGGTTTCCTGTGGTTTAACACCTATCCGGCGCAGGTCTTTATGGGCGACGTCGGATCGCTGGCGTTGGGCGGCGCGCTGGGCATTATTGCCGTGCTGCTGCGTCAGGAGTTCCTGCTGGTGATCATGGGCGGCGTATTTGTCGTAGAAACGCTGTCGGTCATTCTGCAGGTCGGTTCCTTTAAGCTGCGCGGACAGCGCATCTTCCGTATGGCGCCGATTCACCACCACTATGAACTTAAAGGCTGGCCGGAACCGCGCGTGATCGTGCGCTTCTGGATTATTTCGCTGATGCTGGTGCTGATTGGCCTGGCAACGCTGAAGGTACGTTAATCATGGCTGATTACCAGGGTAAAAAAGTCGTCATTATCGGTCTGGGGTTGACCGGGCTGTCCTGTGTGGATTTCTTTCTCGCGCGTGGCGTGACGCCGCGCGTGATGGACACTCGCGCAACGCCGCCGGGCCTGGATAAATTACCGGAAGCGGTTGAACATCATGTTGGCAGCCTCAATGATGACTGGCTGCTGGCTGCCGATCTCATCGTCGCCAGCCCTGGTATTGCTCTGGCCCATCCTTCGCTGAGCGCCGCCGCCGATGCCGGTATTGAAATTGTTGGCGACATCGAGCTGTTCTGCCGCGAAGCACAGGCACCGATTGTGGCGATTACCGGTTCTAACGGTAAAAGCACAGTCACTACGCTGGTCGGTGAAATGGCAAAAGCGGCCGGGGTGAACGTGGGTGTCGGCGGGAACATTGGTTTGCCTGCGCTGATGCTGCTGGATGCAGAACGTGAGCTGTACGTTCTGGAGCTCTCCAGCTTCCAGTTGGAGACCACGTCAAGCTTACAGGCCGTGGCGGCCACCATTTTGAATGTCACCGAAGACCATATGGACAGGTATCCGTTTGGCTTGCAGCAGTACCGTGCGGCGAAACTGCGCGTCTACGAGAACGCGAAAGTGTGCGTCGTCAACGCTGATGATGCGCTGACGATGCCGATTCGCGGGGCTGATGAACGCTGCGTGAGCTTTGGTATCAATATGGGTGACTATCACCTGAACCGCCAGCAGGGCGAAACCTGGTTGCGGGTGAAAGGTGAAAAAGTGCTCAACGTGAAAGAGATGACGCTTTCCGGTCAGCATAACTATACCAACGCCCTGGCGGCGCTGGCGCTGGCAGATGCCGCGGGTCTGCCGCGGGCGTCAAGCCTGAAAGCGCTAACCACCTTTACCGGCCTGGCACATCGCTTCCAGGTGGTGCTGGACCATAACGGCATTCGTTGGATCAACGATTCAAAAGCGACCAACGTCGGCAGCACCGAAGCGGCGCTGAACGGTCTGCACGTTGATGGCACGCTGCACCTGCTGCTGGGCGGTGACGGGAAATCTGCTGATTTTTCTCCGCTCAGTCGTTATCTGGTCGGCGATCGTATTCGTCTGTACTGCTTTGGTCGCGATGGCGCACAGTTGGCTGCTCTGCGACCAGAGGTTGCTGAGCAAACTGAAACCATGGAGCAGGCAATGCGCCTGCTCGCGCCGCGCGTCAAACCGGGCGATATGGTGCTGCTGTCGCCAGCCTGTGCGAGTCTCGATCAGTTCAAAAACTTTGAGCAGCGTGGCGATGTATTTACCCGCCTGGCGAAGGAGTTGGGTTGATGCGTTTATCTCTCCCTCGTCTGAGACTGCCGCGCTTACCGGGACTGGGTGTCCTGGCGTGGATCTTCGCGGCACTTAAAGGCTGGGTGATGGCGTCGCGCGATAAAGACGCAGACAGCCTGATCATGTACGACCGTATGCTGCTGTGGCTGACGTTTGGTCTGGCGGCTATTGGTTTTGTGATGGTGACATCGGCATCAATGCCCGTTGGGCAGCGTCTGGCAGGCGATCCGTTCCTGTTTGCCAAACGTGATGCGCTGTATATCTTCCTGGCGTTCTGTCTGGCGATGGTCACGCTGCGTCTGCCGATGGAGTTCTGGCAAAAGTACAGCACCACGATGCTGATCGCCTCAATCATCATGTTGCTGATTGTACTGGTGGTCGGTAGTTCGGTTAACGGGGCATCGCGCTGGATTGCGCTAGGACCGCTGCGTATTCAGCCTGCGGAGTTTACCAAGTTGTCGCTGTTCTGCTATCTCGCCAACTACCTGGTACGTAAGGTTGATGAGGTGCGTAATAACCTGCGCGGCTTCTTAAAACCGATGGGCGTGATCCTGGTGCTGGCGGTACTACTGCTGGCGCAGCCTGACCTCGGAACGGTGGTGGTGCTGTTTGTTACCACGCTGGCGATGCTGTTTCTCGCCGGGGCGAAATTATGGCAGTTCATCGCCATCATCGGTATGGGGATCTCAGCAGTGGTGCTGCTGATCCTCGCCGAACCGTATCGTATTCGCCGCGTAACCTCTTTCTGGAATCCCTGGGAAGATCCGTTTGGCAGCGGTTACCAGCTGACACAATCCCTGATGGCCTTCGGTCGCGGTGAGGTTTGGGGTCAGGGCTTAGGTAATTCAGTCCAAAAACTGGAGTATTTGCCGGAAGCACACACCGACTTTATCTTCGCCATTATTGGGGAGGAACTGGGTTATATCGGTGTGGTATTGGCACTTTTAATGGTATTCTTCGTCGCTTTTCGCGCGATGTCGATTGGCCGTAAAGCGCTGGAAATTGACCACCGTTTTTCAGGATTTTTAGCCTGCTCGATCGGGATTTGGTTTAGTTTTCAGGCGTTGGTTAACGTCGGCGCGGCGGCAGGTATGCTGCCAACGAAAGGTCTGACGCTACCGCTGATCAGTTATGGTGGTTCGAGCTTGTTGATCATGTCGACGGCCATCATGTTTTTGTTACGTATTGATTATGAAACGCGTCTGGAAAAAGCCCAGGCGTTTACACGAGGTGCACGATGAGTGGTCAACCGAAGCGGTTAATGGTGATGGCAGGCGGTACCGGCGGACATGTGTTTCCGGGACTGGCAGTTGCGCACCATTTAATGGCCCAGGGCTGGCAGGTTCGTTGGCTGGGCACCGCCGATCGTATGGAAGCGGACTTAGTACCGAAGCATGGCATTGATATTGACTTTATTCGTATCTCCGGTCTGCGTGGCAAAGGCGTTAATGCGCTGCTTGCCGCGCCCGTGCGTATTTTTAATGCCTGGCGTCAGGCCCGCGCCATCATGAAGCAGTTTAAACCTGATGTGGTACTGGGGATGGGCGGCTATGTCTCGGGTCCCGGTGGTCTGGCTGCCTGGTCGTTAGGCATTCCGGTCGTGCTGCACGAGCAGAATGGTATCGCGGGCTTAACCAACAAATGGCTGGCAAAGATTGCCACGACGGTGATGCAGGCCTTTCCTGGTGCTTTCCCGGATGCGGAAGTGGTGGGTAACCCGGTACGTACCGATGTGTTGGCGCTGCCGCTACCTGAAGAGCGCCTGGCTGGACGCGAAGGTCCGATTCGCATGCTGGTGGTCGGGGGATCTCAGGGCGCGCGCGTGCTGAACCAAACGCTGCCGCAGGTTGCCGCAAAGCTTGGTGACGCGGTGACTATCTGGCATCAGAGCGGTAAAGGCGCGCAGCAGACCGTAGAGCAGGCTTACGTTGAGGCTGGACAACCGCAGCATAAGGTCACCGAATTTATCGATGATATGGCCGCAGCCTACGCGTGGGCGGATGTCGTCGTTTGTCGATCTGGCGCGCTAACGGTGAGCGAGATCGCCGCAGCAGGCCTGCCAGCGATTTTCGTGCCGTTCCAGCACAAAGACAGACAGCAGTACTGGAATGCGCTACCGCTGGAAAAAGCGGGCGCCGCCAAAATTTTCGAGCAGCCGCAGTTTACTGTGGATGCCGTCGCCAGCACCCTTTCCGGGTGGTCGCGAGAAACCTTATTAACCATGGCAGAACGTGCTCGCGCTGCATCCATACCGGATTCCACAGAGTGGGTTGCAAATGCAGTGAGCCGGGCTGTCCGGGCGTAATTGTGGCGATGCCTTTTGCATCGCATGAACTGAGAAGTTAATGGCTAAAGAATGAATACACAACAATTGGCAAAACTGCGTTCCATCGTGCCCGAAATGCGTCGCGTTCGGCACATTCACTTTGTCGGCATCGGTGGTGCTGGTATGGGCGGTATTGCCGAAGTTTTGGCCAATGAAGGTTATCAGATCAGCGGTTCTGACTTAGCGCCGAATCCGGTCACGCAGCAGTTGACCAACCTGGGCGCGACAATTTTCTTCAACCATCGCCCGGAAAACGTGCGTGATGCGAGCGTGGTTGTCGTGTCCAGCGCCATTTCTGCGGATAACCCGGAAATTGTTGCGGCGCATGAAGCGCGTATCCCGGTGATCCGCCGTGCAGAGATGCTGGCTGAGTTAATGCGTTTTCGTCACGGTATCGCCATTGCCGGGACGCACGGTAAAACCACAACCACTGCGATGGTCTCCAGCATTTACGCGGAAGCGGGACTGGATCCGACTTTTGTCAACGGCGGACTGGTGAAGGCCGCGGGCGTACATGCGCGCTTAGGCCATAGCCGTTATTTAATTGCGGAAGCGGATGAGAGCGATGCGTCGTTCCTGCATTTGCAGCCGATGGTGGCGATTGTCACCAATATCGAAGCTGACCATATGGATACCTACCAGGGTGACTTCGAAAATTTAAAGCAGACGTTTATTAATTTCCTGCATAACTTGCCGTTTTATGGTCGTGCGGTGATGTGCGTTGACGATCCGGTGATCCGCGAACTTTTACCGCGAGTTGGCCGTCAGACGACAACCTACGGTTTTAGCGATGACGCCGACGTACGTGTTGAAGATTATCAGCAGATTGGCCCGCAGGGGCACTTTACGCTGCTGCGCCAGGGGATGGCCGCTCTGCGTGTGACGTTGAACGCACCGGGCCGTCACAATGCGCTGAACGCGGCGGCGGCGGTAGCGGTAGCGACCGAAGAGGGAATTGAAGACGACGCTATCCTGCGCGCGCTCGAAAGCTTCCAGGGCACCGGGCGCCGTTTTGACTTCCTCGGTGAATTCCCTCTTGAGCCGGTAAACGGTAAAGCAGGTAGCGCCATGCTGGTGGATGACTACGGTCATCACCCTACGGAAGTGGATGCGACCATCAAAGCCGCACGCGCGGGCTGGCCGGACAAAAATTTGGTGATGCTGTTCCAGCCGCATCGCTTCACCCGTACCCGCGATCTGTACGATGACTTTGCTAACGTGCTGACTCAGGTTGACACGCTGCTGATGCTGGATGTGTACGCCGCAGGCGAAGCGCCGATCCCAGGTGCTGACAGTCGCTCGCTGTGCCGTACCATTCGTGGTCGCGGCAAGATTGACCCGATCCTGGTGTCCGATCCAGCCCAGGTGGCAGAAATGTTGGCACCGGTCTTAACCGGCAACGATCTGATTTTGGTGCAGGGTGCTGGAAATATCGGCAAAATCGCGCGTTCCTTAGCTGAAATCAAACTGAAGCCGCAAAACCCGGAGGAAGAACAACATGGCTGATAAAATCGCAGTCCTGTTGGGGGGAACCTCCGCAGAACGAGAAGTGTCGCTGAATTCAGGCGCAGCGGTGCTGGCCGGTTTACGTGAAGGCGGTGTGGATGCGCACCCGGTTGATCCAAAAGAGGTCGATGTCACTCTTCTGAAATCAATGGGGTTTCAGAAGGCGTTTATTGCGCTGCACGGCCGTGGCGGTGAAGATGGTACCTTGCAGGGCATGCTGGAGCAGATTGGCCTGCCCTATACCGGCAGTGGTGTGATGGCTTCCGCTATCTCAATGGACAAACTGCGCAGTAAGTTGCTGTGGCAGGGTGCAGGTTTACCGGTTGCGCCATGGGTGGCGTTGACTCGCGCTGAGTTCGATAAAGGGCTTAGTGATGAAGCGGTTATGCAGATTTCTGCGTTAGGTTTACCGTTGATCGTGAAGCCAAGCCGCGAAGGCTCCAGCGTCGGAATGTCAAAAGTTGAAGAAGAAAATGCTTTGCAGGGTGCATTAGCATTGGCTTTTCAGCATGATGAAGAAGTACTGATTGAGAAATGGCTGAGTGGCCCGGAATTTACCGTTGCGATACTTGGCGAAGAAATTTTACCGTCAATACGTATCCAACCGGCCGGAACCTTCTATGATTATGAGGCGAAGTATCTGTCTGATGAGACACAATATTTCTGTCCTGCTGGTCTGGAAGTTGAACAAGAGGTCGCTTTACAGGCGTTAGTCCTGAAAGCATGGACCGCGCTGGGCTGTAAGGGTTGGGGTCGCATCGACGTCATGCTGGACAGCGATGACCAGTTTTATCTGCTGGAAGCCAATACCTCTCCGGGTATGACCAGCCACAGTCTGGTGCCGATGGCGGCACGTCAGGCGGGCCTGAGCTTCTCGCAGTTGGTGGTACGAATTCTGGAGTTGGCGGACTGATATGTCGCAGGCTGCGCTGAACACGCGAAACGGTGATGATGAAGAAGAACTTCTCTCTTCACGCCGCAACAATGGAACGCGTCTTGCAGGGATCATCTTCCTGCTGACAGTGCTGTGCACCGTGTTTGTGAGCGGCTGGGTAGTGTTGGGATGGATGGAAGATGCGCAGCGCTTGCCGTTGTCAAAACTGGTTTTGACCGGCGAGCGTCACTACACGCGCAACGATGATATTCGTCAGTCCATCCTGGCGCTGGGCGCACCGGGAACCTTTATGACTCAGGATGTCAACATCATCCAGAGCCAGATTGAACGCCTCCCCTGGATTAAACAGGCGAGCGTCAGAAAACAATGGCCTGATGAATTGAAGATTCATCTGGTTGAATATGTGCCCATAGCGCGTTGGAATGATCAACATATGGTAGATGCCGACGGAAATACGTTCAGCATACCGACGGGTCGATCCAATAAGCAGGTATTACCGATGTTGTATGGCCCGGAAGGCAGTGCAAATGAAGTACTGCAAGGGTTCCGCGATATGGGGCAGGTGCTGGCTAAGGATAGATTCACCCTGAAGGAAGCGGCGATGACCGCTCGTCGTTCCTGGCAGTTGACGCTGAATAACGATATTAAGCTGAATCTGGGCAGGGGCGATACGATAAAACGTTTGGCTCGCTTTGTGGAACTCTACCCGGTTTTACAGCAGCAGGCGCAAACCGATGGCAAACGGATTAGCTACGTTGATTTGCGTTATGACTCAGGAGCGGCAGTAGGCTGGGTTCCCTTGCCTCCTGAGGAATCTAATCAGCAACAGAATCAGGCACAGGCAGAACAACAATGATCAAGGCGACGGACAGAAAACTGGTAGTTGGACTGGAGATTGGCACCGCGAAGGTAGCCGCTTTAGTAGGGGAAGTTCTGCCCGACGGTATGGTCAATATCATTGGCGTGGGCAGTTGCCCATCGCGAGGTATGGATAAAGGCGGGGTGAATGATCTTGAGTCAGTGGTGAAGTGCGTACAGCGCGCCATTGACCAGGCTGAACTGATGGCAGATTGCCAGATTTCCTCGGTGTATTTGGCGCTTTCTGGTAAACATATTAGCTGTCAGAATGAAATTGGTATGGTGCCCATTTCCGAAGAGGAAGTGACGCAGGAAGATGTGGAAAACGTGGTACATACGGCGAAATCCGTACGCGTGCGCGATGAACACCGTGTTCTGCATGTCATTCCACAGGAATACGCCATCGACTACCAGGAAGGCATTAAAAATCCGGTAGGGCTTTCCGGCGTACGCATGCAGGCCAAAGTACATCTGATCACCTGCCACAACGACATGGCGAAGAATATTGTTAAAGCCGTTGAACGTTGTGGTCTGAAAGTTGACCAACTCATATTTGCCGGGTTGGCAGCCAGTTATTCTGTGTTGACGGAAGACGAGCGTGAGCTGGGCGTCTGCGTGGTCGATATTGGTGGTGGTACAATGGATATCGCCGTTTATACTGGCGGGGCGTTGCGCCATACCAAAGTGATCCCTTACGCGGGGAATGTGGTAACCAGTGATATTGCGTATGCCTTTGGTACGCCGCCGAGCGATGCCGAAGCCATCAAAGTTCGTCATGGTTGTGCGCTGGGATCTATCGTCGGTAAAGATGAAAGCGTTGAGGTGCCAAGCGTGGGCGGTCGTCCGCCGCGTAGTCTGCAGCGTCAGACCCTGGCAGAGGTAATCGAGCCGCGTTATACCGAACTGCTCAACCTGGTCAACGAAGAGATTTTGCAATTACAGGAACAGCTTCGCCAGCAAGGTGTGAAACATCATCTGGCGGCGGGGATTGTATTAACCGGTGGCGCTGCACAAATTGAAGGCCTTGCGGCCTGCGCTCAGCGCGTGTTCCATACGCAAGTGCGTATTGGCGCACCGCTGAACATTACCGGTCTGACAGATTATGCCCAAGAGCCGTATTATTCAACGGCGGTGGGGTTGCTTCACTACGGGAAAGAATCCCATTTGAGTGGTGAGGCTGAAGTTGAAAAACGTGTAACAGCATCGGTTGGCTCGTGGATCAAACGACTCAACAGCTGGCTGCGAAAAGAGTTTTAATTTTTATGAGACCGGCGACAATTACGGTCTCAGGCGACAGGCACAACGGAGAGAGAAACTATGTTTGAACCTATGGAACTGACCAACGACGCGGTGATTAAAGTCATCGGCGTCGGTGGCGGCGGCGGTAATGCCGTTGAACACATGGTGCGCGAGCGCATCGAAGGTGTTGAATTCTTCGCGGTGAATACCGACGCTCAGGCGTTGCGTAAAACGGCGGTTGGACAGACCATTCAGATTGGTAGCGGCATTACCAAAGGTCTGGGCGCGGGTGCAAACCCGGAAGTCGGTCGCAATGCGGCTGATGAAGATCGTGAAGCTCTGCGTGCAGCGCTTGACGGCGCAGACATGGTGTTCATCGCAGCAGGCATGGGCGGCGGTACCGGTACAGGTGCGGCGCCTGTTGTGGCTGAAGTAGCAAAAGATTTAGGTATTCTGACCGTTGCTGTCGTGACTAAGCCTTTCAACTTTGAAGGCAAGAAGCGTATGGCATTCGCGGAGCAGGGTATCACCGAGCTGTCCAAACATGTGGACTCTCTGATCACTATCCCGAACGACAAACTGCTGAAAGTCCTGGGCCGCGGTATTTCCCTGCTGGACGCGTTTGGCGCAGCGAACGACGTGCTGAAAGGCGCGGTTCAGGGTATCGCAGAGCTTATCACTCGTCCGGGTCTGATGAACGTCGACTTTGCAGACGTGCGCACCGTGATGTCCGAAATGGGCTATGCGATGATGGGCTCTGGCGTGGCGAGCGGTGAAGACCGTGCAGAAGAAGCGGCTGAAATGGCTATATCTTCTCCGCTGCTGGAAGACATCGATCTGTCTGGCGCACGCGGCGTGCTGGTCAACATCACTGCGGGCTTCGACCTGCGTCTGGATGAGTTCGAAACTGTGGGTAACACTATTCGTGCATTTGCATCGGATAACGCGACCGTGGTTATCGGTACCTCTCTGGACCCGGATATGAACGACGAACTGCGCGTCACCGTAGTTGCCACCGGAATTGGTATGGACAAGCGTCCGGAAATCACTCTGGTGACCAACAAGCAGGTACAGCAGCCGGTAATGGATCGTTACCAGCAGCACGGTATGGCGCCGTTGACGCAAGAGCAGAAACCGGTAGCAAAAGTGGTAAACGACAATACGCCGCAGACCACCAAAGAGCCGGATTATCTGGACATCCCTGCATTCCTGCGTAAGCAAGCTGATTAAGAATTAGCTGGAATTTGGGAATTGTGCCTCTTTGTGCTAAACTGGCCCACCGAATGTATAGTACACTTCGGTTGGATAGGTAATTTGGCGAGATTATACGATGATCAAACAAAGGACTCTTAAACGTATCGTTCAGGCGACTGGCGTCGGTTTGCATACCGGCAAAAAAGTCACCCTGACATTACGCCCTGCGCCGGCCAACACCGGGGTCATCTATCGTCGCACCGACTTGAATCCTCCGGTAGATTTCCCGGCCGATGCCAAATCTGTGCGTGATACCATGCTCTGTACGTGTCTGGTCAATGAGCATGATGTACGGATTTCAACCGTTGAGCACCTTAATGCTGCTCTGGCGGGCTTAGGCATCGATAACATCGTTATTGAGGTTAATGCCCCGGAAATCCCGATCATGGATGGCAGTGCTGCTCCGTTCGTTTACCTGCTGCTTGATGCAGGTATTGAAGAACTGAACAGCGCCAAAAAATTTGTACGCATCAAAGAGACCGTTCGTGTCGAAGATGGCGACAAGTGGGCTGAATTCAAACCGTTCAATGGTTTTTCGTTGGATTTCACCATCGACTTTAACCATCCAGCGATTGATGCCAGCACCCAGCGCTATGCGATGAACTTCTCTGCGGATGCGTTTATGCGCCAGATTAGCCGTGCGCGTACTTTCGGCTTCATGCGTGATATCGAATATCTGCAGTCCCGTGGCCTGGCCCTGGGCGGTAGCTTCGATTGTGCCATCGTTGTTGACGATTATCGCGTACTGAACGAAGACGGCTTGCGTTTTGAAGATGAATTCGTTCGTCACAAAATGCTCGACGCGATTGGTGACTTGTTCATGTGTGGTCACAATATTATTGGTGCATTCACCGCGTATAAATCCGGTCATGCATTGAATAATAAATTGTTGCAGGCTGTCCTGGCAAAACAGGAAGC
Organism: Citrobacter sp. FP75; assembly: GCF_018342065.1. Lineage (GTDB taxonomy): Bacteria > Pseudomonadota > Gammaproteobacteria > Enterobacterales > Enterobacteriaceae > Citrobacter. The sequence continues at coordinate 119,369 of NZ_JAFDOE010000005.1, read as the reverse complement.
TTGGGAATTTGTGACCTTCCAGGACGATGCAGAACTGCCGTTGGCGTTCAAAGCACCTTCGACCGTACTGGCGTAACGACACTCGCTGTCGAATAAATTCGACTGGTAAATCTGGCACTCTCTCCGGCCAGGTGAGCCAGTCGTTTTTTTTATGCACGGATTAAAACAGCTTCTCTCAACGCAAAATTTTCTCTACTGCTAGATTAAAATAGTGTGCGATCGCTGCTTTCTTAAGCATATTTGCCCATGGCGGGTTGTCATTACTGCTGTGGTGCGGCTGCTTTAATGATAAGATTTGTGCGCAAAAAATGGTTTTGCATTCGTAAACCCAAAAGTAGGGTATATCAGGTGGCAAAAACGTGAGTGGAATACTGACGCGCTGGCGACAGTTAGGCAGACGGTACTTCTGGCCGCATCTCTTATTGGGGATGGTTGCGGCGAGTTTTGGCCTGCCCGCAATCGGTAATGCCGCTGAACCGAATACCCCCGCGAAAGCGACCGCCAGCAGCCACGATCAATCAGCTAAGGTAAACTTTAGCCAACTGGCATTGCTGGAGGCGACCAATCGTCGCCCGAATTTTACCGTCGATTACTGGCATCAGCATGCTATTCGTACGGTAATCCGTCATCTTTCCTTTGCTATGGCTCCCCAGGCGCTACCCGTTGCCGAAGAGCCGTTGCCGATTCAGGCGCATCATCTTGCTTTACTGAATACGCTCAACGCGATGCTGACGCAGGAAGGCAGACCGCCTGCGACCGTCAGTCGTGTGACGTATGCACATTTTACCTCTCAAGCCGCGTTTAGCGTTCCTGTCTGGATAAGCCAGCTGCAGGGGATCCGCGCCGGTCCTCAACGCCTCAGCTAAAAAAAGAACCTTCCAACTATAATTTTTGACTCCGCACTGCGGGGCGTTTGAGATTTTATTATGCTAATCAAATTATTAACGAAAGTATTCGGTAGCCGTAACGAACGTACGCTGCGTCGTATGCGCAAAGTGGTCAATGTCATCAATGCTATGGAACCGGAGATGGAAAAACTCTCCGATGACGAACTGAAGGCGAAGACCGCTGAGTTCCGTGCGCGTCTGGAAAAAGGCGCGACCGTTGAGAGCCTGATCCCTGAAGCGTTCGCGGTGGTACGTGAAGCGAGTAAACGTGTTTTTGGCATGCGCCACTTCGACGTGCAGCTGCTGGGCGGTATGGTACTCAACGAGCGTTGCATCGCAGAAATGCGTACCGGTGAAGGTAAAACCCTGACCGCAACGCTGCCTGCGTACCTGAACGCATTAAGCGGCAAAGGCGTACACGTGGTCACCGTCAACGACTATCTGGCACAGCGTGACGCCGAAAATAACCGCCCGCTGTTCGAATTCCTCGGTATGACCGTGGGTATCAACATGTCTGGCTTGCCGGCACCTGCTAAGCGTGAAGCCTATGCCGCCGATATCACCTACGGTACCAACAACGAATACGGTTTTGACTACCTGCGTGACAACATGGCGTTTAGTCCGGAAGAGCGCGTCCAGCGTAAACTGCACTACGCGCTGGTCGATGAAGTCGACTCCATCCTGATCGATGAAGCGCGTACGCCGCTGATTATTTCCGGCCCGGCTGAAGACAGCTCGGAAATGTATAAGAAAGTGAACAAAATCATCCCGCACCTGGTGCGTCAGGAAAAAGAAGATTCTGACTCCTTCCAGGGCGAAGGCCACTTCTCCGTTGATGAAAAAGCGCGTCAGGTGAACCTGACCGAACGTGGCCTGGTGCTGATTGAAGAACTGCTAGTAAACGAAGGCATTATGGATGAAGGTGAGTCGCTGTACTCTCCGGGCAACATTATGCTGATGCATCACGTGACCGCCGCACTGCGCGCGCACGTGCTGTTCACCCGTGATGTCGATTACATTGTGAAAGACGGCGAAGTTATTATCGTCGACGAACACACCGGACGTACCATGCAGGGGCGTCGCTGGTCCGATGGTCTGCACCAGGCCGTTGAAGCAAAAGAAGGCGTGGATATCCAGAACGAAAACCAAACGCTGGCATCTATCACCTTCCAGAACTACTTCCGTTTGTACGAAAAACTGGCCGGTATGACCGGTACAGCAGATACCGAAGCGTTTGAGTTCAGCTCTATCTACAAACTGGATACCGTAGTCGTCCCGACCAACCGTCCGATGATCCGTAAGGATTTGCCGGATCTGGTGTACATGACCGAAGCGGAAAAAATTCAGGCGATCATCGAAGATATTAAAGAGCGTACCGCTAACGGTCAGCCGGTGCTGGTGGGGACTATCTCCATTGAAAAATCTGAAGTGGTCTCTAACGAACTGACCAAAGCAGGTATTAAGCACAACGTTCTGAACGCCAAATTCCACGCTAACGAAGCGGCGATCGTCGCGCAGGCGGGCTATCCGTCAGCCGTGACCATCGCAACTAACATGGCAGGTCGTGGTACGGATATCGTGCTGGGGGGGAGCTGGCAGGCAGAAGTTGCCGAGTTGGAAAACCCGACAGAAGAACAAATCGCGCAGATTAAAGCCGACTGGCAGGTGCGTCACGACGCGGTATTAGCCTCCGGTGGTTTACACATCATTGGTACCGAACGTCACGAATCTCGTCGTATCGATAACCAGCTGCGTGGTCGTTCCGGTCGTCAGGGTGATGCGGGTTCTTCTCGTTTCTATCTGTCGATGGAAGATGCGTTGATGCGTATTTTTGCCTCTGACCGTGTGTCGGGCATGATGCGTAAACTGGGTATGAAGCCGGGCGAAGCGATCGAACATCCGTGGGTGACTAAAGCGATTGCCAACGCGCAGCGTAAAGTAGAAAGCCGTAACTTCGATATTCGTAAACAGTTGCTGGAATACGATGATGTTGCCAACGATCAGCGTCGCGCAATCTACAGTCAGCGTAACGAACTGCTGGACGTCTCTGATGTCAGCGAAACCATCAACAGCATCCGCGAGGATGTCTTCAAAGCGACTATTGATGCCTACATTCCGCCTCAGTCGCTGGAAGAAATGTGGGATATTCCGGGCCTGCAGGAACGTTTGAAAAACGACTTCGATCTCGAAATGCCGATTTCAGAGTGGCTGGACAAAGAACCTGAGCTGCATGAAGAGACGCTGCGTGAGCGTATTCTGGCGAACGCCATTGAAGTGTACCAGCGTAAAGAAGAAGTTGTGGGTGCAGAAATGATGCGCCACTTTGAAAAAGGCGTGATGCTGCAAACTCTCGACTCCCTGTGGAAAGAGCATCTGGCGGCGATGGATTACCTGCGTCAGGGTATTCACCTGCGTGGTTATGCGCAGAAAGATCCGAAGCAGGAATACAAACGCGAGTCCTTCTCTATGTTTGCTTCGATGCTGGAATCACTGAAATATGAAGTGATCAGCACCCTGAGCAAAGTTCAGGTGCGTATGCCTGAAGAAGTCGAAGCAATGGAGCAGCAGCGTCGCGAAGAAGCTGAGCGTTTAGCGCAGATGCAGCAATTGAGCCATAAAGATGACGAATCTGCCGTGGCAGAAGAGTTGGCCGCACAGACCGGCGATCGTAAAGTGGGTCGTAACGATCCGTGCCCTTGCGGTTCCGGTAAAAAATACAAACAGTGTCATGGCCGTCTGAGCTAAAAAATAACTTACTGAAAAGGCGCAGAATTCTGCGCCTTTTTTATGGACTATAAAAATGAAAATACTGCAAATCGCCGTTGGGATTATTCGTAACCAGCAGAACGAGATTTTTATTACTCAGCGCGCTGCGGATGCCCATATGGCGAATAAACTGGAATTCCCCGGAGGCAAAATTGAAGCAGGCGAAACCCCTGAGCAGGCGCTGGTTCGGGAGTTACAGGAAGAGGTGGGGATTACGCCAATTCACAGTACTCTGTTCGAAAAGCTGGAATATCAGTTTCCGGACCGACACATCACACTGTGGTTCTGGCTGGTTGAAAGCTGGGAAGGTGAACCATGGGGAAAAGAGGGGCAACCCGCACACTGGATTGCACAGAGCGCGCTAAATGTTGACGATTTTCCGCCAGCCAATGAACCGGTGATCAAAAAGCTGATTGCTGGCTAATGACGTTCGTAGGCCTGATAAGCGTAGCGGTATCAGGCGAAACAGCATGAAAATGCCGGATGCGGCGTAGCCCTATCCGGCCTACCATTTTTGTCGAATTACTTTTGCTCTTCGCTCCAGTCATCACTTTCTGACAGATCGCCGGAGCTGGGGATACGCTTCTCTTCTGCGGCCCACTCGCCCAAATCGATTAACTGGCAGCGTTTACAGCAAAATGGGCGAAACGGACTTACTTCTCCCCAGACGACGGGCTTACCACAGGTTGGGCAGTTGACGATGGTTTGTTCAGACATATTCACTCCTTAGCAGCATGCCAGCTCAAAATCGAGACGCTCTGGCACCTGGCCATTTTCGCTATCCAGCGGCATAAAACGAATGGCAAAACGGCTCTTATGACCGGAAATCTGCGGGTAGAGCTGTGAATTAAGCGGCAGGTGTAAACGCAGCAAATCCGCATCTTCACCGTTGTCCTGGTAAAAACCGTTCAGGCTGGTTTGCTTACGCAACGGCGCAGAGTTACGGATTAAATCAAGAACCAGCGTCAGTGCCTGAGTCAGTGGGTTCAGGCTGGCAAGCCAGGTTTCGATCTGGACATCGCGCTGTGCCTGAGGCAGATGCAGCCAGATATGCAGGGTGGGTAAATCAAAGCTGCAGCATCCGCCAGGAATACTTAAACGCTGGCGTACCAGGCCAATCAGGCGATCTTCACGCAGTGTTTGTCCAATGCGCGGCGCCGAAATTAAAATGCTGCCCGCGTTTTTTAACTGCTGGCGCAGGGCATCTATTCTGCTTTGGTCTACGCCGGGAACTTCAACCCAGGCCTGAAGTTTACGCTGTTGTCGTTCCAGCTCTTTGAGCAGTTCAGTACGGACTTCGCCACGTTCGAATACGTCCAGTAAATCCCCAATATTTCTGAAAAAATGCAATGCGCCTGCATAATCGGCAACAGGCAAGTTAACGGAGAGTTGCTGGGTCAGAAACTCAATGCGCAGCCATGTACGCATCTTCTCATTGAGAGGGTGTTCAAAAAGGACCTGGGTGTGCATTACGGTTTTTCCTGTGAGACAAACTGCGACGCGCAGTGCAAATAGCGCGCGTGCAGGCGGGCGACATCCGAGGTGATGGCATCCGGTGCGCCATTATTATCAATAACATCATCTGCCACGGCAAGACGCGCTTCACGTGTTGCCTGGGCAGCCAAAATTTGTTCAACATGTTCGCGTGTAACATCATCACGCTGCATGGTTCGTCTGAGCTGGGTCTCGGGAGTAACATCGACCACGAGTACGCGATTGGCCTTTTTGTACAGCGAGTTTTCAACGAGCAGTGGGACAACCCATAACAGATAAGGGGACGTCGCTTGCTGAAACTGGCGCTGAGTTTCCTGTTGAATAAGCGGATGAAGCAGAGCGTTTAGCCAGGATTTTTCATCAGGATGAGAAAAAATACGCTCGCGTAAAATTCGCCGTTGTAACGTTCCATCTGCGGCGATGAGTTCACTACCAAAATGTTTGGCAATCGCGTTAAGGGCAGGTGTACCGGGCTCAACGACCTGACGCGCAATAATATCGGCGTCAATCACGTTTATTCCGAGGTCAGCGAACGCATTTGCAACGGTGCTTTTACCACTGCCAATGCCGCCAGTTAAGGCTACCGTATACCTCATAGACTCGGATCCTGGAGTTTAAGTTTGATTATCAAACAGTTAAAAGTTAAGCATGCGAAGGTGAGGCGGCTGCAGGATTAACCTACAATGCGCCAGGTAAATTTATGGGATTGTAGCGTAAAAAAAGAGAATTTCGCAGTCTTGCGCGGTATTGATTAGTGCGTATGATAGCGTCACTGGAGTTGTGAGTTTCGATTTTTCGCCATTAACCCCAGGAATCCGCACATGCGTATCGAAGAAGATCTGAAGTTAGGTTTCAAAGACGTTCTTATCCGCCCTAAGCGTTCTACTCTCAAAAGCCGTTCCGATGTTGAGCTGGAACGTCAATTTACCTTTAAACATTCAGGTCAGACATGGTCCGGCGTGCCAATCATCGCCGCAAATATGGACACCGTTGGGACGTTTGCCATGGCAACTGCGCTTGCCTCATTCGACATCCTGACCGCTGTGCATAAGCACTATTCTGTAGAAGACTGGTCTGCTTTCATTGCGAATGCATCTGCCGATGTACTCAAACATGTAATGGTTTCTACCGGGACATCTGACACCGATTTCGAAAAAACTAAACAGATTCTGGCGCTGAATCCTGCGCTGAACTTCATTTGCATTGATGTGGCGAATGGTTACTCGGAGCATTTCGTTCAGTTTGTGTCGAAAGCGCGCGAAGCATGGCCGACGAAAACAATTTGTGCGGGTAACGTGGTTACCGGCGAAATGTGTGAAGAGCTGGTGCTTTCCGGTGCAGATATCGTCAAAGTAGGTATTGGTCCGGGTTCTGTTTGTACCACGCGTGTAAAAACCGGCGTTGGCTATCCGCAGCTTTCTGCGGTTATCGAATGTGCTGATGCCGCACACGGCCTTGGCGGTATGATTGTCAGCGATGGCGGCTGTACGATGCCAGGTGACGTGGCAAAAGCGTTTGGCGGCGGTGCTGACTTTGTCATGCTGGGCGGTATGCTGGCCGGTCACGAAGAAAGCGGCGGTAAAGTCGTTGAGGAGAACGGCGAGAAATTCATGCTGTTCTACGGAATGAGTTCTGAATCTGCCATGACGCGTCACGTGGGAGGTGTTGCCCAATACCGCGCTGCTGAAGGTAAAACCGTTAAGCTGCCGTTGCGTGGCCCGGTTGACTATACCGCACGCGATATCCTCGGTGGTCTGCGTTCCGCCTGCACTTACGTGGGTGCATCTCGTCTGAAAGAGTTGACCAAACGTACAACCTTTATTCGAGTACAGGAACAAGAAAACCGCGTTTTCAATAGCCTGTAACACGATAGCTGGCGCAGCATACCGCGCCAGCTTTACCCCATTCCGCTCATTGCATCCCCCAGATGAAAAATCGGTAAGTACATCGCAACCACCAGCGTTCCGATAATTAACCCCGTAATCACCAGCAATGCAGGCTCAAGTAGCGCAGCCAGATTCTCGGCCTGAGACATCGTGTTTTCGCTATGATGCCGGGCAAGATTATGTAGCATCGCATCCAGTGAGCCGGACGCTTCACCGGTTCTCACCAACTGTAAACACAATGGACTGAATTCTTCGGCATTTTTCAGCGCCTGCCAGACCGGTTTTCCGGCACTGATGTCGTGGTGTACCTGGGTTAATCGTTGTGACCAGAAAGGGCAGGAGAGCGTTTCAGATACGCTGACCAGACCTTGTAGAAAGGGGATACCTGCACTTTGCGTCAACGACAGGACGGTGAAGATCTGCGTGAGTTTTTGGCCCCTGACCAGCGGCCCTATAACAGGGCAACGTAATAAAAGCCGCTGTCGCAGAACAAGCCAGGATGGTTTTTGTTTTGTCAGACCATATGCCCCTCCCAGTACCAGACCGAGTAATCCCATCAGCCATCCCCATCGACTGCTGTAATCGGCAACGGTCATAATCCCCTGCGTTAACGCCGGTAGCGGGGTATTGAACGTGCGATAAATGGCGGCAAATTCAGGCAGTACAAAGTGCAGCATCGCGAAGACGACCATCACCGCCATGGTGAGAATAATTACCGGGTAACGCAGCGCTTTTTTAACTTTATCCGTAAGGAGCTGTTGTTCTTTCTGCTGGCGGGCCAGTTCAAAACAGCAGACATCCAGTTTACCGGTTAGTTCTCCGGTGCGGATCATTGCCAGGTATAGTGGCGGAAAAATGTGTTGCCAACGCGACAGTGAGGTGGAAAGTGAAATGCCCTGTTCCATATCGTAAGCCAGCGTGCGCAGCAGCGCCTGCCACTGGCAACTGGGGTGCTGTTCGGCAAGCAGGGCTAATCCGTCGGAAAGCGTCAACCCTGCTTTAAGTAATGTGGCCAACTGGTGTATGACTTCGGTACATTGCGCTCTACTCCAGTGCGAGGTTTTAACACGCATACGTTTAATGCGAATTGGCGTAATGTACAGTTGTTGCAGAGCAAAGACCAGTGAAGGGCGATCGTCTGTCCATAGCGCCCCTTCCGCTGGCTGACCCTGATGGTTTATACCCTGCCATTGCCAGAGTTGCTTAGTGGACATGCGGCATGCCCAGCACGCGGATAATCTCTTCAAACGTCGTTAGCCCGTTTTCGACCGCCTGACATCCGTTCTCGAAAAGTGAGTGCATCCCTGCCTGCTGAGCATCGGACTCCACCACGTCAGCAGTGGTACCGCTGGCAATAAGCTGGCGTAATGCGGGTGTGACGGGCAGAACTTCAAACAACGCTGTGCGGCCATAAAATCCCTGATAGCAGTGTTCGCAGCCTGACGCCTGCCAGCGCGGTAGCGGCGTGGGCCACAGCGATGCCGGCAGAGTAACCGGGACATCAAGACGTCGCCGACAATGGGGGCACAGCTTTCTGACTAATCGTTGGGCAATCACCAGCGTCAGCGCGGAGGCGATCATCCAACGAGCGACCCCCATTTGTTGCAGGCGTATTAGTGTTTCGCTGGTGGAGTTGGTATGTAGCGTTGAAAGAACCAGATGACCAGTTTGCGCGGCTTTAAGGGCTATTTCTGCCGTTTCGCCGTCGCGGATTTCACCCACCATTATAATGTCGGGATCCTGTCGCAGCAGTGCGCGTAACACACCCTGAAAGGTCAGGCCAGCGCGAGGGTGAATTTGCGTTTGATTTAACCCTTCAATTGGGATCTCTACCGGATCTTCTACGCTACACAGATTCACATCCGGGGTGTTTCGGGTTTGTAGCGCACTGTAAAGTGTGACCGTTTTGCCGCTCCCGGTAGGACCGGTTACCAGGATTAGCCCCTGAGGCTGCTGCAAGGCTTGTGAAAATGCGGCCAGCTGTGCGTCTTGCATGCCCAGCGCGTTAATTTCCAGCGCCTGCTCAACCTGATGCAGCAGGCGTAACACCACTTTTTCTCCGTATCGACAGGGGAGTGTCGCAATGCGAAACGAGATGGGGGAACCTGAAATTTCAACGGTAAACTGCCCATCCTGTGGCAGTCGGTGTTCAGCAATGTCCAGACTGGCCAGCACTTTTAACCTTGCGGTGAGAGCAATACCCATCTCCGTCAGCACCTCCGGTAAAGTATGCAGTACGCCGTCTATGCGCAGCCGTATCCGATAGCGATTTTGCGCGGGCTCAATGTGAATATCAGACGCCCGTTTCGCCAGGGCGGATTGCAACGTCTGCGTCAGTAATTCTGCAGCGGTCGCGCTGCCTTCAGGGATGACAGCTGGCAGCATTTGCCGTGGTTTGTGTGCATGTCCTTCCATTTGTTGACGAGTCCAGCACACAATATCGATGCGTCTGGTGGTGGCAAAATGCAGTGCATCCAGCAGTTCGTTGGAAGGGGAATCCACAACGGCGATGTGCACCACTTCATTGTCGGCATCGAGTAATATTCCCTGATAACGTTGGCACAGCGCAGTAAGTTGTGTGGTATTCATCTCTGTTCCTTAGTTGGTATCAAAGCGGAAAACGTCTTCACAGGCCTGCTGCAAAGCACTGTCATTTTGGATGTTACAGCTACGGTTCCAGCCGGTAATCCCGTTGGCATTGTCCCAGTTTGGCGTCATGGTCACGCTCAGCCCGTTGAGGCTTTCCTGCCCGGTGAGGTTGACGATGCCTTTTTCGACGCTCATGCCGGAGACATAGCGAGTGGTGGCAGGAGAGGGGATTCCGTTGGTCCCGGCATCACAGGTGGTTGTCCCGCCATGCTCCAGCGCGCAGAGCTCGACTGCTGTGCGATAGGGGACAAAGGTTTGCAGCATGTCTGTTAGTGCCGCCTTGCGCAGATAGTTCTGATAAGCCGGAATACCGATGGCGCTGAGAATGGCAATGATGCCAATGACCACCATTAATTCGATAAGCGTGAAGCCTCGTTGATTGTCCATGGTTCGCTCCTTGAGTTAGCTGGCGCTACTGTGGCAAACCGGAGGACACTTAGGCGAGGGACAAAAAACAGAACGGGAAGGCAGGTTCAGAGGATTTTTACGAAATTACAGAAGGAGGCAACGTATTTGCGAGGGTACTCGAAGAAATTGCCGGATGGCAGCGTAAACGCCTTGTCCGGCCTACATAATAAGACTGCGCGGTAGGCCCGATAAGCGAAGCGTCATCGGGCAATACACTCAGCGATTAACGAAAACGCATGGAGAGATCGAGCGCACGCACGTGCTTAGTCAGTGCGCCTACAGAAATGAAATCCACGCCGGTTTCGGCAAATTCGCGCAGCGTTTCATGGGTGACGTTCCCTGAAACCTCCAGACGCGCCTGGCCGTTGGTGCGTTTTACCGCTTCGCGCATTTGGGCGGTTTCGAAATTATCGAGCATAATGATGTCGGCCCCGGCTTTCAGCGCGTCGCCCAGTTCATCCAGGCTTTCCACTTCAACCTCAACCGGGACGTCCGGATGCAGCCAGAAGGCTTTTTCAACGGCCTGACGCACGGAGCCGGAAGCAATAATGTGGTTTTCTTTAATCAGGAAGGCGTCAGAAAGCCCCAGACGGTGATTTGCGCCGCCGCCGCACAGCACGGCATATTTCAGCGCGGTACGCAGTCCTGGCAGAGTTTTACGCGTATCCAGCAGTTGGGTTTTTGTCCCCGCCAGCAGGTCGACATATTTACGTACTTCACTGGCAACGCCGGACAGCGTCTGCACAAAGTTTAGCGCGGTGCGTTCACCGGTCAGTAATACGCGGGAAGGGCCATCCAGTGCAAACAATGGCTGATTCGCTTTAATGCTGTCGCCATCTTCAACGTGCCAGGTGATTTTCACATCATCGCCAGCAAGTTGAATGAAGACCTCTTCCACCCAACGCTTCCCACAAAAAACGCCATCTTCGCGGGTGATCACGGTGGCGTGAGAGCGCATATCCTCTGGCAAAAGCTGTGCGGTGATATCGTTTCGGGCATCAACTTCTCCGCCTAAATCTTCACGCAGTGCCTGAGCGACAGAGGCAGGGATATCGAGGTTGATGCGTTCCAACAGCGCGTCACGTCGGGAGTCAGGGTTATAGCGGCGAGGCGGCATGATAAAACTCCAAATAGCTAACGAATCATAAGATAGAAACATGCTACCCTGAACCTGATATGAGCACCACCAATAAGGAGATTCTGCATGTTGTTAGACAAGGGCTGGCTGACAGAGGCGCGACGCGTTCCCTCTCCCCATTACGATTGCCGCCCGGATGACGAAAACCCTTCTTTGCTGGTGGTGCATAATATCAGCCTGCCACCTGGTGAGTTTGGCGGTCCGTGGATTGACGCGTTATTCACGGGCACAATTGATCCCGACGCCCACCCTTTTTTTGCGCAAATCGCCCATTTGCGCGTTTCTGCCCATTGTCTGATTCGCCGTGATGGCGAGATAGTTCAGTATGTCCCTTTTGATAAACGCGCCTGGCATGCTGGCGTGTCGAACTATCAGGGGCGCGAACGTTGTAATGATTTTTCGATTGGTATTGAGCTGGAAGGAACGGATACGTTGGCCTATACCGATGCGCAGTACCAGCAGTTGGCGGCGGTGACGCAGCTACTGATTCAGCGTTATCCGGCGATTGCCAATAACATGACCGGGCATTGCAATATTGCGCCCGAGCGCAAGACCGATCCAGGTCCGTCTTTTGACTGGTGCAGGTTTCGCGCCCTGATCACCCCCTCGTCACACAAGGAGATGACATGACGCTGTTTACAACATTACTGGTGCTGATTGTCGAGCGCCTGTTTAAGCTGGGTGAGCACTGGCAGCTTGATCACCGGGTTGAAGCCTTTTTCCGCCGAATTAAGCATTTTTCTATGATCCGCACCCTCGGCATGACGATGATTGCGATGGGCGTGACGTTCCTGCTGCTGCGTGCGTTGCACGGACTGCTATTTAACGTCCCGCTGCTGGTGGTGTGGATCTTAATTGGCGTGCTGTGCATCGGGGCTGGCAAGATACGCCTGCATTATCATGCGTACCTGAATGCGGCGTCCCGCAACGATGCCCATGCCCGTGAGACGATGGCCAGCGAATTAACGCTTATCCATGGCGTACCACCGGAATGCAATGAGCGGGAGTACTTACGTGAGCTGCAAAATGCGTTGTTGTGGAATAATTTTCGCTTTTACCTGGCTCCGCTGTTTTGGTTGATCGTAGGGGGGGCGTGGGGGCCGGTGACGCTGGTTGGTTATGCCTTCTTACGCGCGTGGCAGTCCTGGCTGGCGCGTTATCAGACACCGCATCAGCGTTTGCAATCGGGTATTGATGCGATTCTGCATGTGCTGGACTGGATCCCGGTGCGTCTGGCTGGCGTAGTTTACGCGCTGCTGGGGCATGGTGAGAAGGCGCTGCCCGCGTGGTTTGCCTCGCTTGCCGATCTGCATACTTCACAGTATCAGGTATTAACGCGACTGGCGCAGTTCTCGCTGGCTCGCGAATCGCATGCCGATAAAGTCGAAACCCCGAAAGCGGCCGTGGCGTTGGCGAAGAAAACGTCGTTTGCGGTGGTGGTGGTGATTGCCGTGTTGACCATTTATGGTGCGTTAATTTAGGTCGTTTATCTGGCCTACGACAGAGAGTAGCCCGGTTGCTGTGCGCTTCCGGGCAATCATTCAAATCGTATCCGCTGGCGGGGTGCCAAAATCCGGCATTCCATTTTCGTCCCAGCGTACGAGTTTCAAACGTGTATGGCGGTTGGGGTCGTACAGCGGATCGCCCTCAATTTCGGTGTAATTTCTCGCGTGATATACCAGTACATCTTCCCCTTCCGGCGTTTGCGTAAAGCTATTGTGCCCCGGCCCGTACTGGCGGTTTTCGTAGCTGGTGGTAAAGACCGGGCGCGGTGATTTATGCCAGTTTTCCGGGTTTAGCGGGTCGGCGTTGAGAGCAATCCATAATAACCCCATACAGTAGTTTTCGTCGGTGGCGCTGGCGGAATAGCTGACAAACAGTTTGTCGCCGTGCATCATCACGGCGGGACCCTCATTGACCCAAAAGCCACGACACTCCCAGTCATACTCTGGATGGCTGAGCATCACCGGCTCGCCTTTAATCGTCCACGGATTTTCCAATTCCGCGAGATAAATATTGGAGTTCCCGGCGATATCGGGGGATTTTTGCGCCCACAGATACCACTGTTTTCCCTGGTGATTAAAGGTAGTGGCATCCAGCGCGAAGGTATCAAACTGCGTGTTAATCTGACCTTTCTCTGTCCACCTGCCGGTCAGCGGGTCGGCATCTGCGCACTCAAGGGCAAACATGCGGTGCTGGAACATCCCCAGCTTATCGAGCGCCTGCGTGTGGGTGGCGGCAAAATAGATATACCACTTGCCGGCAATATGATGGATTTCTGGTGCCCAGATCAGTTCGCTCATCGGGCCACTTTCTGGTTTGCGCCAGACGACCACCGGAGCGGCGGAGCGTAGTCCTTCCAGTGAGTCAGCCCGACGGATCTCCAGTCGGTCGTATTCAGGCACCGAAGCAATGAAATAATAGTGGCTGCCGTCACGGAGGATAAACGGATCGGCGCGCTGCTCGATAAAGGGATTAGGCCACTGATTCATCAGGCTTTCCTTACGTGTTCAGTCGATTTAACGTCATGGTACTCATTCAATTCGCGGTAGTTGACACGGCGCTTTTCCAGATCTGACTGGATTTGCTGCATGAACTCGCGGTCAACTTTCAGCAGACGAACCACGCCTGCGGTAATCAGATAGCCCACGCCCGGAATAATGGAGAACAGCAGCATAATACCGTTAATAGCGGATTCGCTTTGTGCTTTAGCGCCTGCGTCGTAGCCGTACCAGGAGAGCAGGAAGCCAACCATCGCTCCGGCAATCGCCAGGCCCAGTTTAAGGAAGAACAGGTTGCCGGAGAAGCTGATCCCGGTGATGCGTTTCCCGGTTTTCCACTCGCCGTAGTCATCGACATCGGCCATCAGCGACCAGTGCAGTGGGGATGGGATCTGATGCAGAATGTTGAGCAGGAAGTAGAGCACCATAATCATCATGGTGGCTTTCGGGTCGAAGAAGTAAAACGCGGCGGAGAAAATCGCCAGGATGATATTGGTCCAGAAGAACACTTTCAGTTTGCACCAGCGATCGGTTAACACCTTCGCCAGCATACTGCCGATCATCATGCCGACTACGCCAAGGCTAATAAACAGCGTCGCGAACTGTGTGCTTTGCTGCATCACCCAGGTGACGTAGTACATGGTGGCGGCCATGCGAATAAAACCCGGACAGACGTTGCACAAGGTTAAAAGCAGGATTTTTACCCATTGATCGTTCTTCCAGACATCTTTCAGGTCGGCTTTTAAATCGTCATTTGTCTGGACGGCAGGTTGTACACGTTCGCGTACCGTCGCGAAGCAAAACAGGAACATGCACATACCAATAAAGGCCAGCACGGCCATCGCCATCTGATAGCCTTTCGCTTTGTCTTCGCCACCAAACCAGTCAGCCATCGGCAGTAGGGTGAGGGAAAGCAGCAGGGTGGCAATACCTACCAGCACAAAGCGATAAGATTGACAGGCGACGCGCTCTTTCGGGTCGTTGGTGATGACGCTGCCGAGTGAGCAATAGGGTATGTTGATCGCCGTGTAGGTAATAGACAGCAGGAAGTAGGTGACAAACGCATAGATAACTTTGCTGTTATAGCTCCACTCTGGGGTGGTAAACATCAGGACGCTGAATAATGCGTACGGGAAGGCAATCCACAATAGCCATGGACGAAATCGACCATATTTACTGCGCGTGCGATCGGCCATTGCGCCCATAATCGGGTCCGTTACGGCGTCAATAACGCGTACTGAGAGCAGTAAAACGCCGACCAAAGCAGGTGCGAGACCAAATATGTCTGTATAAAAATAATTAACAAACAACATGATAGCGCCGAATATGATGTTACATCCGGCATCGCCCATGCCATAGCCGATCTTTTCTTTCACCGACAGTTTACTGGTTTCCATCAACTGCGCTCCATAAATAAGATATGGAGAGAATTATTGTCTGGTGAGGATGTTTTTGCGTTGCAGGATAACGCCACTGATATGGATGAAACAGTCATTTGCGGGAAAGTGTGAGGCAGGTAACACCCCCTACCTTTGCAGATAGGGGGTGAGAATTAATGTGCTTTAACCGCTTTGGCCGTTTTCTGCTTACACAGGTAACCGATGCCAAGAATGGCAATCCACACCGGGATCAGGTAAACGGAGATAGCCATGCCAGGCGTCATCAGCATAATTACCAGCACTGCCGCCATAAAAATCAGGCAGACCCAGTTACCCAGCGGGTAGAACAGCGCCGGGAAACGACTGGCGACACCCTGCTGCTGTTTCGCTTTGCGGAACTTGATGTGCGCGAGGCTAATCATCGCCCAGTTGATCACCAGTGCGGAAACCACCAGCGCCATCAGTAAGCCAAATGCAGATTCCGGTGCCAGATAGTTGATAAGGACGCACAGCGCGGTGACCAGCGCGGAGACCAGGATGGTATTGACCGGTACGCCGCGTTTATCCACGCTCATCAGCGCTTTCGGCGCGTTACCCTGCTGAGCCAGCCCGAACAGCATACGGCTGTTGCAGTACACACAGCTGTTATAGACAGAAAGGGCGGCGGTCAGTACCACGACGTTCAGCGCGTTAGCCACAAACGTGTCGCCCAGCTCGTGGAAGATCAGTACGAACGGGCTGGTATCTGCCGTCACGCGCGTCCACGGCATCAGGGAAAGCAGAACAGCCAGCGAACCGACATAGAAAATCAGGATACGGTAGATAACCTGGTTGGTGGCCTTCGGAATGCTCTGCTCCGGGTTATCCGCTTCTGCTGCGGTGATGCCGACCAGCTCCAAACCGCCGAAGGAGAACATGATAATCGCCATCATCATCACCAGACCGGTGAAGCCGTGTGGCAGGAAACCACCTTGATCCCACAGGTTGCTGACGCTGGCCTGCGGGCCACCGTTGCCGCTAAACAGCAGCCAGCCGCCGAACAGAATCATCGCCACGACCGCAATGACCTTAATAATGGCAAACCAGAACTCCATCTCACCGAACACTTTCACGTTGGTCAGGTTGATGGCGTTGATGGCCACGAAAAAGACGGCCGCAGAGACCCAGGTAGGGATCTCCGGATACCAGAACTGGATGTATTTCCCGACGGCAGTCAGCTCAGCCATGGCAACCAAAACGTACAGAACCCAGTAGTTCCAGCCGGAGGAGAAACCGGCGAAACCGCCCCAGTACTTATAGGCAAAGTGGCTGAAGGAACCTGCAACCGGCTCTTCAACGACCATTTCGCCTAACTGACGCATAATTAAAAAGGCGATAAAACCGGCGATAGCGTAACCCAGAATAATACCCGGCCCTGCAGACTGGATAACGGACGCGCTGCCGAGGAATAACCCGGTGCCTATCGCGCCACCCAGCGCGATAAGCTGTATATGGCGGTTTTTAAGACCGCGCTTTAGCTGATCGCCATGCTGTTGACTTTCCATCATTAAACCTCGTGTGTGGTTTTACTCTTCATCATTCGAGTACTTATATTTTGAACCACGCAGTGACGCGTGTGTAAGTTTGCAATTCCGTTTGTTGTATTAATTTGTTTACGGCGGCCATCGGTAAAATGTTGCCTAAATGCTTTTGTCTTGATCAGAATAATGTTATGCGAGCGCGAATGCACCTGCTTTATGAAGAGAGGATGACGAGTTGAATAAAAAGAAACCATTTGTAAGCGCGCGTTTTTCTACCGGGCAATTCAAGATTTGAATTTTTATTCGTTAATTTTGCTTTAAAAGTCGATAAATAGGCAGGTGAATCGGTTCAGATGGGATAGTTTTTCGTTTCAATTACGTTAAAACTACCCAGTCAGTGGTAAATTTAACATTTGTGCATAGTTACATGTTTGAAACGTTATTTCTGTAATGTTGTTAAAATATGCCTCCTTTACTGATTTCAATCAAAACCTGTATGGACAGAAGGTGAATACTTTGTTACTTTAGCGTCAAGAACATGAAATTGGTAAGACCAATTGACTCCGGGCAAATGGCTTAAGACAGGAAATCATGGCCTACAGCAAAATCCGCCAACCAAAACTCTCCGATGTGATTGAGCAGCAGCTGGAGTTTTTAATTCTTGAGGGGACACTTCGCCCCGGAGAAAAACTCCCACCGGAACGCGAGCTGGCAAAACAGTTCGACGTCTCCCGCCCCTCCTTGCGCGAGGCGATCCAACGTCTCGAAGCGAAGGGTTTGCTGCTTCGTCGTCAGGGCGGTGGCACTTTTGTTCAGAGCAGCCTGTGGCAGAGCTTTAGCGACCCACTGGTAGAGCTGCTCTCCGACCATCCTGAATCCCAGTTTGACCTGCTTGAGACGCGCCATGCTCTGGAAGGTATTGCCGCGTATTACGCCGCACTACGCAGCACGGATGAAGATAAAACGCGTATCCGTGAACTCCACCATGCGATCGAGCTTGCTCAACAGTCCGGCGATCTTGACGGCGAGTCTGATGCAGTACTCCAGTATCAAATTGCTGTCACCGAAGCGGCGCATAATGTGGTGCTGCTCCATTTGCTCCGCTGTATGGAGCCGATGTTGGCGCAGAACGTCCGTCAAAACTTTGAATTACTGTATTCGCGTCGGGATATGCTGCCGCTGGTAAGCAGTCACCGTACGCGTATTTTTGAAGCGATTATCGCCGGGAAGCCGGAAGAGGCACGCGAAGCGTCCCACCGCCACCTGGCGTTTATCGAAGAAATTCTCCTGGACAGAAGCCGTGAGGAAAGCCGTCGTGAACGCGCCTTACGCCGTCTGGAGCAACGAAAGAATTAGTGATTTTTCTGGTAGAAGGTTAACCAGAAGATGTTGTAAATCAAGCGCTAATGAAAGGCGCGGCAACTAAACGCAGAACCTGTCTTATTGCGTTCTCTGACGAGAACTCAATGGGACAGGTTCCAGATAACTCAACGTATTAGATAGATAAGGAATACCCCCATGTCAGAACGTTTCCCAAATGACGTGGATCCGATCGAAACTCGCGACTGGCTACAGGCGATCGAATCGGTCATCCGTGAAGAAGGTGTTGAGCGTGCTCAGTATCTGATCGACCAACTGCTTTCAGAAGCCCGCAAAGGCGGCGTGAAAGTAGCGGCAGGTACAGGGGCCAGCAATTATGTAAACACTATTGCCGTTGAAGATGAACCGGAATACCCGGGCAATCTGGAGCTGGAACGTCGTATTCGTTCTGCTATCCGCTGGAACGCCATCATGACCGTACTGCGTGCGTCTAAAAAGGACCTCGAGCTGGGTGGCCACATGGCATCCTTCCAGTCCTCCGCAACGGTATATGATGTGTGCTTCAACCATTTCTTCCGTGCACGCAACGAGCAGGATGGCGGCGACCTGATTTATTTCCAGGGCCACATCTCTCCGGGCATCTACGCACGCGCATTCCTGGAAGGTCGTCTGACTGAAGAGCAGATGAACAACTTCCGTCAGGAAGTTCATGGCAAAGGCCTGTCTTCCTACCCGCACCCGAAACTGATGCCTGAATTCTGGCAGTTCCCGACCGTTTCTATGGGTCTGGGTCCAATCGGTGCTATCTACCAGGCTAAATTCCTGAAGTATCTGGAACACCGTGGCCTGAAAGATACCTCTAAACAAACCGTTTATGCCTTCCTGGGCGACGGTGAGATGGATGAGCCAGAATCTAAAGGTGCGATCACCATCGCTACCCGTGAAAAACTGGACAACCTGGTCTTTGTTATCAACTGTAACCTGCAGCGTCTTGACGGCCCGGTCACCGGTAACGGCAAGATTGTTAACGAACTGGAAGGCATCTTTGCGGGCGCTGGCTGGAACGTTATCAAAGTCATGTGGGGCGGTCGTTGGGATGAACTGCTGCGTAAAGACACCAGCGGTAAACTGATCCAACTGATGAACGAAACCGTTGACGGCGACTACCAGACCTTCAAATCCAAAGACGGCGCATACGTACGTGAGCACTTCTTCGGTAAATACCCGGAAACCGCAGCACTGGTTGCTGACTGGACTGACGAGCAGATTTGGGCTCTGAACCGCGGTGGTCACGATCCGAAGAAAGTCTACGCTGCACTGAAAAAAGCGCAGGAAACCAAAGGCAAAGCAACTGTAATCCTCGCCCATACCATCAAAGGTTACGGCATGGGTGACACCGCCGAAGGTAAAAACATCGCTCACCAGGTTAAGAAAATGAACATGGACGGCGTGCGTTATATCCGCGACCGTTTCAACGTTCCAGTCACCGATGAGCAGGTTGAAAACCTGTCTTACATTACCTTCCCGGAAGGTTCTGAAGAGCACACTTATCTGCACGCTCAGCGTCAGAAACTGCACGGCTACCTGCCTGCTCGTCAGCCGAACTTCACTGAGAAGCTGGAGCTGCCGGCTCTGGAAGACTTCGGTGCGCTGCTGGAAGAGCAGAACAAAGAAATCTCCACCACTATCGCGTTTGTGCGTGCACTGAACGTGATGCTGAAGAACAAGTCGATCAAAGACCGCCTCGTGCCGATCATCGCCGATGAAGCGCGTACCTTTGGTATGGAAGGCCTGTTCCGTCAGATCGGTATTTACAGCCCGAACGGTCAGCAGTACACCCCGCAGGACCGTGAGCAGGTTGCTTACTACAAAGAAGACGAAAAAGGTCAGATCCTGCAGGAAGGCATCAACGAACTGGGTGCTGGCGCATCCTGGCTGGCTGCTGCAACTTCTTACAGCACCAACGATCTGCCGATGATCCCGTTCTACATCTACTACTCCATGTTCGGGTTCCAGCGTATCGGTGACCTGTGCTGGCAGGCAGGTGACCAGCAGGCTCGCGGCTTCCTGATCGGTGGTACTTCCGGTCGTACGACGCTGAACGGTGAAGGTCTGCAGCACGAAGATGGCCACAGCCATATTCAGTCTCTGACTATCCCGAACTGTATCTCTTACGATCCGTCTTACGCGTACGAAGTTGCGGTCATCATGCACGATGGTCTGGAGCGTATGTACGGTGAGAAACAAGAGAACGTTTACTACTACATCACCACGCTGAACGAAAACTACCACATGCCGGCAATGCCAGCAGGTGCCGAGGAAGGTATCCGTAAAGGTATCTACAAACTCGAAACCCTCGAAGGTAAGAAAGGTAAAGTTCAGCTGCTGGGCTCCGGTTCTATCCTGCGTCACGTCCGTGAAGCAGCCCAGATCCTGGCGAACGACTACGGCGTAGGCTCTGACGTGTATAGCGTCACTTCCTTCACTGAACTGGCGCGTGATGGCCAGGATTGTGAGCGCTGGAATATGCTGCACCCGCTGGAAACTCCGCGCGTTCCGTACATCGCTCAGGTGATGAACGACGCACCGGCTGTTGCATCTACTGACTATATGAAACTGTTTGCCGAACAGGTTCGTACTTATGTACCGGCTGATGATTACCGTGTACTGGGTACTGACGGCTTCGGTCGCTCTGACAGCCGTGAAAACCTGCGTCACCACTTCGAAGTTGATGCTTCTTATGTGGTTGTAGCGGCACTGGGCGAACTGGCTAAACGTGGCGAAATCGATAAGAAAGTGGTTGCTGACGCAATCATCAAATTCAACATCGATGCAGATAAAGTTAACCCGCGTCTGGCGTAAGAGGTAAAAGAAACATGGCTATCGAAATCAATGTACCGGACATCGGGGCTGATGAAGTTGAAATCACCGAGATCCTGGTCAAAGTAGGCGACAAAGTTGAAGCTGAGCAGTCGCTGATCACCGTAGAAGGCGACAAAGCCTCTATGGAAGTTCCGTCCCCTCAGGCGGGTATCGTTAAAGAGATCAAAGTCTCTGTTGGCGACAAAACTGAGACCGGCAAACTGATCATGATTTTCGATTCCGCCGACGGTGCAGCAGCAGCTGCACCTGCCAAGGCAGAAGAGAAGAAAGAAGCGGCTCCGGCAGCAGCACCTGCTGCGGCTGCGGCAAAAGACGTACACGTACCGGACATCGGCGGCGACGAAGTTGAAGTCACTGAGATCATGGTTAAAGTGGGCGACACCGTAGCAGCTGAGCAGTCTCTGATTACCGTAGAAGGCGACAAAGCCTCTATGGAAGTACCGGCACCGTTCGCAGGTGTGGTTAAAGAGATCAAAATCAACACCGGCGACAAAGTGTCTACCGGCTCTCTGATTATGGTCTTTGAAGTGGCGGGCGCAGCGCCTGCAGCTGCTCCGGCTCAGGCCGCAGCTCCTGCAGCAGCGGCGGCTCCGGCGGCTTCTGGTTCTAAAGAAGTTAACGTACCGGACATCGGCGGCGACGAGGTTGAAGTCACTGAAGTGATGGTCAAAGTGGGCGATAAAATTGCCGCTGAGCAGTCACTGATCACCGTAGAAGGCGACAAAGCCTCGATGGAAGTTCCGGCGCCGTTCGCAGGTACCGTGAAAGAAATCAAAATCAGCACCGGCGACAAAGTCAAAACCGGTTCTCTGATTATGGTCTTCGAAGTTGAAGGCGCTGCACCGGCTGCTGCTCCTGCTCCTGCACAAGCTGCTGCTCCGGCTCAGACCGCAGCACCTGCACCTGCCGCAGCACCGGCTGCTAAAGCGGAAGGTAAATCTGACTTCGCAGAAAACGACGCTTACGTCCATGCGACTCCGCTGATCCGTCGCCTGGCGCGCGAGTTCGGTGTGAACCTGGCGAAAGTGAAAGGGTCTGGTCGTAAAGGTCGTATCCTGCGCGAAGACGTTCAGGCTTACGTGAAAGACGCGGTTAAACGTGCTGAATCTGCACCGGCAGCTGCGGCTGGCGGCGGTATCCCGGGCATGCTGCCGTGGCCGAAAGTGGACTTCAGCAAGTTTGGTGAAATCGAAGAAGTGGAACTGGGTCGTATCCAGAAAATCTCTGGTGCTAACCTGAGCCGTAACTGGGTGATGATCCCGCACGTTACCCACTTCGATAAGACCGATATCACCGATCTGGAAGCGTTCCGTAAACAGCAGAACGCCGAAGCTGAGAAACGTAAACTGGACGTGAAATTCACCCCAGTGGTCTTCATCATGAAAGCCGTTGCCGCCGCTCTGGAACAGATGCCGCGCTTCAACAGCTCCCTGTCTGAAGACGGTCAGAAGCTGACGCTGAAGAAATACATCAACATCGGTGTGGCGGTAGATACGCCAAATGGTCTGGTTGTTCCGGTCTTTAAAGACGTGAACAAGAAGAGCATTACCGAGCTGTCTCGTGAACTGACGGTGATCTCCAAGAAAGCGCGTGATGGTAAGCTGACGGCTGGCGAAATGCAGGGCGGTTGCTTCACTATCTCCAGCATCGGCGGCCTGGGAACTACCCACTTTGCACCGATTGTGAACGCGCCTGAAGTGGCTATCCTTGGCGTGTCCAAGTCTGCTATTGAACCGGTGTGGAATGGTAAAGAGTTTACTCCGCGTCTGATGATGCCGATTTCTCTCTCCTTTGACCACCGCGTGATTGACGGTGCTGATGGTGCTCGTTTCATTACCATCATCAACAACACGCTGTCTGACATTCGCCGTTTGGTGATGTAAGCGAAAAAGCCGGCCCGACGGCCGGCTTTTTTCTGGTAATCTCATGATGTCAGTGAGGTTATTGTGCGAAAGACAAATCGGTTGCCGTTTGTTGTTTCAAAATTGTTAACAATTTTGTAAAATACCGGCGGATAGAACGACCCGGTGGACGACGGGTATAAATTAAGAGGTCATGATGAGCACTGAAATCAAAACTCAAGTCGTGGTACTTGGGGCAGGCCCGGCAGGTTACTCTGCTGCCTTCCGTTGCGCAGATTTAGGTCTGGAGACCGTCATCGTAGAACGTTACAGCACCCTCGGCGGTGTTTGTCTGAACGTCGGCTGTATCCCTTCTAAAGCCCTGCTGCACGTAGCAAAAGTTATCGAAGAAGCCAAAGCACTGGCCGATCACGGTATCGTCTTCGGTGAGCCGAAAACCGATATCGACAAGATTCGTACCTGGAAAGAAAAAGTTATCACTCAACTGACCGGCGGTCTGGCTGGTATGGCCAAAGGCCGTAAAGTGAAAGTGGTAAACGGTCTGGGTAAATTTACCGGGGCGAACACCCTGGAAGTTGAAGGCGAAAACGGCAAAACCGTGATCAACTTCGACAACGCAATCATCGCGGCGGGTTCCCGTCCGATCGAACTGCCGTTCATTCCGCACGAAGATCCGCGCGTGTGGGATTCCACCGATGCGCTGGAACTGAAAACCGTACCGAAGCGCCTGCTGGTTATGGGTGGCGGTATCATCGGTCTGGAAATGGGTACCGTGTACCATGCGCTGGGTTCAGAGATCGACGTGGTTGAAATGTTCGACCAGGTTATCCCGGCAGCCGATAAAGACGTGGTTAAAGTCTTCACCAAACGCATCAGCAAGAAATTCAACCTGATGCTGGAAACCAAAGTGACCGCCGTTGAAGCGAAAGAAGACGGTATTTACGTTTCCATGGAAGGCAAAAAAGCGCCTGCAGAAGCACAGCGTTACGACGCCGTACTGGTGGCTATCGGTCGTGTGCCGAACGGTAAAAACCTCGACGCAGGCAAAGCGGGCGTTGAAGTTGATGACCGTGGCTTCATCCGCGTGGACAAACAGCTGCGTACCAACGTTCCGCACATCTTTGCTATCGGCGATATCGTCGGTCAGCCGATGCTGGCGCACAAAGGTGTTCACGAAGGCCACGTTGCCGCTGAAGTTATCGCCGGTAAGAAACACTACTTTGATCCGAAAGTTATTCCGTCGATTGCCTACACTGAACCAGAAGTTGCCTGGGTCGGTCTGACCGAGAAAGAAGCGAAAGAGAAAGGCATCAGCTACGAAACCGCCACCTTCCCGTGGGCTGCTTCTGGCCGTGCTATTGCTTCCGACTGTGCAGACGGTATGACCAAACTGATTTTCGACAAAGAATCTCACCGTGTTATCGGTGGTGCGATTGTCGGTACCAACGGCGGCGAGCTGCTGGGCGAAATCGGTCTGGCGATCGAAATGGGTTGTGACGCTGAAGACATCGCGCTGACCATCCATGCGCACCCGACTCTGCACGAGTCTGTGGGCCTGGCAGCAGAAGTGTTCGAAGGTAGCATCACCGACCTGCCGAACCCGAAAGCGAAGAAGAAATAATCTTCTCTCTTTTGTGAAAACGCCTCTTCGGAGGCGTTTTTTTTTCCTGAACTACCTGTTCTGGTAGTCATCTTATTGATATTTCCGCTAAAAATTTCCGTTCAACTGCCGATACTTTTTTCACCATTGTGTGGCTACTGGCCGCGCGGTTAGAGGTTCTGGACTCTTTATTACACGAAAAAAGGAAAAAACATGTCTTTAAAAAAAATCGCGGTTGTTGGCATGGTTGTCGCGGCAATGACGCTGACAGGGTGTGGCGCTATGACCACCGCCGTGAAAAAACGTAACCTTGAAGTGAAAACGCAGATGAGTGAAACCATCTGGCTGGAGCCTTCCAGTGAAAAAACCGTCTACATTCAGGTAAAGAACACCTCTGATAAAGATATGAGTAACCTGCAGACGCTGTTAGCCAATGATCTGTCAGCGAAAGGGTACAAGGTAACCAGTTCTCCGGACAACGCCTGGTACTGGGTGCAGGCAAACGTGCTGAAAGCGGATAAAATGGACTTGCGTGAAGCTCAGGGCTTCCTGAAAACCGGTTATGAAGGGGCCGCTGTGGGGGCTGCTTTAGGGGCGGGTATCACGGCGTATAACAGCAACTCCTCCGGTGCAGCGCTGGGTGTCGGGCTGGCGGCGGGGCTGATCGGTATGGCGGCAGATGCAATGGTTGAAGACGTGAACTACACCATGGTTACCGACCTGCAAATCTCCGAACGCAGCAAAGCGAAAGTGACAACGGATAACGTTGCGGCCCTGCGTCAGGGCACGTCCGGCATTAAGCTGCAAACCAGCAGCGCGCAGGGCGATCGCGCAAAATATCAAACCCGCGTCGTGTCGAATGCTAACAAGGTGAACCTGAAATTCGAAGAAGCGAAACCGGTTCTGGAAGCACAACTGGCGAAGTCAGTGGCTAACATCCTGTAATCTGTTGTGAGTTGCCGGGGGGCGGCTTCGCCTTACCCGGCCTACTAACCTTTCGTCTCTGGGGATCAGGGCGCTACGGGCTGCCAGGTTTTATCCGGATGGTATGCGGTTAACGTCTGCGCTTTCTGCTGTGACTCAACACCGAGATCGGCCTGGTAGACTTTGTCATCACCGTTAATCATAAAACTCATCACACCAGTGTGATCGTAGCTGACGGGCCACGCAACCATCGCAAAGCCGCTGGTTTTGTCGGGAAGAATGCGGAAACGATAACCGTGATAGCCCGTGCCGGGCTCTTGTGGACTAAAGGCCGGGCCAAGCGGGCTTGGCGCTTCGCCGGGCGAAACTGGCCAGTACAGACCATCTTTTTTCCCTTCAGAGCTGACAATTTTCTGCGCATACTTTTGGTTCATCGCAAAATAGCTCTGCTGAGCATCCACATAGGCGTGTAATGCCTCAATGGCGGCGAGTTCGTTGCGGCCAATTTCGCGGGTCTGGATCTCTTCGGCAGCTTCATGCATATCAAATCGCCAGCCGGAAGTGGTTTTGACAACCGGGATAGGTAGCTGCCAGTTGCTGTCTCCGACAACAAGATGCGCCGTATCACCGTCAATGACGGTGCTATGATGAACCTTCCAGTCGCGCAGGAAGCGATCAACCGCATCAGGATCGACGCCTTCCGGCGGCAGAAACTCGCGCCAGTTTTCCCCGAGCAGGTTATTCATCGCACTTTCATTTTGCTCACCGATCGCACTTGTCAGCGCATCGGTTGCCTGGTCTGGTGTACTGAACGATTGTTGTGCCATCGCGGTGGCCGAAACCATGAACAACACCATTCCACTGAGTAGTTTATTTTTCATGTCGGTTCCCTTAACGATGACGGAATTCACGGTGCTCAGCACGACCGCCAGAGGGTTGACGTGATGGCTGATTGCGGGCGAACTGCCGGCTCTGGGCGCCTCGCTGCTGCTGTGCTTGCCAGCTGCCAGAGCGACTGTCGTTGCCGCTCAGCGCGTTGGCGCGCGAGCGCTGTTGAGTATTCCGCTGTTGCACATTACGTTGCTGTGCGGGTTGCGAAACCCGTTTCTCCTGTCTCTGCGTCGTCGCCTGGCGATTCTCACGTTGCTGGGTGCTTGCCCGCTTCGCGGTTTGCGGTTTAGTGTCGTAGCCGCGGTAGTTGTTGCGTTGAGAGATCTGCTTCAGTTGTTGATTTGACGCCTGGCGCTGGGCATCTTTTGTTCCCGGGCGTGCTGTCTGAGGGAACGTTTTTCCCGTTGATTTCTCCATCTGGTTCATGGCCGCCTGACGCTGGCTATCGCGGTTGGCCGATCTTTGCGGGTTTTGCTGGGTTGCGCTGAGTCCCGTTGCGGTGTTAGTGGAGTGAAAACGGTTATTGAGCTGGTTATTCGGATAGGGCACACCCTCACGATAGGCCGGGTTATGCTGCCAGGTACGGTTGGCATCCGTCAGACGCTGGCCGCTGATTTTATTGAAGTTATCAACGTTGATGTTGATGTTGTTATCACCGTTGCGGTTATAGCCGCCGTGATTATCCCAGTCATCATTATGATGGTGGTCCCAGTCGTCATCGTCGTCCCAGTCGATGTTGCTGAAAATAGCATAGGTTGTCGCCACACCAAGGCTGAAGCCTAAACCGTTAACAAAGCTGTTGCCAAACTGCTCGCCGGGCGTCGGGGGGAGATAGGTGGGCGGATAGGCGGTGTTTGGCCAGGTACCGTAAACCGTATTCGGGTTATAAGTGGGGACGTACACCACCTGCGGATCGGCGGATTCAATTTTGATAACCGTTGGGCTTGCCGTGGCGGTAGTGGTGGTTGAACTGGTTGTCGACTCGCTGGTGACGGTTTTAGCTGGTGCTGCTTTGGTCACGGTGGTGACCGTCTGCTGTGGCGTTGATTGCAAGGTGCCGGTTTGCTGCGCCAGCGCGCGCAGACGTTGAACGGAATCCATGACATCTTGCGGCTGCGCGAGGAAAGCATCACCCAGATTTTGTACCCACGGTGGGTTTTCACCTAACAGCGACATCAGTTGAGGAAACGCGACCAGCGATTTCACGCTTGGGTCCCAGGGTTGCCCGGAAGCGGCCTGAATAGCGGCGTCACCCTGCATTTTAGGATTGTCTTTTGACCACTGGGCGGCCTGGATAACGTTGGCCGGATAGGTCGACGCCATCAATATTTGTGACAGCAAGGCATCCGGGTAGAGCGCGATGGGCGCAATCCACTGATCGATTTGTGCGGCAGTGTATGTCGGCGTAACGGCAGGTGCGGGTGGTGTGACCGGCGCGGGTGCGGCTACGGGAGCCGGAGCCGGTGCAGAAGGTTGTTGTGCGACGGGGGCCTGAGCAGCGGGCTCCGTGGTGCGACTTTTGACGAACATCACGCCAGAGGCGGCAAACAGCCCGACACTGCACAGAAGGACGAGCAGATGTGGCTTAAGGGGCAACTTCATAAAATGACTCCAACGAGACAAGCGCTGTGCCGTGAGGCGTTCCTGTTGCCGCGAGTATTATTCACCCGTGTTTTACAGTTTTGACTTTTATTGGGGAACCGCCCGGTATGTCCGGAAAAAGAGTGTGAACATTTATTACACAATTATATCTGATGGCTGAAAAGTCGTAGAAATATTCAGAAGGCTGCTGTTGTAAATCAACCGAATTAAGGCGGTTGATGGGTACCTGAAATCCGCCTTGTCTCCTCGCTATACCATTCTTAACGATTCAGCCAATTTTTTATGTTGCTTTTTTGTAAACAGATTAACACTTAAAGAAAATCCTGTTATTGTGCCTTATGCGGTACCGGGCATTTACCCTACAAACTGCTGTCTCACAGGAGCGTGAAGAGAATCGCCTACCGCATATGACAATGAGAGCGAGGAGATACCGTCGTGCTAGAAGAATACCGTAAGCACGTAGCTGAGCGTGCCGCCTTAGGGATTGTGCCAAAACCGTTAGACGCAACCCAAATGGCCGCACTTGTCGAGCTGCTGAAGACCCCGCCTGTGGGCGAAGAAGAATTCCTGTTAGACCTGTTGATCAACCGCGTTCCCCCTGGCGTAGATGAAGCCGCTTATGTCAAAGCAGGTTTTCTTGCTGCCGTCGCAAAAGGCGACACAACGTCCCCGCTAGTGACACCAGAGAAAGCTATTGAGCTGCTGGGCACCATGCAGGGCGGTTACAACATTCATCCGCTGATTGACGCGCTGGACGATGCGAAACTGGCGCCGATTGCCGCCAAAGCGCTCTCTTCAACGCTGCTGATGTTCGATAACTTCTACGATGTGGAAGAAAAGGCCAAAGCGGGCAACGAATATGCGGAGCAGGTCATGCAGTCCTGGGCCGATGCCGAATGGTTCCTGAACCGTCCGGCTCTGGCTGAAAAGATCACCGTTACCGTCTTTAAAGTGACCGGCGAAACCAACACCGATGACCTCTCTCCGGCGCCGGACGCGTGGTCCCGCCCGGATATCCCGCTGCACGCGCTGGCGATGCTGAAAAACGCCCGCGAAGGTATCGAACCGGATCAGCCGGGCGTGGTAGGCCCGATCAAACAGATCGAAGAATTGCAGAAAAAAGGCTACCCGCTGGCTTATGTGGGTGACGTGGTCGGTACCGGCTCTTCGCGTAAATCCGCCACCAACTCCGTGCTGTGGTTCATGGGCGATGATATCCCTCATGTACCGAACAAGCGCGGCGGCGGTCTGTGCCTCGGCGGCAAAATTGCACCGATCTTCTTCAACACCATGGAAGATGCGGGCGCGCTGCCAATCGAAGTTGACGTGTCGAACATGAACATGGGTGACGTGATTGACGTTTACCCGTTCAAAGGCGAAGTGCGCAACCACGAAACCGGCGAGCTGCTGGCCAGCTTTGAACTGAAAACCGACGTGCTGATCGACGAAGTGCGCGCCGGTGGCCGTATCCCGCTGATCATCGGTCGCGGCCTGACCACCAAAGCGCGTGAAGCGCTGGGTCTGCCGCACTCAGACGTCTTCCGTCAGGCGAAAGACGTGGCGGAAAGCAGCCGTGGTTTCTCGCTGGCGCAGAAAATGGTGGGCCGCGCCTGTGGCGTGAAAGGAATTCGTCCGGGCGCGTACTGCGAACCGAAGATGACCTCCGTAGGCTCTCAGGATACTACCGGTCCGATGACCCGTGACGAACTGAAAGACCTGGCGTGCCTGGGCTTCTCTGCTGACCTGGTAATGCAGTCCTTCTGTCACACCGCCGCCTATCCTAAGCCGGTTGACGTGACCACGCACCACACGCTGCCGGACTTCATCATGAACCGTGGCGGCGTGTCCCTGCGTCCGGGCGATGGCGTTATCCACTCCTGGCTGAACCGCATGCTGCTGCCGGATACCGTCGGTACCGGTGGTGACTCCCATACCCGTTTCCCGATTGGTATTTCCTTCCCGGCGGGCTCTGGTCTGGTGGCGTTCGCCGCGGCGACCGGCGTGATGCCGCTGGATATGCCGGAATCCGTTCTGGTACGTTTCAAAGGCAAAATGCAGCCGGGTATCACCCTGCGCGATCTGGTCCACGCCATTCCGCTGTATGCGATCAAACAGGGCCTGCTGACCGTTGAGAAGAAAGGCAAGAAAAACATCTTCTCCGGCCGCATCCTGGAAATCGAAGGCCTGCCGGATCTGAAAGTGGAGCAGGCGTTCGAACTGACCGATGCCTCCGCTGAACGTTCCGCTGCCGGTTGTACCATCAAGCTGAACAAAGAGCCGATCGTTGAATATCTGAACTCTAACATCGTGCTGCTTAAGTGGATGATCGCCGAAGGTTACGGCGATCGCCGTACGCTGGAGCGTCGTGTACAGGGGATGGAAAAATGGCTGGCGGATCCGCAACTGCTGGAAGCTGATGCTGACGCAGAATACGCGGCGGTGATCGACATCGATCTGGCGGATATCAAAGAGCCGATCCTGTGCGCGCCGAACGATCCGGACGATGCGCGTCTGCTGTCTGACGTGCAGGGCGAGAAGATCGACGAAGTGTTTATCGGTTCCTGCATGACCAATATTGGCCACTTCCGCGCCGCTGGTAAGCTGCTGGATGCGCACAAAGGCCAGCTGCCGACGCGCCTGTGGGTGGCACCGCCAACCCGTATGGACGCCGCACAGCTGACTGAAGAAGGCTACTACAGCGTGTTTGGTAAGAGCGGGGCGCGTATTGAGATCCCGGGCTGTTCACTGTGCATGGGTAACCAGGCGCGCGTGGCGGACAACTCAACCGTGGTGTCGACCTCTACCCGTAACTTCCCGAACCGTTTAGGGACCGGGGCGAACGTCTACCTGGCGTCTGCGGAGCTGGCGGCGGTCGCGGCACTGATTGGCAAACTGCCGACACCGGACGAGTATCAGACCTATGTGGCGCAGGTGGATAAAACCGCTGTCGACACCTACCGCTATCTGAACTTCGACCAGTTGACTCAGTACACCGAGAAAGCCGACGGCGTGATTTTCCAGACCGCAGTGTAATGCGCTAACGCGTTTTGTGTAAAAACGCATCAATGCCCGGAGAAGTCCGCTTCTCCGGGCATTTTTATTTCTATTCCTTATACCCGATACGCTTTTTTTCTGCTGCGCTGCTGCGATAATTACAGCAAGGCGCAATGCGGTATTGGCGCATTGCCGGGAGCAGAGGAAGACATTATGGATTACGAATTTCTGCGCGATATTACCGGAGTGGTAAAAGTGCGTATGTCCATGGGCCACGAAGTGGTGGGGCACTGGTTTAACGAAGAAGTGAAAGAGAACCTGGCCTTACTTGATGAAGTGGAACAGGCGGCGTGTGCGGTGAAGGGCAGTGAGCGCTCCTGGCAGCGGGTAGGGCATGAGTATACGCTCTGGCTGGACGGTGAAGAGGTGATGGTGCGTGCCAATCAGCTTGAGTTTACAGGCGACGAAATGGAAGAAGGAATGAACTATTACGACGAAGAGAGCTTTTCGCTCTGTGGCGTAGAGGACTTTCTTCAGGTCGTGGCGGCATATCGTGAATTTGTGCAACAGCGTTAATTCATGCGGAGCCTGTAGGCTCCGCAAAACTATCTATTTAACGTAAGCCAACAGGCTCAGGGAGTCCCGCGCCAGCGCTTTGCATTTCTTTGCCGTAGGGATGCCGATACCGCTGAGATCGCGATAGCTGTCTTCGCCTAGTGCTTTCATATTGAAGGTATCGTAATTACTCAGGTCCCACTGGTTTTGCTGGGCAAAAAAGACCAGTGCGCGACGGATCTGCCCATTCGGCAAATTCTGGTATCCACAGTCATTTTTCAGAAAGACAAAAACTGCCGTTAAATCGGCCATATCTTCGGCTTCGGACTCGCTAAGCGCGTAGCTGTTTGCGCATACGGCCATCAGGCTGCCGAACAAAATTGTTCTGAAAAACGTCTTCATTGCTTCTACCACTGCATCACGGAATTTAAACGTTAGCACACTGCGAGCGAAGCGACGACCTTTATTATCAGCGGTTCACTTGACCTTCCAGTAAGGGGAGGGCTTATGCTTAAAGGATAGCCTGCTTAAGCTGCTGAATATAAGGAAGTGATTATGCAACGTCGTGACTTTTTAAAGTACTCCGTGGCGCTGGGTGTCGCGTCAGCGTTACCTCTCTGGAGCCGTAGTGTCTTTGCCGCCGAGCGTCCTGCGTTACCCATTCCCGATCTGTTAACGTCGGATGCCGCCGATCGCATACAGCTGATTGTTCAAGCGGGACAGTCGACCTTTGCCGGTAAAACCGCCACGACCTGGGGATATAACGGTAATTTGCTTGGGCCAGCGATAAAGCTGCAGAAAGGTAAAGCGGTCACCGTTGATATTCATAATCAGCTGGCCGAAGAGACGACATTGCACTGGCACGGGCTGGAAATACCAGGGGACGTTGACGGCGGACCGCAGGGCATTATCCCGGTGGGCGGTAAACGTTCTGTGACCTTCACACCGGATCAACGGGCAGCGACCTGCTGGTTTCATCCACATCAGCACGGCAAAACCGGTCGTCAGGTGGCGATGGGGTTGGCCGGGCTGGTGCTGATTGAAGATGAAGACATCCGCAAGCTGATGCTGCCGAAGCAGTGGGGAATTGATGATGTCCCGGTGATTATTCAGGACAAACAGTTCTCCGCAGACGGACAAATTAATTATCAGCTGGATATGATGACCGCCGCCGTCGGTTGGTTTGGCGATACGCTGCTGACCAATGGGGCAATGTATCCGCAGCATGCCGCACCGCGTGGTTGGCTGCGTCTGCGCTTGCTAAATGGCTGCAACGCCCGCTCGCTAAATATCGCCGCCAGCGACGGTCGTCCGCTGTACGTCATTGCCAGCGACGGCGGGCTGTTGGCGGAGCCGGTGAAAATCACCGAACTTCCCATGCTGATGGGCGAACGTTTTGAAGTGCTGGTGGATATCAGCGACGGCAACGCCTTTGATCTGGTCACTCTGCCTGTGAGCCAGATGGGCATGGCGATTGCGCCCTTTGATAAGCCGCATCCGGTGATGCGCATTCAGCCGTTGCGTATTACCGCCTCCGGTATGTTGCCGGACACGCTGACCACCATGCCAGCCTTGCCTTCACTGGAGGGGCTGACGGTGCGCAGGCTGCAACTGTCAATGGACCCGATGCTCGACATGATGGGCATGCAAATGCTGATGAAGAAATACGGCGCTCAGGCTATGACGGGTATGGATCATGGGAAGATGATGGGCCATATGAATAATGGCGAGATGGGCCACGGTAATATGAATCATGGCAATATGAACCACGGTGAGATGGGGAATATGCAGCATGGCGATATGGGCAACATGAAGCATGGATCATTCGATTTCCATAATGCTAACCGGATTAATGGTCTGGCGTTTGATATGAATAAACCGATGTTTGCTGCGACGAAAGGCCAGCATGAACGCTGGGTCATTTCCGGTCAGGGCGACATGATGCTGCATCCGTTCCACATTCACGGCACCCAGTTCCGCATTCTGTCTGAGAATGGCAAAGCGCCTGCCGCGCACCGCGCGGGATGGAAGGACACGGTGCGGGTAGAAGGCGGCGTGAGCGAGGTGCTAGTGAAGTTTGACCACGATGCACCGAAAGAGCATGCCTATATGGCGCACTGCCATCTGTTAGAGCATGAAGATACCGGCATGATGCTCGGTTTTACCGTTTAACCACTTTATTGCCGGATGAAATTGTCATCCGGCGCTTAACTTACCGACAATCCTGCTAACTATCAGAGGAACACGGCTTCTTTACTGGTATACTTCATCCACTGAATTGTTTGTATGCTGTCGCGAGTGTTGTGGTTAGCGCGAGCTTTCGATTTGCATGATGTGTTAACTGATAAAAGTCAGTGAGTTATATAGTTTATGAAACATACTGTAGAAGTCATGATCCCGGAAGCGGAGATCAAAGCGCGTATTGCTGAGCTGGGACGTCAAATTAACGAACGTTACAAGGACAGCGGCAGCGACATGGTGCTGGTTGGTCTGTTACGCGGCTCATTTATGTTTATGGCAGATCTGTGCCGCGAAGTGCATGTCCCCCACGAAGTCGATTTCATGACCGCCTCCAGTTACGGCAGCGGCATGTCTACCACGCGTGATGTTAAAATCCTCAAAGATCTGGATGAAGACATTCGTGGCAAAGATGTACTGATTGTCGAAGACATCATCGACTCCGGCAACACGCTGTCAAAAGTGCGCGAAATCCTCAGCCTGCGCGAGCCGAAATCTCTGGCGATTTGCACGCTGCTGGACAAACCAACGCGTCGTGAAGTGGATGTTCCGGTCGAGTTTATCGGATTCTCTATTCCAGATGAGTTTGTTGTCGGCTACGGCATTGACTATGCCCAGCGTTATCGTCATCTGCCGTATGTTGGCAAAGTGGTACTGTTGGACGAGTAATTGCAGGGGCGCCTGATGGCGCTTCGCCTGTTCGGTCTGCACGTTTCTAACCCGCAGACCGAATATACTGTTTAAGCGTCGCTTCCGCTGATCGGCATTTGCTTGTGATTAGTATGTTTCTGGCTGAGGTTAGACAAGCCCTGACGATAGCGCTGCTCCAGCGTTTCGCGGCTAGTGGCGGTAACGTCCAGATCGCGCAGCAGGCCATCATGAATACCGTAGGCCCATCCGTGAATCGTGACTTTCTGACCGCGCTTCCAGGCTGAGCGCATGATTGTTGAGTGACCCAGGTTATAGACCTGCTCCATCACATTGAGTTCGCACAGCGTATCCATACGGCGCTCCGGCGGCATCTCACCCAGCAGAGAACTGTGTTTAAACCAGATATCACGGATATGCAGCAACCAGTTATCGATCAGCCCCAGTTCCGTATTTTCAATGGCAGCCTGTACGCCACCGCATCCGTAGTGCCCACAAATAATAATGTGTTCCACTTCCAGCACATCAACCGCATACTGAACCACTGAGAGGCAGTTCAGATCGGTATGAATAACCAGATTGGCGACATTACGGTGAACAAATAATTCGCCCGGTTCAAGACCGGTTAAACGTTCGGCGGGAACGCGGCTATCGGAGCATCCAATCCATAGAAAGCGCGGATTCTGCGTGTGCGTCAGTGTTTCAAAAAATCCGGGATCCTCTTCTACCAGCATCTTTGACCATAGTGCATTGTTGCTGATGAGTGTATCTATGTCTTTCATGGAGGCTGTAACCAAGTGAATTGCGTTGCGCTAATATAGGGTAACTCCTGATTTATTAAAACCAAATATCAAATATTAGAATGTAAGGTAAGCGGAAATTTATGACCATTGCTCTGGAACTTCAGCAACTTAAAAAAACCTATCCCGGCGGCGTTCAGGCGCTACGCGGCATAGATTTGCAAGTCGAAGCGGGTGATTTTTATGCGCTCCTGGGCCCTAACGGCGCAGGTAAGTCCACCACCATCGGCATTATTAGTTCTCTGGTGAATAAATCCTCCGGGCGGGTTAGCGTCTTTGGATACGATCTTGAAAAAGATACGGTTAACGCTAAACGCCAGCTTGGGTTAGTGCCGCAGGAGTTTAACTTTAACCCGTTTGAAACCGTGCAGCAGATCGTGGTGAACCAGGCGGGGTATTACGGCGTTGAGCATAAAGAGGCGGTAAAACGCAGTGAAATTTATTTAAAACAGCTCGATCTGTGGGAAAAACGTAACGAACGCGCCCGTATGCTGTCCGGTGGCATGAAGCGCCGCTTGATGATTGCCCGCGCCTTGATGCATGAGCCTAAGCTGCTGATCCTCGATGAACCGACGGCGGGCGTGGATATTGAACTGCGTCGTTCAATGTGGGGCTTTTTAAAGGATTTAAACGATAAAGGCACCACCATTATTCTGACCACCCACTACCTGGAAGAGGCGGAAATGCTGTGCCGTAATATCGGCATCATTCAACACGGTGAGCTGGTGGAAAATACGTCGATGAAAAATCTGCTCTCCAAACTGAAATCCGAGACTTTTATTCTCGACCTGGCGGCGAAAAGCCCGCTGCCAAAACTGGAGGGCTATCAGTACCGTCTGGTTGATACCTCCACGCTGGAAGTTGAAGTGTTGCGTGAACAGGGAGTGAACAGCGTGTTTTCTCAGTTGAGCGCACAGGGGATTCAGGTATTGAGTATGCGCAACAAGGCGAACCGACTGGAGGAGCTGTTTGTTTCTCTGGTGCATGAAAAACAAGGAGATCGCACATGATGCAGCTTTACTGGGTGGCGCTGAAAAGCATCTGGGCGAAAGAGATCCACCGTTTTATGCGGATCTGGATCCAAACGCTGGTTCCTCCCGTCATCACCATGACGCTCTATTTTATTATCTTCGGTAATTTGATTGGCTCACGTATCGGTGAAATGCACGGTTTTAGCTACATGCAGTTTATCGTGCCGGGGCTGATTATGATGGCGGTGATCACTAACTCGTACGCCAACGTGGCATCGTCATTCTTCAGCGCCAAGTTTCAACGCAACATTGAAGAACTGCTGGTTGCACCGGTTCCCACGCACGTTATTATTACCGGCTTTGTCGGTGGTGGCGTTGCGCGCGGGCTGTGCGTAGGCATTCTGGTGACCGCCATCTCCCTGTTCTTCGTTCCTTTTCAGGTGCACTCATGGGTCTTTGTGGCACTCACGCTGGTGCTGACATCGGTTCTGTTCTCGCTGGCCGGGTTGTTGAATGCCGTTTTTGCCAAAACCTTTGATGATATCAGCCTGATCCCGACCTTTGTGCTGACGCCGCTGACCTACCTGGGTGGCGTTTTCTACTCGTTAACGCTGCTGCCGCCGTTCTGGCAGGGACTGTCGCATCTGAACCCGATTGTCTACATGATCAGCGGCTTCCGCTACGGCTTCCTCGGCATTCATGATGTGCCGCTGGTTACGACGTTTGGCGTGCTGGTGGTGTTTATTGCCGCATTTTATTTACTCTGCTGGTATTTGATCCAGCGCGGACGCGGATTACGCAGCTAATTATTTCTTCCTCTTTCAGGCCGGGAGAGGAAGACTTTTGATGCTTATCACCCTTACGGATTTATCACACTGATAAACTACTTGCCTGCTAAGGAGGTAGGCAATGTTAGGTTGGGTAATTACCTGTCATGACGATAAGGCACAGGATATGCTGCATCGTCTGGAAAAAAAACATGGCCCTTTGGTCCAGTGTCAGGCGGTGAGTTTTTGGCGTGGGCTAAGCGCGAACATGCTAAGTCGCATGATGTGCCATGCCCTGCATGCCACAGACTCAGGCGAGGGCGTGATCTTCCTGACGGATATGGCCGGGGCCGCGCCTTACCGCGTGGCGTCGTTAATGAGCCATAAACATCCCCAGTGTGAAGTGATTTCCGGTATCAGCTATCCATTACTTGAGCGAATGATTTCGTCGCGAGAATCGATGAGCAGTTCTGCGTTTCGCGATTGTATCGTCGCGCTTGGTGGGCCTGAAGTATCGAGTCTCTGGCATCAGCAACAAAAAAATCCCCCCTTCGTGTTGAAGCATGATTTGTATGAATATTAATCATTGGTATTGATGGTGCTTTTGCTACAATAGCCGAGGTTTCTCGCCTCGGTTATCTCATATGGTTATGCGCGTTCTGCTTATTTTATTGCTCCTGTTTTCTGGCTGCGTCGCTGCGGCTTTGCCTGCTCGTTATATGCAAACCACCGAAGCCGCCGCCGTATGGGCGCAGATTGGCAATAAAATGGTGACGGTAGGGAATATTCGCGCGGGCCAGATCCTCTCGGTGCTCCCCGGTGGCGAAGATTATTATGCGTTTACCTTTGGCTTCGGTAAGGGATTTATCGATAAAGGGCATCTGGATCGTGTGCAGGGACGGCAGAAAGTTGAGGATGGACTGGGCGATCTCAATAAGCCGCTGAGCAATCAGAATCTGGTGACCTGGAAAGATACACCTGTCTACAACGCCCCTGATGCCGGGAGCGCGCCGTTTGGCGTGCTGGCGGAGAATCTGCGCTACCCCATAATTAACAAGCTGAAAGACAGGCTAAACCAGACGTGGTTTCAAATCCGCATTGGCGACCGACTGGCTTATATCAGCGCCTTAGATGCGCAGACTGATAACGGTATCCCGGTGCTGACTTACCACCACATTCTGCGTGATGAAGAAAACACCCGTTTTCGTCATACCTCGACCACCACTTCCGTGCGCGCCTTCAGCAACCAGATGACCTGGCTGCGCGATATGGGCTACACCACGCTGACGATGTACCAGTTAGAAGACTACGTGCGTAGCCGCGCTAATCTGCCCGCGCGCGCGGTGGTGATCACTTTTGACGATGGCCTGAAGTCGGTCAGTCGCTACGCGTATCCGGTGCTGAAACAATACGGCATGAAAGCGACGGCGTTTATTATCTCCTCGCGCATCAAGCGCCACCCGCAGAAATGGGATCCGAAATCGCTGCAGTTTATGAGCCTCTCTGAACTGAACGAGATCCGGGACGTGTTCGACTTCCAGTCGCATACCCATTTTTTACATCGGGTTGATGCGAAGCGCCGGCCGATCCTACTGAGTCGCAGCTATCACAATATTTTATTCGATTTCGCCCGTTCGCGCCGGGCATTGTCCCAGTTTAATCCTCACGTTCTGTATCTTTCGTATCCCTTTGGCGGTTATAACGCCACGGCGGTAAAAGCAGCAGGCGACGCGGGATTCCACATGGCGGTCACCACGGTGAGAGGGAAGGTTAAGCCGGGAGATAATCCGTTCTTATTGAAAAGGCTTTATATTTTAAGGACGGATTCGCTGGAGACGATGTCGCGGCTGATAGTCAATCAGCCGCAGGGGTAAGGGGCGTCAGGCAATCTGTACCGGAATGGCTTTCGCGGTGCGTTTCATCTCATTGTCGCCTTCAAAGTAGGCCACTTTCGGACGCCAGGTGCGGGCTTCTTCATCGGACATGGTGACGAAGCTGGCGATAATCACAATGTCGCCAACCTCTGCACAATGCGCTGCCGCACCGTTCACCGAGATGATTCTGGAGCCGCGTTCAGCCGCAATCGCGTAGGTTGAGAAACGTTTTCCGTTGGTCACGTTCCAGATATCAATAGCTTCGTTTTCCAGAATACCGGAGGCATCCAGAAAATCCTGGTCAATGGCGCAGGAGCCTTCATAGTGCAGGTCCGCCTGCGTGACTTTTACACGGTGGAGCTTGCCTTGCAGCATGGTGCGAATCATAACTTCTATACCCTGTCGTTTACCTTGGCTAAGCAGGTGCTACTGACCTGCTTTGAGAATTTTCAGGCAGTATTGCCTGATTTTTAACCCCTGTCTACTGGGCTAATGTAACGCTTTGATTATCGATCAGACGAGCCTGACCCAGCCAGGCGGCAACCAGAATCACTGCGCGTTTACTGCTTTCAGTCAGTTCAAGCAGCGTGTCGGCGTCGCGGATCTGAATGTCGTCGGCGCGGAAGCCTTTTTCATTCAACTCGTGCTCAGCAATGGCGATAATCTCTTCCAGATCGCGTTCCCCTGCCTGTAATTTTTCGCTGATATGGCTCATCACTTTGTGCAAACCAGGGGCGACTTTACGCTGCTCTGCCGTGAGATAGCCGTTACGCGAACTTAGGGCTAAGCCGTCTTTGGCGCGAATAATCGGTACGCCGACGATCTCAATGTCATAACCCATATCTGCCACCATTTTGCGGATCAGCGCCAGTTGCTGGAAATCCTTCTCTCCAAAGCAGGCGATATCTGGCTGGATCAGGTTAAACAGCTTACTGACGATAGTGGAAACGCCACGGAAGTGACCCGGACGGCTGGCGCCTTCCAGCATGGTAGACAGTCCCGGAACATCAACATAGGTATGACCTTCCGTGCCTTGCGGATAGATTTCTTTCTCTGATGGAGCAAAGACAATATCGACTTTACGCTTGTTCAGTTTTTCGCAATCTTCCTGCAGCGTGCGCGGATAGCGCGCCAGGTCTTCCACTCGGTCAAACTGCATCGGGTTAACAAAAATACTGACGATCACCACATCAGCCTGAGCTTTTGCTTCATCAACCAATTTCATATGACCGTCGTGCAAGTTACCCATGGTAGGGACCAGAGCGACGCGTTTACCTTCCTGGCGCAGACGACGAATGTGCTGGCGCAGTAGCGGCAGAGTTTCAATAATTAACACAACAAGACTCCTTAAATACGATGCCTGATGGCACTTCGTTTATCAGGCCTACGCGTGACGTTGTAGGCCGGATAAGCAAAGCGTCGCCATCCGGCGTAATGGCGTGCTGGCAGATAAATTAATGGAAACTGTGTTCTTCACCCGGATAGACGCCGGATTCAACCTCAGCAATATACTGCCGTACTGCGGCGCGTATGTCGCCCGCTTCAGCGAGGAAATTCCTGGCAAATTTAGGAATATGACCGCCGGTAATGCCGAAAGCGTCGTGCATCACCAGAATCTGACCGTCGGTGACATTGCCCGCACCGATACCAATCACCGGAATTGACAGTGCTTCAGTCACGCGTTTCGCCAGCTCAATGGGTACACATTCGAGTACCAGTAGCTGTGCGCCTGCGGCTTCCAGCGCCAACGCATCTTCCAGCAGAACGTCGCCGGCATTGCCGCGGCCCTGAATTTTATAGCCACCAAATACGTTCACCGACTGCGGGGTTAACCCCAGATGACCGCAAACCGGCACGGCACGTTCGGTGAGCATTTTCACCGTATCAACCAGCCACGCACCGCCTTCGATCTTGACCATGTTGGCGCCCGCACGCATAACCACCGCGGCGTTTGCAAACGCCTGTTCCGGCGTGGCGTACGCCATAAACGGCAGGTCGGACAGCAGCAGGCAGTTCGGTGCACCGCGACGCACCGCGCGGGTGTGGTAGGCGATGTCTTCGACGGTGACTGGCAGGGTGGAATCGTGTCCTTGAATCGTCATGCCCAGCGAGTCGCCGACCAGCATTACGTTAATGCCTTCGTCGGCAAACAGTTTGGCAAAACTGTAGTCGTAGGCGGTAATCGTTGCGAAGCGCTTTTTCTCTTGCTTGCATTTTTGCAGCAGTGAAATCGTGGTCGGTTTCATCATAACCCCTGTTGGTCATAAATTGTATGAATGCAATTCGCGCATTGTAGGGGAAGAGAGAAGGGAACGTTAGCCCTTTGTGGGCAAATCCCGGCGATACGCCCGTCGGGAATGGCTCAGGGAATGACACCGATATTCTCAGCCGATCGGCATATCCTGTGGCGGAAAACAGGGTTGCCGTCAGCCTTGATTGTGATTTAAGCGCCCCGGCGGGGGGCGCCGCAGAAGGTTTTGTCAGGGGTAGTCCATGGTAAAGATAGCGTTGGCTTTAAATTTCCCGGAACCAATGTGTTGATTGCTGTCGCGCTTAAGCGTGGCAAGGAAATTCAGCGTATGGGTTTGTACCTTGCCGTTTTCACTGGTGCCGTAGATGTTGTCATCGCCTGAGGTGTTGCGCTGATCGTTATATACCGAGGTGCTCTCGTTAGGAATCATCAGCATTTCCGCATTGTAATTATTGGCGGCGCCGCGAATTTCCAGCCCGACACCGGTGGCATGGTTGAGGGTGAGAATATTACCGAGCTGGGTTTTGTCGGTTGCCGTAGTGGTGGTGGTGAGCGTGACGTTTATATTGCGTAGTCCCTTACACCCCGCCAGTTTGATAGAAAAAGGTACGGGGGGGGCGCCGTCAATAATTTGCTTCGGGCTGTAGCTGCCCAGATTAACTGTGGTACCGCTGACACTATTACCGCTGGCAACTGGTAGAGTGGAACAGGTGGGGGCGGCGACAGTGACGGCGCTGATATCGAAAGTCACATTCTGATAGTAACTGTCAATTCCTGCTCCTGGGTTTTCATTCCCGATACGCAAATGATAGCCTCCCTCCTTAAGCAGGTCGATTTTCGAACTGCTGGGGGTATAAGTTTGATCGGTATAGAACGTAATTGCTGAGTAAAAACTTAGCCCGCCCAGACCGTTATAACCGTATCCATCTGTCGTTGCGCTAGAACAGGTATGTCCTGGATCGTGTATCGAAATGACGTCATGAAGTGTCCCGTCTTTAATCGTAACGGCGGGCGCAGTGATGTCAAGCGCATATGCGTTGAATGAACGTAATTTCAGAGAAAAGTAAAGCCCGGTAATATTGGTTTTAAATATGTCTACCCCAGCGTAAGAACCCGCTGAGACAAGCCCAGACTCGATGGATAAAGTATTACTTGATGTTGCCCCTAGTTCGGTACAATAAAGTAGGTTGCTACTTTTTGATGAGCCGTGATTGCCATTCCAGTTTATAGTGACATTGGCGGGTGAGAGGGTGTTAGTTTGACTAAAATATACTGTCCGGCCACTGGGATAGATGAGTGTATTCGAGCCATCTGCTGTTGGTCCTCCTTTTTTTACAACATTTCCTAAGACAAAAGTCTGTGTTGCTGCCTGCACTACCATAGATGAGAAGCTCAGTAATGCAATGACGGATAATGCTAATTTCATTAATCTAATGCGATATAGGTATGGCATGACACTCTTTCTGTCCATTGGTCATTTCCTTTTTAAAATTTCAAACTCTTTTATTCGTAATAAACCGATACCAACACGCTGGACTTTACCGCGCCGCTGACGATGGACTGCCCGGATTGAATTTTCTGCATCCGGGCGTAAAAAGTGTAGCGGCTGTCGGCGTAGTCGGCGGCGGTCACGTCGTAGCGGCTGCGTGGTGTACCGTCGGTATTTATCACGTTGAAAACGTTGTTGGCGTCGTTAACCGAGAAAATCACCACCCCGACGTTTTTCGCGCCGTCGACGGCGTCGTTGGCGAAGATTTGCGCCGAGCCCACGGCAAAGCTGCCGGATAGCGGCGAAAAATGCACGGTCAGTTTCGACGGTTCCCTGCCGCTGACCGGCATACACTCCTTTATGTGTATATAGAAGGAGCTGCC
The DNA here is from genome assembly GCF_018342065.1 of Citrobacter sp. FP75. Classification (GTDB taxonomy): domain Bacteria; phylum Pseudomonadota; class Gammaproteobacteria; order Enterobacterales; family Enterobacteriaceae; genus Citrobacter. The sequence continues at coordinate 76,689 of NZ_JAFDOE010000005.1, read as the reverse complement.
GCCCTGGTAAAAGTCTTCGGCAGTGATATCTCTGGCGAAGTAGTCGAGCCCCTGGGTACCCAAATCGACCAGACCATTATTGTCGACGGAGATCTGGCAACTGGTATTAACAATATTGGCCTTGATTTCGACATCGGTATCGGCCTGACTCAGGGGAGCCAGAAGCCCTAAGCCGAGTACCGCTATGCCGTATAATAATTTGCTCATCGCAATTTACTCATAGCTAATGGTGAACAGGCCCTGAGAGGAAAAGGCGCCGGTGTGTAAATCTGCGATCGTGTTGCCGGAGGCCAGCACGATGCGGGTGCTGAGCGGCCAGACAAGGGTGGTGTCATCGCTCATCGGCGCCAGGTCGATCAGTTGTTGTACGGGGCTGGCACAGCTCAGTTGCCTGCTGCCGCTGCTTTCCGGCTCGGACGTGGTCCAGATTTCAGCCGAGACGCCAGCGGCGTCATCGCTACCGTTGAGAGCGTTGCGAAACCCGTTACCGCCGCCGGAGATACCATCGCAGCCGGTTTTGGCCGTCAGGGTGACGGTCGCCTGTTTTTTAGCCAACCCAATACAATCGCTGAACACTAACGAGAAGGCGCGCGATTTGCTCTTATTGACGATCTGCGGAATGTAGACGTCGCCAATATCTACGACCGCATTGGCCGTGCCGCTGTCGTCACGCAGAGTCGCCAGGCACGTTGATGGCGTAATGGTGGTGGAAACCGTCAGCTCCAGCGAGTTGACGCCCGCCCGGACAGACACCGTGGTCAGGAACACCGCCAGCGCGGTACACAGCGGTAACAGATATCGCATCAATGCAGCCTCTCTGCTATTCATAGGTAAACGTAAAGGTCGCTTTGGCCTGAAAATCGCCCGGCGTTGGTTCTTTTGAAGAACTGGCGCGACGGAAAAAGGCGTCCAAATCCATACCATCTGCAATTTGGCTTTGGCTCCAGTTGGTTTTTGTTGTGCCATCAAGTTTCAGGCGACTGCCGTCGTCCGTACCGTGTGGTTTAAACCCCAGCGCGACGTTTTCGGCGTTGCCGCTGGTTAGCGTGTTTTGCAGCATGTAGGCGGTATTCGACAGCGTGGTGCCCTGAATGGACATCCTGATTGAGGAAATTTCATTGTTACACTCCGTGGGCAGAATCTTGAAGCTGCCCTCGGTGCTGGCGGTTACGTTAAGTAGCTCGGCGATACCGATATTCGGAATGGTGAGCGCATATTGTGTTCCGCTGCCGCTGACCGCAGTATTATTCAGACTGCTGACTTTCATCACGCAGGTGGTCTCTTCAATCACGGCGGTGAAATCCAGGCTTAACCCCTGTGAGGCGGCAAAGCCCGGTGGTGTCAGTAGCGCAGCAGAGAGCGTCAGCCAGTGGACTACGCGGTGTATTGTCATTCTTTATCCTCGTAATCTATTGCATTTGGCACGGCACGGCGCCTAACACGATGGTTTTGTCCATTTTCTTTTCGTTGCCTGTTGTCACCTGATAGTGCAAACGGCAGCGTTGGGTCTGGCCCTTCATGCTCCAGCGAACGTCAAGCTCGCCACTGTCACTAATACCGCGCACGAAAGCCTGACTACCCTGGCCTACGGTACCCAGCAAATTATTATTCAGGTCATACACTTCTGCGGTGAACGGCACCGGCTGGCGATCGCTACGGACCAGATTGAGAATGGCGGATCTACCCTGATCGGTTTCGAATTTGCTCACCACAACCGCGCCGCGACGCGGGATCACGGTGGCGCTGGTGCTTTTCATCTCAACGTCGTTATCCAGTTCGTTGATATCAAGTGAGATAATATTTTCCCGGTACGGCGTTAGCGAATTGCCAATACCATAGCCAAAGCGGTCAACGGTGCTGTTGCCGTAGTCAATACGTGCGCCCTGCGCGCCGGGGGCGTCGATCAATACCAGCGTGTCGCTGTCGCCAAAGCTCTGGTTACTGAAGGTTAAGCCGCCGCTGTGCAGCACAAAGCCGCCGTCGGTATTTAAGGAATACTGGCGCGAGCTGTCGTTGCTGGCCGACGCCGAGGCGGCGATATTGCCGTAGCTGGAATCGTAGCTGACGTAAGAGCTAAGGGTTGAGAGGTTTTTGCCCTCTTTTTCCATGTTGTACGCGGTGCTCACGCTATAGTTCCAGCGGTTATCGGCGCTGTAGCCGCTGGCGCTAGTGTTGAACTGGTTGCTGCCTTTGAAATCGCTGCTGATGCTGCTGTTCAGGGTGCGGAAGCCGCCGCTGTCGTGGTCGTTGCCCAGCAGTTTATCCAGCGGAACTGTGACGCTGAGGTAGACCGAGTCATCGCGTTTGTTATCTTCATCGTAGGTGCGCTGCAGGTTGATACTGTAGCTGGCCCAGCCGATGCTATTGCTGTAACCGGCGGAGAAGCTGCTACGCGAATCATTGGTGACCCAGTAATCGGCCCAACTGCCGGTGAGGTAAAGCGACCCGTAGTTGATATCCTCGTCCTTCAGGCTCTGGTTGAGACTGATGGTGAACTGGTTTTTCATCCGCGAGTAGTTGTTCATGCCGTGAGCGTTATCGCTGGTGCTGTACCTGGCATCGTCAATAATGCTCAGCGCGTCGCTGAGGCCCAAATACTCTTTGGTGGAGTAGCGATAGGCCGCGATGTTCAGCGAGGTGTCGGTAGGCGCGAAGAATTTATTCCACGACACACGGTAGCTCTGGCCACTGTAGGTTTTATCGTCAGGGATCTCGGCCTGTGATTGCGTCACGTCAAACGAAATGGCGCCGACGAGGGTATTCATGCCCACGCCCAGCAGCCCGGCTAAATAGCCATTGTCGGTGGCCTGAATGCCGCTAAAGCCAGTAAAGGTGCTGTTAAAGCCGTAGTAAAATGTCCCCTGCGCGAGGCCGGGTTCGTCATGCAGGCTGTCGTCGTTGACCTGGCCGACGCTGATATCCCAACTGCCGACACCGGGGTGCATCATTTGCACCAGCGACGAGAAGGCCTGGCTAAAGGTATGCTTCGAGCCATCGGCTTCGGTAACGGTGACTTCCAGGTCGGCGCCGTAGCCGGACGGTGAAAGATCGTCAATCGAAAACGGTCCCGGCGGCACCGTGGTTTCGTAGATTTTGTAGCCGTTTTGCGTGATGGTCACCTTCGCGTTGCTTTTGGCGACGCCGCGGATCGTTGGCGCATAGCTGGCGAGCTGCGGCGGCAGCATCTGTGATTCACTGTACAGACGCATGCCGCGCAGGCTGACGGTATCGAAGCTGTCGCCGCTGGTGCTGGATTCACCGAGTATCAGTTGAGAGCGCAGCGCGGCGATATCCCGCTGAACGTAGCGGTTCTGATATTCAATCTCGCTGCTGCCGTCTTTCTGCCACGAGTAGTTACCCTGCGCGCGGAAATGCCACGCGCCAAGGTTAACACCGCCGTTAAAACCGGCATACACGCTATCATCGTTGCCGTAGTCGTTCTGGCTTTTCCAGGCGCTGAGGTTGTAAGACAGCATGGCGGCCGGAACGCCATCGTCCCACAACGAGGGATCAACATAGTTGGCGAAGCCTTTTTGCACCCATATTTGCGGTACGCCCACGTCCAGTCGTTGGTCGCCGCCGTCGAAGTGGACGGAAGATTGAGGGATCGCCAGCGTGAGGTTAAGACAGCTGTCCGCATTATCTTCCCGCTGGAGCAGTATCGCGTTTTCAGGAAGGTCTTCGGGCATACGGATATGTAATTGACTTAATATTTTTGGCGTAATACAGGCCTGCGTTATTCCTTTTTGGACTTCAATAAATTCAACCTTCAGCGTGGTGACCAGGTCGTTATTAACGTAAGCGCTAGCGTCGTAGCGGCCTGGTGAAATCACATTACCGTTGGAATAGCGATTGAGGTCGACGTCACTGGAGCCTGGCCCCATCAAAAACGAGCTGTCAAACTCTAGCGTTTCATTTTCAGCCCACGCAGAAATACTGCCTGACAAGAGGGTAAAAGCAATAAAACGGGTCAGGGATTTGATCCTGAATGGTGTTGACGACTGTTTCATGGGGGCATCCGAAAATATTGATGTAAATGTGTTAAATATCCACCTTGCCGTTAATGGCACCGCCAAAGTCGCTAATAGCAATATAATTAATGCTGGTTTTGGCTGGGGTACCGGTTAACCCAGAAATAGTGAAATCAGATTCGCCTTTTGGTGCGACCATGGAAGCGGAAACGGTATATTTTCGCCCGCCGACGACGGCCTCAACTTTGTTAAATGAAACGAAATAACCGGTAGGGTTAATAACATGGATGACCGGTTTCCCCGCTTTTTGCTGCATCCGCCACTGTAGTTTCTGTGGCGCTTCTGTGGCTGTGCCTTCCAGACCTTCGGGGCGATAAAACATTTTTATGCGCGTGCGGAACGCCAGCTGGAGAATATTTTTCTCTTTAACGTCTTCATCTTTCATTTTCGGTGGGACTTCCAGCACGTTAAACCAGTAAATGCTTTCGCGATCTTTAGGTAACGAGCGGCTGCCGGTGTAGGTAAATTTGACCGTCTGCCCACGGCCCGGTTCGATGCGGGAAACCGGCGGCGTGGCGTTAAAAGGCACATTGATGGTGCTCGGGTCGGCATTCTGGTCGCCATCGTCCAGCCAGCTTTGTACCAGCGCGGGGCGGGAACCTTTATTTTCCAGACGAATAGAGACGTCCTTTTGCGCCTCTTTATAGATGATACGGGTGCCAGAAAGGACAATATCGGCCATCGCAGGTTGAATAGCTGAAAATGCGGCGAGGGTTGACAGGGCAACTAAAAGAGAACGACGCATCCTGGTCATTGTTATTCCTCCATGGAGATTATTTGGGGGGAGCGTTGTTGAACAATGCTCCCCCATAAAGCCTTAGCTATTAGTTATAGGTCAGGGTGTACGCTGTATTAGATTTCACGTAGCCTGCGGTCACTGGCACTGCGCCGGACTGTTTGACATAGGAAACAACGAAGTTGAATTTGGCAATACCGTCAGTGCCAAAAGACGATTCATGGATATCAGCAGGATCATTCACTTTCACCTGCTTATACGCCAGTGTGTCAGAGGAAGCATCGACCGCGTGGATAGCAAGGTTAACGCCGGTAGCCGGGTTACTGATGGAGTCGTCGTTATTCAGCGTGCCGTTGCTGTTACTGAAGAACGTAGAAGCCATGCTGAGTTGAGCCTTCTGATTGAGGTTACCTGCGCCACAGTCTACGGTAATATAGAATGACTCTGGCTGTACGCCAGCGCTGTTCGGTTGAACGCCCCCATCGGCACTCACTTCTGCTATTTTGGCCGTGTTCAACTGAACCTGACCGTCCTGGCTGCCGCCGTTAACGTGCGGTACACAGGTGTTATCGCTGACCAGACCGGCGAAATCTACCTGGCCGCCGTCAATGGCAAACGCTGAGGTAGATGCTGCAGACAGAACGAGAGAAAGCGCAATTAACTTTAATTTCATATTGAAATATCCTTGTTAAAAAAATAAACATTAGTTCTAGCAATAGCGATTATATGGAATATCCTTAAGATGTGAAAATAGCGCACATTGATATTTCAATTCATTGCATTCATAAATTAAATGTTATGGTTTTTCCAGTTATTGCTGTCTGCTGTCTGCTGTCAGCGCATATAGACTTACAAAAATGATGCTTTTCTGGTATGGAATCTTTTCTTTTGCATAAGATGAACACATTTAATTTGTCATATTTATTGTTTTTGGTTTTTACATTTCTTTTATTAATGCTTTTTGCGTTATATGTTCTTCTTGAGTATTTGTTTCGTCAATTATTATATTTAATAAAATGATATTGAATTAAATCTTAAAGCAAATCGTAACTTGTTATTGAATATCAATTGCATCTCTTTTGTAGTGCAGAGAAAAGGAGTTACTTCACCGAGTAAAATAACTCCCTGAGTACTTTTATTAATTGTATGTAAGGGTATATGCGGTATTCGATTTCACATAGCCTGCCGTCACTGAGACAGCAGGTTGCTTGACGTAGGAGACAACGAAGTTGAATTTCGCTATGCCGTCAGTACCAAATCCCTGCGTGTGAACATCGCTGGCATCATTGATTTTCACCTGCGAGAAGGACTGCGTCTCGCCAGAGTTATCAACTTCGTGGATCGCCAGGTTAACGCCTGTGGCCGGGGTAGTGATGGAGTCGTCGTTATTCAGCGTACCGCTGCTGTTGCTGAAGAAGGTAGAAGACATGCTCAGGTTGGCGTTCGTATTGGTGTTGCCGGAGCCACAGTTCACGGTGATATAGAACGACTCTGGTTGCACGCCGACTGCAGTCGGTTGTACGCCGAGATTCGTAGAAAGATCACTCACCTTTGCAGTATTCAACTGAACCTGTCCGTCCTGGCTTCCACCGTTAACGCTCGGGATGCAGGTATTGTCGCTGACCAGACCGGCAAAATCGATCTGACCGCCATCGATCGCGAAGGCTGAGGAAGAGAGCAGTACGGCTGAGCAGGCGACGGACAGAGCGATAATTTTTTTCTTCACAAAAATATCCTTATAAAGAAGGGCTAATGAAACGTTAGAGTTGTAACAAAGTGTTATTTTAATTCAGGGGCATTAAACCTGATATTCTGTGGGTTTGTAAAATTCACCTGGCAAATAAAAATAATTCATTCATTTTTATTGGTTATTGTATTTTGCTGTTTTATCTCTCCGATAAAAAAATTGTGGGCGTGTTATTGGTTTTGATTATGAATTATCCTTGATGAAGTGGAATAGTATAATGATTTGAGTTTTTCTTTGCGATATATAGGTTGTTTGATGAATGAATTGGTGTGTTCGATTGATCGGAAATAGCGAATGTATTGAACGGTTTTTATGTAATGTATTTTCGATATTGATGAATTTTATTGTTTTAGTTTTTTTAAATATTGAATTTAAAAAATATCATGTGAAATAATTTCAAATTATTTCTATGGTGTGAATTAAAAGGGTCGGATGTGATTTAATATGACTTTAGATATCTTTATTGTGATTTATATTGCCCTCTTTTTCTGCATGATCAAGACAACGCCCATACGGTGAGTCTGGGCTGTGCATTATATTTCTGATTTATTCCTGGATGGGGTGATACTGGGGCGGTTTACCAGAGGGCGGGGCGGGGAGGCAACTGACGCAAGCATTCTGCCAGCGGTTGTCCATCGGGGAAGTGCAGCTCGGGCGCAATCTCAAACAGTGGCCACAGCATAAAGCCGCGGTTTTTCATGTCGTAATGCGGCACGGTCAGACGCTCGGTGTTAATCACTTCATCGCCAAACAGCATAATGTCGAGGTCCAGCGTGCGTGGCCCCCAGCGTTCGGCTTTACGTACACGTCCCTGCTGCAACTCAATACGTTGGGTATGATTGAGCAATTCTTCGGCAGCGAGAGTGGTTTGCAGCGCCACGGCGGCGTTCAGGTAATCGGGCTGATCCTGCGGGCCTAATGGCGGGGTGCGGTAAAACGAGGAAACGGCAACGATACGGCTGTGGGGAATGTCGCCGATCGCTTGCACGGCAGCATTAACCTGCTCCAGAGGTGAGGCTAAATTGCTGCCGAGCGCAATATAAACGAGGGTCACGCGGAACCTTCGCGACGCGGGGCGCGTTTACGCGGGCGACGATGGCGACGGCGTTCCGGTTCTTCGTCGAGTTCGTTCAGCATGCCTTTTTGTTCCGGCGGCGCGGAAACCTGGAATTCACTCCACCACTGCGCCAGACGCTGCAGCTCGGCGTTGTGTTCCACTTCGGCGCGCAGGGCCAGTAGGTCGTAGGCAGCGCGGAATTTTGGATGCTCCATCAGCTTCCAGGCGCGTTTGCCCTGACGACGGGACATGCGTAACTGAAGTTGCCAGATATCGCGGGTCAACGAGGTCAGCCGCTTAGGAATAGCCAGCGAGCGGCAGGCCTCGTCCAGCACGTCGTTCATCGCCAGTGCGAAAGCGTCGTAGTAGGCCAGGCCGCTCTCCTGCGCGATTTTCTGCGCGGCTTCCAGTAGCGGATACCAGAACATGGCGGCGAACAAGAACGCCGGGTTAACGCGCATATCATTGTTGATGCGGTTATCGGTATTCTTCAGCACCTGGGCAATGATGCGTTCCATCGGGCTGTCACCGTCTTCGGTGAAATAGCGCGTGATGGTCGGGAACAGCGGCTGGAACAGGCTGTACTCACGCAGTTTTTTATAGGTTTCAAATCCATAGCCCGCCTGTAACAGTTTAAGCGCTTCTTCAAACAGGCGTGCGGGGGGGATATCGTTAAGCAGCGTGGCCAGACGCGGGATCGGCTCTGCGGTTTCCGGGCTGATACGCATGTCGAGCTTGGCGGCAAAGCGCACGGCACGCAGCATACGTACAGGATCTTCGCGGTAGCGCGTTTCCGGATTACCGATCAGGCGGATGACGCCATCTTCGAGATCCTGCATGCCACCGACGTAATCACGCACGGTGAAATCGGCCACGCTGTAATACAGGCTGTTAATCGTGAAGTCGCGGCGCTGAGCATCTTCTTCGATGGAGCCGAAGATGTTGTCGCGCAGCAGCATACCGTTTTGCCCGCGCTGTGACGTGGTGCGATCGGACTCACTGCCTTCATGGTGTCCACGAAAAGTCGCGACTTCGATAATTTCCGGGCCAAACATGACATGGGCCAGACGGAATCGACGCCCAACCAGGCGACAGTTACGAAACAGTTTTCGCACCTGATCCGGCGTGGCATTGGTGGTGACATCAAAATCTTTCGGCTTTTTGCCCAGCAAAAGATCGCGTACGCCACCGCCTACCAGCCATGCCTCGTATCCGGCCTTATTAAGCCTGTACATTACCTTCAGGGCATTTTCACTGATATCTTTGCGGGAGATAGAGTGCTGCTCACGCGGGATTACCGTCATATGTGGACGGGCGACGGCAAGCTCGGCCTCGCGCTCCTCGCGGCTTAGCACCTTGCGGCAAAAATTAGCGACTCGGGTAAAAATAGTGCACCTCGGTAGTGTCAAACTTCACTAAAGACAAGTGTTGCTGTGTAAAAATCGCGGCTAATCATAGCTCAGCATGAGGCATTTGAGAATGCCGGATTTATGCTTACCTGTTCTGGTACCCTGGTGAGATCCCAGTTAGCCACGGCAAATTGCAGGAGTTGTGCCACTGACATATCCCGCCATTCGTTATTATTGGGCTGCCCCAAAAAGCGTAATGCATCAATCAGAACCGGACGTGGATCGCCATTGGGCAGCGCAGGCGCATGATTCTGCTTGGAAAGTTTAGCGCCTTGTTCATTAAGCGCCAGCGGCAGATGAACATAGTCAGGCGCTTGCCAGCCGAACTGTTGATACAACGAAATTTGCCGTACCGTCGGTTCGATAAGATCGGCACCGCGCACAATTTCCGTTACGCCCTGAAAATGGTCGTCCACCACTACTGCGAGATTATAGGCAAACAGCCCGTCACGGCGGTGGATGATAAAATCTTCCCTTGCGAGATGCGGGTCAGCCTGAATCACACCGCGCAGTTGGTCGGTGAATTGCAGTACCGGATGGCGCTGTTTAATGCGTACCGCCGCCTGCGCTGGCCCATGACGTAACTCACGGCAGTGGCCATCGTAAATACCGCCGACGCTTTGAATTCGCGCCCGGGTGCAGGTGCAGTAATAGCTCAGATCCTGCTGATGCAGCCAGGCAAGCGCCTCGCGGTAAGCGTCATGACGTTGGGATTGCCATAAAATATCGCCGTCCCAGTGCAGTCCGTAATGTTCCAGCTGACGCAGAATTGTGTCTGCAGCACCGGGAACTTCACGAGGGGGGTCAATATCTTCAATGCGTACGCGCCAGATTCCGTGACGAGCACGGGCCTGCAGGTAACTCCCGAGGGCGGCAATCAGTGAACCGAAATGTAGCTCGCCAGAGGGGGAAGGGGCGAAGCGGCCAATATAGTGTGAATCACTCATTTTGCGGGCTAACAAATGATAAGGCGGGAGAAGCTCCCGCCTGGAGTAAACGTGGTAAAAACGACCGGAATTAACCTGCCATTTGTTTTTCGCGGATTTCTGCCAGCGTTTTACAGTCGATGCACAGATCGGCTGTCGGACGCGCTTCCAGACGGCGAATACCTATTTCTACGCCGCATGATTCGCAGTAGCCGAAATCTTCGTCTTCTACTTTCTTCAGCGTCTTCTCGATCTTTTTGATCAGTTTGCGCTCACGATCACGGTTACGCAGCTCAAGGCTGAATTCTTCTTCCTGCGCGGCGCGGTCCACCGGATCAGGGAAGTTAGCCGCTTCGTCTTGCATATGAGATACGGTGCGATCAACTTCATCCCTAAGTTGATTACGCCATGCCTCAAGAATACGCCTGAAGTGCGACAGCTGGGCTTCGTTCATATACTCTTCGCCCGGTTTCTCCTGGTACGGCTCCACCCCAGCGATGGCGAGAATACTCAGGGACGATGTTTTACGGTTTTGCCCTTCTTGCATGTTGCTTCTCCTTAACACGCACTATCGATCCCCATGTTCGGGGGAAAAATCAGGTCGCTATAAATAGCAGATGCTTTTCCGGATAGCAATTATCTATACGTAACACTTGACAACCCTGTGAGGAAAAGCGTATTTGCCCACGCGCCCAGAATACTAATTAACCAAATGTTTACACCATTACAAGGTAATGGGCAACGGCTCTTTAAGAGTCATACCATGGGCAGAAAGTTCCGCTTTATAAACCAGAATTTCTACCCCCTTAAGCTGTGCTTCAACTAATAATTGCGCATATTTTACATCGATATGGCGCGCGGGTGAAAACCGTGTAATGGCTGAATGCAGCACCGCAAAAAATATCACCGCACGCTTGCCTTCCGCCGCTACGCTCATCAATTCCCGAAGATGTTTTTGACCTCGTTCAGTGATGGCATCGGGAAAATAACCCTGATCATTTTCCGCCAACGTGACTGATTTCACTTCAATATAGCAGTCAGGTCGGGAATCCGCCTGCAACAAAAAGTCGATACGACTCCCCTCTGCGCCGTATTTTACTTCACTTTTCAAGGCACTGTAGCCTGAAACTTCCGAAATAAGCTCATTCTGAATAGCTTCTTTCGTTAATCTGTTGGCCCACAGTGTGTTAACACAAATAAAAGCACCCTTTTGTGTTTGTGTTAATTCCCAGGTATTGGGGTATTTGCGTTTAGTATTTTCTGATGTCGAATACCAGACAGTATCTCCTGGCATTGCGCAGCCGGTCATCGCTCCCGTATTGGGGCAATGTAGCGTTAACGTTGTGCCATCTGGTGTTATCACATCCGCTAAAAAACGCTTATAGCGCAGGATGAGCGTTGCAGGTTGTAAAGGTGGAGAAAATTGCATCAACAGTTCCTTTGATTATTCAGTCAGCGTCCAACGTTGCAGCGGCGTGTAACGCGTGCGTCCTCGTACGAATGAAGAGGAATACAGCGCAAACTCCGTGACCGGAAACGACCAGCCAAAGCCCGGTGCGGGGATAGATACCGCATGACCCGCATCGCGCAGCAGCGTGATATGTGGGTGAAACGGCTGTGGGCTTTGGTAACACCCGCTGCGCGCGGCTTGTGCCCGCAGCATATTCGCCAACTGCAGCAGCCCGCGCGGCGGCTGTCGCATTCCCAGCCACACGACCCGCGAGCGCAGCCATTGTCCGGCATCATCGAGTTTGAGCGTAAAACCCGGCTGGCGAATACGTCCGGCTAACTGTGATAGCGCTTGCTGCTTCTCAGCGCTAACGTCGCCTAAGAAGGCCAGCGTCAGATGCAGATTATCGGCGGCGACGGGGCGACCTGCCTCAGGGGGAAACTGCGCGACCCGCCAGTGGATGAGCTGCTCCCGAACCTCGCCAGGCAATTCAATCGCAAAGAACAGCCTTTTTGGCTCAGTCATGATGGATACTCGGTTATGAATTAACACGATGCTACAATGCAGCGCGAAGAATGTTAACCCTCTGGAGCCATTTGTGACGTCGTTGCCCGTTGCCGCCGTAGTGCCTGAACTGCTTACCGCCCTTGATGCCTCGTCGCAGGTTCTGCTGACGGCGCCGACCGGTGCCGGAAAATCGACCTGGCTGCCGTTGCGACTTCTTGAACATCGCGGCATCAGGGGACGCATTATTTTGCTGGAGCCACGGCGTCTGGCAGCGCGTAACGTGGCGCAACGATTAGCGGAATTGCTGAATGAAAAGCCTGGTGAGACTGTCGGTTACCGGATGCGTGCGCAAAGCTGCGTAGGGCCGCAGACCCGCCTTGAGGTGGTGACGGAGGGCGTCCTGACGCGCATGATCCAGCGCGATCCTGAGCTGGCGGGCGTTGGGTTGGTGATCCTTGACGAATTTCACGAGCGGAGTTTACAGGCCGACCTGGCGCTGGCGCTATTATTGGATGTGCAGCAAGGGCTGCGTGATGATCTGAAACTGTTGATTATGTCCGCCACTTTGGACAATGGACGTTTGCAGCAGATGTTGCCCGATGCGCCGACGATCGTTTCTGAAGGCCGCGCATTTCCCGTTGAGCGGCGGTACCAGCCGTTGGCGGCGCATCTGCGTTTTGATGAAGCGGTGGCGATAGCGACGGCGGAACTCCTGCGCCACGAAGGCGGGTCGCTGCTGCTGTTTTTACCGGGCGTGGGGGAAATCCTGCGCGTGCAGGAACAGCTGGCGTCGCGTGTGGGCGGCGATGTAGTGTTATGCCCGTTGTACGGCGCGTTGACGCTGGCTGAGCAGCGTCAGGCGATTTTGCCCGCGCCGCAAGGTAAGCGCAAAGTGGTGCTGGCGACCAATATTGCCGAAACCAGCTTAACGATTGAAGGCATCCGGTTGGTGGTTGACTGCGCCCAGGAGCGAGTGGCGCGTTATGATGCACGCACCGGTTTGACGCGACTGATTACCCAGCGCATCAGCCAGGCCTCAATGACCCAGCGTGCTGGACGTGCCGGGCGTCTGGAGCCAGGTATCTGCCTACATTTGCTTGCTAAAGAGCAAGCGGAAAGAGCGGCGGCGCAGGGAGAGCCTGAGATATTACAGAGCGATCTGTCCGGACTACTGATGGAGCTGCTGCAATGGGGATGCACCGATCCCGCGCAGTTGAACTGGCTGGATACGCCGCCCGCTATCAACGTGCTGGCGGCAAAACGGCTGTTGCAGATGCTGGGCGCGCTTGAGGACGACAGGCTCAGCGCCACAGGGCAGAAAATGGCGGCATTGGGTAACGATCCCCGTTTAGCGGCTATGCTGGTTAGCACCAACAATGACGATGAAGCCGCATCGGCGGCAAAACTGGCCGCAATTCTGGAAGAGCCGCCGCGTGGGGGCAGCACCGATTTGGCCGTCGCGTTTTCACGAAATCAGCCCGCCTGGCAGCAGCGCAGTCAACAATTGCTGAAACGGCTTAACGTTCGCAGCGGGCAGCCCAACAGCGCGCTGCTTACCCCGTTGCTGGCGCAGGCGTTTGCCGATCGGATCGCCCGTCGACGTGGACAAGAAGGGCGCTATCAACTGGCCAACGGTATGGGTGCGATGCTGGATGCCGATGACGCCCTTGGACGCCATGAATGGCTGATAGCACCGCTGTTACTGCAGGGCAGCGCATCACCGGATGCGCGTATTTTGTTCGCGTTGCCGCTGGATATTGAAGCGTTGATGCAGACGTGTCCTGAACTGCTGCAACAGTCCGACACCATCGAATGGGATGAAACCCAGGGAACGTTAAAGGCGTTGCGTCGGTCGCGTATCGGCCAGTTGACGGTAAAAATACAGCCATTGGCCAAACCCTCGGAAGAGGAATTGCACCTGGCGATGTTGAATGGTATTCGCGACAAAGGGTTAAGTGTGCTCAACTGGACGCCAGAGGCCGAGCAGTTTCGGCTGCGTTTGCACTGTGCGGCAAACTGGTTGCCTGAGTACGACTGGCCCGCGGTAGATGAGGATTCTCTGCTGGCGACGCTGGAGAGCTGGCTGCTGCCGCATATGAGCGGAGTGCACTCTTTACGCGCGTTAAAAGCATTAAATGTAGGCCAGGCGTTGCGTGGATTACTGGACTGGTCGATGCTGCAACGTCTGGATAGTGAGCTTCCTGCGCATTACACTGTGCCGACGGGAAGCCGGATAGCCATTCGCTATCACGAGGATAATCCCCCGGCATTGGCGGTCAGAATGCAGGAAATGTTTGGCGAAGCGAATACGCCGACCATCGCCCAGGGACGCGTCCCGTTGGTGCTGGAGCTGCTGTCACCGGCCCAGCGACCGCTACAAATTACGCGTGATTTAAGCGCCTTTTGGCAAGGGTCATATCGCGAAGTGCAAAAAGAGATGAAAGGGCGTTATCCCAAACATGTCTGGCCGGACGACCCGGCGAATACCGCGCCCACGCGGCGCACCAAAAAGTATTCATAAATTGAGAGATTTCTTCTTCTGTCGTCTGACGGAAGAACAGAGAATCGGGCCTTTGCGCCTGAATGTTGCGGAGAAAAAGCATGGCGGGGAATGACCGCGAGCCAATTGGACGTAAAGGGAAACCGACACGTCCGGTGAAACAAAAGGTGAGCCGTCGTCAACTCAGAGATGATGAGTATGACGACGATTACGATGATGATGACTATGAGGATGAAGAACCGATGCCGCGTAAAGGTAAAGGCAAAGGGCGTAAGCCTCGTGGTAAGCGCGGCTGGTTCTGGCTGCTGGTAAAACTGTCGATTGTCTTTTTGGTGCTGATTGCCATTTACGGCGTCTATCTGGATCAGAAAATCCGTAGCCGTATTGATGGCAAAGTCTGGCAACTACCTGCGGCCGTCTATGGCCGGATGGTTAACCTTGAGCCAGAAATGCCTATCGGCAAAAACGAGATGGTGAAACTGCTGGAAGCGACGCAGTATCGTCAGGTGACGAAGATGACGCGTCCCGGCGAGTTTACCGTGCAGGCTAACAGCATTGAGATGATCCGTCGTCCGTTTGACTTCCCGGACAGTAAAGAAGGGCAGGTGCGTGCGCGTCTGACCTTTGATGGCGATCATCTGGACACCATCGAGAATCTGGACAACAACCGCCAGTTTGGTTTCTTCCGCCTGGATCCGCGCCTGATCACCATGCTCTCTTCGCCCAACGGCGAGCAGCGTCTGTTCGTGCCACGCAGCGGTTTCCCCGATCTATTAGTGGATACGCTGCTGGCGACCGAAGATCGTCATTTCTACGAGCATGATGGGGTCAGTCTCTATTCCATCGGGCGCGCAGTGCTGGCGAACCTGACGGCAGGCCGTACGGTGCAGGGGGCCAGTACGCTGACTCAGCAGCTGGTGAAAAACCTGTTCCTCTCCAGCGAGCGTTCTTACTGGCGTAAGGCCAACGAAGCCTATATGGCGCTGTTGATGGACGCGCGTTATAGCAAAGACAGGATCCTTGAGCTGTACATGAACGAGGTGTACCTCGGTCAAAGCGGCGATAACGAAATTCGCGGTTTCCCGCTGGCGAGCCTGTATTACTTTGGCCGTCCGGTAGAAGAGCTGAGCCTCGATCAGCAGGCACTGCTGGTGGGAATGGTGAAAGGGGCGTCAATCTACAACCCGTGGCGTAACCCGAAACTGGCGCTGGAACGTCGTAACCTGGTGCTGCGCCTGCTACAGCAGCAGCAAATTATCGACCAGGATCTGTATGACATGCTGAGTGCGCGTCCGCTAGGTGTGCAGCCGCGCGGTGGGGTGATTTCACCGCAGCCTGCGTTTATGCAGATGGTTCGCCAGGAGCTACAGGCGAAGCTGGGCGATAAAGTTAAAGATCTCTCCGGCGTGAAAATCTTCACCACCTTTGATTCCGTGGCGCAGGACGCTGCAGAAAAAGCGGCGGTGGAAGGCATTCCGGTGCTGAAGAAGCAGCGTAAGCTGAGCGATCTGGAAACGGCGATTGTGGTTGTGGACCGCTTCAGTGGTGAAGTTCGCGCTATGGTTGGCGGGGCAGAGCCGCAGTTTGCGGGCTACAACCGCGCGATGCAGGCGCGTCGTTCAATTGGTTCTCTGGCGAAACCGGCGACCTATCTGACCGCCCTGAGCCAGCCGAAGCTGTATCGCCTGAATACCTGGATTGCCGATGCGCCGATTGCATTGCGTCAGCCAAACGGTCAGGTATGGTCCCCGCAGAATGATGACCGTCGCTACAGCGAAAGCGGCAAAGTGATGCTGGTGGATGCGTTAACGCGCTCCATGAACGTACCGACGGTAAATCTGGGAATGGCGCTGGGCTTACCTGCCGTCACCGACACCTGGGTGAAACTGGGTGCGCCGAAAGATCAGCTGAATCCGGTTCCTGCTATGCTGCTGGGGGCGTTGAACCTGACGCCGATCGAAGTCGCGCAGGCGTTCCAGACTATCGCCAGCGGCGGCAACCGCGCGCCGCTATCGGCGCTGCGTTCGGTGATTGCCGAAGACGGTACGGTGCTGTATCAGAGCTTCCCGCAGGCTGAGCGCGCCGTTCCAGCACAGGCGGCGTATATGACGCTGTGGACAATGCAGCAGGTTGTACAGCGTGGTACCGGGCGTCAGCTTGGCGCGAAGTATCCTGGACTGCATCTGGCAGGGAAAACCGGGACCACTAACAACAACGTGGATACCTGGTTTGCCGGGATTGACGGCAGCCAGGTGACCATTACCTGGGTGGGCCGTGATAACAACCAGCCAACCAAGCTGTACGGTGCGAGCGGGGCGATGTCGATTTACCAGCGTTATCTGGCCAACCAGACGCCAACGCCGCTCACGCTGACGCCGCCGGAAGATATTGTAGATATGGGCGTGGATTACGACGGTAACTTCGTGTGCAGCGGCGGGATGCGTACGCTTCCGGTGTGGACCAGCGATCCAGATTCGCTCTGTCAGCAAGGCGAGGTGCAGCAGCAATCAGGTAACCCATTTGATCAGTCGGCGCCGCCGCAGCCTCAACAACAGCAACAACAACAACAACCGTCGCAGCAAGAGAAGAAAGACGGCGACGGCGTTGCAGGTTGGATCAAGGATATGTTTGGTAGTAACTGATCTCAATAAAACGACTCCTTCCCGCATCAGTGCTGTGTTAATCAGACCTGGTGCGGGGATTTTTACTGTCTTATAATCGCGCTTTTTTTACTTCGCCTTTGATTCCCTATGTTGATTATTCAGCGTAAATTTCGTCCGTCTCTTATAATTGGGTAACTATGAATGGTAGGAAGTTTTCAGCCAGGTGGTGACCGTTAATCATAATATCAATCTATTTTTATATGCTGATGTTGTTTCATTATTTGTTTGGTGAATGTTTTTAAATTAGCTTAAAGCAATCTTAAGAAAATATTGTTTCTTATTTAATTTTATATAAAACAATGTGTTGGTTTATTTTTTATTAAGTTTTGTGAATGTATGAGTTAGCATTTATTCAGTATGTTTTGTAGAGTATGCAGGTAAGGGAAAGGGACTGTCTCTCATTGAGTAAATCGGCACGGATATATTATATCTATAATGATGTTGTTGCAATGACATCTCCAACCAGCCTCTATTTCCCCTCATTATTCTTAAACTATTTTTTCTGTTGATTTTTGTGAACATATGTAAGGAATACGTTATGTGCAAAAAAATTATCATCTCGTTGCTTGTCAGTAGTGCACTGGCAACTGTAGCAACATCTGCTTTTGCCGTTGATACCGGGACGGTAACGTTTAATGGGAAAATTCTTCCCGATAGTTGCGTGGTTGATGTAAACGGTACGGCGACAAACGGTACTGTGACGTTTAACAACCTTTCACAAACTGCGTTTGGCGAAGATAAGAAAGTCGGCGACACGCAATCTTTTGCTATCACACTGACGGAATGCGATGACGCGATTGCCAATCTCAATATCAAATTTGATGGGACGCGTATTGCAGGGTATGACGAAGAAGTCTTGCAGGCGACAGGGACTGCGCAAAACCTCGGGGTACGTATGCTTCCAGAAGGGAGCAGCAACTACGTGAAATTTGATGGCTCAGATCCTGAAGCGGCACTGAATAAGGCTAATGGTGACAGCGTGGTTTTTAATTATAAAGCTGAGGTTATCCAGGTTGGTAGCACGTTACCAACTACCGGTGATTATACCGCACAAGCGACCTATACTCTGCTTTATCGTTAATCATCATAACCTGGCCCAGGCTGGGCCAGTATTTCAATGGAATGGAAAGATGAAACGACTTATCACAGCATTAACACTTATATTAACCTCGGGATTAAATTCGGCTCAAGCTGGCGTCGTAGTGGGTGGCACACGAATTATATATCCGGCCAACCAATCTGAAGTTCAGATTGCATTAAAAAACAAGGATAATGATAAGCGCTATCTGGTACAGAGTTGGGTCAGTAATATTGACGACAGTAAAGCGCCATTTATTATTACACCGCCAATTTATAAATTAGATGAAAATCGCCAGACGTTGCTGCACGTGGTTTATACCGGTAATAAATCGACACTGCCTCAGGATCGTGAGTCATTATTTATGGCGAACATCAAATCTGTTGCAGCGATCCCGGAGGAATTGCGTGACAAGAACACGTTACAATTTGCCATTAAAACTAAATTAAAACTGTTTTATCGCCCGGCTTCATTGACAGAAGACGAGGCAAAAATGGCCTGGCAATCGTTGCAATTTAGCCGCAGTCAAAACCAGTTAGTCGTAAAAAACCCAACGCCCTTCTACATCACCTTTGGACAGTTAACGGTGGCGGGGAAAGTAGTTAAGGCTGCATCGGAGCAACATTCCCCCTCGGCATTAACCATGATGGTCGCTCCATTTGGTGAGCAGCGTTTTCCGCTGCCATCGGCAGTAAAAGGGGACGTTGTCTGGACCGCTATTAATGATTTCGGTTCAGAGACAGGACAGCGTAAGCAGTCAATGTAAATCGGCTGGCGATTTATCTCGGGGGGCGTTTATGTCTTCTCATCACATTGTCCGTCTTTTTGCATTCAATTCGCTGACACTCGCTATATTGATGGCCAGCGGTTCTGCTTATGCTGACGATTATTTCAATCTCAGCGCGCTGGAAACGGGGACGCCGCTGGAGAATACTGGCGCGCTTGAGGCTTATTTACGTCATAATGGTTTATCTCCAGGACGTTATTTAACGTCGATTGTCTGGGCTCAGGATCGCATTGATAAACGAAATTTAAATTATCTCCTTTCAAAAGATAATCGTAAATTGATTCCGCAATTGACTAAAGCGGAATTACGCGAGTTTGGCGTTAAAGTTGATACTGTTTCGGCATTGAGCCATGTTAATGAAAATACACCGCTAGGCGATATCAGTGAATATATCGCGGATGCAAGCTATGACTTCAGCCCGGAAACCCAGGTACTGCAATTACGTATTCCTCAGATCTACCGTAATCGGCAAGTTTCGAGCGGAAGCAATCCCGTTTTTTGGGATGATGGTATTCCAGCGCTGTGGACCAGTTACTACATTTCGGGCTCGCGTCAGCAATCAAGCGACCTTGATAATATTTCTCGCTGGGCAAGTCTAAGTTCAGGTGTGAATATTGGCCCCTGGCGTTTGCGAAACACCAGCAACTGGGGGAATGATAGTGGTTGGCAATCAATTAGCACGACGCTTGAACGCGATGTCAAACAGCTACGTAGTCAACTTCAGGTAGGGCAAACCTATACCAATGGCGAATTGTTCGACAGCGTACAAATGACTGGGATTAAGCTGGAGAGCGATACCAGCATGCAGTCCAGTGGGCTACAGGGGTTTGCGCCGGTTGTTCATGGCATTGCCAGCAGCGATGCTAAAGTGACCATTAGGCAAAATGGTTACACCGTATATCAGACCAACGTCTCACCCGGGCCGTTTGAAATTCGCGATTTAACGCAAGTGACGGCAGGGGCCGATCTGGAAGTCACCGTTACAGAAGCGGATGGAACCGAAAGGAGCTTTATTCAGGCCAGTTCCTCTGTTCCCATTATGCAACGCGAAGGTTCGCTAAAATACAGTCTGGCGGCAGGGAAATACCGGGATGTCGACAGTGGCGAAGAGCCGGGATTCAGTCAGGCGACGCTTATTTACGGTTTGCCTTACGGCATTACATCTTACGGCGGCATGCAGGGCGCGTCGATATATCGCGCCGGACTGGTTGGCATCGGCGCCGACTTACGGGATTTTGGTTCGCTGTCGATGGATCTGACGGCGGCGCGAACGTCATTTGACGACGAACGCGCGGATGCGAATGGTCAGTCATGGCGCGCGCAGTACGCGAAAGATTTTCCGCTGACAGATACCACAGTGACGCTGGCCAGCTATCGCTATTCCACTTCCGGGTTTTATACCTTCCAGGAGGCGTTGGATCAGCGTAATAACACCTATGATGACGACAGTATCTACAGCTATCGCGATAGCTATAACCGTCGCAGCCGACTGCAGCTTAATCTTTCTCAGTCGTTACAGAGCTGGGGATCGGTATACGCCAACGCTTATCAGCAAGATTACTGGGGAATGGATGGCCATGAGCGCAGCGTCAGCCTGGGTTACAGCAGCAGCTGGCAAGGCGTTAACTGGTCGCTGAATTACAGCCTGACGAAAACGCCATCGACCGATAACGATCAGCAATTTTCTGTCTCAATTAACGTTCCACTTTCGCGTTGGCTGGCGAACGCCTGGGGAACATATAACCTGACGAGTTCCAAAAAAGGTAATAGCTCGCATCAGGTTGGCGTCAGTGGGACGCTACTGGAAGATAACAATTTAAATTACAACCTCCAGCAAACCTATACTGACAACAATGTTGGCTACGGTGCGTATCTCTCTTCTCGCTATCGGGCATCGGTTGGCGAATTCAGCACCAATTACAGTTATCAAAAAGACAGTAAGCAGTGGGGTTATAGCGCTCAGGGTTCCGTTGTTGCGCATTCGCAGGGGATCACGCTGGGACAATCCATTCAGGATGCTTTTGCCATTGTGCACATTACCGATGGCGATAATGTAAAAATACAAAACTCCCAGGGGGTTTACACCGATTATTGGGGCAATGCCATTGTGCCGACTTTAACCAATTATCGCCGTAATACTATTACTGTGAATACTCAGGGACGAGACGATATTGATATTCAGGATGCTTCTCTGGATACGACCCCGACAAAAGGGGCCGTCGTGAAGGCTGATTTTACTGCTCGCTCAGGCAAACGTGCATTGCTGACATTAAAACATGGTCAGAACGTGGTTCCTTTTGGCGCTCTGTTAAGTATGGACGGTACGACATCGATCGTGGGTGACGAGGGTGAAGTGTACGTCACGGGTCTAAAAGGAACGCAGCGCTTTGAGGTTCAATGGGGAAACACGGCACTGACGAAATGTATGGGCAGCGTAAGTGTGCCTGAGAATGTGGGCGCGGGAATTTTCACTGCTACGGTTAATTGCCAATAACGGAAGATGGCTTATCAATAGGGAAATTGTCAGATATGAATAAAGGGAATAACAATATTTTCAGGGCTATTTTGATTATGGTGATTTTAGCGGGTGCGGCAGCGCCTGTTTATGCCACCACAACATGTACCGGAAATTCCCCGGAAAATGGCGCAATGACCTTTCAGCTTCCGGCAAGCATCAAAGTAGAGCCTGACACACCGGTTGGTACGATTATTTATGAGGAGAGCATTAATAGCGCCCTGGTTGATATGGAGTGCCAGAGCACCGGCAATAAAAACAAAGGCTATGTGACGTTAACCGCTGCGGATGCCCGTAATGGGGTGCTGGAAGGTGTTTACCAGACCAACGTTCCGGGAATTGGTATCCGCATGGCGGAAGCGCGGGATAAAACGCCCTCCTTTAACTCAACCTATATCGTCACCCCTATGCATTTTTATAGCTATGGCTCCAGTGGGTGGAGCACAATTCATACAACGTATTATGCGACACTCCAGTTGGTCGTGACGGATGATGTTGAAGACGGCTACCTTGATACCTCCAGCCTGACGGCAGCAGATAAATGGGGGAAAGAGGTGGTGGCTCAGCTACTGGTATCGCCCACCAGTATCCATATCCAGACCAATACCTGTAACCTGGCGGAAAAAAATATTTACGTACCGCTGAAAACAATTAACGTCAATAACCTTAATAGCCAATATTCAGAGGTGCTGACTGATGACAGTTTCAAAATTGCAATATCAGATTGTCGGGCAGGTACGCAAATCGATTATCAGTTCAACAGTGCAGGTTCAACAGGTGTTACAGAGGGTAATATTTTGGATATCGCCAGTGGAGACAGCGCTGCCAGCGGTGTGGGTATTCAGATTATGGACAAGAACGATAATGTGCTGAGTTTTGGTCAGACCTACACCGCGGTGAGCAGCACCAGCGCGAATGAAGTGGCGGAAATCCCGCTGAAGGCGCGCTACATCAAAACCGGTAATATCAATGCCGGAAAAGTGGATGCGGTGGCAACCTTTGAAGTCTTTTACCGTTAATTTTTTACGCCCGCTTCGGCGGGTTGGCTGTGTACTAACATTTTAGCCTAATTTATTAACCCATTCTTTTCATCTGGTTATTTCTTAACCCCTTAGTTTTAGTAGGGACGCGTATTGCTTGCTATCTCGCCAGCGTTTCGAATATTATGCTGCCGTTATAATAATAATTCTCGTTTACGTTATCATTCACTTTCATCAGAGAAATACCAATGGCGCGTCTTAAAACTGCTAAGCCAAACTCTTCGCTGCGCAAAATCGCAGTGGTAGTAGCCACAGCGGTTAGCGGCATGTCTGTCTATGCACAGGCGGCGGTTGACCCGAAAGAAGAAACCATCACCGTAACTGCAGCGCCTGCCGCACAAGAAAGCGCATGGGGCCCCGCGGCGACGATTGCTGCTCGTCAGTCAGCGACGGCGACCAAAACCGACACACCGATTCAAAAAGTTCCTCAGTCTATTTCAGTGGTCACCGCCGAAGAGATGGCGTTGCATCAGCCGAAATCAGTTAAAGAGGCGCTCAGCTACACGCCAGGTGTGGCGGTGGGTACCCGTGGAGCATCAAATACGTATGATTACCTGATCATCCGTGGCTTCGCTGCCGATGGCCAAAGTCAGAATAACTATCTGAATGGCCTGAAAATGCAGGGTAATTTCTACAATGATGCAGTGATCGATCCGTATATGCTGGAGCGTGCCGAAGTCATGCGCGGTCCGGTTTCCGTTCTCTACGGAAAAAGTAACCCAGGCGGTTTGTTGAACATGGTCAGCAAGCGCCCAACGACAGAACCACTGAAAGAAATTCAGTTCAAGATGGGCACCGACAGCCTGTTCCAGACCGGTTTTGATTTCAGCGATGCGCTGGATGATGACGGCGTATACTCATACCGCCTAACCGGCCTGGCGCGTTCCGCCAATGCCCAGCAGCAGGGCGCGGAAGAGCAGCGTTATGCTATCGCACCGTCTTTCTCATGGCGTCCGGATGATAAGACGAATTTCACTTTCCTCTCTTACTTCCAGAACGAGCCAGAGACTGGTTATTACGGCTGGCTGCCGAAAGAGGGGACGGTGACTGAGCTGCCGAACGGCAAGCGTCTGCCTACCGATTTCAACGAAGGGGCGAACAACAATACCTATTCTCGTAACGAGAAGATGGTGGGCTACAGCTTCGACCACGAATTTAACGACACCTTTACCGTGCGTCAGAACCTGCGTTACGCGCAAAATAAGGTCTCGCAGAACAGCGTGTATGGCTACGGTATGTGCTCCGATCCGCTCTATACCAAGGATCCGGCTAACAGTCCTTGCGCCAGCGTTCCTCAGTCCGACTGGGATCACACGCTGACCCGTCAGTACGTTATCGATAATGAGAAATTGCAGAATTTCGCTGTTGATACCCAGTTGCAAAGCAAGTTCGCGACTGCTGATGTCGATCACACGCTGTTAACCGGCGTTGATTTTATGCGCATGCGTAACGATATCGACTCCTGGTTTGGTTATGCCGGTTCTGTTGCACCGTCCGACATCTATAATCTTGACCGCAGCGACTTCGATTTTGGTTCACACCCAGGCCCTTCAGGTCCTTACAAAGTGCTGAACAAACAGAAACAGACTGGCTTGTATGCGCAGGATCAGATGCAGTGGGATAAGGTGCTGGTTACTCTGGGCGGTCGTTACGACTGGGCTAAACAGGACTCTCTGAACCGTGTTTCTGGCGTTACGGATTCCCGCGATGATAAGCAATTCACCTGGCGTGGCGGTGTTAACTACCTGTTCGACAACGGTGTGACACCGTATTTCAGCTACAGCGAGTCGTTTGAACCGGCTTCCCAGACCGGGGAAAGCGGTAATATCTTTGCGCCGTCCAAAGGTAAGCAGTACGAAGCTGGCTTGAAGTACGTGCCGAACGATCGTCCAATCGTGATCACCGGTGCTGTCTATCAGTTGACCAAAACCAACAATCTGATGGCCGACCCGAACGGATCGTTCTGGTCAGTGGAAGGCGGTGAAATTCGTTCTCGCGGTGTAGAAATTGAAGCGAAAGCGGCGCTGTCTGCCAGTGTTAACGTTGTCGGCTCTTATACCTATACCGATGCGGAATACACCACCGACACCAACTACAAAGGCAATACGCCTGCGCAGGTGCCAAAACACATGGCATCACTGTGGGGCGATTACACCCTCTATGATGGTGCGCTTTCCGGGCTGACGTTGGGTACTGGCGTTCGTTATACTGGCTCCAGCTATGGCGACCCGGCAAACTCCTTCAAAGTGGGGAGCTATACGCTGGTGGATGCGTTAGTACGTTACGATCTGGCTCGCGTTGGTATGGCGGGCTCCAACGTGGCGCTGCATGTGAACAACCTGTTTGATCGCGAGTACGTCGCCAGCTGCTTCAATACCTATGGCTGCTTCTGGGGCGCAGAACGTCAGGTCGTTGCAACTGCAACCTTCCGTTTCTAATTTATTTTTGGGCACGCTTTGCGTGCCCGTTTTACAAGTTGGCTGCTATGCAGGAAAACAGATCCCATCCCGACACCACTTTTGCGTTGAGTAACGTCTCCTTTCGTGTGCCTGGCCGCACGCTTTTGCATCCCCTCTCGTTAACGTTTCCCGTGGGAAAAGTAACCGGCCTTATCGGTCATAACGGCTCCGGTAAATCGACCTTATTGAAAATGCTGGGACGTCATCAGCCTCCGTCGGAAGGCGATATTTTGCTCGACGAGCAGCCGCTGGAGAACTGGAGCAGCAAAGCGTTTGCCCGTAAGGTCGCCTATTTACCGCAGCAACTGCCGCAGGCGGAAGGGATGACGGTGCGCGAGCTGGTGGCGATTGGTCGTTATCCGTGGCACGGGGCGCTGGGACGTTTTGGAGTGGCTGATAGAGAGAAAGTGGAAGAAGCGATTTCGCTGGTCGGCTTAAAACCGCTGGCGCATCGTCTGGTTGATAGCCTCTCCGGAGGGGAACGCCAGCGCGCGTGGATTGCCATGCTGGTGGCGCAGGACAGCCGCTGTCTGCTGCTTGATGAACCGACCTCCGCGCTGGATATTGCGCATCAGGTTGATGTGCTGGCGTTGGTGCATCGCTTAAGCCAGCAGCGTGGACTGACGGTGATTGCCGTACTGCATGATATCAACATGGCGGCCCGCTACTGCGATTATCTGGTGGCGCTGCGCGGTGGCGAAATGATTGCTCAGGGGGCGCCAGCTGAACTTATGCGCAGCGAAACCCTGGAACTGATTTATGGCATCCCGATGGGCATTTTGCCGCATCCGGCTGGTGCCGCACCCGTGAGTTTTGTCTATTAATGGATGGATTACATCATATCACCCGTCGACGGCTGCTTGCAGCGATGGCGCTGTCACCGCTGCTGTGGCGGATGAATACGGCGCACGCTGCGGCGGTTGATCTGCAGCGCATTGTGGCGCTGGAATGGCTACCGGTAGAACTGTTGCTGGCGCTGGGTATTACGCCGTATGGCATCGCGGATATCCCTAACTACAAGCTGTGGGTCAGTGAGCCCCCGCTGCCGGATTCGGTGATTGACGTTGGGCTACGCACGGAACCCAATCTCGAACTGCTGACCGAAATGAAGCCCTCATTTCTGCTGTGGTCGGCAGGCTATGGTCCTTCTCCCGAAAAGCTGGCGCGGATTGCGCCTGGCCGGGGATTTAACTTCAGTGACGGTAAAAAGCCGCTGGCCGTTGCGCGACAATCGCTGCAGGAAATGGCGCAATTGTTCAATCTGCAAGCCTCTGCTGAACGCCACCTGACCGAGTACGATCGTTTTATCGCCAGCCTGAAACCGCACTTCATTCAACGTGGCGCGCGTCCCGTACTCCTGACATCCCTGCTTGATTCGCGGCATATGCTGGTGTTTGGTCCAAACAGTCTGTTCCAGGAGGTACTGGACGAATACGGGATCCCCAACGCCTGGCAGGGAGAGACAAACTTTTGGGGCAGCACAGCCGTGAGCATTGACCGTCTGGCTGCTTATAAGGATGTCGATGTATTGTGCTTTGACCACGGCAACGATAAAGAGATGGCTGCGCTTATGTCTACGCCGTTGTGGCAGGCGATGCCGTTTGTCCGGAGCGGACGTTTTCAGCGTGTACCTGCCGTCTGGTTTTATGGCGCAACGCTCTCGGCGATGCATTTTGCCCGCATTCTGGATAATGCGCTGGGAGGCAAAGCGTGAGTAAACGAATTGCGCTGTTCCCAACCCTCCTGCTGGCGGTTCTGTTTGTTGCTGCCTGCTGGCTCACCTGGGTTAACTTCTCCGTTGCTCTACCGCGCAGCCAGTGGTCACAGGCTATCTGGTCGCCGAATATCGATATCATCGAGCAGATGATTTTCCATTACAGCTTGCTACCACGACTGGCGATTGCATTACTGGTCGGTGCAGGGCTGGGTCTGGTTGGCGTGTTATTTCAGCAGGTATTGCGTAACCCGCTGGCAGAACCGACCACGCTGGGTGTGGCAACCGGTGCGCAACTGGGCATTACGCTCACTACGCTGTGGGCGATCCCTGGTGCGCTGACCACGCAATTTGCGGCGCTGGCCGGGGCGTGTATCGTCGGAGCGCTGGTGTTCGGCGTTGCCTGGGGCAAGCGTCTGTCACCCGTGACGCTGATCCTCGCCGGTCTGGTGGTGAGTCTGTACTGCGGCGCGATTAACCAGCTGATGGTTCTTTTCCACCACGATCAGCTGCAAAGCATGTTTTTGTGGAGCAGCGGAACGCTCACGCAAACCGACTGGAGCGGCGTACAGCGTCTGTGGCCTCAGTTGCTGGGCGGCGTGATGCTGACGCTGCTGCTACTGCGCCCGATGACGCTGATGGGGCTGGATGACGGCGTGGCGCGCAACCTTGGGTTGGCGCTGTCGCTGGCGCGGCTGGCGGCATTAACGCTGGCGATTGTGCTGAGTGCCTTGCTGGTTAACGCGGTGGGGATTATCGGTTTTATCGGCCTGTTTGCACCGCTGCTGGCGAAAATGCTCGGCGCGCGGCGTTTGTTGGCGCGTCTGATGCTAGCCCCGCTAATTGGTGCACTGATCCTCTGGCTTTCCGATCAAATTATTCTGTGGCTGACCCGCGTGTGGATGGAAGTCTCCACCGGTTCGGTGACTGCGCTGATTGGCGCACCGCTGCTGCTGTGGCTGCTGCCACGCTTGCGCAGCATGAGTGCGCCGGATATGAATGTCAGCAACCATGTTGCCGCTGAACGCCAGAACGTGCTGATGTTTGCGCTGGTGGGCGGCGTGATATTGCTGCTGGCCGTTATTGTGGCGCTCGCGTTTGGTCGTGATGCCCATGGCTGGACCTGGGCCAGCGGCGCGATGCTGGACGAACTGATGCCCTGGCGCTGGCCACGTATTCTGGCGGCGCTGATTGCCGGGGTGATGCTGGCGGTGGCGGGCTGTATTATTCAGCGTCTGACCGGTAACCCGATGGCCAGCCCGGAAGTGTTGGGGATTAGCTCCGGTGCGGCGTTTGGCGTCGTACTGATGCTATTTCTGGTGCCCGGCAACGCCTTTGGCTGGCTGCTGCCGGCCGGGAGCCTTGGAGCGGCGGTCACTCTGCTTATCATTATGATTGCTGCAGGGCGCGGGGGCTTTTCGCCGCACCGCATGCTGCTGGCAGGGATGGCGCTCAGTACCGCTTTCACTATGCTGCTGATGATGCTGCAGGCCAGCGGCGATCCGCGCATGGCAAGCGTGCTGACCTGGATCTCCGGCTCGACCTACAACGCCACTGGTGAGCAGGTTTTACGTACCGGAATCGTGATGGTGATTCTGCTGGCTACCACGCCATTGTGCCGTCGTTGGTTGACGATTTTACCGCTGGGCGGTGATACGGCGCGGGCGGTGGGAATGGCATTGACGCCGTCGCGTGTTGGTTTGCTGATGTTGGCTGCGGGTCTGACCGCGACGGCTACCATGACGATTGGGCCGTTGAGCTTTGTCGGGCTGATGGCACCGCATATTGCACGGATGTTAGGTTTTCGGCGGACTATGCCACATATGGTGATTTCGGCGCTGGCGGGTGGGGTATTGCTGGTGTTTGCCGACTGGTGTGGGCGAATGGTGCTGTTTCCGTATCAGATCCCGGCGGGATTACTGTCGACGTTTATTGGTGCGCCGTACTTTATCTATTTGTTGAGAAAGCAGAGCCGGTAATGTAAACGCCTCGCCTTGACGAGCGAGGCGAATGGATTACAGCTTCGCAAACACCCGGCGCGCGGCGTCGATAGTGTTATTGATATCTTCTACACTGTGCGCCACGGACATAAAGCCCGCTTCAAACGCGGACGGTGCCAGATAAACCCCTTCATCCAGCATCATGTGGAAGAAACGCTTGAAGCGCTCGACGTCGCACGCCATCACGTCCTGATAGCAGGTCACAGTTTTGGCATCAGTGAAGAAAATCCCGAACATCCCGCCCACATGGTTTACCACCAGCGGAATATTGGCTTCCTCGGCTGCTTCCAGCAGACCTTCCGCCAGACGGGTGGTGAGGTCATCTAACGTCTCATGAATCCCCGGTTGAGCGACTTCGTTCAGACAGGCGAATCCTGCTGCCATCGCAATCGGGTTACCGGACAGCGTTCCCGCCTGGTAAACCGGTCCGGTTGGTGCCAGCGCGTCCATCACATCGCGACGACCGCCGAATGCGCCAACGGGCATCCCGCCACCGATGATTTTACCCAGACAGGTCAGGTCCGGTACGACATCGTAGTAATCCTGCGCGCCAGCCAGCGCGACGCGGAAACCGGTCATCACTTCATCGATGATCAACAGCGCACCGAACTCGTCGCACAATGCACGCAGGCCCGGCAGGAATTCCGGCAGCGGCGGGATGCAGTTCATATTACCTGCGACCGGCTCGACGATGATGCAGGCAATCTCCTGCGGATACTGCTCGAATGCCGCACGCACCGAGGACAGATCGTTATAGGTACAGGTGAGGGTATGTTTCGCAAAATCTGCCGGAACGCCCGGGGAGTTCGGCTGGCCCAGCGTCAGCGCGCCGGAACCGGCTTTGACCAGCAGGCAGTCGGCATGGCCGTGATAGCAGCCTTCAAATTTGATGATTTTATCGCGGCCGGTGAAGCCACGCGCCAGACGAATGGCACTCATCGTTGCTTCGGTACCGGAGTTGACCATGCGCACCATATCCATGGTTGGCACGAGTTCGGTGACCAATGCCGCCATTTTCACTTCCATCTCGGTCGGTGCGCCGAAGCTTAAGCCACGCTCTGCGGCTTCAATCACCGCATTACGGATCGCCGGATGGTTATGACCCAGTACCATTGGACCCCAGGAGCCGACGTAATCGATGTAGGCTTTACCATCGACGTCATACAGATACGCGCCGTCGGCTTTTTCGATAAACAGCGGAGTGCCACCCACGCCGGTAAAGGCGCGAACAGGGGAGTTTACGCCGCCGGGGATAAGTTCGCGTGCTGCGCTGTAGAGGTTTTCAGACTTACTCATGGATGGAGTCCTGGTTCGTAGAAAAAGTGAATGCGGGCTATTCTAGTTATTCAGCGAAGGTTATGAAAGTTTTGCGCATTTGAAACAATACGATTTGCAGGGGATTTTCACAAAATGAGCGAGTAGAATGCCGACTCCGTATTTGTATTACCAATTAATGATCATCTGATGAAAACAGACACTCCCTCTTTTGAAGCACAGCAAATTGTGCGTTTGCGGCGCAGGGATCAGATCCGTCGACTTCTTGATCGGGACAAAACGCCGCTTGCGATCCTGTTGATGGCAGCGGTGGTTGGAACCGTGACCGGGTTGGTGGGCGTGGCGTTTGAGAAATCCGTGACCTGGGTACAGAACCTGCGCATCGGTGCACTGGTGCAGGTTGCCGATCATGCCATTCTGCTGTGGCCGCTGGCGTTTATTCTCTCGGCGTTGCTGGCCATGGTTGGCTATTTTCTGGTGCGTAAATTTGCGCCGGAAGCTGGTGGTTCGGGGATCCCTGAGATTGAAGGCGCGCTGGAAGAGCTGCGTCCTGTGCGCTGGTGGCGCGTACTGCCGGTGAAATTTATCGGCGGTATGGGGACGCTGGGGGCCGGTATGGTGCTCGGACGCGAAGGGCCGACGGTGCAAATAGGCGGTAACATCGGGCGCATGGTGCTGGATGTATTCCGTATGCGTAGCGCCGAAGCGCGACATACCCTGCTGGCAACCGGTGCGGCTGCGGGTCTTTCGGCGGCGTTCAATGCGCCGTTGGCGGGCATCCTGTTCATTCTTGAAGAGATGCGTCCGCAGTTTCGCTACAACCTCGTGTCGATCAAAGCCGTGTTTACCGGCGTTATCATGTCGAGCATTGTGTTCCGTATTTTCAACGGCGAAGCCCCCATTATTGAGGTTGGGAAGCTCTCCAATGCGCCGGTGAATACCCTGTGGTTGTACTTGGTCCTGGGGATTATTTTTGGCTGCGTCGGGCCATTGTTCAACACCATGGTGCTGCGTACTCAGGATATGTTCCAGCGTTTCCACGGCGGTGATCTCAAAAAATGGGTGCTGATGGGCGGGGCGATCGGTGGCCTGTGCGGGATTCTTGGTTTAATTACACCTGAAGCGGCTGGTGGCGGGTTTAACCTGATCCCTATTGCCGCGGCAGGGAATTTCAGCGTTGGTTTACTGCTGTTTATCTTTATTGCCCGGGTTATTACCACGCTGCTGTGCTTCTCGTCCGGTGCGCCTGGCGGGATCTTTGCCCCGATGCTGGCGCTAGGGACATTGCTGGGTACTGCGTTCGGCATGGCTGCGGCGGCCTCTTTTCCCCAGTATCATCTGGAGGCCGGGACGTTCGCCATTGCAGGAATGGGGGCATTGTTGGCGGCCTCGGTGCGCGCGCCGTTAACGGGCATTATACTGGTGCTGGAAATGACCGATAACTATCAGCTCATTTTGCCAATGATTATTACCTGTCTTGGCGCAACACTATTAGCCCAATTTATGGGCGGAAAGCCGCTATACTCGACTATCCTTGCCCGTACACTGGCAAAACAGGAAGCGGAGCAGGCGGCGAAAAGCCAGAGTACCGCTGCGGGCGAGAATACTTGAACGAAATACCAGGGTATTAGATAATGGCCTTAACCATTGGGTTATAATTTGCCCAATTGCCAATGTCGTTTGGAGCAAAATATGAGTGATGATGTAGCGCTGCCACTGCAATTTACTGAAGCAGCAGCCAATAAAGTAAAAAGCCTGATCGCTGACGAAGATAACCCGAATCTGAAATTACGCGTGTATATCACCGGCGGTGGTTGCAGCGGTTTCCAGTATGGTTTCACCTTTGATGATCAGGTGAACGATGGCGATATGACCATTGAGAAGCAGGGCGTTGGCCTGGTGGTTGACCCGATGAGCCTGCAGTATCTGGTGGGCGGTGCGGTTGACTATACCGAAGGTCTGGAAGGTTCCCGCTTCGTGGTGACCAACCCGAACGCCAAAAGCACCTGCGGGTGTGGTTCTTCTTTCAGCATTTAATTATGCGAGAATGAAAAAGCCGTGTTAATGACACGGCTTTTTGCTATCTGCTGTTATCATCCAATGCAAACGTCGGTAGCTTTAAGTGCCAGCGAATGGCGGCAAGACGAATAATCAGCGTGACGACCATCCCCATCATACTGGCGTTTTCCAGCGGTATCGCGAAGGTATAAAACGCGGTTGCGTGGACAATACCGCCGATAATGCAGGCCGTGGCATAGATTTCTGTACGTAAAATCATCGGTACTTCACGTGCTAACACGTCGCGAATAATCCCGCCGCCGACGCCGGTAATGACCCCCATACAAATCGCCACCAGCGGACCGGTTCCGGCGAGAAATGCCTTATTGACGCCAATGCCGACGAACACCGCCAGACCAACGGCATCCAGCACAGGAAGGATCCACTTAGGTATTCGTCGTGGCTGACGTACCAGCAGGATCGTCAGCATGCTGGTGATCATCGCCACTACCAGATCGGTGGGATCTTTAACCCAGAATACCGGCCCGTTATCCAGTGCCATATCGCGGATCGTGCCGCCGCCGACAGCAGTAACAACCCCGAGGACCAGCACGCCGAACGGGTCCATACGTAATTTCCCGGCCAGTAATACGCCAGAGATAGCAAATACCGCAGTGCCTACAATATCAAGCCAATAGACGAGCATTGTCGAATCCCCACTGAGAGCCCGACAGGCAGGCTCTATTTCACTTGTGAAAGCGCATTACAGAGTTGTTTTGCGGCGAGGATAATACGCGGGCTCGCGCGTTCAAACCAGTCACTATTGAGGGTAATAACCGGGATTTTTAGCTGTTCTCCCCAGTATTGCTCAATTTTAAGAGTTTCACCCGAACCTCCGGTGGCCACGATTGCCTGGGGGGCTCTTGCCAGTACCTGCTCACGGCTAACCTGTGGCCAGGGAACCCGACTGCCGCCAAAGATGTTTTCTCCGCCGCATACCTCAAGAACCTGGTGTTGAATGGAACCTTTTCCACTGGTAAACAAAGGATTCGCCCCAAACTGGAGAAACACCCGTTTTTTCGGTTTGTTGGCATACTCAGATTTTAGTAAAGCATACTCATCAAGCAACGTTTGCGCAGCCTGGTTTGCCTGCTCCGGCTTGGGGCTCCACGGTGCCAACTGGCGTAGCGCATCGGCAACCTGCTCGATAGTGACGGCATCCACCCAGATGACCTTAATTCCCAGGGCGGTTAGCTGATTCACCTGCCGCTCGGCATTGCCTCCGCGCCAGGCGATGACTAAATCCGGTTTGAGCGCCACAATGCGTTCCAGATTCATGCCTTGCCAGGTGGAGACCTCTTCAATATTTTTGGCCTCGGGCGGATAGTTTGAGTAGCTGCTGACGCCAACGGGCGTAATGCCAGCGGCAAAGGCGAGTTCGGTGTTAGCAGGGGAGAGGGAAACCACGCGCGGTGCGGCGTAAAGCCACGCAGGTAGAGTACAAAGCAGGGCGACCAGCGCCCTGGAGATGAATTTAGCCATGCGCCAGTTTCTGTACCAGCGTTTCAACCATCAGGCTTGACTGTTTCGCGGCAACAACCAGGAACTCGTCAAAGCTCAGGTGGGACTGCTGATCGGCAACGTCAGAGATGGCGCGAACCACCACGAACGGGACGTTAAAGTTGTGGCACACATGGGCAATTGCGGTAGCTTCCATTTCTACGGCAATCGCCTGCGGGAAGTTGTGCTGAATTTTTGCCAGGCCGACAGAGCCATTAATGAAGGCATCGCCGCTGACGATAAGCCCACGAACGGCGTTCAGGTTGAGTTCTGCGATGCAGGATTCTGCCGCGGCGATAAGCGCAGGATCGGCTTTAAAACCTGCCGGGCAGCCAGGGAGTTGACCAAATTCATAGCCAAACGCGGTGACATCGGCATCGTGATAGCGCGCTTCGTCAGAAACTACGATGTCGCCGACCTTCAGCGTAGAGGCCAGGCCGCCCGCAGAACCGGTATTAATGATGGCATCCGGCTTGCAGCGTTCGAGCAGCAGCGTTGCACCCAGCGCCGCAGCCACTTTACCGATGCCCGATTTCAGCAATGCAACCTCAGTACCGTTCAGTTGGCCGGTATAAATTTCACAACCGCCGAGGGTGATTGTCTGACGGTTTTCGATTTTGTCACGCAGCAGCGTAACTTCTTCTTCCATTGCACCAATGATGCCGATTTTCATAGATTTACTCGCGATAAGCCAGATTTGAGGGCATAGTCTATCATGCGCTTAAGGGGTAGCGCATTTCTCAGGCGGGAGAGGGCATGGCACAGATCGATTTTCGAAAAAAAATAAACTGGCATCGTCGTTACCGTTCGCCGCAGGGCGTAAAGTCTGAGCATGAGATCCTGCGAATTTTTGAAAGCGATCGTGGACGTATTATCAATTCTCCGGCAATTCGCCGACTGCAGCAAAAAACCCAGGTCTTTCCGCTGGAACGTAACGCCGCTGTGCGCACGCGTCTTACGCATTCGATGGAAGTTCAGCAGGTTGGGCGCTACATCGCTAAAGAGATCCTCAGCCGACTGAAAGAGCTGAAGCTGCTGGAGCAGTATGGCCTGGATGAATTAACCGGCCCTTTTGAAAGCGTTGTCGAAATGTCCTGCCTGATGCATGACATCGGTAATCCGCCGTTTGGTCACTTTGGTGAAGCGGCGATTAACGACTGGTTTCGCCAGCGACTTTTCCCTGCTGATGCGGAAAGCCAGCCTCTAAGTGACGATCGCTGCCAGGTGGCTGCGCTACGTTTGCGTGAAGGCGAAGAGTCGCTCAATGACGTTCGCCGCAAGGTGCGTCAGGACCTGTGTCATTTTGAAGGTAATGCACAGGGTATTCGCCTGGTGCATACCTTGATGCGCATGAATCTGACCTGGGCGCAGGTCGGCGGTATTTTAAAATATACCCGTCCGGCATGGTGGCGAGGCGATACGCCCGCGACGCATAACTACTTAATGAAGAAGCCGGGCTATTATCTTTCCGAGGAACCGTATATTGAGCGGTTACGTAAAGAATTATTATTAGCACCTTACAGTCGTTTTCCGTTAACCTGGATTATGGAGGCTGCCGATGATATCTCTTATTGCGTGGCCGATCTCGAAGATGCCGTGGAAAAAAGGATCTTCAGCGTCGAGCAACTCTATCATCATCTGTATGAGGCCTGGGGCCAGCATGAAAAAGGTTCCCTGTTTAGTCAGGTTGTAGAGAACGCGTGGGAAAAATCGCGCTCAAATACATTAAGCCGCAGTACGGAAGATCAGTTCTTTATGTATTTGCGGGTCAACACGCTGAATAAACTGGTGCCCTACGCCGCGCAGCGTTTTATTGATAATTTGCCGCAGATTTTTGAAGGTAGCTTTAATCATGCTCTGTTGGAAGACGCCAGCAGCTTCAGCCGATTGCTAGGGGTCTATAAAAATGTGGCGATGAAACATGTGTTTAGTCATCCTGATGTCGAACAGCTGGAATTGCAGGGCTATCGGGTGATCAGTGGTCTGCTGGAGATCTATCAGCCGTTATTAAAGATGACGCTCGCTGATTTTTGTGCGCTGGTGAAAAATGAAAGATTAAAACAGTTCCCCATTGAGTCGCGTTTATTTCAAAAGCTCTCTACCCGCCATCGACTTGCTTATGTCGAAGTGGTCAGTAAAATATCATCGGATTCTGCCGAGTTCCCGGTACTGGAATATTATTATCGCTGCCGCCTGATCCAGGATTATATCAGCGGGATGACTGACTTGTATGCCTGGGATGAATATCGCCGTTTGATGGCTGTAGAGCAATAAACACGCATTTGTAAAGACGGACAATAAAATTTTACTTTTTCCTTAAAGTTTACTCCGGAACTTAGCGCTATAAAACGACTCTGACGTGTACAGCAATTTTGCGTTATCTGTTAATCGAGAACGAAACACATGAAAAAAACCACATTAGCAATGAGTGCACTGGCTCTGAGTTTAGGTTTGGCGTTGTCTCCCCTGTCTGCAACGGCGGCTGAGACAGCGTCTTCAGCAACGACTGCTCAACAGATGCCAAGCCTGGCCCCGATGCTCGAAAAAGTGATGCCATCGGTGGTGAGTATTAACGTCGAGGGGAGCACGACGGTGAATACGCCGCGTATGCCGCGTAATTTCCAGCAGTTCTTTGGAGATAACTCCCCGTTCTGCCAGGACGGTTCTCCGTTCCAGAGTTCCCCATTCTGCCAGGGCGGCGCGCCGGGCGCGGGTAACGGCGGCGGTCAGGGTCAGCAGCAGAAATTTATGGCGCTGGGTTCCGGCGTTATTATTGATGCCGCGAAAGGCTATGTTGTGACTAACAACCACGTGGTGGATAACGCCACGGTGATTAAAGTCCAACTGAGCGATGGGCGTAAATTTGACGCGAAGATGGTCGGCAAAGATCCGCGCTCTGACATCGCACTGATCCAGATTCAGGATCCGAAGAACCTGACGGCAATTAAGCTGGCGGACTCCGATGCGCTGCGCGTGGGGGATTATACCGTGGCGATTGGTAACCCGTTTGGCCTCGGTGAAACGGTGACCTCTGGTATCGTTTCTGCGCTGGGTCGTAGCGGTCTGAATGCGGAAAACTATGAAAACTTTATCCAGACGGATGCGGCGATTAACCGCGGTAACTCCGGTGGTGCACTGGTCAATCTGAACGGTGAACTGATCGGCATTAACACCGCGATCCTCGCGCCGGACGGCGGCAACATCGGTATCGGTTTTGCTATCCCAAGCAACATGGTGAAAAACCTGACCTCGCAGATGGTTGAGTTCGGTCAGGTGAAACGCGGTGAGCTGGGGATTATGGGGACTGAGCTGAGCTCTGAGCTGGCAAAAGCGATGAAAGTGGATGCCCAGCGTGGGGCATTCGTTAGCCAGGTGATGCCGAACTCCTCCGCAGCGAAAGCGGGTATTAAAGCCGGTGATGTGATTACCTCATTGAACGGTAAGCCAATCAGCAGCTTCGCCGCACTGCGTGCGCAGGTTGGTACGATGCCGGTAGGCAGCAAAATCACCCTTGGTCTGTTGCGTGACGGTAAGCCGGTTACGGTGAATCTGGAGCTGCAGCAGAGCAGCCAGACTCAGGTTGATTCCAGCTCCATCTTCAAAGGCATTGAAGGGGCGGATATGAGCAACAAAGGCCAGGACAAAGGGGTCGTGGTCAGCGATGTGAAACCGAATACGCCGGCAGCGATGATTGGCCTGAAGAAAGGGGATGTGATTATCGGTGCTAACCAGCAGCCGGTGAAAAACATTGCCGAACTGCGCAAAATCCTCGACAGCAAACCGGCTGTTCTGGCGCTGAATATTCAGCGTGGTGACAGCTCCATCTATCTGTTGATGCAGTAAGCCTCTCTGGACCCCTTCCCGTCAGCGGGGAGGGGTTTCTTTTTGTGAACCCTCCCACAACTCCATACTTCTCTCCTTCAGTTTGTGCATCTGCACAATGCCGCCGATTATTATCTTCCCTATGCTTGAGCTCTGCTCACAGGAGGGGTTTATGGCTGGCTGGCATCTTGATACCAAAATGGCGCAGGATATCGTGGCGCGCACGATGCGCATCATCGATACCAATATCAACGTAATGGATGCCCGTGGGCGGATCATTGGCAGCGGCGATCGCGAACGTATTGGTGAATTGCACGAAGGTGCGCTACTGGTGCTTTCGCAGGGCCGGGTGGTGGACATTGACGATGCGGTCGCGAGGCATTTGCACGGTGTGCGACAGGGAATAAACCTGCCGTTACGACTCGAAGGTGAAATTGTTGGTGTCATTGGCCTAACCGGCGAGCCAGAGCATCTGCGCAAATACGGTGAGCTGGTGTGCATGACCGCCGAAATGATGCTGGAGCAGTCGCGTCTGATGCATCTGCTGGCACAGGACAGCCGCCTGCGTGAGGAGCTGGTGATGAACCTGATTCAGGCGGAAGAAAATACCCCGGCGCTGATGGAGTGGGCGCAGCGTTTAGGCATTGATTTGAGCCAACCGCGCGTGGTGGCGGTGGTGGAAGTGGATAGCGGGCAGCTGGGTGTTGACAGCGCCATGGCAGAATTACAGCAGTTACAGAATGCGTTGACCACGCCGGAACGCAATAACCTGATTGCGATTGTTTCATTGACCGAGATGGTGGTACTTAAACCCGCGCTCAATCAGTTTGGCCGCTGGGATGCGGAAGATCACCGCAAGCGCGTGGAGCAGCTTATCTCCCGTATGAAAGAGAACGGACAGCTGCGTTTTCGCGTGTCGCTGGGTAACTACTTTACCGGACCGGGAAGTATTGCCCGTTCGTATCGCACGGCGCGCACGACGATGATGGTGGGTAAGCAGCGTATGCCTGAAAACCGCAGCTATTTCTATCAGGATTTAATGCTGCCGGTGTTGCTGGACAGCCTGCGCGGCGGCTGGCAGGCCAACGAGCTGTCGCGTCCGCTGGTACGGCTGAAAGCGATGGATAACAATGGATTGCTGCGCCGAACATTAGCGGCATGGTTTCGTCATAACGTGCAGCCGCTGGCGACGTCAAAAGCGTTGTTTATCCACCGCAATACGCTGGAATATCGTTTGAATCGTGTATCTGAACTTACCGGGTTGGATTTGGGGAATTTTGACGACAGGCTGCTGCTGTATGTGGCGCTGCAGCTGGATGAACAACGGTGAATTTGCCGGGTAAGGCGAAGCCGTTACCCGGCACTAACAATCGTCATGCTATTTACGCGTCAGTTTTTCCAGATCGGATTCAATTTCGCTGATCTTGTTGGTCACGACGCTTTCCAGATGACGTAAGTCATCGAGGATCTTGCGTTTAAGATCGACTTCACTGCGATCGCGTTGGCAGATCTGATCCAGTTCATCGATCACATAGCGTAGGTTTGGGCTGATCTCCTGCACCTCTTTGTAACCCTGGCCGATGCCATCGGCAACCACGGTTTTACGCTGACGGGGATACTTAAACTTAACGCTCTTGGCAAAAAACTCGCCTTTATCCTTCTGGAAATAGATTTTCAGGATATCGTTGTTGGCTTCTTGCCGCAGGCTGTAACGATCGATCTCTTCAGGATTGGTAATGCCCAGACTCTTCAGATTGTCATACATAGCGGTACCCTTAAGCTCACTATAACCATTGAATAATTAACGAAAAGCCTTGTTTATGCCACTCGCAGATGTAAAAAAAGCGGGCTAAGCCCGCTTTTTCAAATTGCCGTTAGTCGATGGTACGCAACAGCTCGTTAATCCCGACTTTGCCACGCGTTTTGGCGTCGACTTTCTTGACGATCACCGCGCAGTACAGGCTGTATTTACCATCTTTTGACGGCAGGTTGCCCGATACCACAACCGAACCTGCTGGAACGCGGCCATAGAAAACTTCGCCGGTTTCGCGGTCATAGATTTTGGTGCTCTGTCCCAGGTATACACCCATGGAGATAACGGAGCCTTCTTCGACGATCACGCCTTCTACCACTTCAGAACGCGCACCGATGAAACAGTTGTCTTCGATGATGGTCGGGTTCGCCTGTAACGGTTCCAGTACGCCGCCGATGCCAACGCCGCCTGACAGGTGAACGTTTTTACCAATTTGCGCGCAGGAGCCGACGGTCGCCCATGTATCGACCATCGAACCCTCGTCAACGTATGCGCCGATATTGACGTAAGACGGCATCAGCACGGTGTTACGTGCAATATAAGCCCCCTGACGTACGGACGCTGGCGGAACCACGCGGAAGCCTTCTTTCTGGAAGCGCGCTTCGTCGTAGTTGGCGAATTTCATCGGCACTTTATCGAAGTAGCGGCTTTCCGCGCCGTCGATAACCTGGTTGTCGTTAATACGAAAAGAGAGCAATACCGCTTTCTTCAGCCACTGGTGCGTGACCCACTGACCCTCAATCTTTTCTGCAACACGCAGCGCACCGGAATCCAGCAGAGAAATAACCTGATTAACCGCTTCACGGGTTACGGTATCTACATTTGCCGGAGTGATATCGGCGCGGCGCTCGAAAGCGGACTCAATAACGTTCTGTAACTGCTGCATTGTTAAACTCTTTCCATAATAAATAAACACATCACCCTTTATCGTTTGGATTGAGGGCCTCTGTCAACCGTTGATGTACTTCCTGCTGCAGCTCATTATTAAGGGCACGCCGGTCGGCTGTCGCGATTATGAATAAATCTTCTACTCGCTCGCCAATGGTTGTAATTCGGGCGCCATGCAGCGAAATTCCCAGATCGGCAAAAATCTGTCCGACCCGCGCCAGCAGGCCGGGCTGGTCAAGAGCGATAACCTCAAGGAATGATTTTCGGTCGGTATGGGTCGGCAGAAAAGTCACCTCGGTATCGACGGTAAAGTGACGTAATTTTGCCGGCTGGCGACGCGGTTGCGGCGGCTGCCAACTGCGTTGGGTGATCGCCTGCTCCAACCCTGAGCGGATCGCTTCGTGGCGGTCTGACGATAGCGGACTGCCGTCCGGCTCCAGCACGATAAACGTATCCATCGCCATCCCGTCGCGGGTGGTAAAAATCTGCGCATCGTGGACGCTAAGATTACGCCGATCCAACTCGGCGCAGACCGCGGCAAACAGATAGGGGCGGTCCGGGCTCCAGATGAAAATCTCCGTTCCGCCGCGCGTGGCCTGCGGGCTGAGTAAAATCAGCGGCTTGTTCATGTCGTGCTGTAACAGATGACGTGCATGCCAGGCCAGCTGGTTTGGGCTATGGCGCACGAAATAGTTGGCGCGACAGCGCGACCAGATATGGTGCAGCGCTTCTTCATCAATGTTGTCCATGCGCAGCAGCGCCAGCGCTTGCAACTGATGATGGCGCACGCGTTCGCGCATATCCGGCGTGTTTTGCATACCACGACGCAGCTGTTTTTCCGTCGCGAAGTACAGCTCACGTAGCAGGCTTTGTTTCCAGCTGTTCCACAGCGTTTCGTTGGTGGCGCAAATATCCGCTACCGTCAGGCATACCAGGAAGCGCAGTCGGTGTTCCGTTTGCACCTCTTCGGCGAATTGTTTGATGACTTCGGGGTCCTGAATATCGCGGCGCTGGGCGGTCACCGACATCAGTAGATGCTGGCGCACCAGCCAGGCGACCAGATTCGTTTCGCGGGAGTTCAGCCCGTGCAGCTCGGCGAACTTGAGCACGTCCTGGGCGCCGAGAACCGAGTGGTCGCCACCGCGACCTTTGGCGATATCGTGGAACAGCGCGGCAATCAGAATTAGCTCCGGCTGGCGCAGGCGTGGCCAGAGATCGACACACAGCGGATGGCGCTGGCGGGTTTCTTCTTTGGCAAAGCTTTCCAGCTTTAGCATCACGCGAATCGTATGTTCATCCACCGTATAGGCATGAAACAGGTCAAACTGCATTTGGCCGACAATGTGCGACCACTGCGGCATATAAGCCCACAATACGCTGTGGCGATGCATCGGCAGCAGGCCGCGGCTCACCGCCCCCGGGTGGCGTAACATGCTGAGAAACAGCGAACGCGCTTCCGGGATGTAGCACAGCGGCTGGGTCAGATGGCGGCGGGCATGGCGCAAATGGCGCAGCGTGGTGGAATATATACCGGTTATCGCGCTGTTACGCACCATGGTGTAAAACATCCGTAGAATCGCTTCCGGTTCGCGGATAAACAGATCGTCGTTACGCAAATCAATTAACGTGCCGCGTAGCTGAAAGTCGTCATCGATCGGGCGCGGTTTTTCATCTGCGGACAGGGCGAGGATCGCCTCATCAAACAACTGCAGCAGCATGTGGTTCAGTTCACTGACCCTTCGCGTGACCCGAAAATAGTCTTTCATCATCCGCTCGATTGGCTCATTGCCTTCACCGCCGTAGTTTAGCCGTTGCGCTACGCTAAGCTGACGGTCAAACAGCAGACGGTTATCGTAACGCGTAACCACCAGATGCAGCGCGAAGCGAATGCGCCAGAGGATGTGCAGACACTCATTCAGTTCGGCGCGTTCCGCCAGCGTCAAGAAGCCGAAGCCGACCATTTCATCCAGCGAAGTGGCGCCAAAATGGCGGCGTGCGACCCATTGCAGAGTATGAATATCGCGCAGGCCACCGGGGCTGCTTTTGATATCCGGCTCCAGATTGTAGCTGGTGCCGTGATAGCGCTGGTGGCGCAGGTTTTGCTCTTCCA
Organism: Citrobacter sp. FP75; assembly: GCF_018342065.1. Lineage (GTDB taxonomy): Bacteria > Pseudomonadota > Gammaproteobacteria > Enterobacterales > Enterobacteriaceae > Citrobacter. Next base: position 34,604 of record NZ_JAFDOE010000005.1, on the reverse strand, counting down.
CTTTGGCGGCGTAAAACTTATCGGAGGGCCAGAAACCTTCGCTAAAAATATGTTTTTGTAACTCAAGAAACAGCGCCACGTCGCCAATTAGCAAACGCGTTTCAATCAGGTTGGTAGCGACGGTTAAATCCGACAGTCCTTCCAGTAGACACTCTTCCAGCGTACGCACGCTGTGACCAACCTCCAGTCTCACGTCCCATAGCAGCGTTAATAGCTCGCCGACTTTTTCGGCCTGCGCGTCAGGCAGTTTTTTACGGCTCAGAATCAGCAGGTCGATATCGGAAAGCGGATGCAGTTCGCCGCGCCCGTAGCCGCCGACGGCAACCAGCGCCAGATCGGCAATCTGACCGAAACCGGCTTCAATCCACAGGCGCTGTAGCAGTTGGTCAATAAACTCGGTGCGGGCTTCAATCAACTGTTCTGCGGAAACACCGCTGTCAAAGGCTTCGCCTAACCAGCTCTGGAACGTATCGATATGCGCTTTTATGCCGATACAGTTGAGATCGTGCTGAGGCCAGGTTCCGGGGTTTTGCGGTTGGCCAGGTAGGGTGGGGAGGGCAGTATTTGTGTGTTGTTCAGGAAGAGTATTCATTATGCGCCACCCATTAAAAAAGCCGGATAACGGCAAAAGCGCCTTATCCGGCCTACGAGATAGTGCAATTTGTAGGCCTGATAAGATGCAAAAGCATCGCCATCAGGCAAAACATTATTCGTCGTGAGTGATGATCGCAGGGATGGTGTCATCCTTGCGTAACGTCAGAATTTCACAGCCGTTTTCCGTCACCACAATAGTATGCTCGTACTGCGCAGACAAGCTACGGTCTTTGGTTTTCACCGTCCAGCCATCTTTCATGGTACGGATGCGGTAATCACCGGAGTTCAGCATGGGTTCAATGGTGAAAGTCATACCCGGTTGCAGCACCACACCGCCATCATCTGCATCGTAATGCAGAACCTGAGGTTCTTCATGGAAGCCGCGACCGATACCGTGACCACAGTATTCACGCACCACCGAGAAGCCTTCACCTTCCGCATATTTCTGAATGGCCGCGCCGATAGTGCGCAGGCGAATGCCTGGTTTCACCATTTTAATGCCCAGGTAGAGGCTTTCCTGCGTTACGCGACACAGGCGCTCACCCAGAATCGTCGGTTTGCCGACGATGAACATTTTGGACGTGTCGCCGTGGAACTCGTCTTTAATCACGGTCACGTCGATGTTGACGATATCACCATCTTTCAGGTGTTTAGCGTCGTCCGGGATCCCGTGGCATACCACTTCATTAATGGAGATACACACGGATTTAGGATAACCGTGGTAGCCCAGGCACGCAGAGATAGCCTGCTGCTCGTTCACGATGTAGTCATTACAGATCCTGTCCAGTTCACCGGTGCTGACGCCCGGTTTGATAAACGGTTCGATCATTTCCAGTACTTCGGCGGCCAGGCGGCCAGCGACGCGCATTTTTTCGATTTCTTCAGGGGTCTTGATTGAGATAGCCATGAATTCTGTCCATCAGTGTCGATGATTTCGACAATAATTGTGTAAGTGGTGCCAATGGTATCAGTCTGGGGTGTACCCTGCCAAATTGAGAATCATTCTGAACTTCGCCTTTCGTGCGACAGGTGCGTTGGCTGTATTTTTTCACTCCAGTCACTTACTACATGTAAGCTCCTGGAGAGTCAAAAATTTGCCGCCTTCCTGTAACACGAAATTCATCGTTCATTCGGCACAGACCGCCAACAATTATTGGTGTCGATGGCGTATTTGTGGTATAAAGCGCGCCGGACTTCCGATCCATTCGAAGACTACACACGATGGGCGGGAGCGACAAATCTCACTTTGTGTAACAACACACACGTATCGGCACATATTCCGGGGTGCCCTTTGGGGTCGGTAATATGGGATGCGTGGAGGCTTAACCCCAACTTTTATATATAGAGGTTTTAATCATGGCAACTGTTTCCATGCGCGACATGCTCAAGGCTGGTGTTCACTTCGGTCACCAGACCCGTTACTGGAACCCGAAAATGAAGCCTTTCATCTTCGGTGCGCGTAACAAAGTTCACATCATCAACCTTGAGAAAACTGTACCGATGTTCAACGAAGCTCTGGCTGAACTGAACAAGATCTCTGCTCGTAAAGGTAAAATCCTTTTCGTTGGTACTAAACGCGCTGCAAGCGAAGCGGTGAAAGAAGCTGCTAACAACTGCGACCAGTTCTTCGTGAACCATCGCTGGTTGGGCGGTATGCTGACTAACTGGAAAACCGTTCGTCAGTCCATCAAACGTCTGAAAGATCTGGAAACTCAGTCTCAGGACGGTACTTTCGAAAAGCTGACCAAGAAAGAAGCGCTGATGCGCACCCGTGAGCTTGAGAAACTGGAAAACAGCCTGGGCGGTATCAAAGACATGGGCGGTCTGCCGGACGCTCTGTTCGTAATCGATGCTGACCATGAGCACATTGCTATCAAAGAAGCAAACAACCTGGGTATCCCGGTATTTGCAATCGTTGATACCAACTCTGATCCGGACGGTGTTGACTTCGTTATCCCGGGTAACGACGACGCAATCCGTGCTGTGACCCTGTACCTGGGCGCTGTAGCTACTACCGTTCGTGAAGGCCGTTCTCAGGATCTGGCTTCCCAGGCGGAAGAAAGCTTCGTAGAAGCTGAATAATAAGGCACGCTCGTAAGAGCGACCCCTTATATATCCTGGATAATTCGAGTTGCTGGAAGGCGTTGACGCAACGAATCCCCCCGGAGCTTACGTCAGTAAGTGACTGGGGTGAGTAAGGAAAACAACGCACCAGCAGCTTGAAGAATGACGGATATAGGCCAGGTAGTATCACGTTTGGTTAGGGGGCCTGTATATGGCCCCCTTTTTCACTTTTAAATCTGTGCGGTTCTGGCCGGGCAGATCAAATCTTCCGAGGATTTTAGAATGGCTGAAATTACCGCATCCCTGGTAAAAGAGCTGCGTGAGCGTACTGGCGCAGGCATGATGGATTGCAAAAAAGCACTGACTGAAGCTAATGGCGACATTGAGCTGGCAATCGAAAACATGCGTAAATCTGGTGCGATCAAAGCGGCGAAAAAAGCAGGCAACGTTGCTGCTGACGGCGTGATCAAAACCAAAATCGACGGCAACTACGGTATCATTCTGGAAGTTAACTGCCAGACTGACTTCGTTGCTAAAGATGGTGGTTTCCAGGCATTTGCAGACAAAGTTCTGGATGCTGCAATCGCGGGCAAAATCACTGACGTTGAAGTTCTGAAAGCACAGTTCGAAGAAGAACGTGTTGCGCTGGTTGCTAAAATCGGTGAGAACATCAACATCCGTCGTGTTGCTTCCATCGAAGGCGACGTACTGGGTTCATACCAGCACGGTGCGCGTATCGGTGTTCTGGTTGCGGCTAAAGGCGCAGACGAAGAGTTGGTTAAACAGCTGGCAATGCACATTGCTGCAAGCAAGCCTGAATTCGTTAAGCCAGAAGACGTGTCTGCTGAAGTGGTAGAGAAAGAATACCAGGTTCAGCTGGATATCGCGATGCAGTCTGGTAAGCCGAAAGAAATCGCAGAGAAAATGGTTGAAGGCCGCATGAAGAAATTCACCGGCGAAGTTTCTCTGACTGGTCAGCCTTTCGTTATGGAGCCGAGCAAATCTGTTGCTCAGCTGCTGAAAGAGCACAATGCAGACGTAACTGGCTTCATCCGCTTTGAAGTGGGTGAAGGTATCGAGAAAGTTGAGACTGACTTTGCAGCAGAAGTTGCTGCGATGTCCAAGCAGTCTTAATTTTCTAAAGGAGCCGCCTGAGGGCGGCTTCTTTTTGTGTCTGACTTGTAAATTCGGTGAATCGCTATAGTGGCGACGCTGAAAAGCGACATACAATGTCGCCGGTATTAACTCATCTCATTCGTTGACAGTCTCAGGAAAGAAACATGGCTACCAATGCAAAACCCGTCTACAAACGTATTCTGCTTAAGTTAAGTGGCGAAGCTCTGCAAGGTTCAGAAGGCTTCGGTATTGATGCAAGCATACTTGACCGTATGGCTCAGGAAATCAAAGAACTGGTTGAACTGGGTATTCAGGTTGGCGTAGTGATTGGTGGCGGTAACCTGTTCCGTGGTGCTGGTCTGGCGAAAGCGGGAATGAACCGCGTTGTGGGCGACCACATGGGCATGTTGGCCACCGTAATGAACGGTTTGGCGATGCGCGATGCGCTTCACCGCGCCTATGTGAACGCTCGCCTGATGTCCGCAATCCCTCTGAACGGCGTGTGCGATAACTACAGCTGGGCGGAAGCTATTAGCCTGCTGCGTAACAACCGTGTTGTTATCCTGGCGGCCGGTACCGGCAACCCGTTCTTCACTACCGATTCCGCAGCCTGCCTGCGCGGTATTGAAATCGAAGCCGATGTGGTACTGAAAGCCACCAAAGTGGACGGCGTGTTTACCGCCGATCCGGCGAAAGATCCTACCGCGACCATGTACGAACAGCTGACCTATACAGAGGTTCTGGATAAAGAGCTGAAAGTGATGGATCTGGCAGCGTTCACGCTGGCTCGTGACCATAAATTGCCGATTCGTGTCTTCAACATGAACAAACCGGGTGCATTGCGTCGCGTTGTGATGGGTGAAAAAGAAGGCACGTTAATCACGGAATAATTCCCGTTGCGGCTAAATGCAGGTAATATTCCGCTTTAATGTCGCGGGATACGTCCCTCAAAATTAATCAAGACTATACTTGTCACATCTCGCGTGGTGGGTATGGTCTGACTGAAACCAGCTTTCAAGGATTCGTAACGTGATCAACGATATCAGAAAAGATGCTGAAGTACGCATGGACAAATGCGTCGAAGCGTTCAAAAACCAAATCAGCAAAATTCGCACAGGTCGTGCTTCTCCCAGCCTGCTGGACGGCATTATCGTGGAATATTACGGCACGCCAACTCCGCTGCGTCAGCTGGCAAGCGTAACGGTTGAAGATTCCCGTACTCTGAAAATCAACGTGTTTGACCGTTCTATGGGCCCGGCCGTTGAGAAAGCGATTATGGCTTCCGACCTCGGCCTGAACCCAAGCTCTGCGGGCTCTGACATTCGCGTTCCGCTGCCGCCGCTGACCGAAGAACGTCGTAAAGATCTGACCAAGATCGTGCGCGGCGAAGCAGAAGGCGCGCGTGTTGCCGTGCGTAACGTTCGCCGTGATGCCAACGACAAAGTGAAAGCGCTGTTGAAAGATAAAGAGATCAGCGAAGATGACGATCGCCGTTCTCAGGACGACGTACAGAAACTGACTGACGCCGCTATCAAGAAAGTGGATGCGGCGCTGGCAGAGAAAGAAGCGGAACTGATGCAGTTCTGATTCGCCTGTACGCTTAAAACGCCGCTCAGAAGGCCTGCAAAGGCTGGAAGGCGGCGTTTTGCTTTTATCCTGCCTACCCCCTAAAGGGTAAAATTCTTCTGGATGTCTGATGAAGCAATTAACCATTCTCGGCTCAACCGGTTCTATTGGTTGCAGTACGCTGGATGTCGTACGCCATAACCCGGAAACGTTTCGCGTTGCTGCGCTGGTTGCGGGTAAAAATGTCGCCCGTATGGTCGAGCAGTGTCTGGAGTTCTCTCCCCGCTATGCGGTTATGGACGATGAAAAAAGCGCGGCGCTGGTGAAAGCTGCTCTGCAGGAGCAGGGAAGTCGTACCGAAGTGATGAGCGGACAACAGGCGGCCTGTGAGATGGCTGCGCTGGATGATGTCGATCAGATTATGGCGGCGATTGTCGGTGCTGCGGGACTGTTGCCAACGCTTGCGGCAATTCGTGCAGGCAAAAGCATTTTACTGGCGAATAAAGAATCGCTGGTAACCTGTGGTCGCTTGTTTATGGATGATGTTAAGCGCCATAAAGCACAGCTTTTGCCGGTAGATAGCGAACATAACGCGATTTTTCAGAGTTTACCCCAACCTATTCAACACAATCTGGGATACGCTGACCTTGAGCAAAATGGCGTCATGTCCATTCTGCTAACCGGGTCTGGTGGCCCTTTCCGTGAAACGCCATTGCACGATCTGGTTTCAATGACCCCCGATCAAGCATGCCGTCATCCGAACTGGTCGATGGGACGAAAAATCTCTGTCGATTCTGCCACCATGATGAATAAAGGTCTGGAATACATTGAAGCGCGCTGGTTGTTTAATGCCAGTGCAAGCCAGATGGAAGTGCTGATTCATCCGCAGTCGGTTATTCATTCGATGGTTCGTTATCAGGATGGTAGCGTTCTGGCGCAGCTGGGTGAGCCTGATATGCGCACACCTATTGCCCATACGATGGCATGGCCGGAACGTGTCACGTCTGGTGTCAAGCCTGTCGACTTTTGCAAACTCAGTGCGTTGACGTTTTCCGCACCGGATTACCAACGCTATCCGTGCCTGAAACTGGCAATGGACGCGTTTGAGCAAGGGCAAGCGGCGACCACCGCGCTGAACGCCGCGAATGAAATTACCGTTGCTGCATTTCTGGCGCAACAAATTCGATTTACTGATATTGCCGAGCTCAATTTATCCGTACTGGAAAAGATGGATTTGCAGGAACCCCGGAGCGTTGATGATGTGCTGAGGGTCGATGCCGCTGCTCGGGACGTCGCCAGAAAACAAGTGATGCGACTCTCAAGCTGATGATTATCCCTCTACAGAGGATCGTGCTATTTGTTAGCGTTGGGCTTCGGTGATATAGTCTGCGCCACCCGATCGCTGGTATTGGCATTTTTTCGGCCGGGTAAGCCGTGGTTTGACACGGCTTTTTTGTGGATGGGCTTCAGTATTCCTGAGTACCGTTAAATCCTTTCAGGGACTAAAAACGCGTTATGTTGTCTGCAACTCAACCATTAAGCGAAAATTTGCCAGCACATGGCTGTCGCCATGTAGCCATTATTATGGATGGCAATGGCCGCTGGGCGAAAAAGCAAGGGAAGATTCGCGCCTTTGGGCACAAGGCCGGAGCAAAATCCGTCCGCCGGGCTGTCTCTTTTGCTGCCAATAACGGTATTGATGCGTTAACGCTGTATGCCTTTAGCAGTGAGAACTGGAACCGACCTGCGCAGGAAGTGAGCGCGTTAATGGAATTATTCGTGTGGGCACTTGATAGTGAAGTGAAAAACCTGCATCGCCATAACGTTCGTCTGCGTATTATCGGGGATATCAGTCGATTTAACTCACGTTTGCAAGAACGGATTCGCAAGTCGGAAGCGCTTACCGCCCAGAATACCGGGTTAACGCTGAATATTGCCGCGAATTACGGCGGACGCTGGGATATTGTCCAGGGAGTCAGGCTACTGGCGCAACAGGTGCAAGACGGTCTGCTGCGTCCTGAGCAAATTGACGAAGAGATGCTTGGTCAGCAAGTTTGTATGCATGAGCTGGCTCCTGTGGATTTAGTGATAAGGACTGGGGGAGAGCATCGCATCAGTAATTTTTTGCTGTGGCAAATTGCCTATGCTGAACTTTACTTTACGGATGTTCTCTGGCCCGATTTCGATGAACAAGACTTTGAAGGTGCGCTGCATGCCTTTGCTAATCGAGAGCGTCGTTTCGGCGGCACCGAACCCGGTGATGAAAAAGCCTGATGGGGGTCGCTTTTGCTGAAGTATCGCCTGATTTCTGCTTTTGTTTTAATACCCGTAGTCATCGCGGTTCTGTTTCTATTACCGCCGGTGGGGTTCGCTATTGTTACGCTGGTCGTATGTATGCTGGCTGCGTGGGAATGGGGACAGTTTAGCGGTTTCACCACTCGCACACAGCGAGTCTGGCTGGCGGTTTTGTGCGGGCTTTTGCTGGCACTGATGCTGTTTTTACTGCCTGAATATCATCACAATATTCATCAGCCGCTGGTAGAAGTGTCGCTTTGGGCGTCATTGGGCTGGTGGGGTGTAGCGCTGTTGCTGGTGCTGTTTTATCCTGGTTCTGCGTCGGTCTGGCGTAATTCCAAAACATTACGCATAATTTTCGGCGTGTTAACCATTGTCCCTTTCTTTTGGGGAATGCTGGCGCTACGCGCCTGGCATTATGATGAGAATCATTATAGTGGCGCGATATGGCTGCTGTATGTCATGATCCTCGTCTGGGGAGCGGATTCCGGTGCATATATGTTTGGTAAGCTGTTTGGCAAACATAAGCTGGCGCCGAAGGTTTCTCCAGGTAAAACCTGGCAAGGTTTTATTGGCGGACTCGCCACTGCGGCCGTGATCTCATGGGGTTATGGTATGTGGGCGAATCTTGATGTCGCGCCTGTCACCTTGCTCATTTGCTCTATCGTTGCGGCCCTGGCCTCGGTGCTGGGTGACTTGACTGAGAGTATGTTTAAGCGTGAAGCAGGTATTAAGGACAGCGGTCACTTAATTCCAGGGCACGGCGGCATTCTGGATCGTATTGATAGCCTGACGGCTGCGGTACCGGTCTTCGCTTGTCTGCTGTTACTGGTATTCAGGACGCTTTAACGGATGGTCTTATGCTGAGTATTCTCTGGAATCTGGCTGCATTCATCGTCGCACTGGGTGTGCTTATCACCGTGCACGAATTTGGTCATTTCTGGGTTGCCCGGCGCTGCGGAGTCCGCGTTGAGCGCTTTTCCATTGGCTTTGGAAAGGCGCTGTGGCGCCGCACCGACAGATTAGGCACCGAATACGTCATCGCCCTGATCCCCCTCGGCGGCTACGTCAAAATGCTGGATGAGCGTGCTGAGCCGGTGATACCGGAACTGCGCCACCACGCGTTCAACAATAAAACGGTTGGACAACGCGCTGCCATTATTGCCGCAGGTCCAATTGCTAACTTCCTTTTTGCTATTTTTGCCTACTGGCTGGTGTTTATCATCGGTGTTCCTGGCGTGCGTCCGGTTGTTGGTGAAATAACACCCAACTCGATTGCCGCACAGGCGCAAATTCAACCTGGCACGGAACTAAAAGCGGTTGATGGTATCGAAACCCCTGATTGGGATACCGTGAGATTGCAGCTGGTCTCCAAAATCGGCGATGAGCAGACTATCCTCAGCGTGGCACCGTTTGGCAGTAACCAGCGACAGGACAAAACGCTGGATTTGCGCCAATGGGCGTTTGAGCCAGACAAACAGGATCCCGTCACAAGTTTGGGGATTCGTCCACGTGGCCCGCAGATTGAACCTGTGCTGTCAGAAGTGCAGGTTAACTCCGCGGCAAGTAAGGCGGGTTTGCAAGCTGGCGACAGGATCGTTAAAGTCAATGGTCAGCCGCTAACGCAATGGATGACGTTCGTGACGCTGGTGCGCGATAATCCGAATAAGCCGTTAGCGCTAGAAATTGAAAGGCAGGGGAGTTCCTTGTCTTTGACGTTAACCCCGGACTCAAAACCGGGTAACGGTCAGGAAGAAGGTTTTGCGGGCGTCGTGCCTAAAATTATTCCTCTGCCTGATGAGTATAAGACTGTACGCCAGTATGGGCCATTCAGCGCCATCCTCGAAGCCTCGGATAAAACGTGGCAGTTGATGAAGCTGACGGTCAGTATGCTGGGAAAATTGATTACCGGTGATGTAAAACTGAACAACCTCAGTGGGCCGATTTCTATCGCCCAGGGGGCTGGGATGTCAGCGGAGTTCGGGGTGATTTATTACCTGATGTTCCTTGCGCTTATCAGCGTGAACTTAGGAATAATTAACCTGTTTCCGTTGCCCGTTCTTGACGGGGGGCATCTGCTGTTCCTGGCGATTGAAAAGCTGAAGGGCGGTCCGGTATCCGAGCGTGTTCAAGACTTTAGTTATCGCATTGGCTCAATTTTGCTGGTGTTGTTAATGGGGCTTGCACTTTTCAATGATTTCTCTCGGTTGTAAGAGAGTGTTAGGAAGAACGCATAATAACGATGGCGATGAAAAAGTTGCTCATAGCGTCGCTGCTGTTTAGCAGCGCCACCGTATACGGTGCTGAAGGGTTCGTCGTGAAGGACATTCATTTCGAAGGCCTACAGCGAGTCGCCGTTGGTGCGGCTCTCCTCAGTATGCCGGTGCGCACAGGCGACACGGTTAATGATGAAGATATCAGTAATACCATTCGTGCTCTGTTCGCCACCGGTAACTTTGAGGATGTCCGCGTCCTGCGCGATGGTGATACCCTTCTGGTTCAGGTAAAAGAACGTCCGACGATTGCCAGCATCACTTTCTCCGGTAACAAATCGGTGAAAGATGACATGCTGAAGCAAAACCTCGAGGCGTCTGGTGTGCGTGTTGGCGAGTCTCTGGATCGCACAACGCTTGCCGATATCGAAAAAGGCCTGGAAGATTTCTACTATAGCGTCGGTAAGTACAGCGCCAGTGTGAAAGCGGTGGTGACGCCGTTGCCGCGTAACCGCGTTGACCTCAAACTGGTGTTCCAGGAAGGTGTTTCGGCGAAGATCCAACAGATCAACATCGTCGGTAACCATGCCTTTACAACCGACGAGCTTATCTCTCACTTCCAGCTGCGCGATGAAGTGCCGTGGTGGAACGTGGTGGGCGATCGTAAATACCAGAAACAAAAACTGGCGGGCGACCTTGAAACCCTGCGCAGCTACTATCTGGATCGCGGTTATGCTCGCTTCAATATTGACTCCACGCAGGTCAGCCTGACGCCGGATAAGAAAGGTATCTATATCACCGTCAACATCACAGAAGGCGAGCAGTACAAGCTTTCTGGGGTTCAGGTGAGCGGTAACTTGGCCGGACACTCTGCCGAAATTGAGACCCTGACGAAAATCGAACCGGGGGAACTCTATAACGGCACCAAAGTGACCAAAATGGAAGATGATATTAAGAAGCTTCTGGGTCGCTATGGTTATGCTTACCCGCGCGTACAGTCGCAGCCTGAAATCAACGATGCCGACAAGACGGTTAAATTACGTGTAAACGTCGATGCGGGTAACCGTTTCTACGTGCGTAAGATCCGCTTTGAAGGTAACGATACCTCTAAAGACTCCGTCCTGCGTCGCGAAATGCGTCAGATGGAAGGCGCATGGCTGGGTAGCGATCTGGTCGATCAAGGTAAAGAGCGTCTGAACCGTCTGGGCTACTTCGAAACCGTAGACACCGATACTCAACGTATTCCGGGCAGCCCGGATCAGGTTGATGTGGTCTACAAGGTGAAAGAACGTAACACCGGTAGCTTTAACTTCGGTGTCGGTTACGGTACCGAGAGCGGCGTGAGCTTCCAGGCGGGCGTTCAGCAGGATAACTGGTTAGGTACCGGGTATTCGGTCGGTATTAACGGCACCAAAAATGATTACCAGACCTATACTGAGTTGTCTGTAACCAACCCGTACTTCACCGTTGATGGTGTGAGCCTTGGCGGCCGCGTCTTCTATAACGACTTTGAAGCGGATGACGCAGACCTGTCTGACTATACCAACAAAAGTTATGGTACAGACGTAACGCTGGGCTTCCCGATCAACGAATACAACACGTTGCGTGCTGGTCTGGGTTATGTGCACAACTCCTTGTCTAACATGGATCCGCAGGTTGCAATGCAACGTTATCTGGTTTCCATGGGCGAGAATCCTGACGCTGATAGCTTCAAATCAGACGATTTCACCTTCAACTACGGTTGGACATATAACAAGCTGGACCGTGGGTATTTCCCAACGGAAGGTACGCGTGTCAACCTGAACGGTAAAGTCACCGTTCCGGGTTCTGATAATGAATACTACAAAGCGACGTTGGATACCGCGACCTATGTACCGATCGATGATGACCACAAGTGGGTTGTTCTGGGTCGTACCAAATGGGGCTACGGTGATGGTATTGGCGGCAAAGAGATGCCGTTCTATGAAAACTTCTATGCCGGTGGTTCCAGTACCGTGCGTGGTTTCCAGTCCAACACCATTGGTCCAAAAGCCGTCTATTTACCAGCGAATCGTTATAATAATGATGACGATTATGACAACGAATGTGACACCACCAATACGTCACCGTGTAAATCAGACGATGCAGTGGGCGGTAACGCCATGGCTGTCGCCAGCCTGGAGTTTATTACCCCAACGCCGTTTATTAGCGACAAGTATGCCAACTCGGTCCGTACCTCCTTCTTCTGGGATATGGGTACCGTCTGGGATACCAACTGGGATTCGGCTAAGTACTCTGGTTATCCAGATTACAGCGATCCGAGCAATATCCGTATGTCTGCTGGTATCGCGTTACAATGGATGTCCCCATTGGGGCCGTTGGTCTTCTCCTACGCCCAGCCGTTCAAAAAGTACGATGGAGACAAAGCAGAGCAGTTCCAGTTTAACATTGGTAAAACCTGGTAACTGTTCTTCGCAAAGGAATGTAGTGGTAGTGTAGCGATGACTTTAGGCGATCCTGCGGGATCGTCTGGCCACGCAAAGAACTGTACCTTCGGGTGCAAATGGGATGGTAAGGAGTTTATTGTGAAAAAGTGGTTATTAGCTGCAGGTCTCGGTTTAGCGATGGCAACGTCCGCACAGGCTGCCGACAAAATTGCAATCGTCAATATGGGTAGCCTGTTCCAACAGGTGGCGCAGAAGACTGGTGTTTCTAGCACGCTGGAAAACGAGTTCAAAGGCCGCGCCAGCGAACTGCAGCGCATGGAATCCGATCTGCAATCTAAAATGCAGCGTCTGCAATCCATGAAAGCAGGTAGCGATCGTACCAAGCTGGAAAAAGACGTTATGGCTCAGCGCCAGACTTTCTCTCAGAAAGCGCAAGCTTTTGAGCAGGATCGTGCACGTCGTTCCAACGAAGAACGTGGCAAACTGGTTACACGTATCCAGACTGCTGTGAAATCTGTCGCTAGCAGCCAGAGCATCGATCTGGTCGTTGACGCAAACACCGTTGCTTACAACAGCAGCGATGTAAAAGACATCACCGCTGACGTACTGAAACAGGTTAAATAAGTAATGCCTTCAATTCGACTGGCTGATTTAGCAGAGCAGTTGGATGCAGAATTACACGGTGATGGCGATATCGTCATCACCGGCGTAGCGTCCATGCAATCTGCGCAAACTGGCAATATCACGTTCATGGTGAATCCTAAGTACCGTGATCACTTAAGCCTGTGCCAGGCTTCTGCCGTTGTGATGACGCAGGACGATCTTCCTTTTGCTAAGAGTGCCGCGCTGGTAGTGAAGAATCCCTACCTGACCTATGCACGAATGGCGCAAATTTTAGATACCACGCCTCAGCCGGCGCAGAACATTGCACCTAGTGCAGTAATTGATGCGACGGCGAAGCTGGGTAAGAATGTCTCTGTTGGCGCAAATGCGGTCATCGAGTCTGGCGTCGAACTGGGCGATAACGTGGTTATCGGTGCAGGAAGCTTCGTCGGAAAAAACACAAAAATCGGTGCAGGTTCGCGCTTGTGGGCGAATGTGACGATTTACCACGACATCCAGATCGGTGAAAATTGCCTGATCCAGTCCAGCACTGTCGTCGGTTCTGACGGCTTTGGCTATGCGAACGATCGTGGTAACTGGGTGAAGATCCCGCAGCTTGGTCGCGTGATTATTGGCGATCGTGTCGAGATCGGCGCTTGCACAACCATCGATCGTGGTGCTCTGGATGATACCGTGATCGGCAATGGTGTTATCATTGATAACCAGTGCCAGATTGCGCATAACGTTGTGATTGGCGACAATACGGCAGTAGCCGGTGGCGTCATTATGGCGGGTAGCCTGAAGATTGGCCGTTACTGCATGATTGGCGGCGCCAGCGTGATTAATGGGCATATGGAAATATGCGACAAAGTCACGGTGACTGGCATGGGTATGGTGATGCGTCCTATCACTGAACCGGGCGTCTACTCCTCAGGCATTCCGCTACAACCCAACAAGGTATGGCGTAAAACAGCTGCACTGGTGATGAATATTGATGATATGAGCAAGCGTCTCAAGGCGATTGAACGCAAGGTTAATCAACAAGACTAAAGCACCTTTTTTGCATATCTGACTTTACGGCCTGTCCCATTCATACGATTGCGGCAGGCCGTGTTATTATTGCCTTTTAGTATATTTTGACAGGAAGAGTATTTTGACTACTAACACTCATACTCTGCAAATTGAAGAGATTTTAGAACTTCTGCCGCACCGTTTTCCGTTTCTGCTGGTTGACCGTGTGCTGGATTTTGAAGAAGGTCGTTTTCTGCGCGCAGTGAAAAATGTATCCGTTAACGAGCCCTTCTTCCAGGGCCACTTTCCGGGTAAACCGATTTTCCCTGGCGTGCTGATTCTGGAAGCAATGGCACAGGCAACGGGTATTCTGGCGTTTAAAAGCGTAGGAAAGCTGGAGCCGGGCGAGCTGTATTATTTTGCAGGTATCGATGAAGCACGCTTCAAGCGTCCTGTCGTGCCGGGCGATCAGATGATCATGGAAGTGACTTTCGAGAAAACGCGCCGCGGCCTGACCCGTTTTAAAGGGGTTGCGCTGGTCGACGGTAAAGTTGTGTGCGAAGCAACGATGATGTGTGCCCGTAGCCGGGAGGCCTGATACGTGATTGATAAATCCGCCTTTATTCACCCGACCGCCATTGTGGAAGAGGGCGCCAGTATTGGTGCTAATGCCCACATTGGTCCTTTTTGTATTGTTGGACCCCACGTTGAAATTGGTGAGGGTACCGTACTGAAGTCTCACGTTGTCGTGAATGGCCATACTAAAATTGGTCGCGATAATGAGATCTATCAGTTTGCCTCCATCGGCGAAGTAAACCAGGATCTGAAGTATGCTGGTGAGCCAACCCGCGTGGAAATTGGCGATCGCAACCGCATCCGCGAAAGCGTCACCATTCATCGTGGCACAGTGCAGGGCGGTGGGTTGACTAAGGTGGGCAGCGATAACTTACTGATGATCAACGCACACGTCGCGCATGATTGTACGATTGGTAATCGCTGCATTCTGGCGAATAACGCCACGCTTGCCGGACATGTAACGCTTGATGATTTTGTTATTATCGGCGGGATGACGGCGGTGCATCAGTTCTGCATCATCGGTGCGCACGTGATGGTCGGCGGTTGTTCTGGCGTCGCTCAGGACGTTCCGCCGTACGTTATTGCCCAGGGCAACCACGCGACGCCATTTGGTGTCAATATCGAAGGTCTGAAGCGTCGTGGGTTCACCCGCGAAGCAATTACCGCGATCCGCAATGCCTACAAAGCGTTGTACCGCAGCGGCAAAACGCTGGAAGAAGCGAAACCGGAAATCGCCGAACTGGCGAAGCAGTACCCGGATGTTCAAGCTTTCAGCGATTTCTTTGAACGCTCAACGCGTGGCCTGATTCGTTAATGACTGCACAGCGTCCTTTAACGATTGCCCTTGTCGCCGGAGAAACCTCCGGCGATATTCTTGGTGCCGGATTAATTCGAGCACTCAAGGCGCGTGTCCCCAATGCCCGCTTTGTTGGCGTAGCGGGTCCGCTGATGCAGGCCGAAGGCTGCGAAGCCTGGTACGAAATGGAAGAGCTGGCGGTGATGGGCATTGTTGAAGTGCTCGGACGCCTGCGCCGTTTACTTCATATTCGTGCCGATCTGACTCGCCGCTTCACCGACCTCAAGCCGGATGTTTTCGTCGGTATTGATGCACCTGATTTCAATATTACCCTTGAAGGGAACCTGAAAAAACAGGGCATTAAAACCATTCATTACGTCAGCCCTTCCGTGTGGGCATGGCGACAGAAACGCGTTTTCAAAATAGGCAGATCCACCAATATGGTGCTGGCCTTTCTACCTTTCGAAAAAGCGTTTTATGACAAATTTAATGTCCCGTGCCGCTTTATCGGCCACACCATGGCAGACGCCATGCCGTTGGATCCGGATAAAAACGCGGCCCGCGACGTGCTGGGTATTCCCCATGATGCACACTGCCTGGCGCTTTTACCCGGAAGCCGTGGTGCAGAAGTGGAGATGCTCAGCGCCGATTTTCTGAAAACGGCGCAGCTGTTACGCCAGCAGTATCCCGATCTTGAAGTGGTCGTGCCGCTGGTGAATGCCAAACGGCGAGAACAGTTTGAGCGCATCAAAGCTGAAGTGGCGCCGGAACTTTCCGTACATCTGCTCAATGGGATGGGACGCGAAGCGATGGTTGCCAGCGATGCCGCGCTGCTGGCTTCGGGTACGGCAGCGCTGGAATGTATGCTGGCGAAGTGCCCGATGGTTGTCGGCTACCGTATGAAACCCTTCACCTTTTGGCTGGCGAAACGTCTGGTGAAAACCGATTATGTTTCGTTGCCGAACCTGCTGGCGGGAAGAGAACTGGTTAAAGAGCTGTTGCAGGAAGAGTGTGAACCGCAGGCGCTGGCGAAAGCGTTACTGCCGTTGCTGGCGAAGGGTAAAACCAGCTATGCAATGCACGACACATTCCGTGAACTGCACCAGCAGATCCGTTGCAATGCCGATGAACAGGCGGCGGATGCGGTCCTGGAGTTAGCACAATGATTGAATTTGTTTATCCGCATACGCATTTAGTCGCGGGCGTGGATGAAGTAGGGCGAGGTCCTTTGGTTGGGGCCGTGGTGACTGCGGCGGTCATTCTTGACCCATCGCGTCCGATTATTGGTCTCAACGACTCCAAAAAATTGTCTGAAAAGCGTCGTCTGTCACTTTACGATGAAATCAAAGAAAAAGCGTTAAGCTGGAGTCTTGGACGTGCGGAACCGCATGAAATTGACGAGTTGAATATTCTGCATGCCACCATGCTGGCGATGCAGCGTGCGGTAGCGGGTTTGCATATTACGCCAGAATACGTGCTGATTGACGGAAATCGTTGCCCGGCCTTACCGATGCCGTCGATGGCGGTGGTAAAAGGGGACAGTCGTGTGGCGGAGATCAGTGCGGCGTCAATCCTGGCGAAAGTCACCCGCGATGCTGAGATGGCGGCACTGGATACTGTTTTTCCGCAGTATGGCTTTGCGCAACACAAAGGCTATCCAACCGCTGTTCATTTGGCTGCGCTGGTTGAACACGGTGCTATCGAGCATCACCGTCGCAGCTTTGCTCCTGTCAAACGCGCACTGGGACTCACGTCCTGATTCTTGTGGCAAGAATAAGTAAACCGGAATCTGAAGATGTCTGAACCACGTTTCGTCCACCTGCGGGTGCACAGCGACTACTCCATGATTGATGGGCTGGCGAAAACCGGGCCGCTGGTGAAAAAGGCGGCCGCGTTGGGCATGCCTGCGCTGGCGATCACCGATTTCACCAACCTTTGTGGTCTGGTGAAGTTTTACGGAGCGGGTCACGGTGCGGGCATTAAGCCAATTGTTGGCGCTGATTTTCATGTTCGTAGTGAACAGTTTGGCGATGAACTCACGCAGCTCACCGTGCTGGCTGCCAATAATACGGGCTATCAGAATCTCACGCTGCTTATCTCAAAAGCCTACCAGCGCGGCTATGGCGCAGAAGGGCCAGTCATCGACAAAGACTGGCTGGTTGAGCTAAAAGAAGGTTTGATTTTGCTGTCCGGCGGTCGCATGGGCGACGTTGGGCGTGGCCTGTTGCGTGGCAATAGCGCCCTGGTTGATGAGTGCGTGGCATTTTATGAAGAACACTTCCCGGATTGCTATTTCTTAGAGCTGATCCGTACCGGCAGGCAGGATGAAGAAAATTATCTGCATGCCGCGGTAGCTCTGGCTGAAACGCGCGGTCTGCCGGTGGTGGCGACCAACGATGTTCGCTTCCTTGAAACCGGGGATTTCGACGCACACGAGATCCGCGTGGCGATCCACGATGGTTTCACACTCGATGATCCGAAACGCCCGCGCAACTATTCGCCGCAGCAGTATATGCGTAGCGAAGAGGAGATGTGCGAGCTATTTTCCGACATCCCGGAAGCGCTGCAAAATACCGTTGAGATAGCCAAACGTTGTAACGTGACGGTGCGCCTGGGCGAGTACTTCTTGCCGCAGTTCCCGACCGGGGATATGACCACCGAGGATTTCCTCGTAGCAAAATCGCGCGAAGGGCTGGAAGAGCGTCTGGCGTTTTTGTTCCCGGACGAAGCCGAGCGCCAGGAGAAACGCCCGCCCTATGATGAGCGCCTGGAGATTGAACTTCAGGTTATCAACCAGATGGGTTTCCCTGGCTACTTCCTGATCGTAATGGAATTTATCCAGTGGTCGAAAGACAACGGCGTGCCGGTCGGGCCGGGGCGTGGTTCCGGTGCGGGATCGCTGGTGGCTTATGCGCTAAAAATTACCGACCTCGACCCGCTGGAATTTGATCTGCTGTTCGAACGTTTCCTTAACCCGGAACGTGTCTCGATGCCCGACTTCGACGTTGACTTCTGTATGGAGAAACGCGACCTGGTCATTGAACACGTGGCGGAGATGTATGGCCGCGATGCGGTATCGCAGATCATTACCTTCGGCACCATGGCGGCAAAAGCGGTTATCCGCGACGTAGGCCGCGTGCTCGGGCATCCGTACGGGTTTGTGGACCGCATTTCGAAACTGGTGCCACCCGATCCGGGGATGACGCTGGCAAAAGCCTTTGAGGCTGAGCCGCAACTACCAGAAATCTACGAGGCGGATGAAGAGGTCAGGGCGCTGATCGACATGGCGCGTAAGCTGGAAGGCGTCACGCGTAACGCTGGTAAGCATGCGGGCGGCGTGGTTATCGCGCCGACTAAAATTACCGATTTTGCTCCGCTCTATTGTGATGAAGAAGGTCTTCATCCGGTAACCCAGTTCGATAAAAATGACGTGGAATACGCCGGGCTGGTGAAGTTTGACTTCCTGGGTCTGCGTACGCTGACTATCATCGACTGGGCACTGAAAATGATCAACCCACGTCGGGCAAAGCAGGGGCTGGAGCCGATTGATATCGCCGCCATCCCGCTCGACGATAAGAAATGTTTTGATATGCTGCAACGCTCGGAGACGACCGCCGTCTTCCAGCTTGAATCCCGCGGCATGAAGGATCTGATCAAACGTCTGCAGCCCGACTGCTTCGAAGATATGATAGCCCTGGTGGCGCTGTTCCGCCCGGGGCCGCTGCAGTCGGGGATGGTAGATAACTTTATCGACCGTAAGCATGGGCGAGAAGAGATATCCTACCCGGATGTACAATGGCAGCATGAGTGCCTGAAACCTGTTCTGGAGCCGACCTACGGCATTATCCTGTATCAGGAACAGGTCATGCAGATTGCCCAGGAACTGTCTGGTTATACTCTTGGCGGCGCGGACATGCTGCGTCGTGCGATGGGTAAGAAAAAGCCGGAAGAGATGGCCAAGCAGCGCGGCACTTTTGAAGAAGGGGCGAGGAAGCGCGGTGTAGATGGCGAACTGGCGATAAAAATCTTTGACCTGGTGGAGAAGTTCGCCGGTTATGGATTTAACAAATCGCACTCCGCAGCCTATGCGCTGGTCTCCTACCAGACGCTATGGCTGAAAGCGCATTACCCCGCCGAGTTTATGGCAGCGGTAATGACCGCTGATATGGATAACACCGAGAAAGTGGTCGGACTGGTGGATGAATGCTGGCGCATGGGGCTGAAAATCCTGCCGCCGGATATCAACTCCGGGCTGTATCACTTCCACGTGAATGATGATGGCGAGATTGTGTATGGCATCGGCGCGATAAAAGGCGTGGGTGAAGGACCTATTGAAGCTATTATTGAGGCGCGTAACAAAGGTGGCTATTTCCGCGAGCTGTTCGATCTCTGTGCCCGTACGGATATCAAAAAGCTAAACCGTCGGGTGCTGGAAAAACTGATCATGTCCGGGGCGTTTGACCGCCTTGGCCCGCATCGCGCCGCGCTGATGAATTCGCTGAACGATGCGCTTAAAGCCGCCGATCAGCACGCAAAAGCCGAAGCTATCGGTCAGGCCGATATGTTTGGTGTACTGGCGGAAGAGCCGGAACAAATTGAACAATCCTATGCCAACTGCACGCCGTGGCCGGAACAGGTGGTATTAGACGGTGAGCGTGAAACGTTAGGGCTTTACCTGACGGGTCACCCCATCAATCAGTATTTGAAAGAAATTGAGCGCTATGTCGGAGGCCACAGGCTGAAAGACATGCATCCGACAGAACGTGGTAAAGTCACCACGGCTGCGGGGCTCGTCATTGCTGCGCGGGTAATGGTCACCAAGCGCGGCAATCGTATCGGCATCTGTACGCTGGATGACCGTTCCGGGCGTCTGGAGGTGATGTTGTTTACCGAGGCCCTGGATAAATACCAGCATTTGCTGGAAAAAGACCGCATACTTATCGTCAGCGGACAGGTCAGCTTTGATGACTTCAGCGGCGGGCTTAAAATGATGGCCCGTGAAGTCATGGATATTGACGAAGCCCGGGAAAAATATGCTCGCGGGCTTGCTATCTCGCTGACGGACAGGCAAATTGATGACCAGCTTTTAAACCGACTCCGTCAGTCTCTGGAACCCCACCGCTCGGGGACAATTCCAGTACATCTCTACTATCAGAGGGCGGATGCACGTGCGCGGTTGCGTTTTGGCGCGACGTGGCGTGTCTCTCCGAGCGATCGTTTGCTAAACGATCTCCGTGGCCTTATTGGTTCGGAGCAGGTGGAACTGGAGTTTGACTAATACAGGAATACTATGAGTCTGAATTTCCTTGATTTTGAACAGCCGATTGCAGAGCTGGAAGCAAAAATCGATTCTCTGACTGCGGTTAGCCGTCAGGATGAGAAACTGGATATTAACATCGATGAAGAAGTGCATCGTCTGCGTGAAAAAAGCGTAGAACTGACGCGCAAAATCTTTGCCGATCTTGGCGCATGGCAGGTAGCCCAACTGGCACGCCATCCGCAGCGTCCGTACACCCTGGATTATGTCCGCCTGGCGTTTGATGAATTTGATGAGCTGGCGGGCGATCGTGCCTATGCGGATGATAAAGCTATCGTCGGCGGTATCGCGCGTCTTGATGGCCGTCCGGTGATGATCATTGGTCATCAGAAAGGCCGTGAGACCAAAGAGAAAATCCGTCGTAACTTCGGTATGCCAGCGCCGGAAGGCTATCGTAAAGCGCTGCGTCTGATGGAAATGGCCGAACGTTTCAAGATGCCGATTATTACCTTCATCGACACTCCGGGGGCTTATCCGGGCGTGGGCGCGGAAGAACGCGGTCAGTCTGAAGCGATAGCGCGCAATCTGCGTGAAATGTCACGTCTGAGCGTGCCGGTTATCTGCACCGTTATCGGTGAAGGTGGCTCCGGTGGTGCGCTGGCGATCGGCGTGGGCGATAAAGTGAATATGTTGCAATACAGCACCTATTCCGTTATCTCCCCGGAAGGCTGTGCGTCTATTCTATGGAAAAGCGCGGATAAAGCCCCGCTGGCGGCTGAAGCCATGGGTATCGTTGCACCGCGTCTGAAAGAGCTGAAGCTTATCGATTCCATCGTCCCGGAACCGCTGGGTGGTGCGCATCGTAATCCAGAGGTCATGGCTGCGTCGCTGAAAGCACAGCTGCTGGCCGACTTGGCCGATCTTGACGTGCTAAGCACGGAAGAACTGAAAAATCGCCGTTACCAGCGTCTGATGAGCTACGGTTACGCATAAACTGCATTTATTCTGAAAAGGGCCACAACGCAGTGGCCCTTTTTTTTACCTGCGGTTTGACCAGGCTATGATTAACTAAGGTTTTTCCAGGAGGAACGCATGAACATCATTGCCATCATGGGACCGCATGGCGTCTTTTATAAAGATGAGCCCATCAAGGAACTTGAACGTGCGCTGCAGCAGCAGGGATTTCAGATTATCTGGCCGCAGAATAGCGTCGATCTGCTGAAATTTATTGAGCACAACCCGCGAATTTGCGGCGTCATTTTTGACTGGGATGAATACAGCCTTGAGCTGTGTAGTGACATCAACCAGCTTAACGAATATCTCCCGCTTTATGCTTTTATCAATACCCATTCGACGATGGATGTTAGCGCACACGACCTGCGCATGGCACTGTGGTTCTTTGAGTATGCGCTGGGTCAGTCAGAAGATATTGCCACCCGCATTCGCCAGTACACCAGCGAGTACCTCGATAACATTACCCCCCCGTTTACCAAAGCGCTGTTTACCTATGTGAAAGAAGGGAAGTATACCTTCTGTACGCCGGGGCATATGGCGGGAACGGCATACCAGAAAAGCCCGGTCGGCTGCCTGTTCTATGACTTTTTTGGCGGCAATACGCTCAAAGCCGACGTCTCCATTTCCGTGACTGAACTCGGGTCGCTGCTGGACCATACCGGTCCGCACCTGGAGGCCGAAGAGTACATTGCCCGCACCTTTGGCGCCGAGCAGAGCTATATGGTGACGAATGGCACTTCGACGTCAAACAAGATTGTCGGCATGTATGCCGCCCCGACGGGAAGTACGCTACTGATTGATCGTAACTGTCATAAATCGCTGGCGCATTTACTGATGATGAGCGACGTGGTACCCATCTGGCTGAAGCCCACGCGAAATGCGCTGGGTATTCTAGGGGGCATACCTCGTCGGGAATTTACCCGTGAGAGTATTGAGCGCAAAGTAGAGGAGACTGCCCAGGCCCAGTGGCCGGTACATGCGGTTATCACGAACTCCACCTACGACGGCCTGTTGTATAACACCAACTGGATCAAGCAAACGCTGGACGTGCCTTCTATCCACTTTGACTCTGCCTGGGTGCCCTACACCCATTTTCACCCGATTTACCAGGGGAAAAGCGGCATGAGCGGCGAACGGGTGCCGGGAAAAGTGTTTTTTGAAACCCAGTCAACCCACAAGATGCTGGCGGCGTTGTCACAGGCTTCTCTGATCCACATTAAGGGCGATTACGACGAAGAGACCTTTAATGAAGCCTTTATGATGCACACCTCGACATCGCCGAGCTACCCGATTGTGGCGTCGATAGAAACGGCGGCGGCAATGCTGCGTGGCAATTCAGGCAAGCGCTTAATCAATCGATCCGTCGAGCGCGCGCTGCATTTCCGTAAGGAAGTACAGCGGTTGCGGGAAGAGTCGGACGGCTGGTTCTTTGATATCTGGCAGCCGGAAAGGGTAGATGAAGCGGAGTGCTGGCCGGTGGCACCTGGTGAAGACTGGCACGGATTTGTCGATGCTGACGCCGACCACATGTTCCTCGACCCGGTGAAGGTCACCATTCTGACGCCGGGAATGGATGAACAAGGAAATATGAGTGAAGAAGGGATCCCGGCCGCGCTGGTGGCGAAATTCCTTGATGAACGCGGCGTCGTGGTGGAGAAAACAGGGCCGTATAATCTGTTGTTCCTGTTTAGTATCGGCATTGATAAAACCCGCGCGATGGGCTTGCTGCGCGGGCTGACGGAATTTAAGCGTTCGTACGATCTGAATTTGCGCGTGAAAAATATGCTGCCGGATCTGTACGCTGAAGATCCTGATTTTTATCGTAATATGCGTATTCAGGATCTGGCTCAGGGGATCCACGACTTGATCCGCCAGCACGATCTCTCCGGGCTGATGTTACGGGCCTTTGACACTTTGCCGGAAATGAAAATGACGCCACATCAGGCCTGGCAACGGCAGATCAAAGGTGAAGTGGAGACCGTGACGCTCGATCAACTAGTGGGGCGCGTTTCCGCAAATATGATCCTGCCTTATCCTCCCGGCGTACCGCTGCTGATGCCGGGGGAAATGATCACCGAAGAAAGCCGGTCGGTGCTGGATTTCCTGCTGATGCTGTGTTCTGTCGGCCATCATTATCCTGGGTTTGAAACGGATATCCATGGCGCCAGACTGGGCGAGGACGGCGTGTATCGTGTGAGAGTCCTAAAAATGGCATAACAACTTGCCTGAACTGACTGCGGACGAGTAACGTGCGAAAAGAAAACTAAAGAGGCAAAGACGCTATGCTGGGATTAAAACAGGTTCACCATATTGCCATTATCGCGACGGACTACGCGGTGAGTAAGGCATTTTACTGTAATGTGCTTGGCTTTACGCTGATGAGCGAGGCCTACCGGGAAGAGCGCGATTCCTGGAAAGGCGATCTGGCGCTGAACGGGCAGTATGTGATTGAGCTTTTTTCTTTTCCATTTCCGCCTTGCCGTCCCAGCCGACCGGAAGCCTGTGGTTTACGTCATCTGGCGTTCAGTGTGGATGATGTGGATAAGGCGATAACCCATCTGGAATGTCATGATGTGAAATGCGAGCCGGTACGTATCGATCCCTTTACCGGCAAACGTTTTACCTTTTTCAATGATCCGGACGGATTACCGCTTGAACTGTACGAGCTATAAGGCTTGTCATTGTAACTGTAGCCCGATAACGTGCCGGGCAATACCCTTGTAAGTAACCATCATGACGACACTCACGCTGAACGCTTCACTTCTGACATCTCCCCACATTCTGGTCGCTTTTAGCGGTGGTCTTGATTCGACCGTGCTTTTGCATCAGCTGGTGCTGTGGCGAAATCAGCACTTCGGCGTCGCTTTGCGCGCGATCCACATCCATCATGGTTTGAGTCCGCACGCAGATGAATGGGTGACGCACTGTGAATCGGTCTGTGCGCAGTGGCAGGTGCCGCTGGTGGTTGAGCGGGTGCATCTTCAGGATGAAGGGCTGGGTATAGAAGCTCAGGCGCGGCGGGCGCGCTATCAGGCATTTGCCCGGACGCTACTGCCGGGTGAGGTGCTGATGACTGCTCAGCATCTGGATGACCAGTGTGAGACCTTTCTGCTGGCGCTCAAACGCGGCAGTGGTCCCGCCGGGCTTTCCGCCATGGGGGAAAGCTCGCCCTTTGCCGGAACCCGACTTATTCGCCCGCTATTGACGCAATCGCGTGACGCGCTTGAACGCTGGGCGCGGGAGCATGGGTTGCGCTGGATTGAAGATGAAAGTAATCAGGATGACGCTTACGATCGCAATTTCCTGCGTCTGCGTATTATCCCGCAATTGCAACAGCGTTGGCCGCACTTCGCCGAGGCGACGGCCCGTAGCGCTGCGCTGTGTGCCGAGCAGGAAAGCTTGCTGAATGAACTGCTGGCTAACGATTTAGCGGCGTGTGTCACCGCTCAGGGCAGCTTGCAGCTGGCTCCGTTAATGACGATGAGCGACGTACGGCGTGCGGCGCTGCTTCGTCGTTGGCTGGCTGGGCGAAATGCGTCAATGCCCTCCCGGGATGCGCTGGAGCGAATCTGGCAGGAAGTGGCGCTGGCGCGAGAAGATGCATCGCCGTGTTTACGTTTGGGCGAGTACGAAGTTCGCCGTTATCAGTCGCAGCTGTGGTGGATTAAATCTGTTACCGGGCAAAGTGACTTAGTGATCCCGTGGTCATGCTGGCAAACACCGCTGACGCTGCCAGCCGGGTTGGGGGAAGTTCAGTTACTCTGTGCCGGTGAATTGCGCGTGCCACGAGTGGATGAACCCGTTAGTATTCGCTTTAAAGCCCCCGGGTTATTGCATATTGTCGGGCGTAACGGTGGGCGTAAGCTCAAAAAAATCTGGCAGGAGCAGGGAATTCCGCCCTGGCGACGAGATACCACACCGTTGCTATTTTACGGTGAAACGCTGATTGCAGCAGCGGGTGTCTTTGTTACGCGGGAAGGACTGGCGGAAGGGGAAAACGGCGTGAGTCTGGTGTGGCATGACTAATGGCGCTGCGCTTATCAGGCCCGCGAATTCAGGCCTGATAAGGTGCGAGAAGTATTATGATTCGCTAACCACCACGGTACCGATTTCCGGATGGCTAAAGCTGGCAATTTTGTCGAGACGAAGTTCACGCGTTTCACCAGAGACGTCTGCAACCAGATATTCCACATTTTTGCGTGAAACCAGGTCATTGGCTTTTGCCTGCAGAACTTCGCCATCCTTCAGCGCCAGCGTGAGTAATAAATGGTGCTGGCAGGCGAGCTCAAGATTGTCGTAATCATCACAGTTAATGGGTTGATACGTTTCATTCATTGACATAATCGCTCACCAGTAAGTTCGCGGCAGCATAGGCCGCTTTTTCTCTGACCGACTCTGGAAGGGCGCTGTCTGCCGCCACTTCATTCAGTACTTTCAATACGCAGCCCAGCGCATCCGGGACATACCCTAAGTCTCCGCTGGCGATTTCCGCGTACCGCTTGCGTATTAACTCACAATATTTTTCCACATGCCCTCCTGTCAGCACTCTGACTTAACCGTGGATGCAAGTCTAAGCCTACGAAGATAAACTCTGTTTAGCAAGGTGACTATACCATACTCATTCAAGCAATATCAGCGCCTTGATAGAAGAGCTGTTAGCAGCCTTTTGGCGCAGTTTTCGCTACAATGTGCGCCTGATTCGAAAGGAGTTCTCTCATGGCGCTTAAAGCGACAATTTATAAAGCCGTTGTCAACGTGGCGGATCTTGACCGCAACCAGTTTCTTGACGCGGCACTGACGCTGGCGCGTCACCCTTCTGAAACCCAGGAACGCATGATGCTGCGCCTGTTAGCATGGATTAAATATGCCAATGAGCGGCTGCAGTTTACGCGGGGCCTGAGTGCGGAAGATGAGCCGGAGGCCTGGCTGCGTAACGATCATCTGGGTATTGATTTATGGATTGAGCTCGGCCTGCCGGATGAACGTCGTATTAAAAAAGCCTGTACCCAGTCAGAGGAAGTTGCCCTGTTTGCCTATAACAGCCGGGCGGCGCAAATCTGGTGGCAGCAAAACCAGAGTAAGTGTGCGCAGTTTAAAAATCTTACCGTCTGGTATCTGGATGACGAACAGCTGGCACAGCTGAGTGACTTTGCTGGCCGCACCATGACGCTGCAGGCGACCATCCAGGATGGCGCCATCTGGTTGTCAGACTCTCAGAACAATCTGGAAATTCATCTGACCGCATGGCAGCAGCGTTGATGATTGTTATCTCCCGAAATGTCTCCATCCCTGATAATGAGCTGGAAATCACGGCTATTCGGGCACAGGGAGCGGGCGGGCAGCACGTTAATAAGACCTCGACGGCTATCCATTTGCGCTTTGACATTCGGGCCTCTGGCCTGCCAGAGTATTACAAGGAACGGCTGCTGGCTGCCAGTCATCATCTGATCACTGCCGAGGGTGTCATCATCATTAAGGCGCAGGAATACCGTAGCCAGGAGCTCAACCGGGAAGCGGCTCTGGCCCGGCTGGTGGCGGTGATTAAAGAATTAACCGCAGTGCAAAAAAGCCGACAGGCAACTCGTCCTACGCGCGCCTCAAAAGAGCGCAGGTTGTCATCGAAGGCGCAAAAATCCACAGTGAAGGCACTGCGCGGGAAAGTTCGTCGCTCGCAGGACTGACGAACAGGAATAATAAAAT
The DNA here is from genome assembly GCF_018342065.1 of Citrobacter sp. FP75. Lineage (GTDB taxonomy): Bacteria > Pseudomonadota > Gammaproteobacteria > Enterobacterales > Enterobacteriaceae > Citrobacter. The sequence goes on along the minus strand of NZ_JAFDOE010000005.1, from coordinate 7,373 downwards.
CATAAGGAATTCATAGTGAAAACAGCAATATTGTCAGTAATCGCTGCATGCACGCTCTTTTCCTTGATCGGCTGTAACAATCGCACTGAAGTCGAAGCATTACAGCCGACGCGGGCGGCAGAATTAAAGCCGATGCAGCAAAGCTGGCGTGGCATCTTACCCTGTGCCGACTGCGAAGGGATTGAAACCTCGCTGTTCCTGGAGAAAGACGGAACATGGGTGATGAACGAACGTTATCAGGGCGTACGGGATGAACCGTCTTCCTTTGCCTCTTATGGAACCTGGGCGCGCACTGCCGACAAGCTGGTGCTGACCGACAGCAAAGGCGAAAAGTCTTACTACCGGGCAAAAGGCGAGGCACTGGAAATGCTCGATCGTGAAGGTAATCCGATCGAATCGCAGTTCAATTATACCCTTGAGCCAGTTTCAGCCAGTTTGCCAGTCACGCCAATGCCGATGCGGGGCATGTATTTCTATATGGCTGATGCGGCAATCTTTATCGACTGCGCAACGGGTAAACGTATGCCGGTGGCGAATAACGCCCAGCTTGAACGTGACTATTTATCAGCACGGACAGAAACGGGACAATCAGTCTTGCTGACCCTTGAAGGACATTTCACGCAGGAGGCGAACCCGGATACGGGTGAGAAGGTAAAAACTCTGATGGCGGATAAAGACGCTAAATTTATACCCGGTAAAGCATGTAATTAATCGATAAAGTGAAAAGGCCCTGATAATCAGGGCCTTTTGCTGGTGTTAGCCTTTAATCGCTTTGACCAGGTAGTCGACGATGTCGCCGGTTTTAATCAGCTGTTTCTCGCCGTTACGACGGTATTTGTATTCGATATCATCGTTGTCGAGGTTACGATCGCCCAGTACGATGGTGTGCGGGATCCCGATCAGTTCCATATCGGCAAACATCACGCCCGGACGCTCTTTACGGTCATCCATCAGCACTTCGATGCCCTGCGCGCGCAGCTCAGCGTACAGCTTCTCTGCCAGCTCCTGCACGCGGTAGGATTTGTGCATGTTCATCGGCAGAATTGCCACCTGGAACGGTGCGATAGCGTCTGGCCATACAATGCCGCGATCGTCAAAGTTCTGTTCAATAGCGGCAGCAACGACGCGAGTCACCCCGATACCGTAGCAACCCATGGTCAGAATTTGGTTACGACCATCTTCACCCTGAACGGCAGCTTTCATTGCTTCAGAGTACTTGGTGCCCAGCTGGAAGATGTGACCCACTTCGATACCGCGTTTAATCAGCAGCGTGCCTTTACCGTCTGGACTTGGATCACCGGCCACGACGTTACGGATATCTGCAACTTCTGGCGTTGCCACATCACGATCCCAGTTAATACCGAAATAGTGTTTACCGTCGATGTTGGCGCCGGCAGCGAAATCGCTCATGACCGCAACGGTACGATCGATAACCACCGGGATCGGCATGTTTACCGGACCGAGCGAACCCGGACCTGCTTTCACCACGGCACGAATTTCTTCTTCGGTAGCGAAGGTCAGCGGGCTGGCAACCTGAGGCAGTTTTTCGGCTTTAACTTCGTTCAGCTCGTGATCGCCACGAACCAGCAGCGCGACAAGCGGATAGCTGCTGCCTTCAACCGCTTTCACCAGCAGGGTTTTAACTGTTTTTTCAATCGGCAGGTTGAACTGTTCAACCAGCTCAGCGATGGTCTTCGCGTTTGGTGTATCAACCAGCGTCATTTCCTGGGTGGCGGCGGCGCGTGGTTCTTTTGGCGCAACGGCTTCAGCAAATTCGATGTTAGCGGCAAAATCTGAGCTGTCAGAGAACACAACGTCATCTTCACCGCTCTGTGCCAGCACCTGGAATTCGTGAGAGGCGCTACCACCGATAGAGCCGGTATCAGCCTGCACTGCACGGAAATCCAGACCCATACGGCTGAAAATTTTGCTGTACGCGGCATACATCGCGTCGTAAGTTTCCTGCAGAGATTCCTGAGAAGTATGGAAAGAGTACGCATCTTTCATCAGGAATTCGCGGGAGCGCATCACGCCGAAACGTGGGCGAACTTCGTCGCGGAATTTGGTCTGGATCTGGTAGAAGTTCAGCGGTAACTGTTTGTAAGAGCTGAGCTCGTTACGGATCAGATCGGTGATGACTTCTTCATGCGTTGGGCCGAGTACGAATGGACGATCGCCGCGGTCAGCAATACGCAGCAGTTCCGGGCCGTACTGCTCCCAACGACCGCTCTCTTCCCACAGTTCAGAAGGCTGAACTACCGGCATTAACACCTCGATAGCACCGGCGTTGTTCATCTCTTCACGCACGATGTTTTCGACTTTTTTCAGGACGCGCACGCCGGTCGGCAGCCAGGTGTATAACCCGGAGGCCAGCTTGCGGATCATCCCGGCGCGCAGCATCAGCTGGTGGCTGATAACCTCGGCGTCGGCAGGTGTCTCCTTCAAAGTGGAGAGCAGATATTGGCTAGTACGCATGTTGTTACGGTTCCAGTTGAACGATCGAACAGGCTGAAAGCCAGCCTGACACAAAAAAAGTGGTTTAGTTTACCAGCGAGAGAGGGATGTCAAAAGAGAAGGGCACGAAATTACCGGGGTTCGAGCGCAAAGACTTCGAAACCTTCTTCCGTCACGCGCCAGCGCACGTTGAAATCGTGTAGCCAGACGGCGTACGTTTTGCCTGTCTCCTCACCCTTACGATACGCAGGACGTGGGTCCTGTGCCAGTACTTCACCAATAAATGTTTTCAGTAGCGGATAACGCTTTTCCTGCATCAGAAGCTGTTGCTCAACCTCAGGGGTGAAACGCACAGTCATCTCCGCAATCGGCGCATCCTGCGCATAGCTGGCGGTGGCATCGGGCAGTGCTTCAGCAAACGGCAGGTAGGGTTTTATGTCAACCACAGGGGTTCCGTCGACCAGATCCAGACTGCCCAGTTGCAGAATGACGTTATCTTTGTGGCAGACAATTCCTTTCAGTTCGACCAGCGACATGCCGACAGGGTTAGGGCGAAAGGTTGAGCGGGTGGCAAATACGCCCATTCTGGCGTTGCCGCCAAGACGGGGAGGGCGCACGGTTGGACGCCATCCGCCTTCCATTGTCTGGTGAAAAACAAAAATCACCCACAAATGGCTGAAGGCTTCCAGGCCGCGAACGGCATCGGCCTGGTTATAGGGTGCGAGCAAATGCAGTTCACCGCTGGCATTTTTCACCAGGCCTGGCTGGCGTGGAACGGCGAACTTTTCTTTATAAGGTGAGCGGATAACGCCTATTTGCTCGAACTGAAAATGGCTCATTTCGCCGAAATATTCAGTGCAGAACCAATGCAAACTGCCTGACGATAGCAACCCGGCGTCCCGCTGGTCACTTCGCAACTGTGCAGCAATACCGCATTTGCTTTCATTTTAGAGGCGTTAATCTGCATGCGTTTGCGAGCGCTTGGAATGCTCGGAGGGGAATCCTGGTTAGATGCCTGGCAGGATTCGCCGCTGACTTCGCCGAGGTCGCGGAACGGTTTGCCCACTAAATCTTCAGCGTTAGTAATGATTCTTACCGGCGTAGCGCGCGGTGCTTTTGGTTTTTCCGGCTCCGCTTTCGGTGGGGTAGCGGTGCTTTGAACGGGTTCAACAGGGGATCTGCTTAACATAGAACAGCCGCTCAGCATGAGTGCTACTAAACAGATCGGTAAAGCACGCATAATATTTCCTCAATGAATAATCTAAACGTCAGATATTGAATCAGGTGCTTGCATAAATGACAAGACGGGCAAGCGCCCGTCCTGATGATATTACAGATTGTGTAAACAGCCTAAAATTACCAGCCCTTAACAGCACCGCCGTTGAAGACTTTGTTTGCTGCTTCGTATACTTCGTCAGACTGATAGGCTTCAACGAATTTCTTCACGTTCTCAGCATCTTTATTGTCTTCACGAGTTACGATCAGGTTTACGTACGGGGAGTCTTTATCTTCAACAAAGATACCGTCTTTAGCCGGCGTCAGGCCGATCTGGCTGGCGTAGGTGGTGTTAATGACTGCCAGAGCGATTTGCGCATCGTCCAGTGAACGTGGCAGCTGCGGTGCTTCCAGCTCAACCAGCTTCAGGTTTTTCGGGTTTTCAACCACGTCCAGCGTGGTCGGCAGCAGGCCAACGCCATCTTTCAGTTTAATCAAGCCCACTTTCTGCAGCAGCAGCAGGGAACGGCCGAGGTTAGTCGGGTCGTTTGGAATCGCTACCTGAGAACCTTCCTGCAGCTCATCCAGTGATTTGATTTTTTTGGAGTAGCCCGCAATCGGGTAAACAAACGTGTTGCCTGCAGCAACCAGTTTGTAACCGCGATCTTTGATCTGCTGATCCAGGTACGGTTTGTGCTGGAAGGCGTTAGCATCGATATCGCCTTTGCTCAGCGCTTCGTTAGGCAGGACGTAATCATTAAACGTAACCAGCTCAACGTCCAGACCGTATTTTTCTTTCGCCACTTTCTGTGCGACTTCGGCAACTTGCTGTTCTGCGCCAACAATAACGCCCACTTTGATGTGGTTTGGATCTTTTTCATCCTGACCGCAACCCACAAGTGCCAGAGAACCGATCAGGGCTCCAACTGCCGCAAAGGTTTTGAATTTGAACGTCATGCTTATTTCCTTTTCTTAATGAGTTTTTTTGTGTTGTGTGCAACGTTACTTGTGCGTGACCGCCCGGACGATGCGATCGCCGGATAACTGAATTAAATAAACCAGAACGACAAGTAATACCAGTACTGTATTCATCACGGTAGCATTGTAGCCAATGTAACCGTATTGATAGCCAATTTGCCCAAGGCCGCCAGCCCCGACGGCACCCCCCATCGCGGAATAACCGACCAGGGTAATCAAGGTGATTGTTGCCGCGTTGACCAGTCCTGGCAGCGCTTCTGGTAGTAACACTTTACGCACGATCTGCAATGGGGTAGCCCCCATCGCACGTGAGGCTTCAATCAACCCGGTCGGAATTTCGAGTAGCGCATTTTCCACCATACGGGCGATAAACGGCGCGGCACCAACGGTCAGCGGGACGATAGCGGCCTGCAATCCGATAGATGTGCCAACAATCATGCGGGTGAACGGAATCATCCACACCAGCAAAATAATGAACGGGATAGAACGGAAAATGTTTACCAGTGCAGAGAGCGTACGGTAAAGCTTCGCATTCTCAATGATTTGCCCCGGACGCGTGACATACAGCAACACGCCGACTGGCAGGCCAATCACAAAACCAAAAAAACCGGACACAAAGGTCATTGCCAGCGTTTCCCATACGCCGCGAACCAGCAGCCACATCATCGGCTCAGACATAACCCAGTACCTCTACTTTTACATGGTGTTCCTGCAGCCAGTCGATGGCCGCTTGTGTATCTTCCTGTGTGCCGTGCATTTCAGTCAGCATGATGCCGAACTTGACGCCACCGGCGTAATCCATCTGCGCGCTGATAATGTTGTTATTCACATTAAAGCGGCGGGCCGTTTCAGAGAGCAGTGGGGCATCGACCGAGTGACCGGTGAATTCCATGCGCAGCATCGGGACGCTGTCGGCTGTCGGCTCTGCTTTTAAACGTGTCAGATAATCTTCCGGAATATCCAGATGTAGCGTGGATTGAATAAATTTCTGCGCCAGTGGGGTTTTCGGGTGTGAAAATACTTCGCTTACCGTGTCCTGTTCGATCAGTTCACCATCGCTGATAACCGCCACACAGTCACAAATGCGTTTTACGACGTCCATCTCATGGGTAATCAGCAGAATGGTTAACCCAAGACGGCGGTTGATGTCTTTCAGTAATTCCAGAATCGAACGGGTAGTAGCCGGGTCGAGCGCGCTGGTGGCCTCATCGCACAGCAGCACTTTGGGATTACTTGCCAGCGCACGGGCAATGGCGACACGTTGTTTCTGGCCACCTGAAAGGTTGGCAGCATAGCTGTCGTGCTTATCGCCAAGGCCAACTAAATCCAGCAGCTCCGTTACGCGACGATTGATCTCTTCTTTTGGTGTGTTGTCCAGCTCCAGCGGAAGCGCGACGTTACCAAATACCGTGCGGGAAGACAGCAGGTTAAAGTGCTGGAAAATCATGCCAATTTGGCGGCGAGCTTTGGTCAGTTCGGATTCAGAAAGCGTGGTTAGCTCCTGACCGCCTACCTGCACGCTGCCCTCCGTTGGGCGTTCAAGTAAGTTAACGCAGCGGATTAGCGTACTTTTACCGGCACCTGAGGCACCAATAACGCCATAAATCTGTCCTGCAGGAACATGCAGGCTGACATTGTTCAGTGCCTGAATGGTGCGCGTCCCCTGCTGGAACACTTTGGTAATATTCGAAAGTTTAATCATTGGTTATTTATTATCGTAATTAAGTTAGCCGTGGCATTTTCGTCTGTCTGGTACGGTCGACGTTGTTAACAAGATGGATGTTAAGGCATCCAGACGTCTAAATCAATCGAGCTTTGCACGATGAGCACTTTATTGCCTGCCGAAACATGCGATACTAGAGCAACATGCCTTATTCAGGAGCTATAAAAGGTGGCAAAGTCTGTACCTGCAATTTTTCTCGACCGTGACGGCACCATTAATGTGGACCACGGCTACGTACACGAGATCGACGAATTCGAGTTCATCGATGGCGTTATTGATGCCATGCGTGAACTTAAACAGATGGGCTATGCGCTTATCGTCGTGACTAACCAGTCTGGTATTGCCCGCGGTAAATTTACTGAAGCGCAGTTCGAAACGCTGACGGAGTGGATGGACTGGTCGCTGGCCGATCGTGATGTTGATCTGGATGGCATCTATTATTGCCCTCACCACCCGCAGGGAACCGTTGAAGAGTACCGCCAGGTTTGCGACTGTCGTAAACCGCATCCAGGAATGCTTCTCTCTGCCCGAGACTTCTTGCACATCGATATGTCGGCTTCTTATATGGTGGGTGACAAAATAGAAGATATGCAGGCAGCAGCAGCAGCTAATGTAGGGACGAAGGTATTGGTACGCACGGGCAAGCCGGTCACGCCAGAAGCAGAAAATGCGGCTGATTTGGTGATAAATAGCCTGGCAGACCTGCCATTGGCGATAAAAAAGCAGCAAAAGTAAACGTTATGGATAAAAGGTGAGCGGTTGAAACAAAAAAGCATTTTTCCGCTTGTCTTCCTGAGTCGACTCCCTATAATGCGCCTCCATCGACACGGCGGATGTGAATCACTTCACACAAACAGCCGGTTCGGTTGAAGAGAAAAACCTGAAAATAAGGGGTTGACTCTGAAAGAGGAAAGCGTAACATACGCCACCTCGCAACGGTGAGCGAAAGCCGCGTTGCACTGCTCTTTAACAATTTATCAGACAATCTGTGTGGGCACTCGAA
>NZ_JAFDOE010000004.1 GCF_018342065.1 Citrobacter sp. FP75 | reverse complement strand
GCGGCTTGTAATCCGTTGTTCCGTGTCAGTGGAGGCGCATTATAGGGAGTTATTTCAGGCTGACAAGGGGAAATTTAAAATAACTTTCTGAGTGCGTATTTTTTCATCAAAAGCGTCATTAACGTGCCATAAAATAAGCAACTTGCCGTTTTTGCAACCGCAATCACACTTCCTGGTGGCATACTAATGAATAAGAGAAAGAGTAAGGAAGAATATTCATGCCTTTAAATGCCCAACAATTAGCCGCACAGAAAAACCTTTCCTATGTTCTGGCCGAAAAGCTGGCTCAGCGAATATTAAAAGGTGATTACGCGCCAGGCTCTATCCTGCCTGGTGAAATAGAACTGGGCGATCAGTTCGGCGTGAGCCGTACTGCAGTAAGGGAAGCGGTAAAAACGTTAACGGCAAAAGGAATGGTATTACCGCGCCCGCGTATCGGTACTCGCGTTATGCCCCAGGCAAACTGGAACTTCCTCGATCAGGAGCTGCTCACGTGGTGGATGACGGAAGATAATTTCCCTCAGGTCATCAAACATTTTCTGGTGATGCGCATTAGCCTGGAGCCCCAAGCCTGTTTACTGGCTGCCACCATCGGCACGGCGGAACAAAAAGCGCACCTGAATACCTTAATGAAAGAGATGGTCGAGCTAAAAAAGAACTTTAAGCGCGAGCGCTGGATTGAAGTTGATATTGCCTGGCATGAACACATTTATGAAATGAGCGCGAATCCATTCCTTACCTCCTTCGCATCATTGTTCCATTCTGTGTACCAGACCTATTTTACCTCTATTACCTATAACGACGTGGTGAAGCTGGATTTGCATCAGGCCATTGTGGATGCCATAGAGGACAGCGATGGCGATCGCGCCTTCACCGCCTGTCAGGCATTACTGATAGCCCCCAATGATCTCCCGGACAAATAACATGCCAGAAAAGAAATCACGCAGTATGGCCGGGTTGCCATGGATCGCCGCCATGGCTTTTTTTATGCAGGCATTAGACGCCACTATCCTTAATACTGCGTTACCCGCCATCGCACACAGCCTCAACCGCTCCCCACTCGCCATGCAGTCTGCCATCATCAGCTACACCCTGACGGTAGCGATGCTGATCCCGGTGAGTGGCTGGCTGGCAGACCGCTTCGGGACCCGACGTATCTTTATGATTGCCGTGAGCCTGTTTACCCTGGGCTCACTTGCCTGTGCGCTATCTGGCTCTTTAACCGAACTGGTTGTTTTCCGGGTGATACAGGGTATTGGTGGCGCAATGATGATGCCGGTTGCCCGCCTGGCGCTACTGCGCGCCTACCCGCGTAGTGAACTACTCCCGGTACTTAACTTCGTGACCATGCCGGGACTGGTGGGGCCGATTTTAGGCCCGGTTTTAGGCGGGGTTTTGGTTACATGGGCCAGTTGGCACTGGATCTTCCTGATTAATATTCCAATTGGCATTGCCGGTATCTTCTATGCCCGCAAATATATGCCGAACTTCACCACACCACGCCGTGGCTTTGATATGACCGGTTTCTTTCTCTTTGGTCTGAGCCTGGTGTTGTTTTCCAGCGGAGTGGAGTTGCTCGGTGAGAAGCTTGTCGCCAGTTGGATAGCGCTGAGCATTATTCTTGGCAGCATTTTGCTGCTGCTCGCCTACATCCGCCACGCGCGCCACCATCCAACACCGTTAATTGCGCTCCCGATCTTTAAGACCCGAACGTTCTCGGTCGGTATCGCCGGAAACCTTGCCACACGACTGGGGACGGGATGCGTGCCTTTCTTAATGCCGCTGATGTTGCAGGTAGGTTTTGGCTACCCGGCGCTAATAGCCGGTTGCATGATGGCACCGACAGCGCTGGGGTCCATTCTGGCGAAATCGATGGTGACACAGGTCCTGCGTCGGCTTGGCTACCGCACAACGCTGGTCGGCGTGACGGTATTTATCGGCCTGATGATTGCGCAGTTCTCTTTGCAATCTCCCGCCATGCCAATCTGGATGCTGATCCTGCCGTTGTTCATTTTAGGTATGGCAATGTCCACCCAGTTTACCTCGATGAATACCATTACCCTTGCGGATCTGACCGATGAAAACGCCAGCAGCGGCAACAGCGTGCTGGCCGTTACTCAGCAGTTATCAATCAGTTTAGGGGTCGCCATCAGCGCCGCTGTATTGCGTATCTATGAAGGCATGGAAGGAACCAATACGGTCGAACAGTTCCACTATACCTTTATTACGATGGGCGCTATTACGGTGATATCAGCGCTAATGTTCATGCTGCTAAAAGCCAAAGATGGCCGCAACCTGATCAAAGAGCGGCATAAGTCTAAACCGACCCCCGCACCATCAGAACAGGAGTAAGCTGCAGGCGCTGTTGCTGCAAGGTGGGTTGCGCCATACGGTGGATTAACACATCGATGGCCAGCTCGCCCAGTTCATCTTTAGGTTGATGGATGGTCGTAAGCGGCGGCGTCATGTAGCGCGCCAGTTCAATATCATCATAGCCTACCACCGCCATATCCTGCGGGATGCGCAATCCTGACTGGTACAAAGCCTGATACGCCCCCACCGCCATTGCATCATTGCCCGCGAAAACGGCCTGTGGTCGCTGTTTATGCGACAACAGCGTTTGCATGGCTTCAAATCCGCCGCCAAACTCGAAATCACCTGTAATTTCGTAGCCTTGCGGAATCGCTAACCCAGCCCGTTTCATTGCCGCGCGATATCCTTCCAGACGTAAACGTGCCGGCGTTTTATCCAGCGGCCCGGTGATACAGGCAATGCGCGTAAAACCTTTTTCGATAAGATGCTGAGTAGCTAAATCCCCACCCAGCAGGGAATTATCCTGAATCAGGTCGCTTTCACCCTCAAAAGGTGACCAGTCCATCATCACGGTGGGAATAGAAGGGTAACGCTGCATGATCTCCATGGAAGGCTGATGGGTTTCGGTGCAGAGCAGCAGCAAGCCGTCCACCCGTTTTTGCATCAACGTTTCCAGATTACGGTTCATGCGCTGTTCATCGCCTTCGGTGTTGCATAACACCAGGCTGTAGCCGCGTTCAAAACAGCTACGCTCAACGCCGCGCACCAGTTCGGAATAAAAGGGGTTGGTACTGGCAGTAATTAACATGCCGATGGTGCGGGTCTGATTTAACTTAAGGCTACGCGCCAGCGCGGAGGGCGCGTAGTTAAGCTGTTTAATCGCGGCGTCAACTTTGTCGGTGATAGCCTCGCTGACAAACCGGTCTTTATTAATGACGTGAGAAACCGTCGACGTGGAAACACCCGCCAGGCGGGCAACGTCCTTCATTGTAGCCAAGCGTTACCTCTGCTGACCTAAAAACGCCTCAATTTCTTCGCGCCACGGAACGGAAGGCTGTGCACCTTTACGCGTTACCGCAATCGCTGCGGCCGCATGTGCAAAGCGAATCGCCTCAGGCAACGGTGTCTCTTCCAGCAGCGCGGTAATTAACGCGCCGTTAAAGGTGTCTCCGGCAGCGATGGTATCAACAGCGTCCACTTTAAAACCAGGAACACGGTGACCATCACCGTTTACGCTGGCCCACACACCACGACTTCCTAAGGTAATTAGTACGGTGTGAATACCCTTCGCGTGCAACGCCTGCGCTGCTTTAGCGGCATCTTCATCGTTTTCTACCCGGATCCCTGTCAGCTTTTCAGCCTCGGTTTCATTCGGGGTAATGATGTCCACCAGCGACAACAGCTCGTCAGAAAGTTCTCGTGCCGGAGCCGGGTTAAGCGCAACCGTGGTGTTATGTTGACGCGCAATTTTTGCCGCAGCCAGTACGCTTTCGATGGGCGATTCTAACTGCATCAGTAAGGCCGAAGCCTGCGCAATACGGTCTCGCTGAGCTTCCACCAGCGCAGGAGAAAGTGCGGCATTCGCCCCGGCATGAATAGCAATAACGTTCTCGCCTTCAGCATTGACAAAAATCAGCGCCACACCGGTCGCTTCGCCAGAAATCACGCTAATAGGTGTAATATCAATGCGATCGCTGGCTAATTGTTTACGTACACTTTCACCAATATCGTCATCACCCGTACAGGCAATGAATGAGATATTTGCGCCACTACGACCCGCAGCAACCGCCTGGTTCGCGCCTTTTCCGCCAAATGCGACCTGATATTGGCTACCGGTTACGGTTTCGCCTGGTGTCGGAAAAGAGTTAAGGTTGAGGATATGATCGGCATTAATGCTGCCAAGAACAACGAGGTTGCCTGCGGTTTTCATGTTCGGTATTCCAAGTCAAAGTGCGCCACCGGGTTAGGGTGGCGCGTGCCCTGCTTTTCTTTTTACGCTTTCATCTTCAAATATCTGAGGATGGCGTATTTATGTCGCCATCAGGCCGTTCACTGCCTGAATCGCTATTACTGCTTGATGACCAGCTTCAGGTCAACCGGATATTTAGCCTGAACCTTCTCGCCTTTCAGTACCTTATCCGCAGTCTCAACGCCTTTCGCGCCAATCTGATCCGGTAATTGAGCGATGGTCGCAGCCAGTTTGCCATCATTTACGGCTTTTTCGCCATCAGGCGTGCCGTCAAATCCAACCACCATCACATCAGATTTACCCGCAGTTTGCAGAGCACGCAGCGCGCCCAGCGCCATTTCATCGTTCTGAGCAAATACGGCCTGCACATCAGGGTGCGCGGTCAGCAGGTTCTGCATGACGTTCAGACCTTTGGTACGGTCAAAGTCTGCTGGCTGGCTGGCCAGCACGTTAAATTTGTGTGCAGCAACGGCCTGCTGGAAACCTTCTCCACGCTCACGCGCCGCTGATGTTCCGGCAATACCTTGCAGTTCAATGACTTTCGCGCCTTCACCTGCTTTCTTCGCAATGTAATCACCGGCAATTTTGCCACCCAGCACGTTATCAGACGCGATATGGCTGACAACTTCACCTTTACTTGCCTGACGGTCCAGGGTGATCACCGGAATTTTCGCCTGGTTAGCCATTTTCACGGCATTACCCACGGCATCGGAGTCGGTCGGGTTAATCAGCAGAATTTTAGTACCACGAACAGTTAAGTCCTGAACGTTCGCCAGCTCTTTCGCCGGGTTGTTCTGCGAGTCCAGAATCACCAGGTTGTAACCCAGCTTATCGGCTTCTTTTTGCGCCCCATCCTTCAAAGAGACAAAGAACGGGTTGTTAAGGGTGGAGACCACCAGCGCAATGGTATCTTTTGCCATCGCATTCGCACTCACGGTGGCGCTCAGCGCAACAGCAGAAACCAGGGTAGCCAGTTTTTTCATGTTCATATTTAAGATGTCCTGTAGTCGTTGTTACTGCTTTTTGTTGTCTACCAGTACCGCCAGCAAAATCACCACCGCTTTAACGATCATCTGGTAATAGGAGGAAACACCTAACAAATTCAAACCATTATTGAGGAAACCGAGAATCAATGCGCCGATCAGCGTCCCAACAATACGTCCTTTACCGCCCGCCAGGCTGGTACCGCCTAATACCACCGCCGCGATAGCATCCAGCTCATAGCCAGTACCCGCCGTCGGTTGCGCAGAGGAGAGACGCGCCACTTCGATGATGCCTGCCAGCGAGGCCAGCAGCCCACAGAGTGAATAAACGATAATTTTGATTTTACTGACGCTGATACCGGACAAACGCGTTGCCGCTTCGTTGCCACCCAGCGCATAGATATAGCGACCCAGACGCGTATGGTGCAGCATGTACCACGCCGCCAGGAAGACAATTCCCATAATCCACACCGGCGTAGGGACGCCTAACGGACGGCCAATACCAAACCAGCCAAACAGATCGGCATTTTCGGTAAAACCGGTGTTTACCGGGCTGCCGTTGGTATACACCATGGTCACGCCGCGTAGCAGCAGCATCATAACCAGGGTCGCGATAAACGCCTGCACCCGGCCTTTTGCCACAATTACCCCGGTCACGGCACCAATTGCCGCGCCTGCTGCCAATGCAGCCGCAACGGCCACCAGAGCGTTAACTTCAATCCCGACAATTGAAGCAGCAATCGCACCGGTGAGCGCCAGCAGAGAACCGACGGATAGATCGATACCCGACGTCAGAATCACCAGCGTCATGCCAACAGCCATAATGGCGTTGACCGACGTTTGCTGGAGAATGTTGAACAGGTTATTAACGGTAAAAAAGTTGGGGCTCATGGTGGAAACAATCGCGATCAGCACTAACAGAGCAATGAGCGACTTTTGCTCCAGAAGCCATGCTTTAGTGAAATAACGGCGACCAGAAACAGCCTGGGTAGTCATCTTTTTACTCCTGATTCACGCGATTAAGCTTGCCCACAGCGGCAGCCATTAATATTTCCTGAGTGGCCTGCTCGCGAGTAAACTCACCGCCGAGATGCCCTTCATGCATGACGATAATGCGATCGCTCATGCCCAGTACTTCTGGCATCTCCGAGGAGACCAGAATGATGCTCAGCCCATCGGCCTTAAACTGGTTAATAAGCTGGTAAATCTCTTTCTTGGCCCCAACATCCACGCCACGCGTTGGCTCATCGAGAATCAGCACTTTGGGTCGGGTCATCAAACCACGCGCAATCGCCACTTTTTGCTGATTGCCGCCGGAGAGCAGGCCGATAGCCTGTTCCATTGAAGGCGTTTTAACATTGAACAGACGGATAAAATCATCCACCGCCTGCTGCTCATCTTTATGTTTCAGGCTGCCGCCCGCACGACTGAAGTAACGCAGCGCGGTCAGTGACATGTTCTCTTTCACCGACATGCCCAGCACTAAACCATCGCGTTTACGGTCTTCAGAAATATAGACGATGCCGTTAGCCAATCCATCCTGCGGCGAACGGGTAACAACTTCATGGCCATCAAGCGTGACGTAACCGCTGGTGCGCGGCAATGCGCCGTACAGCACTTTCATCAGTTCGGTACGTCCGGCGCCCATCAGCCCCGATACGCCAAGGATCTCACCTTTGCGCAGCGTGAATGAAACATCGTTTACGCCAGGGCCGCACAGGTTATCGACCTTCAGGCGAATATCACCCGGTGCTTTATCCAGCCGCGGATACTGATCTTCTAGCTTACGTCCCACCATCATTTCAATGAGCGAATCTTCGGTCAGCGAGGTCACTTCACGTTCGGCAATAAACTGCCCATCGCGGAACACCGTCACGTCATCGCAAATCTCGAAAATTTCTTTCATACGGTGAGAAATATAGACAATGCCGCGCCCCTGCGATTTCAGCTCGCGGATCACGCGGAACAGGGATTCGGTTTCGGTGTCGGTCAGCGCATCCGTCGGTTCATCCATAATGATGACTCTGGATTCAAAGCTCAGCACTTTGGCGATTTCGACCATCTGCTGATCGCCAATCGACAGCTCACCGACCAGTCTGTCGCTTTTAAAACGCAGATTGAGTTTGGCGAGCAGCAAATCGGCTTCGGCATACATCTTCTTCCAGTCGATTTTGCCAAAGCGATTCACAAACTCACGGCCAAGGAAAATATTCTCGGCGATGGTGAGTTGCGGGATCAGGTTCAACTCCTGGTGGATGATGCCGATCCCCGCTTCCTGAGAGGATTTAGGACCGTTAAAGGTGGTTTCTTTCCCCAGCCACAATAACGAACCGGCATCACGAGTGTAGATCCCGGTCAGCACTTTCATCATGGTGGATTTACCCGCACCGTTTTCGCCCACCAGCGCCATAACGCGGCCTGAGTAGACATTTAACGCGGCGCCGGATAGCGCTTTAACGCCCGGGAACGCTTTATCGATCCCTTTGAGTTGCAGTAATGCGTTCATGATGGCCTCAGAACGTGACGCCAGCACAAAGAATGATATTCGCATACGGAGAACATTCTCCGCTGCGAATTACCGCCTGACTGTCTGCGGTCTGTTTTTTAAATTGTTCATGCGTGGTGTAACGAATTTCTATGGTATTTCCCTGGTGTTGTTGCAGTTGCTCAATGTGGCTGAGCAACGTTTCGTGGAGTTGTGGATTATGTTGTTTGATTTCCGTCGCGAGAATGGCCGTCTCGACCTGCATTTCACGTGTGACCACATCCAGTACCTGCATAAAAGAAGGTACGCCCTGGGTTAATGCCATATCGATACGCGTTGTGCTGTTCGGGATGGGTAAACCCGCATCACACACCACCAGCGTATCGGTATGCCCCAGACGGGAGATCACCGATGAAATTTCAGAGTTGAGTACCGTGCCTTTCTTCATTTTCTTTCCCCACTAGCGAAACGTTTCGCTGAGAATTAGTTTAGTCTGAAGGATGCACAGAAAACCACCTCGAGGTTACGAAAATGTGATCGCCATCGAAACGTTTCGCAAGCCGTATCATCGGATGAAAGGAAAAGGGTGAGGGAGAAAACAAAACGCCCCCTTTCATGAGGAAAGAGGGCGTCATTAACGTTAAATCTCGACCTGAGTACCGAGTTCAATCACCCGGTTCGGTGGGATCTCAAACTGGTCCGGCGCACGCAGCGCATTGCGCTGCAACAGCAAATACAGCTTACCGCGCAGACGTAAGTACCACGGACGCTTGCCGACAATCAGCGACTCGTGCGACATAAAGAACGAGGTTTCCATCATCCGACAGCTTAAACCTTCCAGACCGCAGCGATGGAACACTTCCTCGACGTTCGGCGTTTCGCGCCAGCCGTAACTGGCAACCACGCGCCAGAAGGTTGGCGACAGCTGCTCAATTTGCACCCTACGCACATTATGAACATACGGTGCATCTTCTGTACGCAGCGTCAGCAGGATCACGCGTTCATGCAGCACCTTGTTATGTTTGAGGTTATGCAGAAGTGCAAACGGGATGACATTCATGGCACGGGACATATATACCGCCGTACCCGGTACGCGCACCGGCGGCGATTTCTCCAGGGAAGCAATCATCGCCTCCAGAGAGTTGCCGTGCTCATGCATACGACGCAGCAGACGGAAGCGTTCGCTTTTCCAGGTAGTCATGATGGTAAACATCACCAGACCCAGCGTCAGCGGTAGCCAACCGCCAGAAATCAGTTTATCGAGGTTCGCGGAGAACAGCGGAATATCGATGCACAGGAAGGCCACCAGAATAAGGAAAACGAAGTATTTGTTCCAGTGCCAGTTTTTGCGTGCCACGGTAGTCGACAGAATAGACGTCAGCACCATCGTCCCCGTGACCGCAATACCGTACGCGGCGGCCAGGTTACTGGAGTGTTCAAAGCTGACAATCACAATCACCACTGCGATATACAGCATCCAGTTGACGAACGGAATATAGATCTGCCCGGATTCCATCTCTGAGGTATGGATGATGCGCATAGGCGACAGATATCCCAGACGTACCGCCTGACGCGTCAATGAGAATACGCCGGAGATAACCGCCTGCGAGGCGATAACCGTGGCCAACGCGGCAAGGATAAGCAGGGGAATCAACGCCCAGTCCGGTGCCAACAGGAAGAACGGGTTTTTGATCGCTTCAGGATGTTTTAACAGCAACGCTCCCTGACCAAAGTAGTTCAGCACCAGCGAAGGTAACACCACGGAGAACCACGCCAGGCGAATGGGGAATTTACCAAAATGGCCCATATCGGCGTACAGCGCTTCAACGCCGGTTATCGACAGAACCACCGCCCCCAGCGCAATAAATGATAGCGTTTTGTATTCGAGGAAGAAATGCACTGCCCACATTGGGTTTAACGCCTGCAGCACTTCCGGGTTAGCAATAATGCTACGCACGCCCAACACCGCCAGTACCAGGAACCAAACCAGCATAATGGGAGCAAAAAGCTTACCCACTGTTCCGGTACCGTGCTTTTGAATCATAAACAGCAGCGTCAGGACAATAATAGAGAGTGGAACTATCCAGGTATCCAGCTGTGGCGCCACTATCTCCAGACCTTCAATCGCCGACATCACCGAAATGGCAGGCGTAATCACCACCTCACCATAGAAGAAGCTGCCGCCAATCAACCCCATAATAACCAGCATCGAGGTCGTTCGCGCCGACGTATTGCGACCGGCCAGCGACATCAACGTCAGGATCCCGCCTTCCCCGGCGTTATCGGCGCGCATGACAAACGTCAGGTATTTGATGGAGACAACAAAGATCAGTAGCCAGAAAATCAGCGAGAGGAAACCAAACACCGCATCGCGTTCAACGCCAAAACCAAACTGCCCGGACAAACATTCACGGAGTGTATAAAGTGGGCTGGTACCAATATCACCGTAGACAACCCCAATCGCCGCGAGGGTAATCGCAGACAATGATTGCTTATTATCAGTGCTCATAGACTCGTCTTTCGTTTATACACATCATCATTCAGGCCACTTTCATTGACTTCACTCGTTATTCCGCCCATCCCAGGAGATAACTCATTTACCGTCTTAGCGTAGCTTGATTGATTTGGTGTATATATAAGAAATGTGTGCGTAGTCCCTTGGCCCACAAAAAGGCGCACAGTATGCACGATTAATCGCAAAATCGTACCCCTAAATGAGGCCAGATTAATCTGGCTCAAAGAAAAATAGGCGCACCTTCAGTCTATTACTGCACTGGTGTGAAGCATCTATACTCGCAGTTTACGCAGTACATTTGGCGAAAGGACGCCACTTCATTATGGCTCACCCACATTTATTAGCGGAAAGAATTTCCCGTCTGAGCAATGCGCTGGAAAAGGGACTTTATGAACGTAGCCACGCCATTCGTCTTTGCCTGTTGGCGGCTCTTAGCGGTGAGAGTGTGTTCTTACTCGGCCCGCCCGGAATCGCAAAAAGCTTAATTGCGCGTCGACTGAAGTTTGCGTTTAAAAACGCGCGCGCGTTTGAATATCTGATGACGCGCTTCTCTACGCCAGAAGAAGTTTTCGGCCCTTTGTCAATTCAGGCCCTGAAAGATGAAGGACGCTATGAGCGCTTAACAGCAGGTTATCTTCCAGAAGCTGAAATCGTCTTTCTCGATGAAATCTGGAAGGCGGGCCCGGCAATCCTCAACACGCTGCTGACCGCCATTAACGAACGCCACTTCCGCAACGGCGCCTTTGAGGAAAAAATCCCAATGCGTCTGCTGGTGGCGGCCTCCAACGAGCTGCCTGAAGCAGACAGCAGCCTGGAAGCACTGTATGACCGTATGCTGATTCGTCTGTGGCTGGACAAGGTGCAGGACAAGGCCAACTTCCGCTCCATGCTGTTAAGCCAGCAGGATGAAAGCAACAATCCGGTCCCGGCAACATTACAGGTGACGGATGAAGAGTATTACCAGTGGCAAAAAGATATCGGCACCATTACGCTTCCCGATCGCGTCTTTGAGCTGGTCTATACGCTGCGCCAGCAGTTGGATGCGCTACCGAACGCCCCGTACGTTTCTGACCGTCGCTGGAAAAAGGCAATCCGCCTGTTGCAGGCCAGCGCCTTCTTCAGCGGACGCGAGGCAGTTGCACCTATCGATCTTATCCTGTTGAAAGATTGCCTGTGGTACGACGCGCAAAGCCTGAACCTGATGCAGCAACAGCTTGAAATATTGATGACCGGACACGCCTGGCAGCAGCAGACAATGCTAACGCGTCTCGGCACTATTGTGCAGCGCCGCCTCCAGCTACAGCAGCAACAGAGCGATAAAACAGCCTTTACGGTCATTCGTCAGGGTGGGATGTTCAGCCGTCGTCCTCATTATGATTTACCTGTGGACGTTAATGCGTCGGTTGTGACATTACTGCTGCAAAAGCCCTTAAAGCTGCACGATATGGACGTTATCCATATTGCGTTTGAACGTAGCGCGCTGGAACAGTGGCTGACCAAAGGCGGTGAGATCCGTGGCAAATTAAACGGGATCGGCTTTGCCCAGACGCTGAATATGGAAGTTGACAGCGATCAGCATCTGGTCGTGCGCGACGTCAGTTTGCAAGGCTCCCGCCTGGCGCAGCCGGGTTCATCAAAAGAGAGCATACCCAGCGAGATAAAAGAGCAGCTTGAAGCGCTCGATAACGAGTGGCACCAGCAGCACCGCGAGTTTAGCGAACAGCAAAAATGTCTGTTTATTCATAGCGACTGGTTAGGTCGGATTGAAGCCAGCCTACAGGACGTCGGTGAGCAGATCCGCCAGGCACAACAATGCTGACCCTTGATACGCTCAATATCATGCTGGCGGTAAGCGAAGAGGGGATGATCGAAGAGGTGATCCTCGCGCTGCTGGCCTCTCCACAGCTGGCGGTTTTTTTTGAAAAATTCCCCCGGCTAAAGAAAGCGATAGCCAACGATCTTCCCCGCTGGCGCGAAGCATTGCGCAACCGTCTGAAAGATACCCGCGTGCCGCCAGAACTGACGGAGGAAGTGATGTGCTACCAGCAAAGCCAGCTCCTTTCCACCCCGCAGTTAATCGTCCAGTTACCGCAAATATTATCGCTACTGCACCGGTTGCATTCCCCCTACGCCGGGCAAGCCCAGCAGTTAGTCGATAGCAATAGTACATTCACCCCTGCACTGCATACGCTGTTTCTACAGCGCTGGCGTTTAAGCCTGGTGATTCAGACCACCACGTTGAATCACCAGTTACTGGAAGAAGAGCGCGAACAGCTGCTCAGCGAAGTTCAGGAGCGGATGACGCTGAGCGGACAATTGGATCCGGTACTGGCGGAAAACGACACCGCTGCAGGTCGTTTGTGGGACATGAGCGCAGGTCAAATCAAACGCGGCGATTACCAGCTGATTGTGAAGTACGGCGATTTCCTGACGCAGCAACCCGAACTCCAAAAATTGGCCGATCAGTTGGGTCGCTCCCGGGAAGCCAAATCGGTACCGCGTAAGGACGCGCCAATGGAAACCTTTCGCACACTGGTACGAGAACCCGCCACCGTCCCGGAGCAGGTTGATGGCATCCAGCAAAGCGACGATATTTTGCGTTTACTCCCCCCGGAACTGGCAACGCTTGGCATCACCGAGCTGGAGTATGAGTTCTATCGGCGGCTGGTGGAAAAACAGCTGCTGACGTACCGCCTGCACGGCGAAGCCTGGCGTGAGAAAGTCACCGAGCGTCCGGTTGTGCATCAGGATTTTGACGAGCAGCCTCGCGGGCCTTTTATTGTCTGTGTGGATACGTCGGGCTCAATGGGGGGATTTAACGAGCAATGTGCGAAAGCCTTTTGCCTGGCGCTGATGCGTGTTGCGCTAGCAGATAATCGTCGCTGCTTCATTATGTTGTTTTCTACCGAAGTGGTGCGCTATGAGCTGTCCGGCCCGGAAGGAATTGAGCAGGCGATCCGCTTTCTGAGCCAGCGTTTTCGCGGCGGTACGGACATTGCCAGCTGTTTTCGCGCCATTATTGAAAGGATGCAGGGACGGGAATGGTTTGATGCCGACGCCGTCGTTATTTCGGATTTCATCGCTCAGCGATTGCCCGATGAGGTCGTCAGCAAAGTAGGGGAATTACAGCGGGTGCACCAGCACCGTTTTCATGCGGTCGCCATGTCAGCCCATGGTAAACCCGGCATCATGCGCATTTTCGATCATATCTGGCGCTTTGATACCGGGATGCGAAGCCGCCTGCTCAGACGCTGGCGGCGTTAATTTTTACAGCAGAGAGGCGACGCTTTCGCGGACCTGCGCTGGCCATACACCACACTGAACTTGACCAATATGTGGTAACTGCAGCAGCAGCATGGTCAAACGTGACTGGCCAATACCACCGCCAATGGTCTGCGGCATTTCGCCACGCAGCAGCGCCTGGTGCCATTCCAGACTCAGGCGATCTTCGTCACCGGTCAAAGACAGTTGGTGTTTTAATGCGTCGGCATCCACACGGATCCCCATTGAAGACAGCTCAAACGCATCTTCCAGAACCGGGTTCCAGACCAGAATATCGCCGTTCAGACCGGCATAACCCAGCTCGGAAGCAGAACTCCAGTCATCATAATCAGGTGCACGCACATCATGACGATGACCGTCACTGAGCTTGCCGCCTATCCCCACCAGGAATACCGCCCCCAGATCTTTCGCGATTGCGCGCTCACGCCCTTTTGCATCGAGATCTGGGTAGCGAGATAGCAGCTCCTGGCTGTGAACAAAATGGATCTGTTCTGGCAGGAACGGTGCCAGACCAAATTCTTTGCTTACCGCCGCTTCGGTCGCTTTAATTCCCGCCCAGATAGCCTCTACCGTGCTTTTCAGAGTGGAGAATTGACGTTCGCCGTCGCCCATTACGCGCTCCCAGTCCCACTGGTCCACATAGACCGAGTGAAGCGGAGAGAGGCGGTCTTCATCCGGGCGCAGGGCTTTCATGTGCGTGTACAGCCCTTCGCCTGCGCTGAAGTCGTGTTGTCCCAGCGTTTGACGCTTCCACTTCGCCAGTGAATGCACCACTTCGAACTGGGCGTCTGGCAAGGCTTTCACTTTCACCTGCACCGCTTTTTCACAGCCCGACAAGTTATCCTGCGTGCCATCTCCTACCCGACTCAGGATCGGTGCCTGGACTTCAATCAGTCCCAGACGCTCTTCCAGTTGACGAGAAAAGTGAGATTTCACGAAGCTAATTTGACGTTGTTTGGCAATGTAAGCGGTTTTCATTATGTTTACTCCTGTGTCCTGTTGCCTATGATTAAGCAACAGAATGCGGTCAATATTCAATAATCAACAAACAAAAAGCCGCATTAGATTTTGATTCGTTAAAATTACCCGCTAAAATAGAGTGAATCATCAATCTACATAAGAAAAACCTATGGAAAATTATCAGATCGACAATCTGGACCGCGGCATTCTTGACGCCCTGATGGAAAATGCCCGTACCGCCTATGCAGAACTGGCCAAACAGTTTGGCGTCAGCCCGGGAACGATCCACGTACGTGTAGAAAAAATGAAGCAGGCCGGGATCATTACCGGTGCGCGCATTGACGTCAGCCCTAAACAGCTGGGTTATGACGTTGGCTGTTTTATCGGCATCATCCTGAAAAGCGCGAAGGACTATCCGTCCGCACTGGCCAGGCTGGAAAGCCTCGATGAAGTGACCGAAGCGTATTACACCACCGGCCACTACAGCATCTTTATTAAAGTCATGTGCCGATCCATCGATGCCTTACAGCAGGTACTTATCAACAAGATCCAAACAATCGATGAAATTCAGTCCACTGAAACCCTGATCGTCCTGCAGAACCCGATTATGCGTACTATTCGTCCATGATCGTTTTTTTTAATCCCCTATTTTTCCACAGGTAGATCCCAGCTCGTTCACAGCGTACAATAGCCCCTCTTTATCAGGATGGGCTTTTATGGCGGACATTACTCTTATCAGCGGCAGCACCCTTGGCGGTGCCGAATACGTTGCAGAACATCTGGCTGAAAAGCTGGAGGATGCGGGTTTTTCAACCGAAACCTTGCACGGCCCGCAAGTAGAGGAGCTCTCACCCTCTGGCATTTGGCTGGTGATCAGCTCAACGCACGGAGCGGGAGACATTCCGGACAACCTGCTTCCCTTCTATAAAGAACTTCAGTCTCAGAAAACCGATCTTTCCCAGGTTCGTTTCGGTGCAATAGGTATCGGCAGCCGCGAATACGACACCTTCTGTGGCGCGATCGATAAATTACAGGCTGAACTGACCTCTTCAGGTGCAAAACAGATCGGCGAAACGCTCAGGATCAACGTCCTCGAACACGATATTCCGGAAGATCCCGCAGAGGTTTGGCTCGGATCCTGGATTAATTTACTCAAAAATGTGTAAAGATCGTGCGATCGAGTGTGGATAACTCTGGTAGTAAGCTTGGATCAACCGGTAGTTATCCAAAGAACAACCGTTGTTCAGTTTTTGAGTTGTGTATAACCCTTCATTTTGATCCCAGCTTATACGGACCAGGATCACCGATCATTCACAGCTAATGATCCTCCACAACGTGTTGATCTTATTCAGAGGATCGCCCTTATCCACAGAAAGTCGCGATCCTAATAAGAGATCACAATAAAACAGATCTCTAAATAAAAAGATCTTCTTTTTAATACCCAGGATCCTAGGTCTTTCTCGATCGACTAAAGTTGAGTAGAATCCACGGCCCGGGCTTCAATCCATTTTCACACCGCGTTATGCGAGGCAATTACCATGTTTTATCAGGATCCTTTTGACGTCATCATCATTGGCGGGGGTCATGCAGGCACCGAGGCCGCGATGGCTGCGGCGCGAATGGGTCAACAGACCCTGCTGTTGACACACAATATCGACACTCTGGGGCAGATGAGCTGCAACCCGGCTATCGGCGGTATTGGGAAAGGACATCTGGTAAAAGAAGTGGACGCACTCGGTGGGTTGATGGCCAAAGCGATCGACCATGCAGGCATTCAGTTTAGGATACTAAACGCGAGCAAAGGACCGGCAGTTCGCGCCACCCGTGCTCAGGCCGATCGTGTCCTGTATCGCCAGGCCGTACGCACCGCGCTGGAGAATCAGCCAAACCTGATGATCTTCCAGCAGGCAGTTGAAGATCTGATTGTGGAGAACGATCGTGTTGTCGGCGCCGTGACCCAGATGGGCCTGAAGTTCCGTGCCAAAGCCGTGGTCTTAACCGTGGGAACTTTCCTCGACGGTAAAATACATATCGGTCTGGACAACTACAGCGGTGGCCGTGCGGGCGATCCGCCGTCTATTCCACTGTCACGCCGTTTGCGTGAACTGCCACTGCGCGTCAGCCGCCTGAAAACAGGTACTCCGCCGCGCATTGATGCGCGCACTATCGATTTCAGCGTGCTCGGTCAGCAAAACAGTGATAACCCAATGCCGGTCTTCTCGTTTCTTGGCAATGTCTCTCAACATCCGCGCCAGATGCCGTGTTATATCACGCACACTAACGAGAAAACCCATGACGTTATCCGTAATAACCTCGATCGGAGCCCGATGTATGCAGGCGTGATCGAAGGGATCGGCCCACGCTACTGTCCGTCGATCGAAGACAAAGTGATGCGGTTTGCCGACAGGAACCAACATCAGATCTTCCTCGAGCCGGAAGGACTGACTTCCAACGAAATTTATCCGAATGGCATCTCCACCAGCCTGCCGTTTGATGTGCAGATGCAAATTGTTCGCTCAATGCAGGGGATGGAAAACGCCCGAATCGTCCGCCCTGGCTACGCAATTGAGTATGATTTCTTCGATCCGCGCGACCTGAAACCCACCCTGGAAAGCAAATTCATTCAGGGCCTGTTCTTTGCCGGGCAAATCAACGGTACAACAGGCTACGAAGAAGCCGCTGCACAAGGTCTGCTGGCGGGTCTTAACGCTGCTCGCCTGTCAGCCGACAAAGAAGGCTGGGCGCCAGCGCGTTCTCAGGCTTACCTTGGCGTGCTGGTGGACGATCTCTGCACGCTGGGCACTAAAGAACCGTACCGCATGTTTACCTCACGCGCGGAATACCGTTTGATGCTGCGTGAAGACAATGCCGATCTTCGTCTGACCGAAAAGGGACGTGAGCTGGGCCTGGTGGACGATGAACGTTGGGCGCGCTTCAATGAAAAACTCGAGCGCATTGAACAAGAACGTCAGCGCCTGAAATCGACCTGGGTGAACCCGTTAGCCGAGACAGCTGCCGAAGTGAACGCTTACCTGGCGACACCGCTGTCACGTGAAGCCAGCGGTGAAGATCTGCTGCGTCGTCCGGACGTAACCTACGCGCAGCTGACGTCTCTGGCTGCGTTTGCGCCTGGTCTTGACGATGCTCAGGCCGCTGAACAGGTTGAGATTCAGGTTAAGTACGAGGGTTATATTGCCCGACAGCAGGAAGAAATTGAAAGACAGCTGCGTAATGAAAACACCCTGTTGCCTGCGACCCTGGATTATCGTCAGGTCTCCGGCCTGTCGAATGAAGTTATTGCTAAACTGAACGATCACAAACCTGTGTCAATCGGTCAGGCATCGCGCATTTCTGGCGTGACACCTGCTGCCATCTCCATTTTGCTGGTATGGCTGAAAAAACAAGGTATGCTGCGCCGCAGTGCTTAATACGTTGGAAATTGCCCGGTGGCGCTGCGCTTACCGGGTCTACAAATATCTTCTGTAGGTCGGATCGGGCGAAACCGTTATCCGGCGGAATTAAAACAGGTAACGACCGTGCTCAACAAACTCTCTCGTCTGCTGGCTGACGCCGGTATTTCTCTTACCGATCACCAGAAAAATCAGCTGATAGCGTATGTCGATATGCTGCACAAATGGAACAAAGCGTACAACCTGACGTCGGTACGGGATCCCAACGACATGCTGGTACGCCATATTCTGGACAGTATTGTCGTCGCACCTCACCTGCAGGGGGAGCGTTTTATTGACGTCGGTACCGGCCCTGGTCTGCCGGGTATTCCGCTCTCCATTGTGCGCCCTGAAGCTCATTTCACTCTGTTAGACAGTCTGGGAAAACGCGTACGCTTTTTGCGTCAGGTTCAACACGAACTCAAGCTGGAAAACATCACCCCTGTACAAAGCCGGGTTGAGGACTTTCCTTCGGATCCGCCTTTTGATGGCGTGATCAGCCGTGCATTTGCCTCGCTGAACGATATGGTGACCTGGTGCCATCATTTGCCCGGCCTGAACGGACGCTTTTATGCGTTAAAAGGGGTGTTACCTGCGGATGAAATTGCCTCTTTGCCCGCTGAATTTAGCGTCGAATCTGTTGAAAAATTGCGTGTCCCACAACTGGATGGTGAACGTCATCTGGTGGTGATTAAGCCAAACAAAATTTAATATTTGTCAAAAAAAATAGAAAAAAAACGGTGCTTCAGGTGTTAAAAAACAGGGGGCATCGTGTGGTCAAATGTTGTTACATTACACGGGTGACTTACTGTTTTGCATCATAACTATAACGTACCGTTTTTTGTTAAAAGTGAAACAAGTCAACTGTGAAAATATCAGGCTGCTAAAAATAGAACCGAAGAACCACTGAGTTATGTTAATTTTTTATTATAAATGTCAATGAGTGGTTTTTTTGTTGTTGGTTGATATTTTTAAAAGAGTAACGAAATTTAGGCTTAAATATCAAAAAGATGAAAAGGCATCATTTGACACGTAATTAAATTATGCGAAGGTATAAATGTTTAATATGTGATCTGATGCACGCTTTGTAGCCAGTGTTTACGTGGTGTTTGCAGTTTTGCATGATCGTTCACAGTTTGCCAAAAAGTAATAAATGTGGCCCAGAGAAAAATATTTAAACATTTATTCACTTTTTAGCTACTTATTGTTTGAAATCACGAAGGCGCACCGTATAATTTGTCCGCTTTTTGATGCTTGACTCTAAGCCATAAAGAACGTTTTATACGACACGCGGCATACCTCGAAGGGAGCAGGAGTAATAACGTGATGTCTATGTCGCTCTTGAGTCGAAACGTTGCTCGTAAGCTTTTGCTCACACAGCTTCTGGTGGTAATGGCAAGTGGATTGCTGTTTAGCCTCAAAGACCCTTTCTGGGGCATCTCCGCATTATGCGGTGGATTGGCAGTGTTACTGCCTAATATGTTGTTTATGATATTTGCCTGGCGTCACCAGGCGCATACACCAGCAAAAGGCCGAGTGGCCTGGTCGTTCGCCTTCGGCGAAGCCTTCAAGGTGTTAGCGACGCTGGTTTTGCTGGTGGTGGCGTTGGCGGTTTTGAAGGCGGTGTTTATGCCGCTGATCGTTACGTGGGTTTTGGTGCTGGTGGTTCAGATACTGGCACCGGCTGTAATTAACAACAAAGGGTAAAGGCATCATGGCTTCAGAAAATATGACGCCGCAGGATTACATAGGACACCATCTGAATAACCTTCAGTTGGACCTACGTACATTCTCGCTGGTGGATCCGCAGAACCCCCCAGCCACCTTCTGGACGCTCAATATTGACTCCATGTTTTTCTCGGTGGTTCTGGGTCTGTTGTTCCTGCTTATGTTCCGTAGCGTGGCCAAAAAGGCGACCAGCGGCGTACCAGGTAAATTTCAGACCGCGATTGAGCTGGTAATCGGCTTTGTGCATGGTAGCGTGAAAGACATGTACCATGGCAAAAGCAAGCTGATTGCCCCTCTGGCCCTGACGATTTTCGTCTGGGTATTCCTGATGAACATGATGGACTTACTGCCTATCGACCTGCTGCCATACATCGGCGAGCATATCTTTGGCCTGCCGGCTCTGCGTGTGGTTCCGTCTGCTGACGTGAACATCACCCTGTCGATGGCGCTGGGCGTATTTATCCTCATTCTGTTCTACAGCATCAAAATGAAAGGCATCGGTGGCTTCACGAAAGAGTTGACGCTGCAGCCGTTCAATCACTGGGCGTTCATTCCTGTCAACTTAATCCTTGAAGGGGTAAGCCTGCTGTCCAAACCTGTTTCTCTTGGTTTGCGACTGTTCGGTAACATGTATGCCGGTGAGCTGATTTTCATTCTGATTGCTGGTCTGTTGCCGTGGTGGTCACAGTGGATCCTGAATGTGCCATGGGCCATTTTCCACATACTGATTATCACGCTGCAAGCCTTCATATTCATGGTTCTGACGATTGTCTATCTGTCGATGGCGTCTGAAGAGCATTAATTTACCAACACTACTACGTTTTAACTGAAACAAACTGGAGACTGTCATGGAAAACCTGAATATGGATCTGCTGTACATGGCTGCCGCTGTGATGATGGGTCTGGCGGCAATCGGTGCTGCGATCGGTATCGGCATCCTCGGGGGTAAATTCCTGGAAGGCGCAGCGCGTCAACCTGATCTGATTCCTCTGCTGCGTACTCAGTTCTTTATCGTTATGGGTCTGGTGGATGCTATCCCGATGATCGCTGTAGGTCTGGGTCTGTACGTGATGTTCGCTGTCGCGTAGTAAGCGTTGCTTGAATTAAGAGCAATATCAGAACGTTAACTAGATAGAGGCATTGTGCTGTGAATCTTAACGCAACAATCCTCGGCCAGGCCATCGCGTTTGTCCTGTTCGTTCTGTTCTGCATGAAGTACGTATGGCCGCCGTTAATGGCAGCCATCGAAAAACGTCAGAAAGAAATTGCTGACGGTCTTGCTTCTGCGGAACGAGCACATAAGGATCTTGACCTTGCAAAGGCCAGCGCGACCGACCAGCTGAAAAAAGCGAAGGCGGAAGCTCAGGTAATCATCGAGCAGGCGAATAAACGTCGCGCTCAGATCCTGGACGAAGCCAAAACTGAAGCAGAGCAGGAACGTACTAAAATCGTGGCACAGGCGCAGGCGGAAATTGACGCCGAGCGTAAACGTGCTCGCGAAGAACTGCGTAAGCAAGTCGCTATCCTGGCTGTTGCTGGCGCCGAGAAGATCATCGAACGTTCCGTGGATGAAGCTGCTAACAGCGACATCGTGGACAAACTTGTCGCTGAACTGTAAGGAGGGAGGGGCTGATGTCTGAATTTATTACGGTAGCTCGCCCCTACGCCAAAGCAGCTTTTGACTTTGCCGTTGAGCACCAAAGCGTTGACCGTTGGCAGGATATGCTGACGTTTGCCGCTGAGGTGACGAAAAACGAACAAATGGCAGAGCTTCTCTCTGGCGCGCTGGCGCCGGAAACGCTCGCTGAGTCGTTTATCGCAGTCTGCGGTGAGCAGCTGGACGAAAGCGGCCAAAACCTGATTAAGGTGATGGCTGAAAATAATCGTCTGAATGCGCTCCCGGATGTTCTTGAGCAGTTTATTCACCTGCGTGCAGCCAGTGAGGCTATCTCTGAGGTAGAAGTCACTTCTGCCAATGCGCTGAGTGATGAACAGCTTGCGAAGATTAGCGCAGCGATGGAAAAACGTCTGTCACGCAAAGTTAAGCTGAATTGCAAAATCGATAAGTCTGTAATGGCAGGCGTAATCATCCGTGCGGGTGATATGGTCATTGATGGCAGCGTACGCGGCCGTCTTGAGCGCCTTGCAGACGTCTTGCAGTCTTAAGGGGACTGGAGCATGCAACTGAATTCCACCGAAATCAGCGAACTGATCAAGCAGCGCATTGCTCAGTTCAGTGTTGTGAGCGAAGCTCATAACGAAGGTACTATTGTTTCTGTAAGTGACGGTGTTATCCGCATCCACGGCCTTGCCGATTGTATGCAGGGTGAGATGATTTCCCTGCCGGGTAACCGTTACGCTATCGCACTGAACCTGGAGCGCGACTCCGTAGGTGCAGTTGTGATGGGTCCATACGCTGACCTCGCCGAAGGCATGAAGGTTAAGTGTACGGGTCGTATCCTTGAAGTTCCGGTAGGCCGTGGCCTGCTGGGTCGTGTGGTGAACACTCTGGGTTCCCCAATCGACGGTAAAGGTCCGGTTGATAACGATGGCTTCTCGCCAATCGAAGTTATCGCACCGGGCGTAATCGAACGTCAGTCCGTCGATCAGCCGGTGCAGACCGGTTATAAATCCGTTGATGCCATGATCCCAATCGGACGTGGTCAGCGTGAGCTGATCATCGGTGACCGTCAGACCGGTAAAACCGCGATGGCAATCGATGCGATCATCAACCAGCGTGACTCCGGCATCAAATGCGTGTACGTGGCTATCGGCCAGAAAGCGTCCACCATTTCTAACGTGGTTCGTAAACTGGAAGAACACGGCGCACTGTCCAACACTATCGTTGTTGTGGCTACCGCGTCTGAATCCGCTGCACTGCAATACCTGGCGCCGTATGCCGGTTGCGCAATGGGCGAATACTTCCGCGACCGCGGTGAAGATGCGCTGATCGTTTACGATGACCTGTCCAAACAGGCTGTTGCTTACCGTCAGGTTTCCCTGCTGCTCCGTCGTCCGCCAGGACGTGAAGCATTCCCGGGCGACGTATTTTACCTCCACTCCCGTCTGCTGGAGCGCGCATCCCGCGTTAACGCGGAATACGTTGAGAAATTCACCAATGGTGAAGTTAAAGGTAAAACCGGCTCCCTGACCGCTCTGCCGATTATCGAAACTCAGGCGGGTGACGTTTCTGCGTTCGTTCCGACCAACGTAATCTCCATTACCGATGGTCAGATCTTCCTGGAAACCAACCTGTTCAACTCCGGTATTCGTCCGGCAGTTAACCCGGGTATCTCCGTATCTCGTGTAGGTGGCGCAGCGCAGACCAAGATCATCAAGAAACTGTCCGGTGGTATTCGTACCGCACTGGCACAGTATCGTGAACTGGCCGCGTTTTCTCAGTTCGCTTCCGACCTGGATGAAGCTACGCGTAAGCAGCTGAGCCATGGTCAGAAAGTAACTGAACTGCTGAAGCAGAAACAGTATGCCCCAATGTCTGTTGCACAACAGGGTGTAGTGCTGTTTGCGGCTGAACGCGGTTACCTCGAAGATGTGGAACTGGCGAAGATCGGTAGTTTCGAAGCTGCTCTGCTGGCTTACGTCGACCGTGACCACGCTCCGCTGATGCAAGAGATTAACCAGTCCGGTGGCTATAACGATGAAATCGAAGGTAAGCTGAAAGCTATCCTCGATTCCTTCAAAGCAACCCAGTCCTGGTAACGTCTGGCGGTCTGTCTTAGGACGGACCGCAAGGCATTGAGGAGAAGCTCATGGCCGGCGCAAAAGAGATACGTAGTAAGATCGCAAGCGTCCAGAACACGCAGAAGATCACTAAAGCGATGGAGATGGTCGCCGCTTCCAAAATGCGTAAATCGCAGGATCGCATGGCGGCCAGCCGTCCTTATGCAGAGACCATGCGCAAAGTGATTGGTCACCTTGCGAATGGTAATCTGGAATATAAGCACCCTTACCTGGAAGAACGCGACGTTAAACGCGTGGGCTACCTGGTGGTGTCGACCGACCGTGGTCTGTGCGGCGGCTTGAACATTAACCTGTTCAAAAAGCTGTTGGCGGATATGAAAGCATGGTCCGATAAAGGCGTTCAGTGCGACATCGCAATGATCGGCTCTAAGGGCGTGTCTTTCTTTAACTCCGTTGGCGGTAACGTGGTTGCTCAGGTAACCGGTATGGGGGATAACCCTTCCCTGTCCGAACTGATCGGTCCGGTTAAAGTGATGCTGCAGGCCTACGATGAAGGCCGTCTGGACAGACTGTACGTTGTCAGCAACAAATTTATTAACACCATGTCACAGGTTCCGACGCTCACTCAGATGTTGCCATTACCGGCATCAGAAGATGACGAGTTGAAACAAAAAGCCTGGGATTACCTGTATGAACCCGACCCGAAACCGCTGCTGGATACCCTGCTGCGTCGTTACGTTGAATCTCAGGTTTATCAGGGCGTGGTAGAAAACCTGGCCAGCGAGCAGGCCGCACGTATGGTGGCGATGAAAGCCGCGACCGACAATGGCGGCAGCCTGATTAAAGAGCTGCAGTTGGTATACAACAAAGCTCGTCAGGCCAGCATTACTCAGGAACTCACCGAGATTGTCGGTGGTGCATCCGCGGTATAACCAGGTTAATTCGTAGAGGATTCAAGATGGCTACTGGAAAAATTGTCCAGGTAATCGGCGCCGTAGTTGACGTCGAATTCCCTCAGGATGCCGTACCGCGTGTGTACGAAGCCCTTGAGGTTCAGAATGGTAATGAAGTTCTGGTGCTGGAAGTTCAGCAGCAGCTCGGTGGCGGTATCGTGCGTACCATCGCCATGGGTTCTTCCGACGGTCTGCGTCGTGGTCTGGAAGTTAAAGACCTCGAGCACCCGATCGAAGTCCCGGTAGGTAAAGCAACACTGGGTCGTATCATGAACGTATTGGGTCACCCAATCGACATGAAAGGCGACATCGGTGAAGAAGAGCGTTGGGCTATCCACCGCGCGGCACCGTCCTATGAAGAGCTGTCCAGCTCTCAGGAACTGCTGGAAACCGGCATCAAAGTTATCGACCTGATGTGTCCGTTTGCGAAGGGCGGTAAAGTGGGTCTGTTCGGTGGTGCGGGTGTAGGTAAAACCGTAAACATGATGGAGCTGATCCGTAACATCGCGATCGAGCACTCCGGTTACTCTGTGTTTGCGGGCGTGGGTGAGCGTACTCGTGAGGGTAACGACTTCTACCACGAAATGACCGACTCCAATGTTCTGGACAAAGTATCCCTGGTATATGGCCAGATGAACGAGCCGCCGGGAAACCGTCTGCGCGTTGCGTTGACCGGTCTGACCATGGCTGAGAAGTTCCGTGATGAAGGTCGTGACGTTCTGCTGTTCGTTGATAACATCTATCGTTACACCCTGGCCGGTACGGAAGTATCCGCGCTGCTGGGTCGTATGCCATCAGCGGTAGGCTACCAGCCGACCCTGGCGGAAGAGATGGGTGTTCTTCAGGAACGTATCACCTCTACCAAAACCGGTTCTATCACCTCCGTTCAGGCGGTATACGTACCTGCGGATGACTTGACTGACCCATCTCCAGCCACCACCTTTGCTCACTTAGATGCAACCGTGGTACTGAGCCGTCAGATCGCATCCTTGGGTATCTACCCGGCCGTTGACCCGCTGGACTCCACCAGCCGTCAGCTGGATCCGCTGGTTGTTGGTCAGGAACACTACGACACCGCGCGTGGCGTACAGTCCCTGCTGCAGCGTTATCAGGAACTGAAAGACATCATCGCCATCCTGGGTATGGATGAGCTGTCTGAAGAAGATAAACTGGTGGTAGCACGTGCGCGTAAAATTCAGCGCTTCCTGTCCCAGCCGTTCTTCGTTGCGGAAGTATTCACCGGTTCTCCGGGTAAATACGTTTCCCTGAAAGACACCATCCGTGGCTTTAAAGGCATCATGGAAGGCGAATACGACCACCTGCCAGAGCAGGCGTTCTACATGGTTGGTTCTATCGACGAAGCCGTGGAAAAAGCGAAAAAACTTTAACGCCTTAATCGGAGGGTGATATGGCAATGACTTACCACCTGGACGTCGTCAGCGCAGAGCAACAAATGTTCTCTGGTCTGGTCGAAAAAATCCAGGTAACGGGTAGTGAAGGTGAACTGGGGATTTTCCCGGGTCACGCACCGCTGCTCACCGCCATTAAGCCTGGTATGATCCGCATCGTTAAACAGTTCGGTCATGAAGAGTTTATCTATCTGTCCGGCGGCATTCTTGAAGTGCAGCCTGGCAACGTGACCGTACTGGCTGATACCGCGATTCGCGGGCAGGATCTCGATGAAGCGAGAGCCCTGGAAGCGAAACGTAAGGCTGAAGAGCACATTAAAAGCTCTCATGGTGACGTGGATTACGCTCAGGCATCTGCGGAACTGGCCAAAGCGATCGCCAAACTGCGCGTTATCGAGTTGACCAAAAAAGCGATGTAACACCGGCTTGAAAACACAAAAACCAGTCTGATTTCAGGCTGGTTTTTTTTATCTTCGTTCTTTACCCCTCAAGACCAAATTGGTCTTATCCGCTTTTCGACGTCTACTGAATCACATAAATATAATCGCGCTTTATTGCTTCAATTCTTTATTCATGCGGCAAAAAAATAGCAAAAACATTAACCTAAGGCTTTAATAAGAGCAGTCTTCTGTTTTTGTTGAGACAAAAGGCGCATATATAGACGAAAATAGTGGATTAAACGATAGGTAATTTCCCCTATTGAACGTTTTATCTTCGGTCCATTTCACGATGAAAAAAATGTAGTATTTTCAATGTGAAACGGTATAAATTCGTTCTTAAATTACAGTCAGGACGTGTATGTTGAATAGTGCTATGAGCGTCGTGATCCTTGCCGCAGGCAAAGGCACACGTATGTATTCCGAACTCCCTAAAGTGCTGCACACCCTCGCGGGAAAATCGATGGTCCAGCATGTCATTGATGCTGCTAATGAATTAGGCGCAACCCACGTACATCTGGTCTACGGACACGGTGGTGATTTGCTGAAGCAGACGCTGAAAGATGGCAACCTGAACTGGGTTCTGCAGGCAGAGCAGTTAGGTACGGGTCATGCTATGCAGCAGGCGGCGCCATTCTTTGGTGATGACGAAGACATTTTGATGCTTTATGGCGATGTTCCGCTCATCTCCACCGACACTTTACAGCGCCTGCGCGATGCGAAACCGCAGGGCGGTATCGGTTTGTTAACGGTGAACCTGGATGACCCAACCGGCTACGGGCGTATTACGCGTGAAAACGGCAACGTCACCGGCATCGTCGAGCACAAAGATGCTACCGACGAGCAGCGCCAGATCCAGGAAATCAACACCGGCATCCTGATTGCCAACGGCGCTGATATGAAGCGCTGGCTGGCAAAACTCACCAATAATAATGCGCAAGGTGAATACTACATCACCGATATTATTGCGATGGCATATCATGAAGGGCGTGAGATTGCTGCGGTGCATCCGGCACGTATTAGCGAAACGGAAGGGGTGAATAACCGCCTTCAGCTTTCCCGTCTGGAGCGTGTTTATCAGTCCGAGCAGGCAGAAAAACTGCTGCTGGCCGGCGTAATGTTGCGCGATCCTGCACGTTTTGATTTACGCGGTACGCTTATTCACGGGCGCGATGTTGAAATTGATACTAACGTTATCATTGAAGGTAACGTGACCCTAGGCGATCGCGTCAAGATTGGTGCTGGCTGCATCATCAAAAACAGCGTGATTGGTGATGACTGTGAGCTTAGCCCGTACAGCGTAGTGGAAGATGCACGCCTGGACGCGGCATGTACTATCGGTCCGTTTGCGCGTTTGCGCCCGGGTGCTGAGCTGCAGGAAGGCGCGCACGTGGGTAACTTCGTCGAAATGAAAAAAGCGCGCCTGGGTAAAGGCTCCAAAGCCGGTCATTTGACGTATCTCGGCGATGCAGAAATTGGCGATAACGTGAACATCGGTGCGGGAACGATTACCTGCAACTACGATGGTGCCAATAAGTTTAAAACCATTATTGGTGACGATGTGTTTGTCGGTTCCGATACTCAGCTGGTGGCACCTGTCACTGTGGGCAAAGGCGCGACTATTGCCGCCGGGACCACCGTAACGCGTAATGTCGCCGATAACGAACTGGTTTTAAGCCGTGTACCGCAGGTCCATAAACAGGGCTGGCAGCGTCCGGTGAAGAAGAAGTAATCAATTTTTGTCGGGTGGCGTTAGCGCTCATCCGGCAGATATGGGCTGAGGAGGTAAATATATATCTCCCGCCCAAAGCAGTACCTATAAAAATAACCCCACTCTCTACAAGGCTCGGGGCGCCCGGAATACGGGTATTACCCAAAGTATTTCGCGCTGTAGCAAGGCGGCAAGCTTGGGAATCTACGGGAGCTTACTAAAGTAAGTGACCGTAGTGAGCAAGCGTAGCCAACGCAGCTACGGAGTGAAAGACGAAGGGGAAACAGGTTGACCGACAACGACAGGCATAATGCCTAAATTCGGAATCAAAAAATATGTGTGGAATTGTTGGCGCTATCGCGCAGCGTGATGTTGCTGAAATCCTTCTCGAAGGTTTACGTCGTCTGGAATATCGTGGTTATGACTCTGCCGGTCTGGCAGTTGTCGATGCTGAAGGCAAAATGACCCGTCTGCGTCGTCTGGGTAAAGTACAGATGCTTACCGCGGCTGCGGAAGAGCATCCGTTACATGGTGGAACCGGTATTGCTCACACTCGTTGGGCAACTCACGGCGAACCTTCAGAAGCGAACGCGCATCCGCATGTTTCTGAACACATTGTGGTGGTACATAACGGTATCATCGAAAACCATGAACCGCTGCGTGAAATGCTGAAGACTCGGGGTTACACCTTCGTTTCAGAAACCGACACCGAAGTGATTGCTCACCTGGTGCACTGGGAGCTGGAACAGGGCGGTACTCTGCGTGAAGCGGTGCTGCGGACTATCCCGCAGCTGCGCGGTGCATACGGCACGGTGATCATGGATACCCGTAACCCGGAAACCCTGCTGGCGGCGCGTTCTGGTAGCCCGCTGGTGATTGGTCTGGGCATGGGTGAGAACTTTATCGCTTCCGATCAGCTGGCGCTTCTGCCGGTAACCCGTCGCTTCATCTTCCTGGAAGAAGGCGATATCGCGGAAGTAACGCGTCGTTCAGTCACCATTTTCGATAAGTCTGGCGCCGAAGTGAAACGTCAGGATATTGAATCCAATCTGCAGTATGACGCGGGCGAAAAAGGTGTCTATCGCCACTACATGCAGAAAGAGATCTATGAACAGCCGAACGCGATCAAAAATACGTTGACCGGGCGCATCAGCCACGGTGAGGTGGATTTGAGCGAGCTGGGCCCGAATGCCAACGAGATGCTGTCTAAGGTTGAGCATATTCAGATCATCGCCTGTGGTACGTCGTACAACTCCGGTATGGTGTCCCGCTACTGGTTTGAATCGCTGGCGGGTATTCCGTGTGATGTGGAAATCGCCTCCGAATTCCGCTATCGCAAATCAGCCGTGCGTCGCAACAGCCTGATGATCACCCTTTCCCAGTCTGGTGAAACGGCGGATACCCTGGCGGGTCTGCGCTTATCAAAAGAGCTGGGCTATCTGGGATCGCTGGCGATTTGTAACGTACCGGGATCGTCGCTGGTGCGCGAATCCGACCTGGCAATGATGACCAACGCCGGAACCGAAATCGGCGTGGCCTCCACGAAAGCATTTACCACCCAGTTGACCGTTCTGCTGATGCTGGTGGCGAAATTGTCTCGTCTGAAAGGCCTGGATGCGTCGATTGAACATGACATCGTTCACGGTTTGCAGGCGCTGCCGAACCGTATTGAGCAGATGCTGTCTCAGGACAAACGCATTGCCGCCCTGGCGGAAGATTTCTCTGACAAACACCATGCGCTGTTCCTTGGCCGTGGCGATCAGTACCCAATTGCGCTGGAAGGCGCACTGAAGCTGAAAGAGATCTCTTATATTCACGCGGAAGCTTACGCTGCTGGCGAACTGAAGCACGGTCCGCTGGCGCTGATTGATGCTGATATGCCGGTTATCGTCGTGGCACCGAACAACGAACTGTTGGAAAAACTTAAATCCAATATTGAAGAGGTTCGTGCTCGTGGCGGTCAACTGTACGTCTTCGCCGATCAGGATGCGGGCTTCACCAGTAATGAAAATATGCATATCATTGAGATGCCGCATGTGGAAGAGGTGATTGCACCAATCTTCTATACCGTTCCGCTGCAACTGCTGGCGTATCACGTGGCGCTGATTAAAGGCACCGACGTCGATCAGCCGCGTAACCTGGCGAAATCGGTTACCGTAGAGTAATCCGGACTTAGCTGAACTGAAAATGCCCTGCTACAAGCGGGGCATTTTTTTAAACTTGTTCTGTTTTTAATCAATTATCCCGCCTGTTTTATGTGACAAACCGTCATCTTCAGCTACTGTTTTCAGTGTCATAAAAAGAAAATTTTAGCGAAATGTTATTGTCATTATGTCGACTAATATCTTGTTTTAAATGTGTTTTTCTCTAAAAAATTTCCCGTGTTTTTCATTGTCATAAAACTGTCATATTTCGTACATTTAACTGTCACCTGTTTGTCCTATTTTGCTCACAGTAGCAACTCAAACAACAATTTACGAAAACCGTGCAGGAGACATTATGAAAGTTATGCGTACCACTGTCGCAACTGTTGTCGCCGCGACCTTATCCATGAGCGCGTTCTCTGCCTTTGCTGCAGCGAGCCTGACAGGTGCAGGTGCAACTTTCCCTGCGCCAGTGTATGCCAAATGGGCTGATACTTATCAGAAAGAGACCGGTAGTAAAGTCAACTACCAGGGTATCGGCTCCTCCGGTGGTGTAAAACAAATTACGGCCAATACCGTTGATTTCGGCGCTTCTGATGCACCGTTGTCTGATGAGAAACTGGCACAGGAAGGCTTGTTCCAGTTCCCGACAGTTATCGGCGGCGTGGTGCTGGCGGTGAATATCCCTGGCCTGAAATCCGGCGAGCTGGTGCTGGACGGTAAAACGCTGGGTGACATCTACCTCGGCAAAATCAAGAAGTGGGATGATGAAGCCATCACCAAACTGAATCCGGGTCTGAAGCTGCCTTCGCAGAACATCGCCGTTGTGCGTCGTGCTGATGGTTCCGGTACTTCCTTTGTCTTCACCAGCTATCTGGCAAAAGTGAACGAAGAGTGGAAATCTAAAATTGGTGCCGGCTCTACCGTAAACTGGCCGACTGGTTTGGGTGGTAAAGGTAATGACGGTATCGCCGCGTTCGTCCAACGTCTGCCTGGTTCCATCGGCTACGTTGAATACGCTTATGCGAAGCAGAACAACCTGGCCTATACCAAACTGATTTCTGCTGACGGCAAGCCGGTAAGCCCGACTGAAGAAAACTTCGCTAATGCGGCCAAAGGCGCTGACTGGAGCAAAACCTTTGCCCAGGATCTAACGAACCAGAAAGGTGACGGGGCATGGCCAATCACGTCCACCACATTCATCCTGGTTCATAAAGAGCAGAAGAAACCTGAGCAGGGCGTTGAAGTGCTGAAGTTCTTTGACTGGGCGTATAAAAATGGCGGCAAACAGGCCAGTGACCTGGATTACGCCAGCCTGCCGGACAGCGTGGTTGAGCAGATTCGTGCTGCATGGAAGACCAACGTGAAAGACAGCAACGGTAAGGCATTGTATTAATTTAGCATTCTAACGAAAATAGCGGGTGGCGCTTGCGTTTACCCGCCAATTCGTAAACGCGTTTAACTTAAAGAGTGATTTATGGCTGCAACCAAGCCTGCTTTTAACCCACCAGGTAAAAAGGGTGACATGATATTCAGCGCGCTGGTAAAACTGGCTGCGCTGATTGTGCTATTGATGTTGGGTGGCATTATTGTCTCTCTGATCATCTCCTCCTGGCCAAGCATTCAGAAATTTGGTTTCTCATTTTTGTGGACCAAAGAGTGGGATGCGCCAAACGACATCTACGGCGCGCTGGTACCCATTTACGGTACGTTGGTGACCTCTTTTATCGCCTTGCTGATTGCCGTTCCGGTGAGCTTCGGCATCGCTTTATTCCTGACTGAGTTGGCACCGAACTGGCTGCGTCGCCCGCTCGGTATTGCGATTGAATTGCTGGCGGCGATCCCAAGTATAGTTTACGGCATGTGGGGTCTGTTTATCTTTGCCCCGCTGTTTGCAACCTACTTCCAGGAGCCGGTCGGGAACATCCTTTCCAACATTCCGTTTGTTGGCGCGCTGTTCTCCGGTCCGGCCTTTGGTATCGGTATACTGGCGGCAGGCGTGATCCTCGCCATTATGATTATTCCGTACATCGCGGCGGTAATGCGTGATGTGTTCGAACAAACGCCGGTACTGATGAAAGAGTCAGCCTACGGCATTGGCTGCACCACCTGGGAAGTCATCTGGCGTATCGTCCTGCCATTCACTAAAAATGGGGTGATTGGCGGCGTGATGTTGGGTCTTGGCCGTGCGCTGGGTGAAACCATGGCAGTGACCTTTATCATTGGTAACACCTACCAGCTCGACAGCGCTTCGCTGTATATGCCGGGCAACAGCATTACCTCTGCGCTGGCGAATGAATTTGCTGAAGCGGAATCAGGGCTGCATGTCGCTGCGCTGATGGAGTTAGGTCTGATTCTGTTTGTGATCACCTTCATCGTACTGGCGGCGTCTAAGTTCATGATCATGCGCCTTGCGAAAAACGAGGGGGCTCGCTAATGGCTACGCTTGAAATGCAAAACACCATCGCTCTGGCTGAATCCCGCCGCAAGATGCAGGCACGTCGCCGCTTGAAAAACCGCATCGCGCTGACGCTCTCAATGGGGACAATGGCGTTCGGTCTGTTCTGGCTGGTGTGGATCCTGTTCTCGACGGTGGTTCGCGGTATCGACGGTATGTCGTTGGCGTTGTTCACCGAAATGACGCCGCCGCCGAATACGGCGGGTGGCGGTCTGGCGAATGCCCTGGCCGGGAGTGGACTGTTGATTCTGTGGGCTACCGTGTTTGGTACGCCGCTGGGCATTATGGCGGGAATTTACCTGGCGGAGTACGGACGCAAATCCTGGCTGGCTGAGGTTATCCGCTTTATCAACGACATTCTGCTGTCTGCGCCGTCGATTGTGGTGGGTCTGTTTGTTTACACCGTGGTCGTAGCGAAAATGGAGCACTTCTCCGGCTGGGCAGGCGTGATTGCGCTGGCGCTGCTGCAGGTGCCAATTGTTATTCGTACCACCGAGAACATGCTCAAGCTGGTGCCGGATAGCCTGCGTGAAGCGGCCTATGCGCTGGGTACGCCGAAGTGGAAAATGATTTCTGCGATCACCCTGAAGGCATCTGTCTCCGGCATTATCACCGGCGTCCTGCTGGCGATTGCGCGTATTGCCGGTGAAACCGCTCCGCTGTTGTTTACATCGCTCTCCAATCAGTTCTGGAGCACCGACATGATGCAACCGATAGCCAACCTGCCGGTGACCATCTTTAAGTTTGCGATGAGTCCATTTGTGGAATGGCAGCAACTGGCCTGGGCCGGGGTGCTGATTATTACCCTGTGCGTACTGCTGCTGAACATTCTGGCGCGCGTTATTTTCGCGAAGAAGAAACACGGTTAATTTTTTACGGCGCGGCCAACGATGGCGGCGCTGGATGAGGATGAGATTGAAATGAGTATGGTTGATACTGCCCCAGGTAAGATTCAGGTTCGTGATTTGAACTTCTACTATGGCAAATTCCATGCCCTGAAGAACATCAACCTGGATATCGCTAAAAACCAGGTCACGGCGTTTATCGGGCCATCAGGCTGTGGTAAATCAACGCTGCTGCGTACCTTCAACAAAATGTTTGAACTGTACCCGGAGCAGCGTGCAGAAGGTGAAATCCTGCTGGATGGCGACAATATTCTCACTAATACCCAGGATATCGCGCTGCTGCGTGCCAAAGTGGGGATGGTATTCCAGAAGCCGACGCCGTTCCCGATGTCGATCTACGACAACATCGCGTTTGGCGTGCGTTTGTTTGAGAAACTCTCGCGTGCAGATATGGACGAGCGCGTGCAGTGGGCCTTGACCAAGGCCGCATTATGGAATGAAACCAAAGATAAACTACACCAGAGCGGATACTCTCTCTCCGGTGGTCAGCAGCAGCGTTTGTGCATTGCTCGTGGTATTGCCATTCGCCCCGAAGTGTTGCTGCTGGATGAACCGTGTTCAGCGCTTGACCCGATCTCTACCGGACGCATCGAAGAGCTGATCACCGAGCTGAAAGAGGATTACACCGTCGTTATCGTCACCCACAACATGCAGCAGGCTGCGCGTTGCTCCGACCACACGGCGTTTATGTACCTGGGCGAGTTGATTGAGTTCAGCAACACGGACGATCTGTTCACCAAGCCCGCGAAGAAACAAACTGAAGATTACATTACTGGCCGCTACGGTTGATCGGGAGAGAACTGTGGACAATCTGAACCTTAATAAACATATTTCCGGCCAGTTCAATGCCGAACTGGAAAGCATCCGCACCCAGGTGATGACTATGGGCGGCATGGTAGAGCAGCAGCTTTCTGATGCCATTACCGCTATGCACAACCAGGATAGCGAGCTGGCGAAGCGCGTCATTGATGGCGACAAGAACGTCAACATGATGGAAGTTGCGATTGATGAAGCTTGCGTGCGCATTATTGCGAAACGTCAGCCGACGGCGAGCGACCTGCGTCTGGTAATGGCAATCATCAAAACTATCGCCGAACTGGAACGTATTGGCGACGTGGCGGACAAAATCTGCCGTACCGCGCTGGAGAAATTCTCTCAGCAGCATCAGCCGCTATTGGTAAGCCTGGAATCACTGGGTCGCCATACCGTGCAAATGCTGCACGATGTTCTGGATGCGTTTGCGCGTATGGATCTCGACGAAGCGGTACGTATTTATCGTGAAGATAAGAAAGTCGACCAGGAGTATGAAGGCATCGTGCGTCAGCTGATGACCTACATGATGGAAGACCCGCGTACCATTCCAAGCGTGTTGACCGCGCTGTTCTGCGCCCGTTCTATTGAGCGTATCGGCGACCGTTGCCAGAATATCTGCGAATACATCTTCTACTTCGTGAAGGGGCAAGATTTCCGTCACGTCGGCGGCGATGAGCTGGATAAGCTGCTGGCGGGGAAAGATCCGAAAGAGTAATTCGTTGTTAATGGCCCGGTGGCGTAAGCTTACCGGGCCGACAGCATCTAACGCGTAATATCCCACCCGCGTGCTTTCCACAATGCCGGCAACTGTGCCAGATCGGTAAAGGTCGTCACTTTGGGATGATCGATTGGTTTGTTGTGCGGATCGGCGCAGAAGTAGAACACCTCCATCCCGGCATCAATCCCCGATTGCGCGCCCGCAGCAGAATCATCCACCAGAATGCAGTTCTGCGGATTGACGTTCATGGCCTTCGCCGCATGGAACATCAGCGCAGGATCGGGCTTCCAGCGTTGAATATCATAGCCGCTGAACAATAAGTCCGGGAAATGATGCAGCATGCCCAGCTTGCCCAACGAGTGCTGCATTTTGCTGACTGGACCGTTCGATACCACGCACATCGGCACAGCCATGCTATCCAGCAGCGCATTGGCTCCCGCAATAACCTCCAGTTCTGTATCGAACAGGCGTGCGACCTCGGCGCGGTAAATGGGTTCTAATTCGGCTTTTGCCAGTTCGACCCCGTGCTCTTCGTTGATAATGTCAATGATCTCGTAGAGTTTTACCCCTTTGAAACGTTTAAACGTCTCTTCAAGATCGAGCGTAATGCCGAACGCCTGGAACATGCTGACATACGCGCGAGAACAGATGACTTCACTGTCGACTAGGGTTCCGTCACAGTCAAAAAATACGGCTTCTATCTGGGACATGTCATTTCCGTTTTAACAAGTTTAACGTTTACGTAATGCATTATTGGGCGACGCAATCGTTGCCGTATAAGCAAAATCAATGGAAAAAAATCGCTCATAACCCACCCTATTGTCGCATTTTGGTATAGGATAGCGACGAATTTTCCCTCCTTGTTCGGAAATTGATAATGAGTCAACAACACACAACCCAGGCTTCTGGCCAGGGCATACTGGAACGCGTGTTTAAACTGCGCGAACATGGCACGACGGCACGGACCGAAGTGATCGCCGGTTTCACTACTTTCCTGACGATGGTTTACATCGTTTTCGTCAACCCGCAAATTCTGGGCGTAGCTGGAATGGACACCAGTGCCGTCTTCGTGACCACCTGTCTGATTGCGGCGTTGGGCAGTATCCTGATGGGCGTATTCGCTAACCTGCCGGTGGCGCTGGCGCCAGCGATGGGTCTGAACGCCTTCTTTGCGTTCGTCGTGGTACAGGCAATGGGCCTGCCGTGGCAGGTTGGTATGGGCGCGATCTTCTGGGGTGCGGTGGGTCTGCTGCTGTTGACTATCTTCCGCGTGCGTTACTGGATGATTGCCAACATTCCGGTCAGTCTGCGCGTCGGGATCACCAGCGGCATAGGTTTGTTTATCGGCATGATGGGGCTGAAAAATGCCGGCGTTATCGTGGCGAACAAGGACACGCTGGTTTCCATTGGTAACCTGACCTCCCACAGCGTGCTGCTTGGCGTGCTCGGCTTCTTTATCATCGCGATTCTGGCGTCCCGTAACATTCACGCGGCGGTGCTGGTATCGATTATCGTCACCACCCTGCTGGGCTGGATGCTGGGCGATGTGCACTATAGCGGCATCGTCTCTGCGCCACCGAGCATCACCACCGTGGTTGGCCATGTTGACCTTGCCGGGTCGTTCAACCTGGGGCTGGCTGGGGTGATCTTCTCCTTCATGCTGGTTAACCTGTTTG
Organism: Citrobacter sp. FP75; assembly: GCF_018342065.1. Lineage (GTDB taxonomy): Bacteria > Pseudomonadota > Gammaproteobacteria > Enterobacterales > Enterobacteriaceae > Citrobacter. The sequence goes on along the minus strand of NZ_JAFDOE010000004.1, from coordinate 449,518 downwards.
ACTCCTCCGGTACGTTGATTGGCGTGACGGACAAAGCGGGCCTGGCTGATGAAAAAGGCAAGTTCCCGCGCATGAAGCAGGCGCTGTTTGTGGATAGCGTCTCCTCGGTTGCCGGTTCCTTTATCGGCACCTCTTCGGTTACGGCGTATATCGAATCGTCTTCCGGGGTTTCAGTTGGTGGGCGTACTGGCCTGACAGCAGTCGTTGTGGGGATCCTGTTCCTGCTGGTTATTTTCCTGTCACCACTGGCGGGTATGGTGCCGGCCTATGCGGCAGCGGGTGCGCTGATTTACGTCGGCGTACTGATGACCTCCAGCCTGTCACGCGTGAAGTGGGATGACCTGACCGAAGCGGTCCCGGCGTTTATTACCGCCGTGATGATGCCGTTTAGCTTCTCAATTACTGAAGGTATCGCACTGGGCTTTATTTCTTACTGTGTGATGAAAATCGGTACCGGACGCTTCCGCGACCTCAGCCCTTGTGTCGTGGTTGTTGCACTGCTGTTTGTGCTAAAGATTGTCTTCATCGACGCACATTGATTTGTTTGTCTCTTCAGCCTCAGAAAACGAGGCTGAAGAGATTCCCCATCCCCATCCCGTCTGCAATCCTCTCTCTTCCCTGATTTAAAACAATTCGCACGCGTCAATCGCGGTCTGGCGGCCTGTAGTTTCATTTAATCAAATATATTGTTAACAGTTTGAAATATTTTGCTTTCAATATTTTTGAAATATCAAAAATACCCTTAATAAATGCAGGGGCTGTTTCACCTTTCGCACTGGCTTTTTTCGTTACTGTTTCTCATCTCTATGAAAAGGAGTTTAGAAATGAAGAAGACTGCCATTGCGACGTTCTGCGTCTCTCTGTTTTTCCCACTATTCGCGTACTCAGCCACCAGCGTGACGCTGGATGGTCATTCGCTGACACTCGATGATGCCTGGGCTATCGCCCATGGGGAAAAACAGGTCGACATCGCTTCAACTGCGATGGAGCGCGTCGATAAAGCCAATAAATTATTGATGATCGCTGCTGGTAAAGGTGTTCCGGTTTACGGACTGACGGTGGGAGTGGGTCTCAATAAAGATAAATCACTGTTCGATGCGCATGGAAAACTGACTCCAGAAGTGATTCAGGCCTCTCGTGAGTTTAATATCAACGCGTTGCATGCGCATGCGGCGGGTGTTGGTCCTGATATGCCGGATGAACTGGTGCGTCTGGCAATGGTGATTCGCCTGAATACGATGTTAACGGGAAACACCGGCGCCCAGCCGCAGGTTGCCAAAATGTATCAGCAGTTTCTCAATAAACATATTACCCCTGTCGTGCCCTCGCGTGGTTCGGTTGGTGAAGCGGATATAACTCTTGCCTCCCATATTGGCGACGTGATGATTGGTGAATGGCGCGTACGCGTGAAAGGCGTCGAGATGGATTCGGCAAAAGCGCTGAAACAGGCGGGTATTGAGAAACTGGAACCGCTTGGCAAAGATGCGCTTTCGATTCTCTCCTCAAATGCGATATCAACAGCTTACTCCGCTCAGGCTCTGCTGGAGTCCAGACAGATTATTAACGTTACCCCAGCGGTGTTCGGCTTGTCGCTGGAAGCTCTGGATGGCAACGTTGCGCCATTCCTGTACCAAAGTTTAAGCGTACGGCCTTTCCCTGGAATTCAGGATACCGCCGGAAGTATTCGTACTGTGCTCACAGGTTCTTATCTCTGGCAGCATCAGGATGGACGTCCTTTACAGGATCCGCTCTCTTTCCGTACGACGGTATTTGTGCTTAATGAAGCGCGTCGTGAGTGGAATGAAGCTTATCAAATGCTGGACATCCAGATGAACAGCTCGGACGACAACCCGGCGGTAATAGTGAATGCCGATCGTTCATTGGCGGAAAATAGCCAGGTTGAGCAGTACTTCGTTAGCGCAAAAGAGGCCAATGGTGAAACCATCAGCGGTGCGATTTTCCCAACTTCTAATTTTGAACCGTTGCCTCTGGCGTTGGCGATTCAGAATCTGTCTTTGGCGATGGGGCATCTGGCGCATAACAGTGTTCAGCGCACTTTGCATTTATCTGACGATCATTTCACCGGGCTGAGTCGCTTCCTCGCTTCTGACACCAATCAGCAGGGACATGCTTTCGGCGCTATTCAGAAGCCTCAGGTTGCGCTACTGGCAGATATTCGCGACCTGGTTAACCCGGTATCACTAGATGGTCAACCGATGGCGGGCACGATTGAAGATACCTACACCAACAATCTTCGGGCGTCCAAGCGTTTGGGGCAAATCGCAGATAATATGCGCAACATATATGGTCTGGAACTATTGCACGCCAGTCAGGCTGTCGATCTACGGAAACAGAAAAATCCTGACCTGAAGCTGGGGGAGGTGACCGGCAAGCTCTTTGCTGCCTATCGCGAAAAGATACCTTTCGTTTCGCAGGATCGGATTTTCACTGACAACATTGCTGATTCATCCGCGTTAGTCGCATCGTTTCCTTCCGGTTCCCTGGTCAGTACGCAAGCAGGGAGCAAATGACGACAATGAAAAAAACCGTTAATGCGTCGCGGCGAGCCTTTTTAACGAAAAGCACGATTCTGGCGACCGGCGGCGCACTTACGGCGCTGACTGGAAAGGCGCTGGCGCAGGATAACTGCGCCCCATCGTCGGCGGTTCGTTACCATAAAGTTTATGATGTGATCGTCGTCGGCAGTGGTTTTGCTGGACTGGCCGCCGCGCTTGAAGCTTCCCAGGCAGGCCGCAGCGTGCTGGTGATTGAAAAGATGCCTGTTTTTGGCGGCAACTCCGCGATTAACGGCGGCGCGGTTGCCGTAGCCGGATCGCCTGCGCAGAAAAAAGAAGGGATCGTCGATTCACCAGAGTTGATGTTTAAGGACATGCTGAAAGCTGGGCGTGGGTTAAATGATAAAGATCAGTTAAAGATTCTCGTTAATAACACGAATGCTGCATATGAGTTCACCCTTAAACACGGCGTAAAATACAAACCGTTCGTGCAACACTTTGGTGGCCATTCTGTTCCCCGTACACTGCAAACGGTTGAGAGTTCTGGCGCGGGTATTACCCGACCGCTAAAAGAATCTGCCATGAAAATGGGCGTTGTTTTTCGCTCACAATGCAAGCTGGAATCTTTTTTGCAAAATTCACAAGGACGCGTTATTGGCGTGAGGGTGCGTGACGCTTATCGTTTCCCTGACGAACAGACCGGGCAGATTCGTCATTACGCCGCACGTTACGGTGTGGTGATGTGCTCAGGCGGTTTTTCCAATGATTTACGTTTTCGTAAAATGCAAAACCCCATGCTGGATGAGCGTGTCGATTCCACTAACCATCCCGGTGCTACGTCGGAATGTCTGGTACAAATGCTGCGTATTGGCGCAACGCCGGTACAGCTTGATCTTATCCAGCTAGGCCCATGGTCGTCGCCAGACGAACGTGGATTTGGTTACGTATCGCAGTTCAATACCATTTCAGGCTTTCCTAACGGGATTATGGTTAACCCGCGCTCTGGTCATCGCTTCACAAATGAACTTGCGGATCGTAAAGAGCGTGAAGAGGGCATTCTGGCGCAAGTGGATGAAAAGGGGGATCCGCTTTATCCCATCTGTTTCACCACGCTTGATGGCGCCAAACAGGCGCAGAGCCTTGGGCATGCCCTGCACTATGGCGTGGCCTGGCAGTTTGATTCACTGGATCAGTTGGCAACGCATTTCGGCATACCTTACGACGTACTGCAAGAAGAGGTAGATGCCTACAATGCGGCCGTCGCGCGCAAAGGCGGCGATCGCATGAAGAAAGATGTAAGTCGCGCAGTGCCGCTGGATAAAGGGCCATTTGTCGCCGTGCGCGTGTGGCCCAAAGTGCACTATGTCATGGGGGGAGTACAAATCAGTATGCGTACAGAGGTACTCAACGCGGCTGATAGTAAACCGATCCCTGGTCTGTACGCTGCCGGAGAGGCTACCGCAGGCTCACACGGTGGAAGTCGTCTGGGCAGTTGCGCCGTTGCTGATTGCCTGGTTTTTGGGCGGATTGCGGGTCTCAGCGTTGCCTCTGCGACCGCTGCGGATGATGCCTTTGATGTTGAGGGAATTTAACATGGCAAAATTATGGATAGCCCTGCTGCTGTGTATTGGTTGTTTTTCCCAGGCGATTGCTGCGGCCGATGACGAAGCTGCTTTTCATCAGCAACTGAATGCCATGAACGTCAAACCGTACCATCATTCTCTGGAGGCCACCGGACGCGATACATCATGTCAGTTATGTCATGGTTCCAGCACGCCTGTAGCAGCGCCGAATGATAAATCTTGCCTGAGTTGCCACGGTTCGCGCGACCAGATTGCCGGACTAACGCAACCCAACCTGCAGGACAAGAATGCAGAGCCCAACCCACATGACTCGATGCACTACGGCAAAGATGTTCCTTGTACCGCTTGCCATAACGAACATAAACCCTCGGTAATTTATTGTAATAATTGCCACCTCTTTAAATATCCGGATATGAAGCCATGAGGGACATCATGTGCGGATTGTTAACAAGGAGCTTATTTTTATTGCTGGTGGGATGGGTGCCCTTGTCGGGATATTCTGCGCCAGTGCCGACAGCACAACTCAATCAACCTTGTCTGGCATGTCACGCTGATGGCGATATCCAGGGGATCTCGACGGACAAAGTGCAGGCGAATTTGTTTGTCTCTGCGGATAAATACCACGACGGCGTGCACGGCGAGGTGCCGTGTATTGCCTGTCATCAGAGTAAACCCGGAAGCGCGGGATTTTCTGTCACTCCGCATGTCCTGAAGCCTGGCGATAATAAGAACTGCGAAAGTTGTCATGGCGTGGTAATGCGCGATACGGTGCATGCCGTACAGCAGAGCGTGCACAGTGAAAAAATCGCCAAAGGACTCTTCTCCTGTACTTCATGCCATAACGCGCACACCATGACGGCGGGAGAGCTAAATCACCCCGGTAAACAACGGGTTGCCGACGACAATTTGATGTGTACCAATTGCCATTCACGGGCTGGGGTTTTTACGCAGTTGTCAGGGGGAAAACGCTCTGCGTCTCAGGATATGGCGCACTCGGCACTGCCTTATGCCTCTGAGCATCTCAACAGCTTACGCTGCATTGACTGCCATGCTGATGTTGCGGATGCCTCTTTGCATCGCATTCTTCCTGCCTCACAAGCTATCAGTTGTGAACAGTGTCATGGTGACGGAATGCTGCTTACCGCTCGCCTGAAAACGTTCGCGCCGGATGAAAATGTCATTGCAGGTAGTTTGCTGGGGAAAGGGTTATTTGACGATATAGCTCTTAGAGAAAAACTTGCGACGGTAGCGGCCCCTGTCTCTGCGGTTCGTCAGATTGATGGCGCGTTGTTTACTGACACCTACATGATGGGTAATAACGGCAGCGGTCAGGCCGATCGCTTCATTGCCTGGGCGCTGGGCGGCTTCGTTGTTTTGCTACTTTGCCATAGTCTGGGACGACTTATCATGTCTCGCCGTGCCACTGATACGCCGTTGGAGAAACGTTATATCTATACGCTGCCTGTTCGTTGCTGGCACTGGCTGAATGCGCTCTGTTTTGCCGCGCTCGTCATCAGCGGTTGCGCATTGCACTGGGTGAGCACGCGATTTTCGCTGTGGGTTGATGTACATAATATTGCGGGCGTATCGTTATGTGTTATCTGGCTGGGCTTTATCCTGGTGGCGATGTGCGGCAACGGGCATCATTATCGGGTGCGTTGGCAGGGTATTGCGGGGCGGATCATCCGTCAGACACGCTACTATCTGTATGGTATTTTCCGTGGGGAACCTCACCCGGAGCATGCGTCGCCGGCGGCTAAATTCAATATCCTCCAGCAACTGGGTTATATTTGCGTGATGTTCCTGTTATTGCCGCTGCTCATCGTGACCGGGTTATTGATGATGTATCCTGGTTATACACCAGAAACGCTGTTTGCGTTGCCGGGCAAGCAGGTTGTGGCCTGGCTCCATTATGGTCTGGCTGTCGTCATGGCGGCATTCATCCTTGTGCATCTTTATTTGTGCAGTACTGGTGATACGCCGGGAGCGCTGATTAAAGGTATGCTTGACGGTTTCCACCGTGCCAGAAAACAAAAATAAAGGCTGCTCCCCTTTTCCTGAAGAGGGAAAGGGGACGTCAGATTATTTTTCTTTCACCACAATGCCCAGTTTTTTTATTTTGCTGTACAGCGTATTGCTGTTTACGCCAAGCAATTCTGCTGCTCCGCCTTTACCTGATATTTTCCCTTGGCTTTGTTGTAACGCCATTTGGATATGTTGACGCATCGCGTCATCAAGAGAGGAGATTGCTATTGAATTCCTTCCCCTCGGTAAAACAATGTGAAGCTCATTACTCGTGCAACGTAAAAACGCGTTTTCTAATAGTCCGATCAATTCCGTAATGTTGCCCGGCCAGTGATACTTCAATAATAAGCGTAGTGAATCATCACCCAGGACAGGCAAAGAGGAGTATTTATACTGGCTTGATAGCTTCCTCAGGTAGTACGTCAACAGCAGAGGAATGTCATCATAGCGATGCCGCAGCGGGGGCAATGTAATGACCTGACAAAGTGTGTTTGCATAACGTTGGTTTGTCAGACAGTGAGTGGATACATCGTGATTGAGTGTGTTTTTTACCATTGAAAATGGCTGGGTTTGCATGGCAATAATCTGTAATTGACAATATTCACGATAATTTGAATGAAGTTCCAGTAAAAAAGTTTGCCAGCGCTCTGGCAAAGAATTGATTTCCTTTATCAGTAAAGAACCCTGATGCAATATCAGAAATGAAGCAATGTTGGGTGGCTGGCTAAAATCGATAGTGATTGCGCGGTTCAGGATACCATTACGCATAATGACTAACTGTCCCTGAGGATTAATCACTCCAGAATACCCGCCGCGATTTGAACTTTGTTGTTGCAGTTCAGAGGCAAGTGTATTTTTTCCAACGCCTTTCTCACCCAGTAATAAAACAGGCAGTTCACTGTTCGCCAGCTTATTCAATGAATGATACAACTGAAAAAGAGGGAGATTAGTTTGACTAACGACAAATTTTTCACTTTCTTCTGTGGCAGATAACTCAGGAATAGCTGGTGGCGTATTATTCAATAAAAGGTTATGTCTGGACAGGGCAATAAAGGCCAACAAGGAGAGTTCTCCCCGCACTGATTCGAATAATTCAGCATGTTGAGGTGTGAAAGCATTAGCGTGGTGACTAAATATACCCATCGCACCCAGCCGTAGACCATCCAGGTGCATACGCATCAGGATCAGCGATTTGATATTACGAAAGCAGGTGTTAACGACATATTCAGTCAGCGGGCATTGGCTCAGAGTATCGATAAGTTGAGTGGAGAAATTATCTGAGTGATTGAATTGTCTGGCAATGTTTTCAGGGATTGGGATGACATCCCGTTTCAGTCGCGCTGTTTTGTGTGTCGCTAATGCTAAAAACTGGATACAGCGAATATCACTACGATAATAGTTAAAGAAAATACCATCACAAATAATTGAATCAGGTATCGACTGTAGACAGGCATACATGGATTTCTCCAGTTGTGTACTGCTACATAATGCGGTTCTTAGATGTGAAAATGTCCTGTCCATGGCATATCCATTGTTCACGGTAGACAAAATGTCGGGATAATATTAGATATATTGGTTGATATTATTGCAACTGCAATATCTGGTAACACTATGCCACAATAATGAAGGGGAAAAAACAGACAAAAGTGGGTTATGGACAGGTTTACGCAAATAAAAAAATAATCCAGAAGCATAGGCGCTTACTGGATTATTTAAGAGTACCAGGCAAATGTTGTTATCAGGCTTTTACACGCTGAATATACTCACTGAAGGCGGCCAACTGACCTGTCAGGTGATCCAGCGTACTTTGATCAATCACTTCGCCGGTTTGCGCATCCACCTTGTTCTGAATGACACCGCCCATAAATTCCGGCTTGTTCATTACCATTGCGTCGAGGAACACCAGAATCTGGCGCAGATGATACTGACAGCGTGCGCCGCCAATCGCGCCCATTGAGCTGGTCTGGATCAGCACCGGCTTACCCGCCAGCGGCTGATCGGGCAGACGGGACAGCCAGTCGATGCCGTTTTTCAGCCCGCCGGGTACCGAATAGTTATATTCCGGTGTGACAATCACCACGCCATCCGCTTTTCTGATCTGTTCCGCCAGCGCTTCTACGCTTGCCGGAAAACCCTCTTCCTGCTGGAAATCGGCATCGTAAAGTGGGATATCGCCAATCGACGGTAATGCGTTGACGTCCATCCCGGCAGGGGCAATTTTTGGCAGCGTACGGGCAACCATTGCATTAAACGAGCCTTTGCGCAGGCTCCCCAGTAACGTAACAACATTCAATGTTTCAGACATGGTTACTCCTGTTTCATCATGAAAGTTAAGTCAGTTAAGCGTATAGCTCTTCGCTGCGGATAATTGAGAGAAGCGGATAAGGCGGCCCGTTGGCTCATTGGCGCGAGTCTGGATATTGGGCAAACTTTTCCAGTCCTGTTTACCATCAAACTCCCAAACCTTGAGCTTTTCAATGGCTGGCGTCACCGCGACCGACCACACCAGCACGTCTTCGGCATCGCAAATGGCTTCTATTTGTGCCGTATGAGCGCATTTCAGACGCCCGGCGCCGGGTAATAGCTGGAGTTCACGCGGATCGTCATTGCTCATATCACCGGTGAGTTTGAGTACGCTCTGGCGTAGGGTAATGAGCTGCGCACGTGCTTCATTGGGATCGCTTTGGTTGTTGATCCACAGCTTTTCGTTACTGGAGAAGCGCCAGGTGCCCACCGAATGTGGAGAGTTAAACCCGCCGATCGCGCGCTGAAGTTCCATATCCAGGCCGCATGCGCCTTCTGTCGTCAGGGCAACACCGACGATATTTCCCGCATATGAAATCGAAAATCCTGGCAGATTTTTATCGCGAAAAACGGGTTTACCTTTGGCCTGAACAACGATTTCGGGCAGCGTGCTGGTGCCGTAAAGCATAAACATCAGTTCAGCGAGCAGGCTTCTGGAGGCCAGGAAGCGAGTTCGGCGATGCGTGGGTAGATTTTTTGCTTCGACATGACATGGAGAAGGGAGGCGAACTGAAACCAGGTGTCCCTCCGTAAGAATCCCTCTGGCAAAATGTGTCGCCATTTTTCGCTCCGTGATTAATGGTCCGTGATTATTACCAGAGTAACATTTACGTAGCCTATAGGCAGGCTTTGCTGCCTGAAAAACAGGCTAAAATGGGATACATTACGCGACTTTTACATTTCTGCTGCCAGAGTGGTTAATTTAGCAACAATGTGGTGACGGATAGTCAGGTCATATCGCGATAAAGCGTTTTGATCGTGTCTTTCAGCCAGACGATTTTCGGGTTATGGCTGTTGCGTTTATGCCAGAGCAGGGTGAACGGTACGCGCATTTTTTCCAGCTGTGCGGCATCAAAGGGCAGCGGGCGAGCCACAAGTGGAAGCTGGTGGAGTTGATTATAGCGCTGACAATAGACTGGGGCAGTGGCTATCAACGCGTGATCCGGTTGGGCGGCCATAAACAGCGACTGCTCAAACCCCGGCAGGCTCAGGGAAATAGTACGTTTGCGTCCCATCTCTTGCAGCACATCGTCCAGCGCCCAGGTGTCACTTTGTTCCCAACTGATGCTGATATGCGGGTAGCGCAGGAATGTTTCCAGGTTCCACTCTTCTTGTAACGCCGGATGATCTTCGCGCAGCCAGACGCAGGGGAGATCGGAAAACAGCACTTCATGGTCGATAGACAGCGGCAGCAGGCTCAGTAACTCGCGCGATCGCGGGTGGCTTTCACGCCCGGTAAAACCGATATCCACCTCTCCGCGAATAATGGCGTCCAGCGAATCGTAATCCCAGTTGCGCACTTTGATCGAGGCTTGCGGATAACGTTGATAGATCTGCTGTGAGAGTGAGTTGAACATGATCATCACTAGCGGCGTCTCGGCCACCAGATCAAACTTAAGCCCGCGCGGTGCTTCATGATGTGGCTTATCGAGCAGCTGATTGCCCATCTGCATCCATTCCGCCAGGCTCTGTTCCATACTGACCATCAGCGGCGTTGGCGTCAGCCCCAGAGGTGTGTTTACAAACAGTGGATCGTCAAACCAGGATCTCAGTTTTGCCAGCGATTTACTCACCGCCGACGGCGTGACGTTCATCCGTTTGGCGGTTTTGGTAACGCTGCGCTCCTGCATCAGGAGCTGCAGGCAGAGCAATAAATTAAGATCGAGACTGCTGAGGGATTTCTTCATGAGTGGGCGCGGACCGGTTAGGAGCAACAGTGAAAATCAGCATGATGCTCACTATGCTACAGCCAATCAGAATCCCGATCAGCATATTCAGCGCGTCGAGTCCGAGGATAGCCGCCAGCCAAATCCACAGCGATGAGCCACAGACCTGGGCAATGCCTAACGTTGAGCTGGCGACGCCTGCTCGCAGCGAGAACGGCCCCAGCGCCTGGCTCATGGCAACACCGAAACCGACCGAGAATCCGGCACAGATTAACGTCAGCCCAAACAGCGTGACGGCATGCGTGCTGGCGAGGGTTAACACCACGCCAGCGGCCAGGAACAGAACCTGCGAGGCCAGCATCAGGGTGCGGGGCTTAAACACACTCAGGGCGAACGGCGTGGAGAAAGAGACCGCCATACTGACGCCAGCGGTCATCGCCATTGTCGTGGCGTATTCGCCACGGTCGAAGCCCATCACTTCCATCAGCAGTACCGGAGAGGTATTCACAAAGGTCAGGATCACCGACACGCTCAGCGTGGTAATAGCCAGACGACTTAAGAAAAAGCGGTTTACCAGCGACTCGACTTGTTGATCAACTGCCTTCGACGTCGAGAGCCTCGCTGGGCGCGATTCTCGCAGGATAAACACCGACAGCAGGCAAACGACTACGCCCATACCGATCATCGTGTAGAACAGGCTCTGCCACGGGTATTTGAGCATAATCAGATGCCCCATCACCGGTGCCAGTACCGGCACGATACAGGTGATGCCGTTCAACAGAGACAGCACTTTTGCCCGGCGGCGATCGTCGAGCGTATCGCGCAAAATCGCAAATGCCACCACATAGCAGCAGCCTGCGCCAATCCCCTGAATGAAACGTCCTACCAGGAATGGCGTACCGCTTTCGGCGAATGAACACAGGGTGGAGGCGAAGATAAAGATCAGGGCGCCGACAATAGCGACCGGCTTGCGACCCGACTGGTCGGCGACCTTACCAGCGAACAACATCGCCGTGGCCATACCGGCCAGATAGACCGAAAATGCGATATGCAGCTGCGCTTCGCTGGCGTTAAGGTCGGCGGCAATACGCGGCAATCCCACCAGATACATATCAATACCGGCAGGATAAAGCAGAACCAGGGCAAAACTGCAGATTAAAAAGCGTGTCATAGCGACCTCATGAGGAATGTGGCGCTAAGAATACGGGGAGAGAGTCAGTAGCACGAGTTGCCATTCGGACAACAGTGATTTCCTGAGAGGAAATCTATTACTGCCTTAACCGGTACAGGGATCTTGTGAGCCCGGTAAGCATCGCGCCACCGGGCAACACAACGTTACTTACCTATACAGAAGCTGGAGAAAATCCGTCCCAGCAGGTCGTCGGAGGTAAATTCCCCGGTGATCTCACTGAGGTTCTGCTGCGCCAGGCGCAACTCTTCTGCCAGCAGCTCTCCGGCCCATGCACCCAACAGCTGAGCTTTGCCTTGCTGGAGATGCTCAGCCGCTTCTGCCAGTGCCTGCAGGTGACGACGGCGCGCCAGAAAGCCGCCTTCCATATTGGTTTCAAAGCCCATGCTCTGTTTGAGATGGTTACGCAGCACGTCCACTCCTTCACCAGTACGTGCGGAGAGGCGAACCAGTGAGTGGCCATTTACTTCGCTAAGGCCCAGCGTTTCGCCGGTGATGTCCGCTTTGTTGCGCACCACGGTGATCGGCAGCTTTGCAGGCAAACGCGCAATAAAATCAGGCCAGATGTCGGCAGGATCAACGGCATTGGTGGTAGTGCCATCCACCATAAACAACACGCGGTCGGCTTGTTCGATTTCCTGCCAGGCGCGTTCGATACCAATGCGTTCAACTTCATCGCTGGCATCGCGCAGACCGGCAGTGTCGATGATGTGCAGCGGCATACCGTCGATATGAATATGCTCACGCAATACGTCGCGAGTCGTCCCCGCAATGTCGGTCACAATCGCCGCCTCACGGCCTGCCAGCGCGTTCAGCAGGCTCGATTTCCCGGCGTTCGGGCGACCGGCAATGACTACCTTCATCCCTTCGCGTAGCAGACTGCCCTGACGCGCTTCGGCACGTACGGCATCAAGATCGGCCATCACGCTATTAAGTTGGGCTTCAATCTTGCCGTCAGAGAGGAAGTCTATTTCCTCATCCGGGAAGTCAATTGCTGCTTCCACGTAGATTCGCAAGTGAGTGAGTGCTTCCACAAGATGATTTACCCGCGCGGAAAATGCGCCCTGCAACGAATTCAGCGCCGAGCGAGCGGCTTGTTCTGAGCTGGCGTCGATCAGGTCGGCAATCGCTTCTGCCTGGGCTAAATCGAGCTTATCGTTAAGGAACGCGCGCTCTGAGAACTCACCGGGTCTGGCAATGCGCAGCCCGGGAATGGTCAGAATACGTTTTAACAGCAGATCAAGAATGACCGGACCACCGTGGCCCTGCAACTCTAAAACGTCTTCACCGGTAAAGGAGTTAGGGCCGGGGAACCACAGGGCAATCCCCTGATCCAGCGCGCTGCCATCGGCATCTTTAAACGGCAGATAGTCGGCATAACGCGGTTTTGGCAGTTTGCCCAGTACGGTTTCGGCGACCTCGCGGGCTTTGAGGCCGGAAATGCGCAGAATACCCACACCACCACGTCCCGGTGGGGTTGCCTGAGCGACGATGGTGTCGTTATGGCTCATGATATGTCTCTTCGTCATGCAATAAAAAAAGGCGGTCAAATGACCGCCCTTTACGTTATGTTCCGTTTGCCGGATGGCGGTTTCGCCTAATCCGGCCTACACCGAATCAGGAGTTTTTCTTCTCGCGGCTATGCAGGCCACGTTTCTCCAGACCACGGTAAATCAGCTGCTGCTGAATAATGGTTACCAGGTTGCTGACGATATAGTACAGCACCAGACCTGACGGGAACCACAGGAAGAACACGGTGAAGATGACCGGCATAAAGGTCATGATCTTCTGCTGCATCGGGTCGGTCACGGTGGTCGGAGACATCTTCTGAATGAAGAACATCGTCACGCCCATCAGGATCGGCAGGATGTAGTACGGGTCCTGTGCAGACAGGTCATGGATCCACAGAGCAAACGGCGCGTGACGCAGTTCAATGGAGCCCATCAGCATGTAGTACAACGCCAGGAAGATTGGCATCTGGATGATTAGCGGGAAGCAGCCGCCCAGCGGGTTAACCTTCTCAGCTTTGTACAGAGCCATCATTTCCTGGCTTTGACGCTGTTTGTCATCGCCCAGACGCTCACGCATTGCCTGAATCTTCGGCTGCAGCATACGCATCTTCGCCATGGAGGTGTACTGCGCTTTAGTCAGCGGGTACATGATGCCACGAACGATAAAGGTGATAACGATGATGGAGAAGCCCCAGTTACCCAGGAAGCTATGGATCCACTTCAGCAGTTTAAACAACGGCTGAGAGATGAACCACAACCAGCCGTAGTCCACGGTCAGATCCAGGTGCGGTGCAACGGCCGCCATTTTATCCTGAATTTCCGGGCCAACCCACAGGGTGCTGGTCATCGCGCTTGTCTGGCCTGGCTGAACCAGAACCGGCTGAGATTTATAGCCGATAGCGGCAATGCCGTTACCCAGATTTGCGGTATAGAAGTTATTGGTGCCGTCGTTACGCGGAACCCATGCCGTTGCGAAATACTGTTGCAGCATTGCAACCCAGCCGTCTTTAGCGTTGACGTTCAGGTTGTCGTTTTCAGCAATGGTGTCGAACTTGTATTTCTCATATTTCTCATCCGGCGTGGAGTACGCCGCGCCACGGAAGGTGTGCAGCGCAAAGTTGCTGCTACCGGTGTCGCGATGAGATGGCAGATTGATGGATTGCTTCAGCTGACCAAAGGTGGAGACTTCCAGCGGCTTCTCGCTGGCGTTCTGCACGCTGTAGTTAACGCTTACCGCATACTCACCACGCTTAAGGATAAACGTTTTGGTAAACGTGTTGCCTGCGGCGTCAGTATAGGTCATCGGGATCTGCAGTTCATTCTGACCGTCAGCCAGTACAAAAGCGTCTTTGTCGACGTTGTACAGCGGACGCGGGCCATTAGCCGGGTTATCCGGGCCGTCACGACCTGTCAGGCCACTCTGTGCCTGATAGATGAACTGTGGCGTGGTTTCCAGTAACTGGAACGGTTCGGTAGAACCGAGTTCTTTCGGGTAAGCTGGCAGTGAAGCCTGTTCCACATCACCACCACGGGTGTTGATGGTCAGATCAAGCACGTCAGTCTTAACCGTAATCAGTTTCCCCTGGCCACTGGCCGGTACGCCCTGGTCTGCGGCGCTACCCGCTGCGGTGGTCGTTGTCTGCGTGGTCTGCTGAGCCTGAGGTTGCGGATTTTTATCCTGCTCCCAAGCTTGCCAGATCATGAAAGACACGAACAGCAAAGCGATGACTAAAAGATTGCGTTGCGAATCCATCGTTAGTGTTCTCTGGTATCAAATGGTCCGGGCGGGACGGGATCGTCACCACCAGGGTGTAAAGGGTGGCATTTTAATACGCGTTTCACCGTCAACCAACTGCCTTTTATCACTCCAAACCTGCGCAATGCCTCAATTCCGTAGCTCGAACAGGTTGGAGTGAAACGGCAATGCGGCCCAAGCAGCGGACTGATCAGGCGTTGATAGACCCGAATGAGGGCTATCAGGACCCGCGAGCCAGGCGACAATGGCGACGCCATAATTTTTCCAACGCTTCCGAGAGAGCACGGTTATCGAGGTCGGCAACCCCTTTTTTAGCCACCACCACGAAATCCATTGCTGGAAGTTCGTGCTGACGTAAACGGAAGCTTTCACGCGTCAGGCGTTTAATCCTGTTGCGTTCATGCGCACGTTTAACATTTTTCTTGGCGACCGTGAGACCGATGCGGGGATGCCCCAGCGAATTCAGGCGGCCGAGGATGGTGATTTGCGGCGTGCCAGCCCGTTGTGGCTGCTGGAAGACGAATGTGAAATGAGTGGGAGTTAACAAACGTAACTCCCTGGGAAATGCGAGCTTAACCACTCAGGGGCTAGCTTTTATTACTTAGAAACGGTCAGACGAGAACGGCCTTTAGCACGACGACGTGCCAAAACCTGACGACCATTTTTATTAGCCATACGAGCACGGAAGCCGTGAGAACGGTTGCGCTTCAGTACAGACGGTTGAAAAGTGCGTTTCATGGCGATTTCTACCTAAACTTGAATAAATTCACTGACTTTTGCGTATACCCGAACGAATATCGAACGACTTACGCCACAGTGTGGGTGATTAAAGAGGCCGGATTGTAATAATTGTACACTCCAGAGTCAATTCTCTTTCCTTAATTCCCGCTTTTTTCCGCATGGATTCGCGTAAAAAACAGGCAGCGTTGACGCCGTGAGGCGACCATTACTCGCTGGGGGTAAGAATTATACGGGCTGGTGGATAAAGCGCAAGGATCGCACGGGATCTTTATTAGATCGTTTAAGCAGTAAAGCATCTTTACTCATTAATTTTTTCAATATGCGCGCGAAAACCTGCAGCACTTCTCCAGGATCGTTTACACTTAGCCGATTCTGGATCATCCTGTGGATAAATCGGGAAGAATCTGTGAGAAACAGAAGATCTCTCGCTCAGTTTAGGCTATGATCCGCGGTCCTGATCGTTTCAATGGATCCTGATCGGGCATATAACCGCAGACAGCGGTTCGCACGTCACCCTCATGCAGGGTCTTTTCGACGTGCGCCAACAATCATGAATGTTTCAGCCTTTGTCATTTATCGACTTTTGTTCGAGTGGAGTCCGCCGTGTCACTTTCGCTTTGGCAGCAGTGTCTTGCCCGATTGCAGGATGAGTTACCAGCCACAGAATTCAGTATGTGGATACGCCCGTTGCAGGCGGAACTGAGCGATAACACGCTGGCTTTGTATGCGCCAAACCGTTTTGTGCTCGATTGGGTAAGGGACAAATACCTTAATAATATTAATGGATTGCTGAATAATTTCTGCGGAGCAGATGCTCCACAACTGCGCTTTGAAGTCGGTACAAAACCTGTTACGCAAACGCTGAAGACGCCGGTGAATAACGTTGTGGCGCCTGCGTATGTGACGCAACAAGTTCAGCCGCAACGTGCCGCACCGGTTGCGCGTCCTGGTTGGGATAACGTCCCGGCCCCGGCCGAACCGACCTATCGCTCTAACGTCAACGTCAAACACACGTTTGATAACTTCGTTGAAGGTAAATCTAACCAACTGGCGCGCGCGGCGGCACGTCAGGTGGCGGACAATCCTGGCGGAGCCTACAATCCTTTATTCCTTTATGGCGGCACCGGTTTGGGTAAAACCCACCTGTTGCACGCTGTCGGTAACGGGATTATGGCGCGCAAGCCGAATGCGAAAGTGGTGTATATGCACTCTGAGCGTTTTGTACAGGACATGGTTAAAGCCCTACAAAACAATGCGATCGAAGAGTTTAAACGCTACTACCGTTCCGTTGATGCGCTGCTGATTGACGATATTCAATTCTTTGCTAATAAAGAACGATCCCAGGAAGAGTTTTTCCACACCTTTAATGCCCTGTTGGAAGGTAATCAACAGATCATCCTGACGTCGGATCGCTATCCGAAGGAGATCAACGGCGTTGAAGATCGCCTGAAATCCCGCTTCGGCTGGGGGCTGACCGTCGCGATCGAACCGCCTGAACTGGAAACACGCGTTGCGATCCTGATGAAAAAAGCCGACGAAAACGACATTCGTCTGCCGGGTGAAGTGGCGTTCTTTATTGCCAAGCGTCTACGCTCTAACGTGCGTGAACTGGAAGGTGCACTGAACCGCGTGATCGCCAACGCCAACTTTACTGGCCGCGCGATAACGATCGATTTTGTGCGTGAAGCGCTGCGCGATCTGCTGGCATTGCAGGAAAAACTGGTCACCATCGACAATATTCAGAAGACGGTGGCGGAGTATTACAAAATCAAAATTGCGGATCTGCTTTCCAAGCGTCGATCTCGCTCGGTAGCTCGTCCGCGTCAGATGGCGATGGCGCTGGCAAAAGAGCTCACCAACCACAGTCTGCCGGAAATTGGCGACGCGTTTGGTGGGCGTGACCATACTACCGTGCTTCATGCCTGTCGCAAGATTGAGCAGTTGCGTGAAGAAAGCCATGATATTAAAGAAGATTTCTCCAATTTAATCAGAACATTATCTTCGTGACGCTATGAAATTTACCGTTGAACGTGAACATTTATTAAAACCGCTTCAGCAGGTCAGCGGCCCGCTGGGTGGTCGTCCTACGCTGCCGATCCTCGGAAACCTGTTGCTACAGGTTGCGGATGGAACGCTTTCTCTGACCGGTACCGATCTTGAGATGGAGATGGTGGCACGCGTGGCGCTGATCCAGCCTCATGAACCTGGTGCTACCACCGTCCCGGCGCGTAAATTCTTCGACATTTGTCGTGGGCTGCCGGAAGGTGCGGAAATTGCTGTCCAGTTGGAAGGTGACCGCATGCTGGTGCGCTCTGGTCGCAGCCGTTTCTCGCTGTCCACGCTACCTGCCGCCGACTTCCCAAATCTGGATGACTGGCAGAGCGAAGTCGAATTCACGCTGCCGCAGGCGACGATGAAGCGTCTGATTGAAGCCACGCAGTTTTCAATGGCGCATCAGGATGTGCGTTATTACTTAAACGGCATGCTGTTTGAAACCGAAGGCGAAGAACTGCGTACCGTCGCGACCGACGGTCACCGCCTGGCGGTGTGCTCAATGCCGGTTGGACAATCGCTGCCCAGCCATTCGGTGATCGTGCCGCGTAAAGGCGTGATTGAACTGATGCGTATGCTCGACGGCGGCGACAACCCGCTGCGCGTGCAGATCGGCAGCAACAACATCCGTGCGCACGTGGGTGACTTTATCTTTACCTCTAAGCTGGTTGATGGACGTTTCCCGGATTACCGTCGCGTCCTGCCGAAGAACCCGGACAAACATCTGGAAGCGGGCTGCGATATCCTTAAGCAGGCGTTTGCTCGTGCGGCCATTCTCTCTAATGAGAAATTCCGCGGTGTGCGTCTGTACGTCAGCGAAAACCAGCTCAAAATTACGGCCAACAACCCGGAGCAGGAAGAAGCGGAAGAGATCCTCGACGTCACCTACCCAGGGACTGAAATGGAAATCGGCTTCAACGTTAGCTACGTGCTGGATGTACTGAACGCACTGAAGTGCGAAAACGTCCGTATTATGCTGACCGACTCTGTTTCCAGCGTCCAGATTGAAGATGCAGCCAGCCAGAGCGCGGCTTATGTTGTTATGCCAATGAGATTGTAATGTCGCTCACCCGCTTGTTGATCCGCGACTTTCGCAATATCGAAAGCGCGGATCTCGCTTTATCTCCCGGCTTTAACTTCCTGGTAGGCGCTAATGGCAGCGGCAAAACCAGCGTGCTGGAAGCTATTTATACGCTTGGCCACGGTCGGGCGTTTCGCAGTTTGCAGATTGGCCGCGTTATTCGCCATGAGCAGGAGTCGTTTGTACTGCACGGGCGTTTACAGGGAGCCGAGCGCGAGACATCGATTGGCCTGACTAAAGACAAGCTGGGTGACAGCAAAGTGCGTATTGACGGCACAGACGGTCACAAGGTTGCCGAACTGGCGCACCTGATGCCGATGCAGCTGATCACGCCTGAGGGGTTTACTTTACTCAACGGCGGCCCCAAATACAGAAGAGCGTTCCTTGACTGGGGATGCTTTCACAATGAAGCCGGATTCTTTACCGCCTGGAGTAACCTTAAGCGGTTGCTCAAGCAGCGCAATGCCGCGCTGCGCCAGGTGAGTCGTTATGAGCAACTGCGTCCGTGGGATAAAGAACTTATCCCGCTGGCGGAACAAATCAGCACCTGGCGCGCGGAGTACAGCGCCGGTATCGCGCAGGATATGGCGGATACCTGCCAGCAGTTTCTTCCCGAGTTTTCTCTCTCCTTCTCTTTCCAGCGCGGCTGGGAGAAAGAGAGCGACTACGCTGAGGTGCTGGAACGCAGTTTTGAACGCGATCGCATGTTGACCTACACCGCACACGGCCCGCATAAAGCGGATTTCCGCATACGCGCCGACGGTGCGCCGGTGGAAGACACGTTATCGCGTGGGCAGTTAAAACTGCTGATGTGCGCCTTACGTCTGGCGCAAGGGGAGTTCCTGACTCGCGAAAGCGGACGGCGCTGCCTGTACCTGATAGATGATTTTGCCTCTGAACTGGATGATGCGCGTCGCGGACTGTTGGCCAGCCGCTTAAAAGCCACGCAATCTCAGGTCTTTGTCAGCGCAATTAGCGCTGAACACGTAATGGACATGTCGGACAAAAATTCGAAGATGTTCACCGTGGAAAAGGGTAAAATAACGGATTAACCCAAGATAAAATGAGCGAGAAACGTTGATGTCGAATTCTTATGACTCCTCCAGTATCAAAGTCCTGAAAGGACTGGATGCGGTGCGTAAGCGCCCGGGTATGTATATCGGCGACACGGATGACGGCACCGGTCTACACCACATGGTATTCGAGGTGGTAGATAACGCTATCGACGAAGCGCTCGCGGGTCACTGTAAAGATATCGTGGTGACGATTCACGCTGATAACTCCGTGTCCGTTACCGATGATGGCCGTGGTATCCCAACCGGTATCCACCCGGAAGAGGGCGTGTCGGCGGCGGAAGTTATCATGACCGTACTGCACGCAGGCGGTAAATTCGATGATAACTCCTATAAAGTGTCCGGTGGTCTGCACGGCGTGGGTGTTTCCGTGGTTAACGCTCTGTCGCAGAAGCTGGAGCTGGTGATTCGTCGCGAAGGCAAAGTGCATCAGCAAACTTACGTGCACGGCGTGCCGCAGGCTCCGCTGGCCGTTACAGGCGAGACTGAAGCGACCGGTACCCAGGTGCGTTTCTGGCCAAGCCATGAAACCTTTACCAATGTCGTTGAGTTCGAATATGAGATTCTGGCTAAACGTCTGCGCGAGCTGTCATTCCTGAACTCCGGTGTATCTATCCGCCTGCGCGACAAGCGCGACGGCAAAGAAGATCATTTCCACTATGAAGGCGGCATCAAGGCGTTTGTTGAATACCTCAACAAGAACAAAACGCCGATCCACCCGAATATCTTCTATTTCTCCACCGAAAAAGACGGTATTGGCGTTGAAGTTGCGCTGCAGTGGAACGATGGTTTCCAGGAAAATATCTACTGCTTCACTAACAACATTCCGCAGCGTGATGGCGGCACTCACCTTGCAGGCTTCCGTGCGGCGATGACTCGTACTCTGAACGCCTACATGGACAAAGAAGGCTACAGTAAAAAAGCGAAAGTCAGCGCCACCGGTGATGATGCGCGTGAAGGCCTGATTGCTGTCGTTTCCGTGAAAGTGCCGGATCCGAAGTTCTCCTCACAGACCAAAGACAAGCTGGTCTCCTCTGAGGTGAAAACGGCGGTTGAACAGCAGATGAACGAACTGCTGAGCGAATACCTGCTGGAAAACCCGTCTGACGCTAAAATTGTCGTCGGCAAAATTATTGATGCTGCGCGTGCCCGTGAAGCAGCGCGTCGCGCACGTGAAATGACCCGCCGCAAAGGCGCGCTGGACTTAGCAGGTCTGCCGGGCAAACTGGCGGACTGTCAGGAACGCGATCCGGCCCACTCTGAACTGTACCTGGTGGAAGGGGACTCAGCGGGCGGCTCTGCGAAGCAGGGGCGTAACCGTAAGAACCAGGCGATTCTGCCGCTGAAGGGTAAAATCCTCAACGTTGAGAAAGCACGCTTCGACAAGATGCTCTCTTCTCAGGAAGTGGCGACGCTGATTACCGCGCTGGGCTGCGGCATCGGTCGCGACGAGTACAACCCGGATAAACTGCGCTATCACAGCATCATCATCATGACCGATGCGGACGTCGATGGCTCGCACATCCGTACGCTGCTGTTGACCTTCTTCTATCGTCAGATGCCGGAAATCGTTGAACGCGGCCACGTCTACATTGCGCAGCCACCGCTGTACAAAGTGAAGAAAGGCAAGCAGGAACAGTACATCAAAGACGATGAAGCGATGGATCAGTACCAGATCTCTATCGCCCTTGATGGTGCCACGCTGCACACCAATGCCCACGCTCCGGCGCTGGCGGGTGAAGCGCTGGAAAAACTGGTTTCTGAGTACAACGCCACGCAGAAAATGATTGGTCGTATGGAACGCCGCTTCCCGCGCTCGCTGCTGAAGGAACTGGTTTACCAACCGACGCTGGCTGAAGCCGATCTCGCTGATGAAGCGAAAGTCACGGCCTGGGTTTCCCAGCTGGTTAACGTGCT
This sequence comes from Citrobacter sp. FP75, assembly GCF_018342065.1. GTDB lineage: Bacteria > Pseudomonadota > Gammaproteobacteria > Enterobacterales > Enterobacteriaceae > Citrobacter. Next base: position 427,884 of record NZ_JAFDOE010000004.1, on the reverse strand, counting down.
GAATGAAAACGAAATGCACGGCAGCACCTGGAACAGCTTTGTGCGTAAAGACGCTGAACTGAACCTGTTCGAACCGGTGATCCGCGTGCGTACCCACGGTGTTGATACCGATTATCCGCTGGAGCATGAGTTTGTGACCGGTGGCGAATACCGTCGTATCTGCACGCTGGGTGAGAAACTGCGTGGCCTGATCGAAGACGATGCGTTTATCGAACGTGGCGAGCGTCGTCAGCCGGTTGCCAGCTTCGAGCAGGCGCTGGACTGGCTGGTGAAAGAGTCCCGTCGTGGTCTGTCTATTCAGCGTTATAAAGGTCTGGGTGAAATGAACCCGGATCAGCTGTGGGAAACCACCATGGATCCGGAAAGCCGTCGCATGCTGCGTGTGACCGTGAAAGATGCGATTGCCGCCGATCAGCTGTTCACAACGTTGATGGGCGACGCCGTTGAACCACGTCGTGCGTTTATCGAAGAGAACGCCCTGAAAGCGGCGAACATCGATATCTAATCGGCTAGTCGTAAAATCTGCCCGGTTGTTTGCGCAACCGGGTATTTTTTTGCCTGCAAAAGGGGCATCCGGTTTCCTTTTCTATCCCCCTTTTCGTTGCTGTTTTTTGAGCGGAATCGCGTTAGCATGAGTATGGACTCATTTAATCCGGGGAACTCATGGCTATCAAACTTATTGCTATCGACATGGATGGCACACTTCTGCTGCCCGATCACACCATTTCACCTGCGGTCAAAACGGCGATTGCCGCGGCGCGTGCGCGTGGGGTAAATGTAGTGCTGACCACGGGGCGTCCGTATGCCGGCGTCCACAGCTACCTGAAAGAACTTCACATGGAACAACCCGGTGACTACTGCATTACCTACAACGGTGCGCTGGTACAGAAAGCAGGGGATGGCAGTACCGTGGCGCAAACCGCGCTGAGTTATGATGATTATCGTTACCTGGAACAACTCTCCCGGGAAGTCGGTTCACACTTCCACGCCCTCGATCGCAATACGCTGTATACCGCCAACCGCGATATCAGTTACTACACGGTGCATGAATCGTTTATCGCGACCATTCCGCTGGTGTTCTGTGAAGCCGAGAAAATGGATCCGACAACCCAGTTCCTGAAAGTGATGATGATTGACGAGCCGGAAATTCTCGATAAAGCCATCTCGCGCATACCTGCAGAAGTAAAAGAGAAGTACACGGTGCTGAAGAGTGCGCCGTACTTCCTTGAAATCCTGGATAAACGCGTCAATAAAGGCACGGGTGTAAAATCGCTGGCCGATGCGCTGGGCATTAAAGCCGAAGAAGTCATGGCGATTGGCGATCAGGAAAACGACATCGCGATGATTGAATACGCGGGTGTGGGTGTGGCAATGGACAACGCCATTCCCTCAGTAAAAGAAATCGCCAACTTTGTGACCAAATCCAACCTTGAAGATGGCGTTGCGTATGCCATTGAGAAGTTTGCGCTGAAATAAGGCGTTATGGGCAAATGCTTTGCCGCATTTGCCCATTAAATTACTTATTAGCTATGACGCTGAGCGCTATTATCTGCAATGGCGATGTTACGATATCCAGAGTGATAGTGATGGGCAGCAGTGCGTTTGTGAGGCCTTCCGGCATCCCTGAGGTTTTATATTCGTAAAAACCAACGGTAAATGGATGATAAAATGTGAGCACCTGTGAGTAATCCTGTGTGGTGCTTTTCTTATGAATTGTCCCTTGCAAATTGTATAGTTTCTTCGTGCAATTTTGCGCTGTGCAATAAAAACCGTAGCCTGTGAGCACCTGCTTAACTTCCTGAGTTTCTCCGGTGTATTTGAGTGTTAATACGCCTTCAAATGTCTTTTTATTACTGCTGATGATGAATTCGGCGATATCAACAGCCTGTAAATTATGGCGATCGATTTGCGGATCTTGCAGCAGTTTCACCACACTTTCGGCGCCACTGGTCAGCAGATAATCAAACGTTTTACCGACAAAGACATAGCCTTCATTACCGTCATTATCTTTACCCGAAGATAAGCCGATAATGGAATCTGCTCTCCACCTTTCCTTCGTTGTTTGTGGATTGCTATTCGCGATCAGCATGATGCTAAAACATCCTGTTAGCATAGTGCTAAGTAATGACACGACCAAGGCTTTTACCAGTCCGCTATAATTAATCTTCAATTTAATCCCTTAAAAAAACGCGCAATAATATCATTGCCATACTACGCGGTTTATCACGCCTTTCTTTCGCTGGCGGGCGACTTTCAGATTTTGCCAAGGGAATATGCGCCACGCCGCTCTGCATTATCCATTTACGGGAAAACGCTGACGTGAGTGCCCGGCTTTTCAGGATTTTGCCATACAGTTTTAGACGTATTTTACGGGTAGCTTTGCGGTAAGCGAGATTCATATCAGGCGCATCCCGCAGCAGTACAGATTTGAGGATTTCCGCGCTATCCAGCGCATAGCTAATCCCTTCCAGTGAACTGGCGCTGATAAATCCAGCCGCTTCGCCAATTAAAAACGCGTTATCCTCACCGCAGACGAAGTCTTTCCAGCGTGACGGGAACAGCACCGTACATTTTTCGCTTTTCACTGGTTTGCCGAACTGGAAATGGAACGCTTCCATCTTAGATTTCAATGCGTCAAAGCGTGCCTGCCCATCCTTCATCGGATAGGCGCCACCGAAGATAAAATAACCGTCTTTGCTGATGCTCCATGAATAGCAGTCAGTTGCGTCATTATCAAAAATACAGGAATAGAACGGGACGGGATGCTTTTCCGCAAACCATTGTTGAATAGCGACATATTTACGGATTTGGTGCTGGGGATAGAGATGACGGCGTACCAGTGAATTGGCACCATCGGCACCCACCAGATAACGTGCGGTGATCTGCTGCTCCCAACCGTCGGCGCGGAATATCACGTGCCATTTATCTCCCTCGCGCCAGATTTTCCGACACAGGCTGTCGTGGTACACCTGCACATCGGCGGGAATAAGAGATTTAAGCCATAAATCAAAAGCATGGCGGTTGATGTTAATGTAGCTGCGCTGGTAGTTACGCGTCAAAGAGGCGGCAACATCAACCGTTTTAACGCTAAATATCTGTGGGTTGGCGATGACATCAACGGGCAAGGTTATCCCGTCGCGGATAAACGAGCGCTGGGCATCCGGGGCCAACAGACCACCGCAGGGTTTGGTGAAGCCTTCATTCCCGCACTGGCGTTTTTTATCCAGCGCGATCACGCGCATTTTCCCGCTCAACTGTCGCGCCAGCGCCGCACCCGCCGGGCCTAAACCGATAATCGCCACATCAAAATGTTCCATCTTTGCGCCCGTAATAACTGAGATGGGCATACGCTAAAGCCTGAAAGTGAAGTCCTTGTGAAGTATGATTGCTGAAATCGTCTCGTATCAGGACATCCCATGAAGCAAATCACTTTTACGCCGCGTAATCATCAGCTTACTAATATCAATACCTGGACCCCGGACAGCCAGTGGCTGGTTTTTGATGTTCGTCCTTCCGGCGCATCGTTTACCGGTGAGACGATTGAACGCGTCAATATTCACACCGGCGAGGTGGAGGTGATTTATCGCGCGGCGCAGGAGGCGCACGTCGGCGTGGTGACCGTTCATCCAAAGTCTGAAAAATATGTGTTCATTCATGGCCCAGAAAACCCAGATGAAACATGGCATTACGACTTCCATCATCGGCGTGGTGTCATTGCTACGCACACAGAGGTAGCGAATCTGGACTCGATGGATATTACCGCCCCGTACACGCCTGGCGCGCTGCGCGGCGGCAGCCATGTGCATGTTTTTAGCCCGAATGGTGAATTTGTTAGCTTCACCTATAACGATCATGTGTTGCGTGAGCGTTCCCCGGCACTGGATTTACGTAACGTTGGCGTGGCTACGCCTTATGGCCCGGTGACGGTGTCCGTTCAGCATCCGCGCGAGTACAGCGGGAGTCACTGGTGCGTACTGGTGAGTAAGACGACGCCCTCACCGCAGCCGGGCAGCGATGAGATTAACCGCGCCTATGAAGAAGGCTGGGTGGGGGATCATGCGCTGGCATTTATCGGTGATACCTTGTCGGCAAACGGGGAGAAGGTTCCTGAGTTGTTTATTGTCGATCTGCCGCAAGATGAAAATGGCTGGAAGCGGCCGGGTGATGCACCGCTGGAAGGCAGCGAATCGACAATGCCAGCGCCGCCGTCTGGTGTCGTTCAGCGCCGCCTGACGTTTACCCATGATCGTGCTTTCCCTGGGCTGGTGAATCAGCCGCGCCACTGGGTGCGCTGTGATCCAAAGGCATCTGAGATTGCGTTTTTAATGCGTGATGATAGCGGTATTGTGCAGCTATGGCTGATTTCTGTGCTGGGCGGTGCTCCGCGCCAACTGACTCGCTGTACGACTGATATTCAGTCAGCGTTTAACTGGCATCCGTCGGGTCAATGGCTGGGATTTGTGCTGGAAAACAGAATTGCCTGCTGCAATGCGCAGACGGGAGAGATTGATTTTTTGACGGAGAATCATAAAGCTCCGCCGTCCGCAGATGCGATCGTCTTTTCGCCTGATGGGCAGCAGGTTGCATGGATGGAAGATGTCGAGGGTTTCCGCCAGCTATGGGTGACAGAAACCGGGCGCTAACTTAAGGGGCAGGCATTTTGGCTGGGGGGATCACGTTGTTTGTGGCTTGCGTGCTCTCCTCACTTCTTTCTACGCGCGATCTCACCGAGCTATCGGTGCGAAATAAATCCCACGGAAGCAGCAGCGTATCCAGCACGGCGGTAAACGGCATATCAAGAATGGCCAGCGACTTCGTTCCCCAGTTTGTATCGCTTTCGCTTATCATCGTGGCGCTGGCACGCGTGCCGGGATACGTCCCCTCTTTGCCTCCGGTGTGTGACATGACGCTGGAACAGCCGCTCACGAAAACCATCCCGCTGCACATCATCAGTGTTAACAACATTTTTTTTATCATCATTTATTCATCTGTTAAACATCGGTGTTTGCATGGTGAGTTATAGCGATCCGTTGCGAAAAATAACATCACCATTCTGTCGCACTGTGGCGGCTATCGCACTCTAACGATAACAACTGTCCCCCCAGTGTATGCAATAGACAACAAACTGCAAAAAAAGTCAGATGAATACGCTTGAAAAGTTTGTATTAAGACCCATTTTTAGGGTGTAGACAAATGAAGGGCACGCCTGATGGGTGTCCTGGCTACCTGACCTGTCCATGATGGAAGGTCCAACATTCTCGCTGATTTCAGGAGCTATTGATTATGCGTAACTTTGACTTATCTCCGTTATACCGTTCTGCAATTGGTTTTGATCGCCTGTTTAACCTGCTGGAAAGCAATCAGAGCCAGAGTAATGGCGGCTACCCTCCGTATAACGTCGAGCTGGTAGACGAAAACCATTACCGCATTGCGATTGCCGTTGCGGGCTTTGCTGAAAGTGAGCTGGAAATTACCGCCCAGGACAATCTGCTGGTAGTAAAAGGCGCTCACGCGGACGAGCAAAAAGAACGTACTTACCTGTATCAGGGCATTGCCGAGCGCAACTTTGAACGCAAGTTCCAGTTGGCGGAGAACATTCATGTTCGCGGTGCAAACCTGGTGAACGGTCTGCTGTACATCGAACTTGAGCGCGTGATTCCGGAAGCGAACAAACCGCGCCGCATCGAAATAAACTAATTCAGTGGGCCGCTTCAGGCGGCCCTGCTAAGCAATCGGCTTGCCGTCAGGGAGCCGAAAGGTACTTACTCGCTTCTTAGAAGGAGAATGAATATGCGTAACTACGATTTGTCCCCATTGCTGCGTCAATGGATCGGTTTTGACAAACTGGCCAATGCACTGCAAAACACCGGCGAAAGCCAGAGCTTCCCACCCTATAACATCGAAAAAAGCGACGATAACCACTATCGCATTACGCTTGCGTTAGCCGGTTTCCGTCAGGAAGATCTGGATATTCAGCTGGAAGGCACGCGTCTGACGGTGAAAGGTACGCCGGAGCAGCCTGAAAAAGAGACCAAGTGGCTGCATCAGGGGCTGGTGACTCAATCCTTCAGCCTGAGCTTTACTCTGGCTGAAAATATGGAAGTCTCCGGCGCGAGCTTTACCAATGGGTTGCTGCACATAGATTTAATTCGCAACGAGCCAGAAACGGTCCCGCCGCAGCGGATCGCCATCAGCGAACGTCCCGCATTAAATAGCTAAATAGCTCCATGCCTTTGCCCCGCCAGAAATGACGGGGCTTTTTTGTGCTTTACCACCCATACATTGCGCCTGTACTCTGCCAGAATCCATTTACTTAATGATGTTATTCACAGGGAACAGAATAATGAGTGATATAGCATTGACGGTCAGCGTTCTGGCGTTGGTGGCGGTTGTCGGGTTATGGATCGGCAACATTAAAGTCCGGGGTGTGGGTTTTGGCATCGGGGGCGTGCTGTTCGGCGGAATTATTGTCGGGCATTTTGTCGATCAGGCTGGGATGACCCTGAGCGGCGATATGCTGCATTTTATTCAGGAATTTGGCCTGATTCTCTTTGTGTACACCATCGGTATTCAGGTGGGGCCTGGCTTCTTCGCATCACTGCGCGTTTCGGGCTTGCGCCTGAATATGTTCGCCGTGTTGATTGTCATTATGGGTGGCCTGGTTACCGCGCTGCTACATAAGATTTTTGCCATTCCTCTTCCCGTGGTGCTGGGTATATTCTCCGGTGCGGTAACCAATACCCCGGCGCTGGGCGCAGGGCAGCAAATTCTGCGCGATCTGGGTACGCCAATGGATGTCGTGGATCAGATGGGGATGAGCTACGCCATGGCTTATCCTTTTGGCATTTGCGGTATTTTGCTCACCATGTGGCTGATGCGTCTTATATTCCGCGTCAACGTCGAGGCAGAAGCGCAGCAGCACGAGTCAACGCGGACCAACGGGCAGGCGCTGATCCAGACAATGAACATCCGTGTTGAAAATCCGAACCTGAATAATATGGCAATTCAGGACGTCCCCATTCTGAACAGCGATAAAATCATCTGCTCTCGCCTGAAGCGGGAAGAGACATTGATGGTGCCGTCGCCGGGAACGATTATTCAGATGGGCGATCTGCTCCATCTGGTCGGGCAGCCCGCTGATCTGCACAATGCGCAGGTGGTAATTGGTCAGGAAGTCGATACTTCACTGTCGACGCGAGGCACGGATTTGCGCGTCGAGCGTGTGGTGGTGACCAACGAACAGGTACTGGGTAAACGGATCCGTGACCTGCACTTTAAAGAGCGCTACGACGTTGTTATCTCGCGTCTGAACCGTGCGGGCGTAGAGTTGGTTGCCAGCAGCGACGCCAGCCTGCAGTTTGGCGATATCCTCAACCTGGTGGGGCGACCCTCATCCATCGATGCCGTCGCGAATGTTGTTGGCAACGCGCAGCAAAAACTGCAACAAGTACAGATGTTGCCGGTATTTATCGGTATCGGGCTTGGCGTTTTGCTGGGTTCTATTCCGCTGTTTATACCCGGCTTCCCGGTGGCGTTAAAGCTGGGGCTGGCCGGCGGGCCGCTGATTATGGCGCTGATACTTGGGCGTATTGGCAGTATCGGTAAGCTGTACTGGTTTATGCCGCCGAGCGCTAACCTGGCGCTGCGTGAACTGGGGATTGTGCTCTTTCTTGCGGTGGTTGGCCTGAAATCGGGTGGTGATTTTGTTGATACACTCACCCAGGGAGATGGTCTGAGCTGGGTGGGCTACGGCATTTTCATCACTGCCGTTCCGCTGATTACCGTCGGTCTGCTGGCGCGCCTTCTCACCAAAATGAACTACCTGACGCTGTGCGGAATGCTGGCCGGCTCAATGACCGATCCCCCTGCGCTGGCATTTGCCAATAACCTGCATGCCACCAGCGGGGCGGCTGCGCTCTCCTACGCCACTGTTTATCCACTGGTAATGTTCCTGAGGATTATCACCCCACAACTGCTGGCGGTGATTTTTTGGGGAATGGGTTAACGACTCATTTATAGGCCGGGTATGCAATGAGCGTATCCGGCCTACAGAGATGCCTCTCTTTTCCCGCCCCCATCACATTAAGCTGCCTTACGTTTGAGAATCCGGTTCATACTCCTTTACTGTTTCGGTATAACCGACTAGCAACAATATTGAAGGAGTTGTAATGAAAATTTCCCGTCTCGGGGAAGCACCCGATTACCGCTTCTCGCTGGCAAATGAGCGTACCTTTCTGGCGTGGATCCGTACCGCGCTGGGATTTCTGGCGGCGGGTGTGGGCCTCGACCAACTGGCACCGGATTTCGCCACGCCGGTCATTCGTGAGCTGTTGGCGCTGCTGCTGTGTATGCTTGCGGGCGGCCTGGCGATTTACGGTTATCTACGCTGGCTGCGTAACGAAAAGGCGATGCGCCTGAAAGAGGATTTGCCCTACACCCATAGCCTTTTAATCATCAGCCTGATTTTGCTGATGGTTGCTGTGATTGTCATGGGACTGGTGCTGTATGCCGGGTAGCCGTAAATCGCGACGTATCGTTGACCCAGGGTTACAACCTGAGCGCACATCGCTGGCCTGGTTTCGCACGTTGTTGGGCTATGGCGCGCTAATGGCACTGGCGCTAAAACATAATTGGCATCAGGCGGGATTACTGTTCTGGACCTCTATTGTCGTGTTGGCGATTGTGGCGATTATTCTCTGGCGCTATACCCGTAGCCGTAATCTGATGGATGTCACTCATAGCGATTTTTCTGAATCTCGCGCGGTGCGTGACAAATTTATGATCTCCCTCGCGGTGTTATCCCTCGCAATACTGTTTGCTGTAACCCACATTCGCCAACTTATCGTATATATCGGGGATTTTGCATGACAGGCAGTAAGGACATGGAGGTTAGTGAAAGGAGAATTAAGGTTGTGGTTGATCGGCAAAAAAGTCTGCAACCGGTTGAGTTATATCGTAATTTACAGCAGAACGGTATTCGTTCAGTACAGTTTGTTCCCATGGTTGAATGTGATGAAAACGGTTATCTGAACGCTGAGTCTGTTACGTCAGAAGATTGGGGACGGTTTTTAAAAGCGGTGTTTGATATCTGGGTTCGTGAGGATATTACCCGAGTCTCCGTGCAGCTTTTTGATAACACGCTGAACCAGTGGTGCGGTCGACCAGGGCATATCGATCGACAAGAGATTTCACCGTTGAGTGCGCGCTGCCAGGCGTGCTCCCTGCTGCAATTCTACCGTGGTGACTGCCCTGCGCTTTGTCATGATAGCGGGAGGAGTGGGTTATGCGCGGGATATCAAGCCTTCTTTAATCACTCATCACCGCATATGCGCGTGATGCGCGATCTGATCAAACAGCATCGCTCACCGGCAGAACTGATGGCGATGCTGCGTTAAGATCAACGGCGTTTAGCGTCCTTTCGCCAGATACTTCGCCATTTCGGCTTCCGGTACCATGCCGCCGCCGGTGGCCCAAACCAGATGGGTGGCGTTAGTAAGCTGTTCCGCGCTGAATCCGTGCATCTGCTGATAATCCGTAGAGGCACAAACGCGCTGAGGTCCAGCCATACCCGCCAGCGCCGACGGCTCCAGACGAATCCCTTCTTCCTGCGCCAGCCAGCCCAGCATGTCGTACATCGTCTGGTCATCAAGTGTGTACAGACCATCAAGCAGACGCTCCATTGCCCGACCAACAAAGCCCGATGCACGACCGACCGCCAACCCATCTGCCGCCGTCAGGTTGTCGATACCAATGTCCTGCACGGAAATCGTATCGTGCAACCCGGTGTAAATCCCCAGCAGCATACACGGTGAGTGGGTCGGTTCTGCGAAGAAGCAGTGCACGTTGTCACCAAACGCCAGCTTCAGGCCAAACGCCACGCCGCCAGGGCCGCCGCCGACGCCGCACGGCAAGTAGACAAACAGCGGATGGTCGGCATCCACTACGCGCCCCTGCTGCGCGAACTGCGCCTTCAGACGTTGCCCGGCGACCGCATAACCTAAAAACAAAGTGCGCGAGTTTTCATCGTCGATAAAGAAGCAGTTGGGATCGGACTGTGCCGCCTTGCGCCCCTGTTCAACCGCCACACCGTAATCTTCTTCGTACTCCACCACTGTGACGCCGTGACTGCGCAGTGTGGCTTTTTTCCATGCGCGGGCGTCAGCCGACATATGCACTGTCACCTTAAAGCCAATGCGTGCGCTCATGATGCCAATCGACATCCCGAGGTTGCCGGTCGAGCCGACCGCGATGCTGTACTGGCTGAAGAACTGTTTGAACTCAGGCGAAAGCAGAACGCTGTAATCGTCTTCCGTGGTCAGCAGGCCGGCTGCCAGCGCCAGCTTTTCGGCGTGGGTCAGCACTTCATAAATACCGCCGCGGGCTTTAATCGAGCCGGAAATCGGCAGGTGGCTGTCTTTTTTGAGCAGTATTTCACCGTTGATGTGCTGTCCGAACTCTTTTTCCAGTCGTTTTTGCATAGCCGGAATAGCGGCCAGCTCAGATTCGATAATCCCGCCGGTGGCAGCGGTTTCCGGGAATGCTTTTGCCAGATATGGCGCAAAGCGAGCCAGTCGGGCGTGAGCATCCTGAACGTCGTGATCCGTCAGGCCAACATAGGGTAAACCTGCCGCAAGAGAGGTGGTGCCCGGGTTAAACCAGGTCGTTTCTTTGAGAGCAACCAGATCTTCCACTAAAGGATGCTGGGCGATAAGTGTTTGAATGTTTTCCATAGTCAGTCTCTTCGCGCTTAGATAATAAAGGAAAGCAGGAATGTGCAAGCCAGTGCAATAACGGACGCGATAAATGTCGCGGTCGTATAATATTTAAAGGTCTCATTCAGGGTAGCGCCACAGTATTGCTTCACCAGCCAGAAGAGGGAATCTGTGACGATCGTGCAGCCAATAGCGCCGGAACCGATGGCAATGGCGATGATCTCCGGGCTGACGTTGGGATAGAGCGGCAGCATCGGTGCCACAATCGCCGTTGCGCCCATCATGGCCACCGTGGCAGAGCCCACCGCAGCATGCAGGATTAACGCCACCAGCCAGGCCAGCAGAATCGGGTGCATATGCATGTTGGAGAGGATCAGCGCCAGGGTATCCGCCAGTCCGCTGCTCTTGAGGATAGCGTTGAATGCGCCACCTGCGCCGATAATCAGCAGAATGTTAGCAATGGAGCCAAAACCGTTTTCGGTGTGGGTCAGCAGTGCCCCCATGCCGATGTGCTGGCGCAAGCCGAGAATGTAATAGGCAACAAATACGGCGATGAACATGGCGGTGATCGGGTTGCCGATAAACTCCAGCAGCGTGTACATCGTGCCGCCTTTATCCATGTTCAGCTCAGCGACAGTTTTCACCAGCATCAGGCCAATCGGCAGCAGTACGGTAAACAGCGTTGCGCCGAGCGACGGCAGTGTACTTTCGTCGCGAACTTTAAGATCGGAAAATTCAGCCGGCACCGGTTTAAACGGCAGACGGTTACCGAGAAATTTCAGGTACAGCGGCCCACCGATCAGCGAGGCCATCAATCCCACCAGTAAACCGTAGACAATCACGGTACCAATATCCGCGCCCAGCTTGTTCGCCACGAACAGGGCCGCTGGATGCGGTGGGACGACGCAGTGCACCGCCATCAGCGCGGTACACAGCGGGATCGCCAGCTTCAGTAACGAGGTATTGGTTTTTTTGGCGATAGAGAATGCCAGCGGAATCAACAACACCACGCCAACCTCAACAAACAGCGTGATCCCGCAAATCAGCCCGACCAGCACCATAATGACGTCGGCGGAAAGCCAGCGACAGCGCTGGAGCGTCAGGCCGATGCGTTCTGCCGCGCCGGACACTTCCATCATTTTGCCAAGGATAGTCCCGAGGCCGATAACCGCAGCGAGGAAGCCCAGCGTACCGCCGATGCCACTCTCAATGGCATTGACCATATCCAGCGGCCCCATGCCCATCATCGTCCCCACGAAGAAGCTGGCTAACAGCAGCGCCAGAAACGGGTGGAATTTGAACTTCACGATGGTCAAAACGATCAACACGATGCTTATCAGCAGCGTGCTCACAACCCAGATTTGAGAGTGCATAACTCACCTTGCCCTGTGATTAACCTGACTTTATAGCCTGGGTCTATTGGACAAAAATAAGGCACGTTCTGACAAACGATATAAATCCTCTTTCACATGAGTCAGATTGAATCAAATGGGTGATTTACGTCTAATAATGGCTGGATAATGCGACATGATTCACTCTGATTCATCTTTATGCTGATTTTTACCGCAGATCTTTTTACACTTCGACGAAAGATTCAGGATGACAGAGGTGAGTATGGATCCCCTGCGCGAGGTTAGAAATCGGCTGCTCAATGGCTGGCAGCTGTCAAAGCTCTATACTTTTGAAGTGGCGGCTCGCCACCAGTCGTTTGCGCTGGCGGCAGATGAACTGTCATTAAGTCCCAGCGCCGTCAGCCACCGTATTAATCAGCTGGAAGAGGAGTTGGGCATCCAGCTGTTTGTCCGCTCGCACCGTAAGGTGGAGCTGACTCACGAGGGTAAACGGGTGTTCTGGGCGCTGAAATCATCGCTGGATACGCTCAATCAGGAAATCCTCGACATCAAAAATCAGGAGCTGTCCGGAACGCTGACCGTGTACTCGCGGCCCTCTATTGCCCAGTGCTGGCTGGTTCCGGCGCTCGGCGATTTTACCCGCCGCTATCCGTCAATTTCGCTGACCATGCTAACCGGCAACGACAACGTCAATCTGCAACGTGCCGGAGTTGACCTGGCTATCTATTTTGACGATGCGCCTTCGGCGCAGCTCACGCATCATTTTCTGATGGATGAAGCGATACTGCCGGTATGCAGCCCGGATTATGCCCGCCGCTATGACCTTACCGGTTCGCTGGTGAATTTGCCGCACTGCACGTTGCTGCACGACAGGCAGGCATGGAGTAATGATTCAGGTACGGATGAATGGCACAGCTGGGCGCAGCATTTTGCGGTAAATTTGCCGACATCATCTGGCATTGGCTTCGATCGTTCTGATTTAGCAGTGATTGCGGCGATGAACCATATCGGCGTGGCGATGGGGCGCAAACGGCTGGTACAAAAACGCCTCGACAGCGGCGAGTTGGTCGCTCCCTTTGGCGATATGGCGCTGAAATGTCATCAGCACTATTACATCACCACGCTACCCGGCAGGCAGTGGCCGAAAATCGAGGCGTTTATTAGCTGGCTGCAGGAGCAGGTAAAATAATCGAGGCAAGCCTGGAATATTTTTACGCTTTCTCTCTACACCCGGCGTCAGAAATCATGCTAAATACGTGAATAACACCTGATGATTTTCTTAAGGACCACCGTGTTAAAGCCGCTTATTTCCCTCTTACTGGCCGCCAGCGCCACCGTCTATGCGGCACAGCCACCGCTGACGGCGGCGCACTATGTGCAGCAACTGGGCGTAGGGATGGACGTTGACTGGGCGCGCACCGAACGGGGCATCCGCGAGTTCGATCCGCTGGTGGTGCGAGATTTTCAGGCGAAGGGGATCGGTCATGTGCGTATTCGCGTTGCCGGAGAGCCAACAGAAGCAAGGCTTATCCATCTGCGTAAGCTGGTGGAAGCCTGCGAGCAGTATGGCGTGATCCCGATTATTGCGTATCAGGCGGATGAGTATAAAAAAGACCCCAGTGCCAGCAATGAAAAAGAGGTGGTCAACTGGTGGGTGGCGGTGGCGCATTACTTTGGTCAAGATTCGCCGTTATTGGGCTTTGACCTGATCTACGAACCAGCCGATAAGCTTAATCACAATCTGGCGTCACTCAATCGGGTGTACGACAAAACGATTCGCATGATTCACGCCATCGATCCCCAGCGCATGGTTTTTGTCGCACCACGCCTGCGCGCCGCGCCGGAGGATTTGTCGAGCCTGAAGCTGCCGCCGCAAAGTCAGAACAGCGTGCTGGCCGAGTGGCATATCTTTCCATGGGGGCCGCTGAAAAATAACGGCAAGTACCCGTGGACGTCGGGTACGGCAGCAGAAAAGGCGGCTATACGCGCCCGAATAAATGGCGTTGTTCACTGGCAGCAGAAAACGGGACATGTGAGTTGGGTCGGCGGATGGGCACCGGGTGAGACGATCAAAAATGCGCCTTCTGCTTCACAGATGGCGTTTGCCCGCTTTATGGCGTGTGAGCTGAATAAAGCAAAAATTCCCTATGCTATCAATGCAGATACGCAGTTTTATGATGGTGAGGAAGGGGCCTGGCGTCCGGCGCTGGAGCCGTTACTGAATACGATGATTACGCCTGAATGTGAACAGCCCGGCGTAAAACCGGGCCATCACATACTTAAACCGCCTGTTCCTGATGAGACACGCGTGACGCCAGCGGCAACCAGCACACCAGAATTAGCACACCCATAAGGGTCATCAACAGTCCCAGACTGGCCTGCCCGGTCTGTGGCAGCATCGCGGAGAGCCACGCCAGCACGCCAGAACCAATATTTTGCAATCCACCCACCAGCGCCCCGGCGGTACCGGCCAGGAACGGGAAAGGCTCCATTGCACCGCTGGTGGCGAGCGGGAACAGCATTCCGGCACCGAAGAAGAACAGCGCGGCGGGAACGAGCAGCGTCCAGACGTTCATCACGTCAAACAGGCCGGGGATCCACATCATCAAACCGGCAGACAGACAGCAGATAACCGACTGCCACATCAGCGTCGAGAAACGCTTGTTCGGTCGACCGGCAAACCACGCGCCGAAAAACGCCGCCGGGATGGGCAGAATAAACAGAATACTGACCACCATGCTGCTTAAACCCAGTCTTGCGCCCAACAATACCCCGGAGCATGCCTCAAAGACCGCAACACCCGCCAGGCCGCCGATCAGCATCAGCACGTAACAGGTGAAAGAGCTGTTGCCAAACAGGGTTTTGTAGCTGGCGATAAGCCGTGGACGCGGCGCACCCGCAGGGCGCGTTTCCGGCATCCAGCGCGCCATGCTAAACGTCACGCCCGCACACAGAATCAACAGGAAAATATAGCAGGCACGCCAGTTCCACATCGTATCCAGCACACCGCCAATCAGCGGCGCCAGCAGAGGGCTGACAAGAATACCCATGTTTAACAAACTGTTAGCGTGGCGTAACTGAGTACCTTCATACAGATCGCGCGGTAAAGTTCGCGCCATCACACCGCCGACGCCCGTTCCCATCCCCTGAATCGCGCTGGCGATAATCAGTACCGTCAGGCTATGGGTGGTGATGGCAACCAGCGTGGCCAGCATAAAAATAGACATCCCGGTGAGGATCACCGGACGGCGCCCTACGCGGTCTGAAAGGGGGCCGTAAACCAATTGCGACAAGCCGTAGGTCAGCAGGTAAGCTGCCATTACGCTTTGTACCGCCCCTTCGCGAACGTTGAGTTCACGCGCCATATCGGCAATGGCGGGGATATAAATGGTTTGTGCCATCTGGCCTACCGCCACCAGGAGTACCAACATCAACAACAAATTGACGCTTCTATGCCTTTTCATTTCGCTGATTACTTTTAAAAAAGAGAAAAAATAAGAATAAGATTCTGCACTTTCCCGTAAATGCGCGTGGAATCTACCACATTAAAAAAAGAAGGCCATATTGATCACTACAAAGGCAGGAAGGATAACGGCAGGAAATGTAAACAAATAGCGGCAATAAATGTTGCCGGAATTAATCAGCTCATTCCGTAAGCCAAATAAGATGCGATCACGATAAACGTAGCAAAATTGCCCCGACGGCAATGCCCGCTGCGGCGATAAGGCGAATCCCGGCGACTTTCTCTTTCAGCAGCAGCCAGGCGAGCAGCGCGCCAAACAGGATGGAGGTTTCCCGCAGCGCAGCGACTACCGCCAGCGGGGCCTGCGTCATCGCCCACAGCGCCAGCCCGTAGGACCCCATGGTGCCTATGCCGCCCAAAATACCTTTCTTCCACTGCTGTGCCAGATAGCGCGACGCTTCACGACGTCGGGCGATCATCGCCCAGGTTAGCAGGCAGGAGCCGTTCAGAAAGAAGGTCCACAGCGTATAGCCCAGCGCAGTCTCTGAGAGCCGTACGCCGGTGCCGTCCACCAGCGTATAGCCAGCGATAAAGCAGGCATTGATCAGTGCCAGCACAATCCCCCGCTGCGAGCTGCTGCGTCCGTTAAATGCCATGCCGAGAATAGCCAGGCAAATGGTGGCGATCCCCACCCAGGCGATTATTGACAGACTATCGCCGAGAAACAGGACGCTGATGATGGCAACCAATAGCGGAGCCGTGCCGCGCATTAAGGGATAGGTCTGGCTCATGTCCGAGACCTGATAAGTCTTGGCGACCAGCACGGTATACACCACCTGTAAAGCGGTTGAGACAGCTAAGTACGGCAGGCTGGCGGCGGAAGGTTGTGGTGCAAAAGGTAAGAAAATTAGCGCCATAACCGCAGCGGTGCCGCTAACGCTGATGGCGGAATACAGCTTGTCGTTTCCCGCTTTTACGATGGCGTTCCAGCTGGCATGAAGCAGCGCGGCGAATAGTAAAATGCAGAAAACAGAAAGTGTCATAGTGGTTTTCATCCCTGATGAATGTCATAAAAACGTAACATATTGGCGCGGCACACGCACCAGGGCAACGGTGAAAGGGGAGTGGTTGCCCACTCCCCTTAGGTGCGACTTGAATCTGAATTATTTAATGTACTTCAGAACAGCATCAAGCAGTTGCAGTGCAGCAACAATGAGTTTCAGGATAAGAATGGTGATATCCACGAGGCTCATACGCTCTCCTTTTGGTACAAGGAGCACGATGCTGGCGTACCTCGCCGCTGCCTGTTGCCAGCATCTTTGTTGACATAACACAGTGTGCTCACACGGGGGTTAAGGCGCTGACGGCACCACCCGTTTCAGCCAGGACTTTGTTGCGCCGGTTTACTCTGCGGCCCCCGCATAACACATTGCGTACGGTGACATTATAGATAATTACTGTATAAATAAACAGTAATTATTAGACATTATGCTATGGCTACGCCATACTCAAAAACGTCAAAATTCGTGCCGAAATTGCGAGTTCTTCGCGAAACGCGTATACTTTTTGCGTTGACATAACACAGTGTGCCCGGCGGCAACCAACCGTACAACGCTGATAAAAACCTCGCCTCGGCGGGGTTTTTTGTTTTTGCACGACATACAATGAAATGTGATCGTTGAGGCATTTTTGTGCAGATGAAAATTTTTCCATTGTCACGCTGAATAACCTGTGTTTGTATAAATCCTGCTAACCAACAAACAGACAAGGTCCCTAATGAACCCTTCCATGCTGACTGCGACCCTACTAAAAACTGCGCCATCTCGCGCAGTGGTCGTCGTGCGTGTGGTGGTGGTCGTCGGCAATGCGCCGTAGGGTCCGGAACACACGATTCCAAAACCCCGCCGGCGCAAACCGGGCGGGGTTTTTCGTTTAAGAGACCTGCCCGGAGCAAAGGCCCAGAATAAAAGGACTGGAGCATGGCAAGTTCGGGCATAACATCCAAGCGTACGCGCTTTACGGGCGCAGAATTCATCGTTCATTTCCTGGAGCGTCAGGGAATCACGGTGGTCACCGGTATTCCTGGCGGCTCGATTCTCCCCGTCTACGACGCCTTAAGCCAAAGCACGAAAATCCGTCATATCCTGGCGCGCCACGAGCAGGGCGCGGGGTTTATCGCGCAGGGGATGGCGAGAACTGACGGCAAGCCCGCCGTGTGTATGGCCTGTAGCGGACCGGGTGCCACAAATCTGGTGACCGCCATTGCCGATGCGCGTCTGGATTCCATCCCGCTGGTGTGCATCACCGGCCAGGTTCCAGCCTCGATGATCGGCACTGACGCCTTCCAGGAAGTCGACACCTACGGCATCTCTATCCCCATCACCAAGCACAACTATCTGGTCCGCCATATCAATGAATTACCACAGGTCATGAGCGATGCGTTCCGCATTGCGCAGTCCGGACGCCCGGGCCCGGTGTGGATAGACATTCCTAAGGATATTCAAACCGCCGTATTTGAAATTGAAGAGATGCCGGAGCCCGCGCAGAAAATGGCGGCGCCGGAATTCAGCCAGGACAGCATCCGTGATGCCGCCGCGATGATCAACGCCGCCAAACGCCCGGTGCTGTACCTCGGCGGCGGGGTGATTAATGCGCCGGAGCGCGTACGCGGGCTGGCCGAAAAAGCAAAGCTGCCTACCACCATGACGTTGATGGCGCTCGGCATGCTGCCAAAAGCGCATCCGCTGTCGTTAGGCATGCTGGGGATGCATGGCGCGCGCAGTACCAACTTTATTTTGCAAGAAGCTGATTTACTGATTGTTCTGGGCGCACGTTTTGATGACCGGGCGATTGGTAAAACAGAACAGTTCTGTCCGAATGCTAAAATTATCCACGTGGATATTGACCGCGCGGAGCTGGGTAAAATTAAACAGCCACACGTGGCGATTCAGGCCGATGTGGATGAGGTGCTGGCACAGTTGATCCCGCTGATTGAAGCGCAACCGCGTGAAGAGTGGCATCAACTGGTGGCAGACCTGCAACAAGAGTTTCCGTGTGCGATCCCGCAGGAAAAAAATCCGCTCAGCCATTACGGGCTGATTAACGCCGTTGCCGCCTGCGTGGACGACAGCGCGATCATCACCACCGACGTCGGCCAGCATCAGATGTGGGCGGCGCAGGCTTACCCGCTGAACCGTCCGCGGCAATGGCTGACCTCCGGTGGCCTGGGGACCATGGGCTTCGGTCTGCCTGCTGCAATTGGCGCGGCGTTGGCGAATCCGGATAAAAAAGTGCTGTGCTTCTCCGGCGACGGCAGCCTGATGATGAATATTCAGGAAATGGCGACTGCCAGCGAGAATCAGCTGGATATTAAAATCATTCTGATGAATAACGAGGCATTGGGGCTGGTGTACCAGCAACAAAGCCTGTTCTATAAGCAGGGCGTTTTTGCCGCCACCTATCCGGGGATGATCAACTTTATGCAGATTGCCGCCGGTTTCGGCCTTGAAACCTGTGATTTAAACCACGAAGCCGATCCGCAGGCGGCGCTGCAGACGATTATTGATCGCCCGGGACCGGCGTTGATCCACGTGCGCATCGACGCCGAAGAAAAAGTGTACCCGATGGTGCCGCCGGGTGCGGCGAATACAGAGATGGTGGGGGAATAAGCCATGCAACAGCAGACTCATGACAACGTAATTCTTGAACTCACCGTGCGTAACCACCCCGGCGTAATGACTCACGTTTGCGGCCTGTTCGCCCGCCGCGCGTTCAACGTGGAAGGCATTCTTTGTCTACCGATTCAGGGCAGCGACCAGAGTCGCATTTGGCTACTGGTCAACGATGACCAGCGTCTGGAACAGATGATAAGCCAGATTGATAAACTGGAAGATGTGGTGAAAGTCGCGCGCAACCAGTCCGATCCATCAATGTTTAACAAGATCACCGTCTTCTTCGAGTAGTCCGCTCAAGGCTTGAACAGCAAAGCACTTATCGTTAAGGTAAGCGCTTTTGCCGGATGGCGGCATTAATGCCTTATCCGGCCTACAACGGCACCAGCCCGTAGGCCTGATAAGCGCAGCGCCATCAGGCATGCCTTAGCGCCAGGATGAACCCATGATTACCGTTGCCCTTATTGACGATCACACTATCGTCCGCTCCGGCTTTGCCCAGTTGTTGGGGCTGGAAGCTGATTTGCAGGTCGTCGCCGAATTCGGTTCTGGCCGTGAGGCGCTGGCGGGATTACCGGGACGTGGTGCGCAGGTGTGCATTTGCGATATTTCAATGCCGGATATCTCCGGGCTGGAGCTGATAAGCCAGCTTCCCAAAGGCATGGCAATTATCATGCTCTCCGTCCACGACAGCCCGGCGCTGGTGGAACAGGCGCTGAATGCCGGGGCGCGCGGCTTTCTCTCCAAACGCTGTAGCCCCGACGAGTTGATTGCCGCCGTGCATACCGTGGCGACCGGCGGTTGCTATCTCACGCCGGATATCGCCGTTAAACTGGCGGCTGGGCGTCAGGATCCGCTCACCAAACGCGAGCGCCAGGTGGCGGAAAAGCTGGCCCAAGGCATGGCGGTCAAAGAGATTGCCGCCGAACTGGGGCTGTCGCCGAAAACGGTGCATGTGCATCGCGCTAACCTGATGGAAAAACTGGGCGTCAGCAACGACGTTGAGCTGGCCCGCCGGATGTTTGACGGCTGGCAATGAATACCTTTCTCTCTCGCTTAATTACCGTTGTCGCCTGTTTCTTTATCTTCTCCGCCGCATGGTTCTGCCTGTGGAGCATCAGCCTGCATCTGGTGGAACGCCCGGATCTGGCGGTTATGCTGTTCCCGTTTGGCCTGCGGCTGGGGATGATGCTGCAATGTCCGCGCGGCTACTGGCCAGTGCTGTTGGGGGCGGAATGGCTGTTGATCTGGTGGCTGGCACAGGAAGTTGCGCTGGCGCACTCCTCCCTTTTGATGATCGGTAGTCTGCTGACGCTGTTGCCCGTCACGTTAATCTGGCGCTATCGTCATCAGCGCGACTGGCGTACCTTGCTGTTGCAAGGGGCGGCGTTGATCGCCGCGGCGCTGTTACAGTCGCTGCCGTGGTTGGGGCAGGGGGAAGAAGCGTGGAACGCGCTGCTGCTGACCCTGACCGGCGGGCTGACGCTGGCCCCTGTTTGCCTGGTGTTCTGGCACTATCTGACCAGCACCACCTGGCTGCCGCTTGGCCCGGCGGTGGTGTCTCAGCCGGTGAACTGGCGCGGCAAACACCTGGTGTGGTACCTGCTGTTGTTTAGCGTCAGTCTGTGGCTGCAGCTCGGTCTGCCGGATGAGTTGTCGCGCTTCACGCCGTTTTGTCTGGCGCTGCCGATCATCGCGCTGGCCTGGCACTACGGCTGGCAGGGGGCGTTGATTGCCACGCTGATGAACGCCATCGCGCTGATTGCCAGCCAGACCTGGCACGATCACCCCGTTGATTTACTGCTCTCACTGTTGGCGCAAAGCCTGACCGGGCTGCTGCTCGGCGCGGGGATCCAGCGCCTGCGTGAACTTAACCAGTCGCTACAAAATGAGCTGGCGCGTAACCATCGGCTGGCGGAACGCCTGCTGGAAACCGAAGAAAGCGTGCGTCGCGACGTGGCGCGCGAACTGCATGACGATATCGGCCAGACCATCACCGCCATTCGCACCCAGGCGGGCATCGTCCAGCGCCTGGCCCCGGAGAATACGGGGGTGAAGCAGAGCGGGGTACATATCGAGCAGCTCTCGCTGGGCGTCTACGATTCTGTACGCCGCCTGCTCGGGCGTTTACGCCCACGGCAGCTAGACGATCTGACGCTGGAGCAGGCCATTCGCTCGCTGCTGCGCGAAATGGAGCTGGAAAGTCGCGGCATCGTCAGTCATCTCGACTGGCATATTGATGAATCGGCTCTCAGCGAAAGCCAGCGGGTGACGCTGTTCCGCGTCTGTCAGGAAGGGCTGAATAACATCGTCAAGCACGCCAACGCCAGCGCGGTGACGTTACAAGGCTGGCTGCAGGATGAACGGTTGATGTTGGTGATTGAAGACGACGGCAGCGGCCTGCCGCCGGGCTCGAATCAACAAGGATTTGGCCTGACCGGGATGCGTGAGCGCATTACAGCCCTTGGTGGAACGCTTTCAATTTCCTGCACGCACGGCACGCGGGTCAGCGTGTCTTTGCCTCAACGCTACGTGTAAGGAGCATTAATGCTGACGTTTTTTAAAGCCCCGGCCAATGCGCCGCTGATTGCCGATAAACGCGAGGTCGATGCCCGCTACCGCTACTGGCGGCGGCATATTCTGACCACCATCTGGCTCGGCTACGCGCTGTTTTATTTCACACGCAAAAGCTTCAACGCTGCGGTGCCGGACATCCTCACCAGCGGTGTGCTGACCCGCAGCGACATTGGCCTGCTGGCAACGCTGTTTTACATCACCTACGGCCTGTCGAAGTTTGTCTCCGGCATCGTCAGCGACCGTTCCAACGCCCGCTATTTTATGGGTACTGGGCTGATTGCCACCGGGGTGGTGAACATCCTGTTTGGCTTCTCCACCTCGCTGTGGGCCTTTGCCGTACTGTGGGCGCTCAATGCCTTCTTCCAGGGCTGGGGATCGCCGGTGTGCGCCCGTCTGCTGACGGCCTGGTATTCGCGTACCGAACGCGGCGGCTGGTGGGCGCTATGGAATACCGCGCATAACGTCGGTGGGGCATTAATTCCGATGGTGATGGCAGCCGCCGCGCTGCACTACGGCTGGCGCGCCGGGATGATGATTGCCGGAATGGTGGCGATTGTGGTCGGTATTTTCCTCTGCTGGCGGCTGCGTGACCGCCCGCAGGCCATCGGCTTACCACCGGTCGGCGACTGGCGACATGACGAGCTGGAAATTGCTCAACAGCAGGAAGGCGCTGGGCTGACCCGTAAAGAGATTCTCACCAAATACGTGCTGCTGAATCCGTATATCTGGTTGCTGTCGCTGTGTTACGTGCTGGTGTACGTAGTCCGCGCGGCGATCAATGACTGGGGCAATCTGTACATGTCGGAGACGCTCGGCGTGGATTTGGTCACTGCGAATACGGCGGTCACCATGTTTGAGTTGGGCGGATTTATCGGTGCGCTGGTGGCGGGCTGGGGCTCGGACAAACTGTTCAACGGCAACCGCGGCCCGATGAACCTGATTTTCGCCGCCGGGATTTTGCTCTCCGTCGGTTCGCTGTGGCTGATGCCGTTTGCCAGCTATGTGATGCAGGCGGCGTGCTTCTTCACCACCGGGTTCTTCGTTTTCGGCCCACAAATGTTGATTGGCATGGCGGCGGCGGAGTGCTCGCACAAAGAGGCTGCGGGCGCGGCGACCGGGTTTGTCGGGCTGTTTGCTTATCTGGGTGCGTCGCTCTCCGGCTGGCCGCTGGCGAAGGTGATGGAAGTCTGGCACTGGACCGGATTCTTTGTGGTGATCGCCATCGCGGCGGGCATTTCCGCGCTGCTGTTACTGCCGTTTTTAAACGCCCAGGCGCCGCGCGACGTCAGCGAAGCGTGATGCACCTCACCTTTTTGCCCCGAGTAGAGCAAAACTAAGAAATTTTCTCGGTTTCACCTGGACGCTGTCTCAGGCATCTCTCCTGGCTGATTTTTACAATGCCTGCCATTCGCAGGTATAAAAATCAGCTCAGGAGCAAACCATGCTGGCCTTCCTCAATCAGGTGCGCAAACCGACCCTGGATCTGCCGCTCGATGTGCGGCGCAAAATGTGGTTCAAACCGTTCATGCAGTCCTATCTGGTGGTTTTCATCGGCTACCTGACCATGTACCTGATCCGCAAAAACTTCAACATCGCGCAGAACGACATGATCTCTACCTACGGGCTGAGCATGACGCAGTTGGGGATGATTGGTCTGGGCTTCTCCATCACCTACGGCGTGGGTAAAACGCTGGTTTCCTACTACGCTGACGGCAAAAACACCAAGCAATTCCTGCCGTTTATGCTGATCCTCTCAGCGATTTGTATGCTCGGCTTCAGCGCCAGCATGGGCGCGGGTTCAACCAGCCTGTTTCTGATGATCGCCTTCTACGCGCTGAGTGGCTTCTTCCAGAGCACCGGCGGCTCGTGCAGTTACTCGACCATCACCAAATGGACGCCGCGCCGTAAACGTGGATCGTATCTCGGTATGTGGAACATTTCCCACAACCTCGGCGGTGCAGGTGCGGCGGGCGTGGCGCTGTTTGGCGCTAATGTGCTGTTCGATGGACACGTCATCGGGATGTTTATCTTCCCGTCGATTATCGCGCTGATCGTCGGCTTTATTGGCCTGCGCTACGGTAGCGACTCCCCGGAATCGTATGGCCTCGGCAAAGCCGAAGAGTTGTTCGGTGAAGAGATAAGCGAAGAGGACAAAGAAACCGAAGAAAACGAGATGACCAAATGGCAGATCTTTGTTGAGTACGTGCTGAAAAACAAAGTGATTTGGCTGCTGTGCTTCTCCAACATCTTCCTGTACGTGGTGCGTATCGGTATCGACCAGTGGTCCACCGTGTACGCCTTCCAGGAGCTGAAGCTGTCTAAAGAAGTGGCGATTCAGGGTTTTACTCTGTTTGAAGTGGGGGCGCTGGTCGGCACCCTGCTGTGGGGCTGGCTGTCGGATCTCGCGAACGGTCGCCGTGCGCTGGTGGCCTGCGTCGCACTGGCGCTGATTATCGCTACCCTGGGTGTCTATCAGCATGCCAGCAACCAGTATATTTACCTGGCTTCCCTGTTTGCCCTTGGCTTCCTGGTGTTTGGCCCGCAACTGTTAATTGGCGTGGCGGCAGTCGGTTTCGTACCGAAAAAAGCGATCGGCGCTGCCGATGGGATTAAAGGTACTTTCGCTTATCTGATCGGTGACAGCTTTGCCAAGCTGGGCCTGGGGATGATTGCCGACGGTACGCCGATCTTCGGCCTGACCGGCTGGGCGGGCACTTTCGCTGCGCTGGACACTGCCGCTATCGCTTGTATCTGCCTGATGGCTATCGTGGCCGTCTTCGAAGAACGTAAAATCCGCCGCGAGAAGAAAATTCAGCAGTTAAAAACCGCTTAAGTGTGTATTGGTAACTTTTTGCCCGCCTTCATGGCGGGTTTTTTTATGGTGTGGCGTTCATCCATCGACAGAGATAAATTTGCCGCTATGATGGGCATCCTGTCGGGTAAGGGATGTGCGCATGATTTGGATAATGCTGGCCACGTTGGTTGTTGTTTTTGTTGTGGGTTTTCGGGTACTGACGTCCGGGGCGCGACGTGCGATTCGTCGGCTAAGTGAACGTCTGGGTATTGATGTGATGCCGGTAGAATCAATGACCGATCAGATGGGAAAAGTGCAGGGCGAAGCATTTTTACAGTATCTTCACCGGCCTGACGAATCGCACCTGCAAAATGCCGCGCAGGTGCTGTTGATCTGGCAAATCGTCATTGTCGACGGTAGCGAACAGAACCTGTTGCAGTGGCATCGTTTACTGCAAAAAGCTCGGCTGGCTACGCCGATTACCGACGCGCAGGTGCGTCTGGCTCTGGGGTTTCTACGCGAAATGGAGCCAGATATGCAGGAGATCAACGCCTTCCAGATGCGCTACAACGCTTTTTTCCAGCCCGAAGACGGCGTGCACTGGCTGCACTGATGTTCATGCCTGATGGCGCTATGCTTATCAGGCCGACAAAGGGGCTCAGACGTAGGCCGGATAAGACGAAGTCGTCATCCGGCGGTGAAAGTTGTTGAAACGTTAAATACGTCACATTTTTAATGTTACACTGCGTAACTTTTCTACAATAACCCCACGCAGGTAACAAAATTGAGTGAAGCTATTGAACAAAAATCCCGCGCTGAGGTGAATGCCCGACCTAACTGGTCGGCGGTATTCGCCGTGGCGTTCTGCGTTGCCTGCCTGATAACCGTTGAGTTCTTGCCCGTCAGTTTACTGACGCCGATGGCGCAGGATCTGGGTATTTCAGAAGGTGTTGCCGGACAATCGGTGACGGTGACGGCATTTGTCGCCATGTTTGCCAGCCTGTTTGTGACGCAAATAATTCAGGCGACCGATCGTCGCTATGTGGTGATCCTGTTCTCGGTACTGCTGACGCTCTCCTGCCTGCTGGTCTCGTTTGCCAACTCTTTTACCCTGCTGCTGGTGGGGCGTGCCTGTCTTGGGCTGGCGCTCGGCGGCTTCTGGGCAATGTCGGCGTCGCTAACCATGCGTCTGGTGCCCGCTCGCACGGTGCCGAAAGCGCTGTCGGTTATCTTTGGCGCAGTCTCTATTGCGCTGGTGATTGCCGCCCCGTTGGGGAGTTTTTTAGGCGGTATTATTGGCTGGCGTAACGTATTTAATGCGGCGGCGGTGATGGGGGTGTTGTGCACCATCTGGGTGGTGAAATCACTGCCTTCGCTGCCCGGTGAGCCGTCGCACCAAAAACAAAATATGTTTAGCCTGCTGCAGCGTCCGGGCGTGATGGCTGGCATGATCGCCATCTTTATGTCGTTTGCCGGGCAGTTTGCCTTCTTTACCTACATCCGGCCGGTGTATATGAATCTGGCGGGCTTTGATGTTGATGGCCTGACGCTGGTGCTGTTGAGCTTTGGTATCGCCAGCTTTGTCGGCACGTCGCTCTCTTCGATGATCCTGAAGCGCTCGGTCAAACAGGCGTTAGCCGGAGCGCCGCTGGTGCTGGCACTCAGTGCGCTGATCCTGATCCTGTGGGGCAGTGACAAAGTGGTTGCGGCTGGCATTGCGATTGTCTGGGGGCTGGCATTTGCGCTGGTGCCGGTGGGTTGGTCGACATGGATCACCCGCTCGCTTGCCGATCAGGCGGAAAAAGCCGGTTCGGTGCAGGTCGCCGTGATCCAGCTGGCTAATACCTGCGGTGCTGCGGTGGGAGGTTATGCGCTCGATAACCTCGGACTGCTGTCGCCGTTGGTGATTTCCGGCAGCCTGATGCTGCTGACAGCGTTGGTGGTAGCAGCGAAAGTGCGCATAAAAGAGGCGCAGTAATCTCCAGCTTTGTGTGCCGGATGAGATGCTGACACCGCCATCCGGCATTTTGCCCACTTCTTAATCAAAACCATTATCTTCGGCGGTATGGGCAAACCACTCGCCGCTCTTTTTCACCGTACGTTTTTGCGTGTCTAAATCTAACTGAACAAAACCGTAGCGGTTTTTATATCCGTTGAGCCAGGACCAGTTATCAATAAAGGTCCACATATGGTAGCCAAGGCAATTACAGCCTTCGCTGATGCCTTTATGCAGCCATTTAAGGTGTTCTGAGACAAACTCAATACGGTAACTATCGTTAATCTGACCTTCCTGAATAAAACGTTGCTCGTTTTCTACGCCCATCCCGTTTTCAGAAATAAAGCAGCGCGGGTTGCCGTAATTATCACGCAGATTAGTAATAATATCGTAAATACCCGGCTCATAAATTTCCCAGCCGCGGTACGGATTCATTTTACGTCCCGGCATTTCGTAGTAATCAAACAGCGACTCTGGCATAAATGGCGCGTCAGGATTGACGGCGCTATCACGACATTTCACCCGGCGTGGCTGGTAATAGTTAATGCCGAGCAGGTCGATTTTGCCATCGGCTATCAACTGGCTGTCGCCGGGCTGACAGGCCGGTAGCTGATCGTATGCTTTCAGCAGTTCCACCAAATCCGCCGGATATTCCCCTTTTAGCACCGGGTCAAGGAAGCTGCGGTTAAACAGCAGATCCGCATAGTGCGCGGCTTTCACATCCGCCGTGTTTTGCGAGCGCGGGTAAGACGGTGTTAAATTCAGCACCACGCCGATTTCACCGTTGTAGTTTCCGGCGCGATAAGCCCGTACCGCCGCCGAATGCGCCAGTACGGTGTGATACGCCACGGTCGCCGCACGTTTGAAATCCACCACGTTAGGGTAATGGAAGTCATACAGGTATCCGCCTTCTACCGGAACAATCGGCTCGTTGAAGGTGAACCAGTGCTTCACCCGGTTGCCGAACAATGTAAAACACGTTTGGGCGTAGCGACCAAATGCTTCGACCACCTCACGGTTTTCCCAGCCGCCTTTCTCCTGCATGACCATTGGCATGTCGAAGTGGAACAGGGTGATAAAGGGCGTGATATCCTGCGCCAGCAGTTCGTCGATGACGTTGTTATAGAAATCGACCGCTTCAGGATTCACCTCGCCGGTACCGTCCGGGATCAGGCGCGACCAGCTCAGAGACGTACGAAAGCTGTTGTGCTTCAGTTGCTTTAGCAGCGCGATGTCCTGCTTCCAGTGCTGATAAAATGTCGAGGTGTTCGCCGGGCCGACCCCCTGATGGAAACGGCCTGGCTGGCGGTCGAACCACACGTCCCACGTGGTCTGGCTTTTGCCACCGTTCAGGCTATCCCCTTCGGTTTGCAGCGCCGAGCAGGCACTGCCCCACCAGAAGTTTTCGGGAAAACGGTATCGCATTATCTTGCTCCTTGATGTATTTCATTTCCCTACACAATAGGCGATTTTTATTATAAGAAACCGGTTACAGTGCTCGTTTTTCAATGTGATAGTTACATATCCGGGCATTCAATCTTGCCCAACGCTTCCCAGTAGTTGTTCTGATTACTCCTTTGAATCGCCACAATGGCTTCGCGGATATGCTGTTGGTTACGCGTATCGGCCATAATCGTTTTTTCCCATACTTCATCCGACGGCGACCCTTGCGGGGTACAAATCTTGCGTAAGTCCTTCAATATGGTGTTTTTTTCGTGGACTGACTGTAGAGAACCGTAAGCCGAGTCGGCCTGCGCCAGACCCGGCAGCGTGAAAAGGATGGCAATAATCGGAAAAACGGCTCGTTTCATGATAATAATCCTTGTTGTCGATGCGCATCATCTCAAGAGTAAGTGTAGACGGCCTACGACTCACTCATCAGGCTGTGTTAATGTCGAAAAAATAATCAGACAAAAGTTTTAGTTTTTCAGGAGGATAGAATGCAGATACAGATTACGGATACGGTTACTGAAGACGATCAAAACGCGCTACTAACCGGGTTGCGCACTTACAATCGGCAGTTCCTGAAAACGACCAATTTTGGCGATCTGGCGGTCTACTGGCGCAATGAACACAATGAAATACTGGGTGGGCTGATCGGCAAAATCAAAGGTGAATGGTTGTGTATCGAGTTTTTGTGGATGCATGATTCCCTGCGTAAAGGCGGTTACGGCACAAAATTGATGCAGGTCGCCGAACAGACGGCGCGTGAGCGAGGATGCCAGCATGCGCTGGTAGACACCATGAGTTTCCAGGCGCTGCCGTTTTATCAGAAAAACGGCTATCAGTTGCAAATGACCCTCGATAACTTTCCGGAAACCGGTTCCGCGCGCCATTATTTGTCGAAAACGTTTTGATGACCGGAAGGTCTGGACGCCGCTTCACTTTCTTGCACAGCAGAATAGTGTATGTTCTGAACAATCATTTATTTCTTAAGCGGTAAAGAGATGAGACGGATTGAGATAATACTGGGGGAGCTGGAACGGCTGACGCAAGGACTGAATCTTGCCCATCTGGCGCAGGAAACGGCGTTCACGGCGGAGGCTATCGGCTTTAACCTCGGTCTGGCGCGCAACTCGGTCAGTAAAGATCTCAATCAGCTCTGGAACGACGGTCTGGCGATTAAAAGCCGCGGGCGCCCGGTATTCTTTCTGCATCGTCAGGTGATTGAAACGCTGCTGGGACGCAAGCTGGATGAGTCCGAGCGCGAAGTGCAAACCGTTGCCGATCTGTTGCCTGCTCAGGAAAACCCGGCGACAGACGATCCCTTTTTCGGCCTGATTGGTTACGATCGCAGCCTGCGCGACGCGGTGGAAAAAGGCCGCGCGGCGGTGCTGTATCCTCACGGACTGCACGTTCTGCTGACCGGTCCCTCCGGTGTGGGCAAAACCTTTTTTGCCGAACTGATGCACCGTTTTGCCTGCGAACGCACGGCGGGAACGCCGCCACCGCTGGTTTACTTTAACTGCGCGGAATACGCCCATAACCCGGAGCTGCTATCTTCACATCTGTTTGGTCATCGACAGGGGGCGTTTACCGGCGCAAACGAGAATAAACCCGGTCTGGTTGAGCAGGCCGACGGCGGTTATCTGCTGCTCGATGAAGTGCATCGTCTGCCGTATGAAGGCCAGGAAAAGCTGTTCTCTATTCTCGACAAAGGCGAATACCGGCCGCTGGGTTCAAGCGCTACAGCGCGTTCTATTTCGGTTCGCCTGATTTGTGCCACCACCGAACCGGTGAATTCGGCGTTGCTGCGCACCTTCCAGCGACGTATTCAGGTGTGTATCGATTTGCCCGGCATCCGCCAGCGTTCGGTGGAAGAGCAGGTTGAGCTGATCGTTGGCTTCTTACAGCGTGAGAGCCGTAAAATAGAACGCACGGTAAGCATTGATAAAACGCTGTTGCTCTGGCTGCTGAACAAGCCGCTGGAAGGGAATATTGGCCAGCTCAAGAGCGATATTCAGTTTCTCTGCGCCCAGGCGTGGGCATCAGGAATGACCGAGCATAGTGATACGCTACAGCTGGATAAACGGCTGGCGGAAATACCGTTTAACGCCACGGCGGAACAGCGTCTGCTGGTTGATGCGCTGTTTGGCGGTAAAGAGCGTCTGAGCGTGGATGCCCGCACGCTCCCGACATTAAAACACTCGCTGGCAACCGGGGCGGAAATTGAAGAGAGCGATCTCTTTTACAGCTTCCTGACCCGGGAATATATCAACCTGCGTAACAGCAACGTCCCGCCAGCTGAAACGCTGGCTATCCTCAAAAACAAGCTCAGTTCGATTTTTGAATATGGTCTCTACAGCCGCGACAGTGTGACGCATCCCCCGCGCTATGGCGACCAGATTGAAGAGCGCGTCACGCTACTGATCGGCTGCGTTGAGCAGGTGCTCGGTTTTACGCTGCCGGAGAATCTGGTCAACCCGCTGCGCAAACACTTTCTGGCGCTGATTGGCTACGTTCAGCGTGGGCTTATTCCTCAGCTTTATTCTTCCAGCCTGATCCTCGATCGCTGTAAAGATGAATATGACAATGCCACGCTATTATGCCGGAAAATCAATGAACTGCTGCATATTCAGTGCCCGGCAACGGAAGTGGTCTGGCTGTGTCTGTTCCTCAAAGAGTGTCGCCATTATCGACAGCGTATCGACGCCAGCCCGGACTGTGGCGTGATTTTGATTGCCCACGGTGCGACGACGGCAACCAGCCAGGCGCAGTACGTGAATCGCGTGCTGGAGCGCGAGCTGTTCAGCGCCATCGACATGCCGTTTGAGCAGTCGGTGCACGACACGCTGGAAACGCTGACGCAGATGATCCAGACCCGGCAATATCGCCGGCTGATCCTGATGGTGGATATTGGTTCGCTGGTCCATTTTGGCAGCACGATCAGCAAATTATTCCAGATAGATGTACTACTAATGCCCAATATCACGCTGACCAGCCTGCTGGAATTGGGTCTGGACTTAAGCTATGAAACCAGCGACTTACCGCAACTGGCGGCGTTAATGCAGAGTAAAGATATTCCCTGTCAGCTCTGTACGCCGCAGCAGGAAAATAGCGGTAAAGTGCTGGTTATTTCCTGTATTACCGGCATGGGCACGGCGGAAAAAATCAAAAAGGTGCTGGAGGAGAGCTTCGGCGAGCTGATGTCGCAGGACACGCGGATGGTTATCCTCGATTACAACGAAGTCCGCAGTCTGGAGCGCGTTCAGCAGGCGATTAACGCCAGTGAACGGCTGGCGGGAATAGTCGGTACTTTCCAGCCGGGACTGCCGGATATTCCGTTTATCTCGCTGGAGGAGTTGTTCTCCGAACAGGGACCGGAACTGGTGTTGAGCCTGCTGACGCCGGATCTGTCCAGCAGCGAACGCCGTCTGGAGATGGAGCGCAGCGCGATGCGCTTTATCAGCGCGTTAACCATGGAGAGCATCATTAACCATATTTCGGTGCTCAACCCGCAGCGTATTCTCAAGGAGATGGAAGGCGTGCTTAACCATCTGACCACCTCACTTTCGCTGAAACCGAGCCGTCAGGTGACACTGCGCTTCCTGATCCACTGCTGCTGTATGGTCGAGCGTATCGTGATTAACCGCAAACCGTTACAGATGGCGCTGGAAAACAAGCCGGACCTGGATGCTCACGCGTTTAGTGTCATTAAATCCGCTTTCCTGCCGATCGAAGAAGCCTATGCCATTCGGTTATCGGACGCGGAATATTTTTATATCTACGAACTTCTGTATAGCTAATCCCTTTACTGGCGCGGCTCGCTGCCCCGCCAGCACCTCTCTCTTCCCCGCGTGACACAAATTCTGGCACAGCCTTTGCTCTGTTTACCTATGTCTATGTAATCGAGCCAGGAGGCCATTTTGACTACCACTGAATCCTTGCCCCAGATCCTGCTGCTGACCCATGGCGGCTGGGGGCAACAGCTTTGCAACAGCCTGCGCATGGTGGCGGGTGAAATCAAAGGCGTGACGGAAATTGCGCTGATGCCCGTTGATACGCTCGGCGAGTTTTATCAGCGTGTCGAAGCCGTGGTGAAAACCATGCCGGAAGGTTCACTGATCCTGACTGATTTTATTGGCGGCACCACCTCTAACGTGGCGGCGCGGCTGAGCGCCGATTACCCGGTGGCAGTGATTTCCGGGCTCAATGCCTCTTTGCTGCTGGAGGCGCTCGACAAACGCGAGCATGGGCAGTTGACCACCTGCGTGGCTGAACTGGTCGAAGCCGGGCGCAGCAGTTGCCTGGATGTCGCTGCCCATGTGCGTCAATTACAACAATCAAAGTAGGGAAGAAAACATCATGGCAAACATCGTCTTATGTCGTATCGATAGCCGTCTGATTCATGGACAGGTAGTAACGAAGTGGGTTGGACAATCTCAGGCCAACCGAATTGCGGTAGTCAGCGACGAGCTGGATGCCGATCCGTTTATGAAAAACATCTACCTGATGGCCGCGCCGCCAAACATCAAAGTGGATTGCTTCGGTAACCAAAGTTTTGCTGCCGCCTGGAAAGAAAATCAGCTTGGCGACGGTAAGGTTCTGGTGCTGTTTCCCTCTCTGGCGGCGGTTCAGGAGGCGGTCCAGTTGGGTTTTGATGTCACCACCATTCAGGTGGGTGGGCTGGGCGGCGGGCCAAACCGTAAAGCGGTATTCCAGAATATTACGCTGGATGAAAAAGACGTCGGCATTCTGAACGACCTGAAAAATCGTGGGATTAAGGCTGTCTTCCAGACTATCCCGGAAGATAAGCCGCAGTCGCTGGACGATATCCTGAAAAAATTCTAATCCTTTGATAACAGGGTAATTAATTATGGATACTTTAGTCTTCGCAAGCCTGATGGGGTTGTATTACTGGTTTGCGCGTTTACGCCTTGGCTACACCTTCTCCGCCATGCTGCTGCAACCGGTTGTTATCGCTGTTTTTGTGGGCCTGCTGTTAGGCAACATGGAAACGGCGATGATTATCGGCGCAGGGATGCAGCTGGTTTACCTTGGCGTGACCTCCACGCCGGGCGGTAACGTCCCGTCGGATCCGGCGCTGGCCGCCTGTATTTCAATTCCTATTGCCGTGAAGGCCGGTATGGACCCGAACCTGGCTATCGCGCTGGCGATCCCATTTGGCGTCATCGGCGTGTTCCTCGACCAGCTGCGCCGCACCTTAAACGCCGCCTGGGTACATATGGCCGACAAGCATGCGGAAACGGCCAATATGGCGGGCATTATGCGCTGTGCGTTCCTTTACCCGGCATTACTCGGGCTGGTACTGCGTTTCCCGGTTGTCTTCGCCGCCAACTATTTTGGTCAGGACGTGGTGGAAAGCTTCCTTAAGCTGATGCCGCACTGGCTGACGCACTCCTTTGAAATTATGGGCGGTATTCTGCCAGCGCTGGGCTTCGCCATTACCATTATGGTGATCGGTAAAAAGAGCCTGCTGCCGTGGTTTATCGGCGGATTTTTTGCGGTGCTGTACCTGAAGGTGGACATCATGGCGATGGCAATCTTTGGTACCTGCGTAGCCTTCCTGATTAAAGGTCTGGCGAAAAATGAAGGAGCAGCATGATGAGCAGCGATGTAATGCAACATGAACTGGTTGAACGTGCGCGAGAAAGCGGCACGCTGACCAAAGCGGATATCACCAAGGCCTGGTTTATCTACTGGCTGGGCGCGGAAGTTTCCAGTTCCTATGAGCGTTTGCAAAGCCTGATTTTCTGCGCCTCGATGACGCCGATCATCAAAAAACTCTACCCGCAAAAAGAAGAGCAGGTGGAAGCGCTGAAACGCCATCTGAACTTCTTCAACTCAGAGCAGACGTTTGGGGCGGTGATTCAGGGGATCTCCATTGCGATGGAGGAGCAGAAAACGCGCGGCGAGCCGATCAGCGATGCCTCCATTACCGGGATCAAAACCGGCTTGATGGGACCGCTGGCCGGGATGGGAGACTCCATCATCTGGGCTGCCGTCATGCCGCTATTAATTGCTATTTTCATCCCGTTCGCCGCCAATGGCAGCGCGATGGGCGGCATTGTGCCGTTAATTCTCTATCCTGCCATTACGCTGGCGATAAGCTACGGGCTGGTTCACAAAGGTTATACGCTGGGGCGTGATTCGATTATCGGCCTGCTGCAAGGGGGGCGAATAAAAGAACTGATCTACGGCGCTAACGTATTGGGTCTTATCATGATGGGCGCGCTTTCTGCGAGCTATATCAAGATAGTCACACCGCTAAAAATTAGCGCTCTGAAAGGCTCTGAAGTGGTGGTCCAGCAGATCCTCGACTCTATTGCCCCCGGCCTGTTGCCGCTGGCGGCGGTGTTCGCCATCTACTTCTATCTGGTGAAAAAAGGGCCGCGTTACACCACTATTTTGCTGTCGATTGTCGCGCTCAGCGTGGTCTGTTCGTTGCTGGGGGTGTTGTAAGCCATGACACAGAATATCTATCAACAACTGGGGCTAAAACAGGTGATTAACGCCTGCGGCAAAATGACGATTCTGGGCGTTTCCAGCGTGGTGCCGCAAGTGATGCAAGCCACCGCGCGGGCAGCCTCGGCCTTTGTTGAAATTGACCGGCTGGTGGACCGTACAGGTGAGCTGGTTTCCCGTTACACCGGTGCTGAAGACAGCTATGTCACTTCATGTGCCTCCGCAGGGATTGCGATTGCCGTTGCCGCGGCCATTACCCGCGGTGACCAGGCGCGAGTCACGCTGATGCCGGACAGCACCGGCATGGCGAATGAAGTGGTGATGCTGCGCGGGCATAACGTTGACTATGGTGCACCGATCACCAGCGCTATCCGCTTAGGCGGCGGGCGAGTGGTGGAGGTTGGTTCAAGTAATCTCGCAGCCCGCTGGCAACTGGAAAGCGCGATTACCGACAATACCGCCGCGCTGCTGTATGTGAAATCGCACCACTGCGTGCAGAAAGGCATGTTGAGCATTGCGGATTTTGTGCAGGTCGCGCAGGTCCATAATCTGCCGCTGATTGTCGATGCCGCTGCCGAGGAGGATTTACGTGCCTGGGTGGCGAGCGGGGCGGACATGGTGGTCTACAGCGGGGCAAAAGCCTTTAACGCGCCGACCTCGGGGTTTATCACCGGGAAGAAACAGTGGATTGCGGCGTGTAAAGCGCAGCACCACGGGATTGCCAGGGCGATGAAAATCGGCAAAGAGAATATGGTCGGGCTGGTGTATGCCCTGGAAAACTATCATCAGGGGCAAACCGTGGTTACTGCCGAAGAGCTCCGGCCCGTGGCGGAGGCGATTTCAGAGATTCGCGGACTGGATGCGGATATCGAGCAGGATGAGGCCGGACGCGCCATCTGGCGGATCCGTATTCGGGTGAACGCGCAAGTGCTGGGGATAGATGCTTACGCCGTAGAAGCGCAGCTGCGCGGGGGCGATATCGCGATTTACGCGCGTCGTTATAACCTTCATCAGGGTGTCTTTAGTCTTGACCCGCGTACGGTCGCAGAAGGGGAAATGGCACTGATCGTGGCGCGACTAAAGGAGATTGCAGAGCATGCAGCGCATTAATTTTTATCGTAATAAAGTGGCCATTAACGTGCTGGCGAAGGATATCGCCAACGCCCGGGAAATCTATGATGCTGCCGAAGGTCATGCGGTGATCGGCATTCTTTCTGCGCAGTTTTCCTCGGTTGAGGAAGGGGTTCAGGAAGTAAAACGTTGGATGACCGACGTGCCGTCGATTTCCGTGGGGTTGGGGGCAGGCGATCCGGCGCAGTATTACAAAGCGGCGATGATTGCCTCACAGGTCCACCCGGCACACGTCAACCAGACCTTTACCGGCTGCGGTTTTGCGGCTGGTGCGCTGGCGGCAACGGGCGGTGAACAGACTCATATCAACGCTCTGGTTAGCCCGACCGGAACGCCCGGTGAGGTGCTGATCTCCACCGGCGTCAGCAGCAGTCAGGGCATACCAGCGCGCGTTTCCTGCGATGCGGCGGTACGCATGATGCAAGATATGGGGGCGCATGCGGCGAAGTTCTTCCCAATGGGCGGTGAGCAGTCGCTGCCTGAGCTGTATGCACTGGCGACGACCGCTGCGCGAAACGGCATGACGCTGGTTGAACCGACCGGCGGTATCGATCTCGATAACTTCGGCATTATCCTGAAAACCTGTCTGGAGGCGGGAGTACCGCGGGTGATGCCGCATGTGTATAGCTCGATTATCGATCCACAGACCGGTAATACCCGACCTGAAGATGTCGTCAGGTTGATGGAGATAGTCAAAGCGCTGGTGTGATGCCTCCATCGTCAGATAGCGAATAAAAAATGCCCGGTAAGCCCTAACGCCGCCGGGCATTTTTGCGAACGCCATTCCCTGAATATGAATGCATTACACCAGTATATATTTATCCCCGAAAGCGTCTCGCAGAGGGATAATTTCCCTGATGTCGTCTGTGCTAGTGGCGAGTAATGTCCCGTCATCTTGTTCTTCTGGTGACGGACCGCCATGCAAAAATCAACAACCTCTACGCCGCATGATGCGGTATTTAAAAAGTTCTTAAGCCATCCAGAAACGGCACGGGATTTTCTTGATTTTCATCTTCCGGCATCTCTGCGTGAACTTTGCGATATGAAAGCATTGAAGCTTGAATCTGGCAGCTTTATTGAAGAGGATTTGCGAGCCTGTTACTCCGACGTGCTGTGGTCACTGAAAACCAGTGAAGGGGATGGCTATATTTATGTGGTTATTGAACATCAAAGCACGCCGGATGCGCATATGGCTTTTAGGTTGATGCGCTATGCAATAGCGGTGATGCAAAGGCATCTGGATGCTGGAAATAAAAAACTACCATTGGTGGTACCAATGCTTTTCTATCATGGAGTTACCAGCCCCTATCCGTACTCGCTATGTTGGTTGGATGAATTTGACGATCCAGAAACCGCGCGGCAGCTTTATGCCTCTGCATTTCCACTTGTGGATATTACAGTCATACCTGATGAAGAAATTGTGCAACATCGACGAGTGGCAATGTTGGAGCTGATCCAAAAACATATTCGTCAGCGCGATCTGATTGGGCTGGTGGAGCAATTGGCCTCTCTTTTGGTTAATGGATATGCTAATGACAGGCAGCTAAAAGCGCTGTTAAATTACATCATGCGTTCCGGAGATGCCCCCCGTTTTAATGAGTTTATCCATGAAATTACTGAACGCCTACCCCAACAAAAGGAGAGACTGATGACTATTGCGGACAGATTACGTGAGGCGGGCAAACAGGACGAAGCGTGGCGTATTGCCCGTCTTATGTTAGAGAATGGAATTGATAGTGAGGTAGTAGAGAAAATCACAGAACTGACTCTTGAAGAAATTATGGATGTTAATCATCAGCCTGCATTTTGGGCGTGGTAAGCATTAGCGTCATGGCCCTTTGTGTACAAGTCTTTGTTATGCTTTTTTCTTCTTGTTGATGCTTTTTCGTTTTTTAAACCGCAGCGGCCTTCCCGCTATAGTCATTTCATTACTCATCAGGCGGTTATTGCAAAAGGAAAAAAAGTGAAACTGAAGAGACCTTATTTCGGGGCCGGGGCTGTGGTATTGCTGGCGGGATTATTGCTGGCAGGTTGTGACCAGCAAAGCAATGATGCAAAACACATTAAAGTCGGCGTGATTAACGGCGCAGAGCAGGATGTGGCAGAGGTTGCGAAGAAAGTGGCCAAAGAGAAGTACGGCCTCGATGTTGAGCTAGTGGGCTTTAGCGGTTCTCTGCTGCCTAACGATGCCACCAATCATGGTGAACTGGATGCTAACGTCTTCCAGCATCGTCCGTTCCTGGAGCAGGATAATAAAGCGCATGGCTATAAGCTGGTGGCGGTAGGCAATACCTTTGTCTTCCCGATGGCCGGTTATTCGAAGAAAATCAAAACGGTTGCCGAGCTAAAAGACGGTGCGACGATTGCGATACCTAACGATCCAACCAATCTCGGACGTGCGTTGTTGTTGCTGCAAAAAGAAAAGTTAATCACGCTGAAAGACGGCACCGGGCTGCTGCCGACGGCGCTGGATATCACCGATAACCCGCGTCATCTGAATATCATGGAACTGGAAGGTGCGCAGCTGCCGCGCGTGCTGGACGATCAGAAAGTGGACGTGGCGATCATCAGTACCACCTACATTCAGCAAACCGGGCTTTCTCCGGTACATGACAGCGTATTTATCGAAGATAAAAATTCACCGTACGTGAACATCCTGGTGGCACGAGAAGACAACAAAGATGCCGAGAACGTAAAAGTGTTCCTGCAATCTTATCAGTCACCGGAAGTGGCGAAAGCGGCTGAGAAAATCTTTAACGGCGGCGCGGTTCCGGGTTGGTAATATCCCCCGTTGTCGCGCCGCTCGGTGTTATACCGTTCTGGCGCGGCGGCGGGAGTCCATTGAAATCAACACCACTGAAGAGAGGATCAGCAGTGTGCCCAGCCAATCGGGAAGGGTAAATGTAATCCCTAGCAACAACAGCGACAGCAGGGCGCTGCTCAACGGTTCCGCACAGCTTAAAATGCTCGCTTTCGGCCCGCCAATCATCTGTGCGCCTTTCAGGTACAGGCTAAACGTGAGTGACGTGCCGATGACTACCAGATAGAAAAACGCCAGAATTAAACTGCCATTAACCACGAAGTTTGTTCCTTCTCCGGCATAGAACGGGAGCAGGATCAAGCCACCTATCAACATGCTCCAGCCGACAATCGGCAGCGTACCGTAGCGGGCGATAAGCGTAGAGGGATACGTGGTGTAGAACGCGGCGGCAAAGGCTGAGGCTATCCCCCAAAACAGCGCGGCAGGTGAAATGGACAGCGATGTCGGGTTGCCGTGAGTCACCAGCAGGAACGTGCCGATAAGCGAGGTCAAAATGGCCGTTAGCACTAAAATGCCCGGTCGCGCTTTACGCACTACAGAGAACCACGCCACGATAATAGTCGGTGACAAAAATTGCAGTACCGTTGCGGTAGCGGCGTTGGATTTTTCAATGGTCAGCAGAAAAGTCAATTGTACGGTGAGCGCGCCGACCACCGAAAAAATCAGCAGACTGATGGCGTCTTTGCGATTTTCGAAGATGGAAAACACTTTGTCGCCGTGCACAAAAGAGAGCATCAGCAGAATGAACCCGGCGAAAATCAGGCGCGTCATGGTCAGAAACTGCGATGACATCTGGCTTTGCTCCATGATGTACTGCGCGCAAACGCCTGAACTTCCCCATAATACGGCGGCAATCAGGACGTTTATCATCCCTCTTCTGGTGGAACTCATTATTCCCTCGGTATGGTTGTATTGTCTTATTTGTGTGCAGGCATCATAGCAGAGATGGCGGGGCGAGGGAGGTCATGACTGACTGAATATCCCCCGCAAAGCGGGGGATCGTGTAGAGAATTAAGGCGCAATCGGCGTCAAATAATCCAGTTGCAGCGGCTCAGCGAGCAGATCGTCCATCTGCAGAATGAACGCCTGAAAATGTGGCAGGGCGATATGGGCGTCCAGCCCAGTTTGACTGCGCCAGGATTCGCGCACGTAGAATACATCCGGCGTGTCGCGTAACTGGAACAGAGCATACTCAATATTGCCCGGCTCCCGGCGAGTGGGCTGTAGCAGAGCTTGCAGCGCTTGTTTCAGTGCGTTGATTTTCCCATGTTTGGCCTTCAGCACCGCAATAATTGAAATCACCTCAGCCTCAGACATGTTAAAACCCCTCCAGAACAATCTTGCCAACCGAACGTCCGGTTTCAATTTGCGCGTGAGCTTTTTGCAGATTCGCCGCCGTGATCGCGCCAAAATGTTCCCCCAGCGTGGTGCGGATGGTGTAGTTGTCGATCAACTGCGCCACGCGGGTTAATAGTTGGTGCTGCGCGATGATGTCGTGGGTTTCAAACATTGAGCGAGTGAACATAAATTCCCAATGCAGCGAAATGCTTTTTGCCTTCAGCGGACGGGCATCAAGGAATTCAGGGTCGTCAATCAGCGTCAGTTTGCCCTGCGGCGCGAGCGCATCAATAATCTGCTGGTAGTGCTGCTCTGTATTGTTCAGGCTGGCAACGTGTGTTACCTCTTTAATGCCTATCCGCGCCAGCTCTTCGGTCAGTGGTTTGCTGTGATCGATCACATGATGTGCACCTGCTTCACGTACCCATTTCTGGCTTTCCGGGCGCGACGCTGTACCGATAACGGTCATTTTGGTCAGTTTGCTTGCCAGTTGGGTCAGGATGGAACCAACGCCGCCCGCAGCACCGACAATCAATAATGCGTCGCCTTCGTTGCCATTTTCCTTAACGCCCAGGCGGTCGAACAGCATTTCCCAGGCGGTGATCGCGGTCAGCGGCAGCGCCGCCGCAGAGGCGTTATCCAGCGATTGTGGCTTCAGCGCGACAATGCGTTCGTCAACCAGCTGAAATTCACTGTTGCTGCCCGTCCGGCCCAGCGCGCCGGCGTACCAGACTTCATCGCCAGGTGCGAACAGGGTGACTGCTTCGCCGACGGATTTCACCACGCCGACCGCATCCCAGCCCAGCACACGTGGGGTGTCAGCGTTGAAACCTGCGCGTACTTTGGTATCGACAGGATTAACAGAAATGGCTTTCACCTCAACCAGCAGGTCATGCCCTTTGGCGACCGGCACGGGCAGGTCAATTTCTTGTAAAAATGCGATGTTACTGCCGTCGGTTGCGGCGTGGGTAATGGCGATGGCTTTCATAATCTCTCCGGTTCAGAAACCTTATATCTGTTGAATAATTCGATGGTAAACCGGCAGCAGAACGGGAAAAATAGCCTCACGGCGACAGGACTTATACTCGGGGAGTGAAAATGTTCCGGCTTGAAGACCTCACGTTGTTTGTCCGCGCTGCGGCGCTGAACAGTTTTAGCGATGCCGCGCGCGAAGCCGGCGTCCAGCCAGCTCAGGTCAGCTCTGCCATCAAGCGCCTGGAGTCCACGCTGACCATCCGCTTGTTTGCCCGCTCCACGCGCAGCCTGCGACTGACGCCGGAAGGTGAGGTCTGGCTACCCTATGCTCGCCAGATGCTGGACGTGATGCACGCCGGACTGCAAAAAATTCAGACCCCGGAGGATGAAATTTGCGGCACGCTGCAAATTGCGGTGCCGTCCGATCTCGGGCGTAACCTGCTGCTGCCGGTTTTTCAGTCGTTTCGTCGTCGCTATCCCGCGCTGCGCCTGCGGGTCTTTTTCTCCGATCAGGTGACCGATGTCTTCAAAGATCCTGTCGATGTAGCGTTTCGTTACGGCAACACCGAGGATGCGTCTTACATCGCGCTGCCCGTGGCACCGGGTAACCGACGCGTGCTGGTGGCCTCTCCCGAATGGG
Organism: Citrobacter sp. FP75; assembly: GCF_018342065.1. Lineage (GTDB taxonomy): Bacteria > Pseudomonadota > Gammaproteobacteria > Enterobacterales > Enterobacteriaceae > Citrobacter. The sequence continues at coordinate 386,488 of NZ_JAFDOE010000004.1, read as the reverse complement.
TTGCGCAAAATGGTACGCCGCAAAAACCGGATGATTTAGCGCAGTTGAATGCGATGACCTTCGTATTACGCGGGCGTCTGCACGATCGCTGGACGTTTACGCGTAATGGTGAGGTCAGCAGCGTGCAGGTTAATGGCACCATTATGAGCGATGATGCCGAAGTGATCCGGCGACTGGCGATTGCCGGAGAAGGGGTTGCATACAAGTCGTGGCTGGACGTGAGTGAGGATGTGCGTGACGGTCGATTGCAGCTGCTGATGCCTGATTATCAGGGAGAAAAAGTTCCGCTGAATATGATTTGCCCACATCGCAAGCAGCTTTCAACGGCGGTACGTCTGCTGCACGACGCCGTAAAGGCGCGGTGTGAAATGCTGGCGCAGAGCTAATTTACGCTTTGCGCCAGATGATTATCGTACGGTGACTCAGTCTTTTTTCGCAGCGTTTGCAAAGAAGATATCAGTCTGAATATCTTTAGTGCGGATGGTAAACAGCTGATTAGTCAGATCTTCCGTCAGCTTCTCGGCGTCGGCCATGATGCGCAGGTTGAAGTCATTCAGCATCTTATCGGCGGCAGGTTTATCAGTTTTCGCCATCTTCAGATACTCGGCTTCGACCTCTTTTTGCTCCTTCGCCACTTTGTCTTCCCACGCTTTGTAGGCTTTTTTGACAATTGGCGCGAGCTTCGGATAGTCGGTCATGGTCAGCGTCTGTAATTTACGATACTTCCAGTAAATGGATTGATCGTCTGCTTTATCGGTACCCATCGTGTAGTTAGCCGGATACGCTTTCAGGCCGCTGTAGTAAGGAACAAAGGCGGTGAGATCGGCCATGCCCAGGCCAATGTAGGTCGTTTCGCCAATCTCTTTTGGCAGCCACGGGCGGACCTGCATGACGTGTGCTTCGTAGGTGCGGAAGACGCTCACAGGGCGCCACGGCTCTTTGCCGTTTAGACCGTTGGTGTACGGGTCATGGCTGGTACCTTCATAGTGACTACGCAGCACTGCCTTCACATCATCCAGCGTCATTTTCTTCTCAGGCTTCAGGAATACCGGGAACTCACGGCCTGCGGCCATATCCTGTTTGGCTGAAGGATTAAACGTTTTCTGGATGGTCCATACGCGGGGATCGTTATACGTACGGTCACGTTCGTCATCACGGGTATAGGCTTTGGAGAAGTTGAATTTTCCGTCTTTCGCCGGATTGTACAGACCTTTTTCGGTAGCGAATTCAACCAGGTTTTTGGACGCCATCATGTCCGGGTTCTTAGGATCGTAATCCTGTAAGCGCCCCTGATTACCGGTGGCAAAATACTGGTTGTTGGGCAAGCGTTGCGCCATCCACTGGTGACCGCTTCCGGTCTCCAGATACCAGATTTCTTTGTCATCGACGACGGCAACGCCAAAGCCTTCACCGGCTCCGGCGGTCTCGACGATATGCCCCAGCAGCGCTACTGCTTCACGTGCAGTTTTGCTCTGTGACAGCAGAATATCCGGGATATCATCTTCGGTGATCCCTTTATCCTCAACGTATGGGTCGGCGACCAGCGCTTCTGGCGAGGCAAAAATAGATTCCGTACCGCTGACGCCGACGCCCAGTTCGTTAAATCCGGTGGCACCGTGCAGCTGAGTTTTCCAGTTCGGAACGGTGGTATAACGCAGAGAATTTTTCGGCAGCGGCCAGGTGAAATCATTCGCGCCATTGTGCGCTTTGGTGCTGTATACCCCAGTCTGGTTCTGTTTTGCCGGATGAATCAAAAAATGTTGCGCTTTCAGAGCATCGCTGTCCGCGCTACGGGCGACTAGCATGGAACCATCTGCCGACGCTTCATTGCCGACCAGCAGGGTCGTACATGCAAAACCAGATGAAACAACCGCTAAGTTAACTGCAAGTGCAAGCAGGCACTTTTTAAAAGCAAACATTACGTATCCCTCATAAGTACGCCATAAATACACCGGAAACATACCGTTTCCTGAAAATGCGATAACGCCTGAATGCTCAGACATTGCTCGCCAGAGAGATAAACGCCCCTGCCCACGTTTTCTCCAAATATCCATGCGTATGTTGAAGTCTTCTGGACAAAATATAACGCCCATTTCGCTTAATTATTACGCAACGGATATCAAGGTATTCAGGATGTTTCCTGATTCGGGGAGAAGAATAGCAATGGCTTATTAGTGGATTCAGTGACCCACGTCGCGTAAGTTGATGAGAGCAAATATGAATCTCATCGAGAAAGGCGTGCTTTTTGTATCCGGATATTAAGTTACCTTTTACGACAGTAAAGCGAGGGAACATTTGAGCTTGCCACAATCCACGCTCCCTTATACTCCTCCATGATCAGGCTCAGGCGCTGTCCGGTTTGGCGATAAAAACTGGGCAACGTCTGGTTGATGTCATCTTCATTTGCCGAATCAGAAAAAGTTTTTACCAGTTGCGTTGACTGTAGCACGCGCGCATCGTGGTGTTGGGTATAGGCAAAATAGATATTTCTGCTAATCCCCGTGGTATCACGTCCGTAAAGTTTTCCGGTTAAGGTGGCCAACCCCTGATGATTATACAGTCGATACGACACCGTGCCGGTAAAGCGGTTGCTACCAATATTCCACTCAACGTTTCCGACGCAATTCAGAGGCTTGTCGGCATAGCGTGAATGCCATAACCAGGCGCCTGAACCCAGCATCGTTATCACTCCGATAGCAAGCAGGATAAAATTGCTTTTTTTGTTCATTTCCCGCGCATCCAGTAATAATGAGTGGAACAAAACGCGTTTACATCTATTCGCGCATCCTTATCGCATACAAAGGCCACCACTCTCTCCGCCTTACGGTACCCGGAAAGAAATACATGCTTATTATCTACACAGAGATCGGGGTGCGTTTGCATCAGGCTGAAATAGCTTTCCAGGTTGTGTTCATTCGGTGAGTAATAAATTTTACAGTTTTCTCGTGAGGGGATTTGCATAGATACCGACACGAATTTACTAAACGGCAGGGTAGGGCGTGTCTGATACCACACCAGCCAGATAACCAGAGTAGTAATAATCACTCCGGCGGTTAAGAAAATGTTCCAGCCGGGGATTGATGAAACCTGTGGTGGTGGCGGGGGTATTATCTCCGGGGCTTTGTTTTCCTCAATGAGTGGTGGTAAATCAACCTCAATTTGGGAATGTGTGATCGTCTCCACTTGCGTATTCTCATTCAATGTGAGTCCACGCCGGGAAATAGTTTTTACTGTATCACGCGGTAACCCTACATCTCCCAATGCATTGCGCAACGTCAAAATAGCCTGGTAAAAAGTATTAGTGGTAGTCACATTATTTCTGTCTCCCCAACCCACTTTCAGCAGCGTGTTCTGGGAAACAATGTCACTTGCGTGAGTAATTAAATAGAGAAAACAGAGCGAGGCTGGAAGCTGCAGTTGAATTGCTCGTCCTGTCTGCCGATTGACCAGGCTTTTGTTATCAGGATTAAATTCGACCAACTGGTTGATAAGGTACAATTGCCCGGCCCTCAGTAACGAAAACGTATCACGGGTGCTGTCGCACACCCATTTAATATTACATATAAATCGATAAGACGCCTCTACCTTTGTACATGATCAAAGATAAGAATTTTGTGTGTGTTATGAAAATCCTTTTCAAACAATGGCTTGTGTTGTTTATATCTTAGGTTGTAATTAACTAAGGTTAAATGATGAGAATTCATTACAGGTTTATCTGAATAGCCATTATATTTATCCACATCATCACAAAGGTTACTGAGTTTTCGGAATTTTGTAATTTACAAAGAACATTTATTACGGTTTTGTTTTAGCAAATAGTGCTGTATTTACATCTGTTATGATGTCTGGATTTGTGCATAAAATTCCTAATGCACAGATTGTTAATCCGAGATAAAGCATGGCAACGCACATCACCGTTACGGTATTTAGAGTTGACGATTATTTTTGTTAGGAGTTTATAACATCTTCACTGTTTGACTGTTATTAACAGAAAAGGAATTCACAATGTGTTGGATTGACACATTTATTTACCGATGAAATATTTAGGGAAAAATAACAAGGACACAGTCGATGATGAAGAGAAAACCGCTACAGAGTGTTCGTTGCTTAAGTTGTGAATTATCCTGTGAATTATTCCCGGATGCTGCGGTACGCGCTCAATACTGCCAACGTGCCGCTTTTGCTGTGTGGCCAGAGGGAAATTGTTTTTTGAAAAAAGGTGTTATTGAAAAACTTTTACTTAATAATCAAAACCATTTATCTCATGGGTTTATTTTTATAGATTTTTCATTCCCTAATCTGCGCCTGTTCATCGATCCGCAATGGGTGGATCGCCTGACACATAGCGGTATGCATATTGTGCTGATATCGGACCGGACTCTGACACCGTTAGCCAATTACTGGCTTTCAAAAAGCAATAAAATACAAGGTGTTATTTATTCTGACGATGATGATGATGTTCAACATCAGAAAATTCGCCGATTGTTCAGGGGCCAGCTCGTCAACAGCAAACGCGGGCGTTCATTAAATTATACAGAAATGATATTACTGGAACGGTTTATTTCAGGTAGAAGTATTCAGCAAATTACCAGAATGGATGATATCGATATTAAGAGAATATATGTCTACAAGCTGCGGCTTGAAGATAAGCTGGGTCTTCGTATTCATAAAATACTCTCGAATATTTTATAGCTGGTTCTCATTTTATTGTTTACACATTATTGCGATGTGGTGGACGCCCTACGCCCGAAAGCAGGAGGCTATTATGAAAAATCCTAAACATTACTCACGCGTTGCTATAGCGGTGTCAACCGCGTTAGCTTCAATGGTATTTTCAACCCACGCGGCCTGGATTGACGTTGATAGTCTTCCTGCCAGTGGGCTGGTGAGCAGTCTTTCTCCCGAATTGCAGGCTTTATTTCCTGCACAGGCGAATGCCAGTTTCCAGAAAACCAGCACTACGCCGAATTATATTTATCAGTGGAGCGCCGGCACCATTCCTGTTTTTGGTAATGGATTAACGCTCAATGGGCCAGGAACTGAGGCGTTTGAGCACTCCATTACCGTTATTCAGAACAGCAAATCAGGAAGCCCGGGGGTTATTTTCGGTGACGATCTGACGATTAACACTAATTCAAAAAACTCCGCCGATAACGGTAAGCATGTTGATGGTATCCGTACGCATGGTGCCAACACGCCGGATAACCCGGTCTTTATTATCACCGGGGATCGCACCAGTATTTATGTGGATGGCCTGGATGGCGACGGCATTAACGCTGGTTACAACGCCATCGGTCAGGGCGGGACAGGCTCAGCAAACATTTACGTCGGTGACGATCTGTACATCAAAACGACCGGTAATCAGGGGCGTGGTATTACCGCCAACGCGCTAAGAGATGCAACCCTTGCCAAAAATACGATTATTGTCGGCGATCGTGCTCACATTGTGACGACCGGAAACAGCTCAGAGGGTATCCGCTCCGGGCAGAGCGGCTCCTTCATCCGCCTTGGGAATGATGCCACTATTGAGACGTCGGGCACCTCCTCAATGGGGATCTATGCTGCTACATCGTCTAAAACGGAACTGGGCAATAACGCCACCATTTCGGTGAGCGGCGCCAGCGCCCATGCAGTCTATTCCACCAATGCGACGGTGAATCTGGGCGATAATGCGACGATTAATGTTAACAGCGTCGATAAAGTTTACTCGTTCAGCAAGGCCCCACGTGGCCTGTTTGCCACTGCACGCGGCACGGTAAACCTCGGCGGTGGCGCAGCGATTGTTATGGCGGGTGACCACAGCAATGAAAGCTATGCCATTAGCACCGAAACGGGTGGCATCGTTGACGGTTCTGCTGGCGGGCGCTTCCTCATCAACGGCGATCTTCACGCTGCCGGAGCGACCGCGGCAACCAGTTTGCTACCGCAGCAAGACAGCATGATTAAGCTCAACATGACTGACAACTCGTTGTGGAACGGGGCGTCATATATCACCAGCGTCGCGGCCGGAACGGGAATTATCTCGCTACAAATGAGCGATGCGGTCTGGAATATGACCAACAGTTCAACACTTACCGACCTGACGCTGAACGGCGGGTCCGTCGTGAACTTTGGGCATACTGACGGCGAGCCGTGGCAGACGCTTACCATTAATGAAGATTTCATCGGTAACGGCGGCAAACTGGTTTTCAATACCGTCCTGAATGACGATGCCTCCGAAACCGACAAGCTGAACGTGCTCGGCAATACCGCCGGTAACGCGTTTGTGGCGGTGAACAATATTGGCGGTACCGGGGCTCAAACCGTTGAAGGGATTGAGATAATCGAAGTGGCTGGCAATTCTGACGGTACTTTTGAGAAAGCGGGCCGTATTGTTGCTGGTGCGTACGACTATAACGTGGTGCAAAAGGGCAGCAACTGGTATCTGACCAGCTTTATCCCTGCTCCGCCGGATCCGGAAGACCCGGACCCCGTCGATCCGGACCCGGTTGATCCCATCGACCCAGATCCCGTTGACCCGGACCCGGTTGACCCTATTGACCCAGGTCCCGTCGATCCAGGCCCGATCGACCCCGTAGACCCGATTATCCCTGAGCCGGAAGAACCTGTTGCGCCTCCGGTAACCGAGCAGCAGTACCGCCCGGAAGCAGGCAGTTATCTGGCGAACAACTATGCCGCTAACACGCTGTTCATGACCCGACTGCACGATCGTCTGGGAGAAACGCAGTACATCGACATGCTGACTGGCGAGAAAAAAGTCACCAGCATGTGGATGCGTAACGTCGGGGCGCATACTCGCTTTAAAGATGGTAGCGGGCAGTTAAAAACCCAAAGCAACAGTTATGTATTGCAGCTAGGCGGCGACCTGGCACAGTGGAGTTCCGACGGTCTCGATCGCTGGCACATCGGCGCAATGGCAGGCTATGCCAACAGCCAGAACCGCACGCAGTCCAGCCTGACTGGTTACTATTCGCGTGGTCAGGTCAACGGTTACAGCGTGGGGTTGTATGGCACATGGTATGCCAATGACGCAGACAAGACCGGCACCTACGTGGATACCTGGATGCTGTACAACTGGTTTGATAACAAAGTGATGGGCCAGGAGCAGGCGACGGAGAAATATAAATCCAGCGGGATCACCGCCTCGGTTGAAGCGGGTTACAGCTTCAAACTGGGTGAAAGCGAGCGCAATAGCTACTGGCTGCAACCGAAAGCGCAGGTGGTGTGGATGGACGTGCAGGCCGACAGCCACCGCGAAGCGAACGGCACGCGCGTGAAGGACAACACCGATGGCAATCTGATGACCCGCCTGGGCGTTAAGGCCTTTATCAACGGTCACAACGCCATCGACGACGGTAAATCTCGCGAGTTCCAGCCGTTTGTGGAAGCCAACTGGATCCACAACACGCAGACCGCCAGCGTGAAGATGGACGATGTGAGCAACGACATGCGCGGCACCAAAAACATCGGTGAGCTGAAAGTCGGCGTAGAAGGGCAAATCACTCCGCGCCTCAACGTGTGGAGCAACGTGGCGCAACAGATCGGTGACAAAGGCTACAGCGATACCCGCGGTATGCTGGGCGTGAAATATAACTTCTGACGTAAGTGCAGATAATGGAAAAGCCGCTGATTAACCGATCGGCGGCTTTATTTTTTGGGGGAATTGTAAGCCGGATAAGCGTTAGCGCCATCCGGCAATACAGGCTGAGTGCAGCGCTAGCTATTACTATTTTTGCTACAAGCAAGTTCTTTGCCTAAAGCAATCATGGCCAATTCAGAAGGACTGTATTTTGTTCGTTCTTTTGGATGGGTCTGGAGGTAATTGCCAACAATATCAGCTTCCTGTCCAATGGTTATGCTCTCATTACAGATGATATTTTCTTTTGACAGTGTCCCCGCTACACCGGCAACAAAAGACATATACATCACCGCTGTCTGTTCATCCCGAACGTTCAAATAATCAAAACCTTTCTCATACAACTGATAGCCGTGATAAAGCGAGTTGCCGTCAATATTCAACGTCGATTTTGCCAGGACAGATGTCGAAAAACAGAGTAATAACACGGCAGGAATGGCGATTTTACTGATCATACGAGCACCAGCCACCCTTATGGTGTGAGCCAGTACCGCCGTGCGGATGTTCTCCTTTCGGGCATGCAAAACCGGTGGATGATGCGGTGATTGTGACGAGAGCGATAACCATTGCCATGAATACGTTTTTCATATGTAACCCAATAATTTAATTTATTAGAAACGAGGCTGCCCCTTCCTGATTAAAGAAAAAGGATGCCTGTGTATTTTTAGCGGGATTATAATATGGTGTTTATTGTGCTGTCATGTTTATCGTTTGGCATAGGCCATCAGGATAGTATTTTTATTATGATTTTTAGTATAGAGATTGAATGATTTCTGATGCGTTTCTGATTCATGGATAGTGAGTTGGTGCTTCAAATGTCATAATTATTGATTATTGCCCGTAAGTTTATAATGCTTTTTTTCATTTATTAAGCGCCATTAATTCATCAAAGAAATTATCGCCATTAACAATATTATCAAAATGAATATCACATTGTGCACATTGAATCCTGGCTTTCAGTAACTGAATCTTTATTTCTTCGACTTTTTCATCGCCGTCAATCGAAACGATTGTGTCTGGTTTTTCGTGGCGATTCATTTGTTTGGATTCCCGTTACACTTTGGCTTCATTTTCCAGGAAAGTAGGCCGGATAAGCGTCAGCGCCATCCGGCACCAAGTGAACCTGTAAGTAACGCTTACAGGTTCAGCCGTACTTCACTGGAGAGTCGCTAGCGTGCTCTCAATTCTATTTAAATTCTGCTGTGCCTCTTTCAGCTTATCCTGCAGCTGTTGCTCCTGCTCGCCATAGACCATCAGGACAATACAGCCATTCATTACTTTTACGGTAATTTGTTGTCCGGTATCAAACCCAGCCGCGCGTAGCCACTTACCGGAAAGAATAATTTTGGGTGTGGATTTGTCGAAAATATTCGGGCGGTATCCCACAATTAACGAATGCTCGGTTCCGGATTGGTCGGTGTCTGGGGTAGAATGCGAATTAGCCATAATCAACTCCTTGATAGTTGGTGAGGTTAGCTCTCGTCGGGTACTGCGAATACCGGGCGAGGGCGTTTATAAGTCAGGTAGCCAGATTAAAAGGTACGTACATGTCAACGGCTAAACGCGACCCAAATCAGTCCAAATCCGGAAAGGCTCCAACTTTTCAGATTCGCATTACACCGGAGCTAAAGGCGCAGTTTGAAGTTGCTGCAAAAGCAGAAGGGATGAGTCTGGGGAATTGGCTCAAAACCCTGGGAAGAAGGGAACTGGCAAGATTGGGTATTGAGCCACAGGATAAGTAGAGAATTGATTAATTTTTCTGTCTATTCGGAATGTTTATGATTTCCATTTTTAAGGCATCCTCTCCAGAAAAAATTGCAGCTAAACCCTTCCTAATTTTTAACTGATCGTTTTCTATTGCTCCGTGGGCTACAGGAGAATATATGGCTGTTTGTAATTGCACTCGCTCAAAGTCATATCCAATATCTTTTGCGATTTCTGACAATAGGTCTAAGAAAAGATTGTTACTTGTTTGGTTCCATATGGCACCTAAGGTATTATCGTTATCAGGGTAAGATGTATTCAAATGTGCAAAATATAGCTTCCATGAGGATAATACATTACCTTCAGAAGCACTTCTTTTGGCTTTTCCTCTTTTAATTTTCCCGTAAAATGCTAAGTCGATCATGTTTAGTGCACGAACATGTTCACTTGACAGCCTGGCATTCTGAGATCTGGTAGCCATAAGTTGTTTGAATATATCAATTTTTAATGATTTTTTCTGGGAATATCTTTCTATAAATTTTTGTGTCTGAATGGCTAATAATGGGCTAATTACAGTAGCAGCAATAGTCATAATTGTAAGAGCAGTGCTCATATTAGATTCTCGCTATGAAAAAATTTGGGCGAGGATCATAAAAGAATTTGTGTGCTGAAAAAATATGGCAAATGGCTGAGATAAGGTAAGAATTTTGGCGGAAGATCACAGGAGTCGAACCTGCCCGGGAACGCTGGCGTCCCCAACTGGATTTGAAGTCCAGCCACCTCACCGGAGATGACGATCTTCCGCGCCTCGATTGCTACATGGAGGCGGGGCGCATTATAGCTACTTCCTACGGTTTCCACACCCCCTCACTCACTTTTTTAACTTCCCTTTTGTCTTGCCATGATCGGTTTCATATAAATCCTCAATAAATCCGGTAGTTACATTTCATCACATTTTTCGACGCTACCCTGATCACAGAAAACAAGAATCGTAATTTGATAACGAGATATCGGAATATTCTCGCTTGCAGGGATGGTTTACAAGAACTGTAACCGGTATCAGCGAGCTTTTAGAACGTTAAGGATGCGTAATGAAAAATGAAATTCTCTCCGTTAAGGAGAAGATTGGCTATGGTATGGGCGATGCGGCGAGCCACATCATCTTCGATAACGTCATGTTTTATATGATGTTCTTTTATACCGATATTTTTGGTATTCCGGCCGGATTTGTCGGCACCATGTTCTTACTGGCCCGAGCGCTGGATGCCATTTCAGACCCTTGTATGGGACTGCTGGCTGACCGTACCCGCTCGCGCTGGGGGAAATTCCGCCCGTGGGTGCTGTTTGGCGCACTGCCGTTTGGCCTGGTTTGCGTGCTGGCCTACAGCACGCCGGATCTCAGCCTGAACGGCAAAATGATTTATGCCGCTATTACCTACACCCTGCTGACCCTGCTCTACACCGTGGTCAATATTCCCTACTGTGCGCTGGGCGGCGTCATCACCAATGACCCGACGCAGCGCATCTCCCTGCAATCCTGGCGCTTTGTGCTGGCGACGGCGGGCGGCATGCTCTCCACCGTGCTGATGATGCCGCTGGTGAATCTGATTGGCGGTGAAAATAAAACGCTGGGTTTTCAGGGCGGGATTGCCGTGCTCTCGGTGGTGGCGTTCCTGATGCTGGCATTCTGTTTCTTCACAACCAAAGAACGTGTGGAGGCGCCGCCGAGCAACACCTCGATGCGTGAAGATCTGCGCGATATCTGGAACAACGATCAGTGGCGTATCGTGGGCCTGCTGACCATCCTCAATATCCTGGCCGTCTGCGTTCGCGGCGGGGCGATGATGTATTACGTCACCTGGATTTTAGGTACGCCGGAGGTGTTTGTCGCCTTTCTCACCACCTATTGCGTTGGCAACCTGATCGGCTCTGCGCTGGCGAAGCCGCTCACCGACTGGAAATGCAAAGTCAGTGTCTTTTGGTGGACCAACGCCGCACTGGCGGTAGCGAGCCTGGCGATGTTCTTTGTACCGATGCACGCCAGCATCACCATGTTCGGCTTTATCTTTGTCATTGGTGTACTGCACCAGCTCGTTACGCCAATCCAGTGGGTGATGATGTCCGACACCGTTGACTACGGCGAGTGGTGTAACGGAAAACGCCTGACGGGCATCAGCTTTGCGGGCACGTTGTTCGTGCTCAAGCTGGGTCTGGCGCTCGGGGGGGCGATGATCGGCTGGATGCTGGCTGGCGGCGGCTACGATGCCGCAGCGACAACGCAAAACAGCGCCACTATTAGCATTATCATCGCGCTGTTCACCATTGTCCCGGCTATTTGTTACCTGCTGAGCGCCGTGATTGCCAAACGCTTCTACACCCTGAAAACCCCGTATCTGACTGAAATCATGCGCCAGCTGTCGCAGGGTGCGCGCCGTAATCAGCAGGATTTCACGACTACAGAATTACAGAACTAAGGAACCGATGATGAAAATTAGCGACGGAAACTGGCTGATTCAGCCCGGACTGAATGTGATTAACCCGATCCAGGTGTTTGAGGTTGAGCAACAGGGCAATGAGATGATTGTCTATGTTGCGCCGCGCGACGTGCGTGAGCGTACCTGGCAACTGGATACCCCATTGTTTACGCTGCGCTTTTTCTCGCCGCAGGAAGGGGTGGTCGGCGTTCGCATGGAACACTTCCAGGGCGCGCTGGATACCGGCCCCCATTATCCGCTTAACGTGCTGCAGGACGTGAAGGTCGAAATACAAAACAACGCCGGATTTGCCGAGTTGAAGAGCGGCAATTTGAGCGTACGCGTCACCAAGGGCGAGTTCTGGTCGCTGGATTTCCTGCGCAACGGTGAGCGCATTACCGGCAGTCAGCTGAAAAATAACGGCTACGTGCAGGATACCAACAGCGGGCGCAACTATATGTTTGAGCGCCTGGATTTGGGCGTCGGCGAAACCGTCTACGGGCTGGGCGAGCGTTTTACCGCGCTGGCGCGCAATGGTCAGACGGTGGAGACCTGGAACCGCGACGGTGGTACCAGTACCGAACAATCTTACAAGAACATCCCGTTTTATCTCACCAACCGTGGCTACGGTGTGCTGGTGAACCATCCGCAGTGCGTGTCGTTTGAAATCGGCTCTGAGAAAGTGTCGAAAGTACAGTTCAGCGTTGAAAGCGAGTATCTGGAATACTTTGTCATCGACGGCCCGACGCCGAAAGCGGTGCTGGATCGCTATACCCGCTTTACCGGTCGTCCGGCGCTGCCGCCCGCCTGGTCGTTCGGCCTGTGGCTGACCACGTCATTCACAACTAACTACGACGAAGCGACGGTCAACAGCTTTATCGACGGAATGGCCGAGCGCAATTTGCCGCTGCACGTGTTCCACTTCGACTGCTTCTGGATGAAGGCCTTCCAGTGGTGCGACTTTGAGTGGGATCCAGTGACCTTCCCGGATCCGGAAGGCATGATCCGCCGCCTGAAAGAGAAAGGGCTGAAGGTCTGCGTGTGGATCAACCCGTACATCGGGCAGAAATCACCGATTTTCAGCGAGCTGAAAGAGAAGGGTTATCTGCTCAAGCGCCCGGACGGCTCCCTGTGGCAATGGGACAAATGGCAGCCGGGCCTGGCGATTTATGACTTCACCAATCCGGAGGCCTGCGAATGGTATGCCAACAAGCTGAAGGGTCTGGTGGATATCGGTGTGGATTGCTTCAAAACTGACTTTGGCGAGCGCATCCCAACGGATGTCCAGTGGTTCGACGGCTCCGATCCGCAGAAAATGCACAACCATTATGCGTACATCTACAACGAACTGGTGTGGAACGTGCTGAAAGAGACCGTCGGTGAAGAGGAGGCGGTATTGTTCGCTCGTTCTGCTTCGGTGGGCGCGCAGCAGTTCCCGGTGCATTGGGGGGGTGACTGCTACGCCAACTATGAGTCGATGGCGGAAAGTCTGCGCGGCGGTTTATCCATTGGTCTCTCTGGTTTTGGTTTCTGGAGCCACGATATCGGCGGCTTCGAAAATACCGCGCCAACCCATGTCTATAAGCGCTGGTGCGCGTTTGGGCTGCTTTCCAGCCACAGCCGCCTGCATGGCAGCAAATCCTACCGTGTGCCGTGGGCGTACGACGACGAATCCTGCGACGTGGTGCGCTACTTCACCGAGCAGAAATGCCGCATGATGCCTTACCTGTATCGCGAAGCAGCCCGCGCCAGTAAACACGGTACGCCGATGATGCGCGCGATGATGCTGGAGTTTCCGGACGATCCGGCGTGCGATTACCTCGACCGCCAGTACATGTTGGGCGATAGCGTGATGGTGGCGCCGGTGTTTAGCGAGGCGGGTGATGTGCAGTTCTATCTGCCGGAAGGACGCTGGACGCACCTGTGGCAGAACGATGAGTTGACAGGCAGCCGCTGGCATAAACAGCAGCACGACTTCCTGAGCCTGCCGGTCTACGTGCGTGAAAACACCCTGCTGGCGCTGGGCCGCAATAACCAGAAGCCGGACTACGCCTGGCACGAAGGGACTGCGTTCCAGCTGTTCCATCTGCAAGAGGGCCGGGAGGCGATTTGCGAAGTTCCGGCGGCTGACGGTTCGGTTATCTTCACGCTGAAGGCGAAACGTGTGGGTAATGCCATCACCGTGCAAGGTCTCGGCGAAGCACGTAATTGGACGCTGTGCCTGCGTAATGTTCAGCAAATTAGCGGCATTAAATGCGGGTCGCACCTGGGCAGCGAGCTGGGCGTGGTCATCACTCCACAGGGCAATGAGCTGACGATTACCCTGTAAGCGTGTGTCGATGTGGTGCCGGATGCGTTTTATCCGGCACCACGATGCGAGCAGCGTTCCAGATCTGAAAATCAAAAATATCCTGACTTAAAATTTCACCTGGCCATATTTGCGAGCGCTGTCACTCTAATTTCCGCGAAAAATGTGATCTGCGCTGTAAATATTTCACTATTTCCCTTTTTTGTCTTATTTCTGTCCGGAATACAGGACACGATTTAGTATTGTTGCCACATCGTAGTCCTCTTATATTTACCATCACGGATTACACGTGGAGCGCAAGCGCTTCTTTAGATATTTAATCTGGTGTGTGATAAGGGTAAATAATGCAAATGATTACCTCTCGACAAAACAGATTATTAAAGTTTCTTCTGCCCCGGAAGGAATATGTCACGCTGCTGAAAATTGCCGAGTATTTATCTGTTTCAGAGAAAACCGTGCAGCGCGATCTCCGCCTGTTGGAGCAGTGGTTAGCAGAATGGAAAATATCCATCGATAAACGTGCCGGTGCAGGTGTGATATTAAATGCTGATAATATTACTGACCTTTTATATTTGGATCAGTTATTAGGCTCGGAGGGTGATGACGCTGACGGCATGATGAATAATTCCCGGCGTGTCAAGATAGCGTCGCAATTGTTAAGCGAAACGCCGCATGAAACGTCGATCAGCAAATTATCTGAACGATATTTCATTAGCAGCGCATCGATTGTTAACGACCTGAAAGTCATTGAGTCCTGGATCACCCCGCTGGGTCTGTCGTTGATTCGCAGCCAGAGCGGAACACACATTGAAGGCAGTGAGAGTGGTGTGCGTCAGGCGATGGCATCGCTGATTAATGGCGTAATTAACCATAATGAACCCGGTAGCGTGGTTTATTCACGCCTCGATCCGGGTAGTTATAAAGCGCTGGTGCATTACTTCGGCGAAGAGGATGTTTTATTCGTCCAGGCCCTGCTGCAGGAAATGGAAAACGATCTGTGCTGGTCGCTGGGCGAACCTTACTACGTCAATATCTTTACCCATATTCTGATCATGATGTATCGCATCACGCGGGGCAACGCGCTACCGAGAAAAGATGAAAACGTTACTTCATGTGACGAGAGCATCTTTTCCATTGCCAGCCGGATGATTCGACATATCGAAAAACGCATTGCCCATCCGCTGCCGGAAGACGAAGTTTGGTTTGTTTATCAGTATATTATCTCCTCAGGTGTGGTGATTGAAGAGCATAACGATGTCAGCGTGATTGGTCACATGCACTCCAGCGATGAAGCGCGGTTGATTACCCATCGGCTGATTGCCACCTTCGCCGAGATGGTCGACAGCGATCTCAGTGAGGATGCCGCGCTGTATGACGGATTGCTGATCCATATTAAGCCGCTGATTAACCGTCTGAACTACCAGATCCGTATTCGTAATCCGCTGCTGGAGGATATTAAAGGTGAATTACAGGATGTCTGGCGTCTGACCCAGCGTGCGGTGAATCGGGTATTTAGCCGCTGGGGCGATCGGGCGGTGTCGGAAGATGAGGTGGGGTATTTAACCGTGCATTTTCAGGCCGCAATGGAGCGCCAGATAGCGCGTAAGCGCGTGCTGCTGGTCTGCTCAACCGGCATCGGCACCTCGCATTTACTCAAAAGCCGCATTCTGCGCGCTTTTCCGGACTGGACTATCGTCGGTGTGGTGTCGGCAGGCAGTTTGCTCTCGGTACTGACGGACGATATTGAACTGGTGGTCTCGACGATCAATTTACCCACGATTGCCAGGCCAGTCGTGTATGTCACCGCCTTCTTCAATGACGCTGATATTAAGCGAGTAACGGAAACGGTTATTACGGAAAAACTACATCGGGCGACGTCGCTGGTCGTTGAAAATTAATGTCTGACTCCATGAGGTATGATTGATGGACATCACGAAAATACTCAATACAAATCGCGTTATTTTGGACATGAAGGCCACAAACAAAACGGAAGCTATTGAGGAACTGACGGATATTCTGCAAAAGGATGGGGCAATTAGCTGTCGGGAAACATTTATTCAGGATGTCTGGCAGCGTGAGTCAGAAGGCTCAACCGGTTTCGAAAATCATATTGCGATCCCGCATGGGAAATCCTCGGCGGTGGTCAATACCACATTGGCGATTGGTCGTACTCGCCAGGATATTCCCTGGGAAACCCTGGACGGCAGCAGCGTGCGGTGCATCATTCTGTTTGCCGTACGTCTTGAAGATCAGAACACCACCCATATTCGTCTGCTCTCGCAGGTTGCTGGCGCGTTGGCGGATGACGATATTATTGAACAATTACTGGTAGAGAGTAGTCCACAAAAAATTATTGAGCTGTTTAGCCAATATGCTGAATCCAATGTCTGCTAAATAAAATGTGGAGCATGTTATGAATATTGTTTGTGTTGCCGCCTGTACGGCGGGTATTGCGCACACCTATATTGCCCGTGAAAAATTAATTAAAGGTGCTAAAGCGCTTGGCCATAATATAAAAGTTGAAACCCAGGGCACCATCGGAACTGAAAACGAACTGCTGGCAGAAGATATTTTTTCTGCTGATGTCGTGATTCTCGCCGTGGATGTCAAAATAAAAGGGGAGGAACGGTTTTCCAATAAACGCATTGTACGAGTAAAAACGGAAATTGTCATAAAGTCGCCGATTCAGTTCCTTGAAAAGGTCGAAAAATCATTGGGTAATACCAACCAGTAGCGATCCTCATTCTGGAGGGGTTTCACATGAGTGAAAATAAAATTCCGCTATCTCAGGAAATAAAAAGACATTTATTAACGGGGATTTCGTGGATGATTCCGTTAATTGTGGCCGCTGGGATCTGTATTGCCCTCGGGCAAATACTTGGCGGTACTAACGTCGGTGAAAAAACAGGAACTATACCCTGGATGCTCAACCAGATTGGCGGTTGGGGGATGGGCTTAATTGTGCCGCTGATTAGCGCGGCGATTGCGTACTCCATTGCCGATCGCCCCGGATTTGCGCCGGGTCTGATTGTCGGTTTTGTCTGCGGCGAAATTCATACCGGTTTTATTGGCGGAATGCTGGGCGGGTTTCTGGTCGGTTATACCGTCCTGCTGCTCAAGCGCTATATCCGTTTACCGCAGTCGATGCAGGGGTTGATGCCCATCATGGTGCTGCCGGTACTGAGCACTGTCATTGGCGGTCTGTTGATGATGACGCTGATTGGCAAGCCGATTGCCTGGCTGCAGGATGCGTTAATTCACCTGCTGGAGTCCATGCAGGGTGGGTCACGTTTTCTGATGGGCGCCATCCTCGGCGCAATGGCGACATTCGACTTCGGCGGGCCAGTGAATAAAACCATGTCGTTGTTCGCGGACGGCATGCTGGTCAGCGGCGTGTATGGCCCGGAAGCGGTGAAATTTGTCGGTTCGATGATCCCGCCGTTCGGCATTACGCTCTCGTTCCTGCTGACGCGTCACAAGTACACCCGTGCGGAGCGCGAAGCGTTGAAAGCGGCGTTTCCGATGGGGATCTGCATGATTACCGAAGGGGTGATTCCCATTGCGGCGCGCGACCTGCTGCGCGTGGTGGGGTCCTGCGTGGTGGCCTCGGCGATAGCGGGCGGCCTGATTATGGTGTGGGGCGTTGAAAGCCCGGTCCCACACGGCGGTATGTTCGTGGTCCCACTCTTTACGCACCCGCTGTTGTTTTGCCTGGCGCTGGGGATCGGCACGGTGATTTGCGGTGTCATGCTGTCGCTGTGGAAGAAACCGGTGACCGAGCGTGATGAAGAGTTTGACGAGCTCAGCGATCAAAAGCTGAAAGACGAAGAAATCACCTTCACCCTGGAATAACCGGAGGCCGTATGTTTGCCGATATGAAAAGTATGGTGACGAACGCCTGGCGTGAGCAGTACGCGCTGCTGGCCATCAACTGTATGAACCTGGAAAGCGCCCGCGCGGCGGTTCGGGTGGCAGAGAAACACCGTGCGCCCATCATTCTGAATCTTTATCAGGGGCATCTGGACCATTTTCCTGCGCCGTTAGCAGTAGCGATCGTCAAAACACTGGCGGAAGAAGCCTCCGTACCGGTCGCGCTGGCGTTGGATCATGGCAAACATCCTGTGCGTATTCGCCAGGCTTTTCGCGCCGGATTCAGCGGGTTGATGATTGACGCCTCGGCGTTTGCACTGGAGGAGAACATTCGTCAGACCCAGGCGGTAGTAGAACTTGCTGCCAGCGTTTCTCTGTGCGTGGAAGGCGAGCTGGGTCATTTGGCCGACGCTCCGCGCTATGACCACGCGACTAACGTTGATCTGATGACTCAGGCAGCCGACGTTGTACCGTTTATCCAACAAACCGGGATCGATTTACTGGCAGTATCGGTCGGTACGGCGCACGGCATGTATGCGCCGGGCGTCACGCCAGCCATTGATTTCCGGCGGCTGGAGGAGATTGCCCGTTTATCGACGGTGCCACTGGCGCTACATGGCGGCAGCGGTACGCCGTTTGATCAGCTCCAGCGCTGTCCGGCGTTTGGCATCGCCAAAATAAACGTCGGTGCGGCGATCTTCGAAGCCGGAAAGGCTGCGCTATTGCATACCCTGTGTCGCGACACATCCTGTGAGCTCGTTGATGCTTTGAACCTGATGGAGCAGGCCTGCGAGGAAGCCATTATTCCGTACCTGCAGGCCAGCGGCGCTATCGACAAAGCCTGATTCATTTTCTGTAACGCCTTCTATGCCTCTGCGACGACGCACTGGCAGGGCTTTCTACACCCTGAAACTGGAGAATTAACATGTTAGTTTCGATGAAAGAATTACTGCAACCTACCCGTCAGCACGGTTTTGCCATCGGCGCATTCAACGTGGCGGATAGCTGCTTTGTACGCGCGGTAGTGGAAGAAGCGGAAGCGACCAACACCCCGGCAATTATCTCCATTCACCCCAGTGAGCATGATTTTGTCGGCGATGCGTTTTTTAGCTATGTCCGTGATATCACGATGCGTAGCCCAGTGCCGTTTACTCTGCATCTGGACCACGGCGCTTCGGTCGAGCATGTCCTGCGGGCGATTCAGTGTGGGTTTACCTCGGTGATGATTGATGGCTCGCTGCTGCCGTATGAAGAGAACGTGGCGCTGACTCGCGAAGTGGTCAAACTGGCACATGCGGTGGGTGTATCGGTTGAAGGTGAACTGGGCACGATTGGTCAGACTGGCACTTCAGTGGAAGGGGGCGTGTCGAAAGTCACCTATACCGACCCTGCCCAGGCAGAGGATTTTATCGCTCGAACTGGGGCCGATACGCTGGCTGTGGCGATTGGCACCGCACATGGGATCTACCCGAAAGGTATGCAGCCGGAGCTGCAAATGAACATCCTGCGCGACATTGCCGGACGGCTGAGTATTCCACTTGTTCTGCACGGCGGTTCGGCGAACCCGGATGCGGAAATTGCCGAATCCGTCACGCTGGGGGTTGGCAAAATTAACATTTCCAGCGATATGAAATATGCCTATTTCCAGAAAGTCCGTGAAATTCTGGCGAAAGAAACCTGGTGGGATCCGAACGTGATCTACCCGGAAGCGATTGGCGCCGCGCGGGACGTGATCCGCCACAAAATGAAACTATTCGGCTCCACTGGCAAAGCATCACTGTACTAACGGCGTGCTGGCGGGGTGACCCGCCTCTTTCGTGACTGAGGAGAAATATATGTACTATCTGGGGCTGGATATCGGGGGAACAAAAATCGCGGCAGTGGTAATGGATGCGTCCGGACAGGAGGTTCGGCGCTATCGTTGTCCAACGCAGAAAGAGAGCTATTCGCAGTTTGTGACATCCGTTGTGGTCTTTATTGACCAGATCCGCAGCGATATCCAGCACCCCATGATGACGGGAATTGCGTTACCCGGCAGTGTCTCGCCGCTTAGCGGGATGATTAAAAATGCCAATATTCAAGTGATCAATGGGCGGGCTTTGCAGTCGGATCTTGAGCACTTGTTAGGGCAGCCGGTGGTTATGGCGAATGATGGCAACTGCTTTGCGTTATCGGAAGCCTGTGATGGTGCGGGTCAGGAGTATGACGTCGTGTTTGGTATTACGCTGGGCACGGGGTGTGGCGGCGGCATTGCTATTCATCGACAAGCTTTTATCGGCGCGTGGGGGAATGCGGCTGAGTGTGGTCACATCGCATTGCCGGGATATTGTGAGCAAGATGATGGCCCGTCAGTCGCTTGTTATTGTGGCAAGCAAAACTGCGTGGAGTCGTTTGTTTCTGGAACTGGGATGCGCGAGCGCTATCACATGCTCACAGGACAATCGCTCTCCGCAAGCGCCATTGTTGCTCTGGCACAGCAGAATGAACCGTATGCCGTACAGCTGGTGGGGCTGTTTCGCCAGCAGCTTGCCAGAACATTGGCGACGGTTGTTAATATTCTCGACCCTGGCGTGATAGTGATTGGCGGTGGGCTATCTAATGCCGATCTGTTAGTTGCTAATCTGGACGCAGAGGTTGCCCCTTTCGTTTTTACCGATAGTTTCTCAACCCCCATAGTTAAAGCGCATCACGGTGATAGCAGCGGAATGCGGGGAGCTGCGTGGCTTGCCGCCCAAACAGGGAGAACAGAAAAGAATGAAGCGTTCACACATTAATTATGCCGTTGATAAGGCGCATGCCATCGCCGAGACCTTTCGGGTCTGTCTGCCCGACTTTGCGTATTTTACGGTTGACGCCTGGCGACAGCAGGATCGGTCTCTGTGGCGCGAAGTGCTCGACCTGCAACTGGGCTGGGACATTACCGACTTTGGCCGTGGAGATTTTGCGCAAACAGGGCTGACGTTACTGACATTGCGCAATGGCCTGCAGGATTCAGCCAGCTACCCTAAACCGTATGCCGAAAAGATGCTGCAAATTCAGCAGGATCAGCAAACGCCGTGGCATTTTCATCGCCATAAAATGGAAGATATCGTTAATCGTGGTGGCGGTGATTTATGTATGCAGCTGGCGTGGGCCACGTCCGATGACGGGTATGACGCGAGGCGCACTGTTGAGGTTAGCGTTGATGGTCAGCTGCATCGTGTTAAACCCGGCGAGACGCTGGTGCTGAAACCGGGGCAGGGCGTGTGCCTGCCGCCGCGGCTGTATCATCGCTTTTGGGCGGAGAAAGCGTTTGTGCTGGGCTGGGAGATCTCGATGGTGAATGACGACCAGCACGACAACCACTTTCTTGAACCGGGCGGTCGCTTCCCGGCGATAGAAGAGGACGAGCCGGTGAAATGGCTGCTGTGCAATGAATATGCGCGTTTATGAGCGGGGATAGGCCCGGTAAGCGAAGCGACACCGGGCAATAAATCACAGCGCAGGTGGTGGCGCCGTGACTTCACTCCCCGATATCACGCCCGCCTGCATAGCCTGCGTTACCTGCTGCTTATCGGCATTAACCGCATGAAGCTGGCCGTTCACCGTGGGTTTGAGCGGCGCATCTGTCTGCATATTGCCGCTGGCGGTGAGCTGGATGTTGCCGTCGCCGGAAATTGGCAACGCAGGCCAGCCCCACTGCTGCAGAATCGTCATTGGCACACCGCGCCCGTTCAGGCTGACCTGCGTCTGACGCTGAGGCAGTTGCGAGATACTGGCGGTGGCCTCCAGCAGCCCTTTTTCCGTATAAGCGCTCAGTTCACTGATATTGATGGTGCTGCTGTTCGCGGTCAGCGCCAGCGAAGGGCGGCGTACATCGGTGCGGTTAAAGGTGGCGGCAGCGGCATTGAGCGTGGCGCTACCGCTCCAGACCCCCCACTGATTATTCTGTACCAGCCCGAGGTTAGCGCCATAGCCGTCCAGCGCGGTGAGCTGCCACGGGAAGGCCGGGTCAATATCAATCACCAGATTACGGCTGGCGCTGAATTTTTTCAGCGCCAGGCTGTTCAACCAGGTCGGCAGGGGGGTCATCCACAGCTGTTTCCAGTTTTCTGGCAGCGTATATTCCAGCCCGGCAATGGCAGTATCGTCGAGGACCAGCGCTTTGTTGCTACGCAGCCAGTTACCCGACGTTCTGACCATACCGCCTTCCCAGCGGGTGGTGAACTGGCGCAGCGCAACGCCCTGTGGTGAGAACTCGGCGTTCAGAATCGGATCGAAGAAGTGCAGCGAGCCGTAGATAAACTCGCTGGCGTTCATCGACAGTTTTCCTTCCTGTGTTTGCCAGTCGTCCTTGCTGAAGGTCATGTTGCGCAAGCTGAGATCGAGATCCGTTACCGCCCAGTCAGGGCCTTGCAGGCGGGCATCTGTTACCTCAAGTCGACCAATTTGCAGGGAGGGGATGGACATTAATGGTGCAAAAAAATCGGCCAAAGACTTTTCGCTTTGTAGCCGAATATCGTTCAGACGCAGATTCTCCACCACCCAACTGCCGTCTGGATTTCGCTGCGCCACTCCGGTTAATGCGCCACGCGCCACGTCTGCGCCAATGTTGCTGAGCGTCACTCGATCATGATCAATGCTGCCTTCAATCAACACGTTAGTGGTGGGGACGTCGTTCAGCGTCAACGAACTGGCGCTGAGCTGAATTTGTGCTTTGCTGCCGAGAATTTTACCGGCCTCAGGGCTCCAGGGAATGACGCCGCCATTCACGCGTTGAGCGCTGAGGTTCCACTCGCTGCCGGGGCTGTTGAGCGCCATATCCTGCAACTGCAGGCGATCGGCCTGGAATGGCAGCGGCGCGGTCTGCTGGGAAATATTCAACGTACCGCTTTGCAGCAGAATGGTGTCCACGTGCAGCGGGTCGGTGATTTGGCGGCTACTCAGGCCAATATCGACCGTTTTTGCTACCAGCGTGGCGGGCTGACCATCCCGGCCAAAAGTAACGTTTTCCAGCAGAATGTGAGATGGGGAGGAAAAACGGTGATCGATGGCATCGAATGCCAGATGGTAGCTGCTGTTATCCGAGACCCAGGCGCTGACATGCTCTGCGCCCCAGCGGGTTTGCAGTAGAAAATACAGGCCGAGGATCGCTACTGCAAGGGCGATCAGCACGTAAAGAAGCAGCTTTCCAATAAATTTCATAGTCTTCCATCCCGCAAAGTACACGTAGTCAAGTTATGCACGATTTACGCGCAATCCTCAAGGCGGGAATGGTGAAAGAGCGTTACAGCGGCGTTGATTCAGAACCAACGCCGCACTTCGCCTATTGTTTTTCTGGTGGGAAAACGAGGTTCAGAACAATAGCGGTAATACCACCTGCGGCAATACCGGAAGAGAGCAGGTTTTTCACCCAGTCGGGGGCGAACTGCAGGATCAGCGGCTGCTGGGATACGCCCAGACCGACAGCCAGCGACAGGGCGATTATCAAGATTGCGCGACGGTTCAGCGGCTCGCGAGAAACAATGCGCACCCCGGATGCCGCGATTGTGCCGAACATCACCAGCGTGGCGCCGCCCAGAACCGGTTCTGGAATGTGCTGTACAAAACCACTGACCGCAGGGAACAAGCCCAGCACAATCAGCATCAGTGCCACCACAAAGCCGACGTAGCGGCTGGCAACGCCGGTTAACTGGATGACCCCGTTGTTCTGTCCAAAACAGGAGTTCGGGAAGGTATTGAACACGGCGGAAACAAATGAGTTCAGACCGTTCGCCAGCACGCCGCCTTTCAGACGTTTCATATACAGCGGGCCAGAAACCGGCTGTTCGGAGACATCAGACGTCGCCGTAATATCACCGATGGTTTCCAGCGAGGTAATCATAAAGACCAGCATCAGCGGCAGCAGTAAGCTCCAGTCAATGCCCAGGCCATAATACAGCGGTGTTGGCACCATCAGCAGGTCCTGACTCACCGGTGCGGTGTTTTGCGGCAGCATGTCCATAAACCAGGCTAGCAGGTAGCCTGCCGCCATTGCGATCACCAGTGACGCAACGCGCAGGTACGGGTTGCGCTGGCGGTTAAGCAGAATAATTAGCGCCAGCACGACGCCTGCCAGCATTAGATTTTTCGGTGCACCAAAGGTGTTGTCGCTCATGGCTGCGTAACCGCCGCCAATCGACGTCAGACCCACCTGAATCAGTGACAGGCCGATGATCATCACCACCACACCTGAGACCAGTGGGGTAATAATACGGCGCGCCAGATGCAGTACGCGTGAGATAACCATCTCGGTGCAGCTTGCCAACATCAGTGTGCCGAACAGCGCCGCCATCATGGTTGGGACATCTGCTCCGCCGGTTTTTAGCGCCGTACCGCCCATAATTAGCGGCGCAACAAAGTTAAAGCTGGTGCCCTGAATGGATAACAGTCCTGAGCCGACCGGCCCCCAGGCTTTGATCTGAATGATAGAAGCTACGCCGGACGCGAACAGCGACATACTGATAATGTGTTGAGTATCCTGAGCCGGTAAACCGAGCGCCTGGCAAATTAACAGAGCAGGGGTGATCACCGCGACGAACATCGCCAGCAGGTGCTGACAGGCGGCAAACAGGGTCTGGGCTAACGGGGGGCGATCTTCAAGACGGTAAATCAGTTCACTGTTGTGAGCCTGCGCAACCGGTTGCGCATTTGCTGACTCTACGGCGTTAACGGACATCAGAGGCAATCCCATGGTGGAAAAGCGGTGATTTTATCTGACCAGGGCAGAAAAGCAAACGATTGCTAGTAGATATTCTTAATATTTAAAACGGATAAACAAACATTTTTATATAACTTTTCATCATTTTCTGCTTAAAATCCACCCCGAAAACTCAATATAGAGCTAAAAATCGGTCTGGAATGCATCGTGCGCGATTGTGCTAAACGCGCTAATGGAGCTGTAAATGTTTTATCTCGATACGCTATCAACACTGGTTGCGGCAACTCTTGTGTTGCTGCTGGGACGTAAGCTCGTCCAGTCTGTTCCCTTCCTGAAGAAATACACGATACCTGAACCCGTTGCAGGTGGTTTACTGGTGGCGATCGCACTGCTGGTACTGAAAAAAAGCATGGGCTGGGAAGTCAATTTCGATATGACCCTGCGCGATCCGCTGATGCTGGCGTTCTTCGCCACTATCGGTCTGAATGCCAATATTGCCAGTCTGCGCGCCGGTGGCCGCGTGGTAGGTATCTTTCTGATTGTGGTTGTTGGCCTGCTGCTGATGCAAAACGCCATCGGTATTGGTATGGCAACTCTGCTGGGCCTGGACCCGTTGATGGGGCTGATTGCCGGTTCGATAACCCTCTCTGGCGGGCACGGCACCGGGGCCGCGTGGAGCAAGTTATTTATTGAACGCTATGGCTTCACCAATGCCACTGAAGTGGCGATGGCGTGCGCAACGTTTGGTCTGGTGCTGGGCGGACTGATTGGCGGCCCGGTAGCGCGCTATCTGGTCAAACACTCCACCACGCCAGACGGTATGCCGGACGATCAGGCCGTGCCAACCGCGTTTGAGAAACCGGATGTCGGACGCATGATCACCTCGCTGGTGCTGATTGAAACCATCGCGCTGATCGCTATCTGTCTGACGGTGGGCAAAATCGTTGCGCAATTGCTGGTGGGCACGGTACTGGAACTGCCCACCTTCGTCTGTGTGCTGTTTGTCGGGGTGATCCTCAGCAATGGCCTGGCGTTAATGGGTTTTTATCGGGTGTTTGAGCGTGCGGTTTCAGTGTTGGGTAACGTAAGCCTGTCGCTGTTCCTGGCGATGGCGCTGATGAGCCTGAAGCTGTGGGAACTGGCTTCTCTGGCGCTGCCAATGCTGGCAATCCTGGTCGTGCAAACCATTTTCATGGCGCTGTACGCGATATTCGTCACCTGGCGCATGATGGGTAAGAACTACGATGCCGCCGTGCTGGCAGCCGGGCATTGTGGTTTTGGTCTCGGCGCAACGCCGACGGCAATTGCCAACATGCAGGCGATTACCGAACGTTTTGGGCCATCGCATATGGCGTTTCTGGTGGTACCGATGGTGGGGGCGTTCTTTATCGATATCGTCAATGCGCTGGTGATTAAGCTGTATCTGCTGTTACCGATTTTTGCATAATAACTGCTGTGCGGCGGTGTGACAGCCGCCGCCGTTATTTATCGATTAAGCGTTGGAATAGCGCTCGGTTTCCGGCATCCAGCGCTCAATCAGCGCCACCGCCTGTTGCGGGTAACGTTCGTGAATATGACGAGCAATGCGCTGAACTTCCGGGATAATCGCCTGATCGCGCAGTAAGTCAGCGACTTTAAACTCTGCCGTTCCCGTCTGGCGCGTACCCAGTAGCTCGCCTGGCCCCCGGATCTCCAAATCTTTTTGTGCAATCACAAATCCGTCGTTGCTGTCCCGCAGGACCTGCAGGCGTTTCTGCGCAGTTTTTGACAGCGGTGATTTGTAG
The DNA here is from genome assembly GCF_018342065.1 of Citrobacter sp. FP75. GTDB lineage: Bacteria > Pseudomonadota > Gammaproteobacteria > Enterobacterales > Enterobacteriaceae > Citrobacter. Next base: position 360,033 of record NZ_JAFDOE010000004.1, on the reverse strand, counting down.
AGCAGCACGCAGTGAGAGGCCACCGCGCCACGACCGACTCGACCGCGCAGCTGGTGCAACTGGGCCAGACCTAAGCGCTCCGGGTTTTCGATAATCATCAGGCTGGCGTTGGGGACGTCCACCCCTACTTCAATCACCGTGGTGGCGATTAGCAAATGCAGTTCACCTTGCTTAAAAGCGGCCATTACCGACTGTTTCTCGGCGGGTTTCATGCGTCCGTGAACCAGGCCAATATTGAGTTCCGGTAGGGCAAGTTTAAGCTCTTCCCATGTGGCTTCTGCCGCCTGAGCTTCTAACAGGTCAGATTCTTCAATCAGCGTGCAGACCCAGTATGCCTGACGCCCTTCATGGGTACAGGCGTTGCGCACGCGGTCAATGATATCGCGGCGACGGGTATCCGGAATGGCGACCGTGGTGACCGGCGTACGACCCGGCGGGAGTTCGTCAATTACCGAAGTGTCGAGATCGGCGTAAGCGGTCATTGCCAGCGTGCGCGGGATCGGCGTGGCGGTCATGATCAGCTGATGCGGGTGAAAACCTTGCTGCTGACCTTTTTCCCACAGCGCCAGGCGCTGATGCACGCCAAAACGGTGCTGTTCGTCGATGATAACCAGCGCCAGACCGTTGAATTGCACCTGTTCCTGGAAAATGGCATGCGTACCGACGATCATCTGTACTTGACCGCTGGCGATGGACTCCTGCTGTGCAAGACGCGCCTTACCTTTCTGTTTACCTGCCAGCCAGCCGACTTCAACACCCAGTGGTGCAAACCAGTTGCGGAAGTTGTTGGCGTGCTGTTCAGCCAACAGTTCGGTAGGGGCCATCAGCGCGACCTGCTTACCATGCGCGATAGCCCGAAGGGCGGCCAGCGCCGCAACCAACGTTTTGCCGGAGCCGACATCGCCCTGTACCAGGCGCATCATCGGTACATCCAGCGCCATATCGCGTTCGATCTCAGTGGTGACGCGGGCCTGCGCAGCGGTTGGTTTAAACGGTAACGCCGCCAGTAGCTTATCTTTCAGCGCGTTGTTGGCGCTCAAAGGCTGGGCGTGAAAACGCTGTGCCCCGGCACGTAATGCCAGCATGCTGAGGTTATGCGCCAGTAGTTCTTCCAGAATCAGGCGTCGCTGCGCAGGATGTTGTCCGGTTTCGAGATCGCTGAGCTGCAGCGACGGCGGTGGACGGTGCAGCGTGCGCAGCGCTTCCGGCAGGCTCATCATGCCCTGCAACAGCTCTGGCGGCAGCAGTTCGGCAATGGCGCAGGTATCGAGCAGATCCAGCGCCTGATCGGTGAGTTTGCGCAGCGTGGCTTGCTTCACGCCTTCGGTGGTTGGATACACCGGCGTAAGCGTTTCCTGCAATTCCGGCGTGCTGAGATCGCCCTGTACGCGGTATTCCGGGTGGATCATCTCTGCGCCGTATTTCCCGCGCTTAGCTTCCCCATAGGCCAGTACTCGTCGACCTGTCGCCAGACTGTTTTTCATCGCCGCGCTGAAGTTGAAAAAGCGCATCGTCAGGATGCCGGAACCATCGCTTATCTGGCAGGTCATCATCCGGCGGCCGCCAAAGGTGATAGCGCAGTTCAGTACTTCACCTTCCACGGTGGCATAGACGCCCGGCAGAAGCTCGCCAATAGGGTACAAATGCGTACGGTCTTCGTAACGCAGAGGAAGGTGTAACAGGAGATCCTGTACGGTGTGCAGGCCGATTTTAGCCAGTTTACTGCTTTGCGCTGCGCCAACGCCCGTCAGGGAATTGAGTGGAATAGCATCCAGTAAACGGCCTTTCATCGGATTTATCTCGCGGACTGCATAGTGGCCCACCACGCGGCGTCGGCTTCAATTTCGCCCTGCGTATTGACGTGGGGATAGGGGAGACCTTTACGCTTAGCCACGTTGGCCAGCACCGGATAACCCCCTTCGAACAGCAGGCGTTGCTGTACATCTTCTGGCAGCATGCTGTTTTCTCGCCGGTACATCCCGGCGTTTTGCCGTTGGCGTTGTGCTTCGTACAGAATCAGCGCGGAGGCGACCGACACGTTCAACGACTGCACCATGCCAGTCATGGGTATGATGATGTCCTGATCTGCAAGGTCTAACGCTTCCTGGGTGATACCGGTTTTTTCTTGTCCCATCAGGATACAGGTGGGGCGCGTGTAATCAATCTCGCGGAAGTCGACTGCCTTATCAGAGAGATGCGTTGCCAGAATCTGCATGCCCTGGCTTTTTAAATGAGTGACCGCATCACCAATGGTACGGTGAGTCTTCACCTGCACCCAGCTATTGCTACCCGCTGCAGCAGAGGCCATGGTACGCATGCGGCTGCCCGGCCAGACGGCATGGACTTCGTGTACGCCGACAGCATCTGCGGTACGAATGATCGCAGAAACGTTATGAGGTTTATGGACCTGCTCCATGCAGACGGTCAGATCGGGCTGACGCCGTGCGAGCATCTCACAGATTCGTGCATAACGCTGTTCATTCATATACACATCATCCTTCAAATTGCCTCGGCGTTAGCTGCTCTCACTCACCCCAGTCACGTACTTTAGTACGCTCATGGGGATTCATTCGCTTGCCGCCTTGATGCAATTCGAATGATTTCGTGTAGAAAATTAGTTTCTGTTACGGGTGACTTTAATCACGTCCGGCATGACGCGGATTTTGCGCATGATATTCGCCAGATGCACACGATCCCGGGCGGTCAGGCGAATAAAGGCGCTGTAGACGCGGCCGTCTTTTTCTTCAGTATTCAGACTCTGAATATTGGAGGTGGTTGTGTTGATTGCCGCCGTCAGGTTAGCCAGAGCACCCTGGTGGTTAAACATCTCCACCTTGATTTCGGTGATGAATTCCTGCTCCGTTTCTTTGTCCCATTCCACAGCCATAAATTTCTCTGGCTCTTTCTGGTAACCACGGATGTTACGGCAGGATTCATGGTGGATAACCAGACCTTTACCCGGGCTGACGTGGGCAATGATCGGATCGCCAGGAAGTGGACGACAGCATTTCGCGAAGGTGATCAGCACACCGTCGGCGCCTTTGATTGGCAGATGGCCGTGGCCGGATTGTGCGGGAACATTCGCCGACACGTCACCCTGCTGGAGGTTTTTCGCCACCACTACGCTCATGGCGTTACCCAGACCGATTTCTGCGAGCAGATCGTCAAGCGTGGCGAGCTTCATGCGCTCAAGCTCACGCTGGATGCTCTCCTGCGGGATCTCAGCCAGTTTACGGCTGCCACCTAAGGCATGGTTAAGCAGGCGACGCCCCAGGCTGACGGAATCATCGCGCTTGAGATTTTTCAACAGCTGGCGAATTTTGGCGCGGGCTTTCGAACTGACGACAAAGTTGAGCCATGCCGCATTCGGACGCGCGCCCGGTGCGGTAATGATCTCAACGGTCTGACCGCTGGAAAGTGACTGCGAAAGCGGGTAAGGCTGTCTGTCGACGCGCGCACCAACGCAGGCATGCCCAATGTCGGTATGCACGGCGTAAGCGAAGTCGACAGGTGTAGCACCGGCAGGCAGCTCAACAATGCGCCCTTCCGGTGTGAAAACATAAATCTCATCCGGGAAGAGATCAGATTTGACGCTTTCAATGAATTCAAATGAGCTACCAGCGCTCTGCTGCAGTTCCAGCAGGCTTTGCATCCAGCGCTGGGCGCGGATTTGTGCCGTGGTGCTCGTTTCACCGTGCTCTTTATAAGCCCAGTGCGCCGCTACCCCCATCTCCGCCATTTGGTCCATGTCATCAGTACGAATTTGTACTTCAACCGGAACTCCGTGCGGGCCGATCATCGAGGTGTGCAAAGACTGATATCCGTTCGCTTTCGGAATGGCGATATAGTCTTTAACACGGCCTGGACGGGGTTTATACAGGCTGTGCATCTGGCCGAGTACGCGATAGCAGGTATCGGCGTCATGAACGATAACGCGAAACGCGTAGATATCCATGATCGAGTGAAAACGCTGCTCTTTGAGCACCATTTTGCAGTAGATAGAGTACAGGTGTTTCTCACGACCGCTTACGCGACACGGAATGCCTGCCTCCTGCAAACGCCCTTCGATTTCCGAGAGGATTTTTTGAATCATCTCTTTGCGGTTGCCGCGAGCGGCTTTAACCACTTCTTTAATCACGCGATAGCGGTTTGGGTACAGCGCTTCAAAACCCAGCTCTTCCAGCTCGGTTTTAATGTGATGAATACCTAAACGGTGTGCCAGCGGACTGTAGATTTCGAGGGTTTCACGGGCGATGCGGCGACGCTTATCCGGGCGTAATGAGCCCAGCGTGCGCATATTGTGGGTACGGTCGGCAAGTTTGATGAGAATGACGCGGATATCCTGCACCATCGCCATAATCATCTTGCGAAAGTTTTCGGCCTGCGCCTCTTTCTTATCGCGAAACTTAAGCTTATCAAGCTTAGAGACCCCTTCAACCAGTTCTGCAACGCTTTTACCAAAAAGCTGTTCCATGTCCTGGTAGGTGGCAGGGGTATCTTCAATCACGTCATGCAGCAGCGCGGCCATCAGCGTTTCATAGTCGAGTTTCATCTCGGCCAGAATGCAGGCTACTGCTACCGGGTGCGTGATATAGGGTTCACCGCTTGAACGTGTCTGGCCCTCGTGAGCGTCACGTGCAACGAGATACGCCTGCCGAAGACGCTTAATCTGGTCTTCCGGCAGGTAGTTTTGAATCAGTTGATTCAGGCTTTCAAACAGATACAAGGGCGACCCGCTTTGTGATTAACGACGACCTTCAGCAATTGCGGTAACGGCTTGTAATTCAGCGGCTTCCTGCTCTTGCTGTTCCTGGCGCTCACGTACGTCGAGGATCTGGTTGTTGATCAGACCTTCTTCGATTTCGCGCAGCGCGATTACGGTAGTTTTATCGTTTTCTTCCGGTACAAGCGGATCCTTTCCGCCAGTCTGCATCTGACGAGCGCGACGCGCGGCGACCAGTACCAGGTCAAAACGGTTACCAATTTTCTCTACAGCGTCCTGAACAGTTACGCGTGCCATACTTAAAATGCTCCACAGGTGAAGAAATGACTGGGCATGATACTGAATGTGGGTTCAGTCTGCCAACAGTTTGCTGATTAAAGCGTCATGACGCTGCTTTTGGCGGCTCATGCGCAGACGTTCGGCGCGAATGATTGTTTTCAAATCGCCCAGGGCAGTATCGAAGTCATCATTCACAATCAGATAATCATATTCGGCGTAATGGCTCATTTCTGCAACAGCTTGCGCCATACGTTTTGCGATAACTTCTTCGCTATCCTGACCACGGCCACGCAGGCGGCGGTCTAGCTCAATCTTAGAAGGTGGCAAAATAAAAATACTGCGTGCATGCGGCATTTTTTCACGAATTTGCTGCGCACCTTGCCAGTCGATATCTAAAAAAACATCGACGCCCGATGCCAGTACTTGCTCAATTGCCTCACGCGAGGTGCCGTAGTAATTGCCGAATACCTCAGCGTGTTCCAGGAACGCATCTCTGCCAATCATGGTTCTGAATTCATCATGGTTCACAAAAAAATAGTGTTCGCCATGCACTTCCCCCGGACGCGGAGCGCGCGTGGTGTGCGAAACAGAAACCTGGGTGTCATACAACGGTTGGGTTTTTAATAAAGCCTGAATCAGGCTGGATTTACCCGCGCCACTGGGGGCAGAAACAATATAAAGCGTGCCTTGAGCCATGAGTATCTTATGTATGTGATTGTCGAAAGAGAGCCTACATACGGGCTTATTATACACGTAGCCGCTATGTGACGTAGCCCTTGTCACACTTTTTGCGCAGGATTATTGCGTTTTGCGTATCTTTTTCCTGTTTTATAGGGGATTTGCTGCAACAAGTAAAAATGTCCGGAAAGCCGCTCGTACGATGAATTTTTACCCCTCTGTTTCTCTGCTACTTCGCGCTATACCTGCCGGGCAACGTATTGTTCATGGAGGTGGCAATGGGGTTATGGAAAAGCATGGTGCTGATTTTACTGATATGGCACTTGCCGGTATGGGCGGCGTGTCCCGTCTGGTCACCAGCCCGGGCAAACGAGGAAATTTCACGACTACAACAGCAGATAACCCAGTGGGATACCAGCTACTGGCAACAAGGAATCAGCGTCGTTGACGATGGTGTTTATGACCAGCTCAATGCGCAGTTAACGCAATGGCAGCGCTGTTTTGGTGAGGATGCCCAGGTAGACCCGTCTACCCCACCGATTAACGGGACGATATCGCATCCTGTTCCCCACACCGGTGTCCGTAAACTTGCCGATAAGCAAGCTGTGCAGCAATGGTTGCGTAACCGCAGCGATATATGGGTGCAACCGAAGGTCGACGGAGTTGCGGTAACGCTGGTTTATCGGAATGGCAATCTGATCAGGGCGATTAGCCGCGGAAATGGACTAAAAGGTGAAGACTGGACGCAAAAAGTTCTCCTGATCCCTTCAGTACCGCATACCACCAAAGGTCTGCTGGCGAACAGCACGCTGCAAGGGGAGATATTTTTGCTGCAAGAGCAGCACATCCAACAACAGAGTGGTGGAATGAATGCCCGCTCGAAGGTGGCCGGAATGATGATGCGCCAGGGTGACTCTGAGTTGCTGCGTTCCCTGGCCATTTTCATCTGGGCCTGGCCAGATGGTCCGGCGGTCATGCCGGAAAGACTCAGGCTGCTTGCTGATGCAGGATTCGGCTTTACTCAACGCTATACCCTGTCCGTGAAAGATGCCGATGAGGTCGAGCGCGCCCGTGCACGCTGGTGGAGCACTGAATTACCTTTCGTGACGGATGGCGTGGTGGTGCGCATGGGAAAAGAACCGCAAGCGCGAAACTGGTTACCCGGACAAGGAGACTGGCTGGTGGCCTGGAAGTATTCTCCGGTATCCCGGGTGTCAGAGGTCACGGATATTCAGTTCTCTGTCGGTAAAAGTGGGAAAATTGCCGTGGTCGCTATACTGGCACCCGTCATGCTGGATGATAAACGGGTGCAGCGCGTCAATGTCGGCTCTGTACGGCGTTGGGACGAATGGGATATTGCCCCAGGCGATCATCTTCTGATAAGTCTGGCCGGGCAGGGTATTCCCCGCATCGATGAGGTTGTCTGGCGTAGCACCCAGCGTACTAAACCCACGCCACCAAAAGGGCACTTCAATTCATTGAGCTGTTTTTATGGCACGCCGGAGTGCCAGGAACAGTTTATTGCCCGACTGGCCTGGCTGAGTGCAAAAGAAGTACTTGATATTGAGGGGATCGGCGAAGCGGGATGGCGGGAACTTCATCAGGTGTATCGTTTTGAGCATATTTTTTCCTGGCTGGCGTTAACCCAGGAGCAATTACAGTCTGCACTTGGGATAAGCAGAGGAGGGAAGTTGTGGTATCAGTTCAACCTGTCACGCCAGCGTCCTTTTACTCGCTGGATAAGCGCCATGGGGGTACCGTTAACGCAGGCGACGCTAAATGCCAGTCGTGATAGTTCGTGGCAGCAATTACAGGCACGCGACGAAAGCAGTTGGCGCCAGCTTCCATCAATGGGGGAACGTCGTACCAGGCAGATGATTCAGTGGCGGGATAATCGGGAAGTCAACGCGCTGAGCAACTGGTTAGCCGCTCAGCGTATTACCGGTTTTATGCCTTAATGGCCTTCATGGCGATAATAAAATACCGGCAGTCCTAACTTCAGGCGCAGTGCCAGTAATCGCGCGGTAAAACCGAAAAGCAGGGTGGAGATAACCACTACATCGTGGTTGGAAACATAATGTTGTAGCACGATGTACAACACCGCAGCGGCAAATGACACTCCGGCATACAGTTCTTTCTGGAACACGAGCGGAATACGTTTGCAGAACATGTCGCGTAACACGCCACCAAAGACACCGGTAGTGACGGCAGCAACAACGGCAATGATCGGCCCGTGTCCCATATCCAGTGCAACCTGCGCGCCGATAATTGAGAAGACCACCAGTCCCAGCGCGTCCAGTACGAGGAATATTTTGCGCAGATAGGGCATGACGGGAGCAATAATCGTGGTAAGCACCGCGGCGGTCGCCACGATTATGACGTACTCGGGGTGTTTGACCCAACCGAGAGGGTAATGGCCAAGAAGAATGTCACGTACGGACCCGCCGCCAATGGCTGTCGCGGTGGCAATAATAATGACGCCAAATGTGTCCATGCGACGACGACCCGCCGCCAGTGCGCCCGTCATGGCTTCAGCAGTGATGCCAATTAAGTATAAAACGTGTAACAGCATGTATTTCCCCTGATTTTCTGGGGGCTAAGCTTAGCGATTTGTGCGCGTTGTCACGATTGAGATTTTCTAAGGTGAAGCGATTTTAATAATTATGGCTAATGCGAATTGAGTAAAAATACCAGACGGTATGCACTTTAAATTATAAATAGTGATAATAAATGATGAGAAAATATAATCTGAAGTGACGGTGAAAGAGACTGACAGCTGAAAAATACACGTAGCGCCGCCGCTTATCGACGGGCTACGTGGGGAAATGGCTTACTCGATGTTCTGGATCTGCTCGCGCATTTGTTCGATCAATACCTTCAGCTCAATGGCTGAGTTAGTGACTTCGGCATTGATGGATTTGGAAGCCAGAGTGTTCGACTCACGATTGAATTCTTGCATCATAAAGTCCAGACGACGGCCAACCGCCTCTTTTTTCTTCAGGATGTTGTAGGTTTCTTTAACGTGGGCTTCCAGACGATCTAGCTCTTCCGCCACATCGATGCGCTGTGCCATCAGCACCAGCTCTTGTTCAAGGCGGTTATTTTCCAGCTGAACCTGGGCGTCTTCCAGTTTAGCAACCAGACGTTCACGCTGCCACAGCAGGATTTCCGGCATATGCGCGCGGACTTTCGCCACTTCGGTGCTGACGCCTTCCAGACGTTGTTCGATTAACGCTTTCAGCGCCTGGCCTTCGGTTTCACGAGCGACGATAAAATCATCCAACGCACCGTCAAGCGCGGCAAGGATCTCAGCGGTAATGGCATCCAGGTCTTGTTCCTGTGCTGCCATTACGCCTGGCCAACGCAGGATATCAACCGGATTAATTTCACCTTCATCGCTCTGCATTTTGACCCAGTTTGCGGCGGTGACGAGTTGTTTAGCGAGCTTTTCATTCAGCAGCAGCTCACCTTGTGCGCTGGCATCAGGCTCAAAACGCAGCGTACATTCGATTTTACCGCGTGTCAGACGCGTGCGGATGCGTTCACGTACAACAGGTTCAAGACTACGGAACTGTTCCGGCAGACGAAAATAGGTTTCCAGATAACGCTGGTTTACCGAGCGCATTTCCCAGGTAGCGCTACCCCATTCACCCTTGATTTCACGCCGGGCGTAGGCGGTCATGCTGCGGATCATAGACGTTCCTGTTTTTAAAAATAAGATGGAAGGATTATAGCCATCCCTGTCTTGTCAGGATAGGAATAACAGTCGGAACTCCGTATAATGCGCAGCCACATTCGTTTCAAGCCGGAGATTTTATCATGCGTCCAGCAGGTCGTAGTGCCAACCAGGTGCGTCCCGTCACCCTGACCCGTAATTATACAAAACACGCTGAAGGCTCTGTGCTGGTCGAATTTGGTGATACCAAAGTGCTGTGCACCGCTTCTATAGATGAAGGCGTACCGCGCTTTCTGAAAGGCCAGGGCCAGGGCTGGATCACCGCAGAATATGGCATGTTGCCACGCGCCACCCATACCCGTAACGCGCGTGAAGCGGCAAAAGGTAAGCAGGGCGGTCGTACCATGGAAATTCAGCGTCTGATCGCCCGTGCACTGCGTGCAGCTGTTGATCTGAAGACGCTCGGTGAATTCACTATTACCCTGGATTGCGACGTCATTCAGGCGGACGGCGGTACCCGTACTGCATCGATTACCGGTGCTTGCGTTGCACTGGCAGATGCGCTGAATAAACTTGTCGCCAGCGGAAAACTGAAAACCAACCCAATGAAAGGAATGGTCGCTGCGGTGTCTGTGGGTATTGTGAATGGCGAAGCGCTCTGCGATCTGGAGTACGTTGAAGACTCTGCGGCAGAAACTGACATGAACGTGGTGATGACCGAAGACGGTCGCATTATTGAAGTGCAGGGCACGGCGGAAGGTGAGCCGTTCACTCATGAAGAACTTCTCACCCTACTGGCGCTGGCCCGAGGGGGAATCGAATCCATTGTAGCGACGCAGAAAGCGGCGTTAGAAAATTGATTTTAAAGGCGACCGATGAGTCGCCTTTTTTTTTGTCTGTAATAAAGTGAGATGAGGAGCGAATCCATGAAACCGTATCAGCGCCAGTTTATTGAGTTTGCGCTTAGCAAGCAGGTACTAAAGTTTGGCGAATTTACGCTGAAATCCGGGCGCAAGAGCCCCTATTTCTTCAACGCCGGGCTGTTTAATACCGGGCGCGACCTGGCACTGTTAGGCCGTTTTTATGCCGAAGCGCTGGTGGATTCCGGCATTGATTTCGATTTGCTGTTTGGCCCGGCGTACAAAGGTATTCCCATTGCTACGACGACCGCCGTTGCGCTGGCGGAACACCACGATTTAGATTTGCCGTACTGCTTTAACCGTAAAGAGGCGAAGACCCACGGTGAAGGTGGCAATCTTGTCGGTAGCGCATTACAGGGGCGTGTAATGCTGGTGGATGACGTGATAACCGCCGGTACGGCAATTCGTGAGTCTATGGAGATAATCCAGGCGAATGGCGCGACGTTGGCTGGAGTACTGATTTCTCTCGATCGTCAGGAACGGGGCCGTGGTGAGATTTCCGCTATCCAGGAAGTGGAACGTGATTATGGCTGCAAGGTTATTTCAATCATTACTCTGAAAGACCTGATTGCGTATCTGGAAGAGAAGCCAGAGATGGCAGAGCATCTGGCCGCTGTGCGGGCGTATCGCGAAGAGTTTGGAGTGTAAATCAATTGCCCGATAGGCGCAGCGCCATCGGGCAACAGTGTTACTGCAATTGAGCAGCCACTAACGGCCAGCGGATGTCAAAATCGTCCGTTGGGCGGTATTTAAATTCGCTACGGACAAAACGAGACAGCATGCCTTCGCAGAAAGCCAGTAACTGGCTGGCCAGCAGCGTTTCATCCATGACGTAACCTTCGCCTTCACGCATTCTTTTTTCTCGTAGAACCTGGCGCAACTGGGCCTCGATGCGCTCAAACAGCTGGTTAATGCGTCCCTGCAGACGATCTTGCTCAAACATCAGGGCGTGACCGGTCAGAATGCGCGTCAGACCAGGATTACGTTCACCAAACCCTAAAATCAGCAATACGATCAGACGCAGACGCGCGCTGGTGTCTTTTTCATCTTTCAGAATCAGATTGATACGGGTAATCAGACTGTCTTCGATAAACTCAATCAGGCTATCGAACATGCGGGTCTTGCTGGGAAAATGGCGATACAATGCCGCTTCGGATACGCCAACAGAGGCTGCCAGTTTTGCTGTCGTAATGCGCTGGCTTCCATCACTGGATTCCAGCATCAGCGCCAGCGACTGAAGTATTTCTTCGCGACGATTCCTTTTCGCAGTTTGTTTTTCTACCATGTTACAAAATACCCCTGAAAATAAGCACTTGCCAGGCAGGCATCCACACAGCGACCGCAAACGGCTGTTTGCGGTATGTTATTGCGTTATTACGCTGTGGGATGGTTCTCTACGGGTTACTTGCGCCCGGAATGGCCGAAGCCGCCTTCGCCACGATCGGTGGCTTCAAACTCTTCCACCAGATTAAATTCGGCCTGCACGACGGGTACAAAGACCATCTGTGCAATACGCTCGCCCGGTTCGATAGTGAAGCTGTCCTGGCCACGGTTCCAGACAGATACCATCAACTGACCCTGATAGTCGGAATCAATCAAACCTACCAGGTTGCCGAGCACAATACCGTGCTTATGGCCCAACCCGGAGCGCGGTAGCATCACTGCTGCCAGCGAGGGATCGGCGATATGAATGGCTAACCCGGTTGGCACCAATGTGGTTGCGCCAGGGGCCAGTTCTACGGCGTCATCAAGACAGGCGCGCAGGTCAAGTCCGGCAGAGCCAGAAGTGGCGTACGTCGGGAGTGGAAATTGTTGCCCTACGCGCGGGTCCAGAATCTTAACGTCGATTTTTTTCATCATAACGGGTCACGATCTCGTCGAGTAATAATTGGCCCAGGAGTTCTTTGCGCTCAAGCGGTAAGACTTTATCTCCATCCTGCCAGAAAAGGTGTAATGCGTTGCTGTCGCTGTTAAATCCTTGAGTAGACAGCGAAACATCGTTCGCACAGATCACATCAAGGTTTTTGCGGATGCGTTTTTGCCGGGCATATTCTTCCACATTATTTGTTTCGGCGGCAAACCCAACGACAAAAGGACGGTTAGCATCCAGTGCGGCAACACCGGCGATGATGTCCGGGTTTTTGACCATTTTTACTGTTAATTCATCACCCTGCGTCGCCTGCTTTTTGATTTTTTCACGGGCTACGGTTTCAGCGCGATAATCAGCAACGGCGGCGCAGCCGATAAAGATATGCTGATGCTGCACTGCTGATTGCACGGCAGCTTCCATTTCCAGCGCCGTCATCACATCAACACGCTGGACAAAAGGCGGTGTGGGTAACGAAACCGGACCTGATACCAGCGTGACGTTAGCGCCACGCTTTGCTGCGGCAGCGGCGATGGCGAAACCCATCTTCCCGGAGCTGTGGTTGGAAATGTAGCGCACGGGATCAAGTGGTTCGCGTGTAGGACCCGCTGTAATAATGATGTTCAGATGTTGCAAATCGTTGACAGGCGAGAAATGCTCCGCCGCCAGATCCACAATTGTTAACGGATCCAGCATACGCCCAGGACCAACATCGCCACAGGCCTGGCTGCCGCTGTCTGGTCCCCAGATGAGCAAGCCACGTGACGAGAGAACGCTCAGATTGTGCTGCGTCGCGGCGGCGCGGTACATCTGCTGGTTCATTGCTGGCAGTACGGCAACAGGCGCTGGCGTTGCCAGGCAGATCGTTGAAACCAGATCGTTGGCCATGCCTGCGGCAATACGCGCAATCAGATCTGCCGTGGCGGGTGCAAGGATAACTAAATCGGCCCATTTCCCCAGTTCAATATGACCCATCGCGGCTTCTGCGGCGGGGTCAAGCAGGCTGTCGGAAACGGGATAGCCCGAAACTGCCTGTAAGCTCAGGGGCGTAATAAAGGCTTTTGCCGCTTCGGTCATTGCCACGCGAACGTCTGCGCCACGTTCCCGTAAACGGCGTACCAGCTCGGGAGTTTTGTATGCAGCGATGCCGCCACTGACGCCAAGTACGATTTTTTTACCGGCCAGGCTCATCATGATCTTTCCTGTTGGGTTTCACCAGAAGGCGGATATTTTATCACAATCCGCAATGAGTCGTGCTTTTGCCGGCGCTTCACTTTGCGAGGCATCACGAAGAAGTGAAAACAGTGCGTCGCTTCGTGGTTGGCGTTATGCAACCATCTGAGCACTAAAGGAGGGGAAGCATGGAAGAGATGGAATATTTGATGCCCAGGGAAAAGATGATGGCTTTAGGGGTTGAATCGCTTACAGATGTTGAGCTATTGGCACTTTTCTTACGTACCGGATCGCGGGGTACAGGTGTTTTGACGCTGGCAAAAGAGATACTGCAACATTTTGGTTCTCTTTATGGCTTGTTGTCGGCTGATTACATGGATTTTAGCCAGGTTCAAGGCATGGGGGTGGCGAAGTATTCCCAGCTAAAAGGCATTGCTGAACTGGCAAAACGTTACTATAACGTGCGTGTGATGGAGGAGCGTTCGCTACTGAGCCCGGAAATGGTGCGTGAGTTTCTGCAAAGTCAGCTCTCGCAAGAAGAACGGGAGATCTTTCTGGTGATCTTTCTTGATGCCCAGCATCGCGTGATTAAACACAGTACGCTTTTTTCTGGCACCTTGAGTCATGTTGAGGTACATCCGCGAGAAATTGTCCGCGAGGCGATAAAAATGAATGCGTCAGCGCTGATCCTTGCGCATAATCACCCTTCGGGGTGTGCAGAGCCGAGCAAAGCAGATAAACTCATCACCGAGCGTGTGGTGAAATGCTGTCAGTTCATGGATGTTCGGGTGCTTGATCATCTCGTCATTGGGCGCGGAGAGTACGTTTCTTTTGCAGAACGTGGTTGGATTTAACGCACTTTACGCGATCCATCGGGATCTTTGTCTGTTCGGGACTTGAGCACATCGCTGACTCAGCGTATACTACGCCACCTTTGAGAATCTCGGGTTTGGCATTTGGGCCTGGCAATCGAGAGTTCACTTAGAACTATGCGATGACCGGGCTGTAAAGCCTGACGAGGCGCCGATACCCCATACGAAGCTCGAGCTAATTTGATTTTTGGAGAATAGACATGTCCCGAGTCTGCCAAGTTACTGGCAAGCGTCCGGTGACCGGTAACAACCGTTCCCACGCACTGAACGCGACTAAACGCCGTTTCCTGCCTAATCTGCACTCTCACCGTTTTTGGGTTGAGAGCGAGAAGCGTTTTGTCACCCTGCGTGTATCTGCTAAAGGTATGCGTGTAATTGATAAGAAAGGCATCGAAACAGTTCTGTCTGAACTGCGTGCCCGTGGCGAAAAGTACTAAGTACTAAGAGGAAATAAATCATGGCTAAAGGTATTCGTGAGAAAATCAAGCTGGTTTCTTCTGCTGGTACTGGTCACTTCTACACCACCACGAAGAACAAGCGTACTAAGCCGGAAAAACTGGAACTGAAAAAATTCGATCCAGTTGTCCGTCAGCACGTTTTATACAAAGAAGCGAAAATCAAATAATTTCCGCTTTGATGTAAAGAAAAACCCTGCCTCGGCGGGGTTTTTTGTTTTCTGGCCGTCCCCATATTATTGAGATCTGATACACCGCCGGAGATGCTATGCCTGAATTACCTGAAGTCGAAACCAGTCGCCGTGGTATTGAGCCGCATCTTGTTGGAGCGACGATCCTGCACGCCATTGTGCGTAATGGTCGTCTGCGCTGGCCGGTATCAGAAGAAATCTATCGTCTTAGTGATAAGCCTGTGCTTAGCGTACAGCGCCGCGCGAAATATCTGCTGTTAGAGCTGGCAGATGGCTGGATTATCATTCACCTGGGCATGTCGGGCAGTTTGCGTATCCTTCCTGAAGAACGTCCGGCGGAAAAGCATGACCATGTGGATTTGGTGATGAGCAATGGCAAAGTTCTGCGCTACACCGATCCGCGGCGTTTTGGCGCCTGGCTATGGACCAAAGAACTGGCAGGACACAACGTTCTCGCGCATCTTGGCCCGGAGCCGTTGAGCGACGATTTCAACGCCCGTTATCTCCAGCAGAAATGCGCGAAGAAGAAAACGGCGATTAAACCCTGGCTGATGGACAACAAACTGGTGGTGGGCGTGGGTAACATCTATGCCAGCGAGTCGCTGTTTGCGGCTGGCATCCACCCTGACCGTCTGGCATCGTCGTTGTCAGCATCTGAGTGTGAATTGTTAGTGCGCGTCATCAAGGCCGTTTTACTGCGCTCAATTGAGCAGGGCGGGACAACGCTGAAGGATTTTCTGCAAAGTGACGGCAAGCCGGGCTATTTTGCACAAGAGTTACAGGTCTATGGGCGAGAAGGCGAGCCTTGCCGCGCATGCGGCGCGCCAATCGTTGCGACTAAGCACGCCCAGCGCACGACGTTCTATTGTCGCCGCTGTCAGAAATAGGGCAGATAACGCGTTTACTTTAGTTTGTCCATTAACGCCTGATGAACGTTTGCCGGTAAGAAGTGGGTCACATCTCCCTGGTGGCGGGCGACTTCTTTAACCAGCGATGATGAGATAAATGACCACTCTTTGGACGGCATCAAAAAGACGCTTTCCAGCTGCGGCATCAGGTGGCGATTCATATGCGCCAGCTGCATTTCATACTCAAAATCCGCCACTGCACGTAGGCCACGAATCAGAACGTTTGCCTGCTTATCGCGGGCAAAATTTGCCATTAAATCGCTAAATCCCAGGACTTCCACATTGCCGAGATGTGCCGTTGACTGCTGCGCCAGCGCAACGCGTTCTTCAAGCGTGAACAGCGGTTTTTTGCTGGGACTTGCAGCAATAGCCAGGATAACGTGATCGAACATTTGCGTGGCGCGTGTCACGATATCAATGTGACCGTTAGTGATGGGATCGAAGGTTCCTGGATAAATCGCCCGTTTTTGCATGACAACCCTCAATGCGTTTTGTGTGGCAGGTAAGGTTCCAGCAGCTGCAGCAGACGCTGTAGCGCGCCCTGGTTTTGATACAGTACTTCGACCGCATGACGACCATAGAAATTACGATAATCTGAATCGGTCAGCAACGACGAGATCTCTTTCACCAACGTGGTGGCGTCGGTAACGGTGATCAGCCCACTTGCCTGCTCCAGCCGGGCGCAAATATCTTTAAAATTAAAAGTATGCGGCCCCATCAGCACAGGAATGGCATGCGCCGCAGCTTCTAATGGGTTATGACCCCCACGTTCAACCAGTGAACCCCCGACGAAAGCCAGGTCAGCAATTCCATATAGCAGCATCAGCTCACCCATCGTATCGCCGATAACCACCTGGGTACCTGCAGACGGGACTTCTCCCGAAGACCGTGTGGTATAGCTTAGCCCAGCCTGATGTACGAGGTTAATGGCATCCGGAAAACGTTCAGGATGTCTGGGAACCAGAATCAGTA
Organism: Citrobacter sp. FP75; assembly: GCF_018342065.1. Taxonomy (GTDB): domain Bacteria; phylum Pseudomonadota; class Gammaproteobacteria; order Enterobacterales; family Enterobacteriaceae; genus Citrobacter. The sequence continues at coordinate 343,319 of NZ_JAFDOE010000004.1, read as the reverse complement.
ACAGATTCGGGAACTGATTTAATAATGCCTGATGCGCGGCGATGATAATGCTTTCTTCGCCGTCGTGTGTACTGGTGGCAATCCATACCGGGCGATGTGGCGCCCACTGACGACGTAGCGTGATCGCTTTAGCGGCCAGCTGCGGGGTAACGGAAATATCAAATTTCAGACTGCCGGTGACGGTTACCTGATTGCTTTTTGCGCCAAGCGTAATAAAGCGTGCGCCATCTTCTTCATTTTGTGCAGCAATAAGCGTAATGCGACGTAGCAATCTGCCAACAAATTTACCCAGTTTCGCGTAGCCAGCGGCCGAGCGGGCTGAAAGACGGGCGTTGGCGATAACCAGGGGGATATGGCGTTTGTGTAGCGCAGCAATGAGATTTGGCCATAGCTCGGTTTCCATGATTAACACCAGCTTGGGGTCAACTTTATTCAGGAAACGGTTGAGCGCATCAGGTAAATCGTAAGGTAAATAGACGTGCTGAACGTCAGCGCCAAACGCAGACTGGACGCGCTCTGAGCCCGTTGGCGTCATGGTGGTAACTGTGATTGGTAAGTCAGGGTAACGATGCCGCAGGGCACGGACCAAAGGGATCGCCGCCAGCGTTTCGCCCACGGAAACAGAATGAAGCATGATGCCGCCTGGTTTCAGCGGACGGCGGTAAAAACCGTAGCGTTCACCCCAGCGTTTACGGTAGGCCGGAGCCTTACGCCCGCGCACCCAAAGCCGTATCCAGATCAAGGGCTGAATAAGGTAGAAAAGGGCGGTGTAAAGCAATTCGAGCATAATAGTAGCTGACTTAGGGATGTGCTGGGGATTCTATGTATTTAACTGTGGCTTTACCATCATTTTTATCCAGGTCGTATCAAAACGCTTGTGTTGGCAAGGCATTGCTTTAGTGAGTGGTCTTTTCAAAAAACTACTTACGTTTAATTTTAAGACTTAACCTCTCGTGCGATACGACTGTTTCGTTGAAAATGGATTGACATTATCTTATTGTTTTTTATGTTTAATTTAATTTTTTGTTCAAAAAATATTCAGTTCGGATTGAGTGATAATCAATGATATACTACTGCGCAATTTCTGGTAGCTGGCAGCCATCAACGCTTCGAAGCATGTGGAGTAATCTTTGAGTAGCGCGATCAAGGATTACAGCACCCTTATGTATCAGCCTGGTATGCCTGGCGACGCGATGCGGATATTAATGCATGATCATTGCTTTTTGTTTGTACAAGTATTTTCCTTATGGTGGATTGCAGCGTGATTTTCTGCGGGTTGCGCAGACGGTTGCTGCACGTGGGCATCATGTTCAGGTCTTCACCCAGCAATGGCAGGGTGAGCGCCCTGAAGACCTTGAAATTATACTCGTTCCCGTTACATCCAGAACCAACCATGGGAAAAATGAGCAATATCATCAATGGGTCCAACGGTATTTGAGCCAACATCCTGTTGATCGCGTAGTTGGCTTTAATAAAATGCCTGGACTGGATGTGTATTATGCCGCTGACGTCTGTTATGCCGAAAAAGTTGCCCGTGAAAAAGGTTTTTTTTACAAGCTGACGCGACGGTATCGGCATTATGCCTCTTTTGAAAAGGCGGTATTTCAGCAAGGTTCGCACACCACCTTACTGATGTTAACCAATAAACAAATTGGCGATTTTAAACATCATTATCATACAGAAGAGCCACGTTTTCGCATTTTACCACCGGGTATTTACCCTGACCGAAAGTACAGTCAGCAGCCTGAAAACAGCAGGCAGATTGTCAGGGAAAAAAATGATATTGGCCTGGATCAATTCTTTCTTCTGCAAGTGGGCTCAGATTTCAAACGTAAAGGTGTGCCGAGAACGTTGCAGGCGCTGGCATCTTTACCTGAACCCCTACGCCAGCGTACGCGGTTGATGGTGGTTGGTCAGGATAAAGCCGATCGTTATCGTGCTCAGGCTCGCCAACTCGGTATTGAGAAACACGTACAGTTCTTCTCTGGTCGAGACGATATTGCTGAGTTGATGTCTGCTGCCGATTTATTGCTACACCCTGCCGTCCAGGAAGCTGCTGGCATTGTATTGCTAGAGGCTGTGGTGGCAGGATTGCCGGTGTTAACCACTGAGGTATGCGGGTATGCTGACTATATTAATGCAGCCCAATGCGGCGTGGTTATTCCTGAACCGTTTGAGCAGAATAATTTGAACACAGCACTTTTGGATGCGTTGCAAAGCAATGAACAGAGAAGCCGCTGGGCCGGCAATGCGCAGCATTTTGCTGATACAGAAGATCTCTACAGCCTGGCTGACAGGGCTGCAGATATCATTTTAGGTTTTGAGAATGATTGAATTAAAAGAGCCATTTGCCACGCAGTGGCAGGGAAAAGACCCGTTCACAGAAGTCACTAAATTAGATGGTGAGGTCTTTCGCGCGTTGGAAACGCGACGTACTCTGCGTTTTGAAATGATGGGTAAAGGATATTTTCTTAAGTATCATCATGGAACCACGCTAAAAGAAGTCGTGAAAAACCTGATTTCTTTACGCATGCCCGTACTTGGTGCTGACCGGGAATGGTTAGCGATTCACCGTTTGAAAGCGCTGAATGTCGATACCATGACCGGCGTGGCATTTGGCCAGAAAGGGCTTAATCCATTAGAGCGCACATCATTTATCATCACGGAAGATCTTTCCCCGGCAATCAGCCTCGAAGATTTTTGCGCAAATTGGGATGTGGAACGTCCTGATTTTGTATTAAAACGGACCATTATTACCCGTCTGGCAGAAATGGTGGGTAAAATGCATCGCGGTGGAGTGAATCATCGGGATTGCTATATCTGTCATTTCCTACTCCAACAACCGATGCCAGCGGATATTGCGGATATCAAACTCTCGGTGATCGATCTGCATCGTGCGCAAATACGTCAACATGTACCGCGCCGTTGGCGAGATAAAGATTTGATTGGGCTCTATTTTTCATCACTTGAAATCGGGCTGACATCGAGAGATATCTATCGGTTCTTACGTGTTTATTTCGCAATGCCACTACGCGAAATCATCCGTCAGGAAGTTAAGTTGTTTGAACAAGCTGTCACGAAAGCGCAAAAAATAAAGCACAGAACAATAAGAAAAGCGCTATAGAATATATATGAATTTTGAGGCCATTTTATTATGAACATTGATTTCCAGAAAGTAATTATTCAAAAGCACGTGATTGGCAGCTCTACGCATGAAAATAAAAGAAAATTAAATATTGCGTATGGCGTCGATCGTAATTTTTTATTTGGTTCTGGTATCTCGATGACCTCGGTATTGGTGAATAATCCTGATATTGATGTTCATTTCTATATAGCAACAGACTATATAGATGATGACTATCTGGAAAGCGTAAAACGATTGACCCAAATGTACAGCACAACAGTGACTATTCTTGTGTTTGAGAATACGGCATTTCGCGAACTGCCGAGTACCAAAGCATGGACTTATGCAATGTACTACCGTTATTTTGCATTTGAGTATTTAAGCGCAGAATTAAGCTCCGTACTGTATCTTGATGCCGATGTTATTTGTAAAGGTTCTCTACGAGAGTTTACCGAGGTTAATTTCTGTGGAGAATATGCCGCTGTCATCAATGATATCGATGAAGTTCGTATCAAATCCGGTAACAGGCTCGGTATTCCTGAACTGAGTAATGGATACTTTAACTCTGGTGTGGTGTTTGCGAACCTCGAAGTTTGGCGCGAGCAACAGCTGCTGACCAAGGCTTTTTCAATATTAGAAGAGCGCCAAAAGGAACTCCTTTATTTCGATCAAGATGTTTTAAATATATTATTCGTGGGGAATGTCATTTTCCTGAGAAGAGATTTTAACTGTATATACGGTGTGGATCAGGAGCTGAAAAATAAGAATGATAAAATTTATCAGGATTATATTACCGATGATACAGTATTAATACACTATGTCGGCGTAACAAAACCATGGCATACATGGGCGAAGTACCCAGTTGCTAAATTTTTTATTGATGCGTATAAAAAGTCAGCATGGGCGGAAAAAGATTTACTGAATGCAAACACTGCGAAACTATATAAACGTAAATCACGACATGAAAAAGTGCAACGGAAGTATATTCGTTCAGTTTTGAGTCATGTTATGTATATAAAAAATAAGTTACACAGTTCTAAATTACACTGAGATTAAAAATAGCAGTTTTTTATAATGAAATTAAATAGGTGTAGCGAATGAAATTTGATTGTCATCAGTCTATAAAAAAGATACTTGATTTTAATCAAGCACCAACTGAACAAAAACCACAACTCAATATTGCCTGGGGGGTGGATAAGAACTTTATGTTTGGTGCTGCGATTTCGATGACATCTGTACTGTTGCATAATAAAGAATTAAATATACATTTTCACCTTTTTACTGATTATGTCGATGATGACTATCAACAAAAGGTCGCCAGATTAGCAGAGCAGTTCTCTACTAATATCTCAATTTATGTGATGGACTCCGATGGCCTAAAAGTATTGCCAAGTGGCCATGCCTGGTCACATGCAATGTATTTTAGATTTATTGCTTTTGAATATCTTGGTGAAAAAATAGACTCACTTTTATACATTGATGCAGATGTGATGTGTAAAGGGTCACTCTTTGAGTTGACTCAAATAAATCTTAGTGAGCATGTTGCTGCAGTAGTAACAGACGTTGATGATAGTCCTGCCAGAAATATTAAGGAAAATAGTGAGTATTTCAATTCTGGTGTTATTTATGCAAATCTGAAAAAATGGAAAGAAAAGAATTTTATCAACGCAGCTTTTGACATTTTATTGGATAAGAACAATAAGCTATCTTTCCCTGATCAGGATGTTCTAAATATTCTTTTCTTGAAGAAGGTTATATTTTTACCGAGAAAATTTAACGCTATTTATGGTATTAAACAAGAGCTAAAGAGCAAGGATATTTCGCAATATAAAGATTTTATCACGCACGACACTATTCTTATACATTATGTTGGCGTAACAAAGCCATGGAATTCCTGGGCTAACTATCCTTCTGCCCAGTACTTTGTTGAGGCGTGGAAAGCTTCTCCTTGGGCGGATGTTCCGTTGTTACCTGCCAGGACGCCGAAGCAGTATAAAAAGAAATCTCGGCATGAAAGATTGCAAGGAAAGTATTGTGCCTCAGTGATTAGCTATATTGGTTATTTACTGGAAAAGTTAAAAAGTAAGTAAAAAAACTCCCGTTAGGGAGTTTTTTATTAACGCAGTTTTGTTTTCAGGTATTTCACATACCATCTGATAGAAGCGCAATAATTCCCCTTTTTGGCTTCCTGGCGCGAGTACACCCGATAATCAGTAGGCCTCATACGTGGAGCATAAGAACGCATTTCTGTGTTTCGCCATGGCGTGAAATGATGGTAGAAAAGATAAAGTTGCTGCGAAAGCCCGATATGTTCTTTATACCAGGGCTTCCTTCCTCCGGTGAAATGGATAATGCGCGGCAGGATATCTTTTTGGTAGAAGAAGGTCTCTTTTTGCTGATCGTTAAACCAGTTAAACAAAAAATTCCATCGGTTATCGATAAATATAACGTTGCCATCCATTGCAATATTCAGGGCATCTTGATCAAAATAAGGTAAGGATTTACCTTGTTCAAATAATACTGTGTTTGCTTTATTTTCAATATCGTACTTGATCCAATTTTCAATATTTATATACAAGAAACCGGCATTGAAATAATGATTAGTACTGAGACCTAAACGTCTTGCATTTTTAGTATCATGAATATCGAGTGAATCATGGCTGACTGCACAAATGACGTCGGCGATATCAATGCGGTTAATATCATTGAGCTTATCAAAACACAGGGTGTCAGCATCTAAATAGATAAAATGCTCTACTTTATCTTTAAGTAAACGTGGTACGGCCAGACGCATATAGGTTGAACGGTTCAGGTGTTTGATTGCAAAGTCATTGTTATACTTTTCAATCTCTTCCTTATCGATATTGAAAACCTGAATTTTATCGCTGGTTGAACGCAGTTTATTGATTTCTTCGTCAGTGACGTCATAAACAAAAACGAAAAAAGACAGGGGCTGCACCGGGTTGTTCATTATGACGGACATAATGGATACAGCTACATATTCCAGATAATTGGCATCTGTACAGTAAGCAATATTAATAACGTTATTCTGGCTGTCCATTTATGCTTTCTCATTACCTTTGTCAGTGTCACTATCATGAAGCACCGTATCGATAGCGTCAATTACGGCTTGTTCTGGTATCCATGTCAGGTATTTTTTAGATCTGTCGAGTTCGTTCCTGGAAGGCATTGAATGGTAATCACCAGCCCAGATCAACACGGCTTTATCTGACCATGGCTTCCATTGTTGGTAATTGGTGGCACCAAACAGACAGACCTGTGGTGTTCCTAATGCCGCGGCCATATGCATAGGTGCAGAATCGACGCCAACATACAACACTGCGTGGTCAATTAACGCAGCTAGCTGCAGAAAGGTGGTTTTACCTGCCAGAGTCAGGTCAGGAGAAGCCTGACACAGTTCAGCGATGCGTTTCACCTGCCGTAGCTCACCTGATGCGGGTCCACAGGTAAGATAAACATGCAGACCCCGTTGATGCAGGTGGTCTATGACATGTGCGAATTTATCATCATCCCAGCATTTAAACGCTTGTCTCGCAGTCGGTTGAATAACAACATATTTTTGCGAAGGTAGTGCGGGCAATTGGGAAATTAAATGCTGATAGTCTTCATGACGATAACAAAGCGACATTTCTTTCTTTAGTTCTGTATCGTCAAAATCGATGCCTTTTAAAATGGATAGGTTTTGCTCAACAATATGTGTACCCGTAAACGGTGTAACCCGTGAGAAAAGGTTGTTCCACAGTTTTTTATCACGTTCAAATGCAATGGAAGGACGATGTAAGGAAGCTACAAGTGCACCAATTGGCCATTGCTCTGTTAAATTAACGATAAGGTCATAGTGATTTTTTTTCAGTTGTTGGCGTACTGACATGTAATTTTTTGCAGTTGCCAGCAGACCCTTCTTTTTCTCAATGAGATAAAAATTATTGATGCCTTTATTGGCTGCTAAGATTGCTTTAGTATCTTTATAAAGAAGCAGATCAATTTTAGCATTTGGATAGCGGGCCTGAATGCTGGCAATGACCGGGGTGATTAACAATACGTCGCCATAAAATTTTAGCTTGCAAATAAGAACTCTGTTGATTTTATCAAACATGTTAAAATCCCTTTCGAAGGAATAAATCCTTGCAGGCAGTTACTATTTTATAGCGTAACTCAGAAATATAACGGTCGATGTGCGGGTATTTCATTTTATAGATAACTTTTTTCTTGATCATTCTCGTATCGCTACATGCTAAGGCGTTTTGAATATCATTTAGCATACTGTCATTATAGCGATAATATCCTTTTTTCTTGCGTAAAAGTTTGCGTCCTTCCAAAAAACAATTGACAATCATTAACGTAGCAACAGTACGCTTTGCGCTATTTTCATTGATATAATGGCACATTTTTCGCATGGCAAAGAAAATACTATCGGCATCACTATCAATAATGTTCTCGGTAATGCTGTTGTTATTTACCCGATAGTAATAGAGTTTATTTTCAATCTTTAAGATCTTATGGCATTTGAAATATTGAAACGGACAAAAAATGACATCTTCATAGCGACGATGCTCTTCAAATCTCTCATCACCGATCACATCACGATGAAAAATCTTCGTCATTAAATGCCACTGACCGGCACGAAATGTTGGCAACAATGGGCTATAGTTATCATCTGCTATAGTGATTTCGTGCTGAGTGATGGTGCTGCTCATATCAGGGATACCCTGATACAGGTTGTTCATATCCCGGGTTAAGTTAAATTCGACAATATCATATTTTTCATCCCTGAGCTTCGGGAGGAGAATTGAGAAATAATTCGGGCAGACAATGTCGTCACTGTCGACAAAACCAATATACTTTCCTGTTGCATGGGCAAGTCCAACGTTGCGAGTGATTGCAACACCTTGATTTTTTTGACTTATATACTTAATGTTATTGCAGTTTTTATTACGATAAAACGTATTAATGCATTCTTCAGTTAAATCTGTTGAACCATCATTAACAATTATTATCTCTACATCGTCGGTGATACTCTGATGTATAGACGTCAACGTTGCTGTGATAAATTCAGCATTGTTGTATGCAGGTATAATAATGCTCAGCAAATAACCTGAAGCGTTAATCATGGCATTGTTCTCTCGTTGGATTCGATGTCAGCATCGCTGCTACACATAACGCCAGCACGCAGCTCAGGGCTTCACCTTTGGCATATAGCAATAAATCACTCAAGCCATAGATAGCAATAGCGCCTGAGATGACGAACAACAGAGGACTACGTTGCCAATAAGCTCTTAAAAACATAGCACTATAGAGCAAGAGTAGCACAATAACCCCCGGGAGGCCTTTCAGAGAAAATGTATCAACGATTTCGTTATGTAGATGGACGTTTATGAACTCAAGCACCACTTGCAGCGAGGTGTCTTGCACAGCAAGTTGCTGGATTTTAGCGCCCCGTAACTCAAGCGACTGCCCCCAGTAATGTTCTTTCCCCGTTTCAATGCCAGCTCGTTGCATCGCCAGTCGCGCGCCAATAGAGGTATTATTATTGTCCTGGCTATAAGAATGCAGATCGGCCATCGAATTCTGGTAACGATTTTCAATCACTGATTTTAAGGGAATCGCGGCAATCCCTACCAGTATCACGAAGGCCAGAAGCGCTCTTAATAACATGGTGCGATTATGACGATAGTGTATAAAAAATAATCCGATGCTCAGTATCGGATAAACCAGAATAGCTGCCCGAGTTTGCGTGGTGATGATGACCGCCAGCGATATCAAAAAATGTAACAGGTAGAGCGAAACAGTGTGCTTTAGACGCAGGTTAATGATGGACTGAGATGCCAGCAAGGCGATAAATGTCAGGGCGTAGGCCGTGCCGGTTTGACGCTCAAAACCGAGTGCAACACGGTAGGCCAAAGGGTCCGGCGCCCCGGCAAGCTGATAGCCTGCGAAAAGATACAGGCCAATCGCCGTGAGAATCACCCAGATGCTGGTGAGACGAATTTTGGTTGCGCAGGGGGCCCGAGAAGTTAACGCGGTCATAACCAGCGCGGCAAAAATCATGACTTTGCCACCGTTCTGATACGAACGGTAGGCGCCTGTAAAGGTAGTGCCGGGTTGTTTAAATATGTCTACCCAAATAATCTGAAGTAAACCGAAGAGCAGCAACATAAAAGGCAAAACCAGGTTTTGTTTGTCACTGCACACATGCTTTATATTTTTGCCAATCAGCGGCAGAGACAGGGCTGCACATGCAATAAATACCTTCAGCGCTTCATCTGGATTGACGAGTACCATTGCAAGGGTGGCAAGGAGTCCCGCATAAAATAACTGATATATAAAATCATATGGATTATTTTTTGTATTATCGATAAAGCGAGAAAACATGTTTTGGCGAAGCATGGTTCATCTCTTAAAGTTAAAGCAAATTATTATCAAGCAATAATGCGTTGATGGTGCTGGCATCCAGATCCTGCAACTTCCCGGAACGACTCTGCTGTGCGTATTGATTCTTCCCATACCCACCAATCAACCCAGGGTCCGTTGGACCATACAACGTAATATTGGGGCGATCCAGTGCGGCAGTTAAATGACTGAGCCCTGTGTCAACCGACACAACAAATTTTGCCCCCGCCAGCACACCGGCAACCTCTTCCAGGCTCATCCGTGGCAGAACATCGACGTAGGGAAAGCCCTCTGCCAACCTTTTGGCACGCGCTTCTTCATGGGCGGCCCCCCAGGGCAGTTTAATACGTATGCCCGCATTATTTAACAGGCCAATCAGCTCCCGCCAGTTGGCTTCTGGCCAGTGTTTATCATCACGCGTAGTGGCGTGCAGAAACACGGCATACTGTCCTGCATCGGCATTATGTTCATGTAGAAAATGCTGAGCGATAGCATAATCACCCTGCGACTGCGGTTTGGCATATCCCAGGCTTTTCGCGAATAGCTCCCGCGTGCGCTCAACGGCATGCTGCTGTTTAGCGATGTGATGCTTGCGATTATAAAACAGGCTTGCCAGCGGCTCGCGGGCCGTGCTCCAGTCCATACCATGCTTGATGCCACGTGCCAGACGCGTAACTAACGCCGCGCTTTTTACCAGACCCTGCGCATCAATTACCACGTCATACTGCTGTGAACGAACCGCATCACGAAAGGCTTTACGCTCGGCTTTAATCAGTGCTGAAAACCAGGCTTTACGCCAGCGGCGAATCGCCACCGGGAGCACCCGATTAACCGTCGGATGCCAGGAGGGGATCTGAGCAAACCCTTCTTCCACCACCCAGTCAAACTGAATATCCGGAATCGCCAGCTGCGCATCGGTGAGCGCGGGCAACGTATGCAGTACATCGCCCATTGACGACGTTTTAACGATCAGAACCCGCATCCGTCAGGCTTCCTCTTGTAACAACAGGTTGTTGAGTTCTTCCAGTACGCGCTGAGGTGTGATGTCAATCAGGCTCTGGTGATACCCCTGCGCCGCATCGCCCTTACGCACTTTGTGATAGCCCGTAATCAGGCGAATCACGCGCGCCTTGTGGGAAAGTGGCGGGGTAAAGTCCGGGCTACTTGGTCCATACAAGGCTACCAGAGGTCGATTCAACGCTGCGGCAACGTGCATCAATCCAGAATCATTGGTGACCACCGCTTTGCAGGCGGCAAGAAGAATAACGGCCTGATCCAGCTGCGTTTCGCCCGCCAGGTTGCAGCACCATGCCTGCTGTTCGGTGTTTAGCGTAGCCAGAATTTCATTACCGGCTTCATGATCTTTCGCTGAGCCAAACAGTACAATCTGATGACCTTCGTCGATCAGCTGTTTTGCCAGCTCCGCATAGTGATAATGCGGCCAGCGTTTCGCCGGACCAAATTCCGCTCCAGGACAAAAACCGATAATCGGACGTTCATCTGAGAGCGAGAACTGACTGCAGGTGAGTGACTTTTCCCCCTCACTAACCTGCAGTTGTGGCCATAACAGCGGCTGCGGTAAATCTTTCGCAGAAAGCATCACGCCTTTATCGTAGGCCAGTGCCACGTAGCGCTCGACCATCAGCGGCCAGGCTTCTTTATTCAGCACGCGAGCATCATTGAGTAGACCGTAGCGCATTTCGCCACGCCAGCCGGTACGATGGGGAATGCCCGCAAAGAACGGCACCAGCGCAGATTTAAAAGAGTTAGGCAGCACATAGGCGCGGTCATAACGCTTTTCCCGCAGGCTGTGGCCAAGCTTACGGCGTTCGCCAATCTCCAGCGCGCCGTGTCCCAGCGGCATCGGGATGGCTTCATTCACTTCCGGCATACGCGACAGCAGCGGACGACACCATGCTGGTGCCATCACGTCAATTATCGCCTGGGGATAGCGCGCCTTGAGCGTGCGATAGAGACTTTGCGACATCATCATGTCGCCCACCCAGGACGGGCCGATCACCAGTATTTTCATGTTTCTTCTTACGCGTCGCGGTTCAGCCAGGCCATATATTCCGTTACGCCTTCAGCAACGGTTTTAAACGGCTTGTCATAGCCCGCTGCGCGCAGGTTTGTCAGATCTGCCTGAGTAAACGCCTGATAGCGGCCTTTCAGCTTTTCCGGGAACGGAATGTACTCAATGCTGCCTTTTTTGTGATACGCCAGCGTCGCATCGGCAACGGCCTGGAAGGATTCCGCACGACCAGTACCGAGGTTGAAGATGCCGGAAACCCCATTTTCCAGGAACCACAGGTTTACCGCAGCGACATCGCCAACATAAACGAAATCGCGTTTGAAGTTTTCACTGCCTTCAAACAGTTTCGGTGTCTCACCATTGTTGAGCTGGGTGTTGAGATGGAAAGCAACGCTCGCCATGCTGCCTTTATGGCCTTCACGTGGTCCGTAGACGTTGAAATAGCGGAAGCCAACAATCTGTGAATTAGCTTCAGGCATGATCTGGCGGACGTATTCGTCGAACAGGAATTTCGAGTAGCCATAAACGTTCAGCGGTTTCTCATATTCACGGGATTCGATGAAGTCAGAAGTACGACCGCCGTAAGTGGCTGCAGAAGAAGCGTACAGGAACGGAATTTCTCGCTCCAGACAGTAGTGCAACAGCTCTTTGGAGTATTGATAGTTATTGTCCATCATATACTTGCCATCCCACTCGGTGGTGGAAGAGCATGCGCCTTCGTGGAAAATCGCCTCGATATCGCCGAATTCTTCACCGGCCATAATCTGGATCAGGAAGTCTTCCTTGTCCATGTAGTCAGCAATATTCAGATCCACCAGGTTGACAAACTTGGTGCCGTCTTTCAGGTTGTCTACCACCAGAATATCGGTGATGCCTTTATCATTCAGGGCCTTAACGATGTTGCTGCCGATAAAACCCGCGCCGCCGGTAACGATGATCATAAATGTAACCTTCGAATTATGGAGTCAGAGACAATCTCAGACACGAATACTTCTATCATATCACTACATGGCTCAGGCTTCAGCCATTCACCGATAAGCCGTGCGGGTACACGTGATTTATGCTTCATTTTGAAGAAGTGGTGATGCGTCATCTCGTATCAACGTATAGCTTTGGGTAATATGTGCTGAAATTTGCCCAGTCTGGAGAATTGCAATGCGTGGGAATTTTTACAAGCAGTTAACGAACGATCTGGAAACCGCACGTGCGGAAGGGTTGTTTAAAGAAGAGCGCATTATTACGTCTGCGCAGCAGGCGGATATCACTGTGGCAGACGGAAGCCACGTTATTAACTTTTGTGCGAACAACTATCTGGGACTGGCTAACCATCCAGAACTGATCGCGGCGGCAAAAGCGGGCATGGATTCTCACGGGTTTGGTATGGCTTCGGTGCGTTTTATTTGCGGCACCCAGGACAGCCATAAGCAACTGGAGCAAAAACTGGCGGCGTTCCTCGGTATGGAAGATGCCATCCTTTACTCTTCCTGCTTTGATGCCAACGGCGGCTTGTTCGAAACGCTGCTGGGTGCAGAAGACGCGATTATCTCCGACGCCCTGAACCACGCCTCTATCATCGACGGCGTTCGTCTGTGTAAAGCGAAGCGTTTCCGTTATGCCAACAACGATATGCAGGAACTGGAAGCGCGCCTGAAAGAAGCGCGTGAAGCGGGAGCTCGTCACGTGTTGATTGCCACCGACGGCGTGTTCTCGATGGACGGCGTGATCGCCAACCTGAAAGGCGTCTGTGACCTGGCGGATAAATATGATGCCCTGGTGATGGTTGATGATTCCCACGCGGTCGGCTTTGTTGGCGAAAACGGTCGTGGTTCCCATGAATACTGTGAAGTGATGGGCCGTGTAGACATCATTACTGGTACGCTGGGTAAAGCGTTGGGCGGCGCGTCCGGTGGTTATACCGCAGCGCGTAAAGAAGTGGTTGAGTGGCTGCGCCAGCGTTCTCGTCCGTACCTGTTCTCCAACTCACTGGCTCCGGCGATTGTCGCTGCGTCCATTAAGGTGCTGGAGATGGTGGAGTCCGGGGCTGAGCTGCGTGACCGCCTGTGGGCGAACGCACGCCAGTTCCGTGAACAAATGTCTGCCGCTGGCTTTACGCTGGCCGGTGCCGATCACGCGATTATCCCGGTGATGTTGGGTGATGCGGTGATCGCGCAGGACTTTGCCCGCGAGCTGCAAAAAGAAGGAATTTACGTTACCGGGTTCTTCTATCCGGTGGTTCCAAAAGGTCAGGCGCGTATTCGTACCCAGATGTCTGCGGCGCATACCCCTGAGCAGATCACGCGTGCCGTTGACGCGTTCACACGCATAGGTAAACAACTGGGCGTTATTGCCTGAGGATGTGAAATGAAAGCGTTATCCAAACTGAAAGCGGAAGAGGGCATTTGGATGACCGACGTTCCTGAACCGGAAGTCGGTCATAACGATTTGCTGATTAAAATCCGTAAAACAGCCATCTGCGGGACTGACGTTCACATTTATAACTGGGATGAGTGGTCGCAAAAAACCATCCCGGTACCGATGGTCGTTGGGCATGAATATGTCGGCGAAGTTGTTGGCATCGGCCAGGAAGTTAAAGGCTTTAAAATCGGCGATCGCGTTTCTGGTGAAGGTCATATCACCTGCGGGCATTGCCGCAACTGCCGCGGCGGCCGCACTCACCTGTGTCGCAATACGACCGGTGTTGGCGTAAACCGTCCGGGCTGCTTTGCACAATACCTGGTGATCCCGGCGTTTAATGCGTTCAAGATCCCGGACAATATTTCCGATGATTTAGCCTCAATCTTCGATCCGTTCGGTAATGCGGTGCATACGGCGCTGTCGTTCGATCTGGTGGGTGAAGACGTGCTGGTTTCCGGTGCGGGCCCTATCGGGATTATGGCGGCTGCGGTCGCGAAGCACGTTGGTGCACGCCATGTGGTGATTACTGACGTTAATGAGTATCGCCTTGAGCTGGCGCGCAAAATGGGCATCACCCGCGCGGTCAACGTATCGAAAGAGAATCTGACCGACGTGATGGCTGAACTGGGCATGACCGAAGGGTTTGATGTGGGTCTGGAGATGTCCGGTGCGCCGCCCGCGTTCCGTGCCATGCTGGACACCATGAACCACGGTGGTCGCATTGCTATGTTAGGTATTCCACCGTCAGACATGTCCGTCGACTGGACGAAAGTTATCTTTAAAGGGCTGTTTATTAAAGGTATCTACGGTCGTGAGATGTTTGAAACCTGGTACAAAATGGCTGCACTGATCCAGTCTGGCCTGGATTTGTCGCCGATCATCACCCATCGGTTCTCCATCGATGAGTTCCAGCAGGGCTTTGACGCTATGCGTTCAGGTCAGTCAGGGAAAGTGATCCTGAGCTGGGATTAACCGTTTCTGATTAATGGGTTCTGTGTGTTGTCCCCGGATGTTTATTATCGTTAAATATCCGGGGATTTTTTTGCTTACGCGATCCTACTTGTTTGGCGCATTTTAGGTCAAAGATATGAACAATTTTCTCTGATCTTCTATCGCTTAATATGCTAAAAATTGCCGTTAATTATACTGTCTGGCAGGATTCTATATGACCTATACCCCTGGCCTCCTGAGCGTCATTATGCCGCTTTACAACACGGGTGAGCCGTTCATTGCGTGTATGGATTCGCTGATTGCGCAAACCTGGAAAAATCTCGAGATCATCATTGTCAATGATGGTTCTACGGATAACTCAGCGGAGCTCGCTCAGGCTTATGCGGATCGTTATCCGCATGTCCATCTACTGCACCAGCGCAATGGGGGTGTTTCCGCAGCGCGCAATACCGGAATGGAAGTTGCCAGGGGTGAGTACATTGCCTACGTCGATGGCGATGATATTGCCTACCCGGAAATGTATGAAACGCTGATGAATATGGCGTTGAAAGACAATCTGGACGTTGCGCAGTGCAACGCCGATTGGTGTATTGCGGAAACGGGCCATACCTGGGCGTCCATTCCTGTCGATCGAATTCGTTCTACTGGCGTAATGACCGGACCAGACTGGTTACGCAAAGCGTTAGCCAGTCGCCGCTGGCGGCACGTTGTCTGGATGGGTGTATATCGTCATCAGACCATTCGCGACGCCGGACTGACCTT
Organism: Citrobacter sp. FP75; assembly: GCF_018342065.1. Lineage (GTDB taxonomy): Bacteria > Pseudomonadota > Gammaproteobacteria > Enterobacterales > Enterobacteriaceae > Citrobacter. The sequence goes on along the minus strand of NZ_JAFDOE010000004.1, from coordinate 327,624 downwards.
TCTGTCTGGCCTGCACCACCAGGATATTATCTGGACGACGGAGTTTATGTTTAACGCCAAACGCGCGCGTTACACGGAAGTCCCGCTGTACAAATACTTCCTGCACGGCGCGTCCGTTAGTCGTCTGCCGCGTACCGGAGAGAAGAACCTGGCCTACCAGCGCCACTACATCAAAATTACCCGTCTGCTGGATAAGATGAATCATGATTACGCCGGGCGCATTCCCATTTACCCGGAGTTCAAGCAGCAGGTGATTTACGAAGCGCTGCGCGTTTGTCACTGCATACGTAAAGAGCCAGACGAAAAGATTCGCCAGCGCATGATTGCCGAGGTTTTCGTATCGGGTATGTTCAAGCGTATGGTGAGCAATATTTGTAGCGTTAAGCTGGGTTACCAGGTGCTGTTGTGGGCCATCCGCTTTAACCAGTGGCGCGACAAATCACTGACGCCACGCCGCCTTGCTCATTTAACGCTGGATCTTAAAGACTGATTACTGCCAGCCCTGCCACTGTAGGCGCATATATTGCACCAGCGTGCTTTGGGTGATGCTCTCACCGAGCACGCTGAAGAATCGGTTGGCGTAGACCGGATCTAATGGTTCCTTCGGTTTGCACAGCTTCACACCGCGGAAAGGATTACGCGGCGCATCAGGTGTACCGTTTTTGGGCGGCGTCAGATTAGGCGTGGAGGTATCCACCTGCGGTTCATTCAGCAGACTGCCTGGACGAACCAGCGTAATGTCGGCGGGCAGGTTATAAACCATCTGCTGTAATACGCGTACCGTCGAAGGATGAGGATGCCCAATGGCGATAGCGGAACCGTTGCGGCGTGCAAGCTCGACTGCGCGGTTAAACTGACGGCGAATGTCCGCTTCATTTTGCGTGTCGTCGAGGAAGACTTTGCGTTTGATGACCTTCACGCCGGTTCCTGATGCAGCGCGCATGGCCTGACTGTTGCCGATGGTCATGCTGTCCAGGAAGTAAAGATCGTAACGCTCCAGCGCCTGCATCACTTTCTGCATGCCAAACAGATTCGAGGTCATCGCGCTGCCCATATGGTTATTCAGCCCGACGGCGTACGGCACTTTACTCACTGCGTCGCGAATAATGCGCTCAATCTCGTCGCTGCTCATTTCCGGGCGCAGGGTATCTTTCTCCAGCGGCTGTTTGCTCAGCGGCGCCATCGGCAGATGGATTAACACTTCATGCCCGCTGTTATGCGCTTTGGTCGCCATCTCCCGCGCATGTGGCGCATTGGGCAGAACGGCAACCGAGATCGCTGCAGGCATCGTCAGGACCTGATTTTCGTTGTGCGGACGATAACCGAAATCGTCGATCACGATGGCAAGCTTGCCGGCAAAAACAGAGGGAGCGAATGCCAGCAGGCTGGCGAGTGAGAATATGATGCGGCGAAACTGAGGCAAAACTTATCTTCCCAACCACGGCTGTGGATTGACCGCCTGACCCTGGCGACGAATTTCGAAATAGAGTGCGGGTCTGCCCTGACCGCCACTGCTACCTACCAGGGCGATCGGTTGTCCGGCACGCACCTGCGTACCCACGCTGACCAGCGCGCTTTGGTTATAGCCGTACAGGCTCATATCGCCTTTACCGTGCTCAACCACGACCACCAGACCATAACCCTGCAGCCAGTCAGCCAGAATCACGCGACCATCGGCAATGGCTTTCACTTCTGTGCCTTCAGAAGCGCCAATAACCATCCCTTTCCAACGTAGCTCACCTTGCAGCTGTTCGCCATAGCGATGCAGCGTTGGGCCACGGACGGGCCAGAATGCCTGACCGCGCGGTGAACCCAGCCCCCCGGTACGCGACATCAGGGATTTTTCGTTTTCGGTCGGCTTGTAGGTTGAACCCTTGCGTGACGCATCTTTTTGCTTATCGCGCACCGCCTGTGCTTCGCGGGCTTCACGTTCAGCGCGTGCTTTGGCGGCGGCTTCAGCCCGTGCAAGACTGCTGCGCAAACGGGATTCGTTGGCGCGCAGTTCGCTTAGCTGTTGCTGGCCTTGCTGAATCGATGACTCCAGACCTGAGAGCGTTTTCTGGCGTTCATTACGCGCCTGCTCCAGTTTAGCCTGCTGAGCGCGCTGTTCGTACAGCAGAGTTTGTTGTTCGGTCTGCTTATCTTCCAGCTCGGCTTTTTGCGAGTCGACCTCTTCGCGGGTTTGTTTCAACTGGGCGATGGTTTCCTGCCGCGCCTGGTTGAGGTAGCCAAAATAGGCCTGCAGGCGCTGCCCGCGCTGGCTCTCTTCACCGCTGAGGATTAACTGAATGCCGGTATGTTCACCCTGACGAAACGCGGCGTCCAACTGGGCGGCCAGGCTGCGTTCTTGCGCTGCTCGCTGTTTTTCCAGCTTCGCGAGGGCGGCGTTCATTTCGGCAATTTGCGCATTCAGCTGCGCCAGTGAATTTTGCGTTTCGCGCAGTTGGCGCGCAGCAACGGCGATGGCCTGTTCCTGAGCTTTAAGCTGGGCGAGGAGGGTAGAGCGTTGTTGTTGTTGCTGGCGTACCGCGCGTTCTTTTGCCGCGATATCGGCCTGAATAGATTTGAGCTGATCGCGTTCGTCCGCGTGGGCGGAAAAGGCGCACAACAATACGCCAGCGCTAATCACGCTGGCGTATAACAAGGGCCTGACTGAAAACCTGCGCGGTTTTACGGCCCATATGATGGTATTAATCGCCTTTCCCCTCATGGGGAGGGATTATTCCACGATGAACAGCGGCTTACCAGTCATCTCTTGCGGGATTTCCATACCCATCAGCGTCAGCATGGTGGGGGCGATATCGGAAAGTTTACCGCCATCTACTGCTTTGACGTTTTTGCCACCGACATAAATCAGCGGAACCGGCAGGTTGGTATGTGCGGTATGTGCCTGACCAGTAGACGGATCGCGCATTTGCTCTGCGTTACCGTGGTCTGCGGTGATCAGTAACTGGCCGCCAACGGACTCAACCGCCTTGGCTACTTGTTCAACGCAGTGATCCAGCGCTTCAACCGCTTTAACCGCGGCATCCATCACCCCGGTATGACCGACCATGTCGCCGTTCGGGTAGTTACAGATGATGGTGTCGTATTTCCCGCTTTCAATCGCGGCAACCAGCTTCTCGGTCAGCTCTGCGGAGCTCATTTCTGGCTGCAGATCGTAGGTGGCCACTTTCGGAGAGTTGATCAGGATACGATCTTCGCCCTTGAACGGCTCTTCTACGCCACCGTTAAAGAAGAAGGTTACGTGGGCATATTTTTCAGTTTCGGAAATACGCAGCTGAGTTTTGTCGTGCTTCGCCATCCACTCACCAAGGGTATTAGCCAGAGAGGCTGGTGGGTAAGCGCATGGGGCTTTGATGTCGGCGGCGTATTCGGTCAACTGAATAAAGTTGAGGTTAACGACTTTTTTACGTGCGAAGCCGTCGAAGTCAACGTTCACGAATGCACGGGTGATTTCACGCGCACGGTCAGCACGGAAGTTCATGAAAATCAGCGTATCGCCGTCTTCCATGGCGGCTTCAGCCTGGCCTTCAGCACGGATCACGGTCGCTTTCACGAATTCGTCGTTTTCGTCGCGAGCATAAGCAGCCTGCAGACCTTCAACAGCCGTAGCGAACTGGAACTCGCCCTTCGCCAGCGTCATCAGGTCATACGCTTGTTCAACGCGGTCCCAACGGTTGTCGCGGTCCATTGCGTAGTAACGACCAATGATGGACGCGACGCGGCCTTTGCCCAGAGCGGCAAATTTTTCTTCGAATCTTTGCAGAGACTTTTCAGCGCTGCGCGGTGGGGTGTCACGGCCATCGAGGAAGGCGTGCAGATAGATTTTTTCTGCGCCACGTTCAGCTGCCAGCTCCACCATCGCCATGATGTGATCTTCGTGGCTGTGTACGCCGCCTGCAGACAGCAGACCCATGATGTGTACGGCTTTTCCGTTATTTTTTGCCTGGTCGACCGCGTCGGTCAGCACCGGGTTAGCGAAGAAAGTACGTTCTTTAATTTCAACATCCAGACGGGTTAGATCCTGATACACGATACGGCCCGCGCCCAGGTTGACGTGACCCACTTCGGAGTTGCCCATCTGGCGGTCAGGCAGACCGACTTCCAGACCTGACGCGTCAATCAGGGTATGCGGACGTTTTGCCCACAGAGCATCCATCACCGGGGTTTTGGCATTAAAGATGGCGTTATCCTGGCTGTCTTCGCGATAGCCATAGCCATCAAGAATTACCAGTACCATAGGTTTTTTAGAAACCGACATTGCGACAACCTCACACTCAATAGACGAAATAATTGCGTAATTTTACTACAGCTGAATCGATAAAATAGCCCCAGAAGATCAAATAATGCGCCAGAGCGGTCCGGGGACGACGCTACTTTACGTTTTTTTTTCCGTAGCGCCCCGCAAAAATGCAATCCAATGCACGCTCTGGCTGTATTTGCGCCAACGCGCAGGTATACTCCTTTCCTGGTTTTTTAATCACTGAGTCGGGAGTTGTTACCCCCCATGCAAGAAATTATGCAATTTGTTAGTCGCCACCCTGTCTTGAGTATCGCCTGGATTGCGTTACTGGCGGCTGTATTATTTACGACCTTTAAAAGCCTGACCTCGAAAGTGAAGGTGATTACACGCGGCGAAGCGACACGTCTTCTCAATAAAGAAGATGCGGTGATTGTCGATTTACGTCAGCGCGATGACTTCCGCAAAGGCCATATCGCCGGTTCCACTAACCTGCTGCCGAGCGAAATCAAAGCCAACAATTTCGGCGAGCTTGAAAAACACAAAGCCAAACCGGTTATTGTGGTTGATGGTTCTGGCATGCAGTGCCAGGAATCTGCAACCGCGCTGATCAAAGCCGGTTTTGAGCAGGTATCCGTACTGAAAGACGGCGTAGCGGGCTGGAGCGGTGAGAATCTACCGCTGGTACGTGGTAAGTAGCACCGTAAGTTATTATCGGAGATAAGTCATGGCCAACATCGAGATCTACACCAAAGCAACCTGCCCGTTTTGCCATCGCGCAAAAGCACTGTTGAACAGCAAGGGCGTGAGTTTCCAGGAACTTCCGATTGACGGCGACGCCGTGAAGCGTGAAGAGATGATCAAACGCAGTGGGCGTACGACGGTTCCGCAGATTTTTATTGATGCACAGCACATTGGTGGTTGTGACGACTTGTATGCGTTGGATGCGCGTGGTGGACTGGATCCCCTGCTGCGTTAAGGCGTACGGATAGTATTTAAAGGACAACACTAAAGGGTTTTCTAAACATGTCAGAACAAAATAACACTGAAATGGCTTTCCAGATCCAACGTATTTATACCAAGGATGTGTCTTTCGAAGCGCCAAATGCACCGCATGTTTTCCAGAAAGATTGGCAGCCAGAGGTTAAACTTGATCTTGATACCGCATCTACCCAACTGGCAGATGACGTGTATGAAGTAGTGCTGCGTGTCACCGTAACGGCTTCTCTGGGTGAAGAAACCGCGTTCCTGTGCGAAGTTCAGCAGGGCGGGATTTTCTCCATCAGCGGTATTGAAGGGACTCAGATGGCGCATTGCCTGGGCGCATACTGCCCGAACATCCTGTTCCCGTATGCCCGCGAATGCATCACCAGCCTGGTTTCACGCGGTACGTTCCCGCAACTGAACCTTGCGCCGGTCAACTTTGATGCGCTGTTCATGAACTATTTACAGCAGCAGACAGGCGAAGGTACTGAAGAACATCAGGATGCCTGATGAATCAAAGTAATGCTTCAATGACTGTGATTGGTGCCGGCTCGTACGGCACCGCTCTTGCCATTACCCTGGCAAGAAACGGCCACCCGGTTGTCCTGTGGGGCCACGACCCTAAACATATCGCGACCCTTGAGCACGATCGCTGCAACGTCGCTTTCCTCCCCGATGTGCCTTTTCCCGAAACGCTGCGCCTGGAAAGTGATTTAGCCACTGCGCTGGCCGCCAGCCGTAATATTCTGGTGGTGGTGCCGAGCCACGTCTTTGGCGAAGTGCTGCGCAAGATCAAACCGCTGATGCGTTCAGACGCGCGCCTGGTTTGGGCAACTAAAGGTCTGGAAGCGGAAACGGGACGCCTGTTACAGGATGTCGCGCGTGACGCGCTGGGGGACTCTATTCCACTGGCGGTCATCTCCGGTCCGACGTTCGCCAAAGAGCTGGCGGCGGGCATGCCGACGGCGATTTCTCTGGCCTCGACGGACGAGACTTTTGCGGACGATCTCCAGCAACTGCTGCACTGCGGCAAAAGCTTTCGCGTTTACAGCAACCCGGATTTCATTGGCGTGCAGCTTGGCGGCGCGGTGAAAAACGTGATTGCGATCGGCGCGGGGATGTCTGACGGCATCGGCTTTGGCGCGAATGCGCGTACCGCATTGATCACCCGTGGACTGACCGAAATGTCGCGTCTTGGCGCGGCGCTGGGTGCCGATCCTGCCACCTTTATGGGGATGGCGGGGCTAGGCGATCTGGTGCTGACCTGTACTGATAACCAGTCACGTAACCGGCGTTTTGGCATGATGCTCGGTCAGGGCATGGATGTGCAGGGTGCGCAGGACAAGATTGGTCAGGTGGTTGAAGGCTACCGCAATACGAAAGAAGTTCGTGAGTTGGCGCACCGTTTTGGTGTCGAAATGCCAATAACCGAGGAAATTTATCAAGTATTGTATTGCGGAAAAAATGCGCGCGAGGCAGCATTGACGTTATTAGGTCGTGCGCGCAAGGACGAGCGGAGCAGCCACTAGCCGTAAGGGACCGTTTCAATCTAACGACCCGACCCGCGTAGAACGGGTTGGTCGTTTTGCTATCTTCTGGAGTACGCAATGCCGTGTGAAGAACTGGATATCGTCTGGAAAAATATTAAAACAGAAGCCCGGGCACTGGCGGATTGTGAGCCAATGCTGGCCAGTTTTTACCACGCAACGCTACTCAAGCATGAAAACCTCGGTAGTGCGCTGAGCTATATGCTGGCGAACAAACTCGCTTCTCCAATCATGCCTGCCATTGCGATTCGCGAAGTGGTGGAAGAAGCCTACGCTGCCGATCCGGAAATGATTGCCTCGGCGGCCTGCGATATCCAGGCGGTGCGCACGCGTGACCCGGCAGTCGACAAATATTCGACCCCGCTTTTGTACCTGAAAGGCTTCCATGCGCTACAGGCTTACCGCATTGGTCACTGGCTGTGGCATCAGGGGCGTCAGGCGCTGGCGATTTTTCTGCAAAATCAGGTGTCCGTGACTTTCCAGGTCGATATTCATCCGGCTGCAAAAATTGGTCGTGGGATCATGCTCGATCACGCTACCGGGATTGTGGTGGGTGAAACCGCGGTAATCGAAAACGACGTCTCCATCCTGCAATCCGTCACCTTAGGTGGGACCGGCAAAGCGGGCGGCGATCGTCACCCAAAAATTCGTGAAGGTGTGATGATTGGCGCGGGCGCAAAAATTCTCGGCAATATTGAGGTTGGACGCGGCGCGAAGATTGGCGCAGGTTCTGTTGTTTTACAGCCTGTACCGCCGCACACCACCGCCGCAGGCGTTCCGGCCCGCATCGTCGGCAAGCCTGACAGCGATAAACCGTCCATGGATATGGATCAGCATTTCAACGGGATACACCATACTTTCGAGTATGGCGACGGTATCTGATTTCGAGCTATGCCCGGTGGCGCAGTGCTTACCGGGCCTACAAACCCCGTAGGTCGGATAAGGCGTTAGCCGCATCCGACAAAAATCAACCGCGTAGTACCGCACCAGGATACCCCAACTGGCGCCAGGCTTCATACACCACTACCGACACCGCGTTAGACAGATTCATGCTGCGGCTGTCCGGCATCATTGGTATACGAATCTTTTGCCCGGCCGGCAGCGCGTCGAGAATGCTGGCGGGCAGACCGCGCGTTTCCGGGCCAAACATCAAATAATCCCCATCCTGATAGCTTACCGCGCTATGTGCTGGCGTACCTTTGGTGGTCAGGGCAAACAGCCGCTGCGGATTTTCTGCGGCCGCAAAGGCGGCGTAATCAGGGTGGCGCAGCACGGCGGTAAATTCGTGATAATCCAGCCCCGCGCGGCGCAGGCGCTTGTCGTCCCAGGTAAAGCCCATTGGCTCAATAATATGCAGACGAAAGCCAGTATTGGCGCAAAGGCGGATAATATTGCCGGTATTTGGCGGGATTTCTGGTTCGAATAAAACGATGTTAAGCATACTGCCCCCTTAATAACGGGGGGCAGAATAGCAGAAAGGGCGGGTACTATGCGACGGTCAGCGCGTGTGGTTTGTAACGTTGCAGCTTATAAATCGTCGCGGCAGCAGCGACCAGCGCCGGAAGGCTGAGGAACATTAAGATACTGTCAGCCTGCCATTGCAGGGATAGCAACTGAGCGCTGGTCATGGTCCCGGCGACGCCGCCAAAGCGCCCTACGCCCTGCATCCAGGCAATGCCCGTTGCGCGACAGTGGGTCGGATAAAACGTGGCCGCCAACGTCTGTAGCCCGGACTGTGCGCCGTTCATGGTGATCCCCATCAGGAAGATCAGTACGCCAAACAGGACGATGTGGTTATGTTCAAACCCGAGCGCCAGCGCAAACAGCATCGTCAGGATAAAACCGATCGAGACCACTTTGTGCGCTTCCCAGCGATCCATCAGCCAGCCGGCCAGCAGGATCCCCGCGGTACCGCCGAACGTGAACAGCGATGTCAGCCAGGCTGACTCCGCCAGCGGATAGCCCATTCCCAGCATCAGCGTCGGCATCCAACTCAGCAGCACATAATAGATAACCAGCCCCATAAAATAGGTCATCCACAGCATCAGTGTACCCGGCAGCCATGGCATACTGAACAGCTGCGCGACGCTGCTTTTTTTGGCCGTTACACGGTCTTCGTCCAGATAAAACTGGGTAACCTGATCAATGTCCCCTGACATAAAGCGGCGGGCAATGCGTTTGATTCGCGCGATCTCCTTCCCGCGATGAACCAGATATTTGACTGATTCCGGCAGGAATAACACCAGTAATACGGTCAGCGCCAGCGGGGCGATTGCACCGGCGAGCAGGACGCTGTGCCAGCCGTAGTTGGGGATCAGCCAGGAGGAGATAACTCCACCGCCTGCCGCGCCTAGCGGAAAACCACAGTACATGGTGTTAATCGCCATTGAGCGGCAGCGTTTTGGCGCAAACTCTGAAACCAGGGTGATGGCGTTCGGCATCGCCGCGCCCAGCCCGAGTCCGGTGAGAAACCGCCACAGCGTTAACATATTCAGCGTCTGGGCATAGGCCGTTCCCAGACTGGCGAGGCCAAAGAACAGACAGGAAAACACCAGCACGCGCTTACGTCCTATGCGATCGGAAATTGGTCCGGCCAGCAGCGCGCCGAATGAAAGTCCCAGCAGCGCGGCGCTCAATACGGGTCCGAGATCCTGTTTCTTGATCCCCCAGTCGGCGGAAAGGGTGGGGGCAATATAGCCCATCGCCGCCGTGTCGAAGCCATCAATGGCCAGGACCAGAAATCCCAGGACGATTATCACCCAATGAAAGCGTGAAAAAGGACTGTCATCTATCGCCTGCTGGATATTCACTTTGCCGGAATAAACCATGTCACCCTCGCCCGTTATGATGGTAGTTATACGTGTACATTGTTGTTGTATTAGCTTGTATATACATTTGGCAGGGGAATAAAATATTGTCAAATATATTGAGTGTAAATGTTAACTGGTCGTTATTTTCGCATAAAAAATGGCCGGACTGAGAGCAGGCCGACCATTCAGAGAATAGGGTTTACGGGGATGTGGTTACGCAGCGCTACCCTGGACGAGAGGCGCCAGTGCGGCTGGCAGCTGCTTACCCAGCTCTTGTACCAGCGAGTCACGACTGATTTCGCTAATCGATCTCGCACCGGTCAGTGTCATCGCCACCTTCATCTCTTTCTCGATAAGGTTCAGCAGGTTGGCGACACCGGCCTGACCGTGGGTTGCCAGCGCGTACAGGTAGGCGCGGCCCAGCAGAACGGTATCGGCGCCCAGCGCAATCATGCGCACCACGTCCAGGCCGTTACGGATCCCGCTGTCTGCCAGAATCGCGATATCGCCTTTCACAGCGTCGGCGATGGCGGGTAGCGCACGCGCAGAAGACAGCACGCCGTCCAATTGGCGCCCACCGTGGTTAGACACCACGATACCATCTGCGCCAAAGCGCACGGCGTCGCGGGCATCTTCCGGATCGAGGATCCCTTTGATCACCATCGGACCGTCCCAAAATTCGCGGATCCACTCGAGGTCTTTCCAGGAGATGGACGGATCGAAGTTATTCGCCAGCCAGCCGATGTAATCCTCAAGACCGGTGGGTTTACCCAGATAGGCCGAAATATTGCCTAAATCATGCGGGCGACCGTTAAGGCCGACGTCCCACGCCCACTGCGGATGGGTAGCTGCCTGCCAGTAACGGCGCAGTGCAGCATTTGGACCGCTCATACCCGAATGTGCGTCACGGTAACGCGCGCCGGGCGTGGGCATATCGACGGTAAAGACCAGCGTAGAGCAGCCTGCCGCTTTAGCGCGTTCCAGGGCGTTACGCATAAAACCGCGATCGCGCAGGACGTACAGCTGGAACCACATTGGACGCTTGATGGTTGGGGCGACTTCTTCAATTGGGCAGACGGAAACCGTCGAAAGGGTAAATGGAATACCCTTGGCATCGGCGGCGGCGGCGGCCTGAACTTCGCCCCGGCGCGCGTACATGCCGCACAAACCGACCGGCGCGAGGGCCACCGGCATCGACAGTTTTTCGTTAAACAGGGTCGTTTCCAGACTGAGGTCTGACATGTTCTTCAGCACGCGCTGGCGGAGCGCCACCTCCGATAAATCTTCCACGTTACGGCGCAGGGTATGCTCCGCGTACGCGCCACCGTCAATGTAGTGGAACAGGAAAGGGGGCAGAATGCGCTGGGCTGCGGCGCGATAATCGCTGGCTGCTGAAATAATCATGTGTTGTTCTCCCTGCTAATTTCATTATGGTCACCGGGCAGACGGGTGATACGCGCCTGGCGGGCCTGGTCTTCATCAAAGCGTTTAATGGTGGTGTGGACAAAGCTGAGGTGCGCCATCATCGCCTTACGCGCACCATCGGCGTCTCCGGCGACAATCGCGTCCAGTACGGCAAGGTGTTGTTCCGTGAGCTGTGAAAACACCGGCGGCACCAGGTACATACGCTGGCGACTCTGTTTTACCGATGACTGCAATACGTCGAAGAAACCGCGCATGGTCTGTAACAGCACCACATTGTGCGAGGCTTCGGCGATGGCAAGGTGAAAACGAACGTCTGCTTGTGAAGCGAGATCCGGGTCTTCACTTTGTGTGGCTTCGAAACAGAGCCTGATTTTCTCTTTGTCGGCGACCGTGGCGCGCATGGCGGCGTGCCAGGCGGTACTGGCCTCGATGGCGTGGCGGGCTTCGAGAATATCGAAGCTGTAATCAGGGTCGTCCGCCATCAGGCTTTTCAGTGGCTGAACAATATTTTGTTCGGACCACGCTTCATGCTGCCAGCGGATAAACGTCCCGCCACCGCGACGGCTGAGCAGCAAGCCTTCACTGACCAGCTTTGCCAGCGCTTCGCGCAGCGAATTGCGCGACACGCCGAGCTGTACGGCCAGCTGGCGCTCGGCGGGCAACTTCATACCCGCCTCCAGCTGTTGTTCTTCAATCAGCGCCCTCACACGAGTGGCGACCTCGTCTGACAGGCGTCTGGGCATCACAATCATGGAATCATCCAGGTTAAGACATAGGCCTGCAGCGTGGTAATCACACCGACCATGCAGGTGAAAATCAGGCTGTGTTTCACGGTAAAGCGGAACAGATCAGACTCTTTACCCACCAGTCCCACGGCCGCACAGGCGATGGCGATTGACTGCGGGGAGATCATCTTACCGGTCACGCCGCCGGTGGTATTCGCCGCAACCAGCAGCACATCGGAGACGCCGATTTGCTGAGCTGCCGTTGCCTGCAGGGCCGCGAACAGTGCGTTTGATGAGGTGTCTGATCCGGTCAGGAATACCCCAAGCCAGCCGAGGAACGGCGAGAAGAAGGTAAAGGCGTTGCCGGTGTGCGCCAGCGCTAATGCCAGCGTTGAAGACAGTCCCGAGTAGTTAGAGATAAATGCGAATGCCAGTACCATTCCGATGGAATAGATGGGCAGCGCCAGTTCTTTTAGCGTGCTGCCAAAGGTTTGCAGGGCGGCAGACGGCTTCATTTTCAACCAGACGATAGACAGCAGCGCAGCAAACAGAATCGCGGTACCGGTTGCCGAGAACCAGTCGAACTTGTACACCGCCGCGTAGGCTGTGGCTTCGTGTACGACTGGCGGCATACGGGCCACCAGTTTGTCGAGGAACGGAACCGGAATCGTCACGACCCAGTGGTACATCGCGCCGCCTGGTGCAAACAGCGCTTTAAACGGCGGGATGCTCCACAGCGTCACCGTTGCCGTCAGGAACAGGAATGGCGACCAGGCGCGAACGACCTGGCCTGCGGTATAGTGGGTGCGGGCCAGCGTTTGATCGACCTGTGAAGCGCCCATATCACCAAAGCGGAAGATACGTACCGGCTGCCAGCGTTTCAGGAACAGCGTCAAACAGACCAGCGATACCAGAGAAGAGATAATGTCCGGCAGTTCCGGCCCGATAAAGTTAGAGCTGAGGTACTGCGCGATGGCGAAGGAGCCGCCCGCGACCATCACCGCAGGCCAGGTTTCTTTCACCCCGCGCCAGCCGTCCATAATCGCCATGATCCAGAAAAGCACGATAATCGTCAGGAACGGCAGCTGGCGACCCACCATCTGGCCGATTTCAAAGCTGTCCAGCCCGGTGACCTGACCTGCGACCAGAATCGGAATACCCATTGCGCCAAACGCGACCGGCGCGGTGTTCACAATCAGGCACAATCCTGCCGCGTACAGCGGGTTAAAGCCGAGGCCAACCAGCAGCGCAGCGGTAATCGCTACGGGCGCGCCAAAACCAGCGGCACCTTCCAGAAACGCCCCGAAACAGAAGCCCACGATGATCATTTGCAGACGCTGGTCAGGCGTGATGGAGAGAATCGACGAACGGATGATGTCGAACTGTCCGGTCTTGACCGATATTTTATAGACGAATACTGCCGCAATAATGATCCAGGCAATCGGCCACAGACCATAGAAGAAACCGTACACCACGGAGGCCAGTGCGTGATCGACCGGCATTTTGTAGAACAATAAGGCGACCGACAGGGCAATCACCACCGTCCACGACGCCGCGACATAGCCTTTCAGCTTGAGCTTAATCAGCGCGAAGAAAAAGAACAGAATAGGGAGTGAGGCAATCAGGCTTGAAAGCCAGATGTTACCGGCCGGGTCGTAGTTTTGTTGCCAGAGATTCATTGCAGGTCTCCTGGGGGCCGCTGACACAGTGCAATGAGTCTGTGCTCATCTCTTCGTCACACTATGTGTAAAAGTGGCCCTGCCAATATTGTTGTGTAGGGATAATGACAATGAATGGTTAATCAAGTGTTATTTAATGGCAACGACATTGTAGGCTAATTTTAACGAAATGTGAGGGAGTATTCGGATCTGGCTGAAATTGGTAGGGCCAATTGGCGGAGGAAGCACGAGGCCGGGCAAACGAATGTTGCCCGGTGGGATATCAAAACTCTGTCTTTGAAAAGCCCGTCATCTCTTTCAGGCCCATTTCACGACCCAGTTCGGTCATCGGGTGGACGACCACCAGACCGCGCACGCTTTTCTTCAGCTTGCCCATGTCTGCCTGCTCTTTTTTGGTGATGGCACGACGGAACGGGAGCTTGCTGAGCTTCTGTGCTTCTTTGCTCAGCTTCTGACCATGAACTTCACGCAGGCGCACGATCTCGGCTTCCAGCGTTTCTTTCTCTTTTTCCAGCTCGGCATATTTGTCGGCGGCTTCAACCAGAGACAGGTCTGCCTGCTGGTGGCGGATGGCATCCAGGCGATCGCTCAGACGTTTAATTTCGTTTTTTTCGACTTCTTTCATAGGATAGCTTCTGATAAAAATAGGATGAATATCCTATAGTATGCGCGCAGAGGGGGATTATTCTCAACTAATCGAAGAGAAATAATCAAATCTTGCAAGTATTATTTAGCTAATGATAATGTTAACTATATGATTGAAAAGGAGTTTTAAGAAATAAGATCGTTGATGGCGCTTTTTGTCGACGGCTTCAGAACGAAGCACGTTTTCCTCAATATAATTACCCATCCGATCCTAAACTTAAATCAGCAACCGCACAGGCTGGGCGCGGATAATACATGGAGGATGAATCATCATGGCGAAAATAGGCGAGAACGTTTCAATTCTTATTGATAAGACCATCGATTTTATGGCGTCAAGCCAGGCTTTTCGTGAATATCTGAATAAAACGCCGCCGCGCAACACGGTACCTTCTGAGGTCCCAGAGGAAAACGCGCCGCTGTATCTGCAGCGCCTGGAGTACTATCGACAGCTGTATCGACCGCAGCAGGAAGAGAAGTAACTCGGCATGGTGTTATTTCTGGAAGGCTTTTTTTAAGCTGATTTTAGAAATCAGCTCGGTCAGAGAGAGCACCATGGTTGAGCGCACCATTTGCTGGTAGCGCTGGATTTGCATGGCGTACAAACCCGAGTCTGAGGTATCAAACTGGGGCGGGGGCGGAAGTGCCGTCACGCAGTGCAGTTCACCAAACGGTCCAAGAATCTCGTCGTCGGTGAACGCATATTCGTTACCGTCATGATTTAACTCTTCACGCAGCGCCATTAGCAGCTCGGCGTCTTCATATTCAGGGCGGCTGAGTACCCCCAGGCCGTAGATTAGCTTCAGACGGACCGACAGATCGCCCAGCGGTCCGTCGCCGTCGAGCAACGGTTCCACTGCATATTTCACCGCGTAGTCGTCTTTGCGAAACACCTGAAGCACCAGGATATTCACCGCCTCGGTGAGTAAATCTACGGCGGTGATGAGGAAGCTGCGTACGGTTTTGCCAGCATTCAGACGCTCAAGCACACGATTTTCAAAGGCCTGCGTTTGTTCCATTATTGCCTGCATATCTGACAATCTATTGTTCAGGCGCAGGATATCCTGCGCCAGGTCCTGCATCATTTCTTTGCGTTATACGCGTTAACGGCCTCAAGCACGACATCACTGTTGGCGTCCAGTCCAGAAACTTGAGCCAGCGCGGCCTGCGGGCCTTTTTCGTCAATCAGCGCCGCCAGTTCCTGCGCCTGCGGATCTTCTTCACTGCGGTAATGCATCGCTGCGGCAATACCCTGAACCAGATTAACGTGCGGCAAACCGTATTCCAGCGTACCGAGCAGCGGCTTGACTAAACGGTCTCCCGCGCTCAGTTTACGTAGTGGCTGACGGCCAACGCGCTCAACGTCATCTTTCAGGTACGGGTTTTCAAAACGGCCGAGGATTTTCTGAATGTATGCCGCATGTTTTGCCGCATCAAAGCCATAGCGTTTGATCAGTACCGCGCCGCTCTCTTCCATTGCACCTTTTACCACTGCGCGGATTTTCTCGTCGAGAATCGCGTCACGAATGGTCTGATGACCGGTCAATTTTCCGAGGTACGCGGTTATAGCATGCCCGGTGTTCAGCGTGAAGAGCTTACGTTCGACAAATGCCATCAGGTTATCAGTTAATTCCATTCCCGGGATGTTCGGCAGTTCGCCTTTAAATTGCGTTTTGTCGACAATCCACTCGCTGAAGGTTTCTACGGTAACTTCCAGCGGATCGTTGGTCGCAGAAGCCGAAGGCGGAACGATGCGGTCTACGGCGGAATCGACAAAACCAACGTGTTCTTCAACCCAGGCTTTGTCTTCATCTGCCAGCGCGTTCATAACGTGGCCTTTCAGTTGGGTAGTGCCGCGCACCATGTTTTCGCAGGCGATGATATTCAGCGGGGTGCTGATGCCCTGCGCTTTACGTTTGACCAGCCCTTTGGCGATAGCAGGCGCGATGCGCTCAAGCACGACCGGGCCAACGGCGGTGGTCACTAAATCAACCTGGGCAATCAGTTCAACGACATCATCGCCGATGCTGCTGACGGCATTGACGCCGGAAACGGTATCAACCTGCTCATTTTCACCGACAACATGAACCTGATAGCTATGACGGGCATTCAGGGCGTCAAGAACGACCTGATTTACATCCGCAAACGTCAGCTGTATCCCCGCGTCAGCCAGCAGTTTGCCGATAAAGCCACGACCGATATTACCTGCGCCAAAATGTAATGCTTTCATAGTATTAACCTTCATTAATGTTTTTACCCAAGAGGGCTGGGGTGAGGCTTTTCCCTCAACCTAACCCTCTCCCGTATGAGAGAGGGAACCGTAGGCCCGGTAAGCGTGAGCGCCACCGGGCAACGGGGTTTACTTACGACCTGCCAGCAACTCCAGCACTTCATCTACGCTGGTGGTTTTCGTCAGGCGCTCAATCACCGATTCATCGTCCAGCGCATTGGTCAGGCTGGTAATCACCTGGATATGCTCGTTGTTACGCGCGGCGATACCAATCACCAGGCGGGCAATGTCGTCTTCTTCTTCACCGAAGCGCACACCTTCCGGATACTGGCAGAACACGACACCGGTTTTCAGCACGCGGTCTTTGGCTTCAACCGTACCGTGCGGTACAGCGATGGACTCACCCAGGTAGGTCGGGGTCAGTTTTTCGCGGTCCAGCATCGCCTCGACGTATTCCGGCTCAACATAGCCGCCTTTCACCAGTTGCTCACCGGCAAAGCGAATCGCTTCTTCTTTGTTGGTGGCAAGACGTCCAAGGAAGATATTCTCCGCGCCCAGTTTGAACAGGTTGTTATCACCTTCATCAAAACTGTCTTTCAGGTGGTCACGCACTTTCTCTTCGTTGACGTTGTGACGCTGCGCAGCAACCAGGCGTTCGGTCAGGCTGGTGTACAGGCCGCTGTCGAGGAAGTTGGTCAGCGAAATATGCTGCGCCTGCGGAACCTGGCGCATCGCGCGTTCGGTCAGGTCACGGTGGGTAATGACCAGATCCACATCCGGCGGCAGATTGTTAATCGCGCTGTTGGTGACGGAGATCTGAGACAGACCGGCATCCTGCACTTTCTTACGCAGTACGCCTGCGCCCATCGCGCTGGAGCCCATACCGGCATCACAGGCCACGATGATTTTACGCACGTGGCTGAGGTCGTTGGTGACATCGCCAGCAGACAGCGGAGATGCGCCTTTAGATTCAGACTTCATATCCTGCATACGACGCGTTGCTGCTTCAATGTCGTCTTCTTCTTTCACTTTGCTGGTTTTCAGCAGAATCGCCGAGACCACAAAGGAAACCGCCATTGCCGCACAAATTGCTGCGATGTTAGCGAAGTACGCGCCTTTCGGCGTCATCGCCAGTACGGCCAGAATAGAGCCCGGAGAAGCCGGAGAAACCAGGCCACCGCCCAGGATAGTCAGCGTGAATACGCCGGTCATACCGCCGAGGATAACGGCCAGGATCAGACGTGGGTTCATCAGCACGTACGGGAAGTAGATTTCGTGGATACCACCCAGGAAGTGGATGATTGCCGCGCCGCCCGCAGACTGTTTAGCGCTACCGCGACCGAAGAACATGTACGCCAGCAGGACGCCCATACCCGGACCTGGGTTTGCTTCAATCAGGAAGAAGATGGATTTGCCCATCTCATGGGACTGCTGAATACCCAGCGGTGAGAAAATACCGTGGTTGATGGCGTTGTTAAGGAACAGGATTTTCGCCGGTTCAACAAAGATAGACGCCAGTGGCAGCATGTCATGGACAACCATGAAGTTAACGCCTGCCGCCAGAATTTTGGACAGTGCTTCAACCAATGGGCCAATGCCAAGGAATGCCAGGATGGCGAGGATCATCCCGATGATGCCAGCGGAGAAGTTATTCACCAGCATCTCAAAACCGGATTTGATCTTACCGTCTACCCAACTGTCGAAATGTTTGATTGCCCAGCCGCCAAGCGGGCCTGCGATCATCGCACCGAGGAACATCGGCATATCCGCACCGACGATCACACCCATTGTGGTGATGGCACCGACCACGCCGCCGCGATCGCCACCAACCAGTTTACCGCCGGTGTAACCAATCAGCAGAGGCAGGAGATAGGTGATCATTGGGCCGACGAGTTTCGCCAGCGTTTCGTTCGGTAACCATCCTGTCGGAATGAATAGTGCGGTGATAATACCCCACGCGATAAACGCGCCGATATTTGGCATCACCATGTTGCTGAGGAATCGACCAAAGCTTTGCACCTTGATCTTAAAATCGGATGACATAAAAACACCCCTTCTTATGTTTGCTCTCGCGCAGGCTAAAAGCCCGAGGTTTGTTAATGTAGCGGCAGGAGGTAGCCGGACCCTGTAGATACTGCGAAATCTGGCACTGAATCGTTCAACTGTCCAGTCGACGGTTTTTTATGTGATTTGCATCACGTAAATATAGGGTGTGTGGTGGTAGTTAATGTGATTTACATCACAAAAGCACAGTGCAAAAAAACATCACCAGGTGAGAATTCGCTCAAAATGGTAGGTAAGTGTGATGTTTATCACATTTTAGTTTGGGCTTTTTGTTGGATCTTTGTGATCTGAATCACAAGATATTTTCATCTGATTTTCCCCCAATGTGATCTGTAGCAGATTCTACCACCTGCGCATTTTTTGTGAAAAATAAAGCAATTTTTACGCAGAAATTTTATTTCTTTTGTGGTATGGCGAAAATCGCTAACTCCAGTTATGTTCAAAATATCAGCCTGGGTACATACGGCTGCCAGCACAAAAAAACTCTAATTAGTGTGAATTCTCGAGGCAGGTATGTTTCTAAATTATTTTGCGTTGGGCGTGCTCATTTTCGTTTTTCTGGTTCTGTTTTACGGAATCATCGCCATTCATGACATTCCCTACAACATGGCTAAAAAGCGTAACCATCCCCATGCTGATGCTATTCATACGGCGGGCTGGATTAGCCTGTTTACGCTCCATGCCATTTGGCCGTTCCTGTGGATTTGGGCCACGCTCTACCAACCCGAACGCGGCTGGGGAATGCAAAACCACATTCAACCGTCGACAGGAAACCCTGACATTGACGCTCTTGCGAAACGCGTAGCCGATCTGGAACAAAAACTGGCTGCGGTGCCCCCCGCCGATGATAAGAACACGCTGGAGCACTGATCATGGATCTGTTGATTGTTTTGACCTACGTGGCATTTGCCTGGGCCATCTTTAAAATATTTCGTATTCCGGTAAACCAATGGACGCTGGCTACCGCGGCATTAGGTGGGGTGTTTATTGTTGCGGGTCTCATCTTATTGATGAACTATAACCATCCGTATACCTACACCGCGCAAAAAGCAGTTATCTCCATTCCAATTACTCCGCAGGTCACGGGGATTGTGAGCGAGGTTACCGATAAAAATAATCAGCTGATCAAAAAAGGCGAGGTGTTATTTAAACTCGATCCAGGCCGCTACCAGGCGCGTGTCGACAGACTGCAGGCCGATTTGGTCACCGCGACGCACAATATTGATAATCTGAAAGCACAACTGTCGGAAGCGGTAGCCAATACTACGCGGGTGTCTGCTGAGCGCGATCGTCTGTATAAAGATTATCAGCGTTACCTGAAAGGCAGTCAGGCAAAGGTTAACCCGTTTTCTGAAAGCGATATCGACAACGCCCGGCAGAACTATCTGGCTCAGGATGCGCTGGTAAAAGGTTCCGTTGCTGAACAAACGCAGATCCAAAGTCAGTTAGACAGTATGGTTAACGGCGAACAGTCGCAGGTTGCCTCTCTGCGCGCTCAGCTTGCCGAAGCCAAATACAATCTGGATCAGACCATCGTGCGTGCGCCAAGTAATGGCTATATCACGCAGGTGCTGATCCGGCCCGGGACCTACGCCGCCGCGCTGCCTCTACGCCCGGTGATGGTCTTTATTCCCGAACAGAAACGCCAGATTGTGGCCCAGTTTCGCCAGAACTCATTGCTGCGTCTTAAACCGGGCGATGAAGCGGAAGTGGTGTTTAACGCGCTGCCGGGTCAGGTTTTCTCTGGTAAGTTGACCAGCATTCTGCCGGTTGTACCGGGAGGCTCTTATCAGGCTCAAGGATCATTGCAGTCCTTAACGGTGGTGCCGGGTACCGATGGCGTGCTGGCAACGATTGAACTGGAGCCGAATGCCGAAGTAGACGCTTTACCGGACGGCATTTATGCTCAGGTCGCGGTTTACTCCGACCATTTCGCCCATGTGTCGGTGATGCGTAAAGTGCTGCTGCGCATGACCAGTTGGATGCATTACCTTTATTTGGATCATTGAGACCGTCGTCACCTGCCATTTACCGTGGCCTGAGCCATACTGATATTTTTGTTGGCAAAAAGGACACGGCATGAAACTCATTGGTAGCTACACCAGCCCTTTTGTGCGAAAAATTTCCATTCTGTTGCTGGAAAAGGGCATCACCTTCGAATTTGTTAATGAACTCCCCTACAACGCGGATAGCGGCGTGGCGCGCTATAACCCGTTAGGAAAAGTGCCCGCACTGGTCACCGATGAGGGCGAGTACTGGTTCGACTCTCCAATCATCGCAGAATACATTGAGCTGCTGAATATTGCGCCAGCCATGTTGCCGCGCGACCCGCTGGCGGCGCTGAAGGTGCGTCAACTGGAAGCGCTGGCGGACGGTATTATGGATGCCGGTTTAGTCTCGGTACGCGAACAGGCTCGCCCCGCCGCACAGCAGTCAGAAACCGAGCTGTTGCGCCAGCGCGAAAAAATTATCCGCAGTCTGGATATGCTGGAAGGTTATCTGGCGGACGGTACGCTGAAAACGGATACGGTTAACCTGGCTACCATTGCGATTGCCTGCGCCGTGGGTTATCTCAATTTCCGTCGCGTAGCGCCCGGCTGGTGTGTGGATCGCCCACGTCTGGTCAAACTGGTGGAAACGCTCTTTCAACGCGAAAGTTTTGCCCGCACGGAACCGCCAAAGGCTTAAGGCTTGATACACGTTATGTCCGCCTGAGCAAAGTCACGATACAATCCTACCCATATTGCTATCCCTCTCCACGGTGGAGAGGGCCACCAACAGCCAGGCCCTTTCATGACAACCGACATGCGTTCACTCTACAGCCAGCTTCCTGCGATCGATCGTTTATTGCGTGACAACGCCTTTCTTGCCTTACGTGATTCTCACGGCCATA
Source organism: Citrobacter sp. FP75 (assembly GCF_018342065.1). Classification (GTDB taxonomy): domain Bacteria; phylum Pseudomonadota; class Gammaproteobacteria; order Enterobacterales; family Enterobacteriaceae; genus Citrobacter. The sequence continues at coordinate 306,382 of NZ_JAFDOE010000004.1, read as the reverse complement.
CCCGGGTGGTGAATCTGCTGCGTCACATGCTTGATGAAGCCAGGGAAACCATTCGTGATGCGCAAGCGCTCCCGGCGTGGAGTGACGACTGGGCGCAAGAAGCCCGCATCCGGCTGGAACGCGAGTCACAAAGCGCACTGCGTCCGGTTATCAACCTGACGGGCACGGTGCTGCATACCAACCTTGGTCGCGCGTTGCAGGCGCAAGAAGCGGTTGAAGCGGTTATGCAGGTGATGCACTCGCCGGTGACGCTGGAATACGACCTCGACGGTGCTGGTCGCGGGCATCGCGATCGTGCTCTGGCGGATCTACTGTGTCGTATCACCGGAGCCGAAGACGCCTGTATCGTCAATAACAATGCGGCAGCGGTGCTGCTGATGCTGGCTGCAACCGCCAATGGCAAAGAGGTGGTGGTTTCACGCGGTGAGCTGGTGGAAATTGGCGGCGCATTTCGTATTCCGGATGTGATGTGCCAGGCCGGATGTATTCTGCGCGAAGTGGGTACCACCAACCGGACCCACGCGAAAGATTACCGCCAGGCGGTGAATGAAAATACCGGTCTGCTGATGAAAGTGCATACCAGTAATTACAGCATAGAAGGCTTTACCAAAACGGTGGATGAAGCCGAACTGGCGGCGATTGGCCATGAACTGGATGTGCCGGTGGTGGCGGATTTGGGCAGCGGTTCGCTGGTCGATCTTAGTCAATATGGTTTGCCGCAGGAACCGATGCCGCAGCAACTGATTGCCGCTGGCGTGAGCCTGGTCAGCTTCTCTGGTGACAAGCTGCTGGGAGGGCCGCAGGCCGGGATTATCGTCGGTAAAAAAGAGATGATCGCTCGCTTACAGAGCCACCCGCTGAAACGTGCGTTGCGGGCCGATAAAATGACCCTGGCGGCACTGGAAGCGACGCTACGGCTCTATTTACACCCGGAAGCGCTGGCGGAAAAGTTACCAACGCTGAGACTGCTCACCCGCGCAGAAGGGGCGATCCGCGAACAGGCACAACGATTACAGGCACCGCTTGAAGCGCATTACGGCGACGAGTTCGCGCTGAATGTGATGCCTTGCCTGTCGCAGATTGGCAGCGGCTCACTGCCGGTTGAAAGGCTACCCAGTGCGGCATTAACCTTTACCCCGCATGATGGGCGCGGCAGCCGCCTTGAGGCCCTGGCAGCCCGCTGGCGCGCGTTACCGGTGCCGGTTATTGGGCGGATTTATGATGGTCGCTTGTGGCTGGATCTGCGCTGCCTTGAAGACGAGACCCGGTTTATGGAGATGATGCTGAAATGATTATTGCAACCGCCGGACACGTTGACCACGGAAAAACGACGTTATTGCAGGCGATTACCGGTGTGAATGCCGACCGTCTGCCGGAAGAAAAAAAGCGCGGCATGACCATCGATCTCGGCTATGCCTACTGGCCGCAGCCGGATGGCCGCGTGTTGGGGTTTATCGACGTACCCGGACACGAAAAGTTTCTGTCCAACATGCTGGCGGGCGTCGGTGGTATCGACCACGCGCTGTTGGTGGTGGCCTGCGATGACGGCGTGATGGCGCAAACGCGGGAGCATTTGCAGATCCTGCAACTGACGGGCAATCCGCAGCTCACCGTGGCGCTGACCAAAGCCGATCGCGTGGATGACGCGCGTATTAACGCGGTGCGTGCAGAGGTGCAAACCACGCTGGGCAACTACGGTTTTGCCGATGCGGTTCTGTTCGTGACTGCCGCCAGCGAAGGACTGGGGATTGATGCTCTACGTGAGCATCTGCTGCAGCTCTCTGCGCGCGAGCTGGTCCGCGATCATACCTTCCGCCTGGCGATTGACCGTGCCTTTACGGTCAAAGGTGCAGGGCTGGTGGTGACCGGCACGGCGCTCAGCGGTGAAGTGAACGTCGGCGACACGCTGTGGCTGACGGGCGTCAACAAACCGATGCGCGTGCGTAGCCTGCATGCGCAAAATCAGGCTACTGAGCGCGCCCATGCCGGGCAGCGTATTGCGTTAAATATTGCCGGTGATGCTGAAAAAGAACAGCTTACCCGCGGTGACTGGCTGCTGTCCGATGCGCCACCGGATGCTTTTACCCGCGTCATTGTCTCTTTAGAGCACGCCGCGCCGCTTACACAGTGGCAGCCGCTGCACATTCATCACGCGGCCAGCCACGTGACCGGGCGCATTTCCTTGCTCGAAGGGACGCTGGCGGAGCTGGTGTTTGATACGCCGCTGTGGCTGGCTGATAACGACAGACTGGTGCTGCGCGACATTTCTGCCCGCACAACGCTTGCGGGCGCGCGCGTGGTAACGCTCAATTCGCCGCGTCGCGGGAAGCGCAAGCCGGAGTATTTGCAGTGGCTGTCTGCGCTGGAAAACGCGCAGAATGATGGCGAGGCATTGGCTGTGCATCTGACGCGTGGCGCGGTGAACATTCCCGATTTCGCCTGGGCGCGCCAGCTTAATGGCGACGGTATGCGCCCGTTAATTGAGCAGCATGGCTTTATTCAGGCCGGGTACAGCCTGTTGAATGCCTCTGTCGCCGCCCTCTGGCAGCGTAAAATCCTTGATACGCTGGCGACATACCACGAACAGCATCGCGATGAGCCGGGGCCGGGGCGTGAGCGTCTGCGCCGCATGGCCTTGCCGATGGAAGATGAAGCGCTGGTTCTGCTGCTGATTGAAAAGATGCGCGACAGCGGCGCTATCCATAGCCACCATGGCTGGTTGCATTTGCCGGACCATAAGGCCGGTTTTAGCGATGAGCAGCAGGCCATCTGGCAAAAAGTTGAGCCTCTTTTTGGCGATGAACCGTGGTGGGTGCGGGACCTGGCGAAAGAAACGGGAACGGATGAGCAAACGATGCGTCTGGCGCTGCGACAGGCAGCGCAGCAGGGCATCATTACCGCGATCGTCAAAGATCGCTATTACCGTAATGATCGCATTGTGGCCTTTGCCAATATGATCCGCGAACTGGATCAAGAGAAAGGATCAACCTGCGCGGCTGACTTTCGCGACCGTCTTAACGTGGGGCGTAAACTGGCTATTCAGATTCTGGAATATTTTGACCGTATCGGTTTTACCCGCCGTCGGGGAAATGATCATTTATTGCGCGATGCGTTATTATTTCCTGAAAAGTAATGAAACAATTAATTCAGGAATTAAATGAATTAATACAAAATAGATATTGATTGAAATAAGCACATTAGATTATGAACCTAATGTGCTTTTTTATTCCTGTGTTATTAAAATAACAATTGCGATCATACTTTGTTGAGAATTTCACACGTATGCTGCTTGCCTTATTTAAATAACTAAGGATTGTATAATGGCGGCTTCAACATTTTTTATTCCATCTGTAAATATTATTGGTTCCGGTTCATTAAATGATGCCATGAATACAATGGCGGAATATGGATTTCGTCGCACGTTAATCGTGACGGATGCCATGCTGACGAAATTAGGCATGGCAGGTGACGTACAAAAGGCCTTACAGGAACGTGATATTTTCAGCGTAATTTACGATGGTACGCATGCTAATCCTACAACCAGCAACGTTGCAGATGGTCTGAAGCTCCTGCAAGAACATCAGTGTGATAGCGTCATTTCGCTCGGCGGTGGTTCTCCGCATGACTGTGCGAAAGGCATTGCGCTGGTCGCGGCTAATGGTGGTGATATTGGTGACTACGAAGGCGTTGACCGCTCTGCAAAACCGCAGTTGCCGATGATTGCCATCAACACCACGGCGGGTACGGCATCTGAAATGACCCGTTTCTGCATTATCACTGATGAAGCGCGCCACATTAAAATGGCGATTGTCGATAAACACGTGACCCCGCTGTTATCGGTGAATGACTCCTCGCTGATGGTTGGTATGCCGAAGTCTCTGACGGCAGCCACAGGTATGGATGCGCTGACCCACGCCATCGAAGCGTATGTTTCCACTGCCGCAACGCCGATTACCGATGCATGCGCGCTGAAAGCCGTAACAATGATTGCAGAAAACCTGACGATCGCCGTTGAAGATGGCAGCAACGCACAGGCGCGTGAAGCCATGGCCTATGCACAATTCCTCGCGGGGATGGCATTTAACAACGCATCTCTGGGTTACGTTCACGCCATGGCGCACCAGTTGGGTGGCTTCTACAACCTGCCACACGGTGTGTGCAACGCCGTACTGCTGCCGCATGTGCAGGTGTTCAACAGTAAGGTTGCTGCGGCTCGCCTGCGTGATTGCGCGGCCGCAATGGGCGTGAATGTGAAGGGTATGACCGAAGCGCAAGGCGCTGAAGCCTGCATCGCGGCGATCCGCGAACTGGCACAGAAAGTTGAAATCCCGGCAGGTCTGCGTGAGCTGAACGTGAAGGAAGACGATTTCGCCGTTCTGGCGACCAACGCGCTGAAAGATGCCTGTGGTTTTACCAACCCGATTCAGGCGACCCATGAGGAAATCATGGCGATTTATCGCGCGGCGATGTAATTCGTGATATCTGTCGTAAAGCAGTAAAAGGCTGGCGAATAATTCGCCAGTCCCGTCTACCTTTGTAGTACCCCTACAGCAAGGAGACGGTCATGACCAATAACCCCCCTTCAACGCGTATTTATCCCGGCGAGTATGGTTATCCCCTGAAGTTAAAAGCCCGATACGATAACTTTATCGGCGGCGACTGGGTTGCACCTGTGGACGGTGAGTATTACCAGAACCTGACGCCGGTCACCGGGCAATTACTGTGCGAAGTGGCCTCTTCGGGCAAAAAAGATATCGATCTGGCACTGGATGCCGCGCACAAAGTGAAAGATAAATGGGCGCATACCTCCATACAGGATCGTGCGGCGATCCTGTTCAAGATTGCCGATCGCATGGAGCAAAACCTGGAGCTGCTGGCCACGGCAGAAACCTGGGATAACGGTAAGCCGATCCGCGAAACCAGCGCTGCGGATGTGCCGCTGGCCATTGATCATTTCCGCTATTTTGCTTCTTGTATTCGCGCCCAGGAAGGGGGGATCAGCGAAGTCGACAGCGATACAGTGGCCTATCACTTCCAGGAACCGCTCGGCGTGGTTGGGCAAATTATCCCGTGGAACTTCCCGCTGCTGATGGCGAGCTGGAAAATGGCGCCTGCACTGGCAGCAGGCAACTGCGTGGTGCTTAAACCTGCGCGTCTGACGCCGCTGTCGGTCCTGCTGTTGATGGAAGTTATCGGTGATTTACTCCCCCCGGGCGTGGTGAACGTGGTCAACGGTGCGGGTGGGGAAATCGGCGAGTATCTGGCAACGTCAAAACGCATTGCGAAAGTGGCGTTTACCGGCTCGACGGAAGTCGGTCAGCAGATCATGCAGTACGCTACGCAGAATATTATCCCTGTCACGCTGGAGCTGGGCGGCAAATCGCCAAATATCTTCTTTGCCGACGTTATGGATGAAGAAGATGCGTTCTTTGACAAAGCGCTGGAAGGTTTTGCGCTGTTCGCCTTCAACCAGGGGGAAGTGTGTACCTGTCCGAGCCGTGCGCTGGTGCAGGAATCCATTTACGAACGTTTTATGGAGCGAGCCATTCGTCGCGTGGAAAGTATTCGCAGCGGCAACCCGCTGGACAGCGTCACGCAGATGGGCGCGCAGGTGTCGCATGGCCAGTTGGAAACCATTCTGAACTACATCGATATTGGGAAAAAAGAAGGGGCGGATGTCCTGACCGGTGGACGGCGTAAGCAGCTGGATGGGGAATTAAAAGAGGGTTACTACCTCGAACCCACCATTCTGTACGGCAAGAACCACATGCGCGTCTTCCAGGAAGAGATCTTCGGCCCGGTGCTGGCGGTCACGACTTTTAAAACCATGGAGGAGGCGCTGGAAATTGCCAACGACACCCAGTACGGACTGGGCGCCGGCGTCTGGAGCCGTAACGGTAATTTGGCCTACAAGATGGGACGTGGTATTCAGGCGGGGCGCGTATGGACCAACTGCTACCACGCTTACCCGGCACATGCGGCGTTTGGCGGCTACAAGCAGTCGGGTATCGGACGCGAGACGCATAAAATGATGCTGGATCACTACCAGCAGACCAAGTGCCTGCTGGTGAGCTACTCTGATAAACCGCTGGGACTGTTTTAATTTCTCGTCACTTATTGCCCGGTTTTGCGCCGGGCATATCTTTATTCTGCAGTTATATATAAACCCATATATCGTTATATAAATAAGGCAATTGCATCCATTCTGGTCATTCCACTACTATCATCAACTCTATTGTGTAAATTAAATAGCAGCCGAATTTTTAATTTAAATCCCTGAGGCAAATATGTTCCTTAATTATTTTGCATTAGGAGTGCTTATTTTTGTATTCCTGGTCATTTTTTACGGGATTATTATTCTGCATGATATTCCCTATCTGATTGCAAAGAAACGTAACCATCCTCATGCCGACGCAATACATGTTGCAGGTTGGGTAAGTTTATTCACATTACATGTTATTTGGCCCTTTTTGTGGATCTGGGCAACACTATATCGTCCGGAGCGAGGGTGGGGGATGCAGAGCGCGGATTCTTCCCTTATTCAACTGCAGGAACGGGTAGCCGATCTGGAAAAGAAACTGGGTGAGGTTAAGACCTCTCCGGCGGAGTAATATCGATGGATTTACTGATTGTCCTGACCTATGTGGCGTGTGCATGGTCAATTTTTAAAATTTTTAAAATTCCTGTAAATAAATGGACAGTACCGACAGCGGCATTGGGCGGTATATTCATTGTTTGTGGGCTTATATTATTGATGAACTATAACCATCCGTATACCTTTAAGGCACAAAAGGCGGTGATTTCTATTCCTGTAGTACCACAGGTGACGGGGGTGGTGACTGAGGTGACGGATAAAAAGAATACGCTGATTAAAAAAGGCGAAGTTCTGTTTAAGCTTAACCCGGGGCGTTATCAGGCACGGGTTGATCGTCTGAAGGCCGATATTGTTACAGCACAGCATAAAGAGCAGGCGCTGGCTGCGCAGTTAGACGAAATGAAAGCGAATACGCAGCAGGCAAAAGCCACGCGTGACAAACTGGCAAAAGATTACCAGCGTTATGCGCAGGGTAGCCAGGCGAAGGTGAATCCATTTTCTGAGCGTGATATCGATGCGGCGCGGCAAAACTATCTGGCGCAGGAAGCGTCGGTGAAATCCTCCGTCGCAGAGCAGCAGCAAATACAGAGCCAGTTAGACAGTCTGATACTGGGTGAGAATTCGCAAATTGCCAGCCTGAAGGCACAACTGGCAGAAGCGGAATTCAATCTTGATCAAACCGTGGTTCGTGCGCCCAGCGATGGCTATGTTACGCAGGTGCTTATGGCACCGGGGACCTATGCCGCCGCGCTGCCTATGCGTCCGGTGATGGTGTTTATTCCTGAACAAAAACGGCAAATTATCGCCCAGTTCCGTCAAAACTCGCTGCTGCGTCTGGAACCTGGCGATGAAGCTGAAGTGGTGTTTAACGCGCTGCCGGGTAAGGTATTCAGCGGTAAACTGGCTGCGATTAGTCCGGCAGTGCCGGGCGGGACATACCAGTCGAATGGGGCGCTGCAATCTTTAAATTCCACGCCCGGTTCGGAAGGTGTTATTGCCACGATTGAGCTAAATGAAAACGTGGATGTGAACGCTTTACCTGATGGTATTTACGCCCAGGTCGCGGTTTATTCTGATCACTTCACCCATGTATCAGTGATGCGCAAAGTGTTATTGCGTATGACCAGCTGGGTGCATTACCTGTATCTTGACCACTAAATATCCCCCCAGGTCTTGTTTACTCAGGCTGCAGATATTGCGCCTGAGTAAGCTGCTGGCGAATCTCATTTAACATTTCATCCAGTATGTACTGTACTCGCCAGGGCTGATATTCGCGTTTGCGGAATATAGCCACGAGATCCAGCCACCATTCATGCTTTTCAGTAAAGCAAGGGACCAGCATCGCGGATTGAGTATCTCTTTGCACACTTTCTCTCGGGGCAAAAACAATACCCAAATGGTTACGTGCCAGTGCCAGCGCCGATTGCGTATTGTCGCAAACATAATTACCCGTTACGCGATAGTCATGCATCTCTTTGCCATCAGCGGTAGAGAATCGCCAAATGTTGGCATCATCAATCATCATCGAATCAATCAAAATACAGGAGTGATGCTCAAGTTCTTCAGGAGTGCTGATGGGATGTTGGGCCAGGTATTGATTGCTGGCGAAAGCGGTAACCACATATTTGGTAATAAAACTGGCGACCAGAGATTCATCTTTTGGATGTGCATAAGTAATTAAAACATCACAGTCATCAGGAAACTCGACTCCTTCATAAAAGGCTTTACGCTCCAGATTAGATGTTTTTAGCGAGAGACTAATATCTCCGATATTCTGAATTTTTGCGATCACATGTTGCGATAAATAAGCAATTATGCCCGTTGGAGCATATACCGTGACTCGACCACGTTTTTCATGCTTATAATCAGCTATGAAATTATTAAGTTGGTTGTTCCTGTCCAGCATGTCGTTGATGTAGGGAAGCAGTGCCGTGCCAAACGGAGTAAGGGTGAGTTGTCGGGTGGTTCTGTCGAAAACTTTTAAACCTACTTTTGATTCAAAATCAGCAAGATACTTACTGACGTTGGCTTGTGCAATGCCGAGGATGGTCGCTGCGTGGCTGATGTTTTCACTGGCAGCGATTACCGAGATAATCTTCAATTCCCGGTGTTTGAGTTGTAATTTATTCATCGCAAAGCCCAATATATATATGATTTTATATATTACTATATAAATATGAATGTTGCATCGATGAAATTGTAAGCATTATTATGCACGCGCTTTGTAGCTTATTTTAAAATGGAAAGTTGGCATGTTAATTAAACGCAATATTGTGGCGCTAATTGCTTTTTCTTTTATGGCGAGTGCATCAGCCGCAGAATTTTCTCTTGGTGCTGGGGCTGTATATAACGAATCACCTTATCGCGGATATAATGATAATGTGCATGCCGCACCGCTTATCAGTTATGAAAGCGAATCTTTTTATTTTAGACAAACAACCTTAGGGTATATTTTGTCAAAAAGTAAAAGCAATGAATTTAGCGTAACTGCGTCCTGGATGCCGCTTCAATTTGACCCCGCTGATAACGACGATCATGCGATGAAGCAGCTCGACAAGCGTGACAGTACCGCAATGGTCGGCGCAGCCTGGTATCATCATGAACAATGGGGCAGCTTAAAAGTATCCGCAGCTGCAGATGTTCTGGATAACAGCAACGGCTGGGTTGGGGAAATGTCGCTGTTCCGTCAAATGCCGATGGGCAAATTGACGTTAACCCCGGCGGTTGGCGTTCTCTACTATGACGAAAATTTCAACGAATATTACTACGGCGTATCGGGTAATGAATCCCGTCGCAGTGGATTATCAAGCTTTTCCCCTGGTGATAGCTGGACACCGTATGTCGCGCTGACCGCGAAATATCCGTTAACCACTAACCTGACGTTGCTGGCGAGCGCCAACTACAGTGCGTTGCCGGATGACATCAAAAATAGCCCGATGGTTGATCGTGACGACAGCTTCACGTTCCTGACCGGGTTGACCTGGCGTTTCTGATTTTCACCCGTTTGTCCTCAGGGAAGAGGGCAATCTTTTCAGTGTTGTAGGCCGGACAGGACGCTTTTGCGTCGCCATCCGGCACGTTTTCAATTACAGCTCATTCACCCAAATACGCATCTCGCCTTCACCACGGTTCGCCCAGCTAAACCACGGTATAAACGTCAGCGTATGCGTTTGCCGGGAAGCGGGAGAGACATCGTAGTGCCACAACGATTGCTGTGCCGCATTATCAGTGCTTTGCTTCATCCCTGTAGTTTGAATCAGCATTTTATGACTGAATAACCCTTTTCCCTCAAATACCCTGAATTCACTCTCTTTGGGCAGCCACAGATTATGCAACTCTTCGCCGTTATCCGCCTGCTCCAGGCAATAGACTAACGGCCCACGTTGAATGGCGACCTTACCGGCAACATGGCGAACCAGCGGATTGCCGTATACCCGACGCACCGGCATCGGGAGCGTCAGACTTAGCGTATCGCCTTCCAGCCAGGTGCGGGTGATGTGCAAATAGCCTTTACGCATATTCTGTTCCACAGGCAGGCCATTCAGCGTTACCTGTGGCGCGGAGCACCAGTCCGGCAGGCGCAGTGCCAGGGTGTGATGCACCGGTTGCGCTGAGTCAATGGTGATGCTGACCTGCTCATGCCACGGATAATCGCCGCTAATGCGCAATTTGAGGGTCCCATTTTCAACGGGTATTTCCATGCTGTTGCCCACATACATATTGATATACAACGCGTCCTCGCGCGGCGTGTAGATATAATGGCCGATCGAGGTTAATACGCGGGCGATATTTGGCGGACAGCAGGCGCAGCCAAACCAGCGCTGGCGAACGGGCTTAACGTGATCATAAATATGGTTAAATTTTAATGACTTCGGATGCACTTCCAACGGATTGACGTAGAAGAAGTGTTTACCGTCCAGCGCCATACCGCCCAGCACGGTGTTATACAGCGCGCGTTCCATCACGTCGGCATACCGACTGTCGGCCTCCATTTCCAGCATCCGGCGGGCGAACATCATCAGGCCGATTGACGCGCAGCTCTCCGCGTATACGGAATCGTTGGGGAGATCGTAATCGCGGCTAAACGCCTCGCCGCTGCTTTGTGAACCGATCCCGCCGGTAATATACAGCTGGCGCTGGGCCATATTGTTCCACAGGCGCAGGCAGTCCTGACGCTTGCCTTCGTCCTGACTTAAGCGCGCCAGGTGGGCCACTCCGGTCATCAGGTAGACAAAACGGACGGCATGGCCAATGGCCGTTTGCTGTTCAGATATCGGCTGGTGCGCCTGGCTGTAGGGCCTGTCTTTTACCATCCACGCCGGGCCGTAGGTATGCCAGTGAGAGGTGCGCCCGCGTTTTTCGTACTCTTCGTCGTAGAAATGAGGCTGAGCGCCGCGCTGCTCAACAAAGTATTCGGCCAGTTGCAGATAACGTTTTTCTTCGGTGACTTCATACAACCGCATCAGCGCCAGCTCGATCTCTGGATGGCCATCATAGCCCTGCAATTGTTGCTCCTGTGGGCCGAAAACGCTGTCGATATGGTCTGCCAGACGGCATACCACTTCCAGCAGGCGGCGTTTTCCCGTGGCCTGGAAGAAAGCGACGCCAGCTTCAATCATGTGTCCTGCGCTGTAAAGTTCGTGACATTCAGCCAGATTAGTCCAGCGTTCCCCCGGCGCTTTGACCGTGAAGTAAGTGTTCAGGTAGCCATCTTCACACTGCGCAGCCGCGACCAGTTCGATCACCTCGTCGGCGGTTTTTTCAAGCTCGGCATCCGGTTTCTGGCACAGCGACCAGGCAACGGCCTCCAGCCATTTCGCCACGTCGCTGTCCTGAAAAACCATCCCGTAAAATTCACCTTCCTGAAGGCCTGCGGCGATACGGAAGTTTTCTATCGCATGGCTCGGATCGGCTTCTGCAATGCGGTCATTCAGCGCATCCCACTGGTAGGGAATAACGACGTCGCGAACCAGTTGTTGATATTGTCCGAGGAACGGATCGCTGACCGTGAGCTTGTGCAGGTCGACTTCCAGAATGTTCATGTTGTGCTCCTTAAGGCTGTACATGACGCTGACGCAGATCGCTGGCAATGCGCGACATCATCGGGTTATTGAGTTTGCAGATGCGGATAGACAGCGCCAGCAGCAGGTGGAACAGCGCGGGCAGCAGCGTCTCCATGGCGGTAATGCCCTGCAGCGAACTGGTGGTTTGGTTGCCGGCGCCCGGTTGATAGGCGACAAAAATAAACAACAGGCTGATGATCCCCGCGCTCGAGGCCCAGGCCAGCTTGATGAAAAACAGATTGAAGGCGAAGTTCATGCCCGAGGAGCGCACGCCGGTTTTCCACTCGCCGTAATCGTCAGCAAAGGCCATCAGCGAGAAGTGGAGCGGCAGCGTGAAGCCGAGAATAATGCCGTTGCCGAGAATGATCGCCAGCCATAACGTCTGATACGCCGGACCGGTGGGCAGGAACCACATCAGCACCGCCAGCGCCGCCAGCACCAGGTTGGTGTAGTAATAGAGTTTGACGGTGTCGATGCGGCGCGTTAGCGGGCTGACGATCACCGAACCGATGATGGAGGCGAAGGTGACCATGGTGAAGAACAGCGACGTGTAGGCAGTACTGCCTTCCAGCACGTAGGTAATAAAATACATGTACCCGCCGCCGCGAATATTAAAAACGTTGATCAGCAGGAAAGACATCACCAGCATCAGCAATAGCTGATCGTTTTTGCGCAGTCCACCAATGTGCTCACGCAGGGTAAATTTTCCCATCATCGCCAGCGGCACACGCTCGCGCACCCAGAAGAAGCAGCACAGGAACATCACTACCGCGATGGCGCATAGTATGCCGACGCCGAACTGATAACCCTGTGCGGCATTGCCCTGGCCGAGAACCTCCACCATCCACGGCAGGCCTACGGAGACAAGGAATCCCGCCACACCGCACAGCACAAAGCGCCATGACTGGCAGGCGATCACCTCATTGTGGCGGGTGGTCATGGTGTTAATCAGCGCACAGTACGGCACGTTGATGGCGGTATAGCCGACGGAAAGCAGCAAATAGGTACCAAAGGCCCAGGCGATTTTGACGCCCATGCTGGCGTCCGGGACGGTAAAGGTCAGTACGCCGATGATGCCGATGGGGACGGCGACCCACAGCTGCCACGGGCGAAAGCGTCCCCAGCGGCTTTGCGTACGGTCGGCGAGGATGCCCATGATAGGGTCAGAAATCGCATCAAACACGCGCAGGGCAATAAACAGTGTGCCGACCAGCGCGGGGGTTAAACCAAAGATATCGGTATAGAAAAAGGTCAGGAAGTTCATGATTAAACAGGTAATGACCGTTCCGCCCGCATCGCCTAATCCGTAGCCTATTTTTTCACGTAGAGATAAATTTTCATCTTGTACGCGCTGTACCAAATTGTTTGTCGTAATCGGAGCCGAAGTCATAAATAACTCCCGGAGAGGATGTTCGGAAAATATCCCGCTGAGTTGCAGGTTTTTAGGTTGTCATTTGCAAAGTACGTTATTTATTTTGCACGAAATGCTGATCCCAACAAGGGAAGGGAAAAGTATAAAAAGATGACAATTCCGACTTAATTATAAAAGTGTGATTTCGATCCAGCGGAAAGCTATTTTATTGTGAATAATCAAAGGCAAATGGCGGTTAAATACAGTGATAAAAGCGGGAATTTGAATATCTATGCTCGAATTATCCATGTCTCTTCCGATCAAGGTACAAAATGGCGGGTTATTTATTTCTCGAGGTGTGGGGAGTCATCCTGCGCGGCAGCTTAACTCCTGGGAAATAATTTTTGTCGAAAAAGGGATATTAACGATTCGCGAGGGCAGTGATGTTTATACTGTAAACTCTGGGGAGAGTTTGTTGCTGTGGCCGCAGCGGTTACATATTGGCGTAGGGCAATTTCCACCCGATTTGAAATTTTACTGGCTGCACTTCGAAGTGATGGCAGAAACCTCCGCATCATTACCTGAACCACTGCTTTCTATTCCACAGCACACCCGGGTGAGTGAGCCGCAGTATATTATTTCGTTGTTTCGCCAGTTCTTACGTGAACAGGAAAGCATTCATCGTAGCGTTGCGCTGGAACTGATTCTGCTGTTGATTTTGCAGCAAATATCCGCAGCCGCCAGCGAGCAGCCCGCCGATAGCCCCGGCAATGCGCTTGCATGGAGGGCACAGCAAATGATTCATACTCAGTTCCACCTGCCGATTTCCGCTTCGACGCTGGCGCAAGAGCTGCATTGCAATGCTGATTATCTGGGCCGCGTTTTCCGTGGGGTTTTTCGGCTGACGTTAACCGAAGCGCTGCATCGCCAGCGGGTGAGGGCAGCAGAAAAGCTGTTGATCAGCGATTCGTTGTCGCTCACCGACGTGGCGATGAAATGTGGATTTAATGACGTGGGCTATTTTCGCAAAATCTTTCGCAAACATACCAGCCTGACGCCTGCGGCGTGGAAGAGGCGCTACTGCAAGGAACATATCAATAGCGCCTGACCCTTTACTGCCCGTAATAGGCATTCGCGCCGTGTTTGCGCAGGTAGTGTTTGTCGAGTAGTTCGGACTGCATATCAGGTAGTTGCGGTGCTAGCTGGCGTGAGAACAGCCCCATATAGGCGCACTCTTCGAGCACCACGGCGTTATGCACCGCGTCTGCCGCGTCTTTACCCCAGGCGAACGGCCCGTGGGAGTGCACCAATACTGCCGGAACCTGCATTGGGTTGAGATCTCGCTGTTCAAAGGTGTTGATAATCACTTCGCCGGTCTGATATTCGTACTCGCCGTTGATTTCTTCTACGGTCATCAGGCGTGTGCACGGAATAGAACCATAGAAATAATCGGCATGGGTAGTGCCCCAGGCGGGGAGATCGAGACCCGCCTGCGACCAGATCGTGGCGTGGCGAGAATGGGTATGCACGATCCCGCCGATCTCAGGGTAGCGGCGATACAGCGCCAGATGGGTTGGTGTATCGGAAGACGGTTTTTTGCTGCCTTCGACCACCTTGCCGCTGGCTATCTCTACGATCACCATGTCGTCGGCGGTCATCACCTCATATTCGACGCCAGAAGGCTTGATCACCATCAGCGTGCGCGTTTCATCGACCGCGCTGACGTTGCCCCAGGTAAAGGTCACTAAGCCATGCGCCGGGAGCGCCAGGTTTGCCGCCAGCACCTCGGCTTTCAGTTGCTCTAACATGTGAATCCTCCTTCCTGCATCCGCGCTTCTATCCAGCGTCGCGCCTGGATAATTTCCAGTACCGGCTCGCTGGCTTTTTCGGTCCACATCTCAATCAGAAACGATCCGCGATAGTTCAGTTGATGCAGCGTTTTAAAGATGCCGACAAAGTCCACGCATCCTTCACCAAACGGCACATCGCGAAACTGGCCCGGGTGCGTTTCGGTCACCGGCAGTGTGTCTTTCAGGTGGATTGCGGCAATACGGTCGATGCCCAGCGTCAATTCGGCGGTGACGTCGTTACCCCAGGCGCTGAGGTTGCCGATATCCGGATAGACGGTGAACCACGGCGATGACAGCATGTCATCCCACTTTTTCCACTTGCTGATCGAGTTCATAAACGCGGTATCCATGATTTCTACCGCCAGCATGACCTGCGCGGCGGCGGCCTGCTCCACTGCCCATGCCAGTCCTTCGGCAAAGCGCTGTTGTGTGCCTGCGTCATGTTCTTCGTAATAGACGTCATACCCCGCGAGTTGAATGGTTCGAATGCCAAGGTCGCGTGCTAACCGAATAGCTTTGCTCATGATGTCGCGCGCCCGCTCGCGCACGGATTCATCGCGGCTGCCAAAGGGAAAACGTCGGTGGGCTGACAGGCACATTGACGGGATCGCCACGCCGGTTTCCAGCATTGCGCTGACTAACGATGCGCGCTGTGTTGCGCTCCAGTCGAGGCGTGACAGGCGCTCATCGGTTTCATCCACCGACATTTCGACAAAATCAAAACCGCAGCTTTTCGCCAGCACCAGCCGTTCTGGCCAGCTGAGATCTTTGGCGAGCGCTTTCTCATAAATACCTAACGGATGATTACGCATGCTGTGTTCCCCAGATGGCGTCGATTTGCGCATGAAATTCGCCAGCGACCTGCGCCGGATGTTGTGCACCCGCCAGCGCGCGCCCGGCAATAAAGGCTTTGACGTTAATGTCGCGGAACAGCGGCAGATCGGCGGGTGTAATGCCGCCGGTAATCGACAGTTCGAGACCGATATCGGACAACGCTTTCATGCGCGACAGATCCGCTTCGCCCCACTGTTGACCGCTGGCCTGCGCATCGCGCCCGCGATGGTAAATCGCCTGACGAACCCCGACGCGGTACCAGTCTCGGGCGTCGTCCAGTGTCCAGTTACCGAACAGCTCCATCTGAATTTCACCGCCGCAGGCTAGTGCAACGGCGTGGCCTTTTTCCACCGTGGCGAGCGGCGCGGCGCAGATGATGGTCATCCAGTTGGCGCCAGCGCCAAAGGCTTGCTGTGCAAGGGTTTCTCCGGCATCGGCCACCTTCCAGTCGGCAACGATGATTTTATCCGGACACTGGACGCGCAGGGCTTTCACGGCGCTTAGGCCTTCGGTTAAACAGAGGATGGTCCCGGCTTCAACGATATCGACGCTCTCTTGTAGCTGAGCGACGTCGCGTTGTGCGGCTTCAAGGCTGGTGTGGTCGAGCGCCAGTTGCAGTAATGGTCGACTCATAATGCGTGCTCCTTAATGCGGGCGTGATAGCCCTGTAGTGCGGTAATCAAATCCTGGTATTGGCGGTATTTGCGCTGATAGAGGGCGTGCGTGGCCATATCCGGCAGTAGCGTGCGTATCGGGTGCTGTAAGCTGCGCTGGGCGTCGCTAAAGCTGGGGTAAACGCCGGTGCCGACGCGAGCGGCGAGCGCCGCGCCAAAGCATCCGGTTTCCTCTACCTGCGGCAGTTCGATGCGCAGGCCGCTGACGTCCGCCAGCATTTGCATCCAGATGTCGGAATGCGCCGGGCCGCCGGTGACGCGCAGGGCGCTAACATCGGTAAAGCGTTCGCGCATGCGGTTGAGATGGGTCATGTGGCTGAACACCACGCCTTCATAAATGGCCTGTAGCAGGTGCGAGCGAGTATGCAGCGCCTGCATACCGTAAAACCCGCTGGTCATCTCCAGCCCGGCGTTGCTGCCGTATAAAAAGGGCAGAAAGAACAGATCGCTGGCCGCTTTCGGTAAACTGGCAACGGCATGATTGATCTCAGCAAAAGAGAGTTCGCCCCACTGGGCGGTAAACCATTCCAGATTGCCGGAAGAGGTCGGGCTGGCTTCGTGAACGATGTACTGCCCGTCGTTCACATAGCGACCATAGACATAGGGGTGCGCCTCGTGGTCGCGCAGGCCGCGAGCGATCCCGCTGGTGACCGCCCAGGTCCCCATTACCGCATTGAGGGTGTGTTCGTCTTCAATACCGGCGCAGAGTGCGGTGGAAACCACATCAAACAGACCGCCGACAACGGGCGTACCCGCCGCCAGACCGGTTATGGCGGCTGTCTGAGCGGTGATTTCCCCGCATATTTCTGCTGAGCCGACAATCGGCGGTAGCGCATTATCAATTTCGCTGATGCCCAGCCATCGGGTCAGGCGTGCATCGTACTGGCCTGTACTCATGTTGTAGAGGTTGGATTCTGAGATGTTGCTCTCTTCGCAGCCCTTTTCGCCGGTTAAGCACCAGCGCAGATAATCATGCCCCATCATCACGCAGCCAATTTGCGCGTAGCGTTGGGGCTCGTGCTCTTTTACCCAGCGCAACAGAGACGCGGGATGCCCGGTCCATAACGTCTGGCGGGTGATTGGGTAGAGCTGTTCGGGGATCCGGTCCTGTTGCCAGCGCTGGACGATATCCATCGCCCGGCGGTCAGAAGAGAGGATGGCGTTACCCAACGGCTTATCCTGCTTATCGAGAAGAAACAGCCCTTTGCCCTGTGCGGAAATGCCGACGCCTTTGATTTGCTCGCCGGATACGCCTGTGCGTTGTAATAATCCAGCGATGGTGGCTGCGCAGTGCTGCCAGAGTTGTGACATATCGCGTTCGGCGTAACCGGGTAATGGCGACATGGTCTGCAACGATTGCCGGTGAATTCCATGCTCATGACCTTTGGCGTCATATAAACCGGCTTTCAGATACGTACCGCCACAATCGATACCCAGCCAGAAGGTCTCTTTTTCACTCATCTTTGATGTCTCAGCTATGCCGGATGGCGCTGCGCTTATCCGGCCTACGACGGTTGCAGCTTGTAAGCCCGGTAAGCTCAGCGCCACCAGGCATCGTTTTACGCGGTGCGTTTATGTGGATTCAGTGTTTTTAGCGGGGTGGCACCGGCATCGCATTTTGCCGGTAATAACAACGCCATCAGCGCGGCCAGCGCCAGTGAGATAGCCAGGCAATACACGCCCGCATCTTTGCTATACAGAGTGATAAGCACGCCAACCGCGTAAGGTCCACAGAAGCCGCCGAGGTTGCCCAGCGCGTTGATCACGCCGCGTGCGCCGCCTGCCATTTCAGCGCTGAACAGACGTGCCGGAATAGTCCAGAACACGCCTGCCGCCGATTGCAGGAAGAACCCACAACCAACCAGCGCGGAGTAAGCCAGCCAGACGTTATTTTTCAGCACCACGGAGAGGAACATGCACAGGGCGAAGCCAACCAGCGGCAGGCAAACAAACATTTTACGTTTGCCGGTACGGTCAGAGAGGGTGGAGAACAGGAACATCCCGGCAATGGCGCCGACGTAGGGCAGAATGGCGAGCATGCCGACCTGCCCCATGGTGCTATGGGTCAGCTCTTTGAGGATGGTCGGTAGCCAAAGGGTGTAGCCGTAAATCCCGGTCTGATAAAAGAAGTTCAGCGCGATAAGCTGCCACATGGTTTTATCGGAAAGCACCGCGCCGAGAGAGGCGTTTTTGACTTCGGTTCCGGCAATCGCTTTTTGTTCGGCAGCCAGCGTTTCGACCAGATAGTTTTTCTCGGCGTCGGATATCCAGCGCGCTTCCTGCGGACGGTCATAGACGGTATAGGCCCACAGTACCAGCACAGCCACAGAGAGCAGACCTTCAATGATGAACAGCCAGCGCCAGTCGAGTACGGTGATTATCCAACCTGAGAGCGGGGCGGTGATAATCCCGGCAATCGGCACAAACATGATCACAATCGCGTTAGCACGACCGCGTTCGGCGTCGGGGAACCAGTTGCTGATCATCGTCAGCACTACCGGCAGCATGCCGCCTTCGGCTACACCGAGTAAGAAGCGCAGCACCAGCAACTGGTACTGATTGGTGATTAAACCTGTGAGGACGGAGATAATCGCCCAGGCAACCAGCGACCAGCCGATAAACTTCTTGCCGCTGCCGTGAACGGCAATTTTGCCGCCGGGAACCTGTAAAAACAGATAGCCAATAAAGAAAATACCGCCAGCCAGTCCCGCCATGGTGGCGGAAATACCTAACTCAGCATCCATGCCGCCGGGCATCGCGAAGGCGATATTGACGCGGTCCATATAAGAAATAATACAGGCGATTAAAATAGGTGGAATAATCCGCAGCCAGCGCTGACGGGGTATATCTTTGAGTGTAGGGCGAGAGGTCATGTTCATATTAATGTTCTCGTAGAGTAGTATGTTTTTATTATAATTTTGCTTTATTTAATGCAGCGATCCCGTCGCGTAATATTGCTACGCGATGGTTAACATCCGCATTGGCGTTTATTTCCAGCAATTTAATGCCAGCAAATTGCAAGGGTTCGCTTCCGGCACCGGCGAATAACTCGCGGGCATGATCGGCGGTCATCAGGCTTTGCGGGCAGAACGGAGCAAACGGCGCGTGCAAATCCTGCCATTCGCCGTACTCACCGGTGAGCGTGGTGCCGGAAAACATCAGCGCACCGAGTTTTCCGGCCTGTTTAGCCTGCTGTGTGTGGGTCAGCGGTAGGACCGTATTTTGTCCTTCAATGGCAGAGCGCGCCCAGTTGATGCACACGCTGATGTCATAACCGGCAACCACTTCCAGCACGTTGTCTAACGGCAGAAATCCTTTACGCGGCGCGGGACCTGTCATGGCGTCGCAATGTTCCAGCACCAGATCGCAGGACCAGTCCCAGTTGGCGATCTCTTTGAGTGAACGGGCAAACGCATCAGTGGCCTGAGTGACGTTCGGATCTCCTGCCAGCGGGGCGGCATGTAGCTCAAGCGCAATCACTTTCCCGGCGCTGGTGGCGTTGATGCTGTTGATTTTCTGCTGAAGATGGCGGTAGTACGCCACGCAGGCTTTGCGTTGTTCTTCGTCGCTGGAGGCCAACCCAAAACCGCTGTTTCCGCCACGGCGGCGCATGGTCTCCATAATGGCGGTGACCACAATTTGCCAGTCACCCGGCGTATGGCGCAATAACCATTCGTCGCCTAGCGGGTGAAGATGCTCGAGGCAGGGCTGCTCCAGACCGCGAATATCCGGGGTATCCGCGAGTTGTCGCCAGAATTCCTTCTCTTCCTCTTCACTCTTTTGGTGAAATGAGGGTGCACAGGGGTACGCACCGATAATATAACCGGCATTATTAACGCTCATGTTGTGCTCCTTTTTATAAAACTGAAATAGCGACCTTCACGACTATTTTGCGGATCGTTGTGGCGACAGTTTTATGACATGCAGGGCGGTGAACATCCTGCGGGAAAAATATGGCGTAGCTTCCCGGAATCATTTCGATGAAAGATTCATGTTCGCTGGCGTGATAAAAAATAATATCGCGTTGTTCTAATAACGATTCGCTAATTTGGTTATTACCGGTATCAATGGCGATACCGATTTTTTCTTCGCCCCAGGCTAAAAACTGAATATCCAGATAGCGACGATGAACTTCCGGGCGGTTTTCGGCAGCGTCGCGGGTGGTTAAATCGATAACCTGCGCGAAGATATTTTTGCCGTCAATCTCCACCACGCCCGGCTCCAGCACGCTGAAGTCTGTGCTGCGCAGAAAGTCGAGCGCCCTTTCAATGGCGGCGGGCAAACGACACGGATTAGGCTGAGCGATATGACCAAAGATCATGGTTTATCTCCTTATAACGCCTGGATTTTGGCCCATACGCTGTCATCAACGGTGATACCGTTGCGGCGATTTTCTTCCAGTAGCTTTGTAAACTCGTGACCGGGCAGGCGGACTGGCGTCTCCTCATCCGCGCGTTCAGCGGTGGTGATGAAATCCATAATGCGCTGCAGTTTGGCGTCGCGGGAGGCGCCATCGATCAACTTGTCTACTTCAATGGCGATGAAAATCTGCGAAATGCCGTATTCATCGCTGTTGTCCTGGGTGACTTCGGCCACGGAAGAACCGTCTGAAAGCAGGGTGGCGATCATATCCAGTACGATCGACAGGCCGGAACCCTTCCAGTAGCCCATTGGCAAAATACGGCGATTTTTCTCGATAACGCCAGGTTCTCTGGTGAGGTTGCCTTCATCGTCGAACCCACCGTCCACCGGCAGTTCACGACCCGCCAGACGGTTAACTTCCAGCATGCCGTAGGAGAACATCGACATCGACATATCCACCATGGTGATCGGCGTTGATGGGATGGCGACAATCAGCGGATTGGTGCCGATGCAGCACTCTTTAGAACCCCACGCAGGCATCACGGCGATGGAGTTGGTCCAGCAGATGCCGATGTAACCTTTTTCTGCGGCCTGCCAGCCATAGCTGCCGCCGCGCATCCAGTGATTTGCATTACGCAGCGCCACCAGGCCAATGCCGTGATCGGAGGCAAGCTCGATGGCTCGGTCCATCATCTTTTTCGCCGTCAAATTGCCGATCGAACGTTGGGCGTCCCACTGCTCAATCGCACCCAGGCTGGTAATACGCTGCGGTTTGGCCTCAGGAATGATGTCGCCGTTGTCCAGTTGCTGAATGAAGCGAGGAAAACGGTTCACGCCATGCGAATAGACGCCGGATTCGGTGGTGCGTGCGAACATTTCAGCACAGGCATCCGCGGTTTCAACGGCAAGACCGCGTGCCAGCAGCACCCGATTGAACGCTTCTTTCAACTGCTCAAAAGTGACTTTCATTCCTGTTTCCTTAATTAAATTTGATCGCTTTTTTGTCTCTAAATTTCACTATGCGAAATCTGATTTCAAATATAGCGATCAAATTTTGACAGATCAACGGGGTGGCCTGTTTTTTAAAATTATCAAAATCAAATGGTTATGTTTTTTTGGTTCAGATCGTGAACTGAAACACACTTTGCGCTACCATCAGAGCGCGACGAAAAGGGGAGCGGAAGCGATGGGCACAAAAGAGAATGAGATGACGCAAGAAAAAGAGAGGCCAGCCGGAAGTCAGAGCCTGTTTCGTGGTTTGATGTTGATTGAGATCCTGAGCAACTATCCGAATGGCTGCCCGTTGGCCCACCTGTCTGAGCTGGCGGGGCTGAACAAAAGTACCGTGCACCGGCTGCTGCAAGGGCTGCAATCTTGTGGATACGTCACGCCCGCGCCCGCAGCGGGGAGCTATCGCCTGACCACCAAATTCATCGCCGTTGGGCAGAAGGCGCTGTCGTCACTGAATATTATCCATGTCGCCGCGCCGCACCTTGAAGCGCTTAACATCGCCACCGGCGAAACAATCAACTTTTCCAGCCGTGAAGATGATCACGCGATTCTGATTTATAAGCTGGAGCCCACCACCGGTATGCTGCGTACCCGCGCCTATATTGGTCAGCATATGCCGCTGTATTGCTCGGCGATGGGCAAAATTTATATGGCGTTTGGTCATCCGGACTATGTGGCGTCTTACTGGGAAAGCCACCAGGATATGATTCAGCCGCTGACACGCAATACGATTACTGGTTTACCGGCGATGTACGATGAGCTGGCGCAAATCCGTGAAAGCAGCATGGCGATGGACCGTGAAGAGAACGAGCTGGGCGTGTCCTGCATTGCGGTGCCGGTGTTTGATATTCATGGGCGGGTGCCATACTCGGTATCGATTTCACTCTCTACCTCGCGACTTAAGCAGGTCGGAGAAAAGAATTTACTCAAGCCGCTGCGGGAAACTGCTCAGGCAATTTCTAATGAACTGGGCTTTACCGTTCGCGATTAGGCGCAACGCCAGAGTCGCTCACATACCTGACAAAATTTAACCGTTTCCCCTGTCCGATCAAGGCGGCAGGGGCAGCGTCTCTGGCACTCTGTGGTTTTAACGGCGACGGAGAAGGCAATGAACGGGTTTATTATGGCGGATGCGGCAAAATGTATTGGGTGTCGTACCTGCGAAGTGGCCTGCGTCGTCGCGCACCAGGAAGACCAGGACTGTGCGGCGGTCTCTTCCTCCGCCTTTATCCCGCGTATTCGGGTGATCAAAGATGATGCGTTTACCACAGCGGTTGCCTGTCATCAATGTGAAGATGCTCCTTGCGCGAATTCTTGCCCAACAAGCGCCATTCGCCGCGAACGTGGGCATATCTTCGTTGAACAGGCGCGCTGCATTGGCTGTAAAAGCTGTATGCTAGCCTGCCCGTTTGGTGCCATGAATGTGGTTGCCCGTTCGTCACGGGCGCAGGCGATTAAATGCGATTTGTGCTGGCATCGCGAGACGGGCCCGGCGTGTGTAGAAGCCTGTCCGACCAGCGCGTTGCAGTGCGTTGACGCTGCCAAAATTCAGCAGCAGCGTCTGCGTTCACAGCCACTGTAATACAATACCTGACCGGCTATGCGGTCGGGTTTTGCATCAGCCTTCGCGCCAGGCGCGTTCTATCTCTTCAGCCAGAATCTTCACGCCCGCCTCGATTTTCTCCGGTTCCGGAACGTAGTTCATCCGCATGCACTGATGGGTATGCGGCCACGGCTTATCCAGCCCCGGGAAGAAGTAATCACCAGGAACCATCAGCACGCCACGCGCTTTCAGGCGCTGATACAGCAGTTCGGTAGTGATGGGCAAATCCTTGAACCACAGCCACAGGAAAATCGCCCCCTCTGGTTTATGGATCAGACAGCGTTCTTCAGACAGGTAACGGCGAATGATCGCCACGGTTTCCTGAACGCGCTGATAATAAAACGGTTTGATCACGGTCTCTGACAGGCGCAGCAGATCGTTGCGCTTAATCATCTCGCACATAATCGCCGGACCCATGCCGCCAGGTGCAAGGCTGATAATGCCGTTCATATTGGTGATAGCGGTGATGATTTTTTCATTGGCGATGATAATGCCGCAGCGCGAACCCGGCAGCCCGAGCTTGGAAAGGCTCATGCACAGCACAATGTTGGGGTTCCACAGCGGACGTGCTTCACTAAAGATAATGCCAGGAAACGGGACGCCGTACGCGTTATCAATCACCAGCGGTATACCGTGCTGATTAGCAAGGCGGTCCAGCTTCAGTAGCTCTTCGTCAGTGATCACATTGCCTGTCGGGTTGGTGGGGCGCGACACGCAAATCATGCCGGTTTCTTCGCCAATGTGCAGGTGTTCAAAGTCAACGTGATACTTAAACTGGCCTTCCGGTAACAGTTCGATGTTTGGTCGTGCGGAGACGAAGAGATCTTCTTCCAGTCCGGAATCGGCATAACCAATGTATTCCGGTGCCAGTGGGAACAGGACTTTTCGGGTGGTCCCGTCGGCGCGGCGTCCGGCGAAGAGATTGAATAAGTAGAAAAACGCGCTCTGACTGCCATTTGTCAGTGCAATATTTTGTGGTTCGATATCCCAGCCCAGCTTTTCGCGCAGCAGTGTGGCCAGCTCAGCCAGTAGCTCAGTTTTACCTTGTGGACCGTCATAATTACAAAGCGCATCAGTGACTTTGCCGTTTTCCAGCATCTCTGCCAGCAGAGACTGAAAATAATCCTGCATTTGTGGGATTTGCGCCGGATTACCGCCGCCAAGCATGATCGCGCCGGGCGTACGTAAACCGTCGTTGAGGTCCTCCATCAGGCGGGTGATGCCTGAATGGCGGGTAAATTTGTCGCCAAAAAGTGAGAATGTCATAGCAGGTGATCTGTCGAGCTGAGTAATAAAGTGGCTAACCATAGCGCTACCTATGGCAGGGTGCAAATCAGGCCCGCAGGGCTTGATTGACGTATTGTGCTGCAGATTTGTGACGGGCTGGTTTTTTATTTTGCATCAGGCTTCCCGTACCATCCTGTACGAGAAGCCTGATGGGATTAGGGCTGGCCTGCCCAGATGACCATCACTTTGTCATCACCGTGCTCGCGGGTAAACCCGTAGCCTTGCTTTAACGTCAGGGTGGTTTGCTTACCCGCACCGATGGCGGAATGCCTGGCCCTGAACTGGCTGATTTTCTGCCAGTGTGCGACGCTGGTGGCAGATTTACCGCTGACATCCAGCCAGTTCATATCGGAGCGTGTGCCCTGTAAAGGGTCTGAGCCAGTGGGGCCGAATGGGCGGGCCGACTCGTCGCCGTAAAACAGCTGCACCGCGCCGGGTGCCAGCAGCAACAGTTCGGCTGCTTTATCTCCACCTTCGCGGAACAGGCGCGTATCGTGCGATGAGAGATAGCTCAGGACGTTAAAATCCTGCAATTTATCCGCCATCTGCTGCCAGGTGAGATCCATATTGGCCAGGCAGTCGACGGCGTTGGCCGCCTGCTCCTGATAATCAAAATTGATCATCGCGTCGAAGCCGTGGCGGTAATAATCGCTGCGCATGACGCCATGACCCCACGCCTCGCCAGTCATCCAGAACGGTTTATCATCCAGCGCTTTGTCCGGGTTGGCTTTTTTCCATTCGGCCAGCGCTGCGCTGGCCTGGGTTTTCAACTGCTGCCAGGCGGGAAGCTCGACGTGTTTGGCGGTATCGACCCGAAAACCGTCAATTCCGTAATCGCGTACCCATTGGCTGAGCCAATGGGTGAGGTAGTCGCGTGGGGCGAAGCCGTCGATGGCTTTGGCGTGCGTGTCCGGTTTCTGGCGATAGAAATTCGGCAGGCCGCTCGGCGTCGTGGACTCGGTTTTCAGGTCGGGCAGGAACGCCAGCGACATTGTCAGGTCGTCAAAACCGGGACTGTCGTAGTCGCCGATGTCGGTGCGGATCCAGTTTTTCCCCCACCATTTTTCCCAGGCGGTTTTATCGCTGAAGTTGATGTAATCATTAAAGCTGTGCCAGCTCTGTCCGGCGGTGGGCTTCCAGTCTGTCCAGCGTTCGCCAAGCGTATTTTTTAGTTCATCGCCCGATAAGTACAGCGCCCCAAACTGATACTCCTGCATATCGGCAAGCGTCGCGTAACCGGCGTGGTTCATCACCACATCGAACAGGACGCGGATCCCGCGCTGATGAGCGCCATCGACCAGCGCACGCAGATCGGCCTCGTTGCCCATATTAGCGTCGAGCGTGGTCCAGTCCTGCGTGTAATAGCCATGATAGGCGTAGTGGGGGAAATCTCCTTTAGTGCCACCGCCAACCCAGCCGTGAATCTGTTCAAACGGAGCGCTGATCCACAGGGCGTTTACCCCCAACCGTTGCAGGTAGTCGAGTTTGCTGGCAAGACCGCGTAAATCGCCGCCATGAAAGGTACCAATCTCCTGCATGCCGTCATTGTGACGGCCATAGCTGTGGTCGTTAGTCTGATCGCCATTCTGAAAACGGTCGGTCAGCACGAAATACACCGTGGCATTATGCCAGTCGAAGGGGGCAGGTAAGTCCGTTTCTGCGCGTTCAAGCAACAACAGCCCGTTGCTGGCTGCGGCAGGCTGCATTGCGATCTGACCGTTCTTCACCGTTGCCGTTTGCTGGCTGTAGTAATCGCGTACCACAGTCCCTTCCGGAAAGGTCTGGCTCACGTCCAGTGTTAACGGTGAACCATCCCATTTTGGACACTGGCGAATCTGGACCGTGACGGGATCGTTGGTGCTTTTAACCGAAAGCATCAGCGTTGGCGTACCGGAGCGGGTATCGACTTCCAGCGTATAGCGACCGTCTTTGAATAAACGCCACTGCGGTGGCTCGCCTTCGCAGGGTTTGAGCGACAGCATCTGATTGAGTTTAATGGTATCGGCAGGCTGCCAGCACTGTTGGTCAAAATTTAGAATTAAAGGACGGGTACCCTTCGTCAACGCTGCATGGCTGACAAACTTACCCGTTCCTTCCACTTCGAAGACGGGGAACCCTTGAGAAGTCCATGAAGAGGCGATGGCGATGCCGGGCATAAGCGCCAGCGCAAAGGCGGCAAGTTTCATAACGCTGTCCTTGATGCTGCGGTTTTAGCCAGTTTGCCAGCGAATTACCGTCGGAGACTCATCCTTTGGGTGGATTCCACCAGGATGAGACGTGAGGGTGAGCGATCGTGCGCAAAAAACGATGTTATTTTGCGATAACCTCCACATTTTCTTCGAATTAATGCCAATCTTAACCGTTAGCGCGTGACATAGTTTCGGAATTGGACTATTCCTTTGGGTGCTCTTGACGGCTATTTTTGCTATGATTTGAGATTCATCTCTCATTTTTGTGAAAAATATAAGGTGTTGGAATGTATAAATCCGACCAGGAGACCTAATGATATTGACTCCCATTCGACGATATGGGGCAATGATTCTTATGTTACTCACCATTGCATTTTCGGGTGAGGTGCTGGCAAAGACACACACGGCAACAACGAGTCAAAAGCCCCAGGCAACCAAGACAAGTAATACACAGGTAAGCAGTAAACAAGAGTATTCTCGCAATAGTGCAAAGAGTAGTTCACTTCCTGATTTGCGAAAATACCCTTCCGGAACACCAAGGAAAAAAGCGTTTCTCCGGACGGTTATGCCTTACATTACCAGTCAAAATGCGGCCATTACTGCTGAACGTAACTGGCTGATTTCAAAGCAGTACCAGAATCGCTGGTCGCCGAGCGAGCGTGCGCGTATGAAAGATATCGCCAAACGCTATAAGGTGAGCTGGTCTGGTAACACGCGTAAAATTCCGTGGAATACGCTGCTCGAGCGTGTGGACATTATCCCGACCAGTATGGTTGCGACCATGGCTGCGGCTGAAAGCGGCTGGGGTACGTCGAAGCTGGCGCGTAGCAACAACAACCTGTTTGGCATGAAATGTGTCAAAGGGCGCTGCACCAATGCGCCGGGTAAGGTGAAAGGCTACTCTCAGTTTGACTCGGTGAAAGAGTCGGTGACGGCCTACGTCATCAACCTGAATACGCATCCGGCGTACTCTTCTTTCCGTAAATCTCGTGCCCAGTTGCGTAAAACGGATCAGGAAGTCACCGCCACGGCGATGATTCACAAGCTGAAGGGTTATTCCACTAAAGGACAGAGCTACAACAACTATCTGTTCGCGATGTATCAGGATAACCAGCGCTTAATCGCCGCGCACATGTAATCTCAGCATGCCTTCAGGCCTACATGATGATGTGTAGGCCTGATAGCGCGGTGCCATCAGGCAATGCTCTTCACAGCAACACTTCACTGTTCACATCGCGATACTCTTTTGGCGTCGTGTCGTACTCTTTTTTGAAGACAGAATAGAAATACTGCAGGGATGGATAACCGCACATCTGCGAAATCTCGTTGATCGACAGCGTGGTCGAAATCAACAGGCTGCGCGCTTTTTCCAGCTTTTCGGCATGGATCACCGCGTGGATAGTCTCCCCGACCTCCTCTTTAAAACGTTTCTCCAGATTCGAACGCGAAATCCCCACCGAGTCCAGCACTTGATCAACCTTGATACCTTTGCAGGCATGGTTGCGAATGTAATGCATGGCCTGAATAACAGCAGGATCGGTAAGCGAACGATAATCCGTAGACTGACGCTCAACAACGCGTACAGGAGATACCAGAATGCGCTGTAAGGGTATCTCTTCGTGAGCCAGCAGGCGGTGGAGGAGTTTGGCTGCCTGATACCCCATTTGTCTGGCTCCCTGAGCGACGGAGGACAAGGCGACGCGTGACAGGTAACGAGTGAGCTCTTCGTTGTCGATACCAATGACGCACAGTTTTTCCGGTACCGGAATATGCAGATGTTCACAGGCCTGCAGAACGTGCCGCGCACGCGCGTCGGTGACGGCGATAATACCGGTATGCGGCGGCAGGGTTTGCAGCCAGTCGGCCAGCCGATTTTGTGCGTGCTGCCAGTTTTCTGGCGCAGTTTCCAGACCCTGATACACCACGCCACGGTATTTTTCTTTTGCGACCAGCTGACAAAAGGCATACTCGCGCTCCTCCGCCCAGCGCTTGCCGCTTGAGGCCGGAAGACCATAAAATGCAAACCGGTTAATCCCTTTTTCTTTTAAATGCAAAAAGGCGCTTTCAACCAAAGCATGGTTGTCGGTGGCGATGTAATGGACCGGTGGATAATGTTCGGCAAGATGGTAGGACCCCCCGATGCCGATGATAGGAACATCCACATCGACAAGTAATTGCGCAATGTCATCATCGTCATAATCGGCAATAACGCCGTCGCCTAACCACTCTTTAATGTTATCTATGCGAGCACGAAAATCTTCTTCAATGAAGATATCCCACTCCGATTGCGAGGCCTGTAAATACTCACCCACGCCCTCTACCACCTGGCGGTCGTAGGCCTTATTGGCATTAAATAACAACGTAATGCGATGACGTTTATAAAACATGGTTCTTTTCCTGCTGAATCATGTAGAAAAGACAATGCCGGTTGCATTAACCGGCATTGCGATACACCCACTTCCTAAATTCAGGCTCGACGTTTGGTTGCCGAGTCCATCCATACCGCCAACAACAATATCGCCCCTTTCACGATGTATTGCCAGAAGGTGGGAACGTCCATCATACTCATTCCATTATCGAGAGAAGCCATAATAAATGCGCCCATGACGGCGCCGGCAACACTCCCGACCCCTCCCGCCAGGCTGGTTCCCCCGATGACACACGCGGCAATAGCATCCAGTTCTGCAATATTCCCTGCAGAAGGGGAACCTGCGCCAAGTCGAGAGCTAAGAATGAGCCCGGCAATGGCGACCATCAAACCATTAATAGCGAAGACGGCAAGTTTGGTGCGTTCAACGTTGATGCCGGAAAGGCGAGCGGCTTCCAGGTTCCCACCAATGGCGTAAATCCGCCGACCGAATGCGGTGCGGGTGGCCATAAACATCCCACCGAGCAACAGCAGCGTCAGCAGCAGGACGGGCGTTGGGACACCACGATAATCGTTTAATAGCCAGATTGCCCCTAAGACGATAATGGCAGTGAATGCCTGGCGACCCACGGCCGACGTCGATGCGGGAGTAGTAAGGCCTAACGCCTGGCGACGCATACGGCCGCGCCATTGCCAGCCAACAAACGCCATTAAGCCGAGAGCGCCGATGACAAAGCCTGTGCCATCGGACAAGTAGCTCTGACCAATCTGAGACATTGCTGCGCTGGTGGGAGATACGGTTGTGCCGTTGGTGATGCCAATCAGAATGCCGCGGAAAGCCAGCATTCCCGCGAGGGTGACGATAAACGACGGAACCTTACGGTAAGCAACCCACCATCCATTCCATGCCCCGAGGAGCAATCCCAGAGCCAGGGTTACGATCACCGTCAGCGGTAAGGGCCAGCCTAACCAGACATCACAGATCGCCGCTACGCCGCCCAACAACCCCATCATGGAACCGACTGACAGATCGATTTCAGCGGAAATGATCACAAACACCATCCCCACGGCAAGAATACCGGTAATCGCAGTCTGTCGAAGCAGGTTCGAGACATTACGTGCGCTCAGGTATGCGCCATCAGTGGTCCACGTGAAAAACAACATAATCACGATGATCGCCGCAATCATGACGAAGACTTGTAAGTTAAGCGATTTTATTGCTGGGAAACCGCCTGCGAGAGAGGGTGAAAGTTTCGCTTCAGACGGATTGTTTTTCGACATGATGTTCGCTCCTTAATGCGGCTTCCATCACCTGCTCCTGAGTCAGGTTATGATTTACCAGGTTAGCTTTCAGTTTTCCTTCATGCATCACGAGGATGCGATCGCTTAGTCCGAGCACTTCAGGTAATTCAGAGGAGATGACAATCACGGCAATGCCTTCCTGAACGAGCTGGTTGATGAGCTTGTAGATTTCATATTTGGCACCGATATCAATGCCCCTGGTGGGTTCATCAAGAATGAGAATTCGGGGATTTAACAGGAGGCAACGCGCGAGAATCGCTTTTTGCTGATTCCCTCCGCTCAGACGCCCGATCGCAAGGTCGGGAGACGATGTTTTCACTTTGAGCTGTTGCAGCGATTCCAGAATACATTTCTGCTCTGCAGCATCATCAAGATGGCTCATGCTCCCGGTAAATTTATCGAGCGCGGCCAGCGTGATATTTTTCCCCACAGCCATCACCGGAACAATGCCATCTTTTTTTCTGTCTTCCGGCACCATGGCGATGCCGTGAGCAATAGCTTGCTGGCAGTTATGGATATGCACCTGAGTGCCTTCAATAAAAATCTTTCCCTCCCAACGACCAGGCCAGACGCCAAACAGGCACTGTACGGCTTCGGTACGTCCTGCGCCGACGAGTCCGGCAATGCCGAGAATTTCGCCCTGCTTGAGTGAGAAAGAAATGTCGTTGACGCGTTTTATATGGCGATTGACGGGATGCCAGGCTGTCAGATTCTCAACCCGTAAAATCTCTTCTCCCGTGGTATGAGGCTCACTGGGGTAGAGTGCGGTGAGCTCACGACCAACCATCATGGTGATAATATCGTCCTCAGTCATATTGGTCGCATCGCGTGTGCCGATGTGCTTACCGTCGCGAATGACGCAAATGGTATTCGAGATAGCCTTAACCTCATTCAATTTGTGTGAAATATAAATGCAGGCAATATCATGCTGTTGCAGGTCTCGTATAATATTCAGCAGTATTGCGGTTTCCTGCTCGGTGAGGGAGGCCGTAGGTTCATCCAGAATAAGTAAGCGGACCTGCTTATTCAGCGCTTTTGCAATTTCTACCAGCTGTTGTTGCCCTAAGCCTAAATCGCCCACGCGCGTATCTGGCGAAATAGACAAACTGACCTGATCGAGTAATTTTTGGCAGCGTAACGTCATCATCTCGTAATCAAGAACGCCGTTACGGGTCATTTCGCTACCGAGGAAAATGTTTTCCAGTATTGTTAACTCTTTCACCAGGGCTAATTCCTGGTGGATGATCGCAATACCCTTACGTTCGGTATCACGAATATGGCTGGCACGGATGGTTTCGCCAGCAAAAATGATCTCGCCTTCGTAGGTTCCATGCGGATAAATTCCGCACAGCACTTTCATTAGCGTCGATTTACCCGAACCATTTTCACCGCATAATGAAACGATTTCGCCAGCATTGACCCTGAGACTAACGTTATCAACAGCCTTCACTACGCCGAATGTCTTGGTAATGTTTTTCATTTCAAGAAGATATGGCATAACTGCTCCACATAAGCCAATAAGAGAACCCTTCGTGGACGTTCACGTATACCCGTGGCGAATTTGACACCACGTTTTATTGCCCTCTGATTTTGCAGAGGGCACACGGCTTACAGATCGCTGTTCTTGTGGAATCCGTCTTTAATAACGGTCTCGCTTATATTGTCTTTGTTAACATCAATGGGTGTGAGCAGTCGGGAAGGGACATCTTTCAGGCCATTATTCAACGTAGTATCTGCTTTAGGCTGTTGATCATTTCCCAGTTCGACGGCGATTTCCGCAGCGGTATTTGCGAGTAATGTAATGGGTTTATAAACCGTCATGGTTTGAGTCCCGGCGACAATGCGTTTGATGCCCGCAAGGTCTGCATCCTGTCCGGAAATAGCGACTTTTCCTGATAATCCTTGCGCACTCAGCGCCTGAATCGCACCGCCAGCGGTGGCGTCATTTGAGGCAACTACCGCGTCAATTTTGTTATTGTTGGCGGTTAGCGCATTTTCCATAATCTTCAACGCATTTTCCGGTAACCAGCCGTCGACCCATTGATCGCCCACCACCTTAATTTTTCCGCTGTCGATATAAGGTTTTAATACTTTCATTTGCCCGGCGCGGAACAGTTTCGCGTTGTTATCAACCGGTGAGCCGCCCATCAGGAAATAATTCCCTTGGGGGACAATATTGACTAATGATTGGGCCTGTAACTCACCTACTTTTTCATTATCGAAAGAGATATAAAAATCGATGTCAGCATCATTGATCATGCGATCGTAAGCCAGCACCTTAATCCCTTCTTGTTTTGCTTCTTTGATAACATTGCTTAATACCTGGCCGTTGTAAGGGATTATCACAAGGACATCCACGCCCCGGTTTATCATGTTTTCAATCTGCGACATTTGGGTTTCTTCATTACCATTTGCCGATTGTACAAATACTTTCGCACCAAGCGATTCAGCTTTGCTGACGAAAATATCGCGATCTTTTTGCCAGCGTTCCAGACGGAGATCATCAATCGCCATACCGATTTTTACTTCTTTGGCATGACCTGCGACGCTGGTGAGTAAAAGGGATGTGCAAACAGCAAGTAAAATGTTCTTCATCTTCATAATCGTGATGCCTTTTGTAGGGGAGAGACAGCAGTAAAAGTAACAATCACAGCATAAGACGTAGCAAAGTTTTAACAGGTAACGCCCGGAAGGCAATTATAGATTTTTATCTTCCAATTACGTTTTTTGGTTTATTTCTTGATTTATGACCGGGATCGTATTTTAAATGATTCGTTGCCTGGGTTGCATTTAAGTCTGATAAGTAACGATTTTTAAATTGATCAAATTTTATTTTGAGAACTGGCGCACACTTGTGAATTATCTCAATAGCAGTGTGAAATAACATAATTGAGCAATAGGTGGGGAGTGCCCAATATTACGACATTATCCATCACCCGCGCATTACCTGATTATGGAGTTCATTATGCCAGCCTATTTTGACCAGCTTGAGCGTGTCCGTTATGAAGGCACCAAATCAACTAATCCATTAGCATTTCGCCACTACAACCCTGATGAGTTAGTGTTAGGCAAGCGTATGGAAGATCACCTGCGTTTTGCGGCCTGCTACTGGCACACTTTCTGCTGGAATGGTGCCGATATGTTTGGTGTTGGTGCGTTTAATCGCCCGTGGCAGCAGCCCGGTGAAGCGCTTGAATTAGCGAAGCGCAAAGCGGATGTGGCGTTTGAATTTTTCCACAAGCTGAATGTGCCTTACTACTGCTTCCATGATGTGGATGTCTCGCCTGAAGGCGCGTCACTGAAAGAATACAAAAACAACTTCGCACAAATGGTTGATGTGCTGGCCGCAAAACAGGAACAGAGCGGCGTGAAGCTGCTGTGGGGAACGGCAAACTGCTTTACTAACCCACGTTACGGCGCAGGTGCAGCCACCAACCCGGATCCGGAAGTATTCAGCTGGGCGGCTACTCAGGTGGTGACCGCCATGGATGCCACGCATAAATTAGGTGGGGAGAACTATGTCCTGTGGGGCGGTCGTGAAGGCTATGAAACGCTGCTGAATACCGATCTGCGCCAGGAACGTGAACAGATTGGTCGTTTCATGCAGCTGGTGGTTGAGCACAAACACAAAACTGGTTTCCAGGGCACCTTGCTGATCGAACCTAAGCCGCAGGAACCGACCAAACACCAGTACGACTACGATGCGGCGACCGTCTATGGCTTCCTGAAGCAGTTCGGTCTGGAAAAAGAGATCAAACTGAATATCGAAGCCAACCACGCCACGCTTGCGGGCCACTCTTTCCATCACGAAATCGCCACCGCGATCGCGCTGGGCCTGTTTGGCTCTGTTGACGCCAACCGCGGTGATGCGCAACTGGGCTGGGATACCGACCAGTTCCCGAACAGCGTAGAAGAGAATGCGCTGGTGATGTACGAAATCCTGAAAGCAGGCGGTTTCACCACTGGCGGCCTGAACTTTGATGCCAAAGTCCGTCGCCAGAGCACCGATAAATACGATCTGTTCTATGGTCATATTGGGGCGATGGACACCATGGCGCTGTCGCTGAAAATTGCGGCGCGCATGATTGAAGATGGTGGTCTGGATCAGCGCGTGGCAAAACGTTATGCCGGATGGAATGGTGAGCTGGGCCAGCAAATTCTGAAAGGCCAGATGACGCTGACGGAAATTGCGCAGTACGCTGAACAGCATAACCTGGCACCGGAACATCAGAGCGGTCATCAGGAACAGCTGGAAAATCTGGTAAACCATTATTTGTTCGACAAATAACGGATCGTTGAGAACGTTCGTAAGCCCGGATAGCGACGCGCTGCCGGGCCTTTCTTTAAGGAACGATACCCTATGTATATCGGGATAGATCTTGGCACATCAGGCGTAAAGGCCATACTGCTGAATGAGCAGGGGGATGTCGTAGCCTCGCAGACGGAGAAGCTTACGGTCTCGCGTCCTCATCCGTTATGGTCGGAGCAGGATCCTGAACAATGGTGGCAGGCAACGGATTGCGCCGTCAAAGCGCTGGGCCTGCAGCATTCACTCAGCGAGGTGAAGGCGCTGGGTATTGCGGGTCAAATGCACGGTGCGACGCTACTTGATAAGCAGCAGAAGGTATTGCGCCCGGCGATTCTGTGGAATGACGGACGCTGTGCGCAAGAGTGCGAGATACTGGAAAACCTGGTTCCGCAGTCTCGCAGGATCACCGGCAATCTGATGATGCCGGGTTTTACGGCACCAAAATTGCTGTGGGTTCAGCGCCATGAGCCGGAGATTTTCAGTCAGGTTGATAAAGTCCTGCTGCCGAAAGATTACCTGCGTTTGCGAATGACCGGGAAATTTGCCAGCGATATGTCTGATGCCGCCGGTACGATGTGGCTGGACGTCGCGAAGCGTGACTGGAGTGACGTCATGCTGGCGGCCTGTCGCCTGACCCGCGCGCATATGCCCGCGTTGTTTGAAGGCAGCGAGATCACCGGAGCGTTGTTGCCTGCCGTTGCTCAATCCTGGGGCATGTCAGAGATTCCGGTAGTGGCGGGCGGCGGCGATAACGCGGCGGGCGCAGTTGGCGTCGGCATGATGAATGCCGGTCAGGCGATGCTCTCGCTGGGCACGTCCGGTGTTTACTTTGCGGTAAGCGACGGATTCCTCAGTAAACCGGAAAGTGCGGTACACAGTTTTTGTCATGCTTTGCCCGAGAGATGGCACCTGATGTCCGTTATGCTCAGTGCGGCATCCTGCCTTGACTGGGCGGCAAAGTTAACCGGACTGGCGAGCGTTCCTGCCTTGATTGCCGCAGCGCAACAGGCGGATGAGCAGGCTGAACCCATCTGGTTTTTGCCGTACCTGTCGGGTGAACGCACACCGCACAATAACCCGCAGGCGAAAGGCGTGTTTTTTGGCCTGACGCATCAGCATGGCCCGGCAGAACTGGCGCGGGCGGTGCTGGAGGGTGTGGGATTCGCGTTGGCAGATGGCATGGATGTGGTGCATGCCTGCGGCGTTAAACCAGCCAGCATTACGCTCATTGGTGGCGGGGCTCGTAGCGAGTACTGGCGTCAGATGCTGTCTGATATCAGCGGGTTGCAGCTGGATTACCGTACCGGTGGCGATGTTGGTCCTGCATTGGGCGCGGCGCGTCTGGCGCAAATTGCGCTGAACCCACAGCAGCCATTATCTGACCTGCTGCCTCAACTGATGCTGGAACAGGCACACTATCCTGATGTTGAGCGCCACGCACTTTATCAGCAACGCCGCGAAACCTTCCGTCGTATCTATCAGCAATTGCTGCCGCTAATGTCCTGACCTTATTTCCCCTCTGCTATTCGGAGGGGATTTTTATAATCTATATATTCTCCGAATTAATAATGTGCGTGCATGGATTTATTCTGAAAATCTGATCAGGTGTTATTTTTCAGTGTTGTCTTTAGTGGGTTATTCATATTGTATCTGTGATGGATAAGGAGATCCCAATGAAGGCGACAAGGTTGATGGCATGGCTATTATTCTTTTCTGGCGCACTGATTTACGTTATCGGCTTATGGCGGGCATGCCCGTTATTGAGCGGAAAAGGGTATTTTTTTGGTACGTTGATGACGGGAATGTTCGTTGCGTACGTTTATCAGCGGGCTGAAATTCGTAATCAAAACGATGAGCGCTTTACCTCTGTGTGTCAGATGGTGGTGCTAATCACGGTAGGATTATTGCTGGTGGGTGTGTGGAATACCCCGTTAGCGCCCATTGAGCTGGGGCTGTATCCGGCAGCATTCTTCGTATGTTTACTGGGACAAGTTTTGCTATTGCGCTCATCAGAAAATTTAACCAAAGGACAGGAACTCTGAATGGAAAATAGAACATCAACTTATTCCCCCGCATTTAGCATTGTGTCATGGATAGCGCTCTTCGGCGGTATAGGAACTTATCTGCTGGGGTTGTGGAATGCCGATATGCAGTTGAACGAAAAGGGGTATTACTTTGCTGTTTTGGTGCTTGGTTTGTTTTCTGCTGCGTCGTATCAAAAGACGGTACGGGATAAATATGAGGGTATCCCGACTACGCCGATTTACTATGTAACCTGTCTGTCTGCATTTATTATTGCGGTTGCATTGCTGGTTGTCGGTTTGTGGAATGCCACGTTGCTGCTCAGCGAAAAAGGGTTTTACGGTCTGGCCTTCTTTTTGAGTCTGTTTGGCGCGGTCGCTGTGCAGAAAAACATTCGTGATGGAGGTTTTGAGCGTTCAAAAGAAACGGTGGCTGTCGCAGAAGATCTTACGGAGTGACCGTATGCCCTTGATTGTTACCGATCGAGGGCTTTTCTTTTTAGCTCACCAGCCTGCGCGTATCGATGCGCTGCAGCAGGATAGATAGCAACAGACTTCCTGCCAGCGTGGCGCTAAAAATCCATAGCATATCCAGCGGCGGCCAGCGCTTTAGTTCAAGACCGTTGGTGCGTAGCGCATGAATAATCAGCGCATGGAAGCCGTAGATGCCCAGTGAGTGGCGGGAAATCAGGCCCAGTACGGGAATGGTGCGTGTGTCGAGGGTATTTTTGACCAGCGTAAGCAGCGAGACCGCGCAAATGAACACCGCGGGGCCGCAGTAAAGATACCAGGTGTCGGCGAAATTTCCTCGCCAGCGGAGCTCATATAACGTTCCACGAGAGATAACAAACACGGTGGTGATGTACAGCGCCGCACTGATCCAGGTGAGCGATCGTTTTTGCGTGTTCATCATGCCAATCGCCCGGCCCAGCATGCCGTACAGGATGTAATAGACCGTATCGCCGCTGATGTACAGGTTGATGGGCAGCCACTCAACGCCCCCGATTTTTTGCGATATGGTGTTGGGATTGGCAAGAATGCCAAGCACTACCATCAGCGCCAGCAGCATTTTCCCGCTGATATTTTTTACCTGAATCAGCGGTGACACCAGGTAGATGACGGCGATGGCGAAGAAAAACCACAGGTGATAGAACACCGGTTTTTGCAGCAGATTTTTCAACGACAGCCCGACGTTGATCGAGGTAAACAGTGAGATGTAAGCCAGCGCGACGGTACTGTAAAACAGAATGCAGAGCGCAATACGGAGAAAATGTCGTGGCTGGGCGCTGCGTTCGCCAAAAAACAGATAGCCTGAAATCATGAAAAACAGCGGTACGCTAACGCGTGAAGCAGAATTAAGCACATTGGCGAGATCCCAGGTTAACGGGCTGACGCTTTGCGCATTGGTGATGTACCAGGTGGTGGTATGGATCATGACAACCATTAAACAGGCAATCCCGCGCGCGTTATCAATCCAGAAAATTTTGGGCTGCATCAGTTCCTCTGTTTCCATTTAAAAAAAGTCTGACTGGCATTTCGTGGGCGTATCTCACTGGAATAATCTGAGTTTTTACGCTAAAGCTTGTGATGGTCCGATGAGATTCTCAAAATAGGACCGGTTTCCAGACAGTAATAATAATAAAGCTGACCCGCAAATCAGGGGCAATAAAATGATGATGAAGTATTTCTTTCCCGCGATGGTTGCCCTCCTGCTGGCAGGATGCGCTGATCCGCAAACGCCAGCGCCGACTCAGAAAGCGCAAAAGGCCAAAGTGAGTCCTTCGCATTCGCTGGACATGGAAGCATTGTGCAAAAATGAAGCCGCGGAACGCTATAACACGGGCACAAAGAAAATTGATGTTACCGGCTTCGAACAGTTCCAGGGCAGCTATGAGATGCGGGGTTCTACCTTCCGTAAAGAGAGTTTTGTCTGCTCATTTGACGCAGACGGGCAGTTTTTGCACCTTTCCATGCGCTAAGTTCCGCCTTTTTCCCGTTTCGTACTGTATATCTTGCAGCCAGCGGGTATACTGACCGCTTCCTTTAAATCCACACGTATCCAGCACGAAATAATATGCAAAAGTTTGATACCAGGACCTTCCAGGGCTTGATCCTGACCTTACAGGATTACTGGGCTCGCCAGGGCTGCACCATCGTTCAACCATTGGACATGGAAGTCGGCGCGGGCACTTCTCACCCAATGACCTGCCTGCGCGCGCTGGGGCCGGAGCCGATGGCGACTGCTTACGTGCAGCCTTCTCGTCGTCCGACCGACGGTCGCTATGGCGAAAACCCGAACCGCTTACAGCACTACTATCAGTTCCAGGTCGTCATTAAGCCGTCCCCGGACAATATTCAGGAGCTGTACCTTGGTTCCCTGAAAGAGCTGGGTATGGATCCGACCATTCACGATATCCGTTTCGTGGAAGATAACTGGGAAAACCCAACGCTGGGTGCCTGGGGTCTGGGTTGGGAAGTGTGGCTGAACGGCATGGAAGTGACGCAGTTCACCTACTTCCAACAGGTGGGCGGTCTGGAATGTAAGCCTGTGACCGGCGAAATCACCTACGGTCTGGAACGTCTGGCCATGTACATTCAGGGCGTAGACAGCGTTTACGACCTGGTCTGGAGCGACGGCCCACTGGGTAAAACCACCTACGGTGACGTATTCCATCAGAACGAAGTCGAGCAATCGACTTACAACTTCGAATACGCCGATGTGGACTTCCTGTTCTCCTGCTTCGAGCAGTACGAGAAAGAAGCCCAGCAGCTGTTGGCGCTGGAAAACCCGCTGCCGCTGCCTGCTTACGAACGTATTCTGAAAGCCGCCCATAGCTTCAACCTGCTGGATGCGCGTAAAGCCATCTCCGTCACCGAGCGTCAGCGCTATATTCTGCGCATTCGCACCCTGACCAAAGCAGTGGCAGAAGCTTACTACGCTTCCCGTGAAGCCCTTGGCTTCCCGATGTGCAACAAAGACAAATAAGAGGCGGCCATGTCTGAGAAAACTTTTCTGGTGGAAATTGGCACTGAAGAGCTGCCACCAAAAGCACTGCGCAGCCTGGCTGAGTCCTTTGCTGCGAATTTCACTGCGGAGCTGGACAACGCTGGCCTCGCACACGGCAACGTAGAGTGGTTTGCCGCCCCACGTCGTCTGGCGCTGAAAGTGGCTGCCCTTGCTGAATCTCAACCGGATCGTGAAGTTGAAAAGCGCGGCCCGGCTATTGCTCAGGCGTTTGACGCGGAAGGCAAACCGAGCAAAGCGGCAGAAGGTTGGGCACGTGGCTGCGGCATCACGGTTGATCAGGCTGAGCGTCTGACTACCGACAAAGGCGAATGGTTGCTGTATCGTGCGCATGTGAAAGGTGAAAGCGCTGAAGCGCTGCTGCCGAACATGATTGCCACGTCACTGGCGAAGCTGCCGATCCCGAAACTGATGCGCTGGGGCGCGTCTGACGTCCACTTCGTGCGTCCGGTTCACACCGTCACTCTGCTGCTGGGCGACAAAGTGATCCCGGCAACGATTCTGGGCATTCAGTCCGATCGCGTGATCCGTGGACATCGCTTTATGGGCGAGCCGGAATTCACCATCGATTCTGCCGATCAGTACCCGGAAATCCTGCGCCAGCGCGGTAAAGTGATTGCCGATTACGCCGAGCGTAAGGCAAAAATCAAGGCCGATGCCGAAGAAGCGGCGCGTAAGATTGGCGGCAACGCTGACCTGAGCGAAAGCCTGCTGGAAGAAGTGGCTTCTCTGGTTGAATGGCCGGTGGTGCTGACTGCGAAATTCGAAGAAAAATTCCTCGCGGTGCCGTCTGAAGCGCTGGTTCACACCATGAAAGGTGACCAGAAGTACTTCCCGGTGTATGCGAACGACGGCAAACTGCTGCCAAACTTTATCTTCGTTGCTAACATCGAATCGAAAGATCCGATTCAGATTATTTCCGGTAACGAGAAAGTCGTGCGTCCGCGTCTGGCAGATGCCGAATTCTTCTTCAATACTGACCGCAAAAAACGTCTGGAAGACCATCTGCCGCGTCTGCAAACCGTGCTGTTCCAACAGCAACTGGGTACGTTGCGCGACAAGACCGATCGTATTCAGGCCCTGGCGGGCTGGATTGCCGAGCAGATTGGTGCTGACGTTAACCACGCGACCCGCGCGGGCCTGCTGTCCAAGTGTGACCTGATGACCAACATGGTCTTCGAGTTCACCGACACTCAGGGCGTGATGGGCATGCACTATGCGCGTTATGATGGTGAAGCGGAAGACGTGGCCGTGGCGTTGAACGAACAGTATCAGCCGCGCTTTGCTGGTGATGAGCTGCCGTCCAACCCGGTTGCCTGTGCCGTAGCGATTGCCGACAAGATGGACACCCTGGCGGGTATCTTCGGCATTGGTCAGCATCCGAAAGGCGACAAAGACCCGTTTGCGCTGCGTCGTGCTGCGCTGGGCGTGCTGCGTATCATCGTTGAGAAGAATCTGAATCTGGATCTGCAAACGCTGACCGAAGAAGCGGCTCGTCTGTATGGCGATAAGCTGACCAACGCCAGCGTAGTGGATGATGTCATCGACTTTATGCTGGGTCGCTTCCGCGCCTGGTATCAGGACGAAGGTTATACCGTAGATACCATTCAGGCCGTGCTGGCGCGTCGTCCGACCCGTCCGGCTGATTTCGACGCTCGTATGAAGGCGGTTTCGCACTTCCGTACGCTGGAAGCCGCGTCCGCGCTGGCTGCTGCCAACAAACGTGTATCGAATATTCTGGCGAAGTCAGAAGAAACGCTGAATGACCGCGTAAATGCGGCCACTCTGAAAGAGCCGGAAGAAATTGCGCTGGCGATGCAGGTTGTGGTGTTACGCGATAAGCTGGAGCCTGTCTTCGCTGCTGGTCGTTACCAGGAAGCGCTGGTTGAGTTATCGGCGCTGCGCGAACCGGTCGATGCGTTCTTCGAGAAAGTGATGGTGAACGTAGAAGATAAAGATCTGCGTATTAACCGTCTGTCTATGCTTGAAAAACTGCGCGAACTGTTCCTGCGCGTGGCGGATATTTCTCTGCTGCAGTAACGGCCCTGAGCTGACGTAGAAAATGCCGGATCGCGTTGCGCCATCCGGCATTTTTTTATGTTGTTAGCGCAGTTGCAATTCGGTCAGGCAGGTCTGGCTGTCATTCATCGTCTTAATGGCATGAGTGGCTTTTTTGCCGTTGTAGCTGACTTCAATCGTGCCTTCCATATTGCGCGGCAGCCATACGCCGATAAAACCATTGCGATAACTCGTCATCTCTTTCTGCACCACAACGTCACCCTTGCTATCCGTCACTTTGACATCAAAGGTTTTCTCGGGCATTTCTCCCTTGCAGCCAGAAAGGCTGTGGTTGAAACAGGGATGGGTTTGCCATTCATACGGGGCAAAGGAGAGATAGAATTTGTCACCGAGCGGCAGCGTATAAACCTGTTCACCGGAAGAGAGCTTCAGCTCGGTGCTGGTGATGGCAGCGGAATAAGGCAGTGGTCGGCTCTGAGGCGACTGGTCAATGGCGTCGACGATTTGCTCAACGGATTTCCCGCTCAGCCCGTGTTGCGCCAGAAAGGTTGATTCTGGAGTAGCAGCGAATACGCTACTTGTGGTGAGCAAACCTAATAACAGCAGCAGTGAGGATTTCGACATAGCTTCAATTCCTTGTGGAAATTGTGGAATACATGCCGGCGTACTATAAAGCTTACCCTTAGGGAAAGGTCAAAGGTGCGGTGGGTAAAGTAATGCAAAGAAGCAGTTGGGGGATTTAGTGTGAAAAACAGATAAAAAAATCCCCGCCGTTTGGCAGGGATCTTGAATTTTTTAGCTTTTTAAGCTTACAGGCTGGTTACGTTGCCAGCTGCCGGGCCTTTAGCGCCGCTTTCGATGGTGAAGGAAACTTTCTGACCTTCATCCAGAGATTTGTAGCCTTCGTTCTGGATAGCAGAGAAGTGTACGAACACGTCTTTTGAGCCATCGTCAGGAGTGATGAAACCGAAGCCTTTATCAGCGTTGAACCATTTTACGATACCAGTCATTTTACCGGACATAGTGTATTACCTTTTAAAAAATAAGTGTGCCTTTCGGCGATATGGCGTGCTTTACAGATTTTTTAACAGTAAAGGAAAATGCTCACTACGAAGGGTATCAATGATAACTCTTGAAGGGACTTGCCTTACTAAACTGCTGTAATGGTCTGTACGTCAAACCGTTGAGCGCATTAACTCATTTTATGCCTGAGGATGCAACTACTATTTTCTTTTTTGTTGTTGGAGCAGGTAGGAAAACGGTCCTTTTGCAGGACCGTTCTTAAGAAGAACTAGAAAATATCTCAATCCATCAATTGCTTACTTAGTCTTGGGTCGGCCTGAATCAGGCGCATCAATTTCAATTCGGTGCTGGAAGGCTTTACGCGCTTAGACTCCCACTCATGAACCATAGCGACGGTTACGCCCATTACTCGGGCAAAATCATCGGTTTTTAAACCCGTCCCTCGTCGTAGCTGTTCAAATTCAGTAAAGGGGTTGGCTTTTTGCTTCAGGGTAACCGTCTGCGATACATCTTTAAAAACAATCTGTTCCAGACTGCTAAGCAGTTCAAGCATAGGATCTTTATATTCCATTGAGGACTCCTAAAATCACACAGCGGGATCGTGAATTTCATCGAAGCTCATTAAGAATAGTCGTAAAAAATGAAGGTGAGCGCCTGGTTTGCGTGGGGGGATGCGTTTCAGCGGAGCGCGGAGTCAACCTGTCGTTTGCTAACGGCCTGATAAAGGTCGGGATCTCCGATCGCCTAAACGCAATTGTAAAGATGACGAAAATATTACGTCGTTCGGCTTATGGCGCATTGTTTAGCAAAACGCAGGGTCGCAGAAACGGTTATTTTCCCCCACAAGATTACGCGGAAAGGGTATCTTGCGGGGCTGACCTGGACTATCCTTGTCATCGTCAGGCACGCGGGTGTCGTTGTGCGCATTTTTGGGTGAAGGAGTATTAAAATGGCGACAGGTAAGTCCTGCTCTCGCTGGTTTGCGCCTGTTTTGGCGCTCTTAATGGTAGTTGGCCTGAGTGGGTGTTTTGATAAAGAAGGCGATCAACGCAAAGCGTTTGTCGATTTCCTGCAGAATACTGCAATGCGTAGCGGAGAGCGTTTACCGACGCTGACCGCCGATCAGAAAAAACAGTTTGGCCCGTTTGTCTCCGATTACGCGATTCTTTATGGCTATTCGCAGCAGGTCAATCAGGCGATGGACTCCGGTCTGCGCCCGGTTGTTGATAGTGTAAATGCCATCCGTGTTCCTCAGGATTATGTGACTCAGCGTGAACCGCTGCGTCAGGCAAATGGTGCGCTGGGCGTGTTAGGGCAACAACTGCAGAATGCGAAGCTGCAGGCAGATGCCGCACGTGGTGCGCTGAAACAAAGCGAAGATCTGAAACCGGTCTTTGATCAGGTCTACAGCAAAGT
This sequence comes from Citrobacter sp. FP75, assembly GCF_018342065.1. Classification (GTDB taxonomy): domain Bacteria; phylum Pseudomonadota; class Gammaproteobacteria; order Enterobacterales; family Enterobacteriaceae; genus Citrobacter. Next base: position 262,080 of record NZ_JAFDOE010000004.1, on the reverse strand, counting down.
CGTGACCGCACCGTCAGAGGCGTTACAGCCGCTGATTCCTGCCGCGCAAATCTTCACGCAGCAGCTGGTACAGGTGGGTGATTTTATCGCACAGCAGGATACGCAGGTGAGCTTTGTGGCGAATGGTATCCAGTTCCCGACATCACAACAGGCAAGTCAGTACAATACGCTGATTGGCCCGCTGGCAGCCCAGCATCAGGCATTTAATCAGGCCTGGACTGCTGCGGTGAACGCAGCCCAGTAATTCTCGCAATAACGGTATACAGAATGCCGGGTACGCATTAGCGCCGCCCGGCATTTTTTTATCCTGCCACCTGCGGGTTCACGCAGTTCTTCTCGACGTTCCCTTGCAGCGCATCAATGAGGTTATCCACCGCGCAGGCCGCCATGTTGTAGCGCGTTTCATGGGTTGCTGAACCAATATGCGGTACTGCTACCACGTTTGGCAGCGACAGCAGCGGTGAGTCCACGGGCAGCGGTTCCTGCTCAAACACATCCAGACCGGCGGCATGAATTTCCCCGCTTTGCAGCGCCGCAATCAACGCGGTTTCATCCACGACCGGGCCACGTCCGGCATTAATGAAAATGGCGGAGGACTTCATTTTGGCAAACTGCTCGGTACTAAACAGATGATGCGTTTCTTCGGTTAATGGCAGGATCAGACAAACAAAATCAGACTCTTGCAACAGCGTATCCAGATTGCAGTAGCGCGCGTTGAAGCGCTCTTCCGCTTCCTTATGCTGACGGCGAGCGTTATAGAGAATCGGCATACCAAAGCCGAAATGTGCGCGTTGTGCCAGCGCCAGGCCGATGCGGCCCATGCCGACGATCCCCAATGTTTTGTGGTGTACATCGGTGCCAAACCAGTCCGGCCCGATACTTTTGGTCCATTCGCCCACTTTCACGCGTTCAGCCACTTCTACCACACGGCGAGCGGTGCTCAGCACCAGCGCCATCACCGTATCAGCCACGGTTTCGGTCAGCACGGTTGGCGTGTGCATCAGCAGCACCTTACGTGCGTTAAGCGCATCAACGTCGAAATTGTCATAGCCTACAGAGATCGTTGAGGTCGCACGCAGCCTGGGCATTTTCTCCAGCAGGGCGCTATTGACGGTTTCGCTGGAGCCCAGCAGACCTTCCGCACTGGCAAAAGCTTCGGCGTGCTGTGCGACCGTTTCCGGGCGCAGGTTAGGCACCTGAGTCACAGTAAAATGCTCTTCCAGGCGGTGCAGTAAATCGTCAGGTAACGCTTTATAGAGAATAATGGACGGCTTCATGCGAATCTCCGTAAGTTAAAATTTAAGCGTGGCGTGCGCCAACGGGGAGTTGCTGATTATTAGCAGGCTTAACAATTAAAGTTAGCCACACTGAGACAAAAAGCGCCACCCCCATAAAAATGTACGAGGCGGACGGGCTGCCGGTGGTGCCATTGAGGTAGCCAACAAACCAGGAGCCAAAGAATGAGCCTAGCGCGCCCATACTGTTAATTAGCGCCATGGCGCCTCCGGCGACATTACGTGGCAGCATTTCAGGAATAATGGCAAAGAAAGGGCCATAAGGGGCGTACATTGCCGCACCCGCAATCACTAGCAGGGTGTAAGAAATCCAGAAGTGGTCAGCGCCAACGGCCCAGGAGCCAATAAAGGCACAAGCCGCAATCAGCAACAGTGGCCAGACGAATAGCTTACGGTTTTGCAGTTTGTCGGAAGCCCATGAAGCCAGGATCATGGCAACGGTTGCGGCCAGATACGGGACCGAGGAAAGCCAGCCCACTTCCACCATACCCAGATTTTCGCCGCCGCTGCGGATGATGGACGGCAGCCATAATACAAAACCGTAAACGCCAATACTCCAGGTGAAATACTGCATACACAGCAGGATCACATTGCGTGAGCGAAAAGCCTCACCATAGTTTCGTACAGCTTTAATCCCCTGCTGCTCTTGTTCCAGTTGCGCCTGCAGCGCGCTTTTTTCGGCTTCCGTTAGCCAGCCCACCTGGGAAGGCTTGTCTTTGACCAGCATCCACCAGCAGAACGCCCAGATGACAGCCGGAAAGCCCTCAATGATGAACATTTCACGCCAGCCAAGCGCCTGAATCAGATAACCGGAAACCACGGACATCCACAGCACGGTAACCGGGTTACCGAGGATCAGGAAAGTGTTGGCGCGCGAGCGCTCGGATTTGGTAAACCAGTTACTGATGTATATCAGCATTGCGGGCATCACGGCAGCTTCAACGACGCCAAGAATAAAGCGAATGGCGACAAGCATGGGGATGTTACTGACCATGCCGGTCAGTGAGGCACATCCGCCCCAGAGGATCAGACAGACAAAAATCAGTTTTCGCACGCTGCGGCGTTCGGCGTAAATTGCGCCTGGGATCTGAAAGAAGAAATAGCCGAGGAAAAACAGCGCGCCCAGCAGGGAAGAGATCCCTTTGGTAATACCGAGGTCTTCGTTGATACCGGCGGCGGAGGCGAAGCTGAAGTTCGCGCGGTCGAGATACGCCAGGCTGTACGTGATAAACACGATTGGCATGATGTACCACCAGCGTTTTGCTGCATTGGTTGAGCTATTCATAGACTGCCCTCTGGTTATGCTGATACGCCGCCTCTGTTTGTAGGGTACAGAGACAGAGTTGGCCGGGAGTTTATTCCCCTAATTGTTCACGTGTGGGTAATCCTTCGCTGTCGCCCTGAACCTGAATGGCCAGTGCGCCAATTTTATTGCCTCGGGTCACCGCCTGATGCAGCGGGCGACCTTCCAGCAGGGCGCTGATAACGCCCACGGCAAAGCCATCACCTGCGCCGACGGTATCGACCACGTTGTCGACGTTTACCGGCGCGACGCAGCCCTGCTCGCCGTTGGCGGCTTTATACCAGGCGCCATCGGCCCCTGTTTTTATGATTACCGCCTTCACGCCGTGGCGCAGATAAAAGTCTGCGATGGCTTCTGGTGTCTGTTGTCCGGTTAAAATCATGCCCTCTTTTAACCCCGGCAAAACCCAGTCTGCCTGGAATGCCAGTCGGTTCAGTTTTTCCACCATTTCGGCTTCGCTTTTCCACAGTACCGGGCGCAAGTTAGGGTCGAACGAGAGTGTCTTACCCTGTGCTTTCATGGTGCGGGCGGTATGGGCCAGCAGTTCATACGAACTGTCGGACAACGCTGCTGCCACGCCGCTCAGGTGCAGGTGACGTGCGCTGGAGAAGTACGCTTCGTGGTAATCCTCAATGCTGAGATGGCTGGCAGCGGAACCTTTGCGGAAGTACTCCACAATGGGATCGGTTCCATTTTCGACCTTAGATTTAAGCTGAAAGCCGGTAGCATAGCGCTCGTCCTGGGTGACTCCCTGCGCATCAATCCCTTCTTTTTCCAGCGACTTAACAATGAAACGGCCAAAACTGTCATTACCTACGCGGCTTACCCAGCCTACGTTAAGGCCCAGGCGAGCAAGACCAGTCGCCACGTTGAGTTCCGCGCCTGCGACGCGCTTGATAAAGGGCTCCACATCAGCCAGTTCGCCAGTTTGCGTGGCGACAAACATCGCCATCGCCTCGCCAATGGTGACGACATCCAGTGTGTTTTTCATGCGTTACTCCTTGCGTAACAGCTCGACGTAGTGACGGGTTACCGCCGTCAAATCTTGCCCTTCCAGGGGGAATTCAATACCGCGTGGAACATCGTTGGGCAGCGTGTTTAACAGCGCCAGCCAGCGCGAGTCTGCCGCATCAGGTGGAACAGCACGGTAGCTGTCGTGATGCGGTGTAGCGGCTTTGACATGGATATAGCCCACGGCAGAGGCGAGTTGTTGCGCCGCGTCTTCCGGAGAATCGCCGACCCACAGCCAGTTGCCCATGTCGAAGGTCAGGGATATCGGCAGATCCTGTGTCTGGCAGGCATCACGAAAGCGCAGCATAGGCTGCAGGCGTCCGCAGGGCGTTTGATCGTTTTCGACCACCAGTTCCATTCCGCTGTTGTCGAGCCACTCACGTAATGTGTCGAACTGTTTGCTGTGCGAAAAATGGCCAAGGGAGACTTTCAACCACAGCGCCTGCAGGGCTTGCGCTTCCTGGAGTAGCGCGGGAAGGCGGGGATTAAGGTTGCCATCTTCAACGAACAGGGGTTCAGGGGCGGAGTAGCAGGCCAGCAGACCAAAAATTTCGATGGCGGAAGCCATGGTCGGCAGCGTTTTTAGCTCGGCGTCGCTCAGCATCTCGCGGCGAATTTCAACACCGTCAGCTCCGGCTTCGGCAATAATGGGCAGCATGGCGGTTTGCCCGCCTGCGGCGCGTACCTGGTCGTAACCGTAAGCGGCAGTGACCACCATAATTTTTCTTTTCATGAAAACTCCAAAACTTGCGTTCTTGCTATAACGCTAGATGGAACCGGTTCCAAAGAAAAGACTACGATGTCGAATTTATGATCACCATCACGAAGGAAATTTATCGGGCGGTAGAGCCGCGGACGATCAGCTCACCGCAGAAAACCTGTTCCTGAATGGCATCCGATTTGCCCTCGATCCGGCGCACAACCTGCTCGACGGCGGTATAGCCAATCTGCCATGTGGGTTGTTTCAGGGTGGTGATGCCGACGCCTGCCAGCTCGGCCCATTCCAGCTCGTCAAAACCGAGCAGGCCGATGTCGCTGCCCCAGTGGAGGCCAATACGCTTCAGCGAACGGGCCACCTGCAGTGTGAGCGCGCCATTGGCGGAGATAACGGCTTTACGCATCCCCCGATGCTGCTGATGAAACTGGCGCAGCGTGTCATCCAGTTGCGTATTTTCCGCCAGCGGGACCTCAGCATTTTCGGCGATAACGCCAGGATATTGCGCCAGCGTGGCGCGAAAGGCGCTCAGACGCTCGCGGCGCGTGTTGACCATGCCCAGCGGCTCGCTGAGGAACAGGATTGCTTCAAAGCCTTGCTCAAGCAGGTGTTCAGTGGCAACCGTCGCTGCCTGGGTGTTATCCAGTCCGACCATATCGCAGGCGAAATCCGGGATCTTACGGTCAATCAGCACCATCGGCAGCGCGGACTGCTGCAGGCGGTTCAACCCTTCTTCGCGCATCCCAACGGCGTTGACCACAATCCCTTCGACCTGGTAACTGCGCAGCAGGTCGAGATAATGCAGCTCCTGGTCCACCTCGTTGTTGGTGTTGCAGACCAGCGGAGTGAAGCCTTTTTCGCGACAGGCGGCTTCGATACCGCTTAACACGTTGACGGAGTAGGGGTTGGTAATGTCGGCGATGATCAGGCCGATCAGGCGGGTACGCCCATGTTTCAGACCTCGCGCCATCAGGCTAGGGCGATAATCGAGGTCGGCAATGGCGTGTTCAATGCGGGCCAGCAGCGCGTCGGAGAGCAGGTGCTTTTCACCGTTGAGGTAGCGTGAAATGCTGGTCTTACCCGTTTTTGCGGCTTTTGCCACGTCGCTGATGGTGGCGCGTGTTGATTTGCTCATCGCTGATTTCCCTGAATTTGGTGTGAACACCTTAGCGTGAAAATCAACGATGGCAAGTGCTACATACCGGATAAGGAGTTGCCAGTATCCGGCACAAAACGTTACTGGATCGGGCTTAAGGTGATCTCTACGCGGCGGTTCTGCGCTTTACCTTCTGCCGTGCTGTTGCTGGCGATTGGATTCGCCGGGCCCATTCCGCGAGTGCGGATACGGTTAGCTTCCACACCCTGAGTGATCAGGGCGCTGGCGACGGAGTCTGCACGCTGCTGTGACAGACGCATATTCAGATCCTGGCTGCCGGTGCTGTCGGTGAAGCCCAACACATTGACCGCGGTTTTATTGTACTCTTTCAGCACCATTGCCACGCCGGTCAGGGTGTTTGCCCCGGCGGGTTTCAGGTTGGCACTGCTGCTGTCAAAGGTGACGTTGTTTGGCATATTCAGAATGATGTTATCGCCACTGCGCGTCACGCTGACGCCGGTTCCCTGCATTTTTTCGCGCAGTTTCGCTTCCTGCACGTCCATGTAGTAACCGATACCGCCGCCAACGGCGGCCCCTGCAGCCGCGCCAATCAGCGCGCCTTTGCCGCGATCTTTCTTCGACGAGGAGAGCGCGCCAATACCTGCGCCGACCAGCGAACCAATGCCCGCGCCAATACCGGATTTACCCGCTTCGCGTTCACCGGTATAAGGGTTTGTGGTGCAGCCGGAAACCGCCAGGGCGCCGCTCACGATGGCAGCAATCACAAATACACGTTTCTTCATCTTAATTCCTTAATGACTTTTTATTCTTTACCACAGCGACCGTGGCGGTTGATTATGACGTGTGAACATGAAGAAAATTCCAGGGAAGACTCTGAAATTTGTAAGTAACATTGAACGGCATAATAAATAAGCCGTCACATCGCATTCAGGAGCGCCATTTTGGCTAATTCACCCGCACACGACTCGGTGTTAACCGCCGCCCACTGGGGACCTATTCTCGTCGAGACCGACGGTGAGACCGTTTTCTCTTCTCGTGGGGCGCTGCCCACCTCACAACCCAACTCGTTGCAGACCGTGGTGCGCGACCAGGTACACAGTAAAACGCGGGTGCGTTTTCCGATGGTGCGTAAAGGCTTTCTCGCCTCGCCGGAGAACCCACAGGGCGCGCGCGGGCAGGATGAATTTGTTCGCGTCAGTTGGGATGAGGCGCTGAATCTTATCCATACGCAGCATAAACGCATTCGCGACAGCTACGGTCCGGCCTCAATTTTTGCCGGATCCTACGGCTGGCGTTCGAACGGTGTGTTACACAAAGCCGCGACCCTGCTGCAGCGTTATATGGCGCTGGCGGGCGGTTATACCAGTCATCTGGGTGATTACTCAACGGGCGCGGCGCAGGCCATCATGCCGTACGTGGTGGGCGGGAACGAAGTCTATCAGCAGCAGACCAGCTGGCCTGTAGTGCTGGAACACAGCGATGTGGTGGTGCTATGGAGCGCTAACCCACTCAATACCCTGAAGATTGCCTGGAATGCCTCCGACGAACAGGGTCTCGCTTACTTTGAGGCTTTGCGCGACAGCGGCAAGCGTTTGATCTGTATCGATCCGATGCGATCGGAAAGCGTCGAATTCTTTGGCGATAAGATGGAGTGGATCGCCCCGCATATGGGAACCGACGTGGCGCTGATGTTGGGCATCGCGCATACGCTGGTGGAAAACGGCTGGCACGACGAGGCGTTTCTTGCCCGCTGTACCACCGGCTATGATCGGTTTGCCGAGTATCTGCTGGGTAAATCTGACGATATCGCAAAAACGGCAGAGTGGGCTGCGGAGATTTGCGGCATACCCGCAGCGAAAATACGCGAACTTGCGGAAATTTTTCACCAGCATACCACTATGTTAATGGCCGGATGGGGCATGCAGCGCCAGCAGTATGGTGAACAAAAGCACTGGATGATCGTCACGCTGGCCGCCATGCTCGGGCAAATCGGCACGCCTGGCGGTGGATTTGGGTTGTCGTACCATTTTGCTAACGGCGGCAATCCGACCCGTCGTGCGGCGGTGCTGGCTTCAATGCAGGGCAGCGTAAAAGACGGCACCGATGCGGTGGATAAAATCCCGGTGGCGCGCATTGTCGAAGCGCTGGAGAATCCCGGCGGTTTTTACCAGCACAACGGTATGGACCGCCATTTCCCGGACATCCGTATGCTGTGGTGGGCGGGCGGGGCAAACTTTACCCATCATCAGGACACCAATCGTCTGATACGCGCCTGGCAAAAGCCGGAACTGGTGGTGATCTCAGAGTGTTTCTGGACCGCTGCGGCGAAGCATGCCGATATCGTATTGCCCGCAACCACCTCTTTTGAGCGCAACGATCTCACCATGACCGGTGATTATAGCAACCAGCACCTGGTGCCGATGAAGCAGGTGGTTCCGCCGCAGGGTGAAGCGCGCAATGATTTTGATGTTTTTGCCGGGCTGAGTGAACGCTGGGAGCAGGGCGGGTATGAGCGGTTTACCGAAGGCAAAAGCGAGCTGGAATGGCTGGCGACTTTTTACAATATTGCCGGGCAGCGTGGGGCCAGTCAGCAGGTGACGCTGCCGCCTTTCACGACGTTCTGGCAAGCTAATCAGCTTATCGAAATGCCGGAAAATTCCGCCAATGCGCAGTTTATTCGCTTTGCTGATTTTCGTCGCGACCCACAGGCGCATCCGCTGAAAACGGACAGTGGCAAAATCGAAATCTTCTCGCAAAAGATTGCCGGTTACGGCTATGCGGATTGTGCGGGACATCCAATGTGGCTGGAGCCGGATGAGTGGTTTGGCAATGCCGAGCCGGATCAGTTACAGCTGCTTTCCGCTCATCCGGCGCACCGTTTGCACAGTCAACTGAATTACAGCGCGTTACGCGAGCAGTATGCGGTGGCGGATCGCGAGCCGGTGACGATCCACCCGCAGGATGCAAAAGCACGGGGCATTGCGGATGGCGACACGGTCAGGGTGTGGAATCGGCGTGGACAAGTACTGGCGGGGGCGGTGGTGACGGCTGGCATCAAACCTGGCGTTATCTGTATTCATGAAGGTGCCTGGCCTGATTTGGATCTCGCTGCCAATGGTATGTGTAAAAATGGTGCCGTAAACGTGCTGACCAAAGATCTCCCCAGCTCGAGGCTGGGGAATGGCTGCGCGGGCAACACTGCGCTGGCGTGGCTGGAAAAATACACTGGCCCTGCGCTGACGCTTACGGCGTTTGATCCGCCTGCCAGTTCATAATCCACGTGGGATGATGTGTTTCTTCCTGCCATGCGCTGTCTTCAATACGAAAACCCAGCGCATGGTAGAAATTTACCGCCGATTGATTCTTCTGATAGACCTCAAGGCTGAGTAACGGAAAGTGCTGCTGGACATGCTGCACCAGCGCTTTGCCGATCCCATTTCTGATCGCCGCTGGTGCCACAAACAGCGCGCCCAAAAAACGCTCTTCCATTACGCTGGCAAAGCCTTTTAGCTCGCCTTTTTCTTCCCAAACCCAGGTTTGTGCGGCGGGCATGTAGACGTCGCGCACGATGGGCTCACTCTCGCGCCAGTAGCGTTCTTCGATAAACGGATGGGCATAAATTGTGCTTTCCATCCACAGCGCCAGAATCGGTGCCAGATCGTCAGGCGTTGATTGGCGAATCATGTTGCCCCCCTGGGTAGCAAATACAGTCGGTGACATGGTCGTTGACCAGGCCACATGCCTGCATAAAGGAGTAACAGATGGTGGTGCCGACAAACTTAAACCCGCGTTTTTTTAATGCTTTGGAGAGCGCGTCAGACGCAGGGGTTGAGGTGGGAATGTCGCTCAGGCTGGCGGCGCGCGTCAGCTGCGGTTGGTTATCCACGAATGACCAGACAAACTCGCTAAACGGCTCACCGTTTTGCGCCATCGCCAGATATGCTCGCGCGTTGCCGATAATGGCCTGTATTTTACCGCGATGACGAATAATACCGGCATCCAGCACCAGCCTTTCCACATCGTCTTCGGTCATCGCTGCAACGGCGACAGGATCGAAATGGTGAAATGCATGGCGGTAGTTTTCTCGTTTTTTAAGCACGGTTATCCAGGATAATCCCGCCTGCTGGCCCTCCAGGCAGATCATCTCGAACAGCTTTTGACCGTCGGTTTCGGGGACGCCCCACTCCTTGTCGTGATAGGCAATGTATAGTGGATCCTGACTGACCCAGCCGCAACGCTGCATATTCTTCCTCGCTGTTTTTACTGGCGTAAAAATTTCATTCGGCTCGCCTTGACGCGCCCGCTAAAAAGACAATATTTAATACAGGGCTGATGGCCCGGTATCCTTCACACAATGACAATAATATCGCCGAATTCGGCTCTTTTCTGGAGTCGCGTTGATGATTATAAGAAACAGTAGTGGTCGCCAGAGGTTCAGCCTTCTGGTGAGCGGCCTAGTCTGTGCGCTGTCTACCAATATGGCCTATGGCTGGCAACAAGAATATATCGTTGATGCTATGTCAGGTCATACGGCTGAACGTTATACATGGGACAGCGATCACCAACCACGCTATAACGACGTACTTGAAGAACGCATTCGTTCCACACAGAACGTGGCGGGTCCCGTGGTGAACCTGGCGGACCAAACGACCCTGGATGCGACCAGCGGTATGAGTATGGGCTGGAATTTCCCCGTGTCCAGACAGGTAACGACCGGCCCGGTCGCTGCCGTGCATTATGACGGTTCGGCAACGTCTACCTATAACGAATTTGGCGACAGTGCGACGTCCGTCACGCAGACCGATCCTTTATGGCATGCCAGCGTCAGCACTTTAGGCTGGCGAGTCGATTCGCAGTTTGGCGATGTTCGACCGTGGGCGCAAATCAGCTATAACCAGCAGTTTGGCGAGAATATCTGGAAGGCGCAGTCGGGTCTCAGTCGGATGACGGCGGCGAGCCAGGACGGCAACTGGCTGGACGTTACCGTGGGCGCCGATATGCTGCTCAATCCGCACATGGCAGCGTACGCAGCGCTCTCCCAGGCGGAAAATAGCACCAATAACAGTGACTATATGTACACCATGGGAGTGAGCGCTAAATTTTAACGCGGCATGCGTAAATAAAACAACCGTGTTACATATTCAGATCAATAATCACACGCATCTCAGTGATAGCGTGTACTCACTTGTGCGAAAAAAATCAGTCCTCTGACTTTTTGTCTCGTCATTCATTCCGCAATCCAGGCATTTCATTCCGTTCTGATGGCACTTCATGCCGTTTTCCCCAGGTCAAAAGTGCACTTCGGTATGGTTGTCGGCAGAGAATTTCCCCTTTTGTTTATGCAGGAATACTGCCATGAAAACTTCTGATTATCAGCGTACCCGGTGGCTGACCCTGATCGGCACCATCATCACCCAATTTGCCTTAGGTTCGGTTTATACCTGGAGCCTGTTCAATGGCGCGCTCTCTTCGAAGCTGGATGCGCCGGTCAGTCAGGTCGCTTTCTCCTTTGGTCTGCTGAGTCTGGGTCTGGCAATCTCTTCTTCCGTCGCCGGGAAACTTCAGGAACGCTTTGGCGTGAAGCGCGTCACCATGGCGTCCGGTATCCTGCTGGGCGTGGGCTTCTTCTTAACGGCGCACTCTGACAGTCTGATTATGCTGTGGCTGAGCGCGGGCGTGCTGGTCGGGCTGGCGGACGGCGCAGGCTACCTGTTAACGCTTTCTAACTGCGTAAAATGGTTCCCTGAGCGTAAAGGGCTGATTTCCGCTTTTGCTATCGGCTCTTATGGTTTGGGTAGTCTCGGCTTCAAATTTATTGACAGCCATCTGCTGGAAACCGTCGGGCTGGAAAAGACCTTTGTTATCTGGGGCGCAATTGTGCTGGTGATGATTGTTTTTGGTTCTACGCTGATGAAAGATGCACCAAATCAGGAAGTTAAAATGGTGAACGGTGTAGTAGAGAATGACTACACTCTGGCGCAATCCATGCGTAAACCACAGTACTGGATGCTGGCGGTGATGTTCCTGACAGCATGTATGAGCGGGCTGTATGTGATTGGCGTGGCGAAAGACATCGCACAAAGCCTGGCGCATATGGATGTGGCGACGGCAGCCAATGCGGTAACGGTGATTTCTATCGCCAACCTGTCAGGTCGTCTGGTGCTGGGTATTCTGTCCGACAAGATTTCCCGTATTCGCGTTATCACCATTGGTCAGGTTGTCTCGCTGGTCGGTATGGCGGCGCTGTTGTTTGCTCCGCTGAACGAAGCGACTTTCTTTGCGGCGATTGCCTGTGTGGCCTTTAACTTTGGCGGCACGATTACCGTGTTCCCGTCGCTGGTGAGTGAGTTCTTCGGCCTGAATAATCTGGCGAAAAACTACGGTGTTATTTACTTGGGCTTCGGGATTGGCAGCATTTGCGGTTCAATCATTGCCTCGCTGTTTGGCGGGTTCTACGTGACCTTCTGCGTTATCTTCGCGCTGTTAATCATTTCGCTGGCGCTGTCTACCACCATTCGTCAGCCACAACGTAGCGTATATACCGAGGCGCACGCCTAAACCTATTAGTAGTCTGATTAATACCGGGCGCATATATTTACAAAAATATATGCGCCATTGTCATTCTCTATAAGCACTTTTGCCCCCTCCTGTGGTCTACTTACCCGCGCTGTAGAATTTTCTTATTATCTGCACTTGTCGCACTTTTCCCCTGTTTGGCCTGACAGGCCTTTGCACAGGGTGTCTTTATCCCGATTCCCAGGGTTTGTTTGCATGAGATACATTAAGTCGATGACGCAGCAGAAACTCAGTTTCTTGCTGGCAATCTATATCGGTTTGTTTATGAACTGTGCTGTATTTTTCCGTCGCTTTGGCGGATATGCGCACGAGTTCACCGTCTGGAAAGGACTCTCTGCGGTTGTTGAATTAGCTGGCACGGTGCTGGTGACTTTCTTTTTACTCCGTCTTCTCTCTTTATTTGGCCGACGCGCCTGGCGTGTACTGGCAACCCTTGTGGTGCTCTGCTCTGCTGGCGCCAGCTATTATATGACGTTCCTGAATGTGGTGATTGGCTACGGTATTATTGCCTCCGTAATGACCACGGACATTGATTTATCAAAAGAAGTCGTCGGCTGGCATTTTATCGTATGGCTGGTTTCGGTAAGTATTTTACCGTTGGTTCTGATTTGGAGTAACCGTTGCCGCTATACCCTGATGAGACAGATTCGTACACCTGGCATGAGATGGCGTAGCGTGGCGGCGGTTTTATTGGCTGGCCTGATGGTGTGGGTGCCGATTCGCCTGCTCAGCATGCAGCAGAAATCCGTGGAGCGCGAAACAGGCATCGATTTACCCAGCTACGGTGGCGTCGTGGCGAACTCCTATCTGCCGTCAAACTGGCTCTCCGCGCTAGGGCTGTATGCCTGGGCGCAGGTTGATGAGTCTTCAGATAACAAATCGCTGATGAACCCGGCGAAGAAGTTCACCTACGTTGCACCCAAAAACCTCGACGACACCTATGTCGTGTTTATTATTGGTGAAACCACGCGCTGGGATCATATGGGCATTTTTGGCTACGAGCGAAACACCACGCCAAGACTGGCTCAGGAGAAAAACCTGGCGGCCTTCCGTGGATATTCCTGTGATACCGCGACCAAGCTTTCGCTGCGCTGCATGTTCGTTCGTGAAGGCGGGGCAGAGGAAAATCCGCAGCGTACGCTGAAAGAACAAAACGTCTTTTCCGTGCTTGGTCAGTTAGGATTTAAAACCGATCTGTACGCGATGCAAAGCGAAATGTGGTTCTACAGCAACACCATGGCTGAAAACATCGCCTATCGTGAACAGATTGGCGCAGAGCCGCGTAACCGCGGCAAAACGGTTGACGATATGCTGCTGATCACCGAAATGCAGCAATCCTTAAAGCAGAATGACAGCGGTAAACATCTGATTATTCTGCATACTAAAGGCTCGCATTTTAACTACACGCAGCGCTACACCCGTGATTATGCGCAGTGGAAGCCAGAGTGTGTGGATGTCGATAGCGGTTGTTCTAAAGCCCAGATGATTAACTCTTTCGACAATTCGGTGACTTATGTCGATCACTTTATTACCAAAGTGTTTGATCAACTGCGCGATAAGAAAGCGATCGTGTTCTATGCCGCCGACCACGGTGAGTCGATTAACGAGCGTGAACACCTGCACGGTACGCCGCGTAAAATGGCGCCGCCAGAGCAGTTCCGCGTACCTATGATGGTGTGGATGTCTGACAGGTATCTGGAAGACCCCGATCACGCGAAGGCGTTTGCTCACCTGAAGCAAGAGGCGGATATGAAGGTGCCGCGTCGTCATGTTGAACTGTACGACACCATTTTGGGTTGCCTCGGTTATACCTCGCCAAACGGCGGTATTAACGAGAATAATAACTGGTGCAAAGTTCCGGACTGGAAGAAAGCAGCGGCTCAGTAACAGGCCTGCTGACTTTCTCGCCGATCGAATGGCATTTTGATACTAAGGGATTGACGGGCGTGCACCTGAGCAGTAAGATGCGCCCCGCATTCGGTGATTGGCGCAGCCTGGTAGCGCACTTCGTTCGGGACGAAGGGGTCGGAGGTTCGAATCCTCTATCACCGACCAAATTTAAAACCCTGCTCAACGAGCAGGGTTTTTTGCATTTGAAGCCCAAGAGGATGAGAACCTCCGGGGGTAAGAACTGACCTTCATTTTATCTGCAAAAATTGTCTACCACTTCCCACTGTCTGTTAACGATTCTGTGACATATTCCATTGTCTTTTTTTATATTTGCTTGAAACTTTTTTTGCGCTACTTATGGCTGAACCTGGCATTTTCCGCTGTGCGCTTTAACGTTCATGGCATTAATCGCTCAGATATGCAGCATGTATTAAGAAAATTTTCATATTTTGCATAAATGTTAATCACTAAATGTTGCTAAATATGAAGATATTTATTCTGGTATAGGCCGCGTAGCACAAATTTCCCTGCTGAAAATGCCCCTCTGCACTTTTTTTAATCTTTGTTTGCCAATTCTCACCGTTGGTGTAAATCGCGGTTACCTGTATTGACGTTTTCACATTCTGTTGACAGATTGTAGGGCATGAGGGGCATTTCATGGAGAATCCGCACTGCAACTCAGTCGCTTATGTGAACGGAATCCCCATCCTCTTAACGCCGACCCGGCCGGGTAAAAAACAAAAAAGGCCAGGCGGTGCAAACCCACTGCAAAGGGTAAAACAACAAACATCACATTTGGAGCAGAAGAATGAGTATTTCCTTGAAGAAGTCAGGGATGCTGAAGCTTGGTCTGAGCCTGGTGGCTATGACCGTCGCGGCAAGCGTACAGGCTAAAACTCTGGTTTATTGTTCAGAAGGATCTCCTGAAGGCTTTAACCCACAGCTTTTTACTTCTGGCACAACCTATGATGCCAGCTCCGTACCGATCTATAACCGCCTGGTTGAGTTCAAAACCGGTACGACTGAAGTGATCCCGGGCCTTGCTGAGAAGTGGGAAATCAGCGAAGACGGTAAAACCTATACCTTCCATCTGCGCCAGGGCGTGAAGTGGCAGGACAACAAAGATTTCAAACCGACGCGTGACATGAACGCCGACGATATCGTCTTCTCCTTCGATCGTCAGAAAAACGCGCAGAACCCGTATCATAAAGTCTCTGGCGGCAGCTATGAATACTTTGAAGGCATGGGCCTGCAAGACCTGATTAGCGAAGTGAAGAAAGTCGACGACAACACCGTTCAGTTCGTGCTGACTCGCCCGGAAGCACCTTTCCTGGCGGATCTGGCGATGGACTTCGCCTCTATTCTCTCCAAAGAATATGCTGACAACATGCTGAAAGCGGGCTCCCCGGAGAAAGTCGACCTGAACCCAATCGGTACCGGCCCATTCCAGCTGCAGCAGTACCAGAAAGACTCGCGTATTCTGTATAAAGCGTTCCCGGGCTACTGGGGCACCAAGCCGCAGATTGACCGTCTGGTCTTCTCCATTACGCCTGACGCTTCCGTGCGTTACGCCAAGTTGCAGAAGAATGAATGCCAGGTAATGCCGTACCCGAACCCGGCGGACATCGCACGCATGAAACAGGACAAAAACCTCAACCTGATGGAGCAGGCGGGCCTGAACGTGGGTTACCTGTCCTTCAATACCGAGAAAAAACCGTTTGATGACGTGAAGGTGCGTCAGGCGTTGACCTACGCGGTGAACAAAGAGGCGATCATCAAAGCGGTTTACCAGGGCGCTGGCGTTGCCGCGAAAAACCTGATCCCGCCAACCATGTGGGGCTATAACGACGATGTTAAGGACTACACCTACGATCCGGAAAAAGCTAAAGCGCTGCTGAAAGAAGCGGGCCAGGACAAAGGCTTCACCGTTGAGCTGTGGGCGATGCCGGTACAGCGTCCGTACAACCCGAACGCTCGCCGTATGGCAGAGATGATTCAGGCTGACTGGGCGAAGATCGGCGTACAGGCCAAAATCGTGACCTACGAGTGGGGCGAGTACCTCAAGCGTGCGAAAGCGGGCGAGCATCAGGCTGTCATGATGGGCTGGACCGGCGACAATGGGGACCCGGATAACTTCTTCGCTACGTTGTTCAGCTGCGCGGCGGCAAAAGACGGTTCCAACTATTCTCGCTGGTGCTACAAGCCGTTTGAGGACCTGATTCAACCGGCGCGTGCGACCGACGACCACAACAAGCGTATTGAACTGTACAAACAGGCTCAGGTAGTGATGCATGACCAGGCGCCTGCGCTGATCATCGCTCACTCCACCGTGTATGAGCCAGTGCGTAAAGAAGTCAAAGGCTATGTGGTTGATCCATTAGGTAAGCACCACTTCGAAAACGTCTCTGTCGAATAATTAAAAGCAAGCCAGGAGCGCCACGCACCGTTAAGTCGGGCAAGCGTAGCGCCACCTGGCAGTAATGCTTTATCTCCTCCTCACTTGAGGGGGAGATAAGATTTGTGAGCAATACAGATTCACGGTTCCAGGCCGTGTGTCATTAGAGAGAATCCGGGTTATGTTGCAGTTCATTCTCCGACGTTTGGGACTCGTCATCCCCACGTTTATCGGTATCACTCTTCTCACCTTTGCCTTCGTCCATATGATCCCCGGCGATCCGGTGATGATCATGGCAGGTGAGCGTGGTATCTCCCCTGAGCGTCATGCACAACTGCTGGCTGAACTCGGTTTGGATAAGCCGATGTGGCAGCAGTACCTCCACTATATCTGGGGGGTGATGCATGGTGATTTAGGCATTTCGTTAAAAAGCCGCTTACCGGTGTGGGAAGAGTTTGTGCCTCGCTTTAAAGCGACGCTGGAGCTCGGCGTCTGCGCCATGATTTTTGCTACCGCAGTGGGTATTCCGGTTGGCGTACTTGCTGCTGTTAAGCGCGGCTCCATTTTCGATCACACCGCCGTGGGTCTGGCGCTGACCGGTTACTCCATGCCTATCTTTTGGTGGGGCATGATGCTGATCATGCTGGTTTCCGTGCAGTGGAACCTGACGCCGGTTTCCGGGCGGGTGAGCGACATGGTGTTCCTTGATGATTCCAACCCGCTGACCGGCTTTATGCTGATCGACACCGCCATCTGGGGGGAAGAGGGTAATTTCATTGATGCCGCAGTACATATGATCCTGCCGGCAATGGTGCTGGGCACCATTCCACTGGCGGTGATTGTACGTATGACCCGTTCGTCAATGCTGGAAGTGCTGGGCGAAGATTACATTCGTACCGCCCGTGCTAAAGGTCTGACCCGTATGCGTGTCATCATCATTCACGCTCTGCGCAACGCCATGCTACCCGTGGTGACCGTTATCGGCCTGCAGGTCGGTACGCTGCTGGCAGGGGCGATCCTGACCGAAACCATCTTCTCGTGGCCGGGGCTGGGGCGCTGGCTGATTGATGCGCTGCAACGCCGTGATTATCCGGTAGTGCAGGGCGGTGTATTACTGGTGGCGACGATGATTATTCTTGTCAACCTGCTGGTAGACCTGCTGTACGGCGTGGTGAACCCGCGTATTCGGCATAAGAAGTAAGGGGCCATCATGTCACAGGTTACTGAAAATAAAGTTATTGCTGCACCGGTGCCGATGACCCCGTTGCAAGAGTTCTGGCACTATTTTAAACGCAACAAGGGTGCGGTCGTTGGACTCGTTTATGTGGTCATCGTGCTGTTTATTGCCATTTTCGCCAACTGGATTGCGCCCTATAACCCGGCGGAACAGTTTCGCGATACGCTGCTGGCACCACCTGCGTGGCAGGAAGGGGGCTCGTGGGCGCATCTGTTTGGTACTGACGACGTGGGGCGCGATGTGCTGTCGCGCCTGATGTACGGCGCTCGCTTGTCGCTGCTGGTTGGCTGTCTGGTGGTGGTGCTGTCGTTGGTGATGGGGGTTGTTCTCGGCCTAGTGGCGGGCTACTTCGGCGGTATTGTTGATAACATCATCATGCGTGTGGTCGATATCATGCTGGCGCTGCCGAGCCTGTTATTGGCGCTGGTGCTGGTGGCGGTATTTGGTCCGTCGATTGGTAACGCCGCGCTGGCGCTGACGTTCGTGGCATTGCCGCACTATGTGCGTCTGACGCGTGCCGCCGTGCTGGTGGAAGTCAACCGCGACTACGTCACCGCTTCCCGCGTGGCAGGGGCCGGGGCGATGCGCCAGATGTTCGTCAATATTCTTCCTAACTGCCTTGCGCCGCTGATTGTTCAGGCGTCGCTTGGTTTCTCTAACGCCATTCTCGATATGGCCGCGCTTGGCTTCCTGGGCATGGGCGCGCAGCCGCCAACACCGGAGTGGGGCACCATGCTCTCCGACGTGTTGCAGTTCGCGCAAAGTGCCTGGTGGGTCGTGACCTTCCCGGGTCTGGCGATCCTGCTGACGGTGCTGGCATTTAACCTGATGGGTGACGGTCTGCGTGACGCGCTCGATCCCAAACTGAAGCAGTAAGAGGTTCGAGATGGCGTTATTAAATGTAGATAAATTATCCGTGCATTTCGGCGACGTTGGCGCCGAATTCCGTGCTGTAGACCGCATTAGCTACAGTGTAAACCAGGGTGAAGTGGTGGGGATTGTCGGGGAATCCGGCTCCGGTAAGTCCGTCAGCTCGCTGGCGATTATGGGGCTGATTGACTACCCTGGCCGCGTGATGGCAGAAAGCCTTGAGTTTAACGGTCGCGACCTGAAGCGCATCTCTGAGAAAGAGCGCCGCCAGTTGGTAGGGGCCGAAGTGGCGATGATCTTCCAGGACCCAATGACCAGCCTCAACCCGTGCTACACCGTCGGCTACCAGATTATGGAAGCCATTAAGGTGCATCAGGGTGGCAACAAGAAAACCCGCATTCAGCGGGCGATTGACCTGCTGACGCTGGTGGGCATTCCCGACCCGGCCTCGCGCCTCGATGTGTATCCGCACCAGCTGTCCGGGGGGATGAGCCAGCGCGTGATGATCGCCATGGCGATTGCCTGTCGTCCGAAACTGCTGATTGCCGATGAACCGACAACCGCGCTGGACGTGACTATTCAGGCACAGATCATCGAACTGCTGCTGGAATTGCAGCAGAAAGAAAATATGGCGCTGGTGTTGATTACTCATGACCTGGCGCTGGTGGCAGAAGCGGCGCACAAAATCATCGTCATGTATGCCGGTCAGGTCGTGGAAACCGGGGCGGCGCACGATATCTTCCGCGCGCCTCGTCATCCGTATACCCAGGCACTGCTGCGTGCGTTGCCGGAGTTTGCGCAGGATAAAGCGCGTTTGGCCTCGCTACCGGGCGTGGTTCCTGGCAAGTACGACCGTCCGAACGGATGTCTGCTGAACCCGCGCTGCCCGTATGCCACGGACAAATGCCGTAGCGTAGAACCGGAGCTGAACATACTCAGTGAAGGTCGCCAGTCGAAATGCCACTACCCACTTGATGATGCCGGGAGGCCCACACTATGAGTACGCATGAGGCCACCACGCAACAGCCTCTGTTGCTGGCCACCGATCTGAAAAAATACTACCCGGTGAAGAAAGGGCTGTTCGCTCCGGAACGTCTGGTAAAAGCGCTGGACGGCGTGTCATTTACCTTAGAACGCGGTAAAACGCTGGCGGTGGTTGGCGAGTCGGGTTGCGGGAAATCGACGCTTGGTCGCCTGCTAACGATGATTGAAGTCCCGACCGGCGGTGAGCTGTATTACCAGGGACAGGATCTGCTCAAACATGACCCGCAGGCGCAGAAGCTGCGTCGGCAGAAAATCCAGATTGTGTTCCAGAATCCGTACGGCTCCCTGAACCCGCGTAAGAAAGTGGGGCAGATTCTGGAGGAGCCGCTGCAGATCAACACCAGCTTAAGCAAAGAGCAGCGTCGCGAAAAAGCGCTGGCGATGATGGCGAAAGTCGGCCTGAAAACCGAGCACTACGACCGCTATCCGCATATGTTCTCCGGCGGTCAGCGCCAGCGTATCGCCATTGCCCGTGGTCTGATGCTTGACCCGGACGTGGTGATTGCCGACGAACCGGTCTCGGCGCTGGACGTTTCTGTGCGTGCACAGGTACTGAATCTGATGATGGATCTGCAGCAAGATTTGGGGTTGTCCTATGTCTTTATCTCCCACGACCTGTCGGTAGTGGAACATATTGCCGATGAAGTGATGGTGATGTATTTAGGCCGCTGCGTGGAAAAAGGAACGAAGGATCAGATCTTCAATAATCCGCGTCATCCGTACACGCAGGCGCTGCTCTCCGCAACGCCGCGCCTGAACCCGGACGATCGCCGCGAGCGTATCAAGCTGACCGGCGAGCTGCCAAGCCCGCTGAATCCGCCGCCGGGCTGCGCATTCAATGCCCGTTGCCGTCGCCGCTTTGGCCCTTGTACTCAACTGCAGCCGCAGCTTAAAGATTACAGCGGCCAACTGGTGGCGTGCTTTGCCGTTGACCAGGATGAGAACCCACAGCAATAAGCGTGGGTTATGACCCAATAACCGGAGCCTTGTGCTCCGGTTTTTTTATATTTCGTTTTTACTTCCACAATGTGAGTCCATTGGCAGAACATTATTCCATAGCGTCTAGAATGTAGTCAGATTCTTGAACATCACAGAAATATCTACTTCGCAATTGCTAACGACCTGGAGCAAATGTGGTCACGATACGCTGGGATATTAAAACAATTGATCGCCTGTCTATGGTTGAGGATGTCCTGAAGGAGTTTTCCTGCTGTGATATCAATATCATATCAATGAAGGTGACGGCTGGCCGGATCCTGATTAAATCCTGGTGCCGCCAGCTGCAGGATATTTCCAGCGTGCAATCCTGTTTAAGCCAGCGTGCCGATATTATTAACGTCGCTTACCTTTGCGAAGAGATAAGCGAACTGTCGATGTCCGAACCGGAACGCCCGCGCTATTTCTCAGACATTATTTGCAGCAGCCAGAGCATGCAGGCACTGATCGAAAAGGCGATTAGAGTGGCGGACAGCAAATATACCGTCCTGATCCGTGGTGAAACAGGGACCGGCAAAGAGCTGCTGGCCCGGGCGATTCATAATTCTGGTCAGCGTAGTTTTTATCCATTTATTCCGGTTAACTGCTCAGCATTGCCCGAGTCGCTGATGGAGAGTGAATTCTTCGGTTATGAAAAAGGGGCTTTCAGCGGTGCGGACTGTAAAGGCAAAAAAGGCCTGTTTGAAATGGCCGATAAAGGCACCCTTTTTCTTGATGAATTTGGTGAGATGCCGCTAAATTTACAGGCCAAATTACTGCGTGTACTGCAGGATGGCGGGATCCGCCGCGTGGGTGGGGCGCAAATTATTCCGGTTAACGTCCGCATTATTGTGGCAACCAACGCCAATCTGGAAGAGATGGTCGAACAACGTTTGCTACGTGCCGATCTCTATTATCGTATTAACGTACTCTCCCTGACTATTCCTCCTTTGCGGGAACGTCCGCAGGATCTCAGCCTGCTAATCCGCCACTTTGTGCAGAAATATGCAAAAGAATTCCAGCGACGGTTAATTCTGGATAAAGCCTGCTTTGATGCCATGCATCATCACGGCTGGCCGGGGAACGTACGCGAACTGGAAAACACCATTATTCGTCTGATGTTGATGGCAGAATCCGATGTGATTACCCAAGAGGATTTGGGAATAGCGAATATAACATCGGGTAACCAGACCCACGCAGGGCGGCCTTTTAAGCAGCAGGTTCAATGCGCTGAGCGTCAACTGATTGAGCAGATGGTAGAAGAGAATGTCTCGTCGCGACATATTGCCAAAGCGCTGGGGGTGTCGCATACCACGGTGCTGAATAAAATTCGCAGCTATCAACTGGAGAGTGTGAATTAAGCGCCGCCAGGGTTGACGGCGCTGTCATCGGGTTATTCAATCAGCTTCAACAATGGCGACAGACACAGCAAAATCCCGTACAGCAGGATAAGCCAGGTTTTCAGCCCGCGCAGTTTTTCCAGTTGTGTGACTTTATAAATCAGGAAGAACGGAATAATGCACGAGACGATACCGTAAAGTGGACTTCCTAACTGGAAGAACACCAGCACCGACACGCGGAACGACACCCAAATAACCAGCGTGGTCACGATAAAGGCGCAAATTCCCAGCGTCAGAATCAGTGGGTTAATTTTCTCAACGTCGATGACACGACCCAGTACGTTCAGAATAATGCCCTTCATGGCCTCGTGGAATCCCAGATAAATACCGAAGAATGCCGTCAGCACAGCAAAAATATTCAACACCGTAGAGGTGATGTGAATAATTTGTCCTGGGATAACCTGAGCCGCCAGCGCCAGTGCGGAAATATTTTGTTCGAAGGCCGATACTGCTTCTTCATGGCTAATAGAGAAGGTAAAGGAAAATGAGAAAAACAGAATGACCGCAATCAGCGTGATATAGCTGATGCGGTGGGTGCGAATGACCATGCGTGTAGCCAACACCCGGTCTGACACCCGTTTGCGGTAGGCGATATTCATGGGGTTCAGCACCTGAATAAACACCGCCGAGAAGAAACAGAACGGGATGGTCAGCAGGACATCGCGAAAGAAGACGCCAGCCTCAGGGAACGCGCTGATATTGCCGAAGTTCCAGTGTGGAACCATCGCAAAACCAAACACGATGATGATGCCAACCTTTACCACCACCATCGGACCGGAGATTTTGAACAGCAGCTTTTCCCCGCCGGAAGCAATGGCGACCAGAACGGCAAAAATGGCCACTTTGTAGATTATCGACTGCGAAAGATCGGCATCGGTGAGTCCGAAGGTTTTTATATAGGAGGCGCTGTCAAAAACAACGGATAATGAATAGATAAAGATGCCGTGGATAATCATCAGAAAATAGATGACACCGAGAAATACGCCCCAGTTTTTACCTAAGTAATGACTAATAATATCAGTGTAGTCATTACAGGTTTCACTTTCAGAGAGCGTTTTTAAATAAATATCCTGCACAATATAGGTGGCCGGATAGGCAATAATAAAGGCGACAATAAATACCCAAATACCGGTTAAGCCAATTTGTACTGGCATCAGCACTGTTCCGGCGCCAATCGCCATGCCGATGCAAAGTAATACCCAGCCAAAATCGTATTTAGTAAACGGTAGTTTTTTTGAGAAGGATGCGGCGGTTGCTGTCGTGTTGCTTAATTGTAATGTGTTGTCCTGCATAGAACCCCCTGCCGAAAATACCCGCTCTCCCCGGAAAAGGATCACGCGTATAGCCAGGCTGTTGTGCCTTGATTCTCAACGGCCTGAACCGATCTGCGCCGGTTCAGGCCGTAATAGTCAGAATGTTGCCTTTCTGATGGCGTGTTCAAGGTCGTTAATAATATCTTCTGGATCTTCAAGACCGACAGAAAGACGGATAAGTCCGTCGGTAATACCTGCTTTAAGCCGTTCCTCTGGTGCAACGGGCGAATGTGTCATAGACGCTGGGTGCTGAATGAGGGTTTCGGTATCACCGAGACTGACCGCGAGGAGGCATAATTCTACAGAATTGATCATCCGTCTGCCAGCCTCGAGGCCTCCGGCGATTTCGAAGCTGATAATTCCTCCCGGCAGGCTCATCTGGCGTTTACCCAGCTCATACTGCGGGTGTGAAGGCAGACCAGGGTAATACACGCGGGTAATGGCCGGGTGCTCTTCCAGGAAGCGGGCAATTTTTAACGCGTTTTCACAGTGGCGCTCCATACGGATACCCAACGTCTTCACGCCGCGCAGCGTCAGCCAGGCGTTGAACGGGCTCATGCAGCCGCCGGTGATATCTTTCAGTCCGACGAATCGTGCCTGGTCGATAAATTCCTGCTTACCGACAATGATGCCACCAATCACGTCCCCGTGGCCGTTGATGTATTTGGTGACGCTGTGCACCACGATGTCGGCACCCAGCAGCAGGGGTTGCTGGCAGTAGGGCGACATAAAGGTGTTATCCACGACCATCACTGCGCCCTGCTGATGGGCGATCCCGGCGACCGTTTCAATATCAACCAGTGAGAGCGTTGGGTTTGCCGGCGTTTCGATATACACCACTTTGGTTTCCGGGCGCATAGCGGCGCGGATTTCTTCCGGTTTTGCGGCGTCGACGAAGCTGACGTTAATGCCGAACTTCGGCATGCTGTGTGACAAAAAAGCGTGGGTACAGCCGTAAATGGCGCTGGCGGAAACAATATGATCGCCCTGCTGGCACAGGGTCAGCAACGACGTGGTGATGGCCGAAATTCCGGACGCGGTAGCCAGCGCGGCTTCACCTCTTTCCAGCACTGCCAGCTTTTTCTCCAGCGCGTCGGTAGTAGGGTTCCCCAGGCGTGTATAGATGTAGCCGGGTTCTTCGAGCGCAAAGCGGGCGGCACCCTGTTCGGCGCTATCAAACACAAATGTTGACGTCTGGAAAATAGGCGTACTGAGCGCGCCAGTGGAAGGGTCGGGTTGTTGCCCCGCGTGAACGATCTGGGTATTGAATCCGTAAGCACGACAGTCAGACATGATATCTCCTTTGATTCGGAACAGAACAGCTCACACTCAAATAGCAATCGCTGTGCCAGAAAATTAATATATAGATATCAATATGTTATTTGTTTCATCGTGCGGGTAGTTGTCAGGAAAGTTGCCAGTTGGCAAGAAACTTTCCAGCGATTGGCGGATTTATTAAGACGTAATTGCGAGCTTTTACGCAGGCTGGATTACTCAGGGGTGATGGAGCGGAAGTGTTGCCGTAGAATCAGCAGCAAGCCGGGTTTACCCGGTGAGGCGCAATGTTGCGGGGGCTTGATCCCTGGCGGCATCGGTTGCTGGAAAGAGAAAACCCCCGCACGTTGTTCGGTATAAACCTGGCAACAAAACGGGGGCTAACCTTGATCCTCAACAGTTCAAGAATAGCCGCGAACAGTTGCCATTGCAACACAGGCGGCTATATGACGCTCATGCAACTGGGCGCAGCCTTCTGGCACGATCTGGCAGCGCCGATCATCGCTGGCATTATCGCCAGCCTGATTGTGAACTGGCTACGCAACCGGAAGTAATGTGCTTTATGGGCGTCTGCCTGCCGTAATGTCAACATGCGCCCGAACCAGGCCGCAGGATGTAATCTTGCGGCCTTTTTCGCGTTAATTGCAGATAAATCTCGTCGCCAGGTGCCTATCCTGCCGCGATAATGCACGCTGGGAAGTTTTCAGATACCGCCTCTCTTAATACCGCTACGATCGGGTATACTCTGACGGCAGTTTTGTCTATCCGTGGAGAGTCAGTTTGCGTGTCAGTCGCTCGTTAACAATTAAGCAGATGGCGATGGTTGCGACCGTTGTCATGGTGTTCGTTTTTATTTTTTGCACCGTTTTGCTGTTCCATCTGGTCCAGCAGAACCGCTATAACACGGCTACTCAACTGGAAAGTATCGCTCGCTCCGTCCGTGAACCCCTGTCGGCCACCATTCTGAAAGGGGATATTCCTGAAGCGGAGACGATTTTACGCCGAATTCAGCCCGCGGGCGTAGTCAGCCGCGCCGATGTGGTGCTGCCGAATCAGTTTCAGGCTCTGCGGATGAGCTTTATTCCCGAACGTTCGGTCCCGGTAATGGTAACTCGCCTGTTCGAGTTGCCGGTGCAGATCTCGCTGCCGGTCTATTCACTGGAGCGTTCAGCCAACCCGCAGCCGCTGGCCTATCTGGTACTACAGGCGGATTCGTATCGCATGTACAAATTCGTGATGAGTACGCTCTCTACGTTAGTGACCATTTACTTACTTTTGTCACTGATCCTGACGGTGGCGATCTCCTGGTGTATTAACCGATTGATTGTGCACCCATTACGTAAAATAGCGCGTGAACTGAACGACATTCCCCAGCAGGATCTTATTGGCTATCAACTGGCATTACCGCGTCTGCATCAGGATGATGAGATTGGCATGCTGGTGCGCAGTTACAACCTGAATCAGCAGATGGTGCAGCGCCACACTGAAGAGCAGAGCGACTACTCAATGCGTTTTCCAGTCTCCGATCTGCCCAACAAAACGTTTTTGATGGGGTTACTGGAACAGGTCGTGTCCCGTAAGCAGACTACGGCGCTGATGATTGTCACCTGCGAAACCTTGCGGGATACCGCAGGCGTGCTGAGCGAAACCCAACGGGAAATCCTGCTGCTGACGGTGGTCGAAAAACTCAAGTCGGTACTGGCGCCCAGAATGGTGCTTACCCAGGTCAGTGGCTACGACTTTGCCATCATTGCGCATGGCGTGAAGGAACCCTGGCATGCCATCACATTAAGTCAGCAAGTACTTACTATCATTAATGAGCGGTTGCCTATCCACGGCATCCAGCTGCGCCCCAATTGCAATATTGGCGTAGCGATGTTTTATGGCGATTTAACCGCAGAACAGCTCTACAGTCGTGCGCTCTCCGCGGCACTCACTTCGCGCCGCAAAGGTAAAAATCAGATTCAGTTCTTTGACCCACAGCAAATGGAAGAAGCTCAGCAACGTTTGACGGAAGAGAACGACATTCTTACCGCGCTGGATAACCAGCAGTTTGCGCTGTGGATGCAGCCGCAGGTAGAGATCGCCAGCGGTAAGATACTGAGTGCGGAAGCGCTGCTGCGGATGCAGCAGCCGGACGGAAGCTGGGAATTACCGGAAGGGTTAATCGACAGGATTGAATCCTGTGGTCTGATGGTTACCGTCGGATACTGGGTGCTGGAGGAGTCCTGTCGCCAGCTTGCTGCCTGGCAGGAGCGCGGCCTGATGCTCCCGCTGTCGGTAAATCTTTCTGCTCTACAGTTGATGCACCCGAATATGGTGTCGGATCTGCTGGAGCTGTTAAACCGTTATCGCGTGAAGCCTGGTACGCTGATCCTCGAAGTAACTGAAAGCCGCCATATCGATGATCCCAACGCAGCCGTCGCCATTTTGCGCCCGCTGCGTAATGCGGGAGTGCGTATCGCACTGGATGACTTTGGTATGGGATACGCCGGTTTACGCCAGCTGCAGCACATGAAGTCGCTACCGGTGGACGTACTCAAAATTGATAAGATGTTTGTCGACGGCGTGCCTGAGGATTGCAGCATGATATCCGCCATCATTCAGTTGGCTCACAGCCTCGATTTGCAGATGATTGCCGAAGGTGTCGAAACCGAAGCGCAACGAGAGTGGTTGACACAAGCGGGGGTGGAAGTGGCGCAGGGATTCTTATTTGCCCGTCCGGTTCCGGCAGATATCTTCGAAGAACGCTATTTAACGAAGCAATGAGCTGATTACAAAAGTTAAAAAAGGGTACGCTTGTGCGAGCCAGCTCAAAATTTTTAACATTTTTGTATCAATTATGATCTTTGTACATTTCTGTGATGTTGTGTGGGTGTTACTTTAGGGCCGCAGGTTAAATAAAACCTTACAAGACCTGTGGTTTTTACTTTAAGGACACCCTATGAAAACCTCGATATTCAAAAGCCTTTACTTTCAGGTCCTGACAGCGATTGCCATCGGTATTCTCCTTGGCCATTACTACCCTGAATTAGGCGCCCAAATGAAACCGCTTGGCGACGCGTTCGTTAAGCTCATTAAGATGGTCATCGCTCCCGTCATCTTCTGTACTGTCGTTACCGGCATTGCAGGCATGGAAAGTATGAAAGCAGTAGGCCGCACCGGTGCGGTTGCACTGCTTTATTTTGAAGTGGTCAGTACGATTGCGCTGATCATCGGTCTTATCATCGTCAACGTGGTGCAACCCGGTGCCGGGATGAACGTCGATCCGGCAACGCTGGATGCGAAAGCCGTCGCGATTTACGCTGAGCAGGCCAAAGACCAGGGGATTGTGGGCTTCCTGATGGATATTATCCCAGGTAGCGTCATTGGCGCGTTCGCCAGCGGCAACATCCTGCAGGTATTGCTGTTCGCGGTGATGTTTGGTTTTGCGCTGCACCGTCTGGGCAGCAAAGGCCAAATGATTTTCAATGTGATTGAAAGCTTCTCGCAGGTTATTTTCGGCATCATCAATATGATCATGCGCCTGGCGCCAATCGGTGCTTTCGGGGCCATGGCCTTTACCATCGGTAAATATGGCGTCGGTACGCTGGTACAGCTGGGGCAGTTGATTATCTGCTTCTATATCACCTGTATCCTGTTTGTGGTGGTGGTGTTGGGATCGATTGCCCGGGCAACTGGCTTTAGCATCTTCAAATTCATCCGCTATATCCGTGAAGAACTGCTGATCGTTTTGGGCACGTCTTCTTCCGAGTCCGCGCTGCCGCGTATGCTCGATAAGATGGAAAAACTTGGCTGTCGGAAGTCGGTGGTCGGGTTGGTTATCCCTACCGGCTACTCGTTTAACCTTGATGGGACATCGATCTATCTGACGATGGCGGCGGTGTTTATCGCCCAGGCAACGAACAGTCATATGGATATCTTCCATCAGATAACCCTGTTGGTGGTGCTGCTGCTCTCCTCGAAAGGGGCTGCGGGAGTGACCGGAAGCGGCTTTATTGTACTGGCAGCTACTATCTCCGCTGTGGGTCATTTGCCGATTGCCGGTCTGGCGCTGATTCTCGGCATTGACCGCTTCATGTCTGAAGCCCGTGCGCTGACCAACCTGATTGGTAACGGCGTGGCAACCGTCGTTGTCGCGAAATGGGTGAAAGAACTGGATAGCAAAAAGTTGGATGATGTGCTGAATAATCGTGCGCCGGATGGCAAAACGCACGAAATATCCTCTTAATCCCTCCACTTATGCCCGTAGTCCCTTGTAGGGCTACGGGCACCTGCGCATAATTACCCCCTGTACCTGAAACCGTCGATCCGAAGGTTTCGGGATTTTTTCACTTCTTCCGTGACATTTTCATGTTCTCGCGGTCTAACACGAAGTGTTTTAACGTCATATTCAGAGAGTCCTTTTTCAGGGCTGTCTTTTTATTACCAGGATTGTTGATCAGGGGTTCACATGCAGGGCACAAAAATTCGACTTTTAGCGGGCAGCTTGCTGATGATGGCCTCTGCCGGCTATGTGCAGGCAGATGCGCTCCAGCCTGACCCGGCGTGGCAACAGGGTACGCTGGCAAACGGTTTACAGTGGCAAGTGTTAGCCACTCCCCAGCGCCCCAGCGACCGTATTGAGGTTCGCCTGCTGGTTAATACCGGTTCACTCACCGAGAGTACACAACAGAGTGGTTTCAGCCACGCGATCCCGCGTATCGCGCTGACGCAAAGCGGTGGCCTGGATGCCACGCAAGCCCGTTCACTGTGGCAGCAGGGGTTCGATCCCAAGCGTCCCATGCCGCCAGTTATCGTTTCCTATGACTCCACGCTGTATAACCTCAGCTTGCCCAACAACCGTAACGATCTGCTGAAAGAGTCGCTCTCTTATCTGGCGAATATCTCCGGCAAGCTGACCATCACGCCAGAAACCATCAATCATGCGCTGAGCAGCGAAGATATGGTGACAACCTGGCCGATGGATACCAAAGAAGGCTGGTGGCGCTACCGTCTGAAGGGATCGACACTGCTGGGACACGATCCCGCCGATCCGCTGAAAACCCCGGTAGATGCCGAGAAAATCCAGTCGTTCTACCAGAAATGGTATACCCCGGACGCCATGACGCTGATTATCGTCGGCAACGTTGACGCGCGCAGCGTGGCTGAGCAAATCAACAAAACCTTTGGCGAATTAAAAGGTAAACGTGAGACACCAGCACCGGTGCCGACACTTTCCCCGCTACGCGCTGAAGCGGTGAGCATTATGACCGACGCGGTACGCCAGGATCGCCTCTCCATCATGTGGGACACGCCGTGGCAACCGATCCGTGAATCCGCCGCGCTGTTGCGCTACTGGCGTGCTGATTTAGCCCGTGAAGCGCTGTTCTGGCATATCCAGCAGGAGCTAACCAGGAACAATGCGAAAGACATCGGTCTGGGCTTTGACTGTCGGGTGCTATTCCTGCGTGCGCAGTGCGCCATCAACGTAGAGTCACCGAATGATAAGCTGAATGCGAATCTGGGGACGGTGGCGCGTGAGTTGGCGAAAGTGCGTGATAAGGGTCTGCCGGAAGAAGAGTTTAACGCGCTGGTGGCGCAAAAAAATCTGGAACTGCAGAAGCTGTTTGCCACCTATGGCCGTACCGATACCGATATTTTGATCAGCCAGCGTCTGCGCTCGCTGCAAAATCAGGTGGTGGATATCGCGCCGGAACAGTACCAGCGTTTACGCCAGAACTTCCTCAACGGCCTGACCGTGGAGATGTTGAATCAGGATCTGCGCCAGCAACTGTCGCAAGAGATGGCTCTTATTCTGCTTCAGCCGAAGGGTGAGCCTGAATTCAATATGAAGGATCTGCAGGCGACGTGGGATGGCATTATGGCACCCGTTACCGCTGCGGCAGCGTCCGTTGAAACCGATGAATCTCATCCTGAAGTGACGGACATTCCGCCAGTGCAATAAAGGAAATCGTAACCTGTATGCCGGGCAAGCGAAGCGCCCCCGGCATACAAGAATAACGGTTTACTGCGGCATCGCGTCGCGAGGAATAATCGCCCCGCGATGCTGAATGACCGTGCTGGCTGTCAAGTGGCCGCGTTTGGCGGCTTCTGTGGCATTGCCTCCGGTTAAGCGTACCGCCAGATACCCGGCGCTGAACGAATCGCCCGCGGCGGTGGTATCAATCACTTTCTCTTTTGGCAGTTTTACCGCCGGTACATCAATGAGCTCTTCGCCATTGATGGACACCAGGCACGAGTCGGCGCCACGCTTCACCACCACTTCCTGCACGCCTGCTGCGTGAGTGCGG
Source organism: Citrobacter sp. FP75 (assembly GCF_018342065.1). Taxonomy (GTDB): domain Bacteria; phylum Pseudomonadota; class Gammaproteobacteria; order Enterobacterales; family Enterobacteriaceae; genus Citrobacter. Next base: position 231,371 of record NZ_JAFDOE010000004.1, on the reverse strand, counting down.
GCAATCACCTCAGCAACGGGTTTTTCACCCCACAACGCATCTTCATCATCCAGCGTCAGGAACGCGATATCGGTGCATTCCAGCATCTGCTGATACACCTGCTGGGTCTCTTCTTTGCTGCTCCACAGGCGTGGGCGGTAGTTGTTGTCAAAAATGACTTTTCCGCCGTTGGCGCGGCATTCGCGCAGCAGTGACAGCAGTTTCTCACGGCTGGACGGGCTTAAAATGGCGAGGCTTATGCCGCTCAGATACAGGTAGTCGAACGTCGCCAGCTCTTCGCAAATGGCGGTGGAGTGTTCACTTTCCAGCCAGAATTTTGCCGCCGCTTCATTACGCCAGTAGTAGAAGGTACGCTCACCGCTGCTGTCTGTCTCAATGTAATAGAGACCCGGAAGGCGGTTTTCCATACGCTGCGTTAATGAGGTATTGACGTTTTCGCCGTGCCAGGATTCCAGCATTTGTTGGCTGAAACTGTCCGTGCCCAGCGCCGTGACATAGTGTACGGAAAGGGCCGCAGCATCGACCTGACGGGCGATATAAACGGATGTATTCAACGTGTCGCCACCAAAACCGCGCTGAACGTCAGCGCCTTTCTGTGACAGTTCAATCATGCATTCGCCAATCACGGCAATCTTGCTGGACATAGTCGTAACCTGCTCTGAAAAAATTAGCGTTAGTGTGCGCTGTGGGTGTTAAGTGGTCAACTATATTAAAACATCGTTCCATTAATTTTTTGAGCCAACGCGTATTCTGCGCGATTTTTTGCTGCCAGGTTTTTATTTAGCGACGTGCTGAACGTAAAGTTCTGCGCCTGAGCGCCGATAACCTTTGACGAGTCCGGTCAGTCACACTCTTATTTACAGGACATCTCAGATGATAAAGCAGGTTACCCAGCAGCTAATTACGCCTGATGCGAGTATCGAAAGCTTGCTGGAGAGACGCTATTGGCTGCAGTGCGAGCGTGCTTACACCTACCAGCCGATTTACCAGACTAATGGGCGGCTGATGGCTGTTGAATTGCTGACAGTGGTGAGCCATCCTGATAACCCTTCCCAGCGTCTTGCGCCAGACCGTTATTTTGCCGAAGTAGCCGTACGTCACCGTATTGAAGTGGTGAAGGAGCAGCTCCAGCAACTCCAACTGAAAAGCGACTTTTTTAAAACCCACGACCTGCTGGCGTCGGTGAACGTTGATGGCCCAACGCTGCTTGCGATGCGCCAGGAGCCCGAGATACTGAGAATCATCGAAGGTCTGCCGTGGCTGCGCTTTGAGCTGGTGGAACATATTCGCTTGCCGAAGGGGTCGTCATTTGCTTCGATGTGCGAATTTGGTCCGCTCTGGCTGGATGACTTTGGCACTGGGATGGCCAATTTCTCTGCCCTGAGTGAAGTCAGCTACGACTACATTAAAGTGGCGCGGGATCTGTTTATTATGCTGCGCCAGACGCCGGAAGGCCGGAATCTGTTCACGCTGTTGCTACAGCTCATGAACCGCTATTGCCGCGGGGTGATTGTCGAAGGCGTTGAAACGCTGGAAGAGTGGCGCGATGTGCAAAACTCACCGGCGTTCGCTGCGCAGGGCTATTTTCTCTCGCGTCCGGTTCCCCTGCATACCCTTGAAGAGGTGATTTTGTCGCTTTGATGTTGGCGTCATCAGCCTCCTTTTAATCCTGCTGGACTATCTTTAGGACAGGCAAGGAAGAAAGTGAGGAGGTAAAAGATGACGAAAGCAGGCAAAATAGCCACAGCAGTATCAGGGGTTTTCTTGTTGTTGATCGTCGTACTCATCATCGTGATTGCGACATTTGACTGGAACCGGCTCAAACCGACCATCAACCAGAAAGTCTCTACTGAACTCAACCGACCGTTCGCGATACGCGGTGATTTGGGCGTAGTCTGGGAGCGGCAGAAGCAGGAAACCGGCTGGCGCAGCTGGGTTCCGTGGCCGCACGTTCATGCGGAAGATATTATCCTCGGCAACCCGCCGGATATTCCCGACGTTACCATGGTGCACCTCCCACGCGTTGAAGCCACGCTCGCACCGCTGGCGCTGCTGACCAAAACGGTCTGGCTGCCGTGGATTAAGCTGGTGAAACCGGACGCGCGGCTTATCCGCCTGTCGGAGAAAAACAACAACTGGACCTTTACCCTCGCCAGGAGTGAAAACCCCGACCCCAATGTCCCACCGTCTGCCTGGTCATTTCGACTCGATAACATTTTGTTCGATCAGGGGCGCATTGCCATCAACGATAAGATCACGCAGTCGGAAATTGAGATCTTCGTTGATCCGCTGGGTAAGCCATTACCCTTTAGCGAAGTGACCGGTGCAAAAAATAAAGAGAGCAACGCCCGCGTCGAGGACTACGTGTTTGGTCTGAAAGCGCAAGGCCGATATAACGGTGAACCGCTCAGCGGCAGCGGAAAAATCGGTGGGATGCTGGCGCTGCGTGGTGAAGGTACCCCTTTCCCGGTGCAGGCTGATTTCCGTTCGGGTAATACACGGGTGGCGTTTGTCGGCACGATAAACGATCCGATGAATATGGGCGGGGCGGATCTCAAACTGAAGTTTTCGGGCGATTCGCTCGGGGATTTGTACGATTTGACCGGCGTGCTGCTGCCGGATACGCCACCTTTTGAAACCGACGGGCGACTGGTCGCCAAAATAGATGGCGGGAAATCCTCGGTGTTTAATTATCGCGATTTTAATGGTCGCATTGGCGACAGCGATATTCACGGCACGCTCGCTTACACCACCGGCAAGCCGCGCCCGAAACTGGAAGGGGACGTTGAGTCGCGCCAGCTGCGGCTGGCAGATTTAGGGCCGCTGATTGGCGTGGATTCCGGTAAAGGTGCGCAACGAGCCAAACAGTCTGAACAACGCAAGGGTGAAAAGAACGTTCAGCCCACGGATAAAGTCTTGCCGTACGACCGTTTCGAAACCGACAAATGGAATGTCATGGACGCCGACGTACGCTTCAAAGGGCGACGTATTGAGCACGGCAGCAGCCTGCCCATCAGCGATCTCTCCGCTCATATCATCCTGAACAATGCCGACCTGCGGCTGAAGCCGCTGAAATTTGGTCTGGCGGGAGGCAGTATCGTCTCCAGCATTCATTTGGAGGGGGATAAAAAGCCGATGCAGGGTCGGGCGACTATCCAGGCGCGCCGTCTGAAGCTGAAAGAGCTGATGCCGGATGTGGAACTGATGCAGAAAACGTTGGGTGAAATGAACGGTGACGCCGAGTTTCGTGGGAGCGGGAATTCGGTGGCCGCGCTGCTCGGCAACAGTAATGGCAACCTGAAGTTGTTGATGAACGACGGGTTGATTAGCCGAAATCTGATGGAGATTGTGGGGCTGAATCTGGGTAACTATATCGTTGGACAGATATTTGGTGATGACGAAGTACGGGTAAACTGTGCGGCGGCGAATCTGGATATCGTCAACGGTGTCGCACGCCCGCAGATTTTTGCTTTTGATACCGAAAATGCGGTTATCAATGTTACCGGAACGGCGAGTTTTGCCTCTGAACAGCTGGATTTAACCGTCGATCCGGAGAGTAAAGGCATTCGTATCATTACGCTACGTTCGCCGCTGTATGTGCGCGGGACATTCAAAAATCCGCAGGCCGGGGTGAAGGCAGGGCCGTTGATCGCCCGTGGTGCCGTCGCCGCTGCGCTGGCCACGCTCGTCACGCCTGCGGCCGCGCTGTTGGCGCTGATCTCACCGTCTGAAGGTGAGGCCAACCAGTGTCGGACGATTTTGTCGCAGATGAAGAAGTGATTTCAGAAGAAAACTGCCGGATAAGCGAGGCGCTATCCGGCAATCAAATTACAACGATTGATGGCGGGTTTCGTGGGTTAATAACAGCGCAATCAGCGTTAACGCCGCCATCGATGCCAGATAAATACCGACGGCTGGCAGGCCGTAGTTGCCCTGCAGCCAGGCGGCGATGTAAGGGGCCACGGAAGCGCCGAGAATGGATGAAACGTTATACGAGAACGACGCGCCTGTGTAGCGAACCTCGGTCGGGAACAACTCCGGCAGCAGCGCGCCCATCGGGCCGAAGGTCAGCCCCATCAGGCTCAGCCCCAGCAGCAAGAAGACAAATACCAGCGCCGGATTGCCAGAACCCAACAACGGTTTAAAGGCGAACAGGGCGAACAGAATGATAAGCGTGGTGATGATGAGCATGCTCTTACGACGACCAAACGCGTCGGCCAGCAGCCCGGCTATCGGTACCATGACGCCAAAGCCAATCACCGCCATCATCAGCATCCACAGGACTTCATTACGCGGTAAGCCAAGGCCCACAGGGGCTGCGGCGGTACTGAAGGTCATCGAGTAGACGGTCATGATATAAAACAGCGTATAGGTCGCCAGCATGATAAACGTGCCGAGGATCGTGACGCGAACATGCTTCGTCAGCAGTGTACCCAGCGGGATTTTCACCTGCTTTTTCGCCGCCGCGACTTTGGCGAAAACGGGGGATTCATGCAGTGAAACGCGAACGTACAGGCCGATAATCACCAGCACCGCAGAGGAAATGAACGGTACGCGCCAGCCCCAGCTCATAAACTGCTCATCGGTCAACAACCACGAGAGCAGAAGAAACGTGCCGTTGGCAAAGAAAAAGCCGATCGGCGCGCCCAACTGAGGGAAGGAACCGTACAGCGCCCGCTTGCGCGGTGGAGCATTTTCCGTTGCCAGCAGCGCAGCACCGCCCCATTCACCGCCCAGGCCTAAACCCTGACCAAAGCGAGCCAGCGCCAGCAGGATCGGGGCGAAAATCCCAATCGTCGCGTAGCCAGGCAACAAGCCGATAATCACCGTCGAGATCCCCATGGTCAGCAGCGAGGCAACCAGCGTGACCTTGCGCCCGACACGGTCGCCGAAATGTCCGAACACCGCAGAGCCGATCGGTCGCGCGACAAAGGCGATAGCAAACGTTGCGAGAGACTGCAGCGTTGCCGCGGCCGGGTCGCCCTGGGGGAAGAAGATGTGAGGGAACACGATCACCGCAGCGGTGGCGTAAATGTAGAAGTCGAAGAACTCAATGGCGGTGCCGATGAGTGAGGCGACGACGACTTTATTGCGCGAGTTGACCGGGGTATGTTCCTGTTCGTTGTCGAGCGTTGTGGCGGTTGCTTGCATAATATTTTCTTATTTTTTGTCGAACGAATGGTCATATTACGCACAGCAAAAGAGACATTTCAATCTGTAACAAACGTTGCGCGTGGTCAAAAATAAGGCAAAAAGGGGATAATTTTTAGGCCGGCGGTTTCACTTCTATGAAATGCTTCACACAATTTAAAACTTGGATGATAAAACTGGTTTTTGGTTAAATAAAAGTTACAGGTTGGATTTATATCCTAAGAATGTACTGGATGGCGATGCAAGCATTTGGGGCACAGGCCGGATGAACGTAGCGTCATCCGGCAGTTGACGAAGACTAGCGGTGCGTTTTCCCCGGCATCCGGGGGTCATCTTTGTATTCAGCGGTGGCTATCCAGGCGGCGCAGAACAGGGTCAGGCGGGCGAAGAAATAGAAGAACGCCATCAGGCCGAGCACCGATCCAAACGCCGCGCCAGAGGGTGATTGCACCAGCGACGGCAGCGTCCAGGTCATAATAATTTTGATGGCTTCAAAGCCAAGGGCGGCGATAAATGTACCGCGAATCAGCGCCTTCTTACGCGGGCGATGGCGGGGAAGTCGCCAGAAAATCCAGAAGAACAGCAGATAGTTGGCAAAAATGGAGATCGCCAGGCCGATCAGTCGCCAGGCGGGCTTCAGCCATTCGATGTCGTCGAGGTACAGGGCCGAGATAATCATCTGCTGGGCAGAACCAGAGATGGAGGTAATCGACAACGTGACGATCAGCGCAATCAGTAATCCAATCAGCGAGATAAAATCACGCAGATATTTGACCCAAATTTTTTCCTGATCCTGCGGCGTGCGCTCCCAAACGTCTCGCGACTGAGCACGTATCGCTTCGCGCAGGTTTCCCATCCAGTTAATTCCGGAATAAAGCGCGATACCCAGCCCAACCAGACCGACGGTAGTACGCTGCTGAACGGCAGTATTGATGGTGTTTTTCAGCGTGGAGGCGAGCGTCGGATCGCTGACGTTAATCAGGATTTTGCTGAAGATATCCTGCAATAGTGTGGGGTGCGAAGCGAGAATAAAACCGGCAGCGGCAAACGATACCATCAGAATGGGGATCATCGACAGGAACGAGAAATAGGTAATCGCTGCGCCAAACTGGTTTCCCATCCGGTCATTAAAACGCTCTGTAGCACGGATCAGGTGGGCGATAAAGGGCTGGCGCTGAACGCGTTCTGCCAGAGTCAGGGCCGTTTTCAGCACCTGATGGGGCCTACTGTTGGTCTCCGTGCGGTCACGCTCTGGCGTCTCAATTTTTACGATCGGGGTGTGCTCAAGTTCCTGAATGGGGCGTTTTACGTCTTTTTCCTGCGTCATCAGGGCGGTAGTCCTTATTTTATGCATTCACAGGACAGTATAGCGTGTCAGTCCACATAGTCTTTCATCACGCCGGTCAGCCACTCCATAAACAGGTGTACCCGGCGGGAGAGATTGCGGCGATGCGGATAAAGCAAAGATACCGGCATCGCTTCGGCGCGATATTGCGGTAAGACTTCGACCAGCGTACCGGCGCGTAATGCCTCGCGTACGCCTACTCGTGGGACCTGGATGATACCCAACCCGGCAAGACAGGCCGCATGATAGGTTTCGGTGCTGTTTACCGTCAGCATGCCGCCGGTTTTAATCCACCGGGGTCCGTTGTCTGTCGCTACTTCGAAACCCTGCGAGCGCGTACCCAAGTTTACCGCGTAATGCACCACCGCATGCGAAACCAAATCTTCCAGGTTTTCTGGATAACCAAAACGGGCCAGATACTGTGGGCTGGCACAGTTAATCTGCGTCAGTTTCCCCAGCGGACGGGCAATAAGTCCAGAATCTTTCAGCGTGCCCACGCGCACTACGCAATCGAAACCTTCGCGTATTAAATCCACCAGGCGGTCGCTGCTGCTGAGTTCGAGTTCAAGTCCTGGATACTGATGTAAAAAGGTGGGCAGGCGGGGCATTACCAGATTCCTGGCGACGCCAACCGGCATATCGACCCGCAGCTTACCGCTGATGCTGGTGGGATCGTGATGAAACAGCCCGTCCAGTTCATCCAGATTGCTCAACAGATCTTTCGCGCGTTCGTAATAGATCATACCGTCCTGGGTCAACTGAACGCGGCGGGTGGTGCGATGCAGCAACTGAGTCCCCAGATGATTTTCCAGCGCCTGGATTTGGCGCGATACGCTACCCTTAGGCAGTCCGAGGGTGTCGGCCGCGCGCGAAAAGCTCTCCAGTTCTGCGACGCGGATGAACAACTGCATTGCGTGAATTTTATCCATCCTCATGCCCTATTGTTGTTCTGATTGAAACAGTAATGCGCAATTAACAGTATTTATTGTTTTTCTAACACCTAATAAGCTCAATCTCAATCTTCACTACAGCAGAAATGGGGTTTCTTATGACGCAACGCATCGCATTGGTGACCGGCGGCGGTCGTGGACTGGGTAAAAACGCGGCGCTTAAGCTGGCGAGCAAAGGAATTGGCATTATCCTGACGTGGAACAGCAACGAAAAAGAAGCCCTGCAGGTGGTGGATGAAATTCGCCAACTTGGCGGGAAAGCAGCAACATTGCCGTTGAATGTCGGGGATATTTCAACGTTCCCGCGCTTTGTTGAACAAATGCAGGAAACGCTGCAAACCCAGTGGCAGTGTGAGGGGTTTGATTATTTATTGAACAACGCAGGAATTGGCATAAATGCGCCGTATACTGCCTTCACCGAGGCGCAGTTTGACCAGCTTTTGAACATCCAGTTTAAAGGCCCGTTTTTCCTGACGCAGAGCTTGTTGCCGCTGATAAAGCAGGGCGGCAGGATCCTCAATGTGTCGACCGGGTTGTCGCGTTTTGCCCTGCCTGGCTACAGCGCTTATGCCGCCATGAAAGGCGCGATGGAAGTGCTAACCCGCTATCAGGCGAAAGAGTTGGGGGAGCGCGGTATTACGGCGAATATCATTGCCCCTGGCGCGATTGAGACCGATTTTGGTGGCGGAAACGTGCGGGACAACGCACAGCTGAATGCGTATATCGCCTCACAAACCGCCCTGGGACGCGTTGGGTTGCCGGATGATATTGGGGATGCCATTGCCGCGCTTCTCAGTGATGAGCTGGCCTGGATGACAGCCCAGCGCATCGAGGTGTCTGGCGGGATGTTCTTGTAATTCGGTCGTCTACTTATTGCGTAGCAGATTAGTTTTTTGAGCAATAAAAAACCGGGGCGTCATCATACGTGAAAATATAGCTGATGGCGTTTACCGGTGTTATCTGGAATCGAACGCCACGATTACGGTGCTGAAAGAAATCGGGGATAAATTGCCTGAAAAATTCATCTTTCTTAGGTAATGGGTTTGCCTCATCAGAAACCATAATGACTTGCCCATCTTCATACCAATATTTAAACGATACTTTATTACTGACGGACTGAGTCGGTGCGCCATTTTCATTGTATTCACCGGCAGCTTCATAGGTGCCATTACCATTATTAAGGTTAAAGTCGAGGATCATATCCAGAACTGAATTATCATAAACGATGGTTGTGTGGATCTCGCAGCTGAAATTCTTCCTCTGATGTTGAATATAAGTAGCAACGAGTAGCGGAGTGACAATCGCCAGAGCAATCAGCGACCAGATAACGATCCCTTTATTCATTTTCATGGTATTGCTGCTTGTAATAAATAGAGTGGCAATGTGCGCTACTTTCTTGCGGATTTTTGTCGCAAACTAAAACAGATACCCCGCGTTGTGCATGGTTGAGCGTTAAATATGCTATTTCACCCTGATTACATTTAACAGGATAGCGGCCAGATAAGGTCTCGAATGCGCTTCGACTTTTGTCTCGATCGTGCCATGAAGAGAAAATGTGGCAGCCGTTCATCTGACCAGTATTATAATAATTGGCAAAGGCCGGTTCATCATATGTCCAGGTCAGATAAAGCACGTAGCAGGAAAGAATAAACAGCAGGGCGGCCAACCCGTACACTATCGCGTGTTTTCGTGGCGCTGTGTGGGGCATGGCATTCGTTTCTGGTGGCGCGGAGGATGATGCCACAAAAATGGGATTGGCAGGCATGCTCTGTGGTTTCAGAAAATCCTCTCGTTCACCCACGACAACACGAGCGATGCTCTTAAAACCTTCCTTGGAAATCGTTTTGATGACATCGTCAGCGAGGTCGGCTGCTTTCAGCGCTTTTCGGATAGAAGAAATCGTTTGATAAAGGGCGTTAGTCGTTACTACCGCACCTTGCTTTTCCCATACGGCAGAGAACAGATAACGCTGGCTCAGCACCTGTCCATTATGTTCAAGCAACTGCGTCAGGCACTCACTAACAGGGCCATGCAAGGCGACAGCCCGTTCCGGGTAGTTGGCTAATGGCCCAAGGCGGCGAAGTTCCGGCTCGAAAATTACCGTCTCGTTTATCATAAACACTTTTTTCATGACATGCCCATTTGCGACCTGTAGAACATCAGGCTGTTCAATGTGTTTAGATTATCCGACTGCTAAAATTCTGATTAAGATTTTTAATGTTATAAATCATGATGTTGTACATGTACTTATCTGTGTCTTTCACGCGTATCCCCTCTCCAGTCGTCCGCTATGATTCATTATAAATCAAAAAAGATCACTGCTTCTGCAAGCTTTTTGCCCTTATTGTGGTCTCGATTGATAGCTGGGCCGAGTGGATAACGAAAATCTTCAGAAGATGCAGAATTTAATTCTTTATAATTACAAAATTTCGACATTTAAAATTGAGTGATTGGTTGCATATGCCTGAACAGAATAAATAGGTTTTCATGTTGCCATTTTAAAGAATATTAAACTGTCAATTTCATTTATTACTTCTAATCTACCATAAACGAATGCTAAACGACCGGTTCTTTATAGTGCATCGGGTTGTGGATTGGAAAGCATTTATAGCAGCCATATAATCCACCACATAAACGGTATGGATTATCTCAACGCTTATATGTAGAGGTGCATGTTAGTCTTCATTTAACGTGGGTATAAGATATGGGCTATCGTCTATATGGATTTATGATAGGTGATGAGATTCATTTTGATATTTCTAACCGCAGGCTGTATCGGCTGACAGGGAGCCATACCGATAAAAGCATCGCTTTTGCGTCAATTTATTTCAATGAAACAATGTTAAGGCTTTTTCTGTATCTGCTGATGAATGGCAGGACCAAGCCAGTTCCCAAAGAAGAGTTATTTGAAGAGATCTGGGAAGCGCATAACCTCAGCCCTTCCACACAAAGATTATGGCAGGTTCTGCACAATCTTAATAATAAATTAAGCCTGCTAGGGTTACCTGGAGATTTTATCCTTAATATTAGAGGGCGTGGTTACATCATTAATTATCCTGATGTGATCCCCGTCTATTACAGAGTGAGCGAGCTCCCGGCTCACTCCGTTAAAAAAGGGGAGAAGACAGATACCCTGAGTGAGTGATGTCAACTCAGGTGTTTGCCCTGAACACTTACGTGTGAAGGGCTTTTTTTTATCATTCTTATTCTATATTCAATTTCTTATTAATGATGGTTAAATAGCATTGTTGTTCGGTTCATTCCGGCACTGGAATAATATATGAGCATAATAAATCGCTTCACCAATTTAAAAGTAAGTAAGAAATTATTCTTTGGCTTTTCAATCGTCTTGCTTGTGACGCTTGTCATTCTTGTTTCTGGTTTGCTTGGTCTTACTAATATTCAGGACAAGGTTGAAAAAAATGGACATACCACTGATTTATTTAATGCGTTGTCTCAGGTCCGCTTAGGGCGTACTAGTTTTCAATATACGCTGGACCAGAAGTATCTGGACCAGACCAATGCTGCCACCCAGCGTATGCAAAGTATCGTCACTGAAATGAAAGCGCTCTCCTGGTCTCCTGAAGGGGCAAAGGCATTGGCAGATACCGCGAATGCAGTGAATAGTTATGTCACGACTTTGGTGCCTTTTACGAAAGCGCTTTCTGAAAAGAAAACCAGCGAACAGAAACTCAGCACACAAGGGCTGTGTGATAACTCAGAATTGGCCTCAGAACTGAGCCGAAACGGTACGCTAGATGCTCAGCATTCGCTTATCGCGGCGCAGATCGCCTTTATTATGAGCGATATTGATTCGCAGATGGCGCTGTACAAGCAGCACCCGACAGAGGTGTTACTGAAAGGGATTCACAAACGTCTGGAGACAGCAAAGGCTGACACCGGGCAACTGTTACCGATTTCTTCTGAAGAGCAAAAGGTCTGGTTGCAGTCTGGTCTTGAAGAGATGCAGAACGTAGCTTCCGAACTGGAGAATTATAAAAATGTCTGGAACCAACAGGCAACGCTGTCCGATGCCTTAGCGGGTAAAGCGATCTCGTTGACCCAGGCAATCCAGACTCTGTTTGCCATGCAGCAGAAAATGGTGACTGACACGGTCGGTAACGTGCAACTGCAGATGGGTATTGTCGCTGCTATTGGTATTGCGTTAGGGATCCTGCTGGCGATTGGCATAACCACATCCATAACCCGCCCGCTCAACGAAACCCTGCGTGTGGCTGAACAAATCGCCAAAGGCGATCTGACCAGCACACTGACCAGCACCCGCCGCGATGAGCCGGGCTTGTTAATGCAGGCTGTTTCCACCATGAACGACAACCTGAAAAACATCATTAACGATGTGCGTAACGGTGTGGATAGCGTCGCGCGTTCTTCATCAGAAATTGCGGCGGGCAATATGGATTTGTCTGCACGTACCGAGCAACAGTCCGCTGCCGTGGTGGAAACCGCGGCAAGTATGGAAGAGCTTACCTCAACCGTGGCGCTGAACGCGGAAAACGCCAACCATGCGCGTCTGCTGGCGGATGAAGCCTCGCAGCATGCGACAGCAGGCAGTGAGATATCGCAGCAGGTGATCGATACCATGAAGAATGTGCGAAGCAGTTCGCATCGTATTTCTGAAATCACCACCGTCATCAACAGCATTGCCTTCCAGACCAACATTTTGGCGCTAAATGCCGCCGTTGAGGCCGCCCGCGCAGGTGACCAGGGGAAAGGTTTTGCCGTTGTGGCTGCTGAAGTGCGTACGCTTGCCCAGCGTAGCGCCCAGTCAGCCAAAGAGATTGAAAACCTGATTAATGAGTCTGTCGTGCATGTCGATACCGGTTTTAACCTTGTCGAAAATGCAGGCGATGCGATGTCTAAAATTGAGACTTCCGTTGCGCAGGTTCGGGACATCATGAGCGAAATTGCCGCTGCTACCGATGAGCAAAGCCGGGGGATCTCGCAAATTGCGCAAGCGATGGCCGAAATGGACACCACCACTCAGCAGAACGCCGCTCTGGTGGAAGAATCTTCTGCTGCGGCCAGTTCGCTGGAGGAGCAGGCGGTACAGCTTGAAAAAGTCGTGTCGATCTTCCGCGTATCGAATGATCAAACCACACAGGCGGAACATCGCCGGGTAAACCACGGGAATACTGCCCGTATGACCACGAGTAAACGACCTTCCTCCAATGTCCAGGATGACTGGGTCAAATTCTGATGATTAGCGTGCGGCTGCCATGAACGGATAGCCGCACGCGAAAGGTGCGCGATGATTAGCTTAACCAAAGATAGCCCTGGATTGTTCTCGGGTGCCGGTGCGCAGCAAGCCTGCTTTCTTCCCCATACAGCGGCGAAAACGTTGAGCGCAGCAATGACTCAGCGACAGATTAAGCCAGTCTATCAACCCTTTTTTGATAGTCAGACGGGTAGAATCGCGGGTATCGAAGTATTGGCCAGGTGGAGGCATCCAGTACATGGCAATATTCCCCCTGATATATTCATTCCCCTGGCGGAGGAGCATAACCTTATTGCCTTGCTGACGCATCAGCTGGTTCAGGAGGTGATTGCCGAGCTTCAGCATCGGATCCATCTTTTCCCTGATGGGCTTTATATCAGTCTTAACCTGAGCCCTTATAACTGTCTCGATCCACGCTTTGAGTCGGATGCCATTACGCTGTTGCAAACGCTTTCTGCAAGCCATGTTCAGTTGGTCATCGAAATAACCGAGAAGTACCCGCTGCACTTTACTCCCCAGTTAAGCGAGTGGTTTGCCAAATTAAAAAAATCCAATATCGCCGTGGCGCTGGATGACTTTGGAACGGGATATTCAAACCTGTCATACATCCACGAGCTGGAGCCTGAGTTCATTAAGATTGATAAAATTTTTGTCGCTCAGATTGACGGCAACGGTGATACCCGCCTTGTTGACACCCTGATTGAGCTGGCGAAAAAGATGCATCTGCGGATTATCGCTGAAGGCGTTGAAACCCTGGCTCAGGCTGACTATCTGCGCTTGAAAAACAGTGATTTTTTACAAGGATACTATTTCTGTAAGCCGGTTCAGATTGATGAGCTGATCGAGCTGGTGTTGGGTGAAAAGAGCTGACCATATCAGGACCTGTCACTGTGTAGAGATACGTCGAAAGAAGCACTTCATGCTATATTGTGTTTTGTAACACATTCACCCGACGTTTGAGATTCCTTATTTTCAGCAAAAAATATAGACTCGGATTAATTAATATTAATTGCTTTGATGTTCGTACTGATAATAAGGAAATCCTTAAAGCAAAGCCTTGCTTTTACCTCTTTGTGTAATCCTTTTGCCTGAGCTGTAACCATTCATAATTTCTGCTTCTTTCTTCTTCAGTTATCGGTAGAATGGCCACTGCCAAACGGCGAGTTCTTATTTTACCCCGTGGGTAATACCCTTCTGCGTTGATGGCTAATATCTTATTCAGACGGAGAGAAGTAATGCAGTTAATAATGTTTGACAGGCAGTCGATATTTATTCATGGAATGAATGTAAGTTTACAAGAAAGTATTCCAGGAGTGGATGTTCAGGGTGTCAGTCAGGCAGATGACCTTTGGCAAAAGCTGGAAGCAAACCCGGATGCGTTGGTTATGATTGATGGCGATCTTGACGGTGAGTTTTGCCGTGGATTACTCCAACAGCTCGCACAGCGCTATTCGACGGTAAAAGTGCTGATAACCGCCACGGATTGCCGTAAAAAATGGCTGCAGGAGTTGGCGCAGCTAAATGTACTGGCTATTGTACCGCGCGACGCCGACGCAGGAACGTTTACGCTGGCGCTCAATAGCGTTGCAATGGGCATGATGTTTTATCCCAGAGATTGCTTAACGCCAATCGAGAGCGGTAGCCAAAATATTAAAACATTAAGTGCGCGCCAGCGAGAGATCCTGACCATGCTGGCTGCCGGAGAGTCCAATAAACAAATTGGTCGCATGTTAAATATCAGCACCGGGACGGTAAAAGCGCATCTGGAGTCGCTGTATCAGCGCCTGGAAGTGAAAAATCGTACCCAGGCGGCAATGATGTTAAACGAAATACATTAACCCACGCTTATTTCACAGTCAGATAATCTCTGGCTGTGAAATATAATCAGGCCACATTTCTGATGGGCAAAACCGGGTTATCCCCGCGCTAAACATCCACGCAATTAACGCTTCCAACTGGAACAGATCTTTCAGCTGCGGCAGCTTTGCATGGATTAATTCCTCGCAGGCGCACAGATCCGTGAGCAGCAGCGTTTCTGCCTGTGCCACTGAAATTTGGCCATTGAAGGCTTCACCTGCGGTGATTTCATGCCCATAGCCAATGACCCAGACGCCGCGTTCATCCTGATATTTTTCCAGTGACAATCCTTGTCCCTGTTTAATAAAGGCGATACAGGCGGGCGTAAAATGTGATGAATGGCGGTGCATGCTGATTTCTCCGCAAAGAGAGCCATTCTAGAGAAAATACCCGGTTACAGTAGTTGCCATGCGGCCCGTTTTTTCAGTAAAACGCCTTATGACGTGGGTGGCTGATATTCCTGCTTTAGCAGGCCGAAAATCCAGTCGTCGTACCAGGTTTGATGCAGCCAGTAGCTTTCGCGCAGTGTGCCTTCATGAACGAATCCCGCCTTTTCCAGCAGGCGTCGCGAGGCTTCATTCCCTGCGGTGACGTAGGCCGTCAAACGGCGTAACCCGCCAGTGGTAAATGCGAAATCACACACGGCATACAAAGACTCTGCGCCATAGCCTTTACCTTGCGCTTCGGGTGCAAGCAGAAAACCTACTTCGGCGCAGGCATTATTTTGGTGAACATACCCCGTGACACCCAGCCGCGATCCCGACTCATTATCGCACACGACCAGGCATAGCCAGTGTGGGCTTCCGGGAGACCATTCAGGCAGGCGTGAGTTAAATATTGCCCGTACATATTCTTCAGCGCGTGCATCGGAGACATAGTGCATTACATTAGGATCTTGCTGCAATGCTAAGAAAAAATCCCAATCGGCCTCCGTCAGCGGGCGGCAGGTCAGACGTGATGTTTTTAACACTGGCACAGGCTTACCTCCTGAATAATTTTCAATGATTACGTGGTCATCACTGTAAAACACACTTATTTGTTATATGAATGTGTTTCAGTTTACATCGGTACGTTTTTACACGACGCCGCGTTTATAAAAAGAGCAATAAAGACCATCGTGAGGCCGCACTGTTGCGGTCCTTTTAGGGACGATAATGACCAATAGCGCATTACCGGCGACATGTACGCCATTTGAACACTGTTTAGGGAGCATTCGCCAGGCATCGGTGGAAATCCTGCTGCTATTAGGTGTGCATGTTGCAGAAGGCAAAGATCCGCGCTGGTTTCTGGAACAGCTCGATCAGGCCCGCCTGAATCTGGGCGGCTGGGGGGCGGTTGCCAGACGATTGCAGATGAACGATGCGCAATTAAGCCAGTTCACCCTGCGATTGCGTCATCTTCAGCAGAACGTACCTCAATATGAAAGTGGTCAGGATGTCAGTGAAAACCAGCTTATTTCTGCGTTGCGCTTTGTCGCCTCTCTGGAGCAATTGCGTCATCTTCAACCGTTGCTGAAGTATCAAACCGATATTGACGTCGGGAGTCCAGAGGCACAGATGCAGGCGCAGCGCCAGCTTCGCGCAATAGAGTTAACGCTGAAAGCCCTCGTTGCGCGGGTATGGCCGGACCAACATCCTCTTAACAGCTTCCTGAAACAGCACTTTGGTGCCGATCGGCTGCGACGCTGGCTTAAACTTGGCGAGGGGCGTGATGCGTTGGACGGCATGTTGTTTAGTGAACTGGCGCTAATGGTGGTCGATAAGAAACTGTTCGTGCGCCATTTTACCCAGATTTTTAATGACTCTTCGGTACTCACGCTGTTTGTCGAGCCGCGCTTAACGCTGCGTATGTTTCTTGATGACTGCCGGCTGGCACGCAATGGGGTTATTGCTCAGCAGCCGCTGAGCTCGGTACAACTGATGCTGTTAAATTATCAGTACCGACAAATCACCCACCCTGTGCAGCGGGCGTTTGAAGAGCGGCGTATCCGCATCAGCCCTGCATCGTATCTGGAATCTGATGAGAGCCTCATTCGCCAGTTCTGGATAACGGCAAAGCAAAAGGCCGAACAGACCGGGGAGGATAAGCAGGAAATTGCCGACAGTATCGACCCGCCGGAAAAACGGGTGCAGCGCACGGCCGAAGAGCGTGAACAGCTGATTTCCGGCATGCTGTGGGTGGCCGTTGGCGTAATGGTGCTGATGATATCGCTGGGCGCGTTCTGGTTATTCAGCTCGCCTGCGCCACAGGCACCTGCCGGTCAATCGGTTGACATCGTGCAGGAGGAACCGCGACGTGACGCGCCTTCCGCGCGGGACACGGTGACCCGTATGGGCATCTCGTGGGATGCGTTTACTATGCGGGCGGCTATCGATCGCAACGACACCCGCGTAACGTCCTTGTTTTTGCAGGGCGGGATGGACTGGAAGCTGGCGTGGACGGAGCAGGCGTTCACTGCGGGTAATACCGCCGTGCTGAAGCTGCTGTTGCGTTATCCCTCGCAGATGGATGAGGCCCAACCCTGTCAGCAGTTTATGGGTACGCTAAGTCATGCAATGTCGAACGGAGCATCGCTGACATCGTTGCATAAAAGCTATCTGCAAAGTTTTTGCGCCAAACCGGACGTTGTTGCGCGACAGCGGTATGACGCCGAACAAGCCGAACTGCGCGCTCGCGCGGAGCCAAGCGCCGAAAATAAGAAATGGCAGAAAATTCATAACACGCTGTATGACGCCATTAACTGACAGCCTGAATAGCCAGCGCCATCAGGCTGCCAGGCCGTTACGGTTCGCCGTAGAGGCCGATTAATCGGCGCACCACGCCATTAGTCCAGCCAAAACCATCTTGCAACGGATATTCACCGCCGCCGCCTTCGCGCGGCGTGCCGTCGGCGATATGGTATTTCTCGATAAGTTTATGGTGTTCCTGGTAAAAAAGATTAACCGTTTTCAACCAGCTACGAGCAATTTCATCTCCCAGGTGGTCGTCACCGTACAGCTTAAATCCCTGAATTGCCATCCACTGCAGCGGTGCCCAGCCGTTGGGTTTATCCCACTGTTCACCGGTTTCGTATTCCGTTGCCATAATGCCACCGGGGGTTAACAGGCGACTGCGCACGGTATTGGCGAGCCGATCGGCTTGTGCGTGGGTCGCCATACCGACATACAGCGGCACAATACTGGCGGCAGAGAAGAGGGCCATTTCTTCGCGTCGCCAGTCATAATCCCGATAACAACCGTTTTCATCATCCCACAGATAGTGGTCCACGGCAGCGCGGCGGTCATTGGCTTTCTGGCGAAACAGGGTCTCCGTTTCCCGCTCACCTTTCAGTGCCGAAATGTTAGCAATGGTGCTCTCCAGCTTGTACAGGAAGGCGTTGAGGTCAATGGGGATGAACTGGGTGGTGCGGATGCTGGCAAGACGGCCCGCATCGCGCAGCCAGCGTGAGGAGTAATCCCAACCGGAAGCCGCACCCGCTCGCAGATCCCGGTAGACCTCATTGGGCGGGCGACCCGAATGCTTGGCCGTTTCGACGTCTTCGATCCATGACTCATCGCGCGGGGTATCACGATCGTCCCAATAGCGGTTGAGCAGAGAACCGTCCGGCATTCTGATGACATGGCGGTAGGCCTGGTTAAGCGCCAGGGAATCTGCGCCATCCATCCAGAACGCGTATTCCATTTTAAGATGATCCAGATAACGACGCGCGCCGCGCACGCCATCCTCTTCAAACAGTTCCACCATCAGCGCAAAGACCGGCGGCTGGGAACGGCTCAGATAGTAGGTTCGATTGCCGTTCGGGATGTGACCATAGTTTTCAATCATCCAGGCAAAGTTATCCGCCATACATTTCAGCAGATCTTCCCGACCGCTCTCTGCCAGACCGAGCATGGTGAAATAGGAATCCCAGTAGTAGGTTTCACTAAAACGTCCGCCCGGCACAATATACGACTGCGGCAACGCCAGCAGTGAAGACCAGGGAATGTGATCCTGCGGTTCGCGCGTTAGCACGGGCCACAGTTGGTCAATATGCTCTTTCAGCGAGTCCTGCGGGTTGGAAACATACTCACTTGACGGGGTTTCGGGCATCCAGAAATGGTTCTCGACAAAGCGTTGCAGGTCAAAGTCCCGGTGGCGCTTAACTTTGCGATAGCGGATCAGAATATCCAGCGGGTCCATTTTAGGCGCGCAGTCGGGGAAGGTTTTGCTGTCGGCAAACAGCTTTGACGACTGGACATGCTCGAACAGTTCAAGATAGCGGTCGGCGGGCGTTAACGCATCGGAGGCGGGTAGTCCTTCAATCATTTCCGGCTCAGGCTCCGCCTCAATCATTTCATCCAGCTTTAACTCGCACGGATCCATTTCATAAAGCAGATCGATGTCGATCGTCAGTTCTTCTGAAGGGGCGTGGGGTAGTTTCTGGTTGAGCATAATGAGAAAGACCTCCGGTAAAGAGATGTTGAAAGGAAACGGCTATTGCCCGGCTGTCTGTTAAGCGTAGACATTCGCTTCGGTGTCGGGTGAGTAAAGCGTGCGGTTGATCACGTTTTTAGGTTTTTCAATTATTAAGAGATAAAACTATCCCAATGATAACAATGAATAATTGCTGATTTTACGTGACCTGTAGATATTTAATTTTCAGAACATTCGATTGCAACGAGGTGTGAACAGAATGAGGTAGCGTCCGATCCCTGTAATAGGCGCAGGCTATTCTAATGATAGTTCCCGCCCATGTAATTGATTGATACTTATCAAAATAATAATCCCCTTATTTTCTATGATGGTCAAGTCTGACAAAGACTGCGCAGTATTTATTTTAATTTCTGGGTCACAATAACTCACAACGGTGAGGGTAAAATAATGAAAATCATTACCCGTCTTACCGCGATTGCTATAGCAGGCATCGTGATTTGTTATTTTGGATTATCCGGTTATGTGTGGTATCACGATAATCAACGTAGCAAACAGGCTGATGTTCAGGCCTCTACGCTGGAAGCCAATAATAAGGTATTAGGATTTTTACGCGAAAAGGGATGCGATTATTGTCACACGCCTTCAGCTGAATTGCCTTTCTATTCTTCCTTTCCTGTCGCTAAACAATTGATGAATTACGACATTCAACTGGGATACAAATCGTTCAATCTTGAAGCCGTTCGCGCCGCTCTGATTGCGGATAAACCTGTTTCGCAAAGTGATTTGAACAAAATCGAATGGGTGATGCAGTACGACACCATGCCGCCTACGCGCTATACCGCGCTGCACTGGGCCGGTAAGGTTAGCGATGCGGAGCGAGAGGAAATTCTTGGCTGGGTAGCCAAACAACGCGAGCAGTACTACGCCAGTCGCGATACCGCAACTCAGCACCGCAATGAACCTGTACAGCCAATACCGGAAAGCATTCCGACTGACGATCGCAAAGTGGCGCTTGGGTTTACGCTTTATCATGACCCACGTATCTCTGGCGACAGCACAATCTCCTGCGCGCACTGCCACGCCTTAAACGCAGGCGGCGTGGATGGCAGGAAAACGTCAATTGGCGTCGGTGGTGCCGTTGGCCCTATCAATGCGCCGACGGTCTTTAACTCGGTCTTTAACGTTGAACAGTTCTGGGATGGCCGTGCGCCAACATTGCAGGCGCAGGCGGGTGGTCCACCGCTCAATCCGATTGAAATGGCGTCTAAATCCTGGGATGAAATTATCCAGAAACTGGACAAAGACCCGGCCTTGAAGCAAGAGTTTATCGCCGTCTATCCTCAGGGATTCAGCGGGGACAATATTACTGACGCGATTGCTGAGTTTGAGAAAACGCTGATTACGCCAAATGCACCGTTTGATAAATGGCTACGTGGTGATGAAAGTGCGTTAACGGCCCAGCAAAAACAGGGTTATCAGTTATTTAAGGATAATAAGTGTGCGACCTGCCATGGCGGTATTATTTTAGGCGGACGCTCATTTGAACCCCTGGGCTTGAAAAAGGACTTTAATTTTGGCGAAGTCACTGCGGCAGATATTGGTCGTATGAATGTAACCAATGAAGTTCGCGATAAGTTGCGTCAGAAAGTCCCTGGATTACGTAACGTCGCGCTGACTGCACCTTATTTCCACCGCGGTGATGTGCCTACGCTTGATGGTGCGGTAAAACTGATGCTGCGTTATCAGGTGGGTAAAGAGCTACCGCAGAAAGATATCGACGATATCGTGGCGTTCCTTGAAAGTCTCAACGGGGTATATACGCCGTATATGCAGGGTAAATAATAAATAAACAGGATGGCGTCCGGCCTACACTCAGCAATGTCTGTAGGCCGGATTCTTCCACCAACAAAGAACTGTCAGATGCTGTTGCATTTATGGTTACCGCAAGAGCCATCTCGACATGTGTCATATCTGGATGTCAAAGAGGATAGTCGATACTTTAATTTAATCTTAATGTATATATGATGTTTTTCTAAGCCTGATCTTAAATAATATTATTTTATTATCGATTATTGGTAAAGCTTCCTGTGTAGAATAAAAATGTCCGAGAGTGATTAAACGTTTTTGTGCCTCTTTGGTTATAGCAGCGAATCTAAATAGTGGCAAAGAACGATTGCATTAGTATGTTGTTATGTTTGGTGTCAGATATTGTGGCACTTTACTCTCATCATAAAATCTACAAAATGAAAAAATATTGGATAAGGTGTTAAAGTCAGTGATCCTTTCTCAATCAAATAAAAGAAAAGGCATACTTGCTATTGGTGCACACCCTGATGATATAGAACTGGGTTGTGGTGCATCTCTTGCGCGTCTTGCGCGAAAGGGGATTTATATTTCTGCTGTAGTAATGACGGCCGGTAAGTCTGGCACTGATGAACCTATTGATCGTCATCAGGAATCACGTGAAGCATTAAAAGTTTTAGGCTGCCAGCAAACCATTCATCTTGATTTTGCCGATACTCGCGCCCATTTTCAACTCAATGATATGATTTGTGCTCTAGAAAACATCATTCACCATGAAATTCCATCGGATGTTGAAATTGGGCGAGTATATACCATGCACAATGCTGATCGTCATCAGGATCATATGGCGGTCTATCAGGCTTCAATGGTTGCTTGCCGTACTATTCCACAAATTCTTGGCTATGAAACCCCAAGCACATGGCTTTCATTCATGCCTCAGGTTTTTGAATTATTGGAAGAAGAAGATTTCAATTTAAAACTTAAAGCTTTAAGTAAACATAGAAGTCAGAGTAAACGTGATTATATGTGTCCTGAACGTTTGCGTGCTGTCGCGCAGTTTCGTGGACAGCAAATTAATAGTAATTATGGAGAAGGCTTTGTTATTCATAAAATGATTCTATGAGCATATATAATGAAAACTATCATTTTCGTATTTATGGCTGTAGCTATATTTATATGGTTTCTTAGTACATTAAGACAAAAACCAAGTCACAAAAAAGGATGTGTTGATGTTATTATTCCAGCATATAATGAAGGGCCTTGCCTAAAACAATCATTGGAAAATCTTTTACTGAACCCTTATTTCTGTAAGGTGATCTGCGTTAATGACGGCTCCACTGATAATACCGCGGAGGTAATGGAAGAAGTAAAACAAAAATGGGGTGGTCGTTTTATTGCTGTGACACAAAAAAATACCGGTAAAGGTGGGGCGTTGATGAATGGCCTTAATTACGTTACCTGCGAACAGGTTTTTTTAAGTGATGCTGATACTTACGTTCCGCCAGATAACGATGGTATAGGGTATATGCTGGCGGAGATTGAGCGTGGCGCGGATGCTGTGGGCGGAGTTCCCTCTACAACATTAAAAGGGGCGGGTTTTTTACCCCATATCAGAGCCACCGTAAAGTTACCGATGATCGTTATGAAGCGAACATTGCAGCAGTTGCTTGGAGGGGCTCCATTTATTATCAGTGGCGCATGCGGGATGTTTCGAACGGATGTTTTGCGTAAGTTTGGTTTCTCCGATCGGACAAAAGTAGAGGATCTGGATCTCACCTGGACGTTGGTCGCCAATGGCTATTGTGTTCGTCAGGTCAATCGCTGTGTTGTCTATCCGCAAGAATGTAACAGCCTGGGTGATGAGTGGCGTCGTTGGCGACGCTGGATTATTGGCTATGCGGTATGTATGAGATTACATAAATCACTCCTCTTTAGCCGCTTCGGTATATTCAGCATTTTTCCTATGGTTATGGTAGTGCTTTATGGCGTAGGAATTTATTTGGTTACCTGGGTTAATGAATTTCACGCTACCGGGGTTCATGGTGTGGTACAAGCTATATTTCCTTTTCTTTGGGTAGGTGTGGTTTGCCTGATTGGTGCTTTTAGCGCGTGGTTTCATCGTTGTTGGGTATTAGTACCATTAGCGCCACTTTCTGTTCTATATGTTTTATTAGCGTACGCTATCTGGATTATTTATGGACCTATTGCCTTTTTTACTGGACGTGAACCCCAAAGAGATAAACCTACACGCTATTCGGCCTTGGTGGAAACGTCAGAAACTTATTCCCGCCCTTCTTCCACAGGAAGTGAGAGACTTTCTGAAACTTGATACCAAAAAGGACAAAATTCAAATTGCTGATAATGTCATTATAGATGAAAGTGCTGGAGAAGTTGTTATTGGTGCCAATACACAAATTTGCCATGGTGCTGTTATTCAGGGACCTGTAGTGATTGGCGCTAACAGTTTGATTGGCAATTATGCCTTCATTCGTCCAGGCACAGTGATTAGCAATAGTGTGAAAGTTGGGTTTGCAACCGAAATTAAAAATGCGGTTATTGAATCCGAAGTAACTATTGGGCCACAGTGTTTTATCTCCGACTCTGTTGTTGAGCATCAGGCATATCTGGGAGCACAGGTGCGTACCAGTAACCATCGTCTGGATGAGAAACATGTATCAGTTCGCACCCCATGGGAAACTATTTCAACTGGGTGTGAAAAACTAGGGTGCTATATCGGTCAGCGCTCACGACTTGGTGTACAGGTGATTATTTTACCAGGGCGAATTATTGCTCCGGGTACTCAACTTGGCCCACGTATTATAGTGGAAAGAAACTTATCTTCCGGAAATTATGCCCTCCGGCAAGAGCTTATTTGCACAGGTGATTAAAATGATAAAACAAGCATTATTAGCGGCAGGTATTTTTAGCACATTGCCAGCTTATGCAGGATTAAAATCAATTACTGCAGGCTATGATTTTATCGATTATTCTGGAAACCATGGTACGCGCAATGTGGCTTATGCTGAAATGGTCGCAAACGTTGATAGATCAACATTGCTTTTGAATATTTCTCAGGGAAAACGCGATTATGAGACCGAGCGTTTCAATGCCACGAGAGGTCAGGGTGCTGTATGGTATAAATGGAATAACTGGCTAACGACCCGTACAGGTATTGCCTTTGCTGATAATACCCCAGTCTTTGCACGACAGGATTTTCGTCAGGATATTAATCTGAACCTGCTGCCAAAATCCGTGTTCAGCACTGGATATCGCTACACTAAATATTATGATGATGCTGAAGTTAATGCATGGCAAGGCGGCATTGGTCTCTATGTCGGTCAACTTATCGCCAATTATCGTTACACTCATTATGATTCAAGTCATACGGGAGGCAGCTATAGCAATATGATCTCCTTTCGGCTGAAAGACTCACGTGGGGATGGTTATACTCAGTTGTGGCTGAGTCGTGGCACAGGCGCTTACATTTATGACTGGTCTCCTGAGACCCTTAGCGGAAGTATGAAGAGCATAAGTCTCCAGCGTATCCAGCCGCTTACAGCGCAGCTTAATCTGGGATTGACGGCAGGTAAACGTTGGTATGACACACCCACGAATGAATACAGTGGATTACAATTTGCAGCTCAGATTTCGTGGAAATTCTGACTTTCCCATAATAAATGGCTCTGACGGCAGATTCGTGCGGCAGAATATTAATTGGAACCGTTCTCGGGTACTTGTCGTCGGGGCTAGCCCACCAGCCCCTGTTCTATATTCCCCACTAGCCCAGTTGGTATCTTTTATTACAAGTTTTCATATCCGAATCTCTGTGCAGTAGTTGCCGCAAGCAGTGCGTCACCACACTGCTTATATAGTACATGAATATCTTTTTTGCTTTCGAAATGGCATTGTAATGGCTTGTAATCCGTGTTTTTTCTTATAATTAGTAATAAGTGATAAAATTTTAACAATATTAAATATAGCTCTTGCTAGTCATGATTTGTTTTATAATAATTTGAGCAACCCGAAATTATTAGCGTCATTTTGAATGCCATTAGTTCTCGGTGTTTAATTTATTGTGTACTAGTTAAAGAAGGATTGAGGTTTAATTTTATGAAGAAAAGTTTAGTAGCTGGTGTTGTAGCTATGGCGATGTTTTCTTTTGGCGCCCAGGCTAAAGGCCAGGGTGTTGTTAACTTCAAAGGTTCTGTAATTGATGCACCATGCGGGATTGCATCTGAATCAGCAGATCAAACTATTGATTTCGGCCAGATTTCTAAGGCGCATCTAGAGGCTGATGGTATTTCGGTTAAGAAAAATCTGGATATTAAACTTGTTAATTGTTCTCTGGCTAATACAGCGCCCGGGGCCAATCCAACGGCTTTTAAAACCGTAAAAGTTGCGTTCTCTGGCACGACTATAGGTGCTAAGAAAGAAGAATTAGGTACTGCGGGGGACACGGGTACTGTAATTGTTGTGTCTGACGCTGGTGGCAATCTGGTTGACTTTACGGGAGCTGACGGTGCAGCAAGCAACCTTAAAGAAGGCGATAACACCCTGCGTTATAGCGCATGGGTCAAAAAAGCGAATGGTGGCACTCTGAAAGAAGGTGATTTCACCGCCGTTGCGAACTTTAACCTGACCTACCAATAATTAGCGCTTGCTTCTTATATAATAAAAAGCAGAACTATTTATAGTTCTGCTTTTACTCGGAATGGAATATCAAAATGAACTGGCGCTTTGCTTTTATTATAACGATATTCTGGAGTTCAGCATTATATGCTACCTCCTCATTACCTTTCCCTCCTCCGGGGATGACACTGCCGGAATATTGGGGGGAAGAGCATGTATGGTGGCATGGTCGTGCAAATTTTAAAGGTCAGGTCATTCTGCCTGCCTGTACGTTGGCGATGGAAGATACGTATCAGGTAATCGACATGGGAGAAACACCTGTACGGGATTTACAGAATAGTAGTGTTGGAGCGGAAAAGAAATTTCGCCTGAGGTTACGTAATTGCGAGTTGGCGGGTACTGGGAAACGAGTTTATACGGCAAGTCGAGTGCGTGTAACTTTTGAGGGGGTGCATGGTGAAACTCCCGATAAATTCTTATTACTCGGGAGTTCTCAGGGCGTAAGCTTACAAATACTGGACCAGCAAGGTTATCCGGCTAAGTCTGGAAAGGTGATGCCCCCATTATTATTGAATGGGAATGAAGATGAGTTCGATTATACCTTACGACTTGTCCGCAACGAATACCCACTAAAAGCTGGGAGTTATTATTCCGTATTGCGGTTTAAGGTCGATTACGAATAATAGCTTAACTGTATTTCATTAAGCATATCCATCATACATGATGGTTTTATTTCCTTGTTGTTGGAGGAATATAGCTTTCGTTTGTCGGAATCACTCTGATTCGTGTTAAAAGTGATGATTGATAATGGAAAAGAATAATTATTTTACCGTTAATAACATTACCTATGCGTTGATGCTTTCACTATCGGGTGTGCCGGCTTACGCTGTAGACTTTAATACTGATGTTCTGGATGCGGTAGACAGAAAAAATATTGATATTTCCCGATTCTCACAAGTGGGATATATCATGCCCGGGCAGTATCAAATGGAATTAATAGTGAATGGGCAAGGCGTTTCACCCACTGCGTTTTCTGTAACATTTCTGGAGCATCCAACACAAGGAAAAGGCGAGGAAGAGTCATTACCGCAGCCATGCCTGACCCCTGAAATGGTTAACAGAATGGGGCTAACTGAAGAATCTCTGGAGAAAGTTACCTACTGGAACAATGAACAGTGTGCTGATTTCAGCCGTTTGCCGGGGGTCGAAATTCGCCCAAATACGGCACAAGGTATGCTTCACATTAACATGCCACAAGCGTGGCTGGAGTACTCTGATGCGTCTTGGCTACCACCGTCACAATGGGATGATGGTATTCCAGGATTGTTGTTTGACTATAACATTAACGGGACAGTAAATAAGCCGCACCAGGGAGGACAGTCTCAGTTACTCAGTTATTACGGTACAACAGGTATCAATGTAGGGGCATGGCGTTTACGTGGAGACTACCAGGGTAATCTTAACCATACCACTGGTAATGCAGGGGGGACGGAGAGTCAGTTCACCTGGAATCGATTTTACATGTACCGTGCACTCCCGCGTTGGCGTGCTAACTTAACGCTGGGTGAAAATTACATTAATTCAGAAATCTTCAGTCCCTGGCGATACATTGGTGCCAGTCTGGAGAGCGATGATCGCATGTTGCCGCCAAAACTACGTGGTTATGCTCCGCAGATTACGGGGGTTGCCAATACGAATGCCCGTGTTGTGATCTCGCAACAGAATCGAATTCTTTATGATTCAACTGTCCCGGCTGGACCATTTTCGATCCAGGACTTGGATAGTTCTGTTCGTGGACGCCTTGATGTAGAAGTTATTGAGCAGGATGGACGAAAGCAAACATTTCAGGTTGATACGGCGTATGTGCCCTATCTTACCCGACCTGGTCAAATTCGCTATAAACTTGTCTCAGGTCGTTCGCGTAATTACGAACACACTATGGAAGGTCCGGTTTTTATATCCGGCGAAGCATCATGGGGGATCGGTAATAAATGGTCTCTCTATGGCGGCAGCATTTTTTCGGAAGATTATAACGCCCTGGCTGTTGGTCTCGGCCGTGATCTTAATGAATTTGGTACTGTATCTACGGATGTTACCCAATCCGTGGCTCGACTTGAGGATGAAACAAAACAAGGTAAGTCCTGGCGTTTAAGTTATTCAAAACGTTTTGATGATGTAAATGCAGATATTACATTTGCAGGGTATCGTTTCTCAGAGCGTAACTATATGACCATGGAACAGTACCTTGATGCCCGTTATCGCAATGATTTCACGAGACGTGAAAAGGAGATGTATACCGTTACGTTTAATAAGAACTTCGTAGACTCAAATACATCCGTTAACCTGCAGTACAGCCATCAGACATACTGGGATCAGAAAATGTCTGATTATTACATGGTGTCAGTGAACAGATATTTCGATGCTGCTGGCTTGAAAAATGTTTCTTTGGGATTGTCTGCCTCCCGTTCGAAATACCAGAACTACGATAACGATTCGGTATTTCTGCGGTTGTCCGTTCCTTGGGGAAGCACAACACTTAATTATAGCAGCAGCATGAGTAACGATCGTTACACTAACACCGTAGGGTACAGCGGTACCCTGGATGGTGGGTTAAGTAGCTACTCGTTGAACGCAGGTATGAGCAATGGCAACAGCTTGCCGTCTCAAACACAGATGAGTGGGTTCTTTAGCCACAGCAGCCCACTGGCTAATATTGCAGCCAATTTTTCAACAGTGCAGAACGGTTATACCTCATTTGGGGTGAGTGCTTCAGGTGGTGCAACCATTACAGCACAGGGGGCAGCCCTGCATGCGGGGGGTATGAATGGTAGTACCCGCTTACTGGTCGATACTGACGGTGTTGGAGGAGTACCCGTCGATGGTGGTCGAGTTTCGACCAACGATTGGGGTATTGGTGTTGTGACAAATGTGAGCAGTTATTATCGTAACACTACCTCAGTTGATATGAAGAAGTTACCAGCAGACATCGAGGCTCGTCGTTCTGTGGTGGAATCCGTCCTGACCGAGGGTGCAATAGGATATCGTAAATTTGAAGTTCTAAAGGGGAATCGCTTATTTGCCGTGTTGCGTATGGCTGATAACAGTTATCCACCCTTTGGTGCAAGCGTAATGAATGCTAAAGGCCGTGAACTGGGAATGGTCGCAGACAGTGGACTTTCTTGGTTGAGTGGGGTAACCCCCGGAGAAAGATTGAATGTGAGTTGGGACGGAAAAATACAGTGCGTCGTAGATATTACGGAGAAGCTAAATCCAGACCAACAATTACTGTTGCCATGCATAAAGGCATAGAAGGCCGTTATTCACTCGGAGTATGGAGATATATTCTCCATCCGATTATTTATGTGCGATTTATCAGAACATAAAATGAGAGAGGTTTAATATGTTGAAAGTAACACCAGTATTTAAGAATATATTGATGACTGCAGCATGTTTGACTGCAGCACCTATTGTTAATGCGGCCGTTTCCCTTGACCGCACCCGAGCCGTTTTTAACGGTGGGGAAAAAACAATGACTCTCAATATTTCCAATGACAACAATCAATTACCATACCTTGCTCAGGCATGGATAGAAAATGAAAAGCAAGAAAAAATCACAACGGGACCGATTGTTGTTACACCACCAGTACAACGCCTTGAACCTGGTGAAAAAAGTATGGTGCGCCTTTCCAGCACCCCGGAAATAAATAAACTCCCTCAAGATAGAGAGTCTATTTTCTATTTCAATCTTCGCGAGATTCCGCCTAAGAGTGACAAGGCGAATGTTTTGCAAATAGCACTGCAAACGAAGATAAAACTTTTTTATCGACCTGATTCTATTAAAGCAGAACCTAATGCTGTATGGCAGGATCAGTTAGTACTCAATAAAACCAGTGGTGGTTACACAATTGATAATCCAACACCATACTATGTAACAGTAATAGGTCTGGGGGGCAGCAAAAAACAGGCAGAAGAAGGTGAATTTGAACCGGTGATGCTGGCTCCTAAGTCTTCAAAAACAGTTAAATCAGGTAGCTACACTACACCGTATCTGAGCTACATAAACGATTACGGTGGGCGCCCAGTCTTACAATTTAGCTGCAGTGGAGATCGTTGTACGGCGGTGAAAAAGTAATGGTAATAGCCCGGAGCGGAGTGATGAAACTGGTCGCGGCCAGAGTTTTTCTGGCTGTTCTAATGGCAGGCTATATCGTAAATAACGTGTTATATGCAAATGAGTGGGTGAAGCAAGAAGAATTTTTGCATGTGGACGAGACGCGTCATCAATGGGTGAATGAAAGGAATGGTCGCACCGGCATGCTGGTAGTCAGTGGCGCGCTGTTGTCTTCTCCCTGTACCCTGGAAACAAATGAAATTGATTTGCATAAGGACATGCAACCGCAAGGAATGCTTGAACGGTACGTGTTTAAGCTAAAGCTTGTAGGGTGTGGTGACGGTGATGCAAAAATACAGGCAGGTCGTGATAAGACCATAGCTACACAAAGTGCCCTTTTATACAACCGAAAGGGGGGGCAGCCGGCAGAGCAAAAGATGCTCAGTAATGGAAAAGTAGCACTGGAGAATGGGCAAAACCATCTCATATATTACATGAGCAAAAATCAGCGGCAAGCCCTGGTAAGCCAGAATAGATCAGACCACACGCATATGGCACCACTTGCGAGTAGCTCATTGTTGCATCTACTGCTGGGGTACGAATAAAAGAGGGGGGGGATAATGAAAAGAATGACCTTGGGAATTGCTGTTTTGCATTTGATTGGGAGTATTGCTTTTTCAGCAAAAGCAGTGGACATCTCATTCATTGGTGATTTAACAGATTACCCTTGTAAGATTGACACTGGTAGTGATAATCAAACGGTTCATTTTTTAAAATATCCTGTAAAAAATTTTCATATAAGTCCTGGTAACATGCCGCCTCAGAAATTTAGTATTCGTTTGCGTGATTGTGATGCAAACTCTTCATGGAAAATAGTGAAGTTTAGATTTTCCGGTAAGAATGAACCTCAAATGAAGGAGAGGAGTGATTATTTTCTTAGTGTCACTGGTTCGGGAAATGAAGGAAAGCTGGCTATAGGGTTACTTGATACGGATGGGAAAACTCCACTTAAATTAGGTGAGAATCATAATCATTCGAATGGTACGCCTTTAATTGATGGTAGTATGAATTTTGATTTTTTTGCATATGTCCAAGCAACGCCAGATGCCATTTCGAATAAAAGTGTACAGCCGGGAGAATACGAATCTTTGGCCAGGTTTGAGATTACGTATGAATAATGCCAGTGCTATCAATATAAACAGTAAAATATTTTTGATGAAAATGAAAGTAAAAAATGGAATTCGGATTCTAATTGCATGTTTTCCATTAACTCTCGGCAGTGCCCTGGCTGAAGAGGTTCAAATAGAAATAACAGGGGAAATTTATAATGAGCCGTGCAAAATAAATAACGACGCGAGCTTTGAGATTAATTTTGGAAAGGTATCAATTCAAGAAGTTGATGGTAATAAATTCAAACAGACAAAAACAGTTGAAGTTCTGTGTGTGAATAATTCGGGAGTGCCCTATATAAGTTTTACATCAAACACCGGTGTGCAAGGTGAGAATATTCTAAAGACTACAGGGGTAAATGCCTCATCTTTAGGGATTGCCCTGTACCAGGGAGATTCTGTTGACAGTCGTTTCCCTTTGAAGGTCAATGTAGATAAAGATAAAATTAAAAAAGGGTTATCTCAAATAAATACTGAAAGAAGTCATTTTACCTTTACTGCTGCACCTTATAAGTATGGGAGCGAGGCACTTACTGCTGGTACATTTAGTGCAACGGCTACCATGAATATTTTTTATGTGTAATCGTATTTGTTTTATTACTTTGTTATATATCGTTATATAAAAACCACTATTAAATACTATCTAAACTAGAGGTATATATGCGATTTTTATTTCTGTGTGCATTCATTGCTAGTCAATTTTCGACTCCAGTACATGCTGATTATATAGGGACATTACCACATCTTGGTTATGTGACTTACGGTTTTTTTTGGACAGCACCAAATGATGGTTTTGAAATGGGTAGATTAGAATACAATGGAAATGCTATATCAAGTATTCCTGTAGCATTAAATTCTATTACGCCGGGGAATCTATATCTTAAAGCTAAATTTTGTAAAACCAGTAATTTTGTATCAGTAGATATTGAAGGCCTTGATTATTATCTTTTTCTACCGAAAAAAATAAGTGCAAATGGTGTAGAGATACCAATCAGTATTGGCCAAACACCATCAGATACTACTGTTATTGACAGGACAGGACATTATGCTTTATATAAAAAAATAGAAGATAGACGCATGCCCTTAACACAGTATCGATGTTATGCCGACGGGCATGTTACTAATTATGGCCCTGTGGCATTTGATTCATCCTTACTTCTTGATGTACGACATCTTGGTGTGGGTCATTATACGGGGTCTATACCGATGAGGATAGGATTTGCTTCGTACTATTCTAGTAGAATTATGCACCAATGGCTTTCAAGATGGCCGCTGGATAGTATTGATGATATTTCAACTACCCAGGCCTCGCTTCCATTCGATATTACAATCAATAATAAGTGTGAGGTGTTTCCAAGTAAAATAGAACTGTCACATGGAGGGCATTCAATTTCATCTGCAGATGGTCATACTACGAGTAGTTCTATAAACATTAAGTGTCAACTTCCTAGTGATGTTAAGTTTAAATTAACCCTAAAATCTCTAAATACTCCGACAACTGAATACTCTGATGGTGTGGGTGTTGGATTAGGAAATGGTTGGGATTCTGTTTTGACAGTAGAAAACACAAATATTTCCGCGTCATCACCTTCTGCGGATATCACTATATCAGGAAACGGTAATTTAACTATTCAATCAGTATTAAAAAAGACTGCGAGTAGTCAACCGGGAAATTTAAGTGGTGCAGCTGTAATGGAAATTTCCATACCATGATGTCGGTTTAATACCTGGCACGATTGATCGTTAAAAAGTTGCTGAGTAAAGTGCCTTTCTGAAAAGTGATCGCTTTGCAGAAAGGCACTTTCTACCTGTTCTATATCACTGGAATTCGCCCGCTGTTTATTCTATTCCGCTTTCACCCAGATTGCTGCAGGTTTTCGATGAACCTTTTAAATAGGGCATAACCAGTCCGCTACACTGACGCTTTCCTGGTTGAATCGGGATGGTATCATTCTCTATATTAAAACAACGAAAATAAATTATTTCATTGTTTATACTCATGATGATTTGTAAACGGCTTGCTATAATGAATTATAGCTAGCATCGCATATGCAAAACTTTAATTCTGAAACGTATTATTAGTATTAGATATCTTGATTTTTCTTGTGTGACGAAATTTGTTTTAAACAAAATTTTTTTCTACGGATAGCCCATTCAATATTTTCATTACTTAAAGCATACTGCAATGCTTTCTCCCAAAATTGAGCTGCGAGATCATACTTCCTCTTTCTTTCTGTGTTGGAGGCGATATGTGCATAAAATCTAAATTGGTTTAGTGCTTTATCTGACGGCATACTTATCTTCATAAATACATCTTTGGACTTGTTATCATGGGGTATTCGTAATTTTATCATTAGACGGGTACAGAATTAAGTGTTAGCATTGATAAAAATTTAATACTCTGAGGTGTGATTTATGGACAGCAAAGAGATTGTGGATGGTGTGATTAAAAAAATAGAAGCAATGATTTATAATAAAGACAACATCAGTGTTGTTGATGTGGCAAATATGTCAGGGTATAGTAAAAGACATATACAAAAAATATTTAAAATCTTCACAGGTATGAACATTAGTACCTATATCAGGAAAAGAAAACTAACTCAGGCTGCTATTCTTTTAAAATTAACCAAAAAAAAGATTTACCATATTGCGATGGAATTGAATTTTTCGACTCAACAATCATTTACACGTGCGTTTTTACGAGAGTTTAATGTTACTCCTTTAGAATATCGAAATGAATCGGGTTTTGATTGTACTGGTTTATTTTTGGGGGTATCTATCAATTTATACATTAAAAGTCCAGTGATGAAGGTAATTGATTCTTTAAAATTGAATACTAAGGAGTTTCATTATCGTGATAGTTTATTGGGTAAGCCATATTCCAGGAGTAACAATATCAGATTGCAAGAAGTAACTTCTATTCTCTCGGCAAAAAATGAAGCAGTTATTGTAACGACATTCGATCCAAGCTCATATAAAACGGAGATTAACTTAGTGGCCATGATTGGTTATAGCGATGCAACCAATTATAACTATGAAACTTACAGTGGGTGTTATTGGGAGCTTGAGTACAATGGTACATGGGAAGAATATATCATATTTGGTCGTTTTTTTATATTGTTCATTGATTTTAAAATTGATCTATTCATAATTGAATGTATTCAATTAAATGGTAAGGCAAGGGATGGGCAGCAGCTATATTGTGTGAAAGTATATCTACCCACCCCTCATAATGGGTAATGATTTATAAACGTAAATCACTTATATTTAACTTCTAAAGTAAATAATAAATTGTTTTGGTGTAATGCCAAAATAGTCTTTAAAGTTTTTTATAAAATAAGATGGACTTGAGATCCCTACATCTCGCGAGATTTGATGTATTTGCAATTCATTTTCAAGCAGTAATTGCATTGCTTTATTCATTCTAATCTCAACTAATAAATTATTAAATGATGTTCCCTCTGACTCAAGACGCTTTCTGACAGAGACTTCTGAAATATTAAACTCATCGGCAATCATATTCAGACGCCATTTTCTAGATGTGTTTTCTTCAATCATATTTCTAACCTTATCTGTAAATGTAATAGCTGCAGATACGATTAATGAGTTAATGATTTCTTTCGATCGCCCA
This sequence comes from Citrobacter sp. FP75, assembly GCF_018342065.1. GTDB lineage: Bacteria > Pseudomonadota > Gammaproteobacteria > Enterobacterales > Enterobacteriaceae > Citrobacter. The sequence continues at coordinate 197,076 of NZ_JAFDOE010000004.1, read as the reverse complement.
ATTCGTGAGATAATATTAGCTAATTTGAGTATTTTTAGTGGTTGGTCCGTAGTAGACTCAGCACGGTTGAATTCCTCTATATATTCCTGGCGCCCTTCAACACCAATAATTTTATTATGGGGTTTTCTTGCAATCACCTTTTCATCAAGATAGTAACTGTGTGTTGCTTTAAAAACATCTTTGAGCATAACCAATTCTTTTTTGTCAAGACGTATAACTCTATATGGTTTTATCCCTGGGAGTGATTTTTTTATTTTGCAAGAGAATTTTATTCCGCGCTCTATAAATACAAAAGTCCTTTGCGGGAAAAACAAAGTCTCATTATTTTTTTGTATTGTTAAATCGCAGTTGTCAGTATAAATGACCAGGTACTTATTTGTCATTATGCTTTCTATTGCGATGGTTTCCGTATCAGTAAAATTCAGTTTGTCCTGTATATTAACCTTTTTCATGAAACCTCCAGAAGCCATCAGAACGATGTGCTTTCAATTACTTTAGCTATCCTGATGGTGGGTGATTTTCTATTTTGTTTTATTTTGAATCTTATGTTTGATATTTTTTTACCAATTTGTGCAAAAGAAATTTTTTTTATCACTTATGTATCGCAAATAACTAGCAGGCTAACTAAATACCTTTGAAAGGGAAGCCGTCTTTAATATTGACTAAACTTTTTTATGAGTTGCCACGGATAATCCAGACACTTCCGAGCCTGGTTTTCATATTACGCCCGCGCGAACTCCGGTATCCAACCAGGGCCTTTATTCCAGCACGTTTCACCTGCCGCCAAGCCCAGTTAACACCGCACCGTTGCCCGGTATCACGCAGGTCGAGATGGATCTTACGATGGCCATAGATGTAACAGCACCTGACGGTTTTTTGTTGGTGGTAAGAGTCTGGTCCGAATTTCTTTATCAAGGCATAAGGACTGTGGATGGTGATACTGGAACGTGTTGCAACACTGGAAACAGAATGACCGCGATTAACAACCTGTTAAACCTGTGTTGATTCAGACAACAAAGCGAGATAGGGCTTACATACATTGATAACAGCAATAAAAAACTGGCCTTTTACAGCCAGTTTTTCAGAATCATAAAGGTGTAGGGATGCGTTTTCTACATTAACCCCTCATGGTCACAAATTCTTCCGATGCGGTCGGGTGAATGGCAACGGTGTTATCAAAGTCTTTCTTGGTTGCGCCCATTTTCAGTGCCACCGCAAAGCCTTGCAGCATTTCGTCCATCCCAAAACCAATGCCGTGAATACCGACAATCTTTTCTTCCGGGCCTACGCAAACCAGTTTCATGCGGCATGGCTGACGGTGTGTGGTGACAGCGGTATACATCGCGGTAAACGATGATTTATACACTTTCACCTGGTCATCGCCGTGCTGTTCGCGAGCCTGTTGCTCGGTTAAACCGACGGTGCCAATTGGCGGGTGGCTGAAGACCACGGTCGGGATGTTGCTGTAGTCCAGATGCTCGTCCGGTTTGTTGTTAAACAGACGCTCGGACAGACGACGGCCTGCGGCAACGGCAACTGGCGTCAGCTCAACGGCCCCGGTGTTATCACCCACGGCATAAATACCCGGCACGCTGGTGTTCTGGAATTTATCAACGACGATGTAGCCTTTTTCGTTGGTTTTCACGCCAGTAACCGCCAGATTGAAGTTGTCGGTTGCAGGTTCACGACCAATCGCCCAAATCAGGCAATCTACCGTTTCGCTACGACCGTCTTCCAGTTGCAGGGTCAGGCTGCCGTCAGCGTTTTTAACCACCGCTTTCGGAATAGCGTGAGTATGCAGAGTCGGGCCTTCCGCGTTCATTACCTCAACCAGCGTGTCGACGATCATTGGGTCAAAGCTACGCAGCGGCGCGTGTTTACGCACGAACAGATGCGTTTGGGCACCCAGGCCGTTAATCACACCAGCCAGTTCAACGGCAATGTAGCCTGCACCCACAACGGCTACGCGTTTTGGCAGGGCTGGCAGTTCAAAGAAACCGTCGGAGTCGATACCGTATTCCACGCCCGGAATATTCGGATGGCTCGGGCGACCGCCGGTAGCAATCAAAATATGATCGGCGGTAATGGTTTCACCGTTCACTTCAATGGTTTTGGCATCCACGAAGCGGGCAAAGCCTTTAATCACATCGACATTATTTTTACCCAGCACGTTATCGTACGAAGTGTGAATACGGTCGATATAGGCGGTACGGGTGGCGATCAGCTTGTCCCAGTCGAATTTGTTGATGGTGGTGTCGAAACCATAATCTGGGCCGTACATGTGGATCGCTTCACGAACCTGTGCGGCATGCCACATCACTTTCTTCGGTACACAGCCAACGTTGACGCAGGTGCCGCCGAGTTCTTTGGCCTCAATCAACGCGCATTTCTGGCCGTACATGGCCGCGCGGTTAATGGAGGCAATACCGCCGCTGCCGCCGCCGATAGCGATGTAATCATAGTGTTTGGTCATGACCGCTCCTTCATGTTCATTGTTGGGCGGAGAAGCGTTATGCCCTCCGCCAAAATATTCGCGATTGTATACCTGAAATCAAAAGGTTCCACCGATGGCTGCGATTACTCCGGCACGATCCAGCTGACCGAGGTATGCCCGATTCCCGTTGGAACCAGTTTGCTGTGCAGCCATGGCAGCACATTGTTCATCTGCTGTTCCAGCTTCCACGGTGGGTTAACCACAATCATGCCGGACGCCGTCATACCGCGCTGATCGCTGTCCGGGCGCACCGCCAGCTCAATTTGCAGGATGCGGCGAATGCCGGTCGCTTCCAGCTCTTTGGTCATGCGCTTGATTTGCTGGCGCAGGACCACCGGATACCACAGGGCATAAGTGCCGGTCGCGAAACGCTTGTAGCCTTCGTTGATGCCGGCGACTACCGCCTGGTAGTCGGTTTTAATTTCGTACGGCGGATCGATGAGGATCAGCCCACGGCGGGAGACCGGCGGTAATTTAGATTTTAACTGCTGATAGCCGTCGGCTTTTGCCACGCGTGCGCGCTCATCTTTCTGAAACTCAGAGCGCAGCAGCGGAAAATCGCTCGGGTGCAGTTCGGTTAATTGCAGGCTGTCCTGCTCGCGCAGTAACTGGCGGGCAATCAGCGGTGAACCCGGGTAGTAGCGCAGTTGGCCGCTACGGTTGAAATGGTTAACCACACTGATGTACGGCTCCAGTTCTGCAGGCAGGTCGTCCTGTTGCCAGATGCGGGCGATGCCTTCCAGATATTCTCCGGTACGTTCAGCGCGCTCACTGCTCAGCTGATAACGACCCGCACCGGCGTGGGTGTCCAGATAGAGAAACGGTTTATCTTTCTCTTTGAGCGACTCGATGATCAGGCTCTGAACCGTATGTTTAAGGACGTCGGCGTGGTTGCCAGCGTGGAAGCTGTGGCGATAACTGAGCATGGGTAAACGTGTTCCAGGTTGTAAACGTAGGCCCGACAAGCTGCGTGCCATCGGGCGAAAATAGAGCATATCGCCACAGTATACAGAAAAGTCGCCACTGCCGCGAAAGCGCAACGCCTGGCATTGAAATCCTCTACACTTAACCCCATTCTACAAATAATATGCATAGCGCCGGTATGCGCGCTTCATTCACTCTTTTCAACAGGACTGCGCTAATGACCAATCCATTGCTGACTCCCTTCGAACTGCCGCCGTTTTCCAAAATTCAGCCGGAGCATGTTGTACCCGCCGTCACTAAGGCACTGAACGATTGCCGTGAAAACGTTGAGCGTGTGGTTGCGCAGGGGGCGCCGTACACCTGGGAAAATCTTTGCCAGCAGCTTGCGGAAGTGGACGATGTCCTGGGGCGTATTTTCTCTCCGGTCAGCCACCTGAACTCGGTGAAAAACAGCCCGGAGCTGCGTGAAGCCTACGAACAAACGCTGCCGTTGCTGTCTGAGTACAGCACCTGGGTTGGGCAACATGAAGGTCTGTACCAGGCGTACCGTGACCTGCGTGATGGCGATCATTATGCCACCCTGAATACCGCGCAGAAAAAAGCCGTCGATAACGCACTGCGTGATTTTGAGCTTTCCGGTATTGGCCTGCCAAAAGAAAAACAGCAGCGCTATGGCGAAATAGCCACCCGTCTGTCTGAGCTGGGCAACCAGTACAGCAACAACGTCCTCGATGCCACAATGGGCTGGACTAAGCTGGTCACCGACGAAGCGGAACTTTCCGGCATGCCGGAAAGCGCGCTGGCTGCCGCTAAAGCACAGGCCGAAGCCAAAGAGCAGGAAGGCTATTTGCTGACGCTGGACATCCCAAGCTACCTGCCGGTGATGACCTATTGCGACAACCAGGCGCTTCGTGAAGAGATGTACCGCGCCTACTCCACCCGCGCGTCTGACCAGGGGCCAAATGCGGGCAAATGGGACAACAGCCCGGTGATGGAAGAGATCCTCGCGCTGCGCCACGAGCTGGCTCAACTGTTGGGCTTTGAAAGCTACGCCTTTAAATCCCTTGCCACCAAAATGGCGGAGAGCCCACAGCAGGTGCTCGACTTCCTGACCGACTTAGCAAAACGCGCCCGCCCGCAGGGTGAAAAAGAGCTGGCTCAGCTGCGCGCCTTTGCGAAAGCTGAATTTGGTGTGGATGAGCTACAACCGTGGGATATTGCCTACTACAGCGAAAAACAGAAACAGCATCTCTACAGCATCAGCGACGAACAGCTGCGCCCGTACTTCCCGGAAAACAAAGCCGTTAACGGCCTGTTCGAAGTGGTTAAACGTATTTACGGCATTACCGCCAAAGAGCGTACCGATGTTGATGTCTGGCACCCGGAAGTGCGCTTCTTCGAGCTGTATGACGAACACAACGCGCTGCGCGGCAGCTTCTACCTTGACCTCTACGCCCGCGAAAACAAACGCGGCGGGGCGTGGATGGATGACTGCGTCGGCCAGATGCGCAAACTTGATGGTTCGCTGCAAAAACCGGTCGCCTACCTGACCTGTAACTTTAACCGTCCGGTCAGCGGCAAACCGGCGCTGTTTACCCACGACGAAGTGATCACCCTGTTCCACGAGTTCGGTCACGGTCTGCACCACATGCTGACCCGCATCGAAACGGCCGGTGTTTCCGGCATCAACGGTGTACCGTGGGATGCCGTCGAACTGCCGAGCCAGTTTATGGAAAACTGGTGCTGGGAGCCACAAGCGCTGGCGTTTATCTCCGGTCACTATGAAACCGGCGAACCGCTGCCGAAAGAACTGCTGGATAAAATGCTGGCGGCGAAAAACTATCAGGCGGCGCTGTTTATCCTGCGCCAACTGGAGTTCGGCCTGTTCGACTTCCGTCTGCACGCTGAGTTTAACCCGCAGCAAGGGGCGAAAATCCTCGACACCCTGGCGGAGATTAAAAAGCAGGTTGCCGTGGTGCCGGGCCCAACGTGGGGCCGCTTCCCGCATGCCTTCAGCCATATTTTTGCCGGGGGTTACGCAGCGGGTTATTACAGCTACCTGTGGGCTGACGTGCTGGCGGCGGACGCCTTCTCTCGCTTTGAAGACGAAGGGATTTTCAACCGTGAAACCGGTCAGTCGTTCCTTGAAAACATCCTGACCCGCGGCGGTTCAGAAGAGCCAATGGAGCTGTTTAAACGCTTCCGTGGCCGTGAGCCGCAGCTGGATGCGATGCTGGAGCATTACGGGATTAAAGGCTGATTATTCGCGTGAAGATCTGCTTACTTGATGAAACGGGCGCCGGAGACGGCGCCTTATCTGTTCTGGCCGCCCGCTGGGGGCTGGAACACGATGAAGACAATCTGATGGCGCTGGTGATGACACCGGAACATCTGGAACTGCGCAAACGCGATGAGCCAAAGCTTGGCGGCATCTTCGTGGATTTTGTCGGCGGGGCGATGGCGCACCGTCGCAAGTTCGGCGGCGGTCGCGGTGAAGCGGTGGCGAAAGCCGTTGGCGTGAAAGGCGATTATCTGCCGGATGTGGTTGACGCGACTGCCGGGCTGGGGCGCGATGCGTTTGTACTGGCATCTGTTGGCTGCCATGTGCGGATGCTGGAACGTAACCCGGTGGTGGCAGCGCTGCTCGACGATGGCCTGGCGCGCGGCTATGCCGATGCGGAAATTGGCCCGTGGTTGCAGAAGCGCTTGCAGTTAATCCACGCGTCCAGCCTGACGGCGTTAACCGATATCACCCCGCGTCCGCAGGTGGTGTACCTTGACCCGATGTTCCCGCATAAGCAGAAAAGCGCGCTGGTGAAAAAAGAGATGCGCGTGTTCCAGTCGCTGGTGGGGCCTGATTTAGACGCTGATGGCCTGCTGGAGCCTGCGCGCCAGTTAGCCACCAAACGCGTGGTGGTCAAGCGCCCGGACTACGCGCCACCGCTGGCAGATGTGGCAACGCCAAACGCGGTGGTCACTAAAGGTCACAGGTTTGATATCTACGCCGGGACAGCGTAGTTTCCAGGCCGGATGAGGCGTTAGCCGCATCCGGCAATACTGCTTACACAAACGGTGCCAGCGGATCGGCAATCTCAAACGCTACTGCGCGGTCGGCCTTCGGCGGATAAATCAGCTCGCTAACAATCGACACTTTCAGCTTCTTCGCTTCTGCACGCGTCAGTTTTACCTGCTGATCCCACCCTTCGCTATATACCGCGCCCCAGGCACCGAGATCCAGACAGGTGACGTAGTTTTCCTGACGGTACGGCAGTGGTGCGACGTCGAGCAGGCTGGCGGCAGCGTTATTCCCGGCAAATTTACCCAACAGAATGGCGTGCTGGCAGGTCATCAGCGCATGGTTGCCCTTATCGTCGGTGGCGGCGTAGGCGACGTCACCCGTCGCGTAGATATCTTCATGCCCTACAACCTGTAGTTCGGTGTTCACATGCAGGCGGCCCTGGCGATCGCGCGGGGCGTCGATCTGTGCCGTTAAGCCGTTCGCCTGCACGCCGACCGTCCAGATAACGGTTTGTGATGCAATCGTCTGTCCATCTTTCAGCGTTACGCCGGACGCGTCCACGCTTTCGACTTCCGCATTGACCTGCCATTCCACGCCCAGCTCCGCAGAGGCCTCGGCGATCACGTCACGCAGTTCCTGACTCCAGCGTGCACCCGGCTGTGGACCGCGTTCAACTACGACAACTCTGGTCTTAGCATCAGCGCCCAGAATGTCGCGCAGGCGACCCGGTAATTCCAGCGCCATTTCGATACCGGTAAAACCGCCGCCGCAGACCACTACGGTATTGCGTGCTTCGCTTTCCGGTTGGTGTGCGAGACCTTTCAGGTGTTGCTCCAGTACGGCTGCACTTTCCAGCTGATCGAGATCGAAGGCGTGCTGCGCGGCTCCGGCGACCATGGAACGGTTTACCTGACTGCCGCTTGCCAGAATCAGTCGGTCGTAGCTGAGAAGCTGTTTTTGGCCCGACGCGTCCGTCCAGCTCACTTCTTTGGATTGCGGAAGCAATTGCGTTACCGTGCCGCACAGGAAGTTCACGCCGGTGACATCAAACAGTGGCTGCAGCGGTGCGACCAGCGTCTGGACGTCATTCTCATAAAAACGCGGGCGTACGCGCAGCTCTGGCTGCGGTGCAATAACTGTAATATCAATAGATTGCTGATGTTTATCCGCCAGTCGTGCGGCGCTTAATGCTGCCCACATACCGGCAAAACCGGCGCCCACGATCAGAATTTGTTTACGCATTGGAGTTTCTCACTGGTAACTACGAATTATTGACTCGGATTTTATTGGTCGTAGTTGCGAATTGCAATGTGATTCCTCATAAACTTACTGGTTTGCATATGATTCTGTATTTATCTATTTGATATTTATCTAATTATATTTTTATTGAACGAGATCGCATTCGGAGATTCTGGAAACTGTAAGCCGAAAAAGCTACAATAACTCAGATTAATATTGGCTGAGATAAGAGAATGGCATTTTACAGTTCCGGGGTTGAGTACGGCATCCATAGTCTGATGTGTATGGTCGATAGTAAGGGCGATGCGCGAGATATGAGCGTGCGGGAAATTGCCGAGTTGCAAAGCGTGCCGTATGACTATCTGGCCAAAATCTTCACCCGCCTGTCGAAGGCCGGGCTGGTGCGCAGCATTGAAGGGAAGGGCGGTGGTTTTCAGCTCGCCAGGCCTGCCGAGCACATCACGGTGCTGGACGTGGTCAACGCCATTGACGGCGACAAGCGCATTTTCGAATGCCGCGAAATCCGCCAGCGTTTAGCCGTTTTCGAGGAACATCCGCCCCAGTGGGCTTGTGAAGGGATTTGCGGCGTGCGCTCAGTGATGGATATGGCGCAGCAGCGCATGGAAGAAGCGCTCGGTCAGCACACAATCCTGGATTTAGCCCGCAAGATGTACCGCAAAGCGCCGGATACTTTTGTGGTGGAAGTGCAGGACTGGATTGACGCGCGTAAAGGTTAACCGCTGAAAATGCCCGATAGCGCAAGGCCGAACGGGCGATATCTCAGGCAATTTTGAAAAGATTGACCATTTCCGGGTTGCGTTCTATAACGCGGAGAACCTTTAAATAGGTTCCAGTTGGAATGCGCCTTTTTTGTTCCCAGGCCTGGATCAAGGAGGATGAAACACCTATCGCCTGTGCAAATTCATCCTGCTTCATTTTGGCTTGCTTTCGAATAGCCCTGACATCTGGAAGCTCATATCGGGTGACCTGGGCGGCAGCTTTGCGACCCTGGCTGATTTCAACGGCCTCGCTTGCCGATTCCATCAGTTCTTTAAAGAAATCATTCATAACGAGCTCTCTTTCAATTGGTGAATGATGGCCTTGAGTGCGTTTTTTTCTTCGCCGCTCAGGTTGTCCTTTCTGCTTTTAGGATAAGCCATGAAAAGCCAGATACGCCCTTCGCCATTTTGAAAATAGTAAATACTACGAATCCCACCGCTTTTGCCTTTGTTGTTGCTTTCGCGTGCGAAGCGGACCTTCCTGCAACCGCCTGTACCCTGAATTAAATCTCCCTCCAATGGATTTATAATGAGCATTTCCTGAAATGCCCGATACTCGTCCTCGGAGAGCAGAGCTTCTCGCTGGCGTGAGAAGACTGAAGTCTCAATAAACTCAATATAGTTCATGGTCATGTCCGTCCATGATGACCTTTTTGTATAAACTATACTCTTACAGCGTAAGACTTAAAAGACAAAAAACCGCGATGTGACTCGCGGTTAATGTTAAAAATAAGCTTACTTACTGCTATCTGGCGTATTAATCATCCGATTCAGCCATGGCACCATAATCGCCATCACCACCGTGACTGCCAGCGTAACCAGACCGATTTTACTAAAGACGTTGGTATAGATAGGCAGCGTTTGTAGCGGGTCGGTGATGTTTTCCGGGACGGCAGTGAACGTCGCCACGTACCCGCCCATCAGGAACGCCGCGGCCTGGGTCAGGAACCACATTCCCAGAATAAAGCCCATCAGGTGCTGCGGCACCAGTGCAGCGACCATTGCCAGCCCCAGGGCGCTAATCAGCAACTCACCCAGACTCTGGAATAGATACACCAGCACGATAAACCACGGTGAAGTCAGCCCCTGCGCATCGGCAAACCACATACCGGCGGCGGCGGCGGTCAGGAAGCCCAGCGAGCACAGGAACATCCCGAGCGTAAACTTCATCGGCATGGTCAGGTCTTTGCCTTTGTTGCCCAGGCGGGTATAAATCACCGCCAGTACCGGGCTGGCAAGCACGACCCAGAACGGGTTCAACGCCTGGAAACTCACCGGGTTGATGGCGAAGCCCAGAATTTCATGGTGTACGTTATTGATAGCAAAGAAGTTCAGAGACGTTGGCATCTGTGCGTACAGCACGTAGAACACCACGGCTTCCAGCATCAGAATAAAGGCCACGAACATCTTATTGCGTCCGGTTTTATCCAGTTTGAATGCCTGGCGGAAGAAGATGATGGTGACCACAATCGACAGGAAGATCAGCACCAGGTTGGCAACCTGAACGTTGTGCATCAGCCAGGCGCACAGGAATACCATCACCACCGTACCGGCCAGTACACAGAGCAGGTTGCGGAATACCAGCGGCTTATGGTCTGGCTCAGAACCAATGTCCTTCACCATCCCACGGCAGGCAAAATAAACCAGCAGCGCGACGATAAGCCCCGCCCCGCACAGGTTATAGGTCACCGCATAGCCAAACTTATCGGCAATAACCGGGGCCAGCGACAGTGACAGCAGGGAACCGATGTTAATCGACATATAAAACAGGGTGAAGGCGCCGTCCAGCCGGGCGTCTTTGGGCGGATAGCATTTTGACAGCAGGCTTGCCGGGTTAGCTTTGAACAGCCCGTTACCAACGGCAATGGTACCCAATGCGATAAAAATCAGATCGGGTTTCAGCAGGGACATCCCGGTCATGAAGTAGCCGATTGCCAGCACAATAGCACCGAGCACCAGCGTGCGTTTGGTACCCAGCAGGTGGTCACCGACGTAGCCGCCAATGGAGATCAGACCGTACACCAGTGCAGCAAACGCACCGAAGGTGATAAACGCCTGTTCCTGAGAGAACCCGAGTTGTTTAACAAAAAATACCGCCAGGATGCCCTGAACGCCGTAATAGCCAAATCGTTCCCATAACTCTACAAAAAAGATCATGAAGAACGGACGAGGTTGCTGCAGCAAGCCCGTAGGTGCAGTTTTATTCATATTCCATCGCCTTTCAAAGCCATCCCGAAAAGTATGAACGCGTATTCTTAAACGCGCCGAAAAAGTCTTATTTTGTTATAGACTGCGGTGATTGGCCGCGCGGGTAGAGTATTATAGAGATAGTTTTCGATCCAATTAGTTGATCACACTAATTATGATTTATTTGTTGGATTGATGTACTGAGGTGTAATGATTTGTACGAAAGGCACAAAAACAAAAACGCCCGCACAGGCGGGCGCTTACAGGCTTAAATGTTTGCAGCGAGGCGGGTTACGCCCCGACAACTAGCATTTTATGCTTCTTCGTCATCTCGCAGCGGAACAATCAACATGTCGACGTGAACGGTGTTGATCAGTTGGCGCGCGGAGGACATCAGCTTGCTCCAGAAATCCTGGTGATGGCCGCAAACGACCAGATCCATGTCGTATTTCTTGATGGCATCAACCAGTACCTGACCCAGATCGCCGCTACCGCTCAGGGTTTCGGTGATAGGGTAGCCTGCGTTGGTGGACAGCTCGGTTAACGCGTGGTGAGTTTCTTCAGAAATGCGCTTCTGCATGTCGCCCAGATTCACGTCGATTAACCCGGTGTACAGGTCGGAATAGTTTACGTCAACGTGGATAAGGGAGACTTTTGCATTGTAAGGCCGCGCCATAGAGACTGCTTTTTCAACCAGAACTTTGCTTTCCGGAGAAAGATCAACCGCGATGAGAATGTGTTTATAAGCCATAGTGTTACTCCTTCCATAAGTTGTCGATGACTAGCCTTCTGGCGATCGTTTGCCGCCGCGTCATCCGCATCCTGCGGACCTTACGCGCGGGGCTAGCCCAGTCGTAAAATATACCCTTTAAGGACTATCCTTACATTATAGCGACCAGGATAATCCGTCAATCCGCCTTGCTTGCCAATTAGTTAAACAAATTTTTCAGTTAATTGCATTGATAGCGATTAACCTTCTGGCAAAAAAATTAACTAATCTCCTACACTATCTAGAGAGGCGTTCGGATGCGAGACACTAACACGAGCGGTTTCGGTAGCACTCTTCACTGAATAGTTTGGTAGGGTATCGGGGAGCGGTAGTCCCGGAGAGGAACTCCGTGGGCGGGTCGCCGGGGAGGGGGGTATGATAAGCACCATTGCGTTATTCTGGGCTTTGTGTGTCGTTTGCATAGTTAATATGGCGCGCTATTTTTCGTCGTTACGCGCACTGTTAGTGGTACTTCGTGGTTGCGATCCATTGCTTTACCAGTATGTTGATGGCGGAGGCTTTTTTACCTCGCATGGGCAGCCCAACAAGCAGATGCGTCTGGTGTGGTATATCTACGCTCAGCGTTACCGCGATCATCATGATGATGAGTTTATTCGTCGCTGTGAGCGAGTTCGCGGCCAGTTCATTCTTACCAGTTCGTTATGTGGCCTGGTATTGATCAGTATGGTTGCGCTGATTATCTGGCACTGAGGCTTATAACAATGCAAAAAAAAGCGGACCTGTTTGCAGGCCCGCTTTTTTATTGTGCATTCGCTTAGATAAGCTTCAGGGAGAGCCAGTACAGCCCCCCGGAAAGAATAATCGCCGCAGGCAGGGTGAAGACCCAGGCCATCAGAATGCTGGTCACTGTTTTACGCTGCAAGCCGCCACCGTCAACAACCATCGTCCCTGCTACGGAAGAGGAGAGAACGTGGGTGGTGGAAACAGGCATACCGGTATAACTGGCAAGACCGATAGAGACGGCGGCAGTCATCTGCGCAGACATCCCCTGAGCATAGGTCATGCCTTTCTTACCGATTTTCTCACCGATAGTGGTTGCCACGCGACGCCAGCCAATCATCGTACCGCAGCCCAGAGCCAGCGCAACGGCCATGATGATCCACACCGGAGCGTACTCAATGGTGCTCAGCATGTCAGTTTTCAGTTTCTTCAACAGACGCTGATCGTCGTTGCTTACGCCAGGCAGTTTCACGACTTTATCGGTCGTATCGGAAATGCACAGCATAATACGGCGCAGTTGTCCGCGCTGATCGACACTTAATTTGTCGTAGGTTTCCAGATTCGCCAGCATACCTTTCGCACGTTCAAGCGCGTTAATGGTGTTCGCCGGGTGGCAATGGAACTCTGTTGGTGTCGCAGCACTGGCTTCCGGTGACGGAATCAGCTGGTCTACGCCGGTTGCCTGCTTGAGCAGGTCAGGGCGTTGCTGGAAGAAGGTTTCGACGTTATTGATTGCATCGCGAGTACGGGTAATTTCGTAACCGGAAGCGTTCATATTGACCACGAAACCGGCAGGTGCTACGCCAATCAACACCAGCATGACCAGACCAATGCCTTTCTGCCCGTCGTTTGCGCCATGAGAGAACGCTACGCCGATTGCAGAGAGGATCAGTGCGATACGCGTCCAGAATGGCGGCTTTTTCTTGCCGTCTTTCTTTTCACGCTCTGCTGGCGTCAGGTGAATACGGGCACGTTTTTTAGTACCGCTCCAGTAGCGACGCAGCAAAAAGATCAGGCCGCCTGCAACCACCAGACCGACAATCGGCGAGATGATAAGCGAGGCAAAAATACCCATCACTTTCGGGATGTTAAGTGCATCCACGACCGATGTGCCGTTCATCAACGCATTGGTTAAACCAATACCGATAATCGCGCCAATCAGCGTGTGGGAGCTGGATGCAGGCAAACCAAAGTACCAGGTACCCAGGTTCCAGATAATTGCCGCCAGCAGCATAGAGAACACCATGGCGAGACCATGTGATGACCCCATGTTAAGCAGCAGATCCGTTGGTAACATATGCACGATGGCATACGCTACGCTGAGACCGCCCAGCAAAACACCAAAGAAGTTGAATACCGCAGCCATGATCACCGCCAATTGCGAACGCATGGCACGGGTATAGATCACGGTAGCGACGGCATTGGCTGTATCGTGGAAGCCGTTAATTGCTTCGTAGAACAGGACAAAAGCCAGAGCAAGCAATAGTAAAAGCCCGGTATGTAAATCCAGGCCAGCAAACAAATGTAGCATAGGACGTTACGCCATTTTGAGGACATGAACGCGGCGCATTATCAGTGACTTTGGCGGCGCGGGCAAAGTGAAATATAGAGTTTTTTTGATTTGTCTCCTGCTTTGTATAACACCACTAAAGAATTATCTTATAGAATTCAGATAAATACCTATTTTTGATGGTTTGGTGCTGGTGCGACCACTGAGGAATCTTTACAATTCACGCCCGCTTTTTAGAGAGGATCGCAACGTGGAAAGGTTTGATACCGTTATTATAGGTGCTGGCGCAGCGGGTATGTTCTGTGCCGCGCAGGCAGGACAAACAGGTAGTCGCGTACTGCTCATTGATAATGGGAAAAAGCCAGGACGCAAGATCCTCATGTCCGGCGGGGGGCGTTGTAACTTTACCAATCTTTATGTAGAACCTGCGGCCTATTTGAGTCAAAACCCCCATTTTTGCAAGTCAGCGCTGGCGCGCTATACCCAGTGGGATTTTATCGATCTGGTGGGTAAACACGGTATTGCCTGGCATGAAAAAACGCTCGGCCAACTTTTTTGCGACGACTCAGCGCAGCAAATTGTCGATATGCTGGTGGCGGAATGCGAAAAAGGTAACGTTACGATGCGCTTACGTAGCGAAGTTCTGAGCGTCGCGCGGGGTGATGAGGGCTTCATGCTGGAGCTTAACGGCGCGACCGTCGGTGCGAATAAACTGGTGATTGCCAGCGGCGGGCTTTCGATGCCGGGTCTTGGCGCTACGCCGTTTGGTTATAAAATTGCCGAACAGTTTGGTTTGAAGGTTCTGCCGACCCGTGCTGGTCTGGTGCCTTTCACTCTGCATAAGCCGCTGCTGGAGCAGCTTCAGGTGCTTTCAGGCGTCTCTGTTCCTTCGGTTATCACCGCTGAAGATGGCACCGTATTTCGTGAAAACCTGCTCTTTACGCACCGCGGGCTTTCTGGTCCGGCCGTTTTACAAATTTCCAGTTTTTGGCAGCCAGGTGAATTTGTCAGCATTAATTTGTTGCCAGATGTAGACCTCGAAAGCTTCCTCGATGAACAGCGCAGCGCGCACCCAAACCAGAGCCTGAAGAACACGCTGGCGATGCAATTACCAAAGCGGCTGGTGGAGTGTTTGCAGCAGTTGGGACAAATTCCTGACGTGACGTTGAAGCAGCTTAACGCGCGCGATCAGCAAACGCTGGTGGAGACGCTGACCGAATGGCGCGTGCAGCCAAACGGTACAGAAGGTTATCGCACGGCAGAAGTGACGCTGGGTGGAGTAGACACCAACGAGCTGTCGTCACGGACAATGGAAGCCCGGAAAGTACCTGGTCTCTACTTTATCGGTGAAGTGATGGACGTCACCGGCTGGCTGGGCGGGTATAACTTCCAGTGGGCGTGGTCGAGCGCCTGGGCGTGTGCGCAAGATTTGGTGCCTTGTCCGAAGACAATAAAGTTGTACACAAAGCACTAAAGTTGTAACCATTCTCAAAAAACGACGCTAATGTTGTATACTTACTGAATGTGTGGTTATAGGGTTGGAGACTATAAAATGCACATATAGGTACGTATCAATGTCGTTTTTTGGGTACGATCATGGGTAGGGGTAGGCGTCTCAAATCCTATTTGGATTATGAAAATGCGCTAGGTGACGGCATAGGAGTGGGCTATGGCCAAAGTTATCAGCCCTGGCTTAGAGCTCAGGACGTTAAATCCCGTGGAAACCGTTCGATAGTCTTTGGCCTTAAGACGTTTCGAAACCATCATCTCCTTTCTTCTGTCGAAAGTAACTTTTTCTATCTGGCTGAGTTTAATGACTCGGTGATTGATATCCGGGAACAATTCCCACTCTTTCCTCTCCGGCTTACCCAACAAATAGCAAATCATCTACATTTTCAACATCCTATGGTGAGGGGAGTAAGAGGAGTACCTGTCGAAGTTCTGAATGTTATGACAACCGATTTTTTACTGACCTTGAGAACTCCTGAAGGCGGACTTCGATACAAAGCTGTAGCAGTAAAACAAAACGAGAGCATACCTGAACGCGAAGCCCAAAAACTTGAAATAGAGAGGATGTTTTGGCAGTTGATTGATGTTGAGTTTCAAATTTATGTTGGCTCGGAACTCAATAACGTCGTCGGTAAAAATATTTGTTGGGTTACTTCTGTATTAAGAGATGGTTCTGTATTTTATGATAAATATCCTCTTGATAAAATCCTATGGAAGCTTAAACCAGATGTTTATCCCATAGTGGGACTACGTGCAATGATTTCATCAATCATTGGGGTAGATGCACAAGAAGCGATGATGTTATTGCAGGCAATGATTGGATTAAAAATGATAAAAATTGATTTATCATATCCAATACTCGAAACCGGTCTGATAAAGATAATATCCAATGGCCACTATATAGGACTGAACGCAAATGGATATTATTAGAAATTCAGTCTGGCTCTCTCAAGGCACTGATTTGCTTGCAGAGGGGCTTTATCGTGTTTTGGATTTTGACAAAAAGGTTGATTTGTTAATTTTGTTTAAAATAAAATCAGAAAGAACGGGTAAGCCAATTCCTTTCTCATTTTCATTGTTTAAATATTATATTGAATCAAATAGCATAACTTGTAAAGATTATATATACCCTTCATATATGTTAGTAGATGAGAAAGAAATAACAGATGAAGACAGGGGAAGGCGAGATGAAAATTACAATATCATTAAAGATCTTGTAGATGACAGAATGTTTCTGTTCGACTATGCATTACATAAAAAGTCTCACCTTTTAATGGACTACTCCAGAAATAAAAAAATATCACAATATACTATCAGAACGCTTCTGGCGTTGTACTGGCGACATGGGCAGGATGTTTATGCATTACTACCCGCATTCTCGAACTGTGGTGCCGCTGGGAAAAGTAGAATCAAACATGAAATTAAACTTGGGAATTCCAAGAAAAACAGAGCATTACCTAATGAACGTTCACGTGTTTTCATTCTTAATGAAAGAGATATAAATAATATTAGAAAATCTCTCATTATGTATCATTATAAAGTTAACGGAGATACGATAAAGAAAACATTAGAGAGACATATTGATTTGTATTTTAGGGATGAAATTAAAACAGCGAACTTAGAAAATAGAGCTCCATATGTTCCTTCTTTAAAACAATTTTCATACTGGAATAAAAAACTCTTCACTAAAGATTTCTCGATAAAGAAGAAGAACACGAAAAAAGAAATAGACCTCAAAATGCGGGCGCTTTTAGGTAGTGCGGCTAATACAACTGTTTTACCGGGTGATGTTTTCGAAATAGACTCAACTGTCGCTGATGTACATCTTATTTCGAGTTTAAACAGACGAAAAGTCATTGGGCGCCCAACTATTTATACAGTGGTGGATCGCGCAACAAGAATGATTGTTGGCCTTCATGTTTCTTTATACCATGCTTCATGGCGAGCTGCCCGACAAGCGTTAGCAAATTGCTTTATGCCAAAAAAAGAATATTGTAGATTATTTGGAATCTCTATTACTAATGATGATTGGCCTTGTTCTCATATTCCATTAACATTGATGTGTGACAACGGGGAGATGATTGGTCTTAAACCTCAGGAAAAGATGACCCCCCTGACAAAACTTGAGTTTGCGCCAGTCGGTAGAGGCGACAGAAAAAGCATTGTTGAACGCTGTTTCGGTATTCTAAATGATGAAGTTATTCATAGGCTTATTGGAACAACACGAAGGGGTAAGATTGTTAAAGGAGCGCCAACACCGCAATCCAGGGCTTGTTTAACGATTCAGGAGGTCACGTCTTTACTGATTCGGGAGATACTTGCACATAATCAGAGAACATATGAAGAACTGGCTTATATCAATCCCTTACTGATTGAAAATGATCTCGTAATATCACCAAAAAATAGTTGGATGATAAGCTTAAAGCACGGGAGATTCAGCGCAAGAGCCGTTGGGGCCGACGAAGTGATCGCACGATTGTTGATCCCTGTGAACGCTAACATTACCGCCGGTGGGATTCAGTACAATAATCTTTTTTATGAATGTGATCCAGACATTGCATCAGGTGCCAGAGTATTTGGAAGAACCACTTGTGAAGCAAGAATAGATGACAATTGCGTAGATTATATATATGTAAGATTTGACAAAAATAGCATTTTCAAAAAGCATTACCTGCTTAAGAAAAGAGATATATTTAAAGGTAAAGCTCATCTTGATACAGATGTAATGGCTGATTGGGTAGATACTCAAAAAGAAATTAATTTATTTACTCTGGATTCACTCAGCAATATCAATAATAAAGATGATTTTAACAAGAAAGGTAACGAAAGATTAAATGAAATATACGAATCTCGACGGGTACATGGTAAAGATATTAAAAAGAACAGGAAAAATGAACTTGATTCATTAGGGCGAACTGATGTTGCTAATGGAAGACCTGAACCCCTACTTCCGTCATCCAGTAAGGTTCTGCTTTTGCCTGGCCGGGAGGAGAAACAAAGATGGTTAAAAGGTAAGAAGAAGACTGAGGACGCAGAATAATGAACCTTATACGGAGCGTTTCAGCGATATATAAAGAACAGGAGTTACCTGAGTATCGTGGCAACCCCTTAATTGAAGCACTTCCTGAAGCGCTTACGGAAGATGAAGTACTTCTGGAAATGAGTTATTTTCCCGAAATTGACGAAAAAATCCGCTGGACTGCCCCGGCGAATGTTAGAGAGCAGTATGTCGAACGTATAAAGAAATTCCGTTGCCCTCAAACCAATCTTATCCAGGCTTATAAAATGATTTTACGGGCACTTAGGGAAAGCTATGCAGCCCGTAATCCTTTAAAAAGCGGAACTATTCAATATCTTCATTACTATGGGACTGAGCGTCCTGATATTGAACCCGAAAGTGGATATTTTAAATCCCAGGCTGAAACCATTACGATAGTTGGAATGAGTGGTTCTGGAAAAACTACCATGATCGAGCAAGTCATGGATCATTTCCCTCAGATTATAGAACACAGCAGCTATAAAGGAGTTTTTCCCGGCTTCAGTAAGCAAATCGTATGGGTAAAGATTAATTGTCCATACAACTCAAGTGTGAGAGACCTTTGTGAAGAGATTTTACAAAAATTAGATGATGCAATTGGTATTGAACGAACTACACCAGAGATTAGAAATGGTGCTCTGGCTCGCCAGATTGCGCAAAGAATAAAATCATCATTTTTAGGTATCCTTGTTATTGATGAAATGCAGAGGCTAAAATTTTCAAGAACTGGAGGTGAGAGTAAGTTGATTGATTTTTTACATGAAATTGTAGATTCGATGGGGGTATCTATGGTTTTTTGTGGAAATCATCCTTTTGACGAGACTCTGACAAAGAAAATGAGAATTGCCAGGCGGGCAGAGTCTGGTGGTTATATGAAAATTTCAAATGTCAGATACGACTCACAAGACTGGCAATCGTTTATTCATTATTTATGGCCATTACAATGGACAAATGTTGAAACACCATTAAATGATGAGTTAAACGAAAAATTATTCATTTTATCTAAAGGCAACATTGGATTGGCTCAGATGATTTATCGGGGGGCACAATTAAAGGTTATCGGTAGCGGTAATGAAATCATAACTGGTGCAGTCTTGTCGGCCTCTGTACCGGTACTCGTAAGCCATACGGAGGAATATAAGGATACTTTACTCCCGGGGGCAGCGACTGAAGACGAGGAAGCCAAATGGCTCTCTGCATCTAATGAAAGTGATGCTTCGGCTAAGTTCATGTCAGAGAAGCCCTTAAAAGCTTTGATCCCTGGAGATATAGACAGGCCACAGCACAAGGAATTCGTAAGAAAAATAGACGAGGTTATGCGCAATTTCGACGAGAAAATACTGTCTCTTGACCATGATCTTGTTATCACCAGAACAGCTGAAAAGAAAAATACCTACGATGCTCTTCAGCGTTGCGGGCTTATAAATACAGATCCACTTAATAAATTGTAATGAGGTCATCAGTTCGTAACGGTCAAAGAGAGGTGGGGTAAATGAGAATGTTGTCTGTTTTACCTGATGAATCCTTGTTCAGTCGGTTTTGTCGGACAGCTACCGTGTACGGTATGTCCCCATCTTCTCTGTTAACGATCATTTTCCACAAACCTGATATGAGCGTCCATCCAATTCTCAATTCAGGATTAAAGGCTATTTCTCTTCATACATCCGAAAGTGCAGACCAGCTCTGGCATGAACAGACTTTACTCCCTCTGTTTGCCTGGGCACTACCAATCAGTCGTAATGAAATTATGGATTTCAACACGACCCCTGCCAGGCTTAATCGATTGTGCCGCCTTAGTAATTTTTCACTAGGACAGCGGACACTATTGAAGTTTTGCCCGGTTTGCGCTCGTGAAGATACTTTTCATTATGGTGTTACTTATTGGCATCTGGCGCATCAACTTCATGGGGTTACAACCTGCCATCGGCACCAGGTAGTGCTTGAAAGCATCAATGTCCCTTCTGCACCGCACATACGTATTGGACTGATGCCTCCTGTTTCGTATACAGAACAACTCAGCAATGAGACAGACTTCGATTTTGCTAAATTTTGTTATGAGTCCATAAATATAATCAGAAGAAAAGAAATTTGTCACCCAAATTACATGGATGTACTTAAAAAGTTAAATTTATTATCATTGGACGGGAATCTGAAGAAAAATGTATTTTACGCACATGTTTATGCTAAGTGCCAGTTATTTGGGGAGGGTTCATCGGAGCTTCTACCGACATCCCTTACTGATTATCACTACTGGGAGCCTATACTCAAAGATAAATGTTGTCAGCATCCCACAAAGCACCTTTTGCTTTGTTATTGTTTGTTAAATACTTGCTGGCCAACGTATGCAGGAAGTCGTCCTAATAAAAAGAAAGAAATCTTTAAAAGTCATAAGGAATACAGCTTTCATATGGCTGAAAATAATACTAGTGTTAGCAACCTTGGGAGAGAATTTAATCGCAGCAGATGTTACATTAAAACACTTATTTATAAAAAATACCTGAGGGCGTTTAAGCGAAACACAAAAATTAATATATTCACTGAATTGCTTATCAAGTCTATGGCTGTAAGGGGGTTTAGTCTGGCATCCATAGCTGAGAAAAACTCATTATCGGAAGGAACTGTATCCTCTGTAATTTCATCTTGTTACGGTTTATGCTCATGGCGTAAAAAATGTAAAAAAGATTCTTTAAGACGGCGTCATAAGCAGAAAATATTAAGATTTATACATAATCAATCCATTTCTGTAACGCGAAAGTTAGTCAAGGAAAGTTGTTATGCTAGTTTCTTTTGGCTAAATAAACATGAAAATGGCTGGCTTAATTCCTGTCTTCCTAAAGCAGTACGATGTTATAGAAATAAAAGAGTAGACTGGAGCGAGAGAGATATAATCTCATCATCATTAATAAATGTTGTTTTATCTCAGGGGCAATACCCGATGTCACTTACAAGCCTGGATGCTTTACTGGGGGGGCATAACTGGCTTTTGAAATACAGAGATAAACTACCAATGACAATGACACTTCTCAGGAAAAAGAATCTAATTAAATAAGAGGGAGTGATATGGTTTACGAAAATGAATTGTGGCACAGTTTTCTTCTGCGTTCACAGATAATGTATAACTTATCCAATTGCAGGAACATAATATCTAAGCATGGTGAACTAAGGTACGATGCCTTTCCTCGGCTCGAACTGATTGATATGTACAAATTGCATAGTTTGCAGGATATATATGACATTCTTGCCACAAGAAATGGTTATATACTAACTTCCAATATAGTGTCGTTATCTTCTGGTGTTTACGGGTATTTCAACGCTGTTGAAGATGCCTGTCGAAATAATTTACACATAACTAATTCATATCCATTGGTAAACATCTCAAAGATTCGTTACTGCCATAAATGTATTATTGAAGATATACACTCTAAAGGCATTGGTTATCTTCGTCATAGATGGTTGTTTGAATCTAAATGTGCAGCTCATAGTACCTGTTTATATGAGGTTTGTTTTGACAACTATTTGGATGCAGTGAAAGGACTTAGTGACTTAATTATAAGTGGAATAAATCCTCATGGTTATTGTTCCCTTGTGGTTGACATTTCAAATCCTTTCAAAACTCCAGTGTATTTATTGCCATGTGCCAGGGATAAAATTTTAAAATGGATTTCTGACAATAAAAATGAGCTGGTTTACTTTCTCTTTGACCTCTTTAAAAGTAAATCGCATTCTAGTTTATTAAAGGTTATTGAAGTCAGGATAATGCATAGTAGTTATATTTCTGCGGTGTTCAGGATATTGAGTGAGGTTAATTTTTGTAATTTCAACTCATTTATTACCGATTTATTCGAGGACGTAAGTTATGCCTCTGTTGGACTTGATGATTATTCTGTTAATGTGGATTTTCTCAGGCTAAAAGCCGCAGATTGCAAATTTTGCCGGTTCAATGGTAAAAATTTTTGCTCACTTTTTAATGTAAAGCTTCTTCGCTAATTTTTACTTCATTTATAAACTACTAAGAAAGCTAATAAGATAGGGTTATATATTTTGATTAGGGCGGGAATAAATTATCACTTCCCGAGTATCCCTGGGGGTTACCACCTGAGTATGATGCCGGTTAGCAACAACGTCTAAAAGACCTACGATCACGATAAATGTCACTGGGTCACTCTCAAGCAAAGTGGTCAGGGGTGCTAGATACCAGTACTGCTTACTCAACACGGCCTTGTTTTTGAAAGATGCCGAATCTTGGCAAGAGGCGTATTACAGCCTATAGTCTGTTAATGAGTATTACAGCTTATCTGCTGTAAATCCATTCGTTGTGCTTGTTAACCCGTCGATACGGAAGATCACTTATGAACACTCAATACGCTTTGAAGACCTTGAATCAGTTGCGTCCTGTTTTAATCGGCTTTCGCAAAGCCAATGGACTGACGCAAAGAGATGTTTCTGAACGTTTGGGTGTAACACAGCAAACTTATGCCCGACTGGAGGCCAACCCTGCAAGTGTGGGTTTTGAGCGTTTGTTTAGAGTGTTCAGCGTCCTTGGAGTGGAGATCGTACTTTCATCCAGGGAACCATTGTCAGATGCAAAGCCCGAATACGGAGCTTTGCACAATGATTCTTCACTTCCAGCCAGGCGGGAGAAATGGTGACGCCATGCGCTTCCCGGTCTAATTGTCTGCAGCAATATTAACCCCTTAGCGGCCTGAAGTATCAGGTTGCTATGAAGCCTTTCGTTTCTTCTGTTATGTTAAATACACCAGTTTGAGCTGTTTCGGACAACCATAAATTATCTCTTCACTCTTAAATGAAAATTTTATGTCGATCACATTATCGATGAATTTAGGAAATAATCCGTAAATGAAAATCTATCTACCTTTAAATTTATCAATGTCCGTACGACATAATTAATATCAAAGAATGTGTATTATTATCATTTAAGTCATAAAAGCCATGAGTCAGTTCCAAAAAATATAATGAGCATTGAAATTATTACCCATCATTCTGGAGTTTTAACTTAGCCATGTATCGAACCACAAGTTGGCTTCCGGTGTTTTGAGGAGCAGTAAAGTTCAGAAAGCGCGACCAGATCATAATCCAGAAATGTCGTTAAGATATTCTGAATAACGGTTATCCCTGCATGTTGGCAGGCATTTGAAAATATATTTTGTATTCAGGTTGCAGCAAAACGCTTTCTTACACACAGGACTTCATATGCGGCTCAGAAAATTAAAACTGAAAAACTTCAGAGGCTACAGAAACTCTACTGAAATCATTATTGATGAAAGCATGACGGGTATTGTCGGTCGTAATGACTTTGGGAAGTCAACGATTCTGGAAGCGCTGGCTATTTTTTTTGAAACAGAAGGAATGAAGGCTGACAAGAATGACATGAACTGTTTCAGCCTAAGAGAAGGGGACGGCCGTTTTGAAATAGCCTGTGAATTTGATGACCTGCCCGATTTTATCATGATCGACGACAGGGTGCAGACCACGCTCGCCTCAGAACATCTGCTGAATGAAGACGGCAATTTTGAAATCGTCAAAACGTTTAAAGCAACGACTTCAGGAAAACCGGAGCAGACCTGCATCCGCTGCATCCATCCCGAAGAGGAGCCCCTGAGAAACTTACTGGCAATGAAAATTTCCGAGCTCAGGGCGGTGGGAAAAGAAGCTGAAAAAAATGTGGCGGATAAACGCACTGCATCGTTATGGCGTCAGGCCATCAGGGAAGCCGCCGCTCCCTATACCTGTTCTGAAATGTTGCTGGATGTCGATAAAGAGTTTGGAACCGACACAAAATCATTATGGGGTAAGATCCTCGATTTGCTGCCCACGTATGCGATTTTCAAAGCCGACAGGGAAAGCAGCGACGGGGATTCAGAAGCTAAAAACCCCTTACAGCAGGCCGTAAAAGACGCTCAGGCTGCGCTGCAGGACAAAATTACAGCGCTGGAAAATGAGATCCAGGACAGCGTACTGGATGTCGCACAGAGAACGCTGGATAAATTACGTGAAATGGCCCCCGAACTCGCCAGTGAACTGACTCCACGATTTAAGGAGAAACCCAAGTGGACCTTCAGTTTCACCCTGGACGGGGAAAATGGCATCCCCATCAATAAGCGCGGCAGCGGGATAAGGAGGCTTATCCTGTTGAATTTTTTCCGGGCTGAGGCCGAGAAGCATGTCGCGGGGACGCCCAGAAATGTGATTTATGCCATAGAGGAGCCTGAAACGTCACAGCATCCGAACTATCAGATGATGCTGATGAAAGCGTTACTGGCACTGGCAGGCCAGCCGCACCGTCAGATTATCGTCACCACCCATGTCCCGGCGCTGGCCGGATTGATCCCTGTCGAAGGCGTACGTTATGTCACCCGAAATGAGGCGGGTGAACCCGTAGTAAAAATGCCGGATGACGCTGTGCTGAAGGAAGCGACTGAAAGCCTGGGGGTGCTGCCAGAGACCGGTATGGAAAGGGCGCAGGGGATAGTTCTGGTAGAGGGAAAGTCGGATGTCACTTTCCTGAGGCATGCGGCCAGTTCATTAAAACAGTCAGGTATGTTGCCAGCCTCTCTGGAGGACGTGAAAATAGTGCCAGTCCTCATAGGAGGGTGTGGCAGCGTCAAACACTGGGTGACATTGAATCTGGCCAACGATCTGGGGCTTCCCTGGTGCGTATTTCTGGACTCCGATATTGGGGGAGACCCTGCACAGGTTCTGTCCATTCAGAAACGTAAAAAAGAAGTGGAGGATGCCGGTAAGGTATTCTTCGCCACGCGCAAACGTGAAATAGAGAACTATCTCTGCCCGGATCTGATTGAAGAAATGACCGGTGTAGCCGTCACGTTTACGGACACCTGTGATGCTAAAAAAATAATTGGCCGGGCGGTGGGAATGAAACCCGATAATGTGNAATGATGGTGGCATCGACCAAGGTGCCTCGAGTCATCATGACGCCTGCTTCGGCCAGCCAGCGATTGATGGTCTTGAACAATTGGCGGGCCAGTTGATGCTGCTCCAGCAGGTGGCGGAAATTCATGATGGTGGTGCGGTCCGGCAAGGCGCTATCCAGGGATAACCGGGCAAACAGGCGCATGGAGGCGATTTCGTACAGAGCATCTTCCATCGCGCCATCGCTCAGGTTGTACCAATGCTGCATGCAGTGAATGCGTAGCATGGTTTCCAGCGGATAAGGTCGCCGGCCATTACCAGCCTTGGGTTAAAACGGCTCGATGACTTCCACCATGTTTTGCCATGGCAGAATCTGCTCCATGCGGGACAAGAAAATCTCTTTTCTGGTCTGACGGCGCTTACTGCTGAATTCACTGTCGGCGAAGGTAAGTTGATGACTCATGATGAACCCTGTTCCATGGCTCCAGATGACAAACATGATCTCATATCAGGGACTTGTTCGCACCTTCCCTTGATAAATTCTGGCCCCGGATGACAGCGGAAAGAATCATCTCAAGATCAACCTATCATGACGGAATGCAGGAAAGGATTGAGCTGGTTGAGATCCTGAGCGATATTGTTGCCATGACGAGATAATGTGTAAAAATTATCGCAGCTGCATATATTCCGGTCCACAGCAAAGGACCGGAGTATAGTATATAAAAAACCCGAAATTAATCGGGTTTTAATTATTTAACGTTTAACAGGCTCCCGTGCCCGGGAGTGAATTAAAATTACGCTTATTATGGCTTTTTTGCAATCTTTATTTTTGACTGCCAAGCCATTTATTCATCTGCTCGATTTCACCTTTCTGAGCTTTAATGATGTCCTGCGCAAGCTTTCTCATTTCGGGATCTTTTCCGTATTTGAGCTCGGTCTCAGCCATTGCGATTGCCCCTTCATGGTGTGCGATCATACCTTTTGCAAAGGCCTTATCGGGATTGGATTCATTAACGGCGGCCATCATTTTTTCATGCATATTTTTCATGCCAGCCATATATTCCTGTGATGATGCCGATGAGTGCATATCTGACATTTTCATTTCCGAATGTTCAGCAGAAATGGCTGGCAGGGATAACATTAATATTACAAAAAGGGTGTTTTTGATTTTCATATAATAATTCCTTTCAGACAGGTACCGGTTAAGTGTAGCTGAGTCAGACAAAAAAGCCCCCTGACGGGGGGCAAAAATGTAGCAACGTTGTTTCAGGAAAATCTATCAGGGAAAAGGTAACAGCACGGATACTACCGTCGCATTCAGCCTGCATTGATCATGCGGCGGTGCGCTTCGGCCATGGCCTGATGTGGGCCGGATTGCCCGTTATTCATGAATTCATGGGCAACCGCTGCTCTTTCATGCTCATTCATCGCCGCGTAAGACGTTGACGGGACGGTCGTGGATACCGTGTTATTTCCCATCATCTTCTGATGACTTTCCACCATTTTCTGGTGCGCATCCGCCGAGCCGTTCGTCATGGTTTCATGAGCAATAATGGCCTGTTCATGCTGGTCCATACCGGTCATACGAGGAGCAGTCCCCTGGATCCCGACAGGAGCCGCAGCAGACTGCATCTGGTGAGCAGGAGCCTGTGCATTGTTGACGCGATCATGGATATTCACGGTTTCAGTGGCCCAGGCCGATGAAATTAAACCAAAGCCCAGCAAAGATGCTAATACGATATTTTTCATGATAACTCTCCATTTCTGAATGACATTGATGATAGAATGTTTGCACCAGTTGGCGCTATCTCCAATAAAGGTGACGCCGTTGGGCTGGTCATTGACCATGATTTTAGTCGTTTCGTTGCAGTGACGTAGGGCAAAGCTGAGGCCCTCGGTTCAGACCAGAATCCCGCTCCCTGTTTATCAATATATTATGGTTGTCTAGCCGAAGCTAACCGTCACAACGATGCTCCTGAAACGTTCAGTATCGTTCAACGGTTAGCACGGTGAGCTGCGTTTTCGCACAGCCTTAGCGTCGCGGTTCAGAGATGCCGTAAAGGCATCTCTGAAGGGCATGATGATTAGTGCTGATGCTCCGTATCGGGCGCTCTACCCTCCGCCATTTCGTTTATTTCCTCGACAAAATGTATGTAGTGAATGTAGTCATTTACATATTCGCGTCCCTGCTTAACCGATTGATTCGCCTGCTGCTTACTGAGTTCGGCTTTGGTAAATTTTTCCCGGATAGCATGCTCAATGTTAGCGGTCACCTTTGCCACCAGGCTATCAACACTGTTGGTGCGAAGTGCGGCATCAGCCTCTTGTACAATAACAGGAATATGACCTGCCGATTTTACACCGGTAAACGATGCACCTTCCGCTTCACGGTGAATACGTACCAGGGTGGTAAAAAGCTTTTGCTGGGCCTTTTCCTGAGAGGTTTGACTGCTGCCTTGTTTACTCATTGTTTCGTCAAACGCCTTTCTGACGTCATCTTCACGGTTTTCTGGTACCCATTTTAATAATGGGGTAACATCACGCACGCGCCTGAAGGGCGCTTTTAGCCTCGGTGATCACAGGCCCATCCATGCTGTCGCAGTGGGCAAACGCCGTTGTGCTTACGGTCATTCCCGCAAGGAACATAATGCTTGCGCACAGGGATGTTCTGGTCTTTTTCTGCTTTTTCATATTAATACCCCCGGGTCTCTTTCGACCTGTTCATCTGCTTTTTTGTGTTTAAAGGAGGCAGAATTTCAGTCCTCTGCCGATTTGGTTGCAGAGTACTGGCGAGTAACCCGGGAGTCGTTCGAATTGATAAATTCGAACGTATGAAACGTAAAGTCGAACGTTCTGCTGACACGAAGCGTGTGTGGCGTCCGTTTCTCATATCTCGTTTTAAATTGTTGGTGCTCGTGCATGCTGAATGATCTATCTGTTTTTCTTCTGGCAGCAGGAATGATGCAGGCTGCATTGCTCTCTGTTTTTCTTCTTTTGCCGTCTAACATCATACAAGTCAGCAACCGGCTATTGGTGATCGTTCTGCTGACCCTTGCCGCCGGTTTTGGTGAACTTTTCCTCTATGGTAGCGGCGTGAGTTTTTTACACCCGAACTACGCCTATATCGGTACGCTTATCTCTCTGCTTCAGCCACCGGCCATCTATCTGTATACCCGTTCGCTGATGTATCGCCATTTTCGAATCCGGCCAGCTCATGCTGTACACTTAATCCCGTTTGCTACTGGCCTTATTGTGTTTTTCACGCTGTACGTTCCGTTATCTGACTCAGCAAAAATAACGCTCTTACAGCAGCAGGATTTACCGGGCATGCCAGTATCACTGCCCCTTGCATTGGCCTATCACGGGGTATTTCTCGGCTGGCTTGGCTATTCCCTCAGACGTTTGCGGTCATTTAATTCGGATATTCAGCATCTTTATTCCGATATTGCCAGCCAGCAAATGCTCTGGCTCCGCTTCCTGCTGTCAGGTTATTCGGGACTTTGGATAGTCAGTATTATTTGCTGCCTGTTTTTCTATCTGTTCAGGCTAACCGATAAAACGAGTTGGGTACTGCCCGTTGTCAGCATAGCGGGGTTTGCATTTATTAATACGTTATTAGTTTGTGCGCTGCGGCAACCCGCTGCGTTTATGGGGCTAACGCAGGCAGATGAAATCCTGCTGGAGAATATTCAGCCGGTTAAAGCACCGCAGTTACGGGGGGCTGAACAGGTGGATAAGGTGGCAGAATTTATGCACCGGAATCAGCCGTTTCTGGATTCCACCCTGTCCTTAAGCCAGCTTGCGCATCAGTTAAAACTCTCGCCGCACGATCTGTCAGCCATTATCAACAACGGGTTTCAGCAGAATTTTTTTACGTTTATCAGCGAGTACCGAATAGAGCACGCTAAAAAACTCCTGGCAATGCCGGAAGATAAGCGGACCATTCTTGATATTATGTATTCCTCAGGCTTTAACTCTAAATCGGTCTTTAATACCGCGTTTAAGAAGCAAACGGGTTTAACGCCTTCAGAATATCGGCGGCAATACTTATAATATCTATTGATGTGTGGTTAGTCCAGGCCGTGACTTACTAAGTTGTCAGAACTTTTTGAGCAAGGCTATATAGTGAAAAAATGATGAGTAATTCTCTTCCAAATATATTTACATCCTTTTTTCCAAACTTTTTTATCAAAGAGAATACCAGCATGCGGAAAATGANAGTGGCCCAGGCCGATGAAATTAAACCAAAGCCCAGCAAAGATGCTAATACGATATTTTTCATGATAACTCTCCATTTCTGAATTAGTGATGTCCGGGGAAGTACAACCGGTGTTTTCAGTTCCATAACTGAAACAGGTTCGGCAGCGTTTATTTCTCCGGAAGAGGGCTGGATATTCATTTCCTGGCGTACTCTGACGCCGGGTATTGATGAAGCAATCCAGCCTTCCTGATAAGTTGCACTAATTATATCGAATGGCTTCTGTTTGCTGCATGACAGGCTAATGACATCTTTGTCATTTACATCTTTATTTTCAGCATTGGGTTTCCGGGATCATTTTCTCCAGTCTGGGCACGGATAAGATAAAACGCGTGGAGCGTACGTCTGATTCCACCTGCACTCTTCCGTGATGTGCTTCCACGATTGACTTCACAATCGCAAGGCCGATGCCGCTGCCTTCTCCTTTTCGTTGTCTGGATGGATCCACCCGATAAAAACGGTCAAACAGCCTTGATAAATGTTCTTCAGGGATCGGTTTCCCTGGATTTTCAATCACAAGGTCAAAAAAGCTCTCCTGCTTTCTTATTGAGACGGTGATGGCCTGTCCCTCCGGGGTATAACGCAGGGCATTGGATAACAGATTATTGATCGCTCTTCTGAACATTTGTGGATCTCCCTCAACCAGGCAGGGCATCCCGTTAAATTTGAGCGTGATATTGCGTTCTTCGGCCCAGGCTTCGAAAAACTCGAAGACTTTCATGACTTCTGCTCTGAGGTCAAAACGGACCCTGTCAGGTATAAGCTGGTTATTGTCCGCCTGTGCCAGAAACAGCATGTCGCTGACCATTTTGGTCATCCGGTTATACTCTTCAAGACTGGAGTAGAGGACATCCTCAAGTTCCTTCTGGGTTCGATCCTGACTCAGTGCGATTTCAGTCTGCGTCACCAGATTGGTGATGGGCGTTCTGATCTCATGCGCGATATCGGCAGAGAAATTGGCCTGGCGGGTAAAGACGTCCTCAATCTTTCCAATCATATGATTGAACGAGATAACCAGTTGCTCCAGCTCAATGGGAACGCGTGTCGGTTCCAGCCGCGCATCAAGATTCTCGGAGGTGATGTTTTTAATGGCATTGCTGACATTACGAAGGGGCAGGTGCCCCTGACGGACAGCGATGCGAATGATCAGAACAATCAGCAGGCTTATCACGACGGCGATCGCAATCAGATTTTTTTTCAGCGCATCGAGGTAATGGAGATGGAAATTAATGGAGAGGCCAGTCAGCATGACATAATTCTGCTGTTTGCCCTGAAATATCGCCTGGCCAGAGGAGGCGATAATCCGGTATGTTTCCATCTTCATTTCAGACCCGGTATCCATCGGTCTCGCAGGATCCTCCACCGTCCAGAGAAAGACATCCCGTGCGCGGCTGTGCTCGCTAAAATCTGCGGAATTCACGGCCGGGTGTAGTGCCGCCCCCTGCGCTGAACTAAAGAGCACTTCCCCCCTGGGATTGAGGAGCAAAAGGGCAACGTTGCGGTAGCTGGCAATCGACTCCTTTATTTTGCTTACTTTTTTTTCATCCGGATCCACCGGGGACTGCAGTATACGGTTCAGGGTAGTGCTGATTTGTTGAAGATCGCTGACATCCTGCTCGGCAAAATGATTTTCAACAGAATGCAGCATAAACCAGGTGAAGGCGATAAAAGCCAGTATCGTGGACAGGCTGATAAAAAAGGTCAGCCGCAGGGCGAGTGAGAAAGGGCGCCTGGAAGGTTTGCTATGCATCCGGGGCCTCCAGCATATAGCCCACGCCCCGGACAGTCTGGATCAGCTTTGTCCCGTAATCGTTGTCTATTTTAGCGCGGAGTCGCTTTACGGCGACATCAATCGCGTTAGTGTCGCTGTCAAAATTCATGTCCCAGACCTGAGAGGCAATCAGGGAACGGGGAAGAACCTCGCCCTGATGGCGAATGAAAAATTCCAGCAGGCTGAACTCTTTACTGGTGAGCACAATGCGGTTTCCGGCGCGACTGACTTTTCTGGATACGAGATCCATCGAGAGATCAGCCACCCTAAACTGGCTTTCCGTGATCATCGTGTTTCCCCGCCTCAGAAGGGTTCTCACCCGGGCCAGCAGTTCGGCAAACACAAAGGGTTTAACCAGATAATCGTCCGCACCCAGTTCCAGTCCTTTGACCCTGTGTTCGATCGTGCCGAGGGCCGTCAGTAGTAAGACCGGCATACCCTTTCCGGCAGTGCGCAGCATGCGGATGATATCCCAGCCGTTCACATCAGGCAGCATGATGTCCAGAATGACTAAATCATACTCGGCTGTCATGGCGAGATGATATCCGGTAAGACCATTATCAGCGTGATCCACTACGAACCCTGCCTCTGTAAGCCCTTTGCTGAGATATTCACCTGTTTTAATTTCGTCTTCGACGATCAATATTTTCATCTTGCTCCCCGTCTGGCTGCTAATGTCATTCTATTGCGCACACGATCGTAATCAACGAATTACCGTAAAAATGACAACATTGTCATTATTCTGTCACCCGACAAACAGAGTGCATTCTGTAAAGTAACCCTGGTAATACTCTGAACTTCATTTGAACCATTTACCAGGTCTGCCTGGACGAGAAGCAATATGTTCAAATTAAAACTACTCAGCATCAGCACAATCTTCATTCTGGCTGGTTGTGTCTCTCTGGCGCCTGAATATCAGCGTCCGGCAGCACCGGTACCCCAGCAGTTTTCACTGTCCCGTAACAGCCTGACGCCAGCGGTGAATGGCTATCAGGATACGGGCTGGCGTAACTTTTTTGTCGATCCCCAGGTCACCCGGCTGATTACTGAAGCCCTGACTAATAACCGTGATTTGAGAATGGCTGCACTGAAGGTTGAAGAGGCCCGGGCCCAGTTCAACGTCACGGATGCAGATCGTTATCCCCAGCTGAATGCCTCATCCGGGATCACATACAGCGGTGGTCTGAAAGGTGACAAGCCGACCACACAGGGGTACGACGCAGGTCTGAAGTTCAGTTATGAGCTCGATTTTTTCGGCAAACTTAAGAACATGAGTGATGCTGATCGCCAGAACTACTTTGCCAGCGAAGAAGCCCGTCGGGCCGTACACATCCTGCTGGTATCCAACGTTTCACAAAGCTATTTCAGCCAGCAACTGGCGTACGAACAACTTCGTATTGCGCGGGAAACGCTGAAAAATTATCAACAGTCCTATGCTTTCGTTGAGCAGCAGCTCGTGACCGGGAGTACGAACGTTCTGGCACTTGAACAGGCGCGAGGACAAATCGAAAGTACCCGCGCCGAAATAGCCAAACGAGAAGGCGATCTGGCTCAGGCAAACAATGCCCTGCAACTGGTGCTGGGAACGTACCGCGCACTTCCGTCAGAAAAAGGGATGAAAGGCGGGGAGATAGCCCCAGTAAAATTGCCACCAAATCTGTCTTCACAAATTTTGCTGCAGCGACCGGATATTATGGAAGCGGAATATCAGCTGAAAGCGGCTGATGCCAATATTGGCGCAGCGCGAGCGGCCTTTTTCCCCTCCATTACCCTGACCAGTGGTCTTTCCGCAAGCAGTACGGAGCTGTCCAGCCTGTTTACGTCAGGAAGTGGAATGTGGAATTTTATCCCTAAAATTGAAATTCCTATATTTAATGCTGGCAGGAATAAAGCCAATCTGAAGCTGGCTGAAATTCGCCAGCAACAGTCGGTGGTTAATTACGAACAAAAAATTCAGTCAGCCTTTAAAAATGTTTCCGACACGCTTGCGCTGCGCGACAGCCTTAGCCAGCAACTTGAGTCACAGCAGCGTTATCTTGATTCACTACAGATAACTCTACAGCGTGCCAGAGGATTGTATGCAAGTGGTGCTGTCAGTTACATCGAAGTGCTGGATGCAGAACGTTCCCTCTTCGCTACCCAGCAAACCATTCTCGATCTTACCTATTCCCGGCAGGTTAACGAAATTAATCTGTTTACCGCGCTGGGTGGCGGTTGGGTAGAGTAAATTTATTTAATTAATCAGGAAATTAAAATGCGTAATTCACTTAAAGCCGTTTTATTTGGTGCCTTCTCTGTCATGTTTTCTACCGGTCTTCATGCTGAAACACATCAGCATGGCGATATGAATACTGCCAGTGATGCTTCGGTACAGCAAGTTATCAAGGGCACCGGTGTCGTTAAAGACATTGATATGAATACTAAGAAAATCACCATTTCGCATGAAGCAATTCCAGCGGTGGGCTGGCCTGCAATGACCATGCGCTTTACTTTTGTTAATGCAGACGATGCTATTAATGCCCTGAAAACAGGCAACCATGTCGATTTCTCGTTTATTCAGCAGGGCAATATCTCCTTACTCAAAAGCATTAACGTGACGCAGTCCTGATTGGCTGTCCGGAGCGATTACATCCTGTGCGCCTGTACATTCACATAGGTATATGTGTGAGTTAACCGTCAGGCGCATATGCCAGGTGTTTTGATTTTTTAGCGGAAAATTGTATGGCTTCTTTAAAGATAAAATATGCTGCAATAATTATCAGCAGCCTCATAGCAGGGGGGCTGATATCGGTTACTGCCTGGCAGTATGTAAACTCAGCACAAAAGACAGAAAAAACAGAACAAAAGGCACCGGAACGAAAGGTGCTTTTCTGGTATGACCCAATGAAACCGGATACCAAATTTGATAAACCCGGAAAATCGCCCTTTATGGATATGGACCTGGTGCCAAAATATGCTGATGACAGTGGCGATAAAAGCAGTGGCGGGATCCGTATCGACCCAACCCAGGTTCAGAATCTGGGATTAAAAACGCAAAAAGTCACGCGAGGAATGCTGAATTATTCTCAGACAATCCCGGCTAATGTCAGCTATAACGAGTATCAGTTTGTTATTGTGCAGGCGCGTTCTGACGGGTTTGTCGAAAAAGTCTACCCCATGACGATTGGCGATCATGTGAAGAAGGGGACGCCACTTATCGATATTACCATTCCGGACTGGGTGGAAGCACAGAGTGAATTCCTTCTGTTATCCAGCACCGGTGGTACTTCCACGCAAATTAAAGGCGTTCTGGAACGGCTTCGCCTGGCAGGTATGCCGGAAGAGGATATTCAGAGACTGCGTTCTACCCGGAGCATTCAGACCCGTTTTACCATTAAAGCACCTATTGATGGTGTCATTACTGCATTTGACCTGCGCACCGGCATGAATATTTCGAAAGATAAGGTGGTGGCTCAGATTCAGGGAATGGACCCGGTCTGGATCAGCGCTGCAGTGCCAGAATCTATCGCCTATCTGCTGAAAGATACGTCGCAGTTTGAAATTTCGGTACCGGCTTATCCGGATAAAACATTCCATGTCGAAAAATGGAATATTCTTCCCAGCGTGGATCAGACAACCCGTACGCTTCAGGTCCGTCTCCAGGTTTCTAATAAGGATGAGTTTCTCAAGCCGGGCATGAATGCCTATCTGAAACTGAATACCAGAAGCCAGGAGATGCTGCTGATACCAAGCCAGGCCGTTATCGATACCGGCAAAGAACAGCGCGTGATTACTGTTGATGATGAAGGCAAGTTTGTGCCGAAACAGATCCACGTTCTGCATGAGTCACAGCAACAGTCCGGCATCGGCTCCGGCCTGAATGAAGGCGATACCGTGGTGGTCAGTGGCCTGTTCCTCATTGACTCTGAAGCCAATATTACGGGCGCACTGGAACGTATGCGCCACCCTGAAAAAACAGAAAGCAGTATGCCAGCAATGTCTGACCAGCCTGTAAATATGCATTCAGGGCACTGAGGAGACGACGATGATTGAATGGATTATCCGGCGCTCTGTCGCCAACCGTTTCCTGGTCATGATGGGGGCCCTGTTTCTCAGCATCTGGGGCACATGGACGATTATTAACACGCCTGTCGATGCCTTGCCTGACCTGTCAGATGTGCAGGTCATTATCAAAACCAGCTATCCCGGCCAGGCCCCGCAGATTGTAGAAAACCAGGTCACCTATCCACTTACCACCACCATGCTGTCCGTGCCTGGCGCAAAAACCGTGCGTGGTTTTTCACAGTTCGGTGATTCGTATGTGTATGTCATTTTTGAAGACGGCACCGATCTGTACTGGGCCCGTTCCCGCGTGCTGGAGTACCTGAACCAGGTACAGGGAAAACTGCCCGCCGGTGTGAGTTCTGAAATCGGTCCGGACGCCACGGGGGTGGGCTGGATATTTGAATATGCCCTTGTCGATCGCAGCGGAAAACACGACCTTTCAGAACTGCGTTCTCTGCAGGACTGGTTCCTGAAATTTGAGCTGAAAACCATCCCGAACGTGGCTGAGGTCGCTTCGGTTGGCGGCGTGGTGAAACAGTACCAGATTCAGGTCAATCCGGTAAAACTGTCTCAGTATGGTATCAGCCTGCCCGAAGTGAAACAGGCCCTTGAATCGTCTAACCAGGAGGCCGGTGGCTCATCCGTTGAAATGGCCGAAGCTGAGTATATGGTCCGTGCCAGCGGTTATCTTCAGAGCATTGATGATTTTAATAACATCGTCCTGAAAACAGGCGAGAACGGCGTGCCGGTTTATCTGCGGGATGTTGCCCGCGTGCAGACCGGGCCTGAAATGCGGCGTGGTATTGCCGAGCTGAACGGCCAGGGCGAAGTCGCTGGCGGCGTGGTGATCCTGCGGTCGGGTAAAAATGCACGCGACGTTATCACGGCAGTGAGGGATAAACTTGAGACGCTGAAGGCCAGCCTGCCGGAAGGCGTTGAAATCGTGACCACCTACGATCGCAGCCAGCTCATCGACCGGGCGATTGATAACCTCAGTTCCAAACTTCTGGAAGAGTTTATCGTGGTGGCCATCGTCTGTGCCCTGTTCCTGTGGCACGTACGTTCTGCCCTGGTGGCGATTATCTCTCTGCCGCTTGGTCTGTGTATCGCCTTTATCGTCATGCACTTCCAGGGACTGAACGCCAATATCATGTCGCTGGGAGGGATAGCGATTGCCGTCGGTGCGATGGTGGATGCCGCCATTGTGATGATTGAGAATGCGCATAAGCGGCTTGAGGAGTGGGATCATCAGCATCCGGGTGAGCAGATTGACAACGCCACCCGCTGGAAGGTGATTACCGATGCCTCCGTTGAAGTGGGACCCGCACTGTTTATCAGCCTGCTGATCATCACCCTGTCCTTTATTCCTATCTTTACCCTGGAAGGTCAGGAAGGACGTCTGTTTGGCCCGCTGGCATTCACGAAAACGTACTCCATGGCGGGCGCGGCCGTGCTGGCCATCATCGTCATTCCGATTCTGATGGGATTCTGGATCCGGGGGAAAATTCCTGCAGAGACCAGTAACCCCCTGAACCGGGTACTGATCAAAGCGTATCATCCATTGCTGTTGCGGGTTCTCCACTGGCCAAAAACAACCCTGCTGGTTGCGGCCTTGTCCATTTTCACCGTTATCTGGCCGCTGAGCCAGGTGGGCGGTGAGTTTCTGCCGAAGATTAACGAGGGCGACCTGTTGTATATGCCGTCGACCCTGCCGGGTGTCTCTCCGGCTGAAGCTGCAGCGCTCCTGCAGACGACGGACAAGTTAATCAAAAGCGTTCCTGAAGTGGCCTCTGTATTTGGCAAGACCGGTAAAGCAGAGACCGCCACGGATTCCGCACCGCTCGAAATGGTTGAAACCACGATCCAGCTCAAACCTGAGGATCAGTGGCGTCCAGGCATGACGATTGACAAGATTATTGAAGAACTCGACAGGACCGTCCGTTTACCGGGGCTGGCAAACCTCTGGGTGCCGCCAATCCGTAACCGTATTGATATGCTCTCAACCGGGATCAAAAGCCCGATAGGTATCAAGGTGTCCGGAACGGTTCTGTCCGATATCGATGCAACGGCGCAGAGTATCGAAGCGGTCGCCAAAACCGTACCCGGCGTAGTGTCTGCTCTCGCAGAGCGACTGGAAGGCGGGCGCTACATTGATGTGGATATCAACCGGGAAAAAGCCTCCCGCTACGGAATGACGGTGGGCGATGTGCAGCTGTTCATCTCATCAGCCATCGGCGGCGCGACGGTAGGGGAAACGGTTGAAGGCGTGGCCCGGTACCCGATTAATATCCGCTATCCGCAGGATTACCGGAACAGCCCGCAGGCCCTGAAACAGATGCCGATCCTGACCCCGATGAAGCAGCAGATCACGCTGGGCGATGTTGCGGATATTAAGGTCGTTTCCGGGCCGACTATGCTGAAAACGGAAAATGCCCGTCCAGCCAGCTGGATTTACATTGACGCGCGCGGCAGGGATATGGTGTCGGTGGTTAATGACATTAAAACGGCGATCAGTCAGAAAGTGAAACTGAGACCGGGTACCAGCGTGTCATTCTCCGGACAGTTTGAACTGCTTGAGCATGCCAACAAGAAACTGAAGCTGATGGTGCCGATGACGGTGATGATCATCTTCATCCTGTTGTATCTGGCATTCCGCCGGGTTGATGAAGCCCTGCTGATCCTGATGAGCCTGCCGTTCGCCCTGGTTGGCGGGATATGGTTCCTGTACTGGCAGGGCTTCCATATGTCAGTCGCAACCGGAACGGGGTTTATCGCTCTGGCCGGGGTGGCAGCAGAGTTTGGCGTGGTCATGCTGATGTATCTGCGTCATGCCATTGAAGCGCACCCGGAATTGTCCCGTAAAGAGACGTTCACACCGGAAGGCCTTGATGAAGCCCTCTATCATGGTGCCGTACTGCGTGTCCGGCCGAAAGCCATGACCGTGGCGGTGATCATTGCGGGTCTGCTGCCAATACTCTGGGGAACCGGTGCAGGTTCAGAAGTCATGAGCCGTATCGCGGCACCCATGATTGGTGGGATGATCACGGCTCCGCTGCTGTCCCTGTTCATTATTCCTGCCGCCTACAAATTAATCTGGCTGCGCAGACATAAAAAAAGCGTGTCCTGAACCTGAAAGGGCACCCCCTGTGGGTGTCCTTCTTTACTGATTCACCCTGACGTCAGGGTTTAAATCGATAATATACAGAGGTGAGTATGAAAAAAGTGGTTCTGATGGCGCTGGCTCTCGGCCTTTCACTGCCCGCGATGGCGAGTGAAAAAGTGATTGATATGTACAAATCTGAAAACTGTGGCTGTTGTTCCCTGTGGGGCAAGGCGATAGAAAAAGACGGGTTTGAAGTACGAACTCACGTCATGAATGATCAGGTGCTGTCAGCCCTGAAAGAAAAGCATGCTATTCCTGCAGGACTGCGAAGTTGTCATACCGCGGTTGCCGGTAATTTGATCATTGAAGGCCATGTGCCTGCGACAACGATACATAAGGCAATGCAGTCTGGTTCAGGTATATACGGTCTCGCCACCCCCGGTATGCCAGCAGGAAGTCCTGGAATGGAGATGGGAGCCCGAAAAGAGGCTTACGATGTTATCGCATTCTCACCGGATGGAAGTAAAAAAGTCTTCCAGCGAATCGAATAGTCAGCGGAACGGCTGATAACGGGACGCCGGCAGCAGGCACTCTTATGCCGGCGGCATTCGTGGTAATCGCATCCATGACATACCCTGAAGACAGAAGATGCTTCGGTATGCATAAGGAGAGTTACTGTGAAAAATGACAATGCAGTGCAACACAACAACCAGACTGCTTCTGAGCAGACATTATCCCCGGACGAGGGCCACGTATTGCATAAGGTGAGAGATCCCGTGTGCGGGATGGACATCCTGCCCGACAGGGCGCACAGCAGCATTCGATACCAGGACCATCAACTTTATTTCTGCTCCGCCAGCTGTGAGAGTAAATTTAAAGCCCATCCCGATCGTTATCTTACCGAAGATGCCAGTGAACATTCCCATCACCATCACCACGATCATCACGAAGTCAGCCCTGATCAGATAAAACAGCCTCACCACCAGGCGGAGAAAGAGAATTCTGAAGGTGTGTGGACATGTCCGATGCACCCGGAGATACGCCGCAGTGGTCCCGGAAGCTGTCCTGTCTGTGGAATGGCACTGGAGCCGCTCGTAGCTACGGCATCCACGGGGCCAAGTGATGAACTTCGCGACATGACAAGACGCTTCTGGCTGGGGTTGTTGCTGGCGTTTCCGGTTCTGGTACTCGAAATGGGATCTCATCTGTTTCCCGCCTTGAGGAATACAGTACCGCCACAGTACAACACATGGCTGCAGCTGCTTCTGGCCTCTCCTGTCGTGTTGTGGTGTGGCTGGCCATTCTTCGCCCGGGCCGGAATGTCGTTACGTAACCGCTCCCTGAATATGTTTACCCTTGTTGCAATGGGCACCGGCGTAGCCTGGGTGTACAGCGTCATTGCAACCGTCTTCCCCTCCTGGTTTCCTGCATCGTTCAGAAACATGGATGGCCTGGTGGCCGTTTATTTTGAAGCCGCAGCAGTTATTACGGTGCTTGTTCTGCTGGGACAGGTTCTTGAGCTGCGGGCACGGGAACAAACCTCAGGTGCCATTACTGCACTACTGAATCTTGCCCCCAAAACCGCCAGGCGGCTGGATCATGACGGTCATGAAACGGATATTAATGCGGAAGATGTTCTGCCTGGCGATAAGCTCCGCATCAGACCAGGAGAGAGTATTCCGGTCGACGGTATTGTGATCGAAGGCAAAACAACCGTTGATGAATCGATGGTGACCGGGGAATCTATGCCGGTTACCAAAACGGAGGGTGACCCTGTCATCGGGGGGACCATTAATCAGACAGGGAGTCTCATCATCCGTGCAGAGAAAGTCGGTGATGAAACAATGCTCTCACGAATTGTTCAGATGGTCGCTGATGCACAGCGTTCGCGTGCCCCCATCCAGAGAATGGCTGACAGCGTTTCAGGCTGGTTTGTTCCTCTGGTGATACTTATCGCGGTTGTTGCTTTCGTGATCTGGTCTGTCTGGGGGCCCGAGCCCAGGATGGCGCACGGTCTCATTGCGGCTGTGTCGGTCCTGATTATTGCCTGTCCCTGCGCGCTGGGGCTGGCCACGCCGATGTCGATAATGGTGGGGGTGGGCAAAGGAGCCCAGGCCGGGGTGTTAATCAGGAATGCCGAAGCCCTTGAGCGTCTTGAAAAAGTGGACACGCTGGTTGTCGACAAAACAGGCACGCTCACGGAAGGTTCGCCTACGGTGACAGGGATTATCAGTCTCAATCCGGGTGGGGAAACATCTCTTTTGCGTGTAACAGCCGCAGTGGAAAAAGGCTCGCAGCATCCGCTGGGTATGGCAGTAGTTAAAGCAGCACAGGAAAAGGGGATCGCAATACCCGCAGTCACTCATTTCGATGCACCGTCGGGTAAAGGTGTCTCAGGCGATGTCGAAGGTCAACGGGTTGTTATTGGTAATGAACTGGCTATGCAGGAAAACAGTATCGTTATTGATAATCAAAAGGCCGTTGCGGATACGTTGCGGATGGAAGGCGCTACCGTTATCTATGTGGCCACAGACGGGGACCTTGCAGGCCTGATAGCTATCTCGGATCCCGTGAAAACAACCACGCCGGATGCGCTTAAAGCTTTGCGTCAGGCGGGGATCCGCATTGTTATGCTCACCGGGGATAACCAGCTTACTGCTGAAGCAGTCGCACGGAAACTGGGAATAGATGAGGTTGAAGCCGGAATTCTGCCGGATGGCAAAAAAGCAGTGATAACCCGACTGAAAGAGTCTGGCCATGTGGTTGCGATGGCCGGAGACGGTGTGAATGATGCCCCGGCGCTGGCAGCGGCTGACGTGGGTATAGCCATGGGAACGGGTACAGATGTGGCAATTGAAAGTGCCGGAGTCACCCTTCTCAAAGGCGACTTGATGATACTGAACAGGGCCCGTCATCTGTCAGAGATCACCATGAAAAATATCCGTCAGAATCTGTTTTTTGCATTTATCTACAACGCACTTGGCGTGCCTGTGGCTGCAGGTCTGCTTTATCCTGTGTATGGAATACTGCTGTCGCCAGTTATTGCGGCGGCGGCCATGGCTCTTTCCTCCGTCAGCGTCATTGTGAATGCGTTGCGTCTGAAAAGTGTCAGGCTCGGGAAATAACACTGAGTGAAGGGTCAGTTACGAACAGAAGGAGTCCAGTATGAAAAGTACCACCTATGCGCTTATTGCTGTCGCCGCGATCGCGGCATTTGCCCTCCTGCGCGAACACTGGTCACATGTGGCAGGTTACTGGCCATATCTGTTATTGCTGGTCTGCCCGCTAATGCATCTTTTCCACGGCCACGGAGGGCATGGGGATCATCAACATCACGGAAGTGAAAACGATAAAAAAAATTAATCCGGCAGACGGGGCCGCGTCGCGGTCCCGTTATCAGTCCAGGTATCGTTCGTAGTCTCTGGCATGCGCAAAGGCATGCTGTTCGAGTTTGTTATCAGCGGGTGCCGCTGCCCGGAACGCCAGAGAGTTAACAGGGTTGTTATTGATGACCAGCTCGTAATGCAGATGAGGACCGGATGAACGTCCGCTGTTACCGGATAACGCAATAGCACCTCCCCGTGTAACCCTGGCCCCTTTAGTAACGAGTATTTTATTGAGGTGGAGATAGCGAGTTTTAACACCGGCTTTTCCCGTTACTTCAACAAAATATCCCATGGTACTGTTGTATTCGGCCCGGGTGATTTTTCCGTCGATGACGCTGACTATTTTCGTGTTCATGGGCATGGAATAATCAATGCCATTATGGGGACTCACTTTTCCCGATACCGGGTTAAGCCTTGCAGGATTGAAAGGCGAACTGAGTCTTGCTGTGGCCGGTAACGGATAATCGAGACTGCCTTTCCCGGAAGTATCGGAAAGGTTATAGAACTTTTTATCTGATATACGATACGCCGTGTAATTAAATGAACCGGACGTAAATTTATAGGCCACGACACGTGATTTTCCCGCTTTCTTTTGCAGTACGAGTTTTAATGATTCATTTTTTTTCAAATGCCGCAGATTAAACCGGGAAGGCAAGGAGCGCTGAAGAGTAGCGATCTCGTTCGATTCCAGCCCCGAGCGGGTGGCTGAAAGGTAGGCA
Organism: Citrobacter sp. FP75; assembly: GCF_018342065.1. Classification (GTDB taxonomy): domain Bacteria; phylum Pseudomonadota; class Gammaproteobacteria; order Enterobacterales; family Enterobacteriaceae; genus Citrobacter. The sequence continues at coordinate 154,696 of NZ_JAFDOE010000004.1, read as the reverse complement.
TTTTCTTTTACGACATCGGTAGAATACATTTACTGGAATTCGCCGTTAGCATGAACACTGCGGCGTATGCTAGGGGTTTTCAGGAGGCGTGTCATCTGTCAGTTAATCGGGAGCACCGTTGATGGTCGTCATTTTTGTAACATATCTTGTTTCCCGTTTGCTCCTGAAGCTCTGGGAACTGTATGACCAGCCCGACGGTGATGATTAACGGGACTGAAACAGGTTACGGCAGAGCAATATGGGGCTCATGTCCTGCTACGTAACCCGTCAGTAAAGCCCTGCTGCGCACCTGACGCTAAGCACTAACCCGCCTGCAGTTACCTGGTCGAATACAGCCCGCGAAGCTTTCTTGCCTGCGTCTGATGTGCTTCCGCACCGGCATTATTGACCTGCTCATGCACGAGAGCGGCTTTTTCTCCGGCATTCAGTTCGTTAAAAGAAGAAGACGAGGTCTTTGAATTTGCATCACTGCCGGACAGCATTTTTTTATGTTCCTCAATCATTTTCTGATGCGCATAGGACGCGCTGTTGTTCATAAATGAATGAGCAACAATGGCCCTTTCATGTTCATTCATTTCAGAGAATGAGGGCGTGTTGTTTTTATTAACCCTGTCCGGTAAGTTTTCATGCGTCGAGGAATTCACATGACTGACGGCTGAGGCATTATTAACAAATCGATGTGCTTCATGGGCAATATCACTGGACTGAGCAAAAGCTGCCCCACAAAATAAAGCTGTAAACGCAGTGGTCGTGATTAATATATTCATGTGTAATTACCTTCTGAGGTACATAAAAGATGTCCTTATGATCATATATAAAAATAATCAACCTGTGGGGAAGATGACGTAAATGTAATACAGCTATGTACATTACACGATTGTAATGAATTTGTTTCTTAAGGTGTGCTAGATTCATTTCATTGTAAGTGGATGAACCAGTAATTTAATTTAAATCGGTTCTCGAATTCTGTCAGTAACCATACTTTAAATAAGGGAATGCGCATGCTGTTGAAAACGTCTCGACGAACTTTCCTGAAGGGGTTAACCCTCTCTGGCGTAGCCGGAAGTCTTGGCGTATGGAGTTTCAATGCGCGTTCCAGTCTGAGCCTGCCAGTTGCCGCATCCCTGCAGGGTACTCAGTTTGACCTGACCATTGGTGAAACGGCCGTCAATATCACGGGCAGTGAGCGTCAGGCCAAAACAATCAATGGAGGCCTGCCGGGGCCCGTTCTTCGCTGGAAAGAAGGTGACACCATTACCCTGAAGGTCAAAAACCGTCTTAATGAACAGACGTCCATTCACTGGCACGGCATTATTCTTCCGGCCAATATGGATGGTGTTCCGGGGCTGAGTTTTATGGGCATAGAGCCTGATGATACCTACGTTTACACCTTTAAGGTTAAGCAGAACGGGACTTACTGGTACCACAGCCATTCCGGTCTGCAGGAACAGGAGGGGGTATACGGTGCCATTATCATCGATGCCAGGGAGCCAGAACCGTTTGCTTACGATCGTGAGCATGTGGTCATGTTGTCTGACTGGACCGATGAAAATCCTCACAGCCTGCTGAAAAAATTAAAAAAACAGTCGGATTACTACAATTTCAATAAACCAACCGTTGGCTCTTTTTTCCGCGACGTGAATACCAGGGGGCTGTCAGCCACCATTGCCGATCGGAAAATGTGGGCTGAAATGAAAATGAATCCGACTGACCTCGCGGATGTCAGTGGCTACACCTACACCTATCTCATGAACGGGCAGGCCCCGCTGAAAAACTGGACCGGACTGTTCCGTCCCGGTGAAAAGATACGCTTACGGTTTATCAACGGCTCGGCAATGACCTATTTCGATATCCGTATCCCCGGGCTGAAAATGACGGTCGTGGCTGCAGATGGCCAGTATGTAAACCCGGTTACCGTTGACGAATTCAGGATTGCCGTTGCCGAAACCTATGATGTCATTGTGGAGCCTCAGGGTGAGGCCTATACCATCTTCGCACAATCCATGGACAGGACCGGTTACGCTCGAGGGACACTGGCCACGAGAGAGGGGTTAAGTGCTGCCGTTCCCCCCCTCGATCCCCGTCCTCTGTTGACCATGGAAGATATGGGTATGGGGGGAATGGGACATGATATGGCAGGAATGGACCACAGCCAGATGGGAGGCATGGATAACAGCGGAGAGATGATGTCTATGGACGGTGCTGACCTTCCGGATAGCGGGACATCCTCCGCGCCCATGGATCACAGCAGCATGGCCGGTATGGATCATTCCCGGATGGCCGGAATGCCGGGTATGCAAAGTCATCCTGCGTCAGAAACGGATAACCCACTGGTTGATATGCAGGCGATGAGCGTCTCTCCGAAATTAAATGATCCGGGTATTGGTCTTCGAAATAACGGAAGAAAGGTTCTCACGTACGCGGATTTGAAAAGCCGCTTTGAGGATCCTGACGGACGTGAACCTGGCCGTACCATAGAACTGCATTTAACCGGCCACATGGAAAAGTTTGCCTGGTCATTTAACGGAATCAAGTTTTCAGATGCCGCACCGGTGCTGCTGAAATACGGTGAGCGGCTCAGGATCACGCTGATCAACGATACCATGATGACTCACCCCATTCACCTGCATGGTATGTGGAGCGATCTGGAAGATGAAAACGGTAATTTCATGGTTCGTAAACACACAATAGATGTTCCCCCTGGTACAAAACGCAGTTACAGAGTGACAGCAGATGCGCTTGGCCGCTGGGCGTATCATTGCCATTTGCTCTATCACATGGAAATGGGAATGTTTCGTGAAGTCCGGGTGGAGGAATGATGCGAATGAAGAGAAATTTGAAGGCCATACCTGTTCTGGTCGCCGGTTTGTTTACCTCACCGCTTTCTATTGCGGCGGGCTCCGTCTCTGCAGATCCCCACGCCGGGCACGACATGTCTGCCATGCAGATGCCAGCAGATGAGAATTTCACTGAGATGACGTCAATGGAGCCCATTGTAACTGAGAGCAGAACGCCAATTCCGCCTGTTACCGATGCCGACCGGAAGGCTGCATTCGGCAATTTACAGGGGCATGCGATTCACGACAGTGCGATTAATTATCTGGTTCTGCTGGATCAACTGGAATGGCAACGGTCGGATAACACCAACAATTTCAGCTGGAGTGTTAACAGCTGGATTGGAGGCGACACAGATCGGATTTGGCTAAAGAGTGAAGGTGAACGAAGCAATGGGGAAACGGAGGCGGCTGAAGCGCAGTTACTCTGGGGACATGCGGTTGGCCCATGGTGGGATTTGGTTGCGGGTGTCAGGCAGGATTTCAGACCTGCTTCTGCCCGGACCTGGGCTGCTGTCGGTTTTCAGGGGCTGGCACTCTATAATTTTGAGTCTGAAATTACGGGTTTTGTCAGTAATGGCGGAAAAGCAGCCCTTCGTCTGGGAGGAGAATACGACGTTTTACTGACTAACCGGCTCATACTCCAGCCATCCTATGAGGTGAATTTCTACAGTCAGGATGATGAATCGCGGGGTCGCGGCAGGGGACTGACTGACACAGAGCTGGGGCTCCGGCTGCGCTATGAAATACGCCGTGAGTTTGCACCCTATATAGGCGTTTCCTGGAATCAACTTTACGGGAAAACATCCGATATGGCGAAAAGAGAAGGTGAGAAAGACCATCAGGTAGTATTCCTGGCGGGAGCCAGAATCTGGTTTTAACGCACTGATATAAAACACTCAACTAAACAGGTAAATAAAATGTCGATTTTAAATAAAGCCATTCTTACAGGTGGCCTCGTTATGGGCGTTGCTTTCTCTGCTATGGCCCATCCGGAATTAAAAAGCTCTGTGCCACAGGCTGATTCAGCCGTAGCGGCCCCGGAAAAGATTCAGCTTAATTTCTCGGAAAATCTGACCGTGAAATTCTCAGGTGCAAAATTAACGATGACGGGTATGAAAGGCATGTCATCACATTCTCCGATGCCGGTCGCGGCAAAAGTGGCGCCAGGCGCTGACCCTAAATCGATGGTCATTATTCCGCGAGAGCCTTTACCCGCTGGCACTTATCGTGTTGACTGGCGCGCGGTTTCTTCAGATACGCACCCTATTACCGGTAATTACACCTTTACAGTGAAGTAATATTATGAACGACCTGATTATGATTGTTATTCGTTTTCTTCTTTATCTGGATTTGATGGTAATATTTGGATTGCCATTTTTTCAGATATATGGAATAAGCGGTGTCAGACATGAAACCTATAACCTGACTAATTTCAGGTCGTTTATAACCTTTGCTGTTGTTACAGGCATCATTCTTACTGGCATTAATATGCTCCTGGTATCTAATGCCATGAGTGGAGTAACTGACCTCAGAGAATTATCCATCCATGTTATCGAGATGGTGATAGAAGAAACTGATGTGGGTATTAGCTGGATTGTCAGGCTCTGTGCCCTGTTTACCACACTCGGTGCTTTGTTCCTTTACACTAATAAGAGAGTATTGTCCTGCCTGCTGATGACGATGAGTGGGGGCGTGGCGCTGGCTACACTTGCCTGGGGAGGACACGCCGTTATGCATGACGGTCTGCATTACTATCTCCATTTACTGAGCGATCTGACCCATCTCGGTGCTGCAGGTGCCTGGACAGGTGCTCTGGTTGCATTTGCTATCCTGCTGATGCGCAGAAACGAGCATAATGCACAGAGCGTCATTGTGATATCTGACTCCCTGGCAAAATTTGCCACGGCAGGAACGGTGATTGTTGTAGCCCTGATCCTGAGTGCGCTGGTCAACTATCTGTATATTGCTGAGGGTAACTTAACTCCCTTATTCAACAGTTCCTGGGGGAGGATATTGCTTGCCAAGACGGCTCTGTTTGTTCTGATGCTTCTTCTGGCTGCAGCAAACCGGTTTCACCTGGGTCCCCGGCTTGAAGTTATGGTCAGGGAAGGGAATTATGATCGCAGCGTTGCCCTGATGCGAAACAGCATCCTGACAGAATTCGTTGTTGCGATTATCATTCTGGGCGCCGTAGCGTGGCTCGGAATGCTTGCTCCGTCTCAGGTCAGCTAGGGGACAGCCAAAGCTCATGCGTGAGATTTTTACTTTCATATCAGCGAGTTGACCATGCAGCGTATTTTAATCGTTGAAGACGAACAAAAAACAGGTCGTTACCTGCAGCAGGGACTGGTTGAGGAAGGCTATCAGGCCGATCTCTTTAATAATGGCCGCGATGGTCTCGGGGCCGCGTCGAAGGGACAGTATGATTTGATAATACTGGACGTGATGCTGCCTTTCCTCGACGGGTGGCAAATCATCAGCGCACTGAGGGAGTCCGGGCACGAAGAACCGGTCCTGTTTTTAACCGCAAAGGACAACGTGCGGGACAAAGTGAAAGGACTGGAGCTTGGCGCAGATGACTACCTGATTAAGCCCTTTGATTTTACGGAGCTGGTTGCACGTGTAAGAACCCTACTGCGCCGGGCACGCTCGCAGGCCGCAACAGTCTGCACCATCGCCGATATGACCGTTGATATGGTGCGCCGGACCGTGATCCGTTCGGGGAAGAAGATCCATCTCACCGGTAAAGAATACGTTCTGCTTGAGTTGCTGCTGCAACGCACCGGAGAAGTGTTACCCAGGAGTCTTATCTCGTCCCTGGTCTGGAACATGAATTTTGACAGTGATACGAATGTGATTGATGTCGCCGTGAGACGTCTGAGAAGTAAAATTGATGATGACTTTGAGCCAAAACTGATCCATACCGTTCGCGGTGCCGGATATGTCCTGGAGATCAGAGAAGAGTGAGGTTCAAAATTTCCCTGACCACACGCCTGAGCCTGATTTTTTCTGCGGTGATGCTTACGGTATGGTGGTTATCAAGTTTTATCCTGATTAGCACCCTTAATGGCTATTTCGATAATCAGGACCGCGATTTTCTGACAGGTAAACTTCAGCTCACCGAAGAGTTTCTTAAAACAGAGACGTTCCGGAACAAAACGGATATTAAGTCATTATCAGAAAAAATAAACGATGCGATGGTAGGGCACAATGGTTTATTCATTTCTATAAAAAACATGGAAAATGAAAAAATTGTTGAACTCTATGCCAAAAATTCTGTTGTTCCAGCGGTCCTGCTTAATAAGTCGGGTGATATTCTCGACTATATGATCCAGACGGAAGAAAATAACACCGTGTACCGCAGTATCTCGCGGCGGGTTGCCGTGACGCCGGAACAGGGTAAAAGCAAACATGTCATCATTACGGTTGCCACGGATACTGGGTATCACACCCTGTTTATGGACAAACTCAGTACCTGGCTGTTCTGGTTCAATATCGGTCTGGTCTTTATTTCTGTTTTTCTGGGCTGGCTGACCACACGTATTGGTCTGAAACCGTTACGGGAAATGACCAGTCTGGCTTCCTCCATGACTGTACACAGCCTGGATCAGCGTCTAAATCCCGATCTGGCTCCGCCGGAAATCTCTGAGACCATGCAGGAGTTCAATAATATGTTTGATCGCCTGGAGGGGGCATTCCGGAAACTGTCAGATTTCTCGTCTGACATCGCGCATGAGCTGCGCACACCAGTCAGTAATCTGATGATGCAGACGCAGTTTGCACTGGCTAAGGAAAGGGATGTTTCGCATTACCGCGAAATTTTATTCGCTAACCTGGAAGAACTGAAAAGGTTGTCACGAATGACCAGTGACATGCTTTTTCTGGCACGTTCAGAGCATGGTCTGCTGCGGCTGGATAAACATGATGTGGATCTGGCAGCCGAACTGAATGAATTACGTGAGTTGTTCGAGCCCCTGGCAGACGAAACAGGAAAGACAATCACGGTTGAAGGAGAGGGCGTTGTTGCCGGAGACAGCGATATGCTCCGACGTGCTTTCAGTAACCTGCTTTCCAATGCAATCAAGTATTCTCCCGATAACACCTGTACAGCGATACACCTTGAGCGTGACAGTGACTGTGTGAACGTGATGATTACGAATACGATGTCCGGCCAGGTTCCCGCTAATCTGGAACGTTTGTTTGACCGGTTCTATCGCGCAGACTCATCAAGGTTCTACAACACGGAAGGCGCGGGGCTGGGATTATCAATTACAAGGTCGATCATTCATGCTCACGGCGGCGAGCTGTCAGCAGAACAGCAGGGGCGGGAAATTGTGTTCAAAGTGCGCCTGTTAATGGATTAATCCCGTTCTTCAGGAGAAACCTGGAAGGTGACAAAATTGTCATCATTCAGTCACGCGATAAACAGAGGCGGTTTTTTATAATCATACATAAATCAGGAGCAGAGTGATAACGCAATCGCCTGGTTCCTGGAGTGATGAATAACCCGCCCTGAGATCAAATGCTTTCTCTGTTATAAGCCGTTGATTGTTTGGGTATGAAAACACCGGAGACCCAACCATGAAAAAGATCCTTGTATCATTTGTTGCCATTATGGCTGTCGCTTCATCCGCCATGGCTGCAGAGACAATGAACATGCATGACCAGGTAAATAATGCCCAGGCACCCGCCCATCAGATGCAGTCAACCTCTGAAAAAAGCGCTGTTCAGGGAGACAGTATGACAATGATGGATATGAGCGGACACGATCAGGCTGCAATGTCCCATGAAATGATGCAAAACGGCAACGCTTCTGCCCACCAGGACATGGCGGAGATGCATAAAAAAATGATGAAAGGCAAACCAGGGGCCACCAACGAATCAGCAACGTCATTTTCAGAAATGAACGAGCATGAAAAAGCCGCTGTTGTGCACGAGAAGGCGAATAATGGTCAGTCTTCCGTTATTCATCAGCAGCAGGCTGAAAAGCATCGCAGCCAGATCACCCAGAATTAACCCGCAGCTCCACTTGTTAGACCCTCATTTGACGCCGAAGTCACTGGCTTACGCTCCCATTCGGGAGCGTTTTTTTTATTCTTTCATTTATCATTGAGTCTTATGGGAATGGATTTAATCAGTTACTTAATCCCTGCCTCAGCAACAAGTCCCGGAAAGAGCAGCTTTATATTCCGGGTTTTTCTGCTCATAACCTCAACGGTGGCGCTTAGGATGTACTTTGTAAGTACCCAGAGTGTGTGTCATCAGTACCGGTGTTAATGCACCAGCCCATTCCAGCCATGTATACCCATGTAAATCCCAACAGCAGCAATCAGGGCGCTTGAAATATAGGGGGCTCTTCTGGCGATGGTATTGAAGCCACTCCAGCGTTTGGCGACCTGACGAACGCTGATCGCCGCACCCACTCCAACCGTTACGAGGGTCAATGCCAGGCCGATACTGAAACAAACAACCAGTGTGGCACCCAGCGTAAGCGCTTTAAGCTGAAGGCAGATCAACAATACAGTTATAGCTGCCGGGCAAGGGATAAGCCCTCCTGTCAGTCCAAATATCAGGATTTGCCCGTTGGTTACTTCTTTCCCGTCGAAGCGGCGTTTTATGTCATTGGCATGAGCCAGTTCGTGAGCGTCCTGATACTCTTTCGAATTCACATCCAGCCCATCAAGCTCAGAGTGGTCATGGTCATGGTCGTGTTCAGCGAACGCCACATCATAGTCATGGACATGACCACGATGTCCCAGAGACAGACGTACGTTGAAACTGTGAGGCTCAGGGATGGGAGATGTTGACTCCAGATAATCACCATGATCAACAAATTCAAAAGTCTGAGAGATCGTACTGTTTTCCCGAAGTGTGGTTAATGAGATATCTTCAGAAGCCCATCTTTGGCCACTAAGAGTGCGTAGCCGCCAGTGGGGAAGTTGTCCTTCTTCAAAAATGGACAGTTCAACTTTTCCATGGCCAGTATCGATCAACCTTGTTTCGTCATGGTGATGATGTTCATTCTCCTGCATTCCCTCCAGCCAGTTTTTCTCACCGCTCCAGGTTCGCCAGAACATCCAAAAAGCCGTACCAAGGATGATCACTGAAGAGACCATCTGTAGCCAGGGTTCGGCTGATTCTGCGGTAAATTTATTACTGATATACATCCCTCCAAAAGCAATCAGCCATACGACTGCAGTGTGCGACAATGTTGCCGCGACACCCAGCATCACGGCCTGACGTACGGTGCCTTTTATAGCAATGATGAATGCTGCCATCATTGTTTTGGAGTGCCCGGGCTCCAGTCCATGAAGCGCGCCAAGCAGAATGGCGCTGGGGATGAAAAACCATGCGTTGCCTTGCTGAAGAAGTGTCGTAAATTCGTTCATGAGAATCATTCTTGGTTATTAAGTGTAGGCCGGATTCTACTCCCCCCCAGTAAAATATACTACCCCCCAGTAGAATAACGCTGGTATAGTTACATAAAATATCCAGGAGAGTGAGAGCCCACATGTCACATACCATCCGCGATAAACAAAAACTGAAAGCACGTACAAGCAAGATCCAGGGGCAGGTTGCTGCGCTGAAAAAAATGCTTGATGAACCTCACGAATGTGCCGCTGTACTGCAACAAATAGCCGCCATACGTGGTGCCGTGAATGGTTTATTGCGTGAAGTGATTAAAGGACATTTGACTGAACATATTGTTCATGAAAGTGAAGAACAGAAACGAGAAGAAGACCTGGACGTTGTGCTGAAGGTTCTGGATTCTTACATCAAGTGACAGTTTGGCTAAAAGCCCTGAGCATTAATTTATCTAAATAACACGTTATCAAGTGACGGTTTTGGGCTGTTTGTAGCGGCATAGTGAGTTTGTTTAATCAATGAGCTTTAAGATGCCCCCCTTCATGCAAGGAAACGCGTACATTTCTGGTACATCTACTTCCCTTACTTTGCTCAGGGCAACCCACATTGTTAAAGCCTCTACTCGCTGACCATCAAAATCACCCAACGTCAGATAATGGAAAAAAATTTTGGATGACATTTTGAAACGTGTCCTCTGCTGTGAACGTCGAGAGATGCTACGCGAGAAAGGAGATGACCTACTTAGTATCCTGTTAAGTAGGTCTATCTGAAGAAGTAGACAACTTTAAAGTCTTTTTCATGTTAAAGGAGACAACTTTAATGTCTGTGTACATGCCTGCCTGACAGTGACGCCCGACAACCTGAGCTGCCGGGCGTTATCATTAGTTCAGACCAAGAAAATACTGGGCGATTTTAAAGTAGATAATCAAGCCGGTACCGTCGATAAGCGTGGCGATAAACGGGGCGGAAACCACAGCGGGATCAATGCCGATACGCTTGAGCACCATGGGGATCACTGATGACACCACGGCGCTCCACAGCGTAATGCAGACCAGCGTCAGACTGACGATCAGCGTGATTTCCATGCCGATACCCATCATCCAGGCGCGCAAGCAGCCTGCCAGACCCAGCGTCAAAGCGATCAGCAGCGAAGTTGAAACTTCTTTGCGGATCACCCGGCCCATATCGCGCAGCCGTACTTCCCCCAGCGCCATTGAACGTACCAGCGTCGAGGTGATCTGCGTACCGCTGTTGCCGCCAGTACCAATTAATAGTGGAATAAAAAAGGCCAGTGCGATCGCGGATTCCAGCGCCTCTTCAAAATGCTGAAGAACGCTGCTGGTATAGGCTTCTGCGACAAACAGCAACAGAAGCCAGACCGAGCGTTTTTTCCACAATGTCCATGGACTAATCTCCAGATAGGGTTTTTCCAGCGGCAGCGTCGCCCCCTGAAGCTGAACATCTTCGGTAACATCATCTTCCTGCAGATGAGCGATCTCTTTTTCCATCAGACAACCGACCAGCTCGCCTTTCTCAACGACAGCAACCAGATCCAGTTTGCGTTCGGCTAACTCGGCAACGACCTGTGCCCGTTCATCATCTGGATTAACCTGAAACAAACAGCTGTCCGTAAGATGGTTGATGTTCAGCGATGTATCTTTTTCCTGCAATAAGCGCTTGATGGATAACACCCCGCGTAGCGTTTTCCCAGCCACAACAAAAACCTGGCCTGGAATATCATCCGTCGTGAGCTGGGAGACAAAGTATTCGCGGGCGCCGTTCACGCTGAGACTTTCCGGCAGGGTAATAAAATCGGTGCGCATATATTGCGCGATAGCATCGCCGTTAAAATCCGGCATAGGATGATGGGCGGCGCAGAGTGGCATAGATGACATGGTGTAATTCCCTATAAAAATCTCTCATAGGGGCGAACAAGACAGGGTTAGCGCAGGCAGATCCCTACGTCCTGGTTTTAGCACTGAACAACGTATCTGTCCGATGGTGAAATCGTCAGAAGTTACCTTGGCAACACCTTGATTCGATGGATGCCTGTATTTCCCTGAGTGGTCTCTCTCGATACCAGCAGGGCGGTAACTTGTATTTGTACAGGAGCCTCGCCATAACGAGATCGGTAAATGAGCCGCTATTATAAGGATGGATAATTATTGATTATGTTTATAATTGCCTCTGTTTATCAATCGTTGATATACGAAATATTTCCTGCGCCAAAGCGCAATATGGCATAACTGGAAGCCACAACCGAATAGACATATCGAATCCAGATGTTAGTATTCAATAGATAGCAGTTATGAGTATGCGTGTTTCATTTCCGGCCAGGAACGCTGATGATGACAACATTAACTACCCGATTTTACAGCATCTTTGTCATTCACTTCCTTTGCGGTGAACGTCGTCCTGACGTCCGTCCGCCGTCTGGCCTTTGTCTCTCATTCCTTCTCATCCCGGATGGAATTTCCCGCTGAATAGCTGTTCAGTGGGCTTTGTGACACGCATCGTTTAATAACAGGGATTACGGCGGGTCGAATATGGATAAGATTAAGCGTCATCTGGTGTGGTGGGGCGCGGGTATTTTGGTGGTGGTTGCTGTAACTGCGTGGTGGATGTTGCGTCCTGCGGGGATACCGGAAGGGTTCGCGGCCAGCAACGGCAGAATTGAAGCCACGGAGGTGGATATCGCCACCAAGATTGCCGGGCGTATCGATACGATCCTCGTATCGGAAGGGCAGTTCGTTCGCCAGGGCGAGGTGCTGGCAAAAATGGATACCCGCGTGTTGCAGGAGCAGCGGCTGGAATCTATTGCCCAAATCAAAGAGGCCGAAAGCGCGGTGGCGGCGGCGCGCGCGCTGCTGGAACAGCGGCAAAGCGAAATGCGTGCCGCGCAGTCGGTGGTGAAACAGCGCGAGGCGGAACTGCAATCTGTCTCTAAACGTCACGTGCGTTCCCGTTCTTTGTCCCAACGCGGAGCGGTGTCTGAGCAACAACTGGATGACGATCGGGCTGCCGCAGAAAGCGCGCGCGCGGCGCTGGAGTCAGCAAAGGCGCAGGTCTCAGCGGCGAAAGCGGCTATTGAAGCCGCCCGTACCAGCATCATTCAGGCGCAAACCCGCGTCGAAGCCGCACAGGCCACCGAACGACGCATTGCGGCAGACATTGATGACAGCGAGCTTAAAGCGCCGCGCGATGGTCGCGTGCAGTACCGCGTGGCCGAACCGGGTGAAGTGCTTGCCGCCGGCGGACGGGTGCTGAATATGGTCGATCTCAGCGATGTCTACATGACGTTCTTCTTACCTACCGAACAGGCGGGTTTATTGAAGATTGGCGGTGAAGCACGGCTGGTACTGGATGCCGCGCCGGATCTGCGCATCCCGGCGACCATCAGCTTTGTGGCAAGCGTGGCGCAATTCACGCCGAAAACGGTCGAAACCAGCGATGAACGGCTGAAGTTGATGTTCCGCGTCAAAGCGCGTATCCCGCCAGAATTGTTGCAGCAACATCTGGAGTACGTGAAAACCGGTCTGCCGGGGATGGCCTGGGTGCGTGTCGATGAAAACCGCCCCTGGCCTGACGACCTGGCTGTGAGGTTGCCACAATGACGCATCTGGCGCTGGTTCCCGTTCCTCCCGTGGCGCACCTTGACGGCGTGAGTCAGCATTACGGGAAAACGGTAGCGCTGAATAATATCACGCTGGATATCCCCGCCCGCTGCATGGTGGGGTTGATTGGCCCGGATGGCGTCGGGAAATCGAGCCTGCTGTCGCTTATCTCCGGCGCGCGGGTCATTGAACACGGCAACGTGATGGTGCTGGGCGGCGATATGCGGGACCCGAAGCACCGCCGCGATGTCTGCCCGCGCATTGCCTGGATGCCGCAGGGGTTGGGGAAAAACCTGTACCACACGCTGTCGGTGTATGAGAACGTCGATTTCTTCGCCCGGCTGTTCGGACATGACAAAGCCGAGCGCGAAGCGCGGATTACCGAGTTGCTGAACAGCACCGGACTGGCGCCGTTTCGCGATCGTCCTGCCGGGAAACTCTCGGGCGGGATGAAGCAAAAGCTGGGGCTGTGCTGCGCGTTAATCCACGACCCGGAACTGTTAATTCTCGATGAACCCACCACCGGGGTCGATCCACTTTCCCGCGCCCAATTCTGGGATCTGATTAACAGCATTCGCCAGCGGCAAACCAACATGAGCGTGCTGGTCGCGACCGCCTACATGGAAGAGGCCGAGCGCTTTGACTGGCTGGTGGCGATGAACGCCGGTGAGGTGTTAGCCACCGGGAGCGCGCAGCAGCTACGCGAACAAACCAACAGCGACACGCTGGAGCAGGCGTTTATCGCACTGTTACCTGAAGCCCAGCGTCAGGCGCACAAACCGGTGGTGATCCCGCCGTATCACGCTGAGCAGGAAGAGATAGCCATCGAGGCGAAAGATCTGACCATGCGCTTCGGTAAATTCGTGGCGGTTGACCACGTTAATTTTCGCATTCCGCGCGGGGAGATTTTTGGCTTTCTCGGCTCCAACGGCTGCGGTAAATCCACTACCATGAAGATGCTCACCGGATTGCTGCCTGCCAGCGAAGGTGAGGCTTGGCTGTTTGGGCAAGCGGTTGACCCGAAGAACATAGAGACCCGCCGCCGGGTGGGCTATATGTCACAGGCATTTTCGCTCTACAGCGAGCTGACCGTGCGGCAAAACCTCGAACTGCACGCGCGACTGTTCCATATTCCCGAGGCAGAAATCCCGGGGCGCGTACAAGAGATGAGCGAGCGCTTTAGCCTGACTGAGGTCGAAGACTCGCTGCCCGGCGCACTGCCGCTGGGGATCCGTCAACGGTTGTCGCTGGCGGTGGCGGTGATTCACCGCCCGGAAATGCTCATTCTTGATGAACCGACCTCCGGGGTCGATCCGGTGGCGAGGGACATGTTCTGGCAGTTGATGGTCGATCTCTCGCGTCAGGACAAAGTGACCATTTTTATCTCCACCCACTTTATGAACGAAGCGGAGCGCTGCGACCGTATGTCGCTGATGCACGCCGGAAAAGTACTCGCCAGCGGCACGCCGCAGGAGCTGGTGAAACAACGCGGCGCAGCCACCCTGGAAGAGGCATTTATCTCCTGGCTGGCGGAAGCGGCAGGCCCGGCGCCGGAGGCTACGCCCACACAGGTGAATACGCCGGTTGTACATGAAAACAGTCAGCCGCCACGGCAAGGGTTCAGCCTGCGACGCCTGTTTAGCTACAGCCGCCGTGAAGCGCTGGAACTGCGGCGCGACCCGGTGCGTTCAACGCTAGCGCTGATGGGCACGGTGATCCTGATGCTGATCATGGGCTACGGCATCAGCATGGATGTGGAAAATCTGCGTTTTTCGGTGCTCGATCGCGACCAGACCGTCAGCAGCCAGGCGTGGACGCTGAATCTGGCGGGATCGCGCTATTTCATCGAGCAGCCGCCGCTCAACAGCTATGACGAGCTGGACAAACGGATGCGCTCAGGCGAAGTGGCCGTGGCGATAGAAATCCCACCAAATTTTGGCCGTGATATCGCGCGTGGCACGCCGGTGAAGATTGGCGTCTGGGTCGATGGCGCAATGCCGAGCCGCGCTGAAACGGTCAGAGGCTACGTGCAGGCGATGCACCAGACCTGGCTACAGGATGTGATGGCACGTCAGCCCAATGCCAGCGGGCAAACCGGGCTGATGACCATTGAAACTCGCTATCGCTACAACCCCGATGTGAAAAGCCTGCCGGCGATTGTTCCGGCGGTGATCCCGCTGCTGCTGATGATGATCCCTTCCATGCTCAGCGCCCTGAGCGTGGTGCGTGAGAAAGAGCTGGGGTCGATTATTAACCTGTACGTTACGCCCACCACCCGCAGCGAATTTTTACTTGGTAAACAGTTGCCCTACATCGTGCTGGGCATGCTGAACTTCCTGCTGCTGTGCGCGTTGTCGGTATTTGTGTTCGGCGTTCCGCACAAGGGCAGTTTTGTTACTTTGACGCTGGCTGCGCTGCTGTATGTCACCATTGCCACCGGACTGGGCTTGTTAATCTCCACGTTTATGAAAAGCCAGATCGCCGCCATTTTTGGTACGGCGATTATTACGCTGATCCCGGCGACGCAGTTTTCCGGGATGATCGATCCGGTCGCCTCGCTGGAAGGGCCGGGGCGCTGGATTGGCGAAATTTACCCGACCAGCCATTTTCTGACCATCGCGCGCGGGACGTTCTCTAAAGCGCTGGATCTGACGGATCTCTGGCCGTTGTTTATCCCGCTGGCGGTCGCCATTCCGGTGGTAATTGGTCTGAGCGTGTTGCTGCTGAAAAAACAGGAGGGGTGATGCGCCGATTACGCAATATTTACAATCTTGGCATCAAGGAGTTGCGTAGCCTGCTGGGCGACAAAGCGATGCTGACGCTGATCGTCTTCGCCTTTACGATTTCGGTCTACTCCTCCGCCACCGTGCTGCCGGGGTCGTTGCACCTGGCGCCGATTGCCATTGCCGATATGGACCAGTCACAGCTGTCGAATCGCATTGTGAACAGCTTTTATCGCCCGTGGTTTTTACCGCCGGAGATGATCACCGCCGATGAAATGGATGCCGGTCTGGATGCCGGGCGCTATACCTTTGCTGTCAACATCCCACCTGACTTTCAGCGTGATGTGCTGGCCGGGCGGCAGCCGGATATTCAGGTTAACGTCGATGCCACGCGGATGAGCCAGGCTTTTACCGGCAACAGCTATATCCAGAATATCATCAGCGGTGAGGTGAACAGCTTTGTGGCGCGTTACCGCGATAATACTGAGCCGCCGGTGGCGCTGGAAATGCGTATGCGCTTTAACCCGAATCTGGAACCTGCGCGCTTCGGCGCGGTGATGGCGATTATCAACAACATCACCATGCTGGCAATTGTGCTCACCGGCTCGGCGCTGATCCGCGAGCGCGAGCACGGGACAATAGAACATCTGCTGGTCATGCCGGTGACGCCGTTTGAGATCATGATGGCAAAAATCTGGTCGATGGGGCTGGTGGTGCTGGTGGTTTCTGGCCTGTCGTTGATGCTGATGGTGAAAGGGGTGCTTGGCGTGCCGATTGAAGGCTCAATCCCGCTGTTTATGCTGGGCGTGGCCCTGAGTTTGTTTGCCACCACGTCGATCGGTATTTTTATGGGTACGCTGGCGCGTTCCATGCCACAGTTGGGACTGCTGATGATTCTGGTGCTGCTGCCGTTGCAGATGCTTTCCGGCGGTTCCACCCCGCGTGAAAGTATGCCGCAGGCGGTGCAGGACATCATGTTAACGATGCCGACCACCCACTTTGTCAGCCTCGCGCAGGCAATACTCTATCGTGGTGCCGGGTTTGGTATCGTCTGGCCGCAGTTCCTGACGTTACTGGCGATCGGCTGCGCGTTCTTCCTGATCGCGCTGTTCCGCTTTAGAAAGACGATTGGCACGATGGCGTAAGCATCATTGCCGGGAAAGCGAAGCGCACCCGGCAATGTCATTCGTAATCACTCTTCCTTCGGCAGGCACTGCAAATGACCGTGGCGCACGCCGCGCTGGGAGATGACGTCATCGGCAAAATGCTGTACGTCGCCCATATCGCCTTTCAGCACGGCGATTTCCAGACAGTCGTCATGGTTGATGTGGACGTGCAGGGTAGCGACCGACAAATCATGATGATGATGTTGGGTCGAGATAATACGGCTGGCTAAGTCACGTTTCTCATGTTCATAAACATATGAGAGCACCGCGAAGCCCTGGGTGCCGTGCTCTTGCGTGCTTTCCTGGGACAGTGCACCGCGCAGAATGTCACGAATGGCTTCGGAACGGTTGTTATAGCCGCGACGCTGACTCAGGCTGTCCAGCGTTTCCAGTAAATCGTCATCGAGAGTAATGGTGACTCGTTGCATCTGATTTCAACCTTACGATAAAGCGCGGTAGCGCACGGGGAATGCGGTATTACAGCCTTTGCACGGCGTCAGCTGTCAGGGTAAACGGCGTTGGCGTACACACTGCCAGGCTCAGAGCGTCGAGCTGACACTGGCTGACAGAGAGCGAGGACGTTAGCGTGGTGCTGTCAACGCTGACAATTTGCCAGGCGCTGCCGCCACGTTGTTTAATGATGGCCTCTTTGCGCGTCCAGATGCGCCAGAAGGCCGCCAGTTGTTGGTCCGGGCGTTCGGCTTCGACTTCGGCATGTTCCCCAAGGCTGAATACCGTATTTGCCAGCGTTTGCCAGTTATCGCGTGGGCGCACGACTTCAATATCGCAGCCCACTTCCCCTTCGTCGCTGAGCAACAGGGCGATGTCATCGCCACTATGGCTGAGATTGAACCACAGCGGCGTGTCGGCTGAGAACGCCGGTTTTCCCTGCTCGCCATAGATAATGTCTGGCAGTGGCGACAGGGTATGAGAAAGTAGCACACGGCCAGCCAGCCAGCGCGCGCGGCGAGCACCTTGCGGTGCCTGTTCATAGAGCGCACGGGGTAGGGGGCCGGAGCTTAAATCAGACACTTTCCCAAGAACAATCCGGTACATATCAGGGCTAACCTTTAGTCATAATGGGGGTTGTGTACCATTCTTCACGTCCCTTTTGCAAGTTTATCCCGGTAATCGACTTTTCGGTCTGCCGGGGCCCAACAAAATTGCCAGCTTGCTGCCGCCTTTGGTGGTTTCCATCCAGATTTTACACACGCTGGTGAGCGGCACGGAAAGCAGCATACCAACCGGGCCAAGCAGCCATCCCCACACCAGCAAGGAAAGGAAGACGACAAGCGTCGACAATCCCAGGCGATGCCCCATCATGCGCGGCTCGAGGATATTGCCAATCACCATATGCACCACCAGAAACAGTGCGCCGACCAGCACGCATTCGTAAATGCCGTTGAACAGCAGCGCCTGGAGCATAGGGGGGACGGCGGAAATAACGGAGCCAATATTGGGCACATAGTTTAGCAGGAACGCCAGCACGCCCCACATCAGAGCAAACTGAATACCCATCAGCGCCAGCCCCAGCCAGACAATAGCCCCGGTCCATAAGCTGAGCAATGTTTTTAGCGCCAGATAGTGAGTCACCCCCTTCAATGCGCGATGCAGACCAGCAATATGGATCTGCGGATTATTCAACGCAAAGCGCATCTTGTAAGGTACATGGCGCACCTCGAACAGCATAAACACCACCGTCATCACCAGCAGGAAGACGCTTGCCATTGCACCGGAAAGTCCGGTCATTAGCGTGGTTGTGAAGGTCATCAGCTTGTCGGAGTCGATACGTTGCAGTAGACGTTCTGGCGACATGTGCAGGTTAAGAAAGGGCACCATCTCTTGCACATAGAGGACCTTGCGCGTCAGCTCTTTGTTGTACTTCGGCAACATGTCCATGAATTCAGTGATTGAAGACGCGAGGACGCCCACCAGCGCGGTGAGAACAAACAGCATCACCACCACCACCAGCGTAATGGCAATCGGGCGACCTAGCCCCCGGCGAATAAACCAGGTGACCAGTGGGTTCAGCACGATGGCAAAAAAGAGGGCCAACAGAAGTTGGACAATGATATCGGCAGCCGCGTGAATGCCCGCAAGGATAACAACCAGGGCGGCCAGTTTGAGTAAAATATGCAAACCCGTTTTATCAGGCTGAGCGGTTGTCATGTATTTTTCCTTTTTACGTTTTGCATTAAGTGTAGCGGCTGGCTTGCAACCGATATTCCTAATCTGGCTGCTGATTTCTGCCCGGCAACATGATAGAAATGAAACAATGTTGTAAAAATGTGGTGACCCTCCATGCCCGAACCCGTCGCTCAACCGGCGCTTAACGGATTACGTCTCAATCTGCGCATTGTCTCGGTGGTGATGTTTAACTTCGCCAGCTATCTGACCATCGGCTTACCGCTCGCGGTGCTGCCTGGCTATGTCCATGATGTTATGGGGTTTAGCGCCTTCTGGGCCGGGCTGGTTATCAGCCTGCAGTATTTCGCTACGTTATTGAGTCGCCCGCATGCGGGCCGATATGCCGATCTACTGGGCCCGAAAAAGATTGTCGTGTTTGGGTTGTGCGGCTGTTTTTTAAGTGGCCTGGGCTATTTGCTGGCGGGATCGTCCAGCGGTTGGCCGATGGCGAGTTTGCTGTTGCTGTGCCTCGGGCGTGTGATCCTGGGGATTGGGCAAAGTTTTGCGGGTACCGGCTCAACGCTGTGGGGCGTGGGCGTGGTTGGCTCAATGCACATCGGACGGGTGATTTCATGGAACGGTATCGTCACCTACGGGGCGATGGCGATAGGCGCGCCGCTGGGCGTGCTCTGTTATGCCTGGGGTGGATTGCAGGGACTGGCGCTGACCATCATGGCGGTAGCGCTGCTGGCGATACTTCTGGCGCTGCCGCGCCCGACGGTGAAGGCCAGCAAAGGCAAACCGATGCCGTTTCGCGCGGTGCTCGGGCGCGTCTGGCTGTACGGGATGGCGTTGGCGTTGGCTTCTGCCGGTTTTGGGGTGATTGCCACCTTTATCACCCTGTTTTATGACGCCAAAGGCTGGGACGGCGCGGCATTTGCGTTGACGCTGTTCAGCTGCACGTTTGTCGGGACTCGCTTGTTATTCCCAAATGGCATCAATCGGTTAGGCGGTTTAAATGTGGCGATGATCTGCTTTAGCGTCGAGATTGTCGGGCTGCTGCTGGTGGGAATGGCGTCCATGCCGTGGATGGCGAAAGTGGGCGTTCTGCTGGCTGGCGCGGGGTTCTCACTGGTGTTCCCGGCGTTGGGCGTGGTGGCAGTAAAAGCGGTACCGCAGCAGAATCAGGGCGCAGCGCTGGCAACCTATACGGTATTTATGGATCTCTCGCTGGGGGTTACCGGGCCGCTGGCGGGGCTGGTAATGACGTGGGCGGGCGTGCCGATTATCTATCTGGCAGCAGCCGGACTGGTGGCGGTGGCTTTACTACTGACCTGGCGGTTAAAAAAACGGCCCCCGGAGGAATCTGCGGAGGCCGTGTCATCATCTTAACGGTTACTGGATAACCAGCGTGTTAATGATGTTTTCTGCGGTCGTCTGCGCTTTCTGCTGATCGTCAGCAGGCAGCGTGATCTGCAGGGTCAGCAGTTGATTGTCCACTTTACCCAGCACGACGGAAGAGTAAGCGGTCTGGCCTTTGGCGGAGATGATGCTGTCTAACTGCTGCAGGGTATGACCTTTCAGCTCAATTGATTTATTGGTGACGACCTGCAGCTGCGGGTCACGGCTACGCTGCTGATCTTCCAGGCGTTTTGCCAGCACGGTCAGGTCTTCGCTGGTGTTATCACCGACAATCACAATCACCGCTTTCTGGCCGGTTGCGTCAGAATACACGTGCATATTGTTGGCCTGAGTGCCCAGCTTACCGCTCTGATCGGTCATATCCGCTGGCAGAGAAAAACTGAGTTTGCCGTCCAGCAGGCTGACCGGTTGTCCGGCTGCGTTACTTTCTGCTGCAGCACCCTCGGCTGGCGCTTTTGTATCGCTATTATCACAGGCCGCAAGCCCCATAACCAGCAGGCCAATACCGACATATTTAACCAGATTGCGCATTGACTTCTTCCTTTCGATAAACGGCCATAACGGCTCATTCGTCCATCTTATCACAACTCGGAAAATGAACCTTTAACTCGTCTGCAATGCAGCGATTTCGGATTTATCTGCCAGCCTTTTCAGCAACATATTCAGCAACACGCCGTACATCGGCAGGAAGAAAATAATGCTGATCAGCACCTTGAAACAGTAATCGACAAGCGCGATTTCCATCCAGTGCTCGGCCATAAAGGCATCCGGGCTACGCCAGAAGGCGATAAAGAAGAAGGCCAGCGTATCGCTGATGTTGCCAAACAGCGTGGACGCGGTCGGTGCGAGCCACCAGCGACGGTTCTGACGCAGGCGGTTAAAGACATGCACGTCCAGAATTTGCCCTAACGCGTAGGCCATAAAGCTGGCGACGGCGATACGGGCGACAAACAGATTAAAGTGCAGCAGCGCGTCGAATCCCTGCCAGGACCCCATATAAAATAGCGCGGAAACCATGTATGAAATCAACAGGGCGGGGATCATGACGGCAAAAATGATGCGTCGCGCCAGCGGTGCGCCAAAAATGCGTACAGTCAGGTCGGTGGCGAGGAAAATAAACGGAAAGCTAAAGGCGCCCCATGTGGTGTGAAAACCGAAGATGGTGATCGGTAGTTGCACCAGATAGTTGCTGGAAGTGATCACCAACAGATGAAATAGCGATAGCCAGAACAACGCTTTTACGCGCTGAGTTTGTGTAAACGGAGTCATATTGTACCTTTTTAGTAAACAATTGGGGTGAGGGAACCCAATAAAACGGACGCATGATACTGCTTTAATGCTGCTTTGCAATGGTTGTTTTTCACGCAATCGTTAACCTGATTGGCTTACTGAACAACAGAGCGTAAAATAACGCCGTTTTTTATTGAACGAGACAACGATGAGCGATTTGTTTACCTCTCCCGACCATACCCTTGATGCCCAGGGGCTGCGCTGCCCGGAACCGGTGATGATGGTGCGTAAAACTGTGCGCGGCATGCAGGCCGGTGAAACGCTGCTGATTGTCGCGGACGATCCGGCAACAACCCGCGACATTCCCGGCTTCTGTACGTTTATGGAACATGAGCTGGTGGCCAAAGAGACCGACTCTCTGCCGTACCGCTATTTGGTGCGTAAAGGCCAGTAATCTTGTTTGCCGGATGGCGGCGCAAGCGCCTAATCCGGCCTACGAATGACTACCAGCCTGTAGGCCTGATAAGCGAAGCGCCATCAGGCGAGAAACAGGCATTACCCTTTACGCAGTAACCGCAGCGCGTTGGCAGTCACCAGCACCGTCGCACCGGTATCTGCCAGCACCGCCAGCCACAATCCGGTTATCCCCAGCAGCGTGGTTATCAGGAAAATCCCCTTCAGACCCAGTGCAATGGCAATGTTCTGACGAATATTGGCATGGGTGGCGCGCGCCAGTTGGATCATTTGTACCAGACCGCGCAGGCGGTTATGGGTCAGAGCGGCGTCCGCTGTTTCCAGCGCGACGTCGGTGCCGCTTCCCATTGCAATGCCGATGGTGGCTGCTTTCATTGCCGGTGCGTCGTTGATCCCGTCACCGACCATCGCCAGCGGCGACTGTTGGTTCAGGCTGGTGACCACCCGGACTTTATCTTCCGGTAGCAGGCCAGCTTTGAATTCCAGACCCAATTTACTGGCAATCGCTGCCGCTGCACGTGGGTTATCACCGGTCAGGATCACCCCTTTCACGCCCAACTGATGAAGCTCGCTGATGGCGGTAAGCGCGTCATCACGCAGCGTATCCTGTAAGGCCAGCACGCCGAGCACCGCATCGTTGCGTAGCACCAGTACCACCGTTTGTCCCGCGCTTTCGAGTTCGCTGATTCGCCCGGCAAAGGCTTCGGCAGGCTGTTTGCCCGCCGCACAAATCAGCACCCGCTCGCCGTCGACCAGCGCTTCAATACCCGAGCCGACTAATGCGCGCTGTTCTTTCGCGACAGGTATTGCCAGTTCGCGGGTTTGTGCTTCACGGACAATCGCCTGCGCCAACGGGTGCGTGGCACCTTGCTCAACCGCCGCCGCCAGCGCCAGCAGTTCGCACTCGCTGATACCGCTCGCCGGATGAATCGCCGTCACGCGCGGTTTACCCACGGTCAGGGTACCGGTTTTATCGAATGCCACATGAGTCACTCTGCCCAGTTGTTCCAGCGCGGCACCGCCTTTAATCAGTGCTCCACGGCGTGCAGCCGCCGCCAGCCCGGAGGTGATCGCGGCAGGCGTTGAGATCACCAGTGCACACGGGCAGCCAATCAGCAGCAGCGTCAGCCCTTTATAAATCCATTCCTGCCAGGAGGCGGCAAACAACAGCGGTGGCACGAGAGTGACCAGCAGGGCGATCGCCATGATGGCCGGGGTGTAAATCCGGCTGAAACGGTCAATAAATCGCTCAATGGGGGCTCGACGCTCTTCGGCTTCTTCAATCAGCTTCAGGATGCGGTCAATGGCACTGGCACCCGGTTCAGACAGGACTTCCAGCGTGACCAGACGGTCTACGCTGGTGGCGCCCGCCGGGACTTTATCACCCGTGGCACGCTCGACCGGGATTGATTCGCCGGTCAGGGCGCTCTCATCAAAGCTGGCAAAGCCGGAGACCAGTTTGCCGTCGGCGGGTAAGCGCCCACCGGCGGCCACTTCAATCACATCGCCAGGCTGGAGGGTGGTAATGGCAACCTCTTCGCGCTCGCCATTACGCAGGCGCGTAGCCGTTTCCGGTTTCAGCGCCATCAGTGCGCTGACCCCTTTGCGGGCACGGCTGGCGGCCCATCCTTCCAGGCGTTCGCCAATTAAAAACAGCAGCAGCACCATCGCGGCTTCTGCCGTGGCACCAATAAACAGTGCGCCAATGGCGGCGACGCTCATCAGCGTTTCAATGGCAAAATAGCTGCCGGTTTTCATCAGACGCAGCGCCTGACGGGCAATGGGATACAGCCCGACCAGCGTAGTGGCGATAAACGCTATCTGCCCAAAGGGATGATTGAACTGCTCGAGGCCCCAACTAATCGCCATCATAATAATCAGCGAAATCAGCGGCAGGTTTTCTTTAAACCGTGATTCGGGGGCGGCTTCCGGCGCCTGCTCATCGCGCAGGGTGTAGCCTGCCTTTTGCACTGCGCTTTCTATTTGCAGACGGATATCGGCCCCGGCATCGACCACCAGTTTTTCGGTGGCGAACAGCACCTGGACCTGGTTTACGCCGCTGACCTGGCGGACGGCATTTTCAACTTTACGCGCGCAGGCAGCGCAATCCATGCCTGATACTTTCCAGGTATAGCGAGTGCCGTCCACGGTTTCACCAACGGGCGTGGGCGTTGAGCAACCACCTTCACAGCAGCAGTCATCAACCTTCTGCGGCGCAGGAGCAAGCTTGAATGAAGAAAATTGTGGGGCTTTTTTGCCATCAGTATCGGGCGTCGACATGGCATCCTCCGGTTGATAATCATTGCGTATTAACCGGAGGATACACTCTGGAGTCGACTCCAGAGTCAAGCGTTTTTAAAGATACAGCGAACGCACAATCAGGAAATGTCCGGCAAAGTAGCAGGCGGCGGCAATCGCGTTATCGGCGCGGAAACGGCGACGATAATGACTGCCCAGCCAGACAATGTTACCGATGAACAGCAATGAGGCCCCCATAAATGCCGACAGCGCCGGGCTGGTTGGGCGGAAAAACCACAGCTCGCCTGCCATCCAGACCATCATCAGGGTGATGCCGATAAAGGTGCATATGGCGACGCGCAGTTCTTCCAGTCGTGTCCAGATCACGGCGATCAGCAAGGCACCCAACACCAGCAGCACCAGTGGCAGAGGCCAGAAGAACGACATCGTCATTTGGCTGGCGAAGTAGATGGTATAGAGCAAATGCGACAGGAAAAACGCGCCCACGGCGTACAGCAGACGCTGACGCGGCAACAGCGTCAGCGCATCGCCGAGCAGCGAGGCAAGCAGGCCGGCCAGCACCAGATAACTGATGGCGTTAAACATTGGCGCCTGCCAGGCCAGCAGCGCCAGCAGCAGTAACGTCAGGGGTTTAAAGACCCAGCGTTGCCAGGCGGGCCCACGATAGGATGCGTCCACAAACAGCCATGCGGAAAGACAGACAGCGATAAACGACCAAAGCATCTTAGTTCCTTGAATTCGTTATTTTTTCGTAAGCGGGGTGCCTACGGCTCTTCTGTCCAGTGTAGAGGCCGACACCGCCAGATGACAACACCATAACAGGCAGGGTATGCTTATTTCCGCATTTTCTGATGGGTTAATAAGATGAGTAAGCCACCGTTTTTTTTCATTGTTATCATTGTATTAATCGTTGTCGCCGCGTCGTTTCGCTTTGTCCAGCAGCGACGGGAAAAAGCGGATAATGATGCCGCGCCGCTGATGCAAAAGCAGGTTGTGGTGAGTAATAAACGGGAAAAACCGCTTAATGACCGACGTTCGCGCCAGCAGGAAGTCACCCCGGCGGGTACCAGCATGCGCTACGAAGCCAGCTTTAAGCCGCAAAGTGGGGGAATGGAGCAGACCTTCCGCCTGGATGCGCAGCAGTACCATGCGCTAACGGTCGGCGATAAGGGCACGCTGAGTTACAAAGGGTCGCGTTTTGAGGGATTTAGCGCGCAACCCTAGTTGACCAGGCCGGAAGTGGCGTCAGCCGCCATCCGGCATCACGGTTACTTCTTTAGCTGATCTTTAATTTTCTTCTGCCAGACCAGCAGTTCAAATACGCCGAACAGAAAAATACGCACTTTCTCACCGGTGGTCATCTGGGGTCCGTCTTTCGGCATGGTTGATTTCAGCAGTGCCAACTGCATGCCGTGCATCAGCACCATAAACACCAGCGCCACGTTAACGAAGATATTGAGCGGACGCGGAAAGGGCTGAAAAAGATTGAGCAGTAAAAATGCCCAGACGCACAGCATCAGCAGGCGTCCCAGATTAATCAGCATGCTGTTCTCCTTTTTCTTCACGTTGATACAGGCGATAGGCGACCTGGCCGGCCACTTTTTCGCGGTACAACGACCAGTTAACCGGAACTGGCGGCAGGCCGTTTTCGACTTCGCTCTCAACGTAAATATACGCCTCGTTTGCCAGCCAACCATTCGTTTCCAGAAGAGTTAATGTTTCTTCCAGTAACCCTTTACGAAATGGCGGATCGACAAACACGATATTATGCGGCGTACCCGCCTGAGCCAGAAACGCCAGCGTATTGGCGTTGACGACGCGGGCGTGATTTGCCTTCAGCGTGACGAGATTTTTTTGTAGCTGCTGAGACACCGCCCGATCCATTTCCAGAAGCGTTGCGCCTGCCGCATAACGGGAGAGCGCTTCCAGCCCCAGCGCACCGCTGCCGGCAAAGCAGTCCAGGCACTGAGCATCGACCATCATCGGGGCCAGCCAGTTAAAGAGCGTTTCGCGGACACGGTCGGTAGTCGGTCGCAGACCTGGGCTGTCCGGAACCGGGAGTTTACGGCCACGCCATTGCCCGCCAATAATGCGGATCTGGCCGCTGCCAGAGTGATTAGGTTTTTTCATTTCTATTATTGCTCAATCCGCCTATAGCATGTCATTCCAGGCGGTGATGTGAGTTAAGTTAAGTGATAGACTATTTCATCATTTTTTTAGCTGCTATGTACATAGCGTTGACGCTGTGCCATGAAGCAACAGCGGGGGAGTGTAGTCGCAAATGGCGAAAGAGAAAAAACGTGGCTTTTTTTCCTGGCTGGGCTTTGGTCAAAAAGAGCAGGCACCGGAAAACGAGACAGAACTAAAAAACGAAGAACAACAACCGGTTGCAGAAGAAACTACCGTCGTTGACGAACAGCCGCACGCTGAGGAAACCCGTAGCGAAGCCGAGACTGAGGCCTTTGCTGCCGAGGTCGTGGAAGTCACTGAACAGGTTGCGGAAATCGAAAAACTGCAGCCTGAGCCGGAACCTGTTGTCGCCCAATCGCAGCCGGAGGCTGAGCCGGTAGTTGACGTTCCCGCACCCGCGGCGGTTATCGAACACGAAGAATTGCCGCTGCCGGAAGAGGTGAAGGCCGAAGAAATTTCTGCCCAAGAGTGGCAGGCCGAAGCGGAAACCGTTGAAATTGTTGAAGCGGTTGAAGAAGAAGCGGAAAACGAACCGCAGCTGACCGACGAAGAGCTGGAAGCGCAGGCGCTGGCTGCCGAGGCTGCTGAAGACGCCGTCATGGTTGTGCCAGTAGAAGA
Source organism: Citrobacter sp. FP75 (assembly GCF_018342065.1). Classification (GTDB taxonomy): domain Bacteria; phylum Pseudomonadota; class Gammaproteobacteria; order Enterobacterales; family Enterobacteriaceae; genus Citrobacter. The sequence continues at coordinate 127,670 of NZ_JAFDOE010000004.1, read as the reverse complement.
ACCTGCTGTAGAAGAGTCGGCAGAAGAAGAGGTCGTACAGGAGCAGGAGAAACCGACGAAAGAAGGCTTCTTTGCGCGCCTGAAACGCAGCCTGCTGAAAACCAAAGAAAATCTCGGTTCCGGATTTATCAGTCTGTTCCGTGGTAAAAAGATCGACGATGATCTGTTTGAAGAACTGGAAGAGCAGTTGCTGATCGCCGACGTAGGTGTAGAAACCACCCGTAAGATCATTGCGAGCCTGACAGAGGGCGCCAGCCGCAAGCAGCTTAAAGATGCAGAAGCGCTGTACGGTCTGCTGAAAAATGAAATGGGCGAGATTCTGGCGAAGGTTGACGAACCGCTGAATGTTGATGGCAAGACGCCATTTGTTATCTTAATGGTTGGCGTCAACGGCGTGGGTAAAACCACTACCATCGGTAAACTGGCGCGTCAGTTCGAGCAGCAGGGGAAATCGGTGATGCTGGCGGCGGGCGATACCTTCCGTGCGGCGGCGGTCGAGCAGCTGCAGGTCTGGGGCCAGCGTAACAATATCCCGGTGATTGCTCAGCATACCGGCGCGGATTCCGCGTCCGTTATCTTTGATGCCATCCAGGCGGCGAAGGCGCGTAATGTAGACGTGCTGATCGCCGATACCGCGGGTCGCTTGCAGAACAAAGCGCACCTGATGGAAGAATTGAAAAAAATCGTTCGCGTGATGAAGAAGCTCGACGTTGATGCGCCGCATGAAGTTATGCTGACTATCGATGCCAGTACCGGGCAGAATGCCATAAGCCAGGCCAAACTGTTCCATGAAGCGGTAGGCATAACCGGTATCACCCTGACCAAGCTGGACGGTACGGCGAAAGGTGGGGTTATCTTCTCGGTTGCCGACCAGTTTGGCATCCCTATCCGTTATATCGGTGTGGGCGAACGTATCGAGGATTTACGTCCGTTTAAAGCGGACGATTTTATAGAGGCACTTTTTGCCCGAGAGGATTAACAATGATTCGCTTTGAACATGTCAGCAAGGCCTATCTCGGTGGGAGACAAGCGCTGCAGGGAGTCACATTCCATATGCAGCCTGGCGAGATGGCGTTTCTGACCGGCCATTCCGGTGCGGGTAAAAGTACCCTGCTGAAGCTGATCTGTGGGATTGAACGGCCCAGCGCCGGGAAAATCTACTTCAGCGGGCATGACATCAGCCGTTTGAAAAACCGTGAAGTACCGTTTCTGCGTCGCCAGATCGGGATGATTTTTCAGGATCACCATCTGCTGATGGACAGAACCGTTTTTGACAACGTGGCGATTCCGCTGATTATCGCGGGTGCCAGCGGAGACGATATTCGTCGCCGCGTGTCAGCGGCACTGGATAAGGTCGGGCTGCTGGACAAAGCGAAGAACTTCCCGATTCAACTCTCTGGCGGTGAGCAACAGCGCGTGGGGATTGCCCGTGCAGTGGTGAATAAGCCTGCGGTGCTGCTGGCGGATGAACCGACCGGGAACCTTGATGACGCGTTGTCAGAAGGGATCTTACGCCTGTTCGAAGAGTTTAACCGCGTCGGGGTCACGGTATTAATGGCGACGCACGACATTGGGTTGATCTCCCGTCGTTCCTATCGCCAGATGGTCCTGAGCGACGGACATCTGCATGGAGGCCTGGCGCATGAATAGACGTGACGCTATTAATCAAATCAAACAGTTCGGTGGTCGCCTGGATCGTTTTCGTAAATCGGGCGGTACGCCGGGTGACGGTGGACGCAACGGGCCGAAGCGTGCGAAATCCTCGCCAAAGCCGAACTCGCGTAAAACTAACGTCTTTAACGAGCAGGTACGCTATGCGTTCCAGGGCGCGTTACAGGACCTGAAAAGCAAGCCGCTGGCGACGTTCCTGACGGTGATGGTGATCGCCATCTCCCTGACACTGCCAAGCGTGTGTTACATGGTTTATAAGAACGTAAACCAGGCGGCAAGCCAGTATTATCCGTCCCCGCAGATCACCGTGTATCTGCAGAAAACGCTGGATGATGATGCGGCGGCGCGGGTGGTAGGCCAATTGCAGGCAGAGCAGGGCGTGGAGAAAGTGAATTATCTCTCCCGCGACGATGCGCTGGGTGAATTCCGTAACTGGTCTGGTTTTGGTGGCGCACTGGATATGCTGGAAGAGAACCCGCTTCCGGCTGTGGCGGTGGTAATCCCAAAACTGGATTTCCAGGGAACGGAATCGCTAAACACGCTGCGTGACCGTGTGGCACAAATCAACGGTATTGATGAAGTGCGCATGGATGACAGCTGGTTTGCGCGTCTGGCATCGCTGACAGGCCTGGTGGGGCGTGTGTCGGCGATGATTGGCGTATTGATGGTAGCAGCAGTCTTCCTGGTCATCGGCAACAGCGTACGACTGAGCATTTTTGCCCGTCGCGATACCATCAACGTGCAGAAACTGATTGGCGCGACGGATGGATTTATCCTGCGGCCGTTCCTCTACGGTGGTGCACTGCTTGGCTTTTCGGGCGCTTTTCTGTCACTGATTTTGTCAGAAATTTTGGTGATGCGCCTGTCGTCAGCGGTCACCGAAGTGGCACAAGTTTTTGGAACTAAGTTTGATATCAACGGCTTATCATTCGACGAATGCCTGCTGCTCCTGCTGGTGTGCTCAATGATTGGCTGGGTGGCAGCCTGGCTTGCCACTATTCAACATTTACGCCATTTTACCCCTGATTAAAAAATCTCTGGTATAATCTTTCCCTGCACTGAATAGTTCGCTCTGCAGGGAAAGAGTCCCTGTTGCTTCTTTCCGGCGTATTCATCGTGATGTCACATTTTGTGCGTAATGTATACACAATACGACATGGAACTTGTGGATAAAATCACTGTCTGATAAAAGATTGAATGATATTCTCGTTGCTCATAAGCTCTGGCATGGTTGTTGCTATTGGTTTTTGCTCATTAGTTTTTTGCCAACGCGCCAGATGAAAAGATTGAGAGGATTTGAATGACCAAAGAAATGCAAAATTTAGCTTTAGCCCCTGTTGGTAACCTGGAGTCTTACATCCGGGCTGCGAACGCGTGGCCGATGTTGTCGGCTGACGAGGAGCGGGCACTTGCTGAAAAGCTGCATTACCAGGGCGATCTGGAAGCAGCTAAAACGCTGATCCTGTCTCACCTGCGCTTTGTTGTTCATGTTGCTCGTAACTACGCGGGCTATGGCCTGCCGCAGGCGGATCTGATTCAGGAAGGTAATATCGGCCTGATGAAAGCCGTGCGCCGTTTCAACCCGGAAGTGGGTGTGCGCCTGGTTTCTTTCGCCGTGCACTGGATCAAAGCTGAGATCCACGAATACGTTCTGCGTAACTGGCGTATCGTCAAAGTCGCGACCACTAAAGCACAGCGTAAGCTGTTCTTTAACCTGCGTAAAACCAAGCAGCGTCTGGGCTGGTTTAACCAGGATGAAGTTGAAATGGTCGCTCGCGAGCTGGGGGTTTCCAGCAAAGACGTGCGCGAAATGGAATCCCGTATGGCGGCGCAGGACATGACGTTTGACATGTCTTCGGACGACGAGTCCGACAGCCAGCCGATGGCACCGGTGCTCTATCTGCAGGATAAATCGTCTAACTTTGCTGACGGCATTGAAGATGATAACTGGGAAGAGCAGGCGGCGAACAAATTGACTCACGCGATGGAAGGTCTGGACGAACGTAGCCAGGACATTATCCGCGCCCGTTGGCTGGACGAAGACAACAAGTCGACGTTGCAGGAGCTGGCCGATCGCTACGGTGTTTCCGCTGAACGTGTACGTCAGCTTGAAAAGAACGCCATGAAAAAACTGCGCGCGGCAATCGAAGCGTAATCTTCCAGTCAATCTGGAAATGTGAAAAACCCTGGATGTAAATCCGGGGTTTTTTGTTTTTATCTCTCCCCCTCCATTCTGGCGTCACGCCCTGCGTTTTCCTCTTTTTGTCATAAACTTGTTATTCGGATGTCAAATTAGCTATTCCAAAATAATAAAAATCGGGTATGTTTTAGCAGAGTATGCTGCTAAAGCACGGGTAGCTATCCAATAATCGAAATAAAGTGCTGAACAACAACATCACAACACACGTAATAACCACAATAATGGGGATTGTCAGGATGAATATGAAGGGTAAAGCGTTATTGGCAGGATGTATCGCCCTGTCTTTGAGCAATATGGCCTTTGCTAAGGATATTAAAGTTGCTGTCGTCGGCGCGATGTCGGGTCCGGTGGCGCAGTATGGCGACCAGGAATTTACCGGTGCAGAACAGGCGATTGCAGACATTAACGCCAAAGGCGGCGTTAAGGGTGACAAGCTGGTCGTGGTGAAATACGACGATGCCTGTGACCCGAAACAGGCGGTAGCGGTTGCTAACAAAGTGGTCAACGACGGGATTAAATACGTTATCGGCCACCTGTGCTCATCTTCCACTCAGCCAGCGTCTGATATCTACGAAGACGAAGGCATCCTGATGATCACCCCAGCGGCAACCGCACCGGAGCTGACCGCGCGCGGCTATAACCTGGTGATGCGTACCACCGGTCTGGACTCCGACCAGGGCCCAACTGCCGCCAAATATATTGTCGAAAAAGTGAAACCGAAGCGCATTGCCATCGTTCACGACAAGCAACAGTACGGTGAAGGTCTGGCTCGCTCTGTGCAAGACAACCTCAAGAAAGCGAATGCTGACGTCGTGTTCTTTGACGGTATCACCGCTGGTGAAAAAGACTTCTCCACTCTGGTGGCGCGTCTGAAGAAAGAGAACATCGACTTTGTTTACTACGGTGGCTATCACCCGGAAATGGGCCAGATCCTGCGTCAGGCGCGTGCCGCTGGCCTGAAAACCCAGTTTATGGGACCAGAAGGTGTAGCGAACGTGTCGCTGTCTAACATCGCCGGTGAATCTGCGGAAGGTTTGCTGGTGACCAAGCCGAAGAACTACGACCAGGTTCCGGCAAACAAACCGATTGTGGATGCCATCAAGGCCAAGAAACAAGATCCAAGCGGCGCGTTTGTGTGGACCACCTACGCCGCGCTGCAATCGTTGCAGGCTGGTCTGAACCAGTCAGACGATCCGGCTGAAATTGCCAAATACCTGAAAGCCAACACCGTGGAAACCGTCATGGGACCACTGTCATGGGATGCGAAGGGGGATCTGAAAGGCTTCGAGTTTGGCGTGTTTGACTGGCATGCTAATGGTACGGCGACCGACGCCAAATAATTTTCCTGGCGCCTTTCGCGCTGCAGGTGCGTTGGCTACGTTATTCAACCCCGGTCACTTACTTATGTAAGCTTCCGGGGATTTTATAACTTGCCGTCTACCTGCAGCACGAAATTCTTGGAAAAATGCTAGTAATACAATTGGTTGGGGGCGGTTTTTTTACCGTTTCACCCAGCCATCCGCCTGTGCCGCAAATCCTAACGCCTGCATAAACGCGGCCATCACGCCGCGGTCCTCAACGCCGACATCGGCCATCCACCACGAACTCACGTCTGGGTTCTCGCGGATCACTTCTTCGATCAAATACTGCCCGACGCCGCGACGGCGGGTGATTTCACGTACGCGCAATGAATCCAGCGCGCCTTGCGTACTGCTCAAGGTCACGCGTACCGCGCCCAGCAGACGTTCATTAAACCGCGCGGCGTAGATCCGGTGCGTTTCATCTACGCTTAACGATGAGGCGGAATATTCCGGCCAGATTTTGCCCAGATCAATGTGATCCTGAGCACTAAAGTTTTCTAAACGAATGATGGTCAGCTTCATTGACAGCATGTCCAAATCACAAAAGATGAAATCAGTGTACCGAAATAATTCACCCGGATGCTTTCTCTTTTTTATATGAATAACCAGATTAATAATTCTGCAACAACGGCAATGACAGTTTGAAACATTAGAGATTGAAAAACAGGCAGGATAATCCCCTGGAATGCAGCATTTTATTCCGCTCTTTATGCCGTTATTTTATGCTGACAAGTGCGCTTTTTTTTGTTTATCTATAGTGAAAAGCAGAATATTATCTTTTCTTAATCGACTGAAAAATAGAGATTTTAGCCTTATTTTGCTTAAAAGACTGCGCTAAACCATTAATGAGACTGGTAAAAATAGTACAGTTCAAAAAAAGCACAGTCTGCTTTTTAACCACATAAATACAAAATATTAATAACATCACGAATGGGGATTGAGTTAATGAAACGGAATGCGAAAACAATCATCGCAGGGGCGATAGCACTGGTCATGTCACACGCAGCCGCGGCGGAGGATATCAAGGTCGCCGTAGTCGGGGCGATGTCAGGTCCGGTCGCGCAGTGGGGCGATATGGAATTTAATGGCGCACGTCAGGCGATTAAAGATATCAATGCCAAAGGCGGGATCAAAGGCGACAAGCTGGTGGGCGTGGAATATGACGATGCCTGCGATCCAAAACAGGCTGTGGCGGTAGCGAACAAGATCGTTAACGACGGCATTCAGTATGTGATTGGTCACCTGTGCTCATCGTCAACTCAGCCAGCATCCGATATCTACGAAGACGAAGGCATCCTGATGATTTCCCCGGGAGCCACCAATCCGGAACTGACGCAGCGCGGCTACGCGCACATCATGCGTACGGCAGGTCTGGATTCCTCTCAGGGACCGACCGCCGCAAAATACATTCTGGAGAAGGTGAAGCCGCAGCGTATCGCCATCATCCATGATAAACAGCAATATGGCGAAGGTCTGGCGCGTTCGGTGCAGGAAAGCCTGAAAGCGGGCAAAGCCAATATCGTCTTCTTTGATGGGATCACTGCCGGAGAAAAAGATTTTTCTGCGCTGATCGCCCGCCTGAGTAAAGAAAAAATCGACTTCGTCTACTACGGTGGCTACTACCCGGAAATGGGGCAAATGCTGCGCCAGGCGCGTTCTGTAGGGCTGAAAACGCAGTTTATGGGACCCGAGGGCGTGGGTAATGCGTCGCTGTCTAACATTGCAGGTGAGGCAGGCGAAGGCATGCTGGTGACCATGCCAAAACGCTATGACCAGGATCCGACGAATAAAACTATTGTCGATGCGCTGAAAGCGGACAAGAAAGATCCGACCGGACCGTACGTGTGGATCACCTATGCCGCCGTGCAGTCGCTGGCAACCGCCATGGACCGCAGCGGTAGTAAAGATCCGCTGGAGTTGGTGAAAGATTTAAAAGCACACGGAGCTGATACCGTGATTGGGCCGCTGAATTGGGATGAAAAAGGCGATCTAAAGGGATTTGAATTTGGTGTCTTCCAGTGGCACGCCGACGGGTCGTCCTCGGTAGCCAAATAATTATCCCACCGCCCGGTGATGCCGGGCGGGTATGAAAAGGTTTCCTTATGTCCGAGCAGTTCCTCTATTTCTTGCAGCAGATGTTTAACGGCGTCACGCTGGGAAGCACCTATGCGCTGATCGCCATCGGTTACACGATGGTGTACGGCATTATCGGCATGATCAACTTCGCCCACGGCGAGGTATATATGATCGGCAGCTATGTCTCGTTTATGATCATCGCCGCGCTAATGATGATGGGCATTGATACCAGTTGGCTGCTGGTAGCGGCCGGATTCGTCGGTGCTATCGTGATTGCCAGCGCCTACGGCTGGAGTATTGAGCGCGTGGCGTACCGGCCCGTGCGCAGCTCCAAGCGCCTGATTGCCTTAATTTCCGCCATCGGGATGTCTATCTTCCTGCAAAACTATGTCAGCCTGACCGAAGGCTCGCGTGACGTGGCACTGCCCAGCCTGTTTAACGGCCAGTGGACTATCGGCAGTAGCGAAAACTTCTCTGCGTCCATCACTACCATGCAGGCGGTTATCTGGATTGTGACCTTCCTGGCGATGCTGGCACTGACGATTTTTATCCGCTACTCGCGTATGGGCCGCGCCTGTCGCGCCTGCGCAGAAGATCTGAAAATGGCGAGCCTGCTCGGGATTAACACTGACCGCGTGATTGCCCTGACCTTTGTGATCGGTGCGGCAATGGCGGCGGTGGCGGGCGTGCTGCTCGGTCAGTTTTACGGAGTTATCAACCCGTATATTGGCTTTATGGCCGGGATGAAAGCCTTTACCGCAGCGGTACTGGGCGGCATCGGCAGCATTCCTGGGGCGATGATCGGCGGCCTGATTCTGGGCGTGGCGGAAGCGCTTTCCTCTGCTTATCTGAGTACGGAATACAAAGACGTGGTGTCGTTCGCACTGTTGATAATCGTGCTGCTGGTGATGCCAACCGGTATTCTGGGTCGCCCGGAGGTAGAGAAAGTATGAAACCAATGCACTTTGCGATGGCGCTGCTCTCTGCCGTCATGTTTTTCATCCTGGCGGGCGTCTTTATGGGCGTCCAGCTAGAGCTGGATGGTACTAAGCTGGTCGTTGATGTCGCCAGTGATATTCGCTGGCAGTGGGTGTTCATCGGTACTGGGGTGGTTTTTCTGTTCCAGCTGATGCGCCCGGCTTTTCAACACAGTCTGAAGCGGGTTTCCGGCCCGAAGTTTATTCTGCCGGCGATTGACGGCTCTACCGTCAAACAAAAGCTGTTCCTGGTGGCGCTGCTGGTGATTGCCGTGGCGTGGCCGTTTATGGTCTCACGCGGGACGGTGGATATCGCCACCCTGACGATGATTTATATCATTTTGGGTCTGGGCTTAAACGTGGTGGTGGGGCTTTCCGGGCTGCTGGTGCTGGGCTACGGTGGTTTTTATGCCATTGGTGCTTACACCTTCGCGCTACTGAACCACTATTACGGTCTCGGTTTCTGGACCTGTCTGCCGCTGGCGGGGCTGGTCTCTGCTGCCGCAGGTTTCCTGCTCGGTTTCCCGGTACTGCGCCTGCGTGGCGACTATCTGGCGATTGTGACCTTAGGTTTTGGCGAGATCGTTCGTATTCTGCTGTTGAACAATACCGAAGTGACCGGTGGCCCGAACGGCATCAGCCAGATCCCAAAACCGACTTTCTTCGGTCTCGAGTTCAGCCGTAACGCCCGCGAAGGCGGTTGGGATACCTTCAGCAACTTCTTCGGTGTGAAGTATGACCCGTCCGACCGCGTGATTTTCCTCTATCTGGTGGCGCTGCTGCTGGTGGTCTTCTCGTTGTTCGTCATCAACCGCCTGCTGCGTATGCCGCTGGGGCGCGCGTGGGAAGCCCTGCGTGAAGATGAAATCGCCTGTCGTTCGCTGGGCTTAAACCCAACGCGTATCAAGCTGACTGCTTTTACCATCAGCGCCGCGTTTGCCGGTTTTGCCGGAACGCTGTTCGCCGCGCGTCAGGGCTTCGTTAGCCCGGAGTCTTTCACCTTTGCCGAATCGGCCTTTGTGCTGGCGATTGTGGTACTTGGTGGCATGGGATCGCAGTTTGCGGTGATCCTGGCGGCCATCCTGCTGGTGGTGTCGCGCGAACTGATGCGTGATTTTAATGAATACAGCATGTTAATGCTGGGTGGTTTGATGGTGCTGATGATGATCTGGCGTCCGCAAGGCTTATTGCCGATGACTCGTCCACAGTTGAAGCTGAAAAACGGGGAAGCGAAAGGAGAGCAGGCATGAGTCAGCCATTATTATCCGTTAACGGCCTGATGATGCGCTTCGGCGGTCTGCTGGCGGTCAACAACGTTGAACTGGAACTGAGGCCGCAGGAGATCGTCTCGTTAATCGGGCCCAACGGTGCGGGAAAAACCACGGTCTTCAACTGCCTGACCGGTTTTTATAAGCCGACCGGTGGGACGATTAAGCTGCGCGACCAGCATCTGGAAGGGCTGCCGGGCCAGCAAATCGCTCGTATGGGCGTGGTGCGTACCTTCCAGCACGTGCGTCTGTTTCGCGAGATGACGGTGATTGAAAACCTGCTGGTGGCGCAACATCAGCAGCTGAAAACCGGCGTCTTCTCGGGCTTACTGAAAACCCCGTCATTCCGTCGCGCGCAGAGTGAAGCGCTGGATCGTGCCGCCACCTGGCTTGAACGAATCGGCCTGCTGGAGCATGCCAACCGTCAGGCCAGTAACCTGGCCTACGGCGACCAGCGTCGCCTGGAGATTGCCCGTTGCATGGTGACCCAGCCGGAAATCCTGATGCTCGACGAACCCGCCGCAGGTCTCAACCCGAAAGAGACCAAAGAGCTGGACGAGCTGATTGCTGAGCTGCGTAATCATCACAACACGACGATCTTGTTGATTGAACATGACATGAAACTGGTGATGGGCATTTCAGATCGCATTTACGTGGTGAATCAGGGCACGCCGCTGGCGAACGGGACACCGGAACAAATTCGTAATAACCCGGACGTGATCCGCGCCTATTTAGGTGAAGCATAATGGGGGCGAGCCAAAAGATGGAAAAAGTCATGTTGTCCTTTGACAAAGTTAATGCCCACTACGGCAAGATCCAGGCGCTGCACGACGTCAGTCTGTATATCAATCAGGGTGAGATCGTGACGCTTATCGGTGCCAACGGCGCGGGGAAAACCACGTTGCTCGGCACGCTGTGTGGCGACCCGCGTGCCACCAGCGGTCGCATTGTTTTTGATGGTAAAGACATCACCGACTGGCAGACGGCGAAAATCATGCGTGAAGCGGTAGCGATTGTTCCGGAAGGGCGTCGCGTGTTTTCGCGTATGACGGTAGAAGAGAACCTGGCGATGGGCGGCTTCTTTGCCGAGAAGGACCAGTTTCAGGAACGCATCAAGTGGGTGTATGAGCTGTTCCCTCGCCTGCATGAGCGTCGTATCCAGCGGGCGGGCACCATGTCAGGTGGTGAACAGCAAATGCTGGCGATCGGTCGTGCGCTGATGAGCCAGCCGCGCCTGCTGTTGCTTGATGAGCCGTCACTGGGTCTGGCGCCGATCATCATCCAGCAGATCTTTAACACCATTGAGCAACTGCGCGAGCAGGGGATGACGATATTCCTCGTCGAGCAGAACGCCAACCAGGCGCTGAAGCTCGCTGACCGCGGCTACGTGCTGGAAAACGGCCATGTGGTGCTATCCGATACCGGTGATGCGCTGTTGGCCAATGAAGCGGTGCGCAGCGCGTATCTCGGCGGTTAACGTTCTGCCTCCCTGCCGGATGGCGGCGTAAACGCCTTATCTGGCCTACGGTATGCATAGGCCGGATAAGATGCGTGAGCATCGCTATCCGGCCTATCATTTAAAAAGCCTATACGTGCCTCAGCTCCCACTTTCCCTTCTCATAACCTTCACTGCCTTGCCATCTCTCTGTCGCCTTACTATCTTTTTTTTGTAATAAAAAAGTTATTTTTCTGTCATTCGAGCATGTCATGTTACCCCCGCGAGCATAAAACGCGTGATATCGCGCATCCGGCACAACAAGAGAGATAACCGATGATATCGTTACGACATACAGCTTTAGGACTGGCACTTAGCCTGGCGTTTGCAGGTCAGGCACTGGCGGTCACCACTATCCCGTTCTGGCATTCAATGGAAGGTGAACTGGGTAAGGAAGTTGATTCACTGGCGCAACGTTTTAATGCAGCCAATCCCGACTACAAAATTGTTCCGCAGTACAAAGGCAACTACGAGCAGAGCCTGAGCGCGGGCATTGCCGCTTTCCGTACCGGAAACGCGCCTGCGCTGCTGCAGGTTTATGAAGTGGGTACGGCAACGATGATGGCCTCAAAGGCGATTAAGCCGGTCTATGAAGTGTTCAAAGAGGCCGGTATTAACTTTGATGAGTCTCAGTTCGTGCCGACGGTTGCCGGTTATTACACCGACTCTAAAACCGGACATTTGCTCTCCCAGCCGTTTAACAGCTCCACTCCGGTGCTGTACTACAACAAAGACGCCTTCAAAAAAGCCGGTTTAGATCCAGAGCAGCCGCCAAAAACCTGGCAGGATCTGGCCGAGTACACCGCGAAGTTGAAAGCCTCAGGCATGAAGTGTGGCTATGCCAGCGGCTGGCAGGGGTGGATCCAGATTGAAAACTTTAGCGCCTGGAACGGCCTGCCTGTGGCGACTAAAAACAACGGCTTTGACGGCACTGACGCGGTGCTGGAGTTCAATAAGCCGGAGCAGGTGAAACATATTGCCCTGCTGGAAGAGCTGAATAAAAAGGGAGATTTCAGCTACTTCGGGCGTAAAGATGAGTCCACCGAGAAGTTCTATAACGGCGATTGTGCCATTACCACCGCGTCTTCTGGCTCTCTGGCTGACATCCGTCACTACGCGAAATTCAACTATGGCGTCGGCATGATGCCGTACGATGCCGATGTGAAGGGCGCACCGCAGAACGCGATTATCGGTGGGGCCAGTCTGTGGGTGATGCAGGGTAAAGACAAATCAACCTACGATGGCGTGGCGCAGTTCCTCAACTTCCTGGCGAAGCCAGAAATTGCGGCTGAATGGCACCAGAAAACGGGTTATCTGCCGATCACCACCGCCGCCTATGATCTGACCCGCGAACAGGGCTTCTATGACAAGAACCCGGGGGCGGATACCGCTACGCGTCAGATGCTGAACAAGCCGCCGTTGCCGTTCACTAAAGGGCTGCGTCTGGGCAATATGCCGCAGATCCGCACTATCGTGGATGAGGAGCTGGAAAGCGTCTGGACCGGCAAGAAAACCCCGCAGCAGGCGCTGGATTCCGCCGTTGAGCGCGGCAACCAGTTACTGCGCCGCTTCGAGCAATCGACCAAGTCTTAAGTGTATAAGTGCCTGATGGCGCTGCGCTTATCAGGCCTACAGCGTTTGTAGGCCGGATAAGGTGCTTGCACCGCCATCCGGCACCTTCCAGGAAAAGAATCTACATGTCCTCATCCCGTCCGGTGTTCCGCTCGCGCTGGCTGCCCTATTTATTGGTTGCCCCGCAGTTGGCTATCACTATTATTTTCTTTATCTGGCCTGCCGGTGAAGCGCTGTGGTATTCGCTACAAAGCGTCGATCCGTTTGGTCTTTCCAGCCAGTTCGTGGGTCTGGATAACTTTGTCACGCTGTTTCATGACGTCTACTACCTTGATTCATTCTGGACGACGATGAAATTCAGCACGCTGGTCACGGTAAGCGGCCTGCTGGTCTCGCTGTTTTTTGCCGCACTGGTGAATTACGTGGTACGCGGCAGCCGTTTTTACCAGACGCTGATGTTGCTGCCCTACGCAGTGGCACCCGCCGTCGCTGCGGTGCTGTGGATCTTCCTGTTTAATCCAGGGCGCGGGCTGATTACGCATTTTCTCGGTGAGTTTGGCTATGACTGGAACCATGCGCAAAACAGCGGTCAGGCGATGTTCCTGGTGGTGTTTGCCTCGGTCTGGAAGCAGATTAGTTACAACTTCCTGTTCTTCTTTGCCGCACTGCAGTCTATTCCGCGATCGCTGATCGAAGCCGCCGCGATTGACGGTGCGGGGCCGGTTCGCCGCTTCTTTAAACTGGCGCTGCCGCTCATTGCCCCGGTCAGCTTCTTCCTGCTGGTGGTGAATCTGGTGTATGCCTTCTTTGACACCTTCCCGGTGATTGATGCCGCTACTGCGGGCGGGCCGGTACAGGCGACGACGACGCTGATTTATAAGATCTATCGCGAGGGTTTTGTCGGACTGGATCTGGCTTCTTCCGCCGCACAATCGGTGGTGCTGATGTTCCTCGTCATTATTTTGACGGTGGTGCAGTTCCGCTATGTGGAAAGTAAGGTGCGTTACCAATGATTGAGAACCGTCGCTGGCTGACAATATTCAGCCATACCATGTTGATTCTGGGGATTACGGTGATCCTGTTCCCGCTGTACGTTGCGTTTGTGGCAGCGACGCTGGACAACCAGTCCGTGTTTGACACACCGATGACGCTGGTTCCCGGCACGCATTTACTGGACAACCTATACACCATTTGGGTCAATGGCGTGGGCGTGAATAGCGCACCGTTCTGGCTGATGATGCTCAACAGTTTCATCATGGCATTCAGCATTACGGTGGGGAAAATCACGGTGTCGATGCTGTCTGCATTCGCCATCGTCTGGTTTCGCTTTCCGCTGCGTAACCTGTTCTTCTGGATGATTTTTATCACGCTAATGCTACCGGTTGAGGTGCGTATCTTCCCAACGGTGGAGGTGATCGCCAACCTGAAGATGCTCGACAGCTACGCGGGCCTGACGCTGCCGCTGATGGCTTCCGCCACCGCGACCTTCTTGTTCCGCCAGTTCTTTATGACCCTGCCGGATGAACTGGTGGAAGCGGCGCGTATTGACGGCGCGTCACCAATGCGTTTTTTCCGCGACATCGTGCTGCCGCTGTCAAAAACTAATCTGGCGGCGCTGTTCGTCATTACCTTTATCTACGGCTGGAACCAGTATTTATGGCCATTGTTAATTATTACCGACGTTAACCTGGGCACTGCAGTGGCGGGTATCAAAGGAATGATCGCCACCGGCGAAGGTACGACGCAGTGGAACCACGTTATGGCAGCCATGCTGCTGACGCTTATCCCTCCGGTAATCATCGTGTTAGCCATGCAGCGCGCGTTCGTGCGTGGTTTAGTGGACAGTGAGAAATAAAATGGCAGGTTTAAAACTACAGGCAGTAACCAAAAGCTGGGATGGTAAAACTCCGGTGATTAAACCGCTGACGCTGGACGTCGCGGACGGGGAATTTATTGTCATGGTGGGACCGTCCGGCTGCGGCAAGTCTACGCTGCTGCGGATGGTCGCCGGGCTGGAACGGGTGAGTGGCGGCGATATCTGGATCGACAATAAGCGCGTCACTGAGATGGAGCCGAAAGATCGCGGTATTGCGATGGTATTCCAGAACTACGCGCTCTACCCGCATATGAGCGTGGAAGAAAATATGGCCTGGGGGCTGAAAATTCGCGGCATGAGTAAAGCGCATATTGCTGAACGCGTGAACGATGCCGCGCGTATCCTTGAGCTGAGCGAACTGCTCAAACGTCGTCCGCGTGAGCTTTCCGGTGGACAGCGTCAGCGTGTGGCGATGGGGCGGGCAATTGTGCGTGAGCCGGCGGTATTCCTGTTTGATGAGCCGCTTTCCAACCTCGATGCCAAGCTGCGCGTGCAGATGCGGCTGGAGTTACAACATCTGCACCGACGACTGAAAACCACCTCGCTGTACGTGACCCACGATCAGGTTGAGGCCATGACGCTTGCCCAGCGGGTACTGGTGATGAACAAAGGTGTGGCAGAGCAAATCGGTACGCCGGTTGAGGTGTACGAAAAACCGGCCAGTCGCTTTGTGGCGAGCTTTATCGGCAGTCCGGCCATGAACCTGCTGGACGGGTACATTAGCGCCACGGGCAGCCATTTTGAGCTGGAGAGCGGCATGTCATTACCCCTCGGCAAGGATTATTCTCGCTACATTGGGCGTAAAATGACGCTGGGTATCCGCCCGGAGCATATTGCGCTAAGCTCGCAGGCCGAAGGCGGCGTGCCGCAGGTTTTAGACACCCTGGAAATGCTGGGCGCGGATAACCTGGCTCACGGACGCTGGGGCGAGCAAAAGCTGGTGGTGCGACTGGCGCATCAGCACCGCCCGACGGCGGGCAGCACGCTGTGGCTGCATCTGCCCGAAAACCATTTGCATCTCTTTGATGGCGAAACAGGACAACGCGTATGAGTAACTGGCCTTATCCCCATATTGTCGCCCATCGCGGCGGCGGTAAGTTAGCCCCGGAAAACACCCTGGCGGCAATCGACATGGGGGCGCGATACGGGCATACCATGATCGAATTTGACGCGAAATTGTCAAAAGATGGCGAGATCTTTTTGCTGCACGACGATAACCTCGAACGCACCAGTAATGGCTGGGGTGTCGCCGGTGAGCTGAGCTGGCAGGATCTGCTGCGCGTGGACGCCGGGGGCTGGTTCAGCGGTGAGTTTAAAGGCGAGCCGTTGCCGCTGCTCTCGCAAGTGGCTGAGCGCTGCCGCCAGCACGGCATGATGGCGAATATTGAGATCAAACCGACCACCGGGACCGGAACGCTCACCGGGAAAGTCGTGGCGCTGGCCGCACGAGAGTTATGGGCTGGCATGACGCCGCCGCTGCTGTCATCCTTTGAAATTGACGCCCTGGAAGCGGCGCAGCAGGCCGCTCCTGAACTGCCGCGTGGGCTGTTGCTCGACGAGTGGCGCCAGGACTGGCGCGAGTTAACATCGCGGCTGGGGTGCGTCTCTATTCATCTTAACCATAAGCTATTGGACGAAGCGCGTGTGGATGCGCTACGTGATGCCGGGTTACGCATTCTGGTGTACACCGTCAACAAACCCCAGCGCGCGGCGGAACTGCTGCGCTGGGGAGTGGACTGCATCTGTACCGATGCCATTGATGCGATCGGGCCGGATTTTCAGCCCTGTTAAGGCCCAAGCGTTTTTAACGGGACGTTAGGCTGCGGCGTGCTGGAGGGCTTCAGCATGTCGCCGTTCTTTTTTTCCGACAGCATTTGCTGCTGTTTATTCAGCGTGCTGTCCGGATTGCGGTTGGTGTTTAGCATTCCACCGTTGTTGTTGGGCAGCATTTGCTGTTGACCTGAATTCAACTCCCCTGGCTGAGACTGACGTACGCGCTGGGAGTTGGTATTGATCTGATTTTCCATATGCTGCTGTTGCATGCGTGTTTGCGTTTGCAACTGCTGATTGAGCATCCCTTTTTGCTGAATTTGCTGTGATTGCATTTGGGTCTGCATCCGCTGCTGGCTCGGGATCTGATAACCCTGTTGATTCGGGTTATTCATGGTGTTAATAGGCTGTGCAAAGCCTGCAAACGGCAATAGCATGGCTAAAATCAAGAATCGTTTCATCGCTTTTCTCCTCTCGGGGATCTCTTAAGTTTACTCCTTTCTCGCCGTTACGATGATTATTTCAGAGTTATGCACCAGGCTTAGTGGGGGCTGACCCCCGTACATCTGGAGAATAACGATGATAAAACCGACGTTTATACGCCGGGTAGCCATTGCTGCTCTGCTCTCAGGAAGTTGTTTTAGCGTTGCTGCCATGCCACCTGCGCCACCGCCGGTATCTTACGGTGTTGAGGAAGATGTGTTCCATCCGGTACGCGCACAGCAGGGGATGGTCGCCTCAGTGGATGCTATGGCTACGCAGGTTGGGGTGGATATCTTAAAGCAGGGCGGTAACGCGGTGGATGCCGCCGTGGCCGTGGGCTACGCGCTGGCGGTGACACACCCGCAGGCGGGGAACCTGGGGGGCGGGGGATTTATGCTGCTGCGCACCAAAGACGGGAATACGACCGCTATCGATTTCCGTGAAATGGCCCCTGCTGGCGCGACCCGAGACATGTTCCTTGATGAGCAGGGCAATGCCGATTCCAAAAAGTCGCTGACCTCGCATCTGGCTTCCGGTACGCCTGGCACGGTGGCGGGTTTTTCGCTGGCGCTGGAGAAATACGGTACGATGCCGCTGAACAAAGTGGTGCGCCCGGCGATGAAGCTGGCGGAAGAGGGCTTTGTGGTTAACGATGCGCTGGCTGACGATCTGAAAACTTACGGCAGCGAAGTGATTCCTGACCACGAGAACAGCAAAGCCATTTTCTGGAAAGACGGCGAGCCGCTGAAAAAGGGGGAAAAGCTGGTTCAGAAGAACCTGGCGAAAAGCCTGGAGATGATTGCCGAGAACGGCCCGGATGCGTTCTATAAAGGGGCGATTGCCGATCAGATTGCTGATGAAATGCAGAAAAATGGCGGGCTGATGACCAAAGAGGACTTAGCCAGCTATAAAGCCGTGGAGCGCACGCCAATCAGCGGCGATTATCGCGGGTATCAGGTCTTCTCGATGCCGCCTCCGTCCTCTGGTGGCATTCATATCGTGCAGATCCTCAATATTCTCGAAAACTTTGATATGAAGAAATACGGGTTTGGCAGCGCCGATGCCATGCAGGTGATGGCGGAAGCGGAGAAATATGCCTACGCCGACCGCTCGGAATACCTCGGCGACCCGGATTTTGTGAAGGTACCGTGGCAGGCGCTGACCAACAAAGCCTATGCCAAATCGCTTGCCGATCAGATTGATATCAACAAGGCTAAGCCATCCAGTCAGATTAAGCCCGGCAAACTCGCCCCGTATGAAAGTACCCAAACTACCCATTTCTCGGTGGTGGATAAAGACGGCAATGCCGTGGCGGTGACCTATACCCTGAATACGGTGTTTGGCACCGGGATTGTGGCAGGGAACACCGGTATTCTGCTCAATAATGAAATGGATGATTTCTCTGCCAAACCGGGTGTGCCGAACGTTTACGGGCTGGTGGGCGGCGATGCCAACGCGGTCGGGCCGAAGAAACGCCCGCTGTCATCAATGTCGCCGACTATCGTGGTAAAAGACGGGAAAACCTGGCTGGTTACCGGCAGCCCTGGCGGGAGCAGAATCATCACTACTGTGCTGCAAATGGTGGTTAACAGCATTGATTTTGGAATGAACGTTGCCGAAGCGACCAACGCGCCGCGTTTCCATCATCAGTGGTTGCCGGATGAACTGCGCGTCGAGAAAGGTTTTAGCCCGGACACCATTAAGCTACTGGAGCAGAAAGGGCAAAAAGTCGTGCTGAAAGAGGCGATGGGCAGTACACAGAGCATTATGGTCGGACCGGATGGCGCACTGTATGGCGCGTCTGACCCGCGCTCCGTGGATGATTTAACGGCGGGATATTAAAGATAATGGCCCTCTTCGGTCGGAGAGGGCCGGTTTGGAAGGCTCAATTTTTAGCGAACATAATATTTCAAACTAAAAAAGATGCTGTTGCTCTTTGATCAAGTTAAAGCCATTTTGGGCTACTTTGTAGCGTGGTCTTGATTTATCTTCGCCATATACAACATCAACCAATCCGCTATTGACAAGGCTCGTTACGATATTCGCAACGTTACCAAATCCAGGGACGTTTCTCGTATAAAGCGCACGATCCAGAGCTATCCAGTTCCAGTTAATATCTTTTTCGGCCATAACTTTCAGTACGTTAAATTCTGTTTCAGTTATCATAGTTGATCGTATCCGAGTGAGCTTAGCTTCGTGTTGTTTTGCTCGTTTCGTAGTCTTTTAAATATTTCTCCAGTGGGCAGGCAGTACCTAAATCAACGATTTCACCGCTATCTTTATCGATGATGAAAGGCACATTTCCTGCCAGGCGGGAAGCGTTGTCTCCGGTTTCGAGGTATTCCCTCGATTCAAAACAAAAAAACCAACCTTCTGCAAACCGTCCGTGGAGCGTGATGACGACAGGAGCATCCGCCTCGCTAAGGTACTTATTGGCCTTGGTTATGGCTTCTTCGTAAGCGATCATAGAGATCCTCCTGACTGTACGAAGTGTTATCGTTGATCTATTTCTCTTTTCGCTCAAGCCCAATATATTCAACAAAACCCTCTCCAGAGTAAACATTCATTCTTATTCTGAGAATATCTATTGCATCTTTTGCAAGTTCTTTAGGTATGAATAAAACAAAAACTCTGTCATCGCCATCAATAATTGTTCCTAATGCCAATTGCGAAAATATATCGTCTGGCAATACATAATCACATAATGTGTCCCTGCTTATTTTTTTTGCTTTTTGCTCTAAAACGTCTAACGGTATTTTTTTCATTCTATGGTCTCCATTCAGGGCTAATTAAATCGCCATCAGGTGAAAAGTTAAATCTGCGTCCATACGGATCAGATATAGAACTCTTACTATTCAAATTGTGATCCCTAAATATCTTTAAAATCGCTCTATCACCAAGAGACGATCTTAATGTCCCATCCGGATGAACATGGCTGGACCATCGCCAGCCTTTAGCAGCAAGTTCTTCAGCTTCGACAGCACCTATCGGTACTCCGGTTGCATTTCCGCGAATAATCAATCTTCTGCCACCTGTTGTAAACATTGCAAACTCGTCGCCTGTAGCAGCACTAAGTGCCGCTAAATCATTCTGCCCAAAGTCTTTGGTTACAATAATTCTTGAACCCACTTTGGGCAATTGTGTCAGAGTTTTTGTTTGTGCAACACTCAGGTTCTCCACACCGGCGGCAATCGCGCGGTAATTCTGCCCTGTTGTCGCAATGGTAGTAGCATCAATGCTATCTGGAACTGATAGTGGCTTCCTGACTTTTACCTGTCCGAGCTTTTCCACTTCCGAAGCTAATCCTAACCGACCCATTCCAAAAACAGATGCGATTGATGCTAAGGCTATTATGGTTCCTTTTGTTTGATCGTTCATAACCTGCTCGTAACCCGCTGGCGCATCACCTCCCAACTTCTCCGCCGTTTCCCTGAAGCCTTCTATATTCCCGTTGTAAATCCCTCCGGCGGCAAGCAGTCTGCCAACCCCTTTGCTGTTTAACGTTTTGAGGCCGTTATCTACGGGTGTTTTTGGGCGGGGGATAAACAGGCGGTTGTAGTTCTCGGGCAACGCCAGGTAGCTGAACTCAGTGTTGGCAACAAGGTGTTTGCAGAGGATGTATTCATAGCTGATGGTTATTGTTTCTGTATCTAAACTATTTTCACTGAACTGGTGTTGAATACTGGATAAGAATGCTCCCCGCAGTTGAATATAATAATACTTCTCCCATCTACCGAATCTATTAATGCGGTAGAAATAAAACTCCATATACAACTATTCGTTGTTGTTAATCGCATTAACAAACAACGGCGTGCTTTTATCGATCAGCTTACAAAAGCGTAGTCCGTGCAACTGAGAGCCTTTGCCGGTACTGGTTATACTATTAGCGAGCGAAAAGGCAAAGATTTCGTCCTCGTGTCCGATTTGCCAGCGGTTACCCACAGATGCAGTGGTTCCACATCCGCCAGAAATGGCGCCTTGTTGCTGTCCTGAAACCATCAGATAGACGATATCACTCATGACATCCTTATCCTTTTATTACGTTTTATTGTAAAAACGGAAATTCTTACTCTTTCTTTTTTAATTACGCTTTCTGATGGTGTTCGTATATAGCAGAAACAAAACGTTTCATTTTAAGTGGTTTTTTTTGAGGAAATTCTGAATATAAATAACGTTTGAAATAAGTATTTACATATTTAATAATGGTGGGTTATTGATAGAATGTTTATTGATGTTCATTAACTCATATCCATAGCCTACATCGTTCTGAACGTTGTAGGCCTTATTCGTCCGTTAAGGAACATACTGTTGCAGTGATTCGGACCAGCGAAATATGTGGCTGCTTTTATCCTGCAGGTCAACGCGTTCTAAATCATAAAATCCCTGCGTCTTTGCCGACCGCAATTTCAGGATGTACTTACTCTCGCTAATGTCATGCTGTCGCGTTCCGTCTTTATTCCAGTCTCCGGCGATGTCCTGATATTGATAAACAAGGCTGGAAAACACGTTTATTATCTTGCTGTCTTTGATTGTGTAAAGCTCCAGCACTTCATAAAATGCGCCACCGCCGGAATACGCCTCAGAGTATCCGCCGCGTACTCCGAACGCCAGAGTCTCTGGCGCGATTCGGTATGGTGCCAGATCCAGTTTTGTATAATAAGCCAGCGGTTTAACTGACTCATCATTGCTCTCCTTTTCGGCGGCCTTATTCCATGCCGAGAGTTGGTTCAGCGGTTTTTCCGAACGCGCGAGCGGCTGTAATTGTTGGTTCTGCCAGGAAAAAACGCCGAGGTATAATTTATTGGCGCGCCCGTTGCTATAGTTTTCCGGACAATCATTATCTGCGTATTTCTTTGCCTGTTCGGCAGCAACCTGATTATCGGCGAAACAGGCGACGCCAATATATTTACCGTCTTTTCCCCAGGCTTTGGCACCCGAGAGGATGAGATTTTTAGCATCTTCATTCGGCGCAACCCAGGCAATCCACTGGGCAACATCTAACCCTTCTGGTAGTTCGCCAAATCCTTTCGCAGGTGTTTCCCCTGCCATTTGCTCGGCAAAAATCTGTTTACCTTCAGGATGTTGAATGGCGCCGGGCACGGCAGCGAGATTTTGTACGGTCGTGGCGTAGGCAGGGAAGAGTGTTGCCAGAAAAACCAGGGGAAGAGACTTTTTCACTATTGCGTCCTTTCAATAAAAAGGGCGAAATGGCTCGCCCTCCATAATTATTTCACGCGTGCCATAAAGTACGCATCGACATACTCACCGTTGCGCAGGCCATATTTCTTACCGGTGCCTTCAATCTCAAAGCCATGTTTCTTATAAACTGCGACAGCAGGCTCATTATCGACAAACACCGTGAGCTCAATACGGTCGACGCGCAGCCAGTTGTCGCACATGTCGATCATCGTGCGAATAAGTGCGCTGGCAACGCCGCGATTCTGCCACCGGGCGTCAACGCAGATACCAAAATCGGCAACGTGGCTGCGGCGCGGGCGCTGGGCAACTTCGATGCAGAGATGTCCGACGACAATATCATCAATGCAGGCGACCAGTTGTTTGATCCCGACTCGCTCGGTTAGTCGTGCTTGCCACATCTCCATGGAAGGATGAGGAACCTGTAGCGTGTTGTGATACACCTCCGGCTGGGCATGGATCTGACGAATTGCGTCGTAATCTTTTGGTTCAGCGTGGCGTATCACTATCTCACTCATTCCTTATCTCCTTCAGGGTTAATTGAGTCTTTACCCTCGCTGAGAAAGAAAAATCCGTCAACTGCATTTTTTTGCAAAAAGAAGTAGACAAGTGCGAATGAGAATGATTATTATTGCTCTGCGTTCAGGGGAACCCTACGGAGAACCTGAAAGCACGACATTGCTCACATTGCTTCCAGTATTATTTTAGCCAGCTTTTGCTGGCTTTTTTTTTGGGGGGTTTCTGCCTGGCTTACTTGTCATTTTGTCCCCGGGAAGTGCTCGTGCTCCTCACGTACTGCGTGTACGCTCCGGGCCCTGCGCGCTTGCCGTGAACAAACTGCCTGCGACGCCGACGGCCGATCCTGTAGTGATGGATTCAGTCTCCAGCCGCTTTGCGCTATGGTGTAGACAATCACCTTCAAAAGGACTGTCTCATGACCTTACACTGCGCATTTATTGGTTTTGGTAAAAGTACCACTCGCTACCATTTGCCGTACGTCCTCAGCCGCAAAAATAGCTGGCATGTCGCGCACATTTTCCGCCGCCACGCCAAGCCGGAAGAGCAGGCACCGCAGTATTCGCATATTCATTTCACCAGCGACCTTGACGAGATCGTAAACGATCCGCAGGTGAAACTGGTGATCGTCTGTACCCACGCGGATAGCCACTTTGAATACGCGAAGCGCGCGCTGGAAGCGGGTAAAAGCGTACTGGTGGAGAAACCGTTCACGCCGACGCTGGCAGAAGCAAAAGTGCTGTTCGACCTGGCGCGAAGTAAGGGGCTGACCGTTACGCCGTATCAGAATCGTCGTTTTGACTCCTGCTTCCTCACCGCCAAAAAAGCGATTGAGAGCGGCAAACTGGGTGATATTGTTGAAGTGGAAAGCCATTTTGACTACTACCGTCCCGTGGCGGAAACCAAACCGGGTCTGCCGCAGGACGGTGCGTTCTATGGGCTTGGCGTGCATACGATGGACCAAATCATCTCGCTGTTTGGTCGTCCCGACCATGTGGTCTATGACATCCGCAGCCTGCGTAACAAAGCAAATCCTGACGATACCTTTGAAACGCAACTGTTCTACGGTGACCTGAAGGCCATCGTCAAAACCAGCCACCTGGTAAAAATCGACTATCCGAAGTTTATCGTTCATGGCACCAAAGGTTCGTTTGTGAAGTACGGTATCGATCAGCAGGAAACCAGCCTGAAGGCTAATATCATGCCGGGTGAGCCTGGTTTTGCCGCTGACGATTCCGTCGGTGTGTTGGAGTATGTCAACGATGACGGCCTGACGGTGAGAGAAGAGGTGAAGCCGGAAGTGGGGGATTATGGCCGCGTTTATGATGCGCTGTACCAGACGCTGACAGTCGGCACGCCTAATTACGTCAAGGAATCTGACGTTCTTACCAACCTGGAAATCCTCGAACGCGCCTTCGAACAGGCAACTCCTGCGACGATAACCCTCGCTAAATAACGTTAATCGACTCCTCTGGGCTTGTTCATATTTTTTGAACAGAGGAGTCAATTTTCACCCTCTATGATCCCCGGGCGATTGAGTCCACACTTACCCCATCGAAAACATCTGGGGGTGAATACAATGATCTTCTTACGCAAAGCAAACGACCGTGGTCATGCGAATCATGGCTGGCTCGATTCCTGGCATACCTTTTCTTTTGCTAACTACTATGACCCGAATTTTATGGGGTTCTCGGCACTGCGCGTCATTAACGATGACGTGATTGACGCAGGTCAGGGCTTTGGGACGCACCCCCATAAAGATATGGAAATTCTGACCTACGTGCTGGAAGGCGCGGTCGAGCATCAGGACAGCATGGGCAACAAAGAGCAGGTTCCTGCCGGTGAGTTTCAGATTATGAGCGCCGGGACGGGGATCCGTCACTCGGAGTACAACCCGAGCGATACTGAGAAACTGCATCTGTATCAGATCTGGATCATCCCGCAGGAAAACGGTATTACGCCACGCTATGAGCAGCGCCGTTTCGATGCTGCGCAGGGCAAGCAACTGGTGCTGTCGCCGGATGCGCGTGATGGTTCATTGAAAGTGTACCAGGATATGGAGCTGTACCGTTGGGCACTGGTCAAAGATGAGCAGTCGGTGCATCAGATTGCCGCTGAACGTCGCGTCTGGATCCAGGTCGTAAAAGGCAACGTCACCATAAACGGCACTAAAGCCACGACCAGCGATGGCCTGGCAATCTGGGATGAACAGGCAATTTCTATTCATGCCGACAGCGACAGTGAAGTTTTGTTGTTTGACTTGCCACCGGTATAAATAAATGTCACAACCTTCCCGAGTAATCGGGAAGGTTCACTCGCGTCCGTGGTAAACTGGGGAAATCTATCCCTTTTATATCATTCAGGACGATGAAAAAGAAAAGACCCGTACTTCAGGATGTAGCCGACCGCGTGGGCGTGACCAAAATGACGGTCAGCCGCTTTTTGCGTAACCCGGAGCAGGTATCCGTGGCGCTGCGGGGCAAAATTGCCGCTGCACTTGATGAGCTGGGTTACATTCCCAATCGCGCTCCTGATATCCTTTCTAACGCCACCAGCCGTGCTATCGGCGTCCTGTTGCCCTCTCTCACCAACCAGGTTTTTGCTGAAGTGTTACGCGGTATTGAGGCCGTTACCGACGCCCATGGGTATCAGACTATGCTGGCGCACTACGGCTATAAACCGGAGATGGAACAGGAGCGTCTGGAATCGATGCTGTCGTGGAACATCGATGGCCTGATCCTCACCGAACGTAGCCATACGCCCCGCACGCTGAAAATGATTGAGGTTGCGGGCATCCCGGTGGTTGAGCTGATGGACAGCCAGTCTCCGTGTCTGGATATCGCCGTGGGTTTTGACAACTTCGAGGCCGCGCGTCAGATGACCGCAGCGATCATCGCACGCGGGCACCGCCATGTTGCCTATCTCGGCGCACGTCTTGATGAACGTACTATCATCAAACAGCGGGGTTACGAGCAGGCCATGCGTGACGCCGGTCTGGTGCCGTATAGCGTGATGGTGGAACAATCTTCTTCCTATTCGTCCGGTATTGAGCTTATTCGTCAGGCGCGGCGTGAATACCCGCAGCTGGACGGCGTCTTTTGTACCAACGATGATCTGGCGGTAGGTGCTGCATTTGAATGCCAGCGTTTAGGGCTGAAAATCCCTGACGATATGGCGATTGCCGGTTTCCACGGTCACGACATCGGGCAGGTGATGGAGCCGCGTCTGGCGAGCGTGCTCACGCCGCGTGAACGCATGGGCAGCATTGGCGCAGAACGCCTGCTGGCGCGCATTCGTGGTGAAGCGGTCACACCTAAAATGTTAGATTTAGGTTTCACCTTGTCACCGGGCGGATCTATTTAAGCCAACAAGTTTGACGTAGCTCACACTTATACACTTCGGGCACGAATGGATATTGCTTCTCCATTTGTCCGGCTGGACAATGTTACCGATAACAGTTACCCGTAACAATTTCCTGATTCTTGTACCAGTGGGGGCAACGCTTTGAGCACGACTAATCATGATCACCACGTTTACGTTCTGATGGGCGTATCGGGCAGCGGTAAATCTGCTGTCGCCAGCGAAGTGGCGCATCAACTGCAGGCCGCGTTTCTTGATGGCGATTTTCTCCATCCGCGCAGCAACATCATGAAAATGGCTTCCGGTGAGCCACTCAACGATGATGACCGTAAACCGTGGTTACAGGCGCTGAACGACGCCGCCTTTGCAATGCAGCGTACCAACAAGGTTTCGCTGATCGTCTGTTCCGCCCTGAAAAAAGTCTATCGCGACCAGCTGCGCGATGGTAACCCGAACCTCTCTTTCATCTATCTGAAAGGGGATTTTGACGTTATCGAAAGCCGCCTGAAAGCGCGTAAAGGCCACTTCTTCAAAACGCAGATGCTGGTGACCCAGTTTGAAGCGCTGGAAGAACCGGGTGCGAATGAAAACGATGTACTGGTGGTCGATATCGATCAACCACTGGACGGTGTGGTCGCCAGCACCATTGAGGTTATTAACCAGGGCAGTAAGTAGTGACTACATTAACGCTTGTTTTAACAGCAGTAGGTTCCGTTTTATTACTGCTGTTTTTAGTGATGAAGGCGCGCATGCACGCCTTCCTTGCTTTGATGGTGGTGTCTATTGGTGCAGGTCTCTTTTCCGGTATGCCGCTCGATAAAATCGCCGCGACCATGGAAAAAGGGATGGGAGGCACGCTCGGTTTCCTGGCGATTGTTGTGGCGCTGGGGGCGATGTTCGGCAAGATTTTGCATGAGACCGGCGCGGTCGATCAGATTGCCGTCAAGATGCTGAAATCCTTCGGCCA
Source organism: Citrobacter sp. FP75 (assembly GCF_018342065.1). Lineage (GTDB taxonomy): Bacteria > Pseudomonadota > Gammaproteobacteria > Enterobacterales > Enterobacteriaceae > Citrobacter. Next base: position 100,882 of record NZ_JAFDOE010000004.1, on the reverse strand, counting down.
TAGCCGCGCGCATTACGCGATTGGCCTGGCCGGTCTGATTTGCGCGCTGCCGCTGTTCTTTGAAGTGGCGATTGTGCTGCTGATAAGCGTAGCGTTCTCGATGGCGCGTCACACCGGTACCAACCTGGTTAAATTAGTCATTCCGCTGTTTGCGGGTGTGGCGGCGGCGGCTGCGTTCCTGCTGCCGGGGCCAGCGCCAATGCTGCTGGCTTCCCAGATGCACGCTGACTTTGGCTGGATGATCCTGATTGGCCTGTGTGCGGCGATTCCGGGTATGATTATCGCCGGACCGCTGTGGGGTAATTTCATCAGCCGTTACGTTGAGCTGAACATTCCTGATGACATTACCGAGCCGCACTTGGGCGAAGGTAAAATGCCGTCCTTCGGCTTTAGCCTGGCGTTGATCCTGCTGCCGCTGGTATTGGTTGGCCTGAAAACCATCGCCGCACGCTTTGTGCCGATCGGTTCTACTACGTACCAATGGTTCGAGTTTATCGGTCACCCGTTTACTGCGATTCTGGTGGCTTGTCTGGTGGCGATTTACGGTCTGGCAATTCGCCAGGGTATGCCGAAAGACAAGGTGATGGAAATTTGCGGACACGCGCTGCAACCGGCGGGGATTATTCTGCTGGTGATCGGTGCGGGCGGCGTGTTCAAACAGGTGCTGGTCGATTCCGGCGTTGGTCCGGCGCTGGGTGAAGCGTTAACCGGAATGGGCCTGCCGATTGCCATTACCTGCTTCGTGCTGGCGGCGGCGGTGCGCATCATTCAGGGTTCTGCAACCGTAGCCTGCTTAACGGCGGTGGGTCTGGTGATGCCAGTGATTGAACAGCTGAACTTCTCCGGCGCACAGATGGCGGCGCTGTCTATCTGTATCGCAGGCGGCTCGATCGTGGTCAGCCACGTCAACGACGCCGGTTTCTGGTTGTTCGGTAAGTTTACCGGTGCGACCGAAGCACAAACGCTGAAGACCTGGACGATGATGGAAACCATCCTCGGTACGGTCGGTGCGATTGTCGGTATGATTGCCTTCCAGCTGTTGAGCTGAGTCTTGTTGCCCGGTGGCGCTTGCGCTTACCGGGCCTACAAACGAGCACACATCCACATCGTAGGCCGGGTAAGCGCAAGCGCCACCCGGCTTTTTTACAGCACCATCACACCATCCTCGATTTTCAACCAACGCGGTGCTTTCAGCGTGTCGGCGAAATAGCCCACCAAATCCTGCAGCAAATCACCCGCCACTCGCTCCATATCATCAGAAAGCGTTTTGCTCATCAGCAAATGCGTCAAAAGCTGGCAGTAACGCCCCATCTGGTCTGGCTCAGGCTCGAAAAGGGGAAAACGGGTCGGGAATGTTTCTACCGTCAGGCTCGCTTGCAGATGCTGCGGTACAGGTTCTGCTAAGGTCGGTTGCAATAACGCGAGACAGGCCGACAGACGTGCACAAATCGCCAGTTTTTCAACCGGGTCATGGCATTCAACCAGCCCTTCGACAAAACGCTCGCAGTTATCCGCCAGTTCGGTGAAATCTGTGGCATGGCTAAAGGGCAGGGTAAATAAAGAGTGTGAAAAGAGAGGGGTAGTCGCCATAGGGCAGCCTCCAGTATGTTTTATTTAAACCACCACCGGAGAGGCTAATCTCGCGGGTGGCAGAATCGAGCGGAGTTAGCCTTACCGGTCATACTGGATACCGGCGCGTCTTGCGACGCCCCCGCTCGACCCGCCATTGAGACGAAATCGGTCGTACGACATAGAAGTATATGTCGCCAGTATGATTTTCAGAAGGCTAATCCTGGCACCTGATTTTGCAGGTGCAGCGAGAAGATAATGCTTATCCGCGATGCTGACAAGAGGGCATTCCGGAAGGCACCTCGCAGAAATGGAAATACGTTTTTTCAGCGAGTTAAAAGCATAAGGAATACCTGAAATTACAGCGGTGCCGTTGGTCCGGCTGAAAATCGCTGAGCTGTTTCCTGGACGCCGGGGCGACGCGCAAGGATGCGCGGCGAGGGCGCCGTTTGCATGGACGCTACCTGCGCCTGTCCCCGGAAACGGGAAGGAATAAGGCGAGGGAACCGCGAAGCGGCGATTTTCCTGCCGGATAGCCGGGATTGTTAAGGGGGCTGCGTAGCCCCCTTAACACGTTCACCGATGAAGAAACTCCAGAGAAGCAACGAACATAACGTGAACGGAACCGTTCTCTGAAATACCATGTTCTTCCAGTTTCAACACGATTGCCCGGCGGCGCTTGCGCTTACCGGGCCTACAAAATCAACGAAATATCACCCCTTCATCCACATCCGCACGCCGTCGAGGAACATCTGCGTTGCCATCATCACCAGAATCAGCCCCATCAGACGCTCCAGCGCGTTAACCCCTTTCTCGCCCAGTAGACGCAAAAACAGCGACGACTGCAGCAAAATCACAAACGTACCGCCCCAGGCGATCAGCAGCGCAATCACCAAATGCCCCATCTGATTAGGGTATTGATGCGACAACAGCATCAACGAGGCCAGGATTGTTGGGCCGGCCACCAGCGGAATTGCCAGCGGGACGATAAATGGCTCTTCACCCGCCGGAAGTCCGGTGCTGTTGCCGGTGGCGCTGGGGAAAATCATCTTGATGGCGATCAGGAACAAAATGATGCCCCCGGAAATCGATACGGTTTCTGCGCGCAGGCTAAGAAATGCCAGAATTTTCTCGCCCGCAAACAGGAATATCAGCATCACCAGCAGCGCAATAAACAGCTCGCGAATCATAATTGCGCGACGGCGTTTTGGTTCGGTATGTTTCAATACGGACATGAAAATGGGCAGATTTCCGAGCGGATCCATAATCAGGATCAATAAAACTGCCGCTGAAATGATTTCATTCATAACTCAAATTCCCTGATAATTACCACGGACTTTCTGCTTGCTAGCGCAGCGGGATAAGTCGCATTACTGATGGCTTCGCTATCATTGATTAATTTCACTTGCGACTTTGGCTGCTTTTTGTATGGTGAAGGACACGTCACAGGATAATGACGTACATACACAGCACACATCTCTGCAGGAAAAAACGCTATGAAAAATGTTGGTTTTATCGGCTGGCGCGGTATGGTCGGCTCTGTACTCATGCAACGCATGGTAGAAGAACGCGACTTCGACGCCATTCGCCCTGTTTTCTTTTCTACTTCCCAGCTTGGTCAGGCAGCACCGACGTTTGGTGGTACCCCAACCGGCATGCTTCAGGATGCATTTGATCTCGATGCGCTGAAGGCGCTCGACATTATTGTGACCTGTCAGGGCGGCGATTATACCAACGAAATCTATCCAAAGCTTCGTGAAAGCGGTTGGCAAGGTTACTGGATTGACGCAGCCTCAACGCTGCGCATGAAAGACGATGCCATCATTATTCTCGATCCGGTTAACCAGGATGTGATCACCGATGGTCTGAATAAAGGCGTTAAGACCTTTGTCGGCGGTAACTGCACCGTCAGCCTGATGCTGATGTCTCTCGGTGGCCTGTTTGCCAACGATCTGGTGGACTGGGTGTCTGTTGCGACCTATCAGGCGGCTTCCGGCGGCGGCGCGCGTCATATGCGTGAACTGCTGACGCAGATGGGCCATCTGTATAGCCATGTGGCCGATGAACTGGCGACCCCTTCTTCTGCTATCCTCGACATCGAACGTAAAGTGACAACCCTGTCCCGCAGCGGTGACCTGCCGGTTGATAACTTTGGCGTACCGCTGGCCGGGAGCCTGATTCCGTGGATCGACAAACAGCTCGATAACGGTCAGAGCCGTGAAGAGTGGAAAGGACAGGCAGAGACCAACAAAATTCTCAACACGTCTTCCGTGATCCCGGTGGATGGTCTGTGCGTGCGCGTCGGCGCGCTGCGCTGCCACAGCCAGGCGTTCACCATTAAACTGAAAAAAGATGTGTCGATTCCGACCGTGGAAGAACTGCTGGCCGCGCACAACCCGTGGGCGAAAGTGGTGCCAAACGATCGGGATATCACCATGCGTGAGTTAACCCCAGCGGCCGTAACCGGCACGTTGACCACGCCAGTAGGACGTCTGCGTAAGCTGAATATGGGACCAGAGTTCCTGTCAGCCTTTACCGTGGGCGACCAGCTGCTCTGGGGGGCTGCGGAGCCATTGCGCCGCATGTTACGCCAGCTGGCGTAATCGTTCAGCGCATGTCTGCTGGCTAAGGCGGAGCCGCCATCCGGCAGACAATTATCGTGTTTAAACAATGGGTGCTAAGTCGCCCTTTTTTTGCGTAATACAGGAGTAAACGCAGATGTTTCATTATTTACAGGGGGTAAGATAAAGCATTGGCTATTCTTTAAGAGTGACTTAATACCGGAGGTATTAAGTTGTTGCCTGAAGGTGGGACGACGCAGAGAGGATGCACAATTGTGCTGCGCCGTTCAGGTCAAAAAAAGTGTCGCTACCTGATGTCGAAAATCAGTTGGAAGGGGTGACACCATAAAACAGGATGACAACCATGTCCGTTCGTATCGATAGAGACGTGATTAATGCGCTAATTGCAGGCCATTTTGCGGATCCATTTTCCGTACTCGGTATGCACCAAACTGAAGCCGGGCTTGAAGTTCGTGCCCTATTACCTGACGCCACCGAAGTGTGGGTGATCGAACCCAAAACCGGACGCAAAGTCGGCAAGCTGGACTGCCTCGACTCTCGCGGTTTTTTCTGTGCTGTACTTCCCCGCCGTAAAAATTTTTTTCGCTATCAACTGGCTGTTGTCTGGCATGGACAGCAGAATCTGATCGATGACCCTTATCGTTTTGGCCCGCTTATTCAGGATATGGACGCCTGGCTATTGTCTGAAGGGACGCACCTGCGCCCTTACGAAACGTTGGGCGCACATGCCGATACCATGGACGGCGTAACCGGCACGCGTTTCTCCGTCTGGGCGCCGAATGCGCAGCGTGTTTCGGTAGTGGGTCAGTTCAACTACTGGGATGGTCGTCGCCATCCGATGCGCCTGCGTAAAGAGAGCGGCATCTGGGAGCTGTTTATCCCTGGCGCACAGCATGGTCAGCTGTATAAATACGAGATGATCGATGCCAACGGCCATTTGCGTGTTAAAGCCGATCCGTATGCATTCGAGGCGCAAATGCGCCCGGAAACGGCGTCGCTTATCTGCGGTCTGCCGGAAAAAGTGGTGCAAACCGAGGAACGCAAAAAAGCCAACCAGTTTGATGCGCCGATCTCTATCTACGAAGTGCACCTGGGCTCGTGGCGTCGTCATACGGATAACAACTTCTGGCTGAGCTATCGCGAGCTGGCGGATCAGTTGATCCCCTACGTGAAGTGGATGGGCTTTACCCATCTTGAGCTGCTGCCGATTAACGAACATCCGTTTGACGGTAGTTGGGGTTACCAGCCGACCGGCATGTATGCACCGACCCGTCGTTTCGGCACGCGCGATGACTTCCGCTATTTTGTGAACGCGGCGCATCAGGCGGGGCTGAACGTCATTCTCGACTGGGTGCCTGGCCACTTCCCGTCGGATGACTTTGGTCTGGCTCAGTTTGACGGCACCAGTTTGTATGAGCACAGCGACCCGCGCGAAGGCTATCATCAGGACTGGAACACACTGATCTACAACTACGGTCGTCGTGAAGTCAGCAACTATCTGGTGGGCAATGCCCTGTACTGGATCGAGCGTTTTGGCATTGACGCACTGCGCGTAGATGCGGTGGCATCGATGATTTATCGCGATTACAGTCGCAAAGAAGGCGAATGGATCCCCAACGAATTTGGTGGTCGTGAAAATCTCGAAGCCATTGAATTTTTACGTAATACCAACCGTATTCTTGGCGAACAGGTGCCGGGCGCGGTGAGTATGGCGGAAGAGTCGACCGACTTTGCCGGTGTTTCAAGACCGCAGGATATGGGCGGCTTAGGGTTCTGGTATAAGTGGAACCTGGGCTGGATGCACGACACGCTGGACTACATGAAGCTGGACCCGATTTATCGCCAGCATCACCACGATAAGCTGACCTTCGGCATGCTGTACAACTACACCGAAAACTTTGTCCTGCCGTTGTCGCACGATGAAGTGGTGCACGGCAAGAAATCGATCCTCGACCGCATGCCGGGCGATGCGTGGCAGAAGTTTGCCAACCTGCGCGCCTACTATGGCTGGATGTGGGCCTTCCCTGGCAAGAAATTGCTGTTTATGGGCAACGAGTTTGCTCAGGGACGCGAATGGAACCACGACGCAAGCCTTGACTGGCACCTGCTGGAAGGCGGTGATAACTGGCACCACGGCGTACAGCGTCTGGTGCGCGACCTGAACCACACCTATCGTCATCACAAAGCGCTGCACGAGCTCGACTTTGACGGCTATGGTTTTGAATGGCTGGTGGTCGATGACAACGAGCGTTCGGTGCTGGTTTTTGTCCGTCGCGACAAAGCCGGCAATGAAATTATCGTTGCCAGCAACTTTACGCCGGTCCCGCGTCCTGGCTATCGCTTTGGTATTAACCAGCCGGGCAAATGGCGTGAAATCCTCAACACCGACTCGATGCACTACCACGGTAGCAATACCGGTAATGGCGGCGCGGTACACAGCGATGAAATTGCCAGCCATGGTCGTCAGCATTCACTGAGCCTTACGTTGCCGCCGCTGGCCACTGTCTGGCTGGTGCGGGAGGGGTGATGGCGCAACTGGCAACCGGTAATGCCACGCCCCATGGCGCAACGTATGACGGTCATGGCGTCAATTTCACCCTTTTTTCGGCGCACGCCGAGCGCGTTGAGTTATGCGTATTCGATGAGCAAGGCTGTGAGCATCGCTATGACCTGCCTGGGCGTAGCGGTGATGTCTGGCACGGCTATCTGGCCGATGCTAAGCCCGGTTTGCGCTACGGTTATCGCGTACATGGTCCGTGGCAACCGCAGCAGGGACACCGTTTTAACCCGGCGAAACTGCTGATTGACCCCTGCGCGCGCCGGGTGGACGGTGAGTTAAAAGATAATCCGCTGCTGCACGATGGGGGTAACGAACCGGATCACCACGATAACGCGGCAATTGCCCTGAAAAGCGTGGTGGTGTCCGACCGTTATGACTGGGAAGACGATGCCCCGCCGCGCACGCCGTGGGGCAACACCGTCATCTATGAAGCCCACGTCAAAGGGTTGACGTATCTGCACCCGGATATTCCGCAAGAGATTCGCGGCACCTATAAAGCCCTCGGTCATCCGGTGATGATCGACTATTTCAAACACCTCGGCATTACCGCGCTGGAGCTGTTGCCGGTGGCGCATTTTGCCAGTGAGCCACGGCTGCAGCGTTTGGGCCTGTCGAACTACTGGGGCTACAACCCGGTGGCGATGTTCGCGCTGCATCCGGCCTACGCCTGCTCACCAGAGAGTGCGCTTGATGAGTTTCGCGATGCGGTGAAAGCGCTGCACAAAGCGGGGATTGAGGTCATTCTCGATATTGTTTTGAACCACAGCGCCGAGCTGGATCTTGAAGGACCGGTTTTCTCCCTGCGCGGAATTGATAACCGTAGCTATTATTGGATTAGGGAAGATGGTGATTACTACAACTGGACCGGCTGTGGCAACACCCTCAACCTGAGCCACCCCGGCGTGGTGGAGTATGCATGCGAATGCCTGCGTTATTGGGTTGAAACCTGTCATGTAGATGGTTTTCGTTTTGATTTGGCTTCCGTCATGGGGCGTACACCTGCATTTCGTCAGGATGCGCCGTTGTTTACCGCGATCCAAAACTGCCCGCAGCTCTCTCGCGTTAAGCTGATTGCGGAGCCGTGGGATATCGGTGAGGGCGGATATCAGGTGGGTAATTTCCCCCCACCGTTTGCCGAGTGGAATGACCATTTCCGTGACGCAACGCGACGCTTCTGGCTCCAGCGTAATCTGCCCCTCGGGGAGTTTGCCGGACGTTTTGCGGCATCCAGCGACATGTTTAAACGTAATGGTCGCAAGCCTGGCGCATCGGTCAATCTGGTGACCGCGCATGATGGTTTTACGCTGCGTGACTGTGTGTGCTTCACAAATAAGCACAATGAGGCCAACGGTGAGGAAAATCGCGACGGCACCAGCAATAACTACAGCGACAATCATGGTAAAGAAGGATTAGGCGGCACGCTGGACCTGATTGAACGGCGGCGCGACAGCATTCATGCGCTGTTAACCACGCTGTTGCTCTCTCAGGGGACGCCGATGTTGCTGGCGGGCGATGAGCATGGTCATAGCCAGCACGGCAACAATAACGCTTACTGCCAGGACAACGCCTTAACCTGGCTGGACTGGCAGCAGGCAAACAGCGGGCTAACCACATTTACCGCCGCGTTGATTCATCTTCGCCAGCAAATTCCTGCATTAACAGGCGATTGCTGGTGGGAAGAGGGTGACGGCAATGTGCGTTGGCTGAACCGATACGCACAACCCTTAAGTGCGGATGAGTGGCAAAACGGCCCGAAGCAGATGCAGATCCTGCTTTCAGATCGTTTCCTGATCGCGATAAACGCCACGCTTGAGGTAACAGATATCGTTTTACCTGAAGGGGAATGGCACGCTGTTCCTCCATTTGCCGGAGAGGATAATCCGGTTATTACGGCTGTCTGGCAGGGACCTGCGCACGGACTGTGTGTGTTCCAAAGATGATAAAAAAGGAGTTAGTCATGGTGAGTTTAGAGAAGAACGATCGTGTAATGTTGGCGCGCCAGCTGCCATTAAAATCTGTTGCCCTTATCCTGGCCGGTGGTCGTGGTACCCGCCTGAAAGATTTAACCAACAAACGCGCCAAGCCTGCCGTGCACTTTGGCGGTAAGTTCCGCATTATCGATTTTGCTTTATCCAACTGCATTAACTCCGGGATCCGCCGTATTGGCGTGATCACGCAGTATCAGTCGCATACGCTGGTGCAGCATATCCAGCGCGGCTGGTCTTTCTTTAGCGAAGAGATGAACGAGTTTGTCGATTTGCTGCCCGCCCAGCAAAGGATGCAGGGTGAAAACTGGTATCGCGGCACGGCGGATGCGGTCACCCAAAACCTGGACATCATTCGACGCTATAAAGCGGAATATGTGGTGATCCTCGCGGGCGATCATATCTACAAGCAGGACTACTCGCGCATGTTGATCGACCACGTTGAGAAAGGCGCGCGCTGCACCGTCGCCTGTATGCCAGTGCCGATTGAAGAAGCCAGCGCATTTGGCGTTATGGACGTGGACGACACCGATAAAATTATCGAATTCGTTGAAAAACCGGCCAACCCACCGGCTATGCCAAACGATCCAACCCGATCTCTCGCCAGTATGGGGATCTATGTTTTTGACGCTGATTATCTGTATGAATTACTGGCGGAAGATGATCTCGATGAAAACTCCAGCCACGATTTCGGTAAAGATATCATCCCGAAAATCACCGCAGCTGGCATGGCTTATGCGCATCCATTTCCTAAGTCTTGCGTACAGTCTGACCCGGAATCTGAGCCGTACTGGCGCGACGTTGGGACGCTGGAAGCCTACTGGAAGGCCAACCTCGATCTGGCTTCGGTGACGCCTGAACTGGATATGTACGACCAGGACTGGCCGATTCGCACGCATATGGAATCACTGCCGCCGGCGAAGTTTGTGCAGGACCGTTCCGGTAGCCACGGTATGACGCTGAACTCGCTGGTGTCCGGCGGATGCATTATTTCCGGTTCGGTGGTGGTGCAGTCCGTTTTGTTCCCACGGGTGCGCGTGAATTCATTCTGTAACATTGATTCGGCAGTGTTATTACCTGAAGTGTGGGTAGGGCGTTCGTGCCGCTTGCGCCGCTGCATCATTGACCGCGCCTGTATTATCCCTGAAGGCATGGTGATTGGCGAAAACGCGGAAGAAGATGCGCGTCGCTTCTACCGCTCAGAGGAAGGCATTGTGCTGGTCACGCGTGAAATGCTGCGCAAACTGCAGATCAAACAGGAGCGATAATGCAGGTTTTACACGTATGTTCAGAGATGTTCCCCCTGTTAAAAACCGGGGGACTGGCAGATGTTCTTGGGGCGCTGCCCGCCGCACAAATTGCAGATGGTGTGGATGCCCGCGTGGTGCTCCCGGCGTTTCCGGATATTCGTCGCGGTATTCCTGATGCGCAGGTGGTAACGCGTCGGGATACCTTCGCGGGCCGGATAACGCTGCTGTTCGGACATTACAACGGCGTTGGCATTTACCTGATTGATGCGCCGCATCTCTATGACCGTCCTGGCAGTCCATATCACGATACCAACCTGTTTGCTTACACCGACAACGTCCTGCGCTTTGCGCTGCTCGGCTGGGTCGGATGTGAAATGGCCTGCGGTCTTGACCCATTCTGGCGCCCGGATGTGGTGCACGCGCACGACTGGCATGCCGGTCTGGCCCCGGCATATCTGGCGGCACGCGGCCATCCGGCGAAATCGGTGTTCACCGTGCACAACCTGGCCTATCAAGGCATGTTTTATGCAAAGCATATGGATGACATCCAATTGCCATGGTCGTTCTTTAATGTGCATGGGCTGGAGTTTAACGGACAGATTTCATTCCTGAAGGCGGGGCTGTACTACGCCGACCATATTACGGCGGTGAGCCCGACCTATGCGCGTGAAATCACCGAAGTGCAGTTTGCTTACGGAATGGAAGGGTTGTTGCAGCAGCGTCACCGTGAAGGGCGACTTTCCGGCGTGCTGAACGGTGTTGATGAAAACATCTGGAGTCCGGAAACGGACCTGCTGTTGGCGTCGCGCTATACCCGCGATACGCTGGAAGATAAAGCAGAGAACAAGCGTCAGTTGCAGATTGCCATGGGGCTTAAGGTTAACGACAAAGCGCCGCTTTTTGCAGTCGTGAGCCGTCTGACCAGCCAGAAAGGGTTAGATCTGGTGCTGGAAGCGTTGCCAGGATTACTGGAGCAAGGCGGACAACTGGCCCTGCTCGGCGCGGGCGATCCCGTGCTGCAGGAAGGTTTTCTCGCCGCAGCGGCAGAGCATCCAGGACAGGTCGGCGTGCAGATTGGCTATCACGAGGCTTTCTCACACCGCATCATGGGTGGGGCCGACGTTATTCTGGTGCCCAGCCGTTTTGAGCCGTGCGGCCTGACGCAATTATATGGACTGAAGTACGGTACGCTGCCGCTGGTGCGGCGCACCGGTGGGCTGGCTGATACAGTTTCTGACAGTTCGCTGGAAAACCTGGCGGACGGTATCGCCAGTGGGTTTGTATTTGAAGATAGTAATGCCTGGTCGCTGTTACGGGCGATCCGGCGTGCTTTCGTGTTGTGGTCCCGCCCTTCGCTCTGGCGGTTTGTGCAACGTCAGGCAATGGCAATGGATTTTAGCTGGCAAGTCGCGGCGAAGTCCTACCGTGAGCTTTACTATCGCTTGAAATAGATATCCAGGAATCACCTATATGAATGCTCCATTTAGTTATGCATCGCCCACACTCAGCGTAGAGGCTCTTAAGCATTCTATCGCCTACAAGCTGATGTTCACGATTGGCAAAGATCCGGTCATTGCCAACAAACATGAGTGGCTTAACGCCACGTTATTCGCGGTGCGCGATCGCCTCGTGGAGCGCTGGCTGCGTTCTAACCGTGCGCAATTATCCCAGGAAACTCGTCAGGTCTACTATCTGTCAATGGAGTTTCTGATTGGCCGCACGCTTTCCAATGCACTGTTATCGTTGGGGATTTATGACGATGTCAAAAATGCGCTGGAAGGCATGGGGTTGGATCTCGAAGATCTGATCGACGAAGAAAATGACCCCGGCCTCGGCAACGGCGGTCTCGGGCGTCTGGCGGCCTGTTTCCTCGACTCGCTGGCAACGTTAGGCCTGCCGGGGCGTGGCTACGGTATTCGCTACGATTACGGCATGTTCAAACAGAACATTGTTGATGGTCGGCAGAAAGAGTCCCCGGACTACTGGCTGGAATACGGTAATCCGTGGGAGTTCAAACGCCACAATACGCGCTACAAAGTGCGCTTTGGTGGGCGTGTTCAGATGGAAGGCAAGAAGATGCGCTGGATCGAGACCGAAGAGATCCTCGCGGTGGCTTATGACCAGATTATCCCGGGGTACGATACTGACGCCACCAACACGCTGCGCCTGTGGAACGCTCAGGCCAGTAGCGCAATCAACCTCGGTAAATTTAACCAGGGCGACTACTTCGCGGCGGTGGAAGATAAAAACCACTCCGAGAACGTCTCCCGCGTACTGTACCCGGATGACTCCACCTATTCCGGGCGCGAACTGCGTCTGCGTCAGGAGTACTTCCTGGTCTCCTCGACGATCCAGGACATTTTGAGCCGCCATTATCAGCTGCACAAAACCTACGATAACCTGGCGGATAAAATCGCCATTCACCTCAACGATACCCACCCTGTGTTGTCTATTCCTGAGCTGATGCGTCTGCTGATTGATGAGCATAAGTTTAGCTGGGACGACGCGTTTGAGGTCTGCTGTCAGGTGTTCTCGTATACCAACCACACGCTGATGAGCGAAGCGCTGGAAACCTGGCCCGTCGATATGCTGGGCAAAATTCTGCCGCGTCATCTGCAAATTATTTTTGAAATTAACGACTACTTCCTGAAGACGTTGCAGGAACAGTATCCGAATGACACCGGTCTGCTGGGACGCACCTCTATCATTGATGAATCTAACGGTCGCCGTGTACGTATGGCATGGCTGGCGGTGGTGGTGAGTCACAAGGTTAACGGTGTTTCTGAGTTGCACTCCAACCTGATGGTACAGTCGTTGTTTGCTGACTTTGCGACGATCTTCCCGACGCGTTTTTGCAACGTTACCAACGGCGTGACGCCGCGTCGCTGGCTGGCGCTGGCAAACCCGCCGCTCTCTAAGGTGCTGGACGAGAACATTGGCCGTACCTGGCGTACCGATCTCAGCCAGCTCAGCGAGCTTGAACAGCACTGCGATTACCCGCTGGTGAATCAGGCAGTACGCCATGCGAAGCTGGAGAACAAAAAGCGTCTGGCAACGCTTATTGCCCAGCAGTTGAACGTAGTGGTGAACCCGAAATCGCTGTTTGATGTGCAGATCAAACGTATCCATGAGTATAAGCGTCAACTGATGAATGTGCTGCATGTGATCACCCGCTACAACCGTATCAAGGCCGATCCTGACGCCGAGTGGGTGCCGCGCGTGAATATCTTCGCCGGTAAAGCGGCTTCTGCCTATTACATGGCGAAGCACATTATTCACCTGATCAACGATGTCGCTAAAGTGATCAACAACGATCCGCAAATTGGCGACAAGTTGAAGGTGGTGTTCATTCCGAACTACAGCGTCAGCCTGGCGCAGGTGATTATTCCTGCCGCCGATTTGTCTGAGCAGATTTCGCTGGCCGGGACGGAAGCGTCCGGCACCAGCAACATGAAATTTGCCCTGAACGGCGCGTTGACCATCGGCACGCTGGACGGCGCCAACGTCGAGATGCTGGAGCATGTAGGCGCAGAGAATATCTTTATCTTCGGTAATACGGCGGAAGAGGTTGAAGCCTTACGCAGCCAGGGCTACAAACCACGCGAGTATTACGAGAAAGATGAAGAACTGCATCAGGTGCTGACGCAAATTGGCAGCGGGGTCTTCAGCCCTGAAGAGCCGGGGCGCTATCGTGACCTGGTGGACTCATTGATCAACTTTGGCGATCACTATCAGGTGCTGGCGGATTATCGCAGCTATGTCGATTGCCAGGACAAGGTTGACGAACTGTATGGCCGCCCGGAAGAGTGGACCACCAGGTCGATGATTAATATCGCCAATATGGGTTACTTCTCATCGGACAGAACGATCAAAGAGTACGCCGAACACATCTGGCATATTGATTCGGTGCGGTTGTAGTAAAAAAGGCCCGGTAGCGTGACCGGGCCTTTTGATTTGTGTAGGCCGGATAAGGCGTTAGCCGCCATCCGGCTTTATTCTTAAGACGCCAGCGATAGCTGGTGTTTCTCAACATATTCCGCAAGCCACTGAGTCATGCGCGATTGCTGTTCGACGTTCAGCCACATGCCTTCTTTCGTGCGACGCCACAGCGCATCGTCTGCGCGGCGTACCCATTCGTGATCGACCAGATATTTCAGCTCAGCCTCATAGAACTCATGGCCGAAGTCTTCGCCTAACTCGGCAATCGAGGTTGCTTCGCCGATGATCCACTCGGTGTTGCTGCCGTAGGTGCGCGAATAGTGGCGCGCCAGCGATTCAGACAGGAACGGATAGCGACGGCGCAGTTTTGCCGCGTAATCTTCACGGTCACCGCCGATATCACCGCCGGGCAGGATGCACTCTTTGGTCCACGCCGGACCGATGCCCTGATAGTACGACGACAGTTTTTCCATCGCGTGCTCGGCCAGCTTACGGTAGGTGGTTAGCTTGCCGCCGAAGACCGACAGCAGCGGTGCTTTGCCGTTTTCGTCGTGGATATCCAGCGTGTAGTCACGGGTGATAGCCTGCGGCGAATCGGACTCGTCATCACACAGCGGACGCACGCCCGAATAGGTCCAGACGATATCGTCACGGCCCAGCTGTTTCTTGAAGTGCGCGTTGTAGACCTGCAGCAGATAATTGATTTCGCTTTCATCAATTTTCACCGCTTTCGGATCGCCTTTGTATTCGACATCAGTGGTGCCGATGATCGAGAACTCATCCATCCACGGAATGACAAACACAATACGCTTGTCTTCGTTCTGCAGAATATACGCCTGCTTCTGGGTATGGACGCGCGGCACCACGATGTGGCTGCCTTTGATCAGACGAATACCGTACGGCGATGGCAGATGCATGCCGTCGTCGAAGAACTCTTTCACCCACGGGCCGGTGGCGTTAACCAGGCCGCGCGCCTGCCAGGTGTGTTTTTTACCGGTATCGATATCTTCCGCTTCGACAATCCACAGACCGTTTTCACGACGTGCGGAGGTGGCGCGAGTACGGGTTAAGACTTCTCCACCTTTACGTACGACCATTTGGGCATTTGCCAAAACCAGTCGTGCATCGTCCACCCAGCAGTCAGAATATTCGAAACCGCGCACAATCTCGGGCTTCATCACAGAATCTGCGCCAAAACGCAAACCAGTAGAACTCGGCAAACTGGTGCGTTTGCCCAGATGATCGTACATAAACAGACCAATACGGATCATCCATGCCGGGCGCAGGTGCGGGCGATGGGGTAGACGAAAACGCATCGGGAAGGCGATATGCGGTGCCATTTTCAACAATACTTCGCGTTCAGCCAGCGCTTCGCTGACCAGACGGAATTCGTAGTGTTCCAGGTAGCGCAGGCCACCATGGATGAGTTTGGAACTGGCGGAGGAGGTTGCACAGGCTAAATCCTGCGCTTCCAGCATCAGCACGGATAAACCGCGTCCAGCGGCATCTGCCGCGATACCGGCACCGTTGATGCCTCCACCTATCACAATCAGATCTTTGGTTTCCATGCTGGCCTCTCGCACTTTCGTTATAGCTCATTAATGTTCGTTATCGAGCATAATAGCAAAGAATCGCGCCATTGGTAACATCGGATAAACAATTTACAGTGATACATATAACATTATGGCGTTTAACTGCCGTCGGGACGTACACTAGGAAGTAACATGCTTGCAAAGCATCACCTGCAATATAAAGAAGAGAAAGCCATGGATCAGTTTGAATGTATCAATGTCGAAGAAGCCCATCAGAAGCTGCTGCATGGAACGGCGGTGCTGGTGGATATCCGCGATCCGCAAAGCTATGCCATGGGCCATGCGCCGCAGGCGTTTCATCTGACTAACGATACGCTAGGGTCGTTTATGCGTGACCATGATTTTGATACCACCGTGCTGGTGATGTGTTACCACGGCAACAGCAGCAAAGGCGCGGCGCAATATCTGCTTCAACAAGGCTATGACGCGGTTTACAGCGTTGACGGTGGTTTTGACGCCTGGCATCGTCATTTTCCTGCAGAAGTGGCATACGGGTCGTAAACCAACAAAGATGCAGCCTGAAACGGGCATGATATATATACTGTCCTCTTTTGTGTGGAATAAGCGACAGCAACAATGTTGATGATTACCTCTTTTGCTAACCCCCGCGTGGCGCAGGCATTTGTTGATTACATGGCGACACAGGGCGTTATCCTGACGATTCAACAACATCAGCAAACGGATGTCTGGCTGGCGGATGAGTCTCAGGCTGAGCGCGTGCGCGCTGAACTGGCGCGTTTTCTGGAAAACCCAGGCGATCCGCGTTACCTGGCAGCCAGCTGGCAGTCTGGTCAAACGGACAGCGGCCTGCACTATCAACGTTTTCCGTTTCTTGCCACGTTGCGCGAACGCGCCGGTCCGGTAACCTGGGCGGTGATGGCCGCGTGCGTGCTGGTGTATATCGCCATGAACGTGGTGGGCGATCAGGCGGTCATGTTGTGGCTGGCGTGGCCATTCGACCCTACGCTGAAATTTGAATTCTGGCGCTATTTCACCCACGCTTTTATGCACTTCTCGCTGATGCATATTCTCTTTAACCTGCTGTGGTGGTGGTATCTCGGCGGGGCGGTGGAAAAGCGACTGGGCAGCGGAAAACTGATCGTTATTACCGTCATCAGCGCACTGCTGAGCGGCTACGTGCAGCAGAAGTTTAGCGGCCCGTGGTTTGGCGGATTGTCTGGCGTGGTGTATGCGTTGATGGGCTATGTGTGGCTGCGCGGTGAGCGCGATCCGCAAAGCGGTATTTTCCTGCAGCGTGGTTTGATTATCTTTGCCTTGATCTGGATTGTTGCCGGCTGGTTTGATTTGTTCGGCATGTCGATGGCGAACGGCGCACATATCGCCGGGCTGGCCGTGGGTCTGGCAATGGCATTTGCTGATACTATTCATGTGCGAAAACGAACGTAATCCCAGGGACTAATAATGAAACAAACACAACGACATGACGCGATCATCGAACTGGTAAAAAAACAGGGATACGTCAGTACCGAGGAGCTGGTGGAGCATTTCTCCGTCAGCCCGCAGACGATTCGCCGGGATCTTAACGATCTGGCCGATCAGAACATGATTTTGCGCCACCACGGCGGCGCGGCGTTGCCATCCAGCTCGGTCAATACTCCGTGGCATGACCGTAAAGCGACGCAGACGGCGGAAAAAGAGCGCATTGCCCGCAAAGTTGCCACGCAGATCCCGAACGGCTCGACGCTGTTTATTGATATCGGCACCACGCCGGAAGCGGTCGCCCACGCGCTGCTCAATCACAGCAATTTGCGCATTGTGACTAACAACCTCAATGTGGCGAATACGCTGATGGTGAAAGAGGATTTCCGCATTATTCTGGCCGGCGGCGAACTGCGTAGCCGCGACGGCGGTATTATGGGCGAAGCCACCCTCGACTTTATTTCACAGTTTCGTCTGGACTTCGGTATTTTGGGGATCAGCGGTATCGACAGCGATGGTTCATTGTTGGAGTTTGATTATCACGAAGTTCGCACCAAACGCGCCATTATTGAGAATTCACGCCATGTGATGCTGGTGGTGGATCACTCGAAGTTTGGTCGTAACGCGATGGTGAATATGGGCAGTATCAGCATGGTGGATGCGGTGTATACCGACACGCTGCCGCCCGCTGGCGTGATGCAGGTCATTGCCGACCACCATATTCAGCTGGAGCTGTGCTAAGTTAACCGTAGGCCTGATAAGCGTAGCGCATCAGGCATTAACTAAACCCCGTATCCCATCATCTTCAGCAGTTTCTGCGCATGCTGCACTGCATCCTGGCGGTGTGCGACGCCGAGCTTCTGGTACAAATTACGGATGTGCGTCTTGATGGTCGTTGCCGCGACGGCCAGTTCTCCGGCGATCTGCTCGTTGCTGTAGCCCGAATAAATCAGTCCTAACACCTGCCATTCACGCTGGGTTAGCGGGCTGGTACGGATAAGTTCGGGGACTTCGGGATGGGTCAGCAGGCGCTCAACGAACCCTTCATCAAAATGGGCGAATTTGTGGCGGTGATGCTGATTAATCTCGCGCAAAATGCGCTGGGCGCGATGCTGATCGAGTTCCGGTAGCGTATTGAGCTGAATCAGCTGACGCAACTGCTGCGCCATGGCCTCACCTTCAATAACAAAGTGACTGATAAACCCGGTGCGGTTAGCCAGCTGCAGCGCGTCGAGTAATACGCGCTGCGCGTCATTTTTACGTCCTGCCTGCCAGTACAGCTGATTCAGCAGCAGCAGGTTACGGTTAAGATCGCTCATCAGGCGCAGGTTACGCGCATTTTCGTTTAACTCTTCCAGCACAATCTCAGCCGGTTCAAACTCACCCAGCAGGATCTGCGCGCGGGCGATGTTGCGCCACTGACCTTGCAGGAAGTGGTTATTGGCGAACTCGGGTTTTGGCGTGTGGCGTAGCCAGTTGGCGGCTGAGTTTTTGTCGCCCACCATTTGCCAGTAAATCACCCGTACCTTATCGGCATTCGAGATCCAGTCGCTGTGATAGTGGCCGTTGCCGAGCAGGTTTTCCAGACGGTTGAGCAGGCTGCGGGCATTGTCCAGATCGCCCCGCGCCAGCGAACACTGAACCAGCAGCGCCAGGCACTGCAACTGCTGCTGCGGCTGGAAAGTGGAAAGCAGCTCAATGCCGCTGCGGGCAGACGCTTCAGCTTCGTCCAGACGCGCCCATGCCCACAGTAACTGCGCGCGAATACGCACCAGAAACTCGTGCATCGGCAGCTGTTCCAGATGCTGCTCTTTGATCAGCTGGAACGCTTTTTCCTGGATTTCCCAGGCGGCTTGTAAAAAGCCCTGGGCAAACAAGATTTCGCTTTGCTGGATCAGACTCCACAGCGCGTAATGCCAGACGTCATGATGGCGAGCCATTTGCTCAGTTTGTTGCATCAACGCCAGTGACCGCGTGAGATCGCCCTTACAGTGCAGGACTTCGCCATGCACCGAGGTGGCAACGATACGGCTGTAGAACCAGGCGATCGGTAACTCATCCAGCGCCAGCTTTGCCAGACGCTCGGCTTCGTCAGGATTCCCGTCGTTAATTGCCACCTGAGCACGCAGCGCATTAAATTCTGCGTGCAGGGTCTGTTCCATGTCGCCTTTCATTTCTTGCTCTGCGCGCGCCAGCAGGGTGTTCACTTCACTGTAGCGGTGCTGGCTCTGCATTAGCCAGGCTTGCAGCAGCACCAGGCGCGGGTTTTCCAGCAGGCTTTCCCACGGCAACGCTTTTAACGACTCTTCCAGCAGCGCCAGTTCACTGTGGTTAAACAGCCCCCATGCATGATTGAGCAGGATATCGCGCAGCATGTGGGCGTCGCCTGCCGCCAGCGCATGATGAATGGCTTCGCTGGGGAAACCTTGTTCCATCCAGCTTTCCGCGGCAGCGCGATGAATTTCGGGCAGTTCGCTCGCCAGCTCCCACTGGCAGCGCTGACGTAAGAAGTTGCCAAACAGCGGGTGGTAGCTAAACCATTCGCCGACGTCATCCATCCGCTGCAGGAATAATCCCTGGCGTTCGATCTCCTCCAGCCGCATTTGGCCGTTTTCTTCCCCAGTCACCCGGACAATCAGCGCATCGTTCATTGAACGCAGAATGGCGCTTTTCAACAGAAAATGACGGGTGCTGAGATCCACGCTGTCCAGCACTTCATCGACCAGATAATCCGATAAATGGCTGGCGTTGATCCCCGCCAGACGTCGTGCCGACTGGTGCGCGGAATGATTGTTCTGGCGAGCGGAGAGGGCGATCAGCTGTAACGCCGTGGCCCAGCCCGCGACGTCATCGCACATCCGGCTGCTTTCCGCCGCTTCAATAGGGGAAGACAAACGACGATCGAAGAACTGCTTCGCTTCCTGATGGTTAAACGCCAGTTGCTGGCTGCCGATTTCCAGTAGCTGATCGCGCACGCGCAGGTTGGCAATACCCAACTGCGGTAAATTACGCGACAGCACGACCAGCGTGAGATTCTCAGGCTGATGGCGCAGGAAGAAACGCATCGCTTCGTGAATGGCCGGATTGGAGATCAGATGATAATCATCCACCACCAGGTACAGCGGACGATGCCATTCGGCCAGTTCAATAAATAGCTGTGCAAACAGTGAAGTCAGGCTGGCATACTGGCGTTTTTGCACCATCGCTTCGCTGGTGGTGCAGTGTCCACCGGTCGCCTGTTGGATCGCGGCAATCAGATAGCTGGCAAAACGTTCCTGCTGGTTATCACCTTCATCCAGTGAGAACCAGCCCAATTCATTTTTCCCCGCCGCCCATTGTGAAACCAGCGTTGTTTTTCCATAACCAGCAGGACTTGTTACCAGGGCGAGCCTGAAATTGTTCGCGCCGGAAAGTTTAGCCAACAGGCGCTCACGAACCACCGTATGGTCGAGTCGAACCGGACGACTTAATTTAGACGGAATCAACATAAGTTTGTCACTTCACTGTGTGAAAATGGGGAAAATGATTTTTTTTGCGCTTCGTAATTAATGGTTATAAGGTCGGCCAGAAAGTCATTTTATGCAAGCTAAGCGGACTTTTTGTGTGTCTGAATTTGCACTATGTCACAATTCTATACATCTATTGCAATAATTGCTCTTAGGGGCCACAAAGGGCGTGGTGACTGGGTTCGGCGTTATTTTTCCGCTTAGGAAAATTGACCTCAATTTTTTATGGTTATTGAATTGTCCTGGATGTCGCCGGCAGTATTTGCGATCGACTTAAAATTTTCATGTGAAATATCTTATCCGCCATACGTATTTCAGGTTAGAAACTATTTCCCTGTTTACATAATTTTTCTCAACCATACCCCGCTATTTGATATTGTCTGGTTAATCCCTTTTTTAATGCGAAAACCCTGTCGCATTTGCCGGGGTTTTATGTGGATATTCTGCGTATCTACGGGCAATTACTGCTCCTTTAAGTGGCGGCGATCACATTTTTATGCTCATCCCCGCTCCTCCTCCCTGCCTAATCCTTGCCAGGATGAGGAAGGTCAACAATGAGCCTGGCAAACTAGCGATAACGTTGTTTATTATCTAAGGATCTGGAACCCCTATGTCACAGCCAACCTTCAACAAAGATCACTTTCAGGCGGCCCTGACACGTCAGTGGCAGCGCTTTGGTTTACTGTCGGCTCACGAAATGACCTCACATCAGTGGTGGCAGGCCGTGAGTGGAGCGTTGGCTGAATTACTCAGCGCCCAACCTGCGGCGAAACCGGCAAAGAATCAGCGTCATGTTAACTACATCTCGATGGAGTTTTTGATTGGCCGTCTGACCGGCAACAACCTGCTCAACCTGGGCTGGTATCAGGGGGTGAGCGATGAACTGAAAGCGCACGACGTCAATCTGACCGACCTGCTGGAAGAAGAAACCGATCCGGCTCTGGGTAACGGCGGTCTCGGGCGGCTGGCGGCCTGTTTCCTCGACTCGATGGCAACGGTGGGTCAATCCGCAACGGGCTATGGCCTGAATTACCAGTACGGTTTGTTCCGTCAGTCGTTTGTCGACGGTCAGCAGATGGAGGCGCCGGACGACTGGCATCGTGGCAGTTATCCGTGGTTCCGTCACAACGAAGCGTTGGATGTGCAGGTCGGTATTGGTGGTAAAGTCAGCAAAGAAGGCCACTGGGAACCTGGATTCATCATCACCGGTCAGGCCTGGGATCTACCGGTTCTGGGCTACCGCAACGGCGTGGCGCAACCGCTGCGTCTGTGGCAGGCCAGCCACGCGCATCCGTTTAACCTGACCAAATTCAACGACGGTGATTTCCTGCGCGCTGAGCAGCAGGGGATCGACGCCGAAAAACTGACCAAAGTGCTGTACCCGAACGACAACCACACGGCAGGTAAAAAGCTGCGCCTGATGCAGCAGTACTTCCAGTGTGCCTGTTCCGTGGCTGACATTCTGCGCCGCCATCATCTGGCCGGGCGTAAATTGCATGAGCTGGCTGATTTCGAAGTCATTCAACTGAACGATACTCACCCGACCATCGCGATCCCTGAGCTGCTACGCGTGCTGATTGATGAGCACCAGATGAACTGGGACGACGCATGGGCCATTACCAGCAAGACCTTCGCCTACACCAACCACACCCTGATGCCAGAAGCGCTCGAGTGCTGGGATGAGAAGCTGGTGAAAGCGCTGCTGCCGCGCCATATGCAAATCATCAAAGAGATTAATGACCGCTTTAAGAAGCTGGTCGATAAAACCTGGCCGGGCGATGCTACTGTCTGGGCTAAGCTGGCGGTGGTGCACAACAAGCAGGTGCGCATGGCCAACATGTGCGTAGTTAGCGGCTTTGCGGTCAACGGCGTGGCGGCGCTGCATTCTGACCTGGTGGTGAAGGATCTGTTCCCGGAATATCATCAGCTGTGGCCGAACAAATTCCATAACGTTACCAACGGGATCACCCCGCGTCGTTGGATCAAACAGTGCAACCCTGCGCTTGCCGCGCTGCTGGATAAATCGCTGAAAAAAGAGTGGGCCAACGACCTCGACCAACTGATTAACCTGGAAAAATACGCTGACGATGCCAAATTCCGCCAGCAGTATCGCGACATCAAGCTGGCGAACAAACAGCGTCTGGTGACGTTTATTAAAGCGCGGACCGGTATTGAGATAACGACCAACGCCATCTTTGATATTCAGATCAAACGTCTGCACGAGTACAAACGTCAGCACCTGAATCTGCTGCATATTCTGGCGTTGTACAAAGAAATTCGCGAGAACCCGCAGGCCGATCGCGTGCCGCGTGTATTCCTGTTTGGCGCGAAAGCCGCACCGGGTTACTACCTGGCGAAAAATATCATCTTCGCCATCAACAAGGTGGCGGAAACCATCAATAACGACCCGAAAGTCGGCGATAAGCTGAAAGTCGTCTTCCTGCCGGATTATTGTGTCTCGGCGGCGGAAATGCTGATCCCGGCGGCGGATATCTCTGAGCAGATCTCGACTGCGGGGAAAGAGGCTTCCGGCACCGGTAACATGAAGCTGGCGCTGAACGGTGCGTTAACGGTGGGCACACTGGACGGGGCTAACGTCGAAATCGCCGAGAAGGTGGGTGACGAAAATATCTTTATCTTTGGTCATACCGTGGAAGAGGTAAAAGCGCTGAAGGCGAAAGGCTATGACCCGGTGAAATGGCGTAAGAAAGATAAAGTGCTGGATGCCGTTCTGAAAGAGCTGGAAAGCGGCAAATACAGCGACGGTGACAAACACGCCTTTGACCAGATGCTGCACAGCATCGGCAAACAGGGGGGTGATCCGTACCTGGTGATGGCCGATTTTGCAGGCTACGTTGAAGCCCAGAAGCAGGTTGACGTGTTGTATCGTGACCAGGAAGCCTGGACCCGGGCGGCGATTCTGAATACCGCGCGTTGCGGCATGTTCAGTTCGGATCGCTCGATCCGCGATTATCAGGCTCGTATCTGGCAGGCGAAACGTTAAGGAATCGCGATGGAAAGCAAACGTCTGGATAATGCCGCGCTGGCGGCGGGGATCAGCCCCAATTACATTAATGCCCACGGTAAACCGCAGTCTATTGGTGCCGAAACCAAGCGGCGTTTGCTTGATGCCATGCATCGCACCACCGCCGCCACTCAGGTGGCGGTGACCCCGGTGCCGAACGTCATGGTCTATACCGCGGGCAAAAAAATGCCGCTGGCGGTTGAAGGCAGCGGCGAGTTTACCTGGCTGCTGACTACCGAAGAGGGTGTACAGCACAAAGGGCACGCCACTGGCGGTAAATCTTTTCACCTGCCGGCGAAGCTGCCGGAGGGGTATCACACGCTTACCCTGACCCAGGGCGAGCTGCGTACGCATTGCCGAATTATCGTCGCGCCGAAACGCTGCTATGAACCTCAGGCTCTGCTGACCGGGCAGAAACTGTGGGGTGCCTGCGTTCAGCTCTACACTCTTCGTTCAGAAAAAAACTGGGGGATTGGTGACTTTGGCGATCTGAAGGCGATGCTGCCGGAAGTCGCCAAACGCGGCGGCGCGTTTATCGGCCTCAACCCGATTCATGCGCTATATCCGGCGAACCCGGAGAGCGCCAGCCCGTACAGCCCATCTTCACGCCGCTGGCTGAACGTGATTTATATTGATGTAAACGCAGTAGAAGATTTCCATCTGAGTAAAGAGGCGCAGGTCTGGTGGCAGAAACCCGCGACGCAGCAAGTTCTGCAACGCGCGCGGGATGGTGAGTGGGTTGATTATTCTGCCGTTACCACACTGAAGATGACCGCACTCCGTATGGCCTGGAAAAGCTTTTCTGCCCGTGATGATGAGCAGATGGCAGCATTCCGCCAGTTTGTGGCTCAGGAAGGCGACAGCCTGTACTGGCAGGCGGCGTTTGACGCGCTGCATGCGCACCAGGTGAAAGAAGATACATTACGTTGGGGCTGGCCGGTGTGGCCGAAAGCCTTCCAGTCTGTGGACTCGCCGGCAGTGAAACAGTTCTGCGCAGAGCATCGTGATGATGTGGATTTCTATCTGTGGCTGCAGTGGCTGGCGTATACCCAGTTTGCTGACTGCTGGAAAACCAGTCAGGGCTTTGCGATGCCGATTGGACTGTATCGCGACCTGGCGGTTGGCGTGGCCGAAGGTGGGGCAGAAACCTGGTGCGACCGTGAACTGTATTGCCTGAAAGCGTCCGTTGGCGCACCGCCGGATATCCTTGGCCCTCTCGGTCAGAACTGGGGGCTGCCGCCGATGGATCCGCATATCATTACGGCACGCGCTTACGAACCGTTTATCGAGCTGCTGCGCGCCAATATGCAGAACTGCGGCGCGCTACGTATCGACCACGTGATGTCGATGCTACGTCTGTGGTGGATCCCCTACGGTGAAACTGCCGATCACGGTGCCTACGTGCATTATCCTGTTGACGATCTGCTTTCTATTCTGGCGCTGGAAAGTAAACGTCATCACTGCATGGTGATTGGTGAAGATCTGGGCACCGTGCCCGTGGAGATCGTCAGCAAGCTGCGCGACAGTGGCGTGTATTCCTACAAAGTGCTCTATTTTGAGAATGATCATGAGAAGAACTTCCGCGCGCCGCAGGCGTACCCGGAACAGTCAATGGCAGTCGCGGCGACGCATGACCTTCCTACGCTTAAAGGCTATTGGGACAGCGGCGACCTGACGCTCGGCAAAACTCTGGGCCTGTACCCGGACGAAGTTGTACTGCGCGGCTTATATCAGGACCGCGAGCTGGCGAAGCAGGGGCTGCTGAATGCACTGCATCAATACGGCTGTCTGCCGAAACGTGCCGGACACAAGGCGTCGCTGATGTCGATGACGCCGATCCTTAACCGTGGGATGCAGCGCTACATTGCCGACAGCAACAGCGCGCTGCTGGGCCTGCAGCCGGAAGACTGGCTGGATATGGCGGAACCGGTCAACATTCCGGGCACCAACAACCAGTACAAAAACTGGCGACGTAAGCTGACGACCACACTTGAGAAGATGTTTGCTGATGACGGGGTGAACAAGCTGATTAAGGATCTGGATAAACGTAGAAGGGCCGTTGTGAAGAAGAAATAAAGATATCAGGCCGGGTAGGCGCTAGCGCCACCCGGCTTTTTTACATCAGATTGCCATATTTAACAGCAGACACCCTACCAGGCCGCATACTGAAATAATGGTTTCCAGCATTGACCATGACTTGATGGTTTCGCCGATGGTCAGGTTGAAGTATTCCTTGAACAGCCAGAAGCCTGGATCGTTCACGTGGGAGAAGATGACGGAACCGGAGCCTACCGCAATAACCATCAGCTCAGGGCTAACACCTGTTGTCGCAATCAGCGGAGCCACAATCCCACCTGCGGTGATGGCCGCCACGGTGGCAGAACCCAGCGCGATACGCAGCACGGCGGCAATTGACCATGCCATCAGCAGCGGAGAGACGTTGGTTTCGTGCATCATAGAGGCGATGTATTTGTCTACGCCGCTATCCACCAGTACCTGTTTGAACGCACCGCCACCGCCGATAATCAGCAGCATCATCGCGATGATTTTGATTGAGGAAACCAGCGTGTCGTTAATCTGATCCATCGAACGCCCACGGTTCAGACCAAACGTGAACATTGCAATCAGAACGGCAATAAGCGTTGCCATGACCGGGTCGCCGAGGAATTCTGCAACCGGCAGGAAGGCATGCCCTTTCGGCAAGATCATCTCTGCGATAGCGCGCATCGCCATCAGCACCACTGGAACCAGGGAGGTCCAGACGCTGACGCCAAAGCCCGGCATCTCTTCTTCTGTGAAGGTTTTCGCGCTGTACAGACCTTCCGGGATTGGCTTATCGATACCCTTCAGGAAACGTGCATACACCGGACCGGCGAGAATGACGGTTGGGATCGCCAGAATCGTACCAAACAGCAGGGTTTTACCCATATCTGCGTGGAAAATGGTAGCGATTGCGGTTGGACCCGGGTGCGGCGGTAAGAAGCCGTGAGTAACAGACAGCGCAGCGGCCATCGGCACACCCACATACAGCAGTGGGATGTTCGCGGCGGCAGCGATGGTGAATACCAGCGGCAGCATCAGCACGAAGCCCACTTCGTAGAACAGCGCAAAGCCCACAGTGAAACCGGTTAATACCACAGCCCACTGGATGTGCTTTTTGCCAAATTTAGCAATCAGCGTGGTGGCAATACGTTGCGCACCGCCGCAGTCAGCCAGCATTTTGCCCAGCATGGCGCCAAAGCCCATAATCAGGGCGAGGCTGCCAAGGGTTCCGCCGACGCCGGCTTTAATAGAACCGATGACTTTATCCAGTGGCATCCCTTGCATCAATCCGACAGCAAGCGCCACCAGGACGAGAGCGATGAAACCGTTCATTTTGAAACGGATCATCAGGAGGAGTAACAAGATTACACCGATAGCAACGATGACTAATGGCATGATTTACCTGGCCTTTACTTTGTTATGGGTAACGTCAGTGTTTAGATGACAAATTCCGCTTGTCCCGACCGGGAACAGAGTTATTAGGGCACCAATGCTGATTGCCTGCAAAACTAGTTTGTTTAGCTGGCTGTTATGGGGGTTCCTGGTGCTTGCGTGAATGATACGGGTAACATGTGGTGATTGAAAATCACCTGGGCAGGCAAAATTTAAATTATGAGAGGCAGGTCAAATTATAAAGGGGATGTTGCAGGGTACGTGCGGGGGAATGTCGACCCGGTGAACAAAATGCCACCGGGTAAATACAAACGGGGCTTAGTAGTAAGAGTGCTCGCCGCGCTGGTGTTCGGTTAAATCGCGAACGCCTTTCAGTTCCGGAAATTCACCCAGCAGCTGTTTCTCGATGCCTTCTTTCAGCGTGACATCGACCATTGAACAGCCGTTACAGCCGCCGCCAAACTGCAGAATAGCGTAGCCTTCATCGGTGATTTCCATCAGGGTGACACGACCACCGTGACCGGCCAGCTGCGGGTTAATCTGCGACTGCAGCATGTATTCCACGCGTTCCATCAGCGGTGCATCATCAGACACTTTACGCATTTTCGCGTTAGGTGCTTTCAGCGTTAGTTGGGAGCCTAACTGGTCGGTAACGAAATCGATTTCTGCATCTTCCAGGTACGGTGCACTCAGTTCATCAACATACGCGGTCAACAGGGAAAATTTGATGGCGGTGTCGGTTGCTTCCACGGCGTCCGGCGGGCAATAAGAAACGCCGCATTCAGCGTTAGGCGTGCCGGGATTAATCACAAATACGCGGATTTGTGTCCCTTCTTCCTGATTTGCCAGCAGTTTGGCAAAGTGCGCTTGTGCAGCATCGGAAATATGGATCATAGTAATGGCCTAATAGTTGACTATTTTACTTGGTTATAATACGCCCATCATCGAGGCTCTACAAGGTTCGACACAGGCACCATACCTGGACAGTCGCCGCGCCGTTGCGTAAAAGCAGCTGCGCGATTTCCGCGACGGTACTTCCGGTAGTGACGACATCATCCACAACAACCATATGGAGTCCCTGTACCGGCAATTCAAGGCGAAACGCATTTTTCAGGTTGCGTTTGCGTAATCGGGCGCTGAGATGGTGCTGTGTGGCGGTGGGTCGAATCCGCGTGATGGCCCGGCCGTCCCAGTCGCAGCCCAGCCAGTGCGCCAACGGGCGACACAGTAAGTCACTTTGGTTAAACCCTCTGCGCCAATGGCGGCGTTGCCAGAGTGGGACGCTGATGAGCCTGTCCGGTAAAGGAAGTCCACTGGTACGGCGAGCCTGCAATACATCCAGCAACAGCAGGCGCGAGAGTGCAGTGGCTATTTCACTGCGCCGGGAAAACTTGAGCTGGTGGATAAGCCCACTCAGCGGCGGAGCGTAGTCGCTGACCGTGACCAGCCGCTGCCACGGCGGCGGTTTTTGCAGGCAGCGTCCGCAGGGAATGTTGGGGTGGGCCGCGGGCAGCCCGCACTGAGGGCACAGGCAGACATGATGGCGTGTTGCCCGCGTGCAAACAGAACAGATCCCCCAATGCCCGAGCATTAACGGCATTCGGCATAGCCAGCACAATCCTGGTACTGTTAGCATAGGTTCATCCTTGTTGGTCAAAAGAGAACAGTAACTGATGAATGACATCTGGTGGCAGACCCGTGGTTCGGGAAATTGCCATCTTGTGCTGCTGCACGGATGGGGATTGAATGCGGAAGTCTGGCATTGCATAAGTGAGGAACTTAGCTCGCATTTCACGCTGCACCTGGTCGATTTACCGGGATTTGGGCGCAGCCAGGGATTTGGCGCGATGTCGCTGGAAGAAATGGCGGCGCACGTTTTGCAGCAGGCCCCCGAGAACGCGGTTTGGCTGGGCTGGAGCCTGGGCGGACTGGTGGCGAGTCAGGTGGCGTTAACGGCTCCTGAGCGCGTTCAGGCACTGGTTACCGTCGCATCTTCGCCGTGCTTTAGTGCTCGCGATGAGTGGCCGGGTATTAAACCTGAAGTGCTGGCAGGCTTCCAGCAGCAACTGAGTGACGATTTCCAGCGGACGGTGGAACGTTTCCTGGCACTGCAAACCATGGGTACGGAAACGGCGCGTCAGGATGCGCGAGCGTTGAAGAAAACGGTACTGGCATTACCCATGCCGGAAGTCGAGGTGCTCAATGGCGGGCTGGAGATCCTGAAAACGGTCGATCTGCGTGAACCACTCTGCGCACTGAACATGCCGTTTCTGCGGTTGTACGGTTATCTCGATGGTTTGGTCCCGCGTAAAGTGGTGCCGATGCTGGATGAACTGTGGCCGCAGAGTGAATCGTTGGTATTTGCCAAAGCGGCACATGCGCCGTTTATCTCGCATCCTGCTGAGTTCTGTGCAGCGTTGGTGGCGTTAAAGCATCAGATATAGCGCGGTTGACTTGCCCGGTGACGCGTGGCGATCCGGGCCTGGAGTCAATGACCTTTAGTCGCCAGGTCTTCAGGTATAAGTCCGGTAATTCTGAGGATTGTTAGTCTGTCGATACCATCTGCCTGCATGGTTGTCGCGATGCGCAAAGCCTCCTCTCGCTTACCTTGCCGCAGACCCGTTTGTAGTCCAGTTTGCAATCCCTCTTGCAATCCCTCTTGTAACCCTTTCATATGACCTTCCTGACGTAATCTTTCGGCGATCGTCATCAATCTTTCCTTTTGTTGGGGTAAACGTTCGGTGACTTGATGAATAAACTCGCTAAAACGAGCCGAGTCACCCGCCTGCATCAGGTAATTAAACAGCGCTTTCAACTGGTTGTCATTAGCATGTCCTTTAACTAACAGGATGACCAGTTTCTCCACTAGCCCCATTAAATCTCGTTTGCGGATATGTTTTTGGATCAGTTCCAGCAATGCCATACGGCGATGCTGCATGATCTCGTCATCCGGTATTACCGTGACATCGACCAGCGGAAACGCCGTGGCATAAAGTTGTCTGGCGACCTTCGGGTCTTCAAACTCGTCCAGCCAACACAGTGAGTAGGGATAAGGACTGGCTGTACCGTGGTAAAAAAGCAGGGGTATCACCAGCGGCAGCTTCTTGTGACCTGCATCTAAATGACGCTGCATTACTGCAATGGCATAGCGTATAAGACGAAACGCCATATGGGCATCAGCAGTGCTCTGATGTTCAATAATGGTGTAAATATAGCCATCGCCTTCGCGGGTTTTAAGCGACCACAACACATCGGAATAGTACGCGCGCAAATCGTCTTCAATAAAACTGCCTGATTCCAGTTGCAGTGTTTCCAGGTCGCAAAGCGTGCGTAAAGATTCTGGAAGATGGAGTTGAAGAAAGTCGCGTGCGGTAGCCGGGTGGTTCAGAAACGTTTTGAATATCGCGTCATGCGGTGTAGCGGTAGTGTCAGTATTCATGGCGGTCCGTCACCTGAGGAACAAGAAGACGAGACTTTACTGGCAAGCTGGGAGGGAAGCATCCCGGTATTGCTAACAATGCGTAAAGGACAGGAAGATAAATCAGCGTTGCTGAAACAGTGACATTTTTGCGGAATCTGGTACGCAAAATGCCGGATAGCACTACGCCATCCGGCATCAGGTTAACGCAAAGTCCACCACTCACGCAGGCAGGCTTTGCCTTCCGGGCAACTTTTGCAGCTTCCGGAAAGACATCCGTCGGGATCTTCCTGAATACGCACGGCTCTACCCATCTTTTCTAACTGATTCAGCATGGCGTCAATCATCGGCTGCGGGGTGTGCAGCGTATGGCTGATTTGCGTCGCCTCCATGCGCCCCCGCAGAGCCAGTAAATCACGAACCTGAATAAGCGATGCCATCGTTTAAAGTCCTAGTGGCAATCGCCAGTGCTGCTGGCACAACAGGAACTTGCCGTTTTGTGGGTCGCCAGCAGTTCAATATCCACCCGACTACGGGCACGGCGCAGCATTCCCAGCAACACGATGTTAAACAGGATGACGGCCAAAATGCACACCAGACTGTAGGTCGGGTGTTCTTTGTAGCTGACGGTCTGGTAAAACAGCGTTGACAGCGAGTAGGCGATGTTCAGGCCCCACAGAACGGAGAAGCCCATCCAGCCACGGCTGGATTCACGTGCGATAGCCCCCATTACTGAAATGCACGGTACATACAGCAGCACAAAAATCAGGTAGCTGTACGCGGCGGCAGCGCTGCCGAATTTCGCGCCCATCACGCCCATTGCGCCGGTTGCCATCTCACCGTCGCCTTTGCTGGCTTCGATAGGGTTAGCCAGAACGCTCAGGCTGAAGGTGTCTTTCAGGCTCTGCCAGGTTTCATCTACTGCACCGAGCAGCTCGTCGCCGAGGTGGAAATCTGCCGGGTTGAACTCTTCTTCCTGAATGTTTTCAGCGGTATAGAGAGTGTTCAGTGTACCGACCACCACTTCTTTCGCCATCGCGCCGGTGAACAGACCCACGGTGGCCTGCCAGTTATCTTCGTGTACGCCAATCGGTTTAAACACCGGAGTAATGACGCGGCTGACGGAGGCCAGGGCTGAGTCGTTAATGTTATCGACGATTTTTCCGCTCAGGGAGAAACTGTTAAACGCGCTGAGGAAAATACTGACGATGATGATGACTTTACCGGCACGCAGGACAAAGCCTTTCAGGCGCTGCCAGGTCTGAATGACCAGACTTTTAACGTGCGGCACGTGGTAAACCGGCAGTTCCATCACGAACGGTGTGGCTTCGCCACGCATGATGGTGTGCTTGAGCATCAGACCGGTAAGTACCGCCATGACGATACCCAGTATGTACAGAGAGAAGACCGCCAGTGCGCCGTTCTGGCCAAAGAACGCTGCGGCAAACACGGCAAAAATTGCCAGACGTGCACCGCAGGACATAAACGGTGCCATCATGATGGTCATCAGACGTTCACGCGGGGCGTCGAGGGTACGTGCGCCCATTACCGACGGGACGTTACAGCCAAAGCCGACAATCAGCGGCACAAACGATTTGCCCGGCAGTCCCAGCGCCTGCATCAGACGGTCCATCACAAACGCGGCACGCGCCATATAGCCGGAGTCTTCGAGGAACGAGAGGAACAGGTACATCATGCCGATTTGCGGCACCAGCGGCAGCACGGTGTTAATCCCGCCGCCAAGGCCCTGCGCCAGGAAAATAGTTAACCAGTCCGGGAAGTGTAGGGTGTAGCCAATCCACTGAATACCATGGATAAAGAGCGCGACAGAGCCAACGTCAAACAGTGGCTGCAGCGCGCCACCGATGTTAATAGCGAGCAGGAACATCAGGTACATCACGAACAGAAAAACCGGCAGACCGAGGAAGCGATTAAGGACGACCTTATCGACTGCGGTGGTGAAGCGGCTTGGCTCTGCGGTAAGGGTATTACTGACGGTATCGCAAATGGCGGCAATGCACTGGTAACGCGCATCGGCAATATGCAGCGCCGGATCGTCCATTGTTTCATTCAGACGAGTCAGCGCAGCATCCAGATTTTGCGCCGCATCACCCGCATAGGCGCGGCTGTAGATATCGCCTTCCAGCATCTGCAGACCGAGCCAGCGACGCTGTTTCAGCGGCATCTCTTTGGCCATCGCGTCTGCCAGAGACTCGGCTTCACGCAGCAGCGGCTGGGCATAATGTACCAGCTCGACGGTGTCGTTTTCTTTGTAGCGATCGATTGCCAGCTTCAGTGCTTCAATTCCGCGTCCACGGGTCGAGACCAGCGGTACCACCGGGCAGCCAAGACGGGCGGAAAGGGCGTCGATCTCAATACGGACCTGCTGCTTCTCAGCAATGTCCAACATGTTCAGGGCGACGATGCAGGGGATGCCCAGCTCAAGCAGCTGCAGCGTCAGATAGAGGTTGCGCTCGAGGTTTGAGGCATCGACCACGTTGATCAGCAGGTCAGCGTCGCCGCTCAAAATATAGTGACAGGCAATCTGCTCATCGAGAGATGTCTGCGATGAGATTGTCGTCAGGGAATAGGTGCCGGGTAAATCGACCAGCGTGACCTGATGGTCCGTCGTCGAGAAATGACCCTCTTTACGCTCGACGGTAACGCCAGCCCAGTTGCCCACACGCTGACGCGCGCCGGTAAGCTGGTTGAATAAAGTTGTCTTGCCGGAATTAGGATTACCAATTAAACCAATGGTTAGTTTTTTCATTTTTATAGACTCACTGTATTAACAGGAAACCGCTTCCACTTCTAATAACGCCAGATCTTTTTTCCGCAGCACCAGGCTTACTCGGCGTGTTTCAATATGGATAGGATCGCCGAGCGGGGCGACGCGAACCACGTTGAAGGAGGAGCCGGGTAGCATGCCGAGCGATAAAAGCTTCTGACGGTACGCCGGGCTGATTTCACGAGAAAAACCGGTAATTTTCCACGCAGTGTCTGGAGTGAATTGCATAGGGACCTACTTATATCTCGCTAACTGGATGATTACCTCATGGGGCGACAAGGCGGCATGAGACCAGATGATTAGCCAACGAAGGAAAGAGTAAATAATCAACAAAACAATGATAATGAGAATGGTTTCTATCATCAATACATTAAATGTGACGGAATGTAGGATTGGATAATAATTTGAGTCAATATTGATATGGCTCAACATTTATTCAGGTCTGACGCGAATGATTCGCGGAGGGAATTATTGGCTATTTTAATGTTTAATTAAGGTTTCATCTGTTAATAAAGTGATAAATATATTGCAATGGAAAGCGGTAAATAGAGTAAATATGCCGGACAGGGTATTTACACCGCCATCCGGCACAATATTCACACTATCGCTTTTTACCCATTGCCGCCGCCAGCGCATCCATCATCGCGCTGTTACCGGCTGACTGCGCTTCACGACCTCGAGGTTTTGCGGCTTTTGGAGCCGGGCGGTTACCCTGCGCGCGCTCGTTACTGCCACCGCCACGACGGGCATTGGTTTCACCCGGCTGCTCGTCCAGACGCATGGTCAGGGCGATACGCTTACGCGGCAGATCAACTTCCAGCACTTTCACCTTCACGATGTCGCCCGCTTTCACCACGGTGTGTGGATCTTCGACGAACTTGTTCGACAACGAGGAGATATGCACCAGACCGTCCTGATGAACGCCGATATCAACAAACGCGCCGAAGTTGGTGACGTTGGTGACTGCGCCTTCCAGAATCATACCCGGCAGCAGATCGTTCATGGTTTCTACGCCATCAGCAAACTGTGCGGTTTTAAATTCAGGACGCGGGTCGCGACCCGGTTTTTCCAGCTCTTTGATGATGTCGGTGACGGTCGGCACCCCGAAGCGCTCGTCGGTAAAATCGGCGGCTTTCAGATTGCGCAATTCGGTGCTGTTGCCCATCAGGTCACGCAGCGACTGCTCGGTGGCGGCCAGAATACGTTCCACAATCGGATAGGCTTCCGGGTGAACCGTTGAGGCATCCAGCGGGTTATCGCCGTGGTTGATGCGCAGGAAGCCCGCGCACTGCTCAAAGGCTTTAGGCCCCAGGCGGCTGACTTTTAACAACTGCTGGCGGTTCTGGAACTGGCCGTTCTCATCGCGCCAGGCGACGATGTTCTGTGCCATCATGCGGGTCAAACCGGCTACGCGGGTCAGCAGAGGAACGGAAGCGGTATTCAGATCAACGCCGACGGCGTTTACGCAGTCTTCCACCACCGCATCCAGCTTACGGGCGAGCTGGGTCTGGCTTACGTCGTGCTGATACTGGCCGACACCGATCGATTTCGGGTCGATTTTCACCAGTTCGGCCAGCGGGTCCTGCAGACGACGGGCAATAGAGACCGCGCCGCGCAGGGAAACGTCGAGGTCCGGGAACTCCAGCGCTGCCAGCTCGGAGGCGGAGTACACCGACGCTCCGGCTTCGCTAACGATCACTTTTTGTGCGGTAACTTTCGGGAACTGCTTCTGCACGTCGAGGAAGAACCGCTCGGTTTCACGCGATGCAGTACCGTTGCCAATCGCCACCAGTTCAACGTTGTATTTTTCGCACAGCGCGGCAACCGCAACGGCGGCTTTGGCTGCCTGTCCGGTATGCGGATAAATGGTGTCGGTAGCGACCAGCTTGCCGGTACCGTCAACAACCGCGACCTTCACGCCGGTACGCAGACCCGGATCGAGACCCATGGTGGCACGCAGGCCGGCCGGGGCCGCCATCAGCAGGTCGTGCAGGTTGCGGGCAAAGACGTTAATGGCTTCGTCTTCGGCTCGTTCACGCACGGTGCCCATCAGTTCGGTTTCGAGGTGCATCAGCACCTTAATGCGCCATGTCCAGCTGACAACGCCTTTACGCCAGCTGTCGGCTGGCGCGTTGTTCAGGCGCAGACCCAGATGATCGCGGATTATCTGCTCGCCATGACTCTCTTTTGGCGGCTCATCGAACTGTGGATCGGCATTCAGAGAAAGCTGCAGCACGCCTTCGTTACGCCCGCGAAACATTGCCAGCGCACGGTGAGAAGGAACGGTGGAGATCGGCTCATGGTGATCGAAGTAATCGCGGAATTTTGCGCCTTCCTCTTCTTTCCCGCTTACCACGGCGGAGACCAGGTGGGCATTTTTCCACAGGTAGTCACGCACTTTTGCCAGCAGCGCGGCGTCTTCGGCAAAACGCTCCATCAGAATATAGCGCGCGCCGTCGAGAGCGGCTTTGGTATCTGCCACGCCGTTTTCGACATTGAGATATTTTGCGGCTTCGGTTTCCGGGTCGTGGGAGGGGTCATTCCACAGCAGATCTGCCAGAGGCTCAAGGCCTGCTTCAATGGCGATTTGCCCACGGGTACGGCGTTTAGGTTTGTACGGTAGGTAGAGGTCTTCGAGTTCGGTCTTACTTAACGTGCCGTTGATCGCTTTTGCCAGATCGTCGGTCAGTTTGCCTTGCTCGCCGATAGATTTGAGGATCGCCTGACGGCGGTCTTCCAGTTCCCGCAGATATCCCAGACGGGTCTCCAGATTACGCAGCTGCGTGTCATCCAGACCGCCAGTGATTTCCTTACG
This sequence comes from Citrobacter sp. FP75, assembly GCF_018342065.1. Classification (GTDB taxonomy): domain Bacteria; phylum Pseudomonadota; class Gammaproteobacteria; order Enterobacterales; family Enterobacteriaceae; genus Citrobacter. The sequence continues at coordinate 64,978 of NZ_JAFDOE010000004.1, read as the reverse complement.
ATAACGTGCGATAAACGGCACGGTGTTCCCTTCATCAAGCAGGCGAACGGCAGCTTCTACCTGTTCAGCACGAGCCTGAATTTCACCTGCGATAATGCGGCAGAAAGAATCATTCATCATGGATAGCTTCGTCTTTAGGATAAAAATCAGGGGATAGTTATACGGATTGACTGGCAAAAATGCCAGTCATCAGCAGGGGCTTCGGATTGTTCCGTCTTATTTAACGTACTCAATTTCGTTTACATACCAACTTGCTTCGCCAGCAGGGGTGTTCACCACCGCGAGATCGCCGACCTCTTTTTTCAGCAAGGCGCGCGCCATCGGCGAGTCGATAGAGATGTAATCCTTACGGCCAAAGATTTCATCGTAGCCGACAATGCGAAATTTGCGGATGTCGCCATCGTCATTTTCAATCTCGACCCATGCACCAAAGAACACTTTGCCTTCCTGTTGCGGGGAGTAATCGACTATTTTCAGATTCTCCATGCATTTGGTCAAATAACGGACACGCCTGTCGATCTCACGCAGGCGCTTTTTATTATACTGGTAGTCGGCATTTTCGCTGCGGTCGCCCAGGCTTGCGGCCCAGGTAACCTTCTTGGTGACTTCCGGGCGCTCTTCACGCCAGAGATAATTCAGCTCTTGTTTGAGTTTTTCATACCCTTCACGGGTTATCAGGGGCGTTTTCATCTTATTGTTTTACCTTGGTTCTGTGATGATGCGCACAATTAGTATTACGTGAGCATATCAACAGAATAAATAATGTATTGCGAGAAACATTGTATACTTAAGCTGCTGTTTAATATGCTTTGTAACAATTTAGCCTGGAATTCATACCAGAATTTGCTGGTTACTCAGGTGAGCTTTCTTAAGAATACACACTTACAATTGTTGCGAACCTTTGGGAGTAATAACAATGCAAGAGAACTATAAGATTCTGGTGGTCGATGACGACATGCGCTTGCGCGCGCTTCTGGAACGTTATCTGACCGAGCAGGGCTTCCAGGTTCGAAGCGTCGCAAACGCTGAGCAGATGGATCGTCTGCTGACCCGTGAATCCTTCCACCTTATGGTACTGGATTTAATGCTGCCAGGTGAAGATGGTCTGTCGATTTGCCGTCGCCTGCGTAGCCAGAGTAACCCGATGCCGATCATTATGGTGACGGCGAAGGGGGAAGAGGTTGACCGTATTGTCGGGCTGGAAATCGGCGCTGACGACTACATCCCGAAACCGTTTAACCCACGTGAACTGCTGGCGCGTATTCGTGCCGTACTACGTCGTCAGGCGAATGAACTGCCGGGTGCGCCTTCTCAGGAAGAAGCGGTTATTGCTTTCGGTAAGTTTAAGCTGAACCTCGGCACCCGCGAGATGTTCCGTGAAGATGAGCCTATGCCGCTGACCAGCGGTGAATTTGCGGTACTGAAAGCGCTGGTCAGTCACCCGCGTGAGCCGCTGTCTCGCGATAAGCTGATGAACCTGGCCCGTGGTCGCGAGTACTCCGCGATGGAACGTTCCATTGACGTGCAGATTTCCCGTCTGCGCCGTATGGTGGAAGAAGATCCTGCACATCCGCGCTACATTCAGACCGTATGGGGTCTGGGCTACGTCTTTGTCCCGGACGGTTCTAAAGCATGAGGCGAATGCGCTTCTCACCACGAAGTTCGTTTGCTCGCACGTTATTGCTCATCGTCACCTTGCTGTTCGCCAGCCTGGTGACGACTTATCTGGTGGTGCTGAACTTCGCGATCCTGCCGAGCCTCCAGCAGTTTAATAAGGTCCTGGCCTACGAAGTCCGTATGCTGATGACTGATAAACTGCAACTGGAGGACGGTACGCAACTGGTGGTGCCTCCCGCATTCCGCCGGGAAATTTACCGTGAGCTGGGTATTTCCCTCTATTCCAACGAAGCCGCTGAAGAAGCGGGGTTACGTTGGGCGCAACACTATGAATTCTTAAGCCATCAGATGGCGCAGCAGCTGGGTGGCCCCACGGAAGTGCGTGTGGAGGTCAACAAAAGCTCGCCGGTCGTGTGGCTGAAAACCTGGCTGTCTCCGAACATCTGGGTTCGCGTTCCTCTCACTGAAATTCATCAGGGCGATTTCTCGCCGCTGTTCCGCTATACGCTGGCGATTATGCTGCTGGCTATCGGTGGGGCGTGGCTGTTTATCCGTATCCAGAACCGACCATTGGTGGATCTGGAACACGCGGCGTTGCAGGTGGGTAAAGGCATTATTCCGCCGCCGCTGCGCGAATATGGCGCCTCTGAGGTGCGCTCGGTGACCCGCGCCTTCAACCATATGGCGGCAGGCGTGAAGCAACTGGCTGATGACCGAACGCTGCTGATGGCCGGAGTGAGTCACGATTTACGTACGCCGCTGACGCGTATTCGTCTGGCGACCGAAATGATGGGCGAAGAGGACGGTTATCTCGCGGAGTCCATCAATAAGGACATCGAAGAGTGTAATGCCATTATTGAGCAGTTTATCGACTACCTGCGTACCGGTCAGGAAATGCCAATGGAGATGGCGGATCTGAACTCGGTGTTAGGCGAAGTGGTCGCGGCAGAAAGCGGTTATGAACGTGAGATTGACACCGCGCTGCGGCCTGGCCTCATTCAGGTGAAGATGCATCCGCTGTCGATCAAACGTGCGGTCGCCAATATGGTGGTTAACGCTGCCCGTTACGGTAATGGCTGGATTAAGGTCAGTAGCGGCACAGAACCACATCGCGCCTGGTTCCAGGTCGAGGATGATGGTCCGGGCATCAAGCCGGAGCAGCGTAAGCACCTGTTCCAGCCGTTTGTTCGCGGCGACAGCGCCCGCAGTACCAGCGGTACTGGTCTGGGTCTGGCGATCGTGCAGCGTATCATCGATAACCATAACGGTATGCTGGAAATCGGTACCAGCGAGCGCGGTGGGCTGTCGATCCGTGCCTGGCTTCCGGTTCCCGTCTCCCGTATACCGGGAACAACTAAAGACGCATAAAAAGGGAGGCGAAATGCCTCCCTTTTTGTTACTTCACTGCCGGATTCGGCAATGTTCGTTACAGCTTCGGACCGGCGCTGACTAACGCGGCGCCCGCTGGGGTATCGGTATACTTCTCGAAGTTCTCGATAAACAGTTTTGCCAGCGCATTGGCTTTTTCCTGCCACTGTTCCGGTGACGCGTAGGTATTACGCGGATCGAGAATACGCGTGTCCACGCCCGGCAGTTCGGTCGGGATAGCCAGGTCAAACATCGGCAGACGGAACGTTTCTGCGTTGTCCAGAGAACCGTTCAGGATGGCGTCGATAATGGCGCGCGTATCTTTAATGGAGATACGTTTGCCGGTACCGTTCCAGCCGGTATTAACCAGATAGGCCTGTGCGCCAGCAGCCTGCATGCGTTTCACCAGCACTTCTGCATACTGCGTCGGGTGCAGCGACAGGAAGGCTGCGCCGAAGCAGGCAGAGAACGTCGGGGTCGGTTCAGTCACGCCGCGTTCAGTCCCGGCCAGTTTGGCGGTAAAGCCAGACAGGAAGTGGTACTGAGTTTGATCTGCCGTCAAACGAGATACCGGCGGCAGAACGCCAAAGGCATCGGCGGTCAGGAAGATAACCTTCGTTGCATGGCCCGCTTTTGACACCGGCTTAACGATATTATCGATGTGATAAATCGGATAGGAAACGCGGGTGTTCTCGGTTTTGGAACCGTCATCGAAATCGATGGTACCGTCTTCACGCACGGTAACGTTTTCCAGCAGCGCGTCACGGCGAATCGCGTTGTAGATTTCCGGCTCTGCGTCTTTAGACAGCTTGATAGTCTTCGCGTAGCAGCCGCCTTCGAAGTTGAACACACCATCGTCGTCCCAGCCGTGCTCATCATCGCCAATCAGGCGACGTTTCGGGTCGGTAGACAGCGTGGTTTTACCGGTGCCGGACAGGCCAAAGAAGACTGCCACGTCGCCTTTTTCACCGACGTTTGCCGAGCAGTGCATGGAGGCAATGCCTTTCAGCGGCAGCAGGTAGTTCATGACGGAGAACATCCCTTTTTTCATTTCGCCGCCGTACCATGTCCCGCCAATTAACTGAATGCGTTCAGTCAGGTTGAAAGCGACAAAGTTCTCAGAGTTGAGTCCCTGTTCTTTCCACTGTGGGTTGGTGCATTTTGCACCGTTCATCACGATGAAATCAGGTTTAAAATCAACCAGTTCTTCATCGCTCGGACGGATGAACATATTTTTGACGAAATGTGCCTGCCAGGCGACTTCGGTAATAAAGCGTACAGAAAGACGGGTGTCGGCGTTCGCGCCGCAGAATGCATCAACAATAAACAGGCGTTTGCCTGAGAGTTGCTGGGTGACTAATCCTTTCAGGTGCTGCCAGGTTTCCTGGGAGAGCGGTTTGTTGTCGTTCTTACCTTTACCTTTGTCGGACCACCAGAGCGTATCTCGCGTGGTGTCGTCGCGGACAATGTACTTATCCTTTGGCGAACGCCCGGTAAAGATACCGGTATCAACAGCAACGGCGCCCAGATTCGTTAATACGCCACGCTCGTAACCTTCCAGGTTTGGATCAAGTTCTTCCTGATACAGCAGATCGTAGCTTGGATTGTAAACGATATCCTGAACGTCATTGATACCATAAGCCTTGAGATCTTGCGGGGTTAAACTGTTGTTCACACGCATTTCACTGCTCCTTAGCCAATATGTATTACCTGGAATAGTAAGGTTTTTTAGGGATTGCTAACCGCGACAAGGCTCATAGATTTACGCATCCGGCAAAATCACAGATAACTGAATACGCTGCGACTCCTGTCACAAAGAGGCAGATATTATGGCAGGAAACCCTTTTTTGTTGTGGAAAATGTTCTTAAAACGTTAATGGAGAGTATATTTGGCGGGAATATTGTGAGTGTAATCGCATTCATGTAGGAAAATAACGTAACTCAAACATTCACAATATCGATTCACTTCGCGTAGTCGTTGTCTGAAAACGGCCTGCGGATGATCATAATTGTGAGGTTGGTGCGATAATTACATTTTCTCTTCATTCTGGATAACGACATGGATAGTGTTGAACTTTCGCGTACCACTCGCTGGGGCATGATATTTATCGGCCTGTTACAGGGGGTATTGTGCTACCTGCTGATGACATATCTTGTTCCCCATAACAATTATTGGCTGTTTTACGGTATGCCCGTTACGATTGCGATTTCTTCGGCGCTTCTGCTTACCGTCGTCTCTTTTAAACAGCGGGCGCTGTGGTACTGGATGGCGCTGATCTTCTGTGTTGTGCTGGCGATGAGCGTCTGGTTGAAATGGAATGTGGCGGATAGCGATAAGTGGCGACAGCAGAGCGTCTTTTTTGTCTTCGGTTGGCGTTTACTGTTGATGGCGATGCTGGCGTTGCCCTGGATCCAGTACTCGCTTCACGCACGTACCGACCAGGCGCGCTACCCGCAGTTTTATACACAATTGTGGCTTAACGTGCTGACGTTGCTGATTGTGTTCATTTCCAATGGTTTGTTCTGGATGGTGCTCCTGCTGTGGAGCGAGATGTTTAAGCTCGTTAACATTACCTTCTTTGAAACGCTGTTCTTTGATACCGACTGGTTTGCCTACATCGCGTTGGGCCTGATTACCGCGCTGGCGGTGGTGCTGGCGCGCACGCAATCGCGTTTAGTCGCGGCGGTGCAAAAACTACTGACGCTGATCGCCACCGGTTTGCTGCCTCTGGTCGCGCTGTTAGCGCTGATGTTCATTGTTACATTGCCTTTCACCGGGCTGGAAGCCATCTCACAGCGGGTTTCCGCTGCGGGGTTGATGTCAACGCTGACGCTTCTTCTCCTGTTGCTAATGGCTATTGTGCGTGAGCCACAAAAAAACGCATTACCTTATCCCGGCGCGCTACGCTGTCTGATTAAAACCTCACTCCTGGTTGCCCCTGTTTATATGCTGATTGCCGGGTGGGCGGTGTCGGTGCGGATTCATCAGTACGGCTGGACGCCAGATCGCTTGTATGGTGCGTTGGTGGTCTGTGTGCTGCTGGTCTGGTCATTTGGCTATCTGGCGAGCATTTTACGTCGTCGATGTAACCCGCTTGAGATTCAGGGGAAGGTCGTTCTTGGCGTTTCGTTACTGGCGTTGGTGTTGCTGGTTTTGCTGACGTCGCCGGTGATTGATGCATGGCGTATTAGCGTCAATAGCCATATGGGGCGTTATTACAGCGGGAAAATTAAGCCGGATCAGGTCAGTCTGTACATGCTGAGCAATAGCGGAAAACCGGGACGTGCTGCGCTGGAAGCGTTACAAAAAGACGCGGCGTTCAACAAAGATAGCAAGCGCAAACGCGACTTAGACGCCATTCTACGCGGGAATCGTGATCCGATTAAGGAACTGACCGCGACGCAACTGGCACCGGTAGTGATGATTGCTCCGGGTAGCAAGAAACCCGATGACGCATTCTGGCGGTTTGTAAAACAACAAAGTTACCGCATTACTTCCTGTGTTGAGCAGGACGCATGCGTACTTGTTGATCAGGACCTGAATGCTGATGGTAAACCTGAGCAGGTGCTGTATGCCTTTGGTGATGGAGAGAGCCTGATCTTTGGCATAAAGGAGAGCCAATGGTCATTGCTTGGCGCAACCCAGCTACCAGAAGGATTCAACAAGGAAAAACTTCTGCAGGCGGTGGCTAACCGTACGCTGACTTCAGCCCCCAGAATCTGGCGTGATATCACCGTCAACGGCGAACGGCTAGAGGTTAACTACTACGCTGAGTAAGAGCAGGAATAGGTCGCCCGGCAGAATAGACTGCCGGGCGAAGAACTTAATGCACTTGTGGGTCTGCTGGGGACGCGTTGTTGCGGATTTCTGCGATATCCATCGCATTAAACAGGTAGTGGCTCGAGCAGTAATCGCAATGCATATCGATCTCGCCTTCTTCCGCCAGAATGCTGTCAACTTCTTCGTCTGGCAGGGTTTTTAGCGCATCAGCACAGCGTTCACGCGAACAGGTGCATTTGAACACCACGTCCTGCGGATCGTACAGCGTCACCTCTTCTTCGTGATACAAACGCCACAGCACATCATTCGCCGGCAGCGTCAGCAGCTCTTCGGCTTTGATGGTTTCCGTCAGCGTAGCGAGATGGGTGAAATCATCGGCCTGGGCGTCCTGTGCCGGCATCACCTGTAACAGCATACCGCCAGCGGCTGGTTTGCCATCGACGTCGCCAGTGCGGATAAACAGACGTGTCGGCAGCTGTTCTGAACGCAGGAAGTAATCTTCCAGGCAGGCGGCCAGCGTGTCACCTTCCAGACCGACCACGCCCTGATAGCGTTCGCCTTCTTCCGGTGTAATGGTGATCACCAGATAGCCGTTACCGACCAGCGTTTTCAGATCTGCATCTTCAGGGATATCACCCTGAATGCGCGCGACACCGCGCATCTGTTGCTTATTGTTGCCGTTAATCACCGCCAGGCTCAGCGGGCCATCGCCCTGAAGCTGTACGGTGATATCACCGGCAAACTTTAGCGTGGCGGTCAGTAGACTGGTGGCAACCAGCAATTCGGCCAGCACGGTTTTGACCGGCTGTGGGTAAGTATGGTTTTCGAGGATCTGTTGCAGGGTTTCTGAAACGGTTACCAGCTCGCCGCGCACGGCAAAGTTTTCAAACAGATAACGATGTAATTGGTCATGTTGCGGCATAATCATCTCTCTTGCGGGTGACAGTTATTCACTGTCGCCGTGTTTAAATCGTAACAGGTCGCGGCGCTCTTTTTTGTCCGGTCGCCTGTCCGGGTGCGGCATGGTCAACGCGTTAAGTTTACGCGCCAGTGCTATTTTTTCGCGTTTTTCGACGCTTTGCGCCGTTTCTTCGTACAGCGCAACGGCTTCCGTTGCCGGGCGACGCTGTTCGGTAACGGCCTTAATAATCACCGTTCGCTCGTCATTTCCCTGGCGCAGGGTAAGGGTGGCATTCAGCTCGACAATCTTGCTCGGCTTACTGCGCTGCCCGTTGTAATGCACCTTACCGCCTTCAACCATGTCGCGGGCTATCGCACGCGTTTTATAAAAGCGCGCAGCCCATAGCCATTTATCCAGCCTGACTTCAACAGGGGGCTTCTCTTTCATGGTATTTCCTTCACATTAGTGAGGGGATCAGACGGCGGTAGTCATTCAGTGACGGATGGCGTGCATACTGTTTTTCCGCAATACCTGAATCGGGATTGGTCACGCCGAGGCAGTAACGAATGCCGAATTGAGCAGCGGCGTCGAGAATGGGTTCGCTGTCGTCAATAAACAGCGTTTTCTCAGCACTCATTCCCGTTTCTTCAGCTACAGCGTGCCATAACCGCTGATCCTCTTTGGGATAACCAAATGTGTGGGTGGAAAGTAATAAATCAAGGTGTGAGGCCAGACCGGTATGCTCCAGCTTCACTGCCAGGTTATGTGGATGCGCGTTGGTGAGCAAAATACGGCGTTTGCCGCTGGCTTTGAGGGCATCAAGAAACGGTACGGTATCTTCACGCAAAACGGCGCGTGGTCCCTGTTCCGTCGTCATGGCGCAAATATCCAGACCCAGGCATTCGCTCCAGTAATCCAGGCAGTACCAGTTTAGCGTATGTTGCACGGCGTGATATTGCTGACGTATATAGGTCTGGGCTTCCTGGGGAGAGATACCCTGCTGCGCGCCGTAGGTTTCCGGCACCAGTTTTTGCCAGAAATAATTATCGAATGCCAGATCGAGCAGCGTACCGTCCATATCCAGCAAAACGGTATCAATATTTTGCCAGGCGATATTGAGATGCATAAGAACTCCCCAGAGGAACACATGATGCGCGACAGGGTAGCATATCCTGTCGCGCGGACGTGTTATCGAATGAGGCTTTCCGGATCGTTAATCAGCGTTGGATTCAGGCAACTTTCGTAGTATCCCTGAATTTCCGCGATGCGCGAGCGGTGGCGCTGGTAGCGTCTGAACGCCTGAACGCCGTTGTAGAGAGCACAACCCAGCATGGAGAACATCAGCAAGGTGGTGCCGAGGTAACGCCACAGGCCTGAACGATCCGGGATACGGTGCAGGCCGATGTGCTGGGTTCCGTTGGCGTCAGTCGTGATATTGGTGACGATCCCTTCAGCACGGAAAGGTGTTTGCATGAGCATCTGCGCCAGACGCTGGAAGGCGTTCCACTGCTCCTGAGGCGGATAGTCATACAGAGACGTCGCGGGCCACGGCTGATCGACCAGATCGCTGCCCTCGTCGCTGATAATCAGGAAACCGCCAGGTGCGGGGCTGTTCAGTGCCTGAGCGGCGCGGGCGGTCTCACGTGCAATAAATGGCGCTGTGGAGGTATTGACCAGGTTATCCAGCGACTCGGCGCTGACCGGGCGTAGCAACACGTTCACGCCATCCAGCTTACCTGCGTTTGCCCGTTTAACCAGCGCGGTCCAGTCTTTACTGTTACCCAGATTGACCAGCGCATTTTTCAGTCGTACGCAGTCATCTTTAGCGGCACACAGGTCAGCGGTCTTCAGGACAATCTCGCCAAAGTCATCCAGTAGCACCATGCCTGATTTCTGAATGGCCGAACGTAATGATGCGCTGACGCGGGAATCATCATCAGGTTTGGGATGCAGTTGGCGGTTGACGGCCTGCGTGAGCGCTGTGGCTTTATTCACCAGATCGGACTCGGGCAGCGGCAGCGCGCGCGCGTCGTTCCAGATAATCTGCGAACAGTCAAAGGGCAGAAAAGGCGTGGTGGGCTGAGCATTCCAGCTTCCGGTCGTATGAATATTACACATTCCCGTACCGCTCAGATGCAGGGTATCGCCGACGCGAACTCCGGCGTCTTCGAGTTGCTTAACGCTGGTGGCCTCAATAGTTTGCGCGCCTTTCATCCATGAAAGCGTGAATTTTATCGGCATATCCAGCGGGATCCAGAACAGCAGCATCAGCAGTACCAGCAACGAGCCACCCGCGATAACGGCGCTGCGTAGCCAGTGCTGCAAGGGGAAGTTTTTCACTTCGTCATGCAGGGATAAAAAACGCCCCTGGCGGACAACGTGCCGATCGAGATAAATATCGATATCCGTTTGCTGCCCGAGATCTTGCGCAATGTAGGGCTGCCAGTGAGGCGGATAAATCAGGTCGATAATGCCCAGCGAGATATTATTAATGTGTTCCTGATCGTTTTCACCAAACAGCCCCCAACGGCGTGGGGTTCCGCGCAGGCAATGGATCTCCCGCAGGGCGGTTTTAGACGGCGGGGCGAACAGTCCCCACAGGCCCGCCGCCAGTAGCAATACAGCGCCCCCGGCCATCCATGGTACAAAGCTATCCGGTACGATTAAGCAAAAGAAGAACAGCAGGAAAGAGGCCGCAATCAGTAACGCCTCGCGAAGTCCTGCGGGGCGACTAAGCGCATACTCTTCATGTGTTTCCTGGCGAATATTCAGCAGCTCTATCTGCTCGCTCTCTTCGCCACGAATGGACGCTTGCGTTGATGCGGTGTGTTGCAGTGTATAGCCACGAGCTTCCTGCATATACTCTTGCAGCGTATGGCCGTTTAACGAGATCACCAACGGTAGCGTATTTGTGTGGATCAGCTCAACGCTATTTTCGTCATTGATGTATTGTTCCCAGAAGGGAGGCAAATGCACCTCGACGGAATCCAGATAATAACGCCACTTATTGGGATCGTCGGTGGTGATGCCATAGCGGGTAATCGAATGTGTAAGCACGATGACGCTATTACTTTGGGCATTCAGCGTCAATGACACCGGCGCGGAGCTGGCGCCTGTTGGGCCAGGAATCTGCTGGTTTTGATTCAGGTTTTCCAGATAATTTTCGACTGCGCTGCGCTCTTCGGGCGTCAGCTTACGCTTGTCGGCGTCTGAGAAGACGTTGCTCCAGGGCAGTTTTTGCCGCCTGGATTTTGATCTGAGTCGCCACCCTGCAAGCAACGAGCAGGCCAGCAAAGCAGCTAAAAAAATCAGAATGGTGCTCATGCTTTCCCCATCTTACTTAGTCTGGCAGGTGTAGTCAGTTGCACCCTGTTCAATTATCGTGATTCTGCGGTTGGCTATCGGCAAGCGTGGAGTTGAACTTGAGCATCTTTAAAGTACAGCCCAGTAAATGCGAATCATAGCAAAATCACCAAAAACGGCATATCAGCAAATTCCTGGAGTTATTTCAACCTATTGACTTTTAATTTGAAATGAGAAATAACTTTTATTACGTTACATAAATGTAAATAAACGGCAATTCACATTGCCGAAACCGTGCGGTATATCGCACAATGACCCCAGATTTCACTGCAAAGATCCTCACGATGAGCAAATCATTACAAAAACCCACGATTTTGAAAGTGGAAACCGTCGCACAATCCCGACTGTTTAAAGTCGAAAGTGTCGACCTTGAGTTCAGCAACGGCGTACGCCGCGTCTACGAACGTATGCGTCCGTCCACGCGTGAAGCGGTAATGATTGTGCCGATTGTTGATGACCACCTGATTCTCATCCGCGAATACGCGGTCGGGACCGAATCTTACGAGCTGGGTTTTTCCAAAGGGTTAATCGATCCTGGTGAAAGCGTGTTTGAGGCGGCAAATCGGGAGTTGAAAGAAGAGGTCGGGTTTGGGGCGAAGGACCTGACGTTTTTGAAGAAACTCAGCATGGCACCGTCCTATTTCTCCAGCAAGATGAACATTGTTGTGGCCGAGGATCTGTACCCTGAATCGCTGGAAGGTGATGAGCCCGAGCCGTTGCCCCAGGTACGCTGGCCGCTGGCACATTTGATGGACTTGTTAGAAGACCCGGATTTCCACGAAGCGCGCAATGTAAGTGCGCTGTTTCTGGTGCGCGAATGGCTGAAAGGGCAGGGGCGGCTGTAGGCCGAATAAGGCACCGCGCCATCCGGCAATACGCTCGCAATAAAAAAGGCGCCGAAGCGCCTATTTTGATTAGAACAGTTCGTGCGTCTCACCATTATCGATAATGGTGGTCCCCACTTCATGTACCGCCTGCTGCGTGGGCTGAGTACCTTCAATGAAATACTCTTCACGACTGTTACCGCCGCTCGCTAACTGGCCGGTACTGCGATCGATATTGACCGTTACGATGCCCGGCGGTGGCGTCAGTGGCTGTTCAGGCACGCCCTCTAACACACTCTTCATGTAGGCATCCCATGCTGGCTGGGCGCTCTTCGCGCCGCCTTCATAGCCGGAGATCTGATCTTTGATCGCACCAGAGGCCGTAGAGTGTCCAAGGTTACGGCGATGGTCATCAAAACCGATCCATACCGATGTCACAACCCCTGGGCCGTAGCCGGAGAACCAGGCATCTTTCGAGCTGTTGGTGGTCCCGGTTTTACCGCCGATATCGCGACGCTGTAAATCGCGACCTGCACGCCAGCCGGTTCCCATCCAGCCTGGTTCACCAAAGATATTGGTGTTTAGCGCGCTTTTAATCAGGAAAGCCAGCGGTGTGTTGATCACGTGCGGGGCGTATTCCTGCGTTCCGCTTTGCGCGACCAGTGCCTGATTCGCCTGTTCCAGTTGCGGCATAGGGACGGCGGTATTTTGCTGCTCCTGAGAAATGGCGACGTCCTCAACGTTACTGTTTTCCAGCACGTTAGATTTCTGGGTATCGCCATAAATCACCGGAATATCACACTCCGGGCAGGCAATTTTCGGCTTCGCCTCGAAGATAACGCCGCCCTGATCGGTTTCAATCTTGCTGATGAAGTATGGATCAACCAGGAAACCGCCGTTGGCCATCACCGCGTAGCCGCGTGCAACCTGCAGCGGGGTGAACGAGGCGGAACCCAGTGCCAGCGACTCGGTATGAACGATGTTTTGCGCCGGGAAGCCAAAACGCTGCAGATACTCTGCCGCGTAATCCACGCCCATCGCGCGCATGGCGCGAACCATCACCACGTTCTTCGACTGACCCAGTCCCTGACGTAAGCGGATAGGTCCGGCATATTGCGGCGGTGAGTTTTTCGGCTGCCAGTCTGAACCCGCACCGGCATCCCAGCGGGAAATCGGGACGTCATTCAACATGCTTGCCAGCGTCAGGCCTTTATCCATCGCGGCGGTGTAGAGGAACGGTTTGATATTCGAACCGACCTGACGTAACGCCTGGGTAGCACGGTTAAACTTGCTCTGGTTGAAATCAAAGCCACCGACCAGCGCCATGACCGCGCCGTTTTGCGGATTGATGGAAACCAGTGCGGAGTTGACGTCTGGAACTTGCGCCAGCCACCAGGCGTCACCGACCTGGCGTACCCAGATTTGCTGCCCCGTCTGGACGACATCGGTCACTTTTCGCGGTGTCGGGCCCTGTTGGGTATCGGAGCGGTAAGGACGCGCCCAGCGCATACCTTCCATACGCAATGCAACCGACGTACCGTCTGCCAGCATCGCTGTGGCTTCCTGCGGGTTGGCGCTGGTGACTGCCGCTGGTAGTAATGGGCCGTAGGTCGGCAGCGCTTTCAGCGTGTCGGTGATTTTCTTGCTGTCCCAGGCGCTTTCGCCTACTTTCCACAGCACATTTGACGGGCCGCGGTAGCCGTGGCGCATGTCGTAATCCATGACGTTGTTACGGACGGCCTGCTGGGCCGCCTGCTGAACTTTGCGCGTAATGGTGGTGGTGATGCGATACCCGTCTTCATAGGCTTTTTCACCATAACGGCTATACATCTCCTGGCGCACCATCTCAGACAGATATGGCGCAGAGAAGGCGATTTCCGGCGCGTGATAGTTGGCGTCAATGGCTTCGCTGCGCGCCTGATCGTACTGGGCCTGCGTGATGTAGTTTTCGCTCAACATACGCGACAGCACAACGTTACGTCGCGCGGTAGCCCGGTCCATTGAATAGAGCGGGTTGAAGGTTGATGGCGCTTTCGGCAGACCGGCAATGACTGCCATCTCGCTTAAGCTGAGCTGGTCAACCGTCTTACCGAAATAGACCTGAGCGGCAGCACCCACGCCATAGGCGCGATACCCCAGGTAGATCTTGTTCAAATACAGCTCAAGGATCTCATCTTTGCTCAGCAATTGTTCAATGCGGATCGCGAGGAATACCTCTTTGATCTTACGCATCAGCGTACGTTCTGGGCTCAGAAAGAAGTTTCTTGCTAACTGTTGGGTGATGGTGCTCGCCCCTTGCGACGCATGACCGGAAAACAGCGCGACGCTGGCCGCACGGAAGATCCCCACCGGGTCAACGCCGTGGTGCTCATAGAAGCGGCTGTCTTCGGTGGCGATAAAGGCTTTGACCATTTCCGGTGGCATCTGATCCAGCGTTACCGGAATGCGACGTTTCTCGCCATATTGGGCAATCAGTTCGCCGTCAGCGCTGTAAACCTGCATCGGGATCTGCAAACGCACATCTTTTAACGTCGCGACGTCAGGTAATTGCGGCTCAATATAGCGATAGAGGCCATAAACCGAGCCTGCTCCCAGCAGGATGCAACATACTGCAAGGATTAATAAATACTTTACGAACTTCACTGGAGATTTCCCATTTAGTGGCATTTGGGCAGTTTATAAACAAACGCGCGGTAGTATAAAGGCAAGCCAGACGCATTGATATACCCGTTAGAGCAACGGGTGATAAGGAGATCATCAGCAATGGCTTTCAATATCTGGAAAATTGGTCTGCATATTCAGCAACATGAAGTACTGGCTGTTGCCGTCGCTCGCGACGCATCCGGTTGGTTTCTACAGCGTTGGTGGCGTATGCCGCTGGCAGGGCTGGCGATAGTCGACGGACACATTCGCGCGCCTGGGCTGCTTACCGAGGTGTTATTGCCGTGGAGTCATGAACTCCCCCGCAGACACCACATCCATCTGTCCTTTCCCGCGCACAGAACGTTACAGAAAAAGTTTCCACGCCCTGCGATGGCGCTGTGTGAACCAGAGCAAACGGCATGGTTATCCGGGTCGATGGCGCGTGAGTTGGATATGGACCCAAATACGCTGCAATTCGATTATAGCGAAGACACCTTAAGTCCGGCGTTTAACGTGACCGCCGCGCAAAGCAAAGAGGTGTCGACCCTTCTGACGCTGATGCAAACGCTGAAAGTACAAGTAAAGGCCATTACGCCAGATGCCAGCGCGTTACAGCGCTTTATTCCTTACTTATTGGCGCATCAGCAGTGCCTGGCCTGGCGTGATGACGCGCAGTGGCTGTGGGCGACTCGTTATGCGTGGGGGCGCAAATCGACAGGCGATAGTCACGCTATTGACGATCTTGCCGCGACATTATCGCTTAACCCGGAAGAGATTGCGTTGTGCGAGCCAGGCGGCTTTGACCCCTTAAGCGTAGTGGCTGTTCGCCAGCCGCCCATTCCGCCTGAAAGCCACATTTTTACCATTGCGCTTGGACTGGCAATGGGGGGAACAGACTGATGATAGCGACCATCAACCTTCTTCCCTGGCGTCAGTCACGGCGGCGCGACTGCCTGCGTTTTTGGGGTGTTTTATTTAGCGCTTCATTCCTGTTGATCGCTGGCTGTGTATTGAGCTATTACGCCGTCGTCATTGAAGACAACCGGGCAAATGCTGTGTGGGTAACCGCTGAGAAAATGCGGGCCGAAGCGCTTGTGGCGCAAAAACCGCATTTGCTCCAGCGCCAGCAGCAATGGCAACAGCGACAGCAGCGTAACGCACAGCGTGATGAGACGCGAAGCTGGCAGTTGGTGCTTGAAGGGCTGGCGAACTTACTGCCAGAACAGGCGTGGTTGACAACCCTGACCTGGCAGCACGATGCGCTGGAATTAAGCGGAGTGGCGCTCAACTTTACCGCACTCAATGCGCTGGAAACGCAATTACGCAAACAGCCCTTTTTTCGCTTAGGCAGCTCCGGCGAAACGCAACAGGATGCGCAGGGCCGTTGGCAATTTCATTATCGTCTGACGCGGAGCGTAACGCATGACAGCACTCTGTGATGGTTGGTTGGCGCAGTCGCCGCGTTTTCGATTCATGTGTTGGGGCGGTTGGCTCTTGGGCCTGGTCACGCTTGCCGTGTTATGTCTTTATCCTGCGAGGCAAGAGCAGAGCTCACAACGAGAAGCTCTGACACAGCAACGTGCAGCTATTCAACTGCAATGGCGAAGCCTGTACCTGCTGGCTGCCTCAGTGAACCGACCTCTTTCCTCGTCTGAAGAGAAGCGGGTACCTTTTTCTCCGTTGGTCTTTCAGACCCCTCTGACACGTCTTATTCACTGGCGGCCCTCCGCACAGGGAGGAGATATGTCCCTGAAGTCAGCCTGGGATGCTGTCCCGCCGATGTTTGTCCGGCTGGCAGAGCAGGGGATGAATGTAAGCCAGTTTTCACTCAGCGTAGAAGATACTGAACTGTTGTTAACGCTACAGCTGGAGCGTCTGAATGAGGGGTGAACGCTGGCTGTTAGCGTTTGTCAGCATGCTGATACTGACCGGTATGCGCAATCCCTTTCAACCGCCAGACGATCGTTGCCATATCGCTGAGCTATCGGTGTGGCGCTATCAAGGCGCGGTGAGCCGGGGACCGCGCCTGATTGGCCTGGTTCAGGATGATAAGCACAAATGGCGGCGGGTCGAACTGCATGAGACGTTGAATGGTGGCTGGACGATTTCTCAGATCTCGGCGCAAAGCGTAACCATTGAGACAGGCAAAAACTGCGAGCCGCCTCGCTGGCAGTGGCAACGACAAGGAGAGGTGAATGAAGCGATGGATAGTCATGGCGCTGATGATAATCGTCCCCAGCGTGCTGGTGGGAAAAACGCAAAACGTGACGCTGGTGGTGGATGATGTTCCCGTGGTTCAGGTACTGCAGGCACTGGCTGAACAAGAAGATAAAAATTTGGTGGTTTCTCCGGATGTCAACGGTGTGCTGTCACTGCATCTGACGAATGTACCGTGGAAGCAGGCATTCCAGACGGTGCTGAAAAGCGCCGGACTGGTGTTGCGCCAGGAGGGGAGCATTCTGCATGTGCATTCGGTGGACTGGCAGAATGAAAATGCGGCGCGCCAGGAGAACGAGCAGGCACGGCTGCAGGCCAGCCTTCCACTGGAACATCGCAGCATTGTTTTGCAGTACGCTGATGCCGCTGAGCTGGCAAAAGTGGGTGAGAAACTGCTGAGCGCTAAAGGCAGTATGACGGTGGATAAACGCACGAATCGACTGCTGCTGCGTGATAACAAACCCGCACTGATTGCGCTGGAAACATGGGTGGCGCAAATGGACTTGCCTGTTGAACAGGTCGAGCTTGCGGCACACATCGTCACGATTAACGAAAAAAGTCTTCGTGAACTGGGCGTGAAGTGGTCACTGGCCGATGCCCAGCAAGCGGGGGCGGTAGGTAACATCACGGCGCTTGCCAGCGATCTCTCCGTGCCCGCTGCGACTTCGCGTGTGGGATTCAACATTGGCCGTATCAATGGTCGTTTACTGGATCTGGAGTTGTCTGCGCTGGAGCAAAAACAGCAGCTTGATATCATCGCCAGCCCACGCTTACTGGCATCTCATTTGCAACCAGCCAGTATTAAGCAGGGGAGCGAGATCCCTTATCAGGTTTCCAGCGGGGAAAGTGGCGCGACGTCAGTCGAATTTAAGGAAGCGGTGCTGGGAATGGAGGTCACACCCACCGTGCTGCAGAAAGGCCGAATTAGACTAAAGTTGCATATCAGCCAGAATGTTCCCGGACAGGTGCTACAGCAGGCGGATGGTGAAGTACTGGCTATTGATAAGCAGGAGATTGAAACACAGGTCGAGGTAAAAAGCGGAGAGACAATTGCACTGGGCGGGATTTTTTCGCATAAGAATAAATCTGCGGCGGACAGCGTGCCGTTGTTAGGCGATATTCCCTGGCTTGGTTATTTATTTCGCCATGATGGCAAAGAGGATGAGCGGCGCGAGTTAGTGGTTTTTATCACGCCCCGACTGGTCTCGAGCGAATAATTTATGCATGAAAAGCCGTTGTTTTTTCACTGAACACGTTTCAGAAATTTGACGTGCGGGTGTATTTAGCATACAAGGAGTACCGATTTGAGTGTCGGTACTTTTCTTTACTTGGGCTCCAGTAATACGCTTTGCCTTTCTGGTGGTGTGTCATTGGTTGATTTAGCGTCATTTGGCTGCGCGATTCGTCGCCAGGCCTGATGTTTGCAGGGCAGTATGCCTGCCACGACCAGAAATGCGAAAGGTTTGGTGATTTATTCAGTTGCCAAACCCGCTTGAGTATTGAGATAATTTTCAGTCTGACTCTCGCAATATCTTATGAGGTTTCAGTTCATGTCCTGCTGCGCTGAGTGTCTGCGAAGCGGGTTTACCATTAACGAATAGTCTTAGTAGTACCGAAAAAATGGCAGAGAAACGCAATATCTTTCTGGTTGGGCCTATGGGTGCCGGAAAAAGCACTATTGGGCGCCAGTTAGCTCAACAACTCAATATGGAATTTTACGATTCTGATCAAGAGATTGAGAAACGAACCGGAGCTGATGTGGGCTGGGTCTTCGATGTAGAAGGTGAAGACGGCTTCCGCGATCGCGAAGAAAAAGTCATCAACGAGTTGACGGAAAAACAGGGTATTGTGCTGGCAACTGGCGGTGGCTCTGTTAAATCACGTGAAACACGTAACCGTCTTTCCGCGCGTGGCGTCGTGGTCTATCTTGAAACGACAATTGAAAAACAACTTGCGCGAACTCAACGCGACAAGAAACGCCCACTGCTGCAGGTAGAATCACCGCCTCGCGAAGTTCTGGAAGCGTTGGCTGACGAACGCAATCCTCTGTATGAAGAGATTGCTGACGTGACCATTCGCACCGATGATCAGAGCGCTAAAGTCGTGGCAAACCAGATTATTCATATGTTGGAAAGCAACTGATTCTGGCTTAATACACTCGTCTGCGGGTACAAGTAACTAAGGTGGATGTCGCGTCATGGAGAGGATTACAGTCACTCTCGGGGAACGTAGTTACCCTATCACCATCGCGGCTGGTTTATTTAATGAACCAGCTTCATTCTTACCGCTGAAATCGGGCGATCAGGTTATGTTGGTGACCAACGAAACCCTGGCTCCCCTTTATCTCGATAAGATTCGCGGGGTACTTGAACAGGCGGGTGTTAATGTTGATAGCGTCATCCTTCCCGACGGCGAGCAGTATAAAAGCCTGACGGTGCTGGAAACGGTATTTACAGCATTACTGCAAAAACCGCACGGTCGCGATACCACGCTGGTTGCTCTTGGCGGCGGCGTGATTGGCGATCTTACCGGTTTTGCAGCCGCCAGCTATCAGCGCGGCGTACGCTTTATTCAAGTCCCGACAACGCTGTTGTCGCAGGTTGATTCCTCCGTTGGCGGCAAAACCGCCGTAAACCATCCCCTCGGCAAAAACATGATTGGTGCCTTTTACCAACCGGCCTCCGTGGTGGTGGATCTCGACTGTCTGAAAACGCTTCCTGCGCGTGAGCTGGCGTCGGGTCTGGCGGAAGTGATCAAGTACGGCATCATTCTTGACGGTGAATTTTTCAGCTGGCTGGAAGACAATCTGGACGCATTGCTCCGTCTGGATGGTCCGGCAATGGCGTACTGTATCCGCCGTTGTTGTGAGCTGAAAGCAGAAGTTGTCGCAGCAGACGAGCGCGAAATGGGCTTACGTGCTTTACTGAATCTGGGGCATACGTTTGGCCATGCAATCGAAGCTGAAATGGGTTATGGCAATTGGTTACATGGTGAAGCGGTGGCCGCTGGTATGGTAATGGCTGCTCGTACGTCAGAACGTCTTGGTCAGTTCTGCTCCGCGGACACGCAGCGCATCATTACGCTGCTGAAACGGGCAGGCTTACCGGTTAATGGACCACGTGAGATGTCCACTCAGGCCTATTTACCGCACATGCTGCGAGATAAAAAAGTGTTAGCGGGGGAGATGCGTTTAGTGCTTCCGCTGGCGATAGGGAAGAGTGAAGTGCGCGGCGGAGTGTCGCACGAGGTGGTTCTTAACGCTATTGCTGATTGCCAGCAGGCGTAACAACAAGAAAGGTCCGGCTTGCGTTGTAAGGCGTAAGTCTTTTAGCTTCAGGTTATGTGCAAAGTCGTAAGCATTAACCTTTGAGTGGGGTGTTAAATGGATGAATTCAAACCAGAAGACGAGCTGAAACCCGATCCCAGCGATCGTCGTACTGGTCGTTCTCGTCAATCGTCTGAACGCGATAATGAGCCGCAAATCAATTTTGATGATGTTGATCTGGATGCTGACGATCGTCGTCCAGCGCGCGCGCGTAAAGAACGTGACGAAGAGCAAGACATTGAAGAGGATTATGAATCTGATGACGATACCGTGGATGAAGAGCGTGTAGAACGCCGTCCGCGTAAGCGTAAGAAAGCCGCCAGCAAACCTGCCTCTCGCCAATACATAATGATGGGTGTGGGTGTTCTGGTATTGCTGTTGTTGATCATCGGCATCGGTTCAGCGTTGAAAGCCCCCTCATCTCCCTCTTCCAGCGATCAGACGGCGTCTGGCGAGAAGAGCATCGATCTTTCTGCCAGTAATGCGACCGATCAGGCGAGTGCAACTCAGCCTGCGACGGGCGCTGAGCAGCCGGCTGGCAATGCGCAGCAGGATGTTTCTCTGCCGCCGATTTCCTCTACGCCGACTCAAGGGCAAGCACCTGCCGCAGCTGAAGGCCAACAGCGTGTTGAAGTTCAGGGCGATCTGAATAATGCTCTGACGCAGCCGCAAGGTCAGGAACAGGTTAACAACGTGGTCGTGAGCTCCACGCTGCCAACCGAACCAGCTACCGTTGCGCCAGTTCGCAATGGCACTACGCCGCGTCAGGCTGCAACAACTGAGCCTGCTGAGCGTCACGCAACCACGCGTCCGGAACGCAAACAGGCTGTTATTGAGCCGAAGAGCAAGCCGCAGACTACCGTGAAAGCGACGCCGACAGAGCCAAAACCTGTTGCCCAGGCGAAGCGTACTGAACCAACAGCGGCAGTTACCGCGCCGGTTACAACGACGAAAGCGCCTGCAGCAACAACTGCGCCAAAAGCGACAGTTGAACCAAAAGCAACCGTGAGCACCACGCCTGCTCAGACGGCTACCCCTGCGCCAACGGCGACAACCCCCGTTGCTGGTGGTGCAAAAACGGCAGGCAACGTTGGAGCGTTAAAATCGGCGCCGTCCAGTCACTACACTCTGCAGCTCAGCAGTTCTTCTAACTACGACAACCTGAACGGTTGGGCGAAGAAAGAAAACCTGAAGAACTACGTGGTGTATCAGACGACGCGTAACGGTCAACCGTGGTATGTTTTGGTGACGGGCGTATACGCATCTAAAGACGATGCAAAACGTGCAGTGTCCACGTTACCAGCCGACATTCAGGCGAAAAACCCGTGGGCGAAACCGCTGCATCAGGTTCAGGCCGATCTGAAGTAAGATAGGATATGTTCTGCAATGGTTTGATGTTTCGCCCAATTGCGGGACAAAGACTAAAGCGCAGGATGCTGTCGGAGCTTTCTCCACAGCCGGAGAAGGTGTAATTAGTTAGTCAGCATGAAAAAAAATCGCGCTTTTCTGAAGTGGGCAGGGGGGAAATACCCCCTGCTTGATGATATAAAACGGCATTTGCCTCAGGGTGAATGCCTTGTTGAACCCTTCGTGGGTGCCGGGTCGGTGTTCCTTAACACCGACTTTTCTCGTTATATTCTTGCCGATATCAACAGCGACCTCATTAGTCTCTATAACATCGTGAAGTCACGTACCGATGAGTATGTACAGGCTTCGCGCGAGCTGTTTGTCCCTGAGACAAATCAGTCTGAGGTGTACTATCAGTTCCGGACAGAGTTTAACGCAAGCCAGGATCCGTTCCGACGTGCGGTGCTGTTCTTATACCTGAACCGTTTTGGCTACAATGGCCTGTGTCGGTATAACCTCCGTGGCGAATTTAACGTGCCGTTTGGACGTTATAAAAAACCCTACTTCCCGGAAGCAGAGTTGTATCATTTTGCCGAAAAAGCGCAGAATGCAGAGTTTCATTGCCTCTCCTATGAAGAGTGCATGGAGCGTGCTGATATCAACTCTGTGGTTTATTGTGATCCGCCTTATGCACCGCTTTCGGCGACGGCGAATTTCACCGCGTATCACACTAATAGTTTTAGCCCGAAAGAGCAGGCGCATCTGGCTGAGATGGCAGAAAAGCTGGTCAGTAAGCAGATCCCGGTGTTAATTTCGAACCATGACACGCCCGATACGCGCGAGTGGTACCGAACGGCGAAACATTTTCAGGTCAAAGTGCGGCGCAGTATAAGTAGCAACGGCGGCACACGTAAAAAGGTGAACGAACTGCTGGCTCTGTACAAACCAGGAGTCGTAGCGCCCGCGAAAAAATAATTCTCAAGGAGAAGCGGATGAAACAGTATTTGATTGCCCCCTCAATTCTGTCGGCTGATTTTGCCCGCCTGGGTGAGGACACCGCGAGCGTCCTGGCCGCCGGTGCCGATGTCGTGCACTTCGACGTCATGGACAACCATTATGTACCTAACCTGACTATCGGGCCGATGGTACTGAAATCGCTACGCAAATATGGGATCACCGCTCCCATTGATGTGCATCTGATGGTGAAGCCGGTTGACCGTATTATCCCGGACTTCGCGGCTGCGGGCGCCAGTATCATTACTTTTCATCCGGAAGCCTCCGAACACGTCGATCGCACTTTGCAACTGATCAAAGAGAATGGCTGCAAGGCAGGTCTGGTGTTCAACCCGGCTACGCCGCTGAGCTACCTGGACTACGTCATGGATAAGCTGGATGTGATCCTGCTCATGTCCGTCAACCCCGGTTTTGGTGGGCAATCTTTCATTCCGCAAACGCTGGAAAAATTGCGCGAAGTCCGTCGCCGTATCGATGAGTCTGGCTATGACATTCGCCTGGAAGTCGATGGCGGCGTCAAAGTGAACAATATCGGTGAAATCGCCGCTGCGGGTGCGGATATGTTTGTCGCGGGCTCCGCGATTTTTGATCAACCTGACTACAAAAAAGTCATTGATGAAATGCGCCATGAACTGGCGAAGGTAAGTCATGGATAAATTTCAGGACATTCGGGGCGTTGCTTTTGACCTCGACGGTACGCTGGTTGATAGCGCGCCGGGATTAGCCGCCGCAGTAGATATGGCGCTGTACGCGCTGGAATTACCCACCGCAGGCGAAGAGCGCGTGATTACCTGGATTGGCAACGGCGCGGACGTATTGATGGAGCGTGCGCTCACTTGGGCTCGCCTTGAGCGTGCCACGTTGCGTAAAACAACGGGCAAACCGCCCGTCGATGATGATATTCCAGCCGTTGAGCAGGTGCGTATTTTACGTAAGCTGTTTGACCGCTATTACGGTGACGTTGCCGAAGAGGGGACGTTCTTGTTCCCACATGTTGCCGATACGCTGGGCGCGCTGCATGCGAAAGGCCTGCCGTTAGGTCTGGTGACCAACAAACCGACGCCTTTTGTGGCGCCGTTGCTTAACGCACTGGATATCGCCAGGTATTTTAGCGTGGTCATCGGCGGTGACGATGTGAAAAACAAAAAGCCGCATCCAGACCCGCTGCTGTTAGTGGCTGACCGGATGGGGATCGCGCCTGAACAATTGCTCTTTGTGGGTGATTCGCGCAATGATATTCAGGCAGCAAAAGCCGCTGGTTGTCCTTCGGTTGGCCTTACGTATGGGTATAACTACGGCGAAGGGATCGACCTCAGCCAGCCGGATGTAATTTACAATAGCATTAATGACCTTCTGCCCGCACTCGGGCTTCTGTACAGCGAAAATCAGGAATTGAAAAATGACTAAGCCCATCGTTTTTAGTGGCGCACAGCCCTCAGGTGAATTGACCATTGGCAACTATATGGGTGCGCTGCGTCAATGGGTAAACATGCAGGATGACTACCATTGCATCTACTGTATCGTGGACCAGCATGCTATCACCGTCCGCCAGGACGCGCAGAAACTGCGTAAAGCCACGCTGGATACGCTGGCGCTGTATCTGGCGTGTGGTATCGATCCTGAGAAAAGCACCATTTTCGTTCAGTCCCACGTACCGGAACATGCACAGTTAGGCTGGGCGCTGAACTGCTACACCTACTTCGGTGAACTGAGCCGTATGACCCAGTTCAAAGATAAATCTGCCCGTTACGCTGAAAACATCAATGCCGGGTTGTTCGACTACCCGGTACTGATGGCTGCCGATATTCTGCTGTACCAGACCAATCTGGTACCGGTAGGGGAAGATCAGAAACAGCACCTGGAACTGAGTCGTGACGTCGCCCAGCGTTTTAACGCACTGTATGGCGATATCTTCAAAGTGCCTGAGCCGTTTATTCCGAAATCTGGCGCGCGCGTGATGTCTCTGCTGGAACCGACGAAGAAAATGTCTAAGTCGGATGATAACCGCAACAACGTGATCGGCCTGCTGGAAGATCCGAAATCTGTGGTGAAGAAAATCAAACGTGCTATGACGGATTCCGATGAGCCGCCTGTTGTACGCTACGATGTACAAAATAAAGCGGGTGTCGCTAACCTGCTGGATATCCTCTCTGCCGTGACCGGTCAGAGCATTCCAGAACTGGAGCAGCACTTTGAAGGCAAGATGTATGGCCACCTGAAGGGTGAAGTTGCTGACGCCGTTTCCGGTATGCTGACTGAGCTTCAGGAACGTTATCACCGTTTCCGTAATGATGAAGCTTTCCTGCAAAAAGTGATGAAAGATGGCGCAGAAAAAGCCAGCGCGCGTGCAGCACAAACCCTGAAAGCGGTATACGAAGCAATTGGTTTTGTCGCCAAGCCGTAATTCATTCTGTGGCGTTAAGAACCGGGTTACGCCCGGTTTTTTTTCGTCTGTGCTTTTCGAACAACAAAAAAATGTGAAGCGCCTCGCCGTTTGTGGATCTCGTCATTGCGTTATATCTTCACTTTAATGAAGATATAAATATTCAATTTACTGAAAATATATAATGAGCCGGACATTTATCAAGAAGGAAGGGGTTGTCCTGACAACCCTGGCCCGTTACCTGCTCGGTGAGAAGTGTGGTAACCGTTTGAAAACCATTGATGAACTGGCGAATGAATGTCATTCGTCGGTGGGATTAACGCAGGCTGCGCTAAAAACACTGGAATCGTCAGGGGCGATCCGTATTGAGCGTCGTGGGCGTAACGGTAGCTTCCTGGTGGAGATGGATAATCGCACGCTGTTGACGCATGTGGATATTAATAACGTGGTCTGCGCAATGCCGCTACCCTATACCCGTTTATATGAAGGGCTGGCGAGTGGACTGAAGGCGCAATTCGACGGGATCCCATTTTATTACGCACACATGCGTGGGGCTGACATTCGCGTGGAATGCCTGCTCAATGGCGTCTACGACATGGCGGTAGTTTCTCGTCTGGCGGCGGAAAGTTATCTTGCGCAAAATGGGCTTCGCATCGTACTGGCGCTGGGACCGCACACTTATGTAGGCGAACACCAGCTCATCTGTCGCAAAGGTGAGTCCGGACGCGTGAAGCGGGTGGGGCTGGATAACCGCTCGGCGGATCAGAAAATCATGACCGAAGCCTGTTTTGGCGGCCACGATGTTGAATTGATCGACCTGCCTTACCATGAAAGCTTGCAGCGTATTGCTAAAGGGGACGTGGATGCGGTGATCTGGAACGTGGTTGCGGAGGCTGAGCTGGCGGTGCTGGGGCTGGAAGCCACTCCGCTGACTAACGATCCTCGATTCCTGCAGGCTACGGAGGCAGTGGTGCTAACCCGGACAGATGATTATCCGATGCAGCAGTTGCTCCGCGCCGTTGTTAACAAAGAGGCGCTACTTGCCCACCAGCAACGCGTGGCAAATGGCGAACAGGAACCCAGTTATTAAGTTAAGGCGAATGTCATGGAAAACAGGCTAAACCTGCTGTGTGAAGCGGGCGTCATCGACAGGGATATCTGCAGCGGTATGCTGCAGGTTGTGAAGCAACTCGATGAAGAGTGGTGTTTACCGGTCCATACCGAGCAAGGGGCGATGGCGATGACCCATATGGCAAGCGCATTAATGCGCAGCCGCCGGGGGGAAGTCATAGAAGCCCTGGATGACCAGCTGCTGGCTGAAATGGCGCAATCCAACCTCTGGCCAACTATTTTATTGGTACATCATGGGTTGCTGAAAGAGTTTACGCTTACGCTGCACGCGAATGAAGAGGGATACCTGCTGGCAAACCTGTACGGATTGTGGATGGCGGCGCACGAAGGCGTCTGAAGTAAACCGAATATCGGCGTAGCGCATCCTAAATATTCAAAAAAATGAATATTTATCTGAAGGATTAGAAACGAGGCATACAGATGTTTATACATGCATTGAAACGCCAGAACCCTGCACTTATTTCGGCCGCTTTTGCCCTTTGGCAGGAAGGAAAGATAGCGCCGGATAGCTGGGTTATTGATGTTGACCAGGTGATTGAGAATGGAAAACGCCTGTTAGACGTGGCACAACAACACGGTATCTCACTCTATTTGATGACTAAGCAGATTGGGCGAAACCCATGGCTGGCAGAGAAGCTGTTGCAGTTGGGGTACGAAGGCATTGTAGTGGTGGATTACAAGGAAGGCCGCGTCATGCGTCGTGCCGGGCTGCCGGTCGCGCATCAGGGACACCTCGTACAGATCCCTGCGCGACAGGTTAGTGATGCCGTGGCTCAGGGGACTGATGTCATTACTCTTTTTTCGCTGGAGAAAGCGCGTGAGGTTTCTGCTGCGGCGGTAAAAGCTGGCTGCGAACAGGCCGTGATGCTCAAAGTACATGGCAAGGATGATTTTCTCTACCCGGGACAAGAAAGCGGATTTCCGCTGGCCTGTCTGAATGATGTCGTGAGTGAAATACGAGGTTTACCGGGCCTGCATCTTCGTGGGCTAACCCATTTCCCCTGTCTGTTGTGGGATGCGGAATCCGCAGAAACGGTACCGACGCCAAATCTGCACACCCTGGTAGCGGCCCGACGTCAGTTAGCGGCGGCGGGCGTTGAGATTGAACAACTCAATGCCCCTTCCGCCAGCAGCTGCGCATCACTACCGCTACTGGCGAAATATGGCGTAACTCACGCCGAGCCTGGACATGCACTGACCGGCACCATCCCTTCCAATCAGAACGGCGATCAGCCTGAGCGTATTGCAATGCTCTGGCTGAGCGAGGTTTCCCATCAATTCCGTGGAGACAGCTATTGCTATGGTGGCGGCTATTACCGTCGTGGGAATGCGCAAAATGCCCTGGTCTTCACGCCAGGAAGTGACACCCCTGTCGCAGCGACGCTGAAACCTGTGGATGACAGCAGTATCGATTACTACCTGCCTCTGGCTGGCGAGTTCCCGGTGAGCAGCGCGGTCGTGTTCTGTTTCCGCACACAAATTTTCGTGACGCGCAGCGACGTGGTGCTGGTGTCCGGTATTCAGCGCGGCGCGGCTGAAATTGTTGGCCGTTACGACAGTCTCGGAAATGTACTGGAGGAGTAATGGCTCGATTTGTGGTGTTGGTGATCGATAGCTTTGGTGTCGGCGCAATGAAGGACGTCACGCTGGTCAGACCCCAGGATGCCGGGGCGAACACGTGTGGACATATTCTTGCTGAAGTACCGTATTTACACCTCCCGGCCCTCGAAAGACTGGGGTTGATTAACGCCCTGGGTTTTGCGCCGGGGGTGATGAAGCCTTCGGCATCGGCGGTCTGGGGCGTTGCGGAGCTACAGCATGAAGGTGGCGATACCTTTATGGGGCATCAGGAAATTTTAGGTACACGGCCACAAGCGCCGCTGCGGATGCCGTTCAGTCAGGTTATCGACAGTGTTGAGCTGGCGCTAAAAACCGCAGGCTGGCAGGTAGAACGACGTGGCGGCGATCTGGCGTTTCTGTGGGTCAACGAGGCTGTGGCTGTGGGGGATAACCTCGAAGCGGATTTAGGTCAGGTCTATAACATTACCGCCAATCTTACCGTTATCCCGTTTGACGAGGTGCTGGAAATAGGTCGCATAGTCCGTGAGCAGGTACAGGTCGGGCGGGTGATCGCATTTGGCGGTCTGCTTAATGACAGCCAGCGTATTCTGGACGCCGCCGAAACCAAAGAAGGTCGTTTTATCGGTATTAACGCCCCGCGTTCCGGCGCGTATGAAAGCGGCTTTCAGGTCAGGCATATGGGTTACGGCGTGGATGAAAAGGTACAGGTGCCGCAAAAACTGCATGATGTAGGCGTGCCTACCGTGCTGGTCGGCAAAGTGGCGGATATCGTCAGTAATCTTCATGGCCGCAACTGGCAAAACCTGGTGGATAGCCAGCAGATTATGGATATCACCCTGAATGAGTTTCAGGCTGAATCTACGGTATTCATCTGCACCAACATCCAGGAAACCGATCTCGCCGGGCACGCAGAAGATGTCGCACGTTATGCCGAACGGCTACAGCTTGTTGACCTTAACCTTTCGCGTCTTCTGGCCGCTATGGATCCACATGATTGCCTGGTGGTCATGGCCGATCACGGCAACGATCCAACCATTGGACATAGCCATCATACCCGTGAAGTTGTGCCGGTGCTGGTGTACCAGCAGGGACTGGAGCCAGACCAGTTAGGTGTACGTGCCACGCTGTCGGATGTTGGTGCGACGGTATGCGAGTTCTTCGGCGCTCCTCCACCACAAAACGGCACTTCTTTTCTTTCTGCGTTACGACTCACAGGAGTTGTTTTATGAGCATTGATACGACGGGCTACACCTATGCCCACGAGCATCTGCATATCGATCTCTCTGATTTTAAGGGGAACCTCGACTGCCGGTTAGATCAGTACGATCTCATCTGTCAGGAGATGAAGGATCTGCGGGTGTTAGGCGTCAGCAATATTATAGAGATGACCAACCGCTACATGGGACGTAACCCGCAATTTATGCTCTCACTGATGCGCGATACGGGGATCAACGTGGTGGCCTGCACCGGCTATTACCAGGATGCGTTTTTCCCCGAGCATGTGGCGACCCGAAGCGTGGAACAGCTCGCGCAGGAGATGATCGATGAGATTGTCATCGGTATTGATGGCACAGAACTGAAGGCCGGGATCATTGCGGAGATCGGCTCAAGCGAAGGGGTGATCACGCTGCTTGAAGAGAAGGTGTTCATCGCCGCCGCACGTGCGCATAACGAAACCGGGCGCCCCATCTCGACGCATACCTCTTTCAGCACCATGGGGCTGGAACAGCTGGCGCTGCTGAAAACGCAGGGGGTGTCACTCGCGCGCGTGGTTGTCGGCCACTGCGATTTAAAAGATAACCTCGACAACATCCTACGCATGATCGATCTCGGTGCGTACGTGCAGTTCGACACCATTGGTAAAAACAGCTACTACCTCGACGAGAAACGCATTGGCATGCTGCATGCGCTTCGCGATCGCGGGCTGCTTAACCGTGTGATGCTCTCAATGGATATTACCCGTCGCTCCCATTTAAAAGGCAATGGTGGTAATGGCTATGACTACCTGTTAACGACTTTTATCCCACAGTTGCGCCAGTCAGGATTCGACCAGGCCGATGTGGACACGATGTTACGTGATAACCCCTCAAAATTTTTCCAATAAGGACAGAACCATGAAAAAGATTGGTGTTGCTGGCTTACAGCGTGAGCAGATTAAAAAGACCATCGAGACTGCGGCTCCTGGCTGCTTTGAAGTCTCCATTCACAACGACATGGAAGCGGCAATGAAGGTGAAATCTGGGCAACTGGACTACTACATTGGTGCGTGTAACACCGGCGCGGGTGCGGCGCTGTCGATTGCTATTGCGGTGATTGGCTACAGCAAAAGCTGCACTATCGCCAAACCGGGCATTAAGGCGAAAGACGAACATATCGCAAAAATGATTGCGGAAGGGAAAGTGGCTTTTGGTCTCTCCGTCGAACATGTTGAACATGCGATCCCGATGCTGGTTAACCATCTGAAATAAAAGGCACGATTATGGATCTGTACATTCAGATTATCCTGGTGGCCTGTCTGACCGGCATGACGTCGCTTCTGGCGCATCGGTCGGCCGCCGTTTTTCATGATGGAATCCGTCCAATTCTGCCGCAGCTTATTGAGGGGAACATGAACCGTCGTGAGGCGGGGAGTATCGCGTTTGGTCTAAGCATCGGCTTTGTTGCCTCCGTCGGGATCTCGTTCACGTTGAAAACCGGGCTGCTTAATGCGTGGCTGTTGTTTCTGCCAACGGATATTCTCGGCGTGCTGGCGGTTAATAGCCTGCTGGCGTTTGGCCTGGGGGCTATCTGGGGCGTATTGATCCTGACTTGTCTACTCCCGGTGAACCAGTTACTGACGGCATTACCCGTGGATGTGCTGGGTAGCCTCGGGGAGCTGAGCTCTCCGGTGGTTGCGGCATTCGCGCTCTTCCCTCTGGTGGCGATTTTCTATCAGTTTGGCTGGAAGCACAGCCTGGTTGCTGCCTTTGTGGTATTGATGACCCGCGTGGCGGTCGTTCGTTTCTTCCCACACCTAAACCCGGAATCAATCGAGATTTTCATTGGGATGGTCATGCTGCTGGCGATTGCTATTTTCCACGATATACGCCACCGCGGTGATGAGGAGATGGATGTCAGCGGACTATCGGTGTTTGAGGAGCGAACCTCACGAATCATTAAAAATCTGCCGTATATCGCCATTGTTGGTGCACTGATCGCCGCTGTCGCCAGCATGAAGATTTTCGCCGGAAGTGAGGTTTCAATCTTTACGCTGGAAAAAGCCTACTCGGCGGGAATTACGCCGGAACAGTCGCAAACGCTGGTGAATCAGGCGGCGCTGGCGGAGTTTATGCGCGGACTGGGCTTCGTGCCGCTGATTGCCACCACCGCGCTGGCGACGGGTGTGTACGCGGTAGCCGGTTTCACTTTCGTTTACTCGGTGGGCTATCTGGCTCCGAACCCGTGGATTGCGGCTATCCTTGGTGCCGTAGTGATTTCAGCGGAAGTACTGCTGCTGCGCTCCATTGGTAAATGGCTGGGCCGCTATCCGTCAATACGCAACGCGTCGGATAACATTCGTAATGCCATGAATATGTTGATGGAAATGGCGCTGCTAATCGGTTCGATTTTTGCTGCCATCAAGATGGCAGGCTACACCGGATTCTCTATTGCGGTTGCCATTTATTTCCTCAACGAATCGATTGGACGCCCGGTGCAGAAGATGGCAGCACCGGTAGTGGCGGTGATGATCACCGGTATCCTGTTGAACATTCTCTACTGGTGCGGGCTGTTTGTCCCGGCCTGAGGAGGCATGTAAATGATGACGTTCCCCCTGCAAAGCCTGACGCTTACAGAAGCGCAGCAAAAGCAGTTTGCATT
The DNA here is from genome assembly GCF_018342065.1 of Citrobacter sp. FP75. Taxonomy (GTDB): domain Bacteria; phylum Pseudomonadota; class Gammaproteobacteria; order Enterobacterales; family Enterobacteriaceae; genus Citrobacter. The sequence goes on along the minus strand of NZ_JAFDOE010000004.1, from coordinate 33,625 downwards.
GGTGGATACGCTCTGCCGCCACTTCCCGGGTGCTGATTTTCTGGCTGGCGGCGACTTGGGGCTGGTACCGGGCCTGAACCAGCCCCGGGTGACGCAGCGTGTGGAAAAAGTGTTGGCCGATGTCTTTCATGCCGAGGCGGCGGTTCTGGTTCAGGGAGCGGGCACCGGCGCGATTCGCGCCGGGCTGGCTGCGCTGCTGAAACCCGGCCAGCGACTGTTGGTTCACGATGCGCCTGTGTACCCGACTACACAGGTGCTCATTGAGCAGATGGGGATTGTGCTGGTCAGGGCTGATTTCAACGATCTTCCGGCGATTAAGCGGGCTATCACAGAGCACCGCCCCGATGCTGCGCTGGTGCAACATACGCGCCAGCAGCCACAGGACCGTTATGTGTTATCCGAGGTGCTGGCGGAGATTACGCAGTGTGGCGTGCCGACGTTAACCGACGATAATTACGCGGTGATGAAAGTAGACAGCATCGGCTGTGAATGTGGGGCGACGCTGTCGACGTTCTCCTGCTTTAAGCTGTTTGGTCCGCAAGGCGTGGGGGCGGTTGTCGGTATGGCGGACGTGGTTGCCAGAATTCGTGCGACCCTCTATTCCGGTGGCAGCCAGATTCAGGGTTCACAGGCGCTGGAGGTGGTGCGTGGCCTGGTTTTCGCTCCGGTGATGCATGCGGTGCAGGCAGGTGTTTCTGAGCGTTTGCTGGGTTTGCTCCATAGCGGAGCGATACCCGAGGTAAAAAAGGCGGTTATTGCCAATGCCCAGTCGAAGGTGCTAATCGTTGAGTTTCATCAGCCTATTGCCAACAGTGTACTGGAAGAAGCGCATAAACGCGGTGCGCTGCCGTATCCGGTTGGAGCGGAGTCGAAATATGAAATCCCGCCGCTGTTTTATCGCCTTTCCGGGACGTTCCGTGAAGCGAATCCCGAACTGAGCGACTATGCGATTCGTATTAATCCCAATCGCAGTGGCGAGGAAACGGTACTGAGGATTTTGCGGGAAAGCGTGAGTGCATGTGAGTGAGCGTAAATCTAAAATGAAAAAACCGGGAAATTCCCGGTTTTTTTGTATCTGCGCAATCGCTTCTATTACTGATCTGCAGCCGGGCCACAGCCACCAATAATTTTAGAAATTGAAATTGCTGGATGGAACAAATAATCATAGCTGCAGTTGTTTTTTTTGTTTTCGATATGGCCAGTACATGCTGTCAGCGTAACCAGAACACCCGCCACAATGGCGATTTTTGCAAATTTAAACATGTCAAAATCCTTATTGGATATTTATTTTTAAATGGATGAAATCCATTTCTCGAAGCCTAATATATCAACTAATAAAAACTTTAAGTAGTCCGGATAAAGACATGGCAATGTTTGTGTGAATTATATATTCAATGAATTGATGTTCTATAGAATTAGTCTTGCTCTAATCATTAATGGACGGGTTATTGGGATGGATATATAGAGTTGGTTGATTTTTATTTTGTATTTGTTTTTCTTAACTATGAATAACGCCCTGAATATCAGGGCGTTATTCAGCGTTCAATTAATGATTTGAGAACCAGTTCAGCTTATCGCGCAGCCCAACCACGCGGCCGACAATAATCAGCGCCGGGCTTTCAACCCGTTGGGCCAGTTCACCGAGCTGTGTGAGTACGCCGTTGACGACGCGCTGTTTCACGGACGTTCCGTTTTCTACCAACGCAACCGGCATGTCTGCGGGCATGCCAAACTCGATCAGTTTTTGCTGGATGGTGGCCGCCTGATTTAGCCCCATATAGAACACCAGTGTCTGTTTTTCAGCCGCCAGGTTTTCCCAGTCCAGCTCGCCGCCGGTTTTCAGATGCCCGGTAACCAGGCGTACGCTCTGGGCGTAATCACGATGCGTCAGAGGAATGCCAGAATAAGCAGAACAACCGGAAGCTGCGGTAATACCTGGAACCACGGAGAACGGGATACCTGCATGGCACAGGGTTTCCAGCTCTTCACCGCCGCGGCCAAAGATGAACGGGTCGCCGCCTTTGAGGCGCACCACGCGTTTACCCTGTTGCGCTTCGTTCAGCAGGATCTGGTTGATCTCTTCCTGCGGTACACAATGATAACCCGCGCGTTTACCCACGAAAATACGGTCTGCATCGCGGCGTACAAGGTTCATGATGTCGTCAGAAACCAGACGGTCATACACCACGACATCAGCCTGCTGGATCTGTTGCAACCCTTTCAGTGTGAGCAGTCCGGCATCGCCTGGACCGGCGCCAACCAGTACCACTTCGCCACGATGATCCAGCGGTTCGCTGAGCATTTGCTCGGTGGTTTCTTCTACCGCTTGCCGATCGTTGTTTGCCAGAGACTGCGCCAGACGATCGTTAACGAACAGTTTCTCCCAGAAGCGGCGACGTTCCCCCATACTGGCGAACTGCTTTTTCACCCGGGAACGCAGCTGGCCCGCATACTGCGCGACCTGCCCCAGATGCTGCGGCAACACGGATTCGAGCCGTTCACGCAGCAGACGAGCCAGAACAGGCGAGGTACCGCCAGAGGAGACCGCCACCATCAGCGGCGAGCGGTCAATAATGGAGGGCATGATGAAACTGGCCGCTTTTGGTGCATCGACCACGTTACAGAAAATACGGCGTGATTCAGCGGCGGTGCTGACGCTTTGGTTGACGGCGTCGTCATCGGTGGCGGCGATCGCCAGCCAGCAGGTGTCGAGCAGGGCTTCGTCAAACGGCCCCTCAACCAGCGTCAGCATGCCTTCATTTGCCCATACGGTGAACTGCGGAATAAATGCCAGCGCATTAACCGTTAAACGGGCGCCCGCTTCCAGCAGTAACCGCGCTTTGCGTTCTGCGACATCACCACCGCCGACGATTAAGCAGTCGCGGTCACGTAGTTGACAAAATATAGGCAAATGATCCACGACATTACCCCTTAGTTATTGGCAGCAGCCTCTGGCTGGTTGATTTTTGCCGGAGCCGGACGCTCCGATTTTGGCGTAGCATACCAATAACCCCACCCCATGAATACGACACCGGACAAAGTATTACCGAGTGTTACCCACAACAGATTGTGACCGATTCCAGTCAGGGTATAGGCATCGCTGTGATGACCGAACCAGGAGAGCGCAAACAGCGTCATATTGGCAACGGAGTGCTCATAACCGGAAGCGATAAACGCCAGCAGGCACCACCAGATAGCGAGAAATTTTGCCGCGCCTTCGGTACGGATTGCCATCCAGATTGCCAGACAAACCAGCCAGTTACACAGCGCGCCTTTAAAGAACAGCACGGTGGCAGGCGCGGTGGTTTTCGCCAGTGCAACCGTATGTACGATGCTGGTATCGACCGGCAGCAGGCTACCGCCACCCCAGCTGTACAGCAGGGCGACGAACACGGAACCGACCAGATTTCCCAGCCAGGTTTGCGGCAAAATTGCCCACATCTGACCGTGGCTGATGGTGCCCGCTTTCACGCCGAGCGTCAGGAACATGGTGTGACCGGTAAACAGTTCCGAGCCGGCAATAATTACCAGCGTCAAGGCAATACCAAAGGTTGCACCCATCACCAGCGGACGCACGGACGGGTCAAGCAGATTACCGAGCGTAAAAATAAGGATGATGCCAAGGCCAACATAGGCCCCCGCCATGGCGGAACTGACCCAGAATCCGAGCGGATTATTAGCCGACAGGCGTGCGATGCGCGCAGCGTTAGCCGCACACTTATTAATAGTGTCTGTGAACATGTGTTGATTATCCTTAAATATGCAATAACAATTAAAAAAAATACAAAAAAGGGGAGGCGTTGCGCCTCCCAAAAATTTATTAACCGCGCAGTTGCACCGTGCCGTCTTTCACTCGGGCTTCGTAATGTTTCACGGAGAACTGTTCGTCTTCCATGCACAAACCGTCGCTTAAACGAAAGCGCTGTTTTTTCAGCGGGCTGGCGACCCACAATTCGCCCTGATGCTCTGCAATCAACCCGCGCGAGAGCACGCTGGATTCAAAGAACGGGTCGATGTTACTGATCGCAAACACCTGGTCGCTATGATAAGGACGGAAAATTGCCACTTGCTCGGTACCTAACAGGGCGCAGACGCCTGTTGCAGGCAGAATGTCATCGATTTTGCAGATGTTTTTCCACTGGCTCATGCGTTTTCCTCCACCAGAGTGACCGGGATGCGCTCATACGGCGTGGCCGGGCGATGTTGTTCACGTTCAGGCACAACCTGGACATTAGGATCGCGTTGTTCGCTATTGATAAAGTGCTTGAAGCGAACCTGCGCGGCTGGCGTGTTAACAGTTTCTGTCCACTCGCACACGACGGCTTCACGCAGACGCGCCATCTCTTCTTCCAGGTGTTCGTTCAGGCCGAGTTTGTCGTCAATGATGACTGATTTCAGGTACTCGATGCCGCCTTCCAGGTTATCTAACCACGGCGCGGTACGGGTCAGTTTGTCCGCTGTACGGATGTAGAACATCATAAAGCGGTCGAGATATTTCATCAGCGTTTCGCGATCGAGATCCGCCGCCAGCAGATCCGCATGGCGTGGTTTCATCCCGCCGTTACCACAAACGTACAGGTTCCAGCCTTTTTCGGTCGCGATAATACCGACGTCTTTACCCTGGGCTTCCGCACATTCGCGGGTACAGCCGGAGACACCGAATTTCATTTTGTGCGGGGTGCGAATGCCTTTGTAGCGGTTTTCCAGCTCTACGCCGAAGCCCACGCTGTCGCCCACGCCATAACGGCACCAGGTGCTGCCGACGCAGGTTTTCGCCATACGCAGTGCTTTGGCATACGCGTGACCGGTTTCGAAGCCTGCTTCAATCAGCTGACGCCAGATTTCCGGCAGGTCATCTTTCTGCGCGCCGAACAGGCCAATACGCTGAGAGCCGGTAATCTTGGTATACAGGTTGAATTCACGGGCAATGCGGCCCACGGCAACCAGACCTTCCGGGGTAATTTCGCCACCGGCAGAGCGTGGGATAACGGAGTAAGTCCCGTCTTTCTGGATGTTGGCCAGGAAGTTGTCGTTGGTATCCTGCAGCGGCGTGTGCTGCGGCTTGAGGATGTATTCATTCCAGCAGGAGGCCAGCAGGGAACCGACGGTCGGTTTACACACTTCGCAGCCGTAACCTTTACCGTGTTTCGCCAGCAGCTCTTCGAAGGTTTTAATGCCTTCCACGCGGATGAGATGGAACAGTTCCTGACGCGAGTACGGGAAGTGATCGCACAGGTTGTTGTTAACTTCGATGCCCTGTTTCGCCAGTTCCGCGTTCAGCACCTGGGTGACCAGCGGGATACAACCGCCGCAGCCGGTACCGGCTTTGGTTTCGGCTTTCAGCGCTGCAACGGTGTGGCAGCCTTTGTTAATGGCGGCAACCAGCATGCCTTTGGTGACGTCGAAGCAGGAACAAATCTGCGCGCTGTCCGGCAGTTTATCCACGCCGATGGACGGTTTACCGCTGCCCGCGTGCGCTGGCAGGATCAGTGAATCTGGGTTTTCCGGCAGTTCGATGGCGTTCAGCACCAGCTGCAGCAAGTTGCCGAAATCGCTGGTGTCACCCACCAGAACGGCACCCAGCAGCGTTTTGTTATCTTCGCTGACGATCAGGCGTTTGTAGACTTCTTTGCTTTCGTCGAGGTAAACGTAGCTACGGGCACCCGGCGTACGCGCGTGTGCGTCGCCGATACCGCCAACGTCCACGCCCAGCAGCTTCAGCTTGGCGCTCAGATCTGCACCTTCGAAGGCGTTTTTGCTACCGAGAATATGGTCAACGGCGACCTGCGCCATTTTGTATCCTGGTGCGACCAGGCCATACACGCGGTCGTTCCAGCTGGCACATTCGCCGATGGCGTAGATATCCGGGTCAGAGGTCTGGCAGGCGTCGTTAATCACGATACCGCCGCGCTGTGCCACGTCAAGGCCGCACTGGGTTGCCAGTTTGTCGCGCGGGCGAATACCGGTGGAGAAGACAATGAAGTCCACTTCCAGTTCGCTGCCGTCGGCAAAACGCATGGTTTTACGCGCTTCGGTGCCTTGCTGGACGATCTCTTTGGTATTTTTGCTGGTGTGCACGCGCACGCCCATGCTTTCAATTTTGCGACGTAACTGCTCGCCACCCATATGATCCAGCTGTTCAGCCATCAGCATTGGGGCAAATTCAATCACGTGGGTTTCAACGCCTAAGCTTTTCAGGGCACCTGCGGCTTCCAGACCCAGCAGACCACCACCGACAACGGCACCGCGCTTACTGCGACGAGCGCAAGACTCAATGGCGTTGAGGTCTTCAATGGTACGGTAAACGAAACAGTCCTGAGTTTCCGAACCTTTAATCGGCGGGATCCACGGGTAGGAGCCGGTTGCCATGATCAGCTTATCGTAATAGACCGTACGGCCTGCGCTGGAGTGGATCACCTTCTCCTGGCGGTTGATGGTAATCGCGCGTTCGCCGACTAATACTTTAACGCCGTGCTTCTCGTAGAAGCCTTCGCGCACCAGCGACAGCTCTTCAGCGGTGTGGTGAGAGAAGTAAGAAGACAGGTGTACGCGGTCGTATGCTTTGCGGGGTTCTTCACAGAAGACGGTAATATCAAACTTGTCCGCCTCGGATTTATCAAGAAGATCCTCAATAAAGCGATGGCCGACCATACCATTACCGATAATAGCGAGTCTGACTTTGCTCATTTTTGCCTCGATTTCTTTTCTATTACTGCCTACCTTAACGATTCAGCAACCCCGCTTATTGATACAAATCAATTTCGCCCTTATATACTCCTTAAGAGGTATATAACTGATTTGTCAGCGTTTTTATAAGTCACGGAATTGACAGGCTTTTCATGTTTGTACAATTAGCGTACAAATTAAAAGGTTTTAACGTGTGTAGGCCTGCATACTAAGGGTAAGGAAGGGGAGTGATAAAATGCCGGATAAGGCGGAGTCGCTATCCGGCATTCAGGTTTAATGCGCAGCCGGTGCGTTATGCTGGCGATGACGCGTGACAAACCCAAGGATAAAGCACATCACGAATACCACGGCATACAAACCGTTAGCCGTCTGCAATGCTGCCAGTGGGCCGCTGTGGGCGACGATGGGGCCGGTAACCACGAAGGTCAACATGGTCCCAATGGTGCCGCAGGTCAGCACGAAGTTAACCAGTTTCGGCGAGGCCACTTTGGTCTGCTGGGAGCCGAGGGTGATAATGGTGGTATAAATTGCGCTGGAGAAAAAGCCCAGCGTCAGGATGAACCACGGCATATGCTCTGGCGTGCCGGTGATGAACAAATACATCAACACGGTTGCCAGGCCTGCCAGCACGGTCAGGATACGCTGCAAGTCAAAGAAACGCAGAATAAAGCTAAACGCCCACATGCCAACCATGTAAGACATCCAGAAATCGCTGACCAGCTTGCCTGCATCGTTCAAGCTCATGCCGAGGCTTTTGGCGTATTCCGGCACCCAGGAGATAAAACCAAGCTGACCGAGGATGTAGCACAGTGCGGCGATAGACAAAAACAGTACGCCAATGCCCCACTTTTCTTTCACCACTGGCGTTTCCGGCTGTTGCGCGTGTTTACCCAGCGCCGGGAACTCACAACCAAAAGTCAGCAGGAAAATGGCGACGTACACCAGGCCGATACAGGCATAGACCCAGTACCATTCAATGCTGCGCGCCAGCAGATATGCCGCAACCATCGGGAAAATCATGCCAGCCATGCTGAAGAAGGAGTCGGTAAACAGCAGGCGGGAACCGCGCTGGCGACCTTCATACATCTGGGTGACCAGGAAAGTACCAATCGACATGGTGATACCGCTAACGACGCCCAGCACAAACATGGCGGCAGAGAACAGCGCCAGGCTATGGCTGAACATCAGTCCGGCGACCGCCAGCAGCATCAGGATAAAGCCAAAACGCAGCTGCGTTTTCAACGGAACAATTTCCATCAACCAGGCATTCAGAAAAATAGAGATCAGAATACCGGCATTCAGAAAGGTGAAGGTGTTACTCATACTGGAAACGGGCAAATGGAAATAGTCTGCGATGTTTCCCATCACCATCCCGGTGACAATGACCAACGCACCTGTCAGGGCGTAGGAGAGAAAGCTGATCCATGTGAGCTTGATGCGATTGCTGTTAGTCATGACTGGCCTGTATAGAAGTGTAAGGCGCATTGACTGCGCCGTGAGCGGGCAGATTTTAGGCGCTTTTGTGAATCATTTAAATATTTATTGATAATCGATGTGAATGTTACATTTTTTAATGTGATTTAGATCACTACTAATCATTATGCGGTCATATAGAACGTCGAGTTACATTTGTTTCAAGTACGTAAAATTAAGTAAAGGGATGGCCTTGTCATGGAAGGCTCTTTAGAATCAATTCACTTGCTTCATTTCTGCTCTTGTTAAGGAATTCTCATGCTCAAATCGACTCTGGCGGCTGTTGCAGCTGTTCTCGCTCTTTCTGCCCTCTCTCCCGCAGCACTGGCAGCGAAAGGTGACCCTCGTGTTCTGCTGACAACCTCTGCTGGTAACATTGAGCTGGAGCTGAATAGCCAAAAAGCCCCGGTTTCAGTGCAAAATTTTGTCGATTATGTAAACAGTGGTTTCTATAACAACACCACGTTTCACCGTGTGATCCCCGGCTTTATGGTGCAGGGTGGCGGTTTTACCGAGCAGATGCAGCAGAAGAAACCTAACCCGCCAATCAAAAATGAAGCCGATAACGGGCTGCGCAATACCCGTGGCACCATTGCCATGGCGCGAACCGCGGATAAAGACAGCGCGACCAGCCAGTTCTTTATCAACATTGCAGACAACGCGTTCCTCGATCACGGCCAGCGTGACTTCGGCTATGCCGTTTTTGGTAAAGTGGTGAAAGGGATGGATGTCGCGGATAAGATTGCTCAGGTTCCGACGCACGATGTAGGTCCTTACCAGAACGTTCCGTCCAAACCGATTGTTATCTTGTCTGCGAAAGTCCTGCCGTAATCGTATTTTTGCGCGGGCGGTTCCTGCCCGCGTTCTCTCCCTTCTCTGCGTAACCCGAAATTGCTGCTTATACTTGTGGCAAGTGTCGGCACATTCAGGGAGGTCACGTGAAAAAACTTACCGATAAACAAAAGTCCAGTCTCTGGGAGCAACTGCGAAACGGCAATTTCCAGGCCAGCCGACGGCTGGAAGGCGTGGATATTCCACGGGTTACGCTGAGTGCTGAAGATGCCCTGGCGCGCCTCGAAGAATTGAGGAGGCACTATGAGCGATAAATTCGGTGATGGGCGCGATCCCTATTTGTACCCTGGCCTGAACGTAATGCGTAATCGTCTGGGGGTTCATCAGGCCCAACGTCTGGCGCAGGCTGCTTACGAATTGACGGCGCTGCGTGCGGCGACAATTGGGCTGGGTCCGTACAAACGCGGTCTGCCGCACCTGTGCGCTATCCACCGTCAACTCTATCAGGATATTTTTGACTGGGCGGGCCAGCTGCGCGAGGTTGATATTTATCAGGGTGATACCCGCTTCTGCCACTTTGCCTACATCGAGAAAGAGGGCAATGCGCTGATGCAGGATCTGGAAGACGAGTCCTGGCTGTTGGGGCTGTCGGAGGAGTCGTTTATCGACCGACTTGCGCATTATTATTGCGAAATTAACGTTCTGCACCCGTTTCGTATTGGCAGCGGTCTGGCGCAGCGTATTTTCTTCGAACAGTTAGCGATCCATGCCGGGTATATGCTCAGTTGGGAGGGCATACCGGTTGAGGAGTGGAACCAGGCCAATCAGAGTGGCGCAATGGGTGACCTGTCGGCGCTGCAGGCGATATTTCGTAAAGTGGTAAGCGAAGCCCGAGAAACTGGGTAGAATAGCGCGGTTCTTCTGTACCGGAGCCGCAATGATCCTGCTTATCGATAACTACGATTCTTTTACCTGGAACCTGTATCAATATTTCTGCGAACTGGGCGCTGAGGTTCTTGTCAGGCGCAACGATGAGCTAACACTGGCGCAAATCGACGCGCTGGGCCCACAAAAAATCGTTATTTCCCCCGGTCCCTGCACGCCGGATGATGCCGGGATCTCGCTGGATGTTATTCGTCACTATACGGGGAAAATCCCGATGCTGGGCGTCTGTTTGGGTCACCAGGCAATGGCGCAAGCCTTTGGTGCCAGCGTGGTGCGGGCGGCGAAAGTAATGCACGGGAAGACCTCCCCGATCACGCATACCGGGCAGGGTGTTTTTCAGGGGTTAGCCAACCCGTTAACGGTGACACGCTACCACTCTCTGGTGGTCGCACCAGAGACGCTGCCTGCCTGCTTTGAGGTAACGGCCTGGAGTGAGACTCAGGAAATCATGGGTATCCGCCACCGTGAGTGGGATCTGGAAGGCGTGCAGTTTCACCCGGAGAGTATCCTCAGCGAGCAGGGGCATCAACTGCTGGGTAATTTCCTCAATCGATGATTTGTAGTTGCTATTCAATGATTTTTTATTCATATTTTATGATTATAATTTCACTCACATTTCTGCTTAACAGGGTGGCAATGACATGGCAACTGAACAAACTGCAATTACGCGCGCAACATTCGATGAAGTGATTCTGCCGATTTATGCACCGGCAGAGTTTATCCCGGTAAAAGGGAAAGGGAGTCGAGTCTGGGATCAGCAGGGGAAAGAGTACGTTGATTTCGCGGGTGGCATTGCAGTGACTGCGTTAGGGCATTGCCATCCGGCACTGGTCGAGGCGTTGAAAACCCAGGGCGAAACCCTGTGGCATACCAGTAACGTTTTCACCAATGAACCTGCTCTGCGTTTAGGCCGTAAAATCATTGAGGCGACCTTCGCCGAGCGCGTGCTGTTCATGAATTCCGGTACCGAAGCCAATGAAACCGCCTTTAAGCTGGCGCGCCACTATGCCTGCGTACGCCATAGCCCGTTCAAAACTAAAATCATTGCCTTCCATAATGCGTTTCACGGTCGCTCGCTGTTTACCGTTTCCGTTGGCGGACAGCCGAAATACTCTGACGGCTTTGGCCCCAAACCGGCGGACATTATTCATGTGCCGTTTAACGACCTGCATGCGGTAAAAGCGGTGATGGACGATCACACCTGCGCGGTGGTAGTCGAACCGATTCAGGGCGAAGGTGGCGTCACGGCGGCAACGCCGGAATTCCTGCAAGGCCTGCGCGAGTTGTGCGATCAACATCAGGCATTGCTGGTGTTTGATGAAGTGCAGTGTGGGATGGGGCGTACCGGTAATCTGTTTGCCTATATGCACTACGGCGTGACGCCGGATATCCTGACCAGCGCCAAAGCCCTCGGCGGCGGCTTCCCGGTGAGTGCCATGTTGACCACTCAGGAGATTGCTTCTGCGTTCCATGTCGGTTCACACGGCTCGACCTACGGCGGTAATCCGCTGGCCTGTGCGGTTGCAGAGACGGCGTTCGACATTATCAATACGCCGGATGTGCTGGAAGGTATTCAGGCTAAACGCCAGGCGTTTGTCGCGCATTTGCAGAAAATCGACGCTCAGTATGACATTTTTAGCGATATTCGCGGCATGGGACTGTTGATTGGCGCCGAGCTGAAGCCGCAGTTTAAAGGCCGGGCGCGCGATTTCCTGTATGCCGCCGCGCACGAAGGGGTAATGGTGCTGAATGCCGGCCCGGACGTGATGCGTTTTGCCCCCTCGCTGGTGGTGGAAGATGCGGATATCGATGAAGGGATGCAGCGCTTTGCGCAGGCCGTTGCTAAAGTGGTGAGTTGATTGCCCGTAGGCCGGATAAGCGTAGGGCATCCGGCAGTCGAGCTTAACCCTTCATGTCCCGCAATCGGCGGCTCAGCCAGATCCCGTGGTGCGGTCGCTGACGCCAGGCTACCGACGAAATGGTGTGCATGGTATTCAGATGCCCCAATATCCGCTGCAGATGCTGTTCCAGAGTGCTAAGCGGGCCGTGGGATAGCATCTCCGGTGACTCGAGAATATTCACATCGCCGGAACTTCCCGGCCCGTCATATTCCAGCCGCTGTTGACAGCGCTGAATCGCAATTTCGCAGGACTCCAGATACCGCTGCGCCAAATCCGGCGTCAACATTGTGTGTTCTCGAGCCAGCGTAGTCATTGCGTTGATGTGTTCGACGATGAACTGGCTGTGTGTGACCCACAGTTTCATATCGGCCAGGTAATGCGAATTAAACCCTGGCTCCTGCATCGCCTGGTTCAGTGAGTTAAACAGCGTGTTATGCGCCTGATTGACCCGCATGCGCTGATACGCGAGCGGAGTTGCCTGTGGATCGTTGCTGAGGATCAGGCGGATGGCTTCCTGATCGGATTCCAGCGCATCGTGGGCGTTTTTGCGCAGCAGGCCACTCTGCCACTGTGGCCATAGCCAGAGCATGCCGCCAAAGGCAATCAAACAGCCCAGTACCGTATCGACAAAGCGCGGTACGATAAACTGCTCCCCGTTCAGCGTCAGCAGTTGCAGGGTATATACCGCCGTGACCGTAAAGCCGACGGTGGCCCAGCCGTAGTTTTTGCGCATGATCAGATAGCTGACGAGGGTGACGACCAGCATGGCCGCCAGTGTAAACCCTTCCGGAATATGAAAGTGCAACGTGACGCCGGCAATCACCAGCCCGACGAGCGTCCCTACCGAACGATGCAGAATACGTACCCGCGTTGCGCCGTAGCCATTTTGTGTGACGAACAGGATCGTCATCAGGATCCAGTAAGGCTTTGGCAGGTGTAAGGCGCTGCCCATCAGGCTGGCGATGCTCAACATGACGCTGATACGTCCGGCATTACGCAGCGCGGGAGACTTAAGCGACAGATAGTTTTTCAGGGCAGGGAGCAACGGCAATCGGCGCTGTTTGTCGGCCATCAAATCTCGGGCGTACAGTGGACGCTGGGTACGCAGCACGCGGGCAATACGGCTAAAGTGCCAGTAGCAAAACTGCCCGACCGGGTTATCCGGATGCTGATTGGCAATTTTCTCCAGCGTACCAATCTGTTTCTCCATGGAAAAACGCGTGGGCAATCGGTGATACAGAATGTCATCTGCCAGCACGCGCAGGCGGGCGGCGACGGTGCGCGCGTTCCAGCGAATCACCTGCTCCGCGTGGCTACGTTCGACCAGCTTTTGCACCTCTTCCGGCTGATGCAGGCTGACGGAAATATGCTCCTGCAAATCCAGTGCTTCCTGAAAGGCCCGCAGCAGGCGTTTGTACTCGTTATTGTGATGTGCTGACAGCATGTGCATTTGCTGATAACACTGGGTGATCAGGTCCACGGCTTTTTGCTGGCGAACCAGCAGCGGGGGCAGCGCTTTTTCGGGATCGACGTGCTGGGTTAACAGGCTGTATTTTGCTTCACAGTAATCGGCCAGTTCGCGGTACAACAAGCTGAGCGATTCCCGCAGCGGCTGTTCACGCCACAGCCAGAACCAGAACCAGTTGAACGCGCCGTACCACAACGTACCCAGCGCATAGATCAGCAGCGGCTCCCAGATGGGCATATTCCCGGCCAGGCTTAGCGTGAAAATTGCCGCGATCAGTGAGGCTGGCAGTAATCGCGCATGCAGCGGGCCCAGCTCTGCGGTTACGCCGAGAACCAGCGTCAGGCCTGTGAGGATCAGCGGAAGCGGTATGGTCTGAGCCAGCAGCAACTGCATGATCAGGCTGCATCCGGCAAACAGTGATGCGCCAATAACTAAGCGTTTGAAAAAGCGTTTATGCGGGGTATCAAGACCGGCAATGTTGCAGCAGGCGGGGACGAGGGAGAAGAGCAGTCCCAGATGAAGCTGGCCAATGATAAGACCGACAGCCACGGGCAAACACAGCACCAGCGTTTGTCGTAGTGCGTAGTTGATCTCGGGGTGATAAATCAGTCTTCGCCACATCGGTGTAAACAAAAATGGCGCATTACCAGGTAACGCGCCATTTCGATGAGGTTAACGCGTGCCGTAGACGACGATGGTCTTACCGTGCGCGGAGATCAGGTTCTGATCTTCCAGCATTTTCAGAATACGACCAACGGTTTCACGGGAGCAGCCAACGATCTGACCGATTTCCTGACGGGTGATTTTGATCTGCATGCCATCCGGGTGGGTCATCGCGTCAGGTTGTTTCGCCAGGTTCAACAGGGTCTGGGCGATACGACCAGTGACATCCAGGAAGGCAAGGTTGCCTACTTTTTCGGACGTTACCTGCAGACGACGAGCCATCTGAGAAGACAGGCGCATCAGGATATCCGGGTTAACCTGGATTAATTGGCGAAATTTTTTGTATGAAATTTCAGCGACTTCACATGCAGTTTTGGCACGTACCCAGGCGCTACGTTCCTGGCCTTCTTCAAACAGGCCTAATTCACCAATGAAATCGCCCTGATTCAGATAAGAGAGGATCATTTCTTTCCCTTCTTCATCTTTGATCAGCACTGCCACTGAGCCTTTAACGATGTAATACAACGTTTCCGCTTTTTCACCCTGGTGAATCAGCGTGCTCTTCGATGGGTACTTATGAATGTGGCAATGAGACAAGAACCATTCGAGAGTCGGGTCTGTTTGCGGTTTGCCAAGCACCATGCGCGGTTATCCTCTGTTATAAGCTATCTCCAGAGCCAGAAAACGACGCTGCCTCTGGGGTTGCAAAAATATGCTTCCCGCTACCTGGGAAAGGGGCTGCTAAAAAGTGAACTGCAGCCTGTAATGTGATGTCCTCTGCATACATGCAGTACGTCTATGTATTACTGTAGCATCCTGACTGTTTTAGCATAGCTTTCGCCGTGTGTCTCCTGGTGTCTCGCTTCAGCATGATGCAGGTCGCCTTCCGTTGCGAGAATTGTTATGTGCGCGTAATCTGTCAGGAAAATTGAAACATTGGAGTTACGAAATATGCAAGCGCGTGTAAAGTGGGTTGAGGGGTTAACCTTCCTCGGTGAGTCCGCCTCTGGCCACCAAATCTTGATGGATGGTAACTCTGGTGATAAAGCGCCGAGCCCGATGGAAATGGTGCTAATGGCTGCGGGTGGCTGTAGTGCGATTGATGTGGTGTCGATCCTGCAAAAGGGTCGTCAGGATGTGACCAACTGCGAAGTGAAGCTCACTTCCGAACGTCGTGAAGAAGCGCCGCGTCTGTTTACCCATATTAATCTGCATTTCATCGTAACGGGTAACGATCTAAAAGACGCGTCAGTGTCCCGCGCAGTTGACCTCTCGGCGGAGAAGTATTGTTCCGTGGCGTTGATGCTGGAAAAAGCGGTGAATATTACCCATTCCTATGAAGTGATTGCGGCGTAATTTTTAATGCCGGATAAGCCCAGCGCTATCCGGCATTAACACCGCTTACTCGATTTTCTTCCCTTCCATCAGTCGCTGGACCAGCGGCAGCATGATCAGCTCCATTGCCAGCCCCATTTTGCCGCCCGGCACCACTAATGTATTGATGTGAGAAATGAATGAGCCCTGCAGCATAGCCAGTAGCCAGGGAAAGTCGATCCCTTCCAGATTACGAAAATGGATGACAACAAAGCTTTCATCCAGTGACGGAATACTCTTGGCGGCAAAAGGATTGGAGGTATCGACGGTCGGTACGCGCTGGAAGTTAATATGCGTGCGGGAAAACTGTGGGGTGATGTAATTGATGTAATCGTCCATTGAGCGCACGACCGAGTCCATTACCGCCTCGCGGGAGTGACCGCGCTCGCTGGTATCGCGGGTCAGTTTCTGGATCCACTCCAGGTTGACGATCGGTACCACGCCGACCAGCAGATCGACATGCCGCGCCACATTTTGTTGTGGGGTGACTACGCCGCCGTGCAAGCCTTCATAGAACAGTACGTCCGTCGGTTCGGGAAGCGGCTGCCAGGGGGTAAACGTCCCCGGAACCTGATTCCACGGAACAGCTTCATCATACGTGTGCAGATATTTTCGTGACTGACCTTTGCCCGACTGACCGTACTCGATGAAGGTGTGTTCCAGCAGGCTAAAGTCGTTGGCTTCGGGGCCAAAATAGCTGATGTGTCGCCCGGCGTCACGCGCTTTGCGGATCGCCATGTCCATCTCAGGACGGGTATAGCGGTGAAAACTGTCACCTTCCACCTCGGCAGCGCGCAGATTTAACTGCGAGAAAATTTTACGAAACGCGAGGCTGGTGGTGGTGGTCCCCGCGCCGCTGGATCCTGTTACCGCAATCACCGGATGTTTGGCAGACATAATAACTCCATAAATAGTTTGGTTTTTTTATTATAGTCAGCCGTCGACAACCGATTATTCGCGAAACTGTTTCCGCGGCATAATGTTGACCGTTTCATGCAGTTCGGACCACACCAGCACGGCTTCACCTGATTGTAACTGGCGTCTGACGTCGGCGACTTTTTGCTCGAGTGAGCGTTCATGTTCACCATAATCGGTGCCTTCACGCAAGACAAAGCTTTCAATCAGATTATCCAGCGCTTCAGGGGATAAGTCCTGCCAGGGGATCTGCATGATTATGCCTCCAGATACGTTGTCAGCCAGTCGGGGATACGCGATTCCAGCCACATCTCAGGGCGGCGCAGCGTGCCGCTAATAAACCCAACGTGACCACCGTGCTCGGTTAACTGATATTCCACCTGCGAGGGCAGGTTTTCCGGTTTAGGGATCACATGGTGGTCCATAAACGGATCGTCCTTGGCGTGGATAATCAGCGTTGGTTTGGCGATCTGATTGAGCAACGGCATGGCGCTACACTGACGATAATAGTCTATCGCATCGGCGAAACCGTGGATTTTGGCGGTGATCAGATCGTCAAAATCGCGAATGCGGCGCAGGGATTTCAACTGGGCCAGACTCACCGGCAGCGAACCTGGATACGCCTCAAGCTTACGCGAGGCATTGGCTTTCAACAGATTGAGCAGGTAGCGCTGATAGACGCGGGAGAAACCTTTCTCCATATGATAACTACAGGCTTCCAGTACGAAAGGCGCGGAGACGATAACGGCGGCATCAATGGGAATGTCGTTGCCTTCTTTTGCCAGCAGGCAGGCCAGCATGTTACCGCCGAGCGAATAGCCGACCGCTGCGGTCGGTACGCGGCCAAATTCACGTTCCAGCCAGTGTAAAAACCAGGTGCCGTCTTCGGTCTCGCCAGAGTGATAGATGCGGTTCAGGCGATTCGGTTCACCGCTGCAGCCGCGGAAATGCATCACCACGCCTAACCAGCCGCGCTTTTGCGCCGCCTCAATCAGTCCGTGGGCGTATGGACTGTTCAGGCTACCTTCCAGTCCGTGAAAAACCACCAGACGTGGTTTGTGCTTCGCCAGCTGCGGATCTTCACTCCATGCCAGATCGACAAAGTCGCCGTCGGGTAATTCCAGACGCTGCCAGTGGGCGTCGAACTTCACCTTACGGCGAATTAAACGCGGTAGCATGGTTTGCAGATGGCGATTACCGATCCCGCGCATCGGGCGGAATTCTCGTGAATCATCGGCGGGTAGGGTCATTTCTGTCGGGGTGATTTCAACCATAACACCAGA
This sequence comes from Citrobacter sp. FP75, assembly GCF_018342065.1. Taxonomy (GTDB): domain Bacteria; phylum Pseudomonadota; class Gammaproteobacteria; order Enterobacterales; family Enterobacteriaceae; genus Citrobacter. The sequence continues at coordinate 16,124 of NZ_JAFDOE010000004.1, read as the reverse complement.
GCAATTAATAATCGGAAAGAGCAACTATACCGCGCATGGAGCCTGCGGGTTAGCCAATATGTGATTTTGTGCTTATTCAGCCAGCAGGTTACGCGAAAACAGATGAATATCCACACCCGGTTTTCGTCGCCACAGGCGGGCTTTTCGCGTACCTGTCGCCATACTTTCACCGGTATCTTCAAACATGCCTGATGCTTCAAAGCGGCGGATCAGGCTTTTGCGCTGAATCGACTGACCGAGGATAACTTCTGTAGCCTCTTGTAGCTGACCATGGGTAAAGGTATCCGGTAAACAGTAAACGGGCAGTAAAGAATACATCGTTTTTTGCCGCAAGCGGTGCAGGGCGGCTTTAATGATGTTTTGGTGATCGAAAGCCAGCGGGTAATCGGCAAGTTTATCAACGGGTACCCAACGGGCATCGCTGACGCTGGCGATACGCGGCTCGCAGTCCACCCAGGCGATCAGCGCAAACCAGGCGACCGTCAGGCTCCAGCCGCGCGGGTCACGATCTGGCCCGGAAAACGTGTCCAGCTGTTCCAGCCACGTAGGTGAAACACCTGTTTTCTCAGTGAGTTTTCGCAGCGCTGTGGCGCGCGTGGAATCATCGTGTGCCATATCGATAAAGCCGCCGGGTAATCCCCAACGTCCTTTTTGCGGCTGGTTTGCCCGTTCGACCAGCAACACACAGAGCGCCTGTTGATGCAGGGTAAATAACACGCTATCCACCGTCACCAGCGGGGAGGGAAAGCGGCGGGCATCATACTGATTCAGGTAGTCGGCTTCGGTGGTCATAAGGTACTCACGATGATGTGTAACGTCGCCAAGTGTACCAGCCCGGCATCGGGGGGCAAGGTGCGTTTTTTTCTCGTTGCTTATCAGTTGGTTATTGCCATTTCCAAAAAGAATGCATTCTTTGCTTGCTTTATATGTGTCTTAGGGACATTATTAATTATGTCGAAGGGACACAATTGGAGGAGGGGAGCGAGATGAGCGTAAAATTAACATTAACTCTGGATGACCAGGCTTATGCCATTGCCAGCGGCATTTTTCCTGATGGGGCCGCCTGGTTGAAAGTCACCGATGCGTTGCCATCTTTCGCGCGTCTGATGCGCATTCGCGCCACGGCGATGCGCGACATGAACGACTTCATGCTGCTGGCGCAGCTGGTGGAGGCGGTGCGTCATCAGACCGATGTCCTGGTCAGCCACCTTGAACTTCCCTGGCTGCCGTGGGCGCGTCAGGATCGACATATGGTGGCGGGCGACAGCTTTGCGCTGAAGGTCTTTGCCCGTCAGCTCAATACGCTGCAGTTCGACAAGGTGAAGGTGCTTGACCCACACAGCGACGCGGCGGCAGCGGCAATCGACAATCTGGTGGTGATTGGGCAAGAGCACTGCTTGTTGCAGAGCGCGACCTTACCGCATCTGTTTCAGCAAAATGCGCTGATGCTGGTGGCCCCCGATGCCGGAGCACTGAAGAAAATTGATGCCGTTGCCAGAGCTGCCGGTGCGGCAGAATACGCCATTCTGAGCAAGAAACGTGATGTGGCCAGCGGCAACCTGACGGGTTTTACGCTGGTGGCCGGGAACGTTAAGGGTCGGGATGTACTGATTGTCGATGACCTGTGTGACGCTGGCGGCACCTTCATTGGCTCTGCGCAGGTATTACGTGATGCCGGTGCCCGCAGCGTTAGCCTGTACGTCACTCACGGGATCTTTTCTAAGGGGGTTGATCACCTGTTTGCTAACGGTATTGACGCTATCTACACCACCACGTCGTTAGCGGCCCCTACGCTGGCCCATCCGCAGCTTGAACTTATCAACATTGACGCGATTTACCGCGCCTGAGGGAGACACCTGTTATGAAAATGAATCCAATTTTAGCTATCGACGGCTACAAAGTGTCTCACCGCGTGCAGTATCCGCAGGGCACCAGCCGGGTTTATTCCAATTTTACTCCGCGCAGCGATCGCTTTTTTTCGTCACCGCTGCCAGATGGCAAGCTGGTGTTCTTTGGCCTGCAGGGCTTTTTGCAGTGGTTTTTGGTCGATCTATTTAACGAGGCGTTCTTTGCCCGACCGCAGGAAGAGGTGGTCAGTGAATACAAGCAGGTGATGGACGGTTATCTGGGAAAAGATGCGGTGGCGGTTGATCATATACGCGCACTGCATCAACTGGGCTATCTGCCGTTGCACATCAAGGCGCTGGATGAAGGCAGCAAAGTCCCAATGGCGGTTCCGGTATTAACCATTATTAACACCCAACCTGAATTTTTCTGGCTGGTGAATTACCTGGAAACCGTGCTGTCGGCGGAGCTGTGGAAGGCGTCAACAAACGCCACGATTGCTCACCACTACCGCAAAATCTGCGCACGCTGGGCACAGAAAACCTGTAGCGATATGACGCACCTCGACTTCCAGTGCCACGACTTTTCGTTTCGCGGCATGTCCGGGTTGCAGGACACTATGCAGGCGGGCAGCGGGCATTTGTTGAGCTTTAAAAGAACCGACAGTATTCCATCCTTGCTGTACGCCCGCGATTACTACACTGACGGCGAGCCATACTTTATCGGTGCCAGCATTCCTGCTACCGAGCACAGCGTGATGTGTATGGGCGAGCGTGAACACGAGATCGAGACCTTCCGCCGCCTGATTGCCTGTCTCTACCCGCAGGGATTTGTGTCGATAGTCTCTGATACCTGGGACTACTGGCAGGTGCTGGCGGAATATACTCGTGAACTGAAAAGCCTCATTCTGGCGCGTGAGGGGCGAGTGGTATTCCGCCCGGACAGCGGCAATCCGGTGGATATTCTGTGCGGCACCGGCGCGGATGATGATAACCGTGCCGATCGTACCCCGCAGGAGAAAGGGTCCGTGGAGGTGCTGTGGGAGATTTTTGGCGGCACGGTTAATGCTAAAGGCTATAAGGTGCTCGACCCGCACGTTGGGCTGATTTATGGCGATTCGATTACGCTGGAGCGAGCGAACGAGATCCTGCGTCGCCTGGAGGCGAAAGGATTTGCCAGTTCAAACGTAGTCTTTGGGGTGGGATCGTTTACCTATCAATACAACACGCGGGATACCTTTGGCTTTGCGATGAAGGCGACCTGGGGAGAAGTGGACGGCAAAGGCCGGACCATCTTTAAGGAGCCAAAAACTGATAACGGTCTGAAACGTTCTGCCCGTGGTCTGTTGCGCGTGGCGTGTGATGAACAAGGCGAGTTATGTCTGCACGATCAACAAAGCTGGGCGCAGGAGCAGGAAGGCGAGCTGAAAACCCGTTTTCTCAACGGTAAGCTTTTAAACCGCGAGCACTTTGAAGACATCCGCCAGCGTCTGGCGACGCAGCATTGATTCAAAAAAAATGCCGGATGAGGTGTTGAGCATCGCATCCGGCAATCACGTTTACTCCGCCAGCATCTGCTCGAGCTGTTCCTGGGCGTCCAGCCAGGCCATTTCACACTCTTCCAGCTCGGACTTCGCGCTGGCCTGCTGTTGCAAGCATGCGGTCAGTTCGGCCTTACGGCTTTGGTCGTACAGTTCGCTGTCACCGAGTTTCTCTTCCGCCTGTGCCAGTTGGGCCTGGAGTTTCTCCATCTCTTTTTCCAGACGGGTAATCTCTTTACGCAGCGGTTGGGTCAGGGTGCGCAGCTCAGCTTCGCGGCGTTTCTGGTCTTTACGTGCCTGGGCGCTATTGACGCTCTCTTTGGCCGGCTCGTCGCTCTGGCTTTCCTGCTTTTGCACGTCGCTAAGCCACTGCTGATAATCTTCCAGATCGCCATCAAACGGTTCGACCTTTTTGTCGTGCACCAGGTAGAGGTCATCGGTGGTGGAGCGAATCAGGTGACGGTCGTGCGACACCACAACTAACGCGCCTTCGAAATCGATCAATGCTTCGGTCAGCGCCTGACGCATGTCGAGATCCAGATGGTTGGTCGGTTCATCGAGCAGCAACAGGTTTGGACGCTGCCAGACGATTAGCGCCAGCACCAGTCGTGCCTTTTCGCCACCCGAGAAGCGGGCAGTCTGTTCGGTGACTTTATCGCCCTGGAAGCCGAAGCCGCCAAGATAATCACGCAACTTCTGTTCTAACTCCTGCGGTGCCATGCGGGCCAGATGCTGAATCGGCGATTCATCTGCGCGCAAGAATTCCAGCTGATGCTGGGCGAAGTAACCGAGCTTAATACCTTTCGCCAGACCGATTTCACCGCTAATCGGAGCCAGTTCTCCTGCCAGCAGTTTAATCAGCGTGGATTTACCCGCACCGTTGCGCCCTAACAGACCGATGCGCGAACCTGGTACCAGATTCAGCTTAATGGAGTCGAGAATAATGTTCTCGCCATAGCCCGCGCTGACCTTCTCCATTTTCAGCAGTGGGTTAGGCAGGCTTTCGGGGACGCGGAAGCTGAAGTGGAACGGGTTATCAACGTGGGCCGGAGCGATAAGCTCCATGCGTTCCAGCATCTTAATACGACTTTGCGCCTGCTTGGCTTTGGTGGCCTGCGCCCGGAAGCGGTCGATATAGCTTTGCAGATGCGCCACGCGCTCCTGCTGGCTTTCATACATTGCCTGTTGCTGTGCAAGGCGGGTAGATCGCTGCACTTCAAATGCGCTGTAGTTACCGGTGTACTCGAACATCGTTTGCTGCTCGATATGAATAATTTTGTCCACCACCGGATCGAGGAAGTCGCGGTCGTGGGAGATCAAAATCAGCGTGCCCTGATAGCTCTTCAGCCATCTTTCCAGCCAGATAACGGCGTCGAGATCGAGGTGGTTGGTCGGTTCATCGAGCAACAGCAGATCTGAACGGCAAATCAGCGCCTGAGCCAGGTTGAGACGCATGCGCCAGCCGCCGGAAAAATCGCTGACCGGACGTTCAAGCTGCTCGTTGGAAAAGCCGAGGCCATGCAACAGGCTGGCGGCTCGCGAGCGAACGGTCCAGGCGTCAATGGCATCCAGTTTGCCGTGCACGGTGGCAATCGCATGTCCATCGTTACGTTCGTTGGCATCGTTCAACTGCGCTTCCAGCTGACGATATTCACGGTCGCCGTCAATGACGTACTCCAGCGCTGGTTGGGCAAGCGCGGGCGTTTCCTGATTCACCCATGCAAGCTGCCAGTTTCCAGGGTACGTAAATCCTCCCGCATCGGCGCTGATTTCATTTTTCAGCAATGCCAGCAGGGTAGATTTACCGCAGCCATTTTTACCCACCAGACCGACTTTCTGACCTGGATTAATGGTGGCCGTGGCATTTTCCAGCAAGACGCGCACGCCGCGACGAATTTGTAACGAGGAGAAAACAATCATAAGGCGCCGTATGTTCAGACTATGTTAATTTATCATTATGATAATGTAATGTGTGGGCGGTTTGCCGCACCGAGGCGCAATGGTAGCCCAAAACGTCGAAAATAGACAAAGACATAACCGGGAGGGGGATGATGTTCCAGCCAGCGAAAGTTTTGCTGCTGTATGCCCATCCGGAATCTCAGGACTCGGTCGCGAACCGGGTACTGCTTAAACCGGCCATGCAGCTCAGTAATGTTACCGTGCACGATCTTTACGCGCACTATCCCGATTTTTTTATCGATATCCCGCATGAGCAGGCGCTGCTGCGTGACCATGATGTGATTGTTTTTCAGCATCCGCTGTATACCTATAGCTGTCCGGCGCTGCTCAAAGAGTGGTTTGACCGGGTGCTGAGCCGTGGGTTTGCCAGCGGGCTGGGAGGAAATCAGCTGGCGGGAAAGTACTGGCGGAGCGTCATCACCACCGGTGAACCCGAAAGCGCGTATCGTTATGACGCGCTGAACCGCTATCCGATGAGCGATGTGCTGCGCCCCTTTGAGCTGACGGCCGGTATGTGTCGAATGCACTGGATGAGTCCCATCATTGTTTACTGGGCCAGACGGCAAACGAAGCAGGAGCTGGACAGCCATGCTAAAGCGTATGGTGAATGGCTGGCAAATCCAATCCCTGTGGGAGGCCGCTGATGGAAGGTTCTGATTTATTGACCGCGGGAGTGTTGTTCCTCTTCGCGGCGGTGGCGGCGGTGCCGTTGGCGTCAAAGTTAGGCATCGGGCCGGTGCTGGGGTATTTGCTGGCGGGGATGGCGATTGGCCCGTGGGGATTAGGGTTTATCAGCGATGTAGATGAAATTCTGCACTTCTCTGAACTGGGCGTGGTCTTTCTGATGTTCATTATTGGACTGGAGCTTAACCCGGCCAAACTGTGGCAGCTACGGCGCTCTATCTTTGGCGTCGGGGCGGCGCAGGTGATGCTCAGCGCGGTGATTCTTGCCGGATTGCTGATGCTGACGAACTTTTCCTGGCAAGCGGCAGTCGTGGGCGGTCTTGGCCTGGCGATGTCGTCAACCGCGATGGCGTTACAGCTGATGCGAGAAAAGGGGATGAATCGTAGTGAATCCGGACAGTTGGGTTTTTCGGTGCTGCTGTTTCAGGATCTGGCGGTGATCCCCGCGTTGGCGCTGGTCCCGTTGCTGGCGGGTTCAGCTGACGAACATTTTGACTGGATCAAAGTTGGCATGAAGGTGCTGGCCTTTGCTGGCATGTTGATTGGCGGGCGCTACTTGCTGCGTCCGGTTTTCCGCTTTATTGCGGATTCTGGCGTGCGGGAAGTGTTCACCGCCGCCACGCTGCTACTGGTGCTGGGTTCTGCTTTATTTATGGATGCGCTGGGGTTGTCGATGGCGCTCGGGACGTTTATCGCAGGTGTGCTTCTGGCGGAAAGCGAATACCGTCACGAGCTGGAAACGGCCATCGATCCCTTTAAGGGGCTACTGCTGGGGTTGTTCTTTATCTCCGTCGGCATGTCACTCAATCTTGGTGTGCTGTATACCCATATTCCGTGGGTGGTGGTGAGCGTTATTGTGCTGGTGGCCGTTAAAGCACTGGTGCTGTATGTGCTGGCGCGACTTAACGGCATGAGAAGTTCTGAACGAATGCAGTTTGCCGGGGTATTAAGTCAGGGCGGTGAATTCGCTTTTGTACTGTTTTCAACGGCATCCTCACAGCGACTGTTTCAGGGCGATCAGATGGCGTTGCTGCTGGTGACCGTCACGCTGTCGATGATGACCACGCCGTTGTTGATGAAACTGATTGATAAATGGCTCTCCCGCCAGATTAACGGCCCGGATGAAGAAGATGAAAAGCCCTGGGTGGAAGACGATAAGCCGCAGGTGATCGTGGTGGGGTTTGGCCGCTTTGGTCAGGTTATTGGTCGTTTGTTGATGGCGAATAAAATGCGCATTACCGTACTGGAGCGGGATATCAGCGCGGTTAACCTGATGCGTAAATACGGCTATAAGGTGTATTACGGCGATGCCACGCAGGTGGAGCTTTTACGTTCGGCTGGCGCAGAAGCAGCACAATCGATCGTTATTACCTGTAATGAACCGGAAGATACGATGAAGTTGGTGGAATTGTGCCAACAGCATTTTCCGCATTTGCATATTCTTGCGCGCGCGCGCGGACGTGTAGAGGCGCATGAGTTATTACAGGCGGGTGTGACGCAGTTTTCCCGCGAGACTTTCTCCAGTGCGCTGGAGTTGGGGCGAAAAACGCTGGTGTCGTTGGGGATGCACCCGCACCAGGCGCAGCGTGCCCAGCTGCATTTTCGTCGGCTGGACATGAGCATGTTGCGGGAGCTGATCCCTATCCACACCGATACGGTCCAAATCTCTCGTGCCCGGGAAGCCAGGCGCGAGCTGGAAGAGATTTTCCAGCGTGAAATGCAGCGAGAGCGGCGTCAGCTGGATGGCTGGGATGAATTTGAGTAGAGGATAACCATGGCAATACGTAAACGTTTTATTGCAGGTGCAAAATGCCCATCCTGTCAGGCGCAGGATTCACTGGCGATGTGGCGCGAAAATAATATTGATATTGTTGAGTGTGTTAAGTGTGGCCATCAGATGCGGGAAGCGGATAAAGAAGCCCGCGAGCACGTTCGCAAAGAAGAGCAAGTGATCGGGATTTTTCATCCGGACTAGCGATATGCCGCAGCTTTTTTTAAGCTAGAGGGTACACAGGTGCAGAATTCCGCTACAATCTGCGCCACTATTCTTTCCATGCTCAGGAGATATCATGAAAGTAGCAAAGGACCTGGTGGTCAGCCTGGCCTATCAGGTACGTACAGAAGACGGTGTGTTGGTTGATGAGTCTCCGGTGAGTGCACCGCTGGACTACCTGCATGGTCACGGTTCCCTGATTTCTGGCCTGGAAACAGCGCTGGACGGTCACGAAGTTGGCGATAAATTCGATGTTGCCGTTGGTGCAAACGACGCTTACGGTCAGTATGACGAAAACCTGGTACAGCGCGTGCCGAAAGACGTCTTCATGGGCGTTGACGAACTGCAGGTTGGCATGCGTTTCCTGGCTGAAACCGACCAGGGTCCAGTACCGGTAGAAATTACCGAAGTGGAAGACGACCACGTTGTGGTTGACGGTAACCACATGCTGGCTGGCCAGAATCTGAAATTTAACGTAGAAGTTGTCGCTATCCGTGAAGCAACCGAAGAAGAACTGGCTCACGGCCACGTTCACGGCGCACACGGCCATGACCACGATCACGAACATGGTCATGATGGTTGCTGCGGCGGCCACGGCCATGACCACGACCATGGTCATGAACACGGTGGCGAAGGCTGCTGCGGTGGCGGCGGTAAAGGCAAAGGTAACGGCGGCTGCGGTTGCCACTAATACCCTTCGTCTTTCAACCCACAGCGGTTTTGGCTGCGCTTTCGAATCCCGGTTACATAGTTATCTATGCTCCCGGAACTTCCTCAAGCTTGTTGCCTTGCTGTGATTTGAAATCCTTTGGGTATATGTGAGTAGGCCGGATAAGACGTTTACGTCGCCATCCGGCACAAAAAAGCGGGGAAACCCCGCTTTTTTTACGTCTCAATAATGCGGCGGCGGTGTCTCTTCAGACTGCGATGCAATGTGGGACGGCTGCGTTGCTTTGAGCTTCTCCGTCAATAGACGCAGATGATCGCGCAGTTTGGCCATCTCCAGTTCGTGCGCGGTGACCGTCACGTTGAGTTCTTCAATGGTTATTTCCTGAAATGCCAGGCGGCTTTCCAGCTCGGCCAGGCGGGTTTCCAGCGTTGTATCCTGCATGATTCACCTCTTTTGTTATTTCCGGCAGATCGCGGACTGCGGCGAATTCTACTGAACTTTGCCTGTTTGCACAGCACTCATTCATTCTCAACGAAACTAATTTAAACAAAAAGAGTCTGAAAAGTGGTGATAATAGGGCGTACCTGTATGTTGATTTGTTCTGCAACGCTTTATAGTACATTTTTGTGTTAGCTAACCCTGGGGTGAGATGCCCCGGCCCTGGAGAGATGGATGAAATCACTGTTTAAAGTAACGCTGCTGGCGACCACGATGGCCGTAGCTCTGCATGCCCCGATCACCTTCGCAGCTGATGCTGCGAAACCAGCCGCTACTGCTGACAGCAAAGCTGCATTCAAAAATGACGACCAAAAATCTGCTTACGCGCTGGGCGCGTCTCTGGGTCGTTACATGGAAAATTCCCTGAAAGAACAGGAAAAACTGGGCATCAAGCTGGATAAAGACCAGCTGATCGCGGGTGTTCAGGATGCGTTTGCAGATAAGAGCAAACTGTCCGACCAGGAAATTGAGCAAACCTTGCAAGCGTTTGAAGCGCGCGTGAAGACCTCCGCTCAGGCGAAAATGGAAAAAGACGCGGCTGATAATGAAGCCAAAGGTAAAGTGTACCGCGATAAATTTGCTAAAGAGAAAGGGGTTAAAACCTCTGCTACTGGCCTGGTCTACAAAGTAGAGAAAGAAGGTACCGGCGCAGCGCCGAAAGACAGCGATACTGTTGTGGTGAACTACAAAGGTACGCTGATCGATGGTAAAGAGTTTGATAACTCTTACACCCGTGGTGAGCCGCTCTCTTTCCGTCTTGATGGTGTTATCCCAGGCTGGACCGAAGGTCTGAAAAACATCAAGAAAGGCGGTAAAATCCAGCTGGTTATCCCACCGGATCTGGCTTACGGAAAAACCGGCGTTCCGGGGATCCCGGCTAACTCCACGCTGGTCTTTGATGTTGAGCTGTTAGATATCAAACCGGCTCCGAAAGCGGATGCGCAGCCAGAGGCCGCACCGGCTGATAAAGCTGCAGACAGCAGCAAAAAGTAAGCGAATAGAAACCGCCGCCCACAGGGCGGCGGTTTTTTATTATCGACAGGATATAATTAATACTGGAAAGCGCCTTGTGCGCTGTATTACTTTAGATGCCCCTAATAGTGATGAGCCTGCCCTGACAACATAACGACAGGCTCCTGAAAAGGAGTGCTTTTTTTCATGTCCAGGTCGCTTTTAACCAACGAAACCAGTGAGCTAGATTTGCTGGATCAACGTCCTTTCGATCAAACCGACTTCGATATCCTTAAATCCTACGAAGCGGTAGTGGACGGGTTGGCGATGCTCATTGGTTCCCATTGTGAAATCGTATTGCACTCTTTGCAGGATTTGAAATGCTCGGCTATTCGCATCGCTAACGGTGAACACACGGGTCGTAAAATCGGCTCACCGATTACCGATCTGGCATTGCGCATGCTGCATGATATGACGGGTGCGGATAGCAGCGTGTCGAAGTGTTACTTCACGCGTGCGAAAAGCGGTGTCTTGATGAAATCGCTGACGATTGCCATTCGCAACCGCGAGCATCGCGTGATTGGTCTGCTATGCATCAACATGAACCTTGATGTTCCTTTCTCGCAGATAATGAATACTTTTATCCCACCGGAAACCCCGGAAGTGGGTTCTGCCGTGAACTTCGCCTCCTCAGTGGAAGATCTGGTTACCCAGACGCTGGAATTCACGATTGAAGAAGTGAATGCCGATCGTAACGTCTCCAACAATGCGAAGAATCGTCAAATCGTCCTCAATCTTTACGAGAAAGGGATCTTTGATATTAAAGATGCCATTAACCAGGTTGCTGATCGTCTGAACATCTCCAAGCATACGGTCTACCTCTATATTCGCCAGTTCAAAAGCGGTGATTTCCAGGGGCAAGATAAGTAATGCGTTTTGCTATCGTCGTGACGGGACCCGCTTATGGTACGCAGCAGGCGAGCAGCGCGTTGCAATTTGCTCACGCATTGATTGAAGAAGGTCATGAGTTAAGCCGCGTCTTCTTCTATCGGGAGGGTGTGTATAACGCCAACCTTCTGACCGCGCCCGCCAGCGATGAATTTGATCTGGTACGCGCCTGGCAACAGCTTAATCAACATCACGGCGTGGAGCTAAACATCTGCGTGGCGGCGGCGCTACGCCGCGGCGTTGTTGATGAATCTGAAGCAAAGAGGCTGGGGTTGGCTGGCGCTAATTTACAATCAGGTTTTAACCTCAGCGGGCTGGGTTCGCTGGCTGAGGCATCCCTGACGTGCGACCGCGTGGTGCAGTTCTAATGAAACGTGTTGCTTTTGTCTTTTCTACCGTGCCACACGGGACGGCATCGGGCCGCGAAGGGCTGGATGCGCTGCTGGCAACGTCAGCATTAACTGAAGATCTCGGCGTCTTTTTTATTGGTGATGGGGTCTTTCAGATCCTGCCAGGGCAAAAACCCGATCTCGTCCTTGCACGGGATTATATTGCGACCTTCAAATTGTTAGGGCTGTACGATATAGAACAATGCTGGCTGTGTGCCGCCTCATTGCGCGAACGTGGCCTGGAACAGAGCGTGAATTTTGTTGTTAATGCGACGGTGCTTGAACCTGAAGACCTGCGCCGTGAACTTGGCAACTATGACGTCATTATGAGGTTCTAAACGCTCATGCTGCATACTTTACATCGCTCAGCGTGGCTGACTGACTTCTCCTCCCTGCTGCGCCTCGTTGGTGCAGATGACGAGCTTTTATTGCTCCAGGACGGCGTGATCGCGGCAATAGAAGGCAGTCGTTTCCTTGAAACTCTGCGAAATGCCTCCATTAAGGTCTATGTACTGGAAGAAGACATTAAGGCTCGTGGGTTAGATGGTCAAATTTCAGACAGTGTCGTCAGGGTTAGCTATACTGACTTCGTCAGACTTACGGTGAAGCATCCCAACCAGATGGCCTGGTAATTGCGGGATCGTTGTATATTTCTTGACACCTTTTCGACACCGACCTAAAATTCTGCGTCCTCATATTGTATGAGGTCGTTTTATTACGTGTTTACGAAGCAAAAGCTAAAACCAGGAGCTATTTAATGGCAACAGTTAACCAGCTGGTACGCAAACCACGCGCACGCAAAGTTGCAAAGAGCAACGTGCCTGCGCTGGAAGCCTGCCCGCAGAAACGTGGTGTATGTACCCGTGTATATACCACCACTCCTAAAAAACCAAACTCCGCACTGCGTAAAGTATGCCGTGTGCGTTTGACTAACGGTTTTGAAGTGACTTCCTACATCGGTGGTGAAGGTCACAACCTGCAGGAACACTCCGTGATCCTGATCCGTGGCGGTCGTGTAAAAGACCTTCCGGGTGTTCGTTACCACACCGTTCGTGGTGCGCTTGACTGCTCCGGCGTTAAAGACCGTAAGCAATCTCGCTCCAAGTATGGCGTGAAACGTCCTAAGGCTTAATGGTTCTCCGTTAAGTAAGGCCAAACGTTTTATATTAATGTCAAACTAAACTCGTAGAGTTTTGGACAATCCTGAATTAACAACGGAGTATTCCCATGCCACGTCGTCGCGTCATTGGTCAGCGTAAAATTCTGCCGGATCCTAAGTTCGGATCAGAGCTGCTGGCTAAATTTGTAAATATCCTGATGGTAGATGGTAAAAAGTCTACTGCAGAAACCATCGTATACAGCGCCCTGGAGACCCTGGCTCAGCGTGCTGGTAAAGATGGTCTGGAAGCCTTTGAAGTAGCCCTTGAAAACGTGCGCCCGACTGTCGAAGTTAAGTCTCGCCGCGTTGGTGGTTCTACTTATCAGGTACCAGTTGAAGTCCGTCCGGTTCGTCGTAATGCTCTGGCAATGCGTTGGATCGTTGAAGCTGCTCGTAAACGCGGTGATAAATCCATGGCTCTGCGCCTGGCGAACGAACTTTCTGATGCTGCAGAAAACAAAGGTACTGCAGTTAAGAAACGTGAAGACGTTCACCGTATGGCAGAAGCCAACAAGGCGTTCGCACACTACCGTTGGTAATCCCTTCGGAGTAATAGTCACCAGGCGGGCGCTTCCTGTAAGCAGCCCGCTTTGGGCTACTTAAATTGAACGCCTAAAAGATAAACGAGGAATCAAATGGCTCGTACAACACCCATCGCGCGCTACCGTAACATCGGTATCAGTGCGCACATCGACGCCGGTAAAACCACTACTACCGAACGTATTCTGTTCTACACCGGTGTAAACCATAAAATTGGTGAAGTTCATGACGGCGCAGCCACCATGGACTGGATGGAGCAGGAGCAGGAGCGTGGTATTACTATCACCTCCGCAGCGACTACTGCATTCTGGTCTGGTATGGCCAAGCAGTATGAACCGCATCGCGTAAACATCATCGACACCCCGGGGCACGTTGACTTCACCATCGAAGTAGAACGTTCTATGCGTGTGCTTGATGGTGCAGTAATGGTTTACTGCGCAGTTGGTGGTGTTCAGCCGCAGTCTGAAACCGTATGGCGTCAGGCTAACAAATATAAAGTTCCACGTATTGCGTTCGTTAACAAAATGGACCGTATGGGTGCGAACTTCCTGAAAGTTGTTGGTCAGATCAAAACCCGTCTGGGCGCGAACCCTGTTCCGCTGCAGTTGGCTATTGGTGCTGAAGAACATTTCACCGGTGTTGTTGACCTGGTGAAAATGAAAGCCATCAACTGGAACGAAGAAGATGCAGGCGTAACCTTCACTTATGAAGATATTCCGGCAGACATGCAGGAACTGGCTGAAGAATGGCACCAGAACCTGATCGAGTCCGCTGCAGAAGCTTCAGAAGAGCTGATGGAGAAATACCTGGGTGGTGAAGAACTGACTGAAGAAGAGATCAAGCAAGCTCTGCGTCAGCGCGTTCTGAACAACGAAATCATCCTGGTAACCTGTGGTTCTGCGTTTAAGAACAAAGGTGTTCAGGCGATGCTGGATGCGGTAATTGATTACCTGCCATCCCCAGTCGACGTACCTGCGATCAACGGTATTCTGGACGACGGTAAAGATACTCCGGCTGAGCGTCACGCTAGCGATGAAGAGCCGTTTGCTGCTCTGGCATTCAAAATCGCTACCGACCCGTTCGTGGGTAACCTGACCTTCTTCCGCGTGTACTCTGGCGTGGTTAACTCTGGTGATACCATCCTGAACTCCGTGAAAGCTGCACGTGAGCGTTTCGGTCGTATCGTTCAGATGCACGCTAACAAACGTGAAGAGATCAAAGAAGTTCGCGCGGGCGACATCGCTGCTGCTATCGGTCTGAAAGACGTAACTACGGGTGACACGCTGTGTGATCCTAACGCGCCAATCATTCTGGAGCGTATGGAATTCCCTGAGCCGGTAATCTCCATCGCGGTAGAACCGAAAACCAAAGCTGACCAGGAAAAAATGGGTCTGGCTCTGGGCCGTCTGGCTAAAGAAGACCCGTCTTTCCGCGTATGGACTGACGAAGAATCTAACCAGACCATTATCGCCGGTATGGGTGAACTGCACCTCGACATCATCGTTGACCGCATGAAGCGTGAATTCAACGTTGAAGCGAACGTCGGTAAACCTCAGGTTGCTTACCGTGAAGCGATTCGCGCGAAAGTTACCGATATCGAAGGTAAACACGCTAAGCAGTCTGGTGGTCGCGGTCAGTACGGTCATGTTGTTATCGACATGTACCCGCTGGAGCCGGGTTCAAACCCGAAAGGCTACGAATTCATCAACGACATTAAAGGTGGTGTAATTCCTGGCGAATACATCCCGGCCGTTGATAAAGGCATCCAGGAACAGCTGAAATCTGGCCCGCTGGCTGGTTATCCGGTTGTTGATCTGGGCGTGCGTCTGCACTTCGGTTCTTACCATGACGTTGACTCCTCTGAGCTGGCGTTTAAACTGGCCGCTTCTATCGCCTTCAAAGATGGCTTTAAGAAAGCGAAACCTGTTCTGCTTGAGCCGATCATGAAGGTTGAAGTAGAAACGCCGGAAGAGAACACTGGTGACGTCATCGGCGACCTTAGCCGTCGTCGTGGTCAGTTGAAAGGTCAGGAATCTAACGCTACTGGTGTTCAGATTCATGCTGAAGTTCCGCTGTCTGAAATGTTCGGATATGCAACTCAGCTGCGTTCTCTGACCAAAGGTCGTGCATCTTACTCTATGGAATTCCTGAAGTATGATGATGCGCCGAACAACGTTGCTCAGGCCGTAATCGAAGCCCGCGGTAAATAAGCCGCAGGGTTAAAAACCAAAATCCCGTGCTCTCTCTATAAGGGGAGAGCACTATAGTAAGGAATATAGCCGTGTCTAAAGAAAAATTTGAACGTACAAAACCGCACGTTAACGTCGGCACCATCGGCCACGTTGACCACGGTAAAACCACTCTGACCGCTGCAATCACCACCGTACTGGCTAAAACCTACGGCGGTTCTGCTCGTGCATTCGACCAGATCGATAACGCACCGGAAGAAAAAGCTCGTGGTATCACCATCAACACTTCTCACGTTGAATATGACACTCCGACTCGCCACTACGCACACGTAGACTGCCCGGGCCACGCCGACTATGTTAAAAACATGATCACCGGTGCTGCGCAGATGGACGGCGCGATCCTGGTTGTTGCTGCGACTGACGGCCCGATGCCGCAGACTCGTGAGCACATCCTGCTGGGTCGTCAGGTTGGCGTTCCGTACATCATCGTGTTCCTGAACAAATGTGACATGGTTGATGACGAAGAGCTGCTGGAACTGGTAGAAATGGAAGTTCGTGAACTTCTGTCTCAGTACGATTTCCCGGGCGACGATACTCCGATCGTTCGTGGTTCTGCTCTGAAAGCGCTGGAAGGCGAAGCAGAGTGGGAAGCTAAAATCGTTGAACTGGCTGGCTACCTGGATTCTTACATCCCGGAACCAGAGCGTGCGATTGACAAGCCGTTCCTGCTGCCTATCGAAGACGTATTCTCCATCTCCG
>NZ_JAFDOE010000003.1 GCF_018342065.1 Citrobacter sp. FP75 | reverse complement strand
AGTCGTTTTATTATCGAGTTCGGTGACCGCCTGAGCGATCACCTTTAATACGATGGCAGTTACACAGGATTACTGACAGGCTCTTTACTTTCCTGAAAAACATTCGTCATTGTTAATGGCATGTATTCACCAACTAAGAATGAAAAATAATTTTAAGAATTGAAAATCTTCTGTTTTTATGTCTACCATGCTTTCACCATATAAACGTTTATATTTGGTTTCTGATTCCACATCATTATTCAATCGCCATATTAGTCTGCCTTGGTAAAAGATGCTTTCAATTAAATCATTAATCTTTCTTTGCACTGCAATTTCCCATAGCAATTCATGGCATCTATTAAATAAGCTTTCAAGACCTTGGAAAAATAAATAGTTATAAATATCTTTAAGTTCAAGTATTGATTTATCTGTTATTTTATTAAAATCCCCATTCTCAAGTAAAATCTCATACTTAGTTATTTTCGCTCTGCAAGTATTATAAGCTGATTTTTCAGAAGACAATATAGTGTTGATTGCTGTCAATTTTTCTTGACTTTTTAAGTAGGGGTTCAATTTAAGAAGTAGATTATTTGCAGTTGTGTAGTGTTTTAATCTTCTGGCCTTTCTTTCATTGAATTTTAATTTTTCCACTCTCTCTCTCGTTGGCAGGGGATTGGATAATATGACATCAGATATTATGTAAATATTTGAATTTGCCTTGTTCTCATTTTTTAATATTTTAGCAAAAGCGTATGCTTCATTAGGTGACAGTTTTTCAAGTAGATAAAGTTCATCAATTGCTATATCGCGTAAGGTAGTCTTATCGCTCTCAAGACAAATTTCTTTTGCTTTTTTTACATAATATAATGCAAGTTCGTGCTTTCCTAGCATACGATGTGCGAATGCTAAGTAAGCATAAAATATATAATTTTTATTATCCTTAACACCCTCAATATCTTTGAGTAAAGCATGAGTTGCTGTTGCAGTCTCAGTAAATCTTGATGAATTTAGAAGGCCATACACATATGACCGTGACAAATACATTAACCTATTTAACTGTGTAGATAGGGTCATTTGTTCAGATTCTTCTAAAAAATCCGATGCCAACAATTTCTTCACCAAACTAATATTATTTCGTAGCAAGGTTACGGCATTGTCTTCTTCCGTTTTTAATCCATACTCCATTGTTTTTCTATTTATTGAACTCAAAACTATCTTTTCTTTACCCTCGATTATTGTAAGAGGTAAAAACTCACGTGATATATCATTTATTTCTTGAGTCGGAGTGATTTTCAATACGTAATCTTTAACAATGGTATTCAATCTAATTATGGTAGTTGTAGGATCAATGGTCACAGATGTTGCTAGTTCTAAACTAGTAAGTTCCTGAGTATTTCGTGGGTTAATATTAGAGCCAATCTTTGTCTTTCTAATTGTCTTTATGGATTCGCCATTTTTAAGAACCGCCAAGATCTTGAGTAATAAAAAAGTGTCAGATCTATTTGGGTTTTTTGCAAGTAATTCGATATTTTCACGAGTGGATTTTGATAAATTCTCATCATAATATACATCATCAAATAAATCGTTTATTGTTGATAACTCATCAGTAGAGCAGTTATTTAAGAAGTTCATTACATGATCTAATTTAGAAACCACTCCTTCAGTGATTTCATAAATAAAGAAAATATCTTTTTGTGTGAATTTATTACCCCCATATTTATCAACAAGAATCGTACTGGTTCCTAATTGAGTTAGTTTCTCAAGTTTTACTGAAACTGCTGCAAGTTGCTCTATCTTTTTTGCGGAGGAAAAAATAAAGTAAATATTTTGATTTTTTAACCTAAAGTCAGATGAAAGACGCAGAAGGTAATTCAATGCTTCCTCATCAATTTTAGGATTAATTCTCTCAAAAATAACATAAAAATATAAATCCAACATTTCGTTTATATAAAGAACCAATGCGCTTGCTGATAATTTAGTATCAGCCAAAATTCTTTCTTCAACTTGTATTTTAGTAAGGCAACCTTCAAGGTTAATCTTTAGGAAATTTGTTTGAGATAAGAAAGGAGCCAATGTCGAACCTAAGAATTTTAAAAAACCAGATCCAAAATTAACTTCAATAAAAACTATTTTATCATTAGCTAAAAATCGCAAAGTCTTTTGCTGTTCAGTTTTTCTTACATTATTATAAAACGGGAAGTTGGCAATATTCGAGTATTGTACTTCCATGGTGATATTTTTATTCGTTATAACCTTTTTTTTTGCACGCTCAAAATCGATGCCGTTAAATATAGTGTGACAATTTATTCCTTTAAAATACTTCACTCTCCCTCTATCTGTCGCAGCAGAAAGCTGCGCAGAAAGTTCATTGTTGTGCTTATCCAAATATTCCGCACTAGGATTGTAGAAGCACCATGAAATTTCATAATTAGCGTCATTATCGTGAACAATGCTAGCAAGAGTTCGGGTAAAACTGTCTTCCCAACCACCATAGGCCATTATATAGACGTTATCTTTGGAAATAATGCTCCTGATTTAACTTTGTATTTTCTCTCTATTATTTCTAAGTTGGCTTTCAGTATGCATTGTATCACCCTCACTCCATTTTCCGTGAAGATGAACTATAGTTGGTAACTCATTACTATTTTTGGGAATGGTAGAGTCTGAAACGATACTAATGGAGTTGTGGGGTACTCCTAAATTATCAAGTTCCTCCTCAATTAATGTATCAAAATTAGTTGTTAGAATAGTTTTAACTTTTCCAATATCTATAAGTTTAGCAAGGCCTTTTACTGATTGAGGGATGTGGCTTTTACCAGTAGCTTCGTCCATATTTGATCGAACAACTGCATTAATAATTTCATTGACTGAATTTTGACCATATGTTTCTGAAATATACTGTATTGAGGCCTGATATTTTTCTTGTGAAGTTTTAGAACCTAAATGCTCGTAATAATCGTCTTCGTCATCTTTATCTTTATCTTTATCTTTAATGTAATCAAGGACAAAATCAGGTACCCGATCAACGCCAGGTATCCCTTTTCCATCGACTTCTGCAGTTAATGCTGCTCCTAATACTAAAGAAAAAGGTTCTGATTTCTGTATTCTTTTTAAAAGCTTTTCTTCGGGTAGATATTCCATTTTCATGATTCTTGTTATGATTTCTGAGCTTATCATGAATCATATAACTTACAGGATGAATCTCATAGTGTTTTTTGGCTATAAAAATCAATTCATTAGGCTGGTATATGTTACTTTCACTCTGTTCCGTTTGGTAAATGCGATTTGGTGAACGTTAGGTTCATGCTGTATTAGATAAGACCTGGTGCGAACTGCCGCTCCTCGCTCTAAGCTGACGACCAAATTCGACTGTACCCAGCCACAAGGTACAGTCAGGTTAGATCGCAACTAATACGTTCGGTTATCCAGTCTTAAACCACCAGCCCCCGCTTCCTGTCCATCTCCAGCGCCACATTAATAGCCGCATCCAGCTCGCTGATACCATGTTCCCGCATAAGCTGCGCACGCTGTGCCTTCTCATGTTTTTCGGTCATGCCAAGCGCCAGATACAGACCGGGAGGCACCACCCGAAACAACGCCTCCACCTTGTCTGACAGCACCACGCCTTCGGTGTATTTACCGGGGGATTTTGACGCCGACAGCAGCAGTTGTTTCTGCTCCGGAGTCAGCACCCGGAAGCGCTCAAGCTGCGCCACCTCCTCCGGTGGCATCACCAGCAGTTCCCACCACTCAATCATGTTAAGCAGCTTTTTCGCATCATCAGGAAAGTCACTCAGGTTTTGCGTCGCGAGCCACAGCCAGATGCCTAATTTCCTCCACATTTTAGAGCCTTTAGTCAGAAATCTTGCCAGCAGCGGGTTAACGGTGATTATATGGCTCTCATCGGTGATATTGACGATGGCACGGCTCAAATGCTGATCGCGCTCGCCGATATAATGTGGTTGTTGTATTTTTCTGGCTTATGTATTTATAGAGTGGATAGTGAATTAAAACCAATGAGATGTTTTATTTGTCATCATCAGAAGGATATAATACGGTTACATACCATTATGGAAAATAACGGAGTGGCAAATGACGATTTTCAGAGGCATGCTTTTTGTTTTTTTTGCCTTAATGTTGGTTGGGTGTTCCAGTTCATCTATTGACGCCAGGAAGAGTAAAGTTGGGAGTAATTCTTCGACGCCAGTCTTACAATTAACAGACAAGGATGTATTTGGTAATGAAGCGACGCTAAACGTTTCCGAAGAAGATATTCAGAATGCACTGGAAGGAGAGCGCTTTTCTGTACCATTACATTCAGCGGTCATTCTTGTTCAGTCTGGCAATCAGGCTCCGGACGTTGCCATGCAGCAGGAACTGAGTAAGTATTATACAGTGTCAACATTTTCTGGATTTACTGATAAAAAGAAAACATCTACATGCAATAAAGATGGAGTTGATGCAGAAAATATGAATTATATGCAGGCGCTTCGTTATATTGCTGCGAAAGGGAAACAGAAAGCCATTCTAGTTTACTGGGGTCGACTGGAGGCCGGAAAATATGATCCAGTCAAAAAAGAAGTTCTCTGGTCGGAGTATAAAAATGAAAAAATGACCGGAACGGGCGTGGTATTACGTTATCTGCTGCGTTTTGCGTTGGTAGATGTCGCCACCGGAGAGTGGGCTACATATTCCCCGACAAATTATGAGTACAGCGAACCATTACCAAGAACAGGAACAGGAACAGGAACAGGAACAGGAGACATTACCGAACAACAAATTATGCAACTGCGGAAAAAAACCTATGAACGTGCTGTTGCGGATTTCGTGAACAGATATAAGTAACGTCAGGACTACTGGTTACCGCCAATAACCTGTGGCGGTAATCATCGGTACAAAAATTTTCATATGTTGTTTTTTTATTGAATAGATCAGCGTTCTTTTACATCGATTGACTTCGACAATCAGGGTTAATTGATGCCAGTAATACTAACCTAATCATATTGAAGATTTCGATTAATCTCATAACATTTCTTTTATTTAAAACAACTCATATATGACAAATAAAAATCTATTTTTGACAGTTATTTGAATCGCCTTATATTACTTCTCCAGAATAAATTAAATGTGAGAGCTATCGTAATCAGAAAAAAAATCACAGCCATATTTCTCAAAAATGTTTCATCAAAGGTAAACATTGCAGATGAACCCAGTATTTTGAATAAGGTGGATATACCATGATCAGCGACAAAGTAATGAATGAAACCTAAAAATAATGAAAAGAAGTATAATTTAGCCCTAGAGTTATCGTTTATAAAATGCAGCCTCCAATAGATAATGATTACCGAAAATAAGAGTGAGAGAATGAAATAAGTAATTTCAAAAGGAAATGCACTGCTATAACTATACATGTCAATATTCCTTTTTTATTGAATATATACTAAGAACTGTACTTGCATCACCAATCAATTCAGCTCCTAATTCAGCATTCCCCATTAATTTCCAACCACGAGTGTAATCAGAACTAATATATCGGTATAATTTCCATGCGTCAGGTTTTACTACTTGTCTTCCCAAGGTGTAACCTGACAGCCCTAAATCCATCAGGTTATAAACCACATCAGCATCATCATTACTATAATTAAATTTATTTGCTATATATCGATAAGTATCTTTTGTATACCCGGTAGTATCTTCCTGAAACAGAAGATAATAACCATTTTCATACATATTATTCATACCATGAGCCATCAGGGGAAAACCATAGCTTGCACATGCCAATCCCAGAGTGGCAACGCAGATTGAACCTCCGCCATAAATTTGCAAACCTCCACTCACAAACCCCACTCGTTTAAGCGTGATGGTAGTAAAACTGTTTCTTTCCTTTTCTTTCTCAGCGATGATATATAACCTCGCAGCATTAGCATCTAGTGCAAATTTTTGCTTTGCCAGATTTTCAATCTCCTCCTTTATGAGCATGCTCCCTCCGGCATATGAC
Organism: Citrobacter sp. FP75; assembly: GCF_018342065.1. Taxonomy (GTDB): domain Bacteria; phylum Pseudomonadota; class Gammaproteobacteria; order Enterobacterales; family Enterobacteriaceae; genus Citrobacter. Next base: position 702,484 of record NZ_JAFDOE010000003.1, on the reverse strand, counting down.
AGGCAATTCAGGGAGATCTCTTTTTCAATATGTCGAATAAATGCCTCTTCTTCGTTAAGAAATCCCCGCCTTATTTCTGGATAGTAAATATAGTTATAAGATAGTTGCTGAGCGCTATTTCTCAACTCTCGGGATGTAGCAAGAAAATTGTCTATGTCTTTTTGATTTTTCTGCATTTTTATTCGTATCCCAACTGCTCATCATTCAGTAAATACGCGTATTCCACAGGCTATATGCGCTTGTTCCCGCCAGACTGTGCTCCCACTCCACGGAGTTATAGGTAAAGCTAATCGTCTCCGTTGGTTGCCCTCCCGGATTATTCAGGGAATCAGGACTGGATAGCCGGATATCCTTAATTGTTGCATCAATGAGCTTTATTTTATAGTAAAGTTCATTTATGCCAGCCTGATTCGTGCGATAAAATTCAAAATTACAGGTTAATGTTTCATTTTCCGTGATGGATTTATTAAGCAACGGAGAGGATTTATCTACCGGCTTTTTGATGACGACAGTCTGATGGTTCACGTTCTGGTTACGGGTTAACCCATGCGACAGCTCATAAATCATTATCTGATCCAGATGTGTGGTTTGAGCTTTATTGCCAATGGATGCCTGAGACGAACATCCGGAGGAAATCAGCCCCTGAAGCTGGCCGTTTAATGTCAGGTAAATGAGGTTTGCCATACTTTTTCTCCTTTGGGTATGGATTATTTTTCAGAACGATTGCTGGCTGCGCTTTCCACCATCGCGTTATTTTTTAACAGCAACCAGCGGCTTAACACACCATCCAGTCGTTCGTTGATCTCTTTTTCCAGCGCCTGTGTATTCTGCCCCTGTGAATACGCCACCTGGTACTGTGTCAGTAAGGACTCCAGCGGCGTTTCCTGATTCAGCGTCCGCTCGGCCTGCCAGACTACGTTCTTGATGGATGAGAGGGTCAGTCCCTCTTTTTCCCGCTGCATAATCAGATCGGCAAAAGCACGTAAATCCTGTCGGGTTTGCTGCCAGCCTTTCAGTTGTGGACTGCGCTGCGCGCGCGCTTTCAACGTTTCATGCCATAGCGCAGTGGCCTGTTGCTGTTGCAGGCTTTCCGGCCAGCGACTGTCTGCTGTACGGATCATCTGTATGCCGGTTTCCAGAGATTGCAGAGATGAAGCATCAAGCAGTTGTTGCAGATCCTGTCTGTAGTCTGAAAGGCTGGGCGATGACAACCAGACAGTAGCCTCTCCCTGTGCAGTATCTTTCACGTGAGCAAGTTGCTGTTGCATGGGGCACACTTGCCACCACCAGAACACTGCGGCAAACGTCAGAGAACAGACAATGCCCGCTATAAACCCTTTCAGATGACTACTCACTGCTCTCCCGGTAGTGGAGCCATCAGACGTACCGGAATGAACTTCAACCGTCATCTCCGAAACAGGGAAAAGGGGGAGTTCTGCCGCTGTATCGGTGTTCTCAGGAGCATATACCAATGTTTTGACCGCAGTTTGCACCGGTTCTTTAGCATTGTTCTTTTGCGGTAGCTGTTCAAATCGTTTACGGGTGTTCTGCACAAAATAGAGTAGATTTTCCACTCGGGGAATTTGTTTCAATTCAACCTGTTGCAATTTATTACAGATTATCTGTAATGCCCGTTCCGCACGATACATCAGCGGCAGATCGGCGGGGGAATAGGATAATTGCTGACGCAAAATGTTACCAATACGAGAATTGAACCAGTCCAGCATTTCGGTTCTGGCCTGTGGATTCTGGGGCCACAATTTATCCCATTCGCGGCTAATCAGTGCAGCCAGTAACTCCACACCTTCGCAAAAACCACCAAGACCATGAATACGGGTACGGGCGAGCGTATAGTAGGTTGCCGTATGCAGATCCACACCATTATTCTTAAAGAGCGTTAAAGCCAGCGATTCCACTAATGTCCAGTTCAGTTCCGGCTGCGACGGATGGCTCGCTTTATTGATCTCTTCACGGATGGCATTGAATTCAGGGAGATCCCTCGGATCGCCCCCCGTCCGGATTGTCTGTATTAACTGAATATCCCTCATATTCCTGTACTCCCGATGTTCGGCAGGCGTTTGACCTGCCGAACACGTTGTTAATAAAGAGTTTCCGGCAGTCTGAAGCCGCTGAACAACCCGCCAGTGAACGGATTAGATTCACTGTCCACATGTACGCGATACTCCATATATCCCCCGTCAACGCTGAAGCGTACGTTAAAGGTGTTATCATCCACGCTGGTCAGCGTGCCAGCTCCCAGCAGCCGGAACTGCGCCCACGGGCCGGTGAAGCTGATACTACGGGGAGCCGCGCTACCTGTACTGACCAGCGTAAGTTTGCTTTCATTACCCTCCCGCATGGTGTTTGGCCATACCACTCGTGCCGTAAAGTTGCGTCCATGGCTGTAATCCAGTAACTGACCGTCCAGGTTTAGCACACTGCGTCGCTTACTGGCCGACAACGTCAATGTTTCCACGGCAAACTGGGTTCCCAGCCCGTTCTGCTGGCTGAAGAAGGTGTCGCGTATTTTCTGTGCGGTTTCAAGCTGATGTCGAATATCCGGGCGAATCAGAATATTTCCGTCTTCTCCCCACGTCAGACTGTTTTCCATAAACAACTTCAGGTTCTCTTTGTAGAATCCATCCAGTATGCCGTCTGGTTTGAAGAATCGTTCAAAGGCATCCAGAGAGGCATCCTGTTTCGCTGATGGATTAAACGGATAACGTCCGGCAAGCTGCGTATCGAAGGTTTTGACAACCTTATCGTTCCACTCCAGCTCCATGTGATGCACGGCTTCCACCATAACTACGTGCCACGCCTGATCTGCAAGTTTGCCAACCCAACGGTTCAGCGGATCGGGTAGCGTCTTCGCCATCTGTCGGGTGGCAAAAATAGGATCGCTGCTGTTTTGATCAAGCCTGAGTTGTACTGCTTTCAGCGCTGACTTTCCCGGAACCGGTGAGTTCTGAATAGCCAACAGGTAACGGTGCAGTTCGGTCAGTTGCTGATAGACAGCCTGCAACATACTGGCTTTGTCTTTTTGCTCGACCAGAACGTTATTTTCTGGCGCAAACTCGCGGCCAAGGCGTGTCAGCAACTGATAATCGCTCTCAGCCATCATACTTTCACGTGCTTTTTCCGGCAGATTTGCCGGAGGTGGTGGCATCTGGGTATTGTCGCGCAGCGTTGTCACCGCTCGCTGAAATGGCTGCTCGCCGCTGATAACTTGCTCCAGCGCACTGATGATATCAGTCAGATTTTCGTAATCACGCACGCTGATATTATCCATTCCGGCATGCCATGTTGCCGTATAATCACTGATGTACTGTTCTGTGATATGACGCTGTATTTCCTCCCTGTCAGCATCACTGTATGCCACGTTACGACTCAGATTCAGAACCCAACTGTCCATCGCGGTCAGATCAACAAGACTGTCGCGTTGTTTCACAAAATAACTTTGCAGGCCGTAGCGGGTTAAAAATTGTGGAATTATCAACTGATCTTCATTTGCCGCCACGAAGATCCCGTCAAATCCCGCGCCAATTTGATCGCGCAAGTTCAGATCGGCGGGCAGTACGCCCTGTGCCCGTGTTTTCAGACTCTGGTAAACCCGTTGATAAATGGGTAGTTTACTGAGTTCTTTTTGCGCTGCCACAACGGGTTTTTCATACGGAATAAAGCGACTGATCGCGTCAGTATCACCATTAAGGCGCTGAGCGTGCCAGTCTGTACGCGTCAACGCATAATCAAGGTGAGACATCAGTTGTGCCTGTATATCCCGCTGTCCGTGGAAATGTTCACTCCAGCGGCGGGCCATGTACTGTTTGACCACTGCGTCGTTGCGACCGCTTTTATCTTCCAGCATACGGATCACGCGTAACACTTCGAGTTTCTGCTCGCTTTCCGGCTGCGCGTTATTCATTTCCTTCACCAGACCGTTGAATAATGCAGGCAGGTATCGCTGTTCAAGCAGTTGCAGGTACGTTTTTTCCACATGAGGACCGATTTTGATCCCCTGATACAACCCCATGTTGGTCAGACTGTTGTGGTCGCGGTAATCCCCGTAAGCCAACGTGGCAGCGTGCATGGGGTTTAAAAGAGGAAGTTGCAGGTTACCATAATCATCGATCCCCTGTGGCAATGGTATATCCATGAACGTCCGGGCCTGTTTAAGCACCGTGACACCGGATTGCCAGTTTACCCGGTAATAGTGATGCCATCCGACGATCATTGCGACGATCGCCACAGAACTTACGGCAGTAAACCAGCCCAGCCTGCGGCGGGAATATTTTAGCCAGAGTCCATTTTCACTGGCCAGATTTGGCTCAGCCAGCAGTGCTCTGGGGAATAACATCCGGGTGAAGTAAGGCGCTGTTTCCACCAGAGGCCACGATGCCAACGCATGGGTTCCGAGTCGATATTGTCGGGCGGCGGACTGAACAAAAATATCGTCTACTTGTCCGCGCTGTAATGATGAGGTCAGCCAGACACCACGTAGCATGACGTCCATATTTTCTCCGGACAGCAGCCCTTTCAGTAGCGCGGTAAGATGATCGTGCAGCCCCTGAACCTGACGTGAAAAACTGAACAGTGAGGCACGGTCACCAAACTCTGACTGTTTCAACAACAAATCGGGCAACGCCTGATTTAAGTGCGCCATCCAGTTCTGCCAGAAGTGGCTGAGTTCTTCGCTCCACCGCTCGTCACGGTGTGCGCCCTGTGTGAAAGTGACGCCCAGAATACGTTCCCTGTCGCTGCGTTCCATCAGACCAGACAGGGCAGCAAAACCGTTCAGCAAATCAAGACGGGTGAGCACCACATAAACAGGTAACTGACAGTGCAGGTGAATACGTATTTCCTGCAAACGCTGGCGCAATACTGCCAGTTGTCGTTCACGCTGCTCTTTGGATGAGGTTAACAAGTCCACCACATCCAGCGTCAGGATGAGTCCGTTCAGCGGCTGGCGTTCGCGATTTTTAGCCAGCCACTCCAGCCAGTGCTGCCATAACCGACGATACAGGGTGCTTTGTTCCGACTCATTGTTTCCATCCTGTTCTGTCAGTACACCGTCGATATCGAAAATCACTGCCGCCTCACCCACTTTCGGCGCAATGCGCCACGGGCTGTCCGGTTCTCCCCTGAGTTTTTCGGGCGTCCAGATATCATCGGCGGGATATCCCTCACGCAACAGCGTACTTTTACCACTCTGTTTTGGGCCGACAACCATATACCACGGCAGGTGATAGAGGTAATTTCGCCGATCGAGATGGCGTTGCAGACGCAGCAGCCAGCGATCCAGATAGCGCTGTTGCTGATTGATCTCCACGCTCAATGGATCTTTTTCCTGCTGGCGCTGCTGGTTTTGCGTTTTTTCCAGCCAGTACAGCCGTTTCATCACGCGCCATGTCACAAAACCCAGCGCTGCCAGCACCCATACAGCGGTTGCCAGCGCACGATTCATGGCAGGGGCAAACGGCTGCTGTTCCCAAATTATCCATTCTGGGCCTTTCCACCAGATCCACAGCAGTGATAACGCCCAAATCAGTACCACCAGAATCATGGCGGAGATTTTTATCCGGGGCATAGCGGGTTTTATTGTGGGTTTTAGCCCTTTCAGAAAACCAGGCATTGACATCCTTAACACAAAATAACTCCTGTTTAATCTCACTGTGCTGTTGTGAGTTTTTCTTCCAGACGTGCCAGCAGTGCAGGCTCCCAGTCTGACAACGACATGTGCGATCCCGTATTGAGTAATGTCCGGTAGTGCTGTTTTGCAAGCTGTGCCATGCCAGCCTCTTCCATCATCTGCGCAGCAAGATATTGGCGGTAAAAGCGCTCGCGCGGCTCCCTCTCCGGTAGCCCGTTGAGATATCGTAGTGTTGCTTCCAGACCCTGTTCATGAAGGTGCTGCCGGGAGAGTTGCGCTTCACCGTTGAAATCCATCGTTCCGGCGGAGAGTATGGTTTTGTCAGGGGCAAGCCAGCGTTTTGCTGACGCTGACAAAAATGGCATCCGATCATTGAACAGCAGCGCATTTAACGCAGGGATGCGCTGTAGAAAATGGTTCACTTCGTCTTTAATGGCTTCGGCGACATCATGATAACCAAAACGTTCTGCAATGCGGGCAGACAGCGCGTGACCATCGAACCAGTAGGGGGCCAGAATTAAGCTTTGTTCCACCTGTTGCCATAATGCGCTGTCAGCCTTGCTTTCTCTTGCCTGATAATCTGCCATGATATCGGTAGAAAATGCGGCCATCGGGGTTCGCCCGTCGTTTTCGGCTTGTGGTGCGACAGAAATGTTCTGCCATATGGCATGACGGCGCAGTTGATAGCCCAGCGGATTGTCCGGCTGGCGCTCACATAAAATACCCGCCACTTTCAGTAAGGTTTCACGCCATGATTTATCATCATGGCTTTCCACACTGATTACCGGGGCATTTTTCTGTACCACGACAGCAGCAGATGATATCGGGGAACGCTCTGCCGTCTGTTCTGGGGCGACGGGAACATCAGGGGAGACAGACAGCTCCTTCATATCGCGCTGGTAAAGTGTAAACAGGGCGTCGACAGATTCCGCCAGTGCCGGATATCCATTGTCACGCCATAGTTTTGCAAGATACGCCAGTTCTCCCGGCATGGCGTTACGCTGCGTTTCGCTGGCCCCACGGCTAAAACTGCCTGACGCGGTTTCAAACCGTTTAATCACCTGTTGTGCGAAGCGGATTTTATGCGTCTGGTTTTTCGGCCATGCCTGTTGCCAGTAATGCTGTACATACTGCGTCAGCAGTTGTGCCGCCAGTAGCAGTTCTGCCGCACCACCGCCATGTTGCAATGTGCGCAACAGATGTACCATTACCCGAAAGTCTTTACATTCCGTTTCCAGCAGCGTCAGCGCCTGACGGCGAATTTCAGCGATATCAATCTGACTGTGAGTCAGCGACCCCAACAGGGAAACGTTCTCTTCAATGTTGATCCAGAGGGCGTTATCGTCACTAACAGCCTGACTTATTTTTTCGTCTGGCAATTCGGCCAGCAGGGCTTTAAGCCAGTCATCCGGGGAATATTCGGCCATGGTTATTCTCCTTTCCTGTCCTGTCCGGCCCAGTGACAGGCTTCGCGCAGGGGTATCAGGGTTTGTGTCAGACCCGAAATGGTAAATGTCAGTTGTCTGGTCGCGCCATCCATACCGGTATTTATCGTCAGCGTTTTTGAGCCGAAAAGCTGTCTGATCTCGTCAATACCGGCAAGGCCACGACTGGCTTCCAGCAGATAACCGTTCTCACGGACAAACCAGCGAGTGTGAAACTGACCAGCATCAGTACGCAGTACCACCGGGATATCATTACCCTTATAGGGGCGCGGCAGCGCAATTTGCATTCGAGTGATATTGTCCACACAACTGAACATCAGCACCGGTCGCGGCGGTATGCTGCCGAGTGCGGGTGTAGTGATGATGACAGCGGTGTTTTCCCCCTCGTTTTTTGTCACCAAAAAGGCAGTATCGTGTTCCGTACGTTGCTTTTCCTGCTCAATGGCGCGCTGCCAGGCATCTCCCGGTGATTGTGCTTTAACCAGTGCACCGGAGAAATCCGTACGGTCAGGTGGAAGCTGACGATCATAGCAATCCAGGCGTACCAGCGCGGCAGGCTCTGCGCGACAGGTTTGCATTGCCCGCAGCAACTCTGCCCTGTTATCCGGCACCGGAGTACCCTCCTGGGCTAGTGTTACGGCGGATAACAGGGTTAACCCCCACAGACCGGCTGCGAATCGAAGGCTCATCACGCTTCGGCTTCCTCTGTGACAAATTCCGGCTCGGGTACACCAGCAGTGTTGTAATCCTCCGCATCGGTGATTTCAGCCATAAATCTGCCGTCCTTAACGGTCAGGCATATCTGCGCAATAGCCGTGCCGGATGTCATTTTCTGCAACAACAACAGGGAAAGTGGTGGTAAAACTTCACCATCGATGATGGACTCCAGCATTCGGGCGCCATTTTCCGCGCGGGTGACGCGCAACATAATTTCATCAGTTACTGTCGGATCGATGATGACTTCTGCACCAAAGCGTGAGCGTAAAACACCATCCAGTCGGGCAAGCTTACCGGCGATGATCGTGATCAGCGTTTCACGCGACAGTGGCAGATACGGCACCACTTCCATCCGTGCCAGCAATGCGGGTTTGAAGAAATCGGCCAGAACCGGGTACAGCGCTTCCTGCATCAGCTCCGGATGATCTGCATGCTCGACTATCACCTGATAACCGAGGTTGGAAGTGAGAAAGAACACGATGTTTTTACAATCGATCAGCCTGCCTTCGCCGTCCGCCATTTCACCTTTATCAAAGGCCTGATAAAACAGATTCAGCACATCCGGATGTGCTTTTTCCACCTCATCGAGCAACACCACAGAATAGGGCTTCTGTCGAATGGCTTCGGTGAGCACGCCCCCCTCGCCATAGCCGACATAGCCCGGAGGCGAGCCGATTAACCGTGAAACGGTGTGTTTTTCCTGAAACTCTGACATATTGATGGTGGTCAGATACTGACGTCCGCCATATAACAGCTCAGCCAGTTGCAGCACGGTTTCGGTTTTGCCGACGCCGCTCGGTCCGGCCAGTAAAAATGCGCCCAGCGGACGGCCCGGACGACGCAGATCGGCTCTCGCCGTCAGCAGATGTTTGTGCAGGTGCTTAATCGCCAGTTCCTGTCCCTTGATTGTGTCACCCAACCAATGCGGTAAGTCAGTAATCACTGACATTTCGTTCTGAGAAAGCCGGTTAAGCGGCACTCCGGTCCATTCGGCAATCACAGCAGCGATTTGTGTTTTATCCACATGAGGAGAAACCAGTCGTTGCTTATTGTGCGTGACGTCCAGCTCTGCCATCAGCTTTATCAGGTGATTACGCTTTTCTGGTAGTGTCGCTGGTGCATCATCAGTCATCGTCGAAGGCGAATCCGCATTATCGTGTAGGCTGGCACCCAGTAAATCATGGCGCAGGGCGATAATTTGTTGTACCAACGCGCGCTGCTGTTGCCATATTTCTTCCAGCTCCTGACGATCCTTCTTCGCGATTTCATGCTTCTGATGCAGTTCATCACGGTAGGCGGCATTATGAAACAGGCCGATACGTTGCTCCCGTTCCAGTTGTCTGATTTCGGCTTCGTACTGGCGGCACTGTGTCTCCAGTGCGGAAATTTGTCGGGGGGGAGAGGATAAATTGATCGCCACGCGAGCGCAGGCAGTATCCAATACGTCGATGGCTTTATCTGGCAACTGACGCCCGGAAAGGTAGCGCTCACTTAGACTGGCTGCGGCCTGTAATGCCTCGTCATCAATCAGTACACCGTGGGACTGCTCATACACCGCCGAGAGTCCACGCAGAATGATGGTGGCCTCCGCAGCATTCGGTTCGCTAACTTTGACTAACTGGAAGCGGCGCGACAGCGCCGCGTCTTTCTCAAAATATTTTTTGTATTCGCTCCACGTGGTGGCAGCAATAGTTTTTAGCTCACCGCGCGCCAGCGCCGGTTTCAGCAGGTTGGAGATATCCAGCCCACCCTGCTGATTGCCTGAGCCAATTAATGTATGTGCTTCATCAATAAACAGAATGACGGGAACAGAAGACTGAATAACTTCAGACATCAATCCTTTAAAGCGCTTTTCAAATTCACCCTTGACTGATGCCCCTGCCTGGAGCGCCCCCAGATCCAGCGTCATGATATCTGTATTTTTCAGTTTATCCGGCACCTGACCTGCGACAATCCGCAGCGCTAGTCCTTCGATCAATGCACTTTTACCGACGCCAGCCTCACCCACCACCACCGGGTTGTTCTTGCGACGGCGGCAGAGGATATCGATCATCAGGTCGATTTCGTTATCACGGCACAGTACCGGGTCGAGTTTACCGTTGCGGGCATCAGCGGTCATATTTTTAGCGTAACGGGCGAGCAGGCTTTCCTCTCCGGCCATCCCTGTACGGAGACTGGGCTGACCGTCTGTCAGCACCACTGATTCGGCAGACTCCTTTGTCCATGCAGTAAAATCCTGCTGCAACAGATCACGGTTAATGGTAGTCAGTAGCCGTGCAGCAACTGGCGGCACATAACGCAACGGCGAATGTAGCAGGGCCAGTAACAAAGCGCCTCCGCGCAGATCCGTCGCCTGCATGTCGGCTGAAGCCAGTAGCCAGCCGTCCTTTAACCATTCAACCAGGAGTGGCGAAAATGTAGGATAGCTGTCTGCTGTTCTGGTCGTGGCGTAATACTCTACCGTCAACGCCTGACGCAGTTCATCAACACGAATATCCACCTTTTCAACAATCGTGCGCAGGTCACTGCGTGGGATGGCGAGCATCTGTAGCATAACGTGTGCAACGGTGATCTCCGCTGCCTGCTGGCTCATACACTCTGAAGCCGCCGTTTCCAGCGCCTGTTTTGTAAACGGATTAAGACGTTTAACCAGAGAAGACAACTCAATCTGAATCATAAAAATCCCTTCCTTAGCGCAACAGATGCGTTAACTGCTGCAAAATATCCTGAGTCTGTGCATTGAGCTGCAGGGTATAGAACAACCAGACCAGAGCCAGAAGCACCAGACCGCCTGCCAGTAGATGCTTAATTTCCAGCCGCTTAATCAGACTGTAACGACTTCCAGCCCCTTGCTTATCCTGATGCAACACGGGAAACGGCGCGTCTCCACGCAATTGATGGATGGCATGATGTAAACGACGAAATATCTGTTCAAATTCGTTCAAAGATTGCGGCTGTCGGGAGCTAACTTTGTAACGACCGCGAAAACCGAGCGAAAAACACAGATACATAAACTCAAGTAAGTCCTGATAGCGCTTTGGTTCGCGGATAAGGCGTTCCAGTAAAATGAATATCTTCTCGCCGCCCCACGTTTCATTATGAAAATGCACCAACAGCGACTGTTTTATCCACTCGTTCTGGCTTGACCAGCCGTGTCCCAGCGCTACTTCATCAATAAAAGTACATAGCACGTAGCGAAACGAAATGATGACGCCCGGCTCATAGCCTTGCTCCTGTAGCAGTTGCTCGACGACCTGCACATCGGTAACGACCTGACTGAACAGATATTCCGGCAGTGGCTGATTTTCCATACCCTTCAGCCGCATTGCCATGCCCAGTAGAGGGGTCGCGGCGTCGATCATGTTATTCAGACTGTGACCGCGAAATGGCAACCGGTATTGTCGCTCCGCCTCTTCTGTTTCAAAAAGGAAGGGGGATAGTTCGCTCATGGTTTACCCTCTCACTGCCCACAGTTGCATATCCAGCGCCGGGAAGGTACCCGACACATGAAGGGCAATCGCACCACTGACGGCCACGTCGGCCCATTCTTTGCCCGTTTTATCCAAGCTGAAATAGATATAATTGGCGTGGAAAGGCAACTGACGCGGAGCAGAGGATAGAGGCCTGAGCTGTATCCCCGGTACCTGTACGCTGACCATGTTGCGAATTTTTTCCGGTGACGACACTTTGGACTGTTGAACAAACTGACGCAGAAGCTGATCGTGGGGAGTCTGTGCGTAGACTGCCAGTACAAAACTGGCATCCTGCAACAGTTGCATATCGTTGATCGTGGCCTGATAAATTCCCTCATTTTTCGACAGCGGCAGGTTCAGTGCTCGTGGCCGCAATACTATGCCTAGTTCCCTGCGCACAGCGAGAAGCAACCTGTGGAACGAGGTGGTCAAGTCGTGATGGTTATAAACATCATACTCACAGGGAATGCGTGCTGCTGACGTAAACGTCATCAGTTCTCCCAGAAGTTCTGCCAGATCGAGATACAGCGTTTCTGGATGTAAAACGCTGAGGTTCTTACGATGAGAAAAACGTCCCTGACTGCGGTTTAACATCTGTAGCATCATGAATTCCGCTACGTCAGCAATGCCACTCTGCTCAGGGGAGCCAATACGCTTTGCCAGATCCCCGGTGCGGTTACTGATAGTCTCCTGAACTTCTTCCAGAAAACTGGTAAGTACCTGACTGGCCTTGATAGTCTGGCAGGTTGGGATAAAAGAGGAGTCAAGCAACAGTGAACCGTTTGTATCGCGAGCCAGAATCCGACACAGGGGCAAAGTGGTAAATGAACTTAAATCTTCTGCGCCGGTGACAATATGCGGCAACAACTGTCCCAGCGCCAGCTGTATGGCATTACCTTCATCGGTGTGCTGGTCGCGTACATCCGTATAGTTCAGGCGGTAACGCCCGTTCCCCTGTCCGGTACTGTGCCGTCCGGCAATTTCATTAATCGCATCGTGGTTGACGGGCAACGCCAGATACAGCGTCCGGCTTTCTTCTGTATCAAACGCTACAGGTTGATACGGTACGGGCAACACATCCTGATCGGGCAGGGAGAATACCGTACCGTCGGGCATACACCCGACCGCTTTATCCAGTACGATTTTCCCCTGTAGCAGATGCTGCTGGTTAATGGATAACTCGCTGAATCCCCATGCAAAACCCGCCATTGATGTCAGACGAGTGGCCAGTTGATAATCATTGAAACGCTGCTGTTGCTGAAAATGCTGCGGCTGAATGAACAGGCCTTCCTGCCAGATGACTTTATTTTTCATCGCCATTGTTATTGTTCCTCTTTTTTCATCTCAATGCTGCTTTCGCGCACGTGCACCAGCAGGCGATAGTGATGACCTGTGCTCGCGACAGGTTCAATTTGTTTCCATTGCGTAGTCTGATCGTCAGAAAAGTAAGCGACCACACCGATAAAGCGCGTTTTTTCATCCAGCGTTACTGGCGGCAGCGTTTTCATCGTGTCCGGCAGCAGATTAAAATCCTGATGATCCAAATAGTTTTTCCCCAGCGCATTATCCAGCGGAGTGGTGGCGATCTGGTCATAATCAGCCGCCTGCAACTTTGAGTCGTCACTTAAGTAAATCAACTGAACATCAACAGGGGTGGCTTCTCCGCTATCATTGAGATTCGTGTCCGGTTCAGTCAGCATGGTGATGGTCAGCTCCGAAGGCTGATCTGCCAGCTTGCCGACCTGAATATCCGGATTGGAAATCACCTGCGAAACCTTCTTCACTGTTTCACAACCGCTCAGGGTTCCGATCAACAGCAGCAGCATCGCACCGGACAAACTGCGCCATTTCATACTTCCGGCTCCCGCTGTTTCTCACGCAGCACGCGGTCATACACCTGCGCATAGACCTCGTTAAAAAGCATCTCAAAGCCCTGCTGGCGGCTGGAGGCCAGTTCATCGTAGTAATTGCAGTACATCTGCCATGCCCATGTATCATTCATTTCCTGACGTTGTTCATGGCTGCGGCGATACAGGGCGAAGCGGCGCATCAGGCTGGCGGGAGAGAAGGCGTCCAGCATGACGCGCAGCGCTTCGACAATCGCGGCCTTATTAGCCTCTTCATGGTGGCGAACGTTACGCAGGCTCTCAGCAATGGCGGCAGGTGCAGAAAGATGAACCGGACTTTTCCCTTCGGCAAACAACACACTGAGGGCGGTTTCATAGTCCAGATTCAGACGCAGCGGATTGTCTTCCAGTGGGCGTAAATGTTTATCAGACAGGCTGTTTTTTTGATGTTGCAGGTTAAGTAACCCTTTAACAGTCGCCTGCATTGCCCGCCCCATTTCCTCCAGAAAGTCACTGGCATCCTGTGAATCACGTAATGGCAGTGCGCAGTCAAGACCCCGCATCAGTGGCGTCACAGCAACATGTTGCCGAGCCATATCAACCAGATCCGGCAGTTCATCGGCTTCAACCGGCGGCAAATCCATAAAGTGATTATCCAGCCCTCCGTTATCCGCCAGATCGGACATGGGGGGTGTTACTGACAACGGGTCATGTCCGGTATGATGGTGCCCCGTCGTCAGACTTTCAGCCTGTAGCGCGGCAAGTGGATCCTGTGTAAAACCACTGACGACGGTTGGCGCAATTTCCCGGTAAACGCCGGAATCCTCATATTTTGGCAGGCCTTCAGTAGCCAGCAAATCTGTCAGGCGATCGCTGTTGGTAACGATGGTTTCCGGCGTTGCCATCTGTTCTTCATACTGTGTGACGCTGCCAATGAACGCTTTGAGGATTAGGCTGTTCAGCCGCAGTTCGTCACCCTGACGCAGGTGTACCAGACCAGCATTTTGCGCAATGGGAGCCTGATTAATTTCCAGATTAGCGACATGGCTTTTCAGGCAGAATGTGCCGTCCTGCCAGCGAATAATAAAGGCACATTCAGCAATCGACTGCCTGCGATCCTGAAGCGACCAGTGACATTGACTGGCATGACCCACATCGCCCCCCTGTAGAGTAAACACACACTTTGCAGCGCGTCCGCTTTCCAGTTCATTGCCGTTCATGACCTGTAACGTCAGTACTGGCTGAGTGTGTTGATCCTGGTTCTGCTCTGGCATTCTGTTCTGATACTCCCTGTCGGTTGTTGTTTTTTATGCCCGGACCTGAATCGTAACGCCAGGGCATACTTCTGGCTGGCCAATAAAGGTGGTCCAGCCAAGGCGGGAGGTTTTCTCCTCACCCAGACGCATACCACCAATCTGGTCCGGGGCCATTTCCAGTCGCAGATCCCATGCCAGTTGATCGCGTAAAATAAATGCCACAAACATGGTCAATGGCAGGAAGCTGTCGCCATTGGGTAAAAATGAAAGGAAACGCTCGCGTGATAATCCCCTGATACACAATAAAAACTTGCCGCTTCGATCCGGCACACGTCCACCCAGCGTCAAGTTTTTCCCCAACACTGAACGCGGCATTTTTTGCCAGTCCCGTTGCAGGTAACTTCCCAGCCTGTTTTGCTGTGAGGGCGGAATATCGACCTTACGCAACTGCCAGCTCTCTAACATCACATCCTCAAGGTCAAAACAATGGGAAACCAGATCGCAGATAATTTCTGGCGATCGACCGGGACCAGCCAGCACCCCGGCATACGCCAGCATCTTGCTGTGATTAATAGCCAGACGATCGCGTTGGCTCTGGTTACCAAGTCCGACAAGGGCATACATGCGTTGCGTAAACTCATCCGTACCGCCGTTGTTAAAACAGATATGCCAGCGATACTTACGCCAGATGTGCCAGATGAACTGGATCATCCGGTGAGAAAACAGATCGAAAAAATCCGCAACCCCGCTTTCACCCTGAAAACGATCCCACGCAATCTTATCCAGATAGTATCCTGGCAACGGCGACTGACTGCCGTGCAGACCGGAAAACGCCACGGTGACAACATACTGACCGCAACTGTTTTTTGTCACCTTGACTACATCACTACCAGGGAATGAAATACGGGTATCGGCTTCAAAGCGCACAACATCCTTATCAGGGTCTGTCGCCAGCGAAACGTCATTGTGTTTGCCAGTAAACCGATAAATTGCATCAACCAGCGAAAAAAAGTTCTGGCGACGAAAATTGATATCATCGACAGAAAATTCGCTGTAAACACCATCAGCCGCATCTACATCAGGGCATGCTGGCCGGTTCTGTCCGCCCATGTATAGCTCTCCTGAGTACGGATGTTAATAATGCTCAGTTCATGAAAACTGTTGACGCTGGCATACAAAGAAAAGAAAAAAGAAAGCATGGTGCCCAGCAGAAAAATCTCACCCTCGCAGACAAACGGCTGGGGATTGATATACAGCGTGGTAGCAAGACCACGAACGGGGACGCCCTTAAACAGATGATCGACAGGTCGGGTATCAATACGTTCTATCGCGTCCAGTTTTTGTTGTGACAACCTTGCCGACTGTGGGTGATGGATACCCGGCAAATCGAAGATATGCAGGATCTTCTTCATCGCATCAAGATCCAGTAGCGACAGATAATTCAGGTTCATACACGACAGCAGTGACCAGTGAAGGCTTCCGTCCTGTACCGGCCAGAGCGGCGTTGAGGGTTTAGTTACATTCCTGAATGGGGCAGCGGCGGTTTTTTTACCCGCAGGGATGCAGACATCCCCCGGCTGTAGTTTTACAGGCAGTTCTCGACTGGTACAAATCAGGCTGACCGACGCCACCTCGTCTTTCAGCAAATAGTCTTCTGGCTTGTTGCTATCAGCCAGCACGAAAGCAATAAAGTGATCAAATCCCTGACGAAACAGCGATGTTTTTTTACGGTGCTGGTAGTAAATGACCTCCCGCTGGCGGGCATACTCTACCTGATGCTGAAAACCGTTAAATTCGGGGTATTCCTTTGTCACCATCTCCGCACGGCCTTTGCTGGCAGAGCGCAGTTTGCTGGAAACTTGTTTTACGGCAAAAATGTCATAGCAATCCGGGCGCTTAAGGCTGGCGCATAGCGGGTACTCAATCCGTCCGTCCTGTAACGCTATCGCTTCTGCATGATGAACAAACAGGTTAACCGCAGGCGCGCAGTACAGGCGCATTGAGTTTTCCCGGATTTTGCTGTCAACCGGAAGCGGCTGTGAAAAATGGAGACGAAGGGTGAAATGCTCAGCCGTCAGTTCAGCCGGAAGCGTCTGAATACCGCTGACGTCAAAAAAGAGGAAACTGTCCGGATAGCACAGATACTCCTGTAAAATCCGGTAGCCGCTGTAAACATTTTTAGGATAAGGCAGCAACGCATCCTGCTTATTGAAACCCACAGGGGCCAAGCTGAAATCGGGCAATGACAGAGTCTTATCATTAATAATCAACTCGGCCCCGCTGTTATAGCGGCACAGCCACAGATAAAGCTGCCAGCGGGTGTAATTATCATCATTGCCCAGCCAGAAGCGCAACTTATTCAGATCCAGTGTCGCTAAACTGATTTTGGGATTACAGGCAAAGGTAATATCAATAGTTCCCAGCGCATGACTACTGTTATTTACTACTGATATGACCCGAAGAGGTAACAACCATACGTCCCGGCTAAGAGTGAACGTACAGGCAGGCGGTAGTTCGCGGTCGTCGTCACTGTAAAGCTCATCGTCCGAGTTCAACGTCACGGACTTGCTTTTCACCTGCTCACCGCGGACAACTTTGACTGGTGTGGTGATAGTACTCGCGTCCGGCGTATATTCAATAATGGTCATTGAGGGCGTCGGGCGAAGATAGTTGGGGCAGAGCGCACTAATCAGACTGTGCGTCAGTTCGGGAAACTCATCGTCAATTTTTGCACGCGTTGTGCTTGCCAAAAATGCAAATCCCTCAATCAGACGCTCCACATCGGGATCGGTACCTTTTTCCGCCAGAAACCGCGCCAGATGGGGTTTTTCCTTCGCCTGAAGCTTCCCAAGCTGACGAATATAGTCCAGCTCTTCCCGAAAATAGCGTTCTTCCATTGTCATCGTCGTTAATCCATCCTGTAATGCTGGCTGCTAAGGTACACATTAAATTCCAGCACGTTCTTTAACCCTTCGATATCAACAAAAGCCGTAACCTGGAAACAAAGATCCAGCGGACTATTTTCATCTGGATCGCCCATGACGACATCGACCTGAGCGATCCGGGGTTCGTAATGTTCAATGCAGGCTTTGATCTTTTCTATCTGAGCGTCCTGAAAGCTGCCACGTGCCAACTCCTCACTTCCCGGATCTGATATTCCCATTTCCGGCGCACTCTGACAGCTACTGGGGCGGGTATTCAGTACGTTATGCAGATTACGTTTAATCGAGTCCCGCACAGCCTGAATGCCGAAAGAAGGTGGACGCAACCCTGTCGCTTCATCCAGACGGTCAAATAAACTTGCGATACTGTTGCGTTCACGTTCCCTGATCATAAAGGTTTTTATTCCTTATCCAGGCGGCCTACCAGAGAAAGCTCAAAGCTTGCGCCCATGTACTTAAAGTGGGGACGTACTGACATTGCTACCTGGTACCAGCCGGGGTCGCCCTCAACGTCCAGCACTTCGATTTTTGCGGCGCGCAGGGGCTTGCGGCTACGAACATCTGCTGGCGGATTCTCCTGATCGGCAACGTACTGCCTGATCCAGTTATTCAGCTCACGTTCAAGATCTGAACGCTCTTTCCATGAACCAATTTGCTCACGTTGCAATACTTTAATGTAATGAGCTAACCTGTTGATAATAAACATGTAAGGTAATTGTGTGCCCAGCTTGTAGTTGGTTTCTGCGGCTTTACCTTCGGGCGTATTTGGGAAACGTTTGGGTTTCTGTACAGAGTTGGCCGAGAAAAATGCCGCATTATCACTGCCTTTACGCATTGTCAGGGTAATAAAACCTTCCTCAGCAAGTTCGAATTCACGTCGATCGGTGATCAATACTTCTGTCGGGATTTTTGCCTGAATTTGTCCCATTGCTTCAAACAGATGTACGGGCAAGTCTTTTACCGCGCCACCATTTTGCGGCCCGATAATATTTGGGCACCAGCGATACCGGGCAAAACTTTCGGTCA
The DNA here is from genome assembly GCF_018342065.1 of Citrobacter sp. FP75. Lineage (GTDB taxonomy): Bacteria > Pseudomonadota > Gammaproteobacteria > Enterobacterales > Enterobacteriaceae > Citrobacter. The sequence continues at coordinate 684,131 of NZ_JAFDOE010000003.1, read as the reverse complement.
TACTGGATGCCAGCAAGAATGCGGTATTACCCCAGAGAAAATCCTCATGGCTACCGGTGACATCTTCATGATAGTTAAACGATTTAATGGGGTTCTCAATCGGAGAATAAGGCAAGCGCAACAGAAAACGTGGTGCCGTCAGCGCAAGATACCGTGAATCTTCAGACTCCCGTAAAGAACGCCATTTGGCGTAAGCCGGTCCTTCAAATACGGCATAAAGATCTTTAATCTGAGGCAGCTCAGTGTATGACTTCAGGCCAAAGAACGTCGGAGAGACGGAAGAAATAAACGGCGCATGCGCCATTGCCCCGACGCTACTGAGATAGCGGAGTAACTTCATATCCGGCGTGGTGTTATTAAACGTATAGCCACCAATCACTGCGGCGATGGGTTCGCCTCCAAACACGCCGTAACCACTGGAATAAACATGTTTATAATACGCGGACTGAGTGATTTCCGGCGCAAAGGAGAAATCATCCAAAAGCTCTTCTTTCGTTGCATGCAGTATGTGGATCTGAATATTTTCCCGAAAATCAGTGCGATCAACGGTTGTTTTCACTGATCGCCAGAATGACTCCAGCTTTTGAAAATTCTCGTCATGATTGATGACGTCCGTCTGCTTGCTCAGTTTCTCGTCAATTGTGGCAATCATACTGTCCACAGCAAGCTTGTTAACGGGTTCCTGTCGGTCACCGCTTTCCAGCATACTGGCAATGAAGGCGGCAACCCCCTGACGAGCAATATCATAACCTTCTGATTCCGGCTCGATGCGCGCCTGCGCCATAATGGCATCCAGCAGTGAAGCGGGCGGCGCAGAGAGCGGTTCTGCAACGGGTAATTCCTGTTCCTGTAAAGACATACGGCTATCCTTTTGATTAATCTTTATTCATAACACCCAGTTCGTTGAGAAGCTGCTCGCGGGAATTTTCATCATCCAGCAAAGCCTGAATCTGGGCGCGAAACGCCGGGAGATTTCCCATTGGCCCCTTCAGGGCGACAAGCGCCTCACGCAGCTCCAGCAACCTCTTCATTTCAGGGACCTGTCTGGCGATGTTATCCGGAGAAAAATCATCCAGCGCATTAATATCCATATGGACATTAATCTCTTCGTCAGCTTTGTTGTTGAGCAGATTTGGTACATTAAAATTCAGACTGATACCCGCCTCAGCAATAACAGAATTAAAATTATTCTTATTAATAGAAACCGTACTACGCTCATCTAACGGTGTATCATCTATTTTACCTGTATCGCCAACAATCAGCATATTCAGCGGCAACTCAACTTCCGATACTTCACCGTTTGTCTTCGGGGTATAGCGGACGTTAATTCTCTCTTTCGGAGCGACACTTCCGTCGCTTTTACTACTGCTCATGTCTGTAATCCTTAATTAGTGAAAATGTCATCTAATATCTTTTCAGCAATCAGTTTCTAATTTTCAATTCTATTACCGCGATGAATAAAATTGAAATGAAATATTTAACCAATAAATAACTCATTGATTTATTGGTAAAATGAATATACTTTGCAATGTATTTATCAAATTAATCATTTAACCACTCCTCCCTTTGGAGAGTAACATATCGAATTTTAGATCCGGTAACGTGATCTGAATCATATATTTTGCCATGCTTGTGACACATACTGAAAAAAACGAGTTGAGAGATGTTTATGAGACGTAAATGTCAAATTTTAATAAATATCAATGCCAGAATCGCTGAGTGATTCATTAAGGGAAAATGAGAATGTAATATTCTTATTGATTTCTTTTTTCTCTAAAAACACCTATCTAATTCAACCGTGAAGGTTGGCATAATTATGTGGAGAGTGGTTCTATTTTCTCTAAATTGTTTTATTGGTTTAAATAAGACAATTACTCGTTTCAATAATTGACCGGGAGATATTGCTTGTAATTATGGATAAAACTGCTGCGTCAATAATCGTAAAACAAGTGTAAAAAGGAGTCTACAAAATGCCAACACCGTGTTACATATCTATTACAGGGCAAACTCAGGGGAACATTACTCAGGGAGCATTTACCGCCCCCTCTGTTGGTAACATCTACGTACAGGGGCATGAAGACGAGATGCTGGTTCAGGAATTTCAGCATAATGTCACCGTTCCTACTGACCCACAATCCGGTCAGCCTGCTGGTCAGCGTGCGCACAAACCTTTCATTTTTACCGTCGCGCTGAACAAAGCGGTTCCTCTGCTGTATAACGCGCTGGCATCCGGCGAAATGTTGCCGACGACCGAGCTGCACTGGTATCGCACTTCGATTGAAGGTAAACAGGAGCATTTCTTCACCACTCGCCTGACGGATTCCACCATCGTGGATATCGACTGCCATATGCCACACTGTCAGGACGCGAACAAGCGGGAGTTTACTCAGTTAATTAAAGTCTCGCTGGCCTACCGGAAAATTGAGTGGGAACACGTGACTGCCGGGACCTCAGGATCTGACGACTGGCGTGCGCCGCTCGAATCTTAACTGTAAAAGCGCGAAATCTCCTGCCATCCATCAGGAGATTTCGCTGTTCAAAGACTGTTTGCCGGTGATAAGGATATTTTATGCCCGCATATGGAACACATTTTACGCTGGATGTTGAAGGTCAGGAAGACGAAACCTTTGCCGTGGTGGAGTTTCATCATCAGGAATCCCTCTCATCGCTGTTCACACTGAACGTAACCGCCGCCAGTAGCAATCCGGCCATCCCGCTGGACCAGCTTCTGGAAAGCAACGCCACCCTGACTATTTTTCGGGACAATATCCGACAGCGTAGCATACGGGGCATCGTCACCGCCTGTGAACAGGGCGATACCGGTAAACACCAGACGCAGTACATCCTGCATATTCATCCCCCCTTCTGGCGCAGCGCCCTGCGGCGCAACAGCCGCATCTTCCAGAATACCGATATTGAAGGTATCGTTTCGACCCTGTTCGGTGAAATGCTGATCACGCAGTGGCAGTCCCGTCTGTCTGCTGACCATCCGGAACGTGAGTTCTGCGTACAGTTTATGGAAACCGACTACGCCTTCATCACCCGCCTGTTGGCCGAAGAAGGAATATTCACTTACGAAGAAGAAGGCGATGGTGTACAGCAGCTTATCCTGTGCGACAGCGCCGGGGGCCTGCCGGACAGCGAATCGCTGAACTATCACCCTTCACCCGGTGAAGAAACCACGCTCTACCACGTGACGCAGTTTCGCCGTAGCGCGCAAATTCGTCCTGCGTCAGTCACCACGCAGGATTACACCTTTAAGACCCCATCATGGCCGGGCAGCTTCAGCCATGATGGCGACAACCTGGATGCGCAGTATCCGATATATGAATTCTTTGACTATCCTGGACGCTTCAAAGATGAAGCCCACGGACAGGCGTTTACCCGCTATCAGACAGAAGGGCTGCGCAATAACGCAGAAACCGTGAGTGGTGTCACTGACTCGCCGAAACTGCGTCCCGGTGTGCGGTTTGAGCTTAAAGCGCATCCCCGCGCGGACCTGAACGTACAGTGGCAGGTCGTCAGCAGCACGCTGCGCGGCTCGCAGCCGCAGGCGCTGATTGGTTATGAAGGCGCGGGCACCTCGCTGAGCAATGATTTTCAGGTCATCCCCGGTAAGCTGACGTGGCGACCGACCCCCTTGCCCAAGCCGCAGATGGACGGCCCCCAGACGGCGGTCGTTACCGGACCTCCGGGGGAGGAAATTTTCTGTGACGAGCACGGACGGGTGCGGGTGAAGTTCACATGGGACAGATACAATCCGGTAGATGACAGCAGTTCCTGCTGGATACGCGTTTCGCAGGCATGGGCCGGAGCCGGTTTTGGTAATCTCGCCATTCCGCGCGTCGGACAGGAAGTCATCGTTGACTTTCTTAACGGCGACCCTGACCAGCCCATCATCACAGGCCGCACCTACCACGCGGATAACAAATCCCCCGGCGGCCTGCCTGGCACCAAAACCCAGATGACCCTGCGCTCCAAAACCTACAAAGGCAGTGGCTATAACGAGCTGATGTTCGAGGATGCGACCGGGCAGGAATTGTTGTCAATGCATGCACAGAAGGACATGCATACCGTAGTGGAAAATGACCGCACTACTGAGGTGAAACACGACGATCATACCACTATCACCCATGATCAGAGGCTTGATGTCAACAATGAGCAACATACCACGGTAAAAAAGGATTGTACCAGAACGATTACCGAAGGTAGCCATGCAGTTACGGTCGAAAAAGGCGAACAACATATCAAGGTCAATACCGGTCAGCGTTCCCTTTTTGTCGCTAACGGGCATAGCGTAACGGTAAAAGATGGCGGGGAGACCAATACCATCCAGAATGGAGGGCAAAAAAATACCATCAAGGGCGACCGGTTCCTCACTGTACAGGAAGGCAACCAGACAACCGATATCGCCGGAAAACTGGATCTGACGGTAGGCGATACCATCACCATTACCTGTGGAGCGGCAAAGCTGGAAATCAAGAACGATGGTTCCGTTACGCTGAATGGGGTGAAATTCACGTTTATTGCTTCAGGCGAAGTGAAGGTCGAAGGCAAGGAAATCACGTTAAATTGATTTGCCCGCAGCAATTTTAATGGGAAAGGAAAATGTCGGGAAACAAAAATGCTGTTGAGCGAAAACTGGCAGAACTGGAACGCCTCTGGCTGGAAGCCAGTGACGACGAGAATGCCCGTATTTTTATCTGGCGCACGCCTGCTGATTCAGATCGTCTGATACATGTGTTCTTTGCCCTACAGGAAGAGCAGCAAAATGACTTTACGACGCCCGATCTGTTCATTCGTTTTAATACGCCGTTTGATACACGCTATGGATATTCTCATGGCCTGGAAGAAGAGTTTATTGAACGAGTGAATGTCTCGGCGTTTCCCGAACCACGCTGGCAGCCTGTCGGCTCGCTTCCCTGCTACCAGGCAGATACGTTGCATGCTTTAATGAGCGACTTTGCACATTATCATCAGGATTATCTGCGCTATCTGTCCGTGATCCTGACCGCCTCTTCTGTCAGCCATGCGGATTCTCATCGGCAGTTTATTGACGACCTGTGTCAGAGCATAGCCACCAGAACGTCTCGTTTTCGTCTGCTCCTTATTGATACCCATGAGAACCCTGACTGGCAATGGCTTCTGACCCGGTTCCCGGAAAATGCACGCTTGCTGACGCCGGATATCAGTGAAGATGAACTGATGCGCCAGACACTGAATGAAACGCCCACGTCGGATGGAACCGCTATGCTGCGTTTTCGCCAACTAATGACGGACACCTTCATTTCCATAAAAAAAGGCTCGGCAGCACAAACTGAGCAACTGGCACAAAAAGCGCTGGAGCTTGCTCGTCAGCAGGGATGGGGCGACCAACAGGTTATCATGCTTAGCATGATCGCAGGCGGCTGGCTACAGGAAAAACACGCGCAGAATGCCATCAAAAACTATCGTCTTGCTATACAAACCTCCGCAGACCTGCCGCCAGAACCCCGCCATCTTCTTATCACCCAGAACCTGATGGGGGAAGGTAATGCATGGTTTATGGATAAGAAACCAGAGCAGGCATCTGATGCCTATTTCCGTTCCGCACAGGAAGCACAAAACATCCCTTCCCTGCTGCTGACGATGGAAGGATACCGGATGGCCGGATTCAGCCTGATGTCGGTCACGCCCCCACCGGCAAAAACGGCGCAGCATTATCACGCAGCGTTGAAAGCGGGGTTGTCCATGAGCGATGAAGAACGGGCGCAGTCGGGATTTATGCAGATTTTCCGCGACCTGCTCAACTGGCTTTCACCCGAAGCCACATCCCGGAGCGACAGTTTTTCCGAACGGTATCTGAAAGCGCAGGCAGAGCTTATTCAGCAGGCTGAAGACGCGGTGAATCAGGCCGGGCATCATGATATTGCCACTGCGGTAGTACAGCACGATAACGAACTGACGCAAAGGATGGAAACGCTGTTTCAGAACACTTTGCTGGAACGGGAACACATGCTCAGTCAGGAAAAACCGCTTTATCAGCAGGTACTCCGCCTTGCCCGTCAATACAGTAATGCCTTCTGGGGGGCAGCGGCTGAAATCGCCCATCCACTGGACAAGTCCGTTGATGAATGGCCCTTTTCCCCTTTACTGCCGCCTTTCCCCACACATCTTACGGATGAAAATATATCGTTACTGTTTGGCCTCATTTTTACCCCGTCTCAGGAGCCATTACATGCTGAATTTTAACAAAAAGAAATGGCTAATTCTTGCCGTACTGGCCGCCCTGCTGATGGCGTATGTGGGCCTTGTTGACGACACATACCGCGATGAAATCAGGGTATTTCTGCGCCAGTTAATGCGGGCGCTGTAATTCAGGGAGGAGCCGTCATATGGCCATTAACGCCAGTAAACATTTTGACCCGATGCTGGGGATCGATTTTCATTCTTATGCCCTGCCACCGGGAGTCTGGCCCACGCCGCATATCGCCATGGTTTTTGACGTATGGGACTATGCGCCCATCATCGGGGCGACGGTAAAAATCCACGGGCTGAGACGTACTGTTGCCGGTACAGAAGGAAAGGTCTTCCATATCCTTATCGGTGCGCCGGTTCCTCCCCCCAAAATCCCCGGCGGCCCCCAGACCGATGATGAAGTGTTTATGGGCAGCAAAACGGTCGTTGTGGATGGCGATCCGCTGTCGCGTCGCCTGTCACCCACATTGAGCTGTAACGTGGCAGGCATCATTCCGCCGTTTCGCCTTCGGCGTGCTAAAAAAATGCCCATACTCTCCCTGACCGCGCCGCTGACGGTCAATATGGCGCTGCCCCATCATGTTTCCGTTGGTGGGCCGCAGACCATCAGTATGATGTCAATGTTGACCAAGGTTGGATTTTCCGCTTTCAAGCGCATTGGCAAAAGCAAGGCTTACAAAAAGTTCATGGATAAATTTAAAGAGTTCCGTCAAAAACTCTTTAAAAACATGGACCCGGGCTTCCTCAAGTGTAAGGTACTGCGCGCGGAACCCGTCGATATTCGTGACGGCAGCGTCAGGCTGGAACAGCGTGATTTCCTGCTGTCGGGGCGTGTGCCTCTGGACTGGATACGTTACTACCGTTCAGCGGATGTACAGGAAGAGGGATTGTGCAGTTATGGCTGGAAAACGCTGGCAGATACCCGTCTTATCCATCACACAGAAGAAGATTACCATGAGCTTGTACTGGCTGATGGTTCACTGTTTTTTGCCGACATCCCCGAACAGGCAGGCCAGTCCCATGCCGTAAGCAGTCTGCCGGGTGGCGCACTGCTGTGGTATGAGGAAGAAGACGGCGTTCGCCACTGGCATGCAGAAACGACGGAAAACCGCCGCTGGCGCTTTCGTCAGGAAACGGCGTCGTCCGCGTCGGTTCTGCGTCCGGACAGGCTGGAAGACAACAACGGCAACGGCTGGCGTTTTCGCTATGAAACCGGGCGTATCACCCTGACGGAATACACCGCGCAGGCACTGACCGGGCGCAGGGTCGAAGCTGACTGCCTGCACCAGCGCATTGTTCGCATTCGTCTGTGTGACAGCCAGGCCGGGGTGTGGCCGGACGGTGATGAAACGCAGAGCGACCTGACGCAGTATGACTATACCCCGGATAACCAACTGGCAGGGCAGACTGACAGCGACGGCCATCGTCGCCATTTCGCGTGGCGGGAACGGGTTTACATGCAGTACCACGCCGACCGTCTCGGCCAGCGCTTCCATTATGACTATGACGATACGTGGCGCGTTATTCACGCATGGGGTGACGGCGGTTACTATGACTATCATTTCGTGTGGAATGACTTCAGCCATGAGCTGGAGATGACCAACTCGCTGGGGCATACCACCATCATCCGCTTCAGCGAAGACCGTCTCCCCCTGTGTGAAATCGACCCGGAAGGCGGTGCGACGTTCTTCCTTTACGACGAGTTCGGACAGACGGTCAGCATCACCTCACCAGACAGAAGAACCACCCGCTTTGAATATGATGAGGCAGGCAATATCTGCCGGGAAATCGCGCCGGACGACAGCGAGTTTGTGGCGGTCTGGCAGGGGCTGCATATGAAAGAGGCCAGCGACCCGGAAGGTGCCTGCTGGCAGTTCGGACATGATGAGCGTGGCAATCTGACCGGCGTGACAGACCCGGCAGGCGTGCAACAGCAGTATCACTACGATGAACTGGGGCAGATGGTGCGCAGGGATGTCGCTGGACAGGGCCACGAACTGCTGGAGTATGACCGCCTTGGCTTTGTCAGCGCACTGACGGCGCGCACCGGGGCGAAAACGACATACGTTCATGATAACCGGGGCAACCTGCTGTCGGAAATGAATGCGCTGAAAGAACAGCGGGACTACCGTTACGACAGCGCCGACAGGCTGACGGAGGCAAAGCTGCCGTACCGTAACGCCATCCGGCTGGAGTACGATGCCGAAGGCCAGCTTGTGGCTTATGACGACGGCCAGCGTATTACCCGGCTGGACTATACCCCCACTGGCGAAGTCTCCGGCTGTACCCTGCCGGACGGCAGCCGTACCAATTACGAGTATGATACCGAAGACCAGCTTGTGGCGGTCATCAACCAGATGGACCAGCGCTGGCAGATAGTCCGCGACAGTCTGGGGCGGATTGTGGAAGAGCGTGACTGGCGGGGCCAGAATACACGCTACCAGTGGAGCGCCGACAGCCTGCTGAGCGCCAGAACCGCGCCGGACGGCACCACCCTGACTTACCACCACGATAAACAGGGCCGCATTACCGGGCAGTATCACAACGATACGCTGCTGGCGTGCTACGACTATAACCAGCGTGGGCAACTGACGGCCTGCGATAACCCGTACCGCAAAGTGAGCTGGCGTTACGACAGCGGCGGCAGGCTGACGGAAGAAGTACAGGACGGGGTCAGCATCCACCACGGCTATACGGAGGCCGGTCAGTATGCGGGACGGGAGAGCGACAGCGGCAACCGCGTGCGGCTCGGCTACAACGATGCGGGGCAGTTAAGCCAGATACGGATAAACGACGAACCGGCGACCGCGCTGGTGTATGACGCGCTGGGGCGGTTGCGTGAAGAGCAGCTTACGCCGGAGCTGAAGCGTGAACTGAGCTATAACGAAAACGGCTGGCTGAGCGCACAACGGGTGAGCCGGGAGGCCAGGCCGCTGTTTGCCACCGAGTGGTATTACGATTTAAACGGTAACGTTCGGCAGCGAAATGACAGCGTGACGGGGCAGGAATTTTTCAGCCATGACGTGATGGACAGGCTGACGGCGCACACGGACGTTCTGGGGCGGATAACAAATTTTGTGTATGACGCTGCGGGTAACCGGCTGCGGGAAGACATCAGCGGCAGCGGGGACGACTGGCAGTGTTATGGCCGGGTGGAGGAAGAGCGGCAGGTCACGCTGGAGCACTGGTATAACCGCAACGGGCAACTGGAGAAGCGTAAACGCCGGACACCGTACCTGTGGTCACAGAAGGTTGTCAGCGAGACGCTGGAGTGGGACGTCAGCGGGAGACTGAAAGCACTGCACAGCGACAGCGCCACCACACAATATGGTTATGACGGCCTTGGTCGCCGGGTATTCAAGAAAACGGTCAAAGCGGGTGAAGACACCGCCAGCCTGACGTGGTTCTGGTGGGACGGGGATGCGCTGGCGGGAGAAGCGCAGGAGACGGCCCCGGCACAGGAAACGCTGACGGCGGCGTGTGATATGCGAAAACCGGGCAGCAGCGGAGCGCGGGAGGAGCGGCTGAAGAGTCTGGTCACCGGGCAGGCCGTGCAGGAGTACATCTACTACCCGCAGAGTTTTGAGCCGCTGGCACTGATAAAGTACGGGCGGCGCTGGAGCGAAAAGGACGGATTCAGCGAGCCGGAGAAGCGGATATATTTTTATCACAACGACGTGAACGGCGCGCCAATGAGGCTGACGGATGAGAGCGGCGGCGTGGCGTGGTCGCAGAGCGCAGGGCCGTGGGGAGCGTGGAGTGAACAGACCGGTTCGGTGAGGAATCCGCTGCGTTTTCAGGGACAGTATTTTGATGAAGAGAGTGGTTTACATTATAACCGGTATCGGTATTATGAGCCTGAGAGTGGGCGGTATATCTCGGCAGATCCGATAGGGCTGGCGGGCGGTTTAAACCTGTATGCTTATGCGCCGAATCCATTAAGTTGGATCGATCCTTTAGGTTTATATAAAGGTGAAGGTCAGCGTGAGCTTGGTAAATATAATGTATTTCATGAACACACTCTGAATCCTTCTGAATATGACCTGTCAGATGCTGAACATTTCAGGCGAGGAAATCAGTCGGTTTATGAAAGGATACAAAAAGATCCTGCGTTCAGACGAGAAATGCAGACGAAATATCCCGGAGTGGTTGAGCATGTACAGCCTAATTCAAGAGGAAACTTTAAACCAACAGCTCCTAAAGGTATGACATGGCACCATGAAGATAAAACTGGAGTATTAAGTTTAGTTGACCATTTTGATCACAAAACTTACCACAAAATCTACCATCCTGATGGCTCTGGTGGGCGTAATAAGTGGGGTGGTGGTACTGGTTGTCGTTAAGGATTTCATATTATGAAAATGATTGAAGGCTTTGAGGGTTTGTTGCGCATCTACAAAGAGCTAGATGTGCCATGGTGTTTTTTTGTGGACACTTCATTTAGAAATAATATCGATTTCATTAGAACGTCATCTTATTATATTGCAGAAAGTGATGATGAATTTGATGAAATGGATGATACGCCAAATAAATATAAGCCATGGCTGGAGTACCAGGTGTTTCAGGCTATTATAGATAATAAACTTGAACATTATCCTGATGCTTCAAATGAAGACCTGTTAGATGCTGTTATTTATTATCTCGAAGAAGATGATTTTTTAGATTAAATAATAAAGCCGGAAAGTGCTTAAATCTTCCCGGCTTATTTTTTATTTAGCCGCCATTGTTCAGCACACTAAACATTCCGTCCTTTATCCCCTTAACCACCTGTTTTACCCTGTAAAGTTCTTCCCTCAGTTCCTGCACTTCGTCATTATCGGCGATGATGATCAGGCATCCCTCCGAGATCTTCACGGTCACGCTGCGCCCGGTATCAAATCCCGCCTCTCTCAGCCAGTCGCCTTTAAGTTGCAGGCTGGGATGCTGTGAGTAATATGTGGTCATGCCGGTTTTACGCTCTTCGTGGCGTGCTCTGACATAACCGACTTTTACCCGGCGCTGTGTTTTGGAAATGGTCACTTCTGGCGTAGAATCGCGTTCAGCCATGATTAACTCCCTAATAGTTAATTGGTCGTGCCGTAATAGATAGAATGCGTAAAGACGGGCGTATTATGGGTGATGGTTATAGGGATATTCTTTTTGAATCTAATGGAAAATGGTATCATATAAAAGATGCAGATATGTCTCATCTTGAAGACGCCGTTACATACTGGAATCGTCGAGGCGGATATTTTGGCCCTAAATCTAAAGAAGTTAGGGCATGGATGAAAGATCCAGATAACTATGAGCTTGAATATTACAGTACCAACCGTTCAAGGGGCGGTTCAACACCTGAACGATACCGTGATCCCGGCGGATTTGTTGGACCAGCAGAACAGCCAAATTACTGAGGAATTCTTACTATGATCAATTTATATGATAAAGATCCTGCATTGAATGAGGAAATAAATAAAATTGTCTTAGAGGGGGATAAGTATCGCCATAATAAAGATATTGATTCGGCACTACTGTATTATGAGAAGGCATGGATATTAGTGCCGGAACCTAGAACTAGTTGGATGATGCCTTCTTATTGGATCGCATCCAGTTTTTTTTTCTGCTTATTTTGATAAGTGTGATTACGAAAAGGCAAAAAGCTGGGCTTACGTATTATTAGAGGTAAAAGATTCAATAGACACCGGCCCTATAGTTAATATGGGAATGGTTTGCTTTGAACTAGAGCAGTACGATGAGGCACATAAATATTTTCATGATGCTTACAGTTATGGGAAGAAAAGAGCTTTTCAGGAACGACCTAAAAAGTATTTAGATTTTTATTTAGATAGAATTAAACTCGAAAAATAAATGACGGAACCATCCACACGCTATACGGCAATTATAGAACTGGGGAAAAAACTAGTTGATGAGCTTGAGCTAAATGACTCTGTTGATACATTAAGCAGATGGATGGCTCATCATATCGCAGAGCTCATTTATGATGCTGAACATTGTACAGACGACATCGTCCGTACAGCTAAACAAGCGGAGATTAGGGACTCTATATGGTCATTCTGGTCTAACAGATACGAATTGCCAATTGGTACCAGACCATTTCAGGAGCTCGAACCTATTCTAAGAACCTTAAAAGGTCTTGATCCTGAAAATGAGCAACCGAGATTTTTTTCACCTTACCGAGATCTAATTAATGTAGAAAAAGAAACCAGTGAGGTCCAAAAATGGTTAACCGCCGCTAAGGATATTGATTCTGTAGCAAAAATACTGATTGATTACTGTTTATCTTTAGCAGCAGAGAATGCTATCGATAAATCCCAAGAATGGGTGGAGTTAGCACAGAAAGCTGGATTGGACGAAGATGTTGATCTGCTTGAAATTCGTATCTTTCAGTTACGAGGTAACCCGGCCAATACAGACAATCCCAATAATGCGCAACGGAGAATACTGGAAAAAAGGCAAAAAAGGCTTGAAGCTTTTCTCTTATTGGGCTCCCAGTTAAATGAACAACTCAAATCTCAGCTTGAAGCCTTACCAGCAATTGAGGATGGGCCAACGGATGACGACGAAGACTTTTGATATGACTTGCTTTAGCACTGGGGACGGCTCACAAGACAGAACACATAACAGCCTAACCCAAGACTTTTCTACTATTCCTAATGTTTATTAAAAGGAGTTTTTATGTCAATTTCCAGATTTCTAATCGAAAATAATGGTTCAAATCAAGATAATATAAAAACTGCCTTAAGTAAGGCCTACCATCTATGTAAAGATGCGGGACTTCAACGAGTATCTCTACTATTTCCTGCGAAAGGAACGTTTTCTCATTCTGATATAGCAATATTCCTTGGAACCCAGGTAACAAAGGCATTGATAAAAGGTCAAACTATCGATCTGGGTAGTAATGTTCGACTAGAGTTTAATATCCCTAAAAATTTTCCAATATATGGCAATCATGACATTGTATTAGCTACATATTTAACAGATAAAGACATGGATATTGTTGATAGTGTTCAAAACATCAATAGTATCGTCTTTTTACCTTGGTCAGTGGAGGAAGGTAAACGCTGGCTATCTACATGGGAGCCTGAAATAGTTGGCCCATCTACCTGGAAAATCCTAAAACCAGAATTGCCAGACCCTATTGGTAATGAAATTTTAAGACTCGGTCGCTGCATCAACATGTCAACAGGACTTAGCCACCCATCTGATAAAGACAGGGCAAAACGAATTTTTGCTGACCTGAAAAAGCAAGGACTTAAAGCATCTGAAGAAGCAATCAGACAATTTGCAGTCAACAATGGCTGGGACCCAGTCAGAGCGCAGGAGCTAGCTAGTTTTGCCAAGAAATATTTGGGGTAAATTTATCTGTTTTTCATTGCATTCCATTGGTGGTCATTCTGGTGGTCTTGACAACCCCAATTTTTAGGTTTAGCTTACCAATCAGTCAGTTAATGGCTAAGGCGATCCCAGTCAGAGGAGCCAAATTTAAGTTTCGGGACATTACAGCAAGTCCGGGGACGTTGTAAAAAAGAAATTATCTTTACCCGGTCATCCTGAAAAGGATTCCCGGGCTTTTGCTATTCGTAGTTTTTAGGGTCTCACGATTCGTTGAGAAAATGGAGCCTCTTACTATGGCATTAACCGACACGCTCATATACCGCCCAGATACGCCTTCCGCACATCCTCGTTCCCCAGCAGCTCTTCACCACTACCGCTAAGTCGAATTTGACCATTCACCATTACATACCCCCTATCCGAAAGCTTCAGTGCATGATGGGCGTTCTGTTCGACCAGGAAGATAGTCATCCCGTTACGCGCCAACTCACGCAGGGTCTGAAAGATCTGCTTCACCACAATCGGTGCCAGGCCCAGACTGGGTTCATCCAGCAGCAGGAGCTTGGGTCGGCTCATCAACGCCCTGGCAATCGCCAGCATTTGCTGCTCACCGCCGGACATGGTCATCGCGCGCTGCTTGCGCCGCTCCTTTAAGCGCGGGAAAAGATCGAACATACTTTGCAAGTCTTCGGCAGCATATTTGTTACCGATTGGAATCGTCCCCATCAACAGGTTTTCCTCCACGGTCATATCGGGGAAGATCCGCCGCCCTTCCGGTGCCTGAGCGATCCCCGCCGAGGCGACAAAATGGGTCGACTGGTGGCTGATATCCTCACCCGCAAATAAAATATGCCCGCTTCGCACCCGCGGCTGACCGAAAATCGACATCAACAGCGTCGACTTGCCCGCGCCGTTAGCGCCAATCAGCGACACGGTTTCGCCTTTATTCACCTGCAATGAGACCTGTTTTAGCGCCTGAATCACGCCGTAAAACACGTCAACTTCACGAAATTCCAGCAGCGGCTCGCTCATAGATGAACCTCGTCCTCGCTGGCACCCAGATAGGCGGCAATCACCTTCTCATCGTGCTGGATCTGTTCCGCTGTGCCCAAAGCAATCACGTCACCGTGATCGAGCACGATAATGTTGTCAGAAATGTCCATTACCATCCCCATATCGTGTTCAATCAGTAAAATGGTAATCGCATGGTGCTCACGTAAAAAGCGAATGATTTTACTCAGGGCCTTGGTTTCTACCGGGTTCAGACCAGCCGCCGGTTCATCCAGGCAGAGGATCTCCGGCCCGGTACACATGGCGCGTGCAATCTCCAGCCGTCGCTGCTGCCCGTAGGACATTTCCCCCGCCAGTCGGTTGGCGCAATCGACCAGGTCCACCACCTCCAGCCAGTAGAAGGCGCGATCCAGTGCGTCACTTTCCGCCCGACGATAAGCGGGAGTATTCAACACCCCGGCCAGCAGATTACGGTTCACTAGCATATGCTGTGCCACCAGCAGGTTTTCTACCACCGACATTTCACGGAACAAGCGGATGTTCTGAAACGTTCGCGCCAGCCCTGCCCGATTGACCAAATGGGTACCACCAAACATTTTGTAGAACACCCGTGATGCCAACTGCGCCGGCTTAACCCAGTCACCCGGCTGGAACTTCTGGCCGAGGATCTGAATCACATTGGTGGTTTTCCCTCGCGCATTAAACAGAATATGGCCGCCGGAAGCCTTGTAAAAGCCGGTAAGACAGTTAAATACCGTGGTTTTTCCCGCGCCGTTCGGCCCAATGAGCGCGGTAATCGACCCGCGCTCCACTTCCAGGTTGACGTCGTTTAGGGCCTTAATCCCCCCAAAATGCATCATCAGATGCTCAACGCTTAAAATCACGTCACGGCTCATGGCGCTACCCCTTTACGCACGGCAAAACCGCTGCGGTTAATGCGGATCAGGCCACGCGGTCGCCAGATCATCATCACTACCATCAATACGCCAAACAACAGCACGCGATATTCAGCAAAACTGCGCAACAGCTCAGGGGTGACGGTGAGGACAAACGCCGCCAGCACAACGCCCACGGTAGAACCCATACCGCCGAGCACTACGATAGCGAGGATCAGCGCCGACTCGAAAAAGGTAAACGACGTCGGGTTCACAAACCCCTGATAGGTGGCGAAGAACACCCCGGCAATGCCCGCAGTTGAAGCCCCAAGCGTAAAAGCAGACAGCTTAACCAGCACGTGATTCAGCCCCATCGAACGACAGGCAATCTCATCTTCACGCAGTGCTTCCCACGCGCGTCCAATCGGCATCCGCGTCAGGCGATGCTTGATGTACAGCACCAGCAGCACCACCAACACTAAAACGGCATAGATAAAGATAAACTTCAGGTTCGGGTTATAGCTCAGATGGAAAAACTCGTGGAACGGTATGCCCCCTTCTTTGGCGCGGCGGCCAAACTCAAGGCCGAAGAAGGTCGGCGGCGGCGCGGAAATTCCGTTCGGCCCACCGGTAAAGCTCAGCCAGTTATTGAGGATCAGACGGATAATTTCGCCAAACCCAAGGGTTACTATCGCCAAATAATCGCCGTGCATCCGCAAGACCGGAAAGCCGAGCAATGCGCCGGCGGCAGCGGCCATCAATGCGGCCATCGGCAGCATCGTCCAGAATCCCAGTCCCAGATAGTGATAACCCAGCGCCAGGCCGTACGCGCCAATGGCATAGAAAGCCACATAACCGAGATCCAGCAGCCCGGCCAGACCGACCACGATATTCAGCCCTAATCCCAGCAGCACATAGATAAGACCGAGGATCGCCACGGTCAGCACATATTTAGTCGCCACAAACGGGAAGCAGATGGCCAGCGCCAGCACCAGGGGAATAATCCAGCGCATCCTGGTTTTATAGCCCGCCGGACGGACATACACCCCTGCGCTATCGCTTTCAAAGCGGGCGGCAAAGTGGCGTCCGGTCTGGGTCATCAGAAAAGCGCTGAGGATGAAACGCCCGACCATCACCGCGGCGATAATCCATACCAGCCGCTGGCCCTCGAAATTGAAACTGTAGCCGTCCAGCACCACGCCGACTATCGGGCCAAAGAGAACTAACGCCACCATCCCCGAAAAAATAGTGTCCAAAATGCAGCGTTTGAGTGAAAAACCATCGCGTGAAGCCGTTGTAGTCGTCATATTCAGCTCCTACACTTTGGCGACAATCGGGCGGCCCAGCAGCCCCTGTGGACGGAAAATCAAAATAACCACCAGCAGGCCGAAGGAGAATACGTCTTTGTAGTCGGAGTTCACCATGCCGGAAAACTGCGCTTCGGCAACCCCCAGCAACAGCCCACCCAACATCGCCCCCGGCAATGAGCCAATACCGCCAAGCACCGCAGCGGTGAAAGCTTTAATACCTATAATGAACCCGGCGTAGAAATCAAAAGTACCGTAGTTCATGGTGATCAGTACCCCTGCAAGCCCTGCCATCGCGGCACCAATCATAAACACCAGCGAGATCACCCGGTCGGTGTTGATACCCAGAATGGAAGCCATTTTGCGATCCTGCTGCACCGCACGACACATCCGACCTAAGCGGGTATGACCGATTATCCATGTCAGCAGCAACATGCCAGCAAACGAAGCCAACAGGATAAAGATTTTGGTATAGGTTATCTGCACAAAGCCTTCACCGAGATGTAGACGCAGCACACCATCAAGCATCGTCGGCACGCCCTGCTGGCGCGGCCCCTGGCTGATTTGCGCATAGTTTTGCAAGATTAATGACATACCGATGGCAGAGATTAACGGCGCTAAGCGCGTTGAGTTACGCAGCGGCTTGTAGGCGATGCGTTCAATCGCCCAGCCGTAGACACCGGTCACTACGATGGTAAACACCAACGTACCGAGTATCAGCAGCGGGAAGGAGTGCAGGCCAAAGAAGGAAAGTAGCGCCAGACCGATGGCGCAGAGATATGCTGAAATCATATACACTTCGCCGTGAGCGAAGTTAATCATACCAATAATGCCGTATACCATGGTGTAACCAATGGCGATTAATCCGTAAACCGATCCCAGCGTCAAGCCATTGACTAACTGTTGCAGGAAGAAAGTTTCCATCATTGCTCGCTCGTGTTATAGGCCATGTTATGAGCGCCGGTGCGTCGCCACACCGGCGCTGAGCGTTACTCGACTTCTTTATATTTGCCTTTGTCATCCCACTGATAAACGACGTAATCCGAGACCTTCAAGTCGCCTTTGCTGTCCCAGGCTTTTTTGCCCATCACCGTTTCCACCGGGTTCGCCTTCAGCCAGGCGCTGGCTTTGGCTGAGTCGGTGCCGCCGGTGGCTTTAAATGCCGCGGCGATTGCCTGAATAGAGGCGTAGGAGTAGAGGGTGTAGCCTTCCGGTTCAAACTTGTTGCTACGGAATTTTTCGATAACCGCTTTACCGTCTGCGATCAGACGAGGATCTTTACCGAAGGTCATGTAAATACCGTTGGTGTACTGCGGGCCGCCGGCGGCAGTTACCATCTCTTCGTTGACGATACAGTCGCCGGAGAAAAATTTAGCCTGTACGCCCTGCTCACGCATCTGGCGCACCAGCGGGCCCGCTTCCGGGTGGCAGCCGCCGAAAAACACCACGTCCGGCTTCTGAGCACCAATTTTGGTCACCAGCGCATTAAAGTCTTTTTCACCGCGCGACAGCCCTTCATACATCACATCTTTCACCCCGCGCTTAGCCAGCGCAGCACGTGTCGCATCCGCCAGCCCCTGCCCGTAGGTATCTTTATCGTGAATAATCACCACCCGCTTGGCTTTCAGTTTGTCGATGATGAAATTACTGGCGACGCCCCCTTGCTGATCGTCACGGCCACACATACGGAACATGTCATTCATGCCGCGCTCGGTGATCAGCGGGTTAGTCGAACCAGGTGTAATAGCGATGATCCCCGCGTCGCTGTAAACCTCTGAGGCTGGCATTGTAGAAGAAGAACAGAAGTGACCAACGACGGCCTTCACTTTGTCCTGATCGACCAGTCGGTTCGCGACCGACACAGCCTGTTTCGGTTCACAGGCGTCATCGCCCTGCACCAGCTTGATTTTTTCGCCGTTGATCCCACCGGCAGCATTAATATCTTCCGCGGCCTGAGTCGCGCCGTGCCAGTACTGATCACCGTAGGTAGCGTTTGGCCCGGTAAATGGCCCGGCAACGCCAATCACGATATCAGCCTGGGCGGGAACCGCCGCTACCAGACAACCAGCCAACACGAGAGAAAGCGGATTTTTCATTAATTTCAGCGACATTATTATCTACCTTAGCAAAGAGGTTTATGCATAGCGGTGTGAAGCCGAACTATTGGCACGTTCACCAAACAAACGACATCCTGACAATATCCTGCTGATAACGGCGAGGTTTCCTTACGCTTTTCAGGCCAAATCATTAAGCAAAAGGGTTGCCAACTTTGCGCACCATTGCGTAGATTTCGACAATTTTGAGTATAGAGCGCCGTTTTACGGCTTCCGGTGCAATGACGTGAAATTACGGAGGGGATCACATCTCGTTAACAATAAAGTACATAAATAATGCAATAATCACGCTTTGTGTATTTTTGCTGCAAAATGTACGAGTTATGGTAGCTGATGGTGCAATTTGGTTTCGCCAACGGATGACTTGCGCGCAACAGTGGTAAGCCTTCTTCATCGCTCCGCACCTGTCACAACGCCCGTTCCTTGCCACATCACACCGTTGCTTAAAGTTGTGTAAATGTAAATCGTTTAAACTTTGCCATTATTGTAAGTGCTAGTGATTATCATTTATTGTACGCGAGCCAAAAGAACGAGCGCCTGCTCGGGTCACTGTACGTTCCAATTACTCTGGGATATAAACGATGAATGCTCTGCCTCGCACCGGACTGCGCCGTATCACGCTTGCATCTGCCCTGGTCCTTTCCGTCAGCCTGCCGGCTTTCGCGCAGGATACGTTAACGCTTTATACCACCCGTGAACCGGGCCTGATCCAACCCCTGCTCGATAGCTGGACGAAAACCAGCGGTATAAAAGTGAGCACGGTGTATATCAAGGATGGCATGCTTGAGCGTGTGAAAGCGGAAGGTAAAAACTCCCCGGCCGACCTGCTAATGACCGTCGATGCCGGTAATCTCATCGATTTAGTCGAAGCAGGCGTGACGCAACCGGTACAGTCCGACGCACTCAAGGCCGCTATTCCGGCCAATCTGCGCGGTGCTGATAACCAGTGGTTTGCGCTTTCCATGCGCGCACGCGTGCTCTACGCCGAAAAATCACTGCCTATCGATAACTGGCATTATGAGCAGCTCGCAAGCCCCGAGTACAAAGGCAAAGTCTGTATCCGGTCTGGACAGCATCCGTATAACACCGCGTTGATTGCCGCCATGATAGCCCACCACGGCGAAGCCAAAACGGAAGAGTGGCTGCGCGGCGTGAAAGCTAACCTGGCACGTAAAGCAACCGGCGGCGATCGTGACGTTGCCCGCGATATCCTCGGCGGTATTTGTGATATTGGCTTGGCTAACTCCTATTACGTCGGCCATATGAAAAATGCCAAAGAAGGCAGCGATGCGCGTCAATGGGGCGATGCCATTAAAGTGGTTAAACCGACCTTTGAGAAAGGCGGCACCCACGTCAATATCAGCGGTGCTGCGGTAGCCCGCTACGCACCCAATAAAGCCGTCGCCGTTAAGCTGATGGAATACCTGGTTTCTGCACCTGCTCAGCAGCAGTACGCGAAAGCCAATTTTGAATACCCGGTACTGAAAGGCGTGACGCTCGATCCGGTTATCAGCGCCACCATCGGTGAAATCGACGTCGACAAGATCCCGTTAACCGAAATCGTGAAGTACCGTAAACAAGCTAGTCTGCTGGTAGATAAAGTTGGATTCGATCAATAAACCGCTGTTGTTTCCGATGTTACGCGGCCTGGTTTCCGGGCCGCAGTCATTATTAACGCCGCTCCATCTTGGTGCGCTATGCATCGCGCTTGGCGTCCTGACCCCTATTGTCGCGCTCATCTGGCAGGCCACGCAGGCCGACTTGTCCCACTGGGATAATCTCATTACTTATGTGCTGCCTTCAGCGTTAAAAAACACCGCAATGTTACTGGCGGGAGTCGCGATAATGGTCGGCGTGATTGGCGTTGGCAGCGCGTGGGCGGTGACGGCATGGGACTTTCCCGGGCGCAAAATACTGAGCTGGGCGCTACTGTTGCCGCTGGCGATGCCGACTTATATCGTGGCCTTTGCCTGGCTCGATCTACTGCATCCCATCGGCCCACTGCAAACCTTTATCCGTTTTTTACTCGGTTTCGACAGCCCCCGACAGTTCCGTTTGCCGGATTTACGCTCCCTTTCCGGCGCAATTTTGCTGCTTGGTTTAGTGCTGTACCCTTATGTTTATCTCACCACCCGCGCCATGTTCATCAGCCAGCCCGCGCATTTGCTGGAAGCCGCGCGAACGCTGGGTTGCAGCACCACTGGAACTTTCTTTCGCGTTGCCCTGCCAATGGCGCGTCCGGCGCTGGCGGTCGGGATCAGTCTGGCACTACTGGAAACGCTCAACGACATTGGCGCGTCGGAATTTCTTGGGGTACAGACCTTAACCGTCACCGTGTATACCACGTGGATCTCGCGCTCTGATTTATCCGCCGCGGCGCAAATCGCCTGCATGATGCTGATGTTTATCTTCTTCATTCTGACGCTGGAATTTTACGGCCGCAGAAAGCAAGGCTTCAGCAGTCGCAGCCTGCGAGAAATTCAACCTACACGCGTTCAGGGCTGGCGAGGCTGGCTGCTCGGTGTCGTTATTTCTCTACCCGTTGTTCTGGGCTTCCTCGCCCCGGTTTTGTTTTTAATGTGGGAGAGCGCCAAACGTTTGGGTGATGAGAACCCGCTGTCTGCGTCGCTACTTTCCGCATTACAAAATACGCTATCGCTGGCAGCCGGAACTACGCTGGTGGTGATTTGCGTCAGCATGCTGGTGGCGTGGAGCGCACGTCACAGCGCTGCAGACAACACCATGTCTGGCTTTCGTCGCGGCGTGATGCGTCTGGCCTCGTTAGGTTACGCGGTTCCCGGCACCATTCTGGCAATTGGTTTTCTTCCCCCGGCGATGGCGGTTGACCGCTGGCTGGCCGATCTGCTGAACATGCGTGGCTTACCGCTGATGTCTGCCGGTATCTTGCTGATTATTTGCTGCGCGATGCGTTTTCAGGCCATTGCCATCGGCGCGCTGGATTCCGGGCTGGGTCGCATCCCCCCTTCCCTTGAGCAGGCCTCACGTCTACTGGGAGAAAATGGTGCCGGAACGTTTGCCCGCGTGCATTTTCCGCTGCTGCGCCCTGCCCTGGTAAGCAGTGCATTGCTGGTATTTGCTGACGCGATGAAAGAGTTGCCCACCACGTTGCTGCTACGCCCGGTAAACTTCGAAACGCTGGCCACGCTGCTGTACGCCGAAGCAGCGCGAGGAACCTATGAAGAAGGGGCAATTGCCGCGCTGATGATTGTTTTAGCAGGCACATTGCCGGTTATTTTGTTGGTTCGTCATCAGATGACGCGCCGAGGTTAAGAGAACGACCATGTCAGAAATCGCGTTACGACTCCAGGATGTACACGTTGCCTATGGCAACAGCCAGCAATCGGTGCTGACTGGCTTTTCAATGTCGGTGCATAAGGGAGAAATCGCCTGCCTGCTGGGTGCGTCAGGCTGTGGTAAAACCACGGTTTTGCGCGCAGTTGCCGGGTTTGAACGACTACAGCGTGGAGAAATTTATGTTTCGCAGCGACGCGTCGCTGGCCCTGGCGTGCATCTGCCGCCGGAAAAACGTCATGTCGGCATGGTTTTTCAGGAATATGCCTTATTCCCGCATCTGACGGCCCAACAAAACGTGGCATTTGGTTTGCGACGCCTGCCACGTGAAGTTCAACAGACCAGAGTCGCCGAGCTGTTAAAAATGGTGGAATTACACAGCCACGCCAGCCGTTATCCTCATGAGCTTTCTGGTGGACAACAGCAACGTATTGCCCTGGCCCGCGCCCTGGCGCCGCATCCGGAAATACTGCTGCTGGATGAACCCTTTTCCAGTCTGGATAAGCGTACCCGCGAGCGTCTGGGGGGCGAAGTGCGCGATATTTTGCGCGCCGCCGGGCAAACGGCGCTGTTGGTCACCCACAGTGAACATGAAGCGCAGCTGATGGCGGACCATATCGGTTTTGTGAAAATGGGTCAGTATCAAACGAAACACGCGGCCTGACTTATCTGACGGCGAAGCGCAGGCCGCACGGAGATGATTAGAATTTCTGTACCCGGCTGATATTCACCGGCATCCCGGAGCGGCGCTCCAGCGTTGCATTGGCACGGCTGATGTCCACGCCATCCCCGGTAACAAAAGTACGTAACGCAGGGGTTACCGGCAGCGGGATCTTTTTATCCGACTCATATTCGCTGCGGTTACGTGACAACGGCTCATGAACTTCAACCCAGCGGCTACCGTCTGGTTCGGTGCTGTATTTCACAGGCCGGTCGATGAGTTGAACCCGCGTTCCCACCGGCACGGTATCAAACAGATATTTAATATCGTCATTGCGCAGGCGAATACAGCCCTGGCTTACCCGCAACCCAATACCAAAGTTAGCATTAGTGCCGTGAATAGCGTACAGCCTGCCAATATAAATGGCGTACAGCCCCATCGGATTTTCCGGTCCGGCCGGAACAAACGCAGGCAAGCTTTCTCCGCGAGCGGCGTATTCCCGGCGCGTATTTGGCGTAGGCGTCCAGCTTGGCGCTTCCTGCTTGCGCTCTACTGCCGTTACCCAGTTGCGCGGCGTTTCTCTCCCCGCCTGACCGATACCAATCGGTAAGATTTCAACCGTATTGCTGTCTTTGGGGTAATAGTAAAGGCGCATTTCTGCCACGTTAATAACGATGCCCTCACGTACGGTATCAGGCAAAATGACCTGCTGTGGCACTACCAGCGTAGAGCCTGATTTCGGCAAATAGACATCCACTCCCGGATTAGCTTCGAGCATATTGCTCAGTCCCTGCCCGTACTGCGCAGCGAATGCCTCCAGCGGTTGCGTATTGGCAGGCGGTACCGTAATCGTCAGCGGGCTTCCGACCAGACGACTGCCCTCTGGCGGCAGTGGATAACTCACCGCCTGCGCTCCCTGACTGGCGAGCAGCATGATAAGTGAACACAACAGTTTTACACGACGCAACATTGTCCTTTCCTTCGCCGCAGCAGATATCCGTGAAGTATAGCTTTTTTATCTGTTTTAGGGGGTTACAGTAAGCATGCTTATGAAAACCCCGCGTTCAAACGGGGCCACAGGTGACTAGGCTTCCTTACCGTCCGGAAGCACAATATTGCTGGCGGCTAAATGTCCCATATTGTTGTACATGGCGCAGGCGGCCTCAACAATCGGCATCGCCAGCGCGGCACCGCTGCCTTCTCCTAAACGCATTCCCATGTTGAGGTACGGGTCCAGTTCCAGATGCGCCAGCGCGGTGCGCGCGCCTTTCTCAGCGGAGAAGTGCGATGGGATCAGGTACGGCTTGATCTCAGGCGCAATCTGACAGGCGGCCAGCGCAGCGGAGTAAGAGAGAAAACCATCCAGCAGCACCGGCAGACCGCAAGAGGCCGCCCCCAGCATGACTCCCGCCATCCCCACAAGATCAAAACCACCGACTTTGGCCAGCACATCGATGCCATCGGTGGGATTTGGCTGGTTGATGGTAATGGCCCGACGCACAACGTCCACCTTGTTACCTACCCGTGAGAGGGGCAGGTTAGCACCGATACCCACGACATCCTCAGCATCGCTGCCGGTCAGGACGCTGACGATTGCCGCCGCAGGCGTGGTATTTGCCATCCCCAGTTCGCCGACGCCAAACAGCGTGACGCCGTTTTTCGCCAGATCATGGGTATACCGAATCACTTCCAGCAGTAGCTCTTCGGCCTGAGAGCGGCTCATTGCCGGGCCTTCAGCAATATTGCCGCAGCCGCGCGCCACGCGCATATTCACCACGCCAGGAATGGGGTCAGCATCAATCCCCACATCAATCACATGTACCTTCGCGCCAACCTGCGTCGCCAGCACGCAGACGCCGGTCGTTCCACGCGTCATATTTGCCGCCTGAATCGCCGTCACAACTTTAGGCGAAACGGCGACACCTTCATCCCAGACGCCGTGATCGGCGCACATCACCAGCATCGCTTTTCCCCCCACGCGCGGCACGCCTTTCAGGCCCGGCATACCTGCCAGTTGCACGGCAAGGGTTTCAAGTCGTCCCAGGCTACCTGGAGGCTTCAGCAGGCCATCAATATGCTGCTGTGCACGCAGCATCGCAGCGCTATCGGGTGAAGGGATCGCGCGGAGTAAAGCGGATAAAGTCTGCATAAGGGTTCTCAATGTGTTGACTGGCTCAAAGCAGAGCCAGTAAGAAGATCAACTCGCCAAGTTCGATGGCCGCCCCAAGCGTATCGCCGGTTTGCCCCCCCAACGTGCGTTTTAATAATTGCCCAAGAATGAAAATTGCCACCATCGTGACGACCAAAGCCGCCACTCCACGCATGCCGGGAAGCAGTACGGCGGCCAGGATCGCCGCGAGCCCCAACGTGACGCAGGTTTGTCGTCCGGTTACTTTGCCAATAAAGACATTTCCCAGCCCTTCTTCGCGGGCATAACAATGCCGGTACATCAGAAGAACCGCGGTTCCGCGCCCCGCCACGCAGGCTGCAGCAAGCGCCGCCAGCATCGGCGTGCCACGCAAAGCCAGTTCGCTCACCACCAGCACTTTCGCCAGTAACACGAAAATTAACGCCAGCCCGCCGTGGGTTCCCAGGCGGCTGTCGCGCATAATTTCCAGCATCCGCTCGCGCCGACGTGCAGAAAACACGCCGTCACAGGTATCCGCCAGACCGTCAAGATGAAAACCGCCGGTTAGTAACGCCAACGCCAGCACGCTAAAGAGCGCCGCCAGCGGAATACCGCACCAGGCTTGCAGCGCCATGAAGACCAGTCCCGTCAACCCTCCCAGCACCACACCTATCAGTGGGAACATGACAATGCCGCGCGAATACTGTTCGAAATCCAGTCCTTGCGACCAGCGCGACGGAACAGGCAAGCGACTGATAAAAGAGAGCATTGCCCAGAACAACTTACTCATTTAATTTTGACTCCAATTCCAGATACCACCAGCCAGACGTCATCTGCTGCAGCAGCCAGGCGCTGATTCACCCGTCCGGCAATATCGCGAAAATGCCGCGCCAGACGGTTCTCCGGAACAATCCCCATCCCCACTTCGTTCGTGACCAGCACAATTTTTGCCGGACAACGCTTACAGGCGTCAATCAGCACACGGATCTCATCCTCAATGGACCGCTCCATTGCCGCATAATCCCAGCCATCAGGGCAACTGTCGCCGCCCAGCGCAAACAGCTGGTTGGTGACCATCGTGGTAATACATTCCAGTAAAATCGCCTCGCGCGGATCGTTTGCTGGCGTTATCAGTTCATCAAGATGTTGCCAGCGCTCAGCTGTACGCCAGTGCGCAGGGCGTCCATCACGATGATGCTGAATCCGCGCAGCCATCTCCTCATCAAAAATCTGCGACGTAGCGATATACAGCACGTTTGGGGAGTCCGCGATCAGTGCCTCAGCGTGGCGGCTCTTACCGCTACGGGCACCACCGGTAACCAGAATCATCATACTGGCTCCCGGTGTTGCTGCATGATGGTATAAATTTTCTCAATATCGATGTGTTGCCGCATCGCATCCGCCAGCAGATCAAACTGCTGCGATTTATATTGCGCGTAATGGAAGGTGGAATCCAGCGCTGCTAACCCTTTGCGTACACGCAGGCCGTTGACCAACGCGCGGGTGAATTCATCGCTGTCAAAGAGACCATGAAGATAAGTGCCAAACGCCAGACCGTCGTGAGTCACCGCGCCGTCAGCCACGTTGCCACCGTCTTTTTGCAGCGTCATCACCGACCGACATTCCCCGGATAACAGCGTTTCGCCCATATGAATCTCATAGCCGCGAACAGCCAACCCCGAGGCGCCTGCCAGCCAGTCAGGCAGCGTGGCCGACATGAGCCCTTCAACCTGGGTCGTGGTTTTATGCTGCGCAAAATGGGTCACGGTATCGAGCAGACCAAGACCCGGCAGCGTACCGAGTCCCGACTCCACTTCATCAATAATGGTCTCACCGAGCATCTGATAGCCGCCGCAAATGCCTACCACCGGCACGTTCTGACGGTGTAGCTGCAACACGCCGTGCGCGATGCCGCTTTCACGTAGCCAGACTAAATCGCCCAGTGTATTTTTACTGCCGGGCAGGATAACCAGGTCAACGCCCGCCAACTCCTCGGGGTGGCGAACATAGCGCACCCGAACGTCCGGCTGCGCGGCCAGCGCATTGAAATCCGTAAAGTTGGAAATATGCGGCAGTTGCACCACGGCAATCTCGATATCCCGTTTGTCTGTACGTAAATACTTGCCTTTTTGCAGCGCAACGCCGTCTTCATCTTCGAGATCGACATTCAGCCACGGCATCACGCCGAGCACGGGAACGCCGGTCAGCGCTTCAATTTGTTCAATACCGGAATAGAGCAGCGCCACATCACCGCGAAACTTATTGATAATCACGCCTTTGACCCGCGCGCGTTCATGGTCATGCAGCAGCGCCAGCGTGCCGTAAATCGAGGCGAATACCCCGCCGCGATCGATATCCGCCACCAGCACAACCGGGCACTGCGCCATCTCCGCCATCCCCATGTTGACGATGTCGCGATCGCGCAGGTTAATTTCAGCCGGGCTTCCCGCGCCTTCCAGCACAATAACGTCAAACTCCTGCGCCAGGCTGTTATAGACCGAAATAATCTGTTCACGCAGACGCGGTTTGTATTCGTGGTAGCTTACCGCATCCATATCGGTCGCTACTTTGCCCATCAACACCACCTGCGCTTTTCGGTCACTGGTCGGTTTCAGCAGTACCGGATTCATTCGCACATCCGGGGTGATGCCTGCCGCTTCGGCCTGAAAAATTTGCGCGCGGCCCATCTCTTTCCCCTCTGGCGTAATGCCCGAGTTCAGCGCCATGTTCTGCGATTTGAACGGTGCGGTACGCAGTCCATCCTGATAAAAAATGCGACACAACCCGGCGACTAATACGCTTTTGCCCACATCAGATGCCGTTCCCTGCAACATTATTGCCTGCGTCATGACGCCTCCTTTAGTGCGTTCTCTCGCATACAACGATAAAATTCAGCCTCTGTTTTACACAGTGGGAAGCCCAGTTCTGTATGCAGCTTCACCAACCAGGGCTGAGTTAATCCTGCTTGTTCAATAAGGTCCGTGCGCGCGAATACCTCACCAGGCGTACCGTGCGTCAGCACTTCTCCCCGGCGTAAAACGTAAACCGCGTCGCTGACTTCATAGATAAGATCGATATCATGGCTGGAAATAACGACATGGTTTCCCTGCGCCACGATGCGTTTGATAATCTCAATCATCTGCGTACGGCCCGAGGGATCAAGCCCCGCCGTCGGTTCATCCAGTAACAAATACTGCGCTTGCAGCACCAGCGCACCAGCGATAGCAACGCGTTTCTTTTGTCCGTGACTTAAACATTGAATGGGCTGATGGCGGAAATGTTGTGCATCGACCAGCGTCAGAGCATCTTCCACCCGGCGGGCAATTTCAGGTTCATCCACGCCAATATTGCGCAGACTAAAGGCGATGTCGCTGTCGATATCGGTATAAAAGATTTGCTGATCGGGGTCCTGAAATACGGTTGCCACCTGCTGGCGCAACGCCAGCAGGCCGCGCTTGCTGTAATCCAGCGGTTTTCCCTGCCACATCACCGCCCCCTGCTGTGGGCGCAGTAAACCACTCAGGTTCATAAACAACGTGGATTTCCCGCAACCATTTGCCCCCACCAGTCCGGTGACGGCATGCGCAGAAAAATCCAGCGTTAGCCCTTTGAGGATCGGGTCATCCTGATAGCGAAACCACAGCGCTGAAGTGGCAAGCATACTTTTCCTTACAGGTGAAAATCACCCTGATACAGTTTGATATCCAGTGTGGTGGTCATTTGCTGATAGCGGATTAACACGCGGGTAAACAGCAGCCCCACCAACATTGCCAGCGAGCGATAGCCCAGCGGCAAGCTACGATAACCAAAACGCAGCGTTTGTGCGCGATGAATGGCGAGCGCTTCGTCTAACAGGATAAAAATAAATCGCCAGGTCAGCAGGATCTGCTCAGTCAGCAGGCGTGGGACATGTGCCCGTTTGAGCAAAATAATTAACTGCGGGAATGGCAGATTAAGCACCAGCCAGAACGTGGACGCCAGCGCCGCCAGGCTTCGCCAGAATGTTTCATTGGCGGTGAGTACGCCCGACTCGGTGACGCCTAACCAGTAACTGCCCACCGGCAGGCTGACCAGCAAAGTATGCGGATCGCGACTCACGCTAAATAAAATAGTCACCACACCGACCAGCAAAAAACCAAAGGGCAACGCCATCCAGCGACACCAGCGCCAGAAAGAGATACGCAGCAGCCAGCAGCTCAGTGCGGCAATAAGTAACAGCTCAATACCCTGCCCCAGCGGGGGCAGGGTAAACGCCAGAATCATCATCACCAACCACAGCAGAAACTTGCGCTGTGGTGAGACATGAAACCAGCGGCTCTGGTAGCTCAGCCTGTCAAGCCCGGTCATCACGGCGTTGTCTGCCCTTGGTGTAACCCAGAATGTAGAAAATCACCGCTGCACCGAGCGATCCCTGAAGCGTGAACAGCAGGCTTTCAATCTCACCGCTGGCTGGTTCATACAACGGCTGGAACCACGGTTCATAATGCGGGGCAATAGCCTGAATCTGGCTTTCCGCTTCGCCGTCTGAACCCCCATATTCTCCACCGTGGTTGATAAAGAACGGCAGGATCACCAGCGCCACAACCATCCCTAACAAAATCAGCGTCTTTTTCATAGTTAATGTCCTTGTGCGGTGATGAGTTGCCGTTTGGTGAGCTGGTCGTAAATCATCACGGTGAGCAAACCTTCCGCGATAGCAATTGGGATCTGCGTCAGGCAGAAAATCCCCATAAATTTAATGATTGAGCCAGTAGCGCCAGCGGACGGATCCGGGAAGGCGACGCCCAACTGCACCGACGTAACAAAATAGGTCACGAGATCCGCCAGCATCGCGCACAAGAAGACGCAGACATCACGACGGAACCCCGCGCGACAGGCCATCTTCCATACCATATAGCCGACAACCGGCCCAATAACCGCCATCGACATACCGTTAGCGCCCAGCGTGGTCAAACCACCATGTGCCAGCAGCAGCGCCTGGAACAGCAAGACGATCGCCCCGAGGATGGCAACAACGCCCGGTCCGAACAGAATAACCGCCAGACCGACCCCGGTCGGATGCGAACAACTCCCGGTAACTGAAGGAATTTTTAGCGCCGACAGCACGAAAATAAACGCGCCGCACAGGGCCAGCAAAACTTTCTGATGGTTATCTTCCTGCACGATTTGACGCAGGCGCACCAGCCCATACCACAGGCAAGGTAAAAACAGCAGCCACCAGGCCAGCGCCCACATCGGCGGTAGAAAACCCTCCATAATGTGCATGGCGAACGCCTGCTCAGGCACAATCATCAGTAATAGCGCCGCAGCCAACCCGCTGAAAGACAGCTGTTTTAGCTGATTTTCAAGCTTCATCTTTCATACTCCCACTGTTTATTGACCAGAATGGTCGAGAAATACGGCAGCGGCTGATCGTCACTCACTTCACTGAGATGGCGCCAGCACTGCTCACCTGGTAGCGTGGCTTCGGACATCATTAACGCACAGTCCAGAATCCCCTCTTCTTGCAGCAGCGCCTTAATGCGCGCAAAACGGCCGTACACTTTCATCAATACCAGGCTGTCATGCTGCTTTAACGCCTGCTGGATCTCCGCCTCCGGTGCAGTACACGAAACCACCGCCAGCGACTGCTGTTCCATGGCGAGCGGCGTTTTTGAGCGGGCAGCAATGGCGGCAAATGAGGTCACGCCGGGGACGATTTCTAACCAGTCAGGACAGCCGATGCGCTGGAGTAAAAAGACCCAGGTACTGAACAGCATGGCGTCACCGAGGGTGATAAAACCCACCTGTTTACCGGCCTCCACTTCCGCAACCAGCGCTGCGGCAACCTCATCCCAGACGGCCTCTTTTTCGGCGCTGTCGGCACTCATGGGGAAGTGACAGCAGCGGACTTCGGTCTGCTCGCCGATATACTCCCGCACAATCGACAGCGCCAGGCTATCGCCGCCTTTACGTCCGGCGGGCGCATAGAGAATATCCAGCATGCCCAGCGTGCGCGCCGCGCGCACGGTTATCAAATCGGAAGCGCCTGGCCCGGTGCTCAATGCGTACAGTTTGCCGCTCATGCTGCTTCCTCCAGCGCCACGCTCAGCGCCTGCTGTAAATGTGCCACGAACATGGCGCGTACCGCCGGGTTCTCACCCAGACCACTCAGCCACGGTGTGGCCGGAATACCCGCGGCGTTAAATAATGTTTTCCACGAGTCGTCTTCATCAGAGGCCATGTCGTTAATGGCATGATCGCCGGCAACCAGCATTAACGGCATAAGATGCACCGCCGTTATTCCTTCGCGGCCTAAACTCTCGATGAGAATATCCACTTCCGGGTAGCTCTCTACCGCCCCTACCCGTGCCGGGAAACCCTGCGCCGTCATCATGTGATCGAGACAGGCATAGGCGGCAAAAGCGTGATGACTTGCCCCGTGGCCCATAAACACCACTTTTTCACGCTCGCCAAGCGACGGCATCTGCTGCTGCAGCGCCAGCATCAGTTGTGTGTAATCTTCAACGCTGCTCAGCAGCGGCACACCCAACGTCAGGCGCGCAAACAGTGGGCGCATGCTTTGTACTTCGCGGACAATTTTTTCGTACTCGTCACCGTTAATGATGTGCAGCGACTGAATGGCCACATCTTGATACCCCTGCTCCGCCAGCTTTTGCAGGGCCTGCAGCGGCGTATCGATATCGATGCCGTCACGCTGTTTGAGCTTGCGGATGATCATCCCGGAGGTAAACGCCCGAAACAGGTCACGGTCAGGGCAGCTGGCCGCGAGATCGCGTTCGCAGGCCACGATATTTTTCTCACAGGTGTCGTGATAGCTGGTGCCAAAGCTGACCACCAGAAGCGCCTTTTTCATCTCTAACTCCTTAAGCTTCGGCCAGCCAGCGCGTTAAACGCGCCGCAAATGCAGCCTGACTTTCCAGTAATTCTTCTCCCGTCACCAACGGTGCCGGACGTGTAATCACGATGCACGGGATACCGGCATCCAGACAGGGTTGTACTTTTTCCTGATAACCACCTTCTGCGCCTGAGGCTTTGGTTACCACCACATCAGCCTGGCACTGACGGTAAAAGGCAGCGTTAAACTCAGCGCTAAACGGCCCGCACAGGGCAAAGATCTCACCGACGCCAAATCCTAAATCTGCGCATTGCTGGATAACGTCAGGCACCGGCAGTACACGGGCAAGCAGCGTTTTTTCCGGCAGCCCCGCGCGCCAGGTTGCCAAATCTTTGCTGCCGGTCGTCAACAACACGCGCTCGCCGAAATCGCGCGCCACGTCGCAGGCTTGCTGAATACTCTGTACGGTGTACAGATGCGGGTGCGTCAGGTCACTCAGTTGCTCAGGGCGCTGATAGCGGCTCAGCAGCACGCCCGCCGCTTCACAGGCACTCATGATGTTACGGCTCACAACTTCGGCATACGGATGCGAGGCATCAATCACCCAGCGCGTACGGTTTTCCTGCAGCCAGGCAATCATGTGATCCCGCTCCAGACGCCCGCAGCGCACCTGACCTTTGATATCGCCCGCCAGCTGTTTCCCCGTCGGGGTTGCGACCGACAGGGTATAAGCCACGTTTGCTGCATCCAACTGCTGGCACAGCATGCGCGCATCGCTGGTGCCGCCCATGACCAGCACATCACCGTAATTCACAGCACGTAACCGCGTGGCGTGATCATCAGGCCATCCTGAACGTAGGTTGTTTTGTTGCCGACAATCACCAGACTTGTCATATCCACCGGTTCAAAGTCCATTTCGCCGAGCGTAGTCAGCCATTTTTCCTGTTTTTTACGTCCGGCTGACTTCACGATCCCCACTGGGGTTTGTGCGCTCTTGCTGGCAGAAAGCAGCTCAAACGCGCGCGCCAGATGCCCCTCGCGGCCGCGGCTACGCGGGTTGTAGAAACAGATAACAAAATCTGCTTCGCCGGCGGCAATTATGCGTTTTTCAATTACCGGCCACGGCGTTAACAGATCGCTTAAGCTGATATGGCAGAAGTCGTGCATCAGCGGCGCGCCGAGCAAAGAGGCGGCGGCAATACTGGCGGTCATCCCCGGGATCAGCTTGACCTCAACATCCAGCTTCTGCTTGCTGACCAGCTCAAGTACCAACCCGGCCATACCGTAAATTCCGGCGTCGCCGCTGCTGATTAGCGCCACGTTATGACCGGCCTGCGCCAGTTCAATCGCCGCCTGACAGCGTTCGATCTCTTTACACATCCCGGTTTTGATCACCTGCTTGTCACCGGTGAAAGCTTTAACCAGGTGGGTGTACGTCTTGTAACCCACGATAATCTCTGCCGCCTTCAATGCTTCAACGGCTTCCATGGTCATCATTGCCTGCGAGCCAGGGCCAATTCCAATTACAGTTAACATCAGTGTGAAACTCCCAAAGTAATAGTGACGCCCTGTTCACGCAGGGTCTCGCCTAACAGTTTTCCATGACTCAACAGCCAGGCTGCAGGACCGGAGACGCTTCCCGTCCCGACCGTTTTACGAACAAACGATGAGGCAGGAAAACGATGTTCATGCTCACGCAGCGCGTCAGCAGTAAAGGTTTCGAAAGGTACGCGACAGCAGGAAGCCAACTGAATAAGCCCCTGTTCATCTTTTTTCAGCGTGATGCTGCCGATTGCTTTTAACGCCAGCGGATCGAGCCGTTGGGCTTCAAGCTGGCGAGAAAGCAGTTCGGCTAACAGCGGAAACGGCGTATCGCGACGACAGCCAATTCCGGCGACTACCCGTTGTGGCACCAGCTTCCAGTGCGGGAGAGGCAGTTCGGGTAGATCGGTACGTAACGTGATGCAAATCAGCGCATCCAGCTCAGGGAGTTGGTGCAGGTCAGTCACCGTGATAAAACCACGACGGTCACAATGACTAACGTCCTGCGCCAGCTCGTCGTCCCACCACAAGCCAACCCGCTTGTTGCTGACCAGCATCTGATTGACGATTTTTACCACCGAACGGAAATCGGTCATTCGCGCATTCAGCTGAAACGCTAGCGTATCGAGGGCCGCCATATCATTCACATCCGTCGCTGTTGTAATCACCGGATCGGCACCCAACATACCCGCCAGATAACGCGCCAACGTGTTAGCGCCACCCGCGTGGCCAGACAGCAGGCTGATGACATGCTGCGCACGCTCATCAATAACCACCACCGCCGGATCACTAAATTTGTCATTAACCAGCGGGGCCAGTACGCGTACCGCAATACCGGTCGCGCCAATAAAAATCAGCGCCGAATAGTTCGCAAACGCGTCGCGGGCAGCATTGGCAAAGCCGTTTTCGAAGGGAATAAACCCCTCCTCCAGCAGCTTTTCGCTGGTGAAACAGGTCACCGGTAGCATTGCCGCCAGACGCTTAGCCAGCACCACACCGCCGGGCGTCAGGCAGAACAACGCAATAGACTCAGGCTTTACGGTATTCATGGCTAAAGTCCGCCGCATAGAGTTTGGAGTAGTGATACTCCGTGCCCAGGAAGTTGCCGACCAGAATAAGCGCCGTTTTGCGGATCCCCGCGTCGCGCACTTTGTCGCCAATATCCTCAAGGGTGCCACGTACGGTCTGGCTTTCAGGCCAGGTCGCTTTGTAGATGACTGCCACTGGCGTGGTCGCCGGATAACCGCCCTCAATCAAACGCTCAGCGACCCGATGGATACGCTGGACGGAAAGATAAATCGCCATTGATGTCTGGTGGCTGGCAAACGACTCCAGCTGTTCGCGCTCCGGTACCGGTGTACGCCCCTCCAGACGGGTAATGATCAGACTCTGCGACACTTCAGGCACGGTATACTCAACACCGAGTTCCGCCGCCGCGCCAAGGAACGCGCTGACGCCAGGTACTACCTGCCATTCAATCCCGCGCTTGGTCAGCTCTTCGCCCTGCTCACGAACCGAACCGTACAGCGAGACGTCGCCGGTTTGCAGGCGCACAACCGTTTTACCTGCTTTCACGCCGGCTTCCATCAGGTCGAGGATCTGCTCCAGATGCAGTTCGGCGCTGTCGTGACACTCCGCGCCAGGCGGGCAATACTCCAGCAGTTCAGTGTTAATCAGCGATCCGGCATAGATAACCACCTGTGCCTGCTGCAGCAACCGATAACCTTTGAGGGTAATCAGTTCGCGATCGCCAGGACCAGCGCCAACAAACCACACACTACGGGGATCAAATATCTCAGACATGGTTTCCTTCCTTCTGACAGGCGATAACAAAAACGGGATTATTCGGTTTGAAATAGTGACCACTGCCGAGCGTGGTCAGAGATGAAACCTGCATTTGCAGGCAATCCACACCCTGCAGGCCAAGATGTTCCAGATGCGCCAGCGCGGTATTCAGGTTTTCCTGAAGAATAAACGTCATCACCAGTCGCCCGGCGGGATGCAACTGACGCATCGACCAGTCAATCAGGTCGGTCAGGTGACCGCCGCTGCCGCCCATAAAGATGGCATCGGCTTTTTCCGCGATGGTCATCGGCGCAATACCGGGATAAATATCGATGTTGGCGCAGGCAAAATGCTGGCGATTTTCGTCCAGTAGCCTGAGCGCCGCCGGGTTACGCTCAATCGCTGTAACGCGTAGCGACGGATATTGCAGCGCCGCTTCTATCGATACGCTGCCGGTCCCTGCACCAATATCAATCAGGTGAGTGGCGCGGTGTAGTTCAAGTTTTGAGAGGGCAAGTGCGCGTACCGCTTCTTTGGTCATCGGCACCTTCTCTCCACGCAGAAAAAGCTCATCTTTCATCGAGGATCACCACTGCATTCATGTCATAGTCGGTATTAACTTCACTGAGCGGCAGGCAGCGGATGCGTTCGTTTTCCATTGCCAGGTTTTCGCCAATCACCATCCAGCGATGTCCCTTACCCCGGGCAATAAGCTGCTGCGCGATTTCACGCGGGCCGCACTGGGCGTCCGTGACCATCGCCACCTTGTTATGTCGTGCCAGTTCATCGAAACAGACGCTACGACCGTGGCTGCTGGTGAGCCACATATCGTTCATATCAATACCGGACTGTGCGCACAGATATTGCACCGCGCTGATGCCGGGAATAATGCGCACATGCTCAATGCCAAAATGCGCCACCATCCGGGTACCAATGCCGTAGAACAGCGGATCGCCAGATGCCAGTACCACTACATTTCTCTCCTGATGCTCGCTAATCCACGCTAATAGCTCCGGAATATTGGCGCCGAGGGCAAACCGTTCGCCGGAAAAATCCGGGAACTGCTGCAGATGCCGTTTGCCGCCAACCAACACATCCGCCGTGGCAACCGCGTCGCGCGCTGCGGGGGTCATCAAATGCAGCCCCGCCGGTCCCATCCCTACAACGGTAAGCATGTCATCTCCTGCGCAATCTCTGTGACTGGACGGTTGCTGCCGAGGATCTGGTTATCAAAAGAGAACATGATGGCGTCGCAGGTCGGTGGGTTTTTCGTGAACCGCAAGGTCTGCAGGACGCGCATGCAAATACGTTTGGCCAGATGGTCATAAATATGCTGAAAACCGTAGGCATCGATGTGTTCCATGGCCGCTTCGGTGGTATCACAGTCGCTGACCAGCGTCAGTAATTCCAACGGCGCACCGAGTAGCGCCAGATGGGCCACCAGGGTTTCCATACGCGCATCGGCAATATGGCTGTGGGTATGGAAAATGCCTGCGGCAATTTTGATGAGCTTGCCCGGATGCCCGACGAGAACGATTTGTTTGAATCCAAGACGTACCGCCTCTTCAATCATATAACCGACAAAGTTGCTCATAGTGACCACAACCTGCGTGTCGATCCCCATCTGTTCGCGGACGAAACGTTCACCGTGGTTACCCGGCACCAGCACCACGCGATCCAGTCCCGCCGCGCGTTTGATTTCCAGCTCCAGCGACAGTGAGCGCTTCCAGCTCTCTTCCGACATTGGCGTCACAATGCCGGTGGTGCCAATAATGGAAATGCCGCCCAGAATACCCAGTCGCGAGTTATAGGTTTTCTGCGCCCGCTCTTCACCTTCTGGCGCAAAAATTTCAATCTGTGCCCCACGATTCGGGCCGATCGCTTCGCGAACCGCTGACTCAATAGTCTGACGCGGTGTGCGATTAATCGCCGAACTGCCCACCGGCAGACCAATTCCTTTACGGGTGACCGTGCCGACGCCTTCTCCGCCCTGCAACGCAATTTCCCCGCTGTCGTCTAACGTTACGCGAGCAAAAATCAGCATCCCGTGGGTGGCATCCACGTCATCGCCACCGTCTTTGCGAATGGCGGCAATCGCCTGCTGTCCTTCAATGTGCGGCGACTCAACGTTCAGGCACAGCGTGACCCCGGACGGCGTGACAATGGAAACCTGATGGATCAAATGCTGACGCAATACCATCAGCGCAGCCACTTTGGCGGCTGCCGTCGCACACGATCCAGTGGTGTACCCTTTACGCAGCGCTTTACCGTTGTGCCATACCGGTGCGTCAAAGGGTTGGTCGCTCATCGCGCCCCCTGCATGTGATAGAGCATGGCGTTGACGATAGCAGCCGCGACGTTGCTTCCCCCTTTGCGGCCCAACGCGGCAATGGCAGGTAGATTGCTCTGCGTCAGCGCATCTTTAGATTCCTCAGCACCGACAAACCCGACTGGTACGCCTACCACGCCGCTCACGGCAACATCATGTTCCAGCAGCCGGAAAAGCGCCGTCGGCGCATTGCCAAAGACAAACAGTTTTTCGCCCTCTTCTTGCACCGCAATGTCGACGGCCGCCATCGAACGGGTGATTCCCTGTTCTTTTGCCGCACGTACGACGCGCGGGTCGCTGATATAGCAGCGGCATTCACCGCCAAATTTTGCCAGCAACGTTTTATTGATCCCGGAAAGGGCCATCGTGGTATCGGTGTAAATCACGCTGGAGCGACTTAGTGCGGCACAGAACT
Organism: Citrobacter sp. FP75; assembly: GCF_018342065.1. Taxonomy (GTDB): domain Bacteria; phylum Pseudomonadota; class Gammaproteobacteria; order Enterobacterales; family Enterobacteriaceae; genus Citrobacter. The sequence continues at coordinate 646,248 of NZ_JAFDOE010000003.1, read as the reverse complement.
GCTCCAGCACATCACTGGAAAACCACAAAATGTCCAGCCAGTCGAAGTCCGCGGTGGTGTGGATAACCCGCTTGATGATGGCCTCATGCAGTGGACTGGCAAACTCGTAGTCCGAGCGGGTTTCACGAATAATCTCGCCAATAATGTCGAAACTTTTGGCTTCAATCGCCTGGGGTTGCTGAATGTATTGCATCGTTTTGTCCTCAGGCGACACCGACCAACAGCCACCGCAGCGCGATAAATAGCGCCAGGGCCAGGGTCGATGCTACCCACATCAATCGTATCGTTTGGGAAATGTCGTCTACTGAAATGTCTCGTTGTGCATCACCAATCCACGGTTTCTCAACGCGCTCGCCAAAGTAGTCGTTAGGACCACCCAGCCGAATTCCTAATGCCCCGGCGACAGAGGCCTCCGACCACGCGCAATTTGGGCTGCTGTGGTTGTAGCGATCGCGCCAGCCAATCTGTAAAGCGCGGGAGCCGTCTTTACGGCACAAAAATGCCGCCACGCCCAGCAGCAGCCAACTCAGCCGGGCTGGAATAAAGTTCGCAACATCGTCCAGACGCGCGCTGACCATACCGATAGCGCGGTACTTTTCATGTTTGTAACCCACCATGGAATCCAGCGTATTCACTGCCTTATAAGCCATCGCCAGAGGAGCACCGCCAAGGAACAGGAAGAACAGCGGAGCAATAATGCCGTCAACGGTGTTTTCAGCGACGGTTTCCACCACGGCGCGATTGATCTGTTTTGGCTGTAATTGGGAAGTATCACGTCCCACAATCCAGGAGAGTTTTTCCCGACTTTGCGCGAGATTATTAGTGCGCAGCGGACGTTCGACATCCAGAGCGGCGTTCGCCAGGCAGCGCCCGGCCAGCACGGTGAAGATCATCCACACCTCGACGCCCCAACCAAGCCAGGGATGAATGGATTGCGCCAGCGCCAGTACGCCCCAGGAAACGGCCCAGGTCAGACCAACCACCACGACCCACATCACCGCGCCACCGATACGCAGCGCGCGGTCGCTATGGCAGTAACGCCGCACCACTCGCTGCACGGCGGTAATAAGATTGCCGATCCAGCGTACCGGATGCGGCCAGCTCTGCGGATCGCCAATAATGAAATCAAGCAGCCAGGCAACACACCACGCGAGCAGAGTCATAGCACGCTCCTTGCCGCAGCCAGCCAGTGATTGAGCATTTCAGGGCGCTGAGCAAAATGAACGTGCAGATAGCTGGCAAACGTATTACCAACCTGCCAGCCGCCGGACCATGCCTGTAACGTTTTGCCATCGCGAACTTTGCGACAATTCATCACAGCCTGGGTTTGAGGGGTAAAATCGGAGTAGTGAAATTCATGCCCACGCAGCACCTCTCCGGGCGCTGCCAGTAAGGTTTGTTGTTCGGCCTGCGCTTCGCAGTAGCCGAATCGGGTCAGACGTTTGCCCATTTTGCTGTGGCCTGGAATGATATCTGCCATCGACCAGGTATCGCCGTTGCTATCCTCCAGCGAACTACCGAGGTACATCAGACCACCACACTCTGCATAAATAGCCACGCCGCGCTGATGCGCCGCACGCAACTGTTCAAGCATCGAAACATTGCGGGCCAGCGTTGCAGCGTGTAACTCAGGATATCCGCCACCTAACCAGATCATCTGGCAGTCGGGCAAGCAGGTGTCGTGCAACGGGCTAAAACGGACAACGTTAAGCCCCGTACGCTCCAGTAGCGTTATGTTATCCGGGTAGTAGAAGTTGAACGCTTCGTCATCGGCAATGGCAAGCGTTAGCCCTGCACCGGCATCAGCAGCAGGAAGCGCAGGCCATTCACCCATGGGGAAGGTGTCTAACCGGCTTAATGCCAGCAGCGCGTCGATATCCAGCGTTTGCTCGAGCGTTGCGGCAAATTCATGCCACGGTAGTTGGTTAACTATTGATTCACGTGCGGTGACTAGTCCCAGATGACGTTCGGGCAGTGCCACGCCATCGACACGAGGAACATAGCCCAATACCGGTACCGAACAGTAACGTTCAATCGCGACCTTGAGTAGCTGGTAATGCGTTTCGCTGTTTACCCGGTTAACAATTACACCGGCAATATTCAGCGAGGGATCAAAGTGCTGGAACCCCATCACCGTTGCCGCAATTGACGTTGAGACCGCTTTACCGTCCACCAGCAAAATAACCGGACAACCCAGCTGTTTCGCCATCGCGGCAGAGCTGCAGTAGTTGGGGTCCGTGCCATAACCGTCATACAGCCCCATGACGCCCTCAATGACGGCAATGTCAGCCTGTTGCATCTGCTCACGAAACAAGGCGTTCAGCGTGGGGGCGGGGAGCATGAAGCTATCAAGATTGCGGGAAGCCGTGCCACATACAGCGGTATGCCAGCCGGTATCCAGATAATCTGGACCTACTTTGCAAGGCTGGACGCGCAAACCGCGTTTTTTCAGCAGACTCAACAGGCCCAGCGTCACTGTGGTTTTGCCACAGCCGCTTCCGGTACCTGCCAGAACAAACGCGCGAAAATTAGCCGCCATACCCTGATCCTGTTCAGGGTGGTAGGGGTATAGAGATACCCAGTCTTTCGACTGTATGCATCTGAGCAACCCACTTCCCACCGAAGTTGTTGGTAGTCACTGACAGGCAGGTCTTCTGGCTTAGCGTCATTCTCGCCCGTCCTTCCCAATCTTGCGATCAGTGGTCTATACGGGGTCGTCAGCATCACAGCAGCGGGGGCTGCGGGGGATTCTCACCCCCTTCCCTACCACAAACGTGGCAGACCTGTCAGCTCAGGAGCCTATTCTATTAAGCTCCTGGCATGAGATGAATTATCACACCTCATGACAAAAATTCATTTTTAATATCTTCTTGCGTTCATTCAGCCAATGTTATTGGCATCATTAAGTTTATTCTTATGTTTACATTCCGAATGAAAGCTTTAACTAATAATAAAGAAAGGCATTCACACAGACACTGTATCTCATCACAAAAATAAAAACTGGTGCAGTTTATCCTTCCAACACTATTACTTTGTTGCGCTATGACAATTTATTGCCTGCTATCCTTATTTTTCATTTTATAATGACGGACATACAGAACGATATCAAAAATCGGCAATAGCAAATTATTGCTATTTAGGCTGACTCTTCAGACGAAACAACATTAATTTGTTGGCGAAAAGCCTGCGGTGTCACCTGATACGTCTGACGGAAAACTTTGCAAAAATAACTGGTTTGTGAAAAGCCTAAATTTCGCGCAATGCTGGCGATACTCCAGTCACTGTGACAAAGCAACTCTTTTGCACTCGCCATTCGCTGTTGGTTTACCCAGGCATTAAAACCAATCCCCTGGTATTTTTTGAACAGCTTACTGAAATAGTAGGGGCTGAGATAAACATGCGAAGCTACATCCTCAAGGCGAAGCTCATCCGATAAATGCGCATCGATGTAGCGTAGCGCTTTTTTCATTTTACTGTCATGAGGGGTCGGACTACGAGCTGGGTGCGCCGACTCCGACTGCGGTGGATTATCTTTAATAACAACAAAATTCAATTGTTTTTTAAGGCAATTTTCCACAATAAGCTTCAGTAAATCTGCAGAGGCGATGACCCGAGAATAGTCCATCTCTGGAACATTGCGAAACTCATTGACCAGTTCAGGATCGGCTTGCCAGCGGTCGTCGACATTCAAAATATCAACCAGACCCACATCATTGCTTAAGCGCACCTGGCCGCATAAAACAAACCCAACCAAATGCCCGGCAATCACTAAAGGGATAGAGAAATCGGTAAGGCCGGCATGACAGCGATAAATACATGGTTGGTCAGATTTTGATGCCTCAAGTCCCCCACAGCGATCGCTCATACGGCATCGCGTACTGTGCTGCGGGTGTTGGCGCATCAACTGGCAAAAAGGGGTAAAATTAAAGAGTTCAGAAATTTCATCACCGTGAATATTGACCACCACAACGGCCAGACTGGTGGCCTGCGCAAAATCCTGTGCGATTTTATTAATGAGTTCTGAGTTCAGGGCGCTCGCAGAAATCATGATAAAACCTCTCAGTTAATTTATTGTTATAAACAAAACATATTATTCACATTCACTTTTCATCTCGCTATCCGAAGCAATGATAAAAGGCGTAATGGACCATAACAAAAGTCTCCCATTGTGGGGAGACTTTTTAAGTAGTTCAGGAAAGCGGATCACGAAATCAGTTTTTACATCTCAAAAATAAACATTTTCCGTGAAGCTAGCTCTCATTTTCCTCCAGCTTACAGGTATTACACGGTAAATTTTTGCCAATAAAATAGCGATAAATTGCTGCTCCGGCGCAAGCACCGATGATGGGGGCAACAATTGGAACGATAAAGTATGGAATATCGCGTCCCCCTGTCATCGCAACATCTCCCCATCCGGCAAACCAGGCAAAAAGCTTAGGACCAAAATCACGCGCCGGATTCATGGCAAATCCCGTGAGCGGGCCTGTAGATGCACCGATGACGGCAACCAGGATGCCAATCAGCAACGGTGCGAGCGGTCCTTTAGGAACCCCATTGCCATCATCCGTCAGCGCCATAATCATGCCCATCAGAATGGACGTGATCACCACCTCCACCAGCGCCGCTTGCCAGACGCTAAGCGCGGCCGCCGGATAGGTACTAAAAATACTGGCAAGCTGCAGGCTCTCCAGGCTACCGCGTACCATATGGTTTGCCGTCTCATACTCAATAAATAAACTGCCATACAGCAAATAGGCCAGCAACGCGCCGCCAAAGGCACCCGCCACTTGCGCTACCGTATAGGGTAAAACTTTGCGCCCAGGAAAACAGGCAAACAGCCACAGCGCGATGGTAATGGCAGGATTGAGGTGTGCTCCAGAAATTCCGGCAGTCAGGTAGACTGCCAGCGAAATCCCGAGTCCCCAAATAATGCATATCTCCCATAATCCCAAACTCGCACCGGCCACCTTAAGGGCGCTCAGGCATCCGATGCCAAAAAACAGAAATAGCCCGGTACCTAAAAACTCGGCAATACATTGCGCTTTTAGTGAATCGTTCATTGTGACACCTTCTAAGCAGAGTTCGTGTCTGTACCAGCGGACTCCCTGCTGGCAGTAGAATACTTCAAGGCTTACTATAAAAAGCGCCGTCGGCAAATTGTTGGCAACCTGAGCACTACAACCTTTTTAAAATCGTGTAGTGATAGCAAATTCTTGCTATCAATCTTATTAAAAACACCAACAAAAACGAGCCTTGACCCTATTAAAAGCGCATCATAAAAATAATAAAATATTGCCAATAGCAGTTTTCCGTTTTCAAACGAACATCACAAATTCATTTTTTCGCATAGCAAATCATATTTATCTTGTCACTAGCAAAAATGTAAATTTGGTATTGATAAAGCCAAATATTCACATCATATAAATTTAAAAAAACCTTTAAAAAACAAAATTATATATAATTTCCTGGCAATTTTATATCACGACTCACTCACTATTTTTTCACTCTCAGTTTCAAGTCAGCCATTCTTTTTCCTCGCTTCTTTTTATAGTCATGAAAATCGGAACAACCCAGGCGAGGTCTTTATGCAACAAGAAGCGTTAGGAATGGTAGAAACCAAAGGCTTGACTGCAGCCATAGAGGCCGCAGATGCAATGGTGAAGTCAGCCAATGTGATGCTGGTCGGCTACGAAAAAATTGGTTCAGGACTGGTCACCGTAATAGTGCGCGGTGATGTTGGCGCGGTAAAAGCAGCAACAGATGCAGGTGCCGCAGCCGCACGTAACGTGGGGGAAGTGAAAGCCGTACACGTGATCCCACGCCCTCATACCGATGTCGAAAAAATCTTACCGAAGGGAATTAGCTGATGAGCAGCAATGAACTGGTTGAACAGATCATGGCGCAGGTGATTGCTCGTGTGGCAACGCCGGAACACAAGGCTATCCCTGAAAACAATCATCCAACACGAGAGACGGCTATGGCAGAGAAGAGCTGCAGTTTAACGGAATTTGTCGGCACCGCGATTGGCGACACCGTCGGTCTGGTGATCGCAAACGTCGACAGCGCCTTACTGGACGCGATGAAACTTGAAAAACGCTATCGCTCCATTGGCATCCTTGGCGCCCGTACCGGCGCTGGCCCACATATCATGGCCGCCGATGAAGCGGTAAAAGCCACCAATACCGAAGTGGTCAGTATTGAGCTTCCCCGTGATACCAAAGGCGGCGCGGGCCATGGATCGCTGATTATCCTGGGCGGCAACGATGTTTCCGACGTGAAACGCGGAATTGAAGTCGCACTGAAAGAGCTGGATCGCACATTCGGCGATGTCTACGCCAATGAAGCCGGTCACATCGAAATGCAATACACCGCACGCGCCAGCTATGCGCTGGAAAAAGCTTTTGGCGCACCCATTGGCCGTGCCTGCGGCGTGATCGTCGGCGCACCGGCATCCGTTGGTGTCCTGATGGCCGATACCGCACTGAAATCGGCCAACGTAGAAGTGGTGGCCTATAGCTCCCCGGCCCATGGCACCAGCTTCAGTAACGAAGCCATTCTGGTCATTTCCGGTGATTCCGGCGCCGTACGCCAGGCCGTTATCTCCGCCCGCGAAATCGGTAAAACCGTACTCGGGACTCTCGGCTCAGAGCCGAAAAACGATCGTCCGTCCTATATCTGATACCCGTGAGGCTGATTCATGAGATCGAAAAGATTTGAAGCACTGGCGAAACGCCCTGTGAATCAGGACGGCTTCGTTAAGGAGTGGATCGAAGAAGGCTTCATTGCGATGGAAAGCCCGAACGACCCGAAACCGTCTATCAAAATCGTTAACGGTATGGTCACCGAACTGGATGGTAAGGCCGCCAGTGAATTTGATTTGATTGACCATTTTATTGCCCGCTACGGTATTAATCTGGCGCGTGCGGAAGAAGTCATGGCAATGGATTCCGTCAAACTCGCCAATATGCTTTGCGATCCTAACGTGAAGCGCAAAGACATTGTTCCGCTGACCACCGCGATGACGCCGGCGAAAATTGTCGAAGTGGTTTCGCATATGAACGTCGTCGAGATGATGATGTCGATGCAAAAAATGCGTGCTCGTCGTACTCCTTCTCAACAAGCGCACGTCACCAACGTTAAAGACAACCCGGTGCAGATTGCGGCCGATGCTGCAGAAGGCGCATGGCGTGGATTTGACGAGCAGGAAACAACCGTTGCCGTCGCGCGCTACGCCCCGTTTAACGCCATTGCTCTGCTGGTCGGTTCACAAGTTGGCCGTCCTGGCGTATTAACCCAGTGCTCACTGGAAGAAGCCACCGAACTGAAACTCGGCATGCTAGGCCACACCTGCTATGCAGAAACCATTTCCGTGTACGGTACTGAGCCGGTCTTTACCGATGGCGACGACACCCCATGGTCAAAAGGCTTCCTGGCCTCCTCTTACGCCTCGCGCGGACTTAAAATGCGCTTTACCTCCGGCTCCGGTTCAGAGGTTCAGATGGGATATGCCGAAGGCAAATCCATGCTGTATCTGGAAGCCCGCTGCATTTACATCACCAAAGCCGCTGGCGTACAGGGTCTGCAAAACGGTTCAGTAAGCTGTATCGGCGTGCCTTCCGCTGTTCCGTCGGGTATTCGTGCGGTGCTGGCTGAAAACCTGATCTGTTCTTCTCTGGATCTGGAATGCGCCTCCAGCAACGACCAAACCTTTACCCACTCGGACATGCGTCGTACTGCGCGTTTGCTGATGCAGTTCTTGCCTGGTACTGACTTCATCTCTTCCGGTTATTCCGCTGTACCGAACTACGACAACATGTTTGCGGGTTCTAACGAGGATGCCGAGGACTTTGACGACTACAACGTTCTCCAGCGTGACCTGAAGGTAGACGGTGGTCTGCGTCCGGTTCGTGAAGAAGACGTTATCGCCATTCGTAACAAAGCGGCGCGTGCACTGCAGGCCGTATTTGCCGGAATGGGATTGCCGCCAATCACCGATGAAGAAGTGGAAGCCGCAACTTACGCCCACGGTTCGAAAGATATGCCGGAGCGTAACATCGTTGAAGACATTAAGTTTGCGCAAGAGATCATCAGCAAAAACCGCAACGGGCTGGAAGTGGTGAAAGCCCTTGCCCAGGGTGGTTTTACCGATGTTGCTCAGGACATGCTCAATATCCAGAAAGCCAAGTTAACCGGAGACTATCTGCATACCTCCGCCATTATCGTCGGCAGTGGACAAGTGCTATCCGCAGTCAATGACGTCAACGACTATGCCGGTCCGGCAACAGGTTATCGCCTGCAAGGCGAACGCTGGGAAGAGATCAAAAACATCCCTGGCGCACTTGATCCCAACGAGCTTGGCTAAGGGGTGAAAAATGGAAATCAATGAAAAGCTGCTGCGCCAGATAATTGAAGATGTGCTGTCTGAAATGCAGACCAGTGACAAACCTGTCTCTTTCCGCTCATCTACAGCGGCAAGCATGCCACAGGCGGCAGCGGTACAAAGCGACAGTTTTCTGACCGAAATTGGCGAAGCCAAACAGGGCCAGCAGCAGGACGAAGTCATTATTGCCGTAGGGCCAGCGTTTGGCCTCTCGCAGACAGCCAATATTGTCGGCATTCCGCACAAGAATATCTTGCGCGAAGTGATTGCCGGTATTGAAGAAGAAGGTATTAAAGCGCGCGTCATCCGCTGCTTTAAATCCTCCGACGTGGCGTTTGTTGCCGTAGAAGGCAACCGTCTGAGTGGCTCCGGTATTTCAATCGGCATCCAGTCCAAAGGCACCACGGTTATCCACCAGCAGGGGTTACCGCCGCTTTCAAATCTGGAGCTGTTTCCTCAGGCTCCCCTTCTGACGCTGGAAACCTACCGTCAGATCGGTAAGAACGCCGCGCGTTATGCCAAGCGTGAATCTCCGCAGCCGGTCCCTACGTTGAATGATCAGATGGCGCGTCCGAAGTACCAGGCGAAATCGGCCATTCTGCATATTAAAGAGACCAAATACGTCGTGACGGGCAAAAACCCGCAGGAACTGCGCGTGGCGCTTTGATAAAGGATAACTCCATGAATACCGACGCAATTGAATCGATGGTTCGGGATGTGCTGAGCCGGATGAACAGCCTGCAGGGTGAGACCGTCACTCCAGCTGCGACTGGCTCCTCAGTACACACCGCGAAAGTAACGGATTACCCGCTCGCAAATAAACATCCTGAGTGGGTAAAAACCGCCACCAACAAAACGCTGGATGACTTCACGCTCGAAAATGTGCTGAGCAACAAAGTGACCGCACAGGACATGCGCATCACCCCTGAAACGCTGCGCCTCCAGGCTGAAATAGCCAAAGATGCCGGACGTGACAGGCTGGCGATGAACTTTGAACGTGCCGCAGAACTGACCGCAGTACCTGACGATCGCATCCTTGAAATCTATAACGCGCTGCGCCCGTATCGCTCGACCAAAGACGAGCTGATGGCCATCGCCGACGATCTCGAAAAACGTTATCAGGCAAAGATTTGCGCAGCTTTCGTGCGTGAAGCGGCAGTGTTGTACGTAGAGCGTAAGAAGCTTAAAGGTGACGATTAATTTTAGGGAAAAATGATGCGATATATAGCTGGCATTGACATAGGCAACTCATCAACAGAAGTCGCCCTTGCGACCCTGGATGACGCTGGCACGCTGAGCATTACAACCAGCGCACTGGCAGAAACGACTGGAATTAAGGGCACATTACGTAATGTGTTTGGTATTCAGGAGGCGCTTACGCTTGCTGCAAAAAATGCAGGCATCAATGTCAGCGATATTTCACTCATCCGAATTAACGAAGCCACGCCAGTCATTGGTGATGTGGCGATGGAGACGATCACCGAAACCATCATCACCGAATCGACCATGATCGGTCACAACCCTAAAACGCCGGGTGGGGTCGGGTTAGGTGTTGGCGTCACGATCACGCCGGAAGAGTTGTTAACCCGTCCGGCGGATATTCCTTACATCCTGGTGGTGTCATCAGCATTCGATTTTGCCGATGTCGCCACCATGATTAATGCTTCCGTTCGCGCCGGATATCAGCTTACAGGCGTTATTTTGCAGCAGGACGATGGCGTGCTGGTTAGCAACCGTCTTACTACGCCGCTGCCCATCGTGGACGAAGTGCTCTATATCGACCGTATCCCGTTAGGAATGCTGGCGGCCATTGAGGTCGCGGTCCCCGGAAAAGTGATTGAAACGCTCTCTAACCCTTACGGGATTGCGACCGTTTTTAACCTGAATGCGGAAGAGACTAAAAATATTGTCCCCATGGCACGCGCCCTGATTGGCAACCGATCTGCGGTGGTGGTGAAAACACCGTCGGGTGATGTGAAGGCGCGCGCCATTCCTGCCGGAAACCTCGAACTTCAGTCGCAAGGACGTACCATTCGCGTCGACGTTGCAGCGGGCGCAGAAGCCATTATGAAAGCGGTAGGCGAATGCCCACATCTTGATAATGTCACTGGCGAAGCGGGAACCAATATTGGCGGCATGCTGGAGCACGTACGCCAGACCATGGCGGAATTAACCAACAAGCCCAGCCATGAAATCTTCATTCAGGATTTACTGGCGGTTGATACCTCCGTTCCCGTCAGCGTGACGGGGGGGCTAGCTGGAGAGTTTTCGCTGGAACAAGCGGTAGGTATTGCTTCAATGGTGAAATCAGACCGCCTGCAAATGGCGATGATTGCCCAGGAAATCACGCAAAAACTCAATATTGATGTGCAAGTAGGCGGCGCTGAAGCTGAAGCCGCAATTCTGGGCGCGCTAACCACGCCGGGCACAACGCGTCCGCTGGCCATTCTGGATCTCGGCGCGGGTTCGACTGATGCCTCCATCATAAACCCGAAAGGCGAAATTATTGCCACGCACCTGGCGGGAGCTGGCGATATGGTCACGATGATCATTGCCCGTGAACTGGGACTGGATGACCGCTATCTCGCCGAGGAAATCAAAAAATACCCGCTGGCGAAAGTTGAAAGTTTGTTTCACCTTCGCCACGAAGACGGCAGCGTTCAGTTCTTCCCCTCCCCTCTGCCGCCAACGGTGTTTGCCCGAGTCTGTGTGGTGAAGCCCGATGAACTGGTGCCATTACCTGGGGACCTGACGCTGGAAAAAGTTCGCGCCATTCGCCGCAGCGCCAAAGAACGTGTTTTTGTCACTAACGCGCTGCGGGCACTCCGCCAGGTTAGCCCAACCGGCAATATTCGCGACATTCCGTTTGTGGTTTTGGTTGGCGGCTCTTCCCTGGATTTCGAGGTTCCTCAACTGGTGACGGATGCGCTGGCGCACTACCGGCTGGTTGCGGGCCGCGGCAATATTCGCGGCACCGAAGGCCCGCGAAACGCTGTTGCAACTGGGCTAATCCTCTCCTGGTACAAGGCGTTCGCTCATGGAAAGTAACCTCAGCGCACCGGCTATCGTGATCTTCGCCCAGGGAGACTGCACTTCACTCTGGAATGACGTCCTGCTGGGTATTGAAGAAGAAGGGATCCCTTTTGTGATCAGGGAATGTCACTCCACTGACATTATCCATAGTGCATGGCTGGCGGCATGTCAGTCACCGCTGCTCGTCGGCATCGGATGCAACCGGGAAACGCTGGTTGTGCACTATAAAAACTTACCGACCTCAGCACCGCTTTTTACGCTGATGTATCAACAAGATAGTCACGCTCGACGGAGCATTGGTAATAACGCTGCGCGGCTGGTTAAAGGCATCCCTTTCAGGGAATGCCACTCATAATCCACAGGAGAAAAGCAGTATGAATAACGCACTGGGACTGGTTGAAACAAAAGGGCTTGTCGGCGCTATTGAAGCCGCTGATGCCATGGTGAAATCCGCTAACGTGCAGTTGGTTGGCTACGAAAAAATTGGTTCAGGCCTTATCACCGTCATGGTTCGTGGTGACGTCGGTGCGGTTAAAGCCGCTGTAGATGCGGGGAGCGCTGCCGCCAGCGCCGTTGGTGAGGTGAAATCCTGCCACGTTATCCCGCGTCCACACAGCGACGTCGAAGCAATTCTACCTAAATCCGCCTAAACCGTCGCAACAAGGAGCACAGCGTGAAGCAATCACTGGGATTACTCGAAGTTAGTGGTCTGGCATTAGCCATCAGTTGCGCGGATGTCATGGCGAAAGCTGCCTCCATCACGCTGGTGGGCCTCGAAAAAACCAACGGCTCAGGCTGGACAGTGATCAAAATAATCGGTGATGTGGCCTCCGTTCAGGCGGCCATTTCCACTGGTGCCAGCTTTGCAGATCAGCGGGATGGTCTGGTCGCGCACAAGGTCATTTCCAGGCCCGGGGAAGGCATCCTTTCACACAGCGCTGTTTCTGCGCCTGAACCCATCCCTGAACCGACACCTGTCGAGGTGAAAGAAGAGATGATTGTGGAAAGTGAGTTACCCGAAACACCACAAGATGCAGGCTTGATTAGCTGCAATTTATGTCTCGATCCTGCCTGTACGCGCCAGAAGGGAGAGCCTCGCTCACTCTGCCTGCATTCTGGCAAACGAGGTGAAGCGTAATGGATAAACAGCAACTGGAGACGACGGTCAGTAAAGTACTGGATGAACTGCGTGAGCGCCCTATTCCGCTGGGGATCTCTAATCGCCATATCCATCTTTGCGCTGAAGATTACACCCGTTTATTTCCCAATCAGCCCATCAGCGAGAAAAAAGGCCTGCTGCAGCCAGGACAATATGCAGCAGACCAGACCGTCACGCTTGTGGGACCGAAAGGTCAGTTAAAAAATGTGCGTTTACTTGGCCCACTGCGTAGCACCAGTCAGGTAGAAATCTCCCGTACAGACGCCCGTACGTTGGGTATTAGCGCACCGCTACGCATGTCAGGCAATATTCAGGGGACCCCAGGCATTCGTCTGGTGAGTCCTTTTGCTGAACTGGATATCACATCTGGAGTGATTGTCGCCCAGCGACATATTCATATGTCACCGCTTGATGCGCTGATCCTGCGCGTGTCGCATGGCGATAAAGTTTCCGTTGCTATCAATGGCGATGAACGCCGGTTGATTTTCGATAATGTCGCCGTGCGCGTCTCACCGAATATGCGTCTTGAAATGCATATTGATACTGATGAAGCCAATGCTGCGGGGGCCGATAGCCCGCAGGCATTCGCCACGCTGGTGAGCTCACAATGAACAACGAACTGCTGCAACGCATCATCGGGGAGGTCGTCTCCCGATTAAGAAAACGCGCGGAAAGTATGCTCTCCCTGAGCGTCGCGCAGTTACGGGAATCCGATCCCCGGACATTAATTTGTCAGTACTCCGCTCTATGCATCGAACACGTTGATCTGCCGTTGCTGGAGCACATTGCGCAACACGAACCATCCGATGTGTCAGCGGCCAGGATCCACGAAGCCCTGGCCTGCGGCGTGCGCGTAAAGATATCGCTGCAGCATCGATTATTGCCGGCGATCCCCGTACGTAAACTCGCACGGTTGCCGCTGGAATTCAGCGATGAACAGGGGCAAATCATCGTGCTGCATCCCGCAACGCTTTTAAGTTATGCCGATGTGGCCCAATTACAGGGTGGATTTCTGGTGCTACGCCGTCGGTGTGTCGTGACTGCGTTAGCAAAAGAAGCCGTCAGTATGCGAAATGTCCAATTAATTAAGCAGGAGTGAACCATGCATCTGGCTCGCGTTACAGGCGTCGTGGTATCCACGCAAAAATCACCGTCACTGGTTGGAAAAAAACTGCTGCTGGTTCGTCGAATAAGCGCTGACGGTGAACTTCCAGAACCGCCAACAACGGGTGACGAGGTCGCAGTTGATTCAGTGGGTGCCGGTACCGGTGAGCTGGTTTTACTCAGCAGCGGCTCCAGCGCCAGGCACGTTTTTACCGGCCCAAATGAGGCTATCGATCTGGCCATTGTCGGCATTGTCGACACGCTTTCTCGCTAGGAGGAACTATGGCGATTTATACCCGAACGGGCGATGCCGGTACGACAGCACTCTTTACCGGGCAGCGCGTCAGTAAAACACACCCACGCGTTGAGGCTTACGGCACGCTGGATGAACTCAACGCAGCGCTGAGCCTGTGCGTCTGTGCGGTAAAAAACCCGCAGCATCGCCTGTTACTTGAAGAGATCCAGTTGCAGCTGTTTTGGTTCAGTGCAGAACTTGCCAGTGAAAGCGAGCAGCCAACGCCCGATCAGCGCTACATCAGCTCGGAAGAAATTTCGGCACTTGAGGTCGCCATCGATAACGCTATGGGGCGAATTCCTCCCCTACGCAGCTTTATTTTACCCGGGCGCTGTGAAGCCGCCAGCCGTCTGCACTTCGCCCGTACGCTTACTCGCCGCGCCGAAAGGCGGCTTGTCGAACTCTCAGCAGATGTCTCCATCCGACATGTATTGATGCGTTATATCAACCGCCTGTCCGACTGCTTGTATGCACTGGCGCGCGCTGAAGATTATGACGCCCATCAAAGCACTATTATCCAAAAGGTGGCTGAGCGTTACGTAGCAGCGACCCAGACATCAGCCATTCAGGAGTCTGCTATGTCATTGTCTTTTCAGGAACTCCATCAGCTCACTCGCGCTGCGGTGACGAGAGCAGAAGAACTTCAGGTTCCGGTCGTCATCAGCATTGTTGATGCGAACGGAACTCAAACGGTGACCTGGCGCATGCCTGACGCCTTGCTCGTCAGTAGCGAGCTTGCACCAAAAAAAGCCTGGACCGCCGTGGCGATGAAAACCGCCACGCACGAACTGAGTTCTGCGGTACAACCGGGCGCCGCACTTTACGGCCTGGAAAGCCATATGCAGGGAAAAGTCGTCACGTTTGGTGGCGGGTACGCACTGTGGCGAGAGGGTTTACTCCTTGGGGGTCTTGGCATCAGCGGAGGAAGCGTTGAGCAGGATATGGACATTGCAGAAACCGCCATTGCGGCGATTAACGTGAGAACACATCAATGAATACGTCAGAACTTGAAACCCTTATCCGCACCATTTTGACTGAACAACTCGTACCGGCAAAAGCAGAAATAAAAGGTAACGGTATTTTTCCGTCCGTCGGTGAAGCAATAGATGCCGCACATCAGGCCTTTTTACGTTATCAGCAATGCCCACTGAAAACCCGTAGCGCCATCATTAGCGCCATGCGGGAAGAACTGACGCCTCATCTTGCCTCGCTGGCGGCAGAAAGCGCAGCCGAAACGGGGATGGGCAACAAAGAGGATAAGTTCCTCAAAAATAAAGCCGCACTGGATAACACCCCCGGTATCGAAGATCTGACCACAACGGCGCTGACCGGTGACGGCGGCATGGTGTTATTCGAGTATTCTCCGTTTGGCGTAATAGGTTCCGTCGCCCCTAGCACCAACCCAACGGAAACCATTATTAATAATAGTATCAGTATGTTGGCTGCGGGAAATAGCGTTTACTTCAGTCCGCACCCGGGTGCTAAAACCGTTTCACTCAAGCTGATCGCCATGATTGAAGATATTGCCTTCCGCTGCTGCGGGATTCGGAATCTTGTCGTCACGGTCACAGAACCTACTTTTGAAGCTACCCAGCAGATGATGGCGCACCCTAAAATCGCAGTTCTGGCGATTACCGGTGGCCCGGGCATTGTAGCCATGGGTATGAAAAGCGGGAAAAAAGTCATTGGCGCAGGTGCAGGCAACCCACCCTGTATTGTTGATGAAACTGCCGACCTGGTTAAAGCTGCTGAAGACATCATCAACGGCGCATCATTTGATTACAACCTGCCTTGCATTGCTGAGAAGAGCTTGATTGTTGTCAATGCCGTGGCCGAACGTCTTGTTCAGCAAATGCAGTCTTTTGGCGCGATGCTTCTCAATAGCGAAGAGACAGACAAACTGCGCGCAGCCTGTTTGCCAGAAGGCGCGGCCAATAAAAAGCTGGTTGGGAAAAGCCCCGCAGCGCTATTAGAAGCCGCAGGGATACCGGTTCCGGCAAAAGCACCTCGCCTGTTGATTGGCATCGTCAACGCGGACGATCCATGGGTCACCAGCGAACAGTTGATGCCTATGCTGCCCGTCGTAACCGTAAACGATTTTGACAGTGCGCTAACGTTGGCGCTGAAGGTTGAAGAGGGACTGCACCATACCGCCATTATGCACTCGCAAAATGTGTCACGTTTGAATCTTGCTGCTCGCACGCTGCAGACGTCAATTTTTGTGAAAAATGGCCCCTCTTACGCCGGGATTGGCGTGGGTGGTGAAGGCTTTACGACCTTCACCATCGCAACTCCGACCGGTGAAGGAACAACGTCTGCGCGGACTTTCGCACGCTCTCGTCGTTGCGTACTGACCAACGGTTTTTCTATCCGCTAATGAGGCCGTTATGAATCGCTTTTCACTGCAAACTCGATTGTACAGCGGCCAGGGCAGTCTGGGCGTACTCAAACGCTTCACGAATAAACATATCTGGATTATTTGCGATGGTTTTCTTGCGCGTTCGCCATTGATTGAAACGCTGCGCGCTGCGCTGCCTGCGGATAATCGCGTTAGCGTATTCAGTGATATCACCCCCGATCCCACCATCAATACGGTAGTACAAGGGATTGCGCAAATGCAGTCCCTGCGACCGGACGTCGTGATTGGTTTTGGTGGGGGATCGGCGCTTGATGCAGCGAAAGCTATTGTCTGGTTCAGCCGTCAGTTTGGCATCGAAATCGAAACCTGTGTGGCAATCCCTACCACCAGCGGCACAGGTTCTGAAGTGACCAGCGCCTGCGTAATCAGCGATCCGGATAAAGGCATTAAATATCCGTTATTTAATAACGCGCTCTACCCGGATATGGCGATCCTTGATCCAATGCTGGTCGTCAGCGTACCGCCCGCCATCACCGCAAATACCGGAATGGACGTGCTGACACATGCGCTGGAGGCATACGTTTCCACAAAGGCCAGCGACTTCACCGACGCGCTGGCTGAAAAAGCCGCACAAATCGTCTTTCAGTATCTGCCCGTCGCCGTCAGCAAAGGCGATTGTCTGGCCACCCGGGGGAAAATGCACAACGCCTCGACGCTCGCAGGAATGGCATTTAGCCAGGCGGGTCTTGGGATTAACCATGCCATAGCCCATCAGCTTGGCGGTCAGTTTCATATGCCGCACGGCCTTGCCAACGCACTACTCCTGACGTCTGTTATTCACTTTAATGCCCGCGATCCCAGAGCCGCGAAACGCTATGCCCGCTTCGCGAAGGCTTGCCACTTGTGCCCTGATATCGCAAACGATACGGCGGCACTCAATGCGCTAATTCATCATATTGAGCAACTCAAAAAACAGTGTGCGTTGCCCTCTTTCACTGACGCGCTCAAAGACGGAAAGCAAACCTGGTCACAGCGTATCCCATCGATGGTTCAGGCTGCGCTGGCAGATGCTACGCTGCAAACGAATCCACGTGCTGCTGATGCCGGTGCCATCCAGGAACTGCTTGAGGAATTACTATGAATACAGCCATGACGGCGGAAACATCTCTTTGTGACGCGCAAACGATACGCGAACGCGTGCGGGCAGCCGGTGTGGTGGGAGCCGGTGGTGCTGGTTTTCCTGCACACGTAAAACTGCAGGCGCAGGTCGATACGTTTCTGGTCAATGCAGCAGAATGCGAGCCGATGCTGAAGGTTGATCAGCAATTAATGGCCTTGCAGGCAGACCGGCTGATACGCGGCGTACAGTATGCCATGAAGGCCACCGGGGCCAGCGCCGGCATCATTGCCCTTAAAGAAAAGTATCAGAGCGCGATCAATGCCTTAACGCCTCTGCTGCCCGCCGATATCAGATTGCACATTTTGCCTGATGTCTATCCGGCTGGCGATGAGGTGCTGACGATCTGGATGGCAACCGGACGGCGTGTGCCTCCCGCCGCGCTCCCGGTTAGCGTGGGCGTGGTGGTCAATAACGTCCAGACCGTGCTTAACATTGCCAGAGCCGTTGAACAGCAGTACCCCGTTACGCGTCGCACGTTGACTGTCAACGGAGCGGTTGCCCGACCCGTCACTCTGACTGTACCTGTCGGTATGTCGTTACGCGAAGTTCTGGCATTTGCGGGCGGCGCCACCGTCGAGTCACCCGGATTTATTAACGGCGGACCGATGATGGGCAGTTTGATTACCTCACTGGATACACCGGTCAGCAAGACCACCGGAGGCTTGCTGGTTTTGCCAAAATCCCATGCGCTGATCCAGCGACGGATGCAGGATGAGCGCACCGTGCTTTCGGTAGCAAAAACCGTCTGCGAGCAGTGTCGCTTGTGCACGGATCTGTGCCCAAGGCACCTGATTGGTCATGAGCTTTCTCCACATCTGCTGGTTCGTGCAGTTAACTATCAGCAGGCCGCCACGCCGCAATTGCTGCTTACTGCCCTGACCTGCTCTGAATGCAATGTCTGTGAAAGCGTGGCCTGTCCGGTGGGGATTTCTCCGATGCGTATTAACCGCATGCTAAAACGCGAACTGCGTGCGCTCAACCATCGTTACGAAGGGCCGCTAAACCCTGAAGATGAAATGGCGAAATACCGGTTGATCCCGGTGCAACGATTAATAACCAAACTGGGTCTCAGTGACTGGTATCACGATGCGCCGTTAGACCTGGCCGATCATTCCACTGAAAAAACAACGCTGTTGTTGCGCCAGCATATCGGTACCAGCGCTATCCCATGCGTACAAAAAGGCGAACACGTTACACGCGGTCAATGTGTTGCCGATGTCCCCGAAGGTGCATTAGGTGCTCCGATTCACGCCAGCATTGACGGTATTGTCAGCGAGATCACGGAACAGTCCATCACGGTAATAAGAGGTTAACCATGTCTCAGGCTATAGGGATTTTAGAACTCACCAGCATTGCCAAAGGGATGGAAGCCGGCGATGCGATGCTGAAAAGTGCAAATGTGAATTTGCTGGTCAGTAAAACAATCTGCCCGGGAAAATTTTTGCTCATGCTCGGTGGCGACGTTGGCGCAATACAGCAGGCGATTGCCGCAGGGACCTCTCTTGCCGGGGATATGCTCGTCGACAGCCTGGTACTGCCCAACATTCATGCCAGCGTTCTGCCAGCGATCAGTGGCCTTAACAGTGTAGAAAAACGTCAGGCGGTGGGAATTGTCGAAACCTGGAGCGTAGCAGCCTGCATTTGTGCCGCCGATCGCGCGGTTAAAGCCTCCAATGTCACGCTGGTACGGGTCCATATGGCATTTGGTATTGGCGGTAAGTGCTACATGGTTGTCGCGGGCGATGTTTCCGATGTGAATAACGCCGTGACGGTCGCCAGCGAAAGTGCGGGTGAAAAAGGTCTGCTGGTCTATCGCTCTGTGATCCCACGCCCGCATGAAAGCATGTGGCGACAGATGGTGGAGGGGTGATGGAAATACAACCGACGACGGATCGTATGATTCAGGAATACGTACCCGGCAAGCAGGTCACGCTGGCGCATCTTATCGCTAATCCCGGTAAAGATTTGTTCAAGAAACTGGGCTTGCAGGATTCGGTCTCGGCGATTGGCATTTTAACCATTACGCCTAGCGAAGCCTCGATCATCGCCTGTGATATCGCCACCAAATCGGGTGCGGTGGAAATTGGCTTTCTTGACCGCTTTACCGGCGCAGTCGTATTAACCGGCGATGTCTCAGCCGTAGAGTACGCGTTGAAACAGGTTACCCGTACATTGGGTGAAATGATGCGTTTTACCGCCTGCCCAATTACGCGGACGTGACGTGATGAAACGCATAATGCTAATTGGTCCCAGCCAGTGCGGGAAAACATCGCTCACCCAATGTATGCGTGGCGAAGCGCTTCATTATCAGAAAACCCAGGCCATTGTCTGGTCTCCTACGACAATAGACACGCCCGGTGAATACCTTGAGAACCGCTGCCTGTACAGTGCGCTGCTGGCCAGTTCCTGCGAAGCAGACGTTATCGCACTGGTGCTTAATGCTGACGCCCCATGGTCACCTTTTTCGCCCGGATTTACAGGCCCTATGAACCGGCCTGTAATCGGTCTGGTGACCAAATCCGATGTAGCTAACGCGCAGCGCATTGCCCTCGTCGAAAGCTGGTTAGTACAGGCAGGAGCGCAAAAAGTCTTTATTACCAGCGCGGTGAACAATACCGGCGTTGATGAGATATTCAATTTTCTGCACGTAAAGGAACCGTCATGTCTCACAAAATAATGGCCATTAACGCAGGCAGCTCTTCACTGAAATTTCAGCTACTGGCAATGCCGCAAGGTGAGATGCTCTGTCAGGGGCTGATCGAGCGTATCGGGATGCCTGACGCGCAGGTCACGATAAAAACCCCGGCACATAAATGGCAGGAAACTGTACCAGTTGCCGACCACCGCGAAGCGGTAACGCTGCTCCTGGAAAAACTGCTCAGCCACAAAATCATCAATAGCCTACAAGATATCGATGGCGTCGGGCATCGCGTCGCACACGGTGGCGAATCGTTTAAAGATTCCGCCTTAGTCACCAATGAATCGCTGGCAGAAATAGAACGCCTTGCAGAACTGGCGCCGCTGCATAACCCGGTTAATGCGCTGGGCATTGCGGTCTTTCGCCAACTGTTACCCGCAACGCCTGCTGTGGCAGTTTTTGATACGGCCTTTCATCAAACGCTCGACGAACCCTCTTTTATCTATCCCCTGCCCTGGCGGTATTATTCGGAGCTGGGTATTCGTCGCTACGGTTTCCATGGTACCAGCCACAAATATGTCAGCCACGCTCTGGCTGAAAAACTGGGGGTTCCACTCAGTGCACTGCGGGTTGTGTGCTGCCATCTGGGCAACGGCAGCAGTATCTGCGCCATCAAGGGCGGACAATCAGTTAACACCTCAATGGGATTTACCCCACAGTCTGGCGTGATGATGGGCACCCGTAGTGGCGACATCGATCCGTCTATTTTGCCGTGGATCGCCCAGCGTGAAGGCAAAACTCCACAGCAGTTGAATCAGTTACTCAACAACGAGTCGGGGTTGCTTGGCGTTTCCGGCATCTCCCCTGACTACCGTGACGTGGAACAGGCGGCAGATAGCGGAAATCATCAGGCGGCACTGGCGCTGACGCTGTTTGCCGAACGTATTCGCGCCACCATCGGCAGTTATATTATGCAAATGGGCGGTCTGGATGCGCTGGTATTTACCGGAGGCATCGGCGAAAAC
Source organism: Citrobacter sp. FP75 (assembly GCF_018342065.1). Taxonomy (GTDB): domain Bacteria; phylum Pseudomonadota; class Gammaproteobacteria; order Enterobacterales; family Enterobacteriaceae; genus Citrobacter. Next base: position 625,075 of record NZ_JAFDOE010000003.1, on the reverse strand, counting down.
TCGGCCCGTGCCCGGGCGGCGATTTGTCGCAACCTGAATTTCTTAGGGCTGGCCGTAGATGAGGACAAAAACCTGCGTAATGCAACCTTCATTCAGACAGAAAATGCGCTGGTCAAGGTGGCGGTGATTAATACCAATGAAGAGCTGATGATCGCACAGGATGTGATGCGTATAGCGATAGCAGAAACTGTGACACTGGACATTCCTGCTTAGTATTGCCGCACCGCAAATTGCGGCAAATCATGGTAATAGCGCGATCGCCGTGACACTATGCGCCGAGGATTGCTAATCACAAAGGTGAAGACGTGGCTGTTACGCAATGCCCCGCATCATGCGGGGAACTTATCCAGGGCTGGATTCTGGGCAGCGAGAAATTGGTCTCCTGCCCGGTTGAATGGTACAGCACGGTTGAAGTCAGTTCCGGTTCGCCGCTGGAAGATGAGCGTCCTCTTTCTCGGGCGATGGTTGATACGTTGTTGCAGCACTGGCAATATCCGGCGCATTTCAGCCAGGATATTCGCATAGATATCCACTCCACAATCCCTATCGCCAAAGGAATGGCCAGTAGCACGGCAGATATTGCCGCCACTGCTATCGCTACCGCGCACCATCTGGGCCACCAGTTAGATGAAGCCACGCTGGCTCAACTGTGCGTTTCACTCGAACCTACCGACAGCACCGTTTTTCGCCAGTTAACGCTTTTTGATCATAACGACGCGTCCACCCAGATTGCCTGTGTCGCACAGCCCCAACTCGACCTGCTGGTTCTCGAAAGCCCGGAAACATTACGCACGGCAGACTATCACCGTATTCCCCGCCACGCCGGGTTACAGGCAGGCGCGCCCGCTCTCAAACGAGCATGGGAAAAAGTACAGGAAGCCTGTATTAGTCAAAACCCTTATCGGTTGGGCGAAGCAGCCACGCTAAGCGCCATTGCCAGCCAGATGTTGTTGCCAAAACCGGATTTCGATTCGTTATTGTCGCTGGTTGAAGAGTGTGATTTATACGGTGTGAATGTTGCACACAGCGGCAGCGTGGTTGGCCTGATGCTGGACAGAACGCGTCACGACGTTGACTACATCAAATGGATGCTGGCGCAGAAACAGCTGACTAAACACTGGCCGGAGCAGCATTTGCTGCGGATGGTTACGGGTGGAGTTGAATTACAATAAGAGCGGTAAGGGCCAGATAGCGACCCTTACCGTTGTGCAGTATTACTCTGCTTTCGCTTCGCCGTTTTTCACTTCGCCCATGGCTTTGAGCTTTTTAGAAATGTCGCGACGCTCTTTCGAGATCTCGGCATTTTTGATGATGTAATCATCCACACGATCTTCATAGTCGCTTTTCATGCTGGCAATAATGCCCTGGATCGCTTCAACGCTCATGCCAGGCTTGATGTAGTCGCTCAGGTTGTCCAGCAGCAGGACACGTTTCTGGTTGTCACGGATCTTTTTCTCAACGTCCTGGATTTCACGTTGCAGTTTGTTCTTACGACGGAACAGACGAACAAATTCCAGCACGTCCTGGAAAGAAGGCTTGGTAGTTTCCATTTTTACACCCCTGATAATGTGAGATTCGGATTCGTTTAAACAACGGCTAAAGTGGGTCAACATTACTTTCATGCCCGCCATACTTCAAGTTGCATCTGCATCGACAATGCACGGTTGAAACCTGAGTTATCGAGGGTAAAGCCATTGCAGTTACCAATGGTTTTAGCCTTTTTCAGTATCATACCCTTAATCTTTGCTGAATCGAAGCAGCAGTAGAACCAATCCCCTCATCTGCGTTTTATTTGCGCAAAGCACGGCAGATTAAATGCGAGAGCAGCTCCAGCTGCCGCGCCATCTCCATATTCAGCCAGACGTAGCCGTGAATGGGCGTTTCGGCTACACGATCGCCCTTATGTGCATCAATCAGTAGACGAAGTTCGGTCACGATGTCGTTTAATTTTTCGGTGTTGGCCAGCACCGGCTGCGGATTACCTTCATACAAGGCGTGCGTTATTGTCAGCAACGCCTGTTGCATTCTGAGCTGAGTTTCACGCAGCGTATGTGCGTTCAGCATCACAAAATGGCTGGTACGCGTTGCCCACAGCGCGTTGATTTGCAGCTCAAGCATGCACACCAGATTGCGATTAATCGTTTGAATAGCCTCAAAAACAGACTTTTGAATGCGGGTTTCTTTGCTGGCAGGGATGATTAATCCGCGCATTTTAACGACGTCACTCAGCAGTTGCTGTAAGTGTTTATCCAGCCGGGGTTGTTCGAGTAGGTTGGGTGATAGCGCAGCCTGATACACCCGGTTATAGCCGGTAATGCAGTGTGCCAGTTGAATACGCCAGTGTATAAATGCACGTTGCGGCCAGATCCAGGTAAACAACATCGCCAGGAGCGAGCCGAGAATCACGTCCCCACCGCGCCAGAGCGCCGTGTTCATATCACCCGCAGGTGCCCCGACCACGACGGCAAGCGTGATGCCGATCAGCAGTGCCTGATACGGCTTTTTGCCTAATGCCAGCCAGCCGCACAGGAACATCGCCACCGCACACCATATCAGCATCAGCGGCAGTGAAAAGAGCTCCAACCGTAGCGCCACCAGACCAAGAACCGAGCCCAGAATCGTTCCGCCAATGCGCTCAAAAGCCCGGGGGACCACATTACCCCAAAAAGAAATCGGCCCCATGATCACCACCAGCGTGATCAGAGGCCAGGTACCTTCAGGGATGTTCAGCAGGCGAACCAGCAGAAAAGTAAGAAGAAACGCCAGCGCGATGCGAATACCATGCACCACACGATAATGACGATACAAACGAATTTCAAAAGGACTCAGTGACTTATCTGCACGCACTCATGCACTCCGTCAGGGAATAGCAAAGAACGGAATTGTACCTGCTTTTTCAGTGAAAATATCACCGTTTTCAACAAGACTTTTATCCTGATTAACACCAAAAACAGTTACTTCGCCTGCACCGGCACGTACATTTCAATGTCCCAGTATCCGTCTTCCATGCCATTGTTCATATAAACTTCAAAGCAGGGTTTAGCCGCTATCGCATAGGTCGAATCCTGCATCAGGCGTTCAAAGAACTGGTACCAGGGCGTGGCAAAGTCATGATTTTCAACGCGGGCAACAGCCACAGCATATTCGCCTCCCGCCAGTTCAGTCAGGATCACCCCTTCACTGTTCTCCGGGATGACAAAATTCTGCGGAACGGAAACGACAGTATCGCAGCGCAGTTTGTCTGCCGGAACCTCGTCTGGGTTGTCGTAATAGACAGCAATCCATTCCAGCGGTGCAATCTGTTTACCGTCAACCCACATCACCAGTTGCTCAAACCCCTGCTTTACCGTTTGTTCCCATGGTCCAACCATGTGAAAACCGGCAATCTTGCGTTTATCGACCCGCTTTATCTCGTACTCCATATAACCTCCGTTATTACACTGTATTTATATACAGTGTAATTTTTTCGTATTTTGGCCACAAGGAAACAGTGATTATTATGTGAGCAGATTCGCACTCTTGCCAGTCTGGTGCACAAACAGGAATCTATACCTTATGGTGAAAATAATCGCTCAGACGCGAAAACACTCCGCCCTCACCAACTGACTCCAGCGTCATCAGCGGCCAATGCGCCACCAGCTTATCTCTGTCGTAGAGTTCAATTTCACCCACGCGCTGATGCGCGGCAATAGGTGCCACCAATTCTTTTTTATCAAGCACATACTTTGCTTTAATATTCGGCACTTCGGCTTTAGGCAGCGCCATCCAAAAATCTTGCTCAGTACCGAGACTGATTTTTTCTTTATCGCCATACCAGATCCGCTCCACGCCAACCTGCTTGCCGCTGCGCAAAACCTGTACCGTGTCGAAGTTTTGCTGCCCCCACTTCAGCAGTATACGCGCCTGATCTTCACGCCCCTTCGCACTCTCGGCCCCCATAACAACGGCAATTAATCGCCGCTGTCCGTCGACGGCAGACGCAATCAGGTTAAATCCGGCGCCAGAAGTGTGGCCCGTCTTCAGCCCATCTACGTTCAGGGTCTTATCCCACAACAAGCCGTTACGGTTTTGCTGGGTGATCCCGTTCCAGGTAAGGCTTTTCTCACTGTACATATGGTAGAAATCAGGTTCGCCGTGAATGATAGCCCGGGACAACACGGCCAGATCGTAAGCCGAGCTGTGCTGACCTGGGGCATCCAGTCCGTGCACCGTTTCGAAATGGGTGTCCTGCAACTTCAGTTTCTGCACATAGCTGTTCATCATGGCGACAAACTGCGACTGTCCGCCGGCGATGTAATCAGCCAGTGCAACGCAGGCATCGTTGCCAGAATCAACAATTAAACCACGGCTTAAATCACGCACCGAAACACGATCGCCTTCTTTCAGGAACATCAACGATGAGCCGACGAATACCGGATTGTCTTTCGCCCACGCGTCACGCCCGACTGTGACAATATCTGTCGGGCTAATACGCTGGCTGTCGATTGCGCGATCAACAACATAGCCGGTCATCAGCTTGGTCAGGCTGGCCGGATTGCGTTGCTGGTGTTCATTACCGGCGGTCAGTATTTGGCCCGTGGTGTAATCCATAAGTACCCACGCGCCAGCATTAATGGCGGGAGGCTGAGGGGCAAAGTTGGTGACATCAGTCGCCCAGGCAGGCGAAAAGCTCATCGCGAATAATGAAGCGGCAATAAACAAACGGCGTTTCAACAGAATATCCTTAGAAATTGAAGAAATGGCCGTTCTTTTTACGGAAATTCTGACGAACAAACAGGGATAAATTGCAAGAAAATGTGACTTAAGGACCATTTTCTTGCAATGGAATGCAAGTATCAGATAAACGGATAGTGAGAAATCCCCACTACATTACCCTTTCCGTGGTGATACGTCTGCGTGACGGCTACAATGCCGGTGATAACCATCAATCATGCTGCGGAAAATTTGCCCCGGCGTGTCGCCCAGCGTGCACAGGTAAATATGGGCACAAATAAACAGGATGCCGACAACCGCCAACACCATATGCAGCACCAGTATTACCGGCCCAGCCCCTACCACTTGCGGGTAAAGACAGAGCAAACCGGTGATGATCAATAGCGGTACCAGCGCGTACATGATGGCCAGATAGGCCAACTGTTGCAGAGGGTTAAATTTACTCTCCGCCGTCGCGGCGAAAGGATGCGCTTCCCCTTTCATGATCCCATACAGATAAAAACGTGTCTGCTGAAGACAGCGCGAAATCAGCCCGCTAAATTTCACCCGATAGTGGCAGCCGTTGCCGCTGGCGGCGTTTATCAGCACAAAGCCAATCCAGAAGGCCAGCAATGCAAAGCCACACCAGGTGTGTACCTGCACCATGAGCGCCACGGGTCCAACAGAAAAGTGACCAAACAAGCCGCTCAACAACAGCAGAATAAACAGCAGTGCATTTCCCCAGTGCCAGCGACGAACCGCCAACGAGTAGAGATAGTCACGATGTTCTTCACCGGTTGCCGTTTTGGGTGCCAGCATCCGGCGCAGCAGCGCATGCGCTACCAAACCAACAATCATCAGCAGGATGACCACACCTGCGTAAATGAGCCACAGCGGCCAGTAATCCGGCGCATAGTTAAGTTCTGCTCCCCAGATAGAATTCATACTTTCCCCTCCTGATGAATCTCTTTACGCCGATAAAGGCTCACCGCACCGCTACGCGTATCCTGCTGGCGATAAACCTCTTTTTGACTTATCCAGTGCTGAATTTCCGGGTCATCGCGACGACCAAATTTCAGCGCATCGGTAGGACAAACGGAAACACAGGCAGGTGATTGCCCGGCATCGAGGCGGGTATCCGCACAAAAATTGCATTTGTCAGCAATACCCGTTTGCGGATTCAGATAACGAACATGGAACGGACAGGCGGCAACACAATAGTCGCAGCCAATACAGCGCGATTTGTCCACCTGTACAATGCCATTTTCGTCACGGAAGGAGGCGCCGGTCGGACAAACGCTCACACAGGGCGCATCTTCGCAGTGTTGACAGGAGACACGCACAAACTGAAAGTGCGACAGGGCGTCGGATTCACTGTCCGGGGTGCGGATCTGCACCTGCAGGCGGCTATATCCTTCAGGCACATCGTTCAGTACCTTGCAGGCAACCGTACAGGCCTGACAGCCAATACAGCGTTTTTCGTCATGCAGCATGACATAGGGGTTAGTGGATTGATTCATGATGTTCTCCTTGTTCATGCCCGACTCAGCGTAACGCCAGCGGTGTGGACCACCGTGCCGGAAACCGGACTGGTCACATGCGGGAGTAAATTGCCGCAGTGAATACCGTGCGTTGTCGCGGCCGTTTTCGCGCCAGCCTTGGCGCCAAATCCCATATAGACGAACAGCGTATCGGGCCGAATACCGGCGGTGACCAGCGCCTTGCCTTTTTCTTTACCGGTGGCGTTTTCCAGCCAGATGTCGTCGCCGCTTTTTATCCCTTTTTCACGCGCTGTTGTCGGGTGGATCCACACCGCGTTGTCCCACATCAGTTCACTGAGTAACGGCACATATTGCGTCGCACCGTTGGTGTGAACCGCCACCTTGCCCTGGATGAAATAGAGTTCATTGTCCTCCTTCAGGGCAAAATTGCGGGCGCGTGGAATACCGTAGCCGGGGAGCAAGGATTCCAGTTCTGCGGAGTACAGTTCGATTTTGCCTGACGGGGATTTGAATCTCAGCTGCTCGCCGTAGGTACCGTCGCTGTCCACCGCCACCGCGCCAGGGTAGCGCTCAACAAACTGACGCACAGCTTCAGGTTCGCGCAGCAGCAGCGGAACGCCCCACTCACGATACCCTTTCTGACGCAATTCTGCGGATAGGGCGTGATCGCCATTAAGCTGGTACAGCTGACGCGTCTGCATATCCTGCCATGGGTAGAATTGCCCGAGGCCCAACTGCTCACCCAGCTCTTTCCAGATTTGCCAGCTCGGACGCGCATCACCAATTGGCTCGACCACCTGTTGGCGCAATGCATAAGCCGGATTTAGCCCTGACATATCAGAGACTTCTTCATCACGCTCAAGATAAGTGCATTCCGGTAAGAGATAGTCGGCATAGGCCGCGCTTTCGCTTAAATAGACGTCGCAGCTGACCACCAGATCCAGTTGTTCAACCGTTTTGACCAGATCGGGCCGGCAGGTCACGGTCTGGAAAGGATTATGCCGGGACATGATCCATCCCTTCACCGGGTAGGGTGTCTGCTTTAACACGGCATCAATGATACTCTGAACAACACCACCGCCCGCGGCGATGTACTTAAACTGCGGAGCAACCAGATCAATACGCTGCGCGGTTGGCTTCGGCAATTTTACATCCGGTTTTGCCAGCACCGGAGCAACCTTTTCTCCGGCCAGTTTGTTGTAGGTTGCCGCCGCTTTTTTCTGGTACATGCCGCCTTCACGTTCAATATTGCCCAGCAGCACATTGAGGGTGAAGATAGTACGCCGCATGTCGATCTCTTCCTGAGAAAACGTCGCGCGGTGCCCTGGACTGACGATGGCGCGAGGCGCACTGGCCGCCATTTCCCGGGTAACCCGGGTAATCACCTCAGCGGGAACATCAGCCAGCTTTTCCGCCCATTCAGGCGTTGCCTGTTGTACAGCCTCTGCCAGCTGTTCAAATCCCGTGGTGTAACGTTCAACGAACTGCGCGTCATACAGGTTTTCTTTAATCATGACGTGACACATCGCCATCAGTACCGGTAAGTCACCGCCAGGCCTTATTGCATGCCATTCATCCGCTTTACTGGAAAATACGGATAAACGCGGGTCGAAGCTAACCATCTTCGCGCCCCTCTCCTGCGCGGTCATCAGCTCGTGCGTGTCGGCGACCTCAATGCCTTCATAGAGATTATGGCCAAAAGAGACCATATAGCGGGTATTGGCGATGTCCATAGCCAGATCGCCGCCCATCATCACTTTCGCAGCAATGGATTTCCCGGCGGGACAGGTCGAAGCGTGGGTAAAGGTATTCGGCGAACCAAAGGCCGTCGCGAGGTGAAATAAATGGCCGGAAAGCGAGCCTGATTTAGAGGAGAAGACGACACCCTGAGGACCATATTGCGTTTTTATGGCGCCCATTTTTTTGGCAATTTCTTGATAGGCTTGTTGCCAGCTAATAACCTGCCATTCTCCACTGCCACGCGGACCGGTGCGCTTCATCGGTTTAACAATACGGTGCAGGTCGTTAACCAGGCTCACACCGCTGCCCCCACGGGCACAGACCCGGGTTCCTTGCTGCGGTGCATTGGGATTCCCCTGAATGAAAACGGTTTTATTATTAATGACCTGAGCCTGAATGGGGCAGCGAAATGAACACATTTCGCACAAACTTGGCGTGAGTGTAGTTTTCCCTTTGATGCTCTCTGGCAAATTGCGCGCCAGTGCCCCAGGTGGAAAAGTCCCTATTGCGCAAGCGGAGCAGCCAATGCCCACACCGCGTAAAAAGTTACGCCGACTAATGCTCATATAACCTCCTGTTATTAGATATATCCAATTATTATATGGAGTTTATATTATTAATTTTTAACCTCACTCACATTTCCTTACAATGAGATAAGCGCAACCTGACAATTCAGAACCTATTGTTTACAAAGACTTTTAAAACTTCCAAAACTCAACAATTAACCGTAAAAATAACAATAATGGTTCTCAGTCAACTTATTATAAGCGAATTATTTTTTGGAGAATTTACTCTAATAAATAGGGTTAAGAGCGCTCAATTAATTAAAAAAATATATATAAACATCGATTATCTCAATTTTATTGCGGCCATACTTCCCGAACTGATAATCGCTTTGCTGATTACCTCGCTCATTTTTGGTATTCTTAGGAAAGCGCTAAATTGATCCCGGACATAACTGAACAATGAATGACGGTAAGCAGCACCCTACGTTTCTCTTCCACGATTACGAAACCTTTGGTACCCATCCGGCGCTGGACAGACCCGCGCAATTTGCAGCCATTCGCACGGATAACGAGTTCAACATTATTGGTGACCCGGAGGTCTTTTATTGTAAGCCTGCGGACGACTATCTTCCGCATCCTGAAGCGGTTCTCATCACCGGTATTACGCCGCAGGAAGCGCGTGAAAAAGGAGAGAACGAAGCGACGTTTGCTGCCCGCATTCACTCACTGTTTACCGTGCCCAAAACCTGTATTGTGGGCTATAACAACGTACGCTTCGACGACGAAGTGACGCGCAATATCCTGTACCGCAATTTTTACGATCCCTACGCCTGGAGCTGGCAGCACGATAATTCACGTTGGGATTTACTGGATGTTATGCGCGCCTGTTATGCCCTGCGCCCGGAAGGCATTAACTGGCCAGAAAACGACGACGGGTTACCCAGTTTTCGTCTTGAGCATTTGACCAAAGCCAACGGCATTGAACACGCTAACGCCCACGATGCTATGGCCGATGTGTACGCCACCATTGCGATGGCGCAACTGGTCAAGTCACGTCAGCCTCGCCTGTTTGACTATCTCTATAGCCATAGAAACAAACATAAACTGGCCGCCCTGATCGACGTCCCACAAATGAAACCCCTTGTGCATGTCTCCGGCATGTTCGGCGCATGGCGCGGCAATACCAGTTGGGTTGCTCCGCTCGCCTGGCACCCGGACAATCGCAATGCGGTCATCATGGTTGATTTAGCCGGTGATATCTCCCCTCTACTTGAGCTGGACAGCGACACTCTGCGTGAACGTCTTTACACGGCTAAAGCCGACCTGGGCGATAACGTAGCGATACCGGTGAAACTGGTGCACATCAACAAATGTCCGGTCCTGGCGCAGGCCAACACGCTACGCCCGGAAGATGCCGACCGGCTGGGGATTAACCGCCAGCATTGTCTGGATAATCTTAAAATCCTGCGCGAAAACCCACAGGTTCGCGATAAAGTGGTGGCCATATTTGCTGAAGCGGAACCTTTTGCGCCATCAGACAACGTTGATGCTCAGTTGTATGACGGTTTTTTCAGCGATGCTGACCGCGCCGCAATGAAAATCGTTCTGGAAACCGACCCACGTAATTTACCAGCACTGGATATCACCTTTGTCGATAAGCGTATTGAAAAGCTGCTGTTTAATTACCGTGCGCGTAACTTCCCCGGATCGCTGGATGAGACCGAACAGCAGCGCTGGCTGGACCATCGCCGTCAGGTGTTCACTGCAGAATTTTTACAAAGCTATGCCAATGAATTGCAGATGCTGAGTCAGCAGTATGCGGATAACAAAGAGAAGCTGGCGTTACTGAAATCACTCTGGCAATACGCAGAAGAGATTGTGTAACGCACAGGCATAAAAAAACCGGAGACACTCTACACGTCTCCGGTTTTTTGTGCTTAATACTTTTTACTGCGCGATATCTTCGTACTGCGGTACTGGGTTGCGGAAGCTTTTGGTCACGCAAGCCAGGTAAACCAGACCAATACCCGCCCAGATCAGACCCAGAACCATCGAGCTTTCTTCCAGGTTAACCCACAGCGCGCCAACGGTCAGTGCGCCGCACACTGGCATTACCAGGTAGTTGAAGTGGTCTTTCAGCGTCTTGTTGCGTTTTTCGCGGATCCAGAACTGCGAAATCACAGACAGGTTCACGAAGGTAAACGCCACCAGCGCACCGAAGTTGATCAGCGCAGTCGCCGTCACCAGGTCAAATTTGATTGCCAGCAGCGCAATCGCGCCAACCAGCAGCACGTTCCATGCCGGAGTACGCCATTTCGGGTGAATATAGCCGAAGAAACGGCTTGGGAATACGCCATCACGCCCCATCACGTACATCAGACGAGAAACGCCCGCATGTGCCGCCATACCGGATGCCAGTACGGTAACACTGGAGAATACCAGCACGCCCCACTGGAAGGTTTTACCCGCTACGTACAGCATGATTTCAGGCTGTGACGCGTCCGGATCTTTAAAGCGCGAGATATCCGGGAAATACAGCTGCAGGAAGTAGGAAGCACCGATAAAGATCAGGCCGCCAATCAGCGCGGTCAGGAAGATAGCCTTCGGGATCACGCGTTCTGCATCTTTGGTCTCTTCCGACAGAGAAGAGATACCGTCAAAACCAAGGAACGAGAAGCACAGGATAGTCGCACCGGTGATCATCGGCACCACGTGCGCGCCTTCAGACCAGAACGGACGAGTGCTGGTCAGCGTACCCGCGCCTTCGCCGTGCATAATGCCGTAAATAATCAGGCCAACAATTACCGCCACAATACCCATCTGCAAAATAACGATCAGGGTATTGAAGTTCGCTACGGCCTTAATGCTGCGCAGATTAGAGATGGTCATAAAGCCCACCAGCGCGACAACAAAGATCCACGACGGAACCGACGGCACCAGCGCTTCAAAGTAGATTTTGGCCAACAGGATGTTGATCATCGGCATGAACAGATAGTCCAACAGCGATGACCAGCCCACCATAAAGCCTACGGTCGGGCTAATGGATTTCTGAGCATAGGTGTACGCCGAGCCAGCAGACGGGAAACGGCGAACCAGTTTACCGTAGCTCAACGCAGTAAAGAGAATTGCAACCAATGCAAAAGCATAAGCCGTCGCGACGTGACCATCGGTCAAGCCCGAAACGATACCAAATGTATCGAACAGCGTCATCGGCTGCATATAGGCAAGGCCCATCATAACAACCGGAACCAACGTAAGCGTTTTACGTAATTCCACGCGAGAGGTGTTTGGAGTAACGTTATGCGACATGGTCATTCCCCTTTACGGTGAACGCCGTCGCGTAAGCAAAAAATTGCCCCATTTTTACGGATTCCTCAGCGACAACAACTGTCGGTTTTTAGTAAGTATCTATCCGGTACGAAGCCCGGCCTCTTTTATGAATGATTGGTTTGATGCAAAAAAATAACCGACGCGTATTAAAACGTCGGTTAATGTCATTTTTTGCAAGCGGCGTATTTTGCACTAAATTGAAGAGAAATAACAAGAGATTGAGACGGCCAAAAATAAATATTTTTTCCTAACTGTCTGATTTATCGACACCCGATTTTACATAGACACCCGCGATAGCACTATTTGCTAAAATCTGATCTCGCCACCAGACGCTGGCTAATCCGGACGTCTGTTCATTCCAGCCAATCCACACCGGCTCAAACATGATTTGTGCGGCCACTTTCTTCTCGATAAGGGCACCGCTGTCCAGAAAACGCTGCGCCAGATAGCGCGGTAAATATCCACATCCAAGGCCAGTAATTTGCAGCTCCAGTTTGGTTTTAAAATCAAAAACGGTAATCGCATCCTGATCGTCAAGCAACTGAGAACCAGACAAACTCGCCTGGTGCGTGCTGTCACCCACCACAATGGCGCGAAACCGTTTAATCGTAAGGCGTTGCAACGGCTCGTCTTCCTGCGCCAGCGGATGATGCGGAGCAATCACAAAGACCTGCTCTAGGTCACCTAAACGCGCAAAACCAAAGTTGCTCGCCGAAGGCGGTTCGTGCATCGCCCCAACGATAATATCGGCTCGCCCCTGGGTGAGCGCCTCCCAGGAGCCGCCCAGTACGCCATTAATAAACTTAAGCCGCGTGACGCTGTGGTGTTGGTAGAAGGATTCGATAAGTGGGGCAAGCAGTGAAAAGGGAAAGGTGTCATCCACGCCAATAACAAGCTGATTTTCCCAGCCCTCATGCAATTTGATGGCCTGCTTTTCGAGTTCGCGGACGGTATGCAGTACCTCCCGCCCCTTTTCCAGCAGCATCTGACCGGTGCGGGTGAACTTCGCCCGATGCCCACTGCGATCCAGCAATTGAATATTCAGATCGCTTTCCAGCTTATGAACGGTATAGCTTAGCGCTGACGGCGTCTTAAACAATTTTGCCGACGCCGCCGCGAAACTTCCCTCTTTCTCTAGTGCATCGAGGATAATCAGAACGTCCAGCAGTGGTTTCATACTCGCCCCCTGGCGGCATATGACGGCACGCTGCTGGTCTGTCACTCCATCGGCATCACCAGCGGGTCGGGATACTGGTACTCAAACCCAAGTTCATTGCAAATTCGATTGCCGTCAATGACTTTACCTTTACCGTTATCCACACCGTCCCGGAATTCCGGCGGCTCCATCCCCAACAAACGAGCCATCTGAGGGTAGAACACATTACGCGCCGGATGCATAGGCGCACATATATTATAGATGTGTCCCCCTTTCGGTGCCTGCAACAGTAGAGAGATAGCAGAAACCACATCATCCAGATGCACCAGATTGACGCCATGTTGCCCATCCGGTGCCGTTTTACCGGCGAAAAAACGACCAGGATGTCTTCCCGGCCCAACCAGGCCGGCCAGGCGCACAATATCCACCGACGTCCCCGGCAGGTTGTGCAGCCAGTCCTCAAGCTCTTTCAGCACGCGACCGCTTGCCGTAACCGGATTGCGCGGCGAGCTCTCCTTCACGGTTCCCTGCACATCACCATAGACTGACGTCGAGCTGGTAAAAATAATCCGTGGGATACGATATGCCAGCGCACTGTCAACCAGCTCCTGCATCGCCTGCAGATAAAAATCTTCACCCGGTCCGCTTCGGCGGGCGGGCAACGTGATGACCAGTGCATCGGCATCCATCAGCGCATCGAGATCGTCTGACTCACACACCAGTTCAGGTTCAAGGCGCAGCGAGTAGCTTTCGATACCGCTCATGCGGGCCGCTTCCACCCCATCCAGCGTGGTTTTGCTGCCGGTGACCTGCCAGCCTCGCGCCGCAAGCGACATGGCTAACGGCATGCCTAACCAACCTAATCCGACAATTGCGACCTTTTTCATGCCTTCTCTCCTGACTTTTGGCCTATTACCCAAGGCTACGCCAGCCCACGGTGACTGACAATTCATAGTATCAATATGAAATGAATTAATGATCAAAAAAAGCCCTTGCTTTCGGTGACTAAAGTGGTTTAGGTTAAAAGACATCAAATGAATAAACATTCATCGAGAAAATTTATGACACGCGCTCAATTTAAACACCATCATCACCATCATCCTGACTAGTCTTTCAGGCGATGTGTGCTGGGAGACATTTAAATCTTCCAGTGGTGCATGAGCGTATGAGAAAGCCCCCGGAAGAATTCTTCCGGGGGCTTTTTTTTGGTGCGTAACCCAGACCGATTCAGACAGGATAACGAGGACAAGAGAATGTTAGATAACACCCGTTTACGCATAGCTATGCAGAAATCAGGCCGTTTAAGCGATGATTCACGCGAATTACTGGCTCGCTGTGGCATTAAAATTAATCTTCACACCCAGCGCCTGATTGCGATGGCAGAGAATATGCCGATTGATATTCTCCGCGTGCGTGATGACGATATTCCGGGTCTGGTGATGGACGGCGTGGTTGACCTCGGCATCATTGGTGAAAACGTTCTGGAAGAAGAACTGCTCAACCGTCGGGCGCAGGGCGAAGATCCGCGTTACTTTACGCTACGTCGTCTGGACTTCGGCGGCTGTCGCCTCTCGTTAGCCACCCCGGCAGACGAAGCCTGGGAAGGCCCGGCCTCGCTGAACGGTAAACGTGTCGCCACCTCTTATCCGCACCTGCTTAAACGTTATCTCGATCAGAAAGGCGTCACGTTTAAATCCTGCCTGTTAAACGGCTCGGTAGAAGTTGCACCGCGTGCGGGCCTGGCCGATGCGATTTGCGATCTGGTCTCAACCGGCGCCACGCTGGAAGCCAACGGCCTGCGTGAAGTGGAGGTCATTTACCGCTCCAAAGCCTGTCTGATTCAGCGCGACGGCGAGATGGCCGAAGCCAAGCAGCAGTTGATTGATAAACTGCTGACCCGTATTCAGGGCGTTATCCAGGCTCGCGAATCCAAGTACATCATGATGCACGCCCCAACCGAACGTCTGGATGAAGTCATCGCCCTGCTGCCAGGCGCAGAGCGTCCAACCATTCTGCCGCTGGCAGGCGATCAGCAGCGCGTTGCGATGCACATGGTCAGCAGCGAAACCCTGTTCTGGGAAACCATGGAAAAACTGAAAGCGCTCGGTGCCAGTTCGATTCTGGTGCTGCCGATTGAGAAGATGATGGAGTGATAGCCATGAGCTTTAACACAATCATTGACTGGAATAACTGTAACCCCGAGCAGCAACGCGAATTACTGATGCGCCCGGCGATCTCTGCTTCGGACAGCATTACCCGTACCGTCAGCGACATTCTGGATAACGTCAAGTCACGTGGCGATGCGGCGCTGCGTGAATACAGTGCAACGTTTGATAAAACCACTGTCAATGCGCTGAAAGTCAGCGCCGAAGATATTGCCGCCGCCAGTGCGCGTCTGGGCGATGACCTCAAACAAGCGATGGCGGTCGCGGTGAAAAACATTGAAACTTTTCACAATGCGCAAAAACTGCCCGCGGTAGATATTGAAACGCAGCCCGGCGTACGCTGCCAGCAGGTGACGCGTCCGGTAAGCTCTGTTGGTCTGTATATTCCGGGGGGCTCTGCACCGCTTTTCTCTACGGTATTAATGCTCGCCACCCCAGCCCGTATTGCCGGTTGTCAGCGCGTGGTACTATGCTCGCCACCGCCCATCGCTGACGAAATTCTGTATGCCGCGCAGCTGTGCGGCGTACAGGAAGTGTTTAACGTCGGTGGCGCCCAGGCGATTGCAGCCCTGGCATTTGGTAGCGAATCCGTCCCGAAGGTGGACAAAATTTTCGGCCCCGGTAATACCTGGGTGACCGAGGCCAAGCGCCAGGTGAGCCAGCGTCTGGACGGCGCGGCAATTGATATGCCAGCCGGTCCTTCCGAAGTGCTGGTGATTGCCGACAGTGGCGCAACCCCGGATTTCGTCGCCTCCGACTTGCTCTCGCAGGCCGAACACGGCCCGGATTCTCAGGTGATCCTGCTGACGCCGGATGCCGGTATGGCCCGCCGCGTTGCTGACGCAGTTGAACGCCAGCTTGCCGAACTGCCGCGCGCGGAAACAGCGCGTCAGGCGTTGAGCGCCAGTCGCCTGATTGTGACCCGGGATCTGGCGCAATGCATCGCGATTTCTAATCAGTACGGTCCGGAGCATCTGATTATTCAGACTCGTAACGCCCGCGCACTGGTCGATGACATCACCAGCGCCGGTTCAGTGTTTCTCGGTGACTGGTCACCGGAATCCGCCGGTGATTATGCGTCAGGAACTAACCACGTGCTGCCAACCTACGGCTACACGGCGACTTGTTCAAGCCTTGGGCTGGCTGATTTCCAGAAACGGATGACCGTTCAGGAATTATCACCGCAAGGTTTCTCAGCCCTGGCCGCAACTATCGAAACGCTGGCCGCCGCCGAACGACTGACCGCCCACAAAAATGCCGTCACCCTGCGTGTTAACGCCCTCAAGGAGCAAGCATGAGTACTGACAACATTCTTAGCGTTACCGATTTAGCACGTAAAAATGTCCGCGAACTGACGCCCTATCAGTCTGCCCGTCGTCTGGGCGGTAATGGCGATGTCTGGCTGAACGCTAACGAGTTTCCGACTGCCGTTGAGTTTCAGCTCAGCCAGCAGACGCTCAACCGCTACCCGGAATGTCAGCCGAAAGCGGTGATTGAGAATTACGCGCAGTACGCGGGGGTTAAACCGGAGCAGGTGCTGGTCAGCCGTGGAGCGGATGAAGGTATTGAGCTGCTGGTTCGCGCGTTTTGTGAACCAGGCAAAGATTCCATTCTCTATTGTCCACCGACCTACGGCATGTACAGCGTCAGCGCTGAGACCATCGGCGTTGAGTGCCGTACCGTGCCCACGCTTGCTGACTGGCAGCTCGACTTACAGGGCATTGCCGACAAGCTTGATGGCGTGAAGGTGGTTTACGTTTGTAGCCCTAACAATCCGACCGGTCAGTTGATTAACCCGCAGGACCTGCGCTCGCTGCTTGAAATGACCCAGGGTAAAGCCATCGTCGTCGCCGATGAAGCTTACATTGAGTTCTGCCCGCAGGCGACACTGGCCGGGTGGCTGGCTGAATATCCAAATCTGGTAGTTCTGCGCACCCTTTCCAAGGCGTTTGCCCTGGCAGGCCTGCGCTGCGGGTTTACGCTGGCCAATGAAGAAATTATCAACCTGCTGTTGAAAGTGATTGCGCCCTACCCGCTTTCTACACCGGTAGCAGACATTGCCGCACAAGCACTGACACCACAAGGCATTGCCGCCATGCGTGAACGCGTGGCGCAGATCCTGCAAGAGCGTCAGTATCTGGTGGATGCGCTGAAAACTATCCCCTGCGTAGAGCAGATTTTCACCTCTGAAACTAACTATATTCTTGCCCGCTTTACCGCCTCCAGTTCTGTGTTTAAATCTTTGTGGGATCAGGGCATTATCTTACGAGACCAGAATAAACAACCTTCATTAAGCGGCTGCCTGCGTATCACCGTCGGAACCCGTGAAGAGAGCCAGCGCGTCATTGACGCCTTACGTGCGGAGCAAGTATGAGCCAGAAGTATCTTTTTATTGACCGTGATGGAACCCTGATTTCAGAACCGCCAAGTGACTTTCAGGTTGATCGCTTTGACAAGCTGGCCTTTGAGCCGGAGGTTGTCCCCGCTCTTCTCAAATTGCAAAAAGCCGGTTTTAAGCTGGTGATGATTACCAATCAGGACGGGCTGGGAACGCAAAGCTTCCCGCAGGCTGACTTTGACGGTCCGCATAATCTGATGATGCAGATTTTCACCTCGCAGGGCGTGGTGTTTGATGAGGTGTTAATCTGCCCGCATCTGCCAGCGGATGAATGCGACTGCCGTAAACCAAAGGTGAAACTGGTCGAACAGTACCTGGTTGAGCAGGCGCTGGATGCTGCGAATAGCTACGTGATTGGCGACCGCGCAACCGACATTCAACTAGCTGAAAACATGGGAATTAACGGGTTACGTTACCACCGTGACACCCTGAACTGGTCGATGATTGGTGAACAGCTGACTAAGCGTGACCGGTACGCCCACGTTGAGCGCAATACTAAAGAAACCCAGATTGACGTCAAAGTCTGGCTGGACCGCGAAGGTCGCAGCAAAATAAATACCGGCGTCGGTTTCTTTGACCACATGCTGGATCAAATCTCGACCCACGGCGGTTTTTGCATGGAAATTACCGTCAAGGGCGACCTGTATATCGACGATCACCACACGGTGGAAGATACCGGCCTGGCGCTGGGCGAAGCCTTAAAACTGGCCCTGGGCGACAAGCGTGGCATCAGCCGCTTCGGTTTTGTGCTGCCGATGGACGAATGCCTGGCCCGCTGCGCGCTGGATATCTCCGGGCGCCCGCACCTGGAATACCGGGCTGAGTTTACCTATCAGCGCGTCGGCGATCTGAGCACCGAGATGATCGAGCACTTCTTCCGTTCGCTCTCTTACACCATGGGCGTGACGCTGCACCTGAAAACCAAGGGCAAGAACGATCACCACCGTGTGGAAAGCCTGTTCAAAGCCTTTGGCCGCACGCTGCGCCAGGCTATTCGCGTTGAAGGCGATACCCTTCCCTCCTCAAAAGGAGTGCTGTGATGAACGTGGTGATCCTCGACACCGGCTGCGCCAACCTCAACTCGGTGAAATCCGCCGTGGCACGTCATGGTTATGACCCGATAGTCAGCCGCGACGCCGACGTGGTACTGCGCGCCGATAAGCTCTTTCTGCCCGGCGTTGGTACTGCGCAGGCCGCAATGGATCAACTCCGGGAGCGTGACCTGATTGAGCTGATAAAAGCTTGTACACAGCCGGTACTTGGGATTTGTTTGGGCATGCAACTGCTCGGCCGCCGTAGTGAAGAAAGCCACGGCGTTGACCTGTTAGATATTATTGAGCAGGACGTGCCTAAAATGACCGACTTCGGCCTGCCGCTGCCGCATATGGGCTGGAACCGGGTGTATCCACAGGCAGGAAATCGTCTGTTCCGTGGAATTGACGATGGCGCGTATTTCTATTTTGTACACAGCTACGCTATGCCTGTGAACCCGTGGACCATCGCCCAGTGTCATTACGGCGAACCGTTCACCGCGGCGGTACAAAAGGACAATTTCTTCGGCGTCCAGTTTCACCCTGAGCGTTCCGGTGCCGCTGGGGCACAGTTGCTGAAAAACTTTCTGGAGATGTGATGATTATTCCAGCATTAGATTTAATCGACGGCACGGTTGTGCGTCTCCACCAGGGCGATTACGCCACGCAGCGTGATTACGGCAATGACCCCCTGCCGCGTTTGCAGGATTACGCCGCCCAGGGTGCTCAGGTTCTGCACCTGGTGGATTTAACCGGCGCAAAAGATCCGCTCAAGCGACAGATCCCTTTGATTCAAACGCTGGTCGCTGGCGTCAACGTGCCGGTACAGGTTGGCGGTGGTGTGCGTACGGAAGAAGACGTTGCGGCCCTGCTGGCGGCCGGCGTGGCTCGTGTGGTTGTCGGCTCGACGGCGGTGAAATCACCAGAAGTCGTTAAAAGTTGGTTTGAACGTTTTGGCGCGGATGCTCTGGTACTGGCACTGGATGTGCGTATTGACGATCAAGGCAATAAGCAAGTGGCGGTCAGCGGCTGGCAGGAAGACTCCGGCGTTTCGCTGGAAGAGCTGGTTGAAACCTATTTACCCGTTGGTCTGAAGCATGTGCTGTGCACCGATATCTCCCGCGACGGCACGCTGGCAGGCTCGAACGTGTCGCTTTATGAAGAAGTGTGTGCCCGATACCCGCAGGTAGCCTTTCAGTCATCCGGCGGTATTGGTGACATCGACGACGTTGCCGCCCTGCGCGGAACCGGCGTGCGCGGCGTGATCGTCGGCCGTGCGCTGCTTGAAGGAAAATTCACCGTTGAGGAGGCCATCCAATGCTGGCAAAACGCATAATTCCTTGTCTGGACGTTCGCGATGGTCAGGTAGTAAAAGGCGTCCAGTTCCGCAATCACGAGGTAATCGGTGACATCGTCCCGCTGGCAAAACGTTATGCCGACGAAGGCGCAGATGAACTGGTGTTCTACGATATTACCGCTTCCAGCGATGGTCGCGTGGTGGATAAGAGCTGGGTATCACGCGTGGCGGAAGTGATCGACATTCCGTTCTGTGTGGCGGGCGGGATTAAGTCGGTGGAAGACGCTGCCAAAATACTGACCTTCGGAGCCGATAAAATTTCGGTTAACTCCCCGGCGCTGGCTGACCCGACGCTGATCACCCGGCTTGCTGACCGCTTTGGTGTGCAGTGCATCGTGGTGGGTATCGATACCTGGCATGACGCTGAGACCGGGAAGTATCACGTTAATCAGTACACTGGCGATGAAAGCCGTACCCGTGTCACCCAGTGGGAAACGCTCGACTGGGTACAGGAGGTGCAGAAACTCGGCGCGGGGGAAATCGTCCTTAATATGATGAACCAGGACGGCGTGCGCAACGGCTACGACCTGGAACAGTTGAGAAAAGTGCGTGACGTTTGCCACGTCCCGCTGATCGCCTCCGGCGGCGCAGGAACGATGGAACACTTCCTCGACGCCTTCCGGGATGCCGACGTTGACGGCGCACTTGCCGCCTCCGTCTTTCACAAGCAAATTATCAATATTGGTGAATTAAAAACGTACCTGGCAACGCAGGGCGTGGAGATCAGGATATGTTAACGAAGCAACAATGCCGTGAACTGGACTGGGAAAAAACCGACGGACTGATACCAGTCGTGGTCCAGCATGCAGTCTCCGGCGAAGTATTGATGCTGGGCTATATGAACCCGGAAGCGCTGGATAAAACCCTTGATAGCGGCAAAGTGACCTTTTACTCGCGCACCAAACAACGCCTGTGGACCAAGGGTGAAACCTCCGGCAACGTCCTCAATGTGGTCAGCATTACACCCGATTGCGATAACGACACCCTGCTGGTGCTGGTGAACCCGATTGGGCCAACCTGCCACAAAGGGACCAGCAGCTGTTTTGGCGAGGCTAGCCATCAGTGGCTGTTTCTGTATCAACTGGAGCAACTGCTGGCTGAACGCAAAACCGCTGACCCGGCAAGCTCTTACACGGCGAAACTCTATGCCAGCGGCACCAAACGCATCGCACAGAAAGTGGGCGAAGAAGGCGTAGAAACCGCACTGGCAGCGACCGTAAACGACCGTTTCGAGTTGACAAATGAAGCCTCTGATCTGATGTATCATCTGCTGGTGCTGCTGCAAGACCAGGACCTCGACCTGACGACGGTGATTGAGAATTTACGCCAGCGTCATCAGTGATCTTCAGGCGTAAAAAAACCGGGCGATGCCCGGTTTTTGCTTTTCAGCTCAGTAGATTACTACGCTTTCGCTTTGTAACCACGTAACGCATTGCGTCCCAGTACCACGCCCGCGCCAATCATCCCACCAAGCAGCACCGCCAGCACCAGGATGATCGTTTTTTTCGGACTGTCTCGACGAACCGGTAAAGTCGGTTTCAGCACGTAGCGGTAGGTATGCAATTCAGTACCTTCAAGCTTAAGCGCCTTAATATCCAGCAGATTTCGTTTAGTCTGATAGTAATTATCTGAGAAAATCAACGGGCGAGTCGCTTCGTGCTCAATCATGGATTTCAGGGCATCGCTACCCAACAGGAACATGCTATCCTGTGTAACATCCTGAGTTTGCTGAATTTGCGGCTTAGTGACGCCCGCCTGCTGCGCATAACGCAGCGCTTCCTGGATTTGCTTGATTCGCAAATCTTTTTGTTCCTGAGCGACCACTTCCTGAGTCTTTAGAGAATCTTCAAGAGTACTGGTTTGCAGCTTGATGTTATCAGCCAGGTCAAGCTCCAGCTCTTTGGCAACTTTTTCGTCTGTTTGTTGAATGTATTCAGCCAGCTGACGCTGAGCTTCTTCTGGAGAACCTGCCACATAAGAGACCGCTAACGGCAATGATTGCCCTTTTACAGACTGCTCAATCGATAGTTTTTCTGGTTCTTCCTGATTATCCAGCGTTTCCGCCAATGCAGAGAATGACGTACTAAAACGGCCAATCACGTTTGCCTGTAACTCAGTAACCTTAGGGGCACTGACACCATACAACACATTGAGTGCGTTGTTATACGTGGCAATCTGTCCAACATCCGGTTGAGTAATAATCGCTGTAGAGGTCCATTTCTCCTTAGCAACGACCAGATAGCCCACAGCCAGCACAATGGCAACAACAATTGCGGTAACGATGGTTACTTTTCCACGCCACAACTGCATCACTAAATCAATTAAATCAATCTGTTCCGGATCGTTACTACGCCCGGATATGTTGTTATCACCGACAGACATAAACACCCTAAATGAGGAAAGACTTAACGCCAATAGTTTAGTCATAAATATAGTTAATGCCATAGGACTATTGATAAAAATGACAGATTATTTAACTGATATTGATTGGTATTTTAATCACTACTGGAAAAGTGACGTGGGTAATCATCGTTGTCAACAGCAAAAACCAGACAACGGCTATCTTTCTGTTTGTGCAATCAATTCACACCATGAATTAAAAAGGCATAACCAGTAAAATAGGACAAGCTAATCAAGATTACAATTAGCTTTTTTGCCGTCTGGCGGTATGATTCTCTCTTTTGTGGTGCCCGTTGGTACCTGGCGATAATTAAGCCTGACAGAGGAACACAAATGAAATACCTGATTACGGGTGCCGCCGGTTTTATCGGCTTCCATGTTAGCCAACGCCTGCTGGAAGCTGGTCATCAGGTGGTCGGTATTGATAATCTCAATGATTACTACGATGTCAGCCTTAAGCAGGCGCGGCTGGATTTACTGGTACAGCCTGGTTTTCATTTTCACAAAGTTGATCTAGCTGACCGGGAAAGCATGGCGGCACTCTTCTCAAACGAGCGTTTTGATCGCGTGATCCATCTCGCCGCACAAGCGGGCGTCCGCTACTCAATCGAAAATCCCCACGCCTATGCAGACTCCAACCTGACCGGCTTCCTGAACGTGCTGGAAGGGTGCCGGCATAATCACGTAAAACACCTGCTCTATGCCTCCTCCAGTTCAGTGTATGGCCTGAACCGCAAAATGCCGTTTTCAACGGATGATTCCGTCGATCATCCGGTCTCCTTATACGCGGCAACTAAAAAAGCGAATGAGTTGATGGCGCATACCTATTCACATTTGTATGGGTTGCCGACAACAGGACTGCGTTTCTTCACCGTTTACGGCCCATGGGGTCGCCCGGATATGGCGCTGTTTAAGTTCACTAAAGCGATGCTGGAAGGGAAAACTATTGATGTCTATAACTTCGGTAAAATGAAGCGTGACTTTACCTATATTGATGATATTGCCGAGGCGATTATTCGCCTGCAGAATGTCATTCCGCAGACTGACGCAAAGTGGACTGTTGAAACTGGCACCCCGGCTACCAGCATTGCCCCCTATCGCGTGTATAATATTGGCAATAGCGCCCCCGTCGAGCTGATGGATTACATCAAAGCCCTGGAAGAAGCGTTAGGCATTGAAGCCACTAAAAATATGCTGCCGCTGCAACCCGGTGATGTGCTGGAAACCAGTGCGGACACTAAAGCACTGTATGACGTGATTGGTTTTAAACCCGAAACCACCGTTAAAGACGGTGTGAAAAACTTCGTTGACTGGTACCGCGACTTCTACGCGGTATAAAGCAATTCGATTCTGAGTTTTAAAAGAGGCCTTGCGAAAGGGCCTCTTTTAGTATCGAAAAGAATTAGTCATTACCAAACAGATCGCGAGTATACACCTTATCGGCGACATCACTCAGTTCCGGCGTCATACGGTTGGAAATGATAATGTCCGCTTCATTTTTAAAGGCATCTAAATCACGTACAACCCGCGAGTGAAAGAATTCATCCTCTTTCATTACCGGTTCATAAATAATCACCGGCACACCTTTGGCTTTAATCCGCTTCATGATCCCCTGAATGGACGATGCGCGGAAGTTATCTGAACCACTTTTCATGATTAAGCGATAAACGCCCACAACCTTCGGTTTGCGCGCAAGGATGGAGTCAGCAATAAAATCTTTACGCGTACGGTTGGCATCCACAATGGCTGAGATGAGATTATTAGGGACCGACTGATAGTTCGCCAGCAGTTGTTTGGTGTCTTTCGGCAGGCAATACCCGCCATAACCAAATGACGGATTGTTATAGTGATTGCCAATTCGCGGATCCAGACATACACCTTCGATGATTTGGCGGGTGTCAAGACCTAAGCTTTCCGCATAGCTATCAAGTTCGTTAAAATACGCCACGCGCATGGCGAGGTAAGTATTGGCAAAAAGTTTAATCGCTTCGGCTTCAGTAGAATCGGTAAATAACGTGGGGATGTTTTGCTTAATTGCCCCTTCCTGCAACAAGGCCGCAAATCGCTCTGCGCGCGCAGAACGCTCACCAATCACAATTCGTGAAGGATGAAGATTGTCATAAAGTGCCTTCCCTTCGCGCAAAAACTCCGGTGAGAAAATAATATTATCCGTGCCCAAACGCTCTTTAATAGACTGGGTAAAACCAACCGGGATGGTTGATTTTATAATCATCACCGCCTGTGGATTCACCTCCAGTACGTCACTGATGACTGACTCCACGCTGGAGGTATTGAAATAGTTGGTTTTAGGATCGTAATCAGTTGGCGTTGCAATAATGACGTAATCCGCATTGCGGTATGCATCTTGCTTGTCGGTGGTTGCGCGGAAGTTGAGATCTTTTGTGGCCAGATACTCTTCAATTTCATTATCAGCAATCGGTGACTGTTTCTGATTCAGCATGTCTACTTTGGATTGCACGATATCCAGTGCAACCACTTCGTGGTGCTGGGCAATCAGAATGCCGTTCGACAGACCTACGTAACCTGTACCTGAAATCGTTATTTTCATTAGCTCTAACTTCTTCCGGTTAAACATTTAAAGGGTGAACAAATCACCATCGTTAGACCCAACGTTGTCGTATCGGATCAGCGTAAGCGCATTATATCGCGATTTAGGGGGGCTACGCCTATCAGACCTGACCGAATGCCGTTTTTTGCCCAAAAAAAAGCCCGGAGGAGCGCTCCGGGCCTGGATTTACAGTTAGGCTAAATCAGATTAATCCAGCCATTCGGTGTGGAACACACCTTCTTTATCAGTGCGTTTATAAGTATGCGCCCCGAAGTAGTCACGCTGTGCCTGGATCAGGTTAGCAGGCAGTACTTCTGCACGATAGCTGTCGTAGTAGGCAACCGCAGCGGAGAAGGTCGGAACAGGAATGCCGTTCTGCACGGCATACGCGACAACATCACGCAGCGCCTGCTGATACTCATCGGCAATATTTTTGAAGTACGGATCCAGCAGCAGGTTGGCGATACCAGCATTTTTAGCGTACGCATCGGTTATTTTCTGCAGGAACTGTGCACGAATGATACAACCAGCACGGAAGATTTTGGCAATCTCACCATAGTTCAAATCCCAGTTGTGTTCGTCAGACGCTGCACGCAGTTGGGAGAAGCCCTGAGCGTAGGAGACAATTTTACCCAGGTACAGTGCACGACGCACTTTCTCGATAAATTCGGCTTTGTCGTCTGCAAGCTTGGCCTTAGGACCTGTCAGGACTTTAGAAGCCGCAACGCGCTGCTCTTTCAGGGAAGAGATATAACGCGCGAATACGGACTCCGTGATCAGAGACAACGGCTCACCGAGATCCAGAGAGCTCTGGCTGGTCCACTTTCCGGTGCCTTTATTCGCCGCTTCATCCAGAATCACATCAACAAGGTATTTACCCTCTTCATCTTTTTTGGTGAAGATGTCTTTGGTGATGTCGATTAAGTAGCTGCTCAGCTCGCCTTCGTTCCACTCGGTGAAAGTGCTTGCCAGCTCGTCGTTAGACAGGTTCAAACCGCCTTTCAGCAGAGAGTACGCTTCTGCAATCAGCTGCATGTCGCCATATTCGATGCCGTTGTGAACCATCTTCACATAGTGGCCCGCACCGTCAGCGCCAATATAGGTCACACACGGTTCGCCATCTTCAGCAATCGCAGCGATTTTAGTTAAAATCGGCGCAACCAGTTCGTACGCTTCTTTCTGGCCACCAGGCATGATAGAAGGCCCTTTCAGTGCGCCCTCTTCACCACCGGAAACACCGGTACCGATGAAGTTAAAGCCTTCCGCGGACAACTCGCGGTTGCGACGAATGGTGTCCTGGAAGAAAGTGTTACCGCCATCAATAATGATGTCGCCTTTATCCAGATACGGTTTCAGGGAATCAATAGCAGCGTCTGTACCTGCACCTGCTTTCACCATTAACAGGATACGACGTGGGGTTTCCAGAGACTCAACGAACTCTTTCACCGTGTAATAAGGCACCAGCTTTTTACCCGGGTTCTCGGCAACAACTTCCTCAGTTTTTTCACGAGAGCGGTTGAAGATGGAGACGGTATAACCACGGCTTTCGATGTTGAGCGCCAGGTTGCGCCCCATCACTGCCATACCGACGACGCCGATCTGTTGCTTGGACATTACATACTCCTGTCAGGTGTGGTCACCGCGCGACTTATGCGCGGCTTGGATATATCGTTGATGTTAACCTAGTATTGCTTCGCTTGATAGTATAGTCATTTAAGATCACAAACTGACATTGCTAACAGCAATTTTCGCCCATTTACCTATGGATACTTATTTTATAGCTGAGACCCGAATATATTTAGCTCTTAGTCCTTGACATACTGTAAAGCATTGAGAGCAAAGTTTTAGGAAGCAAGCGAGGGACCGAGCGCATCAAAAAAACACCTACCCCGGGAAAAAAAGATTGCAGTCCAAGGTTCTTCTTTAGCAGAAAAATTTTCCACTCACTTTTAATATATTTAATTCCCTTTCGCCTACCGACCATCCCATTACCAACCCGAGCTTTAACAAGTGAACTATTAATATTTCCTACTTTATATCCTTTAGCAATAACTCGAAGCCAAAGGTTATAATCCTCCATTAAAAAATGATGTTTATAACCACCAAGTGATAAAATTTCATTTTTCCTAAAAACCACAGTCATATGATTGAACGGGTTTTTCACCTTACATATCTCTCGAATTTCAGAATGAGATGATGGAACACTGCGGACAGATTTAACTATGTTTTCACATGTTTCAAACTCATCAATGCCAGCTCCCAGCAAGACAAGTTCTTCATCACTAAAGAAAAGGGGGATTTGTTTTTGAAAACGCTCTGGCAAACAAATATCGTCTGAATCCATTCGAGCCACAATGTTAAAAGAGCAATGTTCAAGTCCTTTATTAAGAGCTTTACCCAATCCAACATTAACAGGAAGTCTCACAATGTTTATATTCAAAACCTTAATCCATTTTGAAACAACATCTTCTAACTCAGCATTAAGTGGGCCATCAAAAACACAAATAACCTCCGCAGGCAACAATATTTGATTTGCAATACTTGCAAAGCATGAGTCAAGATAATCTGGTTTTTCTTTATCGTATAAAGACATCAATACACTAAATGATTGCGGACTATCATTCATTAATATTTACCTGTGCGGATAAGAACCTAAAAATCATATAATACAAAGCATAGCAAGAAAAAACAAAGTATATGTAATCCCCAAACACATATATGCAGACAAGTCCCATAACAAGTAAAGTGAAGTAATATATATAACGTCCACTTTTCCTATTTACTAGAAAAAAATCTTTAAAAAAATTCAGCTTAAATCTACTTTCAGCACATCTTTCAAGTGTATTTATAAGTGGGAACAATAAAATCATTACAAAACCGATATAAATATTATCGCACCCCGTAAATAGTAATACTGGTGAACAATACCTCAGCGTTACCAACACGAAATGCAATGGTAGATTTAATCTACTCCTGACGGAGTTATACAACATGTAAGCTGGAATTATTGCCCAAGCAGCAAGCAAGAATAGCAATACCCCATCATAGAAAGACAGACAAAATGTTATCACTGCTGCAACAAAAAAACGGAAGTTATAAATATTCCTCTTGTTATTTTCATAAAATTGTATTTGAGAGTTGCTAAGCCTCATCGTAGGTGATGATTCTTTTTTTATTGTCTCTGCATCATTATATATATATCCAATCTCATATAAATTGTAGACTAATACAACGCCCAAAAATGATTTCAACAAAAAAATATAATTAAAGATCGAGGAAACAAAAAAGAAACACAATAAAACAGGAATTAAATAGATTATAACCCATGAACAAAATCTTGGAATTGTTCGAAATCTGGTTTGTATCGAATACCAGAATGGAATATAAAAAATACTATATTCTTTCACAATCATTCACTCTTAATCAGGTTAATAAGCTTATCATAATTGATAAGCTCAATATCATTATCAATGAATACCTTTCTATTTTTTAAATTCGGAACGCCAAAACCATACTTACAAGATTTTAGCACTTTAACATCTTGAATGTTATCGCTTATAAAACAGTAAGTATCGCTGGCTTTCTCAACATTATTAAAAACCTTATCCTTTTCAAAGAGAAGGTCAAGCATGATACGTCCCTGACAGCATCCATCCTTATACAAAAGTTTGCTACTGAAATAATCAGTTGAATAACAAGATGCTACTACTTCAACAATGAAATCTAAAGAGGCAGAAATAATCGTTACTGGAATGTGTTTGCTTTTAGCACAATGTATGATTTCAACAAGTTCCTTATTCTCCACAAAAACATTATTATCTAGCATCCATTTCACATGTTCTCTAAGAGAATCTATGTTGTATCCATTTAAATAACGAATGGCGATTCTTCTGTTTAGATCAATTTTAGCTGAGAGCAATAATTTGAATAGAACTCTCATTATTAATGACGTGCTAATCTTTCTATAAAACCAATAACGATTATTATAATGTCGACTAAAAAAGGAATCCAAGAACATGAACGTCGTGTTTCCTTTAATTAAAGTATCACACAAATCAACGTATACATGTTTAAACATTACTTCCTCCAATCGAAAAAAAGCCTAGCTAGACCGATATACAAATATTTAGATTTAATACTTAATATAACCTTAGGAAGCAACCTTAATGCATCTTTCTTGGAAGTTGAGCCAAAATTAGAGAAATGTTCGAGATAGATAAAACGAAGCGCTTTTTGATAAAAATCCTTATCATTATATTCATCCAATATTTTTATTTTCTCAAGCATCATCATTTTGTACCGGGTATGAGTGTTATTATTATGAACTCGGTACATGGTCAAAAGATATGGTATGGTAATGAACTTGTAGCCCATATTGAGAAGTTTGAAATAAATCCAAATATCTTCAATTCTTATGTCTTTCGGAAAAATTATTGAGTTATCCCTAAAGATATCAGCTCTATATAGTTGAGTTGGAGAGTACAGACATATCCTATTTGTTAGTAAGTCGTCAAAAGTCCACCATTTAAAATCCACAACTGGCAGCAAACCTCGCTTATTGATCGAACCATCTCCGTTAATTCTCATCATATTACCAAAACAAGCAACAGCCTCAGGCTCATGTTTTAACGCATTAACCTGCAATTCGATTCTATTCGACATCATAATATCATCGCTAGCGAAAAAACTGACAAATTCTCCACTAGAATGTTTTAATCCTTCATTGATGCCACCAGTAATACCAATATTTTCTTCAAGATGAATAATTTTTATGTTATCTTTACTATTATATTTTCTCAGAATCAAAGGCGTGGAGTCTGATGAATTGTTATCGACGATAATAAGCTCAATATTCTTATAAGTTTGACACAATACACTTTCAATGGCATCTTCTATAAATTGATCATGATTATATGATATTATAATGATAGAAACCCTGTCACTTTGGTACAGCATGTTTTTTCCCCCTATCGATAAATGACAATAATATATAAATGATGAATACAAGTATTAATTGTGTATTAAAAAGCATTGCATTGAAACTACTGAGTACTGTTGTTATAGATACAATGTAAAAGCTATAAAAACTCATTGTTAATAACGTTTTTTCTCTTGTTCTAAAATATATGCATAGCAAGCTATTTACAATACCACCATATGTACTTCCAAAAATAACGCCCATAAAACCGAAATTTGAGAAAGTCTCATGAGCAAAAAAGCCATTCACATTCCAGCCACCATTTTCAACCATGCCTGGCAAATATTGGTACATAAATAACTCTGACGCTCTGGGCGCAGGGATAATATTTAGTATTTTGTTAAAAACGGTATCCATGCTGGATAAACCCAGCGCGCTGTGGGTAGAAAAGTAGTCTGCAGCATAAAAAACAGCGGCTTCCTGAGCTATAAATAATCTCTCAGTAAGAATATTAAGAATATATTCCAGATCATCAAATTGGAAAAGAATGATATACATTGTCAATATAAAAGAAAAAATCAATAACAATGAAAACACATAAACTTTCTTGCTAACTTCCCTGACCGAAGAATACGACACTAAAAGCCCCAAAAAATAGAAGACAAGAGGCGCCTTCTCACCATTTATTGTCAACGTCAGCATCGAGATGATAGCAATAAAAATAAAAAGAGGAAGGTGTTTTTTGAATTTTAGATATGAGATAAAACAGTAATAAGATAAAATTACAGGTAAGATACCTGCTAACGTTTTAAAATAACCAATTCCCGAGTAATCTTTTGTTACCTCTAATCGGCGCACAGCAACCTGATCTGCTGAAGCTCCTTGAAAAACAATAAGTAATGGCGCAGGATAAATAGACACAATATAATATATAACTAGTACAATTGATAAAACACACAGTGCTAGTAATACCGTATTACTGCTCATGATTATTGGGCGTGAGTAATGAAGTTCCCATTTTACTTTTTCAAATCTATAACGCGTATATAAAGAATAAAAAACCTCAATAATAAAAGCAGATACAAAAAATATTAAAAAAGAAAGGGTAGTGATTAATATGCCCAGACTTTTCGCTTCAACATTATTTGCAATTGGTTCGATAAAGAATGAATCATCCATAGCACCGGAATATATAATAAACGAACCAACAACACAGAATATCAACATAGACCAATAAAGCACACAATAATAATTGAGTTGTTTGAATCTAAATACACCCAGATAGTATCCAGGAATAAAACTCAACATTATTATAAGAAGGTTTAGAGTAAACTCCATCTAGATTGCCTTTTTATATATAAAATAATAGAAAAATATAGATGTGAATATTAGATATATCAAATATGTTGCTGCGTATGCCAAAGAAAGATAATGCCACGACATAAAATACACGATCGTACTTGTTGACACAGTCAAGACAATCGCAGATAAGATTTCACACGCTATAAAGATTTTCCATTTTTCTTTCGTCAATAAGGCAAACGAGAAAATCCAGCTGAAAACTTTGAAAAAATCCCCAAGCATTTGCCAACCGAACAATGGCGACATGTTAATAAATGAAGGTGTAAAGAGTATATTTATGATGTAAAATTTAAAATAAAAAACGCCAAAGCACCCAATAGCAGTAACTGGTATTAAAAGTTTTGATATGTTGATTAATTCATATTTATATTTTGCTTTCTCATTTATTTCAGATAATTTTGGCAAATAATAAAGTGTTAGTGTGGTTGTTGCCAGCATTATATTTATTGCACTTATCCTGTTAATGGCTTCCCAATAACCAGAAACCTCCCAAGAAACATTAGAACCAATAAAATTTCTCAGGAACATCTGTGTTAAAGGAACAGCTAAAGATGAGAACAACGCCATAAAGAAGAATCGGCTAAGACCTTTAATTATGACTTTATCTAAACGTCCCACCAAAAAACTAACCTGGAACCATTTCTGTCTAACAAAATATGAAAAAGTTATTATAAAATTCAATGATTGATTTATGGTTAATGCTATCAGTGCTCCTTTTAGCCCCATGCTAAATGCAAAAAGGCCAGTAACAATTAACACTAACACACTACTGGATATATTAAGCAATACATAAGGTTTTATTGCTTTCATTCCATTCAGAATAGCCATAAAGTAACTATTCAACATCATAAATAAAAACGAAACAGCAAGCCAATATGATAGGTTATTGTCTATTGTATTATTAAAAAATCTAGCATTTATATTTTTAAACAGAAACAATATCATCACTGAAATAAATAAACTCGAAATGATACTGACAGTCCCTGCTGTTTTCCATACCCGTATTAATTCTTGGTCCTCATTTGCATTCTGAGCAGTATATTTTGTAATTCCATTTGCAATTGAGCCCGCGGAAAATGTAGCAAGTGTTTGAATAAAACTTTGATACTGACCTATTATGGCATAACCACTGGGGCCGACATAAATAGCTAGGACTTTGTTAAGTCCCAGCATAGTCAGCATTTTAATTATTACAGAGATTCCATTATAAAAACTGACTTTAATTAAATTCATGATTAGCAACTAAATTTATTCAATACACCAATGATATAGCTAACCTGTTCTTCTGTGAGAGTAGGGTCCATTGGAATAGAAATTACTTCACGATGTAATTCTTCACTCAAAGGGAAACTCAACCCCTTGAACTCTTTATACGCCTGTTGACGATGGGGAGGTGTTGGATAATGAATTACCGTTTGAATATTGTTATCGCTCAGGTACCGTTGAAGCGCATCTCTGTTTTTCACTCTAATAACGAAAAGGTGCCAAACATGATTTTCTTCATAGGTAGTCTTTGGGAGTATAATTAATTCGTTGTTGATTTCATTTATATAACGATTAGCGATACTTCTCCTAATGCGAGTATCTTCATCTAAATACTTCAGTTTTACATTAAGAAATGCCGCCTGAATCTCATCCAGACGACTATTTACACCTTTAAATTCATGTTTGTATTTTACTCTTGACCCATAATTCCTCAAATAGCTAACAGTTTCGGCTAATTCGGTGTCATTAGTCGTTATAGCACCAGCGTCACCAAGTGCTCCTAAATTTTTTCCCGGATAGAAACTAAATCCGGCTGCATCCCCCCAACTTCCTGCTTTTTTGCCATTAATTGAAGATCCATGAGCCTGAGCGCTATCTTCTAATACTAAAAAGTTATTATCCCTTGAAAAACTCATGATTTCATCCATTGGAGAGATCAAACCATAGAGATGAACAGGAAGTATGATTCGCGTCTTGGGAGTAACTTGGGATTTAATATTCTCAATTGAAAGATTATAGCTAGACTCACTCGGCTCAACTAAAATAGGTTTTAGACCAGCTTCACTGATGGCAAGGATCGATGCTATGTATGTGTTCGCAGGGACAATCACCTCATCATTTGGTCTTACTTTTCCCAATTCTAGCCATGCTTTAAGTGTTAATGTCAAGGCATCAAGTCCATTAGCAACACCGATTGCATATGTGGTGTTACAATACTTTGCAAAATTCTCTTCAAAGGAATCTAATTCTGAGCCAGAGATATACCACCCACTTTCAATAACTCTCACTGCAGCTTTAATTAATTCATCATTATAACGAGAGTTAGACTTCTGTAAGTTAAGAAAATCAATCATTATGCCTCCAAAAACTTCACAATGTTTGCTGGATTACCTAAAACTAGTGCATTGTCTGGCACATCTTTAGTTACGACTGAACCTGCCCCAATCATACAATTACGCCCAATTCTAACCCCTGGGAGAATAGTCGAGTTCGCACCGACCGATGAATTTTCACCAATTATTGTTTCAAAGAGATTGGCATTGTGGTTTTTTGAGCGCGGATATTTATCATTAGTAAAAGCAACGCAGGGACCAATAAATACATTATCATGTATCCTTACCCCATCCCAGATATAAACTCCAGATTTAACAGTCACTGAGTCACCAATTACAACATCATTCTCTATAAAGCAACTAGTACAGATATTACAATTCTTGCCTATTACTGCATTCTTAAGAACAACAACAAACTGCCATATATTCGTACCTTCACCTATAGATTGTGACTGTACATCACTTAACTTATGTATAAACATTATTTCACCGCCAATTTAAATACATCATAATCTCTGATATAATCAGATTCATCATATTCATTACTGGCTAATACCATTAATACGCAATCGTCAGAGAAGTCTGACATCTCCCTCCAGATTAACGAGTCAACAAGCAACCCTTGCGCAGGATTATCCAAGAGGATACTTACTCGTTCACAACCATTATCTAAAGTAAAGCGGCATGAACCTCTGACGGGAACAACTAACTGCTTCAGGTTTTTATGTGCATGATAGCCCCTAACAACCCCTCTTTTTGTATTGAAAATGTAGTAAACACGTCTAATCTCAAAATCTATATTCTTATCTCTTTCTAAAGAAACAAGAGCACCTCTATCATCACCATGGATCTGTAATGGAATAAGTTGGACATTCATAATTCACCCTACTAATTTTAATAAATATTGACCATAATGATTTTTACAGAGTTGCTGACCCCTTTCGTATAAACTGTCTTTAGTCAGCCAGTCATTTCGCCAAGCTATTTCTTCGAGACATGCTACCATCATCCCCTGCCGTTTCTGAACAGTCTCTACAAAACTTCCTGCTTCAATCAAGCTATCGTGAGTCCCAGTATCAAGCCAAGCAAAACCACGGCCAAGCAGTTCAACACTCAAAGCGTTATTTTTTAAATAAATTTCATTAACGGTAGTTATTTCAAGCTCGCCGCGCGATGATGGCTTGATATTCTTAGCTATTTCTATTACATCATTATCATAGAAATATAGACCAGTCACAGCCCAATTTGATTTTGGTTTAGTTGGTTTTTCTTCAATACTTAATGCTTTGAATTCCTGATCAAATTCAACAACACCAAACCGCTCAGGATCCATTACTTGATAACCGAATACCGTAGCACCACAAGGGCGCTCACTAGCAAGTTTCAACTTTGGAGTAAACCCTTGTCCAAAGAAAATATTATCGCCAAGAACAAGACAAACAGAATCATTACCAATAAAACTCTCACCAATAATGAATGCCTGTGCTAAACCATCAGGGCTCGGTTGAATTGCGTATTGTATTTCTATACCAAATTGGCTCCCATCACCAAGTAAACGGATAAACCCTGATTGATCTTCCGATGTAGTAATGATGAGAATTTCTTTGATACCAGCCAACATTAATACCGAGAGAGGATAGTAAATCATTGGCTTGTCGTAAATTGGCAGCAACTGCTTTGATACACCCATTGTAATTGGATATAACCGGGTTCCTGAACCACCCGCTAAAATAATTCCTTTCATTACCCACGATCCCCGTAGTTTTCCTCAATCCAGGATTTGTAGCTACCGCTTTTCACATTCTCCACCCACTGGCTGTTGGCCAGATACCATTCCACAGTTTTACGGATGCCACTTTCAAAGGTTTCCTGCGGTTTCCAGCCCAGTTCCAGACCAATTTTCTCGGCATCAATGGCGTAGCGACGATCGTGCCCCGGGCGGTCAGCAACGTAGGTTATCTGGTCGCAATACGAACCTTCTTTCGGAACTATTTCATCCAGCAGAGAGCAAATAGTGTGTACCACATCCAGGTTTTGCTTCTCGTTGTGGCCGCCGATGTTGTAGGTTTCACCAATTTTACCCTGTGTCACCACTGTATAGAGCGCGCGTGCATGGTCTTCAACGTACAACCAGTCGCGGATCTGATCGCCTTTACCGTATACCGGCAGGGCTTTGCCTTCCAGGGCGTTGAGGATAACCAACGGGATCAGTTTTTCCGGAAAGTGGTAAGGACCGTAGTTGTTAGAACAGTTGGTCACAATAGTCGGGAAACCGTAGGTACGCAGCCAGGCGCGAACCAGGTGGTCACTGGATGCTTTTGAAGCGGAGTAAGGACTGCTTGGTGCGTAGGCTGTTTTTTCAGTAAACAGCGGCAGTTCACTGCCCTTCGCTGCTTCATCAGGGTGAGGAAGGTCACCGTACACTTCATCGGTAGAGATATGGTGGAAACGGAATGCGGCTTTCTTCTCAGCGCCTAATGCTGACCAGTACTGGCGACTGGCTTCCAGCAGTACATAAGTACCCACAATGTTGGTTTCAATAAAAGCTGCCGGGCCGGTGATCGAACGGTCAACATGGCTCTCTGCCGCCAGGTGCATCACCGCATCTGGCTGGTGATCGGCAAAAATGCGCGCCATCGCACTACTGTCGCAGATGTCGGCATGTTCAAAACGATAGCGATCACTGTGCGCGACGTCGGCCAGCGATTCAAGATTACCTGCGTAAGTCAGTTTATCGACGTTGACGACGGAATCCTGCGTATTATTGATAATATGTCGTACAACTGCAGACCCAATAAAGCCTGCCCCACCAGTGACCAAAATTTTCACGTTTTTTTTTCGCTCTTAAAGTTTTCAGAAACAATGAATTACACGCCAACACGCCTGGTGACTATCGTCAAGTACACCAGATTGGTAAAAATGCCAATCTGTTATTTTAACTCATTTTTTCTTTCCAGAGTAAATCACAGATGTCATCGGTTGGATTGAAAGCTGCAGGTGCTTGTAAAAGTATCTCACGTACACGCTCATAGTCGAATTCACGACAGGCGTTGTCGAGTTCTGCAAGGATATTGCTCATCTCGTTCCACGGCAGCATAACTTCATTAGCGGTTTTTATACGCGGATGCTGTGTGGTGGACACATTGTCGCCGATAAGCAATTCTTCATAAAGCTTTTCACCTGGTCGTAAACCCGTTGTTTTGACAGCAATATCGCCATACGGATTCTTTTCATCACAAATAGAGAGACCTTGCAGCGCAATCATCCGGTGCGCGAGATCCAGTATTTTCACCGGTTCTCCCATATCCAGTACGAAAACATCCCCCCCAGTCCCCATGGCGCCCGCTTGAATCACCAACTGTGCGGCCTCTGGAATGGTCATAAAGTAGCGCGTGATATCTTGGTGAGTGAGTGTAACCGGCCCACCGCTGGCAATTTGTTTTTCAAACAGTGGCACAACCGAGCCCGACGAACCCAGCACGTTGCCAAAACGAACCATGCTAAAGCAGGTCTTGCTGTGTTCCTTCGCTAATGCCTGCAGCACCAGCTCCGCCATACGTTTGGTCGCACCCATTGTATTTGTAGGTCGTACCGCTTTATCTGTAGAAATTAAGACAAAATTTTCAACGCCACATTGAGCTGCCGCTTGAGCACAGCACAGAGTGCCGAAAATATTATTACGAACACCATCGATAACATTGAACTCAACGAGCGGTACATGCTTATACGCCGCTGCGTGATAAATAGTATCGACGTTGAATGCCTTGATTAACCTTTCAAGATGTTCTTTATCCTGTACGTTCCCAAGAATTGGGTAAATCTTAACGTGTAACTTTTGACTGCGTATTAGGCTATTTAGTTCAGAATCAATGGAATAAAGTGAGAACTCTGACAGCTCAAATAAAATAAGCTGAGTAGGATTATTTTTTATAATCTGCCGACATAATTCAGAGCCAATAGATCCACCCGCTCCTGTAACCATAACCGTTTTCCCGGTGATATTGCGGGATATTAATTCAGGAATCGGTGATACCGGGTCTCGTCCCAATAGGTCGGTAATAACCACTTTGCGTAAGGCATCAATACGTGCTTTACCCTCTACAAGATCGACCATCCCGGGAATAGAAAGTACCTCGCAAGGTAAACCCTCCAGCGTTTTGATCACTTCATTCTTTCTTGCCCTACTCGCACTTGGCATTGCCAGCAGAATTTTCTTCGCTTCGTATTTCTCAACTAGCCACGCGAGTTTCTCAGGCGCAAATACACTAACACCGTGAATCACCTGTCCTTGCAAAGCACGATTATCATCAACAAAAGCGACCGGATAGTATTCATCCATCTGGCTCAGTGCTGGTAGCAACTGACGGCCCGATGCACCCGCGCCATAAATTACCACTCGAGTCCCCAAGTTCAATCCGCGATTGACTAACATTCTCATTCCAAGCCTTGACCCAGCAATTAAAAGTACACCGAATGAGAAGTAAATGAATGGAATAGTTCTTGGCAGATATAAATTGGTATAGAACGCCGCAATAACAAGCAGTACGGATGATGTAAACATCCCAACGGCAACCACCAGCAGGATTTTAGCCGTAATATATCGGATAACCGCGCGATAAAGCCCCAGCTTGATAAAGATTGCCAAAGTGACAAATATTATTGAAAAAATAAATAACCAATGTGAAGTACTATATATCGGTGTCATCGAATCAATACGGACCCAAAACGCAAACCAAAATGCGCATAAGAGCAGTACAATATCAATAGATAACGTGATAATTCGTTTTATCGGTCTTGGTAAAGATATTAAATAAGTTAGCATACTAAAAACTAGCCGCCTCGTTAAAGCTTGCCTTCAGTTTATAAAATAGTACCAGCAGGACACACTGAGTAATCGTCCACTTTTGCATTATAGCCACCCACTGTACCAGCCTGCAGAAAAGCTGATTTCCCAATATCAGCACTGCCGGCAAGATGAACACCAACACCTAAGTGAGCAAAATCGCCGAGAATAGAATCGTGATCTACCGTCGAATGGCTATTTACAATTGTACCCGCACCTAATGTTGCGTTGGCACCCACCACCGCTCCCGCTAATACCACTGAACCATCAGCTATCGTTGCCGACGGGCTAACAAATGCAGACGGATGTATAAGCGTGGCAGGTTGGATACCTAGGCTAATAACCTGCTGATAGAGTTGTTCTCTGACTTTATTATTTCCAATGCCAATAACGACGTTATTAGCACTGTTGATGTGTAACGGTAGCTCTGAAATTTTACCAATGATGAGTTTGTTGGTCTCATGGCAAAGGGATGCATTCTCATCGAGAAACACAATATCCGCATAGCCCAGTAGTCTGGCCATTTCGCATAGCGTGCGTCCATGGCCACCAGCCCCCAAAATCATCAGGTCATGCATTGACGTTGCTCTCTTTGTCTTTCACGCCAGCACCACATTTGAATGCAACAAAGAACAGTGGTAACCAGGCGATAATCAGTCCCACAAGGCCATCAATTTTGGCAGCTGCAATCAGATAAGCAATTGGTAAGAGCCAGAGCAGGTTAACGGCAACCGCCATCAGCGTCACCGGAACATGACTACCATATTTCCGGGCCAAGTTCTGATAACCATGGCTCGCATGCGCTTCATAGGCTTTCTTACCGGCAACCACTCTACGCAGCAGTGTGGTTGTAGCGTCGACGATGAAGACACCCAGCAAACATAACTCTGCAATAAAGAAGTGTGAATCGACTTTTGCAATATGGAGGATCATCAGCCCGATGGTTATTCCGAGGAAACCGCTTCCGGCATCCCCCATAAAGATTTTGGCAGCCGGGAAGTTCCAGACAATAAAACCTGCAGCAGCGCCGGCCAGGGCAAGCGTCAGCGGATAGATGCTACCAGGAGCAAGCATATACTGGTTGACGACCATTAACATCGCACTGCTTGCCGCAAAGGTGATCGCTTCCGAACTGGCTAAACCGTTAATCCCATCCATGAAATTGTATAAATTCAACATCCAGACCAAATAGAAGCAGCCCAGAGTCATCCCAATCCATGATAAGGAGAGATCGTAACCAAACAGAGTAATAATCGGGAAAGAACCTAAGAAATACAGGCCAATTGCCGCAGCCAGGAAATGCATCAGCAGACGCCAGCGTGCCGCAATATGACCGTGGTCATCCAGGAACCCGATTACGGCTACAATTAACCCCGGAATGAACAAACCTAAGAAGCCATCTACCGTCAGCGAGTTGCTGAAATAAAACCACATCAGCGCGGCTAAAAGCGTCAGGACAATAGCCACCCCCCCCCCACGCGGAGTCGGCACAGAATGCGAGCTTCTCTGGTTTGGTCGGTCAATCACGTTATGTTTAATCGCATAACCGCGTAATCCCCAGGTCAGTGCACATGACACTAAAAATGCGAATATTACGATCCCTAAATCCAACATTATTTATTACCTTCGATATAATATTTCGCCGTTTTTTTCATAGTTTCATGCAACGTTATCGGCGGTGTCCAGTGCAGTTGATCTCTCGATTTACTGGCATCAACTTCAAGATCACCGAATAACTGATCGTAAATTCCAGCTTTCCCCACGGCCGAAAGTAATAATTTCAGGACGTTCTTCGGGAAATAGATAATTTTTGCGTGAATACCCATTCCAGTCGCAAAGGCGTTAATCATATCCTCGGTTGAAGGTCGCTCTGCATCGGCGAGCAGGTAGAGCTGATTTTTCGACTTATCATTCACGACGCATTCATTAATAAAGCTGACAACGTTGTCCAGCGACACCAGCGCACGTTTGTTTTTGACGTTTTTAAACGGTAACGGCAGATTTTTCGACACCAGTTTTAACAGGCGCTGGATATTACCTGGCGCATTTTCACCACAGATCAGCGCCGGACGGACAATGGTTACCGCCATTTCGCTATTGGTAAAGGTTTGCCGCAGACTTTGCTCAGCCTCAAATTTAGAAATGGCGTAGTCAGAAGTTGGCCGAGGCTCTGACGCTTCAGTAAAGGGGGTTCCTGATGTGGCATTGCCGTTCACCCCAATCGAACTGACGAAAATAAAATGCTTTACGCCGCAGCTGGCCGAGTCTTTAGCTAACTTCAATGTCGCGTCGCGATTAACACGACGAAATTCCGCTAATGCATCCTGAGCATTATCATTCAAGACATGCGCCCTTCCCGCGGTATGAATGACGGTATCGCATCCTTGCAGAAGGTTTATCCAGTTGGTTTCCGCTGAAATATCACCCAGGTTGTAAATTCCCTGTTCAATATCTTCTTGCCGACGCGTTGTTAATATCACCTGATGCCCCGATGATTTCAACGCCTGGACTAAAGCAGTACCAAGAAACCCGGTACCACCAGTCACCAATACTTTCATTGCCAATCCCCTATCTGCTCGCTCTGATAGTTTTTAACCACGATATGCTTTATCAGCCACGAAACAATGTGTTACGTTCATTCGCTAATGCAAGATACGCTACCGCCCCTGGCTCAATAGCTACCAGTGCACTAAACGCATAGAAAGTCTGCTGCCCTGCGGCGTTTTTACGCAGTCAGAACATGTTAAAATTTGATGACGCATTGTGGTCCTAATCGCACTTTATGACAAGGACAATTCCTACGTACAATCATCAAAAATAAATGCAACTGCTTTTTTTAGTGATTGATTTAAATGAAAAAACGGCAGCAGCATTCTAAAAACC
Source organism: Citrobacter sp. FP75 (assembly GCF_018342065.1). GTDB lineage: Bacteria > Pseudomonadota > Gammaproteobacteria > Enterobacterales > Enterobacteriaceae > Citrobacter. Next base: position 583,905 of record NZ_JAFDOE010000003.1, on the reverse strand, counting down.
TAACAGGTTTCTGAACACCCAACTGCCGTTAATAAAGATACATTCAATCAATGCCTAATATCGTCACCAAATCTTACTCCGTAAGCAACTTCTCAATGCCTTTACGGAACTTTGCCCCTTCCTTCAGGTTGCGCAGTCCGTACTTAACGAATGCCTGCATGTAGCCCATTTTTTTACCGCAGTCGTAGCTGTCGCCGGTCATCAGCATGGCATCAACAGATTGTTTTTTCGCCAGTTCGGCAATGGCATCCGTTAACTGGATACGTCCCCATGCTCCCGGAGTCGTTTTTTCAAGTTCTGCCCAGATATCAGCTGACAGCACATAGCGCCCTACAGCCATAAGATCGGAATCCAGCGTTTGTGGCTGATCGGGTTTTTCAATGAATTCGACGATGCGGCTGACTTTGCCTTCATTGTCTAAGGCTTCTTTGGTTTGAATAACCGAGTATTCGGAAAGATCGCCTTCCATACGCTTAGCCAACACCTGGCTGCGCCCAGTTTCATTAAAACGGGCCACCATCGCGGCGAGGTTGTAACGCAGCGGGTCGGCACTCGCCGTATCAAGCACGACATCGGGCAACACCACCACAAAAGGGTTATCGCCAACGATAGGACGAGCGCAAAGAATTGAATGGCCCAGGCCCAGCAACTGCGCCTGACGCACGTTCATGATAGTCACGCCCGGCGGGCAGATGGACTGCACTTCAGCCAGCAACTGACGCTTAACGCGCTGTTCAAGGAGTGACTCTAATTCATAAGAGGTGTCGAAGTGGTTCTCCACGGCATTCTTGGATGCATGCGTCACCAGAACGATTTCTTTGATCCCAGCAGCCACAACCTCGTCGATAATGTACTGAATCATCGGCTTATCAACGATCGGCAGCATTTCTTTAGGGATTGCCTTTGTGGCAGGCAACATGTGCATCCCCAGACCTGCTACCGGAATAACTGCTTTCAAATTAACCATTAAGTCATTCACCTATTCTATAGTTGCTGAATTATAGCTTTTTAGCTTGTTTTAGCCAGTATGAATTACACCGCTCAGTTGGTGCATATGTTACGCCGCTTATCTGCAGAATGCAGTAATCTTAAACTCAAGTAAGTGCAACTTGAGCCAGGAATGGTCGCAAAGTTACCTCCCCCGCTCCGGCAGCCGAAAATTCACCGCCTCAACGTTCACCACCTGATGATTCACCCTGTCGATATCGACCGAACTTTGCCCGGTTTCATTCACCGCATGGACATTAGCCAGCGACAACAGCGTGTCCTGTTTAGCCATAAATTTGCCGCGCACGTCTTTCCGCAGGTCGAAGTGCATCTTCAGGGCAGGCCCAACGGTAGATTGTTTCATCACATTGATATTACGTAAAAAAAGATGCTGCGGTTGGTTGTGCAGTTCCAGCGTCGCCCGCGTCATCTCCACGTTGGTGATGGCGACAAACGACGTTGCATTACCTGATGAAATTTGAATGCCGCGTAATGTAGAGTCGAGCTTATTATTATCTAGGTGAATATTATTAAGCTTAAAGTTTTGCGGAATAGATAAATAACGGCCCTTGATGACGCCATAACCAATTAACATGCCCGCACTCTCTTTCATATTGATATTATCAATTACGAAATTGTCACAGCCGTAAATAGCAATTGTGGCATTATCAATGCCCGCTTTCTTACTGAAATCCGGGGTGATATTGCGCGCGTTAACGTTACGAATGATAAAATGCTTGCCGTTTTCTACGTGGACCAACTGGCGACAATCAGAGCCGGTGATATTCGCCACCACAAAGTTTTTCACCGCCTGCGCATCCGGGTAGTTATTGTCATAGGTACTGCCCGCCAGTCCGATGCCAATGCCCCAGTTGACGTTGCCGTTGGTACAGTTAATGCGCTCAATGACATGATCTGAGATAAGGATGTTGCTGTCGTTTATCGCCACATTCCACTCAATGGCATCGCCCTGTAAATCACTAAAATGCCCGTTGGTGATCCGCACACCGTCCATCTGATTATGAAACCCCTGGCGCAGGATGCCATAGTTAGCATGGCTGACGGTAATATCATCAATGATGAGGTTCCGCATCACCCGAGGCGTCTTACCGCCGATATAAATTTGCGTCACCGGGCCGAAACCGCTCATAGTGATCCCTTTGATTACGCACTCCGAACCCCGTACGTCGAGGGTGATATTGTGCAGGCTCCCGCCGCCCTCGCCTGTTACCTGGCTCCCTTCCTGCAGAACAAACCGGCCGCGTCCGTTGCCGCTCACTCGCCCGAGTACGCGTAACGTTTTACCCGGCGGGATGAATACCCCGGTATTCATGTTTTCGCAGACCAGACCCGCAGGTACAACGACGGTTTGCCCTTCTGAGAAGGCCTGACGAAAAGAGGCGACCCAGTCTTTGGGGTTGTAATCCTGAATATTGACGCTGCGTCCGGTTTCCAGCGCCCTAACAGCGGGAGAATGAAGCACAGCAAGCGCAGTGCCTGCCGTCAGAAAGGTACGTCGGGTGAGTTTGTTCTCTGGCATACAACCTCGCTTTACAGGGTTTGCAGCAGACTGGCTAACTGTTTATTGATTACTGCCTGATTAAATTCCGTGACGATCTTTTCACGTGCGCGCCCCACAATCGGCGTAATCTCTTCGTCATCGAGTTGGCTGAACGCCGCCAGCCGTGCTGCGAGTGCCTGTGCATCATTTTCAGGCGTCAGCCAGCCAGATTTACCGGACTCCACCAGCTCAGGAATACCGCTGTGAACGGTAGAGACCACCGGGATCCCCACCGCCATCGCTTCCATCAGCGCCACCGGGATCCCCTCCATATCACCATCCGTTCCCGTGATGGACGGCAGCAGGAACACATCCGCCTGTTCCAGCATCTCTTTCACCTGATGGCTCGGCTTAAAGCCGGACATCTCAATCACATCATCAAGTTGATACTGCTCAATCAGCGTACGCAGACGTCGCTCCCACGGGCCGATCCCCAGAATACGATAACGAAACACCACGCCCTGCTCTTTTAGCTGACGACAGGCTTCGATAGCCACATGCAGCCCTTTTTTCTCGGTGAGTCGCGCAACCGAGAGGATTTCCAGCGCTTCAGCGGGCGCTTTCACCTCACGCGGGGTAAAGCGCGTCATATCAATTCCCATCCGCGATACGGCAATTTTTTCCGCCGGGCAGCCCATTTTTTTTAACCGCCCGGCCCACAGATGGCTGATGGGCAACATCAAATCACCGCGCTGAAACAGCTTTTGATACTCCGGCGCATAGCGGGCGAGCACTTCCCGGTGAGAAATATCAATGCCATGAAACACCGTGGCGATTTTGCCGCTTATCACGCCAAGCTCACGGAGTTTCGCCGCCGTCACGCCTGCGGGTCCAAAGTGAGCAATAAACACGTCGGCGTGAAACGTTTTGCGAGTTAGCCCGCATATCGCCGCCAGAATCAGATTGCGCGCCTCGTCGCCATAGCGAGAGATATTCAGCGCTTTCCAGGTCGCCGGACGGGTGATGCCCTGCAAGGCCGCCGTGCCCCGATATTGCAGCTTTGCCCGCTTACCTTGCGGCTCGTCGAGCAGCCAGTGCGTTTTGTCTGCCAGACGATAAGCCTCATAGGCAACATGGGTGTTCTCGAGATCACCCTTATGCAACGCCACAATCTCGACGTCATATCCCATGTCGATAAATGCGGTGATCTGGTTGAGCACAAAGGTCTCGGATGAGAGTGGAAATTTAAGCAGAAAAAAACCAACCTTCATTTTTGCTCCTCAATACGCGCCAATACCGACTGCACCATGCGCATGCCTTGTGCGCGCTCACGCTGCACGGCTTCGCTCAGCCGCAAGTTGAGCGCCGGTAACTGCCCGAGCACATCCGCAACCTGCGTTTGCAGGCTGCCGTCCAACAGATGACCGATGTCAATCGCCATCTCCGGCAGTCCCAGTTGTTGCATAATCCCCGCTGATTTATGCTCGTAATTGATTGCAATCGCCGGGGTGTCAAAGTTCATTGAGATGATGGCGGAATGCAGGCGGGTTCCCACCGTTAAATCACATACCCCGAGAATTTTCCCCATCTCGAGGTCGTTCAGCTCGTCCATAACCACGTGATAACGGGCCGGATCGTTGACATACTGACGCAGATTCAGCGCCACCATGCGGTCATCTTTGTTGTAACTATCAATACCGGTACAGGTTGACAGCGCCATCACCTGATAGCCTTCGTCGAGGATCCGGTTTACCACCCCGGCAAACGCTTGCTCATAGGCCTGCTGCGTGGTTCCCAGCCGCTTATCAAACGGAGCCAGTTCGCGCAGCGTGATGGCGACGGTTTGTTGCTGTGCCGCCGTGTGTAGCCAGTGCCGGACGGCATAGCTGGGCTTAAAGTCATCCTGATGATTATCAACCAGCCAGGCGGTATCCACACCGTGCTCCACTTTCTCGGTGGTTATCGCACTGCGCTTCATCAGTTCCAGACTGACGGACTCACGCAAAATCAGCGCATTACAGTGACCAAAGACGTAATTCGCCAGTTGGTTAAACTGTGCATCCTGGAATGGCCCGACGCTGTGACCGATCATGTACAGCGGCTTTTTCGCCATAAACGCACACAGGGCATGTTCAAACTGCGGCACGCCGTACAGATCGACAAAAAACGATCCACCCACCTGGATGATGGCGTCATAGCGTGACAGCAGACGGACAAAATCGGTAAACCCCTGGGCGATGGCGATGTTGCGCAAGTTGCCGGAGTCAGTCACACGGGAGAGCAGAACCTGATGCTGGTAGCGTCGGCGCAGAACTTTCTTCACCCGTCCCACTACGCCAGCGGCGTTATTATGCTGCTTCATCTGAGAATACAGCGGATCGCCCATCACCGGACGGTTCAGCAGCCACGAAGAACTCACCGGATAACGGCTCATCACATCGACTTCCGTTGCGGGTTGCAGCATGTTAATCGCATCCAGCAAACCGCGCAGAATGGCGCTGTCGCCACGGTTACCACAGGTATGGTTGCCGAGAATTAATAATTTCATCATGACCTCTTAAAACATTTTTTACCCTGCACGGAGCAGGGTTTTCATTTTTTCACTGCGGCAGAACTGGCGCTTGATCTCCACCACCAGCGGGTGGCGCGACAGGACAATTACCCCGGCAAACGCCAGCGCGCCCGACGCAATCTGCAGACCTAGCAGCAGGCTTAACGTCAGTTGGCCCTGCAGCGCAATACCCAGCAGATAGCTGACGACCAGCGTAGGTAAGGAGAGATAAAACGGCAGCCACAGGCTGAGCATGTACTGTCGGTAGCTGCTGCCAAGCACCGGTTTAATCATCACGAAGTAACTCAGGATGGTGTTGATCACCTGCACCAGCAAAAAGCCCAGCGTCACGCCCATCGCGCCCGCCAGATGTCCGCCAATGAGAATGGCCGGAATAAACAGACAGGTTTTAAAGATGTTGAATTTGAAGCTGATATCAACGCGGGCTTTTGCCATCAGCAGCGAACCAATCGGATTCCCCACAGATCGCAGCAGCCCAACGACGCACAGCAGTTGCAGAATGGGGACGATGGCGCTCCACTTCTCGCCAAACACCAGCGGCACCAGGTTGTTCGACACCACCATCAGGCCCAGCAGCGCAGGGAAGTTGATGATGCCGACAACCGACAGGAGCTTGTAGAAATTCACCCGCAGTTTCTCGCTGTCATCCTGAATTTTGGCAAACGCCGGAAACAGCACGCGGGTGATAATCGGGTTCAGTTTGATGGGCGGGACCACCGCCACGTTCCAGGCGAGATTGAATCCCCCCGCCACGCCTGCGCCCAACGTTCTGGCCAGCACCAGCGTGGAAAGGTTGGTATTCACATAATTGATGATGCTGTCTGCCGTCAGCCACGCGCCAAAGCGCAGGTTCGACGTCACCGATGAAAGTGAAAAATGCAGGCCGGGGCGATAAATCTGGCGGCCAAAATAGCCAAACAACAGCGTGCGTAGCGCGCAGTTCGCCAGATATCCCACAATCGCGGTCATCGCCAGCGGCCAGACGTGGGCGCTGACCACGGTAACGCTAAACCCGGCCAGCACCGCGCTGGTCTCGATCATGCCAATCTTGTTGAAGGCCATTTCCTTTTGCATCAGCGCGCGAAACTGCTGCCCATGCGGGATCAGCACAAACGCCAGCGACAGCGTTTTAATCAGCGGTGCCAGATCGGGATTCTTCAATACCTCGGCAATTGCATCGCTGAGCAGGAACATCGCCAGACACACCACCATCCCCAGCCCAACGTTCAGCCAGTACAGGGTAGTAAGTTCGAGATACCCAATCGCTTTACGCTGGATAATTGAGTTGGCAATACCGAAATCAGACAGCGTATCGGCCAGCGCAATAATGACCAGCGACACGGTCAGCAGCCCAAACTGATGGTTATCGATAATGCGCGCCAGCACAGTCATCTGGATTAGCCCAAGGCCAATGATGATCACGGTGGCGATCGCTGACCACTTCGCGCCGTTAAGGGTTTTTTCTCGTAAGCTCATGTTTAATACGCCGCTTTGTTAACAAAACCCTTAAATACCGTCAGAAAAACAATCTTGATATCGAACCACACGCTCCATTCGCGGATGTATTCGAGGTCAAATTCCACCCGTTTTTCCATTTTCTCCAGCGTGTCGGTTTCACCGCGCCAGCCGTTGATTTGCGCCCAGCCGGTAATGCCCGGTTTCACCTTATGGCGCAGCATGTAGCCTTCAATCAGTTGACGGTATTGCTCGTTGTGCGCCACCGCATGGGGGCGCGGCCCAACGATCGACATGCCGCCCGTCAGCACGTTGATAAACTGCGGCAGTTCATCGAGCGACGTGCGGCGCAGGAAGTTACCCACGCGGGTAACGCGCGGATCGTTTTGCGTCGCCTGGGTCACTACCGCGTCGTTTTCCATCACCTTCATCGAGCGAAACTTCCACACCTTGATCGGCTTACCGTCCATGCCATAGCGGGTCTGGCGGAAAATGACCGGCCCTTTCGAGGTCAGCTTCACCGTCAGCGCAATGCCGCACAGCACCGGGGAAATCAGCAGCAGGATCAGCGAGGCCAGCACGATATCTTCCGCGCGTTTCAGCAAACGGTTAATGCCCGACAGCGGCGTGTCATACAGCGGAACCACCGGCACGCCGTTCATCTCTTCAATACGCGAATGCAAGATGTTGAATGTAAAGACATCGGGGATCAGGATCACCGAACAGGTGGTGTCGGCCAGGTCGCGCACCAGTGTTTTCACACACGCGCCATCGTTCATCGACATGGCGATATAGACGTTGTGTATGCGTGAAGCTTTGGCATCCTCCACCAGCTGTTGTAGATTTCCGGCCCAATCCCGGGAATTACGTCCGGGCCTGGGGTCGTGATAGACACCCGCGACCTCAAAGCCCAGCCACGGTTCATGGCGAAAGCTGTCCAGCAACATTTGTCCGGCAGGAAGGTCGCCCGCTACCGCCACCCGGCGGGTGTTGTACCCCCGGTTGCGTAACCATCCTGCGCCGTAGCGAATGAACGCACGACACAGCAGCAGGCCAACGCTTGACAGCAGATACCACGCCAGCCAGACCGCAAGCCGGTTGTCAAAATCGTTATTAAAGGCAATTAACCCCGCGCTGAAAATCAGGCTCAGCGTCCAGTTTTGCAGCAGCAGCACCAGCTCGGTAGAAATTTTGACACCGCGCCAGGAGCGATAAAAATCGGTGATCCCCCCCAGCATCTGAAAAACCACCAGCGTGATCAGCGCTACCAGCAGGTGCATGTACAGGAAGGGCAAGCCGCTCAGTTCGCAGACCAGCCATAGCCCGCCGAACATGATGGTGATATCTGAAAAGCGTTGCACCATTGAGATTAACGACGCATTGGTTTTCGCGCGTTGGCGCTTTTTTAGATGTGTCATCGTGGTTCCTGTTAGTCGCCCCTTGCCCACTGTCGGACAAGGGAAGCACCGGCATTACTGATTCAGCAACGCCAGAAGAGTGCGCGTTCGCGCTTCCATCAACGCAATGTCTCCGCGCGATTCCACGTTCAGACGCACCACCGGTTCAGTATTGGAGGAACGTAAATTGAAGCGCCAGTCAACAAACGACATGCTGATGCCATCGGTTCTGTCAACCGCCAGCGCTTCGCCGGAGAAATGCTGCTCCACCCGCTCGATAGCCGCCACAGGCTCTGCCAGAGTGCTGTTAATTTCCCCGCTCGCCGGGTAAGCTGCCATCCGGTCGCGAACCAGTTCACCAAGCGACTGACCTTTCAGGCACAACAACTCCGCGACCAGCAGCCATGGGATCATTCCGCTGTCGCAGTAGGCAAAATCGCGAAAATAGTGATGGGCGCTCATCTCGCCGCCGTAGATCGCATCTTCATGGCGCATCCGCTCTTTGATAAACGCATGCCCGGTTTTCGACATCACCGGCTTACCGCCCGCCGCCGTCACCACATCGACCGTGTTCCACGACAGACGCGGGTCGTGAATGATCTTCGCCCCCGGGTGTTTCTCCAGAAACGCTTCCGCCAGCAGGCCGACAATGTAATAGCCCTCAATAAACTGGCCTTTCTCATCGAACAGGAAGCAGCGGTCAAAATCGCCGTCAAAGGCAATCCCCATATCCGCGCCGTGTTCAATCACCGCGTTACGGGTATCCGCACGACATTCCGGCAGCAGCGGATTAGGTATACCGTTCGGGAAGGAGCCATCCGGGACGTTGTGGATCTTGATCAATTCGACGGGAACGCCGAGCGCGTTAAATCGTGCCTCAATGGCATCCACCACCGGACCTGCCGCGCCGTTACCGGCGTTAAGTACCAGCTTCAGCGGTTGCAGATTGTTAACGTCGATGTAGCCAAGCAGATGATCAATGTAAGCTGCGCGCGGATTGATCGTTGTGTAGCTACCGCGATTTGCCATATTGACGGGCGGGAAGTCGTTGGCTTCCGCCAGCCGCTGGATCTCACGCAGGCCGCTATCACCGCTGATGGGCCGAGCGCCCTCACGTACCAGCTTCATGCCGTTATAATCCAGCGGATTATGGCTGGCGGTCACTTCGATACCGCCGTCCACGCCGAGGTGAAAGGTGGCAAAGTAAATCTCTTCGGTGCCTGACATGCCAATATCCAGCACCTCCACCCCTGCGTCCTGCAGCCCGTTTGCCAGCGCGCGCTTCAGCGTCTCGCTGGTCAGACGGACATCGCCACCCAGGACAATAATTTTTGGTTTCAGGAGTTCGCCATAAGCACGACCAATGCGCCAGGCGATATCTTCATTGAGCTCTTCGCCCAGTCGGCCGCGAATGTCATACGCTTTAAAACAGGTCAGTTTTGTCATGATTTACCCTTTTTCAGGCAACAGGAAGCCCTCTCCCGACAGGAGATGTTTTTCACAAAATGAATAACCATTCGTTCGTAGACCGGATAAGGCGTTCAGCCGCCATCCGACAACGATGATGTCGTGTTAAACCCGACCGTAGCGATCCGCAAACCGCACAACATCATCCTCATCAAGGTAAGATCCCGAGCGGACTTCAATCAGATCGAGCGGGATTTTTCCGGGGTTCTCCAGGCAGTGCGTCGCCCCGAGCGGAATATAGACAGACTCGTTTTCCGCGAGCAGTTTGATGTCATCATCGATCGTCACCTTCGCCGTTCCAGCCACTACCACCCAGTGCTCTGCGCGGTGATGGTGCATCTGCACCGACAATCCTTCGCCAGGTTTTACGGTAATGCGCTTAACCTGGTAACGCTCTCCGGCGTCGATGGAGTCATACTTGCCCCACGGGCGGTACACCTCGCGGTGAATATGATGCTCATGGCGACCGTCTGCTTTAATCTGCTCCACCACTTTTTTCACATCCTGTACCGCGTTACGATCGGCAATCAGCACCGCGTCTTTGGTCTGCACCACCACCAGATCTTTCACCCCAACGGTAGTCACCAGTCCGGACTCCGCGTAGACGTAGCTGTTTTCGGTTTTGTGGCTAATGACGTCACCGTGATGCACATTGCCCTCGGCGGTATGCGCGCTTATCTCCCACAGCGATGACCAGGAACCCACATCGCTCCAGCCCGCGTCCATCGGCATCACCACCGCGTCTGCGGTATGCTCCATCACCGCATAATCCACCGATTCTTCCGGGCAGGCGAGAAACGCCTCTTCGTCGACGCGGACAAAATCGAGATCGGGATCGACCGTGCTCATCGCCTTCTCGCAGGCGCTCAGAATATCGGGACGATACTTTTCCAGCTCTTCCAGATAGCGCCCGGCACGGAACAGAAACATGCCGCTGTTCCAGTAATAGTCACCGCTTGCCACGTAGGCTTGCGCGGTTTCCTGATCCGGTTTTTCCACAAACTGCGCCACCGCAAAAGCAACCACATCGGTGGTTGCAGGGCAGACGTTGCCACGGCGGATATAGCCGTATCCGGTTTGCGCAGCGTCCGGGACGATACCAAACGTCACCAGCTTGCCTGCTTCGGCATACGGCATGGCCTTGCGAACCGCCTCGCGAAACGCCTCTTCATCAGTAATCACATGATCCGCCGCCAGCACCAGCATCAGCGGGTCAGCGTCCGGGGAGTGACGTTTTGCCGCCAGTGCAGCCAGCGCAATCGCCGGTGCTGTGTTACGTCCGGCGGGTTCCAGAATGATGTTTTCAGTCAGCTTATTAAGCTGTCGAAGCTGCTCGGCAACAATAAAGCGATGCTGCTCGTTGCAGATAACCACCGGGCTTTCGCATGCCACGCCGTTCAGACGGCATACTGTGGTTTGCAGCATGGTGAGATCGCCCTTCAGGCACAGGAACTGCTTGGGATACAGGACGCGGGACAGCGGCCACAAACGGCTGCCGGAGCCACCGGCCATCACGACCGGAAAGAGGGTACGTTGACTCATGATTTATCCCCGTATATCTGCAATAAATTGGCTGAGCACGCGGTCTTTTTCCAGCGTGCGCTCGGCATAGTCACGTGCCACCGTGTTGGTTTCAGGCATAAAGAGCGCCTGGGTAATTCCGGCCACCAGCGCGCTCACCGATTCTGGCGCCACGCATACCGCAATTCCCGGATGGTTCTCGCAGAGCTGGCCCAGTTCGGTTTCAGGCTCGGCGGTGATCACCGCGTTGCCGCCAACGGCGAGGATATTGGTCAGCTTGGAGGGCAGTACGGCATCCGCCGCACCGCGCTTTTGCACCACTAAATGGCAATCGCCTATCTTTAGCAGCGCAGGCAGCGCGTCGTAAGGCTGCAAGGGGAAAAATTTCACGTTACTCAGGCCACGTTCGCGGGCCATGTTTTCCAGCCGCGCTTTGCCACCCCCCTGCCCGACAATCACAAACAGCCAGGGCTGAGTGCTCAGTTCTGCGGCGGCATCAATCACGCTCTCCAGCCCCTGCTTTTCCCCGATGTTGCCCGAGTACAAAATAATTTTTTGATTTTCAGGCAAACCGAGCTGCTGACGCAGCGCCCGCGCGTCATCCTCAGTCACCTCACGAAAACGCGCCACTTCCGACCAGTTAGGAAAGAAAATGACCTTTTCCTGCGCTACGCCTTTTTCCTGCGCTTTGTTCATCATCGAGCGCGAGATGGTTGAGACATAATCGACGTTATGCAGGCCGCTGCGCTCAAACGCGCTGGCAAGCGTTGCCATTTTGCCGCCTCCACCTTTCCCGACCATCCCAAGGCCGAGCATGGCGTCAACTTCGTAATCCTGAATGTGCAACAGCGTGCGCGCCCCGGAAAGTTTCGCCAACAGGCGCATGCCGGGCGTGCAAAACAGCGTCGGCACTACGCCAATAATGCGATCGGGCTTCCAGCGCCGCTGCGCCATGAGCGGGAAAAAACTGCTCACGGCAAAACTGCCTAAATGCAGCAGGCGTTTCAGCGTTGAGGGCTGCTTTGGCACATACAGCGGACAGCGCCAGACGGTGGCATCACCCTCTTCCCGACGGTAACGCCAGGCAGAATAGCGACCGTTCACTTTCCACTGCGGATAATAAGGCGGCGCAGTGATCACCCGAACCTCATGCCCCGCTTGCGCCATCCACTCCACCATCTCGCCAGTGTACTTGCCGATACCGGTCAGTTCCGGTGAGTAATTGATGCCATACACCAGAATTTTCATAAGCCCGGCACCCCGGACTGGCGTTGCGGTAAAAAGTACGCCCGGCTGTTATCGTGCACGTTGTCGCTGTCCAGCACGGCCTGTGGCGTCAGCCAGCGGTACGCATCATGTTGAACATCGGGCAGTTGCAGATCGTTTTCCGACACCCGCAGACGAAATCCCAGCACGATGTAATGCGTTGAGAAATCCTCCCCGGAAAAATTATCGTCATAGAAGTGCTGCCAGACGCCATAAAACTCCGCGGATGGCAGAGGCAAACGTAAGCCCAGTTCCGCCAGCGTCAGGCGCTCAAACGCGCCCTCAAGCCGTTCATCTTTCTGCACCCGACCGCCCGGGACAAACCAACATCCTTGGGCGGGACGGTTGAGGCGCTTGCCCAGCAGGAACTCACCGCGCGCATTTTCCACCAGCAAATCAATGGAAATCAGCGGAGTACAGCGCACTACCGTGGCGAAATCTTCATGACGTACAAACATGCTTACCCCCGGTAGCGCTGCTGATTTTCAAGAAACCACTGATACGTGCTGGCAAGCCCAACCTCCAGCGACACTTCGTGATACCAGCCCAACTGGTGCAGGCGCGTGACGTCCAGCAATTTACGCGGCGTGCCGTCGGGTTTGCTGGCGTCAAACACCACGCGGCCTTTGTAGCCCACTACCTTCGCAACCGTCTGCGCCAGTTCGCGAATGGTGCAGTCCACGCCGGTTCCCACGTTGATGTGCGATAACATCGGCTGGGTGTGTTCCTGCCAGACTTCGCGGTCCAGTTCCATCACGTGGATACTGGCGGCTGCCATGTCATCCACGTGCAGAAACTCGCGCATCGGCGTTCCGCTCCCCCACACCACCACGTCCGGTGCATTTTGCTCGCAGGCTTCATGAAAGCGGCGCAGCAACGCCGGGATCACGTGCGAGTTATTCGGATGAAAGTTGTCCTGCGGCCCGTAAAGATTGGTTGGCATCACCGAGCGGTAATCGCGGCCATACTGGCGGTTATACGACTCGCACAACTTGATCCCGGCGATTTTGGCAATCGCGTAGGGCTCGTTAGTGGCCTCAAGCGTTCCCTGCAACAGTTCGCTTTCGCGCATCGGCTGGTTGGCCATCTTCGGGTAAATACAGGATGAACCGAGGAACAACAGCTTATTCACGTTATGGCTGTGCGCCGCGTGAATGATGTTGCTCTCAATCATCATGTTTTCGTAAATGAAATCAGCGGGATAGGTATTGTTCGCCACAATCCCACCCACTTTAGCCGCCGCCAGATACACCTGGTCGATATGCTCAGTGGCAAAAAACTGCTGCACCGCGCGTGCGTCCAGCAGATTGAGTTCATCGCGAGTACGCAGCACCAGTTCCACGTTATCGCGCAGGGCCAGCTGTCTGACGATGGCAGACCCCACCATCCCGCGATGGCCCGCCACAAAAATACGTTGTTTCAGCATCCTTAGTACTCCAGCGCGATGGCGACCTCATAACCGTGAGATTTCAGCAGGGAATGTTTCTTCGCCGCTTCCAGGTCAGTAGCAACCATTTCGGCGATCATCTGACGCAGAGTGATTTCCGGCTTCCAGCCCAGTTTGTCGTGCGCCTTTGCCGGGTCGCCGAGCAGCGTTTCTACTTCTGCCGGGCGGAAATAGCGCGGATCGACCGCAATCATCACATCGCCCGGCTTCACGCCCGGCGCATCGTGTCCGGTTACCGAAACGACAATGCCTTTCTCCTCAACGCCGTGACCTTCAAAGCGCAATTTAATACCCAACTGTGCGGCCGCCATCTCCACAAACTGGCGAACGGAGTACTGCACACCGGTGGCAATGACAAAGTCTTCCGGCTGGTCCTGCTGCAGCATCATCCACTGCATCCGCACGTAATCTTTCGCATGACCCCAGTCACGCAGAGAGTCCATGTTGCCGAGATACAGGCACGACTCCAGCCCTTGCGCTATATTGGCAATTGCACGGGTGATCTTGCGGGTCACGAACGTTTCGCCCCGACGCGGGGATTCATGGTTAAACAGAATGCCGTTACAGGCGAACATACCGTAAGATTCACGGTAATTGACGGTTATCCAGTAGGCGTACAGTTTGGCGACGGCATACGGCGAACGCGGGTAAAACGGGGTGGTTTCTTTCTGCGGCGTTTCCTGCACCAGGCCGTACAGTTCAGACGTGGAGGCCTGATAAAAACGCGTTTTCTTTTCCAGACCGAGGAAGCGAATCGCCTCCAGCAGGCGCAGCGTGCCGATCGCATCGACATCCGCGGTATATTCCGGTGACTCAAACGACACTGCCACGTGGCTCATTGCCCCGAGGTTGTAGACTTCATCCGGCTGAACTTCCTGTAAAATACGGGTCAGGTTGGAGGTATCCGTCAGATCGCCATAGTGCAGATGGAATTTTGGATTACCCGAGTGCGGATCCTGATAGATATGGTCCACACGCTCGGTGTTAAACGACGACGCACGACGTTTAATCCCATGAACTTCATAACCTTTTTCCAGCAGAAGTTCTGCCAGGTAAGAACCATCCTGCCCGGTTACGCCAGTAATGAGAGCGACTTTTGACATGTTTTCACCTCTTAAATGATCCCCTCAGGGAGTAACTTTCTCAACGCGTTCGCGCGTCACGACTGCGGGATTTCCCCGACAAACGGCATTAGCGGGCAGCGATTTAAATACGCTGCTTCGCGCCCCGACGACGGTGCCAGCGCCAATCGTCACGCCGGGTGCGACAAAAACATCTGTCGCCAGCCAGCATTTCTCGCCAATCACAATAGGCGTGGCGTTAATATCAAAATGCGGGCTGGCATAATCATGACTCCCGGTGCATAAATAACTTTTCTGCGAAATAACCGCATTCGCACCAATCGTAATATTACCCAGCGTATATAACACCGCGTCATCACCGACCCAGGCGTAATCTCCCAGGGTTAACTTCCACGGATAGGTAATTTTTACTGAAGGTCGAATGACTACGTTTTTTCCTATTTTCGCGCCAAACATTCGTAATAAAAACGCACGCCAGCGATACATCACCTGCGGCGATAAACGAAATAATGTTGCCTGTACCGCCCACCATAATTGCACTTTAATCGCACCACCACCGCGAAAGCCTTTTGGCAGCGTGAAGCCGTTTAAATCCTGCATATTTCGCCTTTACGTTTTGCCATATAAGGTTTTTGTTTTGCCGGTGGTGCGCAGGCGTAAATATTCTGACAAACCGACCCAAAAACCCGGCATATGTAATATTTGTCGCTGGACTTTTTTGGCATCCCGACATAGCTGCAGATTATTTGTCGTCGATACGCCGCCCATAGAAAACTCAGAGACCAGCCCGCTTAACTTTTTAAAGGCATAACCGGATTTATATAATTTGGCCGCCAGCGCATAATCGGATGACACTTTGTATTGCAGGTCATAGTGAAAGGCATGAAGTCCACTGAGCGGAAAAAATATCGCCTGATGACTGGCCGGCAGACTGTGATAAATATACCAACCGGGCTTGGCGCGGCGCTTAATTTTATGACCAGCGCCAAAATCCAGCAGCGCATCGCCAGTCACCATCACCTTATCGCTTTGCGTTTTGAGTTGACGAATAAAATGCGCGGCATTCGCATGCAGAATATCCCCGGAGTTCAGAAACAGCGCAAACCGCCCGCGCGCCATCGCAATACCTTTGTTCATCGCATCATAGATGCCGTTATCCGGCTCGCTGACAAACCGTAACCTATGTTCACCGTTAAGGTTTTCCAGAAATTCCTGCGTGCCGTCGGCGGAACCGCCATCAACGACAATCCATTCAAAGCTGATGTCGCCCGCCTGCGCCAGATGTGCTAACGACGCGTGGGTTTTGACGATCCCTTCCAGATTACGAAAGGCGACGGTGATAATAGTGAGCAGCATATGAATTACCTCGCGATATTCAGCGCCTTGCGCAAAATAAACGGACAAACAATTAAAAACGCATATTCCGGACTAAATACCGAGCCGGTAAAGAACAGCGACATCGGTGTAAAAAGATAAAGCTGCACCTGATAATTCTGATTATCGCCAAACGCATTCAGCATCATTTTCAGAACTTTCCCCATGTACCATAGCGCTAATACTACGGCGAACCATGAAAAATAAATAACCAGCAGATACAAACCATTGTCTATTGTTTTACCGACGTCTGCACCGTTAAAAATTCCGAATGACGCCACATATTCATAAAGCGAGCCGAATCTGACTACACCATCAATATTGAGTAATGAATAGCCGACCATTACCAGCGGCCCAACGATACGGTAATACGATGACGACCCTTCCGTACCTAAATCGCCAAGCCGTGTTGCAATATAGGGAAAGGCAAACACCACGCCAACCATAAACACGCTGAGTGAGATTATCGCCAACGGCAATTTCTTTTTTATCGCCTCTTTATTCAGATACTGAAATGCCCACTCCAGCAGATAAAATAAAATAAACGTCATCACCCCTGAAAACGACCCTGATAATATTACCCCGAACAGAATCATAGCATCGGCCTTAGGTGTTTTGATACCAAACTGTTTGATGCTGAGCCAAATTGAGATTAACGCCAGAGCAAAGAACGCAGGTTCGAAATAAAGTGCAGTGGTACGCTTGCCGCCAAACTTAATAAAGTTCAGAACATAACTGTTACTGTAAATAAGATATTTCGAAATTGCTTCCATTAAACTGCTGCCGCCGGTGAGAATAATCTGCGCCATCTCAACCGCAGCAAGCGCGACCACCAGTCCCACCACCAGCCAGAAAAAACGCAAAATCTTACGATAGTTATGCGGGGAGACGGTTTTGAAGCGAATACTCCAGACCATGCCAATGATGATCACCGTATAGACAAACAGCATGGTGGAAGTCACATACTTGCTGGCGTCCAGCGACTGACCAAACAGGTAGTTAAAGGCGGTCAGACCGCCGCCAATCCCCAGCGCAATCAGCAGCTTTTTGATGTTAATACGTTCAACGAACAACAACAGCAGGAGCGGCAAAAAAGTGACGATAGTGACCGGAAAACTTTCCCCCAGTTGCGCCAGTTTGACGTTAACCAACAGATAAAGCAGCGGTAGCATCAGGTAGCTACAGAGTCTGATAGAACGAGACATACTCCTCCAGCATCTGTTGGCCGCTGTAGGCGCTTCGGCTACGCTGGCGAAATGTTGCAAGCGACGTGCCAAATACCGCCTGCGCGATCTCCGTTTTATTCCGCTGCACCAGTTGCAGGACATCCTCTTCACTGAAGGTTTGTCCCCCTGATTTTGCCAGCACTTCCTGCGCTGCCTCGCTGTGCGTGGCGATCACCGGCACGCCAATAGAAAGCGCTTCGCATAAAATCAGCGGGTAGTTATCCACCCGCGAGCTGAAGACCAGCCCATCCATCTGATTAAGCGCATTCATGAGCGTACGCTTGTCGGTTTCAAATCCGTGATTAACCACGTTCGCGCCGCTAAACGGCGAGAATTTACCGAAGGTATGCAGCTCTATCCTCTCGCCCAGCGCCATCATCTGCCTCACCAGTTGTTGGCTGGTTTTCCCGTCATAGCGCAGATCGTGGGCCACGATGGCGATTTTCGGCCTGCTGCGAGGGGCATCGTTGAGCGGCAAATCGCTGAGAATAGCTTCGGTCGCGACATCTATCCCGTTGTTGATAATGGCGCAGCGTCCCGCACCGTACTGGCTGTTAAACGCGTCGGCCACGTGCTGGCTGGGAGAAATAAACTGACAGCCCAGCGCCAGCATAGCGCGAAACATCTGGCGCTTGCCGGGCAGTTGTTGATGTGCTTTATCGACCTTTACCGGGGGATAATTGCTCAGCGTCGGGCATTGCTGGCAGCCAGTTTTCCAGCCTTCGCAGCCGTCCGTAAACGCACAGCGCCCGGTGACGCTCCAGTGATCGTGCAGCGTCCAGACGAAGGTAATATCCGGTTTATGCGCCTGCACCTTTTGGCAAAACGCCACCACCTCTTCCAGATTCAGCCAGTAGCTGTGCAGCACGTGAAAATGCAGCACCAGCGGGCCAGTGGTATGAGTAACGGTGCGATACAGATTGTCGAGGTTGCCGAACAAATCGCGGTTCGCGAGGCGAAACAGCGCAATGTTCATCGCCGACGTCAGACGTGGCGTATGCTTGAACACCTGCGGATAGTGATTGTGGCTGACGCTTTTCTTACCGCCTTTACCGTAGCCATAGATAAAGCGCGACGACAGCCCTTGCTCCAGCGCCCGCAGGTGCAAATCCAGCGCCACTCCTGCCGCACCGCCTTCTGCCAGTCGGACATTAAATTGCAGGATATTCATTTTACGTCCTTTACTCGCGCTTTCTCGCCCACCACCAGCGTATTGTCAGGCACGCTGTCGACAACGACGCTGCCGGCGCCAATTGTCACGTTATGACCAATCACAACGTCGCCAAGCAAGATGACATTCGCGCCCAGCTCAACGCCGTTGCCGATCGTCGGGCAGGCCAGATCGTTTGCGCCGAGGTTGCCGATAGTCACGCCATGGCGCAGGGTAAAATCATCCCCGGCCACCACGCGTTTGTTGATCACCACACCATAACCATGGTGGATGGTGAAGCGGCGGCCAATGGTCGCAGCCGCCTGGATTTCATAGCCAAAAATACATTCGGTAATCAGGCGATACACCACCAGTGCGGGTGCCGCCCACAGATTGTTCAGCACGTTTTTTTTGCGCCAGACGGAGCAAAAATGGGCAACCCGATAAGCTATCACCATGCAGCACGGGCGCAGGCTCCAGCCGTTAGCGCGTAAATCTTCCAGCATACTTAGCGCCCCCGCAGGCCGTCGGCCAGTCGCTTACCGTTACGCAGCGACAGCAAGGTCAACAGCGTGCGCCAGTTCATCCGTTTGTTACGGATCTGGTACAGCGTGAACAGCTGATATTTTTTGCTGGCGCGGTCAAATTTGCCTTTGTGCTTGCGGTAAAACTGGAAGTAACCGGAGAATTTTTTCGGCGATGAGGTGATGCGCATCTCACCGTGATTCACATGCAGGATCTGCGTGGCTTCATTGACCTTCCATGGCTCGCCATAGGCCACCACCATGCGCAGAAAAATATCGTAATCCTGCGCCGCTTTCAGCGTGGTATCAAACAGGCAGGCTTTGAACCGCCAGGCCCAGGTAAACACCTGATTACCAATAATATTGCGTTTATAGAACTTGCGCCGCGAATACACCGACTTGGGATACAGCGGCAAGCTGGCAGGCTGTGAATAGACCTCGCCTTCGCAGATATAATCATTGGCATACAAAAACGCCCGCGTCACCAGTTGATGGCGATCCCTGAGGAAGATGCTCAGGCGGTTCGGCGTCCACTCGTCATCGTCATCAATACCGGTAATGTATTGCCCACTGGCCTGCATAATGGCCTGATTACGCACCGCGCAGGCGCCAGCGTTGGTCGCATTATGGATATAAGTCACGCGCGGATCGTTCAGCGCATCGACATACTGCTGGAGCTGCTCGTACTCGGAAGAACAGTCATCCACGATGATCATCTCCCAATGCGGATAGTCCTGACGCAGCACCGATTTAATCGCCCGGATCGCCAACTGCTGACGGTTCCAGGTCGGCATATAAATTGAAATGAGCGGGTTGTCTGTAGTCATGTTCATTCCCAGTTAGTTATCTATTTCGAGTCCGACGTGTACGCGTATTCGTAATAGCCGTAATCCTGATACCCGCTCGCGCGTCGGAAGATGGAGTTGAGGATCACGCCCTTAACCTGAATACCGTTTTGCTCAAAGCGGCTCAGGCTGGTTTCCACTTCTTTCAGGGTGTTGACCGCATAACGCGCGACCATCAGCGTGGTGCCAACATGACGGCCGACAATAGCCGCATCGGTTACCGCCAGAATTGGCGGGGTATCAATCAGCACCAGGTCGTAGTGCGCGCTGGCCCAGGCAATCAGCTCGCCAAAGCGTTCGCTCATCAGCAGTTCAGAGGGATTGGGTGGCACCTGACCGCGCGGGACCAGATCGAAATTAGGGACAGATGTCGGTTTGGCGCAGGCGGTCATATCGCCCTTACCGGCGAGGATATCGGACAGACCATTGATGTTATTGGTGCCCAATAGCTCGTGCGTGTAGCCTTTGCGCATATCGCAGTCGATCAGCAGCACGCGTTTGTGGGTCTGACTGATGACCGCCGCCAGGTTGGCGCAAACAAAGGTTTTACCAATCGACGGGCTGACGCCGGTTAGCATCAACACATTGTTGCGCGCCTGCATCATGGCGAAGTGCAGGCTGGTGCGCAGGCTGCGTACCGCTTCTATCGCCAGATCGGTCGGGTTCCCCACCGCGAGCAGCTGGCTTTGCTTGTAGCGCTTGATACCTTTAATGGTCTGGACGTTATCGCGTGCTTTTTGCCATTCCGAAAGCGGAATACTGGCATACACATTGATCCCGTGTTCTTCCAGCGCCTGCGGGCTTTCGATACCGCGATTGAACAGCGAGCGCAGCAGCACACCAACCACCGACAGCATCAAACCAAGAATAATACTGCCGAGAATAATCAGCGCAGTCTTTGGCTTCAGCACGCCGGGCTGGGCAATGGCCGGATCAACAATACGCACATCCCCTACCGTACTGGCTTCGGTGATCTTCAGCTCCTGCTGTTTGTTCAACAGTTGCATATAGACCTGCTGACCGGACTCCACATCGCGGGTCAAACGGACAATTTCCTGCTGCGTTTTCGGCATCGCCGTCACCCGACCGCTCAGTTTGCCTTTTTCATCTTCCAGCGCCTGGCGTTTTTCCAGCAGCGTACGGTAGGCCGGATGCGCTTTGGTGAACAGCTTGGAGATTTCCGCCTCTTTGAACGTTAGTTCATTCAACTGGGCGTCGATGTTGACCATCGAATCCAGCACCGCTTTGGCTTCCAGCGGTAAATCTACGGAGTCTTTATCCTGACGAAAGGCGTTGAGTTTGTTTTCAGCAACGTCCAGACGGTTACGCACCTCCGGCAACTGTCTGGCCAGAAATGCCAGGCTTTTAGCCGCTTCTTCAGATTTGCGCACTACGTTTTGTTCAAGGTAGTTACGGGTGATGCTGTCGAGAGTCTGGCGGATCTGCTCGCGATCTTCGCCGGTAAACGTCAGGCTCAGTACGCCGGTGTCTTTGCCGGTTTCCGTCACGCTGAGGTTGTTTTGCAGCGCGTTGATCATGCCGAGCGTGGAGAATTTGCTGACGGTAAAAACGCTGCCCGCGCTGGCATGAATGGCATTCACCTGCAGGGTAACGCCGCCGTGGTTTAACGTCTGTCCAACCTGACCCTGAGCGCTAAAACCGCCGTCGCTGACCAGCTGATAGCTTTTATCATTCAGCACGTTAAGAGTGAATGTTTGATCTCTCATCGCCTTTGGCAGGGTGAACGTTGTCACGTTAACCGTTTCGTTCTGGCGACCCATCAACCGCTCCCATCCCGCGCCAAACAGTGGAAACGTCTCTTTGGTGACGGCGATATCCAGATCCAGATCGTCCACCGTTTTCCCCAGCACCAGTCGCGACTTAATCAGCTGAATTTCGGCTTCCGAGGCAGGAGGTTTATTCGACAACGCCGAGCCAATATCCTGCACCAGCGAATTGCCGGTGTTTTGCTCAATCTGCACCAGCGCATCGGCGCTGTAGATAGGCGTGGCAAACAGCGTGTAGATAACCGCACACAGCGCAAAGGCCGCGGTAATACCCAGCACCCACCAGCGCGCTTCCAGCACCGTCCCGACCAGACGCCCAATATCAATTTCATCATTGCCCGTTACCTGCGCAGCAGACTGTTTTACTTTTTCTGTCATTGTTTTCCCTGCTCCGCGTTCAGTGCCTGGGCCCATTGGCGGGCAGACCGTTCAAGTAAGGTGTACACCGCGTCAAACGCGTCCTGGCTTTTACGATACGGGTCGGGTATTTCGCGCTCACTGTCCCAGTGGCCGAAAAGCATCACCTTGCCGCGCATCTCCGGTGCCATATCACACAGCGCGCTAATGTGGCGCTTCTCCATGGTCAGGATCAGGTCGTAATCCCGGCACATTGTTCCCGAGATTTGCCGTGCACAATGATTCTCCAGCGACAGATTATGTGCCTGCGCCGCGCTGATGGCGCACGGATCTGCCCCTTTGCCCACCAGCGCTCCCAGGCCTGCAGACGCGACCGTCAGCGCCGGGTGAAATTGCCTTAACAGGCGCTCTGCCGTAGGGGAACGGCAAATATTCCCCACGCAGACAACTAAGATTTTGTTAAACATGTCGATTACCAGTTGTGAAGGTCGCTGGCCGTATCCGTCATGTAACGAACACCGCTAATGGTCGGCAGCAACTGATTGATCAAACGGTTCCAGCGGGCGACCGGTGCGGTAGTGACATACACCACGTCGTAAGGCTGGAGGCGGAATTCCGTCGCCATCACCAGAGAGGTGGCATCGGACATATCAAGCTGGTAAATGTTGGCAATCTTGCCGTTGCGCCCGCCCTCGCCTTTCAATGGTCGAATGACGAAGATACCGCTGGCATTGGAGGTGGTCAGGTCGATACCTTCCGCATTGCCCAGCGCTTCGGTCAGCGTCATACCGCTGAAGTCCATTTTCAGGGTGCTCTGCTTCTTCACTTCGCCCATCACGAAGACCTTCAGATCGTCGTTACGTGGAACAAACAGGATGTCGCCAGGATAGAGCAGCCGGTTCTGGCTAAGGTCGCCGTTTTGCATCAGCGCCTGTAGAGAGATACGCTGCTCCCGCCCGTTATGGGTTAGCACGACGTTGCGCCAGTCCGCCGCCTCGGTCAGGCCGCCTGCGGCATTAATGGCGTCGAGAATGGTTAACGGCACGTTGGTAATGGCCTGCTGACCGGATTTGTTCACCTGCCCGGAGACATAAGCCTTTTGCGAGCGGAAAGCGGCGATATTAACGTCCACCTGCGGGTCAGCAATGTACTTCGCTAAGCGCCCGGTAATATCACTGCGGATTTCTGCCAACGTTTTCCCGGACACATTGACTTTGCCAATGTAGGGATAAAACATGGTGCCATCGGGTTGAACCCAGTTGCCGGCATCGCTGGAGCTGCGGTACTGCCCCGCAGGCGTGGTCAATTCCGGGTGGTCCCAGACGGTCACATTCAATACATCACCCGGGCCGACGCGATACTGGTAGCCAGAGATCTCCTGGTCCAGCGACATATTGGGCTGGGCGACGTTTGGTCGCGGGCGTAACTGTTCTACCAGTCGGGGCGTCAGTGGATAAACATTCACCATGCGGTCGAGATCGAAATCAGCGTCCTGCTGTTTAATCACGTCTTTACCCATCGTCGACATATTACTGCCCGGTAGTACGGTACAACCGTTTATCAAGATTACCGACACCAGGACAGGTATCAATTTAAGTTTGGATTTCATCATTGATTATTTATCACTTTGACAGAGTAATTATCACGTGCTTTCTAAATAGCAATTTCGCCTGTTCACCTTTACCTTGCCGTTAATTGAAAAGAAAATTAACTGGCATCAATCCTAAAATATTGAATTCATCCGCGGTCTATTGACTGAATAATTCAGGCGGGTCATCAGGCGTCCAGGTACGCTACCGCCCCTGGCTTAGTTAGCTACCAATGCACTGATTAATTTAAATTTTCACTTTCTCCTGTATTTTCATCACATCCAGAATTGCGCACATCAGGAAATGCAACGCAGTGTGAGGACGAAATATGTCTATTTTTAGAATACGGAAAGAATTGTTGCAGTTAAAAGAATAGCAGGCAAGATAACAACACCTCTGCCAGTTGCTTTTAAGATTAATATTAAGAGTGAAAACAGAATGTTTTTAGGATTTTATTGATATTGACAGTGATAATATTTAAATATTCCACGTGCGATATTTCCTAAATATAGTCAGCGTTAAAAAGTTATTTCCTGCAGTAACATTAAGGCTATTTTCCCGACTGCCTACCTGATATAAATGGCAGAGAAATCCGTTCCCGGCATTGCATTTTTCGCTGGCTTTATCCATGATCGAATTGTGACAATTGTCATACAACTATGGGTATAGCTTTTACTATGGAATGGATTGCCGATCCGTCAATCTGGGCCGGACTCGTCACGCTAATCGTGATCGAACTCGTTCTTGGCATTGATAATCTTGTTTTTATTGCCATCCTCGCGGAGAAATTGCCTCCTGCCCAGCGGGACAAGGCACGTATTACCGGGCTCCTGCTGGCGATGGTGATGCGCCTGCTGCTGCTGGCCTCAATCTCCTGGCTGGTGACGCTCACGACACCGTTGTTTAGTATTCGGGATCTGAGCTTTAGCGCGCGAGACCTGATCATGCTCTTCGGGGGCTTCTTCCTGCTGTTCAAAGCCACAATGGAACTCAATGAGCGGCTGGAAGGGAAAGACAGCGATAACCCCACCCAGCGTAAAGGGGCGAAGTTCTGGGGCGTGGTCGCACAAATTGTCGTGCTGGATGCCATCTTCTCTCTCGACTCGGTGATCACCGCCGTGGGGATGGTCGATCACCTGGCCGTGATGATGGCAGCCGTCATTATTGCGATTAGCCTGATGGTGCTGGCCAGCAAGTCGTTGACCCGCTTTGTCAACAGCCACCCTACCATCGTTATTCTGTGTCTTAGCTTCCTGCTGATGATCGGTTTCAGCCTGGTCGCTGAAGGGTTTGGCTTCCGTATTCCAAAAGGCTACCTGTATGCGGCTATCGGCTTCTCGGTCATGATTGAGGCATTAAATCAGCTGGCTATCTTTAACCGCCGCCGTTTTCTGTCAGCCAATCAAACCCTGCGCCAGCGCACCGCCGAAGCGGTGATGCGCCTGCTGAGCGGACAAAAAGAAGACGCTGAACTGGATGCACAAACCGCCGCTATGCTGGCAGACCACCATGAAGGTCAGATTTTTGCTCCGCAGGAACGACGGATGATTGAGCGCGTGCTGAATCTCAATCAACGGACCGTCAGCAGCATTATGACCTCGCGCCATGATATTGAGCACATCGATCTTAACGCGCCCGAAGCCGAGGTCCGCGCCCTGCTGGAGAAAAATCAGCACACGCGTCTGGTGGTCACCGGGGAAGACGAACAAGAAGAACTGCTCGGTGTGGTGCACGTTATCGACCTGCTGCAACAGTCGCTGCACGGCGAACCGCTCAACCTGCGCGCCTTGATCCGCCAGCCGCTGGTGTTCCCGGAGACCTTGCCGCTGCTGCCGGCGCTGGAGCAGTTTCGTAACGCCCGCACCCACTTCGCATTTGTGGCGGATGAGTTTGGTTCTGTAGAAGGAATTGTGACGCTGAGCGACGTGATGGAGACCATCGCCGGTAACCTGCCTAATGAAGTGGAAGAGATCGACGCCCGCCACGACATTCAGAAAAATGCCGACGGATCATGGACGGCTAACGGGCATATGCCGTTGGAAGATCTGGTGCAGTACATCCCAATTCCCCTCGATGAGAAACGGGAATATCACACCATTGCCGGGCTGTTGATGGAATATTTGCAGCGCATCCCAAAAACCGGGGAAGAAGTGCAGGTGGGAGACTATCGGCTGAAAACGTTACAGGTGGAAAACCACCGGGTGCAAAAGGTCCAGTTGATACCGCTGCACAATAATGATGAAGAGATGGATTACGAAGTGTAGGTGACGTGTCGGATGGGACGCTTACGCGCCGCCATCCGACATTCTCTGTCAGAGTTTATCCAGCAGTTTTTTAACATCTTTGCCGCTGCGGGACTCTTTGTTGCGATCGGCCCAGTCGTTCAGCCGACGTTTTGCTTCATCCTGCAGATGCTTACGCAGCAACTGGTCCACTTGCAGGTTGTAGTTCAACGCCTGCCACGGGCCATAGATGCGCAGCGGAACCGGCGTAGCTTTCAGGAAATCAATCAGCTTGCTTTCCCCATTCCAGCCGCCCAGTACGCGTACGTTAAACTGCGTGTCGCATGTCTGCTTAACCAGATCCAGCATACCTTGACCTGAAAGCGCCAACATTGCGGACTGCCCTTGCATATCATCCAATGTAACCTTGCCGTTATCCAGCGCCAGATCGGTGACAAAACGATCCAGTCGGGTCACGTTATCCAGATTCTGCTGATATTTCACGTCGCCGCCGCTGCGCTCAACGGCCTGCTGCACCAGCTGCTGGAAGTTCATTCCTTCCATTCGCGTGTCGCTCATATCAACGTGAGCCTGCCCTTGCCAGCTGTGGCGGAACGCCTGAGCGTCAATATCGGAACCGGAAAAATCGCCCGCCAGCGACAGCTTGCCGGTGAGGGCAATCGGATAGTTAAAGGCCTTCAGGATGGTACCGATTTCGACATTTTCCAGACGCGGGTGAAAGACTGCAATTGGCTGTGTCTTTCTGGCGTCCAGCTTGCCGGGCAGCGAAATCAGCCCACCATTATTTGTTCCCTGTAACTCGGTTATGTTCAACAAGCCAGACTGATTCGCCATCTTTGCTGAGACGTTATCAAAGGCCATTTTCCGCCAGAGAACTTTGTCTGCCTGTAACGCGATGTCAGCAGAAAACCCCTTGAGTCCCTGATACGAGACGGCATCGACCTGGGACGCAATCACCGGCCGCGCGAGCGTCGATTGGCTTTGACCCTGTTGTGCCCCACCGTTTGCCGCCGCCGTAGCGTCGCGCTGCACAAGCAGGTTGTCCAGATTGAGCAGACCAAAACGCAGATCGACGGACCAGTCCGGTTTATCAGATAGCGAGACACGGGCTTGCCCGGCCAGTGAACTGTCGTTGGCTGTCAAATTGATGTGGCTAAACGCGAGCTGTTTATTCTCTTCCTGCCACTGAACCTGAAGCTTACCCTGCCCCTGGATCCCCTGCGGCGGCAAATCAGCGCCCTGCAGCTGCCAGCTGAATTTTTCGATACTGCCCGCTAAGTTATGCGGGTAATCAGAAGCATCAACGGTACCGTTAAAGGCCAGGGCAAGATCGCGCTGATCGCGGTTTACGCGGCCAGAGAAGTCAAACGTGCCGCGGTGCTGAGCGTCCTGTTCCATTTCCAGGTGAATATCGCGAACCGTTACCTGTTCATCGTCTTCATGCTGGAATACCAGCACGCTGTCGGCAACGCGCAGGCGAGCGATGTCAAATGACCATCCTCTGTCTTCAGCGACATCGGGCAACATATTGTCTTTCGGGGCAATCGGCGCGTCTTCGCCACGCACCGCTTCGGTCTGTGGCGTCAGTTGAATGACGGCCCCTTTGAGCATCACTTGCTTAACGCTAAGCTGGTGGCTCAACAACGGCCATAACGCGACGTCCAGGCGCATATTGTCGGCTCGAACCAGCGGTTCGCTGGCCCCTTCAGCCGTTAACACCATGCGTCCGGAGAGGATGCTAAGCTGGGGCCATACGTGCCAACGCAGCGGGCCGTCCAGTTGCAATTGATATCCGCTACGTGCAGCAACCTGCTTCACCATGTACGCGCGAAAATCATTTGGATTCACCAACATTACTAACGCAGAAAAACCGGCCACCAGCACGACCAGAAGAATCATCAGCGTCGTCAGAAATCGTCTCATGCTATCCCCAAAGGACTGAAAACTTATCAGTCTTTATCAATCCTGCTGGCTACTGCGCCCTGCTGGTCGCGATACTTCGCATCCTGACGACGATTGTAAGGACGCGCAGCCGGACCGGAAAGCGGTTCAAAGCTCAGCGCACCAATCGGCATGCCCGGACGCAGGGCCAGCGGTAATTTCCCGGAGTTGTAAAATTCCAGCACAATGCAGCCTGACCAGCCCGGATCGATACGGTGCGCGGTCACGTGAACCATCAGACCCAAACGCGCCAGCGATGAACGTCCGTCTAACCAGCCAACCAGGTCTGCCGGAAGCGTCACGGATTCAAAGGTCACGGCCAGGGCTAACTCACCGGGATGCAGGAAAAACGCTTCGCCTTCGTCGAGGACGATTTCATCACTCATCACGCGATCGAGCGCAGCGCTGACTTCAGCCTTCGGCCCGCTCAAATCGATATACGCCGCCGTATGACCGCGGAACGTACGAAATTTATTGCCAAGACGCACATCTACCGTTGCGCCATTAATACGCTCGACAGGAGGACGGGGTTCGATCGACAGACGACCTGCATCCAGCCAGGCTTCAATATCTCGGTCACATAAACGCATGGCACTTTCTCCTTTCGTGCTTCAATCCCTTAACGCCAGGCGCGTTAAGGGTGAACCAGGTTATCACTGAACGGTACACAATTCGCTGAACTTATTCAAAGAACTGACTGATTTTCGCCTTCAGAATATCGATGGCAATGCGGTTTTTACCCCCGCGCGGCACGATGATATCAGCGTATTGTTTTGAGGGTTCAATAAATTGCAGGAACATTGGACGCACGGTTTTCTGGTATTGCGCCATCACCGAATCCATAGAGCGACCTCGCTCGTTGACGTCCCGCTTGATACGGCGCATCAGGCAAATGTCGAGCGGAGTATCAACAAAAATAGAAAAGTTCATCTCATCACGTAAACGTGCATCGGTCAGCAGCAAAATGCCTTCCAGGATAATCACTTTCTTGGGTTCGATATGAATGGTCTCTTGCGTACGCGTGTGTTCAACATAGCTATAGACGGGCAATTCAATCGCCGAACCGCGTTTCAGCGTTTGCAAATGCTGGAACAGCAGACTGTGATCCATCGCGTTCGGATGGTCATAGTTGGTTTTTACACGTTCTTCCATCGACAGATGGCTTTGATCTTTGTAATAACTGTCTTCGGGAATAACGCCAATATGTTCGTCACCCACTTGTTCACGCAATTCGCGATAGAGAGTACTGGCAATAAGACTCTTGCCGGAAGCCGATGCGCCGGCAATGCCGATAATGACGCACTGATGAGACTGATCAGTCATAAATTTAGCGACCTGATTAACCTGGATGTTAGGAAGGGGGCGTCGAAACGCCAAACGCGGCAATTATAGGGATTTCAGCGGCGCGATGCCAGCCCAGGCTGCACCAATGCTGTCCCTGTCGCAAATTAAAATGGTCAGTTTTAAAGCAGGCGCAATATTTATTCACCCGCCTTAGGAATTAATAGCTTGAGAGTGTTATTTTATGAGCAGCTGGCGTATAAATTGTAAAATGTTTGTACTAGCATAATCACAGATTAAACATGATGCGTCCGGCATCTTCGCTACGGCGACATCGGCTATTCGGGTAAAGCGGTAATGAGTAAACAATCCCAACATGTTTTAGTTACCTTACCGCATCCTCTACTGCGCCTGGCCAGTTTAGGTCTGGTGGCGTTTATCTTTACCTTATTCTCGCTGGAACTGTCGCGCTACGGTACGCAGCTGGCGCCGCTGTGGTTCCCGACGTCGATCATGATGGTGGCCTTTTACCGTCATGCAGGAAGGATGTGGCCGGGGATCGCGCTGGCGTGCTCATTTGGCAGTATCGGCGCGTCGTTGTTGTTCTTCCCGACCGCAACGCTAAATTTCACCTACACCGCCATCAATATTATCGAGGCCATTGCGGGCGCCATGTTATTGCGCAAGCTGTTGCCCTGGTACAATCCCTTACAAAATCTGAATGACTGGGCGCGTCTGGCGTTCGGCAGCGCCGTGGTCCCTCCGCTGTTGGGCGGTTTTTTGATGTGGCTGCTGCTTCCGGGTGAAACCTCGTTAAATACGTTTCTCATTTGGGTGCTTTCAGAATCCATCGGCGCACTCGCGCTGGTGCCGTTAGGTTTGCTGTTTAAGCCGCATTATCTGCTACGCCACCGCAATCCCCGTTTATTGCTTGAGACGCTGATCACCCTGCTGGTGACGTTAACATTCAGTTGGTTGTCGATGATGTACATTCCATGGCCGTTTACCTGCGTGATTGTTCTGCTGATGTGGAGCGCCGTGCGTCTGCCG
Organism: Citrobacter sp. FP75; assembly: GCF_018342065.1. Lineage (GTDB taxonomy): Bacteria > Pseudomonadota > Gammaproteobacteria > Enterobacterales > Enterobacteriaceae > Citrobacter. The sequence goes on along the minus strand of NZ_JAFDOE010000003.1, from coordinate 553,843 downwards.
CGTATGGAAGCGTTTCTGATTTTCCTCAGCACCGTGATGATGGTCTCGCTGATGCTGGCCGCGAACCCTTCACTGCTCTCCACCTCGAAAACGTTCGTTATGTCCAGCATGCCGTGGCTGCCGTTTTTGATGATTCTGTTACCGGCCAACATGATGACCATGGTGATGTACGCCTTTCGAGCCGAACGTAAACACATCTCAGAAAGCGAAACGCGTTTTCGCAACGCCATGGAATACTCCGCCATCGGTATGGCGCTGGTGGGCACCGAAGGACAATGGCTACAGGCCAACAAAGCCTTGTGTCAGTTTCTGGGCTACAGCCAGGAAGAGCTGCGCTCGCTGACCTTCCAGCAGTTGACCTGGCCGGAAGATCTGAACAATGACCTTGAGCAGCTACAAATGCTGGCACGCGGCGAAATCAATAGCTACTCGATGGAAAAACGCTATTACACCCGCGCAGGTGAAGTCGTGTGGGCACTGCTGGCCGTTTCACTGGTCCGTCATAGCGATAACACCCCGCTCTACTTTATTGCCCAGGTTGAGGACATTAACGACCTGAAACACACGGAGTGGATCAATAAGCGGTTGATGGAGCGCATCACGCTGGCGAATGAAGCCGGCGGCATTGGCATCTGGGAATGGGAGCTGCAGCCTGATGTGATCAGTTGGGATAAACGCATGTTTGATCTCTATGAGGTCCCTGCGCACATCAAACCCAGTTGGCAGGTCTGGTATGACTGCGTGGTGCCTGAAGATCGCGAACATGCCGAGAGCGTGATTCGCGATTCCCTGGCGGCGCGCATTCCTTTCAAACTCGAATTCCGCATTGCGGTCAAAGACGGCATTCGGCATATCCGCTCGCTGGCTAACCGGGTACTGAATAAAGACGGCGAAGTTGAACGTTTGCTCGGCATCAACCTGGACATGACCGAGGTGAAGCAACTGAACGAGGCGCTGTATCAGGAAAAAGAGCGTTTGCATATTACGCTGGACTCTATCGGCGAAGCGGTGATTTGTATTGATGTCGAGCTGAACGTCACCTTTATGAATCCGGTGGCCGAAAAAATGAGCGGTTGGTCGCAGGAGAGCGCGTTGGGGATCCCGCTGCTGACAGTACTGCGTATTACCTTCGGCGATAGCGGCCCACTGATGGAAAATATCTACAGCGCCGACATGTCGCGTACAGCCATAGAGCAAGAGGTGGTCCTGCATTGTCGTAACGGTGCCAGTTACGATATTCAGTACAGCATCACGCCGCTCAGCACCCTCGACGGCGGGAGTATCGGCTCAGTGCTGGTCATTCAGGATGTCACCGAGTCGCGCAAAATGTTGCGTCAACTCAGCTACAGCGCATCGCATGACGACCTCACGCATCTGGCCAACAGGGTCAGCTTCGAGAACCATCTGAAACAATTGCTGCATGCGGTACACAATTCACATCAACGTCATGCGCTGGTCTTTATCGATTTGGATCGTTTTAAAGCCGTCAACGATAGCGCCGGTCATGCCGCAGGCGATGCCTTGCTGCGCGAGCTGTCTTCACTGATGCTCAGCATGCTGCGTTCCAGCGATGTGCTGGCGCGTCTTGGCGGCGATGAGTTCGGACTGTTGCTGCCGGATTGTAATATCGAAAGCGCCCGCTTTATCTCTGGTCGCATCATTAGCGCCATCAATGATTACCACTTTACGTGGGAAGGCCGCTTACACCGTATTGGTGCCAGCGCCGGGATCACGCTGATTGATGACAAAAACCATGTCGCCACCGAGGTGATGTCCCAGGCGGATATCGCCTGCTATGCGGCTAAAAACAGCGGCCGTGGGCGGGTATGCGTCTATGAACCACAGCAGAGTCAGACACATGCCGCGCGTGGACTGCTGTCACCGGATGAACAGCGCAAGGTCATTACCCACAACCCGATGCTGATGGTCGCCCGCGGCGTCGCGTCTCCGCGCATTCCTGAGACGTTTAGCTTCTGGCTTCTCTCTCTACGCTTATGGAGCAGCGAAGGGGAAGTCATTGAGGAACAGGCTTTCCGTGCCGGTCTGGTCGATCCCGCACTTAATCATGCCCTGGACCGTCGGGTATTGAATGAATTTTTCCAGCATTCAGCGTCTGCAGTTGCCGGTAAAGGTCTCAGTATTGCCCTGCCTCTTTCCGCCGCCGGGTTACTCAATCCCGTGCTGGTTGATGAACTGCTGGAATGGGTGGAAAGTAGCCCACTACCGCCACGGTTATTGCATCTGAGCGTGCCGGCAGAAGTGATGAAAACCCATTCCACCCAGGCCGTTTCCGCAATCCACCGGCTACGTCAGGCGGGTTGTCGCATCATTTTAAGCCACGTAGGTCGTGATTTAGAGGTGTTTGAAAATCTCAAGTATCACGTAGCCGATTATCTGTTACTCGACAGCGAACTGAGCGCCAGCGCGCACGGCAATCTGACGGACGAAATGTGGGTATCAATTATTCAGGGCCACGCACAACGTCTGGATATCAAAACTATCGCCGGTCCGGTACAAATCCCACTGATTATGGATGCCCTGTCCGGCATCGGTATCGATATGATTTATGGCGATATCATTGCCGACGCTCAACCGCTGGATCTGCTAGTCAACACCAGCAATTTTGCCATCAACTGACGGTTGCCAGCCTTCCGTATACCAGATATGCAGCAGTGCGTAGGATCGCCAGGGCTTCCAGCGTTCTGCGTAGCGCCGGATTTGTGCCGGCGTCATGCCCGGAAAACGCTGTTTAATCAGGTAATCATCCGGAAGAAAAATGTCCTTCGCCTGCCACCCGCGCAGCGCAAAGTAGTTGGCCGTCCAGCGCCCAATTCCCGGAAACGTTTGTAGTTGCTTCACCCCCTGCTCGATATCAGGCGGGGCAACGGACTCAAGCGTGCCATCCAGCATCGCCCGGGCCAGGTGAATCAGTGCTTCAGCACGTTTGAGCGGCATGCCTAGCGCTTTCAGATGCAGCGGTTGTGCGGCTGCCAGCGCCTCTGGAGTGGGAAAGCAGACATACTCTGGCGCGTCGGCAAGCGTATCGCCATACAGATGCGCCACTTTCGCCGTCAGTTTCGCTGCCATCGACACGCTGACCAGCTGACCCAAAATCGCGCGAACACCCTGTTCAAACGCATCAACCGAGCCCGGTAGCCGCAGTCCAGGACGCGCCGCACCCAGACTCCCCAACGCGCTGACGATGTGTTGCGGGCAGCAGTTCAGATCGAACAACCGTTCAATTTTTGCCAGACACTCGTAGGCAACGGGTTGCAGCCCGGGACTTAACGTCACCTGCAGCACGTTGGCCTCCAGGTCCGGGACGACGCTCACCACCCCGCGATACTCGCCAATCGCCAGACTTCTTGCATAATGCAATGTGCCTACGGTTTCCACGCCATCAACGGCACGAGCAGCCAGAAACCCCAGCATCCAGGGCCAGTCGTAGGGCGATTGCCAGCTCAGAATAAACATGTACGCTTCCTTTTTTTGCCAGCCTACAGCATAAACGTTATCCCGACGATGCGCCTTGCTTTCATATTCCAGTTGTCGGGGCGACAACATTTCGCTAAAGTCTCGCCCCTTCTTCACTGCCCTGGGGAGTTTTTACGTGTTTATTGGTTTTGACTACGGTACGGCGAACTGTTCAGTGGCCGTCATGCGTGATGGGCAGCCTCAATTGCTCAAAATGGAAAATGACAGCACGCTGCTGCCCTCGATGCTTTGCGCTCCTACACGTGAAGCGGTCAGCGAATGGCTGTATCGCCATCACGACGTCCCCACAACGGATGAGGAAACGCAGGCGCTGCTACGCCGCGCGATGCGCTATAACCGCGAAGAAGACATCGATGTTAACGCCAACAGCGTGCAGTTTGGTCTGGCATCTCTGGGTCAATATATTGACGACCCTGAAGAGGTCTACTTCGTTAAATCCCCTAAATCGTTTCTGGGTGCCAGCGGGCTTAAACCACAGCAGGTTGCGTTGTTTGAGGATTTAGTCTGCGCGATGATGCTACACATCCGCAACCAGGCGCAGAATCAGCTCCCCGAAGCCATTACCCAGGCCGTCATTGGCCGCCCGATAAACTTCCAGGGGTTAGGCGGCGACGACGCCAACGTCCAGGCGCAGGGTATTCTTGAGCGCGCGGCAAAACGCGCTGGTTTTCAGGACGTGGTCTTCCAGTACGAACCGGTAGCAGCAGGTCTGGATTACGAAGCAACTCTTCAGGACGAAAAACGCGTACTGGTGGTGGACATCGGCGGCGGCACCACCGACTGCTCATTGCTGCTGATGGGACCGCAGTGGCACAAGCGAGCCGATCGCGAAAACAGCCTGTTAGGTCACAGTGGATGTCGCGTAGGCGGTAACGATCTGGATATCGCGCTGGCCTTTAAACACCTGATGCCGCTGCTCGGCATGGGGGGCGAAACCGAAAAAGGGATCGCATTACCTATTCTGCCGTGGTGGAACGCCGTCGCCATTAACGACGTCCCTGCGCAAAGTGATTTTTACAGTACCGCCAACAGACGCTTGTTAAACGATCTGATCCGCGACGCGCGTGAAGCAGACAAAGTCGCTCTGTTGCTCAAAGTCTGGCGCGAGCGTCTGAGCTATCGCCTGGTTCGCAGCGCCGAAGAAAGTAAAATTGCGCTTTCCGCTCAGGCAAACGTCACGGCGGCACTGCCGTTTATCAGCGATGAACTAGCTACCGCAATCAGCCAGCAGGGGCTGGAGACGGCGCTCAATCAACCACTGACACGCATTCTGGAGCAGGTGCAGCTGGCACTGGATAATGCTCAGGAAAAACCGGATGTCATTTATTTGACCGGCGGCAGCGCGCGCTCGCCGCTTATCAAAAAAGCACTTGCCGAACAGCTGCCGGGGATCCCGATTGCCGGGGGCGATGATTTCGGCTCGGTTACCGCAGGTCTGGCGCGCTGGGCGGAAGTGGTTTTCCGCTAAGTGGCTCGCAGGCTGAAAAGTGCGCGTATTGACATCATCGTCACTGTGGATTATTTTCAGGAGTGAGGGTTAGGGAGGGTTTTTCCCTCCCCCTGGTGTCTTAGTAAGCCGGTAAGCTAATCACTAAGAGTATAACCAGTATGATGACGTGCTTCATCATAACCCTTTCCTTATTTTGGGCCCCTTCCTCGGGAGGGGCTTTCCCGTTTCAGCGTCCGGCTGAAATCTCTGGCTTACCTCCTTTTGCCTTGTCCGCACTCTATCGCACTATTACGCGTTCGCTATTTTCGCCGCTAATTGTTGCGTAACGCCTCGCAAAGCCGCGCCGTCATTCAGACGAATCCCGACAGTGTTTCATAATTCCTCCATCTTTCTCCCTTGATCGCTGGCTAAACTAGTATCATTCCGCGAAACGTTTCAGGATGAGAAACTTATAACAATGAAAGGCAGTAACAAATCCCGCTGGGTGATAGCAATCGTGATCGTCGTGGCCGCCATCGTCGCATTTTGGTTCTGGCAGAGCCGCAGTGAATCTCAGGGGAGCGCCCCCGGAGCTACCGGGCAAGCACAGCACGCCGCAGGCTCGGCCCGTCGCGGAATGCGTTCCGGTCCATTGGCTCCCGTGCAGGCTGCCACCGCCACCGAGGAAGCCGTTCCGCGCTACCTGACGGGGCTCGGCACCGTGACTGCGGCTAACACCGCAACGGTACGAAGTCGCGTCGATGGTCAACTCATCGCGTTACACTTTCAGGAAGGACAGCAGGTGAAAGCCGGCGATCTGCTGGCAGAGATAGACCCCAGCCAGTTCAAAGTCGCTCTGGCCCAGGCGCAGGGACAGTTAGCCAAAGATAAAGCCACGCTGGCAAATGCCCGTCGCGATCTCGCCCGCTATCAACAACTGGTAAAAACCAATCTGGTCTCTCGCCAGGAACTGGACGCACAGCAGGCGCTGGTGAACGAAACGCAAGGGACGATCAAAGCCGATGAGGCCAGCGTCGCCAGCGCACAGTTGCAGCTCGACTGGAGTCGCATCACTGCGCCTGTTGATGGGCGCGTCGGTCTGAAACAGGTCGATGTAGGCAACCAAATCTCCAGCGGAGATACCACCGGGATTGTCGTCATTACGCAAACCCATCCCATCGACCTGATCTTCACCTTGCCTGAAAATGATATTGCAACCGTGCTACGGGCGCAAAAATCGGGCAACCCGCTAAAGGTCGAGGCCTGGGATCGCACCAATTCACAGAAACTTAGCGAAGGCATTCTGCTCAGTCTGGACAACCAGATTGACGTCACCACCGGCACCATCAAGGCGAAAGCCCGTTTTAACAATCAGGACGACACGCTGTTCCCGAACCAGTTCGTTAACGCCCGTATGCTGGTCGACACCGAACAAAACGCCGTCGTGATCCCCTCTGCTGCGTTGCAAATGGGCAATGAAGGTCACTTTGTCTGGGTGCTAAATACAGAGAATAAGGTCAGTAAACATCTGGTCAAACCGGGTATTCAGGACAGTCAAAAAGTGGTGATTACTGCCGGGTTGTCGGCAGGCGATCGCGTCGTCACCGACGGTATTGACCGCCTGACGGAAGGGGCAAAAGTTGACGTTGTAGAGGCGCATACCGCCACGGCCGCAGACGATAAAGCCACCGCTCGCGAGTACGGCAAAAAAGGAGCGCGTTCCTGATGCAGGTGTTACCTCCGGGCAACACAGGCGGCCCATCGCGCCTGTTTATTCTGCGCCCTGTCGCCACCACGCTGCTGATGGTGGCGATTTTACTCGCCGGGATTATAGGCTATCGCTTTCTGCCCATCGCGGCGTTGCCGGAAGTGGATTACCCGACCATTCAGGTGGTGACGCTCTACCCTGGTGCCAGCCCGGATGTAATGACCTCCGCCGTTACCGCCCCGCTTGAGCGCCAGTTCGGTCAGATGTCAGGCCTGAAACAGATGTCCTCGCAAAGCTCCGGGGGCGCATCGGTGGTGACATTGCAGTTCCAGCTAACGCTACCGCTGGACGTCGCCGAACAGGAAGTCCAGGCCGCGATTAACGCCGCCACCAATTTATTACCGGGCGATCTGCCCAACCCGCCGGTATACAGCAAAGTCAACCCAGCAGATCCGCCGATCATGACGCTGGCTGTCACCTCTACCGCCCTGCCAATGACGCAGGTGGAAGATATGGTCGAAACACGCGTGGCGCAGAAAATTTCTCAGGTCTCCGGCGTGGGTCTGGTCACACTGTCAGGCGGGCAACGTCCGGCCGTGCGCGTCAAACTTAACGCTCAGGCCATTGCTGCACTGGGACTGACCAGCGAAACCATCCGCACCGCCATCACCGGTGCCAACGTCAATTCAGCAAAAGGCAGCCTTGACGGCCCAACGCGCGCCGTCACCCTGTCAGCCAACGACCAGATGCAGTCTGCCGATGAATATCGACAGTTAATTATTGCTTATAAAAACGGTGCGCCGGTGCGCCTTGGCGATGTCGCCACCGTCGAACAAGGGGCGGAAAACAGCTGGCTGGGCGCGTGGGCTAATAAGCAGCAAGCCATTGTGATGAACGTTCAGCGCCAGCCCGGTGCGAATATCATCTCCACCGCAGACAGCATTCGCCAGATGCTACCGGCACTGACGGAAAGCCTGCCAAAATCGGTCAATGTTACGGTACTTTCGGATCGCACGACCAATATCCGCGCTTCCGTTTCAGACACCCAGTTTGAACTGATGCTGGCGATTGCGCTGGTGGTGATGATTATTTACCTGTTCCTGCGCAATATTCCGGCAACGATTATTCCCGCTGTCGCCGTGCCGCTGTCGCTGATTGGCACCTTTGCGGTGATGGTTTTTCTCGATTTTTCCATCAATAACCTGACGCTGATGGCGCTCACCATCGCCACGGGTTTTGTGGTCGATGACGCCATTGTGGTTATCGAGAATATCTCGCGCTATATCGAAAAAGGGGAAAAACCGCTGACCGCTGCCCTGAAAGGCGCGGGCGAGATTGGTTTTACCATCATCTCCCTGACGTTTTCCCTGATCGCGGTATTGATCCCACTGCTGTTTATGGGCGATATCGTCGGGCGATTGTTCCGTGAGCTCGCCGTCACGCTGGCGGTCGCGATTCTGATTTCCGCCGTGGTGTCGCTGACCCTCACGCCGATGATGTGCGCCCGCATGCTCAGCCAGGCGTCATTACGTAAGCAAAACCGCTTTTCCCGCGCCTCGGAGAGAATGTTTGAACGCGTCATCGCCGGATACGGTCACTGGCTGGCAAAAGTGCTTAACCACCCGTGGCTGACGCTTGGCGTCGCACTCGGCACGCTGGTGCTCAGCATCATGCTGTGGGTCTTTATTCCAAAAGGCTTCTTCCCAATCCAGGACAACGGCATTATTCAGGGTACGCTGCAGGCGCCGCAGTCCAGCTCATTTGCCAGCATGGCTCAGCGCCAGCGCCAGGTCTCTGATGTGATCCTCAAGGATCCGGCGGTGGAAAGCCTGACTTCGTTTGTCGGCGTTGACGGCACCAACCCGGCGCTAAACAGCGCGCGCCTGCAAATTAACCTTAAGCCGCTGGACGAACGCGATGACCGCGTGCAAAAAGTGATTGAACGTTTGCAGAACGCGGTGGATAACGTTCCCGGCGTCGACCTCTATCTTCAGCCGACCCAGGACCTGACGATTGATACCCAGGTGAGCCGGACACAGTACCAGTTTACGCTGCAGGCCACCTCTCTGGACGCACTCAGTACCTGGGTTCCGCAACTGCTGGAAAAACTGCAGCAGTTGCCGCAGCTTTCTGATGTCAGTAGCGACTGGCAGGACCAGGGACTGGTAGCCTATGTGAATGTTAATCGTGACAGCGCCAGCCGTTTAGGCATCAGTATGGCAGATGTCGATAACGCGCTGTATAACGCCTTCGGGCAACGGTTGATTTCAACCATCTACACCCAGGCAAACCAGTATCGGGTGGTGCTGGAACATGACACCGCCAGCACGCCGGGGCTTTCCGCATTGGACACCATTCGCCTGACCAGCAGCGACGGCGGGATCGTACCACTGAGCACCATCGCCAGCGTCGAACAACGTTTTGCCCCGCTGTCAATTAACCATCTCGATCAGTTTCCGGTCACGACTATCTCGTTCAACGTGCCGGACAACCAGTCGCTGGGCAATGCGGTAGACGCGATTCTGCAGGCCGAAAAAACACTAAATCTGCCGTCAAGTATTACGACCCAGTTCCAGGGCAGTACGCTGGCCTTCCAGGCTGCACTGGGCAACACCATCTGGCTAATTGTGGCGGCAGTGGTCGCGATGTATATCGTGCTCGGCGTGTTGTATGAAAGCTTTATTCACCCCATCACCATTCTCTCCACGCTGCCAACGGCGGGCGTTGGGGCGCTGCTGGCGCTGATGATTGCCGGCAGTGAACTGGACGTTATCGCGATCATTGGCATTATTTTGCTGATCGGGATCGTCAAGAAAAACGCCATCATGATGATCGACTTTGCTCTTGCCGCTGAGCGCGAACAGGGCATGGCGCCGCGCGACGCCATTTTCCAGGCGTGTCTGCTGCGTTTTCGCCCGATCCTGATGACCACGCTGGCGGCGCTGCTGGGAGCGTTGCCGCTGATGTTAAGTACCGGCGTAGGCGCGGAGTTGCGCCGCCCATTAGGGATTGGCATGGTCGGCGGTCTGCTGGTAAGCCAGGTGCTCACACTGTTCACCACGCCGGTGATTTACCTGCTGTTTGACCGGTTGTCGCTGTATGTGAAAAACCGCTTCCCACGTCAGGAAGAGGAAGCGTAAATGAAATTTTTCGCTCTCTTCATTCATCGTCCGGTGGCGACCATCCTTATTTCCGTCGCCATTACCCTGTGCGGTATTCTGGGTTTTCGCCTGTTACCGGTCGCCCCGCTACCGCAGGTTGATTTTCCGGTGATCATGGTGAGCGCATCGCTGCCCGGGGCGTCCCCCGAAACCATGGCGTCGTCCGTCGCAACACCGCTGGAACGCTCACTCGGGCGCATCGCGGGCGTGAACGAAATGACTTCAAGCAGTTCGCTTGGCAGCACACGCATTATCCTTGAGTTCAACTTCGATCGCGACATCAACGGCGCAGCGCGGGACGTTCAGGCCGCCATTAACGCCGCGCAAAGCCTGCTACCCAGCGGAATGCCCAGCCGTCCGACGTACCGGAAGGCTAACCCTTCCGATGCGCCGATCATGATCCTGACGCTCACGTCGGATACGTATTCGCAGGGTGAACTGTACGATTTCGCCTCAACCCAACTGGCGCAGACCATTGCGCAAATTGACGGCGTTGGCGACGTGGACGTTGGCGGCAGTTCTTTACCCGCCGTGCGCGTTGGCCTGAATCCACAGGCGTTGTTTAACCAGGGCGTATCGCTGGACGACGTACGTCGCGCTATCAATAGCGCCAACGTACGACAGCCCCAGGGAGCGCTGGAAGACAAAACCCGCCGCTGGCAGGTGCAAACCAACGACGAGCTCAAAACCGCGTCTGAATATCAACCGCTGATAATTCACTACAACAACGGTGCCGCCGTGCGTCTGGGTGACGTTGCGTCCGTTACTGACTCAGTGCAGGACGTGCGTAACGCCGGGATGACCAACGCTAAACCTGCCATTCTGTTGATAATCCGCAAGCTCCCGGAAGCCAATATTATTCAGACAGTGGACAGCATTCGGGCCAAACTGCCGGAATTACAAACGCTGATCCCGGCCGCCATCGATTTGCAAATTGCCCAGGATCGTTCGCCGACTATTCGGGCGTCGCTGGAGGAAGTGGAGCAGACGCTGGTTATCTCCGTCGCGCTGGTTATCCTGGTGGTGTTTGTCTTCCTGCGCTCCGGTCGCGCGACGCTGATCCCCGCCGTGGCGGTTCCGGTCTCGCTGATTGGCACGTTTGCCGCCATGTATCTGTGTGGTTTCAGCCTGAACAACCTGTCGTTAATGGCGCTGACCATTGCCACGGGGTTTGTGGTCGATGACGCCATTGTGGTGCTGGAAAATATATCCCGTCACCTGGAAGCGGGAATGAAGCCACTCCAGGCGGCGTTACAGGGTACGCGCGAAGTGGGCTTTACGGTTCTCTCCATGAGCCTGTCGCTGGTGGCGGTCTTCCTGCCGTTGCTGCTCATGGGTGGCCTGCCGGGTCGACTACTGCGCGAATTTGCCGTGACCCTGTCGGTTGCCATCGGTATCTCATTGCTGGTCTCACTGACGCTCACGCCAATGATGTGCGGCTGGATGCTCAAATCCAGCGCCCCACGTGAGCAGTCACGTAAGCGAGGATTTGGCCGGGTGCTGGTCGCTTTGCAGCAGAGTTACGCCACCTCACTGCAGTGGGTATTACGTCATACGCGGATGGTCGGCGTCGTGTTACTGGCGACTATTGCGCTGAATATCTGGCTGTATATTTCCATCCCCAAAACCTTCTTCCCGGAGCAGGACACCGGAGTACTGATGGGCGGGATCCAGGCCGACCAGAGCATTTCGTTTCAGGCGATGCGCGGGAAATTGCAGGACTTTATGAAGATCATTCGTGACGATCCCGCGGTGGATAACGTCACCGGTTTTACCGGCGGCTCCCGCGTCAACAGCGGGATGATGTTTATTACCCTCAAGCCGCGTGATGAACGCCAGCAAACTGCTCAGCAGGTGATCGACAGGCTGCGCATCAAGTTAGCCAAAGAGCCGGGGGCAAACCTGTTTCTGATGGCAGTGCAGGATATTCGCGTCGGCGGGCGTCAGGCCAACGCCAGCTATCAGTACACGCTGCTGTCGGATGACCTTGCCGCACTGCGGGAATGGGAACCAAAAATCCGTAAAGCGCTAGCCGCCCTGCCCCAACTGGCTGACGTCAATTCCGATCAGCAGGATAACGGCGCAGAGATGAATCTGACCTACGATCGTGACACCATGTCACGTCTGGGGATCGACGTTGAGGCCGCCAACAGCCTGCTGAATAATGCCTTTGGTCAGCGGCAAATATCGACCATCTACCAGCCGATGAACCAGTACAAAGTGGTGATGGAGGTCGACCCGCGCTACACCCAGGACATCAGCGCGCTGGATAAGATGTTCGTCATTAATAGCGACGGAAAGGCTATCCCGTTATCGTATTTTGCCAAATGGCAACCGGCGAATGCCCCGCTGTCGGTGAACCATCAGGGGCTGTCTGCCGCCTCAACCGTATCGTTTAACCTGCCGACCGGTGCTTCGCTTTCTGAGGCAACAGAAGCCATTAACAGAACCATGACCCAACTTGGCGTTCCCTCAACGGTGCGCGGCAGTTTCGCCGGAACGGCGCAGGTTTTTCAGGACACCATGAACTCACAGGTGATCCTGATTATCGCCGCCATCGCGACGGTCTACATCGTGCTGGGCATGTTGTATGAAAGCTACGTTCATCCGCTGACCATCCTCTCAACGCTGCCTTCTGCCGGCGTCGGTGCGCTGCTGGCGCTGGAGCTGTTCAATGCCCCGTTCAGCCTAATCGCCCTGATAGGGATCATGCTATTAATTGGCATTGTGAAGAAAAACGCCATCATGATGGTCGATTTTGCGCTGGATGCGCAGAGAAACGGCAAACTGACACCGGAAGAGGCGATTTTCCAGGCCTGCCTGCTGCGTTTTCGCCCAATAATGATGACCACGCTGGCGGCACTCTTTGGCGCGCTGCCGTTGGTGTTATCGGCAGGCGATGGCTCTGAACTGCGCCAGCCGTTGGGGATAACCATTGTCGGCGGGCTGGTAGTGAGTCAGCTCCTGACGTTGTACACCACACCGGTGGTGTATCTCTTTTTCGACCGTCTGCGAGTGCGTTTTTCGCGTAAAAACAGCAACCCGGTAGCAGAATTATGACAGAACTTCCCGACAGCACCCGCTGGCAGCTTTGGATTGTGGCATTTGGCTTTTTTATGCAATCGCTGGATACCACCATCGTCAACACCGCGCTTCCCTCGATGGCCAAAAGCCTCGGGGAAAGCCCATTGCATATGCATATGGTCATTGTGTCATATGTATTAACCGTAGCGGTGATGCTGCCCGCCAGCGGCTGGCTGGCGGACAAGATTGGCGTGCGTAATATTTTCTTCACCGCCATCATTCTGTTCACGCTGGGATCGCTGTTTTGCGCCTGGTCCAGCACGCTCAATGAGCTGATTATGGCCCGTGTATTACAGGGCGTCGGCGGCGCGATGATGGTGCCCGTCGGCAGGCTAACGGTGATGAAAATTGTCCCACGCGAGCAGTATATGGCGGCGATGACCTTCGTCACCTTGCCGGGTCAAATTGGCCCGTTGCTCGGTCCGGCGTTAGGCGGCATTCTGGTAGAGTACGCGTCCTGGCACTGGATTTTCCTGATTAACATTCCGGTTGGTATCGTCGGGGCAATTGCCACATTAATGCTGATGCCCAACTACACCATGCAAACCCGACGCTTCGATCTTTCAGGATTCATGCTGCTGGCCGTTGGCATGGCGGTACTGACGCTGGCGCTGGATGGCAGCAAAGGCAGTGGGATCTCTGACATTACGCTGGCGGCGCTGGTTATCTGTGGCGTACTGGCGATCCTGTTATATATCAAGCACGCCAGAAACAACCCGCGCGCACTGTTCAGTCTGCATCTGTTTCGTACGCCGACTTTCTCGCTAGGCCTGTTTGGCAGTTTTGCCGGGCGCATAGGCAGCGGTATGTTGCCGTTTATGACGCCGGTATTTTTGCAGATTGGGCTGGGATTTTCGCCCTTTCATGCCGGACTGATGATGATCCCGATGGTGCTGGGCAGCATGGGTATGAAGCGCATTGTGGTACAGGTCGTTAACCGGTTCGGCTACCGTCGGGTACTGGTTGCCACTACGCTTGGCCTGTCGCTGGTCAGCCTGCTGCTGATGGCTACCGCGCTGCTCGGCTGGTATTACGCCCTGCCCTTCGTGCTGTTCTTACAAGGAATGGTCAACTCCACCCGTTTTTCATCGATGAATACCCTGACGTTAAAAGACCTGCCTGACGATCTCGCCAGCAGCGGAAACAGCCTGCTGTCGATGACCATGCAGCTATCGATGAGTATCGGGGTGACCATCGCCGGCCTGCTGTTGGGCATGTTTGGTCAACAGCATATCGCCATCGACAGCGGCACCACGCATACCGTCTTTATGTACACCTGGCTGTGTATTGCGCTCATTATTGCGCTGCCTGCCATTATTTTTGCCCGCGTGCCGAACGACACGCAAACCAACGCGGTGATTTCACGGCGCAAAAGGAGCAACTGATGACGTTCTGGCGACCCGGTATCACCGGCAAACTGTTTCTGGCGATTTTCACCACCTGCATTGTGTTGCTGATCAGTATGCACTGGGCCGTACGTGTCAGCTTCGAACGCGGATTTATTGACTACATCAAGCACGGTAACGAACAGCGCCTGCAAATGCTCAGCGACGCGCTGGGCGAACAGTATCAGCAGCACGGCAACTGGCGATTTTTACGCAACAATGACCGGTTTGTTTTTCAAATTCTGCGATCTTTTGAACACGACAATGACGATGATAAAGCGGGTCCAGGCATGCCGCCGCACGGCTGGCGCACCCAGTTTTGGGTCGTCGACCAAAACGCCCGCGTACTGGTCGGCCCGCGCGGGCCGGTACCCGGCGACGGCACACGCCGCCCAATCAAGGTTAATGGGATCGAAGTGGGCGCCGTGATCGCCTCCCCCGTCGAGCGCTTAACGCGTAATACAGATATTAATTTCGACATGCAGCAAAGACGTTCGAGTTGGCTGATCGTTGCGCTCTCCACGATCCTGGCAGCGCTGGCAACATTTACGCTGGCGCGCAGCCTGCTGGCCCCGGTCAAACGGCTGGTGGAAGGCACGCACAAACTGGCAGCAGGTGATTTCACCACCCGCGTTGCGCCGACCAGTACGGATGAGCTGGGTAAACTGGCGCAGGATTTCAACCAACTCGCCAGTACGCTGGAAAAGAACCAGCAGATGCGCCGTGATTTTATGGCCGATATTTCTCACGAACTGCGCACGCCGCTGGCGGTATTGCGCGGTGAGCTGGAAGCGATTCAGGATGGTGTTCGCCAGTTCACCCCGGATTCCGTGACGTCACTACAGGCCGAAGTGGGCACGCTGACCAAGCTGGTGGACGATCTCCATCAGCTCTCCATGTCTGATGAAGGCGCCCTGGCCTACCAAAAAACCTCGTTGGATCTGATCCCCCTGCTGGAAGTGGCAAGCGGCGCGTTTCGTGAACGCTTTGCCAGCCGCGGACTCACGATACAACTCTCGCTACCGGACAGCATGACGGTGTTTGGCGACAGAGACCGGCTGATGCAACTGTTTAATAACCTGCTGGAAAACAGTCTGCGCTATACCGACAGCGGCGGTGGGCTGCATATCAGCGCTGAACAACGTGAACGTATGGTGTTGTTAACCTTCGCGGATTCGGCTCCCGGCGTGAGTGACGACCAGCTACAAAAGCTGTTTGAACGATTTTACCGCACAGAAGGTTCCCGGAACCGCGCCAGCGGAGGCTCCGGCCTGGGTCTGGCGATTTGCGTCAATATCGTCGAGGCGCATAATGGGCATATCCGTGCCGCCCATTCGCCTTTTGGCGGGGTTAGCATTACAGTAGAGTTACCGCTGGAACGCGATTTACAGAGAGATGTATGACTGAGTTACCCATTGATGAAAACACGCCGCGGATCCTGATCGTGGAAGATGAACCCAAGCTGGGACAACTGCTTATCGACTACCTGCGCGCCGCAAGCTATGCCCCGACGCTCATCAGCCACGGTGATTTGGTATTACCTTACGTGCGCCAGACGCCACCCGATCTGATTTTGCTGGATCTGATGCTGCCAGGCACCGATGGCCTGACCCTGTGCCGGGAAATTCGTCGATTCTCGGAAGTGCCCATCATGATGGTTACCGCCAAAATCGAAGAGATTGACCGCCTGTTGGGGCTGGAAATCGGTGCCGATGACTACATTTGTAAACCCTACAGTCCACGCGAAGTTGTAGCCCGTGTGAAGACGATCCTGCGTCGCTGCAAACCTCTGCGCGAACTGCAGCAGCTGGATGCCGCCAGCCCGCTCATCGTCGATGAAGGCCGTTTCCAGGCATCCTGGCGTGGGAAGATGCTCGACTTAACCCCTGCGGAATTCCGCTTGCTGAAAACGCTGTCGCATGAGCCGGGAAAAGTGTTCTCCCGCGAACAGTTGCTTAATCACCTCTACGATGATTATCGCGTCGTCACCGATCGCACCATCGACAGCCATATCAAGAACCTACGCCGCAAGCTGGAGTCACTGGACGCCGAGCAGTCATTTATCCGCGCGGTGTACGGTGTGGGGTATCGCTGGGAAGCCGATGCCTGCCGAATTGCATAAACACTCCCCCTCCAGGGTCCCGCAGCTTCGTGGAGCCCTGGTGACTAGCAACTCTCCAAATATCGCTCATACTCTTTGTGGTAACACTGTCGTCAATAACTGTTTGATATAAAACTTTTAATCAAGGAGTTCATATGGCTGGTTGGTTTGAATTAAGTAAGAGTAGCGATGATCAGTACCGCTTTGTTCTTAAAGCTGGAAACGGAGAAACAATCCTTACCAGTGAGCTTTACACGACAAGAGGCGCTGCAGAAAAAGGGATCGCATCTGTCCAGGCTAACAGCCCTCTGGGCGAGCGTTATGAGAAAAAAACAGCAGCCAATGGCAAATTACATTTTAATCTGAAAGCTGCAAACCACCAGATTATTGGTAGCAGCCAATTGTATGCGAATGAACAGTCGCGCGAGACCGGTATTGCTTCAGTTAAGACCAATGGTGTAAGTCAGACGATAAAAGATAAGACCTGATAATTACTCGCTCAGCCGGGTAACGTAACGCTGTCGCCCGGCGTTTTTCTTTACCTGCCTTCCCCGCAGCGCTACAATGCCCGCCCTTAATATGGGGGCACTCCCCTAACCGCTTCATTAAGTGAGGCGAGTCTGACCTGTCATCAGAACGAGAAAATTATGTTTAAACCGGAACTCCTTTCCCCGGCGGGAACGCTGAAGAACATGCGTTACGCTTTTGCCTATGGTGCAGATGCCGTCTATGCGGGCCAGCCGCGTTACTCCCTGCGCGTACGCAACAACGAATTCAACCATGAAAACTTACAGCTCGGCATCAATGAAGCCCATGAACTGGGTAAAAAATTCTATGTGGTGGTCAACATTGCCCCGCACAATGCCAAGCTGAAAACCTTCATTCGTGACCTGAAGCCGGTAGTGGAAATGGGGCCGGATGCATTAATCATGTCCGATCCGGGTCTGATTATGCTGGTGCGGGAAAACTTCCCGGAGATGGATATTCACCTGTCCGTTCAGGCGAACGCCGTAAACTGGGCAACGGTGAAGTTCTGGAAACAGATGGGGCTGACCCGCGTGATCCTGTCCCGCGAACTGTCGCTGGAAGAAATTGAAGAGATCCGCACTCAGGTACCGGATATGGAACTTGAAATCTTCGTTCACGGTGCATTGTGCATGGCCTACTCCGGCCGCTGCCTGCTCTCCGGCTACATCAACAAGCGTGACCCGAACCAGGGTACCTGCACCAATGCCTGCCGCTGGGAATACAACGTGCAGGAAGGCAAAGAAGACGTGGTGGGGAATATCGTGCACAAGTACGAGCCCATCCCGGTACAAAACGTTGAGCCGACGCTGGGAATTGGCGCGCCGACGGACAAAGTGTTTATGATAGAAGAAGCCCAGCGTCCGGGCGAATATATGACCGCGTTTGAAGACGAGCACGGCACCTACATCATGAACTCCAAAGACTTACGCGCCATTGCCCACGTTGAGCGTCTGACCCAGATGGGTGTGCACTCGCTGAAAATCGAAGGCCGCACCAAGTCCTATTACTACTGCGCGCGCACCGCGCAGGTGTATCGTAAAGCGATTGATGATGCCGCAGCCGGTAAACCATTCGATCCACAGCTGCTGGAAACGCTGGAAGGTCTGGCGCATCGTGGTTATACCGAAGGTTTCCTGCGTCGCCACACGCACGACGATTATCAGAACTACGAATACGGTTTCTCCGTTTCGGAGCGCCAGCAGTTTGTTGGTGAATTCACCGGCGAGCGTAAAGGTGAACTGGCCGCTGTTATCGTGAAGAATAAATTCACCGTCGGTGACAGCCTGGAGCTGATGACCCCACAGGGTAACGTCAATTTCACGCTTGAGCAGATGGAAAATGCCAAAGGTGAAGCAATGCCGGTGGCACCGGGCGATGGCTACACCGTCTGGATGCCAGTCCCGGAGGATATCGATCTGAATTATGCCTTGTTAATGCGTAATTTTGCCGGTGAGTCCACGCGCAACCCGCACGAGAAATAGAGAATTACGGTTATTTTCAGCGTTCGGAAGATTCTTAGAAATCGATCACATACCGCTTCGCTCAATAAGGGTATTATCCGTTTCGCTGAAAAACATAACCCATAAATGCTAGCTGTACCAGGAACCACCTCCTTAGCCTGCGTAATCTCCCTTACGCAGGCTTATTTTTTGCCTGTAATTCACCTGTTCTCTGGCATCAGGCGAAAAAAAACCGGGCATTACGCCCGGTCTGTTATGTGATACGAGGTTAATGTGCAGCTTCTGGCTTGTGCTTTTGCGCACTCTGGAAGCCATAGGTCAGCTCATTTTTCTCTTTATCCAGCGCAACGGTCACCTGTCCGCCATCAACCAGTGAGCCAAACAGCAGCTCGTTGGCCAATGGTTTTTTCAGGTTGTCCTGGACCACACGCGTCATCGGACGTGCGCCCATTGCACGGTCATAGCCTTTCTCCGCCAGCCAGTCACGGGCTTCCTGACTCACTTCCAGAGAGACGCCTTTCTGATCCAGCTGCACCTGCAGTTCGACAATAAATTTATCAACAACCTGATGGATAACCTCGGTTGAGAGGTGATCGAACCAGATGATGTTGTCGAGGCGGTTACGGAATTCCGGCGTAAACACTTTTTTGATTTCGCCCATCGCATCAGTACTGTTGTCCTGATGAATCAGCCCAATCGATTTACGCTCGGTTTCACGCACCCCGGCGTTGGTGGTCATCACCAGCACCACGTTGCGGAAATCCGCTTTGCGCCCGTTATTGTCGGTCAAGGTACCGTTGTCCATCACCTGCAGCAGCAGGTTAAAGACATCCGGGTGCGCTTTTTCAATTTCATCCAGCAACAGCACCGCATGCGGATGCTTAATGACCGCATCCGTCAGCAAGCCACCCTGGTCATAACCGACGTATCCTGGAGGCGCACCAATCAAACGACTGACGGTATGGCGTTCCATATACTCGGACATATCAAACCGCAGCAGTTCAATGCCCAGCGCTTTGGACAGCTGCACCGTGACTTCGGTTTTCCCGACACCGGTCGGGCCGGCAAACAGGAATGAACCGACCGGTTTGTGTTCATGACCCAGGCCAGCCCGGCTCATTTTGATGGCTTCAGTCAGCGCCTCAATGGCTTTATCCTGTCCGAAGACCAGCATTTTCAGTCGGTTGCCCAGATTTTTCAGCGTATCGCGATCGCTTTGCGAAACGCTCTTCTCGGGGATCCGCGCAATGCGAGCCACAACGGATTCGATATCCGCCACGTTAACGGTTTTCTTACGCTTGCTGACCGGCATCAGACGCGCCCGCGCACCCGCTTCATCGATCACGTCAATCGCTTTGTCCGGCAGGTGACGATCGTTGATGTATTTCACCGCCAGCTCCACCGCTGCACGCACGGCTTTTGCGGTGTAGCGAACGTCATGGTGTGCTTCGTACTTCGGTTTCAGCCCGTTGATGATCTGCACGGTCTCTTCCACCGACGGTTCCGTAATATCGATTTTCTGGAAGCGACGCGCTAATGCACGGTCTTTCTCGAAAATATTACTGAATTCCTGATAGGTGGTTGAGCCAATCACGCGGATCTTGCCGCTGGAAAGCAGCGGTTTGATCAGGTTTGCCGCATCCACCTGGCCGCCAGATGCCGCACCCGCACCGATAATGGTGTGGATCTCATCGATAAACAGAATGCTGTTGGTATCCTGTTCCAGCTGTTTCAGCAGCGCTTTAAAGCGTTTTTCAAAATCACCGCGGTATTTGGTGCCCGCCAGCAACGAGCCGATATCGAGTGAGTAAAGCGTGCAATCGGCCATGACTTCCGGTACATCGCCCTGGACAATACGCCAGGCCAGACCTTCGGCAATCGCGGTTTTACCGACACCAGACTCACCCACCAGCAGCGGGTTGTTTTTACGGCGGCGGCACAGTACCTGAATGGCTCGCTCCAGCTCTTTTTCTCGGCCAATGAGCGGGTCAATCCCACCCACGCGAGCGAGCTGGTTAAGATTAGTGGTGAAGTTCTCCATACGGTCCTCCCCGCCAGCTTGCTCTTCGCTATTTGGCTGATTACCAGAGTCAGAAGACTGACTTGGTTCGTCTTTGCGCGTGCCATGTGAAATAAAATTCACCACATCCAGACGACTGACTTCGTGCTTGCGCAGCAGGTAAGCCGCCTGAGACTCTTGTTCGCTGAAGATGGCAACCAGCACATTGGCGCCAGTCACTTCATTACGCCCCGAGGACTGAACATGGAAGACAGCACGTTGCAGCACACGCTGAAAACTCAGCGTTGGCTGCGTGTCGCGCTCTTCTTCGCTTTCAGGTAATACGGGAGTGGTTTGTTCAATGAAGGCTTCGAGTTCCTGACGAAGCGCCACCAGGTCCACAGAACACGCTTCCAGCGCTTCGCGGGCCGATGGGTTACTGAGCAACGCCAGTAACAAGTGCTCGACGGTCATAAACTCATGTCGGTGCTCGCGCGCTCTGGCGAAAGCCATGTTTAAACTGAGTTCCAGTTCTTGATTGAGCATAGGCACCTCCCCCAATATTAATGCCTGTATTCAGGCTTTTTCCAGCGTACACAGCAACGGATGCTCGTTCTCCCTTGCATATTTGTTCACCATCGCCACTTTGGTCTCAGCCACCTCAGCGGTAAATACGCCGCAGATAGCCTTACCTTGATAGTGAACGGCAAGCATCAGCTGCGTTGCACGTTCTACATCATAAGAAAAGAATTTTTGTAACACGTCAATAACAAACTCCATCGGAGTGTAATCATCATTGACTAATATCACTTTATACATAGATGGCGGTTTTAGCGCGTCGCGCAATTTGTCTTCCGCCAGCAGATCGAAATCCAGCCAGTCGTTCGTCTTACCCATTGTCAGTCGTCATCTTCAGTTACGGTTACCGGCAGAATAACTTGCCGCTGACAAGAGCCTATGCGCACAATCAATCTACCTCAATTATTAGATAACTATCATCTATCAGTGTCATCCGAGACATCTGTCACATAACCGACAATAGCGTTAACTGCTTCAAATTTTGATGCATTTTTATCCGATTCCACAAGCCTGGCGCTTGACGCCCCGCCTGATTTCTCTAAATTGTAGACTCGAGAGTTGGCGAGGTTTTGAACAGCCCCCACTCCGCCACCGGTTCATTCCATCTTACTTATATAAGATTTACGAAGGATGTCGAAGTATGGAAACGGGTACTGTTAAGTGGTTCAACAATGCTAAAGGGTTCGGTTTCATCTGCCCCGAAGGCGGTGGCGAAGATATTTTCGCCCATTACTCCACCATTCAGATGGATGGTTACAGAACACTAAAAGCCGGACAATCTGTCCATTTTGATGTCCACCAGGGGCCCAAAGGCAATCACGCCAGTCTTATTGTGCCTGTGCTTGAAGCAGAAGCTGTCGCATAACTCTTCTGTTTCATTGTGTACATCCCGCAGACAAAATGCCAGCCCCTCGAGCTGGCATTTTTATTTCTTTTTCAATACAACACGTTATTCCCGTGCCAGGGCATCAACCGGATCCAACCTTGCCGCGTTGCGCGCCGGGAGCCAGCCGAACAAAATTCCGGTCGCCGTTGAACACAGGAAAGCCGTCAACAGCGCGAAAGGTGAGAATCCGATTTCCCAACCGGGCAGAAAAAGCTGTAGAGTGAAGGCAATCAGCATCGACAAGCTGATACCTAACGCCCCGCCAACCAGACACACCAGCACCGCTTCAATCAAAAACTGCTGCAGCACGTCGCTGGCGCGTGCGCCAACCGCCATACGAATACCAATCTCGCGCGTTCGTTCGGTTACCGAAACCAGCATGATATTCATCACGCCAATCCCGCCGACCACCAGCGAAATCACGGCCACCAGCGTCAGAAACAGCTGTAAGGTACGCGTGGTTTTTTCAGCGGTTTTCAGGACGCCGTCCATATTCCAGGTGAAGAAGTCTTTTTTGCCATGCCGCAACGACAGCAGCCGGGTAAGCTGCTGCTCCGCCAGGGTGCTATCGAACCCGTCCTTCACGCGCACGGTAATGGAGTTCAGCCAGGATTGTCCCATAATGCGCCCGGACATAGTGCTGTAAGGCAGCCAGACCCGCAGGATCTTACTGCTGCCAAACATCGACTGCTTCTCTTCCGCCACGCCAATCACGGTGGCGGGCATATTGCCGACAAGCACGACCTCGCCCACCACTTTCGCTTTATTAGGGAACAGCTGGCGTCGGGTGTTGCTGTCCAGAACCACTACCTGCGCCCGGCCAGCGAGCTGCTCGGCGTTAAAGGTATTGCCTTCACTGAACGTCATGCCATAGACGTTAAAATAGTCCCCACTCACGCCGTTAGCGCTGGCTGCCACGTCGATATTTCCATAACGCAGCCGTAAATTCTTCGACACCGCAGGCGTCACCGAACTCACCCACGGTTGCTTCTGAATTGCCGTCAAATCGTCATACTTCAGCGCCTGCTGGTATTGCGGGTCATCGTCACCGAAATCTTTACCGGGATAGATATCGATGGTGTTCGTCCCGATGGCGCGAATATCGGCCAGCACCAGCTGTTTAGCCGCGTCTCCAACCACCACAATCGACACCACCGACGCAATACCAATAATGATGCCCAGCATTGTAAGCAGCGTACGCATCTTGTTGGCGGCCATTGCCAGCCAGGCCATGGTCAGCGCCTCGCGAAAACCACTGACAAACTGGCTCCAGCCAGAAGATGTCTTCACCGTGGGTTCGGCAATACCGCGTCCCCCCGCGGCTGTTTGCGACGGCGGATTGCGCACAATCTCGCCATCGCGAATTTCAATCACCCGCTCGGCCTGCGCCGCAACCTGCGGGTCGTGCGTGACAATAATCACCGTATGCCCGCGATCGCGCAACTGATGCAGAATCGCCATCACCTCTTCGCCGGAATGGCTGTCCAGCGCACCGGTAGGTTCATCGGCTAAAATCACCTGTCCACCGTTCATCAGCGCACGCGCAATACTGACGCGCTGCTGCTGCCCACCGGATAGCTGAGAAGGTTGATAGTCCACCCTGTCGCCCAGTCCCAGTCGCTGGAGTAATTCCTGCGCCCGAGCCAGGCGTTGCTTACGTTCGGTTCCGGCGTAGACCGCAGGTACCTCAACGTTTTGCGCCGCCGTCAAATGCGAGAGCAAATGATAGCGCTGAAAAATAAAGCCGAAGTGCTCGCGCCGCAATTGGGCTAACGCGTCGCTATCGAGCGTTGAAACGTCGCGACCTGCCACCCGATACGTGCCACTGGAAGGCTTATCCAGACACCCGAGGATGTTCATCAGCGTCGATTTCCCCGAGCCAGACGCCCCGACAATCGCCACCATTTCGCCGGCATGGATGCTCAAGGATACGTCCTTTAACACCTCAACTTGCCCTTCGCCTGACGGGTAACTGCGGCGGATATTGCTCAGTTCAAGCAATGCCGTCATTGTGCCGCTCCAGGTTTCGCCTCACTGATGATGACTTCATCACCCTCTTCCAGACCTTTCACGATCTCCACATCGGTATCGTTACGCGCGCCAATAGACACTTCACGCTCGCGGGTTTCGCCGTTTCGTAGCAACCTGACGTTATAGCGATTGTTGCCAATAGGATCGCCCAGCGCCGACAGCGGGATCGTCAGTACATTTTTGACATCCGTCAGCTGGATATGTACCTGCGCAGTCATATCCAGTCGCAGGATCCCTTTCGGGTTCGGAACTTCGAAGCGGGCATAGTAGAAAATCGCGTCGTTCACTTTCTCAGGCGTAGGCAGCACATCTTTGAGCGTACCCTCATAGCGCGTCTGCGGATCGCCCAGCACGGTAAACCAGGCTTTTTGCCCCGGATGCAGATGAATGACATCGGCTTCGGAAACCTGTGCTTTGACCAGCATGGTACTCATGTCCGCCAGCGTCAAAATGTTCGGTGCCTGCTGGGCGGCAATCACGGTTTGCCCCTGCAGGGTAGTAATTTGCGTCACTTCACCGGCCATCGGCGCTACAATACGGGTGTAATCGAGGTTTGTTTTTGCCGTATCGAGAGAGGCTTGATTACGCTTAATTTGCGCATCAATGGTGCCGATTTGAGCCTGTTTGACCGCCAGCTGCGTTGCTGCCGTGTCGAGATCCTGCTGCGAAACCGCCTGCGTTTTCGCCAACTGTTGTTGCCGAGAAAGCGTCACCCGCGCCAGTTTCCACTCGGCCTCGGCCTGCATACGTTGGGCGCGTAATTCCATCAGCGTTGCTTCAACTTCTTTAATTTGGTTCTGCGCCTGTTCAGGATCGATAACGCCGAGCAACTGATCTTTTTTGACTTTATCGCCAATGGCCACTGACAGCGTTTTTAACTGCCCGCTCACCTGCGCCCCGACGTCAACTTTGCGCAGCGCATCCAGTTTCCCCGTTGCCAGCACGCTTTGCTGAAGATCGCCCGGCCGAACAATTAATGTTTGATACTGAGGTAATGGCGCATTAAGCGTTCGCCAAAGTGCAATTATCGCCACAATGATGATGACGGCGAAGATAAAATAACGTTTTTTGATTTTTCCCTTGAGCTTCATAAAAGTCCCAATGTCCCCGATACGTCCACCAGAGTGGAGTGTTAAACGTCAACGATAAATAAATAGCCGTTGAAAAACGCCAAGAATAACAGAGTTATTGATGAATGGTTAAGATCCGCTGTGCTGAAATTAGTACCAGGGTATCAATCGGATTTATATTATGAGTCAACTAACTGAAAGCACTTTTCTTTCTACCAAACCAGCAACAAGTTTTAGCCTTTTTTATGGCCTGGCATCCGGCCATTTACAACCCGGAGCATGCTGGGATAAACGGAGTTTTCGTCGTAAGTTTATCTGGCGTTCATTACTGATACCCCGCCTCACCCAGGAATGGATGAGTGAACTGGCTCAATGGCCGGATCTTGAAAACCTGCTCGCCCGCCAGCCCCGTCTGCCGGTTCGCCTGCACCGTCCTTACCTTGCCGCAAATTTCGATCGTGAGATGCGCTTAAATGCCGTGCGTTTTCACTATCATGTTATTCGCAATGCCTTCTTACCTGCTGAATTTCACGCGTTGTTAAGTAATGACGGCCTGCGCCTCGCGCAAATTGAAGGCAAAGACGGCGAGTTATTTACCGTCACCATGATGATGTTCCCGGTACTGGATAAAGAAGGAGAAAGCACCATTATGGTGCAGAATGGCGCCGGAGATATCCTGACTAAAATGACATTTACGTTCTGCGAATATAATGGGAAAAGTACGCTTTTTATTGGCGGCGTACAGGGCAATTCACAACTCCCTCACGAGGCAATACAGAAAGCGACAAAGTCCTGCCACGGAATTTTCCCGAAACGTATGGTGATGGAAACCATTTGCCGTTTAGCAGAACAGTTGAATATCGAACACGTTATGGCTGTCAGTAATGAACAGCATATCTTTCGCAGCCCGCGTTACCATGATAAAAACAAGGTTATTCTTTCCGACTATAATGCTTTTTGGGAAGCGGTTGGCGGCGAATGCGACAGCCACGGGTACTATCATATTCCGCGCACGCTGGCGCGAAAAAGCGAGGCGGATATTGCCAGCAAAAAACGCGCAGAATACCGCCGCCGCTATCAGTTACTGGACACTATCCACACACAGCTGTCGCTGATGTTCCGCCACTAATCAGCGCGTCCGCGTGCCAGCCACAGCACGCGCGAGAACATTTTTCGCAGCAGGGTGGGAACGGCATCGACGCCACGCCGCCCTGCTTCCATCGCCACTTCAATCGCCAGGTCAGGTTTTGACGAACGATGAATCGCCTTCGAGATGATTTTACGCATATTCATCGGCACGTTTTCCGGGATTTGCGCCACCCGGTGAAAGACATCTGAGAACCCCTGCCGGTACATAAAGTGTTCCATATCCAGCGCGGGCAACATGGTTAAATGATCGCGCTCTTCCTCTCTGTCGTTATTCAACAAACCACGCACCGTTGCCGCATATTTTTTCCCGGCTTCGTCACCGTCGACCAGCACATGCCACTCGATTCCCATTCGCCGGGCGAACTTCACCAGCGGCTTAAGGCCAGACTGGGCAAATTCAATCACTTTAATCCCTTCGGCGTCAAAGTGATGCCCGCACTGACGGGCCAGTTCGTTGATAACCCAGGTTTCCGTTTCACCTTCCACCAGCAGCCAACAGCGGGCAAACAACGACGAGGCGCGATTAAAGCGGATATGAAAGGCAATACGCCGCCCGTCTTCCGCACTCAAACCTCCCGGCCCCAGTCGCCAGGCGGCAACACGGGAAGATTCACGCACCAGACGGACAACGTGTTCCACGGGGGTGAGCGACAGCAGTTCACCGGAGTTAGTGGTTGCCACGCGCTGCAGAGGTAACAGATTCAGCAACTGCCAGGCGACCGACAGCATAATGGGGTGCAAACGCGTTTCTGGATCTTCGACCAGTAGCAACGGACGCGCATCTTTGTCCAGCCTGAGCGTACCTTTGGCCTGCAACAGCGTCGAGAACAGTCCCAGCAGGATCACACGATGCGTGCGTCCTCCAGGCTTATCAATCATACGGTTAATAATGTCCAGATAGCGCCAGCTACGCTGCTCGTTATTGGAACGTCGACGCATCAGGCGATGGCGGGACTGACCTGCGCCCTGCTCAGAAAAGTAGTGCTCCAGCAGTTGTACCATCGCCGACAGCCCCTGACGAATTTGCCCGTCAGTCAGATTTTGTGGCCGGGTTGCCAGTTCACGCGCCAGAAAATCCAGCTGGCGGGCCGTCACTTCGACTTCCGCCAGATTTGGCACCGTGCCATTACGGATCCGCCGCATAAAGCGCGCATCACGCAACCGCAGCACCGGCATCAGACGCACGAGATGACACGCCAGATCGTTAATATTGTCGAGCGCTAGCGGA
Source organism: Citrobacter sp. FP75 (assembly GCF_018342065.1). Classification (GTDB taxonomy): domain Bacteria; phylum Pseudomonadota; class Gammaproteobacteria; order Enterobacterales; family Enterobacteriaceae; genus Citrobacter. The sequence goes on along the minus strand of NZ_JAFDOE010000003.1, from coordinate 526,550 downwards.
CGGCCTTCGCCATCGAGGAAACTGCGCAGCGTCAGGACGCTACCGTCATCCGCACACTCGCCTTCCAGCCGATAAAAAATACGGTGATAGTCATCGTGGCACGGCGACCAGCAGGCTTCCAGCGGCCGATAACGGCGTACCCGATGACGACCCGGCTGAGATTCACGAAAGGTGAGGATAATATGCAGATGATGTTCCCGGCCCTGAGTATCACCAGGTGGGAACCAGAAATCTTCGCGGTCAAAATGATACAAGTCTGAATCCGGCGACAACAGCAGGGTTAGCGCATCCAACAGGCTGGACTTCCCCCACGCGTTCTCCCCAATCAGCACGTTGTTCTGCTCCAGCATCAACGACAGCCGATTAATACCACGAAACCCAACAATCTCAACGCGTTCGAGAATCATATAGCCTCCGGAAATGCTAACTTTTTCCTTCAAGTTATCAGGAGTATAACGTCAACCAGGCGTGCAGAACACCCGAGAGCGCAAAGACATAATCATAAGCGCTAAAAAAAAGTAAGAATATTCTTCTTAAAATTTACCCCGGATATTATTACAGCGGACAACCATTTGCTTTTCGCTAATTGAACTATGCTTTATTCACCTGAACGCCAAAAAGGATTCACATCATATTGCCTTAAATCAAATTTTTTCATTAATTTAAGTGGCAAAGGGATGAGATTTTTTTCTAAAATACACGCTCTTTAATCATCGTCCCTTTTAGCGATGAAATACCGGATTAGGAAAACGAACCCGGAACTTTTAATTGAGGTGGTTATGTTCAGGAAATTAGCAGCTGAATTCTTCGGTACGTTTTGGCTTGTTTTTGGTGGGTGCGGGAGTGCCGTGCTGGCCGCAGCATTCCCGGAGTTAGGGATTGGCTTCGCCGGTGTTGCGCTGGCATTCGGCCTGACAGTATTGACTATGGCATTCGCCGTTGGTCATATTTCAGGGGGCCATTTTAACCCGGCAGTGACATTCGGCTTATGGGCTGGCGGTCGTTTCCCGGCCAAAGATGTTATTGGCTATGTTATTGCCCAGGTTATCGGCGGGATTGTCGCGGCAGCGGTATTGTATTTGATCGCCAGCGGTAAAGCAGGCTTTGACGCAACAGCCAGTGGTTTTGCATCAAACGGCTATGGTGAACATTCACCTGGCGGTTATTCCATGCTTTCTGCCATTGTTATTGAAATTGTACTGACCGCAGGTTTCTTATTAGTGATCCACGGTGCGACCGATAAACATGCCCCGGCAGGTTTTGCGCCGATCGCTATTGGTCTCGCGCTGACGCTGATTCACCTGATCAGTATTCCGGTCACTAACACTTCCGTAAACCCGGCGCGTAGCACCGCGGTTGCCCTCTTCCAGGGTGGTTGGGCGTTACAACAACTATGGCTGTTCTGGGTTATGCCGATTATCGGCGGGATCCTCGGTGGCCTGATTTACCGCACGCTACTGGAAAAACGTGATTAATCGATAACAAAAAAGACCTGATAGTTTATCAGGTCTTTTCTTCCCCCCGCTTTATTTCCTTTTATTTGCAACTTTACTCTCCTCTTTGCATTGAGTAGTGTGTATCCCCGTCATACTTCAAGTTGCAGATGCGTTGACTGCGCTCGTTCACCCCAGTCTCGTACTTATGTACGCTCCCGGGAATTCACTCCCTTGCCGCCTTCCTGCAACTTGAATTATTTAGGGTATATTGGCGCATTTCGTCTTACTTCTCAGCAAGGACCGGGTTTTCATGTTTTCAGGGCTGTTAATCATTCTGGTACCCCTTATTGTGGGCTATCTTATTCCGCTTCGGCACAGGGCCGCCTTAAAACTCATCAATCGCCTGTTGAGCTGGATCGTCTACCTTATTCTCTTTTTTATGGGTATCAGCCTGGCGTTTCTCGATAACCTCGCCAGCAATCTGTTATCGATACTTCATTATTCAGCCGTCAGCGTGACGGTTATTCTGCTGTGTAATATTGCCGCGCTGCTGTGGCTCGAGCGTTCGCTTCCCTGGCGACATAACCACCGACAAGAGAAACTCCCGTCACGCATTGCCATGGCGCTGGAGTCATTACAGCTTTGCGGCGTTGTCGTGCTGGGTTTTCTGCTTGGCCTCACCGGGATGTCATTCTTGCAACACGCCACTGAAGCCAGCGAATATACGCTGATCTTTTTGCTGTTCCTGGTGGGTATTCAACTGCGCAACAGCGGCATGACCTTAAAACAAATAGTGCTGAACCGCCGGGGGATGATTGTTGCCGTCGTCGTGGTAGCAAGCTCAATGCTGGCAGGCGTGATCAATGCGCTAATTCTCGGTCTGCCGCTGAAAACCGCACTGGCGATGGCCTCGGGTTTTGGCTGGTATTCCCTGTCCGGCATTCTGTTGACCGAATCATTCGGGCCAGTAATTGGTAGCGCGGCTTTCTTTAACGATCTGGCTCGCGAACTGGTCGCCATTATGTTGATTCCAGGTTTAGTGGGTCGCAGCCGCTCCACCGCATTAGGACTCTGTGGCGCCACCTCAATGGATTTCACCCTGCCCGTTTTACAACGCAGTGGCGGTCTGGAAATGGTGCCTGCAGCCATCGTTCACGGCTTTATTCTTAGTCTGTTAGTGCCTCTGTTAATGGCCTTTTTCTCCGCCTGACACTCCGCTACGTACCTCTCTGGCGGTAGCCATCTACCGCCAAAATTGCGCTAAATCAATATCCCTGCAAGTTGTAGCAGAAATTCCTTTAATCCCTTCGCGCGCAGGCATAACCTTAAACATGTATATTAAATATAACTTTAAAAGGTGTGACCATGTTTTGTGTGCAATGTGAACAAACCATCCGTACTCCGGCAGGGAACGGCTGCTCTTACGCGCAGGGTATGTGCGGTAAAACAGCGGAAACCTCCGATCTGCAGGATCTGCTGATTGCTTCCCTACAAGGTCTGTCTGCATGGGCCGTTAAAGCGCGTGAATACGGTATCATCGATCATGAAATTGATAACTTTGCCCCGCGCGCATTCTTCTCTACCCTGACCAACGTTAACTTCGACTCTCCGCGCATTGTTGGCTATGCCCGTGAAGCTATCGCCATGCGTGACGCACTGAAAGCGCAGTGTCTGAACATTGATGCCAGCGCAACGGTTGATAACCCAATGGCTGACCTGCAACTGGTGAGCGACGATTTGGGCGACCTGCAGCGTCAGGCGGCTGAATTTACCCCGAACAAAGACAAAGCGACCATCGGCGAGAACATTCTCGGCCTGCGTCTGCTGTGCTTGTACGGCCTGAAAGGCGCGGCAGCTTACATGGAGCACGCGCACGTTCTTGGTCAGTACGACAACGACATCTACGCGCAATACCACAAAATTATGGCATGGCTGGGCACCTGGCCTTCCGATATGAACGCTCTGCTGGAGTGCTCTATGGAAATCGGCCAGATGAACTTCAAAGTAATGAGCATTCTGGACGCGGGTGAAACCACCAAATACGGTCACCCAACGCCGACTCAGGTCAACGTCAAAGCGACCGAAGGCAAATGCATCCTGATTTCTGGTCACGACCTGAAAGATCTGTACAACCTCCTGGAGCAGACCGAAGGCACTGGCGTAAACGTCTATACCCACGGTGAAATGCTGCCCGCCCACGGCTACCCGGAACTGCGTAAGTTCAAACATCTGATTGGTAACTATGGCAGCGGCTGGCAGAACCAGCAGGTTGAGTTCGCCCGCTTCCCTGGCCCAATCGTGATGACCTCTAACTGCATCATCGACCCAACCGTTGGCGCGTATGATGACCGTATCTGGACGCGTAGCATCGTCGGTTGGCCGGGTGTGAGCCACCTCGAAGGCGACAACTTCGGTCCGGTTATCGCTCAGGCACAGCAAATGGCAGGCTTCCCGTACAGCGAAATCCCACATCTGATTACCGTAGGTTTTGGTCGTCAGACGCTGCTGGGTGCTGCCGATACGCTGATCGACCTGGTAAGCCGCGAAAAACTGCGTCACATCTTCCTGGTCGGCGGCTGCGACGGCGCACGCGGCGAACGTAACTACTTCACCGACTTCGCGACCAGCGTACCGGACGACTGCCTGATCCTGACCCTGGCATGCGGTAAATACCGTTTCAACAAACTGGATTTCGGCGATATCGAAGGCCTGCCGCGCCTGGTCGATGCCGGCCAGTGTAACGATGCTTACTCTGCCATCATCCTGGCCGTCACCCTGGCTGAAAAACTGGGCTGCGGCGTGAACGATCTGCCGCTGTCTCTGGTGCTCTCCTGGTTCGAACAGAAAGCGATTGTTATTCTGCTGACCCTGCTGTCTCTGGGCGTGAAAAACATCGTCACCGGCCCGACTGCGCCGGGCTTCTTCACGCCGGATCTGCTGGCAGTTCTCAACGAGAAATTCGGTCTGCGTTCCGTGACCACCGTTGAAGAAGACATGAAGCAGCTGCTGAGCGCGTAAGGAGTAAAGAATGACAATGCCAACCCATCAGTGCCCATGGCGGATGCAGGTTCATCACATCCATCAGGAAACGCCGGATGTATGGACAATTTCGTTGCTGTGCCACGACTATTATCCGTACCGCGCCGGGCAGTATGCACTGGTTAGTGTACGTAATTCAGCAGAGACGCTACGTGCTTACACCCTCTCTTCAACGCCGGGCGTTAGCGAGTACATCACGCTGACCATCCGCCGGATTGATGATGGCGCAGGTTCACAGTGGCTGACCCATGACGTGAAACGCGGCGACTATATCTGGCTGTCCGATGCCATGGGTGAATTTACCTGTGAAGATAAAGCGGAAGACAAGTTCCTGATGCTGGCTGCCGGCTGTGGCGTGACGCCCATCATGTCGATGCGTCGCTGGTTGGCAAAGTACCGTCCAGAGGTCGATGTGCAGGTGATCTTTAACGTCCGTTCACCGCAAGATGTCATTTTTGCCGACGAATGGCGTGAGTATCCGGTGACGTTAGTCGCTGAAAACAATGCCACCCATGGCTTTGTTTCTGGCCGACTGACTACCGAGCTGCTGAAAAGCGTACCGGACCTGACCTCGCGCACCGTGATGACCTGTGGCCCGGCGCCGTATATGGATCTGGTCGAAAAAGAAGTGAAAGCGCTTGGCGTGACGCGCTTCTTTAAAGAGCAGTTCTTCACGCCGGTTGCCGTTGCGGCCACCAGCGGGCTGAAGTTCACCAAACTGCAACCGGCGAAAGAGTTCTACGCGCCGGTCGGCACCACGCTACTGGAGGCACTGGAAAGCAACAAAGTTCCGGTTGTCGCCGCCTGCCGCGCAGGCGTTTGCGGCTGCTGCAAAACCAAAGTGGTTGACGGCAACTACACAGTCAGCAGCACCATGACGCTGACGGACGCAGAAATTGCTGAAGGTTACGTACTGGCCTGTTCCTGCCATCCGCAGGGTGATTTAGTGCTGGCGTAGTTGTTCCGCCTCTGATGTGAAAAGGCTGCCTGGTTATACAGGGCGGCCTTTTTTTTGCCTCGCCGAAATAAACTCTCCCCCCAGTGATTTATCGACCACACTTATTCTTCGTCAACTTATCCAAAACCCAGACCACAACGTCGAGCTGGCAAAATAAGGATCCCCATGAAAAAAGTGGCCATCGTCGGCGTCGGACCCACTGGAATCTATACGTTTCATGCCCTGGTTGAACGCGGCGAACCGCTGGCGGTGCAGCTCTACGAGCAAGCTGAAGAGGCAGGCGTGGGCATGCCGTACAACAGCGACAATAATGCAGCCCACATGCTGGCAAATATTGCCAGCATTGAGATCCCACCGATTTATATCAGTTATCTGACGTGGTTACAGAATCAAAACGATGACTACCTGGCGCAGTTTGGCATTGAGCGCGCTTCTCTTCATGAACGGCAATTTTTGCCCCGCGTGATCCTCGGCGATTATTATCGCGATCGCTTCTTAGCCATTGTTGATAAGGCGCGTGGATCTGGCTTTGAGGTTTCCGTTAATGAATCAAGCGAAGTCACCGACCTGCGCGCAAACCCGGAGGGTGTTACTTTATGGATAAACCACGCTCAAAAGCCTGTCGAGGTGGATTTCGCTGTTATCGCCACGGGTCATCTGTGGCCTGAAAACGACGGCTCACCACGGGAGTTTTTCCCCAGCCCGTGGACCGGTCTGATGGACGCACAGATTAACGCCTGTAGAGTGGGCATACTGGGAACCTCGTTAAGCGCAATCGACGCAGCGGTTGCCGTGGTCAGTCAGCATGGTGCCTTCACTACCGGTTCTGACAACACCCTCCATTTTACGTGCAAACCTGGTCGCCAAAACCTGAAATTGACCCTGATGTCGCGCACCGGCGTGCTGCCGGAAGCCGATTTTTACTGCCCCCTTCCTTATGAGCCGCTGAATATCGCCACCGGGCAGGCAATTGAACACATCATCGCACAAGGTCAACACGGATTATTGGAACGAATCTTCCAGCTTATCGTCAAGCAGTTGCAAAACGCGGCACCGCAGTGGAGTCAGCAAGTCGCACTTGAGACACTGACGGCAGATACTTTTTCCGGGGTCTACTTTGCAGACAGGATACAGCACGATCCTTTTGACTGGGCAAAACGCAACCTGCTGGAAGTCGAGCGCAATAAGCGCGAACAGCGAACCATCACGTGGCGCTATACCCTTCTGCGACTACACGAGGTTATCGAACAGGTCGTGCCTCATCTTGACGATTCAGACAAAGAACGCTTCAAGCGCGGACTGGGACGCGTGTTTATCGATAACTATGCGGCGATCCCTTCGGAATCCATCCGCCGACTGCTGGCGCTGCACGATGCCGGGTTAATTAAGATCCTGGCGCTGGGCTCAGATTATCAACGCCAGAATGAGCAGGATATAACGGTTATCTGCCACCACAACCAGCGCAGCGAATTTGATGTGTTTATTGACGCCAGAGGACAGCGGGCGTTGAAAAGCAAAGATATTCCCTTTCCCACGCTACGCAGCCAACTGCTGGCCTGCGGCGATGAGATCCCAGATGTTGGCGACGATTACACGCTGCAAGCGCCGGAAAATGCATGTGGTCGCATCGCCTTTGGCGGGCTACCGTGGTTAATGCACGACCGTCCTTTTATCCAGGGCCTTGTGGTCAGCGCTGAAATCGGCGCTGCCATGGCGAACGCGTTGACGCAAGGCGCGGTGCGACGCAGGCGCAAGCTGTGGAACTGTGACGACATCGACTAACGATCGTCTCCAGTGAAGAGGCGAGCAGAAAATCTGGCCTGTACTCGCCGCCACATTGCTCGTTCACTGCACACTACCGCCAGGCCGAATGACCACCCAGCGCGTATTTCCCGGCACCTAAAAACGCCACTGCCAGTGCGCCGATAAAAAAGTACACCAGGCTTTCAATCGCCCACGCGCCGGTTTTATCCAGCGACCAGGTTTCTCCCATCCCGACCATCAGCCATGCGACAACCATCGTAAATGCCAGCCCTAACGCGGCCGGGCGCGTCAGAATGCCGAGAATAATCAGGCACGGCGCCAGTACTTCTCCGAGCAAAACGCCGTAAGCGATAAAGCCTGGGAAACCTTTCGCTATCAGCATGCCACTGATGCCATCAATCCCGGCGAACAGTTTATGCAGACCGTGAAACAGCATCAGCCCCCCAACGGCAAGGCGTAACAAAAACTTGCCAAAATCCTCATGCGCCAACATGCGATTCACTGCATTTAATAGATTTGTAACCATTTGAATTCATTCCTTGTTTCACCATGTCCAATAACAAACTACGCTTTATACAGGTTAAATGAAACCTGCCGGAAATAAGGGGGAATGAGAAGCATAACTATTATCTTCATCTAAACTTGTAAGCGGTATCACATTTAAGGAGATGGAAAACCATGAAACAAACGGTTGCCGCTTTTATTGCTAAAACCCTTGAACAAGCTGGCGTAAAACGCATTTGGGGCGTAACGGGTGATTCGCTGAATGGTCTCAGCGATAGTCTCAATCGCATGGGAACAATTGACTGGATGCCGACCCGTCATGAAGAGGTTGCCGCCTTCGCCGCGGGCGCAGAAGCGCAACTGACGGGCGAACTGGCTGTCTGCGCAGGTTCATGCGGACCGGGAAACCTGCACCTGATTAACGGCCTGTTTGATTGCCACCGCAACCACGTCCCGGTGCTGGCGATTGCCGCACATATTCCCTCCAGTGAGATTGGCAGCGGCTATTTTCAGGAGACCCACCCGCAAGAGTTGTTCCGCGAATGTAGCCACTATTGCGAGCTGGTTTCCAGCCCTGAGCAGATCCCACAGGTGCTGGCAATTGCTATGCGCAAAGCGGTACTGAATCGGGGCGTTTCCGTGGTGGTATTGCCGGGCGATGTTGCGCTGAAAGCCGCACCGGAAAGCGCCAGTACACACTGGTATCACGCGCCATTACCGGTGGTCACCCCGGCGGAAGAAGAGATTAAAAAACTGGCACAACTGCTGCGCTATTCCAGCAATATCGCGCTGATGTGCGGCAGCGGTTGCGCGGGTGCGCACAAAGAACTGGTGGAGTTTGCCGCGAAAATCAAAGCGCCGATTGTTCACGCCCTGCGCGGCAAAGAACATGTCGAGTACGACAATCCTTACGACGTGGGCATGACCGGGCTGATTGGTTTTTCATCCGGATTTCATACCATGATGAACGCCGACACGCTGATTTTGCTTGGTACCCAGTTCCCCTATCGTCCGTTCTACCCCACTGACGCCAAAATTATTCAGATTGATATCAACCCGGCAAGCATTGGCGCGCACAGTAAAGTTGATATGGCGCTGGTCGGCGATATTAAAGCCACGCTTCGCGCCCTGCTGCCGCTGGTGGAAGAAAAAACTGACCGAACGTTTCTCGACAAAGCGCTGGAACACTACCGTGATGCACGCAAAGGGCTGGATGATTTAGCCAAACCCAGCGATAAAGCCATTCATCCACAGTATCTGGCGCAGCAGATCAGCCATTTCGCCGCTGACGACGCTATCTTTACCTGCGATGTCGGCACGCCGACCGTGTGGGCGGCACGCTATCTGAAAATGAACGGCAAACGCCGCCTGCTCGGATCGTTTAACCACGGTTCGATGGCTAACGCCATGCCACAAGCGCTGGGTGCGCAGGCAACGGAACCCGAACGCCAGGTGGTCGCCATGTGCGGCGACGGTGGTTTCAGCATGCTGATGGGCGATTTTCTGTCGGTTGTGCAGATGAAGTTGCCGGTAAAAATCATCGTGTTCAATAACAGCGTACTGGGTTTTGTGGCGATGGAGATGAAAGCCGGAGGGTATCTGACCGACGGAACAGAACTACATGACACCAACTTCGCACGGATTGCCGAAGCCTGTGGCATTACGGGCATTCGCGTGGAGAAATCCTCAGAGGTCGATGAAGCGCTACAAAGGGCTATGTCGATTGATGGTCCGGTACTGGTCGACGTGGTGGTGGCGAAAGAAGAGCTCGCCATTCCACCGCAAATTAAACTCGAGCAGGCGAAGGGTTTCAGCCTGTATATGCTACGCGCCATCATCAGCGGACGCGGGGATGAAGTGATCGAACTGGCGAAAACCAACTGGCTAAGGTAAAACAGAGGGCATTACCTCACTTACCAAGGAATGCCCGTGATTGATTTACGCAGTGATACTGTCACCCGTCCGAGTCGCGCCATGCTCGAAGAAATGATGGCCGCCCCGGTCGGGGACGATGTGTACGGCGACGACCCTACCGTCAATGCCCTTCAGCAGTATGCCGCTGAGCTTTCTGGCAAAGAAGCGGCTATTTTCTTACCTACCGGCACCCAGGCGAATCTGGTAGCGTTGCTGAGCCACTGTCAGCGCGGCGAAGAGTACATCGCCGGCCAGGGGGCACATAACTACTTATACGAAGCCGGTGGCGCAGCGGTGCTCGGCAGCATTCAGCCGCAGCCTATCGACGCCGCGCCGGACGGTTCTCTGCCGCTGGACAAAGTCGCCGCAAAAATCAAAGCCGATGATATTCACTTTGCCCGTACCCGCCTGCTCAGCCTGGAAAACACCCATAACGGCAAAGTGCTGCCGCGTGAGTATTTGAAGGATGCCTGGGAATTCACCCGTGAGAGGAATCTGGCGCTGCACGTCGACGGTGCGCGTATTTTTAACGCCATCGTCGCCTACGGCTGTGAGTTAAAAGATGTCACGCAATACTGCGACTCGTTCACCATTTGTCTGTCCAAAGGTCTGGGGACACCGGTCGGCTCACTGCTGGTCGGCAGCCATGATTACATCAAACGCGCCATTCGCTGGCGTAAAATGACCGGGGGCGGTATGCGCCAGGCCGGTATTCTGGCAGCAGCCGGGCTGTATGCGTTAAAAAATAACGTGGCGCGTTTGCAAGACGATCACGACAACGCGGCATGGATGGCAGAGCAACTGCGTGAAGCGGGTGCTGACGTTATGCGTCACGACACCAATATGCTGTTTGTCCGCGTGGGTGAAGAACACGCCGCCGCGCTGGGCGAGTATATGAAGTCTAAAGACGTCCTGATTAACGCCTCGCCGATTGTGCGTCTGGTGATGCATCTTGACGTCTCACGTGAGCAACTTGCTGAAGTCGCCGCCCACTGGCGCGCGTTCTTAAACCAATAAGGAGACAGGCGTGCCGCAACGGATTTTGGTACTTGGTGCCAGTGGCTACATTGGTCAACATCTGGTACAGGCGCTCAGCCAGCAGGGGCATCAGGTGCTGGCGGCGGCACGTCGCATTGAGCGACTGGACAAGCAGCAACTGCCGGGTGTCAGTTGCTATAAGGTCGATTTAAACTGGCCTGATAACCTGACACCACTGCTGACGGGCGTTGATACGGTCTATTATCTGGTGCACGGGATGGGTGAAGGCGGTGATTTTATCGCCCACGAGCGTCAGGTGGCGCTGAATGTCCGCGATGCGCTACGGAACACGCCAGTCAAACAGCTGATTTTCCTGAGCTCATTGCAAGCCCCTAAACATGAACAGTCCGATCACCTGCGCGCCCGCCAGATAACGGCAGACACGCTGCGCGAATCTGGCGTGCCGGTTACGGAGTTACGGGCAGGTATTATCGTCGGGGCAGGCTCTGCAGCCTTTGAGGTGATGCGTGATATGGTCTACAACCTGCCGGTGCTGACCCCGCCACGCTGGGTGCGTTCACGCACCACGCCTATCGCGCTGGAGAATTTGCTGCACTATTTAGTTGCACTGCTGGAACACCCGGCCAGCGGCCATCGCGTACTCGAAGCGGCAGGCCCGCAGGTATTAAGCTACCAGGAACAGTTCGAACATTTTATGGCGGTCAGCGGCAAGCATCGCCTGCTCATCCCTATCCCCTTTCCGACCCGCTGGATTTCGGTGTGGTTTTTAAATGTGATCACCTCGGTTCCACCGACCACCGCAAAAGCGCTGATACAGGGCCTGAAACACGACCTGCTGGCCGATGACACTGAACTGAAGGCATTGATACCCCAAAAGCTCATCGTCTTTGACGATGCGGTACGCAGCACGCTCAAGGAAGAAGAAAAATTGGTCGACTCAAGCGAATGGGGTTACGACGCACAGGCATTTGCCCGCTGGCGGCCGGAATATGGCTATTTCGCCAAACAGGCCGGATTTAGCGTCGATACCTCCGCCAGCCTGAAGTCTTTATGGCAGGTGGTCAATCGCCTCGGCGGCAAAGAAGGCTATTTCTTTGGCAATATTCTGTGGAAGACACGCGCAGTAATGGACCTGCTGGTGGGGCATAAACTGGCAAAAGGTCGACCGGAGCGCCCGATTTTACAAGTCGGCGATACGGTGGATAGTTGGAAGGTCATCATCGTCGAGCCGGAAAAGCAGCTGACGTTGTTATTTGGTATGAAGGCTCCCGGACTCGGTCGTCTGAGTTTTACCCTGGAAGATAAAGGCGATCGCCGACGCATAGACGTGCGCGCCTGGTGGCACCCGCACGGCATGCCCGGCCTGTTCTACTGGCTGCTGATGATCCCGGCGCACCTGTTTATTTTCAGAGGGATGGCAAAGCGTATCGCCAAACTTGCAGAACAAATCACAGACTAAAGACAAAAAGAGACTGTATTCTTTCATGTTTCCCATTGCATACAGGCGTATTTCACGGAAGAATGCGCGTGAAGTTCTATTAAACACAGCGGATTGATATGAAGGTACTGGTTACCGGAGCCACCAGCGGCTTAGGCCGAAACGCGGTTGAGTTTTTACGCAAGAAAGGCATCAGCGTCAGAGCCACCGGTCGCAATGAAGCGATGGGTAAGCTGCTGGAGAAAATGGGCGCAGAATTTGTGCATGCGGATTTGACCGAACTGGTCTCTTCGCAGGCGAAAGTCATGCTCGCAGGCATCGACACGCTGTGGCACTGTTCCAGTTTTACCTCACCGTGGGGAACTCAAGAAGCCTTTGATCTGGCTAACGTCCGGGCCACCCGCCGTCTGGGTGAATGGGCGGTTGCCTGGGGTGTACGTAACTTTATTCATATTTCCTCCCCGTCGCTCTATTTTGATTATCACCATCATCGCGATATCAAAGAGGACTTTCGTCCACACCGCTTCGCCAACGAATTCGCCCGCAGTAAAGCGGCTGGCGAAGACGTGGTTGCGCTGTTAGCCCAGGCTAACCCACAGACCCGGTTTACGGTTTTACGCCCGCAAAGTCTGTTCGGCCCACACGATAAGGTTTTTATTCCCCGCCTGGCGCACATGATGTACCACTACGGCAGCGTCCTGCTCCCACATGGCGGGAGTGCGCTGGTCGATATGACCTATTATGAAAATGCGATTCACGCGATGTGGCTGGCAAGCCAGGAAGCCTGTGACAATCTGCCGTCAGGTCGCGCGTATAACATCACCAATGGCGAGCATCGCACTCTGCGTAGCATCGTGCAGAAGCTGATTGACGAGCTCAATATTGATTGCCGCATCCGCTCTGTTCCCTATCCGATGCTCGACATGATTGCCCGCAGTATGGAGCGTCTGGGGAATAAATCGGCGAAAGAGCCTAAACTCACGCACTACGGCGTGTCGAAGCTCAATTTTGACTTTACGCTGGATACCACCCGCGCCCAGGAAGAGCTGGGCTATCAGCCGGTAGTGACGCTGGATGCAGGAATTGAGCGTACCGCGGCCTGGCTGCGCGACCACGGTAAGTTACCGCGCTAGCCCTGCCCGTATTTCTCCAGTAACGCTTCGGCAATCGCCTGAGTTTCTGCATCCGCCACGCCGTTCCACAACGCCGGGCGGAAGTGCATCTGGAACGCCATAATCACCCGCTGTTGTTCACGCGGCGTCATGTCCGGTTTCACCTCGTAACCATAGCGCGACAGCAGATCAAGCAACGCTGCGGTTTCTACCGGCGTATGGGGCGTGCGTCCGCCGAGATAAAACGCAACGCGCTGCGCATCTGGCCAGGCGCCAATGCCCTGTGCCGCCAGTTCACGCCAGGGAAACAGCGGGCCGGGATCGTCTTTGCGCTGCGGCGCAACATCCGCGTGAGCCACCACGTTTTGCGCCTTGATGTCGTAGCGGGCAATAATATCCTTTGCCAGCGGGATCAACGCCTGGATCTGCGTCGGCTCAAACGGAGCAAAATATTTCACGCCCGCTGATTTCTGCCAGCCACGGTTTTCCAGCTCAATGCCAATCGAGGTATCGTTAATACGGGTGGCACCGCGCCAGAAGCTAATTCCCGCATGCCAGGCCAGATCTTTTTCCGGAACCAGTTGCCAGATACGCGGCTTACCGCCATGCAGCGGCGGTACGGCCGGGATCAGATAGTGCGAGCTGACGTTTTTATCGGTCAGCGTAGCCAGAGACGAGTCAAAATCATCGGCTGTGTAGTGAATAACCAGCACTTTAATGCGCGGATAAGCAGCCTGCGCCTGACGGCGGGTATCAAGTTGATACCCGTCTTTGTCGACAATCCCTTTTTCGCTGGCACATCCCGTCAGTAGCACGGCAAATGCCAGCAGACACAGCAGACGCTTCATCGGCGAGTTTTCACCGCAGTGCCGCTGACGCTCACCATCAGCATGCTGCCGTCTTTGCCCACGGTTTCGTAATCAATATCGATACCGACAACCGCATCCGCGCCCAGCGCCTTCGCCTGTTCGCCGAGTTCCTGGAAGGCAATTTCACGGGCTTTGCGTAGCTCTTTTTCATACGCGCCGGAGCGACCGCCAACAATGTCACGAATGCCGGCAAAAAAATCGCGGAAAATATTCGCGCCTAAAATGGCTTCGCCGGTCACCACACCGCAGTACTCCACGATGCTCTGCCCTTCCAGCGTAGGGGTTGTCGAAAACTGCATGGTACATCTCCTTGTTGCGCTAAGAACACAGTCTTAAGGCATTATCGAACCGAAACACTATCATTGAAAGGTTCTGATTGTATAATTTTCAAAATGACCTAAGTTTGCCCAGAGGCATATTATTTTTCAGCACGTTAAGGAGATGTAATGAAGATCTACACAACTGACAATGATGGAAATTTGATTCCGGTCGACGGGAAAAGTGTGGTCATTGAACTGAATAATGGCAGAACCATCGAAATTGCCGAGGAATACAGCAGAAACGATATTCCTGAAGGGATTAACCTGTGGGGCGGGCGAGAACCTTCCTCTTTCCTGTCAGAAGAAGAAATTATAACCAAAACTGAGTGCCTCGGTGTTTACCCCATGGCAGCCAATGCCTTGCATATATTCCCATATAAAGTTTCCTCAACCAAGCCCAATGAGCAGAGGCCAGAAGCGGATGTTGAAAAAGATGACTGAAGGTTTGACGCTCGGCGCTAAATCAGTTTAGTATCGTTGTACTGTATAAAAAAACAGGCATACAACTATGACCCTGGCTTTAGATGGCGAAAGAATTGACAGAAATCGCTTTACTGGCGCGAGAATTGAAAACAGCACGTTTTTTAACTGTGATTTTTCGGGCGCAGATCTTAGCGGTACTGAATTTATTGGCTGCCAGTTCTATGACCGCGAAAGCCAAAAGGGATGTAATTTCAACCGCGCCATCCTGAAAGATGCCATTTTCAAAAGTTGCGATTTATCCATGGCGGATTTCAGGAATATCAGTGCGCTTGGAATAGAAATTCGCGCCTGTCGCGCTCAAGGTGCTGATTTTCGTGGCGCGAGTTTTATGAACATGATAACAACACGCACCTGGTTCTGTAGTGCTTATATCACTAACACCAATCTGAGCTATGCCAATTTTTCGAAAGTCGTACTCGAAAAGTGTGAACTGTGGGAAAACCGTTGGATTGGCACTCAGATCCCTGGAGCAACATTTAGCGGTTCAGACCTCTCAGGAGGTGAATTCTCATCATTAGACTGGCGGGCAGCAAACTTTACCCATTGCGATCTCACAAATTCCGAGCTTGGTGATTTAGATGTGCGTGGAGTTGATTTACAAGGCGTCAAGTTGGACAGCTATCAGGCGTCATTAATAATGGAGCGCCTTGGGATCGCGATTATTGGTTAGTTATTTTATTTATGGTAATAGATACACATACTGAACCCAACAACGGGTTAATTGTAATAGAAATGTACCTGCTAAGTCGTTAAAAAGGCCCCAAAAAGAGCCTTAAACATTTATTTTCTGAAATCCAATGGCGTTTGGCCAGAACGAATGTACATTGCAACGTTATCAAATGTGATCATTTTAGATTTGCAAAAAATACATTTCGCGCCGAAAGGATTTCCATCAGTAACATCGAAGCTCGATGTTCTGTACTGTGACCCATGGCAACATGGGCAACGAAAGTGAATATGATTAGTAATAATAGTTACCTTAGAGCGCCACAACATTAACAGCGGATGGGCCTTTAGGTCCCTGCTCCACACTAAATTCGACTTCCTGATTTTCATTCAGCGTTTTAAAGTCGTTACTTTGAATAGCAGAAAAATGAACAAACACATCTTTGCTACCATCTTTTGGTGTGATGAATCCGAAACCTTTTTCAGGATTGAACCACTTAACTAAACCAGTCATTTTATTAGACATCTATTTTATTCCTTAATTTGAGCCTTTAGGCATATTTGGTTTTATTACAGAATCGACTTAGTGCTTAGCGGAGAGACTCAAAGAAGGGATAATTGGATAAACCTGAAAATGAGAACTGCTTGAGTAAACTACTTTGTAAATCGTCTGTTCTTCAAACCGACTCCGCTATTAACGCATGGGTATACGGATTAATCAACTCTTATTTTAGCCATCCGGATATCCTGATAGCGTACGCGACACTTTTATGCCTACAGGCCGCAATCCGTTATCCCACATTTTATCGTCTCGTAAATAAGCATGCAGATACGTAGATGGCCTATACACTATAGGGAGCATCGATGGCGACAACACCACGTCTCAGTTTGATATACTTAACCGAGGTTAGCAGTAAGAACCCACAGATGCTCTAAAAGGTGCAATCTGCGAATTTATGTATGACAAAACAAGCTGTTGAATGATTATACAGTTATTGAAAGGATAGAATTGTCCCCCGTAGAACACTATTAGTAGAAAGCTTATAAGGAAATCATTATGCGCTACTCGAAACTCTCTCTGCTGGTCCCCTGTGCACTTCTTCTCAGCGCCTGTACCACCGTCACCCCGGCCTATAAAGACAACGGCACGCGTAGCGGCGCCTGCGTGGAAGGCGGGCCGGACAGCGTGGCTCAACAGTTTTATGATTATCGCATTCAGCATCGTAGCAACGACATCACCGCCCTGCGTCCATACTTAAGTGACGACCTGGCAAAATTGCTGACCGATGCCAGCCGCGATAACTCACACCGCGAACTGCTGAACAGCGATCCTTTCTCCAGTCGCACTACCTTGCCGGACAGCGCCAGCGTTGCCAGTGCATCAACTATTCCGAATAGTGATGCACGCAATATTCCGCTACGCGTAGAGCTTAAGCAGGGTGACCAGAGCTGGCGTGACGAAGTGCTGATGATCCGTGAAGGCCAATGCTGGGTCGTGGATGATGTACGCTATCTGGGCGGCAGCGTACACGCGCCAGCCGGGACGCTGCGCCAGTCTGTAGAAAACCGCTAACCCACGTCATTCAACCGCTAAAATCATAACCCCCATAAATTGTCTGGCATTCTGCATAGAATGCCGACAATTATTCTTGCCCGCTGGTGGCCCCGCTATTTTGTGCTATGTTTAGAGAAGAATGCGGTTTGCATTTAACTTTTAACGCATAAATATTGCATAACTATTCTGTCAAAGGTAGTATCTGCGGCTTCAATAGCTATCAGACTGCCAGTATACGAGTGTCAATGAGTATTCAATTAAACGGCATTAATTGCTTCTACGGCGCACATCAGGCGCTGTTCGATATCACGCTGGATTGCCCTCAGGGCGAAACACTGGTGTTACTTGGCCCAAGCGGAGCCGGGAAAAGCTCGCTGCTGCGCGTACTCAACCTGCTTGAGATGCCGCGTTCGGGCACGCTCTCTATTGCCGGTAACCGTTTCGACTTCACGAAAACTCCGTCCGATAAAGCCATTCGTGAGCTGCGTCAGAACGTGGGTATGGTCTTTCAGCAATACAATCTTTGGCCGCATCTTACGGTGCAGCAGAACCTGATCGAAGCCCCCTGCCGCGTGCTGGGTCTGACAAAAGATCAGGCACTGGCGCGCGCCGAGAAGCTGCTGGAACGTCTGCGTCTGAAGCCCTACAGCGATCGTTACCCACTGCATCTCTCCGGCGGTCAGCAACAGCGTGTGGCTATTGCCCGTGCGTTGATGATGGAGCCGCAGGTGCTGCTGTTTGATGAACCGACTGCAGCCCTTGACCCGGAAATTACCGCACAAATCGTCAGCATCATCCGTGAGCTGGCAGAAACCAAAATTACTCAGGTGATCGTCACCCACGAAGTGGAAGTGGCTCGTAAAACGGCCAGTCGTGTGGTGTATATGGAAAACGGTCATATCGTCGAGTTTGGGGATGCGAGCTGCTTTGCCAACCCGCAAACCGAAGCGTTTAAAAACTATCTTTCTCACTAAGATTCGGGACAATACAATGAAAAAAGTTCTGATTGCCGCGCTAATCGCAGGTTTTAGCCTTTCCGCTACCGCAGCCCAAACCGTTCGTTTCGCAACCGAAGCGTCTTATCCTCCGTTTGAATCCATCGATGCCAATAACAACATCGTGGGTTTTGACGTTGATCTGGCGAACGCGCTGTGTAAAGAGATCGACGCTACCTGTACCTTCACTAACCAGGCCTTCGACAGCCTGATCCCCAGCCTGAAATTCCGTCGTTTTGACGCAGTGATGGCCGGTATGGACATCACGCCAGAGCGTGAAAAGCAGGTGCTGTTCACCACGCCTTACTACGACAACTCCGCGCTGTTTGTTGGTCAACAGGGTAAATACACCAGTATTGACCAGCTGAAAGGCAAGAAAGTCGGCGTACAAAACGGCACCACGCACCAGAAATTCATCATGGATAAACATCCGGAAGTCACCACCGTTCCGTATGACAGCTACCAGAATGCCAAACTTGACCTGCAGAACGGGCGTATTGATGGCGTCTTCGGTGATACTGCCGTCGTAACTGAATGGCTGAAAGACAATCCGAAACTGGCCGCCGTGGGTGATAAAGTCACCGATAAAGATTACTTCGGTACCGGTCTGGGCATCGCGGTGCGCCAGGGCAATACCGAGCTGCAGCAGAAATTCAACACTGCGCTGGAAAAAGTGAAGAAAGATGGAACGTACGAAACCATCTATAACAAATGGTTCCAGAAGTAATATTAGATGAATGAATTTTTTCCTTTAGCAAGCGCCGCCGGGATGACCGTCGGCCTTGCCGTTTGTGCGCTGATCATTGGCCTGGCACTCGCGATGCTTTTTGCCGTCTGGGAGTCTGCAAAATGGCGCCTGGTGGCATGGACAGGCTCGGCCCTGGTCACACTCCTGCGAGGGCTACCTGAAATTCTGGTGGTTCTGTTTATCTATTTCGGTTCTTCACAGCTGCTGCTGACGCTGGCGGACGGGTTTACGGTAAATCTTGGGTTCGTGCAGATCCCGGTACAGATGCAGATCGAAAACTTCGACGTCAGCCCGTTCCTGTGCGGGGTTATCGCGCTGTCATTGTTGTATGCGGCCTATGCGTCGCAAACGCTGCGTGGCGCGCTGAAAGCCGTTCCGCTCGGGCAATGGGAATCAGGCCAGGCGCTGGGGCTGTCTAAAACCGCGATCTTCTTTCGCCTGGTCATGCCGCAGATGTGGCGTCACGCTTTGCCGGGTCTGGGCAACCAGTGGCTGGTATTGCTGAAAGATACCGCGCTGGTCAGCCTTATCAGCGTCAACGATCTGATGCTGCAAACCAAAAGCATTGCTACGCGTACCCAGGAGCCGTTTACCTGGTACATCGTGGCAGCGGCCATTTATCTGGTGATTACGCTGGTGAGTCAGTACATTCTCAAACGCATTGACCTGCGCGCGACACGTTTTGAGCGGAGACCGGGCTGATGCTTGAGTATTTACCTGAACTGATGAAAGGGCTGCATACCAGCCTGACGCTGACGGTCGCCTCCATCGTGGTTGCGCTGATCATGGCGCTGATTTTCACCGTCATCCTGACGCTGAAAACACCGGTACTGGTGTGGCTGGTTCGCGCCTATATCACGCTGTTTACCGGTACGCCTCTGTTGGTGCAAATCTTCCTGATCTACTACGGCCCGGGGCAGTTTCCTGCGTTGCAGGAGTATCCGGTACTGTGGCATCTGCTTTCCGAACCGTGGCTGTGCGCCTTGATTGCGCTGTCGTTAAACAGTGCCGCGTATACCACGCAGCTGTTTTACGGTGCTATCCGTGCGATCCCGGAAGGTCAGTGGCAATCCTGCGGTGCGCTGGGGATGAGCAAAAAAGACACGCTGGCCATTTTGCTGCCGTACGCTTTTAAACGCGCCCTCTCCTCGTATTCCAATGAAGTGGTACTGGTGTTTAAAAGTACCTCCCTGGCCTACACCATCACGCTGATGGAAGTCATGGGCTACAGCCAGCTGTTGTATGGTCGCACCTATGACGTCATGGTCTTCGGCGCGGCGGGTGTGATTTATCTGATTGTTAACGGACTGCTGACGTTAATGATGCGCTTAATCGAGCGTAAAGCGCTGGCGTTTGAACACCGCAATTAAGCTGGATAATTGCATAACCCCAAAAATATAAGACGGGCAAGTCTCACAACTGCCCGTCTTTTTTTATGTCATTAAAAATATTTAATCATTTTTATTGCATACAAATTCATTAAATGGCATTGTAAATCAACGCCGCAGACACGGTGAATCATCATAAGATTGACAGACGGGAGTTCCACCATGAAAAAGTTAGTCCTGGCCGCATTACTTGCAACTTTCGCCGCTGGCGCCTCAGCTGCTGATAAAATCAATTTCGGTGTTTCAGCGACCTACCCGCCATTTGAATCGCTGGACGCGAGCAATAAAATCGTCGGTTTTGACATCGACCTGGCAACGGCGCTGTGCAAACAAATGCAGGCTGACTGTACTTTTACTAATCATGCTTTCGACAGTCTAATCCCCGCGCTGAAATTCAAAAAATATGATGCGGTGATTTCCGGTATGGATATCACACCAGAACGTAGCAAACAGGTTTCCTTTACCCAGCCCTACTATGCTAACTCAGCGCTGGTCATTGCGAAAAAAGATACCTATAAAACCTTTGCCGACCTGAAAGGTAAACGCATTGGTATGGAAAACGGCACTACGCACCAGAAATACCTGCAGGACAAACATCCTGAAGTGAAAACCGTGGCCTACGACAGCTACCAGAACGCGATTATCGACCTGAAAAATGGCCGTATTGATGGTGTATTTGGCGACACCGCCGTAGTTAACGAGTGGCTGAAAACCAACCCGCAGTTAGGCGTGGCAACGGACAAAGTTACCGATCCGCAATACTTCGGCACCGGTCTTGGCATTGCCGTTCGCCCGGATAACAAAGCGCTGCTGGAAAAACTGAATACCGCGCTGGCCGCCATTAAAGCTGACGGTACGTACCAGAAAATTAGCGACCAGTGGTTCCCGCAGTAATTCCTGACCTACCTGAAAAGCCGCTTATCGCGGCTTTTTTACGTTTAACGCCCGCGCTTTCAGTCAGTTCTTACGCCATAAACGCATTCCTGGCATACACTTGTTAAAACAATAAAAGTGAGGCCATAGGATGATAGCATTCCCTGCCAGCTTACTGATCCTGAACGGAAAAAGTGCTGATAATCTCCCCCTGCGCGAGGCGATTGCTGTGCTTCGCGATGAGGGTGTGGAAATCCACGTGCGCGTCACCTGGGAAAAAGGCGATGCCCGCCGCTACGTTGATGAGGCCCGACAGTTGGGCGTTGCCACCGTCATTGCGGGCGGCGGCGATGGCACCATCAACGAAGTCTCTACCGCGCTAATCCACTGCGAGGGGGAAGATATTCCCGCACTAGGGATTTTACCGTTGGGGACCGCCAATGACTTCGCCACAAGTGCAGGTATTCCCGAGACGCTGGATAAAGCATTGAAGCTGGCCATCGCCGGCAATGCGGTTGAGATAGACATGGTACAGGTCAACGATAAGACCTGTTTTATCAATATGGCGACGGGTGGTTTCGGTACGCGGGTAACGACAGAAACGCCGGAGAAACTCAAAGCGGCGTTGGGTGGCGTGTCGTACTTTATTCATGGACTAATGCGTATGGACACGCTGAAGCCCGACAGCTGCGAAATTCGTGGGGAAAACTTTCACTGGCAGGGTGACGCACTGGTGATCGGCATCGGTAATGGTCGTCAGGCGGGCGGCGGACAGCAGCTTTGCCCCACGGCGCTTATCAACGACGGTTTGCTACAGCTGCGCATTTTTACCGGCGATGAGCTTCTTCCGGCGCTGCTCTCAGCGCTCACCCAATCCGCTGACAATCCTAATATTATTGATGGCGCGTCATCATGGTTTGATATCCGCGCCCCGCATGAAATCACCTTTAATCTCGATGGCGAACCGCTCGGCGGACAGGAATTTCACATCGAAATCCTCCCCGCCGCATTGCGCTGTCGGTTACCACCGGGCTGCCCGTTGTTGCGTTAATACACAACCGCCCGCAATGACTCAGGCAATAGTGACTTTGCTATCCAGATAAACATCCTGCACGGCGTTAATCAACTTAACGCCATCAGCCATGGTTTTCTTGAACGCTTTACGCCCGAGGATCAGCCCCATACCACCAGCACGCTTGTTAATCACCGCCGTACGAACCGCATCGCTGAGATCGGTTTCGCCCCCTGCAGCACCGCCAGAGTTTATTAATCCGGCACGACCCATATAGCAGTTAGCCAGCTGATAACGAACCAAATCAATCGGGTTGTCGCTGGTCAGCTTGCTGTAGACGCGATCGTCGGTATAGCCAAAATTAACCGCATTATACCCGCCGTTATTCTCTGCCATTTTTTGCTTGACGATATCCGCCCCGATTGTGGCCGCCAGATGGTTTGCCTGCCCGGTGAGGTCGGCGGAAACGTGATAATCCACACCGTCTTTTTTAAACGCGGAGTTGCGCAGATAGGCCCACAGTACCGTCACCATACCCAGCTCATGGGCACGTTCAAACGCCGCAGAAATCTCTTCAATCTGGCGACGGGATTCCTCAGAACCGAAATAGATTGTCGCCCCGACCGCCACCGCGCCCATATTGAACGCCTGCTCCACGCTGGCATACAACGTCTGGTCAAATGTGTTCGGGTAGCTGAGCGTTTCGTTGTGGTTAATTTTCACGAGGAACGGAATACGGTGTGCGTAGCGGCGGGAAACGGAAGCCAACACGCCATAGGTTGACGCCACACAGTTACAGCCCGCTTCGATAGCCAGCTCAACAATATTTTTCGGATCAAAGTACAGCGGGTTAGCCGCAAACGAAGCCCCGGCGGAATGCTCCACGCCCTGGTCCACAGGTAAGATAGACAAGTATCCCGTGCCAGCGAGTCGGCCCGTGTTATACAGCGTCTGCATATTACGCAGTACGGCTGGCGGTCGGTTGTTATCCACCATCACGCGGTCGACGTAATCATGTCCTGGCAGGTAAAGTTGGTCAGAAGGAATGGTCATACAACGATGCTGTAAAAGGTTGTCGGCATCTTTGCCAAGCAACTGCGCAATATCAGTCATAGCTATGCTCCCGTAAGTTCCGATTGGATACCGGAATGTGGATTGTCCTGGCCCGCCTTGTTGCGGGCAGCCATAAGCCTGGTACCAACCGCACTTTTTTTCCATCTTTAGCGCACTTTTCAGCAACTTCTGCTGGCTCGATTCAGGCATAAAAAACGTTACGGCGGTCAAAATTAAAACACAAAGGTATTTCAAAGGTATTATCAAGTGGTACTATCTCGACGTACCTTACCTGTCATGAAGGATTTAAAGATGAAAACTACAGCAAAGCTGTCGTTCATGATGTTTGTGGAGTGGTTTATCTGGGGCGCCTGGTTTGTACCGCTTTGGTTATGGTTGAGTAAAAGCGGATTTACCGCCGGGGAAATTGGCTGGTCGTACGCCTGTACGGCGATCGCCGCGATCCTGTCGCCGATTTTCGTTGGTTCACTAACAGACCGTTTTTTCTCCGCGCAAAAAGTGCTGGCCGTATTGATGTTCGTCGGCGCAATTCTGATGTTTTTCGCCGCGCAGCAGACCACATTTAGCGGCTTCTTCCCGCTGTTGCTGGCCTACTCACTCACCTACATGCCAACCATTGCGCTGACCAACAGCATTGCCTTTGCCAACGTCCCGGACGTCGAGCGTGATTTCCCGCGCATTCGCGTGATGGGCACCATTGGCTGGATTGCCTCCGGTTTAGCCTGTGGGTTTTTACCTCAGATGCTGGGCTACAGCGATATCTCGCCGACCAACATCCCGCTGCTGATCGCTGCCGGTAGTTCAGCCGTGCTGGGTGTCTTCGCCTTCTT
Source organism: Citrobacter sp. FP75 (assembly GCF_018342065.1). Classification (GTDB taxonomy): domain Bacteria; phylum Pseudomonadota; class Gammaproteobacteria; order Enterobacterales; family Enterobacteriaceae; genus Citrobacter. The sequence goes on along the minus strand of NZ_JAFDOE010000003.1, from coordinate 502,573 downwards.
TTTACCGGATACGCCGCCGAAAAGTACCGGCAAGATGGATTTCAAGGTCATGCTGGGTCTGGATGCGCTGATCCTGCTGCGTGATAAAAACTTCCTTGTCTTTTTCTTCTGCTCTTTCCTGTTTGCGATGCCGCTGGCGTTCTATTACATCTTCGCCAACGGCTACCTGACAGAAGTCGGGATGAAAAATGCCACCGGCTGGATGACGCTGGGTCAGTTTTCGGAAATCTTCTTTATGCTGGCGCTACCGTTCTTCACTAAGCGCTTTGGCATTAAAAAGGTATTATTACTTGGTCTTATTACCGCGGCGATCCGCTATGGCTTTTTCGTTTACGGCGGCTCAGAAGAATATTTCACTTACGCGCTACTGTTTCTCGGCATTCTGCTGCACGGCGTCAGTTACGACTTCTACTACGTCACGGCTTATATCTATGTGGATAAAAAAGCGCCGGTACATATGCGTACTGCCGCACAAGGTTTAATCACCCTCTGCTGTCAGGGATTCGGTAGCCTGCTCGGTTACCGCCTGGGCGGGGTGATGATGGAGAAAATGTTCGCTTATAAAGAGCCAGTCAACGGTCTCACCTTTAACTGGGCGGGCATGTGGGGATTTGGCGCGATCATGATCGCCGTCATTGCCGTGTTGTTTATGATTTTCTTTCGCGAATCAGACAAAGAAATCACCGCCATTAAGGTGGACGATCGCGATGTAGCGTTGAAACAAGGGGAAGTAAAATGAAAGCAGAGCGTATTCTCGGTGCTCTTTATGGGCAGGCGTTAGGGGATGCGATGGGCATGCCGTCGGAATTATGGCCCAGAACCCGGGTTAAAGCCCACTTCGGTTGGATCGACCGGTTTTTACCGGGACCTGCAGAAAATAATGCCGCCTGTTATTTTAACCAAGCGGAGTTCACTGATGACACGTCCATGGCGCTGTGTCTGGCGGATGCCCTGCTTGAGTGTAACGGAGAAATTGTACCCGACATTATTGGCCGCAATATTCTGGCCTGGGCCGAACGTTTTGATGCCTTCAATAAAAACGTACTCGGCCCTACCTCAAAAATTGCGTTAAACGCCATCCGCGACGGCAAACCCGTCGCTGAGCTGGAAAACAATGGTGTAACTAACGGAGCGGCAATGCGCGTTTCACCGTTAGGCTGCCTGCTACCCGCACGCGATCTCGATGCCTTTATCGATGACGTGGCATTGGCCTCCAGCCCGACGCATAAATCGGATCTGGCGGTAGCCGGTGCTGTGGTTGTCGCGTGGGCGGTGTCGCGCGCTGTCGACGGCGCAAATTGGTCCGATATTGTTGAGGCGCTGCCTGCCATTGCCCGGCATGCGCAGCAAAAACGGATCACCACCTTTAGCGCCTCGCTCTCAGCGCGCCTCGAGTTGGCGCTGAAAATCGTGCGCGAGGCTAACGGCGCAGAATCTGCCAGCGAGCAGTTGTATCAGGTCGTTGGGGCCGGAACCAGCACCATTGAATCGGTGCCTTGCGCCATCGCGATGGTAGAACTGGCGCAGACCGATCCCAACCGCTGCGCCGTTCTGTGCGCGAACCTCGGTGGCGACACCGATACCATTGGGGCGATGGCGACGGCAATTTGCGGCGCGTTGCACGGCGTAAGCGCGATTAACCCAGTATTGAAGCAGGAACTGGACGCGGTCAATCAGCTGGATTTTAACCGCTACGCCAGCGGATTACTGCGCCTGCGCGAGCAGCGGGAGGCGCTATGAACACGATGCGTCTGCAAGCGCTTCTCCCGCAGTTGCACATGCAGCGGCCGGTGACGGTGGTGGGCGCGGCGGTGATCGATGTGATTGCCGATGCGTATGCCCTCCCCTGGCGCGGGTGTGACATTGAACTCAAGCAGCAAGGTGTGAACGTCGGCGGTTGTGCGCTGAACATTGCCGTCGCGCTTAAACGTTTAGGTATTGACGCCAGTAATGCCTTGCCGTTAGGTCAGGGGGTGTGGGCCGATATTATCCGCAACCGGATGGCAAAAGAGGGATTACGCAGTCTGATCGACAATGCCGAAGGCGATAACGGCTGGTGCCTGGCGTTAGTCGAACCGGATGGCGAACGCACCTTTATGTCCTTTAGCGGCGTTGAAAATCAGTGGAACGCCGACTGGCTGGCTCAGCTAATGATCCCGCGCCACAGCCTGGTCTACCTTTCAGGTTATCAGTTGGCCTCACCGTGCGGTGAGCTACTGGTACAGTGGCTGGAAGGCCTGGATGAGGTAACGCCGTTTATCGATTTTGGACCACGTATAGGTGACATTTCCGAGGTCTTGATGACCCGTATTATGACCTGCCGCCCGCTGGTATCACTCAATCGCCAGGAGGCGGAAATTGCCGCCGAGCGATTCAGGTTAAGCACGGATGTCGAAAGTTTTGGCGCCGAGTGGGTGACCCGCTTTGCCACGCCGGTTGTGGTTCGCCACGATAAAGACGGCGCATGGTATTTCAGCGAACACACGTCCGGCCGCGTGCCTGCATTTCCAACGACTGTTGTTGACACCATTGGCGCAGGGGACAGTCACGCCGGCGGCATGCTGGCCGGGCTGGCATCAGGCTGGCCGCTGGCCGATGCCGTGCTACTGGGTAACGCGGTGGGATCTTGGGTGGTTGGGCATCGCGGCGGTGATTGCGCACCCTCGCGTGAGGCGTTACTCCTCGCACACAAAGACGTATAGGTCGCTGCGGCAATAGCTGATGCTGTATTCAATGGGCCGATGCTGCTGGTCAAGCGCAACCTGCTTGATCACCAGTACCGGTACTTTGCTGTCCATCTGAATATGCGACTGGAATTCCGCATCCGGCATGCGGGCGCTGACGCGAGATCGCGTGCGCTGCGGGAAAATATGCTGGCTGCGGAAATAGTCGTACAGCGAGACGCCGATGGCATCCACATCATGAATAAGATGTGCGGGGACCCAGGATTCTTCAATAGAAACCGCGTCTTCATCCACGTAGCGAATACGTTTAAGCAGGAAGACGTCACTGCCGACGGCAATCGCCAGCTGCTGGGCCACTTCTTCCGGGCACGCCACCACGCGCTTATTGACCCACAGCGTATCCGGTTTTTTACCGCGTAACACAACCTGCTGAGAAAAGCCGCGCGCTTCTTTTAGCGAATACTCGAAGATATTGTTGATCTGCGTTCCGTAACCGCGGGCGCGAGTCACCACCCCCTCTTCTTCCAGCGCCTGCATCGCTTTACGCACCGTAATACGAGAGACGCCGGTCAACTGGCTAAGATCGCGCTCGCCAGGCAGAATATTGCCATGCTCCAGGATGCCGCTGCGTACAGCGTTTTTGACCGTTTGCGCGAATTTCATGTACAGCGGCGTGTTATCCGCTGCTGAAATACGTTCATTCAGTTGCGCGATAAGCTGGGTATGCGCTTGTTCCATTTATCTTTTTCCTGGCAGCCGTTTCTGCAGCCAGTATACGCATTTATGTTCGTCACCACCACGCGTGGAAATGATGAACCGGACCAATCCCCCCGCCCACTTCCAGGGTATCAGCCTGTGCCAGCGCCGCCGACAGCCACATTTTGGCCTCATGTACCGTATCGGCCCAGTTTGCATGGCGCGGACGCAGCGCCGCCAGCGCCGCCGACAGCGTACAGCCGGTGCCGTGAGTATTTTTGGTCATCACCCTTGGCGCGGTAAAGCGCTGCTCGCCGTCGCGGGTAAACAACCAGTCCGGGCTTTGCGCGTCATCCAGATGACCACCTTTCATCAGCACCGCTTCGCAGCCCAGCGCCCGCAGCGCTCTACCCTGCTCTAGCATCTCCTGCTCCGTTCTGGCATGCGTTGTTTCAAGCAACGCAGCGGCTTCCGGCAGGTTTGGCGTGATAATCGACACCTGCGGCAACAGGCGGGTACGCAGCGTTTCAACCGCCGAGGGAGACAACAACGGGTCGCCGCTTTTCGCCAGCATCACCGTATCAAGCACCACGTTTTGTACCTGATGACGGCGTAAACGCTCGGCGACCGCTTCGACAATATCCGTTTCCGCCAGCATGCCGATTTTAGTTGTGTCAATACGCACATCACTGAACACGGAGTCCAGCTGTGCGGCGACAAAATCAGGTTCAATGCGATACACCGACTGCACCCCGAGCGTATTTTGTGCCACTAACGCCGTGATAACCGAGCAGCCGTAAGCGCCCAGCGCCGAGAAGGTTTTTAAATCGGCCTGGATACCCGCCCCACCGCTGGGATCGGTTCCGGCGATCGTCAATGCATTAATCCGTTTCATGCCTGCTCCTGCGCATTAAGTTGATAGAGGGCGTCGAGAAATGCCGGGACAAAGCTGCCCGGTCCCGTCGATTGCTCCGTGGCTATTTGCCCGGCCTGTTTCATCCAGCTACAGGCAGAGGCGACGTTATCCAGCCTGTCACCTTTCAGTGCGCAACTGGCTGCAACAACCGCCGATAGCGCGCATCCGGTACCCACTACACGGGTCATCAACGGGTCACCGCCGTTCACGCAGACGGTACGCTGGCCATCGGTGACATAGTCCACTTCGCCGGTCACTACCACGATAGTGGCAACCTGACGCGCCAGCGCCTGCGCTGCAGGCAGAGCAGCGGCTGCTGAGTCAGTGGTATCCACACCACGACCACCCGTGGTCATCCCTGCCAGAGCGAGTATTTCAGAGGCGTTACCGCGAATAGCGGCAGGTTGTAGCGAGAGTAATTCCAGGCAAAAACGGCGACGAAACTCCAGCGCACCAACGGCAACGGGATCGAGCGTCCAGGGAGTATTAGCCCGCAGCGCCTGTACGACCGCCGTGTGCATGGCAATGGCGCGATTCTCGGTCAGCGTACCCACGTTAATCAGCAGCGCATTGGCAATAGCCGCAAACTGGCTGGCCTCTTCAGGCTCAATCACCATGGCCGGCGACGCGCCCAACGCCAGAAGCGTATTGGCCGTAAAGTTCTGCACGACCTCATTGGTCATACAATGCGTGAGGGGGGAAAGCGTTCTAAATTGGTGCAAGGTGTGGGCCGCAAGTGCGCGGCTGTGCAGGTCAGGCTGCATAGTTCAGCTCCTGCCCGCGTGAAAGAAGGGACACGAGCAGTGTCAGACTTCCCTACGCTGGCATTATCCAGATCAGGTGGTACGGGTATTTCTCAGCCTTCACCAGGAAGGGCACCCCGAGTCGTTAAAACCGAAACATGTTACACCGGTTTCAGCGACAGGATACTGTCTGCACGCCATGTTGTAAATTGCAGGCCAACGTTGCCGCATATCTGTACTTCATTTACACTTTTTACGAAATGAGCGGAGTAATAACAAAAAAGTGCTTGTCAGATGTCCTGTAAGCCAGAAATGATACACGACTGATTTTGACGACCCGAATAAGTAGAGAGGATGGGTATGAAGAATAAAATATTGCTGGGCGCATTGCTGCTCGTGACCAGCGCCGTCTGGGCAGCGCCTGCCGCCATTGCAGCCCCTAAGGGCATCGATAAATATGAGCTGAGCGGCTTTATTGCTGACTTCACCCATTTCAAACCGGGCGACACGGTCCCGGCGCTGTATCGTACCGATGAATATGCGATTAAGCAGTGGAATCAACGTAACCTGCCAGCACCGGCAGCAGGTACACACTGGACCTATATGGGCGGTGCCTACGTGCTGATTAACGATGCCGACGGCAAAATCATTAAAGCCTACGATGGCGAGATTTTTTATCACCGGTAAGAAAAAAAACACGTACTTTCAGCAAGAAAGTACGTGAAATCTTAGGAAAACATCGTCGATTCAATCATAAGATACCGCAAAGATCACTTTACTTTGTACATCGCCGGGCTGTAATGATTCCCCTGTTACACGAACATATTTCGCGGTGATGGGGAAAGTATACTGATTATTGATTGTCGCCAATTTAGCTATCTTATTCATCAGCGTGTCTCCCAATTTTAACGGAGTGGTCGCAGTGCCGTTATAAATCTGGAATCCCACCCCTTTTGCACCATTCGTTACAGTATTCTTCAGTATCGTTCCGCTCCCATCCCAGTCACCGCGTGCCACTTTGAAATTTACCGGGTTTGAAGTGACGTTATAGATGCTTTCACAATTCAGTACCAGATTCGTAGAACCTGACTTGGTATTGCTCGCACTTAGCATTTCGTTTAACGTTGTATCTGGCATTTTAATTTCGTATATCGCCTGAGAGAAACGACAGGTCGTTGGTTTGTGCTTGATGGTAAACGTCAAATGTTGTGAATAAGCATTACCACTATTTAATAATCCAAATGTTGAGCAAATCCACCATGCTAGAATATTTGAATTACAGGAATTATCAGATAAAAAATTAACTGCAGGATGGGATAATCCAAATGAATTACCATATACTATTTCACCGCTATCTGAGCTATACGTGGTTGATGCCACATATGATGCCTCAATAGACATTTTTTTATTATTAATAATATCATTTACCATGTAGGTGCTAGGAGAAAAAAAAGACCCACCGGTATCTTCTGGAAACCCTGTTCCTGTAAGTGTCAATTTTATAAAGATAGACTTACTACTGGCACTATCCTTCATTTCAACAATATAATTCTTTAGTTTTGTCGCATAATACATTTTATCGCCAGCAGTATTACAGTCAAACGTTCCCTGGAAATTAGGGTTAAAACTCACCGTTGTTGATCCAGCGGTCAAATCCAATATAATTGGCTGTGTAGCGCTCGGACTTCCTTTGGGAGTACATTTAGCCTGTCCCCAAAATGGGATCAACAGTAAAATTAAAAACCAATATTTTTTCATAAACGAATTCCTTATCGACAAATATAGACTTTGTTCTCATCAATCGCCTTATCGAAGGTAATCGTGCAGAATTGTCCCTGCTGTTTATTGACCGCAACGCGTACCGATGCGGGAATGTCGTTGGTGCGAATAAATAACCGACTGCCCTGGCCGACCAGACCAACGTTATTACCGCTGTTATCTTCCACCTCATAGCCAAACGATAACGGAGCGCCATCCGGTCGTTGGGCGAGAAAATACCAGGGTTTGCGCCGATCGGTTTCAAACTCTGCCATAACGACAGCGCCGCGATAAGGTACTGTGCCTTTACGGTTGCCCAGCAACGCCACGTCGCTTTTACTGTCGGAAAGATCCAGCATCAGCATGTTTTCACGATACGGCGTCAGACCGTCATAAACAGCGTAACCTTTGCTGTCCGTTGTTAAATAACGGTGTCCCTGCACCGCGGCACCCTGTAATCCTGGCGCTTTAACAATGGCAAAAGTATCTGAAAGCCGGGGAGTCAGTGCCACGCCGTCAGACCACACCACTACACCGCCCTGAATATTGCCGCTGGCCTGTTGATACTTATTCGACTGGCTGTAACTGCCGCCGAGCGTCGCCATCGGCGCCCGCCAGACCAGGCTTCCCCCCGCAATTGTCTCGTTCCCCTGCCGCTGATGGCTGAGGTTAGCACCGTAGCTGAATTGATCGCGATTACCTGCCACACCGCTTAAGCTGGTGTTATTCGACTGATAACCGTCGTCATCGAACGTCGTCGAGTTAGAGACAAACAGATCGCGCCGCTGTGTAGAAATGCCATCACCCCACGAGAACGGAATAGAGATATACAGGTTAAAACGCTTATCCTCGTGGTTATCCTCATCGTACGTTTGGCTAACGGAAAAGGTATAGCTGACACGTTGCCAGGAGTTCGAATAACTCAACTGATAATCTTTGCCCGTCCCGCTACGTTGCCAGTAATCGCGCCACAGTCCGCTAACCGCCAGAAATCCCCAGTCAGCAGGCAATGTCTGGTTGATATTTAGGGAGAAACTGTTCTTACGACCGAAGTCATTCTGGTAATAATCCACAATGTCATAAGTATCATTTTCGTCACGGTCATAATTATTTTTGTTATTCGCCCACACGTGATCGTTGAAGGTACGATAATCCCGCGAAGAGTAGCGATAGGCCGCCAGCGCAAACTGGGTTCCAGTCTGTGCGACATATTTATTCCACGCAATCTGATAACTCTGCCCGTCAAAAACGCCGTTATCCTGTTCACTGTGCGAGCGCGTTCCATCCACCGAAATCGCACCAATCGGCGTGTTCCATCCCGTGCCGAGTACAAATGAAGAGTAGTTATCCGACAACATTGAACCGCCATACACCGTCAGCAGATTATTCAGCCCATACTGATAACTACCTTGTATAAAATCAGACTGATTGCTCGCACCTTCAATGTTGCTCCGTCCGGCGGCAAAATCATATTTTGCTACACCCGCCTGCAACATATTGGGTACCGAGGAATAAGGCACCAGGTAATGTCTTATCGAACCATCGGCTTCTTTCACACTGACGTCCAGATCCGCACCACCGCCGGCAAGCTGCAAATCATCAATAGCGAACGGACCCGGAGAGACCTCTTTCTGGTAAATAATAAAACCGTTTTGTTCAATAGACACCAGCGCATTGCTCTGCGCTATCCCACGAACTACCGGCGTAAAACGTTGTTTTGAGTTAGGTAACATTTGCATATCGCGCCAGATACGTACACCGCGAAACCGTACCGCGTCAAAAACATCCGTTCCGGTGTACATATCCCCGGCGCGCAATGTACCAAGGATCGAGGGAATACCACGTTCCATATACGCGGTATTACTTTTCCACTCGCCGCTGCCCTCGTTGCCTTTCGTATAGTTGGCATTCGAATGCAACTGCCAGTCCAGCAAGTTCAATCCGCTGTTCAGACTCACATAATTGCTTTTATCATCGCCACCATTCTTATAATTACTGTAATACTGGCTGGCATAATAAGACGTGTAGAACGCATTAATCCCGCGATCCCAGGTTTCGGGCGGCATATAACCCGGCTCATGTTCATTCACATAGGCTTGTGGTACGCTTAAATTTAGTACAAATTGCCCGATATCATAACTAATGCTACCGCCCTGTACCGCAGCTCGTAGCGGCACACAATCCACACTTTTATCAGCTTTAATACCGTCAGTACGAATACCAATTTGCTGTAACTGTGCCCAGGATAAACATGTCTCATCTGGATCGGCTTTAATATTAATATCATAATGGCCGCGCCAATGGTTATTCAGATAAACATCCATTTCATACATGCCGGGCATTGGCTTATCACCAGCAATTTGATAGCGGGAGATTTTTTCACCATTTAAACCGCCGATCATAAAGTGCGTATCAAACGTTTCTTCTTCGGCCCATGCAGATGATGAAGTTGCCAGCACCGACAAGATAGCCAGTGTAATCGAATTGATCTTTGACATAACCCATCCTTGAGCTATTTTTCAGTTTTAATTTTTTCACTCAAATAGTTGCCGTGATCATCAATAAGCGTAACGTTGTAATGATTAACAACAGCGGGTGTAGTAATCATTTTGTTAGACCATGGTGCAAGTAACAGCGTTTCCTTATTAATTTTTGAATTACCTACCAGTTCAGGAATAGTTATCCAGTTGGCCGAATTGTTTTTAATATTGATACCACCTCCGGCATAACTGACATTCAGACGGGAAAAACTATTTTTATCCACACTGGTGATACCCTGTGGCCGATAAATAAATTTGATACGGTTTTGCATAGCGAATTTTATAATGTTCTTACCTTCGGATTCCGAGGAATTAGGTGGAATATCCAGCACGTTAAGGAAGAACAGACTTTCGCGATCTTGCGGCAACGTATTCGCCAGCTGCTTAATTTTTAGCTGCTGACCGGAACCACCGCTAACACGCGCCACTGGTGGCGTTATCACAAACGGAACCTGAATTTTCTCTGGCGGTAGACTGGTATCACCGTCATCTATCCAGGACTGTACCAGCGCGCCACGACTGCCTTCGTTCATGATCTGCACGGTAATCTCTTTTTTCTGCGCCGGATAAATGATCCGGGTGCCATAAATATAGATGCCTCCCCACGCTGGCATTACTGAGCCAGCCAGCAATAATACTAATAATTTTTTCATTATAATTACCTTACTACAGAAAAAATTGGCGGCCGCAGCCGCCGACAAACAGGATATAAATCTTAATCAGTAACAACGGTCATGGTCAGCGAAGAGGCAACGTCACCACCGGTGACAGTGGTAGACCCCACTTTCGCGTAACGTGCACTAAAGTCCAGTACATATTTATTGTCGGATGTTTTAGCTAACTGAATACCGGACTCAGGATTAACCTGTGTATCACCATAATAGACGGCAAAACCAGCGCCATTACTCACTGCAGTATTTCGTGTGATATATTTATTAGTGCTATCAAATTGAGAGCTTGAAAAAGTAATTTTCGGTGCTGCAGAACCTGTACATTCAACTGTCAATGGCACCGTTGTTTTATTTGAATAGCCGTCATAAACGCCACCAGGATTCAAAGCATTTAATCTATCGGCGCCAATTTGGTTCATACCAATGGTCGCGGTAGTATCACCAGTAAACTTACAGGTGGTTCCTACAACCTTACCAGTAATAACAAGTTCCCCCTGATCAGAATCAGCAGCGAAAGCTCCAGCGCTCATAAATACAGCAGACAGTACAGCAACAGAAATAATTGAACGCTTCATAATATCTTCCTTAATAAAGTAATTTGCATTTGTTAAGAGTTGTTTATCTCTTGTATTTAAATTCTCATATGAAAAACGTTACCGCAATGTAAACGCGTTGTTTTATTGATTTAAAACAAACTAGCCAATATAATATAAACACAACAAATACATAACAATGAACATATATTTTTGAAGAATGAGTATTGCTGTTTTTTTATTAAGAGGAATTCAAAGAGGGAATATAGAAAAACATATCATTCACCAAACTAATTATTGATGAAAAAAACAATGAAAGGATTAATTAAACAGCACATCGTATAAATTAACAGCACATGTTTTAGTCGTAATGGTTTAAAACAACTCGCCTGCTATCATCATCAGGAATAGCAATGATTTCTGTCACAACCCCTTTTGTGGGTGCCATCGTGTTTGCGGTTGTACTCAGTTGCTGAACACGAGCACCGCAACGCAGTTGCAACTGAGTGTCAATGATATCGGTACTGCAGGTCGGCATTGCAACACGCCCATCGATAGTCAATGTTGCGGTGTCGGAAGCAAAAAGAGAGGTACTTAATCCATAAGTCAGAACTATGATTCCCAACAGTATGTTTTTATTCATTTTGGGCAAAACTCCTGTAATCAGTGTGGAACAGAATGTGGATTGCCTTTAGTTAGCAGTATGGCTGAATTCAGCCTTATGACTAATTTAGATAATAGATTGGTTTTGTTTATTTGATCAATTTAAATGATGCATTGGCGATTATTTTCGGAATAACGCACTTTTTGATAAGAAAAACCAAACAATAAAGAAAGGGTATTTTATGAATAACCCATTCACCGCATCAATATGTATTGATGCGGTGAATAATAAAAACAAAACGGTAAATGGCTATTTAGACAGCGCGAAAGGCAATCTCACCAGGGATAACTTCCCCCTGCCAGTAGAGCTGTGCGGCTACACGTCCCGCCAGGTCGCGGTAAATTGCCGTGAATTCGCTGTCTGGACGACTGATAACCGTCGGCGTACCGCGATCGAGATCTTCACGCAGGGAGATATGCAGCGGCATTTGTCCCAACAGCTGAGTGCGATATTGCTCGGCCAGCTTCTGCGCACCACCGGTACCGAAGATCGGCTCATGATGACCGCAGTTGCTGCAAATATGCATGCTCATATTCTCAACAATACCCAGCACCGGCACTTCGACTTTTTCGAACATCACAATGCCTTTTTTCGCATCGATCAATGCAATGTCCTGCGGAGTGGTCACAACAACCGCACCCGTTACCGGAATGTTCTGCGCCAGCGTCAGCTGGATGTCACCGGTGCCGGGCGGCATATCCAGGACCAGATAATCGAGATCCGGCCATAAGGTTTCTTGCAGCATCTGCAACAGCGCTTTACTGGCCATCGGGCCACGCCACACCATGGCATTATCATCAGTGACCAGATAACCAATAGAGTTGGTTGCCAGACCGTGAGACATGATCGGCGCCATATGGGTGCCGTCCGGTGAGGTTGGACGCTGATTTTCTGCCCCGAGCATTGTTGGAATAGACGGGCCATAAATATCGGCATCGAGAATACCCACCTTCGCCCCTTCCGCGGCGAGCGCCAGCGCCAGGTTTACGGCTGTTGAGGATTTCCCTACGCCACCTTTACCCGAGCTGACGGCGATAATGTTTTTCACACCGTTGATGCCCGGCTGGTTTTTCACGCGTTTCAGCGTCGCGATATTGTGCGACAGCTTCCAGTCAATGGCTTTCGCGCCGGTGATGCGCAATAAATCGGCACTGCATTGCTCTTTTAATACCTCAAACGCGCTGTGCCAGACGAACGGCATCACCAGCTCAACGTGCAACGTGTCATCCATCCAGGCGACGTGATGCAACGCTTTTAGCGTCGTCAGATTATGCTTCAGGGTTGAATGCTGAAAATTCGCCAGCGTCCCGGCGACCATCGCGCGCAGGGTTTCTGGTGATTTGGCCTGGGATTGTGCGTTCATCCCGACTCCTTTTTGTTGTTCTGAAAAGACGATTGTCATCGGGTAGTTTACTCCAACCGCGACAATTATTCATTTAAGGATAAATGCCCTTATCACTTGGCGCAGTAATTACCATTTTGGTACTATCAAAGCCCTTTTCACTACAAAAGAAGTAATTGCCCACTATGACTCAAGTCGCGAAGAAAATTCTGGTAACGTGCGCGCTGCCGTACGCCAACGGCTCTATCCACCTCGGCCATATGCTGGAGCACATCCAGGCTGATGTCTGGGTCCGTTACCAGCGAATGCGCGGCCACCAGGTAAACTTCATCTGCGCAGACGACGCACACGGTACGCCAATCATGCTGAAAGCCCAGCAGCTTGGCATTACACCTGAGCAGATGATCGGTGAAATGAGTCAGGAGCATCAGACTGATTTTGCAGGTTTTGACATCAGCTACGACAACTATCACTCCACGCACAGCGATGAGAACCGTGAGTTGTCCGAGCTTATTTACACGCGCCTGAAGGAGAACGGTTTTATTAAAAACCGCACTATCTCCCAGCTGTACGATCCGGAAAAAGGCATGTTCCTGCCGGATCGTTTCGTCAAAGGCACCTGCCCGAAATGTAAGGCTGCGGATCAGTACGGCGATAACTGTGAAGTTTGTGGCGCGACCTACAGCCCAACCGAACTTATCGAGCCGAAATCCGTAGTTTCTGGCGCTACGCCGGTAATGCGTGACTCCGAACACTTCTTCTTTGATCTGCCTTCATTTAGCGAAATGCTGCAGGCATGGACGCGCAGCGGCGCGTTGCAGGAGCAAGTAGCGAACAAAATGCAGGAATGGTTTGAATCCGGCCTGCAGCAGTGGGATATTTCCCGCGACTCACCGTACTTCGGTTTTGAAATCCCGAACGCGCCAGGCAAGTACTTCTACGTCTGGCTGGATGCGCCAATTGGCTACATGGGCTCGTTCAAAAACCTGTGCGACAAGCGCGGCGACACCACCAGTTTTGATGAGTACTGGAAGAAAGATTCCTATGCCGAGCTGTATCACTTCATCGGCAAAGATATCGTCTACTTCCACAGCCTGTTCTGGCCTGCCATGCTGGAAGGCAGCAACTTCCGTAAGCCGACCAACCTGTTCGTCCACGGTTATGTGACGGTGAACGGTGCGAAGATGTCAAAATCTCGCGGTACCTTCATTAAGGCCAGCACCTGGCTGAAGCACTTCGACGCCGACAGCCTGCGCTACTATTACACGGCGAAGCTTTCTTCACGTATTGATGACATCGACCTGAATCTGGAAGATTTTGTCCAGCGCGTCAACGCTGATATCGTCAACAAAGTGGTCAACCTGGCCTCCCGTAACGCGGGCTTTATCAGTAAGCGTTTTGACGGCGTGCTGGCGGCTGAACTGGCCGACCCGGCGCTGTACAAAACCTTTACCGACGCCGCAGCGGTGATTGGTGAAGCATGGGAAAACCGTGAATTCGGTAAAGCCGTTCGTGAAATTATGGCACTGGCCGACGTGGCTAACCGCTACGTTGACGAACAGGCTCCGTGGGTTGTTGCTAAACAGGAGGGCCGTGATGCCGATCTGCAGGCAATTTGCTCCATGGGTATCAACCTGTTCCGCGTCCTGATGACCTACCTGAAGCCAGTTCTGCCAACGTTGAGCGAGCGTGTCGAAGCGTTCCTGAACAGCGAACTGACCTGGGATGCCATTCAGCAGCCGCTGCTCGGCCACAAGGTTAACACCTTCAAAGCACTCTACAATCGCATCGACATGAAACAGGTTGAAGCGCTGGTTGAGGCGTCCAAAGAAGAAGTGAAAGCCGCTGCCGCACCGGTAACTGGCCCACTGGCGGATGACCCGATTCAGGAAACCATCACCTTTGACGACTTTGCCAAAGTTGACCTGCGCGTAGCGCTGATTGAAAACGCCGAGTTCGTGGAAGGTTCTGACAAACTGCTGCGTCTGACGCTGGATCTGGGCGGTGAAAAGCGTAATGTCTTCTCCGGTATCCGTTCAGCTTACCCGGACCCGCAGGTGCTGATTGGTCGCCAGACCATTATGGTTGCTAACCTGGCACCGCGCAAAATGCGCTTCGGAATTTCTGAAGGGATGGTGATGGCGGCAGGTCCTGGCGGGAAAGATATCTTCCTGCTAAGCCCTGACGAAGGCGCAAAACCGGGTCAACAGGTGAAATAAATTAAACATCTCAAGCGCTGCAACCGCAGCGCTTTTTTATCGCATGAGTTCCCTAATCTGAAATACTCCCCCTACTCCATTTCCGGACTGCTCCGTCACAGGTATTCGCCTTATCCTATGCCGCACTGATATTCGATAATCATAAAATGGAGTTTTACATGAAAGCGTTAAAAAAATTATTTACGGTGGCCGTAGCGTCGGTTCTGGTTTTTTCCCTGGCAGGATGTGGCGAGAAAGAAGAAACCAAAAAATTCAACGCCAACCTTAACGGTGCGGACATTACAATTATTTATACTTATAAGGGCGACAAAGTTCTGAAGCAAACGTCAGAAAGCAAAATCAGCTATGCATCTGTGGGCGCCACCAATAAAGAAGATGCGGCAAAAATATTCGACGCATTAAGCGCCAAATATCGCAATATTGCTGGCGTAGAAGAAAAGCTCACCTACGCAGACACCTACGCGCAGGAAAATGTTTCCATTGATATGGAAAAAATCGATATGAAAGCGTTGCAGGCGATTTCCGGGATGAAGGTTTCTGAGGAAGCCGATAAAAATATCAGCATGAAACAAATGCAAACGGTAATGGAAGCGGCGGGATTTAAAGAAGTAAAATAATCACACCGGCGACCCGGTTTTATCCGTGGTCGCCAGCTTTTTTTACGCTTTCGCGCTGTGCACTCGCCTGGTCAAACCACGCAGGAAATAGCGTAAAAACTGATCCCCACACTCGCGGTAGTTTTTATGGTCCGGCGCGCGCATCATGGCGGTAATTTCCGGCATCGACACGCGGAATTTCTGCTCGGTCATAATAGCCAGAATATCATCGGTTTTCAGTGAAAAGGCGATACGCAGCTTTTTCAGTACTGTATTGTTATTCACACGACGCTCAAGCGCCAGTTCAGGCGCCGAATCATCTTTACCGCGCAAATGGTAGATCAGGCCGTTTAAAAAACCGGAGAGAATGATGTCCGGGCAGCGAACAAACCCGTCTTCATCTTCTTTCGTCATCCAGGTATCGAAACCTGCGGAGGTGGATTCCATGTCAGCAAGCGCAAGGATCCGCACCATGTCGTTATTGTTCGCTTTCAGGGTGTAGCGCAGGCTACGAAGAATGTCGTTACTTAGCATAGAGCCTTCAACTGTCGATGATGCAATGGCGCGCAGTGTATCAGTTTTACAGGCCAATCGCCTCTTTTAGGCTTTTAAGATAACGGCGACTCACCGGCACGGTCAGACCGTTACGTAGAATCAGCTCAGCCTGACCATTATCTTCCAGGCGAATTTCCTGCAACTGCGCCATGTTAACCAGGTATTGTCGATGGCAGCGCAACAGCGGTGTACGACTCTCCAGCGTTCTCAGCGTAAGCTCGGTAAAGCCTTCTTTACCGTCGCTACTGGTGACAAAGACGCCGCTCATACGGCTGCTGACAAAAGCGACATCATCCATTTGCAGCAGATAAATGCGACTATGTCCGGAACACGGGATAAATTTCAACGCCTGCTGGTTTTCCGGCAACACCGACACATCCTGCTTCGTGCGCTCCTGACGTAAACGGACCAGCGTTTTCTCCAGCCGGGTTTCTTCTATTGGCTTGAGCAAATAATCAAAAGCATGCTCTTCAAAGGCTTTCACCGCGTACTCATCGAAAGCGGTCAGAAAAACGATATACGGGCGATGTTCTGGATCGAGCATGCCGACCATTTCCAGGCCGCTAATGCGCGGCATCTGAATATCGAGAAACAGCACATCCGGGCGTAATTTATGTACCGCGCCGATGGCTTCCACCGCATTCGAACATTCCCCCACAATCTCAATGTCGCTTTGCTCCTGCAACAGGATCCGCAGATTTTCCCGCGCTAACGGTTCGTCATCCACAATCAACACTTTGATCATGCCAGTTCCTCCAGGGGAAGTCGTAAAGTGATTCGGGTAAAGTGGTCGGGGTCACACAGTACGGTGATGCCAAAATCATCGCCAAACCGCTCTCGCAGTCGTTTATCCACCAGATTCATCCCCAGTCCGCTGGCTTCGGTTGTCGGCAGATACAGCCCAGCATTATCTTCGATATCCAGCATCAGATACTGCCCTTCGCGTCGAGCAGTAATAGAGACTTCTCCGGTGTCGAGCAACTGCGAGGTGCCATGTTTAATGGCATTCTCCACGATGGGCTGCAGGGTAAAGGCAGGCAGTTGCTGATGCGAAAGTTCATCCGGTACGGTTAACGTGACCTGCAGACGCGACTGGAATCGTGCCTTTTCAATTTGCAGGTAGGCGTTTACATGTTCAATCTCATCGGCCAGCGTCACAATCTCTGACGGGCGTTTTAAATTTTTGCGAAAGAAGGTCGAGAGATATTGCACCAGCTGACTGGCCTGTTCGCTGTCGCGGCGGATCACGGCTTTAATCGTATTGAGTGCGTTAAACAGAAAGTGAGGGTTTACCTGCGCATGCAGGAGCTTAATTTCTGACTGCGTGAGCATCGCTTTTTGGCGCTCATATTGCCCAGCGAGGATCTGTGCCGACAGCAGTTGCGCAATCCCTTCGCCAAGCGTGCGGTTAATCGAGCTAAACAAGCGGTTTTTGGCTTCATACAGTTTAATGGTCCCCATCACCCGCTGGTTTTCACCACGCAGAGGGATCACCAGCGTCGAACCTAATTTGCATTGCGGATGCAGCGAGCAACGGTAAGGCACTTCGTTCCCGTCAGCATAAACCACTTCTCCGGTTTCAATCGCCTTTTGGGTATAAGAGGAAGAAATCGGCCTACCGGGCAGATGATGGTCGTCACCAATTCCGGTGAAAGCCAGCAGCTTATCACGATCTGTGATGGCGACTGCGCCGATGTCCAGCTCCTCGTACAGCACCTGGGCGACCTTCATGCTATTAACCTCGTTAAATCCCTGCCGCAAAATCCCTTCCGTTGAGGCGGCAACTTTTAGCGCGGTGG
This sequence comes from Citrobacter sp. FP75, assembly GCF_018342065.1. GTDB lineage: Bacteria > Pseudomonadota > Gammaproteobacteria > Enterobacterales > Enterobacteriaceae > Citrobacter. Next base: position 484,857 of record NZ_JAFDOE010000003.1, on the reverse strand, counting down.
CAGAAAAAGCCGAAGTGTATTTTTCAAACATGGCCCGTTTGTCGAGCAAAATGCGCATAAACAATGCCGCACCCACGGTATTGGTGACCATCATCGGCGCGGCAATATTGCTCACCAGATGTAGCGCATTATCAAAGGGACGTGCAATCAATAAAATGATCAGCATCTGCACCAGTTCGGCAAAAAAGGTGATAGCACCAGCCGTCAACGGACTAAAGACTTTATCGGTACGACCTCGACGAGTCAGTACGCTGTGTACCAGTCCTCCGAGTAACCCCTCGACAATGGTTGAGATCATGCAGCTCAGCGCCGTCATCCCGCCCATCGAATAACGATGCAGACCACCGGTCAGACCGACCAGCCCCCCAACAACCGGACCGCCAAGCAAGCCGCCCATCACCGCGCCAATAGCACGGGTGTTGGCAATGGAGTCTTCAATATGCAGCCCCAGATAGGTGCCGAGAATGCAGAAGATAGAAAAGGTGACGTAGCAAAGGAGTTTGTGCGGCAGTCGGATAGTTACCTGCATCAGAGGGATAAATAAACGCGTTTTGCTCATCAGCCACGCGATAACGAGAAACACGCACATCTGCTGTAGCAGCAGCAACACCAGATTAAACTCGTACATACCCGCCAACCACAGTCTTCTTAAAAGCGCGTAACATACATGGGCTGCGCGTAACTTTCTTTGAACTGTTGCAAAAAAAAAGGAAATTGTGAGAACGATCACTCAAAAGCGTGGGTGTGATTACAAAATCACCCGTTCTCTGAGCAAAAAACAAACAAAACTACCTGGTTCGCAAAAGAGCGTCTAAAGTAAAACTGGGACCTCGCGAGCAAGAGTGAGACGACAAATGGCGCTTTACACCATAGGTGAAGTGGCTTTGCTTTGTGATATCAATCCTGTCACTTTACGTGCGTGGCAGAGGCGTTATGGATTACTGAAACCACAGCGTACAGACGGCGGTCATCGTCTGTTTAACGATGCGGACATCGACAGGATCCGTGAGATAAAACGCTGGATAAACAACGGTGTTCAAGTTAGCAAGGTGAAAACATTGCTCAGCAACGAGAGCATTGATGTACACAACGGCTGGCGTGAGCAGCAAGAAACGCTGTTGAGCTATTTGCAAAGTAATAATCTGCATAGCCTCAGACTGTGGATCAAAGAGCGTGGCCAGGATTATCCCGCGCAAACGCTTAACACCCATCTGTTCATTCCTTTGCGCCGACGCCTGCAATGCCAGCAACCTATTCTTCAGGCACTGCTTGGTATCCTCGACGGCGTGCTTATTAACTACATTGCGATTTGCCTCGCCTCAGCCCGTAAGAAACAGGGTAAAGATGCGCTGGTCGTCGGCTGGAATATTCACGATACCACCCGGCTATGGCTGGAAGGCTGGGTCGCCAGCCAGCAGGGGTGGCGGATTGACGTGCTGGCCCACTCGCTAAATCAGCTAAGACCGGAACTGTTTGAAGGCCGGACATTACTGGTCTGGTGTGGCGATAACCAGACGCCGACGCAACAGCAGCAATTAACGGAGTGGCGTGCGCTGGGCCACGATATTTATCCACTCGGTATTTAATATTTCATTAACAAACGTGTACAATCCTTCTATTAACATAAGGAGTACATCATGAGCGCAGCTAAAATCGGTGTGATCACCCTCTTCCTGCTGATGGCCATCGGCGGTATCGGCGGTGTAATGCTTGCAGGTTATACCTTTATTTTACGTGCCGGGTAAGGCGCTGCGCTAAGCGCTCAAAGCCGCGATCGACAATGATCGCCGCCAATGCGACCAGCAGCGCGCCTTGTATCACATAGGCGGTATTGAACCCGCTAAGCCCGATAATAATTGGCGTGCCCAGCGTGTTTGCGCCCACGGTTGAGGCTATCGTTGCGGTACCAATATTAATAATCACCGACGTGCGAATTCCGGCCACAATGACCGGAGCGGCCAGCGGCAGCTCCACTTTACGTAGCCGTTGCCCACGACTCATTCCCATCCCACTGGCAATGTCCATCACGCTGGCCGGTACCCCACCCAGCCCTGCCAGCGTCGCCTGTAAAATCGGTAACACGCCGTATAAAATCAGCGCAATGATGGCCGGCTCCGGGCCAAATCCCATTACCGGAACGGCGATGGCCAGCACGGCGACCGGAGGAAAGGTTTGCCCCACCGCGGCAATGGTTTCCACCAATGGTCTGAACTCGGTTCCCCATGAACGGGTCACCGCAATCCCTGCCCCCATGCCAATGATCACCGCCACCAGGCTCGAGACCCCGACCAGACTAAAATGGGCCAGCGCCAGCGCCAGAAAACTCTCCTGCTGATAAACCGGGCGCGGCAACTGTGGAAACCACGCGCTAAACAGCACCTGGCTATGCGGTAAGCCCGCCAGCAGCAGCAGAAAGCAGATAACCAACCACAGCAGCGGATCAGACAGACGTTTCACGGTGCGGCCTCGGTGAAAGTAAATCCTGAAAATGAAGCGTTCCGCAAGCCGCCCCCTGTGCGTCAACCACCGGCAAAACGTCGCAACCTCGCGCCACAAAAACGGAGAGCGCGTCACGGAGCGTCATATCATCCACCAGCGGCTCACCGCCTAATTGCTGATGTCGACGGGTAAAATCACCCACGGTGCGCAGTGCCAGCAGCCGTACGCCCAGTTCGCTGTGGCCAAAGAAATTTTGCACGAAATCGTTCGCCGGAGCGGTCAGCATCGATAGCGGCGTGCCTTGTTGCACCACCAGGCCTGCGTCCATCAGCACCAGATGCTCCGCCAGCCTTAGCGCCTCGTCGATATCATGGGTGACCAGCACAATGGTACGCCCCAGCAGGCGGTGGATCCGGGTCATCTCCTGCTGTAACGCACTGCGCGTAACCGGATCCAGCGCACCAAAGGGTTCATCCATCAGCAGCACCTGAGGATCGGCAGCCAGCGCACGCGCCACCCCGACCCGCTGCTGTTGCCCACCGGAGAGCTGATGCGGATAACGGTGACGCAGTCCCTCTTCCAGCCCCAGCAACGCCATCAGTTCATCTGTTCGGTCATCAATACGCGATCGCGACCATTTTTGTAACTTCAGCACGGTGGCAATGTTCTGCGCAACGGTCCAGTGCGGAAACAATCCAATAGACTGAATGGCGTAGCCCATCCGCCGTCTTAACTCCAGCACCGGCAGACTGCGGATTTCTTCACCAGCAAAGCGGATCGTCCCACTGTCATGCTCCACCAGGCGGTTAATCATTTTTAGCGTGGTGGACTTCCCCGAACCCGACGTCCCAATCAATACCGAAAAGCTACCTTCGCGAAAATGCAGGTTGAGATCGTTGACCGCGTTTTGCTGGGCAAAGGTTTTACTAACATGGTTAAATTCAATCATCAACGTTCACCTTCAGCAGGGATAAACCTAAATCAAACAGGGCATCGATCAGCACCGCCAGAACCACCACCGGAGCCACGCCCAGCAATACTAAATCGACGGCACTGCTGAGCAATCCCTGGAAAACCAGCGCGCCAAATCCTCCCGCGCCAATCAGCGCGGCAATGACGCCCATCCCCACCGTCTGCACCATCACCACCCGCAAACTGCGCAAAAAGACCGGCAATGCCAGCGGGAGCTGTACCGCGCAAAAACGCTGACGCGGGCTCATCCCCATTGCCCGGGCGCTTTCCAGTACATCGCGCGGAACCTGATTCAATCCCGCCACCACGCCACGCACCAGCGGCAGTAGCGCGTACAGCACCAGCGCAATCAGCGCCGGGGCCAGCCCGGTTCCGGCAACGCCTAGTGCACCTAACCAGGGAAAATGCTGAACCAGCCCGGCAAGCGGCGCTATCAGCAGGCCAAACAGCGCCACGGAGGGGATGGTCTGGATGATGTTCAGTACAGCGAATACCGGCCCCTGGCGAGACGTCGAAAAAGCGCACCAGATACCCAGCGGGATGCCAATCAACAGCGCAGGCAGCACGGTTCCGAACAAGATAGTCAGATGTTGCACCAGCGCGTCGTCAAAGACATCCTGGCGATTGGTATACTCTTTGAGCAGTGAAAGGTCGTTGAACATCCCGGTCATCAGTAGCGCAACGGGGACGGCGGCTATTTGCATATGCAATAACCAGCGCCACAGTGGCCTTGCGGTGAGTCGACGAATCGCGTCGCTGAGAGCCAGCAGCATTAATCCCAGCCCAAGCCAGAATCCGCTGCCCAGGCTGGTTCTGGCCAGAGGACTTCCCGTCTGCGCAAGCCCGGTAGCCGTTTTACCGGCGGCAATCAGCACCGCAATCAGCAGCAGTTGCACCACCATCAGGGTTAATACGTTGCCTGCGTTTCCCGGTATAAAACACAGAGCAAGCAGCAGCAAAAATACCGCCGCCACCCCCCACACGAAATCGGGCCAGAGTTCCCAGAGTTGTCGGCCCTCACCGGAAACCAGTCGATTGGGGGCGTAGCTAATGAAAGGCAGCGCCGCCGCAGCCATGGTTAAAACCACCAGCAGCAGCAGCACCCGATTGACAGACATCTTTGACACCACACTCACCTGATGCAAATTCCGTTACTTCACCCATCCTTTTTGCTTCAGGTAATCTGCTGCGACTTTTTTCGCATCCAGCCCTTCAACGGCGATACTGGCATTAAGCTGTTGCAGCGTTTTTTCATCGAGACTGGCAAAAACCGGCTGCAGCCACTCTGCCATTTGCGGATAGGCCTGCAATACCGATTCGCGCACGACCGGCGCAGGGGCATAGATAGGCTGAACGCCTTTGGGATCGCTTAGCGTTTGCAATCCCAGCGCCGCAACAGGACCGTCGGTGCCGTAGGCCATTGCGGCATTGACACCCGAAGTTTGCTGCGCTGCAGCTTTAATGGTCACCGCGGTGTCTCCCCCTGCCAGTGATAAAAGCTGATTCTGATTGAGCTTAAAATCGTAGGCTTTTTCAAACGCGGGCAGCGCGTCCGCACGTTCGATAAACTCCGCCGAGGCGGCCAGTTTGAACGTCCCGCCGTCTTTCAGGTAGCGTCCCAGGTCAGCCAACGAAACCAGCTTATTCTTTTCGGCTACATCCTGACGAACCGCAATGGTCCAGGTGTTATTGGCAGGCGCAGGCGTTAGCCAGACCAGTTTGTTCTGTTCTGCATCCAGTTTTTTGACTTTTTCATAACCGGCCTGCGCATTTTTCCATGCCGGGTCATTCTCGTCTTTAAAGAAGAACGCCCCGTTTCCGGTATATTCCGGATAAATATCCAGCTCGCCGGAGGTGATGGCCCCGCGCACGACAGGTGTGGTTCCCAACTGAACTTTGTTGACGGTTTTCACGCCGTGGCTTTCGAGCACCTGCAAGATAATATTGCCGAGCAGCGCCCCTTCAGTATCAATTTTTGATCCCACCGTGACGGGTGATGCGGCCTGTAGGGGTAAGCTCATCGCGGCAAACAGCGCCAGCGAACCCGTCCAGATCTTTGAGATTATCATGCTGCTCTCCTCATCCTTTTACTGCCCTTTTCAGAGACTTGAGGAAAAAGCATAGTCGAAAAATTAGGCCTTAACCTGGTAATTGGGTGATAACGAGAGAAATGATTAGCTGTTATCGGGCGATCGATAACATCGGGTCAGAACCAAAAGAAAAGGCCGGTAAACCGGCCTTTTTCGTCGCTAATCAATTACAGCAGTTCAAACTCGCCCTGCTTCACTCTGGCGGAATCCACGCCGATAAAGACGTTGAATTTGCCCGGCTCGACATCGTATTGCATACGCTGGTTCCAGTATTTCAGCGCCTCAATATCAATCGGGAAACTGACGGTTTGCGTCTCACCCGGTTTGAGATTGACCTTCTCAAAGCCTTTCAGCTGTTTGACAGGGCGACTCATAGACGCGGTTACGTCCTGTAAATACATCTGAATCACCGTCGCCCCTTCGCGTTTGCCGGTGTTGGTGACCTGCACGCTGGCGGTGACGGTGCCATCACGTTTCATCGTCGGCGCAGAGAGCTTCACATCAGAAACCGTAAACGTGGTGTAGCTCAGGCCATAACCAAAGGGATACAGCGGACCGTTGGCTTCGTCAAAGTAGCGTGAGGTGTATTTATTTGGCTTATCGGCGTTATACGGACGACCGGTATTCAGGTGGCTGTAATAGACCGGGATCTGCCCGACAGAACGCGGGAAAGACATCGGCAGTTTCCCCGACGGGTTGTAATCACCAAACAGCACATCGGCAATGGCGTTACCGCCTTCCGTCCCGGCAAACCAGGTTTCCAGAATTGCATCGGCCTGCTGGTCTTCTTTCACCAGTGCCAGCGGACGACCGTTCATCAGCACCAGCACCAGTGGTTTGCCAGTGGCTTTCAGCGCGGTAATCAGATCACGCTGGCTTTGCGGAATAGTGATATCGGTGCGGCTGGACGCTTCATGCGCCATGCCCTGCGCTTCACCGACCACGGCGACCACTACGTCAGACTGCTGCGCGGCCTTGACCGCTTCATCAATCATTGCCTGCGGCGAGCGCGGATCAACTTTCACCGCCTCTTCATACAGATTGAGGAAATCAACAATACCTTTATCGTTGGTGATATTCGCCCCTTTGGCGTACACCACTTTGCCTTTATCACCCAGCGCATTTTTAATCCCCGTCAGCACCGTCACCGACTGATCGGCAACGCCTGCCGCAGACCAGCTGCCCATCACATCACGCTTGCTGTCAGCCAGCGGCCCCACGACCGCTACGGTCCCTGATTTCTTCAGCGGCAGCGTTTCCAGGCGGTTTTTCAGCAGCACCAGGCTTTCGCGTGCGACTTCACGCGCGTCTTTACGGTGTAAACGGCTTTCCGCGTTGGTGTCCTGCGGGTCAGACTCTTTGGCCCCCAGATGGCTGTACGGATCGTTAAACAGCCCCATATCATATTTTACGTTCAATACATGACGCGCAGCATCGTCCAGTTCAGCCATCGTCACCTTGCCTGACTTAATCAGACCCGGCAGATACTTACTGTAATACTCATCGCTCATGCTCATGTTAATGCCGGATTTGATCGCCACGCGCACCGCGTCTTCAGGATCCGAGGCGGTACCGTGCTTAATCAGCTCTTTAATTGCGCCGTGATCGGACACGGTAATCCCTTTAAAACCCCACTCATCGCGCAGCACATCTTTCAGCAGCCAGGCATCAGAGGTCGCAGGTGTGCCGTTCAGCGAGTTAAGCCCCACCATCACCGCACCGCTCCCGGCATCCAGTCCGGCTTTGTACGGCGGCATATAGTCGTTAAACAAACGCTGCGGACTCATATCAACGGTGTTGTACTCTTTCCCGCCTTCTACCGCGCCATAGGCCGCGAAGTGTTTGACGCTGGTCATCACGGAATATCTGTCGGCCGGGCTTTTACCCTGCATCGCTTCCACCATGGTTTTCCCCATCGTGGCGGTCAGGTAAGTATCTTCACCAAAACCTTCTGACGCACGTCCCCAGCGCGGATCGCGGGAGACATCAACCATCGGTGCCCAGGTCATATTCAGGCCATCGTCTGCGGCTTCATAGGCAGAGACACGCCCCACCGTTCTGACCGCATCCAGATTAAACGATGACGCCAGACCGAGGCTTATCGGGAACACGGTACGCTGGCCGTGCAGCACATCATAGGCGAAGAAAAGAGGAATTTTCAGGCGGCTGAGTTCCATCACCTGATCCTGCATTTTGCGGATATCCTCGCGGGTGACGGTGTTAAAAATCGCCCCGACCTGCCCGTCTTTGATCATCTCACGGATGGCTTCTTTCGGGTTATCAGGCCCGACGCTTATCAAACGTAATTGCCCGATCTTCTCATCGACGGTCATCTGTTTGAGTAAATCGGTAACAAATGCATCCCGCGCCTCAGGGGTCAGCGGATGGTTACCAAACAAGGAGTCCGCCAGCGCTGGCTGCAACGCCAAGCCTACCGCGATACCTACAGAACAAAGCCATTTCATGTTGATTCTCTCTTTATTTATTCCCGACGAGGCAGCGAAAATATAACAAAAACCGCAGTTTGCCGTAAGCCTAAACGGGAGAGGTAAAGAAAGCTAAGGTTATTCTCCTAATTTTCAATACTGGGATAAATGAAGCACAGCCAATTCAGAGACAACCTGAATGAGAAAGCGTATTGTCATACCAGGCGCTATGCTTGTTTCTGATATTTTGTCCCACCACAAGGAGTGGAGAATGTCTTCCATTACAACAACCGATAATAAAGCGTTACTTAATGAACTGGCCCGTCTGGTGGGCCATTCACACCTGCTTACCGATCCGTCTAAAACCGCCCGCTATCGCAAGGGCTTTCGCTCGGGTCAGGGCGACGCATTAGCCGTCGTCTTTCCTGGATCTCTGCTGGAACTGTGGCGCGTCCTGAACGCCTGCGTCATCGCCGACAAAATTATTCTGATGCAGGCCGCCAATACCGGACTGACCGAAGGTTCTACGCCGAGCGGCAATGACTACGATCGCGAGATTGTTATTATCAGCACCCTGCGCCTCGACAAGCTGCACGTCATAGGCAAAGGCGAACAGGTGCTGGCTTATCCCGGCACAACCCTCTATTCACTGGAAAAAGCACTTAAGCCATTTGGGCGTGAGCCGCATTCGGTCATTGGTTCCTCCTGCATTGGTGCATCTGTTATTGGCGGGATTTGCAACAACTCCGGCGGCTCGCTGGTGCAGCGCGGTCCGGCGTACACCGAGATGTCGCTGTTTGCGCGTATTGACGAACAGGGCAAACTACAGCTGGTCAACCATCTGGGTATCGAACTGGGCCAGACTCCGGAGCAGATCCTCAGTAAACTCGATGACGAACGCATTAAAGATGACGATGTTCGCCACGACGGGCGTCACGCGCACGACCACGATTACATTACCCGCGTCAGAGACATTGAAGCCGATACCCCTGCGCGCTATAACGCCGATCCGGATCGACTGTTTGAATCCTCCGGTTGCGCGGGCAAACTCGCGGTGTTTGCGGTGCGTCTGGACACCTTTGAAGCCGAGAAAAATCAGCAGGTATTTTATATCGGCACCAATCAGCCAGAGGTGCTGACGGAGATCCGCCGTCATATTCTGGCGAAGTTTGAACACCTGCCGGTCGCCGGTGAATATATGCACCGCGATATTTACGACATTGCCGAGCAATACGGCAAAGATACGTTTTTGATGATCGACAAGCTCGGCACCGACAAAATGCCGTTCTTCTTTACCCTGAAAGGTCGCACCGACGCGATGCTGGAAAAAGTAAAAATTTTCCGCCCGCACTTCACCGACCGCGCAATGCAAAAATTTGGTCATTTATTCCCCAGCCATTTACCGGCACGGATGAAAAGCTGGCGCGATAAATACGAACACCACCTGCTGTTAAAAATGGCCGGTGGCGGTGTAGCCGAGGCGCAAAGCTGGCTGACCGAGTTTTTCAAAAGCGCCGAAGGTGACTTTTTTGCCTGTACGCCAGAAGAAGGCAGCAAGGCCTTTTTGCACCGTTTTGCGGCGGCTGGCGCAGCCATTCGCTATCAGGCCGTCCATGCAGATGAGGTCGAAGATATTCTGGCGCTGGATATCGCGTTGCGCCGTAACGACACCGAATGGTATGAGCATCTGCCCGCAGACATCGACAGTAAGTTGGTGCATAAGCTCTATTACGGCCACTTTATGTGCTACGTCTTCCATCAGGATTACATTGTGAAGAAAGGCGTGGATGCGCACGCGTTGAAAGAGCACATGCTGGAACTGTTACAGGCTCGCGGGGCGCAATACCCGGCAGAGCATAACGTGGGGCATCTGTACAAAGCGCCGGAAACATTGACGCGTTTTTATCGCGAAAACGATCCGACCAACAGCATGAACCCGGGCATCGGCAAGACCAGTAAGCAGAAGTTCTGGAAAGAGTCGTAGGCTCGATAAGCAAAAGCGCCACCGGGTACGTTGCCGGAGGCGCTACGCTTGTCTGGTCTAGGGTTTAATCGTTTTGCGCGGTTTGCTCGCCCGTCGCCGAACCCGTCGCCGCCATCTGTGCGGCTTTTTGCTTTTTATAGCTCAGCGCTGCCGCTGGAACAGGCATCACTTTTCCGGTTTCGATCCAGGTGCGTAAACGGCTGGCATCGGCAAAGTGGGTGTATTTACCAAAGGCATCCATCACCACCAGCGCAACCGGTTTGTTGTTAATCACCGTGCGCATCACCAGACAGTGACCCGCCGCGTTGGTAAAGCCGGTTTTGGTGAGCTGAATATTCCAGTTATCGCGGTACACCAGATGGTTGGTGTTACGGAACGGCAGCGTATACGCCGGGTTGGCAAAGGTCGCCATATCCTCACGTGTCGTACTTAACTGACCAATCAGCGGATACTGTTTGCTGGCAATCAGCAGTTTGGTTAAATCACGGGCGGTCGAGACGTTATGAATGGATAACCCAGTCGGCTCCACAAAACGTGTCTGGGTCATCCCCAGTGATTTCGCTTTGGCGTTCATCGCGTTGATAAAGGCGTTATAACCGCCAGGATAATGATGCGCCAGGCTTGCCGCCGCGCGATTTTCTGATGACATCAGCGCCAGCAGCAGCATATCTTTACGGCTGATTTCACTGTTCAGTCGCACACGAGAGTAAATGCCTTTCATCTCCGGCGTCTGGCTGATGTCCACTTTCAGCTTTTCGTTCAGCGGCAGTCGTGCATCCAGCACCACCATCGCCGTCATTAATTTGGTGATCGACGCAATCGGACGCACAAGATCCGGATGGTTCGAATAGATGACCTTGTTGGTATTCAAATCAACAATCATCGCACTACCAGACGCAATCTCGGGCTGAGAGGCCGCTGCGGTAGCCGCCGTTTTCGCCACGGCTTGGGGTGCAAAAGGAACTGCCAGCACCAGGGCAAGGCTTAATAATGAAACTCGGAATTTAAGCATGATGAGATTTCTGATAATGGTTCACGCACGTCATAACGCACACCGCCCGAGATAGAGAATAATCTCAAGCTAGCTCAGGCATCATAACGACCCGACAGCGTTGCCGCCACAGGAGAATCATCTCGAAATGCTGCATTGCTGGCTTTTACACCAGCAACGCAGTGCAGACAGGTTGTTACCTTAGAACAATCGGTATCCATACCCCCACAGTATCACCGTAATCGCCAGCAGAACCTCAAGCACCAGAACGCCGATTGCCAGCGTTGAGCTGGAAAAGCTCAGCCCTTCCTCTTTGGTAATATTGAGGAAAGTCGGAATGCCGAGATAGAGCAAATAACCGGTGTAAAACAGCGCGATCGTTCCCACTAAAGCACACAGCCAGACCAGCGGATACAACGCCACTAATCCACTTAAAAACAGCGGTGTGGCAACATAACCGGCAAAGACCATACAGTGTGCCAGCGAAGGACGCTGCGGATAATTACGCGCCATCCACCAGATAACCCTGCCCATAACGGCCACGCCTGCCAGCATCACACCGTAAAACAGAATTGCCATCACAAATCCAGTCAACAGGGATAACTGTAATACGTTGCCGTCGCCAAAATTCCAGCCGATTTGCGTGGTACCAATAAATGCGCAAATAACCGGGATTGCCGCCATCAGCAGGACATGGTGGGTATAGTGATGCGAAACGCTTTCGTTTTCGCTGTTGATCACGTGCATTTCACGATTGGGATGGGAAAATAGCCCCCAGACATGGTTCATACCGCCCCCTTCTTGCCAGCTCCGGACCTCAACAGTTCAAGTATAATCCAGCTTTGGATTATTTTTTGTACAACACCAAAAATGACGAACCGCTAATTCAGGGCTTTTACCCCACTGATGATTCACAGGGTGTATGCTTAACGTCAGGAGGTCATCCAGACGTATGGATATAAACAGTCTTATTGCACATTACGGTTATGCCGCACTGGTCATTGGCAGTATGGCCGAAGGTGAAACCATTACCCTGCTGGGCGGCGTGGCAGCACATCAGGGATTACTCAAGTTTCCTCTGGTGGTTATCTCTGTGGCGCTGGGTGGCATGATTGGCGATCAGTTGCTGTATCTGCTTGGTCGTCGTTACGGCGGAAAAATTTTACGTCGTTTCTCAAAACATCAAGACAAGATCCGCCGGGCGCAGAAAATGATCCAGCGTCGGCCGTATCTGTTCGTGATTGGCACCCGTTTTATGTATGGTTTTCGCGTGATCGGGCCGTTACTGATTGGCGCAAGCCATTTGCCGCCCAAAATTTTTCTGCCATTAAACATTCTGGGCGCGTTGGTGTGGGCATTGATATTTACCACCCTGGGCTACGTCGGGGGAGAAGTCATCGCACCGTGGTTGCACAATCTCGATCAGCATATTAAGCACTGGATATGGCTGGTTGTGGTGATCGTGCTGGTTGTAGGCGCACGCTGGTGGTTAAAAAAACGCAGCAGCGAAAGTACAACCCGGTAGTGCAATGTCTACCGGGTGGTTATATTACGAAGCGTGGTATCCACCACCCAACGCGCTGGTCAACTGAATAGATGCATCCAGCCACTGACCTTGTAGAATCAGGCCGTTGCACTGTTCACGCAGCGCCGGAATTTTGGCCTCGCTAACGCGGGAACCTGCGATAATCCCGGCGTTAAACCGCGCCTGCGCAAGCCCAACTACGCGCTGCGCGTCATGTTCTATCTGCTGCTGATGCTGATTTTTCTGTGCCAGCGTATCCACCTGCGTTGCCGTGCGCGCGACATCATTCACCGCCTCGACAACGGCTTTGTTGTAATTGGCAACGGTCAGGTTGCTCTGCGCTTTGGTGATGTCGAGATTCGCATTCAGCCTGCCGCTATCGAAAATCGGTAGCGTTAACCCGGCGGTTACCCCCATTTGCTGGGCGGAATGACTAAACAGATCGCTCAGATGCAAGGCGTCCTGTTGCAGGAAAGCCATCAGGTTGACGTCGGGATAAAACGCCGCTTTCGCCGCATCGATGCTGCTCAGTGAAGACTCAATATACCAGTGTGCTGCCTGTAAGTCCGGTCGACGGGCCAGCAGCGAATAGCCTAACTGGGACGGCAACTGGCTTTGAACTGCCGGCATCGCCGTGGAATGCAGCTTCAACGACGTGGATTGCGTATTGGTCAGTGCGCTCAATCGCGCTTCGATCACCTTCATTTTCCCGTTGACGTCGTTTAGCTGCTGCTCTGTTTTGCTGGAATCGATATCGGTCTCAACGCCTTCTACCGAGGACGTCAGGCCGTTTTGATACAGTTCGCGATCGACGGTAATGACGTTCTGCTGCTCCGTTTCAATCTGCGTCAGCACGGTTTTCAGCGCCGCCTGCGTCTGCCATTCCCAGTACAGACGGGAGACACCGCTCGCCAGCAGTTGGCGGGTTTGCTCGCGTTCGGCTTCGCGCGCTTTAACGGCGCCAATACGTGCCGTCACCTCCGCCCGGTTCTTGCCCCACAGGTCCAGATTCCAGCCCGCGGTTAACCCCAGGGTGCCATTGGTGTACCACGGTCCGGTGGTGCCCGCCGCGGGATCGGTGATGGCAAACGGTCCCATCAGCCCTTCGGCTGACATTTTCTGGCGCTCGACGTCCGCCGAAAAATCAATCTGCGGACCATCCTGTGCCTCAACCGCCCTGGCCTGCGCCTCCGCCAGTTGAATACGCTGCTCTGCAACCTGCATATCAGGCGAGTTCTTTAACGTGCTGTCAATCAGCGCATCAAGCTGGGGATCGTGATACGCCTTCCACCATTGGCTATCCGGCCAGCCATTTTTTAATGCCGCGGGTAACGCGGTATCAACGTTTGCAGCAGGCGTCTGCTGTGAGAGCGACTGGCGGGTATCGTGCATCGGAGCACAACCGGGCAACAGAATAAAAAGCGGCAATAATGCCGTCGCGGCAAAAACAGAATTACGATTCATGGAGGTTTACAGGTAAGAAATGATGCGCAGAGATTACGACTTGTCGCACATGCTTTTTTAGTTACGCGTGGCAATACATCTTTAGCAATAAAAATATATAATCGGCAAAATATACACCACATAAATAATATAGATTAAATAATTTTAATAATTTATGAATGGAGACATTATGATGTCACAGAATATCTATGACGACCCCGAGTTCTTTGCCGGATATGCCACGCTGGATCGCTCCGTAAAAGGACTCGACGGCGCCCCCGAATGGCCAGCATTACAGGCTATGCTCCCTTCGTTGCAGGGTAAGCGTGTTCTCGATTTAGGTTGTGGATACGGCTGGTTTTGCCGCTACGCGCGCGATAACCACGCCACAAGTGTCGTCGGTCTTGATATTTCAGAGAAGATGTTAGCCCAGGCTCGCAGCATGACGCCCGGAGAGGGTATTCAGTACCAGCGCGAAGATCTTGAAGCGCTTACGCTGGCAGCAGATTCCTTTGACCTGGCTTACAGCTCGCTCGCCCTGCACTATTTACAGGATATAGAGCGATTATTGGTAACGATTTACCAGTCATTAACACCGGGCGGAATGTTGGTCTTTTCTGCAGAACACCCTATTTATACTGCGCCACTCACCCAGAGCTGGATAAAAGATAAAACCGGGCAGCTGTCCTGGCCGGTGAATCATTATCAGCAAGAAGGTGAGCGTATCAGCAACTGGTTTGCTGAAGGGGTTAAAAAACAACACCGCAAGCTGGCAACCTGGATCAACGCGTTGATTAGCGCCGGATTTGAGATTGTCTGCCTTGACGAGTGGGGACCTTCTGCCGAACAGATTGCCACCAACCCCGCGCTGGATGAAGAGAAAGAGCGCCCGATGGTGTTTCTGCTCAGCGCACGTAAGCCTGCATAATTGAGCCTGCAGGCAGAGTTTTTAATAGTTTCCTATACTCAATCTGAACTCACCAAAAAGGGAAAGCTAATGAAAATTCTGCTGTGGGCTATTTTAATTATTTTTCTGATTGGATTGTTGGTGGTAACCGGCGTGTTTAAGATGATTTTCTGACATCAATGCCGGATGGCGGCTTAACGCCGTATCCGGCCTGCAACACCCTGGCCGGTTAAATCTTAATGGCCTGAATTGCGCGCGCGATATCCGGTGAATTATTGAGTGCGCGGATTTCCTGAAACAACGTTGTCGCTTCAGCATACTCTTTACGCAAATACCCCAGCCACTGCTTAATGCGCGCCACATGATATAACCCGGTATCGCCCTGCTTTTCCAGACGGGTATATTTTTTCAGCAATGTCACCACGTCGGGCCACGGCATCCGGGGTTCGTTGTATTTCACCACCCGGCTCAAGTTAGGAATATTTAGCGCCCCGCGTCCGATCATCAGCGCGTCACAGCCGGTGACCGCCATACAATCTTGCGCACTCTGCCAGTCCCAGATTTCACCATTCGCGATAACCGGAATAGTCAGTCGCTGGCGGATCTCGCCAATCGCCCGCCAGTTGATATGCTCGGCCTTGTAACCCTGCTCTTTGGTACGTCCATGAACCGCCAGCTCGCTGGCACCCGCCTGCTGAACGGCATCGGCAATTTCAAACCGCCTGTCGCTGCTGTCCCAGCCCAGGCGCACTTTCACCGTCACCGGTAGATGGCCAGGTACCGCCTCACGCATGGCTTTTGCGCCTTGATAGATTAGCTCAGGATCTTTCAGCAGCGTCGCGCCACCGCCGCTGCCGTTAACCAGTTTTGACGGACAGCCACAGTTCAGGTCAACACCATACGATCCCAGTTCAACCGCACGAGCCGCGTTCTCTGCCAGCCATTGTGGATGCTGCCCCAGCAACTGGATACGCACCTGCGTGCCGGATGGGGTGCGGCTGTTGTTATGCAGTTCCGGGCAGAGCCGATGAAACACTTTTGCTGGCAGGAGTTGATCCACCACGCGAACAAATTCGGTGATGCACAGATCATAATCATTGACTTCGGTCAGCAGCTCGCGCACCAGTGAGTCGAGCACACCTTCCATCGGTGCCAGTAAAACACGCATATCGTCACCCGCAAAAAAAGAGGCGCTATGGTACCGTCTCTGTGCGATAGATCAAAGCACCGCAAACGGCGCACAGAGGTCGCTCTGTTGATTGGGGTTATTGCCTGATGTTCCAGTTATCTATTTCCACTATGCTTAGAATTCATGATGTGATCGGTAGCACGTTTTTAAGTTTAATTGTATGATGAATCAGTCTCGTCAAGGGTTTCTACTATGAGCAAGTCACTGAACATTATCTGGCAATATTTACGCGCGTTTGTCCTGATTTATGCCTGCCTCTATGCGGGTATTTTTCTTGCCTCACTGCTGCCTATCACCATCCCGGGCAGCATTATCGGCATGCTGATTCTATTTGTACTGCTGGCATTGCAGATACTGCCAGCGAAATGGGTTAACCCCGGTTGTTATGTCCTGATTCGCTACATGGCGCTGCTGTTTGTGCCGATTGGCGTCGGGATCATGCAGTACTTTGACTTGCTGCGCGCACAATTTGGGCCGGTTGTCGTGTCCTGCACCATCAGTACGCTGGTCGTTTTCCTGGTGGTGAGCTGGAGCTCGCACCTTGTACACGGTGAACGCAAAATCGTTGGGCAAAAAGGGTCGAAAGAATGATGTCGTATATCTGGTGGTCGTTACCCCTCACGTTAGCGGTATTTTTTGGCGCACGTAAGCTGGCGGCGCGGTTTAAAATGCCGCTGCTGAACCCATTGCTTGTTGCCATGGTGGTTATCATCCCTTTTCTGATCCTGACCGGTATTCCCTACGATCACTATTTCAAAGGCAGCGAAGTGCTGAACGATTTGCTGCAACCCGCCGTGGTCGCGCTGGCGTACCCGCTGTACGAACAGCTGCACCAAATCCGCGCCCGCTGGAAATCCATTATTGCTATCTGTTTTGCCGGTAGCATTGTGGCAATGGTCACCGGTACCACTATTGCGTTGCTGATGGGAGCATCGCCGGAAATTGCCGCATCAATCATGCCGAAATCAGTGACCACGCCTATCGCCATGGCGGTGGGTGGCAGTATCGGCGGCATCCCGGCTATCAGCGCCGTCTGCGTTATTTTTGTCGGGATCCTTGGCGCGGTGTTTGGTCATACCCTGTTAAATGCTATGCGCATTCGTACCAAGGCGGCGCGTGGACTGGCAATGGGGACCGCATCGCACGCCCTGGGCACAGCGCGCTGCGCGGAGCTCGATTACCAGGAAGGCGCGTTCAGTTCTCTGGCGCTGGTCATTTGCGGGATCATCACCTCGTTGGTGGCCCCCTTCCTGTTCCCGGTGATTCTGGCCGTGGTAGGTTAATCGCCGTTTTTAGCTCATTTATTTGCGATGCGTTGCACATTTTTCATTTAAGTTTCATTAGTTGCATACGCAATGAGATTTAGATCACATATAAAGCCATAGCAGGCCCGTAAACTACGATCCCATTACATTGTTATGAGGCATCGCCATGCATCCACGTTTTCAAACTGCTTTTGCTCAACTCGCGGATAACTTGCAATCAGCTCTGGCCCCTGTTCTGGCGGATGCGCATTTTCCCGCCATGCTGACTGCTGAGCAGGTCTCTTCGCTGAAACGCGAATCGGGACTGGACGAAGACGCGCTGGCATTCGCTCTGCTGCCGCTGGCGGCGAGCTGCGCACGTACCCCACTGTCCAGCTTCAACGTTGGTGCAATTGCGCGCGGCATCAGCGGCACCTGGTACTTCGGGGGGAACATGGAGTTCCTTGGTGCGACTATGCAGCAAACCGTTCATGCCGAGCAAAGCGCCATCAGCCACGCCTGGCTGCGCGGAGAAAAAGAACTCGCCGCCATTACCGTCAACTACACCCCCTGCGGCCACTGCCGTCAGTTCATGAACGAACTGAACAGCGGACTGGATTTACGCATTCACCTACCGGGTCGTGAGCCTCACGCGCTGCGTGACTACCTGCCGGACGCTTTTGGCCCGAAAGATCTCGACATCAAAACATTATTGATGGATGAGCAGGATCACGGCTTTACGCTGCAAGGTGATGCGCTGACCCGGGCGGCGATCGCCGCTGCCAACCGGTGCCATATGCCGTACAGTAACTCCCCAAGCGGTGTAGCGCTGGAATGCAAAGACGGTAAAATATTCAGCGGTAGCTACGCTGAAAATGCCGCCTTCAACCCAACTCTGCCTCCGCTGCAGGGCGCGTTAAACCTGTTGAATCTCAACGGCTACGATTACCCGGACATTCAACGCGCCGTGCTGGCTGAAAAAGCCGATGCGCCGTTGATCCAGTGGGATGCGACATCCGCTACCCTGAACGCTCTGGGCTGCAATAATATTGAGCGCGTACTGCTCGGTTGATTACCACCTGACATGGCGCAAATCCGTAGGCCGGATGCGGCGTTTACTACGCCATCCGGCAATGCGCAGAGTGTCTAAAATCCCCTCAATCAGACTGCTGTTTCTTGCGCTACGCCGTCGGGTACAGTAGCCTGATTGAAATTCCATCCAAATAACGAGTTTTCTGCATGTTAAAGCGCGTGTTTTACAGCCTGTTAGTCCTGGTAGGCCTGCTGCTGTTGACTGTGCTTGGCCTCGACCGATGGATGAGCTGGAAAACAGCCCCCTATATCTATGACGAATTACAGGATTTACCTTACCGTCAGGTCGGCGTGGTCCTGGGCACGGCGAAATACTATCGCACCGGCGTCATTAACCAGTATTACCGTTACCGTATTCAGGGTGCATTAAACGCGTATAACAGCGGTAAAGTAAATTACCTGCTACTCAGTGGCGACAATGCCCAGCAAAGCTATAACGAACCGATGACGATGCGTAAAGATCTGATTGCTGCAGGCGTCGATCCGGCTGACATCGTGCTCGATTACGCCGGGTTTCGTACGCTCGACTCGATTGTGCGTACCCGCAAAGTATTTGATACTAACGATTTCATCATTATTACTCAGCGATTCCACTGCGAACGCGCCTTGTTTATTGCGCTGCATATGGGCATTCAGGCCCAGTGCTACGCGGTGCCTTCGCCAAAAGATATGCTCACTGTGCGGGTCCGTGAATTTGGCGCCCGTTTTGGCGCACTCGCCGATCTCTATATTTTCAAACGTGAACCCCGCTTTTTAGGCCCACTGGTGCCAATTCCTACCATGCATCAGGTCCCGGACGATGCACAAGGCTACCCGGCGGTCACACCTGAACAATTACTTGAACTACAAAAAAAACAAGGAAAATAAGCATGGATGTACAAACTCTCTTCGTCGTTTTGGCCTTTCTATTAATCCCTGTATTTTGTTTCCGTGAAGCCTGGAAAGGCTGGCGCTCCGGGGCTGTTGATAAAATAAAAAAGAACGCACGTGAACCGGTTTATGCCTATCGTAATCAGGAGCCGCTGCAATTCTGGTCCTACGTTCTTGTTTACGCCGGATGTGGATGTTTATCTTTCGGTATGGTTATTTATTTAATCTTTTTTCGATAAAGGTCATTTATTAATAGTAGCGTTTGAGAATAGCTAACATTATGAGAACAATTACCATTTCAATATAAGGGATTAATGCTGTATGCCAGCATTTCCCTTCTGCCCTCCTCTATTTGTGAATCCTTTCACAGAATACTCTCCCGGCAATGCTTAGCCTTAAGAATAACCTTTTGTATTTTTTCTATTTTGTTATTAACAGTTCACCTTAATTTACTCAAGCATTAAGGAAGAAAATATGCCACAACAAAATTATCTGGATGAGCTTACGCCTGCGTTTACTCCTTTATTAGCAATTAAAGAGGCCTCCCGCTGTTTATTATGCCACGACGCCCCCTGTAGTCAGGATTGCCCGGCGCAAACTGACCCAGGAAAATTTATCCGCTCCATTTATTTCCGCAATTTTAAAGGCGCCGCCGAAACTATTCGTGAAAATAATGCGCTCGGCGCCGTTTGTGCCCGGGTCTGCCCAACCGAAAAATTATGCCAGCGCGGATGTACGCGTTCAGGAATTGATACACCTATCGATATTGCGCGTCTACAACGCTTTATTACTGATTTTGAACAGCAGACCGCAATGAAAATTTACCCACCGGCGACAAAAACTTTGGGTAAGGTCGCTATTATCGGCGCAGGCCCGGCAGGCTTGCAGGCCAGCGTCACGCTAAGCAATCTTGGTTATGATGTCACTGTCTACGAAAAACAGGCGCAGCCTGGCGGCTGGTTGCGCTATGGCATTCCAGAATTTCGCCTGCCGAAATCCGTGTTAGATCTCGAGATCGCCCGTATCGTTGAAATGGGTGTCACCATCAAGTGCAATTGCGAAGTCGGTAGCGCACTCTCTGTAGAACAACTCAAAGCTGAAAATCGCGCCGTGCTGGTCACCGTTGGGATGTCTTACGGCTCCACGCTACCCATGTTTGACCAGGCGAATAACGTTGAGATTGCGGTCGATTTTCTGCAACGCGCCCGTAAGGCCAGTGGCGATATTTCCGTACCGCAGAGTGCGTTAATCATCGGCGGCGGTGATGTAGCCATGGATGTCGCCAGCACGTTGAAACTCCTTGGCTGCCCGTCTGTCACCTGCGTCGCACGTGAAGAACTGAGCGAATTCCCCGCCAGTGAAAAAGAGTTCACCAGTACGCAAGCGTTAGGCGTATCGATCATCGACGGTTTCACGCCGGTAACTGTCGCCGGGAATAAAGTCACCTTTAAGCATGTTCGGCTGCCTGGGGAGCTCTCGCTTGAAGCCGAAAAAATTATTCTCGCCGTCGGTCAGCATGCTCAGCTTGATGACTTCGCCGCGTTAAAGCCAGAACGCAATCTTATCAACACGCACAATTATCAAACCATCGATCCGGTTCTGTTTGCTGCAGGCGATATTGTCAAAGGCGATAAAACCGTGGTGTACGCTGTTAAAACAGGAAAAGAAGCCGCTCAGGCCATTCATCACTATTTAGAGGGAGCTTGCTCATGTTAACGAAAGATCTTTCTATTACCTTTTGCGGCGTCAAATTCCCTAACCCGTTTTGCCTCTCTTCTTCTCCGGTGGGCAACTGCTACGAGATGTGCGCCAAAGCCTACGATACTGGCTGGGGCGGCATTGTTTTTAAAACCATCGGTTTCTTTATTGCCAATGAAGTCTCTCCGCGATTTGACCATCTGACGAAAGAAGACACTGGTTTTATTGGCTTTAAAAACATGGAGCAAATTGCCGAACATCCGCTGGAAGAAAACCTGGCCGCTATTCGTAAGCTGAAACAAAATTACCCGGATAAGGTGCTGATTGCATCAATCATGGGAGAAAATGAACAGCAATGGCAGGAGCTGGCTCGTCTGGTTGAAGAAGCCGGTGCGGATATGATTGAGTGCAACTTCTCGTGTCCACAGATGACATCACATGCAATGGGCAGCGATGTTGGGCAAAGCCCTGAACTGGTCGAAAAATATTGCCGGGCAGTAAAACGCGGTTCTTCCCTGCCGATGTTAGCCAAAATGACGCCGAACATTGGCGATATGTGTGAAGTGGCTCTGGCGGCTAAACGCGGAGGCGCTGACGGTATCGCCACCATCAACACCGTTAAATCCATTACCAATATCGATCTGAAGCGGAAAATCGGCATGCCAGTGGTCAACGGGAAATCCAGCATTTCTGGCTACTCCGGTAAGGCGGTAAAACCTATCGCGCTGCGCTTTATCCAACAACTGCGCATGCACCCGGAACTGCATGATTTCCCGATTAGCGGCATAGGCGGTATTGAAACCTGGGAAGACGCCGCCGAGTTCTTGCTGTTAGGCGCCGCCACGCTGCAGGTCACCACCGGGATCATGCAATATGGCTATCGGATTGTGGAAGATATGACCAGCGGGCTGTCGCATTATCTTGCCGACCAGGGGTTTGATTCACTGGAAGAGATGGTGGGTCTCGCCAATGCCAATATTATCCCCGCCGAGGAACTTGATCGCAGTTACATCGTCTACCCGCATATCAACCTCGATAAGTGCGTCGGCTGCGGACGCTGTTACATCTCCTGTTATGACGGCGGGCACCAGGCGATGGAATGGAATGAGCAAACCCGTACCCCACACTGCAACACCGAAAAATGCGTGGGTTGCTTGCTATGTGGTCACGTTTGCCCGGTCGCCTGCATCGATTTAGGCGAGGTCAAATTCAAAACAGGTGAGAAAGAGCACGCGTTAACGCTGTAACAGCAGAAACAAAAAATCCCGGTGCAAATTTCTCTGCACCGGGATTTTTGTTTTATCGCATTATTTCTTACGTGCGTATTTCAGAGAATCCAGCGCCACCGCGAAAATGATGATGCCGCCCTTAATAATGTACTGCCAGTAGGGGTTCACGCCGATGTAGGTTAAACCGTAGTTGATGACGGTGAAGATAATCACACCGGTCACCACGCCGAAGACAGTACCTACCCCACCGCTGAACGACACACCGCCAACCACGCAAGCTGCAATCGCATCCAGCTCATACATAAAGCCGAGGTTGTTGGTCGCCGAGCCGATACGCCCTGCTTCCAGCAAACCACCGAAAGCGTAGAACACCCCGGACAGTGCATAGATAATCAGCAGATTCAGCGCAACGTTAACCCCCGACACTTTCGCTGCTTCCGGGTTACCGCCGATGGCAAAAATGTTTTTACCAAAGCGGGTCTTGTTCCACAGTACCCAGACAAAGGCTACCGCAATTAGCGCATAGAAGGTGATGTAGGAGAGTCGGAAGCTGCCCAGCGCAATAAAGCCCTGCGCAAAGGTTGAGAATCCACTGTCAAAGCCAGAAATTGGCGATGCACCGACAAAGTCGTAGTACAGGGAGTTAATCCCGTAAACGATGATCATCGTGCCGAGGGTGGTGATAAACGGCGTCACGTTCAGGTAAGCAATGATGATGCCGTTCACCAGGCCGATAATAGCGCCAATGACGCAGACGATCAGCACCACCACGATGATCGGCATGGTGGCCATTTCCGGAAACACTTTGTTGGCGTTGTCCATCGATTGCAGCAAGGTGGCCGCAACCACCGCCGCCAGGCCGACCTGACGCCCGGCAGAAAGGTCAGTCCCCTGGGTGACAATCAGCCCAGCGACGCCCAGCGCGATAATAATACGCACCGAGGATTGCGTCAGAATGTTACTCAGGTTTAGTAAACTTAAGAATGTGGGGTCCTGGAAAATAATAATGGCCAGCAGAACTAAAAGAACAACGTAAATTCCGCCTTCTTTCAGATAAGTAAGAAAACTTTTCTTATTTAACGCACTCATGAGGAGCCCCTAATCTTAAAGGTGCAAAGACGCAAGACGGAGGATTTCGTTTTGCGTTGTTGTTTTAGTGTCAACAATTCCAGCCACGAGACCGTTGCTCATAACCAGAATACGATCGGTAATACCCAGCAGTTCCGGCATTTCAGAGGAAATAATAATTATCCCTTTCTCTTTTTTGGCCAGTTCTGCAATTAACTGATAAATTTCAAATTTCGCACCGACGTCGATTCCGCGCGTGGGTTCATCCAGCATCAGTATCTCTGGCTGCGTTAACAACCAACGACCAATAACCACCTTTTGTTGGTTACCGCCGGAAAGGGAACCTATTTGCGTACGATGGCCCGGTGTTTTCACCCTCATTGAGTCAATAACCCATTGGGTATCGCTCTTCATGCGGGAATTATCTAACAGGCCGACTTTGTTTTTATAGTTCTGGATATTAGAGATTAACGAGTTAAATCCAATGTCCAGATAGGCATAAATACCGGTTGAGCGACGCTCTTCTGTAACCAACGCAAAACCATGGTTAATGGCTTCATTTGCACTGTGGTTATTAATTTTTTTGCCGTGGAGCGTAATCGTACCCGATGATTTCTCACGAATACCAAACAGGGTTTCCACGATATCGGTCCGTTTTGCGCCGACCAGTCCGGCAATCCCGAGGATCTCCCCTTTATGCAGATCAAAAGAGATATCACGAATCGACGGTTGACGCAGCGACGTCAGGTTACGCACCTGCAAAATCACTTCACCTGGCGTATTCTCTTTGTCCGGGAATCGTTGGTTCAGCGAACGGCCCACCATCATGGCGATGATCTTATCCATATCCAGCCCTTCCAGCGGCTGGGTGGCAATCCACTGACCGTCGCGCAGTACGGTGATTTCATCGCACAGCTGAAAGATCTCTTCCATCTTGTGAGAAATATACACGATGCCGCATCCGCGCTCTTTCAGCTTGCGGATGATGGTGAACAGATGATTAACCTCTTTCTCGGTTAACGATGAGGTCGGTTCATCCATGATGACGATTTTGGCGTCATACGAAAATGCTTTGGCAATTTCTATCATCTGCATTTGTGAAACAGATAAGGTACCGACGCGCGCACGCGGATCGATATCAATATCCAGCTCATCAAATATCGCTTTGGTGTCGCGGTACATTTTGTCCTGATCGACAAACATGCCTTTGGTGGGATAGCGTCCCAGCCACATGTTATCCATCACCGAACGTTGTAAGACCAGGTTTAATTCCTGGTGTACCATCGAGATACCGTTTTCAAGCGCTTCTTTAGCAGAATGAAAATCGATTTCTTTACCCTGGAATAAAATACTGCCGGAATCTTTTTGATAGATCCCAAAAAGACATTTTAATAATGTCGACTTTCCAGCACCATTCTCACCCATCAGGGCATGAATAGAGTGTGGGCGGACTTTTAAATTGACATTATCAAGAGCCTTAACGCCGGGAAAGGACTTGTTGATGCCGCTCATTTCCAACAAGTATTCGCCTGACGACTGAGTATTAGTGCTGACCATAATTATACCTTGTTGGCCTTGCAAAGCGTGTTATTAAGGGCGCAATGACATTGCGCCCACAGACGGAGTAATTACTTGTTGGTGAACTCAGCCAGGTTATCTTTGTCGACGCCGACATAAGGAATACGAACGATTTTATTCTCGATTTTCCAGGTCGTACCATCAGCGGCACCTTTGCCGGCAGCCAGGTTTTTCGCCAGATCGAAGGTGGCTTTCGCCTGGTTGTTAGCATCGTTCAGCACGGTACCGGCCATCGCGCCAGATTTAACCAGTGCCAGTGCTTCTGGCAGCGCATCCACGCCAAATACCGGTACGCTGGTTTTGTTGTGTGCTTTCAGCGCTTCAACTGCGCCCATCGCCATGGCGTCGTTGTTAGCGATAACCACTTCAATTTTGTTGGCATTTGGACCGGACATCCACGCATCAACTTTATCTTTCGCCTGAGCGGTGTCCCACATGGCGGTGTCTAACTGCAGCTGCTCGGTTTTAATGCCTTTGTCGTTCAGCTCTTTAATCACGTAGGTGGTACGTGCTTCAGCATCCGGGTGTCCCGGCTCGCCTTTCAGCAGAACAAACTGAATTTTACCGTCTTTGTTCAGATCCCAGTTCGGGTTTGCCGCCCAGTGCTTAGCAATCAAATCACCCTGGATGATACCGGATTCTTTAGAGTCAGTACCGACATAGAAGGCTTTGTCATAGCTGTCCAGCGCTTTGCGAGAAGGCTCTTTGTTGAAGAATACGATAGGGACGTTCTGACCGCGTGCTTTCTCAATGACCGTGCCTGCCGCAGCCGGGTCAACCAGGTTGATCGCCAGGGCTTTAACACCTTTTGCCAGCAGCACGTCAATCTGATCGTTTTGTTTAGACTGATCGTTCTGGGAGTCATTCATCAACAGCTGTACATCCGGCGCCGCTTTGGCATCTTTTTCGATAGCTTTACGTACCACGGACATAAAGTTATCGTCATACTTATAAATCGTCACACCAATGCGAGTATCAGCAGCGTGCGCAGCCGCGCCGAATAACATGCTTGCCATTACAGCAGACAGGGTCAACACCTTCTTATTCATGGTATCTCCGGTTTTATTATGCAGGGTAGTACTTGAGATAAATGCTCGGCGGGGCAGAACGTTACTTAACTGTTACTGAACGCCGAAGCTCACTTTTAAAAATATTTCTTCCGTGTCTGGCAACGCTCCAAAAACAGGCTTTAATTATTGTTTAAGACGCCTATACCTCGATGAAAGTGATTATTCACCGTTACATAGTAGTTACAGCGCAGCAAACAGTGTCATCATAGCTATCGCATTGTTAAGATACTGTGAATTTACTCACAGATTGAAAGCGGTTACATCAGGTGACATTATCAGTTAGTGATCGATGCCGCATTCTGCCGCAACGCCACAGAATGACGCCGCACCAGCGTCGGCATAAAACAGTGCGTTGCTGCCGGGTCCAGCGTGCCCGCCGCGCCTTGCAGTGCAAGCTCTGTCGCCATTTTCGCCATTGACGCAATAGGATAGCGCACGGTGGTCAACTGAGGGTCGGTGTAACGGGCAATGGGGATGTCATCGAAACCAATGATAGACAAATGTAATGGAATAGCGATGCCATTGTCTTTCAACGCCGTCAGCGCACCGGCGGCCATATTGTCGTTGTAGGCGAAGACCGCCGTCAGCTGCAAATTGCGCCCCAGCAGTTCCACCATCGCTGACTCTCCCCCCGGCATATCAGGTGCACCGGTACCCACCCAGCTTTCCGCTGGCGTAATGCCGTGTTCTTGCAACGCGCTCATCCAGCCCTCTTTGCGCATCGCATCATCTTCAATACGGTGACTTGACGCCAGGTAGCCGATACGTTGATGCCCGTTATTGAGCAGCATGCGGGTCGCCATTTTGGCCCCGCTGATATTGTCCAGACAGACGCAGCGATGGGCGTAACCCGGGACGATGCGATTAATGAGCACCATGCCCGGGATGCTTTCCATAAACTCACTGAGCTCGCGATCGCTCAACGCTTTTGAGTGAACAATCAAGGCATTACAACGTTGGCGGATCAGGACTTCAATGGCATGACGTTCTTTTTCAGCTTCGTGGTAACTGTTGCCAATCAGCACATATTTCTGATGCTGCTGGGCCACCAGATCCACGGCTTTTACCAGCGCGCCAAAAAAAGCATCGGATACATCCATCACCACGACCCCAATGGTGTCGCTCACCTGCGTCGCCAGCGCTTGCGCATTGGCATTGGGTCGGTAGCCCAACAACGTCACTGCCTTCATTACCGCTTCACGGGTGTCAGGACTCACCAGCGCACTGTTATTCAGTACCCGGGAAACCGTCGCTACAGAAACGCCAGACTGCCGTGCCACATCACGTATGGTTACCATATTCACTGCCCTGTTTAAGATTGCGGTTGCCCACGGACACCCCAGTCTGGCTATTTTGTCAGCACGAGGTACAGGACTGCGTGAGTCATGTCACAGGAATGAAAACGGTTACATCCATTTTGTTAATGAATGTGATCCAGATCGTTATCTGGATGTTCGCGGTAATGATGTCCCGGCAGCACGCAGGGTTAATTGACGCCATAGCCACTCTACCGGCCCCTGCCGATAGAAACGTAGCCAAATGACAGAGAAAAGCAGGTTAACAGCCCAGACAGGAATTACGAAAAATAGCAGTGTCAGCCGGTCAAATTGCATAAATAAGCCGAACTGATAAAACAGCGTGGTGCAGATAAGCGTCTGCAACAGATAATTGGTCAGCGCCATGCGCCCTACACAGGCAATAGCGATAACCATTTTAAAGCGACTCAGCTGCGGCCAAAAACCAAACATCAAAGCAGCGTAGCCGACGGTCTGAAACGGCGCGCTCAGTTCACGCGGAGCTTGTAACAGGAAGGCACACCAGCGATACGCCCAGTCCAGATGCCACTGCAGCATAACCGCAGGCAGATTAATGACTATTCCTGTCGCCACCAGCAGCAACCCTGTACGTCGATAATGCCGCAAGCTGTACTGGCCTTTCAGCCAGCCACTGCGCATCAATGCCGCACCAAGCAGCATCATTCCTGCCAGCTGCCAGCCGTACTGCGCCCCCAGCGCCAGCAGACTGTTCGACAGCATATCCACGCGATTACTGACCGCTTCCATGCCGCCATTAATCTTCCAGTATTTTTCATACAGCAACGCGGAGGCATCCGGCGTCCAGGCCCGGCTGGTTTCACTCCCGGAGATAACGCCCAGCAACAGCAGTACGCCAACACCCACCAGATAGAGCAGCACGCCAGTATTAAACAGACTTTTTACCGAGGGAGCATCGCGGATCAGCCGCCAGCAAATCAGGCCGATTAAGCCATACGCCAGCAGGATATCACCATCCCAGAAGAGTAAGCCGTGAATAAAGCCCAATAAGACCAGCAGTGTCAGTCGCGACTGGATCCAGCGTTTACCGCGCGGGAGCAGCATTTGCAGGCCCGCGCCAAATAGCAGAGCGAACAGCGTGAGGAATTTTACCTGCGCGAAGAGATCGAGCACCGCCCAGGTCCAGGCGTCCGATAAGGTAATGCTGCCAGCCCAGGCCGGATTGAGATATGCCGCCTTTGGCAAACCAAAGGCGCTGATATTGAGAAGCAGGATACCGAGGATGGCGACGCCACGAATAAAATCCAGCGTGACATTACGCTCCATGGTCCCTGTCCTGGTCAGTTATGGTGACGTACAGCGCGCAGGAATTCCTGACGCGTATTCTGGCTGGACTTAAATAATCCACCCAGTGAGGTGGTGGTAGTCGCACTGGTCGCATCACGAATGCCGCGCGCTTTCACGCAGTAATGCACCGCATCAATCGACACCGCCACATTATTCGTCCCCAGCAGCGTTTGCAGCGCGGTAAGAATTTGCTGGGTCAGACGCTCCTGCACCTGCGGACGCTGGGCGAAGAATTGCACAATGCGGTTAATCTTTGACAGACCAATAACTGAATCTTTCGGGATGTACGCCACCGTCGCTTTGCCATCGATGGTGACAAAGTGATGTTCGCAGGTGCTGGTCAGCGTGATATCACGCACCGTGACCATCTCGTCAACCTTCATTTTGTTTTCAATGACGGTGATTTTCGGGAAATTGGCGTAATCGAGGCCAGAGAAAATCTCATCGACATACATTTTCGCAATGCGATGTGGAGTTTCCATCAGGCTGTCATCGCTCAAATCGAGATTGAGCAATTGCATAATCTCGGTCATATGGCCGGAGATAAGACGTTTGCGCGTTTCGTTATCCATCTCTTGCACGGGCGGGCGCAGCGGGGTTTCGAGACCACGCGCAACCAGCGCTTCATGAACCAGGGCCGCTTCTTTACTGAGTGATGACATTTATTTTTCTCCTGCAGGTGTGGCGCCTTCGCCCTGCGTGGGGCAAAGTTTTTAGGCTGTGTCACAGCCAGAACATTGTGCGTGAGGCGGCGCACATAATCCAGTATTCACCGCGATAATTATTGAAATTGGCACCGCCTTTCAGCGTGCGGCTTTCACGCATCGTTCGACCGTGTGGTTTTAAGTGTTAAGGTAAAGTTACGTAGATGATGAAGTATGTTTGCCCATTGCGAAAGTGAAAGTTACTCACAGCGCCATGAATAATCTGTATTATGGTGAATTCGCAAACATATTCAGGTTCAACACAACAAGGAGCCACGCATGGAAATGCTCGAAGAGCACCGCTGTTTTGAAGGCTGGCAGCAACGCTGGCGTCATGATTCCGCCACGTTAAATTGCACCATGACCTTCAGCATTTTTCTCCCGCCGCCGCGCGATAATAGCCCGCCTCCAGTGCTGTACTGGTTATCGGGCCTGACCTGTAATGATGAAAACTTCACCACTAAAGCGGGCGCGCAGCGTATTGCCGCCGAGTTGGGGATTGTGCTGGTGATGCCGGATACCAGCCCACGCGGTGAACAGGTGGCCAACGACGACGGCTACGACCTGGGTCAGGGCGCCGGTTTTTATCTCAATGCCAAGCAGCAGCCATGGGCCACGCATTTTCGCATGTATGATTATTTGCGCGATGAGCTGCCGCAGCTTATTCGGTCGCAGTTTAACGTCAGCGAACGCTGCGCCATCAGCGGGCACTCCATGGGCGGTCACGGCGCGCTGATTATGGCGTTGAAAAATCCGGGGAAATACACCAGCGTTTCCGCCTTTGCGCCGATCGTAAATCCCTGTCGTGTGCCGTGGGGCGAGAAGGCGTTTAGCGCCTATCTGGGCGAGGACAAATCAACCTGGGCCGAATGGGATAGCTGCGCGTTGATGTTAGCCAGTAAGCCAGAAGATGCGATTCCAACGCTGATTGATCAGGGTGATAGCGATCAGTTTCTCGCCGATCAACTGCAACCTGCGGTGCTGGCTGAAACGGCACGTCAAACCGCGTGGCCGATGACGTTACGCATCCAGCCAGGCTACGACCACAGCTATTACTTTATTGCGTCGTTTATTGAGGATCACCTGCGCTTTCACGCCCAATATTTGCTGAAATAATCACCAATACAACGTATTTTCCATCGCCGCGCTGTAGCTCATATCCTCGGATTGCGGCGCGGATGCTTTACGATTTAAATCAGCAGCCTGTTGGCGTACCTGCAATCGTCCCGTATTTTCGCCCCCCTCATGGCCTTCGTTAAAATTTCGCATTTCAGACTCGAATAAGATTGCATCCAGATGATGCAGTTTATTCAGCGCCCGAAGCAGTGAGATAAGCGTATCCAGATTCAGGCCACTTCCTTTCTCAACGCGTTTAATGGTGGCGATCCCTACCTGCGCATTGTCGGCAAGCTGCTGTTGCGTCAGCGCTAGCGAAATCCGCGTCTCCTTAATACGCGAACAGAGTGACAGGATAATTTCATCGTTATTCATGGTGTGATATTTCATGCCTCCCTCCCCTTTTTCTCGGTTGAATTTTCCCGAGGCAGCCATGATACGTTTCGCGATATTTCGCGCTCATGTCCTTACCCGTTTCATACATAGCGGCAATCACCTCATCCAGTGAAACACACGGCTCACTGACACGACTCATCGCCATGGTCGCGGCGTTGATCGCTTTTACGGACGAAATGGCGTTGCGCTCAACACAAGGAATTTGTACCTGCCCACCGACCGGATCGCAGGTCAGGCCCAGATGGTGCTCCATGGCGATTTCTGCGGCGTTCAGTACCTGTCCAACAGAAGCGCCCATCAGTTCAGCTAACCCCGCTGCGGCCATTGAGCACGCCACGCCGATTTCCCCCTGACACCCGACCTCCGAACCCAAGATAGATGCATTCTGTTTGAACAACAGGGCGACGGCGCCCGCAGTGAGGAAAAAACGGATAACCGACGCGCTATCCAGTTCGCAGACAAATTTATCGTACCAGCAGAGCACCGCCGGGATAATGCCGCTTGCGCCATTGGTCGGGGCTGTAACAACCATCCCGCCTGCCGCGTTTTCTTCGCTAACAGCAATCGCAAACGCATTCACCCAGTTGAGGTGAGTAAGAAAATCGTTCGCGGTAGGTTTCATCGCCAGTGATTTATGCAACGCACAAGCCCTGCGCGGAACCTGATACGGCCCAGGCAGCAGCCCCTCAGTATGCAGACCGCGATGGACCGCCTGCTTCATCGCCGCCCATATCTGCGTAAAATGCTCCTGCAATGCGGTCTGAGAATGCACCCGCAGCTCATTTTTCATCATTAACGCCGCAACGGATAGTCCGTTATGCTGGCACAGTGTCTGCAACTGCTCCGCGTTGCGAAAGGCAAATGGGAACGCCGCTATGCGCTCAGGTTTCACCGGGACCGGCTCGCCGAGTTTGCGAACCTGGCCGGCGCCGGTTGAAAACCAAGTTTCTTCATACAGCGTAAAAAAACCATCTCTGGCGCGAAAGGTCATCGCATAAGGATGCCCGGAATGCGGCTGCGGGTTAGACAAAATTGAGATCGTTACGGTAACGCCTGGAGACAGAACCAGAGAGCCTTCATGTTCCGCACGTTTAATCGCGTCCATCTGTAGACGTAAATCAACATCATCCGGCTGATTGCCCATTAACCCGAGATAAAGCGCGATATCAACGTTATGACACTTGCGGCTTAACGAAAGTGCGCCGTATAACTCAACATCAATCTTCCGCGTCAGCGACAAGGTCTCTTGCTGCTTTAATTGTGAAATGAAATTAAACGCAGCACGCATCGGTCCGACGGTTCTTGAACTGGAAGGACCAATGACAATTTTGAAAATATCAACACAACTCTCCATTTTTATATCTCTCACTTCCCTGTTAAAAATAACAGCGTATACCTCTGACAACAGCAGACCGTGATTAGCATATCAAAAATGATACTTTTCTCACGCCTTTATTTTTCGGTATGAAAAACAATACTATTTTATCTTTTCTTTAACATTCACATCTGTGATTAAGCCGGATTCAATAGCCATCTCCCCTCCACTACAATAACCCCCAGTTAACAGGAGTGGCATAATGGCAATTATTTATTTCATCACCAAAAAAGATCCTGAAAAACTTCAGGCGTGGCTGCAAAATACTTTTCTCAATACAAATACAAAACACAATCACTGCTCTCTGGAACCGTTATATATAAGTTCAATCAATAAAACATACTTAAAGCTTTCTATACCTGATGAAATATTCACACATGATATATCTATAGAACTCAGAGCCACATCATTCGCTCAGCAGTTTGATTTTTTCATTAAGCCCCAAATCATCCCAGCGAACGGAATTGTCGCTTTTGACATGGATTCAACATTTGTTGAGGAAGAAGGTGTCGATGAAATAGCCCGAACTCTGGGTATCTCTGAGCAGATAGCGGAACTGACTCAGCAGGCAATGGAAGGAAAACTGGATTTCAATAGCAGTTTTACCCGCCGTATCGGAATGCTAAAGGGGACGCCTGTCGATGTGCTTAATGCGGTATGCGACCGTATGACCGCCTCCCCCGGCATCACCACAATTTTGCCGCTCCTCAAGGCGAAAGGTTTTAAAACCGCAATTATTTCCGGTGGTCTGGATATTTTCACTCACCGACTTCAGGAAAAATACCAGCTGGACTATGCTTTTTCCAACACCGTTGAAGTCATAAATAATGCCCTGACGGATAATATCTCCCTTCCCATCATGAACGCCGAACACAAAAAGACAACGTTGATCAAGCTTGCCGATACACTGCATATACCACAGCATCATATTATCGCCTGTGGTGATGGCGCCAACGATATTCCCATGCTAACACATGCTGGAACAGGCGTTGCCTGGAAAGCCAAGCCGGTTGTCAGAGATATAATATCAAACCAGATTAATTTTCACGGATTCGAATCGCTTCTCTTCTTGATCGAAAATGAATTATAACTCCACCAGCAAAATCTGCAGGGATATTTAAAATGAACTTGAAATCGTTTATTTTCAGCCAGACTGATAAGCCGGTTGTTAAAGAAAAAAAAGAGATTGACCATACCTATAAAAAATTTCGTGTAGAGATTATCACCTCAGTTTTTATCTCTTACGCCGTCTTTTATTTAACACGTAAAAACTTCTCTGCCGCCATGCCTGCAATGCTGTCGGAAACGTCTCTGACAGCAGAAGATTTTGCCATTATGTCCTCCCTCTTCTACATCCTGTATGGATCGATGAAGTTTGTTGGCGGCATGCTGGTAGATAAAATCAACCCTAAAGCGATGACCGGCCCGGTACTTATTGGCGTTGGGATCGTTAATATTCTGTTTGGTTTTTCCGACAGCGTGGCCGCGTTTTATGTGTTGTACAGCCTTAATGCCATTCTCCAGGGTACCAGTTTTCCACCGATGGCGAAAATCATGGCTTCCTGGTTTTCCAAGAATGAACGCGGGCGTTGGTGGGCTGTGGTTGAAGCGGCGCACAATATCGGCGGCAGTCTCGCTCCACTTCTGACCAGCTTTGCGATTGTCTGGAGCGGTAGCTGGAAAATGGGTTTTTATGTTCCGGGGGTGATTTCCCTGCTCATGGGGGTTATCGCACTCTTTACCATTAAAGACCGCCCTGGAACGCTAGGCCTGCCCAACGTCGGCGAGTGGCGCAAGGACCCGACTGAACTTGCGCAGGTCAAAGCCAGCCCGATCAACCTCACTTTTTGGCAGATATTCGTTAAATATATTCTGATCAATCCGCTGGTCTGGATAATTATCGTTGGCGATATGTCCGTCTATATTGCCCGCACCATCCTCAATGACTGGCCGCAAATTTACTATTCGCAAGTACATGGCTGGAGTCTTATTAAAGCAAACTCCATCATCTCCTGGTTTGAAGCGGGCGGGCTTGCCGGTGGACTCTTAGCGGGTTATTTATCTGACTTTATGTTCAAAAGTAATCGCTGGATGACCGGCTTAATTTTCGCCCTAATGCTGTGCGTGTGTATTACCTTAATCCCGCTGGTTCAGGATACTTCATATACCATTACGGCCATACTTTTCACGATTATGGGATTCGCCCTGTACGGACCGCATATGCTTTTTGCAGTAGGCTGTCTGGACGTTACACACAAAGATGCGGCGGGTTCTATCACTGGCTTCCGGGGATTGTTTAGCTATGTTGGCGCAGCAATGGCAGGCGTACCGGTAATATTAGTGAAAAACAGTTGGGAATGGTCTGGTGTCTATATCTATGCCGTGATCGCGATTCTGTTAACCACCCTGTCACTGGCGTTACTTGCCAAATTCCATCGGCTTTAAGTCGTCATATAACAGCGGCGAATACTGCCGCTGTTACTAATTAACTATTCAGAAGTAGTAATCCTCGGTCATAAAGTAACCCTTGAGGGCGCAAGCCCTCTTTGTTTCTCCATCATTTCTTCACTTTTTCTCCTTTTTTATTTCATCGCTATCTCATTGACCATAAAAGCTTTTCCTTAAAAATCATATCAAACACAAATGATTTCTATTATCATTTGTGTTTACAAAATTTCATACTTTTGTACAATCCCCCCGCTTCTTTACTGAAAAGAGTGCTTAAAAGACAAATACATACAATTGTCATGGCCTTTCACATGACACGCAGTTCAGTACCCTCAATAGTTCAGGTTGCAACAGCCAACGCATCTACAACTTGAAGTATGACGGGTAAATTCATTTAAATGGAATGATACAAATGACGATACCTCACGTTAAGGCTATTGCTGTCGTAGTCAGCGCGGCATGCCTCCCATCACTCGTTTATGCCGCTGACCAGGATACCGTGGTGGTCACCGCTACCGGATTCGAGCAAAAAATTCAGGACGCCCCCGCCTCTATTTCTGTGATCACCAAGCAGCAAATTGAGGATAAGGCTTACCGCGACGTCACCGATGCGCTCAAAGATGTCCCTGGCGTCGTCGTCACAGGCGGCGGTAGCAGCAGCGATATCAGCATTCGCGGGATGGCCTCACAATACACGCTCTTCCTGGTCAATGGGAAACGCATCAGCACACGAGGCACACGCCCTAACAGCGATAACTCAGGTATTGAACAAGGCTGGCTACCGCCGCTGGAATCAATTGAGCGTATCGAAGTGATCCGTGGCCCCATGTCATCGCTTTACGGCTCCGATGCGATGGGCGGCGTAATTAACGTGATCACCAAAAAAGTGTCAAATACCAAAGCCTGGAGCGGTTCCTTACACGGTGATGCCACCTTCCAGGAAGACCGCGATTCCGGTGATATTTACCAGACTAACGCCTATGCGTCCGGGCCGCTGATTGACGGATTACTCGGCGCAAAAGTCACCGGTTTATTCTCTCATCGTGCGGAAGATGAAATCGTCAATGGCTACAATGAGCAGCGTATGCGTAACGGGGGATTAACCCTGAACTTTACACCGGATGATAAAAACGACATTGACTTCGATTACGCACGTGAACTGCAGGATCGCGACAGTACGCCCGGCAAATCAATGGCAGAAGAAACCTGTCGTAACGGGAGCTGTAAGCCAAACAGCAAAAGCGAAAACAAGTATGTACACACCACCTATTCATTAACCCACAGCGGTTACTACGACGACTTCAACACCACCAGCTATGTTCAGCAGGAGGAGACCGATAATCCGGGTCGCCAGATGAAGTCCTACAACACCATCTTTAATAATCAGAACCAGATTTTCCTCGGGGCGCATACCCTGACCGCGGGCGGGCAGTACCGTTATGAAAAACTGCGCGATAACGGTAACCAGCTACAAGCGGCTGATGGCCTGAATAAGCTGACCCGCTGGAGCTGGGCGCTGTTTGCTGAAGATGAATGGGCGGTAACTGATACCTTCACGCTGACCGGCGGTCTGCGTATGGATAAAGATGAAAACTACGGTGATAACTGGACGCCGCGCGGCTATGGCGTATGGCATCTCAGCGATCAATGGACGTTGAAAGGCGGTGTCTCTGCGGGCTATCGTGCACCGGATCTGCGCCAGTCGTCAGCAAACTGGGGACAGGTGACCGGCGGCGGTCGTCTGAACGGGATCATTGTGGGCAACCCGGATCTGAAACCGGAGAAGAGCCTGAGCGAAGAAATCGGTCTGCTGTGGGATAACGGCAACGATCTCAACGCGGGCGTAACGCTGTTCAACACCGATTTCAAAGACAAGATAACCGAAGTTCGCCGCTGCAACAGCAGTTCCGATCCGGCCTGCACCATCGGCAATACCCACTACGATTTCGTCAGCGATCGCGTTAACGTCGATAAAGCCAATATGCGTGGCGTAGAATCCACCTTCGGCTGGAAAATCACCACCGATCTCAACTGGACGGCGAACTATACCTATACGGAATCTGAGCAGAAAAGCGGTCAGTTCTCCGGTCAGCCGTTAAACAAAATGCCGAAGCATATGTTTAACACCACGCTGGACTGGCAGGCAACGCAGGATCTCGGTTTCTGGAGCCGTCTGAATCTGCGCGGGAAAACATCTGAATACCTGAGCCGTACCTCGATGGCCCAGGGCACGCCGTCTTATACCCAGGTCGATGTCGGTGTGCGTTACTACGTGAGCAAAGATGTGCTCGCCACCGCCGGTGTGTACAACGTGCTGGATAAGCAAATCGATTACGATACCTACGACACCATACTTGATGGGCGCCGTTACACGGTTGGCCTGACATATAACTTCTAAGTTCGGCCCAATAAAAAACCCCGGCATTTATCATGTCGGGGTTTTTTGTTATTTCTTGCCAAATCTCTTAAGACGATTTCTTCACGCGATCCGGGAATTGCATTTCGCTGTAACGCACGAAACGCGTCCCTTTGGTCAGCTTATAGCCGAACCAGATAATCAGGAACAGCGGGATACCAATATAGGTAGCCATTACGCCGCCCCAGTCAATGGAGTCTCTCAGGAACGCTTCGTAGTTTTGACCCAGGGTGATTATCAGGCACAGCACGAACGCAAAGATCGGCCCCAGCGGGAAGAAGCCTGAGCGATACGGCAGATCGTTCACATCACGCCCCTGCATCACGTAACCGCGACGGAAACGATAGTGACTGATGGCAATCCCCAGCCAGGCGATAAAGCCCGTCATCCCGGAGGTGTTCAGCAGCCACAGGTACACGGTCTGGTTGCCAAACATGGAGGTCAGGAAGCACAGACCTGCCACCACCGTGGTCGCATACAGCGCATTACGCGGAACGCCACCACGAGACAATTTGGCGAAAATACGCGGTGCTTTGCCGTCGCATGCCAGGGTGTAGAGCATACGCGTTGAGGCGTACATACCGGAGTTACCCGCCGACAGCACCGCCGTCAGGATCACAGCGTTCATCACCGCCGCCGCAGAAAGCAGGCCAGCATGCTGGAAGACCAGCGTAAACGGACTGACGCTGATGTCTTTCACATCGTTGCGCAGCAGGCTTGGATCGGTATACGGAATAATCAGGCTGATAATCAGAATCGCGAACACATAGAACAGCAGGATTCGCCAGAACACCTGACGCACCGCACGCGGAATGTTCTTCTCTGGATCTTCAGATTCACCCGCCGCAATACCGATAAGTTCAGTACCCTGGAAGGAGAAGCCGACGATCATCGCCACGCCGATCATGGCAGCAAAGCCGCCGGCAAAAGGTGCGTCTCCCGTGGTCCAGTTGCTCCAGCCCACCGGCTGAGCGCCTTTGAAGATACCAAAAATCATCATCACGCCAACCGCAATAAAGATAATGACGGTGGTGACTTTGATAAGAGAGAACCAGTACTCCGCTTCACCAAAACCTCTGACCGAGATGTAGTTCAGCAGGAAGATCACGCACAGGAACAGCGCACTCCAGATCCAGCCTGGCGTATCCGGGAACCACCAGCTCATCACCAGCTGCGCAGCCACAAGGTCAACGGCAATGGTTACAGCCCAGTTGTACCAGTAGTTCCAGCCCAGCGCGAAGCCAAAGCCTTCTTCTACATAGTTCTGACCGTAGGTGGAGAACGAACCGGAAACTGGCATATACGCCGCCAGCTCGCCGAGACTGGTCATCAGGAAGTACACCATCAGGCCAATCAGAATATAGGAAAACAGCGCGCCGCCTGGACCCGCCGCAGAAATGGTTGCACCAGATGCAACGAAAAGACCCGTACCGATGGAGCCACCAATGGCAATCATCGTCAGGTGGCGCGCCTTCAGTTCACGACGTAGCGTGGGCGCTTCTGTGGTTTTAATTTCGGAAACCATGTGAAAATGCTATCCATCCAAAAAATGAGGCGCGATTGTAGCAGACGAAACGGCATTCTTCCGGCACAAATACGCTGTTATAAGAGACCTTCATGACTGGCCGTGGATTATAAGTAAAGCAGAAAATGGCAGGCATGTTGCCTGACAAAACATCGCCTCCTACTGCTGGTCGCTGTAGCGTAAAAAGCGCAGTAGTGCGTTTGAGAGATGTTTTTGGCGGTGATGAACGCGCCAAAGGGTACGCACTAAACGGGGCAACGGTACGGGCACTTCACTCAGCGTTCCCGCCTGTAACTGTTCTTCAATGACTCGACGCGACAGGCAGCTAATCCCTAATCCATGGCGCACCGCATGCTTAATGGCCTCAGAGTTACCTAACTCCATGGCCATCTGAAATCGAGGTAAATGAGACAGCAGCAGGTAATCCACCAGCTCACGCGTACCGGATCCGCGCTCGCGAAGGATCCACGGTGAAGCGGCCAGTTGCTCCAGCGTGACGGGACCTTTTACCAGCGGAGAAGTCGGCGCAGCAAACACCACCAGTTCATCTTCCAGCCAGGGTTCAGAGATGATTTCCGTGCTGTGGCATGGCCCTTCTATTAGTCCAATATCGACCCGAAAATCCAGTACAGCATTAATCACATCCAGGCTGTTGCCCACGCTTAGCTCCAGCGGCAGATCGGGAAAATCCTGTCGATAGTGGGCAATCATGGCAGGTAAAATGTAATTGCCGATGGTGCTGCTGGCAAAGACGCGAATCGCCCCATTATCATCACGAAAGAGCTGTTCAATTTCGGCAGTTTGCTCAAGCAGCGCCAGCGCGCGGGGATAGAGTAAACGCCCGTGCTCATTCACCACCAGACGTTTGCCCACACGATCGAACAGTTGCACGCCAAGCTGCCCTTCCAAATCGGTTAGCGCCGCGCTCACCGCTGATTGCGACAATGACAGCATGACAGAAGCCTGGGTCGTCGAGCCACTTTTCAGTACCTCAGCAAACACTTCAAGTTGTCGCAGGGTGATATGCATGGTCGTTTTCCTCCAGATGGCCCGCGTTCATACCCTAAATAATTCGAGTTGCAGCCAACGCACATGCAACGTGAAGTATGACGGGTATACCACTTATATAGATTAATTATAAATATATAATCAATTTTATTTTTAAGCCACTTCACCTTACTATTTTCACCAAGAAATCATTCCATTCACAGGAGGGGTTATGACCGAACTCGCCCTACAGAATCATCGACGTACAGTGTGGCATTTTATTCCGGGCCTTGCCCTGAGCGCAGTAATCACCGGGGCCGCGTTATGGGGTGGTTCTATCCCCGCCGTCGCGGGTGCCGGGTTCAGCGCCCTCACCTTAGCCATTTTACTGGGGATGGTTCTCGGCAACACGGTCTATCCGCACATCTGGAAAAGCTGTGACGGCGGCGTATTGTTTGCCAAACAACATTTGTTGCGCCTGGGGATAATCCTCTACGGCTTTCGCCTCACCTTTGCGCAGATTGCGGACGTTGGCGTCAGCGGGATTGTGATCGATGCCTTAACGCTGACCAGCACCTTTATGCTTGCCTGTTTCCTCGGTCAGAAAGTGTTTGGCCTGGACAAACACACCAGCTGGCTTATTGGTGCCGGGAGCAGCATTTGTGGTGCCGCGGCGGTACTGGCAACAGAGCCGGTAGTGAAAGCAGAGGCCAGCAAGGTGACGGTCGCTGTCGCCACCGTGGTCATCTTCGGTACCATTGCTATCTTCCTGTATCCGGCGATGTATCCGCTGCTGGCACACTGGTTTAGCCCGGAAGCCTACGGGATTTACATTGGGTCAACCATGCATGAAGTCGCACAGGTTGTCGCTGCCGGACACGCGATTAGCCCGGATGCAGAAAACGCCGCGGTGATTGCCAAAATGCTGCGCGTCATGATGCTGGCTCCGTTCCTCATTCTCCTGGCTGCACGTGTGAAGCAACTGTCTCCGGCTAACGGTGGCGAAAAGAGCAAAATCACCATTCCGTGGTTTGCCATCCTGTTCATTGTGGTGGCGATCTTTAACTCGTTCCACCTGCTGCCGCAGTCTGTGGTGAACATGCTGGTGACGCTGGATACCGTACTGCTGGCAATGGCGATGGCTGCACTTGGGCTGACCACTCACGTCAGCGCCCTGAAAAAAGCCGGAGCCAAACCGTTACTGATGGCGCTGGTTCTGTTTGCCTGGCTGATTGTTGGTGGTGGTGCAATCAACGTTGCCATCCACGCCCTGATGGCATAATCGACCACGACTAACCCCCGCTGACCCGCTATACTCTCCCCTTTTATATTTGAGTATGGCGGGTTAAATTTATGAAATATATTGGAGCGCACGTAAGCGCCGCTGGCGGTCTGGCTAACGCCGCTATTCGAGCCGCAGAAATCGAAGCGACCGCATTCGCCCTGTTCACCAAAAACCAGCGCCAGTGGCGCGCCGCGCCGTTGACCACCGAAGTCATTGATGATTTCAAATCTGCCTGCGAGAAGTATCACTATACTTCCGCCCAGATCCTGCCTCACGACAGCTACCTGATTAACCTCGGTCACCCGGTTAGCGACGCGCTGGAAAAATCACGCGATGCCTTTATTGATGAAATGCAGCGTTGCGAATTGCTGGGGTTGTCCCTGCTTAACTTTCATCCGGGCAGCCATTTAATGCAAATCCCGGAAGATGAATGCCTGGCGCGCATTGCCGAATCTATCAACATTGCCCTCGCGCAGACCCAGGGCGTAACGGCGGTCATCGAAAATACCGCCGGACAAGGCAGTAACCTTGGATTTAAGTTTGAACATCTGGCCGCCATTATCGATGGCGTAGAAGACAAATCCCGCGTCGGCGTCTGCATTGATACCTGTCACGCCTTCGCCGCCGGATACGATCTGCGTAGTGCCGCCGAGTGCGAAAAGACCTTTGCCGAGTTTGAACGTATTGTCGGCTTTAACTATTTACGTGGGATGCATCTGAACGACGCCAAGAGCACGTTTGGCAGCCGCGTTGACCGCCACCACAGCTTAGGCGAAGGAAATATCGGTCACGACGCATTCCGTTGGATCATGCAGGACGACCGTTTTGACGGCATTCCGCTGGTACTGGAGACCATTAATCCGGATATCTGGGCGGAAGAGATAGCCTGGCTGAAAGCGCAGCAAACAGAAAAAGCGGTGGCGTAATCATGAACGACAGGGAAAAGCAGATCCTTA
This sequence comes from Citrobacter sp. FP75, assembly GCF_018342065.1. GTDB lineage: Bacteria > Pseudomonadota > Gammaproteobacteria > Enterobacterales > Enterobacteriaceae > Citrobacter. The sequence continues at coordinate 443,213 of NZ_JAFDOE010000003.1, read as the reverse complement.
AGATCCTGCGTCGCAATCCGTTAATTCAGCAAAATGAAATTGCGGATATTTTACAGATCAGCCGTTCGCGCGTCGCCGCACATATTATGGATCTGATGCGCAAAGGAATGATTAAAGGCAAAGGCTATATCCTCACCGAACAAGATTATTGCGTGGTGGTTGGGGCTATCAATATGGATATTCGCGGCGTCGCCGATATCCATTATCCGCAAGCCGCATCTCACCCTGGCAGCATTCACTGTTCCGCTGGCGGTGTAGGCCGCAACATCGCCCATAACCTGGCGCTGCTGGGGCGTGATGTGCATTTAATTTCCGCCGTCGGCAGTGATTTCTATGGCGAAACGTTGCTGGAACAGACGCGCCAGGCAGGCGTCAACGTTTCCAGCTGTATTCGACTGCACGGGCATAACACATCAACCTATCTGTCGATCGCCACTCAGCAGGAAGAGACCGTGCTGGCCATTAATGATACCCACATCCTGCAACAGTTGACCCCGCAACTGTTGAACGGCTCGCGGGATCTGATCCGCCATTGTGGTGTCGTGCTGGCGGATTGTAATCTGACTGCCGAAGCCATTGAGTGGGTCTTTACTATAGCCGATGATATTCCAGTGTTTATCGATACCGTTTCAGAGTTCAAAGCGGCAAAAATGAAAACCTGGTTTACACGGATTCATACGCTAAAACCGACGCAGAAAGAGCTGGAGATTTTATGGGGTCAGCCTATCCATTCTGATGCGGATCGCCTGCTGGCCGTAAATAGCCTCCATCAGCAGGGGGTAAAACGAATCTTTGTTTGCCTGCAAGATGAATCCGTTTTTTGCAGCGAAAAGGATGGAGAACAATTCTTACTGACGCCTCCCGAGCATACAGTGGTAGACAGCTTTGGGGCGGATGACGCTTTTATGGCGGGATTGTTGTACAGCTTTCTTGAAGGCAGCGAGTTCCGTGACAGCGCTCATTTCGCGATGGCCTGCGCGGCATTATCGCGTGCCAGCGTCAGTATCAACAATCCAACGCTCTCCGCCGATAACGCACTGTATTTGCTGCAAACAGCTTAGATATATTGCCGGATAAAGCATCAGCCGCTATCCGGCAATATCACTGGCTACGCTAAACCGATAAAGAATCCGGCAATCGTGGCGCTCATCAGGTTGGACAGCGTTGCCGCAGCCAACGCTCGCATCCCAAGCTGCGCGATTTCCGGCGCTCGCTGTGGCGCAATGGCGGAAAATGCCCCTACAACCACACCGATGGAACCGAAGTTGGCAAAACCGCACAGGGCAAACGAAATAATCGCGATAGTTTTCACATCCAGCGTCCCACCGGTTTGCAGATACGGCGAGAAGTTGAGATAGGCAACGAACTCGTTAATCGCCAGCTTCTGTCCAATCAGGCTACCTGCCAGCGTCGCATCGCTCCAGTCCACACCCATGATCCATGCCAGAGGCGCTAATACATAGCCAAAAATCCCTTCGAGCGTGGCGTGACCAAAGCCAAACCAACCGCCAACGCCGCCGATAATGCCATTAATTAGCGCGATTATCGCCACAAATGCCATCACCACCGTCGCCACACCGGCGGCGATTTTCAACCCGGTCATCGCGCCGCTGGCCGCCGCTTCAATGATGCTTTTCGGCGGCGTTTCAGTAAACGACAGGTTCTCAAAGGTGACGCTGGATTCTTCCGTTGCCGGACTCAGCATACGGGCAAACAAAATACCGCCTGGGATTGCCATCAACGATGCCGCCAGCAGATAATCGATTGGTACACCCATTCCGGCGTAACCAATCATCATCGAACCCGCAATAGAAGCCATCCCGCTACAAATCGCAGTAAACAGCTCATTGCGATTCAGGCGGTCAATAAACGGTTTCACGATCGCCGGGATCTCGTTTTGCCCGAGGAAAATCGTTGTTACTGCGACAAATGATTCGATCTTACTGATGTTAAGCGCTTTCTGGAAAATACCGCCGAGGATGCGGATCAATAGCCCCATCACGCCAATGTAGTAGAGCAGACTGATCAGTGCGGTGACAAAGATGATGGCCGGAAGAACGCGGAAGGCGAAGATAAACCCGGCACCGTCAAACAGCACATCCATTTTTGGCCCTACCAGCGAACCAAAGATAAATGCGCTTCCCGCGTCACTATATGACATCACCTTGTGGACGCCGAGCGCGGCCTGCTCAACCAGCCATTTCCCCGGCGGGAAATACAGCATAATACCGCCGATTGCGATTTGCAGTACCAGTGCGGCCCCAACGGTGCGCAGGCTAATACGTTTTTTATTTACTGACAGCAGAAACGCGATGGCCAGTAATACCACCATACCCACAACACTTCTCATTATATCCATAATGAAATTCCCTTCATGCCAGGAAACCCGGCGTTAGCGCCAGGTTTTGGTAGGTTTGATATTCGCGGGCGACCGCATTCTGCCCGAGAAATTCTGTCAGACGAGGCGCTGATATTCCTTCGCAATCTCGCAAGCCAGTACCGCGTTGTTGAACACCAGCTGAATATTCGATTTCAGGCTGTCGCCTCCGGTCAGTTCCGCCACCCGAGCCAGCAGGAATGGCGTACTCTCTTTACCTACCACCCCCTGCTCTTGCGCTTCTTTCACTGCCCGATCGATTGCCGCATTTATTTTCTCTTCTGCCATCGCAAACTGCTCAGGGATCGGGTTTGCGACAACCAGACCGCCGTTCAGTCCGGTTTGCCACTTCACCGCCATTGCGCGCGCAATCTCTTTCGCACTGTCCAGACGGATACTGACCTCAAACGGGCTGGTACGGCAGAAAAATGCCGGCAACGCTGTGGTCTGATAACCAATTAATGGCACACCAAAGGTTTCCAGATATTCGGTGGTTAATCCGAGATCGAGAATAGATTTCGCCCCCGCACAAATGACCGTCACATTGGTATGCGCCAGCTCCTGCAGGTCAGCAGAAATATCAAACGTATGCTCAGCTCCACGGTGAACGCCGCCAATACCACCGGTCGCAAATACTTTAATTCCCGCCAGAGCGGCAATAATCATGGTAGAGGCAACGGTGGTCGCACCATTTTTTCCTGCGGCAACCACAAACGGTAAGTCACGACGACTCACTTTCGTCACGTTATGCCCTTCGCGGCCTAACAGCTCTATTTCTTCTTTACTCAAGCCAACTTTCATTACTCCGCCAATAATGGCGATAGTTGCGGGCACAGCGCCGTGTTTACGAATAGTTTCTTCTACTTCAATCGCTGTCTGCGCATTTTGTGGGAATGGCATACCGTGAGAAATAATAGTTGATTCAAGTGCTACAATCGGTTTTTTACTGTTTAATGCTTCCTGCACTTCTGGCGATATTTGTAATAATTCAGAGGAAAGAGTTAATTCAGACATTCTGTGTTCTCCACTATTGAGCTAACATTCGCAACAGATAAATCAGGGTTATTGGTATATTCACAGGCCAACGCCATTGATGAGCAACCCTGCGCAAATCGAACCGAATCAATAAAGGGCATGCCGTCTACCCAGCAGGAAGCCAGACCGGCCATCATCGCGTCGCCAGCCCCCGTCACATTAATTACGTTAGTTTTAATCGGCAGCGACCAGCCGCTATTCCCGCTGATATCGCTATAATAAACACCGTCTCCGCCCATGCTAAGCACCAGACGATTTAAGCCGCGTTCGTGAAACCATGAGGCCACTTTCCCGACGTCTTCACGTCCAGAGAGTGCAATGCCACTCAACGTTTCTGCTTCAAGCCGGTTAGGTTTTAAGGTATGAATTCTGCCGAGTCGTTCGCGAATTTTGACGCATTTCCATGCTGATACCGGATCCACAAACACCGGAACCTCTCCCGCATGTTCCAGCACCCACGCCAGTGCGTCTTCACTGATATTACAATCGGCAACGATCACTTTCGCATCACGAATAAAATCGACATGTTGCGACAAAAACGCGGCTGAAATGTGATCGGTAATACTCATATCATTAATAGCAACCAGCATTTCGCCAGTGTTATCCAGCAGCGATAAATAACTTGATGTATTTTCCCCTGGCACAATCAGGCATTTATCAACATAGACGCCGGATTGATTGGTCTGCGCCAGTAATGACTGTCCATAAAAGTCGTTACCCACCGCAGTCAGCAGCCATGAGTTTTTCCCTAGCAACGCTAAATTATGTGCAATATTTCTCCCCACGCCACCCGGGGTGAATTTTATCTTTCCAGGATTCGAATCCGCATAATTTAGAGAAGCATGCGAATACCCGGCAACATCCATATTGGCCGAACCAATGGTTACTATGTATTCCTTTTCACGCACAGCACGCCCCCTGGCAATAAAATGCCACAAATGAGTTCGTTAAAAATAACCAACACCACAAATGAGGTTATTAGAGCACATGTTCGTTTTTAAACACATGCTCATGATATGCGTGTTTTTGACAAAGTAAATCCATTCGCAAGATCAAAAGCGAATAGATATGAACAGAATCACAATTTTTTTTAGATACAGTTTGCAAGCGAGGAAAAAATTGAGAGCCAGGACACAAATTGAGCAGATAAGGACGTATCCTCCGCCATAGCCGAGGTTTTTCAGATGCGCCGGATATACCGGCGCGCTTCAGGCGAGTGAAATCAGATCTTCTGGCATATGATTATGCAAGATACGCCAGAATTGTTCGGCCGTTTTATTCAACCGGGTATCCATCCGGTAAATATAGGCCTGAATTGGCACCATCAGCTCCGGCGTAGCCAGGCAAACCAGGCGCTTAGCACGCAGTTCATTAGCGATCGACCAGGCAGGCAGCCAGGCGATACCATGCCCATCAAGCGCCATATTCTTCAGTAATTCACTCATCGAAGACATCAATAACGTGCGCGCCGCAATACCACCAACCTCCGCCAGATGCCGATTAACCAACCGTCCCATATAAGACGCGCTGGTGTAGTTAAGCACCGGCACCTGTGGCTGATAGATATCAAATAAAGGGTTCCCCAGCTCATCAGCAGCACAAACGGGATACAGTTCCGACTCAAACACTTTCAGGCCGCAGAAAGGCGATTGCATCAAGTCTTCGTCGCGAAATGAGATAATAAAATCACTTTTTCCTTCTCGCAGGGTATTTACCGCCTGCACAACATCAATCGCCTCAACGTGATAAACGAATTCTTCACCGTAAGCTGCCATCGCATGCACTAATCTGGGCAACATGGTAAGCGACAGAGAATGTGCTGCGGCTATTTTTATATTCGGCACGCCAAGCAGGTTATGACCGCTTAGCTCATCCAGATTGCATTCAAGTTGTTGTAGAAGACTGCGGGTCTGCGAATGGAACAACTTCCCCTCTTCCGTCAACTGTAGCGGTGAAGTTGTACGATCGAATAACATCACGCCAACGGCTGACTCGAGCGCCTTGATCCGCCGGCTAAATGCAGGTTGGGATATATTGCGCGCCTCGGCGGCCTGGGAAAAATGCCGGCAGGCTTCCAGCGTCAGGAAATCATATAACCATTTTGTCTCAATGTTTTTCATTTCTGTCACGCCGATGTTTAAATATGTCGATTAGCATAAAACATCATGCCTGAATTTATCAGCAAAGAGCATTGACTCTTAGCAATTAACGATTCGTTTTTTGCATAACACCTTCACTTTCGACATTAACAGTTTGCGCTTCTCTCCCCGTCACTGCGTCTCATTTCTCGCCGGGCGCTGCGCCTCCCGCTGTAAACTGCTTTTCTGTGCATACAAACAAAACCGCAGCTATGCACGTTTTGCATCAACATAAACATTATTGCATTTCTCTTCGGTGGTATCTGCTGTTAAACAATAACGCAAGAAATAAAACTCTCGCAGATATTAACAACAGTCAATTGAGGTATAAATCGTGAAAGGTTTAATTGGCGTACTTGGCGGTATGGGTCCTGCGGCAACCGTTGATCTCTTTAATAAGTTTGTCACGTTTACCGCAGCGCAACGCGATCAGGAACATATCCCGTTAATTATTTCGTCTATACCTGACATTCCCGACCGCACTGACGCTCTGATGCATCATGGACGTTCCCCGCTTCCGGCGATGCGCGACTATCTGCATAAACTCGAAGACGCCGGTGCAGAGTGTATTGTGATCCCTTGTAATACCGCCCATTTTTGGTTTAAAGAATTAAAAGATGCCTGTCATATCGACCTGCTTAGCATCGTTGAAACCACAATGAATGAGGTCGAGAACTGCGGAAAATCCCGTATCGGACTGCTGGCAACCAACGCCACGCTCTACATGGGACTCTACCAAAAAGGTATCGAGTCGCTTGGCTTATCCTGCATCAGCCCTGATACCGCAAGTCAGGAAAAAGTCATGAAAAGTATTTACTGCTTAAAAGCAGGTGATATTAAACGCGCTCATGAATTGATGAATGAACAGGCTGAAATTCTCTTCTCACGTGGCGCTGAAGTCATTGTCCTGGGCTGTACGGAAGTCCCCGTCATTCTTGCTGATGCGGTCAAACAGTTACCTGATAAATATATTGACTCAACAGGTTCATTAGTTCGCGCCGGAATTAAATGGTATGAAAAAAGAGTAGGTAAACACCATCTTCTGGCGCAATAACAATCACGATCCAATTTAATAATCACATCTAATAAACACACACCTTTAATGACAATAATTGTCTGGCGGAGGCCATCATGATTTGGCTAGAAATTATCGTAGTATTAGGCGCAATATTCTTTGGTATTCGACTCGGCGGAATTGGTATCGGCTTATGCGGTGGTCTGGGGCTGGCAATCCTAACGCTGGGGTTTGGTCTCCCCATTGGCTCCCCTCCTGTGGACGTCATTCTTATTATTATGACGGTTGTCGTGGCCGCCTCTACACTACAAGCCGCAGGGGGTATGGACTATCTGGTCCGTATTGCCGGGAATTTTATGCGGCGTAACCCTAAATATATCAATATCATTGCGCCGATTATTACCTGGTCAATGACCATTATGGCGGGGACCGGATTTATTGTTTTTTCTACCCTACCGGTCATTGCAGAAGTGGCCAAAGAGTCCGGGATCCGCCCCTCCCGTACGCTCGCAGGCTCCGTCGTGGCCTCCCAGGTCGCGATATCCGGTTCGCCAATCAGTGCCGCTATGGCGGCAATGCTGACCATCATGGAAGGAAACGGCGTCAGCTTTATTCAGGTCATGGCCGTATGTCTGCCAGCCTCGTTCGTTGCCGCAATGGTCGCCGCATTTATCGCTTCACGACAGGGATGCGAGCTTCAGGATGATGAAGTGTATCTGGAACGTCTGCAAAAAGGTCTGGTCCGTAAATATGAAGGACAGAACAGTACGACGCCTGGCGCCGTACTCTCTGTCGCTCTGTTTATGCTGGCGACGGTTGCCATCGTTATTCTTGCCGCCTGTCCTCAGCTACGCCCCGGATTCGACGTCGGTAGCCCGATGAATACGCGGGATATCATCATTATCTGCATGCTGTCTGCCGCTTGTCTGATGGTGGTGTTATGCAAAACCTCCACAGATTCGATTGTGCTGACATCCACTTTTCGTGCGGGCATGAGTTCGCTGGCGGTGATTCTGGGGATTGTTACGCTGGGCACAACCTTCATTGACGCTCACCTGGCGGAGATTAAAGATATCGCGGGGGATATCTTACGGGCTTATCCTATGCTGCTGGCACTGGTACTCTTTGGTACCTGCGCGCTCCTCTATTCACAAGGAGCAACCACGCCGCTGATTATCCCACTCGCCGTGGCCCTCGGCATGCCGACATGGGCTATTTTGGCCTCCTATGTGGCAGTAACCGGTGTGTTTGTCCTGCCTACCTATCCCACGTCACTGGCGGCAATGGAGTTCGATACCACGGGGACAACGCGTGTGGGCAAATATGTCTTAAACCATCCGTTTATATTGCCTGGATTAGGCGGCATCATTGCTGGCGTTGCCTTTGGCTTTATCATTGCGCCAATGATTGCTTGAGATAATAACTACGGTGTAGCCAATCAAAAAAAGGGCAGAGAAATCTCTGCCCTTTTATCCACATTTAATTATGCCGCTTTAGCAACAGCATCCTCTTCCGGACGTTTCAGGAAGGCATAAGACAGACCCGCCACCAGCGTACCGGCAATAATCGCCAGCAGATATCCCACCACCGGCGTAATCGCGCCAGGGATCAGCAGCACGAACAAACCGCCGTGTGGTGCCATCAGCTTCGCGCCCACCGCCATTGAGAGTGCACCTGTCAGCGCACCACCGACGATGCAGCATGGCAGAACGCGCATCGGGTCACGGGCGGCGAACGGAATCGCCCCTTCGGTGATGAAGCACAGGCCCAGCACCAGAGCCGCTTTGCCCCCTTCACGCTGCGCGTTGTCGAATTTACGACGCGCCACCAGCGTTGCCAGACCCAGCGCCAGCGGTGGCACCATCCCCGCCGCCATAATGGCCGCCATCGGTGCATACGTCTGCGTACTGAGCAGGCCCACGCCGAACGCATACGCCGCTTTGTTCACCGGACCGCCCATGTCGGTACACATCATGCCGCCAAGAATCGCGCCGAGCAGTACCGCGTTCGCCGTCCCCATGGTTTGCAGCCAGTGGGTCAGACTTTCCAGAATGCCGGCAACCGGTTTGCCAATCAGGTAGATCATGGCCAGGCCAACCACCAGGCTTGAGAGCAGCGGAATGATCAGGATCGGCTTCAGCGCTTCCATACTCTGCGGCAACTTCAGTTTGGTGCTGATAAGCTTCGCCACATAGCCCGCAAGGAAACCGGCAATAATCCCGCCAATAAAGCCAGAACCGGTACTCACTGCCAGCATACCGCCGATAAGGCCTGGCGTCAGGCCGGGACGGTCGGCAATGGAAAACGCAATGTAACCGGCCAGAACCGGCACCATCAGCGCGAACGCCGAGCCGCCGCCAATCTGCATCAACGCCGCAGCCAGCGTACCCGGCTCTTCAAACGCTTTAATACCAAACGCAAAAGACAGTGCAATACACAGACCACCGGCAACCACCATCGGCAACATGTACGACACGCCGGTCAGCAGGTGACGGTACGCGCCTGCGCTCTCTTTCTTACCTTCTGTCGCCGCAGCCTGTCCTTTACCCGCAGGCTGGTACGGCGTCGCTTCGTCTACCGCTTTATCCAGTTCCAGCTTGGTTTTCTTCAGCGCCAGACCGGTTGATGTGCGATACATCGGTTTTCCGGCAAATTTCGCCAGGTCCACTTCAATATCCGCCGCCACAATCACCAGATCAGCCTGCGCCACTTCTTCCGGGGTAATGGCATTACCTGCACCTACTGAACCACGGGTTTCAACCTTCACCCACCAGCCGCGTTTTTTGGCTTCAGTTTCAATGGCTTCAGCCGCCATAAACGTATGTGCCACGCCGGTCGGACAGGCCGTCACCGCCACCACGTGTTTTGGGCCATTGCTTGCCACAGACGCTGCTGCAGCTGGCGCGATGTAAGGCTTCGCATGACCTTTCGCTTCGCTCAGGAACAGCTCAGGATGCGCCACCGCACGAGAGATGTCTCCCAGCCAGACTGTTTTGCCGTTCAGCGCACTGTCGTTAGGGAGGGTGTCACCCAGGACAATCGCCATCTCTGCATCATTCGGATTATCAATAATATCCAGATGCGCTTTTTTCGCCGCCGCTCCAAGCAGGGTTTTCGCCATGTAAGCACGAGCCTGGCCGAGATTAGCGTCAATAATCAGCAGCGTTTTCATTATGCATCTCCTGCTGTCAGTTAAACGGTTTTAAGTCGACGCGCGCCATCATTGCGGCCAACTGAGGACGATCGGTAATACCCACATTGCTTTGGCTTACCGCCAGGGCGGCGACAGCGGTCGCCAGACGCAGGGTATGTTCGCTGGACTCACGCATCAGCAGGCCATAAATCAGGCCGCCAACCATCGAATCACCCGCGCCTACGGTGCTGACCACCTCAACTGACGGCGGTTTAGCAATCCATTCGCCTGAAGCGTTAACCCACAGCGCACCTTCCGCGCCGAGCGAAATCACCACATGTGCAATACCCTGCTCACGCAGCGCATGCGCCGCTTCAATCACATCCTTCATCTCCGGCAGCTTACGACCCGCCCAAATTTCCAGTTCACGGCGGTTTGGTTTCACCAGCCACGGAGCCGCTTTCAGACCCGCCACCAGCGCTTCACGACTACTATCAAAGATAATGCATGGACACTGACTGCGCAGGCGCGTCATCCAGTCGGTGAACGCTTCCGGGCTCACGCCGGTCGGCAAACTGCCGCTGACGCACACCATGTCGAACTGACCCAGCCAGCTCAGGGAGTCATTCACAAAGCGCTCCCAGTCTGCCGGGGTGACGTCAAAACCGGAGAAATTGAAGTCGGATACTTCACCGTCTTTTTCAGTCAGCTTGACGTTAATACGCGTACGTCCCTGCACCACCTGAAAACGGTTCGCAATGCCCAGTTCGCTGAACAGTTGCTGAAAGCCATCCTGGTTGTCTTTCCCCAGAAAACCACCTACCGTGACATCGATACCCAAATCTTTCAGTACCTTAGCAACGTTGATGCCTTTACCTGCGGCGTGCAGACCGGTCGTTTTTACCAGGTTGACTTCGCCACGTTCAATTTCCGGGCAAAAACCCACCAGATCGTAGGCCGGGTTCAGGGTAATGGTTGCAACACGTCTGCTCATTATGCGCCCTCCCCAAGACCGGCTGCGATGGCGTCGCCAATCGCTTTCAGCGCCTGTTCAGCATCCTCACCTTTTGCAGTAAAGCGCAGGTGATGTCCTTTCTTTACGCCCAGCGCCACAACTTTCATCAGACTGCGTCCATTTGCCGGTTTTCCGGTTCCATCAAGATTTGTCACGGTTATTTCACTGTTAAATTGTTTAATGGTATTCACCAGCATGGTGCCCGGACGGGCATGTAAACCATGCTCATTGCGCACGACAAACTCTGCGCTCAGTACATCATCAGTTAATGCATCATCGCTGGTCAGCAGCGCCAGTACGGTAGCTGCATCCGCTTTCAGCAACCGGTCAGCTTTATTCTCCAGCAGTAAATCGCCAAGGCGCTTGAGCACCGCCACTGGCTGATCGTCATTCATCGCGACGGTGATCAGGAGCGCGACTGTTTCGCCCTGTATGTCGAACGCAGTTGCCGCACGACTGACGGCGACAGCGCTGCGCAGATTGCCTTGCGCACAATCATTCAGCCAAATCCCCTGACCGAGGTTCAGCGGTTGTTCATTGATCGCCCTGGCAACAAAGTTGGCATCAACCGCGCCAGCTTCTTTCAGACGCGCGGCATTCAGCGCCTGCAGCGTCACCAGCGAGTTGGCAACGACGTCCAGCGACAACGTTTCGTTATCGAGCTTCAGCTGTTCGCTTTGCTTCTCGCCCATCAGCAACGCGCGCAGTTCTTCTGCGGTAGTGGCTGATTTCAGCTGTTCAGCCACCGAATCATCGCTGAGTACGTGCGTTAGCTGACGCAACAACCCCAGATGCTCATCAGAGCTGGCCGCAATACCGATAGCCACATACGCAACCTGGCCTTCGCCCCAGGTAATACCCTGTGGAAACTGGAACACCTGCACCCCGGTTTTCAGCACCTGGTCACGCGTGTCCGTCGTACCGTGAGGAATAGCAATACCGTTGCCGAGGAAAGTAGACGTTTGCTGCTCGCGCGCCAGCATGCCGTCAACATAGCCTTCCGCGACGTTGCCTGCCTGCACTAGCGCAGCTGCAACCTGGCGAATGGCCTCTTCTTTGTTTCCGGCCTGTTCGCCCGGGTGAATATCCTGAACAGATAACTGGAACATGGTTCTCCTCTCCTGCTGAATTGAAACGATTCAGCTAACATGAGAAAAAAGGCATCACCTGACCCCATCAGTTATGGCGAGATGACGCTGAAACGTTTCAAGAAGTTTTGCTCTTTCTGCTTCAGCACGCAAGCAAAGTTAGCAACTTACTTGCTGAATTTAGATATGACGCACATTTTCCCAGATAAGGAGAAAAAACTGCTGACGCAAAAATGGCGTCAGCTTGTCAGATTCAGCAACGTCAGCAGCCGTATTCCCTGAGTGAAATGCTATTTTGATTTTTCATGCCGATTTTGATTTTGCGCCCTGTTTATTTTCTGACTGGCGGCGTAAACTCCGCGTCTCTTCACATCACAGATATTGAAACATGCATAACACCCCGGTAGCCGCCACCCCCAAGTCGTTTGATTTAACGTCTTCGGCGTTCCTGCTTGTCGCTTTTCTTACGGGTATCGCCGGCGCATTGCAGACCCCTACGCTCAGCCTTTTTCTGACTGATGAAGTTCATGCCCGTCCGGGAATGGTCGGTTTCTTTTTTACCGGCAGCGCCGTTATCGGCATTCTGGTGAGCCAGTTTTTAGCTGGACGTTCTGATAAGAAAGGCGATCGTAAAAACCTGATCGTTTTTTGCTGCGTACTGGGGATGCTGGCCTGCGTGCTGTTTGCCTGGAACCGTAACTATTTTATTTTGCTGTTTGTTGGCGTATTCCTCAGTAGTTTTGGATCGACGGCTAACCCGCAAATGTTTGCCCTCGCCCGCGAACATGCCGATCGCACGGGCCGGGAAGCCGTGATGTTCAGCTCCATTTTACGTGCTCAGGTTTCGCTGGCATGGGTGATTGGTCCGCCGCTGGCCTACGCGCTGGCCATGGGTTTCAGCTTTACCGTGATGTACCTGAGTGCCGCCGTCGCATTTATCGTCTGCGGCATCATGGTTTGGCTGTTCTTACCGTCGATGAACAAAAATGCGTCCCTTGCTACGGGCGCAATAGAAGCGCCGCGTCGTAATCGGCGCGATACGCTGCTGCTGTTTGCTATCTGCACATTAATGTGGGGCACCAACAGCCTGTACATCATTAATATGCCGCTGTTTATCATCAACGAACTGCACCTGCCGGAAAAACTCGCAGGCATCATGATGGGCACCGCCGCTGGGCTGGAAATCCCGACCATGTTAATTGCCGGATACTTCGCTAAGCGTCTGGGCAAACGACTGTTGATGAGAATCGCCGTGGTCGCCGGATTTTTCTTTTATGCCGGGATGCTGCTGGCACATTCGCCGGTTATTTTGCTCAGCTTACAGCTGCTGAACGCAATTTACATCGGCATCCTCGGCGGTATTGGCATGCTCTATTTCCAGGACTTAATGCCGGGACAGGCGGGTTCTGCAACCACCCTGTACACCAATACCATCCGCGTGGGCTGGATTATTGCCGGATCGCTTGCGGGTATCGCCGCTGAAATCTGGAATTATCATGCGGTGTTCTGGTTTGCACTGGTGATGATTATCGCCACGGTATTTTGCCTGGCGCGCATCAAAGACGTTTAAGGTGCGGTACGCGCTTCAAGCTCGATAAGGTACACCATGGCCTGGCGTGTCGTCTGGCCACACATTTCCGCGCTGGGCTGTAAACCGGCGCATACTTTTGGGCGCAGCGCAGAACCAAAAATTTTGCAGCGCAGGGAGTCATCAAGCTGAACGCATGGCGTGTTGGCAGGCTTGCCATCAGGCATGCCGGGGATGGGGCTGGAGATAGAAGGCGCAGTGCAGCACGCACCACAATCCGGACGGCATTCCATACAGTATTCTCTTTAAGGTAAACCTGCGGATTGTGTAGGTAGCGAACAGTAACACTATTTATGCACATGCAAAAGTGTGAATTCCGCTTGCCTGAATGACCCGGCGCGAGTAGTTTGACGCGATATTTTAGACACTCCTCACTACAGGATTTTTTCGATGCCAAGAGCGAACGAAATTAAAAAAGGTATGGTACTGAACTACAACGGCAAGCTGCTGATTGTAAAAGATATCGATATTCAATCACCGTCTGCACGTGGTGCAGCAACGCTGTACAAAATGCGTTTTTCTGATGTCCGTACCGGTCTGAAAGTCGAAGAGCGCTTCAAAGGCGACGATATCGTGGATACCGTTACTCTGAGCCGTCGTGGCGTTGATTTCTCCTACGTCGATGGCAACGAATATATCTTTATGGATAAAGAAGACTATACCCCGTATACCTTCACCAAAGACCAGATCGAAGAAGAGCTGCTGTTCATTCCGGAAGGCGGGATGCCGGATATGCAAGTGCTGACTTGGGACGGCCAACTGCTGGCGCTTGAACTGCCGCAGACCGTAGACCTTGAGATCGTTGAAACAGCGCCAGGCATTAAAGGTGCATCAGCCAGTGCGCGTAACAAACCGGCGACCATGAGCACTGGTCTGGTTATTCTGGTTCCTGAGTATCTGAGTGCCGGTGAGAAAATCCGCATTCATATCGAAGAGCGCCGCTATATGGGTCGCGCGGATTAATTTCCTGCCGCGATGCAAATCAAAAAGGGACAGAAAATACTGTCCCTTTGTTATTTTCAGCGCTGGCTACTGAGATAAAAATCATCCATCAATAGTGACTCCAGATACTGCTCATCCTCACGCATAAAACTCACTATCACGTTGACCGCCTGAGGGTAAAATCCCCCTTCATCCCTTGCCAGGCAAGTGTCGCGAAGCAGCGGCGCCCAGCACGTTATGTGATGATGCAAAAAGTAATATTGCGCGGCGACACTCTCCTCTTTGCCAACCATCCGCGCCATTAACGCCAGTTGTACCGCAATATGATCGGAAGGTTCATTTTCCCGTGGCGTCAGCCCCTGCTCAACGAGCAGAACATTCATTTGCTGCCGTTCTTCAGGTGCCGTCGTGTGCGGGTAATGCCCCGCATAAGGAGAAACACCGCCCGGAGGTGCCAGCAGAAACAGCGAAGCAAAATCCGCCGCCAGCTCCAACTGTCGGCTTTCACGCCGCAGTGCCTGCACCAGTCTACACTCAAAATTTTTGACGTCAGCGGTCAGCCCGGGGATCCTCGTCAGTGATGCAATCCACTCCCGACTATCCCCGCCCTCTAGACTGGCTAATTGCTTCTCGTCCAGCTCACGAAACAGCAGTTGCGAAAACCACTGATACACCGCTGCCCGCTGCTGACGAATGTGATTATGCAGCACTGGCCCCCTCCTCTTTAACGGTCTCTGGCCCACCGAATGCCGTAACCTGCGGGGCCTTCTCCTGATAACGTTCAACCTCCACCAGCACAGTATGTGCAGAAGGGCCCTGCGCCAGTTGTGAAGTACCAATATCCGCACTCAGGACATTCGGATCGCCATAGGTGCATAGCGTCCCGGCTTTCCCACCTTCCTGCGGGGAATACCACGCACCTTCATGAATGCGGATCACGCCAGGGGTGAAATCCGGGCTAATCACCACGCCTGCCAGCACCTGACCACGGGCATTAAACACGCGGGCGATATCTCCTGCTTTTAAACCGCGTGCGGTTGCATCTTGCTCGCAGATATAGAGCGGTTCCCTGCCGGCCACCGCGTAGGTGTTACGAAACGCATCGCTTGAGCACAGCTGCGAGTGCAGGCGTTTGTCCGGGTGACAGGATTGCAGATGCAGCGGGTATTTATCTGTCTTGCCCTGATGGCTGCGTTCAAACGGCTCCATCCACACCGGATGCCCTGGGCAATCTTCATACTGAAAACTGGCGATGGTCTTACTGTAGATTTCAATGAGCCCTGATGGAGTGCCTAACGGGTTAAGATCGGGCTGGTCGCGGAACTCGCCGTGACGTACCCACGGTTGCCCCGCCGGATATTCAACGTATCCGTCCCCTTTCCAGAAGGTGTCAAAATCCGGCAAGGTGACGCCGAGCGACGCGCCCATCTTCACGCCTTCGTCATAAAGCGCTTGTACCCACTGCATTTCATCGCGGTTTTCACGGTATACCGCTTCTTTATCAAAGCGCTTACACAATCCGGCAAACACATCAAAGTCGTGGCGTGCTTCATATTGCGGTTTCACCACCTGATGCAGTGCCATCAGCCCTTTATTCGAATGCGTACCATACTGCTCAATGTCGTTACGCTCAAAGCGCGTGGTGACGGGTAGGACGATATCAGCAAAGCGGCAGGATGCGGTCCATTGGTGATCCAACACGACAACGGTTTCCAGCTTCTTCCACGCCTCAATCATGCGATTGCGATCTTGCTGAGCGTGGAACGGGTTGGCCGCGCTGTAAATCGCCATTTTGATATCAGGCCAGGTTAACGTTTCGCCGTTGAACGCAACCTTTTTACCCGGCTCAAGCAAGCAGTCGACGATGCGCGAGGTGGGAATATGCTCCGATACGCCGCGAAAATCGGCTTTATACTTCGCCTCTGGTGGATTATTAATTCCTCCTAGCCCCGACAGAACAGGCCCGGCCGACGTCACCGTACCGCCGCCGTTATAGTGCCAGCCAAATCCTACGCCGCCGCCCGGTAAGCCAATTTGTCCGACCATGCTGGCCAGCACCACCAGCATCCAGGGATACTGCTCGCCATGGTGCATGCGCTGCACGCACCAGCCGCCCATAAATTGCGTGCGGCCTTTCACCAACAGACGGGCGAAATCACGAATCTGTTCCGCCGTCAGACCGCAGATTTCCGCCGCCCACTCGGCATTTTTCGGCTGCTTGTCGGTCTCTCCCATCAGGTACGGTAAAAACTGCCCGAAGCCGACGGTGTAGTCGTTAATAAACGCCGTGTCGTACAACTTTTCTTCATACAGCGTGTGTGCGAGCGCCAGCAGCAAGGCGACATCGGTTTGCGGGCGCAGCGCCAGTTGCTCAGCGCCCAGAAAGTTTTGCGATTTACTGCGCACCGGATCAACGCTGATGACGCGCATTTTGCCCTGTGCGACCGCCTCTTTAATCTGCTGCCAATAGCCAAACGCGTCGTGATCGGGAACCAGAAATTCGATCTGCAAATTCTTAATCGGATCGCAGCCCCACAGCACAATGGTATTGGTGTTCTGGATAACCAGAGGCAGCGAGGTTTGCTGTTCATAGACTTCCAGCGAGCCAATCACATGCGGCAAAATGACCTGTGCAGCCGCCGCCGAGTAGTCACCTACGGTGGTAACATAGCTACCGTGCAGGCCGAGCCCCCTGTCCATTGCGCCGCCAGCTTTATGGTATTTGCCCACCATTTGCCAGTCGGCCAGCCCGGTAAATACGCCGGAAGATCCGTAATTTTTTTGCACCCGCTCCAGTTCTTCATAAAACAGATCCAGCGCTTGATCCCAACTGACCCGCACAAAACGGTTATCTCCGCGCTGGCTGCGGTCTGAGTTTTCACGCTTACGTAACCAGTCCAGGCGAACCATTGGGTAGCGGACCCGCGAAGGATTGTAGACCACTTCACGCACCGCATTGAGCATATCGCACGGATATTTGTCGTGTTTAAACGGGCGGGTTTCGGTCCACTCGCCGTTGAAGACTTTGGCTTCAAAAGCGCCATAATGCGAGCCGGACTGGATCCACTGCTCGGGGTTTTCTCCTGCCGCCCATACTTTTGATATCAGCGGATTCGGCGCCAGCGCACTGGCAGCCCCTACCGCCAGCATACCGGTCAGGAAACGGCGACGGGACGGATTAAAGTCATGAATATCCATATTTTATCCTCTCTGTTATTTGGGGTCAGACACATCGCTGGCGTGCGTCTGGAGGTATTTCAACAACGTGCGTTCTTCCACTGGATTAAGCCGGTAATAGGTCGACATTGCTTTTAGTCCGGCGATCCAGCCATTGGCGGTATAACGGGTAGTCGGCGGTGTGCTGTGGCAGGCACTACAGGTGGATTGCAGCATCTGGTCAGAGTATTCCCACACCGGTGCAATGCTGGTGATAAGCCCCTGAGCGGAGGTCCATGCGGTCACGCTCACCTGCTGCCACTCCTGATGGGAATCAGGATCAACCTGGGTTTGCAGGACTTTTACGTTAGGCATCAGAGAATCATCAAGAACGGCGGAGAAAACGCGTTTGCCCATATACTGGGTGATCACCCGCCCACGGCCTTTGCTTTCACGCCAGCCCGTTATCTCCAGTTGCACATCGCTGCCCTCTTTTTTCAGCACTCTGACCCCGGTGGCAGGAAAAAGCAGTGCTTTCCCTGCCGGGCTCCCTGCCGTTGCCGTCAGGGCTTTCTCGCTTAATGAAAACAGCGTAGTCGCATCCGATGGCGCCTCTCCCTGGCGCTGTAATTGCTTAAACCGGTCGCGAAAACCGCTGCTCATATCGGGTTTGTGATGGGCAATGCCTTTGTGACAGTCAATGCAGTTGCTGTCCTTCGCCGCCGCCGCGGTCATTTGCACCGCCGCATTCGTCGATTGCTTGCCGTGATCCATCGCTTCATAGCTGTGGCAGGATTTACAGGCTGCTGAATTGTTAGCGCTCATTCGCACCCACTCCCGCTGGGCCAGTTCCGCCCGCTTTGCGGTAAACTTTTCCGGGGTATCGATCGAAGGCGAAATGAACGTATGGTAGAGGTCGTTTAACGCTTCCGTTTTGCGGATAAGCGTCGGAATAACTCCCGGCGGGATATGGCAATCCTGACACTCGGCGCGCACGCCTGAGGCATTACGAAAATGTACGCTGGTCTTATATTCCTCCCCCACCGTGCGCATCGAATGGCACGACACACAAAACTCTGTACTGCTGGTGTAATGTACGCCTTGCCACGTTCCCCAAATGGCGAGGGCCATTGCAACGGCTCCACCGAATGCGCACCACAGTGCGTTTTTTCTTATCCACGACATACTTGCCTCCATTATTTTAATAGCGACACGCTAAGGGATATTAAAAAGCGAGAATAGAGACACCGGTGGCAGAGTATAGGAACAGCGTTCACTCTATGAGGCGAATCAAAATAGTTAAAAACAGAAGCTCGTAATATGACGCCATCGTTTTAATAAGGAATTTCTCATGCTGACACTGTCTCTCAACAGAGAAAGTCGTATGCCGCTGCAGTTGCAGATCTTTCAGTTTTATTTTCAGGCTATTCAGCAGGGTGATTTGCTGCGCGGGGACAAACTCCCCTCCATCCGCGAGCAGGCGCAGGCGCTAAACGTGGCCAAAATTACGGTCGTCATGGCGTATGAAAAGCTGATGGCGGCAGGGTTTATTAAGAGCCGCAAGGGCATCGGCTATGAGGTCATATTCACTGCGCCGGTACGCACAACTCCGACGCATGTGCCTACAGTCCAGGGGGCTCCTCCGGTGAAACCTGAACCCGCAGGGGCCTCTACCGATGTCTACGGCGAGATGGGGCGGGAGTTCTATTGCCGGATGGGTGTTCCCGATCCCAATGCTTTTCCCTGGTCAAGCTGGCGGAAGTGGAATAACGCCCCCAGCGTACTTAAAGAGCAATTATTTACCCGATACCATTCACCAAATGGATTATTTTCATTGCGTGAGCAAATGGTCCGATACCTTAATTTATCCCGGGGGATTAATACGCGTGCTGAGAACATCATCATTACCAACGGAATTCAGGAAGGTTTATCGCTGCTCAGTCAGATATTTATTATTTATCATGCTGCATGCCAGGAAAAAAAGTGCCATGTTGTAACCGAATCCCCTTGTTATTCTGGTGCATGGCATCTGTTTAATTATTACGGTGCCAACATTACGCCAATCGCCGTGGATAACCAGGGCCTGCGCACCGATCAATTACCCGAATGTGCAACCCAGCTTTGTTACGTGACGCCCGCGCATCAATACCCAATGGGGAGCGTGCTTTCGCTGGAACGGCGTTTGTCATTACTGACGTGGGCGCAGCGTGTCGGGGCGTACATTATCGAAGATGATTACGATGCCGTTTTTACTTACGGTGAGAATCCCCTTCCCGCGCTGAAAGCCATGGATTATCACGACCGGGTTATCTATATGGGGACATTCTCAAAAACACTGGGGCCGGGGGCGCGTCTTGGCTATCTCGTTTGTCCTGATGAACTGCTCCCAGCCGTGCAAAATATGAAAGCGTTAAACAACAACGGCAGTCAGTGGTTATTACAGCAGTTTTTAGCCGAATTAATGCAAAATCAGGTGTTTTATACCCACCTCGGCAAACTGGCCTGCAGTTACGCGGCGCGTCTCGCGCTTCTCCGGGACGGTCTTTCTGCGCTGTTTCCCGATGGAAAAATCGGTGGCGCCGCGGCGGGCCTACACCTTTCGTTACACATTGACCGGTCGCCCGACTTCATCACCACGCTACAACAGCGCTGTTTGTTGGCAGGTGTGCGCTTTGATACGCTGCAGGACATTGAGAACGGTTCAGAAGAAATCTGGCGCAAGGAGAACTGCGACGCGGTGATATTTTTCGGTTTTGGCGGGTTGCAGTTACCGCAAATCAATAAGGTGTTGCGGGTGCTGGAGCAGGCGTTAATTCAGCCCTGATGACTGAACAGGGATCGGGCCACTCGCCCAATCCCCGTATATTGCATTACAGCAGATCGCGGAACTGCGTTTGTTTCAGCGCCAGCTCAACGCCACGAACTTCTGCCAGCCCCTTCAGACGGCCAATTGCGGAGTAACCCGGGTTGGTTTTCTTGTGCAGATCGTCAAGCATTTGATGCCCATGATCCGGACGCATCGGGATAGGACGCAGATCGCCCGCCTTCTTGCGACGCTGTTCTTCACTCAGGATCGCAGCTACCACGGATACCATATCCACGTCGCCCTGCAGGTGAGCGCCTTCATGGAAGGTTTTCGGGTTATCTTCACGGCAGGTCGAACGCAAATGCGTGAAGTGAATACGATCGCCAAAGGTTTCGATCATCTTCACCAGATCGTTGTCGGCACGTACGCCGTATGAACCGGTACACATAGTAAAACCGTTATAGATGCTGTCTACCGTTTCTTTCAGCCACTGCATATCTTCAATGGTGGAAACGATACGCGGCAAGCCGAGGATCGGGCGCGGTGGATCGTCAGGATGCACGGCCAGACGGACACCCACTTCCTCTGCCACAGGCACAATCGCGCGCAGGAATACGGCCATATTGTTACGCAGGTTATCTTTACTGACACCATCATATTCCGCCAGGCGCGCGCGAAATTTGTCCAGCGTGTAACCTTCTTCAGCCCCTGGCAAACCGGCGATAATGTTGCGGGTCAACTTCTCCACCCCGGCTTCGCTCATCGCATTGAAATAGTCCAGCGCCTGACGCTGCTCTTCTGCAGTGTAATCAGCCTCAGCGCCGGGCCGTTGCAGGATGTGCAGCTCAAAGGCCGCAAAGGCAATCTGATCAAAGCGCAGAGCTTTAGAGCCGTCCGGCAGCTGATATTCAAGGTCAGTACGCGTCCAGTCGAGGATTGGCATGAAGTTATAACACACGGTATCAATGCCGCAGGTCGCCAGATTACGCAGACTCTGCTGATAATTCGCAATCCACGTTTGATACTGTCCGGAGTGCGTTTTGATATCTTCATGAACGGGAATGCTTTCCACCACCGACCAGGTCAGCCCCTTTTCAGCCAGAATGGCCTGGCGCTTTTGAATCTCTTCAACGGGCCACACTTCACCATTGGGAATGTGATGCAAGGCGGTCACAACACCGGTTGCGCCAGCCTGACGCACATCATCAAGCGATACCGGATCGTTAGGTCCGTACCAACGCCAGGTTTGTTCCATTACTTCACCTCACAAGTTGTTATACCAAATCAGATTAGCTGAATGACGACTACCATACAGGCATCGGGTTAATGATCAACAGAACGCCCATCATTGATTGATCCAGCTCACATTACCCGGATAAATGAGGCACACCAATTTAACTTGTTGTCATATAACTTTATACTGCTATTGTTAATTAATGGTTAATCAGGTGTATTTAATGAAGACTATTGCCTCTGCTCCACTCTCGGAAAATGTACGGATACCACAGTACGATCGCCAACAGTTAAAATCGCGGATCGTACATTTTGGTTTCGGTGCTTTTCACCGCGCTCATCAGGCGCTGTTAACCGACAGGGTGCTCAATACGCAGGGAGGAGACTGGGGGATTTGTGAGATTAGCCTGTTCAGCGGCGATCGGCTGATGAGTCAGCTTCGCGAGCAGGATCATCTGTATACCGTGTTAGAAAAAGGCCCGAACGGCAATCAGCCGATCGTGATCGGTGCCGTTAACGAATGCCTGAACGCCAGGCTTGATTCGCTGGCAGCCATTATTGAAAAATTCTGTGAACCTCAGGTGGCGATTGTGTCGTTAACCATCACGGAAAAAGGCTACTGTATTGATCCGGCCACAGGATCGCTTGATCTCGCCAACCCGCGCATTGTTCATGATTTGCACTCGCCGGATGAACCCCACTCGGCGCCGGGTATTATTGTCGAAGCCCTGCATCGCCGCCGCGAACGCGGGCTGCCGCCGTTTACCGTGCTCTCATGTGATAACATCCCGGACAACGGTCATGTGGTGAAAAATGCGGTTCTGGGAATGGCGCATAAACGCTCATCTGAACTGGCGACGTGGATACAAGAGCACGTTAGTTTTCCGGGCACCATGGTGGACAGAATTGTCCCTGCCGCGACCGAGGAGTCGCTGGCTGAAATTGCCCATGAACTGGGCGTAGCCGACCCCTGTGGCATCAGCTGCGAGCCGTTTATCCAGTGGGTGATTGAGGACAATTTTGTTGCCGGTCGCCCACAGTGGGAAACCGCCGGTGTTCAGATGGTCGACGACGTGTTGCCGTGGGAACAGATGAAACTACGGATGCTGAACGGCAGTCACTCATTTTTGGCCTATCTTGGCTATCTGGCCGGATTTCAGCACATCAGCGATTGCATGCAGGACAAGGCCTTTCGTGAAGCAGCTTACCGCCTGATGATGACGGAGCAAGCCCCCACGCTGCGGATCACTAACGTCGATTTACCCCAGTATGCCGAAAGTCTGCTGGAACGCTTTGCCAATCCGGCGCTGAAGCACAAGACCTGGCAAATCGCGATGGACGGCAGCCAAAAATTACCGCAGCGAATGCTGGAAGGGATCCGCGTGCATTTAGCGCAGCAAAGCGACTGGCCTCTGCTGGCGCTCGGCGTTGCCGGATGGATGCGCTATGTGAGCGGCGTGGATGATACAGGAACAGCCATTGATGTACGCGATCCGCTGAGTGAGAAAATTGGCACTCTTGTTGAACAGAGCACAGAATCAGAGCGCGTCAACGCCCTGCTTTCCCTGCACGAGATTTTTGCCACCGATCTGGTGCAGAACCCGCGCTTCGTCGAGGCTATCGAGCAGGCCTGGCAGCGTATTGCGCAGTACGGCGCGCATCAGGCCGTCATACAAATGTTAAAAAATTAACGATTTCTGCCATTAAACGGGACGAAGCGCGCCTTCGTCCTCTCCGCCCTTCTCTTTTTGTCCTTTTTTCGCCAGGATTGTTGAACGCTATAACAGCATTTTATGATTCTGGAGCAAACGTGACTAAAACCAACCTCATCACCGGTTTTCTCGGCAGTGGCAAAACCACCTCTATTCTTCATTTACTCGCCAACAAAGACCCTGCTGAGAAATGGGCCGTGCTGGTTAATGAGTTTGGCGAAGTGGGTATTGACGGCGCCCTGCTGGCCGACAGCGGCGCGTTGCTGAAAGAGATCCCCGGTGGCTGTATGTGTTGTGTTAACGGTTTGCCGATGCAGGTGGGCCTCAATACGCTGCTGCGTCAGGGCAAGCCTGACCGTTTACTGATCGAACCGACCGGCCTCGGGCATCCAAAACAGATTCTGGATTTACTCACCGCCCCGGTTTACGAACCGTGGATCGATCTGCGCGCCACGCTCTGTATCCTCGACCCTCGCCTGCTACTGGATGAAAAAAGCGTGGCCAATGAGAATTTCCGCGATCAGCTGGCCGCCGCCGACGTTATCGTCGCCAACAAAACCGATCGCGCCACGACAGAAAGTGAAAATGCCCTGCAAACCTGGTGGCAGAACTATGGTGCTAACCGTCAGTTGGTTCACGCCGATCACGGACACATTGACGGGCAGTTACTGGATTTACCCCGACTGAATCTGGCGGTGCTTCCCGCAAGCGCTGCGCACGCCCATCAGCATGCCGACAAAAAGGGGCTGGCGGCGCTAAGCCTGCCGGCACAGCAGCGCTGGCGTCGTAGCCTGAACAGCGGCCAGGGGCATCAGGCCTGCGGCTGGATTTTTGATGCAGATACCGTGTTCGATACCATCGGTCTGCTGGAATGGTCGCGCCTCGCCCCGGTTGGACGCGTAAAAGGCGTTATGCGTATCAAAGAAGGATTAGTACGCATCAACCGTCAGGGGGATGACTGGCACATTGAAACGCAAAACGTCGCGCCGCCGGACAGCCGTATTGAGCTTATCTCCAATACCGAGACTGACTGGAACACGTTACAGAGTGCATTGTTGAAGCTTCGTTTAGACGTTAACGCGTAAGGTTGCCTGCGATTTTGGCAATGGTGAACGACGATGAAAACCCGATACCCTCTTATCCTTCTGCTTAATATTGCAGGCCTGGCGCTGTTTCTGTCCTGGTATATTCCCCCCGGACACGGGTTCTGGTCGTCACTGGATACGGGCGTCTTCCGCTTCTTCAATCAAAAACTGGTCGAAAGCCCGCTGTTCCTGTGGGTTGTTGCCATCACCAATAACCGGGCATTTGATGGCTGCTCATTGCTGGCAATGGGCGCACTGATGCTGCACTTTTGGCTGAAAGAAACATCGGAAGGTCGCCGACGCATTGTGGCTATTGGCCTGGTT
Organism: Citrobacter sp. FP75; assembly: GCF_018342065.1. Classification (GTDB taxonomy): domain Bacteria; phylum Pseudomonadota; class Gammaproteobacteria; order Enterobacterales; family Enterobacteriaceae; genus Citrobacter. The sequence goes on along the minus strand of NZ_JAFDOE010000003.1, from coordinate 418,566 downwards.
ATGTTGCTCACCGCAGTGGTATTAAATCAGTTGGGCCAGGCGCTAATTCCGGTCAAACGCGCCAGCCCGACGCTGATGCTTGATAATATTCATCGCGTCAGTGAGCTGCTGCATATTCCGACCAAAGATGCGTCAAGAGACAGCTTCCCGGGCGATCACGGCATGATGCTGCTTATTTTTTCCGCATTTATGCTGCGTTATTTCGGAAAAGTCGCAGGAATAATCGGCCTTATTATCGCTATGGTTTTTGCATTCCCGCGGGTAATGATTGGTGCTCACTGGCTTACCGATATCGTGGTGGGTTCCCTGACCGTCGTATTGATTGGCCTGCCCTGGTGGCTAATGACACCATTAAGCGACCGATTAGTCACTCTGTTTGCAAATTACCTCCCCGGTAAAAACAAACATTTTTTAAACAAATAACGCATAGCAATTAACATTATCAGAGATGCTTCTGATTCTCTGATAATGTTTGTCGACGATCTATCATTAAAACTGTCATTCTCCTGTCATCTTATTCCTGTTTTAAATGAATGAATTGCATGATTTTTACTCTGTTTGTTCTTAATTTGACCAATGCCGTCTATTCACTTTCTGTATCACTTTTTCTTATAAGAAATCACATAAAATCACTCGCAATGGCTGTAGCGATCGGGTAATCTCGAACACGTTTTGCCTCGCGGGACAATTATTCTCTTTACGAATAAATTTGTGCGTTCTGCCACAGATTTGACCATAAAGAATTGTCTCATCGCGCGTGGGTAATTAGTCTCGTCACGTTTGGCATTTTTTATAACGATATTTATCGTTAAGGACTTCAAGGGAAAACAAACAACATGGTCAAATCTCAACCGATTTTGAGATATATCTTGCGGGGCATACCCGCGATAGCAGTTGCGGTTCTGCTTTCTGCATGTAGCACAACGAACACCGCCAAGAATATGCATTCTGAGACGCATGCTGTGGGTAATAGAGATAACTCTTCACTGCAAGCCTCTCAGGATGAATTTGAAAACATGGTACGTAATATCGATGTTAAGTCGCGTATTATGGACCAGTATGCTGACTGGAAAGGTGTGCGTTACCGCCTTGGCGGCAGCACCAAAAAAGGAATTGATTGTTCAAGCTTTGTACAACGTACATTCCGTGAACAATTTGGTTTAGAGCTTCCTCGCTCAACCTACGAACAACAGGAAACGGGTAAATCCGTTTCGCGCACGAATCTGCGCACCGGCGATCTGGTGCTGTTCCGTGCTGGCTCTACGGGCCGTCATGTCGGTATTTATATCGGTAACAACCAGTTCGTACATGCCTCTACTAGCAGCGGCGTTGTCATTTCCAGTATGAACGAGCCCTACTGGAAAAAGCGTTACAACGAAGCCCGCCGGGTTCTGAGCCGTAGTTAATTCGTTTGGCAGCTATCCCTTGGCTATCCTGATGAGACAAATCAAAAGCACTGCTTAGGCGGTGCTTTTTGTTTTCTGCTTTCTGTCGCGGACTAAGAAAAATCTCACAATATGAGTCATTCCAGGTTATATTCTTACAGATTAAGCGGTTACTCCAGGTTAACTTAAGGGCCTATGTTCAAACGTACCTCTTCTTCCGGCCAAAAACTCCTGCTCACCTGCGTTTTAACGGGGATAATCGTCGCATTACTCGTGAGTAGCCTGCAATTTTTCACGTCATGGCACCAACGAAACGCTAAGTACGAAACGCTAACATCTAACATACAAAACTATATTGAAACTTTCTTCGCTGACCTCGAAAACACCACGAACACGCTACAACCTCTGATAAAAGACGACTGTTCGCAAGTCTCAGCTCAGCTCACCTCCAGCGCAGCATTCAGTCAGAACGTTCGTGCCTTTTTACTGGTAAAAGATGGCATCGCTTTCTGCTCTTCGGCAACCGGTTCAATGGATACCCCCATCAAGCAGCTGGTTCCCAATCTGGATATCACTAAAAATATCGATATGGACTTACAGTCCGGCACGCCAATGATGCCAAATAAACCGGCAATAATGATTTGGTATCGAAATCCGGCACTGAAAAACAGTGGCGTTTTTACCTCCCTGAATGTCAACCTGGCTCCCTATCTTCTCTATAACGCCAGACAGGATGATTTCAAAGGCGTGGCACTCATCGTCGACAACACCGCTATCTCGACATTTTCCAGACAATTAGTCCCCGTGACCGATCTCCCTGACACCCCATGGCATAGTGCAACTCTTGCGAAATTCCCGATGGAAGTACGCTTTTACGCTGATACATGGTCGTATAAAGACGTCGGCTATGCCGTGATGCTAGGATGTATGATGGGGATTATCGCCGCCCTCCTTCTCTGGTATTACATCTACGTTATCCGTTTGCGTCCCGGAAAAGATATCCTGACCGCTATCAAACACGATCAGTTTTATGTGGTCTATCAGCCGGTAGTGGAGATGCAAACACTGGAGGTAAAAGGTGTAGAAATCCTGTTACGCTGGCGTCATCCGACAACAGGCGAGATCCCGCCAGATGCATTTATTCACTACGCCGAATCACAGCAAATGATTGTGCCGCTCACGCAGCATCTCTTTAAGCTGGTGGCCCGAGACGCCCCAACCCTGCAAAAGGTGCTCCCCAAAGGCGCAAAACTGGGGATTAATATCGCGCCAACGCACCTGCACGGTGAAAGCTTTAAAGAGGATATTCAGGCTCTGAGCGCCACTCTACCCACACACTATTTTCAGATAGTGCTGGAAATAACTGAACGGGATATGCTCGATCAACACGAGGCAACAAAGTTATTTGAATGGCTGCATTCTGCCGGGTTCGAAATTGCCATTGATGATTTTGGCACCGGACATAGTGCACTTATCTATCTGGAACGCTTTACGGTCGATTACCTGAAAATCGATCGCGGTTTTATCAATGCCATTGGTACAGAGACGCTGACGTCGCCGGTACTGGATGCCGTGTTGACACTCTCCAGACGCCTTAATATGCTGACGGTTGCTGAAGGGGTAGAAACGCTGGAACAAGCTCGATGGCTACGCGATCGCGGGGTGCATTTTTTCCAGGGGTACTGGATCAGCCGCCCGTTAAAGCTGGCTGATTTCGTTCGCTGGATGACTAAACCCGATATGCCAAAGTGGTGATCGCACTGTGCGATGCGCCTATGCGCTATACTAGCCGGCACATCCTTGTGGGCTCGGACATGAAGTCCGCCGGCCAGTGACAAGATAAGGAAACCACTTGTATATGATCGCTCGCGTACTGCTGCTGTTATTCACCGTCATCGGTTTTAGCGCTCAGGCTCAGTCCATCAAAGAAAGCTATGCGTTTTCCGTACTGGGCGAACCCAAGTACGCGTTCAATTTTACTCACTTCGACTATGTAAACCCTGCGGCCCCCAAAGGGGGACAAATTACGCTGTCATCCATCGGCACTTTCGATAATTTCAACCGCTATTCAATGCGCGGCAACCCCGGCGCTCGCACCGAATCGCTTTACGATGCCTTGTTTACCACTTCCGATGATGAACCCGGCAGCTATTACCCGCTCATCGCCGACAGGGCACGCTACGCTGATGACTATTCATGGGTCGAAATCACTATTAACCCGCGCGCGCGTTTTCACGATGGGTCGCCGATCACCGCCCGCGACGTCGCCTTTACCTTCCACAAATTTATGACCGAAGGTGTGCCACAGTTTCGTCTGGTATACAAAGGGACTACCGTCAAAGCGATCGCGCCGTTAACTGTACGTATTGAGTTAGCCAAGCCAGGTAAAGAGGACATGCTCAGCCTGTTTTCATTACCCGTGATGCCAGAGAAATACTGGAAAGATCACAAACTCAGCGATCCTTTACCATCGCCACCGCTCGCCAGCGGACCTTACCGCATCACCCAGTGGAAAATGGGACAGTATATTGTCTACTCACGGGTCAAAGATTACTGGGCCGCTAATTTGCCGGTTAATCGCGGGCGCTGGAACTTTGATACCATCCGCTACGACTATTACCTGGATGATAACGTGGCCTTTGAAGCGTTTAAGGCCGGGGCATTTGACCTGCGTCTCGAGAACGATGCTAAAAACTGGGCAACGCGTTACACCGGCAAGAACTTCGCTAAACATTACATAGTCAAAGCAGAACAAAAAAATGAATCAGCGCAGGATACGCGCTGGTTAGCGTTTAACATTCAGCGTCCAGTGTTCAGCGATCGGCGCGTACGTGAAGCAATCACGCTGGCCTTTGATTTTGAATGGATGAACAAGGCGTTGTTTTATAATGCCTGGAGCCGCACGAACAGCTATTTCCAGAATACCGAGTATGCCGCCAAAAATTACCCCGACGCAGATGAACTGGTGCTACTTGCTCCGATGAAAAAAGATCTGCCTCCGGAGGTCTTCAGCCAAATCTATCAGCCACCCACGTCAAAAGGCGATGGTTACGATCGTGAAAACCTGCTGAAGGCCAGTACACTCCTGGAAAAAGCGGGATGGGTGTTAAAGGGGCAGCAGCGGGTCAACAGCATCAGTGGCAAAGCCCTGACCTTTGAACTGTTGCTTCCAGCTGGCAGTAACAGCCAGTGGGTGTTGCCATTCCAGCACAACCTGCAGCGGCTGGGTATTACGATGAACATCCGCCAGGTCGATAACTCGCAAATCACTAACCGCCTGCGCAACCGTGACTATGACATGATGCCAAGACTGTATCGTGCAATGCCGTGGCCAAGTTCGGATCTGCAAATACTGTGGTCCTCCGAATATATCGATTCCAGCTATAACGCGCCCGGCGTGCAAAGCCCGGTCATCGATAAACTGATTAACCAGATCATTGCGGTACAGGGTAATAAAGAAAAACTTATCCCGCTGGGGCGGGCGCTGGACAGGGTGTTGACCTGGAATTATTACATGTTGCCGATGTGGTTTATGGCCGAAGATCGGCTGGCATGGTGGGATAAATTTTCGCAGCCAGCCGTTCGCCCGATTTATACCATTGGCATAGAAAACTGGTGGTATGACGTCAACAAAGCGGCAAAACTTCCCGCCGCCAGACGACTGGGAGAATAAATGGGCGCGTATCTGATTCGACGTCTGCTGCTGGTGATCCCGACGCTCTGGGCCATCATTACCATCAACTTTTTTATTGTGCAGATTGCCCCCGGCGGCCCTGTCGAACAGGCCGTCGCCGCCATTGAGTTCGGGCAAAGCGGGGCACTGCCGGGCGCAGGCAGTGAAGGCGTTCGTGCCAGCCACGCGCAAACCGGCGTCGGGAATATTAGCGACAGTAATTATCGTGGCGGTCGGGGACTGGATCCGGAAGTGATCGCCGAGATCACCCGTCGCTACGGCTTCGATAAGCCGATTCACGAACGGTATTTCAAGATGCTCTGGGACTACATCCGCTTCGATTTTGGCGACAGCCTGTTTCGCAGCGCCTCGGTGCTGACGTTAATCAAAGACAGCCTGCCCGTGTCCGTCACGCTGGGATTATGGAGCACGCTTATCATCTATCTGGTGTCGATCCCGCTTGGGATCCGCAAAGCGGTGTATAACGGCAGCCGCTTTGACGTGTGGAGCAGCGCATTCATTATTATCGGCTATGCTATCCCCGCCTTCCTGTTTGCCATTTTATTGATCGTCTTCTTTGCCGGCGGCAGCTATTACGACCTCTTCCCACTACGTGGTCTGGTCTCCGCCAATTTTGACGCCCTGCCCTGGTATCAGAAAATCACCGACTATCTGTGGCATATTACCCTGCCGGTACTGGCAACGGTGGTTGGCGGGTTTGCCGCGCTGACGATGCTAACCAAAAATTCCTTTCTGGATGAGGTTCGCAAACAGTATGTCGTCACCGCGCGAGCCAAAGGCGTTAGTGAGAAAAATATTCTGCGCAAACACGTTTTTCGCAATGCTATGCTGCTGGTGATAGCCGGTTTTCCGGCCACGTTTATCAGCATGTTTTTTACCGGCTCACTGCTGATAGAAGTGATGTTCTCGCTAAATGGGCTGGGATTGCTGGGCTATGAATCGACCGTGTCACGCGACTATCCGGTGATGTTTGGCACACTCTATATCTTCACCCTGATTGGCCTGCTGCTCAATATCCTCAGTGATATCAGCTATACGCTGGTCGATCCTCGTATTGATTTTGAGGGACGCTAATGTCGCGATTAAGCCCCGTCAATCAGGCCCGCTGGGCACGTTTTCGCCATAATCGCCGCGGCTACTGGTCGCTGTGGATTTTTTTGCTACTGTTTGGTCTCAGCCTGTGTTCCGAGCTGATTGCCAATGATAAACCACTGCTGGTGCGCTATGACGGCAGCTGGTATTTCCCATTGGTCAAAAACTACAGTGAAAGCGACTTCGGCGGCCCGCTAGCCACCAAAGCTGATTATCAGGATCCGTGGTTGCAGCAGCGTCTTGAAAGCCAGGGGTGGATCCTGTGGGCGCCAGTGCGCTTTGGCGCCACCAGCATTAACTTTGCTACCGACACACCCTTCCCTTCTCCACCGTCTGCACAAAACTGGCTGGGGACGGATGCCAACGGCGGTGACGTACTGGCGCGCATCCTCTACGGGACCCGCATTTCCATCCTGTTTGGTTTAATGTTAACCCTGTGCTCCAGCATCATGGGCGTCATGGCCGGTGCGCTACAAGGGTATTACGGCGGAAAAGTGGACCTGTGGGGACAGCGTTTCATTGAGGTCTGGTCCGGCATGCCGACGCTGTTTTTGATAATCTTGCTCTCAAGCGTCGTCCAACCCAACTTCTGGTGGCTATTGGCCATTACGGTACTGTTTGGCTGGATGAGCCTGGTTGGTGTGGTGCGCGCGGAGTTTTTACGTACGCGAAACTTTGATTATATTCGTGCCGCACAGGCGCTAGGCGTGAGCGATCGCAGTATTATCCTGCGCCACATGCTGCCGAATGCGATGGTTGCCACCCTGACCTTTTTACCGTTTATTTTATGTAGCTCAATCACCACACTCACCTCGCTGGATTTTCTGGGGTTCGGCTTACCGCTCGGCTCCCCGTCGCTGGGAGAGTTGCTGTTGCAGGGCAAAAACAACTTACAGGCACCGTGGCTTGGGATCACCGCCTTCGTGTCGGTAGCCCTGTTATTATCGCTGCTGATTTTTATTGGTGAAGCGGTACGCGACGCATTTGATCCCAACAAGGCGGTATAAGATGACGCAACCTCTGTTAGCCATTGACAATCTATCGGTTGGTTTTCGCCAGCAGGGAGCCGTGCGTACCGTGGTCAATGCGATTTCTTTGCACGTGGAGGCGGGGCAAACCCTGGCGCTGGTGGGCGAGTCTGGCTCGGGAAAAAGCGTCACCGCACTCTCGATTTTGCGTTTGCTGCCCACACCTCCTGCGGTCTATCTTGCCGGTGATATCCGCTTTCACGGCGACTCCTTACTCCATGCCAGCGAACAAGCGCTACGCGGCGTACGCGGCAACAAAATCGCCATGATTTTCCAGGAGCCGATGGTATCGCTTAACCCGCTACACACCCTGGAAAAACAACTCTATGAGGTGCTGTCGCTGCATCGGGGAATGCGTCGGGAAGCCGCACGGGCAGAGATATTAACCTGTCTGGATCGCGTCGGGATCCGTCAGGCCGCCAAACGCCTGGCAGATTATCCGCACCAGCTTTCCGGCGGCGAACGCCAGCGCGTGATGATCGCCATGGCGCTGCTCACGCGCCCTGAACTGCTGATCGCTGACGAACCCACCACCGCGCTGGATGTTTCCGTGCAGGCGCAAATCTTACAACTGCTGCGCGAACTCCAGCGCGAGCTGAATATGGGCCTGCTGTTCATCACCCATAATCTCAGTATCGTGAAAAAGCTGGCGGACACCGTTGCGGTGATGCAAAACGGTCAGTGCGTTGAGCAAAATCGTGCCGCGCTGCTGCTCTCTGCGCCAACGCATCCCTACACGCAGAAATTATTAAACAGTGAACCTTCTGGCGATCCGGTGCCTTTACCCACCGGACAATCGCCCTTGCTGGAAGTGGAGCAACTGCGCGTCGCTTTTCCCATCCGTAAAGGGCTTCTTAAGCGCGTGGTGGACCATAACGTAGTGGTCAACAACGTCAGCTTTACGTTAAAGCCGGGGGAAACGTTGGGCCTGGTCGGCGAATCAGGCTCGGGAAAAAGTACTACCGGTCTGGCGCTGCTGAGGCTCATCGCCTCACAAGGCCGCATTGTATTCGACGGCCTGGTACTGCATAGCTTAAACCGTCGCCAGCTGTTGCCGGTGCGCCACCGCATTCAGGTTGTCTTTCAGGACCCTAACTCGTCGCTGAACCCGCGTCTGAGCGTGTTACAGATTATTGAAGAGGGATTACGCGTTCACCAACCAGCGCTGTCCGCCGAACAACGCGAAGCGCAGGTAAAAGCAGTGATGGCAGAAGTGGGTCTGGATAGCGAAACGCGGCATCGTTACCCTGCGGAGTTTTCCGGTGGCCAGCGTCAACGTATTGCCATTGCCAGAGCGCTGATTTTAAAACCATCGCTGATTATTCTGGATGAACCAACGTCGTCACTCGACAGAACCGTACAGGCGCAAATCCTGACGTTGCTTAAGTCATTACAACAAAAACATCGCCTGGCTTATATTTTCATCAGCCACGATTTGCATGTGGTACGCGCGTTATGCCATCAGGTTATTGTGCTACGGCAGGGAGAGGTCGTGGAGCAGGGGCAATGCGAGCACGTATTTAACGCGCCACAGCAGGCCTATACGCGTCAGCTGCTCGCGCTAAGCTGACGCTCAAAATGGGTTGTTGTTTGAAAAAGGTTCTGCGATGGCTACGCCGAAATTTTTCAGTCTGCAGGTTGCCGCAAATTCATCCTGACGGTTCACAAACAGACACGGCTCCCCTTCGCATTCCAGCACGGAACACGGGACTTCAATGTCGCTCAACGCCTGGCTGAGTTTATGCATCACCGACCACGCGCTGTCACCGTCCGGGCTGAGCAATTTGAGGGCCACCAGGCTGTTCTCATTGCTCTGACCATTTTGCGGAATCGGTTCAACTTTTGAACCTGCGAAACCCACCGACCAGCGATAACACTGCGGCAGACGATGAACGATTGAGAGTTGTAATGTCATCACTTTCTTTCCCTGGAAGTACAATCACTTCACAATTATTTTACATCAATATTAACACATCATTGACAATACGTCTTTATACAGTTCGTAAACGTTTACACCCTGTCCTTATGCCGCTTTCCGAACCCAGTATTTAAATTTATTCAACGGTTCTGGCAGTTTTCCGGGCTATATGTACGCGTTTCTGCGATCTAACTCAACCTTTTTAACTACAATGATGTGACTTTTTACATAAATTGATTTTACATAAAATAAACATTACTGGGGAGAATGATAGATTTGAGGTTGATGTACATCAACTCTGGAAGCCTTATGGCCTCCAGGTTGTGTATTAGATCACCGTTTTTTGGCACGGCTTGCGTAGAGATAGAAAAGAATTGAACAGGTCGCACAAAATGCAATCGTCCAGATCATCGGCCAGGCCGAGTTAAAGGTCGCCAGTGACAGCAGTGCGCCAACAATCGCGCCAATGCCAAAACGGAAGGTTCCCGCCAGCGATGACGCCGTTCCGGCCATATGCGGAAACTCATCGAGGATCACCGCCATCGCGTTAGATGACACCATCGACACGCATCCGACAAACGCCGCAACGCCAACCACCAGTGCCCAGAAACCCACCCCGAACAACGCGCTAAATACCATCCAGCCCGCCATCACAAACTGGATCCACAGCCCGGTACGGAACATATTCAATGCCCCAACCCGACGAACAAAGCGGCTGTTGATAATGGTCATCACAAACAGGAAAACGATGTTCAGCGCAAAGTAATAGCCGAAATTCTGCGGCGAAACATGGTTGATCTCAATGTAGACAAAGGGACCGGCGCTGAGAAACGAGAACATTCCGGCAAAGCTAAACCCGCTGGCCAGCATATAACTCAATACGCGTTTATGGCGAAACAGCGAGGCGAAATTGCCTATCGTGGTACGCAAACGAAACGGCTGACGTCGCTCAACGGGTAAGGTCTCTTTGATAAGCGTAAAGATCATCACCGAAGCCAGGATCGCCGCCACGGCCAGGATCCAAAAGATGTAGTGCCAGCTAAACCATACCAGCACCCATCCCCCGACAATCGGCGCCAGCAGCGGCGCAATTGTCGTGACCAGCATGACGAAGGACATCATGCGTGAAAACTCTTCCTTCGGATAAATATCACGCATCAGGGCGTTGATCACCACGCTTGCCGCCGCAGCCGCCAGGCCGTGAAAGAAACGCATAGTAATCAATTGATCGATAGTTTGCGCCAGCGCGCAGGCGACTGCCGCCGCTGCAAACACCAGCGTTCCACCCAGAATCACCGGCTTGCGCCCGATGCTGTCTGCCATAGGGCCGTAGATCAGCTGCCCCACCGCAAACCCCAGAATATAAGTACTGAGGGTCATTTGCGCACTACCCGCAGGCACACCAAACTGAGCGGAGATCACCGGCAGCGCCGGAAGATACATATCAATCGACAACGGCATTAACATGGCCAACAAGCCAAGGATAAAAACAATGGCAATTGAAGAGTTCTGCCGGGTGGTCACATTTAGCTCCTGAAATTAACGCGGGGTTAAGTTAACGCTGGCGATTTCTTCTTCGGTCAAAGGACGGTACTCACCGGGCGCGAGGCAGTCATCAAGCTTGATGGCACCGATTCGCTCACGGTGCAGCTCCACAACGTGGTTGCCCACGGCGGCAAACATACGCTTAACCTGATGATAGCGCCCTTCGCTGATGGTCAAACGCACCTGCGTAGGTGTAATTATTTCCAGCACCGCCGGTTTGGTCAGATCTTTCTCGTTATGCAACTGTACACCACGGGTAAACTGTTCGGCGGTATCTTCCGCCACCGGCAACTCAAGCGTCACCAGATAGGTTTTTTCACAATGGTGGCGCGGTGAGGTGATGCGGTGCGACCACTGACCATCGTCGGTCATCAGTACCAGTCCGGTGGTGTCGATATCCAGACGCCCTGCCGCATGCAGCTTGTGCGCCACAGGCTCATCAAGGAAATAGAGCACCGTCGGATGATCCGGATCGTCCGTTGAGCACACATAGCCCTGAGGTTTGTTGAGCATAAAATAGCGTGGGCCATTTTGCTGAGCCAGTGAATTGCCGTCGTATTCGACGTCATGTTCTGGTAACAGTTTAAACGCGGAATTTCTGACGATTTCGCCATCGACGGTAACACGGTTACCACGGATTTCACGCCCGGCAATAGCGCGGCTGACGCCGAGTTGCTGAGCGATAAATTTATCAAGTCGCATGAGTGTGATTTTGCCTGTAACAATACGGAAATCGAGCGTTATGCCCGAAAAGTGGAGCCGTTTTCCGCTCAGTATAGCGGGCTAACAACTTCCCTCAAGGGAAAAAGATTCGTGGCATACTATTCGTTGTTATTGCTTACCATAGTGAGACCATGACTTTTACACTTCGTCCTTACCAAAAAGAAGCCGTGGATGCCACGCTCAACCATTTTCGCCACCACCGCACGCCCGCGGTCATCGTTCTGCCAACCGGTGCAGGTAAAAGCCTGGTCATTGCCGAACTGGCACGCGTGGCGCGTGGACGTGTATTAGTGCTCGCGCATGTAAAAGAACTGGTCGCGCAGAACCATGCCAAATACTGCGCACTGGGGCTGGAGGCCGATATTTTTGCCGCCGGTCTGAAGAAAAAAGAGAGCCACGGGAAAGTGGTTTTCGGTAGCGTACAGTCGGTAGCACGTAATCTGGACGCGTTTCAGGGAGAATTTTCCCTGCTCATCGTCGATGAATGTCATCGTATTGGCGACGACGAAGACAGCCAGTATCAACAAATCCTGACTCACCTGACCAAAGTAAATCCCCACTTACGCCTGCTCGGGCTTACCGCCACGCCTTTTCGCCTCGGCAAAGGCTGGATTTACCATTTTCATTATCACGGCATGGTACGCGGCGATGAAAAAGCGCTATTTCGCGACTGTATTTACGAGTTGCCACTGCGCTACATGATTAAGCACGGCTATCTGACGCCGCCGGAGCGTCTCGACATGCCGGTCGTCCAGTATGACTTCAGCCGCCTGCAGGCACAGAGTAATGGTTTGTTTAGCGAAGCCGACCTTAACCATGAGCTGAAAAAACAGCAGCGCATAACCCCGCACATCATCAGCCAGATTGTCGAATTTGCCGGGACGCGAAAAGGCGTCATGATTTTCGCCGCTACCGTGGAGCACGCCAAAGAGATTGTTGGCCTGCTGCCTGCTGATGATGCCGCGCTTATCACCGGTGACACGCCTGGCGCCGAGCGGGATGTGTTGATTGAAGACTTCAAAGTCCAGCGTTTTCGCTATCTGGTCAACGTGGCCGTATTGACGACCGGCTTCGATGCCCCGCACGTCGATCTCATCGCCATTCTGCGTCCTACCGAGTCAGTCAGCCTTTACCAACAAATCGTCGGACGTGGCCTGCGCCTTGCGCCGGGAAAAACAGATTGCCTGATCCTCGACTACGCAGGTAATCCTCACGATCTGTACGCCCCGGAAGTCGGCGCGCCAAAAGGGAAAAGCGACAACGTCCCGGTGCAGGTATTCTGCCCTGCCTGCGGGTTTGCTAACACCTTCTGGGGAAAGACTGCGGCCGATGGTACGCTTATCGAACACTTTGGTCGCCGCTGCCAGGGATGGTTTGAAGATGACGACGGTCATCGCGAACAGTGTGATTTTCGCTTTCGTTTTAAAAACTGTCCGCAGTGCAATGCAGAAAACGACATTGCCGCTCGCCGCTGTCGGGAATGCGATACCGTGCTGGTGGACCCGGACGATATGCTGAAAGCGGCGCTCAGACTCAAGGATGCGCTGGTACTGCGCTGTAGCGGCATGGCGTTACAGCATGGTCAGGATGACAAAGGCGAATGGCTGAAAATTACCTATTATGACGAGGATGGGGCCGACGTCAGCGAACGCTTTCGTTTGCACACGCCCGCGCAGCGCACTGCATTTGAACAACTGTTTATTCGTCCGCACACCCGAACGCCTGGGATCCCTTTACGCTGGATAACCGCCGCCGATATCCTGGCGCAGCAGGCGCTGTTACGCCATCCCGATTTTGTCGTCGCACGCATGAAAGGTCAGTACTGGCAGGTACGTGAAAAGGTCTTCGATTATGAAGGTCGCTTCCGACGGGCACATGAATTACGCGGTTAATCGTACTTTTGATTGATGTACCCGCCATTTGAGGATAGAATCTCGCCCGCTTTTGCATACGCAAAGCAGATCACTTACCTGTTGCTGGGTCGCCTGTAGCAGGAATTATTAAAGAGAGATTTAAATGTTTACTATCAACGCTGAAGTACGTAAAGAGCAGGGTAAGGGTGCGAGCCGCCGCCTGCGTACCGCTAACAAGTTCCCGGCAATCATCTACGGTGGCGCAGAAGCCCCGATTGCTATCGAACTGGACCACGATTCAATCATGAACATGCAAGCTAAAGCTGAATTTTACAGCGAAGTTCTGACCATCGTTGTTGACGGTAAAGAAGTTAAAGTTAAAGCTCAGGCTGTACAGCGTCACCCGTTCAAGCCGAAACTGGCTCACATCGACTTCGTACGCGCGTAATCGCCAACAAGTTGAAGAAAAACCCCGCCTCGGCGGGGTTTTTTTATGGGGCTTATCTGTAGGCCGGATAAGGCTTTACGCCGCCATCCGGCATTAACGTTTTACTTCCCGCCCGACGTGCGACGCTGTAGCTGATCGCGCAGGTTAGGCGGCGTACCTTTGATGGTTAAGGTGTCCGTTGCCGGATCCCAGAAAATACGTTCGCCCAGCAGCATGGCGTCGAAGTTTATCGTTAACCCACCGCCGCTTCCGGCAAATTTGGTTAACTGACGCAGCGTGCTGCGATCTGCCGGGAAAGTCTCCTCCAGCTCATAGCCTTTATCAGCGGTAAATTCACTGAAGCTAACTTCGCTGACGCCAGAAAGCTCTTTTGACAAGGATTCCAGCTCAATCTCTTCACCGGCCTGAAGCTGCTCGTTGCAGTAGCTATATACCTGCTGACGCACATTCTGGCGTTCAGCTTTATCCAACTGAGCTTCGGCGGTGAAGTCATCGACCGCCTGCAGCAGGCCACGGTTTTGCGCTTTGGCATTCAGTCCTTCGCTGGCACCGAGGAAATCCATAAAGAAATCGGCAACTTTGCGCCCTACCCGCCCTTTCAGGAAAGTCAGATACCGCGTGGACTCCGGGTTAGTTTCCCATTCGGTTAAATCAATACGCGCCACGATGTCCGCATGATTGATATCCAGATAGTGCGTTGGGTTGATATCCAGGTTTTCATTCACGCGCATACTGCTTAAATTGTTCAGCACCGCAACCAGCAAATACTCTACCGCCAGATAGCGGTAATGGCAGAACAACACAATACCGCCGTCGGCAAACGGATATTTCGCCAGTTCGTCGCGCAGACGCCCCGTTGCGGCACGGCTGAACGCCAGAAAATCCTCTTCGCCCTGACGCTGCAAACGTAGCGTTTGCGCCAGTTCGCTCTCTTCGCTAAACAGGCCATACGCTTTATTCTTAGCGCTATATACCCGATGCAGCTCAGCCATCATCTCGACAACGGTTGCTGTCGGTTCCAGTAATGAATCGCGCAAGACCAGCTCAAGGTTCTGCTCATCACGCTTGATAAGCTGGTGCAGGGCAATCTGGTTGATATCCAGACTCATGATAAACTCTCCTTTAAGACCGGGCGGTATTCAACCACCTGCCGGGCAGTGACGCAATAGAAGATAAAAAAGCAGAAAAAAAACTGTCGCTACGGTAATATGTTGCCCTTTCATGAACAGACTGATTTCGATTTATGCCACAAATTTCCCGCTATAGTGACGAACACGTTGAACAATTGCTGAATGAAATGCTCAACGTACTGGAAAAACATAAGGCGCCGACCGATCTTTCCCTGATGGTTCTGGGAAACATGGTCACTAACCTTATCAATACAAGCATCGCACCGGCTCAACGCCAGGCGATTGCGAATTCATTTGCCCGCGCATTGCAGTCTTCGGTAAACGACGACCAAGCGCACTAAGAGCCTGCTCCGGGGAAACGAACAACAGTTTATGGTAACTCATCGTCAGCGCTACCGTGAGAAAGTCTCCCAGATGGTTAGCTGGGGGCACTGGTTCGCCCTGTTCAACATTCTGTTGGCCATGGTGCTTGGTAGCCGTTACCTGTTTGTCGCAGACTGGCCGACAACGCTTGCAGGTCGTGTTTATTCTTACCTGAGCGTTGTCGGGCATTTTAGCTTCCTGGTGTTTGCCGCCTATCTGCTGATCCTGTTTCCCCTGACGTTTATCGTCATGTCCCAGAGGCTGATGCGATTCTTATCAGCCATCCTGGCGACAGTGGGTATGACGCTGCTGTTGATAGACAGCGAGGTTTTCACCCGCTTCCACCTGCATCTCAATCCCATTGTCTGGGAGCTGGTCATTAACCCTGACCAGAACGAAACGGCGCGTGACTGGCAACTGATGTTCATCAGCGTGCCGGTGATTCTGCTGATAGAAATGCTGTTTGCGACCTGGAGCTGGCAAAAGCTGCGCAGTCTGACGCGTCGCCGTCATTTCGCGAAACCCTTAGCCGCCTTCTTTTTCGTATCATTCATTGCCTCGCATGTGGTGTACATCTGGGCGGATGCCAATTTCTACCGCCCGATCACCATGCAGCGCGCAAACCTGCCGCTGTCTTACCCAATGACCGCGCGTAAGTTTCTGGAAAAACATGGTTTGCTGGACGCGCAAGAGTATCAGCGCCGCCTGGTCGAACAGGGTAATCCGGAAGCGCTCTCTGTGCAGTACCCGCTTAGCGATTTGCGCTATCGTGATATGGGTACTGGTCAGAACGTCCTGCTGATCACCGTAGACGGCCTGAACTACTCGCGCTTTGAAAAACAGATGCCCGCCCTGGCTGAATTTGCCGGGCAGAATATTTCCTTCACGCGTCATATGAGTTCCGGCAATACCTCTGATAACGGTATTTTTGGCCTGTTCTATGGCGTGTCACCCAGCTACATGGACGGCATTCTGGCGAGCAGAACGCCTGCTGCACTGATCTCAGCGCTGAACCAACAAGGTTATCAACTGGGGTTATTCTCCTCTGATGGCTTTACCAGCCCACTATATCGTCAGGCGCTGCTGTCAGATTTCTCCATGCCGAGCGTACAAACGCAGTCTGATGAGCAAACGGCGAATCAATGGATCAACTGGCTGGGCCGCTACGCGCAGGAAGATAACCGCTGGTTCTCATGGGTCTCCTTTAACGGGACCAACATTGATGACAGCAACCAGAAGAATTTTGCTAAACACTACGCCATCGCCGCGCAAGACGTAGATGCGAACATTAACCGCGTCCTGGGCGCCCTGCGAGACTCCGGTAAGCTGAACAATACGGTGGTTATTATTACCGCCGGCCGGGGTGTGCCGCTGTCGCAGGATGAGAATCGCTTCGACTGGTCGCGCGGCCATCTCCAGGTACCGCTGGTGATTCACTGGCCGGGTACACCCGCTCAGCGCATCAATAGCCTGACCGATCATACTGACCTGATGACCACGCTGATGCAGCGTCTGCTCCACGTCAGCACGCCAGCAAATGAGTATTCGCAGGGTCAGGATCTGTTCAATGCCACGCGCCGCCACTATTGGGTAACGGCAGCCGACAGCAATACGATGGCGATTACCACCCCAGAGATGACGCTGGTGCTCAATAACAACGGTAGTTATCAGACCTATGATTTGCGCGGTGAGAAAATTAAAGACCAGAAACCACAGCTAAGTCTGCTGCTACAGGTCCTGACGGATGAGAAACGATTTATCGCTAACTGATTAATTATAAATCAGTTAGCAAGGCATTCTCTTGCATTCGCCGTGGAAAGCAGTAGTATTAGCAGCCATAGCGTCGGCACGTAGCGCAGCCTGGTAGCGCACCGTCATGGGGTGTCGGGGGTCGGAGGTTCAAATCCTCTCGTGCCGACCAAATCTTTATTCTGGATGTATCGGATACATACGGAAACCCCTTAGAAACCCGCATTCTCTCTGAGTTTGCGGGTTTTTTAATGCCTGCAATTATCGGTTATGACCGTTTACATCCGGATTTTTTAGGACTAGATTTGGGACTAGAGAGCGGCTAGTCCTAAAAAGCCTAGTCCCAAAACATTTTCTAGTCCCAAGCGAGCAAGTCCTATGGCAATCAAAACCGCCCCACTCACCGCTACTCAAGTAAAAAATGCCAAAGCTACAGACAAAGAAATCACACTCACCGATGGCGGCGGGTTGATACTGATCGTCAAGCCATCCGGCGTGAAAACATGGCAGATTCGTTACTACAAACCAGGTACAGGGAAACGCACAACCTGGACGCTGGGAAATTATCCAGAATTGTCGTTAGCTGATGCCAGAGAACGACGAGAACAAGCAAAAGCACTTCTGGTACGAGATATAGATCCACAGCATCATCAGCGACAGCAACGCGAAGCAAAAGAGTTGCTCCGGGGGAATACCTTCCAGAAAGTGGCTACTGACTGGTACGAAATGAAGAAGAGCCAGAACCTTGCCGCCAACACCATTAAAGACATTTGGCGATCTCTGGAAAAGTACGTATTCCCGGACATCGGTAACACCCCCATTAGTGAACTAACGGCTCGCCGATTCGTAACTATTCTGGAACCCATCAAAGCACGGGGTAATCTGGAAACGCTCAAACGTGTGTTGCAGCGTATCAATGAAGTCATGGATTTTGCTGCCAATAGCGGCCTCATCGAAATCAACACGGCTACGAATGTCCGTAAAGCCTTCCCTACTCCAGTCAAAAAACATATGCCGACTATCCGGCCAGAACAATTACCCGAGCTAATGCGGACACTATCTATCGCAAGCATAGAACGACAAACCCGTTTGCTAATCGAGTGGCAACTACTGACCGTAACACGCCCGGTTGA
The DNA here is from genome assembly GCF_018342065.1 of Citrobacter sp. FP75. Classification (GTDB taxonomy): domain Bacteria; phylum Pseudomonadota; class Gammaproteobacteria; order Enterobacterales; family Enterobacteriaceae; genus Citrobacter. The sequence goes on along the minus strand of NZ_JAFDOE010000003.1, from coordinate 400,505 downwards.
AGCAGCCGAAGCCCGGTGGGAAGAAATTAATCTAATGGACAACACCTGGACAATTCCAGCAGGTCGCATGAAGATGCGTCGGGATCATGTTATCCCGCTATGTGAGCAGGCGTTAGCCGTTCTTGAGACAATGAAGCTCATCAGCGCCCACCGGGAATATGTATTCCCCAGCTTTAAAAAGCCTACCCTGCCGATGAGCAGCCAGAGCGCCAACGCCGCCCTTCGCCGCATGGGTTATCAGGGCGTGTTGGTTTCACATGGGCTGCGAGCAATTTTTAGTACCGCAGCAAACGAAGAGGGATTCGAGCCAGATGTGATAGAAGCGGCTTTGGCTCATGTTGACACAAATGAAGTACGTCGAGCCTATAACCGTAGTACCTATCTGGAAAAGAGAATTGTACTTATGTGCTGGTGGGGTGAATTTGTTGAGGCTGCGGCAACGGGAAGCTATATGGCTAATGGAATGCGCGGATTAAGAGCAGTTTAATTCATTATGGAGTTTTACCATGATAGAGAATGAGAAAAAATATAATCTTGCCTGTGACATTTATACAGTTAAGGATGCACTAAATGAAATTCATAATCATACTAAATCCAAATTGACATTATCTACATTGGAACAATTATGGAGCGAAGAAAAAATAACACTTTGCTTTTATTGGGATGATTATTGGAAAGATTTTTTATATAAGTATAAAGCAGAATATACGGAGTTTGTTAAACAGTCTAAAAATGAAAGACTTGTAAATTCACTCGTGATTCCTGATTATTACTGATGGAAGGCATTAGTGACTGACATTGATGATCTTTCGCCTATACTGCCAATAAAACCCTACTTTTCAAATTTTGATTTCAAACCACTCCCCGTAAAATATTATTGTGACTTTTGTCAGCGAAATGGACAATGCCGAGGTGATGAGGTAGGCACTCATTTAAATGCAATCAATGATGCTTTAGATTTTAATAAAATGGTTATCACCAAAGAAAAATTAATTAAATTAATCACAATGATTACACAAGATGATATCCCCAATGACACAACCGTTATTTCACTAGTAACAACAAAAACAACTGCCAAACAATGCTTTTTTATTGTTCAACTGTTAAATAATATTGGATTTGAAAATAATGAGTTATCAAAAATCACCATGACCAATTTCCGCCAAAAGCTAAGCAAAAAAGGCATACAACTACCTGATAATATTGATGATAAAACGCTTATAGATTGGCTTAGGAAAGGTGAAATACAGAGGTAAACTTCATAACTCCACGGAGTTTTCCATTTCTCCCTCCATAAAATAATCCAACTGCTTAAACTACGATTATCGATAGCAACCAATAGCAGGTAATCGTATGAAATCAGGGCATTATTTTTTCCCGCTTAGTGGCAATGTCCGTGCAAAGCATGTAGCACTGTATCTCGGTGTGCATGTAAGCACTGTATGGCGCTATGCCAAAACCGCTAGTTTTCCTAAGCCCTACAAACTTTCGAAAGGGGTAACCGTCTTTGATGCAAATTTAATTAGAAAATGGAACAGGAGAAAATAAAATGAACAACCCAACATGTAAAATTTTGCTTAAACCGGAAGTTAAAAATATACTTCGTTTAAAATCAGATAGCTCACTTCAGGAAATGATTAATGCTGGCGAATTTCCTTGTGGGTTCCGTATTGGACTGCGCCGTATCGGGTGGTTCGAAGATGAAGTTTTATTATGGTTAGAGCAGAGAGTATCAGAATCAAGAAAAAACAAAACCAAAAGATAAAATATAATTTCCAGAGTTCAAACCCACCTATAAAATATAATTAAAGAGGTATAATCATGACTTCAAACATGAAAAGTCAATTGTTATTAGAACTTAGAAAAAACAATGAACTGATGCGTAAATCACTACAGGAAAGTAGGTTGCAGGTAGGTAAGGAAACACATTCATACCATTATGCCAACGAAAATAAAATGATTGCAAAACACGTCTTAAATGGAAAGACAGAAAAAGAGTGGGCCAAAGAAAATAATATTAATTATAACATCAGAAAACATATAAACCTAAAACAGCTTAGTCATCTCTCATATCTACATGGTATAGACCGTAGATTAATAAGCGAAGATATCGAATACAAAGAACGAAATATTGCATTATCAAAACTATCAGAAGACTGGATGGAATTTTGGGAGGAAATATGAGAAATATAGATATCATTCGTATGGTAACTACTGCCGCAGCAGGTCAATGGCCTTTTATTCTTGCGGGATTGAATATTAATGTTCCACGTTCTCCTCGTGCACAAGTAGCATGCCCCGCATGTGGAGGGCATGATCGATTCCGTTTTGATGATGATGGGCGAGGTTCACATATCTGCAATCAGTGCGGGGCTGGTGATGGATTAGATTTGGTTAAAAAGACACTTAAAATGGAAACAGCACAGGCTGCTATGGCGGTTGCTAGTGTATTAAATATTGATTGTCAATTCCCTCTATCCACCAGCCAAAAGAAAAAACAAGAGATGGAATGCTTTCAGCGTAAGGAAGCATATCAAAAGAGAAAAATTGATGACATAAAACAACGACGTAAAGAGTTTATTCATCGCTATCATGATATGAGCAAAAAGGCGTTAGCTGGAGAATCAGACTATCTGAAATCAAAGGGTCTTGTTGGGTTTAATTATCCTATTATGTCTGATGGTTCCCTATTACTTTCATTAGTTAATGATTCTGATGTAGTGGTAGCAGCCCAAATAATCACTATCAATGGCGACAAGCGTTTGCTATCTGGTTCTGCAAAACGGGGAGCATTCCATGCAGTAAACAAACCTGAAACTACAGATATTATTATTATAGCTGAAGGGTTAGCAACAGCCCTCTCCGTTTATCTTATGCACCCGGAGGCGCTGACCATAGCGGCTATTGATGCAGGAAATCTGATCCACGTGGCACAAATAATGAGCCATAAATATCCAAACGCAAGGATCATCATTGCTGCGGATAATGATCAGCAAGAAGGACATCAAAACACTGGAAAAAATGCCGCAGAAAAAGCAGCATTATCAACACGTGGATGGATAGCTCTACCACCAGGGAATAGTAAAATGGACTGGAACGATTTCCATCAGCAATTTGGGATCGAAATCGCTACTACAGTATTTAACGAGTCCACATACCAGCCAGAAAAAAATGCACAAAAAAACATATCCTATACCGAAGTTGAAATGAAAAATTCTTCATCTAATGATCCGCTAAAAGCGCATATAGAAAACCGTAAAGATGGTGTTTTTTGGGTTACACCGAAAGTAGAGAAAGAAACAGGCGAGGTGATCAATAATGAAAACTGGCTTTCATCCCCTATTGAAATAATTGGGACTGGGCGAGATGACAAAGATCAGTATCTGATTCTTCGTTGGCACGCTTTTGGTGCCGCATCACTAACCACCTTTGCGATGCCTCTGGCAGATGTTGGTGAACGCGAAGGATGGCGAACTCTTAAAGCTGGTGGGGTAAATATAACAACGAAGAGCCACTTACGAGCAATCCTTGCAGATTGGCTACAGCGCAGCGGCACACAAGAATTATGGGCCATCTCACATACAACAGGCTGGCAAAATGGCGCATATATCATGCCAGATGGAGAGATCATTGGAACACCAGAAAAGCCTGTATTATTCAGTGGCAGAAGTTCAGCCGCAGCCGGATATACAATTAAGGGAACAACAAAAAGTTGGCAAGAGAACATTGCACGACTAGCCTATGGTAATTTCTCTATGATGACAGCTATAGCGGCTGCTCTATCAGCCCCTTTAATTGCTTTATCAGGCGCTGATGGTTTTGGGATTCATTTTTATGAACAATCCAGCGCAGGTAAAACAACTACAGCAAATGTAGCAAGCAGCTTATACGGAAATCCTGACTTATTACGCCTGACATGGTATGGAACCGCTTTAGGATTAGCAAATGAAGCAGCCTCTCACAATGACGCATTGATGCCACTAGATGAGGTAGGACAAGGAGCAGATCCGGTCAGTGTATCACAATCAGCATATTCATTATTTAATGGTGTAGGGAAATTACAAGGAGCGAAGGAAGGTGGTAACCGTGATTTAAAACGTTGGCGCACGGTAGCAATCAGTACCGGAGAGATAGATCTCGAAACGTTTATTTCTGCTACAGGACGCAAAACTAAAGCAGGACAGTTAGTAAGATTACTAAATATACCGCTAAGTAAAGCCGTAAATTTTCATGAACACCAGAATGGTAAGCAACATGCTGATGCCTTAAAAAATGCATACCAACACAATCATGGCACAGCAGGCCGTGAATGGATAAAATGGCTTGCTGATAATCAATCTTATGCAGTTGATATAATACGTCAATGCGAAATTCGTTGGCGTAATTTTATTCCCGTTGATTATGGCGAACAGGTACACCGCGTAGGTTCAAGGTTCGCCATTCTTGAAGCTGCATTGATTTTAAGTGAATTTATTACTGGTTGGAATATGCAAATATGTCAAGACGCTATACAGCATAGCTATGACTCTTGGCTAAAAGAATTTGGAACAGGCAATAAGGAATATCAGCAAATAATAGGACAATGCAGTGAGTTTCTTAATGCTTATGGCTTAAGTCGTTTTGCAACCATCCCCTATGATCCAAGAGATATGCCGATTAACAATCTTGCTGGATACAGAAAAAAAGGCATTAATGATACTGACCCAACGCTTTTTTACACTTTTCCTGCGACATTTGAAAAAGAGATGGCAAAAGGATTTAACTCAAGAACGTTTGCAGAAGTTCTTAAAAAAGTAGGAATGTTAACGCCGCCTTCCAGTGGAAGAGGATATCAGCGTAAGTCACCTCGTATTGATGGACGTCAATTAAATGTATACGTAATCCAACACTTACCGGAAGATTATATTTAATAAAAGTATGTCGGCTCAGTTAGTTCACTATGTTCATTATTCATGATAGCTTTATTTTCAATAAGTTATACTGATACAACAAGGTTGCATTGAGATAATAAGGAGTGAGAACGAACCAACTTATAACATGCAAATTTGGTTCATTAACAATACTACCAATGCAGTCAATAAACATATGAACTAATTTAACAGACTGAACTACACAGTTCCAAAGGCAAATATCAACTTATTCATCCCCAAAACTAACTGTTGCCAAGAAAAGGGCCAGAGTATCTTTACAACCACGGCTCTGCGCCCTCTCTTACAAGGTTACTTATTCAGTAAGTACCTTACATAAATGATTGTACATAGCAACAATGGAACTAAATTAAAAATTAATGCACATACTTGCACTATAATATCCTTCAGATTATATTTTATTATTCTATCATCCTAAAAATATAAACTTCTATTCTTGGGAAAATTAGAATGTAAAAACAGTAATCAGGGTAGTATTCTACAAATACTACGTCTTATACATTGCCTCACTATTAACGGCTTAAATTACATGCTAATTTGGCACGTCAGAGTTGGATATTGGAAATGATATTTTTTGTATTGTAAATCTGTACTCATACCCTCTCCCGGTACTCCATATCTCTTTCGTTGATGACACATTCCATCCATTTACAATCCATTCTCCTTCTTTATCATCGTTTATTTTTGACAAGATCGAATCAATTGATTTGTTTTTAATGGCCTTTTTTAATAACTCACTTGCTGCATTTCTATATAATTTCATCGACTCATTGAGTATTCCTCGCTCTGAATTGTTTATGTTAACCATAACCATCATTTTATTTACGCTATTTAATTCACCACTAACATAATATGCTATGTTATTGTTTTTTCCTTTTTTTGACATTATTTCATAATACACTGTACCACACATGTAGTCATCTGAATATTTAGTTGAAGGTTTGTATTCCGATGGTGGGTTAATAAATGAAAGTTCCCTAAGATAATAGCATGCTTCTTGTGGAAGTATTACACCTCCGTCGCCGTCTTGCCGTTGGACATTAATATCATTATCACTACCCCCCTTATTTATAACTGTCATATAGAAAAAACAGCATAAGATGATAGAAACAAAAAATATCACGAAGTTATTTGCTATAAAACCGCTTTCATCTTTCGATTCATTATATATTTTCACATTATCAATTTCTTTCTTTTGCATGCTATCTTTTTTAGTATCAGAAGTTACCAGCACCAACTTTAATTTAAAATATGCCGTATCGATGTCTTTTAGTATAGAGTCTGATATATTTGATTTTGTTTTCTTAAACAAACACATATCAATAAATGGGGTATGTACATCATTTATTGCAATTCTAATTTTTATTTCATTAATATTTTTTACTTGCGTAGTTTTCTGATTGACAGATGCTCCGATGATAGCACCAATCCCTCCAGCTAATATTCCTCCAACAATTACCCCCCCTATTGATGATCCTGGCTGATTTTTTATCGTAACAACTTCATCAACTATTAGCTCTATATTTAGAATATCATAAAACATATATTTTTTTAAAGAAATATTATTTTTATCTTGTTCTATTTTAACAAATGTGATTTCTTCGTTAGTTTTATCAATAATGAAACCATTAATTAAATATTGATCTATATAGAGAGATTCTTCTTTTTTTTGAATCTCTACATGATTTTCAATTATATTAAAAATCTCACTCCTATTTTTATATCGCTTAACTGTTTTTTTTGAAAAACAGATAATAAATGATATTATTGAAAAAAGCACTCCAACTATTTGGTTATTAATGGAAAATGAAGATGTTGCTATCATTAACATTGATAACACTAATACAAACCTTGCCACATTCATAACAACTCCAGTTATATAATCCTTATTACATATCTATAAGTCAATGGGTTTGAAAAATAACCCACCACTAATAAAATTAGGGCGGCATTTTTATAAAAAACTTAAAAAAAATATTAAACATTTAATAAGCGGTTAATTTTCGCACAAAACAAGAGTTATAAAATGAATAGTTCCAATATGTTACGATGAAAATCCCGATAACTATTGCAAAAAAGAGCAGATTGTTGTACGAACAGACCTTTTGATTCGAATATTTAACATCAGGTTGTTACGTTAGATGCACTGAGTAGAAGTTATGTAAATCATGCACCTGTTCTAAGTGAATAATCATATCTGATGCGATTTTAAGTTTGGGAAATTAAGTTTCATTAGATGGCTAAAATTCCGCATTTAAATATTGAGAAGAAAATGATTATAAATTTTAAGTGACCACGCTCTTAACCACACGATTTGCGAAGCACCGTTAATGGTCGTTGCTGATGGCTGATGGCTGATGGCTGATGGCTGATGGCTGATGGCTGATGGCTGATGGCTGATGGCTGATGGCTGATGCAGTTACTTTAAAAATATCTCATGTCTATACGCTCAATGAATTTACGTATTTTTTAATACTTGCTGATATCGGTTATGACTGCTTACATGTAATTTTTTGGGACTAGATTTGGGACTAAATATTGATAATATAATTATTAAAAACCATATAAAACAAAGAAATAAACACCAAATTCATACCCTCTCGTGCCAAAAAAACCAACCTTCTACGGTTGGTTTTTTTATGCCTGCTTTCTGAACGGGGAAGTAACGGGGAATTACTCCAGCGATCAACACAGATGCCAGCAAGCACGAGAAAAAGCAGATAAGCCGTACTGTTCAGGAAATGTTGAAGAGGCTGGTATGTAGTAATCCATGGTCATCACATTCGGGGATAAATAAATAACAAATAATATCGCAGTATATTATTTATCATATAATAATATGCCGTGATAACCTGTTATTCTGGATATTTTTTGAGACCCCCAAGAGTCCATAACTGCAATCCAGGCTTGGCATTTTAAATATCACATTATGCTTCCCGCTCTATGTTGATACTGATAGAATGCCGTGATGTGATACACTTCAAAAAAAATATAGTTTCAACAATTAATTAGTTATTGGATAAGTAAAAACACGGATTGCATAAAAATGAATTCATCTATTACCATCGTTACAGCATTTTTTGATATAGGGCGCGGAAGTTGGACGAGCAATAAAGGCTTCTCTCCACATTTAGAGAGAACATCTGACACCTATATTCAGTATTTTAAAAATCTGTCTGAACTCGATAATGATATGATCATCTTTACATCCAGCGATCTCAAACCAAAAATTGAAAAAATTAGAAATGGGAAGAGCACTATTGTAGTAGCTTTAGACATTAATAAAAAATTTCGACATATCAAAAAAAGAATTTCACAGATTCAAAAAGACGACGAATTCAGGAATAAGCTTGAAACTCGCCAGTTAAAAAATCCTGAATACTGGTCTTCAGACTACACGCTAGTTTGCAACCTAAAAGCATACTTTGTAAACAAAGCAATAGAGTTAAAGCTTGTGAATAGTGAAATGATCGCATGGGTTGATTTTGGCTACTGTCGCGATGCAGAGATAACGAGAGGATTGTCTCAATGGAGTTATCCATTTAACAAAAACAAAGTTAACCTATTCACAATTAAAAGAGGCTTGACCGTTAATACTATCCGTCAAGTTTTCGACCACATGATTAATAACCGCTCTTATATTATTGGTGGTGCAATTGTAGCAACGCAAAAAAAATGGAAGGAATTTTATAAGCTGGTTTGTCATTGTCAAATCGAAACACTTAAAAACAATATAGTTGATGACGACCAAGGTATTTTTATAATGTGTTACCATTACAACCCACAATTGATAAAGTTAAATTACCTCGGTAAGAACAGGTGGTTTAATTTATTTAAAGTATTTGGTAAAAAAGACTTCATTACTTCTTTAAGAAGATTAAAAGTCTCTCTGCTAGGAAAATAAGTTATCATTAAAGATGTAAACAATATCGAAACTGGTCAACACCATCATCGGTATTGTTTTATAGAATTCAGTTATTTGGTGAATTGAGAGTCAGGCCAGCTAATATTTTTAGGATCTCGGGGTTGATTCGCTTAAGCGTTACACGATACTTTTCCACGCAATAAGTGCGTGCGATTCAACTTCCGTTGCCATATCCAGATCAGCAGCATCCTGCTGGTGGCCCAGGACTGTTTAAGGCGATCATTCTCTTCCGTGTGCGGCAAGGTCTATACGCTTCAGCATCCCCTGCTAATACCACCGCCTCCTGCACAGGTTTTACTACTTACCCATGTACAAATTGGGGTAAAATTTATCCTCTCATCAGTGCGATGAATCTGGACGATTTATGCGCTGAAAACAATAATGATACTAATAAAAACTCAGGAGAAAAATATGCCTGAAGCAACGCCTTTTCGGGTGCTGATTGTTGACGACCACCCACTTATGCGGCGAGGAATTAGTCAATTATTGCAACTGGATAGCGCATTTGAGGTCATTGCCGAAGCCGGTGATGGCGCGAGTGCTATCGATCTGGCTAACCGGCTTGAACTGGATGTGATCCTGCTTGATCTCAATATGAAAGGATTGAGCGGGCTGGATACCCTGAATGCACTGCGTCGGGATGGCGTCACGGCACAAATTATCATTCTTACCGTGTCGGATTCCGCCAGCGATGTGTACGCCTTAATTGATGCTGGCGCTGACGGTTATTTGCTAAAAGACAGCGATCCGGAAGTTCTGCTGGAGGCCATTCGCAGTGGTGCCAAAGGTGGTAAAGCCTTCAGCGAACGCGTCAGCAACTATCTGCGAGAACGCGACCTGTTTGGCGCACAAGAAGATCCGTTCAGCATGCTTACCGAACGTGAACTGGATGTTTTACACGAACTGGCACAGGGACTGTCTAACAAACAGATCGCGTCAGTGCTGAATATTTCAGAACAAACGGTAAAGGTGCATATTCGCAATCTGCTGCGCAAACTCAATGTGCGCTCTCGCGTTGCCGCCACCATCCTGTTTTTGCAAACGCGCGGCTTGCAATAGCCGAAGAAATGCCCGATTCGCTGCTACTTACCGGGCATTTTTAGCACCTATTTTTCCTGCGGCGACAGCTGCTCCATCGCCTGTTTAATGCTGCGCTCAATCACCGACCGGCGGGTATCGTTGGCGGGTAATAATTTCAGCATCATCTCCCACGCGGCGACTGCTTCGCCAAAGCGCTGCTGCTCAAACGCATTAAACGCATACATACTCAGAACACGGACGTTGGCGTGATCGCTCCTGACCAGTTGGCTTAACAGCTCCCCTCCCCGACGGTTATCGTCCGGATCGGAGGAACGGGTCAACGCTTCCGCATAGCCCAGCGCGGCATCGCTATTTTTAGGATCCAGCCGGTAAGCGTTGGCGTAAGCTTCGGTCGCCGTGCTGGCGTTTCCTAATACCATGCCAATACGCCCGAGCATGATCCAACCTTCAACGTTGGCAGGGTCGGCCTGCAAACGTGTACGCAGACCCAGCGCCAGACGCGTCATGTCTTCTTCATTCAGCGGCTCAGCTTTCGGATCCAACGCGCGTTCCAGCAACGCCGGGGCTTGGGCGGTAGCCTGTTGCCAGACTTGCACCTGCTTATAATTACCGGTTTGGTAATAACTCACCGCACCTACCACCAGCGCAATCACTACGCCCGGAGCAAACAGCCACCATCCGCCCCGCGTGCCATCCGGCGTGATATCATCAGGAAATTCTTCCTGCTTAAGTCGAACGCGACGACGGGAGCGGGCAAAAATAATCCAGCCCCCCAGACCAATCGCTACCAGCGGCATCACCCACAGCAGCACGGTAAGCGGCGTCAATGGCGGATCGTAAGTGACGAAGTTGCCGTAGCGCGCCACCATGTAATCAACAATTTCTTTCTGGCTTTTTCCTTCCTGCATCAGTTCGTACACTTTCTGGCGCAGGTCGGTGGCAATCATCGAGTTAGAATCGGCAATGCTGTTGTTCTGGCACTTCGGGCAGCGCAACTGTTCGGTAAGCTGGCGGAACTGCTGCTCCTGCGCTTCGTCCTTAAACTGCATCACGTCGATAGTTGCCAGCGCCGAACCAGAGACAATCAGCATCAGCACGCCCAGTAAAAATCTCATTGCGCAGCCTCCTTACTGTACTTATCCCACAACGGTTTGATCTCGCTCTCCCACACCCTGGCGTTTAAATCACCGGCATGGCGATAGCGAATAATGCCTTTACCGTCGATCAGGAACGTTTCCGGCGCGCCGTATACCCCCAGATCCAAACCAAGCATCCCGTCGCCGTCAAACAAGCTCAGCGCATACGGATTGCCCAGCTCTTTTAGCCAGACGATGGCTTTCTGACGATCGTCTTTATAGTTCAGACCCACTACCCGAATTCCCTGCGCCGAAAGCTGGTTCAGATACTGATGTTCAGCGCGGCAGGTCGGACACCAGGTCGCCCAGACGTTAAGCAGTACCGGTTTACCCTGCGTCAGCACATCGGCCTGATAATGCTGCCCAGGGTTCTCCAGCGACTCCAGGCGGAATGTTGGCACCGGTTTACCGATCAACGCCGACTCCAGATTCGTTGGATCGTCTCCCTGCGCGTTACGCGCCAGCTGCCACAACAGCGCCGCCGCAATCACGAGAAAAATAACAAATGGAATTAACAGTGCATTGCGCTTCATACAGCCTCCGGCGCTTTTTCTTGCCCGGCAGCGCGGGGACGCGTGCGCTGGCGATAGCGCGGATCAAACAGGCAGAACAACCCGCCAAGCGCCATCAGTAACCCTCCGGCCCAAATCCAGCGAATAAACGGTTTGTAATACAGACGCACGGCCCATGCGCCGTTGTCCAGCTCCTCGCCCAACGCCGCGTACAGGTCACGCGTGAATCCGCCGTCAATAGCCGCTTCGGTCATCATTGAACTGGTACTGTTATAAAAGCGTTTTTCTGCATGCAGCGTCGCTTCCGGTTTACCGTCACGGGTGACGCCAATAATAGCAACGCCGCCACGATAGTTGGGTCCGGTGATATCTTTCACTTCGCGGAAAGTGAACTGATAATCATGAATGCCGACGCTATCGCCCGCCTTCATGCGCACATCACGCTCAACGCTGTAGTTCTGGCTAAAGGCAATACCGACAATGGTAACTGCCAGCCCCACGTGGCCCGATACCATGCCCCAGTAGCCTGGCGTCAGCTTCGTGCCGCGTGAAATGCGCAGGAATGCCTCAGACATGGCCAGCACAAATATCCAGCATGCCATCGCCATACCCACAACAGTCATGGCGGCAATGCGATCTTCAAACAGCCACGGCAGCAGCACAGACAGCACCAGCGTGGTGATAAACGCGATAATCAGCAACATTTTCAGTTTACGCGGTCGATCACGTCCCCAGCGGACCAGCGGCCCAATTCCCAACAGCAGCGCGAACGGCGCCATCAGCCAGGTGAACATGGTATTGAAGAACGGCTCGCCAATCGAAATACTGCCCAGCCCCAGCTGTTTGTGTACCAGCGGCAGCAACGTACCCAACAGTACCACCAGCATGGCGGCAATCAGCAGAACGTTATTCCCCAGCAGCAGCGATTCACGCGACCACAGTGCGTTATTGACCCGCGAGCGAACCTTATGCCCGCGTACCGCAAACAGCAGCAGAGAGCCGCCGATCACCAGCACCATAAAGGCGAGGATGAACATCCCACGCGACGGATCGGAAGCGAAGGCATGCACCGACACCAGCACACCCGAACGCACAAGGAACGTCCCCAATAAGCACAGCGAGAACGCGCAAATCGAGAGCAGCAGCGTCCAGGCCTTGAAACTGGCGCGTTGCTCAGTAACGGCCAGGGAGTGCATTAACGCCGTCCCCACCAGCCATGGCATAAACGACGCGTTCTCCACCGGATCCCAGAACCACCAGCCGCCCCAACCCAGCTCGTAGTAGGCCCAGGCAGAACCCAGCACAATACCCAGCGTCAGAAACACCCACGCCGCCAGCGTCCACGGACGCGAAAAACGGGCGAATGTGCTGTCCAGCCGTCCGCTCATCAGCGCGGCAATGGCAAATGCAAACGCCACGGAGAAACCGACATAGCCCATATACAGCAACGGTGGGTGGAAAATCAGCCCCGGATCCTGCAACAGCGGATTCAGGTCGCGCCCTTCAATAGGGAAGTTGGGCAGCGTGCGGGCAAACGGGTTGGAGGTAAACAGAATAAACAGCAGGAAGCCGACGCTGACCATCCCCATCACCGCCAGCACGCGGGCGACGATATCCAGCGGCATGCGCTGGCTAAACAGCGCCACGGCGAACGTCCAGCCGCTCATCAGCAGTACCCACAGCAGCAGCGAGCCCTCATGCGCCCCCCACGTGGCCGCCACGCGATACCAGACCGGAAGCTGGGTATTGGAGTTGCTGGCAACGTAGGTCACGGTAAAGTCATTGACCACAAAGGCGTTAATCAGGATCAGAAACGCGCCCATCACACAGATAAATAACAGCCAGGCGAATGGCCGCGCAGAGGCCATCATCCGCACATCGCCACGCGCTACGCCCCACAGCGGATAGACCGAGAGCAGTAATGCAACGCCGAGCGCCAGGCACAGTAGCCCATTGCCAATTTCAGGCATCATGACGCTTTATCCTTATAAACACTTTCCGGGCGACGGTGGTTTTCCTGCATCGCTTTTTCGACTTCCGGCGGGGTGTAATTTTCATCATGTTTGGCAAGAACTTCTTTGGCCTGTACATGATTACCCTCGTCCAGTTCCCCCTGAACAACAACCCCCTGCCCTTCGCGGAACAGATCCGGCAGGATGCCTTCATACGTCACATCCACCACGCCTTCGGCGTCGTAGATGCTAAAATTCACCTTCAGCGATTGCGGATCGCGCTTCACGCTGCCCGGCATAACCATGCCACCCACGCGCAGTCGTTGGCCGACTTCTGGCATCTGCTGGGTTTCACGTTTGCCGTAGAGTATTTCGCCCGGCGTATAGAACAAGTCGATATTGGAACGCAGCGCGTAAAGCACCAGCGTGATGGTCAATGCCAGGCCCGCCAGTACCGCACAGGCTATCCATAGCCGATTTTTACGTCGAATATTCACGCCGCCTCCCGTTGCACTTGCGCTGCACGCATACGCGCTTCTCTCGCTCGCTGCTGCGCCACGCCGCGTAAGATTGCGCGATGTTGTAACGCAGAATGTAGCACCAGCACCACCAGCGGGATAACGCTCATCGCCACAGCCAGCCAGACATACAAGGCGTAACCGCCCATCGCGAAAAAATCACTCCAGGATGCAAATGCAGGGGTCATTGGCGGCCTCTTTTTAAGATCAGTTCGCTCACCCACGGGCGGCGTTTTTCCATCAACAAAATCAGGTTACGCATGCGCATCAGCGTCAGCGTGACAAACAGCAACAGGTAGCCGACGATCGCCAGCCGCAGCGGCGCGCGCATTGCCGGATCGATGCTTTGCTGCATACGGGTCGAGCCCTGATGCAGCGTATTCCACCACTCTACCGAATAGTGAATAATCGGTAAGTTGACCACGCCAATCAGCACCAGAATACCGGCGGCACGCCCCGCCACGCGGCGGTCATCAAACGCATGCCACAGCGCGATCGCCCCGACGTAGAGAAACAGCAGCACCAGTTCAGAGGTGAGTCGGGCATCCCAGACCCACCAGGTCCCCCACATCGGTTTGCCCCATGCGGAACCCGTCACCAGCGCAATAAAGGTAAACACCGCACCAACGGGCGCCATCGCAGCCAGCGCCAGATTAGCCATTTTCATCTGCCAGACCAGGCCGATAAACGCGGCAACCGCCATCGAGGCATAAATCCCCATCGACCAGATTGCCGCTGGGACGTGCAGGTAGATGATGCGATAACTCTGCCCCTGCTGATAATCCGCAGGCGCGAAGCCAAAGCCCCAGATCCATCCCGTTGCCAGTATCACTGCGCTGGCAATTGCCAGCCACGGGATAAACCAGCCACAGATCTGATAGAGCCGTGGGGGCATCGCCAGTTGATGAAGTATTTTCCACATAGTTCAGTCACCAGACTCAGTAAATTAATAAAATCCGTTTTGCCAGCGGGCGGCTTCGCCTCGTCCGGCCTACAAGTCGTACTCGCGCTACTGCACACTAATGCGCAACGCTGCTGCCGTCGCAAAGGGGCTTAACGTCGCACTCCCGACCAACAGCGCGCCCAGAATCGCCATATAGCCTTCAACGGGTAGGTGCATTGAGGCAGCATCCATCGCGGCGGTGGCAAAAATCAGAAGCGGAATCGTGAGCGGCAGCACCAGCACGCTCAACAGCACGCCGCCACGCTTTAAGCCCACCGTTAATCCCACGCCCGGCGCCCCCAGAAAACCCAGCGTCGGTGTACCGAGCAGCAACGTCAGCGCCATAATTTGCCAACCGTACATATCCATGCCTAGTAGCAACGCCACCAGCGGTGAGAGGATAAGCAGCGGTAAACCGGTCACCACCCAGTGCGCCATCACCTTCGCCAGCACCACCGCCGGTAACGGCAGCGGCAGTAGCATCAGCTGTTCAAGGCTCCCATCCTGCAGATCGTCACGGAATAAGCGTTCCAGCGCCAGCAATGACGCCAGCAATGCCGCCACCCAGATAATACCCGGCGCTATTCGCGCCAGCAGTTGCGGCTCTGGGCCAATGCTCAGCGGGAATAACGTAATGACAATCAGGAAGAACCATAACGGATTAGCGATCTCTGCACTATGACGAAACGCAACCCGCAGTTCTAAACGGAAAATTCGCCACATCATTGCGCTGTCCTCTCGCGGGTCAGCGCGATGCGCCGCACTTTATCTGTCTCTACATTGAGAGGCTGGTGAGTCGTCAGAATAACAATGCCGCCCTGTTCCGTATGCTGCGCCATACGTTGGGTGAGGCGCTCAACGCCATTGACGTCAATCGCGGTGAAGGGTTCATCGAGGATCCACAATCGGGCACGGGTCAGCCACAGGCGAGCCAGCGCCACACGACGCTGCTGTCCAGCGGAAAGCTGATTTACCGGGATGTCTTCATATCCGGCAAGGCCTGCCTGCGCCAGTGCCGCCAGACACTGTGCAATATCGCCGTCATGATGAAAGAAACGCAGATTCTCCAACGCCGAAAGCCGGGTTTTTATCCCCGGCTGATGTCCGATCCACAGCAGTTCCTGATGGAAATTGTCCCGCACCTGATGCAGCGGTTGACCGTGCCAGAGAACGTCTCCGGCATCAGGACGAGCCAGCCCGGTAAGCAACCGCAGCAAGGTGGTTTTCCCCGCGCCGTTACTGCCGGTAATTTGCACCCACTCCCCCGCGTCTACGCGAAACGAGAGCTCGCTGAACAGTATTCTGTCATCCCGCTCGCAGAGCAGTTCTCTGGCCTCAAGCATCCTGATTATTTACATCCTGTTAAAAGCCTGGCTTAACTTCACGCATATCAGGCAGTTTGTGTGCTATCCCTTTATGACAGTCAATACAGGTTTGCCCCTCTTTCACAGCCTGGTCGTGCATTTTGGCCGCAACGCCTTTCTGGGCGGTTAAATCCATAAACTCGAAGTTGTGGCAGTTACGACACTCTTGCGAATTATTGTCTTTCATACGCCGCCATTCATTTTGCGCCATCGTCAGACGGTGGTCTTCAAATTTCTGCGGTGTATCTATTAACCCCAGTGCTTTCGCGTACAGCTCTTTGCTGGCCTTGATCTTACGGATCATTTTCGGGCCCCACTCGTGCGGGACGTGGCAATCAGGGCAAGTTGCTCGCACACCACTGCGGTTGTTGTAGTGTACGGTTTCCATGTATTCCTGGTATACCGTGTTGCGCATTTCGTGACAGCTAATGCAGAACTCTTCAGTATTGGCCTTTTCCATACCGGTATTAAAGCCGCCCCAGAAAATAATGCCGCCCACAAAGCCGATTAACAACAGCGTGCCGAGCGCCAGACGGCTGGGGCGACGCCACCATTGCCAGACGCGCTTAATCCAGCCTGGTTTACGGTTAGAATTTTCCATAATGACCTCTTATTTCCCGTAACCTTTCGAGGGGGTGAAGGTATTTTCGACAATCGGTGCGGCGTCAGCTTGCGGGACATGGCACTGCAGGCAGAAATAGCGACGCGGCGCGACTTCCGCCAGTACTTTACCGTCGCTGTCCATAAAGTGCGTCGGGCTGATACGCGGCGCGCCGGTGGTGCGATAGCTTTCAACGCCGTGACACTGCAGGCAGCGGTTGGTGTTGGTAGTTACCTGGTAACCGTCGACGCTGTGCGGGACCATCGGCGGCTGATTCACATAGTTCAGCGGCATACGCTCCTGCTCTTTCGGCATGCGAATTGCCCCTTCCTGCGTCCCCGAAACTTCCGGCGACTGGCTCAGATCCACTCCGTTTGCAGCCCAAACTGCCCCACTCACTACCAGGGCCAGCGCGGCCGTCATTTGACTCAGCGCTTTAATCAGGTCATGGCTTTTCATGATTTCGCTCCCGAACTCCATCGTGTTGTTATTGTAAAAACATCCTCAGAACAGACATCCACACAGCGACCGCAGGCCATGCAATCGCGACTGGTTACCTGCACCGGGCTTTGCTCATCCAGCACCGGGGCACGTAGCACATGCGGTTCCGGGCAAACATGAAAACAATCCATACAGCGGTTACATCTCTCGCGTTCTTTCGCCGAAACGGTTAGCGCCCCTTTACTTCCCAACACGCTGTATAGCGCGCCAAGTGGGCAAAGGTGCCCGCACCAGCCATGCTCAACGACCAGTAAATCAAATAAAAACAGTGCAAGAATCAGCAGTATGCCGCTGCCGAATCCCAACACCAGGCTACGTCCCAGCAGAGAGACCGGGTTTATCCATTCCCACAGCAGCGTACCGGTCAGGGCAGAACCAACCAGGATAACCACCAGCAGGACGTAACGTATATGGCGCGGGATGGTCGCGGACTGATTCAAGTCAAACCTTCTGCGCAGCCAGCTGGCTAAATCGGTGACCGGGTTCATCGGACAAACCCAACTGCAAAACAGTCGTTTACCCGCCAGGGCATACAGCCCCGTAATGATGGCGGCCCCGATTAACGCCACGGTCGCAGGCAGATGCCCGCTGGCGAGGCTTTGCAGGGTGATGAGCGGATCGGTGAACGGAATGGTATCCAGCAACAGGCTGCTGCTGTAATTGCCATGCAGGACCCACACCCCGAGCCACGGGCCGCTAAGGAACATCGCCAACACCAGAAACTGGGTCAGACGACGCAGCACCAGCCAACGGTGACTCCGCCACCAGCCTTTTTTCGCCCGTGCTTCACGCCCGGCATCACGTTTACGATTTGCCATTGTTCCCCTCCAGCCAACCGAAGCGGTAATGGTGTCCCAACTCCCCTTTTGCCAGCGACAACGGCAGCACTTTTATCGCCGGTTGTTCCAGTACACAGACTTTTTCGCATTTCCCACAACCGGTACAGGCATCGCTGTGCACGGTCGGAATGAACCGCGCGTGCTTGCCGGTACGCATGTTGCGGTCCAGTTCCAGGGTGATAGCCTCATCTATCTTCGGGCACTCGCGATAGCAGACGTCGCAGCGTAGCCCCTGATAGTTGAGGCAGTTCTCGTGATCCAGCAGTACTGCCAGCCCCATGCGTGAATCGTCTATGGATGCAATTTCCCTGTCCAACGCACCGCTGGGGCAGACTTTGGCGCACGGAATGTCCTCACACATCTCGCAGGGAATATCGCGAGCGACAAAATACGGCGTACCGGCCGCCAGCCCGGAGGCCAGCGTCGCCAGTTTCAGCGTGTCATACGGGCAAGCCTGAACGCACTGTCCACAACGCACGCAGGCGCTGGCAAATGCGTCCTCACTCAATGCCCCTGGCGGGCGCAACCGCACGCCGGTTGCACGTGCGGTTTGCTGTTGCAACCCCAGCGCCACGCCAACGGCAGCCAGCCCGCCCGCCGCGCGAACCATATCGCGCAGAAAGCGGCGGCGGCCATTTTGGGGTTTTGCTGACCGGGACATAACGCGTTACACCTTCGCCAGCTTCACGGCGCACTTCTTGAAATCCGTCTCTTTAGAGAGCGGATCCGTCGCATCCAGCGTCAGGTTGTTCACCAGCTGTGCAGCGTCGAAGAACGGCATATACACCAGCCCCTGCGGCGGACGGTTACGACCGCGCGTTTCAACAATCGAAATCACTTCGCCACGGCGGGAAACCACTTTCACCTTGTCTCCACGACGCAGATCGCGCGCTTTTGCATCCAGCGGATGGATAAACAGTACCGCTTCCGGGAAG
This sequence comes from Citrobacter sp. FP75, assembly GCF_018342065.1. Lineage (GTDB taxonomy): Bacteria > Pseudomonadota > Gammaproteobacteria > Enterobacterales > Enterobacteriaceae > Citrobacter. The sequence goes on along the minus strand of NZ_JAFDOE010000003.1, from coordinate 381,310 downwards.
GCGCGGTGCAGTTCAGGCACGCGGCGCGTCATGCTGCCGGTATGCCAGTGCTCCAGCACACGTCCGGTAGACAGCCACAGGTCGTATTCTTTATCTGGCGCTTCGGCGGCAGGTTCAAATGGCAGCGCGAAGATGACCGCTTTACCGTCTGGCTTACCGTAGAACTTGTAGCTTTCACCCGCTTTCACGTAAGGATCGTTGCCTTCGCTGTAGCGCCACTGGGTCTCTTTACCGTCGACCACCGGCCAGCGTAAACCGCGCGCTTTGTGGTAATCGTCGAATGGCGCAAGGTCGTGCCCGTGACCGCGGCCAAACCAGGCGTACTCTTCGAACAGCCCTTTTTGCAGATAGAAACCCAGCTCGCGGGATTCATCGTTCAGCTGATCTTCAGCCAGTTCAGCCACTGGGAATTTGGTCACTGCTGGCGTGGCAAACAGGACGTCATACAGCGTTTTGCCACGCAGTTCCGGTTTCTGTGCCAGCAGCTCTTCCGGCCACACTTCCTCGGTTTTGAAACGACGGGAGAACTGCACCAACTGCCACAGATCCGATTTTGATTCGCCCGGCGCTTTAATCTGCTGACGCCAGAACTGTGTACGGCGTTCCGCGTTACCGTAGGCGCCTTCTTTCTCTACCCACATTGAGGTCGGCAGGATCAGATCGGCCGACAGGGCGCTGATCGTCGGGTACGGATCGGAGACGATGATGAAGTTGCGCGGATCGCGCCAGCCCGGCATACGCTCTTCGTTAATGTTCGGACCGGCCTGCATGTTGTTGGTACACATCGCCCAGTAGACATTGAGCTTGCCATCTTTCAGCGCACGGTCCTGCGCCACGGCGTGCAGGCCGACTTTAGCCGGAATGGTCCCCGCCGGAATATTCCAGTGCTTCTCGCAGATATCGCGGTGTTTTTCGTTCGTTACCACCATGTCCGCAGGCAGACGGTGTGAGAACGTACCAACTTCACGCGCAGTACCACAAGCGGATGGCTGACCGGTCAGAGAGAACGGTCCACAGCCTGGCTGAGAGATTTTGCCGGTCAGCAGGTGCAGGTTATAGACCAGGTTGTTGGCCCACACGCCGCGGGTATGTTGGTTGAAGCCCATCGTCCAGTAGGAGATGACTTTCTTCTTCGGATCGGCATACAGCTGCGCCAGCTGTTCCAGCTGATCTTTCGGTACGCCGGTCATTTCGGCGGTTTTATCCAGCGTATATTCCGCGACAAACGCTTTGTATTCTTCGAAGCTAATCGGCTCAGAAGCATCGGAACCTGGGTTTTTCGCTGCTTTTTCCAGCGGATGCGTTGGGCGTAAGCCGTAGCCAATGTCCGTCGCGCCTTTGCGCAGATTGACGTGCTTGCTGAAGAAATCCTGGTTTATCGCATTGTTTTGAATAATGTAGTTGGCGATGTAGTTAAGGATCACCAGATCGCTTTGCGGCGTAAAGACCATGCCGTTATCTGCCAGCTCAAAGCTACGATGCTGGAAGGTAGACAGCACCGCGACGTTGACGTTGGGATCGGACAGACGGCGGTTGGTGATGCGCGACCACAGGATTGGGTGCATCTCTGCCATATTCGCGCCCCACAGCACGAAAGCATCCGCATGCTCGATATCGTCATAGCAGCCCATCGGCTCATCCATACCGAAGGTACGCATAAAGCCCACCACCGCCGACGCCATGCAGTGACGCGCATTCGGGTCGATATTATTAGTACGGAAACCGGCTTTGAACAGCTTCGCTGCGGCGTAGCCTTCCCAGATGGTCCACTGGCCGGAACCAAACATGCCGATGGCATCGGGTCCTTTCTCTTTCAGTGACGTTTTGAATTTTTCTTCCATCACATCAAAAGCCTGGTCCCAGCTAATTGGGGTGAACTCGCCTTCTTTGTGATATTTGCCATCTTTCATGCGCAGCATCGGCTGCGTTAAACGGTCTTTTCCGTACATGATTTTCGGCAGGAAATAACCTTTAATGCAGTTAAGGCCACGGTTAACCGGCGCATCCGGATCGCCCTGACATGCCACAACACGCCCTTGCTGGGTACCGACTAATACGCCACAACCGGTACCGCAAAAACGGCACGGTGCTTTGTCCCATTTGATGGCCTCTTGCTGACCGACTACCGCGCGGGCAACGCCCGGCACGCTTAACCCGGCAGCCGCCGCAGCGGCCGCAACGGCGTTAGCTTTCATAAAGCTACGACGACTGAGTTTCATGGTGTTTCCTCACCTTGCTCATCCTGCTGGTGATAAACCAGCGACACCGCCAGCACGCCCACAACGTTGCGCACTGACTCAATTGTTTTCATTAGCGTTTCACTGTGCTCTGCTTCTACCACCACGATCAGTTGTCCGCTCTCCACATCACTCAGTGCAACTTCGCAACCTGGAAACGAACGTAACTGCGTGGCGATATCGTTGATGTGCTGACTTTTGGCCTGAACGACCAGGCTGCAAACCTGCCAGTTAGTGTCCATGGTTGTACTCCGCATTAATGGCTGATACCGGACAAGTGGCGACGCACGCACCGCATCCGTTACAGGCTTGATTGTCGAGCTGTGGCTGATAAATACCGGACAGCGTGGGGCGAAAGGCAATGGCCATGGGTTCACAGCTATCCTGACAGCGATGGCACTCAACAGACTGATTTGCGAGGCAGTGTTCACCGATCGTAAAATTCAGATCCCAGGCCCTGGTGTGGCGCGGAAGAAAGAGTGATTCGGGGCAGGCTTGCGCGCAGGCGTAACAAAAGCTGCACTCGCCGTGTTTGAAATTTACGCTCGGATAACCACCCTGGCCTCGCTGCAGGATGTCTGTTTCACACGCCTGGACGCAGGCGTCACAACGAAGGCAATGAGCCAGAAAATGTGATTCTTCCTTACTCCACGGCGGACGGATCCCGTTGCCGGCGTTACGCCAGCTACCTGTCAACATGCCTCGACGGGATAAATCAACCATGACATTGCCCTTCCATAAATGACGCTCTCCCTGAGCGGGTTGAACGACAATCAAAAACCGCACTATTTATGAGTAGTTATTTTTAACAGTAAGATATTTCAGGATGTGTTAGAGGTGCATACCCCAATTGGGGTAAATGCTGTTGCCGGATCAAAAGAGTGTGGAGTTGGGAGAAAAAAACACGATTTTGCTCACATTTCAATGAGTTATATATTCACTTATATAACGATCACACACGAAAGAGAATAATCTTAAAAATAAGATAAATCTTGGAACATATCACTACATGAAGCTGAAACCATTGACTAACACACTTAAAATATAAGTAAACTTAGATTAATAGCTGACATGAATATGTTAACCTGCCCCAAACACGTTCAGAAGACAGAAGAAAGGAAATACTGTGAACAATAAGATGAAGACCATCGTCCCTGCCGTCCTGTTAGCTGCCTTTGCCAGCACCTCTGCGTGGGCAGCAACCAGTGATACCAACGCTCAGCCACTGGAAAAAGTCGCCCCTTATCCTAAAGCGGAAAAAGGGATGAAACGCCAGGTTATCCAGCTTACCCCTGAGAAAGATGAATCTACTCTAAAGGTAGAACTGCTGATCGGCCAAACGCTGGAAGTTGACTGCAACCAGCATCGCCTTGGCGGCGAGCTGGACAGCAAAACGCTGGAAGGTTGGGGTTATGACTACTACGTATTTGACAAAGTCACTTCTCCGGTTTCAACCATGATGGCCTGCCCGGACGGTAAGAAAGAGAAGAAATTCATCACCGCTCATCTGGGTGACGACGGAATGCTGCGTTACAACAGTAAATTACCGATTGTGGTCTACACCCCGGAAAACGTAGAAGTGAAATACCGTATCTGGAAAGCAGACGAGAACGTACAGAACGCGGTCGTACGTTAATTGAAGAATGCCCGATGGCAGCATTTGTGCCGCCATCAGGCATTTTGTTTACAGTGCGATATCCGCAACCGCTTTCTGCTCTGGCTGCGCTTGAGCCTGAGGTTTTAACTGCGGTTGAGGTGTTTCGTCAGCCGCCCGCGGCTTGTCGTATTTTAGGCCCAGAACGCCACTGGTGTACTGCAGCTCTTGTTCCGTGGCCTCAACGTTGCCATTCAGCTTCGTGCCATAGGATGGAATAATCGTTTTCAACTTCGCCTGCCACTCCGGACTGGCAACTTTATCTTTAAACACTTTTTCCATCAGATGCAGCATGATCGGTGCCGCGGTTGACGCACCCGGTGACGCGCCCAGCAGCGCAGCAATCGTACCGTCTTTATCGCTAACCACCTCGGTGCCCAGGCGCAGCACGCCGCCCTTCTCTTCATCACTTTTGATGATCTGTACGCGCTGGCCCGCCTGCCACAAACGCCAGTCTTCTTTCTTCGCCTGCGGGTAGTACTCCTGCAGCGCAGCAAAGCGGTCGTCGTCACTGAGCATGACCTGGCTTACTAGGTATTTCACCAGATCGAAGTTATCCAGACCCACGTTGACCATCGGCATAAAGTTCGAGGTGGTGGTCGAGCTCAGCAGATCCCACAATGAACCGTTTTTCAGGAACTTGGTGGAGAATGTCGCAAATGGCCCAAACAGCACCACGCGTTTGCCATCGAGAATACGGGTATCAATGTGCGGTACGGACATCGGCGGCGCACCGACGGAGGCCTGACCGTAGACTTTCGCCAGATGGCGATTCACCACATCCGGGTTTTCCGCGACCAGGAACTGCCCGCCAACCGGGAATCCGGCGTAGCCTTTCGCTTCCGGGATATCGGTTTCCTGCAACAGCTTCAGGGCTGCGCCACCGGCACCAATAAAGACAAACTTCGCCTTAATGTCGTGTTCCGCTTCGTTGTTTTTCAGGTCGGCAACCGTGACCGTCCAGCTGTTATCCGCATTGCGTTTAAAACCACGTACTTCAGTACTGAGTTGCAGCGCAAAATTGGGCTTTTTCTGTAACGATGCGATCAGCTGGCGCGTAATTTCGCCGTAGTTGACGTCAGTACCAATCTCGGTACGCGTAGCCGCCACTTTCTGGTTTGGATCGCGCCCCTCCATCACCAGCGGTGCCCACTCTTTGATCTGTGCGTGATCTTCGGAATAGCGCATGCCACGGAACAGGGAGCTCTGCTGCAGGGCTTTATAACGTGCGCGCAGGAAGTTGACGTTCTCATCACCCCAGACGAAGCTCATATGTGGCACGGTAGTGATAAATGAACGCGGGTCATGCATCACGTCGTTGTTGACCTGATAGGCCCAAAACTGACGGGAAATCTGGAAGGCTTCGTTTATTTCGACGGCCTTTTCAATGCTGACGGTACCGTCAGCTTTTTTAGGCGTGTAGTTCAGTTCCATCAGCGCGGAGTGGCCGGTGCCGGCGTTGTTCCAGCCGTTTGAACTCTCCTCGGCAACGCCATCCAGTCGCTCAACCATGGTCATTGACCATTGTGGTTCCAGCTCCTGTAAATAGGTGCCTAACGTGGCGCTCATGATGCCGCCGCCAATCAACAGTACATCCGTTTCCTGCTCTTCCACCGCTTTCGCTTTTGCCGTCATAGAGACAACATTCAGCCCCAGGGCCATGGTGAAGAGCACGGCAGTCACTTTTTTCATAATGTTAATGCCTTACTTTTAGTATCGCTTTTGCTTTTAGTGCAGGTGAAAATCGAACGGTGTCACGGTAACACTTAAGTAAAAATAATTAAATATTGTTTATAAATTATATTTAAATTTTAAAAATGTTATTAATAAGTTGATTCTTTATACGGTTATTGACAATCATTACTGGAAACCCACCCGTCAGGCGGGTACTATTCTGCGCTTTGCTATTCACCGCACGGATGCCTGTCGGTCTGCTGTTATCAGGCCATTTCTGACCTGAGAGTAACTATGTCTGCAACTCATTCATCCCCCACCGCAGCAGCGGAGCATTCCGTCGGCGTTGTGCTACGTAAACCCCGCCTGCTGATGCGCGAAACGCTGGCCGGCGTAGTTACGGCTCTGGCGCTGATCCCGGAAGTGATCTCCTTTTCTGTCATCGCCGGAGTGGACCCTAAAGTCAGCCTGATTGCTTCCGTTGTCCTGTGCCTGACGATGTCCTTTTTAGGCGGTCGTCCGGCCATGGTTACCGCCGCAGCCGGATCGGTTGCGCTGGTGATTGGTCCGATGGTGCATCAGCACGGCGTGCAGTACATCCTTCCTGCGGTCATGCTGGCCGGGGTTATCCAAATCCTGTTTGGCGTATTAGGAATGGCGCGTCTGATGCGTTTTATCCCTGGGGCCGTGATGACCGGCTTTGTGAACGCGCTGGGCATATTGATTTTCTTTGCTCAGGTTCCGCACTTCTGGAGTAAAAGCCCGCTAATTTGGGGGCTGTTTGTCCTGACGCTGCTGATTGTGCTGTGGGTGCCGCGGTTTATTAAAAGCATTCCTGCGCCGCTGATTGCCATCGTGCTGCTGACGGTATTCACCGTGACCAGCGGGCAGCTGTTGCCGAGCGTCGGCGACGAAGGTTCAATGAGCGGTGGATTACCGGGGTTAACACAGCTGTTAGTGCCTCTCAACCTGCAAACGTTGTCGATTATCTGGCCCTGCGCGCTGAGCATTGCCTTTGTCGGTTTGATGGAGTCGCTGCTCACCGCCCGACTGGTTGACGATCTGACGGTCACGCCCTCTAACAAAAACCGTGAAAGTACCGGGCTGGGGATAGCCAATATTCTGGCCGGGTTGTATGGCGGCATTGCGGGGTGCGCGATGATTGGTCAGACGATTGTTAACGTTGAGATGGGCAAAGGGCGCAGTCGCGTCTCCACCTTCGCCGCCGGGCTGGTATTACTGTTGCTGGTCACCGCGTTAAGCGACGTGATGGCGAAAATCCCCATGTCGGTACTGGCAGGGATTATGGTGATTGTGGCGGTGAAAACCTTCAGCTGGCACAGCATTCAGCCCACCACGCTGAAACAAGCGCCGGTCACCGAAACGCTGGCGATGCTGCTGACCGTTGCCGCGACGGTGTCGACCGGCAACCTGGCGATTGGCGTGGTTGTCGGGGTGTTGACGATGTTGATCCTGCCGCGCATCGTCAAAGGCAAACGCTCCACTACATCAAAAACAGCGTCGCCAGACCGAGAAAAATAAAGAACCCGCCGGTGTCAGTGATGGCGGTTATCATCACGCTCGAGCCGACCGCCGGATCGCGCCCGAGCTTAACCATCGTCATCGGAATGATGACCCCCATCACTGCCGCCATCAGCAGATTGAGCATCATCGCCAGGGTCATCACGCCGCCGAGCGCCATGTCATCGTACAGCCACCAGGTGATACCGCCCATAATCCCGCCCCAGACAAGGCCGTTAATCAACGCTACGCCCATTTCACGCAGGATCAGGAACGTCAGGTTTCCCGGCTGAATATTTTGCAGCGCCAGCGCGCGGACGATCATAGTGATGGTCTGATTGCCAGTGTTGCCGCCGATCCCCGCCACGATGGGCATCAGTGACGCCAGCGCCACCAGCTGTGAAATCGTGTGTTCAAAACCGTCGATTACGCGTGACGCGATAAACGCGGTACAGAGATTGACGGCCAGCCATGCCCAACGGGTCTTTACCGCTTTAGTGACCGGGGCAAAAACATCTTCTCCGGCGCTTAACCCCCCCATCCGGCGCAGATCGGTATCGGTTTCTTCATACACCACATCGACGATCTCATCGATGGTTAATCGTCCCATTAACTTACCTGTTGGATCCACCACCGCCGCACTGACCAGGTTGTCACGTTCAAAGGTACGTGCGGCGTGCTCGGCGATATCTTCCGGGGCAAAGGTGAGCGGATCGTCTTCCATCACATCACTGACTTTGCGCTGCACGTCATTGAGCAGAATACAGGTTAACGTCAGCTCGCCAACGAGGACTTTATTGCGATCGGTGACGAAGAGTTTATCGGTGTTCTCCGGCATTTTACCCAGTCGTCGCAGGTAGCGCTGAACCACCTCCAGCGTCACGTCCGGGCGCACGGTAATGACTTCGAACTCCATAATCGCACCGACGCGATTCTTCTCGTAGTGCATCACCTGGCGCACGCGTGCGCGCTCCTCCGCCGGTAACGTCGCCAGCAGTCGGCCGGTCAGATTACGCGGTAAATGCTGCACCACGTAAATCTGCTCGTCGATGTCGAGGTATTGCAGCGCGTCGAGCAACTCCCGGTCGGACATTTCGTCGATCAGGTCGTCCCAGACGTTTTCTGACGCTTCCAGCAGCACATAGCCGCGCTTGTCGCTTTGGATCAAGCGCCACAGCGCGTGACGTTCTTCGGAGGGTAATGCTTCGAGGGTATCGGCCAGATCGGGGGGCGGCAAATGGGCCACCAGCGCCCCTACCTCAGCAATATCGTCGGCCAGCGTACCGACGTCATATTGCTCAGCCAGGGTAAGCTTGCCCAGTAGCGTTGAAATAATGGCTTTATCTGTGGTCAGTAACCAGATTAGACGTGCGCGTTCTTCATCACGTAGCCTGGCGCTATTTTTGTTTATTACGGACATTAATCATAAATCCATGATATGAAATATCATCAATCATGATGCCGAATTATGTAAATGACAATAAACGAAGCCGCCGGATGAATAAAAAACCGGCGGCATAGAGAGATCAGGCGGTGCGGGCCACCGCATCACGCGAGGCGGCGTCGCGCTCATCGCCCAGCAGCTCGGTGAGCTGACCACTGCGCATCTCGAGCAGCCTGTCGGCATGGATAAAGTAGTGATCGTCGTGACTAATGGCGAAGACAGTTTTGCCCATCTCCTGCATCAGCGGCAACAGTACCTGGTAGAATTCGCGACGGAAGTGCGGATCCTGATCGGCAGCCCATTCATCCAGCAAAATAATGTCGCGCTCCTCGGCTAACGCCAGCAGCAGCGCCACGCGCTTTTTCTGCCCTTTCGACAGTTTAAGATTGAGGATCCGCCCGTCGTTCAGCTCCAGCTTGTGCGCCATCTGCAGATGCCCCAGCCACTTATCAACCAGCTCCGGGTTGGCCGATTTTCCTTCCGGCCCCAACAGTTTGTCGAACAACCAGACGTCGGTAAACACGGCGGAGAAGAGCTTGCGATAGTCTTCGGGCTTGTCGACAGCCAGCGCCTTGCCGTCGAGCAGAATCTCGCCAGACTGCGGCTGGTATAAACCGGTCAACAACATAGCCAGCGTGGATTTCCCGCTACCATTACCGCCAATCAGGAAGATCAGCTCACCGCGATGAATCGTCAGATTCACCGGCCCCACGGAGAAAGCATTATCCTGATAGTGGAAAACCACGTTGCGTAGCTCCAGCGTTTTCCAGTTTGGGAACGCAGTGGGCCGCGGGAACTCCGCCTTAAAGGGCGCCAGAGAGAACTTGTTCAGCTTATTGAAAGCCACCTGCGCGGTGAGCAGCGTGGGCAGCGCGCCAACGGCGGACAGCAACGGCGTACGCAGGAACAACAGCGTCAGTGAATAGGTTGCCGCCACGGCGGTATCCGCCCAGCCGAGACTGTTTGCCATCCAGAACACCAGGCCAATAGCGCCCAGCATCATAATGTTCGACCAGTTGACCGCGCTCAGGTGGAAAGTATCGGCGCGGATAATATGGTGGCGGTACTCTTTGGCATCCGGAACATACAGCTGATTAAAGATGTGCTCGGCGCGTTCACGGTTAAGGGTCAGCTCTTTGCGCCCTTCCAGTACCGTCTGGTAATCGTTGTACAACTTATCTTCGGTTTCACGCAGCGTGGCCATGTGTTTGTAAACCCGCGCCACCAGCACGAATCCGCCCCAGATGGTGATTGCCATCCAGATTGCCGTCACCAGCAGCATTTTTGTCGACAGCATCGCCAGATACGCCGCCGACCCGACGGTCAGGATAATCCCCTGCACCAGCTCCGGCAGACGGACAAAGGCGATGGTAATATTGCGGATATCGCTGGTTAAACCGGCCAGCAACGAGGCGCTACCCAACTGCTCAATGCGCTCGACGTGGGTATCCAGGATACGTTTGATAAATTCGCTACGCAGACGGTAGACAAAGTGGTGTCCCAGCGTGGTTAGCGCCAGCTGTGAGCCAAGGGTAACAATCATCAACAGCAGCAGCAGGCCGAGAAACTCCGGCAGCACCATCAGCGTGGTGTCGACCGTTTCAATCAGGCGCTGGTTGATAAACGCAATCAGCCCAATCCCCAAAGCGGCGCTGGCAAGGCTGAGCGCCATGACGCTGATAAATGGCCAGCGATACTGCCGCCAGACAAGAAGTAAAAGTTCCATGTGTACAACCCGGACAAGTAATAACAGCCCGCAGTTTAAACATCTCTTCGCTGACAGCAATAATAATTCTTATTTTTATTCTTCTTTACTGGCCCGGCGAAACGTCAGATTGTAGCGACAGTCCGTCGTCAAGGGATGGTACCCTGTCTTAAGCGGCTGTATGCCATGATAAAACAAGCGCGATCGCCCCCCCCACACCACCACATCACCGTGTTCCAGCAGCAGACGTTTTAACGGATCATTGCGCTTCAGACCGCCGAACTGAAAGATAGCCGGCAGGCCGAGCGAGACAGAAACGATGGGGGCTTGCAGGTCGGGTTCGTCTTTATCCTGATGCAATGACAGCTTTGCCCCAGGCGTATAGCGATTAATCAAACAGGCATCCGGTCGAAAATCGGGATAGCCCGCAGCGGTTGCCGCCTGTTGACACAAATCAGCAAAAACCTCAGGCAAAGGCGGCCAGGCGCTACCGGTCAAGGGATCGACGGGAGAATAGAGGTAACCATGCTGGTCGGTCGTCCAACCCAATTGACCACAGTTGGTCATCGCTACCGACATCGTATACCCGCCGGGGGTCACCATCTGGCGAAACGGCGACTGTCTGGCAACAGCCGCCATTGCCTGTAATAAAGAAGGGGCGGAATCAAACGCAAAGCGGCGCAAAATCACCGCGCCAGACGCCAGCGGCTCCTGCCAGGGTTTTGCATCCGCAAAGAGATCGAGCATTATCTTTCCTCTCCTGTGGTTTCACGGTGCAGCAGCTGCGCCTTGCGGGCGACGCCCCAGCGATAACCCGAAAGTGCGCCATCGCCGCGGATCACCCGATGACACGGGATCACTATCGCCAGCTTATTTGCCCCACAGGCACTGGCCACTGCGCGAACCGCTTTCGGTTTGCCCACTGCATTAGCCAGTTGCTGGTAGCTGACCGTTTCACCACAGGGAATATCGCGCAGCGCCTGCCACACCTGCTGCTGAAACGCCGTTCCCCGAATATCCAGCGGCAGCGACAGTGGGGTATTGCGTGTATTAATGACCGCGATCACCTCGCGCACATGCTGCTGAAAAACGGTATCTGCGGGCATGTCTTGTGCGGCAGGGAACAATTCATGCAACTCTGATATTAGCGTGGCGTCATCGTCGCCGAGTAAGATCGCGCAGATACCGCGTTCACTTTCCGCCACCAGGCAGCGCCCCAGTACGCAGTCCGCCAGGGTATAACGAACCGCGAGCTTATCGCCGCCTTTACGAAATTGCTTTGCGGTCATGCCCAGCGCCTCATCCGCTTTCCGGTAGTAGCTACTGCTGTCGGGGAAGCCAGCATTCAAGAAAGCCTGGGTCACCGACTCCCCTTTCGCCAGCGCATCGCGCAGACGTCGGGCGCGCCAGGACTGCTGCCACGCTTTCGGGGTCATCCCCGTTGTCGCTTTAAACAGACGATGCAAATGAAATGGGCTCATCGCCACCTGTTGCGCTAATTCATCAAGCGTGAGGGGTGATTCTTGCTCCAACAACTGGCAGGCATGGGCTATTTTGTCCAACCGATGCTGCTGCGCGCTGTCTTTGTCCGGCTGACAGCGTTTGCAGGGGCGAAACCCTGCCGCCAACGCCTGCCGGGCGTCGGCGAAGAAACGGACATTTTTGCGCAGCGCATGTTTGGCCCGACAGGACGGACGGCAGAAAATGCCGGTGGTTTGCACGGCAAAAACAAATTGGCCGTCAGCGTCTGCATCGCGCTGCAGCACAGACTGCCAGCGGTCATCATCCGTTACGCGAAAGACATTTTTCATGATGGACTCCTTTGTTAAGCATAGTGCTTAGCCTTAGTGTGTCCGCATAGCAAAGTGTAAAAACCCGCAATCTTGCTTTTTAATTTTTATCGCTGACCAAAAAACTCGTGAACTGCGGCGACATCCAGGTTTTAAACCCGTCACCTTCTTTGACGATCATATAGACCGCCAGCCCTTCACGGCGCACCACTTCTTTGGCTTTGTCGGTTCCAAGCACCATCAATCCGGTATCCCAGCCGTCGGCTTCCAGCGCCGTTGGCGCAATCACCGTCACCGAGACCAGATTGTGCTCAATTGGCCGACCGGTTTGCGGATCGATAACATGCGACAGACGCTTCCCGTCCAGTTCGTAGTAATTACGGTAGCTGCCGGACGTGCTGATGCCATGACCGTTAATATCGACAACCGCCTGCACCGCGTTTTCCCGATCGGTAGGTTTCTGGATAGCCACGCGCCACGGACGCCCCTCGGCGTTCATTCCCCGACTGTTCAGCGCCCCGCCAACAGATACCAGATAGCGGGCGATCCCTTCCTGCTCCATCAGTCGGGCCAGATGGTCGGCGGCATAACCTTCACCGACGGTTGAGAGATCCACATACAGACTCGGTAAATCTTTTTGCAGGTAATTCTGCCGCGTGTCATTGATCACGCTCAGGTGCTGCAGCCCGGTTTGGGCTTTTGCGGCGTCAATTTGTGCCTGCGTGGGGATATGCAGCGGCTGCTGGTCAGGCCCAAATCCCCACAGGTTCACCAACGGCCCGACGGTAATATCCATGGCGCCATCGGTTTTCGCGCCAATACGTAGCGCCGAGGTGATGATATCCGCCATCGCATCGTTAACCGGCCAGGGCGACAGGCTTTTCGACAGGTTAAATCGCATCAGCGCAGAATCGTTTTTATAGGTAGACAGGAGCTGATCGTCAGCATCAAGCTGCGTCTGGATCTTCGCCCGCAGTTCTCCGGCGCGTTTGGCATCAACATCCACCACGCTAACCCGCCAGAAAGTCCCCATAGTTTTGCCTTCCAGTACGGTGGCGGCAGGCGGCGTGGTCGGTTCAGATTTTGGCGCGTTATCACAGCCAGCAAAAAAGATCGTCGCAGCCAGCAGGGCTACGCGGTAAAAATTCATATCCATACGTGATTATCCTCATGCGAACGCACGCAAGAGTACACCAAAAAGGGTTGCCTGTACGCCTGAAAAACGGCATTAAAAAAGGCCCCGCAGGGCCTTTGAGAGACATGAACGCAGATTAGAACTGGTAAACCAGACCCAGCGCTACGATGTCATCGGTACCGATACCGGCACGTTGAGTGAACTCGTTGTCATCCAGCAGGTTGATTTTGTAATCAACGTAGGTGGACATGTTTTTGTTGAAGTAGTAAGTCGCGCCAACATCAACATATTTCACGATATCCTGGTCGCCGTAACCATTGTTCAGGTCTTTACCTTTGGACTGCAGGTAAGCCACGGACGGACGCAGACCGAAGTCGAACTGGTACTGTGCAACGGCTTCGAAGTTCTGTGCTTTGTTAGCCCAGCCCAGAGAACCCGCACGCGTTGCGTTATAGGTCTGGGTGTACTGTGCTGCCAGGTATACGTTGTTGGCGTCATATTTCAGACCACCGGTGTAGGTTTCAGCACGATCGCCGGTACCGAAGTTCAGCTTGTTCTGCTCATCAGTACGTTTGGAGCTGGTGACCGCAGTACCCAGAGAGAAGCCTTCGCCGATATCATAAGTGATAGATCCGCCAACGCCGTCGCCGTTTTGACGCAGCGCTTCACGACCGTTGTTGGTCACGCCAGTCATGCCTTCGCCTTCCGGGCTACCGTTTTTACCCTGATACTGAATGGCAAAGTTCAGACCATCAACCAGGCCGAAGAAATCGGTGTTACGGTAGGTCGCGAAGCCGTTACCACGCTGCTGCATGAAGTTGTCAGAACCGTAGGTATCACCGCCGAATTCCGGCAGGACGTCGGTCCAGGACGTTACGTCGTACACCACGCCGTAGTTACGACCGTAGTCGAAGGAACCTACATCTGCGAATTTCAGACCAGCAAACGCCACACGGGTCCAGGAGTTGTTCTGAGATTCAGGCGCGTTACCCTGAATCTGGTATTCCCACTGGCCGTAACCGGTCAGTTGGTCGTTAACCTGAGTTTCGCCTTTGAAGCCGATACGCATATAGGTCTGATCGCCATCAGCGCTCTTATCGTCGGAGAAATAGTGCAGACCGTCGACTTTGCCGTACAGGTCTAATTTGTTGCCGTCTTTGTTGTAAATTTCAGCAGCATTCGCTGCGCCTGCTACCAGCAGAGCCGGTACCAGGAGGGACAGTACTTTAACTTTCATGTTATTAACCCTCTGTTATATGCCTTTATTGCTTTTTTTATGCCACTGCATACTGATTACGTACATTAACCAGTCGGCAACTTCATTCTCCGCAAAAACACAGAATAATCCAACACGAATATGATACTAAAACTTTTAAGGTGTTTCATTTATACCCATAGATGTTTCAAAATATTAATACGAGGGAACTTTTTTTAATTCAAGAAATGGACAAAATAAGCACGAATAGTCAAGAATCATACATATAACAATATAAATCAATCAATTACATTCAATACACCCATAGCACTGAATGACAAAAAAAAATCTTCACTCGCAACTAAAATAGCAACGCTATCATCATTAACTTTATTTATTACCGTCATTCATTCTTGAATGTCTGTTTACCCCTATTTCAACCGAATGCTCTGCGTTCGGTTTTTTTTTACCCTTCTTTACACAAAAGAGACCGTCCTGTGCTACCGCCGCAAAACTATAACGACTATTAATTATTTGCCGTACATTACGGTACATCCAAACCCATCTAATAATTTCTTGTTATTTAATGCTAAATTCATATCTTCAACATTTCTATTTGTACCTGCCGTTGCTCGCTGTACAGATTGTACCGCACGGTGATGGCAGCAAGATGGGCGGAAAACAAATGCCGCGCGTTCGGCGTTGCGAGAGTATGGCAATTCATCCATTACCCTTTATACTGCCCCTTCACCTTAAGCATCGTTCTAACAGGTCTTAAACACGAATGAGTCAGTCAGACACAACGGCTTCTACCCGATTCTCCCTGCTCCCGGGAAGTATTACCCGTTTCTTCTTATTACTGATCGTTGTGCTGTTAGTGATGATGGGCGTGATGGTCCAGAGCGCGGTCAACACCTGGTTAAAAGATAAGAGCTATCAGATTGTCGATATTACTAATGCCATCCACAAGCGAGTAGATACCTGGCGGTACGTCACCTGGCAAATCTATGACAATATTGCCGCCACCCCTCAGTCCGCTACCGCGGATGGACTGCAAGAAACCCGTCTGAAACAAGATATCTACTATCTTGAAAAACCGCGCAGAAAGACCGAAGCGCTTATTTTCGGCTCGCACGACAGCTCGACGCTGGAGATGACCCAGCGAATCTCAACCTACCTGGATACGCTGTGGGGAGCCGAAAATGTCCCGTGGTCAATGTATTATCTCAACGGTCAGGACAATAGTCTGATCCTGATTTCGACGCTGCCTCTGAAAGATCTGACCTCCGGTTTTAAAGAGTCGACGATAGGTAATATTGTTGATTCGCGCCGCACAGAAATGCTGCAGCAGGCTAATGCACTGGATGAACGTGAAAGCTTCTCCTCGCTGCGCCGCCTGGTCTGGCAAAACGGGCATTACTTCACGCTGCGTACCACTTTTAATCAGCCGGGACATCTGGCTACCGTGGTGGCCTTCGACCTGCCTATTAATGATCTGATCCCGCCTGACATGCCGCTGGACAGTTTCCATCTGGAACCCGATGCCACTTCGACTATCGATCATAGTAGCGACAAAGAGTCGCCTGACAGCGTCAGTATCAGCTTCAATAACACCAAAATTGAGATCTCTTCGGCGCTAGACTCAACGGATATGCGGCTGGTCTGGCAAGTGCCGTTCGGCTCATTGCTGCTCGATACCTTGCAAAATATCCTGCTGCCGCTCTTACTGAATATCGCACTGCTCGCGCTGGCGCTGTTTGGCTATACCACCTTTCGTCACCTCCCTGCCCGCTCGACCGACGTGGCACCAAACCTTGCCGCCAATAATGAATTGCGTATTCTGCGGGCAATTAATGAAGAGATCGTTTCACTGCTGCCGCTGGGCTTGTTGGTCCACGACCAGGAAGCTAACCGCACGGTCATCAGTAATAAAATTGCCGACCACCTGCTACCGCATTTAAATCTGCAAAACATCACCAGCATGGCGGAACAGCATCAGGGCGTGATCCAGGCCACTATCAATAATGAGCTGTATGAAATCAGACTGTTCCGCAGCCAGATTTCACCGCGCACGCAAATCTTTATTATTCGCGACCAGGACAAAGAAGTGCTGGTGAATAAAAAGTTGAAACAAGCGCAGCGCCTGTATGAGAAAAACCAGCAGGCCCGCGCCGCCTTTATGCAAAATATCGGCAGCGCCCTGAAGGAACCGGTCAGAATACTGGCCGTTGACGCCGCTGCACTCAATACGCCTGACAGCCAAAAACTGGCAAATCAGGCCGATGTGCTGGTACGGATGGTCGATGAAATTCAGTTGGCCAATATTCTGGAGAACGACGCCTGGAAAAGCGAATCCACGCTGTTTTCCGTTCAGTCGTTAATTGATGAAGTGGTGCCTGACGTTCTGCCGGTCATCAAACGCAAAGGCCTGCAGCTGCTGATTAAAAATCACCTCAGCGCCAACGATGAGCGCCGTGGCGACCGTGATGCCCTGCGCCGTATTCTGCTGCTGCTCATTCAATACGCGGTAACTACCACGCAAATTGGGAAAATTACTCTCGACGTTGACCAGGATGAATCAGAAGCGGAGCGCCTGACCTTCCGTATTCTGGATACCGGCGAAGGCGTGACGTTGAATGAAATTGATAATCTGCATTTCCCGTTCATTAAAGAAACGCAGGGCGATCGCTATGGCAAAGCCAACCCGCTGACGTTTTGGTTGTGCGATCAGCTGGCTCGCAAACTGGGCGGACACCTGAATATCAAAGCGCGTGAAGAACTTGGAACGCGTTACATCGTCCATGTTAAAATGCCGCTGCATGACCAACACGCTGACATTGAAGAGCGCCTGTTGGATGACGTCTGCGTGATGGTTGATGTCACCTCCAGTGATGTACGTAGCATCGTATTACGTCAGTTAGAAAACTGGGGAGCCACCTGCATCACGCCTGATGAACGGTTAAGTAGTCAAGAATATGATCTCTTTTTAACTGATAATCCGTCTAATCTTACTGCCTCGGGCTTGCTTTTAAGCGATGATGAGTCTGGCGTACGCAAAATTGGCCCTGGCCAGCTGCGCGTCAACTTTAATATGAGCAATGCTATGCAGGAAGCTGTCCTCGAGCTAATAGAAGAGCAGCTGGCGCAGGAAGAGATCCAGGAGCTCCCCCTCGGCGGAGATGAAAACGCCGAACTTCATGCCAGTGGTTACTATGCACTCTTTGTAGACACAGTACCGGATGATGTTAAGAGGTTGTATACTGAGGCAACAACCAGCGATTTCGCTGCGTTAGCCCAAACCGCCCATCGCCTGAAAGGCGTGTTTGCCATGCTTAATCTGGTACCCGGCAAGCAGTTATGTGAAGCGCTGGAACATCTTATTCAAGAAAAAGATGCTCCAGGTATAGAAAAGTACATCAGCGACATTGACGCTTACGTCAAGAGCTTGCTGTAGCAAGGTAGCCCAATACATGAACACTATGAACGTAATTATTGCCGATGACCATCCGATTGTACTGTTCGGTATTCGTAAATCACTTGAGCAAATCGAATGGGTGAACGTTGTCGGCGAATTTGAAGACTCCACTGCACTGATCAACAATTTGCCTAAATTAGACGCTCATGTGTTGATAACCGATCTCTCTATGCCGGGAGATAAATACGGTGACGGGATCACGTTAATTAAGTATATCAAACGCCATTTCCCGAGCCTGTCGATCATCGTTCTGACCATGAACAACAACCCGGCGATCCTCAGCGCGGTATTGGATCTCGACATTGAAGGGATCGTACTGAAGCAAGGCGCGCCAACAGACCTGCCGAAGGCTCTGGCCGCACTGCAAAAGGGCAAGAAATTTACCCCGGAAAGCGTCTCTCGTCTGCTGGAGAAAATCAGCGCCAGCGGCTATGGCGACAAACGCCTGTCACCGAAAGAGAGCGAAGTTCTGCGCCTGTTCGCAGAAGGTTTCCTTGTTACTGAAATCGCCAAAAAGCTCAACCGCAGTATTAAAACCATCAGTAGCCAGAAAAAGTCCGCAATGATGAAACTGGGCGTTGAAAACGATATTGCCCTGCTGAATTACCTCTCGTCCGTGACGCTAAGCCCGTCCGACAAAGACTAATTCCCTGCACTAAAAAAGCCTGATGGCGTGACGCTCATCAGGCTTTTTTTATCCCCGCGTTTTTCTCACTCTTTCCGCATAGACCGTCAGCGTTTGCTTCAGCACATCTAACGTTACCGGCTTGGATAAACAACTATCCATCCCTGACTCCAGACAACGTTGCTTCTCTTCTGCCAGCGCGTTCGCCGTTACGCCCACAACCGGCAGCGTAAGCCCCAACTGGCGAATGCGCTGCGTCAGGCGATAACCGTCCATATTCGGCATGTTGACATCGCTCAGTACGATGTCGATATGGTTTTTGCTTAGCACATTGAGGGCATCCACACCGTCGTTGGCGGTTTTACACTGATAGCCCAGCGATCCCAACTGATCGGCCAACAAACGGCGGTTGATCGGATGATCGTCGACCACCAGAATCATCATGTCATCGTGAGTACTACCGATTTTATCCGGCGCAGGCAGCACGCTTGAGAGCGTTTCACTGCCCAGCTCAACGCTGTAAATATGCGCCAGCAGCACGGGTAATTCATGCGGTGACGCCACGCTGTGCACCCACTCCCCTGGTGCCCTTTCCAGCGGGATCCCAATATGGCGACGGCAGAAAATCACCGCAGCGCGCCCCTGCCACGCCTGTTCCAGCACATCGTCGGCAATCAGCACGTCATCAGCATCGGGTTGCTGACCTTCATAGCGTAGCACCGTCATCCCGGTACGTGTCAGGCTGGCTTCAATAAAGCGATACAACGAGGCATTACGTACCGCCAGCCAGCAGCGGGTTTCGGTCAACCCTTCGACGCCTTTGTCCAGCGGATACTGCGCACCATAAAGTGGAATGCGCAGCGTAAACTGGCTGCCCATTCCCGGTTCAGAATCGACGGATATATCACCGTCCATCATGCTGATCAATTTTTCACAAATCGCCAGCCCCAGCCCGGTCCCCTGGAAATTACGCTGAACCCCGGTTCCCACCTGGAAGAAAGGATCGAACAGACGCACGACCTCTTTGGCCGGAATGCCCACGCCGGTATCGCGCACGCGAATGCTGAGATAGTCGCCGTGACACTGCACATGCAGCACAATGCAGCCGGTATCGGTGAACTTAATCGCATTGCTCAACAGGTTAGAGATCACCTGCTGCAGGCGCATCGGATCGCCATTCAGCGCCACCGGCACATCCGGCTCAATAAAACAGTACAACCCTAGCTGCTTACGCACCACCAGCGGCAGGTAGTTGGCCGTAATGTGATTCATCACCTCGCGCGGTGAAAACTCACGCGGCTCAATCTTTAACTGTTCAGATTCGATTTTTGAGAAGTCGAGAATATCGCTAATAATTTTCAGCAGCAGACTGGATGAGTTGTTCATCGCCGTGACCAGCCGATCGACACCGCTCGGTAACTCTTTGGTTTGCAGCAGATCAAGGTTGCCAATAATGCC
This sequence comes from Citrobacter sp. FP75, assembly GCF_018342065.1. GTDB lineage: Bacteria > Pseudomonadota > Gammaproteobacteria > Enterobacterales > Enterobacteriaceae > Citrobacter. The sequence goes on along the minus strand of NZ_JAFDOE010000003.1, from coordinate 361,397 downwards.
GTACAGCGGCGTACGCAGCTCATGGCTGACCGTGGCGAGGAACATTGATTTTGACTGGCTTGCCTGTTCCGCCGCCTGCGCCATCTCCTGCAACGACTCTTCCATTTTGACGCGCGCACTCACATCAACCAGTACACAAATCGCTACGTTTTCATTGCGATAGCGTGAATGCACAAAGCTGATTTGCAGATTGGTGTTGTTACTGGTTAGCACATCGACAAAGTTAACCTGCTGGCCGCAGATAATTTGCGTCAGCCGCTGTCGGTCCTCATGGGTCAGCATATTCAGATAGGTATGCGCCAGCTCATTACTCAAAATATTAATGCCATCGATGGTGCGCAGAATACATATCCCCACCGGCGCAGAAGCCACAATCTTACGGTTAAATTGTTCATGCTCTTCCAGACGTTGAGCATCGCTTTCCGCAGGGATAAAAATACGTCGCTCATACATACGCGTCAGCATAAACAGCGCCGCGCCCACCAGCACATTCAACAGAATGGCGTTCAGAATCAACATGCGGATACGTTCCAGCACCAGATCGACCGGAACGGAATACACAATACTGAGTGATGATGGCGGCAGATTTTTCTTCAGCACCAGCTCGCGGAAACCTGGCGTGTAGCCAAACCAGGAACGCTCCTGCATCCAGCGCGGTTCGGCTTGAATCGTCCCCTCGGGGCCGGTCAGAGAAATCAGCGCATGGCCATTTTCATCGAGGATAGTCACGCCCATCGGTAAATTACCCGGCGTGAAGAAGTTTTCCATCCGAATAGGTTGCTCAACGCCGAGCAGCGCCTGCAGACGGTTCGCCAGGTACACCGGCGTCAACGCATAAAAATAGCCCACACCCGGACGCGGCCCCTGGCTTATCCAGAACAGGTTATTGCCGTTTTCTTCCTGCGGTGCGTTACGGTATTTAATGATGCGTTCATGCAGCGCTTTCAGCGCCTCGTCACGTTCAACCGGCATGTCACGCAGGCCGAAGTTCGCCATACACAGGTTATCGCTGCCGATCAGGAACACGCGGTTTAAATCATAGGCGGCGGAGAAATTGTCGCGCCAGTAGCGCATAAACCACGCCAGTGATTCCAGCGAGCCACGCCAGGCGTTGCCCATCACCGCACAGTCGGAATCGGCAAATAGCGGCTCAAAATTGGGCACCACTGTTTTGTCATCCCGCGCCCGCAGCGACATCACGCCGTTTTCCGCCGTTAAGCGGTTTTCCGCTATGTATTTCAGCTCTTTGATCACGTCAGACGTGCGCTGAATGTAGCGCTGAGCCTGATCGGAGCTGAGAGTAAACTCCTGGCGGATCTCAGATTCTCGCTGATGTAGCGCATTCACAATGTAGAACACACTGGCAAAAGCAATCAGAAACCAGACCAACAGCGCCAACGCTCTGAACAGGTAGCGGGAAATTTTTAGAGTTGCATGAACGGAAGCAAGGTATTTCAAAGGGGCGAAGCTCCGCCTCAGGGTATCAATAGAGTGTGGTTAAGGTAGCGGTAAATGCCCGGCGTCGCAATGCCCTCTCTTTACGGGAATATGATACACCGCTGAGAAAACATTGTCCTAACCCCTGATAATCGTCGTCTGCCTTAAACACTTCGCACGGATGTCAGAATGCCCGACCTGAGATGGCTGACTCGTCGATTAACCCCGCGACGATTACGCAACCAAATGATCATGATGGCCATTCTGATGGTGATTGTGCCGACGATATCCATAGGTTATATCGTAGAAACAGAAGGTCGTTCAGCAGTCTTATCTGAAAAAGAGAAAAAACTGTCGGCGGTGGTGCATCTGCTTAACGATGCGCTGGGCGATCGCTTTAGCCACTACGCAACTCTGCCGCGCGAGGCACGTATTCGCGCACTTAATGCCGAGCTAAGCCCCCTCACAGAGCGGATTACGCGCGCATTTCCGGGTGTGGGTGCGGGTTATTACAACAAAGCGCTGGATGCCATTATCACCTACGCGCCCTCTGCCTTTTATCAAAGTAATGTTGGCATCACCATCACCGCCGATCATCCCGGACGTGACGTGATGGACAACAACACTGCCGTCGTCTATTCCGGGCGACAGGTTCGCGGCGACATACTCAACTCGATGATCCCGATTGAACGCCAGGGTGAAGTCATTGGTTATATCTGGGCCAACGAACTCACGGAAGACATTCGCCAGCAAGCCTGGAAAATGGACGTCAGGATCATTGCGGTACTGGCAGCAGGATTAATCAGCAGTCTGTTGCTTATCGTTCTCTTTTCACGCCGACTCAGCGCCAATATCGACATCATCACTGACGGACTCTCAACGCTGGCGCAAAAAACACCCGCCCGATTGCCTGACCTGCCGGGTGAGCTGGGGCAAATCAGCCGCAGCGTCAATGCGCTGGCGCAAACGTTACGAGAGACCAAAACGCTAAACGATCTGATCATTGAAAACGCCGCAGACGGCGTTATTGCTATCGACAGACAGGGCGACGTCACCACGATGAACCCGGCGGCGGAACAGATAACGGGCTATAAGCTGCATGAACTGGTTGGGCAACCCTACGCCAAGCTGTTTGCCAACACCCCATTTTCCAGCCCAGTACTGGATACCCTCGAAAGTGGCACCGAACATGTCGCTCAGGAGGTAAGTTTTCCTGGACGTGAGCGTACCATTGAGATAAGCGTCACCACCAGTCGGATCCATAACGCCCATGGCGAATTGATCGGCGCATTGGTTATCTTCTCAGATTTAACCGCCCGTAAAGAGACCCAGCGGCGACTGGCACAAACGGAAAGGCTCGCCACCCTCGGTGAGCTGATGGCCGGCGTCGCCCATGAGGTGAGAAATCCGCTGACGGCAATTCGCGGCTATGTCCAGATCATTCGTCAGCAAACCTCTTTGCCGGAGCATCAGGAATACTTATCCGTGGTGCTGAATGAAATTGATTCAATCAATAAAGTTATCCAACAACTGTTGGATTTCTCACGCCCGCGACAAAGCCAGTGGCAGCAGGTTCAGCTCAATGCGTTAATTGAAGAGACGCTGATCCTGGTACAAACCTCCGGTATTCAGGCGCGTATTACCTTTACAACCGAATTAGATACCCGCCTGGCGGCAATCGTCGCCGATCGCGAACTGCTCAAGCAGGTGATCCTTAATATTTTAATTAATGCGGTGCAGGCGATAGGGGCGCGAGGCGAAATTCGCATCCGCACCTGGCAGTACTCCGCTTCGCAACAGGCGGTGATGATTGAGGATAATGGCAGCGGTATTGATACCGCCTTACAGAAGAAAATATTTGACCCGTTCTTTACCACAAAAGCGTCTGGCACAGGACTTGGGCTGGCACTGAGCCAGCGCATTATCAACGCACATCAAGGGGATATCCACGTCGCCAGCATGCCGGGCTGTGGCGCAACCTTCACCCTTATTTTACCGATCAACCCGCAGGGAAATCCGTCAGAATGAAAACGACCTACCGTATTCTCCTCGTTGATGACGAAGAAAATGTTCGCCGTATGCTCGCCACCGCATTTTCCCTGCAAGGGCATGAAACCCACTGCGCCAGCAACGGTAAAGAGGCTCTGGCCCTGTTTACTGACACGTCGCCCGACGTGGTGCTGATGGATATCCGCATGCCTGAGATGGACGGTATCGACGCGCTAAAAGTCATGCGCACTCAGCGACCGCGGATCCCTGTCATTCTGATGACCGCCTACGCCGAAGTGGAAACTGCAGTGGAGGCCCTGCGCAGCGGTGCGTTTGACTATGTGATTAAGCCTTTTGATTTGGATGAACTCAACCTGGTCGTTCAGCGGGCATTGCAGCTTCAGGCGATGAAACAGGAGATCCGCAACCTGCATCAGGCGCTAAGCACCAGTTGGCAGTGGGGACACATCCTGACCACCAGCCCGCTGATGATGGATATCTGTAAGGATACGGCGAAAATTGCCCTCTCCCACGCAAACGTGCTGATTAGCGGTGAAAGTGGCACCGGAAAAGAGCTGATTGCCCGCGCCATCCATTACAACAGCCAACGCGCCAACGGCCCGTTTATCAAAATTAACTGTGCCGCTCTGCCGGAATCACTGCTGGAAAGTGAACTATTTGGTCATGAAAAAGGGGCTTTTACCGGGGCGCAAACGCTGCGTCAGGGCTTATTCGAACGCGCCCATCAGGGAACGTTATTGCTCGACGAGATAGGCGAGATGCCGCTGGTGCTGCAGGCTAAACTGCTGCGTATTTTGCAGGAGAGAGAGTTCGAACGCATCGGCGGGCACCAGACTATTCGCGTCGATATTCGTATCGTTGCCGCCACTAACCGCTGCCTGCAAACGATGGTGAAGGAAGGCACTTTCCGCGAAGACCTGTTTTATCGCCTGAACGTGATTCACCTGACGTTACCCCCGCTGCGCGAACGCCGTGAAGATATCGCCTTATTAGCTAACCATTTTTTACAGAAGTTCAGTTCAGAAAATCAGCGCGATATTATCGAGATTGACCCGACGGCGATGTCAATACTCGCCGCCTGGCCGTGGCCGGGTAATATTCGCGAACTGTCCAACGTTATCGAACGCGCGGTTGTGATGAGTACCGGTGCGGTCATTTTCGCCGAAGATCTGCCCGCCCCGTTCCGCTCCCCCGTCAGTGCAGTTGCAGAAGTAAAACCGACCCAGACAGGCGAGCGAAACCTGAAAGAAGAAATTAAACGCGAGGAAAAACGGATCATCGTTGAAGTACTCGACCAACAGGAGGGGAACCGTACCCGCACGGCGTTGATGTTGGGCATCAGCCGACGCGCCCTGATGTATAAATTACAGGAATACGGTATCGACACGTCAGGCTCCTGATACACATATTTGCTATGCAGAATTTTGCACAGTGCGCAAAATTCTGCATAGTCACCTCTCCTCCCCCGCAAGAAATCATCATAAATAAACAATAAAATTCAATAATTTAAACGATATAACACGGATGACATCATCCTGGCATTCTGCTTGCAATTCCCTGAGCGTACCCAAAATGGAGTATTCACAAGGGAAACATAATGAAAACCAAACTGATTACCTTACAAGACGCAGCGAACTTCTTTCGTGACGGCATGACCATCATGGTCGGCGGTTTTATGGGGGTTGGCACGCCGCCTCGCCTTGTCGAAGCCTTACTTGAATCGGGTGTCAGAGATCTGACGCTCATTGCCAACGATACCGCTTTTGTCGATACCGGTATCGGGCCGCTGATCGTCAATGGCCGCGTGAACAAAGTGATTGCTTCGCACATTGGCACCAACCCTGAAACCGGTCGGCGCATGATTGCCGGTGAAATGGAGGTTCAACTGGTGCCACAAGGCACGCTGATTGAGCAAATCCGCTGCGGCGGCGCGGGTCTTGGCGGCTTTCTGACGCCCACCGGCGTCGGAACCGTGGTGGAAGACGGCAAGCAGACGATGACGCTTGATGGCAAAACCTGGCTGCTTGAACGCCCATTGTGTGCGGACCTCGCGCTTATTCGCGCGCACCGCGCAGACATGCTTGGCAACCTCACCTACCAGCTCAGCGCACGCAATTTTAACCCACTGATTGCCCTTGCCGCTGACATCACGCTGGTTGAGCCAGATGAAATGGTCGAAACAGGCGAGCTGCAGCCTGACCAGATAGTCACCCCCGGCGCCGTTATCGACCATATCGTCATTCCACAGGAGAGCTAATCATGGATGCTAAACAACGAATTGCGCGCCGCGTGGCGCAAGAGTTTCGCGACGGCGATGTTGTCAACCTGGGGATCGGCCTGCCGACGATGGTCGCCAACTACCTGCCAGAAGATGTTCACATCACCCTGCAGTCTGAAAACGGCTTTCTTGGGCTGGGTCCGGTGACGACTCCACATCCTGATCTGGTGAACGCCGGTGGCCAACCGTGCGGTATTTTGCCCGGTGCCGCCATGTTTGACAGCGCCATGTCGTTTGCGTTGATTCGCGGCGGCCACGTCGATGCTTGTGTTCTCGGGGGATTACAGGTCGATGAGCAGGCCAACCTCGCTAACTGGGTGGTTCCTGGCAAAATGGTACCTGGCATGGGTGGCGCGATGGATCTGGTGACCGGCGCCCGCAAAGTGATTATCGCCATGGAACATTGCGCAAAAGACGGCTCAGCGAAAATCCTCCGTCACTGCACCATGCCGCTCACGGCGCAACATGCCGTACATATGCTGGTCACTGAACTTGCCGTATTCCGCTTTATTGACGGAAAAATGTGGCTCACTGAAATCGTTGAAGGATGCGACATCGCCACGCTGAGTGAAAAAACCGAAGCGCAGTTCGACGTCGCCGCCGATCTGGTTATCCAACGAGGTGACGCATGATCGGTCGCATCTCTCGCTTTATGACACGCGTGGTCAGTCGCTGGCTGCCCGACCCACTGATTTTCGCCATGCTGCTCACGCTGCTGACCTTCGGCATTGCGCTATGGCTAACGCCGCAAACACCGGTCAGTATGGTGCGATTCTGGGGTGACGGCTTCTGGAACCTGCTGGCATTTGGCATGCAGATGGCGCTAATCATCGTGACGGGTCATGCGTTAGCCAGTTCAGGCCCCGTTAAAAGTCTGCTGCGTACGGCGGCATCCGCCGCCAAAACCCCCGTTCAGGGGGTGATGCTGGTGACTTTTTTCGGTTCGGTCGCCTGCGTGATCAACTGGGGCTTTGGTCTGGTGGTCGGAGCGATGTTTGCCCGCGAAGTTGCCCGTCGGGTTCCCGGCTCCGATTACCCGCTGCTGATTGCCTGTGCCTACATTGGCTTTCTCACCTGGGGCGGCGGCTTCTCCGGCTCAATGCCCCTACTGGCGGCAACGCCGGGCAATCCGGTTGAGCATATTGCCGGTTTAATTCCTGTCGGCGATACCCTGTTCACTGGGTTCAATATCTTCATCACCCTGGCACTGATTGTCGTCATGCCGTTCATTACCCGCCTGATGACACCAAAACCTTCCGATGTGGTCAGCATCGATCCGAAGCTGTTACTGGAAGAGGCGGATTTTCAGAAGAAACTGCCTGCTGATGCACCACCGTCAGAAAAACTGGAAGAGAGCCGCATTCTGGCGCTGATCATCGGGGCATTGGGTATTGCTTATCTGGCCCTCTATTTCACCGAGAAAGGATTCAACATCACCATCAATACCGTCAATCTGATGTTTATGATTGCCGGGCTGCTGCTGCACAAAACGCCCATGGCCTATATGCGGGCCGTCAGCGCCGCAGCGCGCAGTACCGCCGGAATTCTGGTGCAATTTCCCTTCTACGCCGGTATCCAGTTGATGATGGAACACTCTGGCCTCGGTGGACTCATCACCGAATTTTTCATCAACGTCGCCAACAAAGACACCTTCCCGCTGATGACCTTTTTCAGCTCTGCGCTCATTAACTTTGCCGTGCCGTCAGGCGGCGGTCACTGGGTTATTCAGGGGCCGTTCGTGATCCCCGCCGCGCAGGCGCTTGGCGCCGACCTCGGTAAATCCGTCATGGCTATTGCCTACGGCGAGCAGTGGATGAACATGGCACAACCGTTCTGGGCGTTACCTGCACTGGCCATCGCCGGGCTGGGGGTGCGCGACATCATGGGCTACTGCATCACCGCCCTGCTCTTCTCCGGCGTCATTTTTGTCATCGGATTGACCTTGTTCTGACGGCAATCACTTACATAAAGGAACAGAAAAATGAAAAATTGTGTCATCGTCAGCGCGGCACGTACCGCAATCGGTAGCTTCAATGGCGCACTGGCGACCACCGGCGCCGTCGAACTCGGAGCAATCGTCATTAAAGCTGCGCTTGAGCGTGCCCACCTTGATCCACAGCGGGTTGACGAGGTGATCATGGGTAACGTATTGCAGGCAGGTCTCGGGCAGAACCCGGCGCGCCAGGCACTATTAAAAAGCGGCCTCTCCGACGCCGTTTGTGGTTTTACCGTAAATAAAGTCTGCGGCTCTGGCCTCAAAAGCGTGGCGCTTGCCGCTCAATCCATTCAGGCCGGACAGGCTCAGGCGATTGTCGCCGGCGGTATGGAAAACATGAGCCAGGCTCCGTACCTGTTAGACGCCAAAGCCCGCTGGGGGTATCGCCTTGGCGACGGGCAACTGTCCGACGTTATCCTGCGTGATGGCCTAATCTGCGCCGAGCACGGCTACCATATGGGGATCACCGCTGAAAATGTCGCCCGCGAATATGATATTAGCCGGGAGATGCAGGATGAACTGGCGCTGATGTCGCAGCGCAAAGCGGTATCGGCAATAGAATCGGGCGCGTTTCAGGCTGAAATCGTCCCTGTGAGTGTGGTTTCGCGGAAAAAAACGATCGTCTTTGATCGTGATGAATTTCCTAAAGCGGACACCACGGCGGAAGGTCTGGCTGCGTTGCGCCCGGCTTTCGACAAAACAGGAAGCGTCACCGCCGGAAACGCTTCGGGGATCAACGACGGTGCTGCAGCTCTGGTGATTATGGACGAATCGGCCGCGCTGGCAGCCGGACTGAAACCGCTGGCACGTATCAAGGCCTATGCCAGCGGCGGCGTTGCACCTGCGATGATGGGCATGGGGCCGGTTCCGGCGACGCAAAAAGCGCTGCAACTGAGCGGGCTAAAGCTGTCCGATATCGACGTGATCGAGGCCAATGAGGCTTTTGCCGCACAGTTTCTGGCAGTGGGAAAAACGCTGGGGTTTGATGCGCAGAAGGTGAATGTCAACGGCGGCGCAATCGCATTGGGGCATCCTATCGGCGCCAGCGGCGCGCGTATCTTAGTGACGTTGTTGCACACGCTACAGGCGCGGGATAAAACGCTGGGACTGGCGACACTGTGCATCGGTGGCGGCCAGGGTATTGCGATGATCGTGGAACGAATGAACTAAAAAAAGGGCCGGATTTCTCCGGCCCTTCTCATTACTGCTTAATTACTCTTCTGCGTCATCCGCTGCATCATCATCGCTTTCGGCTTCAGGTGCGATATCCTCGTCCCCTTCAGCAGCGCTGCCGTCGATGGAGTCGAGCTCTTCGTCATCAACCGGTTCAGCAACACGTTGCAGACCCACCACGTTTTCATCTTCCGCCGTGCGGATGAGGATAACGCCCTGGGTGTTACGCCCGACCACGCTGATTTCCGACACGCGAGTACGCACCAGCGTACCTGCATCGGTGATCATCATGATCTGGTCGCTATCCGTCACCTGCACCGCGCCGACAACTGAACCGTTGCGCTCGGTCACTTTGATCGAGATAACGCCCTGTGTCGCACGAGACTTGGTCGGATACTCTTCTGCCGCGGTACGCTTACCATAACCGTTTTGCGTCACAGTCAGGATTGCGCCTTCGCCACGAGGAATAATCAGAGAAACAACTTTGTCTTCGCCTGCCAGCTTAATACCACGCACGCCGGTCGCGGTACGACCCATCGCACGAACGGCGTCTTCTTTGAAGCGCACCACTTTACCTGCGGCAGAGAACAGCATCGCTTCGTCGGACCCGGAGGTCAGATCCACGCCAATCAGTTCGTCGCCTTCATTGAGGTTAACCGCAATAATACCGGCAGAACGCGGACGGCTAAACTCGGTCAGCGCCGTTTTCTTCACGGTACCGCTGGCAGTTGCCATAAAGACGTTTACGCCTTCTTCGTACTCGCGTACCGGCAGAATGGCGGTGATACGTTCGTTGGCTTCCAGCGGCAGCAGGTTGACGATTGGACGTCCACGCGCGCCACGGCTCGCTTCCGGCAGCTGATAGACCTTCATCCAGTACAGACGACCACGGCTGGAGAAGCAGAGGATCGTGTCATGGGTGTTGGCCACCAGCAGGCGGTCGATAAAGTCTTCTTCTTTAATACGTGCTGCTGACTTACCTTTACCGCCACGACGCTGTGCTTCGTAATCGGTTAACGGCTGATATTTAACGTAGCCCTGGTGAGACAAGGTCACGACAACATCTTCCTGGGTAATCAGATCTTCGATGTTGATGTCAGCGCTGTTGGCGGTGATTTCGGTGCGACGTGTGTCACCGAACTGCTCGCGAACCAGCTCCATCTCTTCACGGATAACTTCCATCAGACGATCGGCGCTGCCCAGAATGTGCAGCAATTCAGCGATCTGCTCCAGCAGCTCTTTGTATTCGTCGAGCAGTTTTTCATGCTCGAGACCGGTCAGTTTCTGCAAACGCAGATCCAGAATCGCCTGAGCCTGCTGTTCAGTCAGGTAGTACTGACCGTCACGTACACCGAATTCCGGCTCCAGCCATTCAGGACGCGCAGCGTCATCACCGGCACGTTCCAGCATCGCAGAAACGTTTCCCAGCTCCCACGAACGCGCAACCAGCCCTGCTTTCGCTTCAGCCGGGGTCGGCGCACGACGGATCAGTTCGATGATCGGATCGATGTTGGCCAGCGCAATCGCCAGCGCTTCAAGGATGTGCGCACGATCGCGGGCTTTACGCAGTTCAAAAATAGTACGGCGTGTTACCACTTCACGACGGTGACGCACAAACGCAGCGATAATGTCTTTCAGGTTCATGATCTTCGGCTGACCATGGTGCAGCGCAACCATGTTAATACCGAAGGAAACCTGCAGTTGAGTCTGGGAGTAAAGGTTGTTGAGAACCACTTCCCCGACCGCGTCGCGTTTGACTTCAATGACGATGCGCATCCCGTCTTTGTCAGACTCGTCGCGCAGCGCGCTGATGCCTTCAACACGTTTGTCTTTGACCAGCTCGGCAATTTTCTCGATCAGGCGCGCTTTGTTCACCTGATACGGAATTTCGTGCACGATAATGGTTTCACGACCGGTTTTCGCGTCAGCTTCAACTTCCGCGCGTGCACGAATGTACACTTTGCCGCGACCGGTACGGTAAGCTTCTTCGATACCACGACGACCGTTGATGATCGCAGCGGTCGGGAAGTCCGGGCCAGGGATGTGTTCCATCAGCCCTTCAATGCTGATGTCTTCATCGTCAATGTAGGCCAGACAGCCGTTAATCACTTCCGTCAGGTTGTGCGGCGGAATGTTGGTCGCCATACCTACGGCGATACCGGACGAACCGTTCACCAGCAGGTTAGGAATTTTGGTTGGCATCACATCCGGAATGCGTTCGGTGCCGTCGTAGTTATCGACGAAATCAACCGTTTCTTTTTCTAGGTCAGCCATCAGTTCGTGGGCGATTTTCGACATACGGATTTCCGTATAACGCATCGCTGCGGCGGAGTCGCCATCGACAGAACCAAAGTTACCCTGACCATCCACCAGCATGTAACGCAAGGAGAATGGCTGCGCCATACGAACAATGGTGTCGTAAACGGCGGTATCACCATGAGGGTGGTATTTACCGATTACGTCACCAACGACACGGGCAGATTTTTTATAGGCTTTATTCCAGTCGTTGCCCAATACGTTCATGGCGTAAAGTACGCGACGGTGAACCGGCTTCAGGCCATCTCGGACGTCCGGCAGCGCACGGCCAACAATGACCGACATCGCATAATCCAGATAGGAGCTCTTCAGCTCTTCCTCAATGTTGACCGGTGTAATTTCTCTCGCAAGGTCGCTCATCTAACCGCTATCCCTCTACTGTATCCCGGATTCAAAGGTCGCAAATTATAACACATCCGTGCAGATTCAGGTAAATGGATTCCCCCAGAGAGAGGCTTTATTCATCCCGTCAGGCTGATATACTCGTTTGCATTGCTAATTAAGGAGTAGAAGCCCCAATGAATGCCGAAAAACCCCCGGTAACTTACAACGTTGACCATGAAGAAATTGCCAAATTTGAAGCAGTCGCGTCGCGCTGGTGGGATCTTGAGGGCGAATTCAAGCCTCTGCACCGCATTAATCCGCTGCGTCTGGGCTATATCACCGAACGATCAGGCGGCCTGTTTGGTAAAAAAGTGCTCGACGTTGGCTGCGGCGGCGGCATTCTGGCTGAAAGCATGGCGCGCGAAGGCGCAACGGTCACCGGCCTGGATATGGGCTTTGAACCGCTCCAGGTGGCGAAACTGCATGCGCTGGAAAGCGGCATTCAGGTGGAGTACGTGCAAGAAACCGTCGAAGAACACGCCGAAAAACATGCGCACCAGTACGACGTCGTGACCTGCATGGAGATGCTGGAACATGTGCCGGACCCGCAGTCGGTAGTCAGAGCCTGCGCCAGGCTGGTAAAACCAGGCGGCGACGTGTTTTTCTCCACGCTTAACCGCAACGGCAAATCCTGGCTGATGGCGGTGATCGGAGCGGAATATATTCTGCGCATGGTGCCAAAAGGCACACACGATGTGAAAAAATTCATTAAACCTGCGGAGCTTTTGGGTTGGGTCGATCAAACCGTGCTGAAAGAGCGCCACATGACCGGTTTACATTACAACCCTATCACCAATCATTTTAAGCTGGCGCCGGGCGTTGATGTTAACTACATGTTACATACAACGGCAAAAAACGACTAACGCCATAAAATATTCTTATAAAGCTTGCGCTGTATTCTGCAGCGCACTTTTCCACTTCGATGAAGAAATCAGCACTCGATCAAATTTTCTATTTTTTTTCTCAATTATTGACATCCTCTCCAGGCCTTATAAGACGCGCACTTAGCGATTATTACCCTTTTGCAACCTCAATTTAACGCCAAAATCAACTCTTGTACTGAAAAGAATCCCTACTAGAATACTCACCATATAGCGTCTATCTTATCAAACAACCCCTACATATAGTATTTATCCACAGACTTAGTCACAACATGGCATTGTGGATAATGCAGGGGATATTTTTTCTTTCACGGACAGGTAAAAAACCACATGAATCAGAGTCTGCTGGTGACAAAGCGTGATGGTAGTACAGAGCGCATCAATCTCGACAAAATCCACCGAGTTCTGGATTGGGCGGCAGAAGGACTGAATAACGTATCGATTTCTCAGGTCGAGCTGCGCTCCCACATTCAGTTTTATGACGGTATCAAGACTTCCGATATCCACGAAACGATTATTAAAGCAGCCGCCGATCTGATCTCCCGCGACGCGCCAGATTATCAATACCTGGCTGCCCGCCTGGCGATTTTCCACCTGCGTAAAAAAGCCTACGGTGAGTTCGAACCGCCAAAACTGTACGACCATGTGGTGAAAATGGTTGAGATGGGCAAATACGACAATCATCTGCTGGAAGACTACACGGAAGAAGAGTTCAAGCAGATGGACTCGTTCATCGAACACGACCGCGATATGACCTTCTCCTACGCTGCGGTTAAGCAGTTAGAAGGCAAATATCTGGTACAGAACCGCGTCACCGGTGAGATTTATGAAAGTGCGCAGTTCCTCTATATTCTGGTGGCGGCTTGCCTGTTCTCAAATTACCCACGAGCAACCCGTCTGGAATACGTTAAGCGTTTCTACGACGCCGTTTCTACGTTTAAAATTTCGCTGCCAACGCCGATCATGTCCGGTGTGCGTACCCCAACCCGTCAGTTCAGCTCCTGCGTCCTGATCGAGTGCGGCGACAGCCTGGACTCCATCAACGCGACCTCCAGCGCCATCGTGAAATATGTTTCCCAGCGCGCCGGTATCGGTATCAACGCCGGTCGTATTCGTGCACTGGGTAGCCCGATTCGCGGCGGTGAAGCGTTCCACACCGGCTGCATCCCGTTCTATAAGCATTTCCAGACCGCGGTGAAGTCCTGCTCTCAGGGCGGCGTTCGCGGCGGTGCTGCTACGCTGTTCTACCCGATGTGGCATCTGGAAGTCGAAAGCCTGCTGGTACTGAAAAATAACCGTGGCGTTGAAGGCAACCGCGTGCGTCACATGGACTACGGCGTGCAGATCAACAAGCTGATGTACACCCGCCTGCTGAAAGGCGGCGACATCACCCTGTTCAGCCCCTCCGATGTTCCTGGCCTGTACGACGCGTTCTTCGCCGATCAGGACGAGTTCGAACGTCTGTACACCCAGTATGAAAACGACGACAGCATCCGCAAACAGCGCGTGAAAGCGGTTGAACTGTTCTCGCTGATGATGCAGGAACGTGCCTCTACCGGTCGTATCTACATTCAGAACGTCGACCACTGCAATACCCACAGCCCGTTTGATCCGGCTATTGCGCCGGTGCGCCAGTCCAACCTGTGCCTGGAAATCGCTCTGCCGACCAAACCGTTGACCGACGTTAACGATGAAAACGGTGAAATTGCGCTGTGTACGCTGTCTGCCTTCAACCTGGGTGCTATCGAGAGTCTGGACGAACTGGAAGAGCTGGCCGTACTGGCCGTGCGTGCGCTGGACGCGCTACTGGATTATCAGGATTACCCAATCCCTGCCGCTAAACGCGGTGCCATGGGCCGCCGTACGCTGGGTATTGGCGTAATCAACTACGCTTACTGGCTGGCGAAAAACGGCAAACGCTACTCTGACGGCAGCGCCAATAACCTGACCCACAAAACCTTCGAAGCCATTCAGTATTACCTGCTGAAAGCCTCGAATGAGCTGGCTAAAGAGCAAGGCGCGTGCCCGTGGTTTAACGAAACCACTTACGCGAAAGGTATTCTGCCGATCGATACCTACAAGAAAGATCTGGACGCGATCGTCAACGAACCGCTGCATCACGACTGGGAGCGCCTTCGTGAATCGATCAAGACTCATGGCCTGCGTAACTCCACGCTGTCTGCTCTGATGCCGTCTGAGACGTCTTCGCAAATTTCCAACGCCACCAACGGCATTGAGCCTCCGCGCGGTCACGTGAGCATCAAAGCGTCGAAAGATGGCATCCTGCGTCAGGTGGTACCGGATTATGAGCATCTGAAAAATGCCTACGAGCTGCTGTGGGAAATGCCAAATAATGATGGCTACCTGCAACTGGTTGGCGTGATGCAGAAGTTTATCGATCAGTCGATTTCAGCAAATACTAACTACGATCCGTCACGCTTCCCGTCCGGAAAAGTGCCGATGCAGCAGTTGCTGAAAGACCTGCTCACCGCCTACAAATTTGGTGTCAAAACGCTGTATTATCAGAACACCCGTGACGGTGCGGAAGATTCTCAGGACGATCTGGTGCCGTCCATTCAGGACGATGGCTGCGAAAGCGGCGCATGTAAGATTTAATCTTTTGCCGGATGGCGGCATAAACGCCATCCGGCATGACATTCCAGACAGGATCCACATCAATGGCATACACCACTTTTTCACAGACGAAAAATGACCAGCTTCTGGAACCGATGTTCTTCGGCCAGCCGGTGAACGTCGCGCGCTACGATCAGCAAAAATATGACATCTTCGAAAAACTGATCGAAAAGCAGCTCTCTTTCTTCTGGCGTCCGGAAGAGGTCGATGTTTCTCGCGACCGTATCGACTTCCAGGCGCTGCCAGAACATGAAAAACACATTTTTATCAGCAACCTGAAATATCAAACGCTGCTGGACTCCATCCAGGGACGCAGCCCGAACGTGGCGCTGCTGCCGCTGATCTCGATCCCTGAGCTGGAAACATGGGTAGAAACGTGGGCGTTCTCCGAAACCATTCACTCACGCTCTTACACCCATATCATCCGTAACATCGTTAACGATCCGGCGGTGGTGTTTGACGATATCGTCACCAATGAACAGATCCAGAAACGCGCGGAAGGGATCTCCAGCTATTACGACGAGTTAATTGAGATGACCAGCTACTGGCATCTGCTGGGTGAAGGCACTCATACGGTGAATGGCAAAACGGTTGTCGTGAACCTGCGCGAGCTGAAGAAGAAACTGTATCTGTGCCTGATGAGCGTTAACGCGCTGGAAGCCATCCGCTTCTACGTCAGCTTCGCCTGCTCTTTCGCCTTTGCCGAGCGCGAACTGATGGAAGGCAACGCTAAAATTATTCGCCTGATCGCCCGCGATGAAGCCCTGCACCTGACCGGCACTCAGCATATGCTGAATCTGTTGCGCAGCGGCGTAGACGATCCGGAAATGGCAGAGATTGCCGAAGAGTGTAAACAGGATTGCTACGACCTGTTCGTTCAGGCCGCGCTGCAGGAAAAAGAGTGGGCAGACTACCTGTTCCGCGACGGTTCGATGATCGGCCTAAACAAAGACATTCTGTGCCAGTACGTCGAGTACATCACCAATATTCGCATGCAGGCCGTTGGGCTTGATTTGCCGTTCCAGACGCGTTCGAACCCAATCCCGTGGATCAACACCTGGCTGGTATCCGATAACGTACAGGTTGCGCCGCAGGAAGTGGAAGTCAGCTCTTATCTGGTCGGGCAGATCGATGCCGAAGTCGATACTGACGATCTGAGTAATTTCCAGCTCTGATGGGCCGCGTAACTCTGCGCATCTCTGGCACACAGTTGCTGTGCCAGGATGAACATCCTTCCCTGCTGGCCGCGCTCGAATCGCACAATGTTGAGGTCGAATATCAATGTCGTGAAGGCTACTGCGGCTCCTGCCGTACCCGCCTGGTGGCGGGTCAGGTTGACTGGATTGCAGAACCTCTGGCCTTCATTCAGCCGGGTGAAATATTGCCCTGCTGCTGCCGGGCAAAGGGTGATATTGAGATTGAAATGTAGTTTTGTGGGATGACGTTGTGCTTACCCGACCTACAAACACCATCGTTTGTAAGCCGGGTAAAGGTAGCCGTTCAGCGTTAGTGCTTATCGGTTAAAAACAGTACCGCTTTATCGGGGAAATCCGTAAACAACCCGTCAACACCCGCCTGGTTATACAGGATGTCATAAAGTTGATTCACGTCCGTCGCGTAGTCCGGCAACTGATCGGCCCGCACGGTATAAGGATGCACCGTCATTTTGTTCTGATGCGCCTCCTTCACCATATCGGTCAACACGATGTTGCCTTTCTTCGACTTCTCATCCACCAGCATGTGATAGTCCGGACCGATGCCATCCGCGTACTCAGCAACCTGCTTCATCGCACCCGGTTTAAACATCCAGTCATAGTTGTAATTTACCCAACTGCCGTCCGGTTTTTTCTCCTGGGTTTCATTCCAGTCGGTATAGGCAATCAGCTGTACCAGGTTGAGATCCATCCCCATTTTGGGTTCCAGCTCATTCTTGATGCGCTTGAGTTCCGCCACGTCAAAACTTTGCAGATAGACCTTGTCCTGTTTATCGCTGTAGCCATACTTTTTCAGCACTTCCAGGGTCTTCGCTGCAATGTCCTTCCCTTCCTGGTGATGGAACCACGGCGCTTTGATTTCCGGATAGATACCAATGTTCTTACCGGTGGAGTGATTTAATCCCTGAACAAACTCAATCTCGTCTTCGAAAGTGTGCACGCGGAAATCAGATTTACCCATCGGGAAACGCCCGGGGTACGTCTGCACCTGTTTGCCATTTTCAATATCGAAACCTTCGGTAAATTTCAGCGATTTGATCTCATCCAGCGTAAAGTCGATGGCGTAATAGCGACCATCTTTACGGGCGCGATCCGGGAAACGCTCGGCAACATCGGTCACCCGGTCAAGGTAGTGGTCATGCAGAACGACCAGATGGTCGTCCTTGGTCATCACCAAATCCTGCTCCAGATAATCTGCGCCCTGCGCATAAGCCATCGCTTTTGCCGGCAGCGTATGCTCAGGTAAATAGCCACTTGCCCCACGGTGTGCAATCACAATCTTGTCTGCGGCAATGGCGGTACTGCTGACCACCATACCGGTCAGCATCAGCGCTACGCTGAGACTTTTCAATGTGGTTTTCATCCGTTAGCCCCCGTTACGTTTCAGCTCAATCTCTTCGTGATGGCGCTTTTCACCAATCATGACGACCACCAGCAGGATAACCGCCAGCACGCTGCCGCCAATCATCACCATAAAGCCGCCATCCCAGCCGAAGAAGTCAACGGTGTAACCGACAATGGCGCTCGCCGCCACAGAGCCACCCAGGTAGCCAAACAGCCCGGTGAAGCCGGCCGCCGTACCCGCCGCTTTTTTCGGTGCCAGTTCCAGCGCATGCAGACCGATCAGCATTACCGGACCGTAAATCAGGAAGCCGATGATAATCATACATGCCATATCAACGTTCGGATTTCCCGCCGGGTTCATCCAGTAAACGATCGTTGCAATGGTCACCAGCGTCATAAAGAACACGCCAGTCGCGCCACGGTTGCCGCGGAAGACTTTATCCGACATCCAGCCGCACAGTAGCGTGCCCGGGATACCTGCATACTCATACAGGAAGTAGGCCCAGGAGGATTTATCCAGTGCGAAATGCTTCACTTCTTTCAGGTAGGTCGGCGACCAGTCGAGGATGCCGTAACGCAGCAAATAGACAAATACGTTGGCAATTGCGATGTACCACAACAGTTTGTTAGGCAGAACGTACTGCATGAAGATCTGCTTCGCAGTCAGTTCTTCTTCTGCTTTTTCGTTGTAATCGTCCGGATAGTCGTTCTTATACTCTTCGATAGACGGCAAACCACAGGACTGCGGCGTATCGCGCATCAGAGCAAAAGCAATCAGGGCGACAACAATCGCACCAAATGCCGGCATGTACAGCGCAGCTTTCCAGTCGTTAAACCAGGCCATACCCAACAGGAACAGCAGCGGAGGCAGACCGCCACCCACGTTATGTGCGCAGTTCCACACGGAAACAATACCGCCACGCTCTTTCTGCGACCACCAGTGCACCATAGTACGGCCACACGGCGGCCACCCCATCCCCTGGAACCAACCACAGAGGAACAGCAGCACGAACATGACAGCGATGCTGGACGTCGCCCACGGCACAAAGCCCATAAACAACATCACCGCTGCAGCCAAAATCAGGCCCGCTGGCAGGAAAACGCGCGGATTCGAGCGATCCGAAACGGACCCCATGATGAATTTCGAAAAACCATAGGCAATGGAAATACCGGATAACGCAAAACCCAGATCGCCACGGGAGAAACCCTGCTCAACCAGATAGGGCATCGCCAGGGCAAAGTTCTTACGTACCAGATAGTACGCGGCATAACCAAAAAATATCCCCAAGAAAATCTGCCAGCGCAATCGACGATAAGTGGGATCGATTTCCGCTGCAGGTAAGCGCGCCGTATGTGGCGCAGGTTTAAAAATGCTCATCATATTATGTAGCCTCCGTGGCCGTCTTTCATTCGAAGGAAACACTGTAGTACGTCATCACGACGCTACCGCCCCCAGTGTGGCCGCGATGTTAAGGAAAGATTCAGCACAATAATGTGAAACGCAGCACATATTGTTACACTTTTATGACAAATGTTCATAAAGGCGCACGGAATCACGTTTCATTTTCGAATTATGAGCGATTATGCGCGAAATCAAACAATCCATGTTTTTTATGTGGCTAAATGATAAAAAACGAACTGTGAGGAAAAACAATGAAAACTCGCGACTCGCAAACAAGTGACGTGATTATCATTGGCGGAGGAGCAACAGGTGCCGGGATCGCACGCGACTGTGCCCTGCGCGGGATACGCGTCATTCTGGTCGAACGCCACGATATCGCCACCGGTGCGACGGGACGTAACCACGGCCTGCTGCACAGTGGTGCACGCTATGCCGTCACTGACGCTGAATCTGCTCGTGAATGTATTAGCGAAAACCAAATTCTGAAACGCATCGCCCGCCACTGCGTTGAACCAACGGACGGTCTGTTTATTACGCTGCCGGAAGATGAACTCTCCTTCCAGGCCACCTTTATTCGCGCCTGCGAAGACGCAGGGATCCGCGCACAGGCGATTGACCCACAGCAAGCGCGCATTATCGAACCCGCGGTGAATCCGCAGTTGATTGGCGCGGTAAAAGTACCGGACGGTACCGTGGATCCCTTCCGTTTAACCGCCGCCAACATGCTGGATGCACGCGAGCATGGCGCCGTCATCCTGACGGCCCATGAAGTAACCGGGCTGATTCGTGAAGGGGCAACGGTCATCGGCGTGAACGTACGCAATCACCTCACCGGCGAGATGCAGTCCCTGCATGCACCGGTGGTGGTGAACGCCGCCGGGATCTGGGGTCAACGGATTGCGGAATATGCCGATCTGAGCATCCGCATGTTCCCGGCTAAAGGCTCGCTGCTGATCATGGATCATCGCATTAACCAGCATGTCATCAACCGCTGTCGTAAGCCGTCTGATGCCGACATTCTGGTGCCTGGCGACACCATCTCGCTGATCGGTACCACCTCACAGCACATTGATTACGACGATATCGACAGCAACCGCGTCACCGCCGAAGAGGTTGATATTCTGCTGCGTGAAGGGGAAAAACTGGCCCCGATTATGGCGAAAACGCGCATTTTACGCGCCTACTCCGGCGTGCGTCCGCTGGTAGCCAGCGACGATGACCCAAGCGGTCGCAACGTCAGTCGTGGCATCGTACTGTTCGATCACGCTGAGCGCGATGGACTGGATGGGTTTATCACCATCACCGGCGGCAAACTGATGACCTACCGCCTGATGGCAGAATGGGCGACCGATGCCGTCTGCCGCAAGCTGGGCAACACCCAACCGTGCACAACGGCGGATACCGCGCTGCCTGGCTCACAGGAGCCGACAGAAAACACCTTACGTAAGGTGATCTCCTTACCCGCCCCGCTGCGTGGCTCGGCGGTCTATCGTCACGGGGATCGCACCCCAGGGTGGCTGAGCGAAGGTCGTCAGCACCGCAGCCTGGTCTGTGAGTGCGAGGCGGTTACCGCCGGTGAAGTACAATATGCCGTAGAAAATTTAACCGTCAACAGCCTGCTGGACTTACGTCGCCGTACGCGCGTCGGGATGGGAACATGCCAGGGCGAGCTGTGCGCCTGCCGTGCTGCGGGTTTGCTGCAACGTTTTAATGTCACCACCGCTGCGCAGTCCATTACTCAGCTCTCCGAGTTTCTCAACGAACGCTGGAAAGGCGTTCAGCCGATTGCCTGGGGAGATGCGCTGCGCGAAAGCGAGTTCACACGTTGGGTATATCAGGGGTTATGCGGTCTGGAAAAGGAGCACCAGGATGAAATTTGATACCGTCATTATCGGCGGCGGCCTCGCCGGACTGCTGTGCGGTTTGCAACTGCAAAAAAGTGGATTGCGCTGCACGATTGTTACCCGCGGCCAAAGCGCACTGCATTTTTCCTCCGGCTCGCTGGATTTACTCAGCACGCTGCCGGACGGGCAGACAGTGAGCGATATTGAGGCAGGTTTGAACGCGCTGCGCACTCAGGCTCCTTTGCATCCTTATAGCCTCATCGGCACGCAAAACGTATTATCGCTGGCGCAGCAGGCGCAAAACCTGCTGAAAGAATCTGGTGCCCAATTGCAGGGCGAGGTTCATCAAGGGCATCAACGCGTGACGCCGCTGGGCACCTTGCGTTCAACCTGGCTCAGTTCGCCGGAAGTCCCTGTCTGGCCGCTGTCTGCCAAGCGTATCTGCGTGGTGGGCATCAGCGGGCTACTGGATTTTCAGGCGCACCTCGCCGCAGCCTCACTGCGTCAACGCAATCTCAGCGTCGAGACGGCAGAAATCGACCTGCCAGAACTGGATGTCCTGCGTGATAATCCCACCGAGTTTCGCGCCGTTAACATCGCACGTCTGCTGGATAACGAAGATAAATGGCCACTGCTCTATGACGCACTGCTGCCGATAGCCAAAACCTGCGACATGATAGTGATGCCAGCCTGCTTCGGCCTCGCCGATTCCCGGCTCTGGCAGTGGCTCAACGAACGTCTGCCCTGCTCGCTGATGCTGTTACCGACCTTACCGCCTTCCGTTCTGGGCATGCGCTTGCACAATCAATTGCAACGCCAGTTTGTGCGCCAGGGCGGCATCTGGATGCCGGGGGATGAAGTGAAAAAAATCACCTGTCAGGACGGCGTGGTGAGCGAAGTCTGGACCCGCAATCATGCTGATATTCCACTGCGTCCACGCTTTGCTGTGCTCGCCAGCGGCAGTTTCTTCAGTAGCGGCCTGGTGGCCACGCGCGAAGCCGTTTACGAGCCGATCCTTGGCCTGGATGTCATGCAAACAGAAACCCGCGCACAGTGGTATCAGCGCGACGTCTTCGATCCACAGCCGTGGCAACAGTTTGGCGTGACCACCGATGACGCTCTGCGCCCATCGCTTGCGGGAAAAACGGTAGAGAACCTGTATGCCGTCGGATCGGTACTTGGCGGTTTTGATCCTATCGCCCAGGGTTGCGGAGGCGGCGTGTGCGCAGTGAGCGCCTTACACGCCGCACATCATATTGCGAAACGTGCAGGAGGCCAGCAATGAGCGACACACGTTTTGAAAGTTGTATCAAATGCACGGTGTGCACCACGGCATGTCCGGTAAGCCGCGTAAATCCGAGCTACCCTGGCCCTAAACAGGCCGGCCCAGACGGTGAACGCCTGCGCCTGAAAGATGGTGCGCTTTATGACGACGCACTCAAATACTGCATCAACTGCAAGCGCTGCGAAGTGGCCTGTCCGTCAGATGTGAAAATTGGCGATATCATCCAGCGCGCGCGCGCCAAATATGACACCACGCGTCCATCGATACGTAACTTTGTCTTAAGCCATACTGATTTGATGGGCAGCGTTTCCACACCGTTCGCGCCGATAGTCAATACCGCCACCTCGCTAAAACCGGTACGTCAGTTGCTGGATTACGCATTAAAAATCGATCATCGCCGGACGCTGCCAAAATACTCCTTTGGCACCTTCCGTCGCTGGTATCGCAGCGTTGCCGCGCAGCAGGCACAGTATCAGGATCAGGTCGCTTTTTTTCACGGCTGCTTTGTGAACTACAACCATCCGCAGCTGGGCAAAGACCTGATTAAAGTGCTGAACGCGATGGGGACCGGCGTACAGTTGCTGAGTAAAGAGAAGTGCTGCGGCGTGCCGCTGATCGCCAACGGTTTTACCGATAAAGCGCGTAAGCAGGCGGTCAGCAACGTGGCTTCACTCAGAGAAGCGATAGACGGTAAAGGTATTCCGGTGATCGCCACCTCTTCAACCTGTACTTTTGCGCTACGCGATGAATATCCGGAAGTGCTGGATGTCGATAACGCAGGCCTGCGTGAACATATTGAGCTGGCGACCCGCTGGCTGTGGCGCAAACTGGATGAAGGGAAAACGCTGCCGCTGAAAACACTGCCGTTAAAAGTGGTTTATCACACGCCGTGCCATATGGAAAAAATGGGTTGGACGCTCTACACCCTGGAGCTGCTGCGTCAAATTCCTGGGCTGGAGCTGACGGTGCTGGACTCTCAGTGCTGCGGCATCGCCGGAACTTACGGCTTCAAAAAGGAAAACTATCCCACATCGCAGTCTATTGGCGCCCCGCTGTTCCGCCAGATTGAAGAAAGTGGTGCTGATATCGTCGTCACCGACTGCGAGACCTGTAAATGGCAGATTGAGATGTCAACGAGCAAGCGCTGTGAACATCCTATCACCCTGCTTGCCAAAGCATTGGGTTAACTCTTTTGCCCGGTAGCGCCATGCTTACCGGGCATAATCTCCTGGAGTTTACATCGGGAAGCCTGGCCCGATAGCCTACCACCATCGGGCAATTCAATATCAATAACTGCTTTTCAGCTTTTGTGCTGCCTTATCAGATTTAAACATTGCTAACCGACGATCCAGCGCATCACTGTAGAGCATTGTATCGACCCCCACGGCCACAAAATTCGCGCCCCACTGCAGACACTTTTGCGCCATTGCCGGATCGACGGCGAGAAAACCTGCGGCTTTGCCCGCCGCGCGGATGCGGCGAATGCTGTCCTCAATGCTCCGCTGAACATCAGGATGCCCGGCATTATCAGGATATCCCAGTGATGCTGAGAGATCCGCAGGGCCAATAAACACGCCGTCAATGCCCTCCACATCTAAAATTTCGTCCAGATTGTCCAGCGCTGTCCGACTTTCAACCTGCACTAACAAACAGAGCGACTCATTGGCCTGCGCCATATAATTCTCTATTCGCCCCCAGCGCGCCGCTCGCGCCACGCTCGCCCCGACACCGCGCTCGCCGAGCGGAGGATAACGGGTAGCAGAGACCACCTGACGCGCCTGCTCAGCGCTGTCGACCATTGGGATCAGCAGCGTTTGTGCGCCAATATCCAGCACCTGTTTGATCAACGCTTTACTGCCTTCAATCGGACGGATCACCGGTTGGCTAGCGTAAGGGGCGATTGCCTGTAGCTGGTGATAGAGATCCTGCACCGTATTCGGCGCATGCTCACCGTCAATCAGCAACCAGTCATAACCCGACGTCGCGGCAATCTCAGCCATATAGGAAGTGGTTGAACTGAGCCACAGGCCAATCTGTACTTCCCCTTTACGTAATCCTTCTTTGAAGGGGTTTGCTAACAATGCGTTCATAACGATCCTTACAACGTAGATAAGATTAATGATGCGCAGCGCCCACTTGCGAGGAAGGACGGTTCACGCGCAAAGTGAAGATAATCAGTGAACCTATAATCGCCACTCCCGCCAGGGTCAGCAGCCCAGCAGCGTCACTGGCAAAAAACGTTTCTGCTTTAACCCGCAATATTGGTGCAAGGAACCCACCCACCGCGCCAAACAAGTTCACAAAACCAATACCGGCTGCCAGCGCAGTGCCAGAAAGCAGTTGTGTTGGCATCGTCCAGAACACGGGCTGTACTGCGATAAAGCCCGCCGCAGCAACGCATAAAGCCAGAATAGCCAGTACCGGAGAAACCAAACCCGAGACACCAACACCGATCCCTGCCGCCAACAATGTCAGTGCGGCGACATTACGCCGCTCGCCGGTCCGGTCGGAGTAGCGGGGAATCAGCCAGGTGCCAAACAATGCGACAACCCACGGAATGGCGGTGACCACCGAAGCCGTGAAGCCGACTTTCGTTCCCAACAGCGCGGCAACTTGCGTGGGCAGAAAGAAAATCAGGCCATACACCGCAACCTGAATCGTCAGATAGATAAGCGCCAGCTGCCAAACGCGCCCATTACGCAGCGCATCCGAGAGACGTGATGTGGCCTTTTTTTCTTCTTCGCTCGCCAGTTGGCTAATGAGCACGGACTTTTCCTCAGCGTTCAGGAAACGCGCCTGCTGTGGGGTATCATCAAGCCAGAAGAAAGTGAAAACGCCCGCACCTACCGCCAGTAAACCTTCAATAACGAACATCCAGAACCACCCCGGATGCCCCATAAAACCGTGCATTTCCAGCAGCGCACCTGACAGCGGCGATCCCAGAGTTAATGCCAATGGCGCTCCCATATAGAACAGCCCCATGATGCTGGCGCGGTTGCGCTGCGGGAACCATTGCGAGGTCAGGTAAATCATCCCGGGGAAGAACCCCGCCTCTGCCGCGCCAAGGAGGGTACGGATAATCAGGAATTTCGCCTCCGTATCTGCCCACGCCATTGCCGCAGACAAAAATCCCCACAGCAACGTGGTGGTGCCAATCCAGGTTCTGGCGCCAAATTTACGCATCAGCAGATTCGCGGGCACGCCCAGAAAGGCGTAAACCACGAAGAAAATCCCCGCGCCCAGCGCATAAGCTTCATTGCTCAGCCCGGTGTCAATTTGATAGGTCTCTTTGGCAAACCCAATGTTTGAACGATCCAGAAACGCCAGCACGTACAGCGCCAGCATAAACGGAATTAAGCGGGCACGGTTTTTCTTCACTACACCGTCAAGTAAAGTGATACTCATAGAAAGATCCTCAATAAAATGAGGGCGTTGTCGTGTCAGCAACAACGCACAGGTGATTTAGTGGCTATAAGGGCGCTTCAGATTGCAATCGCGGTTAAGCTCAACGCCAAATCCGGGTTTATCCAGCACCGACTTATGAATACGTCCATTTACCGGAACCGGTTCATCCACCAGGATAGGGTCAAACTGCGGGCGCATTGTTGAACAGTCCGGGCTGGTCATCAGGAATTCGCTGAACGGGGTATTGGTGAAGGTGATCACCGCATGGTGGGAATAAACGGAGGAACCATGCGGCACCACCAGCTGCCCGCGTGATTTAGCAATGGCGGCAATTTCCACCAGCGTGGTTAACCCGCCGCACCAGCCCACATCCGGCTGCATGATATCGATGCCGGTTTCTGCGAGCGTGCGGAAAGACTGCAACGTTCCGTGATGTTCACCGCTGGTGACCATCATGCCCGCCGGGGCGTTACGTTTCAGTTCGCGATAGCCTTCATACTGCTGCGGCGGCAGACACTCCTCGATCCACTTCAGATTATGCGGCGCGCAGGCGTGGGCCAGTTTGGTGGCATAGTTCACATCCTGGCTCATCCAGCAGTCGAGCATCAGCCAGAAATCCGGCCCACATTTCTCGCGCATCTCGGCCACCATTGCCGCATCTTTGCGGATCCCCTCGTCACCATCATGTGGTCCCCAGTGGGTCGGCATTTTACCACCGATAAAACCCATATTTTTCGCCAGATCCGGACGCGCGCCGGTTGCGTAAAACTGGATCTCATCACGTACCGCGCCGCCCAGTAGCTTGTAAACCGGCAACCCCACCACCTTACCGAACAGATCCCACAGCGCGAGATCCACGCAGGAGATAGTGTTCATCACCAGACCACCAGAGCCGGAGTAGTACATTGTCGCATTGAGCATTTGATCGTGAATGAGTTTAATGTCGCTCACGCATTTGCCTTCAATAAAGCGATTGAGATGTTTTTCAACAATGAAGCATCCCATCTCTCCTGCCGTGGAAACGGCAAAACCGGTCTGGCCGTTTTCGGCTTCCACTTCGACAATCAGCGTCCCTAGCACGTTGATGCCGAAAGACTGGCGCGACTGTTCGTACTCGCGGTATTTGCTCATCGGCGTGGCGATATGGTCGTCAATCCAGTGGTTAGCCCCCTGATCGTGATAATCGCCGCCGCCTGCGCCCTTCTCTGCCGTAGCACCACCGGTAAACCAGGCTCGAATATGTTTAATTTTTGGTAGGGTCATGATGTTCTCCTTTTTATGATGCGAGTGAGTCGAAGGGACTTTTCCATCCCAACAGGCGTGAAATATCTTTGGCGCAGGCAATGGCTTTCCCGGCCAGGTAGTCACGGTTCTCTTCGTTAATCTGTAGACGGGTGCCGACCACCGAGATCGCTGCGGTCAGCGCATTACTGGCGTTAAACACGGGGGCCGCGACGCAGCGGACATCCGGATAATCTTCGCCATTGTCAAAACTCCATCCGCGTTGACGAATACGTTCCAGCTCGTCATTTAATCGTTGCGGGTTGGTGATGGTGGTCGGCGTTGCCTGCTCCCACACCAACTGCCCAATAATGGTGTTACGTACAACGGCGGGTTGCCAGGCCAGCAGGCATTTGCCAATACCTGAACGATAGAGTGAGAGACTTTTACCTTCGTGCGAACGCACGCTGATGGTGGAAGACGATTCCACTTTCAGAATGTAATAAGCGCTTTCATGGTCGATGATCCCCAGATGGCAGAGCAATCCAGTCTCATCCATTAGTTGCGTCAGACGCGGGCGCGCCAGCTCGCGCAAATCCATCTTGCTCAGCGCATGCCCGGACAGTTCCACCAGCTTGGTCCACAGGCAGTAGTTTTCCTGGTGATCAAGGCTGATAAAGCGTTGGCGCTTCAGCTCATTAAGCAGCAGATAGGCGGTGCTTTTGGGGATCCTCAACGTGTCGATGATCGTCGCGGCGCTGCAGGGTCCGATACGCGCAATAAGATTGAGAATGTCGATCGCTCTGGTGAGCGCAGGAACTTTACTTGATTCCAACATACTGGACTCCAGTCTGAGATACTGGAATCAGTGTGGTCGGTCAACGTGGGCAAAATTGTGAAGTGCGTCAAATCCCTCTGTTCTTCCAGCGTACTGGAGAAATAACGGAGAGAATTGTGAAATAAGTCACTGATATTTTCGCAAGGAGTACAACAGGATGGACTGATGACGGGAAGGCGGGGACGCCTTCCCGTTAAATGCTACACCGTCAACGATTCAACCACGTCGATCCAGCCATGCTCGCTGGCAATATCCTGGCCATGAAGCCAACGACGCAACATGTTCAGCGCCATCATCGCGCAGACTTCCTGACGCACCGGCAAGCTGTAACGATTAGCGCTAAGTCGCACACGCAACGCGTGCGTACCTCCGGGTGTTGCCAGCGCAAAGTTAATATGTTCGTTTTCGAAACCCGATACCGCCAGCGCCAGCTCCGCGTAATGGTTGCCGCGTCGCTCAGTTATCCAGTGCGCCGTTTGCGCCAGCGTTTCTTCCTGAGAAGGCACCACTTCACTGGCCAACAGCGGGGCGTTAGCGCGGGAAAGCTGGAGCGCTACCAGGCCCGCAGTAAACTGCTCGCTCAGCGTCAGGCTGAACTGCCGCGACTGCAAAGTACGTGCAATTTGTGCAGGAAGCCCTTCCGTACCTTCAAATATCATATTCTGCCCGGCAACCCGTTTAACCTCCGGCCAGAGCGCCAGCATCGCTTCACGTTGGGAATCCGGCCCGGTTAGCTTCAGCTCGATAATCGGCATAGACGAGCGATACCCCATCGTCACCCCTGGCGGTAAGGGCAGCGGATCCAGGCTTTGCGCAAGCTCACTTTCAGAACGACCAAAAGTGGTTAATCGCAGGCATAGCGGGGGCTGAGAGAGGGAGAAACGCTCCCGCAGGCGCGGCAGGATCTCATGTTCAACCATCACTTTAAATTCTGACGGCACGCCCGGCGTAAAGAACATCAGGCAGCGGTTGAGCGTAATGGCGAATCCGCAGGCGGTCCCGACGGGATTATTAATAAACTCCGCGCTGGCAGGTAATTCAGCCTGCTTGCGGTTGCTCGGTGCCATCACGCGCCCACGCTCGCGAAAATAATGCTCCATTTGAGCCAGCCAGGCGTCATGCAGCACCAGCCCTTCACCTTTTGCCGTTGCCGCCGCCAGCGCGCTTAAATCATCGCTGGTTGGCCCTAAGCCACCATTAACAATCAATATATCGGCATGTTCGCTGCGTTCGCGCAAAATAGCGACCAGATCGTCAAGATTGTCGCCCACCGTATTGCGGCGGGTTAACGGTAATCCCTGATTAAAGAAAAAATCAGCCAGCCAGGCGGCGTTGGTGTCGACGATCTGGCCGTGCAACACTTCATCCCCGGTGGATAGCATCTCCACGTTTAACATTGTGTTCTCCTGCTTATGCAATCAAAACACTATAACGCAACGGAGGGGGAACATGGAGGAAGGAAAAGGAGTGGGACGTAAAAACAGGCGCGGCTGAACGCCGCGCCAGGGACATCAGAAACTGGCGTTAACCCCAACGTACGGGCCGTCAGCAACCGCGTTGTCACGGTTGCCATCTTTACCCGCCAGGTTCAGGTAGCGATAACCGGCTTCGATGCTCAATGGGCGAATAATGGTCAGACGCGCGCCAGCATTGGCTTCTTCGTAGCTATCAATACCGCTGGAAAGCGAATCCGGAGAGTAGTAGTACTCACCAAACAGACGGAAGCTGTCACCAATTGGCCACTGTAAACCACCGCCAACCGCCGCCGCGTAACCTTCATCACCGTCGTTTGGGTTGGTATAAACGCCTTTACCGCCAACGGTGGCCAGCAGAGGACCCAACGGGATGTTCAGGCCAAGGCCCAGCCCGGCAACATCGCCGTCGTCATCGTTATGCATCCAGTTACCGCTGACCGCCAGACCCGTGGTCTCCGTGCCCATGCCGAATCCAAGATTGGTGTAATCTTCTCCCGCCTGGCCACTAATGCTAATTGCGCTCGCCGACGCGGAAACAAACAGCATTCCGGCAAAACCCAACATTAAACTTTTTTTCATTTTCTATCCTTTCCAGCAAGAATCAAAACATAGCCCCAAAACCGCTGGATTGTACTGCCTGGTGGCGAGGAATCAATGAGCTAAAAAAGCGATGCAATAACATATTGTAACTAAATACTAACCAACGAGTTTTTGGGAAGTCACGGCTGAATTGATAATGATCACTTTCACCTTCCCCCTGGCTCCCGTATTCTTTATCTATCACCTCTCTGCTTAAGGAATGTCGTCGTGCGTCAAAGGACTATTGTTTGCCCATTAATTCAGAACGATGGTTGTTATTTATTGTGCAAAATGGCCGACGATCGCGGTGTATTCCCCGGTCAGTGGGCGCTTTCTGGCGGCGGCGTTGAACAGGGTGAACGCATCGAAGAGGCCTTACGTCGGGAAGTGCGCGAAGAGCTGGGCGAGCAACTTGAGCTCACAGAGATTACCCCGTGGACCTTCAGCGACGATATCCGCACCAAAACCTATGCTGATGGTCGTCAGGAAGAGATCTACATGATTTATCTTATCTTCGATTGTGTTTCAGCCAATCGCGAGGTGAAGATTAACGAAGAGTTCCAGGATTTCGCCTGGGTTAAGCCGCAGGATCTCGCCCAGTACGACTTAAACATCGCCACGCGTAAAACGTTAACCTTGAAAGGGTTACTGTAAGCCCCACGAGTTTAAACGTAATATAAACAATGTTCACAATAGCGGTATTGTTCTCAGCATTCAGCAACAGAGACCAATACCGCCATGACGACTAAAAATACTTTATATTCAAACAAATAAATCACCTCCCCCTGCCTTTATTTTTATACCCCGAACCTTAAACTCTTAAGGATAAATTAACCTTCAATCATTAATCTTTGCAGCCTGATGAAATAATTAACGACACCCCTGTTTATTACCCCAATAAATATGCGATGGCGTTTAATGGCTTGAAGGAATAATGATGTCTGACTTTTTGCCTTTCTCTCGCCCAGCCTTAGGTGCTGAAGAGCTTGCCGCTATCAAAGCCGTTCTGGACTCTGGATGGATAACCACCGGCCCTAAAAATCAGCAACTGGAAGAGGCTTTCTGTCGGCTGACAGGAAACCAAAATGCCGTTGCCGTCTGCTCTGCGACTGCAGGTATGCACATCACGCTGATGGCGCTTGACGTGGGCGCAGGTGATGAGGTGATCACCCCGTCGATGACGTGGGTTTCCACGATCAATATGATTGTCCTGCTGGGTGCGACGCCGGTGATGATCGATGTCGACCGCGATACGCTGATGGTCACCCCCGAACAAATCGAAGCGGCCATTACCCCACGAACCAAAGCGATTATTCCGGTGCATTATGCCGGCGCTCCTACCGATCTTGATGCGATATACGCCATCGGCGAGCGTTATGGCATCCCGATCATCGAAGATGCAGCCCATGCGGTGGGAACATTATACAAGAGCCGTCATGTTGGCGCGCGCGGCACGGCAATTTTCTCCTTTCACGCCATCAAAAATGTCACCTGCGCGGAAGGTGGGCTGATCGTTACCGACGACAGCGCACTCGCACAACGGCTACGCAGTCTGAAATTCCACGGTCTGGGCGTGGATGCTTATGACCGGCAAACCTACGGTCGTGCGCCGCAGGCGGAAGTTCTGGCCCCTGGATACAAGTACAACCTGACCGATATCAATGCTGCCATCGCCCTGGTGCAACTGGACAAACTTGGTCGAATAAATGCGCGTCGTGCAGAAATTGCTCACCAGTATCAGCAAGCGCTGGCAGAGACACCTTTTCAACCGTTAAGTCTGCCGCAATGGTCGCACATTCACGCCTGGCATCTGTTCATTATTCGCGTTGATGAAGCGCGTTGCGGCCTGAGCCGGGATGCCTTAATGGAAGCGCTGAAGGCGAACGGTATTGGCACCGGCCTGCATTTTCGCGCAGCGCATACGCAAAAGTATTATCGCGAACGCTTCCCTGACCTTTCGCTCCCCAACACCGAATGGAATAGCGCACGCATCTGTTCCTTGCCGTTGTTCCCCGATATGACCGCCGATGACACTCAACGCGTCATTACGGCACTTCGCCAGATAGCAGGACAATGACCATGTTTGAAGCTGCACCGATCAAAAAAGTCTCGGTGGTCATTCCCGTTTTTAACGAACAGGAAAGCCTGCCAGAGTTAATCCGACGCACCTGCGCCGCCTGTGAAAAGCTGGAGAAAGAATATGAAATTCTGCTGATCGATGACGGCAGTAGCGACAATTCCGCACAGTTGATGATGGAAGCCTCACAGGCCGAAAACAGCCATATTGTCTCTATTTTACTGAATCGAAATTACGGGCAGCACTCGGCGATTATGGCCGGTTTCAGCCACGTCACCGGTGATTTAATTATCACGCTGGATGCTGATTTGCAGAACCCGCCTGAAGAGATCCCGCGTCTGGTCGCTACCGCGGACCAGGGTTTCGATGTCGTCGGAACAGTGCGCCAAAACAGGCAGGACAGCATCTTTCGTAAGACAGCCTCCAGGATGATCAACCATCTGATTCAGCGCACCACCGGCAAAGCGATGGGAGATTATGGCTGCATGCTTCGCGCTTATCGCCGTCACATTGTTGATGCCATGCTGCATTGCCAGGAGCGCAGCACCTTCATTCCTATTCTGGCCAACATTTTTGCCCGTCGCGCGACGGAAATTCCGGTACACCACGCTGAACGTGAATTTGGCGATTCAAAGTACAGCTTTATGCGCCTGATTAACCTGATGTACGACCTGGTGACCTGCCTGACCACCACGCCGCTGCGTATGCTGAGCCTGCTGGGCAGCGTGATCGCCGCCACGGGTTTCACCCTGTCCGTCCTGCTGGTCGTGCTTCGCCTGACGCTTGGTCCGCAGTGGGCTGCAGAAGGCGTATTTATGCTGTTTGCCGTGCTGTTTACGTTTATCGGCGCACAGTTCATTGGCATGGGATTACTCGGCGAGTATATCGGTCGCATCTATAACGATGTCCGCGCCCGCCCCCGTTATTTTGTTCAACACGTTATTCGTCCACAAATTACGCAGTCAACCGAGGAAAACCACGCATGAAAGCCGTCGTATTTGCTTATCACGATATGGGATGTCAGGGGATTCAAGCTTTGCTGGATGCGGGTTATGAAATCGCTGCTATTTTCACGCACACCGATAATCCTGGTGAAAAAGCGTTTTTTGGCTCCGTTTCCCGGCTTGCTGCCAGCGCAGGGATCCCGGTATACGCACCGGACAACGTCAATCATCCGTTGTGGATTGAACGCATCAGCCAGCTCGCCCCCGATGTCATCTTTTCGTTCTACTATCGCCATTTACTCAGCGATGACATTCTTAACCTCGCCCCCGCGGGCGCATTTAACCTGCACGGTTCACTGTTGCCGAAATATCGTGGTCGCGCACCGCTGAACTGGGTGCTGGTCAATGGCGAGACAGAAACCGGCGTGACGCTTCATCGGATGGTCAAACGTGCGGATGCCGGCGCCATTGTCGCCCAGCAGCGTGTTGCGATATCACCCGATGATGTCACGTTAACATTGCACCATAAACTGTGCCAGGCTGCCCGCCATGTTCTGGAACAGGCGCTGCCCACCATCAAAGCAGGCAATATTCAAGAAACGCCACAACAGGAAGCCGATGCCACCTGTTTTGGTCGCCGCACGCCGGACGACAGCTTCCTCGACTGGAACAACCCCGCAGCGCAGCTGCATAATCAGGTACGTGCGGTCTCCGATCCCTGGCCGGGCGCGTTTAGTTATGTAGGAACGCAAAAATTTACCGTCTGGTCATCACGCCCGTGTGCGAATACCACCGGCGCGCAACCGGGTACCGTTATTAGTGCATCGCCGCTGCAAATAGCCTGCGCCGATGGCGCGCTCGAAATCTTTACCGGACAAGCGGGCGATGGCATTGCAATGCAAGGTTCACAGCTGGCGCAGGTTCTGGGTCTGGTGGTGGGGTCTCGTCTGAACGGCCAGCCGGTTTCCGCCAGCAAACGCCGCACCCGCGTCCTGATCCTCGGCGTGAATGGTTTCATCGGAAACCACCTGACCGAGCGTCTGTTGCAGGAAGATAACTACGAGGTTTATGGGCTGGATATTGGCAGCGATGCGATTGGCCGTTTTCTGCAACACCCGCGCTTTCATTTTGTCGAAGGCGACATCAGTATTCATTCTGAATGGATTGAATACCATGTAAAAAAATGCGACGTCGTGCTACCGCTGGTAGCGATTGCCACGCCGATTGAATATACCCGCAACCCGCTTCGTGTTTTTGAACTCGACTTTGAAGAGAACCTGAAAATTATTCGCTACTGCGTGAAATACCAGAAGCGCATTATTTTCCCGTCAACCTCCGAAGTGTACGGCATGTGTAGCGATAAGGTCTTTGATGAAGACAGCTCAAACCTTACCGTCGGCCCGGTCAATAAGCCGCGCTGGATCTATTCCGTGTCCAAGCAGCTGTTAGATCGTGTCATTTGGGCATACGGCGAAAAAGAGGGACTACGCTTCACGCTATTCCGCCCGTTTAACTGGATGGGCCCGCGACTGGACAGCCTTAACGCTGCCCGTATCGGTAGTTCGCGCGCCATTACCCAACTGATCCTCAATCTGGTGGAAGGTTCGCCCATTAAGCTGATTGAAGGCGGCAAGCAAAAACGCTGCTTTACCGACATTCGCGACGGTATCGAAGCGCTGTTCCGCATCATTGAAAATGAAGGTGGACGCTGCGACGGCGAAATTATCAACATCGGCAACCCGGATAACGAAGCGAGTATTCAGGAACTGGCGGAGATGCTGCTTACCTGCTTTGAAAAACATCCACTGCGTCAACACTTTCCGCCGTTCGCCGGTTTCCGTGACGTTGAAAGCAGCAGCTACTATGGTAAAGGTTATCAGGACGTTGAACACCGCAAACCGAACATTCGTAATGCCAAACGCTGCCTGAACTGGGAACCGACCATTGAGATGCAGGAAACGGTAGAAGAGACGCTCGATTTCTTCTTACGCAGTGTGGATATCACGGAACACGCATCATGACCAAAGTTGGCTTGCGCATTGATGTCGATACCTTCAGGGGGACGCGCGAAGGCGTGCCCCGCCTGCTGGAGACATTGAACCGACATAACGTTCGGGCAAGTTTTTTCTTTAGTGTGGGGCCTGACAACATGGGACGCCATCTCTGGCGTCTGGTGAAACCGCAATTTCTGTGGAAGATGCTGCGCTCAAACGCCGCCTCTCTCTATGGATGGGATATTTTGCTGGCGGGAACCGCGTGGCCGGGAAAAGAGATCGGCCAGGCCAATGCGGCGATCATTGCGCAAACCGCACAAATCCATGAAACCGGTTTGCATGCCTGGGATCATCACGCCTGGCAGGCACGAAGCGGAAACTGGAATGACAAACAGCTGATTGATGATATTTCACGGGGCATCAGCGCTCTCGAAGCGATCACCGGGCAGCCCGTCACCTGCTCCGCCGTTGCCGGATGGCGTGCCGACAACCGCGTCGTTGAGGCAAAAGAAACGTTTTCTCTGCGCTATAACAGTGATTGTCGCGGGACGTCGTTATTCCGCCCGCTGCTTGAAACGGGGAAAACCGGTACGCCGCAGATCCCCGTCACCTTGCCCACATGGGACGAAGTGGTGGGTCAGGAGGTGCAGGCTGTCGATTTCAACTCGTATATTCTCTCCCACATGCTGATGAACAAAGGAACACCGGTATACACCATTCATGCGGAAGTTGAAGGCATCGCCTGTCATCAGAATTTTGACGATCTGCTCGTGCGGGCAGCCGACGCTGGTATTACGTTTTGCCCTCTCGGAGAACTATTGCCAGACGATGTCACTACACTGCCTGCGGGGCAGATCGTGCGTGGAAAAATACCCGGCAGAGAGGGATGGCTCGGCTGCCAGCAACCCGTAGGTATGACGCAATGAAATCGGTACGCTATACCCTGGCCTTTATCGCGTTTATTGCGCTGTATTTTATTTTACCCATCAACAGCCGCCTGCTCTGGCAGCCTGACGAAACGCGCTACGCGGAGATCAGCCGGGAGATGCTGACATCCGGCGACTGGATAGTCCCGCACTTTTTAGGTTTACGCTATTTTGAAAAACCGATTGCCGGATACTGGTTGAATAGCGTCGGGCAATGGCTGTTTGGCGCAAACAACTTTGGTGTCAGAGCAGGAGCCATTTTTGCCACCTTGCTGACGGCACTGCTGGTCGCCTGGCTTGCCATGCAGTTATGGCGAGATAAGCGTACCGCGATACTCTCTTCGGTTATATTTTTAACGTTTTTTTCAGTGTACAGCATCGGCACCTACGCGGTGCTCGACCCGATCATCGCACTCTGGCTGATGGCGGGCATGTGCTGTTTTTGGCAAGGTATGCAGGCCACGACTAAAACCGGAAAAATCATCGCTTTTTTGCTGCTGGGGCTGACCTGCGGCATGGGGGTGATGACCAAAGGTTTTCTCGCGCTTGCCGTCCCGGTACTCAGCGTGCTGCCGTGGGTATTGGTGCAAAAACGCTGGAAAGAGCTTTTCATCTACGGCTGGCTGGCGGTGATTGGCAGTGTGGCGATTGTCCTGCCGTGGGGAATAGCCATCGCACAGCGCGAACCTGACTTCTGGCATTACTTTTTCTGGATCGAACATATTCAGCGTTTTGCGCTGGCTGATGCCCAGCATAAAGCGCCGGTCTGGTATTACTTACCTGTCTTTGTCGCAGGTTGTCTGCCCTGGCTTGGGCTGTTGCCTGGCGCACTGCGTACGGGCTGGCGTGAGCGAGATATCCCGCGTGGCGCGTTGTATCTGCTGAGCTGGATTATCATGCCTGTCCTGTTTTTCAGCATCGCCAAAGGAAAACTGCCGACCTATATTCTTTCCTGCTTCGCACCGCTGGCAATCCTTATCGCGCGCTTCGCTCTGCAGGCGGCTGAGAAAGGTTCTTGCGCTCTGCGCGTCAATGGCTGGATCAACATCCTGTTTGGGGTGACAGGCATTGTCGCCACCTTTGTTGTTTCTACGCTGGGGCCACTGCAGTCTCCCGTCTGGACGCATATCGAAACCTATAAGGTCTTTTACTCGTGGGGCATCTTTCTGGTCTGGACTTTTTTTGGCTGGTATACGCTGACCAATAGCGAAAAAACCTGGAAATATGCCGCTCTCTGCCCGCTGGGACTGGCGCTGTTGTTTGGATACGCGATCCCCGACCGGGTCATGGAATCTAAACAGCCACAGTTTTTTGTTGAGATGACCAAAGAGTCGCTGCAACCGAGCCGCTACGTGCTTGCGGACAACGTAGGCGTCGCCGCGGGCCTGGCCTGGAGCCTGAAACGCGATGACATCATGATGTACGGACAAATGGGTGAGCTAAAATATGGTCTGAATTATCCCGATGCCGGGGGCCGCTTTGTGAGTCAAACTGACTTTGCCGACTGGTTAGCTCAACATCGCCAGGAGGGCATCATTACGCTGGTGCTGTCGATTTCAAAGGATGAGGATATTACTCACCTTGCCATTCCCCCCGCTGATTACGTTGATAATCAGGGGCGTCTGGTCTTGATTCAGTACCGGCCCAAGTGATCTGGCTAGCCTTAGTCCTCGCCAGCTTGCTCAGCGTATGCGGGCAACTCTGCCAAAAGCAGGCAACCCGCCCGGTGCCCATCCGCGCGCGCAAACGCCACATTACGCTGTGGATTGCTCTGGCTCTGGCAAGTCTTGGTCTGGCCATGCTGCTGTGGCTGGCGGTATTGCAAAACATTCCCGTCGGCATCGCTTATCCGATGCTGAGTCTTAACTTTGTCTGGGTCACACTGGCTGCCTGGAAGATCTGGCGTGAACCGGTAACAAAGCGCCACTGGCTGGGCGTAGGGCTGATTATCACCGGCATATTTATTCTCGGGAGCGCGGTGTAATGGGCATCTTTTGGGGACTGTGTAGCGTTATTATCACCTCTGTCGCCCAGTTAAGTCTGGGCTATGCGATGGATAATCTGCCGCCGATGCTGCATCCGCTGCGATTTATTGACGCTCTGTTATCCACAAGCGTCGGGGCGTTAACGCTGTACGCGGGGCTGGCGGGGTATTTGCTGTCGGTCATCTGCTGGCACAAAGCCCTGCATCAAATGGCGCTAAGCAAAGCTTATGCCCTGCTCAGCCTCAGCTATGTGCTGGTGTGGGTAGCTTCAATGATTTTGCCCGGCTGGCAGGGAACGTTTTCATTACGAGCGTTATTCGGCGTGCTGTGCATTATGGCGGGGTTGATGACGATTTTTATACCTTCGCAAAAAACTGCACCCTGAGATCATTTACCCGTAGACTGCTGTAGCAAACGCTCCCACTCGTCACAGAGATACTGTCTGGCATCAATGATTTTAATTACCCGTGTTTTATCACGGTTAATACAATACTGAGCATCTTTCAGCGGCGAAAGGAGATCGCCGGGATTAACTCGCTCGGAGGCATTTGCTTCCGCAAGCATCTTCAGCGAGCCACCACTATCGCAAAGTACGATATAGAGCTTCCCGGCGTTTTTGTGACAGCAAGACTTCTTTACATGCCATTCCATAGCGCACCTTTTGTTAAAAATTTTCACAATAGGTTACACTTTAGCAGGTAAACAAAATGACAATGGTCTGGAATGGCAAAAGTGAGAAATGTAATTAATGATTTCTTAATCTTTATATTGGGCACGTACCCAACCCAGCAACGCGCGGCGAGAAACCTTAATACCGCCACTTTTCAACTCTGGCGGTAACACCAGCCAGCGCACCGGCTGCTGAAAGCGGGCCAGCTTATCTTTCACCCATTCTGCGAGATTGGCGTTACCCGCACCGGCGTCATACTCAACGACCGCCACTGGACGATGGCCAAACTCTTTGTCTTCTATCGGCACAATAAAAGCTTGCAGAACCTGCGGATGCGTTGCAATCACACGCTCCACCTCTTCCGGCTGTATGCCTTCCCCGCCGCTAAAAAACAGATTGTCCATCCGACCGACAATCGTTAGCTTGCCATCCTTTAACACGCCGCGGTCGCGGGTGGCAAACCAGCCTTCGCTATTCACCAACGCAATAAGCTGTCCGTTACGCCAGTAACCTTGCGCCATGCTGGCGGCACGCAGCCAGACTTCATCGTCAACGACTCTGACTTCTCTGCCCGGTAAGGCAGAACCGACATCACTCAGGCCATCGGCTTCTTTCGCACAAACCGTCGAGGCAAACTCCGTCAGCCCGTAACCGCACCAGCAGCGGATCCCCTGCTCGCGCGCCTGCTCAGTCAACTCAACCGGAATTGCCGCACCACCCAACAACACCGCTTTTAGCGTGACCGGGGTGTTGTTAACCAGCAAACGCCAAAGCTGCGTAGGCACCAGCGAGGCATGGGTACAGCCAGCCAGCATTTTCTCCAGCGGCTGCTTGTCGCGCACGGTCATGCGTGCACCGGCAAATAACCAGCGCCACAAAATCCCCTGACCGGAAACATGAAACAGCGGCAGCGAGAGCAGCCAGTCATCTTCTGCGCCAAACGGCATTAATGACAGCACGCCCTGTGCGCTCGCCAGATGCGCCTGACAGGTGTGGACCGCCGCCTTCGGCAGCCCGGTGGAGCCGGAGGTTAAGGTCATGGTACTTAAACGCTGAGGCAACCAGGTGACGGCATGCTCGCCAGACCGTTGCTGGATCAGCAGCGGCATCAGCCCCGGAAAGAGGCGTTCGCCTTGAAGGTCCAGCGCAAAACGCAGCGTTAAATCAGGGAGCAGTGCATCCAGCAGCGACTGTGGCAGTTGCGGATTCACCGGTAATACCCGCGCTCCGCATTGCAACAGTGCCAGCCAGGCAAGCGCAGACGAAGGGGTATTCCAGGCGCGCAGTAGTACGCCATCGCCCTCTTCCACGCCCTGTGTGGCAAATCCCGTGGCCATCGCGTCGACTCGCGCACAGAGGTCACGCCAGTTCAGCATCTCATCATTGAGGCGTAAAGCGGGTGCCTCTGCCCGAATCTGCCGCCATTGACGCCACGGCCAGTCGGTAAAATCAGTCGCCAGGCCCGATAAGCGTGCGCCATCGGGCATGTCCTGCACGGTCATAGCAGTCGTTCCAGCGCATCTTTGTGGATACACGGCAGCGTACTGCCGGGCCAGGTGCGAACCTGCTGGCACTGCATCAGGCTCAGCGTATCCAGACCCGGTATGGTCTGCGGTGTTAGCCAGGCGGAAATCCGCGCCAGTTGGGTTAACCCCAGACTCGACTCGATCGACGAACTAATAACCGCGGTAAGTCCAAGCGCATGTGCCGCTGCAACCTGCTCGCGAACCTTGTCCAGACTGCCGGTGAGCGTTGGCTTGATGACCACAGCCTTGACGCCCTCTTCGGCTTCGAAGGTGAAATCTGCTTCACGCAGGCTTTCATCCCAGGCGATGGCAATCCCGGTTTCCCGCGCAAAGGCGCGAGAGTCATCACGGGTTTTACACGGCTCTTCGAGGAAGGCAATGCGCCCGCGATAATCCGGATTGACGTATTTCGCGAACTGCTGCGCTTTCAGCGGCGTCCAGGCACGGTTGGCATCAAGACGTAAATGCAGATCGGGGATCGCCTCAAGCAGCAGGTTGGCCACCATTCCGTCACGTACGGCTTCATACAGACCGACTTTGATTTTCGCCACTTTTTCGCCCGGCATGTCCGCCAGTTGCAGCACCAGATCGTCAGGATCACCGGTACACAGCGGCGCGGCGCGATAATTCGCCGCCTCCGGCAGCGTCCCTTCAAGCTCGGTGAGTGCGCAGCTTGCGCCAAAGGCGACCGAAGGCATCTGCGGTAAGGAAGAGCCCCCTTGTAGCCAACCGTTTACCCAGCTCAGCAGCGCAGTTTGCGCCTCTTCCCAGGTCTCCTGGCTGAAGCCCGGCAGTGGGGAGATCTCCCCCCACCCTTCGCGCTCGCCGTCACGAAGACAAACGTACAGCCCGTCACGCGTTTTTAACCGCCTGTCTCGCAGAACCACCCCCGCGTCCATGGGGATCTGCCAGCGGTATACCTGCGCGCTACGCATTACGGATTCCGTTTGAATTTGCTGAAATCAGGCTGACGTTTCTGGTTGAACGCGTTACGGCCTTCCTGACCTTCTTCCGTCATGTAGAACAGCATAGTGGCGTTACCGGCCAGTTCCTGCAGACCCGCCTGACCATCGCAGTCGGCGTTCAGCGCAGCTTTCAGGCAGCGCAGCGCCATTGGGCTGTTTTGCAGCATTTCACGACACCAGCGTACGGTTTCTTTTTCCAGATCCGCCAGCGGAACCACGGTGTTGACCAGACCCATATCCAACGCCTGTTTCGCATCGTACTGACGGCACAGGAACCAGATTTCACGCGCTTTTTTCTGACCGACGATACGGGCCATATAAGACGCCCCCCAGCCGCCGTCAAAGGAACCCACTTTCGGGCCAGTCTGACCGAAAATGGCATTTTCAGCCGCGATAGTCAGATCACACATCATGTGCAGCACGTGACCACCGCCGATGGAATAACCCGCCACCATTGCCACAACCGGTTTCGGACAGGTACGGATCTGACGCTGAAAGTCCAGCACGTTCAGGTGATGTACGCCGGAATCATCCTGGTATCCGCCGTAGTCGCCGCGTACTTTCTGATCGCCACCCGCACAGAACGCTTTGTCGCCGGCACCGGTCAGAATAATCACGCCGATGTTGTCGTCATAGCGCGCATCAGACATGGCCTGAATCATCTCTTTGACGGTTACAGGACGGAAAGCATTGCGCACCTGCGGACGATTGATGGTGATTTTCGCGATACCGTCGGTGGATTTTTCATAGCGAATGTCGGTGTAGCCTTCAGAGCAATCAAGCCATTCTACCGGTGCGTAAAGCATTGTTTCATCAGGATAGATCATAAAATGTCCTTTAGTCAGCGACGCAGAATCTGAGCCAGACAGTCCACCACGCCCGCGGGATTATCCCGATGCGCGTTGTGTCCGGCATTACGAATCACATGGGTCGGTACAGACATTTCCGTCGCCAGAGCGCGGAATTTATCGTCACGTTCACCACATAAATAATAAAACGGAAATGTGCGCGTGGTGAGCGGCGCACGTAAATCGGGTTGACCTGCCAGCGAGGTCGCCTCCAGCATGGCGGCAAGCGTAGCGCCATTGTTCTGGCTACGCAGCGCCACCAGCGACTGGCGTTGCACAGGGCTTAGCGAGGCGAAAACCGGCTGTTGATACCAGTCGTTAAAAACATCATGTAGCGGTTCGTTGCGAAAACGTGCAGCCCAGCGACCGTCGGAGAGGCGACGCTGGACGCGCTCATCTTCGCTTTGCAGCCCTGGATGCCCACCTTCAACCACCAGGCCGCAAAGTCCGGATATTCCCTGACAAGCAGCCATCATTGCCACTCTGCCGCCAAGAGAATATCCCACCAGCCAGTATTTAAGTATGTTGTAACTAAATAAAGTATTACGCAGCAATTCGCTGACGTCATCAAATCCACTGACGTGAATATCCGCCGAACCGCCGTGTCCGGGCAGGTCGATATACAGTCGGGAATAATCCGCAAACTGCTCACCGACCGTTTGCCATTCTCGACGATCGCCGGAGAAGCCGTGCAGGAAAACCAGCCAGGGCGCATCCGCCCGGCCCTTGTTTGCCTGCGCGTACAGAATCATAGATGGCTGACCTGCGCCAGCAGTTGCTGCAGGGTTTGCGCCCCGTCAGTTTCATTGACCACCAGCTCGATCACCGTTGCTGCCGGGGTGCGCCAGGCACCTGCCAGCGCGCTCTCGAGCTGCGCCCAGTTTTCCGGGCGGTGATATTTGAGGTTAAACATCGCTGCAGCATGATCAAAGTTCACGTTTTGCGGCATCAGATAGAACCGTTCGCGTTCGCTTTGCGGCGTCGGCAGCAGGGAGAAAATTTGCCCGCCGTTATTGTTCACCACAATCAGGACAAACGGCGCGGAGACCTGGCGCAATAAGGCCAGCGCATTCAGGTCATACAACGCGGATAAATCGCCGACGATGGCCAGCGTCG
This sequence comes from Citrobacter sp. FP75, assembly GCF_018342065.1. Lineage (GTDB taxonomy): Bacteria > Pseudomonadota > Gammaproteobacteria > Enterobacterales > Enterobacteriaceae > Citrobacter. The sequence goes on along the minus strand of NZ_JAFDOE010000003.1, from coordinate 318,630 downwards.
ATTTCGCACTGGCACGTTGAACACCTGCCGCCGTTGACAGTAAACCGTCGATACCGCTGGCCCCGCGATTGCTGTACACCGGATACCCTGCCGGAAGCTGCGACAACGCGTCAATCAGACGGACGACCAGACTGTTCCCGACAAACAGCTGCCCCTGTTCCGGCAGATATTCGCGAATGCGGTGCGCCAGCTGCGCTTCACCAAACGCCTCGCGACGTGCCGCCACCGCCTGCCATGCCTGTTCAGCCAGGAGCGGGATCGCCACGCACCAGGGCTGGCGTTTCTCTGCCGGATGCAGTTCCAGCCAGTCGCCTACTTTCGCCACTAATCTACGCCCACGATGATGAGCGGGATCGAGGCGTCCTTCAATATTGTCGACAATCCAGTATTCTTGCGGGTTGCAGGTGGCCTGCCATTGCAACAGACGTTTTCCGGTCAGGCTACTGCCCAACTGCACCACAATCTGTGCCTGCTGTAACTCATCCACCGCTTTCGCGTTACCCAGCCACAGGTCGGCGCACGGCAGCGGCTGTCCGGTTTGCGACAGCACATCGCCAATCAGCGGCCAGCCTAACGTCTGCGCCCACAGCGCCGCTTTCTTACCTTCTTCTGCAGTCATACGCCCGGCGATCACCACGCCGCGTTTTTGCCGCCAGAAGAACCAGTCACGCTGTTTGTCACTTTCCAGCCGACGCGCTTCGCGCAGCCAGGGTTTATCATCCTGCCACCAGTCGCCAAGGCGCTGTTGCCACTCCACGCCCGTGTCGTCCATCTCGCCATACAGCGGTTCTGCAAACGGGCAGTTAATGTGTACCGCGCCGCTGTGCAGCGAGGCCAGAGCATTATCGAGAGTAGATACCAACCAGCTGGCGGGAATGTCTTGCGTCGGGCGCGGTAAAGAGAGCGTTTGCGACGGATGCGAGGCAAACATACCCGGCTGACGAATCGCCTGATTCGCTCCGCAGTCGATCAGCTCAGGCGGTCTGTCCGCCGTGAGTAAAATCAGTTTTTCACCGGTGAGACCCGCTTCGATAAGCGCCGGGTACAAATTCGCGACCGCCGTACCGGAGGTCACAATCACCGCAACCGGCTGTCGGCTGACCTTGGCCAGACCTAAGGCCAGATGCCCCAACCCACGCTCGTCAAAGTGGGTATGGTGGATAAAGGCAGTATTTTCCGCTGCTGCCAGGGTCAATGGCGTTGAACGAGAGCCAGGCGCAATGCAAACATGCCTGACGCCGTGGCGAGTGAGTGCTTCCAGTATGACCGCCGCCCAGCGTCGGTTAAATGCGCTTACTGACATAAGATTGTCCGGTATCAATATTGCGACACAGTATAAAGAATCGAATAAATGGATTTTTGATATGAGTCGGTAATGTGTGACTCATTAAGCTTCCATCTGTAATAAAGTACGTAAACCCGCCGCTTTATTGTCTATTTCTTGCCATTCCTGTTCGGGATCGGAGCCACGCACGATCCCGGCCCCGGCGTACAGGCGCACCACGTTCCCGCTAATTTTCGCAGAGCGTAGCGACACGCAAAATTCGCTTTGCCGCAGGGAGAGATATCCTGCAGAGCCGGCATACCATTCACGTTCAAAAGGCTCATTATGCTGGATGAACGCGCGCGCCAGTTCACGCGGAATACCCGCCACTGCCGCGGTCGGCTGGAGCTGCATCAGGCAAAGCGTATCGTCCGGCTGATTCAGCGCCGTCCAGATACAGCGGCGCAAATGCTGCACTTTGCGCAGCCTGAGTACCTGCGGCGGCAGCACGTCGAGTGTTTGCGTACAGTTTTGCAGCCGCTGGCAGATATCTTCCACCACCAGCATATTTTCGCGCTGGTTTTTATCATCCTTCATCAGCCACTCACCGAGCTGCCAGGCCCGGTGGTCGTCAGGATGATTAGCAACCGTTCCAGCCAGCGCTTCGGTACGCAGCGCCGTGTCACGCCGTCTATACAGACGTTCAGGAGACGATCCCAGAAAAGCGCATTCGGCGGAAAACGCCATAAAGAAATGATAGCAGTTGAGGTTTAAGCGACGGCTGGAGGCCATCACCGCCGCGGCGTTCACCGGCTGAGCGAACTGTAAATCGCTCGCCCGCGCCAGCACCACTTTGTCGAGTTCTTCCCCGGCAATGGTTTGGGTGGCAAGCGCGATCAGGCGCGTCCAGCCTGCTTTATCCGGCCAGTGTTGTTCACCAGTTAATGTCAGGCGCAGTGCGGGAAGCGGCTTCACGCTGGCAAGTGCTGAGAGAAATGCGCGCGCGCGCGCGGCATCTTCATGCAGCGAAATGTCGCTATACAGAAATAACCGTAACGTCGCCACGCCCGCGCAACGTCGCCATTCCAGTCGCGGTAGCAGTAAATTGCCGCACTGGGGTTCAAACGCATTCAGGCCCCAGACGCGCAGGTCGGGATGTTGGTCATGCTGGCGTAAAAACTGCTGGGCGACTGCCAGCGAGGAAAATGTTGCCACGGCCCCCAGCACGGCGGCTTCTTCATCGCCGTTACGCTGCTGCCAGTAAAACTGCGGCCAGACGGGTTGACTGGCCAGCCATCCTAAAGCGTCGAAAGCGTCATTCAGAGGGAAAGGGATGTCGTAAATACGAATGCCAGGTGCTGCCGGTATCTCTTGCGACAAAAAGCGCATCAGACTTTCCAGCGCAGTAGTAATTGAATGCACGCGGACCTCTCCCTGTTAAAAACCTCTCATTATACGGGGTACTGGCGAGAAAAAGCAGTACCCCCGTTTAGGGAGTACTGACAAATGCGATGGAGGTGGTGAATTTATCGCCGTGCTAACAATAAACCCATCACTAAACCGACCGTTGCGCCTACGCCGATCCCGCGCCACGGTTTGTCATGCACATAGTCATCTGCCCGGCAAACGGCCTGCTTCGCGCGATAATAATAGCTGTCCGAGGCGTGGCTCACGCGATTTCTCACATCTTCTAACGCCTGCTCGGCTTTCGCTTTTAACTCAAGGTACTTCTGGTCGGCAGGATCGCCCGAAGAGCGCAGTACTTCTTCCAGCGTTTCACTGAGTAATTCCAGGTCATCATCAATACGTGATTCATAAGAATGAAAAGACATTATTTTCTCCCTTTCTATTTACGTACCCGCTAACTATAGACGACCAGAGCTGTTTACGCCTGATGTCCCTCACGCGCCATGCCGATGTGCGGGATGCCATCTTCATCATAAACATTCGTAACAGGAGCAAAGCCAAAGCGCGCGTAGAAAGATTGCAAATGCGCCTGCGCGCCCAGGTATAGCGCCTTGTGCGGCCAGTGCTGCATGCAGGATGCCAGCGTCTGCGTCATTAACTGCTGCCCTAGTTTTTCCCCGCGCAACGCAACGCTGACGATCACCCGACCGATAACCACCGGCTCAAGATCGTCGTCGCTTTTCAGAATCCTCGCATACGCCACCAGTTCTTCATTCTGCCACCCCAGAAGGTGTCGGTTTTCACCCACTAAGTCATCGCCATCCACATCCTGATACGGACACTGTTGCTCGACAACAAACACCGCACAGCGCAACTGAAGGATGGCATACAGCTGCTGGGCGGTCAGTTCTGTATGGTGGAGATCTTGCCAGTGAATCATTGTCTGCCCCTTGGTTGTGATAACCTGAACACCCTGCCTTATTGATGGCGAAAAGTGTAACGCAAAGATGGAATTAATTTTTTTAGGCACGTCAGCGGGAGTCCCTACGCGCTCACGCAATGTAACGGCAATATTACTCAATCTGCAACACCCAACTCAGGCGGGATTGTGGCTTTTCGATTGCGGCGAAGGCACGCAGCATCAAATGCTTACCACGCCGTTCAATCCGGGAAAACTCGATCGTATTTTTATCAGCCATCTACATGGCGATCACCTGTTTGGCTTGCCGGGACTGCTGTGCAGCCGTTCGATGGCCGGAAACGTCCAGCCGTTGACGCTGTACGGGCCAAAAGGATTACGCGAGTTTACCGAGACCGCACTACGCCTGAGCGGCTCCTGGACCGATTATCCGCTGGAGATTGTGGAAATTACCGCTGGAGAAATCCTCGACGACGGCCTGCGCAAAGTGACCGCTTTCGCGCTGGAGCATCCGCTGGAGTGCTACGGTTTTCGCATTGAGGAACATGACAAGCCCGGCGCGCTTAACGCCAGTGCGCTGAAGGCGGCAGGCGTTAAACCGGGGCCGTGGTTTCAGGATCTCAAAGCCGGGAAAAGCGTCGTACTGGACGATGGGCGTTCAATTAACGGTGCCGATTTTCTCGCCCCGGCAATACCGGGCAAATCAGTGGCGATTTTTGGCGATACCGCGCCGTGCGCTGCTGCCCTCGAACTGGCAAAAGGTGTGGATGTGATGGTGCATGAAACCACGCTCGACGCCTCGATGGAAGAAAAGGCCAACAGCCGGGGGCACAGTTCCACCCGCCAGGCCGCGCAGCTGGCGCTGGAGGCAGGGGTTGGTCGATTAATTATGACCCACGTCAGCTCGCGTTATGATGAAAAAGGCTGCCAACGCTTGCTCGAAGAGTGCCGGACGCTGTTTCCGGCAACCGAACTGGCGCACGATTTCGCCATTTTCACGGTTTAGCGCTCTATTTTTCCGCCTCAGTGCCGATAACAGAGAAAAGGCTGGCGTTCACACTGAGGACAGGATGAATAATATTCAGAAAGATATTGATGACAGGACCAACCTAACCCTGTCTAACCGCTTTGAACTGCTGCTGTTTCGCCTCGGCACATCATTGAATGAGCAGAAATCGGAGCTATTTGGCATCAACGTATTTAAGCTGCGCGAAATTGTGCCGATGCCCGCATTTACGCGTCCGGCAGGTATGAAAGCCCCGCTGCTGGGCATGGTGAATATTCGCGATCAGGTGATCCCGGTGATCGACCTGCCCGCCGTCGCGGGATGCAAACCTGAGACCGGACTTAACATCCTGCTGATCACCGAATACGCCCGCAGCGTGCAGGCGTTTGCGGTAGAGTCCGTGGAAAATATTATGCGCCTGGACTGGCAGCAGGTGCATACCGCCGAGAAAGCCGTCAACGGTCGCTATATCACCAGCATCGCCTGTCTGGATGACAACAAAGAGACCAACAACCTGGCGCTGGTACTCGACGTCGAACAGATCCTGTATGACATTGTGCCGTCAAACCACGATCTGCGCGCCACCAATCTGAAGACCAGCACATTCAACATCACACCGGGTGCCGTAGCAATTGTGGCGGAAGACTCTAAGGTCGCTCGCGCAATGTTGGAAAAAGGGCTTAACGCCATGAATATTCCACATCAGATGCATGTCACAGGCAAAGATGCGTGGGAAAAAATTCAGCAACTGTCCGCAGAAGCGCTGTCGGAAGGTAAGCCCATCAGCGACAAAATTGCATTGGTACTTACCGATCTGGAAATGCCGGAGATGGACGGTTTTACGCTAACCCGTAAGATTAAGACCGATGAGCGTTTGAAGAAGATCCCGGTCGTCATTCACTCGTCCCTTTCCGGTAGCGCTAATGAAGATCACGTGCGTAGAGTAAAGGCCGATGGCTACGTCGCAAAGTTCGAGATCAACGAGCTATCCTCTGTTATTCAGGAAGTGATGGAACGTGCGGCACAGGACATTAATGGGCCGCTGGTGAGCCGCCAGATCTCTGCCTGATAATCTTCGTTGCATAAAAAAACCCGCCGAGGCGGGTTTTTTCGTTTCAGTATCTCGCTTACATCAGCGGCGTCGCTAACTGCACGATGCTGATCAGCGGTTGCGGGTAGATACCCAGCACCAGGACCAGCAGCGCAGAGATCAGCACCACGATACCGCCCGCGCTGTACTGCCAGTTGGATGGTGCATCGCGGTTCAGCTGCTGCGGAGCGCTCAGGTACAGGCTCACGGCAACGCGCAGGTAGTAGTACAAACCAATCGCAGAACCGACCACCACAGCGGCAACCAGCCACCACAGGTTAGCCTGCACACCGACCGCCAGCACGTAGAACTTACCGATAAAGCCCAGCGTCATCGGGATACCTGCCAGAGACAGCATCATCACCGTCATCACCGCCGCGAGGATCGGGCGATGCCAGAACAGACCACGGTAGGAGAACAGTGAATCAGCATCCGGGCCGCGGTACGGACTCGACATCAGGCTCACCACGCCGAACGCGCCGAGGCTGCTGAACAGATAACCGGCCAGGTATACACCTACCGCTTCCATCGACATCTCGCCGCTTTGCAGCGCAATCAGCGCCACCAGCAGGTAGCCGAGGTGAGAGATAGAGGAGTAACCGAGCAGACGCTTGATGTTGGTCTGGCTCAGCGCCATCAGGTTACCGAAGATGATGGACGCAAAGGCAATCACACCCAGCACAATACGTACCGCTTCGCTGTCTCCAACCGGCGCGTACAGGAACAGACGCATCACCACACCGAAGATAGCGATTTTGCTCGCCGTCGCCAGGAAGGTGGAAACCGGAGCCGGAGCGCCCTGGTATACGTCTGGCGTCCACAGGTGGAACGGCACCAGAGAGAGTTTAAAGCCGAGGCCAACAATCATCATACCGAAGCCTGCCAGCAGCAGCGGCTCGTTCAGCATACCGTCACCGAGACTCTTACCGAGCGCCACGAACGACAGGTTGCCGGACTGCGCGTACACCAGCGCCATACCGAACAGCAGGAAGGAAGACGCTGCAGCAGACAGGATGGTGTATTTGATACTGGCTTCCAGCGATCGCTTCTGACGGAACGCGTAGCCCACCAGGCCAAACAGCGGCAGAGAGATAAGCTCAATACCGAGGAACAGCGCCGCCAGATGGTTAGCGTTAGCCAGCAGAATACCGCCGAGCGCGGCAATCAGCACCAGCAGGTAGAACTCTTCCCGGTTGTCGTCGTAGCCTTCCAGCCACGGGTAGGCAAAGGTACAGGTGGCAAGGCTCGCCAGCAGCACCATCCCGGTGTAGAGCATGGCGAAACCGTCAACCCGCATCAGCGGGGTGACGTCCATAGCGCCCGCCTGGCCAACAAACCAAAGCGAAACCAGCGCGGCGTTAAGCCCAATGACCGACAGTGTGGCATTGAGGAAGTGATTGCGTCGCCACGCAATGGAGAGCATCACAACCACCACCGTCAAGCCGACGATCAGCAGCGGTAGCAGCGCAATCAGGTGTTGTGGAGTTATTGTCATGGCGATTTACGGCCTTGTAGTAGTAACAGAATTAACAAACCACTGCTGGATGTTGCTCATCGCAGAATGCGAGGTATCCAGAATCGGCTGCGGATAGAAGCCAAGCAGTACCAGAAGCACGACCAGCAACAGGATGATAAACAGCTCACGCAGCGACATCCCTGGCAGTTCTACACTGGCAATCTGGCTTTTCGCTTTACCGAAGTAAGCGCGATGCAGCATCGCCAGCGAGTAAACAGAGGCAAATACCAGACCAAAGGTTGAGATCACAGTAATGACCGGAACCACCTGGTAGCTGCCGAACAGAATCATAAATTCGCCCACGAAGTTACCGGTACCCGGCATACCCAGCGTACAGACTGCGAAGAACATCGACAGCGCAGGCAACCATTTCATTTTGCCCCACAGGCCGCCCATCATACGCATATCACGCGTATGCAGACGTTCGTACAGCTGACCACACAGAATGAACAGACCGGCTGCAGACAGACCGTGCGCGATCATCTGGATAACCGCGCCCTGGTACGCCAACTGGCTACCGGTGTAGATAGCAATCAGGACGAAGCCCATATGGGATACGGAGGTGTAGGCAATCAGACGCTTGATGTCATACTGATTAAAGGCCATCCACGCGCCGTAGAAAATACCGATAACACCCAGCCACATAGCGATAGGTGCGAACTCAGCCGACGCGTTCGGGAACAGCGGCAGAGAGAAGCGCAGCAGACCGTAGGCCGCGGTTTTCAGCAAGATCCCTGCCAGGTCAACGGAACCTGCGGTCGGTGCCTGGGAGTGCGCATCCGGCAACCAGCCGTGCAGCGGAACCACCGGCATTTTCACCGCAAAGGCGATGAAGAAGCCCAGCATCAGCAGATATTCCACGCCGTGGGACATCGGGGTGTTCAGCAGTTCTTCGTAGTTGAAGGTCCAGACGCCGGTTGCTTTGTAGTGCACAAACACCAGCGCCAGGATAGCAATCAACATCACCAGACCACTCGCCTGGGTGTAAATGAAGAACTTGGTTGCCGCCGTGATACGCGTTTTACCGTCAGAGGCTTTATGCCCCCACAGCGCGATCAGGAAGTACATCGGCACCAGCATCATTTCCCAGAAGAAGAAGAACAGGAACATGTCGATGGCAAGGAACACGCCGATCACGCCGCCTAAGATCCACATCAGGTTCAGGTGGAAGAAGCCCTGGTATTTTTCGATTTCATTCCAGGAACACAGCACCGCCAGAACGCCGAGCAGACCGGTCAGCACCACCATCAGCAATGACAGACCGTCGATTGCTAAATGAATAGAGATGCCAAAGCGCGGGATCCACGGCACGACAAACTCAGACTGCCACTGCGGAATACCGGTGGATTGCGTCAGTGAATAGCCGCCCTGCAACCACAGTTGCAGGCCAAGCGCCAGCGTCAGTCCCATGGTAATCAGCGCAATCCAGCGTGGCATCTTCACGCCAAAGCGTTCGGTCTGCCAGCACAGGAAGCCGCCGATAAAGGGAATCAGTATTAGCCAGGGTAATAACATGGCGATATTTGTTCCTTTTTAAGGCCTCAAGCAGAGGCCTGATTTTCAACGAATTTGAATAAAATTCACTTTACGATCAATGCAGTACCATCAGCAATGCCAGCACGACAACCGCACCGATGCTCATTGACGCGACATACCAGCGCAGATAACCGTTCTCGCTGAGCAGCAGACCTTTGCCTGCAAAGCGGGAGAGGACAGCCGGGATATTCATCATTGAGTTAAGCGGATCGCGTTTCAGCAACCAGGCAACGCCAAGGAACGGCTTGACGAACACTTTGTCGTACAACCAGTCAAAGCCCCAGGCGTTGTACCACCAGGTGCCCAGCATACGGCCTGGCGCACTGTTGGCAATCGAGGTCACAAGCGTGCGTTTACCCAGCCACAGCCAGGCTGCAATCAGGATGCCCGCGATCGCAACGATGCCAGAGGTAATTTCCAGCGTCATCACGCTACCATGCGACAGCTCGGTCGTTGCCGGGAGCACGCCATGCAGCGGAGGCACGATCAGCGCGCCAACGAAGGTGGACAGGATCATCAGCACAATCAGCGGCAGATGGTGGGTAATCCCCTTCCCTGCGTGCGCGTGAATTTGTTCTTTGCCGTGGAACACGATGAAAATCATACGGAAGGTGTACAGAGAGGTCATAAACGCCCCGACCAGACCTGCAACCATCAGATTGATATGACCGTTCGCCATCGCACCGGCCAGAATCTCATCCTTACTGAAGAAACCTGCAGTAATCAGCGGCAGAGCCGACAGCGCCGCGCCACCGATCAGGAAGCTGAGATAAACCAGTGGGATTGACTTACGCAGGCCGCCCATCTTGAAGATGTTCTGTTCGTGGTGGCAGGCAAGGATAACCGAGCCGGATGCCAGGAACAGCAGCGCTTTAAAGAAGGCGTGCGTCATCAGGTGGAAAATCGCCGCATCCCATGCCTGAACGCCAAGCGCCAGGAACATGTAGCCAATCTGGCTCATGGTGGAATACGCGAGAACGCGTTTGATGTCGGTCTGTACCAGTGCAGCAAAACCTGCCAGCACCAGCGTGATAGCCCCGATAATCCCCACCAGGTGCAGGATTTCCGGCGTCAGCAGGAACAGGCCGTGGGTACGCGCAATCAGGTAGACACCGGCGGTAACCATCGTTGCGGCGTGGATCAGCGCAGAGACAGGCGTCGGGCCGGCCATCGCGTCAGCAAGCCACGTCTGCAACGGCAGCTGTGCCGATTTACCAACCGCACCGCCCAGCAGCATCAGGGTCGCCCACATCAGCATGTTGTTGCCGTCTGCAAAATGCGCCGGTGCCAGTTCAACCATCTCACGGAAGTTCAGCGTGCCCAGCTCGTTGTAGAGGATGAACAGCGCAAAAGCGAGGAACACGTCGCCCACACGGGTCACAACGAAGGCTTTCATTGCCGCCGCGCCATTCTTCGGATCGGTGTAGTAAAAACCGATCAGTAAGTAAGAGCACAGGCCCACGCCTTCCCAGCCGAGGTACATCAGCAACAGGTTATCCGCGAGTACCAGAACGACCATGCTGGCGATAAACAGGTTGGTGTAAGCGAAGAAACGAGAGTAACCCTCTTCCCCGCGCATATACCAGGAGGCGAACATGTGGATCAGGAAACCAACGCCGGTAACCACGGAGAGCATGGTCAGCGACAGGCCGTCCAGCACCAGGTTAAAGCCGATATTAAAGTCGCCAACGGACATCCACGTCCACAGCGGCTGACTGTAGGCCTGCTGACCATTGGCGAAGAAATCAACGCCAACAAACGCAGTGACCAGCGCGGCCAGGCCAATCGACCCGACGCCCACGGTGGCAGACAGATTTTCTGACCAACGACCGCGAGAGAACGCCAGTAATACAAAGCCAATAAATGGCAGAATAATGGTTAAGGCAAGCATGTTCATCCACGCATCTCACTTACTGAATCGATGTTCAGGTTCTGGCGACGGCGATGAAGCTGCAGCAACAGCGCAAGTCCAATGCTCGCTTCCGCAGCCGCAAGGCTGATGGCGAGAATGTACATCACCTGACCATCGGTCTGGCCCCAGTAGCTTCCGGCGACCACAAAGGCCAGCGCAGAGGCGTTAATCATGATTTCCAGCCCGATCAGCATAAACAGCAGATTGCGGCGGATAACCAGACCGGTTAAGCCCAGGACGAATAAAATCGCAGCGAGGATCAGTCCATGTTGTAAGGGGATCATGCGTGCTCCTCCGTTTTTCTTTTCGCGCGGTCATCAGTGCGGTTGCTCAGCACTTCACCAGAACGCTCTTCGCGACCAACGTGGAAGGCCACAACCAGACCTGCCAGCAGCAGCATCGAAGCCAGTTCGACCGCCAGTACATACGGTCCGAACAGCGAGATACCGACCGCTTTCGCGCTAATTGGCGTCCCGTCGATGCCCTGATCGTTAACGCCGAGAATAGCGTAGACAATGACCACCAGCATGATGGCCGACAGAATCGCCGGACCAATCCACACCTGTGGTTTCAGCCACTGGCGTTCCTGTTCGATTTCAGCACCGCCCAGGTTGAGCATCATGACCACGAACACGAACAGCACCATGATGGCGCCCGCATAGACGATAATTTCCAGTGCACCCGCGAAGTAAGCACCCAGCGAGAAGAACACCCCAGAAATCGCCAGCAGCGAAATAATCAGATACAACAGTGCGTGTACCGGATTGGTGTGGGTGATGACCCGCAAGGTTGCGAGAATGGCTATCAGGCCACAGATATAAAAAGCGAACTCCATTGCCCCTCTCCTTACGGTAACAGGCTCTTGACGTCGATAGGCTTAGCTTCGTTCTCTGCTTCGCCCTTATCTTTGCCGTCGATTGCCATACCTGCCATCCGGTAGAAGTTATATTCCGGATATTTACCCGGACCGGAGATCAGCAGATCCTCTTTCTCGTAAACCAGATCCTGGCGCTTGTACTCACCCAGTTCGAAATCTGGCGTAAGCTGAATGGCCGTTGTCGGACAGGCTTCTTCGCACAGACCGCAGAAAATGCAGCGTGAGAAGTTGATGCGGAAAAACTCCGGATACCAGCGTCCATCTTTGGTCTCTGCTTTTTGCAGAGAGATACAGCCTACCGGACACGCTACCGCACACAGGTTACAGGCAACGCAGCGCTCTTCGCCGTCCGGGTCGCGCGTCAGAACGATACGACCACGAAAACGGGGCGGTAGATAGACCGGCTCTTCCGGATACATCTGCGTTTCGCGTTTTGCGAACGCATGCAGGCCGATCATCCAGATACTACGAAGCTGGGTGCCTGCGCCTACAAGTAATTCTTTTAAGGTCATGGTCTTTGTGTCCCTTATTGCGCCTGCCACAGAATGACAGCCGCCGTTACCAGCAAATTGACGAGCGTCAGCGGCAGACAAACTTTCCAGCCGAAGGACATTACCTGGTCATAACGAGGACGCGGTAACGACGCACGAATCAAAATGAACATCATCATAAAGAACGCGGTTTTCAGCGCGAACCAGACGAATGGCGGTAAGAACGGGCCATGCCAGCCACCGAAGAACAGGGTAACCATCAGCGCAGAAATGGTGACGATACCAATGTACTCGCCCACGAAGAACAGACCGAATTTCATACCGGAATATTCAATGTGGTAACCATCGGCCAGTTCCTGCTCGGCTTCCGGCTGGTCAAACGGGTGACGGTGACAGACCGCTACGCCCGCGATGGCAAAGGTGACAAAACCAAAGAACTGCGGAATAACGTTCCAGATATCAGCCTGGTTGTTGACGATGTCGGTCATGTTAAATGAACCGGCCTGCGCCACCACCCCCATCAGGGAAAGCCCGAGGAACACTTCGTAGCTCAGGGTCTGCGCAGACGCACGCATCGCGCCGAGCAGCGAGTATTTGTTGTTGCTCGACCAACCGGCAAACAGCACCGCGTACACTGCCAGACCGGCCATCATCAGGAAGAACAGGATCCCGATGTTAAGGTCGGCCACCACCCAGTTCGGACTGACCGGCACAATGGCGAAGGCCAGCAGCAGCGAGGTGAAGGCGATCATCGGTGCCAGGGTAAAGATGACGCGATCCGAGAATTTTGGGATCCAGTCTTCTTTAAAGAACATCTTGATCATGTCCGCAACCAGCTGGAGCGAACCGCCCCAGCCCACACGGTTCGGTCCGTAGCGGTTCTGGAACAGACCCAGCAGACGACGTTCACCAAAGCTCATGAATGCCCCGCAGGTGACCACCACCAGCAGGATCACCACCGCTTTGAGAATGCTCAGCAGGATCTCAATCAGATCGGGTGTAATCCAACTCATTGTTGTGCCTCCTGCAGATCCTCAAGACGCGCACCTGCCAGAACTGGCGCGATACCCGGCATACCCATCGGCAAACCAACCTGCCCCGCCGTCAACCCTTCAGAGATTTCAACCGGTAATGTGACCGTGCTGCCATCATAACTAAAGGAAACGTGCGTACCGGTATTAACGCCCAACTTCGCGGCATCAGCCGGGTTGAGTTTGATATACGGCTGCGGCATGCGAGTCTGGATGACCGGCGCGCGCTGGGACATTTCGTCGCTACCAAACAGATGATAGTACGGCGCGATGCGCCACTGACCATCCTGCGCCTGGAAGCTCGCCGGAACGGTAGTGAAGTAGTCCAGACCACTAACAGATGCTTCGATCAGACGCACGCCCGGATCGCCATGACGCAGTTTTCCGCCCACTTCATCCTGGAATTTGTTCCACGCTTGTGGAGAGTTCCAGCCTGGTGCCCAGGCAAACGGAATTTGTGAACGCGGCGCAGACGGCTGGTTGTTCCCTTCCATAGAGAAGGCAAACATGGTGTCTTTGTCCTGCGGTTGACGCGGTTCATGCACGCTGATGTTCGCACGCATAGCGGTACGACCACTGTAACGATGCGGCTCACGTGCCAGTTTCTGCCCGCGAATACGGAAGCTCGCGTCCGGCGCGGCATCTTTAATGCCAGCCAGTTGCGGCAGCGCGGCCACGGCTGCGTCGATGACGTGATCAAGCTGCGTCCAGTCCACCTCACGGCTCTGCACGGTGCTGTGCAGTGAGTGCAGCCAGCGCCAGCTTTCCAGCATCACAATGCTGCTGTCGTAGTAGCTTGGGTCATACACCTGGAAGAAACGCTGTGCGCGGCCTTCGTTGTTAACGACCGTACCATCGCTTTCAGCGAAGCTTGCAGCGGAAAGCACCAAATGGGCGTTTTCCATAATTGCGGTGCGCTGATGGTCAACAACCAGTACCAGCGGTGCTTTCGCCAGCGCGGCGTTAACACGCGTTGCTGAAGCATGGCGATGCAGATCGTTTTCCAGCACTACAACGGCGTCAGCGCGACCTGTTTCCAGCTCAGTCAGCGCATCGTCGAGAGAACCGCCGCCAATCATACCGAGGCCCATGCTGTTAACAGAGCGAGCAATCATGGTGATGCCGACGTCAGCTCCGCGACCTTTCAGCGCTTTCGCCACGTTGGCAGCGGCCTGAATCACTTCAGCGCTACCGGCATTCGTACCGGAAATAATCAGCGGTTTCTTCGCTCCGGCCAGGGCCTGAACGATAACATCGATTTTGTTCTGCAGGTCACGGTCGATACCATCAACCGCCGGGGCGGTGTTATCCAGCGCATGGGCGATAGCAAAACCTAAACGCGCCTGATCTTCAACCGGCGCACGGTAGGTCCATGCCGCGATATCATCCAGACGGGTGCTGTCAACGTTAGTCACGAACAGCGGATGTTTGGCGCGCTGGCCGATGTTGAGGATGGCCGCAATCTGCCAGTCGGCCACTTTTTGTGCCGCCGCCATTTCACGTGCTTTACCTTTCACCGCCTGACGTACCGCCAGCGCAATGCGCGCGCCGGTCTGGGTGACATCTTCGCCCAGCACCAGTACCGCATCATAAGATTCGATCTCGCGCAGTGCCGGGGTATGAATACCGCCGTCACGCAGCACGCTTAGCGCCAGTTGCAGACGTTCCAGCTCGCCCTGAGCGATGCCGGTATAGAAGTTATCCGCACCGACCAGTTCACGCAGCGCGAAGTTGCTTTCAACGCTGGCGCGCGGGGAGCCGATGCCGATCACTTTCTTCGACTGACGCAGAATGTCAGCCGCGCCCTGCATCGCCTGCTCGGCGTTGAGGGTGATCAGGTCATCGCCACGACGCTGTACCGGCTGACGCGGACGGTCTTTCAGGTTCACGTAACCATAGCCAAAACGACCACGGTCGCAGAGGAAATAATGGTTAACGGTACCGTTATAGCGGTTTTCGATACGACGCAGTTCGCCATAACGCTCACCTGGGCTGGTGTTACAGCCAATGGAACACTGCTGGCAGATGCTCGGCGCAAACTGCATGTCCCATTTACGGTTATAACGCTCGGAGTGCGTTTTATCAGTGAACACGCCGGTCGGGCAAATTTCTACCAGGTTACCGGAGAATTCGCTTTCCAGTACGCCGTCTTCCGGGCGACCGAAGTAGACGTTGTCGTGTGCGCCATACACGCCCAGATCCGTACCGTCAGCGTAATCTTTGTAGTAACGAACGCAGCGATAGCAGGCGATGCAGCGGTTCATTTCGTGAGAGATGAACGGCCCCAGGTCCTGGTTACGGTGGGTGCGCTTGGTAAAGCGGTAGCGACGGAAGCTATGGCCGGTCATCACGGTCATATCCTGAAGGTGGCAGTTACCGCCCTCTTCGCAGACCGGGCAGTCATGTGGGTGGTTAGTCATCAACCACTCCACTACGCTCTCGCGGAACTGCTTCGCTTCTTCGTCATCAATCGAAATAAAGGTGCCTTCGGTGGCCGGTGTCATACAAGACATCACCAGGCGACCACGCGTGTCTTCCGCGTTTTGATATTGCTTCACCGCACACTGGCGGCAAGCACCGACGCTTCCCAGCGCCGGGTGCCAGCAAAAGTACGGAATATCAAGGCCGAGGGACAGACAAGCTTCTAGCAGGTTGTCCGCTCCGTTGACCTCATATTCTTTGCCGTCTACATGAATCGTAGCCATAGTCAGCATGCTTCCAGTTGGCTCGGTCGTGACCGAGCGTTAATCGAATTTCTTATCGCGATACAGGGTTAACCCTGCTATCACCAGCGCTCTTTCAGCAGGTTCGGCTGAATACCACCAATCGCATGAGTATTGCTGAAGGTCTGCTTGATGCCAGCTTCGAATTCTTCGCGGAAATATTTAATCGCGCTCTGCAGCGGTTCGACCGCACCCGGCGCGTGTGCGCAGAAGGTTTTGCCCGGACCGAGGAAACGACACAGTTGCTCAAGTGTCTCGATATCCCCTGGCTGACCTTCGCCACGCTCCAGCGCGCGCAGAATTTTCACGCTCCACGGCAGACCATCACGGCACGGCGTACACCAGCCACAGGACTCGCGGGCAAAGAACTCTTCGAGGTTACGCACCAGCCCAACCATACCAATCTCGTGATCGACGGCCATCGCCAGCGCGGTACCCAGACGGCTGCCCGCTTTACCGATGCTTTCGAACTCCATCGGCAGGTCGAGGTGCGCTTCGGTGAGGAAGTCAGTCCCCGCACCGCCCGGCTGCCAGGCTTTAAACTTCAGGCCATCGCGCATGCCGCCCGCATAATCTTCGAGGATTTCACGCGCGGTAGTGCCGAACGGCAGTTCCCACAGGCCAGGGTTTTTCACGCGACCGGAGAAGCCCATCAGCTTGGTGCCAGCATCTTTGCTCTTCGAGATGTTCTGGTACCACTCCACACCCTGATCGAGAATAGCCGGAACGTTACACAGAGTTTCGACGTTGTTAACGCAGGTCGGTTTACCCCATGCGCCAGAGCTTGCCGGGAACGGCGGCTTGGAGCGCGGGTTAGCGCGACGACCTTCGAGGGAGTTAATCAATGCGGTTTCTTCACCACAGATGTAACGCCCTGCCCCGGTGTGCACAAACAGCTCGAAATCGAAACCGGTGCCCATAATGTTTTTGCCAAGCAGACCGGCTTCGGTCGCTTCAGCAATCGCGCGACGCAGATTCACCGCCGCTTCAATATATTCACCGCGCAGGAAGATATAGCCGCGGTACGCTTTCAGCGCAAACGCGGAGATCAGCATGCCTTCCACCAGCAGGTGCGGCAGCTGTTCCATCAACAGACGGTCTTTATAGGTGCCCGGCTCCATTTCATCGGCGTTACACAGCAGGTAACGGATGTTCATGGATTCGTCTTTCGGCATCAGGCTCCACTTCAGACCGGTGGAAAAGCCCGCGCCGCCGCGCCCTTTCAGGCCAGCGTCTTTTACCTGATTAACGATTTCATCCGGTGACAGGCCGGTCAGAGCCTTACGCGCACCTGCGTAACCGTTTTTGCTACGGTATTCGTCCAGCCAGACCGGCTGTTGGTCATCACGCAGACGCCAGGTCAGCGGATGCGTTTCGGGAGTACGGATAATGTCTTTCATTTATACCGCTCCAGCAGTTCGGGAATGCCTTCCGGGGTCAGGTGAGCGTGAGTGTCCTCATCGATCATCATGTTCGGCCCTTTATCGCAGTTCCCCAGGCAACAGGTTGGCAGCAGCGTAAAACGACCGTCAAAGGTCGTCTGCCCCGGCTTGATGTTGAGTTTTTTCTCCAGCGCCGCCTGGATCCCCTGATAGCCGTTGATATGGCACACCACGCTGTCGCAGTAACGGATTACGTGGCGGCCTACCGGCTGGCGGAAGATCTGGCTGTAAAACGTGGCAACACCTTCAACGTCGCTTGCCGGGATACCCAGCACGTCAGCTATCGCATAAATCGCCCCATCCGGCACCCAGCCACGCTGCTTCTGAACGATTTTCAGCGCTTCAATGGACGCCGCACGCGGGTCTTCGTAGTGGTGCTTCTCGTGCTCAATCGCTTCACGCTCAGCCGCACTCAGCTCAAAAGCCTCGGTTTGTGGTTGTTGATTCTCGTGCATAATTAGCGGTCCACATCTGACATAACAAAATCGATACTACCCAGATGGACGATAAGGTCGGACACCAGGCTACCGCGTACCGCGACCGGGATCTGCTGCAAATGCGCATAGCTCGGAGTACGGATACGAGTACGGTAACTCATGGTGCTGCCATCGCTGGTCAGGTAGTAACTGTTGATACCCTTGGTTGCTTCCACCATCTGGAAGGATTCCTGCGCCGGCATAACCGGGCCCCACGACACTTGCAGGAAGTGGGTGATCAGGGTTTCGATATGCTGCAGCGTGCGCTCTTTCGGCGGCGGCGTGGTCAGCGGGTGATCCGCTTTGAACGGGCCTTCCGGCATGTTGTTGAGGCACTGCTCAAGGATGCGCAGACTCTGGCGCAGCTCCTCAACTTTCAACATCACGCGGGTATAGCAGTCGGAAACGCCACCGCCAACCGGGATTTCGAAGTCGAAGTTTTCATAGCCAGAATACGGACGTGACTTACGCACGTCGAAATCAATGCCGGTAGCACGCAGCGCAGCGCCGGTACAACCCCAGTCCAGCGCTTCTTTCTTGCCGTAAGCGGCAACGCCCTGCGAACGGCCTTTCAGGATGGTGTTGCGCAGCGCGGCTTTCTCGTAGGAATCCAGACGCTTCGGCATCCAGTCGAGGAAATCACGCAGCAGCTTGTCCCAGCCACGCGGCAGGTCGTGCGCGACACCGCCGATACGGAACCAGGCCGGGTGCATACGGAAACCGGTGATTGCTTCCACCACGTCATAGATTTTCTGACGATCGGTAAAGGCGAAGAACACAGGGGTCATCGCACCGACGTCCTGAATGAACGTGGAGATATACAGCAGGTGGCTGTTGATACGGAACAGTTCGGAAAGCATGACGCGAATCACGTTGACGCGATCCGGTACGGTAATGCCCGCCAGCTTTTCTACCGCCAGCACGTACGGCATTTCGTTCACACAGCCGCCGAGGTACTCGATACGGTCGGTGTACGGAATGTAGCTGTGCCAGGACTGACGTTCACCCATCTTTTCAGCGCCACGATGGTGGTAGCCGATGTCAGGCACGCAGTCGACGATCTCTTCGCCGTCAAGCTGGAGAACAATACGGAATGCACCGTGAGAAGACGGGTGGTTCGGACCGAGGTTAAGGAACATGAAGTCCTCGTTTTCGGTACCGCGTTGCATGCCCCAGTCTTCTGGTTTGAAGGTCAGTGATTCCATTTCCAGATCCTGCTTGGCTTTGGTCAGCTCAAACGGATCGAATTCGGTCGCACGCGCCGGGTAATCTTTACGCAGCGGATGGCCTTCCCATGTATGCGGCATCAGCAGACGCGTCAGGTGCGGGTGGCCTTCGATATCGATACCAAACATTTCCCAGGTTTCACGCTCATACCAGTTGGCGTTAGGGAAAAGTTTGGTGAACGTTGGCACGCGCAGATCGTTTTCAGACAATGCCACCTTGAGCATGATATCGCGATTGCGTTCAATGGAGATCAGGTGATAGAAAACGGAAAAATCCGCGGCGGGTAACCCTTCGCGGTGCGTACGCAGACGTTCGTCCATGCCGTGTAAGTCAAACAGCATGACGTAAGGTTTCGGCAGTCTCTTTAAGAAATCGCCAACTTCCAGTAATTGTTCACGCTTGACCCAAACAACGGGTACCCCGGTGCGAGTCGCCTGAACGGTAAAGGCATCCGGCCCAAAACGGTTACGCAGTTCGCCAATGACCGGGTCATCGAGATGATCCCGTGTTTGCCATGCAGCGTCTTGCGCGGTTAAGTCGGTCATATTGTTCACCATTGCAAATGGTCCGTGGTGGTCGGCAGTGCTTCGCGCTATTTATATAGTGATAAGCGAAGGAAGTGCTGCTGCCGACGGGCGCAAATTAAATCTCGTCCGGTGTGCGAAGATTCGTTACAGCAATACGTTCGCCGCGTTTACGCTCGCGCTCTGACTGCATATTGGCGCGATAAACGCCCTGATCGCCAACCACCCAGGAGAGCGGACGGCGTTCTTTGCCAATGGAGTCTTGCAGCAGCATCAGCGCCTGCATGTAAGCTTCCGGACGCGGCGGACATCCCGGGATGTACACATCTACCGGGATAAACTTATCAACGCCCTGTACGACGGAGTAAATATCGTACATACCGCCGGAGTTGGCACATGCGCCCATGGAAATAACCCACTTAGGTTCCAGCATCTGATCGTAGAGGCGCTGAATAACCGGGGCCATTTTGGTAAAGCAGGTGCCGGCCACAACCATCAGGTCTGCCTGACGCGGAGATGCACGCAATACTTCTGCACCAAAACGGGCCACGTCATGCACGGCGGTGAACGAAGTCACCATCTCAACGTAGCAGCAGGAAAGGCCAAAGTTGTATGGCCAAATTGAGTTTTTACGGCCCCAGTTAACCATGTCATGCAGTTTGCCCATGAACACGTTTTTGTTAACTTCTTGCTCCAGGGGGTCGGTTACGATCTCCTGTTTTTGCAGGGGGTAACGGTCGTTCTCACCGTTAGGATCTATGCGGGTGAGCGTATAATCCATCTTAATGCCTCGCGGTTAGCGTTGACGATTAGCGATACTGTTCGTTTCCGGGTTCATACGCTCGCGGCGTGAACGCGCGGGCGTCCAGTCCAGCGCGCCAATACGCACCAGATAAACCAGACCTGCCAGTAACACAAAAATAAAAATTGCAGCTTCCACAAAGCCAATCCAGCCGCTTTCACGGATAGACGTCGACCATGCGAAAAGATACAGCGCTTCAACGTCGAAGATAACGAAGAACATGGCTACCAGATAAAACTTGGCAGACAGGCGCAAGCGGGCGGTGCCGACCGAGTCGATACCTGATTCAAACGGCACGTTTTTAGATCTCGCGCGCGCGCGACCACCTAAAAACCAGCCGCCGACGAGCATCAGGCAGCACAGGCCAATGGCGACAATAAGAAAGATAGCGAATGCCCAGTGATGAGCGATGATTTCAGTGGATGTTGACATACTCATTGCTTACTCATCAAAAGTAGCGCCAAATTCTCTGCTCTTTACGGCAGATGAACGCCACATCGATTCATGGGGAGGAATAAAAAAAACCTTACAATCACTGTAGAAAACCATTTATACAGCCAATTGATGGGGTTTTTTACTCCTTTCTATAACCTTTTGTCAACTTTAACAAAAGTTTCCTCACATTATTTTACACCAATTCAATTTCGTTAACATAAAGTGCTATTTAGACTCATTTCGATCGTGTCATCAGTCAATTTTAACGTTGTTGAATCGTGTCCGTAGTGAAGTAAAAAAGATAATACACCTCTATTTTGACAGGAATTCGTGCAGATGCCTCCCCCTAAATGGGAGTATTTTCTTGATCTGTGACACGCTTTTGTTAATTCACCATAAAAAACAGCAACAATTTCTCTAGTTTTTTAACATGGAAACTATTAGCAACGCTGTTGATTGTTTTTCACCCTACTTCCTGGCTGTTTTTTTACCTGCTGATTTTGTTAAGTTTTCGTATAGCAAATGACATAAACCAGCAATATTTGCATAAAAAAAGAGCCGCTGGATGTTTTTTCATCATCAGCGGCTCTTTTTTACACTTACATTTTAAAACGATTATTTGTGACGCGTTACTCAAAGTCGCCTTCAACAATAAGCGAATCATCTCCCCCTTCAGGGGTAAACTGATTGTATTGCCAAGGATTTTGATACGTCTGCATCGATTTAAAGATAACTTCTGCTAACTCATTTTTCGTGGTCGGATCGCTGCACAGCAGATACTCTGTATCTGGCAATGGCGGTAATCCGTCCGCCGCACCCAGCACGCGTAAGTCAGGACTCATCATTTCAACGGGACGAGCCGTGACACCCAGACCGGCTTTTACCGCAGCACGAACCGCGGGCAATGTTGAGGCGACATAGGCCAGACGCCACGGGATCTGCGCCGCGTTTAGCGTAGACAGCACGATATCGCGAAACGGACTCGGATCGTCCAGCAGAACCAACGGTATTGGTTCACCTTTTTGCAGGATATATTCGGCCGCACAATACCAGTGCGTCGGTGAGGTGCGCAGATTCAGGCACTCAAAATCACCAGGGCGGTTGGTGGTCACCACCAAATCCACTTCTTGCGACTTCAGCATATCCACCATGTAGGCATTACGCTTAACTCTTACGTCCAGCGCAAGCTTCGGATAAACCGAGCTTATGCGGTTGAGCAAAAACGGCAGTATCGTATCGGCAGATTCATCAGAAGCGCCGATAGTTAACACTCCCTGAAGATTATTGAACATTAATGATGAGCAAGCCTCATCATTAAAACGCAGTATTTTTCTGGCGTAACCCAACAGCTGGATACCATGTTCGGTCAGCAGTTTGTTGCGTCCATGGCGCGCGAACAACTCTTTCCCCACGAGTTGCTCAAGGCGTTGCATTTGCTGACTCACTGCAGACTGAGTGCGACATACCGCAGCTGCCGCAGCCGCGAAGGTGTTCAGATCGGCAACAGCAACGAAGGTTCTCAGCAGATCGAGATCGAGGTTAATTATCGGACGATTTGCATTTATCATAGTTTTTCACTTACTCGTGGGTCATACCGGGTTAATGCTGTGCATTCAGAATCAAACAACTCCATTTGTAATGTGCCTCCCTGGCAGTTTCGCTCAGTGTAACCAAGTGAAAATAAGGATGTATTTGGTTTAACAAGCGAAACAATTCTCTTTCTGAGCTATATAATACCCGTGACACTCATCGGAATATAGCAATGAGAAAGAGCCCTATTTTTAGCAGCTGGATGATTCTGACTATTGGAAAACATGTAAATTTTGTAAATTTAAAAAATAGTTAACGAACAATAATTTACACATTAAGAACTAAGTTTTCAGTATGTTAGGAACAACAAACAAACATTTGAATTATCGTGAAATTCGTACTACGCATCATTTCATGGGGCTTATCTTAACCTAAAACCACTATATTTATAAGTGTTATCGCGAATAATTCGAGCCAAATTGGTGTGATGTCAAAGCAGCAGTTTTCGTATTATTAGCCAATTCAACCCAACGCTGTTTAAATATTAAATAATAATTAATTAAGAATTCCTCAATTCATTAATTTCACTTAACAATGGATTCACACCCGACCACGGCCGGATCAGGCTGATAACAGTCTGCGCGGATAAAACCTCAGTATTTTCGAATTACGTCATTCAGGTTAGATGTCGGCGACCTTTTGCTTTACCGACTTAACTTTTTTTTACCAGACAAACCACCACATCAAAGCCAACAAAACAAAATATATAACCAATAAAATACAATTATTAAGATTATTGCTCTAATTTTATTATATTATTTAGTCATTAAAAGTTAATTATAACTTCGCGACTTTTCAAAATCTTCTACTAAAGACCCTTCAAAACTTACCGTCGTGGGAGTACATTGTGCTGGGCTGACTTCCACGGCAGGGAGTGGCATTCACAGCTAAAAAGGTCAACGTTCATGTCCCCCATTGAAAAATCCAGCAAATTAGAAAACGTCTGTTATGACATTCGCGGCCCGGTTCTGAAGGAAGCAAAGCGCCTGGAAGAAGAAGGCAATAAGGTTCTTAAACTGAACATCGGCAACCCGGCGCCATTCGGGTTTGAAGCACCCGATGAAATTCTGGTTGATGTGATCCGTAATTTGCCCACCGCGCAAGGATATTGCGACTCAAAAGGTCTTTATTCCGCCCGCAAAGCAATAATGCAGCATTACCAGGCTCGCGGGATGCGCGATGTTACCGTGGAAGACATTTATATCGGTAACGGTGTTTCCGAATTGATTGTTCAGGCGATGCAGGCGTTGCTGAATAGCGGGGACGAAATGCTGGTGCCTGCGCCTGATTATCCGCTGTGGACGGCAGCGGTATCGCTTTCCAGCGGTAACGCTGTGCACTATCTGTGTGATGAATCCTCTGACTGGTTCCCGGACCTCGATGATATTCGCGCCAAAATTACCCCGCGCACGCGTGGGATCGTCATTATCAACCCCAACAACCCTACCGGCGCCGTCTATTCCAAAGAGCTGCTGATGGAGATTGTTGAGATTGCTCGCCAGCATAATCTCATTATCTTTGCTGACGAGATTTACGACAAAATTCTTTATGATGACGCCGAGCATCATTCTATTGCCCCACTGGCCCCGGATCTGCTGACCATCACCTTCAACGGCCTGTCAAAAACGTACCGTGTTGCGGGTTTCCGTCAGGGCTGGATGGTACTGAACGGACCGAAGAAACACGCCAAAGGGTATATCGAAGGTCTGGAGATGTTGGCCTCTATGCGTTTGTGCGCCAACGTTCCGGCGCAGCATGCCATCCAAACCGCGCTGGGCGGATATCAGAGCATTAGCGAGTTTATCATGCCGGGTGGACGCCTGTATGAACAGCGCAACCGTGCCTGGGAGCTGCTCAACGACATTCCCGGCGTCTCCTGCGTGAAACCCCGCGGCGCGCTGTACATGTTCCCGAAAATTGACGCTAAGCGCTTTAACATTCACGACGACCAGAAGATGGTACTCGACTTCCTGTTACAGGAGAAAGTGCTGCTGGTTCAGGGTACGGCATTTAACTGGCCGTGGCCGGATCATTTCCGTATCGTCACGCTGCCGCGTATTGACGATATCGAAATGTCACTGAGTAAATTTGAGCGTTTCCTGTCAGGGTATCATCAGCTATAAATCTGAAACAGGCTACCGGCATTTGCATCCGGTAGCCTTCTCTGCGCAAAATGACACGATGTTGTCATCACGCGAAGGTCACTATGAAGCAGAGCCATTTTTTTGCCCACCTATCCCGTCTGAAACTCATTAACCGTTGGCCGCTGATGCGCAACGTGCGTACCGAGAACGTGTCTGAACACAGTCTGCAAGTGGCGATGGTTGCGCATGCGCTGGCGGCAATCAAGAACCGAAAGTTTGGCGGTCAGATTAACGCTGAACGCATTGCTCTGCTGGCGATGTATCACGATGCTTCCGAAGTGCTGACCGGTGACCTCCCTACCCCGGTGAAGTACTTTAACTCGCAAATTGCCCAGGAATATAAAGCCATTGAGAAAATTGCCCAGCAGAAACTGGTCGATATGGTCCCTGATGAACTGCGAGATATTTTTGCGCCGTTAATTGATGAACAGGCCAGCAGCGATGAAGAGAGAGCGATCGTTAAACAAGCCGATGCGCTTTGCGCCTATCTGAAGTGCCTTGAGGAACTTTCGGCCGGAAATAATGAATTCAGGCTGGCGAAAACACGGTTGGAAAAAACGCTGGAGTCACGCCGCAGTGAAGAAATGGACTACTTTTTAGACGTATTTGTACCGAGTTTCCAGCTCTCGCTGGATGAAATCAGCCAGGATTCTCCGCTATAAATGCATAGCCCGGCGGCGGCTAACGCCTTACCGGGCCTACAAAAATGTAGCACTAGGCCGGATAAGACGTTAACGTCGTCATCAGGCAACAAAATCAAAACGGAAACAGCATCGGGATCATCACGATGCACACCGCCATGACAATCACCGTAAACGGCACGCCAATCTTCACGAAGTCGCTAAAGCTGTAGTTGCCCGGCCCCAGCACCAGCGTATTAACCGGCGAAGACACCGGCGTCATAAAGGCTGCCGAAGCCGCCATCGCAATCGCCATCGCAAAAGGATACGGTGAAACCCCCATCGACTTCGCCGCCGCTAACGCAATCGGCGCCATCAGCACCGCCGTCGCGGTATTTGAGATAAATAACCCGATAGTGGCGCACAAAACAAACAGGCAGCCCAACATCATGTACGGGCCATATCCCCCACCGACGTCCATCAGCCCTTTTACCACCAGATCAACACCGCCGGTTTTTTGCAGGGCCAGCGCAAAGGGCATCATCCCGACGATCAAAATAATGCTCGGCCAGTGAATCGCTTTATATGCGCTTTCGGCATCAATACAGCGGAATTTTCCCATCAGCAGACAGGCGATAATCGCGGCAACCGTGTTGGGGATTTCATCGGTCAGCATCAGTGCAACCATCAGGACCAGGCAGAAAATCGCATGCGGCGCCTGACTGTGTGCCGGAGAAGCTTCGCTGACTTCAACGGGCATATTCAGCACCACAAAATCGCGCCCTTTTTTCCCAAGCGCGGTGATCAGCTTCCAGTTGCCCACCACCAGAATAATATCCCCCATCAGCAGCGGTTCATTGACGACCGCCCCAGCCAGCGCCGCACCATCGCGCTTTAAGCCGACCACGTTAAGCCCATAGCGGGTACGAAATCCAATTTCCCGTACCGTCTTACCAATTAATTCCGATTCCGGGATCAGCGAAATTTCTGCCATGCCCACATCCAGCGCCTGTTCGGAGAAATATTCGCCGCGCAGTACCATCGGCTCCAGCAGTTGCTCGCTACAAAATTCACGCAGATCCACATCAGCGGTGGACATATCAATCAGCAAAACATCACGGGCTCGAAACTCAGAAACCCCGTTCACGTCGACAATGACGCGCCGAAAGCGCCGCCAGCGTTCAACGCCGATGACGTTTGCACCGTAACGCTCACGCAGCTTGAGATCGTCCAGACGCTGGCCAATCATGGGAGAACCTGGGCGAATCGCCAGGCGACGAGCGCGCCCTGTCAGGCGATATTCTTTAATCAGATCGCGAAAGGTCCGGCGCTTCCATCCATCGCCCTGCTGACCGGCATCATCGCCCTTCAGCATAAAACGCATCAGCAGCATATAAATTATGCCGAGCACCAGAACAACCAGCCCCAGCGGGGTAACGCTAAAAAAGCTGAAACCGTTAAGTCCCTCACGCAACAACTCACTGTTGACGACGAGGTTTGGCGGCGTTGCCACCAGCGTCATCATGCCGCTAATCAGCCCGGCAAAACTGAGCGGCATCATCAGGCGTGACGGTGAGGTTTGCATACGCATGGAGACGCTTAAAACAACCGGAATAAAGATGGCGACAACGCCGGTAGAACTCATGAACGCGCCGAGTCCGGCGACGGTAATCATCAGCAGCACCAGCATTTTCACTTCACTGCTGCCAGCCACCTTCACCAGCCAGGCCCCCATCACGGTCGCCACCCCGGTACGCACCAGGCCGTCGCCAATAATAAACAGGGCGGCTATCAAAATAACATTAGGATCGCTGAAACCAGAAAAGGCCTCAGAAATGCTCAGTGTTCCACTCAGAACAAAGGCAACAATGACCAGCAAAGCGACCGCATCCATACGCACTCTGCCCGTCGCAAACAAGACCACGGCAATCGCCAGCAATGAGAGAACCCATATCAATTCACCGTTCACAACATATCCTTGTTAAATGAGAGGGATGGACCGATTCTGCCATAAAAAAGCCCCAACAATCTGGGGCTAAATCATGATCAGGTATTTCTTACAACGACCACATTTCCGTTGGGTTGCTTGGTCACGGAAATATGTTCCAGACTGGTCAGCGAAAAATCGACCTCATCCAGTCGCGGCGTATCCGTTGGGGCATTTACCGCAATCACATGACACCCTGCAGCAAGCCCTGATAGCACCCCGGCGGGCGCATCTTCCACCACCGCACACTCCTGCGGTGCAAGGCCCAGTAGCTGCGCACCTAACAAATAGGCGTCGGGCTCTGGCTTGCCTCTTTTTACCCGCTCGGCAGTAACAAACACTTCCGGGGCCGGTAGACCCGCAACACGATGGCGCGCCCGTGCGACCGGCATTGAACCGGAGGTTACAATCGCCCATGGAATGCCCGCTTTGTTGAGATGGTTGAGTAAATCAACCGCCCCCGGCAGCGCGACAATCCCCGCGGTTTCCGTGGCCTCTATTTGCTCCAGGCGCGTAAACTCCGCGGCGATCTCCGCCTCTGACTTGCCCACCATAAAGTGTCGCAGAGAGGTAATGGCCTGCTTGCCGTGAATAAAGCCGAGCACCTCGGCGTGATCGAGACCAAAACGGTCGGCCCAGTTGCACCATGCTCGTTCTACTGCGGGTAAGGAATCGACCAACGTTCCATCCAGATCAAACAGAAAGCCTTTGCACTGCACGCTAGCCCCCTCAGGCATTAATGATTTGATTAATTTCATTCGCGCTCAGGTGATACTGACGCGGGCAGGAGTGCCAGACACTCAACATACGCTGATATTTTTCCCACATCGGCGTTTGGGCGTTAAAGCCGTGTGTGCCGGCATCAAAATGGGTGTAACGTCCTTCCACATTGACCATAAAACGCACGTAGCCGAGGAAGCGTGCTTCCGTTGCGGCATCAAAACCCAAAAACGTGACGCGTCTCTCATCAATGGCCTGGGCGTCTTTAAGGTTAGTCCAGGAAACATGTAATGCGTGATACATCTCCATAGTATCGATAATCGTGCGGCAGGTTTCTTCCGTCAGCTCACCAAAATCACGATCCAGCTCGCGCATCTGCAAGCCGTAACCGCGTTCAATAATCGTCTGTAAACGACGATAACGCTCGGCGTTGGTGGGATCGAGCATAGTCATCATTTTGTACTGGTTAGACAAAATAAGACGTTGAGCGTTGGTCATTTCCATTTGGTACTCCTGTATCACTACTGCTGCGATGAAAAAAAAGAAGGCATCTTGTGCCTTCTTTTATATGCGTAATCAGGGATCAATTACAAATCATCGAGGAAAGTTTTATCCAGTTGTTTGAAGGCACGCTTAAGCGTGTCAGCCAGCGCCTGATAATCAGGCTTCCCTTCGACCGGGGCCAGCGCCTGCCCGGCTTCCTGTAATTTTCCCCGGACTTCATAGAACCAGTTGAGAATCGAGGGCGGCAGCGGCGTTACGGAACGTTTACCTAACCACCACATGCCCTGCATCGGCAGGCTGAGCGCAAACAGCGCGGTCGCTACGGCCGGTCCCAGCTGTCCACCCAGCGCGATTTGCCAGCAGAGGGTAAAGACGGCGACAGGTGGCATAAAACGGGTTGCGTAACGCGTCATACGGATCACGCGATTCTCAACAAATACTGGCGCCAGGCGCTTTTCCATCGGCCACGTCTTAGCGTAGTGCTGCCCCCGGCGAAACAAACTGAAAAAATTTACGGAGCGATTATCCGGTGTCGACATGGCGGTTACCTCAACTTCACATATAAAATTTAAAAAATTTGTGCAAAACAACAACTACAAGGGACATCGTTCAAAACATTTTGTCTTCGATACCCACAATCAGGTATCCTGTGTCGGCCTGTAAGGCCTTTAGTCCAAAATCATTGAGTCGTCAAATTGGCATACAGTATGCCATTGCCTGAAAAATACGCAAAATGACATAAACTCAAAGGTATTTATTCCATCATGCCCAAAAAGACAACGGCGCATGATGTTAATCATAAACGTCAGTGTCATCATGCGCTACGCTCTATGACTTCCTGACGTTTTTTTAGCCACGTATCATAAATAGGTACTTCCATGTCGAGTAAGTTAGTACTGGTTCTGAACTGCGGTAGCTCCTCACTGAAATTTGCCATCATCGATGCAGTAAACGGTGAAGAATACCTCTCTGGTTTAGCCGAATGTTTCCATCTCCCAGAAGCACGTATCAAGTGGAAAATGGACGGCGGTAAACAAGAAGCGGCTTTAGGTGCAGGCGCCGCTCACAGTGAAGCGCTGAACTTTATCGTTAATACTATTCTGGCACAAAAACCAGAACTGTCTGCTCAGCTGACTGCGATTGGTCACCGTGTTGTTCACGGCGGCGAAAAATACACCGGCTCTGTGGTAATCGACGATTCCGTTATTCAGGGTATCAAAGACGCAGCCTCTTTTGCACCGCTGCACAACCCTGCACACCTGATCGGTATCGCAGAAGCGTTGAAATCCTTCCCGAATCTGAAAGACAAAAACGTGGCCGTATTCGACACCGCGTTCCATCAGACTATGCCGGAAGAATCTTACCTCTACGCCCTGCCGTACAGCCTGTACAAAGAACACGGCGTTCGTCGTTACGGCGCGCACGGTACCAGCCACTTCTATGTGACTCAGGAAGCTGCAAAAGTTCTGAACAAACCGGTTGAAGAACTGAACATCATCACTTGCCACCTGGGCAACGGTGGTTCTGTTTCTGCTATCCGTAACGGTAAATGTGTTGATACCTCCATGGGTCTGACCCCGCTGGAAGGTCTGGTGATGGGTACGCGTTCCGGTGACATCGACCCGGCGATCATCTTCCACCTGCACGACACCCTGGGCATGAGCGTTGACCAGATCAACAAAATGCTGACCAAAGAGTCTGGCCTGCTGGGCCTGACCGAAGTCACCAGCGACTGCCGCTATGTTGAAGACAACTACGCGACTAAAGAAGACGCTAAACGTGCAATGGACGTTTACTGCCACCGTCTGGCGAAATACATCGGTTCTTACACTGCGCTGATGGACGGTCGTCTGGATGCCGTCGTTTTCACCGGTGGTATCGGTGAAAACGCCGCGATGGTTCGTGAGCTGTCTCTGGGCAAACTGGGCGTTCTGGGCTTTGAAGTTGACCACGAGCGTAACCTGGCCGCACGTTTCGGCAAATCTGGTTTCATCAACAAAGAAGGTACCCGTCCTGCGGTGGTTATCCCAACCAACGAAGAACTGGTTATCGCGCAAGACGCGAGCCGTCTGACTGCCTGATTTCACACCGCCAGCAATGCTGGCGGTGCTGTTTTGTAACCCGCCAAACGCTGGCGGTAACGAAAGAGGATAAACCGTGTCCCGTATTATTATGCTGATCCCTACCGGAACCAGCGTCGGTCTGACCAGCGTCAGCCTTGGCGTTATCCGTGCAATGGAACGCAAAGGCGTAAGTCTGAGCGTCTTTAAGCCGATCGCTCAACCGCGTGCCGGTGGCGATGCGCCAGACCAGACTACCGCTATCGTACGTGCAAACTCATCTCTGCCAGCCGCTGAGCCGCTGAAGATGAGCCACGTTGAATCTCTGCTCTCCAGCAATCAGAAAGATGTGCTGATGGAAGAGATCATCGCAAACTATCATGCGAATACCAAAGATGCAGAAGTGGTGCTGGTTGAAGGCCTGGTCCCGACCCGTAAGCATCAGTTCGCGCAGTCTCTGAACTACGAAATCGCGAAAACGCTGAACGCGGAAATCGTCTTCGTGATGTCTCAGGGTACTGACACCCCGGAACAGCTGAACGAGCGTATTGAACTGACTCGCAGCAGCTTCGGTGGCGTAAAAAATACCAACATCACCGGCGTTATTGTTAACAAACTGAACGCACCGGTTGATGAGCAGGGCCGTACTCGCCCGGATCTGTCCGAGATTTTTGACGACTCTTCCAAAGCGAAAGTGGTTAAAGTTGACCCGGCTAAACTGCAAGAATCCAGCCCGTTGCCGGTTCTGGGCGCAGTGCCGTGGAGCTTTGATCTGATCGCCACACGTGCAATCGATATGGCGCGTCACCTGAACGCCACCATCGTTAACGAAGGCGATATCAACACTCGTCGCGTGAAGTCTGTGACTTTCTGCGCACGCAGTATTCCACACATGCTCGAGCACTTCCGTGCAGGTTCTCTGCTGGTAACGTCTGCCGATCGTCCTGACGTGCTGGTTGCGGCATGCCTGGCGGCAATGAACGGCGTAGAAATCGGTGCCCTGCTGCTGACTGGCGGCTACGAAATGGACGCGCGCATCACCAAACTGTGCGAACGTGCATTCGAAACCGGCCTGCCGGTATTCATGGTGAACACTAACACCTGGCAGACCTCGCTGAGCCTGCAGAGCTTCAACCTGGAAGTACCGGTTGACGATCACGAACGCATCGAGAAAGTTCAGGAATACGTTGCTAACTACATTAACGCTGACTGGGTTGAATCCCTGACTGCAACCTCTGAGCGCAGCCGTCGTCTGTCTCCACCAGCGTTCCGCTATCAGCTGACCGAGCTGGCACGTAAAGCGGGCAAACGCGTTGTTCTGCCAGAAGGCGACGAACCGCGTACCGTTAAAGCGGCAGCCATCTGTGCTGAACGTGGTATCGCGACCTGCGTACTGCTGGGTAACCCGGATGAAATCACCCGTGTTGCAGCGTCTCAGGGCGTTGAACTGGGCGCTGGCGTAGAAATCGTTGACCCGGATGTGGTTCGCGAAAGCTACGTTGCTCGTCTGGTCGAACTGCGTAAAAACAAAGGTATGACCGAAACCGTTGCCCGCGAACAGCTGGAAGACAACGTCGTTCTCGGTACCCTGATGCTGGAACAGGACGACGTTGACGGCCTGGTTTCCGGTGCTGTTCACACTACTGCTAACACCATTCGTCCTCCGCTGCAGCTGATCAAAACTGCGCCGGGTAGCTCTCTGGTGTCTTCCGTGTTCTTCATGCTGCTGCCGGATCAGGTTTACGTCTACGGCGACTGCGCGATCAACCCGGATCCGACTGCAGAACAGCTGGCAGAAATCGCTATTCAGTCTGCGGACTCCGCGATTGCCTTCGGTATCGAACCGCGCGTAGCAATGCTCTCCTACTCTACCGGCACCTCTGGTGCAGGTAGCGACGTAGAGAAAGTTCGCGAAGCAACTCGTCTGGCGCAGGAAAAACGCCCAGACCTGATGATCGACGGTCCGCTGCAGTACGACGCCGCCGTTATGGCTGACGTAGCAAAATCCAAAGCGCCGAACTCTCCGGTTGCAGGTCGCGCTACCGTGTTCATCTTCCCGGATCTGAACACCGGTAACACCACCTACAAAGCGGTACAGCGTTCTGCCGACCTGATCTCCATCGGGCCGATGCTGCAGGGTATGCGCAAGCCGGTGAACGACCTGTCTCGTGGCGCGCTGGTAGATGATATCGTCTACACCATCGCTCTGACCGCGATCCAGTCTTCCCAACAGCAGCAGTAACTTGCTGCGTGTGCCGGATGTCCTATCCGGCAACACATCTGCTTATCAAACCGGAAATAGCTGATATTTCCGGTTTTTTTATATCTGTTTTCCCGTTGGCATAATCTGAAACATTTGCCAGGATGCGCTGCATCAATGAATAACTATTCTCCTGTTTGCATACTTAACCTCTTTGCTTTGCAACAGGGATAGTCTTTCATGTCAGCAGTAACAGAATCACAACCCGCGAAAAAATGGGCCATGCCCGATACGCTAGTGATTATTTTTTTCGTCGCCATTTTAACCAGCCTGGCAACCTGGGTTATTCCCGTCGGGATGTTCGACAGCCAGGAGGTACAGTACCAGGTTGATGGGCAAACCAAAACCCGTAAGGTAGTCGACCCCCACTCTTTTCGCATTCTGACCAACGAGGCGGGAGAAGAGCAGTATCACCGGGTTAAATTTTTTACCACCGGCGATGAAAGCCCTGGATTGATGAACTTTCCGTTCGAAGGGTTAACCTCCGGCTCTAAATTCGGTACTGCCGTTGGTATCATTATGTTTATGCTGGTGATTGGCGGCGCGTTTGGCATCGTTATGCGCACCGGAACCATTGATAACGGCATCCTGGCGCTCATCCGCCATACCCGGGGTAACGAGGTCTTGTTTATCCCGGTGCTGTTTATTCTCTTCTCTTTAGGCGGGGCGGTATTTGGCATGGGGGAAGAGGCGGTCGCCTTTGCCATTGTTATCGCGCCGCTGATGGTGCGCTTAGGTTACGACAGCATTACCACCGTGCTGGTGACCTATATTGCCACCCAAATAGGTTTTGCCAGTTCGTGGATGAACCCGTTCTGCGTGGTGGTCGCGCAGGGTATTGCGGGCGTTCCAGTGCTCTCCGGCTCAGGTTTGCGCATCGTGGTGTGGGTTGTTGCCACGATGATTGGCCTGACCTTCACGCTGGCCTACGCGGCGCGCATCAAAAAGAATCCCCTGCTGTCCCGCGTTCATGAATCAGACCGTTTCTTCCGCGAACAACAGGATGAGGTCATTGAGCGTCGCTTTACGCTCGGCGACTGGCTGGTGTTGATGGTGCTAACGGGCGTGATCGTGTGGGTCATCTGGGGCGTTATTGTCAACGCATGGTTCATTCCTGAGATCGCCAGCCAGTTCTTCACCATGGGGCTGGTAATTGGCATCATCGGCGTGGTCTTTCGGCTCAACGGGATGACGGTCAACATTATGGCTTCCTCATTTACTGAGGGCGCGCGCATGATGATTGCCCCTGCCCTGCTGGTCGGTTTTGCCAAAGGGATATTGCTGCTGGTAGGCAATGGCGAGGCGGGAGATGCCAGCGTGCTGAATACCCTGCTGCACAGCATCGCCAACGGCATTAGCGGTCTGGATAACGCCATTGCGGCGTGGTTTATGCTGCTGTTCCAGGCGGTGTTTAATTTCTTCGTCACTTCCGGCTCGGGTCAGGCGGCGTTAACCATGCCGCTGCTGGCACCGTTAGGCGACCTGGTTGGCGTCAACCGTCAGGTCACCGTGCTGGCCTTTCAGTTTGGCGACGGATTCAGTCATATTATCTATCCTACGTCGGCGTCACTGATGGCGACGTTAGGCGTTTGCCGGGTGGACTTCCGCAACTGGCTGAAGGTCGGCGCCACGCTGCTCGGTCTGCTGTTTATTATGTCCAGCGTGGTGGTAATTGGTGCGCAGATAATGGGTTATCATTAAAAAACAATTGTCCGGCCTACACGATTTCTCGACGCTGTAGGCCGGACGAGCAGATTTTACTCCGCCTCTTCCTGTTTTTCGGCTTTCGCCGCTTCATTCTTGGCGTTGCGGGTCATCCACAGCGCCAGCGCTTTCAGCGAGTCCGGGGTGAACTCGTCGCAGCGCGCGGTAATCTCTTCCGGCGTCAGCCAGCAGACTTCGCTGATTTCTTCTTCCTGCAGCGCAAACGGACCGTGGGATACGCAGCTAAACAACCCGCCCCATACGCGACAGTTCTTATCTTCAAAATAGAACTGACCGTGTTCAGCAAACGGCACGCCCGCAATGCCCAACTCTTCTTCCGCTTCACGACGCGCGGATTCAAGCATTTGCTCATCCGCCTGGACAACGCCACCTGCGGTGGCATCCAGCATGCCGGGCAAAAAATCTTTTGTCTCGGTGCGACGCTGAACCAGAATTTTGCCCATACCGTCGTGCACGACGATATACGTTGCGCGATGACGTAGGCGTTGCGCCCGCATTTGTTCCCGGCTGGACTGTGCGATGACTTCGTTGTCTTCATTCACAATATCCACCCATTCCGTACTTGCCAAACGACGCTGTTCCACCATCAGGAAACCTTCTTTTTTCTAGCGCTCTTACGGCGCGTTTACGTTTGTGGGGTAACTTACGGATTAATCTCGATCTGCGCAATAACACTTTGATCATTGAGTGCCATTACGCTGAGAACATTATCATCCAGAATCCCGTAGCTTGCCGTAAAACCTCCCTTCGGAATACTGACCGAACCGGGGTTAAAGTGATAAATATCGCCACGCTTCTCGGCAACCGGCAGATGCGTATGCCCATAAATCAGCACATCACCTGCATTAAGCGCCGGGAGGTTTTCCGGACCAAAAAGATGCCCGTGGGTCAAAAAGAGCCGCTGGTTTTCTGTCAGAATCTGCTGCCACGGCGCGGTTATTGGAAAATGCAGGAGCATCTGATCCACTTCGCTGTCGCAATTGCCGCGTACCGCAATGATACGCGACGCCAGTTCGTTCAAACGGTCGGCAACCTGCGCAGGCGCATAGCCTTGTGGCAGGGCATTACGCGGACCGTGGTTTAAAATATCACCCAATATCACCAGCCATTGCGCACCGCTGTGGGCAAACAACTCAAGCACGCGTTCCGTGGCTGGCAACGACCCATGAATGTCCGATGCGAACATCAGTTTCATCACTCACTCCTCGTCGTAAAATACCTTTTAATGATACTGGATTATGGCTCGATTATCAGCAGGAACGCTTCGCTGACAGCGCGATAAAACGTTGTACCGACGCCCGCTGCCACTGAAAGGTGGCGTAGTCGGCTAACGCCTGTGGAACCTCATCTCCGTTTAGCACCAGACGATTAAGCATTAGCGCTAAGTCACAATCAGCGATACACCATTCGCCAAATAAATTCTGATTCCCGTGGGCCAGTAAACTGCCCGCGGTGGCGAACAGTTTTTCCGCGCAGGCTTTTCCTGCCTCGCTCAACGGACCTTTTTTCACGCCAGCAAAAACCACATCCGTTGAGCGTTCCTCACGAATAGGCATCAGATCGCTACGGATCCACGCCTGAACCTGGCGAGCCCGCGCACGTTTTTGCAGATCGTGCGGGTAGATCCGCTCCCATTGCGGTGGTGCGAAACGATCCTCCAAAAACTCAGCGATGGCCGAGGATTCGCTCACTTCAAAACCGTCAATCTCAAGAACCGGTACGCGGCGCGTCAGCGCATACCCTTGCCATGCCGGTTGTAAATGCTCGCCCGCGCTGAGATCGACGGTTTTCAGCGTAAAAGGCAGCCCCTTCTCTTGCAGAGCGACATACACAGATAACACGTACGGGGAGAAAAAGTTGGCATCTGACCACAGCGTAATTGCAGGTTTGCTCATAATGTCCTCGGGAGTGGATTGGCTTGCTTTCAAAATATAGAGTCTTTCTTACCCTGTCACTTGATGAAAACTCACGTACATCTGGAGGCTTTCTATACTTGTAATGACCTGGTTCATCACTCAACGGACGCTGAATATGATCGATCTCTACTACACCCCAACGCCCAACGGTCACAAAATCACGTTGTTCCTCGAAGAAGCGCAGTTGCAATACCGCCTGATTCATATCGATATCAGCAAAGGGAATCAATTTCACCCGGATTTTCTGCAAATCTCGCCAAATAATAAAATCCCGGCCATTGTTGATCACACCCCGGAAGACGGCGGTAAGCCGCTTAGCTTGTTTGAGTCGGGTGAAATTTTACTCTACCTGGCGGAGAAGAGCGGCAAGCTGCTCAGCGGCGAATTACGCGAACGCCATACCACGCTGCAGTGGCTGTTCTGGCAGGTTAGCGGTCTGGGTCCCATGCTGGGCCAGAATCACCATTTCAATCACTTCGCCCCCCAGACCATCCCTTACGCCATTGAGCGATATCAGGTTGAAACCCAGCGGCTGTACAACGTGATGAACAAACGTCTGGAAATATCCCCCTGGCTGGGTGGCGATCACTATAGCATTGCGGATATTGCCTGCTGGCCGTGGATTAATGCCCATCAGCGCCAGCGCATCGATCTCGACAATTATCCGGCGGTCAATAACTGGTACGAACGCATTCGTACGCGGCCCGCCACAGAACGTGCTTTGCAGCACACCCAGAGTGAGAAGAGGTAACGTAATTCGGTTCTCGTGTATCATGCAGAGGTTCATACATGGAGGAAACCTGCAATGTCACAACCTGACGCGATTATTCGTATAAAAAACCTTCGTCTGCGCA
This sequence comes from Citrobacter sp. FP75, assembly GCF_018342065.1. Taxonomy (GTDB): domain Bacteria; phylum Pseudomonadota; class Gammaproteobacteria; order Enterobacterales; family Enterobacteriaceae; genus Citrobacter. Next base: position 281,572 of record NZ_JAFDOE010000003.1, on the reverse strand, counting down.
CTTTTATTGGCATCAAAGAAGAGGAGATCCTGAACCGCCAGGATATCGTCATTAACATCGCCATTCACTACCCGGCAGACAAAGCCCGATCCAGCGAAGATATCAACGATGCGTTGAATTATCGCACTATCACCAAAAACATTATTTCGCACGTAGAGAATAACCGCTTCTCATTATTGGAAAAATTAACCCAGGATGTGCTCGATATCGCACGTGAACATCACTGGGTCACTTATGCTGAAGTGGAGATCGACAAACTTCACGCATTACGCTACGCCGACTCCGTGTCCATGACGCTGAGCTGGCAGCGATAACCACTATCCGGGAGGCGATATGCAGATTCTGATTACCGGCGGTACTGGCCTGATTGGACGCCATTTGATCCCCCGCCTGCTGGAACTGGGACATCAGATAACCGTGGTGACACGCACCCCTGATAAGGCCAGCCAGATTCTGGACTCCCGGGTTACACTCTGGAAAGGGCTGGAGGGCAGACCCAACCTCAATGGCATCGACGCTATCGTAAACCTTGCCGGCGAGCCTATCGCCGATAAGCGCTGGACGACTGAGCAAAAGGAACGTCTGTGCCAGAGTCGTTGGGGAATAACCCAGAAACTGGTCGATTTAATCAAGGCCAGCGATGCACCGCCGGCGGTGTTAATTTCCGGTTCCGCAATGGGCTACTACGGCGATCTGGGCGAAGTGGTTGTCACGGAGGAAGACCCTCCGCACAACGAATTTACCCACAAGCTGTGCGCCCGCTGGGAGCAAATTGCCAGCGCTGCGCAAAGCGATAACACGCGCGTCTGCCTGCTGCGTACCGGCGTCGTGCTGGCACCGGCGGGCGGGATCCTGGGGAAAATGGTCCCACCGTTTCGCCTTGGTCTGGGCGGTCCCATCGGCAACGGGCGTCAGTATCTGGCCTGGATCCATATTGATGATATGGTCAACGCGATCATCTGGCTGCTGGATAACGATTTGCGCGGTCCATTCAATATGGTCTCACCATACCCGGTGCGTAACGAACAATTTGCCCATGCGCTGGGTCATGCTTTGAATCGCCCCGCCATCTTACGCGTTCCCGCCACGGCTATGCGGTTGCTGATGGGGGAATCCTCAGTGCTGGTCCTTGGCGGTCAGCGCGCATTACCTAAGCGGCTGGAAGCCTCCGGTTTTGCGTTTCGCTGGTATGACTTAGAGGAAGCGCTGGCCGACGTCATTCGATAAGTCCGATTGCTGTTTACTGTCGCCATTACGGTGGTAAGGTTATAGACCTGACTTCTGTAATGGCGAATTTATGGCGATAATTACCACCCCGCGACTTACCCTCTCCCCGTTTCAACCGACTGACTGGCCGTTTTTCCTGCGGCTGCGCGAAAGTCCGGACATTATGCGTTTTATGGGCGATATCTCCCCGGCAAAAGAAACGCGCCTGCTGTTCGCCCGACGGTTGAATGCGGCACATACTTTCGTCATCCGCCAACATCATGACGCGACCCCGCTGGGTGATATTGGCTTACAGATTAGCCATCTTTATCCGCAGGAAGCCGACATTGGTTACGTCATCATTCCACAGGCACAGGGAAAAGGTATCGCCAGCGAGGCGGTGCGCGCGGTATGCGATTATGCCTTTCAGCACGTTGGCGTAACGGCAATCAACGCCTACGTACTGGCAGACAATAAAGGCTCCGTGCGCATACTGGAGAAGACCGGCTTTGTGCGAACCCAGGTGCTTGAGCAAGCGTATGAAGTGAACGGTGTGCGTTATGACGACTGGGTTTATCGTCTGGGGTGCAGCAAGTCGTAAGCCCGGCAAGCGACGCGCCGCCAGGCAATCACTCGCTTACTTCAGCGATCCTTTAAGGAACTGTTGTAAACGTGGGCTTTGCGGATTACCGAAGACCTGCTCCGGATTGCCTTCTTCTTCAATTTTCCCCTGATGCAGGAAAATTACGTGCGTGGAGACATGACGGGCAAATCCCATTTCGTGGGTGACGACCACCATGGTTTTCCCCTCTTCGGCCAGTTTTTGCATAATGCGCAGCACTTCACCCACCAGCTCAGGATCAAGGGCTGACGTCGGTTCATCAAAAAGCAGCACCTCAGGCTCCATCGCCAGCGCGCGCGCAATGGAGACACGCTGCTGCTGACCACCGGACAGATGCACCGGATATTTACCCTGCGCGCGTTCATCGATACCCACTTTTGCCAGATATTTCACCGCGCGCTCGCGGGCTTCCTGCTTGCTCAGCCCCAACACCTGAATGGGCGCTTCCATGACGTTTTCCAGCACCGTCATGTGGCTCCACAGGTTAAAGTGCTGAAAGACCATGGTCAGGCGCGTGCGCAGCAGACGCAGCTGATTTTTGTCCGCCACCTTAAGCTGGCCGTCTTTGTCGCGCACCAGACCAATATTCTGACCACTGACCACAATCGACCCAGCGCTGGGTTTTTCGAGAAAGTTAATGCAGCGCAGAAAGGTACTTTTACCGGAACCTGACGAACCAATAATACTGATAACATCGCCCGCATTAGCCTGCAGCGATACCCCTTTCAGCACTTCATGTTCGCCGTAGTGTTTGTGTAAATCGATAACGTTTAATTTATTTTCAGACATGATGTTCTCAGTGCGTCGAAGGTTTTACATGCTGCAACCAGCGTTTTTCCGCTTTACGGAACAGACTGATCAGGACATACGAAATCATCAAATACAGCACGGCTGCAATACCGAAGGCGGTAAACGGCTGGTAGGTCGCCGAGTTGATATCGCGGGCAATTTTCAACAAATCCGGCACCGTCGCCGTAAAGGCCAACGCCGTGGAGTGCAGCATTAAAATAACCTCATTGCTGTACGCAGGCAGTGCAATACGCAGTGCGGAAGGCAAAATAATGCAGCGATACATTTTGAAGGATGAAAAGCCGTAGGCACGCGCGGCTTCAATCTCACCGTGAGGCACCGAACGTATAGCCCCGGCAAAGATCTCGGTGGTATAAGCGCAGGTATTCAGCGTTAATGCCAGCACGGTGCAATTCAGCCCGCTGCGGAAAAACGCGTTGAGGAGGTCCGTCCCTTTGACGATCTCCAGCGTGTACATTCCGGAATAAAACACCAGTAGTTGAACGTAAAGCGGCGTCCCACGAAAAATATAGGTAAATAGCCAGATGGGAAACTGGATAAACTTATTGCTGGATACGCGACCAATCGCTAAAAACAACGCCAAAATCCCGCCCATCACCACGGATGAGATCAGCAACCACAGGGTGATCGCCACGCCGGTAAAACGATAGCCGTCGGTCCACAACAGGGATTTCCAGTACTCCTGAATAATCTCAATCACAGGTCAGCCCTCTTCACACCCACGGAGTAGCGGCGCTCAAGGTACAGCAGCACACCATTAGACACGGTGGTAAACACCAGATAGATAACCCCGCACACCACGGCAAAATAGAACGGCTCCCAGGTACTCTTCCCGGCAAGCTGTGTCGCTTTCACCACGTCTTCCAGGCCGAGCAGTGAAACCAGTGCCGTCGCCTTCAGGATGACCTGCCAGTTATTACCAATTCCCGGCAGCGCGTAGCGCATCATCGCCGGAAACATAATCCGACGGAAAATCTGTGAGCTGGTAAAACCGAACGCCGTCGCCGCTTCAATATGGCCTCTGGGAACCGCCATAAACGCGCCACGGAACGTTTCGGTAAAATAGGCCCCGTAGATAAAACCGAGCGTGATAATCCCCGCCACCATCGGATCGATATCAATCTGGCTGATACCGACAGCGTCAGTAACGACGTTAAGTGCGATTTGTAACCCGTAAAAGATGAGCAACATTAAGACGAGATCGGGTACCCCGCGGATCAGCGTCGTATACCCTTCGAAAATAAGCCCCATTGCCCGGCTTTGCGACAGCTTTGCTCCCGCGCCGACAAGACCTATCAGAACCGCCAGCACCACTGAGCTGAGAGCCAGCTCAAGCGTCACAATTGCGCCCTGTAAAATTACACCTGAAAAGCCATACAACATGCTGCCTGTCCTGTCGTGTGTGGTAGCTCTAGGCCTCTTTTCTCCCTCCCGCAGTCGCAGGAGGGAGCGGGCTTTATCAAAAAACGGGGGGATTAACCGCCGTAAACATCAAAATCAAAGTACTTCTTCGCCAGCTTCTCGTAAGTCCCGTCAGCGCGCATTTCTGCAAACGCTTTATTCAGTGCTTCGCGCAGTTCGTTATCGTCTTTGCGCAGCCCCATACCGGTACCTACTCCGAACAGTTTCTCATCTTTCACAGACGGGCCGCCGAATTTGTAATCTTTGCCTACCGGCTGCTTCAGGAAACCTTCGCTGGCCGCAACTTCATCCTGGAACGCGGCGTCAATACGGCCTGCCGTCAGGTCAGAATAGATATTGTCCTGCCCCTGATAGGAGACAATTTCAATACCTTTAGGCGCCCAGTGTTCGTTGCCGAACGTTTCCTGAGTTGTGCCCTGAAGTACACCGACACGCTTGCCTTTCAGCGACTCAATGGTCGGCTGGATAGCGGAATCTTTAGCGACCACCAGACGAGAGTCTGCTGCATAAAGCTTGTCGGTAAAGGCGATTTCCTGCTGACGTTTTTCAGTGATCGAAAGCGAAGACATAATAGCGTCGATTTTCTTCGCTTTTAACGAAGGGATCAGCGCATCAAGCGGGTTCTCAACGAAGGTACACTGTGTATTAATGCGTTTGCAGAGTTCTTTCGCCAGATCGATGTCAAAACCAACCAATTCACCCTGCGCATTTTTCGACTCAAACGGGGCATAAGTGGGATCGGTACCGATACGCACTTTTTGCGGAATAGCTGCAAAGGCTGCGGTAGCGCTGGAGAAAGCCAGAACCAGAGAAAGAGACAACACCAGTTTTTTCATAACTATCCTCAACAGACTGTCTTTTATAGGGGATCTTTACAGGACCAGGTGCAGTTATCGTGCCATTAATCAGGCCGACAAGGCAAAGTATTCTACCCTGTCGGCGGTATTTTTTTGCATGAAAAGCGCTTAACTATGCAATCATGCTCATTAAGTCAGCGATAAAGGCACCAAAACAGTGCACTGCAATGATTATGCACCGTAATGGTTAACCCCAATGGTGCAGTCCATTTCCCTATCGGCGTATTAATCACCGTAGACATTAAAGGTAAAATACTTTTTCGCCATTTTGTCGTAGGTACCGTCTTTGCGCAGCTCGCCCAGCGCTTTATCAAACGCGGCTTTCAGCTCAGCATCATCTTTGCGCAAACCAATCCCGGTTCCGTCGCCAAAATATTTTTTGTCTTTTACCGAAGGGCCCGCAAAATCGTAGTCCTTACCTGCCGGTTGTTTCAGGAACCCTTCGCTGGCTGCGACTTCGTCCTGCAACGCGGCATCCAGACGCCCTGCTGTCAGGTCAGAATAGATAAGATCCTGGTTGGCATAGGCCACCACATCCACGCCTTTGCTGCGCCAGGTGTCATTGGCGTAGGCTTCCTGGGTGGAGCCTTGCAGTACGCCAACATGTTTCCCCTTCAGCGAATCAAGAGTGGGCTGGATCGGTGAACCTTTCGCGGCAATCAGACGCGAGTCTGCTGCGTAAAGTTTGTCTGAGAAAGCGATCTCTTGCTGGCGCTTCTCGGTGATGGAAAGCGAGGAGATGATGGCATCGATTTTCTTCGCTTTCAGGGAGGGGATTAGCGCATCAAAGTCGCTGGCAACCCAGGTACATTTAATCTGCATACGCTTACACATCTCATTTCCGAGATCGATATCAAAGCCGACAAAATCGCCTTTGGCATCTTTAGAGGAGAATGGGGCGTAGGTGGTATCTGTACCAATACGAACTGTCTGCGGAAGCGCTGCGTAGCTGGCCGCGGTTGCGGAAAGTCCTACCAGCAAAGACAAAGCAAGTACCGTCTTCTTCATACATAACCCTCAAGTGGCATAATTTTATTATGTTTTACGTTGTGTTGTGTGTTTGCAGACTTTTTCATGCAGGTCTTATGCCATTTTCGCGTCGATGAGGATATTCGACGTTAAATATGTTAATAAAACGTTGCAATATTGTCCTGATTTTGAAGATAGCAGGTCTGACGGTTGAACCGCAGCGTTTCGTTGAGTTTTAACGAATTAAATGTTGAGGATATGATCGCGGTTACAAAATTGCCCTGAAACAGGGCAATGAATGCAGATACGCACGCAGGCGGAGCGGCTTATGCCCCCTGCCAGCGAGTAAAGAGATCCTGCGGAAGCGTGATGTCGAACTGGTCGAGTACGCGATTAACCGTTTGATTAATCACATCATCCAGCGTCTGAGGACGATGATAAAACGCCGGAACCGGCGGCATAATCACCGCGCCTATTTCAGCCGCCTGCGTCATCAGTCGCAGATGCCCCAGATGCAGCGGCGTTTCACGTACGCACAGCACCAGCGGACGGCGCTCTTTCAGCACCACGTCGGCCGCACGGGTCAGCAGCCCATCGGTATAACTATGGACAATGCCGGAAAGCGTTTTAATTGAACAAGGCAGAATGACCATCCCTGCCGTCTGGAATGAACCGGATGAAATACTGGCGGCGATATCGCGCGCGTCATGATTCACATTGGCCAATGCCTGCACGTCGCGTACAGAGAGGTCCGTTTCCAGCGCCAGCGTCTGCCGCGCCGCCGCGCTCATCACCAGATGGGTTTCCACATCGGCAACGTCACGTAAAACCTGTAACAGCCGCACGCCGTAAATTGCACCGCTGGCGCCAGAAATACCAATGATGAGTCGTTTCATGTTTAATCGCCCTTTCTTGTTTCAGGGCTGACTTTGCAGGATTTTGCGGGGAGTTGCAAGCAAGGGCACCACTCGCGCCCTTGCCTGAAGGTGAGCATTAACCTTCGTTGTGCATCTCGAGGTTTTCCGCTTCGTTTTGACGCAATACCGCTTTGGCGTCGTCATTACGCAGGGAATCAAGGAAATCAAGATACTGTTGGTCAACGTCTTTAGTAACGTACACGCCGTTGAACACAGAACATTCAAACTGCTGAATTTCCGGGTTCTCAGCGCGGACGGCTTCGATCAGATCGTTCAGATCCTGGAAGATAAGACCGTCAGCGCCAATGATTTGGCGGATCTCGTCAACTTCGCGGCCATGAGCAATCAGCTCCGTCGCCGTCGGCATATCAATGCCGTAAACGTTCGGGAAGCGGATTTCCGGCGCAGCGGAGGCCAGATACACCTTCTTCGCTCCGGCCTCACGCGCCATCTCGATAATCTGTTCTGAGGTGGTCCCGCGCACGATGGAATCATCTACCAGCAGCACGTTTTTATCACGGAATTCCGCACGGTTGGCATTCAGCTTACGGCGCACAGATTTACGACGTAACTGCTGGCCCGGCATGATAAAGGTACGGCCCACGTAGCGGTTTTTCACAAAGCCCTGGCGGTACGGTTTGCCGAGAATACGGGCAATTTCCAGCGCGATGTCGCACGAGGTTTCTGGGATGGGGATCACCACGTCGATGTCCAAATCCTCCCACTCACGGGCAATTTTTTCGCCAAGCTTAGTGCCCATATTCACGCGAGCGCTGTAGACGGAAATTTTGTCGATGAAGGAGTCCGGACGCGCAAAGTAAACGTACTCGAACAGGCACGGATTGCTGACCGGATTATCGGCACACTGGCGGGTAAACAAGTTACCTTTTTCGGTAATATAGACCGCTTCACCCGGTGCAACATCGCGCAGGAATTCAAAGCCCAGCGTATCCAGCGCCACGCTCTCGGAGGCCACCATATACTCGGTACGGCCATCACCGATATCGCGCTTGCCCAACACCAGCGGACGGATGCCGTTCGGATCGCGAAAGGCGACCATGCCGTGACCGATAATCATCGCCACACAGGCATAAGCGCCGCGGATCTGGCGGTTGGTTGCCGCAATAGCAGCAAAAATATTGTCCGCTTCCAGCGGGTAATGGCGGAAGTTATCCAGCTCGCTGGCAAAAATATTCAGCAGGATTTCTGAATCGGAAGTGGTGTTGATGTGACGGCGCTTTTCTTCGAACAGCTTTCTACGCAGCTCATGGGCGTTGGTCAGATTGCCGTTGTGGGCAAGCGTGATACCGTACGGTGAGTTGACGTAAAAAGGTTGAGCTTCGGAGGCGCTGGAGCTGCCAGCCGTTGGGTAACGCACATGCCCGATGCCCATATTGCCCTGCAAACGCTGCATATGGCGAGCTTCAAAAATGTCGCTCACCATTCCATTCGCTTTTCGCAAACGGAAGCAGTTGTTGGCATCAATGGTAATGATGCCAGCGGCATCCTGGCCACGATGCTGGAGCACCGTTAACGCGTCATAAATCGACTGGTTTACCGGCATAACACCGGCGATACCGACAATACCGCACATACGTCTTTTCCTCGTTCAGCAACGACCCAAAATTTATACTTTGGGCAAGAAACTTGACGAGCTTTGCAGATAGTCAAAGAACCATCTGATGATGAAACTGAACTGCGGGATCAGCTGCGACTTACTCCAGTCTTCACTTTTCGACACACCGGTAAACGTATCGAGAAAGAACAGTATGGCGGCGACGATCAACGCTCCTCGCAGAGCACCGAAGCAGATCCCCAACACCCTGTCGGTACCCGACAGACCTGTTTTCTCCACCAGTTGGCCTATCACAAAGTTAACGATAGCACCGACGATAAGCGTCGCGATAAACAGTATCGCGATAGCAATCCCATTTCGAACCAGTTCGTCTTCAAAGCCCGTAAACCAGACAGACAGGTAAGTGTAGTAATGGCTGGCGACAAAGAAAGCACAACCCCAAGTCACCAACGATAATGCTTCACGAACAAAGCCACGGATCAGGCTAACCAGACAGGAAAAACCAATCACCGCGATAATGGCGTAATCAATCCAGACCATATGTGTCCCACGATTTTACGCCCTGTCGTCCTGTTCGGGGCGCATTCTAACAGAAAAAGAAAACGTTTGCGTAGGGATTTCCTTTCCACGCGTAAATAAAAATGGCGCTGAAAAAATCTTCAACGCCATCTGACTTTTTGCCTCTTCGGGCACTACCGGATGGCAGTGTAAACACCTTTTCCGGCCTACAAAACAGCGACACTCCAGGCATGATAAGACGCAGAGCATCGCCATCTGGCAACCCTAACTTAGTTCGGGCTGTAACCCATCACTACCCCACTCAAGCCGGAGATCTTCTGCAGTTCGCCAAGCGAGTTTTTCAACTTATCTCTGGAGGCGTCAGGCCCAACGAGAATACGGGTTATTTTACCCTGTACTGGTGTTGACGGGGAAGTAAATACCCGGAAGCCAGCGCCACGAAGTTTGCCCACGATCTCATTGACCTTATCCGCATTTTTTAGCGCACCGAGTTGCACAACATACGCTTTACCGGTCGGGGCCGGGGCTTCTTCGACGACCGGTTTCGGGGCCGGAGTCGGTGCCGGCGCAGGTGTAGCAACAACAGGCTGCGGCTTCGGTTTAGGCTTCGGTGGTTCAACAGGCGCAGGTATAGGATCGAACTCAGCGCTGTTTGCCGTCGCCATGCGCGACGGATCCAACGACGGCGCAGCGGCATCACCCGCACGCACCTCTTCTGCTGCACCTTCCGGCGGTTGCGTCGGCAGCGCCTGCGTTGCTGCAGGCATCATATCCGGCTCATCACGGTCGCCGGGTTTAGGTACCAACGGAATAGCCGCGAACTCATCCTGATAATGTTTTTTCTGCCCGTCAAGCAGCCCGGGAAGCACAATCACCCCGAGCGCCACCAGCACAATCGTGCCGACTAATCGATTCTGAAACTTACTCGCCACCGCTTCTCCCCACGTCTATCACTTCCATGACATGTGCGACAGTGTGAAACGATCCACACACCAACACGGTATCTTCTGGTTTAGCCTCTGCCAGCGCTGAATACCATGCCTGCGCCACGCTGTCATACGCCTTACCGTTGCCCAGGTGCTCCAGCAGTTGTTCTGCCGTCGCACCTCGTGGCCCCTCCAGGGGCGCACAATACCACACGTTAACCACGCTTTTCAGCCAGGCCAACGTACCGGCAATGTCTTTATCATGTAGCATACCGATAACCGCAAGCACACGCCCGTTTTTCACTAACTTTTTCAGACGTCCGGTCAGATATTCTGCTGCATGAGGATTATGCGCGACATCAAAAATAACGCGCGGCGACTCGCTCGCAATCTGGAAACGCCCCGGTAAAATCGCCTGCTCAATCCCCTCACGAATCGCCTGCTCGCTGACATTAAGTCCGCTGGCCCGCAGCGCGGCCAGCGCAGTGGCGGCGTTAGGCTGCGGAACCTGGGGTAACGGCAGATGCATCAGCGTACCGTCTCCGTCCGTAAAGGACCAGTCACTTTCCGTAACCGCATAGCGCCAGTCAACGCCACAGCGCTGCAAAATAGCCCCGGTCTCTTGTGCCACATCGGCAATGGTGTAAGGCATCTCCGGTTCGCCGACGATAGCCGGTTTTTCTGCACGGAAGATCCCGGCCTTCTCACGGCCGATGCTTTCGCGATCCGGCCCCAGCCAGTCAGTATGATCAAGCGCAATACTGGTGACGACGGCAACATCAGCATCGACAATATTGGTAGCATCAAGACGCCCGCCCAGGCCGACTTCCAGAATAACGACATCAAGCTGAGCCTGCTTAAACAGACACAGCGCCGACAGCGTACCGTATTCAAAGTAGGTCAGGGAAATGTCGCCGCGTGCGGCTTCAATCTCGGCAAATGAGGCGGTATGTGCTGATTCCGGCAGTTCCCCCCCCAGCACGCGCACGCGCTCCGTGTAGCGCACCAGATGAGGAGAACTGTACACCCCGACTTTATATCCCGCCGCTGTCAGTACGGATTCCAGCGTACGGCAGGTCGTACCCTTACCGTTAGTACCCGCCACCGTGAAAACAAACGGCGCAGGTTTCAGCACGCCCAGTTTGCCCGCGACCTGGCTTACGCGCTCAAGGCCGAGATCGATGGTTTTACTGTGCAGGTTTTCCAGATAAGAAAGCCACGACGCCAGGGGCGACGCGGCTTGGGGAATACGTTTATTGTCCATGATGCCTGTAGATTCGTTACGTTAATAAAAGCAAAAGGGCAGCGCCTGTGGCTCTGCCCTTTTTTACCCGTCATTTTTCAAGTTGCAGATACGTTGGCTGCAACTCGAAATCCATAGAGTAAATTATCAGGCCTCTGCTTCCTGATCGGGTACCGGAGGTACCACTACGCCTTCACTCGGCTCATCCGGATTCGGCGCAGGAAGATTCATCAGCTTCGCCAGAACGCTTGCCAGCTTAAGGCGCATTTCCGGACGGCGAACGATCATGTCGATAGCGCCTTTTTCAATCAGGAATTCACTGCGCTGGAATCCCGGCGGCAGTTTTTCACGTACGGTTTGCTCGATAACGCGCGGACCGGCAAAGCCGATCAGTGCTTTCGGTTCAGCAATGTTCAGGTCGCCCAGCATCGCGAAGCTTGCTGAAACACCGCCCATGGTTGGGTCGGTCAGTACTGAAATATACGGTAAACCGCGTTCCTGCATTTTTGCCAGCGCAGCAGAGGTTTTAGCCATCTGCATCAGCGACATCAGCGCTTCCTGCATACGCGCCCCGCCAGAAGCGGAGAAGCAGATCAGCGGACAGTTGTCTTCCAGCGCCTGCTCAACGGCACGGACGAAACGTGCGCCAACCACAGAACCCATGGAGCCGCCCATAAACGCGAACTCGAATGCGGCAGCAACAACCGGCATACCGTGAAGCGTGCCTTTCATTACCACCAGCGCATCTTTTTCACCGGTTTCTTTCTGCGCAGAAGCCAGTCTGTCTTTGTACTTCTTGGAGTCACGAAACTTCAGCACGTCTTTCGGCTCAAGCTCGCTACCCAGTTCCACAAGAGAACCTTCATCTAACAGGCTATGCAGGCGATTGCGCGCCGACATGCGCATGTGATGGTCACACTTCGGACAGACCTCAAGATTACGTTCCAGCTCAGCACGGTATAATACCTGACCGCAGCTATCACACTTGGTCCACACCCCTTCAGGAATGCTTGCCTTGCGGGTGGGAGTAATGTTGCTTTTAATTCGTTCAATCCAGCTCATTGGTGACCTTTCTGCCTGAACCTTAGTCAGCTTTGTTATAAGGGGCGCATAATGCCAGTTTTGCCCCCAACAGACCATGAATGTTGCACATTAAAACATAACAGCCCGAAACTTTGGATAAAAAAGTGGTCGAACCGCTGAGTTACTTTCTATTTTTGCGCCCTGGATGCTGCACGTTTGTGGCGAATGATTTCGATAACGCCTGGTAATACGGAGAGCACGATAATCGCCACAATCAACAACTTCAGGTTTTCCTGCACCACTGGCAGGTCGCCAAACAGATAGCCCGCATAAGTGAACAGTAATACCCACAGCAGCGCACCCACTACGTTATACATCGCAAAATGACGATAGGACATGTGCCCCATACCGGCAACAAACGGTGCGAATGTACGCACGATCGGAACAAAACGCGCCAAAATAATGGTTTTACCGCCATGACGTTCATAAAACGCATGGGTTTTATCCAGGTAGTTGCGACGAAAAATTTTCGAGTTCGGATTGCTAAACAGTCTTTCGCCAAACACCCGACCGATAGTGTAGTTCACCGCATCGCCCACAATTGCCGCCACGATCATTAACGCCACCATCAGATGAACATTGAGATCGTTGGTTGGCAGTGCGGAAAGCGCACCTGCGACAAACAGCAGCGAGTCTCCCGGCAGGAATGGCGTGACCACCAGCCCGGTTTCACAGAACAAGATCAGAAACAGAATGGCATAAACCCAAACGCCATATTCCGCGACCAACTCTGCCAGGTGCACATCAATGTGCAGGATAAAATCAATAAGAAAGTAAATCAGTTCCATAGTTATGCCTTTATACGACTCAAATTAGTCCGCCAGAAATAGCGGGCCCATCGGCGGTTTTGGCAAGTCAAACCGGTCGGGGTAATCTACCGCGACCAGATACAACCCTTCCGCCTTCGCCGTTGCCGCTGCCAGCGTTCTGTCCTTCGCCGCTAACAGTTCTGCTATCCAGCTCTCCGGCTGGTTGTTGGCACCTACTTCCATCAGGCTGCCGACAATATTCCTGACCATATGATGTACAAAGGCATTCGCTTTAATATCAACCACCACATAAGGGCCATGACGCGTCACGTTAATGTGCATCACGTTGCGCCACGGTGTACGCGACTGGCACTGCATTGCCCGAAACGAAGTGAAATCATTCTCCCCAATCAGGCACTGGGCCGCGCGATGCATACGTTCGGCATCCAGCGGCTCATAGTAATGCGTCACGCCTTTACCCAGAACCGCAGGGCGCAACCGATGATTGTAGATGATGTAGCGGTAACGGCGAGCCGTTGCGCTAAATCGGGCATGAAAATCATCCGGTACTGCCTTTACCCAGCGCACAGCAATGTCACCCGGTAAATTGGCATTTACCCCCAGCGTCCAGGCGGCGTCTTTACGTTGCGCGGTCGTTTCAAAATGCACGACTTGCCCTGTGCCATGAACGCCCGCATCGGTGCGTCCCGCACAAAAGACATTGATGCGTTCATTGGCGACCTGAGAGAGCGCTTTTTCCAGCTTTTCCTGAACGCTACGGACCTCGTTCTGGCGCTGCCAGCCATAATATTTGCTGCCGTCGTACTCAATACCCAGCGCAATTTTATGGACGGGCAGTTGTTGCAGGTCAGACATTAGTACATATACTCCTGCACCAGTTTTTCAGCGATTTTCACCGCCATCAACGCGCCGCCGAAGCGCACGTTGTCTGCTACAGACCAAAACTGTACCTGCTCCGGCATACCGTAATCATTGTGCACGCAGCCAACCGAAAGATGCGGACTACCAGACGCATCGCGGACCTGGGTCGGGAAATCCGTCGCTTCTGACAGCACAATATCTTCGCCACGCTCAAACGCGTCGCGCGCTTCTTCTGCCGCCAGCGGACGTAGCGCTTCAAAGCTCACCATCTGCGCATGGCCGTAGAATACCGGCGACTGTACGATGCTTGCGGAGATCATCAGCCCTTCGTCCTGCATAATTTTACGCACTTCATCAACAATACGACGCTCTTCACGCACGCTGCCTTCGCGGTCTGGCAGCAACGGCAGCATGTTGAACGCCAGCTGGCGGCCAAAGAAATCGTCGTCATCAATCGGAATACCGTTGAGCAGCTTCGCACTCTGCCCGGCCAGCGCATCAACCGCTTTTTTACCGTGAGCGGAAGCCGAAAGTATATTGGTCACCGTGATACGAGAAAGTCCACCATCGTCAATCAGCGGTTTCAGCGCAGACAGCAGTTGGCTGGTCAGGCTACCGGGGACCGCAATCACGTTGCGGTTGCGGTAATCCGCCAGTACGAACGGATTTACGTCCGGCACCACCAGCGGAACGTCCGGCTCAAGGGCAAACAGGCCGCTGCTGTCAATTACCAGGCAGCCCGCATTGGTTGCTTCTTCTACCCACGCCGCGGTTGCTTCAACGCCCGCGACAAAAAATGCCAGCTGCGCCTGTGTCCAGTCAAAGTCAGCAACATCCTGGACGATTATTGATTTACCGTTAAAACGCAGGCGCTCACCCGCGCTTTCATTACGAGCCAGCGCATAAATCTCACCGACCGGGAACTGGCGTTCCGCCAGCGTTTCGAGCAGGGCTTCGCCTACGGCGCCCGTTGCGCCCAGAATGGCAATATTCCAGCCTTCAGACATGGTGATTTACTCCAGAAATACGTAAGCGTCCCTGTCGTATTATTCGACAGGGAGCATTAAGAAGACATTAATGTGCCGGGTGATGAACGGCGTTAAAACCCAGCTGACATAACAAGGTAGCTGCAGCAGCGTCGTCACACATCACGTACAAAGACGACCATTCACGGCGCTCAAGGTAATTTTTACGCAGTTTATCAAACTCACCCGGAATTCCAGCGACTTTGCGCAGCGGCGCATCATCGCGGCGCACATCATACACTAAATGCACCAGCCTTTTCAGCGTTGGCTGATCCAACGGGCCATGCAGCGTGATACGGCCAAATTCGGGTGCGGGTAACAGTGTGTTCAGCGCAACGTGCTGCTCACGACCGATAAACTTGCTATAGGCCTCAAAAACCTGCGTTGTCCCACGCGCCTTCCCTTCGAGGGTATAACCCGCAATGTGTGCCGTGCCGATATCCGCTTTCTCGAGCAGCGCGACATTCAGATCCGGCTCACCTTCCCAAACATCCAGCACCACGCTCAAACGTTTCCCGGCATTAAGACAGGCCAGCAAAGCGGTATTGTCGATGACCGGTCCACGGCAGGCGTTAATCAGGATAGTGCCCGGCTTCAGTCGGCTAATCAGCGCTTCATCGGCCAGATGCAGGGTTTTGTACCGACCGTCTTTAAACAGTGGCGTATGGAAGGTCAGAATATCGGCTTGCTCAACCAGCTCGCCCAGCGAGCGGAAGTCGCCCTCGTCTCCCCGGTCGGCACGCGGCGGGTCGCAAAGTAATGTGCGGATCCCTAACGCTTCCAGTCGCGCCTGCAAACGCGCGCCTACATTGCCGACGCCGACAATGCCCACGGTGCGATCGGCTAACGCAAAACCATCGCGCTCTGCCAGCATCAGCAGTGCTGAAAAGACATACTCAACCACCGCAATCGCATTGCAACCGGGCGCGGCGGAGAAACCAATCTCTGACTGCGCAAGCCAGGCTTCATCTACGTGGTCAGTGCCTGCGGTTGCCGTTCCGACAAACTTAACCGGTTTTCCGCCAAGCAGTGATTCATTGACTTTCGTCACCGAACGCACCATTAAGGCGTCCGCATTATCCAGTTCTGCAACGGGAATCGGGCGACCTGGAATCGCTTTGACCTCCCCCAAACGACTGAACAGTTCGCGGGCATAGGGCATATTTTCATCAACGAGGATTTTCACGTCTTTCGCACCTGTTTGAGAACGAGAGTTAACCGGGCAAGTGTGCCATAATCTCGTCGCCAGGCATACTGCGAGACCTGGTTAGCACAGATTTAAGGAATAGAGATGATGCAGCCCATTTCTGGTACGCCCGCCCGCCCTCCCGGTGAAGGCCAAAACGCCCCTTCCGTTGCGGGTGAGCAACCATTGTCCACGCTACAACGCACCGTGTTGGAACGACTGATTACCCGTTTGATTTCGCTCACTCAGCAGCAAAGCGCCGAGGTGTGGGCCGGAATGAAGCACGATCTGGGCGTCAAAAGCGATACGCCGCTGCAGTCGCGTCACTTTCCCGCAGCTGAACAAAACCTGAACCAACGTCTGGGTATTGCTCAGCAGAATCATGTCAACCGTCAAGTACTGGCGCAGCTCACTGAATTACTGACTCAGGGAAATAACCGCCAGGCGGTGAGCGATTTTATCCGTCAACAGTACGGACAAACGGCACTCAGCCAGCTCACGCCGGAGCAGTTGAAGAATGTGCTGACGCTGCTGCAACAAGGGCAGCTTTCGATTCCTCAACCACAACAACGTCCGGCAACCGCGCGTCCCCTGTTACCCGCCGAACACAATACGCTGAATCAACTGGTCACAAAGCTGGCGGCTGCTACCGGAGAATCCAGCAAAATGATCTGGCAGTCGATGCTGGAACTGTCCGGTGTAAAAAGCGGTGAACTGATCCCCGCCAGGCAGTTTACGCATCTGGTCACCTGGCTGCAGGCGCGCCAGACGCTAAGCCTGCAAAATGCTCCAACCCTGCAAACGCTACAGGCGGCGCTCAAGCAGCCGTTAGAGCCAAATGAATTTGCGGCCATCAAAGACTATGTCCAACAGACGTATCAGATCCAACCGCAAACGGTTCTGACCGCGGTGCAGGTGCAAGACTTGCTTAATCAAATCTTCCTGCGCCGCGCAGAGCGGGAACGAGAATTAAGCGATCCGCGCCATCTTCAACCTATATACAGCCCGTTCGCGCCGGTAATTGAAACCGTTAAATCGCTGTCGACACGACCGGGATTGCTGTTTGTGGCGTTGATGATTGCCTTAGCCATTTTCTGGCTCGTTGTTTAGCGTTTGCGCAAGGTCAACAGCGTAACGACAATCCCCACTACTGCGGAAATCGCCCCAGCGAGGAATACCGAGGAATAGCCGTACGCGGTAGCCAAGACGCCTGCCAGAGGACCGCTTACGCCGTACGAGATATCCTGAAATGCGGCGTAACCGCCGAGCGCGGTCCCACGCACCTGTGCAGGAACGCGCTTCACCACCTCTACACCCAGCGCCGGGAAGATAAGCGAACACCCGGCCCCGGTTAATGCCGCTCCCAGCAGCGCAATCCAGGCCGTGGGTGCCTGCCAGAGCAGCACCAGCCCCACGGTTTCAACCAGCAAAGAAACCACCGCCACCTTCACGCCGCCAAACCGGTCCGGCATCCAGCCAAACAGAATGCGCATCAGCACAAACGCACCGCCGAACGCGGTCAGGGTGAAGCCAGCCATCGTCCAGCCGTTACTGACAAAATAGAGTGAAATAAACGTGCCAATCACCGCAAAGCCAACGCCTTGCAGCGCCAGACCCAGCCCCGGTTTCCAGATAAGCCCAACCACGCTCCACAACGAAGGACGCTCTCCCGCGTGGGCTGGCACTTTACGGACCGTACCATTGAATGCCCATGCCAGCAGCGGCAACGCCATCGTGGTTCCCGCCAGCGCAGCAAAGCCGAAATGGCTGTGGATCAGCAGGCCCAACGGCGCACCGACCGCCAGCGCGCCGTAAATCGCCATCCCGTTCCACGACATCACTTTGCCGGAACGTGTTGGCCCAACCAGCCCCAAGCCCCAGGTCAGGGTGCCGGTCAACAGCTGGCTTTCGCCAAAACCGAGGATCAGACGTCCGATAATCAGCAAAGCAAATTTAACAGGAACGGAGACCGGTAATAGCGCGGCCAATAGCCACGCCGCGCCCGCCAGCGCACAGGCAAACATCCCCTGCAGCGCCGAACGCTTGGCACCATACTGATCGGCTAAACGCCCGGCGTAGCCACGCGTTAAAACCGTTGCCAGAAACTGAATGCCCACAGCGATACCGACCATGGTATTGCCATAGCCCAGTTCCTGATGCACAAACAGCGGGATGACGGGTAAAGGTAGCCCGACCGTCATATAGGTCAGGAAAACCGCAAAAGCGATACGAAACAGCGAAAAGTTCGCCGAAGGTGTTTTTTCTTGTTGAGTTACTGCTGTCATGCGTTACTCCAAAATGCAGAGTAAGGCGAGGAATGCCCACGCCCCCTCTACCTGACGATCAGGATTAAGGTGCGTTGGATAACGTTAAACGCTTACGCATTATCATGAGGATAATGTTGAAACTGGAGTCTGCCTGTGATTTGCCAGGGCTGTCAACCATGAAATCACAGGTGTTCGCATCAAAATGGTGGCTTCTCGTCGAACAAAAAGGGAAATACTGTATCAATACCTTTAGTACCAAACAGTCCGCTTACCTGCTTGCGCTGCTCCAGCGTCAATAGCCGGAACATCATATCCCAGATCTCTTTCGGTTCAGCTTCCCAGAGAGTGCTGTTACCCGGTATGCCCACATCGTCCTTTTCCGCCATGTAGTCGCGAACATACGCTGGCAGAATCGAAATGTGATACTCCCAGGCTTTGGATTTAACGCGCTTGCGTTTAACCCCCTCTTTTCCTTTGCTGAGCGCATTAAGGCGACCTCGAACGGCAGGTGCGGTGCCAGGATAACCAGGTAAACCTATACATTCCTGTACTGTGAACCACTCTCTTGGCACCATTTCTTTCCTTTCTGCGATGAAATAAAAATATTTTTTCTTTTGCGCAAATTTTCGGTTTTATTCTGGCAATATTCCTGCGATAAAAAAGAAAGTAACGTTCTTTTTATCATCCTGATTAATACCCTAAAAATATCGGCACCGATAACACATCTTCATAGGGTTACAGAATGAAACACAAAAGCCAAGACTGGCATCGTGCAGATATTAAAAGTGCACTGGAAAAAGAGGAATTACTCTCAGAGAACTTTCGCGTTCAGCAGGTTTATCTCCCGACTCGCTACGCAATGTATTTACCCGCCACTGGCCAAGAGCAGAGATGATCATTGCGAAGGCGCTGGATACTACACCCGATGAGGTCTGGCCTTCGCGCTACTCCAGTGAGTCAACTAATGAAAACAAACCCGTCGAATAACCCAATCTGATAAATCAATCATTCTTAAGTTATCTATGACATCAATTAATAAATATATTAACGAATCATATTGAAGGTATTAATAGCACTAACGGTCATTCCTGTTTAAATAAATACTGCTAAAGCATTACGTGATTCCATTACTCTTTATATTAACCGGAACGACTATGAACTGGAATAAAACGACGGCAGCCAGTTATGCTAAATCGCATGCGGGTTCACATTCTCAAGCACGTTGTGCGAAATATCCCCGCAAAGCCATTCAGGCTGGAGGTATCACTCTCGGGCATACTTACCATGCCAAAGATTATGGCCCCATGCTAAAAAGTGCCGGATTCAGCGCTATTGGTACCTTTGAACAACCGCGCGAGGGAGATGTCATCGTCATTCAGCCTTATGCAGGAGGAAACCCAAGTGGTCATATGGCGATATATGACGGCAGAGAGTGGTACTCCGACTTTAAACAGCGAGATATGTGGGCCGGTCCGGGCTATCGGGCAGCTAAACCGTCATACATCATTTACAGGAAACAGTAATGAAAGTGTTCTCGTTTATTGCTCTGATCCTGTTGCTATGCGGTTGTTCTACGCCCCACTGCGACAGCACCCAGGATGTAAAACAGTTCTATCTCTTGTGGATGACAACCTGGAGTGAGGGTGACGCGCTCCCCGACAAGACATCAGCAGTAATGCAACACTATGTGGCGAAAGAGGCTATCGAGCGTCTGGCGATGATTAGTGCCCTTTACGAGCAGGAGATCATGGATTCGGACTATTTTATGTACATGCAGGATTACGCCCCGGAGTGGATCCCACAGTTACGGGTTGGGCAGGCTCAGTCCTTTCTCGGTGGTGAAAAAGTTGACGTTCAGTTAGGTACCGAATCGCAACCTGTTCAACTGGAGGTGTATACGCGTTGGGAGGATGGCCGCTGGAAAATTTATCGCGTCCGCGATGTGGGCAATAATTTCGAGCACCCCATCTACAGCGCCGGTGATATTACGCAAGCCAAGGCCTGGTCTGCTGAAATCGCGCCGGAATACGAAAAAATGAATAAATAAAAAAGGGAGCCATCAGGCTCCCTTCTCACATAATCATTCAGAATTATGCTTTCAGCTTACGCATAACCAGCGTGGCGTTGGTGCCGCCAAAGCCGAAGCTGTTGGACATCACAGTGGTCAGCTCTTTCTCAGTCGGTTTGGTCACGATGTTCAGACCCGCCGCCTGCTCATCCATCTCTTCAATGTTGATGCTTGGGGCGATAAAGCCGTGTTCCAGCATCAGCAGAGAGTAGATGGCTTCCTGTACGCCAGCCGCGCCCAGAGAGTGACCGGTCATCGCTTTAGTTGCGGAGATCGCCGGGCTGTTGTCGCCGAAGACTTCACGGATAGCACCCAATTCTTTCACGTCACCTACCGGAGTAGAGGTACCGTGGGAGTTCAGGTAGTCGATTGGCGTATCCACGCCGTGCATCGCCATTTGCATGCAGCGCACTGCGCCTTCACCAGACGGTGCAACCATATCTGCACCATCGGACGTTGCTCCGTAGCCAACGATTTCTGCATAGATATGCGCGCCACGAGCCAGAGCGTGTTCCAGCTCTTCAACCACAACCATACCGCCGCCGCCTGCAATAACGAAACCATCGCGGTTCGCATCATAAGTACGGGATGCTTTTTCCGGACAGTCGTTATATTTGGTAGACAGTGCGCCCATAGCGTCGAACTCGCATGCCATTTCCCAGCACAGCTCTTCGCCGCCGCCTGCGAAAACGATATCCTGTTTGCCCAGTTGGATCTGCTCAACCGCGTTGCCGATACAGTGCGAAGATGTCGCACAGGCGGAGCTGATGGAGTAGTTCACACCATGGATTTTGAACGGGGTTGCGAGGCAGGCAGAAACGCCAGAGCCCATCGCTTTGGTGACCACATACGGGCCAACCGCTTTCAGGCCACGCGGGCTACGCATTGCGTCAGCACCGAACACCTGAAAACGTGGGGAGCCGCCGCCAGAACCTGCAATCAGGCCAACGCGCGGGTTATTCTGGTAAACGTCTGCAGAGAGGCCGGCATCAGCCACAGCCTGCTCCATAGAAAGGAATGCATAGATGGATGCGTCGCTCATAAAGCGCACAACTTTGCGGTCAATGAGGCCAGTGGTATCCAGTTTTACGTTGCCCCAAACGTGGCTACGCATGCCGGAGTCCTTCAGCTCCTGAGAGAAAGTGATCCCTGAACGTCCTTCACGCAGAGATGCCAGGACTTCCTGCTGGTTATTACCGATGCTGGAAACGATGCCCAAGCCAGTAATCACTGCACGTTTCATTCAATACCTCTGTAAGTCGCACTATTTTAAAGTTTCGAGTGGCACAATAGCGTACACTTGTACGCCGAACAAGTCCGATCAGCCATTTAATGTGGAAATTTGCGCACTCAGGCACTCATCGTTAAGATCGAGACACAGCAAGCCAGACGAGTAACTTACGTGAAACAATACGCGATACAACCTGCCAACCTTGAATTCAACGCTGAGGGTACACCTGTTTCCCGAGATTTTGACGATGTCTATTTTTCCAATGATAATGGGCTGGAAGAGACGCGTTATGTGTTTCTCGGCGGCAATCATCTCGCGGACCGATTCCCGACACATCCACGCCCGTTATTCGTGGTGGCGGAAAGTGGTTTTGGCACCGGACTCAACTTCCTCACCCTCTGGCAAGCATTTTCGGCTTTTCTCGCTGCGCACCCTGACGCAACCCTGGAAAGACTGCATTTCATCAGTTTTGAAAAATATCCGCTGACGCGTGACGATCTGACATTAGCCCATCAGCACTGGCCGGAACTTGCCCCGTGGGCGGAGTCATTGCAGGCTCAGTGGCCGCTGCCATTAGCGGGTTGTCATCGACTGCTGCTCGATGAAGGTCGGGTCACGTTGGATTTGTGGTTCGGCGACATTAACGATCTCACCGGTAAACTGGATGAATCCCTGAATCAGCAGGTCGATGCCTGGTTCCTGGACGGTTTCGCTCCGGCAAAAAACCCCGATATGTGGACGCCGACGCTGTTTAACGCGATGGCCCGGCTTGCCCGTCCGGGCGGGACGCTGGCAACCTTCACCTCCGCAGGTTTTGTTCGCCGGGGCTTGCAGGACGCCGGTTTCACGATGCAAAAATGCAAAGGCTTCGGGCGTAAACGCG
Organism: Citrobacter sp. FP75; assembly: GCF_018342065.1. GTDB lineage: Bacteria > Pseudomonadota > Gammaproteobacteria > Enterobacterales > Enterobacteriaceae > Citrobacter. The sequence continues at coordinate 259,131 of NZ_JAFDOE010000003.1, read as the reverse complement.
AAATGTTGTGCGGCGTGATGGAGCAAAACCTTGCTTTCCCGTCACCCGCACCGTGGTTCTCACGCACCGGCACGGAAAAACGTGAGGCGGCTATTATCGGTGGCGGCATTGCCAGCGCATTGCTGTCGCTGGCACTCGCGCGCCGTGGCTGGCAGGTGACGCTCTATTGCGCTGACGATAAGCCCGCACAGGGCGCGTCCGGTAATCGTCAGGGCGCACTGTATCCGTTGCTCAGCAAACATGATGCCGCCATTAATCTCTTTTTCCCCACCGCGTTTACCTTCGCCCGTCGACTGTATGACGCCCTGCCGGTGGATTTCGCGCATGACTGGTGCGGCGTAACGCAACTTGCCTGGGATGAGAAAAGCCAACAGAAAATCACCCAGATGCTGTCACTTGCATTACCCGATGCTCTTGCGCTTGCCGCTGATGCTGAACAGGTTTTACAAACGACCGGCGTCGCAACTGACTGCGGCGGTATCCAATATCCTACCGGAGGGTGGCTGTCTCCTGCGCAGTTGACCACTGCTGTACTGAACTACGCCGAAACGCAAGGATTACGTACCCTTTATCAGCATTCGCTGACATCACTTGCACAGCAGGAAGACAACTGGCAGCTACAGTTTGCCACTGGCAAAACCGTTGAACATGAGGTGGTGGTGCTGGCGAATGGTCACCGCATAAGCCGCTTTGATCAGACCCAGCCGTTACCGGTCTATTCCGTCGGCGGTCAGGTGAGCCATATTCCCACCACGCCTTCACTTTCGGCGCTGCATCAAGTGTTGTGTTACGACGGATACCTCACGCCACAAAATCCGGACAATCAGCATCATTGTATTGGCGCGAGCTATCATCGTGGTGAAGAAGAGACGGCGTATCGCGAAGACGATCAGCAGCAAAACCGACAACGTTTAATCGACTGCTTCCCGCATGCTGCGTGGGCAAAAGAGGTAGATGTCAGTGGGCAGGCTGCGCGCTGTGGCGTTCGCTGTGCCACCCGCGATCACTTACCGATGGTCGGCAATGTACCGGATTATGACGCCACGCTCAGTCAGTACGCCAATCTTGCAGAACACAAAGAGACCGCCGCGCCCGCGCCGGTTTACCGTGACTTATTTATGCTGGGTGCACTGGGCTCGCGCGGGCTGTGCTCTGCCCCACTGTGTGCAGAAATTCTGGCGGCGCAAATGAGTGATGAACCGATCCCAATGGACGCAGAAACTCTGGCAGCGTTGAATCCGAATCGTTTATGGGTGAGAAAATTAGTGAAGGGAAAAGCAGTAAAATAATGAGGTCATCATTGCGGACCGGATAAGCGGTTAACGCCACCCGGTCCGTAAGGTAATTATTGTTGCGTCGCCTTCTGGAACAACGTGTCCCACATCTCTTTCACTAACGCCTGGTCACGCGGCGAGAGTTCGCCCGCGCTGATAGCTTTTTCCAGGCTGCTGGTAACATTGGCGTACAATGCCTCAGCGGAATGGTCCTCACCACCGTCCAGTTCTGCCACGGCCAGCGTCAAGTGTCCACGCAAATACCCACTGGCAAATAGCTCATCATCGCTGGCGTGTTCTACCATATCGTCGATTAGTGCCAGAATGCGTGATTCAAACTCCGCGATCATCTTCTTTCCTCATTGTAAACGTGGCTGCCACTTCAGTTGAGCGCTTCGGGCCACGGGAATTGTTCCGCCTTAAGTTCAGGCGTGTGATAATAATTCTGTAGCGCCTTGATGAAACGCGCTGGACGCTCAGGGATGCCTTTTTCCAGATACTCCATTACCTGGGCGTGAACACGGCGCTGGAACATCACGCGATCCGGCTCAAAGTCGCCTTCCAGGTTGTCACAGCTGACGTTAAACGGGTATCCCGCCGCCATGCAAAATAGCCAGTCAAAAGCCTGCGGCTTCACTTCCACGTCTTCAAACTGACATTGTGTTTTGGCGTCACGCCCATCCGGGCAGTACCAGTAACCGAAGTCGACCAGCTCACGACGGGCTTTACCGGCAATGCACCAATGGGAAATTTCGTGTAACGCGCTGGCGTAATAACCATGTGCAAAAACGATGCGGTGGTACGGTAATTCCGCATCAGCAGGAAGATAGATCGGTTCATCGTCGCCTTTAATCAGACGGGTATTAAATTCATCGGCAAAGCAGCCGTTAAAAATCTCAATTAACTGATCGTAGTGATGGGTATTATTCATTAGTTCATCCCCAGCCAGTGGAGAATCTCCTGTCCATGGTTATCGTAAAGTAGCTTGGCGCTCATCACCGCGGAGACAATGACGATCATTGGCCGAATCAGTTTTTGTCCTTTGCTGAGCACCAGTCGCGACCCCATCCGCGCGCCAATAAACTGGCCAATGAGCATCACAAAACCGGTTGCCCAAATCACTTTGCCGCCGAGGGCAAATAACAGTAGCCCGCCAATATTTGAGGTGGCATTCAAGACTTTGGCGTGTGCCGTGGATTTCGCCAGATTGTAGCCGCACAGCATGACAAAGCAGAGCGCATAAAACGACCCGGCTGCCGGGCCAAAGAAACCGTCGTAGAAACCGACGCAGCCTCCGGCTATCAGCGCAAAAGGTAGACCATGCAACCGACGCTGCCGGTCTTCTTCACCCACTTTCGGCATCAACAGAAAGTAAAGGCCAATACAGATAACCAGAACCGGCAGGATCTGGCGCAAAATATCCGATTGCACATGCTGAACCAGCAGCGCGCCGCTCATTGACCCAATAAAGGTCATAAAGATGTTGAGTTTTTGATCCGCCAGATTCACCACGCCCCGGCGAATAAAATACAGCGAGGAAGAGATCGATCCCCCACAGGCCTGCAGTTTATTGGTTGCCAGCGCCTGTGCTGGCGGCATACCGGCAGCCATCAACGCAGGGATGGTGAGTAAGCCACCGCCCCCCGCCAGAGAATCAATAAATCCCGCCAGTATTGCCACAAAAAAAAGAACGCCCAGCAACAGCGGAGACACCATAAACAGAGAGGCAAAATGATCCATTAGAGTACATGCTCATCCAGCAGCGCCTGGCAGGAAGGCGGCAACGGGGGCGGTGTCTTCTTCTCAGGCTTGGTGGTTACAGGTTTTGGAGGTTCGAACCAGCTTTGTAGCTCCGCGCCACAGCCGTCACCCGGTGGCGGTAACGGTTGATCTTCGCACTCAAGACTGTCGGCAGGACAACGTAACCGTACGTGCATATGCGCACGGTGCTGGAACCATGGCCGCACTTTACGCAACCAGTCCCTGTCGGTCCCTGCATCCAGACAAAGTTGCTGCTTAATCGCCGGATTCACGAAAATACGTGTGACTTCATTATCTTTTGCCGCCAGCCTGATCAGGCTGAAAATCTCTGGCTTCCACAATGACGGCACAACCCGCTTGCCATCCTGTGATACCAGATCCAACGCCTGGGGCCGCAGCAGTTGCGACTGGGTCCAGCGCGTTTTCGGTAATTGCAGGAAAATATCGACGTCCAGTCCCGTCTGGTGGCTGGCGTGTCCGCCGTTAAAACGCCCACCGGCCGGCATACCCATATCGCCGATTAACACCGTGCCCAATCCAAGGTTACTGGCCTGGGTGCTCAAACGCTGGATAAACGTCACCAGGTCCGGATGACCAAAATAGCGACGTTGATCGGTGCGCATCACCTGATAGTGTTCTGACTGCACGGGCAGCGTATCTGCGCCAACAATGCAACCATTGGAGAACGCACCGATGGACTGTGCGCTGCCTGCCACCGGGTGGGTAATTTTCTGCCAGGGCGTCGCCGCCAGACAGGCGGTACTGGCAAAAAGAGCCAGCGCCGCAAGTGCCGTTTTTTTCATCTTTACCAGCGTGGAATGTCCGTCTTTACATCCGCATTCTGCGCCCGCTGACGCAGCAGGTGATCCATCAGCACAATCGCCAGCATCGCTTCTGCGATCGGCACAGCGCGGATCCCAACACACGGATCATGACGTCCTTTGGTTATCATTTCGACTTCTTCACCAAAGCGGTTAATGGTGCGTCCGGGAACGGTAATACTGGACGTCGGTTTCAGCGCCATATGCGCAACAATTTGTTGCCCGCTGCTGATCCCCCCCAGAATGCCGCCCGCATGGTTGCTCTGGAAACCTTCTTTAGTGATTTCATCACGATTCTGACTGCCGCGCAGCGCAACAACCTCGAAGCCGTCGCCAATCTCCACGCCTTTGACCGCATTAATGCTCATCAACGCATGGGCAATGTCGGCATCCAGACGGTCAAAAACAGGTTCGCCGAGACCCGCCGGTACGTGGCTTGCAACCACGGTCACTTTTGCTCCGATGGAATCGCCCTCTTTCTTGAGCGCACGCATCAGTTCATCCAGCGCCGTGATTTTGTCCGGATCCGGGCAAAAGAACGGGTTAAGCTCGACCTGAGACCAGTCTTTGATCTCCAGCGGAATATCGCCCATCTGAGTCAGACAGCCGCGAATTTCGACGCCGAATTTCTGCGCCAGATATTTTTTGGCAATCGCCCCGGCTGCCACGCGCATCGCCGTTTCGCGCGCGGAAGAACGCCCGCCGCCACGGTAGTCACGCACGCCATATTTCTGCTCATAGGTATAGTCGGCATGGCCAGGACGGAAAACATCCTTAATCGCGCCGTAATCCTGTGAACGCTGATCGGTATTTTCGATCAGCAGGCCAATACTGGTACCGGTGGTGACGCCTTCAAACACGCCAGAGAGGATCTTCACCTGATCCGGCTCGCGACGTTGCGTAGTGTAACGCGAAGTTCCCGGACGCCGTCTGTCGAGATCGTGCTGCAGGTCAGCTTCAGTCAGAGGAATGCCCGGCGGAACGCCATCCACGATACAGCCGAGCGCCAGCCCGTGTGATTCGCCGAAGGTCGTTACGCGAAAGAGTTGTCCAATTGTGTTTCCTGCCATCACCGCTCCGTTATCATTGTTGTATGTGCGCGTGTCGTTAATCTTTATAGATGCTGAAATGCTCACGAGCGGCGATCAGCTGCTCTTTAGTCAGCATAAATACGCCTTCGCCGCCGTTGTCGAATTCCAGCCACGTAAACGGCACATCCGGATATTGTTCCATCAGATGTACCATGCTGTTACCGACTTCACAAATCAGAATACCGTTGTCTGACAGGTAGTCCGGCGCATTGCCCAGAATGCGGCGGGTGAGCTTCAGCCCATCGCTGCCAGACGCCAGTCCCAGCTCTGGTTCATGGCGATACTCATTAGGCAGATCGGACATATCTTCCGCATCCACATACGGCGGGTTGGTCACAATCAGGTCATACTGCACTTTCAACAGGTCACGGAACAGATCGGAGCGGATCGGCGTCACGTGATGGATCAAACCATGTTCTTCAATATTGTGCTCGGTCACCGCCAGCGCATCAGTGGAAATATCGACCGCGTCCACTTCAGCTTCCGGGAAGGCATACGCACAGGCGATCGCGATACAGCCGCTACCGGTACACATATCAAGAATGTGCTGCGGCTGCTCGTTGATAAGACCGGCAAAGCGATTATTAATCAGCTCGCCAATCGGTGAGCGCGGCACCAGCACACGTTCATCGACATAGAATTCGTGGCCGCAGAACCAGGCTTTGTTGGTCAGGTAAGCAACCGGGATGCGTTCATTGACGCGGCGAATCACACGCTCAACAATGCGGTGGCGCTCGCTGGAGGTCAGACGTGCGGTGCGCATATCTTCTGGGATATCCAGCGGCAGGTAGAGCGACGGCAACACCAGCTGTACCGCTTCATCCCATGGGTTATCCGTCCCGTGGCCATACCAGATATTCGCCGCGCTAAAACGGCTGACCGCCCAACGCAACATGTCCTGAATGGTATGCAGTTCACTCACTGCTTCATCAACGAAAATTTTATCCACGTATTCCTCCAGGGCATGCTCGTATTAAATTCGGCGGCTAGTTTGCCACGAAGACGGCGATAAATCAGCATTCACGCGGAGCCTGAGCGCGAAAATTGCGTTTTAAGCGATCGGATGCCTGCCGAGTCGGGTTAAACTAACGGAAAATAAAAGATGAGACGCTCAAATGAAAAAGAAAACATCGCTCAGCGAGGAGGATCAGACGCTGTTTCGCCAGTTGATGACCGGCACTCGTCAAATTAAGCAGGACACTATTGTCCATCGGACACCGCGTAAAAAAATCACCGAGGTGCCGGTCAAAAGGCTGTTGCAGGAACAGGCTGATGCCAGCCACTACTTCTCTGATGAATTTCAGCCGTTGCTGAATACGGAAGGCCCGGTAAGATATCTGCGCGCCGACGTCAGCCACTTTGAACTGAAGAAAATGCGCCGTGGCGACTACTCCCCAGAACTGTTTCTTGATTTACACGGACTGACGCAACAGCAGGCTAAACAGGAACTTGGCGCGCTGATTGCCGCCTGTCGTCGTGAACACGTTTTCTGCGCCTGCGTCATGCATGGCCACGGAAAACATGTTCTGAAACAGCAAACGCCGCTTTGGCTGGCACAACACCCACACGTGATGGCTTTTCATCAGGCGCCTAAAGAGTATGGCGGCGACGCCGCGCTGCTGGTGCTGATTGAAGTGGAAGAGTGGCTGCCGCCAGAACTTCCCTGAGAAAGAAAAACAGAAAGAGCCGCAGTTGCGGCTCTTTGATTTTCCGGATAGCGGCTTAGCCTTATCCGGCCTGATTAAATCGCTTTTGCCATTTTCAGGTTACACGGGCTCATCTGCCAGTTGAAAACGCCTTTTCCACTCTCATCAAGCGTTACGCTGGCAATCGCAGATGTGGTAAACATCGGCGGCGTTTCACCAGGGCAAAGCTCTGACACGAGATATCCCACCAAAGGCAAGTGAGAAATGACCAGCGCCGTGGCGACACCTTCATTGGCCAGAGCCTGTAAATAGGCGTTGACCAGACCAACATCGCCGCAGGGAGTCAGCTCCGGCAAAACATCCACACCGGCTGGTAGGTTCATACACTCCCCAACCACATCCAGCGTTTGTTCGGCTCGCAGGAACGGGCTCACCAGAACACGTTCGATATCCACTTTTTGACCTTTCAGCCAGTTCGCCATCAGGCGAGATTCATCACAACCACAGGAGGTTAAGGGACGAACCGAATCACTGGCGGCATCGAGGGCCGCGTCGCCGTGACGCATGATAAAAACTTGCATATTGCACCGCTTTTGTTAACCAGAAACACCAACATCTTTAGCCAAAGCCCCTATTGGCGATGGTAAATTTGTGGTGGCCGGCATTGTGCCTTATCCATTCACCGAATGAAACGCTGTTTTTTACCTTAATGGCGTAAGTATAGTCAATCTCTGTTTACATTTTGAGCGTAAGTCATACATTCGGTGCGGATTCATCTTACCTTTGACCTCATGAATTCAGGTCAGTTTCCCCGTACGTCCAGAAACTTTCACCGCGTTCCGCCATCAGCAACAATTGTTCACACGGTGTAAACCGGGAACCATATTGCGTGGTCAGTCGTTGCAGAACCGCAACCACTTCACCCGCACCGAGAGAGTCCATATACCGGAACGGGCCGCCGAGGAATGGCGGAAAACCAATACCAAATACCGCGCCGATGTCGCCATCGCGCGCGCTGCGGATAATTTGCTCATCAAAACAGCGTGCCGCTTCGTTAAGCATTAACATGACGCACCGCTCTGCGATCTGCGCCCCCGTAAGTCGGCCCTGCCCCTGAGCGCCAATAAGCGTATAAATTGCAGGGTCGACCTGTTTTTTGCTTTTACGCCCTTTCGCACCATAAAGATAGAAACCCCGACCATTTTTTCTACCTTTGCGATCGTCATTCAAAATTGAAGCAACAACATTTGCAGGCGCGCTAAAACGTTCACCATAAGCCGCTTCCAGTACAGGTATAATTTTAGTGCCCGTGTCAATTCCGACCTCATCCAAAAGTTGGATTGGCCCTACCGGAAAACCAAACTTTACCAGCGCGGCATCAATCTGCTCGACGCGTTCGCCTTCGGTCAGTAAGCGGATGGCTTCGTTGATGTACGGGGCAAGAATGCGATTCACATAGAACCCAGCTTTATCCCGCACCACAATCGGCGTTTTCCCCTGTTTTTTCGCCAGCTTAACGGTTGTGGCAATCGTCTGCTCAGACGTTGCAGCATGCGGGATAACTTCTACCAGCGGCATCTTTTCCACTGGGCTAAAAAAGTGCAAACCAATGACCTGCTCAGGCCGTGCTGCGTTAGCCGCAATATCGCCAATTGGTAAAGATGAAGTGTTAGAGGCAAAAATAGTATGAGCGGCGCAATTGTGCTCAACATCTGCCACCATCTGTTGTTTTAACGCCAGATCTTCAAACACCGCCTCAATAACCAGATCACGATGTGCAAAACCGCGAAAATCGGTGGTGCCTGAAATCAGCGCCAGCTGTTTATCACGTTCACCGGCTTTAAGATGGCGGCGGCGAACTTTGGTTTCAAGCTGATCCCAACTGTACTTCAACGCGTGATTGATTCCCTTCGTATTAATATCTTTGATACGTACCGGCAAGCCGCCTTTACAGGCCGTCACGTAGGCAATACCACCACCCATCAGGCCACCGCCCAGGACGCCTATGCTGTTTAGCGGACCGGGTTGCGCCTCGCTACCGGGATCTTTTTTCACGTCGGTGTTGGCAAAAAAAATGTTACGCAGGGCCTGAGACTGCGACGTCATCGCCAGTTCGCCAAACGCGCGAGCTTCTGCGTCATAGCCGCTGCTGCTGCCCTGTGCCAGACCGGTTTCAATCACCTCAAGGATGCGGTTCGTTGCAGGGTAATTGCCCTGCGTTTTTTGTGCCGTCTTTTTACTGACCATACGAAACAGCATCGCCCGGCCCAACGGTCCGGCCAGAATACGTTCTCGCACGGGCAAACTGCGGTTTACCGAACTCTCCTTTTTCGCCAGTTCCACCGCCGCTTCCAGCAAAATGGTCTGCGGCACCACTTCGTCCACCAGCCCCACTTTCAGCGCTTGTTTGGCTCGTAATTGTTTACCGGTCAGGATCATGTCCAGCGCGGTACTGACGCCAATCAGACGTGGTAATCGCTGCGTGCCGCCGGAGCCGGGCAACAGACCAAGCTGTACTTCCGGAAGACCCAATACGGTTTTGACGTCATCGGTGCAAATGCGGTTATGGCACGCCAGCGCCATCTCCAGACCACCGCCCAGGCAGGCACCGTGAATAGCCGCGATAACCGGGATCGGCAACGCATTAATTTCCGCCATTATCTGCTGCCCCTGACGAGCCAGGGTTTCGGCTTCCTGCGCACTGCGGCAGTTGCCGATCATGTTAATATCCGCCCCGGCGATAAAATTATCCGGCTTCGCCGAAATAAACACCACGCCGCGCAGATCTTTGTTGTCGCGAATTTGTTTCAGAATAGCCCGCACCTGAGAAGCAAACTCCGCTTTCAGGGTATTCATTTTCTCTCCGGGTACGTCAATGGAAACGACCGCCACGTTATCCAGACGCACATGCAGCGTAAAAGCCGATGTCATTTCCATTATTCCGCCTCCAGAACCATTGCCGCACCCAGGCCACCCGCCGCACACGCGGTGACCAGACCAAATCCACCGCCGCGACGTCGTAGTTCATGAAGCGTTTGGGTGATCATCCGCGCACCGGTCGCAGCGAACGGGTGTCCATAGGCAATCGAACCGCCCAGTACGTTAAATTTGCTGTCATCCACTTCGCCAGTGGCATGTGCCCTACCCAGTACGTCACGGGCAAAACGTTCGCTGCCAAGCAGTTGAACATTCGCCAGCGTCTGTGCGGCAAAGGCTTCGTGCATATCAATAAGCGTGAGATCGGCCATGGTCAGACCTGCGCGCTCAAGAGCCAGCGGCGTCGACCACGCCGGCCCCAGCAGCATATCCTGCCAGACGTCGATGGCGGTAAACGCAAAACTGCGCAGATAGCCCAGCGGCACCAGTCCCAACTCCTTTGCACGGGACTCCGTCATCAAAATTACCGCGGCGGCACCGTCGGTCAACGGGGTACTGTTCGCCGCGGTGACGGTGCCGTGTTTTCTGTCAAACGCCGGGCGCAGTTTGGCGTAATCCGCCAACGTAGAGTTACCGCGAATATTGTTATCTTCTGAAAAAGGATCTTTGAACGGCGGCGCATAGGTGGTCATCACCTCATCGGCCAGCTTGCCTTCTACCCACGCCTGAGCGGCACGCTGATGCGAACGGTGCGCCAGCGCATCCTGTTGCTCACGCGTGATGCCGTAAGTTTTCGCCATTTGCTCCGCCGTGTCTCCCATGCGCAGACCGGTGGAATACTCAGCAACTGCAGGCGGAACCGGCATCAAATCGCGCAAACGCAGTCGGGAAAATAGCTTCAGCCGCTGGCCGGTGGAGCGGGCTTTATTCACGTCTACCAACACCCGCGCCAGCTTTTTGCTGACGCCAATCGGCAACACAGATGAGGAATCCGCCCCGCCGGCAATGCCCGCACGGATGGTTCCCGCCATCAGGCTTTCCGCGACATTCGCCACTGCCTGAAAGCTGGTGGCGCAGGCTCTGCTCACGCTGAAGGCATCGGTATGCACGTTCATCCCGGTGCCCAGCACGATTTCCCGGGCAATGTTTGGCGCTTCCGGCATCTGCACGACCTGACCAAACACCAGTTGTTCAATGACGTCGGCAGGAATTTCACTGCGTGCCAGCAGTTCGCCGACAACCATTTTTCCCAAATCAACGGCGGGAATGCCATGAAACGCGGTCGCCTGACGGGCAAATGGCGTACGCAGTCCGCTCACAATGGCGATGCGATCGCCCTGACGGGTAACCAGCGGTAAAGCCTGACTCATAACACTCCCCTGTAAAAAATAAAATAAGTGGTCTGACCTGATCACAGTCTTAACCAATTTTTTACATTTAGCCAAGCGGAGAGAAAAGAAAGTGGGAGCTATGACACAGTGAATAATCACTGCTTGTTACGAAAATGCCCTTGTCCGAAGGTGACAAGGGCATTGAAAGAAGGGATTAACGCAGACCCAGCTGGAAGATCAGGGTTTCGGCTTCGCAAGCGAAAACAAAATCGATATCCAGACGAACGCCCTCAGCCTCTTCAGTAAAGGTCGAGGTGATTTGGCAAGGTTCAGATTCTACGCCACGCGCCTTCTCGGTCAGAGCGGCCAGCGTTTCTTCTGCCTGTGCGCGAGTCGCGAACACACGGCTGTATGACGCGGTGCAATCGGTGTTGTCCATGATGGTACCAACATCCATACAGCAGCAAACCGGGGTTTCATCAGCACTGCATTTACTCATTGTAGATTTCCTCTGTATTCGCACCTGAGGTGCCAGATAAACGTTAGAGATATTTTACGCTCCCATTATTCTCCTCTCCAGTCGTTAATTGTGCGAAATGAGATAAGCGACCGAAATCACACTTAAAAATGATCCAAAACAAAAATCGCCCAAACAGGTGAGTGCGCATCACCGCAATTTTGCCAGCTGGATCGCGTTTTTAAGATCATATTTGAAAAAACTTATAAACATACTTGCAACATTCTATCTGGTCAGACCTATACTCTCGCCACTGGTCTGATTTCTATGTGGTACCTCAGACCCTACACTTCGCGCTCCTGTTACGGTATGTAACATTGTTTGTATAAAAATAAATCAATGAGGTTATGGTCATGAGCCAGAAAACCCTGTTTACAAAGTCTGCTCTCGCAGTCGCAGTGGCAATTATCTCCACACAGGCCTGGTCTGCAGGCTTTCAGTTAAACGAATTTTCTTCCTCTGGCCTTGGCCGGGCATATTCGGGTGAAGGCGCAATTGCAGACGACGCAGGTAACGCGAGTCGTAACCCGGCACTGATCATGATGTTCGATCGCCCTACTTTCTCGGCAGGTGCGGTGTATATCGATCCAGACGTTAATATCTCCGGTAAATCGCCATTCACTGGGCGCAGCACCGACGCGGACAATATCGCCCCAACGGCATGGGTGCCGAATGCTCACTTTGTGATGCCTATCAACGAGCAGTTTGGTTGGGGGGCGTCCGTCACCTCTAACTATGGCCTGGCAACCGAATTTAACGACAGCTACATTGTCGGCGAATACGGCGGCAAGACCGACCTTAAAACGGTTAACCTTAACCTCAGCGGGGCCTACCGTCTGAATGATAGCTGGAGCTTCGGTCTCGGTTTTAACGCCGTGTATGCCGACGCCAAAATTGAACGTTATTCCGGCGAACAGACAGCTGCATTGCCGAAAGTCAGCCAGAAAATTGCCAGCCTGAAAGGTGACGAATGGGGTTACGGCTGGAACGCCGGTATTTTGTACGAGCTGGATAAAAATAACCGCTACGGTTTAACGTATCGTTCCGAAGTCAAAATCGACTTTGATGGCGATTACAAGAGCGGCATCCGCACCCAGGCAAACGCGTTACCTGGCGCAGGCACGGCGTTCCCTTGGGGAACAACCAATGCCACCGTCCCGGGCTCTCTGACGCTTAACCTGCCGGAAATGTGGGAACTGTCGGGTTACAACCGCATCGCGCCACAGTGGGCTATTCACTACAGCATGGCTTACACCAGTTGGAGTCAGTTCCAGGAGTTGAAAGCAACCGGCACCAACGGACAGACGCTGTTCTATAAAGAAGAAGGCTTCAAAGATTCTTACCGCATCGCGCTGGGTACCACTTACTACATGGATAAAAGCTGGACCTTCCGTACTGGTATCGCCTATGACGATAGTCCTGTTCCAGCAAGCAAGCGTTCCATCTCCATTCCAGACCAGGATCGTCTGTGGCTGAGCGCAGGTACCACCTACGCGTTCAATGAAGATGCGTCTATCGACATCGGTGCTTCTTATATGCACGGCCAGAAAGTGACCGTCAAAGAAGGTCCATATACGTTCGAATCTGAAGGTAAAGCCTGGCTGTTCGGTACCAACTTTAACTACGCGTTCTGATTTTCTTCAGACGTAAAAAAGGTGAGCTTTTTAGCTCACCTTTTTATTTGCGCCAATTCCTTACTCGGAATCAATATCTTTTAAATCATCCTGAATAGCTTGCGCGTTCGGGTTTTCTTCTGGTTTGAGTTTCCCGCCGTTCGCGATGAAATCATGACGCTGGAAGTAGGCTTCACGCACCAGGATGTAAGGATCTGAAGATTGACGCAGCAGACCGTCGGAGTCGAGCAGCTGTGCACGGGTTTCAATTCCTTCAATCGTCCATTTACCGACCGACAACGGCCAGGTCAGCCACGATAGCACCGGATACAGCGTATCCACCATATCACCACCGTCATCACGTACCGTGAAGCTACCGTAGAACGGAAGCTGCATATACGGCCCATAACCCACATCATAGTGGCCTAACGTACTGCCGAAACGATGTGGCTCAACGCGCTGCAGTTTTGGATTAGCCATGCCCGCAACATCGATAAAGCCCCCCATACCTAACAAGGTGTTCAGGAAGAAACGGGTAAAATGCACCATGCCCTGATAAGGATCGCCCTGCAGGAAATAGTTAACCATGACGGCTGGTTCTTCGAGGTTGCCAGTAAAGTTGCTCAAACCGTTTCGGGCCGGCTGCGGAACATAATCACGCCAGGCTACAGCCACCGGTCGAACAATATACGGATCCAACACATTAAAGTTGAAGTTGTACATGGTGCGGTTGAACCCTTCAAACGGATCCGAGCGCCCCTGCTGTTCTGTACCGGAGCTCGCACACCCCACCAAAAGTGTGGTTCCCAGCGCAAGCGCCGACAGGCGAAGCTTCATAAGTGTCTCCCTGTGTTTTATGGCTATCGCTGATTGCCATCCGTGACGGAACGATAAGGTATCCGCCAGTTTAGATGTGAGCGATTGTAACAGCACGTCAAACGATGTCTATATACCCTAACTTACTGATTTGATCATAGCCTGGTAAGGTTGACCTCGCGGTCTTTCTATTTTACCGAATCCGATAAATACAAACGTTACCATTTTTGCGATTTCAGAGTTTCTCCTGCCAGTTTCTGGATAAAAACCGCTACGCTTTAGCAATACGTGCTTATTCGGGACTCTGAGATGAATGACATCGAAAAAGAAAAAATTGATCAACACAGCGACGAACTCGAAGTTGAAAGCGAAGAAAAGCTGCAGGGTAAGAAAATAGAGCTCGACGAAGACCGGCTCCCTTCCCGCGCAATGGCGATCCATGAACATATCCGCCAGGACGGGGAAAAAGAGATGGAACGCGACGCGATGGCGCTGCTGTGGTCAGCGATTGCCGCCGGGCTGTCGATGGGGGCCTCTTTGCTGGCAAAAGGCATTTTTCACGTACAGCTTGAGGGCGTCCCTGGCGGATTTTTACTGGAAAACCTCGGCTATACCTTCGGGTTTATCATCGTCATCATGGCCCGCCAGCAGCTGTTTACCGAAAACACCGTGACCGCCGTACTGCCGGTCATGCAAAACCCAACCCTCGGGAATTTTGGTTTGCTGATGCGTCTGTGGAGTGTGGTCTTGCTGGGTAATATTATCGGCACCGGTATTGCGGCATGGGCGTTTGAATATATGCCTATTTTTGATGAAGAGACCCGCGACGCCTTTGTTAAAATTGGTATGGACGTCATGAAAAACAGTCCTGCGGAGATGTTTGCCAACGCGATTATTTCCGGCTGGCTGATCGCCACCATGGTGTGGATGTTTCCCGCAGCAGGTGCGGCAAAAATTGTCGTTATTGTCCTGATGACCTGGCTTATTGCGCTAGGTGATACCACCCACATCGTCGTCGGCTCGGTTGAAATTCTCTATCTGGTTTTTAACGGCACGCTGCACTGGAGCGACTTCTTCTGGCCCTTCGCACTTCCGACGCTTGCCGGGAATATCTGCGGCGGGACGTTTATCTTCGCGTTGATGAGCCACGCGCAGATCCGTAATGACATGAGCAATAAGCGCAAGGAAGAAGCCCGGTTACAGGCTGAGCGAGAACAGCGAATGCAGAAACCTAAGAAAAACAGTCCTGAATGGTGACTGTTTGAGCAGTCAGGCGGACACAGTCTTACCGTTGCTTGGAAAAAACGCTATACTCGTGCCGCTTCGTCCCCTTAGTTAAATGGATATAACGAGCCCCTCCTAAGGGCTAGTTGCAGGTTCGATTCCTGCAGGGGACACCATAGCCTTCCATTTTATCCCCCGACGCTTTGCAACTCCCCGCAATCTGGCATCCTCCTGGACGTTAAGGGTATAATCCTGAGAACTCTTTTACTGGATTTAGAAACGAACATGACAAAACTCACCCTACAAGAGCAGATGCTTAAAGCTGGCTTAGTCACCAGTAAAAAAATGGCGAAAGTGCAGCGAACAGCGAAAAAATCGCGCGTTCAGGCTCGCGAAGCCCGGGAAGCGGTAGAAGAAAATAAAAAAGCGCAGGTTGAGCGTGACAAGCAGCTCAGCGAGCAGCAGAAGCAAGCTGCGTTGTCTAAAGAGTATAGAGCGCAGATCAAGCAACTTATTGAAATGAACAAAATCACCATTAGCCGTGGCGATATTGGCTACAACTTTACTGACAATAATCTGATTAAAAAAATCTACGTTGATAAGGTGACTCAGTCTCAGTTGATCAAGGGCCGTCTGGCCATCGCTCGTCTGACCGCTGAAAGCGACAGCGATAGCGAATACGCCATAATTCCGGCGGTCGTCGCCGATAAGATTGCCCAGCGTGACGCGAGCTATATTGTCTTAAATTGCGAACTGAGTCAGGAAGATAAGGACGAAGACGATCCGTATGCTGACTTTGTCGTACCAGATGATTTGATGTGGTAAGCAATGATGTGGTAAGCAATATAGCCAGATGGGTATCTGGCTATATTTCGAGTATTTCGGTGAGCGCCAAACGATCGCCGAAATACTGCAGGCGTTGCATAAAATACTCGCAGACCAAATTCTTTAAAACTTATAGTGTTCTTTACTTAGCCCGTATTTTCTCATCCTCAGATACAGCTTCTTACGCGGGATTTGCAGATACTCTGCCACCTCATTAATCCTCCCCTGATGGATATTCAGCGCTTCAGTAATAATCTGCCGCTCATACTCTTCTACTCGACGGTCTAGCGGGGTCGGCTCAGGCATATGCATTTGCGGGTTGGCGGTTTCGGTCAGTGGGAGTAACCCGACGGCAAAAAGCTCTGCGGCATTCGCCAGTTCCCGCACATTGCTCAACCATACGCGACGGCGCATGCCTTTCAGCAACTCTCCGTCGACCTCGGGTACAGGATGGTTTAACCGCAGACAGGCTTTGTGCAGATAGTGATGGAATAAAGGCTCGATGTCGTCCGGACGCAGAGACAACGGCTGGCAAGCGATTTGCGTCATGGCGAAGCAATAATAGAGTTCCGCCACAATCTGGTTGGTTGCCGCCAGCTCCACCAATGACGTCTCCCCGATCCCAATTAAACGAAAAGGACGCCGCTCCTGACTTTGTAACTGTACCAAATGGTGCTGCTGCTCGCGCGTCAGACACTCAATATGGCTCAATACCAGCATTCCTCCCTGCGCCTGAGCAATAAGCGCATTGAGCTGAACCGCATTTTCGCATGTCAGGTCTGCTCGTATAAACGGCCCGTTAGCGCTGCGCCCGAGTTGATGCAGATACCGCGCACCCGTCATGCGCCCTGTTCCGGGTTCACCATAAAACCAGACAGCAATATCCGTTTCAGCCAACTGCTGTAACCGCTGGCGGAATTGCTTTGCCCAGTCACTGTAGCCGACCAGTTCAACTTGTAACTTCTGCTGGCAGTATTGGCGGCGCGCAATCACGGACTGCCTCTGGCGCAAAGCATCTTCGACCTGTGCTAACAATTTGCCGGGGTCGACCGGCTTTTGCAGAAAATCCCATGCGCCTTTCTTCACTGCATCCACCGCCATAGGTACATCGCCGTGCCCAGTGATCAGCAAAATTGGCAGCTGATTATCATCCTGATGAAACAGGGTCATCAGATCGATCCCTGAGCAACCCGGCATGCACACATCGCTTAATACGATCCCTGGCCAGTCGGCCGGCATCAGGTTTCTGGCGTCAAAAGGATTGTTACAGGCCTGGACGCGATACCCCGCCTGCTCCAGCAACAAAGTGTAAGCATCGAGTACATCGGCATCGTCATCAATCAGCAGAACAGAACATTCATCACTCAACATCATTTACATCCGTCAGGTTGAATTGCAGGACTACGCAGGCATTGCGCCCCAGCGTTGACGCCAGGCGTAGCTCGCCGTTCATCTGCGTCATCAGCGATACACAAATCGACAAACCAATACCAAGGCCAACATCTTTGCTGGTAGTGAACGGCTTTAATAGCGACGGTAACAGCGCTGGCGGCCAGCCGGGGCCATTGTCGCTGACCAATACGCACAGGGTTCTGCCCTGAGCTCGCCAGCACACCTCAATCTCAGCCGTAGCCGGACAGGCGTCGAGCGCGTTAGCCAGTACATTAACCAGCACCTGCTGAATTCTCACCTCATCACCGAGAACCCATACTGCCTCTGGCGGGAGCGTCAGCCTGCCCTGCTGTGGCTTATGACGCATCGCCAACAGCTCCCAGGCTGCACTAAAGGTTTGTCGCAAATCAACCGGATGCAACGGCGCACCCGGCTCGGCCCGGCGCGCAAACTGGCGCAGCGAGCGAATGATGGCGTCAATGCGGGTGATCAGCCCTTCCGCTTTGGTTAAGGTGCTTCTCGCCTGCGCCGACTGCCCCTGTTCAATGGCCCTTCCCGCCGTAAACAAGTACATCGACAGCGCGTTCAGCGGCTGGTTTATTTCATGCGCCAGGGTGGTCATGGTCTGACCGACCACCGCCAGTTTCGCCGTCTGAATCAGCTCATCCTGCGTGGCACGGAGATCGGACTCAATCTCCTTACGCTCAGCCACTTCCTGCTCAAGCTGATTTTTTTGCGTATTGAGCTGCCCCAGCGTATGGCGCAGCAAGCCCGCAATTCGCCCTAACTCATCACGACCATACACCGGGATCGTCGCATCGGTTCTGCCGAGACCAATCTGTACCACGGCCTGGTTGAGCGCGGTAAAACGCTTCACCAGCCGTGAGCGGATAAAGTAGTGGTTGAGTGCCCAGGCAAGAAGCAGCGCCAGCATTGTCGCCAGTAGAATCAGCCCGCCGCTGACGCGAACAATCTGTTCCAGACGCTGATTAAACATCTGCATTTGCTGATGACTGCTGCCCAGTTGCGCCTCGAGCAAAGTACGAAAGCGCCCGAGCGTCGCTTCTCTGGCATGATTAGCATCAACGAGAGCCTTTTGTGCGGCCACGTAATCGCGCATCGTATCGGGCATTTTATTTTTCATCATGCCGATTTCCAGCAGCTCGTCGATAGTTTGCCGTAAGGTGATAGTACTGGGCCAGTCATCGAGGGTACGGATATTTTCATCCGCCGTTGTTTTCAAATTCGCCAGATAGCGAATGTGGGTTTCCACCAGCATGCCGTCATCGCTGCCCGACTTCAGTTCGTTCAGCCTGTCGCGCAGATCATCGACGATTTGATTCTCAATTCTCGCCAGCGTGTAAACCTGCTGCTGTTCGTTTTGCACTTCCCGGGCGCGTTTCAGGTATTGTGCCGCATCGCCATTTTTGGCCTCGATTTGATCCAACAATGTTCCCTGCTGCCAGGTAAAATCCTGCACCAGCGAATTCAGCTCGGTCGTAAAATCATCATGCAGCCAGTCGATGCGCGCGGACAGTTCACTCACTTTTTCACGCACCAGGAACATGTTGTAGAGCACTCTGTCCAGCTCCGTCATCAGAGTGCGGCTGTCCTGCAAAATGACTGCCAGCTGCCGCTGTTCCGCGGGTTGTAATCCCCGACTCAGCGCCTCAATTTTATCCAGATGTTGGATTATCTGGTTACGCAGTTGCAGCCTTACCGTGGTGTTGGGTGCGAGCAGGAACTCGTTGAGCTGATCCACCACCAGGTTAAGATTTCCTTCAATCAGAAAAGCGGAATGAACGCGCGGGAAGTAGTCATCCAGCGAATAGCGGATCTGCGAGCCCTGCTCATGCCAGGAGTACAAGCTCACACAGCTCACGCTTAGCGTTAGCAGCGCGCCCGTCAGGAAGGCCCCCCGCAGGCTGCTGCTGATGCTGAGCTGGCGAAGACGTTGCAGTAGCGCCCCCCCTTTCATTTTAATTCTTCCAGTTTCGAGATAGCCTCGCGCTGATTGTTGAGAAACCACAGCTGCCACTCCATCATCTGCTGCTCGGCAACGCTTTTATTATCGAATTGCGCAAGCCAGGCCTCATCTTCGCTGCTCCTGGCGTCTATCGGGACGCGGGTCAATAACGCTCTGATTTCAGGAAGAGGACGTTTCAGCCGTGCTTCAGCGCTATACAGCGCCCGCCAGGCATCCTTCAACTGCGCAAGACGAAAACTGATGGCGGTATCAAACATCCGCTGCACCAGCTGCTGGCGCTTGAGGATCAAGCGATAATTTAACGGCGACTGATTCATCAGGATGGCCTGCTGAGCGGCGCGCGGGTTATCGGCAGGCAACAGCGTGACCGGGTATTTCCCCGTATTCGCATCGGCAAGGATCCGCTGCCCTTGAGGACTCAACAAATAGCGGATAAAACGACGAGCGTCCCCGGCATGTTGGCTGTTCTTCAACACCGCCACATAGGTTGGTGACACCGCAGACTGTGGAAAATAGTTAAACGCCAGATGCGGGTCGTTGAGCAGCAAATTGGCGTAGTTATCAATCACCGGCCCGGCGACGCCCAGTCCGCTCTTTATTTTGTCGGCGACGCCAAAACTGCGCGAGGAAATCGTCACCAGATTACCGGCACTTGCCAGCAGCGTCGCCCATCCTTGTTCCCACCCTTTTTGCTGTAGCAGCGATTCCACCATCAGATGGTTAGTATCGGAACGCGACGGGCTACTCATCAATAGCGCCCCCTGATATTTTGGGTGCGTTAAATCCCCCCAGTCTGTTGGGGCAGGTAAATGCCGCGCCGCCAGCGCAGAACGGTTAATCAGCAGACCAAAGCCCGATATCGCCACCGCCACGGACGTAGAACGGATGGATTCAGGAACCAGACGCTGGCTCTCCGACAGCGCATTGTCAAACGGTGCCAGCTTCTGATGCTCCTGCAAATGCTGCAACAGCATGGGGGATGAGGTCAAAATCAGATCGACGTTATCCGCGTTCGCCGTATCGAGCAGTTGTTCCAGAGAAGCGCTGGTGCGATTTAGCGTACGAATCATCACCGAGCCAGACTCAGTTTGCCATTGCTGGATAATCCATGCCGTCGCACCTGGAGAAAACGTTGTTGCCATGACTAACTCTTTGCCCTGCGCCAGGCTTGCCGCCGACAGCAACGTAAAACAGAGCGAAAGGATAAAAGTCCGCCCCCGGTCAAAAAGCCTGTTTGTGATCCTGTTCATAAATACCAACATGCTCTAAAAATAATATTGAGACAAAACTTACCCGTTTACCACCACTGAAGGGAAGGATAAGGTGGTTATCAAAATAACCAGGCTGAATGCAAAAACATGGCTAAAGAATACCTTAAAATGCCGATTGAAATTGTTAATACCCGCACACACCGACTAGAAAACCCTGATAAAAATAACAACCACACATTCCTGTTAATTTAAAAGAGTCAAAATTAGCCACCCGTCGCGTAAATTGAGTCAATACTGACACATTTCATCGAGTTGAATTTCATCACCGTCTATTTCACCCTGCCTGACGAAAACTCCTGATATTCACATCAATAAAAATTTAGGTGATGATATGCTATCAATATTTAAGACAGGCCCCTCGGCAAATAAAATTCCGCCGGAGCAAGTCCAGGCGACATATGGTCGGTACCGTATGCAGGCGCTCCTTAGCGTATTTCTCGGTTATCTCGCGTACTATATTGTACGTAATAACTTCACCCTCTCTACGCCGTACCTGAAAGAACACCTGGATCTCAGTGCAACCCAGATTGGTTTGCTCAGCAGCTGCATGCTAATTGCCTACGGGATCAGTAAAGGCATTATGAGCAGCCTGGCTGATAAGGCCAGCCCTAAAGTCTTTATGGCTTGCGGCTTGATCCTGTGCGCCATTGTGAACGTCGGTTTAGGTTTCAGCACCGGATTCTGGATTTTTGCCACACTGGTGGTGTTCAACGGTTTATTCCAGGGGATGGGTGTCGGCCCCTCGTTTATAACCATTGCCAACTGGTTCCCGCGTAAAGAGCGTGGGCGCGTTGGTGCATTCTGGAATATCTCGCACAACGTTGGCGGCGGTATTGTCGCACCGATTGTGGGCACGGCTTTTGCCATTCTGGGTAGCGAACACTGGCAAAGCGCCAGTTATATTGTCCCCGCCTGCATCGCTGTGCTGTTTGCCTTTGTTGTTCTAATGCTGGGTAAAGGTTCGCCGCGAAAAGAAGGTTTACCGCCGCTGGAAGAGATGATGCCGGAAGAAAAAGTCGTGCTCAACGCCCGACATGTCACCCAAGCACCGGAAAATATGAGTGCCTTCCAGATCTTTTGCACCTACGTGCTGCGTAATAAAAACGCCTGGTATGTATCCCTGGTGGACGTGTTTGTCTATATGGTGCGCTTTGGCATGATCAGCTGGTTGCCTATTTATCTGTTAACCGAAAAACACTTCTCGAAAGAAGAAATGAGCGTGGCTTTTCTGTTTTTCGAATGGGCGGCCATTCCTTCCACACTACTCGCAGGCTGGCTCACCGACAAACTGTTTAAGGGGCGCAGAATGCCACTGGCGATGATTTGTATGGCGCTAATCTTCGTCTGCCTGATCGGCTACTGGAAAAGTGAATCCCTGCTGATGGTGACCATATTCGCTGCCATTGTCGGCTGCCTGATTTACGTTCCTCAGTTCCTGGCATCTGTACAGACCATGGAAATCGTCCCCAGCTTTGCCGTCGGTTCAGCCGTAGGGTTACGCGGATTTATGAGCTACATTTTTGGCGCATCGCTGGGAACCAGCCTGTTTGGCGTGATGGTCGACAAAATGGGCTGGCACGGGGGTTTTTATCTGCTGATGGGTGGGATCGTCTGCTGTATCGTGTTCTGCTACTTGTCTCACCGCGGCGCGCTGGAGTTGGAACAACAGCGAAAAGATGCCCAGCAAGAGGAAGCCGCATTACAGCTTGCTGAAGCCCGGTAATCTGTTTTAGGTCGACAAGAAAGTGCCAGCGGTGCTGGCACTTCAGGATGTTCACATTTAATACAAAAAAACACGTAGCACTCATTGTTATTATCGATAATGGCACGTCGATTTAATGCTTACCGTCACCGACCATAAAGCGGATGATCAGCCCACAGATCGGGGCCAGAAAAAGAAATATTCCCGTGACCATTTCGTCACCATGGGTCAACCACATGGTAACGTAGTAAATTAATGCCGCCAGGATAACCATACCGATTAAAGAGCTGATGGATGCCAACGCGCCCAAAACCTGCCAGATATAGCAACTAACGCACAAAATGCTCAATACGAGAAAGGTCCAGAAATAGAGCATAGCGGTACCTCCTGTTTGCTATAAAACTTCACGTAAGTCCTTACACTCCTTGAATTTATAGTCTAAGACAATTCCGATACACAAACAATCCAAGCAACATTTTTGTTACAATAAATTCGTCATTGTCCGCTGACGGGTATTTAACCATCATAAAAACAACAGATTATCTCTCATTTCATTTTTTCTTACCGGCCAAAAACATTTACGCTTCTTGAGTATTTATCTCTGGCTGACATTAATCTCCAGGTGGTACATTATGCGTCCGATCATTCATGTCCCCCCGTGGTTTTATCCTGACTAAGTTTTACACTCTTTACAGGAACCATTGTCTTTCATGGTGGCCTAACGATCAGTATCAGAGTGTAACGTTGTAGACACAGAATCTTCGCGATACATCCTATTCGTATCAACAACAGGTGCTTATGTTCCCCCAATGTAAATTTTCACGCGCGTTTTTGCATCCGCGCTACTGGCTCACATGGTTTGGTGTCGGTGTGCTCTGGTTATTGGTGCAACTCCCCTACCCTGTATTGTGCTTTCTGGGTACGCGTACCGGAACGCTTGCACGCCCATTTTTAAAACGTCGTGAATCTATCGCCCGTAAAAACCTCGAACTGTGCTTCCCGAATCTGTCACAAGAAGAACGAGACAAGCTGATCGAAGAAAACTTTCATTCACTCGGCATGGCGCTGCTTGAAACCGGCATGGCCTGGTTCTGGCCTGACCGCCGGGTGCGTAAGTGGTTTGATGTTGAAGGTCTGGACAACCTGAAGCGTGTGCAGTCGCAAAAGCGTGGCGTGATGGTCGTCGGTGTACATTTTATGTCACTGGAACTGGGGGGCCGTGTTATGGGGCTTTGCCAGCCAATGATGGCGACCTATCGCCCGCATAACAATAAGTTAATGGAGTGGATCCAAACCCGTGGACGGATGCGCTCAAACAAAGCCATGATCGGCAGAAATAACCTGCGCGGCATCGTCGGCGCCCTAAAAAAAGGAGAAGCCGTATGGTTTGCGCCCGATCAGGACTACGGTCGTAAAGGCAGTTCATTTGCCCCTTTTTTCGCCGTCAAAGACGTCGCGACAACCAATGGTACCTACGTGCTGTCACGTCTATCAGGTGCTGCGATGTTGACCGTCACAATGGTGAGAAAAAAGGACAATTCCGGCTACCGTCTGTTTATCACGCCGGAGATGGAAGGTTACCCGGCAGATGAGGGCCTGGCTGCGGCTTATATGAACAAAATTATTGAGAAAGAGATCATGCGCGCACCCGAGCAGTATCTCTGGATCCACCGTCGTTTCAAAACCCGCCCGATGGGTGAAGCCTCGTTATATATCTAAAAAGAAAGGCCTAATGGCCTTTCTTTTTTTCTGCAACCAAATTACTTAACGCCCCATTTACTCTGTAGTTCGCTCATCCGTTGGCTGTATTCCCGGGAAAGACAGGCGGGCTTATCCTGCTCTTTCCAGCACTCGTTGCGACCTTTTATCCAGCCGCGCTGCTCCGCTTTCAGCATCGAGTCATTATTTGATTTAACCAACGCCTGCTTGTAAATGCCATTCAGTTTCAAATCCATTGCGGAAAGTGACGGACTCTGACAAATCATCTCTTCCATGCTTCCCTTGTCGACCGCCGCACAGGAGAAAGACGGACCAGCATTCACCGATTTTGTCACCGGAGCATAGCTCTTCTCATCTTCAGGCAGGCAAATCCCGTGCTTTCGATCCGGCCCAGCCCAGGATACATCCGGATTCCCGTCACCATTGCGGGAAATGGATACGGTATTTTTACCGCTTTTAGCTTCCCAGTAATTTTCATTGAAAGCCTTAATGGTCGCTTTTGTGCCATTAATCCAGACATTACCTTTACCATCACTATTCACACCACCAATACTTGCGCAGCTGAAATTAAACGCCAGCGGCGAAGCCGCCATCGACGTCAGTGGAGTAAGAACGAGCGCTAACATCATTAACCTGGTCATTTTTAACCTTTTCATTATCAAATTCCGGGAAAAATTAACCGTATTAATCTCATGGCGATATGAGAATTCTCTGAGTAACCATTACGTCGCTCAATAGCAATTTATTACCGACAGAAATTAAACTGTCGCCGAATCACGACACTTGTAAGTTATTAAAATTAAATAAAAAAATGCCTCTTGTCTCACCTCATTTTTAGGCGTACATTAGCGCCGTCTGGAGCATTAACGCTCAGAATTCTGAGGTGATGCCGCCAAGCAAACGAGGGATATTCTCTATCTCGTTCACGCTTGCATCAGCTCTCTGTCAGGTAAGCATATGTTCATTTAGGCGTACTCAAAGTACGCGGAGAGATGAAAAGTGAAATATTTCTTTATGGGCATTTCATTTATGGTCATCGTTTGGGCCGGTACGTTTGCCCTGATGATCTAGAAGAAAAGCCACAGCAAAAAACAGGAGCCCTCAGGCTCCTGTTTGCTTTTATGGGTTAAGCGTTCGGTGAGTCGGCGCTTTCAGAGGCTGATTTCATGCTGGTGGGCAGCAGGCCATCTGCACGGAACATCGCTTTAATCCCCCTGATCGCCTGGCGGATACGGTCACGGTTCTCAATCAACGCAAAGCGCACGTGGGTATCGCCATAATCACCAAAACCAACGCCCGGCGACACGCATACTTTCGCGTCATTCAGCATTTTTTTAGCAAATTCAAGCGAGCCCATTGCGGCATACTGCTCGGGAATTTTTGCCCAGACATACATCGACGCCTTCGGCATTTCTACCATCCAGCCCGCTTCGTGCAGCCCTTTGACCAGCACATCGCGACGACGCTTATACTGTTCTGCGATATCCCGCACGCACTGCTGATCGCCTTCCAGCGCGGCAATGGCCGCAACCTGCAACGGCGTGAAAGTACCGTAATCGTGATAGCTTTTAATACGTGCCAGCGCGTTAACCAGCGTTTTGTTACCCACCATAAAGCCAATACGCCATCCCGCCATGTTATAGCTTTTCGACAGCGTGAAGAATTCGACCGCTACATCGCGGGCGCCGGGCACCTGCATGATCGACGGTGCTTTCCAGCCATCGTAGACAATGTCGGCATAGGCCAGGTCGTGAACCACCAGCACGTCGTAGCGTTTAGCCAGGGCGACCACTTTTTCGAAGAACTCCAGCTCGACGCACTGCGCGGTCGGGTTGGACGGGAAACCTAAGATCATCATCTTCGGTTTCGGGTAGCTTTCACGGATCGCCCGCTCCAGTTCGTTAAAGAAGTCGACCCCTTCCACCAGCGGCACAGAACGCACCTGCGCCCCGGCGATGACGGCACCGTAAATGTGGATCGGATAGCTTGGATTGGGCACGAGGACCGTGTCACCGTGATCAAGCGTAGCCAGCATCAGGTGCGCAAGCCCCTCTTTAGAGCCGATGGTCACAATGGCTTCGGATTCGGGATCGATCTCGACGTCATAGCGTTCCTGGTACCAGCGGGAAATCGCCCGACGCAGACGCGGAATACCGCGAGAGGTTGAATAACCGTGGGTATCCGGGCGCTGCGCCACGGTACACAGTTTTTCGACAATGTGGGGAGGCGTGGCTCCATCCGGGTTCCCCATGCTGAAATCGATAATATCTTCGCCGCGCCGACGCGCAGCCATCTTCAGTTCAGCGGTGATGTTAAAAACGTAAGGGGGAAGGCGATCAATACGCGTAAAGCGACGTTCAGGGCGGGAGTCAGCCATAGTATCCTCAGATTCACGTTAGCGCCCGGACCGTCCGAGCGACGCTGCCACGATGGTGGCATGTTTAGAAAATAGCCTGAATAAATTCCGTCTGTCGAGAGGTAACGAAAAATATTTTTTCCTGCTTTAAAAGAGGAACAATAAAAATAAACAAGGAAATAAATATTTTTCGGCAACTGCAAAAATTACCAATCATTAACATTTTCAGCCCATGAACTTTACGTTGAAAATCAATCAATCCTGGACATGTCGTGCAAACTCACTTTTTCTTTACAATCCCCTTTTAATATTATGGTTTTTCCTCATTAAGTAGACGCTATGGGCAGGCTGGTCATCCTCGCTCAGGTTACCTATCATAGAGGTTTACTTCATTCGCAAGAGTCACCTGTGCACGAAATATTCAATATGCTGCTGGCGGTCTTTGATCGGGCAGCGCTGATGCTGTTCTGCCTGTTTTTCCTGATTCGTATCCGCTTGTTTCGCGAACTGTTGCACAAGTCAGCCCACTCACCGAAAGAGCTGCTCGCCGTTACCGCGATTTTCTCCATGTTTGCTCTTTTCAGCACCTGGTCCGGGGTACCGGTCGAAGGTTCTCTGGTTAACGTGCGTATTATTGCGGTGATGTCGGGTGGGATCCTGTTCGGCCCGTGGGTCGGCATCATTACCGGCGTCATCGCAGGCACCCACCGCTACCTGATAGACATCGGCGGCGTAACTGCCCTCCCCTGCTTTATTACCAGCATTCTGGCAGGCTGCATTGCCGGGTGGATCAACCGTAAGATCCCCAAAGCGCAGCACTGGCGTGCCGGTATTTTAGGTGGAATGCTGTGCGAATCCCTGACCATGATCCTGGTTGTCGCCTGGGCTCCCACCACCGAACTGGGGCTGGATATTGTCTCGAAAATCGGCATCCCGATGATTCTCGGTAGCGTTTGTATTGGCTTTATAGTGATGCTGGTTCAAAGCGTTGAAGGTGAAAAAGAAGCCAGCGCCGCCAGGCAAGCCAAGCTGGCGCTGGATATTGCCAATAAAACTCTGCCGCTCTTTCGCCAGGTCAACAGCGAGTCGTTACGTCAGGTGTGCGAAATTATTCGCCATGATATTCATGCAGACGCGGTTGCCATCACGAATACCCAGCACGTTCTGGCCTATGTCGGCGTGGGGGAACTGAATTACCGCGATAACGATGACTTCGTCAGTCCGACCACGCAGCAGGCGATCAATTACGGAAAAATCATCATAAAAAACAATGATGAGGCGCATCGCACACCGGAAATCCACTCCATGCTGGTGATCCCGCTCTGGGAGAAAGGCATCGTGACCGGCACGCTGAAGATTTACTACTGCCACGCCCACCAGATCACCTCCTCGCTACAGGAAATGGCTATCGGCCTGTCGCAAATTATCTCTACTCAGCTGGAGGTTTCTCGTGCAGAACAGCTACGTGAAATGGCAAATAAGGCAGAGCTGCGCGCGCTGCAAAGTAAAATAAATCCCCATTTCCTGTTTAACGCCCTGAACGCGATTTCGTCGTCGGTGCGACTTAACCCGGATACCGCACGCCAGCTCATTTTTAATTTGTCGCGTTACCTTCGCTATAATATTGAATTGAAAGACGATGAACAGATCGACATCAAGAAAGAGCTGTATCAAATCAAGGATTACATCGCCATAGAACAGGCCCGTTTTGGCGATAAACTGACGGTTATTTATGATATTGATGAAGAGGTAAGCTGCTATATTCCCAGCCTGCTGATTCAGCCGCTGGTAGAGAACGCCATCGTCCACGGTATTCAGCCGTGTAAAGGGAAAGGCGTGGTTACGATCAGCGTCGCAGAGTGCGGCAACCGGGTACGCATCGCCGTCAGGGATACCGGCCATGGGATCGATCCGCAAGTCATCGAGCGGGTCGAATCCAACGAAATGCCGGGCAATAAAATCGGCCTGTTGAACGTGCATCACCGCGTGAAGCTGCTCTATGGAGAAGGGCTGCATATCCGCCGCCTGGAGCCAGGCACCGAAATTGCGTTCTATGTGCCCAATCAGCACTCGCCCGCAGCCGCACCGGCCACATTGTTGCTTTAACCAGGAGTGAAGTTGTGAAAGTCATCATTGTTGAAGATGAATTCCTGGCCCAACAGGAACTGAGCTGGCTGATAAAAGAACACAGCCAGATGGACATTGTCGGCACCTTCGACGACGGTCTGGACGTGCTGAAATTTTTGCAGCACAACCGCGTCGACGCCATTTTTCTGGATATTAATATTCCCTCGCTGGACGGCGTATTACTGGCACAAAACATCAGCCAGTTCGCGCATAAACCCTTTATTGTGTTTATTACCGCATGGAAAGAACACGCCGTTGAAGCATTTGAGCTCGAGGCGTTTGACTACATTCTGAAGCCGTACCAGGAGTCGCGGATTGTCGGTATGCTGCAAAAGCTGGAAGCTGCCTGGCAGCAGCAGCAGACGGGAACTCCGCTCGCAGCCCCCGTCACACGTGAAAATGACACCATTAACCTGATCAAAGATGAGCGGATCATCGTGACCCCAATCAACGACATCTACTACGCTGAAGCGCATGAAAAGATGACGTTCGTCTACACGCGACGGGAATCGTACGTCATGCCAATGAACATCAGCGAATTTTGCAGCAAACTGCCGGCCTCACATTTCTTCCGCTGCCACCGCTCATTCTGCGTGAATCTGAATAAAATCCGCGAGATCGAACCGTGGTTCAATAACACCTACATTCTGCGCTTAAAAGACCTGGAATTTGAAATCCCGGTCAGTCGGAGTAAAGTGAAAGAGTTCAGGCAGTTAATGCATTTATAGCGCTTATTCCACAGAGAAAGAGTGATGAAAGAGCCAGGCTTGCCCGCAGACCAACAGTTTTTTGCCGATCTGTTCAGCGGCCTGGTGTTAAACCCGCAGCGCCTGGGTCGCGTGTGGTTTGCCACTCAGCCTGCCAATTTACCGACCGGCAGTTTGTGTATTGACCTCCCACGCCTCGATATCGTGCTGCGCGGGGAGTACAGCAATCAACTGGAAAAAAAGCAGCACTGTTTGCCAGAAGGCGAGATGCTGTTTATCCCGGCGAGAGCGGCCAATCTTCCCGGTAGCGACAAACCGGTTATGCTGTTGAGTCTGGTATTCTCGCCGTCCTGGCTGGGCCTGTCGTTTTACGACAATCGAACTGCATCGCTTTTACATCCCACTCGTCGTATTGAATTGCCGCATCCGCAGCGTGGTGAAGGCGAAGCGATGCTAACGGCATTGACCCACTTGAGCCGCTCTCCTCAAGCCCAGAGTATCATTCAGCCTCTGGTGCTCAGCCTGCTGCATCTTTGCCGCAGCGTGGTCAATACCCGTCCTGACACGCAGCGCCCGCGATCTGAATTTCTCTATCACAGCATGTGTAATTGGGTACAGGACAACTATGCCCAACAGCTGACGCGGGAAAACGTGGCGCAGTTTTTCAACATCACCCCAAACCATTTATCAAAACTGTTTACCCAGCACGGTACGATGGGCTTCGTTGAGTATGTCCGCTGGGTCAGAATGGCGAAAGCGCGCATTATCTTACAAAAATACCATTTGCCAATAAGCGAAGTGGCACAGCGATGCGGATATCAGGACAGTGACTATTTTTGTCGTCTTTTCCGCCGCCAGTTTGGCCTGACGCCGGGAGAGTACAGCGTTCGCTTTAAGTAGATCCCGTTGCCAAATGATGACTTTCCCTTATTTGTAGTATATTGGTCGTTACTCTATTTTTTACAGGTAATGTCATGGCAAAGCTGAGCGAAAAATATCAACGTACATATCAACGCGAATACAAAAAAGAAGCAGAGAAAAATGCCCTGGTATGGATAAGCACGGATGATTATTTAGCTGAATGCCTGGATATTCACGAGCAATCTCACCAGGATTACTCACTTCAAAAAAAGGTAAGTTCATGGCTTTTTATATTACGCATGAAACGTACTCCGGATTTATTAGGCTATAAAACTGCAATACACTCGAATAATATGGAAATGCTACACTCATCTCTGCTTCAGTCTGCCATGATTAAACATGTGACATTGGGTGTGGATTCAGGTTGCGACCACTCTATTAATATATGGACAACCCTGGATATTCTTGCCGCAGGTTTGTTTGATCGAGTACCACTGCTATTACCTGAAAAATTAGGTATGAGTGATAACGGCCACCCTGTTACGCTGGCCATAACTAATTTAATTATGGCGTTATGGTACAAACGTACCGACTTTGAAGCTGATGCCAGAAAAAGAGCGCAAAAAGTACTGGCGACGAAGCAAACACCTGCTGATGTGTTTACCCTCCGCTATCTGATGGCGCTTCTTGATGAGGATGTTACAGAAGCAGGCGCACAGCTCGATTTATACTGTAAAAGCGTCTCAGCGCTAAGGGAATCGGGGCTTACTAAACTCCATAAACTGTTCTGGCCATACGCGCATGGGTTATACAACCTGGCTTTTATTGTGTTGGGCAGAGAAAAAGCCAGTTTGATGATAAAGCCAGCCGCAGAGTGTTTCCTGGACGACCTGGCGGAATGGCAAATTAAGCATAACTATCGCCACGGACCGCTTTTTTTTGAATATCCTGAACCCATTGACGTCATTAATACGCTTATCTCGTGCACGCCACCAGAATGCTCTTTGCATCAACCCTATCTGGATACGGATAAAAGATATCGAGACAAAAGATACCTGCACGCAGAATATTTTGAACAACAGATAATACAGATAATTTTAGAGAGTATTGCCAGTCAGAACAGCCAGACCGGATAAGACGCGTATACGTCATTATCCGACCTGTCACTCAGGCTCAAAACGTCAATTCCGCCTCCAGCAGCGCCAGAATACTTTCGGCGTCTTGTGCAGCAAATAACGACTGGCGGAATGGCTTGTTCACAAGCTTTCGCGCAAGCTGCGAGAAGACCTTCACATGGTTAATGCCTTCATCGGCACCCAGCGTCAGCATAATGACCAGTTCAACCTCGCCCATTTCTGACTGCCAGTCAACCGGTCCGGCAAGCCGGGCAATGCTGATGCTGGAGTGGCGGACCCACTGAGATTTAGTGTGCGGGATGGCCACGCCAAAACCGACGGCGGTGGTGACGATTTCCTCTCGCTGCCAGACATCCTCTTCCAGCTCAAACGGATACTCCGTTCGCCCATTCACGCCGAGATTGCCGCACAGAAACTGGATCGCCTGCTCTTTGTTGGCAAGCGGCTCACCAACGAAGATATTCTCCAGCGCCAGCAACGGACGGACATCTTTAGGCGGTGTAAACTGGTTCAACAGTGCTTCTATTTCCTGCGCGCTGCGACACTCACAGGCTTGTAACGCGAGTTCCCGACACGCCTGGCTATCCAGTTGACGAAGCTGGCTTTTCAATCCCGGAATGCGTGGGCTGCTCATGCTTAACTCGTCGAGTCCTAAACCTAACAGTAGCGGCAGGTAACGACTCTCTCCGCCCAGTTCACCGCAGATACCCACCCATTTACCGCGATCGTGCGCCACCCGAGCAATCTGCTGCAGCATACGCAAGAACGACGGTGTAATCGGGTTATACAGCGGCGAAACGCGTGGGTTATTGCGATCGACCGCGTACAGGTACTGGGTCATGTCGTTTGAACCGATGCTGAAGAAATCCACCTCGTCGCAGAAGTGGTCGATGATGTAACACACCGACGGCACTTCAACCATAATCCCCAGTGGGATAGCTGAGGCATGGCGTAAACCGTCCGCCTTCAGTTCAGCTATCGCCTTCTGCAGTTCGCTTTTCACCCACAAAATTTGGTCAAGGCTATGTACCATCGGGATCATCAGCTGTGCGTTACCGAAGGTTGCTGCGCGCAAAATGGCGCGTAGTTGCGTACAAAACAGCCCGGCAAATTCAGGATAAATACGCACCGCGCGATAGCCGAGGAACGGATTCTCCTCCTGCGGAATATTGAGGTAAGGGATATTTTTATCACCACCAATATCCATGGTGCGAAAGATAACCGGTTTGTCACCAGCGGCCAGCAGCACCTGCTGGTAGGCTTCAAACTGCTCTTGCTCGTCGGGAGCGCTGTCCCGGTCCATAAACAGCATTTCGGTACGGAACAGACCAATCCCTTCCGCGCCGTTGGCAAACGCACCGGGGGCTTCCAGCGCGGTGCCAATGTTTGCCGCAACGTCAATTCTCTGACTATCTCTGGTGAGAGCGGGCTGCGCGGCATCGAGCGCCTGTCGCTGCTGGCATTCGTCGGCCAGCTTTTGCGCAATGCTGTAATATCCGCGCACGGCGTCATCTGGACTAATCGCCAGCACGCCGCTGCGGGCGTCCAACACCGCCTGCTGTCCGGCATAGCGACTGATGGCGTCCAGCGGCAAGCCGCTTAGCACCGGGATCGCCGATGCGCGGGCCAGGATCAAGGTATGCGAAGTGCGCCCGGTTTTCTCGAGCATCATCCCGGACAAATGCTGCAAATTGAGGCTCAAAAACTGGCTAGGGGTAAGGTCTTCGGCAACCAGAATGGTCGGCTTTTCCAACACCAACGCATTACGCGTTTGCCTTTCAGGCCAGGTGATGTGCAGCAACTGCTCGCTGATATCACGGATATCGCTAACGCGCTCACGCAGGTAATCGCTACCGGAAGCCGACAGTTTTTCACACACTTGTTCCATATTGGCGATAATCGCCGCACCTAATCCCAGATGCTGCTCGAGCATTAAGCGGCGAATGTTGCCCGCAAACTCATCGTCCTGAATCAGCGACAAGTGTGCACTCAGGATAGTTTTACTCTCACCATCGCGTTCACGCAGCTGCTGGTTAAGCTGTTCAGCCAGCGTTGCCAGGCTGTGTTCCAGCCGGGTGTTATCTTCCGCGCTTGCCGCAATAACGCGATAGCTTTCCAGATTATCACTCTG
This sequence comes from Citrobacter sp. FP75, assembly GCF_018342065.1. Taxonomy (GTDB): domain Bacteria; phylum Pseudomonadota; class Gammaproteobacteria; order Enterobacterales; family Enterobacteriaceae; genus Citrobacter. The sequence goes on along the minus strand of NZ_JAFDOE010000003.1, from coordinate 225,946 downwards.
CCAAAGCGTGAGCTGACCTGATCCCACGCCGCCTGCCAGCACGTTGCCATACAGCAAATCCGGGTTGAGACGGATCAGCGAGCGCGGCAGCGGATGCGCCGCCAGCTCTGCAGGCGTGGGCTGAACGCTATCACTATCAATAAACCGGTGCTGGATATACGCTTCCAGAGCACGTCGGGCCTGTTCTTCATCACGACCAGTAATAATTAAACTGCAGCTGTCATTAAACAGCGTTCCGGTGCCGATCAGCGCCAGCGAGCTTTTCGCATCAGCCCGCGAGTTCTGGCGATGATTGATAAACACCACCTCACTTTGCCACTGGCTGCACTGTTCTTTCAGCTCCCACGCAGGCCGTGCATGCAGGCCATTAGGCAGCGGGCAAAGAAATTGAATCGTAAGCATAACAACTCCTGGTTAGCGCGAAATCAGCACCTGAAATCCGTCAGATGAGCCACGGTTTCGCACGTAAGATGTGAAATGAGAGCCGACAGCAGCTGTTGTGTCTGGCTGATGTCGCAACAATCAGCAATCGATGCCGCGCAGTGCCCGTAGCGGGTGGCGGGGCCTAACACCACCGTCGGGATGCCCGTACCGCTGAGATGTACCGCCCCGCCGTCGGTGCCGCCGTTACTAAACATATCGAGCTGTAGCGGTATACCCACCTCAGCGGCAATGCTTTCGATCCATGCCGTCAATTTTGGCGGCGCAATAAGTGACTTATCACTCAGCACCAGCATCGGGCCTTTACCGAGCTGTCGGTGGTTCGCTGCACCATAGTCAAAGTTTTTTGCCCAGCAGGCTGTATCCAGCACAATCGCTACATCCGGTGCGACCGCGCGTGCTGCCGTTTGCCCTCCGCGCAGCCCGACCTCTTCGCTGGAACTGGCCACCAGCCAGACCTCGCAAGGCAGTTCCGCACGATGCCATTCGCGCAGAAGGGCTATTAGTAAATAGCACCCGAGCCGGTCGTCAAAAGCTTTGCCCATCACCCGCTGGTGTGGCAGGACCTGAAAAGTCGTGTCGAAGGTGACGCGATCGCCCGGACGAACACCGGCCTGAATCACCTCGTCATAAGAACGTGCGCCAATATCTACCCGCAACGCGCTAACGTCACTTCCGCTGCGCTCACCGTCAAGCAGTCCGGGAATTTTGCTCTCTTCCCGCGTGGTAATGCGTACCGGCTGCAACTGTCGGGCCGCCATGCGAACATTGCCCACCGGCAACACATCGATCGCTCCTTCGCTGGAAATGCTGCGCACGATAAATCCCACCTCATCCATATGGGCGCAGATCATCACCTTTGGACCGTTCGACTCATTCAGGCGGATCAGCACCGATCCCAGACCATCGAAGCGCACCTCTTTATGCAAACGATCCGCCTCTTCCAGTAAGATCTGGCGAACCTCGTGTTCTGAAGCGGCGATCGCATCCGCCTCGCTCAGGGACTTCAGTAGCGATAAATCCATTACGCCTCTCCCGTGTGTAGCAATGTTTTCGGCATGCTGTAGAGCACTTCACCACCGTCTGGCGTGACGAGCACCACGTCCTCAATACGCACTCCTCCCTGCCCCGGCAGATATATCCCCGGTTCGACGGTCAGCAACATACCTACCTTCAGTTCGGTCATATCGGTTGGTGAGAATCGTGGATTTTCATGGACTTCAATGCCAATCGCGTGTCCGGTATTGTGACCAAAGTTATCGCCATAACCAGCGTCGGTGATTATCCGACGCGCGGCAGCGTCTACCTCGTGACAAAGACGGCCGGGGCGAATTGCCGCCACCGCCGCACGCTGCGCCGCCAGGACAGTCTGATAAACAGAAAACAGGGCACTTTCTCCCGCTGGCTGGTTTGCATCGGCGATGCGAAACGTTCGCGTCATATCCGAACAATAGCCCCGATACTGCGCACCAAAATCCAGCGTGATGAACTCGCCCGCCTCAACACGCTTGTCGCTGGCTTTTCCGTGCGGCAGCGCGCCGCGCCAGCCGCTGGCGACAATGGTGTCAAAAGACGCTTTTTCTGCGCCAAGCGTGCGCATAAACCACTCCAGCTCGGCGGCAATGTCTCGCTCACTGAGCCCCGGCTGAATAAAACGACGAATGTGTTCAGCGCTGAGATCGGCAATCCGGCAGGCTTCGCGGATACAGGTAATTTCCTGCGCCATTTTTACCTGTCGGAGCACATCCGGTACGGCGCTCACCAGTCGGGCACGCAGCTTGCCTGACCACGTGTTCACCGTGTCCCAGCTCACCTGTTCGCCTTCGAACCCCACCGTGGACAGCTTTTCGTCATCAATGATGCGATTCACCCGCGAATACAGCGTCTGCGTCCCATCGAGTAGATGGATCTGGTAGCCACGCGTGCGCGTTGCGACATCCGTGTAGTAACGGGAATCGACCAGGATATGCGCGCTGTTCTGGCTAATAAACACAAACCCGGAGCTGCTGGAGATCCCCAGATGCGGCTGTTTGTTCTGCCGCGATGAAAGCAGCATCGCATCAAGGCGCTGCGCCGTTAGCCATTCCCGCAGTGAGGCAAGTAAGCTCATGGTAACAATCCTTATTCTCAGAGGCTTTCAATCAGCAGTTTGCCTTTGCGATACATCCTGTGGCGAAGGAACACCACCATCAGTGACGTAATCACCGCACCTAACAAGATCCCCGCCATATAAACACCAAGGTTGGTGACCAGCGGCCATGCCCATATCGCCGACTCAGGAAACCACTGCACCGCACCCAGCCAGACGGCAGCTGTCGATCCCACAATGGCGCCAACCATGTAGGAAGGAATTGCCGTAATGGGACTTTCCAGCGCAAACGGGATTGCCCCTTCACTGATGCCCATAAACGCAAGAAACATCGCCGTTTTTCCCTGCGGGTAAAGCTGGGCGCTGAACAGGCGCTGACCGGTTAAGCGACGGTCAATGAGCGTTGCCAGACCGAGGCCAATCGGCGGGATGACAATCGCAATAGAGCGCGCCGTCACCGGCAGAACATGGTCGGTGGTAAAGCTGAAGGCAACAAATCCAGCGGCCTTATTAATAGGGCCACCAAGATCAATCGCCGTTGCCGCAGCGATCCCCATGGCATACATCAGCGTGCCTTTTTCTCCCGCTGCCGTCAGCAGGGTTCGAATGCCGCCGTTGATCCAGCCGCCAAACGGGGTTATCACGTAATACATCGCCAGCATGACGAAAATGGCGGAAAGAATGGGCAGTAAAAAAGTGGTTTTGAACGCCAGCAGGAAATCGGGGAGCTGGATTTTTTGGTTCATCCACTTCACCAGATACCCGGCGACAATCGAGATAATCAGCGCACCAATAAAGGTCGACGGTACGGGAGCGCTGGTCGCCCATTGCAGGGTGGCCGGGTCAAAGTTCAGTATCTGGGTTGGCTGGGTAGACATCAGCCCACCGATAAACCCGGCCGGAAACGCCAGTTTGCCGCCAATAGAGTTAGCGACGAACGCGGCAAACATCGGAATCGCAAAACCAAACAGCACGCCGCCAAAGGATTGCGACAGCCAGGCAAACTTCAGTAGTGAGAGATCAAAACCGGTGAATTTTCCGCTATTCAGCGCATCCATAATGCCGGTGTCAGCAGGAATATCGAGCCAGCTATAAGCGATCAGCTGCGAGAAGGCGAGGATGACCCCGCCCATGATTAACGTCGGTACCATACGCGAAATGCCCGACATCACATGCTGCGGGAGTTCGCCCCAAAAGCTATTGCGGGTGGCCTGGGGATTTTTTATTGCCGCTGCCGCACCAGATGCGCCAGGCACAACGGTTGCACTGCGTTTTTTAATGGCCATACGTGTTTCCCTGTAGACAATTATTGTTGTTCTGCGGCAACCATCTCTTCGATCTCTTTAATGATGCCAGCCGCGTTTTTTATCGCATCCTGTAACGTAATTTCGTACACATCGCGCGTTTCAAAACGCTCGTTATCTTCCGGGGTGACGGCGACAGAATGGATGATTAACGTCGCCTCCGCGATGTCCTGCGGCGTCAAACGATTTTGGATACCGTCCGCTCCCTGGGTTTCAATTTTCACTTCGTATCCAGCCTCAACCGCCGCCTCTTCCAGCGCCTGGGCCGCCATAAAGGTGTGAGCCAGCCCCATCGGGCATGCACAAACTGCAATCAGTTTTTTGGTCATTATCATTTCCTCGTAATAGTTAACGAGTGAAATTATGGCGGCAGGAAAGTCACGATCGTTACCCGATGAATAATGCTTTTACTGGACAAATAATTCCGCAATACAGAAATGTGACGCGTGTCGGAAAGGGAAATAGCAGACGAAAAAAAACCGCGTGAATGACGCGGTTTTACAGGCTTTTTGCGAAATAACTACAGAATATGCCCCAGCGTCTGGCGCAGATGCGCACCGGAGCCCAGCAGGCCTGGGTTATCATGCACAATCAAATATACCGGAATATCCTGCACGTAGGCTTTAAAACGCCCTTTATCTTCAAAGCCACCGCGAAAACCCGAGGCTTTAAAGAACTCGAGGAAGCGCGGCACGATACCACCGGCAATGTAAACCCCGCCAAACGTCCCCAGCGTTAATGCCAGGTCGCCACCAAAACGCCCCATGATGACGCAAAACAGCGATAGTGCCCGACGACAGTCAGTGCACGAGTCGGCCAGCGCGCGTTCGGTGATATCCTTCGGCTGCAGGTTTTCCGGCAGGCGTCCGTCTGATTTCACAATTGCGCGGTACAGGTTCACCAGCCCCGGTCCGGACAGCACGCGTTCCGCGGAAACATGGCCAATTTCAGCACGCAGAACTTCAAGGATAATCGCCTCTTCTTCGCTGTTAGGCGCAAAATCCACGTGACCGCCCTCTCCCGGCAGGCTCACCCAACGCTTATCGACATGCACCAGATGCGCCACGCCCAAGCCGGTTCCCGCACCGTATACCGCGATAGGTTTACCTTCTACCGGTTGTGTGCCACCAAACTGAATCAGATGCTCTTTTTTCAGCATCGGGATCGCCATCGACACGGCGGTGAAATCGTTGATGATTTCCAGATGGCTGAAGCCAAGATTCTTTTTCATTTCAGCAATAGAGAACGCCCAGGTATGGTTAGTCATGGCCACCCAGTCGCCGGTAATGGGACAGGCGATCGCAATGCATCCATCCTCAACGCTGACGCTATGCTCGTCCAGGTACACGCGAACCACGGCTTCCAGGCTTGGGTAATCCAGCCCGGAATAGGTTTTTGCCTGCGAGATCTCACCGCTGGCAATATCGCACAGAGCAAGACGCGCGTTGGTGCCGCCAACATCACCTACTAAAGCATATTTTGTCATTCTTTCACTGCTCCGCTAAAGTCAGAATAAATCTTTGCCACACTGTAAATTCATGGGGGCATAACAACAATGTTCTGAAGGCTGATGCCGGTGGAATATCGACCCAGATCACAGAATTACTTTATCGTTTCAGCACCATTTGCAGCGATGCCATTGGGCAGGCTGTGCAAACTATGTCTATGACTCTATTTGAGGGAATAGCAAATGCTCCATCCGCGAGCCAGAACGATGCTGTTATTATCCACTCCCGCCCTGATCATTGGCGTCGCCTCAAGCCTGGTGCTGATCGTCGTCATGAAAGTAGCGGCTGTCTTACAGCAATTTTTGTGGGAGCGACTGCCCGGCAGCATCGGTATTGCCCACGACTCCCCATTCTGGATTATCGGTATGCTGACGCTAACCGGTCTAATGGTTGGGCTGGTTATCCGCTACAGCCGTGATCATGCAGGCCCGGATCCGGCCTGCGAACCGTTAATCGGTATGCCGATCCCAACGTCGGCGATCCCCGGCCTGCTGGCCGCGCTGATCCTCGGTCTGGCGGGCGGCGTCAGTTTGGGCCCAGAACACCCCATTATGACCGTGAATATCGCACTGGCTGTAGCGATTGGTAGCCGTATGTTTCCCCGTATTGCTAAGCTGGACTGGACCATCCTCGCCTCCGCCGGCACTATCGGAGCGCTATTTGGTACCCCCGTTGCCGCCGCGCTGGTGTTTTCACAAACGCTGAATGGCTCCAACGATGTTCCTTTGTGGGATCGTTTATTTGCGCCGTTAATGGCGGCGGCCGCGGGTTCATTGACCACCAGTCTGTTCTTTCATCCGCACTTTTCGTTGCCTATCGAACACTATTCACAGATGCGTCTGACCGATATTTTTAGCGGTGCCATTGTCGCGGCCATTGCGATTGCAGCGGGCATGGTAGCCGTCTGGTGTTTACCACGCTTACACCAGTTGATGCATCGCCTGAAACACCCGGTGCTGATTCTCGGCGCTGGCGGCTTTGTTCTCGGCATTCTGGGCATCATTGGGGGACCGCTAACCCTGTTTAAGGGGCTGGATGAAATGCAGCAAATGGTGTTTAGCCAGACGCTGGGCGCGTCGGATTATTTCATGCTCGCGGTGATTAAACTGGCGGCGTTAGTGGTTGCCGCCGCCAGTGGTTTTCGCGGGGGACGCATTTTCCCGGCGGTATTCGTTGGCGTGGCGCTGGGGCTGATGCTACACGCTCATGTGGAAACCGTTCCGGCGGCGATCACCGTCTCCTGCGCCATTCTCGGGCTGGTACTAGTCGTCACACGCGATGCCTGGCTGAGCCTGTTCATGGCGGCAGTGGTGGTCCCCGACACCACCCTGCTGCCTCTGCTGTGCATTGTCATGCTTCCCGCCTGGCTGCTGTTGGCAGGTAAACCAATGATGATCGCCAACCGCCCTGATCAATAACTATCCCCCATTACGGGCTTCCAGCGCACGGGTCACCGTGCGCAATAACTCGGGAAGATCGGCTTTCGGCAATACCACCTCAATTAACGACAATCGTTGCGGACGAGACAACCGGGCCAGCACTTCTTCCAGCTGTACGGCTTGCGTCACGCGCCAGCATTCCGCCTGACACTCATGGCTTAACGCCTGTGGTACCTGCGTCCAGTTCCATCCGGCAATATCGTTATAACGCTGGCTCGCCCCGTGGATCGCGCGCTCCACGGTATAGCCGTCATTATTGAGCAGTAAAATAACCGGAGATTGCCCATCTCTGAGCATCGAACCCAATTCCTGAATCGTGAGCTGGGCTGCCCCGTCACCAATAATCAGGATCACCCGACGATCCGGACAGGCCGCTTGCGCACCGAATGCCGCCGGAAGGGCGTAGCCGATGGAACCCCACAGCGGCTGTACCAGAACGTCTGACCCGCTGGGTAGCGAGAGCGCCGCCGCGCCAAAGGCCGCGGTCCCCTGATCGACAAGAATAATGTCGTCAGGTGCCAGATATTGCTGCACCGCATGCCAGAAATTTTCCTGCGTCAGCGGCCCTTTCTCAATCTGACTACCCCCGACAGGAGGACGCTCTGGCGGAAGCGAAAACGACATTTCCAGGCACAACTCGCGCAGTGTGGCGACCGCCTGCTCCATCGGGACGTTAAACCACTGACTTCCCACACGCGCAGCATGCGGCTGAACCTCAATCGTGCGGTCCTGCGGCAAGCGCTGCGTAAAACCTGCGGTTAGCGTGTCAATAAAACGGGTGCCCACACAGATAATCGTATCGGCATCTTCTATCGCCTGGCGTACATATTCACTGCTGGCTCCAGCGCTATAAGTGCCAGCAAACGCCGGATGACGCTCATCAAAAAGCCCCTTGCCCATTAACAGCGTGGCATGAGCCATCGGCGTTTCCACCACCCAGCGCTGCAAGACTGGCTGCAAACCAAAGCGCTGCGCGAGAAAATCAGCCAGTAGCGCCACACGCGAACTGTCCAGCAGTCGTTCACGGGCCTGATAACGAAACGCTGCCGCCACGCTGTTCTCCGGTTCACTCAACGGAATAATCAGTCGCTCCTGCGGGGGCGTGGCGGGCTGTTTGGCAACATCGGCAGGCAGCATCAGATAGCCCGGCCTGCGCTCGGTTAGCATGACCCGCAGCACACGGTCAATTTCATAGCAGGCGTTTTGTTCATCAAGCACCGCGCTTGCTGCCGTCACCGCCTGGTGCATCCGATAAAAATGCTGAAAATCGCCATCACCCAGAGTGTGATGCATAAGCTCCCCGCGACGCTGGGCCCCGCTGCACGGCGCGCCCACTATCTGCAGTACGGGAACAAATTCTGCGTAGCTGCCCGCTAATCCATTAATGGCGCTTAGTTCTCCAACGCCAAAGGTAGTAAGAAGCGCCCCTGCCCCAGCAACCCGTGCATACCCGTCCGCAGCATAAGCCGCATTCAATTCGTTCGCACAGCCGACCCAGCGTACATCGGGATGGTCAATCACATGGTCAAGAAACTGCAAATTATAATCGCCCGGCACACCAAAAAGATGGCCAATACCACAACCTGCCAGTCTGTCCAGCAGGTAATCAGCAACAGAATACGGGGTTTGCATGACAGCTATCCTTCTGACGGTAACCTCATGTTGAGTATCGAAGAACTGTGATAGCTGTCCAGGAAAGACGCCGTGGAGGGGGTGGAAAGCAGAATTTACAGTGTTGCCGGTGAAATTTCATTGAAGTCTGCTCAGTGTAACCGTATACACTGAAATCCTCACGTTATCCGAAAGGGGGTCACATGGTTTATCAGGCTGATGAAAATCGCTATCAGACAATGGAGTACCGCCGCTGCGGTCAGAGCGGGTTAAAGCTACCGGTTATCTCTCTAGGTTTATGGCACAATTTTGGCGACACCACGCAGGTGGAGAACAGTCGAAACCTGCTACAGCGTGCTTTCGATCTGGGGATCACCCATTTTGATCTCGCCAACAACTATGGCCCTCCGCCGGGCTCAGCCGAGCGTAATTTCGGCCGTATTTTACAGGAAGATTTTTTACCGTGGCGGGATGAGCTCATTATCTCGACCAAGGCGGGATACACTATGTGGGACGGTCCCTACGGTGACTGGGGTTCGCGTAAATACCTGGTTGCCAGCCTCGACCAAAGCCTCAAACGCATGGGGCTGGAATACGTCGATATCTTCTACCACCATCGCCCTGACCCACAAACGCCGCTCAGAGAAACCATGAAGGCGCTGGATCATATTGTTCGCCAGGGTAAAGCGTTGTATGTCGGGCTGTCTAACTATCCCGCCGACCTTGCCAGACAGGCGATTGAGATCCTCGACGACTTAGACACCCCATGCCTGATCCACCAGCCGAAATATTCCATGTTTGAACGTTGGGTGGAAGGGGGATTATTGTCGCTGCTGCAGGAGAAAGGCGTGGGAAGTATTGCTTTCTCACCGCTGGCAGGCGGGCAGTTAACCGACCGCTACCTGAACGGGATCCCGGCGGATTCCCGTGCGGCAAGCGGCAGTCGCTTTCTGAATCCGGATCAGATCACGCCAGAAAAACTGGAAAAAGTCCGCCAACTGAACGCGCTGGCTGAGCGTCGGGGGCAGAAGCTCTCCCAAATGGCCCTGGCCTGGGTTCTGCGGGAAGACAAAGTCACCTCAGTGCTTATTGGTGCCAGTAAAACGGCGCAAATTGAAGATGCTGTCGGCATGCTGGCAAACCGTTATTTCTCTGCAGAGGAGTGTGCAGAGATTGACGCCATCCTGGGTTGTTCGAAATAAAGACACATTTATTAACAAAAAGTGCTCTCTTTTATGATTTAAGAGTTAAGGCGATTAAACGGGGCTTTACTGCCCCGTAATATTGCGTTAACAGGCCGGCTACGGCTCGATCGTGAAGGAGAGAAAAAAATGTTCAGGTCACTGATTCTGGCTGCAGCCTTATTGGCTTTTACGCCGCTGGCCGTAAACGCTGGCGAAATCACCCTGCTGCCATCAATAAAATTACAAATTGGCGATCGCGACAATTATGGTAACTACTGGGATGGCGGGCACTGGCGCGACCGGGGTTACTGGCACAATAATTATGAATGGCGCAAAAATCGCTGGTGGCGTCATGATAACGGAAATCATCGCGGCTGGGATAAGCGCAAAGCTTACGAGCGCGGTTACCGTGAAGGCTGGAACGATCGCGATGACCATCGCGGTCGCGGAAAGGACCGCGGACGAGGTCATGGCCACCATCATTAATGTAACAAAAGAGCCTGCGGGCTCTTTTTTCTTACAAACCGAGCGCGGTCCCTACCAGCAACCAGATATTCAGCGCCACCACCAGCACCACGATTATCCAGCCAACATATTTGACCCAGACGGTGTTAACCAAATCTCCCATTAACGTACTGTTGCTGGTGAATATCAGGAGTGGTACCAGCGCCAGCGCTATACCGAAACTGAGTAGAACCTGACTCATGACCAGAATACGCGTGGGATCGAGTCCCATCAGGATGACGATAAACGACGGCATCATGGTAACCGTACGACGAACCCACAGCGGGATGTGAAAACGAATAAACCCCTGCATGACCACCTGTCCGGCCAGCGTGCCGACAACCGTTGAGGAAAGTCCCGCCGCTACCAGGCTAAGACCAAATACCGTCGCTGCCGCATGACTCAACAACGGCTCCAGCGTCAGATAAGCCTGATCGAGATCGGTAATGCCGGTATGGCCGCTGAAATGAAAGGCCGCTGCGGCTGTAGCCATCATCGCCAGATTGACAAACCCGGCAATGGTCATGGCAATGGCCACATCCCATTTGGTTGCCGCATAGCGCTGTTGACGTGTCCCGCCATGCAGGTGCTGGGTTAAAGAGGAGTGCAGATAAATGACGTGCGGCATAATTGTCGCGCCGAGCACGCCGGCCGCCAGAAAGACCGCTTCGGAGTTCGGCAGGCTGGGAATAATCATCCCCTTACTCAACTGTGCCAGATTTGGCTGCGAGAAAATCAGTTCGACAATATAAGCCGCGGCAACAAACAACAGCAATCCGCCAATCACTTTTTCCAGCGGTTTTTGCCCGCGACGCTGCAGCATCAGGATTAAAAATGTAGCAATACCGGTCAGTACCGCCCCTTGCAGCAGCGAAACGCCGAGGATCAGCTTAAAGCCAATTGCGGCACCGATAAATTCAGCAAGATCGGTCGCCATGGCAATAATTTCAGCCTGCACCCAGTAAAACCACACCACCGGACGCGGATAGTGATCGCGAATTTGCTCCGCGAGGTTTTTTCCGGTAGCAATACCCAGCTTGGCCGACAGCACCTGAATCAGCATCGCCATCAGGTTTGCCCAGACAACAACCCACAGCAGTTTATAACCGAAGCTGGCCCCTGCCTGGATGTTAGTGGCAAAGTTACCTGGGTCGATATATCCGATAGCCGCGATGAATGCAGGTCCCATTAACGCAAGTTTCAGCTTGCGTGCCGCCCGTCCACTGCTCGTCTCAACGCGTTCATTCGTCATTTTCTTGCCTCAAAAAACATAGCCTTTGCTATATTTCAAATTACGCCAGTTGAGAATGATTATCAAATTCATTTTAATGGATAAAAATGATTTCTTTGATAGCGTTGGTCTATAAATAGATCAGGGATCTGGCAACACAGGTGAGATGTTTAATTAATGTTATCAGATTAGCACAATGACATAACTTTTCACTTCCATACTAAACATCACGGAAGTGTCTTACCGATCACTAATTTTGAATCCCGTCACAGGTCCTTATTATAGTGTGTGTTTGATCTCGTTTTCTTTGGTGTTGTTACATAGAATGTGCATGAAAATTAAACCTGCCTCATATTTGGAGCAAATATGGACCGCGTTCTTCATTTTGTCCTGGCCCTTGCCGTGGTTGCGGCACTCGCACTGCTGGCAAGCAGTAACCGTAAACAAATTCGCATTCGTTATGTTATTCAATTGCTTGTTATCGAAGTGTTACTTGCATGGTTCTTCCTGAACTCTGATGTCGGGCTGGGCTTCGTGAGAGGCTTCTCCGAGATGTTTGAAAAACTGCTCGGGTTTGCTAATGAAGGGACAAACTTTGTCTTCGGCAGCATGAACGATAAAGGTCTGGCATTCTTCTTCCTGAAAGTACTGTGCCCAATCGTCTTCATTTCCGCCCTGATCGGTATTTTGCAGCATATCCGCGTTCTGCCGGTTATCATCCGCGCGATTGGATTCCTGTTATCCAAAATCAACGGTATGGGCAAGCTGGAATCCTTCAACGCCGTCAGCTCGCTGATCTTAGGTCAATCCGAGAACTTTATTGCCTATAAAGATATTCTCGGCAAGATGTCACGCAACCGCATGTACACTATGGCAGCGACGGCAATGTCTACCGTTTCCATGTCCATCGTCGGCGCGTACATGACCATGCTGGAACCCAAATACGTCGTTGCTGCGCTGGTTCTGAACATGTTCAGCACCTTTATCGTACTGTCGCTGATCAACCCTTACACCGTGGATGCCAGCGAAGAAAATATCCAGATGTCTAACCTGCACGAAGGCCAGAGCTTCTTCGAAATGCTGGGTGAATACATCCTGGCAGGTTTCAAAGTGGCGATTATCGTAGCCGCCATGCTGATTGGTTTCATCGCGCTTATTGCCGCGCTGAACGCCCTGTTCGCCACCGTTACCGGCTGGTTTGGCTACAGCATCTCCTTCCAGGGCATCCTGGGTTACATCTTCTACCCGGTTGCATGGGTGATGGGTGTGCCGTCCAGCGAAGCGCTGCAGGTGGGCAGTATCATGGCCACTAAACTGGTTTCCAACGAATTCGTCGCGATGATGGACCTGCAGAAAATCGCCTCTACGCTCTCTCCACGCGCGGAAGGCATCATTTCTGTGTTCCTGGTCTCCTTCGCTAACTTCTCTTCCATCGGTATCATCGCAGGCGCGATTAAAGGCCTGAATGAAGAGCAAGGTAACGTGGTTTCCCGCTTTGGTTTGAAGCTGGTCTACGGCTCTACGCTGGTGAGCGTTCTGTCTGCGTCAATCGCAGCGCTGGTGCTGTAAGACCAAGACAACATCGTAGTGATAAGGCCGGGGGATTTCCCCGGTTTTTTTATATCCGTAATTTGGCAATCTACACGGAGAAACCAGAGAATCAGGCAGGAAGTGTAAACAAAAAACCCCCGCTTTTCAGCGAGGGTTTCAATTTTGGTGGAGCTAAGCGGGATCGAACCGCTGACCTCCTGCATGCCATGCAGGCGCTCTCCCAGCTGAGCTATAGCCCCACGATGCTATTACGTACCAAATTTATTGGGATTAAATTTGGTGGAGCTAAGCGGGATCGAACCGCTGACCTCTTGCATGCCATGCAAGCGCTCTCCCAGCTGAGCTATAGCCCCGTCACGTAAAGCTTGTCGAGTTGACGGGCGGCATAATATGAATTCCCTTCGCGCGTGTCAACGGCAAAATTAACTCACTGAATTCAATCGCTGAAAAAGCAGGCAAATGAAGAACATTGCGCAACAACTCGCATTCAGTAGTTAAACGCGTCACGGTTTCTAGTAAAATGGTGCTATAAAATGAACCACTAATTAACCCCACGACTACTCAGGGAATCGTTATGTTCAAGGAACGGATGACGCCAGAAGAACTTGCTAATCTGACCGGTTACAGCCGACAGACCATCAATAAATGGGTGCGCAAGGAAGGCTGGGCTACGTCACCAAAACCGGGCGTTCAGGGCGGAAAAGCCCGTCTGGTTCACGTCACCGAACAAGTTCGTGAATACATCCGCAGCGCAGAGCGTTCAGCTGAAGGTTTATCAGATAACGTCTCTTTTGCGGGCGACTCATCTATTGAAACACTGCTGATAACCCTCGCGAAAGAAATGACCCCAGCAGAACAGAAAATGTTTACGTCCCTGCTCCTGCGTGAAGGCATTACGGGTTTGTTACAACGCTTAGGGATCCGCGACAGCAAATAATATGAAAAAATTACGCAGCAAAATGACCACCGAAGAACTGGCTGAATGTCTTGGCGTTGCCAAACAAACGGTCAATCGTTGGGTCAGAGAACAAAACTGGAAAACCGAAAAGTTTCCCGGCGTGAAAGGTGGTCGTGCAAGACTTATTCATATTGATGCTGGCGTTCGGGAATTTATTCTCAATATCCCTGCTTTTCGCAAAACCCCTGAGTTTTATCAGGCTGAAGAACCCGTGGCAGAATACACGCACGTTGTCCGCAGTCACGCCTGTCGTCAGATAATCAGCGCACTGGATAACATGTCGCCCGCGGAACAAGAAAAGCTGGCACTGTTTCTTTCTCGCGAAGGTATCCGCAGTTTCCTCACCCGTCTGGGTATTGGTGAGTCCGAATAAATGCCAAAAAAACGGCAGGATGCGCTCCTGCCGTTTTTTTATCTCTCAGCCGGTCTTACTGCTGGCTTTCACGCTCAGCAATAAACGCCAGCGCTTTGTTAATACGCTCAATGCTGCGGGATTTACCAATCGCATGCACTGTCACGTCTAACGCCGGGGATTGACCTGCACCGGTCACCGCAACGCGCAGCGGCATCCCGACTTTACCCATACCCACTTCCAGCTCATCAGCAGTTGCCTGAATCGCGTGGTGCACGTTTTCAGCGGTCCACTCGCTAATTGCGGCCAGCTTGTCACGCACCACTTCCAGCGGCTGACGCGCTACCGGACGTAAATGTTTCTTCGCGGCATCTGCATCGAACTCAGCAAAGTCTTCATAGAAGTAGCGGCAGCTCTGCGCCATCTCTTTCAGTGTCTTGCAGCGCTCACCCAACAGTTTTACCAGCTCAGACAGCTGTGGGCCGACGCGAGTATCGATATTTTCCTGCTCAATGTGCCACTGCAGGTGCGTTGCCACATATTCTGGTGCCAGAGAGTTAATGTAGTGATGGTTCAGCCACTGCAGTTTCTCGGTATTGAACGCGCTCGCCGATTTGCTGACCGCGCCGAGAGAGAACAGTTTGATCATCTCTTCGCGAGTAAAGATTTCCTGATCGCCGCTGGACCAGCCCAGACGCACCAGATAGTTCAGCAGCGCTTCCGGCAGGTAGCCGTCGTCGCGATACTGCATGACGCTGACCGCACCGTGACGTTTGGACAGCTTTTTACCGTCGTCACCGTTGATCATCGACACGTGGGCGTAAACCGGTACCGGCGCGTTCAGCGCTTTCAGGATGTTGATTTGACGCGGGGTGTTGTTGATATGGTCTTCACCACGAATGACGTGGGTAATTTCCATATCCCAGTCATCAACAACCACACAGAAGTTATAGGTTGGGGAACCGTCGGTACGGCGGATGATCAGATCGTCCAGTTCCTGGTTGCTGAATTCAATCGGTCCACGGATCTGGTCGTCAAATATAACGGAACCGTCCTGCGGGTTGGCAAAACGCACCACGCAAGGTTCATCGTCGGCATGATGTTCGTGACCATGGCGGCAGCGCCCGTCGTAACGCGGCTTCTCACCTTTCGCCATCTGATCTTCACGCAACTGTTCCAGACGCTCTTTGGAGCAGTAGCATTTATACGCCGTGCCCGCTTCCAGCATCTCATCAATAACGGCGTTGTAGCGATCAAAACGTTTGGTCTGGAAATACGGGCCTTCATCCCACTCCAGATTGAGCCAGTTCATACCATCCATAATAGCTTCGATAGCTTCCGGCGTGGAGCGTTCGAGATCGGTGTCTTCAATACGCAGCACAAACTCACCGCTATGGTTACGTGCAAAAAGCCAGGAATAAAGAGCAGTACGCGCACCGCCGACGTGCAGATAACCTGTCGGGCTAGGCGCGAAGCGAGTTTTGATTTTCATGAAATGGCCTTACGTTTATAAAGATGCCGACAACCGGCAAATCCTGGGAAGATTATCAGGCTGGTATTCTATCACCGTGGTCTGATTCCTCAATGTTGTTCAGGTTGGAACATCACGCTTTGCCATTTTCGTATACAAATCATGCCGCATGGATGGTTTTGCGATCGTTTTGCTTAAATTTACGACGAACGAACAATTTCTTTAGAAAATGCGTTGACTCATTTTCAACTCTCCCTATAATGCGACTCCACACAGCGGGGGTGATTAGCTCAGCTGGGAGAGCACCTCCCTTACAAGGAGGGGGTCGGCGGTTCGAACCCGTCATCACCCACCAACTACTTTATGTAGTCTCCGCCGTGTAATGTAAGAAATTGAGAAGTGGGTGATTAGCTCAGCTGGGAGAGCACCTCCCTTACAAGGAGGGGGTCGGCGGTTCGATCCCGTCATCACCCACCACTTTCTCGCCAGCTGGATTTCTTACAATAATGTGAAGTACCGAAGTGGGTGATTAGCTCAGCTGGGAGAGCACCTCCCTTACAAGGAGGGGGTCGGCGGTTCGATCCCGTCATCACCCACCACTTCGGGGCGTTAGCTCAGTTGGTAGAGCAGTTGACTTTTAATCAATTGGTCGCAGGTTCGAATCCTGCACGCCCCACCAATGTAAAAAAGCGCCCTAAAGGCGCTTTTTTGCTATCTGCGATCTGTAAGATTCGAACCTGCAGCAGGTTCGGTGTTGAGCGTAGCGAAACAACGGAGCCGTTCACGGCGACGGCCCGAAGGGCGAGCGCAGCGAGTCATCCTGCACGCCCCACCAATGTAAAAAAGCGCCCTAAAGGCGCTTTTTTACTATCTGCGATTTATAAAAATCATGTCGTCAAAGCCGCCACCAGTTTTTCCAGCGCGGGCGTAGCCTGCGGCTGTTCATAGACAATATACAAATCCGCTGGAATACGTTCTTCTAATGGTCGGAAAACCACGCCAGGCCAGCTCATTTGCGCATAGCTATCTGCAATCAACGTAATACCAATGCCCATACTGATCATCGCCAGCACCGTTTGCGGTTCCCTCACCTCACGAATAATCATCGGGGAAAACCCGGCACTCAGGCAAACTCTCTGTAAAAATGCCCAGTCAGTATGTATGGAAGGCATCGTGACAAAATATTCATTCCTTAGTGCCTCCAACGGTACAAATTCATAGACGGTAAGAGGATGTTCTTCAGGCATGGCAACCAGAAAAGATGACTCATGTAAGCGCAGACTGGTAAACCCAGGGGAAGGCTCAGTGGCCATCCGCCAGATTCCCGCATCCAGTTCACGTCGTTCCAGCATCGTCATCTGCATTGCGGGCATATTCTCGCGAAACTGCACCTCAACGTTGGGATTTTCCTTCAGAAAACGCCGCATCACCGGGCGCATTTTTCCCCACATTGCGGTACCGATGACGCCGAGCTCAATTCGCCCTGCCTCACCGCGACCAATCTGCTCCACTCTTGCCAGTGCCTGATTGGCACTGGATAACAGCCGGCGCGACTCCTCCATCAAAACCTTTCCGGCGTGGGTTAACGCCACGCTGCGGGAATGACGGATAAATAGCAAAGTGCCGAGCTGTTGTTCTAACTCTTTGATGTGCGTACTAAGCGGCGGTTGTGACATGTTCAGGCGAGCAGCAGCGCGTCCAAAGTGCAGTTCTTCTGCGACAGCAAGAAAATAACGCAGTAACTTCAGATCGATACGGTGCGTGCGTTCCATGGATAATGCGCTCCTGAGATGAAGGACAATGCGCAAAGTTACCACATTGCATCACAGAAAATGAAACGGCGGGTAGCAGAACCCCGCCGTTATTGGAACATTAATGTGCCGGTGATTTTTGCGCCAGGGGTTCAGGCTCATGCTTATATTTAAAGAACAATGCAAAGATAACCGCCAGGGCCAGCGCATAAGCGGCAAACACCAGCCAGATGGTTTGCCAGTCTTTGACACCATCGACAGAAAAATAGTCCACAGCCATACCGCTTAAAATTGACCCAACCCACGCACCAACGCCATTAACCATGGTCATAAACAGCCCCTGCGCACTGGCGCGAATGCTCGAGTCAACTTCCTGCTCCACAAATACTGACCCCGAGATGTTGAAGAAATCGAACGCACAACCGTAAACGATCATCGACATCAACAGCAGCACAAAACCAGACGGAGACGGATCGCCAAGGGCAAAGAAGCCAAAGCGCAGCGTCCACGCCAGCATGCTCATCAGCATTACCGTTTTAATGCCAAAGCGTTTAAGGAAGAACGGAATAGTAAGGATAAAGCCCACCTCCGCCATCTGAGAAACAGACAGCAAAATGGAGGGGTATTTCACCACAAAGCTGTTGGCAAACTCAGGGTTACGGGCAAAATCATGCAGGAACGGATTACCAAAGACGTTGGTAATTTGCAGCACCGCTCCCAGCATCATGGCAAACAGAAAAAAGATTGCCATTCGCGGGTTCTTAAACAGCACAAACGCATCCAGCCCCAGTTTACTGGCAAGCGTGGCGGATTCTTTTTTCTTCGCAACCGGAATTTTCGGCAGCGTCAGCGCATACAGAGCCAGCAGCAGCGATGCGCCTGAAGCGATATACAGCTGCGCGCTGCTCAGCTCCACCCCCACCAGGCTGACCGTCCACATCGCCACAATAAAGCCTATAGTGCCAAACACACGAATTGGCGGGAACGCGGTGACAGGATCCTGACCCGATTGCGCAAGGCACGAGTATGAGATGCTGTTCGATAACGCAATCGTCGGCATATAAGCCATTGCATTAACCAACATCACCCAAAACATGGTCTGGGGATCGGTAACGGTTGTGGCGTATAGCAACACGCCCGCACACACCAGATGGCAAAGCATGTAGGCGCGCTCGGCACGCAGCCATTTATCGGCAATGATCCCCATAATGCCTGGCATAATGATCGCGGCCAGCCCTTTCGAACTGTAGACCATACCGACGTTCGCGCCGGTAAAATCCAGGGTGTTAATCATGTAAGAACCCAGGGTTACCAGCCAGCTTCCCCAGATGAAATATTGCAAAAACGACATGAGTTTTAAGCGAGATGCGATACCCATTTTTCCGTTCCTTGCCATAAAGTAAGACCCCGCAAGCGGGGTCATTTTTTAATTATTCAGGCTAATTTGCGCAAGAAGCCACAGATCAGATTGATGAAATTCTGCCGGGAGAGTTCCGCTGCCGCCAACGTCTGCGTGTGAGATAATTTCACATCACCCAGACCTTCCGCCAGGTTGGTGATGGCGGCCACCGCAACCACTTTCAGACCGCAGTGGCGTGCAGAGATAACTTCAGGCACCACCGACATCCCCACCACGTCACCGCCGATAATTTGCATCATGCGGATTTCTGCCGCCGTTTCAAAATTCGGCCCCGGATAGGAGACAAACACCCCTTCACTCAGCGGAAATCCTTCTTCTCCCGCGACGGTTTGCAGGACTGCGCGATAATCTGCATCATAGGCATTCGCCAGCGAAAAAAATCGCTCACCAAAACGCTCATCGTTTAATCCCACCATCGGTGTACCTGGCATCGTATTAATATGATCGCTAAGCGCGACCAGGCTACCCGGCCCGACTTCGGGACGCAAAGAACCTGCAGCATTGGTACAAAATAGCAATTCGCAGCCCAGCAGTTTCAGGGTGCGAATGGCATCGGTCATCACCGTCATGCCGCGACCTTCATAGAAATGCCCACGCCCTTTCATACAGGCCACCGGAATACCCGCCAGATTCCCCAATACCAGTTCACCGGCATGACCATGCACTGTACTGACAGGGAATCCCGGCAATTTCTCGTAAGAGATGGACACCGCATCCTCGATTTGATCCGCCAATGCGCCGAGGCCAGAGCCAAGAATAAAGGCTACGCGCGGCGTGAAATCTGGTTTGTAACTACGAATGATGTCGGCGCTATACCAGGGGTTTTGTGAGAAAAGAGAGTGGCTCATGAAATGTCCTTAATACTGAGTAATCGAAAATAACGTCACGTACCTCACTGTTATAGCGAGACTACGCAATCGATTACCAATACAGTTTATCCCGACTACCGATAGTAAATCGGTATCGATGATTTGTGCTAAATCAGCCTGAAATCACATTATTTTCGAGCCAGAAATGGCACCGGAGTGCAGATAAATGAAGCCCTGGGGTTTTTATAATTAAACTCCGCTCGTCCGTATTGCAACTGAAGTTCTGTTCGCTGATGCCGATACTCATGTTTTATGGCGTGAGGGATCCATATGACAACTATCAACGTTTCCACCCCAACTGTTCAAAGCAGTAGCGGTGGAGTAAAAGCACCAGCCGGGAATGACATCTCCGCACAGATTGCACAAATCACCCAAAAGATAACCAAGCTAACCCAGCAGCTCAAAGATATTCCCAATAGTAGTGGCAGTGTCGAGCAGAAGCGCGAGCAGCAGGAAATTATTCAGACTCAAATTAAGGTGTTACAAGCACAACTGGCTCAATTGTTGCGCCGGCAAGCCGAGGAGTCGCAGCAAAATCAAAGCGCCGATCAGAGCAAAGCAAAGGGCGTCAACAATGCTTCCGACCAACATCAGGTCGATATTTATATCTGATACAGCGGATCGCGTGCGCGGGCAGCAGTTAATTCACTGGCCTGCGTACGCACCACATCCCACAGCGCCTGAGCGGCGGTCGATAGCGATCGATTTTTGCGCCGTGCCAGCATCAACTGCCGTTCCACCACCGGCGTCAATCGTTTGACCTGCAAATGACTTCCCTGCGGCAGCGGTAGCGCCAGTGCCGGCAGCACGCTAATGCCAATCCCCGCCTCCACCATCGGAAACAGCGTCGCCGGGTGACCTATCTCCTGCACAATGTTGGCATCGATGGAAAAATGGGCCAGCGCGGCATCAATCAGCGGTCGGCTACCGGAGGCATAATCCTGTAACACCAGACTTTCATACAGGAGATCCTGCCAGTTAACCCACTCCCGTCCGGCTAAGGGATGATCCTCCCTGCACAAGAGCAGGAAGGGTTCCGACAGCACCGCTTCGCACTGCAGGTCCGTCGCAGCGCCGGGATCGATAACAATACCGAAATCCACTTCCCCCTGACGAATGCTTTCCAGCACCCACTGCTGCGGCCTGTCATGCAGGACAAAATCAATAGACGGATACATCGCATTGCTCTGCGCAATACACTGCGGAATGAGATGGGCGGAGATAGTCTGACTGGCCGCCACACGCACCGTACCGGTGAGCTGAGTACCCACCTGCCCGGCTTCCCGTAGCGTGCTATGCAGTTCATCCAGAATACGCTCCAGTCGTGCTGCCAGCTGTTGTCCGGCTTCGGTCAGCACCACTTCTCGCGTGGTACGATCCAACAGTCGTACACCCGTCTGCCCCTCCAGCTCTTTTATGCTGTGGCTGACCGCCGACTGACTTAAACCGATAATATCCCCCGCCCGGCTAAAGCTTTTGGCCTGGGCGACGGTGACAAAGATACGTAGCTGGCGCAGCGAATAATTCATCTATTTAATTCATATATGGATGCAATAAATCAATTTTATTTCTCAAATGGAAAAACGCAAACTATTGCGACCGAACTCCAGGAGCTTTTATGAAACTTTTTCGTATCCTCGATCCGTTCACGCTGACGCTGATTACCGTCGTATTACTGGCATCCTTTTTTCCCGCCGAGGGCGGATTTGTCCCTTTCTTTGAAGGTTTAACCACCGCCGCGATTGCCCTGCTGTTTTTTATGCATGGGGCAAAGCTCTCACGAGAAGCCATTATTGCCGGTGGTAGCCACTGGCGTTTGCATCTGTGGGTCATGTGCAGCACCTTTGTTGTCTTCCCGGTACTGGGCGTGCTGTTTGCCTGGTGGGCACCGGTTAACGTGGATC
This sequence comes from Citrobacter sp. FP75, assembly GCF_018342065.1. Taxonomy (GTDB): domain Bacteria; phylum Pseudomonadota; class Gammaproteobacteria; order Enterobacterales; family Enterobacteriaceae; genus Citrobacter. The sequence continues at coordinate 204,359 of NZ_JAFDOE010000003.1, read as the reverse complement.
CCATGCTGTATACCGGTTTCCTGTACCTGTGCATTTTGCCGGCTACGGTGCAGTCGGCTATCGCTTTTACGTCGCTGGCGGGCGGTAACGTTGCCGCCGCCGTGTGCTCCGCCTCGGCCTCCAGCCTGCTGGGTATTTTTCTTTCACCGCTGTTAGTCGGCCTGGTGATGAATATGCATGGCGCAGAAGGTAGCCTCGAGCAAGTGGGTAAAATAATGCTGCAGCTGCTGCTGCCGTTCGTGCTGGGGCATCTTTCACGTCCGTGGATTGGTAACTGGGTGTCGCGCCATAAAAAATGGATCGCAAAAACCGACCAGTCTTCGATTCTGCTGGTGGTTTATTCCGCCTTCAGCGAAGCCGTTGTGAATGGGATCTGGCATAAAGTTGGGGTGGGTTCGCTGCTGTTTATCGTGGTAGTCAGTATCGTACTACTGGCCATCGTGATCGGAATAAACGTCTTTGTGGCGCGTAAATGCGGCTTCAATAAAGCCGATGAAATCACCATTGTATTCTGCGGGTCGAAAAAGAGCCTGGCGAACGGGATCCCCATGGCGAACATTCTGTTCCCGACATCGGTGATCGGCATGATGGTGCTGCCGTTGATGATCTTCCATCAGATTCAGCTGATGGTGTGCGCTGTACTGGCGCGTCGTTACAAACAACAGACAGACGCGTTGCAGGCGCAGCAGAAAAGCCGCGCCGCGAAGGCTTAAAGCGGGCGTTTCAGGGGCTGTACCAGCTGCGTCAGCCCCTCGGTTTTAATCAGCAGCGTGATTTGCATCAGCTCGCCCAGTTTGCCCGGCGGAAATTCATCCTTACGGGCAAACCACAGCAGGTACTCTTCCGGCACATCAATCAACCGACGCCCTTTATATTTACCAAAGGGCATTACGGTATTAGCAATGTCAATCAGCTGCTCTTTTTCCATCTCAGACGCCCAGTAAGCGGATCATTTCCGCTTCATCAATCACGTCGATGCCGAGCTCTTGCGCTTTTGCCAGTTTAGAACCTGCGGCTTCACCGGCAATCACCAGATCGGTTTTCTTCGACACGCTGCCCGCAACTTTCGCGCCCAGCGCAGTCAGCCGAGCCTTGGCATCATCACGCGACATCAGGCTCAGACTCCCGGTCAGCACTACCGTTTTACCGGCAAACGGGCTGTCGATCTCTTCAGCGTTGATAACCACCGGAGCCGGCCAGTGAATCCCTTGCGCCAGTAGCTGCCCGATCACCTCGCGGTTACTCTCTTCGGCAAAGAAGTTAAACACATGAGTCGCCACCACGATGCCGACATCAGGGACTTTTTGCAGCTCCTCAATGGAGGCTGCTTCCAGCGCCTCCAGCGTACCGAAATAGCTCGCCAGACCTGCCGCTGTGGCTTCGCCTACCTCACGTATCCCGAGTGCATAGAGAAAACGGGCAAACGTGGTCTCCTTGGCTTTTTCCAGCGCATTAACCACATTTTGCGCCGACTTCGGTCCCATACGATCAAGACCGGTTAGCTTACCTGCGGTTAACTGGAACAGATCGGCAGGCGTATGGACATACTCTTTCTCTACCAGCTGATCGATAATCTTATCACCCATGCCGTCAACGTCCAGCGCCCGACGCGAGACAAAATGTTTGAGTGACTCTTTACGCTGCGCGCCGCAGATTAGCCCTCCGGTGCAGCGGGTGACAACTTCACCTTCCACACGCTCAACGTCAGAACCACACACCGGACAATGAGCCGGGAAGACAATTTCACGCGTCTCCTCCGGGCGTTCAGAAAGCACGACGTTTACCACCTGCGGGATCACATCGCCCGCACGGCGAATAACGACCTTATCGCCAATACGTAAACCCAGACGATCGATTTCATCGGCGTTGTGCAACGTGGCGTTACTGACCAGTACCCCCGCCACCTGTACCGGCTCAAGACGGGCGACGGGCGTAATTGCCCCGGTGCGTCCGACCTGAAACTCGACGTCGCGGACAAAGGTCATTTGTTCCTGCGCCGGAAACTTAAAGGCCACCGCCCAGCGCGGCGCACGAGCTACGAAGCCCAGTTGCTCCTGCAATGCCATCGAATTGACTTTGATTACCACGCCGTCGATATCAAATCCCAGCGTCGGTCGGTCTTCTTCAACCTTGTGATAGTAAGCAAGGACTTCCTGCGGGGAGTCGCACAGCGCCACTCTGCCGCTCACCGGCAGTCCCCACTCTTTAAATTGCAGCAGGCGACCCAGGTGGGTATCGGGCAGCACGCCGCCTTCCAGCACACCGACACCATAGCAGAAGAAAGTAAGCGGTCGCTTCGCCGTGATACGCGGATCAAGCTGGCGCAATGACCCGGCCGCCGCGTTACGTGGGTTAGCAAACACTTTATTGCCGGTACGACGGGCGTCTTCATTAATTTTTTCAAAACCGGCCTGCGGCAGAAAGACTTCACCACGTACTTCCAGACGCGTTGGGATATTGTCGCCGCGCAGTTTTAGCGGGATCGCGCGAATGGTGCGCACATTAGAGGTAATATCCTCACCGGTCGTGCCGTCCCCGCGCGTTGCCGCGCTGACCAGTACACCGTTTTCATACAAAATGCTGACGGCCAGCCCGTCCAGCTTTAATTCGCAGCACCAGGTCAGTTTGTCCGTACTCTTCAGTCGGTCCTGCACGCGCTTATTGAAGGCGAGAAAACTCTCTTCATCAAACACGTTATCCAGTGACAGCATGGGCACTTCATGGCGTATCTGGCTGAAGGACGCCAGCGGAGCCGCACCCACGCGTTGCGTCGGCGAGTCGGGTGTAACCAACTCCGGATGCTGCGCTTCCAGTTCGCGCAGTTCGCGCATCAGGCGGTCATATTCCGCATCGGGAATTTCCGGCGCGTCCATCACATGGTAAAGATACTCATGATGGCGAAGCGTGGTTCGCAGTTCTGTCAGTTGTTGTTCGATTGATTCCATATCGCACCATCAATGATAAAAAACCCCCGACAGGCGGGGGTTCAGAAAGGGGATGTCACGCCAGAGGAAAATCAGGCGTGAGATTCTTTAACGTCGCGGATGCGATCCTGATACTCGCGCAGTTTCTGCGGCGTCATCATACGACGTTGATCGTCGAGCACCACACCACCCACTTCATCAGCGATGTGCTGCGCAGACTGCAGCATCAGCTTAAAGTTTTGCAACTCGTCGCCGTAGGACGGCACCTGCATAAAGATAGTGACGCCTGGGGTGGTGAAATCACCGGTCATCTCAGGGTCAAACGTCCCCGGATTAACCATGTTTGCCAGACTGAACAGTGACGGGCCGCTGCCATCGGGGCTCAGATGACGATGGAAAATATTCATGTCGCCAAATTTAAAGCCCGCCTGCTGAATACTGTTGAGCAGCACTTCACCGTTGAGCTCGCTGCCATGATGGGCCGCAACGTTCATAATAATGACCGTTTCTTTAGGCTGCGGTTTTTCTGCAACGGGCGCAGGCTCAACGATCGGCTCAGGCTGTGGCTGCTGTTCAACGACAGGCTCCGCTGGCTGGAAGGTCTGCGGCGCTGGCTGCGGTGCTTGCTGTACTGGCTGCTGAACCTGCGGAGCAACGGGTTGCTGTTGCATCGGCTGCTGTACAGGCTGATGCTGTTGTACAGGCTGCTGCACGTGCTGCGGCGGCACCTGCGTTTCAGCGGGTTGCTGTGCAGGCTGGCGCGGCTGAGCAGACGCATAAGGCGGCTGGTACTGGTGCTGCGGCGGCTGAGGAGGAACACCATGTTCCTGCGCGTTGCCGGGAGCATGATTCACGCGATGCACGCGAACTTCGCCCACGCCTTCTTCTTCCTCGACGTTGTCGTCGATAGAATCCTCGTCATCACGTTTAGACTTCATGCGTTTCAGTGGGCGATCGCGGAATATAGAAGACCGTTCTTTACGGCTAGTCCAGAAACCATGTACCAGTAAAGCAATTATGGCGATCGCGCCAACAATGATTAATATCAGACGCAAATCCTGCATCATTATATTCTCTGTTGTTCTAACACCTTGCCACCACGGCAAACATTTACTCACTAAGAGTATTTGCCGATTACGTCTAGTGCAAGTGTACTCTTGGCTTTCACAGCATAAAGATGAATAAAATCGTGCTTTTTGCTGTTTTTTCGAACATTTCCGAACAGCCTAAGGCTCAACAACCCGGTAAGATACGCAAAGTTGACCTGGACTTAGATTACAAGGAGCACGTCCCGACTATGGTTTCATCATCTGCAAGTGTACCACGCAGCGGTTTTTATTACTTTTCTCAGGGATGGAAGCTCATCAGCCAACCGGGGATCCGTCGCTTTGTCCTCCTGCCTTTACTGGTGAATATTCTGCTGATGGGCGGCGCATTTTGGTGGTTATTCACCCAACTGGATAGCTGGATCCCCGCCCTGATGAGCTATGTTCCGGACTGGCTGCAGTGGCTCAGCTATTTACTGTGGCCCATTGTGACCCTTTCCGTACTGTTAGTGTTTGGCTACTTTTTCTCCACCATCGCAAACTGGATTGCCGCACCGTTTAACGGCTTGTTGGCGGAACAACTGGAAGCTCGCCTGACTGGTGCAACTCCTCCCGACACCGGCGTGCTCGGCATCATGAAAGATGTCCCGCGCATTATGAAACGCGAATGGCAAAAGCTGGCATGGTACCTGCCGCGCGCCTTTGTATTGCTGATCCTCTATTTTATCCCTGGTATCGGACAGACCGTCGCCCCGGTATTGTGGTTCCTGTTCAGCGCGTGGATGCTGGCTATTCAATATTGCGATTACCCGTTTGATAACCACAAAGTGCCCTTCAAAGAGATGCGCAGCGCCCTGCGCACGCGTAAAGTCACCAATATGCAGTTTGGTGCGCTGACCAGCCTGTTCACCCTGATCCCGGTGCTCAACATGTTTATCATGCCGGTTGCCGTATGCGGTGCCACCGCGATGTGGGTAGATTGCTATCGTGCTAAGCACGCGTTATGGAAGTAATGCAAAATTGTGTAAAAGCGGGCAGTCTTATGCCCGCTCTTATTCCATACTGCAAGGCATTATTTCTCATCAGCATATAGATATGCGAATTCCTTACTTCCCCATACTTTCTCAACAGGTATGCTGAGGTGGTATCCCAATTTCATACAGTTAAGGACAGGCCATGAGTAAGATTTTTGAAGACAACTCGCTGACTATCGGTCATACGCCGCTGGTTCGACTGAACCGTATCGGTAACGGACGCATTCTGGCGAAGGTAGAATCACGCAACCCGAGCTTTAGCGTCAAATGCCGTATCGGTGCCAACATGATTTGGGATGCCGAAAAACGTGGAGTACTGAAACCGGGCGTTGAACTGGTTGAACCGACCAGCGGCAACACCGGCATTGCGCTGGCCTACGTGGCCGCCGCGCGTGGCTACAAGCTGACGCTGACGATGCCGGAAACCATGAGCATTGAGCGTCGTAAGCTGCTGAAAGCGCTGGGCGCAAATCTGGTGCTGACCGAAGGTGCAAAAGGCATGAAGGGCGCGATTCAGAAAGCGGAAGAAATCGTCGCCAGCAATCCGGAAAAATTCCTGCTGCTTCAGCAGTTCAGCAACCCGGCCAACCCGGAAATCCACGAAAAAACCACCGGCCCGGAAATCTGGGAAGATACCGATGGTCAGGTGGATGTGTTTATCTCCGGCGTTGGCACCGGCGGTACGCTGACCGGCGTCACCCGCTACATTAAAGGTACCAAAGGTAAAACGGATCTGATCACCGTCGCGGTAGAGCCGACCGACTCCCCGGTTATCGCTCAGGCGCTGGCGGGTGAAGAGCTTAAACCGGGCCCGCACAAAATTCAGGGGATCGGTGCCGGTTTCATTCCTGGCAACCTCGATCTGAAGCTAATTGATAAAGTGGTCGCCATCACCAATGACGAAGCTATCTCTACCGCGCGTCGATTGATGGAAGAAGAAGGTATTCTGGCCGGTATCTCTTCGGGGGCTGCAGTTGCTGCCGCGCTTAAGCTCCAGGAAGATGAATCCTTTACCAATAAGAATATAGTGGTTATTCTACCGTCATCGGGTGAGCGTTATCTGAGCACTGCACTGTTTGCCGATCTCTTCACTGAGAAAGAACTGCAACAGTAATGCCAGCATGTTAAAAACGCGTAAAAAAGCACCCTTTCGGGTGCTTTTTTGTGGCCTGCTTCAAAGTTTCAACCCACCTGGCATTGATTCAGCCCGCCGGAACTGGTATTTAACCAAACTAATTATTTTGATGCGCGAAATTAATCGTTACAGGAAAAGCGCAAGCTGAATCGATTTTATGATTTGGTTCAACTCTTCCTTTCGCGGCATAATGTTTAATGACGAAAGAAACGTCAGCGGCAAGAAGTTGCCCGCAACGGATTGCACCGAACTCCTTTTGTGTCGCGTCCTGTTTACGCCGACGCTAACAATACAGGCTAAAGTTGAACCGCCAGGCTAGACTTTAGTTCCACAACACTAAACCTATAAGTTGGGGAAATATAATGTTCCAGCAAGAAGTTACCATTACCGCTCCGAACGGTCTGCATACTCGCCCTGCTGCTCAGTTCGTTAAAGAAGCAAAAGGCTTTACGTCTGAAATCACTGTGACTTCCAACGGCAAAAGCGCTAGCGCCAAAAGCCTGTTTAAACTGCAGACTCTGGGCCTGACCCAGGGCACCGTTGTTACCCTTTCCGCAGAAGGCGAAGACGAGCAGAAAGCAGTTGAGCATCTGGTTAAACTGATGGCTGAACTCGAGTAAGTTCAACGAGTTCTTTTTAATATCAGTCACAAGTAAGGTAGGGTTATGATTTCAGGCATTTTAGCATCCCCGGGTATCGCTTTCGGCAAGGCACTGCTGCTGAAAGAAGACGAAATCGTCATTGACCGGAAAAAAATTTCTGCCGACAAGGTTGATCAGGAAGTTGAACGTTTTCTGAGCGGTCGTGCCAAGGCATCTGCGCAACTGGAAGCGATCAAAACCAAAGCTGGTGAAACATTCGGTGAAGAAAAAGAAGCCATCTTTGAAGGGCATATCATGCTGCTCGAAGATGAGGAGCTGGAGCAGGAAATCATAGCCCTGATTAAAGATAAGCACATGACGGCTGATGCAGCTGCGCATGAAATTATCGAAGGTCAGGCCACCGCTCTGGAAGAGCTGGATGATGAATACCTGAAGGAACGTGCGGCTGACGTACGTGACATCGGTAAACGCCTGCTGCGTAACATCCTGGGTCTGGCAATTATCGATCTGAGCGCTATTCAGGATGAAGTCATCCTGGTTGCCGCCGATCTGACGCCGTCAGAAACCGCACAGCTGAACCTGAATAAGGTGCTGGGTTTCATCACTGATGCAGGCGGACGTACCTCCCATACCTCAATCATGGCGCGTTCCCTGGAGCTGCCTGCCATCGTGGGTACCGGTAGCGTCACCTCTCAGGTGAAAAACGACGACTATCTGATTCTGGATGCCGTAAACAATCTGGTTTACGTCAATCCAACCAACGACGTTATTGAGCAACTGCGTGCCGTTCAGGAGCAGGTTGCCACCGAAAAAGCGGAACTTGCCAAGCTGAAAGATCTGCCAGCCATCACGCTGGACGGTCATCAGGTCGAAGTTTGCGCCAACATCGGTACCGTTCGTGACGTTGAAGGCGCTGAGCGTAATGGCGCTGAAGGCGTTGGTCTGTATCGTACCGAATTCCTGTTCATGGACCGTGAATCGCTGCCGACTGAAGAAGAACAGTTTGCTGCGTATAAAGCCGTTGCTGAAGCCTGTGGCTCTCAGGCGGTCATTGTCCGTACCATGGACATCGGCGGCGATAAAGAACTGCCGTACATGAACTTCCCGAAAGAAGAGAACCCGTTCCTGGGCTGGCGTGCTATTCGTATCGCGCTGGATCGTAAAGAGATCCTGCGTGACCAGGTTCGCGCCATCCTGCGCGCCTCTGCTTTCGGCAAACTGCGCATCATGTTCCCGATGATCATCTCTGTTGAAGAAGTGCGCGCACTGCGCAAAGAGATCGAAATCTACAAACAGGAACTGCGCGACGAAGGCAAAGCTTTTGACGAAACCATTGAGATTGGCGTGATGGTGGAAACACCGGCTGCGGCGACCATTGCGCGTCATTTAGCCAAAGAAGTCGACTTTTTTAGTATCGGCACCAATGATTTAACGCAGTATACCCTGGCAGTTGACCGTGGTAATGATATGATTTCCCACCTTTACCAACCAATGTCACCATCTGTTCTGACGCTGATTAAGCAAGTTATTGATGCTTCTCATGCTGAAGGCAAATGGACCGGCATGTGTGGTGAGCTTGCAGGCGACGAACGTGCTACACTTCTGTTGCTGGGGATGGGTCTGGACGAATTCTCTATGAGCGCCATTTCTATCCCGCGCATTAAGAAGATTATCCGTAACACGAACTTCGAAGATGCGAAGGTGTTAGCAGAGCAGGCTCTTGCTCAACCGACAACGGACGAGTTAATGACGCTGGTTAACAAGTTCATTGAAGAAAAAACAATCTGCTAATCCACGAGATGCGGCCCAATTTACTGCTTAGGAGAAGATCATGGGTTTGTTCGATAAACTGAAATCTCTGGTTTCTGATGATAAGAAAGACACCGGAACTATTGAGATTATAGCTCCGCTCTCTGGCGAGATCGTCAACATCGAAGATGTGCCGGATGTAGTTTTTGCTGAAAAAATCGTTGGTGATGGCATCGCTATCAAACCAACCGGTAACAAAATGGTTGCCCCTGTAGACGGCACCATCGGCAAAATCTTTGAAACCAACCATGCGTTCTCTATCGAATCTGATAGCGGCATTGAGCTGTTCGTTCACTTCGGTATTGATACCGTTGAACTGAAAGGCGAAGGCTTCAAGCGTATCGCTGAAGAAGGTCAACGCGTTAAAGTGGGCGACCCGGTTATTGAATTCGATCTGCCGCTGCTGGAAGAAAAAGCCAAGTCAACCCTGACTCCGGTTGTTATCTCCAACATGGACGAAATCAAAGAACTGATCAAACTGTCCGGTAGCGTGACCGTGGGTGAAACCCCGGTTATCCGCATCAAGAAGTAATTCTTGCCGCAGTGAAGAATGGCGCCTGATGGCGCCATTTTTTTATACACTTCATCCGGCATTAAATGCGCGCGGTCACCGGACGATAACACGCCTCGCGCATCAGGATTTTCATCCCTTCCGGCCCGCTTTCCAGCATCCGTCTTTCTGAATCCGCCACCAGCAGCTCACAGTCATACCCGCCGGCAATGCTAAACATGGCGCGCGCCACGCAGATATCCTCCAGCGCTTCAGTACCGCTGGTATCAAAATGCCCTACCATTCTTCCATGCTGGCGAACCACCAGCCGATAACTCTTCATCGCGCCTCCCCTGCCGGTGGCAGAATTAATTCATCGCAACCGCACTGGTGCGTCCACGTCATCACTTCCAGCACGCGCTGTGCGGCATCGTGCGTGGCGGTGGTGAGAGGTTTCCCTGACACAATACCGCTCACCAGCTCGGCGCAAAACAGATCGCCCGTTCCCTTGAGATCCGTTTTCACCCGCGGATGAGCTAACACTTCCACCGTCTGTGCCGTCACTACCGCCACGTTGATAACCTCCTCGGCATCCCCCGGCGCGCTGGTAATCACCACCCATTTCAGCGTGTCGGTAAGCAGGGATTTTGCCGCCAGAATCGCCTCATCAAGCGTGCGACACGGTTTTCCGCTCAGCATTTGCAGCTCAAACACGTTCGGCGTCAATCCCTGCGCCAGCGGGAGCAGGGACTTGCGGTACGCCTCCGGGATTTCAGCCTTCACGTACATCCCGCTATCGGTATCACCAATCACTGGATCGACCAGAATGCACAGTTGTGGATGCGTGGCGCGAACAATTTCCAGCCACTGCGCGAGCAGCGCTATCTGCTCCGCGCTCCCCATATAGCCGGTGGTTACCGCTTTTAGCTCACGTAAAGCATCGCGCTCATGCAAGGCAGTGAGGAAACCGTTAAACCAGTCGCCTGGAATAACCCCGCCGTAAAAGGTCTCATAATGTGGGGTGTTACTGAACAGCACCGTCGGTACGGCCGTGACCCGTAACCCATGTGCTTTAATGGCCGGCACAGCAATGCTGTTGCCTACGCTGCCATATACCACCTGTGACTGGACGGCGACGATATCGGTTTGCAACGCCCGATGTTTGTCGTCGAAGAGCACTGACTGTATTTCACTCTCCTGCTCCATAAACCTCTCCTCTCGCTGGACAGCGGGCTGATGCCTCACTATTATCGTCATATGCTAAAATTCATTTTGTCATAGGTCAATAATGATCGACGGAAAAACCGCTAACGAAATTTTTGACAGTATTCGTCAACATGTCGCTACAGGCACGCTCGTACCCGGAAACACGCTGCCGCCGGTCAGGGAGCTGGCAACGGCATTAAACGTTAACCGCAATACTGTCGCAGCGGCATATAAACGACTGGTCACCACCGGACTGGCGCTGAGTCAGGGGCGTAACGGCACGGTTATCAAAGGCGTATCTTCCCCTGTAGCACTCGAAGGCAGTAGCCCGGACACCCCCCTTACCGACCTTTCCGGCGGTAACCCTGCGCCTCGTCGACTGCCCGATCTGAGCCGTTATTTCGCGAAGATAAATAAGAATCCGCGCCTGTATGGCGACGCCGCCGTCTCCCCTGGACTTAAAGCGTGGGCGACGCAATGGATGCAGGATGCCCTGCCCGGCGCAGGTGAAATTGATATTACCAGTGGTGCCATTGATGCCATCGAACGACTACTGTGCGCCCATTTGCTGCCAGGCGATAGCGTCGCCGTTGAAGATCCCTGTTTTTTAAGCAGCATCAATATGCTGCGTTATGCCGGGTTCTCGGCAAGCCCGGTCAGTGTGGACAGCGAAGGCATGCAACCAGACATGCTGGAACTCGCCCTACAGAAAGGGGCGCGGGCGGTGATCCTCACTCCACGCGCACACAATCCAACAGGCTGTAGCCTGAGCGCTGCCCGTGCCGCTCGGTTGCAGGAAATCCTGGCCCGCTACCCACAAACGCTGGTGATTATCGACGATCACTTTGCGCTACTGTCTGTTTCCCAGTGGCATCCGGTGATTGCTGCACAAACAAAGCACTGGGCCATTGTCCGTTCGATGTCGAAAACATTAGGCCCGGACCTGCGCCTTGCCATCGTCGCCAGCGATCCAGACACCTCTGCAAGACTGCGCCTGCGGCTCAACTCCGGCAGTCAGTGGGTCAGCCATCTGCTGCAGGATTTGGCCTGCGCCTGTCTGAGTGACGAGACTTATCAATATACGCTGGCGCAGACTCAGCAGTTTTACGCCGAACAGCAACAAAAACTGACCGATGCCCTCCGACAGCACGACATTAAGCTTGCCGCAGGCGATGGTTTGAATCTGTGGCTGCCGCTGGAAACCCACAGCCAGTCACTCGCTTTTGCGCTGGCGAAGGCCGGCTGGCTGGTACGTGAAGGCGAAGTATTTGGCATCGATGCGCCGTCACACGGCCTGCGCATTACGCTGTCAATGTTAGAAGACAACGACATTACCAGGCTGGCGGCTGATATTCATCAGGCGCTCAAGCGCTAACAGGAGAGAAAACGTGCGAGTTCACTTTGTAATTCATGAGTCATTTGAATCTGCTGGCGCATACCTGCCATGGGCCGAAGAACGCGGTTACGCCATAAGTTGGTCGCGCGTCTACGCCGGAGAGTCCGTTCCCGCCAGCGCCGACGGCTTCGATATGCTGGTGGTGTTTGGTGGCCCACAGTCACCACGAACCACGCAGGCAGAGTGCCCATACTTTGACTCTCAGGCCGAGCAACATCTGATCAACCAGGCAATTGCGGCACGTAAAATTGTCGTCGGTATCTGCCTAGGTTCACAGTTGATTGGCGAGGCGCTGGGTGCGAAGGTGTGCCAAAGCCCGGAAAAAGAGATTGGTCACTACCCCATCAGCCTAACCGAAGCAGGTAAAGCACATCCGCTGATCGCCCACTTTGGTTCGCCGCTGGTGGTCGGGCACTGGCATAACGATATGCCGGGGTTAACCGATCAGGCGGCAATTCTTGCCGTAAGCGAGGGCTGCTCGCGACAAATTGTGCAGTACGGTAATTTTATCTATGGTTTCCAGTGCCATATGGAGTTTACCACGGAAGCGGTCGAAGGATTAATTCAGCACTCTGAGCAAGAGTTGTCCGAAGCCAAAGGGAAGCGCTTTATTCGTTCTGTTGAAGAGATGCGTACATGGAATTACCGGCAAATGAATGAGAAGCTGTGGCAGTTCCTGGATAAACTGGTCGAGAAACACGGCGGATAATGTGCAGAGATGCCTGATGGCGCGACGCTTCTCAGGCATCTCTGAATCGGGAGCGGCTTAAATCCCTAATCCCTGGTTGAAGTGCTCTTCGCCAAAGACACCCGTTGAGAGATAGCGATCGCCGCGATCGCAGATGATCGCCACCACCACTGAACCCGGGGTTTGTTCAGCAATCCGAATGGCCCCCGCCACCGCGCCACCAGAACTCACGCCGCAAAAAATACCCTCGCGAACCGCCAGCTCACGCATTGTTTTCTCGGCGTCATCCTGATGAATATCCAGCACTTTATCGACCAGCGAAGCGTTAAAAATCCCCGGCATATACTCTGCAGGCCAGCGGCGAATGCCCGGAATACTGCTGCCCTCTTCCGGCTGCAGGCCCACGATTGTCACCGGTTTTTCCTGCTCGCGCAGAAAACGCGACACGCCGGTAATGGTGCCAGTGGTCCCCATACTGGAGACAAAATGGGTGATACGTCCTGACGTCTGCTGCCAGATTTCGGGACCGGTGGTAGTGTAATGCGCATACGGGTTATCAGGATTGTTAAACTGATCGAGCAGAGTACCCTCACCGCGCTGAGCCATCTCAAGGGCTAAATCGCGCGCCCCTTCCATGCCCTGCTCTTTGCTGACCAGAATCAGTTCGGCGCCGTAAGCACGCATCGCGGCACGGCGTTCCTGGCTCATATTGTCCGGCATTAACAGCTTCATTCGATAACCTTTCAGCGCGGCAATCATCGCCAGCGCAATCCCGGTGTTGCCGCTGGTCGCCTCAATCAGCACATCACCGGGCTTAATTTCTCCACGCTTTTCCGCTTCGACAATCATCGACAGCGCGGCGCGGTCTTTCACCGAACCCGCAGGATTATTCCCTTCCAGTTTGACCCAAATTTCACTGCCGTTATCCGGCGTCAGCCGCTGCAGTTTGACCAGAGGCGTATTGCCTATTGTTTGTTCTAATGTGTTCACGAACCCTGTCCAATAAAAAAGCCCGGTAAGCGTCGCGCCACCGGGCGATAAACATACGAATTAACCTATCAGGCGGATTGTGCCAGAGCAAGCTCCGCTTCGCGCGTTTCAATGCGCTGTTCGCCATTGTACAAACGTGCATTTTGCAGCCCAACAAACAGGCGTTCACCGCGGCCTGGAGGGTTATCACCCTGCATTACCACCGTCAGCGGCTCGTTATACCACCCCAGCGGCTGCACAACTAATTGGGTGTAGTGACCTTTCGGGCTGGCTTCCAGCACCTGAACCGGCAGCGGTGAATCGAGACTGGTACGGCGGCTGACGTCCACTTCCCACGGGCGCAGGAACAGATCGACCGGCCCCTGATACGCAGGCGTATACCCCAGCGGCCAGCGATGTGCGCCAACGTGGAATTGACCGCCGCGAACCGTGCCCTGCAGGCGGTTAACTTCGCCCATAAACTCCAGCACAAAGCGGGTGGCCGGTTCGCGCCATACCTGATCCGGCGCATCGGCCTGCTCGATACGACCCTGGCTCATCACCACCACGCGGTCTGCAACTTCCGTCGCTTCTTCCTGATCGTGGGTGACAAACACGCTGGTGAATTTCAGCTCTTCGTGCAGTTGGCGCAACCAGCGACGCAGTTCTTTACGCACCTGGGCATCAAGCGCGCCAAACGGCTCGTCGAGCAGCAGGATCTGCGGCTCCACCGCCAATGCGCGCGCCAGTGCCACACGCTGCTTTTGCCCGCCGGAAAGCTGTGCCGGGAAGCGATCCGCCAGATGAGCCAACTGCACCATTTCCAAAAGCTTGGTCACTTTTGCTTTGATGGCGGCGGCATTTGGACGCTCGCGGCGCGGCAGGACCGTCAGGCCAAAGGCGATGTTGTCGAATACGGTCATATGCCGGAACAGCGCGTAATGCTGAAATACGAACCCCACCTTGCGGTCACGGGCGTGCAAGCGGCTGACGTCCGTACCGTGAAAACGAATATGCCCGCTGGACTGATGCTCCAGCCCGGCAATAATGCGCAGCAGTGTGGTTTTACCCGAGCCGGACGGCCCCAACAGTGCGACCATCTGACCTGAAGGAATATCCAGCGAGATATCGTTCAGCACCTGGGTGCGACCAAAAGACTTCTTAATATTGGCAATCTCAATGCTCATGATTTTCCTCCTGCTGCGCGCGTTTTTCCTGGTTTTCCAGACGCCATTGCAACATGCTCTTTAAAAACAGGGTAACAATCGCCATCAGCGTTAATAACGCCGCAGCGGTAAAGGAGCCGACGGTGTTGTAGTCCTGCTCCAGTAGTTCAATCTGTAGTGGCAGCGACAGGGTTTCGCCGCGAATCGAGCCGGACACCACCGACACCGCACCGAACTCACCAATCGCGCGGGCGTTGGTCAGCACCACGCCGTACAGCAGCGCCCAGCGAATATTCGGCAACGTCACGCGACGGAACATTTGCCAGCCGGATGCGCCAAGCAAAACAGCCGCTTCGTCTTCATTGCTGCCCTGGCTTAGCATCACCGGCACCAGCTCACGCACTACAAACGGACAGGTGACGAAAACCGTGACCAGCACCATTCCCGGCCAGGCGAACATAATCTGCAGGTTGTGCTCATCCAGCCAGCCACCGAGCGGACCGTTGGAGCCGTAAAACAGCAGATACACCAGACCAGCGACCACCGGCGACACGGCAAACGGGATATCCAGCAACGTCAGCAACAGCTGGCGACCCGGGAAGTTAAAGCGCGTCACCAGCCACGCCAGCAGCACGCCAAACACCAGGTTCACCGGTACAGCAATCAGCGCAATTAGCACCGTTAGCCAAATGGCGTGCAGCATGTCCGGGTCGGCCAGATTCTGTAGTACCGGCATTAATCCCTTGCTGAACGCCTGCACGAAGATGTAAATCATCGGCACCAGCAAAATAAACGCGGATACCAGCATACCCGTGCCAATCAGAAACCATTTCCCCCAGTTAATGCGGGGCGCGCCATAGCGTTTCAATTGAGTAATCTCTGCCATCAGTGACCTACCACGCGTCGACCAAAGCGACTTTGCAGGGTGTTAATCGAAAACAGCAGCAACAGCGATGCCCCGAGGATCACAGAGGCAATCGCGCTGGCAGCCGGGTAGTCAAACTCCTGCAGGCGGACAAAAATCATCAGCGAGGTGACTTCCGTTTTCCACGCGATGTTCCCGGCAATAAAAATAACGGCGCCAAACTCCCCCAGACTGCGGGTGAAGGACAGCGCGATACCCGCGACCAGCGCCGGGGATAATTCCGGCAGCACCACTTTACGAAAGCTCTGCAACCGCGTGGCGCCCAACGTTTCTGCGGCTTCTTCATACTCCGGGCCTAACTCTTCCAGCACCGGCTGTACGGTGCGCACCACGAACGGAATGCTGGTGAACGCCATGGCTACCGCAATACCAAGCCAGGTGTAGGTCACCTTAATATCAAGCTTCGCCAGCCACTCGCCGTAAAAACCGTTCACCGAAAACAGTGATGCCAGCGTCAGACCTGCTACCGCCGTAGGCAGCGCAAACGGCAGGTCCATTAACGCATCCAGCAGCGTGCGGCCCGGAAAGCGATAGCGGGTTAAGATCCACGCCATCAGCAGGCCAAACACGCCGTTAAAAATCGATGCCACAAACGCGGACAGCAGCGTCACCTTATAGGCTGCCACCACCTGCGGGTTGGTGATCACTTCCCAGTATTGTGCCCAGCTCATTTGCGCCAGTTGCATCACCAGCGCACTGAGCGGCAGCAGCAATATCAGGCAAACAAACAGTAAGCTAGTGCCCAGGCTCAAGGTAAAACCGGGCAGCACGCGTCGGGAGGAAACAGCAAACATTTACTTACGCCCCGCCGCCAACAGTTTGTCCAGCTCACCGCCGCTGACAAAATGCGTTTTCATCACGTCAGGCCACGCGCCAAACTTTTCTTCCACGCGGAACAACTCAGTCTGCGGGAATTTATCTTTCAGCTTGTCCATCACCTGCGGGTTATTCACGCGGTAGTAGTAATCCGTGATGATGGTCTGCGCCTGCGGACTGTACAGCCAGTTCAGGTACGCTTTCGCGGCTTTCTCGGTACCGTTGGCCTGCACGTTTTTATCTACCCATGCCACCGGGAACTCGGCGAGGATATTGGTTTTTGGGATAACCACTTCAAAACCCTGCGCTTCATACTGTTTACGAATGTTGTTCACTTCTGATTCGAAGCTGATCAGCACATCGCCCAGACCGCGCTCTGCAAAAGTGGTGGTGGCACCACGACCGCCGGTATCAAACACTTCGACGTTTTTCAGGAACTGGGTCATGAACTGTTCGGTTTTGGCTTTATCGCCACCGTCAGCTTTATCCGCAGCACCCCACGCCGCCAGATAGGTATAGCGCGCATTGCCGGAGGTTTTCGGGTTCGGGAAAATCAGTTTCACATCAGAACGCACGAGGTCATTCCAGTCATGAATGTTTTTCGGGTTCCCCTTACGCACCAGGAACCCCATTGTGGAATAGAACGGCGAGCTGTTATTCGGCAGGCGGCTTTGCCAGTCGGCGGGGATCAGTTTGCCTTTGTCATGCAGGATCTGCACATCGGTGACCTGGTTATAGGTCACGACGTCGGCTTTCAGCCCTTGCAGAATCGCCAGCGCCTGTTTCGATGACCCGGCATGAGATTGTTTAATCGTCAGCTTGTCACCGCCGTTATCCTGCGCCCATTGCTGTTCAAACGACGGGTTAAGGGCGGCAAACAGTTCGCGAGACACATCATAGGAGCTGTTCAGCAGTTCCGTTGCCTGCGCCTGACCAACCAGCAGCAGCGCCGCCAGCGTCAGGGTTCTTTTTTTCAGTAAGTTAACGGCCATTGCGCACCCTTATAAATTTAATGACTTTCTTATGGTCATCATATTTATAACGGGAGTAAAAGGAGTAACGGTTTTATATACCGTTTGATGATTTGAAAGTTGAAAAGAGAATAAGAGAATCCCTCCCCACACAGGGTGAGGAGGAGACAGGCATCAATCAGACGCCGACGCTCACGCTTTCTGGCAGGGTACTGCCGCCATCAATCACGTTTTGCGTGCCAGTTAAATAGCTAGATTCATCTGATGCCAGGAACGCCGCCAGTTCACCGACTTCAAGCGGACACGCCAAACGACGCAGCGGAATGGCTTTTGCCATTTCAGTTAACACCGATTCAGGATCGTCCGGATTAGACTGACGCGCAATGTTTTCCGCCATTGGTGTACGGACGTAGCCGGGACAAATGGCATTGACGCGGATGCCGGACTGCGCGTATTCCACCGCCAGCGATTTGGTTAAACCGATAATTGCGGCTTTCGACAGCGCATAGGCTGTTTCGCCCGGATCGGCCACCATATCGCCCGTTACGGATGACATCATCACGATGCGCCCGTCCTTGCGATCAATCATCTCCGGCAGAACGGCTTTCGTCACGTTCCAGACGCCTTTAATGTTGATATCAATATGGAAGTCACGATCTTCATCACTCATTTCAAGGAAGCTGCCGAGACGGCACACGCCCGCATTGTTGACCAGAATATCGATTTTGCCTTCAATCTTCTTCGCGCGTTTCACCGCCGCGGTGACAGAAGCAAAATCTCTGACGTCCGCATGAACCGCTGTACAGCGGTGACCGCGTCCAGCCAGTTCATCCGCCAGTTTTTCAATCTCATCGGAGATATCCAGCAGGATTAAGTTCGCGCCGTGGCGGGCAAACGTTCTGGCGATCCCTTCGCCAATGCCCTGCGATGCGCCCGTAATCAATGCTGTTTTGCCCGTGAGTTTTCCCATTTCAATATTCTCCTTTTGAATATGAAGCCTCCGCTTCATTCACGCAAAAGATACAGCATTAACAAATTTGTACTGAGGAATAGCTCACTAAATCAGTTTAATCTCAGGTAAAAAAATCCCCGGCGATGCGGGGAGATATCTTTTATGTCAGTTGTGGCTCCTGTAGGCGCCCGGTAAGCGTCAACACCACCGGGCAACACAGGGAGACTACAGCGCCATTAAACGATCCAATGACGGCGCAAAGTAATAGCCGCCGGTCACCGGCTTGGTGAAGCGCAGCATGGCGTCACGCTTACCGTCGGTGTCACCAAACATGCTCAGCAGTTGCTGTTCAATGTTGTACAGACGCGCGCAGTAGGCGCAAAAATAAAGGCCGTGCGTGCCGCTGGCCGTGCCGTACGGCAGGCTCTGGCGCACAATTTTCAGCCCTTTGCCGTCTTCTTTGAGATCAACACGGCTCAGGTGAGACGTCGCCGGGCGGTCGTCGCCGTCGATCTCTTCGTTAGCTTCCTTGGTACGACCAATCATCATTTCCTGGTCATGAATGCTCATGCGGTTCAACTGTTTCAGGTTGTGTTCCCAACGCTGCACGAACACATAGCTGCCACCGGCATCCACGCCATCTTTGATGACCGCAACTTCACGACGCGTTTCTTCGCCCGCCGGGTTTTCCGTACCGTCAACAAAACCGCTGAGATCGCGCTCTTCAACCCAACGGAAACCGTGGATCTCTTCTTTCACTTCGATGCAGTCGCCAAAGGCTTCCATCGCCGCCTGCGCAACGGAGAAATTCACGTCATGACGCAGGGAAAGAATGTGGATCAGCACATCATACTGGGTTGCCGGTGCCAGACCTTTACCGTAAGGGATAAAGTCTTTCAGCTCTTCAGCGCCCACGCCGCCGCTCAGTGTGCGCCAGGTGTTGTTGCCGAAAGCAACGACCGCACCGAGATGCACATCCGGGAATTTCGCTTCAAAGGTCGCCAGTTTATCTGCAAAGATTTTGCTGGCCGCACGCAAAGCCTCAACGTCGCCTTTAACATTGGCTTCAATCCAAATCGCCGCACGGCAATGTTCTGGCAAAATGCCACTCTGAACCTGAGACATTGTTCCTCCTGAAAAAAAGATGCCACGACATCGTGGCATTGATGGGCGTTATTCTACCTGTTTTTTTAGTCCGTCGATTTGTTCAGACGCAAATTAACGCCGCCAGATAATTTTGCTCACTTTCCAGTCTTTCAGCATATCGTCAGACGGCATTATGCCTTCAGGCCCGCTCCACTCGCCGGAGAAAATGTAGCTAATATGCTGACTTCCTTCAGCTTTACACTCAACGCCCGCGCTGTCGTCACCGGTCGCTTTCTGGCAATTACCGAACGCTTTGGTGTAAAGGTCGCTAAACGGTGTACCGATTTCTGCACCGGATGCTGACGAAATATCACTGTCCAGCACATCAATACGACTGATGGTTCCCTGGCTACCATTGATAACCATCGCCAGCTTGTCATCTTTCATCGCTTCATAAAAGCGCACCACATTGCCGTTATCGGTTTTCATCCCGCTGCGCAGGCGATAATCTCCGTCCAGCGCATCGGCGATGGCTTTCTCATCCAGCGGCGTCGCGGCGGTGAGTTGTCCCACCCCCTGCTCGGTGACCTCCGTCGAAGAACCAAACCAGTTCCACGGATTTGCGGCGGACCAGTTCACCGACGAGAGCGTCGAGCAGCCAGTCAGCACCAGCGGCATCGCGCATAACATCAAACGCAGCGATTTCATCTCACATCCTTTCTTTATTAATTAACGTTGCTTGGAGTCCGACTTCATAAAAAAGTGCCGTTATTCTTTTTCGATGGAAAAACAAGCACGTAAACGCGGGTTCGTCAGTAGCCAGACCAGTGCGACAATATCTGCCACCAGCAGCGCCAGCCCGACGCCATTAACAGGATCGCCGCCCAGCCACAAAACAGGCTGCCAGCAGAGCAACACCAGTTGAGCGAGGATCAATGATCCGCGCAGCCAGCGCCATAACACAGGAAAGGCAAAACGCCTGCCGCTGAGTAAAAACGCCAGCACCGCCGGAACGCCGGGGAGCAATCCCAGCCAGAACGCATCATGATCGGGGTAAAACAAATTCAGTAAGGTGTTGCCCTGCTCGCGCGAAGATCCCGCAATCACAAACAGCACCCAGGTACGCGCCTGAAGCAGCAGCACGCACCAGAACAAGACAGGCAGGCGTAAACGACCATGAGCGTCATAGTCGGTGGAGTGAAACTCAGTACTCTTCATCTTCGATCAGGCGTTTGCCCAGATTGAGTACGTCAGCATGTTCATAGCCCAGACGTTCATACATGCCCAGCACGACGTCGTTATCGTCACGCACCATGATTTGAATCTTCGGGCAGCCGCGGGCAATGAGCTTTTTCTCCAGTCGGTTAAGCAGCGCATTCGCTATGCCGCGACCGCGAAACTCAGGGTGTACGCCGAGATAGTACGCTGACCCACGATGACCATCGTAACCGCCCATCACCGTGCCAACCACCTCGCCGTTCACCTCTGCGACGAGGAACAAGCTGACGTCGTGATTCACTTTGCGCTCAATGTCCATTTCTGGATCGTTCCATGGACGCAGCAAGTCGCAGCGCTCCCAGAGGGTAACGACCTCTTCGAAATCTTCCTGGCGAAATACGCGTATCTCCATGGTATTGAGACCCTTTTTAGCCCTAAAAATAGTGATTATGGCGCGAACAACTGATTTAGCCAATATCTGACGCGAAGCGGCGGAAAAAATGGCATAATAGGGAACTGTCACGTATTGAAATGAAAAATAAAACAATTATCATCCCGATCCGTCGCAACGGACTACGCGATACGATATAACATCTGGAACTTATTTATTACAACTCAGGCCGTATGAGCACTTTTAAACCACTAAAAACTCTCACATCGCGCCGCCAGGTGCTGAAAGCCGGGCTGGCAGCCCTGACGCTGTCAGGCATGTCGCCAGCCATCGCTAAAGAAGAAGCGCTAAAGACCAGCAATGGACACAGCAAACCGAAAGCGAAAAAATCAGGCGCTAAGCGGGTTGTGGTACTCGATCCGGGTCATGGGGGGATCGATACTGGCGCGATTGGTCGCAACGGTTCGAAGGAAAAACACGTGGTGCTGGCGATTGCCAAAAACGTGCGTTCCATCCTGCGTAGCCAGGGGATCGATGCGCGACTGACGCGTTCCGGCGATACTTTTATTCCGCTGTATGACCGCGTCGAGATCGCCCACAAACACGGTGCCGATCTGTTTATGTCGATCCACGCCGACGGTTTTACCAATCCCAGCGCGGCAGGCGCATCGGTCTTTGCTCTGTCTAATCGCGGTGCCAGTAGCGCCATGGCGAAGTATTTATCCGATCGTGAAAACCGCGCCGATGAAGTCGCCGGGAAAAAAGCCACCGCCAAAGATCATTTGTTACAGCAGGTACTGTTCGATCTGGTCCAGACCGACACCATTAAAAACAGCCTGACCTTGGGTTCGCACATTCTGAAGAAGATCAAACCGGTACACCGTCTGCACAGTCGCAGCACGGAACAGGCCGCCTTCGTGGTGCTTAAATCCCCGTCAATTCCTTCGGTACTGGTCGAAACCTCGTTTATTACCAACCCGGAAGAAGAACGGCTGCTGGGCACGACTGCATTTCGTCAGAAAATTGCCACCGCTATTGCCAACGGCGTTATCAGCTATTTCCACTGGTTTGATAACCAAAAAGCCCATTCGAAGAAACGTTAATCATGAAGCCCGATGCCCAGCGCGTAAAACAGTTCCTGCTCAGCCTGCAGGATGATATTTGCCAGCAGTTATCCAACGTTGACGGCGCTGAATTTGTTGAAGATAACTGGCAGCGCGAAGCGGGTGGCGGCGGGCGCAGCCGGGTACTGCGTAACGGCGGTATTTTTGAACAAGCGGGCGTGAATTTTTCCCATGTCCATGGCGACGCGATGCCAGCATCAGCGACAGCACATCGGCCGGAACTCGCCGGGCGCAGTTTTGAAGCGATGGGCGTGTCACTGGTGGTGCACCCGCTCAATCCGTATATTCCCACCAGCCATGCCAATGTGCGGTTTTTTATTGCCGAAAAACCGGGTGCCGATCCGGTGTGGTGGTTTGGCGGAGGCTTTGATTTAACGCCTTATTACGGTTTTGAAGAAGACGCCGTTCACTGGCACCGCACCGCGCTTGAACTGTGCCAGCCGTTTGGCGACGACGTTTACCCGCGCTATAAAAAGTGGTGCGATGACTACTTTTTCCTCAAGCACCGTAACGAACAGCGCGGTATCGGCGGACTGTTCTTCGACGATTTAAATACCCCGGATTTCGACCACTGTTTCGACTTTATGCAGGCGGTTGGCGCAGGTTACACCGACGCGTATCTGCCTATCGTTGAGCGGCGCAAAGCGATGGTTTGGGGTGAGCGCGAGCGCAACTTCCAGCTTTATCGTCGTGGGCGCTACGTGGAGTTCAACCTGGTGTGGGATCGCGGCACGCTGTTTGGCTTACAGACCGGCGGGCGTACAGAATCCATTTTGATGTCGATGCCGCCGCTGGTGCGCTGGGAGTATGACTGGCAGCCGGAAGCGAACAGCCCGGAAGCTGCCCTTAGCGACTTTATTCAGGTGCGCAACTGGGTGTAATGGCCAGATAGCGGCACTATTCGTAGGCCGGATAAGACGCAAGGCGTCGCCATCCGGCAGCGCAGTAACCACAATTGCCTGATGGCGGCTAACGCCTTATCAGGCCTACTCAAGCCATATCATCATGCCCACTGGCGCATACGTTGATGCAGCGTCAACGACGGTTTCTCGGCAAACAGCTGCTGGTAGTCGGTGGCGAACTGCCCTAAATGCCAGAATCCCCACTGCATGGCAGCGTCTTTTACCGTCGTACTCTGCGACCACGGGCTAATCAACTCTCTACGCACTGCATTCAGGCGGATCCGTTTAAGCCACGCGTTCGGGCCAATCCCCAGAATGGCGTGAAAAGCGTTTTGCAACGTCCGGCGACTGACATGCAGCTGATTGCACAGGTCGAGCACGGTCAGCGGCTCCGACATATTTTCCAGCACATATTCACGCGCACGCGAAAGCAGCCGACGGTAACTTTGATGGCTAATGCTCTCGGCGGTCATGATCGGCTGCGCTTCTTCCAGCATGGTGCCCATCGCCAGCAGCAGGTTATCCCCTAACACTTTGCGCACCGCGGGCTGATGAAGATTCGCCGGGTTTTCGCTAAACGTCGCCAGCGCCTGTTGCACAAAGCCCCATAACGCCGCTTTGTGTTGTTCTTTCACTTCCAGCGCCGACTGGTTGCGCAGCATATGCAGCACTCTTTCCGGGTTATGCAGGAAGTTAGCCTGACGGGCAATCGCCTCTTCGGAGATAACAACGCCAAGAATGGTGTAGTCATCCGGCGTACTTAGCTCAAACTCCGTCCCGCCCGGGCGAGTCGCAATTTCAGCGCTACCAAGACATTGGGTACCAATGAACCCCTGTTCGCCGCGCGTAGCCGGAATACCAAACCAGAATGAATTTGGCCAGACGAGACAGGACTGGCGCAGCGCCAGACCGGTGTATTCACGGAACACCTGAATATCATCAAGCAGGATTTCCGTGAACTCGCCATGAAATTTTCCTGGGTGCAGCTGATCATAGATCTGCTGCCAGGCGGTAATGGTCAGCGCGTGCTCATACACATCCGTCGTTCGCCGCTGATGAACGTTGTCCACTTCCACTTTCGGCGTAAGTTTAACGTCTTCGGGTAATACTTCATGATAAAGATGGTGCAGGTTTGCAGTACGTTTCTTTTTCATGACCTTTGCAGCCGGAAGCTTCATTGAAGCCCCCGGCCCTCCGACAGGTTAATTTTTTAAGCGATAGCGACTACTGCGTTTACGCAACGCTCCGGCAGAAAAGAGCTGTTCCAGCGCAATTCTGGCTTTATCAAGTGACCAGCCAAAGTGCGCGGCCACTTCCCCTGCCGTCATTCCCTGACGGACCGATGTTAACAGCGCCAGCAATTCATCAGAGGATTCAGATGACACAGGCGCTTCCTGCGTCTTCTCTAAGGCCACATCTGATTTCACTTCCGGCTTTTGCTCTGGTTTCTTCGGTTCTGGTTTCTTCGGCTGGCGCGTAAAACCGCCGATCAGCCACTGGGTGTCATCATCCGGCCGCCCTATCTCCTTGCGGCTGATAACACGTCCTGTACGCGCTGCGGCAGCACAACCGGCATCCAGCGCTGCACGGCATGCGGCCAGATCGCCTTCCACCACCAGCGTCAACCTGCCAGGATCGAGCACCTGGTGGCTGAGCAGACGCACGTTCGCGGCTTTCAGCATGGCATCCGCCGCGTCTACGGCAGCCACCATGCCATCCACTTCCAGTAATCCCAGTGAATTGATCATTGCAACCTCTCTTACGCGCGCTGGACAGGATTACGGGCAATATCCAGAACAGCATCAGCGAAGGCGTTACAGGCAGCTTTACAGGCGGCCTGGCTACCGGTTAAGAACGCCGCTGAGTAGTTGGTTTCTGACGGTGGCGGCACATAGGTGACAATCTGTACATCGGCAGATTTCAGCGCGGCATCAATCCCATATGTTGCTTCTAATGGCGGGGCCACCAGATAAGCCATCGGGTCACCCAGTACGCATCCTGCGGTGGCAGAAAGATACGAACCGGTACGCGAGACGACGTGTGCCAGGAAAGCCGTATTTTCTGCATCATTGGCCCACTGGAACGCTGCGCCATTTTCAATATTGGCAACCATCGCATCCAGACCCGCACGAACTTCTGCCGGGTTAGGTCCACCGAGCATAATCAGCACCTCACCTGCGGTTGGAGAGGGTCCGTGCGCCGCACCGGCATACAGCGAGCGGCCATAAACCACTTCTACCATTGCCTGTTTTGTCGCTTCGTCTGCAGCAATATACGCCACGTCATCAGAATCTGCTGTGATGAGTCCGAGGCTACGTATATGTGGCGGTAATTTAAGTTCGCGGGCAAAACCGTCATTTACCGAGGCAATCACGCGCATCGCGGTGACTGAAGGTCTGATCAAATCTAATGCTGGCATGATGCCTCCTTAACGGGTCATGTTGATGCCGGACGCTTTTTGCTCCAGCATACGTTTGGCCAAATCCACGATTACCGCCGCCGCTTCAACCGGTGGCGTACCGCCCTGGTGAATGTTCGAGATACAGGTACGGTCAGCCTCAACGGTGGTCGCCACGCGCGGAGAATAAACGGCGTAGCAGGAAAGACTTTCCGACTGGCCCAGGCCCGGACGTTCACCCACCAGCAGGATCACCGCTTTCGCGCCGAGCAACTCGCCAATCTGATCTTCGATTTTCACGCGGCCATAGCGAACAAAGAACGGCGTGCCGACCTTCAACCCGGCCTGTTTTAAGCCTGATAACAGCGGCGGCAGGATCTCTTCGTAGTTGGCGGTGATAGCGTCAGTAGACAGGCCATCAGAGACGATCACCTGCACATCCGGACTCATTACGCACTGGGATTTCAGCGCTTCAATCGCTTCTGCACTCAGACGACGACCGAGATCCGGGCGCGTCAGATACAGGTTTTTGTCGCTGATTTCTGAGCGCACTTCCAGCAAGCCTTGCGCTTTCACCCACTCTTCCGGCACTTCTTTCAGTACCGTATCTTTCGAGCGTGAGTGGTCAGCCAGGAAACGCAGCAGCGCCTGAGTGCGCGGACGCGGACCCGCACGACCGGTGCATACACGCGCAGCGGTGCTACGGCGCAGCTCTGTCAGCACTTCTGCGCGGTGCGGATTTTCAACGCCAATCCACGCTTTCGCTTCGGCTGAACCTAAGTCCATCGCACAGCTTTCACCCGTTGGTGCGGCACACTGCGTGGTGCTGCATTTCACCTCTGGTGACGGCGCTTGAGCCTGCGGCTGTGACTCTCCCATTGACGCCATAACGCTGCGTACAATTTCTTCAATCTGTTTTTGATCCATCGTGTGTCATCCCCGCGTCATCAGAAGAACAGTGACGGATCGCCCGCCCGTTTGGTCAGGCGACCGTTTGCCATAATGCCCATGGTTTCCAGCCAGCGTTCAAACTCCGGTGACGGGCGCAGGTTCAACAGCTGGCGCACGGTCGCGGTGTCGTGGAATGCGGTGGTCTGATAGTTGAGCATGATGTCGTCACCGAGCGGCATGCCCATGATGTAGTTGCAGCCAGCGGTGGCGAGCAGAATCATCAGGTTTTCGTTGAGGTTCTGGTCAGCATCGGCATGGTTGGTGTAACAGCAGTCGCAGCCCATCGAAATGCCGCTCAGCTTGCCCATGAAGTGATCTTCTAAACCGGCGCGAATAATCTGACGGTCGTTATAGAGATACTCCGGCCCGATAAAGCCCACCACGGTGTTCACCAGGAACGGATCGTAGTGGCGAGCCAGCCCATAGTTACGTGCTTCCATCGTCACCTGATCGGCACCGAAGTTAGCGCCAGCAGAAAGCGCTGAACCCTGCCCGGTTTCAAAGTACAGGCAGTTTTCCCCGGCGATACGGTTGAACTCAGCGCCCACTGCGCGCGCTTCATCCAGCATTGCCAGCTCAACGCCGAACTCTTTCAAGCCCTTCTCACTGCCGCAGATACTCTGGAAAATCAGCCCGCCCGGCGCGCCGCGACGAATCGCTTCGATCTGTGTGGTGACGTGTGCCAGTACGCAGCCCTGGGTCGGGATGTTGAACTTGTCGATCACGCCATACACGGTATCGAGCACGCGGCTTAAGTTTTCCACGTCATCCGTTACCGGGTTAACGCCGATCACCGCATCGCCCGCACCGAAGGACAGTCCTTCATAGATTTGTGCGGCAATACTCTGCACGTCGTCACGGGTATCGTTCGGCTGCAAACGACAGCTGAAGGTGCCCGGCAAACCGATAGTGGTGTTGGCTTTTTTGATCACCGGCATTTTTTTGCCGCCGTAGATCAAGTCCGCGTTGGAGCAAATTTTAGCCACGCCTGCGACCACTTCTGACGTTAACCCTTTGCGCATAAACGCAATGTCATCGACAGAGGTTTCATCACTCAACACGTACTCGCGCAGCTCACTGATGCTCCAGTTTTTGATGCGGTTATAAGCCGTTTCGTTGACGTCATCCTGAATCAGACGCGTGACGCAGTCCTCTTCATAGGAAATCACCGGGTTGTTGCGGATATCCGCCACCGTCATTTCCGACAACACCTGTTTGGCCGCCACGCGCTCTTGCGAGCTTGTCGCGGCGACACCTGCCAGCACATCCCCCGAACGCAGTTCGTTGGCTTTTGCCAGCACCTCTTTTACATCCTTAAACTGATAAACATTGCCGAACAATGTGGTCTTTAGTTTCATAAGTCGTTCCCTCAGGAAGGAAATGCGAGTGATTTCACCGTCACCGGCACAACCGATCCGCCAAAAAGAGGCGTACCAATGTCGATATAGTCCCCCGCCCGGACAACCACCTCATCGATGACTGCCAGCGGGTGTTGCTGTAACTGTGGGCGCAACAGCATGCCCAGGGCTTTACCAAAATCCTGCTCGGCTACCACCAGCAGGGGATGCGGATTTGGATAGCGCGCGACAAAGGCCTGCAGCGCATCAATGACCGTTAGCAACGCGGCGTAGCGCACTGGAAGCCGAGCAGGCAGCGCCAGCACATAGGCGTCTGTTTTCGGGTCAAGGTCGAGCTGCATCAGCGCCTGCTGCCAGGCCGTTACTAAATCAGCCTCATCAACCGGGATCGCCACCGGCAGATTGCGCAGCGGAAGCGCCACACCCTCCAGCCAGATGGTGCTGCCCGACAGCGACAGCGTATGCGCCCCGGCGCCAATCACCGTGGCGCGCACGGTTTGCGCCGGGAACTGCACGTTCATCTCACGCAGGCGCGGATGTTCATGCAGCGCCGTCGCCAGCAGCGGTCCAATGTCAGCAAAACAGAACGGATCGGCAGGCTGGTTGCGGTAGCATTCGCCCACTCCCCCGGAAAGCGTAATCACATCCGGTTTCACGCCCGCAGGCAGTAAACCGGTTTGCATCAGCGCCTGCGCCAATGCAGAAGGCGTGCCGTCAATCACTTCCACTATCAGATTCGCCATACGCCGCGCGACCTGAATCAGCTGTGCGGCATTAAGCGAACGGGCGTCGGTACCGGCACCAAAAACTTCGTCGACGATCATTTGCCCAGGCTGGTGCGCATGAACCACGCGCCCCTGACCGTCGGTTTCCAGCAGTCGCCCGCCGACGTTCAGGCAGGCCGAACCGCTGACTTTGCCGGCATCAAACAGCACGTAGTTCGACGTACCGCCACCGATGTCGATATTCAGCACGCTGCACAGACGCTGTTCAGACAGGGTTTGTGCACCCGCGCCGTGACCGGCAATCACTGATTCCAGGTGTGGACCGGCGCTGGCCACCACGAAGTCGCCCAGAGACTGGGAGAGTGTCATCACCGCGGGTCGTGCGTTGCGGGTTTTGGCACTTTCCCCGGTGATGATGATCGCGCCTGAATCAACCGTTTCCGGCGCAATGCCCGCCGCCTGGTACTGAGCGAGGATCAGCGCCTTTAGTTCGGCCTCTTTCAACCCGCCCTGCTTATCGACGGGGGTGAAGAAGACCGGGCTTTGCCAGCTAATTTCGCGTTTGATGAATTCGTAGCGCGGCACCTGCGACACTGCCGCACGGTTAACCAGCTCAAGGCGCGAGAAGATCACCTGAGTGGTGGTGGTGCCGATATCGATACCGACGCTCAGTAGCTGGCGAGTATTCACGATTGCGCCTCCGCTTTTGTTTCAGCGGCGTCAGCATCGACGACTGCCGGAACGTTTTCGTCTTTCGGTACCAGCAGCATCGCCACGCCAATCGCCGTCACGCCGCCAATCAGCTTGCCGACAATCATCGGGAAGATCATGGCGTTCATGTTTGCAGCGGCGAAACCTAAATGGTCACCCAGAGCGAAGGCTGCTGAGACCGCGAACGCGCAGTTGATTACCTTGCCGCGGGTATCCATATTTTTCATCATGCCGAACATCGGGATGTTGTTCGCCAGCGTCGCCACCATACCCGCAGCAGCGATATTGTTAATTTTCAGCAAATTACCGACACTCATCAGCGGTTTTTCAAACCAACGGGTCAGCAGCAGTACCATCGGGTAAGCCCCGAGCAGTACGCAGGAAATAGAACCGATAACTTCGATGGCGCGCATCACTTCGCCCGGTTTGTCACCCGCCGCCATAAAGATAGGGTCAAGACCCGGGATCAGCTCCCAGCCAAGCAGGAACTTGATGACTGCCGCCGCCAGACCGATGGTGATCAGCGCCACCAGGAATTTGGCGAAGATCTGGAAACCATTGATCATTTTTTCCGGGATAAATTTCAGCCCCAGCGCCACCAGCACCGCCACGATCAGCACCGGGATCATGTTCATCAGGATCAACGCGAAGGTGAACTCCACAGGTTGCCCGTTGATTTCCACGCCGGAGTACATCGCCACCAAACCGCCCGCAATACAGCCAATTGGGATGGTGACGATACCGGCCAGCACGCCCAGCGCCAGATAACGACGGTCAGACGGTTCAATAATCCCCAGCGCAACCGGAATGGAGAAGACCAGCGTCGGCCCCATCATTGCCCCAAGGATCAGGCCAGAGTACAGCCATGCGGCCACGTCGCCGCCCGCCAGTTCTTTCGCCAGGAAGAAGCCGCCCATATCGCACGCCAGCAGCGTACCGGCAAACATCGACGGGTTCGCGCCCAGCATTTCATACAGCGGAATGATCACCGGCCCAAGCACATGCGCCAGTACCGGCGCCAGCGCGGTCATACCGACCATCGCCAGACCCAGCGCGCCCATCGCCATAAAACCTTCTTCAAACTGACCGCCCGATCCCTCGATGCTCTTACCAAACTTACCGAGGAAACGCGCTGAACCGCCGAACTGCGACAGGATCCTGTCCACGGCGGCAATCAGCATAAAGAACATCATGATGTACATGATGATTTCGTTAATTCCCATAGCCTTCACTCCCTGTCATATGTGTATTTATTGTGCCGCCGCATACAACGCGATAATTTCGGCCTGCGTGGCGGTTCGTGGGTTGCTGCGGATACAGATATCCTCCAGCGCGGCGTGCGCCCATGCGCTGTAATGCTCAGGTTTTGCCCCAACGTCAGCGAGCCGTTTGGTCTGGCCCACTTCGGCGATCAGCTCAATGACCGCGCTGATGGCGTCACGATCGTCTGATTTCTTATTGGTTAACGCTCTGCCGATGTGGCTAAAGCGTTCGCGACACACCATGCGGTTAAACCCCATTACCGTGGGTAACAGCATGGCGTTAGCCTGCCCGTGTGGGATGTGCAGCGTCGCACCCGGCTGGTGTGCCATCGCGTGACACAAGCCTAGCCCCGCGCTGGAAAACGCCATTCCGGCCATGCAGGACGCCAGTAACATGCTTTCACGCGCTGCCAGATCATGGCCGTAGCCCACCGCTTTCGGCAGCGATTTGCCGATCATCGCAATCGCGCCAATCGCCAGGCTGTCGGTAAACGGCGTTGCGTTCAGCGCGCTGTAGGCTTCAACGGCGTGGGTTAGCGCGTCAATGCCGGTCATTGCCGTCACGTGTGCCGGAACGCCTTCCGTTACCGCTGCATCCAGAATGGCCACATCCGGCATCAGTGACGCGTGGGCCAACACCTTTTTTAGTCCGGTAGCGGCGTCGATAATCACCGTAACGTTGGTGGTTTCTGACCCGGTCCCGGCGGTGGTTGGCACGGCAATCAGCGGCAGACGCGGACGCAGCACGCTGTGCTCCGTCATGTCAGCCAGCGTTTGCGTCGGGTTGGTCACCAGCAGCGCTACCGCTTTGGCGGCATCCAGTACCGAGCCGCCGCCGAAGGCCACAACGCCGTCACATTTTGACTCGCGCAGCTGGGCTACCGCCGCACAAACGTCAGTGATGCACGGCTCGCCCACCGGACACGGCCACAGCGTCATCGCCACGCCCTTCATCGCCAGGCTGCGTTCCAGTGAGGCGGTCATTCCCGCCTGATGCAGGAAGCTATCAACCATCACGAACATATGCGTCAGCCCACGCGTTTGCGCTTCCTGTCCGCAGGTGCTGAGCGCTCCCAGTCCGCATAACGTGACCGGTGGAACGCTGAACGTTTTTACGCGTTGCAGATTCAGGGCATCAAATGCCTGAAAGAGCGCGGTCTGCAATTCAGCTTGCATAGATTCCTTCCGCTTTTACTTTTCCGCTATTGGCAATCGCCAGCGGGGTCATAAACAGACTGTGCTGCGGTAAATGCACCTGCAGCTCCGGGAAACGCTTACGAAACAGCTCATCAACCCCCGGCTGCATACAGGACCCACCGGCCAGCCATAAATCCGTGACACCTTGTCCGGCAATATGATGGGCGACGATTTCCGCCATCTTTTCGTAAACCGGCTTAACTACCGGCCAGATTTCTTTGCCGTTGCTGCGCTTGTGCTGCTCAGCTTCTTCCAGTTGAATACGACGGTTCCCGGCGAGCGTCAGGGAAATGTGGTGCCCGCCGGTCGCTTCGTCGGCGGAGTAGGTCACTTTGCCCTGTTTCACTATCGCGATACCGGTCGTACCGCCGCCGATATCGACGACTCCGGCGTTATCAAGCGCCAGCAGATCCGCCACGGCGGTCGGCTCATCCAGCACATGACTCACCTCAAGTCCGGCAGATTCCAGTACGTTGATGGAGATACGTGGGTCCGTTCCCGGCGGGAACGAGGTTGCCGCATGGGTAAAGCGGCAGCCCAGTTGTTGCTCGAGCGTATCGAGATGGCGACGAACAATGGTCACTGCACCGAAGAAATCCCAGACGATGCCATCGCGCACGACGTCGGCCCAGTCCAGACAAACCGCAACCGGCTGCCCTTCGCTGTCGACAACCATCGACACCACATCACAGGTTCCCAAATCAACGCCCAGCCACAGCGGTGAATCGCTCGCGGCAGGCGTCTGGTTACACAGCGATGCTGCTTTTTGCAGTCTGGGTGTGAGCCACTGTTGTTCGTCATGCGCCATCTCTTTCACTCCTTATACGATGCGAAACGCATCCACCAGCACACAGCGACGCAGGCGTACAAACGTGCGCGCACTGGTCACCCCTTCCCCGGTTGGCGTGGTAATGGTCATGGTAGTCCAGCCTTCGCCGCCAAGCCCAAGGCCGGCAATGCACGGTCCGTTCTTGACGAAAATGCTGGTGTCGATGGCGTTAGCCATACGGTTCATGTTGTCGATATTGCGCGAGTGCATCGCCGCCGTATGGTGGCAACCGCCTTCGAGCGTGACCGCCAGCGCAATGGCTTCGTCAACGTTAGCCACTCGCACCACCGGCAACACCGGCATCATCAGTTCAGTCACCGCAAACGGATGCGTGGCGGAGGTTTCGACGAACAACAGGCGGGTTTGCTCCGGGACGTTCAGGCCGATCGCCGCGGCGATTTTTGCCGCGTCGCGCCCTACCCAGTCACGGCTGACCGTGCCTTTACCGCGCTCGTCGACGTTTTTCAGCAATACCGGTTGCAATTGTTCAGCCTGAGCGGTCGTCAGTTTGACCGCGTGCTGGCTTTCCATCAGACGCATCAGTTCATCAGCAACGCTATCCACGACGATCAACACTTTTTCATCGGCACAGATAATGTTGTTATCAAACGATGCGCCTTTGACGATGGACTGCGCGGCGCGAGTCAGATCGGCCGTTTCATCCACCACCACCGGCGGGTTCCCGGCACCTGCGGCAATCAGACGTTTGTTGGTGTGCTTACGCGCAGATTCCACCACCGCTTCACCGCCGGTCACCACCAGCAAACCGATGCCTGGGTACTTGAACAGACGCTGCGCGGTTTCGATATCCGGGTTGGCGACGGTAACCAGCAGATTTGCCGGGCCACCCGCAGCAACCACCGCCTGGTTAAGCAGGCCGATCGCACGCTGAGAAACACCTTTCGCGGCCGGATGTGGCGCAAAGACCACGCTGTTACCCGCGGCAATCAGGCTGATGGCGTTGTTAATGACGGTCGCCGCCGGGTTGGTGGACGGCGTTACCGAAGCCACCACGCCCCACGGTGCGTTTTCAATCAGCGTCAGGCCGTTATCGCCGGTCAATACCTGTGGAGACAGGCATTCCACGCCCGGCGTACCGCGAGCCTGCGCCACGTTTTTGGCAAACTTATCTTCAACGCGTCCCATGCCGGTTTCACTGACGGCAAATTCCGCTAATTCTCTGGCGTGTTTTTCGCCCGCTTCACGAATGGCGTGAATGGCTAACTGGCGCATAGCGACGCTTTTCAGCCCCTGCTGGGCCAGTTTTGCTGCCGCTACCGCGTCATCCAGGGAGGCAAAGACGCCCATTTCTTGAACGGCACTGACGGGTTGACTGCTGTCTTTCATTTTCAGCAGTACCGCTTTCACGACCTGTTCAATATCCTGTTGATTCATGATTTTCTGCCTTATTTATGGAAGATCACCTGACCACCTGCCACCACTTCATCAACGATGCCGATCACGCACAAATCGACAGGTGATGATTCGTTATGGTGCGCCTGACGGGCGGAGCTTCCGCTGACCAGCAGCACCCACTCTCCATTTCCCGCCCCGATGCTGTCGATCGCAACAGCACACTGCCCATCGGGATTTCCGCAGGAATCAATCATTTCCACCATCAGCAACTTGTCGTGCGCGAGCCCCTGATGGCGAACGGTACAAACAATTTGTCCTGTGACGATTGCCAGTTTCATACCCGCCTCCGTGGCATATTTCAGGTAAAACCTCCCCCAACCCTCCGCAGAAGGTAATGTGAAAAGGAGAGAGGGTGACGCCAGCTTTCTCTTAACGATCCAGTGGCGTCACATGGACGACTTACATATCGTTGCTGTCGCCTTTGAAGCTGATCGGGAACACTTCTTCCAGATCGCCATGCGGACGCGGGATAACGTGTACAGAAACCAGTTCACCGATACGCTGCGCGGCAGCAGCGCCGGCATCTGTAGCCGCTTTGCAGGCTGCCACATCACCACGAACCATGGCAGTACACAGGCCGCCACCGATCTGCTTTACGCCAACCAGTTTCACGCGTGCCGCTTTAACCATTGCGTCAGAAGCCTCAATCAGTGCAACCAGGCCCCGGGTTTCAATCATTCCTAATGCTTCCATTGTGCTTTCCTCTTAATCAAAGGGGTCCAGAACGGGACCGTTCATTCAACCAGTGTTTGCGAGACGCTTTCACGGCTCACGTCAGTCTGGCGCGGCACAGCTGCCACCAACGCCAGTTCGATAATTTCCTGTACGCTACAGCCGCGAGAGAGGTCGTGAAGCGGTGCAGCAAGTCCCTGAATCAAGGGACCTACGGCACGATACCCTCCCAGACGCTGGGCGATTTTATAACCAATATTGCCTGCCTCCAGCGACGGGAAAACCATCACGTTGGCATTGCCCTGTAGCGGGCTGGCGGGCGCTTTTTGCGCGGCGACTTCCGGCACAAAAGCGGCATCAAATTGCAGTTCCCCATCCACAGTAAGCTGCGGCGCACGCTCACGAACCATGTCCGTCGCTTGCTGTACGTTAGCCACGTTGGGATGGCGGGCACTGCCTTGACTTGAAAACGACAGCATGGCAACACGCGGCTCTTCGCCGGTAATCGCCCGCCAGGTTTCCGCGCTGGCGATGGCAATATCCGCCAGCTGTGCTGCGGTGGGCTGCGGCACAACGCTACAGTCTGCAAATCCTAATGACGGCCCGAGATACTGCGGAAGCATCAGGAAAATCGACGACAGCGTTTTGCAGCCAGGCTGTAATCCAATGATGCGCAACCCTGCGCGCAGCACGCTTGCCGTTGACGACAGATTGCCCGCAATACACACATCGGCTTTACCGGCACTGACCATCGCGGCGGCAAACATCAGCGGATCGTTGAGCTTCTCCCGCGCATCCGGCGGTGTTTTTTCGCCTGCCGTTGCCCGCCAGCGCAGGGCAAACTCTTCACGCATCTGCACATTGCTTTGCGGATCAACAACCTGAATACCATCCATGGCTACACGGTGGCTAAGGGCAAACTGGCGTAGCGCAAACGGGCTGGCGACGAGAACGGGGCGTGCCAGACCGTGCTGATGCAGGTAATTGGCGGCTTTCAGCACCCGTACATCCAGCGCATCCGGGAACACCACCCGAGCCGGCGTTCGTTTGGCGAGTTGGCGAGCACGTTCAATGATCATGACTTCTCCCCCAGTCGCTGTTGGATTTGGCTGACACTTAGCGGATGCTTCGCCACGCTCAGAATCATCATCACGTAAACCGTACTTGAAAGACGATTGAGCGCCTGCATGATGTCTGGTCGCATAACGTCAAAACTGCGGGTGATAAACACCTGGGCTGCCACCGTTTCCGTTTCACGGACTTTGGTACGCAGCAGATTAAGCAGCGCGCAATCACGACCGTGGCTGGCTTCCGGAACCAGATGATCGTGGTCCAGATAACGCAGCGGCTGGTGCGAGAGCCGGTGTAAATCTTCGTCGCTAAAACCAACAATGGCCTGCGCATCCAGCGGTTCATCCATGGCATCGGCGCGCATAATGTTGCCTAAACGCGAGCGAATATCCGCCAGCCACGGCTGCCAGGGTTCCGCCAGTTCAATCTGTAACCACACGGCCAGACCAATGGTGCTGTCGAGCGCTGCACGAAATCCAAGTCGGGGGTCACTTTTGGCGACCATTTTGTCCGCCGTCAGATGCGTCAGCGTGTCAGGTTTCTTCGCCACCGGTTGATGACACAGCTCGCAGGCTGCCTGCGGATGTGTATCGCTGCTGGTTAAACCATGCACCGGCTGCGGCTGCTGTTCCTCGTCGTCAACAAACAAGCTTCCCTGCTCGTCGATATACTTAATGCGCAGACGACGGCTTTCCAGCAACTCCCGGGCAGACGGCGTCAGGCGAGCATCAGCGGGGAGGTGAATTTCAGCCCCTTCGCTGAGCGTATGATTCGCTCTGAGCCATGCTTCGGTAATGAAATCCTTCATACATCCGCCTTAGCAGGACTGCCAGTTCGCAGGCCAGGCCACATACAGGAACTTCACCGTTGATGGCGTACCAAATTCAATGCTGGAGCCTTTCGGGATAAACATCACATCCCCGGCTTTGGCAATCATGGTTTCGCCTTCATGACGAACGTGCAGCTCGCCTTCCAGAATCATGTCGATTTCGTCGTAGTTCAGCGTCCATGGGAAAAACGCGTTATCCCACTGCATAAACCCGGCGGCCATGCTGCTCCCATCCTGGTCAGTGACTAAGTCGGTTAAGCCGACGCAGTGCGGCTGCGCGCCGTCAAAACGGCCAAACTTCACGCTGCTGCCGTCGATGACCTTGACGCCGCCTTTGCCGGTCACTGAGGCAAAACTCGGCTGCATTCCGCCCTGCTCCAGCGACTGTTTCTCCTTCATCACTTTGTCCATCAGCTGCGCGACCAGGCTTTCGGTAAACTGGCCTTCCGGCAACTGCGCAATAATGGTTTCGCGAATACGTTGGCTTTCCGTTTTGCCGTCATCCACCGCAGCAGGTGCTGTCGTTGACGTTGATACGGTTGCCGGAGCGGATTCATCGCATTCAGTGATAGTGACGCCCAGCAGCGCCGCAACTTCACGCGCCTCCGGGGTGATGATGCTGGCGCGCAGAACAACCGATACGTCCTGTTCACCGCGTGCGTGGGCCGCACGAATATCGTTAGCTGTGATGAGTTTTTTCACCTGCCCTTTCCTCCTTTTGGCTGAGCTCAGTCAGATAATCCACCAGGTGCTGCACACTGCTTGGGTCGTGGCTATTGAGCTCAAAAATCGGCTCCTGAAACCCTAT
This sequence comes from Citrobacter sp. FP75, assembly GCF_018342065.1. Lineage (GTDB taxonomy): Bacteria > Pseudomonadota > Gammaproteobacteria > Enterobacterales > Enterobacteriaceae > Citrobacter. Next base: position 167,282 of record NZ_JAFDOE010000003.1, on the reverse strand, counting down.
CCCGCGAAGTAATTGTCGCGTTGCGGCGACATTGGCATCCGGCACATCCGTTTTGCTAATAACGGCGATTTGTCGTTTACTGGCGCCGATATCCAACAGCCCGGCAGGTAAGCGACTTTCTAGATCATTTGCCGCATGTATATAAATCAACGTATCGACATCCTGCAGCGTGGTAATTAAGGCGTGATACCAGCGCGGATGGCTAAAATATTCTCCCGGTGTGTCGATATCGCCGTTTTCATTAAACTCGACAGCCTGTGTTTTTCTGGCGAGGGAATAATTCCCCTGGAGCGCATTAAAGAGCGTTGTTTTTCCCGCCCCCACCGTACCGACAAACGCAATACGTTTCATCGCCGCCTCTGATTAACTTTTTGTCAGGTTACACAACGTGAAATTTAATAACCGGCCCAGACCGCTTACCGTCTGGAGCAACGCCTCTTCCACGGCGCCTACGGAGCCGTAGATCACCAGTGCGCCGCTGAATCTATCGAGAAAACCGATATGTACATCCGCCGCCTTCATGGCTAAATCACCGGCAATCATCGCCGTTTCACCCGGCGTTAAGGTCATGATGCCGATAGCGCCAGATTCGGGAACGCCGATCTTTTTCGCCAATTCTTCACCGGGGTGCGCAATCAGATGCGCCAGCGTGACCTGTTTCCCCGGCACAAATTCCTGGATGATGCGTTCTTTTTCCATTGCTCACCGCCTCTGCTAAAACTGACCCCATCGTGGCAATTTTTCGTCAGAGTAAATAACAAAATTCGGCAACCAGGTTTAAAAGGTGAAGTGGATCACTAAGAAAAGAAAATAAAAAGGCGCGGGAGAAACCCGCGCCGGAATTAATTAAAGTGAAATTACAGCGGCTGTGTTTGCGCTTCTACAACCGCCAGCGCCACCATATTAACGATACGACGAACAGAAGCGATCGGCGTTAATACGTGAACCGGTTTCGCTACGCCCATCAGCACTGGGCCGACCGTTACACCTTCTGAACTGGAAACGCGTAGTAAGTTGTAACTAATACGCGCGGCTTCCATATTTGGCATCACCAGAATATTAGCGGAGCCTTTCAGCGGGCTGTCCGGCATCCGGTCATTACGAATGCTTTCCACCAGCGCGGCATCACCGTGCATTTCACCGTCAATCATCAGTTCTGGCGCACGCGCCTTAATCAGCTCCAAAGCTTCACGCATTTTACCAGCCGACGGGCAGTTAGATGAACCGAAGTTGGAGTGCGACAGCAGCGCCACCTTCGGCTCGATACCAAAACGGCGCACGGTTTCTGCCGCCATGATAGCGATTTCAGCCAGTTGATCCGGCGTCGGGTCATCGTTGACGTAGGTATCGGCGATAAAGGTGTTACCGCTTGGCAGCAGCAGTGCGTTCATTGCCCCTGCCGTATGAACGCCTTCGCGGTGACCAAATACCGCGTTCACCACGCTGAAGTGCTCGTGGTAGTCACCGATCGTGCCGCAGATCATGGCATCCGCTTCGCCGCGCTGCACCATGATCGCGCCGATCACCGTAGTATTGGCAATCACCGCCCGCTGTGCCTGCTCCTGGGTGATCCCACGGCGCTTCATGATCTGGTAGTACTCACTCCAGTACTCTTTGAAGCGCGGATCGGATTCATTGTTGACTATTTCAAAATCAACGCCGGCTTTGATCTGCAGACCCAGTTTCTGGATACGCATTTCGATCACGCTCGGACGACCGATCAGGATCGGCTTCGCCAGACCTAAAGTGATTAATTCCTGGGTGGCGTGCAGCACGCGCGCCTCTTCCCCTTCCGTCAGCACCACGCGCTTCGGCGCTTTGCGTGCCAGCGAGAAAATCGGCTTCATGAACAGGTTGGTTTTGTAAACGAACTCACTCAGCTTATCGATGTAAGCATCAAAGTCGGCAATCGGGCGCGTCGCCACGCCGGAGTCCATCGCCGCCTTCGCCACCGCAGGCGCAATTTTGACAATCAGGCGCGGGTCGAACGGCTTAGGAATAATGTATTCCGGGCCAAAGCTCAGGTCCTGATCGCCATAGGCAGAGGCCACAACTTCGCTCTGCTCGGCATGTGCCAGTTCCGCAATGGCGTGTACCGCCGCCAGCTTCATCTCTTCGTTGATGGCGGTGGCGCCAACGTCCAGCGCACCGCGGAAGATGAACGGGAAACACAGGACGTTGTTGACCTGGTTCGGGTAGTCGGAGCGGCCAGTACAGATGATGGCGTCAGAACGCACCTCTTTTGCCAGCGGCGGCAGAATTTCCGGTTCCGGGTTCGCCAGTGCCAGAATCATCGGCGCGCGCGCCATCTTCTTGACCATGTCCTGGGTCAGCACTTTCGGGCCGGAACAGCCAAGGAAAATGTCCGCGCCGTCAATCACGTCGTCCAGCGTACGCTTGCCGTCATCCACCACCGCGTAGGCCGCTTTGGTTTCGGCCATGTTCGGTTCGCGATCTTTATAAATCACGCCTTTGGAGTCGCAGACCACAATGTTGTGTTTCTGCATGCCCAGCGCCACCAGCAGGTTCATACAGGCAATCGCCGCTGCGCCCGCACCGGACACCACCATACGCACATCAGAGATATTCTTCTCCACCACCCGCAGGCCATTGAGGATTGCGGCGGTGCTGATGATTGCCGTGCCGTGCTGATCGTCGTGGAAGACCGGAATATTCATGCGCTCGCGCAGCTTTTGCTCAATGTAGAAGCATTCCGGCGCTTTGATATCTTCGAGGTTAATGCCGCCAAACGTCGGCTCAAGGGCCGCTACCACATTGATAAATTTATCCGGATCGAGTTCATCAACTTCAATGTCGAACACGTCAATCCCGGCAAATTTCTTAAACAGAACGCCTTTCCCTTCCATCACCGGTTTGCCGGCCAGCGCACCAATGTTACCCAGCCCCAGCACCGCAGTACCGTTGGAAATAACCGCAACCAGATTACCGCGCGCGGTGTATTTGTAGGCCGCCAGCGGGTCCTTTTCAATTTCCAGGCACGGGGCTGCAACACCGGGTGAATAGGCCAGCGCAAGGTCGCGTTGGGTGGCAAGCGGTTTGGTCGGAGAAACCTGAATTTTGCCTGGTACTGGAAATTCGTGGAAATCGAGGGCGCTTTGTTTTAACTGGTCATCCATCTTGTTGTTCCTTTCACGTTTCGATCAAAAAGTGTCGCAGGTAACCCTTTTGTTGAGCCGCACATTATCACCTCAGTCAACGGCGCAAACTTTGAAGGTCCCCAAACTCTCACTACTCAAAGAAAGAATTTGTTATCAATTTATAACAGCCATGTTACCTGCTTAAGCCAGCAATACCATGCCTGTCTGCTATGCTTTTTGCTGACAACGCCTGCAAATTCTCCAAAAGTGTGAATTAACACACGCTCTAACACTTTACTTTTCAAGGAGTATTTCCTATGACCCGTAAAGAGCTTGCCAATGCCATTCGTGCGCTGAGTATGGATGCCGTCCAAAAAGCCAACTCAGGCCATCCCGGCGCACCGATGGGCATGGCCGATATCGCCGAAGTGCTGTGGAACGATTTTCTCCGCCATAATCCGAATGACCCTCACTGGTACGATCGTGACCGGTTTATTTTGTCCAACGGCCACGCCTCAATGCTGCTTTACAGCCTGCTGCATCTTTCCGGCTATGACCTGGCGCTGGAAGAATTAAAGAACTTCCGCCAGCTGCATTCAAAAACGCCCGGCCACCCGGAACTTGGCTACACGCCAGGCGTGGAAACCACCACCGGACCGCTGGGTCAAGGCCTGGCGAACGCCGTCGGGATGGCGGTCGCCGAACGCACGCTGGCGGCACAGTTTAATCAGCCGGATCATGAGATTGTCGACCACTTCACTTATGTCTTTATGGGCGACGGCTGCCTGATGGAGGGGATTTCCCACGAAGTTTGTTCGCTGGCGGGGACGCTGGGGCTGGGCAAGTTGATAGGTTTTTACGATCACAACGGCATCTCTATCGATGGCGAGACCAAAGGCTGGTTTACCGACGATACAGCGAAGCGCTTTGAAGCGTATCACTGGCACGTGGTGCACGAAATAGACGGTCATGACCCTGAGGCGGTGAAGAAAGCCATTCTTGAAGCCCAAAGCGTAACCGATAAGCCGTCGCTGATTATCTGTCGGACGGTAATTGGCTTTGGCTCGCCGAACAAGGCCGGGAAAGAGGAGGCGCACGGCGCGGCGCTGGGTGAAGAAGAAGTGGCGCTGACCCGCCAGAAGCTGGGCTGGCATCATCCCGCCTTTGAGATCCCCAAAGAGATTTACCGGGCCTGGGACGCGCGAGAAAAAGGCGAAAAAGCCCAGCAGGACTGGAAGACGAAATTCTCAGCGTACCAACAAGCGTACCCGGAACTGGCAGCAGAATTTACCCGCCGGATGAGCGGCGGACTGCCAACAGAATGGGAAAAGAGCACCGAGAAATATATCAGCGAATTGCAGGCTAATCCGGCCAAAATTGCCACCCGTAAGGCCTCGCAAAACACCCTCAACGTCTATGGCCCGATGCTGCCTGAACTGCTTGGCGGTTCCGCCGATCTCGCCCCCAGCAACCTGACCATCTGGAAAGGCTCAACCTCGCTGAAAGACGACCCGGCAGGCAACTATATTCACTACGGCGTGCGTGAGTTTGGTATGACCGCAATTGCCAACGGCATCGCTCACCACGGCGGATTTGTCCCGTATACCGCCACCTTCCTGATGTTTGTCGAATATGCCCGTAATGCCGCGCGCATGGCGGCGCTGATGAAGGCCCGACAAATCATGGTTTATACCCATGACTCGATTGGTCTGGGGGAAGACGGGCCCACGCACCAGGCCGTCGAACAGCTTGCCAGCCTGCGTCTGACGCCGAATTTCAGCACCTGGCGACCGTGCGATCAGGTTGAAACGGCGGTGGGCTGGAAGCTGGGCGTTGAGCGCCATAACGGACCCACGGCGCTGATCCTTTCCCGGCAGAATCTGGCGCAGGTTGAACGCACGCCTGAGCAGGTAAAAGAGATTGCCCGTGGCGGCTACGTGCTGAAGGATAGCGGCGGTAAGCCGGATGTGATCCTGATTGCCACCGGGTCAGAAATGGAAATCACGTTGCTGGCGGCGGAAAAACTAACCGGCGAAGGGCGTAACGTCCGCGTGGTCTCCCTGCCCTCAACGGATATTTTCGACGCTCAGGATGAGGCGTACCGGGAATCAGTCCTGCCAGCAAACGTCAGCGCGCGAGTGGCGGTCGAAGCGGGCATTGCCGATTACTGGTACAAATACGTCGGGCTGAAAGGGGCGATTGTCGGTATGACGGGTTATGGGGAATCCGCCCCTGCGGACAAGCTGTTCCCCTTCTTCGGCTTTACGGTGGAGAACATCGTGGAGAAAGCGCATAAGGTGCTTAACGCGTGATCCACAGCGTGGGCCAGGCATCGGGGCCATGCCAGTTATCACAGCTTGGCTCCTGCGCATAACGCACCAGACGAAAACGCTGGCCGTCAAAACGCCAGCGCGTCTGGATGCCGCAGTCCGATAATCCTCGCCCTTTAGCGAGCGTAATCAGCTCGCGTGATTTTTCATCAAACACGGCATTGGTCAATTCCATATCATTGCTTTCTGCATCCGTCTTAAACGGCAGACTTAACCTTACGGTGCGGGAGGTCAGCGGTTTGCTGCGGGAAACAATCCATGCCAGATCGATGGTGTTATACGCCCCGGCTTCGCAGCCGATCATCAGCAGCGCTTTGTCGTCCGTTAACGCAGACACCCGCACCTCACGGCGCATCGGGTCGAGCGAACAGCGCATACCGTTTATCCGCCAGTTCCCGTAATCCAGCAGGTCGCTGCGCTCTTGTTGAGACAGCGGTGTTGGTGTTGGGTTAACGATGGCCACGCCTTTCAGGGCAGGTGCCGGAGGCACGCTGAGCGGCGGTTCGTCACCTTTTTCGATCCACGCGGTTTCACTGCCTACGCGTTTTTGCTGCGCGTCAATGAACAGCAGCGCGGCTTTCAGTCCTGCCAGCGACAGGGTTTGCACGCCTTTTTGCAGGGTGATCGCCTGCGCGTTTTGAACGGTCTGTAAAAAGGCGCTAATGGTGACTGGATCATCGGTCATCAGATGCCAGGGCGTAATGCGCCAGTGCTCGCCGGTCAGCGGCAGCGGCGCGCCATCGAGTTGCAAACGCGGTGCAATCTCCACTTCTTTGGCATCAGGGGAATCCAGACCACCCAGCTCAATACGCAGCACCGCGTCGGTATGCGCCCCGGCACTGCGGCTCAGGGTCATTACCAGGCCGTGATGTTCGCCCGTATTGCGCGCCACGCAAAAGTTCTGGTTATTGCAGGTCACCTGCCAGTCGGAAAACGCCTGCTGCGCAGGAGCCGCCCACAGAAAGCGGACCGGCAGCAAACCGAGCAGGAAGATGAAAATAACGCGATAGCGCATGGACGGTACAACCCCGAAGTCAAAACACACAGCCTAAGCGGTATCTTCCTTGCGCGACTGATGTGGCTCAATCAGAATCGTCGGATTGGCCGCAATTTTGTAAAGAAATATAAATCCCGGACATTAGTCCATGAGATGCGACGACTGCAAATAGTTCAGTAATAGCACCGTTTTACCGTCACGGATCTCACCCGTTTTAATCATTTCCAGCGCCTGCGTGAACGGCAGTTCCAGAACCTCAATATCTTCATCTTCCACACCGCCGCCCGCGTTTGCCCGCTGGCTGTCGCTGTATTGGGCGATAAAAAAGTGGATTAACTCCGTCACGCCGCCCGGCGACATGTACAGCTCAAACAGTTTACGCACCTCACCCACTTCATAACCGGTTTCTTCAATCGCCTCTTTGCGAATGCAGGCTTCCGGCTCGTCGTTGTCCAGTAGTCCGGCACAGGTTTCTATCAACTGTCCGCTTTCGTTACCGTTGACCCAGGTGGCAACGCGAAACTGACGGATAAGCACCACGGTCTTTTTGTCCGGGTTATACAGCAGAATGGTGGCTCCGTTACCGCGGTCGTACACCTCACGTTTATGGCGGATAACCTCGCCATTGCTCCGGGTCAGTTCATAGGTGATATTGCGCAGGATGAAGTAGTTATCGGAAAGGACTTTGTCTTTGATGAGGGTAAATTTTTGCGACATACCGGCTCCACGGCGAGAAGTGAGCAATAATACTACGCCGTGAAACCGGGTTTGTCTTGACCCCAGATTAGTGAGATTTGACTGATTTTATACCCAGCCAGTCGATGATCCCCTGAGCGGCATGACGCCCTTCCGCCATGGCCGTCACCACCAGATCGGCACCGCGCACCGCATCCCCTCCGGCAAAGATCTTCGGGTTAGAGGTTTGATAACGGTAAGCGCTCTCAACATCAGCAGCGATGCGCCCCCAGCTATCAACCTTCACGCCGTGAGTCTCCAGCCACGGCATGCCGTGCGGATGAAAACCAAACGCCATAATGACCGCATCTGCTGGCATCACAAACTCACTGCCCGCGATGGGGACCGGACGACGACGCCCCTGCGCGTCAGGCTCGCCGAGTTGGGTACGTAAGAAACGCACGCCGCTGACGCGACCGTCGGCATTCAGCACCAGCTCCACTGGCTGGACGTTAAATTCAAAGTTTGCCCCCTCTTCGCGGGCATTTTTTACCTCTTTTTTTGAGCCGGGCATGTTGGCTTCATCACGCCGGTAAGCACAGGTCACCTGGCTTGCGCCGTGGCGCAGCGCAGTGCGCACGCAGTCCATGGCCGTATCGCCTCCGCCCAGTACAACCACGTTCAGTCCGGCGGTATCAATAAATGGCTCCTCCGGCAGCTCGTCCAGCCCCATCACCTGCTTGGTGTTGGCAATCAGGAACGGCAGCGCGTCATACACGCCGGGCGCATCTTCGTTCGGCAGATCCGCTTTCATTGAGCGATAAGTCCCGACGCCCACGAACACGGCATCGTAGTCTTCAAGCAACGCGGCCAGCGCAACGTCCTTGCCGACCTCGCAGTTCAGTTCGAAATGAATACCCATGGCGCTGAAGATTTCACGACGGCGCGCCAGTAATGATTTATCCAGTTTGAAGGCCGGAATACCAAACGTCAGTAAGCCGCCAATTTCAGGGTGGCGATCGAAAACGGTGGCGCTGACACCATTTCGGGCTAACACATCCGCACAGGCGAGCCCCGCCGGACCGGCGCCGATAATGGCGACGCGTTTATCGACTTTTTGTACGTGGCTGAGATCGGGTCTCCACCCTTTGCTTAGCGCCCGGTCGGAGATGTAACGCTCGATATTGCCAATCGTGACCGCACCGTGCTCGTCACGCACCGTACAGGCCCCTTCGCAGAGCCTGTCCTGCGGGCAGACGCGTCCGGTAATCTCCGGCAGACAGTTAGTCTGGTGAGAAAGCTCAACCGCCGCGTCGATATCTCCGGCTTTCACCAGTTCGATCCACTGCGGAATATGGTTGTGCAGCGGACACGTCCATTCGCAAATACTGTGTTCTCCGCACTTCAGGCAGCGGGAGGCTTCCCGTTCCGCCTGCACTGTGCGAAACGGCAGATAGATCTCTTCAAAGCTGGTTTTACGGGCCTCAATTGCCAGTTTATCTGGCTCACCGCGCGGAGGTGTGGCCTGCATTTGCTCGAGTTTACTGGTGACATGCGGCGTCATTTCGGTAGCAATAGCATGCCAGGGTTGGCTCTCCTGACTGGCTGCACGCAGCCTGCGCGCTTTTGACAGACCGGTAAGCGATGCCTCCGTCACCTGTTGTAGCGCCTGCGCCGGGCAATTCTCGACGCAGGCCGGCCCCTCTTCCCGCCCCTGGCACAGATCGCATTTATGCGCGGTCGCTTTCACCTTTCCTTTCGCCACGGGAGTGAGTACGATCTGCATCGTGCCAAAAGGACAGGCAACAACACAGGATTTACAGCCAATACACTTTTTCGCGTTCACTTGTACGCTGTCATTGTCATGACTGATTGCACCATTCGGGCAGCTTCTGGCGCAGGGCGCGTCCTCACAGTGGCGACAGGTCACCGCACTGCGCTGGTGTTGATGTTTAATGACGGTAATGCGCGGCTGAAAATGCCGTTGGCTCAGGACATGCTGCTCACCGTTATGCGCCATGACGCAGGCGACCTCACAGGCGTGGCATCCCAGGCACTGTTGGCTGTTGACCATAATAAAACGATTCATGGCTTCCTTCTTTTTTGGTTGCAAAAACCTTATTCTTTATATGACTGTTGTTATTAACCGACCCTGAAGAGAGCGGCAATGTCCATTTGCCCAGGAAGCACAACTATTTGTCCAGAACCTGTGGCAGATCAATTTATTTCATCGCATATGAAATTGTGTTTCAGTTACCATCCTGTTTCATGGCGATCTTATTAACATTTATCAAATACACTGCGTCGTTCGGGCTGCATCCAGGCGCGACGCGTATTGTGTGAGGATGTGCGAGTGACGGTAAAGCGTCCTGTCTCGGCCAGTTTAGCCAAGGCTTTTTTCTACATTGTGCTGCTGTCAATTCTCTCTACGGGTATTGCGCTGCTTACACTAACCAGCAGTTTGCGCGATGCTGAGGCGATTAATATTGCCGGTTCCTTGCGTATGCAAAGCTATCGGCTGGGTTATGACCTGCAAAGCCAAAGCCCGCAGCTCAACGCCCACCGTCAGCTTTTCCAGCAGGCGTTAAACGCGCCAGCATTACAAAATCTGAACGCCTGGTATGTTCCGGAAGCGGTAAAAAACCGCTATGGACACCTGCATGCGAACTGGCTGGAAATGAACGCCCGACTGATACGCGGCGATTTGCAATGGTATCAGGCCAATATCAACAACTATGTCGACCAAATCGACCTCTTCGTGCTGGCACTACAGCATTATGCTGAGCGCAAGGTGATGCTGGTGTTTGGCATATCGCTGGCAGGCGGGATCGGCATTTTCACTCTGGTCTTCTTTACCCTGCGGCGTATTCGCCAGCAGGTGGTGCGTCCACTCAATAAACTGGTGACGGCCAGTCAGCACATTGAACACGGTCAGTTTGATATCCCGGTGCTGGATACCGGTTTACCCAACGAACTGGGGCTGCTGGGCAAGACCTTTAGCCAGATGTCGAGTGAGTTGCATAAACTTTACCGCTCGCTGGAAGCCTCCGTTGCGGAGAAAACACACGATCTCCACGAAGCCAACCGTCGCCTGGAGGTGCTGTATCAGTGCTCCCAGGCGCTGAATACCAGCCAAATTGATGTACACTGCTTCCGCCACATTTTACAAATTGTCCGCGAGCATGACGCCGCGTATTTTCTGGAACTGACCGTCGGTGATAACTGGCGTATCAGCGAAGGGACGAAAAGCCCCGACCTGCCGATGCAAATCCTGCCAGTCACGATGCAGGAGACCGTTTATGGTGAGCTACACTGGCAAAGCCCTAACGTGAATGCCTCCACTCCGCTGCTCAACAGCGTATCCACTATGCTGGGGCGCGGGTTGTACTTCAATCAGGCGCAAAAACATTTTCAGCAACTGTTGTTAATGGAAGAGCGAGCGACCATCGCCCGTGAACTCCATGACTCACTGGCACAGGTGCTTTCCTATTTACGCATTCAGTTAACGCTGCTGAAACGTTCGATTCCGGAAGATAACGCCCCGGCGCAGCGCATCATGGCCGACTTCTCCCAGGCGTTGAACGATGCTTACCGTCAACTGCGTGAGTTGCTCACGACCTTCCGCTTGACCTTACAGCAGGCCGATCTGCCCTCAGCCCTGCATGAAATGCTGGAAACGCTGCAAAATCAGACATCGGCTAAACTAACGCTTGATTGTCGGTTACCGACGCTGGCGCTGGATGCGCAAATGCAGGTTCATCTGTTGCAGATCGTCCGTGAAGCGGTGTTGAACGCCATTAAACACGCCAGCGCAAGCGAAATTGCCGTTAGCTGCGTAACCGCGCCGGATGGTAATCATACCGTGTATATCCGCGATAACGGTGTCGGTATCGGCGATCCGCAAGAACCCGCAGGGCACTATGGTTTAAATATTATGCGCGAGCGCGCGGAACGACTCAGCGGTACGCTGACCTTCTCCCAACCCTCCGGGGGCGGAACGCTGGTCAGCATCAGTTTTCGATCGGCAGAAACGGAAAGTCAGCTAACGTAAAGAACGGCAAAGCGCCAGAAAGCCAGTCTCCAGGCCAGACGGCGTTGGCACGAAAGGTACGCTGTAAACGCGCATGATAATTTACATTATCTTCTTTTTTTCTCCACGTTTGGCCCGTACCTTGCCGCTACAGTGAAGCAAGTCATACCGATAACGATACGCAGAAACACGAGGTCCTCTTTTAATGGCGAATTTTTTTATCGATCGCCCCATTTTTGCCTGGGTGTTAGCTATCCTGTTGTGTCTCACAGGAACCCTGGCCATTTTTTCGTTGCCCGTTGAGCAATATCCCGATCTGGCACCGCCAAACGTGCGCGTCACCGCGAACTACCCTGGCGCATCGGCGCAAACCCTGGAAAACACCGTGACCCAGGTTATCGAGCAGAACATGACCGGTCTCGATAATCTGATGTATATGTCCTCGCAAAGTAGCGGGACCGGTCAGGCGACGGTTACGTTGAGTTTTGTGGCCGGAACCGATCCTGACGAAGCCGTGCAGCAGGTGCAAAACCAGCTGCAGTCGGCGATGCGTAAACTGCCGCAGGCGGTACAGGATCAGGGGGTGACGGTACGTAAAACCGGGGATACCAATATCCTGACCATCGCCTTTGTCTCCACCGATGGCTCAATGGATAAGCAGGACATCGCCGACTACGTGGCGAGTAATATTCAGGACCCGCTTAGCCGGATTAACGGCGTGGGGGATATTGACGCCTACGGTTCACAATACTCCATGCGTATCTGGCTCGACCCGGCCAAGCTGAACAGCGTCCAGATGACCGCCAAAGATGTGACCGATGCTATCGAGTCGCAGAATGCGCAAATTGCGGTAGGCCAACTTGGCGGCACGCCTTCGGTGGATAAGCAGGCGCTGAATGCGACGATCAACGCTCAGTCGCTGCTGCAAACGCCGGATGAATTCCGCGCGATTACGCTGCGTGTGAATCAGGATGGTTCAGAAGTTAAACTGGGCGACGTCGCCACGGTCGAAATGGGCGCAGAAAAGTATGACTACCTCAGCCGCTTTAACGGCAATCCTGCTTCCGGTCTGGGGGTGAAACTGGCCTCCGGTGCGAATGAAATGGCGACGGCGGAGTTGGTACTTAACCGCCTCGACGAACTGTCGCAATATTTCCCGCACGGGCTGGAATACAAGGTGGCGTATGAAACCACCTCCTTCGTCAAAGCCTCAATCGTCGACGTGGTGAAAACGCTGCTGGAAGCCATCGCGCTGGTCTTCCTCGTGATGTACCTGTTCCTGCAAAACTTCCGCGCGACGCTTATCCCGACCATCGCCGTCCCGGTGGTGTTAATGGGCACCTTCTCCGTGCTCTACGCCTTTGGCTACAGCGTCAACACGCTAACAATGTTTGCAATGGTGCTGGCGATCGGCCTGCTGGTTGATGACGCCATTGTGGTGGTGGAGAACGTCGAGCGCATCATGAGCGAGGAAGGCCTCTCGCCGCGTGAAGCCACGCGTAAATCAATGGGGCAGATCCAGGGCGCGCTGGTAGGTATCGCCATGGTGCTGTCGGCGGTGTTTATCCCGATGGCCTTCTTCGGCGGCACCACCGGGGCAATTTATCGCCAGTTTTCGATTACCATTGTCTCGGCAATGGTGCTCTCGGTACTGGTGGCGATGATCCTGACCCCGGCCCTGTGCGCCACGCTGCTCAAGCCGCTGCATAAGGGCGAACATCACGGGCAAACCGGGTTCTTCGGCTGGTTTAACCAGATGTTCAACCGCAACGCTGAACGTTACGAAAAAGGCGTAGCCAGAATTTTACATCGCAGCCTGCGCTGGATCCTGATCTACGGCCTGCTGCTCGGCGGCATGGTGTTCCTGTTCCTGCGACTACCAACCTCCTTCCTGCCGCTGGAAGACCGCGGCATGTTCACCACCTCGGTGCAGTTACCGAGCGGCTCCACGCAGCAGCAAACGTTAAAAGTGGTGGAAGAAGTTGAGAAGTATTACTTCACCCATGAAAAAGACAACATCATGTCGGTCTTCTCGACCGTCGGTTCTGGCCCTGGCGGCAACGGACAAAACGTGGCGCGCATGTTTGTCCGCTTAAAAGACTGGGACGATCGTGACGCCACTACCGGCACCTCATTTGCCATTATCGAACGCGCCACCAAAGCCTTTAACCAGATTAAAGAGGCCCGCGTCTTCGCCAGCAGCCCCCCGGCGATTAGCGGCCTGGGTAGCTCTGCCGGTTTTGATATGGAATTGCAGGATCACGCTGGCGCAGGCCATGACGCGTTAATGGCCGCGCGCGATAAACTGATCGAGCTTGCCGGGAAAGACACCTCGCTCACTCGCGTACGTCATAACGGTCTGGACGACAGCCCACAGCTACAAATTGATATCGACCAGCGCAAAGCGCAGGCGCTGGGTGTGTCTATTGATGATATCAACGATACGCTGCAGACGGCCTGGGGCTCCAGCTACGTCAACGACTTTATGGACCGTGGTCGCGTGAAGAAGGTCTACGTGCAGGCGGCGGCGAAATATCGCATGCTTCCTGACGATATTAACCTGTGGTACGTGCGCAATAATAGCGGCGGTATGGTGCCGTTCTCGGCGTTTGCCACCTCACGCTGGGAAACCGGTTCACCGCGTCTGGAACGCTACAACGGCTACTCTGCCGTCGAGATCGTCGGCGAAGCTGCACCCGGCGTCAGTACCGGTACGGCAATGGATGTGATGGAATCGCTGGTACATCAGCTACCAACCGGGTTTGGCCTCGAATGGACGGCAATGTCGTATCAGGAACGGCTCTCTGGCTCTCAGGCCCCTGCCCTGTACGCCATTTCGCTGCTGGTGGTGTTCCTGTGCCTGGCGGCGCTGTACGAAAGCTGGTCGGTTCCCTTCTCTGTTATGCTGGTCGTGCCGCTGGGGGTTATTGGTGCGCTGCTGGCAACCTGGATGCGCGGCCTGGAAAACGACGTCTATTTTCAGGTCGGGTTATTAACGGTTATCGGACTTTCAGCAAAAAACGCGATATTGATCGTTGAATTCGCCAATGAGATGAACGAGAAAGGCCACGATCTGCTCGATGCCACGCTGCACGCCTGTCGCCAGCGTTTGCGTCCGATTTTGATGACGTCACTGGCATTTATCTTCGGGGTGCTGCCGATGACCATCAGCAGCGGCGCAGGTTCCGGCGGTCAGCATGCGGTAGGGACCGGCGTAATGGGTGGGATGATATCCGCCACCATTCTGGCAATTTACTTCGTTCCGCTGTTCTTTGTGCTGGTGCGCAGGCGCTTCCCGTTGAAGCCGAAGCCTGAATAAGAGACAAAAAAGGCGACTTACAATGAGTCGCCTTTTTATTATCCCTTGCGGGATCAGGATATCTGCCAGAAATTTATTTACGAAGCATCACTTCGATAAAGTCTTTCCAGTTCCCCAGTTCACGTTCAATCATAACAACCTCTCTTATTATTATGGGCATTCTACGAAATCATCATCATTAAAAGAAGACAATTTAACCGATGGTTGTAATTGCATCCTCCCGTGTGTGGGGCCTGTGTGATTACTATGCGCTATACCCATAAATTTTATGTGACTTACGGCAATATTTTGAAATATTCATACATCATCTACTACTTTTGCAATTCTGATGGAAAAACAGGCTGATGCAAGCAGGTAAATTCTGAATTGTGGTTCAGCACAGATTATTGGAACTTTCAGGAATTATTATTAACCATTGCCCAACAATGTTATATTTTTCTATAACGTCTGAATGACAATATGTATTATCCGCATTCATCAGAAAAAGAATAGATATTCAAAATTAGTCAATAAGGATTCAAATGATCACCCTCTACGGTATTAAGAATTGCGACACGATTAAAAAGGCCCGACGTTGGCTGGAAGAAAATGGGGTCGACTACCGCTTTCATGATTATCGCGTTGATGGTCTGGACAACGCGCTCATGCAGTCCTTTATCAATGAGTTAGGCTGGGAGCCGCTGCTCAATACGCGTGGCACGACCTGGCGTAAACTGGATGAATCCACGCGCAGCCAAATCACCGATGCGGCTTCCGCCGCTGCGTTGATGATTGAAATGCCTGCAATTATCAAACGTCCATTGCTCTGCGAGCCGGGTAAGCCTATGCTGCTGGGTTTCAGTGAATCCAGTTATTTGCAGTTTTTTAATGAGGTGTAATCTATGTCGTGCCCGGTTATTGAGCTGACACAGCAGCTTATTCGCCGTCCTTCCCTGAGCCCGGATGATGCCGGGTGCCAGGCGTTAATGATTGAACGCCTGCGCGCGGTAGGTTTTACCGTTGAGCGTATGGATTTTGGTGACACACAGAATTTTTGGGCATGGCGCGGACAAGGTGAGACGCTGGCATTTGCCGGTCACACTGACGTAGTGCCTGCCGGCGATGTTGATCGTTGGATTAATCCACCGTTTGAACCGACGATCCGCGACGGCATGCTGTTCGGGCGTGGCGCTGCCGATATGAAAGGCTCGCTGGCGGCGATGGTTGTCGCAGCCGAGCGCTTCGTCGCCCAGCATCCTAACCACAAAGGCCGCCTGGCGTTTTTAATCACCTCAGACGAAGAAGCCAGCGCTAAAAATGGCACCGTTAAGGTGGTCGAAGCGTTGATGGCGCGCAACGAGCGGCTGGACTATTGTCTGGTCGGTGAGCCCTCCAGTACGGAAATCGTCGGTGACGTGGTTAAAAACGGGCGTCGGGGTTCACTGACCTGCAACCTGACCATTCACGGCGTGCAGGGTCACGTAGCCTACCCGCATCTGGCTGATAACCCGGTACACCGCGCGGCGCCAATGCTCAATGAACTGGTGGAGATCGAGTGGGATCAGGGCAATGAATTTTTCCCTGCTACCAGTATGCAGATTGCCAATATTCAGGCTGGCACCGGCAGCAATAACGTCATTCCCGGCGAACTGTTTATCCAGTTCAACTTCCGTTTCAGCACCGAATTAAACGATGAAATGATCAAGTCCCGGGTGCTGGCGCTATTGGATAAGCATCAGTTGCGTTACACCGCCGACTGGTGGCTATCCGGTCAACCGTTCCTGACAGCGCGCGGTAAACTGGTGGATGCAGTGGTGAACGCCATTGAGCACTATAATGAAATTAAACCGCAGTTACTGACTACAGGCGGGACATCCGACGGGCGCTTTATTGCCCGCATGGGGGCGCAGGTAGTAGAATTAGGGCCGGTCAATGCCACCATTCATAAAATTAATGAATGTGTTAATGCCGCCGACCTGCAGCTGCTTGCCCGTATGTATCAACGTATCATGGAGCAGCTCGTCGCCTGATGAGCGTTCCTGCAAGAGGAAATAAGCATGGACTTGCTGGCAAAGTATTGGTGGATTTTAGTGCTGGTGTTTCTGGTAGGCGTACTGCTGAATGTGATCAAAGATCTCAAGCGCGTTGACCATAAGAAATTTCTCGCCAATAAACCGGAGCTTCCCCCGCATCGTGATTTTAACGATAAATGGGATGACGACGACGATTGGCCGAACAAAGACCAACCTAAGAAGTAAGTACAATTTAAAAGCCCGGAAAATCATTCATTTTCCGGGCTTTTCGTTTAAATCATCTCAATGACATCATCATCGTGAGGTGTGCCGCCGCTCAACGCTTCATCGAAGTAGTGCTTCGGTACGGTAAAACGCAAATGATCGAGCGCAAACTGCATGCTGCGATCGTCAATGGCGTGACCCAGGTCGTCGACGATATCCAGCGTCACATCCCCGCCAGCACGAATTAACGCTTCCTGCGCGGCGACAGCGTGAGACAACTCAATGACCCTGTCTTCACCACCGTGAATCAAATGCACCGTGGTTGCGGTCGTCGCAACCTCCGGCAAACTGGCGTAGCGGCCATTGAACGCAATCACCCGTGATGCCAGCCCCGGTTCAGCCTTGACGCTCTCAAGCGACATAATCGCCCCTTGCGAAAAACCTATCAGCGCGGTGGCCTGAGGGGAAACGCCGCTCTGCTGCTGCCAGTAGCGTACGGTGTCGATAAACACCGGCATGATGGCGTCAACGCGCGCCTGGCGGTTCTCTTCCGTCACATCCTGCACGGAAAACCACTGACGCCCACCGCCGGTGCCGTAAGGCTGTGCCCCACCGATGCTGACAATCAGCGCATCCGGAAACAGCGGCGCAAACCAGGAACCAATTTCGCCCATGGCAACCGGATTATCGCCGACGCCATGAAACAGCAGCAATAGCTGTTGAGCGGGTTTATCGGGGCTTTGAACAACAAAATGGTCATGTTTCATGGCGATCTCCTTAACTGATAAGAGTGATTCTACGCCGCTTAATCGCAATGACCATGCCAGGAAATTGAAGAAGTTAGTGAAAAAATTGCCATTGCATAATGCGATTCTGTAGCCATTGCGTCCGGGTCGCATCCAGCAGGGCTAACGCCTGCGCCGCCTCATCTCGCTGAACTAACAACAGCGCTTTACGACCGGGTACCTTCAGCCGTTGGCACAGTTCAGCGTCGCTGCATTTCTCCTGTAAACGACCGCGTAGCGCCGGGAGAGGCTGTTCACAGTGCAGGAGCAGACGACTCAGACAACCGAGTGATGTGAGTAGCGGCCGATGCGCAAAGGCAAATCCGGCCAGCGCCAGCCAGTCGTCATCATTAAGCGTAGTCTCTCTCAGCGGCGCTATCGGGAGGTCCTCGCCGTTCCACAGTGCCAAAACGTCAGCATCACGACGCAGGCGCAGATGCTCTGTTGCAGCCAGGTATTTTCCAGACTCGCTGACAGGCAGTAGCGCCATTGCGGTATAGCACCCGCTGCTGGCTTCCCGATGATTGCCCATTCGCACCAGTACAAAGCCGCAGCGCTGCCAGAAGCGCCATAGTTCAGCCGTATAACCAAAACTAACGGACAGATAGTCACACTGTGTGGAATAGCGATGAGCCTGTTCGATCAGCTGTTGTCCGATACCTTCCCGCTGACGGGCAGGATGAACCGCTATACGGCTTACTCGCCGCCCAACCAGCGTTGCTGCCAGCGGATCGCCACCATGTGCAGCCAGCGACTGCGCCACCAGATTTCCTCTGGGTCGACGAAACCCGGCCCAAACGGCCTGGCTGAGTTCAGCGGACAATCCTCCTTCATCGACCAGCCATACAGCACCCGCCACCGCGTCAGCCGCCGAGGCCTGCAGAAAGTGCTGGCCGGGCGCATCCATCATCCGACGGAGATCGAGCGGTGAAGTACGATAATGCGCCCCGGAAAGCAGCTGATAGACCGCCAGCGGCAGATGCGGGTTGCGATGCCAGGCGGTCGACTCAAAGGCAGAGAAGTGGATATCGCCCAGAGGGGGATGCGAAAAGGTTTCGTCGTCGAGCACCAGCGCCTCGCTGACGATTTTTTCCAACGGGCACCCCAGTGCCCACCTGACAGGCTGCTGCAGTTCATAACGCTGAAGATGTGGGAAACGCGCGCAGAACTTCAATAAAAACCCTCTGCCGGTTCCCTCGTAGCCCTGAACGGTGGTGGTCAACAGCACACGCGGAAAACGCGAAACCAGCTGATGTAACAGCGGGGCGGGAATAGCGGCAGCCTCATCCACGACCAGCCAGTCAGCGGTTTCGCTGCCGGTTAATAGTGCGTCTGGTGCCATAAAGCGATAATGTTCCCTGGCAAAATACGCCAGCACATCCGTCGCCGCTTTCGCCGGTGCGGTAACAATTGCTGTCCCGTTAATGCTTGATATCAGCTGTCCTGCCAGCGCGGATTTTCCCCGGCCGCGCGCGGCGGTCACCGCAGCCACACCGGGAGGCATATCCAGCAATTGCTGTAAAATTACCGCCTGTTCTGGCTGAGGATCGCCATTGGCCGGCTGCCAGCCAGCACGCTCGGGAAAATGCACCGGCGCAAACGGCTGATGCTGCTGCCAGTGCAGGGTTTGTCCATCACGGGTAATCACCCGCTGAAAATGTTCGACAAAGTGCGGCGTAGGGATAGGTTCGGCGCAGTCGCTCCAGCGCAGTGAATCTGCATCAGGATGCGTTTGCCAGTCCTGCCAGGGGGGAGTCAGCAGCACCAGCCAGCTCCCGGCACGCAGCGTGCCGCTTAAGGCGGCAAATGCCGCGGCATCGAATCCCTGCCGGGCGTCAAAGACCGCATGGCAAAATTCGCGACCCAGCAACGTTTGCAACGCCTGCGGCGTGCAGCAGGGCTCAGCGGGGGCCGTTGCCCCCACCCATAACCAGTCGCCGGGTAATGTGCTTTGTAGCGCAAACGCCTGCTCCTGAGGCCAGGGACCCTCGCCGCTGATAATCAGCAGACGACGGATCCCTTCCCGGGCCATTTGTTCGGTTAACGCATTCAACGCTATGTTCTCAGACATCCCTGCCTCAAAATCTTAAATGCCTTTGCCAAAGGTATTACATTGTGCCGGGTCGCCGCTATCAAAACCGCGTTTGAACCAGCTAAGTCGCTGTTCAGAGGTGCCATGCGTAAAGCTGTCCGGCACCACGCGTCCTTGCCCCTGCTGCTGCAGACGATCGTCACCAATTGCCTGGGCGGCGTTAAGCGCCTCTTCCAGATCGCCTGTTTCCAGCACACCCTGCTGCTGCATACTGTGACCCCAGACGCCAGCAAAGCAATCGGCCTGCAGCTCCATACGCACGGAAAGACGGTTCACTTCCGCCTGGGAAGCATTCTGCTGCATCTGGCGAACTTTCGGTTCTATGCCCAACAACTTCTGCACGTGGTGGCCAACTTCATGTGCAATGACATAGCCCTGAGCGAAATCACCGTCAGCGCCCAGCTTGCTTTTCATGTCATCATAGAAGGAGAGATCGATATAAACGGTGCCATCGGCAGGGCAATAAAACGGGCCCATTACTGACTGGCCCGCGCCGCATCCTGTTCGCGTCGCGCCACGGTACATTACCAGCTTAGGTTGCTGATAGGTGCGGCCCATTTTTTCAAATTGCTGTCCCCAGGTGTCTTCGGTCGTGGCGAGGATCACCGAGGTAAATTTCGCCGCCTCATCATCATTCGGACTAATGGATCGCGTTGATTGCTGCTGCGAAACGGGTTGACCGGTCATTAGCCCAGTGAGATCTACGCCATAATACCCCGCCACCAGTACCACAATCAGCAGGATGATGCCGCCTTTACCGCTTGGCAAACGAAAACCCGGCCCGCCCATAGAAGGTCCGCCGCCCGAGCTATTACGTCTGTCGTCTACATTGTCGCTTTCGCGACGCCCTTGCCAGCGCATAATCACCTCAACTTTTATTCATTATGATGATGATCGTAGGCGGTTCGGAACAGGATTACCATAAGAAACAGTAATCAAATAAGGGGGGAATTGATGAGCCGGAGAGCGATCGCCGGCTCAGGGGAGGATCAGTCTAACTTCACACCCAGGCGATGTGCGACGGCTTCATAGGCTTCGATCAGGCCGCCCAGACTCTGGCGGAAGCGATCTTTGTCCATTTTATCCAGCGTTTCTTTGTCCCACAGACGGCTACCGTCCGGAGAGAATTCATCACCCAGAACAACTTCACCTTTATACAAGCCAAACTCAAGTTTGAAGTCGACCAGAATCAGACCCGCATCATCAAACATTTTTTTCAGCACGTCGTTGGCTTTGTAGGTCAGCTCTTTCATCCGTGCCAGATTCTCTTTGCTCACCCAACCAAAAGTTTCGCAATAGGAATCGTTAATCATTGGATCGTGCATAGCATCGTTTTTCAGGAACAGATCAAACAGCGGCGGATTCAGTTCAATACCTTCCTCAACGCCTAAACGCTTCACCAGGGAACCTGCCGCGCGGTTACGCACCACGCACTCAACCGGCACCATCTCCAGTTTTTTCACCAGACATTCGGTATCGGATAGCAGTCGCTCCATCTGGGTCGGAATGCCCGCTTCTTGCAGTTTGGTCATAATGAAATGGTTGAACTTGTTGTTCACCATGCCTTTACGATCGAACTGTTCGATGCGCGCGCCATCCCCTGCTGACGTATCATTGCGGAATTCGAGCACCAACAGGTCCGGGTTTTCCGTGCTGTATACGGTCTTCGCTTTACCACGATACAACTCAGCTTGCTTTTGCATCTTTATTACTCCTGGGTGTGAAATAACGATAAATATTGCGTTTTTCTGCCGACGCACACGTTTGCGTATCATATCAGAAAAAAAGGGCTGGAGTTATCCAGCCCTTTATTTTTACTTACTGAATGCAGCCTGGAAGACGGCAACCAGCGCGTCGTTCTGGCTTTGCGTCAGGGTATGCCCCTTCGGATCGATAAACTGCATGCTGCTGCGGTTGTCTAAATCACCGACCTGCAGTTTGTAGTCACCGGATACCAGACCCGGATCGCTCGCGCCCAGTTCCTGCCAGTTGCTGTCAGACAGTGGTTTGTAAGTCACGGCGATGCTGCCCTGAGAACGGGTGCTGTCGGTCACTTTCATGCCCACTTTCTCAAGCGCTGCCGGCAGACGTTGCCACACCACGTTGAACGGTCCGCGTACCACCAGCATCGGCAAGCCGGTGTCATCAGCGGCGCTCTGAACATCCATGGTGGCGGCAGAGCGGTTCTGCGCAGCATTCGCGGCATCGGTGGCGGTCTTGTCCAGACCCGCAGAGATAACGTTCATCATCTCAGCGCTGTAGCGCTGCATGGACGCGGCATCTGCCACCGGCTTACCGGCCTGCTCGAGGTTAATCAGTTTCACCGTTACCGCCTGCTGATAGCCCTGCGGTTTAACCGAGATTTGATAACGCCCGCGATACTGTTCGTCTTCATCAAGACGGTTCCAGTCAACCCAATCGGTGGTCAACGTCTGGCTGGCATCATCACGTTTGGTAATGGTGTAGTTTTTAGCCTGAATCACGCTGACGACCTGCGGCCACAGCGTGTTACCACGACCATTATCCACCAGTAACGTTGCCGTATCACCAGCAATCTGGGTACGTGCGCCGCTGACTAATGCTAACGGCTGAGCCGGTGGACGAATATCCAACGCTTTACCCACGGCACCGCTGCCGTTGGTCACCGGGATATTATAATCACCGGTCGTTACCGGCAAAATCATCCCAGCTGGCGCGTGAAGCTCAGCAAGCGGTGCGGCCTCCAGATAGGATTCATCACCGCTCACCTGGCGCTTATAGCGCGAGTCAGAACTACAGGCCGCGAGCAACATAACTAGCGAAACACCCGCAACCTTGGCCAGGCGCGACTTTTGTACTGAGTAAGCCATCAAATCTCCCTAAACTTTACAGCAAACCGGCATGCTGAAGCGCCGCTTTGACGATATCACGAGCATTGTCCGTGATTGGCGTCATCGGCAGACGTAGCGTATCGGTCGCCACAAGACCCAATTCCTTACATGCCCATTTCACCGGGATAGGATTGGGTTCGACAAATAGTTTGTTGTGTAACGGCATCAGACGCTGGTTAATCACCCGCGCCTCGGCAAAGCGCCCTTCAGCCGCCAGTTTGCACATCTCAGCCATTTCACGTGCCGCTACGTTAGTAGTAACGGAAATCACGCCATGACCACCGAGCTGCATAAAGTCCAGCCCGGTCGCATCATCACCGCTGAGCAGAATAAAATCGTCTGAAACCAGCTCTTTGATCTGGTGAACACGACTTAAGTTCCCTGTGGCCTCTTTAATGGCGACAATATTTTTTACCTTCGCCAGACGACCCACGGTTTCAGGCAGCATATCGCAGCCAGTACGGGACGGCACATTATACAGAATTTGTGGCAAGTCAGTATGTTCAGCGATGGCTTTGAAATGCTGGAACAAACCTTCCTGGGTTGGGCGGTTGTAGTAAGGCGTCACCGTCAGGCAGCCGACAATACCGCTGTCGTTGAAACGCTGCGTCAGACTAATGGCTTCTGCGGTCGCATTAGCGCCGGTTCCGGCAATCACCGGAATACGCCCGTCGGCCAGCTCCAGCGTCATCATCACCACATCGGCATGTTCATCATGACTCAGCGTGGCGGACTCACCGGTGGTGCCAACCGAAACGATCGCCGAGGTGCCGCTGGCGACATGATAATCAATCAGTTTTTTCAGGCTCGACCGGCAGACTTTACCTTTCTCATCCATCGGCGTAATAAGCGCGACAATACTTCCCGTGAACATGGGCCATCCTCTGTGCAAACAAGTGCCTCAATGGTACGTTTGGTACGACAATAAAAGCAAGCGACCAGAGCCCTTCTGATTGTTGTATGCATGTTTTTTTTATGCTTTCCTTATGATTACCTCACCGCTCAAAGGAAGAACAGGTTTGACATCGTCATCGCAACACTATCTGGTCATTACTGCGCTGGGTGCCGACCGCCCAGGAATTGTGAACACCATCACTCGTCATGTCAGCAGTTGTGGCTGTAATATTGAAGACAGCCGACTGGCCATGCTGGGTGACGAGTTTACGTTTATCATGCTGTTGTCTGGCACCTGGAATGCCATCACCTTGATTGAATCAACCTTGCCGTTGAAAGGCGCAGAGCTGGATTTATTGATTGTGATGAAGCGCACGACCGCACGCCCTCGTCCAGCGATGCCCGCCACGGTATGGGTGCAGGTTGATGTCCCCGACTCTCCCCATTTGATTGAGCGCTTTACCGCCCTTTTCGACAGTCACCATATGAATATTGCCGAACTGGTTTCTCGAACCCAACCGGCTGAGAACGACAAGGCCGCCCAGCTGTTTATTCAAATTACCGCACATAGCCCTGCGTCACATGACTCGGCAAATATTGAGGATGCGTTTAAAGCACTCTGTACAGAACTCAATGCGCAAGGCAGTATTAACGTCGTCAATTACTCACAGCATGATGAACAAGATGGAGTTAAGTAATGAACCCACTGAAAGCCGGTGATATCGCACCGAAATTTAGCTTGCCGGATCAAGACGGAGAACAAGTAAATTTAACCGACTTCCAGGGACAGCGTGTTCTGGTTTATTTCTACCCGAAAGCCATGACGCCCGGCTGTACCGTACAAGCCTGTGGCTTACGCGATAACATGGATCAGTTAAAAAAAGCAGGCGTCGAAGTGCTGGGGATCAGCACCGATAAACCTGAGAAGCTTTCTCGCTTTGTGGAAAAGGAAGTGCTTAACTTCACACTCCTGTCCGATGAAGATCACCAGGTCTGCGAGCAGTTTGGCGTCTGGGGAGAAAAGTCATTTATGGGTAAAACCTATGATGGCATCCACCGCATCAGCTTCCTGATTGATGCCGACGGCAAGATTGAACATGTGTTTGATGATTTCAAAACCAGCAATCACCACGACGTGGTGATGAACTGGCTGAAAGAAAACGCCTGATGTACGTTGTGCCGGATGAGGATTTTACGCCGCCATCCGGCACAATCGCTATCACTCAAACGTTCCCTTAACGCACGCTTTCTTCTCTTTCACCACGGCGTTGCCCTTCGCCCACAGGTGATAAACCTCCAGCGCGTCATTGAGCACCAGAATGTCCGCATCGCATCCCACCGCCAGACGACCTTTATGCCCAAGCCCCAGAAACTCCGCCACCGTGCGCGTGAGCGGGCATAGTGCCTGCTCCAGTGGAATAGCATGAACCGTCACCAGCTGGCGCAGCGTTTCGGCCAGTGATTCAAATCCGGCCACGCCAATGCCCGTCAGATTTCCGTGTTCGTCAAACTCCGGCTGACTACCGTTACCGTCTGAACTCAGGGTAATACGCGACAGCGGGACTTCGTGACGCAGCGCCGTGGCGATAGCCGTTGCCGGGTCGACGGGCTCATCAATGCTGCTGGTAATGTCGATATAGCCGCCTTTGCGCGCATAGGCTAACGCCGCCTGAAACAGCGGTTCCGCGCGATTAACATGCGTTGGCAGTAGCTTAGTGATCGGCACATCCGAATGCGCGAGGATGTCATACAACGGCTCCAGCATGCGCGGGCTGTCGCCCATATGGAAGACGCTGATCCCCGGTTTCTGCCCTAACAATCCGCCGACGCGCGACTGCGCCGCCATGTTCGCCAGCACCGAGGTATTCGGGGCAGACGAGCGGTGGTCTGAAACCGCACATTTCACCCCAATCACCTTGTCGATCAGCGCTACATCGCGCTCAACGCTACCGGTAATGGTCGGGGAAGGTAACGAGTACGCACCGGTGAGCATCCAGGCGCTGATGCCTTCAAATTCCAGCGCACGAGTTTTCGCCAATAGTGACTCCGGGTGACGAGTGACCCCGTCGGTACCCAGCAATCCCACCACCGAGGTGACGCCAGCTTCAACCAGACGCGACAGGCGAACTTCCGGCGTGCGGGTATGCGGTCCCGCTTCTCCGCCACCGCCAATCAGATGGACGTGCTGATCGATAAACCCAGGGCACACAATCGCACCGGCAAGATTGATGCACTCACAGCCGGGAAAGTCATCAGGAGATATCGTCGGCGCGATGGCGACAATTTTGCCGCCGGAAACCAGAATATCCTGTGGCCCCAAATCTTCTGGCGCGTAAACGTGTCCACGCTGGAACAACGTCAAATTAAGAATTGAACAGTTCATAACCTTCCTTGTCAGGCAATTACCTGCATAACCCAAATAGAAAGCAGCGCATTAATCACGCATACCGCAATAATAAGCGGGTAATAGCGAGGATGAACCCCCGCCGTCCCCAGACAGCGTCCGACATTTTGCACCGGATTGCCCATCAGGTAGATGGCCGGTAGCAATACCGTAGCATCATGTCCCGAAAGCGCACCGGCGACAACCAGACTGGCGCAAACGCCCACGCCGCCGCCCATGCTCATCACCGCCGCTAACAACACAGTGGCTGATTCACCCGGCAATCCCCACAGCGCCATCACTGGTTCACACACCCGACCGACAATCTCGAGCAACCCGGTTACCTTCAGCGCCTGAATAATCACAAACGCCATGACAACGTTAGGCAACAAGCTGGTTGTGGCAATGGTAAACCCGCGCCTTGCGCCATCGATAAACATATCCATGACGTTCTTACGTACCTGCGTTGTCATCTCAAGCCCCCTGCTGCAGGCGGCGATTTTCAAGCTGCGCTATCCACAGACGCAGCAGGTTTGCACCGACAAATTTAAAGACCAGGATCACAGCCAGTGGCGTAATCACCGGGACGGTAACCATCGTAAACAGCGCCGCACCTGAGGAAAAATAGTTAGTGATACACGCGCTACCGCTGGTTTGCCAGCAGGCAAAAATGGCGCGCTCCTGCTCGGTGATAATTCCCTCTTCCGCCAGCTCTTTGGTCATCCCGGCTGCCGCATCGGTATTTTGCAAATTCGCGATCAGCGCCAGCGAGCAAATGCCCGGGATACCCAGCAAAGGTCGCAGAACCGGCGTCATCAGCTGTTGCGCCGCGCGCAATCCTCCCAACCCTTCGGTTACGGAGATAATGCCGAGTGAAAGAATGACCGAAGGTGCCAGTTCCAGCGCGAACAGAAATCCATCTTTTGCGCCCATACCGCCGGTACCGCGAAAAGAAACCACCGTCTCACCTGCCGCATTAACCTTGCCAAACGCACCGTTGAGGACGGTGAAATCAAACACCCGCCACCACTCGGTACTTTTCGAAAACATGCCGGAAAAAAGGATGATAGTGACGAAAAAGGCGAGATAGCCAACCCATCCCACTTTTTGTTGCGTGTGCGTGCTGTGACCCATTTTTTTCTCCTGTTGGTCTTATTCCTTGCGTGACAAAAAAGACATCACATTGGTCAAGTTAAAGACAAACACGGAGAAAAACGACACCCGGAGAGATTATTCAGAAAGTGTGTACAGAGGTCAGACAAGTTTAGATCCGGCGACATTGCGCCGCCGGAATTTGCGAATTACGGCTCGTCAATCACCTGACCATCTGGCCAGGCATGCACCACCGCTTTGATTAACGTCGCCAGCGGAATGGCAAAAAATACGCCCCAAAATCCCCACAGGCCGCCAAAAATAACCACCGACAGAATAATCACCAACGGATGCAGGTTTACTGCTTCTGAGAACAGTACCGGGACCAGCAGGTTGCCGTCCAGCGCCTGAATAATCAGGTACACGGCAAAACAACTCCAGAACTCGGTCCCGAGGCCAAACTGAAACAGCGCCACGCCGACCACCGGAATGGTCACCACAAAGGCACCGATATACGGGATCAGGACCGAAAACCCGACCAGCACCGCCAGCAACAGAGAGTAGTTGAGGCCAAACATCAGGAAACCTAACCATGTCGCTACGCCGACTACAACCATTTCCAGCACTTTGCCGCGAATATAGTTGGTGATTTGCTGGTTCATCTCTTTCCACACCTGCCCGGCCAGACCACGGTTACGCGGCAGCACCCGACGTACGGCATTCAGCATCTGGCTTTTGTCTTTCACCAGGAAGAACACCATCAGCGGAACGAGTACCAGATACACCGCCAGCGTCAGTAATCCGACCAGCGAAGCCAGCGAATATTTCACCACGGAATCACCCATATTGAGCATTCGCGCGCGCATATTCTCTGCCATCGCATCAATGATGCCGGCATCCATCAGCGCTGGATACCGCCGTGGCAGGGTGGCGGCAAAATCAGACAGCTTATTGAGCATGCCGGGCATGTCACGAATCAGGTAGATCCCCTGCTGCCATGCAACCGGCATTACCACAAACGCCATCAGCAGCAGAATACCGACAAACACCACCAGCACAATGGATGTCGCCCAACGCCTTGAACAGCCAATATTTTCCAGCCGCGCGGTGGGCCATTCCAGCAGATAAGCCAGCACAATGGCAACCAGCAGCGGCGCTAACAGCCCACTAAAGAAGAAAAGGATGCCAAAACCGGCAACCAGAATAATCAGCAGGGCGATGGCTTCGGGGTCGCTAAAGCGGCGGCGATACCATTGCATCAACATTTCGAGCATAAAACCCTTCCATGAACCCAATAGCGGGATTGCGATCCCGAATTGTATCGAAATGTCACAAAAAAGACTTCGCTTTTTATCGCTGTTTACGCAAAGTGAAAAGACATTTTTGCTGGGTGTTCATCGACGGATTTCGCAGTTACACTCACAAAGCTTGCGGAGTGTGAACGATACTTCTCAGCATGGGTCAAATGGCTATCTCAAAAAAGAATACAGGACAGAGGTTATGTTCAGGCAGTTGAAGAAAAACCTGGTTGCTACCCTCATTGCTGCACTGGCCCTCGGTCAGGTCGCGCCCGCATTTGCTGACACTGCGGACACCCTACCGGATATGGGAACCTCAGCAGGAAGCACGCTTTCCATCGGACAGGAAATGCAGATGGGCGATTATTACGTGCGTCAGCTGCGCGGCAGTGCGCCGTTAATTAACGATCCTTTGCTGACCCAATACATTAATACGCTGGGGATGCGTCTGGTCGCACACGCGGACTCCGTCAAAACCCCCTTCCATTTCTTTTTGATAAACAACGATGAAATAAACGCCTTTGCCTTCTTTGGCGGCAACGTGGTGTTGCACTCTGCGCTTTTCCGCTATTCCGATAACGAAAGCCAGCTGGCGTCAGTCATGGCGCACGAAATTTCTCACGTCACGCAGCGCCACCTGGCGCGCGCCATGGAAGACCAAAAACGCTCTGCGCCGCTGACTTGGGTTGGCGCGCTGGGTTCCATTCTGTTGGCAATGGCCAGCCCGCAGGCGGGGATGGCGGCACTGACCGGTACGCTGGCAGGCACCCGTCAGGGGATGATCAGCTTTACGCAGCAAAATGAACAGGAAGCAGACCGCATCGGTATTCAGGTCCTGCAACGTTCGGGGTTTGATCCGCAAGCCATGCCGACGTTTCTGGAAAAACTGCTCGATCAGGCGCGCTATTCCACGCGTCCGCCTGAAATTCTGCTGACGCACCCGCTGCCAGAAAGCCGTCTGGCGGATGCGCGTAACCGTGCTAACCAAATGCGTCCGACGGTGGTGCAATCCTCGGAAGATTTTTACCTGGCAAAAGCGCGAACCCTGGGCATGTACAACTCGGGTCGCAACCAGTTAAGCAGCGATCTGCTGGATAACTGGGCAAAA
Source organism: Citrobacter sp. FP75 (assembly GCF_018342065.1). Classification (GTDB taxonomy): domain Bacteria; phylum Pseudomonadota; class Gammaproteobacteria; order Enterobacterales; family Enterobacteriaceae; genus Citrobacter. The sequence goes on along the minus strand of NZ_JAFDOE010000003.1, from coordinate 138,095 downwards.
GGCAATGTCCGTGAACAGCGGGCGGCACAATACGGCCGGGCGTTACAGGCAATGGAAGACAGTAAATACGATGACGCGCGTAAAGCGCTGCAGCCGCTGCTGACAGCCGATCCGAACAATGCCTGGTATCTTGACCTGGCAACCGATATCGATCTCGGTCAGAAGAAAACCAGCGACGCCATTAACCGCCTGAAAAACGCCCGCGACCTGCGCGTGAATCCGGTATTGCAACTTAACCTGGCGAATGCCTATTTGCAGGCCGGTCAGGCCAAAGAAGCCGCAACCATCCTGAATCGTTATACGTTTAATCATAAAGATGACGGTAACGGTTGGGATCTGTTAGCGCAAACGGAAGCGACGCTGAACAACCGCGATCAGGAACTGGCGGCGCGCGCGGAAGGATACGCCCTGGCAGGACGTCTTGACCAGGCAATTTCTATGCTCAGCAGCGCAAGCTCGCAGGTGAAGCTGGGAAGCCAGCAGCAGGCTCGGTACGATGCCCGCATCGACCAGCTACGCCAGCTGCAAGAGCGCTTTAAACCGTATACCAAGATGTAATCAGGAAACAACAATGACTGACGCGATTAGAATCTACCATAACCCACGTTGCTCAAAGAGCCGCGAAACGCTGGAATTACTGAAATCCAACGGTGTGGAACCGGAAGTGGTGCTGTATCTCGACGCCCCTGCGGACGCGGAAACCCTGCGTAATCTGCTGCAAATGCTGGGCATGTCCAGCGCGCGCGAGCTAATGCGCAAGAAAGAAGATCTCTATACGTCGCTCAACCTGGCGGACAGTCATCTGAGTGAAGAGGCGCTGATTCAGGCGATGGTGGAAAACCCAAAACTGATGGAGCGCCCGATTGTGGTCGCCAACGGTCAGGCGCGAATTGGCCGTCCGCCGGAGCAGGTGCTGGAGATCGTCGGCTAATGCGACACACCGCAGTCTTTCCGGCTGCGGTGCTTACAGTTTCAAAATCTCTTTGACGAATGGAATGGTCAGTTTGCGCTGAGCGCTGATTGACGCATGATCCAGCTGATCCAGGGTCATAAACAACGTACGCATTTCGCGATCCAGGCGCTTGAGCAGGAAACGACCCACGTCTTCCGGCAGTTCGAACCCACGCAGCCTGGCGCGTAATTGCAACGCCTGCAGTTTGTCTTCATCCGAGAGCGGCTGCAGCTTGTAGATTTGTCCCCAGTCCAGACGAGAAGCCAGATCCGGCAGCCCGAGATTCAGCTGCCTTGGTGGGCGATCGCCGGTGATCAGCAGGCGGGTTTTGCCTGATTCCAGGATGCGGTTGTAGAGATCGAAGATCGCCATTTCCCACAGGGAATCCCCGGCCACGCATTCGATGTTATCGATGCACACCAGCGATAAATGCTCCATGCCATCAAGCACTTCCGGTACGAACCACGTGCGCTTATCCAGCGGGACATAACCTACCGCATCACCACGCTGAGAAAGCTCGGCGCATGCTGCGTGCAGCAAATGGCTGCGGCCCGCGCCTTCACGCGACCAGAGATAAATATACCCGCTATGTTCCTGACGCAGCACGTTTTGCAGCGCGGCCAGTAAAGAGGAGTTATCCCCCGGCCAGAAACTTGCGAAGGTTTCATCGTCAGGAAGATAAAGTGGCAGAGAGAGCTGTGCCGGTGTGTTCAGAGATACCTCAACCCAGGATTTCATAAAATCGCGGTGAGTTTACCACAGAAATACGTCGCGATAGAACCGGGCAGCATCGCCGCCCGGTCAGAGACTTAGTGTTGCGGGCTGTCAGCATCTTCAGCATCGAGGACAACTTCTTCCGGACGCAGCAGGCTGATCACTTTGAAAATCAGGCTCAGACAAACGCCGACAATGGTCGCCAGCGCCATGCCTTTCAGCTCAGCGGCACCAATGTGAACCTTCGCACCGCTCACGCCGATGATCAGAATAACCGACGTCAAGATCAGGTTTTGCGCTTTGTTATAATCGACTTTTGATTCGATCAACACGCGGATACCCGACGCGCCAATCACCCCGTAAAGCAGCAGCGAGACGCCGCCCATGACCGGCAGCGGGATTATCTGGATCGCGGCGGCCAGTTTACCCACGCAGGAGAGCAGAATGGCAAAAATTGCCGCCCCGCCAATCACCCAGGTACTGTACACGCGGGTAATCGCCATCACGCCGATGTTCTCACCGTAGGTGGTGTTAGGCGTCGAACCAAAGAAGCCGGAGATCACCGTCGACAGACCGTTGGCGAACATCGAACGGTGCAGGCCGGGATCGCGAATCAAATCTTTCTTCACGATATTGGCCGTCACCACCAGGTGTCCTACGTGTTCGGCAATCACCACCAGCGCCGCAGGCAGGATAGTCAGAATAGCCACCCATTCAAAGCGCGGCGTGTAGAAAGTCGGCAGGGCAAACCAGTGGGCCTCGGCAATCGGCGTGGTGTCCACGACGCCCATCACGAAGGAAAGCGCATAACCCGCCAGCACACCAATCAGAATAGGGATAATCGCCATGAAACCGCGGAACAGTACCGAACCAAATACCGTTACGCCCAGCGTTACCATCGAGATGATAATGGTTTTAGTATCCGGCATTTGTCCTTCGGCAGGCAGCAAACCCGCCATCCCCGCAGCGACGCCAGCCAGCTCAAGACCAATGACGGCAACGATTGCGCCCATTGCCGCAGGCGGGAACATCACATCCAGCCAGCCGGTTCCTGCTTTCTTGACGATGAAAGAAACCAGGCAGAACAGCACGCCACACATAATAAAGCCGCCGAGCGCCACTTCATACCCTAACGGCAGCAGCAGCAGTACCGGAGAGATAAAAGCGAAGCTGGACCCCAGATAGGCAGGGATTTTCCCCTTACAAATAAAGAGATACAGCAACGTACCAATGCCGTTGAACAGCAGGACGGTAGCCGGGTTGATATGAAACAGGACTGGCACCAGTACCGTGGCGCCAAACATGGCGAACAGGTGCTGCAAACTAAGCGGGATTGTCTGTAAAAGCGGCGGTCTTTCACTCACCCCGATAGCACGGCGCGTCATAGTGTTTTCCTCTGAGTATTTTGTGTGAGTTGCGATTGGGTTGTTTTATTCAAAAAAAAGCCGACTCTTAAAGTCGGCTTCTTTTTATTTATTCATTTACTTGGTACCAAAAATCTTATCGCCGGCATCGCCGAGTCCCGGAATAATGTATCCGTGCTCGTTCAGCCCCTGGTCGATAGATGCGGTATACAGTTCAACATCCGGATGCGCTTTTTCCAGCGCGGCAATACCTTCCGGCGCCGCAACCAGCACCAGCACTTTAATGCTGCTGCAGCCCGCGTTTTTCAGCAGGTCGATGGTGGCGATAACGGAACCGCCGGTGGCCAGCATCGGGTCAACGATCAGCGCCATGCGCTCATCAATGTTAGAAACCAGCTTCTGGAAGTACGGAACCGGCTCCAGCGTCTCTTCGTTACGGTACATACCTACAACGCTGATACGCGCGCTCGGAACGTTTTCCAGTACGCCTTCCATCATGCCCAGACCCGCACGCAGGATCGGCACAACGGTGATTTTTTTACCTTTAATTTGGTCAACTTCAACCGGACCGTTCCAGCCTTCAATGGTCACCTTTTCGGTTTCCAGACCAGCGGTTGCTTCATAAGTCAGCAGACTGCCAACTTCCGAGGCGAGTTCACGAAAGCGTTTAGTGCTGATGTCGTTTTCACGCATCAATCCCAGCTTGTGTTTGACGAGTGGGTGTTTGACTTCCACGATCTTCATACTCTTCTCCTTTCCTCAGACGAGTGGCAACCACAAAAAAAATCGCCGGATTATACCGCTTTTCCTCTCTGGCGCAACACTGCATACGCTTGATATGGATCAACCAAAGTCATTTACGTCTGGAGTATGAGTATAAAACACGCCCCATATGATTGACTGAGATGATTATCAGCACATTGAATTCTATAACAATTTATCGTTAACCTGGGCGGTGTATTGATACTCTAAAAAGATTTCTTAGGCGCACGTGCTAATGTTCCACCACCGTCACTATTTTTATGCAGATACCAGGCCATGCAACCTCACGGCGCGTAGTCATGACGTAAAACGCTGAAAAATCCGACAGAAAAAAGTCGATACAGAGCAGGCTCGCAAACGTTTGCTTTCCCTGTTAGAATTGCGCCGAATTTAACTTTTACTGCAAGTAAACACGTGGGGAACCAGGCAGTGACCGATAAAACCTCTCTTAGCTACAAAGATGCCGGTGTTGATATTGACGCAGGGAATGCTCTGGTCGATCGAATCAAAGGCGTAGTAAAGAAAACCCGTCGCCCGGAAGTTATGGGGGGTCTGGGTGGCTTCGGTGCGCTGTGCGCATTGCCGCAAAAATATCGTGAACCGGTACTGGTTTCAGGCACTGACGGCGTCGGAACAAAGCTGCGTCTGGCGATGGATCTGAAGCGCCACGACACCATCGGCATTGACCTGGTGGCGATGTGCGTCAACGACCTCGTGGTTCAGGGCGCTGAGCCGCTGTTTTTCCTCGACTACTACGCCACCGGCAAACTGGACGTCGATACCGCAGCCAGCGTGATTAACGGCATTGCCGAAGGTTGCCTGCAGTCCGGTTGTGCACTGGTCGGTGGCGAGACCGCTGAAATGCCGGGGATGTATCACGGTGAAGATTATGACGTGGCCGGTTTCTGCGTTGGCGTGGTCGAGAAATCAGAAATCATCGACGGCTCAAAAGTGGCTGATGGCGATGTCTTGATTGCGCTGGGCTCCAGCGGTCCACACTCAAACGGCTATTCTCTGGTGCGTAAGATCGTTGAAGTCAGCGGCTGCGACCCGGAAACAACCGAGCTGGATGGTAAATCACTGGCCGATCACTTGCTGGCACCAACCCGCATTTATGTGAAATCTATCCTGGAGCTGATTGAGAAGGTTGATGTGCACGCTATTGCACACCTGACCGGCGGTGGTTTCTGGGAAAATATCCCGCGCGTCCTGCCAGATAATACCCAGGCAGTCATTGACGAATCCTCGTGGCAGTGGCCAGCCGTCTTTAACTGGCTGCAAACGGCGGGTAACGTCAGCCAGCATGAGATGTATCGCACCTTCAACTGCGGCGTAGGCATGGTTATCGCCTTGCCGGAAGCAGAAGTGGAAAATGCCCTCGCCCTGCTGAATGCAAAAGGTGAAAACGCGTGGAGAATCGGTATCATCAAAGCATCTGATTCCGAACAGCGCGTGGTCATTGAATGAAAAGCATTGTGGTGCTCATTTCCGGCAACGGAAGCAATTTGCAGGCGATAATCGACGCCTGCAAACAGAAAAAAATCAATGGCACCGTACGCGCAGTATTCAGTAACAAGGCCGATGCGTTCGGCCTTGAACGTGCGCGAGAAGCCGGTATACCGGCACATTCGCTGGAAGCCGGCCAATTTGCCAGCCGTGACGCATTTGATCGCCAACTGATACAAGAGATTGATGCCTGGGTGCCAGATGTCGTTGTGCTGGCCGGATATATGCGCATCCTCAGCCCGGCGTTTGTTGCTCACTACGCCGGGCGTTTGCTGAATATCCACCCTTCTCTGCTGCCCAAATACCCCGGCCTGCATACGCATCGCCAGGCTCTGGAAAACGGTGATGAAGAGCACGGGACTTCCGTTCATTTCGTTACTGATGAGCTGGACGGCGGACCGGTTATTCTCCAGGCGAAAGTGCCGGTGTTTGACGGCGACAGCGAAGATGACGTAACAGCCCGCGTTCAGGCGCAGGAACATGCTATTTATCCGCTAGTGGTCAGCTGGTTTATCGACGGTCGGCTGAAAATGCGTGATGACGCAGCCTGGCTGGACGGTAATCGCCTCTCGCCACAAGGCTACGCGGCCGATCACGACTGACAAACTTTCAATGCCGGAGCCATCCGGCATTGTTGCATCTGATTGCCGGATGACGGCACGACTCTCCCCCTTTCTCTTTGCTATCAGACGGTTTATTGTCATATCTTTCTGGCACTGTTGGACATCTGAGAGCAATGCTCGCCATAATGATCATGTAGTGTCCCGTGAATGAAACGGAGTAAAAGTGTTAATGGGTCAGGAAAAGCTATACATCGAGAAAGAGCTGAGCTGGTTAGCGTTCAACGAACGTGTCCTGCAGGAAGCTGCTGATAAGTCAAACCCGTTGATTGAACGGATGCGCTTTCTGGGCATCTATTCCAATAACCTCGACGAGTTTTATAAAGTTCGTTTTGCCGAACTTAAACGCCGCATCATTATTAGCGAAGAGCAGGGTTCTAACTCTCACTCCCGCCATCTGTTAGGCAAAATCCAGGCCCGCGTGCTGAAAGCCGATCAGGAGTTCGACGGCCTGTACAATGAATTACTGCTGGAGATGGCGCGCAATCAGATATTCTTAATCAACGAGCGCCAGCTGTCAGTGAATCAACAAAGCTGGTTACGTCATTACTTCAAGCAATATCTGCGTCAGCACATTACGCCGATCCTGATTAATCGTGAGACAGATTTAGTCCAGTTTCTGAAAGATGACTATACCTATCTGGCCGTGGAGATCATTCGCGGTGATACCATTCGCTATGCGCTGCTGGAAATTCCCTCCGACAAGGTTCCTCGTTTTGTAAATCTGCCGCCGGAAACGCCGCGCCGCCGCAAACCGATGATCCTGTTAGACAACATCTTGCGTTATTGCCTTGATGACATTTTCAAAGGGTTCTTTGATTACGATACGCTGAACGCCTATTCAATGAAAATGACCCGTGACGCCGAATACGATTTGGTGCACGAGATGGAATCCAGTCTGATGGAGCTTATGTCCTCCAGCCTGAAACAGCGTCTGACCGCGGAGCCTGTGCGCTTTGTCTATCAGCGTGATATGCCCAATGCGTTGGTCGAAGTCCTGCGTGAAAAACTGACAATCTCCCGCTATGATTCAATCGTCCCCGGCGGGCGTTACCATAACTTTAAAGACTTTATTAATTTCCCCAACGTTGGCAAAGCCAACCTGGTGAACAAGCCGCTGCCTCGCCTGCGCCATATCTGGTTTGATAACGAGAAATTCCGTAACGGATTTGATGCGATCCGCGAGCGCGATGTGCTGCTCTATTATCCGTATCATACTTTTGAACACGTACTTGAACTGCTGCGTCAGGCCTCATTTGACCCGAGCGTACTGGCAATAAAGATCAACATTTACCGCGTGGCAAAAGACTCCCGTATCATCGACGCGATGATCCATGCGGCTCACAACAGTAAAAAAGTGACCGTGGTCGTTGAGTTGCAGGCTCGCTTTGATGAAGAAGCCAATATTCATTGGGCCAAGCGTCTTACCGAAGCAGGCGTACACGTCATTTTCTCCGCGCCGGGTCTGAAAATTCACGCCAAGCTGTTCCTTATCTCGCGTAAAGAAGGCGACGAGGTGGTGCGCTACGCCCATATCGGTACCGGAAACTTCAACGAAAAAACAGCGCGACTGTATACCGATTATTCATTGCTGACCGCCGATTCGCGCATTACCAACGAAGTGCGTCGGGTGTTCAACTTTATCGAAAATCCGTATCGTCCGGTGACCTTCGATTATTTGCTGGTTTCCCCACAGAACTCACGACGTCTGCTGTACGCGATGATCGACAAAGAGATCGCCAATGCGCAGCAGGGGCGCTCCTCCGGCATTACGTTAAAACTGAACAATCTGGTTGATAAAGGCCTCGTTGACCGTCTTTATGCGGCGTCAAGCTCGGGCGTGCCGGTTAATTTGCTGATTCGCGGGATGTGCTCCCTGATCCCAAATCTGGAAGGTATCAGTGACAACATTCGCGTTATCAGCATCGTTGACCGCTACCTTGAACATGACCGGGTTTATATCTTCGAGAACGGTGGCGATAAGCAGGTGTACCTGTCCTCTGCGGACTGGATGACGAGAAACATTGATTATCGTATCGAGGTGGCCACACCGCTGCTGGATCCACACCTCAAGCAGCGCGTGCTGGATATTATCGAGATCCTGTTCAGCGACACGGTGAAGGCTCGCTTCATCGATAAAGAACTCAGTAATCGCTACGTGCCGCGCGGAAACCGCCGTAAAGTTCAGTCACAATTAGCGATTTATGACTACATCAAATCACTCGAGCAACCTGACTAAAGATATGCCAATACACGACAAGTCACCACGACCGCAGGAGTTTGCCGCGGTCGACCTTGGTTCAAACAGTTTCCATATGGTCATTGCCCGTGTGGTTGACGGGGCGATGCAAATTATCGGCCGACTGAAGCAACGCGTACATCTGGCGGATGGACTCGGCGAAGACAATAAGCTGAGCGAAGAAGCCATGGAGCGCGGATTAAGCTGTTTGTCATTGTTCGCGGAACGTCTGCAGGGCTTCCCCCCATCCAGCGTCTGTATTGTGGGGACCCATACGCTGCGTCAGGCGCTAAATGCCACTGATTTTCTCAAGCGTGCGGAAAAGGTCATCCCCTATCCGATCGAGATTATTTCCGGTAACGAAGAAGCCCGATTGATTTTTATGGGCGTTGAACATACCCAGCCGGAGAAAGGTCGTAAGCTGGTGATCGACATCGGCGGTGGTTCCACCGAACTGGTGATCGGAGAAGATTTCGAACCTAAACTGGTCGAGAGCCGTCGGATGGGCTGCGTCAGCTTTGCCCAAATGTATTTCCCGGGCGGCATTATCAACCGGGAAAACTTCCAGCGCGCCCGTATGGCGGCGGCACAGAAGCTGGAAACCTTAACCTGGCAGTTTCGTATTCAGGGCTGGAACGTGGCACTGGGCGCCTCAGGCACCATCAAAGCGGCGCACGAGGTGCTGCTGGAGATGGGTGAGAAAGATGGTTTTATCACCCCCGAACGCCTGGAGATGCTGATCAATGAAGTCCTGAAGCACTCGTCTTTTACAGCGCTCAGTATGCCAGGGTTATCCGAGGAACGAAAAGCGGTATTTGTCCCTGGTCTCGCTATCCTGTGCGGCGTTTTTGATGCGCTGGGTATTCGTGAGCTTCGCCTTTCCGATGGGGCGCTGCGTGAAGGCGTGCTGTATGAGATGGAGGGCCGCTTTCGTCACCAAGACGTGCGCAGTCGTACCGCCAGCAGTCTGGCGAACCAGTACAACATCGACAGTGAACAGGCGCGACGCGTACTGGAAACCACCATGCAGATGTACGACCAGTGGCATGCGCAGCAGCCGAAACTGGCAAATCCACAGCTGGAAGCATTACTCAAATGGGCCGCAATGCTGCATGAAGTCGGGCTGAACATCAACCACAGCGGCCTGCACCGTCACTCTGCTTATATTCTGCAAAACAGCGATTTACCGGGATTCAACCAGGAGCAGCAGTTAATGATGGCGACATTGGTTCGTTACCATCGCAAAGCCGTTAAGCTGGACGATCTCCCGCGCTTTACGCTGTTCAAGAAGAAGCAATTCCTGCCACTTATCCAGTTATTACGTCTGGGCGTCTTGCTGAATAATCAGCGCCAGGCGACGACAACGCCGCCGACGCTCACGCTGATTGCAGACGAGAACCACTGGACCTTACGCTTCCCACACGACTGGTTCAGCCAGAACGCACTGGTATTGCTCGATCTGGAAAAAGAGCAGCAATACTGGGAGGGCGTAACGGGCTGGCGGCTTAAAATTGAAGAAGAAAGCTCACCCGATATCGCCGCGTGAGTCTTCTGCAGGTGCCAGGGCTTCTGGCACCTGTTCTTCAAGGATCTCATTCAGTGGCTGCGGTTTGCCTATCAGATAGCCCTGCATGTAATCAATCCCCAAAGAAATCACCGCACTGCGTATCTCTTCGCTTTCGACATACTCCGCCACCACCATCATTCTTTTCATGCGTGCCAGGTGACAAATAGACGCCACAATTTGGTAGTCGAGGCTATTCGAAACAATATTACGAATAAAGCTGCCGTCAATTTTCAGGATATCGGCACTCACATTTTTCAACCGTGCATAGCTGGCATAGCCGGTTCCAAAATCATCAATCGCAATCTGGCAACCGAGTAGCTGCAATTGCAGCAACGTTGCCTGCGCCTGTTCTGCATTGGTTAAGGCATTGCTTTCTGTTACCTCAAATATCAGCTGCCACGCTTCAATCTGATACTTCGTCAGCAATTTAGCGATATCACTCGGCAGTCGGACGCAGCACACTGACGTAGGGGATAGATTGATGGCAAAGCGACGGGCTGGCATGCTTTCCCGATTCTGAGCCATAAATTTCAACGTATTTTCAATCACCCACATATCGATGCTGGAGGACAAGCCAAACTCATGCGCGACAGGTAAAAAACTATCTGGCGTAATGATTTCGTCGCTATCCCCTTTCAGGCGCAGCAGGATTTCATGATACACATCCCCACGCACGCCATAAATTGGCTGCGCCATCAGGAAAAAGCGGTTGTGCTCCAGCGCCTGCTGCAGCCGGTTCATCATCGTTACTTTATCTTTTAGGTCCCGCTGCAGGTGCATGGCACCGCGTCGTTGTAAATTTTCAGGCGCATTGGTGGCCAGGGAGAGCTCGGCAATGGTGCTGAGTTCACCTAATAACAGGTAGATATGACTCACCGGATTACGAACATAGCAATAACTGATCCCCACCTGCGGCTGTAAAGTCATACCATCCCAGATAAAGCGAAACTGCTTTATATGCTGATCCAACGCCTCAATACGCTGCTGATGGGACTCAGTGTTAAAACGCAGGACTAAATCATTACCGGAGAGTTGAAAGACGTACTCATCTTGTTCAAGGAACGGGGCTATCCAGTGAGCGATTTTTTGCTTGTACTGAATACGTAGCATGATGCCATAGTTTTTTACCAGCGGCTCCATGCCGGGGATCCGCAAAAAACAGAGCACGGACCATGGCGCCTTCTTCAACTCCCGGTTCAACGCACGCAGGTTTGGAAGATGTACCATGGGATCAAAGTAGGCCAGACGATGGGTACGTCGGGTCGCAACCCTCTGACGCGTCGCCAATACAGCGATATAATTCACGATAAAAGAGAAAACAAGGTAGCTCGAGGAGGTGATCGCCAGTTGCGTATCGTAACCCGAATACCAGGGCATATAGCTCCGAAAATGATGTATTCCCGTAATGAGTATGACTGCCCATATCAACGAAATAAATCTATAGCCATAGCGCATTGCCCCCCACAACATGACAGGCAATAACAGAGACAGGGTATAATTTGTGCTGAATATTGAGCTATTTTCATTTAACGGCATACACAACAGCGTCATTAACGTAGCCAATACCATCAACCACGCTGCAAACTCTGTTTTCGTTACTTTGGAATCAAACTGCTGCTTTAACTGAGAAAAATAGCCGCGTAGGTGAAAAGGATTCCGTACAACACGAATGATAAAATAGCACAGCGGGATGCCTACAAGGTTCCCCGTCAGTAATGCCTGATAATTAATCAGCGTGCCGGTATTAAAAGGCATGACACCCATCATGCCGGATTTGCTCTCATACACGCCAACAAACGCGGCAAACTGAAAGAGCACCAGAAACAGCGTTGCCGGACAGAAAACCTGCCAAAATATGCGCTGGAACATCAGATGAGAGTCGCCATGAGCCACATTGCTCCGACGGGGGGCAAATACCCGATACCCTCCCCAGCAGAGTACAATGGTTACGATAAAGTGCGCAATGATTGACACTGTTTCAGACACCCCGACCTGCGGGAGTTTATACCAGACTATCGCAACGATAATTCCCGGCAATGCTGCCCAGCCAAAAAAGAGCATCAGGCTTATCATCAGCGCTAAAGGCAGATAAAAAAGAACGACGGTACTCGTACTAATATATGCGTAGGTGTTCGCACCGCTCAATAAAGGCAACAACAAGGAGGGTAAAAGGAGAGGTAATGCCCACCACTTATCTCTGGTACTAATATATTTTTTATTAAGTTTCATAGATGCTCAGTAGAGTCCCTCACATCCTGATGGGGTATTCAGACAGGTATCCCTCCTGGCTTTAAAGCGATGATGTATAGCACGCCGCAATGACGCATCGATTTTAGTTATCACTTGCTGAGGGCATTTGATATATATCAAGAAAAATATTCCTCATTAATCATTTATTACTTTTTTCCTCTTTTGTTATCGTTAATCCATTATTAATGCAAATAATAAAATTATCTTTCATAACATAAGAAGATAAAACGACTGATGCTTTTTACATAATAATGAATTGACCATTCCCTCACAGTGTGCCTTAATGTAAGTATCGCCCATCGTTGGGTACACTTGAAGGAACCCTTTGTGAGCCAGGTTACCAGCCTACGAAAACGACACCGATTTAACAGTCGAATGATCAGGATCGTACTGCTTATCAGCTTTCTCTTCTTCTTTGGACGCTTCGTCTACTCTGCTATCGGTGCGTGGCACCACCATCAGGACAAGAAAGAATCCCAACAGAGCAGTCTGTCGCAACAGACTTCCCCGGCACAAATTGACCAACGTTAATCGCTCGTAGACCTTTGTGATGTCATGAATTACAAGATTCCTTACCGGATGGCTAATCGCCTGACATTTAACCATCCGGTAAGGGATTTGCGTTCCCTTCTCTTACCCTTTTTATACCCCCGTACATTGTGCCCCGACAAGGCATTTTGGTTTTCCGCACAATTACACTATCTTTTCATACCACGTCGCAGCACTATTCACGCAGATTTCCTATGTTTTTGTTTATTGAACATAAAAAGCACAAACACAGCTCAAATAGCCGCTAATCAATATTATTAATTAATATAAATGGCTCGTTTATTTGTATGTCATATGCAATTGAAATTTATATAAGCCTTTTATCATTTTTATATTCAACAGGGTAATACCATGCAGGGTTTTACATTATTTCCTAAAATACGAAGCGGTTTTGAGTGGATCGCCGGGCACAGCGATGCGGTGATTCAATTTGGCTGGAACATTGTTGCCGCCGTGATTCTACTGTTTATCGGTAAATTTGTCTCACGCCTGCTTTCTCGAGGACTGGAGAAGCTGCTGTTAAAGCGTAAAGTCGACATCACTATTATCCAGTTCTTCACCGCGCTGGTCCGCTATATCATCCTCGCATTTTTTGTCGTTGCAGCTCTGGGTCGCATCGGCATCGAAACGTCATCCATTATTGCCATCATTGGTGCCGCCGGGCTGGCCGTTGGCCTGGCGCTGCAGGGGTCGCTGTCCAACTTTGCAGCCGGCGTGCTACTGGTCTCCTTGCGCCCATTCCGCTCCGGCGAGATCGTGCAAATTGGCGCGGTCACCGGGACGGTTGAAAAGGTACATCTCTTCTCAACCACTCTGCTCACCGCCGATAGCAAAGAAGTGGTGATCCCCAACGGTAAGATTATCTCTGACAATATCATCAACTATTCTCGCCACCCGTTTCGCCGTATCGACCTGGTGATTGGCGTCGGCTATCAGAGCCGTATTGCAGATGTGAAACGCGTCATTAATCACATCATCGAGCAAGATGAACGCATTGATCAGAGTCGCGGCGTGACCGTGCGTCTGGGCGAACTTGCCGCCTCATCGCTAAACTTCTACGTTCGCGTTTGGGTGCGTAACGGCGAATACTGGAACACATATTACGATCTGCTGGAAAACATCAAAGAAGCGATGGACGCCAACCATATCGATCTACCTTATCCACAAATGGATGTCCGTGTTCAGAACGTTCCATCACAATCACAGCCGCAGCTACAGCTGGTCGATTAACTGCAATAATAAAAAACCCTCTGTAAAAACAGAGGGTTTTGTGCGAGTCACCTGCGTAAAATCAGGTTAAGGGGGACGTTGTTATTCCCACTCAATCGTTGCTGGCGGCTTACCGCTGATGTCATACACCACGCGGGAAATACCGTTCACTTCGTTGATAATGCGGTTGGACACGCGACCGAGGAAGTCATACGGCAGGTGTGCCCAGTGAGCAGTCATAAAGTCGATGGTTTCTACCGCACGCAGAGAAACCACCCAGTCGTACTTACGTCCATCGCCCATCACACCAACGGAACGTACCGGCAGAAACACGGTGAACGCCTGGCTCACTTTGTTGTACAGGTCAGCTTTGTGCAGCTCTTCAATGAAGATAGCGTCCGCACGACGCAGCAGGTCGCAGTACTCTTTCTTCACTTCGCCCAGCACGCGTACGCCCAAACCTGGCCCCGGGAACGGGTGACGGTACAGCATGTCGTACGGCAGCCCCAGCTCCAGGCCAATTTTACGCACTTCATCTTTGAACAGCTCACGCAGCGGTTCAACGAGACCCATCTTCATCTCTTTCGGCAGGCCGCCGACGTTGTGATGAGATTTGATGACGTGTGCTTTACCGGTTGCAGAAGCGGCAGATTCGATAACGTCCGGGTAGATAGTGCCCTGCGCCAGCCACTTCACGTCTTGCAGTTTCAGCGCTTCTTCGTCAAAGACTTCAACGAACACGCGACCGATAATTTTACGTTTGGCTTCCGGATCGTTCTCGCCTTTCAGCGCGTCCAGGAAACGCTGCTCGCCTTTAACGTGAATGATGTTCAAGCCGAAGTGATCGCCGAACATATCCATGACCTGCTCAGCTTCATTGAGGCGCAGCAGACCGTTATCAACGAATACGCAGGTCAGGTTTTTACCGATGGCGCGATGCAGCAGCATGGCGGTCACGGAGGAGTCAACGCCGCCGGACAGGCCGAGGATCACTTTGTCGTCGCCAACCTGCTGACGGATACGCTCCACGGCGTCGTCAATGATTTTTGCCGGCGTCCACAGGGCTTCACACTGGCAGATGTCACGCACAAAGCGCTCCAGCATACGCAGCCCCTGACGGGTGTGGGTGACCTCCGGGTGGAACTGCACGCCGTAAAAGCGTTTTTCTTCATGCGCCATAATGGCAAACGGACAGCTTTCGGTGCTGGCAACGGTGACGAAGCCTTCCGGGATAGCGGTCACTTTGTCGCCGTGGCTCATCCACACGTCCAGCAGCGGTTTGCCATCTGCGGTCAGTGAATCTTCGATGCCACGGATCAGCGCGCTGTCGGTCTGAACTTCTACCTGCGCGTAGCCGAATTCACGCTCGTGAGACCCTTCAACATGGCCACCGAGCTGCATCGCCATGGTCTGCATGCCGTAGCACACGCCAAATACAGGAACACCCGCTTCAAACACATACTGCGGTGCTCGCGGGCTATTGTCTTCAGTAGTGCTTTCCGGGCCGCCGGAAAGAATAATACCGCTTGGGTTGAATTCGCGAATTTGTGCTTCCGTAACATCCCATGCCCACAGTTCACAGTAGACGCCCAGCTCACGTACGCGACGTGCCACCAGTTGAGTGTACTGCGATCCAAAATCGAGGATGAGAATGCGATGTTTATGAATATTGTCTGTCATTGACGCTAATTCCGAGGCAAGTGAAACAAATTCGCCCGGCATTGAGCCGGGCGCGGAAACTTATCAGGAGCCCATGCGGTAGTTAGGGGACTCTTTGGTGATGGTCACGTCGTGAACGTGACTTTCCTGAATACCCGCACCGCTGATGCGGACAAACTCTGCTTTCGTTCGCAGCGCGTCGATAGTACCACAGCCGGTCAGCCCCATACAGGAGCGCAGGCCGCCCATCTGCTGGTGGATAATCTCTTTCAGGCGGCCTTTATAGGCAACGCGACCTTCGATACCTTCCGGTACCAGTTTGTCAGCAGCGTTATCGCTCTGGAAGTAACGGTCAGAAGAGCCTTTGGACATCGCGCCCAGAGAGCCCATACCACGGTAAGATTTGTAAGAACGACCCTGGTAGAGTTCAATTTCACCCGGGGATTCTTCGGTACCGGCCAGCATAGAACCCACCATTACCGCAGCCGCGCCTGCAGCGATCGCTTTAGCGATATCGCCAGAGAAACGGATACCGCCGTCGGCGATAACCGGAATACCGGTGCCTTCCAGCGCTTCAACCGCGTCGGAAACCGCAGTGATCTGCGGAACGCCCACGCCGGTGACGATACGAGTCGTACAGATAGAACCAGGGCCAATACCCACTTTCACCGCGCTGCAACCGGCTTCAGCCAGCGCACGAGCGCCTGCGCCCGTTGCAACGTTACCGCCGATGATTTGCAGATCCGGGTATTTCGCACGGGTTTCACGAATACGCTGCAATACGCCTTCAGAGTGGCCATGGGAGGAGTCAATCAGCAACACGTCAACACCTGCGGCAACCAGCGCATCAACACGCTCTTCGTTACCTGCACCCGCGCCTACAGCCGCACCTACGCGCAGACGGCCATGCTCGTCTTTACAGGCGTTAGGTTTACGCTCAGCTTTCTGGAAGTCTTTTACGGTGATCATGCCGCGCAGATGGAAGCCGTTATCAACAACCAGCGCTTTCTCAACGCGCTTTTCGTGCATTTTTGCCAGCACAACATCACGCGCTTCGCCTTCACGTACCGTAACCAGACGCTCTTTTGGCGTCATGTATACGCTAACCGGCTGACTGAGGTCGGTCACAAAACGCACGTCACGACCGGTGATGATACCCACCAGTTCGTTATCTTCCGTCACCACCGGATAGCCCGCAAAACCGTTGCGTTCGGTCAGTTCTCTTACTTCGCGCAGAGTCGTGGTTGGCAGCACGGTCTGTGGGTCAGTCACCACGCCTGATTCGTGTTTCTTCACGCGACGGACTTCTTCAGCCTGGCGCTCGATAGACATGTTTTTGTGGATAAAACCGATGCCGCCTTCCTGTGCCAGAGCAATCGCAAGGCGCGCTTCAGTCACGGTATCCATGGCTGCGGAGAGCATAGGAATGTTCAGACGAATGGTTTTCGTCAACTGCGTGCTGAGGTCAGCAGTATTCGGCAGAACGGTAGAATGAGCGGGAACGAGGAGGACGTCGTCAAACGTCAGGGCTTCTTTGGCAATACGTAGCATGGGCAATATCTCGACCAGATTGGTTAATAAATATTGCCGTGGCATTATACAGAGCGTAACCGATTGCATCCACACTTTTTTGCAAAAAAACCTTGCGCTCCTCTGTGGGCATGTTACTTTCGACTGAATAACCTGCTGATTTAGAATTTGATCCCGCTCACATGTTATCCTCTCAAACCTCGTCAATCTTTACCGTAAGTCGCCTTAATCAGACGGTTCGTCTGCTGCTTGAGCAGGAGATGGGACAAGTGTGGATCAGCGGCGAAATCTCGAATTTCACCCAACCTTCGTCCGGCCACTGGTATTTCACGCTCAAAGATGACACCGCTCAGGTGCGCTGCGCGATGTTTCGCAACAGCAACCGTCGTGTGACATTCCGCCCGCAACACGGGCAGCAAGTGCTGGTGCGCGCGAACATTACGCTGTATGAACCGCGTGGTGATTACCAGATTATCGTTGAGAGCATGCAGCCTGCGGGTGAAGGCCTGTTGCAACAGAAGTATGAGCAACTGAAAGCCAAACTGCAGGCCGAAGGATTGTTTGATCAGCAGTTCAAGAAATCACTGCCCTCTCCTGCCCACTGCGTCGGGGTGATTACCTCCAAAACGGGCGCCGCGCTGCACGATATTCTCCACGTCCTGAAGCGTCGCGATCCTTCCCTGCCCGTTATCATTTACCCGACCGCCGTTCAGGGCGATGATGCGCCGGGGCAGATTGTTCGCGCCATTGAACTGGCGAACGCGCGAGGCGAGTGCGATGTACTCATCGTCGGACGCGGCGGCGGCTCGCTGGAGGATTTATGGAGCTTTAACGACGAACGCGTGGCGCGGGCGATTTTTGCAAGCACGATCCCGGTAGTTAGCGCAGTCGGCCACGAAACTGACGTGACCATCGCCGATTTTGTTGGCGACCTGCGCGCCCCAACGCCTTCTGCGGCTGCCGAAATTGTTAGCCGTAACCAGCAGGAGTTGCTGCGCCAGATTCAATCCGTCCAGCAACGTTTAGGCATGGCGATGGATTACTACCTCGCCAATCGCACTCGTCGATTTACCCAGCTACATCACCGCTTGCAACAGCAGCACCCGCAGTTGCGTCTGGCTCGCCAGCAAACGGCGCTGGAGCGACTGCGTCAGCGCATGAGCTTTGCGCTGGAAAACCAGCTCAAGCGCGCTTCACAGCAGCAAATTCGCCTTGAGCAAAGGCTGAATCAGCAAAACCCGCAGCCGCGCATTCATCGTGCGCAATCACGTATTCAGCAGTTGGAGTATCGACTGGCGGAAAACATTCGCACGCGCCTTAGCGAACAGCGCGAGCGTTTTGGCAACGCGGTCACGCATCTGGAGGCGGTCAGCCCGTTAGCCACGCTGGCGCGCGGCTATAGCGTCACCACAACAAACGATGGCGCAGTGTTAAAGACAACCAAACAGGCCAGACCAGGCGCTCTGCTCACCACCCGCCTGAACGATGGCTGGGTGGAAAGCGAGATAAAATTGGTAAAGGCTGCCGCGAAAAAGCGACAGCCAAAAGCGAAGTAGCCCGCTGTCGCCTGGCGCAGCGCTAAAAATCGTACCCGCTAACCCACACCTCACGGCAGGCAGGTCGCAAAACCTGCCGTACTGGATTTGTGTATTCCGCAGTTCATGTTGCCGCTTGCTTCTTCAACCCCGCAGTAGAGATCGCCGCTTGCCGGGCTACGCGAAAGATACGGAAAAGACGGCGACGCCGGCCAGCCCAATGCGCTAAATGGTACGGCATGCAGTTCATTCAGCTCATCATAGGTTGGCGCCTTCAGCAGGCTGCCGCACTGGGCGGCAAGATCCCATCCGGCGGCATCGATTGTATGAGCCAACGCCCATGTTTCGCCGCTAATGCCTATATGCCCTACAGCCGTTGCACCCGATGGCAACTCCGCCAGCAATAACGGCCGATGGAGAGTTTTACCCTCTACCGCGGCCGTCTCCGCCATGTGTCCCCAGTAAATCGCCTTATCCGTATCCGGGCTAGTCAGTATGGTGAAAATAGCACCCAGCGTGGAGTGGATTGTCGTATCACTCGATAGCGTCGCCGTTAGCATGGTTTTCAACCCGACACTCTGGTCCTGGCGCAGCTCGAACGTCGCCGTACCGTCAGGGCCGGTGACGCCGTGAAAGACAACAGTGTTAGTGGTCATCGAAAGAGTTTCTGAGAAAGGCGATATCTGCTGTAATCTGAGGTCATCTCGACCGTACAACGTGACGACATCGCCAGCACGCGACAGCGCGTCACCGCGCGACAGCGTAAATTCCTGGCTCATCACTGGATTACCCGCGCTGTCTTTCACTGTGACGGTCATAGGAAGCGATTCATCCTTTTTGGCCACTGCCGCCTGTTTATCCACGTCCATCGCCGATGAAGTTAGCGTAATCGCCGCGACGGGTGCCCGCTGATTTACCAGGCAAACCAGCGTCTGATCTGTCCGATCATCGCCAGAGGAACCCTTCACGTGAATATTACCTTTTTGAAGGTCTATACTCTGGTAAGACAGACCCGCTCTGTCGAGAACCCACCAGGTAAAATTTACGACAGGCCAGCCATACTGTTCTCCCAATTGACCATCAGGATAATCACTGTAGAGTTTTTGCATCTCGCTCAATGTCGGCTGGTTGTTATCAGGGCAGCCCGATTTGCTCGCCAGCCCTGAGCCATTATGATTAAATATCGGCCAAATCTCATTGCCATTGTAAGCGCCTGAAGTGTTGTCTTTCGACGGCGCCTCAGCCGCCAGCAGTGGCCGCTTAAATACCACGCCGTCGCTGCTGGTCACCGTTTCCGGCATATGCCCCCAGTATTCGGCCTTGTCGCTATCCGGGCTGGAAATCACGGTAAAGATCACGTTAAGCGAAGAGGTCAAATTAGGATAATCGTCCATCTTCGCCGAGATCGCCGTTTTCAGCCCCAGGGCAGTGTCCTGGCGCAGGCTAAACGTCGCCTTACCATCCGCACCGGTCACGCCGTGATAAACAGCGAGATAATCCTTCAGTAGCGCCGTTGTCGCCGTTGGCGTCAGTTGCTCAAGCGTAAGATCGTCCGTCGCACCGCCGTTCCCGCTGGTATTCGAATTCCCTCGGCGAGAAAAGCCTTGACCGCGCGAAATCGTAAATGCTTTATTTGCAGCCGGATTACCGTTGCTATCTTTTATAATGATAGTCAGCGGAATCTCTTCGCCTTTTTTCACCTTCAAGGCATCACTTGCCGTGTCGATGGCAATAGTGGAAGTCAGTTCAATCGTCGCGGGCAACGCGGGATGAGGGTCGACCAGGCAAACCTGCGCCCCCGCGGTATACACCGTACCGTTTGACGCAACGTCGCCCGAATCCAGCCGCACAGACTGATAGTTCCCGGTATTCGCCGCGCGATCTACCGCAAACCAGTACCATTTTTCTTTCACTGGCCAACCATAACGTTCAAACAACGCTCCGCTGGGATTATCTGCATACAATGTTTGCAGATCGCTTAATAAAGGCTGGTACGCCTCATCGCAATCGGACGTCCCTGCCGTCAGCGTGGAGGATCTCGCTCTCCGCGGCCAGAGTTCATTGCTGCTGGTCACGCTGGAAGTATAGTCCGACGTCTCCGCCGCCAGATAAGGGCGATGGAATGTAACGCCTGCGCTATTGGTCACCGTTTCCGGCATATGACCCCACATGGTGGCCTTATCGCTGTCCGGACTGGTGATAACGGTAAAGATCATATCTTTGCTGACCTTGGCTAAACTGTCCCCCTCCACCGAGGCGGTTACCGTCGTTTTCAGACCGCTCGAATTGTTCTGAGCTAACGTCAATTGCACCTTACCGTCAGCATCCGTCACCCCATACCATTTCGACGAACTGGTATTGAAACTCGTCGCGCTCCCTGCAGGCGCAACGGGCGTCAACGTCATATAAGCCGCAGTGCTCGTTATCGCCGTATTAGCACGTGTGGTCGATGCAGAACGATTCAGTACTACTGTGGTATTTGCCTGTGGGACGCCAGTGGCATTGGTTACAGTAACCGTCACCGGTATCGTTTCGCCTTTCTTCGCCATGAAGCTCGCGTACTTCTCATTCCATGATGTGGAGGAGTCAAGCGTAATGACATACTCACGTTTTGCCGTCAGACACATCTGCGCTACGTTGGTCGGGGACGAAGATGTCGTTGTTTTCATGATACCGTTTTGAAAATTAATGTATTGATATAATAACGATTGGCCGCTTAGCGTCTTATTACCCGCCCACCACCCATACGACACGATCATCGGGAGACCGTAATCAGCGATTAATGCGCCATCCGGGTGATCGTTATACAGCGACGTTAAATCGGCCGCCGTCGGCATTTGGCTCATCGTACAGGCCCCGCGCCCGCTATTTACATTTTTCACCGTGTACCACATTTCATTATTTTGAATGAGCCCCGCCGTATCCGTTTCTGAATCCAGCTCAGGCATCAGCCTTGGGCGCATAAATTCCGCGCCGTTGCTGGCGGTGAAGGTCTCCGGCATATGCCCCCACATCTGGGATTTGTTGCTGTCAGGACTGGTGAGCACGGTAAACACTGTCGACAGCAACGAGGTTGCCGCAGGGGTTTTATACAAGCTGGCGTTCAGCACCGTCTTCAACCCCGGCCCAGTATCTTCACCCAGATCAAAGGACAGCGTACCGTCCGATCCCGTGACGCCATAATAGGTACCGTTATAAAGCCAGTCCTGCGACGCCTGTCCGGCCAGTACCAGCTGCATGACGGGTATTGGCCAGGAACTAATGGCGTTGTTACCGCGTCTGGAGCCTTGATCTCGCGTCAACGTAAACGCCGTGTTCCCGACCGGGTTACCCGCAGCATCCTTGGTGGTGATCGTTAACGGCACTCTTTCACCCGTCTTCACTTTCACCGCCTGCGCGGTTTCATCCATTGCCATCGTCGAGGTCAGCGCAATCGTCGTTGCCAGTGCAGCTTCCGTACTCGTACAAATCTGGTACTGCATGGCGCTGGCATCCTTTGCCGACACAGAATGATGGCTGCCATCATCCAGATCGACGACATAAAAATTGATGGGCGCTTCAGAAGAAAACTGACTCGCATAGCTGCCACTCCAGTAGGAGTAGTCTATCGGCCAGCCCTGCGCCGTCTTGATGCGTCTGTCCGGGTATTGGCGATAAAGCGCGTCCAGGCCGTCAATGGCAGGGTAATATCCGGCGGCGCACATCTCCGCATTGTTCTTGCGACCATCGGGTCCGTAAAACCGGGTCCATGCCTCGTTATCTTCCGTATAACTCACCACACTGAGGGTATTACTCAGCTCCGCGTACAGCAGCGGCCGGTGGTAGATCGTGCCGTCTGCCGCCGTCAGCGTGTCCGCCATATGTCCCCACAGAGCCGCCTTATCCGAGTCGGGGCTGGTAACCACCGTAAAGATGGTATCAAGACTGGCACTCACGCTGTCATTGCCATACAGCGCCGCCGTTATCGCCACTTTAGTGCCGTGCGTATCCGGGCGGGTCACATTAATAATTTTGCTACCGTCCACGCCCGTCAGGCCGCCAATTTTCGTCGCCGTGTCGTTAACAGATTCGCCGTCAATGACCACCGGCGACACAATACTGTCACCACTGCCAGCGGCATGTTTCACATTACTTCGGGTGTAACCATCGCCACGGCTCAGCACAAACGCCGCATCCGATACCGGGTTACCGCTGGCGTCTTTCACCGTGACCTTCAGTTGTAGCGTCTCGCCTTTCTTCACCTTCACCGCATGCACGCGATTAACGTTATTGTCATACCACTGCGACGCGTCCACCGGTTCAATGGTGATGGACGCCGCCACCGGATTATCGCTGGTCAGGCAACTGACGTAATCCGAAACGTCGCCACCGACCGCTTTGTCGCCGCTGGTCAACGATATCTGCTGCCAGCTTGCCTGGCTGGCATACGTTGCCGACCAGTAATTAAGATTTATCGGCCACCCGGCATCGGTATGCATCGTGCCGCCGCTATTGGCGCTGTACAGTGCGGTAAGTTGATCGATACGCGGCAGGCGATTAAGCGCACATCCCCCGGCGTCGGTGTTTCCCTGCGCATCGGTATGCATTACGCGGGCCCAGGTTTCATTCGCTTCCCCCTGGGTTCGGGTAGCCCCCACCTCTGCCGCCAGTTTAGGTCGTTCAAACGAGAGATTATCTACCGTTACGACGTCCGCCATATGCCCCCACATATTGGCGCTTGGCGTATCCGGGCTGGTTGGGACAGTAAATTTGACGCTACGGGAGATAGGCGTATTGAGCAGTGAGTTAGCCGGAGCCACGTTCAACTGAGTAAGCAGGCCCACGCCGCGCGGTTGTTCAAGAATGATTTGCGCATCACCGTTAGCATCCGTCGTCCCCTCATACATCATTGACGACGCCCCCGCGCCATAGGCAACGCTGTCAAACAGCAATTCGCCCTGACTTGGGTCGGTAAAACCGGTGGTCATCCCACTTCGATTTTTGCCGAGCGCCATGGTGACTGAAAACTTCACATTCGCTATCGTCGTTCCATTCAGTGCATTTTGTGAATGGACGTTCATTTTGATTTGCTCGCCTACTTTGGCGACGGGCGTGCGCAACGAAACATCGTCATTGAAATAGACGCTCAGTTGAGCCACCATTTCATTGGCAGAACAGGCCAGATAGTGTGTCGCTCCACCGATACCTTTACTGCCATCGCCCAGATCGAAATACGCCATCTGCGCGGCATCATCGGCAATATACGTACCCGATGCCGTCGGCCAGCCGTATTCGGTCAGGAGCTGATTATCAGGGTGCGCGCTGTAGAGCCCCCCAAGTGTGCCGGTGTCAGGCACTTGTCCTGTTCCACACTGGCTGGTAGCCGCAGTAAGGGAATCAAAGGTAGCCCATTCTTCGCTATTTTCACTTTGCTGACCGGTTTTATGACTTGCTTCGGACGCCAGTAACGGACGCTTATAGAGATTCCCCTTCTCCACAATGCCCCGTTGCATATGGCCATACATATTAGCTCCGTCGACGTCCGGGCTGGTTATCACCGTAAAAATCACATTAAAGGGAAGCGTGATGCTTGCGCCTTCATCATCCGGCATCACAATACGGATTGGCGTTTCCACCCCCACACCGCTGTCGTGGCTTAACGACAAATGTACCTGACCGTTCGCGTCCGTTACTCCGGTATAGTGTTCCGGGGACGATGCTCGCATATCATCGCTACGGACAACGACCCGCTGATTATCCCATTCATCTTTATGCTCCCCTTTACGGTTAGAGGCGGGGTCGACAAACAGTTCAAGATAGCGATAAGGCAACGGTTTATTGGTGTTCCGGTCAACCACGCTGGCTACCACATCAATCATCTCGCCGACTTCCGCCTTGTATGGCGCATCGGGAGAAAGCGTGATTTGTGGATACGCTAAAGGCAGTGCTTTATCCACGCAGCTCACCAGTAAAGCCGTGCTATTGCTTTCTCGTATCACCACGCCACTGTCCATATTGGCGGCATAGTGATAAATATCGAGCTGATCTTTCGTGGACGACCAGTAGGTATCAATCGGCCAGCCGGGGTAGGTCTGCGCAATATTATGCGCGCTCCGCAGCGCCACCAGCTGTTCAGCATCAGGCAAAATAGCGCAGTGGTTATCTGCGCCATTCCAGGTAAACTGCGCCCAACTTTCATTGCTGGCAACAAATGTGCCACTGGTACCACTGGTTTCCGCCGCCAGTTTTGGACGCGTGAAGGTATAGGTTACGCCATCGATGTTTGCCGTGGAGCTTTCTTCCATATGCCCCCACATCGCCGCTTTGTCGCTGTCCGGGCTGGTAAGGGTGCTGAAAATGACATCGACGCTGTCTTTTAGCGCCGTATTGTTTACCGGCATCACCGTCAACGTGGTTTTCACGCCGGGACCATTTGCCTGGGTGATGGTCACCGTCGCTTTGCCATCAGCGCCCGTAACGCCGTGGTATTCCGTCGCCATGGTGGTCAGTTCCGTATCACCGACGTGTACCGGTGCCGTATTGTTAACTACGCCCTGGCGGTTAAGCGCATCGCTGCGGGTAATAATAAATGCGGTGTTGCCCACTACGTTACCGGCGCAATCGCGGGTGGTAACGGTCAGCGTGATGCTCTCGCCCACTTTTACTTTTGCTGCCCGGAGCGTCTCATCCATGTTGCTGGCGCTCACGGAAAGCGGTTCACCCACGGCGGCGGCAACGTCAATCGCTACTTTTTGTTCTGTTAAGGCAACCGTATTGCTGTTCGGTGTTCCCGTCGAAGTGGTGAGGTAAAGCGCGGGCAGCATGCTGCTATCTTCAAGCTGTGGCCAGACGACGTAATGCCCGCCGGACATATTCTGCACACAGAACGTTTTATTGGCGACCGGCTGTGGGTTAAGCGGTTCATCCGGTGTGGCGGCATCTGCCCAGACTAAACTGATAGCGGGTGCCTGTTCACTTTCCCAGCGCAGCGGCGGTATGGCGAAAAAATCGCCCTCAGTATCGAGCGGGTTAGTCAGTTGCAGTGCGCTGGCGGAATCATCAACGCTGAAATCGCGCGGCATCGCGCTGAATGCAACGGCGTGCGCTTCACCGGGAGTGAGCACAACGCTGCCCTGATAAACCGGAACATATGCGCTGTCCGCCACCGGCGGGGTGCCGTTTATCGCGTCCGTCGCTAAGCCCAATTCCTGCCATGCCCCACTTTTCAATGCAGAAAGTACCGGCACTGCACCCATTAACAGAGCTAGCGCCAGTAAAGAGCGATAAACTTTATTCACCTGCCAGTTCCCCCATCCATGAGCAGTCGCTCCCCATTTATTCTGTGGTCGCGTTTCAACACACTTTGCTTAACCCAGAGTTAAGCAAAGCGAGCGGAAAAACCGCTCCCCGAAGGAAGCGGTCTTGCACGGTTTTATTTGCGTTGATAGTCGATAGACAAGCCATATCCCTGGACGCCATCGTTGCCGAGGGTAACGCCATCGGCATAATCGAAGGCAGCCTTCGCTTCGGCATTGGTAAGCGGAATAACCAGATCGCTATTGTTGTAGGTAGCGTTGACAATCCCACCCATAGTGCCCAACTGCAGACTGTTACCGGTGAATTTCCAGCGGTAGTTGTATTCGCTGGTAACCTCTTCACCTGCATCGTAAGTACCACTGGCGTTTTTATCTTTCCACAGCAGCACTTTATAGGTGGCGTTGGTTTTAAGTTTGGTGCTCGTACCCAGCAGGTTGGTTGTTGAACCCGCCTCGTAGATAACGACATGGACGTTTTCATCGACCACCGGACCTTCCGGAATGTCATCATCGTCAGAACCACCGCCAGCGTTGGTCGACAGATCGTTTAGCAGCAATTCCGTAGCAACATTTGGATCGCCGGTGGTTGTGGTCGGCGTAATCTTAATACCGATGTAACGATCGGCATCCGTAGCCTGAATTTCATAGGTGTCGCTGCCTTTTGTACCTACCTCTTTTGCATCGCCGCCATTCTGATCGCTATAGCTCATCCACTGCACTGTCGCTTTGGTCGCCGTGTTATCCGCATCCAGGTCACCTTCCGTATCGCCGATAGCCCAGTTGACTGTCACTTTGTCGCCCGCGTGAAACTGCCGGTCACCTTCAGTCGCCACGGTTCGACTACCGCGGTCAATTGTCACCGTGACATGTGCTTTATCCGTTTCCGCCGTTTTATCCGCAGCCCGCGTAATCCACGGGATAGTCCCTTGAATAGTATCGGTACTTTCTGTCGCGCTTTGCCACTGACCGGCTTTCAGATTCCCATTAGCTGCGACCGCAGGCACAGCACAATACCCTGCCACAGCCAATGCCAGTGCGACCTTCGTCAGTCGCCGTTTTAATACTGATTGCATTAAGATTCTCCTTTTTCTTCAACATTCAGCGACTGGCTGGTCAGCCACCACGCTGACACTATTTCTGGCTATACACCACGCGTATGCCATAGCCCTGAATACCATCCTGCTCATGAGCCGCGAATTTTTGCGCAGCCTCTCTATTCGTTGCTGGCAACACCAGATCTTCATTGCGGGTATTGGCTTGTGCTCCGGTATTTCCCGTCACGCTTTGCCCGGTAAATTCCCACTGATAGTCATAAAGCGCCATTTCATCTTCTGCCAGTTGTTCTGACATTTGGAAAACGCCGTCTTTATTGGCATCACGCCACAGTACAAATCGATAGGTATTACTGACGACAGGATGCCTATCTTGTTTGCCGATCAAATTAACGGGAGAAGATGTTTTCATTTGATAAATGAGCGCATTCAACGCATCAAGCGCATCACCGGTAAACGTCACGTCAACATAGTTACTGTCGCCGTAGGCGTCTTCCTTCGCTTTCCAGCGAAACGTACCAGGAAGCGTACTGGAGAGCGTGACGGTTCCCGCCTTTTTGTCACGGCTGGCAATGAAGACGCAGGGCAATTCGGCGGTACAAGCGGTGGAAGAAAGCGTCACCTTTTTGTCATTGCTGTCATAGAGTTCAGGCGCCATAGCCTCATCTACCAGCTCATTGCCGTTACGATCGGTCGCATCCCCAAATGAATCGGTAAGCAGTACATCCATCACAACACCATCGACTCCATCCGCCAAAGCGCTGGCCTCATGGCTATGATCGGTACGATCGGCGTCGGCGACGTTATCGACAATCAATTCGATTTTACGATCTTGTTGGACGGTAATTTCCACAGCACCCGAGTTTTGCTTATTCCCCTTTTCATCTTCCAGGGTCATGCGCACTTTCCAGGTATTTAACTCTGTACGCTGTGCTTCTGTATCCGCATTGACCCACGCAGGGAGGACCAGATTCCAGCGATTATTATTCCCTTCAGTGAGGGCATCAGCTTTTACCACTGGCATCACTAATGTGCGATTGGCATTATTTTTTGCCTGCCAGGAGGCGGAGATGATTTTGTAGTGATGAGAGACAAGCGCATTGATCGTCCACTTACATTTCTCCAGCCCTACCGCAGACTCAGGCGTGTCTTCAATTACGCATTCAGGATGGACATTGGTCGCATCGGCTTTGAGCCATAATGCAACATCAAGGGGATCTTTTTCACGGTATTCAAGAACGATAAAATTATTACGCTCGACAAAATCGGTACGACTGCCCATTAAAGAGTGCTGAATTTTTACGTTTTCCGGATCAAGCTGAGCCGCCAGGGGTGTACCTAACTGATAGGTGACGGTTGCGTTGATGCTAAGGTCGGCATTATCTCCGGTACCGGCTTTGTAATCTGCCCCCATCGTGACCATCGGCACAGGCGTGTAATTGAGACCAATGGTCACCGCATGAGGATTTTTTTGTAAATTGTCGGTACCAAATAACGCCACTTCATCGCCATAGTACTGCTCGTAGACTAATTTTCCACCGATCTGTGGATAAAATGGCAGCCAGCTTTCAGCCCGAATATCCCATCCCCGAGCGGGGCGTTCTTCATAAAACTCAAAATCCTCAGACTCTTTCCAGTCGGAAAGTGGATGGTAATAGTTGCCAGAGAGCTTCAGATAATCTGTCCATGCCTCAGTGCCCAAACCTAAGCGACGGTGCCCACGGGTAAAATCGTAGTCATAAAAAGCGTTGCCGCCGAGTAACCAATCCCCCACATTTTGACGCAAGCCAAAACCGATATTTCCAATGGTCCGCTCCTCTTTACGCTGCGCGGAGATTTGGCTAAAAATCAATGTATTTTGTTTGTCGTATAAAGGAACAAAATAGTCGAGAGAGCTACCATCAAGATCGCCACCTTCGCCAACAGATAAACTGGTCCGTACTTTTCCGTACGGTGACACTAATCCTTCTATATACGATTGCGTGGAGGAGGTAATTTGATTTTGCAAATAGCTTTGCGCCTGTGATTTCAACGCGTCAGGCGTCAGGTTTTCAAAGCCTTGTGTCGCAGAGTTAATAAAATAGTCGGCACCTTTCTCTTTAATGGATTGATCTTCGTTATTATGCTGTTCTTTTTGTACCGACTCACTGCCGAGATCGGGCAACGTAGACTCGCTTATGTTATTGGTTGCTGCAGACGCAACAATATTGTCCCCGGCAATAACTGCGCCAGAAACGAATAACACAAGCAAGATAACAAAGCGCGCCCTTCGGGCCATAACATGTTCCTGTATTAACAAAGTTGCTGTACAACAGGAACATTATATTTATGATTCACCCTAATGAATGCCTTTACAACCTAAATATAATCCTAAAAAATCAGCCAAATTATAAAAAAAGACAAAATATTTGCGATAATAATAGTTAAAGCTGGCTGATATTCATTGAATATATTAACCAGCAAAAATCATTTGTTGGCTATAATATATTTTATATTACAACATTATATTCCACGCATTTTTTCGAGATAAGGCCATGGCCGTTCTGACAGAAATAATCCACTGCGCCGCAGGCTTTTAATACTTGCAGTGGCAGATGGCATTCCGGACAACGTGCATCCAGTTGAATATCTTTGTGACAATGCTCGCAGTGCGCCACACCATTTTGTGGCTCCAGCTCAGCATGACAATCCGGGCAGGTAATCGACATATCGTGTCCTCGTACAGAAAATGTATTGCTGCTTTTATTTTAACACTATGCGCTTAATGTGGCCCACGTAACTGCTGCTGTAATGTTAACAGGCACTCCACTTCTTCCAGCCTGCGCAGTGTCGTTTGGCTCACTTCCTGCGGACAACGTTCAAACAAACTTTGCGCTCCCAGAATTTGCTCAGCAAGACAATGGGCGTAAATCGTACCGGTAATGCTCCAGCGTTGCACCACCTCACCATCAATCACTTCCAGCACATCTACCGCACCGCATCGGTCATGGCTGATGATACTTCCGTCGCGAAGATAAATCCGCAGACCTTTTTGTCCGCCAGCAGGTCCCGCGTATTTGTTGAGCCAGATATCCAGTGGAATACCGCTTATCTGCCCTTGCAGATGCGCCTCGCCTTCTGCCGTAGTCAGGTCATTCAGGGGGATATCACGCCCCAGACGGTCTTTCGCACTCACCACCCGCAGCACCATCTCATTATTCCCTCCCAGATACCGTACCGTTTCCCTAAGCATTGCCAACACGTGCGTACCGATATCCAGAATCACGCCATCCGGGTGGCGAAGTTCACGCGTGTCCGGTTCACCGGTGGCAAAGTTAAGTGCTATCGGCTCCCCTGCGGCGTTAAACCCACTTGGTTCCTGCAAGAAACCTTCGATTTTCACAATCTCGGCAAAAGTGCTGACCAACCCTCGTGTCACCGTTTCAATGCGCGCCATCCAGTGGTCGAGCGCCAGCACACGATCGGCTGCGCCTGGCTGGGCCAAAAGCGTTTTCAGTATTTCAATTTGGGCGAGCGTGGCAACAATAGGTTTTTCAACCACGATATGAGCGATGGGAGAGGCCAGGGCTTGTTCAAGCACCTCAAGGTGATGCAGGGACGTGGTCGTGATAAACAAGGTATCCAGAGGCTGAGCAAGCAGCGCTTCGAGCGATGTACAACGCGTCACGCCTGCTGGCTGTTTTGTGGATTGAACGTCAAATCCCACGCAGCAGAGTGAATCACCGAACCTGTTACGTAATGCAGGCAAGTATGCCGTTTCAACGACTGCGCCAAGTCCAACAAACCCAAACAGCATGTTCTTACCTCGAAAATTAAATGGCCGGGGCATAACGTCTGCCCCGGCAAAATCGAGGTGTTATCAGGCGCTGGTCACCGGTTTAGTTTGCGTATTTTCCAGCATGCGACGAATCGGCACAATGAGGACGATCAGTACTGCGGCGCAGATCAGCAGCGCAATAGAACAGCGTGCGAAGAGATCTGGCAGCATATCCAGTTGGTCAGCCTTCACATGGCCACCAATCAGACCCGCGGCCAGGTTACCCAGCGCACTGGCGCAGAACCACAGCCCCATCATCTGTCCACGCATTCTTTCCGGCGCCAGCAGCGTCATGGTCGCAAGGCCAATCGGGCTCAGACAGAGTTCGCCGAGCGTAAGCATCAGGATACTGCCCACCAGCCAGAATGGAGAAACGCCCGCGCCGCCATTTGCCAGCACGTCCTGCGCCGCCAGCATCATCACGCCAAAGCCCGCCGCCGCGCAGAGAATGCCGATGACAAACTTGGTGATACTGCTTGGGCGAATGTTCATGCTCGCCAGTTTTGGCCACGCCCAGCTGAATACCGGGGCCAGCAAGATGATAAACAGCGCGTTGATCGACTGGAACCACACCGCCGGGATTTCAAAATCACCGATCATACGGTTAGTGTAGTCATTGGCGAACAGGTTGAACGAAGTAGGCTTCTGCTCAAACGCAGACCAGAAGAACGCAGCGGAAACCAGCAGGATAAAGCAAACCAGCAGTCTGGCGCGCTCTTTACGGCTCAGACCGGCAAAGACAAACAGATAGATAAAGTAAAGCGCAACTGACGCGGCAATCACGTACACCAGCATGCTGGCAACCGCGACCGGATTAATCACAATCACACCCTGCGCAATCAGCGTAACGATAACCGCCACACCAACCGCCAGCGCCAGTAGCCATGCGCCCACCCCGTTACGCTTCACGACCGGACTGTTCCAGGTCGAGTCCAGACCCACTTCGCTATCGTAACGTTTCATTGCCGGAACGGCAAAGAGACGAAAGATAAGCAACGCCACCAGCATTCCGATACCACCGATACCAAAACCCCAGTGCCAGCCGTGGGTTTTAATCAGCCAACCGGAGATCAATGGCGCAATGAAGGAGCCCATATTGATGCCCATGTAGAACAGCGAGAAACCGCCGTCGCGACGCGCATCGCCTTTTTTATACAGCGTACCCACCATCACCGAGATACAGGTCTTAAACAGACCGGAACCGAGCACGATAAACATCAGGCCGATAAAAAACAGGTTGTCTCCCATGATGGCCGAGAGAGCAATCGACAGGTGGCCGAGCGCAATCAGAATGGAGCCATACCAGACCGCCCTCTGCTGGCCGAGCCAGTTATCCGCCAGCCAGCCGCCCGGCAGCGCGGCAAGATACATTGTACCGGCAAAGATACCGACAATCGCCGAGGCGTTTTCACGCGCCAGCCCCATGCCGCCGTCATAAACGGTAGCCGCCATAAACAGGATCAGTAACGGGCGAATGCCATAAAACGAGAAACGCTCCCACATCTCTGTGAAGAACAGCGAGCCGAGCGGGTAAGGATGGCCGAAGAACGTTCGGCTTTCTTGCGGTTGAGTAGAGGATTGCATAATTCTCCTGAAAAGATATGTCGTCGTGCTTATAAACACCGCGATGTACGCCGACCAGTTACGTAGCTGGCCGATTTTTTACATGCGGCGAAGATTTATTTAACCATTTGATAACCTGACAGTAGTTTTGTCTAGTACCAACCGGGGGACTTTAAGATGAAAACTCGACAATTGTCTACTTTCTTAGATTTAAACTTGGCAAAAAACGAATAGTGATTGACATCAAACAGGCGGACGCTTGCGATAAAAAAGGTGAAAAAAGCCCGCGACATGCGCGGGCTTCTATCGAAGTCAAAATGAATTATTTACTTTTTTTGATGTGCTGAATCAGACGCTTACGTTTACGCATCTGCGTCGGCGTCAACGTATTGCGCTTGTTCGCAAATGGGTTTTCCCCTTCTTTGAACTGAATACGGATCGGCGTTCCCATCACTTCCAGTGATTTACGGAAGTAGTTCATCAGATAACGTTTGTAAGAATCCGGCAGGTCTTTGACCTGGTTGCCGTGAATCACCACAATCGGTGGGTTGTAGCCACCGGCATGCGCATATTTCAGCTTCACACGACGACCGCGCACCAGCGGCGGCTGGTGATCTTCTGTTGCCATGGTCATGATGCGAGTCAGCATCGCGGTGCTGACGCGGCGGGTTGAGCTGTCATACGCTTCACGCACCGATTCAAACAGATTGCCTACGCCGCTACCGTGCAACGCAGAGATAAAGTGTACGCGCGCAAAATCAATAAAGCCCAGACGGAAGTCCAGCGTCTCTTTGACCTGCTCTTTCACTTCCTGCGTCAGGCCATCCCACTTGTTGACCACGATAACAAGTGAGCGCCCACTATTGAGGATAAAGCCCAGCAGCGACAGATCCTGATCGGAAATACCTTCGCGCGCGTCAATCACCAGCATCACCACGTTGGCGTCTTCAATAGCCTGCAGCGTCTTGATAACAGAGAACTTCTCTACCGCTTCGGTAATTTTGCCGCGTTTACGCACGCCCGCCGTGTCGATCAGCACGTATTCGCGCCCATCGCGTTCCATCGGGATATAAATACTGTCACGCGTGGTTCCCGGCATGTCGTAAACCACCACTCGGTCTTCGCCAAGAATACGGTTAGTGAGTGTGGACTTACCTACGTTCGGACGTCCGACAATCGCCAGTTTGATTGGCAAATCCTGCGGGTTGAAGTCGTCTTCAGGCTCTTCTTCGCCGTTTTCTTCGGCTTCCAGCTTCGCCCAGTATTCTGCGTCTTCATCCACTTCTTCCTGTGGTGCAACGTCATCCATCCACGGCAGAAGAACATGCTCCAGCAGGCTGAGAACGCCACGACCATGGGACGCCGCGATCGGGTGAATCTCACCTAAGCCCAGCGAATAGAAATCAACAACCGCCTGATCCGGATCTAGCCCGTCAGTTTTGTTGGCGACCAGGAAAGTTGGTTTTTGGCGTGAACGCAGATGCTTGGCGATGGCTTCATCTGCCGGCATCAGGCCAGCACGCGCATCCACCATGAACAGCACAACGTCGGCTTCTTCGATGGCTAACAGCGACTGTTCCGCCATGCGCGTTTCAACACCATCTTCGGTGCCATCAATACCGCCGGTATCAATACAGATAAACTCGCGGCCTTCAATCTCCGCACGACCGTACTTACGGTCACGAGTCAGACCCGGGAAATCCGCAACCAGCGCATCTCGGGTGCGAGTTAGACGGTTAAATAACGTGGATTTGCCAACGTTAGGGCGCCCGACAAGCGCGACCACAGGTACCATGTTTAAAGCCTCATTTAAAAAATCATCAGACAACGGACGCATTTTTACGCCATTGTTAAAAACAGTAAAACGGCCCCTGCACCAGGAGCCGTTTTTCAAAGCGAGCGGCCAGGACGATTAACGCGTAATGGAGTACAGCGTACCGTCTTTTGCCTGGATCAGCAGTTTACCATCAGCCGATACCGGCTCGGTCAGGAAACCAGAGCTGTCGACTTTCTGCTGGGCCACAAAGCGGCCATCATCAACGTTGATCCAGTGCAGGTAGCCTTCGCTATCACCAACAACCAGGTTGCCATTATACAGCGCCGGAGACGTCAGCAGACGGTGCAGCAAATCGCTTTGCGTCCACAGCGTTACGCCGCCGTCAGTGGTCAGCGCCAGCACGCGGTCATTCTGATCAACCAGATAGATACGATTGCCGTCGACGATGAAATCATTCACCGAACCAAGTTCACGTTTCCACATAATCTGGCCGCTGCGCAGATCCAGCGCCGTCAGGTTACCATTATAAGCCAGGGCGTACACAACGCCATTAACGATAACCGGCGTGGTGTCTACATCACTCAGACGGTCGATTTCAGTTGGACCAGTCGCCTGAGAAATACGTTGCTGCCAAATCATCTGGCCCTGTTGCATCAGCACGGCGCTCACGCGACCGTTATCACCGCCAACAATCGCGGCACCGAAAGCGCTAGCCGGGGCAGACTCACCGCGTAAAGAAAGCGATGGCATATCCAGGTTGACGGTCCATTTGACGGCACCGTCAGCTTCGTTCAATGCCTGCAGCTGACCGTTGCTGGTGTGAATCAATACCACGCCATCGCTCACCACCGGGCGAGACAGCGCTTCACCGGCGACTCGGGTCTGCCATGCAATGGTACCGTCACTGGTGTTAAGCGCATAAACCTGCGCTTTTTCACTACCGATATAAACATGACCACCGGAAACCGTTACACCGCCAGAAAGCTGTGCAGAAGCGCGAGAGAACCAACCGTCTTTCTCACCGAGATTAACAGACCAGACTTCTTTGCCGTCGTCCGCATTCAACGCTTTCACCACACCCGCGCGCGAGGCAGCATAGACAACGTTATCCGCCAGTGCAGGATGAAGATTGGAATAGAAATCACCAATACCGTTACCTACAGACGTGCTCCATTCAGTGGACGGAGTAAACTGGTTTTCAACCACCGGTAATGGGGACATCTTAACGACATCTTCTTCGCCACTAAACAGTGAACAGCCGCTTAATAGGGTAACGGAAAGCAGCCCTGGCAGAAGTAATTTACGCAATTGCATCGGGTCCCTCTCAGATGGACAAATTATTGATTTTCATCTGCATCATTTCGCTCAGAGCAGGAGAGGCATCGCTTTTCACGCCAGCTTCCCATGCGCTACGCGCACCTTGTTTATCGCCTTTGCTCAGCAACGCTTCGCCACGCAGATCGGCGACAATTGCCGTCCACCCTTCACCTTTAATGGTATCGAGTGTTTTCAGCGCGGTATCCGCTTGCTTAAGCTGAACCTGAACACGCGCAAGACGCAGATTAATCACCGCTTTGAGATTCTCATCGCTGGTAGCCGCCAGTCCTTGTTGCAGCTGGGTAGCGGCTTTCTCAAGTTCGTTTTGGTCAACAAACTGCTGCGCCAGTTCCATCGAAGCTAACGCGCCGTAGGTATTTTTGTTCTCTTGTGCAAATTTCTCTGCTGCAGGAATGCTATCCTGTTTGCCCGCGCTAACCGCAGTCACCGTATTTTGATACGCCAGAGAAGCAGAGCGTGCGGACTCCGTCTGATGACTGGTCCAGTAACGCCAGCCAACCAGCGCACCAACCCCTAAAATCACCCCAACCACCAGCGCTTTACCATTCTCGGCAAAGAAGCGTTTTACCGCATCAACCTGGTCGTTTTCGTTTTCATAAATTTCCACGCAGTCCTTCTCCTTAGCAAGTCAACGTGCGCAAATGTGCGGCAACGCTATCCTGCGCTACTGCCGTTTGCTCACCAGTGCGCAAATCCTTCACTACGACAGTACCGTCAGCCACTTCGGACTCACCCAGTACCAGTGCAACGCGAGCGCCCCACTTGTCGGCGCGAGCAAACTGTTTCTTAAAGTTGCCGCCACCGTGGTTTGTCATCAGTTTCACACCCTGTACTTCATCGCGCAGACGTTCTGCAAGCCGCATTGCCGCCGACTGCGTATCCGCACCTGAAGCGATCAGGTATATATCGACAACGGGAGAGGCAATAAATTCCGGATTAACTGCCTGAACTAACAAAACAAGTCGTTCCAGGCCCATCGCGAAACCAACCGCAGGCGTTGCACGACCGCCAAGCTGCTCTACCAGACCGTCGTAACGACCGCCCGCACACACGGTACCCTGCGAGCCCAGACTGCTGGTGACCCACTCAAATACGGTACGGTTGTAGTAATCGAGACCACGAACCAGGCGCTGGTTAACGGTGTAGGCAATACCTGCTGATTCCAGCAGCTTGCACAGACCGGCGAAATGCTCGCGTGAGTCGTCATCCAGGTAGTCGCCAAGCCGCGGCGCATCGTTAAGCAGAACCTGGACTTCCGGATTTTTGGAGTCAAGTACACGCAGCGGGTTGGTATACATGCGACGCTTGCAGTCTTCGTCCAGTTTCTCTTTATGCTGTTCCAGATACGCGACCAGCGCATCGCGGTAGTTAGCACGCGCTTCCAGTGAACCAATGGAGTTCAGCTCAAGACTGACATGCTCTGAAATACCCAGCGCGCGCCACCAACGGGCGGTCAGCATAATCAGCTCAGCATCAATGTCCGGGCCTTGCAGACCAAACACTTCGACACCCAGCTGATGGAATTGACGATAGCGACCTTTTTGCGGGCGCTCGTGGCGGAACATCGGCCCGATATACCACAGACGCTGTTCCTGATTGTACAGGAGACCATGTTCGATACCGGCGCGTACGCAGCCAGCCGTCCCTTCAGGACGCAGAGTCAGGCTGTCGCCATTGCGGTCCTCAAAGGTATACATCTCTTTTTCAACCACGTCGGTGACTTCACCGATCGCGCGTTTGAATAACGGGGTCTGCTCTACAATCGGCAAGCGGATTTCACTGTAACCGTAGCTGCCGAGCACGTTTTTAAGAGTGCCTTCAATGCGCTGCCAGATGGCGGTTTCGCCAGGCAGATAATCGTTCATGCCGCGAATGGCTTGAATGTTTTTTGCCACGTTTATTCTCTTTATGGATATAAAAATGAACCCTCAGCGCTAACCCGAACGATGCGGGCGCCATGCGGGTTCAATCATACACGGGAAGCACACCGCTTCCCATCACGTTATTATTTTTCAAGCTGCTGCACGTCGATACGACGCGCTTCGTCCAGAATACTTGCCTTAGCGCGAATACGGGCCTCAAGCTGCGTAATCATGTCGTCGTTGTCGAGTCTGTCCTTACGCACGCCGTCTTCATACAGACCGCTTTTCTTGTTGCCGCCCGTCACACCCAGCGTAGAAACCAGCGCTTCGCCCGGGCCATTCACCACACAGCCGATGATTGAAACGTCCATTGGCGTAATGATGTCTTCCAGGCGCTGCTCCAGGGCGTTCACCGTGCCAATGACGTCAAACTCCTGACGAGAACAGGTTGGACAAGCAATAAAGTTGATCCCGCGCGCGCGAATGCGCAGCGATTTCAAAATATCGAACCCTACCTTGATCTCTTCCACCGGATCGGCAGCCAACGAGACGCGCAGCGTATCGCCGATCCCTTCGGAGAGCAGCAGACCCAGACCGATCGCCGACTTCACGGAACCGCTACGCAGGCCACCCGCTTCGGTGATCCCCAGATGCAGCGGCTGATCGATTTGCTTCGCCAGCAGGCGATAGGATTCAACGGCCAGAAAAACGTCAGACGCTTTGACGCTGACTTTAAACTGATCGAAGTTCAGACGATCCAAATGATCGACGTGGCGCATTGCTGATTCGAGCAACGCCTGCGGCGTCGGTTCGCCGTATTTTTCCTGCAGATCTTTTTCCAGCGATCCACCGTTCACGCCGATGCGGATTGGAATGTTTTTATCGCGCGCGCAGTCAACCACCATGCGAATACGATCTTCACTGCCGATATTACCTGGGTTGATGCGCAAACAATCGACACCGTATTCCGCCACTTTCAGCGCAATACGGTAATCGAAGTGAATATCGGCAACCAGCGGGACATTAACCTGCTGTTTGATAAGCTTGAACGCTTCTGCGGCATCCATTGTCGGTACTGAGACACGAACAATGTCTGCGCCTACGCGTTCCAGCGCTTTGATCTGATTAACCGTCGCTTCCACGTCAGTGGTACGCGTATTGGTCATTGATTGTACGGCAATGGGCGCGCCATCGCCAATCGGCACGTTCCCAACGTAAATGCGTGTCGATTTTCTACGTTGAATTGGAGCCTGGTTATGCATTAAGAAATCTCCCGCATTGCCGTCTGTTACTGAGCCGGTGATTGTTCGGCATTAACGGTCAGACGCGCAACCTGGTTAGTTCTGATAAAACGACTCAGATCGACAGGTTTACCCTGGAACTGAATCTGCACTGCAGCTGGCGCGCCGATTTTCAGTTTATACGGCGCCTGACCGGCAAGGTTCAAATTGCCATCTTTACGCTGCATCCCGCTGAACAGTTTTTTACCGGTCGCATCGGTCACTTCCAGCCAGCAGTCGGCGGTAAAATTCATCACCAGCGCGTTAGGATCGGCAGCAGGCGTTGTCACACCGGCCTGATCGGTCGGTAGCGGTGCCGCGGTAGCTGGTGCGGTTGGTGTAGTCGTTGTGGTGTCGACGTTCGCCTGAGACGGTGCGATTACCGCATTCTGTTGAGCATCGGCGACTGGTGCAGACGTTGCGGCGGCGTCAGGCGCTGGCGTAGCGTCAGCTACCGTACCGTCTTCCGGCGCCGGGGTTGTATCCTGGCTTGCCGCGGCACTGGTATCTAACGGTACGCTCTGTGCATTGTCTTTGCCGGCGTTCAGCTCAGCGGAGGATTGATCGGCCATCGTGGTGATCTCTTCCTGCTGCGCTTTATGGTTCTGCCACCACCAGGCGCCAGTGAGTCCAACTACGACAAACAGTACCAGCCAGGTGAAGGTCATTAACCAGCCATCGCGTTTTTTACGTCGCTTACCGAGCGAGAAGCTCTGCATTGGCGCCACTTTAGCTGGGCGAATCGGAGCCTGTTTTTCCAGCCCTGGCAACAGTTCTTCTTCAGGAATATGCACCAGACGCGCATAAGAACGGATATACCCACGCAGGAATGTTGAAGCGAGATCGGCTGGTGCCTTATCTTCTTCAATATCGCGTACCGTGGAAACCTTCAGGCAAAGTCGTTCCGCGACTGCCTGCTGGCTGAATCCGAGTTGTTCACGGGCATTGCGCAGACGAACGCCTGTGGATAGTGCTTCATTTTTGTCGTGCGTGGCTTCAGTATTCATTCGCTACAGCTGCGTAATATTTGGGTTCTGATGCCGGTGAGCCATAATGCTCACCCACACCGCGAAACATCTGGTCAGTTAACCTTCGTCAGACAGTATAAAACGGTCAGACTACCAATGACAAAACAGCGTAAACTTCAGGGCTAAACTCTTGTTACGCCGTTACATACTGCCCTAAAGTCGACAGAAACGCACCGTTAATATTGACCTGACGAGTATAACAAAGGACCGCATGTAACTCATATTGCACTACGGTACATTAATTATACCGTAGTGCACTCAACATCAAACGGTCTTGATGTCGATAGCATCACCCTGCATGCGCTTACGCAGGGTACGCTTGGTACGGTCAATGACATCGCCCGCCAGCTGACCGCAGGCCGCATCAATATCGTCGCCGCGTGTTTTACGCACAATGGTCGTAAAACCATAGCCCATCAACACTTTGGAGAAACGATCGATACGGCTGTTAGAACTGCGTCCGTACGGTGCACCCGGGAACGGGTTCCATGGGATCAGGTTGATCTTACACGGCGTATCTTTCAGCAGTTCCGCCAGCTGATGCGCGTGCTCGGTACCGTCATTGATGTGATCTAACATCACGTATTCAATGGTGACGCGACCCTGGTTGGCGTTAGACTTCGAAATGTAACCACGCACGGACTCGAGGAACGTTGCGATATTGTACTTTTTGTTGATCGGCACAATCTCGTCACGAATTTCATCGTTCGGCGCGTGCAGGGAAATCGCCAACGCAACGTCAATCATATCGCCCAGTTTATCCAGCGCAGGAACAACGCCTGAGGTAGACAGCGTGACGCGCCGTTTCGACAGCCCGAAACCGAAGTCATCAAGCATGATTTCCATCGCCGGAACCACGTTGGTCAGGTTGAGCAACGGTTCACCCATCCCCATCATCACCACGTTGGTGATAGGACGCACGCCCGTTGCTTTCACCGCGCCGACGATTTTCGCCGCACGCCAGACCTGACCGATGATTTCCGACACCCGCAGGTTACGGTTAAAACCCTGTTGAGCCGTAGAGCAGAATTTACACTCTAATGCACAGCCGACCTGTGAAGAAACGCACAAGGTGGCGCGATCGTCTTCCGGGATATACACGGTTTCGACGCGCTGATCGCCAACGGCAATGGCCCATTTGATGGTGCCGTCAGATGAACGCTGCTCTTCCACCACTTCCGGGGCACGAATTTCAGCCACTTCTTTCAGCTTGTTGCGCAGCACCTTATTGATGTCAGTCATGTCATCAAAATTGTCGCTGCAGTAGTGGTACATCCACTTCATGACCTGATCGGCACGAAACGGCTTTTCGCCCATCTCTTTGAAGAATTCGCGCATCTGCTGACGGTTCAGATCCAGCAGGTTAATTTTTCCATTTTTATTTGGAACCGCAGCAATGACGACTTCAGAGGTGTTAACTAATTCAGACATAATTTTTTCCGGCCTCGTTGTTACACGTTATGGCCCGTGGAGGGTTAAAAAGAAACGCCCCGGCAAGCGGTCTGCTCTTCCGGGGCGTTGCATTGTACAAAGTCTGGCGCAGGGATGCCACGTTTGCACGAAGCATTAGCGAAAATAATATGTAAACGAGCCCGTTAAATTAACGAGTACGAGCGCACACTTCGCCTTCACCAAAGAAATAGGCGATTTCACGCGCGGCAGATTCAACGGAGTCGGAACCGTGGGTGCCGTTCTCAGTAAAGCTGTCAGCGTAATCTGCACGCAGCGTGCCTGCCAGGGCATTCGCCGGGTTAGTTGCACCCAGCAGATCGCGGTGACGCTGAACGGCGTTTTCGCTTTCCAGTACGGAAACAACAATCGGGCCAGAAGTCATGAATTCAACCAGGCCGTCAAAGAACGGTTTACCGTCGTGCTCGGCATAGAAACCACGCGCCTGTTCAACGGTCAGATGCAGCATTTTAGTGCCGACAATTTTGAACCCTGCTGCTTCAAAGCGTGCGAAGATGCTTCCAATAACGTTTTTTGCCACCGCGTTTGGTTTGATGATGGAAAAAGTACGTTCAATAGCCATGATTACCTCTGAAAAAGATGTTTTGTTGTGGTTTACCTGGCGCGGATTATAAAGAGCATCCCGGCAGTTGACTATTGATGGAGGTAACATTTCTTTAAAATAAGATGAATTTTAGCAACAAACCACATCAAGCTAGTCTACTGCAAAGCAAATCTCACTGTGGCAATCTGCCCACCAGCATCCATCACCAACAGCTGATACTCCCCTTTTACCGTTAAGCGCAGGGTAAGATTCCGCCCACGCTCATCCAGCCGCTCACCATTAAGAAACCACCAGCGCTCACCTGTCCCACCGCTGGTTTGCACCGGCACTGAGACCTCCGGTGAACCGGGTAAGCGTTTCACAATCGCGCCATCGCGAACGCCTGTCAACTGGAGCGGTAAAGAAGCGTCCTGCCCCAACGGCGGACACGTGGCAGAAACCGGTGGTAGCCGTGCGGCTCGGCGCTCAGATTGCGGCAGCCATGGCTCCAGCGGCAGCGGCCAGACAATTAATGTATGCTCACGCGCCTGCGGACAATCCGACGCCACACGCTTGCCTCTATCGTCCAGCCAGACGGGAAAACGAATGCCATTAACGCCTTCCTGCTCGGGTAATAACAGCGTAGGTGGTTGACTGCCGTCCAGTAGCCAGGTGGCTAAGCGGCGGCGACAATTGCCATCACCGTCTGGCAAAAATTGACCGCCCGGCCAACACACCACTCCTCTACTGACCGACTCTGGACGCGGGTCTTCAGGCTGATTTGTCCCACGAGCCAACAGTAAGTTATTAACCTGATTCAGCACAGGCACCGCACTGGCAAAACCGAATTGCCCCACTACCGGCGTCCCGTCTGGCCTGCCGGTCCAGATACCAATCACGTAACGAGAGTTGATGCCAATCGCCCACGCGTCACGATAGCCATAGCTGGTGCCCGTTTTCCACGCCAGCGGCACCACACGGCTCAGCGCATTATCCGGCAGGGGCTGCGCTTCGTCCGCCATGATTCGCCGGATAATCCACGCCGCACCCGCCGACATCAGCGGGCGTTCTAACTGCGGGTCTTCCGGCTGCAGACGCAGTTTCCCCGCTTTTCCCTGGCGGGCAAATACGCTGTACGCTGCGACCATGTCTTCAAGCCTGGCCCCCGCACCACCGAGGATCAGCGACAGATTTGGCGCTGCCCCTGCGGGCAGATACAGCGGTAAGCCAACGTTACGTAACGATGCGGCAAAACGCTTCGGACCGTAAGCTTCCAGCACCTGGACTGCGGGTAGATTCAGCGAACGCACCAGCGCCTCGCTCATACTTACCGGACCATGAAAACCGCTGTCAAAATTCCCCGGTCGATAATCGCCGGTACGCCGCGGTACGTCCTGCAATAATGAAGCCGGGTGAATCAATCCGTCATCCAGCGCCAGGCCATAGATAAACGGTTTTAGCACCGATCCCGGCGAGCGGACTGCACTCACCATATCCACATGGCCAAAGCGAGTGTCATCATTCATATCCACCGAGCCGACCCAGCCACGCACGCTCATATCGGTATGATCGACCACAATCATCGCCAGCGAACTGCGCGCCGGTAGCCGACCTTTCCAGTTTTGCGCCAGCTCTTCCAGTTGGCGTTGCAGTCCGGCGTCCAGCGTAGTGACAATTTTGTTGCTGCGGCTTTTATTCAGCATCATGCGCGAGAACAGCGGCGCTAATTGCGGCATCTGTCTCGGTGCCAGCCAGACCGGTTCTTCACGTGATTCCTGCGCCTGTTGTACCGACCAGACGCCCTGCGTCGCCATGCGTTCGAGCACTTTATTGCGCGCGACTTCTGCCCGCTCCGGCCAACGGTCTGGGCGCAAACGACTCGGCGCCTGCGGCAGAACGGCCAATAGCGCAGCATCGGAGTAACTGAGTTGTGCAGGTGATTTGCCAAGATACGCCCAGCTTGCGGCCCCCACCCCCTGCAGCGTACCGCCAAACGGCGCACGATTAAGATACAGCGTCAGGATGTCACGCTTGGAGAGATGCCACTCCAGCTGGAATGCGCGCCAGAGCTGGCGGA
This sequence comes from Citrobacter sp. FP75, assembly GCF_018342065.1. GTDB lineage: Bacteria > Pseudomonadota > Gammaproteobacteria > Enterobacterales > Enterobacteriaceae > Citrobacter. Next base: position 94,557 of record NZ_JAFDOE010000003.1, on the reverse strand, counting down.
ACTTGCCGCCAAAAGTGCGCGGATGCGGGTCAAGCAGTCTCGCCACCTGCATGGTGAGCGTACTGCCGCCTGAGACGACGCGTCCTGAAGAAAGGTCCTGCCATGCCGCACGCAGCACTGAAAACGGGTTGATGCCGGGATGTTTCCAGAACCAGCGATCTTCGTAGTTAATTAGCGCTTCAAGATATCGGGGCGATACCTCTTCAATGGTGACCGGATAACGCCAGATACCATCCACGTCGGCAAAGCGCCACAGCGGGGTACCATCGTGGGCCACGACCACCCGCGCAGGATTAACCTCATGCAACGGCAGCGGCCAGATTTTATCTGCTGCCCACACCGCCACCCCTGTCAGTAACGCAACGACTGCCAGCCAGCCGCCGCGTTTAGCCCACCTAAGCATCATTTACGGTCTGACAATCAGCGGGCCCTCAGCCGTACCGGTGGCGCGCCACTGCGGAACATACATCGACTCCACTTGTGGCACAGGCACCTGATACGTTCCCGGCGTGACCGCGCGCGCCAGATACACTAACGTTACCGGCTGTCCTTCGTTGACAGCAACCGCCGCGACAAAGCGATCGTCGCGGAACTCAACGTGCTGGATATCCGCCTGCTGCATTTGATTGAGCAGATTCGCCACTTCACTGCCGCTCTCCTGCAGGCTGGCGCTGCCGTTGGCCAGATTCTGGTTTTCCAGCTCCAGCCCGGCGGGCAATAGATCGACCACCAGAGCATCCGGTACATTCTGGCTGGCTTTCACCTCCAGCCAGATCAGCACCAGCTCGCCGCTGCGCAGAGACGAGAGCGATTTACTCTGCCCATCGGTACCCAGAATCTGACGCTCAATGTGCAGCACATTGCTGGCAGGCTGCGGCGAAGTTTGCGGATAACCACTCACATCCAGACGCAACCACAGCGGCAGATTGCCCGTATTGGTCACCGTCAGAGTAGACAACTGTTCAGCATCCAGATTGCGGGTTTGCGATTTCTCGCCCGCCAGCGTCCGATCGGAGAGTGAGGTTTGCGCCTGCCACGAGCCAGGCAAATCCTGCAATGTACGCGCAGCAAGGAACAGCGCATTATTTTCCTGAGTGGAGAGCCAGCGTTGACCAAAAGCCTGTTCTGACAGCGTGTTCAGCAATGTGTTTTGAACGTCGGGTTTCAGTTTGTTCTCTTCCAGTAACGCCAGCATCAGCGCGTTGTCGCGCAGTTGGCTGCCGTAATCCGCCATCCACTGCTGCGCATCGCGGCGCGGCGTATTGATGCCCAGCGTCAGCGCTTGTTCGCTACGATTCGCATCACCCATGTTTTTCAGCGCGACCCCCAGTTGCAGCAGCGGCAGACCAGAGGCGGCCTGAGCACGACGCTCCCAGATCTCGCGCAGTGCGCCGAGCGGGGCTTTCTGCTGACGGGCAAGTACCAACGCGGCATAGGCCTGCACGGCAAACCGACTGGCTGCGGTATCATCGGTGTAACGAATCGACATCATGCCCGGATCCTGCAAATAACGCAGCAGCCGCGCGTTACCCCGGTTAATAACCTCTGCCGGGACGCTGTATCCCTGCTCATTTGCCCGGACGAGGAAATCCATGACATAGGCACTCAGCCAGTACTCTTCCGGTCCATTTTTATCCCACAGCGCAAACCCCCCGTCGTCACGCTGCATTTGCAGTAACCGGGAAATGCCGATCTCGACCGCCGCACGGCGTTTATCATCGCTGTCGCCCGCAATACCTAATGCCTTCAACTGAGCGGCGTTGGTATATAAAGAAGGGAACAATCCACTTGCTGTCTGCTCCAGACAGCCGTATGGATAGGCTTTCAATTCGCGGATGTAGCGCGCCAGATTCAGCGGCGGTTTGCCGCTAAACAGCAATTGCCCCTGCATCGTGACGGGAGAGAAGTTGGCCAGTTCTTCGCCCGGAACCTGCCAGGTTTCGCCCAGCTGGAGCGCGACGCCGTTGTTGATGGTTTGCGCCGGGAACGCCGGGCGCACGCCAATCTTCCACTGTTTATGCTGAACAGGCAGCGTTTCACCCGGCAGCGCCAGGCCGCTAATTTGTGCCTGAATTTCGCCATCGCCAAAGCCTTCCAGCGCACGCACCGGAATAAACAGCGTAGAACGCACGCCCGGCGCCAGACTCACCGGAACCGGATCTTGCGCCACCAGTTCCAGTAAACCGCTGGCAACAAGCTTTATATTCAGCGTCTGCGGTTTGTCGGTCAGGTTGGTCACGTCCAACGTCAGGCGCGAGGTGTCACCCCCAGCCATAAAGCGCGGCATATTCAGTTCTGCGATCACCGGCGCGGCGACGATCACTTTGCTTTCGCTGCTGCCAAAGTCATCTTCCGTCCAGGCCTGCGCCATCACCCGCAGTTCACCGTTGAAATCGCCAATCGGTAACGTCACCGCCCCCTCGCCCTGCTCGTTGAGCGTGACCGGTAACGCTTGTTGCGCCACGATATTGACGTGATTGACCGGCGGTTTGCCGCCGCGTTTTAACTCATCGCCATCGCCACCAAAACGCAGCGCCGCCAGACGACCTTGCCCTTCAATTACCTGGCCGTAAATGTCATAAATATCTGCACCGTAGCGCTTTTGGCCGAAAAATGCCTGCCACGGATCCGGCGTGGTGTAATCCGTGATATTCAACACCCCGCTATCGACGGCGGACACCAGCACATTAACCCGCTTTGGCACATCGCCATTTTTAACACTGGCTTTCACTTTGACGGTCAGCGGCTGATTGGGGCGCATTTTCGCCGGGTTCTCCAGCGTTAAATCAAGGCGACGGTTTTCATCGCCCAACGGTAAATGCAGTAATCCCACCGCACGTTTTGGCGTCGCTGAGCGGGATTTGTCGCCAGGACGTATCACTAAAGCACTGAGATACAGGTCATGCCGATTCCAGGTTTTATCAACCGGAATAGAGAGATCTAGTCCATTCGCAGGTACGTCGATCTCTTGCCACCACAGCGGACCTTCGCTGGACTCGACCATTGCGTAACCTTTACCGGCGGCGGGTGCGGCAATGTGCAGCTTCATGGTGTCGCCAGGACGATAATTGGGTTTATCCAGTTTCAGGGTCACGCGATCCGGGCGCACAGCCCCGCTGCCGTCGCTGTTATCCTGCCAGCTGTATCCGGCCCAGAAGCGTACGCTGCTCACCGCATCGTTCGGTGCTTTTACTTCCAGACGGTAAGCGCCCCACTCAACCGGGAAGCTGACTTTGCCGGTTTCATCGGCCTTAAGATCCAGAGCCTGCTCGCCTTCAACCAGATCTTTTTGATCGAACTGAGATTGCCAGCCCTCGCCCTCAGACCAGTTCCAGTAGTAATCCCGACGTTCACGGATCAAACGCACCTGCAAACCGGAGACCGCTTTTTTCTCACCTTTCGCATCGGCATAGACAATATCAAACGCGGCGTTGCTGTCTTCGTCGACGATGGGTTGATTCACCGTGGTGTCGGTGCGGTAATCATAAACGGCTTTCGCAGCAAACTGCGGGCGAATACCCGGTAGGGTATCCGCAGGCCAGATCGCCTGCTCAACCCGGCGGGTCACCGGACGACCACCCGACTCCAGCAGGCTGGCCTGTAAAATGACCTGTAAAGGCGAGTGAGCTTCCTGCCACTGGCTGCTCGTTGTGACTTCGCCGCGACCATTTTCATCCAGCGTCAGCTGCACTTCATCGAGGCTGCGGGAGAGGTTCTCTTCAGCAATATTACCAAACTGGAATCCCGGCAATGTCTGCACCGCTTCACGCAGCGGTCGCAGGAAAAGCTGTCCTTGCAGGGCATTACCATTGGCGGGCGCACCGTAAAGGTAGTAGCCCACCACCGAAAATTTCACCTCATCCGCTGGAGCAATCGGCGTTTTGCTGGCGGAGAGATTGAGCGCCATCCGCTCGGGCATAAAATCTTCGACGTGGAAATCCCACATCCGCGAGCGGTTATCGCCGGTGTTGGCGCGAATATGCCACATACCGGTTGGCGCACTGCTATCCAGCGGCCAGGTCAGGCGGTACAAACCGTTTTCGGGCTGGCTGACCACCGTGCGCAATACCTGCCCGTCGGGTTTCACGACTTCCAGCTTAACCGGCTGATCGGGCAATGTTTTGCCGTCGCTGTCGCGCAGCAGTCCGTTGAGGATCACCGTTTCGCCCGGACGATAGAGATCGCGCGGGCCGAACATGAAGAACTGTTTGCTGTATCCCGGTGCTCCCGCGATATCAAATTCAGCCAGATCCAGCGCCGGGAGTTTCAGATCCAGCAGCGTGGTTTGCCCGTCTTTACGCGCCAGCAATAAGGCGGCGTCCTTATCCGTCTCGAGCTTCACGTGCCCCTGCGCATCACTGGTCGCCTGCGCCAGTGTCTGCCCTTTCTCATTGAGCAAGGTGACATCAATCCCCTGCTGCGCAGCGCCGTTTTCGAGACTCTGAGTAAAGACATCCAGCTGATTGTGGTAACGGTGTGCGGAAACGCCAATATCGCTGAGCGTGAATAGCGTGGCAGCATTGCTGTAGTTGTATTGCCCGGCCTGGTTCATCACCGCAACGTAAACGCCCGCCTGCTGCAACGGCTTGATATCGCCCAGCGGCAGCAGCAGTTTCTCGCGAGTATTGCGCGCAGGGTTAAGGTCAAAGCGCCCGGTATAAACCAGTTCTGCCATCTTTAGCAGGGTATCGGATTCCCAGTTAGACAGCGAGTTGCGGTATTCCCACTGGCTGACAAATGCGCCGAGCGATTCGGGTTTTACGCGAAAGAAGTTCACATCCACGCTGTTGACGTTCAGCGCCATCACCGGTAGCCCTTCGATCACTTTTCCCGGTAGCAGCGAGCCACGACTGGCAAACCCGACACTCGGCTGGACATCACGAGTGGTAATGTTTTTTTCATACTCGATGCCAAACGTCGCCTTATTCAGCGCCAGCAAATCGCGCTCGATGGTCACCACCAGCTCGCGGTTAGGCTCCAGATGACGTAAGCGTAGCTCTTTCAGGTTTGGCGCCAGTTCCCAGGCTCCGTCCACTTTGCCGCTTTTTTTATCGACAACGTGCACTACGCGAGAAAAATCTTGTTCAGGATCGAGAGGAATAGAGAAGGTTAAAACGAGCGTTGCAGCACCATCGAGCTGGACCTCAGAGGCGTCCAGCAGCGTCAGCGGCTTGCCCTGACTTTGCTGCATCAGCTTTTGTAATTGCGCCGGATCTTTTGCCGGCGTGGTCTGTGGAGCGGGTGCATCATTTTTTGCCGCCGTCGACGGCTTATCGTTATTATCGCACCCCGCCAGCGCCAACATCAGCATACAGGCCGCTACGCGTAAATGTTTCATTTTTCATCCCTGGCCGTAGTGGCCCGTTAGCTACGTAGAACAACTATTATGCGTCAGATTTCCGTCTGTGAAAGCCAGTAACAGTACAACGTTGTCCTAATTTTCGTGATTAATGTGGATTCGCCTGACAAATCAGCCTCTTTTACTTGTCGCTTAGCGGGAAACGTCCGACAATTTGCCGAAACCTGGTAAAAATGGAGATGCCTATGACCACCGCCTTCTTTGTCGCTGCCGACTGGCTTGTCGAACACATTGACGATCCGGAAATACAAATTATTGATGCCCGGATGGCTCCTCCAGGACAGGAAGGTCGCGATGTTGGCGAGGAGTATCGCGCCGGTCATATTCCTGGGGCGGTCTTTTTTGATATCGAAGCGCTCTCCGATCATACCTCTGCGTTGCCGCATATGATGCCACGTCCGGAGGCTTTCGCCGTAGCCATGCGCGAGTTGGGCGTAAATCAGGATAAACATCTGGTCATCTACGATGACGGCAATCTGTTTTCCGCTCCGCGCGCCTGGTGGATGCTGCGCACGTTTGGCGTAGAAAATGTCTCCATTTTGGCAGGCGGTTTTGCGAGCTGGCAGCGTGATGCGTTACCGTTGCAGGAAGGGAGCGTTGATTTGCCCGAAGGCGAGTTTGACGCCGCGTTTATACCAGAGGCCGTAGTGCGGGTGACCGATGTTCTGCTGGCCAGCCATGAAAAAACTGCGCAGATTGTCGATGCGCGCCCGGCTGCGCGTTTTAACGCGGAAGTTGACGAACCCCGCCCTGGCCTGAAACGCGGCCATGTTCCCGGTGCGCTGAACGTACCGTGGACAGAACTGGTTCGTGGCGGCGAATTAAAAACCACCGATGAGCTGGATGCGATTTTCTTCAGCCACGGCGTGAGCTTTGACAGACCGATCATCGCCAGCTGCGGCTCCGGCGTAACGGCTGCCGTGGTGGTGCTGGCGCTTGCCACGCTGAGAGTTCCCAACGTTGCGTTGTATGACGGCGCGTGGAGCGAATGGGGCGCGCGCAACGATTTACCGGTAGAGCCGGCCGAAGCTAAATAAATTCTGATTTGTTCATCTTTTACGCCCACAAAAAAACCGCTCATTTGAGCGGTTTTTTTGTGCTGGTCCGGTTCGCGGCCTTTCCAGCAGGCTGTGTTGCCATAGCAACGCAGGCGCACCTCAGTAGTTAAATATTCCGGTTTAAGAGAATAAAAGTCAAGTTAATTAACAGGGAAACTATTCAACATTTAATGTATTATTTTGAGCGGCCCTTTCCGCTGTCTCGCAAACGGGCACTGGCTTTAGGGAAGGTCATTGTATGGCCGTATACGCAGGCGCACCTCAGCGCTTGCTATCACGGCACGATCGCCAGTGGTGCTGTCGTGATGCGGTCTTCGCATGGACCGCGCAATGAAGATACGGTACTTCTGTATCGTGCTTGTTGTTTCTGGCGCGTTGTGCCTTCACGGAGATCGGAGTTACTCAGGTAATTCTGTACGCGTGACGCTCAGCGCCCAGGGCAAGTAAGCCAGGTAGCCGCCCTTCGGGGCGGCTTTCCTTTACTTAGATAATCCGGTTCTGTTTAAAGTCACGCAGGAAGCCGCCCCAGCGACGCTCGTAGAAAGGCGCGATGTGTTCGGTAATAAAGTGGCTGACCCCTTTCTCACCTTTCACCACCTGGCAGATATCAATCGGCTCATCACCCGGTAACGTATCGGTTGCAACACTACCCGTGGCATGAATAATCTCTTCAATATCACCATCGGCTTCAATGCCAATCAGCAGGTTCGGCTGGGCTTCCGCACTTTCTTTGATCGAGCAGAGAAATGCGCGTTTTACCGGCTTAATGGTTTTAAACAGCGTAGTCAGTGAGTCAATCATCTGCGCCGGAGGTTCTGCAACCTCGGAGAGGATCAGCGACTCGCCGCCTTCCAGCACTTCCTGGGTACTCAGCGGATCCCCTTCTTCGCCCATCAGCAGGCTGATTTCGCGCGGCATAAACTCTTTGCCAGTTGGCAGTTTGGCGTTGAGGAACAGCGTTTCACCCAGCGTCATTTCAAACAGCGTGCGTACCGGCATCACAACAAATGCCTGTTCGTCTTCAACGGCCTGCTGCAAGGCTTCAAGGGAGGTGAAAAACGGGATCACGGTGGTGCCGTCTTCTTTTTCCCAGTGCTGCAGATCCAGCGCGCTGTCTTCAACCACCGCCTCGCCTTCTGCGGCCGTTCCCGGAACCCAGACAGTGGATTCCAGCAACGTACGGAAAAATGCCGGGCGATGCGCAGGTTCAGTCGCCGCTTGTTCCAGCAACGTTTCTAATTCGTTTTTTGTTTCGGACATAAGGATCACAAATTGGATGAATATATGTAGGCCGGATAAGCGTAGCGTCATCCGGCAATACAGTCATGAATTATGCGGTTAACAAATTCGCGATGGTGCGCACACCCAAACCGGTCGCGCCCGCAGACCACTGCTCAACCGGCGCTTTGCGATAGGTCGCAGAGCAGTCAATGTGCAGCCAGCCTTGCTGATAGTTTTCCACGAAGTGGGACAGGAAGCCCGCAGCGGTGCTTGCGCCCGCCGGGTAAGCCGCGCTACCGGTGTTATTCAGCTCGGCAAAGTTAGACGGCAGTTGGCTACGGTGAAACTCTGCCAGCGGCAGACGCCAGAACGGCTCGTTTTCTTGCGCCGCGCTTGCCATCAGGCGAGCCGCCAGCTGGTCATCAAAGCTAAACAACGCGTGATAATCGTTACCCAGCGCCGTTTTCGCCGCGCCGGTCAGCGTAGCAGCATCAATAATCAGTTCCGGTTTCTGCGCGCTGGCGTCAATCAGACCGTCCGCCAACACCAGACGGCCTTCGGCATCAGTGTTCATCACTTCAACATTTTTGCCGTTGCGATAGCGAATAATATCGCCGAGCTTAAAGGCATTGCCGCTGATCAGGTTATCCGCACAGCACAGGTACAACTTCACGCGCTTGTTCAGACCGCGCGTGATGGCAAACGCCAGTGCGCCGGTTACCGTTGCGGCACCGCCCATATCGGACTTCATCGAGTCCATAAATGCGCTTTGCTTGATGCTATAACCACCGGAATCAAAGGTGATCCCTTTACCCACCAGGCAGGCGTAAACCGGTGCTTCTTTATCCCCCGTCGGGTTGAAGTCCAGCGCCAGCAACACCGGCGGACGTTCAGATCCACGGCCTACCGTGTGCAGGCCCATGTAATTCTGCTCGCGCAGATCTTCGCCTTTGGTGATGCGGTAAGAGACGTTATCGCACGCAACAGAGCACAGCAGGTCTACGGCGCGCTGCGCTAACTGCTCTGGACCAAGCTCTTCTGCCGGAGCGTTAATAGTGTCACGCACCCAGTCAATAATTTTCAGGCGGCTATCCAGCTCTTTGCGCTGCGCCTCGTCCAGGGCTGCCCACTCAACTTTGCGAGTGCCTTTTGGTCCTTTGTAGCCCTGCCAGAACGCCCAGCTACGTTCGGTATCCCAGCCTTCACCGTCCAGTTGGACATGTTTAATACCCAGGCCGTCAATTTTACGTGCGGCGCGCTGAATAAGGCCCAGGTCATCTTTTCCATTAAGGTGCAGGGTAATACCGTCGCTACTAATGCTGTAGGTCGCTTTTCCGCCCCAGCGTGCGTCAGCTGGCTGCGTGGAAAGCGTAATTTTCATGGCTTCTGTCATTTTATTTATCCTTATTAGCAAACGGGCCGCCCTATGGCAGCCCGTTATGTGACTTACTCTGCTTCATCTAACCAGACTAACAGAATCGCCTCCAGAATTTTTTCATTGGATGCGCCAGGGTCGTCATCAAATTCCTCTAGATCGCAGATCCACTGATGAAGATCGGTGAAACGAACGGTCTTGGGATCCAGATCGGGGAACGCGTCGTACAGCGCTTCGCCGATCTCGCGGCTATCGGTCCACTTCAGTCCCATACTACCCCCTGTTAATGCTCACGCGCATGATTGATTGTGTAACGTGGGATTTCGACCACTAAATCGTCCTCGGTGACGCGCGCCTGACAGCTTAAACGGCTCTCCGGCTCCAGTCCCCAGGCTTTATCCAGCATGTCGTCTTCTTCTTCCGTGCTTTCCGGCAGGGAGTCGAAACCTTCACGCACGATGCAGTGACAGGTAGTGCAGGCACAGGATTTTTCACAGGCATGTTCAATCTCGATACCGTTACGCAGGGCAACGTCGAGAATGGTTTCGCCGGTCTCAGCTTCCAGAACTGCGCCATCGGGACAGAGATCCTGATGAGGCAAAATAACAATCTTTGGCATATTAAACCTCGTCCACGGAATGGCCTTTCAGCGCGCTACGGACGGATTTGTCCATGCGGCGAGCGGCGAATTCCTGGGTTTGTTTGTCTACGTTTTTAATGGCTTGTTCTATCGCGTCAACATCGTCACCCTCTGCAACCTCGCTCAAATGCGCGGCGGCGGTGTCGATGGCCTGACGTTCTGCGGCGCTTAACAGCGCGGCATCAGCGTTCAACGCACCGGATAAACTCTCCAGTACGCGTGCTGCTTCGACTTTCTGCTCTGCCAACATACGGGCTTTAACGTCCTGCTCGGCAAAACTCATCGAATCCTGAATCATGGAGGCAATTTCACTGTCGGTCAGACCGTAGGACGGTTTGACCTGAATCGAGGACTCCACGCCGGTAGATTTCTCCATGGCGGTCACGCTCAATAGTCCATCGGCATCGACCTGGAAGGTGACGCGGATATGCGCGCCGCCTGCAGGCAGCGCCGGAATACCACGTAGCGCAAAACGCGCCAGTGAACGGCAGTCCTGCACCAGCTCACGCTCGCCCTGCATCACGTGGATGGACATCGCGGTTTGACCATCTTTAAAGGTGGTAAAATCCTGCGCACGCGCTACCGGAATAGTGGTGTTACGCGGGATCACTTTCTCCACCAGACCGCCCATGGTTTCCAGCCCCAGGGACAGCGGGATAACGTCCAGCAGCAGCATTTCGCTGTCCGGTTTATTACCGACCAGAATATCCGCCTGAATTGCCGCACCGATGGCGACCACTTTGTCCGGATCGATAGAGGTCAGCGGCGTGCGACCAAAAAATTCACCGACGCGTCCACGCACCAGCGGCACGCGCGTTGAACCACCGACCATCACCACTTCCAGCACATCCTGCGGCTCTACGCCCGCATCTTTCAACGCGCGACGACAGGCCAGCAGCGTACGCTTGACCAGTGCGGAAATCAGTTCATTAAAAGTTTCGCGGGTGATTTCACCCTGCCATCCCGCCACGTTAACCGTCACAGAATCGGCATCGCTGAGTGCAATTTTGGCGGCAATCGCGGCATCCAGCAGTTCGCGCTGTACGCGGTTATCGCTGCGATCGGCTACGCCCGCCCGCTCGCGAATGTAATCAGCCAGTAGATGGTCGAAATCATCACCGCCGAGCGCAGAATCCCCGCCGGTCGCCAGCACTTCAAATACGCCACGGCTTAAGCGCAGAATAGAAATATCAAACGTGCCGCCGCCGAGGTCATAGACTGCGATCACGCCTTCCTGACCGGAATCCAGGCCATAGGCAATCGCCGCCGCGGTCGGTTCGTTCAGCAAACGCAGTACGTGCAGGCCCGCCAGACGCGCGGCGTCTTTGGTGCCCTGGCGCTGTGCGTCGTCAAAATAGGCCGGAACGGTGATCACCACGCCGTCCAGCTCACCAGACAGCGCTTCTGTTGCCCGTGCAGCCAACGCTTTCAGAATGTCAGCGGATACACGCACCGGATTAAGTAAACCGGCTGCGGTTTCGATCATCGGCAGACCGTTTTCGCTTGCCTGGAATGTATACGGCAGATGCGGGTAACGCGCCTGGATATCCGCCAGAGAGCGGCCCATCATGCGTTTTACCGAACTGACGGTGTTTGCCGTGTCGAGAGCGGCATTAGCACGGGCATCGTAACCGACAGAGTAGCCCTGCTGCTGATAGTGAACCACTGACGGCAACAGGTGACGACCTTCGTGGTCAGCCAGCGTTTCAGCCTGACCGCTGCGTACAGTCGCGACCAGAGAGTTGGTGGTACCTAAGTCAATGCCTACCGCCAGACGACGCTGGTGCGGTGCGGCACTCAGACCAGGCTCACTAATTTGTAATAAGGCCATTTTCGCTTCCGGAAATTAAAAATCGAGCAGTTTTTCTTCGAGTTGTTCTGCACTGCTTCGCAGTTTATCGAGAAAACGCAGTTTACGCACGGTGTCTGCCGCCGCATCCCACGCTTCGCTGTCCAGCTGTTCCACCATCAGCTGATGGCGAACCTGGTACATCTCGTTAATACGTTTCATCAACGCATCCAGACGTTCACTGTCTTTAGCCTGTTCAATCTCGTCCAGCTCTTCACGAAGTTCCAACTGCTCCATCAGGAACGCGGTATCGCGCACCGTGTGCTGCTCGCTGCGGATATCAAAGCCGTGTAAAGACAGTAAGTATTCGGCGCGCATCAAGGGATGACGCAGCGTTTGCCAGGCCTGATTGATCGTGGCGGACTGCGAAACGGCAGCAAGTTGTTCCGCCTGAGAGCCGCTGGCAAATTTATCAGGATGATACTGACGTTGTAGATCCTGAAAACGGAGGCTCAGCGCCTGAATATCGAGCTGATAACGGGCCGGTAAGCCAAAGAGGGTGAAGTAGTCCATAACATTCTCAGGGGTAGCCTGTTAGAACAAACCCCACACGTAGCAAAGCCACGGTGGGGTTTTCGGGTGACGCACGTTACACGTGGAAGCTTTCGCCGCATCCACACTCGTCTTTCACGTTAGGGTTGGTGAACTTAAACCCTTCGTTCAGACCTTCTTTGACGAAGTCTAACTGCGTACCGTCCAGAAATTGCAGGCTTTTACCGTCGATCACGACTTTTACGCCTTTGTCTTCAAACACGGTATCTTCAGCCGCCGGCTCGTCAACAAATTCCAGTACATAGGCCATACCTGAGCAGCCGGAGGTTCTCACGCCCAGACGCAGGCCAAACCCTTTACCACGGTTTGCCAGGAAGGTATTTACTCGCGCTGCTGCACTGTCGCTTAAGGTAATCGACATAATAAAACCTCAACTCTTAATTATTTTGCTTCACGTTTGCTTTTGTAATCCGCAATCGCGGCTTTAATCGCGTCTTCAGCCAGAATAGAACAGTGAATTTTCACTGGTGGCAGTTCAAGCTCGTCTGCGATATCGGTGTTTTTAATCGCCTGTGCTTCGTCCAGAGATTTCCCTTTCACCCATTCGGTAACCAGAGAGCTGGAGGCAATGGCAGAACCGCAGCCGTAAGTCTTGAAACGCGCGTCTTCAATGATACCTTCATTGTTGACTTTGATCTGCAACTTCATCACGTCGCCACAGGCCGGTGCACCCACCATGCCGCTGCCCACGTTCTCGTCGCTGTTGTCAAAAGAGCCCACGTTACGTGGATTCTCGTAATGATCGATTACTTTTTCGCTGTAAGCCATGATGAATTCTCCTTATCGGTACCGATTAGTGATGTGACCATTCAATACTGTTCAGATCCACGCCCTGTTTGAACATTTCCCACAGTGGAGAAAGGTCACGCAGACGGCCGATGGAGTTACGAACCAGATTGATGGTGTAGTCAATCTCTTCTTCGGTTGTGAAACGACCTAAAGAGAAACGGATTGAGCTGTGTGCCAGCTCGTCGGTCATCCCCAACGCGCGCAGCACGTAGGAAGGTTCCAGGCTTGCAGACGTACAGGCAGAACCGGAAGAAACCGCCAGATCTTTCAGCGCCATAATCAGCGATTCGCCTTCAACAAAGTTGAAGCTGACGTTGAGAATGTTCGGTGCGCCATGTTCGAGGTCACCATTCAGATACACCTCTTCCATATCTTTTACGCCGTTCCACAGACGGTTACGCAGACCGCGCAGACGCGCCATCTCGGTTTCCATCTCTTCTTTGGCGATACGGTAAGCTTCACCCATACCGACGATCTGGTGGACAGGCAGCGTACCGGAACGCATGCCGCGCTCATGACCGCCGCCGTGCATCTGTGCTTCGATGCGGATACGCGGTTTACGACGAACGTACAGTGCGCCGATACCTTTCGGACCGTAAATTTTGTGACCGGAGAAGGACATCAGGTCAACTTTCAGTTGGCTCAGATCGATAGGCAGTTTGCCCACGCTCTGGGTCGCATCAACGTGGTAGATGATGCCACGCGCACGGCACATTTCGCCGATAGCGGCGATATCCTGCACCACACCGATTTCGTTGTTCACGTGCATAATGGAAACGAGGATGGTGTCATCACGCATCGCCGCTTCGAGTTCTTTCAGGTCAATAATACCGTTGCGCTGCGGGGCGAGGTAGGTCACTTCAAACCCTTCACGCTCCAGCTGACGACAGGTGTCCAGCACGGCTTTGTGTTCCGTTTTGCTGGTGATGATGTGCTTGCCTTTTTTCTGATAAAAGTTGGCCGCACCTTTAATCGCCAGGTTGTCGGATTCGGTCGCACCGGAAGTAAAGACGATTTCACGCGGATCGGCACCTACCAGATCGGCAATCTGATTACGGGCGATATCGACCGCCTCTTCAGCATGCCAGCCAAAACGGTGTGAACGGGACGCTGGGTTACCAAAGTTTCCGTCCAGGGTCAGACACTGCATCATTTTCTCGGCAACACGCGGGTCCACCGGCGTGGTTGCGGAGTAGTCGAGATAGATCGGTAATTTCATTGCTCTATAAACTCCGTACATCGCTTCAATGCAAGGAATCAGGCGACCGGCTGGATGTACGGCCGAGTTAACGGGGCGCGAACGCCCCGGCCTGATTCTAAAATACTTTTATTATGCGCGTAACTTAACGTCGATCGCGTCTTGCGTGCGGGTGCTGCGTGGAGCGTCATGCGTGTGCTGGCGACCAGACACATCCAGGACTTCCTGATTATTCACCAGTTCGCCCAACGTAATGTTGTTGAGGAAACCGGTCAGACGATCGCTCAGATCGCGCCACAGCGCATGGGTCAGGCATTTATCGCCGCCCTGACAACCGCCTTTGCCCTGGCAACGGGTCGCATCTACGGACTCGTCAACAGCGCTAATCACTTCACCTACTGCGATGCTGCCTGCATCTTTACCCAGCAGGTACCCGCCGCCTGGTCCACGTACGCTGGAAACCAGACCGTTTTTACGCAAACGGGAAAACAGCTGCTCCAGGTACGAAAGGGAAATTCCCTGACGTTCCGAAATATCAGCCAACGGTACCGGGCCCGTTTCGGAGTTGAGCGCAACGTCCAACATTGCGGTCACGGCATAACGCCCTTTTGATGTCAGTCTCATGTCTTACTTAGCCTCAAACTCGCCCCTGCCCGGGGTTTTTTATTGTAAAATGGGGGTATTGCATAGCAGGGGCAAGTCTGACATTCCCGACTAAATCAGTCAACTATTTACTTGACTAAATTAGTCAGGTATTTAACCTTCAGTGCCGTTTTCACTCACCGGACGGCGCTTCGCTTATCCGGCCTACTTTCCTTTATTCTGCTGCTCTATAGATGCAAGCATTCCACGCAGAATATTCAGCTCCTGGCTCTCAGGACGCGCACGCGTGAACAGACGACGCAATTTGTTCATCACCTGCCCCGGATGGTTCTCGCGGATAAAGCCCGTCGACAGCAGCGTTTGCTCCAGATGACCGTAAAAACGCTCTAAATCATCGACCAGCGGATACTCGGTTTCTTCGTATTCTGTGGTCTTACTGCTTTCCTGCGTTGCCAGCCAGGCCATGCGCACTTCATAAGAAATGACCTGTACCGCCATCGCCAGGTTCAGCGAACTGTATTCCGGGTTCGCGGCAATAGCGACGTGATAATGGCATTTTTGCAGTTCGTCGTTGGTCAGCCCCACGCGCTCGCGACCAAAGACCAGCGCTACCGGAGTATTTGCCGCTTCGGCTACGCTTTTTAAACCGCATTCACGCGGATCAAGCATCGGCCACGGCAAAGTACGGGAACGCGCACTGGTGCCAACGACCAGGCTGCAACCCGCCAGCGCTTCATCGAGGGTGTCAACGATTTGCGCATTGCCGATCACATCGCTGGCACCAGCCGCCAGGGCGATGGCCTGGGAGTCAGGTTTTACCAGCGGATTCACCAGCCACAGATTGGTTAAACCCATGGTTTTCATTGCGCGGGCAACAGAGCCCATATTGCCGGTATGAGAGGTCTCCACCAGCACGATTCGAATATTTTGCAGCATTGTATTTCTTCGGCTAAAGATTATTCGGCCATATTATCATAAAACGAAGACATATACCGAACTCACTGCTATACTCTGCGCCGTTTTCCCGTTCTTTAACATCCAGTGAGAGAGACCGATGCATCCGATGCTGACCATCGCCGTGCGCGCAGCGCGCAAGGCGGGTAATGTAATTGCCAAACACTACGAAACACCAGACTCAGTAGAAACCAGCCAGAAAGGCAGCAATGATTTCGTGACTAACGTCGATAAAGCCGCAGAAGCGATTATTATCGAAACAATCCGCAAATCTTACCCTCAGCACACCATCATCACCGAAGAAAGCGGTGAACATATTGGTGAAGATCTGGATGTTCAATGGGTTATCGATCCACTGGATGGCACCACCAACTTCGTAAAACGCCTGCCGCACTTCGCGGTATCCATCGCAGTACGCATCAAAGGCCGTACTGAAGTCGCTGTTGTTTACGATCCAATGCGTAACGAACTGTTCACCGCAACGCGCGGTCAGGGCGCACAGCTGAACGGCTACCGTCTGCGCGGCAGTACCGCTCGCGATCTGGATGGCACCATCATCGCCACCGGCTTCCCGTTCAAAGCCAAACAGCACGCTCCCTCTTACATGAAGATCCTCGGCAAAATGTACACCGAATGCGCTGACTTCCGCCGCACCGGTTCTGCTGCGCTGGATCTGGCTTATGTTGCCGCTGCACGCGTTGACGGTTACTTCGAAATCGGTCTGAAACCGTGGGATTTTGCCGCAGGTGAACTGATTGCTCGTGAAGCAGGCGCACTGGTATGCGACTTCACCGGCGGTCATAACTACATGTCGACCGGCAACATCGTTGCAGGTAATCCGCGCGTTGTTAAAGCCATGCTGGCGAACATGCGTGACGAACTGAGCGACGCGCTGAAGCGTTAATCGGCTGTGGTGCCGGATGCGACGCTTTCGCGTCTTATCCGGCCTACAATTCATACCGCTCACTAACCTAAAACGGTCGTAATCCCCTTCCCACCGGCACCGCACTTACCCACATCACCACCGCAGCAACGACTAAAATCACACCACCGGCCAGTGCCAGCGTGGTCCAGCCAATCTGTCGCCACAGCACCGGCGCTTTATGTCCGCTAAGTTTCACCGCCAGCGAGCGAAAACTGTGTACCAACAAAGCCAGTGACGTAATCGTCAAAGAAGTTCCTGCCGCCATCGCCAGCGCCGACGCCATGCCCCAGCTAAAGACGCCAACCACTTTACTGAACAGCAATACCATAATTGCACCAGAGCAGGGACGCATGCCCATGGAGAGAATAATCATCAGCCGAGCGCGCCAGTCATCACCGCTTTGCATCTGTTCCGGGTTGGGTAGATGCTGATGCCCACAGCCGCAGCGTTCGTTATGCACATGATGCGGTGTGAAGGCGGTAAATTTCGGTCGACGCAGCAGCAGCGCGCGTAATTTTCTCAACGCCCGCCAGCACAGCAAAATCCCCAGCACGCCGACCAGCGCATAGCTGGCTTTCTCCAGCCAGAAACTGCTCATGTGCAGTTGCCGGGCAGGCAGTTGCAGCACCGTGAGCACCACCACCACCAGCCCTATCGCCACCATCCCCTGTAATAAGGAAGACGCCAGCGTTAGCCCGATGCTCGACTTCAGCTTCGAGGGATGCGTCGCCAGCCAGGTGGTGATGACGATTTTCCCGTGCCCCGGCCCCAGTGCGTGCAATACCCCATAAATAAAACTAAACAGCAGCAGCGATCCGCCCGCACGGGTGGGGTTGGCGGCAACCGCTTTCAGCAGACTGCTCATCTGCTGATTAACATCCCGTTGCCAGAGAATGCTTTTCACCATCACCTGTGGCCAGGCCTGCCATAACCACAGTACACCGCCTGCCGCCAGTAGCAAGAATACCACCAGCGGCCATAGCATGAGCCAGCGGCGACCGGCTGTACGTTGTTGATACACTACTGACATTGCACCGTCACCTTCTGCGCAAATTGTTTACCCAAATCCATATCCTCCGGCGGCGCGTCTTCTTTATCCAGCGACTGCGCAAAGCTCAGCGTTTGTTCATTGGGCGTCGGGGTATGTACGCTAATCTGACAATGTGTACTCAAGCCCGACGCAAGCTGGGCATCGGTGTCATTGTCATAACTCATATCCACGTAGTAGGTCGGGTCAAACGTGGAAATAACATAGGTCTGTCCGGCAAGCGGCTGCGGCTGGGCGAGCGGCAGTACAAACGTCAGCACCGCCTGGTGTTCCTCGCGTTCCATGCCATATTCCGTCGGGCGATTTTTAAATTTTACCTTCTGCCCGTTGTGCCACACTTCGGTGAAATAGTGCTGCCCCAAAACATTAGCCATCACTTCCGCCGCCAGCTTCTTCCAGATCTCGTCACCGGGTTTAGCATTGCCCGCATCGTACAACAGGTCAGCAGAGGTGATTTCATCCATCGTCCAGCGCATTTTCAACGCCACAAACTGGTTATTTTCACTCACTAACTCTGTTTTCAGATGAATAAAGCTGTGTGGATGCGCGCCCGCGCCAAAGGACAGGATGGTCAGAAACAACGTTACAATAATGCGTTTAACGCGCTGCATGAGTTCTCCACGATAAATCCAGCCCGCCATGAAAAGGAAGTCGTTGGCGAGAATGCGCTGAGGATAGCATTGAACGATAAAATATTGAGCCCTCTTTTCCGGTATCGATTCAGTTCTCAATTTCGAAAGTTTCTTTGTTGTCGGCAGCGACAGAAATGACGTTTTACCGCTTCTCTTTAAATAAAATGATAATTAAATGTTAATTTTTAGTTTCATTTTAATTGATTATTAACAATAAAAATGATCGCATGAAGGTATCAAATCCAAAAATTAACCAAAAATTAACCAAATTAGATCTGTAAAATTACAAAAATGGGCATAGATCACATCCAGCAGAATTATGATTCATTACCTCTTCCCTTCGTTGATAACCTCACGCCGTGACATGCCCTGCCCCCTACTAAAGGTACAACTATGAAATTCAAACTCGCATTACTCAGTGCAACCCTGGTTTCTGCATGCATGTTGTCCGGCACGTCCTTTGCGGCGGAAAAATATGAAATTGCTGTGGTTGCCAAAGTCACCGGTATTCCCTGGTTTAACCGCATGGAAACCGGTGTTAACGAAGCAGCAAAAAAACTGGATGTGAACGCTTACCAGACCGGTCCGTCTACGCCGGATCCGGCTCAGCAGGTGAAAGTGATTGAAGATCTGATCGCCAAAAACGTCAATGCGATCATCGTGGTACCTAACGATGCCAAGGTCCTTGAACCGGTACTGAAAAAAGCGCGCGAGAAAGGCATTGTGGTCCTGACGCACGAATCCCCGGACGAGCAGATCGGCCAGTGGGATATCGAAACCATCGACAGTGAAAAATACGCACAGGCCAACGTCGATGAGCTGGCAAAAAATATGGGCGGCAAAGGGGGTTATGCCATCTACGTAGGTTCACTGACCGTGCCGTTGCATAACGCATGGGCCGACTACGCGATTAAGTATCAGAAAGAAAAATACCCGGAGATGTTCGAAGTCACTTCACGTCTGCCAGTGGCGGAAAGTATCGATAAGTCTTACTCAACTACGCTGGATCTGATGAAAACCTATCCGCAGATGAAAGGGATTATCGGTTTCGGCTCGCTGGGTCCTATCGGGGCAGGGCAGGCCGTACAGAAAAAACGCGCCAAAGATAAAATTGCCGTCGTCGGTATCGCCATGCCAGCCCAGGCCGCGCCTTACCTGATGCGCGGTGATATCAAAAAAGCGCTGCTGTGGGATCCAAAAGATGCGGGCTACGCGCTGGTCACGGTTGCCGACCAACTTCTGCAAGGTAAAGAGGTCAATGCCGATCTCAGTATTGATGGTTTAGGGAAAGCCGATATCGACATGGATAAGAAAGTGATCCGCTTTAACAAGATCCTCGAAGTCACCAAAGACAACGCACAATCACTCGGTTTCTAAGGCTTTTGCCAACACCAGGGAAACCTTAACGCCGACCGTCTGGTCGGCGCTATCCACCACACTAACACTCAGCGTCCGTCAGGACGCTCGCAGGGGTATTGTCCATGACAGACACCACCGCATTTATCACTCTTGAGAATATCAGCAAACAATTCCCGGGCGTGCTGGCGCTGGATAACGTGAATCTGACGCTGAAAAAAGGCGAAGTTCACTGTCTGGCAGGCCAAAACGGCTGTGGTAAGAGCACCATTATTAAAGTGATATCCGGGGTCTATCACCCGGAAAAAGGGGCGCAGATTTTACTCGATGGCAAACTGTTCCATCACCTGACGCCTCAGCTTTCGTCCCACTATGGCATCCAGGTTATCTACCAGGATTTGTCGCTGTTCCCTAATTTTAGCGTCGCGGAAAATATTGCGGTTAACCGCTACCTGCCCGGCGGCGATATCTGGGTACGTCGTGGCGCCATGAAGCAACAAGCACTGGCGGCCATGAAACGCATCGGCGTAACTCTCGACCCTGACAAAAAAGTAGAGAAACTCTCCATCGCCGACCGCCAGTTGGTGGCTATTTGCCGGGCGATTGCCGCCGATGCGCGGCTGGTCATCATGGATGAACCGACCGCTTCGTTAACCCGTCAGGAAGTCAACGGCCTGCTGCGGGTGGTCAACGAGCTGAAAGCTGCCGGTATTTGCGTGGTGTTTGTCAGCCACCGTCTGGATGAAGTGATGGAAGTAGCAGATCGCATCAGCGTAATGCGCGACGGCAAACTGGTAGGCACATACCCTGCCAGCGAACTGGACAGCCACGAGTTAGCCTTCCTGATGACCGGACAACGCTTCCATTACAGCCCGCTGCCGGAGAAATCATTCGACGATCGGGAACCCTTGCTGGAATTGCGCAACCTGAGCCGTCGCGGGAAGTATCAGGATATCAATCTGTCGCTGCACGGCGGCGAGATTGTCTCGATTGTCGGCCTGCTGGGCGCCGGGCGCACCGAGCTTTGCTTGAGCCTGTTCGGCATGACCCACCCGGAAAGCGGTGAAATGCGCATTAACGGTCAGCCGGTCCGGCTTCGCAATAACCACGATGCCATTAAGCACGGGATCGGCTACGTCTCAGAAGATCGCCTGACGCAGGGGCTGATCATGGAACAGTCGATCTACGACAACACCATCGTTACGGTCTTTGATCAGCTGCATACCGGCAGCGGTCTGCTCGATCATGGTAAAGC
Source organism: Citrobacter sp. FP75 (assembly GCF_018342065.1). Taxonomy (GTDB): domain Bacteria; phylum Pseudomonadota; class Gammaproteobacteria; order Enterobacterales; family Enterobacteriaceae; genus Citrobacter. The sequence continues at coordinate 73,743 of NZ_JAFDOE010000003.1, read as the reverse complement.
ACAAAAGCTGGTCGCCGATTTGATCCGCGAGCTGAACATCAAAGTGTCCGATCCACACCTGCCGGTCAAAACGCTCTCCGGCGGCAACGCCCAGCGTATCGCCATTGCCAAATGGGTGGCGACCCATCCGCACATCCTGATCCTCGACTCCCCGACCGTAGGCGTGGATATCGCTAACAAAGAAGGCATTTACCAGATTGCCCGCGACCTGGCAGAACAGGGGATGGCGGTGCTGATGATCTGCGATGAGATCCCGGAAGCCTATTACAACAGCCACCGTGTGCTGGTGATGCGTCGCGGTAAACTGGTGGCGGAATTTAATCCTCATCACTGTCGTGAAGAGGAGATTGCTGAAGTGGTCGAGGTAATCAATGAATAAGATGCATCTCTCCCGTTTAATCGGACAACACGAATTTTGGCTGGGCCTGCTGGTCGTGGCCCTGGCCGTTGGGCTGAGCATCAGTACCGATGAGTTCCTGTCACTGGGGAATCTGACGGACGTCGCCACCAGCTATGCCATTCTCGGCATCCTCGCCTGTGGGCTGTTTGTGGTGTTGATCTCCGGCGGGATCGACATTTCATTCCCGGCGATGACCGCCATTGCCCAGTACGCAATGGCCAGTTGGGTGATCGGCCACGGCGGAAACTTTGCGCTGGCGCTGGTCATTGCCATTGCCGTCGGACTACTGCTGGGGCTTATCAACGGCTTTCTGGTCTACTGGCTGCGCGTCCCGGCGATCATCATTACCATCGCCACGCTGAACGTCTACTACGGCCTGCTGGTGTACACCACCAAAGGCACCTGGCTGTACGGCTTCCCGGACTGGTTTATGAACGGCATCAACTGGTTCTCGTTTACCGCCGCGGACGGCTACGACTACGGGCTGACCCTGCCCCTGCTGTGCCTGGCAGCGGTGATTATTGTTACCGCCGTGCTGATGAATTATACCCGCCTGGGCCGTCAGGTTTACGCCATGGGTGGCAACCGCGACGCGGCTTCACGTCTGGGTCTGAACCTGCTGAAGCTGCATTTCTACGTGTATGGCTACATGGGCATTCTGGCAGGCGTTGCCGCCGTAGTGCAGGCGCAGATCACTCAATCTGTCGCACCCAATTCACTGCTCGGCTTTGAGCTAACGGTGCTGGCAGCAGTCGTGCTCGGCGGAACCAGCATGAGCGGCGGGCGCGGTACATTGACCGGAACGCTGCTCGGCGTTGTGTTGCTGGCCTTTTTACAAAATGGTCTGACGCTGCTGAGCGTCTCCTCTTACTGGCACACCGTGTTCAGCGGCGCCATTATCCTGGTCAGCATTAGCGCCACGGCCTGGAACGAAAAACGCAAACTGGCAAGGGAGCTTTGAGATGAAAACAATCGCCAGATTTTTACCCGGTGATGCCATCATTCGTCTGCAATGCGTCATTATTGTAGTCGTCGCGCTGGTCTTCTCGGCCCTGCTCGGCAGCCGCTTTTTCAGCGTCGCTAACTTTCAGTCCATCAGCTCACAGCTACCGATCCTCGGCATGCTGGCGCTGGGAATGGGCATGACCATGCTGACCGGCGGCATTAACCTGTCGATTATTGCCGGAGCTAATGCCTGCTCGCTGGTGATGGCAGCCATCATCGTCGCCCACCCGGATAACCCACTGTTCCTGGTCATCGCCCTGCTGGCGGGTGCCGCCGTGGCGGTAGCTATCGGCACGCTGAACGGCGCGCTGATTGCCTGGGTCGGCGTGTCGCCGATCCTCGCCACGCTCGGCACCATGACGCTTATCTCCGGGCTGAATATTCTGCTCTCCAACGGCACGGTCATTTCCGGATTTCCGGCTGCCATTCAATACCTGGGTAACGGCACCCTTGCCGGTATCCCCGTGGCGCTGCTGCTCTTTTTCCTCGTGGCCATCCTTCTGTGGGTGCTGCTGGAGCACACCACGCTGGGACGAAGCCTGTATCTCGTCGGGTCCAATGAACAGGCTACCCGCTACAGCGGCGTGAATACCGTGCGGGTACAAATTTCCGTGTACGTTATTTCTGCCCTGCTCGGCTGGGTCGCCGCCATTCTGATGATGGCGAAATTCAACTCGGCGAAAGCCGGATACGGTGAGTCCTACCTGCTGGTCACCATCCTCGCTTCCGTACTCGGCGGCATCAACCCGGATGGCGGCTTCGGGCGCATCATCGGCCTGGTGCTGGCGCTGATTGTGCTGCAAATGCTGGAAAGCGGCCTTAACTTGCTGGGGGTCAGCAGCTATCTGACGATGGCGCTGTGGGGCGCGGTGCTGATCCTCTTTATCGCATTACAGAATCGTAAAGCCTGATTTCAGGAGAAAAAATTATGGCAAGTTACTTTATTGGTGTGGATGTCGGAACCGGTAGCGCCCGTGCTGGCGTGTTTGATCTCAACGGTAGAATGGTCGGTCAGGCCAGTCGGGCCATCGAGATTTACCGTCCGCAGGCCGATTTCGTTGAGCAGTCTTCCGATAACATCTGGCAGGCAGTCTGTAACGCGGTTCGCGATGCGATTAACCAGTCAGATATCAACCCGATTCAGGTGAAAGGTCTGGGCTTTGACGCCACCTGTTCACTGGTGGTGCTGGATAAAGAAGGCAAACCGCTGACCATCAGCCCTTCCGGGCGCAGCGAACAGAACATTATTGTGTGGATGGATCACCGTGCCATTACCCAGGCCGAGCGTATTAACGCCCTGCATCATCGGGTGCTGGATTACGTTGGCGGCATTATTTCGCCGGAAATGCAGACGCCCAAACTGCTGTGGCTGAAGCAACATATGCCCAACACCTGGGCCAATGCAGGCTACTATTTTGATCTGCCTGATTTCCTGACCTGGCGCGCCACCGGCGACGACACACGCTCGTTGTGCTCGACGGTGTGTAAATGGACCTATATGGGCCATGAAGATAAGTGGGATGCCAGCTATTTTCGTCAGATTGGGCTGGAAGACTTGCTGGAACACGATGCCGCCAAAATTGGCCGCTACGTGAAAACCATGGGGGAACCGCTCGGTCATGGCCTTTCTGCACGGGCCGCCAGCGAAATGGGGCTGATCCCAGGAACTGCAGTCAGCGTGTCGATTATCGATGCCCACGCCGGCACGCTCGGCACGCTTGGCGCCTGCGGTGTTTCTGGCGAGGTGGCTGATTTCGATCGCCGCGTCGCGCTGATTGGCGGGACCTCTACCGGGCATATGGCGATTTCCAAAGAGCCGCGCTTTATCGGCGGCGTCTGGGGCCCCTACTACTCTGCCGTCCTGCCGAAATACTGGCTCAACGAAGGCGGACAGTCGGCTACGGGCGCGTTAATCGACCACGTTATTCAGTCACATCCGTGTTACGAAACCCTGCTGGCGCAGGCTAAGTCTCAGGGGCAGACCATCTATGAAGTGCTGAATGCACTGCTGCGTAAAATGGCCGGTGAGCCGGAAGATATCGCCTTCCTGACCCGCGATATGCATATCCTGCCCTATTTCCACGGCAACCGTTCACCACGCGCCAATCCCACGCTCACCGGTGCGATCACCGGGCTGAAGCTGTCCCGCACGCCTGAAGATATGGCGCTGCAGTATCTGGCGACCATTCAGGCCATTGCGCTCGGTACGCGCCATATCATTGAAACGATGAATCAAAGCGGTTACACCATTGATACGATTATGGCCAGCGGCGGCGGGACGAAAAACCCGATCTTTGTTCAGGAACATGCCAACGCTACCGGCTGCGCGATGCTGCTGCCGGAAGAGAGCGAAGCCATGCTACTGGGCAGTGCCATGATGGGGACCATTGCAGCGGGTGTATTCGATACCTTCCCGGAAGCGATGTCGGCAATGAGCCGCATTGGTAAAACGGTCACCCCACAAACCAACCGCATTAAGCAGTACTACGATCGCAAATACCGGGTGTTCCACGAGATGTACCAGGATCATATGAAATACCGCCAGTTGATGCAGGAGGATGCATGAGTAATTCATGGCCTCAGGCCATCGGCGTATTCCAGCTCTACAGCGAGGCTCTGGCAGGACTGGGACAGCATCTGACTGAACCGCTCTGGCTGTCACTGATGGCTGAATTACGCGGTTGCACAGGGAAAATCGTTGTCACCGGCGTTGGCACTTCCGGTATTGCCGCGCGTAAAGTCGCGCATATGCTGGCCTGCGTGGAACGTCCGGCGATTTACCTCAATGCGACGGATGCGGCGCATGGCGATCTGGGTTTTTTACGCGCCGACGATCTGGTCATTATGCTGTCACGCGGAGGAAATTCGGATGAGCTCACTCGGCTGCTGCCAGGGCTTGCCGGGAAGAACGTGCCGGTAGTCAGCGTGACTGAAAACGCCGATTCGGCTATCGCTAAAGCATCGAGGCTGGTGATTTCTACCGGCATACAGCGCGAGGCCGATCCGCTGGATATGCTCGCCACCACCTCCATTATTCTGGTACTGGCGATCTTTGATGCCGCCTGCGCCTGTCTGATGAGCGAGAGCGGTTATTCAAAGGAAACGCTGCTGGCCGTACATCCAGGCGGTGATGTGGGGTTAACGCTGAGTCGCGAGCAATAACGCCAGACAGCTGTTACGGAGGTAATGAATCTGTTGCCTCCGGTATATTGCTCCGTTCACCTTATGTTTTTCACTTCTCTGAAGTGACACTGCTGAGGTGAACGAAACCCTGAGCTGAAATCACATGTTCTCCATCATGCTTAACTAACAAGCAGTACAGCCACTGGTAGTGTTTTTTTATGTTTAATCAAAAGATAAAACAGTGAAAAAGCGGATTAATGCGCTGCGTTCCACTCCCACTATCTGTTCCGCACGTTAAAAATTCTGTGACGCTCTCCAGCATTCCTGGTGGAAAGGATTCCATTCCTCAAATCTATGGGCAAACTTTAGCTATTCTTATCAAACATACTTTCGGGAGACCCTACAGATGATGTCAACGCTTGCCCCGCCATCTGTACTTTCTGCTCCCCAGCGCCGCTGCCATGTGCTGTTGACGCTTTTCCAGCCGGGGCAAATAGCAACCACCCAGACATTCTGCACCCTCAACGGCGTCGATGACGATGTTGTCCGCGAGGATATCATCGGCGCGGGGATAGAAATCCAGCGCTATCATCGGCTGACCATCATCGCCACGCAGAATGGCGGCTACCAGATCGAAGGCACAGCCCTCAATCAACGGTTGTGTCTTCTGCACTGGCTACGACGCGGTCTGCGGCTTTGCCCGGGTTTTATCACCGAGCAGTTTACGCCGGCGTTAAAAATGGAGCTGAAACAACGCGGTATCGCCCGTACGCTGTATGACGACACCAATCTACATGCGCTCATTAACCTCTGTTCGCGCCGACTGCAAAAGCCGTTTGAATGCCGTGATATCCAGTTTCTGCGCCTGTTTTTACAATATTGCCTGCTGCAACATCATGCCGGGATCAACCCGGAGTTCAATCCACTGCAGCAGCGCTGGGCACAGTCCTGCGCCGAGTACACGCTTGCCGAGGAAATTGGTCGTCACTGGCAGCGTCGCGTGATGCAGAGTGCGCCGCCGGGCGAGTCGCTGTTTATGGCGCTGCTGTTCTCGATGATCCGTATTCCGGACCCGATTCGCGATAACCATCAGCAAGACCGCCGCCTGCATTTGGCCATTGCCCGGCTGGTGCTGCGTTTTCGTGAGAGTGGCAACGTCCGCTTCAGCGACGAGCAAGGGTTGAATGACCAACTGTACATACATCTTGCCCAGGCGTTGAATCGAAGTATGTTTGCGATTGGCATTGATAACACCCTGCCGGAAGAGTTCAGCCGACTCTATCCACGGCTGGTGCGTACCACGCGCGAAGCCCTCAAGGGGTTCGAGGCGGAGTACGATGTGCATTTTTCGGAAGAAGAAACGGGGCTGGTGGCCGTCATTTTTGGCGCGTGGTTGATGCAGGAAAAAGATCTGCACGAGAAGCAAATCATCCTGCTGACGGGCAATAATGAACGGCTGGAGGCGCATATTGAGCAACAGTTACGTGAACTGACCCTGCTGCCGCTGAATGTGAAACATATGCCGATGCAGGACTTTCAAAAACAGGGTTCGCCGCGTGGCGTGGCGCTCGTCATTACGCCATACACCACGCCGCTGCCGCTGTTTTCACCACCGTTGATTCATGCGGATCTGTCGCTTACGCCGCATCAGCAACAGCAGATCCGCAAAATCCTCGAATCATAACGCCGATGTCTGCGCCGTCACTTTAGGCCGCAAGGCGATGGCGGGCAGCGCAACCAGCGCCATCACCCAGAATACGCCGCTGCCCAGATTCTGGTACAGGTAGCCTGCGAACACGGTCATGATGGCGATACTGCCGCCCATCGCAATGGCGGAATAGACCGCCTGCAAACGAATCACTTCGCTGCTCTGGCGCGCAGCAATGTAGCGCATGGCAGCCAGGTGACACACGGTAAACGTACCGCAATGCAGGATCTGCACCACAATCAGCCACGGCAGTTCGGTGCTCCAGCCCATCAGTCCCCAGCGTACCACGCCACAAACGGCGGAGAGCAGCAGCAGATCGCGGGCGCTAAAACGGCGGAACAGCTTATGGCTGAGCGCGAAGATAATCACTTCCGCGACCACACCCAGCGACCATAAATAGCCCACCGCAGACGCAGAATACCCGGCAGACTGCCAGTAAATAGCGCTAAAACCGTAATAGGCGGCGTGTGCCCCCTGCAGCAAACTCACGCAGGCAAGGAAACGCCAGCTCTGTGTAATCAATTGACGCCAGGCCGGCCATCCGGCGCTCTCCTGCTGGCGACTCTCTCCCGCAGGCTGTACGCTCGGGCGGATCATCATACCCAGCAGCATCGATGCCACCGCCAGTGACAGCAGCACCAGGATCACCCGGTAGTCGTACAACGTCACCAGCTTACCGGTCAGCGCCGATCCGATCACAAAGGCCACCGATCCCCATAACCGCACCCGGCCATAATCCATGGTGATTTGTTTTTGCCAGGTGTTGGCCAGCGCATCCGTCAGCGGCACCAGCGGCGAGAAGAACAGGTTAAAGCCGACCATCACCACCATCAGCCACGCCACGCTGGTTCCTGCCCAGAAGGCCAGGGCAAACACCAGCGTTAACAGGGCCAGAATACGTAAAGCTGAGATCAGACGAGAGGGATCGCTTACGCGTGGCGCAATCAGCAAACTACCGAGAAAACGCGCAATCAACCCCGCACCCAACAGCAGACCGATGGTTTCCGGCGTCAGCCCCAACCCTTCGAGCCAAACGCTCCAGAAAGGCAGAAAAATACCGTAGCTAAAAAAGTAGGTGAAATAACCGAGCGCCAGCCAGCGCGTGGAATGCAAAGCCATGAATCCCTCCCGTTTGGAGGCGATAGTCTGGCGATAAACCCCGGCTGGCGCAAGAGAGTATTAACAGGCAGATAACATGATAGTTGCCCTAATCTACGCGAATTTGCAGCGCAAAATGGCAGCTTTCCCCCTGAGCTAAAACCTGCAATCCCGGCTGCCCCTGCATGTGGTGGGCATTCACCGGATGTGTCTGTGGTTCGAGACAAAGGAACTCCTCACCCGACATTCTGAACAGCATAAGCCACGGAGTTTGCGCTAAAATCGTGACCCTCATCACATCACGTTGAATGACCGCCTGCCCGCTCCACGCTGAATACCCCACGTTGAGCCAGGCGTCTTCACCATACTGCGCACGGGTGAAATCAGCCGCTGGCGGTATATCGCTCTGCCAGGGTAACGGCAAGTGTTGCTCCCCTTCCGGCCAATAGCCGCTGGCAGAAAACTGCGCCGTACTGCGTGCATCGAAGGCAAAAAACGGGTGGAATCCGCAGCCGTACAGCATCGGTTGCTCGCCGCTGTGGGTGAGGGTCAGCGAGGCATGCAGGCTGGACGCTTCCAGCTGATAGCACAGCTGTGCCGTATAGTCATAACCGCACGGATGCCAACTGCGTAAGCGCAGCAAGCAGCCGCTTTGTGTCGCGGTAACCACCTCCCAGCGCTTCAGCCAGCCGTCGCCGTGCAGGAAGAACGTATCGTCTGCATCATGTTGTGGCAAAACCACCTCTTCACCGCGCAGCAGGAAGCGGTTTCCCGCCACCCGATTAGCCAGCGGCAGCATAGGGAACAGGCCGCCTGCCGGATTTTCATGCAACACCGGTGACTGGAGAGGGTGAAAAATAAGCCGCACCACCTTTGCGCCTTGCGCATCAATATCAGCTTCCAGCGCCGCATTCTGTAATCGTATTAATGTCATTGGTACATCTCGTGAGTGCCGGACGGCTTTCCGCCCGGCAACCAGGTTAGTCAAAGAGACCACTTGCCAACGCATGAGTTATCAGCAGCGCTTTATCATGGGACGGATTCAGCGCCAGCAGCAGCGCCAGGGCATTCTGACAAGCATTACGCTGACCCAATCCGAGGTAGCCCAACGCCTCAATAAACAAGCAATGTTGCTGATGCCGCAACACGGGGCTAGCGTCCAGCGCGACCAGATCCGGCAACGACACAGCAAAGAAGTCCGTCTCTGGGACGTTGTCCCGATTGCCTTCAACCCAATCGAGGAATCCCCGGAAGTGAATGTCAGCCTGCTGATGTTTACCGCTCGTGCGCATTGCCATTCCCTGCCAAAACAGATAATCAACAGGCTGATCGTTGTAGTAACGCCCCGCGCTCAGACCAGAGTCGCCCTGCATCGCACGTGTCAGCGCCTGACCCGCAAGTTCGTCCTCGCCCAGTTGCTGATAACAATAAGCCAACAGATACCAGATATCGTTATCATTCTGACCCGGCAGCCGCCCCTCGCCCAGATTAAGCGGGTAGCACAGTCCCTGCTGGAGTAATTCAACCGCCAGCGCCATCTCTGTTTGATGAATAGCATCCAACGCACGATGGAGCTGGTTGAGCAGATACTGTCCGGTAACCTTTCCTTCTCCCCCTTCCCAGGGGTGGAATTCGCGGTCACGTAGCACTTCAGCCGCCAGATCATACGCCCCCACGCCGTTCCACAGGCTAAGCAACTCAGCGGTTAGATCATCGCGTTTTAGCGCTACACAACGACGCGGCGTCAGCAGCGCCAGACGCGTTTCAACACTTCGCCCCTGCTGTTTTTGCAGGTAATCCAGTTCGAACAGGAAACGCGCATTATCTGGCTCCAGCGCCACTGCTTGTTGTAAATATTGGCAGGCCTGCCGGGCATCATGCTGTTTATTCCACGCATAGATCCCCAGCAACCGATGCGCCGGAGCAAAATCAGGCTGCTGCATCAGCGTCTTCTGCCAACAAGCAATAGCGTCATCGTAACGGCGCTTGCTGTACCAGAAACAACCAAGCAGATAGCAGGCGAAAGCGTCCTGTTGCAGTGATTGCAACATCACAACTTCATCAAGGGTATTAGGGAACCGTACCCGATTGGCGAAGCAGCGCTGCGCGTTTTGCAGGTACGACTGCGAATCGCTGTTGAGCGAGGCCAGCCAAAGCATCGGCAGCGTTTCCTGACTATCCAGCAGCATCAGTAGCTCACGAGCATCCTGCAGTTTACCGAGTGAGACCAACCAACCCGCTAACGTACTGGCATTCACCCCGCGTCGACCCGTCACGTTAATTAATGCCTCACCGGCAGAAGTCGCACGCCCGATTACCCAGCGAGCATAGTGCAGCGCGTAGCCTAATGGCTGCGTTTGCAACGCCTGTTCAATATATTCTTGTGCCGCCTGCTCTCCATGGACCGTCGCCAGCGCCAGCGCTTTTAGCCCCATCGCCAGATTATTGCCACCGTTAAATTGCAGACTGATTTCAACTTTAGCCAGCGCATCTGCATCATCGCCGCGCTTCATCGCCAGGCGCGCTAGTGAGTAAAACGCCGCATCGCGGCAGTTTCCACTCCAGCTCGCTTTGTAGTAGCAATCCCACGCTTTGTTCTCTTCCCCCTGGCGTTCCAGCGCGGCGCCAAGAAGCAGGCTGGCTTCGCCATCACGCGGGTTTTTATTCAGCCGGTGAGCTCTTGAAAGCGCGGCTTCAGCGCAGCTCTTGGCCAGCGTCCAGTCGGCGCGGTTCAACGCCAGATTGCCCAATGCAACATTATTGCGATAATCCTCTGGATCCAGCTCTATTCCCCGTCGATAGTAATCTTCAGCATAACGACTGGCCTGGTTGTACTGTTCAATATGCTGGCCGATAAAATAGAGTTCTTCACCGTTTTCCAGCTCGTGGGGTAATTTTGGCGCACTTGCGGCACTGGGTAACGGTGTCTCTTCGGCAATATGCTCTTCATATTGCAACAGTTGGCGGTTATCACTATCGAAGACTGCCATCGTCAGCCGCTGAGGCCAGCATTCACTCAGCGTCTCCTGCCAGCTCTGCCCAGGCTCCAGCGTAACAAAAGTGCTCCACAGCGTTTGCCGGGCATCACGAATCTCGACCCGCACGTCATGAAGCGGTGCAACGGCATATAACCCCACAACCAATTGCGGCGCGTTTCGTTCAAGATGCATCACCAGCCGGGTGCTGGCATTTTGCACCGAAGATAACTCGCTGTAGGGCAGGAAATTCTGGACGAAGACTTTCTCTTCATACGGCGCAAGCCAGGTGAAATCCGGCTGGTTATCAGTATAAACGCCGGTCATCAGTTCAATATAAGGACCATTTGTATCGGTTAACTGCCGGTCCCAGGCCTGACCAAATTCGCCGTATCCCCATGTCCACTGTTTTTTACCCGGAGAAACATGGTGATCGGCAACGTGCAATAACCCGCCGCGCTCGCCACGGTGCCAGGCGCCGACAAAATCGTAACCTGACTTTTCAGCCATGTAAGAAGTTGGCACAGGTACGTTTTTATAACGAGAGATATCCACGCCTGCTGAGTAATCCACTTTGTAATAGGTGCCGGTGGCTATCGGGAATGCCGAGACATCGCGCTTACCGTGATCAAACACCGCCGTCACATCTGGCGGGAAGATGCTTTGATGATCGTCCCCTCCCTTTACCGCAGGGTTCGACCACCACAGGAAGTGGCGCGGAGTGGCATTACCATTGAAGACTTTGCCCGTAATTTCCACCAGCGCCCGGTCTGGGTAAAGCGTGAAACCCGCCATCAGCTGCAGGCCGCGCATCGGCTCCACTTCTCCCATCCATACCGTTTGTTCACCGTGTTCGCCCGCTTGCAGGGTAAAGTCCACGGGCATAAACGTTGTTGGGCGGTGGTGCTGCGGCCAGTTGAACTCAATGCCACCGGAGATCCACGGCCCCAGCAGTCCTACTAACGCAGGTTTCACCACCTCGTTGTAGTAGACGAAATCTCTCTGTTTCACCTTGTCATACGCTCGGTGAATTCGTCCCCCAAGCTCCGGCAGAAGAAGAATGCGAATAAAATCATTCTCCATCCAGATGCCCTGATACTCACGCATCTCCCGCTCGCCGGTCAGCGTATCCACAACGCCATAGGGATACACCGCACCAGACGAACCTTGATAAACACGTTTTTCGAGAAACATCGGGTTTGAGTCTTCGTTGCCCGTTGTCCACGTCGGCAACGTAAGGGTCTCCTGCCAGACCTTAACCACTCCGTACATAACCATTCTCCAGTAAACAAAACACAGTGAAATACGATAGGATGGCAGTGTAGAGAACTTATTTTCCGGTAAATTACGCGATGCTCACGCATTACTATTAACAAGGTTTAGTAATATGCAGATAGCTGGACTGAATAACCAAACAGTAAGACGCCATAACCGCCGGGCCATCATGGCGCTTGTCTGGCGCTACAATCGTTTGAGTAAATCCCAGCTTGCGACGCATACCGGTTTATCCATCCCGGCGGTGAGCAAAATCCTCGACGAACTGGTCGGCGAGGGCAGGCTCAGCCACTCCAGCGAGAATCTCAGTTCCAGAGGGATGAACAGCGGGCATTATCAAATCCCCAAAGACGGACCGCTGATTCTGTGTATGAATGTCACTCCCACCAGCATTGAAAGCCAATTGATTGATGCGCAGATGACGCCGATTGGTGATTTTCTCCACAGCCAGGTCAATGCCCCGACGCCAGAAGCACTGCTTTCCGCTATTGAGGGGCTTTGGCGGCAACAGCAAAAAAGTAATCCTGGCAGGCGGATCAACCTCGCGCTAGGCGTACATGGCCAGGTCGATCCGGATACCGGGGTATCGCAAACCATGCCGCAGGCACCGTGGAAAAAACCGGTGGAAATTAAATACCTGCTGGAAGAACGACTGCGCGTGTCAGTGCGGGTGGATAACGATTGCATCATGCTGGTACTGGCGGAAAAGTGGCAAAATAGCAGCAACCGCGAGGATTTCTGCATCGTTAACGTTGACTATGGAATAGGTTCATCCTTCGTCATCAACGGGCAGATCTACCGTGGCATGCTCAACGGCAGCGGGCAAATTGGTCATACCATTTTTGATCGCGACGGTATCGCCTGCGACTGTGGTCGCTACGGATGTCTGGAAACCGTTGCCTCGCTGTCTGCACTAAAAAAACAGGCCAGGGTCTGGTTGAAATCACGACCCACACCACCCGGTTTAGACCCTGAAAGCGTGTCCAGCAATCAGCTTATTGCAGCCTGGCACAGCGGCGATGCACAGGTCGTGCAGTGGGTAGAGCAAGCGGCTAACGCCATCGGATTAACGTTATATAACCTTCTGAATATTCTTAACATTAACCAAATTTGGTTTTATGGCCGCAGCTGCGAATTTGGCGATAAGTGGCTACAAACTATTTACCGACAAATCGGTTTTACCCCCTTCGATCACGGCGACGCCGTACGCACCCGACAAACACAAATCGGCTTTGGCAACCTCACTCGCCAGCAGCAAATCACCGGTATCGGCTATCTGTTTGTTGAAGCTGCGCTGGCGCAGGCCTGATTATGGTATCAGCCGTAATGTAAAATACGATTAGTAATCTTTGTTTACTGAAATATAAATCTCGGCGCAAAGTCCGCCTGCACTTGTTGCTCTACGCTACCACCCGAAAGTTGATGTTCATTGTCGTTAAATCCGATCATTTATTCAATTCAGGGGAACTCAAATGGAGTTAACCAGTTCAGGTACAGAAGCGGCTGTAGAAAAAAAACATTATCCACGAGATAAAGTATCGTGGACTACCGCGATATCCTATGGCATGGGAAGCTATGGTGCGAACGTGATGTATGCGTTTATCGCCATATATTTAATGCTTTATTACACTGACAGCTTCGGTATCAAAGCTGCAGCCGTCGGCTTACTTTTCCTCGTCGCCCGACTGGTCGATGGTGCAACCGATATTGCTCTTGGTATTCTGGTAGATAATACCCATACAAAAATGGGTAAATTTCGTCCATGGATTCTTATTGGTAGTATTCTGGTTTCACTAACCACCGTAGCTTGTTTTCTTAGCCCAGATTTATCGGAAGCCGGAAAATTAGTTTACGCTTATGCCACATATATTCTCTGGAGCATTTGCTTTGCAGTTATTGATATTCCTTACTGGTCACTCTCTGCTGCAATAACACAGGATCCGACCGAACGAACTAAGGTGATAACTATTCCAAGAACCATTGCTACCTTTGGTTTTCTGACCGTCAGTGCCTCAACGCTATGGTTGGTAAAATTTGTTGGTAGCTGGTGGGGAGTGTCACTTATTTTTAGCGCCATTTTCTTGATTTGTATGTTAATAACTTTTTTTGGCGTTAAAGAAAAGCATGCTGTTCCGCGTAAAGAGAGACAAAACTTTAAAGGCTTCTGGACGCTACTGAAACAAAACCGCCCATTACGTTATCTATTAATCGGCATGTTTATGCTGGAACTTATCGGCATCATTCGCGGAACTTTCCAGCTTTATTTCTTTATTTATAATTTAAATGCTGAAGTCGCACTCGCTGCATTTTTGACAGTATCGCAAATCGCGCAGGTTGCCGGAGCTATAGCTTCACCGTTTATCTCAGCTAAAATAGGTAAAAAGAACACTGCTATTTATAGCAGTTTCTTAATGTCTCTCTCTTGCATGTTCCTGTTTTTCTTCCAAAGTAATATTTCGGTTATATTTATCATTGGCACATTGGCTCCTTTCTTCGGAGGCGTAGGTCAAATTGCGCTTTATTCGATGGTAGCAGACTGTGTCGAATATGGTGAATGGGTCAGCGGTAACCGTTCAGAAGGAATGGTTTTTTCTCTTAACATTTTCAAAACCAAGCTTTCCGGTGCTATTGGCGGCGCCATTGGAGGATTTTGTTTATCATGGGCAGGATATGTGCCGCATGCGATCCAAACCCCACAAGCAGCATTATGGATTGGATTATTCTTTACTCTAATCCCTGGAATTCTCACCATTTTAAGTCTATTCCCGCTAGCAAAATATGAAATTACGGAAAAACGTTTCTTCGAAATCCTTGATGATATCCACAGCCGCAATAACACCAAGCAGGAAGTAAGATCATGATTAGCTGGAATGAAAATACGCAGACCTTTCACCTGCAAAATGACAGCATTAGCTATGTAATAGCAATTGCCCATGGTCGTTATCTAACTCACTGCTATTGGGGGAAGCGGCTTAGCACATGGAGTCAAGGCTACGACTATCCAGCGCTGGATCGTTCCTCATTTTCGCCAACGCCTGCCGGATGGCCTGACCGAACCTTTTCGCTGGATACTGCCCCGCAGGAGTATCCGGGACATGGTGCAGGTGATTATCGTGAGCCAGCCTTTGAGGTGCGCTATGCCGGGGGGCATCAGGTCAGCAATTTGCACTATGTTTCGCACCGTATTGTTATGGGTAAGCCTGGGTTAACCGGCTTGCCAGCCACTTGGGTAGAAAACAATAACGACGCTGAAACGTTGTTTATTACCCTCACCGACCCAGCCACGGGCCTTGACGTTGAGCTGAGCTACTCTATTTTCCGCCAGCATCCGGTCATCACCCGCTCCGCGACCCTAACCAATCGCTCGACGCAACCGCTGCGAATACTTCGGGCGCTAAGCTGCAGCATTGATTTACCAGACGCCCGCTGGCAGCAAATCCAGTTCCCCGGAGCCTGGGCCCGCGAGCGACAATGGCACCGCCAGACGCTTAACCCAGGCATCAACGTTCTCGATAGCAAGCGTGGTGCGAGCAGTACACATCAGCAGCCGTTTATCGGTCTGGCGCGCCCGGAAACCACAGAAATGCAGGGCGAAGCTTGTGGAATACATCTGGCCTACAGTGGAAACTTTACTGCCCGCACAGAGGTAGATGCCTACCGCCAGACTCGTCTGCTACTGGGTATTAACCCGCACGGATTTGGCTGGCAACTGGCGTCCGGTGAACAGTTCCAGACGCCAGAAGCGATACTGACCTGGAGCGATAAAGGTTTAAATGGCCTGTCTCAGGCATTCCATAATCTGTATCGCGACAACTTGGCTCGTGGACCGTACCGTCACCAACCGCGCCCCATTCTCGCCAACAATTGGGAGTCGACCTACTTCGATTTCAATGAGCAAAAGCTGTTGAAATTTGCCACTAACGCCAAAGCGTTGGGCGTGGAATTACTGATGCTGGACGACGGTTGGTTTGGCGAGCGCAACGACGATACCTCATCGCTGGGTGATTGGTTTGTCAACACACAGAAATTCCCGCAAGGGCTGCGACCGCTGATTGATAACGTTCATGCTATGGAAATGAAGTTCGGGCTGTGGTTTGAGCCGGAGATGATTTCCCGGCGCAGCGAGCTGTTCAGCCAACATCCAGACTGGGTGCTTCATGCTGGCGATCAGCCCTTATCTGAAGGGCGTAACCAATATATTCTGGATCTCGGACGCCAGGAAGTTCGCGACAATATTCTCAACCAGATGAGTGTATTTCTCGCGGAAAACCCCGTTGATTACATCAAGTGGGACATGAACCGTAATATGACCGAAGTAGGCTCCAGCACCGCGCATCCTGCATGCCAGCAAGAGACGGCCCACCGCTATATTCTCGGGGTGTACGCCCTGCTTGAGGCGCTAACTACCCGCTTCCCGCATATTCTGTTTGAATGCTGCGCGGGCGGTGGCGGACGATTTGACCCAGGAATGCTCTACTACATGCCACAGGCATGGGTTAGCGACAACACCGATGCCGCTTCACGTGTGCATATTCAGTACTCTACCAGCCTGCTCTACGCGCCAATTATGCAGTGCGCCCACGTCTCCGAGGTGCCAAATCACCAGATGGGGCGTAGCACAACCATGGGCATGCGCGGCGCCGTAGCAATGAGCGGCAACTACGGTCTGATGCTGGACTTAATGCGCTGCGATAGCGAACGCGACGACGCTGTGAAACAGCAAATTACCTTCTACAAGCAACATCGCCAACTATTGCAGTTCGGCACCTTCTGGCGACTGGTTAGCCCGTGGGACAACGCTGACTTCGCTGCATGGATGTTCGTTGCACCCGATCGAAGCGAAGCGTTGGTGATGGCTTTCTCGCTGGTCAGTCAGGCCTCCGCACCGCTACGCTTGTTACGTTTGGCGGGCCTTGACCCAGATGCAAATTATCGCATCGATGATAGCGAAAACTCTGTAGGCGGCGACGAACTTCTCTATCGCGGAATGTGGATTAACCCGCCGCTTAGCCGTGACTACACCAGCCGCATCTGGCATCTGACGCGCATATAGTCATCTAAAATGTGGGGGCAACGCCCCCACCTAATAAAACAGCCATTTTATTCTTCGTCATGAAGAAGGATTTTCTCATGTCCAAAAACAATAATATCCCTCTGTTTAGCCTTATTAGTATCATTCTTATTTCACCTTTTTATATTTCCCCGGCACACGCCGAAGGGTTCTGGGATGACTCACATTTAACCGGTGGAATCTATTATTCCCAGCGCTATCGCGATAAGCGCGATATGACACCGGGCAGCGCCACTTATGGCGATTACGTGGAAGATCTCCATCACGGTACATTTAACGCTAATCTCGACTTCACTTCCGGTTATGCCGCTGATTTTATTGGCTTCGATGTCGCAGGATTTGCCGCTGCCAACCTGGCAACAGGCAACGCAGCCCACCCGAACGAAATCAGTCTTAGCTCGGCAAACCAGCGCTGGGGCGAAGACTGGTCCGGCGATAAAGGCGGATTTAATCTCTATAAAGCTGCAATGAAATTAAAATATGACGATTACTGGATGCGTTCCGGTTATATCCAGCCATCCGGCCAAACTCTATTAGCGGTACACTGGGGTTTTGTTCCCGGAGCCTATCAGGGTAGCGAATTGGGCGGTTCCTGGGATTTCGGTAAATATGGCACGCTCTCCAGCTCCTATTTATGGTCGGATAAGTATAAAGCTCCATGGTATACCGAAATGTATGAATTCCGCGCAGCTGATAATAAAACCAAAATCGATTATGTTCAGGCGCTAGGAATGAAATACGACTTTAAAAACAACCTTCTGCTGGAAGCTTCATGGGCACAGGCCGAAGGTTTTATGGATCAGTATATGGGGAAAGTGTCTTACAGCTTCCCAGTCGCCGGTAACATGTTGCGCACCAGCTATCAGTTTTACGGTGCTAAAGATAAGGTTGGTGACGGTACGCCTGGCGCCTACGGCTCCATCAATGACGAATACTCTGGTCTGGCATGGCTACAGGGGATAACGCTTGGTTATACCGTCGATACTCTCGACTTCCGCCTGGAAGCGCAAACCGTCAAAGCAGAAGGTAATCAGGGCTTCTTCCTGCAACGTATTACCCCAGCCTACGCCAGCTCCAACGGTCGTCTGGATATCTGGTGGGACGCTGCGTCCGACTTTGATGCCAACGGTGAAACCTCTGCTTTCGCCGCGGTCACGTACGATTTGAAAAACTACGATCTCGCTGGCTGGGCTGTCGGCGTCGGCTACGCCTATGGTTGGAATGCCAAGCCGTGTACCAGCTGTACCGTTAATGGCGAACTGGCAGACCAGAACCAGCGTATCGACGAATCCGCATGGACGCTCAACATCGCTCACACCGTGCAAACCGGTCGCCTGAAGGGAACGCTATTTAATCTTCACTACATCGACTACGACAACCACGGTAGCAACCCAAACTACAGTGGCGGCTACAACAACATGTTTCAGGATGAAATTGATATCAAATTCAATGTGATCGCACCGTTCACTATTTTCTAATCCTGCGCAAAGCGAGAATTCGATGAACAAACAACTGAAATGGGTAGGGCTACTGCTTATCGTTCTGCTCCCCTGCGCCCACGCGGCGCAGTTCAGCCAGCGAGGTAATGAGGTCATCGTTCAGCACGGTGATTACACGCTGCGCTATAACCTCAACGCGGGCGAAGGCTCACTACTGTGGCGCAATACTCCGCTTATTACCCGCTTTCACAGTGAAGCGCAGTTGCAAAACCCAGCACTGACGCTAAACAGCCAGTCGGCAACACAGCGTACGCCCCAGTGGCAAACCGTTTACGACAAGCGCTGGGGTCAGGGCAATAAGTTGGTGTTAACCGCTCGTTTTGCCAATGGGCGCGCGTTAACCACCGATTTCTGGTTTTTTGATAACAGTCCCTGGCTGCTGAGTGATATGGCTGTCTCCGCGTCGACGCCGCTAACGATCACCCGGCTCACGCCGATATCAGCTACCTTCGCGGATATTGGCAAGGGCCACGATAAGCGCATTTACACCACGCCCTATACCAACAATTTTGATTTTGGCGTAGCGCCGGTCAATCAATTTGGTCTGAGCCAGAACGGTACCGATCGTTTTGCCGACCCGCAGGAACCGATGGTGAAGTTCAACGGCATCAGCCACTGGGTAACAGCGCTGTTTGATAACGTCAATCGCCACGGTCTGGTGGCAGGAGCGGCGACAGTACAACGATGGAAAAGCAGTCAGCAGTTAGGCGAGGCAAAAAGTGCCAATGCACCGTTAAGCCGCTTTGCGCTGTACAACTGGGGCGGAGAGCAGCACGGTACGCATGTGGCATCCGATCTATTTTTTCTCGGGTACTTCACTGACTATCGTGACGGCCTGGAGACGTACGGTACAGTCTACAATCAGGGTGAGCCGGGTATGTCCTGGCAGGGTAACGTGCCGGTGGGTTTTAACGCTTTCTATTCCCACGACAGCTACGGCAAGGCACGTGATATGTACGCCATGACCGACTATATCGCCCAACATCTCAAACCGCTTGGCTATGAGTACGTCAATATGGATGGAGGCTTTCAACCCGATGGGTATCCGCAGGGAATGAGCGCTTTCACCAGCCACGTGCATCAAAAAGGCCTTAAGGCGGGCGGCTATCTGACGCCATTTGCAATTTATGAAAACTGGCTGGATCTACCGGTGGATAACACCGGATTTACCCACCGGGACGCCTGTCTGAAAGGGAAAGACGGTAAGCTAATTAAGACCTACCTCGGCAGCTATGCGCTGGATATGTCACACCCGGCAGCACAGTACATCGTACGGCGCAATATCAAAAACTATATCGACTGGGGCTTTGATTACATCAAACTCGATTTTCTTGATATGGGGCTGTATGAAGGCCAGCACCACGACCCGGCAGTGAACGGCATCCAGAACTACCGCCTTGGAATGCAGATTATGCGCGACGAGGCATTAAAAGCCAGTCGGCCAATCTTCCTTGATGCATCCATTTCCCCCCTGTTGCCCGCCGCTTTTACCCAGGGCCGACGTACCGCCTGCGATACCTCGCTGGGGGTCGCCAATTACAGTGGCATCGAACGCCAGGCGTTTAACAGCGCGCTGTCGTGGTGGAGTAACGGCACATTGTATCGTTACAACGACGCAGATATGTTTGTGCCGGAACAACTGCTACAGGGCGACGCCCGCTCCGGGCAGCGTGCTGCGTTGAGACTGGCGACCGCTGTGGCAATGGACGGCGGACATTGGCTGGCAGGTGATAACCTCCCATTTGTCGATGAAGACCGTAGCGCGTGGCTGGAAAACAAATCGCTGCTGGCGCTGGCGTCCAGCGGCATCGCTGCCCGTCCGCTAACGTTGAATAACGTTTATCATCAGGGTGAACATAGTCCAGAAGTGCTGGTGCAGCGAGCAAGCGATAGCAGCGTATATGTCGCCTTCACCAATTGGGGCGATACGGAAAAAACGTGGCAGCTGTCGGCGTTAGAGCTGGGGCTAACAGGCCGGGCACTGTGGCAGGTCAGCAGTCTATACGACGGCATGAGCTGGCAGCAAAAAACCGACGCAATTCACTATCGTCTCGCGGCGGGTGAAACGGCTATTTTGCACTTTACTCCTACTCCGCAAAGCTCGGTGCAGCCACCGCGCGATCTGGCCGCTGGACTGAAGCTACGTGAAGCGGATAACAGCTTTACGTTGACCTTCCCGCACCCTACCCGCCTGAACCAGATTACGATTCAGGAACCCACGCCGTTCGCCATGCGCAACTACACGCTGTCATGGGATGATGGCGTGCAGTGGCACCCACTGACCCGTGGTTATCTGCTTGGCGATCGCCGCAGCTTTGCTTTTCCGACAGTGAACACCCGCCAGATTCGCCTCAGCTATCTCGACAGTAAAGGGAACGTTCAGCCACCGCAGATCAACGCCTACCACGCTGCGAGTAACGTTCCGGCAATGCGTATCGTCAGCGATGGACCGCAAAGTGGGGAAAAACGCTTCGATCTTCAGGGGCCGAATCAGTTACTGCAAACCTTCACCCTCAATCACAGCGATCTGCCGAAGATCGATTTCTGGCTATTCGAGAATTACGTCAATGCGGTACCGGGCGATAACTTCCGGGTGCAGATTGTGCAGCTTAATGCACACGGCACACCGGAGAAAATACTGTTCAGCGCCGCACTCCCACCTTTTAATCTGCCTGCACAGCCCGCCATTTATTCGCTGTGGCCACGCTTAACCGGTCTTGATACCCACAAACAGTACGCAATGATATTCAGTTCACAGGATTCATCCCCCAGCGACGCCGTTGGCACAAACAGCTACGGCACTCTGAGCAGCGACAAGGCACACAACTCAGGTGGCAAACTTCGTCGCTCCTCCGATGGAGGTAAAAGCTGGCAAGACGTTCCTTCGCAAGCGCTGTTATTCACCCTTTATCGCAATGAAAAATAAAAACGGGGATAAATCATGAAAAAGTATCTACCTGTACTCGCGGCCCTCTTCCTCGCAGGCTGCGCCAGCTCATCACCTGCGCCGCAGATACATGACAGCAATGACCCCCTTTCACCAATGGCATACCAGGAGTGCATTCAGGCGGCAATGACCGGCAACGGTCAGGCATACAATGAAAAATGCGACAAAATACTGAAAGAAACTCGCTAAATAACCTGCAGAAAGGCGGTATATATCCAGGGGAAAAAGCCGCCTTTCTTTCCTGATAAGTTCAATCCGCAAAGGAGAACATATGCAGCTACATGATGGAAAGACAGTGAATCTACAGGGCGAGTGGCGGGTTAAAATAGACCCTCAGGACACAGGAACCGATGAAAAATGGTTCGAAACTAGCTTAGATTCTACCCGCTTTCGTATTCCCGGCACCTGTGCTGAAAACAGAGTGGGCGAGTGTAATGTATTAGCGCCAGGCCTAACCAAAGAAGCCGTACAATGCCTGAGAACTGACTATACGTACCAGGGGGCGGTCTGGTATCAAACGGATATTTGCCTGACAGACATCGGCGTCAATCGTCGGGTGATTTTATTTCTCGAACGCATTATGGGTGAAACACAGCTATGGGTCGATGGCTTTACCTTAGGTCGCCAGGATAGCCTCTCGACCCCACATCAATTTGATATCACTCGCTATATCAGCGAAGGGAAAACACAGCAGGTTACGTTGCGAATCGACAATCGCGATATCCAGAACCTCGGCAATTGGCCCAGTGCCCGTACCGATCAAACGCAAACTATCTGGAACGGCATTGTTGGTAAAGTTGAGCTACAAATTCAAGATCGCCATCGTCTGAATCACCTGCTGGTGACCATGGATAGCCTGAGTCGACAGACGAAAGTATGTATCGATAAGGAGTCGGTCATTGCCGACTGGCGGAATATCATACTCACCTTAACCCTTCGCGAACAGGACGGTCGTGTCGTTCAGCAAGAAGTTCAATCTCAACAGACTAACCCCGATCAACAGACGATTACCCTCGATTTTTTACTCGCCGACCACGTTGTATTGTGGGACGAATTTACACCACATCAGTATCTATTAGCGGTCGAAATCCGGAACCTCGCGGACTCATCATCCATCACCGCCGTAATAGAAAAAACCACCGGATTCCGCCAACTCAGCACTCACGACAGCGTGTTGAAAATTAACGGCACACCACGTTTCTTACGCGGCAATATAGACTGCTGCATATACCCATTGACCGGCTATCCGCCAACAACGGAAACAGAATGGACACATGTGTTCCAACAGCTAAAACGTCATGGACTTAACCACGTCCGCTTTCACTCCTGGTGTCCACCTGAGGCGGCCTTTATTTGCGCCGACCGCGAAGGACTATATCTTCAGGTGGAAGGCCCGGTATGGATGGATAACTGGATGGATTTTCCGGTCGGCAAATATCCAGAACATTACCGTTGGCTCCCCGAAGAGGCCGAGCGAATTATCAGAACATGGTCCATTCACCCTTCGTTTTGTATTTTCAGTAATGGCAACGAATTAAACGGTGACTTTCAGCTTCTGCGTGATATTGTGCAGCGGCTAAAAAACATTCAACCGCAGATCCTCTATACGTTAACCAGCAACTGGGATCGTACGGTTACAGAAGAGGACGATCTCTTCATCACCCAATCGTCGAAGGGAATAGGCGTTCGCGGGCAATACTTTCTCGATCAACTGGCAGAAACCACCACGCTGAATTTTTTGACCGGCATCCAGACACAGCGGATCCCAGTTATCTCTCATGAGGTTGGACAATACGTTATTTACCCTAACGTAGCCGAAATTCCCCGTTATACCGGATGCTTAACGCCAGTGAATTTGCAGCGCATTCGCGATGATCTCGAGCAAAAAAATCTGCTGCCGTATCTTAATGACTTTATTCACTCATCCGGCAAGCTAGCCTTATTGCTGTATAAAATGGAAATAGAAGCCGCTCTGCGCACCCGGAATATGGGCGGTATACAACTACTGAGCCTGCATGATTTTCCGGGGCAGAGCACCGCAACCGTCGGTATTCTTGATGCATTTTATGCCAGTAAAAATATCGTTCCCGCAGAAGCATTTCGCCATTTTTGCTGTGAAACCGTACCACTGGTGATGATACCCACTTTGTTCTATACCTGTGATGATGATTTTGTCGCAGAGGTGCAAATTGCTCATTATGGTGCACATCCGCTTCATCAGGTGACGCTGCAAATACAGATTATTGGCGAAAATCAGCAGGTGCTGTTTGCCCAGAATATATTTATTGATGAAGTACCTCTCGGGCTGCTGAAGCAGCCGCTGACAATTCATTCCGCCCCTTTCAGTCAAGTAACAGGAAGGCAGGCGATGCAGATCAAAGCCGAAATCCGTGATACCCCGTATCAAAATCAATGGGATATTTGGGTCTATGGAAAGAATGAATCAACCTCACTTCCAACATCAATAAGCCTCTGCAATGAATGGTCTCCAACCATAGAAACACGTTTGCAGAATGGGGAAAATATCCTGTTGCTACCCACCCCAAATCAGGTGGCGCAACTCGCAACCAGTACCTGGTTTCCGGTCTTCTGGAGCCCGGTACATTTTGCCAGTAAAGATCCCTGTGGGATGGTCATTAATAATCAACACCCGCTGTTTAGCCGCTATTTCCCTTGCGAAAACTATGCGACTCTGGAGTGGAAATCATTGCTGGAAAATAGTTTTGCAATGAATATAGATTCACTTGAACGCTGCAAGCCCTTAACGTTGCTGACGCCTAACTTTTTCCATAATCACAAAAGCACGAACCTTTTCGAATGCCAGGTGGGCCAGGGTCGGCTGATGGTATGTACGCTAAATATTGAGACCCACTCACACACTGGCGTTAGCGAGCAGCTAAAAAGCGCGCTTTACCGTTATTTGGCCTCAGATGACTTCATGCCATGCACCCAACTGGATATTGCGGAAATACGCGCGCTGTTCACTACTGTGGTTCCTGACCAGGAGGCCAAAACGGACCTGGCCTTAGGGCAACCTGCACATACCGATAGCATGAAGTCACTGAACTATGGGCCTTTACGCGGCAATGACGGCAATCCATCAACATCATGGATAGCGGCCGACGCCGAAGTGGGTCATTACTGGCAGGTTGATCTCGGCATTGTTCAGCCCGTTACGTCCACCAAAATTGTCTTCAACGAAAACGCGGTTTACGCCTATGTCATCCAGAGCTCACTTGATGGTGAAAGTTGGAACGTCGTGGTAAATAAAACCCATCAGGTTACGGCGCAACAGACACATGAGGATGAGTTCGACGTTGAAACGCGCTTTCTGCGAATAATCTACCAAGGGTTAACCAACGGTATCTGGGCCGGACATCGCCAGTTTTCAGCCTTCGGCCTCAACCGGCGCTAGCAGGCCCCGCTGCACCAACTCAATAAAATCCCGCAGGGCGGGCTTCAACTCGCCCCTTTTCCAGGCCATCAGCAACGCGATGGTCGGGGCATCGCCCGCAATTGGGCGAAAAACCACCTGACCGGTATTAAAATTATTCATATAACCGGGTATCAAAGTCACACCCAGCCCCATGCCGACCAGGTTCATGGTTACCAGAATATTGGTAGCGACCTGCACGATATTGGGCTGGCTTTCCTGCTGCTGAAACCACGTTTTGACAATCTTCGCTAGCGCGCCGGAATAGGCCGGATCGGTACTGACAAAATTCACGCCGTGCAGTTGCTGTGCCGATATCGTCTTCTCGCTGGCTAACGGATGGTTAACCGGCAGTACCACGACCAGCGGTTCATGAATCAGCTCCAGATAGTCAAGTTCCGGACTGTAAACCGGATGGCGCATTAAGCCCACATCCAGCTCCCCGCGCAGGATCTTCTCTTCCTGCTCGGTGGTTATCAGGCTCACCAGTTCAATATGTGTGTCCGGTTGTTTTAATCGGAACAGCGGCAGCACCTTCGGCAGCAGATTCACCTCTGCGGAAGGGACAAATCCAATCGAGAAATGGTTGTCTTCCTGCACTGCCTTACGGGCACGAATTTTGGCGTTTTCCGCCTGTTCGAGGATTGCCAGCGCATCCTGCAGAAAGCATTCCCCCGCCGCCGTCAGGGCAACTTTCCGTTTATCGCGTACCAGCAGCGTCACCCCGACACAGGCTTCCAGATCGCGGATCTGGCTGCTTAACGACGGCTGAGAGGTATGCAACTTCTCTGCCGCACGGGTGAAATTCAGCGCCTGCGCCACCGCGACGAAATAGCGTAAGTGCCTCAGTTCCATGACCTGCTCCTTGTTATCGAAAAAACGTCTCAGCTGGTAGATATTTACTATTTCACAGATTGATAACCAACCAGCAACATCCTTATGGCACAAAAAAAGAAGGTCAATACATCTTAGCTTTCAGGATTAAAAAATATGACCACACCCTCAAATTTAGACATCTACTCACTGATCGACACGCAAAACGGTCGCGTAACCCCACGAATTTATACCGACCCTGACATTTACCAACTGGAGCTGGAACGCATCTTCGGACGCTGCTGGCTGTTTCTCGCCCACGAAAGCCAAATCCCCAAGCCCGGTGATTTTTTTAACACTTACATGGGCGAGGATGCGGTCGTCGTGGTACGTCAGAAAGATGGCAGCATCAAAGCCTTTCTCAACCAGTGTCGTCACCGCGCCATGCGCGTCAGCTACGCCGATTGTGGTAACACCCGTGCCTTCACCTGCCCGTATCACGGCTGGTCTTACGGCATTAACGGTGAGCTGATCGACGTGCCACTGGAGCCACGCGCCTACCCGCAAGGGCTGTGCAAGTCCCACTGGGGGTTGAACGAAGTTCCCGGCGTCGAGAGCTACAAAGGGCTGATTTTCGGTAACTGGGACACTACCGCGCCTGCGCTACGTGATTATCTCGGCGATATCGCCTGGTATCTGGACGGCGTGCTGGATCGTCGCGAAGGCGGCACTGAAATTGTCGGTGGCGTACAGAAATGGGTGATCGACTGCAACTGGAAATTCCCCGCAGAGCAGTTTGCCAGCGACCAGTACCACGCACTGTTCAGCCACGCCTCTGCCGTGCAGGTGCTGGGGGCCAAAGACGACGGTAGCGATAAGCGTCTGGGTGACGGACAAACCGCGCGTCCGGTGTGGGAAACGGCCAAAGATGCGCTGCAATTTGGTCAGGACGGTCACGGCAGCGGATTTTTCTTTACCGAAAACCCCGATGCCAACGTCTGGGTCGACGGTGAGGTTTCGAGCTACTACCGCGAGACCTACGCCGAAGCTGAGCAGCGTCTGGGTAAAGTTCGCGCCCTGCGCCTGGCCGGTCACAACAATATTTTCCCTACGCTTTCCTGGCTGAACGGCACCGCCACGCTGCGCGTCTGGCATCCGCGCGGGCCGGATCAGGTCGAAGTGTGGGCGTTCTGTATTACCGACAAAGCGGCCTCTGATGAAGTGAAAGCGGCGTTTGAAAACAGCGCCACCCGCGCCTTTGGCCCGGCCGGATTCCTCGAGCAGGATGATTCAGAAAACTGGTGTGAAATTCAAAAACTACTGAAGGGCCACCGGGCGCGTAACAGCCAGCTGTGTCTGGAAATGGGATTAGGTCAGGAAAAACGCCGTGAAGACGGCATTCCGGGGATCACTAACTACATCTTCTCCGAAACCGCCGCGCGAGGCATGTACCAGCGCTGGGCCGATTTACTCAGCAGCGAAAGCTGGCAAGAAGTGCAGGAAAAAACCACCGCTTACCAGCAGGAGGTGATGAAATGAGCGCGTTAGTTTCTCTGGAACTGCATCATCGTATTACCCAGTTTCTTTACCACGAAGCCAGCCTGCTGGATGACTGGAAATTTCGCGACTGGCTGGCGCAGCTTGACGACGAGATCCGCTACACCATGCGTACCACGGTGAATGCTCAGACCCGAGATCGCCGCAAAGGGGTGCAGCCGCCGACCACCTGGATTTTCAACGACAACAAAGATCAGCTCGAGCGCCGGATTGCACGGCTGGAAACCGGCATGGCCTGGGCGGAGGAGCCGCCGTCACGCACCCGTCATCTGATTAGCAACTGCCAGGTCAGTGAAACCGACGTTGCCGACGTGTTCAGCGTGCGCCTCAACTACCTGCTATATCGCGCACAAAAAGAGCGGGATGAAACCTTTTACGTTGGTATGCGCGTGGACAAAGTGCGCCGTCTGCCGGGCGATGAGTGGCGTTTACTGGAGCGAGAGATCGTGCTGGATCAGGCGGTGATCGCCTCCCATAACCTGAGTGTACTATTCTGATGAATCGTGTATTTGCCTGCCCCGTAGGGGATTTACCGGAGGGGGAAGCGCTGCGGCTCGACACCTCGCCGGTCATCGCGCTGTTTAACGTTGGCGGTGAGTTCTACGCCATTAACGATCGCTGTAGCCACGGTAACGCCTCGATGTCAGAAGGTTATCTGGAAGACGATGCCACCGTGGAGTGTCCACTGCATGCCGCCAGCTTCTGCCTGAAAACCGGCAAGGCGCTGTGCCTGCCCGCTACCGATCCACTGACGACCTACCCGGTATACGTAGAAGGTGGAGAGGTGTTTATTGATATGCCAGAGGAGGCCTGATGAGCGATTTACGCGATAACGTGGTCTTTATTACCGGCGGTGGCTCCGGCCTTGGGCTGGCGCTGGTCGAACGTTTTATTGAAGAAGGCGCGAAGGTCGCAACGCTCGAACTGTCGAGCGCCAAAGTCGCCAGCCTGCGCCAGCGTTTTGGCGAACACGTGCTGGCGGTGGAAGGAAACGTCACCTGCTACGCCGACTACCAGCGTGCGGTGGATAAGATCCTCGCACAGTACGGTACGCTCGATTGCTTTATCGGCAATGCGGGAATTTGGGATCATAACGCGTCGCTGGTGAACACCTCTGCTGAGGCGCTGGAGACCGGTTTTAACGAGCTATTCAACGTCAACGTGCTGGGTTATCTGCTGGGAGCCAAAGCCTGCGCCCCCG
This sequence comes from Citrobacter sp. FP75, assembly GCF_018342065.1. GTDB lineage: Bacteria > Pseudomonadota > Gammaproteobacteria > Enterobacterales > Enterobacteriaceae > Citrobacter. The sequence continues at coordinate 45,638 of NZ_JAFDOE010000003.1, read as the reverse complement.
CGCTTATCGCCAGCGAAGGCAGCATCATTTTTACCCTTTCCAATGCGGCATGGTACCCCGGCGGCGGCGGTCCGCTGTATACCGCCAGCAAGCATGCGGCAACCGGACTGATTCGCCAGTTAGCCTATGAGTTAGCGCCGAAGGTCCGCGTCAACGGCGTAGGGCCATGCGGTATGGCGACCGATCTGCGCGGCCCACAGGCGCTGGGCCAGAGCGATACGTCGATTATGCAGTCGCTGACACCGGAAAAAATCGCCGCCATCTTACCGCTGCAGTTTTTCCCGGAACCCGCCGATTTTACCGGCCCGTATGTGATGCTGGCGTCACGGCGCAACAACCGTACGTTGAGCGGCGTGATGATCAATGCCGATGCCGGTCTGGGCATTCGCGGTATTCGTCACGTTGCCGCCGGACTGGATCTCTGAGGAGGGGTTATGCACATAAAAACTATCGCTATTGTTGGCGGCGGCCAGGCCGCTGCAATGGCTGCGGCCGCACTACGCCAGCAGGGATTTGACGGCGAAATACATCTGTTTTCCGATGAGCCGCATCTGCCCTACGAACGCCCCCCGCTTTCCAAAGCCATGCTGCTGGACGACACGCCGCAACTGCAGCCGGTGCTGAGCGCGGACTGGTGGCGGGACAATCACGTTCAGCTGCATCTGGGCGTAGCCGTACGCACGCTCGGGCGACAAACGCAGGTGCTGGTACTGGCTGACGGGCAGAGCTACCCGTGGGATCGGTTACTGATTGCCACGGGGGCAGCGGCGCGCCCGTTTCCGCTACTGGATACGCTCGGAGAACGCTGCTTCACGCTGCGCCATGCCGGGGATGCGGCGCGTCTGCGCCAGGCGCTCAGCCCCGGGCAGTCGATTGTGATTGTCGGGGCTGGAACCATTGGACTTGAGCTGGCAGCCAGCGCCACGCAGCGTGGTTGCAAGGTCACCGTCATTGAACTGGCCGCCACGGTGATGGGCCGCAACGCCCCACCGCCGATACAACGTTACCTGACCGCCCGTCATCAGCAGGCAGGCGTACATCTTATTCTCAACAATGCGATTGAGCAGGTGTCAGAGGGAGAGCGCCTAACTCTTACGTTGCAAAGTGGTGAGCAGTTTCAGGCAGACAGCGTGATTTACGGTATCGGGATTGTCGCCAACGACGGACTTGCCCGTGAAGCAGGTCTTGATGTAGCAAACGGCATTATCATTGATGCTTCATGCACAACCGTTGCTCCGAACATTTTTGCCGCCGGTGATGTGGCGGTACAGCGTTTGCCAGACGGAACGCTGCAGCGTTGTGAAAGCTGGGAAAACGCCAATAATCAGGCGCAAACTGCCGTTGCGGCGATGCTCAATCTGCCGTTGCCGGAGAAGACTCCAGGCTGGTTCTGGACCGATCAATACCACGATAATCTTCAGTTTGTCGGCGATATGCAGGGAGATAGCTGGCTCATACGCGGCGATTCAGATGCGCAGAAAGCAATATGGTTCAACCTGCGGGATGGCGTGATTGTTGGCGCAGTAACGTTGAATCAGGGCCGAGAAATACGTTTATTGAGAAAATGGATTCAGGCAAAGAAAAAGCCGCCAGTGGCGGCTTTGGTCGATGAAACAATCTTGCTTAAGTCCATATAACTGCCGGATGGCACTTCGTTTATCCGGCCTACACGTGAGTTACCTGTAGGCCGGAAAAGGTGTTTACACCGCCATCCGGCAATCAGTATGACTTACGCGTAAACCGGGAAGCGTGCGCAGATATCCAGCACTTTTGCTTTAATGCGTTCAATAGTGGCTTCATCATTGATGTTGTCCAGAATGTCACACATCCAGCCAGCCAGCTCTTTCACTTCTGCTTCTTTGAAGCCGCGACGGGTCACAGCCGGAGAACCGATACGCACACCAGACGTCACAAACGGGCTCTTCGGATCGTTCGGTACGCTGTTTTTGTTAACAGTAATGTTCGCACGGCCCAGCGCGGCGTCGGCTTCTTTACCGGTCAGGTTTTTGTCGACCAGATCCAGCAGGAACAGGTGATTTTCAGTCCCGCCAGAAACCACTTTGTAGCCGCGGTTCAGGAACACTTCGACCATCGCTTTAGCGTTTTTCGCAACTTGCTGCTGGTAAACTTTGAACTCTGGCTCCATCGCTTCTTTCAGCGCCACGGCTTTCGCCGCGATCACGTGCATCAGCGGGCCGCCCTGCGCGCTTGGGAATACGGCAGAGTTCAGTTTTTTGTACAGCTCTTCGCTACCGTCTTTCGCCAGGATCAGGCCGCCGCGCGGACCCGCCAGGGTTTTATGGGTAGTGGTGGTGACAACGTGAGCATGCGGAACCGGGTTCGGGTATACGCCAGCGGCGATAAGACCGGCAACGTGCGCCATATCTACGAACAGGTATGCGCCGATGCTGTCGGCGATTTCACGCATTTTTGCCCAGTCAACCACGCCGGAGTAAGCAGAAAAGCCACCGATAATCATCTTCGGTTTGTGCTCTTTGGCCTGCTTAGCCATGTCTTCGTAGTCAATTTTACCGGATTCATCGATGCCGTAAGGGACGATGTTGTACAGTTTGCCGGAGAAGTTTACCGGGGAACCGTGAGTCAGGTGACCGCCTTGCGCCAGGTTCATACCCAGAACGGTATCGCCCGGCTGCAGCAGCGCGGTGTAGACCGCAAAGTTAGCCTGAGAACCAGAGTGCGGCTGGACGTTAGCGTAGTCTGCGCCAAACAGCTCTTTTGCGCGGTCAATCGCCAGTTGCTCAACGATATCCACGTATTCGCAACCGCCGTAGTAGCGCTTGCCCGGATAGCCTTCAGCGTATTTGTTGGTCAGCTGAGAACCCTGCGCCTGCATTACGCGCGGGCTGGTGTAGTTTTCGGAGGCGATCAGTTCGATGTGCTCTTCCTGACGTACTTTTTCCTGCTCCATAGCCTGCCACAGTTCGGCATCATAATCGGCAATGTTCATTTCACGCTTTAACATCCGCATCTCCTGACTCAGCTAACGATAAAATTTTTGGCCTTATAAAGGCGGTCCGTAGGACAACGGCCAACAGTATAACCGAATCATTCCTCGATAACAGGTCTTGACAAAGGATTTTACGCAAACGATTACCTTCACAGCACACAAGGCTTTGGAGAATAAAGAGATGGCGAAATTCAACGGATTTCTTTTCAGGTTTGTGATGCAGATTTGTCACGTTGTAACCTTTACAACGCAAAGTTACAAAGAACCATTTACAATGCAGGGGTATTTTTTATAAGATGCATTTGATATACATCATTAAAGTCTCAGATAAAGGAAGACCGTATGCTTGACGCACAAACCATCGCTACAGTGAAAGCCACTATTCCCCTGCTGGTCGAAACAGGTCCGAAGCTGACCGCCCATTTCTACGATCGCATGTTTACGCATAACCCTGAACTCAAAGAAATTTTCAACATGAGTAACCAGCGTAATGGCGATCAGCGTGAAGCGTTGTTTAACGCCATCGCCGCTTACGCCAGTAATATCGAAAACCTGGCGGCGCTATTGCCTGCGGTCGAGAAAATTGCCCAGAAGCATACCAGCTTCCAGATTCAGCCCGAACAGTACAACATCGTGGGCGGTCACCTGCTGGCAACGCTGGACGAGATGTTCAGCCCGGGCCAGGAAGTTCTGGACGCATGGGGCAAAGCGTATGGCGTGCTGGCAAACGTCTTCATCAACCGTGAAGCGCAGATTTACAGCGAGAACGCCCAAAAAAATGGCGGCTGGGAAGGGACTCGTCCTTTCCGCATCGTGGCAAAAACACCGCAAAGTCTCGCGATCACCAGCTTTGAGTTCGAACCCGTCGATGGCGGCGCGGTGGCTGAATACCATCCAGGACAATACCTGGGCGTCTGGCTGAAACCGGAAGGTTTTCCGCATCAGGAAATTCGTCAGTACTCTCTGACCCGCAAACCGAACGGCAAAGGCTACCGTATTGCCGTTAAGCGTGAAGACGGCGGTCAGGTTTCAACCTGGCTGCACAACCACGCGAATGTCGGTGACATCGTTCACCTGGCCGCACCGGCGGGCGATTTCTTTATGGATGTCGCAACGGACACTCCAGTGTCACTGATTTCCGCAGGCGTGGGTCAGACGCCAATGCTGGCGATGCTGGATACGCTGGCGAAAGCCGGACACACGGCGCAGGTGAACTGGTTCCACGCGGCAGAAAACGGCGATGTGCATGCCTTTGCCGATGAAGTGAATGAATTGGGCAAAACGCTGCCGCGCTTTAGCGCGCATACCTGGTATCGTGAGCCAAACGAAGCCGATCGCGCGAAAGGTGTGTTTGACAGCGTTGGACTGATGGATCTGAACAAACTGGAAGGCGCAATCAGCGATCCGGCGATGCAGTTTTATCTGTGTGGTCCGGTTGGCTTTATGCAGTTTGCCGCGAAGCAGTTAGTTGATCTGGGCGTGAAGAACGAGAACATTCATTACGAATGTTTCGGCCCGCATAAAGTCCTGTAATGACGTTATGCCGGATGGCGCTGCGCTTATCAGGCCTACGGGATATTGTAGGCCGGATGAGGTGTTTACACCGCCATCCGGCAAACACGGCGCGGCTTAGATTGCCGCGTCGTCTTCTTCACCGGTACGAATACGCACCACGCGCGCAACGTCAAAGACAAAAATCTTGCCGTCGCCAATTTTACCCGTCTGGGCCGTGCGAATAATAGTATCGACACAGGTATCCACGATATCGTCGGTGACGACAATTTCAATTTTTACCTTCGGCAGAAAATCCACCATGTACTCCGCGCCACGGTACAGCTCAGTATGACCTTTCTGACGGCCAAAGCCTTTCACTTCCGTTACGGTCATACCGGTAATACCCACTTCTGCCAGCGCTTCGCGGACGTCGTCGAGCTTGAAGGGTTTAATAATCGCATCAATCTTTTTCATGCTATTCCTTGAAAAGGTCGCCTGTCTTTTGATCGGATAAACCTAACATAATCCGGAAAACTATTCTTTGAAATCGTTTGCATCCAGCTCGTGACGAGAGAGCAACTTGTAGAACTCCGTCCGGTTACGTCCCGCCATTCGCGCCGCATGGGTCACGTTGCCTTTGGTAATTTGCAGCAGCTTACGCAGGTAGTTAAGTTCAAACTGATTACGCGCTTCGACAAAAGTTGGCAGGGCGGTATTTTCCCCTTCCAGCGCCTGATCCACCAGCGCATCGCTGATCACGGGCGATGAGGTGAGCGCCACGCATTGTTCAATCACGTTGACCAGTTGACGCACGTTGCCCGGCCAACTGGCGGTCATTAAACGCTTCATGGCATCGGTCGAGAATGCGCGCACAAACGGTTTGTGCCGTTCCGCTGACTGACGCAACAGATGGTTAGCCAACAGGGGAATGTCTTCCGCACGTTCAGCCAGCGGCGGGATCTTCAGACTCACCACATTGAGGCGATAGTAGAGATCCTCGCGAAATTCCCCCCGCGCCATCGCTTTCGGTAAGTCACGGTGCGTCGCAGAAACAATCCGCACATCAATGTCGATATCACGGTTGCTGCCAAGAGGGCGGACTTTACGTTCCTGCAATACGCGCAGCAATTTAACCTGCAGCGGCGCAGGCATGTCGCCTATCTCATCAAGAAACAGCGTCCCGCCTTCGGCGGCCTGAAACAGCCCTTCACGATTGCTCACCGCACCGGTAAACGCACCACGCGCATGACCAAACAGCTCAGATTCAAGCAGCTGTTCCGGCAACGCGCCGCAGTTAATGGCAATAAAGGGTTTGCCGCTACGCGGACTGGCATTGTGGATGGCCTGAGCGAAAATTTCTTTCCCGGTGCCGCTTTGGCCGTTAATCAGCACGCTGACGTCCGATTGCGCCACCATCCGTGCCTGCTCTAACAGGCGCAGCATCAACGGGCTGCGGGTGACTATCGATTCACGCCAGCCGTCATCGGTAGCCGGAGCAGATTGTTCCAGCGCCCCGTCAATGGCGTTGTATAACGCGTCTTTATCGACCGGCTTAGTGAGAAAGCTGAAAACACCCTGCTGGGTCGCGGCCACGGCGTCAGGAATGGAACCATGCGCGGTGAGGATAATCACCGGCATACCCGGCTGCACCTTCTGGATTTCGCTAAACAACTGCATGCCGTCCATTTCATCCATGCGCAGATCGCTGATGACCAGATCCACCTTTTCACGGTTAAGCACCCGTAGCCCTTCCTGCCCGCTTTCCGCCGTCACAACGCTGTAGCCTTCGCTGGTTAAACGCATGCCGAGTAATTTCAACAATCCCGGATCGTCATCAACCAGCAGTAAATGCGCGGACTTACGGCTTATCATGGCGTTACCTCATTAGCAGACGGCGCAGAGCCATTCTCGTTATCAGGCGTGGTGAGTTTATCATTCCCGTGCTGTGCATCAGGATTGTAGCTACCAGCAGACTTACGCGTGGAAAGCTGGCGTTCGATATCCGTCAGATTTTCCAGTTTGCGGGTGGTGAGATCGAGCTGTGTCTGCAAATGCTGTTGCTGCTGGCGCAGCGTATCAAGATCGCTGTCTGACGCCTGCTGAAGTTTGCTGTAGCGCATACGTTCTTCAGCAAGCTGTAACTGCAGCGTTTGCCCGCTAAACCAGACCTGATAAAGCGGTCGAACCTGTGCCGGAATTTGCGGGCTTAGCGCATCGAGTCGCGTCACTGCGTCTCGTCTTTCCGGCGGCGTGATATTGGCGCTGGCAAGCAGGATCCCGCGCTTAAATGCCCCCTGCCAGGTGTCAGTCAGCAAGCTACTGGCTTCACTACGCGCCTGGACTGGCATCAGGCGGTCAGCGCAGTCCATGGCGCGCAACCAGTACAGAGGATTGGTGTCCGTAGACTGCCCCTGCAGTGACCAGATATCCGCGCAGTCGGTTGAAAGGTAATCCGCCAGTTGGTGGGGCGGAATTTTCTCCTGCGAAGGATCGCCGATAATGTGATCCACCGCGTTCGGTACACACCCAGCCAACGCCAGGCACGGCAAGCTCAGTAATAATACACGGCGGAAAAAATGTCGTTTAAGCATTCGGAAAACAACGTGTGGCATACTCACCAGACTTAGATTCATTTTAATGGTTTTTCGTTGCAGATAGCGGCAGCTCTATGCGGAAACAAACGCCTTGCGCATGATCGTCAACGAGATACAGTTCTCCCCGCATACGGCGAATGCAATCCCTGGCGATACTGAGTCCTAACCCGCTTCCTTTTACCGCCCCTTTTCGCTGATGACTTCCCTGGAAAAAAGGCTCGAAGATCATGGTCTTTTCTGCTGGCGGAATCGGTGTGCCGGTATTCATTACGTCAATGTACACCGTCGCGCCATGCAAACTGCTGCGGATACAAATGGTACCGGATTCAGCACCATAGTGCACCGCATTGGAATAAAGATTGTCCAGCACGCTCGTTAACAGCACCGGCTCTGCCAGGCAGGCGCTCTCCGCCAGCGTCACATCAGTATGTATCATTTTGGCGCGCGCGGGCAGACTATGTGCAGAAACCACGCTATCCACGAGCGGGGCGATTTCAACCCTTTCCAGCTCAATCGCGTCATCGGCCAGCTTGCGGTTGTAATCCAGCAGTTGTTCAATCAGTTTTTGCAGATTACGGCTGCTGTCATCCAGAATCCCGACAACCTCTTTTTGTTCCGGCGTCAGCGGTCCGACAACCTGGTCAGCCAGCAGTTCGGTTCCCTCGCGCATACTCGCCAGCGGCGTTTTGAGTTCGTGTGAAAGATGGCGTAAAAATTGATGTCGCTGATTTTCAAGCCACGAGAGGCGCTCACTCAGCCAGATAATCCGCTGCCCCACCGAACGCAGCTCTCGCGGGCCGGTAAACGAAACGGTATTGCCCAACGAACGCCCTTCCCCCAGACGGTTGATCATTCGTTCAATGGCTTTTACCGGGCCGATAATCATCCGCGTGAACAGCAGTACCATCGCCAGACTGACGAGAAACAGCACCAGCGCCTGCCAGCCAAAGAACTGGCCACGTTCCGCAATTTCTTGCTGTAGCTGCTGACCGCGCGAGAAGATCACGGTACGTGTGGCCTGCACCATTTCCGTATTGGCACTGGCAAAGGCCTCAAGACGTGCAGCCGCCACGCTGTCAGGGCCGCTGTTTTTACATTGCAATTGAGCGAGATCGTTCAGATCCTGACGCAGCGCCTGATAGAGTTTAACGTCAGGCAACACGCCCGCATGGGCATCCAGCATGTCGCTGTAGCGCTTACGCTGCCCCTGATAAACCCTGGCCAGCGTCGGGTCATCCAGCACGCAGTACTGCCGATAGCTGCGCTCCATCTCCAGCGCCGCGTTGGTCATCGCCTCGCTTCGCCGGGCGTCAACCAGCGTGGTACGGTTGGTCAGCGCCGCCTGGGCGCTCAGGGCATTCAGACTTTGCCATGCCTGCCAGGCCAGAACTAATAGAGGCAGCAGAATCAGCAAAAATGCCAGCGTAACCAACTGACGTAAAGACCGGGGGAAAACAGACCAGCGCTTCAAGGCGTTACTCTCAATGGATGGGAATAAGTTGATGCTAACTGAGGGGAACGCCAGATACAACAAAGCCGGGATTTACCCGGCTTTGTTATGGAATAAGGCGGTGCCTAACTCGACGTTTCGCCCGGAGATTGATATAGCAGTGCTAATATCAGAAGTTGGACGGCAGGCACCTTGTTGTGCGTCATTCGAAGTTTATGTAGCGCGTCCCGAAGGGGCTGACATAAGAAGGTGAATGAGCCACTGCGTAATATTATGCAGCAACCGTGCCAATATTCAAAACACTTTATTAACACAATGATAAATATGAGAAATATACTAATTTGAGCTACAAATGATTTTGGTTGATTTTTGCGCCTTATGTCGCCAATCAGCAACACCTGTAGCACTTAAAAACAAAACCATTATAAATCATTTAATTAAATGTCTCTTTTTGACGACATCACGATCCTGCCAATGTCGTGATTTCCCGACACTTAAATTTCGCCTGCGTTTCCCCCTCCCCACGTGGAGTAACGTCATTCAGTTAACGAAGATGAATGGTCATATCGATAACTTTTAATGAAACAGCCAGAGACAATGAATCTGTTACCTCCGGCGTATTGCTACGTTCACCTTATGTTTTTCACTTATCTGAAACGATACTCCCTGTGAACGTGTTAAGGGTACTATCGCCGTACCCTTAACAATCCCGGCTCCCGGCGGGAAAATTGCCACTTAGTGGTCCCCTCCGCTTATTCCTCCAGGCTACCGGGCCGGGCGCGAGGAAACGTCCCTGTAAAACGCGCCCTGAACCCGCATCCCTGCGGGTTCTCCCGGCCTTACGGAAACACGTCGGCAATTTTCAGCCGGACCAGCCCACACCTGACCACCTGCGCTTTTATTTGAATATATCTGAACAGCAAAACAGATTTACCTGGAAATCAGAGTTCGGAAGCGATGACTGTGGTCCGGCTGAAAATCGATGAGGCATTGACGGCTGACCGGGTCTGCCTGCAGGGATGCGGGCAGAGGGGACGGCCTGCAGGGATGCAGGCTCGGCCCCGACCCGACAGACAGACGGAATAAGACGAATACATCGCGCAGCGACGATTTTCCCGCCGGGAGCCTGGGATGCAAGGGAGGTGGCGGTGAACCTCCCTTGCACGTTCACGAGTATCAGTGCTTCAGAGAAATGATACCGCTAAGGTGAACGGAACCCTGTAGCGGAATCAAAAGTTCTCCATAATGCTTAACTGACAAGCATTACCTCACATGGAGGGGCTTGATACATCACGCAGTTACGTTAACCAAGTTGTTTACGCGCGTTACGGAAGATTCGCATCCACGGGCTGTCCTCGCCCCAGTTTTCCGGGTGCCAGGAGTTGCTCACGGTACGGAACACACGTTCCGGGTGCGGCATCATAATCGTCACGCGTCCATTCTCGCTGGTCACCGCGGTGATCCCGTTCGGCGAACCGTTCGGGTTAGCCGGATAGGTTTCGGTGACCTTACCGAAGTTGTCGACGAAACGCAGCGCCACCAGACCTTTGCTTTCAAGCTGAGCCAGATGCGCGCCGTCACGCACTTCTACATGGCCCTCGCCGTGAGAAACGGCGATTGGCATACGTGAGCCTTCCATACCTTGCAGCAGCAAAGATGGACTGCTGGCGACTTCCACCAGGCTAAAGCGCGCTTCAAAACGGTCTGAGTGATTACGCACAAAGCGTGGCCACAGGTCGCTGCCCGGGATCAGTTCACGCAGGTTAGACATCATCTGACAACCGTTACACACCCCGAGCGCCAGCGTCTGCGGGCGATGGAAGAAGGTTTCAAACTCATCGCGCACGCGATTGTTGAACAGAATGGATTTCGCCCAACCTTCTCCGGCACCCAGTACGTCGCCGTAAGAGAAGCCGCCACAGGCCACCAGCGCCTGGAAATTCCCCAGACCGATGCGTCCACCCAGCAGATCGCTCATGTGAACGTCGATGGCGTCAAAGCCCGCACGGTGGAAAGCCGCCGCCATCTCAACGTGGGAGTTAACGCCCTGCTCACGCAGCACGGCCACTTTTGGACGCGCACCGGTCGCGATGTACGGGGCAGCAACGTCTTCGTTGATATCAAAAGACAGTTTTACGTTAAGTCCCGGATCGGCATCGTTGGCTTTAGCGTCGTGTTCCTGATCGGCACATTCCGGGTTGTCGCGCAGGCGCTGCATCTGCCAGGTGGTTTCTGCCCACCACATACGCAACGTCGAACGGCTTTCGCTAAACACGGTCTGTCCGTTGGCAGCAATCACAAAGCGATCGCTGACTTCAGCCTGGCCGACATAGTGAACGCAGTCACCAAGGCCATGCTGTGCCAGAATCGCCTCCACGGCTTCACGATCCGCCGCGCGAACCTGAATCACTGCGCCCAATTCTTCGTTAAACAGCGCCGCCAGGCAGTCATCACCGAGCGTGCTGATATCTGCCTGAATACCGCAGTGGCCGGTAAAGGCCATTTCTGCCAGCGTCACCAGCAGACCGCCGTCAGAACGGTCGTGGTAGGCCAGCAGCTTACGCGCGGCAACCAGCGCCTGCATAGCATCGTAGAAGCCTTTCAACTGCGCAACGTTGCGTACATCCGCCGGTTTGTCGCCCAGTTGACGGTAAACCTGCGCCAGTGCAGTCGCACCCAGCGCGTTGTGACCACGTCCCAGATCAATCAGCAACAGGGCGTTGTCTTCGGTTGAGAGCTGCGGGGTAATGGTGTGACGAACATCTTCCACGCGGGCAAACGCGGTGATCACCAGCGACAGCGGCGAAGTCATTTCGCGCTGTTCGTTACCTTCCTGCCAGCGGGTTTTCATCGACATGGAGTCTTTACCCACCGGAATGGTCAGGCCAAGCGCCGGGCACAGTTCTTCCCCTACCGCTTTGACCGCTTCGTACAGTCCGGCGTCTTCGCCAGGGTGACCCGCCGCCGCCATCCAGTTTGCCGACAGCTTGATGCGTTTGATATCGCCAATCTGCGTTGCCGCAATGTTGGTCAGCGCCTCACCTACCGCCAGACGAGCAGAAGCAGAGAAATCCAGCAGCGCGACCGGCGCACGTTCGCCGATCGACATCGCTTCGCCGTAATAGCTATCAAGGCTTGCGGTAGTGACCGCGCAGTTGGCTACCGGGATCTGCCACGGCCCCACCATCTGGTCACGCGCCACCATACCGGTCACGGTACGGTCGCCAATCGTCACGAGGAATGTTTTTTCTGCGACGGCAGGCAGGTGCAGCACGCGGTTGACCGCATCGGCCAGCGTAATCTGCTCACGCGCAAGCTGCTCGCCTTTCGCCTTCAGCGTTTGCACATCGCGGGTCATTTTTGGCGTTTTGCCCAGCAGCACGTCGAGCGGTAAATCAATCGGCTGATTATCGAAATGACGGTCATTCATCGAAAGATGCTGCTCTTCGGTGGCCTCACCGATCACCGCATACGGCGCGCGCTCGCGCTTACACAGTTCGTCAAACAACGGCAACTGGTCAGCGGCAACCGCCAGAACGTAGCGCTCCTGGGATTCGTTACACCAGATCTCCAGCGGGCTCATGCCAGGCTCATCGCTTAAGATATCGCGCAGCTCAAACTTACCGCCGCGCCCGCCGTCACTAACCAGCTCCGGCATCGCATTAGATAAACCGCCCGCACCCACGTCGTGGATAAACAGAATCGGGTTCGCGTCACCCATCTGCCAGCAGCGGTCGATAACTTCCTGGCAGCGACGTTCCATTTCCGGGTTGTCGCGCTGTACGGAAGCGAAATCCAGATCGGCGTCGGACTGGCCGGACGTCATTGAAGAAGCCGCCCCGCCGCCAAGCCCGATATTCATCGCCGGACCACCGAGGACAATCAGCTTCGCACCGACGACGATCTCGCCTTTCTGCACGTGATCGGCGCGGATGTTGCCGATCCCACCGGCCAGCATGACAGGTTTGTGATAGCCGCGCAGCTCTTCGCCGTTGTGGCTGTTCACTTTCTCTTCATAGGTACGGAAGTAGCCGGTCAACGCCGGGCGACCAAATTCGTTGTTAAACGCCGCGCCGCCCAGCGGGCCTTCGGTCATGATATCCAGTGCGGTAACGATACGATCCGGCTTGCCGAAATCTTCTTCCCACGGCTGTTCAAAACCCGGAATACGCAGGTTAGACACAGAGAAACCCACCAGCCCGGCTTTCGGCTTCGCGCCGCGCCCGGTTGCGCCCTCATCGCGGATTTCACCGCCGGAACCGGTTGCCGCGCCCGGCCACGGAGAGATAGCGGTCGGGTGGTTATGGGTTTCAACCTTCATCAGGATATGCGCAGGCTCCTGATGGAAATCGTAGCGACCGGTTTTGTGGTCGGCAAAGTAGCGGCCCACTTCAGAGCCTTCCATTACCGCCGCGTTGTCTTTATACGCAGACAGAACGTGATCCGGCGTGGTTTCGAAGGTATTTTTAATCATCTTGAACAGCGACTTCGGCTGCGGTTTACCGTCGATAACCCAGTCGGCGTTAAAAATCTTATGGCGGCAGTGCTCAGAGTTAGCCTGCGCAAACATGTACAGTTCGATGTCGTTCGGGTTGCGCCCCAGTTTGATAAACGCATCCTGTAAATAGTCGATTTCATCGTCTGCCAGCGCAAGACCCAAACGCAGGTTAGCGTCGATCAGCGCCTGGCGGCCTGCGCCCAGCAGATCAACGCTGGAAACCGGTGCCGGCTGGTGGCGAACAAACAGCGCTTGTGCATCATCCAGCGCAGAGAAAACCGTTTCCATCATGCGGTCGTGCAGCATGGCAGCCACTTCCTGCCACTGTTCAGCGCTCAGCGTGGAGGCTTCAACATACCAGGCGACGCCACGTTCCAGACGGTTAATCTGCTGCAAGCCGCAGTTGTGGGCAATGTCAGTCGCTTTAGAAGACCAGGGGGAGATGGTGCCCGGGCGAGGTGTAACCAGCAGCAGTTTGCCCTCAGGGACATGGCTGCTGAGACTCGGACCGTATTTCAACAGGCGTGCAAGTTGCGCATGCTCATCCTCGTTTAACGGGGCATTCAGGTCAGCAAAATGGACATACTCGGCGTAAATAGTGTGGACCTGAAGATTGGCAGCCTGAAAACGCGCCAGCAGTTTGTTAATACGGAATGCAGACAGTGCAGGCGAACCACGCAGAATTTCCATCATAAGTCTCTCGTCTTCGAAGCGCCTGAGGCGCTTATAAGTGTGCGCAAGGGGGGAAACGGGCGTCATTATAAAGAATCTACCGCGCAGACGAAACCGTTTGCGTCGAAATAAAATCACGTCCTCCTGTTATCATCTAATGCGACTGTCATTCTGAATGAGTTGCCAACTGACGTAAGTTTAAGCAAAATGCCGCTCATTAATGATGAATTCACTTCTTAACCCCGACCATAGCAGGCTGAAAAAACGCACGGTTCAGAGAATTAACTAATTGAAAAAATTAAAGATTAATTATCTGTTTATCGGCATATTGACGTTGCTGCTGGCAGCGGCCCTGTGGCCATCTATTCCCTGGTTCGGTAAAGCCGACAATCGTATCGCCGCCATTCAATCGCGGGGAGAGCTGCGCGTCAGTACCATTGACTCCCCCTTGACGTATTCCACCCTTACCGGGAAACGGTTCGGGCTGGATTATGAGCTGGCCCAACAGTTCGCCAGCTATTTAGGCGTGACGTTAAAAGTCACCGTACGCCAGAACATTAGTCAGCTTTTTGACGACCTGGATAACGGTAACGCTGACCTGTTAGCCGCAGGTCTGGTGTATAACAGCGAACGCGTTAAAAATTACCAGCCTGGCCCAACCTACTACTCTGTTTCACAACAGCTGGTGTATCGGGTCGGGCAATATCGTCCGCGAACCCTGGCCAGCGTGAACGATAAACAGCTGACCATCGCCCCCGGACACGTGGTGGTAAATGATCTGCAACACCTGAAAGAGACAAAATTTCCTGAACTGAGCTGGAAAGTCGATGACAAAAAGGGCACCACGGAACTGCTCGATGACGTCATCAATGGCAATCTGGACTACACCATTGCCGATTCGGTCGCCATCAGCCTGTACCAACGCGTACATCCGGAGCTGGCCGTGGCGCTGGATGTCTCCGACGAACAGCCCGTCACCTGGTTTAGTCGTCTGGATGACGACAATACGCTTTCTGCCGCACTGCTGGATTTCTTTAACACCATCAATGAAGACGGAACACTTGCGCGGCTGGAAGAAAAATATCTCGGGCATGGCAATGATTTTGACTACGTCGATACCCGCACTTTCTTACGTGCGGTCGACAGCGTATTGCCGGACCTCAAGCCGCTGTTTGAGAAATATGCGCAGGAGATAGACTGGCGACTGCTGGCGGCAATCTCTTATCAGGAATCACACTGGGATGCGCAAGCAACATCCCCGACCGGCGTACGCGGTCTGATGATGCTGACCAAAAATACCGCCCAGAGCCTCGGGCTGACTGACCGAACCGACGCCGAGCAGAGCATCAGCGGCGGCGCTCGCTATCTGCAGGATATGATGAGTAAAGTCCCGGATACCGTCCCCGAGGGAGAACGGATCTGGTTTGCGCTTGCCGCCTATAACATGGGATATGCGCATATGCTGGATGCCCGCGCGCTAACGGTGAAAACCAAAGGCAACCCGGACAGTTGGGCCGACGTCAAACAGCGCCTGCCGCTGCTCAGCCAAAAACCCTGGTACAAAAAGCTGACCTATGGCTATGCGCGGGGTCACGAAGCCTATGCCTATGTAGAGAATATCCGTAAGTATCAGATAAGCCTGGTGGGATACCTGCAGGAGAAAGAAAAGCAGGCGGTAGAATCGCAACAGTTGGCGCAGGATTATCCGGCGGTGACGCCCGCAGAACTGTTAGGTAAAGAGAAATTCCCGCTCTCTGCGTTTCTCTCTCAAACCTCATCGAACTATTTGTTGCACTCCCCTTCTCTGCTGTTTTCCACGCAGAAGAAGGAGGAGAAATAGTGGCGCGTTCAATCCGTTGCGGATTTCTTCAACGCTTTAATTTCCTGACGACGCATGCGGAAGAAATCACTGAGCATCGTGGCGCATTCATCACGCAATATGCCTTCCGTAACCTCGACCCGGTGATTCATTCCCGGATGATGCAACACATCCAATAACGAACCCGCCGCACCCGTTTTCGCATCGCGCGCGCCAAACACCACCCGACCAATGCGGCTGTGTACCATCGCACCAGCGCACATCACGCAAGGCTCCAGGGTGACGTACAGCGTGGCATCCAGTAAACGGTAGTTTTGCCGTACCAGTCCGCCCTGACGCAGCGCCATGATTTCAGCATGGGCCGTTGGGTCATGGTGACCAATCGACCGGTTCCAGCCCTCACCAATGACGCGGTTGTTATGCACCAATACCGCACCAACCGGGACTTCACGCTCATCCCAGGCGCGCTTAGCCAACGTTAAAGCATGACGCATCCAGTATTCGTGGCTAAATTCAACATCAGACAATGGCAGAACTCCAGTAATCAAAGCGGGCGCATTATACACAGACGCTATCGTTTACTCTATTCGAGTTGTTGCAGTTCTCCACGCGGCGTGACGCGCCAGCGATGCTGACAGAACGAGAGCAATGGATTGTCCTGCTTACTGTCGCTATAACCGCTGTAAAGAGTCAGCGGCGCGCCAATGTGGCGTTCCAACTGGGTGACTTTCTCATGGCCCAGACAGCGCAGAGGCAGCACCCAACCGCCATAACCGCGCGCCATTTGACTGGCGATAAGATTCACCCGTGGGAGCCACGGCGTGTCGAAGTAAACCTGCTCGACCAGCGACTGCGGGGAGCCGGTGATCAACCAAATGTCAGCATCGGAGCTTAACAGATAGGTTGTCAGGCGCTGCTGCACGAGCGGAAACGCCGTCACGTTATGGCGAAACCAACGTACAAAATCGGTCTGATGGGCTTTCAGGCGCGCTTCACACCGACCAAAAGTGCATCCCCACAGGAGCAGGCTCATTGGCCAGCGGGCGGCGCGCCCTTTGATCAACATCGCCACCGCGATAATCGGTAACAGCGGCAGTACAAGCAGCGCATTCAACGGTTGGCGGCGCAGCAGATAGCGCAGAAAACTACCGAACATATCCTGCTGGTGTAACGTACCGTCCAAATCAAAAAAAACAACGCGACGCTGGTGATTGGTCAAACCTTAGTCCTCTGGATCGTTGAACCCCAATAGCCAGGTAAATAAGAACCCGGCAATAACCGCTACGAGATAGCCTAACAGATAGAACATCACTTTTCCGGCAACAATCGTCAGCGCCAGCGGTAATCCCGAGATACCAAAAGTGATAACCGTCGCCACCTTCCAGTAGCTGATTAGCGCCCCCCCAACAGCACCACCAAGGCAAGCGCCGATAAACGGTTTACCCAGCGGCAACGTCACGCCAAAAATCAACGGTTCGCCGATGCCCAGTAATCCTACCGGCAGCGCGCCTTTGATCACTTTCTTCAGCCGAGCGTTACGGGTTTTCATCAGCACGGCAATCGCGGCGCCAATCTGTCCGACCCCCGCCATCGCCAGGATGGGAAACAGCGCGTTATAGCCATGCGCCTGCACCAGCTCAACGTGAATCGGTACCAGCCCCTGGTGCAGTCCAGTTAACACCAGCGGCAAAAAGGTTCCCGCCAGCACCGCACCGACCAGGAAACCGCCGCGATCGATAGCCCAGGAGGCTCCGTGAGCAATGGATTCTGAAATCCAGCCGCCCAGCGGTTGCAGCGCCACAATCGCTATCGTCCCGGTAATGAGGGTGGTCAGTAACGGGTTGAGGATCAGCTCAAGCGATTCCGGCAACATCTCGCGGAATTTACGTTCGATCCAGCACATCAGCGCCACTACCAGCAGCACAGCAATGACCCCGCCACGCCCCGGCTGTAGCGCTTCGCCAAACAGCGTAATTTGCGCCAACTGCGGACTGGAGAGAATCCCCGCCATCACCCCCCCCATCGCAAGAGAACCGCCAAACACTTTGGCGGTATTCACTCCCACCAGAATATTCATGATGGCAAAAACGGCGCTGCCGAAGATGCCCATCAGCCCCAGCATATTGGGATAATGGGTGGCAAAATCGCCCACAATATCCGGGCGCTTCAGAATGTTAATAATGCCGGTAATCAAACCGGAGGCGATAAACGCCGGGATCAGCGGAATAAAGACGTTCGCCAGTTTACGCAGCGCATCGCTCATGGGTGCTTTGTACTTCGCTTTAACCTCTGACTTCGTGCGCTCAATGTCGTTTGCATCCGGACGTTCGCCGTCATCGGCAATCAAAGAACGCATGGCATCCACTACTTTGGCGGCCTTACCGGGACCAACGATAATCTGGTGCTGCGCCCCCTGCTTCACATAGCCGCTGACGCCAGGCAACTGCTTCAACCGGGAAATATCCAGTTGGTCGTCATTCTGTACTTCTACCCTGACGCGGGTCATACAGTTTTCCAGGCGCAGAATATTTTTTTCTCCGCCTACTCCCAGCAGGATATCGCTGGCAAGCGCCGCCGTTTTGTCCATGTGCACCTCTTAGTGTTCTAATGCCGCGCGTAAAAAACCCTGGTGAGCGGAGAGTTTTGCTCTGGCTGCCGTCGCATCCAGCCCGGTCAACGCCATCAGAATGGCGGGTTTAACATCAAAGTCAGTTTGCTCTAATAACGTTTCTGCCTCTTCACGCGCAATCCCGGTGGCTTCCACCACCATACGACACGCGCGATCGACCAGCTTGGCGTTGGTCGCTTTCATATCCACCATCAGGTTCTGATACACCTTGCCAAATTTCACCATTGCTCCGGTGGAGATCATATTCAGCACCAGTTTCTGCGCGGTACCCGACTTCAGGCGGGTTGAACCGGTTAGCGCCTCCGGGCCAACCACCACAGAGATGGCGATATCCGCTTCGCGGGCAATCGGTGAGTCCGGGTTACAGGAAATCGCTACCGTCGTACAGCCCACCGAACGCGCATATTTCAGCCCACCAATCACATACGGTGTACAGCCAGATGCCGCCAGGCCAACAACCAGATCCTGCGCGGTCAGATTCAGCGCCCGCAGGTCATCTTCCCCGAGCTGCGGGTTATCTTCTGCACCTTCAACCGCCTTCAACAACGCCCCCGGCCCACCGGCAATCAGCCCAACCACCAGCCCGTGTGGCACGCCGAAGGTTGGCGGGCATTCAGAGGCATCCAGCACGCCGAGGCGCCCGCTGGTTCCTGCGCCCATGTAAATAATCCGCCCACCTGCTTTCAACGCTTTCGCTGCCGCATCAACCGCATGCGCAACTTCAGACAGTGTCGCTTTTACTGCTTCCGCTACCAGCGTATCCTGTTGATTAAAGCGATGTACCAGCTCAAGCGTGGATAGCGCATCGAGATCCATCGTCTGTGGATTGCGGGTTTCTGACACTAACGCACCGAGATTCATTTTTTGTTCCTTAGGAATTTTTAATTCATAATAATCCGTCATAATGGAATATTATATTCATCCAGGCGAGTGAAATTTTGTTTTGTAATCGCCATCACGTTTTCGCCAGGAGACAGCATGAACTGTTTGATTCGCATTCGTCAGCGTTACCCGGACCTCGCACAAAGCGATAAAAAGCTTGCGGATTATCTTCTTACGCAGCCGGATAATGCGCGTCATCTCAGCTCACAACAACTGGCCTTTGAAGCGGGCGTTAGCCAGTCCAGCGTCGTGAAGTTCGCGCAAAAAATGGGGTTTAAAGGTTTTCCGGCACTCAAACTGGCCATCAGTGAAGCGCTGGCAAGCAATCCCAATCCGCATTCTGTTCCGGTGCACAATCAGATTCGCGGCGACGACCCGATGCGCCTGGTGGGTGAGAAGTTGATTCAGGAGAACGTGGCGGCGATGCATGCCACGCTGGACGTCAATAGCGAAGAAAAACTGATGGAAAGCGTCACGATGCTGCGCTCTGCCCGACGCATTATCCTGACCGGGATCGGTGCCTCGGGGCTGGTGGCGCAAAATTTTGCCTGGAAGCTATTGAAGATAGGTTTTAACGCAGTGGTTGAACGCGATATGCACGCCCTGCTGGCGACGGTACAGGCGCTTTCACCCAACGATCTGCTGGTCGCCATTTCGTATACCGGAGAACGCCGCGAACTGAATCTGGCTGCGGATGAAACGTTGCGTACCGGGGCCAAAATCCTTGCTATTACCGGGTTTACGCCTAATGCCTTACAGCAGCGCGCCACCCGTTGTCTGTACACCATTGCCGAGGAACAGGCCACGCGCAGCGCCGCGATTTCCTCCACCCACGCGCAAATGATGCTGACAGATTTACTGTTTATGGCGCTGGTGCAGCAGGATCTCGAGCATGCCCCGGAACGCATTCGCCACAGCGAAGCACTGGTAAAAAAACTGGTCTGAGCAAAGAATGCGCGTATAATGCCCGCCCGATTTGTGATGTTTTGAGAGTTTCCTGATGGCCCTGTTAATCACTAAAAAGTGTATCAATTGTGATATGTGCGAACCCGAATGCCCGAATGAGGCGATTTCGATGGGTGACAGCATTTACGAGATTAACAGCGACAAATGTACGGAATGCGTAGGTCATTACGACACGCCGACCTGCCAGAAGGTGTGCCCGATCCCCAATACCATTTTGAAAGATCCGGCACATGTCGAAACAGAAGAACAGCTGTGGGATAAGTTTGTGCTAATGCATCACTCGGACAAGCTTTAACTCTCGATAATGACCGTGGCGCAGGCGTAGTGACGTTCATCGGCCAGCGTCACGTGCATATGCATAACACCGAGTTTTTCCGCCAGTTTTAGCGCCTCTCCCCATAACCGCAGACGCGGCTTACCGAGTTCATCGTTAAACACTTCAAACTGATTAAACGCCAGGCCGTTGCGAATACCGGTACCAAAAGCTTTTGCCGCCGCCTCTTTTACCGCAAAGCGCTTCGCCAGAAAACGCACCGGTTGCTGATGCGTTTCCCAGATGGCCCATTCGTTATCGCTGAGGACACGTCTGGCCAGCCGATCGCCGGAACGGGAGATCACCGCTTCAATGCGGGCAATCTCCACAATATCCGTGCCTAATCCCAGAATCGCCATTAGCCACGCGCTTCCAGCATCAGGCGTTTCATTTCTACTACCGCCTCTTTCAGACCGCTCATCACCGCGCGTCCGATGATCGCATGACCAATGTTCAGCTCATGCATTTCCGGGATCCGCGCAATGGCTTTGACGTTGTGATACGTCAGGCCGTGACCGGCATTCACCTTCAAGCCCAGACCTGCCGCAAAAGTCGCTGCTTTCGCAATACGCGCTAATTCGCTGGCCTGTTCCGCATCGGTTTTCGCATCGGCATAGCAGCCGGTGTGAATTTCAATGTACGGCGCGCCAACGTCAGCAGCGGCTTTAATTTGTTCTTCATCGGCATCGATAAACAGTGAAACCAGAATGCCTGCGTCCGCCAGGCGTTTGCAGGCGTCACGCATTTTGTCACGCTGGCCCGCTACGTCCAGACCGCCTTCGGTGGTGACTTCCTGACGCTTTTCTGGCACCAGGCAGCAAAAATGTGGCTTTGTCTCAACGGCGATGGCCAGCATCTCTTCCGTCACCGCCATTTCCAGATTCATGCGCGTATCCAGCGTTTGACGCAGAATACGCACATCTCTGTCGGTAATATGACGGCGGTCTTCACGCAGATGAACGGTAATACCATCCGCTCCCGCTTGCTCAACGATAAACGCCGCCTGAACCGGGTCCGGGTATGCGGTGCCGCGTGCATTACGTAACGTGGCAATGTGGTCAATGTTGACGCCTAACAGTAATTCAGCCATGACAATCCTCGTTATTCATTATTTGTTTTTACTGCGCGTTTTGGCATAAATTGCCGGAACAGTTCCCGGCTTTTTAACGGCTTACCACCAAGATACGGCTTTAACGCCATGCGGGTAAAGCGTTTCGCGGCGCGTAACGTATCAGCATCCGGAAATTCACGCGACTCAAGCGCTTTGAGATGGCGTCCGGTAAAGGTGTTGTTATCAATAACGACGCTGGCGATAAACCCTTTCTCTTCCCGATAGCGATAGGTCATAGTGTCATCCACCGGCTCGCCGCTGCCCGCACAGTGGGTAAAATCCACGCCGTAGCCCAGATGACCGAGCAACGCCAGTTCAAAGCGACGCAGCGCAGGCTCTGGCGAACCTGTCGCGCCAGCCAGCGCCTGAATACAGTTCAGGTAGTCGAAAAAGAGTTCAGAAAAGCGGGTCTCGTACTCAAGCACGCGAGAAATGAGCTCGTTGATATACAGACCGCTGTACAGCGTGATTCCGCTAAGCGGGAGCGCCAGAGAGACAGCTTCAGCACTACGTAGGGTTTTGACCTCACCACGTCCGCCAAAGCGAAGTAACAACGGGGTAAAAGGTTGGAGAGCGCCTTTAAGATTAGAACGTTTGGAACGTGCACCTTTAGCGACAAGGCGCACGCGACCCGACTCTTCCGTGAAGACGTCCAGTACTAAACTGGTTTCGCTCCAGGGGCGGCTATGCAGGACAAATGCGCGCTGCCATCCTTCCATCATGCCCGCCGTCTTTTCAGAGAAGGGGTTTAAACGTCGTCGCCGTAACCGAGGCTACGCAGCGCGCGTTCGTCATCGGCCCAGCCGGATTTCACTTTCACCCACAGCTCGAGGTGCACGGGCGCTTCGAACATTTCCTGCATGTCTTTACGCGCTTCGATACCGATGGTTTTAATTTTGGCCCCTTTGTTGCCAATCACCATCTTCTTCTGCCCTTCGCGTTCCACGAGGATCAAACCGTTGATGTCGTAGCCGCCACGTTCGTTAGGGATAAAACGTTCAATTTCAACGGTCACGGAATACGGCAGTTCAGCACCGAGGAAACGCATCAGCTTTTCACGGATGATTTCGGAGGCCATAAAACGCTGCGAGCGGTCGGTGATGTAATCTTCCGGGAAGTGATGAATGGCTTCCGGCAGATGTTTACGCACAATGCCCGCGACGGTATCAACATTCATACCCGTTTCGGCAGAAATCGGTACGATATCGAGGAAGTTCATCTGGCTTGCCAGGAACTGCAGGTGTGGCAGCAGATCGGCTTTTTCCTGTACGTTATCAACTTTGTTGATCGCCAGGATAACCGGGGCTTTACCGTCACGCAGTTTGTTCAGCACCATTTCGTCGTCCGGCGTCCAGCGCGTGCCTTCCACGACAAAGATGACAAGCTCAACGTCACCAATAGAACTGCTGGCCGCTTTGTTCATCAGGCGGTTGATGGCGCGCTTTTCTTCCATGTGCAGGCCCGGGGTATCAACATAAATAGCCTGATACGCACCTTCGGTATGAATACCGACAATGCGGTGACGAGTCGTCTGCGCCTTACGGGAGGTGATGGAAATCTTCTGCCCAAGCAGATTATTCAACAGGGTGGATTTACCAACGTTCGGACGACCGACGATGGCAATAAATCCGCAATAGGTTTTGTCAATGCTCATTCCAGCTCCAGTTTTTTTAACGCCTGTTCGGCGGCAGCCTGCTCAGCCTTACGACGGCTCGAACCTGTGCCAACCACCGGTTCACTCAGGCCGCTAACCTGGCAGTGGATAGTAAATTCTTGATCGTGCGCTTCGCCACGGACCTGTACTACCAGATAAGACGGCAGCGGCAGGTGGCGACCCTGCAAATATTCCTGCAAACGCGTTTTCGGATCTTTTTGTTTGTCGCCCGGACTAATTTCATCCAGACGGGTTTGATACCAGTTAAGGATCAGTTGCTCAACAGTCTGAATATCACTGTCGAGGAAGACGCCGCCGATCAGTGCTTCGACCGTATCTGCCAGAATGGATTCACGACGGAAGCCGCCGCTTTTCAGCTCACCCGGTCCCAAACGTAAACATTCGCCGAGATCAAACTCACGCGCTAATTCGGCCAGTGTATTGCCACGCACCAGCGTGGCGCGCATGCGGCTCATATCACCCTCGTCCACACGCGGGAAACGATGATACAACGCATTAGCGATAACAAAGCTCAAAATGGAGTCGCCTAAAAATTCTAAACGCTCGTTGTGTTTGCTGCTGGCACTGCGGTGAGTTAATGCCTGCTGCAACAGCTCCTGATGATTAAAAGTGTAGCCCAGCTTCCGTTGAAGCCGATTAATTACGATGGGGTTCATGCGATACCAATAAATGAATGCGTCAACAATCCAGCACACGAAACAGACCTGATATACGCCATTCGGTTAGCCGTTTCGGCATCGCCTGGATGTTCTTGTATACGAATCAACGCTGTTTCGTGTGCCGTGGCAACCTGACGGCGCCAACCTAAAACTACGGGGGAATATTCTATACACAACGACAAGGGATGTCGTTAGTCTGCGGGAATTTATCCGAGAAATAATTCACGCTGCCGTCATTATGACGACAACGTGAACGATTATCAGCGATTAATGAATGCCACCAATTCGGCTTAAACGAACACCGGTCGGCCATTCACCTTCTTGCTTGTCGAAACTCATCCAGATAGCCGTTGCTTTACCCACCAGATTCGCTTCCGGTACAAATCCCCAGTAACGGCTGTCCGCGCTGTTGTCACGGTTATCACCCATCATGAAGTAGTGTCCCGGTGGAACAATCCAGGTCGCCAGTTGCTGGCCCGGCTGGCGGTAATACATCCCCACCTGATCCTGCGCGATTGGCACGGTCAGAATACGGTGCGTTACTTCACCCAGCGTTTCTTTACGTTCAGTCAGGCGAATACCGTTTTCTTTCGTTTCGCTCAGTGGGACGTCGAAGAAGCCACTGGTCGCTTCGCCGCCGTTGCGACGAGCAAAGGTCTGCACGAAATCGCTCGGCTGAACGTCTGAGTACGTGACCGGCAACGCGTTTTCACACGCCTGACCAGAGCTGCACCCTGGCTGGATCGTGACCTCTTTCGCTACAGGATCGTACGTCACTTTGTCTCCCGGTAAACCGACAGCGCGTTTGATGTAGTCCAGGCGCGGATCTTCCGGGTATTTAAACACCACGATATCACCGCGTTTCGGATGCCCTGTCTCGATCAACGTTTTCTGATAAATCGGATCTTTAATTCCGTAGGCAAATTTCTCCACCAGAATAAAGTCACCAATTAACAGCGTCGGCATCATCGAACCCGATGGGATCTGAAACGGTTCATAAATAAATGAACGTACCACCAACACGATCGCCAATACCGGGAAAACGGATGCCCCGGTTTCCAGCCAGCCCGGCTTAGGGGCCACTTTTTTCAGCGTTGCGTTATCCAGTGAATCACCCGCTGCGGCTTGTGCCGCAGCCTGACGCTCCCGGCGTTTTGGCGCAAAGATAAACTTATCTACGCACCATAAAATGCCCGTCACCAGTGTGGCAATCACCAGAATCAGGGCAAACATATTCGCCATGCCAACTCCTTAGGATTATTTGCTGTCTTTACCGACATGCAGAATGGCGAGGAACGCTTCCTGAGGCAGTTCGACATTACCGATCTGCTTCATGCGTTTTTTACCTTCTTTCTGTTTCTGCAGCAGCTTTTTCTTACGGCTGATATCACCGCCATAGCACTTAGCCAGAACGTTTTTACGCAGCTGTTTAACCGTTGAACGCGCAATGATGTGCGTACCAATAGCCGCCTGAATCGCGATATCAAACTGCTGGCGCGGGATCAGCTCTTTCATCTTTTCCACCAACTCGCGGCCACGGCTCTGCGAGTTATCACGGTGGGTGATCAGCGCCAGCGCATCAACACGTTCGTTGTTGATCAGAACATCAACACGAACCATGTCAGAGGTCTGGAAGCGTTTGAAGTTGTAGTCCAGTGATGCATAACCACGAGACGTCGACTTCAGGCGGTCGAAGAAGTCAAGCACCACTTCCGCCATTGGGATTTCATAGGTCAGCGCAACCTGGTTACCGTGATAAACCATGTTGGTCTGTACGCCACGCTTCTCGATGCACAGCGTGATAACGTTGCCCAGGTAAGCCTGCGGCAGCAGCATATGACACTCGGCGATCGGCTCACGCAGCTCATAGATGTTGTTCAGCGGCGGCAGTTTGGACGGGCTGTCGACATAGATAGTTTCTTTGCCCGTGGTTTCCACTTCGTACACTACGGTCGGCGCGGTGGTGATCAGATCCAGATCGTATTCACGTTCCAGACGTTCCTGAATGATCTCCATGTGCAGCAGACCGAGGAAGCCACAGCGGAAGCCGAAGCCCAGCGCGGTAGAGCTTTCTGGTTCGTAGAACAGAGAGGCATCGTTCAGGCTCAGTTTGCCTAACGCGTCACGGAAGTTTTCGTAATCGTCAGAACTGACCGGGAACAGACCAGCGTAAACCTGTGGTTTAACCTTTTTAAAGCCTGGCAGCGCTTTATCTGCCGGATTACGTGCCTGGGTTAGCGTATCGCCAACCGGTGCGCCAAGGATGTCTTTAATCGCACAAACCAGCCAACCCACTTCGCCGCACTTCAGCTCGGTACGGTCAACCTGTTTCGGCGTGAAGATCCCCAGACGGTCAGCGTTATAGACCTGCCCGGTGCTCATCACTTTGATTTTATCGCCTTTACGCATGGTGCCGTTTTTAATACGCACCAATGAGACCACGCCAAGATAGTTATCGAACCATGAGTCGATGATCAGCGCCTGCAGTGGGCCTTCCGGATCGCCTTCCGGCGGCGGAATATCGCGTACCAGACGTTCCAGAACGTCGGTCACGCCGACGCCGGTTTTCGCCGAGCAGCGAACCGCATCTGTCGCATCAATACCGACGATATCTTCGATCTCTTCCGCCACGCGCTCAGGATCGGCGGCTGGCAGGTCAATTTTGTTCAGTACCGGCACCACCTCAAGATCCATTTCCAGGGCGGTATAGCAGTTAGCCAGCGTTTGCGCTTCAACACCCTGTCCGGCATCAACCACCAGCAGAGCACCTTCACAGGCAGCAAGGGAGCGGGAAACTTCATACGAGAAGTCCACGTGGCCCGGGGTGTCGATAAAGTTAAGCTGGTAGGTTTCACCATCAGATGCTTTGAAATCGAGCGTCACGCTCTGCGCTTTGATAGTAATACCGCGCTCACGCTCAAGATCCATCGAGTCGAGAACCTGCGCTTCCATTTCACGGTCAGACAGGCCACCGCAGATCTGGATAATACGGTCAGACAGCGTCGATTTACCGTGGTCGATGTGAGCTATGATTGAAAAGTTACGTATGTTCTTCATATAGTGTAATTATTGTGCCTTACGCCTGCCTGAGCAGGCTCTGAGAAGTCGCTGTTCTGAGCTTAACGTCTGTTTAAGTGAAACGCCGCATTCTACACTACAACGCTGAGGCGAGGAAATGTTCATAGAGCAAGGATAGCGGGAACTGGAAACAACTTAGCAAAGTTAGTGAAACTTTTGCAGAATGGCGGCGCAAGCGCTTTATCCGACCTACGTAGTAACTGTTCTGTAGGCCTGATAGCGCGGTGCCATCAGGCAAAGATATCACTGGTGGGTTTCGACACGAATAAGGTCAGGCGGGAGTGCAACATTGAGGATCACCGGTTGCCAGGCTTCACGCTCAGCCAGCTTGCGCGAATAACCACGGGCAATCAGGAATCCACCCACGCCACCCAGCATCGCACCGCTTAACGCGGCGATATCGCTGCCAAACAACACCTGGAACAAGGCTGCAAAAACAAACAGCCCCGCCAACGGAGACATATAGACCAGCATTGCGGAGCCCAACAAACTTCCTTCGGCAATGCCTAACTCAACTTTCTGGCCGGGAGCCAACGGTTCAACGCTGGGCACCACGATGGTGTGCGTTGTTTGCGGTCCCAGTTTATTCAGCACACGGCTTCCGCATTCAGCCCTTGAGGCGCAGCTGCTGCACGACGCTTTGACGTCACAGCTGACCGTCGCCAGGCCATTCTGCCAGGAAACAACCGTTGCCCACTCTTTGATCATTGTGCAGCCCTGAACTTAATATTGTCCGCGATGCGCTTCGCCGTTTGCGGCGGAAGCTCACCGACGATGGTGATTTCGGCATTATCTCGCACGCTGGTACTGACCGTCCGGCGTCCGGTCCGCAGGAGCTGATCGGCACTGTTTTGCTGCGCACGATTCACATTCACGGAAAAGCTGAACAGGCCGTCAGAATAAAGACGCGATTCAATTGGCATATTGTCCATCGTCGGCAGTGGACGGCGGCTGCTGGAGACTTCACTGAATCCTTGTGGCAACCACGATGGGCTCCAGTTGAAGTTGGTTTTTTCGCCTGCAGGAACGGACAGCAACGGCGGCAGGTTGGCTTTTGCCAGCGTCTGCATGCTGTCTCCGACACCGCTATTCACGGTAAAGGAGATCACGCGGAACTGTTCCAGCGTTTCGCCATCCCGGTCGAGAAGATCGACGCGCATCGGCAGCTTGGTTTCTGTATCCATCCAGACGATGTAGCTGTAACGGGTACCGTCACGCGCCACGACGCGGATCACTTCACAAAGCCTGTCGGCAATGCGAGTTCGACCTACCGAGATAAAATCATAATAGGGCGCAAGACGTTTGAAGTCGGTGTATATCAGGGATGGAAGAGAATCAACGATATAGTCACCGTTCAGCGTGAACGGTTCGAGCCCCGGCTCAAAATAGCTGATTTCATTCCCACGTTGTACGACTTCCCGGCGTGGTCCATCCAATTGCAGCAGTTGCGCAAGCGGGCGGTTATCCAGGCGAGCATGGCGATAACGTAGGGATTCAACACCCTGTTTATTGATGCTGACGAATGACAGCTCATAGGTGAGCGACTGGCTGGCCAGATTCATCTGCTGCAATAACGCCCCGGACGCAGGAGTGGCCGAGGCGTTGACAGAGAAGAACAGGCTACCAGCCACAAGTGACATGGCAAACCAAAGTTGCTTCATTACTGCGATTGCGTTCCTAAAGTTTGAATTCCTGGCACCTGTACAGCGGCTTGCTGTGTTTGTGCCTGCTCAAACTGAAGCTGTTCGGAGTGCAGTCGGCGCTGCAGTTCGTAATCCTGCAACATAGCATTGATACGACGACGCTGCTCCTGCACCTGCTGTTGCTGACCGCCGCTGGCCGTCGCGTCAGAAGGTACACCCAAGCTCACCGGACTGGCTTTACCCATCATCGGTAATGTATTAAATACCGGCGTTTCGGGCTGCTGGGACGTTTCAGATTGCCCATTATAGTGCTGGACGCCAACAATAACTGCAAGCGATACGCACGCAGCCACACCCATTTGAGTAAGCTGAGCGGCCCACGGACGCATTTTCTTCCAGAATGGCATTTTCTGCCACTGATGCGGTGCTGGCTGGGCCTCAGGAATCAATGGCGCCGTCTGACGTACTGGCTCATCTGCGATGGCAGCCATTACGCGGTCGGAAATATCGAAATGGAGAACGTTGGCGGTATCACCTCGCATGGAATCGCGGATCAGGTGATAACTCTCCCAGGTTTTTTGCATTTCCGGGTCGTGAGTCAGCTCTTTGAGTAACTCAGTATCCAGCGTTTCGCCATCCATTAAAGCGGAAAGTTTTTCTTTCTGCATGCCTAATACCTTTTCCAGTATCCCGCTATCGTCAACGCCTGATAAGCGGTTGAACTTTATTATCAATAGCTTCCCTCGCTCGGAAGATACGAGAACGCACCGTACCCACCGGACAATCCATGATAGCGGCTATCTCTTCATAGCTCAGGCCATCCAGCTCCCGCAAGGTTATTGCCATGCGTAAATCTTCCGGGAGGGACTCAATAGTTCGGAAAACTATCTGTCTCAGTTCTTCTGACAACATTAAGTTCTCAGGGTTCGAAATTTCTTTCAGTGCTCCGCCACTTTCGTAATTTTCTGCGTCAATCGCATCAATATCACTGGAAGGTGGGCGACGCCCCTGAGCGACCAGGTAATTCTTCGCTGTATTGACTGCGATACGATACAGCCAGGTGTAAAAAGCACTATCTCCCCGGAACGAGTCCAGCGCACGATAGGCCTTAATAAATGCTTCTTGTACAACATCGGGAACATCGCCCGACGGTACATAGCGGGAAACCAAACTCGCCACTTTATGCTGATAGCGAACTACCAGTAAATTAAAGGCTTTTTGATCTCCCTTTTGGACCCGTTCTACCAGGACCTGGTCCGTTAACTGCTCGCTCATCCGAGGTAAAGTCTCCCCAAACCAAATTTCCACGCGCTTTCGAAACGCCACTCCATCAGCTGCAATACGAGCAAGCAATGACTTAGAGCGCTCAAGTTTCGTAAAGTTCCGTTACGCATTTGTTTTTGTTTGTCATGTTGTAGACAGGTCTTATCTCTCATTATAAGTCTACATAACCCGATCAACGCACTATCTGTACAGAAATGCCCATTAAACCGCTTGCAGAGTAACCCAACGGGCGCTTTATTTCATCTCCTAATCTGACGCTAACGGCCTGCTGCACAAAATATTTTTCGTATTTTTCCCCTCGCTATACTTTTCTTTCGTGTTTAGTCATTGCAACCCAATTAAAAATAAAACGTGCAGTATCGCGCAATGTGGTGCTATGGTGACCAAACACTGTTTAGTAAATTAAACAAAAATCATGAATACGACGCCTGAATTATCCTGTGACGTGCTGATTATTGGCAGCGGAGCTGCCGGACTCTCACTGGCTCTGCGCCTGGCTGAGAAACATCGGGTTATTGTTCTGAGCAAGGGGCCTGTCAGTGAAGGTTCTACATTCTACGCTCAGGGCGGTATTGCCGCCGTTTTTGATGAAACCGACAGTATCGACTCCCACGTAGAAGATACCCTGATTGCAGGTGCGGGATTGTGCGATCGCCATGCGGTTGAGTTCGTCGCCAGCAATGCCCGAACGTGCGTCCAGTGGCTCATTGATCAAGGTGTCTTGTTTGATACGCAAGTTCAGCCCAATGGTGAAGAGAGTTATCACCTGACCCGCGAAGGCGGTCATAGCCACCGACGCATCCTGCATGCGGCAGATGCTACTGGTAAAGAAGTTGAAACCACGCTGGTCAGCCAGGCACAAAATCATCCCAATATTCAGGTTCTGGAACGTAGCAACGCCGTTGATCTGATTATCTCCGATAAAATCGGCCTGCCAGGCACGCGCCGGGTGGTGGGCGCATGGATCTGGAACCGTAATAAAGAAGCCGTTGAAACCTGTCATGCCAAATCGGTTGTGCTAGCCACCGGTGGCGCATCGAAGGTGTATCAGTACACCACCAATCCGGATATTTCCTCAGGTGATGGGATTGCGATGGCCTGGCGTGCTGGATGTCGCGTCGCCAATCTCGAGTTTAATCAGTTTCACCCAACCGCGTTGTATCACCCGCAGGCACGCAATTTTCTGCTGACCGAAGCGCTGCGTGGCGAAGGTGCGCACCTGAAGCGCCCGGACGGTTCGCGCTTTATGCCCGACTTTGATGAGCGCGGCGAACTGGCTCCGCGCGATATTGTCGCACGTGCTATCGATCATGAAATGAAGCGTCTGGGTGCTGACTGCATGTTCCTCGACATCAGCCATAAACCGAAAGAATTTGTCCGCCAACATTTCCCGATGATTTATGAAAAGCTGCTGGGCCTTGGGATCGACCTGACAAAAGAGCCAGTGCCGATCGTGCCTGCTGCACACTATACCTGCGGCGGCGTGATGGTCGACGATTTTGGCCGTACCGACGTCGACGGTCTGTATGCCATCGGCGAAGTGAGCTACACCGGTCTGCATGGTGCGAATCGTATGGCGTCTAACTCACTGCTGGAATGCCTGGTGTACGGCTGGTCTGCGGCCGAAGATATCGACAGGCGAATGCCTTACGCCCGCAGCGTCAGCACGCTACCGGGCTGGGATGAAAGCAGGGTGGAAAACCCGGATGAGCTGGTCGTCATCCAACATAACTGGCACGAACTTCGGCTGTTTATGTGGGATTACGTCGGCATTGTGCGCACCACCAAACGTCTGGAGCGCGCCCTGCGGCGCATCACTATGTTGCAACAGGAAATCGACGAATATTACGCCCATTTCCGCGTGTCGAATAACTTACTGGAGCTGCGCAATCTGGTGCAGGTAGCAGAGCTGATTGTACGCTGCGCAATGATGCGCAAAGAGAGCCGGGGCCTGCACTACACGCTGGATTACCCAGAGCAGTTGCCTGAATCCGGCCCTTCTATTCTTTCTCCGCTAAGCCATCACATAAACAGATAAAATGCCTGGGTCAGCGCGGTGTAACCTTCGGAATAACGCTGGTCTGGCCCACGGATCACCAGCCTGTCGCTAAAGCACTCCCCGGCCTGCGGGGAGAAAGCCAGGAGTACCCGATGCGGCAACCGGGCCTCGGTTTCCGCCACATCCGTACGCAGACGCAGATGCCATCCCATGCTTAATGCCTGCTGGGTAAAGGCGTTGCCTACCTGCTCCGGCAACACCAGGCAGAAAAAACCTTCTTCTGTAATACTGTCCGCTGCCAGCGTTAACAGTGCCGCGTGATCGAGCGTTGTCGTATATCGTGCCTGCTCGCGCTGTGGTGTCCCGCACTCCACGCCAGGCTCATAATAAGGCGGGTTACTGATGATCAGATCAAACCGCACAGTCTGGCGAGGTATCCACCGTTGAGCATCGTCGGTATGGACCCGGATACGCTGCCCCCACGGAGATTGGGCGATGTTTTCCTGCGCCTGTTGGGCTGCGTCAACATCAAGTTCCACGGCATCAATCAGAACGCTGTCCTCTGTACGCTGAGCCAGCATCAGCGCTAACAGACCGCTCCCGGTGCCAATATCAAGGATCCGTTTTACGCCTGCAACAGGAGCCCAGGCCCCCAATAAGATACCGTCAGTCCCGACCTTCATTGCACAACGATCGTGTGCCACAAAAAACTGCTTAAATGTAAACCCATTACGTCGAAGTACGGATGTAGACTGGGACATGAAAAACAACCTTCCTGGAAAAAAAACGATAACATAGGATAAAAACAATACCTGAGAAGGTATATCCATACAAACAGATGAAGATTGCAGCCGTAACGTCTATAATCAGCGCCCCACACAGAGGTAGAACATGACTGTAACGACTTTTTCCGAACTTGAACTCGATGAAAGCCTGCTGGATGCCCTCCAGGAAAAAGGTTTCACTCGCCCGACCGCTATTCAGGCTGCCGCCATTCCACCTGCGCTCGATGGCCGTGATGTACTCGGTTCTGCGCCGACAGGCACCGGTAAAACGGCGGCATATTTGCTGCCAGTGTTGCAGCACCTGCTCGACTTCCCGCGCAAAAAATCTGGCCCGCCGCGAGTGTTAATTCTGACGCCGACCCGCGAACTGGCGATGCAGGTTGCCGATCACGCCCGTGAACTGGCGAAGAATACGCATCTGGATGTCGCCACCATTACCGGCGGCGTGGCCTACATGAACCACATGGAAGTCTTCAGCGAAAACCAGGACATCGTGGTCGCCACCACCGGACGCCTGCTGCAATATATTAAAGAAGAGAACTTCGACTGCCATGCGGTCGAAACGCTTATCCTTGATGAAGCCGACCGTATGCTGGACATGGGCTTCGCGCAGGATATCGAGCATATTGCCGGTGAAACTCGCTGGCGCAAGCAGACCATGCTGTTCTCTGCCACGCTGGAAGGTAATGCGGTTAAAGATTTTGCCGAGCGCCTGCTGGAAGATCCTGTTGAGGTTTCTGCAGATCCGTCCACCCGCGAACGCAAGAAGATCCACCAGTTTTACTACCGTGCCGATGATATCGAGCATAAAACGGCGTTGCTGATCCACCTGTTAAAACAACCTGAAGCGACCCGCTCTATTGTTTTTGTGCGTAAACGCGAGCGTGTGCACGAACTGGCTGGTTGGCTGCGCCAGGCGGGGATCAACAACTGCTATCTCGAAGGCGAGATGGTGCAAAACAAGCGTAACGAAGCGATCAAACGCCTGACCGATGGTCGCGTGAATGTGCTGGTTGCCACCGACGTTGCCGCGCGCGGGATCGACATTCCTGACGTTAGCCACGTATTTAACTTCGACATGCCGCGCAGCGGCGATGCCTACCTGCACCGCATTGGCCGTACCGGTCGCGCGGGCCGTAAAGGTACCGCAATTTCGCTGGTTGAAGCGCATGACCACCTGCTTCTCGGCAAAGCGAGTCGTTATATTGACGAACCGCTGAAACCGCGCGTCATTGACGAACTGCGTCCAACAACGCGCGCACCAAGTGAGAAATCTAACGGTAAGCCATCCAAGAAAGTGCTGGCGAAGCGCGCCGAGAAAAAAGAGAAAGATAAAGAGAAGCCGCGCGTGAAGAAACGTCACCGCGATGCTAAAAATATCGGTAAACGTCGTAAGCCGAGCGGAGTTGCTGCGCAGCAGTCCGACAAAGAGTAAAAACTGTATGCCGGGTGAATTAACCCGGCATTTTTTTATCCTTCGCCGTAAAACTCTCTTCGACACATTCCAGGAAAATCTGCATCGCCGGACTGATCGTTTTTCCGGCATGATGTGCACACAAGGCCGTAATCAACTCGGGTTCAGTGCTGAAAGGTAGCTCTATCAGTTCACCTGAGCGTAATTCCCGCTCAACGGCAAAGCGGGGCAAAAAACTGACCCCAAGATTCGCAGCAACGCACTGTTTGATGCTTTCAATACTCCATAACTCGATAGTATTTTCTAGCGTAATCTGACGCTGACGCAAAAGACTTTCAAAGCGTTGCCTGAAAATACATTGCGGTTCATTAATGATAAAACTACAGGCAATGTGCTGGTTCTTTTTAGTAAAATCAACGTCATGAAGGTCAGGCGCCCCCACCAGCACCAAAGGTTGCTCACCCAGTGACTGCATTTCAAGCGCATCATCATTACCGACACGATAAAAAATCCCCAAGTCAGCCTCATCATTAAGCAAAGCATCACGAATGACGTAGCAATTGAGCGACAGTAATGACAATCGAACTTTAGGTGCTCGTTGTTTAAATCGTTGTAAAACCTGCGGCATTTTATATGCCAGCAATGTTTCCCCCGTCACCACACGCAGGTCCCCACTCACCTCTGCATCCTGTCTTGCCGACTGTCGGAGCGATGCCATCACCCGGATCAGTTCATGTACATGCGGCATTAACCGCTTTCCCTCACTGGTGAGGCGCATCCGACGGCCAATTTTTTCGAATAATTGCACAGAGAGTTCTTGTTCAAGCTGTTGAATATGAAAGGTAACGGTAGATTGCGTACAGCATAGTCTTTGTGATGCCCGAAGGAATGACCCTTCTTCTACCACCGTTTTCAGCGTAATAAACCGACGTAAATCCATCTCCACCAACCTATCGAAATCTTCGAATTAAGAATTTAAAAACATTCATTTTTTTAAATGTTTTATGTCAGGTACTGTCTGCTAAAACACAGGAGATAACAAGTGACCCCCACTCTTTTAAGTGCATTCTGGACCTATACATTGATAACCGCCCTAACGCCTGGGCCAAACAATATCCTCGCGCTCAGTGCGGCGACATCACACGGTTTTCGTCAGAGCACGCGTGTCCTGGCGGGGATGAGTCTGGGCTTTTTAATCGTTATGCTGCTATGCGCCGGAATTTCATTTTCGCTTGCAACCCTGGATCCAGTCATCATCCACTGGCTCAGTTGGGCGGGGGCGGCCTATATCTTATGGCTGGCGCTGAAGATCGCCACCAGCCCGGCAGCGAATGATGGTTTGCAGTCAGAACCGATTAGCTTTTGGACAAGCTTTGGCTTGCAGTTCGTGAACGTCAAAATCATTTTGTACGGCATTACCGCGTTGTCCACGTTTGTGCTGCCGCACACCAGAGAGCTGGGCTGGGTGATAGGCGTTAGCGTGTTACTCGCGCTGATCGGAACGTTTGGCAACGCATGTTGGGCGCTGGCGGGACATCTTTTCCAGCAAGTATTCCACCGCTATGGACGACCGTTGAATGTCATTCTGGCATTACTGCTGGTGTACTGTGCTGTGAGGATTTTCTACTAACGGATGTGAAAAAGCGGAAGATGTGCTGACATCTTCCGCTTATTGATTATCTGATTACCGGGGTATAACCCCGGTAAGCCTTACAGGCTTTCAGTAAAGGTACGAGCAATAACGTCGCGCTGCTGTTCTGGAGTCAGTGAGTTGAAACGCACTGCATAACCGGAGACACGGATGGTCAGCTGCGGATATTTTTCCGGATGCTTCACCGCATCTTCCAGCGTTTCACGACGCAGAACGTTAACGTTCAGGTGCTGACCACCTTCCACGCGGACTTCCGGCTGCACGTCTACCGGCACTTCACGGTATTCGATTTCGCCCAGTTTGCTGACGGCAACGACTTCATCAGCAGAGAAACCTGCTTTCGCAACGATGCAGCGTGCTTCGCCTTTTTCGCTGTCCAGCAGCCAGAAAGAGTTCAGCAGGTCGTCGTTTGCAGCTTTAGTAATCTGGATACCTGTAATCATGTTGATGCCTCCCCGGCAAAATTATTTGATTTCGGTTGGCCGTCACACGGCCAATTGGTAAAACCATTGTTGCTTGAGTGTATATATACCCCTCACACACCCTTGATTCTTTGATTTAAATCAACAAAAACCACACAGCAAAAGTGGTGATGAGTAGATTTTATTGTTTTACATCAACTTACGCCATGCAAACTGATAAACTTTTTACATAAATTTTCAACTATCTTTAAGAGGTAGTCCCTTGAGAAACGTAGAGAATTTTGCGCCTCAGAGAGAAGCAGTTAAGCTAGGGGGATTGAAAATTCGCAGGAGAGCGAGATGGCTACCGAATTAACCTGGCACGACGTGCTGACTGATGAGAAGCAGCAACCCTACTTTGTTAACACTCTGCATACCGTTGCCGGTGAACGCCAGTCAGGTATGACGATTTACCCGCCGCAAAAAGATGTGTTTAACGCATTCCGCTTTACCGAACTTGGCGACGTCAAGGTTGTCATCCTGGGACAGGACCCATACCACGGTCCAGGCCAGGCACATGGCCTCGCTTTTTCGGTGCGCCCGGGCATTGCCACCCCGCCCTCACTGCTGAATATGTACAAAGAGCTGGAGGCCACGATTCCTGGCTTCACACGCCCAACACATGGATATCTCGAAAGCTGGGCACACCAGGGCGTACTGTTACTCAACACCGTGCTTACCGTTCGTGCAGGACAGGCACATTCGCATGCCAGTCTGGGATGGGAAACGTTTACAGATAAAGTTATTAGCCTGATCAATGAACATCGTGAAGGAGTGGTGTTTTTGCTCTGGGGCGCGCACGCGCAGAAGAAAGGGGCCATTAT
This sequence comes from Citrobacter sp. FP75, assembly GCF_018342065.1. GTDB lineage: Bacteria > Pseudomonadota > Gammaproteobacteria > Enterobacterales > Enterobacteriaceae > Citrobacter. The sequence goes on along the minus strand of NZ_JAFDOE010000003.1, from coordinate 8,769 downwards.
TGACGCACAGCGTCACCATATACTGAAAGCACCACATCCTTCTCCACTGTCGGCACATCGTGGGTTCTTTGGCTGCAATCACTTTGTGCTGGCAAATGAGTGGCTGGAAAAAAGAGGTGAAAAACCAATTGACTGGATGCCGGTATTGCCAGCTGAGAGCGAGTAAAAAAATGCCAGCGATTCGCTGGCATTTTTACTATCACGCTTTGTTCTGACGCCACCACTCGGCGAGCAGTACGCCCGTCGCGACAGAGACGTTGAGCGTTTCTACATTGCCCGTACCGTCGATAGCGACGCACAAATCGTCCGCTGAACATGCGGCTTCCGGCAGCGCATCGCGTTCGCGACCTAACACCAGCACCATTTTTTCTGGCAGCGTGGTGTTGAACAACGGCTTACCTTTGTCGCTGGAGGTCATCACAACCGTGTAACCAGCCTTACGGAAATCATCCAGCACATCCACAATACTGTCGCCAGTAATCGGTTGAACATGCTCGGCACCACCTTCCGCGGTACGAATAGCCGCACCGGACTCCAGCAGCGCTGCATCCTGTACCACCACGCCTTTCACACCGAAGTGAGCGCAGCTGCGCATCATGCCGCCCAGGTTGTGCGGGTTGGCGATATCTTCCAGCGCCAGTACACAATCCTGCGCGCCCGCCTGACCAACCCACTGCTTAACGGTTGTACCGTTACGTTTTTTAATCAGGAAACATACGCCGCCGTGGTGTTCAGTACCGGAAGCTTTCGCCAGCTCGGCTTCGTCAACCACGTGGTAGGCTTTGCGGTTTGCCGCCATCCAGCGCAATGCTTCTTTAAATCGCGGCGTCACGCTCTGGACAAACCAGGCGCGGACAATGGCGTCCGGACGGCTCTGGAACAGCGCCTGACAGGCATTTTCACCGTAAACGCGGGTCTCTTCCGCACGCTGACGACGCAATACTTCAGGATCAATAAAGCTCTTGCCGCTGATACCACCGTGATCGGCCTTTTCCGCTACGTCATCGCTCGGCGCGCGGGACACGGTGCGCCACGGTGAGTCTTCACGTTTACGGTCGCGTTCAACATCGCGGTCACGACCACGTTCACGGCCACGTTCGCTGTTCGGGCCCTTTCTGTCATCACGGGCAGGGCGACGACCGCCTTCGGCTCGGGAAGTACCTGGGCGACCGCCGCCTTTACCGGTACGTGGATTTTGGGTGCGTTTGTCCGAGTCATCGTCACTGCGGACGTACATCACTTTGACCTTGCCGTTTTTGTTCTTCAGTTCGTCGCTCATATTTTTCTCCACCTGCTCTGCGCGAAGCGCGCAGATTACCCGATGTGCACGTCGTTAGCCATTATTTCATTTAAAAGCTTATGACTATTGTACTCATTGAATAAAACGCATTGCTGTTTAAAACAGTCTCTCCGATAATATGTAACATAACAGAAACATATCGGCGTGATTGCCGCGAAGTCCACCCTACTCATCCAGAGGTTAGTTATGAATACCGTTTGTACCAGCTGCCAGGCTATCAACCGCATCCCTGAGGATCGTGTTCAGGATACGGCAAAATGCGGACGCTGTGGTCACGACCTGTTTGACGGTGAGGTGATCAATGCGACCGGAGCTACGCTGGATAAGCTGTTAAAAGACGATCTTCCGGTGGTGGTCGATTTCTGGGCTCCATGGTGTGGCCCATGCCGTAACTTCGCCCCCATTTTTGAAGATGTCGCCGAAGAGCGTAGCGGTAAAGTGCGTTTTGTAAAAGTGAATACCGAAGCTGAACGCGAACTCAGCGCACGTTTCGGCATCCGCAGCATTCCGACCATTATGATATTCAAGAAAGGTGAAGTCGTCGATATGCTCAATGGCGCAGTGCCTAAAGCCCCGTTTGATAGCTGGCTTAACGAATCATTATAATCTCTGCGGGGCACATCTTGTGCCCCGTTTTGTCCTCTGCGACAATAGCATTTTTCAACGTGCTTCCCAATGACCAATAACGCCGTTCTCCAGTTACGTGCCGAGCGCCTTGCTCGCGCCACGCGCCCTTTCCTTGCCCGAGGTAACCGCATCCGTCGCTGTCAGCGCTGCCTGCTGCCGCTGAAACTGTGCCTGTGTGAAACGCTGACGCCAGCTCAGGCGAACAGCCGTTTTTGCCTGGTGATGTTTGATACCGAACCGATGAAGCCCAGCAATACTGGGCGTTTAATCGCCGATATCCTGCCTGATACCGCTGCGTTTCAGTGGTCACGCACCGAGCCGCCGTCAGCATTGCTTGAGCTGGTGAGAAATCCGGATTATCAGCCGATGGTGGTGTTCCCGGCGTCTTATGCCGACGAGGATCGTGAGGTGATTTTCACGCCACCGAAGGGCAAACCTCCGCTGTTCATTATGCTTGATGGCACCTGGCCGGAAGCACGCAAAATGTTCCGCAAAAGCCCGTACCTTGATAATCTGCCGGTGATCTCCGTCGATTTATCACGTCTTTCTGCTTACCATCTGCGCGAAGTCCATGCCGAGGGGCAATATTGCACCGCCGAAGTGGCAATTGCCTTACTGGATCTGGCAGGAGATACGCAGGCAGCCGAAGGATTAGGCGAGCACTTCACGCGTTTTAAAACACGCTACCTGGCAGGAAAAACTCAACATCAGGGAAGCATCACAGCAGACTTAACAGAAAGCGTTTAAAATCATTCGGTCACTGGTGTCATTAAGGAAGCCGATATGAGTCAACGTGGTCTGGAAGCACTACTGAGACCGAAATCCATTGCGGTGATTGGGGCGTCAATGAAGCCCAATCGTGCGGGTTACCTGATGATGCGTAACTTACTGGCCGGAGGTTTCAACGGGCCGGTTTTACCGGTGACGCCCGCCTGGAAAGCGGTATTGGGCGTGCTGGCCTGGCCCAATATTGCCAGCCTGCCTTTTTCACCCGATCTCGCTGTGCTATGTACCAATGCCAGCCGTAATCTTACGTTACTGGAAGCGCTGGGTGAGAAAGGCTGCAAAACATGCATTATTCTCTCAGCTCCCTCGGCGCAGCACGCGGAACTGCTGGCCTGCGCTTCACGCTATAAAATACGTCTGCTCGGTCCCAACAGCCTGGGGCTCCTCGCCCCCTGGCAGGGGCTTAACGCCAGCTTTTCACCCGTGCCGATTAAACGCGGCAAGCTGGCGTTTATCTCTCAGTCTGCTGCCGTGTCCAACACTATTCTCGACTGGGCGCAACAGCGGGAAATGGGGTTTTCTTATTTCATCGCGCTGGGTGACAGCCTGGATATCGACGTTGATGAACTGCTGGATTACCTGGCCCGCGACAGCAAAACCAGCGCAATTTTGCTCTATCTCGAACATCTGAGCGACGCCCGCCGTTTTGTCTCCGCCGCCCGTAGCGCATCACGCAATAAACCCATTTTGGTGATTAAAAGCGGTCGCAGCCCGGCGGCTCAGCGCTTACTGCATACCAGCGCCGGGATGGACCCCGCCTGGGACGCCGCTATCCAGCGCGCCGGCCTGCTGCGCGTGCAGGACACGCACGAGCTTTTCTCGGCGGTGGAAACCTTGAGCCACATGCGCCCCCTGCGTGGCGACAGGCTGATGATCATCAGCAACGGCGCCGCCCCTGCCGCGCTGGCTTTAGATGAGCTGTGGTCGCGAAACGGTAAGTTGGCCACGCTAAGCGAAGAGACCAGCCAGAAGTTACGCGAAGCGTTACCTGCCCACGTTGATATCGCCAACCCGCTGGATCTGCGTGACGACGCCAGCTGTGAGCACTACGTCAAAACACTGAATATTTTACTCGCCAGCCAGGATTTTGATGCCCTGATGGTCATCCACTCACCCAGCGCAGCCGCCCCAGGCACCGAAAGTGCGCAGGCGCTAATCGAGGCGGTGAAACAGCATCCGCGAGGCAAGTTTGTTTCCTTACTGACTAACTGGTGCGGGGAGTTTTCATCCCAGGAAGCTCGTAAACTGTTTAGCGAAGCCGGATTACCTACCTATCGAACGCCGGAAGGCACCATCACTGCATTTATGCATATGGTTGAGTATCGGCGTAACCAGAAGCAACTGCGCGAAACGCCGATGCTCCCCGACAGCCTGACGGCCAACACCGCCGAGGCGCATAATCTATTACAGCAGGCGATCGCCGACGGGGCGACGTCGCTGGATACACATGAAGTCCAGCCTATTTTGCACGCCTATGGCTTGCATACGCTGCCCACCTGGATTGCCAGCGACAGCGCAGAAGCCGTGCATATCGCTGAGCAAATCGGTTATCCGGTGGCGCTCAAGCTGCGTTCTCCTGATATCCCGCATAAATCAGAAGTTCAGGGGGTCATGCTTTACCTGCGCACAGCAACAGAAGTGCAGCAGGCCGCCAATGCCATTTTTGATCGAGTGAAAATGACCTGGCCACAGGCGCGTATCCACGGTTTGTTAGTGCAAAGTATGGCGAATCGCGCAGGGGCCCAGGAGCTACGCGTGGTCGTCGAACACGATCCGGTATTTGGACCACTCATTATGTTGGGAGAAGGTGGCGTAGAGTGGCGGCCGGAAGAGCAAGCCGTGGTGGCATTACCACCGCTAAACATGAACCTCGCGCGCTACCTGGTGATCCAGGGGATCAAAAACAAAAAGATCCGCGCCCGCAGTGCACTGCGCCCTCTGGATATCGCTGGTCTAAGCCAGCTTCTGGTCCAGGTCTCCAACCTGATCGTCGATTGTCCGGAAATACAGCGTCTGGATATCCACCCGCTGCTGGCCTCCGCCGGTGAATTTACCGCCCTGGACGTCACGCTGGATATTGCCCCGTTCACGGGCGATAACGAAAGCAGACTGGCTGTACGCCCCTATCCGCATCAGCTTGAAGAGTGGGTCGAGATGAAGAACGGTGAACGCTGCCTGTTCCGCCCTATTCTGCCGGAGGATGAACCTCATCTACAGCAGTTCATTTCACAAGTGACAAAAGAAGATCTGTATTACCGTTATTTCAGTGAGATCAATGAATTTACCCACGAAGATTTAGCCAATATGACGCAGATCGACTACGATCGGGAAATGGCCTTTGTGGCAGTACGTTGCTGTAATAACACCGAAGAGATCCTCGGCGTGACCCGAGCCATTTCCGATCCGGATAATGTCGATGCCGAATTTGCTGTACTCGTGCGTTCGGATCTCAAAGGGCTCGGACTTGGGCGGCGATTGATGGAAAAATTGATTGCCTATACCCGAGATCACGGACTGAGACGTCTGAATGGTATTACGATGCCAAACAATCGGGGGATGGTCGCCCTGGCCCGCAAACTCGGGTTCACTGTTGACGTCCAGCTCGAAGAGGGAATTGTTGGGCTAACGCTTAATCTGGCCCAATATGAGGAATCGTGAGTAAGGTACTGGAAATGTTGACCACTTTAACGGGCACTGGTGTTATCATTGCTCGCTTATGTCGTCTGCATAGCACAGAGGACCCTTCAATGAACAGAGAAGAAATGCACTGTGATGTTGTCAAAATTTAAGCGTAATAAACATCAACAACACCTTGCCCAACTACCTAAGATTTCTCAATCAGTTGATGATGTAGATTTCTTTTATGCTCCCGCTAATTTCAGGGAGACTCTGCTGGAGAAAATAGCCAGTGCGACGCGACGCATTTGCATCATTGCCCTGTATCTTGAACAGGACGACGGTGGCAAAGGCATCCTCGACGCGCTTTATGAGGCTAAGCGGCAGCGTCCTGAGCTTGATATCCGGGTGCTTGTCGACTGGCATCGTGCCCAGCGCGGACGCATTGGCGCAGCAGCGTCCAATACCAACGCTGACTGGTATTGCCGAATGGCGCAAGAAAACCCTGGGATCGATATTCCCGTCTACGGCGTTCCGATTAACACCCGCGAAGCGCTTGGCGTCCTGCATTTCAAAGGCTTTATCATTGATGATAGCGTCCTGTATAGCGGTGCCAGCCTGAACGATGTTTACCTGCACCAACATGATAAGTATCGCTACGATCGCTACCAGCTGATTCGCAACGCACAAATGGCTGATATCATGTTCGACTGGGTAACGCAGAACCTGATGAACGGTCGCGGCGTGAATCGTCTTGATGATACCAACCGCCCTAAAAGCCCGGAAATTAAAAACGACATCCGCCTGTACCGTCAGGAATTGCGTGATGCATCATTCCATTTCCAGGGTAATGCGGATAACGAACAGCTTTCAGTGACGCCTCTGGTTGGGCTTGGAAAATCCAGTCTGCTCAATAAGACTATTTTTCATCTGATGCCCTGCGCGGAACAGAAACTTACTATCTGTACCCCTTATTTCAACCTGCCTGCAATCCTGGTGCGCAATATTATCCAGCTCCTGCGCGAAGGGAAAAAGGTTGAAATTATTGTGGGCGATAAGACCGCCAACGACTTTTTCATCCCAGAAGATGAGCCATTTAAGATTATCGGTGCGCTGCCCTATCTGTATGAAATTAACCTACGCCGCTTTCTGAGCCGACTGCAGTATTACGTGAATACCGATCAGTTGGTCGTTCGATTATGGAAAGATGATGACAATACCTATCATCTGAAGGGCATGTGGGTCGATGATAAATGGATGCTGCTCACCGGTAACAACCTTAACCCTCGCGCCTGGCGTCTGGATCTGGAAAACGCTATCCTGATCCACGATCCTAAGCAGGAGCTGACTTTCCAGCGCGAGAAAGAGCTGGAGCTTATCCGCACACATACTACCGTCGTTAAACACTATCGCGACCTGCAGAGTATTGCCGACTATCCGGTCAAAGTCCGTAAGCTTATCCGTCGACTCCGCCGTATCCGAATCGACAGATTAATCAGCCGTATTCTGTAACCTGAACCCCGTCATTGACGGGGTTTTTCCTGTGGAGGCAACGGTGCGCCTGTTTATTCTTACCAGCATCCTGGTACTTTCAGGTTGTAGCCATATGGCAAACGACAGCTGGAGTGGACAAGACAAAGCGCAACACTTCATTGCCTCAGCCATGCTGGCCGCAGCCGGGAACGAGTATTCTCAGCACCAGGGGAACAGTCACGATCGCAGTGCCACTATCGGTTTCATGTTCTCAATTAGCCTTGGCGCGTCGAAAGAGCTGTGGGACAGCCGCCCGGCAGGAAGCGGCTGGAGTTGGAAAGATTTTGCCTGGGATGTCGCCGGTGCCTCCACTGGCTATGCCGTCTGGCAAATGGCCCATCACTAGAGGCGCAGACCTTTCCCTTTGCCATGCAGCATCAGTGATACCAAAAATGCGACTACTGCCATCGCTGTAACGTACCAGAAGAATGTCGTTTCCATACCAACAGACTTCAGCGACAGCGCAACATATTCAGCTGAACCACCAAACAAGGCATTCGCCACCGCATAAGACAACCCAACACCCAATGCACGAACCTGCGCCGGGAACATTTCGGCCTTCAGAATGCCACTGATTGACGTATAGAAACTCACGATCAGCAAGGCACACATAACCAGGCCAAACGCCATAAACGGGGAAGTCACATTCTGCAGCGCCGTCAGAATAGGTACGGTGAAAAGCGTGGCTAACGCGCCGAAACACAGCATCGATGTACGACGGCCAATTTTATCTGACAAAGCACCGAAAAGCGGTTGCACCAGCATAAACACACACAGTGCCGCCGTCATAATGCCGCTGGCCACGTTGGCATGCATGCCTGCCGTGTTCACCAGATATTTTTGCATGTAGGTCGTAAATGTATAGAAACACAATGAACCTGCTGCAGTGAATCCTAGTACCATGACGAAGGCTTTGCGGTTACGCCATAACCCTTTCAAGGAGCCCGCTTCTTTCAGTGCACGCACATCCTGTTTCGACGTTTCATCCAACTGGCGACGTAGCCATAGCGCGACAATGGCCAGCACGGCCCCCAACGCAAAAGGGATCCGCCAGCCCCATGCTCTGAGCGCTGACTCCTCTAACGTTTGCTGTAGTATCACCACTACCAGCAATGCCAGAAGTTGCCCACCAATTAAGGTAACGTACTGGAATGAAGCATAAAATCCTTTTCTGCCTTCAACGGCAACTTCACTCATGTAGGTTGCGCTGGTTCCATATTCGCCACCAACAGACAACCCCTGAAATAATCTGGCAAGCAACAGCAGCGCAGGCGCCCATGTACCAATGGTTTCATATCCCGGCAGACAGGCGATCACCAACGATCCCATACACATCATGCATACTGACAATAGCATGGACTTTTTACGTCCATGCTTATCGGCTATTCGGCCAAAAAGCCATCCGCCAATGGGTCGCATCAGAAAACCTGCCGCGAAAACTCCAGCGGTTTGTAAGAGTTGTGTGGTGGTATTTCCTGAAGGGAAAAAGATATGGGCAAAATAGAGGGAACAAAAAGAGTAGATGTAGAAATCAAACCATTCGACCAGATTCCCGGATGATGCCCCTACGATTGCCCATATACGACGACGGGTATCACCGTCCGTCAGCGTTCCATTCTCAGTTACACTGCTATCAGCCATTAGAATTTTACCCCTGCCAAGGATCTGGTGAATTGATCAATGATGTATAGTGTCTTTTTTAGTGAATGAAATGTTATATAATTGTTATATTTTATTATGTGAGATACATCACATTTTTAATTAGCAGAGAAAGGATTCAGATTTATTCGGGGAAAGTGCTCTGTAGACGAGATAAGGGTTTTCACAAACAACAGATAAAACAAAAGGCCCGGTCTTCCGACCGGGCCCTTCGCTTTTATTTGATGCCTGGCAGTTCCCTACTCTCG
>NZ_JAFDOE010000028.1 GCF_018342065.1 Citrobacter sp. FP75 | reverse complement strand
CAATGAGCCTTTCCGTTTTACAGGTTCCTCAACAGGCCGGTGGGCCGTTAGTATCATCAATATCAGTATTCGCAAAACCAGATGAATGATTGTTTAAACTGGTGTATTTCTGCCTTTATGCTTCGTAAGTTTGCTGTCGCGCCGTCAGTGCCCAGGCTATTCTGGCCAGCTTGTTTGCCAGAGCACAGGTGACGACAAAGTTGCTTTTCCGACACAACAACTCCCTGACCCAGTCGGCCAACTTGCCAGACTGGTGTTCCAGTTTTTGTATGAATACCCTGGCACACTGAACCAACAAAGTTCGGATCTTTTTGTTGCCCCGCTTGCTAATCCCTAACAATGTCGTCCGACCTCCCGTGCTGTACTGTCGGGGTACCAGCCCTGTTGCCGCCGCAAAGTCACGGCTGCTGGCGTACTGCTTCCCGTCGCCAATCTCAGTTGAAATAGTACTGGCAGTCAGCGTTCCAACGCAGGGAATACTCAGCAAGCGCTGTCCAACCTCATCTTCGTCCAACTTTCGTTTCAACTGAGATTCCAGATCTTTAATCTGCTCAACAAGATAGTGATAATGCTGTTGTAATTTCAGCAGTAACTGGCTGAGATAAAGAGGCAAACTACTGTCCTCAAGAAGGGTACTCAGTCGACTAATAACGGCAGCACCTCGCGGAACGCTGATACCAAATTCCAGCAGAAAAGCATGCATCTGATTAGTTGTTTTCACCTTATCCTGAACCAGGGATTCACGGACACGATGCAGAGCTCGCATTGCCTGCTGAGATTCGGTTCTGGGCTGCACGAAACGCATAGATGGACGTGATGCTGCTTCACAGATAGCTTCAGCATCAACGAAGTCATTTTTGTTGCTTTTAACGAATGGGCGGACAAATTGCGGTGATATCAGCTTTGGAAAATGCCCTAACTCTTCCAGCTTGCGTGCCATAAAGTGAGAACCGCCACAGGCTTCCATCGCGATGGTTGTTGCCGGGCATGTCGCCAGAAATTCGATTAGCTTTGGTCGGGTGAATTTTTTACGGTAAACGGCCTTCCCACGATGATCCTGACAATGAATATGGAAAGAGTTCTTACCCAGATCGATACCAATAAGCGCAATGTTTTCCATGATGGTTCTCCGAATGAAAGCCTGTCCTCAGCATAGTACTGGGAAGGAGGGAGTGACCATCTCATTAAATAAAGCACG
>NZ_JAFDOE010000027.1 GCF_018342065.1 Citrobacter sp. FP75 | reverse complement strand
TGTAAATAGACCCGTTTTAGTTCCAGGCATTTTTTGAGATCCCGGCCAAATGATTGTGTTGCCGATATTCCTCCGGCGTCATATTGTTCAGTGATTCATGCGGGCGTTCACAGTTATATTCTGACACCCATCTTTCCGTGATTTCCCGCACTTCATTCAGCGTTCTGAACAGATAAAAATCGAGTATTTCTGTACGGTATGTTCGGTTAAAGCGCTCAATAAAAGCGTTCTGCGTCGGCTTACCCGGCTGAATAAATTCCAGTTTTACTGCATGTTGCTCTGCCCATTCAGCCAGTGCAAGTGAGATAAATTCCGGACCATTATCCATGCGTAGCATGACCGGATAGCCGCGATTTGCCGCGATCCTGTCGAGTACACGGACCACGCGCAAAGCTGGCAGATTCAGATCGATTTCAATCGACAATGCCTCACGGTTAAAGTCATCAACGACATTGAACGTGCGAAAACGACGGCCACAGACCAGAGCATCATGCATAAAATCGACAGACCAGCTCTGGTTCAGCGCTTCCGGTGTGGCCAGTGGCGAGGGATTACGCACCGGCAACCGTTGTTTGCCTTTACGGCGAAAATTCAGCTTCAGCAGACAATAAATACGATGGATCCTTTTGTGATTCCACGGGTATCCCTGCCGCCGCAGAACCTGGAAAAGTTTTGGAAAACCGTACCGTGGGTATCGCTCTGCCACTGCCTGTAACGCGACAATAACGGGTTCGTCACGCGTGGTATCCGGACGGTAATGGTAAACCGTTCTGCTCAGGTTCAGACTCCGGCAGGCCTGACGGATACTGAGTCCAAATGTCGTTATCAGATGAGTGACCAGCTCACGCTTAAAGGCTGGTTTTAAAGCTTTTTTTCGATAACGTCTTTCAGCGCCCGGTTCTCAAGGCTCAGGTCGGCAAACATCTGTTTGAGACGTCGATTCTCGTCCTCAAGATCCTTGATCTTTTTAACATCAGAAGCCTCCATGCCGCCGTATCTGGACTTCCAGTTGTAGTAGGTGGCTTCAGAGATACCGGCCTCCCGGCAGACATCTTTAACGGTTCGTCCGGCTTCAACCGATTTAATTACAGCAATGATCTGATGCTCAGTAAAACGGGCTTTACGCATAGCGATCTCCTTTGTTGGCAGAGTGATTATGCCGGAGGGTCTCTAAATGTGAATGGCACGATTATGCGGGATACTTACAGTA
>NZ_JAFDOE010000026.1 GCF_018342065.1 Citrobacter sp. FP75 | reverse complement strand
CTGTCAATCCGGTGCGTGGACGTCCAGCGGCAAGGTATCAGCATTTGAAATGATTCAAGGAAATGATGCTTGTGGCAAATACGTCTACTCAAAAGCCTACTGTCCTGCCGGAAAACAATTGATTTCGGGTGGCTGGGTTCTCTCAAACTGGACAGGTGGTAACGGGTGGAACGCCCCAGATTCCTCAATGCCATCACCATCAGATAATGCCTGGCAACTTGTTACTGGAGGTGGTGTTACGGGTGGAACGTGTATGCGCGCAATAGCGTGGTGTGCTAAAAATTAACTGAATGATAAACTTGGATAAATCCTCAAGCACAAGCAAAGGAAGCCGCTAATAATGCTTACGTATCTCTTCAGTACATTAAGAAACAGGTTGAAAGTACCGACTGCCAGAAACCTCTTCAACACAACAAATCTTCGAAGAAAATCACGCAACAAGTTGCTCAAAAAATCAGGGGTTGTCATAACTGGCGAAAGCGCAGTAACCCCCCCATTTTTTTATGAATATGGTCGCATAACGATCGGTCAAGGTGTCTACATCAACACTGGATGTGTCTTCCTCGATCATGCGTCAATTTCGATAGGCGACAATACCCTGATTGGACCGAATGTCACACTGACGACAGCCAGCCATGAAACTTCGCCTGAATTGAGATGTAGTGGCGTTACTCAGGCTCCAATCAGTATTGGCCATAAGGTATGGCTAGGAGCAGGCGTCGTCGTTTTACCGGGCGTTACAATTGGCAATAACAGCGTTATAGCGGCAAACAGCGTAGTACGTTCGGATGTACCAGAAAATACGTTGTACGCAGGTTCTCCTGCTGTTTTTAAACGCAACATATGATATGGGTTACTGGAAACGAAACACATTAAAACTGCCGTAATCGCACCCATAAGCCATCATTCCATTTGATGTAATCGAGAACGATTGGCCATCAGGAACATCAAATGAAAAACTTCCAGATTTCTGCCACTGAGAGTTACCATCGATTGAGTGTGCAACAGTAAGGCCGCCAACTGTAGCTGTCAGTGAAAACGTATTGGCACAGTTATCTGAGTTACCAAAGTTGATTTTTTTGGGGGGGGGATTGCCTCCCCAGGCATATATTTTAAACTGCTTTCCAGTTGTGTTGCTGCTACTAAAAAAGCCTTTAAACGCTCCGAGAGAGGTGTAAATACCATCAGATGGAGAGGGGGAACGCCAGGCACCGGATTGACAG
>NZ_JAFDOE010000025.1 GCF_018342065.1 Citrobacter sp. FP75 | reverse complement strand
GAGCCTGTCAGTAATCCTGTGTAACTGCCATCGTATTAAAGGTGATCGCTCAGGCGGTCACCGAACTCGATAATAAAACGACTCATCGCCAGCCGCCAGTTCTGGATCGGCATACTCCATTTTTTTGACGCATCTTTGATCGCCAGATAAACAACCTTCCGTACCGAGTCGTCCGTCGGGAACACTTTGCGTTTCTTTATCGCCGCACGGATCACGCTGTTCAGCGATTCTATGGCATTCGTGGTGTAGATGGCCTTGCGGATATCCGGTGGGTAGCCGAAGAACGTGTTCAGATTTTCCCAGTGCGCATGCCAGCTTTTGCTGATTTGTGGGTATTTGTCGTCCCACTTGCCCGCGAACGCATCCAGCGCCATCAGCGCCGCCTCTTCGGTCGGGGCCTGATAAACTGCCTTCAGTCCACTGGTGACGGCTTTGTAGTCCTTCCAGGATACGTATTTCAGGCTGTTACGTACCATATGGATGATGCACAGCTGGATATGAGTCTGCGGGTAGACACTGTTTATCGCATCCGGGAAGCCCTTCAGGCCGTCCACACAGGCAATCAGGATGTCCTGAAGCCCGCGATTTTTAAGCTCTGTCAGCACACTCAGCCAGAACTTTGCGCCTTCATTTTCAGCGATCCACATGCCCAGCAGCTCTTTCTGGCCTTCGGTGTTGATGCCCAGCGCCAGGAAGACGGCTTTGTTAATCACGCTGCCATTCTGACGGACTTTTACAACAATACAGTCCATATAAACAATGGGATACAGTGCATCAAGTTGTCGGTTTTGCCACTCAGCGACCTGCTCTTTGACGGCGTCGGTGACTTTAGATATCAGCGTGGGGGACACATCGGCGTCGTACATCTCTTTGAACGTCGCGACGATTTCACGTGTGGTCATGCCTTTGGCGTACAGGGATAAAATCTGGCTATCCATCTGCGTAATACGCGTCTGGTTCTTCTTAATGAGCTGGGGTTCGAAGGTGTTTTCACGATCGCGCGGCGTACTGAGCTCAATCTCACCGTCATCGCAAAGCAACGTTTTCGACGAGTATCCGTTACGGGTATTGGAGCCGGTTTTGGGCGCATTCTTCTCGTGCCCGAGGTGCTCAGTGAGTTCAGTATTGAGCGCCGTTTCGACGGTTAGCTTCGTCAGCATACGGGAAAACTGGTTAAGATCAGCTTCGGTTTTAAGGCCCTTAGCCAGTTCAGCCGCCAGCGCTTTGAGTTTCTTTTCGTCCATAATTTGCCTGTCTCCGTTGTTGGAATGAACATATCAAAAACAGGCAGATACACAGTTTAAATTACAGTCTC
>NZ_JAFDOE010000024.1 GCF_018342065.1 Citrobacter sp. FP75 | reverse complement strand
TCAGGGAGAACTCATCTCGGGGCAAGTTTCGTGCTTAGATGCTTTCAGCACTTATCTTTTCCGCATTTAGCTACCGGGCAATGCCATTGGCATGACAACCCGAACACCAGTGATGCGTCCACTCCGGTCCTCTCGTACTAGGAGCAGCCCCCCTCAATTCTCCAGCGCCCACGGCAGATAGGGACCGAACTGTCTCACGACGTTCTAAACCCAGCTCGCGTACCACTTTAAATGGCGAACAGCCATACCCTTGGGACCTACTTCAGCCCCAGGATGTGATGAGCCGACATCGAGGTGCCAAACACCGCCGTCGATATGAACTCTTGGGCGGTATCAGCCTGTTATCCCCGGAGTACCTTTTATCCGTTGAGCGATGGCCCTTCCATTCAGAACCACCGGATCACTAAGACCTGCTTTCGCACCTGCTCGAGCCGTCACTCTCGCAGTCAAGCTAGCTTATGCCTTTGCACTAACCTCCTGATGTCCGACCAGGATTAGCTAACCTTCGTGCTCCTCCGTTACTCTTTAGGAGGAGACCGCCCCAGTCAAACTACCCACCAGACACTGTCCGCAACCCGGATTACGGGTCTACGTTAGAACACCAGCCATTAAAGGGTGGTATTTCAAGGTTGGCTCCATGCAGACTGGCGTCCACACTTCAAAGCCTCCCACCTATCCTACACATCAAGGACCAGTGTTCAGTGTCAAGCTATAGTAAAGGTTCACGGGGTCTTTCCGTCTTGCCGCGGGTACACTGCATCTTCACAGCGAGTTCAATTTCACTGAGTCTCGGGTGGAGACAGCCTGGCCATCATTACGCCATTCGTGCAGGTCGGAACTTACCCGACAAGGAATTTCGCTACCTTAGGACCGTTATAGTTACGGCCGCCGTTTACCGGGGCTTCGATCAAGAGCTTCTCCTTACGGATAACCCCATCAATTAACCTTCCGGCACCGGGCAGGCGTCACACCGTATACGTCCACTTTCGTGTTTGCACAGTGCTGTGTTTTTAATAAACAGTTGCAGCCAGCTGGTATCTTCGACTGATTTCAGCTCCACGAGCAAGTCGCTTCACCTACCATCAGCGTGCCTTCTCCCGAAGTTACGGCACCATTTTGCCTAGTTCCTTCACCCGAGTTCTCTCAAGCGCCTTGGTATTCTCTACCTGACCACCTGTGTCGGTTTGGGGTACGATTTCGTGTTACCTGATGCTTAGAGGCTTTTCCTGGAAGCAGGGCATTTGTTACTTCAGCACCGTAGTGCCTCGTCATCACACCTCAGCGTTTAATAAGGTACCGGATTTACCTGGAACCTCCGCCTACATGCTTAAACCGGGACAACCGTCGCCCGGCTAACATAGCCTTCTCCGTCCCCCCTTCGCAGTAACACCAAGTACAGGAATATTAACCTGTTTCCCATCGACTACGCCTTTCGGCCTCGCCTTAGGGGTCGACTCACCCTGCCCCGATTAACGTTGGACAGGAACCCTTGGTCTTCCGGCGTGCGGGTTTTTCACCCGCATTATCGTTACTTATGTCAGCATTCGCACTTCTGATACCTCCAGCAACCCTCACAGG
>NZ_JAFDOE010000023.1 GCF_018342065.1 Citrobacter sp. FP75 | reverse complement strand
TCTATCGCTTAGCGGAAAGTTCTTTTACCCTCAGCCGAAATGCCTGCCGTTGCTAGACATTGCCAGCCAGTGCCCGTCACTCCCACTCGATTGTAAACAAGCACACAAAACCCTTTAGTGACAACAATTTGCAAGAACTATCAGGCTCAGTGCCATGAAAAATACCATGACCAGATCATGAGGTTGAACACGGCTTGCGCCGGCAGCGTTCACGCTCCTGGTCGGCGATCTCGCCCGGCTGCAATGCTAGCTCAGCATCGGTCATGCGCTCCAGCACGTCGCGTAGGCGGATGGTGCAAGGAATGGGCGGCAGCTCGAACTCATAGCCGCCGGCGATCATTTCGGCCGCAATCTCCTCGGTGATGAAAAACGGCTCGTCGTCTTGGTTCGGCTTCTTCATGCCCTTTCCTCCTGGCGCTCATCCTGGCCGACAGCGGCCAGGGCATCGGCTTCCGTCAATGCGTCCTCCACGAACGCGCCGTGCTGCTTCGCTTCGGCCTGGCTGACCTCGGCCCATATCCGTTTCACCTGGGCCGCACTGTACCCGGCCAGCTCGGCGGTCTTGTTGATGCTGTAGCCGGACTTGCGCAGCGCGACAACTTGGGCGCGGCGCTTCGGATCAGCACGGCGGCCCTTGTACCGCCCGGCCTGGCGGGCCAACTCAATGCCTTGGCGCTGGCGTTCGCGCCTGTCCTCGTAGTCGTCGCGGGCCATCTGCAAGGCCAGGCGAAAAAGCATGATCTGCACGGCTTCCAGCACGATCTTGGCGACGCCCTGGGCCTCGGCCGCCAGGTCGGATAGATCGACCACGCCAGGGACGGCCAGGCTTGCGCCTTTGGCCTGTATCGAGGCCACCAGGCGCTCGGCCTCGGGCAAAGGTAGGCGGCTGATGCGGTCGATCTTCTCGGCAATGACCACCTCGCCGGGCTGTAGGTCGCCGATCATGCGCAGCAGCTCAGGCCGGTCGGCGCGTGCGCCGGATGCCTTCTCACGGTAGATGCCGGCGACGTAGTAGCCGGCGGCCTTCGCGGCCGTAGTGATCGCCTCTTGGCGTTCCAAGTCCTGCGCGTCGGTGCTGACGCGCAGATAGACCCGCGCCACCATCGGCGCGGCTACTGGCTTCGTCCTGCGCATACTTGCGGGCTCCTTTGGGCATACGCAAAGTGTCCGGTCATGCTACCCCCGGCCAAAAAGGCCGTCATGCGATTTATCTTGGCCGGGTCGTTATTGGCGGGTCTAAATGGCCGCTCCGTGGATCTCATCGCCAGAAATGGCGATGCGAGATCCAGGGCAGGGCGGCCGCCATCGTCAGACCTGGCGATGGTCGACGCCGGCGCGCATCGTCGGATGTGGCGATGCGAGCTCGAGGTCGGTGGCCACCGCCGGCGACCTGGTGCCATCGTCGGCAATGGCGATGCTGCAGCTCGACGTGCGCGGCCTGGTCGTCTCGGCATCGTCGGATGCGGCGATGCTCGAGCGAGGCGAAAAAAAACCGCCTCGGGGTGTCCGAGGCGGCAAGTCTGCATGCGGTTCAGGGAGGAAGAAACCGCGCCGGCGATCAGGGAGGAAAACCGCGCGGCCTGATGTGCAGCTCGGCCACTTTAGCCGGATTTTTCGACTTATCCGATGCGAGCGGCCCGCCGTGGGCGCTGCTCGATCTGCTGTTGCTTTTTCTCGACGTGCTTCTGCTCCTGGTGCTGCTGCTCGTCGCGCGGCACTGTTGCAAAGTTAGCGATGAGGCAGCCTTTTGTCTTATTCAAAGGCCTTACATTTCAAAAACTCTGCTTACCAGGCG
>NZ_JAFDOE010000022.1 GCF_018342065.1 Citrobacter sp. FP75 | reverse complement strand
CGCCGGATAGATTCAAGCAAGCCAACTTGTCGTCAAAATCGGTGTTGCAAAAACGGGAGTGACCATAGATTCCGTTTTCTGAGACGTCCCCAGTACTCGATTGCCGACTACCAGCTTGCGATTAAACTGCTTAGGATTCCATGAATAATGAACGGATGATGGTATTTGAGTGCTTTCACCTGAGAGGCTTTGCAGAGATAGGTTGTCCATCTCAAAATCGACCCCTTTCATCTTTAATATCTCACGCATCAGGGCATCGCTTCCCCCTGGGTTAGTAGGCATGGGTCTGCCTGTTAAGCTGTTAATCCTTGCCTTGGTATACAAGCCATAGCCAAGCTTTATTAGGGAAGGTGCGAATAAGTCCGAGATGTGAGATCATCGTGTTGTAACCTGAACCCAGAATGAGTAACCGGATGAGCCAGCAACTGACTTTTGCCGACAGTGAGTTTTCCAGTAAACGCCGCCAGACCCGCAAAGAAGTTTTCCTTGGCAGAATGGATGACTTGCTTCCCTGGGACAAATTACTTGGCGTTATCGAGCCTGTGTATCCCAAGGCCGGTAATGGTCGCAGGCCCTATCCGCTGGAAACCATGCTGCGTATTCACTGCATGCAGCAATGGTACAACCTGAGCGATGAGGCCATGGAAGATGCCCTCTATGAAATCGCCTCCATGCGCCAATTTGCTCGCCTGTCACTGGATAAAGCCATTCCATTCCAGACCGCACTACCATCATGAATTTCCGGCATTTGCTGGAGCAGCATGAACTGGCCCGCAAAATCTTCAGTACCGTTAATCACTGGCTAGCAGAGTGTGGCGTTCTAATGACCCAGGGCACCTTGGTGGATGCCACCATCATTCAAGCCCCCAGCTCTACCAAAAACAAACACAACAGCCGTGATGAAGACATGCACCAGACCAAGAAAGGTAACCAGTGGTACTTCGGCATGAAAGCGCACATTGGCGTGGACGCCAAAAGTGGCCTGACCCACAGTCTGGTGACCACGGCGGCTAACGAGCACGACCTCAATCAGGTTGGCAAGTTACTGCATGGCGATGAAGAATTTATCTCAGCCGATGCTGGTTATCAGGGGGCCGAAAAGCGCGATGAGCTCAGCGATGTCAGCGCAGACTGGCTTATCGCCAAGCGTCCCGGCAAAGTGAATGCATTGAAGCAACACCCGCGCAAGAACAAGCTGGCCATCCGTTACGAATACCTGAAAGCGAGTATCCGAGCGAAGGTTGAGCATCCATTTCGGATAGTAAAATGTCAGTTTGGTTTCGTCAAAGCCAGGTACAAGGGGCTGGCTAAAAATGACAGTCAACTGGCGATGTTATTCACCCTGGCGAACCTGGTTCGAGTTGACCAATTGATACGGGCACAGGCGAGATCTACCTGAAATGAGGAAATTGGCCTGAAACAGGGCCAAAATCAGCCACGAAGAGACGATTTTGGGCTGAAAATTGGAAAATTGAGCCACAGGACGTCGATAAAGGACGGTTTGGGGCGTCATATCGGGAGCTGCGGACCACTTAATCGCAACTTCCTTAGCCAACGATGCGTTGATCCAAGGTGTTCAAATAAAACCGGAATGGATGTTCAAGTAAATCGGAATCCGCAGAGGGTACGTGCTGCAACGTACAGAAAAGTGGCTAGTGATGAGACACAGTGTAGTTGGGAAATTCAACGAAAAACAAAATCATAAGGACTTACGTTCATGTTACATACTGCGAATAAAATGACTGTCATTGAAATCTCTGAGCCTGGCGGGCCAGAGGTTTTAACGCCCGTTCAGACAACGATTCCGGTGCCAAAGGCTGGGGAAATTTTGGTTCGCGTCAAGGCCGCAGGTGTTAATCGTCCTGACGTCATTCAACGCCAGGGTCATTACCCTATGCCTGACGACGTAACCCCTATTCCTGGTCTTGAGGTCGCTGGAACGGTTTCATCAATTGGAGAAGGCGTCACGGGCGTAAAGATTGGTGACCGAGTCTGTGCTCTGACGAATGGCGGTGGTTATGGTGAGTATTGCATCGTGCCGGAAAGCCAGACACTGCCGGTGCCAGACAGCATGTCAATGATAGCAGCGGCGGCACTTCCTGAGACTCTGTTCACCGTCTGGGCAAACTTGTTCAAGATTGGTGGCGCAACACAGGGTCAGAGTGTTCTGATTCATGGGGGAACAAGTGGTATCGGCACAACCGCGTTGATGCTATGCCGCGAAATCGGTATCGAGGCATATGCGACGGCTGGATCAGATGATAAATGCGATGTGATCGCAGAGCTTGGCGCTACGCCAGTCAACTACCGGACAACTGATTTTTCTGATTTCATTTTGAAGCAAACGGATGGCCGTGGCGTTGATATCATTCTCGATATAATGGGTGCATCCTATTTCTCCCGAAATATGAGGAGTTTAGGAATGGATGGCCGGCTGGTAATCATTGGCTTCCTTGGCGGAGCTTTCGCAGATCAAGTGGATCTGCAAGAACTCGCGTTGAAGCGAGCGGTTGTCACGGGTTCAACGATGCGAGCACGAACTTCGGTCGAAAAAGCCGAAATTGCCAATGACTTGCTTAAAAATATCTGGCCGATTCTCAATGCAGGTCGTTGCCATCCCATGATTCACAGCACATTCCCGTTACGCGAAGCAGCACGCGCGCATGCATTGATGGAGTCCGGCAAGCATGTTGGGAAAATTGTTCTTACGGTGAATTAGCTTTAAGCCCGACACAACTCCCACGTTAGNGACGGCCCTATCCGCTGGAGACCATGCTGCGTATTCACTGCATGCAGCATTGGTACAACCTGAGCGACGGTGCCATGGAAGATGCCCTGTACGAAATCGCCTCCATGCGCCTGTTTGCCCGGTTATCCCTGGATAGCGCCCTGCCGGATCGCACCACCATCATGAATTTCCGCCACCTGCTCGAGCAGCATCAACTGGCCCGTCAATTGTTCAAGACCATCAATCGCTGGCTGGCCGAAGCAGGCGTCATGATGACCCAAGGCACTTTGGTGGATGCCACCATCATTGAGGCACCCAGCTCGACCAAGAACAAAGAGCAGCAACGCGATCCGGAGATGCATCAGACCAAGAAAGG
>NZ_JAFDOE010000021.1 GCF_018342065.1 Citrobacter sp. FP75 | reverse complement strand
GGCCTTTGAATGGGTTCATGTGCAGCTCCATCAGCAAAAGGGGATGATAAGTTTATCACCACCGACTATTTGCAACAGTGCCCAAACCCCCGGATCAGGCTCTCCAGGCCATGCAGAAAGGCCTGCTCACCATCATCACTGTCCATAATCTGCAGCGCTTCCCGCAATAGCGGCGGCAGGTTTTCGTCCGGTGCTGCAGGGCGGTCGGTCAGGGCGGCAGTATGCTCCTGCTGCTCCAGTACGGCACCAAGGGTAAAATGACTGACCGCTGAAATCGCATATAACCCGTCGCGCAGTGAAAAGCCGTTTTCTGTCATAAAGCGTAACTGGGTTTCCACCGTATCATACTGTTTTTCATCAGGGCGGGTGCCGAGGTGCACTTTTGCCCCGTCACGGTAACGCAGCAGCGCCCGGCGGAAACTCATTGCATTATTGCGCAGAAATGACTGCCAGGATTCCCCCGCCGCAGGCAGTGAATAATCATGATGACGCGCCAGGATCTCCACCGCCAGCGCATCCAGTAACGCCCGTTTATTTTTCACATGCCAGTAAAGTGTCGGCTGTTCTATTCCCAGCTTCTGCGCCAGCTTGCGGGTCGTCAGCCCGTCAATCCCTGTCTCATTCAGCAGTTCCAGTGCCGCATCAATAACCGATTCTCTGTTCAGCCGTGCCATGACCGTCTCCTCCGATTTTCAGATTGACACTCTATCATTGATAGGGATATATTCCAACTCTATCAATGATAGGGAATTAACACAGGATCTGAAAAATGAATAAACCCGCTGTCATCGCGCTGGTGATTACACTGCTGGACGCGATGGGAATTGGTCTGATCATGCCGGTATTACCGTCACTGCTGCGGGAATATCTCCCGGAAGCGGATGTGGCAAACCATTACGGCATTCTGCTGGCGCTGTATGCGGTGATGCAGGTCTGTTTTGCTCCGCTGCTGGGCAGATGGTCAGATAAGCTGGGGCGCAGACCGGTGCTGCTGTTATCCCTGGCGGGTGCCGCGTTTGATTACACACTGCTGGCACTGTCCAATGTGCTGTGGATGTTGTATCTCGGGCGGATTATCTCCGGGATCACTGGTGCCACCGGCGCGGTTGCGGCTTCGGTAGTGGCGGACAGCACGGCGGTCAGCGAGCGTACCGCCTGGTTCGGCCGTCTCGGTGCGGCCTTTGGTGCCGGGCTGATTGCCGGGCCGGCTATCGGCGGACTGGCGGGGGATATCTCACCGCATCTGCCGTTTGTCATTGCGGCAATACTGAATGCCTGCACCTTTCTGATGGTCTTTTTTATCTTTAAACCGGCGGTACAGACAGAAGAAAAACCGGCGGAGCAGAAACAAGAAAGCGCAGGTATCAGCTTTATCACACTGCTTAAACCTCTGGCGCTGTTGCTGTTTGTCTTTTTTACCGCGCAGCTTATCGGGCAGATCCCGGCCACTGTCTGGGTATTGTTTACGGAGAGCCGCTTTGCCTGGGACAGCGCGGCGGTCGGTTTTTCACTGGCGGGACTCGGGGCGATGCATGCACTGTTTCAGGCGGTGGTTGCCGGGGCGCTGGCAAAACGGCTGAGTGAGAAAACCATTATTTTCGCCGGATTTATTGCCGATGCCACCGCGTTTTTACTGATGTCTGCTATCACTTCCGGATGGATGGTGTATCCGGTCCTGATCCTGCTGGCAGGCGGCGGAATTGCACTGCCTGCATTGCAGGGCATTATCTCTGCCGGGGCATCGGCGGCAAATCAGGGAAAACTACAGGGTGTGCTGGTCAGCCTGACCAATCTGACCGGCGTGGCGGGCCCGCTGCTGTTTGCTTTTATTTTCAGTCAGACACAGCAGAGTGCGGACGGTACGGTGTGGCTGATTGGCACGGCACTGTACGGTCTGCTGCTGGCAATCTGTCTGCTGATCAGAAAACCGGCACCGGTGGCGGCCACCTGCTGACCGGCGCTATACAGGCAGCGCTGTTGTGCGGTATGGTGGACGGCATTCGTGCTTATCGCCTGCCATGATAAGCCTCAGACACAGAGGAACCGTTATGAAATCACGCGCAGCAGTCGCCTTCGGGCCGGGTTTACCCCTTGAAATTGTTGAAATTGATGTGGCACCGCCGAAGAAAGGTGAAGTGCTGGTGAAAATCAGTCACACCGGGGTATGCCATACCGATGCCTACACGCTTTCCGGTGATGATCCGGAAGGTCTGTTCCCGGTGGTGCTCGGCCATGAAGGTGCCGGGGTGGTGGTTGAGGTCGGTGAGGGCGTGACCAGTGTGAAACCGGGCGACCATGTGATCCCGCTGTACACCGCCGAGTGCGGCGAGTGTGATTTCTGTACCTCCGGTAAAACCAACCTCTGTGTTGCCGTCCGCGAAACCCAGGGCAAAGGCGTGATGCCGGACGGCACCAGCCGTTTTTCGTATAACGGTCAGCCGCTCTATCACTATATGGGCTGCTCGACATTCAGCGAATATACCGTTGTGGCGGAAGTATCACTGGCGAAAATCAATCCGCAGGCCAATGCGGAGCAGGTTTGCCTGCTCGGCTGCGGCGTGACCACCGGGATCGGCGCGGTACACAATACCGCGAAGGTACAGGAAGGGGATTCTGTGGCGGTATTCGGCCTCGGCGGTATCGGGCTGGCCGTGGTGCAGGGCGCACGTCAGGCAAAAGCGGGGCGCATCTTTGCCATCGATACCAATCCATCCAAGTTTGAGCTGGCAAAACAGTTCGGCGCCACAGACTGCATTAATCCCAATGATTATGACAAACCTGTTCAGCAGGTGCTGGTCGAAATGACCAAATGGGGTGTGGATCATACCTTTGAATGTATCGGCAATGTCAATGTGATGCGGTCGGCGCTGGAAAGTGCGCACCGTGGCTGGGGGCAGTCGGTAATTATCGGGGTGGCGGGTGCCGGAAAAGAGATTTCAACCCGTCCGTTCCAGCTGGTGACCGGCCGGGTCTGGAAAGGCACGGCGTTCGGCGGCGTGAAAGGGCGTACCCAGTTGCCGGGAATGGTGGAAGATGCCATGAGCGGCAAAATCGAGCTGGCGCCGTTTGTCACGCACACCATGGAACTGGATAAAATCAATGAAGCTTTTGATTTGATGCACGACGGCAAATCCATCCGCACAGTCATTCATTACTGATAACGTATTCAGGGAGATACTATGGAACGGATTGAACATCACGTCTGTTTCGGCGGCAGCCAGGAAGTCTGGCGTCACCACTCTGCGGTGACCGGCACGCCGATGACTTTTTCCGTGTTTCTGCCGCCGCAGGCAAAAACAGAGAAATGTCCTGTGCTGTACTGGCTTTCCGGGCTGACCTGCAACGAGCAGAATTTTATCACCAAAGCCGGGGCACAGCGTTACGCAGCGGAACACGGCCTGGTGATTGTCGCGCCGGATACCAGTCCGCGCGGCAGTCAGGTGGCGGATGATAAAGAGTACGATCTCGGCCAGGGTGCCGGGTTTTATGTCAATGCCACACAGGAGCCGTGGAAAGCGCATTATCAGATGTATGATTATATTCTGAATGAGCTGCACACCCTGGTAAGCGGGCATTTCGGCACATCGGAAAAACGGGCACTGTTGCAAAGTTAGCGATGAGGCAGCCTTTTGTCTTATTCAAAGGCCTTACATTTCAAAAACTCTGCTTACCAGGC
>NZ_JAFDOE010000020.1 GCF_018342065.1 Citrobacter sp. FP75 | reverse complement strand
CTTGCTGGTTGATGAAGTACTGCCTGAACAACCCATGCGTCAGTGGGTGTTGAGCTTCCCGTTTCAGCTGCGTTTCCTGTTTGCCAGCCGGCCCGAGATCATGGGGTGGGTGCTGGGCATCGTTTACCGCGTCATTGCCACGCACCTGGTCAAGAAAGCGGGCCATACCCACCAAGTGGCCAAGACGGGCGCGGTCACCCTGATCCAGCGTTTTGGATCGGCGCTCAATCTGAATGTTCACTTCCACATGCTGTTTCTCGACGGTGTGTATGTCGAGCAATCCCACGGCTCAGCGCGTTTCCGCTGGGTCAAGGCGCCGACCAGCCCAGAGCTCACCCAGCTGACGCACACCATCGCCCACCGGGTGGGTCGCTATCTGGAACGGCAAGGCCTGCTGGAACGGGATGTCGAAAACAGCTATCTGGCCTCGGATGCGGTGGATGACGACCCGATGACACCCCTGCTGGGGCACTCGATCACTTACCGTATCGCTGTCGGTTCACAGGCGGGGCGAAAGGTGTTCACTTTGCAAACTCTGCCGACCAGTGGTGATCCGTTCGGTGACGGGATTGGCAAGGTAGCCGGGTCCAGCCTGCACGCCGGCGTGGCGGCCAGGGCCGATGAACGCAAGAAGCTCGAACGGCTGTGCCGGTACATCAGCCGCCCGGCGGTATCCGAGAAGCGGCTGTCGTTAACACGAGGCGGCAACGTGCGCTACCAGCTCAAGATGCCGTACCGGGACGGCACCACGCACGTCATTTTCGAACCATTGGATTTCATTGCAAGGCTGGCCGCCCTGGTACCGAAGCCCAGAGTCAACCTAACCCGCTTCCACGGGGTGTTCGCACCCAACAGTCGGCACCGGGCGTTGGTCACGCCGGCAAAACGGGGCAGGGGCAACAAGGTCAGGGTGGCTGATGAACCGGCAACACCAGCACAACGGCGAGCGTCGATGACATGGGCGCAACGGCTCAAGCGTGTTTTCAATATCGACATCGAGACCTGCAGCGGCTGCGGCGGCGCCATGAAAGTCATCGCCTGCATTGAAGACCCTATAGTGATCAAGCAGATCCTTGATCACCTGAAGCACAAAGCCGAAACCAGCGGGACCAGGGCGTTACCCGAAAGCCGGGCGCCACCGGCTGAGCTGCTCCTGGGTCTGTTTGACTGACGAGCCTGAAGGCCAACGATACCAATCAAAATGCTGCGTTCACAGCGCCGCGGCAGGGATCCGCCGTGCTGGTTGTCGGAAAAGGAGCCGCTAGTGGGAAAGAGGAGGGTAAATTTTCAGCGTTGCTGGCTCCCCGTCAGCCGGATTGGGTTGCATCGCAGGGGTGTCGAAAGAGTCAACTGCGGTCCAAAGCTGTTGGACTTGGGTGAAAAGGGCGTTTATTCTTCCTATACGTGCCGCGTTCCAGGCGGCGACTATGAGGGCTATGTCGATGCCCATGTGCGCCGGCTGGAGGCGCTACGCCGGGCCGGTATCGTCGAGCGGATCGACGCCGACCAATGGCGCATCCCCGATGATCTGGTCAGCCGTGCCGCCGCCCATGACGCCGGCCGAGACAGTCAGGCCAGCGTTCGCGTCCTTTCCCCGGTCGATCTGAACAAACAGATCGGATCGGACGGCGCGACCTGGCTGGACCGGCGGCTGATCCACGGCGAGACGGCCGACCTTGCGCCAACCGGCTTCGGGCAACAAGTCCGCGAAGCCATGGACCAGCGCCGCGAGCACCATATCGAACAGGGCGACGCCACCCGCAGCCGGGACAGCCGCGTCTTCTACCGGCGCAACCTTCTCGCCATCCTGCGGGAGCGCGAGGTAGCCGGCGTCGGATCGGATATGGCTTTGAGTAAGGGCCTGCCGTTCCGCGCCGCCACGGACGGCGAGAGCGTCAGCGGCAAGTTTACCGGAACCGTGCATCTATCGAGCGGCAAGTTCGCCGTGGTCGAGAAATCCCATGAGTTCACCCTTGTCCCGTGGCGGCCGATCATCGACCGCCAACTCGGCCGCGAGGTTATGGGCATCGTGCAGGGCGGGTCGGTGTCGTGGCAGTTAGGGCGGCAGAGGGGGCTGGAACGCTGAGTGCGCCCATGCCGCATTGCGAAGCAAAAGATAATCGGATAAAATGTAGCAATTCATATTCGTAAGCGTGGAGTAATCAGATGGGAAATTCCAAGTCAGCAGACAAGTAAGCCGCAACAACCAGTATTGTTGTTGCGGCGCTCTGTAAGGCTAGTCTCATCTGATTGCTGACGAGCAGACGTCGCCCGGTATTCCTTAATCGAGGGTTGATTCGTCATGACCACCACACGCCCCGCGTGGGCCTATACGCTGCCGGCAGCACTGCTGCTGATGGCTCCTTTCGACATCCTCGCTTCACTGGCGATGGATATTTATCTCCCTGTCGTTCCAGCGATGCCCGGCATCCTGAACACGACGCCCGCTATGATCCAACTCACGTTGAGCCTCTATATGGTGATGCTCGGCGTGGGCCAGGTGATTTTTGGTCCGCTCTCAGACAGAATCGGGCGACGGCCAATTCTACTTGCGGGCGCAACGGCTTTCGTCATTGCGTCTCTGGGAGCAGCTTGGTCTTCAACTGCACCGGCCTTTGTCGCTTTCCGTCTACTTCAAGCAGTGGGCGCGTCGGCCATGCTGGTGGCGACGTTCGCGACGGTTCGCGACGTTTATGCCAACCGTCCTGAGGGTGTCGTCATCTACGGCCTTTTCAGTTCGATGCTGGCGTTCGTGCCTGCGCTCGGCCCTATCGCCGGAGCATTGATCGGCGAGTTCTTGGGATGGCAGGCGATATTCATTACTTTGGCTATACTGGCGATGCTCGCACTCCTAAATGCGGGTTTCAGGTGGCACGAAACCCGCCCTCTGGATCAAGTCAAGACGCGCCGATCTGTCTTGCCGATCTTCGCGAGTCCGGCTTTTTGGGTTTACACTGTCGGCTTTAGCGCCGGTATGGGCACCTACTTCGTCTTCTTCTCGACGGCTCCCAGTGTGCTCATAGGCCAAGCGGAATATTCCGAGATCGGATTCAGCTTTGCCTTCGCCACTGTCGCGCTTGTAATGATCGTGACAACCCGTTTCGCGAAGTCCTTTGTCGCCAGATGGGGCATCGCAGGATGCGTGGCGCGTGGGATGGCGTTGCTTGTTTGCGGAGCGGTCCTGTTGGGGATCGGCGAACTTTACGGCTCGCCGTCATTCCTCACCTTCATCCTACCGATGTGGGTTGTCGCGGTCGGTATTGTCTTCACGGTGTCCGTTACCGCGAACGGCGCTTTGGCAGAGTTCGACGACATCGCGGGATCAGCGGTCGCGTTCTACTTCTGCGTTCAAAGCCTGATAGTCAGCATTGTCGGGACATTGGCGGTGGCACTTTTAAACGGTGACACAGCGTGGCCCGTGATCTGTTACGCCACGGCGATGGCGGTACTGGTTTCGTTGGGGCTGGTGCTCCTTCGGCTCCGTGGGGCTGCCACCGAGAAGTCGCCAGTCGTCTAACCGACGACTGGTAGCAGGCCCGCTCCGATGCGGCGCACTAACCATCGAAACCTCGTGAATGTCGGTATCCTGTCTGGCAGGATACCGCTCATTTCCCTTGTTCAGTTCATCGCCGTCGCCGAGCATCTGAATTTTCGGCATGCGGCCAAGGCACTTGGTATCAGCCAGTCGAGCGTCAGCGCGCGTGTGAAAGCGCTGGAGGATAACCTTGGTGTCCTGCTATTTGAGCGCCATGCGCGGGGCGTTCGGCTAACAGACGCAGGCAGGCACTTCATGGAGCGTGTCACGGCGGGTGTCGATCAACTCGATCACGCAGTGAAGACCGCNTTATGGCAGAGCAGGGAAAGGAATTGCCGGGCTATGTGCAACGGGAATTTGAAGAATTTCTCCAATGCGGGCGGCTGGAGCATGGCTTTCTACGGGTTCGCTGCGAGTCTTGCCACGCCGAGCACCTGGTCGCTTTCAGCTGTAAGCGTCGCGGTTTCTGCCCGAGCTGTGGGGCGCGGCGGATGGCCGAAAGTGCCGCCTTGCTGGTTGATGAAGTACTGCCTGAACAACCCATGCGTCAGTGGGTGTTGAGCTTCCCGTTTCAGCTGCGTTTCCTGTTTGGGGTCGTTTGCGGGAAGGGGCGGAATCCTACGCTAAGGCTTTGGCCAGCGATATTCTCCGGTGAGATTGATGTGTTCCCAGGGGATAGGAGAAGTCGCTTGATATCTAGTATGACGTCTGTCGCACCTGCTTGATCGCGGCCGCGATAGCTAGATCGCGTTGCTCCTCTTCTCCATCCGCGTTCCAAGCTGCGGAAAGGCACCCATAAGCGTACGCCTGGTCGAGCAGGCGACGCGGATCGACGTCCAGCGCACGAGAGAATGCGTCCGCCATCTGTGCAATGCGTCTAGGATCGAGACAAAGGTCGTCTCTGTCAGCCGGATCGTAGAACATATTGGCGGCGCCAAAGCCCACTTCACCGACCAGACCGACGGGATCTATCACCAGCCAGCCGCGACTGGAGAACATGATGTTTTCATGATGCAGATCGCCATGTAGCCCACGCAGTTCCGAGGCATTGCTCATCATTTGATCGGCTATAATCGCCGCGTGGACGTAGTCAGTTTGACAACCTGCGTTTTGATCATCGCGCGCCCGCTGAAACAAAGCTGCAAAGCGATCCCGGATCGGGAGAAGGGCAGAAGGCAGGGGTTCCTCAGATGCGGCATACAGCTTCGCCATTAGTTCCGCTGCAATTTCGGTCGCCTGGTAGTCGCCGTGCTCGGCAACGATGTGAGAGAGCATTCGCTCCCCGGCATATTCGAGCAACATCAGATTGTTCTCACGACCGAGCAACCGGACTGCTCCCCTCCCATTGCGCCATACCAGATAGTCGGCCCCGCGCAGTTCATCAGCAATGTCTTCTATAGGTTTCAATCCCTTGACGATTGCAGGAGTCCCGTCTGGCAATGAAACTTTCCAAACGAGGCTGGAAAAGGTGTCCGCAATGAGAACAGGTTGCGAAACGTGCCAATGAGCAGGAAAAACAGGCGGCATGAACATCAACCCCAAGTCAGAGGGTCCAATCGCAGATAGAAGGCAAGGCGTTCGCGGTCGGGGGCTTCGATCCCCAATACATTGAATAGGACAGCGAAGGCGCGCTCTGCTTCATCTGGCGCTGCCCAGTTCTCTTCGGCGTTAGCAATCATGAGTGCCAAATCGGCATAGCGATCTGCTGTTCCGAGCCGCCCAAGGTCGATCAGACCCGTGCATTGAAGAGTTTTAGGGTCCACCATGAAGTTCGGCATGCAGGGATCACCATGGCAAACAACCATATCGGTGCGCTCTTGGTCGAGCCGCACCGGTAGCTCTCGTTCGACACGAGCCAAAAGATCGAGCTGCGGCGTACTCTTGTCCTCGTCCGGTAAGAAGTCGGGATTGACGGCATTGCGGGACACCACATCAACGGCGCGTCCGAACATTCGCGACAGCCTGCGCTCAAACGGACATTGATCAACCGATAGGCTGTGAACAGCGCCAAGTTGCTGCCCCATTGACGGCCACGCTTTGAGCAAATCCGCTCCAGACAGATCAGCCGCCGGTACTCCCGGAATTGCCGTTATCACCAAGCATGCACCCTCCTGTTCCTCCTGCCAGTTGATGACCTCGGGGCAAGCCACACCTCGACCTTTGAGCCAAATGAGGCGGTCACGCTCTCCAGCGAGCTCACCGCGGCGGGAAGCAGGTGCGATTTTCGCGAAGGCATGCCCGTCACCACGTCGAAAAACAAAATCACCAGATTCTCCGCCTCTGACAGGCAACCAGTCAGAATGCGATTCACCAAAAAAAATATTAGTTCGATTCAATGGAGGTTCCTTCAGTTTTCTGATGAAGCGCGAATATAGAGAAATATCCCGAATGTGCAGTTAACGAATTCTTGCGGTTTCTTTCAGCGCCGCCAATACCGCCAGCCCGTCGCGCAAGGGGCGCGGCTCGTGTGTGCGGATGAAGTCAGCTCCACCTGCGGCGGCGGCAAGCTCTGCAGCGAGTGTCGCGGCCCCGACATCCCCCGGACCACGGCCTGTGAGCGCGCGCAGAAAGGATTTGCGCGAAACAGACAGAAGCACCGGCAAATCGAAGCGCAGCCGCAATTCATCGAACCGCGCCAGCACCGAGAGCGAGGTTTCGGGAGCAGCCCCCAGAAAAAACCCCATGCCGGGATCAAGGACAAGGCGGTTGCGTTTGATACCGGCACCCGTCAGCGCCGCGATGCGCGCGTCAAAGAACGCCGCAATGTGATCCATGATGTCGCCAGCGGGTGCCTCGCGCCGATCTGCCTGCCCGTCTTGCACCGAATGCATAACGACGAGTTTGGCAGATGATTTCGCCAATTGCGGATAGAACGCAGCGTCTGGAAAACCGCGAATATCATTGAGATAGGCCACACCACGCGACAAGGCATAGGCTTGCGTCGCGGGTTGATAACTGTCGAGCGAGACGGGAATGCCATCTGCCTTGAGCGCGTCCAGCACCGGCGCGATACGCGCGATTTCTGTGTCGGACGAAACAGGCGCGGCGTCGGGATTGCTGGATGCCGGACCGAGGTCGATCACATCTGCCCCCTCGGCCATCAGCTTACGCGCCTGCGCAATGGCTGCGTCTGGCGCCAGATACCGGCCTCCATCGGAGAAACTGTCCGAGGTTATGTTGACGATGCCGAAAATGATGAGCGATTTATTCATGGGGGCTTCTATAATAATAATAATCGAGCATGAGTCTCATACGGATGCTCGGGTCGAAAGGGAATCCCCAGGCGAGTAACCTGTTTGCGGTGATCCATTAGCTGCAGGAGCAGAATAGCATACATCTGGAAGCAAAGCCAGGAAAGCGGCCTATGGAGCTGTGCGGCAGCGCTCAGTAGGCAATTTTTCAAAATATTGTTAAGCCTTTTCTGAGCATGGTATTTTTCATGGTATTACCAATTAGCAGGAAAATAAGCCATTGAATATAAAAGATAAAAATGTCTTGTTTACAATAGAGTGGGTATCGGAGACGAAGAAGGACAAGGTACATGCTGACCGATACCAAGCTGCGCAATCTCAAGCCCAGGGACAAACTCTACAAAGTGAATGACCGGGAAGGTCTCTATGTGGGGGTCGCCTCAGAAAACGGAATCTATGGTCACTCCCGTTTTTGCAACACCGATTTTGACGACAAGTTGGCTTGCTTGAAT
>NZ_JAFDOE010000002.1 GCF_018342065.1 Citrobacter sp. FP75 | reverse complement strand
CGCTGACCCGGCGGCTTGTAATCCGTTGTTCCGTGTCAGTGGAGGCGCATTATAGGGAGTTATTTCAGGCTGACAAGGGGAAAATACAAAAAACTTATCAACCGATTACTTTTCCACCAAAACCAGTAATGAATGGTTATTTTTGCCTGGTTTTTAAACAAAAACGAGCCCCGCAGGGCCCGTTTTTAGTATTTTGTGACTTACTGCACTGCCACAATACGATCGTCATTCACTTCCAGACGAATGGTTTTGCCAGGAACCAGCTCACCAGACAGGATTTGCTGGGCCAGCGGGTTTTCAATCTGCTGCTGGATAGCACGTTTCAATGGACGCGCCCCGTAGACCGGATCGTAACCATTCGCACTCAGCAGTTTCAACGCCTCGTCAGAGATGTGGATTTCATAGCCACGCTCTTCCAGACGTTTGTACAGACGCTGCAACTGGATCTGGGCAATAGACGCAATATGTTGTTCACCCAATGGATGGAAGACAACAACTTCATCTATACGGTTAATAAATTCCGGGCGGAAGTTTTGGCTGACAACGCCCAGTACCAGATCTTTCATATGTCCGTAGTCCAAGTCGCCGAAACGTTCCTGGATGAGATCGGATCCCAGGTTCGAAGTCATGATGACCACCGTATTACGGAAGTCGACCGTTCTCCCCTGCCCGTCGGTCAGTCGACCGTCGTCCAGCACCTGCAACAGAATGTTGAACACATCCGGATGCGCCTTTTCCACTTCATCCAGCAGAATGACGGAATAAGGACGACGACGTACCGCTTCTGTCAGATAGCCACCCTCTTCATAACCAACGTATCCCGGAGGTGCACCCACCAGACGTGAGACAGAGTGTTTCTCCATAAACTCGGACATATCGATACGCACCATCGCGTCGTCGCTGTCGAACATAAAGTTAGCCAGCGCTTTACACAGTTCAGTTTTACCGACACCGGTCGGCCCGAGGAACAAGAACGAACCGATCGGACGATTCGGATCGGACAGCCCCGCACGGCTACGGCGAATAGCGTTAGATACCGCTTCCACCGCTTCGTTCTGACCAATTACGCGGTTATGCAGATCCTGCTCCATGCGCAGCAATTTTTCACGCTCGCCTTCCAGCATGCGGGCGACAGGGATCCCCGTCCAGCGTGCCAGCACTTCGGCAATTTCCGCATCCGTCACTTTATTACGCAACAGACGCATGGTTTTGCCTTCAGACTGGGTTGCTGCTTCCAGCTGTTTTTCCAGCTCAGGAATTTTGCCGTACTGCAGTTCGGACATCCGCGCCAGGTCACCCACGCGACGCGCCTGTTCGATAGCGATTTTCGCCTGCTCCAGTTCAGCCTTAATCGTCTGCGTGCCGGAGAGTGACGCTTTTTCCGCTTTCCACTCTTCTTCTAACTCAGAGTACTGACGTTCTTTGTCGTCCAGCTCTTCGTTGAGCATATCAAGACGTTTTTTACTGGCTTCATCAGACTCTTTCATTAACGCCTGTTGTTCCAGTTTGAGCTGGATGATACGGCGGTCGAGTCGGTCCAGTTCTTCCGGCTTGGAGTCAATCTGCATACGAATGCTGGACGCGGCTTCATCGATAAGGTCGATGGCTTTATCCGGTAACTGACGGTCGGCAATGTAGCGGTGAGACAGCGTCGCTGCCGCAACAATTGCCGGGTCAGTAATCTGCACATGGTGGTGCAGTTCATAACGTTCTTTCAGGCCACGCAAGATTGCGATGGTGTCTTCTACTGAAGGTTCAGCCACAAACACCTTCTGGAAACGACGCTCAAGTGCGGCATCCTTTTCGATGTACTGGCGATACTCATCAAGCGTTGTGGCCCCGACACAATGCAGTTCCCCACGTGCCAGCGCCGGTTTCAGCATATTCCCGGCATCCATGGCACCATCGGCTTTACCTGCGCCAACCATAGTATGCAGCTCATCGATAAACAGAATGACGTTACCTTCCTGTTTCGACAGATCGTTCAGCACACCTTTTAAACGTTCTTCAAATTCACCGCGATATTTCGCCCCAGCCACCAGCGCGCCCATATCCAGCGCCAGCACCCGGCGGCCTTTTAAGCCTTCCGGTACTTCGCCATTAATGATCCGCTGAGCAAGTCCTTCAACAATGGCCGTTTTACCGACACCAGGCTCACCGATTAATACCGGGTTGTTTTTAGTACGGCGTTGCAGCACCTGAATAGTGCGGCGAATTTCTTCATCACGGCCGATAACCGGATCGAGCTTACCCTGTTCGGCACGTTCGGTCAGATCGACGGTATATTTTTTCAAGGCCTGACGTTGGTCTTCAGCCCCCTGATCGTTCACGCTTTCACCTCCACGCATCTGTTCAATTGCCTGAGTGATATTGGCGGTCGTCGCCCCCGCTGATTTTAATAAATCGGTCAGCGTACCGCGCGACTCAAGCGCCGCCAGAACGAACAGTTCCGACGAAATAAAATTGTCCCCACGCTTTTGCGCCAGCTTGTCGCACAGATTCAGTACACGCACCAGCTCCTGAGAAGGCTGCACATCACCGCCGGTACCTTCTACCTGCGGCAAGCGGCTTAATGCCTGATCAATGGCTGTGCGTAACTGGCCAGCATTAATGCCAGCAGACGTTAACAAAGGACGGACCGATCCCCCTTCCTGATTAAGCAAGGCGCTCATTAGATGAAGAGGTTCGATAAATTGGTTGTCGTGCCCCAGTGCGAGTGACTGGGCATCGGCGAGAGCAAGCTGGAATTTATTAGTAAGACGATCCAGACGCATAACTCCTCCCATAACAGATCAAAATTGCTACTGGAGATTAAATGAGGTCATCCCTCAATTATTCAAGGTGAATGACCTGAATTATGTGAAAAGAAAATTACGCGTACCGGATCGTCTTGATTCTTTAGGTTATATCAGCCAAATAAAACTTGCCATACGACCGGTGGTATTCTCGCGACGATAAGAGAAGAACGTCTCACTTTCGCTGAACGTACAGCGGTCACCGCCGTAGACGTTCTCGACCCCTACATTTGCAAGGCGCTGATGCGCAAGCTGATAAATATCCGCCAGGTACTTTTCGCCACGCGGCTGAAATGCGCAGTCCGCTTTCGGATCTTTGGCCATAAACGCTTCACGCACTTCGGGTCCCACTTCAAACGCGCGGGGACCAATTGCCGGACCTAACCAGGCAATAATATTTTCAGGTTTATCAGCAAAACAGGCCACCGTCTCTTCCAGCACACCTTCACACAACCCACGCCAGCCCGCATGAGCCGCTGCGACTTCCGTTCCTGCACGATTACAAAACAGCACCGGCAAACAGTCCGCAGTCATCACCGCACACACGGTGCCCGGCGTATTGCTGTAAGACGCATCCGCACGCTTAGAATGATAAGGCTCGCCGGTCAGTTTCAGGACTTCTTTACCGTGCACCTGTTCGAGCCAGACGGGTTTTGAAGGCAGATTGCCCGCAGCAAATAGCCGTTTGCGGTTCTCTTCAACATGTTCCGGGTTATCGCCGCAATGGGCGCCCAGATTTAGCGAATCATACGGCGGCATACTGACGCCGCCAATACGGGTAGAACTACAGGCTGCAACACCTTGCGGCAGCGGCCACTGCGGGACAATTAGCTTACTCATAGCCAGGCAATATCATCCTTATGCTCTTCGAAATCGGCACGCATCACGGCAATCAGATCAACCATATCTTGTGGAATCGGCGCATGCCATTCCATTTCGATACCGGTGATCGGGTGATACAGGCGCAGCATGGTGGCATGCAGCGCCTGGCGATCGAACTTACGTAGGGTAGAAATGAACGCATCCGATGCGCCTTTCGGAGGACGCGGACGACCGCCGTAGACCTGATCTCCCACCAACGGGTGGGTAATATGCGCCATGTGCACGCGGATCTGGTGCGTACGTCCGGTTTCCAGACGCAGCCGAAGACGCGTGTGCACACGGAAGTGTTCCATAATGCGGTAGTGTGTTACCGCAGGTTTACCCATGGGATGCACGGACATATGCGTACGCTTGGTGGGATGACGGCTGATCGGCTCTTCTACAGTGCCGCCTGCTGTCATATGACCAATCGCCACAGCTTCATACTCACGCGTAATTTCACGCAGCTGCAACGACTCAACCAGACGCGTCTGCGCCGGAACCGTTTTTGCTACCACCATTAATCCGGTAGTGTCTTTATCCAGACGGTGCACGATACCTGCACGTGGAACATCTGCAATTGGCGGATAGTAATGCAGTAACGCATTCAACACCGTGCCATCAGGATTACCGGCCCCCGGATGCACCACAAAGTCACGTGGTTTGTTGATGACCAGAATGTCGTCATCTTCATAAACGATATCCAGCGGGATATCTTGCGCTTCAAAACGTATTTCTTCGTCAATTTCAGCATTGATGGAGACACGTTCCCCACCCAAAACTTTTTCTTTCGGCTTATCGCAAAGATTCCCGTTTACCAGCACGCGCTGGTCGAGGATCCATTCTTTTATGCGTGAACGCGAATAATCAGGGAACAATTCGGCCAAAGCCTGATCTAAGCGTTGACCGAGCTGATTTTCGGAGACTGTTGCGGTGAGTTCTACTCGTTGTGCCATAAACTGCTTCTTCGTTTAACGTTGGGTTTTACGGCTTTGCCGTTTAATATAGTGTGCTATTGTAGCTGGTCTTAACCGGGAGCAGGAACAGAGAATCTCCCGTAAAACATTTTGAGGAAAGTCAAAACGTCATGACGCGCATGAAATACCTGGTGGCAGCAGCCACGTTGAGCCTGTTTTTGGCGGGTTGCTCTGGTTCAAAGGAAGAGGTGCCCGATAACCCACCAAATGAAATCTACGCGACTGCTCAGCAAAAGCTGCAGGACGGTAACTGGAAACAGGCAATAACGCAATTGGAAGCGTTGGATAATCGCTATCCATTTGGACCGTATTCGCAGCAGGTGCAATTAGATCTCATCTACGCCTACTACAAAAATGCCGATCTGCCGCTCGCTCAGGCTGCCATCGATCGCTTTATCCGTCTGAACCCAACACACCCTAACATTGATTATGTCATGTATATGCGTGGCCTGACCAATATGGCGTTGGATGATAGCGCACTGCAAGGATTCTTTGGTGTTGATCGTAGCGATCGCGATCCCCAACACGCCCGAGCTGCGTTTAATGACTTTTCCAAACTGGTACGTGGTTATCCGAACAGCCAGTACACGACAGATGCCACCAAACGTCTGGTGTTCCTGAAAGATCGCCTGGCGAAGTATGAATACTCCGTTGCTGAATACTACACCGCACGCGGCGCGTGGGTTGCCGTGGTAAACCGAGTGGAAGGTATGCTGCGTGACTTCCCGGATACTCAGGCAACACGTGATGCTCTACCGCTGATGGAAAACGCCTATCGCCAGATGCAGATGACCGCACAGGCAGAAAAAGTGGCGAAAATCATTGCCGCCAACAGCAGCAACACTTGATTTACCGCTGAATGCAAAACGGCAGCCCAAATGGGCTGCCGTTTTTTTATCCGTTGGCGCCGCAACTGAAGCGGTTTAGCGGCGACGCATCCCATCAAATATGGCCTGCTTTCAGGTATTCCTCAAGTAAAAAATCGCCTGTTCCTGCGATGCCTCACAAAAAGGTTTTCTTGACAAAAAGCGACAAAATAATGTGATTTAAATCACACATTTTGACATTAGGAAAGGTATGCTGGAATCACCAAGACGGGAAAGACAAGAGGTAAAATTTATGACAATGAACATTACCAGTAAACAAATGGAAATTACTCCGGCAATTCGCCAGCATGTCGCAGACCGTCTCGCCAAACTTGAAAAATGGCAAACTCATCTGATTAATCCGCATATCATTCTGTCCAAGGAGCCACAGGGTTTCACTGCTGATGCCACCATCAATACACCGAACGGACATTTGGTTGCCAGCGCGAAGCACGAAGATATGTACACCGCTATTAACGATTTGATCAACAAGCTGGAACGGCAGCTCAATAAAGTGCAGCACAAAGGCGAAGCCCGTCGTGCAACAACTTCAGTAAAAGACGCCAACTTCGTCGAAGCAGAAGAAGAGTAGTCCCTTACATTGAGTGTATCGCCAACGCGCCTTCGGGCGCGTTTTTTGTTGACAGGGTGAAAACACTACGGGTACTTTACTGTCGTAGCCAAAGGAAAATGACATGAAACTTGTTCCGTTCTTCTTCGCATTCTTTTTTACCTTCCCCTGAATGGGAGGCGTTTCGTCGTGTGATAAAGAATGCGAAGACGAACAATAAGGCCTCCCACAACGGGGGCCTTTTTTATTGATAATAAAAAAGGCAACACTATGACATCGGAAAATCCGTTACTGGCGCTGCGCGATAAAATAAGCACGCTGGATGAAAAATTACTGGCTTTGCTGGCTGAGCGTCGTGGTCTGGCCGTCGAAGTTGGTAAAGCAAAACTGCTTTCCCATCGTCCAGTACGCGATATTGACCGCGAACGCGATCTGTTAGACCGGCTGATACAGCTTGGTAAAGCGCATCATCTCGACGCTCACTACATCACGCGTCTGTTCCAGCTGATCATCGAAGATTCTGTGCTCACCCAGCAGGCGCTCCTGCAGCAGCATCTGAACAAGATCAATCCACACTCAGCCAGGGTCGCTTTTCTGGGGCCAAAAGGCTCTTATTCCCACCTTGCCGCGCGTCAGTATGCCGCTCGCCATTTTGAGCAATTTATTGAAAGCGGCTGTGCAAAATTTGCCGATATCTTTAACCAGGTCGAAACCGGGCAGGCGGACTACGCGGTAGTACCGATTGAAAACACCAGCTCCGGCGCGATTAACGATGTTTACGACCTGCTGCAGCACACCACGCTCTCTATCGTCGGTGAGATGACCATTATCATCGACCACTGCGTGTTGGTTTCCGGCACTACGGATCTGGATAGCATCGAAACGGTGTACAGCCATCCGCAACCGTTCCAGCAATGCAGCAAATTCCTCAATCGTTACCCGCACTGGAAGATCGAATACACCGAAAGCACCTCGGCGGCGATGGAAAAAGTGGCTCAGGCTAACTCACCACACGTGGCAGCTCTGGGTAGCGAAGCCGGCGGCATGCTGCACGGTCTGCAAGTACTTGAACATATTGAAGCGAATCAGACGCAAAATATTACCCGTTTTGTGGTGCTGGCACGCAAGGCTATCAATGTTTCCGACCAGGTTCCGGCGAAGACCACGCTGCTCATGGCGACAGGACAGCAAGCGGGTGCGCTGGTTGAGGCCCTGCTAGTGCTGCGCAACCATAATCTGATTATGACCAAGCTGGAGTCACGCCCGATCCACGGCAATCCGTGGGAAGAGATGTTTTATCTCGACATCCAGGCCAACCTGGAATCGCCGGAAATGCAAAAAGCACTGAAGGAGTTGGGGGAGATTACGCGTTCAATGAAGGTGCTGGGATGTTATCCGAGTGAGAACGTGGTACCGGTCGATCCAAGCTAAAGTGCGATAATACCGGATGGTGTATACACCGCCATCCGGCATCAATTCTACTGGCGGCTATCGTTGGCCTGACGCAACAACGTGCGGCTTTCGTTCTGGAAGCGTTTGGCATAATCGCCAAACCAGTGCTCAACTTTACGGAAGCTGTCGATAAATGCCTGCTTATCCCCCTGCTCCAGTAAACCGATCGCCTCACCAAAACGTTGGTAGTAGCGTTTGATCAGCGCGAGGTTACTCTCTGACGACATAATGATGTCGGCATACAGCTGCGGATCCTGAGCAAACAGGCGTCCAACCATGGCCAGTTCAAGACGGTATATCGGCGAAGAAAGCGCCAGTAACTGCTCTAACTGAACATTCTCTTCCGCTAAATGCAGCCCGTAAGCAAAGGTTGCGAAGTGGCGCAACGCCTGAATAAACGCCATGTTCTGATCGTGCTCGACGGCACTGATCCGATGCAGTCGCGCCCCCCAGACCTGAATCTGTTCCAGGAACCATTGGTAGGCTTCCGGCTGGCGTCCATCGCACCAGACAACCACCTGCTTTGCCAGACTGCCGCTGTCCGGGCCAAACATCGGATGCAATCCGACTACCGGACCATCATGCGCCGCCAGCATCGCCTGCAGCGGGCCGTTCTTCACCGAGGCCAGATCGACCAGGATACAATCAGCAGGCAAGCGCGGTAATTTCGCGATCACCTGTTCTGTGACGTGAATAGGCACGCTAACGATTACCATTCCAGCGTCGGCCACGATGTCCTCGGCGCGATCCCAGTCCTGTTGTTCAAGAATACGCACCTGATAACCTGACAGAGTAAGCATTTTCTCGAACAGCCGTCCCATCTGACCACCACCACCGACGATCACCACCGGGCGTAAATCAGGACAAAGCGTTTTAAATCCTTTGTCATTCTCGCTGGAGTATGACTCACGCATCACTCGACGTAACACATCTTCAATCAGATCCGGCGGTACCCCGAGCGCTTCCGCTTCTGCACGGCGAGAAGCCAGCATAGACGCCTCCCGCTCAGGCACGTAAATCGGTAGCCCGAAGCGACTTTTTACTTCGCCAACTTCGGCAACCAGTTCCAGACGGCGCGCCAGCAAATCCAGCAGCGCCTTATCCACTTCATCAATTTGATCGCGTAAAGCGGTCAATTCAGCCACCATAACTCACCTCTTAAGCCAGGCGCGTCGCCAGTTGGCCGTTCAAGTCTTTATTAATTTCACGCAACAACGCGTCCGTCATTTCCCAGCTAATGCAGGCATCGGTTACGGACACGCCGTATTTCATTGCGCTACGCGGCTGCTCGGAAGACTGATTGCCTTCGTGAATATTGCTTTCAATCATCAGGCCGATGATTGAACGGTTGCCATCTTTAATTTGTGCAATCACAGACTCTGCGACGGCAGGCTGGCGACGGTAATCTTTGTTGGAGTTACCATGACTGCAATCTACCATCAGTGACGGTCGCAGTCCCGCCTGCTCCATTTCTTTTTCGCACTGAGCAACATCTGCCGGGCTGTAATTCGGTGCTTTACCACCACGCAGGATCACATGACCGTCCGGATTGCCCTGCGTTTGCAGCAGTGCCACCTGCCCTGCCTGGTTAATCCCCACAAAACGGTGCGACTGTGCCGCTGCGCGCATGGCGTTAATGGCTGTCGCCAGGCTACCGTCAGTGCCGTTTTTAAAGCCAACCGGCATAGACAGACCCGACGCCATTTCACGATGAGTTTGTGATTCCGTCGTACGCGCACCGATAGCGGACCAGCTAAACAGATCGCCCAGGTATTGCGGGCTGTTGGGATCCAACGCTTCTGTTGCCAGCGGCAGTCCCATATTCACCAGTTCAAGCAGCAGCTGACGCGCAATTTTCAGACCTGCTTCAACATCAAAAG
The DNA here is from genome assembly GCF_018342065.1 of Citrobacter sp. FP75. Taxonomy (GTDB): domain Bacteria; phylum Pseudomonadota; class Gammaproteobacteria; order Enterobacterales; family Enterobacteriaceae; genus Citrobacter. The sequence continues at coordinate 764,550 of NZ_JAFDOE010000002.1, read as the reverse complement.
AGCCATCCATATGAGGATCGTTAATTAACCCTTTCCAGCCGACGGTGGTACGGGGTTTTTCAAAATAGACGCGCATCACCAGGTAGAGGCTATCGCTGACCTCTGCGGCAAGGGCTTTAAATCGACGAGCATATTCCAGAGCAGTTTCAGGATCGTGAATTGAGCAAGGGCCACACACCACCAACAAACGCGGATCGCGACCGGCGATGATGTCAGAAATCGTTTTGCGCGACTGAGCAATTTGCTCCTCTTGCGCCTGGCTCAACGGGAATGCCGTTTTAAGTTGTTCCGGGGTCATCAGAACCTGTTCGTCGGTAATATGTACGTTATTCAGCGCGTCTTTTTGCATGATGGCGATCCTGTTTAGCTCGTTTGCGATAGTTATTCCTCAGCGAGGAGGTGATTACGATAACACAACAGGTAAAGATTTCAATCCACATTCCGTAAATTTTAATTTACAATGCCCTATTTCACAGCAAAGTTACGGCAAAAAACGTACAATTAAATTTACACGCGCCAATTATCAGATCCGCTATGCTTTAAAAAAACCAGGGAGTATCAGCAATGAAGCGACTCATCAGCACTGTATTGGCATTACTTCTTAGCGGATGTCAGATAGATCCCTATACCCACGCGCCTACCTGGACCGGCACCGACTGGTACGATGCCGGGATACAAGATGCTATTTCAGGGTACGTCGTTAAAGATAATGAAACACTTGCCGACAATTACAATGATCCCGAAGTCGATCGTGCACAATATCTTAAGGGTTACACCGAAGGGCAGAGAAAAACCTGTCAGCCGGATTTTGTCTATGCAAGGGGAGTGGCCGGAAAAACCTTTCCACCGAGTTGCGATACTGTCGAAAATGTCAGTCAGTTACACAGCGCCTGGCAAAAAGGTTCAAATGAAGGCGCAGCCTCTATAAGACTAAACTAAACAATAACTTATAATTGATGGATTAATGAGATTTAACTTAAATCAGAAATATTATCCCTCCAGGTATAATGACGCCCTGGTAAAATAATGTTATTTTGTTGCGAACAATCGTGAATGTATTTCGACGTATTACGGCTAACGCTGGTAGGTACCTTTTCATGAGCTTTTCTTATCGACTCATACTTCTACTGGCACTGCTATTGTCCGGATTACCTCTGTATGCCCAAAATGCGACGGAAGAGGCGAAATCCGTACGCTCCATGGTTTCCGGCATCGTCAGCTACACGCGCTGGCCTGCGCTTTCCGGTCCGCCCAAACTGTGTATTTTCTCTTCATCACGTTTTACCAGCGTGCTGCAGGATACCCGTTCCGGAGCGTTACCCTATCTTCCCGTCATCGTTCATACACAACAAGACATTTTAGTTGCGCAGTGTGACGGTTTTTATTTTGGCAATGAATCCCCGGCATTTCAGGTGGAATTAAAGAATCAATTCCCGACTAAGGCTTTGTTATTAATTGCCGAACAGAATACCGAATGCGTTATTGGTAGCGCCTTTTGCCTCATCATAAATAATGAAGAAGTGAGGTTTTCGGTAAATATGGACTCCCTCTCGCGTAGTGGTGTAAGAGTCAGTCCAGACGTATTGATGCTTGCACGGAATAATAAGCATGGATAAGGGTATTTCTCCCATAACACGCCCGACGTTCAAACGGACATTACGGCGTATCAGCATCGTCAGCGTACTGGTTACTATGACGCTGATCTGGCTGCTGCTGAGCATTTCTTCCGTGCTGGCACTCAAGCAGTATGCGCAAAAAAACCTGGTTCTGACCGCCGCAACCATGACCCGCTCGCTTGAAGCCTCATTGGTGTTTTCTGATAGCGTTGCAGCAAAAGAAACGCTGGCTGCACTGGGACAACAGGGGCAATTCTCTGTTGCAGAATTGCGCAATAAAAATCAAAAGGTGATCGCCACCTGGCATTATGACGCCCAGGATACCACCGATAAGATCAGTGGTCTGATCAGCCACTGGCTGTTCCCGCAGCCGGTGACGCAGCCTATTTTGCACAATGGCAACGTCATTGGTGAAGTGCGCCTGATTGCGCGCGACAGCGTCATCAGCCATTTCATCTATCTGTCGCTGGCCGTGCTGACGGGATGCATTTTGCTGGCCTCCGGTATTGCCTTAATGCTCACTCGCTATTTGCACAACGGCGTCGTTGAAGCGCTGCAAAATATTACCGAGGTAGTGCACGATGTTCGCACCAACCGCAACTTCTCACGGCGAGTGTCCGAAGAGCGCATTGAAGAGTTTCACCTGTTTGCTCAGGATTTTAATAGTCTGCTGGATGAGATGGAAGAGTGGCAACTGCGACTGCAGGCTAAAAATGCTCAGCTGTTACGTACCGCGCTGCACGACCCTCTGACCGGACTTGCAAATCGCGCCGCATTTCGTAGCAGCATTAACGCCCTGATGAATGACGATGCCGCCCACAGTAGCTCCGCATTGCTATTCCTTGATGGCGATAATTTTAAATTTATTAATGATACCTGGGGGCACGCTGCAGGCGACCGGGTCCTGATTGAAGTCGCAAAAAGGCTGGCCGAATTTGGTGGTAGTCGGCATCAACCCTACCGGCTTGGCGGCGATGAATTTGCCATGGTGCTGTACAGCGTCCATTCTGAATGCGAAGTTCAGCGTATCTGTGCAGAGCTGTCGCAAGAATTTAATCGTCCGTTTGACCTTCACAATGGTCATCTGGCAAGCATGACGCTAAGCATTGGATTTGCGCTGACGTGGGAACATGCCTCTGCCGAGAAATTACAAGAACTTGCCGATCACAATATGTATCAGGCAAAACATTTGCGTTCTGAACGCATCATTAAAAATTAAGGATTTACACACATGCTAAAACGACTATTATCTCCGTTTATTCTGATAATACTAATTCTGACTGGCTGTCAGGCCCCTCAAGGCAAATTTACCCCTGAACAAATTGCCGCCATGAAATCATATGGATTTACCGAAATGTCAGGCGACTGGTCGTTGGGTCTGTCTGATACCATCCTGTTTGATAAAAACGACTATAAACTGCGTCCTGAAAGTGAAAAGCAGATCCAGGAAATGGCATCCAAACTGGCAGCTACCGGCCTGAACCATGCGCGTCTGGATGGTCATACTGATAATTACGGCGAAGACAGCTACAACGAAGCCCTGTCACTCAAGCGAGCCAATGTCGTTGCCGACGCCTGGGCTCAGGGTGCCAACATCCCACGTACCAATCTGACGACACAGGGACTGGGGAAAAAATACCCGATTGCCAGTAATCAGACCTCAAAAGGCCGTGCCGAAAACCGCCGTGTTGCGGTCGTCATCAGCACGCCTTAATCCCTACTCGGCTGACTGCGCCAATACAGTCTCCGACGCAGCCAGCCAATGTCTATAATGACGCCCGCCATCCCCAACGCCGCAATTCCTCTTTTCCAGTAAAGCTCAGCAAGATCGCCACTCATCGATCGGCTAATCGTTGGCAAGAGGTATTTTATCGAGATAAAAAAAGGGGCCAGCCCATTGGCCAGCCCCTTCTGTCAGGATGTCGCCTGAGCGATATCTTAGTTAAGACGCTCTTTGATACGAGCAGACTTACCAGTGCGCTCACGCAGGTAGTACAGTTTAGCTTTACGAACAGCACCACGACGTTTAACAGCAATGCTGTCAACTACCGGAGAGTGAGTCTGGAAGACACGCTCAACGCCTTCGCCGTTGGAGATTTTACGAACAGTGAATGCAGAGTGCAGACCGCGGTTACGAATAGCGATAACCACGCCCTCGAATGCCTGCAGACGTTTTTTGGAACCTTCAACAACCCATACTTTCACTTCCACGGTATCACCCGGACGGAAGGAAGGTACGTCCTGCTTCATCTGCTCTTGTTCAAGTTGCTTAATAATGTTGCTCATAATTTAATCTCTTATCCTGGGTAAACTGATATTTGGGGGTCTCAGACCAGCCCATCATGTTTATGTTGCTGTTGCGCGTGTTCCTTTTTGAACTCCGCCAGCAACCTTGCTTGCTCTTCAGTCAGAGCCAGGTTTTCCAGAAGTTCAGGTCTTCTAAGCCAGGTACGGCCCAGCGACTGCTTCAAACGCCAGCGACGTATCTCAGCGTGGTTCCCCGACAGTAATACTGCCGGTACTTCCATCTGTTCTAACACTTCAGGTCGGGTATAGTGTGGGCAGTCCAGCAATCCATCGGCAAAGGAATCTTCCGTTGCCGAAGCTTCATGACCCAATACGCCCGGAATAAACCGGGAAACGGAATCAATCAGCGTCATTGCTGCTAACTCTCCACCGCTGAGAACGTAATCGCCGATTGACCATTCTTCATCAATTTCGGTCTGAATCACGCGCTCATCTACTCCCTCATAGCGACCACACACCAGAATCAACTTTTGATTCGTTGCCAGTTCGCTAACGCCCGCTTGATCAAGCTTGCGTCCCTGAGGTGACAGATAAATCACTTTCGCGCCTTCACCTGCCGCGTCTTTTGCTGCATGAATGGCATCCCGTAAAGGTTGCACCATCATTAACATCCCCGGTCCGCCACCGTAAGGACGATCGTCCACGGTACGGTGCCGGTCATGAGCAAAGTCACGAGGACTCCAGCTCTGGATGTTCAGCAGGCCATTTTTTACTGCCCGGCCAGTTACCCCGTAATCGGTAATTGCGCGGAACATTTCTGGAAACAGGCTAACGATACCTATAAACACAAGCCAATCCCCATCACGCCGACTTTTACCGTTTATCCGGTGGTTTAAAAACCAGGATCCCAATCTACTTCGATAGTACGAGTAGTGAGATCGACTTTCTTGATAACCTGCCCATCGAGGAACGGTACTAAACGTTCCTTGATACCAAATGCATCTTTCAGGTTTGCCTTGATGACGATGACGTCATTCGAACCGGTTTCCATCATATCGACGACTTTACCGAGCTCGTAGCCTTCAGTGGTCACTACCTGGCAGCCCATAAGGTCTTTCCAGTAGTAAGTGCCATCATCCAGCGCTGGCAACTGCGAGGAATCTACGACAATTTCACAATTAGTCAGTACGTTCGCCGCATCACGATCGTCAATACCTTTCAGCTTGATGATCAAATCCTGATTGTGGTGCTTCCAGCTTTCCAGCTGTACTTGCTGCCACTGACCCGCCTTCTGGATAAACCAGGGCTGATAGTCAAAAATGCTTTCGGCGTCTTCAGTGGAAGAAAACACTCTGAGCCAACCACGGATACCGTAAGGAGACCCCATTTTCCCCAGAACTATGGGTTCCACGGGCGCCTGTGCGGCGAGTTGCTTGCTCATCATGACCACCGTGACAGATTAAGCTGCTTTGTTTGCTGCTTTGATCAGCGTAGCTACGCGATCAGAAATAGTCGCGCCCTGGCCAACCCAGTGAGCGATACGATCCAGATCCAGGCGAGTGCCTTCTTCTTTTTCGTTAGCGATTGGGTTAAAGAAGCCAACGCGCTCGATGAAGCGACCGTTGCGTGCATTACGGCTGTCAGTAACAACAACCTGGTAGAACGGACGCTTTTTAGCGCCGTGACGAGCTAAACGAATAGTTACCATAACATCCTCTTGTGTGAATAAAACACCGGGCCCCATCGAGGGAAGGGACCCGGTGTCATATTAAAAGCCCGAAAATTTTACTGATTTCTGAGAAAAAAGCAATCAACAGTTACTAACTCTGTTGTAGAAGGCCGTCGGCGGCGCAGCGAGTTCGGTGCCGGCGTGCGCACAGCCACCGCAGCGTACACGGAGTACGTGAGGATGGCGAGCACACCCCGGTGCCGAAATAGCAAGTGAGCCAGGCCGGAAAATTAGCGCCCAGGGAAGCCGGGCGGCATCATTCCTTTCATATTACGCATCATCTTGGCCATCCCACCCTTCTTCATTTTCTTCATCATGCGCTGCATGTCGTCGAATTGTTTCAGAAGGCGGTTAACGTCCTGGACCTGCATACCGCAGCCCTGCGCGATACGGCGCTTACGCGAGCCTTTGATGATTTCCGGCTTGGCGCGTTCTTTCATCGTCATCGAATTGATGATGGCTTCCATACGCACCAGCACTTTATCGTCCATCTGCGATTTCACGTTGTCAGGGATCTGACCCATGCCCGGCAGCTTGCCCATCAGGCTTGCCATGCCGCCCATGTTTTTCATCTGCTTAAGCTGTTCTAAGAAGTCGTTCAGGTCGAAACCGTCGCCCTTCTTCAGCTTGGTCGCCAGCTTCTCAGCCTGTGCGCGGTCAACCTTGCTTTCGATATCTTCGATCAGCGACAGCACGTCGCCCATGCCGAGGATACGCGAAGCAATCCTGTCTGGGTGAAATGGCTCCAGCGCTTCGGTTTTCTCGCCAACGCCGAGGAACTTAATCGGCTTGCCGGTGATATGACGAATAGACAGCGCAGCACCGCCACGCGCGTCACCATCGACCTTAGTCAGTACCACACCGGTTAACGGCAGCGCTTCATTAAACGCTTTGGCGGTATTCGCAGCATCCTGGCCGGTCATGGCATCGACAACAAACAGCGTTTCTACCGGATTGATAGACGCGTGAACCTGTTTGATTTCGTCCATCATCGCTTCGTCAACGTGCAGACGACCGGCGGTATCCACCAACAGCACATCGTAGAATTTCAGCTTCGCTTCTTTCAGCGCGGCGTTAACGATATCGACCGGCTTCTGACCGACGTCTGACGGGAAGAAGTCAACTTCAACCTGCTCAGCCAGCGTTTCCAGCTGTTTGATCGCCGCCGGACGATAAACGTCGGCAGAGACGACCAGCACTTTCTTCTTGTGCTTCTCGCGCAGGAATTTACCCAGCTTCGCCACGCTGGTCGTTTTACCGGCACCCTGCAGACCCGCCATCAGTACCACAGCTGGCGGCTGAGCAGCCAGATTCAGGGTCTGGTTCTCTTCGCCCATCGCCGCAACCAGTTCGCTACGAACGATTTTGACGAACTCCTGACCAGGGGTCAGGCTTTTGTTAACTTCATGACCAACCGCTTTCTCTTTTACGCGATTGATAAACTCACGCACTACCGGCAGCGCAACGTCAGCCTCCAGCAGCGCCATGCGCACTTCGCGCAGCGTTTCTTTAACGTTGTCTTCAGTAAGGCGTCCACGGCCACTGATATTGCGCAGCGTGCGCGACAAACGATCGGTTAAATTATCAAACATTGTCTCTCGCCTGGGGTGGAAACGGTCGGTCGCTAGCGCGACACATCAACAGAATTTTGTCGCAGTATAACATGAAGCCGCCTTTGTTGTTATGCAACGGTTGGAGCAGCGGTCACGTAACGCTATACTGCTTTTCTTTATCACTGGTCAACTGTCGACACCTAATATGCCCGTTTTTGCTTTGTTCGCCCTTGTCGCCTATTCCGTCAGCCTTGCGCTGATCGTTCCCGCCCTGCTGCAAAAAAACAGCGGCTGGCGGCGTATGGCTATTCTTTCTGCGGTTATCGCGCTGGTGTGCCACGCTTTTGCCCTGGAAGCGCGTATTTTGCCCGGTGGCGAGAATGGACAAAATCTGAGCCTGCTGAACGTCGGTTCGCTCGTCAGTCTGATGATCTGTACGGTAATGACCATTGTGGCCTCGCGCAATCGCGGCTGGCTGCTGCTGCCGATTGTTTATGCCTTTGCATTGATCAATCTGGCCTGCGCCACGTTTATGCCCAACGAGTACATCACCCACCTTGAAGCCACGCCGGGCATGATGGTCCACATCGGGCTATCGCTCTTATCCTATGCCACGCTGATCATTGCCGCACTGTACGCGCTGCAGCTGGCGTGGATTGATTACCAGTTGAAGAATAAAAAGCTGGCGTTCAACAATGAAATGCCGCCGCTGATGAGCATTGAGCGGAAAATGTTTCACATCACTCAGATAGGTGTGGTTCTGCTGACGCTGACCCTGTGTACCGGCCTGTTTTACATGCATAACCTGTTCAGTACCGAAAATATTGATAAAGCTGTGCTCTCTATCGTGGCATGGTTTGTCTATATCGTTCTGCTGTGGGGGCATTACCATGAAGGCTGGCGCGGACGTCGTGTCGTATGGTTTAACGTCACAGGCGCAGGCATTCTGACTCTGGCCTATTTTGGTAGTCGCATACTGCAGCAGTTTGTGAGTTAAGTCTTTAAGGAACCCTACGTGGAACACATCTCCACCACCACGCTCATTGTTACGCTTCTCATCATGGTGGTTATTTCAGCCTATTTTTCCGGTTCCGAAACCGGAATGATGACCCTGAACCGCTACCGCCTACGTCACCGGGCCAAGCAGGGTAATCGTCAGGCGAAGCGCGTTGAAAAGTTACTCCGTAAGCCAGACCGCCTGATAAGCCTGGTGCTCATTGGCAACAACCTGGTAAATATCCTGGCCTCCGCGCTCGGCACTATCGTTGGTATGCGCCTGTATGGCGATGCGGGCGTGGCGATTGCCACCGGGGTACTGACCTTTGTGGTGCTGGTTTTTGCTGAAGTACTGCCAAAAACCATCGCTGCGCTATATCCCGAAAAAGTCGCCTACCCCAGCAGTTTCTTACTGGTGCCATTGCAAATTCTGATGATGCCGCTGGTTTGGTTACTGAACACCATCACCCGTCTGCTGATGCGCATGATGGGTATAAAAACGGATATCGTGGTGAGCGGTTCATTGAGTAAAGACGAACTGCGAACGCTGGTGAATGAATCACGTTCGCAAATCTCGCGCCGTAATCAGGATATGCTGCTGTCGGTACTGGATCTGGAAAAAATCAGCGTCGACGACATCATGGTGCCGCGTAACGAAATCATAGGGATTGATATCAACGACGACTGGAAATCGATCGTGCGTCAGCTATCGCACTCTCCGCACGGTCGCATTGTGCTCTACCGCGACTCGCTGGACGATACCATCAGTATGCTGCGCGTACGCGAAGCCTGGCGCCTGATGGCAGAAAAAAAAGAATTCACCAAAGAGACCATGCTACGTGCCGCCGATGAGATCTATTACGTCCCGGAAGGTACGCCTCTCAGCACTCAACTGATCAAGTTTCAGCGTAATAAAAAGAAAGTCGGCCTGGTGGTCAACGAATATGGCGACGTTCAGGGTCTGGTCACGGTTGAAGATATTCTGGAAGAAATTGTCGGCGACTTCACCACCTCCATGTCACCAACGCTTGCCGAGGAAGTCACCCCGCAAAATGACGGTTCAGTCATTATTGACGGCAGCGCCAACGTGCGCGAAATCAACAAAGCCTTTAACTGGCACTTGCCGGAAGATGATGCGCGAACCGTGAACGGGATTATTCTTGAAGCGCTGGAAGAGATCCCGGTGGCCGGTACGCGGGTGCGCATTGGTCAGTACGATATCGATATTCTCGACGTCCAGGACAATATGATTAAGCAGGTGCAGGTCTTGCCAGTAAAACCGCTGCGGGAGAGCGTGGCGGACCAGAGGTAAAATATAGCGCCGGGTAATGCAGATGCGTTATCCGGCGCTACAGGCCGATTAGCCTTTGGCCTTCGCCACAGACACCATCGCGGCACGGATGGTACGTCCGTTCAGGGTATAGCCTTTCTGCATCACCATCAGTACGTTACCGGCGGCAACGTCGTCAGACTCAACCATGGCAATCGCCTGATGTACGTTCGGGTCCATCGGCACATCAATATCCGCAACCACCTGCACACCAAACTTAGCCACCACATCCAGCATCGACTTACGGGTCAGTTCGATACCTTCGATCATCGCGGTCATGGCGTCGTTGTCTTTATCCGCCACTTCCAGCGCACGGTCCAGGCTATCCAGCACCGGCAGCAGTTCGTTAACGAATTTTTCCAGCGCGAACTTATGCGCCTTTTCTACGTCCAGTTCAGTACGACGGCGCAGGTTTTCCATTTCCGCTTTGATACGCAACACGCTGTCACGCTCGCGCGTTTCGGCTTCAGCAAGCTGAGCTTCCAGATTCGCAATTTTTTCATCGCGCGGATCCACCTGCTCAGCAGAAGCGTCTGGTTCAACCGCCTCAACTTCTTCGTGCTGATCCATGATAATTTCTTCCGGGGCTTGCCCCTCAGGCGTTTTCTGTTCTTTACTACTCATGAATTTCTCCGCGTTTTTTCGCATTCATCTCGCTAACTTGGCTTATTATGGGGATAAGATTCAGGGATTCAAGGGAAGTACTCACATTGTCACTCATCTTCGCTACAAGGACCTCGAGAAAATGAACAAACATTTCAAGTGTATTGGCATTGTGGGGCATCCACGTCACCCCACTGCACTGACCACACATGAAATGCTTTACCGCTGGCTGTGCACAAAAGGGTATGAGGTTATCGTGGAGCAACAAATCGCCCGCGAGCTGCAGCTGAAAAATGTGCAAACCGGCACGCTGGCAGAGATTGGTCAGCAGGCGGACCTCGCGGTAGTGGTTGGCGGTGATGGCAACATGCTCGGCGCCGCGCGCACCCTGGCACGTTATGACATTAAGGTCATCGGGATTAATCGTGGCAACCTTGGCTTTCTCACCGATCTTGACCCGGACAATGCGCATCAGCAGTTAGCCGACGTTCTGGAAGGCCACTACATCAGTGAGAAGCGTTTTTTGCTTGAAGCCCAGGTGTGCCAGCAGGATTGCCAGAAGCGCATCAGTACCGCGATCAATGAAGTGGTTCTGCATCCGGGTAAAGTCGCGCACATGATTGAGTTTGAAGTCTATATCGATGAGGTCTTTGCGTTTTCCCAGCGTTCCGACGGGCTGATTATTTCCACGCCAACCGGGTCTACCGCCTACTCGCTCTCTGCCGGTGGTCCAATCCTGACACCGTCTCTGGACGCCATTACGCTGGTGCCAATGTTCCCGCACACGCTCTCCGCGCGACCGCTGGTGATCAACAGTAGCAGCACAATTCGCTTGCGCTTTTCGCACCGTCGTAGCGATCTTGAGATCAGCTGCGACAGCCAGATCGCCCTGCCTATCCAGGAAGGTGAAGACGTTCTGATTCGCCGCTGCGACTATCATTTGAATCTTATTCACCCAAAAGACTACAGCTATTTCAATACATTAAGCACCAAACTAGGCTGGTCAAAAAAATTATTTTAATTTAACGCCAACCTCTTTACTGTATAAAAAACCAGTTTATACTGTATGTAATTACAGTTATGGTTTTTCATACAGGAAAACAGCTATGTTGGCACAACTGACCATCAGCAATTTTGCTATCGTTCGTGAACTTGAGATCGATTTTCAGAGCGGAATGACCGTCATTACCGGCGAGACCGGGGCGGGTAAGTCCATTGCCATTGATGCCCTCGGTTTGTGCCTTGGCGGACGTGCCGATGCCGACATGGTGCGCACAGGTGCCACACGTGCCGATCTGTGCGCCCGCTTTTCCCTAAAAGACACGCCAGCGGCGCTGCAATGGCTCGAAGATAACCAGCTTGAAGAAGGCCGTGAGTGCTTGCTGCGTCGCGTTATCAGCTGTGATGGCCGCTCACGTGGCTTTATCAACGGCACCGCGGTACCGCTGTCACAGCTTCGCGAGCTTGGCCAGTTGCTTATTCAAATCCACGGCCAGCACGCACACCAGCTCCTGACGAAATCTGAACACCAAAAATCCCTACTTGATGGTTACGCCAATGAAGCCTCCCTGATTCAGGAAATGGCCGCGCGCTACCAGCTGTGGCACCAAAGCTGCCGCGACCTGGCACATCATCAGCAGCAAAGCCAGGAACGTGCGGCCCGGGCGGAGCTGTTACAGTACCAGTTAAAAGAACTGAACGAATTTAACCCGCAGCCGGGCGAGTTTGAGCAAATTGATGAAGAGTACAAACGTCTGGCTAACAGCGGACAGCTGCTCACCACCAGCCAACAAGCACTGGCTATCATGGCAGACGGCGAAGACGTTAATCTGCAAAGCCAGCTGTACACGGCAAAACAGCTGGTCAGCGAACTGGCAGGAATGGACGGTAAGCTCTCCGGAATTCTGGACATGCTTGAAGAGGCGACCATTCAGCTCAGCGAAGCGAGCGACGAGCTACGCCATTATTGCGATCGGCTGGATCTGGACCCTAACCGGTTATTCGAACTTGAGCAGCGCATCTCTAAACAAATCTCTCTGGCGCGCAAACATCATGTCGCACCCGAAGCGCTACCGCAGTTCTATCAGTCGCTGCTGGAGGAGCAACAGCAGCTTGACGATCAGGCTGATTCACTCGAAACCCTAACCCTGGCGGTGAACAATCATCACCAGCAGGCACTGGAAATAGCACAGACGCTGCATCACCAGCGTCAGCATTTTGCTCAGGAACTGGGGCAGCTTATTACCGAGAGCATGCACGCGCTTTCTATGCCGCACGGACTCTTTTGCATTGACGTGAAGTTCGATGAGCACCATCTGAGCGTAGACGGTGCCGATCGCGTTGAATTTAAAGTCACCACTAACCCGGGTCAGCCGTTGCAGCCCATTGCGAAAGTCGCATCCGGCGGGGAACTGTCGCGCATCGCGCTGGCAATCCAGGTGATCACCGCACGTAAGATGGAAACGCCGGCGCTGATTTTCGATGAAGTAGATGTGGGTATTAGTGGTCCGACGGCAGCGGTCGTAGGCAAACTGCTGCGCCAGCTGGGAGAGTCCACCCAGGTTATGTGCGTCACGCACCTGCCGCAGGTTGCCGGTTGTGGACACCAACACTTCTATGTCAGCAAAGAAACCGACGGCGCGATGACCGAAACGCATATGCAACCGCTGGATAAACGCGCACGTCTGCAAGAACTCGCCCGTTTACTTGGCGGCAGCGAAGTCACGCGCAATACCCTTGCAAATGCAAAAGAACTGCTGGCTGCGTAAACTTTTTTCTCTTGTAACGGTCTGAGTTCAACATAAAATCGCCATCCGACCCGACAGCAAAAGGTTTTAAAGTGGTGAAAGGTCTATTATCATCGGCATATTACATATGAGCCGCGTACTGCTCGGGCCCGAAAAGGAATCAAATCACTATGCGCTGTAAAACGCTGACTGCTGCTGCAGCAGTACTACTGATGTTGACCGCAGGCTGTTCCACTCTGGAGCGAGTGGTTTACCGTCCTGACATCAACCAGGGAAACTATCTGACTGCTAACGATGTATCCAAAGTTCGTGTGGGTATGACGCAACAGCAGGTTGCTTATGCTCTGGGTACACCAATGATGTCCGATCCTTTTGGCACCAACACCTGGTTTTATGTGTTCCGTCAACAGCCAGGACATGAAGGCGTAACGCAGCAAACGCTGACGCTGACCTTTAACAGCAGTGGTGTATTGACCAACATTGATAACAAACCTGCCCTGACCGACAACAAATAGGTTTGAGAGATCAAAAAAAGGTGCTCAATGAGCACCTTTTTACTGTCTGTTATTTGTTGGCCGATTTCTCAGCCCGCTTCCTGCGCAACTCTTTCGGATCGGCAATCAATGGTCGGTAGATTTCTACCCGATCGCCGTCATGTACGACATCAGCAAGTTTTACCGGGCGGCTGTAGATCCCCACTTTATTTTTGCTGAGATCGATATCGGGACGTAATTCCAGCAGTCCAGAAGCGCGAATGGCCTCCTCAACCGTTGCGCCCTCTTGCAGCGTCACACGCTGTAAATATTGTTTGTCGGGTAGCGCGTACGCGACTTCAACGACCATTTTAGCCGACACTGACACTGTAAACCTCTTTCGCGCGTACCGTGAAGGCCTGCACCATATTCGATGCCAGCTCTTTAAAGATACGACCAAACGCCAGTTCGATTAACTTGTTAGTGAACTCAAAATCGAGCTGAAACTCAATGCGGCACGCTTCCTGACTAAGCGGCGTAAACTTCCACCCGCCAATGAGTTTTTTGAAGGGGCCATCGACCAGATGCATCAGGATGCTCTGGTTATTGGTCAACTGGTTGCGCGTGGTGAATGTTTTGCTAATCCCTGCTTTAGAAACATCCACCGCTGCCGTCATCTGTCCCGGAGTCGACTCCAGAACGCGGCTTCCGGTGCAACCCGGTAAAAACTGGGGATAGGATTTAACATCATTCACTAGCTGATACATCTGTTCCGCACTGTAAGGCACTAAAGCGGTCCGGCTAATCTGAGGCATAACAATTTCCATCTATATCAATCGAGCAAATAATACCATTTATCATCCGCTAAAAAAAACGCTATAGCCCAACTCGTGCTAAGATAGCGCCTTGCGCCCCGCTGGATGAAATGGGGTGTTTTTCGATTCCAGATTACCTATACTGAGCGGCATTATGACGAAGAAAAAAGCACACAAACCTGGCTCAGCCACAATCGCGCTAAACAAGCGCGCACGACACGAATACTTTATCGAAGAAGAGTTCGAAGCTGGACTCGCTCTGCAGGGCTGGGAAGTTAAATCCCTGCGTGCAGGTAAAGCCAACATCAGCGACAGCTACGTCATTCTCAAAGACGGTGAAGCTTATCTGTTTGGCGCCAACTTCATCCCAATGGCAGTTGCCTCAACGCACGTGGTCTGCGATCCCACTCGTACCCGTAAGCTACTGTTAAACCAACGTGAGCTCGACTCGCTGTACGGTCGAATGAACCGCGAAGGTTACACCGTCGTTGCGCTGTCACTGTACTGGAAAAATGCCTGGTGCAAAGTGAAAATTGGCGTTGCTAAAGGTAAGAAACAGCACGACAAACGCTCCGATGTGAAAGAGCGTGAATGGCAGGTGGATAAAGCACGTATTATGAAAAATGCTGGCAGATAACCCATTGTTTTGTGACCAGTCTCTCATTATGGGACTGGTCCTTATTTTTAGTTATTGAAGTCACCTCAATATATTCATCAAGCTTATAGTTCAATATCGCTGAATCGTTCAAACACCGAATAATTCGTGTATTTATTTCTTGCCGCTTATAGACTAATAAAATAAAACATCAAGAACTACCCCACTCTATTTCCCCCTCATTTAAATAACACTATTATTACTGATGTTTATTATATACCAGCACATTCAACGATCCATATAAATCATTTAAATACAACAAGATACAAAACGCCCCGCACCACGAAAACGATTGACTCTAATTCACCTGAAATATCACTATATGTTTTTATTATGAATAAGTTGCAGAATACTTTCTTTCTGACTATATCATCTAATACGAAAGAACTATTCAACGTTGAGGTCGACTCTTATTTACTAAAAAAACCGACATCGCTATGACCTAATCAATGAAACCACATGTGTAAATTCATCTTCAGGATGAACGGGGCACCTGTCTGCTCATTTTCCCAGAACGCTGTTGCGGATTAATTCCCCCGGCAAGCCATCAGGAGTGAACATATGCGTCATCTCGCCGTTGTATCAAAATTGACTGGTGTATCCACGAATGTTGAGACCTCCGAAGTGACGCTCAGCACACCGTCCATCGTGAAATTGTCCGTTTCGCGTGAGGACATCAGCCAACTGACTCGTATTAACCAGGATCTGGTGGTCACACTCCGCTCAGGTGAAACCATCACCATTAAAAATTTCTACACTGGAAAAGGTGATGCGCAAAACCAGCTCGTTCTGGAAGATAGCAATGGCGCACTGTGGTGGGTTCAGGATACTGATGGCGCTTTCCACTTCCAGCATCTGGACGATCTCACACCGCTGATGACGGCCGAAGGCAGCCATGAAGGCGGCGCTGTCTGGCCCTGGGTTCTTGGTGGGGTCGCGGTCGCTGGCGGAATAGGCCTCGCTGCGGGTGGTGGTGGTGGCGGCGGTGGCGGAGGGAGCGACAATAACGCCGGAAACGGTAATGGTGGCAATGGCAACGGTAGCGGCGGCAATGGTAATGGAGGCAACGATAATGGAAGCGGCGATGACGGTGATCCGCCAACGATAACCCCTAACGTACCAGACGTGCCCGTCATCACCAGCGTACTTGATGACCAGGAATTGATTACCGGCCTCGTCAATCAACAGGAATCGACTAACGATAACAGACCTACACTCCAGGGCACCGGCCCCGCGAATACCACCCTACATATTTTTGATAACGGCGTCGAAATAGGCCAGGTCATTATCGATGCCAACGGTAACTGGACCTTTACACCGGCTTCCCCACTCGCAGACGGTACTCACCAGTTTACCGTCAGCGCCTCAAATAATGCGGGCAGCAGCGAAATGTCGGACAGCTGGGTCATTATTGTCGATACGCTGGCACCGGATGCCCCCGTGGTCACCGAAGAAACTGACGATTTCGGCTCCATTACGGGTCTGATAGGCAATAACGGCGTGACCGACGATGCCACACCGACGCTCACGGGCACCGGCGAAGCAGGTTCTTACATCAGCATTTCTGATAACGGCATTCTGATTGGCATGGTCCAGGTGGATGACAATGGCAACTGGACTTTCACACCAGATATCCCGCTCAGCGATGGTGTTCATAATCTGACGCTGACACAAACTGACGCCGCGGGTAACGTGAGCAGCGAAACAACCGTGCCAGCATTTACCGTTGATACCACGCCACCTGAAGGTGCGATTATCTCCGGCGTAAATCTTGAGGGCACAACGGTAACCGGTAGCGCAGAACCAGGAAGCCTGGTTATGATCATCGGTAGCAATAATCAGGTTCTGGGTTCAAAAACGGTCGATCAAACCGGCAATTTCACCATTGCGATTTCCCCCTCACAAACGCACGGTGAAGCGCTGATCGCTAAGATTCAGGACCAGGCCGGCAACATCGGGCCAGATACCCCATTCAATGCGACGAACTCTGGCTATCCTGGCGTACCGGTTATTGTCAGCGTTATGGATGATGTAGCCCCCTCAACCGGGCCATTGAGCAACAATCAGGCAACCAACGACCAAACACCAACGCTCTCTGGTACTGCAGACGCCAACAGCACGGTGACTATTTACGACAATGGGCTTCCTGTCATCAGCGTACTGGCTGACGGTAACGGTAACTGGACATGGACTTCCAGCTCCCCGTTATCAGACGATCTACACGCCTTCACCGTCACGGCTACAAACCAGTCAGGTACAGGAGGCATGTCACCTGCGTTCAATATCAGCATCGACACCCAGCCACCGTCGCCGCCTGATGATCTCACCGTATCTGCGGATGGAACTGTCGTCACCGGAACAACCGAGCCTGGCAATACCGTGGTTATCACCGGCAGTGGCGGAACTCAGATCGGCAGCGGCGTCGCCGGGCCGGACGGTTCCTTTGCCATCACCATTAACCCGCCACAAACCAATGGCGAAACCATTGAAGCCATCGCAACCGATCCGGCAGGAAACCCAAGCCTGCCAGAAACGGCGCTTGCACCGGACATCACGGCCCCGCAGCCGCCTGCTAATCTGGTGATAAATCCCACAGGCGATCAGGTGACCGGCACAGCAGAACCCAACAGTACGGTGCATATTCTGGCTCCCGGTGGTGCGATCATTGGAACAGCAACCGCAGGCCCGAGCGGGAGTTTCACCGCCACGCTGGTTCCGCCGCAGACCAACGGAGAACATCTCGTCGCCAACGCGACAGATGCGGCAGGCAATACCAGCGGCAACAGCACAGTTACCGCACCGGATACCACAGCACCTGATGCGCCAACTGGCGTCACCGTCGCCGGAGACGGTGGTTCTGTGAGTGGACATGCTGAAGCGGGGAGCACCGTCACCGTCAAAGACAGCAACGGTAATCAGATTGGCGTAGGCCAGGCTGACAGCGGCGGTAACTTCGCCGTGTCGATTACGCCATCGCAAAAGAACGGCGAAACGGTAAACGTCACCGCAACGGACAGCAGCAGTAATGAGAGTCAGCCTACTTCCGCGTTGGCGCCGGATATCACCGCGCCCGGCACCCCGATCATTACCACCGTGACTGATGACCAGCCCATGTATCTGGGTCCTCTCAATAACGGCGACGTCACCAACGATAGCAAACCTAAACTGGAAGGCACCGCCGAAGCGGGTTCTCAGGTCAAAATTTATGATAACGGCATCCTGCTGACGACAGTGGCCGCTGATACCAACGGTAACTGGAACTATACGCCTACCTCAGCGCTGAGCGAGGGCGCTCACATTTTCACGGTGACCGCCACAGACGCAGCGAATAACACCAGCGGCGCGGCAAGCTGGAAAATCATTGTCGATACCCTTGCGCCCACAGCACCCGCCATTACACTGGTGAACGACGATGTCGGGACGATAACCGGCAATGTCGCCAACAATGGTGGCATAACCAATGACAACACACCGACGATTTCAGGCACCGGTGAACCCGGTTCGTTGGTCAGCCTGTTTGATAATGGCATTTTGCTAAACACCGTCCTGGTCAACAGTTCCGGCACATGGAGCTATACGGTGCCGAATAGCGCTCCACTCACTGACCGGGTGCATAATTTCACGGTATCGGCCTCGGATATGGCAGGTAACGTCACCACCTCGCCAATCGTGGTGTCCATTACGGTGGATACGCAAGCGCCCGCCGCACCTGTCATTGTCAGTATGACGGACGATGTCGGTAGCATCCAAAGCGATCTGCCCACCAACAAGAGTACGGACGATACTCTGCCAAAACTGAACGGTACGGGTGTTGCAGGTTCAACCGTCACGCTCTATGACGGTACGACGCCTGTTGGCAGCATGGTAGTGCCGGCTGGCGGTAACTGGAGCATCCAGTTGACTCAGCCGCTAAGCGAAGGGCCGCACACGCTGACAGCCGTGGCGACCGATGCTGCAGGTAATGCCAGCACGCCTGGAAGCTTTACGTTAACCATTGATACAACACCACCGGTGGCACCGGTTATCGTCGCCGGTGAGGGACTGATAGGCAGTTCCACTCTCCCTCTGGCAAACGGCGGCAGTACGAAAAGTACCACCCCTGTTCTTTCAGGTACTGGCGAGCCGGGGGCAACCATCACCGTTGCGGATAACGGCACAACGATAGGTAGCACTACCGTCCAGCCTGATGGTTCATGGACATTTACGCCAACGAATGCGCTTCCCGAAGGACCACACAAATTCACCGCCACGGCGACTGACTCTGCGGGTAACACGGGTATTCCTTCCGCAGGCTTTACTCTGACAGTAGACAATACGCCTCCCGCGCAGCCTGGCACGCCAATCATTACCGACGATGTGGCTCCGGTAACAGGCGTGGTCACGAATGGCAACACCAATGACACCACGCCAACCTTTAGCGGAACCGGCACGGCAGGTGATGTGATATCAGTGTATCTCGACGGCAATGCCACACCGCTGGGTACCACAAAAGTTGGCGCAGACGGCACCTGGAGTTTTACGCCAACCACACCTATTAACCCGGACACTTATCAGGTTACCGTTACCGCGACCGATCCGGCAGGCAACGTCAGCCCGGCTTCGACTCCTGTTACCCTGAACATTGATATTACCCCTCCCGCAACGCCCACAATCATTGCCGCAAATGACGACGTAGGCGCAATTCAGGCGGATATCCCGGAAAACGGCACCACCGATGACAGCACACCAACCGTGCGCGGAACCGGCGAAAGCGGCTCGACCATTACGCTGTATAACGGCGCGACGGTTATCGGGACCACTACCGTAGTGAATGGTTTGTGGAGCATCACACCGACGACCCCGCTGCCCAATGGCACCTACACGCTGACGGCGGTTGCTACCGATGCCGCTGGCAACCCCAGCAACTCATCAAATAGCATTTCGTTTACGGTGAATTCGACGCCGCTTACCGCCCCGCAGGTGACGGATATCGAAGATAACGTCGGCGTGATTACCGGTACACTCGGCAGTGGCAGCGTGACGGACGATCTCTCGCCCACCGTCAGTGGTACGGGAACACCGGGCAGTACAATCCTAATTTATGATAATAGTAATCCCATCCCGCTGATCACCACAACGGTGGGACTCGATGGCAAATGGATCGTGGATGTTCCACTCTCAGCCAACGTTCAACATACGCTGACCTTTGGCACGCAGGATGCGGCAGGTAATAGCCTCCCGGCTGGCAACCCGGTAATAATAACAACCGATACGCAAGCGCCGCCTGCCCCCATCGTGACCATCATAGATAATAACGGTACGCTGGTGAGCGGGACAGCCGAACCGGGCAGCACCGTTATCATCAAAAACGGTACCACGGTACTGGGCCAGGCCGTAGCTAATAACATTACCGGCGCTTACACCGTCACGATTTCACCGGCGCAGACGGCGGGTGAAACATTGAACGCGATCGCTCAGGATCCAGCGGGTAACCAAAGCGGAGAAACACTGTTTACCGCCTCAATCTCGGGCCTTCCGCATCCGCCAACTCTGCAAATTATCGACGATGTCGACCCCGGAACAGGCGATATTGGCAACGGGAAAACCACCAATGACACGCAGCCAACCTTACAAGGCGTGGCAACGGCCGGAGCTGATGTACATATCTACCAAAACGGCATTCTGCTAACCACCGTTACGGCCGATGCGAGCACCGGCGTCTGGAGCTACACCCTCCCCACCGCGCTGGCGGACGGCACGACCTGGAACTACGCGGTCTCTCAAACGGTGAATGGCGACACCAGCGGCATGTCACCAAACTATGCCATTACCATTGATACCACTGCGCCGCTTGCGCCGAGCATCACCGCCGTTACTGATGACGTAGCCCCGGTAACGGGCAACGTCGGCAGTGGACAAAGCACTAACGATACGCGTCCAACGTTGAGTGGTACTGGCGAAATTGGCGCGACTATTACAGTTTATGACGGTGGCGTATCCATCGGTACCACAACCGTTAACAGCAGCGGAAACTGGAGCTTTACCCCGCAGAACGCCCTGAATGACGGCCCTCACATCTTCACCGTACGCGCCACCGACGCCGCCGGGAACCTGGGTGTCGCCTCTGCCCCCTACCCGATAACGGTTGATACGAGCCTGCCTTCAGCGCCGGTCATTGTGTCGGTAACCAACGATGTGGGTGTAACGACCACGCTCATTTCCGGGCAGACAACCAACGATAATACGCCAACCCTGGCAGGTACCACCGAAGCCAATAGCGTAGTCACCATCCGTGATAACGGCACGGTGATTGGCACCACCACCAGCGATGGAAGCGGCAACTGGAGCTTTACGCCTTCTCCGGCGCTCGGCGAGGGCAATCACGCGTTGACCGCCACGGTCACGGACGCTGCTGGCAACGTCAGCCCGGCCACTGCGCCGTTCTCGCTGTTGGTCGACACACTTCCGCCAGCAGTACCAACTATTGTGTCAGTCATCGACGATCAGCCGGGAAGCACGTTGTTGACCAACGGCCAACTGACCAATGATGCCCAACCCACACTGAATGGCACGACCGAACCTAATGCCATTGTCACCATTCGCAGTAACGGTACGATCATCGGCACCACTAATGCGGATGGCTCCGGTAGCTGGAGCTTCACCCCAACAAACGCGCTGGGGCAAGGCGAAAATATCTTTACCGTGACCGCGACAGATGCGGCAGGCAACACCAGCGGCGCTTCCGCCTCGTTCACCGTTTTGGTCGATTCGATTGCCCCATCAGCACCGGTAATTCTGACCGTTCAGGACAACACAGCCCCGACAACCGGGCCTATCGCCAACGGGCAAATCAGTAACGAAAGTCGCCCGGCGCTCAGCGGTACGGGTGAAGTTGGCGCGACCATTACTGTCCTGAGTGATGGTCAACCCATTGGCACCACCATCGTCGGCGCGGGTGGAACCTGGAGTTTTACGCCCTCAACGGCGTTAGGTAACGGCCTGCATACTCTGACCGTCACGGCGACAGATAGCGCAGGCAATACCAGTCTGCCTTCAGGCGGCTTTACCTACACTGTCGATACGCTGGCACCGACAGCACCGGCTATTACCCAGGTTGTTGATGATGTCGGCCCACTGACCGGAAATCTGAACAACGGCCAGGCGACAAACGATGCACTCCCTACGCTTAGCGGCACGGCGGAGGCCAATTCAACGGTTAAAATATACGACAACGGCACGCTGATCGGCACCGTTCCGGCAGACGGAGGAGGAGCATGGAATTTCACGCCGGGAACGGCTCTTGGCAACGGCAACCACACGCTGACGGTGACAGCAACCGACGCAGCCGGAAATGTTAGCCCAACGTCCGCTGGATTTAACATCGTTGTTGATACCGTGGCCCCGCTTGCACCAACGATTATCCAGGCTTTTGATGACGTACTGCCGGGTACCGGAACGCTATCGAACGGCGCTTACACTAATGACACCCGTCCCGTACTCAACGGCTCGGCGGAAGCCGGTGCCCGGGTAGCCATCTACGATAATGGCACGCTGCTGGCGACGGTGACTGCGGCGGTAGACGGCACCTGGGAGTATCTGCCTGCCACGCTGGGCAACGGCCAGCACGTGTTTACCGCTATCGCTACCGATGCCGCCGGGAACGTAAGCCCCATCTCAGGCGGGTTTACTATTAATGTCGACACCATTGCGCCTTCCGTCCCGCTGCTGGTCTCAGTGATAGATGACGTCGCAGGCGGCGTGTTCAATGCGGCGCTCAGCAACGGGCAACTGACCAACGATGCACGCCCGACGCTGAATGGTACCGCCGAGGCAGGCAGCACCGTCAGTATCTATGACGGAAGCACCCTGCTGGGTACGGCGCTGGTACAAAGCAATAACAGCTGGTCGTTTACACCCACCACGCCGCTGGTAAATGGCACACACACCTTCACCATCACCGCCACCGACGCGGCGGGCAATACCAGCGGTGCGACGGCAGGCTTTAACGTGGTGGTCGACACCACGGCACCAACACAGCCATCAATCAGCAGCATTATTGACGATGTTGGGCCAAACACTGGGGCGATTGGCAGTAATCAGCCTACCAATGACGCACGCCCAACGTTAAACGGTACCACCGAGGCCAACGCGCGGGTCGATATTTATGATAATGGCACCTTTGTCACCAGCGTGACGGCGGACGGTAGCGGCAACTGGAGCTATACCCCGGCCACCGCGCTGGCACAAGGTACCCACTCGTTTACTATCACCGCAACGGACACTGCGGGGAATACCAGCGGCATGTCGTCTGCCACCGCAATTGTGGTCGATACCGTCGCCCCGGGCATCCCAACCGGGCTGGCGGTCAACGCCAACGGCACCACGCTTACCGGCGTTGCCGAGCCAAACAGCACGGTCATTATTACCTCCAGCGGCGGAACGGTGATCGGTACGGCAACCGCCAACGGCTCCGGTAATTTCACTTTCACGCTAAACCCACCGCAAATCAGTGGGCAAACGCTGCTGGTGAGCGCACAGGATGCCGCAGGTAACATCGGTACCCCAGGTAACGTGCTGGCACCGTTTACCGGCGTACCGCCTGCGCCGGTTATTGCCAGCGTGTTCGATGACGTCGGCACGATCACGGGGCCGGTCGCTGCCGGTAAAACCACCAATGATACCCTGCCTACGCTCAGCGGAACGGCGCAGGCTAACGCCATCATCAATCTGTACAACAATGGCGTACTCATGGGCAGCACGACCGCCGACGGTAACGGACTCTGGAGCTTTACCCCATCCGGCGCGCTCAGTGAAGGTAACCACGCGTTTACCGCCACGGCAACAAACGCCAACGGCGCAAGCGGATTGTCCGGTTCGTTCAGCGTGATTGTGGATACCACGCCACCGACCGCGCCAACGATACTGATCAGCGCCGATGGCGGTACCGTCAGCGGCGTCGCCGAAGCGGGAAGCACGGTCACTATCTCCCTGCCCGGCGGCGGCAGCGTAACGGCTATCGCCAACAGCAGCGGTGTTTACAGCGTCACCCTGCCGGTACGCCAGATTGAAGGCCAATCGCTGTCCGCCACCGCGACCGATGCGGCGGGTAACACTTCATTGCCGACCAGCATTATCGCACCGGTATTGCCGCTGCTGGCCGAAGACAACGTCGCCAGTCTGGCATTACAAACCGACGTCACGGTCACTAACGAGCACAAAAGCGATTATGGCTTCCTGCTGGTTAACGCGCTGGGTAATGTGGCCAACGTGCTGGGGAACGATACGGCATCCGTCAATTTCAGCATTGCCTCTGGCGGCAGCGGCTCCATCACCATCAATGCGGCGGCAACAGGCATTGTGCTGTCGCTACTGAGCACCATGGAGATTGTTATCCAGCGCTTTGACACTACGCTCAACGCCTGGGTGACGGTGGTCGATACCGGTAAAGCCGATTTTGCCGATCTGTTGACGCTCAGCGCCTCCGGCGTGACGCTCAACTATGACAAGCTCACCGGCGGGGACTACCGCGTGGTCAGCTACAACACCAGCCTGCTGGCAACCGGCGCCTTCACCAGCCTGGACGTAGCGGTGGTCAAAACCAGCGCCGGAACCATTACCGGCGGCCTGACGGGATCCGGTAACATCATCACGGATACCGACCCCACCAACGGGCAGGATAACGCCCCTTCCGGCACGCGGGTGACGTCGATTACCGATGGCAACGGCAATACAGTGAACATCCCGGCGGGCGGAGCGGATATTCAGGGCAAATACGGCATCCTGCATATTAACCAGGACGGCAGCTATACCTACACCCTCACGAATACCTCGACATCGGTGTATGGGCGTTCCGAAAGCTTCACCTATACGCTGACGCATGGCAGTGACCACTCATCGGCAAAACTGGTGGTGACGCTGGGCCAGACCCCAACAACCAGCACGGTAACGGCGGCAGACGATGTTGCTACGCTCACTTACGGGACGCAGGTCAGCGCAGTCGATCACGGGCCGTCACAGCAAACCGGCTTCACGCTCGCCAATATCGGTCTGGGTAATGTCCTGGACGTTAGTCTGGTAAACGGTTTGACCAGCCCGATCAAATTCAACGTTGATGACGGCGCAACCCGTACGTTGACCGTTCAGGCTAACGTTCTCGGCGTTACGCTTGGCGGTTTCGATCTCTATGTCTACCGCTTCAATGACGCCATTCAGCAGTATGAGCAATACCGGGTGAAACCGAACTGGGTCACCGCGTTACTCGGCGGAAGCTCAACGGCGTATACCATCACGCTGCCGGGCGGAGACTACCTGTTCTTACTTAACGCCTCCGGTGGTCTGGCGCTGCTGACCGGCTACACCCTGAATATTCAGGCCGATCACACCTATGCGGTAGACAGCCTGAGCGCATCCACCAACGGTAACATTCTGGCCAATGATTCTGCTCCTGCTAATACGCTCATCACCGAAGTGAACGGCGTCGCGGTCAGTGGGACAGGCACCACCAGCATTGTTGGGCAGTACGGCACGCTGACTATTGATGCGAAGGGTAACTACACCTATACGCTGAAAAGCGGACTGGGGGCAGACAGCATTAATACCCCGGACAGCTTTGTCTACACGGTCAAGGCGCCAAACGGGGATATCGGCAGCGCATCGCTGAACATCAAGGCAACCCCGCAAGCGCTTGACGCCGTGAACGATACCAGCAGCCAGATGGCGGTCACCACGCTGCAGGATACTTCTCAACCCTTTAGTGACACCAGCGTCGGCTCTGCCAGTTGGACCACAGTGCTGGGACCCAGCTCAAAAAGTGGCAGCGGCATCGTTGAAGTTGCTGCGGGTACAGCCGTACAAAACGTGGTGCTGCATTTCAACGTGGCATCTTTACTGACGCTGGGCGGGTTGAACGTGACCTGGGCGCTGTACGACAGCAAAGGCGTTAAAGTTGCCGGTGATTCATTCAACGGCGGATTACTGATTGGCGGCAATCTTGATATCGCCCTGAACGGACTGGTGCTGCACGCCGGTAATTATCGCCTCGATTACACCGGTAACGCCGGTGCTCTTGGGCTCGGTACCATCACCATTACCCCTAGCGTGAAAGGGGCGATAGTCGATCTCGATAACTTCGAAACCGCTGGCACGAATAGCGTCACTGGCAACATCTATGACGGAGACCATATTGCCAGCGTGCATACCCTGCTGACGGTGAACGGCGCGGGTGGCTCTGCCACGCTGGATCCGCTGGGCAGCAGCACTGCCAGCGCCACCATTAATGGATTGTATGGCAAGCTGACGATCGGCATTGACGGGCATTACACCTATGCCCTCAACAGCGATGTTTCACTGGAGTCCATCAAAACCAAAGAGACATTCACCTACACCCTTAATGACCAGAAAGGCCATACCGATAGCGCCACGCTGACCATCGACATGAACCCGCAGGTCGTGAGCACCGTTGATGCCGATCGCCTCATCGGCAGCGTGTATGGCGATACGCTGATTTATCACCTGCTCAGCGCCAACGACGCCACCGGCGGCAACGGGACAGCGGACACCTGGACCAACTTCTCACTGGCACAGGGAGATAAAATCGATATCGGCGATCTGCTGGTGGGCTGGAACGGGCAAAACGCCACGCTCGGCAATTATCTCACCGTTGCCACCAACGGTAGCAACACCGTGGTTTCTATCGACCGCGACGGTACGGGTACCACTTATCAATCAACCAGTCTCGTGACTTTGGAGAACGTACACACCACGCTCGATGAGCTGGTTCAACAAAATCATATTGTGACCTGACGTTTGTACCAAAACTCCATAACTACAGCCCCGGATGCTATGACGTCCGGGGCAATAACAGTCGTCACGGCCGTATTTTGTAAGGGATAAACGATGAGAAATGTCACCCCTGTCGCTTTACTGCTGGCATTAACGCTCTGTTCGGTGCGGGTTAATGCCGAAGATGCACCGCAAATCATCACGCCGGAAGGGCTGGCAACCAGTCAGATGCTCCCCTCTCTGGATGGTTCGGTGGCCGATCTGCCGCTGAGCGCCGCCGCGCCCGGCAACCTGACACTGAACGATGCGGTAAGCCGCGCCGTGAGCTGGCATCCGGCGATCCGTGAATCTATCGGCAAACTGCTCTCGCAAAATGAGCAGATCGACGTGGCAAAATCGAAATATTACCCGCAGGTCACCGCCGGGATGAACAACGGCTACAGCAATACCTATAACGATCATGGCTTCAGTCCGTCGCTGGTGATCTCGGTGTCGCAAATGCTGTATGACTTTGGCAAAGTCGCCAGCCAGGTGCGCGCCGAAACTGCGGGTGCCGCACAGCAGCAGGCTAACGTATTACTCAGCATTGATACCGTCGCCCACGAAACCGCCAATGCCATTGTGCAGGTTCAGTCATGGCAACAAATGGTCGATGCCGCCGAATCACAGGTCTCCGCCCTGAACGGTATTGGCAGGCTGACCCGGCAACGCAACGATGAAGGGGCGACCTCGTTGTCAGACGTAGTGCAAACCGATGCACGTATCGAGTCCGCCCGTTCACAGTTGGCGCAGTATCAGGCGAATCTCGATAGTAGCAAGGCGACGCTGATGAGCTTTCTTGGCTGGAACTCGCTCAACGGCATCAGCAATGAATTCCCGGTAAAACTGGACAGCAGTTGCGACGTAGCCAAACCTGACGACAGGCTGGTTCCCGCGGTGCTGGCGGCCTGGGCGCAGGCCAATGTCGCGCAGGCAAACCTCGATTACGCCAACGCGCAGATGACGCCGACCATCTCGCTCGAACCTTCCGTGCAGCACTATCTCAATGACAAATATCCCAGCCATGAGGTGCTCGACAAAACGCAGTACTCCACATGGGTAAAAGTGGAGATGCCGCTGTACCAGGGAGGCGGACTCACCGCCCGCCGCAACGCCGCCGGCCATGCGGTAGACTCGGCGCAGTATTCCATCCAGCGCACCCGGCTCGACGTGCGCCAGAAATTGCTCGAATCCCGCAGCCAGGCGATGAGCCTTGCCACCGCCCTGCAGATCCTCCGCCGCCAACAACGGCTGAGTGAACAAACGCGCGAGCTGTATCAGCAGCAATATCTGGATCTCGGTTCTCGTCCGCTGCTCGACGTACTTAACGCCGAGCAGGAGGTGTACCAGGCCCGTTTCGCCGAACTGCAGACCCAAAGCCAGCTTCGTCAACTCCAGCTGAACTGCCTCTACAATACTGGCGCGCTGCGCCAGGCGTTCGCCCTCAACAATCGCAGCATCCAGTCGGTGGAGATCCAGCTATGAGCCGCGTCGAGCCTGTTGCTGAAGAGATGATTAGCGAGCCCGCTCTGAGCCAGTGGGCGCAGGCCATTACCCACATTGCCAGCCACTATCGTGTTACCTGCTCACCCGGCGCAATTCAGGCCAACGCCCCGTGGTTTGACGGGAAAAACAAAACCCTTGCGCTGACGCAGCTTGCGCGCCAGGCGGGGCTGTCGTTTCATGTGCTGGATACAGCGAAGCAGGCGTTCAGCCAGTGGCGCTTACCGGTGGTGGCGGAACTGCGCGACGGCCAAATTATGGTGATAGAGCACTTCAACGGTGAAGATGCGCTGGATGTGTTTATCATCGCCGAGGAAGGACAGCGCAACCGGCTGGCGCTTGCGGAGCTGCTGCCGGAGATCCACGCCATCATCGCGCTGCGCCCACTGTCAGCGCTCAAAGACAGTCGGGTTGACCGCTATATTTCGCGCTTTAAGCCCGACTGGATGCGCGAACTGGTACTACAGGACATCCGGCCTTACCTGCCGGTGATGATCGCCGCATTCCTGATTAACGTCCTGTCGCTCGCCGGGATTATCTTCTCGATGCAGGTTTACGACCGGGTGATCCCAGCCCAGTCTTACCCCACGCTGTATGTCCTCTCGACCGGGGTACTGGTGGCGGTGCTGTTCGGTTTTTTACTGCGCGAAGCGCGCACCCATATCATGGATGTGCTCGGCAAACGTGCCGACATGCGCATTTCCGACCGCGTGTTCAGCCACGCCCTGCGCCTGCGTAACAGTGCCGTCCCCCGCTCCACCGGAAGCTTTATCTCCCAGCTCCGCGAGCTGGAGCAAGTGCGTGAGATGATCACCTCCTCGACCATGTCGACCATCGTCGATCTGCCTTTTTTCTTTCTGTTTATCATTGTACTGGCCTGCATCGCTCCGCCGCTGGCGTGGATTGCACCCGTCGCCGCGATATTGATGATCCTGCCAGGACTGCTGCTACAAAAAAAGCTGGCGGTGCTCGCTAATCAGGCGGCGCACGAGTCCACGCTGCGTAATGCGGTACTGGTCGAGAGCGTTCAGGGCCTCGAAGACATCAAGCTGATGCAGGCGGAGAACCGCTTTTTGCAGCAGTGGAACAGCTACATCCGCATTACCGGCGAGTCCGGGCTGCGTACCCGCAAGCTGACTCAGGGGCTGATTGGCTGGGGCATGTCGGTGCAAAGCTTGGTCTACGCCGCGATCATTATGTTCGGTGCGCCGATGGTCATCGAAGGCACCATGACCACCGGGGCGGTCGTGGCAGCCTCAATGCTCGGTTCAAGAATGATCGCCCCGATGGCGAATCTGTGCGGCGTGCTGGCCCGCTGGCAGCAGGTCAAGGCGGCGAAGATGGGGCTGGACAGCATTATGCAGCTCCCTACTGAAACCCAGCACGATGAGAATCGGGTACATCAGGAGATCTTTCGTGGGCATTATCTGTTTGAGAACGCTCACTTTCGCTACCACAGCGACGACCAGCGGGTGCCGCTGCGCATCTCTCGCCTGGAGGTCATGCCAGGAGAACGCATCGCCATCCTCGGACGTAACGGCGCGGGGAAATCCACCCTGCTACAGGCGATGGCCGGCGGCGTGGAGCTTATTCAGGGCGACGTTCGGCTCGATAACCTGAGCCTGGCGCAAATCGATATGGCCGATTTACGCCGCAACATCGGCTTTCTCAGCCAAAATGCGCGACTTTTTTTTGGCACCCTGCGTGAGAACCTGACTCTCGGTGCACCGCATGCCAGCGATGTACAGATATTCGACGCGCTGGAGGTCAGCGGCGCAGCCACCTTTGTTAAACAGCTCGCCAAAGGGCTGGGACACCCGATTATGGAGGGCGGCAACGGCCTCTCCGGCGGACAGCGGCAGTCTATTCTGCTGGCAAGAATGCTGCTGCGTTCGCCCAATATTGTGCTGCTCGACGAACCAAGTGCTTCGCTGGACGAACATACCGAACGGGAGTTTATTCAGCGACTGAACCAGTGGCTCGGCAACCGCACGCTGATCGTCGCCACCCATCGCGTACCGGTACTGGAGCTGGTCGAGCGCGTGGTAGTGTTGAAAGAAGGTCAGCTGGTAATGGATGCCCCGAAAGCACAGGCGCTGAACGCAAGCCGGGCGCCTGCACAAACTCACGGTCGGGAGTGGAAAAATGAAAACCAATCCGCATGATGCCGCCATGGACGACCTCGATATCCGCCGCGAGCAGCGCTTTTCCGGGGCAAGCCGCATTATCCTGCTCAGTACATTGTTGTTTGCCGTCCTCGGCATCTGGGCATACTTCGGCAAGCTGGATGAAGTTTCCACCGGCAACGGCAAAGTGATCCCCAGCTCTCGCGAACAGGTGCTGCAGTCGCTTGACGGCGGGATCCTCGCCGAACTGACGGTACGCGAAGGGGACAAAGTGCAGGCCAATCAAGTCGTGGCCCGTCTCGACCCGACCCGTTCGGAATCCAACGTCGGTGAAAGCGCCGCCCGATACCGCGCCTCGCTGGCCTCCAGCGCGCGACTCAACGCCGAAGTCAACGATCTGGCGCTGACGTTTCCCGACGCGCTGAAAGCCTGGCCGGACCTTATCGCCTCCGAGACCCGACTGTATAAAAGCCGTCGGGCGCAGCTCGCCGACTCGATGGTAGAACTGCAGGATGCGCTGGTATCTGTGAACAAAGAGCTGGCGATCACCCAGCGGCTGGAGAAAAGCGGTGCCGCCAGCCATGTGGAAGTGCTGCGCCTGCAGCGGCAAAAAAGTGACCTCGGGCTGAAAATCACCGACCTGCGCTCGCAATATTACGTGCAGGCGCGGGAAGCGCTGTCGAAAGCCAACGCCGAAGTGGATATGCTGGCGGCCATTTTAAAAGGACGTGAGGATTCCGTCACCCGCCTGACCGTTCGCGCCCCGATGCGCGGCATAGTGAAAAACATCCAGGTCACCACCATTGGCGGCGTGATCCCACCCAACGGCGAGATGATGGAGATTGTGCCGGTGGACGATCATCTGCTGATTGAAACCCGTTTGTCACCGCGCGATATCGCCTTTATTCACCCCGGACAGCGGGCGCTGGTGAAAATCACCGCCTATGACTACGCCATCTACGGCGGGCTGGAAGGCGTGGTCGAAACCATCTCCCCGGACACCATTCAGGACAAAGTGAAGCCAGAAATATTCTACTACCGCGTCTTTATCCGCACCCATCAGGACTATTTGCAGAACAAACTGGGACGTCATTTTTCCATCGTTCCGGGCATGATTGCCACAGTGGATATAAAAACAGGTGAAAAAACCATCGTCGACTATTTAATCAAACCGTTTAATCGCGCAAAAGAAGCGCTACGCGAGCGGTAAATCGTTGAGGATAAGGGGTTGCAGGGGCTGGTCACGCGTGTCACAAGTCTGTTATACTTGTTCTAACACATTGGGGCTGATTCTGGATTCGACGGGATTTGCGAAACCCAAGGTGCATGCCGAGGGGCGGTTGGCCTCGTAAAAAGCCGCAAAAAAATAGTCGCAAACGACGAAAACTACGCTTTAGCAGCTTAATAACCTGCTAAGAGCCCTCTCTCCCTAGCTTCCGCTCTTAAGACGGGGATCAAGAGAGGTCAAACCCAAAAGAGATCGCGCGGATGTCCTGCCTGGGGCTGAAGTGCTAAAACTAATCAGGCTAGTTCGTTAGTGGCGTGTCTGTCCGCAGCTGGCGTGCGAATGTAAAGACTGACTAAGCATGTAGTGCCGAGGATGTAGGAATTTCGGACGCGGGTTCAACTCCCGCCAGCTCCACCAAATAAAACAAGGGGTTACGTGAAAACGTAGCCCCTTTTTCTTTGGTAGTGGCGGCAAAATGGCGACAGAGTGTCGGACTGGCGACAACAAAAAACCCGCCATTAAAGCGGGTTCTGTTCAGAAACTCATGTGGCCTTGACCACCTTTTCCAGGATGTGGCGGCGCAGAAGAAATTAGATTCGGTTTTATAATGTGCCGTACAAACGTTTCATGAGTAACGAACGTACAGCCACAATTTATATTTTGGCACTGGTTGTAACGTTCTTTTGTCGTAGCTGATACCTGAAAGCTGCTTCTGGTATGTGCTGCATGACCGCACTCTGGACAGTTCATCATCGCTGTTATCCCACCACTCTTGCCGTAGTCGCAATAATGATACAGCATTATTCAGTATTGAGAACCGATTATTCAATTTCAAGATCACCAATCTTTACTTCAAGCTCCATGCTGGTCGTAAATCCATTATCCGGGCTGACAGAATGCGTCAGAGTGGTAATGGTCCATTCTGCATCATCGATCGGCTGCTTAAACCCCGTCACCTTC
This sequence comes from Citrobacter sp. FP75, assembly GCF_018342065.1. Classification (GTDB taxonomy): domain Bacteria; phylum Pseudomonadota; class Gammaproteobacteria; order Enterobacterales; family Enterobacteriaceae; genus Citrobacter. Next base: position 732,170 of record NZ_JAFDOE010000002.1, on the reverse strand, counting down.
ACCGGCATTTCCGTATAGAGATCAGCCCGCCCCTCAGCTAGCTGCAGGGAAAATGAAGCAACCCCACGCTGCAGACGTTCCCACTGCATTTTCGCTGCGCGCTCTGCATTGCTCCGGTTGGCGTAGGTACGATTAAGAACCAGCACGTTTTCATCCGTTCCCACCAGATAATCGCCCTGTTTTGCTTCCGGCTCTTTGGGTGTGGTGGTTTTCTTTCGACGACGCTTAACACTGGTTGTCTCTTTTTTCCTGGGTTCACGCGTATGCAACCAGCTGGCAATAACGCCGGTATAGGCACCACGATCAGCAAGGGTGAACCGATGACCGTCACCGGCTTTGCGCGTGATGGTGATAACCGGCAGCGGCTTGCCGCTCGCCGTTCTTCCCTGTCCCTGCCGGATAAACAGCAGATTCCCGTCCTTAACGGAAGCAATCGCCCCATACTGTCTCGCCAGTTTCATCAGAAAACTTGCATCGCTTTCATTGGTCTGGTCCAGATGATCCAGCGCCTTATCCGTCAGGTCTTTACCCAGCGCCACTTTGAGGTTATGCCGGGCGGCGATTTCCTTTACCACCTCCCCCACAGTTGTCTGATGCCATGATTTTTCGCGCCGTGTATTGAGGGTTTCACGGAAATCTGCACTACGCGCCCGGATGGTCAGCCGGTCAGGTGTACCGCTGTGTTCAATTTCATCCACGGTAAAAGCCCCTTTAGGGAAAAGCGGCTGGCCTTTCCAGCCCAGCGCCAGCTGAATCACTGCGCCACGTCGCGGCAGGGCGATCAGCCCGTCGGCATCGTCCAGCTCCAGATCAAGCTGGTCCGCTTCAAAGCCCCGGTTATCCGTCAGCGTCAGACTCATCAGGCGGGTATCCAGCATGGTCGTCACGTCCTTACCTTCAATGACGATACTGAAAGCCGGGCTTTTGCTGTTCAGGTTCAGGAGATCAGAATTAACGTTCACTGCAGCAATCCTCCAACCGTGTTTTTAATCCCCCCAATCGCAGAGGCAGCAGAGTCCTGCAGGTTGCTGAGCTGGTCACTCAGGCTCCCGAACATGTCAGACAGCGACTCATCAACCCGTTTGAGGGTGATCGTAAACTCAATGCGCCTGGGCATGCCGCTGGCAAAAAACTCCGTCTTTGTCTGGCTCAGACTCTCAATAACAAACATGCCGTAAATGGTTCCACTGCCTTCAATCAAAGGCCAGGCTTTGCCCTGCTCTGCCATCAACTCCAGCGCCAGCAATGACAGCCTGCCTCCGGTCACTTCCGGCAGCAGAACCCCGGACAGTGTCAGTGAATCGTTATCCGGGCCAAGAAATTGCGTTGACGGGCGGCGGTTCACCCGGCTGTTGGCGGCGTGTCGCCAGCTGCGCTGATACTGCAGTTCCTGATAAGGGACAGTGCGCAACATAAATACATATAAACCCAGCACCATCATCATGATTCATACCCCCCCTGATCGCTGAAATTGCTGCGCGCTTTTGCCCTGGCCCTGCGTTCCCGCTCGTCAAGCTGCCGTGCCACTTCACGGGCAATATCCTGCGCACTCTGTCCCGGCTGCGCGACGATATGAATGGGCGCATTTATCTCATAACGAATAACTGACGGCGGGCTGTCTGCCTTAACAGGCTGCGTCTGGTATGCCCTCGCAGGCAGACTGAACGGATGAAACGGAGCTGCTTCTGCAGGTGTCGCAGCTCCCCCCATCACGCCTGCAACGACAGAAGCCAGAGCGGCTGTTCGCCGTCTGCTGGTAACATTTGCGGGGCCATTCACAATTTCAGGGCCATTTTCTCCAACAATGCCAAACTGCCCACGTGGAATGATCCCGCCCGTGTCGTACATCCCTGCGTAAGCCGGAAACCCGCCAGGCGGCAGCACCACTTTGCCGTCACTGTTCACCGTGGCGGATTGCTGTTGCGTGACCTGCGCAGGCAGTTTCGCCTTTGCCGCCTCCTTACTGACAATACCGAGCTTTTCCAGCAGCCATGACACACCGGATTTAAGAGACTCCAGCGGGTGCATCACCCTATTCAGACCTTCCGCCAGCGCCTCACCAAACCGGCGCCCCATTGCAGCTGCGCTGTTCAGTTCTTCGGAAGTGGATTTAACCGGCGTAAGTAAATCACTGAACCAGCCCCACAAGGCCTGCACCCTGTCACCCATCCACTGAAACATGGGCCTGAGCGGCTCAAAGGCGGCGCTGATGGGTGCTGCAGCGGCTTTGAACCCTTCCACCACGCCCCCCAGAAATGCACTGATGGGCTGCCAGTATTTCCACACAACCAGCGCCACACCAGCCAGCGCAGCCACAACCAGCCCTATCGGACTGAGCAGCGCGCCCAGCAGGCCAGAAATGCCAAACAGCGCGCCGCGAAGTAATGCCAGCGGACCAGAAACAAGAAAACGCAACACGCCACCGGTAGCTGTCAGCCCACCCCGCAACGCCGCCAGCGGGTTCATCACCATACCGATAATATTACAGATGCCTGACATACCGGCACGGAACACGGCAAGCGGCGCACCTGCCACCGTTTTCAGTGCATTACCCACTATTCCGGCTGAGCGACGCAGGGAATTAAGCGGGGCACTCAGTAACCCGACACTGCCACCGGATGACGTCATACCCCGACGCAACAGGGAAAGTGGCGCACCTGCCAGCCATGACAGGGCACCGCCAGTACGTGTTACCGCTGCAGCAACGGAAGGTAATGTTTTTACACCCAGCACAGACAGGCCAAACCGAATCACCGCAATCGGCCCCAGCACAGCAGCTACCGCCACAGCAAGTGTACCCAGCCCGACAATAACAGCCGCCATAGCCGCCGCCACTTTCATCAGCGTGCCAGCCAGCACGGGATTCTGCTCCACCCAGCGACGCAGCGCCCCGGTCACGCCCTTAACCATGCCCATAATATCCATCAGCGGCTGGCGCAACGTTTCCCCCAGACTGCTGAAAGCGTTCTGCGCGCCAGTCTTAACCAGCAACCACTGCGCAGACAATGAATCCTTGTTAATGTCGGATTCTTTCTGCATGGAGCCATCAGCACCGCTGCCTGATGTGAGTTTCAGCTGACGCTGCAGCTCCGGCAGGTTGTTAGCCAGCTTTGCCGCATCATCGCCAAACTCTTTACCAAAAATCATTGTCATGGCTGACAGGCGTTTATCCTGCGGCAGATTGTTGACCTTCTCCAGAACCCGCTGAATGGTGCCCATAGCATCGGTGGTCATCTGCTTTTCAACCTCCGCCGGATTGAGTTTCAGCAGGTTCATACCTTCAAAGAAGCGCTTACTTTGCATGGTGGCAATGGACAGTTCACGCACCATGGCATTAGAGGCGCTGGCGGCAATTTCCGGGGCAGCCCCAAGAGAAAGGAATGTTGAACCCAGCGCAGCAGCCTTTCGGAAGTCAAGGCGGTCAGCCACGCCCCCCATACGCTGCAGGACGTTGATAATGTCCCCACCCTTTGACATGGCGTTATCGTCCAGGTAGTTCAGCGCATCGCCCAGTTGTTCAATATTGCGCGTCGGCACTTTATAGAGCTGCGCGATTTTCCCCAATCCTTCCGCCAGCTCATCGGCGGGCAGCTCAAAGGCCGTTGCAGCTTTTGCCGCCGTGGATGCAAAGGCCAGCAGGTCACGTTTCTGGTCCTCAAAGGGATCGTCCTGGTTGGTCACGCCCATACGCGCGCCCCCTTCAACCAGCGCGGCATAATCTATAGCGCCATTCTCCATCGGCAGCTGCTCACTGGCAGCCTTAATGGCATCCTGCATGTCATAAAACTGTTTTGTACGGTTGCCGTTATCGTCACGAAGCACGTTTACCTGCTTTGCCACGCCTTTCATGGCATCTTCCATACTGGCGTAGCTCTTAACTGCAGCCATAACCGGCGCGCCCATTGCCAGCCCCGCTGCCGTAGTGGTGGCCCCGGCTCCGGCTATGCGATCCCGAACCTCAAGACGGCGCGAATACTGATCACGAACCGCATTCATTCTCGCCTGCTGTTCACCCAGGCGTTTCAGGGATTTTTGCTGTCGCTCCAGTGCCAGTCGGGTTTCATCGGCGTTCTGCCGTAGCTCACGCTGTGCGCTGCTCAGTTTCTTTGTATCAAGCCCTGCCTCATTCAGCGCAAGGCGCTGACGCTGCACTGACTGACGCAGCCCGTTATATTTTCCCTGTAAATCGGTGACGCGATTTTTAGCCTGCTCAAGCAGTCTGGCCTGTGCTGCCGTCGGGCGGTTGGTCGCAGTAAACTGCGTGGCGAGTTTTGCCGCTTCTTCGCGGGCGGCTTTAAGGCTGTTACCTGTGACTGCCAGCTGCGCGCTGGCCTTACGGAAGCCATCAATTCTGCCCGCCTGAGAATCTAACTCTTTCAGCCGGGCGCGGCTTTGCTGAATAGCGGCAGCCAGCTCTTTTGAGCTGGCCTGCGCGGATCGAAATGGGCGGGTGAGCTTGTCAACCGCATTCAGAATCACCTGCAGACGCAGGTTATTATCACTCATCGCTGGCCCCGCTTCTCTGAATCGCTTTGTGCCGCCACTCCAGCACCTCTGTCAGCGGCATAACGTCAGTGATGGACGGCGACCAGTGAAAGATGGTGGCGATATCCGCCACCAGGTCATCAATCGTCAGGCTGTCGGTAAACCGGCAAGCACCGACTTCTTCAACAAAAAAGTTACCACCTCGACCGACAGCGCGGTGAGATCGGCGGGGTCCAGTTCAGCCATTTCCTGTGCGGTCAGCGTCGGGGTGGAAATACGCGGGATCACTGTCATCATGGCCCCCACGTCCATATCCATAATGGCCTGCAGGCGGGTGCCGCGCAGCGCACCGGACTGCGGCTTACGCAGCACAATTTCGGTGATTTGGGTTTTACCGCGCATGATTGGCGTATCCAGTTGTACGGTTTTTTCAGTCAGCTTGTCGCTCATGTTCGTTTCCTGTTAATCAGATACTGGCGCGGATCACCGCGCCGTTAAGTTAAATCAGAGGCCAAGGGCGTTACGGTGTGCTTCCATCAGGTCCACGCCGCCAACGATTTCAATAATGTTGACCAGATCAACCTCATAGAGCACTTCGCCGTTAATGGTCAGCTTCGCGTAGCTGTTGGTACTGCTGACTTTGGTGGTGCTGCTCTCGCCGGTTTTCCACTCGCCGGAATCCACTTCTTTATGACGCCCGCGCACAACCAGCTCAATGGCCTGAACTTCGCCGGTATCGTCACGCTGAATAGAGCCGGTGAAACGCAGCTGGATGCCATCAACGGTTGCCTTGCCCATCTGCTTGAATAACAACAGTTCGGTGCCGCCGATTGAAAATTCCGTGTCCAGTGCGCCGTCATCCAGCCCCATATCCACATCCACCGCGCCCGGCATACCGCCGCCGCGATACTTCTCAAACTTGCGGGTGAATTTCGGCAGAGTCAGGGACTCAACGATCCCCTGCCAGTTGTTCCCGTCGTTGAACAGGTTCAGGTGTTTTAACTTGCGTGGTAATGCCATGTATCCCCCTTATGCACTGACACGGCTGGCAAAATCGACCAGGTAGCGATCGGTGATGCGCTGGCGCAGCATCAGATTTTCAAGCGGCGGCACAGGCGTGTAGTCGTAGTCGATGGTGAGCTTCCCTGCTTTCAGAGAGTCTTTATCGTTCACTGACTCATCCAGCCAGCAGTCAGCCCCGATGAGGTATCCCTGATTTACCAGGCTGCGTAATTTGGCGCGAATACCTTCGATAATGTCGCGGGCCAGTGACGGATTCAGTGGCTTATCCACCGCCCACATATGCCCCTCTGCAATCGTGTCAGCCAGCACCTGCGCCGTGCGGGTGTAGTTCTCAAACGCAAACAATGGATCGTCACTGAGGCAGCGGGAACCCCAGAAGCGGAAGCCGTCTTTGCAGATCAACGTGGTGACGTCATTCTGGTTCAGCAGTCCCGCGTCCGTTGCCGGGTCCTGCAGATCCCAGAACACATCAGCGGAAAGACCGGTGACGCCATTCACACCCACGTTGGACAGGGTTTTGTGCCATCCGGTCTGTTCGTCGATTTTGGCACGCAGACCGAGCGCACGTGCGGAGGCGTAAGCCGTCGCATCGGCTTTAAGAACGGTGTCAAAGTTGATGAAATCAGGCCAGATCAGCATCCCTTCTCGCTGGCTGAAATTGTCCCGGTAAGCAATGGCTTCCTCCACAGTCTTACAACCATAGGCGGACAGGTAGGCAAACCCGCGCAGGCTCTGCGCAACACTCATCAGCTCAGTGGCTACCGCCTGCGTGTCGTGCCCCGGCACACCGAGAATGCGCGGCTTAACTTTCAGCTGCGACTGCGCAGAAAGCAGCGCTTTCATCCCCGTTTTTTTACCGTCGGAGGTGACGCCACCGATAATATTGGAGGTGGTTTCCGCTTCGGTTTCGCCCTGCGCCACGCGCACAACAACCGTCACGGGCTTTGACTGGTCGGCAATCGCATCCAGCGAACGGGCCAGCGTGCCGGACTCGCCTGCTTTACCGCTGGCCTCCAGCACATCCGTCAGCAGAACCGGCTTATTGAGAGGGAACACGGACGCATCAGCATCATCGCCGGTGCAGACCATACCCACGATAGCAGTGCTTACCGTGGTGAGGGAGCGGGTGCCGTCGTTGACTTCAACAACGCGCACACCGTGGTGGTAATCCTGAGCCATAAGGCAGTCTCTCCGGTTTACAGGGTGTCTGCCTATGTTCTGGTTGATATGCACACTATGCACGCGACGGGAGGTGTGTGAGAGATGGTACAATTTAGAGAGTAAGAAACTGCATTTTGACTTAGAATGAAGAAATCGATGGGTGTTACCATCAAATGCTGTGATAGCATCAGTAAAAATTTAACCTGAACATGACTATGAACATCAGAAATGACCTTCACGGATTAACGATATTCCGCTTTGTTACTGCTTTCTATGTGTTTTTATTTCACTGTAATATCAGATATAAGGCTGATGTTTCTGACTGGCTGCAGTCTGTTATCAACAATGGAGCTATCGGGATGTCTTTCTTCTTTGTTCTTTCTGGTTTTGTCATGGCGTGGGCATCAAGAAATGGCATTAAAGAAAATTACTATCGTTCCCGAATTGCCAGAATATTCCCTGCCTATCTGGTCATGGGATTAATTACAGTCCCTTTCCTTTTTGAGTACAACATAACGCAAATCACCACATATGTTTTATTATTTTTAACTACTGCACAGTCGTGGTTCCCGGATAGTTTTAGCCAATGGAATTTCGGCGGTTCCTGGTCCGTTTCAACCGAAATGTTTTTTTATCTTGTTTTCCCATTCCTGTTGCCAGTAATTAAAAAAAGACCGGTTCTCGCATTAGGCATTGCAGTATTGATATCATCAATAATCATACCAACATCTATGATATTAACTAATAGCGCGGCTTTTCCTCGTTATTATGTCAGCCCTATTCATCGCCTGCCAGAATTTGTCGCAGGGGTAGCAATTGGTTGTATTTTTTCTCGCGGCTTTCGTTTTACCCGATTTAACACCCCCCTGTTTATTCTTGCAATAGCATCTCTATTTTTCATTTCTCCGTCCAACAATAATGGCTGGATGCAAAACAACTATGCAACACTACCAGCAACATGTATTGTTGTTTATTATCTCGCAACTGCAGCAATTAATAAAAACACATTCACCCTACCGTTGATATATTTAGGGAAAATAAGCTATTCATTTTATTTGATGCAATTACCTATAATGATTTACATAACAAAATATCATGACAGCCTTGCATCATTCCCTACATGGTTTATCTGGACACTTTTGGCCGTCATCAATTTATTGATGGCTTCGGCTTGCTATCATTTCGTTGAGGATAATAAGACAATTAAATCTTTCATCCTGAACTGGCGACGTAAGCCGAATTCATCTTTAGAGCTAAGCTAACTCAGGTTCTTCAGGCCAAAAAACATCAGGTGCCTCAGATGTTTTTATGGCCTGCAAGTCGCGAATGTAATGCATCCATAATATCAGTTTAACTTTGTCCTCATCACTGATAAGACCGAGTTGTAGCTCAGTCTGCCACAGGCTGATGGTACTTTGAGCACCAGCCAGCAGTGCGGATTTTTTCTGTTCTGCCGCCTTCACCTGAGCGTTTTTCTGCATCTTCTCATCTGTAACCCACTCACTGCCGTTCCAGGTATCATAAGGTGTTGACGGTGCTATGCGGGTTATACTGTCGGCATACGCTCCCGGCACAGAAATGACTATCGGCTTGCCTGTCACCGTTTCATAGACTATCTCGCCCCGGTGGTCTTCGACATACTCCCAGATACTACGACCCAAATTACGGCAAACAGTAAAACCACTCTTTTTCACAGGCGGCGCATCTGTACATGAGTCGGCAGGAATACCCACCCCGACAGGCAGGTATTCGACTGACACAGACAAATATTCTCCCGTACCACTCGCATAATTATAAACGGTGATATCACCGGCTTTAGTAGCAATACCGTTTTTGTTCAGTGTCGCTTTAGCCATTACGCCGCCCTCACAATAAAATTAAATGCCACGCTACGTGGGCGAGTTTCAGTTCCACCAGGATCCTGAAATGCAGGCGCTACTGAGCCATCAGGCTGGTTAATGCCATTGGTATAAATTCCCCTGATACCTGTTTCGACACCAAAAACGGTATTATTCCCGGCTGCACCGCCTGACCCCATAAAGGGATGTTTGTGTGTTTTGAACTCATCGGCAGCCCAACCGAGCAAAGCCTGAGAAGGGTTAACCCCGCGTCCGTCGTCATAACCCCGCATGAATTCGCCGCGCATATCTGGCAACACGCCCGACGGGTATGTAACACCTAACTTGCTGTATTTATTCTTATCAAATGGCGCGCCATTCACTTTCAGAAAAACCATGTTTTTCATGTCATCAAACACGTCACTCGGCATCTGCGCCAAAGGCCATGCGAAAGGTGAGCCAATCATCGGCGCACCGCTCCCCATTCCCAGATAAGCTGCAATACTGGCTGCATCCCCTTTCCCCAGCATCACGCGCATAAACTCACTGATAGCGGTCACTGCCGCCTGTTTATTTCCCGTGAAATAAGGCAGGGTATTCTGCTGCATCATCAGTCCGGCAAAGGCTGTCAGCACTTCGTTCAGCGGCTGCTTACCGTTCAGCAGGATATCAAGACCAAGATTTTTTCTTGCGTCTTCTGCTGTCATTGCCCCGGTCCCACCTTCATTCACTTTCAGCGCTATCACCTGGCCATTATTGACCACCCTTGCGCCCCATGACCCGTCTTCACGAATAACCAGGCATTTCTTCATATCCGGGGTATAAAGCACCGTCTGATTTGGGCTTGTTGGGTTAACGATATTGAACAGCCCTATATTCTGTAAAAACTTCAGCTTGTCAGGAATATCAGCACCATTCTCGGCTTTCTTAAGCATCCCTGTGGCAACCTGATCGACATATTTGCGGGTTGCCAGAACCACTGCAGGGTCAATTTTCAGGGTGATGTTATCGGTGCTGCTGGTAATCAGTACCATACGCACGGTCTGCGTGCGTCCGCTGCCCTCCGCCAGCTTCGGCTTGTAGCTCTCCGGGCAGTTTCCCACAGCAATCAGCGCACCTGTTTCATCAAACAGGCCGACTTCACGAATCCACCACCCGCCCTCATTTTCCGGGATCACCTGCTCAGCAATAATCTGGCTGCTGTTCTGTGGGTCGATATACAGCATATTCAGCGCTGCGCGGCGTTCCTCAGCCACTAACGCGGTCTGTTGCGCGTTGGGTGTGGGCAGCACACCGCCACCGCTGCCCACCGCCATATGGGTAATTTTTAGTGGGACACCGAGCGCGGCGGCGCTTGCCAGTTTCGCCGCGCCGATATCCGTCAGCAGGGTGTAAAATTTTGCGCTCATGGGTTCACTCTCATCGTGTCAATAACATGGACCGCGCCGCCCTCATATGCGGTGCCGCCGGAAATAATGGTTTCGTTTATATACGGGTAGATCGTGATTTCTTCGCCGGTATAAGTGGCTGCACCCACAAAATACGGGCCGCCTGTCTGCAGGTTGATGGACATGCCAACCAGATGACGGCTGCACGGTTTGGCATCACCGATCAGACGCTCCAGCTCCAGATAGGTTTCTTCTGTTATGCCCTGGTCCTGCACGCCAATATCCAGACGGAACGTCCCCGGTGTTTCGCCAGTCTGCCACCACTCAATGATGCGGATCAGAAAGCCGAACGGCTCCACCACGCGCCGCACGGCGCTGGTTGTCCCCTTGTGCTGATGGATATAAAAAGCGTCCTGCACAACGCGGCGCTTGACGCTTTCTGTCCAGCTCTCATCCCAGCGGTCAACAGAAAACGCCCAGGCCAGATAAGGCAGGAATCTGACCGGGCAGGTTGCCGGGTTCCACAAATCACGCAGCGATACCTGCAGATCGGAAATCCCACTGCAGGTCTGCGTCAGTCGGCGCTCAAGCGGCGACGAACCCGGCGGCAACAGGCTATTCATCCGTGCCCCCGTTGGTGACGCTCCATTCAGTACAGGATGCCGCCTGCGTCTTATCCAGCACCACATCACCCAGCGGGGACGTCAGTTCCACACGCTGGACGCCCTCCACGTGCAACGCGGCATAAATGGCGCTGCGGCGGATATCACGTCCCAGCCGCGTCTGACTGGCGATGTATTTCTGCAGGCTGGCTTTTGCTTCTGCCATCACCGGCTCAGCCTCCGGCCCCGGATAAAGGAAGATCGTCGCATCCACGCTGTACGGAATAATTTCAGCGCTGCGCACCGTCAGGCGGTCTGCCACCGGGCGAACCTTTTCACTGTTAAGCGCCTGCTCAACCACCGCCAGCAGGTCAGCCCCTGCCGTACCATCACCCTCGCGGCTCAGTACGGTAAGCACCACCTCAGCCGGTGCAGGACTGGTTGCGCTGGCATCAGCCACGCGCCCGTCGGCACTTGTGGCGTGGAACTCATAGGCTCCCGTCGGCCCTGCAACGGACAGCCCCTCAAATGCTGCAGGAATGCGCTGGCGTAATGCTTCATCACTTTCCATCACTGCGGCCACCGGCGGCACCGCGTCATTATCGGCAGGGACTACCGTCAGGCGCTTCACGTTGCAGTTACCTGCCAGTTGTTCAAGGTCATTTCCCATGGAATAGGCCACCATGACCGCCTGCGCAGCCTCATTAATACGCTGGCGCAGCAGGATTTCTCGGTAAGTATTTTCCTGCAGCAGTTTGGTGACGGGTTCTGACTCCAGCGCTAACGTGCGCATAACGGCTTCCTGTTCATCAGCCGGATGGAGGGCCACAAAGGCGGCCTTGCGTTCTGCCAGCAATGCCTCAAAGTCCGGCACGTCCACAATCTGCGGCGGCGGTAGCCGGGAAAGGTCAATGACTGCCATTGTCTGCTCCTGTTGATACGGAAAGGGAAACCGGTGCGCCGTTATTGCCGTGTCCGGTAAGTTCAACCACCATAGAGCCGTCAAAATTGCCGTTGATGGTGATGGAGTCCAGCGTAAGGCGCGGTTCCCAGCGGTTCAGCGCCACATAGACCGCAGACATAATCTGCAGGCGCAGCGCCGGGTTCTGCGGCTGGTCAATCAGGGCAGACAGCAGGGAGCCATATTCCCGGCGGGCAAGACGGCTGCCCTGCGGCGTCAGCAGAATATCCCGCACCGACTGGCGCAGATGGTCTGTATCTGAAATGGCCTGCCCGTCATTCCTGCTCATACCGATATACAACGTCATACCGGACCTCCCGTGTTGTCGCCGCCTTTCAGAACACCAGTATGCTCATGGTCATCAACTACGATCCCGTTAGAACTCATTGCACCGCCGCCCTGGCTGACGCTGCCATTGATCACCACCTCGCTGTTAATGCGCATAGTGTCAGCCTCCACCACAAACTCACCGGTTTTGAGGGTGATATTGTCCACCGCTTCGATCACCATGGATTTGATACCCCGGACATGCCACCGTCCGGTGGCAGGTTCATACTCAAACCAGCCCCCGTCCGGGTACTCCGTCACGCAGCCGTCCACGGAATCCGACGGCGGCGGAAACTGATTCGAGTAGATGGCAGGCAGCACAAATGCGGTTTCCAGATTGCCACCCATACTCAGCACCACCACCTGTTCATCCGGCGACGGACACCACCATGTACGGGCACCACCGGCACGCAGCGTCAGCCAGTTAATCCAGTTGGTTTCAAGCTCGCCCACTTTCACCCGGCACAGCCATTTCTTCCGATCCACTTCGGTCACAGTGCCGGTGCGGATCAGGTTGGTGATAAGGCGCATGATTTCGGTCAGTTGTGCGTTCATTCTTTAAATATAACTCGATAAAACGTATATTTACGTTCTTGCCTAGTTGTATCAGATATCAAACAACACCTTTTACAGAGCATGCGAAAATGACCGAAACAACAAATTTAAGCAATGATGCAGAAGAAAACGTTATAAGTATTGATACCGCAATTGAGCGGGATGAGCTGCAGAAAGCTAAGGAACGTGCAGATAAGTATGAAAAATGGCAAGAGGAACGAATCGCACACTTTACTGTTGGTGCAACAGATTACGCAGGAAATATAATTTCAAGAGTGTATTCTAGATTTGATGAATTTATTATTTATGAGGTTCAAGATGTACCAACACATGAATCCTTACGCGTGTACATCCAAAGCAAAGATGAATACGATGAATCCAAAATAATTTTATTTCAACAGTGCAAACCACACTTTGATGAGTTTATTGCCAACTGTTATCGATATAACTGCGCATCAATATACAGAAAAAGAGCAGCAACCGTATTATCCTCTATTCTCTTGGGCATTCTTGAACCTACAGACGATAACTTCAAAAAAATCAATGATGATATTAAACTTGATTATGCCAACATGATGCTTGGAAGAAACTATTATCAATTGGGAGCCATCACTTTCTCAATCATTACCATTATCCTAAGTGCCATTATTTACCTTACACGAACTACAGACTTTATAAAAGACAACCACTTCATACCTGTTGTATTTTACGCAGCAGCCTTTGCATCAATGGGGGGATTTATTTCCGTCTCATTGAAAATAAAAAGCCTTCACACAGACAGAGAATTAAAAAAATCAAACTATTTCTCATATGGTGCCGAAAGAATTTTGTTCTCAATTATCGCTGGCGTATTAATATACTTCATGTTAAAGGGGAATTTAATATTTGGTTTTTTGAACACGGATAGCGACATTTCCTTTTCCATTTATGTAATATGCGCTCTTTCCGGATTTAGCGAAACACTAATTCCAAACACCTTGCGAAACCTTGAGACGAAATCAGAAAAATAACATCCTGAGAGTTAAATCGCGTGCACTACCACGTGGTGTGCGCGACAAAAAATCATTTCACAAACCAATCCACCAACATATTTTCAATAGATAAAATCGCATTATTGTTAATACCGAGGAGTTTTCGAGACGAATATTTTATTGTAATTCCACGAGAATTTACACGATCACGTAGACCGTAATGATGCACCCGCGCAATGCGCTGCACTTGCCCGGCAAATGCTACGCTTGCAGAATCCGCGCTGGCTGCAGTTTTCAGGTATTTCGCCGTACGAAGTTTCGAGAACATCTGCCGCTTGATGCGCCCCTTTTGGGTTCGGGCCGTAACTTTTCGCGGCTCGTATCCGCTACCATCAGGATTACGCTGCAGCCGAATATTGTTCTGCTGATTGCGGCGCAATTCCTGCGCCAGTTGGCGCATCATGCGACTGCGCGCGGCAGGCTCCAGATTCGCCAGCAGGGCCGCCAGCCACTCATCCACCTTATGCAGATTATCCACGTTTCACCGTCCACCTTTCTTCTGGCTCGTCGGGTTCCGGCTCAGCCTCAACCGTCGAAATACCGCCGTCGGTGCTGACCAGTACACGCTCTGTCAGTTGCAGATTCAGACTGATATCGCATACATCATTGCGCAGAATATCCACTTCAAAGGTGAACAGTTTTTCGCGCAGGTCCGGGTTGTTGATGGCGTCCGGCTGGTTTTCTCTGAGCCACAGCAACACGGGAGCCATCAGCAAATTTTGGTCGCCGCTGAAATCCTCGATCACCACGTTCAGGGTGTAGCGGTATTCCCATGACATAGAGCTGGCACCGGTTGCCACCAGTGAGCCGTTATCAACGAAAAGGTGCAGCTTGTCCGGGTTGTCGCGGACATAAGCAACCGCTTTATTCAGGGCGCTGCGTAAGGACTGCGGTTTGTTCACTGTCTCGCTCCTGACACGCAATAATCGTATCCACTTTGTCAGCACAGACCGCCCAGGCGGCCTCGGTTTCATCCAGCACCGCGCTCAGATCGCCGTTACTGCGCGGCGCTGACCTTTCCAGACGGCACTGCGTCACTCTGGGACAGCCACTCACGGTAAGCTGCACCTCCGGCGAGGGCCGGACGCTCCCGCAGCCGGATAATGTCAGCAGGCAAAGGAGTATCAGCCCAGCGGCGCAAATCCTCGTTTTCACGTTTCAGTTCCTCGATCCGGTGCTGGCGGCTGCGCAGAAGTGCGGTGGTCTGTTCCGCTGCCGCATAAAGCCGCGCCTGCTCCCGGCTGTTGGTTTCGGTCAGAATGGACAGGCCGATCAGTTGGCTGTTTTTCTTCGTCAGCTCCTGCGTTTTGCTTTTCAGCGCCGCGCCCTGCGTCTCGATAGTGTGGCTGGCATTGTTAAGCCGCCACGACTGCCAGCCCAGAGCCGCAAGTGCCAGCGCCAGCACTACCGCCAGCGCACGCATCAGGCCGCCATCGGCTCATGAAGCGGCGCGCGGGCAATCTGATACAGAACCAGCGTCAGCAGGTAAAACACCAGGGTGATCACCCATCCAGAAAACGCCAGGCACAGAACAATAAGCAGCCTGATTACCCATGTACGCACGGGTTTTACGGGGTGCGCCCTGAATTTCAGCAATGCCGCCCTGACCTCATCGCGCGCCCGATCTCCGGCGAACCACCCTACAGCGCACAGCGCAGCAAGCAGCCAGGCGAGGAAGCATGATACCCAGACAGACGCACCAACCAGAACCGGCGCAACGCTGCGCGGATACAGCAGGCTGATAACCAACAGCGCAGCCCATGCCAGCTGGAAAAAAACGCTCATGACTTTCTTTTTCATTCCGTTATGCTCCTTTTAAGCACCAGGCCATTTCCCGCGCGCGGCGGTTGTCCAGCCCCTGATTAAACACACCTTTGACATATACCCAGCGCGGCAGTTGATGGCAGGCATCCGCCCAGCGCCGCTGGTTCAGCAACTTAACCAGCGTGGAGCTGCAGGCGTTGCCGGTGCCCACGTTGAAAGCAAACGACACCACCGCGTCATAGACCTTTTGCGGCATCGGCTGCACCACACATTTTTCCAGCGCCCGCTCCACGCGCAGCACATTGGTGATAAGTCCCTGCGCCGCTTGCCGTTCCGTGATAGTTTTGCCCGGCACCACACCGGACGTATTGCCGATCCCGTCGGTCCACACGCCCGCGCTGCACTGATAAGGCTGCAGGCGGCATCCCTCGTAATCGGCGATCAGTTTCAGCCCCTCAACGGAGGTATGAAGCGACTGGAAACCGGGCAGCGTGGCGGCGATAGCCATCACCGCCCCGACAAGGCAGCGCTTAACGATTGAAGGATTCATATTCCCCCCGCGAAATTTTGCCGCCACGTAACAATTTGAAAGACTGGTGTTTGTAGTACCAGTTGATAGCCAGCATCAGCACACCAATCAGTACGCCGCCAACCGTTGACGCATCCTTGAGCGACAGATCGCCCAGCCATGCCAGCAGCACGGCGATGCAGTAAGTGATAAAGGCGCTGATTCGTTCAAGCGTCATAATTCAGTCCCATAGCTGGACGGTCTGCGCCGTGGTTGACGCCGTAATGTCCGGCAGCTCCACCTGCAGCCCGTGCGGTAAAAATGGGCCGTACTCAGCCAGCCCCGGATTTGCCTGCAGAACCTGCTCAGTGACACCCTGCGTACGCCCGTAATGACGCCAGCAAAGCGCGTCCACCGTGTCATACTGATGCGCACGCACTTTCATCAGATAAGCTCCACCGTACAGTGCGGTGCATCCTGCACCCGGCTGATAGCCCAGCGGGCATCACGCCACAGATCGCCGCTGGCCTCCGCCAGTTCCTCCCCTCGCTTCACACCTGACGCCGTGGCGTCATAGTCCTGATAACGCTCATTGAGCACGGCGCGCGCCCAGCAGAAAACAGCGTTGTGGTAGTGCCGGATACGCTCGCTTTTGCCGTCCAGCATTTCTGCCGGAACGTCTGCAAGTGTCTGCCAGCCCAGCATCTGCTGACGCTTGCGGAAGTCGTACAGCTCAGCGTTAACCTCAGAGATCGCCGTCAGCACGACCTGCTTTAAACGCGGCTGCGTCACCGTGCCATCAGTGCGCATCACACTGCGAAATTCCGACAGATCCACATCAGGCCAGAACGGCGTATTTTTGATGACCTCCGTCTGTTCCGGTGCCTGTTCGGGCGCAACAAACTTCATGCGGCTTTCTCCTGAATAAGTGGGCGGTGGACGGGGTTTGATGTGGCAGTGCCTTTCGCCACCCCGTGCCGCCCGTGCGCGGGGCACGTTCTTTAGCGGCTGTCATTGCGCAGTCTGCGCTCCAGCTGCTGCTTTTCTTTTTTCACGCCACAGCGGGGATCAAGCTGCAGTGCATGGTTAAGGTGATTCAGGGCAGATGCCGGGTTGCTTTCACTCAGTACAGCGCCGATGGCTTTATGCAGGCGCGCCCGCGACTGGTCCGGCATATCCAGATCGGTTGTCAGGTCCAGCGTCTGCAGGAGCAGATCGGCATCAAAACCAGCAGCGGCAAGCAGGGCGCTTTGCGCCGCGTCTGCCATTTCTTCTGCCAGCACGGTCTGCACGTTACGGTTGCCCAGCGGCATCACCCAGCCATGGCGCAGCGCATGACGCCCGATTTCCAGCGCACCGGCATAATCACCGGCGTCGATACGCCACAGCATCACGTACATCAGCACGTCATCCTGCTGCGCACCTCCGGCAGCCAGCACGCCCTCCGCCCAGGCGGAATATTTCGGCAGCAGCTCCACCTTGATTTCCGCCTTTTTCACCGTGGACTGGACGCCCTTGAGGCGGCGGCGGTCTTCTGCCAATTGGAGCAGCATCAGGTCATAGCCCGACGCATGGCGAACACTGCCGCCCTCGCGGGCGGCCTGCTCGGCCTGAATGCGCAGGCGGTGCTGCCGTGCGGGACTCAGGCTCATGCGTTACTCCTCAGCTTTCGGCGCGGCTGGCGCGCTGAAATCGCCGATAGTGATGTTTTCTACCAGCGCCGCGCAGCGGTAGTCCTCGACCACATACGCCTCGTTGACGGATTCAAAGTTTTCAATCCGGTCGCGTTTCGGGTTGTCGATAACTGAACGGCGGCGGGTATCTTCCTGCCAGTAGATGGACAGGTTATCCAGACGGGTGATCAGCAGGGCATTTGCCGGGAAGAAAGGCGCGCGCACAGCCTGCAGGCCGCCCATGCGTTTCTGGCTGATGATCAGATCGGCGGCGATTTTCTCGCTGTTGTCCTGCTCTTTGTTGACCAGCGGGAAATACTTGTCAGACAGCAGTTCACGTCCGCAGACAACAACCAGCTCGTCATCATCCTGATACTCCACATCGATCAGCTCGTTGACGGTATCCATCACCACCGCGTCAAGATTTACATACTTACCACCCGGACCTACTTTTACTGGTTCTGCAGTAGTGGTGCCGTCTTCTGCGGTTTTGCTGCCCATGACGTGATCCGGCGCGTCTTCGCGGATTTTCTGCAGCCAGCCTTTATTGACGTCCTGCAGCAGCGGATTTTCAGCACGGTTGGAGGTTTTGGCGCGCTTCACGCCGTTAAAGCCGATCATGATGCGGTCCAGCGCCTGACGCTTGACGATGGCGTTGCGAATACGCACCTGGAAGTCCTGGAATTTCGCCCACAGGTCCAGTTTTGCGTAGGTCAGCACCGTATCAAAGTTGGTCTGCTCGCATTTGTATTCCACGTCTTCCATCAGCGTCGGATCGGTAGGCTCGCGCTCTTTGGTGGTGGTATCGGTGGTTCCGGCAATGGTGCTGCCAACGCCCAGCCCCAGCAACTGACCGGACTGCTCAGTGACCGGCGTGATGTTAATCAGCGTCAGGAAAGCGGCGGACTGCTGGATCTGGTCTTCCAGCGTCTGCTGCACGGACGGCTCCACGGTAAACTTGCTGGACAGTTCTTCAACTTCCACACCGTTCAGGCGCGCCAGTTGCTGCAGGTAAGCGTTAAAGGCAAAGCGGGTTTTCTTTTTCATCGGGTTTTATGCTCCATCAGCAATTGGTCAGGGTGCCTGCCGGTGCGTCACCGCCCGGCGCGCGCTGGCGGTAATCTTTGCGGCTGTCTTCACGGCTCAGCCGCTGCTGTAACTCGGCAAAGGCGGTCTGCTGCTCCTGCAGGGAGGACTCCAGCTCAGAAAGGCGCTGGTCCTGATCGGACAGGGATTTATCAGTGCGCTCGCTCAGGATCTGCTGCTCAGTAGCGACCAGCTCCACGGCTTTATGCACATCAGAGAATCGCGCATCGTCGGTCTGCTCTTTTTTGGTGAACAGCGCGGTGACGCGGGCAAAGAGGGACGGCTTTTCGTCCTGGGCTTCTTCCAGTTCAATCAGCGTTTCAACCGCTTCCGAAAACAGGTTTTCAGGGTTCAGCTTACGGTTTGCCAGCGGGTTATGTGCTGCACTGGCGCTGAAAGCCAGCATTTCGGTGCCCAGGCTCGCAGGATCGTCCGTCGCACCCAGCCCCACAAGATAGGCTTTGCCGGTGTCGGCAAACTTCGTGCTGACCTCCATGGAGGTGAAAAGCTTCTGGCCTTTCTTCACCAGTTCCACCAGGGCGTCAGTGGGTTCGATATCGGCATAAAGCGCCATCTTGCCCGCCAGCGGGCCGTCCTGGATTTCTTCTGCAACCAGCCCCGTCACCCTGCCGTAGCGGTTAAAGGTGCTGTCCGGCAGATAAGACTTGATGTGCTCAAGGTTAATCAGCGCGGTATAGACCGTCGGGTTGTAGCTGGCAGCCATCTGTACCAGCCATTCACGCTGGATCTCGCGCCCGTCAGTGGTGGCACCTTCCACCCCGATACGGAAACGCTTTGCTTTCACTGTCATGAGCCGTGCTCCGTTAGAAATAACTTACTGGAGCCTTATGTTTGCGGTGATGGGGGGAGTGAGACAACGCGCTGTATTTGTACGGTAAACCACACAAATCGCAGCCGGGGAAAGCCTCCATCCAAGGCCGTATGTTTGGGCCATGAACACGACACTGACCCCCGCAGACCTCGATCCCCGTCGGCAGGCCATGCTGCTGTACTTTCAGGGATACCGCGTAGCCCGCATTGCTGAAATGCTGGGCGAGAAAGTTGCAACCGTTCACAGCTGGAAGAAGCGCGACAAGTGGGGCGACTATGGGCCGCTGGATCAGATGCAGCTCACCACCGCCGCACGTTACTGCCAGCTCATTATGAAGGAGCAGAAAGAAGGGAAAGACTTCAAGGAAATTGACCTGCTGGCGCGCCAGTCAGAGCGCCACGCCCGGATCGGTAAATTTAACGATGGCGGCAACGAAGCAGACTTAAACCCGAAAGTTGCCAACCGTAACAAAGGGCCGCGCCGCCAGCCCGAAAAGAATGTTTTCACCGATGAACAGACCGAAAAGCTGGAAGAAATCTTCCGCAACGGCATGTTTGAATATCAGCGCCACTGGTGGCAGGCAGGCGTAAAACACCGCATTCGCAACCTGCTTAAATCACGTCAGATTGGGGCAACATACTTTTTTGCCCGCGAAGCGCTGATTGATGCCATCACCACCGGGCGCAACCAGATCTTCCTCTCGGCCAGTAAGGCGCAGGCGCACGTCTTTAAGCAGTACATCATCGACTTTGCAAAAGAGGTGGATGTTGAGCTGAAAGGCGACCCGATGACGCTCAGCAACGGCGCGTGCCTGTACTTCCTCGGCACCAACGCCCGCACGGCGCAGAGCTACCACGGCAATCTGTACCTTGATGAATATTTCTGGATACCGAAATTCCAGGAGCTGCGCAAGGTTGCCTCCGGTATGGCCATTCACAAGAAATGGCGACAAACCTACTTCTCCACGCCGTCCAGCCTGACCCACAGTGCCTATCCGTTCTGGTCCGGCGCGCTGTTTAACCGGGGCCGTGCCAAAGCGGACAAGGTGGATATTGACCTGACCCACAGCAACCTTGCGCGCGGCCTGCTCTGCCCTGACGGACAGTACCGCCAGATCGTCACCGTGGAGGATGCGGTGCGCGGCGGCTGTAACCTGTTCGACCTCGACCAGCTGCGCATGGAGTACAGCCCGGACGAATACCAGAACCTGCTGATGTGCGAATTTATTGACGATCTGGCGTCAGTATTCCCGCTCAGCGAACTGCAGGCGTGCATGGTGGACAGCTGGGAAGTCTGGACCGATTTTCAGGCTCTGGCGCTGCGCCCGTTTGGCTGGCGCGAAGTCTGGATCGGATACGACCCGGCGAAAGGCACGCAGAACGGTGACAGCGCCGGGTGCGTGGTGGTGGCACCGCCAACCGTGCCGGGCGGCAAGTTCCGCATTCTGGAGCGACACCAGTGGCGCGGGATGGACTTCCGCGCCCAGGCTGACGCCATTAAAAAACTGACGCAGCAGTACAACGTGACCTATATCGGCATCGACTCGACCGGCGTCGGTCACGGTGTCTACGAGAACGTGAAAGCGTTCTTTCCTGCCGTGCGGGAGTTTGTCTACAACCCCAACGTCAAAAACGCCCTGGTGCTCAAGGCCTACGACATCATCAGCCACCGCCGTCTGGAGTTTGACGCCGGACACACTGACATTGCGCAATCCTTTATGGCCATCCGCCGGGCCACCACCGCCAGCGGCAACCGCCCTACCTACGAAGCCAGCCGCAGCGAAGAAGCCAGCCACGCAGATTTGGCCTGGGCAACGATGCACGCACTGTTTAACGAACCGCTGCAGGGCGAATCCGCCAATACCAGCAATATTGTGGAGATTTTTTGATGAGTGAACCCGAAGCCTTAACCAGCTCAACGCCAACAGAAGCCACGGCGCCTAAAAACGCAGGCGTAACTGCCGAGGCTTTCAGCTTTGGTGACCCGATCCCGGTGCTGGATCGCCGCGAGCTGCTGGACTATGTGGAATGCGTACAGATGGATAGATGGTATGAACCACCGGTGAGTTTTGACGGGCTGGCACGGACCTATCGCGCCGCCGTACATCACAGCTCGCCGATTGCCGTCAAACGCAACATTCTGACCAGCACATTTATCCCACATCCGCTGCTGAGCCAGCAGGCGTTCAGCCGCTTTGTGCAGGACTATCTGGTATTCGGTAACGCCTATCTGGAGAAGCGCACCAACCGCCTAGGCGGCATTCTCTCACTGGAGCCATCACTGGCGAAATACACCCGCCGCGGAGTAGATCTAGACACATACTGGTTTGTGCAGTATGGCATGACAACGCAGCCGTATGAGTTCACCAAAGGCAGCATTTTTCACCTGATGGAGCCGGATTTGAACCAGGAGATTTACGGCCTGCCGGAATACCTGTCCGCTATCCCCTCCGCCCTTCTGAATGAATCCGCAACACTGTTCCGCCGGAAGTACTACATCAACGGCAGCCATGCGGGTTTCATCATGTACATGACCGACGCAGCACAAAATCAGGAGGACGTGAACAATATCCGCCAGGCCATGAAAAGCGCAAAAGGACCGGGTAACTTCCGCAACCTGTTTATGTACTCACCTAACGGGAAAAAGGATGGTATCCAGATAATTCCGTTGTCAGAAGTGGCTGCTAAGGATGAGTTTCTGAACATCAAGAACGTGAGCCGGGATGACATGATGGCCGCGCACCGCGTTCCGCCTCAGATGATGGGGATCATGCCGAGTAATGTTGGGGGGTTTGGTGATGTGGAAAAGGCCAGCCGCGTCTTTGTTCGCAACGAATTGATGCCGCTACAGAAGCGGCTACAGGAGCTAAACGACTGGCTGGGCGATGAAGTTATACGTTTCGGGCCATACACCTTAGATATTCAGAATGAAAAGCAGTAAAAGTTAGCCAATAAAAATCATGAGCATAGGCCGCAGACTAAGCGGCCTTATTCATTACCAATTTCTTTCTTCGGAGTTTAACCAATCACCGCATGGATAATGTCTTGACGCCCATTCCCTTTGTAAACGAGCTACAAACAGAATATCGTTACTATCGACCTTGGCTTTGAGTCCATCACGCAGTTGAGCTGCTGACAGCGTTGTATCTATTAACCAAAATGATTCAAGATTTTTACAGTACGTAAACTGCTTTAGATAGTCAAAAACTTCATCGTAGTTTCTTCCCGGAGCCTTCAAGTCATAGGTTATACAATAAATAGCCATCCTTTAAGCCCCGCACTTTTTATCATTTGGGGAACATCTTAACCTGCGACATTTGCGGCAATACGACTGAGGGATCAGTCGCTCTCCTTCCACCGTCCTAAAACCAAACACTTCGTCAATTTTGTTCAAATCACCACTTGCAATAACCCCACAGCAGGGGCAAACAGCCTCAATTTGAAATGCCATGTCTATCTCCATTCCACATGTAGAATGTAGGGTAATACTTCCCTTCAAGCGAAAATGAGACAAGGATCTTGAAACCTCATTTAAACCCGCTAGCGCGCGCTCGTATCCCCGCCACGCCTGCCCGCTTTATGTAGTGGTTTTCATGCACCTGCATGAGACAGGCAAAAGCCCGCCAGTTCTGGCGGGCCTCAGCATAAACGATCCTTAAACGATCATGCGTTTTCATGCGGCATAGTCATGCACTACGACGAAATCAGCCAAACAGAGAATAATTTGCATCAAATTCATGACTTGTGGCTTCGACTTTCGTAATAACTATCAAGTAACCAAGTCCATCAGATAAAGACACCGGATACTCCAGCTCAAGCCAGAAACAGTCATCATAAGTTCTTCCCATCCAGTATCCGCCGCCGCACTCTTTTGGGCGTTGAAAGAAAACCCACTGACCTGGAATGATTGTTTCCAGCGTTTGACCGCGATATACAATTTGATACTTGTTGTCTTTAGACCCCATAGCTAACGCCTCGCATAGCTCGTTGTTCAACCTTGCGAGCGCCAGAACTACGTTCTGCCTCTCACAACGTTATCTAATGTAACCAGCTGTCGTCCTCCCAGACCTGCTGCATAATTTCCATCACTCGCTTTTTGTCTTCATCCAGTTTTAACCCGCTCAGTTCAACACCATTGGCACTGCCCTTACGGATACGAATTGCTGTTTTGGGATACAGAGGGCGCAAATTACGGTAAAGCTCGGATTCAAGGGCTTCCAGTGTGGCCTGGCTAATCTTCTGCTCTTTATCGATCATTATTTCAATGCGCATACAGATTCCCTTTAACTGGTAACATCCATTGACCGGCTGTATTCATGGCTGCGAATTTTCGCCATCAACTCGTCTGTCAGTTCGGACACCCACTGGATAGCCAGCCGCTTTTCTTCGTCGCTGCACTCACTAGCCGCTACAAGCTTGATAAAAAAATCAATACGCTGGAGCTTCAATGACTCCAAAAGATAGTCCTGCATCTTCCCTCCTATCATTACACGGATACACAAATACTGTATATATATCCACTGTTTATATAAACAGTATAGTAGGAAAGAAAAAATGTAAAACTCTTTTTTGTCAGTTAATTGGATGTACTGATGTCGGTCAATAAAGCACGAAATGTTAAACAGCAGCCTTAGTACCATTGACGCCATTTGTCATCTTCCTGCAGCCTCTGGTTACGGTAAAAAATACGTAAACCGGCACCGGATGGAATGCTGCCGCCACGCAGAAGCAAATCAATCTCAGATGCACTACCTTCAAACCCTCTGGCAGTCAGTTCTGCCTCAAGTTGCAGGCGCTGCTGCTCCGAAATACTCTGTATGTATGCTTTTTTCCGCTTCGGTTTTACCAGTCTCAACCTGGCTGTCAGCTCCCGCCGTTCCTTCTGGCCCATGTTGTGGAGATATTCCTGCAGCTCCTTCTCATCCATGGTTTTAATATCGGGTAAATCACCCCCTGATTTGTTCAGATTTTCAACAGGGGGACAGTTATTGCCACGAGTCCAAGGGGCGCAAGCGCCCTGGTCGGCTGCCGCCTCCTGAACGTCAACGGCCTTACGAACCTTTTTCCACTTCATCGCGTGCGTGCAAATCTTGCCCTCTACAATCGGGGACCAGATGCCATAGATACGGATACCGTGATCGCCGTAGGCGCTCGGTTCGTCGTTAAGCTCATAAGCCGTGCGGACAAGGTGATGTTTGCGGGGAACCAGTACACCGCCCTGCTTCATGATGTAGGTGGCAAAGCAACCCGCATCTGCAGCTGCCAGTACCGCATCCAGACGCGGATTATCCAGTACCGGCGCACCCGCTTTGCGCTCACCCTGCACTCTCGCGGCCTGACCAGCCAGCAAGCGCAGCTCGCGGTATGCCTGACGCCCCGGAATACCAAAGAAACGAAATTGCTGGACACGGTGCAGTGACGCCCAGGCGCTGACATGCTCGGCGCTGTCACGCAGTGATCTGCCGGTTTCTTTGCTGATTTCTTTCGCCAGCCCGCGCCCGTCGATGTTCTTACTGATGTATTTGGCAATGTAGCTGGTCGGCGTGCCCTTGCGTGGGTTGATTAGCTCGGACTTGAAGCGCGGCCCGGTATTGGTGCCCAGCTCCTCGCGGTCTTCACGGATGGCAAACTTACGCAGCAGCGCGGTGATGGAGCGACGGTCTTTTTTGCGCATAAAGCACAGAAGATGCCAGTGCACGGTGCCGTCATGGTGCGGCTCTGCAACGCGGACGCCGTACCAGCGCAGACCGGCCTT
The DNA here is from genome assembly GCF_018342065.1 of Citrobacter sp. FP75. Taxonomy (GTDB): domain Bacteria; phylum Pseudomonadota; class Gammaproteobacteria; order Enterobacterales; family Enterobacteriaceae; genus Citrobacter. Next base: position 707,182 of record NZ_JAFDOE010000002.1, on the reverse strand, counting down.
GTGCATGGCCTTGCGGAAAGCGGCGAATGTATCAACCAGATAATCACTGCTCTGCCGGACAGTGGCGCTGGTCCATTTCGGATTTGGCCTGCCGTTGTTGAGGGTTGCGTGGAAGCGTGACGGGCAGGTGATGGTATAGAACACGGCGCAGTCTCCGCGCATTTCCGCGATCAGCTCCAGCCCTTTAACGCAGGCCATCATTTCATTACGGCGGTGCGCCGGGTTGCTGTTGCTGGCGTTCACCACATCTTCCATGTCCAGCGTGTCACCGTCTTCGTTGACCAGCTCATGCGAGCGGAAGAACTCCAGCGATTTGCGGCGCTGCTCGCGTTTGTGGATCACGGCTTCATAGCTGACATACGGGGACGCTTTCTTGTTGACCAGGCAGACGGCACGCAACTGCTCCTCCCGCCACTCACAGCGCATCTGCCACAATTTGCGATACCACCAGTCCGCGCACAGCATGCGCGCCAGCGACGGTGGGATCAGTTCATAAGGCACCGGCTTGCGACGGCGCTTTTTGCGGCGTAACTTCTCAAAGGCAGGCGGGATGACCTCAAGGCGCATGGCTTCTGCAGCAACCCTTTCCCATGCCTGGCGGATTTCTTCTGGTTTAACATCATCACTGACAAACAGATCACCGCAGGCCGCATCAAGACACATGCTCATATGTGCCGCAACCAGCGTGGAAAGGCGCTTGACCTGCTCCTGATTCATTTCAGGCAGTACCAGCAGCCCCTCCAGCCCGTCCTGGCTCGCCATGAACCGGAAAGACGCAGACACCTGGCTGTCACGCACGCGCTCCAGCCGCTCAAGACAAGGCCTGATTGTTTCGCGCAGATAGCGGGAATAAGCTTTAGCCCTGCCCAGGCTATGGAAGTATTTAATCCGCTCCAGCAAAGGCTTGCTGATATGGGCAGGCATGGCGCTAACATCGGCAATAATCACCAAATCGGGATTAACGCGCTGCTGTTCGCGGGCTATTTTGGCATGGCTAATCAGCCGATCCTGCTCCATTTCACACTGGACAGGATCGCGGGATTCATTGAAGAAATAACGTTCCCAGACCTTATCACTCAGCGCTTCACGGCGCAGATGCTCCTGCTCGTTATCCACAGAGTAAAGAGCGATCAGGTTTGAAAGCGCAGACTCCGGCGCAACTTCCGCCGGGTCCAGATAGGGGTTAACCGCTTTTTTTGGGGTATTCCATGGAAAGGCCACGGCGGCCTCATTCGAGCCGCCGGTGGTTTGTGCATGATGTAATGTGAATTTACTCACTGCCACGCCCGTACCTTAGCTTCCACCGAGATATCAGGACCAGACGCCAAATCAACACCAAACCAGCATGCTGATTTTGTGGCGATGATTTCTAGTGCAGTTTTACTATCACCGGCAGCCACCCCCATGCTGCGCTTAGCGGTTATACGATGGCGAGTAAAATCACGATAAAGCGAACGGGTCAGAGACGTATCGCTGTTGGACACGATAACCGGATGACCTTCTGATGACCGGCGTTCAAGAATAGACGCCAGATGGTACTGATCATCTTCTGTAAAACCAGCTGTGTGATATCCGTTAAACGTGCCGTCATATGGTGGATCGCAATAGACAACATCACCCGTTTGCAGCAGTGCCAGTGTCTCGTCATAGCTGGCGCAGATAAACGTTGCGCGTTTTGCTTTTTCTGCAAATGCGCGTATTTCGTTTTCAGGGAAGTACGTCTTTTTATAATTACCGTAAGGAACATTAAAATAACCGTCCAAGTTATAGCGACACAGTCCGCGATAACCATGGCGATTTAAATATAAGAAATACAATGCGCGTTCAATTGCGCCACCATGGCGCAAGTTAAACTCCTGTCTCGTCTTATAATATGCCTCTGAATCATTACGGGCTTCAAAAAGATATCGGCCCTCTTTGATGAAGTATTCAACATCATTCTTAATCACCTGATAGAGATTAATCAGGTCTGGATTAATATCCGCGACAAGATAATGAGGATAGTCTGTCGCCATCATCACAGCACAGGAACCCGCGAAAGGTTCAACCAGTCGCGGGCCTGCTGGAAGGTGTTTTTTCAGTTCTGCCATGATGGCGGTTTTATTACCCGCCCATTTCAGGATAGTGCTCATACAGCCCCCCCTACGTAATGTTTGCCTTTCAGCTCCGCAATCTCCTGACAAGTGACACAGCACTGCACGCCCGGAATGGCTCGGCGGCGTGCTGGCGGGATCGGCGCATCGCAATCAATGCAGAGAACACGGGAAACGCCCGGGGTTCTGTTGCGGGCGGTGTGGATGTGGCGCTGACGTTCTTCTTCAACCCGCTGCTGTACAAGGTCCATTGAATCAGCCATCAGTGGATCTCCTGCGCTTCGTTCTGAATGTTTTCAGCCGCAATACGCAGCAGCTCCGCCGCTTCAACGTGGTTAAGCTGGCGTAACGTGATATGGCAAGCCAGGCTATCAAGACGGGCTGCCATTGCCGCAGCACGTGCTCGGCGTTCTTCCATGCGTGCATCAGTCAGCATCTGGTTAAGGCCAGCATCATCTGGTCCTGTTTTGGTAATACGGGTTTCAATATTTCGCATTGTTGTTTCTCCTGAATTTGGGCAATAAGAAGCCCGGCGGGTTTACGCCTTTAATTTCGGTTGTGGGTTAATTCGGCATGGCTAGCCGATTTGGAAATAAACTCACCACTGTACGGAAATGGTTCATTGCTTTAATCAGCTCCCGCTTTTCGTCAGTCGTCAGCTCACTAACATTGACGCTATGACGTTCCGCCGGAATCTTTGCCATAAAGAATATTGCAGCTAATGCGCGTTTATTCTGCTCATGGTTAATATCCCGTTGGTCCCGCATATCGCTAATAAAGCGCTCCAGTTCTGAATCAATATTTAAGCCAAACACTTTCGCCCTTAATTCCGCGATGTGGTTTAACCCGTTAAGGCGGAGGCCAGCGCTTAGCGGAACAGTCGCAGCATCGCCTTCAATAGCCATGGTTTCCTCTGCTTTTTAGTAGACAGTTCAGCCAGCAGCGCATCCTGAGAGCGGCACGGGTGCCAGCGCTTGCCATCCTTCCCCATAATCCAGCCATGACCGCAGTGCATTGCAGGACTTTGCTTAACGAGCAGTGATGCAAAAGATGGTTCTTTAGTCAGCATAACCACCTCAGATCAGACCGAACGAAGCGCCCAGGCCCGTCACGGTGTCTACCGCGCTTGCCATCGCCGGATTCGCCTGCAAACGCGCATGCAATGAAACTGCAGTGAGTGCCATAAGGCGCGTAACAGAGTTGATGCTATTGATCACATCGCGACGGCCTGCACTGGTTTTCACATCACCGGACACTGCACCTGCAGCTACACGCCCAATCTCCGCAGTTGCACTCATGACGTAATGCGGCAGGTTCTCTTTTGCCACTTCATTCAATGGCACACACGGCAGGCAATGGATTTGAGCCAGAAAACCGTCAACCAGCGTTGAGTCCTCTGTGATATCAGTCAGCAGCCAGATCTCCGGCGGCGTCAGTTGGTGCGGTTGCTCCGGGTTCAGCTTATTGCGCAGCGTCTGGACATTCATTCCTGCGCGTTCTGCCAGCTTCACCATGTTGTGGTGCAGCGCGAAAGCCCGGCAGGCTTCTTCAAAGTGTGGATGTTTGGAAATCTTATAATCAAACATGCGCCCCTCTCAAAAAGTTCTCATAATTGAACTTACTGACCAACAATGACGCGAAAGTTGGAATGACCGAGGGATTCACGAACCTGGTCGGTTTTGTACATCAGGTAACGCAGGCTTACGCGACCTTTGTTTTTTTCTTTTTTGACCATGTACTTGGCAAGCTGACCATGGTGAATTTTCTGGTAAACAGAGCCACGGGAGATACCTTCCCATTCAGCGAACTCTGCAGGCGTAGCCATCTCTTTTGGTACACGAATTGAAATATCAGTGCTCATAGTGCAATATCTCTCGGTTAAGGTTTGGTTTACGTCGTTTTATCTTGTTTTATTTGATTCAATAATTGATACATCGAGATACTACGATCCAATATTTGATACGTCAATAGGATTGAAAAATGATACAGGTGAAAGCTGGCGAGAATACCGGGGGAAGAGAGGCTATCCATAGGCTAATGGCCGCCTATGATTTCAAGTCCAGACAGCAACTGTGCGATCACTTGGGCGCATCAAAAAGCACTATGGCAAACAGATACTTAAGAGATAGTTTTCCGGCAGAATGGGTGATTCAGTGTGCTTTGGAGACAGGGGTTTCTTTACTGTGGCTCACTACTGGACAGGGCGAGACAGGTTCAAATATTGAACGCAAAAAAGATATCAATTTCGTGAACTCTAGCAAAGTTAAACCCCTTTCTGAGCTTGTTTCCCCCGAAATTGATAAGGCAACTCTCAACGGTGGCTTATTGGTCGATGCTGGAAAAGCAATCATTGATAGCAGTCTGCTCCCCTCGGACTCAAGCAACCTATTGCTGGTGAATACTTCTGGAGATTCTTATTTAGTGGACCGCAGCCAAACGCCTCCAGTTAACGGTATGTGGTTGGTAGATATCGACGGAATAAAAAGCATCGTGAAGTTAACACGGCTACCAGGAAACAGATTGGTGGTCCATCAAGACGAATCATCCTTTGAGTGCAGCCTTGATGATATCGAGGTAGTAGGCCGCGCATTAAAAATAATTAAGAGCCTTTGATATGACCATCAGAAAGCAGCCAAACGGAAAATGGTTGTGTGAATGCTACCCGAACGGGCGCGACGGCAAGCGTGTGCGCAAACAATTTGCGACGAAAGGCGAAGCCGTAGCATTCGAAAACTTCACCATGGATGAAGTAAACAAAAAACCATGGCTAGGGGAAAAGGAGGATCGGCGGCATCTGTCAGAAGTGATAGAGCAATGGCACTCACTCTACGGGCAGACGCTTGCAGACCCCAAACGCCTGATGGCGAAACTTAGAATTATCTGTAATGGCCTAGGCGATCCCATCGCCTCAGAACTGACCGCCGGTGACTTTACGAAATACCGCGAAGCACGGCTAAAAGGTGAAGTGCGAAATGAAGATGGCGCGCTTATGTCGCCCGTTAAACCCCGCACTGTAAACCTTGAACAGCGCAACCTATCATCGGTTTTTGGCACACTGAAAAAGCTGGGCCACTGGTCAGCCCCCAACCCGCTTGCCGGGCTGCCAACATTTAAAATCGCAGAGGGCGAACTGGCGTTCCTAACCCCGGAAGAAATTAAACGCCTGCTTGATGCTTGCGCTGATTCTCAAAGCCCCAGCCTGCTGATGATTGCAAAAATATGCCTGGCTACCGGCGCACGATGGAGTGAAGCAGAAAACCTTCAAGGCCATCAGTTAACTAAATACCGGATCACCTATACCAAAACCAAAGGCAAGAAAAACCGTACCGTACCGATATCTCAGGAGTTGTATGATGAACTCCCCAAAAACAGAGGGAAACTATTCACGCCATGCAGAAAAGCTTTTGAGCGCGCAGTGAAACGAGCTGGTATCGACTTGCCAGAGGGCCAATGTACTCACGTGCTGCGCCATACCTTCGCAAGCTATTTCATGATGAATGGCGGTAATATACTTGTTCTTAAAGAAATTCTTGGGCATGCCGATATTAAGATGACAATGATCTATGCACATTTCTCCCCAGATCATTTAGAAGATGCAGTTACCAAAAATCCGTTGAATATGATTAACTTATGAAAAATAAAATTATCACTTTAACTTTTTTGCTCTTACTATCCATAGTTGCAAATACTTTTACAATATATTATGGTTTTGAGATAACGTTCTTAACGGTGGCAATAACTTCATTATTTATAACAATAGGAGTATTTTATTTTTACGGGTGGTTTGAGTTAAATGACAATAATTTATTCAAACAACCTTTGTTTATAGCTTCTATCTTATTACCCTTTTACTATTTTATTTTATTCGGTTGCTGGGTTTGGAGAGATCATAGTTTACAATTGACAACCGACGGGTTTGCAAATTTTCTTAATATTAGTAAACTTCCGTTGCTATTATTAGCTTCATCAGTGCCACTGGCTTCAATAGTAAATAATATTCATAGAACCATTCAAACTGAATCACAGATACAATCAGCTAAAGTTAAAAACAATGCAGACGCTTATTACTCTCATTTAAAACTATTTATCGAAACGATTAGTTCATTCCCTACTTTGGTTCTTGAATATATCCCCACTCAGACTGATCGAACAAGACATGTGGCTGCTGAAGTGGCTAGTCATGCTTATATAGAATCAAGTGAAAAAGTAAATACTTACGAAGTGAAAATTGTATTTCCTCATAAGCTTTATAATAATTTATTTCAATCCTCACAAAATACTGGTGCAATTTATAGCCCTTCCCCACAATTCACGCAAAAAATCATAAATGCCTGGAATGAACTTGATAAAGAAATTACTGGTATCAAAAAGGGTAATTTGAAGTCAGAGATAATTTCTTTAATTTCTATTGACCTTAAAATCATCAACCTTATGAAGCTACTTAAAGTTAACACTATACAAAGGAAACACTCCTACATTTACAATCATAATAATGAATATGTATTTAACACAACCTATTTCTCAGAGCCTGAAATCAAAGCCGTAGTTTATTGGCTTTATAACATAACCTGCGATATTTACGATCTGGCTGGAAATAGTCAAATATTAGAAAACAAACATCAACGCCTGCTTAAATATTTACAATCAGAAGAAAGAAGATTCTCCAAAACCACTTTCCAGCAGACCAAGGAAGTTTATGCTAAGCCTCCTTATATGAAAATCCTTGGCGGCAAAGCGGCTGCAGATCATTTGGAATGATGCTGTCACGAAAAATCCGTTATATTCATTAAATTATTCAAAAGGACAATAAAAATGGAAACCGAAAATATACATGATGATTTTAATGATTTATTTGAAAGCCTTATAAAGACGGGAGATTTAAAACTCCCTTTCACTGTTAAGACAGACATTATTAATGATTTTAAAAATAAATGTGAAATTTACTTTAATACTTTAAATGACTACATAGAAGATAATGACAATGAATTATCTCGTAGATTGAGTTCTAAACTTGATAGAATAACAAGAATATACTTTGGCGTTGTAAGCTCTTTGGAATATTTTTTATCAGGTGATATCAAGTCCTCATATGATACTTTCGACAGAACATTTTCTGATCGATTCACAGCTAACTACATTCAGAAAATATCAATCCCCTTAGAGAATATTTGCAATTCTTCAAGACCTTTATTCAGGGTTAGAAAATCTGATACAGCAGTAAAAAATAGAAATGAAATCTTTCATATACCATTCTCTAAAAGGCACTTGGTAAATGCCCAAAGATACTCGGTTGCGGGTCTACCCTGTTTATATTTAGGCTCATCCCTATATGTATGTTGGCTTGAAATGGATAAACCTGATTTTGATAAGTTATATATATCTTCTTTTATATCCAGTGAAGAAAATTCCAAAATATTAGATTTCACTTCGGAAATCCTCTACTCACGTTTCTATGGTAAGATTGATAATGACAAAATGTCATACATCACAAAGATGTCTTATATTTGTTTAATGCCACTAATTTACGCTTGTAGTTTTGCAAAGATTAACGGCAGCACATCTTTCACTCAGGAGTATATAATTCCAAATTTATTAATGCAATGGATTAGTCGTAGAAATAAATCAAACATTGTCGGAATTGCATACAGATCGACAAGAATGATTAAAACAAACCATAGTGATAAATCTATTAACGTTGTTCTTCCACCTAAAGTTACATATCAGCAAACCATAACAAAAGATTTCTGTCCTAAGCTAGTAAAAATGTTCAAGCTTACTCCCCCTGTTTCATGGCAGGTACTAAAAACTCTAGATTATTCCTGTGAACCAAGTGAGGATGATGGTGTTAGGTCTGCCTCAAGATTCTTAAGAACGAAAGAACGTTTATCAGGTATGCAAAGTTTTGATGACAACATTGTCAATCTCTATCCTTTGACAGATTTCTATAGGTTAGAGAAGTGTATGGACAACCTTCTTGAATACGGTTCTATCGAAGACAAGAAGTGATGGCGGCAATTTGGCGACAGAGCATTAAAAATGCGTAAAACGGACAAATACAAAATAATACTAATACATTGTTTTTAAACATAACTTACTGTTTTTACTATGATAAAAATGGTATGTAGGAATTTCGGACGCGGGTTCAACTCCCGCCAGCTCCACCAAAATTCTCCATCGGTGATTACCAGAGTCATCCGATGAAGTCCTGAAAGCCCGCACGGCGTAAGCCCTGCGGGCTTTTTTGTGCCTTGAATTTGTCCCGCGAAGTCTGATGCCAACTAATTAAATCCGAACCTTTTAGGCACCTTGTTAGGCACCTCATAAAGCTTTATTGTTTTTGAGGTGCCTAAAACGATGGAAACCCGGCAATGGCAAGACAAACCTCTATCCGTTAAGGAAATCGAATCAGCCAAACCCAAGGAAGCGGACTACGTTCTCTATGATGGCGATGGCCTTGAGCTACTCATCAAATCCAGCGGAAGTAAAATCTGGCCTTTTACAGACAAAAAACTGTCAACCTTTATCAGGACCAGTCACTTTCCAACTCGTAGCTGAACGTTGGTGGAATGTGAAGAAAGCCAGCGTGGCCGAAGACTATGCAGAAGATATTGTAAGTAGCCCGCACGATACAAACCTTGCGGGCTTTTTTGCGCCCACTTCCTCATCCGTTGCCTTTTACCACTTAGGATAATGCGTAGAACGAGCTTTAGGATGAATGAAAAAATGTCCTGGCGGTGCATTATCTGTTTTCACCAACACCAAGTCCGGCACTTGTTTTTTGCTGTTTTTATTACGAAACAGGTAAACAATAAAAGGAAGAATAAAGACGAGAGCAAAACAGACTATCAGCAACTCCGCATACATCTCATCCGCATGAGTTCCTGGCAAAGAAGACGGTGGAATAAAAGAAACAGCAAATGCCAGCACCGAGACGACCAGCCCGGAACTGGCGATAAGCAGTTTCACTTTTTTGCCACCCGGTATCTGGAATGCACGCTTTTTATCCTGCTGTTTGCAAACCAGCTGGATATACCCGATAAACAGCATCAGATAGCTACACAGATAAATAACCACAGTCAGTGAAAGTGCGATCAGGAAGGACATATTGTTGCCCCCTCCGGTATTCGTCAGCACAATTAACGCAATTGTTGTGATAATCAGTTGGGAGAAAACCAACGCGACTGGCACGCCGTTCTTATTCACTTTGGCAAAGCGGGTGGGTAACAGACCTTTTTGCGCAGTGACCAACATTCCCCGAGATGGGCCAACAATCCACGACGCAATTTCTGCCAACACGCCCAGCATAAGTAAAGCAGCCACACCACGAATCGCCCACTCAAAACCCGGCCCGTAAAAGTCAATTAATGTACTGAATGCTTGCATAACACCGGCTGAAAGATTGATCTCGTCATGAGGGATCACCGCCGCGACTGACAAACCGCCAACCGAACTAAGCCCAATAGCCGCAATAACCAGCAGAATCATTGCCAGCGGATAATCCCGGGAAGGGTTGCTCATTTCATTGACGTGAGTTGCCGACGCCTCTACCCCCATATAACTGAGAACAAAGGCAACAAACACCACCAACGTACCGATCTGGGAAAAATCAGGAAAGAAAGAATGGGCCGATATCTCAATCGCAACAGGCTGGCCTTTATAAATCCAGACCAGTGCCAGTACCACCAGCACAATGGCGGGTAATAAGATACCCAAAAAGAAACCAATTTTTGCAATGCGCGCAGTATAACGTGTGCCTTTAAATTGGGTTAGCGCCAGCCCCCATAAAATAATGACGGCGACAACCGTTTTAAGCAGTGGGTCGGTATTAATCTCCGGCCAGTTGAGAATATAAGAGAGTGCGCCCAGCACGAAGTAAAGCATTGGTATAAAGCCAACAGCAATTTGCAAGAAGCTGAAAGAGATCGCTGCAAATCCCCAACGATCCCCCAGAGTATTAGAAACCCATGCAAAGACACCACCCTCTTCCCAGCCTTCAACGGTTGCCATTTCCGCGGCACACAAACCAACTGGAATAAACCAAAAGATCCCCCCCATTAGCAGGAAAAAAATAAGGCTAAAACCTGAGGTCGCAAAAGTAGGATATTCATAAACAGCCATGACCATCGAAGCGGTAATGGCAAAAAAGCCAAGCAGGGTAAGTTGCCTGGCGGGCATCTGAGTCGTTTTTGTGGACATAAGTCCCTCCGCATCAGCAGGCCTTGAGCCTGGGCAGATGTTTATACGTAGAAACAAAAAGAGCCATGGCACCATGGCTCTCGGGTAGTCGACTGGAGAAACGATTAACTGTGGTTGAAGCCGCCGGCTTCTTCAGCGGTTAAAGGCTGGGTGACGGGATTTTTTTCCAGCGTATCAAGAGTGCGTTTGAGGTCATCAATCAACAATTCAGCCAGATCCATACTCATGCCATGGCGCACAAGGATGCGCTGCACGACCAAATCTTCACGATGGCTGGGCATGGAATAGGCAGGGACCTGCCAGCCACGACTACGCAGCCTGTCTGCGAGATCGAACAGCGTATATTGACCATGTTGGAAATTGGATTTCAGTGTCCATGCGAGCGCAGGGATCCCTTTATGGCAGTCACCATCAAAAACCATTTCAAACGGGCCAATCGCAGCGATTTCCTTCGCCAGATACTGAGCCACGGTATAACAGGACTGATGAATTTTACGATAGCCTTCATAGCCCAGACGCAGGAAGTTGTAGTACTGCGCAACTATTTGTCCGCCAGGACGTGAGAAATTCAGTGCAAAGGTCGGCATATTTCCGCCGAGATAGTTAACATTGAAAATAAGATCTTGCGGCAGATCCTGTTTTTCACGCCATACCACCCAGCCCACACCCAGTGGGGCAAGGCCAAATTTATGGCCGGAGGCATTAATCGATTTGACTCGCGACAGGCGGAAGTCCCAGACAAGCTCTGGCGCACAAAAAGGTGCCAGGAAACCGCCGCTGGCGGCATCAACATGTATTGGGATATCGAGGCCGGTCTGCTGGCAAAGCTGTTCCAGCGCATCATTAATTTCTTTTACCGGTTCATACTGACAGGTAAAGGTCACACCCAGCGTCGGCACAACGCCAATCGTATTTTCATCCACGCGTTTGATAACTTCTTCAGGTGTCATCAATAAGCGATCGCCTTCCAGCGGGATTTCACGTAGCTCAACATCAAAGTAGCGGGCGAATTTATGCCAACAAATCTGAACCGGACCACAAATCATATTAGGTTTATCGGTAGGCTTTCCTGCCAGCTCACGGCGTTTACGCCATTGCCATTTCATCGCCAGACCACCGAGCATCGCAGCTTCTGAAGAACCAATCGTTGAACAGCCCAGCGTGTCAACAGCCGAAGAAGAATGCCACAGATCGGCAAGCATGGTCACACAACGCCGTTCAATTTCGGCAGTTTGCGGGTACTCATCTTTATCAATCATATTTTTGTCGATGGAGAGATCCATCAACTGGCGGATCTCATCATCAACCCAGGTCTGGCAAAAGGTAGCCAGATTTTGCCGGGAGTTGCCATCCAGCATCAGCTCATCATGAATCGCATTGTAAACATTACGTGGATTGCTTTCCTGCAGCGGAAACGCTGTTTTAGGCAAGAAGGTAGCCAACTCTATAGAAGCATAGACATCATCATTTTCAACGGGCTCAATAAGTATTGTCATTGTTAATTCCTCATTCAAAATAGACCATTAACATTTTTACTTAATCGTATGTACCAACTACTTTACTCTCCCTATGAGTTCACCTAATTTAGCGCTCGGAGTTTGATGACATTGTTTTAGCATTTTCGGTACAGAAACTGTTTCCACCTCATGCAGGGAAACATAGTCATCACCTTTAAAATCACTATTTTTATTAACCACCACAAAGGCAATCGCCGTCATGTATTTCGGGCTCAGATTTACGAATTCTTTGCAGGTCATATCTTGTGGTGCAACCTCTGTCATTTCAGCAGCAAAAACACGAGTCACCGAAGCTGAAAAGGAGGTCACCAGAATGACAGCAGAGATAATTATTTTGATGTTCACATACCCTCCAGTGTTTCACATTAATTTTTACCGAGTACTTTATCATCTTTAAAAAATGTCATATTTTTACGCAAGCGAATAAATCCAAAAGAGCTGAAAATCATCTCCAGGCCAATAAAAACAGTGGTAAATAGATAAGATTTATCGGCATCCATATTCAACCAGATGCCAGCGATAAGCAGATCAAAGATGCCAATAAAGACATTCCATCCATACCCCGGGCTACTAAACATTTTGAACCCGGAAACGATGCGAAAAATACCACCAACAATGAATAAACAGCAAAAAATCACAGCCAATGACCCCATCCCTGCGATGGGATTGACAATAAAGCTGTACCCCAGCAATAACCATGCGGCAGAAAAAAGAGCATAGGTAAATTTAGCTCTCAACGGCTGTTTACCAGAAGTAATCAGACTATAAATAGAATAGCAACCGCACAGCAGAAACATAAACCCTGTTGCATAGCTCAAATAAATACCCGCAGCAATTGGGTAAATAAGGCAGCAAAAACCACAAATCAACAACAATGCAGCCATAATTGTAGCGTGTTTTCTATAATGAAGCCGTGCTTTTTCATTAAACGCTCTCAGGCTATACTGGTTAAAAACAAACATACTACCTCCGTCACCTTAAAAATACCGCATTGTCACATGGCAATATAAAAAGACATCATCAGTCAATCCGTAAATATCGCTCACGAGAAGACAATAAAACTTATCACTGGCATACGTAAATAAGAACGCAGGACGATGTTTATACACCTATTCCTACACACGTCAGAATTCTGACACGTGTAAGATTATGACCTCACTATTACTTCCACGTTCCGATTCCAGAGCTTAATTTTATTTACTATGCTGGCTTCGTTTGGTGACATATACCCATTTTATTCAGGAGAAGATAATGAAAAAGATTATTCTGGCAGGTCTGCTTGCAACAATGATGAGTTCTACCCCGGTACTGGCAGCGACAGCTACCACCCCGGCGCAGGCGGCGAGCGCAAATGTACAAAAAGAAGCAGCAGATATTATGCAGGTTGCTGTGCAAGGTGCTAATGCGATGCGTGATATTCAGTTTGCAAGACTGGCCCTGTTTCATGGACAGCCTGACAGCGCCAAAAAGTTAACAGATGACGCAGCCTCCCTGCTGGCGGGTGATAGCCACGACTGGGCGAAGTTTGTCAAAACAGACGCCAAAGCGAAGATGATTGACGATCAATATGTGATTATTAACGCCACGGTAGCGGTATCAGAAGACTATATTGCCAGCCCGGCAAAAGAAACTGCAATCAAAACGGCGAATGGCAAAATGGCCAAAGGCGACTGGAAAGGTGCGGTGGATACCTTGCAACTGGCGGGAATTAGCGTGGCGCAAACTCAATACCTGATGCCGCTTAACCAGACTCGTAAAGCCGTTGCCAGCGCCGAAAAGCTGCTGTCCTCTGGCAAATACTATGAGGCTAACCTGGCGCTCAAAGGTGCTGAAGAAGGTATTGTCATCGATAGCGAAATTCTGGGTGCGGGACAATAAGACTCGCCACGCGGGTTATAGAAACAGGGATATTCCTCTTCTGAACGGGTAGCAACGGCTACCCGTTCAGACCAGTTAATGGCTGATTAGACTATCAATCTCAATCTCAATTTCCCGCATAACAGCAACAATTTTCTGTAATACCTCCTGGCGTAATGCCAGAGGTAGATTGTCTTGTTGCATTGACTCAAAAGGTTCACACAGCGTCTGAAGTGCGGTGATACCCAGAATTTGAGCCGATCCGTGTAACCGATGGAGAGCACGTAAAAATAACTGCGGTTCATCTTGTGCAACAGCGCTCTCAGCGGCTTGTAAATCACTAACCGTCGCCTCGCGAAAGGTTTCCAGTATTTCGTTCATTAACGCGCGATCCCCGCCGGTGTTTTCAGTCAGAACATTGAATTTCAAATGCCGGATAGTGCTATGAGAGGAGTAACCCTTATCGATTTTGCTCAATTCGTGGGTCAGCGTCTGAATCGCTACGGGCTTGAACAGACACAAATTCATACCGCTTTGCAGACATTCCTCGCGTGACTGTGTGAGCGCGCTGGCCGTTAGCCCCCATATTTGTAACTGGGCATGTTGACGACGTAGCGAGGCAGCGAGCGTCAGCCCGTCTTTCTTCGGCATATTCACATCAGTTATCAACAAGTCGTATGATTTCTTAGCCAGTTTGGCTTCAGCTTCTTCGCCATCACAGGCTTCATCCACGCTGTAACCGATGGCATTTAGCTGGCGCTTGAGCAGCAGCCGATTAGTCGGGTGATCGTCGGCAATAAGGATGGAGAGACACGGCAGCGGCAGCAATGCACCTGCCGCATCACCATCAGGCGCTTTCGACTGTCGGGCGGTTTCCACCGACAATGTTATCGTGAAGGTGGTCCCCTGCGACTGGCGGCTCATCATCTCCAGCGTCCCCCCCATCAGGGTCACCAGTTCTTTGCAGATAAACAACCCCAGACCTGAACCGGTTTGTTGGCGGCCCTTAGGCGTCTGAGCGTAACGATGAAACAGCCCAGCCTGCTCTTCTTCGCTGATACCACAGCCCGTGTCGCTGATTGTGATCGTCAGGGTGCCCTGATTGCCGCCTTCAGGAGTCAGATGGGCCGTGACATGAATATGCCCTTGCTCGGTAAACTTCAGCGCGTTACCCACCAGGTTGGTGAGAATTTGCCGCAAAGCCTGTTGATCAATAAACACCCGCTCGTGAGTCGGCAGTTGGCTAATGCAGCAAAGGTTAATGCCTTTCTGCCGGGCTAACGCGTCAAAAGAGTGACACTGCAATTCGATCAGTTGTGAGAGATCTGTCCACTGAGGAACAACCTGATATTTACCGGACTCAATTTTATCGACGTCCAGAATCTTTCCGATCAGCCCCAACAACGATTGGGCTGTCGCCCCGGTAAGCGCAATCGCCTCTTTTCGTTGTACTGCGCTAAGTTCTGAACTCGACAGCAATTCCAGAAAACCAACAATCGAACTCACTGGCGTGCGTAATTCATGACTCATGCTCGCAAGAAAGCGACTTTTGGCTTTGGTTGCCTCAATGGCTTTATTCTTTTCGGCTTCCAGTTCGAGGGATAATACTTCTTTAAGATGAAGTTGTTCCTCCAGTAACCGCTGCGATTGCTTTCTTTTACGTACTTCGCGAGACAGTGACAACCCCCAGATGAGACTTATCGCAATAAGCAGTAGCGCAAAAACCACCAGTTGATAGAACTGCTTGCTAAAACGGCTCCAGATATCGACCTGTGTATTGGAAATTTTCGACCACTTCTCTGTCATCTGCAAAATTTCACGTGGTGGTATGGCTTGCAGTGCCTTATCTATAACGGACTTCAGCATCGGCTGATGCGCAGAGATAGCAAAGCTAACGGACGCTCCAGGCATATCAGGAAGTCGAAAGAAGTGCATATTTTTCTGGTAATAATGATCAATCATGAACCTCGCCGACAATTCTGTCGCGATTGCAGCGTCAACTTTGCCCTCCTTGACCATTGCCATGGCAATACTGGCAGTATCCGCCTTCACCCAGGTTGCCTGCGGATAGCGTTGCTTTAAATCATTTGCCAGAATATGCCCGGCAGGCAGAGCAATACGTATCGGTTTTTCCAGTAGCGATTCAGGGTTTTCCTGGGAAGACGTGATCATCACGAAGGTAATATTCATCACGGGATCGCTAAAGGCCGTATCTCCCTGAGATTTATCGGTTCTGGCGATAGTGGGAAACATATCCCATTGCTGGCCATTTATTTGCTTCATCTGATCGCTTTTTGAACTAACCAGAATCGGTTCAAACTCAAGCCCCGTTTGCAGGTGAATAATATTAAGTAAATCACCGAGAATACCGCGTAATTCACCGCCGTGGCCCACAAGCGTGTAGGGCGGGTAATCTGGGTTGATCAAAATTCGGATGCGATGCGTAGCCTTCAGCCATTCTTTTTCCTGAGAACTGAAATGAATGGGGGTATTCAGATAAGTTAGATTTCCGCGATTCAACCAGTTCTGCATCACCTGCATATGAATTTCATTGCTGATTGATGTAATAAAACCATCAAGTATTTTTCTTAACAGTGGTTGTGCTTCATTAACCACAAAAAAGTTATACTGCTCTTGCTTATCAAAGTAGTGAGTAATGACGAGTGATTGGGAGTAATATCTGGAAATACAATAGCTGCTGGTAATATTATTACCAATGAAATAGTGGTTATCACCGTTCACAACTGATGCCATGGCCTGATGTTCATCGTCGTAAAATGAAATTTTAGCATTTGGAAAAGTGGTCTGAATAACATCAAGAAAGGGACAACCCCGCACACACGCGACGTTTACCTTTTGCTCCGTTGTCAGTGGTAGCATGGTGTTTTTTATTGACGTCACAAGCGTCGGCCACGTTTTCAGCAATGCCGCAGTACGCAATAAATGGCTCCCCATATCTTTTCGCCAGGACAACTGGGTCAACAAAGTATCGACATCATTACTGGAGAGTGCGGTAAGCGCCTGCTTTTCATTATCATATTGTTTTATAATAATTTTCACGCCGAGGCTTTTTTGCATTAGCGTAAGATAATCAGCGTTGACCCCACGATAATATTCACCACCATTTTGATAAACAACAGGAGAGACCTCAGGCAACCAGGTCCCAACAACCAATGTTTTTTTATGCGCTAACCAGTTTATTTCCTCTCTGGTTAAACTAATATTTTGTACCACTGCATTATAGTTACTTTTTAATTCAACTTGCTGAGCAGAACTTATACCCACAGATAACCCGATGGTAAATACAGCCATCAGAAAAACCAAAAAACGCACTTGCATATCCCTATCCTATTTTATTCCTTTGTGCATAGTCATAAAGTTCCATTAATGATGAGCAATTTAATTTTTCCATTAAACGACTTTTGTAGGTGCTGACTGTTTTATTACTAATATTCATCTTGCTGGCTATGGAGTTGTAATCTATTCCGCTAAGGATATAACGCAATACTTTCATTTCCTGTGCAGACAAAGCATCAAGTTTGTCCTGTTCGGTGATGGATGTACCCGTAAAGTGTTCAAGTGAGAAAGGGAAGTAACTATAACCATTGGTGGCGGCTTCGATTGCGGCAAGAATATTGTTCATGCCCTCTTTTTTGCTCACAAAACCATTAGCACCATACTCGGCACTGCGTTTGCCATAAAAAAATTCATTTTTTGCTGAAATGATAATAATTACACCAGCATAGTGCCGCTTGCGTAATTGCTCCAGCACTTCAATACCACTGATACCCGGAATATCGACATCAATAATGAGCAGTTCTGGCTTGATTTTTTCCACGGTTTGTACCACCCACTCTCCGCTGTCAAGCTCGGTGGTAACAGTGATACCGTTAGTTTCGAGTAAATTTCGGATGGCAATACGAGCCAATGGGTGATCATCAACGATTATCGCGTTCATAGCGTATGAGAATCCCGATAAAAAAGTGAGGCGATGCCTAATGAGCAGGTGAGGCGTCAATATTATAATTTACAGACTTAAGCCTTCAGGCTGTAAACTCTAACATATTCACTATGTGTATCATTATTAATTTTTATAAAAACAAGAGAAAATCAAAAATGAAACATCAAAACCCACAAAGTTAACATCTTGAATATATCGAACACCCTAAACATTAACACGATATATAGGATACATCCTACACATGTAAGAAAACCCTCTCATTTATTACCACCTGTTCCTAATGAAATAAAGAACAGAACTCAATCATAGTTTTCACTAAAATTAAGTTAAGGACACCGCATAGGGAATAATATATTGATAATACCTAAACAATTATCTATCTGGAAAAGCCCTCAGCAAAAGCTGAGGACTTTTTCTGACAAATGTGACATTCAATAATCACCACGCCCTTTATTTATTAGCAGGATAATCACGATTGATCCACGCGTGGTCATCTTCCCAGGTGAACATCCATTGACGCACCGGACCGGCCATGACGTTGAGGTAGTAGCTATCATATCCCGCCATAGTCGCCACCGGGTGGTATCCTTTTGGCACCATCACCACGTCGCGATTGTAGACGGCCATACACTCATCGAGCGTCCGGTCGTCGGTGTACACCCGTTGCATGCAGAATCCCTGCTGCGGATTAAGGCGATGGTAGTACGTCTCCTCAAGATACGTTTCTCGTGGTGGATTGTCGGTATCATGCTTATGGCTCGGATACGAGCTGGTGCATCCCTCACTGGTCCAGACTTCAACCACCAGCAGGCTGTCAGCGGGTTTGTCTTGCGGCAGAATGTTATGCACATAGCGCTGGTTATGCCCCTTGCCGCGCGCTTCCCCGTCGATATCCTCAGGTGTAATCAGCCGCGTTGGATACGTGCCTTTCCCCGGCGCGGCACAAACCGCCAGCTCAAGCCTCGTCAGCGCGGTAACCTGCACGGCCTCCCGCGAGGTAACGTAAACCGCCCACGGCTTAATGCGTTCAAAGGGACTCATGCGTTCACCGATGTCTGCGAACGTAGCTCCCGGCGTGGTGATGGTCGCGCGTCCGGCCACCAGCACCAGACAACGCTCCTCGCTGACGGCGGGCAGCGTGAGCTGTTGCCCTTCCTCCAGTTCATACGCCTCAAAGCCCACATATCCCCAGCCTGCGCCTTCCGGCGTCACCGCCTGCGTACGCCCCTGCGCATTTGGCTGCTGCCAGCGTGATAATAAACGTGACATGCCACCTCCTCAGATAAGCCCGGCATCACACGCCAGACGGCTAAGGTTGTTATAGCCCAGCCGCGCATAGGTCAGCGGATGCGCAATAGCCGGATCCTGCTCAGCCTCCACCACCAGCCAGCCCTGATACTGATTCGCATTCAGCAGCGCCATAATCGGCGGGTAGTCCACGCAACCGTCACCCGGCACGGTGAAAACCCCGCTCAATACCGCATCGAGGAAGCTGGTTTTACGATTTTTCACATCGGCCAGCACGTCGGCACGCACATCTTTGCAGTGAACATGGTTGATACGCGATGCCCAGCGCTGGGCTACCGCCAGCGGATCGGCACCAGCAAAAGTCAGATGGCCGGTATCGAGCAGCAAACCAACCTCATCACCGGTGTGTGTCATCAGATTATCCACGTCCTCAGCAGACTCAATCACCGTCCCCATATGGTGGTGGTAGGCAATTTGCACCCCCTGCTGCTGGGTGTAACGCGCAAACTCGGTGAGTTTTTCACCGTATTCTTGCCAGCGCTGCTGCGGGAAGCGCGGGCGCAGATGAACTGGCGTCTGCTGCTCACCATGAATACAACCGCTCACCTCAGCAAACACCAGCACCTTCGCCCCCAGTTCGCGCAGTAACGTCAGGTGCGATTGCACGGCGGCAATCTCCTCCTCCACGCTGCGCTCCAGCAGACGGCCAGAGTACCAGCCGGAGACCAGTTGCAGATCGTGGCGTTGCAGGATCGGTCCCAGCAGACGCGCTTCACGCGGGAATTTGTTGCCCAGTTCGAACCCGGCAAATCCGGCCTCTTTGCCTTCGCTCAGACAAGTATCAAGCGAGGTCTCCGCGCCCAGTGAAGGAAGGTCGTCGTTGGTCCACGTCAGTGGATTAATACCTAATTGTACCGTCATTCTCTGCTCCTGAATTATGCTTGTCCGCGCTCGCGCCACCAGGCGATAAGCTGCAGGTAGTTATCTTTAATGCGCGCCACCAGTTGCGCATCGTCAATGTCGTGTTTCAACCACGCGCGGGAAGCGTCGCCAAACAGCGTGCGCCCCACGGCAAACCCTTTCACCAGTTCATGGCCCGCAGCCGCTTTGAAATCAGCACGGAGCTGATCGGCCGGCGCATCAAGCCCTAAAATAACCACACCCCGGCAGTGCGGATCGCGTCGTTCGATAATCTCCCCCAGCGCCGTCCAGCCTGCAGAAGTGAGCGGCGGCAGCTTCCACCAGTCGGGATAAATCCCCAGGTTATAGAAGCGAGAAATGGCCCGCAAATAGAGCTCATCACTACGCGGCATACTGGCAGGCAGGATCACCTCCAGCAGCAGTTCATGCCCGGACTGGCAGCAGGCGTGGTAGACCTCGGCGATTTTCTGCTCCTGTTCCAGGCGCAGGGCGTGAGCATCTTCCGGATGGAAAAAGACCAGGCATTTCACCACATGTTCCTGCGGCCAACTGATGAGCTGGGTGCCGATATTGCCATGCTCCATCTCCAGCGGACGCGAGCCCGGCAGTTCAATCGGTCGACCTATCCACCAGCCGTCACCCGTGATTGAATTCAGCGCATCCTGACCAAACGTGCCGTCGCACAGCAGACCGGCTTTACCTTCCAGTCCGGCGCTGCTCGCCGCTTCGCGACTGGCCTGCAGGATCAGCTGTTTTAGCGCCGGGATGCGTTTTCGCGAGGCGCCGCACTGTAAGGCCATCTCTTCAAGCTGGCTGCGGTGATCGAATGCCATCACGCACAGTTCCGGCCATTCGCGGCGACGCGTCGTGACGCGGTGCAAATGGTTAAGACGCGGATCGATATCCGGGCGCAGCACCTCTTCGGCACGGGAAAGATAGTCATCCAGCTCCAGTTTACTCGGCATCGCCGGCGCACAGCCGTGGCGCGACACCACCAGCGCGCCGCAGGCGTTGGCATAGCGGCACGCCTGCTCCCAACCTTCATCGTTAAGGTAGCCGCGCAACAGACCGGACATAAACGCATCGCCCGCCCCCAGCACGTTGAGCACCTCCACGCGTACGCCGGCCACCGTCAGGCCGTCATCAAGCCGTGGCGGAATAGCGTCGGTATACACCGAGCAGCCAAGCGCCCCGCGTTTGCAAACCAGCGTCGCCTTACTCACGGTGCGAACCTGCGCCAGCGCCTGTAGCGTATCGGTACTGCCGCCCGCAATATGAAACTCCTCCTCGGTCCCAACAATCACATCAAACAGGTGTAGCACCTCCTGCAGTTGACGCGTCACCTGCGCGGCGGCAATAAAGCGCGTTTCACCGTCGCCTAATGAGGTCAATCCCCATAACACCGGGCGATAGTCGATATCCAGCGCCGTACGTACACCGTGGCGGCGGGCGTAGTTCAGCGCCGTCAGCACCGCTTCGCGGGTTTGTGGGTGAGAAAGGTGTGTCCCGGTGATGGCAAGACAACGCGCAGACGCGATGTACTGTTCATCAACATCGCTGGCGACAATCGCCATATCCGCGCAGTTATCACGGTAAAAAATCAGAGGAAAGGTGTCCCGGTCTTTAATGCCGAGTAGCACCAGCGCCGTCAGGCGGTCTTTATCGGTAATCAGATGGCTGGTATCGCACCCGACCTGGTGTAATTCTTCCCGCAGGAAGCGGCCCATATGTTCGTCGCCAACCCGCGCCAGCATTGACGAGCGCAGCCCCTGACGCGCCGTGCCGTAGGCCACATTGCCCGACGAGCCGCCAAGGTATTTGGCAAAGCTCGACACATCTTCCAGGCGCGCACCAATCTGCTGACTGTAGAGGTCAACCGCCACGCGGCCCATGCATATCACATCAAACTGCTTTTCCACGTTGAACCCTCTTCAGACAATATCGTTCACATTCAGCCAGCGGCCTTGCAGGTGTGAGAGCGCAATGGCGTCCAGCACGCGCGACACCTTCCAGCCCTCTTCGAAGTCCGGCCACATCGGAACATCGGCGGCAATACCGTCAACCAGGTCGCGCACTTCCACGGTTTTCTGGTCGTTAAAGCCGATGCCATGGCCCGCCCCCAGGCAAAATGCCGCATAGTCCGGATGCGCAGGGCCCACCAGCAGCGTGCGAAATCCCTGACGGTTAACCGGATCGTCATGCAGATAGAGCTTCAGCTCCGCCATGCGCTCCTGGGTAAAACTGATGGCCCCTTTGGTTCCGGTAATCACATACGAGAGTCCCATTTTGCGCCCACAGGCAACGCGTGAGGTTTCAATCACCCCCTGTGCGCCACCCGCAAAACGCACCATCGCGTGGGCCTGATCCTCGTTTTCCACCGCCACCCTTTGCGATGAACCGGCCTTCGCCGGGCGTTCCGGCACCACAATCTTCAAATCACCACAGACCTGCTGGATATCACCCACCAGATACTGGGCCATATTGACGATATGCGCTGCGAGATCGCCCAACGCCCCCAGCCCCGCCGTCTCTTTAAAGCAGTGCCAGTGAATAGGGGAAAGCGGGTCGGCCATATAGTCTTCGTTGTGGGTGCCGTAGAAATGGATCACCTCACCGATCTCACCACGCTCAATAATCTCTTTCGCCAGCTTCGCGGTCGGGTTTTTCATGTAATTAAACCCCACCAGCGTTTTCACCCCAGCCTGCTTCGCCGCCTCAACCATCTCGCGGGCGTCATGGGCATTCAGCGCCAGCGGCTTTTCCGAATAGACGTGTTTACCGTGGCGAATGGCCTCCAGCGCCATCTCTTTGTGCAGATGGTTGGGCGAACAAATATCCACCACATCTATCGCCGGATCGGCCACCAGCGCACGCCAGTCCCCGGTTGAACGGTTGAAGCCAAACGCCTGCGCCCGCTCGGCCGCCAGCTCCGGCGTGACTTCGGCAACCATTTCTCGCACCAGCTTGCCGCGCAGGTTGAACACCGTCGGTGCCTGGGCATAGGCGATGGCGTGCGCCTTGCCGATGTACCCGGTACCAATTAACCCAATGCGTACCTCTTTCATCATTTATCCCTCACAATGCGCCGCGACGGTTCTTGGCATAGGTGTCAAACGCCACAGCCAGAACGATAATTAAGCCGGTAATAATTTGCTGGTAGTAGGCCGAGACGTTCATCAGGACCAGGCCGTTAATCAGAATGCCCATGATGATCGAGCCGATAATGGTGCCGCCAATACGCCCGTATCCGCCCATCAACGACGTTCCGCCGATCACCACCGAAGCGATGACGCGCAGCTCAAACGAGATCCCGGCAACCGCCTCTGCGCTGCCCAATCGCGCACTGAGAATGAAGCCCGCCAACCCGGCAAGACAACCGATTAGCACGTAAACGCTCACCAGCACCCGCTTGACGTTGACCCCCGCCAGGCGCGCCGCCTCCGGGTTGCCGCCAATGGCGTACACAAAGCGTCCCCAGCGGGTTTTATGCAGCGCCAGATAGCCGCCAATAGCCACCAGGGCGAAGATCCAGATAGGAATGGAGATGCCGAGCAGCTCGCCGCGTCCCCACCAGCGGTAGCCCGGATCGAAACCGGCGATCGGCGCACCGTCGTTAACCACCAGCGTCAGACCGCGCCAGATGGTCATCCCGCCGAGGGTGACGATAAACGGCGGCAGACGCAGGCGGGTCACGCCGAGGCCATGCAGAAAACCAATTGCGGTGCCCATCGCGAGGCAAATTCCCATCCCAACCAACCAGCTCAAGCCGCCCCAGGCATTCGGGTCAACGGTGGTAAAGTTGTCGCCCTTAATCACATACGCCGCGGTCATGGCGCAGACGGCAAGAATGGAGCCTACGGACAGGTCGATCCCGGCGGTCAGAATGACAAAGGTCATCCCCACGGCCATGATCCCGTAGATCGAAACTTCAGTCAGAATGTTGAAAATGTTGCGTTCAGAGAGAAAATTACTGTTCTGCAACTGGAAGAAAATCAGCAGCAGGATCATGAAAATCAGCACGCCGAAACGCTCAAAAAAAGCGATGGGATCGAGACGTCCGGCGCGTTTACCCGGAGCCTGCGTTTTAGTAATTATCTGCGTCATGAGAAACTCCGTTATGCCGCGTTCAGGGCGTTGTGGTTGATGGCCATCATCGTCATAAGCCGCTCTTCGTTGGCGTCATCGCCGTGGATCTCGCCGGTCACCCGACCTTCACTCAGGGTGATGATCCGGTCAGAAACCGCCATCACTTCGGGGAGATCGGAGGAGATCACAATCACCGCCACGCCCTTTTTCGCCATTTCAAACAGCACCTGGTGCACTTCTGATTTGGTGCCGACGTCGATGCCACGCGTCGGCTCATCGACGATCAGCACGCGGGGATTGAGCGCCATGCAGCGCGCGAGGATCACTTTTTGCTGATTGCCACCGGAGAGCTTGCGCACCTCCTGCGCGCTGTTGACCATTTTGATCTGCAGTGCCTGGCGGTAGGACTCAATCAGGGCATCCTCTTTGCGGGTGTTCACAAACCAGCGCCAGTGCAACAGAGAAGAGAGGCTGGAAAGCGACAGGTTGTCGCGAATAGACAACCCGAGAACCGCCCCCTCTTTTTTGCGATCCTCAGGGACCATCGCCACCCCCTGATCCAGAGCGTACAGCGGGTCACGTGGCTGATACGGCACGCCATCCAGCTCAAAATTGCCAGACGTAAAGGCGTCGGCGCCAAACAGACACCGCGCGACTTCAGTGCGCCCGGCGCCCACCAGCCCGGCAATGCCTAACACTTCTCCGGCATGAACGTGGAAACTAATGTCATGCAGCGCGATCCCGTGCGGATCCAGCGGCGGTTTCTCGCGGCTCAGCCCCTTTATCGAAAGGCGTACAGGTTTGTCCTGATGATGGGTTTCGCTCGGTGGGCGGCGATTAAACGCCACGTCGCGCCCGACCATCAGCCGGATCAACTGTTCTACCGTGGTCTGGGCAACCTCGCCGCTGCCGGTAAAACGGCCATCCTGAAATACGGTGAATCGATCGCAGAGCTGGAACACTTCGTGTAAACGGTGAGTGACATAAATAATGCTCACGCCACGGCTTTTCAGCTCCCGCACCACCCGATGCAGGCTTTCCACTTCGCTGTCGCTCAGTGCGGCAGAAGGTTCGTCCATGATGATAAGCTTCGCATTGAGAGTCAGCGCCCGGGCAATTTCTACCATTTGCTGTTGCGCCACGCTCAGGCGGGCCACCGCCGTAGTTGGTGCCACGTTCAACTGCAGATAATCCAGAATCACCTGCGCTTCCTGATTCACCGCCTTTTCATCAACAATCAGATTGCGTTTGCGCGGTTCGCGCCCGAGGAACATATTCTCGGCAACGGTCATATTCGGCAGCAGGTTAAATTCCTGATAGATAGTGATAATGCCCTTGTTCTGCCGCTCGACCGGGGAGTCATCCACCGGTAACGTTTCACCGTTGAAGCAGATATCACCGCGAGTTTGCGGCTGTGCGCCCGCCAGCGCCTTCAGCAAGGTCGATTTTCCCGCGCCGTTCTCGCCGAGCAGCGCGTGAATCTCACCGGTTCCAACGGTCAATTGCGCACTGCTTAACGCCCAGACGCCGGAAAAGCTTTTTGCCAGGTCGGTCACATTCAGTAAGGGTTGCGACATCAGCCTGCTCCTCTTCATAGTGAGCCGCCACTTACGCAGCGGCTCCGGATATATCAGTTACCGGCCTCATTAATGCGCTCAGCCTGTTGCAGGGTCTCTTTGGTGATAAGCGTTGGCGGATAGTCCGCGCCGGTGATCGGTTTCTTCTCACGCACGTTTGCCACCAGTTGGCTCATCGCCGTGGTTACCGCAAAGCCAGGACGCTGATCCGCCGTGACCGCCATCCAGCCATCACGCACGCGCGCCAGCGCTTCCGGCACCGCGTCGAAGCCCGTCACCAGCACTTCACCGGGTTTCATCCCCTGGGCTTGTAACGCCTCAATTGCCCCCAGCGCCATGTCGTCGTTAGCGGAGAGGATCACCTGCGGACGCTTCGGTAGAGATGGCAGTACGCTCTCTACAATGCGCATCCCTTCAGAACGCATCCAGTTACCCGTCTGATCGGCGACGATCTTGTACTTTTCGCCACCCGCTTTCAGGCTGTCGCGAATGCCTTTGGTACGTTCAATGTTGGAGGACGATCCCGGCTGGCCGGTGAGCAGAATAATGTCGGCACCCTCGGGGAATTTGGTTTTCACAAAGTCGCCAATAACCTGGCCGCCTTTGTAATTGTTGGCCCCGAAGTGCGGCACTTTTTTCTGGCTGTCAACGGAGCGGTCCAGCGTGACAACCGGCAGTTTTGCATCCTGGATTTCATCCACCGCGCTGGAAACGGCGTTAACATCATTCGGAGAAACGATAAATCCCTGCGCCCCGCGGGTGATGGCGTTCTCCAGGTCAGCGACCTGTTTCGGCGAGCTGCCCTGCCCGTCGAGAACCTGTAGATTGACGCCCATCTCTTTTGCGGCTTTCACCGCCGTGCGCTGCATGTGGACTTCAAACGGCATTGCCAGGTTTGGCGTACTGAAAACAATTTGTTCGTTTTCAGCCATTGCTGCCCCGGAGGTCATGGCGATGAGGACAGCTAAGATCAGTTTTTTCATTATTATGTCTCTCTGTGTAGGGGGGTTGGGTATAACAATCAGAGGAGAACTTCACGCTGACTACGCAGTGATTCCAGCGCTTTATCCGCCAGATACAGCGCGCGCTCACCGTCATCGCCGCTGCAATCCGGGACTGCTTCACCGCGCAGTACGGCAACAAAATGTTCCCATTCCGCGGCGTAAGCAGATTTGTAACGTTGCAGGAAGAAATGTTCTGGCAGGGCGCTGGTGCAACCGGTCTTAGCGTAATGCTGTACCTGATTTTCCAGAATGTTGCCCGCACACAGCAGTCCTTCAGAACCGTGCAGCTCCAGGCGCTGGTCATAACCGTAAGAGGAGCGGCGGCTGTTGACGATGGTCGCCATCGCGCCGGAGGCATATTTCAGGACGATGAACGCGGTATCGATATCCCCCGCTTCACCAATCGCCGGATCCACCAGATTGCTGCCCTGGGCATACACAGACACCGGCTCTTCGCCCATGATAAAACGTGCCATATCAAAATCGTGGATGGTCATATCGCGGAACATCCCACCGGACACGCGCACGTATTCCGCAGGCGGCGGTGACGGGTCGCGGGAAATGATCAACAGGGATTCCGGCTTACCAATACGCCCGGCCAGCACATCCGTTTTCACGCGGCGAAACTGCGGATCGAAGCGGCGGTTAAAACCGATAAACAGCGGCACGTCGTACTCTTTGACCACTTTCAGGCAGTCGCGCACGCGGGCGAGATCAAGGTGGACCGGCTTTTCGCAGAAGATGGCTTTGCCGTGACGGGCTGCCAGTTCAATCAGATCTGCATGGGTATCCGTGGCAGAGGCGATCAGCACGGCGTGAACGTTCGGGTCAGTCATCGCCTCATCCAGGCTCTGCAAGCGGGCCTGATAAAGCGTTGCAAGACGGGTGGCAAACTCCTGATTCGGGTCGACAACGGACCAGAGGGTGGTGGCACTGTGACTGGCAATGTTAGCTGCATGTACCTGGCCAATTCGGCCAGCGCCCAGTAAAGCAATGTTAAACATAACGGCTCCCGGTGTTGGTGAATGCGATGAACTAACGACACCATAAATAAAACATTTATTTCATTTTTATAAATAGTGAAAATTATGTTTTTGAGTGCGAGTTAACATTTTTGAGATGAGTGAGATAAAATCTGTTATCAATATCACAACATTACCGCGACCAGACACGATGATTCGCCCTCTCCCGGTCAGGAAGAGGGCGATGTGTGAACAAACAGGAAAAATGAAATGAAAGTTTCGTTATGGCGGGAAAACTAATACTGGCGCGCGTTTTTCACCTGCGTCTGGGTCTGCTCTGCGGCTTTGCGCACCGCAGGGGATTCAGCAGCCTGTGCATCGCCGGTTCGCCACCAGGCGGCGTAATCGTGGGTCATGGTTTTCGGCAGGACTTTGATATCCAGCAGCGTAGGGCCAGGATGCGCCCGGGAGGCTTCCAGCGCCGCCAGCAGGCTTTGCTCATCATGTACCCGCCATGCCCGACAACCGTAACTTTCGGCATTTTGGGCAAAATCAACCTTCACCAGCGGCCCGTCCAGCCGCCCGGTTTGCGGGTTGCGATGGCGGTTCTCTGTGCCAAAACTCCCCATTCCGTGACCCATCTGTAAATTGTTAATACAGCCAAAGCTGGCATTATCAAACAGCAGGATGGTGACTTTTATTCCCTCCTGCACGGCGGTTTGTAGCTCCGAGTGCA
The DNA here is from genome assembly GCF_018342065.1 of Citrobacter sp. FP75. Classification (GTDB taxonomy): domain Bacteria; phylum Pseudomonadota; class Gammaproteobacteria; order Enterobacterales; family Enterobacteriaceae; genus Citrobacter. The sequence goes on along the minus strand of NZ_JAFDOE010000002.1, from coordinate 679,024 downwards.
GCATCATGTACGAACCATCTCCCACCATGGCGTATACCGGCTGCTGCGGCGTTGCCAGCTTCGCGCCTATCGCGGCAGCAATCTCATAGCCCATACAGGAATAGCCGTACTCCAGGTGATAGCTGTCCGGCGTTCTGACCTGCCAGATGCGCTGTAAATCCCCCGGTAACGATCCGGCCGCGCCTACCACGATGGCGTTATCTTCAATATGTTGGTTGATAAGCCCCAGCACCCTCGTCTGGGTCAGCCGGGTGTTGAGCGTATCGCCATATTCCGCCAGTTGGACATCAAGGTGCCCCGCCACTTCCGGCACATCATCAGGATGCCAGTCGCGGGCCCATAAACGCTGACACTCATCACGCCAGGCCGATTGCGCCTGCGCGACCTCCGCTCCCCATTCGCTGCGGTAGTCTTTCAACGCCCCGGTTAGTGCCGTCAGCCCGGTTTGAGCATCGGCAATCAGCGCGGTGGCATCCAGCTTTAGTGCATCAAATTCCGCCACGTTCAGCAGCAAAAACTCCACGCCCGGGTGTGAGAACAGTGTTTTTGAACCGGTGGTAAAGTCGGTAAGGCGGGTGCCGATGCCAATCACCAGATCGGCCTGCGGTGCGAGCTGATTCGCCGCCATTCCTCCCGTCACGCCGATGCCACCGAGATTAAGTGGGTGGTCACTTACCAGCGCGCCTTTTCCGGCCTGGGTTTCAGCAAACGGCAGCGACAGTGTCTCAACAAACGTGCGAAGCGCTTCATGCGCGCCGGAGTAACGCACGCCGCCACCACACACCACCAGCGGGCGCTGTTTACGGGCAATCAGCCCCCGGGCCATCTCCAGACGCTGCGGGTCAGGCGGTCGGCGTTCAATGTGGTGGACACGGCGTGCGAAGAAGCTCAGCGGATACTCCCAGACCTCGCCCTGTACATCCTGCGGCAGACAAATCGTCACCGCACCGGTGTCTGCGGGGTCAGTAAGCGTTCGCATCGCACTTAACATCGCGCTCATTAACTGCTCTGGACGGTTAATGCGATCCCAGTAACGGGAGACCGGGCGGAAGCAATCGTTGGTGCTGATGCTGAGATCGTGGTACTGCTCAATTTGCTGTAATACCGGATCCGGCTGGCGGCTGGCGTAAACGTCCCCCGGCAACAGCAGCAGAGGAATGCGGTTCGCCGTCGCGGTTGCCGCCGCCGTCAGCATATTGGCCGCGCCTGGACCTACCGACGATGTCACGGCCCAAATGCGCTGTCGACAATGCTGTTTGGCGAATCCGGTCGCCATATGCGCTATTCCCTGCTCATTACAGCCCTGCATCACCTTCAGGTGTCCGGCATCCTGCTCCAGCGCCTGGCCAATGCCGAGCACATTACCGTGACCAAAGATGGTCGCCACGCCCTCCACGAAGGGCGTTTCATGTCCATCAACGCAGATATATTGTTGATTGAGAAATTTGACCAGCGCCTGGGCCATGGTCATACGTTCGGTTTGCATAGCACCTCCTGTCAGCCCAGCGTCGGCATGGAGAACGCAGCGCCCGTGTCCTGCTGCATTTCCGGCCAGCGCGCGGTGACGGTTTTCATTCGGGTGTAGAAACGCACGCCGTCGTTACCGTGAACGTTGAGCGCGCCAAAGATAGAACGCTTCCAGCCGCCAAAGCTGTGAAACGCCATCGGCACCGGGATCGGCACGTTCACCCCAACCATACCCGCCTGCACCTCTTCGCAGAAGCGGCGTGCACAGCCGCCGTCACGCGTAAAGATAGCCGTACCATTACCATATTCATGGCGGTTAATCAGTTCCACCGCGCTGGCGTAATCTGCTACCCGCACCACGGAAAGCACCGGTCCAAAAATCTCTTCTTTATAGATGGTCATCTCTGGCGTGACCTTATCGAACAACGTCGGCCCGACAAAATAGCCTTGCTCATGACCTTTAACGCTAAAACGCCGGCCATCAACGCGCAGGCTGGCGCCCTGAGATTCTCCACTGTCGATATAGCTCAGCACTTTGCTGCGGTGCGCCGAGGAGATAAGCGGCCCCATTTCATTTTCCGGCATCTGGTCCAGACCGGGTCCGACGCGCAGCGCCGCAATCTGTTTTTCCAGTCGGGTACAGAGTTCATTCGCCGTTTTATCGCCCACCGCAAGCACCACGGAGAGCGCCATGCAGCGTTCTCCTGCCGCGCCGTAAGCGGCCCCCATAATGGCGCTGGTCGCCATCTCCATGTCGGCATCCGGCATTAAAATACAGTGGTTTTTTGCCCCGCCCAGCGCCTGGCAGCGTTTACCGTGGGCCGATGCGGTCTGATAAATGTATTCGGCAATCGGTGTGGAGCCCACAAAGCTCACGGCCTGCACGCGCGGGTCGGTCAGCAGCACGTCTACCGACTCCTTATCCCCCTGCACCACGTTGAACACGCCGTCCGGCAGCCCTGCCTGTTGCAGCAGTTTTGCCAGTTCGAGTACCAGAGAAGGATCTTTTTCCGACGGCTTCAGCACAAAGGTGTTGCCGGTCGCCAGCGCGATGGGGAACATCCACATCGGTACCATCGCCGGAAAGTTAAACGGCGTAATCCCGACGCACACCCCGAGCGGTTGCATCAGCGAGTGACTGTCAACGCCGGTCCCCACGTTGGCGGAGTGCTCGCCTTTTTGCAGATGCGGAATACCGCAGGCGAACTCCACCACTTCCAGGCCACGGGTGATTTCACCGACGGCATCAGAAAACACTTTGCCATGTTCTTCGCTGATCAACCGGGCAAGCCGTTCCATGTTCTCTTCCAGTAAGGCCTTAAAGCGAAACATCACTCGCGCACGTTTTAGCGGAGAATGCCGCGCCCATCCTGGAAAAGCGTCATGCGCCGCCGCGACGGCCTGTTCGGTTTCTTGTACCGAACTCATCACCACCTGGCGGATTTGTTCGCCGGTGGCGGGGTTGAAGATTGCCTGCACACGCTGGCCTGAACCGGTGACACATTCGCCGTGAATAAAATTCGCTACCGTCTCCATCCTTAACCTCTCGCTGTTGATACGTGACTGTTACCTGAACACTATCGTTATCTACACACTATATATGAAACAAATATTCCATTTTAAGTTGAAATAAAACAAATAATGATTAATGTGATCAAGGATGGATTTTTATGTTAACGAGCGGCATCGCCAGATTCATCTGGCTATTCGTGTATTTCAGGTGATGTGAGCATTGAAGCTTTTGTTTCATTTTTTATAGCAATTGAATGAGCAACATTTAAAAGACGCGGCTTTGCGTTTAGAATCATAAAACTATGCAACAGGAGGTAAAATGACGACAGCAACCAGCCTGAACGAGCTGCAGCAGCAAATCCGCGATCGCTACGATAGCCTGAGCAAGAGGCTGCAGCAGGTGTCCCGCTATGTGCTGGATAATACCAACAGCGTGGCCTTCGATACGGTTGCCGTCATTGCCGAGCGTGCCGGGGTACCGCCATCAACGCTGATCCGCTTTGCTAATGCCTTTGACTTCTCCGGTTTCAACGAAATGAAACAGCTGTTTCGTATGAACCTGGTTGAAGAAACCGCCAGCTACAGCGACCGTGCGCGGCTGTTTCGCGAAATGGAAAGCGAAGCCGTACCGGAAACCCCGCTGGACATCCTGCAGGAATTTGCCCGTTCGAACGCTCAGGCCTTACAACAACTGGCGGCCCGCGCCGAACCAGAAATGCTGGAACGCGCCGTACAACTGTTAAAAGAAGCCGACACGATTTACATCGCCGGTTTGCGTCGCTCCTTTAGCGTGGCCGCCTATCTCACCTACGCCCTGAGCCACCTTGAGTGCCGCCCGATACTGCTCGACGGGATGGGGGGAATGCTGCGCGAGCAGATAAACCGCATTAAAGCGAACGATATCGTGGTATCGATAAGCTTCTCGCCTTACGCAGAAGAGACGGTGATGGTCAGTGAAACGGCGGCGAACGCGGGTGCCCGCCAGATTGTGATCACCGACAGCCAGATCAGTCCGCTGGCAACGTTCAGCGATCTTTGCTTTGTGGTAAAAGAGGCGCAGGTCGACGCATTTCGATCACAATCTGCAACGCTGTGCCTGGTGCAATCGTTAGTGGTGGCGCTGGCTTACAGATTAGGCGATGGGGTAAATGAAAAAAGCCGTTCGGCTGGGTAAGAACCCATTGAAAGTAAGCGCCAATCGCGACGAATGCCAGAGGTCATATTGTACAATAAACAGGCATCTGACTCGTCGCGAGTTCAGTCACATTGAGCGCTTGTTTTGTTCCTTGCGAATCACATCCGCCAGGCGCTGAATCTGCTGTCCGCTGGCATCGAAATTACTCTCATCAAGCCAGATCTTGTAGGCTGCTTGTAGCGCTGGATATTCACTGTCAAGGATTGAATACCAGGCGGTATCCCGATTACGCTGATGCACGACAACTGCCTGACGAAATATCCCTTCGAAGCTGAAGCCAAAGCGATTAGCAGCCTCACGGGAAGGCACATTAAGTGCATCGCATTTCCATTCGAAACGGCGATAGCCCAGTTCCTCAAAAACATACTTTAACATCAGCGACATGACTTCCGTTGACAGCCGCGAGCGTTGCATACGTCGGGAATAAGTAACCCAGCCAACTTCTATCACGCCATTCGACGTATCAATACGCATCAACGCCAGCGTTCCAACGGCCTTCATACTGGCCAAATCGATCACGGCGTAATGCAGAGGATCGGACTGTGCCTCAATCTTTGTTAAATAAGCAAACATTGAATCAAACGTTGCGAATGGCCCGGCGGCGAGATAGGTCCAGTCGCGGGAATCAGGGGCATCGCGATAGGCTTCATAGAGATCTTGCGCATGGCGCTCGGCATTTATACGCTCGAGCTTGCAATAGCGCCCTGTAATTTGTTGAGCCGCAGGAAACTGCGCACCTTGCCAGTCAGGTAATCCCACACCTATTGGCTGCTGGAATTCATTAAAGGTGGATGACATTTTTTACCTCTTATATTTGCGCCAAACGACGCCAGAATAAGGGATGAAAGCGTAGGTAAAAAGAGCCACAATCGGTGTTTTTTAGAGATCCACACTTTTGCATTGCATCAACCACCAGACCGCCTCTAAATAACATGCGCAAGGCGGCGGATGCCGTCAACAATGGCCTCTGGCGGATGATTTGCAAAACCGATCATAACCCCTTGTCGAGATGCCTCCCCATGATAATAATGACTCAGTGACTGTATTCCCATGCCAAGCATTCTGGCTTTTTCTTCGACTTCATTTCCCGTCAACCCATTATGCAACCAGCACACAATATGAATCCCTGAATCCGAAGGCTGGATAGTCATTTTATCTGCAAGATAGTATTGAATCGCATTAACTAACACCGCCCTTCTCTCATAACACGCCTTACGGATTCGGCGCACATGACTGGCATAGTGCCCATCTTCAATAAAACTCGCCAACACGGCCTGTTCAAGATAGCTGGTCCCTATATCTGAAAAATATTTCGTCACGATAAACTGTTCTTTTAAACCCGGAGGGACAACTAAAAAGCCTAAGCGAAACTCTGGGTACATCATTTTAGAGAATGTCCCGGAATAGATTACCCGCTGATGCTGGTCCAATCCTTGCAATGCTTGTAAAGAACGCTCGGCATAGCGAAATTCACTATTATAATCGTCTTCAAATATCCATGCCTGATTTAACTTCGCCCATTCCAGTAACTCAAGTCGCCGGGATAAACTCAGAGCGCCACTTAATGGGTATTGGTCTGAAGGAACGACATAGGCCAGTTTCGCGTGCGGAAAATGATTAATACCATATTGCACATTCATCCCTTCGCTATCTACCGGCACGGGTTTCACTATTGCCCCCGTTGACATAAATACGCCTCGAGCGCCTTTATAACCCGGGTCATCCAGCCAAACTTCATTGCCTTTTGAAAGCAGCGCCCGTGCAGTAATATTTAATGCCTGCTGAATACCGTTAACGATAATAATCTGATCTTCGCTACAGTTAACACCCCGTGTCGTTTTAATATAATGGCAAACTGCTTTTCTTAGGGGATAAAAACCACAGGGACTGGTGTGAGAACCCAACTGATGCCGGGATTGTCTCCAGACTCGTCCCAGCAACTTTCCCCATAATGTATGTGGGAAGAGATCGGTACAACCCACGCCAACCGCAAAGAGTCGATTCAGTTCTCGCCCCTCATAATCCCCTGACCACAAATCATGAACAGCAGTGATATCCGCATTTAGCTGCCCATCAAACGGCTGTTCATTCTCCTGCACCGTTTTGGAATAGTGACTGCTAATACTTCGGTCAGGAATATTTTGTGTGACAAATGTTCCGGCACCCTTGCGCGTCAGAATATACCCTTCATCTAATAAGCGGTCATAACCAGCAATAACCGAGTTCCGTGAAATTGACATCATCTCGGACAACGCCCGGGTTGAGGGGATCTTCGTACCTGACGGCAAACGCCCCTCTACAATGGCGTTACGCAGAGCATGGTAGACCTGCTCCTTAATAATGCCTTTTTCTAAAAAGAGCTCCTGAAATAAAGGAGCGTTGTTTTTTTTCATTGTTTTAACTCTTCCGGAAAAAGTGGATCCTATCAATATATAAAAAGTGTCTCTTTGCGGTGGTTCAAACACTAACTAGGATAACCACAATACAAAACCATGCTAACTAAAAATATCAGGAGACCTATGAGTAACCCAAACACTGATGCACGTATTACTATCGAACCCGTCTCACAACAAGACTACGCCGACTGGCTTCCTCTATGGCTAAACTACCAGATTTTTTACCACACTGACATTTCAGACAAGGTAACACAGTTAACCTGGGCGCGTTTTCTCAATCCCGTGGAACCTGTTTTTTGTGCTGTCGCGAAGTCTGACGGTAAAATTGTCGGCCTGGTGCACTATCTCTTCCATCGCTCAACATGGTCTGAGACAGAATATTGCTATCTGGAAGACTTGTTTGTTAGCGAGGATGTCCGGGGTAAACATATCGGCAAGCAGCTCATTGAGTATGTTCAAAAATGCGCCCGTAAGCGCCATGCTTCAAGATTATACTGGCATACCCATGAAACTAATCTCCGTGGGCAGCGCCTTTATGACTGGGTTGCCAGAAAAAGCGGGATGATCGAATATCAGATGTAGAATAAGCCGCGCATAACGCCATCTGCGACTCTGTTTCACAGGGCCGCAGAACGCGAAGCACCCGCTTCGCCGGATGACCCGAACCGTTAAGCGTCCCGTCACCGTTGGAAAACGATATATTCCTGTCTATTATAGGATTTATAAATCAAACAAATATTATTTTTCAAAGCGTTGACAAAATTTATTTTTGTGAATTTCATTTCTACGTAAAAATATTCTACACTTGTCTTTACGCATTTATATAACAGGAACACCCCATAAACGAACCGCCTGGACACATTAGTTCATTGTTCAAAATATATCAGCGATATGCGTTCTCATACTTTCGGGTGATAACAATTTCGACAATTTATCTTTAGAAAAAATCAGATCCGCAGAAATTTCACTACTGCATAACCTGGTGTGAAGAAAACCCAGCCCTTTAAAGCATCACTTTCACCATTTAAGGAGAACATAAGGTGCCAGAATAGCAACTACGCTGCCTTTCTGGTCGTCAACGAAGCAATTGATTAATGGCGTAAAGTAAAATGAATCAGATACGAGAATCATTAAATAATGTTGATTTCCCTGATATAACTCCCGACTCATGGCCCTATCAGTCCTGGTGCTCCCCGGCAGACATTGACACCGATATAACCTGGTATTCTTTTACTGAGCTTGATTTAACTCTTGACGCCTGGCTGGGACGTGACGCATTAATCCCTGTGCGGAAATCCGTTTGGGGTTTTGTTTATGAAAATGAACCCTTAGTCCAGATAAAGATTAAAGATGATACTGCATTTATTGCAATCAATCGAAGATTCTATTCCTGGGTGATTATTGTTACAGGAACCTACAACTTAAACATCAGCCTCGATTTATCCACAATATTTAAGCACTCGGCATTAGCTGATACAGCTCTTTGTATGATTGCAAATAGAGTTGATACTAAATCAGTAGCGGTATCGCTTAACACAGCAAAATCTTTTATGAACTTTGTTTTTTTCCATGAACTGGTTCATCTGATATGTCATCGCCATGAATTCATTAAGAGCAATGGAAATAAACTACCCTACCACAGGACTATGGAGTTTATTGCCGATTTTTTAGCTTTCGAAAATGTACTCATACCCTTATCCGGAGGCTATGCTTCACACAAACGAAACGGAGATCTGGAGATCAGTACCGCCCGGAGCCTTGGGTTTATAATAGCATCATATTTTATCATCATAACAAAACAAATAAACACGTTAAATGTCTACCCGACGATAAATGAAAGAACCATCTTGTTGCTGAGTTATATATTATCCCCATATTTAAAAAGAAGTGAATGGACAAGCGTGTTATTGAAGCATGAGGCCAGCGGAATAATGGATGCCTATACCCGGCGAGAAAAACTGGGGTTTAGCCTGGACAATAATGATTCTATCATCTCTACTGATTATTCCACTTGTCATTGCAACTGTAGTAAATGCAGTGCTTTCGCTAAAGAGATATACACCAAAGCCAAACCATTAAACACCGAAGTATTAAACCACATGGATTTCTATACTGAATGCTTCTCTAAGAAGAGATATGCTCTTATCTATCCAGATCTGGATACAATAAACAATAAAACGTCTTATTTTTGTGGTTTAAAACACCCGATGTTATTTTCATTAGAGAATTCAATTAAGAGATTGATTTAGTACACCAGCGCACATTCTGTCGGAACAGTTGTAAACCGAACATATCGCCATCCCGGCTGGCTTTAGCGTCGCTAAAACAGCGATCGGCTCTTTGTTCCATTTTTTTGTGCATCCTTGCGATGTTCCCGTACCCCTTATTGGGCCGATGACGGCAAAGGTTAGCTGAACCCGCTATTCCCGATAGCTCAGATCTTCATGTGACTGACAGGAGATCTGAGTTTTTGGGAATAACTTCGCGAAAACGGAGAGAATAACGGCGATTTTTTTCGGTTAAGCTATGTTCATGCTTTGGCGCTACCACCCGGCCAGACTCACTATCCAGGAATCCATCATGGCTAAAAGTATCCCGCAACTGCCACATGACCCACATATGTGCCGCAGTTATGAAAAAAAAACGCGTAGCCCACTGGCACTCTATTCCGAGTATCAGCGTATGGACGTCGAATTGCGAGCGCCGTTGGCCATGACCTACAGCCACTGGCACGGCCAGGTTGAGGTGAATGTTCCGTTTGATGGAGACGTAGAATACCTTTTCAATGACGAAGTTGTACGGAGTAAGCAGGGCTACATCACACTATTTTGGGCCTGTACGCCTCATCAACTCACCGACCCAGGACAGTGCACACAAATGGCAATCTTCAACTTGCCGATGCATTTGTTTTTATCCTGGCCCCTGGACAGGGAACTGATTAACCATGTGACTCACGGAATGGTCATTACATCATTAGCGTCACAGCAGCTCAGCACATTCGAAGTCCAGCGCTGGCAGAGTGAACTTAACAGCGATAACGAGCAGATTCGCCAGTTGGCGATTGATGAAATTGCCCTCATGCTCAAGCGATTTAGTCTTTCAGGTTGGCAGACTTTACTGGGTAATAAAACACCACGAACTCAGAAGAACGGTATTTCGCGACATTCACAGTTTTACGTCAGCCAGATGCTTGAGTTTATCGCCGCAAACTGCGACACACAGCTGACGGTTGATGCCATTGCCGAACACGTCAAACTCAACCCGAACTATGCAATGGGCATTTTCCACCGGGTAATGCAGCTGACCATGAAGCAGTACATTACCGCCATGCGTATCAATCATGTCCGCGCGCTACTGAGTGATACCGATAAAACGATACTCGATATCGCTACAATTGCCGGCTTTCGCTCCAGCAGTCGTTTTTATAGCTCATTTAATAAATACGTTGGTATGCCACCGCAACAGTATCGCAAACTAAGCCAACAGCGTCGGAACCATTAATCTTATGCAGAGGAATAACGTATTATTAAGGCAAACTCTTATATTACTACCCGAAGATGAATATCAAAATGACAAATCAAGAATAAATAGCCTGACACAGTTAATAAAATAACATTCGCTGTGAACGCGAGTCACTACGTCATTCAACAACTGCATGACCTGTGACAGGTATTTACTTGATTTGTAAACCATTAACTATTGGGATGGAATTATGGAACAACATAACTGTACCTTAAATAACCGGAAGAAGTTATCCTTCTTTTGGTCAGTATTACCGATGGTAGTCATGTTAAGTGGGATTAGCATCGGATATTTTGTTTTTAATATTCGTGCAGAACCCATGATTTTGATGGGAACGGCGACTTCTTCATTTATCGCTATCGCGCACGGCTATACGTGGGACGATATTCTACAATCAATTTGTAATAAAATATCCGAGGCACTTCCTGTCATACTCATTGTGGCGAGTATCGGCTTCTTAATTGGATCATGGATGGTGTCAGGCACCATTCCCATGATGATCTATTATGGTTTGAAGTGGATTAACCCACAATATTTCTATATTTCAGCCTTTTTGTTGGGAGCGCTCATTTCTGTCTGTACCGGAACGTCCTGGGGATCGATTGGTACCGTCGGAATTGCCATGATTGGCGTCGCTATCGGGCTAAATGTCTCGCTTCCCATCGCGGCGGGAGCTATTGTCTCAGGCTGCTGGTTTGGCGATAAACTCTCTCCAGTTTCGGATTCAACAAATATGGCCGCACTGGCGGCAGGCGTAAACCTGTACTCGCATATCGGGCATCTGCTGTGGACCACTGGCCCTGGTTTTGTGATCTGCTGTGTTATTTACAGTTATATGGGGATGGGTATTGATGCCTCATCCAGTGCACCGACTAATATTATCAGTTTAATGAGCTCTATCGACCAAATTTATCACTTTAATATTCTACTACTTCTGCCACCGATTATCGTTTTGTACGGTTCACTGTCAAAGAAACCGCCGATTCCAATGTTATTTCTGTCGACCATCGTGTCGATGATTCTGGCGTTAGTTTTTCAGGCATTCACTGCATCCTCAGTCGGTGAGTCGGTGGTCAGTGGCTTTAAGCTCGCGATGCTGACAGGTGATAACCTCCCTGCACTGTCATCTGATGTTTCTCGCTTGCTGGAACGCGGTGGCGCGATTTCGATGTTTAGCAGTTTCGTTACCGTTTTCAGCGCCTTTAGTTTTGCCGGGGCGATGAGCGCTACAGGCTCTCTGCACACCGTCATTAACGCACTGACAAAAGGGGTAAAATCGACATTTCGCCTGGTCGCCACCACCATTGTCACCACGTTCACCATCTGCGCCTGCACGGCAAACGGCACCTTACCTCTGTTGTTGTGCGGCGACGCCTTTAAAGATGAATATAAAAAACGCGGCCTTGCCGCAAAAAACCTTTCGCGGACCACGGAGGACGCCGGAACAGTCGTCGAACCCATTATTCCCTGGTCTGCTTCCGGTGTTTATTGTGCCACTATGCTGGGCGTTACCACTCTCGATTATTTACCCTGGGCAATCTTATGCTACAGCGGAGTCATTTTTGCGTTGCTGTGGGCGGCAACGGGTATTGGCATCGCCAAATATGAACCCAATGACAACGTAGAGTATGTCGTTGAACAAAAATCATAGTCTGGTTATTTCTTTCAATAGACTTCAATTATTTTTTCGTTATTTAACTTTTATGATTAAAACCGGCCAGGAGTCAGCGATGTCTTTATTTGACGATATTGTCACAAGGGATGCTAACTGTCGTAAGTACGGGCAATTACAACAGATGTACGGCACCAACGACGTATTACCGCTGTGGATTGCAGATATGGATTTTGCCACGCCAGAGCCGATTATGCATACGCTACGTTCGGTTATAGAACAGCCCGTTCAGGGCTATAACCTGGATTATCCACAGTGGAAAGATGCGGTTATCCAGTGGTACGCGAAACAGTATGGCAGCACTATTCAGCCGCATTGGGTGCATTTTATTCCGGGGGTCATCAAAACCATCGTGTTATCTTTGATGGCACTCACCCGTTCAGGGGATAATATATTAACCTGTAGCCCGATATACGATCCCTACCCCAACCTTGTCAAAACCAGCGGCAGAAATCTGGTACAAACCTGCCTAATCGAGAAAAATGGGGGGTACGAATTAGACTGGCACGATTTCAGAGAGAAGCTTAAAAAGTGCAAAATGTTTCTTTTTCCTTCTCCGCATAATCCTGGTGGGATGGTATGGCACCGCGAGACGCTTGAAAGAATAAGTCGCTATTGTCATGACGCTGGAGTCATCGTGATCGCGGATGAAGTTCACTGCGATTTAACCTTACCCGGTAAATCGCACCTCCCATTTTTCACCATCAATGAGGGGTTGAACAGTCAGTCAATTGTGCTTGCCTCTATCAGTAAGACCTTTAACACCGCCGCGATACAAGGCGGGATCGCCATTGTTCAGAATGATGAACTACGCGATCGGTTCTATCATTTTCTTGATAATTGCTATCTTGCCGAGGCGCATTCGTTACAGCAGGCGGCCATTTACAGTGCTTATACTCACTGCGGTGACTGGCACCAGAAATTATTGGCCTATCTGGCTGACAATATAGCGTATGTAAAGGCTGAAATTGAGAAACACTGCCCTTTGATCTCAATCGTATACGGTGGCGCATCTTACCTGCTGTTTCTGAATGCTGAAAAAATGGGTCTTAACGATGAACAGCTAAGTGCTTTTTTTGTCCATGATGCCCGGCTTGCTCTGTCGCCTGGCTCACAATATGGCCCAGGTGGAGAAGGTCACATGCGATTAAACGTTGGCTGTCCGCGATCCGTACTGGAAGAGGTCATGAACAGACTAAAAGAGGCATACCAGAAAAGGCAGAACGCATAGCACTACGCTCAATATTTGCCCTGCCGCGTCAGGGCTAAATAACCCAAAGATCCCCACTGAACGGCTATAAACTCTTTCTCTTCTGTCAGCGGGTGTTAAACTGGAAAGTGTGATCTTCATCATAACCTGCTTAAACAGAGAAAAGAGACACTGCTATGCAACATATCATTGAGGGCTTCCTCAACTTCCAAAAAGAGATTTTCCCTCAACGTAAGGAACTCTTTCGCAGCCTGGCCTCCAGCCAGAATCCTAAAGCGCTTTTCATCTCCTGCTCAGATAGTCGTCTGGTACCAGAACTGGTCACGCAGCAGGAGCCAGGGCAGCTTTTCGTTATCCGCAACGCCGGCAATATCGTCCCGTCTTTTGGCCCGGAGCCTGGTGGGGTGTCTGCCACCATCGAATACGCGGTTGTCGCATTAGGCGTGACGGATATCGTCATCTGTGGTCACTCCAACTGCGGCGCAATGAAAGCCATTGCCGCCAGCCAGTGCCTGGATCCGATGCCCGCGGTTGCTCACTGGCTGCACTATGCCGATGCGGCGAAAGCGGTAGTTGATAAGAAAACCTGGGATAACGAAACCGATAAAGTTAATGCCATGGTGGAAGAGAACGTCATCGCTCAGCTGAATAACATTAAAACGCATCCTTCGGTCGCTGTCGGACTGCGTAATAATGCGCTGCGCCTGCACGGTTGGGTGTACGACATTGAAAGCGGTGAGATCCGTACGCTGGATAAAAACAGCAAAACGTACGTTTCACTGGCAGAGAATCCGCAGGTACATTTCGAGTAAAACCTTCATCTGGAGCAAGGATGCTCTGGCAGCGCCACGCCTTCCCCCTACCACTATTTCTGTTAGTGGACAAAAAACACGCTTGCTACTAGCTTTTAAACTAACCGTTAATGTTGCCGTATAGGTACTCAGTGAGTTGAAGCAACAAAAGGAACAGGTGCGAATGCAAGCCAAATATAAAAAAATAATAAATATGCTATTTTATCATGAGTCGTGGGACATCATGATTATTAAGGATAATGGTTTGCATTCATTTCCCAGCAACACGCTGGATATCCTGAGCCATACTCCCGCTCAGCAGTTAAAAAAGAAATATACTTTCCAGGCCGATCCTTTCATCATCGAAAGAGATAATAAGATTTATATTTTTTATGAAGCATTAAGCTTTCGTAATTCGAAGGGAATACTGCGCTGCCGTATACTTGATGCCGATTTAGTTGAACTCGACGATATGAAACTCGACGGCTTTGATTATCTGAAATGTCATTTATCCTTCCCTTTTATCTTTAAGGACAATGACCAACTCTTTATGATCCCTGAGTCGTCAGAAAGAAAAGAGGTTATCTTATTCCAGTGCGTTGATTTCCCTCGGTACTGGAAGCCCATTAAAGTATTAATCTCTGGTACTGCATTAACAGATAACGTGTTTATTTCACGTAATGATGGCTGTTATCTGTTGTCGACGACAATGAATAATGAGCTGATGATCCATACTGCTGATAGTGTAAGCGGTCCGTGGCAGAAAATAACACCCACCTTGCAGCTGTGCAATCCGCATCAGCGGGGAGCGGGCGCACCCCATAGCATCGACAGCAAGCTGTACATCCTCACTCAGGAATGCACACCGGAAACCTATGGAAAATCCATTTACATCAAAGAATTAGTTTCACTAAACGCCTCGATTTTTGATGAAAACCTGGTTACACAGATCAATGCCACCATCAACCAAAGCGACGGCGTTCACACGTTTAACTTCACGGATAGCTATATTGTTTATGATAGCAAGATAAGTGCATTCAGTTTTTTATCAATACTCAAAAAAATATCTTATAAGTGCATGGTGAAATACAGGAATTTATACCTTACCAGACGCCATCAATAGTTCTTTATTTTTAACAGTGGCATTGGTGAATCAACGATCTTTTTTATAAGATTTCGCTGGAGGCTGTATGGCAATTCTTGTCACAGGTGGCGCGGGTTATATTGGCTCACATACCGTTTTAACGCTTCTGGAAAGAGGTGATGAGGTTGTGGTCATCGATAATCTCTCAAATGCCTCGCAAACATCATTAAATCGGGTCGCGGAACTCACCGGTAGAGAACCTGTTATCTACATCGCCGACGTCCTGGACAGAGAGGTATTAAGCACAATTTTCTCTCGCCATGCTATTACCGATGTTATTCATTTTGCAGGATTAAAATCGGTTTCAGAGTCACTAGAAAAGCCACTTGCTTATTATGATAATAATGTCACTGGGACGCTGGTTTTACTGAGTGAAATGCAGGCTGCGGGTGTGAACAGCTTAATATTCAGTTCTTCCGCAACGGTTTACGGCGACCCGGAAAGCGTGCCGCTTAGCGAAGATTCACGCACCGGGGGCACAACGAATCCGTATGGCACCTCCAAATTAATGGTCGAACAGATTCTGGCGGATTTTTCCCGCGCACACCCCGAGTTTCGCATCACCTGTCTGCGCTATTTTAACCCCGTCGGCGCCCACCCATCAGGCCGAATCGGTGAAGATCCTAACGGTATCCCCAATAACCTGGTTCCGTATATTTCTCAGGTCGCCATTGGCAAGCTGGAAACCGTATCGGTGTTTGGCAATGACTACCCAACCCCAGATGGCACAGGGGTACGTGATTATATTCATGTTATGGATCTGGCAACCGGTCATTTAGCAGCTTTGGATTGCCAGGGTAAAGGCGCGGCTTATAAGGTGATTAACCTCGGGACCGGCATTGGCTATTCGGTGATGAATCTTATTGCGGCCTTTGAAAAAGCAGCACAAACAAAAATAAATTATCAGATTGTTGCAAGAAGGCCAGGGGACATCGCCGAGTGTTGGTCGGACCCGTCGCTGGCGCACAAAGAGCTGGGCTGGCAGGCAACCCACACGCTTGACGATATGATGCGCGACACATGGAACTGGCAGAAAAATAATCCTGATGGTTATCAGGTTTAACACCCAGCGGAAATGCGTCTGACCGCAGGCGCATTGCCGCGACTTAACGCACCGTCAACATTGATACCCGATACCAGCCGCTGCTCTGCCCCCCTTCATTGGCAAAGTTAATTCTTGCTGTGCCTGATTTATCCACGATCGCCACCTCAATAAAGTAATTCCCTCCTGGCAGCGCACCGGGCATGGGCAGCGAATAATTCAGCTGATGTTTACCCGGTAGCCAGCGACGAATATCTTCCGGCGAATTCCCCTGGGCAACCACCTTATTGGCATCATTAATAATGCGAAATGACAGCGTGTAGGGAAGATAAATCGGTGCATTCCCGTCATTATACCAGGTGCTCACCAGCGCCAGCGTTTGGCCGTTTTCCCACACTGATTCGTGACTCAGAGAGGCTAAACGAAAGCGATAACCCAGCTTTGTCAGCGCATCGTCGACAATGGGCCGATACTCACCGGGCACCTTTCGCGATTTCAGGTTGATGGTACTGACATGATGAGTCACCGCCCAGTTAAAAATACCCTGCACTTCATCGGGCGTATACTTAAAGATATTTTTCCAGTCCAGCATATACGAGCATATTTCCAGACTCACCGGCGATCGTTTCCAGGCATCATCGAACCCTGAATAACTTTTCTGAGCGGCCAGCAATCGTTGCGGGTAATCATCTTGCATATGATTCCAGCTATCAGAAAACACGCGCAGGTCTCCCCAACAGTCCGCGCGCCATCCCGCCCCTCGCGCCACCGCATTGGCCAGGCTTTGCCCGCCGCTCATCAGCATAATTTTTGGCGTCACGGGAAATGCAGCAAAGTGCATGGCGACGTAGCGATCCAGTTGAGCCGTCGTGTATCTTTCCAGCAAGGGTTTCAGCGTCGGAAAGTTGCTGTTATGCCATTCTCCCCACGCTCCTACCATGCCAATATCCACAAAAGCCAGATTCTGATTGCCATCGTAACGCTTACCAAAGGCATTCAGCAGCCGCTGGCTGTAGGCAATAAACAGGGGGTCGTCGAGATCCGGGGCAAAGGTTTTATGATCGGGTGTCCATGTACCTTTCACTCCTTTTTTAATCAGCCAGTCAGGGATCTGCGGACCGCTTTCCGGTTCCGCAAGCGCCATAAACCGCAGCCCTACGTTCATCGCGGGTCGATGCGCCGCCGCGTATTTGAAGGCATCATCAACCAGCGCAAAATTGTACTGGCCTTCCACGGGCTCAAGGTCCCGCCAGTAGAAACGTTCATATTCAAACCCGGTATTAGGGTAATCCGCCTGGCCCAGCGTTTCACCGTAACCCTGATGAAAACTGGCTACCCCTATCCCGGGGTTAGTCAGCGGGCCGGTCACGGCTTTAGGGGTAACGGTCGTTAATGCAGCGATTACCGTCAACGGACAGAACAGACACAACAGCGCAGAAACCCATTGACTCTTCATCGCAGCAACGCCCTCCACCAGTTGGTTAACGCTAGTGGCCTTTCAGGCTTAGCCACCAGTCCCAAATACCCACGTGAAAATTCTGGAACACATCAATACCCAACGCTGATTTGATCATGTAAAGCGTCAGCAATACGCAGCAGGTGACGAACAGCACGGCGAACAGCAACAAAAACGTAAGCAAGATCCTCGACAAAGTCGATTCCTGGCGATGTTGCCGACGTAAATCTCTGCCAAATAAAAAGACCAGATAAAAACGCTTACCGAAAAAAGGAAAGCTTCTGCGAATATCTATCTGATGCCGCGAAGCCAGAGTCGAGGCCAGGATCGCATTTTCCACTCCCTCTTTTTGCTCTGGGGTCAACCCCTGCGCAATCTGCTCATCAAGATGAGTATAAAATCGTTCAATGACGGGCGGGCGGTTCTGAGGACTGGGCAAAATTAACCTATATCTTTATCAATAGAGTGATAGACGTTGACCGTTTTTCTGGCAATTTCATGCCAGTTATAGTTTTTCAAATATACACTATAGTCAACGCTCTTTACTGCTGCCCACGCCGTCATTTTCCCGGCCAAACTGGTCAAATTGCCTACCTGAAAATACGCCTCTGCGGGTAACTGTACTTCCAGATTCGCAGGAATATCGCTCACCACAGCAGGCAAAGAAAAGGACATGGCCTCCAGCAGCGCTATCGGTAATCCCTCATGATACGAAGGCATGACGAACAGATTTGCCTGCGAAAACACCGCCTGTAACTCATCGCCGCGTAAAAATCCGGTCATCACCACGCCTGGCGTATCGGCGGCCTGCTGCTTAAGGCGAATACTGTATTCGGTCGGATGATCCGCATCGCCGATTAATACCAACGGCATCGTCAAACCGCTTTGTTTCCAGGCAGAAATGGCATCATGCATGCCTTTTTCTTCCACGAATCTTCCCACCACCACGAGATAGTTTTTTGGCTGGAGTCCATAGCGGGACAGCGTGTTGTGAAGGGTGTGTTCTGATAACGCTCGCGGTTCGTTCACGCCATTGTGAATCAAATGCGCGTCATAGCGACCATGCTTCTTCTGGATCAGTTGATTAATAACCTCTGAAATAACAATCACCTCACTGGCATGTCTTACCGCCCAGCGTTCACCGAGTAATAATATTTTCCTGGCGACGTATCCCCATTTCTGACGATCGTAGTCAGGGCCATGGTGGGTGAAAACTACCTTTTTACCCATCAGACGTAATAACGGAATAACCAGCCCCGGACCGATAGCATGGACGTGCACAATATCCGAACGATCAACGCAGGTTCTGAACGCGGCTAAAACGGAATGAACAATCGCTTCCAGTGAGCGCTTCTTAGGCGCCCACAGCGCATAGGTTTCGACGTTCTTATACGATGAGCGTGTGTAATTCACATACGGTGAGCGGGCGATCACGCAAATATCAACATTACACAGCTGCTTAATTACCGGATAAAGATGCTGGCAGTGCGTTTCTACCCCACCCAGTACATCAGGAATACCACGAGTACCAAATACCGTTATTTTTTTACGCATACTATGGCCTGCCCAGCAGTTCTTTATACAATGCCTGCAACGTCTCCATATGCTTGCTGAGCGCATATTTCTCACTCAGCCGTTGACGTCCATTCAAGCCCATCACCCGTGCTTTCTCCGGGTCTTCAACCAGCACATCCATCGCCTCCGCCAGCTCCTGCGCATTGCCCGGCGTAAATAAAATTCCTTCAACGCCATCACGAATTTGTTCAGGGATACCGCCAATACGTGAGCCAATTACCGGCTTCGCAAAAGACATTGCTTCTAATACCGCCATCGAACAGTTTTCATAACACTCTGAAGGCAGGATCACCGCCCGGGCGTGCTTAATTAGCTTATTAAGGCCTTCTCCTTGCTGCACATATCCTAAAAACTCCACGTCAGGATATTTAGCGGCCAACTCGTCATGCAGTGGGCCGTGGCCGACAATTTTCAGCGTCGCCGGGTTACGCATTTTCTGGTGGGCCGCCAACAACGTTGCCACCCCCTTTTCGCGGCTCAGGCGACCGAAGTACAGCATATAGCCTTCATCGCTTGTGGCATCAACAGGCTGGCTGTCGTCTACGCCGTTGACGATCACATCAATACGCGAATTCGGTAGCGTGCGTAGCAAAATGCCGCGTAAAAATGCGCTGGGGGATACAATCACATCCAGCGCCTGGTAATTTTGGGCGATGTATTGCCAGGTGGCTTCTAAAGAGAGCAGTAAGCTTTTTGCGGCTGAGCCTTCCTGGCAGCGGTATCTGAACGCATTGAAAACCGTCCCGGTTATGCAGGCATCGCACACTTTTCCGTCGCGTAGCATTGAGTAGGAGGGGCAAACAATCTTATAGTCATGGGCGGTCAACACCGTTTTACAGCCAAAATTGCGCGCCACTTTAATCAACGCGGGCGTGAGCTGATGATAGATATTATGAAAGTGAACAATATCCGGGCGTTCTTTTTGCAGCAATACCTGCATATTGCGGCAAGCTTCAGCATTATGAATAAAGTTAACCGCTGTTTTAATACCGCCTAACAGGTTACTTTCTTTATGGTAATCAATATTTTTGACAAAAAAATCCGCATAGTCCGAGGGGAAATTTTTTTCATGCTGCATCGAAAAATCAATCACCTGCACGCCGGCCTTTTTCAGCATTTCGCGCTCTTGAAAATAAACCGTTTCCGCACCGCCCTTAATAAAGAAAAACTTGTTAACCAATAAAATTTTCATTACACCAGCCCTTATTATTGTTGAATGATTTTACTGTTGGGCGGAGTCAGCGGATCGCGTACCGGATTAAGACTCCCTTTGAGCAATCCCGCGGAACGGACAATCATATTAATGACGCTTTGAACCCCATCGTTTAATGAACGATTTTGCACAATTTTCCACAGTGTGAAGGCCAGTAATGGCAGCAACACCACGGCAATAACACTGCCGTTGACGGTTATCAACGCGGCAAACAGGATGAGCAAATACAGCGCAAATACCGCCTCATTTTTGACCATTTTGAGCGCGCGTGTGAAATACGGTGTTCCCCAGCTACAGCGTAAAAGCTCTCCCGGCGCCTGGTAGTAGCCGCTTAACCAGCGATGCTTGAGCATCTTGAAGGTCGGCAGAGTATGAGAAGTATGACTAAAATAAGGGATGTCCAGGCGACGCAGTTTGTATCCGGCATCGGTTAATCTCAGCCCTAGTTCAGCTTCTTCATATGCGTGCAAATTCCGGTTAGTCAGATAACCAATCTTTTCAATCGCCGCGCGGCGATACAGCCCGCCGCCGCCTAAATGGTCACAATCACCCACGGGATAGATCTGATTAATTCGCTGCTTACGGGATTTAAACTCATAGTTCGCCGCATCATCCATTTCGACGGTCCCCGCCACACCGGCATATTCCTCATGGGCCTGTAAAAAGGCGACCGCCCGATCGACGAACCCGTCTTCCAGCTCCATATCGCCGTCCATCAGCAGCAGGTACTCGCCTTCGCTATAAAGGTAGCCCAGTTGGTGTCCTACGCCGCAGCAGCGATCGCCAGGCTCCGTTAATGACACCACCGTCACCCCTTTATTCACCGCCAGCTGCTGGGTGCTATCGGTCGACAAGCTATCGGCCACAATAATTTTATGTGGATATCCCACCAGCTGTCGGCGGATGCTGTCGATAGTTTTCTCAATACCTTTCGCTTCGTTGAGCGTCTTAATACTCACCGAAATAAACGGGTTATTATCCATACCCTCCTCCTGCACTGCGAAGAACGGTGCGACGAATCACTAAGCTTGAACCGAGGGAGAGATAAAACAGGAACTGTAGCATCGGCGTTATCATCAAAATCTGGCTGTAAGGTAAGCTCACTAAACAAGCGATTGCAAAAGCGTTATAAGCTGGCGCAAAGCTCAATAATTGCAGGTCCTGCTGGTCCAGTTGTTCAAGCGCCAGCACAGGCTTTGGCTGACACACTTTCAGAATATAAATAAACAGGCCAATAAACAGCAGCGTGCCAATAACGCCTATTTCCCACAGCAGCATACTCAGGGACGTGGAGTCCAGAATCAGGTTATAGACAATATTCAAAAACCCTGGTGATACCGTGCTTCCGCTGTTCGTTGCGTTCAGTCCGTAACCAAACAGCGTACCGGACAGCCCCCAAAGATCGTTATTTTTCAGCCAGAACAGAAACGTCGTGAAGCGCCCCAGCTCTCCGGTGGACATGATGTAGTTAGGGTCAAAAATATAGCTGAGTGAATCGATGAAAACGCTGAAGGCGCTTTTTGTCGGATCGCCGCCAAAAGCCGAGGAATAATACCAGGCCAGAATCATAATCGACAGGCCGATGAGCACCAGCATGCTCGCGATAATCATCAACAACGTTTTAAGGTTTATTCTATTGATGTCTTTAACATAGCTCGGCGAAATCCATACCCAGGCCAGGAATACCGGCGAAAGCAGGATGACAAACTTCACTTCGCCAATGATACACAGTCCAAATCCAAGAATAATATGCAGCGCCATGGATTTAAACGTCGTCAGTCCGTGTTTATATTCCGAGAGTTTGAGCAACATAATCAGCAGGCAAAATAACCCCATTGCGGCCGTATTACCGCCGCCCATTGGGTCGCCGCCAAACGTCCCGACCACCGAGTCCCATTTTTCCTCTTCGCCGCGCTGGGCCACGCGCTGGGGAACCACCAGCAATACCTGATAGATCATCACCGGGATTTGCGCATAAAACACCCAATACAGATAGCGCGTAGCCCGATAAATCTGCGACTCCCGGCAGAATCCCAGCAGCAAACAGATCATGACCAGCGACAGTGCAATTTCATTTTTAAAGGCGACAATCGCAACGGTTATCCCCCCCTGCAGCAGCGTCGAAGTCCCAGCCAGCACCAGAAAAGAGAAATACAACGCAAGAATAATGGTCTCCTGCGCATCCAGATGCAGCGGGCTCTCACGTGTTTGCATCACCATTAATCCAACCATCAGCAGCGTCAGAAAGAACGGGATCCACAGCACCGACTGCATGCCGGTAAAATATTGCACCAGACCACACAGGATCAGCGTGATAAAGGTATATACCTGTAAATAATACCCGGTATTCAGCGTCATAGTATCACCGGCCTGTCTTTCAGGAGATTGGCTCGCTTGTTCATTTTCAGATAAATGAAGGCATAGCGAATAAATGTCAGTGAAGAAAACAAGATGACCGACGTTGCATAGTCTTTGTAAAAATAGGGCGTGATAACAAAAGCAAACAGCACAATCGCCAGCTGTTCCAGTTGGATGCGCAGAAAATAGCGATGGGAACCAAAAATAAGCTCAATCACCGTCAAAGGACTGATCGCCAGTGCCGGGAACAAATAGGGCAACATATAGCGTGATGTCTCAATGGAGTTAATCCAGTCTTCACTAAATCCAAGCCGCATCACTATCGGGTAGAAAATAAAGACCCCGAGGGTACAGACCACCCCGAGCACTAAAAGCAGTAAACGGACCTTGGTATATTCCTGATAATTAAAGGTGTTATTACGAAAATCAATAGACCACTTGGAGAAAATGGTATTGCGTACCGCATTGCCAATAATCACCACCGGGGCCAGGCAGAAGCGGCTGACAACGGAAAAATAGCCCGCCGTCAGTGCCGAGAACCAGAAGTTAATCAGCATAATTGGCAAATTGCTGCTGGCCATCGCCAGCACCTCAGCGCTGCCGACTTTGCTGATGTGATGAATATTGTCCTTAAAGAACAGCCAATTATTCATTGGGCGAAGATGCTGAGACGTCACCGAGCGAATATCAAACGAATGTAAAATACAGCTTATGGTCAGCACCATCGTCGCGCACGCCCACGACCAATAAAACAGCTGTACATGGTGCGTAAACAGTACAGAAAGCACGACTACCACAGAAACAGAAATACGCTGGAAGATCAGAAAACGAAAGTTGGCCGTGCGTAGCGACAGGTTTTCCGAGATTAAAACCCACGCCGTTGCCAGCGTCAGCAAATAGAGAAACAGGATATTCTGGTGAAACAACCACGCGGTCAGTACGGCGTACGGTAGCGCAATAATCGTGCTTTGAATCAGACAAAACACGACATTCTGCACCAGTTCGTCGTCCTGCTGTTTAGGAATTAACAGCTGTGAAGCAAAGGTACAGACCTGAGCGCCCACCACGGCAATACTGTAGTTGAGCGCATACAGCCCGACCTCGGCCATGTCATACTTATGTGAGATCAACCAGATAGACAACGCACCAATCAACTGCGAAATGACGGATGAGCCGGCTATCGTGGAAGCGCTCTTCAGTAGACTCATACGCGGCCTGGCGTCGTCATCAGTTGGTCAGTACTGAAGTTCAGAGAACGCAGTCCTTCTTGCGTTTCGAGGTTTTTTTCCTCGACCCCGTTCAGCACCGCGCCAATCACCACGCCATGATTATCCTCTATCGTGTCCAGCGCGCGGGTAATGGTCTGCACCGACCCCACTCCGGCTTTCACGATGAAAACAACCCCGTCGGCGGCTCGCTTAATCAGCTGAATATCCTGGCTTTGATTCACCGCCGCAACATCAATAATAATGCGCTTATAGCGCGACCTCAGCTCACGCATTAAGGGTTCAACATTTCCCGACGACAGCATCAGCAAAGAAGAGATGGTGGACTTACCGCGTGGGATGAAATCGAGATTCTCATTGATCGTCATCCGCACGTTTTCCAGCACGGTTTCGCCGCGCAGCAGCTCCGCCACGCCCGCAGATGCTGCGCTAGCAAGCTCAGAGGATAAGCCATCGTTATTAAAAAAATCGGCATCAATAAGCAGCGTTTTCTGATCAAAACTGAACGAGCTCGCCAGCAAATTAGCCAGCAGAGAACGCCCCTCGCCGTGCTCTGTAGAAGCCACAGCGACTATCTGTAATGGCCTGCTATCAAGCATTATCCGGGTGCGGATACCGTGAACAATGTCGGCATTCAGCGGATTCTTCAAAATCATATCCCGAACTTGCGCCCGCCCTGTTACTCCGCTAAACCGGCGGATCTCACCCAGCGGTGCGAGGTTAAGGCATTTGCTCATGCGACTCAGGGTGCGAATAGAATTGTCCATTGCCGCTTTGACGATGAAGTACAGGATGCTAAACAACACCGCCATCAAGACCACCATCACCAACAGTAATGACTTATTCGGCTTAGCCGGTTTCAATGGGGGTACAGCAGGATCGTACAGCACCGCGTCGGCATTGACGCCGGACAGCGACAGCTCCTGAGTCCGCTGATAAAGGGTTTTATACAGCTCTTCCATTTTATCCAGCGACAGTTTTTGGCTGTTGTAGATATCCCGCTTTGACGCCATTTTCTGGAATATCTCTTTTTGCTGCGCCAGCTGCTGCCGGTAGTTATTTTCATCCGCAAGCGTGGCCAGATATTGCTGACGCAACCCTGTTTTCAGTTCGCCAAGGACCCGCGCCGTCTGGCTCTGGATCGACTGAACATCGGCTTCCGCTTTTAAAATCGTCGCATGTTTCGGCCCATACAGTTTTCGCTGTTCCGACAGCGTGCGCTGCGCCTGAATCAGCGCAATACGTAAGTCCTGAATCTGGGCATGGTCAGAAACAGATGGCTGTGAAATGATGCTCTCGAGGGATTTCCCTCCGCTATTCACTTCGTTATACACTGACTCCGCCGCGACCCGGCGCTGGGTCGCATCGGCCAGACGATTGGTCACAATGCTAAGCTGCTCGGTTTCAAAACCATCGATACCGCGGAAGGTTAACAATCCGGCATTTTTCAGGTAACCATCCATCTCCTCTTTTTGTTTGGCGATCGACGCCTGAATCTCGTCCATCTTTTCAGCATTCAGCGCTTTCGCTTTCTCCACTTTTTGCCGCTTTTGCTCGACCGTGTAGTTGATAAAAGCCTGCGCGACGCCGTTGGCTATCTCAGCCGAACGCTGTGGTGAGGGGGATTCATAGGAAATAGACGCCAGATTGGTCGTACGAATGCCGATGACCTTCAGGTGTTGCGACAAAGTCTTCAGCGCCTGGTCGACTCTCTGCTGCCGATGTTCACTGCCATCAGCCCCGACAGCTGCCGATTTATCGCCATTGAAGTCAGGATTTTCATCCAGCTTCAGGTCGCGTACCGCCTGCTCAAGGATAATTCGCGACTGCATCAGCGCATATTGCGTTTCGTAGTAACCGCTACGCGTTGAATCAAAGCCATCAACCTGAGGAAACGGCGAAACGTTATCGGCTTGTGCCTTTATCAGCACCGTCGCCGTCGACACATACTTTGATGTCATCATGCTGATCAAGGGATACGCCACCGCCCCGGCGATAATTCCGGTAAGCGCGATTTTCCAGGCATTCTTTTTCAGTTCTTTGGCAAAACGGGAGAGTTCAACTGCGTTTTCTCGCTTTTTGCCGTTTTCGACTATAGATAGTTTCATCGTTAGAAGAACCCCATGCCAATGATCACGACGTCCCCAGGACGCACCGAGTGCGTTAAATCCACATTCTCCAGCAGTTGATTGCTGCCCGACTGGCGAATATTGATATCTTTCCGGTCGGCGCGATCGGTAAATCCGCCAGCCTGAGCAATAGCTTTCTCCACGGTAAGCCCCGGCTCATACGCGAAACCATTTGGACTTTTCACTTCGCCTGAAACGTAGTATTTACGGAATTCAGCGACGCTGACCGTCACCATGGGATTGACCATATAACCATTACGCAGGCGTTGCGTTAATTCCGCACTAACCTGTTCTGGCGTTTTATCTTTTAATACGAGCGCACCAATATAGGGGAAATTGAGTGTCCCACTCTTATCAACGATAAATTTCATGGTCATCTCGGGTTCACCGTAAACCACGATATTGACCGTATCCCCGGCACCAAGATGGTAATCCGCTGCACTCGCAGCAGGATCGTCCGTTAATGGTGGCCTGGACGTTGCGCATCCGACCAACAGGATACTGAATAGCATAAACGCGCACAGTTCTATTATTTTCATTTTAGATCTGAACCTTAGCTGTAAGCATAATCATAGAATTATCATAACCGAGCGTTCTGATGACTTCCTGATTGTCATTGGGACCGATATAAAACGAATCAGTATCCTTATTAGAATTCAATGTATCTAACTGATATTTAATCTCAAAATTAACCGACGGCGTATAGTCATAGCTCATGGTAACGCTAAATACACCATTTTTATCATGCCGATCCTTGTTCTGTTTTTTATAGTCTTCCGTGGTGTATGAGTAATCGAGCAGAGTAGAAAAACGATTACCCAACCAGAAATGCTGGTACGAAACCCCATATTGTGTCACTAAAATATATCCCCCAACTTCCGATGGGTCTTTAATACTTTGCGACGAGTGCGCTGTGAAAACAGACTGTTGTAACGGTTTCCACTCTCCTTTTATGTCCCAGTTTAGACCATTAAAATCATGCGAGTTTGGATCGTTTTCAAATGTTTTGTACAACCACGAAATATTCATGTCGACATTGGTTTTACCCGTCAACTGTGATTTCAGGCCGTAAAGCAAATAGTATTCATTACTGTCTTTTTCTGAGTTGTTATCGTAATGACGTTGGTTCGTAATAAAACTATAGCGAAAACGCGTTCTCGAGGTGTATTGATCAAAAATCTCCGCAACCAGGCTATTTTCATGCCACTCCTGCTGCTGGATGTAATTGTAAAAATCCTCACTGGTATCCTGAACCTCCGACGTATTGCCGAACGTCAATTTTTTGTATAACAACGCCAGTTCTGCTTTACCGCGCCCATCCGGCGCACCATAGCTGTAGCGCAATTCACTATTGATAAAATTCGTCGATAACGGCGAGGTTATTCCAAACTGGCGAAACTGGCCCGGCAGAAAACCTTCCGTGATATCGCGACCACGATCTTCATGCCCAAGCGAATCCTCCAGATTCAGGGTTAAGCCGTGCATTTGTCCGTAGCGCCATGCACCGTTAAAACGGAAAAAATGATCGTTATAGTTGTCGGCGGAATCGCTGGAGTAGTGACGGTAATCGCCAGAATACATCAGCAAATACTTATCCTGGCCGCGCTCACCGATCATACTCAGCACGGGCGCTGCACTCTGAAAAGCGGAACCTTTAGCATCGCGGTTATGCGGCTGATAAGTCACGTTATCATCATAGCCATAATCCACCCCAACCTTGCCCTGGAAGTCGATCCCCGCAAAGCCAATGTGTGATTTCGGTGTCAAATCAGCCCATGCGGACTGCGATATCACGATCCCGGTAATAACGATTATTTTAGTATGCATTCTTACCGACAAATCCTTTGAAAATAGTTTTAATAATAATTTTTATATCCAGCCATAATGACCAGTTCTGAATATATTCAATGTCATACTGGACACGTTTTTCCATCTTATAAAGCGCATCGATTTCCCCACGAAACCCGTTGATCTGCGCGAGACCGGTGATTCCTGGCTTCACTTTATGGCGGATCATGTAATTTTCGACCTGCTTGCGATACTGCTCATTATGCGTAACCGCATGCGGTCTGGGACCGACAATCGACATACTGCCCTGCAATACATTAATAAATTGCGGTAACTCATCGAGTGAGGTACGACGTAAAAAACTGCCGAATTTTGTCACCCGTGGATCGTTTTTTGTGGCCTGGATAACGGTGTCCGCGTTCTCCATCACTCGCATTGAGCGAAACTTCCAGACCTTAATTTTTTGCCCGCTCAGGCCATACCGATCTTGCTTGAAAAAAACCGGCCCGCGCGAAGTGAGTTTGATCCCAATGGCAATGGCTAACATTAGCGAGGAAATCATCACCATAATGATACTGCCCAAAACCAGATCTTCCGCCCGCTTAATAAACGAGCCAGCCCCTTCAAACGGGGAGCTAAAGATGCCGATGGTTTGTAGGTTGTGGATCGACCGCAGCTTGGACATATTGTTACTGTAGGTATAAAAATCAGGCACAATATAGGTATCAACCGTAGTGTCAGACATCATCGCCAAAAAGTGACGAATTCGCTGTAAGGCCACCATCGGTAGCGCAATATAGATCTCATCTATATTCCCCTGCCTGGCTTCTTCAACTAAATTGATCACCGAACCACGAAAAGGACTTTTTATTTTGTCCACCACCTCGCCGCAACGGGATGGGCTGCGCTCATCATAAAATGCCAGATCTAATTTGATGTTGGCATATTCAGTGGTCAATGCGCTTTCCGCCGCCAGACCATTCTCGGTAAGCCCAATCACAGCAACGCGAACACTTTTCCTAGCGGAGTATTTGAAAAGAAAAAAACGGATATAGTAGAGAAAAGGCAGCGGAATAAAATACCAGTAGATAATGGCTGAACAAAAAGGAGGTGCCAGTGGCTCCAGGTATCCAAGTGAGTCAGGTTCAAGAACCATCATACTGAGCAGTTCGTTAAAAAAGATAGCCAGAAGGGTACACCCAAGCAGCCGCTTCTGGTTGCGTAAACCAATGGTTTTAATTTTTTGCTGATACATTTTAGTGTACTCAGCGAATAATAAGAAGAAAGTAGAGAACAGAATACTAAGGATGATAATAGTTTTAAATGGCACCAAACCTAACAGGTGCGCGCTAAAAATCAACGTAATATTGATAACAAGAAAATCGACCAGTTTCAGAACCACTGGATATCCTTGACTGCTAATCTTTAGCGAATTTTTAAGCATATCTCAACCTATTATCGATTGATCTTTAATTGTTTTTTTCTCATTTCACAATGTTAATTATATCACAAGCTTAAAAAATACAAGGGTAGATTGTCAGCAAATGTAAAAACAAAGATGACAGATTGTGACGAACACCTCAAGAGAAATCAGCATCCATATGATTTTATTGATCATTAAAATCAAGCTCGATTTATTTTCCTTATTAGAAAATATAATTACCTGCAACAAAAATCGCATTGACAGATAACAATTCATGAACTAAAGGTGAGTGGAATTGTATGATGAACGCCTGGGTCACTTACTGGAGTAAGATCAGCGGGATTCTCTCACTTGCCGCCTTCCTACAACTTAAAATCCGTAGCGTAATTAATATCCGCCAGAAAAATAACCCTGCAATATATTCACAAAAAAAATAATTAGCGAGATCACTATGAGTACAATGCTTGCTGATAGTATCCAGGATTATCGTCATTCTGATGTGTAAAATTGAAGAACAATGAAACCCAGCAAAAAAATTTAGTTTAAATAATTGTAGCAACTCCGATGATGAGAGATGACCAATATGACTTTGCTGGTATAAAAACCACACTATAAACCATCAACCAAAAAAATGAACATCACATTTCACCAATGTCAACATTATACAAACACACACATCTAACAACAGAATTTTCAGCACATTTCAACCTGCTTATTAAAAAATAAGAATAGAATAAATGACAACATTAATATTTTGTTAAACACGCAACAGCAATAATCCCACCAGTTATTTATAATCATGTATACGCTATGTTAAAAAACATCAAAAACATTATCTCAATACCATTTCGCTGCACTAAAAAATTATGTTTACTTATTTTTCGCAAATAAATAATATCCACAGCGGATTACTTGTTGAGCAATTTACGAACGTTAATCGTTTCTTTCAAATGAAGTCCCGCATCATTTTTTGACATTGATGTACTCCAGCTGAACCTGCGCCTCTGACAAGTACTCTTCTGGGTAAATAATAAATTTAACGGAGTTATGATGAAGAAAACTACGCTCACCAGCACCGTGCTGGTCGCTTTATTTGCTGCTAATGTTGGCGCGGTAGGAACAACTTACGTTACCACTGCGGCATCAGGCTCTAAAGCGACAGCGACGGTCCATTTTACCGGTGAAATCGTCGCCAGTACCTGCGTGGTGAACACCGCCAATCCAACAAATACAACCGTCACATTGCCGAAAGTTACCAACCAGCTATTTAGCGGCGCGGGTTCTACCACCGGCGATACCCCGTTTACATTGCAATTTACCGGTTGTACTGGTGCAGCGGGAGCAGGCAGCTATGTAGTGGTCTTTACCGGTAAAAACCCTGGCAGTAAGACCACATTGCTGGAAGCAACTCGTTCGACAGGGGCGGCCAAAGATGTCGGCATTGAAGTGGACAATACAGGTAATTCAGGCAGCGCCCTTGATTTCGCCTCTGGTTCAAATGAAGTGCAATTGTCCCCGACCCCTGCGGGCGATGCGCAAATCGATCTGGTCGCCAAGTATCAGCAAATAGGCTCAACGCTGCCTGCGGCAGGCACAATCACTGCGGATATGAATTACACCGTCATTTATAAATAACGGACGTTGATTGCTATGGATGGCACTGTTCCCTGAATCTGGAAAGTGCACCTGATGAATAAAGTATTCTTTTGCCTGATGTTGTGCGTCATCAGCACCGCTCACAGCGCTATTAATTTGGGTCAAACGCGCGTTATTTATAATGAGAACGATAAAGCGGCGATGTTTGACGTCAACAATAATACAGACAAACCATATATGGTACAGACGTGGCTGGATAAGGGTAATCCAGACGAGACGCCAGCCAATCTACCAATGATAATTACCCCGCCGATCCTGAAACTCGACGGACATAAATCCGCCGTGTTGCGAGCTATTTATCAGGGCAGCGGCTTTCCCCAGGATGTTGAATCGGTATTGTGGATTAATGTGCAGGAAATCCCCACCATTGAAAACGAGGATAACACCTTGCAGCTGGCGCAACGTATTCGCATCAAACTTTTTTATCGCCCTGCTGGATTGAATATGACGCTACCTGAAGCGGTCGAGAAATTACAGTGGCAGTGTCACGGTAATACTCTGCGTGCCGTTAATCCTACACCGCTTCATATTTCTTTGACGCAGTTGCATATTAACGGCCAACACATTGATGCCGATATGGTTAATCCTCATGGCGAACGCACGTTTACGCTGTCGCAGCAAAAAGTCAGCCGTATTGGTTTTAACTGGGTAGATGATTACGGCGGCACTAACGCGGTCAATAACGTCCCGGTAGCGTGTTATTAAGTCAGGGGTTGCAATGATGATAATAAATAAGCAACCGCAACGGTTCAAGGAAAAGGCCTTTACGTTGTCAGCGTTGGTCATGTGTATGCCTGCTTACGCCAGCGGCGCACCACAGTTTAATACCCGTTTTGTACACGGTGCGCAAAACATCACCTCCGTTGAGCAAATAGCCCGTAATGACGGGCTTAGCGAAGGGACGTTTGAGTACGATATTTATCTCGATCACAACTTCATTGAGACGCGCAATGTTGCCTTCAAAAGACGTCAGCCGGAAGACACGCCACAACCTTGCCTGAGCGCTGACGATCTACGCAGATACGGGATTAAAATCCCGGATGGCCGCACCGATGCCTGCATTGAGCTCGCAGCGCTGATAGCAAACAGCCACCTGACGGCAGATGCAAACTACCAGCGCATTGATATTTCAGTTCCGGAGGCTTTTCTGCTCTCGACTGCACATGATGCTATCCCGGAATCAGCCTATGACGATGGGATTAATGCGGCTTTTGTCGGCTACAACGCCAATACCACCCGTCTGACTGAACAGGGTCAGGATCATGACTCCGTCTTTGCCAGCTTTGCCAACGGCATCAACCTGGCGGGGTGGCATTTCCGTAACCAGTCTACGTTCAGCTACGCCAGCGGTTCAGGTCGCCAGTGGCAGGCTGTTTCTACGTGGGTGGAGCGCAACATTGTTGCGCTACGTAGCCGCTTGCGCATCGGGCAAACCTACACGGACGATAATGTGTTCGACAGTATCCAGTTTACCGGGGCGCAGCTCACCAGCGATGAAAATATGTTGCCAGATAGTCAACGCGATTTTGCCCCGGTCGTACGCGGCGTCGCCAATAGCAATGCCACAATAGAAATCCGGCAAAATGGCTACCTGATCTACAGTAAAAACGTCGCGCCGGGCGCGTTTGACATTGACGATATTAACCCCAGCAACCAAAGTGGCGATCTGGATGTTAGCGTTACTGAGGCCGATGGCAGCCGTCGCAATTTCAGCGTGCCTTATTCAGCGGTACCGAACATGCTGCGCGCTGGTAACAGCCGCTTTCAGTTTACGGCAGGGGAATATCGTGACGGCTACAGCGGCGGCTGGCGACCCCGTTTTGTCCAGGGAACGTTGAGCTATGGCCTCAGCTCTGGAACCACGCTGTACGGCGGTTTACTGACGGCGGAAAGTTACAACGCGATTGCCAGCGGGGTCGCTCAGGATCTGCATCAGTTCGGTGCGATCTCCTTTGATATCACCGCCGCCAGGGCCCTGCTTGCCAGCGGAGAAGCGTCCACGGGGCAAAGTTACCGTTTCCTCTATTCTAAATCGCTGAACCAGTACGGCACGGATTTCCGTCTGGTCGGCTACCGTTACAATACATCCGGCTATTACAGCTTTAGCGACACCATTAACGAGCACAACAGCTGGTCCTCGGGCTATTACGACATCGCCTATGACGACCCCAATCAGCAACTGCGTTTTCCTGGCGAGCAGCACAACAGGAAGCATTACTACACCAATAACTACAATAATCGTCGCCAACGTTTTGAGGTTTCTGTTAACCAGCGTTTGTGGGACAACGCCTCGCTTTACGTTAGCGCCAGCCAGCAAAACTACTGGCACAACGGCAGTCACGACCGCACGATACAGCTGGGTTACAACGATACGCTGGGGAAAATCAACTGGAGCGTATACGTGCAGGATACCCGCAACCAGTACGACTATCAGGACCGTAGTATCAATCTGACATTATCCATCCCATTCGATTTCATGGACAGTCACGGCTTTGTCTCTGCCAACATGATGCATAGTCAGCAGAATGGCGACAGCTACTCCACCAGCTACAGCAACACCGCATTTGACGATCGTCTGAGCTGGGGCGTCCAGGGCAGCACCACCGATCGGCAGGATCCCTCTACTGGCGTTAACGCCGCCTGGCAAGGTGACAAGATCAACGTTCAGGGAGGCTATAGCGCTGGGCGCAACTACCAGAATATGAATATGGGCATCAGCGGCGGTGCGATGCTGCACGCAGGCGGCGTTACGCTTATGCACTCTCCGGGTGACACCATGGTGTTGGTCGAGGCTCAAAATGCAGACGGCGTCCATATCCAGCAACAAAACGGCGTGGCGATAGACGGTAACGGCTATGCGGTCCTGACTGCGGCAGATGCCTGGCATTACAACGTGGTGAGTCTGAATACCGCCGATATTGGCGCCGGTCTGGATATTCCCCAGGCACAGAAAAAAATTGTCCCGACAGAGAAAGCCATCAGCAAAGTGGTGTTTGAAACCTTCAGTGGGCGCAACTATCTGGTGAATGCCGTCATACCTGGCGACATTGCCCCTCCGGTCGGGGCGATTGTGCGGGATGCCAAAGGCCGCAATCACGGCCTGGTCGGTTTGCATGGCGCACTGTATGCCAGCGGCGTGGAAGATAATTCGCGCCTGGAAGTGCGTTGGGGCTCCCATCCAGATGAACACTGCTTTATTCAGATGCCGGATAACCATCACCAGCCGGTGAAGAAAATCGGATACACACAAATTACCGCCCAGTGCGTCGGCTCGTAAGGTGCTATCAATGAACCCGTTAAACACAGTTAAACTCATGGTACTGCTTTGTCTGTCGATCTTCAGTAGTACAAGCTATGCGGTGAGCTGTACAGCGAACAGCGTCTCTATACACGTTGACCCGATTAAAATCAGCCACAGCACCGCCGCCGGGGACACCGTCTGGGTGTCCAATTCGCAGACCGTTAGCGTCACCTGCCGCGACACAGACCATATGCCCCAGGGCGAAGCTGCCAGAATCTACATCGACCCAGACCATGAGTTTGCGCGTTTTTTGCAGGGAACCAATATGAAACTGGTGGTGAGCATCGACGGTCGTTCTTACGATCAGGGCGCGCAGGCCGTCACCACCCACTATCAGGCAACGCTGCCAAGAACGGGTTCTACCAGTTTCTGTAACCAAAACAGAAACAGGAATAGCAGTAACTGCCTGGCGCACCCGCAAACCTTTTCTTTCACCTTTAACCTCAGCCTGGTCGCAACCGGGAAGCTCCCGGACCCTTTGCCCGCGCTGGCGGGTCGTACCATCAACAAAGTTTTCGTCGTCGACGGTATTGGCAGTATTAACGCCTGTGGTATGCATTGCACTGCCAGCAATCCAGCTAAAAATTTTGGTCCCGCGCTTAATGGCCTGAATAACATCAGCTATATCAACTGCGAGCCGATCGTCTCTATCGCCTCTGACAAAGGAACGGATACCGTCGAGTTTGGCAGGATCAGCATTACCGAAGCTAAAGCGGGAAAGGACAACAGCCACCGTAAACAGTTTGCCGTTATCGCTGCAGAAGCCGCCGGGAAGCATGAATGTCGCGGCATCAACTACGCGGTGACGTTTACCGGCACCACACAAAACAGCGGCGCGGTTTTTACCGGTCAGGGTACGCCGGATATTGGCGTTACGCTCCAGGATGCTGCGCAGCCCGGCGCCGGGGATATTATCAGCGGCAACCGCATCGATTTTACCAGCGGTGCGTTTACCAGCCAGAGCGACAGTCGGCGCAAAGAGTTTATGGCAACCCTGTTCTGGCTGAAGAATCCACCACGACCCGGCACATTTAGTATCCCGGTCAACGCGACGGTGACCTTTAAATAACAGGCGCAGGACGACACTGATCGTCCTGCCCTTCTCGCTCCAGGCACAAAAACCGTACCCGTACGCTTAGCCCGCCCAGGGTTTCACTGCGCGAGAGTTGCGGATGCGTACGGTGCAGACGCGCAATATCATTGACCAGCGCCAGCCCAATCCCCGCCCCGGGGACATTGCCCACGTTTTCCAGACGATGAAACGGTAACAGCGCCTGATGCACCCGATCGTCATCAATGCCGGGCCCGCTATCCTCAACCATCAGCACCACGCTTTCTCCCTCGCGCAGCAGGCGGGCAGTCACCATCCCCTGCGCAGGCGTGTATTTCAGCGCATTATCCAGCAGATTCCCGCACAGCTCGCCGAGCAGGACATCATCCCCTTCAACCCATACCGCGCCCTGCTCCCCTTCATAGCCGAGATCGATGGCTTTACTGCGCGCCTGCGCCAGGCGGGTAAAACAGCTGGTTTGCACCATCTCAAACAGATTGACCGGTGAAAAGTGCCTTTCCCCCTGCTCTTTGCGCTTCACTGCAGAAAGCTGTAATAGCCTTTCCGTCAGCTGAATGGTGCTATCCAGCGTGGTGCTCATGGCCTGTAAACTCTCATACCACTGCTGCGGTTGCGGGCTGGCGAGGGCAACCGCTGCCTGGGTTTTCAGCACCGCCAGCGGAGTTTTTAACTGATGAGAAGCATCTGCGCTGAAGCGCTCCTGCCGCGAAATAAGCGCACGTAGTCGATCAATGTAGCGGTTGAATGCCACAATCAGCAGACGGGTCTCCGACCACGGCAGCAGCTCCGGCAGCGGCGTCAGCAGCCCCGGCTCGCGGCGTACCATCAGCGACGACAGCTGGCGCATCGGGCGTAACACCCGGCGCAGCAGCCAACCGACCAGCACCAGCGTGAGCAGCACCAGCAGCCCTTGCGAAACCCACGAGGAAAACAGCAGCTGTCGCGCCAGATAGCGTCGCGATTGCAGCGTTTCGGCGACATAAATCTCCGCCATACCGACAATCCCGCCTTCATTCACCGGCTGGAGCAGACGCGCCACGCGAATCGCCTCGCCGCGATATTCGGTATGATAAAACCACGCCAGCGCCGGATAAAGCCGTGTGCGTGAAGTTGCTGGCGGCATTGCCGGCAAATCGTCATAGCCTGAAATCACCTTCCCCGTCGGATCCACCACCTTGTAATACAGCCTGTCGTTCATGTTCAGTTCAAAGCTGTCCAGCACGACCCACGGCACGTTCACTTCCAGCTGTTTATGGCGCACAACCAGCCGCTCAGAGACGGTCCTGGCAGACGAGAGCAGCGTCCGGTCATACGCCTGGGTCGCCGCCTGCAGTGCGCTAACGTAACTGTTAAACGCCGACAGCCCCCACAGCAACAGTAGCGGCAGACCAAGGAACATCAGCAGTTGCAGGTACAGCGACTGGGGCTTAACCCACTTCATCGCCACGCTCCAGCACGTAACCGAGGCCGCGCAAAGTCGCGATGCGCACGTCGCTTCCGTGCAGTTTTTTCCGCAGACGGTGGATGTAAAGCTCAATGCTTTCGGGGCTGACTTCATCGCTCAGGCTGAAAACCTGTTCAAACAGCTGCTGGCGCGAGACCGGGCGCAACCGCCGGTACATCAGCACCGTCAGCAGCGCCTGTTCGCGCGGCGTTAACGCCAGCGGCTGCCCCTGCAACAGAAAATAGCCTTCATCGTGAAACGCCAGTTCGCCCAGTTGCTGGATGCCCTGCACCTGTCCCGCACTGCGCCGCAGCAAGGCCCGCAACCGGGCATCAAGTTCTTCGATTTCAAATGGTTTTGCCAGATAGTCATCAGCCCCTGCGTTAAGTCCCTTCACCCGATCCGCCACCGCGCTGCGCGCCGTCAACAGCAGAACCGGGAGCGTTTGCCCACGCTTGCGCAGTCGCTGGACGACGTCCAGGCCGTCCAGTCCCGGCATATTGATGTCCAGCACCGCCAGCGCGTAGGTTTCGCTGTGTAAAAGGTGATCGGCTGCCAGACCATCAAAAACGCAGTCAACGGCAAAACCGTTTTGCACCAGCGCTTTCTCCAGCCAGTGAGCCAACTCACGGTTATCTTCCGCTAATAAGAGACGCATATCACATCCTGTAAAGTTTCTGCCGCATTGAAAGGGAATTGAAAGGTTAATGTTTTAACAATCATGCAACCGAACTGCTACACATCGGTTCACATAATCACAAAAATAATCTTCCGTACCCGAAATCCGGTCATCCGGCGTGAGGATAAATAATGAAAAAACAATTACTTCGTACCCTTACTGCAAGCATGTTACTGATGAGTACCTCTGTTCTGGCGGAACAAGCGCCCTCGCGTACCGAATGTATCGCCCCGGCGAAACCCGGCGGCGGTTTTGACCTCACCTGTAAGCTGATTCAGGTGAGCATGATGGAAACCGGTGCCATCGAAAAACCGATGCGCGTGACCTATATGCCAGGCGGCGTCGGAGCCGTGGCGTATAACGCCATCGTCGCGCAACGCCCGGCTGAGGCAGGAACCGTAGTGGCCTTTTCCGGCGGCTCGCTGCTGAACCTGTCGCAGGGCAAATTTGGCCGCTACGGCGTCGATGATGTGCGCTGGCTGGCGAGCGTGGGCACTGACTACGGCATGATTGCTGTACTCAATGATTCCCCGTGGAAGACGCTGAAAGACCTGCTGACAGCGATGGAGAAAGATCCCAATAGCGTGGTGATTGGCGCAGGTGCCTCAATTGGCAGTCAGGACTGGATGAAGTCGGCGCTGCTGGCGCAAAAGGCCAACGTCGATCCGCACAAGATGCGTTACGTGGCGTTTGAAGGCGGCGGCGAGCCGGTCACCGCGCTGATGGGCAACCACGTGCAGGTGGTTTCCGGCGACCTCAGTGAGATGGTGCCTTATCTCAGCGGCGACAAGATCCGCGTGCTCGCGGTGTTCTCCGACCAGCGCCTACCGGGTCAGTTAGCCAATGTGCCCACCGCCAAAGAGCAGGGATATGACCTCGTGTGGCCGATCATTCGTGGCTTCTACGTCGGACCAAAAGTCAGCGACGCCGAATATCAATGGTGGGTGGACGCCTTTAGCAAACTCCAGCAAACCGATGAGTTTAAAAAGCAGCGAGATCTGCGCGGTCTGTTTGAATTCAATATGAGCGGGAAGCAACTCGATGAGTACGTGAAGAAACAGGTCACCGATTATCGTGAGCAGGCAAAAGCCTTCGGTCTGGCGAAATAAACGCAGGGGCAACCATGATGAGCGATCGTATTTTTGCGGGTATCTGGCTGTTGCTCTGCATAGCCGGGCTATTCATAGCCTGGCAAATCACCAGCGAATACAGCTATGAGCCGGTTGGGCCACGTCCCTTTCCGTTGGGCATTATCGGTCTGATGTTGCTGTGCGCCGTGGCGCTGTTACTGCGCCACCCGGACACCATCAGTTGGCCTCGTCGCCACGTGCTGCAAAAGCTGCTGACGATGGTGATTATTCTGTTTATGTACGCCTGGGGTTTTGAATGGCTGGGCTTCCCCATTGCCACTGCCATTCTCACCGTGGTGATCGGCTTGCTGTTCGGGGCCACCATCCCGGCAGCGGGTATTTCCGGGTCGGTTCTCGGCATTTTGTTGTGGTATGCCTTCGATCGGCTGCTTGACGTCACCTTACCTCTCGGCGCCTGGCTGAGTTAACGGAGAAACGATGGATACCTGGATATATCTTTCTCAGGGTTTTGCAGTGGCGATGACGCCGGAAAACCTTGTCATCGCGCTGATCGGCTGTTTTGTTGGCACTATTGTCGGGCTGCTGCCAGGACTGGGGCCGATCAACGGCGTGGCGATCCTGCTGCCGCTGGCCTTTGCGTTGCATCTGCCCGCAGAGTCTGCGCTGATCCTGCTGGCGACCGTCTATATCGGCTGTGAATATGGCGGGCGAATCTCATCGATTTTGTTGAACGTGCCCGGCGATGCCGCCGCCATTATGACCGCCCTCGACGGTTACCCGATGGCCCAGCAAGGGCGCGGCGGCGTGGCGCTCTCTATCTCGGCGGTCAGCTCTTTCTTTGGTTCGCTCATCGCCATCGGCGGCATCATTCTGTTTGCCCCGGCGTTGGCTCAATGGTCGCTGGCCTTCGGTCCGGCGGAATACTTTGCCTTAATGGTCTTCGCCATTGCCTGCCTCGGCAGCATGATGGCGCAAAACCCGTTGAAATCATTTCTGGCAGCGCTGATCGGTCTTGGCCTTGCGACCGTCGGCGTAGACGCCAATACCGGGGTTTATCGCTTCACCTTTGACAGTGTCCATCTCTCCGACGGCGTGCAGTTTATCGTGGTGGTGATTGGGCTGTTCTCTGTCTCAGAAATACTGTTAATGCTGGAACATACCAGCAGCGGCCAGGCGCTGGTGCGCAAAACGGGCCGCATGATGTTCAACGCAAAAGAAGGTGCACAGTGCGTGGGCGCCACGTTGCGCTCGTCGGTGATTGGCTTTTTTGTCGGCGTACTTCCCGGCGCCGGGGCCACCATCGCCAGTGCTATCACCTACATGACGGAGAAAAAGCTCAGCGGTAACAGCGACAGCTTCGGTAAAGGGGATATTCGCGGCGTGGCCGCGCCGGAAGCGGCAAACAACGCCTCGGCCTGCGGCTCGTTTATTCCGATGCTGACGCTCGGCGTGCCGGGCTCCGGCACTACGGCGGTGATGATGGGTGCGCTGACGCTGTACAATATCACACCGGGTCCGGCGATGTTTACCGAGCAACCGGATATCGTTTGGGGGCTAATTGCCGCGCTGCTGATTGCCAACGTGATGCTGCTGGTAATGAACATCCCTCTGATCGGTCTGTTTACCCGCATGCTGACCATCCCGTTGTGGTTCCTGGTACCGGCTATTGCGGCGGTTTCAGCCGTGGGCGTGTATGCCGTGCACAGCACCACCTTCGATCTGGTACTGATGGTCGGACTCGGCGTATTTGGCTACATTTTGCGTAAAATGCACTTCCCGATGTCGCCGTTAATTTTAGGCTTTGTGCTGGGGGAAATGCTGGAGCAGAACCTGCGCCGCGCGCTGTCGATCAGTAACGGCAGTATGGATATTCTGTGGGCTAGCGGCGTAGCAAAAGTGCTGCTGGCGATGGCGGTGATGGTTATCGTTGTCCCGCCGGTGCTGCGCCTGATCCGTAAGCGCAACAGCAAGCCGCAGATGGATATCGGCTAGTCATATGCCAGATGGCGTAGTTCACAGCGCCATCCGGCATTTTTATTTCAGCGTAAACCCTGAGTTCCTTCCAACACGTGCTCGACAAACTGCGTCAACTTGGGCAATGGGCGTAAATCCTGGCGCCACAGCAGATGAATCGGTCGCGGCTGCGGCGTAAACCCTTCCAGCACTCGAACCAGTTTGCCGCTGGCAAGCTCTTCTGCCAGTAACACTTCCGGCTGTAGCAGCAGGCCCGCGCCCGCTACCGCCGCCATGCGCAGGCCGTGGCCATCGTTACAGCGCAGGATCGCCTCGCGTTTCCATCTGACCTCGCCTTCCATACCCGGCAGCTTCCATTCATTACGCGCCGTCCACACGGTGTGAGATAGGCACAGATGATCCGCCAGATCCGCGGGCGTCCGGGGCGTACCGTGGCGTGCCAGATAGTCTGCTGACGCAC
This sequence comes from Citrobacter sp. FP75, assembly GCF_018342065.1. Taxonomy (GTDB): domain Bacteria; phylum Pseudomonadota; class Gammaproteobacteria; order Enterobacterales; family Enterobacteriaceae; genus Citrobacter. The sequence goes on along the minus strand of NZ_JAFDOE010000002.1, from coordinate 638,228 downwards.
AGATCGCCATGCGATAAGGGCACAGGTATTTCGCCACCACGTCGGTCTGATGAATATCGCCAATGCGAATCGCCAGATCGACCCCTTCATCCACCAGATCAACCATCCGGTTGGTCAGATCCAGCTCGATGCGCACTTCCGGCCAGCGTTGTAAAAACGCCGCGGCCAGCGGCGAGATTACACAGGCACCAAAGGAGGTGGGTGCGCTGATGCGCAGCGTCCCCGCCGGGGCCAAACGCAGCCGCTCCACCGAACGTTCGGCTATCGACACCTGTTCCAGCACGCGACGCGCTTCCTCAAAATAGACGCGCCCGGCATCGGTCAGGCTCTGGCGACGGGTGTTGCGCTCCAGCAGTCGCGTACCGAGCTGCGCTTCCAGCAGCGCGATATATTTCCCCACCATCACCGCCGACATCTCCAGCCGCGTTGCCGCCCCGGTAAAGCTGCCGCTTTCCACCACGGCGATAAACGTTTCCATACCGCGTAACTTATCCATATTACAAACCTCTGGTTAGTAATCATCTAACTTTTAGCCAGTTTATCCGATTTCATTTTCATTAAAGAATAGTGGCTCACACTATTGCGGAGGTGGTTATGAAAATCGTCATTATTGGTGCCAGCGGTACCGTCGGTCGCGCAGTCGCAGAAGAATTGGGTCGCAAGCATGAGATTGTCCGCGTGGGCCGCACACAGGGTGATTACCAGGTCGATATCACCTCACAACGCAGCGTGCAGACGCTATTTGAAAAAATTGGCAAGGTGGATGCCATTGTTTCCGCCACCGGGAGCCTGTTTTTTGGTCCGCTGTCGACCATGACCGAAGGCGAGTTTAATCAGGGATTGCAGGATAAATTGCTGGGCCAGGTGCGGCTGGCATTAACCGGACAGCATTATCTCAACGATGGCGGGTCCATCACGCTGATTAGCGGCATTATCGCCCATGAGCCCATTGTGCAGGGGGCCAGCGCGGCAACGGTCAACGCTGGGCTGGAAGGGTTTGTGCGCGCCGCAGCCTGTGAATTAGGGCGCGGCATACGCATCAACCTGATAAGCCCTACCGTGCTGAGTGAATCCGCCGCTGCCTATGACGGGTTCTTCCCCGGTTTTGAAAGCGTCCCTGCCGCCACGGTCGCCAACGCCTATCGCCGCAGCGTCGAAGGCATCCAAACCGGACGTATTTATAAAGTCGGTTACTGACATTTTTGCTGCCGCGGCATTCCGTCTGCGGCAGCCTGATTAATCCCCTGTTTTAAAATAACTTTTCCCTCCCCTCTCCTTCTGCTGGCATTTATCCCCACCGTTTATAATGTTAAATATTTGTTGTTTTTGATCACAAATAATAAACAAACAAGCCCATTCTGTGCGCGTTTTTCAAAAATGTAGATATTTTTAATTTATGGCTACGAAACGAGCAGCGCCATGTCTCCCTGACAATCTACTGAGAGGATCGACTCTGATGAACGCACTGACTGCCGTACAACCGAACGCTGAAGATCCAACCCAGCACTACAGCGGCTTCACGCTGAAACCGTCAGCCCAATCTCCACGCCTGCTGGAACTGACGTTTTCTGCCCAGACCGCGGAGCAATTTCTGCAAGCCGTGGCGCAGTGGCCAGTGCAGGCGCTGGAATACAAATCCTTCTTACGCTTCAAAGTGGCGAACATCCTCAATGATTTGTGCGGCAATCAACTGCAACCGCTGCTGCTAAAAACGCTGCTGGATCGTGCCGAAGGCGCATTGCTGATCAACGCGGAAGGCGTCGATGACGTGGCGCAGGCGGAGGAGATGGTCAAGCTGGCGACGGCGGTGGCACATCTGATTGGGCGCTCCAACTTTGATGCGATGAGCGGTCAATACTACGCGCGATTTGTGGTGAAAAACGTCGATAACTCAGACAGCTACCTGCGCCAGCCGCACCGCGTGATGGAACTGCATAACGACGGCACCTACCTCGAAGAGGTAACCGACTACGTGCTGATGATGAAAATCGACGAGCAGAACATGACCGGCGGTAACTCGCTGTTGCTGCACCTCGACGACTGGGAACATCTGGACCACTACTTCACGCACCCGCTGGCCCGCCGCGCGATGCGCTTTGCCGCACCGCCAAGCAAAAATGTCACCCAGGACGTGTTTCATCCGGTGTTTGACGTCGACCAGCAGGGTCGCCCGGTGATGCGCTACATTGACCAGTTCGTCCAGCCAAAAGATTATGAAGAAGGTGTCTGGCTCAGCGACCTGTCCGATGCGCTGGAAACCAGCAAAAGTATCCTGTCCGTTCCGGTTTCAGTCGGCAAATTCCTGCTGATCAACAACCTGTTCTGGCTACATGGTCGCGATCGCTTTACCTCGCATCCGGACCTGCGCCGCGAACTGATGCGCCAGCGTGGTTATTTTGCCTACGCTACCAACCACTACCAGACTCATCAGTAAGCGCGAAGGAATTAAGCGGATGTATGATTTTGTGATTATTGGCGGTGGCATTATCGGCATGTCGACCGCCATGCAACTGATTGATGTCTACCCTGACGCCAGAATCGCGCTGCTGGAAAAAGAGTCCGGCCCGGCCTGTCACCAGACGGGCCACAACAGCGGCGTGATTCATGCCGGGGTTTATTACACCCCCGGCAGCCTGAAGGCTCAGTTTTGTCTGGCTGGCAATCGCGCCACTAAAGCCTTTTGCGATCAAAATGACATCCGCTATGACGTCTGCGGAAAGATGCTGGTCGCCACCTCAGAGCTGGAAATGGAGCGCATGCGCGCGTTGTGGGATCGCACCACTGCCAACGGTCTGGAGCGCGAATGGCTGAACGCCGAGGAGCTACACGAGCGCGAACCCAACATCACCGGGCTGGGCGGGATTTTTGTCCCGTCGAGCGGGATTGTCAGCTACCGCGAAGTGACCGCCGCGATGGCGAAGATTTTCCAGGCCAAAGGTGGCGAGATTATTTATAACGCCGAAGTCAGCGCGCTGAAAGAACACGCGGCGGGCGTGATTGTACATACCCGTCAGGGCCAGGAATATGAGGGCGCGACGCTGATTAGCTGCTCCGGACTGATGGCTGACCGACTGGTGAAAATGCTCGGCGTCGAGCCCGGTTTTATCATCTGTCCGTTCCGTGGCGAATACTTCCGTCTGGCGTCAGAACATAACCAGATAGTTAACCATCTAATTTATCCCATCCCCGACCCGGCAATGCCGTTTCTCGGCGTGCATCTTACCCGCATGATCGACGGCAGCGTCACGGTCGGCCCTAACGCGGTACTGGCGTTTAAACGCGAAGGCTACCGTAAACGCGACTTCTCGCTCAGCGATACGCTGGAGATCCTCGGCTCTTCCGGCATCCGCCGCGTGCTGCAAAACAACCTGCGATCCGGGCTTGGCGAAATGAAGAATTCGCTGTGCAAAAGCGGCTATCTGCGGCTGGTACAAAAGTACTGCCCGAGCCTGACGCAGAAGGATCTACAGCCGTGGCCTGCGGGCGTGCGGGCGCAGGCGGTATCGCCAGACGGCAAGCTGATCGACGATTTCCTGTTTGTCACCACGCCACGCTCAATTCACACCTGTAACGCCCCTTCTCCGGCGGCAACGTCGGCGATCCCCATCGGCGCGCATATCGTCAGCAAAGTTCACGCGCTGCTGGAAAACCAGAGTAATCCCGGACGCACGCTGCGTGCGGCACGTAGCGTGGAGACATTACACGCCGCCTTTACCCGTTAAACTTTTTACGACAGGAAGCAATCATGCAACTTAACGATCCCACCTTGTTTCGCCAGCAGGCACTGATTGACGGCCACTGGCGTGACGCCAACAGCGGCGAGACCCTCGCAGTAACCAATCCGGCCAACGGTCAGCAATTGGGTAGCGTACCGAAAATGGGGGCAGATGAAACCCGCGAAGCCATTGAAGCCGCTAACCGTGCGCTGCCCGCCTGGCGTGCGCTGACCGCCAAAGAGCGAGCGACTATCCTGCGCCGCTGGTTCAACCTGATGATTGAGCACCAGGACGATCTCGCCCGCCTGATGACCCTCGAGCAGGGTAAGCCGCTGGCGGAAGCTAAAGGCGAAATTACCTATGCCGCCTCCTTTATTGAGTGGTTTGCCGAAGAAGGTAAACGCATTTATGGCGACACGATCCCCGGCCATCAGGCCGATAAACGCCTGATCGTCATTAAGCAGCCCATCGGCGTGACCGCCGCGATTACGCCGTGGAATTTTCCGTCCGCGATGATCACCCGCAAAGCCGGCCCAGCACTGGCGGCAGGCTGTACCATGGTGCTTAAACCCGCCAGCCAGACGCCGTTCTCCGCGCTGGCGCTGGCAGAACTGGCTAATCGCGCCGGGGTCCCGGCAGGTGTTTTCAGCGTGGTGACCGGTTCAGCGAGCGCGGTCGGCAACGAGCTGACCGGCAATCCGCTGGTGCGCAAACTGTCGTTTACCGGCTCGACTGAAATTGGTCGCCAATTGATGCAACAGTGCGCTAAAGACATCAAAAAAGTGTCGCTGGAACTGGGCGGCAATGCGCCGTTTATCGTTTTTGACGATGCCGATCTCGACAAAGCCGTTGAAGGCGCGCTGGCCTCGAAGTTTCGCAACGCCGGACAGACCTGCGTCTGCGCCAACCGCCTGTACGTACAGGACGGCGTGTATGACCGTTTCGCCGAAAAGCTTCAGCAGGCGGTAAACAAACTGAACCTCGGTGACGGCCTGCAACCTGACGTCACCACCGGACCGCTGATCGACGAGAAAGCGGTCGCTAAAGTGCAGGAGCACATCGCCGACGCGCTGGATAAAGGCGCCCGGGTGCTCACCGGCGGTAAAGCTCACACGCTGGGCGGTAATTTCTTCCAGCCGACCATCCTTGTTGATGTTCCCAACCACGCCAAAGTCGCCAAAGAAGAGACCTTTGGCCCGCTGGCACCGCTGTTCCGTTTTACCGATGAAGCCGACGTGATTCAGCAGGCTAACGACACCGAGTTCGGTCTGGCCGCCTATTTCTACGCCCGTGATTTAAGCCGCGTTTTCCGCGTGGGCGAAGCGCTGGAGTACGGCATCGTCGGGATTAACACTGGCATTATCTCCAACGAAGTCGCCCCCTTTGGTGGCATCAAAGCCTCCGGTCTTGGCCGTGAAGGATCGAAATACGGCATCGAAGATTACTTAGAAATCAAATATATGTGCATCGGACTTTAATAAAATAATACTGGAGAACACCTGATGAGCACCAACAAAGAACTCATGCAACGTCGTAGCAACGCGGTCCCTCGTGGCGTAGGGCAGATCCACCCGATTTTTGCCGAGCGCGCAGAAAACTGCCGGGTCTGGGACGTTGAAGGACGCGAATTCCTCGACTTTGCCGGCGGTATCGCAGTGCTGAATACCGGCCACCTGCATCCACAGATTGTCTCGGCGGTAGAAGCGCAGTTGAAAAAGCTGTCGCATACCTGCTTCCAGGTGCTGGCCTACGAGCCGTACCTGGAACTGTGCGAAATCATGAACCAGAAAGTGCCGGGCGATTTCGCCAAGAAAACCCTGTTGGTGACTACCGGCTCCGAAGCGGTGGAAAACGCAGTGAAAATCGCCCGCGCCGCCACCAAACGCAGCGGTACGATCGCCTTCAGCGGCGCGTACCATGGCCGTACCCACTACACCCTGTCATTGACCGGCAAGGTAAATCCTTACTCAGCCGGGATGGGACTGATGCCGGGCCACGTCTATCGCGCCCTGTATCCTTGCGCGCTGCATGACATCAGCGAAGACGATGCCATCGCCAGCATCCATCGCATCTTCAAAAACGATGCCGCGCCGGAAGATATTGCCGCCATCGTCATTGAACCCATCCAGGGCGAAGGCGGTTTTTATGCCGCCTCACCTGCTTTTATGCAGCGCCTGCGCGCCATTTGTGATGAGCATGGGATCATGTTGATTGCCGATGAAGTGCAGAGCGGCACGGGCCGGACCGGCACGCTGTTCGCCATGGAGCAGATGGGCGTCGCACCGGATATTACCACCTTCGCTAAATCCATTGCCGGAGGCTTCCCGCTGGCGGGCGTGACCGGACGCGCCGAAGTCATGGATGCGATCCCACCGGGCGGTCTGGGCGGCACCTATGCCGGAAACCCCATTGCCTGCGCCGCCGCGCTGGCGGTGCTGAATATTTTCGAACAGGAAAACCTGCTGCAAAAAGCCAATGACCTCGGCAACACCCTGCGCAACGGTCTGCTGGCGATTGCCGAAACCCACCGCGAGATAGGCGACGTGCGCGGTCTCGGCGCGATGATTGCTATCGAACTGTTCGAGGATGGCGATCGCAATAAGCCTAACGCTAAATTGACCGCCGAGATTGTCGCCCGCGCCCGTGATAAAGGGCTGATCCTGCTCTCCTGTGGGCCGTACTACAACGTGCTGCGCATCCTTGTTCCGCTAACCATTGAACAGGGGCAAATCCGCCAGGGGCTGGACATTATCGCTCAGTGTTTTGCCGAGGCGAAGCAAGGCTAACACGTTTGCACCTGTGCCGGATGATGACGCAAACGCGCCTTATCCGGCCAACAAAAAACGCAATCCGTAGGCTGGATAAGGCGGAGCCGCCATTCGGCAAGCAGGATCAATAACAATAATACGCGTGCCCCAGCGCGGGAATGCCGGGGTGCTCTCCCAAGTGAAATACTTTCGAGAGGTTTAAAGATGGGGCAAGTGTCGCAATCACATGATTTAGGGGGCGGGCTGAAATCACGCCACGTCACCATGCTGTCTATTGCCGGCGTTATCGGCGCAAGTCTGTTTGTAGGGTCAAGCGTGGCCATTGCAGAAGCCGGTCCGGCGGTACTGCTGGCCTATCTGTTCGCCGGGTTACTGGTAGTGATGATTATGCGTATGCTGGCCGAAATGGCCGTCGCCACGCCAGATACCGGATCGTTTTCCACCTATGCCGATAAAGCCATCGGCCCGTGGGCAGGGTATACCATCGGCTGGCTGTACTGGTGGTTCTGGGTGCTGGTTATCCCGCTGGAAGCCAATATTGCCGCCATCATCCTGCATTCATGGATCCCGGGCGTTCCCATCTGGTTATTTTCCCTGGTTATCACGCTGGCATTAACCGGCAGTAATTTGCTGAGCGTTAAAAATTACGGTGAGTTTGAGTTCTGGCTGGCGCTGTGCAAAGTGATCGCCATCCTGGCGTTCATCGCCCTGGGTGCAGCGGCAATTAGCGGTTTTTATCCGTACGCCGAGGTAAGCGGAGTATCAAGACTGTGGGATCAGGGTGGCTTTATGCCCAACGGTTTTGGCGCGGTGCTAAGCGCAATGCTGATCACCATGTTCTCCTTTATGGGGGCTGAGATTGTCACCATTGCTGCCGCAGAATCCGACACGCCGGATAAACACATCGTGCGCGCCACCAACTCGGTTATCTGGCGTATTTCCATCTTCTATCTGTGTTCCATTTTCGTGGTGGTCGCGCTGATCCCATGGAACATGCCGGGACTAAAAGAGGTGGGCTCTTACCGCTCGGTGCTGGAGCTGCTGCATATCCCGCACGCCAAACTGATTATGGATTGCGTGATATTGCTGTCGGTGACCAGCTGTCTGAACTCGGCGCTGTATACCTCCTCCCGTATGCTTTATTCCCTGAGTCGTCGCGGCGATGCCCCGGCCTTTATGGGAAAAACTAACCGCAGTAAAACGCCTTATGTCGCCGTGCTGCTCTCCACCGGGGCGGCGTTTCTCACCGTGATCGTGAATTATTACGCACCGGCAAAAGTGTTTAAATTTCTCATCGACAGCTCTGGCGCCATCGCGCTGCTGGTCTATCTGGTCATTGCCATTTCCCAACTGCGGATGCGCAAAATCCTGCTGGCGGAAGGGACTGATATCAAGATGAAAATGTGGCTCTATCCGTGGCTGACGTGGCTGGTGATCGGCTTTATTGGTTTTGTACTGGTAGCAATGTTGTTTCGTCCGGCACAACAGCTGGAAGTTATCTCAACCGGGCTGTTAGCCATCACGATTATTTGCACCGTGCCGATTATGGCACGCTGGAAAAAGCTGCTATCGTGGCAAAAAGCACCGCTGCACAGTTCGCGTTAAACCCGTTCCCGGCGCAGGCCGGGACACCTTTTCAGGAGTAAGACCATGACCGCCATTTCCCAACCGACGGCCATTGATGGATACCGCTGGCTCAAGAACGACATCATCCGCGGAGTATATCAGCCCGATGAAAAACTGCGGATGAGCCTGCTGACTTCGCGCTATGAACTGGGTGTCGGGCCGTTGCGCGAAGCACTTTCACAGCTGGTGGCGGAGCGACTGGTCACAGTGGTCAATCAGAAAGGGTATCGCGTAGCGTCAATGTCTGAGCAGGAGCTGCTGGATATTTTTGACGCCCGCGCCAATATGGAAGCCATGTTGGTAAGTCTGGCTATTGCGCGGGGTGACGATGCCTGGGAAGCCGAGATTCTGGCGCGCGCGCATATGCTCAGCAAGCTGGAGGCCATTGATGCCAGCGAAAAAATGCTGGATGAATGGGATCAACGCCACCAGGCGTTTCATTCGGCGATTGTTGCTGGCTGTGGATCGCAATATCTGCTGCAAATGCGTGAACGACTGTTCTCGCTGGCGGCACGCTACCGGTTTATCTGGCTGCGTAAAACGGTGCTGTCAGTGGAAATGCTGGAAGATAAGCACGATCAGCATCAGACGCTAACCGAAGCGATTCTGGCGCGCGATGCCACACGCGCCAGCGAATTAATGCGCCAGCATCTGCTGACGCCGATTCCGATTATTCAGCAGGCGATGTCCGGCAAATTACTGACGGAATAAGCCTGAACACCATTATTGTTCCGGAATACGCAAAACCTGCCCAGGATAAATTTTATCCGGGCTTTTCAGCATCGGTTTATTTGCTTCAAATATCTGATTATACAGGTTGGCGTTACCGTAAACCTGTTTGGCAATCGCGCTCAGGGTATCTCCTGATTTCACGGTATAAAACTGGCTTTCACTCGCAGGCGCAGAGGTTTTAACCTGATCGTCTACGCTGCCGATACCCGAGATATTGCCAATCGCTATCAGGATTTTTTCTTTCGCTTCCTGACTTAATCCATCACCAGAAACGGTGGCCTTGCCTTCGTTAATTTGGACATTCACTTTATCGGCATCAGGGATACCGGTTTTACTCAGGTGTTCCTGCACCTTTTTCGCCAGATCGGCAGTGTCATGATTTCCAGTGACCGCATCCCAAAGTTTTTCACCCGCATCTTTTACAAAATTGAAGAGTCCCATATCCACCTCGGTAGTTAACAATCAACACCTGGAAGTGTAGCAGAGGAGAAAGGACGGCAAAGAAAACGGCGCAAATGCGCCGTATGAGAAGAAGGTATTAATTACGCGTTTGTATCCAGAACGCGTGGATCAGACCCGGGATATAGCCCAACAGCGTCAGCACAATATTGAGGATAAACGCCCAGCCGAAACCTTTGCCCAGCAGCACGCCAAGCGGGGGCAGAATGATGGTGAAAACAATTCTCCAGAAACCCATACACACTCCATACAAGCAAAAAATTAGTCATTGTTTAGAAAGAGATTTTATCTCTAAGATTAATCAGTGTAGCTAACTCTTCCCGTCTCGCCCTGCTGTTTTACCCTCCTTTACGCTCTTGACGCTGGCGTACGTCGCCGCTTTACTTTAGAATTCACTTAATTTAGCAACTACTAAAATAAATATGACTGAACTTGAACAACTCCAGGCCAGCGCTGAACAGGCCGCTACCTTACTGAAAGCAATGAGCAACCCGAAACGGCTGCTGATTTTGTGCATGCTCTGCGGGTCGCCGGGGACCAGCGCAGGTGAGCTGGCGCGGATCACCGGGCTTAGCCCTTCCGCTACCTCCCAGCATCTGGCTCGGATGCGCGAGGAAGGGTTGATCGACAGCCAACGTGATGCCCAGCGCATTCTCTACTTCATCAAAAATGCGGCGGTGAATTCCCTCATCGCCACATTAAAAACACTGTATTGCCCATAAGGAGCCAACATGACTATTGGGACGATTTCCCCGCGCGAGGCGCAGGCGCTGCTCGCGCAGGGAGCCAAACTGATTGATATTCGTGATGCCGATGAATATCTGCGCGAACATATCCCGCAGGCGCATCTGGCACCGTTGTCTGCGCTTGAGCAGGGGTCATTACCAGATAATTTACGCGCCGAACGCATTATTTTTCACTGCCAGTCAGGGAAGCGCACGCAAAACGCGGCCGCAAAACTGAGTGCGATTGCTGCACCAGCACAATCCTGGTTGTTGGAGGGGGGAATCGACGGCTGGAAGGCAGCAGGTTTATCGGTTGTCGAAGATAAATCACAGCCGTTACCGCTGATGCGCCAGGTGCAAATTGCCGCAGGTAGCCTTATCTTACTCGGCGTAGTTCTCGGTTACGCCATTAGCAGCGCCTTCTTCCTGCTCAGCGGTTTTGTCGGCGCCGGGCTTATCCTGGCGGGCGTTACCGGCTTTTGCGGCATGGCGCGACTGCTGGACAAAATGCCCTGGAACCAGAGAATTCATTAATTAACGTTGAAGTCAGCTGAAATAAAGCCGGATAAACATGCGTTATCCGCCAACAATTATACACGTCATCCTTCAAGCTGCCTCTGCGTTGGCTACATCTGCTCACCCCAGTCACTTACTTGAGTAAGCTCCTGGGGATTCTCAGACTTGCCGCCTTGATGCAACTTGAATGATTTTGTGTATATCGTTATGCGATCAAAAAATCATCGAGAGTTTTACCGGCTGCCAGTGCCAGCGCAATGGGCTTCGGCGTGCGGCCTTGTCCGGTCCAGGTTTTCGTTTCCCCATTGAGATCGATATAACGATATTTCGCCGGGCGCGGCGGACGTTTTTTAACAGCTCGTGATGTCGCTGTCGTTATGTTAAGCAACGCTTCGGGATCAATTCCGTCCGCTTTCATCAACTCCAGCAAGGTATTAATTTTTTCCTGCTTCTCTGCTCGTTGCCGCTGTAACAGTTCTTCCTCGTCACGTCGTTCTTGCGTCACAACTCTGAACTTTTCCAGCATCTCTTCGAGAATATCGACGGGAAATTCACGCGCCATCGCCCGCAGCGAACGGATATTATTTAAGTTTTTTAACATTGAGCTCATATTAATAAAACCTCTTTAACGCATAAAACAAAATTGGCCATACAGAAGAAATTGTATTCGATTGATTATTCTATTTCCAGTCCCTGTCGCTCGCAAACTATTAAACCCAAAGTTCATGTTATTATTTATCTGTCTCACAAATGAACAACCTCGCGATATTTTATAATAAGCCGATAAAAAAAATAAATATGTCTGCGTGCTATTCGTCAACATTCAGAAAGGGGCGTAAAAAAACCAGAAAAACAAGTCATCATAACATAATGATTTAAAAGAAATTTAATCAACATGACAACGAAAATGCCAAAACGAACAAAAAACAAACCATTACAGAGCATTTTATCGACAAAAAGGTTATAAATAAAAATTTTAAGCTAGTTGATAGTTATTATGTAGGCAGATATCCTATTAAAACGCGAAAGCAACAAGACAAATCACTAGTAACAAGGCATTCAAAACCTTTTTACCTCTTATTACAAGGAGCATTAACATGTTCTCTCCGCAGTCACGCTTGCGTCATGCTGTAGCAGACACGTTCGCGATGGTTGTTTACTGTTCTGTCGTGAACATGTTGATTGAAGTATTTCTCTCAGGAATGACCTTTGAGCAGTCGCTTTCTTCCCGACTGGTGGCGATTCCGGTCAACATTCTGATCGCCTGGCCTTACGGTATGTATCGCGATCTGTTTATGCGCGCGGCGCGTAAAGCCACGCCGGCGGGATGGGCAAAAAATCTGGCTGATGTGCTGGCATACGTGACATTCCAGTCACCGGTGTATGTGGTTATTCTGCTCACGGTTGGCGCAGACTGGCACCAGATCACAGCGGCTGTTAGTTCAAACATCGTGGTATCAATGCTGATGGGTGCCGTATACGGCTACTTCCTTGATTATTGCCGCCGCCTGTTTAAAGTCAGCAGCTATCATCAGGCGAAAGCCTAAACGTCTCTTCGCGACTGGCCCCGCCAGTCGCGTCTTTAGTTTGAACTCACGTCGCCAAACAACCCATTTAAATAACGTTCCAGCGCAATACGCGAACTAAAGCCATGGGGAATACCATAATGCTCATGGGTTTCTCCGGCTAAATAAAGCGGGAATTGCTGATAGTGATCGCAGGTTTTAATATCCGTCGACGGGTCTGCCAGCGAAGAGCTTCGCTCTTTTAATGTAGGATGAATGACTAATGCGGTACGTCCCATGCGCGCTTCACGGTTAACGTACACATAATTTTCGCCACGTCGATAACCGTACGCTTTCTGCGTCACCACATCCACGGTAAAGCCCACTTTCTCAAGTACGCGCGCCACCTCATCGGGTCTTAAATACATATATTTTCCTCGTTATCTTTTACTGCGGGCTTACCTTACCTGATTCAGCATTAGCAACGCTTTCAGAAAAGTCCATAAACGTGTGAATAAGGTAAGACGGCTAACTTAAGCATGGCGCTGAATCAGGTTATTGCCAGCCGAAGTTGACGGGCTGCCTGCCGGGCCATTTCCGCCGAATGGATATTGGTAAATGACAGTAATATTCCGCCCTTTCCCGTTGATGTTATTCGCCACTGACTCAACGCCTGAACCGCCAGGCCGGCCTGATTCGCTTTGCGCACCAGCGCCGTATCCTCTCCTGTCACCGACATCACCAGTTGGATGCCCCCTTCCTGGGGTACGACGGTAAAGCCTTGTTCTGCCAGCGCACTTTCCATCCACTGACGCCGTTGAGCGTAGTGTTGACGCATTTTTTTCAGGTGGCGCCAGAAATGGCCGTCACGAATAAAATCCGCCAGCGTTTGCTGCCATAGCAGCGGCACGCTACAGGCTGTCAGCGCCGCCTGACGGTGAAAGCGCGCGACCTGCGTGACGGGCACCACCAGCCATGCCGTGCGTAAAGCGGGAAACAGCGATTTACTGAACGTTCCGGCATAAATTACCCGCTGCGGCGCATCCAGGCTTTTTAGCGGCGGCAACGGTTTTCCGTGGTAGCGAAACTCACTGTCATAATCATCTTCAATGATCCATGCCTGCGCGCGAGTGGCCCACTCCAGCAACTGGTGTCGACGGGCGAGTGAGAGGGCAATACCCAACGGGCTTTGATGGGCGGGCGTGAGGAGTGCAAAACGCGCCTGAGGGTAGTCACGGATCCCAGCGCTCACATCCAAACCCTCGCCATCAACCGGGACGGGCATCAGTGCAACCTGCTCCTGCGTTACAACCGGACGGATCAGCGGAAAACCGGGATCTTCTACCCACATCCCTTCACCAGGCTTGGCCAGCGCCCGCAGGATCAAGGTCATTGAGGCCGCATAGCCTGAAGTGATAAAAACCTGCTCCGGCAGGCATTCAATACTGCGCGACACCCGCAGGTAATCAACTATCGCCTGGCGTAACAACAGTTCGCCTCCAACATCCCCAAGCGCGAGGTCAAAACGCGTCTGCGTGCGTAAACGCCGCCCCATCACCCGCGCCCAGACATCGCGGGGAAAGAGATCGAGTGCCGGTAATCCCATCTGAAAAGGCTGCGGCGTGGGGCTTTCTCCGGCAAAAACCGCTGGCGCGACGGGCGTGGCGTCCAGTCGCAGTTGTTTACTGACAAACGTCCCTGCCTGCCCGTGTCGTTCAAGCCAGCCCTGCGCCACCAGCTCGGCGTAGGCGTTTTCCACCGTCGAGCGTGAAACGCCCAGTTCCTGGGACCAGGTGCGGCTGGATGGCAATCGTGTGCCAGGCTTAAGTTCACCTTTCTCAATAGCGGTTTTTAACTGACGGGCGATTTGCTGGTAGCGTGGCATCTATGGTCTGCTTTTTTGATAATAATATGGCTCTCTATAGCAGACCATTATAGTGCTACAGTGCGGGTCATCCAAACGAGGAGAAATACCATGACGATGTTACGCCAGCCCTATTATGAACTCAGCCCTGAAATCTATAACGCCCTGGTTCAGGCCAGCAAAGCGCTGGAAAACTGCGCGCTGGAACCTACGCTGACGGAGCTAATTTACCTGCGGGTCTCGCAAATCAATGGCTGCGCGTTTTGTCTGGAAATGCACAGCAAAGCCCTGCGTAAGTCTGGCGTAGATCAGGCTAAACTGGATGCGCTGGCAGGATGGCGGGTTAGCCACCATTTCAGTGAGCAGGAACGTGCGGCGCTGGCCTGGGCCGAGTCAGTCACCCATATCGCCTCTACGCATGCCGAAGACGATGTTTATCTGCCGCTGCTTGACCATTTTAGCGCCAAAGAGGTCAGCGATCTGACGTTCGCTATTAGCCTGATGAACTGCTTTAACCGCCTGGCGGTGGGTATGCGCATGTAATTCTGCGCTGCCGGATGGCGGTATGTCGCCATCCGGCAACCTGTCATGAAACACAACCCTTCCCCCGCCACGTTCATCACCCGGCCCTCATCAATCTAAAATTCCCATATCTTGTATGGTTGAATCTTTTTTAAACTACATCTAGTATTGATTCCATCAGAACACACACAACCCGACGCCATTATCGCGCCGCTCTTTTATCCTAAAATGGAAATACGAATCATGCGCATTGTTATTTACACTCGCAACAACTGTGTTCAGTGCCACGCCACGAAACGAGCAATGGAAAGCCGTGGGTTTGACTTTGAGATGGTGAATGTCGATCTGGCCCCTGAGATGGCTGATACCCTTCGCGAGCAGGGATTTCGGCAATTACCGGTGGTGGTGGCAGGGGAAACCAGCTGGTCAGGATTTCGCCCGGATATGATCAATCGCCTGCGCCCACAACCCCACGTGGCCAGCGCATGAGTACCCTCGTCTACTTCTCCAGCAGCTCTGAAAATACCCATCGCTTTATGCAGCGTCTGGGGCTGCCTGCCGTGCGGATCCCGCTAAACGAACGCGAACGGATCCGGGTAGACGAACCTTACATTTTAGTCGTGCCGTCTTACGGCGGCGGCGGTACGGCAGGCGCGGTCCCGAGACAGGTGATCCGCTTTTTAAACGATGTCCACAACCGGGCATTAATCCGCGGCGTGATCGCCGCCGGCAATCGCAATTTTGGCGACGCTTACGGTCGCGCGGGTGACGTGATTTCACAAAAATGCGCCGTGCCGTGGCTCTATCGCTTTGAGCTGATGGGGACACCAGGCGACATCGACAACGTTCGAAAAGGAGTGAACGAATTTTGGCAACAACAACCGCAGAACGCGTAATTCAGCCCACGCTGGATTATCACGCGTTAAACGCCATGCTGAATCTGTACGACAACGCCGGGCGTATTCAGTTTGATAAAGACCATCAGGCGGTGGACGCTTTTATGGCTACCCACGTGCGACCCAACTCGGTGGTTTTTGCCAGTCAGGACGCGCGTCTGGATACGCTGGTTAGCGAAGGCTATTACGACGAAAGCGTTTTGACCCGTTACGATCGCGCTTTCGTGGTGAAGCTTTTTGCCCACGCCCACGCCAGCGGGTTTCGCTTCCAGACGTTTCTCGGCGCATGGAAGTACTACACCAGCTATACGCTGAAAACCTTTGACGGTAAGCGCTACCTCGAGGATTTTGCCGATCGCGTGACAATGGTGGCGCTGACGCTGGCACAGGGTGATGAGACTCTCGCCCTGCAACTTACCGATGAAATGCTCGCCGGGCGTTTTCAGCCCGCCACGCCAACCTTCCTCAATTGCGGCAAAGCTCAGCGCGGCGAGCTGGTCTCCTGCTTCCTGCTACGCATTGAAGACAACATGGAGTCCATTGGACGCGCAGTAAATTCGGCACTGCAGCTTTCCAAACGCGGCGGTGGCGTGGCGTTTCTGCTCTCCAGCCTGCGCGAAGCCGGGGCACCGATTAAGCGCATTGAAAATCAGTCTTCCGGGGTGATCCCGGTGATGAAGATGCTGGAAGATGCTTTTTCCTATGCCAATCAATTGGGTGCACGTCAGGGAGCGGGGGCGGTGTATCTGCACGCGCACCACCCGGATATTCTGCGTTTTCTCGATACCAAGCGCGAAAACGCCGATGAAAAAATTCGCATCAAAACGCTCTCGCTCGGCGTGGTGATCCCGGATGTCACCTTCCGTCTGGCAAAAGAGAATGCGCAGATGGCGCTGTTCTCTCCCTATGACGTGGAGCGTATTTACGGCAAACCGTTTAGCGATATCGCCGTCAGCGAGTTGTACGATCAACTGGTCGCCGACGCACGCGTAAGTAAGAAATACATCAACGCCCGTGACTTCTTCCAGCGACTGGCGGAAATTCAGTTTGAGTCAGGCTATCCCTACATCATGTTTGAAGACACGGTGAACCGCGCCAACCCGATTGCTGGTCGCATCAATATGAGCAACCTGTGCGCGGAAATTTTACAGGTCAACAGCGCCTCAACCTACGATGAAAACCTGGACTACGCGCAGACCGGACGTGATATCTCCTGCAATCTCGGCTCACTGAACATCGCCCACACCATGGATTCACCGGATTTTGGCCGCACCGTTGCAACGGCAATTCGCGGTTTAACCGCCGTTTCAGATATGAGCCATATCCGCAGCGTACCGTCGATTGAAGCCGGAAACAGCGCCTCACACGCGATTGGCCTTGGGCAGATGAACCTGCATGGCTATCTGGCGCGCGAAGGTATTGCCTACGGTTCGCCGGAGGGGCTGGATTTCACCAACCTCTATTTCTACACCATCACCTGGCATGCCCTGCATACCTCAATGTTGCTGGCCAAAGAGCGCGGCCAGACCTTTGCCGGATTCAGCCAGTCGCGCTACGCCAGCGGCGAATATTTTGACCGCTATTTAACAGGTGACTGGCAGCCGAAAACCGAGAAAGTCCGCGCGCTGTTTGCCATCAGCGGCGTGACGCTGCCAACACGCGAAATGTGGTCGCAACTGCGTGAAGATGTGATGCGCTACGGCATCTACAACCAGAATTTACAGGCGGTGCCGCCAACCGGCTCCATCTCCTACATCAACCATGCCACCTCAAGTATTCACCCGATTGTGTCTAAGGTGGAGATTCGTAAAGAGGGCAAAACCGGACGCGTTTATTACCCTGCCCCGTTTATGACCAATGACAATCTGGCGTTATATCAGGATGCGTATGAAATTGGTCCGCAAAAAATCATCGATACCTACGCCGAAGCGACAAAACACGTCGATCAGGGTCTGTCGCTGACGCTCTTTTTCCCGGATACCGCCACCACCCGCGATATCAACAAAGCGCAGATCTACGCGTGGAAAAAAGGCATCAAAACGCTGTACTACATCCGACTACGCCAGCTGGCGCTGGAAGGCACTGAAATCGAAGGCTGCGTGTCATGCGCATTGTGAGGAGAGCAGGATGAAACTGAACCGCGTGAGCGCCATCAACTGGAACAAGATTGAGGATGATAAAGATCTGGAGGTGTGGAACCGCCTGACCAGTAATTTCTGGTTGCCGGAAAAAGTTCCGCTATCGAATGATATTCCCGCCTGGCAAACGCTGAGTGCCACCGAACAGCAGCTCACTATTCGCGTCTTTACCGGGCTGACGCTGCTCGACACCATTCAGAATATTGCTGGTGCCCCCGCGCTGATGGCGGATTCACTAACTCCACATGAAGAAGCTGTGTTGTCGAATGTCAGCTTTATGGAAGCTGTGCATGCCCGTTCATACAGCTCTATTTTCTCTACGCTGTGTCAGACCAAGGATGTGGATGCGGCCTACGCCTGGTGTGAAGAAAACGCCTCGCTGCAGCGCAAAGCGAATAGTATTTTGCACCATTACGCCAGCGATAACCCACTGAAGAAGAAAATTGCCAGCGTATTTCTGGAATCTTTCCTGTTCTATTCCGGTTTCTGGCTGCCGATGTATTTCTCCAGTCGCGGCAAACTGACGAATACTGCCGATCTTATTCGCCTGATTATTCGTGATGAAGCAGTTCACGGTTATTACATCGGCTATAAATATCAAAAAGGGCTGGAGCATATTTCAGCTGACGATCGAGAAGAACTGAAGAATTTCGCCCTCGATCTGCTCATGGATTTGTACGATAACGAAGTACGCTACACGGAAGAATTGTATGCCGAAACTGGCTGGGTCGACGATGTGAAAGCGTTCCTGTGTTACAACGCCAATAAAGCCTTAATGAATCTGGGCTATGAGGCCCTGTTCCCGGCGGAAATGGCGGATGTTAACCCGGCCATCCTCGCCGCGCTGTCGCCCAACGCCGACGAAAACCATGATTTTTTCTCCGGTTCAGGATCGTCATACGTGATGGGAAAAGCCGTTGAAACGCAGGACGACGACTGGAATTTCTAGTTCTCATTTTCGCGGAAAATACCCTACATTTTCCGCGTTATTATTTTAACGGGATCACATTTTTATCACACAAATATCATTGTGTGATCTACACTCAATATTAGCCGTATTATTCGCCTGCATTTCAACAATTCAGGTGGATTTTCGCTGTCATTTACAAAAAATATCGATCAAGCCTTATCCACGCTCAGCCCTTATATCATGGGAAATCCCGCCACCTGGCCTTCGGCAATATTCATGCCATAACCAAATTCAGGGTTGTCTCAGATTCTCAGTATGTTAGGGTAGAAAAAGGTCACTATTTCCACCAGGTAATATATCGATATAAACAAATAACAGGAATCATTCTATTGCATGGCAATTAAATTAGAAGTTAAAAATCTCTATAAAATATTTGGCGAGCATCCCCAGAGAGCGTTCAAATATATTGAAAAAGGATTTTCAAAAGAGCAGATTCTGGAAAAAACAGGGCTATCGCTTGGCGTTAAAGACGCCAGTCTGGCCATTGAAGAAGGCGAGATATTTGTCATCATGGGATTATCCGGTTCGGGTAAATCCACAATGGTACGCCTTCTCAATCGCCTGATTGAACCCACCCGCGGACAGGTACTGATTGACGGCGTAGACATCGCCCGGATATCCGATGCCGAACTTCGCGAGGTGCGCAGAAAAAAGATTGCGATGGTATTCCAGTCCTTTGCCCTGATGCCGCACATGACGGTGCTGGACAATACGGCCTTCGGTATGGAATTAGCCGGTATTGCTGCGGATGAACGTCGTGAAAAAGCACTGGATGCGCTGCGCCAGGTTGGGCTTGAGAATTACGCTCACGGATACCCGGATGAACTTTCCGGTGGTATGCGCCAGCGTGTCGGTCTTGCCCGCGCATTAGCCATTAACCCTGACATCTTATTAATGGATGAAGCCTTCTCTGCGCTCGATCCCTTAATTCGTACCGAGATGCAGGATGAGCTGGTAAAACTGCAGGCGAAGCATCAGCGAACCGTGGTCTTTATTTCCCACGATCTCGACGAAGCCATGCGTATTGGTGACCGCATTGCCATTATGCAAAATGGTGAAGTGGTGCAGGTCGGTACCCCGGATGAAATCCTGAATAACCCGGCCAATGATTATGTGCGCACCTTCTTCCGTGGCGTTGATATTAGCCAGGTATTCAGCGCGAAAGATATTTCCCGTCGTAGCCCTGAAGGCTTAATTCGCAAAACCCCCGGGATTGGCCCACGTTCGGCCCTGCAATTATTGCAGGATAAAGATCGTGAATTTGGTTACGTGATCGAACGCGGTAATAAGTTTGTCGGCGTGGTCTCCATCGACTCATTAAAAGCTGCCTTAAAACAGGCACAGGGTATTGAGGCCGCACTGATCGACGAACCGTTAGCCGTGGAGGCGAAAACACCGCTGAGCGAGCTGCTTTCTCATGTCGGGCAAGCGCCGTGCGCGGTGCCGGTTGTAGATGAGGAACATCAGTATGTGGGCATTATTTCCAAACGCATGCTGCTACAGGCTTTAGACAGGGAGGGGGCAAACAATGGCTGATCAAACTAATCCGTGGGACACCACACCTGCGGCTGATAGCGCCGCACAATCCGCTGATGCCTGGGGGAGCGCGCCAAACGCGCCTGCCGACGGCGGCAGCGCAGACTGGCTGACCAGTGCGCCCGCACCGGCGCCTGAGCATTTCAATATTATGGATCCGTTCCATAAAACGCTGATCCCGCTGGATAGCTGGGTCACCGAAGGGATCGACTGGGTCGTTACCCATTTTCGTCCCGTCTTCCAGGGTATTCGTGTCCCGGTGGATTACATTCTCAACGGCTTTCAGCAACTGCTGCTGGGAATGCCAGCACCGGTGGCGATTATTCTTTTCGCTCTGATCGCCTGGCAGATTTCCGGCGTTGGAATGGGCGTTGCTACGCTGATTTCACTGGTCGCGATTGGTGCTATTGGTGCCTGGTCGCAGGCGATGATCACCCTGGCGCTGGTGCTGACCGCGCTGCTGTTCTGCGTGCTGATAGGCTTGCCAATGGGGATCTGGCTGGCGCGCAGTCCGCGTGCGGCGAAGATTGTACGTCCACTGCTGGATGCCATGCAGACTACGCCAGCGTTCGTCTATCTGGTGCCGATTGTGATGTTGTTCGGTATTGGTAACGTCCCGGGCGTGGTGGTGACGATTATCTTCGCCCTGCCGCCGATTGTCCGTCTGACCATTCTGGGCATTAACCAGGTGCCAGCCGATCTGATTGAGGCCTCGCGTTCCTTTGGCGCCAGCCCGCGTCAGATGCTGTTCAAAGTGCAGCTGCCGCTGGCGATGCCCACCATTATGGCAGGGGTAAACCAGACGCTGATGCTCGCCCTCTCGATGGTCGTCATCGCCTCGATGATCGCCGTTGGCGGGCTGGGTCAGATGGTTCTGCGCGGTATCGGTCGTCTCGATATGGGACTGGCCACCGTCGGCGGGGTTGGGATTGTTATCCTCGCCATCATTCTGGATCGCCTGACGCAGGCCGTCGGTCGCGACTCGCGCAGCCGTGGTAACCGTCGCTGGTACACCACCGGTCCCGTTGGGCTTATCACTCGCCCGTTCATTAAGTAATTCACCCGTTGCCCGGTGGCGCATTGCTTACCGGGCCTACAATTCATCAGCTTACACAAAATCATTCAAGATGAAGTGTAATGAGGAACAACGATGCGACATACCGTACTTTTTGCCACAGCGTTTGCCACCCTTGTCTCCACCAGCACTTTCGCTGCCGACCTGCCAGGCAAAGGCATCACCGTACAGCCGATCCAGAGCACGATTTCTGAAGAGTCCTTCCAGACACAGCTGGTCGCCCGTGCGCTGGAAAAACTGGGTTATACCGTTAACAAAACAAGCGAAGTTGACTACAACGTCGGCTACACCTCCATTGCCTCTGGCGATGCAACTTTTACCGCCGTGAACTGGCAGCCGCTGCATGATGATATGTATGCCGCAGCGGGTGGAGACAAAAAGTTTTATCGCGAGGGGGTATTCGTTACAGGTGCTGCGCAGGGATATCTGATCGACAAGAAAACCGCTGAGCAGTACAAAATCACCAACATCGCCCAGTTAAAAGATCCGCAGATCGCCAAAATCTTTGATACCAACGGCGACGGTAAAGCCGACATGATGGGCTGTTCACCGGGCTGGGGCTGCGAAGCGGTCATTAACCACCAGAACAAAGCCTTCGATCTTGAAAAAACGGTCGAGGTCAGCCACGGCAACTACGCGGCGATGATGGCCGACACCATTACTCGCTTTAAAGAAGGCAAACCGGTGCTGTACTACACCTGGACACCGTACTGGGTGAGCGACGTAATGAAACCGGGCAAAGATGTGGTCTGGCTGCAGGTGCCATTCTCTTCTCTGCCGGGTGAGCAGAAAGATATCGATACCAAACTGCCGAACGGCGCGAACTACGGCTTCCCGGTAAACACCATGCATATTGTTGCTAACAAAGCGTGGGCGGAGAAAAACCCGGCGGCGGCAAAGCTGTTCGCCATCATGAAGCTGCCGCTGGCGGACATCAACGCGCAGAACGCGATGATGCATGACGGTAAAGCGTCTGAGGCCGATGTTCAGGGTCACGTTGACGGCTGGATCAAAGCCCACCAGCAGCAGTTCGACGGTTGGGTAAAAGACGCGCTGGCTGCGCAGAAGTAATTACCGTTTATTATGCCGGATGGCGGCGCTTTGCGCCTTATCCGGCCTACTGCACATCCCCAACCGCACAATCCATCACCCAACAAATCAGCAACATCTAATCACTTCCGTTATGATTGTTTTCTGCAACCCATTATTCAGTTGAAAACAATGACGAAAACCACTCAGGGACTTAGCCCTTCGCTGATCCTGTTAATGTCCATCGCCACCGGCCTTGCCGTTGCCAGTAACTATTATGCGCAGCCGCTGCTCGACACCATCGCGCGCAACTTCTCACTGTCAGCCAGTACCGCAGGATTTATTGTCACCGCCGCGCAGCTTGGCTACGCCGCAGGTCTGCTGTTTCTGGTACCGCTTGGCGATATGTTTGAGCGTCGGATGCTGATCGTTTCGATGACGTTGCTCGCAGCAGGCGGCATGTTGATTACCGCCAGCAGCCAGTCGCTGGGCATGCTGATCCTCGGCACCGCGCTGACCGGGCTGTTCTCGGTCGTCGCACAAATTTTGGTTCCGCTGGCGGCTACGCTCGCCACGCCGGACAAGCGCGGTAAAGTTGTCGGCACCATTATGAGCGGCCTGCTGTTAGGGATTTTACTGGCGCGCACCGTGGCTGGACTGCTGGCAAATCTCGGCGGCTGGCGCACGGTATTTTGGGTGGCATCGGTACTGATGGCGCTGATGGCTATCGCGCTGTGGCGCGGTCTGCCGAAGATGAAATCGGAAACCCATCTTAACTATCCGCAGTTGCTGGGCTCGGTATTCAGCCTGTTTATCCACGATAAACTGCTGCGTACCCGGGCGATGCTGGGCTGCCTGACGTTTGCCAACTTCAGCATTCTGTGGACATCAATGGCGTTTTTACTGGCCGCTCCGCCGTTTAACTACTCAGAGGGTATGATCGGTCTGTTTGGTCTGGCCGGTGCCGCCGGTGCGCTAGGCGCTCGCCCGGCGGGCGGTTTTGCCGATCAGGGTAAATCCCACCTTACCACCACTGCGGGTCTGCTGTTACTGCTGCTCTCCTGGCTGGCAATCTGGTTTGGCCATACGTCAGTGCCGATGCTGATTATCGGTATCCTGATACTGGATCTCACCGTTCAGGGTGTGCATATCACCAACCAGACGGTTATCTACCGCATTCACCCGGATGCGCGTAACCGGCTGACTGCCGGATACATGACCAGCTATTTTATTGGCGGGGCGGCAGGTTCACTGATATCAGCCTCTGCCTGGCAGCATGCCGGTTGGGCTGGCGTTTGTCTGGCGGGTATGACCGTTGCCATACTCAACCTACTGGTCTGGTGGCGAGGTTTTCACCGCCAGGAAGCCGTAAATTAAGCGTATAGCACGTGTTTACCGCTGATTGAGCTCCTCAGGGTGTTAAGGAGCTCATCAGTCTGCTAAGGTTATAACTCATTGAGCCAGATTATTTAAATTTCGGTAATGAAGCCTATAACCCTATGGAAAGCCCTGTTCCCCAGTCTGACCCCAGCCCGGCAACGTTAACGGAAGGATTCAAAGATAGCCTCCCGATAGTCATCAGCTATATTCCGGTTGCCTTTGCATTTGGTCTCAATGCCACTCGCCTGGGCTTTACGCCCGTCGAAAGCGTCTTTTTCTCCTGCATCATCTATGCCGGTGCGAGCCAGTTTGTCATCACCACGATGCTTGCCGCAGGCAGCTCGCTGTGGGTCGCCGCGCTCACCGTGATGGCCATGGATGTGCGTCATGTTTTGTATGGACCTTCCCTGCGCAGCCGCATCGCCCAACGACTCAGCAAACCCAAAAGCGCACTGTGGGCCTTTGGCCTCACGGATGAAGTCTTTGCCGCCGCGACGGCGAAACTGGTACGGGAGAATCGTCGCTGGAGTGAGAACTGGATGATGGGGATCGCACTATGTGCCTGGATTTCATGGGTATTCGGTACGGTTATTGGCGCGTTTTCCGGCAGTGGCTTACTGAAGGATTTTCCGGCGGTCGAAGCGGCGCTGGGTTTTATGCTCCCGGCCCTGTTTATGAGTTTTCTCCTCGCGTCATTCCAGCGTAAGCAGTCGCTATGCGTTACCGCAGCACTCGTCGGGGCGCTGGCGGGCGTGACGTTGTTTTCCATTCCTGCCGCCATACTCGCAGGCATTGTCTGCGGATGCCTGACGGCGCTTATCCAGTCATTCTGGCAGGGGGCGCCGGATGAGTTATGAGGTTCTGCTGCTTGGCCTGCTGGTCGGCTGCGTTAATTATTGTTTTCGTTACTTACCGCTGCGTCTGGGAGTGGGAAATGTTCGCCCGACGAAACGCGGCGCAACCGGCATATTACTCGACACCATTGGCATTGCATCAATTTGCGCCCTGCTGGTGGTGTCTACCGCACCAGAAGTGATGCACGACGCACGTCGATTTGTGCCAACGCTGGTGGGGTTTGTTGTACTGGGTGCAAGCTATTTTAAGACCCGCAGCATCATCATTCCGACATTGCTGAGTGCTCTGGGCTACGGATTAGCCTGGAAAATGTGGGTTGTTTTATAGGTAAAAATAATCATTTTAAATAAATAATACATTTACTTTATTTGTCACTGTCGTTACTATATCGGCTGAAATTAATGAGGTTATACCCAAATGGATAGTTCGTTTACGCCCATTGAACAAATGCTAAAATTTCGCGCCAGCCGCTACGAAGAATTCCCTTACCAGGAAGTTCTTCTGACTCGTCTTTGCATGCACATGCAGGGCAAGCTGCTGGAAAACCGCAATAAAATGCTGAAAGCTCAAGGGATTAACGAGACGTTGTTTATGGCGTTGATTACGCTGGAGTCTCAGGAAAACCACAGTATTCAGCCTTCTGAACTGAGTTGCGCGCTGGGTTCGTCACGGACTAACGCCACGCGTATCGCGGATGAGTTAGAAAAACGTGGCTGGATCGAACGTCGCGAAAGCGATAACGATCGCCGCTGCCTGCATCTGCAGTTAACCGAGAAAGGCCATACATTTTTGCAAGAGGTGTTACCACCTCAGCATAACTGTCTGCATCAGCTCTGGTCATCTCTAAGCACCACTGAAAAAGATCAGCTTGAGCACATCACCCGTAAACTTCTGACCCGTCTTGATCAGATGGAGCAGGATGGTACGGTACTCGAAGCGCTGCGTTAACGCGCTGACTCGCTCAAAAATCCAGATTGATAAATCAAAAAACCGACAGGCCAGCAGGTCACACTGCTGGCCTTTCTGATAAACAGGTCGGCTCAGCCGATGTGAAAAAAATAAGATCGTGGAGAACAACATGAGCGCAAATGCGGAGACTCAAACCCCGCAGCAACCGGTCAAGAAAAATGGCAAACGTAAAAGTACGCTACTGCTTCTGACCTTGCTCTTTATTATCATTGCCGTGGCCTATGGGATTTATTGGTTTTTAGTACTGCGTCATGTCGAAGAGACGGACGATGCATACGTGGCAGGGAACCAGGTTCAAATCATGGCGCAGGTATCAGGCAGCGTGACGAAAGTCTGGGCTGATAACACTGACTATGTCAAACAAGGCGATGTGCTGGTCACCCTCGATCAGACGGACGCTAAGCAGGCGCTCGAAAAAGCCAAAACGGCGCTGGCCTCCAGCGTGCGCCAGACGCACCAGTTGATGATCAACAGCAAGCAGCTTCAGGCCAGCATTGACGTGCAGAAAACCGCACTGGCGCAGGCACAAAGCGACTTTAATCGCCGCGTCCCGTTGGGGAACGCCAATCTGATTGGTCGCGAAGAGCTGCAACATGCGCGTGATGCCGTTGCCAGCGCTCAGGCCCAGCTTGATGTCGCTATCCAACAATATAATGCCAACCAGGCGATGATTCTGGGCAGCAAGCTGGAAGACCAACCAGCCGTGCAACAAGCGGCCACCGAAGTGCGTAATGCCTGGCTGGCGCTGGAACGTACCAAAATTGTCAGCCCGATGACCGGTTATGTTTCCCGTCGTGCCGTACAGCCAGGTGCGCAAATAAGCCCAACCACGCCGCTGATGGCTGTCGTCCCTGCCACCAACCTGTGGGTGGATGCCAACTTTAAAGAAACGCAACTCGCACATATGCGCATCGGTCAACCCGCGACGGTGATCAGTGATATTTACGGCGATGACGTGAAATACACCGGTAAAGTTGTCGGCCTCGATATGGGGACCGGTAGCGCCTTCTCCCTGCTGCCGGCACAAAACGCGACCGGTAACTGGATCAAAGTCGTCCAGCGTCTGCCTGTACGTATTGAACTGGATGCCCAGCAGCTGGCGCAACATCCGTTGCGGATTGGGCTATCTACGCTGGTGACGGTAAATACCTCCAATCGCGATGGACAGATTCTGGCAAGCCAAGTCCGTACTACGCCGGTTGCGGAGAGTAATGCACGTGAGATCAACCTTGCTCCGGTCAATAAGATGATCGAAGAGATCGTGCGGGCCAACGCGGGCTAATTCAAAGGTGCGTGTGATGCAACAGCAAAAACCGCTGGAAGGCGCGCAGCTCGTCATCATGACGATCGCGCTGTCACTGGCGACATTCATGCAGGTGCTGGACTCCACCATTGCTAACGTGGCGATCCCTACTATTGCCGGGAACCTCGGCTCTTCACTGAGCCAGGGGACCTGGGTGATCACCTCTTTCGGGGTGGCGAATGCTATCTCCATTCCGATCACCGGCTGGCTGGCCAAACGCTTTGGCGAAGTAAAGCTTTTCATGTGGTCCACCATCGGCTTTGTCATTGCGTCGTGGGCGTGTGGGATGTCCAACAGCCTGACCATGCTGATTTTCTTCCGCGTGATTCAGGGGATTGTCGCCGGTCCGTTAATTCCGCTTTCACAAAGCCTGTTACTGAATAACTATCCTCCTGCCAAACGGTCTGTCGCCCTGGCGCTTTGGTCGATGACGGTGATTGTCGCGCCTATTTGTGGCCCGATTCTCGGGGGCTACATCAGCGACAACTATCACTGGGGCTGGATATTCTTCATTAACGTGCCGATCGGTGCTGTGGTGGTGTTAATGACGCTGCAGACCCTGCGCGGTAGGGAAACCCGCACTGAACAGCGGCGCATTGACGCCATTGGTCTGGCGCTGCTGGTTGTCGGTATTGGCAGTTTGCAGATTATGCTCGATCGCGGGAAAGAGCTGGACTGGTTCGCCTCGCAGGAGATCATCATCCTGACGGTCGTCGCCGTGGTAGCCATCAGTTTCCTGATTGTCTGGGAGCTCACCGACGAACACCCGATTGTCGATCTCTCGTTGTTTAAATCGCGAAACTTTACCATCGGCTGTCTGTGTATCAGCCTGGCCTATATGCTCTACTTCGGCGCAATCGTCCTGCTGCCGCAGCTGTTGCAGGAAGTCTACGGCTATACGGCAACCTGGGCCGGTCTGGCGTCCGCACCGGTGGGGATAATCCCGGTTATCCTGTCGCCGATTATCGGCCGCTTCGCCCACAAGCTGGATATGCGTCGGCTGGTCACGTTCAGTTTTATTATGTATGCCGTCTGTTTCTACTGGCGCGCATACACTTTCGAACCTGGTATGGATTTTGGCGCATCGGCCTGGCCACAGTTTATCCAGGGATTCGCCGTGGCCTGCTTCTTCATGCCACTGACCACCATCACGCTGTCTGGCTTACCGCCTGAGCGTCTGGCGGCGGCATCGAGCTTGTCCAACTTTACGCGAACGCTGGCGGGCTCTATCGGCACATCGATTACAACAACGATGTGGACTAACCGTGAATCGCTGCATCACGCGCAGTTGACGGAGTCCGTTAACCCTTACAACCCTAATGCACAGGCGATGTATGACCAGTTGCAGGGGCTGGGAATGAGCAAGGAGCAGGCCTCCGGCTGGCTGGCACAGCAAATCACCAGCCAGGGGCTGATTATTTCCGCTAACGAAATCTTCTGGATGTCGGCGGGGATCTTCATCGTACTGCTCGGCCTGGTCTGGTTCGCCAAACCGCCATTCGGCGCGGGCGGTGGCGGCGGTGGCGCGCACTAAATATCGATTAAAAGGGATCTGCGGATCCCTTTTTTATTGTGCGTAGAATTAGAAATAATATTTGAATCTCAGACGCCCGCCGTAACGCGCATCCTCGCTGTTGTCGCCATTGTGAGGATCGGCCTCAACCCATGAGGCATACGCACCAAGATAAATATTAAAGTTTTTCATATTCATCACGTTGGGGAATAAATATGAGGCATGAAGGGTGTGAATGTCATAATTGCCGGGATCGGTGATCCAGCAGTCTTCCTCGCAAACGGCATCCAGGTTGGTGGCATTGAAGGCGTCAATTTCGTTATGCGCATAGATATAGCCCAGTTCGAATCGATGCCACAACGCATTCACCCCGGCGGTAAAATCAGTCTCATCGGTCGCATCCATATAGGCGGTGTTCAGGTTAATCACCGCGCCGTCTTCCGGGTCGGTTTTTTGACCGTCCCAGGTCATGGTAAAACCATAGCCTGTACGATCTGACTGATCGATCCACTTCCCATTCTCGTAGTAGCCATAGGCGTTGTTGATGACATTACTTTCCATCGCCACCGCCGTTGAGAAACGTCCGTTTTGCCAGGCGATAACCGGGCGTACGTAAGCCACGTTTTTGTCGTTGGTTAAGTCCACTCCGTGATACTGCTTTTCGGTATATAACGTACTGCCATTTTCCATCAATGTGTTAACTTCAAAATACCAGTTGTCGATCGTTTTACTCAGCAGGAAGTTGCCGCCGCTGTCACTACGGCCGCGCCCCTCTTTCATCATATAGATATAGCCGTAGCCGTCACTGTAGAGGTCATTAGCCGTATTCCCCGAATACTCAACAAACGTATCCTGATTAAGCGGGAACATATCATAGGCTTCAAAGCGCCCAACCTTAATTTTCCAGTCGTTTTCACGCCCAAAGAAGAAAACCGCATCATCAAGATTCATTTTGCCGGTTAGATCTGCCAGGGGTTGAACCGAGAACCCGGAAAAATTACCGTTATTCAGTCGTTGATAGCCATCAAAACCCAATAGCAGACGCCCGTTGATATCCCAGCGCTCATTGGTGCCTGGTGCCCAATCTTTATTCGCTGAGGTTCTCGTCGATGTCAGGCTGCCGGAACGGCTTGCCGCATCCATATTAAATTCAACGTCGCCGTAGAATTTAATGTCACTGAATCCGGATAACGTCAGTTTTGGCACAGTAGCCTCTGCAGTGACGGGTTCAGCTGATTCAACTTTCACCGTAGGTGCCGCTGCTACCTGCTGTTGCTTCAGTGACTGGATTTGTGATTCGGCATCAGTCGCCCGTTTTTCTGCACTAATAACCCGTTGTTCCAGCTCAGCCAGGCGTTGCTCAATCGTACTGTTATTTGCTGCCCATAGGTTTTGAGATAAGCAAGCACCGATCATCAGCGCCAAATATTTCACCTTCATTTTTTATCCCTAAAGTTTAATGTATACCAGATGAGCGTTGATAAAAGCCTCATCCACCGGTGATTAAAAGAGTCTTGTTATTACCCGGTTGCCTGACGTATTCCATTATGTTTTTCTATTAATTACTTATGTTTTTTAATTTATGTGATCACTACAGGCTGGCATCGTTAATTACAAACGCCTTTCTGTTTACCCGATCACACTTTATTATTTAATAGGTTATCCACTAATTGATTAATATTATATTCACACGAAAAATATAATAATCATGCTTTATATTAAGCAATAAAAAACCCCAGCTATAAACTGGGGTTGATTTAAATACTGGAACAACTAATCAGTCAGACTAAATATGCAATTCCTGCAACTTCTCTTTCGGCAGCGCCAGCTCTTCATTGCTGTTAACGCGCACATCGTGCTCCAGAATATGACGCGCAATATCCTGTGCTTCGCTGAGAGAGTGCATCTGATACGTACCACACTGGTAGACGTTCAGTTCCGGGATCTGATTCTGATCCTGCACTTTCAGCACGTCGGCCATCGCCGCTTTCCAGGCATCCGCAACACGCTGCTCGTCCGGCGTGCCAATCAGGCTCATGTAGAAGCCCGTACGACAACCCATCGGGGAGATATCAATAATCTCAACACCGTTACCGTTGAGGTGGTTACGCATAAACCCAGCAAACAGGTGCTCCAGCGTGTGGATACCTTTCTCAGGCATCACTTCTTTGTTCGGAATGCAGAAACGCAGATCAAACACGGTGATTGCATCGCCATGCGGGGTGTTCATCGTTTTTGCAACCCGAACTGCGGGAGCTTCCATCCGGGTGTGATCGACAGTAAAACTATCTAACAACGGCATTTTGCCACCTCCGATAAAATTTTTAAAAAAATCTGAACTCTTTGTTCCGGGGCGAGTCTGAGTATGTGAAAGACGCGCATTTGTTATCATCATCCCTGTTTTCAGAGATGAAATTTTGGCCACTCCCGAGTGGCCTTTTTCTTTTGTATCAAGAGTGCTTTTCAAGCCACGCGGCAAACGGTTCAGTATCGGCCGCTTCAATCTCCTGCTGACGACGCTTTGAAGCTTCGGTTTCAGCAATAAATTCTTCTTCCTGCAACATTTCTAACGGTTCTTCGCGCAGCAGGTTGCGGTAAGCCTCGCCCAACGCTTTGCCCGTGCCGCCAATACCTTCATCAATCATAGACCGCAGGATCCGGGCTGAGAACGTCAGCTCAGGATTATCAAAGCAGGCGACCAGTTCGTCACAGACTTTTTGATACTCCTCTCCCCCGTGGATGCTGTCCAGCGTTTGTGCCACGCGTTTCAGGTCACGGAATAGATCTTTACCCACTTTAGGCAACGGGAACTGCGCAGTTTCGCAGCCAATGCCTAACGTCAGGCCCGGCTTACGACCTTCCAGAATCACGCGGTTCCAGTTGGTGCGTGTACATAACAATTCATCGCTGCTCATTTCCGGGGCATCAGCCAGTACACACCACACCATGAACAGATCGAGGAAACGTACCTGTTGCTCATCCACGCCGATTGGCGAGAAGGGGTTAATATCCAGCGAACGCACTTCAATGTACTCAATACCGCCACGCAGCAGCGCGTCAGACGGCGATTCTCCGCTGCGCGTGACGCGTTTCGGGCGAATCGGCGCATACAATTCATTTTCAATCTGTAGCACGTTGCTGTTGATTTGCAGACGTTTACCGTCTTTCTCCAGACCGATTGCCGCGTACTCCTCGGAAGGGGTTTTAATCGCGCGCTTCAATCCTGCCACATACTCATGCAAATCGTTAAACGTAATTCCGAGATTGCTTTGCGATTTATTGGTATAACCCAAATCGCTCAGACGCAGCGACGTCGCGTACGGCAGGTAATACATACCGCAGTCGGTTTTTTCAAACGGCAGAGTTGTGGGCTTCCCTTGCAGGAAAGAGGAACAAATGGCCGGAGATGCGCCAAACAGGTACGGGATCACCCAACCGAAACGGTAATAGTTGCGGATCAAGCGGAAGTAGCCTGCGGATACTTTTTCTTTGGCGTCTTCATCGTCCGTTACACCGCATTTCGCCTGCCAGAACGCCATCGGCAGCGAGAAATTGTAGTGTACGCCGGAGATGGTTTGCATCAGCGCACCGTAACGGTTTTTGAGACCTTCACGGTAGAGCGTTTTCAGACGACCAATATTCGAGGTACCGTACTGCGCCAGCTCAATATCCTGACCTTCGGCAATATAGCAAGGCATGCTCAACGGCCACATACGCTCATCCCCCAGGTTTCTGGCGGTATAGCGATGCAGGTCACGCATGAACGTGAGCATTTTCTGAATATCGTCGCCCGGTGGGGTAATAAACTCCAGCAGCGCTTCGGCAAAGTCAGTGGTTATCCACTTATGCGTTAACGCTGAGCCTAACACATCTGGGTGGCCTGTCGTCGCCAGTGAACCATCGGCATTAACACGCAGCGTTTCACGCTCCAGACCACGTTGAATCCCCTTTAACGCCTGAGGATGTTTTTCCAGCCAGGCCAGTGCCTGTGATACGTCCGGGATCAAATTGACCTCCCGCCTGTCAAAATCGTTTTAATTAGCATAATGGTATTGGTTACCCTACTGGCTATCCCACAACACAATTAGTGCCACCACATAATACCCTGAGCCGTAACCGCTGCGACCACAACATAGCGCAACGCTTTGCCAAGGCATAAAAAAAAGAGTACTGGTCCCCACGAGATGCGCATCCACCCCGCTAACAGGCACAATAAATCACCTACAACCGGCATCCAGCTTAATAATAGTGTGACAGCGCCATAGCGCTGCAGCCAACCCGTGGCTTTCTCTTGCCAGCGTGAAGTTTTACGCAACGGGAAGACGCGCCCAAGGATAACGTTAGTTAACCCTCCAAGGCTATTACCCATTGTTGCTGTTAAGACTAAGACCCAGGGATGACTCACCCCAGAAACCAGCAAGGCCACCAAAACAACTTCAGAATTTCCAGGTAACAGTGTGGCGCTGAGAAAACTGCTGGCAAACAGTGACAGGAGTGACAGTCCATCACTCACAATAACCGGACATCCACAACATCCATTCCTGCCGCACGCGCTGCCTGCAGGCCAAAGTCCGCGTCTTCAAATACCACACATTGAGCCGGAACGACGCCCATACGCTCGGCACAGAGCAAAAACGTGTCTGGCGCGGGTTTATGGCGTTGTACGTGATCGGCCGCAACTACGGCATCAAAATAGTGGCGTAGCCCCAAATGCGCGAGCAGCGCCTCTGCAATGGCGCTTTCGCTCCCGGTGCCGACCGACATAGGCCGACGACCATGCCAGGCTTTGACGACATCAACCAGCGGCAACGGCTGGACGCTATCCAGCAGCATGCTTTTAACGCTGTCGGTTTTTTCACGCGCAAGCGCATGGGGATCGAGATCGGCACGATTCAGTTCAATGACCGACTGCGCAATACGCCACGTTGGAGAACCGTTGAGTGCGACCATAGCCTGCTCGTCAAAACGGAGTCCATAGCGCCCTAATACCTCATGCCACGCTTTACGGTGCGTTGGCTCAGTATCGAGGATGGTGCCATCCATATCAAAAATCAAACCCGCATAATGTTCGTACATCGTCTTCTCACAAGCCGAATAACCAGACGTTACTTTATCGTAATTGATTGATTTTGTCGCTGACAGCGAATTGAGGATTGTTCAGGAAGTTTGGGAGTTTGGGAGTTTGGGAGTTTGGGAGTTTGGGAGTTTGGGAGTTTGGGAGTTTGATTTAAAAAAAGAGAAGATGGTGCATCCGGGAGGATTCGAACCTCCGACCGCTCGGTTCGTAGCCGAGTACTCTATCCAGCTGAGCTACGGATGCATCAGGGAATTGCTGACTATCGTGCAAAACAAAGAATGGTGCATCCGGGAGGATTCGAACCTCCGACCGCTCGGTTCGTAGCCGAGTACTCTATCCAGCTGAGCTACGGATGCATCGGGAAACTTGCTTTACTGCCGATATTGATATCGCTATAAAAGCCATATCAAGTAAGAGATGGTGCATCCGGGAGGATTACTCGGCTGCGCCTCGCCCTGCGGGCCGTTGCTGAAGCAACGTTCTCCTCCCTGGCGCTCGCGATTATCTCGCAGACCATGAAACAACAGTTTAGCTGTTATCTCAGAGAAAATGGTGCATCCGGGAGGATTCGAACCTCCGACCGCTCGGTTCGTAGCCGAGTACTCTATCCAGCTGAGCTACGGATGCATCGGGAAACTTGCTTTACTGCCGATATTGATATCGCTATAAAAGCCATATCAAGTAAGAGATGGTGCATCCGGGAGGATTACTCGGCTGCGCCTCGCCCTGCGGGCCGTTGCTGAAGCAACGTTCTCCTCCCTGGCGCTCGCGATTATCTCGCAGACCATGAAACAACAGTTTAGCTGTTATCTCGGAGAAGATGGTGCATCCGGGAGGATTCGAACCTCCGACCGCTCGGTTCGTAGCCGAGTACTCTATCCAGCTGAGCTACGGATGCATCAGGGAAACTTACTTTACTACAGAGTCGATATCGCTGCTAAAGCAACATCAGATAATATGGTGCATCCGGGAGGATTCGAACCTCCGACCGCTCGGTTCGTAGCCGAGTACTCTATCCAGCTGAGCTACGGATGCAAATGGCGGTGAGGCGGGGATTCGAACCCCGGATGCAGCTTTTGACCGCATACTCCCTTAGCAGGGGAGCGCCTTCAGCCTCTCGGCCACCTCACCAACAACGCCTCTTGCGAGTGCTTCGAAGAACTTGTTTCTGCTCATCGTCGCTGCGTGGCGCACATATTACTTTCTGGGACTTATAAGTCAAACAATTTTTCCAGCGCTTTTATCGTTTGCACATTTCACGCGCAATTAGTCTGCAAAAACGACAAAAAGAGTGTTTTATCAACAGATAAATTGGCGTTTTCTCGGGTCGGCGATCAAACAGAAAAATCGCAGAAAAGATAAAAAGTGAAACGCGGCGGTGAAAACAGCGTGAAATCAGAAGAACACACGAGAGATCGGGAGGTACAAAGAAGAGGAAAAGTAGCAGAAGAAAGTAAAGAGAGGGGGCTAAATCAGGTTGCGCCTCACCAGAAAGGTGAGACGCGAAAACCTTAGTAACTGGACTGCTGGGATTTTTCAGCCTGGATACGCTGGTAGATCTCTTCCCGATGGACAGAAACTTCTTTCGGGGCGTTTACGCCAATGCGTACCTGGTTGCCCTTCACCCCTAAAACTGTCACGGTGACCTCATCGCCAATCATGAGGGTCTCACCAACTCGACGAGTCAGAATCAGCATTCTTTGCTCCTTGAAAGATTAAAAGAGTCGGGTCTCTCTGTATCCCGGCATTATCCATCATATAACGCCAAAAAGTAAGCGATGACAAACACCTAAGTGTAAGCAGTCACGGCATCACATTCTGTTAAACCTAAGTTTAGCCGATATACACAACTTCAACCTGACTTTATCGTTGTCGATAGCATTGATTCGTATGCCGTAACCAGGGCTACGGCATACGCTAATGCTTATATACCCGCCATACTTCAAGCTGCAGGTATGTTGGCTTTCTCGCTCACCCCAGTCACTTACAAGCGTAAGCTCCTGGGGATTCACTGCGTCGCCGCCTTCCTGCAACTCGAATTATTTTTGGTATAGTTATTATAGTTTTGCGCTGACCCAGCCTTTCACACTGGCTAACGCTGCAGGCAGAGCTGCGGCATCCGTACCACCGGCTTGCGCCATGTCCGGACGACCCCCACCCTTACCGCCTACCTGCTGAGCGACCATGCCAATCAGTTCCCCTGCTTTCACACGATCAGTCACATCCTTAGACACGCCCGCAATCAGAGAAACCTTACCTTCAACTACCGTTGCCAGTACGATAACGGTAGACCCCAGTTGATTTTTCAGATCATCAACCATGGTGCGCAGCATTTTAGGTTCAACGTCGGTAAGTTCACTGACCAGCAGCTTCACCCCGTTGATATCAACCGCTTTACTGGAAAGATTTGCACTCTCCTGCGCTGCGGCCTGTTCCTTCAATTGCTGCAATTCTTTCTCGAGCTGACGTGTACGCTCCAGTACGGAACGCACTTTGTCACCGATATTATGGCTATCACCTTTCAACAACTGCGCGATATCGCTTAAGCGATCGCTCTCAGCATGAACGGTACGGATAGCGCCTTCACCGGTGACGGCTTCGATACGACGCACGCCTGCAGCGGTGCCAGACTCAGACACAATACGGAACAGGCCGATATCACCGGTACGGCTGGCGTGAGTGCCGCCACACAGTTCGGTAGAGAAATCGCCCATGCTCAGCACGCGTACGTGGTCATCATATTTCTCGCCGAACAGCGCCATTGCACCTTTGGCTTTCGCTGCTTCGAGATCCATGATGTTTGTTTCAATCGGCAGGTTGCGACGAATTTGCGCATTCACCAGATCTTCAACGGCACGAATTTCAGCAGGTTTCATGGCTTCGGTATGAGAGAAGTCGAAACGTAGAATTTTATCGTTAACCAATGAGCCTTTCTGCGCCACGTGCGTGCCCAGAACCTCGCGCAGCGCCGCATGCATCAGGTGCGTTGCAGAGTGGTTCAAGCGGATACGCGCACGACGAGCTTCATCTACGTCAGCCTGCACGGCATCGCCAACTTTCAGAGAACCCGTAGACAGTTTGCCGATGTGACCTATCGCCTGACCGTATTTCTGCGTATCGCTAACAGCAAACGCAAAACCCGCACCTTTCAGTTCGCCTTTATCGCCAACCTGACCGCCGGATTCCGCATAGAACGGCGTCTGGTCAAGAACGACAACGGCTTCCTGGCCTGCATTAATTGCATCTACCGCTTTACCATCCACAAACAGAGCGGTGACTTTACCGTTCAGTTCCAGATGCTCGTAACCTTTAAATTCTGAGGCACCATCAACGCGGATCATCGCATTGTAGTCTGCGCCAAAACCACTGGCTTCACGCGCACGACGGCGCTGCTCTTCCATTGCGGCTTCAAAGCCTGCTTCGTCAACCTTGATGTTGCGCTCGCGGCAAACGTCTGCCGTCAGATCAACCGGGAAGCCATAGGTGTCATACAGGCGGAAGGCGGTTTCGCCATCCAGCGTATCGCCAGACAGTTTTGACAGCTCTTCATCCAGCAGGGCCAGACCACGCTCCAGCGTGCGGGCAAACTGCTCTTCTTCGGTCTTCAGAACCTGTTCAACCAGCGCCTGCTGACGCTTCAGCTCCTCACCCGCAGAGCCCATCACCTCTACCAGTGGCCCCACCAGCTTGTAGAAGAAGGTTTCTTTCGCGCCCAGCATGTTGCCGTGACGCACCGCACGACGAATGATACGGCGCAGCACATAACCACGGTTTTCATTCGACGGTACAACGCCATCAGCAATCAGGAATGCGCAAGAACGGATATGGTCGGCAATCACGCGCAGTGATTTATTGCTCAGATCGGTAGCACCGGTGACTTTCGCCACGGATTCAATCAGCGCACGGAACAGGTCAATATCGTAGTTGGAGTTAACGTGCTGCAGCACAGCCGCAATACGCTCCAGACCCATACCGGTATCCACAGACGGCTTCGGCAGCGGTTCCATGGTGCCGTCAGCCTGACGGTTAAACTGCATGAAGACGATGTTCCAGATCTCAATGTAGCGATCGCCGTCTTCTTCTGCGCTTCCCGGAGGGCCACCCCAAATGTGGTCGCCATGATCGTAGAAGATTTCGGTGCACGGACCGCAAGGACCGGTGTCACCCATCTGCCAGAAGTTGTCGGAGGCATATGCCGCACCTTTGTTATCACCAATACGGATGATACGTTCGCGCGGAATACCAACTTCTTTTTCCCAGATTTCAAAGGCTTCATCGTCAGTTTCGTAAACGGTTACCCACAGACGCTCTTTCGGCAAGGCAAACCAGTTCTCACCGGTCAGCAGTTCCCATGCGAACTGAATAGCGTCGTGTTTGAAGTAATCGCCGAAGCTGAAGTTACCCAGCATTTCGAAGAAAGTATGGTGACGTGCAGTGTAACCGACGTTTTCCAGGTCGTTGTGTTTACCGCCCGCGCGTACGCAACGCTGCGAGGTGGTTGCGCGGGAATAATTACGCTTGTCGAGACCAAGGAAAACATCCTTGAACTGGTTCATCCCGGCGTTGGTAAACAACAAAGTAGGGTCATTGTTTGGAACCAGGGAGCTGCTGGCAACTACCTGATGTCCTTTACTGTGGAAAAAATCGAGAAACGCCTGACGGATCTCAGCGGTGCTCTTGCTCATAATTATCCTGAAGAAATCAAGCTAACGAAATGTCATCACCAGCGTAGGCATGCAAACTGCGCCTCTGGCAATCGAAAAGTGGGAATAAGATAAGTTTTCTTTACGGGGAAGTAAAATCCCGTATGCGCTCAATCTTCAAAATTTCGCCAAATTGCCTGAATATCTTCCATCAGATAGCCGCGATAGAGCAAAAAACGCTGGACCTTAACCTTTTCTGAAAAATCCATCGGCAGGGGCTCACCGTATTTCCTGATGGCCTGTTCTCGCGCCAACTGCGCCCAGTCAACCTCGCATTCACGCATAGCACGTTCAATGGCTTCGCGAGAGATACCTTTCTGCCCCAACTCCTGGCGTACACGTGCAGGCCCATAGCCTTTACGGCTACGGCTGGCGATAAATTGCTGAACAAAACGGTCATCATCAAGGTAGCGGCTTTCGATACACCAGGCGATAACCTTGTCGTAATCCTCCGGCGTAGCATCAATTTCTTCCGGCCCATTTTTTCCCATAACCGGAGCTGCCAGTTTGCGTCGAAGTTCCTGCTCACTGTGATCGCGCATAGCGAGAATACGCACAGCACGGTCAAGAAGTCGGGAATAAGCGGAGCGGCGCGGCGTTGAATCAGTCATAGTTAACCTTCAGAAATGGAAAAGGGCTGCATCATATGCAGCCCTTTTTAGGCGATGAAACCAGATTATCAGAAATCTTCGTTCGTTTCTTTTACGTCTTCGCCGCTGTTATCGATGGAGAAGTCCGGCGTTGAGTCCTGGTTATTGAGCAGTAATTCGCGAACTTTCTTCTCAATTTCCTTTGCGGTAGCCGGGTTTTCTTTCAGCCAGTTGGTTGCATTCGCTTTACCCTGGCCAATTTTCTCACCGTTGTAGCTGTACCATGCACCGGCTTTTTCAATCAGCTTCTCTTTTACGCCCAGGTCAACCAGTTCGCCGTAGAAGTTGATGCCTTCACCGTAAAGGATCTGGAATTCAGCCTGTTTAAACGGTGCGGCAATTTTGTTTTTCACGACCTTAACGCGGGTTTCGCTACCCACCACGTTATCGCCCTCTTTCACCGCGCCAATACGACGGATGTCCAGACGAACAGATGCGTAGAATTTCAGTGCGTTACCACCGGTCGTGGTTTCCGGGTTACCGAACATGACGCCAATTTTCATACGGATCTGGTTGATGAAAATCAGCAGCGTGTTGGACTGTTTCAGGTTACCCGCCAGCTTACGCATTGCCTGGCTCATCATACGTGCCGCAAGGCCCATGTGAGAGTCACCGATCTCACCTTCGATTTCAGCCTTCGGCGTCAGTGCAGCAACGGAATCGACAACGAGAACATCTACGGCACCGGAACGCGCCAGCGCGTCACAGATTTCCAGCGCCTGTTCACCGGTATCCGGCTGAGAACACAGCAGGTTGTCGATATCAACACCAAGCTTACGGGCATAAACAGGATCAAGCGCGTGTTCTGCATCGATAAACGCACAGGTTTTGCCTTCGCGCTGCGCAGCAGCAATAACCTGCAGCGTCAGGGTCGTTTTACCGGAAGATTCAGGGCCATAGATTTCGACGATACGCCCCATCGGCAAACCGCCCGCACCCAATGCGATATCCAGAGAAAGCGAACCGGTGGAGATAGTTTCCACATCCATGGAACGGTCTTCACCCAAGCGCATGATGGAGCCTTTACCGAATTGCTTTTCGATCTGGCCCAGCGCTGCAGCCAACGCTTTCTGTTTGTTTTCGTCGATAGCCATTAATTACTCCTGTCATGCCACTCTCGGATTGAACCGCGAATAGTGAAAGATGATGTTTAGTTGACGCAATTATACTGTATGCTCATACAGTATCAAGTATTTTGTAGAAATTGTTGCCACAGGGTCTGTAACGCATAGGCGGTCGCCTGTCTACGCACCGCATCGCGGTCGCCGCGAAAGCATTCCCGACGCGTGATCCCCTCACCGTTTACGCTGGCAAAGGCAAACCATACTGTCCCGACCGGCTTGTCTTCGCTACCGCCATCCGGCCCTGCGATACCGCTTACCGAAACAGCAAAGTCTGCCCGGGCCGCTTTTAGCGCGCCAATGGCCATTTCGACAACCACCGACTCACTCACTGCACCATGCTGTGCCAGCGTTTCTTCCCGCACGCCAATCATCTGCGACTTAGCTTCGTTACTGTAGGTCACAAATCCGCGCTCAAACCAGGCGGAACTGCCCGCAATATCCGTAATGGTTTTCGCTACCCAACCGCCGGTACAGGATTCTGCGGTGGTCATCGTCGCGCCGCGCGCTTTCAATGCCAATCCTACCTGTTCACTTAACTGCATC
Organism: Citrobacter sp. FP75; assembly: GCF_018342065.1. Lineage (GTDB taxonomy): Bacteria > Pseudomonadota > Gammaproteobacteria > Enterobacterales > Enterobacteriaceae > Citrobacter. The sequence goes on along the minus strand of NZ_JAFDOE010000002.1, from coordinate 598,034 downwards.
AGTTCACTGTCGGTCATTTCAGCCTCTGCCAGTTAAAAAATATGCCGGACAAGATAGCACTTTCATAACCGATATGGGGATGGGGGTGTGATTTTACGAGCCGTATTCCGAAAAAATACCCGCAGACCATTTACTCGGGGAAAGTGCGGTAAACTGACGATGAATAAACGGTATATTACTATTCCGTACAGATATGGAGAGGATGCAAAGATGTCATCAAAAGGAATAGAAAACCCCCTTCAACAGAAATTGAAACAAACTCAGCAGTTGAGGTTATGGCTGATTATTGGCGGCGTATGCTCACTCGGAATGGGCGCTCTGAACATCTTATCATCCGGATATATTGAACCTTATGATGGCAGCCAAATCATCCTGGGGCTGGCATGTCTGGGATACAGCTTAACGATTTCCAAAAAAATATCTCAACTTCGCGCTGAGTGCCAGTCGCAAATTCAGCGATAACAAAAGCAGAGGGAAGACAGCCCTTCCCTCTCGTATCGACTTACTTCACTGTACGCGTGCCAGCGCCACCGCCTGACCTAGCTGCCAGACTGCCATCGCATAATGCGTGCTGTGGTTATAGCGGGTAATCGTGTAGAAGTTCGGCAGCCCATACCAGTACTGATAACCAGTGCCAATATCCAGGCGCAGCAGGCTGGCCTTTTGATGATTACCCAGCGGCTGCTGTGGCGTCAGGCCAGCGGCGGCAAGCTGAGAAATGCTGTACTGGGTTTTAAAGCCGTTTGGCAGCCCTGGTGCCTGGCCGTTTGCCGGCACAGCGACCGTATCGCCTTTCACCCAACCGTGGCCTTTAAAGTAGTTTGCCACGCTACCGATGGCATCTACCGGATCCCACAGGTTGATGTGTCCATCGCCATTGAAATCAACCGCATATTCTTTGTAAGAGGACGGCATAAACTGTCCGTAGCCCATGGCACCGGCGAAGGAGCCTTTCAGATCCAGCGGATCATCGCTTTCATCCCGCGCCATCAGCAGGAAGGTTTCCAGCTCACCGGAGAAGTATTCCGCCCGACGCGGATAGTTAAACGACAGCGTCGCCAGCGCATCCAGAATACGTGTTTTGCCCATCACGCGGCCCCAGCGGGTTTCCACACCGATAATGCCAACAATAATTTCCGGCGGTACGCCGTAGACCTGCCACGCGCGGTTCAACGCATCTTCATATTGATTCCAGAACGCCACGCCATTTTGCACGTTATCCGGCGTGATGAACTGCTTGCGATAGCGCAGCCATGCACCGTTAGGTCCGGCTGGCGGCTGCGTCGTCGGCGCCTGGCGGTCCATCAAACGCAATACCGAGTCCAGACGCTTGGCCTGCGACAGGATCTCCTGCAACTGTTGGCGGTCAAAGCCGTGCTTGCTCACCATTTTATCGATGAACTGCTGCGCGTTCGGATTATTCGCGAAGTCGCCGCCCGACAGCATGACGTTGTGCTGCGGCTCAAGCAGGAAACCGCCAGAAGGCGTACCCATTGTCGTTTGAGTCTCTGAAGGTTTTGGTTTGCTACTACAGGCAGCAAGCAACACACAAAGGGGAAGTAATGCTACATAACGACGCTTGAACATGAGACATCCATTAAACAGATTCAGCCAGAGAGAAGTATGGTAAAGCATCCACCGCCACACAAGGAAGCGGTAGTCGCGCTCCTTCGCAGAATTTATCTCCCCTTTCACCATTTGCCACCACATTTGCGATCCCGCACGCACTAACTTTCAAATAAAAATATTTATCTTTCATTTTGAGATCAAAATAACACTTTAAAACCTTTCAATATGATTAAAATAAACCACGTTTTAGCAAGTACCCACCCCTACAGGAGAGAATAATGATCGACACCATCACCCTGGGCGCAGAGTGGTTCATCGGGTTGTTCCAGAAAGGCGGAGAAGTGTTTACCGGCATGGTCACCGGGATCCTTCCGCTCTTAATTAGCCTGCTGGTCATCATGAACGCGCTAATTAACTTTATTGGTCAGCAGCGTATTGAACGTTTTGCTCAGCGCTGCGCCGGCAACCCGCTGTCCCGCTATCTGCTGCTACCGTGCATCGGCACATTTGTTTTTTGTAACCCTATGACGTTGAGCCTGGGCCGATTTATGCCCGAGAAGTACAAGCCCAGCTACTACGCGGCGGCATCCTACAGCTGCCATTCGATGAACGGATTGTTCCCGCACATCAACCCCGGTGAACTGTTTGTCTATCTGGGGATAGCCAGCGGTCTGACCACGCTTGGCCTGCCGCTCGGCCCACTCGCAGTGAGCTATCTGCTGGTCGGCCTGGTGACTAACTTCTTTCGCGGCTGGGTGACCGATCTCATCACCTCCATCTTCGAGAAGAAAATGGGCATTCAACTTGAGCAGAAAGTCCACCTGGCGGGAGCAACATCATGATGCGTATTCGTATTGAAAAAGGTGCCGGTGGCTGGGGTGGTCCGCTTGAACTGGAAGCAACGCCCGGAAAGAAAATTGTCTATATCACCGCCGGTACGCGCCCGGCGATTGTCGACAAACTGGCGAGTCTGACCGGTTGGCTGGCCGTTGATGGCTTCAAAGAAGGCGAGCCGCCGGAGAACGAAATTGGCGCGGCGATCATCGACTGCGGCGGCACGCTACGCTGCGGTATTTACCCGAAGCGCCGGATTCCGACAATTAACATTCATTCCACCGGGAAGTCCGGCCCGCTGGCGCAATACATTACCGAAGATATTTATGTCTCTGGCGTAAAAGAAGAAAACATTACCGCAATCGGTGAAACCGCCGCTACGCCACAACCGGCAAGTCCCACGGCCGGTCGCGACTATGACACCAGTAAAAAGATTACCGAACAGAGTGATGGTCTGCTGGCGAAAGTCGGCATGGGCATGGGCTCCGCCGTGGCGGTGCTATTCCAGTCCGGGCGCGACACGATTGATACCGTGCTGAAAACCATTCTGCCGTTTATGGCGTTTGTCTCGGCGCTGATCGGCATCATCATGGCTTCCGGTCTGGGTGACTGGATTGCCCACGGCCTCGCACCACTGGCCAGCCATCCGCTGGGGTTAGTGACTCTGGCGCTGATCTGTTCCTTCCCACTGCTGTCGCCGTTCCTCGGCCCCGGTGCGGTTATCGCGCAGGTTATCGGTGTTCTGATCGGCGTACAGATTGGCCTTGGCAATATCCCACCACATCTGGCGCTGCCTGCATTGTTTGCGATTAACGCCCAGGCAGCATGCGATTTTATTCCTGTGGGATTATCGCTGGCCGAAGCCCGCCAAGACACCGTGCGCGTCGGCGTACCGTCCGTACTGGTAAGCCGTTTCCTGACCGGCGCGCCTACCGTCCTTATCGCCTGGTTTGTTTCCGGCTTTATTTACCAATAAGAGGCACTCAAAAATGACCGTGATTTATCAAACCACCATCACTCGAATCGGTCAGAGCGCCCCGGATGCGCTTTGCGACCAGATGCTGATTACCTTCCGTGAAGGTGCGCCTGCAGATATCGAAGAGTTTTGTTTCATTCATTGTCACGGCGAGCTGAGCGGCTCATTGCAAGCAGGGATCCAGTTTGAACTAGGCCAGCATCGCTACCCGGTCACCGCCGTAGGCAGCGTGGCCGAGCTGAATTTGCGTGAACTGGGGCATATCACCTTACGCTTCGACGGGCTAAGTGAAGCGGAATTTCCCGGCACCGTACACGTTGCGGGGCCCGTACCGGACGACATCGCGCCGGGCTGTATTTTGAAGTTTATTGCTTAAGATTGAAGGAGAAAGAAATGAATCAAGTTGCCGTTGTCATTGGTGGAGGCCAGACCCTGGGGGCATTCCTTTGCCGTGGGCTTGCGACAGAAGGATACCGCGTCGCGGTGGTGGATATTCAAAGCGATAAAGCCGCCAACGTAGCGCAGGAAATTAACGCCGAGTTTGGCGAAGGTACCGCCTACGGTTTTGGCGCAGATGCCACCAGCGAACAGAGCGTGCTGGCGCTTTCACGCGGCGTGGATGAAATATTCGGTCGCGCTGACTTGCTGGTTTACAGTGCGGGCATCGCCAAAGCGGCTTTTATCAGCGACTTTGAACTCGGTGATTTCGACCGCTCGCTGCAGGTGAATCTGGTCGGCTACTTCCTCTGCGCACGTGAATTCTCACGCCTGATGATCCGCGACGGCGTTCAGGGGCGCATTATCCAGATCAACTCCAAATCGGGGAAAGTGGGCAGTAAACACAACTCAGGCTATAGCGCGGCAAAATTTGGCGGCGTGGGCTTAACCCAGTCACTGGCGCTGGATCTGGCTGAGTACGGTATTACCGTGCATTCATTGATGCTTGGCAATCTGCTGAAATCACCGATGTTCCAGTCGTTATTACCGCAGTATGCCACCAAACTGGGCCTCAAGCCGGACGAAGTGGAGCAGTACTACATTGATAAGGTTCCGCTCAAACGCGGCTGCGATTATCAGGACGTGCTGAACATGCTGCTGTTTTACGCCAGCCCGAAAGCCTCTTACTGCACCGGGCAGTCCATCAACGTGACCGGCGGTCAGGTGATGTTCTGATCTTTACTGCCGGGTGGCGCACTCGCGACGTCACCCGGCAACATCAAAGGAGCACATTATGGTTTCCGCACTGATTACCGTCGCCGCTATCGCCTGGTGCCTGCAACTGGCGCTCGGCGGCTGGCAAATATCCCGCTTTAACCGGGCATTCGATAAACTCTGCCAGCAGGGTCGGGTCGGCGTGGGTCGTTCCGGCGGACGTTTTAAACCGCGCGTGGTGGTCGCCATCGCGCTGGATGAACAACAGCGGGTGACTGATACGTTATTTATGAAAGGTCTTACTGTATTCGCCAGACCCGGCAAAATTGCCACGATAATGGGCAAACATCTTGATGATTTACAGCCTGATGTGATCTTTCCCCATGATCCGCTATCGCAGAATGCACTATCATTGGCGCTTAAACTGAAACATGGGTAATTTCGTTGTGAATGCTAATAGCTTGCGAAATTATCATTTCGCAAATTTAATTCAAGGTAATCACGCCTATGAAACCTCGTCAGCGTCAGGCTGCCATACTGGAGCATCTGCAAAAGCAGGGAAAATGCTCGGTTGAAGAACTGGCCCACTACTTTGACACCACCGGCACGACCATTCGCAAAGACCTGGTCATTCTGGAAAATGCCGGAACCGTCATTCGTACCTATGGCGGCGTGGTATTAAATAAAGACGAATCCGATCCGCCAATCGATCACAAAACGCTGATCAACACGCATAAAAAAGAGCAGATTGCCGAAGCCGCCGTCCGTTTTATTCACGATGGCGACTCGATCATTCTGGACGCGGGCAGTACCGTATTGCAGATGGTGCCGATGCTCACGCGCTTTAGCAACATCACCGTCATGACCAACAGTCTGCACATTGTTAATGCCCTTTCTGAGCTGGACAACGAGCAAACCATCCTGATGCCCGGCGGGACGTTTCGCAAAAAATCTGCGTCATTTCACGGTCAGCTGGCAGAAAACGCCTTTGAGCAGTTCAGCTTTGATAAACTCTTCATGGGCACCGACGGCATCGATCTCAATGCCGGTGTGACCACGTTTAATGAGGTGTTTAGCGTCAGTAAAGCGATGTGCAATGCCGCTCGCGAAGTGATTCTGATGGCGGACTCGTCGAAATTCGGACGCAAAAGCCCCAATGTTGTGTGCAGTCTGGAAAGCGTCGACAAGCTGATTACCGATGCGGGCATCGACCCTGCGTTTCGTCAGGCGCTGGAAGCAAAAGGGATTGAAGTTATCATAACCGGAGAAACCAATGAGTGATGCACTACTGAACGCGGGCCGTCAGACGTTAATGCTGGAGCTACAGGAAGCCAGCCGACTGCCAGAGCGACTGGGCGATGATTTTGTCCGTGCCGCCAATACGATTATCCACTGTGAAGGCAAAGTGATTGTCTCCGGTATTGGCAAATCAGGTCATATCGGCAAAAAAATTGCGGCGACCCTCGCCAGTACCGGCACCCCCGCCTTTTTTGTGCATCCGGCGGAAGCGCTGCACGGTGACTTAGGCATGATTGAAAGCCGTGATGTGATGCTGTTTATCTCCTACTCCGGCGGCGCGAAAGAACTGGATCTCATCATTCCACGCCTGGAAGACAAATCCGTCGCCCTGCTGACAATGACCGGAAAGCCGACCTCACCACTGGGCCTGGCGGCCAAAGCCGTACTGGATATTTCCGTTGAGCGGGAAGCCTGCCCGATGCGCCTGGCACCGACCTCCAGCACCGTAAACACGTTGATGATGGGCGACGCGCTGGCAATCGCCGTGATGCAGGCTCGCGGCTTTAACGAAGAAGATTTTGCCCGCTCGCATCCGGCCGGGGCGCTGGGCGCTCGTCTGTTAAACAAAGTGCATCATCTGATGCGACGCGACGATGCTATACCGCAGGTGACGCTCACCACCAGCGTCATGGACGCGATGCTGGAACTAAGCCGTACGGGTCTTGGCCTGGTGGCTGTCTGCGACGAACAGTCTCTGGTGAAAGGCGTCTTTACCGATGGCGACCTGCGCCGCTGGCTGGTCGGTGGCGGAGCGCTTAGCACTGAGGTTCGCGAAGCGATGACCCATAATGGCGTCACGCTGCAGGCACAGAGCCGCGCGATTGACGCCAAAGAGATCCTGATGAAACGCAAAATCACCGCCGCACCGGTGGTGGATGAAAACGGTAAACTCACCGGCGCTATCAACCTGCAGGATTTTTATCAGGCGGGCATCCTCTAATCCTTCAAGCCCAGACGTTTCGCCAGCCGGTGCAGGTTGGCGACGTCTGTTTCCAGCACCCGCGCACTTGCCGCCCAACTGTGATTATTTTGCGCCAACGCCCGACGGATCATCTCCCGCTGAAATGACTCCGTTGCTTCACGCAGATTGTGATGTTGCGGGATCTCCGTAACAACGTCCGGCTGCGGAACAGGGCTTTCATCCTGCAAGGCAAAATGCTGCGGTTCCAGCACTACTTCATCCCCTGCCCTGGTGGCCCTGGCCAGAACGACCGCACGATGAATGGCATGTTCCAGCTCACGTACATTCCCCGGCCAGCCGTAGTTCAACAAATGGTTACGCGCACCGGGGCTTAACACCACGCGAGAAAGTCCCAGTCGCAGCCGACACTGTTCACAAAAATAACCTGCCAGCAGCACCACATCTTCGCCACGCTCACGCAGCGGCGGTACGGAAAGGGGAAAGACGCTCAGACGGTGGAACAGATCGGCACGGAAATTCCCGGCCAGCACCTCTTCGCGTAAATCACGGTTAGTTGCCGCCAGCACGCGCACGTCGACGCGCAGGCTGCGATCGTCACCCACGCGCTGAATATCGCCGTACTGCAGCACACGCAGCAGCTTGGCTTGCAGCGCCAGCGACAGTTCGCCAATCTCGTCGAGAAACAGCGTCCCGTTGTCCGCCATTTCAAATTTGCCGCTACGATTGCTGATGGCGCCGGTAAAGGCCCCTTTCACATGGCCAAACAGTTCACTTTCCGCCACGCTTTCCGGCAACGCCGCGCAGTTCAGATACACCAGCGGATTCACCGCACGCGGCGAACCTTCATGGATAGCTTTCGCCACCAGTTCTTTCCCGGTTCCCGTTTCGCCGCTGATTAGGACGTTGAGATCGGAGCCTGCCACAATCTCAATCTCTTTTTTCAGCTGCATCATATTGGGCGACAGGCCAATCATTTGTGTTTCCGTCACCTGCTCGAAGGCAGTCGACGAGCCCGGCAGCATATTCTGGCTTTCCAGTTGGTCAATCAGCAGCGCATTGCTCAGCGCGCCCGCCGCCAGTGCGGCAATCAAGCGCAGCTCTTCATCGCTAAAAACATCGAACTGGTCCGGCTCCATACCATCCAACGTCAACGCGCCAATCAGATTCTGCCCGGCGAACAGCGGCAGTCCGATGCAGGCGTGAACTTTCAGGCTTTCCTGGCCGGGGATCAGCCCGTCGTAAGGGTCAGGCAAATCGCTGTCGGCGGGAAATCGCACCACATCCCCGGCGCGGGCAATCGCTTCCAGACGCGGATGCCCTTCCAGCGTAAAGCGCCTGCCGAGAACATCCTGCGCCAGCCCATCGATCGCCAGCGGAATAAACTGTCGTGACTCGTAGCGCAGCAGTGCCGACGCGTCGCACTCCAGCACCTGACGCAAGGTGGTGATCAGGCGCTGAAAACGGTCCTGATGCCCAATTCCGCTTTGTAATTCAATGGCGATGCCCGCCAGCACGTCTACTGAAAAGCTCATGGCTACCTCATTGTCATTTTGACAATACATATTGTCATATTGACAATAAAACACATAGTCATTTTGACTACCACCTAATAGGCAGTTAACAAAAATTCCTTTAAAATCAAATAAATAAAAAGCTGGCACGCAACCTGCAATTAACAAAACATCTTTTTTAGAAAAACGCTGAATTAATTACTGAGGTTGCTATGTCTATTCTGGTTAAAAATAACATTCATTGGGTTGGCCAACGTGACTGGGAAGTGCGTGATTTCCACGGGACTGAATACAAAACGCTGCGCGGCAGCAGCTACAACAGCTATCTTATCCGTGAAGAAAAAAATGTCCTGATCGATACAGTAGACCACAAGTTTAGCCGTGAATTCGTGCAGAACCTGCGCAGTGAAATTGACCTGGCAGATATCGACTACATCATCATTAACCACGCAGAAGAAGACCATGCCGGTGCGCTGACCGAGCTGATGTCCTGCATTCCGGACACGCCGATTTACTGCACCGCTAATGCCATTGACTCCATCACCGGGCACCACCACCACCCGGAATGGAACTTCAACGTCGTAAAAACCGGTGACTCACTGGACATCGGCAACGGCAAACAGCTGATCTTCGTTGAAACGCCAATGCTGCACTGGCCGGACAGCATGATGACTTACATGACCGGCGATGCGGTGCTGTTCAGTAACGATGCCTTTGGTCAGCACTACTGCGACGAACGCCTGTTCAACGACGAAGTTGACCAGACCGAACTGTTCGAACAGTGCCAGCGCTACTATGCCAACATCCTGACCCCGTTCAGCCGTCTGGTGACGCCGAAAATCACTGAGATCCTCGGCTTCAACCTGCCGGTTGATATGATTGCCACTTCCCACGGCGTGGTATGGCGTGAAAATCCAACGCAAATCGTTGAGCTGTACCTGAAATGGGCAGCGGATTACCAGGAAGATCGCATCACCATTTTCTACGACACCATGTCCAACAACACCCGCATGATGGCAGACGCCATTGCTCAGGGCATCAACGAAGTTGACCCGAACGTGGCGGTGAAAATCTTTAACGTCGCCCGTAGCGATAAAAACGAAGTCCTGACTAATGTCTTCCGTTCTAAAGGCGTGCTGGTCGGTACCTCCACGATGAACAACGTGATGATGCCGAAAATCGCCGGTCTGGTGGAAGAGATGACCGGCCTGCGTTTTCGTAACAAACGCGCCAGCGCCTTTGGTTCACACGGCTGGAGCGGCGGTGCGGTAGACCGTTTGTCCACGCGTTTGCAGGATGCCGGTTTCGAAATGTCGCTGAGCCTGAAGGCGAAATGGCGTCCGGATCTGGATGCGCTGGAGCTGTGCCGTCAACACGGTCGTGAAATTGCACGTCAGTGGGCGCTTGCTCCGCTGCCAGAAACGACAGTGAAAACAGCAACCAAAGAAGAAGAGTGCGCCTGTGCCGCTGCGGCTGCCGCTGACCTTGGCCCAAGCATGCAGTGCAGCGTGTGTCAGTGGATTTACGATCCAGCGAAAGGTGAACCGCTGCAGGATGTCGCACCGGGTACACCGTGGAGCGACGTACCAGACAACTTCCTGTGCCCGGAATGTTCATTAGGCAAAGACGTCTTCGACGTACTGGCTACGGAGGCAAAATGAGCCGCGGTATTGTCATTATTGGTTCGGGCTTCGCCGCCCGTCAGTTAGTCAAAAATATCCGTAAGCAGGATGCGACTGTCCCGCTGACCCTGATTGCCGCTGACAGCATGGATGAGTACAACAAGCCCGATCTCAGCCATGTTATCAGTCAGGCACAGTGTGCAGACGACCTCACCCGCCAGTCGGCGGGGGAGTTTGCCGAACAGTTTAATTTGCATTTGTTCCCACACACCTGGGTTTCCGACATCGACGCCAGTGCTCACGTGGTAAAAAGTCAGGACCAACAATGGCAGTTCGACAAACTGGTGCTGGCGACGGGAGCTTCGGCCTTTGTACCGCCAGTTACCGGGCGTGAGTTAATGCTGACGCTGAACAGCCAGCAGGAATATCGCGCCTGTGAAACGCAACTGCGTGACGCCCAGCGAGTACTGATTGTTGGCGGCGGCTTGATTGGTAGCGAACTTGCAATGGATTTCTGCCGCGCCGGTAAAGCGGTAACGCTCATCGATAACGCCGCCAGCATTCTGGCCTCGTTAATGCCGCCGGAAGTTAGTAGTCGCTTGCAGCATCGTCTGACCGATATGGGTGTGCACCTGCTGCTGAAATCACAGTTGCAGAGTCTGGAGCAAACCAGCATCGGTATTCGCGCCACGCTCGATCGTAACCGCAGCGTAGAAGTCGATGCGGTGATTGCCGCCACCGGCCTGCGTCCGGAAACCGCGCTGGCGCGTCGCGCCGGATTGAACATCAATCGTGGCGTCTGCGTCGACAGCTATCTGCAAACCAGCCACCCGGACATTTATGCTCTCGGCGACTGTGCGGAAATTAACGGCCAGGTACTCCCGTTCCTGCAGCCGATTCAGCTAAGCGCCATGTATCTGGCGAAGAATCTGCTCGGCGGCAACGCCCCGCTGAAACTGCCGGCCATGCTGGTAAAAGTCAAAACGCCGGAACTGCCATTACATCTGGCCGGAGAAACCCAGCGTCGCGATCTGAACTGGCACATTGCGGCTGAAGCAGAAGGTATGGTCGCCAGAGGAATGAACAGCGAAGGCCAATTGTGTGCCTTCGTGGTGAGCGAAGATCGAATGAAAGAGGCCTTTGCGCTGCTGAAAACGCTGCCCGTGTAAGTCTGTTGTACCGCAGCCTGATTTATTAACCTCACGCACACGGACGTGCGTTGCCACTTGTCGGTATGCCCCGACTTGTTTTTCTTGCCCCGCCAGTCCCGGGGCTTTTTTTATTTTTGCGTCTGCGCCCGTGCCGCGGCAATCACGCCCTGCCCCAAAGACAATCCACCGTCGCCTGCCGGTAAACGCTGCGGGAACAGCAAGGTAAAATCATACAGATAAAACGCCAGCCGCGATGACAACAAGCGGTTATGCATCACGCCGCCGCTGAATGCCAGCGTCTTAATCCCGCGCGCTTCGGCCTGCTCACGCATCAGCGAGGCAAACCCACGCGCCAGCGCATCGTGAAATGCCCACGCTCTTTCTGCGGGTGCACCCTGCCAGTTCAGCCACTGCCGCCAGAAAACAGCTAAATCCAGCTGGTTGTTGTTAAGCGGTATCATGATCGGATGTTGCACGCCTGCACACTGCGACGCCAGCGCCTCCAGCGCACAGGCGGCCTCGCCTTCATAGCTCAGCGATTCCGGCGCACAATGCAGCGCGGCGGCAACCGCATCAAACAAGCGCCCGCACGATGATGCCAGCGGGGCATTGATTCCCCTCTCAATGGCGCGAGCCAGTACGTTCCAGTTTTGCCGTTGCAGCGCCGATGTTTCCGGGTAATGCTGCCAGTCAGGCACAAAACGCAGGCACTGCGCCAGCAGGTTGCGCCACGGCTGCTGTGCCGCCAGATCGCCGCCCGCCAGCGCTACCGCCGGTAAGCCACCAAGATGTTCGCATTCACGATAATTGACCCGCAGACACTCGCCGCCCCACAGCGCGCCGTTTTTACCCATGCCGATACCGTCCAGCGTCAGGGCAATCACATCACCGCCCTCCAGCGGCCAGCCGTGTTCGGCCAGACATGCCGCAGCATGCGCATGGTGATGCAGCACCGTTTCACTCGGCAGATTCATCTCGCTCGCCCACTGGCTGGATACATAGCCGGGATGTGCGTCGCAGACGATACGCTGCGGCGTAAAATCATAAATGTTCTGGATTAGATGCAACGCATCGCGCCACTGATTTTGAATGCCGTCATCACTGAGATCGCCCAGATGCTGGCTAATAACCGCCTGTTCACCGCGTACCAGGCAGAAGGTATTCTTCAGATCCGCACCTAAACACAGCATTGGCGGCACGTCACGAAAACCCGGCGGCAGCGCGACAGCATCCGGCACGTAACCCCGGGAACGGCGCAGCATTTCCCCACTTTCACGCACCACAGAGTCATCCATACGCTGCACAATTTCGCGGTTATGCAGCAAGAAACCGTCAGCAATCTCACCTAAATCGTCCAGCGCCTGCGCATTGGTAATGGCCGGTGGCCTGCCGCTAAGGTTGCCGGAAGTCATCACCAGCGGGCAATTCATCTCTTGTAAGAGTAAATGCTGTAACGGATTCGCTGGCAGCATGACGCCAACTTCCGTTAACCCTGGCGCTATTCCCTCGCTCAATGCAGTTACATAGCGTTTCTGCACCAGCACGATCGGCGCGGCAGGGGTGGTCAGCAAACGCCGTGCGGCTTGCGGTAGCCCGTCGCCCACCGGCAGCATCACCGCCAGCGGTTTAGCCGGGCGATGTTTGCGCAGCCTGAGCATCGCCACGGCATTGTCGTTGCGCGCGTCACAAACCAAATGAAACCCGCCGATGCCTTTGACGGCCACAATGCCGCCCGCTTTTAGCCGCGTAACCGCCGCCTGCAACGCCGCTTCTTTTTCCGCTCGCAGATCTTCGCTTATCCACTCAAGATGCGGGCCACACGCCGGACAAGCGACAGGCTGCGCATGAAAGCGACGGTCATATGGATCGCGGTATTCCGCTTCGCATTGTGGACACAACGGGAATGAGGCCATGACGGTAAACGGACGGTCATACGGCATCGCGCGAATAATGGTGAAGCGTGGGCCGCAGTGGGTGCAGTTGATGAAAGGATAACGATAACGGCGTTCGCCGGGGGTATTCATTTCAACAAGACAGTCGGGACAGGTTGCGGCATCGGGTACGATTTGCGTATTCATCGTGCCGCCAGCGCTTTGGCGAATAGAGAAATCGGCAGGCCGCTGCGTCCAGGTAAACGGTTCGCTCTCAACGCTGTCAATTCGCGCCAGCGGCGGGCAGTGCTGATGCAGTTCGGCAATAAATTGCGCTGCGTCTTCGAGCAAACGCACAACCACCCCGTCGCCGTCGTTACAGACGTCGCCATGCAGCTGTAGCCGCTGCGCCAGTTGCCAGACAAAGGGCCGAAACCCGACGCCCTGTACTTTACCGCGAATACGCAGCTCTACGCCGGAGTGGTTGTTTATTGTCATTAGATTATTCCCGCAGTCATCAATCCCGGTTAGCCTGATGGCGCGATGCTTATCAGGCCTACGGGGATGCGAACAGTAGGCCGGATAAGGCGAAGCCGCCATCCGGCATAAGTACTACCGTATTTTACGCGGATTTGCAGATATCAGAACAGCAAAGATGCGGTGGAATCCAGCGCCGCGCGACGGCGTTTTTCCGCGCTCAGCTGCTCAAGTTTATTACGGTCGACATAAATCAGCGCATGGGTCGGGCAGACTTCCATACAGGCAGGGCCGGCCTCACGGTGGTGGCACAGGTCGCATTTGTTAGCTTCGGCTTTTTCTGCACGTACGTTCAGACCCGCGCCGCTGTTACGAATAACCGGACGAACAACCACTTCCATTGCGCCGTAGGGGCAAGCGACCACGCAGGTTTTACAGCCAATACAGCGTTCCTGCATTACGTGAACAAAGCCTTTATCGCGGCTAATCGCACCGTTCGGGCAGACGTTAGCGCACGGCGCATCTTCACACTGACGACACAGCGTCGCGGTAGAGACGTTAACGCCTTTGATCACATGAATACGCGGTAAAAAGGTTTCAGGGGTCAGCGATGCGCAGTCCTGGTTATCCTGGTGGGATACCACGCAGGCCACTTCACAGGTACGGCAACCAATGCATTTATTGGCGTCTGCAATGATGAAACGGTTCATCAAATTCTCCAGCAATGACAGATTATCTGCCGAAGCATTCATAAATCGTGCCAGAATTTAATACTCTGTTATTAAAGGGTTTTTATTTCAGGTATTCTCGGGTTTGCGTGTCATCGTCACTAGTGACGATGACAAATGACAGCATCAGCGCGAAAGTGACGGCGCAAGAGAGGCGCGAGGGATAAGCTCGCCGGTAAAGGTTTTCTCTGGCGTAAACGCTCCGCCGTCCAGCATAAAAATCAGGCGACCGATGGTTTCCTGGACCATCTCCGTGACCGGGATTTTGACGCTGGCAAGCGCCGGGATCGTGTATGGTGCAAGGGCAATATCATCAAAACCAATCACCGACACCTGCGCGGGAATACTGATGCCCCGTTCGTTCAATTGCTTCATCGCGCCGATCGCCATGTCATCATTGCTCGCCACCAGCGCAGTAAAATTCGACTTACGTGAAAGCAAGGTTTTAACACCTTCAGCTCCGCAAGCAGGTGTCCATTTACCGTTAACGATCAAATCATTATTCACAGAGATGCCATGATGTGCCAGCGCGTCCTTGTAACCAGAGAGTCGCTCCACGCCGGTGGGTGAATCCATCGAGCCGGTAATAAAAGCAATCTCGCTATGCCCAGCGCTAATCAACTGTGAAACGGCGTTAAAACTGGTTTGCTTTTGATCGCACCAGACGCAGTGACTGCTGTTTTTCCGCAGCCGTCGGTTAAGCACCATAATCGGCTGAGCGTGGGCATCGATGATATCGTCTATCTCATCCACGCTGAGAAAACGTGGATAGATCATAATCGCGTCACAGCGCAGGTCGAGCAGATACTGGATCGCCTGGCGTTCTTCCTCGGCGCTGTGTTTACCGTCAGCAAGTAAAAGCTGGCGTCCCTTATCCTCCGCCATACGCGCGGTATGAAACAGCAACTCGCTAAAATAAACGCCGTGGTACAAAGTGTTAGTCACGACCAGACCCAGCGTCTGCGTACTCTTCGCCGCCAGGCTGCGCGCCAGCAAATTGGGACGATAGCCACTCTCTTCAATGGCCTGGAACACGCGGTCTTTGGTCTCCTGGCTGACGTAGCCGTTCCCCGAAAGCACCCGGGAAACCGTCGCTTTCGACACGCCAGCACGCTTCGCCACTTCCAGCATCGTGGTCATATTACTCATCCCTTTTCACTCAATGTGACGCAGTGTACTGCACCGTTTCGCCGCTGTCCTGGCTGCTAAATCGCAGAACGCCATATCTGGTGATCGTAGTCACAATTATAAAAAAAGATCAAAATCAGACCTTGCACAAAACACATAAATTAAACATGATTTTGTGAAACCGGTTTCCTATCAATGTTTCATCATGACAGAAATGAGACAAAAATAAACGGTAAGACATTACCTACCCTACTGATAAAACAGGATTAAATCCGATGTCTAAGAATTATGCAGCGCTGGCGCGCTCGGTTGTGACGGCTCTGGGCGGCGTCGAGAACATCACCGCAGTAACACACTGCATGACCCGCCTGCGTTTCGTTATCAAAGATGATTCGCGGGTCGACAGCGCTACGCTAAAAACGCTCAATGGCGTGCTCGGCGTCGTGCGTAACGATAATCAGTGCCAGGTGATCATTGGTAATACCGTGTCGCAGGCGTATCGCGAGGTCGTCAGCCTGCTGCCGGGCGATATGCAGCCCAGTGAACCCGCAGGCAAACCCAAACTGACGCTCAAACGCATCGGTGCTGGGATCCTCGATGCGCTGATCGGCACTATGTCACCGCTGATCCCGGCGATTATCGGCGGATCGATGTTGAAGCTGCTGGCGATGATCCTCGAAATGACCGGCGTGCTGCAAAAAGGCTCTTCGACGTTGACCATCCTGACGGTGATCGGCGACGGCGCGTTCTTCTTCCTGCCGCTGATGGTCGCCGCCTCGGCAGCCATAAAATTCAAAACCAATATGTCGCTGGCTATCGCCATTGCGGGCGTGCTGGTGCATCCGAGCTTTATCGACCTGATGGCGAAGGCCGCACAGGGCGAGCACGTCGAGTTCGCCCTGATCCCGGTGACGGCGGTGAAATACACCTACACGGTGATCCCGGCGCTGGTCATGACCTGGTGCCTGTCGTACATCGAACGTTGGGTGGATCGCATCACCCCGGCAGTAACGAAAAACTTCCTGAAACCGATGCTGATCGTGCTGATCGCCGCCCCGCTCGCCATCGTCTTAATAGGCCCGATCGGCATCTGGATCGGTAGCGCTATCTCCGCACTGGTGTATACCATTCACGGCTATCTGGGCTGGCTGTCGGTAGCCATTATGGGCGCGCTGTGGCCGCTGCTGGTGATGACCGGTATGCACCGTGTCTTTACCCCCACCATTATTCAGACCATTGCCGAAACCGGTAAAGAAGGCATGGTGATGCCGTCTGAAATCGGCGCCAACCTGTCGCTGGGCGGCTCCTCTTTAGCCGTCGCATGGAAAACCAAAAATCCGGAACTGCGCCAGACGGCGTTAGCCGCGGCAGCCTCCGCCATCATGGCTGGGATTTCCGAACCGGCGCTGTACGGTGTGGCGGTGCGTCTGAAACGCCCGCTGATCGCAAGTCTTATCAGCGGTTTCATCTGCGGTGCCGTTGCCGGGATGGCCGGGCTGGCGAGCCACTCGATGGCTGCACCGGGTCTGTTCACCAGCGTGCAGTTTTTCGATCCGGCCAACCCGATGACCATTGTTTGGGTATTTGGCGTGATGGCGCTGGCGGTGGTGCTTTCCTTTGTATTAACACTGATTCTGGGCTTTGAGGATATTCCTGTCGAAGATGCAGCCACGCAGGCCAGAAAAAATCAGGCCGCGCAACCAGGCAATATCAATGGAGCCAGCATCTGACTGGCAATAACTGAGGTTTACTATGTCTGTTTTTCCGCAAGGATTTTTATGGGGCGGCGCACTGGCCGCCAACCAGTCTGAAGGGGCGTACCGGGAAGGCGGCAAAGGGCTGACCACCGTGGATATGATCCCCCACGGCGAACATCGGATGCCGGTCAAACTGGGGCAGGAAAAACGCGTTCAACTGCGAGATGACGAGTTTTATCCCAGCCATGAGGCGATCGATTTTTATCATCGCTATAAAGACGATATCGCGTTGATGGCGGAAATGGGGTTTACGGTGTTTCGTACCTCAATTGCCTGGAGTCGGCTCTATCCGAACGGGGACGAACTCGCCCCCAATCAGGAGGGCATCGATTTTTATCGTTCGGTGTTTGCCGAGTGTAAAAAGTACGGCATTGAGCCGTTAGTCACGCTGTGCCACTTCGATGTGCCGATGCATCTGGTCACCGAGTACGGCTCCTGGCGTAACCGCAAAATGGTGGAATTTTTTACCCGCTACGCCCGTACCTGCTTCGAAGCCTTTGATGGTCTGGTGAAATACTGGCTAACGTTTAATGAAATCAACATTATGCTGCACAGCCCTTTTTCCGGCGCAGGACTGGTGTTTGAAGCAGGTGAAAACCAGAATCAGGTAAAATACCAGGCCGCACACCACGAGCTGATTGCCAGCGCGCTGGCGACCAAAATCGCCCATGACGTTAACCCACACAACCAGGTCGGCTGCATGCTGGCCGGCGGAAACTTCTACCCTTACTCGTGCAAACCTGAGGATGTGTGGACCGCGCTGGAAAAGGATCGTGAAAACCTGTTCTTTATCGATGTACAGGCGCGCGGTGCTTATCCCACCTACTCAGCTCGCGTGTTTCGCGAAAAAGGCGTGGTGATTGAAAAAGCCCCGGAAGATGACGACATCCTGAAAAACACCGTCGACTTTGTCTCCTTCAGCTATTACGCCTCACGCTGTGCCTCTGCAGAAATGAACACCGGCAACACCAGCGCCGCCAACGTGGTGAAGTCGCTGCGCAATCCGTACATTGAAGCCAGCGAATGGGGCTGGGGCATTGACCCGCTGGGTCTGCGCATCACCATGAACATGATGTATGACCGCTACCAGAAACCGCTGTTTTTGGTGGAAAACGGGCTGGGAGCGAAAGATGAAATGGATGCCAACGGCGAGATCAACGACGACTACCGCATCCGCTATTTACGCGAGCATATTCGCGCGATGGCAGACGCTATCGAAGACGGCGTGCCGCTGATGGGTTACACCACCTGGGGCTGTATCGATCTGGTCTCCGCCTCCACCGGTGAGATGAGCAAACGCTACGGCTTTGTCTATGTGGATCGCGATGACGCCGGCAACGGCACGCTGGCGCGTACCCGTAAGAAATCATTCTGGTGGTACAAAAAAGTGATCGCCAGTAACGGAGCCGATCTGGATTGATCGTCAGGCTGGATGGCACTTGCTATCCAGCCTGCATATTGACCCGCCCCGAACAGTTAGCGCCCCCTTCTCGTTTCATTTTTTACATTCCTTTTTCTGGATCGTCATTCCATTCTGCGATTTGCTGCCGGGCGTTTTTACTGGCATTTTATTCAGTAGTTTTTACTTTTCATCGTTGGTAACAAGGAAACGTTCATGCCTACTGATAATACTCAAACAACAATGCTTATCTCCAAACCCGTGCGTCGTTTAAAAGTGGGTTATGTCAGAAGACGCTACGAAGATCGCCACACCGGGTTCACCCTGCGAATCAGTCGGCACGCCTCATTAACGCTGAACGGCGACTGGCTGGAACAGGCAGGATTCCCTACCGGCACGGCGGTGAATGTTTCGGTAATGCAGGGGAAATTAATTATTGAGCAGGTGACCGAGTAACGGCGGATGTATGGGAGAAACAGGCCGGATGACGCGCGTGGCTGACATCCGGCGCAGACAGAGCTTACTCTTCTGGCGCGTCTAACTCTGAGAATCCGCCACGGCCTTCCCAACCGGCTAATCGTTGATACACGGTTTCTACCGCCTCTTTGATTGGCTGCGTCATCGGGTAATAAAAGCCGACAATATCCGGTTGAATGCCGAGGAAAATCACTTCGCCAACATCCTCTTTCAGCTGATCGACCAAATAGTTCAGCGGCATGTTGTGAGTGGTCATCATGAACATCTCGGCAATATCATCGGGATCGATAATACGGATCTCACCAGGGTTGAGGCCCATGTCGGTGGCATCCACAATCAGCAGACGTTGCGGACGCAGTTCGCGGATCGCGACGATGTCATTTTCCGGCGCGCTTCCGCCGTCGATGACAACCCAGTTGCCTTTAGGCTCAGCGGCGCACATTTCTGCCAGCAGCGGGCCCGCGCCGTCGTCGCCCATCATGCTGTTGCCGACACACAATAAAACGTCAGTCACGGTGTCTCCTCACCATCAGATAGATGGCGCTTTCCTGATGAATGTCGTGAAGCATGCTGAGCACCAGCTTGCTCCATTCCTGCTGCTGCGGCGTCTGCACGGCGAGCGCGTCATCAAACGCGCGCGCCAACATTTGCACATGATTGAAATCGATGACTATCTCACCGTACTTCGGCACGCCCTCCATCTTACGCCGGGCTTCGCTTCCTTCGGCAAGCGTGGCAATCCACGCCAGATAGCCGTCCCACGGGCAGGTTAACGCCGCTTCCAGGCAGTCGATTATGCCTAAGTGGTGACCAATCGCCAGGCTGTAATAGACAACCTGCTGCGCCTCGGCGGGCGTTGCATCGTTCTCATCAATAAACTTACGGCTCAGTTGACTGAACACCACCGTTTCACTCATCGGATACGCGCCTCTTCTACAACATGATTAAGATGCGTGACGATCTCGGTCAGACGCGGATCGTTTTCCGCTTCCAGCCAGCGCGCCACCTGATGCTCACCCTGCCCTAACTGCGTCATGTAGTCATCGGCAATCTGACGACCGTAGCGATAGCCAGCCAGACGGCGCGCCTCGCGATCGACCTTCACGCGCAGCGGCTGAACCATATCCGGATGCAGAATTTCAGCGGGCTGTGCGTCCAGTTCGCCGGGCGCACGCGCGTGGATTTTCTGCTCCAGCAGGCCAAGCGCCATCGCAAAGCCGTACAGCGTGGCGGCAGGCGTCGGTGGGCAGCCAGGAATATACACATCCACCGGTACGATTTTGTCGGTGCCGCCCCATACGCAGTATAAGTCGTGGAAGATACCACCGCTGTTGCCACAGGCCCCGTAGGAGATACAAATTTTCGGGTCCGGGGCAGACTGCCAGGCACGCAGTGCCGGAGAACGCATCGCGCGGGTGACCGCACCGGTAAACAGCAGGATGTCCGCGTGGCGCGGCGACGGAACCACTTTGATGCCAAAACGTTCGGCGTCGAACAGCGGAGACAGCGTGGCGAAAATTTCGATTTCGCAACCGTTGCAGCCACCGCAGTCAACGCGGTAAACGTACGCTGAACGCTTGATACTTTTCAGCAATGACGCTTTCATGCTGGCAATGGATTCATCCACGGTCATCGGTACCGGAATGCCGTTGGCATCACGTGGGCCTAATAAATTGCTCATCAGCTGGCCTCTTTCATATGGCGAGTCAGTTCAATACGGTCAGACGGCACCAGGCATTTCTGGCGCTTACAGTCCGGGCAGGTCTCAAAGCCTTCACGGTGATTTTCCGCACGGGAGTCGCCGTTGTGCTTGAGCAGCGCAATGGCGTAATCAATCTCTTTTTGCACCGCAAAAGGACGGTTGCAGACACGGCAATTACACAGCGCAAAGCGGGACTGCTGCAGGAAATCTTCTTTCTTCCACACCGCCAGCTCATACTCTTGTGACAGCTTAATCGCCGCCGTCGGGCAGACTTCTTCGCAGCGGCCGCAGAAGATGCAGCGCCCGAGGTTGAACTGCCAGGCCAGCTCATTGGTGACCAGGTCGGTTTCGACCGTCAGCGCATTGGACGGGCACGCATTAACACAGGCCGCGCAGCCAATGCACTGTTGCGGATTGTGTTCCGGTTTGCCACGGAAGTTTTTATCGACCGCGATAGGCTCCAGCGGATACGATGACGTTGGCGCCCCGGTTTTGATGACTTTTTTGATAAAGGTAAACATGGCGATTCCTTATTTCAGCGGCGAGTTTTTACGCTCGATGCTATAGCGCTCAAGTTCTTTGTATGGCACGACTTTGCTTTTCTTCTTACGCACATCAACCACGGTCATGCGGTCAGTACAGGAGTAGCAAGGATCGAGGCTACCGATAATCAACGGGGCATCGGAAACGGTGTTACCGCGCAGCATGTAGCGCAGCGTCGGCCAGTTGGCGTAGGTGGCCGCACGGCAGCGCCAGCGATACAGCTTCTGGTTGTCGCCGGTCATGCTCCAGTGGATGTCATCCCCGCGCGGCGCTTCGGCAAAGCCCAACGCGAAACGGTGTGGAATATAGGTAAAGCCTTCTACGGCCAGCGGGCCGCCCGGCAGGTTATCAAGGCCAAAATCAATCATGTTCAGCGCGGTATAGACTTCATTGATACGCACTTTCAGACGGGAAATTACGTCACAACCCTGCTCACTATGCACTTCCATCGGCAGCAGACCGTAACCCACAAACGGGTGATCGGCGCGGGTATCACGCGCGTGGCCGCTGGCGCGTACCATCGGGCCGACGTTACTGAAGTCACGGGCAATTTCCGGATCCAGACGACCAATACCGACGGTGCGCTGTTCCATGTTCGGGGTGCTGAGCAGCATATCGACCAGCTCCTGCACGTCGCGACGCATCTGCTGCGCCAGCTGACGGGTCTGGACCATATCCTCTTTCAGCAGGTCACGACGGATGCCGCCGATCAGATTCAGGCCGTAGGTTTTACGCGCTCCGGTGAGGATCTCCGCCATTTTCATCGACGTTTCACGCACGCGGAAGAACTGCATAAAGCCGGAGTCGAAGCCGGTGAAGTGGCATGCCAGGCCGAGGTTCAGCAGGTGTGAGTGCAGACGTTCCACTTCCAGCAAAATGGCACGGATCATCTGCGCACGTTCCGGCACCACAATCCCCATCGCATTTTCAACGGAGGTGGTATACGCGGTGCTGTGGGCAAAGCCACAAATGCCGCACACGCGATCCGACAGGAAGGTGACTTCGTTGTAACCCATACGGGTTTCCGCCAGTTTCTCCATGCCGCGGTGGACATAGAACAGACGGTAATCGGCATCGATGATGTTTTCGCCATCAACAAACAGACGGAAGTGGCCCGGTTCATCGGAGGTGACGTGCAGCGGGCCAATCGGCACCACGTTGTTTTTCTTGTCGCCCAGTTCGTTGATGAACTCGTAGGTTTCTGCATCGGTGGTCG
The DNA here is from genome assembly GCF_018342065.1 of Citrobacter sp. FP75. GTDB lineage: Bacteria > Pseudomonadota > Gammaproteobacteria > Enterobacterales > Enterobacteriaceae > Citrobacter. The sequence goes on along the minus strand of NZ_JAFDOE010000002.1, from coordinate 575,700 downwards.
GCGCCGGGCGCTGACGGTAATCCATGCTGTCTTTACGCAGCGGATAGAGTTCGTCCGGCCAGTCATCCGGCAGTACCAGTCGACGTTCATCCGGCAAACCAACCGGGATCAAACCGTACATGTCGCGTACTTCACGTTCGCCCCAAACGGCGGCCGGTACGCGTGGCGTGACGGACGGGAATTCCAGTTTATTGGCATCGACTTCAACGCGGACGGTAATCCAGCATTTGGTGCCCTGCTCCATCGACATCACGTAGTAAACGGCGTAATGGCCGCACAGCTGGCGTTCGTCGTTACCAAACAGCACCGACAACCAGCCGCCCTGTTTGTAGTAGAGGAACTCCACCACTTCCGGCAGGTAGTTTACCTTCACGGTAATAGTCAGCTGATCTTTGGTCTGCCAGGCTTCATCCAGCACCACGCCCGGGAAGGCCTGATGCAGCGCAGCGAGATAGTGTTGACCTACTTTTTCTTCAGACATGCTCAAACTCTCTTAATTCACGCCACCAGCAAGGAGACGAATGCTAAAAACGCAAACCCAAAACCGGCCCAGGTCACGCGTGAAGTGGCGCAAAAACGCAGACGCGCCATGCTGTTTTCGAACAGGGCGATGACCAGCACGCCGAGGACCAGTTTGACGACGGCAATCACCAGCGCCAGCAGCAGTCCACCTGCGCTAAAGGTTTCCATCTGTCCCCACGGCAGAAACACGCCGACAAACATTTGCAAAACGACCAGCTGTTTGAGGCTGATGCCCCACTTGAGCACCGCAAAACCGCTGCCGCTGTATTCGGTCAACGGACCTTCCTGCAGCTCCTGCTCCGCTTCTGCCAGATCGAACGGCAGTTTGCCCATTTCGATAAAAGTGGCGAAAGCACAGGCGCACAGCGCCAGAATCAGCGGGATGCTGCGCGCGGCAGGCCAGTGATAAACGGTATCAGCGATGTTGCTGATATGGGTCGAACCGGCAACCTGCGCCGCCACCCACAGACCCAGCAGCAGAATCGGCTCTACCAACACGCCGAGCATTGCTTCACGGCTCGCGCCGATGGCGGTGAACGGGCTACCGGTATCCAGACCAGCGATAGAAAAGAAGAAGCGGGCAATAGCGAACAGGTAAATCAAGGTAATCAAATCACCCAACTGCGGCAGCGGCGAGCCCACGGTCACGACTGGCAGCGCGGTGGCGATCGTCAGCATCACGCCGACCATCACAAACGGCGTCAGGCGGAAAACCCAGCTGGAATCCGCAGGCGCAATGCTCTGACGGCCCAACAGTTTGATAATGTCGCGGTATTCCTGCAACACGCCCGGACCACGGCGGTTATGCAAACGTGCACGCGCCACGCGGGTAATACCGGACAGCAGCGGCGCAGCGGCAAACAGCACCAGCGCCTGAATTAACGGATATAAAACACTCATTCTCAGGCTCCTCGTGAAACCACAATCACCACCAGCACCGCCAGCTCAATCAGCGCCAGACGGCGGAACAGTACCGGCGCAGCCGCATTCTGCCAGCCCGGAACCCGTGATACCGGGTTCAGCCATTTACGCAGTTTGAGTACCGGGGCAAACGCTTCTTTCACCGGCATGGCAAAACCGTGCGCGGTGATCACCATTGACTGCTCGTGATCGTAACCACACACCCATGCCGGACCACGTGAACGTGACGGCAGGCGGTTACCTTTAAAAATCGCCATGATGATGAACGGCAGCAGCGGGCACGCGATCAGCAGCAGCGTGATCATCGGCTGAGAAACGGTGGTGTTTGCGGTTTCCAGCGGCAGCGGAACGGCAGAGGCAAGAAGCGGTAGCAGCCACGGGGCAGCTACGCCGCCAATCACGCAGCAGATTGCCAACGCAACCACGCTCACGCTCATCAGGATTGGTGCGCAGCAGGCGTTTTCCGCTTCCTTCGTGCGCGGTGCGCCGAGGAACGTAACGCCGTAGACTTTCGCCATGCACATCACCGCCAGCGCGCCGGTAATCGCCAGTCCTACCGCCAGCAACGGTCCTAACAGACGACCGATAAACGCGCCACTGTTACCCAGCTTGAAGAAGGATTGATAGATAACCCACTCACCGGCAAAGCCGTTCAGCGGCGGCAGCGCGGCCATCGCCATCAGACCAACCAGCATCGCAATGGAAATCACCGGCATACGTTTACCGATGCCGCCCAGTTTCTCGATGTCACGGTGACCGGTACGGAACCAGATGCTGCCAGCCCCTAAAAACAGGACGCTTTTGAACAGGCTGTGGTTGACCAGATGATACAAACCACCGGTCAGACCCAGCGCTATCAGCGCCGGTTGATTCAGGGAAATACCGGTCACGCCAGCGCCCAGACCCAGCAGGATAATGCCGATGTTTTCCAGCGTGTGGTACGCCAGCAGACGCTGGATGTTGTGTTCCATCAGCGCATACAAGCCACCGACAAACGCGGTGATCATCCCCAGCACCAGCAGCGTAACGCCCCACCACAGCGGCGCATTACCGCCCAGCAGCGACAGAGACAGAATGCCCAGCAGACCGACCTTCATCACCACGGTAGAGAACAGCGCCGCAGCCGGTGCACTGGCGTTGGCGTGTGCCTGTGGCACCCAACCGTGCAGCGGGATAATCCCGGCCAGCAGACCAAAGCCCGCCACGCCCAGCAGCCAGATGTCAGCGCCGAGCGGCAATTGCTGAGTACGCAGATCGAGCAGGCGCAGTTCCAGCGTACCGTAGCGCTGCCACACCAGGTAGCAGGCGATCGCCAGCAGCAGCGTACCGGTACGGCCCAGCGCAAACCACAGCTTGCCTTCTTTGCTGCAACCCGTCAGGAATACCGCACTCAGCGCCATGATTTCTGCCATCACCACCAGCGTGCCGAGGTTGCTGGCAACCACCGCGCATACCGCCGCCGCCATCAGCAGGTTCACCAACAGGCCGTTAGCTTTGACCTGCGGATGCCGGTGCCAGTCGATGTTGTACAGGCTGACAAACAGGCCGCACAGACCCAGCGTGATAAGCCAGATAGCGTTCAGCGGCGTCATTTGCAGACTGTGACCAATAAACGGCATCACGCCGCTGACCGCCAACCCATTAATGAGCACGCTAAAACCGGCAGCCGCCGTACACAGACTGCCCACCGCACCGCCAACACCGGCGATCCAGCCGCTTAACGGTTTATGAAACGAAAACAGAAATGCCAGAATCGCCGCCGCCGTAAACCAGGCCACGCCGCTGTTAATCAGTGAAATTGCGCTCATTTTGCATCCCCACTCTGAGCCTGCTGAAACAAGGTGAGATCGCCGAAGTCGGTATTGAACGTCAGCTCACGCTTACGTTTGCTGGCGCGGGCGATGTCCATATTGCTCACCAGATGCAGGGCTTTCGTTGGGCACATGCGCACGCAGGCCGGACCTTGTTCATCAAAGCTACACAGATCGCATTTCACCGCAATGGCACGAATACCCGGAACCCAGTCCAGCAGCGTGCTGACGCGAGCTGGCGCTGGCGGAGCCGGAGGCGCTTTTGACGTATTGGCGTTCGCCGGGATATGCAGTGGACGGCTGCCGGAAAACTCAATGGCCCCAAACGGACAGGCGATCCCACACAGTTTGCAGCTCACGCACAGGCTTTCATTCAGTTGTACGGCGCCGTCGACACGGTTAATGGCATTGACCGGGCAAACTGTGGCACAAGGCGCATCTTCACACTGGTGGCAAAGCTGCGGCGCGGATTCTTTTTCATTTAGCATCACTTTCAGGCGCGGCATTGACTGCAGGCCATGCTGGCGATGTGTCTCTGAGCAGGCGGCTTCACACGTGTGGCAGCCGATACAAAGAGTGGAGTCAGCAATTACAAAACGATTCACCAGGCATTCCTCAGGTGATTGTCATTTTTGACGAAAACATGTCTATCAAATGTCATTTTCGACATTTTTCGACATGCCCATTCCCTAAACCGTCGTGACGCAGCATACACACCACATCATGACTCAAGTGGGCACACCCGAGGCTTAAACCGGGCTATGTCCTTCTACCAGTTGGCTTAAATTCACTGGCATATTGTTTTCAACCGCGGTGTACAGGCTGTCGTAAACGCTGGCGATTTTTTCGAGATAGTGCTCCAGCACCTGTTCACGATCGCGGTTGCTGATACGCTCATCGACTTTGCCGTCGAGGGACAGTTGTGCCTGTGCAATCAACTGCTTATCATCAGCGTCTTTCGTTTCAACGTAGTACTCGATGGTATGGCTGTTAAAGCCGTCCGCCAGCGTGACGTAGATAACGAAGTGTTCAAACAGGACAAAGCACAGATCCTTGTCCGGCGCGCAGCTCATCGCATGATGTAAACGCGCTTTCGACAGGGTGATTCCCTGTACCAGCGAGTTGCAATAAATACGCCACTGGTCCTGTAGGCGACGATGCCGTTCAGCGATGTAATCGGCTTTTTCGCTTATTTCCCAAATAGTCATGTCAGGTTACCCGTTTAGCAGAGACTGTCAGCTTTAAGCACGTTTCATGCCAACATTAAATCTCTTTAATTTCATTGATATACAAAATCAAACGGTCGTGACGACATGTCATTTCGTCATCGTCGTCATTGTCACGGGAGAAAAAATTCAATCTGGCATGTTTTTTGCTTTTATAACGGCAATAACATGGGAGGCGATATGCACGAAATAACCCTCTGCCAACGGGCACTGGAATTGATTGAACAACAGGCCACGCAACACGGTGCAAATCGGGTAACTGCGGTCTGGCTCAAAATTGGCGCATTTTCTTGCGTAGAAACCAGCGCTCTCGCCTTTTGTTTTGATCTGGTATGCCGTGGCACCCTTGCAGAAGGTTGTAAACTCCACCTCGAAGAACAAGAAGCCGAATGTTGGTGTGAAACTTGCCAGCAGTACGTCACATTGCTGACACAGCGTGTGCGCCGTTGTCCGCAATGTCATAGCGACATGCTGAGGATCGTGGCCGATGACGGTTTACAGATTCGAAGAATTGAAATAGGCGATGCTGAAGATTAATAGATGCCGGATGGCGGCTTCGCCATCCGGCAACAGATTTACTGTAAGTAAAAAGATCAGGAGTGAGCGATGTGTACGACATGTGGTTGCGCTGAAGGCAACCTTTATATAGAGGGTGATGAACATAACCCCCACTCGGCGTTTCGCAGCGCGCCATTTGCCCCGGCCGCTCGTCCGGCGTTGAATATTACCGGTGTGAAGACCTCCAGTTTCACCCCGAGCCAAACTGAAGAAGGCGATTTACACTACGGCCATGGTGAAGCAGGTACCCATGCGCCAGGCATGAGCCAGCGCCGTATGCTGGAGGTGGAAATTGACGTGCTGGACAAAAACAACCGTCTGGCCGAGCGTAACCGCGCCCGCTTTGCCGCCCGTCAGCATCTGGTATTAAACCTTGTCTCAAGCCCTGGCTCCGGTAAAACGACGCTGCTGACCGAAACGCTAATGAAGCTGAAAGACAGCGTACCGTGTGCGGTAATCGAAGGCGACCAGCAGACGGTTAACGATGCCGCCCGTATTCGCGCTACCGGCACCCCCGCCATCCAGGTGAACACGGGTAAAGGCTGCCATCTTGATGCACAAATGATTGCCGATGCCGCGCCGCGTTTACCGCTTGATGACAACGGTATTTTGTTTATCGAGAACGTCGGCAACCTGGTGTGCCCGGCGAGTTTCGACCTCGGTGAACGTCACAAAGTGGCTGTGCTTTCGGTCACCGAAGGCGAAGACAAGCCGCTGAAATATCCGCATATGTTTGCCGCAGCATCGCTGATGCTGCTCAACAAAATCGACCTGCTGCCGTACCTCAATTTTGACGTTGAAAAGTGCATCGCCAGCGCCCGGGAAGTAAACCCGGAAATTGAAATCATCCTGATTTCCGCCACCAGCGGTGAAGGCATGGATCAATGGCTCTCCTGGCTGGAGACGCAGCGATGTGCATAGGTGTTCCGGGTCAAATCCGCACCATTGATGGCAACCAGGCCAGGGTCGACGTTTGCGGTATTCAGCGCGACGTCGACCTGACGCTGGTCGGTAGCTGTGATGAAAATGGTCAACCGCGTCTGGGCCAGTGGGTGCTGGTGCACGTCGGTTTTGCCATGAGCATCATTAATGAAGCAGAAGCGCGCGACACGCTCGAGGCGCTGCAAAACATGTTTGACGTTGAGCCGGATGTCGGCGCGTTGCTGTATGGCGAGGAAAAATAATGCGTTTTGTTGACGAATACCGCGCACCAGAACAGGTGATGCAGTTGATAGATCATCTGTGTGAACGTGCCGCTCACCTCCCCTACACCGCACAACGTCCGCTGCGCATTATGGAAGTGTGCGGTGGTCATACCCACGCTATCTTTAAATTCGGTCTTGACCAGTTGCTGCCCGAAAACGTCGAGTTTATCCACGGCCCAGGCTGCCCGGTTTGCGTGCTACCGATGGGCAGAATCGACAGTTGCGTAGAAATCGCCAGCCATCCGGAAGTGATTTTCTGCACCTTTGGTGACGCGATGCGCGTCCCGGGAAAACAGGGTTCGCTGCTGCAGGCCAAAGCGCGCGGCGCAGATATCCGTATCGTCTATTCTCCGATGGATGCGCTGAAGTTGGCGCAAGAAAACCCAACCCGCAAAGTCGTGTTCTTTGGTCTGGGTTTTGAAACCACCATGCCAACCACCGCCATCACGCTTCAGCAGGCAAAACAGCGTGACGTGCAGAACTTTTACTTTTTCTGTCAGCACATTACGCTTATTCCCACACTGCGTAGCCTGCTGGAACAGCCGGATAACGGCATCGACGCCTTTTTAGCACCGGGTCACGTCAGCATGGTCATTGGCACCGATGCCTATAATTTCATCGCCTCCGATTTCCATCGCCCGCTGGTCGTCGCCGGTTTCGAACCGCTCGATTTATTGCAGGGCGTGGTGATGCTGATTGAGCAGAAAATCGCGGATCACAGCCAGGTTGAGAACCAGTACCGTCGCGTGGTGCCGGATGCCGGTAACGCCTTAGCCCAGCAGGCTATCGCCGAGGTGTTCTGCGTCGATGGCGACAGCGAATGGCGCGGTCTGGGCGTTATCGAATCCTCCGGCGTTCATCTGACGCCTGACTATCAGCGTTTTGATGCCGAAGCGCATTTCAAACCGGCTCCACAGCAGGTGTATGACGATCCGCGCGCGCGCTGCGGCGAGGTGCTGACCGGCAGATGTAAACCGCATCAGTGCCCGTTATTTGGTAAAACCTGTAATCCGGAGACCGCGTTTGGTGCACTGATGGTCTCCTCAGAAGGCGCATGTGCCGCCTGGTATCAGTATCGTCAGCAGGAGTGTGAAGCATGAACAGCGTACAACTCGCCCACGGTAGCGGCGGTCAGGCTATGCAACAGTTGATCAATAGCCTGTTTATGGAAGCCTTTGCGAATCCGTGGCTGGCGGAGCAGGAAGATCAGGCGCGTCTGGATCTGGCACAACTGGTGGCTGAAGGCGACCGTCTGGCATTTTCGACCGACAGCTACGTGATTGATCCGCTGTTCTTCCCCGGCGGTAATATCGGCAAGCTGGCGATCTGCGGTACGGCAAACGACGTCGCCGTCAGCGGCGCTATCCCTCGCTATCTCTCCTGCGGGTTTATCCTCGAAGAAGGCCTGCCGATGGACACGCTGAAAACCGTGGTCAACAGCATGGCGGCCACCGCGCGCGAAGCGGGTATTGCCATCGTCACCGGTGACACCAAGGTTGTACAGCGCGGCGCGGCGGACAAACTGTTTATCAACACCGCCGGAATGGGCGCGATCCCCGCCAATATCCGCTGGGGTGCACAAACCCTGAGCGTGGGCGATGTGCTGCTGGTTAGCGGTACACTCGGCGACCACGGTGCGACTATCCTCAACCTGCGCGAGCAGCTGGGGCTGGACGGTGAACTGGTCAGCGACTGTGCGGTGTTAACCCCGCTGATTCAGACGCTGCGCGACATTCCCGGCGTGAAGGCGCTGCGCGACGCCACTCGCGGCGGCGTGAATGCGGTCACGCACGAGTTTGCGGCGGCCTGCGGCTTCGGCATTGAATTGTCCGAATCAGCCTTGCCGGTAAAACCCTCGGTACGCGGCGTCTGCGAACTGCTGGGTCTGGATGCGCTCAACTTTGCCAACGAAGGAAAACTGGTGATTGCCGTAGAACGTCAGGCCGCAGAAAGCGTGCTTGCCACACTGCGCGCGCATCCGTTGGGGCGCGACGCGGCGCTGATTGGTGAAGTGGTCGAACGTAAAGGTGTTCGCCTGGCCGGGCTTTACGGCGTGAAGCGCACTCTTGATTTACCACACGCCGAACCACTCCCTCGTATATGCTAGCAGCCGTTTGACAGCATTCTGTAGGCCGGATAAGGCGTCTGAGCGTCGCTATCCGGCAATAATTTACAACTTATACCTATAATTCATTTACCGTTTTTGCACCGTTGGTGCTTCCTGGAAAAGCAATATGTCGTATACACCGATGAGTGACCTCGGACAGCAAGGCTTGTTCGATATTACTCGTACATTATTACAGCAGCCCGATCTTCAGTCTCTCAGCGAGGCGCTTTCACAGTTGGTCAAGCGTTCGGCGCTGGCCGACTGTGCGGCTATTGTGTTATGGCAGGCGCAGACGCAGCGTGCGCGTTACTTCGCGACGCGCGAAAATGGTAACCCCATCGACTATGAAGACGAAACGGTGCTGGCGCACGGCCCGGTGCGCCGCATTCTGTCTCGTCCCGATGCGCTGCACTGCAACTATCATGAGTTTACTGAAACCTGGCCGCAGCTGGCTTCCGGCGGGTTGTACTCTCAATTTGGCCATTACTGTCTGCTGCCGCTGGCGGCCGATGGGCGCATCTTTGGCGGCTGTGAATTCATCCGTAACGAAGACCGCCCGTGGAGTGAAAAAGAGTACAACCGCCTGCAGACCTTCACCCAGATCGTCGGCGTCGTTGCCGAACAGATCCAGAACCGGGTCAGCAACAACGTCGACTACGACCTGCTGTGTCGTGAGCGTGACAACTTTCGCATCCTGGTCGCCATCACCAATGCGGTGCTCTCCCGCCTGGACATTGACGAACTGGTTAGCGAAGTCGCCAAAGAGATCCATCACTACTTCGACATCGATGCCATCAGCATCGTATTACGTAGCGATCGCAAACATAAGCTGAGCATCTATTCCACCCACTATCTGGATGAACATCATCCGGCGCACGAGCAGAGCGAAGTCGACGAAGCGGGCACGCTCTCTGAACGCGTGTTCAAAAGCAAAGAGATGCTACTGATTAACCTCAGCGAACGCGACACGCTCGCCCCTTACGAGCGCATGCTGTTCGAGACCTGGGGCAACCAGTTACAAACCTTATGCCTGCTGCCGCTGATGTCCGGCAATACCATGCTTGGCGTCCTTAAACTGGCACAGTGCGAAGAAAAGGTGTTCACCACTGCCAATCTCAAGCTACTGCGCCAGATTGCCGAGCGCGTGGCCATTGCTGTCGATAACGCTCTCGCCTACCAGGAGATCCACCGTCTGAAAGAACGGCTGGTCGATGAGAACCTGGCGCTGACCGAGCAACTCAATAACGTGGACAGTGAGTTTGGCGAAATCATTGGCCGCAGCGAAGCCATGTACAGCGTGCTCAAACAGGTCGAGATGGTGGCGCAAAGCGACAGCACCGTGCTGATTCTGGGTGAAACCGGAACGGGCAAAGAGCTGATTGCCAGGGCTATCCACAACCTGAGCGGACGTAATGCCCGCCGGATGGTGAAGATGAACTGCGCGGCAATGCCTGCCGGGCTGCTGGAAAGCGACCTGTTTGGTCATGAGCGCGGCGCATTTACCGGTGCCAGCACGCAGCGCATTGGTCGTTTCGAACTGGCCGATAAAAGCTCGCTGTTCCTCGACGAAGTTGGCGACATGCCGCTGGAGCTACAGCCTAAGCTACTGCGCGTTTTGCAGGAGCAGGAATTTGAACGTCTGGGCAGCAATAAGCTGATCCAGACCGACGTGCGGTTGATCGCTGCCACCAACCGCGATCTGAAAAAGATGGTTGCCGATCGCGAATTCCGTAACGATCTCTACTATCGACTGAACGTCTTCCCGATCCATCTACCGCCGCTGCGCGAACGCCCGGAAGACATCCCGCTCCTGGTAAAAGCCTTCACCTTTAAAATCGCCCGTCGGATGGGGCGTAATATCGACAGCATTCCCGCCGAAGCACTGCGCACGCTAAGCAGCATGGAGTGGCCGGGTAACGTGCGCGAACTGGAAAACGTGGTAGAACGCGCGGTTCTGCTCACCCGGGGCAACGTGCTGCAACTGTCTTTGCCGGACATCACCACGCAGACACCGTGCCCACCACAAGTCGCGACCGAAGTTGCCCAGGATGGCGAAGATGAATATCAGTTGATTATGCGTGTACTGAAAGAGACGAACGGCGTGGTCGCCGGTCCAAAAGGCGCAGCGCAGCGGCTGGGACTGAAACGCACGACGCTGCTCTCGCGCATGAAGCGACTGGGTATTGATAAGGATGCGCTGGTTTAACAATTATGGCTATACTGGGTGATATCTCAACGAAAGGAGGCAGTATGGCGGTATCAGCACGTAATCAATTAACCGGCACGGTGAGTACGGTTGCAACCGGTGCAGTGAATGATGAAGTTGAACTGACGCTGGCCGGCGGCGCAAAACTGGTCGCGATTGTGACTCACAGCAGCCAACAGGCGCTGGGTCTGGCGAAGGGAAAAGAAGCCATTGCCCTGATCAAAGCGCCGTGGGTTACGCTGGCGACCGAAGACTGCGGTCTGAAGTTCTCCGCCCGCAACCAGTTTGCTGGCAGCGTTTCGCAAGTCACTGAAGGTGCGGTCAACGCGACGGTACACATCAAAACCGACGCGGGTTTTGAGATTGTTGCCGTAGTCACCAACGAAAGTCAGCAAGAGATGAAACTGAGCCAAGGCAGCCGCGTTGTTGCGCTGATCAAAGCCTCAGCCATTCTGATTGCCACCAAAGCGTAATATCCAGACAGCGTCTTCTGCTTGAGGGCGCTATTTTTTGCGCTGGTATTTTTCGGGCAATTCCGGGACCGGGCGTTTGTCATCAATCAGGTGACGCACGGTCAGGATCGGGTGACGCCAGAGCATTCTCGGCCCTGCCCAGCGCATAATTTGTTTCATCTCTTCACGTTTGGCAGGTTGATAACAGTGTACCGGACACTGTTTGCAGGCCGGTTTTTCCTCACCAAACACGCACTTGTCCAGACGCTTTTGCGCATAGGCAAACAGCGCACCGTAATGCCCCGGCTCGTCTGAAGCCTGAGGACACTGACTCTCGTACAGGGAGATCATTTTCTGGATCGTCAGTTTTTCACGAGCGATACGTTTACCGGACATGATGCCTCCATATTTAAGTTGCATAAATAATACACTTTAAAAACTCACGGGACTATTACCTGAAAGTGATACATCCTTAGCGCCCTACGCAAATAAGAATTATTTTCATTTATCATGCCTTGTGCTATATAACATAGCAAAGGCTATATTCGCCGATAAATTAACCACTTTCTTGTGAGGGATACTATGCTGCATCTGCCCCGTCTGAAATCGTTTCTCCTTGCCAGCGTACTCACGGCGCTGACGCTGTCACCTGCCTGGGCGAAAGAAAAATTTAAGGTAGTAACCACCTTTACGGTGATTGCCGATATGGCGAGCAACGTGGCGGGCGATGCAGCAGAAGTCAGCTCAATCACCAAACCGGGTGCCGAGATTCACGAATATCAGCCCACGCCAGGGGATATTAAACGGGCGCAGGGTGCGCAGCTTATTCTCTCCAATGGCCTCAATCTGGAGCTGTGGTTTGCCCGCTTCTATCAGCATTTATCCGGCGTGCCGGAGGTAATGGTCTCAGACGGCGTGAAGCCGATGGGCATCAGCGAAGGTCCCTACAACGGCAAACCCAACCCGCATGCCTGGATGTCGGCCGAGAATGCGCTTATTTACGTCGATAACATCCGTGATGCGCTGGTGAAGTACGATCCGGATAACGCCGCCACCTACCAGAAAAATGCAGAGAACTATAAAACGAAAATTCGTCAGACGCTCGATCCCCTGCATGCAGCGCTGGCAAAAATCCCGGCTGATAAACGCTGGCTGGTCACCAGTGAAGGCGCATTCTCCTATCTAGCGCGCGATAACGATCTGAAGGAGTTGTACCTGTGGCCGATCAACGCCGATCAGCAAGGCACGCCAAAACAGGTACGCAAAGTGATCGATGCGATCAGAGCGCATCAGATCCCGGCAATATTTAGCGAAAGCACCGTGTCCGACAAGCCCGCGCGTCAGGTGGCGCGTGAGTCCGGCGCACATTACGGCGGCGTGCTGTATGTCGATTCGCTGAGCGCTGCCGATGGCCCCGTGCCGACCTATCTGGATTTATTGCGCGTGACGACAGAAACCATTGTCAGCGGCATTAACCAGGGTTTGAGGGGCCAACCATGAGTCAATCTGCGATTTCCGTAAATCAGGTTACGGTGACGTATCGCAACGGCCACACCGCGCTGCGCGATGCGAGCTTCCAGATTCCGGGCGGCTCAATTGCCGCGCTGGTCGGCGTCAACGGCTCCGGGAAATCAACCCTGTTTAAAGCGCTGATGGGGTTTGTCCGCCTGGCACAGGGCGAAATATCAATTCTGTCGCAACCGGTCAGCAACGCGCTAAAACAGAATCTGATTTCTTACGTTCCCCAGTCGGAAGAGGTGGACTGGTCGTTTCCGGTGCTGGTGGAAGATGTGGTGATGATGGGGCGCTTCGGCCATATGGGCTGGCTGCGTCGACCAAAGGCGCGCGATCACGAATGCGTGAATGCGGCGCTGGCGCGGGTTGATATGCTGGACTATCGCCATCGACAAATCGGCGAACTGTCCGGCGGGCAGAAAAAGCGCGTTTTTCTGGCACGCGCCATCGCCCAGGACGGACAGGTTATTTTGCTGGATGAACCCTTCACCGGTGTGGACGTGAAAACCGAGGCCCGCATTATCGACCTGCTGCGCGAACTGCGCGATGAGGGGCGAACGATGCTGGTCTCTACCCATAATCTGGGTTCGGTAACCGAGTTTTGTGATTACACGGTAATGATTAAAGGCACGGTGCTGGCAAGCGGCCCGACCGACACCACCTTTACCACCGAAAACCTCGAACTGGCGTTCAGCGGCGTCCTGCGTCATGTGAAACTGAGTGGCGGTGAGCAGCACGTGATTACCGATGATGAACGACCATTTATTGCGCGACGCACGCAGAACGAGGGGGAATAACCATGAACTGGCTGACAGAACCGTTTGGTTACCAGTACATGCTCAACGCCATGTGGGTCTCGGCGATGGTCGGCGGCCTGTGCGCGTTCCTCTCCTGCTATTTAATGCTCAAAGGCTGGTCGTTAATTGGCGATGCGCTGTCGCACTCCATCGTACCGGGCGTTGCCGGGGCTTATATGTTAGGGCTTCCCTTCGCACTTGGCGCTTTTCTTTCCGGTGGCCTGGCGGCGGGCAGTATGCTGTTTCTTAACCAGCGTTCGCGCCTGAAGGAAGATGCGATCATTGGGCTGATTTTTTCCTCTTTCTTCGGCATCGGGCTGTTTATGGTGTCACTCAATCCGATGTCAGTGAACATTCAGACCATTATTCTCGGTAACGTGCTGGCGATTGCCCCGGAAGATATTCTGCAACTGGCGATTATCGGCGTTATTTCGCTGACCATTTTGCTGTTGAAGTGGAAAGATCTGATGGTGGTGTTTTTCGACGAAAACCACGCGCGCTCTATCGGGCTGAATCCCGGCCGCCTGAAGCTACTCTTTTTTACGCTGCTCTCAGTTTCCACGGTGGCGGCGCTGCAAACCGTCGGCGCATTTCTGGTGATTTGCCTGGTGGTAACACCCGGCGCAACGGCCTGGCTGTTGACCGATCGCTTTCCCCGTTTGCTCACTATCGCCGTCGCCATCGGTAGCCTGACCAGCTTTTTTGGCGCCTGGCTGAGCTACTGGCTGGACGGTGCAACCGGCGGAATTATCGTCGTACTGCAAACGCTGCTGTTTCTTCTGGCATTTGTCTTCGCGCCAAAACACGGCCTGTTAGCCAACCGTCGCCGCGCCCGCCAGGTGAATAAGGAGTCAACATGCTCTTAACCCTCCTGTTGGAACCCTTCCAGTTCAGCTTTATGGTGAACGCGCTGACCATCTCCGTTATCGTTGCCGTGCCCTGCGCGCTGCTGTCGGTATTTTTGGTGCTGAAAGGCTGGGCATTGATGGGTGATGCCATGAGCCATGCTGTGTTTCCGGGGATCGTTCTGGCTTACATCGCGGGGATTCCGCTGGCAATTGGCGCGTTTGTCGCCGGGTTGTTTTGCGCAGTGGCGACCGGCTACCTCGACGATAACAGCCGTATTAAGCGCGACACGCTAATGGGGATTGTCTTCTCCGGAATGTTTGGCGCCGGGCTGGTGCTGTACGTCTCGATCCAGTCTGAAATTCATCTTGATCATATTCTGTTCGGCGACATGCTGGGCGTATCGCTGGGTGATATCGCGCAAACGGCAACCATTGCGCTGGGGATCGCGCTGTTCATCAGCTTAAAGTGGAAAGATCTGCTGCTGCACGCGTTCGATCCGCATCAGGCAAAAGCCAGCGGACTGAATACCTCGCTGCTGCATTATGGTCTGCTGTGTATGATTGCGCTCACCATCGTCGCCACGCTGAAGTCGGTGGGCATCATTCTGTCGATCTCGCTGTTAATTGCGCCGGGTGCCATTGCAATTTTAATCACACGCCAATTTTCTCACGCCCTGTTACTGGCCGTCGCCATCTCGATAGTGACGTCATTTATGGGTGTATATTTGTCATTTTTCATCGACAGCGCACCGGCCCCCACCATTGTCGTCTTATTCTCCCTGCTGTTTGTTCTTGCTTTTATTTACTCCACCCTGCGCGATCGCCGTTTAGAGAACCAACTTCAGTCACACGATATATAAATAATATTTAACAATATGCCCGCTAATATTATTTGATATGAATATAGCCTCCAACCGGAGGCTATATTATCGGCAGGTTACAGCATCATAATAATACGTTTTAATAAACGGATCCGCGGTTCAATTGAGGCAATATCCAGCCACTCATCAACGCCGTGAAAACCCGCACCGATCGGCCCCAGCCCGTCCAGCGTCGGAATGCCTAGCGCAGCCGTGAGGTTGGCGTCGCTACCACCTCCAACGGCCAGCCATGTCACGGCGATCCCCTCTTCCTGACCGGCCCGTTCAACCAGCGCCATCAGTCGTTGCGTCTCTTCGCTCGCCGCCATTGCGGGCTTATGGCTTACACGAGTGAGCGTGGTAGTCACGCCATCAAGAAAACCTTGCTGGCAGAGCGACTGCAGCGCCTGATGAACGCGGTCATACTCTTCATTTTCCCAGAAGCGTACATCCAGTTCCGCCTGTAGCTTCGCCGCCACCACGTTCGCCGCACTTCCGCCGTGTACTACGCCCACGTTAAGCGTGGTTCCGCGCGCCGTGTCGGTCAATGCGTTAATCGCCAATACACTGTTGGCAAAAGCAGTGATCGCAGAACGTCCTTTTTCAGGCTCATTTCCGGCGTGTGCCGCTACACCGTCAAACGTCAGTTGATAACCGCCAACCCCTTTCCGCGCTTTTACCAGCGAACCGTCTGCCCGGGCGGCTTCGCAGACCAGTACGCAGCGCGCGCGCTTCGCCAGTTCACCAATCCATTCGCTGGAGTGAACGCTGCCGGTCTCTTCATCCGGGTTCATTGCCACCGCGATAGATAAACGTTCCAGATGCTCCGCAGGCAATGTGCGCATGGCCCAGACAATATTCAACAAACCGCTTTTCATGTCGGAGACGCCGGGCCCATACAGGCGGCTTTCATCACGGCTCATCGGGCGTTCAGCTACCGTTCCCGCAGGGAAAACAGTGTCCAGGTGACCAATCAGCAGGACATCGTATTGCGCTGCATGAGGCTTGTTAGTGGCCAGCAGCGCCGGACCAACCGCACTGCCTAAATCAATCTGCTCCGTATGCCAGCCTTCCTGCCGCCAAAGCTCACGCATCACCGCGGCGACCTGGGCTACGCCTGCTACCGTTTGCGTTCCGCAGTCGACGTTGACCAGCGTTTGCAGTTCATCAATATACTTTTCCAAATCCATGGTCATTCCTTATCAGAGAATAATGCGCATCAGCAGCATCGCTAAAAAAGCGTTCAGAACGGAGATAACAATCATCAGGGGAATACGTTTAGCACTGGTGCCAATAACGCCAAGAATGCGGCCCAAATACTGCACCTGAGAGCCCATCAGATAAATTGCCGGGGCCAGGATAGCCAGATGCTCGCCGGTCAGGATCCCTTTATCAAACAGGCCAATCGCAACGCCGATCCCTCCGCCCATCGACATCCAGCCACCAATCAATACCGCGGCGGCCTCACCGGGCAGACCAAACAGCCCCATCAGCGGTGCGAACACCATGCCAAGCCCTTTCAGCGCACCGGTAATCTCCAGTGCTTTGATGATGATAAAGGCCATCACTACGTTCGGCAGCGTGCTGGTTGTCGCAATGTTCCAGCCTTTACGGGCCCCTTCTACAAATACGTCGGTGATAACAGGATTAGAAGTTGGCGCACTCATGATGCTTCTCCCGGTACAGTTGATTCGGCTTTTTTATTGGTGAAAGTGAGGACCAGGCGCATCATGTTGGCGCCAACAACTTTCATAATGAACATCACGGCAATGCACGCACCAATGGACGCAGGCACAGCCGGTGTGCCATCCACTGCCATCAGGGTGAACAGGATTGCACCAGAGGAGAAAAAGTTGGTGATCATCGCCCCAGCGGAAAACTGGAACATGGCAAAAATATCTTTTTCGTTTTCCGTGATTTCGCCTTCATCAGCCAGGTTACGCGTCAGCGATGCGCCAACATCCGTACTCTGCAGGCTGCCAATCAGCGCCAGACCGGTATTTCCTGGGATCCCCATCAACGGACGCAGCAACGGCGTTAACAGACGACGCGCCGCGCGCAAAGCGCCGTAGTGTTCCAGCACGTTGATCATGCCCAATGCAAACATGACGGCAGGAATTAATCCCAGAGCGAAGAGGAAGCCGTCCATTGCACCGTGGCCGCCGGTGCCACGAAACGCGCTGGTCGCCGTCGTCAGCGTATCGCCCTCAAGGCTCGCTTTACTGACAACTTTGCCAAAAGCACCGTTCAGGGTGGTGAAATCAAATACGCCGTACCATTCTTTTCCGCCGAGTAATCCAGAGAAAAATACTGCGGCGAATGCCAGAGCAAAATAAGCCCCCGGCCCAACCTTATTATTATCCTGGGTAGGTAAACTCATATCCATTTCCTTGTTAACGTGGAGAATCACCTGGCTATTCTGAATAAACAAAGAATAAATAAAGTGATTTAAATCATCACAAATGCGTACATTGTTCAGGAATATTTAAAAATGTGACATGCCATAGCGTGCCATTAAAATAAGACCCACACGCTTATATTTAAATTAATCATTACTTATGTAATGAAGAGTAAATACACCACCAAAAAAGTGAGCGGAATTAAAAATAATAAACAAAAAGATTTACAGATATTATAAATGATGTCCTTGAAAACCAACGGATGAATCCTGATGATTATCAGTGATAAGATAGCGTTTTCATGCTGGATTGGGTGAGTCGCCCCCTCCCCCTGCTGATCGAGACTTGGTTTGACGTCGATAGATAACGTATTGATTACAATCGACTGATTGGGAGTCACCTTCATTGATGTATATGGATTTAAAGTGGCTTCACGTGGAGCCATACACGTATCCAAAAGGCTTAAAAAAACGAGCAAAAACAATATGAAAGAGTCTATTGACAAGGATCTATCAGACCACACCCCCATGATGCAGCAGTATCTCAAGCTGAAAGCACAGCACCCGGAGATCCTGCTGTTTTACCGCATGGGCGACTTTTACGAAATGTTTTATGACGATGCGAAACGTGCGTCGCAACTGCTTGATATCTCGCTGACTAAACGCGGTGCATCCGCAGGCGAACCGATCCCGATGGCGGGTATTCCTCATCATGCGGTAGAAAACTACCTCGCCAAGTTGGTCAATCAAGGTGAGTCGGTTGCCATTTGCGAACAAATTGGCGACCCGGCCACCAGCAAAGGGCCGGTTGAGCGCAAAGTTGTTCGCATCGTCACGCCTGGTACTATCAGCGATGAAGCGCTATTGCAGGAGCGTCAGGACAACCTGCTGGCCGCCATCTGGCAGGATAGCAAAGGCTACGGCTACGCCACGCTGGACATCAGCTCCGGGCGCTTTCGCGTCAGTGAGCCGGCCGACCGCGAGACCATGGCGGCTGAATTGCAGCGCACCAACCCGGCAGAACTGCTGTATGCCGAAGACTTCGCCGAGACATCGCTGATCGAAGGTCGCCGTGGGTTGCGCCGCCGTCCGCTGTGGGAATTTGAAATCGATACCGCCCGCCAGCAGCTTAACTTACAGTTTGGCACGCGGGATTTGATTGGCTTTGGCGTCGAAAACGCTCCACGCGGATTATGCGCCGCAGGCTGTCTGCTGCAATATGTGAAAGATACCCAGCGTACCTCGCTGCCGCATATTCGCTCCATCACGATGGAGCGCCAGCAGGACAGCATCATTATGGATGCCGCCACGCGTCGCAATCTGGAGATCACCCAGAATCTGGCCGGTGGCATCGAGAACACGCTGGCTTCCGTGCTCGACTGCACCGTCACCCCGATGGGTAGCCGTATGCTCAAGCGCTGGCTGCATATGCCGGTTCGCGATACTAAAATCCTCACTGAGCGCCAACAGACCATCGGCGCACTACAGGATGCTACCGACGAGTTACAGCCGGTGTTGCGTCAGGTCGGTGATTTGGAGCGTATTCTGGCCCGTCTGGCACTGCGTACCGCGCGTCCACGCGATCTGGCCCGCATGCGTCATGCTTTTCAGCAATTGCCCGAGCTGCGTGCGCAACTGGAAAGTGTAGAAAGCACGCCGGTACAGATGCTGCGCGAAAAAATGGGCGAGTTCACCGAACTGCGTGAGCTGCTGGAACGCGCCATCGTCGAGGCCCCGCCAGTACTGGTGCGCGACGGTGGCGTCATTGCCCCTGGCTATAACGACGAGCTGGACGAGTGGCGAGCGCTGGCCGATGGCGCGACCGACTATCTGGACCGGCTGGAGATCCGAGAACGCGAGCGTACCGGTCTTGACACCCTGAAGGTAGGTTTTAACGCCGTACACGGCTACTACATTCAGATCAGCCGCGGACAAAGCCATCTGGCACCGATTAATTACGTGCGCCGCCAGACGCTGAAAAATGCCGAGCGCTACATTATTCCTGAGCTCAAAGAGTACGAAGATAAAGTCCTGACCTCGAAGGGCAAGGCGCTGGCGCTGGAAAAACAGCTGTACGACGAACTGTTTGACATCCTGTTGCCACACCTGGCGGATTTGCAGCAGAGCGCCAGCGCGCTGGCGGAGCTAGACGTGCTGGTCAACCTGGCCGAACGGGCTTATACGCTGAATTACACCTGTCCAACCTTCACCGATAAACCCGGCATTCGCATTACGGAAGGTCGTCATCCGGTGGTCGAGCAGGTGCTGAGCGAGCCGTTTATTGCCAACCCGCTCAGCCTTTCGCCTCAGCGCCGGATGTTGATCATCACCGGTCCGAATATGGGCGGTAAAAGCACCTATATGCGCCAGACCGCGCTGATTGCATTGCTGGCTTACATCGGCAGCTATGTTCCGGCGCAAAAGGTTGAGATAGGTCCTATCGATCGCATCTTTACCCGCGTGGGCGCGGCGGATGACCTGGCGTCCGGTCGTTCCACCTTTATGGTTGAGATGACCGAAACCGCCAATATTTTGCATAACGCCACCGAAAACAGCCTGGTATTGATGGATGAGATTGGACGCGGTACTTCCACCTATGATGGCCTGTCGCTGGCCTGGGCGTGTGCAGAAAACCTTGCCAATAAAATCAAATCGTTGACGCTATTCGCCACCCACTACTTCGAGCTGACTCAGTTAGCAGAGAAGATGGAAGGCGTTGCCAATGTGCACCTGGATGCGCTAGAGCATGGCGATACCATCGCCTTTATGCATAGCGTCCAGGATGGCGCGGCGAGCAAGAGCTATGGTCTGGCGGTGGCGGCGCTGGCAGGCGTACCGAAAGACGTTATCAAACGTGCGCGGCAAAAATTGCGCGAGTTGGAAAGCATTACGCCAAATGCCGCTGCAACTCAGGTAGATGGTACGCAAATGTCGCTGCTATCGGTTCCGGAAGAAACATCACCCGCCGTTGAAGCGCTGGAAAATCTCGATCCGGATTCGCTAACGCCCCGCCAGGCGCTGGAGTGGATCTACCGACTGAAGAGTCTGGTGTAACGTTGTAATGCCCGATGGCGCCTGGCTTATCGGGCCTACAACAACTGGCGCGCACTTCGGGAATGGGTGCGAGAGGACAAAACCAGGCCATCAGGACGCGGGGTTTCCCCCGCGTTGTTGCTACTTCTTCGGTTCGTAAGCGAGAACAGCTTTAAACTCCATATTACGCTCTTTGATACTTAACTCGCACAGCGAATCTCGTACCATTAACGTAAATCCCAGCACCGTGAAACACAGCACTACAATCGCCACCAGGGCATATTTTGTCAGCATGTCTTGCCTCCCTGCAAAGAAGAGACTAACATCCAAATGGTCTAGGTTTGTACGTTAGCCTCAGGTTGATAGAACTATCTCCTGGGGCTTTTGTCTTTCCGGGACCTTGCAAATGCTCAAAGCTCAGAAAGCCTCAAGCACCCGCCGCTATTCTATTCCAGGCGTCATCTCCTCGAACAATTTAAGCCATTTGCTACGAGCCTGCTCGCAAAATAACGAACCCCGGATATTCCGAGGCTTAATATTAGTGCGTTGTGACGCTGCGCTTATCGGGCCGACATGAACTACCATTTCCAGGCCCCTCAGCGTTGCGCCATCGGCGTACAAGTCTGAAGAATGACGCCAGAAATAGAATCTTTGCTATATTGCCTGACCGTATAGCTCGGCGGTTCACTAACGGTAATATCTGTATAATTAGCGTACGTAACACGTTGTTCCCGAAAAAGTTCACGCACTGTATTCGCCATTTCAGGATTTCCAGGAAAATCGACCTGCAGGGTTGAAAGATCGAGCTCACTACGTATTTTTCGCTGCTCTTCTTGGATATTTTCTTCCGCCGAAACAGACACATACATATAGGGCTTTTCTGCATTAACGATTGAATAGGTTATCGCACTATCATAATAGAGATGATGAAATTGCCGACCCGTTATCGTCATTACGGACATAATCTGTACTGAAATTGTGCCATCCCCACTCTTAACGTCCATGTGGGCCTGACATTTAATAACAGAGCCAACGGACCCGCTATTATAGATTTGCATGATTTGTTCATGTGATGCGCTTTGCGCGCCAGAATTCATTCCCAGTAAAGATAATAAAACGACTCGCCGATAGAGTGACATATTTCTGAAAACATCCTTGTTGTCATGCTGCAAAAAAGAACTTAAGCAATTGTATACCGGGTAAGGCGAAGCCGCACCCGGCTATGTTGATTAGCGCTTATCTTCCGCCAGCAGCGGCGGGATACTCGGCACCATCGGCGCATCATCAATATCTTTTTGCGTCATGCGAAACGCTTGCGGGTAGTGCTCGCGGCTGGTGCGGCGTAGCGGTTCGGTATTACGCCAGGTGTACAGACAATGCTGGCACTGATATACCGTCCAGACGCCTTTCACCGGCGAGTTTGCCATCACTTCAATATGTTCATCGGCACAACGGGGACAAATCATCTGCAACTCCTTATTTACGTTTGGCCAGCATGGCGGTCAGCTTTTCAGCCCAGGCTTTGGTTTCCGGTAAGTCGCATACCGGCTGGCTGTAGTGCCCACGGTTATCCGGTGCAACCGGCGTGGTGGCATCAATAATTAGCTTGTCGGTGATCCCCGCCGGGCTGGAACCCGGATCAAGCTCCAGTACCGACATATTCGGCAACTGCACCAGGTCTCCCGCCGGATTAACTTTCGACGACAGCGCCCACATCACCTGCGGCAGGTTAAACGGATCAACGTCTTCATCGACCATAATCACCATCTTCACGTAGCCCAAACCATGCGGCGTGGTCATTGCGCGCAGACCCACCGCGCGGGCAAAGCCACCGTAACGTTTTTTGGTAGAGATAATCGCCAGCAAACCGTGGGTGTACATGGCGTTCACCGCCTGCACCTCCGGGAATTCCGCTTTCAGTTGCTGGTACAGCGGCACACAGGTCGCGGGGCCCATCAGGTAGTCGATTTCAGTCCACGGCATACCCAGATACAGCGATTCAAAAATCGGTTTGGTGCGATAAGAGACTTTATCGATACGCACGACGGTCATATTGCGCCCCCCGGAATAGTGACCGGTAAACTCGCCAAACGGACCTTCGATTTCACGTTTACGGCTTTCAATGACGCCTTCAAGGATCACTTCGGAGCCCCACGGAACATCAAAACCGGTTAACGGCGCGGTGGCGATCGGGTATGGGCTTTCACGCAGCGCGCCCGCCATTTCATATTCAGACTGATCGTACTTCAGCGGCGTAGCACCCATCAGGGTGATGATCGGATCGTTGCCAAGCGTAATAGCAATCGGCAGATCTTCACCGCGCTCTTCTGCTTTATGCAGGTGCAATGCGATGTCGTGCATCGGCACCGGCTGCAGGCCAAGCTTGCGTTTGCCCTTCACTTCCATGCGATAAATGCCGACGTTCTGCTTGCCGAAGTTATCTGGATCCAGCGGATCGCGCGACACCACGCACGCTTTGTCGAGATAGAAGCCACCGTCACCGTCGTTCAGGCGAAACAGCGGCAGAATATCAAACAGGTTGATGTCGTCTCCATCAACGGTGTTCTCCGCCCAGGCCGGATTGGCGCGACGTTCTGGCGTAACCGGAAATTTATCCCAGCGGCGGATAAACTCATCGATCTGTTTTTTCACCGGCGTGTTAGGCGGCAGGCCCAAAGAGATAGCGTGGTTTTGCCAGGAGCCTATGGTGTTCATTGCCACGCGGGCGTCGGTAAAGCCGCGAATATTGTCGAACCACAGCGCGGGAGCGCCATCGCCGATACGGCCGGTCGCATTGGCGGCTGCGGCCAAATCCGGCTCCGCGTTCACCTCTTCACTGATTTTCAGCAATTGCCCCTGGTCGTCCAGCGCCTGCAAGAAGCCGCGTAAATCATCAAATGCCATTATTCATTCTCCTGTGAAAAATTCTGCGCCGATCGTAAACCCTGCCAACGACGAGCATTAGGGTGTTCCAGACCAAACTGATCGAGCACGCGTGCGACAATGTGCTGCGTAATGTCATCGACCGTTTCTGGATGGTTGTAATACGCAGGCATGGGCGGCACCATCGCGACGCCCATGCGGGAAAGTGAGAGCATGTTTTCCAGATGGATGGTACTAAGCGGCATTTCACGCGGCACCAGCACCAGTTTGCGCCCTTCTTTCAGCACCACGTCGGCAGCGCGTCCCACCAGCCCTTCGGCGTAACCCGCACGAATACCGGCCAGCGTTTTCATGCTGCAGGGGATAATAATCATGCCGTCGGTGCGAAATGAGCCGGAGGAGATCGTCGCCGCCTGGTCCGCCGGGTTGTGGCAATAATCAGCCAGCGCAGACACCTCGCGGACGCGATAAGGCGTTTCCAGTTCAATGGTGGTTTTCGCCCACTTCGACAGCACCAGATGCGTTTCCACTTCAGGTATTTCCCGCAGCGCCTGTAGCAGCGATACGCCAAGCGGTGCTCCCGTTGCGCCGGTCATTCCTACGATCAGTCTCATTCCGCCCCTCAAAATTCGTTCGCATACGAACATTTTAATTAAAATACTCTCGTGGCACATTTCGGGCAAGGGTGACTCGCACAGATAGCTAAAGATACAATCGTTAAAAAATGGCGCGTTACCCGCTATGATAGAGGCCAGCAGCGATCCTGGAGTTCCTATGCAGTTACGAAATAAAGCCTTTCATCTGTTACGTCAGCTTTTTCAGCAGCATACGTCACGCTGGCAGCACGAATTACCGGAACTCACCAAACCACAGTATGCGGTGATGCGCGCCATTGCGGAGCAACCCGGCATTGAACAGATCGCCCTGACCGAGGCTGCGGTTTGCACCAAAGCCACGCTTGCGGAATTGCTGAGCCGCATGGAAAAACGAGAGCTGGTCAGGCGTGAGCACGATCCATCGGATAAGCGCCGGCGGTTTGTCTATTTGACTGCGCAGGGTGAAGCGCTACTGGCAAGTGCGGCGCCGCTGGGAGATAGCGTCGATAATGAGTTTCTGGGCCGACTTAGCGAGGAGGAACGCGAACAGTTTACGCAGCTGGTGCGTAAGATGATGGGGTAATTCTGATGGATGGCGCTACGCTTATCCAGTGATGAACAAAGAAAAAGGCCAGCCTCACTGAGACTGGCCTTTCTTGATAGAACTTGTGCTTACTCGCGGAACAGCGCTTCGATATTCAGCCCTTGTGTCTGCAGGATTTCACGCAGACGACGCAGACCTTCAACCTGAATCTGGCGAACACGTTCACGGGTGAGACCAATTTCACGGCCCACATCTTCCAGTGTCGCAGCTTCGTACCCCAGCAGACCGAAACGACGTGCCAGCACTTCACGCTGTTTGGCGTTCAGTTCGAACAGCCATTTGACGATGCTCTGTTTCATATCATCGTCTTGCGTGGTGTCTTCCGGACCGTTTTCCTTTTCATCGGCCAGAATATCCAGCAACGCTTTTTCGGAATCGCCACCCAGCGGGGTGTCTACCGAGGTAATGCGCTCGTTGAGTCGGAGCATACGGCTGACGTCATCAACTGGTTTATCCAGTTGTTCAGCAATCTCTTCTGCGCTCGGTTCGTGATCCAGTTTATGCGATAACTCACGTGCAGTACGCAGATAGACGTTCAGCTCTTTTACAATGTGGATCGGCAGTCGGATCGTACGGGTTTGGTTCATAATCGCCCGTTCGATCGTCTGGCGGATCCACCAGGTTGCGTATGTTGAGAAGCGGAACCCGCGCTCCGGGTCAAACTTCTCGACGGCACGGATAAGCCCCAGATTGCCCTCTTCAATCAGATCCAGCAAAGCCAGACCACGATTGCCATAACGACGGGCAATTTTAACCACCAGACGCAGGTTACTTTCAATCATGCGACGGCGAGAGGCAACGTCTCCACGCAGTGCGCGACGCGCGAAATAAACTTCTTCTTCGGCTGTTAACAGTGGTGAATAACCAATCTCACCAAGGTAAAGCTGAGTCGCGTCCAACACACGCTGTGTGGCCCCTTGCGATAACAGCTCCTCTTCAGCCAGGTCGTTATCACTGGGTTCCTCTTCACTCAAGGCTTTTTCATCAAAAGCCTCTACTCCGTTCTCATCAAATTCCGCGTCTTCATTTAAATCATGAACTTTCAGCGTATTCTGACTCATAAGGTGGCTCCTACCCGTGATCCCTAAACGGAACTAGCACGTGAAAGCCTGGTTCCGCCGAATTATCGCTGCGGTAAATAGCGCAGCGGGTTTACGGATTTCCCCTTGTAACGAATTTCAAAATGCAAGCGTGTAGAACTGGTTCCGGTGCTACCCATGGTAGCTATTTTCTGCCCCGCCTTGATTTCTTGTTGCTCCCGGACCAGCATTGTATCGTTATGGGCGTAGGCACTCAGGTAATCATCGTTGTGTTTGATGATAATAAGATTACCGTAACCACGCAGCGCGTTACCGGCATAGACGACGCGCCCATCTGCGGTCGCGACAATAGCCTGTCCCTTACTGCCTGCAATGTCGATCCCTTTATTGCCACCCTCGGTAGCCGCAAAGTTTTCAATCACTTTGCCGTCAGTCGGCCAACGCCAGGTAGAGATTGGCGAGCTGGTAGACGTTGAGCTTGCAGTCGATTCGGTTGCGCTAACTGCTGGTGCCGTTACTGGCGCTGTGACAACTGTCCCAGCAGGCTTGTTGTTCGGCAACATTTTATTAGCACTTTGTTCACCTGAATCCTCAGAATACGTAATTGTGGGTTTCGAAGCAACAGCAACGGTGGAATTTTGTGCAGGGTTGGTCACAACTCCTTGCTGTGCTGCATCCGCCTGGGTGATGGCATTACCACCGGTAATCGGTGTACCCGATGCATTGCCCACTTGCAGAGTTTGGCCGACATTCAAGCCATACGGGGCCGGAACGTTATTGCGTTGTGCGAGGTCACGGAAATCGTTCCCGGTGATCCAGGCAATATAGAAAAGGGTGTCGCCTTTCTTAACCGTATAGGTGCTGCCGCCGGTATAGCTACCTTTCGGAATGTTCCCATACTTACGATTGTACACAATACGCCCGTTTTCCGTCTGAACGGGCTGCTGCGCAACAGGCTGGATCTGTGTGGGTTGAGTAGCCGAAGGCTGTTGCACCGGTTGGATCTGCGGCGTTTGCTGTGCTGTCGCCGTCGAACCCATTTTTGGTGGAGGCGTGATTAGCATGCCAGAATTGGTGTTCGTTGACGCGCCGCCGTCAACAGAGTTGACCGGCGCTGGCGGATTCGAGGTGTTAGAACAGCCTGCCAGCCATAACGAAACCAGTGACAATGCCGCCATGCGGCGAACGGTAAATTTGTGGCTTCCCGCGCTCATTTATCCCCCAGGAAAAAATTGGTTAAAACCCATGACGTAATCACCGTGCAAGGCATCGTCACAATACGCTTACCTGTTCCAGAATATCCAGGAAAACTCCAGGTATTCGGAACCCGTATCTACGCTAACTCTCCTTTCACTAAAGGAACGAAGCGTACAGCCTCCACGGTATCGATAATAAATTCGCCTCCCCGACGACGCACCCGTTTCAAATACTGGTGCTCATCGCCCACGGGTAAGACGAGAATGCCGCCTTCATCCAACTGCATCATCAATGCCGTTGGGATCTCAGGTGGCGCTGCCGTCACAATGATAGCGTCAAATGGGGCTCGCGCCTGCCAGCCTTGCCATCCGTCACCATGACGGGTTGAAACATTATGCAAATCAAGCTGCTTCAGGCGGCGACGCGCCTGCCATTGCAGGCCTTTAATGCGCTCAACGGAGCACACGTGCTGCACCAGGTGCGCCAGAATCGCCGTCTGGTAGCCCGAGCCGGTGCCGATCTCCAGCACGCGTGATTGCGGCGTCAATTCAAGCAACTCGGTCATACGCGCGACCATATAAGGCTGCGAAATCGTCTGCCCCTGACCAATTGGCAGGGCAATGTTTTCCCAGGCCTTATGTTCAAACGCCTCATCAATAAATTTTTCACGCGGCACGGCGGCGAGCGCATCAAGGACAAGCTCATCTCTGATGCCCTGCACACGTAATTGTTCAAGAAGAGTGTGTACGCGCCTGCTTACCATTGCGTGTCGACTCCCACGCTGTCTAACCAGTCAGAAACCACTTGATGCGCGCCATATGCGGTTAAATCGACATGCAGCGGCGTGACAGAAACATAGCCTTCATCAACGGCAGCAAAGTCTGTATCCGGCCCGGCATCGCATTTTTCGCCCGGCGGCCCAATCCAGTACAGCGTATTCCCGCGCGGGTCCTGCTGTGGAATGACCTGATCCGCCGGATGACGGCTGCCGCAGCGGGTGACGCGAATACCTTTAATCTGATCCAGCGGCAAGTCCGGTACGTTGATATTCAGAATACGCCCGGTGCGCAGCGGTTCACGGCTCAGCGCGCGTAAAATACGGCAGGTGATCGCAGCAGCGGTATCGTAGTGTTTATGCCCATCCAGTGAGACCGCCAGCGCAGGGAAGCCGAGATGTCGGCCTTCCATCGCCGCCGCAACGGTTCCGGAATAGATGACATCATCACCCAGATTAGGACCTGCGTTAATCCCGGAAACGACAATGTCCGGACGCGGACGCATTAATGCGTTTACGCCCAGGTAGACGCAATCGGTAGGCGTGCCCATTTGCACGGCGATATCGCCATTTTCATAGGTAAAAGTGCGAAGCGAGGACTCCAGCGTCAGCGAGTTAGACGCGCCACTGCGGTTACGATCCGGGGCAACCACCTGTACGTCAGCAAACTCACGCAGCGCTTTCGCCAGCGTTTGTATACCGGGTGCGTGGACCCCATCATCGTTACTCAGCAATATACGCATAATCACCCATTGTGTTAATAAGTTCCCTTACTACACTGGTGGCAAAGCTACCTGCCGGTAGCCAGAAGCGTAACTCAACGGTTACGTCATCCCACCAGTTCCAGCTTAATTGTTGTGGATACAGCAACATAGCGCGACGCGACGCGTCTACTTTCTCACGCAGTAATAAAGACTGCAGCACGCTTTCTTCGGCAATGGCGGTCTGTTCAAACGCCAGCGCTTCGCGCTGAGTTCCCCACTCACCGCAGCCGGGTAATGCCGCTGTAATCATCAGTTCTTTATCATCAACGCGACGCTGTAATTCAGCCTGTTCGTCCACCGTGGCAACAAACCAGCTTCCGCGTCCAGACAATTGTAGCGCATCGCCGTCAACAACTTGATTAAAGTCTGTTTTTTTCACGCGTTCACTGACTATCTGATTAAACAACGCGCTGCGGGCTGCCGACAACCAAAAACTGCGTTTATTGCGATCGCGCACCGGCGCATCGCTCTGTGCCCAGCGCAGCGCGCCTTGCAGGTTGCTGCCGCCGATGCCAAAACGTTGAGCGCCAAAATAGTTCGGCACGCCGCGCTCGCTAATAGCCTGCAAACGCGCTTCAACATCATCGCGCGCGCTGACTTCGCGCAGCACCAGCGTAAAGTCGTTACCTTTCAGGGCACCTAAACGCAGCTTACGCTTGTGACGGGCGTACTCCAGCACTTTACAGCCTTCAAGCTCAAATTTGCTTAAATCAGGCATGACATTGCCCGGTACGCGCGCGCACAGCCACTGTTCCGTGACCGCATGCTTATCTTTTTGCCCGGCGAAGCTGA
The DNA here is from genome assembly GCF_018342065.1 of Citrobacter sp. FP75. Classification (GTDB taxonomy): domain Bacteria; phylum Pseudomonadota; class Gammaproteobacteria; order Enterobacterales; family Enterobacteriaceae; genus Citrobacter. The sequence continues at coordinate 546,590 of NZ_JAFDOE010000002.1, read as the reverse complement.
CTTCACGGGCATGAATTTTCAGAAATTTTGCCAACGCATCCGCCACAAAACGGGTGTTACACCCGTTCTTCAGGATGCGTACCAGAACGTGCTCGCCTTCGCCGTCCGGCTCGAAGCCTAAATCTTCGATCACCACAAAATCTTCTGGATTCGCTTTCAATACCCCGCGGCCCTGCGGTTTGCCGTGGAGATACGTCAGGTTGTCAAACTCTGTCATTTTGCTGCCTTTATGAGTAACGCCACCGCTTCACAGGCGATCCCTTCCCCACGCCCGGTAAAACCGAGTTTCTCCGTGGTGGTGGCTTTCACGTTAACATCATCCATATGACAGCCGAGATCTTCGGCAATAAACACGCGCATTTGTGGAATGTGCGGCAGCATCTTAGGTGCCTGAGCAATAATAGTGACATCCACATTTCCAAGCGTATAGCCTTTAGCCTGAATACGCCGCCAGGCTTCACGTAATAACTCGCGGCTGTCGGCCCCTTTAAAGGCCGGGTCGGTGTCCGGGAACAGTTTACCGATATCGCCCAGCGCAGCCGCGCCCAGCAGCGCGTCAGTCAGCGCATGTAACGCGACATCACCATCAGAATGCGCCAGCAGTCCCTTTTCGTACGGGATGCGCACGCCACCAATGATAATTGGGCCTACGCCACCAAAGGCGTGTACATCAAAACCGTGTCCAATTCGCATTATGCATTCTCCTGATTTCGGGTCAGATAAAATTCCGCCAGCGCCAGATCTTCCGGACGGGTAACTTTAATATTATCAGCGCGTCCTTCGACAAGCTGCGGGTGAAAACCGCAATATTCCAGCGCCGAGGCCTCATCGGTAATGGTTGCCCCTTCGTTGAGCGCCCGGCTCAGGCAGTCGTGTAACAGCTCGCGGGGGAAAAACTGCGGCGTCAACGCGTGCCATAAATCGGTGCGTTCGACCGTATGGGCAATGTCTGTCTTGCCCGGCTCCGCACGTTTCATCGTGTCGCGCACCGGTGCGGCGAGGATCCCACCAATACGGCTGGTTTCGCTTATCGCCAGCAATCGGGATAAATCATCCTGATGCAGGCATGGCCGGGCGGCGTCATGCACCAGCACCCAGCGAGCATTCCCGGCGGCTTGCAAACCGGCCAGTACCGAATCGGCGCGTTCATTACCGCCATCCACTACGGTGATTTGCGGGTGCGCAGCAAGTGGAAGTTGAGCAAAGCGGCTGTCGCCTGGGCTAATAGCAATAACGACATGCGTCACCCGGGGATGCGCCAGTAGCGCAGCAACCGAGTGTTCAAGAATGGTTTTATTGCCGATGGAGAGATACTGCTTAGGACACTCCGATTGCATTCGGCGGCCAAATCCGGCAGCCGGTACCACGGCGCAAACGTCCAATAAAGTGGCTGCCATGTTAATCCTTGGCTGGTTTATCGATTGTTTTGCCCTGCAGTCTGAGCGCGTTTAGACGCGTCAGGCACCAGACGATAAAATGTTTCGCCCGGCTTAGTCATGCTGAGTTCGTTGCGAGCACGCTCTTCGATCGCTTCCTGACCGCCATTGAGATCGTCAATTTCAGCAAACAGCTGATCGTTACGCGCTTTAAGTTTCGCATTTGTAGCTTGCTGCGCAGCCACATCATCGTTGACGCGGCTATAGTCATGTATGCCGTTCTTACCGAACCACAGCGAATACTGGAGCCAGACCAATAAAGCCAGCAACAGCAGCGTTAGTTTACCCATCCTGCCCCCTGAAAAACGGCATCATCATCCCATAACTTCCGCAGACGACTCTCCGTCTGCAGGCGGGAATACCGCGACAACGCGGGCAAATGTACCACATTTGCCCGTTGTTACGTATACCCCGTGTAAGGAGAACATAATCTCATTGTTGGTTACGGTTTGAATTATGACCAGCCCGAATTCAGCATCAGTAGTCATGTAAAGAGAAGGGAGATAGCCTAGCCCAGCAGCCACATAAACAATGCCCCGAACATCAGCCCCACCGTCAGCAGGGTAAACATAATGCTCAGGAACAGGCGCCCATTCATTAACGAGTGCAGGGCAATACCCGCCACAATCGCAACAGGCAGCAACGCCAGGAAAAACGGCCAGGTATAGATGAAGAAAAACAGCGTGTTAGGGCCATACATCAAACATGGAATTCCCAGAGCCAGCAACCACGCAACAAAACCGACCACAGCACCCGGTAGTGACCAGGTGGTTTCGTCGTCGGTTTTGAAGGTGTCTGACTCTGTAATAGTAATGTTATGGCTGTTACGCATATCTAATCCTGTGACCTTGACTGACCGGGCATAAAAGCTCGGGGGTGTCTCAGGATCTGATAATATCGTCCTGTCTCAGCAGGTCTAATAATTGAGGGATCAAATTTGTTACCAATTGTTCACCATCCAGGTGAATCTCTGGCGATTCAGGCGCTTCGTACACCGCATCAATTCCGGTAAAGTTTCGCAGTTCACCCGCTCGCGCTTTTTTATACAACCCTTTCGGATCGCGGGCTTCGCATGTTGCCAGCGGTGTATCAACAAACACCTCAATAAATCGCCCCTCGCCCACGCGTTCGCGAACCATTTGCCGCTCCGCACGATGTGGGGAAATAAATGCCGTCAGCACTACCAGACCGGCATCTACCATCAGGTTAGCCACTTCCCCCACCCGACGAATGTTCTCCTTGCGATCGGCGTCGCTAAAACCCAGATCGCTGCACAGGCCGTGGCGCACGTTATCACCGTCCAGCAAATAGGTACTGACACCCAAATGGTACAGAGCTTCTTCCAGCGCCCCCGCCACCGTCGATTTACCGGAGCCAGACAGCCCGGTAAACCACAGCACAACACCACGGTGACCGTGGCGTTGCTCCCGCTGCTGCGGCGTAACAGGATGAGCATGCCAGACGACGTTTTCGTCATGCAGCGCCATCACTTTCCTCCGTGCAAATCACGAGCGTTCCAGTGCGGGAAGTGGCGACGCACCAGCGCATTGAGTTCCAGTTCAAACGTGCTGAACTGAGAAGCTGCTGCATGCTCCTGAACGATCGGCTCACGCACCAGTCCCGCGCCAACGGTAACGTTGGTCAGGCGGTCAATGAGAATCAGCCCGCCCGTTACCGGGTTATGCTGATAGGTATCCAGCACCAGCGGTTCATCAAAGGTCAAATTGACCAGGCCAATACCGTTCAGCGGCAACGCGTCAACGTCACGCTGGGTCAGGTTGTTAATATCGACCTGATACTGCACGCTATCCACACTCGCACGCGTTTTCTTGCCCGCCACTTTGATGTCATAGCTTTGGCCTTCCGAAAGCGGTTGTTCCGCCATCCACACCACATCAACGGCGGCATGTTGTACCGCAGGCAATGCTTCACGCGCATCCAGCAGCAGGTCGCCACGGCTGATGTCGATTTCATCTTTCAGCACCAGGGTAATTGCTTCACCCGCATGCGCTTCCGGCAAGTCACCATCAAAGGTGACGATCCGCGCGACGCTTGACTCAACGCCGGACGGCAGCACTTTGACGCGTTGCCCTACCTTCACGCTACCGGAAGCCAGCGTTCCGGCATAGCCGCGAAAATCCAGATTCGGGCGGTTCACATATTGCACCGGGAAGCGCATCGGCTGAGTCTCAACAGCACGCTGGATCTCTACCGTCTCCAGTACCTCCAGCAGCGTCGGGCCGCTATACCATGGCATCGTTACACTTTGAGAGGCCACGTTGTCGCCTTCCAGCGCAGACAGCGGCACAAAGCGAATGTCCAGATTGCCCGGCAATTGTTCAGCAAAGGTCAGATAATCTTCACGAATTCGGGTGAATGTCTCCTCACGGAAGTTCACCAGATCCATTTTGTTGATCGCCACCACCAGGTGCTTGATCCCCAGCAACGTGGAGATAAAGCTGTGACGACGAGTCTGATCCAGCACGCCTTTGCGCGCATCGATCAGCAGGATCGCCAGATCGCAGGTCGATGCACCGGTCGCCATGTTGCGGGTGTACTGCTCGTGCCCGGGCGTATCGGCAATAATAAATTTGCGCTTCTCGGTGGAGAAATAACGGTAAGCTACATCAATGGTAATGCCCTGTTCACGCTCGGCCTGCAGCCCGTCAACCAACAGAGCCAGATCGAGCTTTTCGCCCTGGGTACCATGACGTTTACTGTCGTTGTGCAGCGATGAGAGCTGATCTTCATAAATCTGGCGCGTGTCGTGCAGCAGGCGACCAATCAGGGTGCTTTTCCCGTCATCCACGCTACCGCAGGTTAAAAAACGCAGCAGGCTTTTGTGTTGCTGGGCAACCATCCAGGCTTCAACGCCGCCTTCATTAGCAATTTGTTGTGCAAGTGTCGTGTTCATGGCGGCTCCTTAGAAATACCCCTGACGTTTCTTCAGCTCCATGGAGCCCGCCTGGTCGCGGTCAATCACGCGGCCCTGACGTTCACTGGTGGTTGAGACCAGCATCTCTTCGATGATTGAAGGCAGCGTTTGCGCGTTTGATTCCACCGCACCGGTAAGCGGCCAGCAACCGAGCGTGCGGAAACGCACCATGCGTTTTTTGATCACTTCACCAGGCTGCAGATCGATCCTGTCGTCATCAATCATCATCAGCATGCCGTCGCGTTCAAGCACCGGACGCTCCGCCGCCAGGTACAGCGGCACAATGTCTATATTTTCCAGCCAGATGTACTGCCAAATATCCTGCTCAGTCCAGTTCGACAGCGGGAATACGCGAATACTTTCGCCTTTGTTAATTTGTCCGTTGTAGTTGTGCCACAGTTCTGGACGCTGGTTTTTCGGGTCCCAGCGATGAAAACGGTCACGGAAAGAGTAAATGCGCTCTTTGGCACGCGATTTCTCTTCGTCACGGCGAGCGCCGCCGAACGCGGCGTCAAAACCGTATTTGTTCAGCGCCTGCTTCAGCCCTTCCGTTTTCATGATGTCGGTATGTTTGGCGCTGCCGTGGACAAACGGGTTAATCCCCATCGCCACCCCTTCCGGGTTTTTATGCACCAGCAGCTCGCAGCCGTAGGCTTTCGCCGTACGGTCACGGAACTCATACATCTCGCTGAATTTCCAGCCGGTATCCACATGCAGCAACGGAAACGGCAGCGTGCCAGGATAAAACGCTTTGCGCGCCAGATGCAGCATTACGCTGGAGTCTTTACCGATGGAATACATCATCACCGGATTAGAAAACTCGGCGGCCACCTCACGAATAATATGGATGCTTTCCGCTTCCAGTTGCCGCAGGTGGGTAAGTCGTTTTTGATCCATAACCGTTCCTATGTAATGCCGTTATTGTTCTAACGATGCTCAGATAACTCGACTATAGGGAGGGCAAGAGAGCGAATGAAATTACGAATTGGAATGAGTAGTTCCTCAAAGGAATAACGACCTGGAAAAGCAAATATCAAAAAGTGCTTAAGCTACCGAATTTCGGGCATTTAGGAGCAAATGAAATTGTTTTACCTCGATCACGGTTTCATACTAGCGGGTAAAAATTTATGCTTGGTATTAAGGACTCACTATGTTTTCCGCATCGCGCCACATTACTGCTGCCCTGGCGCTCGGCGCGTGCTTTATCCTCCCCGCACAGGCAACATCTTCGAAGCCCGGAGATGTCGCAAATACCCAGGCTCGATATATTGCAACGTTTTTCCCAGGCCGCGTGACGGGTTCTCCGGCAGAAATGTTATCTGCCGATTATTTACGTCAACAATTTCAGCAGATGGGCTACAGCAGTGATATTCGGACGTTTAAGAGCCGTTATGTTTATACCGCCAAAGATAATCGTAAAAACTGGCATAACGTAACGGGAAGTACCGTAATTGCAGCACATGAAGGTAAAGCGCCACAGCAGATTATTATCATGGCGCACCTCGACACCTACGCCGCACAAAGCGATGCCGATTCAGATGCCAATCTGGGTGGATTAACCCTGCAAGGGATCGACGACAACGCGGCGGGTCTCGGCGTGATGCTGGAACTGGCAGAAAAACTCAAAAATGTCCCGACCGAGTACGGCATTCGCTTTATCGCCACCAGCGGTGAGGAAGAAGGCAAGCTCGGCGCAGAGAACGTTCTTAAACGCATGAGCGCCGCAGAGAAGAAAAATACGCTGTTGGTGATTAATCTCGATAACCTGATCGTCGGCGATAAGCTCTATTTCAACAGCGGGCAAAGAACACCTGAAGCGGTACGCAAACTCACGCGCGACCGGGCACTGGCTATCGCGCACAGTCGCGGTATTGTTGCCAGCACGAATCCGGGCCTGAATAAGGACTATCCGAAAGGAACAGGATGTTGTAACGATGCGGAAGTTTTCGACAAAGCGGGAATCTCCGTGCTCTCCGTTGAAGCGACCAACTGGAGCCTGGGCAAAAAAGACGGCTATCAACAGCGCGCCAAAAGCGCCTCGTTCCCGGCAGGCAACAGCTGGCACGATGTGCGACTGGATAACCAGCAGCATATCGATAAAGCCTTACCCGGCCGGATAGAACACCGTAGCCGTGACGTGGTACGCATTATGCTGCCGCTGGTAAAAGAGCTGGCGAAGGCCGATAAATCCTGAAGAAGAAGCCCGGTAATACGTAAACCTTACCGGGCTTTTAGCTGTTACCCTTCGTGCAACCCGCACTCGCGTTTAAGCCCAAAGAACCGCGTCTCTTCTTCCGCCATACCCGGCTCCCATTTACGGGTGGTGTGGGTATCGCCTACCGACAGATAGCCCTGATCCCACAACGGATGGTACTTCAGGCCGTGTTGTTGCAGATACTGGTACACCGTGCGGTTGTCCCAGTCGATGATCGGCAGCACTTTAAACACGCCGCGCTGGATGGCCAGCACCGGCAAATGCGCACGGCTACCCGACTGCTCGCGGCGCAGACCGGCAAACCAGGTTTGCGCATTGAGTTCTTTCAGCGCCCGGTTCATCGGTTCGACTTTGTTGATGTCATTGTATTTCTCAATGCCTTCAACGCCCTGCTCCCACAGCTTACCGTAGCGTGCTTCCTGCCAGGCAGCACTCTCTTTTGCCCGGTAGACCTGCAGGTTGAGCTTGAGTTTGTCCGTTAACTCGTCAATAAACTGGTAGGTTTCCGGGAACAGGTAGCCAGTATCGGTGAGGATCACCGGAATATCCGGGCGAGCCTGATTCACCAGATGCAGGCTGACCGCAGCCTGAATACCAAAGCTTGAGGAAAGCACATAGTCGCCGGGAAGATTTTCCAGCGCCCATGCCACGCGATCTTGCGCGCTCAGCTTTTCCAGTTGGCTATTGGTTTGTGCCAGTGCCATGACGCGCTCAACTTTTGGCAGTTCATTCAGCGCGTTTAGATCGAGTACGGACATAGTTACCTCGTTTATTCCCACAAATCCCGGGCGGGATCGAGCACCGGGCGAATAATGCCCGCACGCACCGTAAAGTCGCCGAAGCCTTCACCCGCTTCGCGCTCTTTCGCCCAGCGCCCAATCATTTCATCCAGGGTGGCCAAAATTTCCGGCTCGGTGATATTCTCTTTGAACATCCGTGGAATGCGCGTCCCAATACGGTTGCCGCCCAGGTGCAGGTTGTAACGTCCTGGCGCTTTGCCAACCAGACCGACTTCTGCCAGCATGGCGCGACCGCAGCCGTTCGGGCAACCCGTAACGCGCAGCACAATGTTTTCGTCGCTCAACGCGTATTTCGCCATCAGCACATCGATGCTATCGATAAACGTTGGCAGGAAGCGTTCGGCCTCCGCCATCGCCAGCGGACAGGTCGGGAACGACACGCAGGCCATCGAGTTTTCGCGCTGCGGAGTAACGGCATTCATTAAGCCGCTCTTCTGCGCAATCTTCTCGATCTTCGCCTTATCACTTTCCGGCACACCGGCAATGATCAGGTTCTGGTTGGCGGTAATGCGGAATTCGCCTTTGTGGATCTTCGAGATCTCCAGCAGACCCGTTTTCAGCGGACGCCCCGGATAATCCAGAATACGTCCGTTCTCAATAAACAGCGTCAGGTGCCATTTATTATCGATCCCTTTCACCCAGCCGATACGATCGCCGCGACCGGTAAATTCATACGGACGAATCGGCTCAAATTTGATCCCTGCACGGCGCTCGACTTCCGCTTTGAAGGTCTCAACGCCAACGCGTTCCAGCGTGTATTTGGTTTTAGCGTTTTTACGATCGGTACGGTTACCCCAGTCACGCTGGGTGGTGACTACCGCTTCCGCGACGGCCAGCGTATGCTCCAGCGGCAGATAGCCAAATTCACTCGCCGTACGCGCGTAGGTTTTCTTGTTACCGTGTTCGATAGACAAACCACCACCCACCAGCAGGTTGAAGCCCACCAGTTTGCCGTTTTCTGCCACCGCGACGAAGTTCATGTCATTGGCATGCAGATCGATATCGTTCTGCGGTGGGATCACCACCGTGGTTTTAAACTTACGCGGCAGATAGGTTTGACCAAGAATTGGCTCTTCATCTGTGGTGGCGACCTTTTTCTGATCGAGCCAGATCTCCGCATAGGCACGGGTACGCGGCAGTAAATGCTCAGAGATCTTTTTCGCCCACTCGTAGGCTTCCGCATGCAGCTCGGATTCGTACGGATTGGAGGTGCACAACACGTTACGGTTCATATCGTTGGCGGTCGCCAGCGCGTCAAGACCAACGGAATGCAGCATCTGATGCACCGGCTTGACGTTCTTCTTCAGAATACCGTGGAACTGGAAGGTCTGACGGTTGGTCAGACGAATGCTGCCGTAAATAGTATTGTCATGGGCGAACTTGTCGATCGCCTGCCACTGTTTGGTGGTGATGACCCCACCCGGCAGACGGCAGCGCAGCAGCATTGCATGACGCGGCTCTAGCTTCTGTTCAGCTCGCTCGGCACGAATATCGCGGTCATCCTGCTGGTACATACCGTGAAAACGGATCAGCAGGAAGTTATCACCTTTAAAGCCGCCGGTGAGGCCATCATTTAAATCTTCGGCAATGGTGCCGCGCAGGTAGTTGCTCTCTACCTTCATGCGCTCGGCGTCCGTCAGTTTACCTTCGACCACCAGTGGGCCAGGATGTTTTTCGCTCATTAGTAGACATCTCGCTGATAACGGCGCTCTACGCGCAGCTCACTTAAAAATTCGTCCGCCGTTTCGACGTCCATACCGCCGAATTCGGCAATCACTTCCAGTAAAGCCTGCTCAACGTCTTTCGCCATGCGATTGGCGTCGCCGCAGACATAAATGTGCGCACCGTCATTGATCCAGCGCCACAGCTCTGCACCCTGTTGGCGCAGTTTGTCTTGTACGTAGACTTTTTCTTTTTGGTCACGTGACCAGGCGAGATCGATACGGCTCAGTACGCCCTCTTTGACGTAGCGCTGCCATTCCACCTGATACAGGAAATCTTCAGTAAAGTGCGGATTGCCAAAGAACAGCCAGTTTTTGCCTTCCGCCCCGTCCGCCGCGCGCTGCTGCATAAAGGCGCGGAACGGCGCGATGCCGGTGCCCGGGCCAATCATAATCACCGGTGTTTCCGGGTTGGCTGGCAGACGGAAGTTGTCGTTGTGCTCGATAAACACGCGCACTTCGCCTTCTTCTTCCACGCGGTCAGCAAGGAAGCTGGACGCACCACCGGCACGCGCGCGGCCTTCAACCTCAAAGCGCACGGCGCCGACTGTCACGTGTACTTCGCTTTCTACTTCCGCCTGCGAGGACGCAATCGAGTACAGGCGCGGTGTCAGCGGGCGCAGCAGACCGATTAACGCCTCTGCGTCCAGCTGTGCCGGAGAAAAACGCAGCATATCGACGATGGGCGTCGTGGCAGCATAGTGTTGCAACTGCGCTTTATCACCTACCAGCGGCAGCAACGTTTCACTGCGCGTTAAGATGGCGTAGTTCTCCACGATATTGGCGGTGTTCACCGTCAGCTCGAAGTGCCACTGCAGCGCTTCGGTAAGCGGCAATAATTTCCCATCAACTGCGACTGGCTCATCACCTTTCAGCCATAGCAGCTCAACAATTTCTTTGACCAGTGCGGGATCGTTCTGATACCAGACGCCCAACGCGTCACCTGGCTGGTAGCGCAGGCCGGAATCACCGAGATCAATTTCAATATGACGCACGTCTTTTTCGGAATCACGACCGGTGATTTTCTGGTTCACCGCAAGCGTTGCGGATAACGGGGCTTCTTTGGTGTATGGGCTGGTGTGTACTTCATTTACCGCACCGCTCGCCACAACGTCTACTGAAGATGCGGCAGGCGTTCGTGCTTTTAGCACCTCAACCAGACGGGCGCGCCACTGCGCGGCTGCCGCCTGATATTCAACATCGGCATCCACGCGATCGAGCAGTCGTTCACCGCCAAGTTCCGCCAGTTTGCTGTCGAAATCTTTTCCAGACTGACAGAAAAATTCGTAGGACGTATCACCGAGACCAAAGACGGCGAAAGCGGTGTTATCGAGTTTCGGCGCTTTTTTAGAGGACAAGAACTTATGCAGCGCCACCGCTTCTTCCGCTGGCTCACCTTCTCCCTGCGTCGAGGCCACCACAACCAGCAGTTTTTCATTGGCAATGTTTTTGAATTTATAGTCGCCAGCATTGATCAGAGTGACATTGAGCTTCGTCGCAATGAGATCGTCACGCAGGGCTTCCGCCACGCGACGCGCATTACCCGTTTGCGAGGCGGAGATAAGCGTAATCCCCGGCATTTCGGCTACAGATGCAGGAGCCACTGCATTTGCGCCCGGCTGCTGATTCAGCACGCCCCAGAAATAGCCTGAAACCCACGCAAGCTGCGAGGGCGTAAGATCGGTCGTGGCCGCCTGAAGGCGTGCCAGCTGCTCCGGATTTAACGGGAGCAAAGCGGAAGGTGGGGCCTGTGTCGTCATGCGTTGTCATGTTCCAGTAAGCAAAGCGGATTTCAGCAATAAAACCCAAACTGAAGATAAGGTTAACGGCGAGGATAGTAACAATTAAAGAAGGGATGGAAATAACAAATAACCAAATGAACTAACCTGTTTTAGTTATAGTTATTAACGGCAAAATCGATTTAATAACTATATGATATATAAATCGTTATTAAACATTAACAGCGTAAATATGGCATTCTGATGCTTAGCGCCCTTTTAACTAATGATAAATTTTGCTCTTTACGGTACCCTACGGCGGTTTTTTGCCTTCTTGAGAATAAATAATGTCCACCACCTTGTTTAAAGATTTCACCTTCGAAGCCGCTCACCACCTGCCGCACGTACCGGAAGGGCATAAGTGTGGCCGTCTGCATGGTCACTCATTTATGGTGCGTCTTGAAATTACCGGTGAAGTCGATCCGCATACTGGTTGGATCATGGATTTTGCTGAGTTAAAAGCGGCGTTTAAACCCACTTACGACAGGCTTGATCACTATTACCTGAACGATATCCCCGGTCTTGAGAATCCAACCAGCGAAGTACTGGCAAAATGGATTTGGGATCAGGTGAAACCTGTTGTCCCTCTGCTGAGTGCGGTGATGGTAAAAGAGACCTGCACGGCGGGCTGCGTGTATCGCGGGGAATGATTCATGACAGCTGCCGGATAGCGGCGCGAATCGTCTTATCCGGCCTACGAATGCGCACTATGTAGTGCCGGATAAAGACTGTACTATCAGGCAATATTCAGATACTTATGCGTTTGCATCGACAAACGCCAGTTGCGTGCAATACAGGTATCAATACACAGACGCGTAGCATCTTCTTTCTGGCTGATAGGCTGTAAGGCGATGATACGCGGTTTATCATCGGTCAACGTCGCCAGCAGTTCATCCAGCGCTTCGATGTCGCGAACACGCCCCACCGGATGCTTGATTTCATTGGCGCGCTCCAGCGCCTGTGACAGCACGTCATAGCCGCCGCGCATATTTACCTTTGGTGATACTGTCACCCAGGTATTCGGCGTACAGCGGACTTCGTGCGTACCGCTGGTTTCAATCTGGCAACTAAAACCGTTCTTTTCCAGCAGTTCGGTCAGCGGCATCAGGTCATGAATGCAGGGTTCACCACCGGTTATCACCACATGGCGGGCGGTATAGCCCTGACGCTGAATCACAGCCAGCAGATCTTCGCTGCTCGCCGCGCCCCATTTATCACTCTCTTTGGTCTTGGCCAGGATGCTGTACAGGGAGACTTCCCGATCCTCAAGCTTATCCCAGGTGTGTTTGGTATCGCACCAGGCACAGCCAACCGGGCATCCCTGTAAACGAATAAAAATGGCGGGGACGCCGGTAAAGTAGCCCTCACCTTGCAGGGTCTGGAACATCTCGTTAATCGGGTACTGCATAGTCATCTCAATGTGGGGATAAACGATAATTATCGCAGATCCCCGCTAAAGTATCATGCCCCATCGATGCTTTACGAGGCGATCGCCGTGACAAAGCGCGCCGTTATCTGCTGCGGACGGGTGATAGCACCTCCCACCACCACGGTGTGTGCGCCCAATGCCAGACAACGCGCGGCGCGTTCCGGGGTATCGACGTTCCCTTCCGCCACCACCGGCACGCTGACCGCTGCCAGCACCTCACGTAAAAACCCGCAGTCGTTTTCCGCCAGCACATGCCCGGCGGTTTCTGCGGTATAACCGTAGAGTGTGGTGCCCACGCAGTCAAAACCCAGTCGTTCAGCGGTGACGGCCTCGTCTACGCTGGAAATATCAGCCATCAACAATACGGACGGGTAGCGTGCGCGGATCTGCACAACCAATGCTTCCAGCGTTTGTCCCCCGGGGCGCGGACGCGCTGTAGCATCCAGAGCAATAATCTCCGGCTCAACGGTCATCAGCTCATCCACTTCCTGCAGGGTGGCGGTGATAAACACTTCGCTACCCGGGTAATCACGTTTGATGATCCCAATGATCGGCAGAGCCACGCTCTCTTTAATGGCACTAATGTCCGCAACACTGTTCGCACGAATACCTGCCGCACCGCCCTGCGCTGCCGCCAGTGCCATACGCGACATGATAAATGGGCTGTGCAGAGGCTCATTTTCCAGCGCCTGGCAGGAGACAATTAACTTACCTTTCAGCGAATCCAGTACAGTTTTCATCACGATAAAATCTCTTCAACTTCATTTTTGATAATAGTGACGTGCGGACCATAAATAACCTGGACACCGTTGCCACGAATAATCACACCACGCGCCCCGGTTGCCTTTAGCGCCGCCTCATCAACTTTACTGCCATCTTTCACCGTCACACGTAAACGCGTGGCGCAGCAATCCACCTCTTCCAGATTCTCTTTGCCCCCAAGCCCGGCGACCACTGCCGCGGCCCGTTCGCTTTGAGGCAAGGCGGTTTCTACCGATGTTGCGTTCCCACGGCCCGGCGTCAGCCAGTCAAAGCGATTTATCAAATAACGGAAGGTGAAGTAGTACAGGAAGAACCATGGTACGCCCACCATAGGCACGTACATCCAGTTGGTTTTCGCTTCGCCCTGCAGTACGCCAAAGAGGATAAAATCGATAAGTCCACCCGAGAAGGTTTGCCCGATGGTGATATGTAAAATATGGGCAATCATAAACGCCAGACCATCGAAGAAGGCGTGAATGACATATAAGACGGGGGCCACGAACAGGAAAGAGAACTCAATCGGCTCAGTGATGCCCGTCAGGAAAGAGGTCAAAGCAGCTGACAACAGCAGACCGGCGACAACTTTTTTGTTCTCTGACTTAGCGGTGTGGTACATCGCCAGACATGCCCCAAGCAGGCCGAACATCATGGTGATGAAGCGCCCGGACATAAAGCGCGAGGTACCGACATAGAACTGCTGGGTGTTGGGATCGGCAAGCTGAGCAAAGAAAATACGCTGAGTGCCTTCAACCAGTTGACCGTTAACGATTTCGCTCCCGCCGAGCGCCGTCGTCCAGAACGGCAGATAAAAGATATGATGTAAGCCCAGTGGGCCAAGCATACGCAGGATAAAGCCGTACAGCAGCGTCCCCAGATAACCCGTTGCGTCAACAAGGCCACCCAGTCCAAAAATAAGTTTCTGGAAATGAGGCCAGACCACCGTCATCGCGGCACCCACTGCAATTGCCGCAAGCGAGCTAATGATCGGTACAAAGCGCGAGCCGCTAAAGAAACCAAGAAACTGCGGCAGAGAGACTTTATTAAAGCGACTGTGCAGCGCACAGGTGACAAGACCAATCACCACGCCACCAAATACACCCGTTTCCAGCGTCTGGATACCCAGCGTCATCCCCTGACCTACAGCCCCCGGGTTTTCTTGTGCCAGCGTCCCGTTCAGGATCAGCAGAGCATTGATGGTGGCATTCATCACCAGAAACGCCAGCAGCGCTGCAAGACCCGCCGTACCTTTATCCGTTTTCGCCAGGCCCACCGCCACTCCAACAGCAAAGAGCACCGACAGGTTGGCAAATACAATGGAGCCTGCGCTGGTCATGATAGTGAAAATAGCCTGCAACCAGTCAATATCTAAAAACGGATAAGCCGTCAGCGTGTTGGGGTTCGATAGTGCACCACCAATGCCCAACAGCAGCCCCGCAGCAGGCAATACCGCAATCGGCAGCATGAACGATTTACCGAACCGCTGCGCCTTTTCAAACCATGCCCCTGAGGAAGCACCGCTAAACATTTGCATCATTTTTTCATCTCCCCGATTTTTGATGAAAATTTTTACCACATTTATTTTTATAAATGAAAATTATCATCAAAATTCAGGAAGCAGATCATACTTTTTTAAAATGACTGGCATCTCTCCCCTGCTTTCCGCCACACTATCGACAGAGAAACGCATTAAGGATTTTGCATGTCAGATAATGAAAACCTGCTGCTGAGATTGCGCCAGAGCGTAAACGGATATAGCCGAACACAACAGAAGCTAGGTGAATATGTGCTGAGCGATCCAGCAAAAGTTGTCTACCTGACGATTACCGAACTGGCTCGCGAAAGCGACACCAGCGAGGCAAGCGTCACGCGTCTGTGCCGCACGCTAGGATGTAAAGGTTATAACGAATTTAAGATGGCGCTGGCACTTGATCTCCAGCACGGACAGCCGGTGGAACACAGCGGCGATGAGATTGACAATGTGGTCAATGAATCCGTGCAAGCGCTGCAGGACACGGCAAAACTACTCGACAGGACATTACTGGAAGCAGCCGCTCTTGCGCTGCATCAGGCGCAGTCGGTACAGATTTATGGCGTGGCGGCCAGTGCGATTCTGGGGGAATATCTCCATTACAAACTTTTGCGCCTGGGAAAACCCGCACAACTGTTCAGCGACATGCATCGTGCCGCCATGAATGCCACTACGCTTTCCAAAGACTCACTAGTGGTAGCTATTTCCAGTTCAGGCTCCACGCGGGATCTGCTACATGTGGTTAAACTTGCACGTAAGCAAGGCGTGCGCATACTGGCGTTGAGTAATACGCCACGCAGTCCGTTGGCTTCGCTGAGTGATATTCAACTGGTTGCAGCCAAGCCCGAAGGCCCGCTGAGCGCCGGGGCGCTAAATGCAAAAGTGGGCGTGATGCTATTAGTTGAATTGCTCACCACATCACTCATTTCGCTGGATGAAAAGTACAGCGATGTGAGTCAGCAAACCGCCAGTGCAACACTGCCGCTACTGCTTTAAAGGCATAAAAAACCCGCCACAGCGGGTTTTTTACGTTAAGAGTTAAAGAACAAGATGACGAATAAAAATGATGGGGACACCGGCCCCCCTCTCTTCTAGCAGGGTCTGGAACATCTCGTGAATGGGGGCTGTTAGCATTCTCAGTATCAAGATAAGCAATAATTTTCACAGATTCCGGAAACGGATCATACGCTGCGCTTGTTTAAGGTAAGATTCCCCTGTTCTCATTTAAATTCCTCGTAACTTGATATAAACTTTCCAAACCTTAAGATAATTTTTATGAAGCCGACAAGTTAACTCAATAACAAAAAACAACAACCCGAATATTAAAAATAGCACCAATAACTCACTGTAATCTTCTTTTCCAATTGAAAATATAAAAAATGACATAACAAAAGCCATGATAATATCAACTTTAATGACACTTGCATCTGTTAATAAATAGGCTTTTTGTATATTTACTTTGTTTTCATTAGCAAAGCGAATAAGTTTCTGTGCTTTATACTCACTCAAACCCGCAAGTTTAATACTTTCAGTTAAAGACTTATCATTCTGATCATATGTTTTGAAGATCATATCCTTATTCTCTCAATTCGGCCCAGTTAGTACTTTCTCCACCAAGAAGTTGATAAATAGTGAATCCACTAACTGCATCACCAGTTAACTCACTAGCGCCCCCGACTGCCCCCAAGGTTCTCCAACTGCGAATATAATCTTCCTGTATATAGCGAAATAATTTCCACGAATCTGTTCTCAACGTCAGCGTTGAGGCTTAACCAAATGAAAGAACAAGATCTCCTGTGGAAAAAGCAATATCACCATCCTTTTCATCGCCACCTAAAAGTTTAGCTACCTGACGATAGGCATACCGCAAAGGCATTCTCTTAGGATCTTCATGATATAATAAATAATAACCATTTTCCCAAACATTCTCGTTTCCCTGCATCATTAAAGGAACTCCATAATTTTTACATGCAGCACCAAGGCTTGCTTTACATAAACCAAAGCCACCGATAACTTGCATTGCCCCACTAACGAATCCAACTTGTTTTAATGCAATTGTTAGCATAGAATGTTTTGCTCTTTCACGCTCAGCTATTGCATATAATTTAATACTCCCCATTCTTAAGTTCATATGATGGTTAGTTAAAGACATATGATATTCACGTAATTTATCCATCGCCCTGCCAAAATCTAATCTCCCATAACGATATTCATCAAGAAAATATGATGTAACCCTACGTTCTTCGATCATATATTTTGAACGTATAGCCGGATCATGAAGATATTGAAAACTGATATCATAGACAAGTCGGTCAATATTTTCTTTTTCTCGTTGCAAATTCATTAATCCATAACTACTCAAAATAACCTCCTGTTATTTCCCAAGCAATTTATATTGAATCTTAATACTCCAAATTAAATTTATGACAAACGGTGTATAAAAGAGCGAAACGAGAGCAACAGCAATACAGACAAGAACGTTTACTATAAAATACTCTATCCCCTCGGTAAGGGATGCGAAAATTACTGCTAATAGTAAAGCCATACTCCAGGCGTAATATTTCCAGGCATAGAGAAAAAATGCCCGGCTTAAGCTAATTTTTTTCAATTTTGCCAACTTAATCAGGATAGCCGCATCCTTTTTTTTCATGCCAGCGTTCGTCAGTAGGTCTTCCAATTCATTACCCATTCAATATTTCTATTGTTTGATTATTATAAATATAAAATACATATATTAATGTATATTCTATCCTATTAAATTACTCCCAGTTAAATAATAACAAAGTGACAGAGATCAAATCGGTTATCAAATAAGAATAAAATGGTAGGCAAAAAAAACCCGCCGAAGCGGGTTTTTATCAAGAGTTAAAAAGCGGGGCGATTATGCCTGGCCTTTGATCTCTTTACGACCGTTGTACGGCGCTTGTTCACCCAGAGCTTCTTCGATACGAATCAGCTGGTTGTACTTAGCAACGCGGTCAGAACGGCTCATAGAACCGGTTTTGATCTGGCCTGCAGCGGTACCCACAGCCAGGTCAGCAATGGTAGCGTCTTCAGTTTCGCCAGAACGGTGAGAGATGACAGCAGTGTAGCCAGCGTCTTTCGCCATTTTGATCGCAGCCAGAGTTTCGGTCAGAGAACCGATCTGGTTGAATTTGATCAGGATGGAGTTAACGATGCCTTTGTCGATGCCTTCTTTCAGGATCTTGGTGTTGGTTACGAACAGATCGTCACCAACCAGCTGGATTTTGTCGCCCAGTACTTTAGTCTGGTATGCGAAACCATCCCAGTCAGATTCGTCCAGACCGTCTTCGATAGACACGATCGGATACTGTTTGGTCAGTTCTTCCAGGAAGTGAGTGAACTCTTCGGAGGTGAATGCTTTGTTGCCTTCGCCAGCCAGAACGTATTTACCGTCTTTGTAGAATTCAGATGCTGCACAGTCCATCGCCAGAGTGATGTCTTTGCCCAGCTCGTAACCTGCTGCTTTAACCGCTTCAGCAATAACAGCCAGTGCTTCTGCGTTGGAACCCAGGTTCGGCGCGTAGCCACCTTCGTCACCCACTGCAGTGTTCATACCTTTAGCTTTCAGAACTTTAGCCAGGTTATGGAACACTTCAGAACCCATACGTACAGCTTCTTTCAGGGATTTAGCGCCAACTGGCTGAATCATAAATTCCTGGATGTCGACGTTGTTGTCAGCGTGCTCACCACCGTTGATGATGTTCATCATCGGAACCGGCATAGAGAATTTGCCCGGGGTACCGTTCAGCTCAGCGATGTGTGCGTACAGCGGCAGGCCTTTAGCAGCAGCTGCTGCTTTGGCGTTCGCCAGGGATACAGCCAGGATGGCGTTTGCACCGAAGTTGGATTTGTTTTCAGTACCGTCCAGATCGATCATTATCTTGTCGATGCCAGCCTGATCTTTAGCATCTTTACCCAGCAGAGCCTGAGCAATTGGGCCGTTTACCGCGCCAACTGCTTTCAGTACGCCTTTACCCATGAAACGGGATTTGTCGCCATCGCGCAGTTCCAGTGCTTCGCGGGAACCTGTAGAAGCACCTGACGGAGCTGCTGCCATACCAACGAAACCACCTTCCAGGTGTACTTCGGCTTCAACAGTCGGGTTACCACGGGAGTCGATGATTTCACGACCGATGATTTTAACGATTTTGGACATTAGGTTTTCCTCAGTACAAGTTAAACTAAAACTCCAGACAAACAATGCACCCGGATGGGTGCATTGCCGTTCTAATTTTTTACTTCTTACTTCGCCTGACGCTTCTGATGTTCACTGGCGGCTTTCACAAAGCCGGCAAACAGCGGGTGCCCATCACGTGGCGTGGAAGTAAATTCCGGGTGGAACTGACAGGCCACGAACCACGGATGATTCGGTACCTCAATGATCTCGACCAACTGATCATCACCGGAGCGGCCTGCAACACGCAGACCCGCAGCTTCAATTTGTTTCAACAGCATATTGTTGACTTCGTAGCGGTGGCGATGGCGCTCAACAATTGTCGGCGTGCCGTACAGCTTACGCACCAGACTCTCATCGTCCAACTGACACTGCTGCGCACCAAGGCGCATTGTGCCGCCCAGATCGCTCTTCTCGGTACGGACTTCAACGTTACCGTCTTCATCACGCCATTCGGTAATCAGGGCCACCACCGGGTACTTACAGTCTGGCACAAATTCCGTGGAGTTGGCGTTGTCCATACCCACGACGTTACGAGCAAATTCAATCAACGCAACCTGCATACCCAGGCAAATGCCCAGATAAGGAATATTGTTCTCACGCGCAAAGCGTGCTGTCGCGATTTTACCTTCAACACCACGGTAGCCGAAGCCGCCAGGGATCAGGATAGCGTCAAGACCTTTCAGGATCTCAACACCGCGCGTTTCAACATCCTGCGAATCAATCAGCTTGATGTTAACGGTGACACGATTCTTCAGACCACCGTGCTTCAGCGCTTCGATAACTGACTTATAGGCATCCGGCAGTTCAATGTACTTGCCGACCATACCGATAGTCACTTCGCCTGCCGGATTGGCTTCTTCGTAGATAACCTGTTCCCATTCTGACAGATTTGCTTCCGGACAGTTCAAGCTGAATCGTTTACAAATATAATCGTCAAGGCCCTGAGATTTCAACAGGCCCGGAATTTTATAAATGGAATCGACATCTTTCATCGAAATCACCGCTTTTTCCGGCACATTGCAGAACAATGCAATTTTTGCACGTTCGTTGGCCGGAATCGCGCGATCGGAGCGGCAGACCAGAATGTCAGGCTGAATACCGATGGAGAGCAACTCTTTAACGGAGTGCTGGGTTGGTTTGGTTTTGACTTCACCCGCTGCGGCCAGGTACGGCACCAGGGTCAAATGCATAAACAGCGCGTTTTCACGACCGATATCCACCGCCAGCTGACGAATCGCTTCAAGGAACGGCAGAGATTCGATATCCCCAACGGTTCCGCCGATTTCGACCAAAACAACATCATGACCTTCGCCGCCTTCCAGAACACGCTCTTTAATCGCATTCGTGATGTGCGGGATAACCTGAACGGTTGCGCCCAGATAGTCGCCACGGCGTTCTTTGCGCAGAACGTCAGAGTAGATACGACCCGTGGTGAAGTTGTTGCGACGGCTCATTTTGGTGCGGATGAAACGCTCGTAGTGCCCCAGGTCCAGATCGGTTTCAGCGCCGTCTTCGGTAACGAACACTTCCCCGTGTTGGATTGGACTCATAGTACCTGGATCGACGTTGATGTACGGATCCAGTTTCATCATGGTTACGTTGAGGCCACGGGCTTCAAGAATGGCTGCCAGGGAGGCTGCGGCAATGCCTTTTCCCAGAGAGGATACGACCCCGCCGGTCACAAAAATATAGTTCGTTGTCATGCTGGACCTGAGAAGTTAGGGTGAAACGATGGAATTACCAAGACGGGAAAGTAGTATACCCGAACATGGCGAGCGCCACAAACTTTCATTATTCCTCCTCTTCACCAGGCTCACATTAACATCGGGAGTGAGAAAATAGCCCCTTTGGGGTAAATGTTTTTGACGTAAATCAATCGCTTGTTATTTAAAAAATCACACAAATCGCCCTTGACCGCCGAAACCCCTTAGAGATCAATTTCCTGGCGTTTTACCTGTTGCCAGACTTCTTCCATGGTTTCCAGATCAACACCAGTCATTTCCAGACCGCGCTCAGCAACTATTCGTTCGACTTCACGAAATCGTCGCTCAAATTTTTCGTTCGCTTTCTGTAATGCGGTCTCTGCTTTTGTGCCTAAATGGCGGGCCATGTTGACCGTGGCAAACAGCAGATCGCCCATTTCCTCCTCCAGTTTAGCCTGGTCGACAACAGCCTGCTTCGCTTCGAACATCACTTCGTCGATCTCTTCGTAAACCTTGTCCACCACCGGCCCTAACGTCTTCCAGTCAAAACCAACATTTGAGCAGCGTTTCTGGATTTTTTGGGCGCGCATGAGCGCCGGTAAACTGCGAGGAATATCGTCCAGCGCGGAATGCTGCGCCTTCTGGGCGCGTTCTTCAGTTTTTATTTTTTCCCAGCGGGTTAACACCTCGGTGCTGTTGCTGGCAGAAACATCAGCAAAAACATGCGGATGGCGACGCTCGAGCTTATCGCTGATGGCAGCGCAGATATCATTGAAATTAAAGCGCCCTTCTTCCTGCGCCATCTGTGCGTAAAACACCACCTGGAACAGTAGATCCCCCAACTCTCCGCGCAGGTCGTCGAAGTCTTCACGCGAAATGGCGTCGAGCACTTCGTAGGTTTCTTCAAGGGTATAGGGGGCGATGGTGGCGAAAGTCTGCTCTTTATCCCACGGACAGCCGTTTTCCGGGTCACGCAGGCGCTGCATAATACCGAGCAGTCGGTCAATTTGATTCATGTGACAATCCTGGAGATTTGAATAACTGTAGGCCGGATAAGGCGAAGCCGCCATCCGGCCTACGTTCGTATTAATTCCCGTGCAAACGACGCGCGTCGATCACATCCGGTACCTGGTTGAGCTTGCCGAGCACGCGCCCGAGCACCTGTAAGTTATAGATTTCGATGGTCATATCAATGGTGGCAAGCTGCTGTTTGGTATCACTACGGCTGGCGACCCCCAGCACGTTTACCTTCTCGTTGGCGAGAATGGTGGTGATATCACGCAATAAACCACTGCGATCATTCGCCTGGACGCGGACAACCAGCGAATACCCGGCAGAATAACTCTCGCCCCAAACCGCATCGACAATACGCTCCGGCGCATGTGAACGCAGTTCTACCAGCTGTTCGCAATCCGCCCGGTGCACGGAAATACCGCGACCCTGGGTGATGAACCCAACGATCTCATCGCCAGGGATCGGCTGGCAGCAGCGTGCGATATGGTGCATCAGGTTACCTACCCCTTCAACCACCACGCGCCCGTCATCTTTACGGCGGTTTTGCGGCGCATGTGTTTTCTGCTGCAACTGTTTCAGCGCGGCAGCATCCTGCTCGGCGGCGCTCGGCTTATTAAACTGCGCTTGCAGGAAGTTGACCATCTGGTTCAGACGGATGTCCCCGCCGCCAATCGCCGCCAGCAGCTCTTCCAGCTCATTGAAGTTGTAACGCGGCAGCAGATGTTTTTCTGCTTCTTTCAGACTAATGCCTAAATGCGCCAGTTCATCATCAAGGATTTGTCTGCCCGCGAGGATATTCTTGTCGCGATCCTGCTTACGGAACCAGGCGTGGATCTTCGAGCGCCCACGGCTGGTCGTCACGTACCCCAGGTTAGGGTTCAGCCAGTCCCGACTCGGGTTTGGCTGCTTTTGGGTGATGATTTCAATTTGATCGCCCATCTGTAGCTGGTAGGTAAACGGTACGATGCGCCCACCAATTTTGGCGCCAATACAACGATGGCCCACATCGCTGTGAATATGGTAAGCAAAATCGAGCGGCGTCGAGCCCGCCGGTAAGTCCACTACATCGCCCTTTGGCGTAAAGACGTAAACTCTGTCGTCAAAGACCTGGCTACGCACTTCATCGAGCATTTCGCCAGAATCCGCCATCTCTTCCTGCCAGGCGATCAGCTTACGCAGCCAGGCTATGCGGTCTTCATGACCGGAACGCGCAGCACCGGAAGCGGTACCTTCTTTGTACTTCCAGTGCGCCGCAACGCCCAGTTCGGCATCTTCGTGCATCTGTTTGGTGCGGATCTGGATTTCAATAGTTTTACCGCCCGGCCCCAGCACAACCGTATGGATTGACTGATAACCATTGGGTTTTGGATTCGCCACGTAATCATCGAACTCATCCGGCAGATGGCGATAGTGAGTATGTACTATCCCTAACGCGGCGTAGCAGTCTTGCAGCCGTTCGGCCACGATACGCACGGCGCGCACATCGAACAGCTCATCAAAGGCCAGCTGCTTTTTCTGCATTTTGCGCCAGATGCTGTAGATGTGTTTCGGGCGACCGTACACTTCGGCTTTAACGCCCTCGATTTTCATCTCTGAACGCAGGTGGCCAACAAACTCATCAATATAGTGTTCTCTGTCGATACGACGCTCATGCAACAGTTTGGCAATGCGCTTGTATTCTTCCGGGTGCAGGTAGCGGAAGCAGTAATCTTCCAACTCCCATTTTAACTGCCCGATACCTAGACGGTTAGCCAGCGGCGCGTAGATATTGGTGCACTCTTTTGCCGCCAGTACGCGTTCATCTTCCGGCGCGTCCTTCACTTCGCGCAGGTGCGCGATACGCTCCGCCAGTTTAATGACCACACAGCGGAAGTCGTCGACCATCGCCAGCAGCATGCGTCGGACGTTATCAACCTGCTCTGAGGAGACCGAGTCGGTGTGCGTGGCTTTAAGCTGGCGTATCGCCGCCATATCGCGCACGCCGTGGATCAGAGTGACGATTGACGTCCCCACACTCTCACTCAGGATCTCTTCGCTGACCACATTGGCATCTGCCAGAGGGAAGAGCATAGCTGCCCGCAGCGTGTCGATATCCATACTCAACATGGAGAGGATTTCCACCATTTCCACACCGCGCCACAGCAGCAGTTCCGCATCCGGATGCCCCTGTGTCTGCTGCAGGCAATACGCCCAGGTTTCGGCTAAGCGTTCACACGACTGCTGGCTGGTGATCCCCAGGCTCGCGATCCATTTTTTGGGATCAAATTCGCCAGCTTTATTGATATGTGCACTTCTTACCGCAACCATCGTCCTCTCCTTAAGGGGCCTGGCCTGTCGAAGTCGACAAGCCGTACCCATTGTCTTTCTGGCTGTAGTACAACCCGAAATCCAGTGGGTATAAGATTCATTACATATGCTCAAACAGGACCATTGACTCCAGGTGCCCGGTGTGCGGGAACATATCGAGCATCGCCAGTCGCTGAATGGTGTATCCCGCATTGAGTAACGCTTCGCTGTCACGAGCCAGCGTAGCAGGGTTACAGGATACATAAACAACGCGACCAGGTTTTAATTTTATAATATGTTGCATCACGCCTGCAGCACCTGCACGCGCGGGATCGAGCAATACTTTATCAAATCCGTTCTTTGCCCACGGCTGCCTGGTGACATCCTCCTCAAGGTTCTCATGAAAGAATGTCACATTGTGTAATCCGTTATTCAGCGCGTTTTCCCGACCTTTTTCGACCAGTGCGGGCACACCTTCAACGCCCACCACGCTTGCCGCACGAGTTGCCAGCGGTAGTGTGAAATTCCCCATGCCGCAGAACAGATCGAGTACGCGATCTTCAGGCTGAACATCCAGCCATTCCAGCGCACGGGCAACCATTTGCTGGTTTACCCCGGCATTAACCTGGATAAAATCTCGCGGGCTGAAGGTTAAACGTAGCCCATTTGAGTCATACCAGGGCGATTCTCCTGAAACAGGTTCAAGTATCTCGCTTTGCGGGGCCAGAAACAAAGACAGTCCCTGAGAATGCGAAAAGCATTCCAGTTTTTCTTTATCGGCCGAACTTAATGGTGCCGTATGACGCAAAATCATCAATGTGCCGTTACCCGCCTGCACCAACTCGATATGCCCAAGATGGCGAAGCCCTTGCAGACTTTCCAGACATGCCCTGATATCAGGCAACAGCGCCTCAAGTTGGGGCACCAAAACAGGGCATTGCTTCACGTCGATGATGTCGCTGGAGCCGGATTGACGAAATCCCATCTGCAGCAGCTTTTCTTTCGCCCGATAGTTCAGGCTTAAACGTGCGCGACGGCGATAACCCCACGGCGTATCGGCGATAACCTCCGACACTTCGCATTTCATTAAGCGTGACAGCGCTGCGCTTTTGCTACGCTGCTGCAAAGGAATGCTGGCGTGCTGCTGCTGGCAGCCACCACACCTGCCAAAATGTGGGCAACGTGGCACTTCACGTTCCGGACTGTCGTTTAAACGACGTTTGACTTGCGCGCGGGCAAACTGTTTTTTATCTTCGGTGATTGTCACCTCTGCGCTTTCCTGGGGCAGCAATCCCGGTATAAACAGGGCCTTCCCGTTATGGCGAGCAACGCCCTGACCAAAAGGATCGAGGTCATTGACGGTAACGGTTATGATCTGACGCGTCGTCACGCGTCGTTTTGCAGAGTAGAATTGCGCCATCGACGAGATATTTCTCTATTTAACAGTGTGACCCTAATTGTCCCATAACGGAACTCCATGACCAACTACAGCCTGCGCGCTCGCATGATGATTCTGATCCTGGCACCGACCGTCTTGATTGGTTTGCTGCTCAGTATCTTTTTTGTTGTGCACCGCTATAACGACTTGCAGCGTCAACTGGAAGATGCTGGTGCCAGCATCATTGAGCCACTCGCGGTCTCCAGCGAATATGGCATGAACCTGCAAAACAGGGAGTCCATCGGTCAGCTTATCAGCGTACTGCACCGTCGCCATTCCGATATTGTGCGGGCAATTTCGGTCTACGACGAAAATAACCGGCTGTTCGTGACCTCCAATTTCCATCTCGATCCGTCAGAAATGCAGTTGCCTGCCGGTTCGCCGTTTCCCCGTAAGCTGAGCGTCACCCGCCAGGGGGATATCATGATCCTGCGCACCCCTATTATATCGGAAAGTTATTCTCCGGATGAGTCTGCCGTCAGCGACGCGAAAAACACGAAAAATATGCTGGGGTACGTGGCGCTTGAGTTAGACCTCAAATCGGTGCGGCTACAGCAATACAAAGAGATCTTTATCTCCAGTGTGATGATGTTGTTTTGCATCGGTATTGCGTTAATTTTTGGCTGGCGCCTGATGCGCGACGTGACCGGTCCTATCCGTAATATGGTGAACACCGTTGACCGGATACGACGAGGGCAGCTCGATAGCCGGGTAGAAGGCTTCATGCTGGGCGAACTGGATGTGCTGAAGAATGGCATCAACTCAATGGCAATGTCGTTGGCGGCCTACCATGAAGAGATGCAGCACAATATCGATCAGGCCACGTCTGACCTGCGCGAAACGCTGGAACAGATGGAGATCCAGAACGTTGAGCTGGATCTGGCGAAGAAACGCGCCCAGGAAGCGGCGCGTATCAAATCCGAGTTTCTGGCAAACATGTCGCATGAGCTGCGCACACCGCTCAATGGCGTCATTGGCTTTACTCGCCTGACGCTAAAAACCGAGCTAAACACCACCCAACGCGATCACCTGAATACAATTGAGCGTTCCGCCAACAATCTGCTGGCCATCATCAATGATGTGCTCGACTTTTCCAAACTGGAAGCAGGTAAGTTGATTCTGGAAAGTATCCCGTTCCCGCTACGTAGCACGCTGGACGATGTCGTGACGCTGCTGGCGCACTCATCCCATGATAAAGGGCTGGAGCTCACACTTAATATTAAAAACGACGTGCCGGACAATGTGATAGGCGATCCGCTGCGTTTGCAGCAGGTCATCACCAATCTGGTCGGCAATGCCATCAAATTTACCGAGAGCGGCAATATCGACATTCTGGTGGAGAAACGTGCCCTCAGTAACACCAAAGTGCAGATCGAAGTCCAAATCCGCGATACCGGCATCGGCATTCCGGAACGCGATCAGTCGCGTCTGTTCCAGGCATTCCGTCAGGCGGATGCCAGTATTTCACGACGCCACGGCGGCACCGGGCTGGGCCTGGTGATTACGCAAAAACTGGTTAACGAAATGGGCGGGGATATCTCGTTCCACAGCCAGCCAAATCGTGGTTCAACCTTCTGGTTCCATATCAGCCTCGATCTCAACCCTAACGTACTCAGTGAGCGCTCACCCACCCGTTGCCTGGCTGGCAAACGACTGGCCTACGTTGAACCCAACGCCACTGCAGCGCAGTGTACGCTGGATATATTGAGTGAAACGCCGCTGGAGGTGATTTATAGCCCTTCATTCTCCGGGCTGCCGGCAGAACATTACGATATTCTGTTACTTGGCGTACCCGTCACTCTCCGCGAACCACTGACCATGCAGCATGAGCGGCTGGCAAGCGCCCGGGCAATGACCGACTTCCTGTTGCTGGCGCTACCTTGCCACGCACAGATTAACGCCGAGAAATTAAAACAAGGCGGCGCGGCGGCGTGCCTGTTAAAACCGCTGACCTCAACCCGTTTACTGCCCGCCCTGACGGAGTATTGCCATCTGAATCAAAGCACCGAACCGCTACTGATGGATGAGAGTAAAATTGCCATGACCGTCATGGCGGTGGATGACAACCCGGCGAATCTCAAACTGATCGGCGCATTGCTGGATGATATGGTACGGCACGTCGAGCTTTGCGACAGCGGGCATCAGGCGGTGGATCGCGCCAAACAGATGCAGTTTGATTTGATTTTGATGGATATTCAGATGCCGGATATGGACGGTATTCGCGCCTGCGAACTCATCCATCAGCTACCCCACCAGCAGCAAACGCCGGTTATTGCGGTTACCGCGCACGCGATGGCCGGGCAAAAAGAGAAGCTCCTCAGCGCCGGGATGAACGACTATCTGGCGAAACCCATTGAAGAGGAGAAGTTGCATAATCTGCTACTGCGTTATAAACCCGGCGCAGGCACTGCCATCCGGGCGATTGTCGCCGAGCCCCTTGAACCGGTCGTCAACCCGAATACGACACTCGACTGGCCGTTGGCGTTAAGGCAAGCCGCCGGGAAAAACAATCTGGCGCGCGATATGCTGCAGATGCTGATCGATTTTCTGCCGGAAGTGCGCAACAAAATCGAAGAACAGCTGGTCGGTGAAAACCCTGAAGGGCTGGTAGATTTGATTCACAAACTGCACGGCAGCTGCGGCTACAGCGGGGTTCCGCGTATGAAAAACCTGTGCCAGCTCATCGAACAGCAGCTACGCAGCGGCACCCGAGAAGAAGATCTGGAGCCTGAGTTTTTAGAGCTGCTTGATGAGATGGACAACGTAGCACGTGAAGCAAAGAAGCTATTGGGGTAAAGGTCTGGTTGCCGGATGACGACGCTCGGGCGTCTTATCCGGCCAACGCGTAATCATCATTCAACGTAACTGCTGTCCTGCTTTGAGGGTTGCAGCCACGTTTCGTGCCGTCATGCGGACATTTTCACCCGCTTTATCCAGCGCTTCATCCAGCGTACAAATGGTATAAATCACGCTAAAAACAGCATCAATACCATGTTTATGCACAATGCCCACGTCCGGGGTCAGACTGCCAGCAATACCAATGACCGGCTTGTTGTAACGCTTCGCGACGTTTGCCACGCCAACGGGGACTTTGCCATGGATGGTCTGGCTGTCGATGCGCCCTTCACCGGTCACGACTAAATCCGCATCCGCGACCCAGGTATCAAGGTGTAACGCATCGGTCACGATCTCAATGCCGCTGCGCAGCTGCGCGCCGCAAAATGCATACAGCGCGGCCCCCATGCCCCCGGCGGCCCCCCCGCCAGCCAGTTCCAGTACGTGAACATCCAGATCGCGGGCTATCAGTTGAGCATAGTGCGTGAGCGCCCGATCAAGGCGAGGAATCATCTCCGGCGTTGCCCCTTTTTGCGGGCCGAAAACCGCAGACGCCCCCTCTTTACCCGTTAGCGGGTTAGTCACGTCACAGGCTACTTCGATACGACACGCGGCAAGACGCGTGTCTAACTGCGAGATATCAATCCGGGCAAGCGCTTCCAGGCCAATCCCACCGTGCGCAATATCGTTACCCTGCGCATCCAGTAATCTTGCCCCCAGCGCCTGTACCATACCGGCGCCGCCATCGTTGGTGGCGCTACCGCCAATCCCGATGATGATATGCTCAACGCCCGCGTCCAGCGCATGACGGATCAGCTCTCCGGTTCCCCAGGAGGTGGTTTTCAGCGGATCGCGTGAACCCGGAGGCACCCGTTCCAGTCCGCTGGCAGCCGCCATCTCGATAAACGCAGAGCGCTCATCGCCCGATAAACCATAAAACGCCTGAACATTGGTCCCCAGAGGACCGGTAACATCAACATGCACAAGGTGGCCTTCCGTTGCAGCAACCATCGCTTCAACCGTTCCCTCACCGCCATCAGCAACCGGGATCTTTACGTAGTCCGCATCAGGCCATATTTCACGGAAGCCCTGCTCTATGGCAGTTGCCACCTCAAGCGCACTCAAACTTTCCTTATAGGAATCCGGTGCGATCACTATTTTCATAAAGCATCCTTACGCATGTTGATTGTGTTAAGCATACACCAGGGGAAAAACCGCTCACGCAATGGGAGCGGTCCCATGTCGCTTAGCGTACCATGCACGGGCGCTTATTATCAAACGTCCAGTTCGGGATCAAATACTGCATCCCCATAGCGTCATCACGCGCGCCCAGACCATGTTTCTGATACAACTCGTGCGCTTTCATCACCTGATCCATATCGAGTTCTACGCCCAGACCCGGTTTCGCCGGAACCTGCACCATGCCGCCTTTAATTTCAAACGGCTCTTTGGTCAGACGCTGGTTGCCTTCCTGCCAGATCCAGTGAGTGTCGATGGCGGTAATTTTACCCGGTGCCGCCGCTGCAACATGCGTGAACATCGCCAGCGAAATATCAAAGTGGTTGTTAGAGTGTGAGCCCCAGGTCAGACCGAACTCATGGCACATCTGCGCCACGCGTACCGAACCTTGCATGGTCCAGAAGTGCGGATCCGCCAGAGGGATGTCGACAGATTGCAGCGACAGCGTGTGTCCCATCTGACGCCAGTCGGTGGCTATCATATTGGTCGCCGTCGGCAGGCCGGTCGCACGACGGAATTCTGCCATCACTTCACGCCCGGAGAAGCCCTGCTCAGCACCGCACGGATCTTCTGCGTAAGCCAGAGAACCTTTCAGATATTTGCCAATGCTAATCGCTTCATCCAGCGACCATGCGCCGTTAGGATCCAGCGTCACCCGCGCCTGTGGGAAGCGCTTCGCCAGCGCGACGATAGACTCCGCCTCTTCAGCACCTGCCAGCACGCCGCCTTTCAGTTTAAAGTCGTTAAAACCATACTTCTCATACGCCGCTTCCGCCAGGCGCACCACCGCATCCGGGGTCATTGCCTCTTCATGACGCAGGCGATACCAGTCGCACTTCTCATCCGGCTGGCTCTGATACGGCAGCGGCGTCGCTTTACGGTTGCCGACAAAGAACAAATAACCGAGCATTTCGACTTCGCTACGCTGCTGACCATCACCCAACAGAGAAGCTACGTTCACACCCAAATGCTGGCCCAGCAGGTCAAGCATTGCGGCTTCAATGCCGGTGACCACATGAATAGTGGTACGCAGATCGAAGGTCTGCAAACCGCGACCGCCCGCATCGCGATCGGCGAACTGGTTACGTACTGCGTTCAGCACGTTTTTATATTCGCCCAGCGTCTTCCCCACCACCAGCGAAGCGGCATCTTCCAGGGTTTTACGGATTTTCTCGCCGCCGGGAATTTCGCCCACACCGGTATGGCCGGAATTATCTTTGATAATCACAATATTGCGCGTGAAGAACGGGGCATGTGCGCCACTCAGGTTCATCAGCATGCTGTCGTGGCCCGCAACCGGAATAACCTGCATAGCGGTAACGACTGGAGTGGTAAATTGTGCGCTCATCATAGTGTCCTTATTCAAAATCAGTGACGGCCGAAAACGGGACGTTTACGGTCAAAAGTCCATCCGGGGATCAGGTACTGCATCGGGCCTGCATCATTACGCGCGCCGCCGGGCAGTTTCTTGTAGGCTTCGTGGGCCTTCAGCACCTGATCCCAGTCCAGTTCCACGCCCAGGCCAGGCACGTCCGGAACGGCAATTTTCCCGCTCTTAATCTCCAGTGGATTTTTGGTCAGGCGGCAATCGCCCTCCTGCCAAATCCAGTGCGTGTCGATGGCTGTCGGATTGCCCGGCGCAGCCGCACCCACGTGAGTAAACATCGCCAGCGAGATATCAAAGTGGTTGTTAGAGTGACAACCCCAGGTCAGGCCCCAGTCGTCGCACAACTGTGCCACACGCACCGCGCCGGAAAGCGTCCAGAAGTGCGGATCGGCCAGCGGAATATCGACGGAATTCAGCATCACCGCATGACCCATTTCGCGCCAGTTGGTGGCGATCATGTTGGTTGCAACCGGCAGCCCGGTTGCACGGCGAAACTCGGCCATGACTTCGCGCCCGGAGAAGCCCTGCTCGGCACCGCACGGATCTTCCGCGTAGGTCAGCACATCGTTCAGCCCTTTGCACAAAGAGATGGCTTCATCCAGCAGCCAGGCTCCATTGGGATCGACCGTAATTCGTGCATCCGGGAAGCGTTTTTTCAGCACACGGGCGGTTTCAATTTCCTGCTCGCCGGGCAGCACGCCGCCTTTGAGTTTGAAATCTTTAAAGCCATAGCGATCCTGCGAGGCTTCCGCCAGGCGCACCACGGCCTCACTGCTCATCGCGCGCTGATGACGCAGGTGATACCAGTCATGGTTACCCGGCGTCGTCTCCAGATATGGCAAATCGGTCTTCGTGCGATCGCCAACATAGAACAGATAGCCCAGCACGGTTACCGCATCACGCTGTTTGCCTGGACCTAGCAGTTCGCAGACCGGCACGTTGAGCGCCTTGCCCAACAGGTCCAACAGCGCCGCTTCCAGCGCAGCCACCGCGTTAACCCGCAGTTCGAAAGTCCAGGCGCCTTTACCGAAGGTGTCAAAATCAGCGGCCTGGTTGCCTTTATGCACCTGCTGCACCACTTTATTCAGGCGGGCCACTTCCTGACCCAACACCATCGGAATAGCGTCAAGGAGCGTCTGATAAATCACTTCACCACCCGGCGCTTCACCGACACCGGTATTGCCGGCGTTGTCGGTAAGTACCACGATATTGCGGGTAAAATACGCGTTATGCGCGCCACCGATGTTGAGCAGCATACTGTCATGGCCGGCCACCGGGATGACCTTCATATCGGTAATAACGGGGCTTGATTGTGTTGTCATCATCATTGTCCTGCGACAGGTTTCAATTCGATACGTTTAATATCACCCACCAGCACCAGATAGCTCAGCACCGCAATCAACGCATGCACCCCAACGTAAATCAGCGCACCATTGAACGAGCCGGTCGTACCAACGATGTAGCCGATAGCAATTGGCGTCACGATGCCGGAAATGTTGCCAAACATATTGAACAGACCGCCGCTGAGGCCGCTGATCTCTTTCGGCGCGGTATCTGCCATCACCGCCCAACCCAGCGCCCCAATGCCTTTACCGAAGAAGGCCAGTGCCATAAAGCCGATGATCATCCACTCAACGTTGACGTAGTTACAGAACACCATCACCATCGACAGCAGCATACCCATGACGATAGGCGTTTTACGCGCAATATTCAGCGAGCCGGTACGACGCATCAACCAGTCAGAAATAATCCCGCCGAGCACGCCGCCCACGAAGCCGCAGATAGCCGGAACCGACGCAACGAACCCGGCTTTCAGAATCGACATGCCGCGCGCCTGCACCAGATAAACCGGGAACCAGGTAATAAAGAAGTAAGTAAGGGCGTTAATACAGTACTGACCGATGTAAATCCCCACCATCATGCGTGAACCAATCAACTGCTTAATTTGCCCCCACTTGACGCTAAACGGTACTTTGGCTTTGGCTGCCGCCTGATCCATGTTGATCAGCGCGCCGCCTGCGGCAATGTAATCCAGCTCTTTTTGGTTCACACCAGGATGCTGATTAGGTTCATGAATCACCTTCAGCCAGACAAAACTGATAACGATCCCGAGGCCGCCCATAAAGAAGAATACGTGTGACCAGCCCACTTCGTGAGTCAGCCAGCCCATGATTGGCGCGAAGATAACGGTGGCAAAGTACTGAGCGGAATTAAAAATCGACACCGCCGTGCCCCTCTCCTGCGCCGGAAACCACGCCGCCACAATACGACTGTTTCCGGGGAAAGAAGGGGCTTCAGCCAGGCCGACAAGAAAGCGCAGCGTAAACAGCGCGATAATAATGCCAAAGCCACTAAAAATATCGACGAAGCCCTGCAGCAAAGTAAACATGGACCAGATAAAGATCGACCAGAAGTAGACACGTTTAGAACCGAAGCGGTCGAGCAACCAGCCACCAGGGATCTGACCGATAACATAGGCCCATGAAAACGCGGAGAAGACATAACCCATACCGACGGCATCCAGGCCAATATCTTTGGCCATCTCCGAACCGGCAATGGATAACGTGGCGCGGTCGCCGTAGTTGAAGGATGTGACGATAAACAGCATCACCACTATCCAGTAACGAGCGTTTGTGCGCTTTTCCGCGCTGCTCGCCGCCTGACTTAATGAACTCATTGTTGCACTCCTGAATCCTGGCTTTCGCCAGTTCATTCTGTACAGCACCTGTAGGGTGATCAGAATGAGAGGTTAGTGTGTGGCAGTTTTGGTACAGCTCAGGGCCGTTTTATTCTGACTCGCTGCCTTTCCGGGAACTGACGTGAAAAGTATATGAAGGAGTGCCTCTTACCCTCACCGTGCAAAAACACAACATTGCAGGAGATGAATGAGGTTGTTTATGGCATAAGCCTAAGTGAATGGAAGATGCTTCACGAAATTGGCGTTTGATGGGAGATTTGTTGCCATATGACGGCTGCATATAACCAACGGTACCGACCCGGGTTTAAGGCGCTACGGCTATGACGACTAACAGTGGGATACTGATCTCTTAGGTTGCGGACCAGCTCCTACGTGAACCCAAATGTTTTTTAGTGGGTTATTACCTGCCGCTACTTATGGTGAGATTGTTGATCAGGAATATGGGATATTGAAATAAAAAATATAGCCCACGTTAAGTGGGCTTTTTTTAGTAAAAGAAAACATTCAATAATATAAAGCAAAAAAGTATAATAATTTCTATAACCCATAATATGGCTTCAACTTTGAAACCTGTAGTCAGCTCTGAAGGTAGAGTCCGAATGAAAAAATACTCATCAAAACTCATGCCATGATTAAACACTCGATTATATGGAAGCAGAAGGCTAGACATAATAAAATCCACTTTTGCCAAATAAATTCCTGGTGAGCCAATTAAACTAGCGTTTCTTGCCATCCTTGCTGTAAAAGGGAGATTCCCAAATTGCTTTTCATATAAATGAGATGTTTTTTTGTAGTTATCTTCATTAATTATATAAGACATGAAAATCAATATAATCATAACAATAACAAGGGCTATAAAAAGACTCATGCTAATGGCTTCAAAGTTATTGATTAAATAATTTTTCATATAAAATAATCCCTGTGTCTTCATTAAAGGAATCTGGATCACGTATTATTGGATTTAAACTATCCATTTTATTATTTATAGTAGTTCCAATTCCCCCTCCATATATCCCCCCCATTTTTCGGCAATTTTCCCTCCTGTAATACTTGAAGCAATGCCACTTACCAGGCATACACTTTCGCCAATACCTCCAGCTTCTGATGTAATCAATCCCAGAACCCATGTACAAGCGGCTCTCCCCATAATTCCCCCGGCAGCGCCGCCAGCAAGACTTGCTACTTGTTTACCACCAAATTTACTATACTCCGTTATCGCTGCCTTTCTGCATTCGCTTTCACGTCCTTTTGCGCAAGCCTCATAAACGTTAGTTGTATAACTAGCAAAATCAAGACCAACACCTATATAGCCTGTTGTTCTCATTATTTTTATCAGTTTCGCTGATGTTTCTAGCTATTATCCAGCCCACGTATAATTTGTGTTGTATCTCATCATAAATGGGATTACATCTACCACCTGGGGGCCTTTCATACGCACTGGAAGAATATCGGTTTACATTCCATTTTCTCTGTGGCAGGCAAAATATAGCTGAGCGCTGATTTTTATTATCGTCGAGTTCATAGTATACCTTTGCTAACCTCAGACCTTCTTTAGGTGTCAGTATTTTTTCAAAGTCTTCTAATCTGGCACTTTGACTAAAATCCCGTGCATTAAACAAAGTAAACAAATTGCATCTCCTTAGCTTAATAATTTTCCGTAGTTATCATTTTCATCTCAGTTATTCACTCACAAAATATAGATTACGGACCTGTCTTTTTATTAAAATACGAGACAGGATTATTTGTTTGTGCTTTTGATCTCATAAATAATAAAAAGCCCGAATTTAATTTATATAAATTCGGGCTACAAATAAAACTATATAATTGTATTTATAATGCAGATAAATTAAAGCGATTTATCCTTATTGATAGTCAGATTAGTCTCTTCATGCCCATCATTTGTTACAGGCCCGTGCAAGCGAAGCGCCGCCGGGCGAGGCATTATTTAAGCAAGGCTCCCCAGTTTTCTACCCAGGGGTTAGATTCACTTTCCGGCTCAGGGTGCTCGCTGGCGTCAATCAGCAACATCTCCCCCACGCGCTGCGCGCTTTGTTCCTGTAACAACGCGTCAAACTGTTTTCCGCCGTTACAGAAGTTAACGTAACTACTGTCGCCGAGTGCGATAACGCCATAATGCAGATTTGGCTGAAAACCGAGATTATCTTTGATCCCCTGAAACAACGGCACAATGCTGTCCGGGAGATCGCCCTGCCCGGTCGTCGAGGTCACCACCAGGACATATTTATCCTGATACGCCTGCCAGTCAGTCAGTTCTGGATCTTCAAATACCGTGGCCTTATGGCCCTGTGCGGTAAGGATAGCTTCAGCCTCTTCGGCTACCAGCAACGCGTTTCCATACATCGTACCGACAAAAATACCAATTTCCGCCATAACCTTTATCTCCAGGGACTTAAGAATCTATCTGCTCATCCTGACCTGACCGCTCGCTGAACTCAACCCTTTCATTCTCAGGGAGAAGTCCGCGCCAGCCAAACTGTGATAACGCCTGCATCCAGACATCATCCAGCCCGGCGCGAATCACCAATGGCTCGCCGGTGAACGGATGGGTAAGCGTAAGCTGGCTGGCATGCAGCATTAAACGCTGGCAGCCGAAATGCTCCGCAGCGCTGCGGTTTTGCCGCAAATCGCCGTGCTTACTGTCGCCAATAATAGGATGGCGCAAATGGGACAGATGCCTTCTGAGCTGATGTTTACGACCGGTTTTAGGATCGAGCTCCACCAGCCCGTAACGGGTGGTCGGATAGCGTCCAGTGGCAACCGGCATTTCCACTGTTGCCAGTCCGCGATAATGGGTGACCGCAGGCTGCGGATCCTTATCTTCACGGGCAAATTTATCGGCAATTTTGTCCAACTCTTCCACCAGCGGGTAATCCAACACCGCGTCATCCATCAGCCAGCCACGCACAATTGCATGATAACGCTTGTGGATTTTATGCTGTTCAAACTGCTGTGACAGCAGACGCCCGGCTTCGCTGGACAGCCCCATCAGCAGCACCCCAGATGTCGGTCGGTCAAGGCGATGCACGGTATAAACATGCTGACCAATCTGGTCACGTACCGTTTGCATCACCACCACTTTCTCGTCGCGGTCGAGCCAACTGCGGTGAACCAGCCAGCCAGAGGGTTTATTCACCGCCACCAGCCATTCGTCCTGATAGAGAATCTCCAGCATCAGGCATTATCACTGGTGAACAGCGCATCCAGCGCCTGCAGTGCAACCAGGATCGCTTCACGCTGTGGATGATCGGCAGTCAGCGCCATTTCATAATACGGCGCAATGGCGAACGCGTCCGGAAGCGGCTGGGCGTTATCCAGCAGGGCATGCATACGGGGAATCAACACCCATTGCAGCCATTCAACCGGCTCCATGGTATCCATACAAAAAGGCTGCGTGCTGGTAAGCAGATGCGCCTCTGGCTCATCCATCCGCCAGTGATTATGTTCACGCAGCAGCGCTTCAAGCGCATGGAGCTGCTGGCGCACACGGTCATGAGTGGTCATGAAATTAACCTCGTTGATGAAAAATCTGGCGCGAAGAATAGCATTTGTGGAAAGGAAATAAAAAAAGGGAGCACTGTAAAAACAGTGCTCCCGGTTCGTTTCGCAGCATTCCAGCTACTTTTAGTGCTCCCTGCTCATCCGTGACAACTTTTCCTGTGGCCTTGCGACCGCGTTCATCCTGAACTTTTGCATCCTGCCCACATCACCCCGATGTGAAAACTTCATCCTGAAGTGTCCTGGCCATCCTGACCCACCGACCATCCTGACCGGCTCTCATTCTCCTTCCTGGAGGTGTCCCTTAACGCATCCGGCGTTTTCCTCTTTGCTTCATCCTGAAGCCTGTCCTTGCTACACCGTCCTGGCGTGTCCTGCTGAAGTGTCATCATCCTGATGTTCACTTCGTTGTGCGACTCCTTGTCGACGGAGATAGAATCGCCTGTTTTGCTTTGTCTTACAAGGTGCTTACAGGCATATCCTTAAGTATATTTTCGTATGAAAGTGGGTGATAAAACATTAACCAATTGAATTATAGATAGTTAATATTTTATCACTTCATTAAGTCTTTACTTATTACCTGGCGATCTCCTACAGGGTTTGTAAGAGATCTCTCACAAGATTTAGGGCGAAATGGATTACAGAACCGGCTTAAGTTGAGTCAGGAATTCCGCAAGGGAGACCGCCAGCACCGTTCGTTTACGGGTTCCCAGCGTTTCTTTGCACACTTCGCCGGACAAATTACACACCGAAATGACATCCAGTTCATTTTCTTGCGTCGCAATAAAAAGCGTCGGCGAGAGCTTGAGCCGCTTTTGCGTGACCAGGTGGCCTATCAGGTTTTCCTGAACTCGCCTGAAGTCATCTTCGCTCCAGGTTTGCAGCAAAGTGAGCTTTTCATCCGCAAACTGCGCGTGCATATCCCCGGCAAACTGGGTGGTGTAAAAAGAGTGAACGGCGGGTTGTATCACGATATCAAAGGCGCGTTCAACCGCGTTTACATTCGGTTCGCCCACAAACGGCTGAGGCTGCCAGAACACGGCATCGCTGGTAGTGGAAATAATGCATGGGGAAGGTACGCCATACAATTCTTCGCTGAGCGGCCAACTGTTGTTTTTTTCATGCCATGCATCGCAATAACGTGTCGTAAAGGCCGTTAGCGCCTGCGCAGTCAATTCGTCCACTGATTTCTCTCTTCACAAAAGCCAGGATACACTTGTCGCATAGTGTATCTGGTTTATGACGGTGAAACATGTCCTCTTATGAAAACCATCAGGCGCTTAACGGCCTGACGCTCGGTAAATCAACGGATTACCGGGATAATTACGACTCAAGTTTGTTGCAGGGCGTTCCTCGTAGCCTGAACCGCGACCCGCTGGATTTAAAGGCCGATAATCTGCCGTTTCACGGTGCCGATATCTGGACGCTGTATGAACTGTCATGGCTGAATACCAACGGCTTGCCGCAGGTTGCCGTCGGGCACGTGGAATTAGATTACACCAGCGTGAATTTGATTGAATCGAAAAGCTTTAAGCTTTACCTGAACAGTTTTAACCAAACCCGCTTTGATTCGTGGGATGCAGTTCGCCAAACGCTGGAAAACGATCTGCGCGCCTGTGCCATGGGTGATGTCCACGTTGCCCTATACCGTATCGACGAACTGGAAGGGCAGCCAATTGCCCATTTCAATGGTACCTGCATCGACGATCAGGACATCATCATCGACAACTACCAGTTCAGCACAGACTATCTGGAAAACGCCGTAAGCGGCGAGAAAGCGGTGGAAGAGACACTGGTCAGTCATCTGCTGAAATCCAACTGTTTGATCACCCACCAGCCCGACTGGGGTTCCATACAAATTCAGTATCGTGGGCGCAAAATCGACAGGGAAAAGCTGCTGCGTTACCTGGTCTCCTTCCGTCACCATAATGAATTTCACGAACAGTGCGTGGAGCGCATTTTCAATGACATTCTGCGCTTCTGCCAGCCAGAAAAGCTGAGCGTCTACGCACGCTACACGCGTCGCGGTGGTCTGGACATTAATCCGTGGCGAACCAACACCGATTTTGTCCCTGCCATCGGCAGACTGGTACGTCAGTAACCTTTTTTCTCAATTTTGCGTGCCGGATTCCGTGCGCAAGGTTGTGAAAGGTCATAAGCCAGAGCTATTGTAATCAACAGAGGATGATGTCTCTCGTCCCGTAAGGAGTTTACTTGATTACACATATTAGCCCGCTTGGCTCAATGGATATGTTGTCGCAGCTGGAAGTCGATATGCTTAAACGCACGGCCAGCAGCGACTTGTATCAACTGTTTCGTAACTGTTCGCTTGCCGTCCTGAACTCCGGCAGTTTGACCGACAACAGCAAAGAGCTGCTGTCTCGTTTTGAAAGTTTCGACATTAACGTGCTGCGCCGCGAACGTGGCGTGAAGCTGGAACTGATTAATCCGCCTGAAGACGCGTT
The DNA here is from genome assembly GCF_018342065.1 of Citrobacter sp. FP75. Taxonomy (GTDB): domain Bacteria; phylum Pseudomonadota; class Gammaproteobacteria; order Enterobacterales; family Enterobacteriaceae; genus Citrobacter. The sequence goes on along the minus strand of NZ_JAFDOE010000002.1, from coordinate 507,204 downwards.
TGTTGATGGGCGCATTATTCGTGCGCTGCAGGCCAACCTGTTTGCCGTACTGCGCGACATTCTTTTCGTCAACGGCCAGATCCATAACGCCGGTCGTTTTCAGCATCTGGATCTCGAAAGTTCGGTTCACATTACCAACCTCGTCTTTTCCATCCTGCGTAACGCCCGGGCACTGCACGTCGGTGAAGCGCCGAACATGGTGGTCTGCTGGGGCGGTCACTCCATTAACGAAAATGAGTACCTGTATGCTCGTCGCGTCGGTACCCAATTGGGCCTGCGTGAACTGAACATTTGTACCGGCTGCGGTCCAGGTGCGATGGAAGCGCCCATGAAAGGTGCCGCTGTGGGCCACGCCCAGCAGCGTTACCGCGACAGCCGTTTTATCGGCATGACCGAGCCGTCTATTATCGCCGCTGAGCCACCTAACCCGCTGGTCAACGAACTGATCATCATGCCGGACATTGAAAAACGTCTGGAAGCGTTTGTACGTATCGCCCACGGCATTATTATTTTCCCGGGCGGCGTAGGGACGGCGGAAGAGTTGCTGTATCTGTTGGGGATCCTGATGAACCCGGCGAACAAAGAGCAGGTGCTGCCGCTGATCCTGACCGGGCCAAAAGAGAGTGCAGACTACTTCCGCGTGCTGGATGAGTTTATCGTACACACGCTGGGAGAAGAGGCACGTCGCCACTACCGCATTATCATTGACGATGCTTCAGAAGTTGCCCGTCTGATGAAAAAAGCGATGCCGCTGGTGAAAGAGAACCGCCGCGACACCGGCGATGCCTACAGCTTTAACTGGTCGATTCGTATTGCGCCTGATTTGCAGATGCCGTTTGAGCCGTCCCATGAAAATATGGCTAACCTGAAGCTGTACCCCGACCAACCGGTTGAAGTGCTGGCGGCAGACCTGCGTCGCGCGTTCTCCGGCATCGTCGCGGGTAACGTCAAGGAAGTCGGCATTCGCGCCATTGAAGAGTTTGGCCCGTACAAAATCCACGGTGACCGCGAGATGATGCGCCGCATGGACGACCTGCTGCAGGGCTTTGTTGCACAGCACCGCATGAAGTTGCCAGGCTCGGCTTACATCCCTTGCTACGAAATCTGCGCCTGACGTTTTACACCCGGTGGCCACGGCTACCGCGGTGACAGATTTGTCCATATACAAGCCGGATTTGGCCTTGCTGCCAGCCGGCTTTTTTAGTGATACCAGTCACATAGCTCATTCAATAACATAAACATCAATGATATTTCACCAGAAAACCCTCAATACGCAAACGTTTACCTTCCAAGCCCGACCGTGATTTATCTCCACAAATTATCATTAGTCACCAGAATCCACTGAAAACGACAGTTTTTGCAGCGCAACACTCGTATCTTCTCGCTTTGTCTTTCACGCCATATGTCGTTAATGCTAGCCTTCGCGCCCGTAAATCCGCTTTGGTTATTTTTTAATAGATTAATGGTCCAAATTTATCCACATAAAAAGTGGATTATTGCATTTGGGATCGCGATCACTGATACATTCATAACTAAAATGTATCTTTCCGCCCGAAAATTATTACGGCGAAAAATTATATAAAAAATCGCTAATCGGAATTCGTTTTACAGTCAGGCCTTTTTTCATTGGATTGAACCCAAACCTGACTTTTTAAGCTTCCTCCAGGAGAAATAGATGGAAAACACGCAAACCAGCACTATCGTCACGGGCCAGACCCGCAGCGCATGGCGCAAGACTGACACCATGTGGATGTTGGGCCTTTACGGCACGGCGATTGGCGCGGGCGTATTGTTCCTGCCAATTAACGCAGGCGTTGGCGGTCTGATCCCGCTGATCATCATGGCTATTCTTGCCTTCCCAATGACCTTCTTTGCACACCGTGGCCTGACTCGCTTCGTGTTGTCCGGTAAAAATCCGGGTGAAGATATTACCGAAGTTGTAGAAGAACACTTTGGCGTTGGCGCAGGTAAACTGATTACACTGCTCTACTTCTTCGCTATCTACCCCATTCTGTTAGTTTACAGCGTGGCTATCACCAATACCGTTGAGAGCTTCCTGACCCACCAGTTGGCGATTACGCCGCCACCGCGCGCAATCCTGTCGCTGATCCTGATTGTCGGCATGATGACCATCGTGCGCTTCGGTGAGCAGATGATCGTGAAGGCGATGAGCATCCTGGTATTCCCGTTCGTTGCGGCTCTGATGTTGCTGGCGCTGTACCTGATCCCACAGTGGAGCGGTGCGATTCTGGAAACCCTGTCTTTTGACTCTGCAGCAACCACCGGCAATGGCCTGTTGTTGACTCTGTGGCTGGCAATTCCGGTCATGGTGTTCTCCTTCAACCACTCACCAATCATCTCCTCCTTCGCCGTGGCGAAGCGTGAAGAGTACGGTGATGAAGCTGAGAAGAAATGCTCTAAGATCCTGGCATTTGCTCACATCATGATGGTGCTGACCGTTATGTTCTTCGTCTTCAGCTGCGTGTTTAGCCTGTCCCCGGCGGATCTGGCTGCGGCAAAAGAGCAGAACATCTCCATCCTGTCTTATCTGGCGAACCACTTTAACGCGCCGGTCATTGCCTGGATGGCACCGATCATCGCGATTATCGCTATCACCAAATCCTTCCTCGGCCACTACCTGGGCGCGCGTGAAGGTTTCAACGGTATGGTGATTAAGTCTCTGCGCGGCAAAGGCAAATCCATCGAAATCAACAAACTGAACAAAATCACTGCGCTGTTCATGCTGGTCACCACCTGGATCGTGGCTACGCTGAACCCGAGCATCCTCGGTATGATTGAGACCCTGGGTGGCCCGATCATCGCGATGATTCTGTTCCTGATGCCGATGTATGCAATTCAGAAAGTACCGGCAATGCGTAAGTACAGTGGCCATATCAGCAACGTCTTCGTTGTGATTATGGGCCTGATCGCTATCTCCGCTATTTTCTACTCTCTGTTCAGTTAATTACCCTGCGCCGCTCCCCGGGGCGGCGCACCTCGATACACAATGGACGCCTCATGATTAGCGTATTCGATATCTTCAAAATCGGCATTGGCCCCTCCAGTTCCCACACTGTCGGCCCGATGAAAGCAGGCAAACAATTCACGGACGACCTGATTGCACGCGGAATACTCACTGACGTAACCCGCGTAGTGGTTGATGTTTACGGCTCTCTGTCTCTGACGGGGAAAGGCCACCACACTGACATCGCAATTATTATGGGCCTGGCGGGTAATCTGCCTGATACCGTAGACATCGATGCCATCCCGGCCTTTATCCAGGATGTGAATACTCACGGACGCTTGCTGCTGGCAGACGGTCAGCATGAAGTTGAGTTTCCGGTCGATAAGTGCATGAATTTCCATGCGGGCAATCTGTCCCTGCACGAAAACGGCATGCGCATTACCGCACTGGCCGGCGAAAAAGCTATTTATAGCCAGACTTACTATTCCATTGGCGGTGGTTTCATCGTTGATGAAGAACATTTCGGCCTGCCGAGCAGCTCGCCGGTAAACGTGCCATATCCGTACAAATCCGCAGCCGATCTGCAACGACATTGCCAGGAAACCGGCCTGTCGCTTTCCGGTCTGATGATGCAAAACGAACTGGCCCTGCACAGCAAAGAAGAGCTGGAACAGCATTTTGCTAACGTCTGGGAAGTGATGCGTAGCGGGATTGAGCGTGGTATCACTACCGAAGGCGTATTGCCGGGTAAACTGCGCGTGCCACGTCGTGCGGCGGCGTTGCGTCGTATGCTGGTCAGCCAGGACAAAACCACCACCGATCCGATGGCGGTTGTGGACTGGATCAACATGTTCGCGCTGGCAGTTAACGAAGAGAATGCGGCCGGTGGACGTGTGGTTACCGCCCCGACCAACGGCGCGTGTGGGATCGTCCCTGCGGTGCTGGCGTACTATGACAAGTTTATCCGCGAAGTGAACGCTAACTCGCTGGCTCGTTACATGCTGGTCGCGAGCGCTATTGGTTCACTGTACAAGATGAACGCCTCTATCTCGGGTGCCGAAGTGGGCTGCCAGGGTGAGGTTGGCGTGGCCTGCTCAATGGCAGCGGCGGGTCTGGCTGAACTGCTGGGCGGTAGCCCAATGCAGGTGTGCATCGCGGCGGAAATCGGTATGGAACACAACCTGGGTCTGACATGCGACCCGGTTGCGGGCCAGGTTCAGGTCCCGTGCATTGAGCGTAACGCCATTGCCTCGGTTAAAGCGGTTAACGCAGCACGTATGGCGCTGCGCCGTACCAGCGAGCCGCGCGTGTGTCTCGATAAAGTTATCGAAACCATGTACGAGACCGGTAAAGACATGAATGCCAAGTACCGTGAAACCTCTCGCGGCGGCCTGGCGATGAAGATTGTCACCTGCGATTAACCGTCTCTGAAGAGGCCTCTTTTGCGAGGCCTCTTCCCATTTTGCATCCAACTATTCGCCTCACCCCGCCGTGAATGTTACCCTACAGCCTGATTTGCAAGGGAGAACACCGTGGCCGTCCATCTGCTCATTGTCGATGCACTGAACCTTATCCGCCGCATACACGCCGTTCAGGGATCGCCCTGCGTGGAGACATGCCAGCACGCGCTCGATTTATTGATTGTCCACAGCCAGCCCACGCACGCCGTGGCGGTATTTGATGACGAAGCGCGTAACAGCGGATGGCGTCACCAGCGACTACCCGACTACAAAGCAGGTCGCCCGCCGATGCCTGACGAACTCCATCACGAAATGCCGGCCTTACGCGCTGCTTTTGAACAACGCGGCGTCTGCTGCTGGGTTTCCAGTGGGAATGAAGCCGACGATTTAGCCGCAACGCTGGCGGTTAAAGTCACCCAGGCCGGGCATCAGGCTACCATTGTCTCGACCGATAAAGGCTACTGCCAGCTGCTCTCGCCTGCCCTGCGAATTCGCGACTATTTCCAGAAGCGCTGGCTTGATGCGCCGTTCATCGAGAAAGAGTTTGGCGTACAGCCTCAGCAGCTGCCGGATTATTGGGGGCTGGCCGGGATAAGCAGCTCAAAAGTTCCCGGCGTCGCAGGCATTGGTCCGAAAAGTGCGACCCAGCTACTCGTTCAGTTTCAGCATCTGGAAGGGATTTACGCGCATCTTGATGAGGTGCCGGAAAAGTGGCGCAAAAAGCTTGAAGCGCACAAAGAGATGGCGTTTTTATGTCGCGATATCGCGCGGCTACAAACGAATTTACATATCGATGGGAACCTACAGCAGCTACGGCTGGCGCGGTAGTCTTATTGCCGGACGGCGCTGCGCTTATCCGGCCTACTTATCGTACAACCCTGTAGGCCAGATAAACGCCAGGTGATTACCAGGCGGTGTGGTACAGCTCGACGATATCGCCCAGGCTCGCTTCACGCGGATTACCACCGGTGCATACGTCGTCAAATGCCGCCTGCGCCAGCGCCGGGATATCCTCTTTGCGCACGCCAACATCGCGTAAATGCAGTGGGATCCCCACATCACGATTAAGGGCAAATACTGCATCCACAGCGGCTTTACGCGCTTCATCCAGCGTCAACGCTTCCACCTTCACGCCCATTGCACGGGCGATATCGCGGAATTTATCCCCGGTAAAGTCGGCGTTGTACTGCATCACATGCGGGAGCAGAATGGCGTTGGCGACGCCGTGTGGCGTGTTATAAAACGCCCCCAGCGGGTGCGCCATGCCATGCACCAATCCCAGGCCGACGTTGGAAAACCCCATTCCGGCAACATACTGACCCAGCGCCATGGCTTCACCGGCCTGGCTATCACCGGCGACAGATCCGCGCAACGACCCGGCAATGATCTCAATGGCTTTAATGTGCAACGCATCCGTCAGCGCCCAGGCCGCACGAGTAATGTAACCTTCAATGGCATGGGTCAACGCATCCACACCGGTGGCCGCCTTTAACGCCGCGGGCATACCGTCCATCATGTCAGCATCGATAAACGCCACCTGCGGGATATCATGTGGATCAACACAGACAAACTTGCGCCGGTTTTCCTCATCAGTGATCACGTAGTTAATGGTCACTTCCGCCGCCGTCCCTGCCGTTGTCGGGATAGCCATCACCGGCACGCTTGGGCTGCGCGTTGGCGATAAGCCCTCAAGACTACGCACATCAGAAAACTCAGGGTTATTGTGGATAATGCCAATTGCTTTGCACGTGTCCTGCGGGGAGCCGCCGCCAATGGCAATCAGATAATCGGCACCACTTTGCTCAAAGACATTTAACCCTTCCTGTACCACCGCAATAGTAGGATTGGGGATAACGCCGGAAAAAATTTCCCACGCCAGACCCGCCGCGTCCATCCTTGATGTCACCTTATCGACAATACCGCACTGCACCAGGTTTGCATCGGTCACAATCAGCGCCTTGCGATACCCCCGACGAATCACTTCATCGGTTAACGCCCCAACAGCTCCCCGGCCAAACCATGCCGTTTCATTCAGAATCATTCTGTTCGCCATCGTATTTCTCCTTTTCGCTATGCGAAATTACTCTTCAATACGTAATCCATAGGATTTGAATTTCTCCAGCACTATGGCTATCTCGTCATCATCCAGCACCGGAACAGGATCGACGATCGCCAGCGTGCTCAGATAAAGACGGGCCAGGACTTCCACTTCATGCGCCAGCCACAGTGCTTTTTCCAGATTTGCCTCGCAGGCAATCAGCCCGTGATGCTGCAACAGCGTTGCTTTACGGTCTTTCAGCGCCACGATCACGTGCTCTGACAGTTCACGCGTACCGAACGTCGCATACGGCGCGCACGGAATAGAATTTCCACCCGCCGCCGCAATCATGTAATGGATCGCCGGGATAGGACGGTTGAGAATCGATACCGCGGTACAATGAATCGCATGATTATGGACCACCGCATTGGCCTCTGGTCGTGTCTGGTAGGCTGCGAGGTGAAAACGCCATTCACTGGAAGGTAATTGTTCTTTATCATAATTACCGTCGTTATCCACATACACGATCATATTTTCAGTAAGTCTTTCGTAAGGAATTCCGCTGGGTGTGATCAGCATTCCATTTTCATAACGTGCACTCACATTTCCTGCCGTTCCCTGATTCAGCCCCAGGCTGGTCATTTCGAGACAGGTTTCAATGATTTCTCGCGATAAACGCATTCTTTCCATAATGATTCTCCGGGTACAGTTTCCCCTCGTCTTGATTGCGAAAATGCAGCCGCAGAGTAAGACGGGTCAGGTTTCAGATATGAGCAGCCACTGAATTGTTATTCAGATTCAGTTAGCTGATTTATTTTTAAAGCGATATTATTGTTGTCTTACACGCTTAATTAACTTCATCGGAACTTTTACCGTTTCTTTAATCGGCTGATCTTCAATGGCACTCATCATCATATCGAAGGCTTTATCGGCCCAGACGTTTTCATCCTGCTGCATTGACCAGACATTATTGGCGAGGAATCCCAGCATCGGATGTTCATCGAATGTCCCGATATTAATATCAGGAGGAATAACGCCGAAACGATTACGGATAGCGACAACGGCGCCTTCCAGCACAGGTAATGACGAGGCGATAAATGCCTGCGGACATCCCTGCTCGCCGATCAGTTTTTCCATCAATCGGTAGCCGCCATCTGGCGTGTTATCCGGACCTTCACGCACCCAGTCACGATGCGAAATACCATTATTACTCAATGCATTAAGATAACCCTGCAAACGATCGCCAATACTGGGCAGTCCGGTATCGCCGACTAAAAACCAGATCGGCGATTTTCCAGCGTCAAACAAACTTTGCGTGAGCTTTTCACCGCCTAAAATATTATGGCTTTCTACCAGTGCGTTATCGGTGTACTTAAAATCACGGTCAAGTAATACCATCGGTTTTCTGACCTGACGTAAATGATGTTGCTGATTTTCGAGTGTTGAAGGAACAATAAAAAGTCCATCAACATTACGCGCAATTAACGCTTTGGTTAATTTGTTCTCGTAATCAACATCATCATAAGTACAGCTAATCGTTAACTGATATCCAGAACGACGGCAGCGTTGCTCAAGTTTTTCAGCGAGCGTAGCAAAGAAGACGTTGGAAATATTGGGCACAATCAGCCCCAGCGTATCCGTTTTATTCAGTTTAAGGCTACGCGCCGAATGGTTTATGACATAACCATAACGCTCAACGTATTCATTAATGCGCGTTTGGGTTTTAACACTGATACGATATTGCTCAGCTTTCCCATTCAGCACCAATCGCACAGTCGTCACCGATAAATTCAGATCGCTGGCTATCTGTTCTACTGTTTTAGCCATTCTATGCCCCAGTTCACATCCAAAACGTCCAGTCACAATAATAAAAGTATTTTAAACATTTGTCTTACTGCATCAGTTGGTTAAGCACCTGCTGCTGACCCCACATGGTCAGATGAACCTGATATTTACGCGCATAATAGTCCTGACGCTTAGGATTTGCTTTGATCACATCACCAGGCCGCACCATCGCCTGACAGGCCGCTGGAAAATTCGCCCACGCCCCGCAGGCGACCGCGCCGGTAATCGCCGCGCCCAGCGTCACAGCATCTTCTTCCTGCATCAGATGAATATCGCAACCTGTCGCATCAGCATACTCGCGTAGCCACAGCGGATTGTGCGTAGCCCCCCCGCACAGCGTCAGTCGCGAAATGGTGTGTCCATTTTCGCGCATCACTTCCATGATGTGCCGCGTTCCGCAGGCAATCGCCTGCAATGTTGCCAGATACAAGCGGGCAACCTGCCGCTCGCCGCGTTCAAGAGTCAAGCCACATACGCTGCCACGGGCATCCGGTCGCGCACGCGGTGAGCGGTTTCCATGATGATCGGCCAACACATGCAGTTCGCGTCCCGGCTCGGATTCTTGTTCTTCCAGTGCCGCCACCCATTCGTTAACCAGCACAATCGGATGACAGCCCCGCGCTTCTGCTTTACCAAACAGGTCCGCGCTGGCACCTGACTCCTGAAGCGTCCAGTCGACTAACGCCCCGGCAGCACTTTGCCCACCTTCGGTCAGCCAGTATCCGGGTAGCATCGCCGACCAGTACGGTCCCCATACGCCAGGTGTATGGATTTCCTGCTCGCTGCACAACATATGGCAGTTTGACGTGCCGCTGATCAACGCCAGCGTTCCTGCGGGCTGAGCACCGGCAAGCGCCACACCGCCCGCGTGCGCATCAATCATCCCGCTGGCGACCACAACACGAGTGGTCAGTCCCAACGCCTGCGCCGCACCAGGGCTGAGCGTGCCAACAGCGGCCCCCGGCGGCAGAATGCGCGACGGGATTTTATTGAGCAAATCCGTTAATTCAACGGCATCGAGCAGGGAGTGACTAAAACGTTGTTCGTGCGCCAGATAGTTCCATTTACAGGTCAGGGTACATAGGCCCGCCACATCTCTATCGGTCGCCTTCCAGACCAGAAAATCCGCCAGATCGTAGAATCGATACGCACGCTGCCACGTTGCGGGAAAATGATTTTTCAGCCACAGCACTTTGGGAAGTTCCATTTCGACGCTGACTTCACCGCCCACATAGCGCAGGGCCGGATCTTGCGTGGCGTTAATGCGTTTGGTCTCATCTCCCGCACGATGATCCATCCACATGATGATGTTATGGTCTGGCGATTCGCCAGGTGAAACCGCCAGCCCCTGCCCCTGTTCATCGAGGGCAACCAGGGAACAGGTGGCATCGAATCCCAGCGATCGAATCTCCTCGACAGGGATCCCCGCTGATGACACCGCGCCTTTCACCGCATGACAAACCTGCTGCCAGATCTCGGTGGATGATTGTTCGACCCGCTCCGGGCCGGGTCGAAACTGCGAGATGGGAAATGTCGCAAAGGCCAGCCGCGTGCCGCTGGCATCAAATACACCCGCCCTGACGCTGGCGGAACCGACATCCACACCGAGGAAATATCCGCTGCTCATAACCACTCCCTGACGCTGGCTAAAAATGGGGCGAGCGATGTCGCCCCAACGGTCTTATTTTTTACCGAATGGATGTAATAACTTGTCGATTTCCGGCGTATCAATATTCTTCGCATTAACAAATTTAACCGGGATATCAATCTCTTTCGGAACAGCCTGACCCGACACGGCGGCGTTCAATGTTTTGATACCCTGATAACCAATCTGGTAAGCATCCTGCACCACAAAGCCCTGGATGACGCCGGACTTCAGGAAGGCAATAATCGCTTCGGTGCTGTCAAAACCAATCACCTTCACTTTGCCCTTCAGGTTTTGACTATCAATTGCATTCGCCACGCCCAGCGTTGAGCCTTCGTTGGTACCATAGATTCCGGCAATGTCAGGGTTCGCCTGAATCATATCGATAGTTTTATCCATCGCTTTTTGCGGATCCCCGTCGCTGTACTGGACTGGCAGAACCTTGATGTCCGGATATTTTTCCTTCATGCGGGCAATGAACCCTTCCGAACGTTCAATCGCGGAAGAAGTACCGGCCACGTGCGCAATAATGCCGACTTTTCCTTTGCTGCCCACTTCAGCGGCGAGCGCATCAGCGGCTTCTGCACCGGCTTTGCGGTTATTGGTTGCCACAAAGCTGACCGGGATGTCGGAGTTCACGCCAGAGTCAAAGGTGACGACCTTAATGCCGCGTGAATTAGCCGTTTCCACCAGTGGTGCGAGGGCATTGGCGTCTAACGCAGCCAGCAGCAGCCCGTTAGGTTTTTGCGCCATTGCGTTTTCAACCAACTGAATCTGCTCAGCAATCTGTGTTTCATCCGCCGGGCCGACATAGCTGGTTTTATCCCCCAGCTCTTTCGCCGCCGCTTCAGTTCCCATTTTTACGGTTTGCCAAAATTCATGCTGGAAGCCTTTACTGACAACGGGGAGGTTCATATCTTTAGCCAATGCGCTGGTTGTCATGCAGGCCAGCAGGGATAACGCATAGACAAAATGCCTGGTTTTCATTGTTGTACTCCGTTCTGAGTGAGTCACCCTAAACGTCAGGGTTATGATGCCCCGTGACTTCCGGGAGCGTAAATCAACGAATTTTTTTGCGTAATGTGTCGAGATAAACTGCCGCAATGACCACCACACCCATTGCCACCATCTGCCAGAACTGGGAGACGCCCATCAGGTTGAGGCCATTTTTCAGCACGCTCATGATGAATGCGCCGATAATGGTGCCGCCAATGGTCCCGATCCCGCCCATCAGGCTCGTACCACCAATCACTACCGCGGCAATCGCTTCCAGCTCATAACCTACGCCGACCGTTGGCTGACCTGAGTTGAGACGCGAAGCCAGGATGACCCCGGCAATGCCGGTCAGCAGACCGCAGAAGGCGTAGACAAAGATTTTGACGCGCTGGACTTTAATCCCGGACAGGTGCGCCGCGACCTCATTGCTACCCACGGCATAAACATAGCGGCCAATCACCGTTTTCTTCAGGATGTACCCGGCGATCAGGGCCACCACCACCAGATAAAAGACCGGATAAGGCAGCACGTCGAACAGGCGACCCTGAGCCAGCATTTTGAAGCCAGGATAATCAGCAAAGTAAATCGCGCGACCGTCGGTCATTACCATATTGATGCCCCTGACGGACATCATCAGGCCCAGCGTGGCGATAAAGGGCGGGATGGTCATTTTGGTGACCAACAGCCCGTTGACATAACCGCACAGCCCACCGGCTAACACGCCAGCCAGGATGCAAATTGGCAGCGGCAGACCAAGCGTGGCGCAGATACCGACCGCGACGCCGGAAAACGCCACCACGGAACCGAGAGAAAGATCGATTCCCGAAGTGATAATGACGAAGGTGACGCCAATCGCCATGATGCCAATGACCGACGTTTGCAGGGCGATGGTCATAATGTTTTCAGTATTAAAGAAAAACGGCGATCCAAAACTAAAAAAGATCACCAGAATAATCAGACTGAAAAGCGGCGCGAGGCGCATTAAAAGTTCTTTGTTAATTTTAATTTTCTTATTATTGCTGTCTGAAGAGGTTACAGAGATAGTCATAAATTAGTCCTCTAACGTCGCGTATTGCATGATTTTTTCTTGTGTGGCGTCATCAGAAGCTAACTCACCGGTAATACGCCCATTACGCATCACTAAAATGCGATCGCACATACCCAGCACTTCCGGTAATTCAGAAGAAATCATGATGATTGATTTCCCTTTTGCCACCAGTCGATTCATCAATTCATAAATTTCAAGTTTGGCCCCCACGTCAATACCGCGCGTGGGCTCATCAAAGATAAGAATATCGGTGTCTTTGCACACCCATCTGGCAATAATAATTTTCTGTTGATTACCACCACTTAAATTCAACGCTGCCTGCTCAAGGTGTGGCGTTTTAATTCGCAGAGCTTTCACCTGCTCCTGACTGGTTTGCTGACAGCGTTTACTGTCAACATTGCCGTAGCGATCGGAATACTCCGGGTAATTTCCCAGCATAATATTACGCTCGACGGACAGTCCTAATGCCAGGCCTTCTTTTTTTCTGTCCTCAGTTAAATAGCTGATCCCTTGTTTGATTGCGTCAGGGATATCTTTAATCACCGTGACGTTGCCGTTAAGCTTAATGGTACCGCTATCGATGGGGTCTGCGCCGAAAATGGCACGCGCCAGTTCGGTGCGTCCTGCACCCATCAGGCCGGCAAAACCTAAAATCTCCCCTTGATGCAGGGTGAAGTCGATATTGTTCAGTACGCCTTTGCGCGTCAGGCTACTCACTTCCAGCACCGGTTTGTGCTGAGACAGAGGTTCACGACGCGGATAGATATTGCCGAGGTCACGCCCGACCATCATCGCGATCAGATCGCTGATTTTCACCGCGTCATAATCGACGGTAGCAATAAACTGACCATCTCGCATAACGGTAGCGCGATCGGCGATCAGCGCCAGCTCTTCCAGACGGTGCGAGATATAGACAATGCCGGTGCCCTGCTCTTTGAGTAAACGGGTAACCTGAAATAAACTGTCGATCTCCGTTTCCGTCAACGCCGCCGTCGGTTCATCCATAATAAGAATTTTGGCATTCACCGATATCGCTTTGGCAATCTCAACCATTTGTTGTTGAGCGACGGTAAGATCGGCAACCAGCGTGTCTGGGGCGATATTCAGGTTCAATTTTTGCAAAATATCGATAGCAGCCTGGCGTTGTTGTTTCTCATCGAGGCGCCAGCGACTATTTTTGCAAAATTCCCTGCCAATAAAGATATTGTCTTCAACCGTTAACTCAGGAAACAGGTTAAATTCCTGGTGAATAATCGTGATCCCGGCTTTTTGCGCACTTAATGGGTTCGCGAATGAAACTGATTGATCTTCAAAAATAATATTGCCTTCATCCGGCTGATAGACACCGGATAAAATTTTCATCAATGTGGACTTTCCCGCGCCATTTTCACCAAGCAGCGCGTGAACCTCCCCTTTACGTAAAGCAAAATCCACATTACTCAGCGCTAATACGCCGGGAAACCGTTTCGTAATATGGCTCATCTGTAAAAATGTTTCGGACATTGCTGCTTTCCTCAATATACGGAAACTACAGTCGGTAAATCAGGCGAAAACAGCGTTGCCAGAGAGCCATCGTCACCGTTAATGCGAATACTGCCTAAAAGCGTAGATACGTTTTATCAATTTTGCTAACTCGAGTTAGCGATTGCCTTTTAAAGCTATTTTAGCTGCAAAAAATAACCAAATCATTTGGTTTAAAACTGTGACGATGAACAGACAATTTATTGTATCTCATTAATTAATAAGAATATTAACTTAAATAGTTGAATTTATTTATTTGACGCAGATCGAATTTTAACCACTTCTCGTGAGGCCTCTCACAGTTCCACAACAAAAAAGTTGTGCAAAAAACTCTCTGATACCTAAGCTAACTCGAGTTAGCAAAAATGAGAAATTCAGCCAACTGCAGCAGTGGTGTCCTACATCCGCTTCAGCAGCACGGCATAAAGTGAGATGAGGAACCTCGAATGAAAAAAATCAGTTTACCGAAAATCGGTATTCGTCCGGTGATTGATGGGCGTCGCATGGGTGTACGCGAGTCGCTCGAAGAACAAACCATGAATATGGCGAAAGCCACTGCCGCGCTTATCACCGAGAAACTTCGCCATGCCTGCGGTGCACAGATTGAATGTGTGATCGCAGACACCTGCATTGCCGGGATGGCTGAATCCGCTGCCTGCGACGAAAAATTTAGTAGCCAGAACGTGGGCGTGACGATCACCGTAACCCCGTGCTGGTGTTACGGCAGCGAAACTATCGACATGGACCCTATGCGACCGAAAGCCATTTGGGGCTTCAACGGCACGGAACGTCCAGGCGCCGTTTATCTGGCCGCTGCGCTGGCTGCGCATAACCAAAAAGGGCTTCCCGCCTTCTCGATTTACGGTCATGACGTTCAGGATGCTGGCGATACCGCCATCCCTGCCGATGTCGAAGAAAAACTGCTGCGCTTTAGCCGGGCGGGTTTAGCCGTTGCCAGCATGAAAGGCAAAAGCTATCTGTCCGTGGGCGGTGTTTCCATGGGGATCGCGGGATCCAGCGTCGATCATAATTTCTTTGAATCCTGGCTGGGAATGAAGGTTCAGCCTGTTGATATGACCGAACTGCGTCGCCGCATTGACCAAAAAATCTATGACGAAGCCGAGCTGGAGATTGCGCTGGCATGGGCGGACAAAAACTTCCGCTACGGCGAAGATCAGAACGCGCCGCAGTACAAGCGCAACGAAGAGCAAAGCCGTGCCGTGCTGAAAGAGAGCCTGCTGATGGCGATGTGCATCCGCGACATGATGCAGGGTAATCAGAAGCTGGCAGAAAAAGGTCGGGTTGAAGAGTCTCTCGGTTACAACGCGATAGCCGCAGGTTTCCAGGGCCAGCGTCACTGGACCGATCAATACCCGAATGGCGACACCGCCGAAGCGCTGCTCAACAGTTCATTTGACTGGAATGGTGTGCGCGAGCCGTATGTGGTCGCCACCGAAAACGACAGTCTGAACGGCGTGGCAATGCTGTTTGGCCGCCAGCTTACCGGCACAGCGCAAGTCTTTGCCGATGTGCGCACCTACTGGTCGCCGGAAGCGGTGCAACGCGTCACGGGCCAACCGCTGACCGGCCTGGCTGAGCACGGAATTATCCACTTGATCAACTCCGGATCTGCGGCGCTGGACGGTTCCTGCAAACAGCGTGACAGTGAAGGTAAGCCGACCATGAAACCCCACTGGGAGATCTCGCAGCAAGAAGCGGATGATTGCCTGGCGGCAACCGAATGGTGCCCGGCTATTCATGAATACTTCCGCGGCGGCGGTTACTCCTCTCGCTTCCTGACCGAAGGTGGCGTGCCGTTCACCATGACTCGCATCAATATCATCAAAGGCCTCGGACCGGTGCTGCAAATAGCCGAAGGCTGGAGCGTGGAATTACCAAAAGAGGTACATGCTCAGCTTGATGCGCGTACCAATTCCACCTGGCCGACGACCTGGTTTGCCCCGCGCTTAACCGGTAAAGGCCCGTTCAGCGATGTCTATTCTGTGATGGCTAACTGGGGTGCGAACCACGGCGTGTTGACGATTGGTCATGTTGGCGCAGATTTTATTACCCTCGCCGCCATGCTGCGTATCCCGGTGTGTATGCACAACGTGATCGATGAGAAAATCTATCGTCCTTCCGCCTGGGCCGCGCACGGTATGGACAGCGAAGGTCAGGATTATCGCGCCTGCCAGAACTATGGCCCGCTGTATAAGCGTTAATGCGACGTTGCCCGGTGGTGCAAGCTTACCGGGCCTACAGCTGTGAATTTCGTAGGCCGGATAAGCGCTGCGCCATCCGGCTACGTTTGGGGAGCGATTATGAAACAAGACGTTATCCTGGTCCTTGACTGTGGCGCGACCAACGTGCGGGCTATCGCCGTTGACCGACAGGGAAAGATTATCGCTCGTGCGGCGACCCCGAACGCCAGTGACATCGCCGCAGAAAACAGTGCCTGGCATCAGTGGTCGCTGGAGGCCATTCTGCAACGCTTTGCCGACTGCTGCCAACGCCTCTCATCTGAACTGGCCACCTGCCATATTCGCGGAATTACTGTCACTACGTTTGGCGTGGACGGCGCGCTGGTTGATGAACGCGGCACGCTGCTTTATCCGGTGATCAGTTGGAAATGCCCGCGCACCGCCGCCGTGATGGCCGATATCAGCCGCTACATGTCGCCACAGCAGTTACAGAATATCTCCGGCGTCGGCGCGTTTAGCTTTAACACGTTGTACAAACTGGTATGGCTGAAAGAAAACCATCCGCAATTGCTGGAGCAGGCACACGCCTGGCTGTTTATCTCGTCACTTCTCAACCACCGCTTAACCGGCGAATTCACGACGGATATCACTATGGCGGGTACCAGTCAGTTGCTGGATATCCATCAGCGGGAGTTCAGCCCCGATATTTTGCAGGCAGTCGGCATACCACGCCGCCTGTTTCCACGCCTCGTCGAAGCAGGCGAGCAGATTGGGACGTTGCAAAACGCCGCAGCAAAACAGCTCGGGCTACCCGTGGGCATTCCGGTGATTTCTGCCGGGCACGATACTCAGTTCGCTCTCTTTGGCGCAGGCGCTCAGCCGGACGAACCGGTGCTCTCCTCCGGCACATGGGAAATTTTGATGGTGCGTAGCGCACGGGTGAATACCTCACTGCTGAGCCATTACCCGGGTTCCACCTGCGAGCTGGACAGCCAGGCCGGGCTGTACACCCCTGGTATGCAGTGGCTGGCTTCCGGCGTCCTCGAATGGGTACGTAAACTGCTGTGGACTGCCGATACACCCTGGCAAACGCTTATCGATGAAGCGCAGGCCGTTCCGGCAGGAGCTGATGGGGTAAAAATGCAGTGCGATCTGCTCACCGGTGCGAACGCGGGCTGGCAAGGTGTCACGCTGAACAGTTCCCGCGGGCATTTTTACCGTGCGGCGCTGGAGGGATTAACCCTACAGCTGCAGCAAAATCTACAGATGCTGGAAACCATCGGTCACTTCCAGGCAACAGAGTTGCTGCTGGTTGGCGGGGGAAGTCGTAACGCGCTATGGAATCAGATTAAAGCGAATGTTTTGGGGATACCGGTCAAGGTGCTGGATGACGCTGAAACCACCGTTGCCGGAGCGGCGATGTTTGCCTGGTCAGGCATCGGGGAATTTACCTCACCGGAACAGGCTCGCGCACAGGTGCACTACCAGTATCGCTACTTCTATCCGCAAACCGAACCCGAACTCACAGGAGTTGAGTGACATGCTAAAAACGATTTCACCTTTAATATCCCCCGACCTGCTGAAGGTGCTGGCTGAAATGGGTCACGGCGATGAAATTATCTTTTCCGATGCCCATTTTCCCGCGCACAGCATGGGGCCGCAGGTGATCCGCGCCGACGGCCTGCAGGTCAGCGACCTGCTACAGGCAATTATTCCGTTGTTTGAACTGGACAGCTACGCCCCGCCGCTGGTGATGATGGCCCCCGTTGCTGGGGATTCACTCGACCCAACCGTCGAAGCGCGTTATCGCGATGCGCTCTCTTTGCAGGCTGGCGGCCCTGATATCACGCGCATCGATCGCTATGCGTTCTACGAGCGGGCGCAAAAAGCGTTCGCTGTCGTTATCACCGGGGAACGGGCAAAGTACGGAAATATTCTTTTGAAAAAAGGCGTAACACCGTAATCTCTGATCGGAATGCCCGTCCGGTACGGGCGTTCATCATAAGATGAGGATCGGACCATGAAAGCGGCGCGCCAGCAGACGATAGTAGACTTGCTCATTCACCATCAAAGCCTGACCACCGAAGCCTTGTCTTTGCAGCTTAACGTCAGCAGAGAGACAGTACGCCGCGATCTCAGTGAACTCCAAACACAGGGCAAGGTGCTGCGCAGCCACGGATACGCCAGGGTGATTCAGCGGGAAAATCAGAACAGCGGCGACCCGTTTCACATTCGCCGTAATAGTCATCATGTGCATAAAGCCGATGTTGCCCGGGAAGCGCTGACATGGATAGAAGAAGGCATGGCGATCGCCTTAGACGCCAGTTCGACCTGCTGGTATCTGGTCCGACAGCTACCGGATATCAACATTCAGGTATTTACCAACAGTCAGCCCATTTGCCAGGAGCTTGGCAAACGCGAACATATTCAACTCATTTGCTCTGGCGGGCGACTGGCACGTAAAGACGGTTGCTACGTTAATCCGTCGCTCATTTCTCAGTTGAAACCCCTCGACATCGACCTGTTTATTTTTTCCTGCGCCGGGATCGACAGCAGCGGCACGCTTTGGGATTCCAACAGCCACAATGCGGAGTTCAAATCTATTCTGCTCAAACGCGCATCACAGTCGTTGTTGCTTTTCGATAAAAGTAAGTTAGATCGTTCTGGCGAGGTCCGGATCGGGCATCTGGATGAGGTGACGCATATTATATCGGGTGAACAACAGGCTAATGGTGCGATCATTCAGGCCGGATAACCGTATACGTCATCCGGCCTGAGTACGTCATCGCTCGTCGCGACGACCGCCGACGGCAGCCCACAGACGGCGCACGTGCACGGTGACTTCTTCGCGATCATGATACAGCTGGCGCGCCTGAATCTGCGCATTGATGTTATGTTCATCCAGCTGCGCCTGAATATAGGCCAGGTTTTGCGACACTTCTTCGTAGCGCTTTTTCATAGGCAGTTTGAGATTGAAAATCGTCTCGCGACACCAGCCATTGACCAGCCACTGCGCCATCAGCGCGGCAACCTTCGCCGGTTTCTCCACCATATCGCAGACCATCCACGAGATGTTGTTGCGATTCGGGCGGTACTTAAACCCATCTTCACGCAGCCAGGTGACCTGTCCGGTATCCATCAGACTTTGCGCCATCGGACCATTGTCCACGGAATAAACCCACATGTTGCGTTTGACTAGCTGATACGTCCAGCCGCCAGGACATGCACCTAAATCCACCGCATACATACCGTTTGCCAGGCGCTCATCCCACTCGTCGGCCGGAATAAATACATGCAGTGCTTCTTCCAGCTTCAGCGTTGAGCGGCTCGGCGCATCGGCCGGGAACTTCAGACGCGGAATGCCCATGTAAAATGGCGAGTTGTTATCAGGCCAGGAATAGCCGGTGTAACAGCAGCCAGGGGCAATAAAGAAGACATGGACGACCGGACGCTTTGGCGTTTCATACTTTGCCAGCACGCCTGCTTCGCGCAGCGCCGCGCGCAGCGGTACGGTAAATTTACGGCAAAACTTCACCAGCTCTTTGCTCTCGTTGGTATCGGCCACTTCTACGCGCAGGTCGCCGCCCTTCTCCACCACGCCCTGCAACATGCCAACAATCGGCGTAATGCGGTCTTCCGGCGGTAAATATTGCAACAACTCGCCGACGACAAACATCTGGCGGGCAAAAATCAGCGAACTGAACGGTAGCTCTTTTACCAGCTTTTCAGCATCACCCTGCTGATAGCACTCATACGTCACATATCCCGCATTGTCTTTCACGCGGGCAAAACCAAAGATTTCCCGACGCGTTGCTTTATCCGTAATTTCTGCGGCGCACTCTTTTTCAAAGCCCGGGCGACACAACAATACAACCTTATTCATGGCTAACGCCCTTACGTTTCAATCGAATAGCACCCACTAACATCAGCGCCCAACCTACCAGGAAGCTGAAACCACCGACAGGGGTAACAAACGCCCACAGGCGTAAATGAGACAGCGCGAGGCAATACAGGCTGCCGCTAAACAGCACGGTGCCTAATGCCAGGAACACGCTACTCCAGTAAAACCAAATGCTGATGCGTCGCTGCATAGCGACGGCCAGACCAAAAATAGCCAGCGTATGAAACGCCTGATACTCAAGACCGGTCTGGATCCAACCCATTTCAACAACGCCGAGAGTTTTGCTCAGAACATGAGCCCCAAACGCGCCCAGAGCGACAAAGATAAAGCCACTTATGGCGGCAAAAATCAGCATAAAACGGCTGGTCATGTTAATACCCTACGTAAATTATTGTTCATAACGAAAGCGGAATTTTTCTTGTTCAGTGGCCGCTTTCGCCAGAATCCACTGACGGAAGGCGGCTATTTTACCCAGTTCTGCCTGACTGTCATGACAAACCAGATAAAACGCGTTCTTGCTGACCAGCACATCATTAAAAGGGCAGACCAGACGGCCCGCTTCAATTTCCGATTGCGCCATAACGTTATTGGCCAGCGCAACACCCTGTCCATGGATGGCAGCCTGTAGCACCATGGCGCTATGGCTAAAGATAGGTCCCTGCTGAACGTTAATATGATTCAGGCCAAGCTGGCGCGTATAGGCCTGCCAGTCACGGCGAGAAGCATCGTGCAATAACGTGTGCTTTGCCAGATCCTCTGGCGTCTTCAGCGGTTTATCACCGGTGAGTAATAGAGGAGAGCAGACCGGCAACAGATATTCAGCGTACAATTTTTCTACGCGCAGGCCAGGCCAGTTGCCACGCCCATAAAAAATAGCCACGTCAACATCGTCAGCCAGTTTATCTTCCTGACGGTCTACCGCCTGGATCCTGACATCGATTCCCGGATAAGCTGAGTTAAAGCTAGAGAGTCTGGGCACCAGCCATTGAATGGCAAAACTGGGCAATAAACTGACGGTAAGCGCGCCTTTTGCACTGCGTGCCTGAAGTTTACGCGTCGCATCGGTTAATTGCGAAAAAATCTCTTTGATGTCGAGGAAGTAGCTTTGGCCTTCTTCCGTCAGCAAAAGAGATCGATTGCGTCGACGGAACAGCTTCAGCCCAAGGAAATCCTCGAGTGACTTGATTTGGTGACTTACTGCGGCCTGCGTCACAAAAAGCTCTTCTGCTGCGCGAGTAAAGCTCAAATGACGCGCTGCGGCATCAAAAACACGTAACGCATTTAAGGGTGGTAATCGTTTTGACATGACTTTTTAGGCTTTGATGTTAAATGAATTTAACAGTTATCTAACAGGCTGTAACCTATTAGTTTTTTTAATCTGAGCCATTATAAATTGTCCGTTGAGGTTCTACCAGCAAATACCTATAGTGGCGGCACTTCCTGAAGCCGGAACGAAAAGTTTTATCGGAATGCGTGTTCTGGTGGGCTTTTGGCTTACGGTTGTGATGTTGTGTTGTTGTGTTTGCAATTGGTCTGCGATTCAGACCATGGTAGCAAAGCTACCCTTTTTCACTTCCTGTACATTTACCCTGTCTGTCCATAGTGATTAATGTAGCACCGCCAACTTGCGGTGCTTTTTTTTGTCTCCGTGCTATCAATGGCCGACCGGCTATTTCTCCAGTTCTACCATCTCTTTCACATCGGTACGGTTAATCTGCTGTTTGTTGCCGTTAGCGTCCTTGTACGAAATCATTCCCGTTTCATCATCGGTCTTTGGCTTACCATCAGACACGATCGTCCGACCATCGTTGGTGTGCATTACATAGTTCGGACCAGAACAGGCGCTCAGGGCAAAAGCCAGCATACAGGCAGAGATAATGGTGGCAGTCTTTTTCATATTCTTCTCCTAAAAGCGATTTATGCTAAATAAAACGAGTTCCATAACAGGCAAAAACAGTCGCCTAACATTATTTAGCATAAGACACTGGTATGATTTCACCAGCATATCCAGAGGATTCCGATGCTTAGGGTAAGCCTTGTGTCCGCGCCCTTTTTGCGCCACGATCGGCTTATTGAACCGAGGAATACCATGAACGCTTTTAACCCCGCGCAGTTTCGCGCACAGTTTCCTGCACTCAATGATGCTGGCGTCTATCTCGACAGTGCCGCCACGGCGCTAAAGCCGCAGGCGGTTATAGAGGCCACCCATCAGTTTTATAGCCTGAGCGCCGGGAACGTCCATCGCAGCCAGTTTGCTGAAGCCCAACGCCTGACCGCCCGCTATGAAGCGGCGCGGGAAAAGGCCGCCCGTTTGATCAACGCCCCGGATGACAAAACCATCGTCTGGACCCGCGGCACGACGGAAGCAATCAACATGGTGGCGCAAAGCTACGCGCGTCCGCGCTTACAGCCGGGCGATGAGATTATCGTTAGCGTGGCAGAACATCATGCTAACCTCGTTCCCTGGCTGATGGTGGCGGAGCAAACGGGTGCGAAGGTCGTCAGGCTGCCACTCAATGCCCAGTTACTTCCTGACGTTGAGCGTTTACCCGAACTCATCACCCCGCGCAGTCGCGTACTGGCGTTGGGGCAAATGTCCAACGTCACCGGCGGCTGCCCGGATTTAGCACGCGCCATTACGCTTGCCCACGCGGCAGGTATGGTCGTGATGGTGGATGGCGCCCAGGGCGTGGTGCATTTCCCCGCCGACGTGCAGCAGTTAGATATTGATTTCTACGCCTTCTCAGGCCACAAGCTGTACGGCCCAACCGGTATTGGCGTGCTGTATGGCAAACCAGAACTGCTGGAAGCCATGTCGCCGTGGCTCGGCGGCGGCAAGATGATTAGCGAAGTCAGTTTTGAGGGGTTCACCACGCAGCCAGCACCCTGGAAGCTGGAAGCGGGAACGCCTAACGTCGCTGGGGTCATCGGCCTGAGTGCGGCGCTGGAATGGCTGGCGGATATCGACATCGTACAGGCCGAAAGCTGGAGCCGTGGCCTGGCAACGCTGGCTGAAGATGCGCTGGCAAAGCGACCGGGATTCCGTTCCTTCCGCTGCCAGGACTCCAGCCTGTTAGCCTTTGACTTCGCCGGGGTGCATCACAGCGATATGGTCACGTTGCTGGCTGAATATGGCATCGCATTGCGCGCAGGGCAGCACTGCGCACAGCCGCTGTTGGCAGAACTTGGCGTATCAGGCACGCTGCGCGCCTCATTTGCACCTTATAATAGCCAAAGTGATGTGGATGCGTTGGTCACGGCCGTTGACCGCGCGCTGGAAATATTGGTGGATTAATGACAACTCCTCTGCTCGCCGGACACCCGTTTGGTACAACCGTAACCGAAGAGACGTTACGCAATACCTTTATCCCGCTCAGACAGTGGGAAGATAAATATCGCCAGCTGATATTGCTGGGTAAGCAGCTCCCGGCCCTGCCGGATGTGCTGAAGGCGCAGGCAAAAGAAATAGCCGGATGCGAAAACCGCGTCTGGTTGGGGTATACGCGACATGAAAATGGCACTCTGCATTTCTTCGGCGACAGCGAAGGTCGCATAGTGCGTGGGCTGCTGGCGGTATTGCTCACCGCCGTCGAAGGCAAAACTGCCGCCGAATTACAGACACGTTCGCCAATGGCGTTTTTTGATGAATTGGGTTTACGTGCGCAGCTTAGCGCTTCCCGCAGCCAGGGGCTGAATGCGCTTAACGAGGCGATCCTTCAGGCTGCCCGGCAGGTTGGATAAAGGCTTTTGCCGGATGGTGGCTTCGCCAGATCCGGCACAATAAATTCAGGCCTGGCGCGCGGCCTTCGCCATCATCTTCTTCAGCGCGTGGGAGACAGCAACAAAACCAAAGGTCGCAGTCACCATCGTGGCTGCGCCAAAACCGGATGCGCAATCCATACGCTTCGGCCCTTCCGCCGTCGCCTTCATGGCACATACGGAGCCGTCTGCCTGTGGATATACCAGCGCCTCGGTCGAGAACACGCAGTCCACGCCCAGCTTGCCTTTACTGTTCTTCACCACGCCAAAATCGCTTTTCAGCCGCTCACGCAGCTTCGCCGCCAGCGGATCCTGGATGGTTTTTGCCAAATCAACGACCTGAATCTGCGTCGGGTCGATCTGTCCACCCGCGCCACCGGTGGTGACCAGCGGAATTTTATTGCGCCGACAGTAAGCAATCAGCGCCGCTTTTGGGCGCACGCTATCAATCGCATCAATGACATACGAAAAGCCCGCGTTCATATACTCTGCAACGTTATCCGGCGTGACAAAGTCGTCGACAACATTAACCCGACACTCCGGATTAATCTGGCGAATACGCTCAGCCATCACGTCAGCTTTTGCCAGCCCGACGGTATCTCGCAGGGCATGGATTTGACGGTTAGTATTGGTGACGCACACATCATCCATATCGATGAGCGTAATGGCGCCGATACCGGTACGCGCCAGCGCTTCCGCCGCCCACGACCCCACACCGCCAATTCCGACCACGCAAACGTGCGACTCGGCAAACAGCTGCAGCGCATTTTCGCCATACAGACGAGCGGTGCCGCCAAAACGCTGACGCCAGGCATCACTTATCACAACAGACATACGACCTCAGAATAGAAACAATAAGAGCAGTAAGTGCCGGATGCCGCTGGGCTTATCCGGCCTACCCGATAATTTGTAGCCGCCATCAGGCAATTAACCACTGAACACGTTACCCGCACCCGGCGCGCTTTTCAGCACCCACACGCGGCCATAGTGATTATACCAACCAGCACGATGTCCGGCGTCGGCACCAATGCCCTGATAGATATCAAAGTGCTGGCCTTTGATAGCCCCACCGACATCCAATGCCACCATCAGGCGCAGTTCATACTGACCGGTAAACTTGCCGTTATTATCCAACAACGGGACTTCTGCCAGTAACGTCGTACCAGCAGGAATAATGCTGCGGTCAGAGGCAACCGATGCGCGGCCAATCAGCGGCACTGCGCTGGCACCTTTAACCGGGGCATAAGATTGCGGCTTAAAGAAGACGAACGACGGGTTTTGCTCCAACAGCTCACGCACTTCGGCTTCGCTGTGCGTTTCGCCCCAGTGGCGGATCGCCTGCATCGACATATCTTCTTTCTTTACTTCACCACGGTCGATCAAGACTTTACCAATACTGCGGTAGGCATGACCGTTTTTCCCGGCATAGCTAAAGAAGTTAAGCGGGCTGCCATCGCCGAAATCGATATAACCGCTGCCCTGGACATCCATAATAAAGTTATCCATCAGGGAATTGCTGTATGCCAGTATATAGCTGTCACTCAGCGCACCCGCGTAGATTTCCGCGCGGGAAGGTAAACGTCCTCGTTTTGGCGGCATGCGATAGATAGGGTACTGAAACTCCCCCTGACGCGTATGGCGCGCCTGGATGACCGGTGTGTAATAGCCAGTGAACTGGACGTTACCATAGTTATCCGCCCCCTCCATTTGCCAGGCATCAATACCAAACTGGCGCATGCTGCGCGTATCACCGCCCGCGCGTAACCATTCCTGGATAGCGTTGTAGACGTTGCTCTGATTGCCATATAAACGTGGTGAGGAACTGCGGATCTGGTTTATCTGCTCGGCAAAATCACCGGCATTGATGGGTGCGCCAACCGCATCAGGCTGATTCACCAGTGAGAAAGGCTGGGTCAATTTCCCGTCTTTATACTGCTGCCCACGATCGGTGGGTTTAGAAGAACATGCGGCGAGCATCACGACTACCGCCCCCGCCAGAAGATATTTTGCCCAACGTCCTTTCATTATTCTCGTCTTAAGTTGCCTGAATGCGAGATGAAGATAACAAACCCCTGAACCTAATGAAATGCGAATACATGCCTCAAGGCAAATTTTGAACAAAAAATAGGCTGAATGCGTTGTTTTTGTTCACTTTCATCCTAAAACAGTGATCCACGTAAAAAAAGGGTTGCATGAAATCGTTAGCAGAGTATAGTGCGCATCCACGGACGCGGGGTGGAGCAGCCTGGTAGCTCGTCGGGCTCATAACCCGAAGGTCGTCAGTTCAAATCTGGCCCCCGCAACCAATTAAAATCAGAAGCAGTAACGTTTCTGCAAAGCAGTTCGGATCACAAGAAGGCGGCGACGCAGTGAATCCTTAGGAACTTACATCAGTAAGTGACTGAGGTGAACGAGGAAAGCCAACGCACATGTGATTTGAAATGCACAGCAGAAAGACGGACGCGGGGTGGAGCAGCCTGGTAGCTCGTCGGGCTCATAACCCGAAGGTCGTCGGTTCAAATCCGGCCCCCGCAACCAATACAATCTGATGCAAGTTTACTCGATGAAGAGTAAAGACGGACGCGGGGTGGAGCAGCCTGGTAGCTCGTCGGGCTCATAACCCGAAGGTCGTCGGTTCAAATCCGGCCCCCGCAACCAATACATTAAACACCTTAACGGGTGTTTTTTTGTTTCTGCGATCCGTAAAAAAAGCGCTTCTCAGCGCTTTTTTGTTATCCCCTTCTCGCCAGCGTCGCCCCATCAGCAAAGTACGCTTTGATCCCTGCCAGAATAGACTCTGCCACTTCCTGCTGGAACGTCGCCGTTTTCAGTTTCCGCTCTTCTTCAACGTTACTGATAAACGCCGTTTCCACGAGGATAGAGGGAATATCCGGCGCTTTCAGCACCGCAAATCCTGCCTGTTCTACCTGATTCTTATGCAGATTGTTGATTTTACCGAGCTTATTCAGCACCGCTTTACCAAACTTCAGGCTGTCGGCGATAGTCAGTGACTGCACCATATCGAACATGGTGTGATCGACGTAGCGATCACCACTCTTGCTGACGCCACCGATTAAATCCGAGGCGTTCTGAGTTTGCGCCAAAAATTTTGCGGCGGTACTGGTTGCGCCTTTGGTGGAAAGTGCGAATACCGACGAACCGCTGGGCTGTCGGCTGGTAAACGCATCGGCGTGAATAGAGACAAAGAGGTCGGCACGCTGTTTCTGGGCTTTAGCCACGCGCACCTTCAGCGGAATGAAGATATCTTCATTACGCGTCATAAAGACCTTCATATTGCCTTCTTTCTCGATCAGCGCGCGCAGGCGACGGGCAATCTGTAGCACCACATCTTTTTCACGCGTCTTGTATTTCCCCACGGCACCGGAGTCTTCTCCTCCGTGCCCAGGATCAAGCATAATGACAATCGGACGATCGCGCCCCGCTTTACCCGGCTGCGGACCACTTTGCGCAGGCGGCACCTGTTTATCCAAATCGCCCTTGTTGTAATCTTCAAGCAACGCCAGCAGAGGATCCTGTACATCCTGGGCATTGGCCGGATAGAGATCCATCACCAGACGTTCTTTAAAGCCCGCCACCGGCGCTAGCGCAAAAAGCTGTGGCTTCACATTTTGCTTCAACTCAAACACCATCCGCACGGTCTGAGGGTCAAACTGCCCGACTCGTGCCGACTTGATATACGGATCGTCAGGGCGGATCTGCGTCCCAATACCCTTGAGTACCGAGTTTAGATTTACGCCTTCAATATCCACAACTACACGCTCAGGATTACTCAGGGCAAACTGTTTGTATTTCAGCAGACGGTTGGATTCTACCGTGACGCGGGTGTAGCTGGACGCAGGCCAGATACGCACTGCAACGACCTGACTGACGGCAGCCAGACCAACCTGGCTGACGCTCAAAAGCCACATAGCACCCGCACCTTTCAGTAAACGGCGGCGACTGATTGCTGAATTGGATCCCGACATGCTTCTCCCGAGCAAAAGAAATCTTTATTGAGTAATACGTAAAACGTCCGAATTGACCGGAAACTTTAACGAATGACGCATAATCTGTCATCTACAAAAGGGTAAACATTCTTTTTATATTCACGGCATTACTGAGAAAAATCTTTAACAGGAGTAAAAATTACGCTTGCGTGCAATGCAAAAACAGAATAAAAATACACAAATTACGAATAATCATGCAACAGAGGTGTGCCGTGGTGAAGGAGCGTAGAACCGAACTGGTACAGGGATTCCGCCATTCTGTTCCCTATATCAATACCCATCGGGGAAAAACGTTTGTCATTATGCTGGGCGGCGAAGCCATCGAGCATGAAAACTTTTCCAGTATCGTCAATGACATTGGGCTCCTTCATAGCCTCGGCATTCGCCTGGTCGTGGTGTATGGCGCACGGCCACAGATTGATGCCAACCTGGCTGCGCATCACCATGAGCCGGTGTACCACAAAAATACGCGCGTTACCGACGCCAAAACGCTGGAACTGGTCAAGCAGGCGGCGGGTTTGCTCCAGCTTGATATTACCGCCCGTCTGTCGATGAGCCTGAACAATACACCATTGCAGGGCGCGCACATCAACGTGGTCAGCGGTAATTTTATTATCTCTCAGCCTTTGGGCGTAGATGATGGCGTCGATTACTGTCACAGCGGGCGCATTCGTCGTATTGATGAAGATGCCATTCATCGCCAGTTAGACAGCGGTGCGATTGTTCTGATGGGACCGGTCGCCGTTTCCGTGACAGGCGAGAGCTTTAACCTGACTTCAGAAGAGGTCGCCACCCAATTGGCGATCAAACTGAAAGCGGAAAAAATGATCGGCTTTTGCTCTTCCCAGGGGGTCACCAACGGTGATGGCGATATTATTTCCGAACTGTTCCCCAACGAGGCCCAGGCGCGCGTTGAGGCCCAGGAAGAGATTGGCGACTACAGCTCCGGCACCGTGCGCTTCCTGCGTGGCGCGGTCAAAGCCTGTCGCAGTGGAGTACGCCGCTGCCACCTGATTAGCTATCAGGAAGACGGTGCGCTGTTGCAGGAGCTGTTCTCGCGTGATGGGATAGGGACGCAAATCGTGATGGAGAGTGCCGAACAGATCCGTCGCGCCACCATTAATGATATCGGCGGTATTCTGGAGCTAATCCGCCCGCTGGAGCAGCAAGGCATTCTGGTTCGCCGCTCCCGCGAGCAGCTGGAAATGGAGATCGACAAGTTCACCATTATTCAGCGCGATAACCTGACCATCGCCTGTGCCGCCCTGTACCCTTTCCCGGAAGAAAGAATTGGCGAAATGGCCTGCGTGGCAGTACACCCAGACTATCGTAGCTCATCGCGTGGCGAAGTGTTGCTGGAACGGATCGCCGTACAGGCCCGGCAAATGGGGCTTAGTAAGCTGTTCGTGCTGACCACACGCAGCATTCACTGGTTCCAGGAGCGTGGCTTCACCCCGGTTGACATCGACCTGCTGCCGGAAAGCAAAAAAGAAATGTACAACTACCAGCGGCGGTCAAAAGTTCTGATGGCAGATTTGGGGTAGTGGTTGCCGGATAGCTTCGCTTATCCGGCACATTGTCCTACAGACCGTCATTAAACAACGCCGACAACCCGCTACGGCGTTCGGTACGAATGGCGACTGCTGCATTTAATATCCGCTCATCGGCGTACAGCGACAGACGACGACGCGCGCGGGTAATCGCGGTATAAACCAGTTCGCGGGTGACAACGGGCGAGTGCTGGTTGGGTAAAATCAACGCGGCATGATCGAACTCAGACCCTTGCGATTTATGCACCGTCATCGCCCAGGTGGTTTCATGTTCCGGCAAACGGCTGGGCTGCACCGATTTGATGGCCCCATCCGGCAGTGCGAACCAGACTCTCAGGCCCTGACCGCGATCGAGCGCAATCCCGATATCACCGTTAAACAATCCCAGCGAACTGTCATTACGCGCAATCATCACCGGTCGCCCCTCGTACCAACGGGTATGCGCGGAACGATGGATTTTACGTTTTTGCACCATCAACTGTTCAATGCGTTCATTCAGTCCGCTTACGCCGAACGGCCCCTCGCGCAGTGCGCACAGCAGCTGGTATTCATTGAATGCCTGAATGACAGCATCCGGCTCTGCGCCTTCGCGCAGCAAATCCAGGTAGCGACCATATCCGGCTAACGCCTCATCAAGCATGGCTGCATAGTCTTCACCGCTGTGCAATGTGCGTTTTTCGATATCGTTAAATCCCTGCTGGAAGACTGTTTTTAGCGCGACCTTATCACCGCGATTAATCGCCGACGCCAGCTGGCCGATTCCGGAATCACTGCCAAAACGGTAGCTCTTTTGCAGCAAACAGAGACTGTCACGCAAAGAGGCTGCCTGAGTTCCGACGCCCGCCGGAATTGTGCTGCCGGTCAGTCGACTCAGCTGTTTTGCGCGCTCAGGGGTAAACCCGGCATTCACAAAGGCACAGATATCCCCCAGCACCGCACCCGCCTCAACGGAAGCAAGCTGATCGCGATCGCCAAGAAAAATCACCCGCCCGTGCGGCGGTAGCGCATCAATCAGGCGTGACATCATGGGTAAATCAATCATCGAGGCTTCATCCACCACCAGCACATCAAGATGCAGCGGGTTGCCAGCATGATGACGCAGACGCTGGCTGCCGGGCTGTGCGCCCAACAATCGGTGCAACGTACTGGCATCATCAGGAATACGTTTCTTTTGCTCATCGGTCAGCGGCAGCTCGCGCAGCGCCGCGCCCAGCGAGGCGGTCAGACGCGCCGCCGCTTTTCCCGTCGGCGCTGCCAGACGAATACGGCAACGCTCACCGTCTGTCATCTGAATCAATGCTGCCAGCAGCCTCGCAACCGTGGTGGTTTTCCCGGTTCCCGGTCCGCCGGAGATCACTGATATACGGCGGGTCAGCGCTACGGCTGCCGCCACTTTTTGCCAGTTAATGCCCTCTTCTGTTCGCGGAAAAAGCGCCTCCAGCGTCTGGGCCAACCGCGGCTCATCAACGTTGAGGGCCTGGTTCACCTCGCTGAAAAAGCGGGCTACCGTACGTTCGTTATTCCACATCCGGTTCAGGTACAGGCGATCGCCGAACAGGACCAGCGGTGTGGGGCGCTCGCCACGGCTCACCGCCACGGAAGCCAGCAGGCATTCGGCCCAGTCTTCAGGCTCGCCCACTTCACTCAGCCAGGCGCTCAGCAAAGGGTGGGCATCTTCGCGTAAGGATAAACGGGAAAGCGGTAGACAGACGTGCCCCTCACCCGCTTCACGGCTGAGTAGCGCCGCCGCCAGCGTGACGGCAGGGTTATCATTGCCGGCCACCGCCAGCGCAAACTGGGCATCCAGTGCCCGGAGCTGCTTTTGTTCTACAGCTTCCAGTAATCGCGTATGGATTGTCATTGCATCTCCTCCAGCGCTGCACCGGCAAACATCTCGTCCATCAGCGCGATCAGCTCTCCATCCGGACGGGTCGCGTAAATTCCCTGTTGTGGATTTTCGCTGTCAACGCCGCGCAGGAAGAGATAAATAACGCCGCCAAAATGACGCTCATAGTCGTAGTCCGCAATGCGGTGACGTAAATAGCGGTGCAGCGCCAGGGTATAAAGCTGATATTGCAGGTCATAGCGATGCGCCTGCATCGCAGCAGCCATCGCCTGCTGGGTGTAAGCGGCGCTGTCTTCGCCCAGCCAGTTAGACTTGTAGTCGAGCAGGTAATAGCGCCCCTGATGACGGAACACCAGATCGATAAACCCTTTCAGCATGCCGCGCACCTGCATAAAGTCCAGCTCAGGGCAGCCCGCAGAGAGCGGATCATGTTGGCGGATCAACGCATCCAGTTTACTGGCCATCAGCGGCTGCGAAATCGGCAGATAAAACTCCATCTCCACCTGTTTTTCATGCGCTGAAAGCGCGCTCAGGCTGACGCCTGTTTCGTTGAGCGGCGCCTGTAAAATGGCGTCCAGCCACTGGGTCAGAACCGGCTCCCAGTGGGCGTCATAGCCGCCGAGTGCGAGTTTCTCCTGCACCCAAAGCGGGTCTACCGGCTGGGTAAAATCAAGATCTTCAAACAAGCTATGCAAAAATGTTCCCGGCGACGCCCCGCGCGGGAACTGGTGCGGCGTGAGCCCGGACTCCACGATAGCTTCACCGACGCCTGCCGCATCAATGTCCAGCCGCGGGATCAGATCCTGCGCAATACCGTGACCGCGCTGTTGCAGACCGGAATAACTGGTGACGCGCCAGTTGTCGCCAGGCAGGCGCGGCAACGTCCGCACGCTCAGCTGTTCCTGGCGCTCTTCGACAGAAAGCCAGCGTTCTGTATCGGGTTCATCAGGGATCCGACAGGCAATATCGTCACCACAAAGCGCGTCAATTGCGGCACGCAGCCCGGCAGTATCCATCGGCTCGCCTTTTTGCAACAGGCGACCCAGCGCGCTTTGATGCACATCGGTGTCGCCTTTTTTATCCCCCCGACGACGCACCAGCGGCGCTACGCCGAGGCTGCAGTGCCATACCGAACGGGTCAGTGCAACGTAGAGCAGGCGCAGGTCTTCCGCCAGACGCTCAACCTCGGCCAGCTCGACGCTCTCATCAGCCTGGCTGAGATCCAGTACCGCTTCAAACGAGCGGCGATCGTGATAAAAAGCCTGATCCTGAACGCGAAAATGCGTGATGAAAGGCAACCAGACCAGCGGATATTCCAGCCCTTTCGATTTGTGGATAGTGACGATTTTAACCAGGTGCTTATCACTTTCCAGCCTGAGCTGCTGGCTGGACGCATTGCTGTCTGGCTCGAGGATATGCTGAGATAGCCAGCGTACCAGCGCATGCTCGCTTTCCAGTTGCGAACCGGCTTCCTGTAACAGCTCGCTGATGTGCAAAATATCGGTCAGCCGACGTTCGCCTCCCGCCGTCGCCAGCAGGTTTTCCGCAATCTGACGCGCCGACATCAGCGCGCGCAGCATCGGCATCACGCCGCGTTTGCGCCAGAGTTGGCGATAACCGTCGAACTCTTCGACCACCGCATCCCATGCTTGCTCATCATTATTGAGTGTTTCAATATCCTGCGCATTCAGCCCCATCATGGAGGTTGCCAGTGCGCTACGCAGCGTATTTTCACGCTCCGGCGTCATCACCGCCTGTAATACCCACAGCAGTTCCTGCGCTTCGAGGGTATCAAAGACGCTGTCACGGTTGGAAAGATAGACTGACGGAATCGCCAGTTGCGTCAGCGCATCGCGGATTAACGCCGCCTCCTGGCGGCTGCGCACCAGCACGCTGATATCCGACGCGCGTACCGGGCGCGATGTGTTAGCGCTCATCAGGAGAGCATCGCCCGCATGCCCGGCTTTAAGCCAGTCACGAATTTGCGTCGCGCAAACCCGGGCCATGTAGCTCTGGTAGTCACCTATACCGCAACTTTCCCCTTCCATCAGCCACATGTTGATTGCCGGCTGCGTTTCACCGTGCAGGACAAAGCGCAGCGACTGGTTTTTTTCTGCGGACTTCACCGGGCTAAAGGGGATTTCGCGGAACATAAAAGCGTCGTTCATCTGGCTGAACAGCGTATTCACACCATTAACCATGCCAGGGGCCGAGCGCCAGTTAGTGTCGAGCGTATAGTGCGCGCTAACTTCGCTGCGCGCTTTCATATAGGTAAAAATATCCGCGCCGCGAAACGCGTAAATCGCCTGTTTGGGGTCGCCAATCAGCAGTAGTGCGGTATCCGGCTGATGCTGCCAGATACGGCGGAAAATGCGGTACTGCTGCGGATCGGTATCCTGGAATTCATCGATCATCGCCACCGGAAAACGGGTGCGGATGGCCGTTGCCAGCGCGTCGCCGCTTTCACTGCGTAACGCCGCATCCAGACGACTGAGCATATCGTCAAAACCCAGCTCGCCGCGTCGGCGTTTTTCTTCGGCTACTGTCTCGCGGATCTCCGCCAGCGCCCGGGTGATCACCAGATCGCGAATGGTCAGCGGCTCGGCAAGCAGTTCATCAATGGCGGAAAATAACGGGTGTTGCGGCGTTATGCCGCCCGCTTTAGTACGCTCTTCTAAAAAGCGCTGGGAGAATTTCTCCAGCGCGTCAGGCAGCTGATAGCTTTGTGTTTCTTCCTGCGCCCAGGCGCTGATCTTCTCGATCCACTTGCCCTGATTACCCCGGTTAAATTTACGTCGGTCGATCCCGGAGGCTTCAAACAGGCCATCCAGCTCTTCAACGGAATCACGCCATTGCTGCTTGATCTGGTTGATGCGCGCGAGGATTTTTTCGTGCCGGGAGGCCAGCGTTTCGTCTGCCGACGGAGGTGCTTTAATGACCGGCGCTTCCCCTTGCAGATAGCGATCGATATCCCTGAGCAGCGCCTGCGGCCCTTTCCACGTTTCAAAAATCACCTGCGCAATGTCGCGAGACAGCGGGTAGCAATGCCGACGCCAGAAGTCCGCGCAGGCCTGATAACGCAGCAGTGATTCATCTTCGATCAACTGTTGTTCAAACAGCATGCCGGACTCAAAAGCATTGAGACTGAGCATACGCTGACAAAAGCCGTGAATGGTAAAAACCGCCGCTTCATCCATCTGTCTTTCCGCCAGCAACAGCCACTGCGCGGCCTGTTTTTTATCGGCAATTTCATCTAACAGACGGGCGTACAGCGGGTTATCGGTGGTTTCACGAAGGCAGGCAATACGCAGTTCATGGATGTTGCTACGAATACGCCCGCGCAGCTCTTCAGTGGCCGCCTCCGTAAAGGTGACCACTAACAGTTCTTCGACGGTCAGCGGACGGGGAAAGGCGGCAGAGCCGCCCAGTCCAAGCAGTAAACGTAAATACAGGGCGGCGATGGTAAAGGTTTTACCGGTGCCTGCGGAGGCTTCAATCAGGCGCTCGCCCGTCAGGGGCAAGCGGAGAGGATCAAGGGACTCAGCGGCATCATTCATTCTTTTCACTCATCAGGGGTAAGGTTTGCTGCAACGCGCTGACGGTCTGCCACACTTTCCAGCCTTCCGGGCGCACATATTCTGCTTTCCCGTTCTGACTGCCGGAAACCTGTGACAGTATCGCCATGCCTTGCGGCTCAACCACCGCCTGATGGAAGAAGTCGGCAAGCTTTTGCGGCGTCAGCAGTTTAATCTGAGCCACGATTTTATCACGTGAATCGAAGCGCATATTACCTCGATCAAAATCTTTGCTTAATTGCGAGGCCTCTGCCCCCAGCGTTTGCGGTGCCTGCAGCATTTGCGCAATGATGGCCTGCTGAATTTGCGCAAACTCATCGGGTTTCATCGCCCGCAGCTTCGCTTCCGCCGTGGGGAAGAATGCCTTGTAGCGTTCCCACAGATAAGACGGCTGCTTGTCACTGCTTTGCAGCAGGAAGCCCATCCCCCACTGGCGGCCCACGCTCATCGGGAAAGCAAATACGGCGTAGCCCAACTGCTCTTCAGTACGCAGTTGATTGTAGAACCACGGCTGCACAATCTGCCCTAACATGGCGCTGTAGGCTGAACTGGTATATTCGTCGTAGCCGGTTGGCACAAATACCGCCGCCAGCGCGGAGTCCGTGCTGCTGCCCGCTTTTTCAAAGATAACGGACTGCTTTTTGTCCACCACCACGTCTTTATTACGACACCACTCAGAGCCGTTGGCACCCAGTTGCTTCTGGATATCCCGCGCCATGGTCTTCGCCTGGGCCTCACTCATATTGCCAATCACGAGGAATTCAGGGCGCGCCCCGGCTTTTAACGTGTCACGGTAGGTCATCACCTCTTTCAGGGTGATAGAAGGCAGCAGTTTACGCCGTTCATCACGTGAGAAGTACGGCACCTGAGAAAGCATCTGTACCGGCATAATCGCCTGGTCGTAGGCTTTGCCTTTCTCCGCGGAGTCCATCATCTGCGCGTACCAGGATTTCGCCTGCTCCAGCTGTTCGTCCGTAGAGGTATAGCTGAAATAACCGCTCAGCAGTGCCTGGAAAAGCTGCGGTAAACGTTGCGTATAACCATTGGCGTTGAGCATCAAGCCGTTGTTGGCGTTGGTTGAGAAGCCAATGCCGCCCACCGCAGCCTGATTACTTAACTGGTCGAGCGCAATGCCGGCAAGGTAATCGTTAAGTGCGAATAACACCTGGTTTTTGGCGCTGTCCATCGCCTTCGGGTTACGCAGTATCACGCTGACGTCAGCCTTTGGCTCACTGGCAAAATACTGGCTCGGCGCATACACCACGCGTAAATCCGGCTCATCGACGATCAGATCCGGGCGCGCATATTTTTTATCCGCCTTAATCAGCGTGAAATCGTCCGGAATATACGGGTTCAGTTCAGGCAGGGACAGCGCGATACCCTGCGCTTTTTGCTGCCAGTCGGCGAAGGTTTTTTCGCTGATTTTATCGACCTGATAAGGCGCATCGACAAAGTAAGCGGTTTTGTTGTGCGGCTCTTTCGGGCTGATGTACCAGATACGCGCGTTTTGCGGCGTCATCATCGCCAGACGTTGTCCAACGGCTTTCGCATCGTACTGGTCGGCAATATTCACCGCATCCAGCGTATGCTCCACCGGAACGCGGATCATGGTGTCAGCCAGCCATTCCACATAGTCCATATCACGGGTGATAGAAGGATAGCGGAAGTCGAGATCCAGCACGTGCGCCAGTTCGTCGAAATAACGTTTATCGACGCCTTTTTCGCGTAACAGGTTGAGATAGCTAAAGATGGCGGCGACCACTTCATCGCGATTCGCCAGGCCTTTGTCAGTTAAGGTCGCGGAAATGGCTAATACGCCGCTGTTGCCGTTGACCACCGGGTCGGAGTCCGCGCGGATGCCTTCCACCAACCCCTGCTTTTGCAGCCAGTCAGACAAGGTTCCAGGACTGCGATTGCCAATCAGGTAAGTCACCAGCTCATCGGTTTTACTACGAAACTGTGCGCTGTTGTTATCAATACGAAACTCGATGCGCAGCACTTTACGCGGCATCGCCGGGACATAATGGATAATGATACCCTTTTGCGCATCGGTGACGACCGGGACGGTGATTTCCGGTTTTTCGATATTTTTGTTCGGCACCCGCCCAAAGGTGTCAGCGGCTATCCGTGCCAGTTCGGGCAGCGGCTTATTGCTGTAAATCACCGCCTTCATCAGGTTTGCGGAGTAGTACTTTTCATGAAACGTCTGTAAAGCCTGCAACACGGGATTACCCGGCTTGTCGCTCAGTGTTTGCAGATTTCCGCCGGAGAAGCGCGAACCCGGGTGCGCCGGGTTGATAGTTTCTGCACTCACCTGCGCCATACGCATACCGTCACGGGTACGCGCCAGCGTCAGCTCAGAGTTAACGGCGTTACGCTCACGATCGGCATATTTTTTATCCAGCAATGGATCGGCAATAGCGTCCGCCAGACGATCCACCGCCCCGACCAGCGCGTCGTTTTCAACTTCGAGATAGAAAGCCGTGCGATATGGCGCCGTGCTGGCATTGTGACTGCCGCCGTGCATTTTCAGGAACTCAGACAAGCTGTCCGGCTGCGGGTATTTTTTCGAGCCCATCAGGCACATGTGTTCGAGATAATGCGCCAGCCCCTGATGATCGTCGGGATCTTCCAGAGACCCAACGGGCACCACCAGTGCGGAAAGGGATTTCACAGCCTGAGGATCGGATACCAGCAAGACGACCATGCCATTATCCAGCCGCACGGCCTGATACTGGCGGGTATCTTTATCGCTTTTACGGATGGTTTCAGCTAAGGGCTGCCAACCGGTATCTGCCTGACTTACGGGCGCCCAAAGGGCGACAAACAACAGTATTGCGCTGAACCAGGTGCTGCGGGGCATTCACAAACCTCATCATTAACGTATTCACCTGTTCACAGCAAACGACGCATAAGTGCGCGGTCTGAACAGGGCAAGACTTTGTGCTGAACGAGTCAGCATCTTATGTGTAAGAATCAGTCCGTGACAGAAAGCGCATCATAGAGGAAGCTATCTGATTGCGCAATTTTTATACAATCATCATGACTGATTAAAGCGAAATAGCGGTAAAAGGTAGCGCTGAGACTGCGAAATAATGGCCTCCAGCGTATCCGGCTCCAGTTGACGCCACAGGCGCTGATACCAGATATCATCACCCTCACCGCGTACTATCATGTTGCCTTCATATGCCTGCAAAAACTTGCTACGCGCTTTTTGCCGCGTATCGTCATCCTCTAACATGGCATCATTTGTGGCGTCATAACAGGTTTTTATCCACGCGCCGCCGCTTTCAGGCAGTACCAACAACGGCGATGACATGCCCTCGCGATATCCGTCAATAAGCTGCGCCAGATAGAGCATTGCCTGCTCAGTATCCAGCGGAGGAAAACGCCACTCTGCATCTTTACGCAGAAACAGTCGGCTCTCCCCCGTTCCGCCACTGGCACAATAGACAAGATGTTCCAGCCAAAGTTGCACGCCTTGCGAAACGCTTATCAGAGATGGGCGCCAGCGCAACAAACCGTCCTGCTGAACTTGCGGTAGCCATCCGGTGATTTGCACACCGCTGCAGTTTAGATCGATTTCCATGCTCTGACCCGGCTGGCGGCAGGCGATAATGCGCTCAGCAAGCGACTGCATCTCCTGGCGCTGGGCATCCCACAGGATTTCGCCAAATGCCCCATAAGGTAACGAGCCTGCCGCACGGAAGTGGCGGAACAAACGCTCTGCATCATTCTCTTCAACCAGCGTGTTAAGCAGCTGCTGATTAAGCTGATAGCGGGTTAGCCCCTCGAGGATAAAGGGTTCTGTTTCTGGGATCTCACTGTCTTCAGAGCGGAAGTTCACCTGTAGCCGCATCTGGAAAAAAGCCCGCACCGGGTGCGCCCAAAATCGCTGCAGCGTTTCCAGCGTCAGGGTTTCAGGCATGACATACGGCAGTGGTTGCACAAAATCAGCGTGCGCTTTTCCTGCCAGGCTCGCCGCAGGCAGCCACTCGCGGGCATAACTTTGCTGTTCACCCGGCAGATAGTTTTGCGCGTCAAAAGGCATGCGGGTATGCAAACGGGTGATATGTGCTTTGACCCTGGCTTCGCTTTCATCACAGGTAAGCGCTTCATCACCCGGTAAATAGTGGCTTTGCCCGATGTAGTCCAGCAGCTCCTGCACCAGCACCGACGGAAAGCGCTCGCTGTTATCCTGAATTGAGCGGCCAATGTAGCTGATATAGAGCGTTTGCTGCGCCGAGATTAAGGCTTCCAGAAACAGATAGCGGTCATCATCGCGGCGGCTTCGGTCGCCACGCATCGGTTTTTGGCTCATCAGATCAAAACCCAACGGCGCAAGCTGGCGCGGATAAACGCCATCGTTCATACCCAGCAGGCACACCACCTTGAATGGAATCGAGCGCATCGGCATCAGAGTACAAATATTTACCGGACCCGCGAGGAAGCGTTGACTGATGCGTTCCTGATCGAGCCGCTGCGCCAGCTCATCGCGTAATAGCGAAAGCGGCACAGCCTCACCATATTTTGCCCCCAGCCCTTCAGCGATAATGGCCTGCCACTGATCTTTAATCAGCGTCATTGCCGCTTCGGTATCCACATCCGGCAAGAAGAAATCATTGAGCATGTCACTGCAAACTGGCAGCCATTCTTCCAGTGGACGCTCCTGCGCCAGGCCACGACGCCAGAGGTTCAGTTTCATCAATAACGAAGCCAGATGTCCCACCAGTTCGGCGATCAAACCGCTGGATTCATCATACGGCAGTACGGATTGCCACTCCCCCTGCGCACTTTCCATCGCATAGCCCAGCAGCATACGCGTTAACCCAAATTGCCAGGTATGCTGGCCGGTCGGCGGCAGTTCCAGTTCACGCACGTTGTCGTCGTCGATGCCCCAGCGAATTCCCGATTCATTAACCCACAAGCGGAGATAGCGCAGCCCTTCTTCGTTGATGTTGAAGCGCGCCGCCAGCACGGGAACATCCAGCAATGCCAGCACATCCTCTGAGACGAAGCGACTGTCCGGCAGCGACAGCAGGCTAATAAAGGCTTGTAACACGGGGTGAGACTGGCGCGCGCGACGATCTGAAATGGCATACGGTAAGTAGCGATCGGCTGGCGCACTGCCGAAGACCGACTGAATGAATGGGCTGTAGCTGTCGATATCCGCCACCATGACGATGATATCGCGCGGCGTCAGCGTTGGGTCCGCCGCAAGCATCGCCAGCAGTCGGTCATGAAGAATCTCCACCTCACGCTGCGGGCTATGGCAGACATGAAACGTCACGCTGGCATCATTCGGCTCAAGCAAGCGTTTATTATCGCTGCGCGAATACTCCTTCAGCGTCACGCCCGCTACGGCCCGACTTTCCAGCTCCAGGATATCCGACTGAATATTATGCAAAAGATTATCGGGCGTGATATCCACAAACGCATCCAGTTCCTGGCTGTTTTCCAGCTCGGAAAGCAGGTAAATATAGTCGCGCCCCAGTTTTCCCCACGAGGCCAGCAAGGGGTTACTGACATCCTGCTCACCCTCGCTGTTAAACAAGCCTTCGGCATTCTGGCTATCACGAAACAGCGGCAGATGGCGTTCTTCAAAGCTGTGCCGACGCTGGCGCGTCAGCAGCTTCGCCAGATACGCAGGATCTTTAATATCGCCCCAGTAGTAACGACAAGGATTGGTAAACAGCAGATGAATTTCAATGTGCTTACCCAACGCCTGCAATGCCTGAAGATATACGGGCGGCAGCGCGGAAATACCGCAAATAAAGACGCGCGCGGGCAGTCCTTGCGGGCAGTCCGGAGCATTTTCCAGAGTCTGAATAAACCGCTGATACAAATTGGCACGGTGCCAGCGCTCTTGCCCAAGCTCTGCGGTGTATTCCACCAGCGCTTTCCACAACGGCGCCTGCCAGACCTGAGACTCACCCAATCCTTCAACCTGCTTCCCCGCTTCCCACTGCGTCAGCCAGTCAGGACGGTAGACTAAGTACTGGTCAAACAGGTCAGCCGCACGTGAGGAGAGCTGAAACAGCTTGCGCTTGTCGGTATCGTCGGTCAGATAGTGGCGCAGCAGCGTGAACGCTTCGTTGCCCAGCAACTGCGGCAACAGCGTCATCAGCTTCCAGCTCATACTTTGCTTGCTGAATGCGCTCTCTTTCGGGATGTCAGGCAGTACGCGGACAAACATATCCCAGATAAAACTCGCGGGTAACGGGAATTCAATATTGGCGGCAATACCAAACTTCTGTGCCAGAGTCATTTGTAGCCACTGCGCCATGCCGGTACTTTGGACCAGGATCATTTCAGGTTCAAAGGGATCGTCCAGCCGCTCGCGCTCAACGATATATTCCATTAACGCTTCCAGCACATCCAGGCGATTGGAGTGGTAGACCCTTAACATAGCGACTCCTGACTACTGACTGTTCGGGCAGTGCAGACGTGTCATTTGACCTTGCCTGCCCAGGGGGGAAGAAAGTTTGGCGTTGATGCTGACACATCCCGCCCGCGTTGTCTGCATTCGGTTTACCTGCCAGTTTAACGGCGGCGAAAATACAGTCATCTGGGTTTGCATCCACGCATGTCGCCAAAGCTGCTGGTACTGACTTCTGATGAGAAAACTGTTCATTAACACCCGTTGATACCCCGACAACGCAGTCACAATCATAATCATAAGTACCAATGCCAACATCACTTCAGGCAGGCTAAAACCGCGTTGCTGGTTCAGGGTAGCTGACATAGTGCTCCCTCCCTTAGTGGGCAGAAATCGCTCCAGCCATGTGCAGAAAACACGATATGGTCGTCGATAATCTCGCCCTGCCGCCATAGTGACATCCCTTCATAGTGTGCAATAAGCAACACGTTATTATCGTCATGCAATCGCAGGCAAACGGCTGCATTCACTGTTGAATCTCGCCGACACTGCACGGTGGGTTGCAGCAGCCAGGGCTGCATACGTCCCCATTCCATGACGGATTGCACCACGGCCTGGCGTTGCAAAGACTGGCTTTCCGCAGCAATGCGGGAAGCAAAACTGGCTTCCTGTTGACTCAGTCCCTGGAGTAACAGGCCGCCGAGCAACAAAAGCAAAAGTACCATCGCCAGAGACGATATGCCGCGTTCCCGGTTCACAGGTTAAATCCCGTGACGCTATAGCGCGCATCAATGGCTTTTTGTGGCTCAATTTTGCTGGCTCCGCGCAAACGCAGAGTCAGGACGGGCGCAAATCCGCTTATATTCTGGCGTTCAACCTGAAATGTCTCAATCAGTACAGCGTCAGGATCGGTCATTTTATCCCAGCCCTTTCCGCCGCAGGATGTCGCACCACGTAAGGTTTCCAGTACCTTGTCTTGTAAACGAAAGCCTACCTGGTCTGCGTCTTTTGCCGGGGTGGTTTCCCAAACGCCGTTACCGTTAGCGTCCCAACGCGCAATGACGCAATCACCGTGACCCGATATCACCAGCCCCTCGCCGCCACAGTTTCCGCGACAATACCCCGCTCGCTGGAGATGTTTCGCCACCGTATAAACCCGCTGCCAAAGTTCATCCTCAAGGGCTAACTGGCGCGTGTTAAGCAAAATATCACGCTGAAGCGCCGGCAAAAAGCGTGCTGCCCCCAGCAGTAAAACGCTGCTTATGACCATCGCTATCAGCACCTCCAGTAGTGAAAAACCATGCTCATTTACCGACATACATTTGCCTCATCACGCCCGCAAAGACGGATTCGTCCCCAGCCCGATACCACCACCCACCATTCACCCGCCGCATTTTTCAGGCCAATATGCCCGGCCCATGCGGTGTTGCGCAGGCCAAAAAAGGTCAGCGATGGCGTCATGTCTGCCATCTCGACGTCGTCCCAGCGCGGAGTTAACACCAACGGCGAAACGGGCTTGCACGTATTCTGAGCAGCGACAGAACTAACCAGACACCATGAGGTTCCCTCTCTGATAACGCTGATGACATGGTCGCGGTTATGCCAGTTGGCATCCTCACGCAGTTGCAGCAGATAGTCCCGCACCTGACTAGCGGTTTGCCACAACCGTTGCTGTTGCTGCCAACGTTGCCAGCCGTAAAGTCCTGATGCGCTGAGAGCGACAACAATGAGCATTGCCACCAGTGTTTCAATGAGCGTATAGCCTTGTTGTTTTTTCATGTCACCAGTATGGCGAGGAGGAAAAGAATGACGAGTGGGAAATTCAAGTTGTTCGGCAAGCTTTGGGGAATATTTATGCCGTTGCAGCGCCTTGCAAAATTTCAGGAATCAGCGTCGAGGAACTGAATTTTGGGCAAAAAAAACCGACGCGCGATGGCGTCGGTCATGGCAGGGTAGCGTACGGTTAGATAGCAACCGGCGCTTTAATGCCTGGGTGCGGATCGTAGCCTTCAATCTCGAAATCGTCGAAACGATAGTCGAAGATT
This sequence comes from Citrobacter sp. FP75, assembly GCF_018342065.1. Classification (GTDB taxonomy): domain Bacteria; phylum Pseudomonadota; class Gammaproteobacteria; order Enterobacterales; family Enterobacteriaceae; genus Citrobacter. Next base: position 464,423 of record NZ_JAFDOE010000002.1, on the reverse strand, counting down.
GAGTCAGGCTTACGCTTGATGACCAACTTCGGCAACGCGCGAGGTTCGCGGCTGAGCTGCAGATGCGTTTGATCCATATGATTACTGTACAAGTGCGTGTCGCCGCCGGTCCAGACAAAATCACCGACTTCAAGCTCGCACTGCTGTGCCATCATGTGTACCAGTAAGGCGTAGCTGGCAATGTTGAACGGCAGGCCGAGGAACACATCGCACGAACGCTGGTACAGCTGACAGGAGAGCTTGCCGTCTGCCACATAGAACTGGAAGAACGCGTGGCACGGTGCCAGCGCCATCTTATCCAGCTCACCTACGTTCCATGCGGAAACGATGATACGGCGAGAGTCCGGGTCATTTTTCAGCTGGTTGAGTACCGTGGTTATCTGATCAATATGGCGACCATCTGGCGTTGGCCACGCGCGCCACTGTTTACCGTAAACCGGGCCAAGATTGCCATTTTCATCTGCCCATTCATCCCAGATAGAGACGTTATTTTCATGCAGGTAGGCCACGTTAGTGTCGCCCTGCAAAAACCACAGCAGTTCGTGAATAATAGAGCGCAAATGGCAGCGTTTAGTCGTAACCAGCGGGAACCCTTCCTGCAGATTAAAACGCATCTGATGTCCAAAAATGGAAAGCGTTCCGGTTCCGGTACGATCGTTTTTCTGTGTGCCTTCATCGAGCACTTTTTGCATCAGTTCTAAATACTGTTTCATGGTTCCTCAGGAAGCGTGTTGCTGTGGGCTGCGGCGGTACGCCCAAACCATCATAATGATACCAGCGACAATCATCGGGATAGACAATATCTGCCCCATACTGATGTACTGTACCCATTCGCCGGTAAACTGCTGATCCGGCTGGCGGAAAAATTCAACGATGATACGAAACGCGCCGTAGCCAATCAGGAACAGCCCGGAGACCGATCCCATCGGGCGCGGTTTACGAATGAACAGGTTAAGAATGATAAACAGCACAACGCCTTCCAGCGCCATTTCATAAAGCTGGGATGCGTGACGGGGCAACGAGCCGTAGGTATCGAAAATAGACTGCCACTGCGGGTTGGTTTGCAGCAGTAAGATATCTTCGGTGCGGGAGCCCGGGAACAGCATGGAGTACGAGAAATTCGGATCCACGCGTCCCCACAGTTCACCGTTGATAAAGTTGCCCAGACGCCCAGCGCCCAGACCAAACGGAATCAGCGGGGCAATAAAGTCCGACACCTGGAAGAACGAACGCTTGGTGCGTTTGGCGAAGATAATCATCACCAGAATCACGCCGATAAGCCCACCGTGGAAGGACATTCCGCCATCCCAGACGCGGAACAGATACAGTGGGTTCTCAAGGAACAGTGAGAAGTTGTAGAACAGTACGTAGCCAATACGCCCGCCAAGGAACACCCCGAGGAAGCCTGCATACAGTAAGTTCTCTACTTCGTTTTTGGTCCAGCCACTGCCCGGGCGATTAGCACGGCGCGTTGCCAGCCACATCGCGAAAATAAAGCCCACCAGATACATCAGGCCGTACCAGTGAAGCGCGACGGGTCCAATTGAGAAAATGACCGGATCGAATTCCGGAAAATGCAGATAGCTACTGGTCATCTGTCACCACAAGTTCTTGTTATTTCGCTGAAGTCAGACAGCAATTGATAAGCGCGCCTGTATAATACAGGCGCTCCGAAGGTGCGAATGATAGCACAAGGGGATCACAGCGGATGCCGGGAAGATGTAAAAGATCTGTATAGGTAAGCCATGACATCCCCAGGCATGCCTGATGGCGCGATGCTTATCAGTCGATACAGATCTACAATCCCCCTCGAATCAAACCGCCCATACCGCGTCGTTCCATAAACGCCGCCACCTGATGGCGCACTTCTGTCGCCAGTTGTGCTTCCAGGCTGCGCTGCGCCAGCGTTTGCGCTTCGTCAAAATCGATGTGGCGCAGCAGGTATTTCACCCGCGCGACGGAACGACCGTTCATCGACAAATGGCGAAAACCCAGGCCAATTAAAATGGTCACACACATTGGGTCGCCCGCCATTTCGCCGCACAAGCGTAAATCGATGCCGCTTCTCTCGGCTTCCTGGGCAATCATCGCCAACGCGCGTAACATCCCCGGATGCAGGCTGTCATAGATGCTGGCTACCCGCGTGTTGTTACGATCGACCGCCAGAATATACTGGGTCAGGTCGTTGGTCCCGACCGAGATAAAATCAACCCTGTTCGCCAGATGCGGCAGCATAAACACCATCGACGGGACTTCTAGCATGATACCGATGCGCGGTTTCGGGATCGCGTAGCCGATCATCTCTTCCACTTCGCGTCCGGCGCGCTCAATTAAGCGTCGCGCTTCGTCCACTTCATCAATACTGGTGACCATCGGCAGCAAAATGCTCAGGTTGCCGGTCGCCGCATTGGCACGCAGCATCGCGCGAACCTGGATCAAAAAGATCTCCGGCTGATCGAGCGTAATGCGGATCCCACGCCAGCCAAGACACGGATTCTCTTCGCTGATTGGCATGTAAGGCAGTTGTTTATCAGCCCCGACATCAAGCGTACGCAGGGTTACCGGCTTGTCGTTAAACATCTGCAGCATGCCCTGATACTGGGCAACCTGTTCTTCTTCCGACGGAAAGCCGCTTTGCAGCATAAACGGGATTTCGGTGCGGTACAGACCGATGCCGTCGATGCGGCTCCCCAGTTTCTCTTCATGTTCTGGACTCAGCCCAGCGTTGAGCATCACCTTCACGCGCTCGCCGCTTTTCAACTGAGCAGGCTGGTTGACGTCATCTTCCGCCAGACGGCTCAGTTCAATCTCTTCACTGATGAGACGCTGATATTCCTGGATCAATACCGGTTCAGGATCGACCAGTACCTCGCCGCGATAACCGTCCACCACCAGCGTGCGACGGTGTAATATCGACGGCTGAATATCGGCGCCCATCACGGTTGGAATGCCCAGCGCGCGCACCATAATCGCCGCATGGGAGTTGGCGGCACCGTCTCTGACCACCACGCCAACCAGTCTATCCTGTGGAAGTTCGGCCAGAGTTGTCGCGGAAAGCTCATCCGCTACCAGCACGAAGCGTTCCGGCCATGCATTCGGCCCCTGAACAGAGTCATCAAGATGGAACAGCAGACGCTGGCCGAGCGCACGTAAATCCCCGGCCCGCTCTTTGAGATAGTTATCGCTCAGCGCGGCAAACTGTTCGGCAAACTTCTCGATGATCGTTTTAACCGCCCACTCGGCCACCGAGCCGTTATCCACTTCGGCAAACAGCTCACGGCGCAGGCGGGTATCGGAAAGCAGGTGCGAGTAAAGATCGAAGATTGCCGCCGTTTCTTTCTGCGCCCCGGCGGTGAAACGCTTACTGTAACGGCGGAATTCATTCGCGGCTTCTTCCAGTGCGCCGGTGAGTCGTTCACGTTCAAGAACTGGATCCAGCGTTGAAGCCTGATACACCTGCTCCATCAGCGGCAGAGTCGCATCCTGCCAGCCTTCAGCAATCGCCACGCCTGGCGCTGCGGGCAGCGCACGAATCCGCGTTTGGCGGTATTGCCCAAATAGCGCGTTTAACTGCGACTGAGAAAGAATGGCCGCCATTTGCGTGGCGAGCGTCACCAGAAATGATTCTTCGCTTTCATCGTACTGGCGCAGCTCACGCTGCTGAACCACCAGCACGCCCAATAGCTGGCGGCGCTGAATGATCGGCACGCCTAAGAAGGCGCGGAACCGCTCTTCTTTTACCGAAGGAATGTACTTAAAGCTGGGGTGTTTTTGCGCATCGGCAAGGTTGATAGGTTCCGCCAGCCTGCCAACCAGGCCAACGATACCTTCATCAAACGCAAGTGCAACGGTGCGACCACGTGGTTTTTTGAGTCCCCGGGTCGCCATCAGGTAATAACAACGTCGATCGTGATCGGCCAGATAAACCGAGCAGACCTCTGTATCCATCGCAAGACAGATGTCGGTAACCAGAATATTCAGCGCCTCATTAAGACGCGGAGCACTGGCGACCTTTTCGACTATTTCGCGCAGGCGGGTGAGCATAATTTGCGTAGCTTAACCTCTTTTACGTCTGTACGCAGGTGCGCTTTGCGGCTTTGGAGTACTCTCCTGAAGCGCCATCACAACACTTGCGAATTCTTTCATCACCCTGCGATAGACATCGCGTTTAAATGACACCACCTGTCGAACCGGATACCAGTAACTCACCCAACGCCAGCCATCAAACTCGGGCGTGCTGCTGGTTTGCATATTGATCTCAGCATCGCTGCTTATCAATTGCAGAAGAAACCATTTTTGTTTCTGGCCGATACAAACCGGCTTCGTGTCCCAACGCACCAAACGTTTCGGTAACTTGTAACGCAACCAGTTACGAGTAGAAGCAAGGATCCGGACATCTTTACGACTGAGGCCCACTTCTTCAAACAGTTCCCGGTACATCGCCTGCTCTGCTGTCTCTCCCGCGTTTATCCCGCCTTGCGGGAATTGCCAGGAGTGCTGACCAAATCGCCGGGCCCACATGACCTGCCCCTGGCGGTTACAAATTACTATCCCTACATTCGGGCGGTAGCCATCGTCATCAATCACCGGACTACCTCAACATAAACCTTATATATAAACGATTGTTTCACACTCCTGAGAGGCGGTAAACCACTCTGTGAAGCGCACGGGACTCTAATAACAACTGAATAACTCACAGCAAAGGACTGAGTTATAAACAGAGGAAGGACGACTTAGGAGATTTTATTCACCTTTTCTGTGGATATAGTTGTGAAGAAGTACGGAATTACTATGGGAAAACCCAGAACAGTCTGAATAAGACCTCCATCACATATAAAAATTAATCCTATAAATTCATTTAGTTAAAATCATTTACAACCAATAAACACCCAGAAACGTGATATGCGTCACGCATGCGATCTTCGATCTGATGAAAGATCAACCAGCGTTGGTTTTATCCACAGATTGTGCCAATAAGTTAGGCACAATTTGTGTGAAAATTCGATTTTCGTCGCACGTCAAGGCTGTAAATTGAAACAGTAGTGGGGGTTTTTCACAGTTATCCCATCTTTCTGTGGATAACATGGTGTAAGATCCTGTTCATTGTCAGTGACCAGAATTGGAAAACCCAATCGACCGTTGCGCAACTCTGCGTGGTAAAATTTAAAAACCAATATAAATCAGACAATTGAATAAAGCATGTGGAAAAAGATAAACTTTGTTCACTCGGTATAAAATCATTGCTCATTTTTTCACCTAAGGGTCAACGCCATGCCAGAACTCCAGCCACTGCTTTCCCCCCCTGAATCTGAGGCTCAACTGCTTACCCAGGCACGGCAGCTCTCGGGCTACGCGTTGGGGGAACTGGCGGCAATGGCGGGGATCGTGACGCCCCAGGATTTGAAGCGGGATAAAGGCTGGATCGGCGTGCTGCTGGAGATTTGGCTTGGGGCCAGCGCGGGCAGCAAGCCGGAACAGGATTTTGCCACGCTGGGCGTGGAGCTGAAAACGATCCCTGTGGACAGTCTTGGCAAACCGTTAGAAACCACCTTCGTTTGCGTAGCACCGTTAACCGGCAATACCGGCGTAACGTGGGAAACCAGCCATGTCCGCCACAAGCTTAAACGCGTGTTGTGGGTGCCGGTTGAAGGGGAACGCAGCATTCCGTTAGCAGAGCGGCGCGTGGGTTCTCCGCTGCTGTGGAGCCCAAATGAAGAAGAAGACCAGCAACTGCGCCAGGACTGGGAAGAATTGATGGACATGATCGTGTTGGGCCACGTCGAACGTATCACCGCCCGCCATGGGGAAGTGTTACAGCTGCGCCCTAAAGCCGCCAATGCGAAAGCGCTTACCGAAGCCATTGGCGCACATGGCGAGCCTATCCTGACCCTGCCGCGCGGTTTTTATCTGAAAAAGAACTTCACGCGCGCGCTGCTGGAACGACATTTTTTATTCCAGACACAATAGGCACTGCCTGGCCTTTCACCCGCCGCGTTACGGGCCTATAATTAGCGCTTCTTTTTTTGGCAGGACTTTGTTCGATGTTATTTGCATGGATAACCGATCCTAACGCCTGGCTAGCGCTCGGTACGCTGACGCTGCTGGAGATCGTTCTTGGGATCGACAATATTATTTTCCTCTCTCTGGTTGTAGCCAAACTCCCGACCGCGCAACGCAGTCATGCCCGACGTATTGGGCTGGCAGCCGCGATGATCATGCGTCTGGCGCTGCTGGCCTCTATCGCCTGGGTAACGCGTCTGACAAATCCGCTGTTTGAGGTGTTTGGCGAGGCGATCTCAGCACGTGACCTGATCCTTCTGCTCGGTGGGTTGTTCTTAATCTGGAAAGCCAGTAAAGAGATCCATGAGTCGATTGAAGGTGAAGAAGAAGGGCTGAAAACGCGCGTGTCTTCTTTCCTTGGGGCGATTGTACAGATCATGTTGTTAGACATTATCTTCAGCCTGGACTCCGTCATCACCGCAGTAGGCTTGTCCGATCATCTGTTTATCATGATGGCGGCGGTGGTGATTGCCGTCGGTGTAATGATGTTTGCAGCGCGCCCAATAGGCGAGTTTGTGGATCGTCACCCGTCGGTAAAAATGCTGGCGCTCTCTTTCCTGATTCTGGTCGGCTTCACGCTGATTCTGGAAAGTTTCGATGTGCATATTCCGAAAGGATATATTTATTTCGCCATGTTCTTCTCTATCGCGGTAGAGACACTGAACCTGTGGCGCAATAAAAAAAATCCTCTCTGACGGCATTTGTCGCTCCTCGCAAGGGGAGCGAACCACCTCCTAACCTTCCCCTTCTCACAGATTAAGATTTTCCTGCTTTCACCCTGCATAACTTCGCGTTATTACTAAACTAGAGTCAGACGCAGGTCATGTGAGGATAAACAGATGAAAAAATGGGCAGTTTTAATTTCCGCCGTAGGATTGGCTTTTGCCGTTTCTGGTTGCAGCAGTGATTATGTGATGGCGACAAAAGATGGTCGTATGATCCTGACCGACGGTAAACCCGAAATTGATGACGATACCGGTCTGGTGAGCTACCACGATCAGCAAGGCAATGCGATGCAGATTAACCGCGACGATGTGTCTCAAATTATTGAGCGTTGATGGTTGAGGTCAGCAGCGCGCTGGCCTTAACAATTTTGCTTCCCTTTTTCCCTTCCCTCAGCCATTTTTATAATCCTTATGTTGTGATTATAAAAAGGAAACGGCTATGCAATATCACCGTATACCCCACAGCTCGCTGGAAGTCAGTACACTGGGGCTGGGCACAATGACGTTTGGTGAACAAAACAGCGAAGCCGACGCACATGCACAGCTTGACTATGCCGTTGCACAAGGCATCAATTTAATCGACGTTGCCGAGATGTATCCGGTCCCGCCGCGCCCTGAAACCCAGGGGCTCACGGAAACCTACGTCGGCAACTGGCTCGCCAAACACGGCAGCCGTGAAAAACTGATCGTGGCCTCGAAGGTCAGCGGTCCGTCACGTAACAATGACAGCGGTATTCGACCAAATCAGGCACTGGACCGTAAAAACATTCGTCAGGCGCTTAACGACAGCCTCACACGCCTGCAAACCGATTATCTGGACCTGTATCAGGTTCACTGGCCTCAGCGCCCAACCAACTGCTTTGGCAAGCTGGGCTACAGCTGGACAGACTCCGCCCCGGTGATCACCCTGCTGGAAACGCTGGAAGCCCTGACCGAATTTCAGCGCGCCGGGAAAATTCGCTACATTGGTGTTTCCAATGAAACCGCGTTTGGCGTGATGCGCTATCTGCATCTTGCGGATAAACACGATCTGCCGCGCATTGTAACCATCCAGAACCCTTACAGCTTACTGAACCGCAGCTTTGAAGTGGGACTGGCGGAAGTCAGCCAGTACGAAGGTATTGAGCTGTTGGCCTACTCGTGCCTGGGTTTTGGCACATTAACCGGTAAATACCTGAACGGCGCAAAACCTGCCGGTGCGCGCAATACGCTGTTTAGCCGCTTCACGCGCTACAGCGGTGAGCAGACGCAAAAAGCCGTCGCGGCTTACGTGGATATCGCTAAACGTCATAATTTGGATCCTGCCCAGATGGCGCTGGCATTTGTGCGTCGCCAGCCGTTTGTCGCCAGCACCCTGCTGGGAGCGACGACCATGGAACAGCTCAAAACCAACGTTGAAAGTTTGCATCTGCAGTTAAGCGAAGAGGTGCTGGCAGAGATTGAAGCGGTGCATCAGGTTTATACCTATCCTGCACCATGATGGTGTAATGCGGTTATCCTGCCGGATGGCGGCGTAAACGCCGTATCCGGCTTACTCAGACAACAGGTACTTTATATTAATGACGGCGCTGCCAGATCCATAGCGCCGTAATCGCCAGCGCAAACAGTCCACCAAAGCCAATACCGATAGCAACCGCCGGAATACCCACCAGCACCGCCAGCGAATAAATCCCGAGCATCAACAGCATGGCGCTGTTTTCACCCAGATTTTGCACTGCAATCGCATTGCCTGCACCGACGCTTTTTTTACCGCGTTCTTGCAGGAGCGCATTCAGCGGCACAACAAAGAAACCACCCAGCACACCGATGAGCATCAGCAGTGCATAGGACGGCAGCAGCGCATGTTGCAGAGACAAGAACAGTACGCCGACGCCAATCAGGATCCCCGCAGGCATACAGCGAGACACGGTTTCCAGCGTCACCAACTTCGCTGCCGCACCGGCCCCAACCACAATCCCAATTGCCACCATGGCATTAAGATAGGTCGGCGTGGCGTTATCGGTAATACCCAGCGCCACCGGCACCCACAGCACCAGCAGAAAACGCAGCGTTACACCCGCGCCCCAAAACAGGCTGGTTCCCACCAGCGAGAAACGCGTTTCACCGTTGCGCCACAGCGAAGACGCCGCACAGAAGAAACTGCGCGTCATTTTCCCCAGATGCCAGGACTGCCCCGGACGCGCAGCAGCCAGTTTTGGAATAGACAAGTTAGCCACCACGGCACCCGCATAGGCCAGCGCGCAGACAGAGAGTGCGGCTATCACATGCCAGTCGGCCAGCACGCCGCCAGCAACAGAGCCCAGCAGAATTGCGGCGATGGTTGAGGCTTCCATCAGACCGTTGGCTTTTACCAGCTTGTCGCCGGTGGTCAGTTCACCGAGAATGCCATACTTGGCCGGGGAATACGCCGCAGCGCCGACCCCCACCAGCGTATACCCCAGAAAAGGGTTAACGCCGAAGCAGATACTTGCCGCACCCAACAGCTTAAGGCCGTTGGCAAACATCATCACCCTGCCTTTGGCAAAGCTGTCCGCCACCTGCCCGACAAACGGGGCAAAAAGAATGTAAGCACCTACAAACACCATTTGTAGTATCGGCTGGCTCCAGTCCGGATAAAATTGCTCCTTTAGCAACGCCAGCGTGGCAAACAGCAGCGCGTTATCGCCAAACGCCGACAGAAACTGCGCGGCGATAACGGACATCATCCCTTTTGACCAGATTGAAGTGTTAGTGTGTACTGACTCACGCATGTTGTTTTTCCGCTTCATCAACCCAGCTTTTCAGAGTAACAAAGTCCGGCTTACCGCTGCCAAGCAGAGGGAGTTGTTTCAGGTGGCGAATATCACGCGGCACGGCCAGTTCAGGCACACCGTGTGCACGGGCATACTGCAGCAGTTTTTCACGCGTCAGCTCGCTGTCGGTGGTGAACAGAACCAGTGCCTCACCTTTGCTGGCATCACTTTTGATGGCCGTGGCGTGCATTTTGTCAGCGGAGACCGCAAGCGCCAGTTGCTCCACCATTTCCAGCGAGACCATCTCTCCGGCAATTTTCGCAAAGCGCTTGGCACGCCCCTGAATCTGCACGAAGCCGTTCTCATCAAAGCGCACAATGTCTCCGGTGTCGTACCAGCCACGTTCAATCTCACCCTGCGCATTTTCTGCCGTCGGTACTTCCAGCACGCCCGGTTTTTCGACGCGCAAATAGCCGCTCATAATATTTGGGCCTTTCAGTTGCAAACGTCCGCCGTCTTCAATGCCCGGAACCGCCAACAGTCGGGCATCCATACCGGGCAGAATGCGCCCAACCGTGCCCGATTTTGCCGCCATCGGCACGTTAATCGACACCACTGGCGCACACTCCGTCACGCCATAACCTTCAAGCACGCGCAGACCAAACTTCTCCTGCCACAGCTGTTTGGTGGTGTCCTGCAGCTTTTCTGCTCCGGCCACCACGTAGCGCAGACGGTGGAAATCATAAGGATGGGCAAAGCGCGCATAGTTGCCGAGGAACGTCGAGGTGCCAAACAGCACGGTGCAGTTCCTGTCGTAAACCAGCTCCGGCACGATGCGATAATGCAGCGGGCTGGGATAGAGAAAGACTTCTGCACCGGTCAGTAGCGGCGTGAACAGCCCCACCGTCAGGCCAAAAGAGTGGAACAGCGGCAGCGCCGACATAAAGCGATCGTCAGCAGTGAAGTCGGCAATGGTTTTAATTTGCTCGACGTTCGCCAGAATACTTTTGTGGCTGTGCACCACGCCTTTTGGATGGCCCTCAGAGCCTGAGGTAAAGAGGATCACCGCCGCTTCTTCAGGTTGCTGCTTCACCTGTGCCAGATGTGGCATCAACAGATGAGAGAAAATCCACAGCTTATCGCCAAAGGTAACATCGGCTTTTAAATCTTCCAGGTAAACCCAGCGCACCTGGGTGAGCTGTTCCGGCAGATGCCAGAGCTTACCTTTGTCGAGAAACTGGCGGGAGGTAAAAATGGTTTTGATTTCGGAGGCGGTAATGGCGCTGGTTAATCCCTTCACGCCCGCCGTGTAGTTCATCATCGCCGGAATACGTCGACGGGCAATAGCGCCAAAAATCACGGCGGCGCTGATCCCCGCGTTGGGCAGCATCAGGCCAATCTTCTCGCCTTCTGCGCTGTACTTTTCCAGAATGCGCGCGACAAACAGCGTTTTGGTCAGCAGTTTACGGTAGCTGTCCGGGGTAAAATTAACGTCTTCAATGCAGTTTTTGCCTGCGCCAAAGCGGTATTTCGCCGACAGCAATGATTCATACAACGTTTCACGCGGTCGCACGGCCATGCGCGCTTCCATCATAATCTGGTGCAGCATTTCACCGGCGATCTTACGGCGATCGCGTGCGCGCGGCGCTTCCGGCATCGGTAACTGGGTAGGCGGCAGGATGTGTAGCTGAATGCGCGGGAAGACGCGTCGTTTAACCAGACCTTTCAGACGGCTAAAGTAGCTCAGCTCCGCACCCTCAATGCGTACAGGCACCACCGTCGCGCCCGATTTCGCAGCGACAAATCCGGCACCATCATAGATTTTCATCAATGAACCGGTGGTCGAAATACGGCCTTCAGGGAAGATAACCACCGGGCGTCCCTGCTCAACCAGACGTACCAGATGTTTAATCGACATGGGTTTGGTGGGGTCTAACGGCACGAAATCAATCAGCGGGGTGAGCCAGCGCATGTACCATTGCTGGCTTATCGAGGTGTAAACCGCAAAAACCGGGCGAATCGGTAAGAACAGCGCCAGCAGCATACCATCGATAAAAGAGACATGATTGGGAGTGATTAAGACGCGTTCTCCCCGTAGCGCACTGACATCACCCGTAAGGCGAACGCGGAAAAGCACGCGGAACACATTCCGAAAAAACCCTAATAGCATCTCAACTCCCTGTACCATCGATTATCTAAAGATGAATGTTGGCAGATTATACGAGTTGGGAGATGGGCGCGACAGGTAAATGGAATCCGAAAAAAGAGGCGAAAAAAAACCTGCGCATCCGCGCAGGTTGGTGCAAGAGACAGGGTACGAAGTGCGTACCGAATAATCTCACCAATCAATACCTCTGGGATCTTGATTGTGGTCTGCACATGCCTGATATGCCAGTTCGAAAACGCAAAGGAATGAACCCAAGTGCAACCAGTTGTGTAAATTATCCCTTACTGTTACAGATACGCGTAAGGCAAAAAAAAACCTGCGCATCTGCGCAGGTTGGTGTAAATCTTGTGATCAACCCGAAAGTCGATTTCACCTATCAATACCTCTGGGACCCCAACTCTAGCAATCGGGTCTACACCCTCACCAGCGAACAATCGCAACAGCACATCGCAAAGTGTAAGCAAAGATTTTCATTTTCTATTTCTGTCTTACTTCGCTCGTCCGTGCTCACATTTGCGAAGTCCTGACGGGCAATCTGCTTGAACAACCAGCCGTTTTCCGTAACACTGACGGAATGTAAGCGTTTACCCACAACAGGTACTATCATGGCGACCATAAAGGACGTAGCCCGACTAGCCGGTGTATCAGTCGCCACCGTTTCTCGAGTGATCAACCATTCCCCCAAAGCCAGCGAAGCATCGCGCCTGGCTGTAATGAGTGCAATGGAATCACTCAGCTACCACCCCAACGCCAATGCGCGTGCGCTGGCACAACAATCCACAGAAACCGTCGGTCTGGTGGTGGGTGATGTGTCCGATCCATTCTTTGGGGCAATGGTTAAAGCTGTCGAGCAGGTGGCCTATAACACCGGTAACTTTTTACTGATTGGCAACGGCTACCATAACGAACTGAAAGAACGGCAGGCAATTGAGCAGCTTATCCGCCACCGCTGCGCGGCCCTGGTGGTCCACGCTAAAATTATCCCGGACGCGGAACTGGCCTCATTAATGAAGCAAATCCCCGGCATGGTGCTAATCAACCGCATCCTGCCGGGTTTCGAACAACGCTGCGTTGCCCTGGATGATCGTTACGGCGCATGGCTGGCAACCCGCCATCTCATCCAGCAGGGTCATACGCGCATCGGCTACCTGTGCTCCAATCACAGCATTTCGGATGCAGAAGATCGTCTGCAGGGCTATTACGATGCACTGGCAGAAAGCAATATCCCGGTTAACGATCGGCTGGTGACCTTCGGCGAGCCGGATGAAAGCGGCGGCGAACAGGCGATGACGGAGCTGCTGGGACGTGGCAAAAACTTCACCGCTGTCGCCTGCTATAACGATTCGATGGCAGCTGGCGCCATGGGCGTATTAAATGATAATGGCATTGATGTGCCGAGCGAGATTTCACTAATTGGTTTTGATGATGTGCTGGTTTCCCGCTACGTGCGTCCACGACTGACGACGGTACGTTACCCTATCGTGACGATGGCAACCCAGGCCGCCGAACTGGCGCTGGCGCTGGCAGAAAACCGTCCGCTGCCGGAAATCACTCACGTCTTTAACCCCACCCTGGTACGTCGACACTCCGTCTCGACGTTGACAGAATCAGGCAATTCGTCGTCAAACGATTAACCAGATTCTCCAGATTCCTCCTCAAAGCAGCGTAAGCCCGATGAACACCATCGGGCATTCACTCAAAACAGTTCCAGCGCCAGCAGCTCTTCAATGGTCTGGCGACGGCGAATCAGCCGCGCAGCGCCGTTGTCAAACAGCACTTCCGGCAGCAGCGGACGACTATTATAGTTCGACGACATCGACGCACCATAGGCGCCGGTATCGTGCAGCACCAGATAATCCCCGGGCACGACAGCTGGCAACAGACGGGTTTCGACTTTGCCGCCCTCCTGCTGGGTAAACACGTCACCCGATTCACACAGTGGCCCGGCAACCACGGTTTCCAGTTGCGGAGCCTGTTCCAGCGAACGACCGTCCCCCGCCAACGCCGAAATATGATGATAGCTGCCGTACATTGCCGGGCGCATCAGATCGTTAAAACCTGCGTCAATCAACACAAAGTGACGGCTACCCATCGCCTTCACGCTGCGCACCTGCGCCACCAGCACACCCGCTTCCGCCACCAGGAAACGTCCCGGTTCGATCTCAAGCTTCACCGGATGCCCCAGATGTTTAGCAATTTGCTCACGCGCGGCGTTCCACAGACCGAAGTAGTGATCGGTGTTAATCGCCTCTTCCTCTTCGCGATACGGAATGGATAAACCGCCGCCCGCCGAGATCGCCTCCAGATCCTGACCAAACTCAACGACCTGACGCACCATCGCACCGCACACCTGCTCCAGGTGTCCATAATCCACGCCAGAGCCAATATGCATGTGAATACCGACCAGTTTCAGTTGGTAGCGCTGAATCACCTGCAACGCCGCCGGAAGTGAGCTGTACCAGATACCGTGTTTGCTGTTTTCACCGCCCGTATTCGTCTTCTGGCTGTGCCCGTGACCGAAGCCTGGGTTAACACGCAGCCACACGCGGTGGCCCGGTGACACCTGGCCCAGTTGCTCGAGCATATCCACCGACCCGGCGTTGACCGGAATTTGCAGTTCATGCACTCGTGCGAGCGTTGCCGCATCAATCATATCGGCAGTAAAGACGATCTCATCACCGCCCGGCTTATAGCCCGCCGCCAGCGCACGTTCAATCTCACCTAATGATACCGAATCGACCTTCACGCCCTGCTCGCGCATCAGGCGCAGGATGTGAATATTCGAGCACGCCTTCTGAGCAAAACGCACCACGTCAAACTGGCTCAGTTTGGCAATTTGCGCGCGGATAATCTGCGCATCATAAACCCACACCGGGCAGCCGAATTCAGCAGGCAGGCGTAGCAGGTTATCGGCGGTCAGGTCGGTGTCGGTATTATTGAGCGGGCGTGGCATAGCGGACTCCAGTCATTATCTTTTTTATGATTACGCCACAGCCAGAAGAGAATAAAAAATATCGTTTTATCGTGAGTCTATGCAAAAATGATATGGACTAACTGACTCGAGGATTGCCCATGCCTGCCGTTAACTTGCGCCATATCGAAATCTTTCACGCCATCATGACGGCAGGAAATCTCACGGAAGCCGCGCGGATGCTGAATACCTCACAGCCGACCGTCAGCCGCGAGCTGGCGCGGTTTGAGCAGGTACTGGGATTAAAGCTGTTTGAGCGCAGCCGTGGACGTCTCCACCCCACGGTGCAAGGGCTGCGGTTATTTGAAGAGGTACAGCGTTCCTGGTACGGTCTGGAGCGGATCGTGAGCGCCGCCGAAAGCCTGCGCGAGTTCCGCCAGGGCGAGCTGTCTATCGTCTGTCTGCCGGTATTTTCGCAATCCTTTTTGCCATCGCTGCTACACCCGTTTCTGGCGCGCTTCCCGCAGGTCAATATTCAGATTGTGCCGCAGGAGTCCCCCCTGCTGGAGGAGTGGCTGTCGGCACAGCGTCACGATTTAGGCATAACAGAAACGCTGCATACCCCTGCAGGAACCCAACGCACGGAGCTGCTCTCATTAGATGAAGTCTGCGTATTACCGCAAGGGCACCCGCTGGCTGAAAAATCGGTTTTAACGCCACAGGATTTTCAGGGTGAAAACTATATTAGCCTGTCACGAACGGATAGCTACCGCCAACTGCTGGATGCCCTGTTCCTCGAGCATGAGGTAAAACGGCGTATGGTCGTAGAGACGCATAGCGCCGCCTCCGTTTGTGCGATGGTGCGTGCCGGGGCGGGGATCTCGGTGGTCAATCCTCTCACGGCTCTGGATTATGCCGCCAGCGGCGTTGTCGTCCGCCGTTTCAGTATCAACGTACCGTTTACCGTGAGTCTGATCCGCCCATTGCATCGACCCGCATCAGCGCTGGTTGATGCGTTCACGACACATCTGCAAACCCATCTTCCGCATCTGCTCGATCCGCTGGACGCTATTTTAGACCGGCCTACGACAGCATAAACTCCACCGCATCCGCTGCGTGAATGGCCGCCGTATCGAACACCGGGATCGGGCTTAACTCTGCGGGAACCAGCAGACCAATCTCGGTACAGCCAAAAATAACCCCCTGTGCGCCCTGACGCGCCAGCGCGTTAATCACGCTGAGGTAATAATCGCGCGAGGCATCGCTAAATTCGCCGAGACACAACTCATCAAAGATTATCTGGTTAATCTTCTGGCGGTCAGCCTGTTCGGGGATCGGCGTGCTAATGCCAAATTCAGTCTGTAAGCGCCCGCGGTAGAAATCCTGCTCCATGGTGTAGCGCGTGCCGAGCAGCGCCACGTTGCTCATTTTCTGCTGGCTGATGGCGCGTCCTGTCGCATCAGCAATGTGCAGAAACGGCACATCGCAGGCGGTTTCAATCGCCCCGGCCACCTTATGCATGGTGTTGGTACACAACACAATTCCTTCTGCGCCCGCCTGCTGTAACCCCAGCGCAGCCTGCGCCAGAATATCGCCCGCTTTATCCCACTCACCGCGACTCTGACACAGCTCAATCTCATGGAAATCCACGCTGTGCAGCAGGATCTGCGCCGAATGCAAACCGCCCAAACGCTGCTTCACGCCTTCATTAATGAGTCGATAATAAGGAATGGTCGATTCCCAGCTCATACCGCCTAACAGACCGATCGTTTTCATCATTGTTCTCGCGTTCGTTACCGTGACTCCAGTGAACCAAAGATGTGATCAACTTTCCATATCTGTTGGCCAGCATTTCTTTTTTAATTTTCTGAGTATCGCTACGTTCACGGGTATCTGCGCTTCAGAGAAATGATGCAACTGAGGTGAACAGAATCCTCAGCCGGTATCACATGTTCTCTATAATGCTAAACTGAAAAACCCTGCCAGTTGGCAGGGTTCGTTGATACGGGAGGGCGAATTAACGCGCCAACCAGCCACCGTCTACCGCAACGGTATAGCCGTTGATGTAGTCAGATGCGCTGGATGCCAGGAACACGATCGGTCCCTTCAGATCGTCAGGCAGACCCCAGCGGCCCGCCGGGATGCGATCGAGGATTTCTGCGCTACGCTGCTCATCAGCCCGCAGCTGTTGCGTGTTGTTGGTCGCCATGTAGCCCGGTGCAATCGCATTGACATTGATATTGTGTTTTGCCCACTCGTTCGCCATCAGACGGGTGACGCCCATCACACCGCTTTTTGATGCGGTGTAAGACGGAACGCGGATGCCGCCCTGGAAAGAAAGCATGGAGGCGATGTTAATAATTTTGCCGCCGTTGCCCTGAGCGATAAAGTGCTTCGCCGCCGCCTGGGACATAAAGAATACGCTCTTAATGTTCAGGTTCATCACGTCATCCCAGTCTTTTTCGCTGAAATCGATCGCATCATCACGACGAATAAGACCCGCGTTGTTGACCAGAATGTCTATATGGCCGAATTCTGCCACTGCGCGCTCCAGCAGCGCCGGGATGCCGTCAATCTGACGCAGGTCGGCGGTCAGGCTTAAAAAGCGACGACCCAGCGCGGTAACGCGTTCGATGGTTTCGGTCGGTTCAACGATGTTGATACCCACGATATCGCAGCCCGCTTCCGCCAGACCCAGCGCCATACCCTGGCCCAGACCGGTGTCACAACCGGTCACAACGGCGACTTTACCTTCAAGAGAGAATGCATTCAAAATCATTGTTAATCCTTATTTATCATATTGCCCATCACCGACAGGCTGAGTTGCCGCCCGCGACTAGCGCAGATCTTTTACTGCGACGTGATCCATGTCATCAAAGACCTGGTTTTCGCCGACCATGCCCCAAATGAACGTATAGGCTTTTGTGCCAACGCCAGAGTGAATAGACCAGCTTGGGGAAATGACGGCCTGCTCGTTATGCATCACAATATGACGCGTTTCCTGAGGCTGCCCCATCATATGGAATACGCAGGTGTCTTCTTCCATGTTGAAGTAGAAATAGACTTCCATACGGCGTTCATGGGTATGGCATGGCATAGTGTTCCACAGGTTGCCCGGCGCCAGTTCGGTCAGCCCCATGCTCAACTGGCAGGTTTCCAGCACATCCGGCACGAAGTATTTGTTGATGGTACGACGGTTACTGGTGAGGTCATCACCCAGAGTAACTGGCGCAACGTCTGCTGGCGTGACTTTTTTGGTTGGATAAGTCGTGTGTGCTGGCGCGCAGTTGTAGTAAAACTTCGCCGGTTTCGCTGCATCAAGACTCGCAAAAACGACTTCTTTTGCCCCTTTCCCGATGTACAACGCATCGCGATGACCAATCTCATAGCACTGATCGTCAACGGTAATCGTGCCCGGACCACCGATGTTGATCACGCCTAATTCACGACGCTCGAGGAAATACGTTACGCCCAACTGTTTGCCGACTTCACCGCCAACGGAAACAGTTTTGGCCACTGGCATAATGCCACCAACAATGATGCGGTCGATGTGGCTGTAAACCATGGTGTATTCGTCTGCGACAAATACCTGCTCTACCAAAAATTCATTACGCAGCGCCTGAGTGTCCAGGGTTTTAGCATGCGCACTGTGAATACTTTGTCTTACGTCCACATTTACCTCCAGTGATAAATTGACCGTGAATTCTTGAACGATAGCAAAACGCTGTTCCGTTTTTGCCTAATGCGTTCATGATATCCCTCCCGGAACACGTTTTCAATTATAACTAAAACGATGTTTCACTTTTTATGTAAGTTAATATCAAAAGTGTAGCTGCGATCACGCTAGCGTCTATAAATAGCAATATTGATTCAAATAAAATCATTTAAAACAATTAGATATGTGATAAATCAAAAGAGTAACGCAGTAGCGGCAGGGATAACGCACTGAAAATACAGTCGTGCTAAAGACACGTTCACACGCCATTTCTAACAAATTGCGCTGTCAACCACATGAAATGAAACATTGTTTTGATAAATTGACGAGGTTTTAGAATGTATGTTTCTGCCACTGGCCTTGCCCTCCCGCTGGAGGGCTTTTTTACAGGTGCAGAAGTGATACAGCAGGGAAGGCGTTTGAGAAGGGAAACCTAAGGTCGTTAATCGCGTTCAATGGCGAGCGCGACGCCCTGACCACCGCCGATACACAGCGTTGCCAGGCCCTTGTGCGCCCGACGTTTAACCATTTCGTGAACCAGCGAAACCAGAATACGGCAACCCGATGCGCCAATCGGATGACCCAGCGCAATGGCTCCGCCGTTCACATTCACCCGCCGTTCATCCCACTCCAGCATTTTCCCGACGGAAAGCGCCTGCGCGGCGAAGGCTTCGTTGGCTTCGATAAGGTCGACATCCGCCAGTTGCCAGCCAACTCGCTCAAGGCAGCGCCGGGTCGCATACACTGGCGCAATGCCCATCAATGCCGGATCGACCCCGACGCTGGCAAAGGCGCGAATACGCGCCAGCACGGGTAAATTCAGTTCCCTGGCCCTGGATTCGCTCATCATCATCACGGCAGCGGCACCATCGTTGATGGATGACGCATTACCTGCCGTAACGGAACCGAGCCTGTCAAAGGTAGGATCCAGACGCGCCAGTCCTTCAGCGCTGGCATCGGTTCTTGGCTGTTCGTCGGTGTCCACCACGATCGATTGCCCGTTACGCTGCGTCACCACCGGCACAATTTCATCTTTAAAGCGTCCGGCATCGATTGCCATCCGTGCTTTATGCTGCGAATGAAGCGCGTAGGCATCCTGTAATTCACGGCTGATACCGTATTCCCGCGCCAGGTTTTCTGCAGTAACGCCCATATGGTAATCGTTGAAGGCATCCCACAGCCCGTCATGCACCAGACTGTCGACCAGTTGACTGTTACCCAACTGTGCCCCGGTACGACTGTCAGTCAGGACATGTGGCGCGCGGCTCATGTTCTCTTGCCCGCCGGCAATCACAATATCGGCTTCGCCACACTGGATAGCCTGGGTCGCCAGATGCAGCGCTTTCAGGCCCGAGCCACAAACATCGTTAATGGTGATGGCTGAAACGGTATTAGGTAGCCCCCCGTTGATAGCGGACTGGCGCGCCGGGTTTTGCCCTGCACCCGCCGTGAGCACCTGACCGAGGATGACTTCATCAATTGCGTGAACATCCACTCCGGTGCGTTCCATTAACGCCCTGACCACCATACTGCCTAGCTCAACGGCAGAGTGACGCGCCAGCGTTCCCTGGAAGCAGCCAATCGGTGTCCGTAACGCCCCCACTATCACAACCTCTTTCATCACCACCTCAGCGCAAAATAACAGCGTCATAGTAGATGATTGTTAAGAATAGTTATCTTAGTTGTTTAAAAAATGGTGATTTTTATCACAAAGGAAATGTGTATCATTTATCTGTCATCGTGATGCCACCCTGCTGTAAATGATCGCGTAGCCAGCTTCCCGCCACGCCAGGCGGGGATTTCTTGTTCCACAGCAGGTCGATAGAGATAGCTTTTGGCCAGCCGGGGACCTTCAGTTGCACCAGCGGCTTCTCCGCGGCAAATTCCTCCACCAGCGCGCAAGGCAGCGTGCACCAGCCAAACCCCTGCACTGCCATACTCAGTAATAATAAATAGTTGGGAGCGGACCACACGGGACCGCGCGCCACGTTGGTGCCGCTTTCCAGATAGGTATTCAGACGCAGCTCGCGCCAGGTATGCAGCTGCTCCCACTGCAGTTTTTCCTGCGCCGCCAGCGGATGCGAAGCCGCAACGTACAACCCCATCAAGGTTTGCATCGGCAGGCGCGTGACGCCCATGTCCGTGGGGTAATCCTCTCGCGCTTCAATCAGACCAACCTGCGCACGCCCCTTTTGCAGCAGATCGATCACGTCCTCATCTTCGCCAATCAGACATTCAAATTCGGTATGCGGAAACAGTCGGTCAAACTGCACCATCAATTCTTCCAGCACATCAGGGTGCAGCGTGTCCGAAAGCACAAAGGTCAGACGTGCTTCCGTTTCGCCCGACAGCGAAATTGCCGCTTCGTCCAGCCGATCGCTCGCCGACAGAATCGCCTGCACATAACCGAGTACCCGCTTACCTTGTTCAGTGAGCACTGGCTGGCGCGAAGTGCGGTCAAACAGCGCAAAGCCGAGATCGGCTTCCAGATTGGCTATCGCCGTGCTGATGGTGGACTGGCTTTTGCGTAACCGCCGCGCCGCCGCAGAAAACGAACCGCAGGACACGGTCTCAACAAATGCCGTTAATGCCTCAGGGGAGTAGCGCATGAAGTATCTACTTTATCGATGGATTCTATCTTTTAGATATCACATAAAACGATAAAATTGCCACCATTCCGTTATCCGGGCATCAAAGAAGGTTTTAGGTTATGCAACACGATACAGTCCAACGCCGCTCGTTACTGGAGCGTATTTTTCACGCCGTCTGTTTTGAGGGCATTGCTACCGCGGTTCTCGCGCCAACCACCGCATGGTTGATGCAGCGCTCGGTGCTGGAAATGGGCGGATTGACCGTACTTCTGGCGACTACGGCGATGATCTGGAATATCATTTATAACGCTCTGTTTGACCGCTTGTGGCCGTCACATCTGGTGAAACGTACGGCTAAAGTACGCGCATTTCATGCGTTAGGTTTTGAGAGTGGTTTTATCGTTATCGGGGTGAGCATTGTGGCATATGTGCTGAACGTCAGCCTGCTACAGGCATTCACACTGGAAATAGGTTTCTTCCTGTTCTTCCTGCCGTACACCATGTTTTATAACTGGGCATATGACACCTTGCGCGAGCGCGTGATGAAGCGTCGCCAGCAGCGCGTTACTGCCTGATAATCCAATGAATAGTCGGAACTTTCCCCATTCCGGCTATTCATCCATTCACCACCCACTTGTTCGCACCTCCCCCAGCCCCTCTCATTTGTGGTAAATTGCGCTTCTTTTTGTTTATTTTATAGTTGATACGTTCAAATAATGTCGAAAATTTGGTCAAAAGAAGAGACTCTCTGGAGCTTCGCGTTATATGGGACTGCCGTCGGCGCAGGAACCCTTTTCCTCCCCATCCAGCTGGGTTCTGCGGGTGCGGTGGTGCTGTTTATCACTGCACTCGTCGCCTGGCCTTTAACCTACTGGCCGCACAAGGCGCTGTGCCAGTTTATCCTGTCGTCAAAAACCTCTGCGGGTGAAGGGATCACCGGTGCGGTCAACCACTATTACGGCAAAAAAATAGGCAGCCTGATCACCACTCTCTATTTTATTGCCTTCTTTGTGGTGGTGCTGATCTACGCCGTGGCGATCACCAATTCACTCACCGAACAGCTGGCAAAGCATATCGAGATAGATCTTCGCGTGCGCATGCTGGTCAGCCTGGGCGTGGTGCTGGTGCTGAATTTGATTTTTCTGATGGGTCGACAAATCACCATCCGGGTGATGGGCTTTCTGGTGTTCCCGCTCATCGCGTACTTTTTGTTCCTGTCGCTCTACCTGACCGGAAGCTGGCAGCCGACGTTACTCACCGGCCAAATGTCTTTCGATCAGCACACGCTTCATCAGGTCTGGATATCTATTCCCGTGATGGTTTTCGCTTTTAGCCATACGCCCATTATCTCCACGTTTGCTATCGACAGACGTGAGAAATACGGCGAGCAGGCCATGGGTAAATGCAAAAAAATCATGAAGGTAGCCTACATCATCATCTGCCTGAGCGTGCTGTTTTTCGTCTTCAGTTGCCTGTTGTCGATTCCCGTAAATTACATTGAAGATGCTAAACACGAGGGCGTGACCATTCTGTCAGCGCTGTCGATGATGCCCAACGCGCCAGCCTGGCTGTCGATTTCCGGGATCATCGTCGCCGTGGTAGCGATGTCAAAATCGTTCCTCGGTACCTACTTTGGCGTGATTGAAGGGGCCACAGAGGTGGTGAAAACATCGCTGCATCAGGTGGGAGTGAAGAAAAGCCGGGCCTTTAACCGCGCCCTGTCTATTATGCTGGTCTCAACCATCACGTTTATCGTTTGCTGCATTAACCCTAATGCCATTTCAATGATTTACGCTATCAGTGGGCCGCTGATTGCCATGATTTTGTTCATCATGCCAACGCTGTCTACCTATCTGATCCCAGCACTCAAACCGTATCGTTCAGTGGGTAATCTGATTACCCTGACTGTCGGTTTACTGTGTGTTTCGGTGATGTTTTTCGGCTAGGACGTGTTGTTTAACGACTCATTCTCCTGAGCGTGGGCGCAATGTCGTTCAGTTAACGACTCAGTTTCAGAAAGTATCAACCTGTGTTGGCGGAGGTAATGAGTATGCTATCTCAGAGAAAGGGTTCCGTTCACCTCATGTTCATCGTTTCTCTGAAGCACCAATTCCTGTGAACGTGCAAGGGAGGCTCACCGCCGCCTCCCTTGCAACCAAGGCTCCCGGCAATTTTGTCATTCGACTTATTCCGTCTGCCTGTCGGGTCGGGGCCGAGCCTGCGTCCCTGCAGGCCGTCCCCTCTGCCCGCATCCCTGCGGGCAGTCCCGGTCAGCCGTCAACGCCTCATCGATTTTCAGCCGGACCAAGGTCACCGCTTCAACGCTCTGACTTTCAGTTAAATCTTTTTGCTGTTCAAGCATATTCAAATAAAAATACAGGAGGCCAGGCGTGGCTGATCCGGCTGAAAATTGCCGACGTGTTTCCGTAAGGCCGGGAGAGCCAGCATGGATGCTGGCTCAGGGCGCGTTTTGCAGGGATGCTACCTCGCGCCCGGCCCGGTAGCCTGAAGGAATAAGCGGAGGGTATTGCGCAGCAACAATTTTCCCGCCGGGAGCCGGAATTGTAAAGGGCGTGGCGAAGAACGCCCTTTACACGTTCACGGGTATCTGTGCTTCAGATAAATGACACTGCTGAAGTGAACGGAACCCTGAGCAAGAATCACATATTCACCCTACGTGCTTAACTGGACGGTATTGAACGTGGATGAGCCGCATTCAACCTTACTTGATGTAAGAATCCAGCACCTTCAGCACCACGTCCAGATCCTCTTCGCGTTTGATTTCATCGCCCTGATGCACAATATGCTCGGTCAGATGACCTTTAATCACTTCACGCATTAATCCGTTTACCGCCCCGCGGATCGCCGCTATTTGCTGCAATACCGCCGCGCATTCATGCGGTTCATCCAGCATGGTTTTCAACGCCGCTACCTGTCCCTGAATCTTACTGGTTCGGGCTTTCAGCTTTTGTTTGTCGCGGATCGTGTGTGACATCGTTCTGTCCCGGTTGCATAAATCATGACTCACTATACCGTGCCGATCTACTGGGGGGTAGTATTCGGTACTGGGGGGGAGTAGAATCAAACGAAATTAAACAACTAAGAATCATTCTCATGGGTGAATTTTCTACACTTCTTCAGCAGGGCAACGCCTGGTTTTTCATTCCCAGCGCGATTTTATTGGGAGTGTTACACGGTCTGGAGCCGGGGCATTCCAAGACGATGATGGCGGCCTTTATCATCGCCATTAAGGGCACGATTAAACAGGCGGTGATGCTGGGGCTGGCGGCCACGTTATCGCATACCGCTGTGGTGTGGTTAATTGCGCTCGGCGGGATGTATATCAGTAAAGCGTTTACCGCACAGGCGGTTGAACCCTGGCTGCAATTTGTCTCAGCGATCATTATCTTGAGCACCGCATTGTGGATGTTCTGGCGCACCTGGCGCGGCGAACAAAACTGGCTGGCTCAGACGCATCACGACTATGGTCACGAACATCACCATCATACTCATCACCACCACGACCACGATGACGATCACCACCATCATCACGAACACACTCATGACCATGCCGCACTGGCAGGACTGAGCGAAGATTCAAAAGCGTATCAGGATGCCCACGAACGGGCACATGCCACCGACATCCAGCGTCGCTTTGCGGGCAAAGAGGTCACCAATGGGCAAATTTTACTGTTTGGCCTGACCGGCGGATTAATCCCCTGCCCTGCCGCCATTACGGTACTGCTGATTTGTATCCAGCTCAAAGCCTTCACCCTGGGCGCGACTATGGTGCTGTGCTTCAGCCTCGGGCTGGCGTTGACATTGGTGACGGTGGGCGTAGGCGCGGCAATCAGCGTACAGCAGGCCGCCAAACGCTGGAGTGGATTTAACGCGATGGCGCGCAAAGCGCCGTATTTTTCCAGCGTGCTGATCGGCATGGTCGGCTTGTATATGGGGATCCACGGCTATCTGGGGATCGTAGGGTAATCGCAGAGCGCAGCGACGTTTGTCGCTGCGCGTGAAGCACGGCTAGCTCGCCACATTTCCCCACACCAGCAGGCCTTTATGGAAGGTTGCGGTACGTGGGGAGATTCGCGCGACCGCTTCCGCAGAACAGGAAGCATCCACCAGCACAAAGCTGGCTTCATCCTGCGCTTTCGGCCAGGCACGTTCACCTTTATCGTTGAGCGGCAGCACATCGCCAGTGGCGAGGAACAGCGCCCGCGACAGGTTGAGTTCGTTCGGGCGAATATAGAGCTGCGCGTACAGATTCGCTTTCTCCAGCATGTCCCCCAGCCCATACGGTGACCAGTGGTCGATCACGCTGTCGGTGCCGGTTATCACCACCACGCCTTTGTCGCGCAGCTGTTTCAGCGGCATGTGCATCGTGCCAATTGGCACCGTCGAGGCAATGGTAATTTGCTGCGCCACCATACGGGTTGCCAGTTCATCCACCTGCTGCTCGTTCAGCGTAGACAGCGCAAACGCGTGGCTGATGGTCAGCTTGCCTTTCAGTTGCGGAGTTTTCTCTACCGTTTCCACCATGTAATTCACCGCCGCCACGCCTGCCGGACTGGTTTCATGCAGATGGATATCCACGCCTTTGTTGTAATCGAGTGCAATCTGGAACATGGTGTCGAGGGATTTCTCCATCGCCCCGTCCACGCTGGTCGGATCCAGCCCGCCCACATACTGCGCCCCGGCCTGCATCGCTTCGCGCATCAGCGGTTCAGACTTCGAGAGCAGCAGACCATGCTGCGGAAACGCCACGATTTCACAGGTAAAACCCGGCTGACGACGCGCCAGAACCGCCTGTAAGTTTTCCAGATTTTTCAGCCCGGAAACCGGCTCAATATTGCAGTGGCTGCGGGCAATCGAGGTGCCTTTTGATTGCAGCAGGTCGATAAGCTTTTCGGCACGCTCCTGAGTATAGGGCTGGAGTTCAGGCAGCAGCTTTTGCTCCAGGCGGATCATATCCTGAATGGTGGTACCCGCCGGGCGATTCAGTGAGCGCCACGGGCCGCCATAAAAGGTTTTATCCAGATGGATATGCATGTCGCGCATAGCGGGCAGCATCAGCTTTCCACCCGCATCGTAGTGCGGCAGCGTCGCATCCGGATGCTGCTTATTCTCGCGCAGCGCAACAATTTTCCCGTCCTGAATCTCAACGGTTTGCAGCGCGGTACGAGTATGTACCACCACCGAGTTTTCGTAATCGAACCCCGCTTCCAGCAGGACGTTATCCAGGTAGTAGTGTTTATCGTTAATCGTCATGGTGCTCTTCGTGTCACAGGTATTCCCGACAGGATTAGCAGCATACGCGACCGGGGCTACCGCGCCAAACAGCGCGGCAGCGGTCACCATTTTTCCGCCCTGGCTTAAAAACTCACGGCGGCTGTTGTTTTCCTTCATTCGCATCTCCTTTCAGGAATGGACAATATGAGTGCCCGTTTCGCCGCGCAGCGCGGCGGGCAGGCATTCCGGCGTGGTGATGATCACCCGCTTGCCGCCACGGGCCAGAAACGTCAGGCTGGCAATGATTTTGGGTAACATGCTGCCCGGCGGGAAGTGCCCTTCCTGCATGTAGCGGGTCATTGTTGCGACATCCACCGTGTCCAGCGCCTGCTGGTTGGGCTTGCCAAAGTGCACACACACTTTCTCAACGCCGGTGGTGATCACCAGAATGTCAGCGCGGATCTCCTGCGCCAGCAATGCGGTGGAGAGATCTTTATCAATCACCGCGTCCACGCTCTGATAATCCCCCTGATCGCTACGCACCACCGGGATCCCACCGCCGCCCGCGCCAATCACCACAAATCCTTGCTGAGTCAGCGTTTTGATCGCCTCCGCCTCAACAATGCGCTTCGGCTCCGGCGAGGCGACTACCCGACGGTAGCCGCGCCCAGAATCCTCAACAAAGCGCCAGCCCGGATTGACCTGTTGCAGCGCATCACGCTGAGCTTCACTGAAGAACGCCCCGATGGGCTTAGTCGGGTTAGCAAATCCTGGATCGTTTTTGTCGACCTCCACCTGCGTGACCACGGTGACCGCCTTCTGCTCACCGCGCCGCGCCAGGCGGTTGTTCAGCGCCTGTTGGATCAAATAGCCGATGCCGCCCTGGGTATCGGCTACGCAGTTTGCCAGCGGCGTCAGCGGTAAGCCTTCACGCTCGTGGGCAATCTCCGCGCGTCGAAGATCCAGTCCCACCTGCGGCCCGTTACCGTGTGTCAGCACAATGTTGTAGTCGGATGCCAGCATCTCCAGCACCGTATCCGCAACCGCCTTTACTGCTTCAGCCTGGTGCTCAATCGACTGGCTGGCGTTATCTTTGATAATGCTGTTGCCGCCAATGGCAACGACCACAAGTTCTTTCATAGCGTCATCTTCCACAGCTAAACGATTCAGGAGGTTTTGGTCGGTTGCTGCTCAAGAGCAGTCACCGCTTCACGGCTGTCGAGAACATGCTTTATCACGAACATACCGCCCATCATCAGGTAGGCCATGACAAACATCAGCGAGCTGCCTTCAGCAAACCCAACGGCCGGGGAGTGGATCACCCCAAACAGTGACAGCAGCGCCCCACCGGCGGCGGCAATAGCTCCGCGTAATGGCTTGTTTATAATGGCAAAGATGGCGATACAGCCCCACAGCATACTGGCCAGCGGCGCGCCGCTACCGAGATGCACCAGCCCGTCGTAGTACACGCCTTTGCTGTGTAGCAGATCGGTTCCGAGTTTCGCCGCTGACGTTCCAGCCGCCCCCATCACGCTGTTAACGATGGTCAACGCCCAGTTGGCTATCCACGGGAACAGACAGATGAAGATGACAGGCACCTCGACTTTGGGCGTTTCTCGTACCACCTGGTTGGCGGTCACCACGCCGATAAACACCAGAATCGGCACGATCGCGGTCATCGGAATAATGGCGAGCATAAACGCTCCCAGGCCAAACAGCGGCACCAGGAACATGGTGATACCCGAGGCGAGGGTGTAACCGATGCTGGCTCCCATCGCTTTCCAGCCCGCATGCCCGACATACACGGTCACCGGGAATGGATTACCCAGCATACAGCCGAGCATCGAGGCAAAACCGTTCGCCATCATGACCTTACGGGTGTTGTACTCATCGCCTGCGGCGTGCGCACTTTCAATGTTCTCGAGGTCAAAAATGTAGTTCGCCAGTCCCAGGGGAACCGCAGAAGCCAGATACGGCAGAGCGTGCGGCAGGCCTTGCAGGAAGCTGTCGACGTGAATTTCCGGCGGGTTAAAACCAAAGGAGGACATCGACGCTTTAATGGCTTCCGGGCTTTGTAAACCGGAGATCCATGCCAGAGCCGTACCGGCAATCAGCAGCAGCAAACCGGTCGGGATACGGGCAAAAATCGGCTTCTTACCGAACCAGTTAATGAAGATCAGCAGCAGGACGATGAAGGAGACGGTCGGCGCTTCAAACGCCTGCAGCATCGGGTTCATCGCCAGCAGCAGCAGTCCCAGGCCGGACAGACAAGAGAGCAGTACCGTACGCGGGATCATCTTGCGGATAGTCTCGCCGAGGAACGAGCCGCCGACCAGGATCAACGCTTCGACAAAACACCACACCAGCGCTATCTGGATGGCAAAGTTGGCATCTTTGGTTTGCTGATAAACCGGCATCAGCACCAGGAATGTGACGGTAAAAATTGACGGCGCGCTCGGCCCGGACGGCAGCGCCGTCACGTCTTTACGCCCGGTGTGCTTTGCCATCTGCAGGCCAAACCAGGCATAGCAGACGCTGGCCACCAGCACCGCCAGACCAAAGGCAGGCGCAATACGGCCATAAACAATTTCGGTAGGGATCCCGACGACAAAAATGAGCAGCCCCATCATTGTCAGCAGGTTAGTCAGGTTGTTGGTCATCAGCCCAAAGTAAGCCGCCCAGTCACCGCGTTTCCATTCTAGTTTTATGCTGTTCATGGAATATCCTTTACAGGTTAAGCATCGTTTGCGATCGCGGAGATCGCCCAGCCCTGCAGGTAAGCAACGTTTTTCGCTTTGCGAGCCCGGGGCTAACGGCGTTAGCCCCGGTTGTTGTTATTGGCAGTAGCGATCGCGCCAGCTGAGGATCGCCTTTTCAAAGCAGGCAAACGGCGGATGTACAATTCCCGCGCCGATCATGCCGATCCCCGCATCTTTGTGCGCAATCGCGGTGTTGATCACCGGCAGAATGCCGGTGCTGCCCACGCGCGTGATGTCGATAGCGGTTGGTACACCCATAAAACCGAGCAGCGGAATGGTGACGTTCGGGTTTTCGCCCAGCGTGATTTCACGCATCTGGCGAGAGAAATCGACCGCTTCCTCAACCGTACCGCCGACCAGCGCCACGATGGCGGGAGCCGTCGCCATGGCGAAACCACCAATGCCGTAGGTTTCGGTAATCGCGCTGTCGCCGATATCGCGCCCTGAATCTTCCGGCTTGTAGCCCGCAAACATCGGGCCAATCACCTGCTGCGCCGGACCGGTAAACCATTGCCCTGGTAAGCCGCTGACGCGCAAACCGAACTCGACGCCGTTACGCGCCATCGTCGTCACGACAGTGCTGTACTCAATGCCGTGCGCGGCGTCCATCGCGGCTTTACACATCGCCATCCACGTCGGTCCGGAGAAATAGTCGCTACTGAGGACAAACTCAAACACTTCACGCTGCTGCGCGACCGGATAACCGGTCTGGATGATCCACGGGGTCAGCGCCTGAATCAGCAGCGCCGTCCCGGCGTTATTACGGTTATGGCACTCATCGCCCATGTGCAGCGCCTGCGCCAGCATCAGACGCAAGTCGATTTCGCCCGCCAGCTTCATGGCATCGCGCAGCATCGGCCCCAGCACATCACGCATCCAGTTCAGCCTTTCGATAACGCTCTGATCGTTCGCGCCCATGCGCAGGATCTTCGCCATCTGCTCGCTCATATTGGTATATGCGCGGTTGCCGTAGGTTTTGTTCTCGACGATGTGCATAAACATCGACGCCGACGTCACGCCCGCCATCGACCCGACGCAGTCGTGCTCATGGCACGGCGAGAAGATAATTTCGCCGGAGGCGGCCAGTTCGGCGGCTTCATCCAGATCTTTCGCCAGCCCTTCAAACACCAGCGCACCGGTGACTGCGCCTTTCATTGCGCCGCACATGTTTTCCCAACGGGTAGGCGGCCCGGCATGCAGGATGGTGTTGCGGGTCATGCCCGGCACCACGTTGATCGCCTGGTCATAGCCAATCAGCGCCGGATGCGACTGGATAATACGTTCCAGCGCCTGCTGGTTAGCGGCAGCGATTTTGTCTGCCAGCGGCGAATCGGCAATCTCGTCCAGCGCAGCAACCACCTGCATGTTGCCCTGGCCCGGCGGCGTCCAGTCGAGCTGAGTCACGGGTACGTTCTGCTTTTTCAGATCATCGCTGAACATCGCGATGCCAACGTTAATCACGTTCAACGGCTGGGTAAACAGCGTCTGGCTCATCAGGCTTCCTCCCCTTTACAGATAAATTCACGCGCCAGCAATCCGGTGTTGGTGCTGCTGCTCGCCCAGATGACACCAGCATCGGTCAGCATCTGGCACTGTTTTTCCAGCGCCGGCGTATCCAAATCGGTTCCCAGCACGTAACCGAGGATCTCCAGCGGACGACCGTCTGCGGCGGCGATCGCTTTCGCCTCAGCGATCGCCTCGATCATCACACCGACCGGATCTTCATGCGATCCAAAACCAAGCACGAAGTCCATCACGATCACGCCCACTTCAGGATCGCGCGCTTCCTGCAACAGACGACTAATGCGGTTGGTGGGATCGATCATCGGGTGCGGTTTACCGTTGGTGAAGTCGTCATCACCGAAATCGAGGAAGGTATGCGCCACGCTGCGGTTGAGATCTTGCAGGCGGAACGCCGGGTCCGGATGAATGTTGCTGTAAACTTCCGCATGTTTTTCCATGGCGGCAAACATCGCCTCATCGCACAGCGTGCCGCCGCAGAACAAGCCGCGAATATATTTTTGCTGCGGTGTCAGGCGGGCGCGCACTTCTTCAATCAGCGGCCAGTTGAGCGGATGCAGATCCAGGCTCTCTTTTTTCACGCCGCTTAACAGGACCGCTCGCAGCGCCGCATCTTTGGTGCCACGGGCAAACTGCAACCCGTCTTCATCCGCCATCGCGGCGTCACGTCCGAGGAAGCACACCACCACCGGTTTATGACAGTTACGTGCACGATCCAGCACTTTACGCGCTACCGCAGATGCAGGTGGTTTGGAGATCAGCGCAATGATCTCGGTTTGCGGATCGGCTTCCAGCATACCAATCGCGTCAAGCATCATCAGGCCGCCAATCTTCTCGCTCAGATCGCGCCCGCCGGTGCCAATCAACTGGGAAATACCGCCGCCAAATTCATGAATACGCACGCTCAGTTCCTGGCTACCGGTACCGGACGCACCAACAATCCCGATATTGCCGCGACGCACCGCGTTACCAAAACACAGCGCCGCGCCGTTAATAATGGCGGTCCCGCAGTCCGGCCCCATCATTAACAGCCCTTTTTCGTGCGCCAGCTGTTTCAGCGCCAACTCGTCGTCGAGGGACACGTTGTCAGAGAACAACATCACGTTGAGGTTGTTTTGCAGCGCCTGACGCGCTTCGCGGGCCGCGAACAGGCCGTTGACGGAAATCACCGCCAGGTTGCTGTCGGGAACGTGCTTCTTCGCACTGGCAAGCGTGGCATATCGCGCTTCATGCTGACCACTCTGCTCTTTATGCGTGAACAGCTCGTCGATAGCCACCAGCGTCTGCTCGTTCGCCGCCTCGCTCGCGCCTTTGATGACAATCATCAGATCGCCACTCTTCGCCTCTTCCAGTTCAGGCGTCAGCAGGCCGAGATTCTTCAGCACTCCTTTGTTCATTTCCGTTGCCATCGCCACAAACGCCTGCTCCACGCCATCGAGCTTGTTAGCGCGCGTTGAGATAGACATCAGTGACACAGAATCAAAATACGTGTTCTTTTTAACAACTATCCTGATCGACATAATTCCCTCCGGACCGGTGGCTCAGGGCGCAGGCGTCCGCCATGCCGTACAGCATGTCGCAGCCAGAACTTGAGCCGATATTTTTAATGTCAGTAATATATTGCGTAGCAACGTGGTGTTGCTGAGTAATAATGTGAGTTATCAGCCGCGCGACGCTTTCCCGATAACGCTGATGAAAAGCCTCTTCCAGTGTTATTTTGCTGAGTAATGTCGTGTTATTCCCCGCACTCTGTAAGGCGGCTAAAAAATCTTGTCGATATTTTTTTAATGGCTGCTGGTCAATAAATAAAATCGTACTTAAGCCCACCAAATAATCATCGGACGATGGCGTTAAGCCAATTCCCAAACCGATTAACTGGCCGACCGCGGCAGAAATATTTTCACCGCTATTTAGTGCGGCGATTAATGCCCGGCGGCGTCGCTGTAATTCACGGGCGATTTCCTGATAAAACGGGTTATCTCCCTGGTACAAAAATAATGTGTCGTGGTGATTAAGCTGTTGGCGGATAGCCTCAGACCAGCCACACCAGGAAATTTCCGCGAAGCGGTTGGCATCTGGCGACCAGACCGGCATTTGCCACGTCTGGCAATCGGAGGTTGCTATCCATTTATCAGTACCAACGGCTATCCCCATCCCGGTAAAACACACCGGCTCACCGGGGTAAAACAAGTCTTCACAATGCGTCAGCGCCAGCCGACAGCTGTTAGGCGCGTTATCGCCGCTCTCACTCAGTAAAGTGAACAATCGCTGCTGTTCTGGTATGAACAGGTTCACCGCGCGGGAAAAAACCTGTTCTACTCGCCCCGTTCCCCGAAATTCAAGAAGCGCGCCGTCGGCGGTTAGCGCCGCTACGCATCGCCGTGGTAGCGTGGCGATAGTGGCGCTCCTCGGTCAGGCTCCGGCGGCAATCAGCAGCTCGGCGATTTGGTGATACCCTTTCTCCCGCGCCAGCTCCAGCGGGGTTTTGCCGTATTTGTCGGTCATGTGCGGGTTAGCGCCATTTTCAAGCAGCAGCTTGACGATTTCCTGCTGCTTCGCGCCGCCATCGTTGAGTACGATGGCTTCCAGCAGCGGCGTCCAGCCAACAAAATTGGTATGGTTGACGTTGATTTCGGTACGCAGAAGCAGCTCGCGCACGATCTCCACATGACCTTTTTCGCTGGCAGGCGTAATGCCAACACCACCAAAACGGCTCAGGCAATTAAGATCGGGGTTAGCCGGTAATACCAAACGCAGTAGCGTTAAATCATTCGTCAGACAGCTAATCAGGAATGGGTTAAAGCAGGTTTGATCTTGTTTATTAATATCAGCGCCGGCCTCAATCAATAAAGAGACACAATCGTAATGTTTATTCAGGCTGGCAATAATTATGGCGGTACGCCCCTGGCGATTGGTCGCATTAATATCCACATTTTTTGTCAGGCAGGATTTTAATCCCTGCACATTGCCCTGCTCTGCCGCCAGCAGAAATTCAGTAATAAGTTCTTTCTCTGACATAATCCTTCTCCTGCAGTTTTTAAGGCTTTTTAAATATCCGATAACCTGAGAATAGCAACAGAGTGATGAGAAAAACATCCGCTTAAATTTCATTCATCGTTAGCGAGGCGATTGTTGAATAGTATTTAATAATGAGAGCAAAACGTGCTGTAGTGCAATCTTTCTCTTATAGCTGACGCTCTTTTACGCGCTAATCAGTCATCCGGGTAATAAAGCGGTATGCTGCACGGACAGCGGCCTGCAACTAAAGAACAGAAGTGTGATTGCCTTCAAATCAAATGTAATCTTAGTGTTAAATTCTGTTCAAAACTGATTGCTCTGTATAAGGATTACAAATACATTCAACAATCATCATATGGCGGGCGGTAGTCTTGAGGTCTGAGGGGAGAGAGGATGAATTCAATTTTTACCGAGGAGAACCTGCTGGCGTTCACCATGGTTGCGCGCTACAGCAGTTTCAGCAAGGCCGCCGAGGAGTTGGGTTTAACCACCTCAGCCATTAGCTACACCATTAAGCGAATGGAAACAGGACTGGACGTGGTGCTGTTTACCCGCAGTACCCGCAGCATTGAGCTGACCGAGTCCGGGCGCTATTTCTTCCGTAAGGCGACCGATCTGCTGAACGACTTCCACGCCATCAAGCGCAGCATTGATACCATCGCCCAGGGCATTGAGGCGCGGGTACGCATCTGCATTAACCAGTTGCTCTACACCCCACAGCATACCGCGCGGCTGCTGCAGGCCCTCAAAAAGCAGTTTCCAACCTGTCAGATAACCGTGACCACCGAGGTCTATAACGGCGTCTGGGATTCCATCATTAATAACCTGGCCAACATCGCCATCGGCGCACCGGATACGTTACTGGACGGCGGTGGCATTGATTACACCGAGATTGGAGCGATCCGCTGGTCGTTTGCCATCGCCCCGGATCACCCGCTGGCCTTTATGCCCGAGCCGATCTCAGAGAGCCAGCTGCGGCTGTATCCGAATATCATGGTGGAAGACACGGCGCACACGATTAACAAGAAGGTCGGCTGGCTGCTGCACGGACAGGAGTCTATTCTGGTCCCCGATTTTAATACCAAGTGTCAGTGCCAGATCCTCGGTGAAGGTATTGGCTTTTTGCCGGACTACATGGTGCGTGAGGCGATGGAAAAGTCGCTGCTGGTGATGCGCCAGATCCACAACCCGCGTCAGGATTCACGCATGCTGCTGGCGACCCAGCATTCGGCAACCGGTCGGGTGACTCAGTGGATCAAAAAAGAGTTTGGTCCGCAGGGAGTGCTGACGGGGATTTATCAGGATCTGCTGCATCGGGAGTGATGCGCCGGATGGCGGCGATGCCTTCCGGCGAAATCAGGATTATCAGGCGCGGATATCGTCGTACTCGCGGGTTTTATCGAACTCATGTTTGGCAAACGGGCACAGCGGAATAACTTTGCGGTTTTCAGCGCGCATTTTCTCCACCACCTTCGCCACCAGCAGTTTGCCGACGCCCTGACCTTTCAGGCTGGGATCGACATCGGTATGTTCAATGATGCTCAGATGCTCGCCCGTCGGCACGAAGACAATCTCAGCGACCTGGTTGCCCTCAGCATCGTTCACATAAAATTTATTGTGGCCTGCAAGAATTTCCATGGTTCCCTCACTTATTTCTGGCGATATTTCAGCGCACCGCTCGGACAGGTATCAATGACCTTAATAACCGTCGCGACGTCTACTTCATCCGGGACTATCCACGGCTTACGTTTCAGGTTAAAAAGCTTCGCGCTTCCCCGCACGCAGTTGCCCGAATGCTGACACATCGCCGTGTTGAAGTAGACGTCAATCTTCTCGCCGGTATAGGCCCGGTAACCTGCATCCAGTAGTTCCTTATCCACGACATTGCCTCGCATTTTTTTATTGTCTGGGTCTAATCATAGACCTCTGCGAGTCTGAAGGAAGCCACTGGCGGCAGAAATAATATCACTCAGGCCTGGTTTGCAACGACGGCTCCCTCTCTGGCGACAAATACTCCAGCATCGCAGGCGTTGGCGGCGGCAATCGGTTATCGGCGATGTGCTTATCCACATCAACATGGCTGATTTCACCGTTCTCATGATGGTGGACCGTCAGCACCCTCGCTTTGTTCAGTTCCGTCACCAGTTCCCGGGTAATGCGTAAGCTTTCCGCCAGTTCATGGTCTTCCAGTCCAGGTCTACGGCTGCGTCGTTCCACTCGAAAACGATACTGGTTGTACTTTGCCCAGCCAATCAGCACCAGACCGTTGACCAGAGCGACAAGGATGTAAAACGTCACTGTATCCAGCGTGGTGAAAAAGGGCCGTACGCCCATATATGGCGAGTGCGCCAGCGCGGTGATCAGTCCTTTATAAATCAGGTATAAAAACCCAACCCAGGCAACCAGCGTTAACAGCACGTCGATGGCCCGTGGCAGAAAACGCTGTTCGGTAAAGATCAGTGGCTGATTCATGATTCGATCCTCCCTATTCCACGGTCAGGACTCACCCAGCGCGCCCTACCACGTTTGCGTTTGAGCATGACTTTGGGGAATGCCACCAGCGTGGTGAACAGGCTCAGCATCCAGTACACCACCGGGAACCAGATAATCCAGAACAACGAGGCGCCAATGCCTTTTTCATAGCGTCGTTCGATCATCAGACTTACCGCAAACTGGAGCAGGCAGACCACGCCGAGAATTAACCCGGTGAATGCCGGTGGGAACAAGTTTTGCACATACAGCGAATCGGGCATTGGGATCATTAATCCCAACAGGAACAGCACGATACTGATCGCGTAGGCAAAGGACCAGGCGGTCGAAAAACAGAACTCGAGGAACAGCGGCCACATGCGGCGGAATTCCCACGACCACAGGCGACGCATGTTAACGATAAACACCTCTGCACCACCTTGCGCCCAGCGCAGGCGCTGTTTCCACAAGCCTCTTAATGTTTCAGGCATCAGGATCCAACACAGTGCGCGCGGCTCAAAGAATACCGACCAGTGGCGCAACTGCAGCTTCCAACTGATGTCGATATCTTCGGTGATCATGTCCGGGCTCCAGTATCCGACCTCAGCCAGCGCACGACGACGAAACGCGGCAACCACGCCAGAAACGGTAAAGATCTGCCCATAGACTCGCTGGGTACGTTTAATCAGGCCGATGATCGACGAGAACTCGCCGACCTGCACGCGACCAATTAACGTGGAACGGGTGCGAATACGCGGATTCCCGGTGACTGCACCGACGCGCGGGAACTGGATCAGCGGAGCCACAATATACGCAACCGCATCGCGATCCAGTAACGCATCGCCATCGATACACACCAGGTAATCGCTGCGCGCCGCCGCCGCACCGGTTTTGAGCGCCAGCGCTTTGCCCTGGTTCTCAGCCAGATGAATCACCCGCAGGTTCGGGTGTTCCACAGCCAGCTGTTCCAGCACGTCGTGGGTGTCATCCGTCGAACCGTCGTTGATGGCAATGACTTCAATGTTTTTATAACGCTGCGCCAGCGCTGCACCGATGGTTTCACGCGCGTTGATCCCTTCGTTAAAACACGGGATCAGAATCGAAACCAGCGGATTCCCCTCCAGCGTCGGTGGCGGTGTATCGTCTCCCCATTTCCAGTGGCGTTCACGGTAAAACCAGAAGTACACCCCGCCGCTTATCCATAATGCAGACATGAACAAGGGCCAGAAGAAGACGAAGTTCAGCATCACTTCACCCGTAAAGACGACCGCCACGCCAAACGGCAGGCTGAACATCAGGCAAAGTATCAGAAAAGCAATAATGCGATCTGTCATTTTTGCGGGTACCAATATGAGGAGAACGTCGAACGAATCTCTGACATCTCGGGTTTGTCGTTGATGAAATCATCCGGGTAATAACCGTAGTTACCTGCGCCGCTTAATTTAAGCTGACGCATCCATTCGGCTATCTGTTTACCACTGATTTCAGCCTGTTCACCGGATTTACGCCAGTCACGTGCCTGCAGTTCAAACACGGTTTTATCCAGCGCGCCAGGGGTCTGCGCAACCGCATTCACCAGTCTGTCGAGCCAGGCGTTGGCATCCTTGGCTGGAATATTTTCCATCAATGGCATCGCCATCGGCGCCGTCCAGTCATAGGTATTGAGGAAGTCATTCAGATTCTGTGCAAACCAGGCTTCACTTTCAGGTTCCAGGACCGGCATTGCATAAATATTGCGCGCAGTTTGTACCTGCGGACCGCGAATGTTACGCACCGACCGCGTCAGCTGCTGGGTAAAGTCGATCAGCATCTTACTTTTCAGGCGAGTCCAGCGCTCAAATGCCTGCGGATCGTTACGGATTTTCTCAATGCTATCCGGAAGGCCCGCAGCGCGGTAGGCTGCTAACGCCTCCGGTGAGGCATCTTCAAAGTCCGTCAGGAACGCGTCATCATGGAACAATATGCCTTTGAAGCTGGCGTGCTTCGCCAGATCTTCATAGATCTCGGTAATACGCTTACGCGCTTCGCTATCCCAGGGGGACAGACGGACATAGCTCTCGCGATTGATTGCACTGCGCCCCGTTTTCGGATCCCACGCTGTGACGCGCGGAATAGAGGCGTCGAGATCGAAGGCCAGCACCGGCATCCAGGCGTAGACGGTAGCGCCTGCACGCGTTTGTAATTGCCAGGAGATGTAGTTAAAGAGATCGGCACGCATCGGCAGCCAGCGGTTAGGGAAATAGAGTTCGCGAATATTCCCATCGCCTTTAGGATCGGCGTACGCCTGCAGGAAGACATGTGAAATGCGCATGTCGTAAACACGCTGGATCAGCTTATCAATGTTTCTCTTCTGCTGGGCAGGATCTTTGTCATACACGTAATCCAGATCGACATGCATCACGCGCATCGTCTGCGGTTCACGCACCTGGGCAACCTGACTGGCAAAACGCTTGAGAGAAGGGTTATCCGATATCAGTACACGCGGAATATCATCAAGAAACGCCGCATTCGCCAGCCCTTCGTTGAGCGTAAACGCCATCTTATAGCCATGCTCTTTGGCCAAATTTAACGTCGTGCCGTTAGCCGCACCGTACGGCCAGACCCACGCGCGCGGCGATTTCCCGGTTACGGACTTAATTTTGTTGGTGATCAATGAGATATCGGTATTAATGCGGCGATAGTACTGCTCGTCCGTTTCATAAGTCCCGGTTTTCTTGTCATACAGACGGTTAGCCACCGCCGGTTCTTTACTGCCCTGCGGGTTCGCCTCAGCACCGAAATGCGAGTTCCATGTGTGCGCCCCGACCTCCACCAACGGTGACTTGCCCATTTCCTCCACCATTTTCCAGGTGGCGAATTTGTCTCGGGCCGTCATCAGGCCGCCAAAATCCACTTTTTTGTTAGCGGGGGCATCCACCCAACTTCCCACCGGTGCCCATAGTGCAGGCCAGTTGTAGGCTTTCAGCAGCGGCCAGACGCGGGTATAAAAACTGCTATAGCCATCATCAAAGGTGAGTAACACGGCTTTTTCCGGCAGCACGATTTTACCGTCATGGGCATCGAGAATTTGCTGCACGCTGATCGGGTTATAGCCATTGTCACGCAGCCAGCCAATCTGATCGCTCAACGCACTGGTGCGCACAGAGAGGTAGCGCTGATCGGCTGCGCCATCCTCGACATCGTGATAGCCCAGCACCAGGAAACTATTTTTTGGCCACGGATGGTCCGCCGTCAGCGCGGTCCTCTCTCCCGGAGGAACATAGCGAGGCGTCGTATTGTGCGCACTACTGCACGCGGTAATCATTAACCAGCCAGCGATGAGTGCG
Source organism: Citrobacter sp. FP75 (assembly GCF_018342065.1). Classification (GTDB taxonomy): domain Bacteria; phylum Pseudomonadota; class Gammaproteobacteria; order Enterobacterales; family Enterobacteriaceae; genus Citrobacter. Next base: position 425,194 of record NZ_JAFDOE010000002.1, on the reverse strand, counting down.
CTAAGCCACAGGCATCTTTTCAGCATGAACAATCCTTAAAACCTGACATTCAAATCGAAAGCGAGGGAGATATTCCGCTCACGTTTACCGTCGTAGGGGCGTTTATCCCACACCAGCATCACCCCGCCATCCACGACGTTGTTCCATTTAAGCCGCTGTCCGTATCCCACCTGAACGATGGCGCCCACGTCTTCACCTTGCTGCCAGTAGCCACCTACACCAGCCACACCTTGCTGCGTCCACACGGTGTCATAGTGGCGGTAAAGAACCTGCTCTGCGGCAAGCCCTGGTACAGCGGAAAAATCACTCTTAGGGTTGTAATACGGCACATTCTCTTTGGTGTTGGTACTTCCGCCGATGCCCGGAGTGAAGTCCAGCGTGAAGCGCGGGGTCGTCCAGATGCGCTCTTTTCCGCTAAGCCCGTACTCGATACGATCGTTACCATCCGAGAAATGTGATGCGGCAAACGACAACTGATACTCTCGTCGTTCGTTTTGATACCAGCGGACAAACATATCCCCGCCGTTTGCATACACCCCGCTACGCAACGCGCGCAGCGGCGTATTACGCGACAAGCGCTCGGCGGAACCGCCTACGCGCCAGTTATCATTGAAGTCGTGCCAACCGGAAAGACGGCCACCAATCTTCTGACCATCGCCATAATTTCGACCAGACACTTCCATTTCCGCCCAGTAATCACGGGAAGTCCATTCCGCACCGGCAGCCAGATCGCGGCTGATGCCCTTACCTTCTTCAAATTCACCAGTGGCAAAGTTGAATCCGGTAAACAGTCGCCAGTTGTCGTTGATCGGCGGGCTGTAAATAGCGGTATTGATGTTGAAGTCATTCTTGCCGCTGACCGGGCTATCAGAGGAGATCCCCTGTGTTCCGCTGATCCGCACTTCCGACATTTTGTGCACATCGCGGATGCGGGCGAGGCGCAGCGTCGCTTCATCATCCGGGCTACGGACGATGACGTCATCAGTCAGTTCATCGGCCTGCTTCCATTCCTGAAGATCCAGCGCCACATAAGCCTGCTGGCGCTCCAGCTCCAGGTTACTTGGTTCGATCACTTCCGCAAGCTTCAGCTCTTTCTCAGCCGCATGCGGCAAGCCGCGGGCTTCTAGCACAGAAGAGTAAAGTATGCGCAGCCCCTGATTTCCCGAGCCTGTACGCGCCAGATGCTCCGTCAGCTTTTCGGCTTCAGGCAGGTCATTGGCGGCAATGTAATATTGTGCAAGCAACGTCTGGCCAAGCAGCCAGTTATCGTTAGGCTGCGGCGTGGGCGAACCATAGATCCGTCGCAGATACGGACTGTCTTTAATTAACGTATCGACCTGTTTTTTGGCATCAACAAAGTTTTCATTATCAATATGCGCATAGAACAGATCCTGCTGATCCTCAGGGCTGAGCGGCGTAACGGGTAACGGCCCGTTCGGGTAGTAGATGCTCATCAGCATCGCTTCGGTTTTTTCCGGCTGACGTTCGCTTAACCATGCGGAAGCCACCCAGCGTTTTGCATAGTTGGGAATTTCACCTTCGGCAGAAAGTGACTCATATTCCGTAATGACTTCAGCGGTGCGCTTGCGTACCAGCAAGGCACCCATGCGGTCAATTCTCGCCCGGCGTACATCGCCCTGGGCAGAGGGATCATCTTTCCACGCGGTAAGCAGTTGGTCATACCGGGCAAGGGCTTTATCCGCCACGATAAAACGTTCTTCTTCGTTGCGCGCGGTAGTATAAGAGGAGCGCACTTTTTCGGCGGCGGCATCAAGTGCAAGACGACGTTTAACGGGATCGGATGTTGGAACCTCTTCCGCCAGTCCCAGCGCAGGTTCGGCTATGCGGTTGGCTGACAGCGCAGACAACAGCGTAGATTTTGCATTTTTATTGCCCGGATCGACTTCAACCGCCTGACTGGCGACAAGCAACGCATCCCAGTTTTTATTCTGCGAATGATACACGTAGGCAAGCAAGGCATCAGAATCGGCCCCCGGATGCGCCCGCGCCCATTTATTCGCTTCGGTCAGGGCTTGTTGATTGTAACGGGCATCGGCCAGCGTCATTATCCAGCCGGTACGAATATCAGCGTTGTCAGGTTCTTCCTGTAAGACGCTTTCCCAGATAGCTAACGAATCATTCCAGCTTTTCTGATTACGATACGCACGCGCAGCGGCGACTTTGCCACGCGCAGGTACATCCATCTTTCCGCGATACTGCTGCCAGATAGCAATCGTTGCTTTATCGTTGTTATCGACCCAGCCGGAGACTTGCAGCCAGTCGGCAACCTGATTGGGTGTGAGCGCACTTTTCTTTCCCTGATCCTCGAGGTAGCGCAATAGCGGCGCGCTATTCCCACCCCGAGCTTCAATAATCAAAGCATCATAATCTGATACTGCCGCAGAGATTTGCATGGGGAAAAGAACGCTGGCCGTAAATAAGCAACTTACAGACTTAAAGCGTTTAATGAAATTGGCATGTCGACGCATACTGAACATATCTTCCCTTATATCTTACACCAGATTAAAAACAAGCATTATCAATAGGTTATTGTCACTCCCTGACGGTTGCCGACCATGTAAAAAAACAGTGCAGCTTATTTAGCAATGTGGTTGTAACCCATTTAACTCTTTCGTCTTATTGACGACCAGCACCTCATCCACTAGCACAAAGAAGAGGTCAGAAACTCATGAATTTTAACACTACGCGAACACGGTGGCTACGCGATAGGAAAACTCTTAAGCAAAAAAAGTATTTTAGACTAAATTCTCCTAATACTCTTGGGATCGAATACTGCGTTTAGATAATTTGGGGCAGCAAAACCATGCAACGCCATTTATTATTACCAATAAATATAAAACCACCATGTAACTGTTTGCCTGTTAACTATCTTGAAAGCAGTAAACAGAAAAATGCCAGGGATGTCTCTGCGGACCAACCTGCACGTAAGAGCGGCGCTGCGGCTGCTATTGGGTAAAAGATACCGCATCATAGGACACACATTAAGATACAAGTCTGCAGATTAATTCCCGCGAGATTCTATATTTTATTTATCAGAAAACCATTACATGAAAAAAATAAAACACAACCACTAACACTCTATATAAAAAAGCATAGCCACATCCATCAACCATTATAATTTCAGATTTCAAAACCACGTATCACCAATAGGGAAAATAGAAGCTTTTACAGTGTAAATACATCCAGTTAACTGTTCTCTGAACACCTCTTGAAATTTTCCATTAAATACATATAGTACGCATCTCGTTCATTACCTGGAATAACCTTTGATTTTTTTAATTGATATTGGAGTTACGAATGTCAAATAAGAAAATTTCGCGGAATACTGGGGCAACGGGCTCCGTTAACAAGGTTGTAGCATGGTCAACGATCGCTTTGCAGGCCCTGTATCCTGCGCTTCTCAGCTTCACGCCAACAATCAGCCATGCCTCAGCCGTTAAGGCACCGCAAACCGCCGAACAGCAAGAGCTGCGCGGCCTGTCTTCCTTCGCAGCCCAAGCGGGAAGGAGCATTGAAAACGGCCATGCAGGCAGTTTTGCTGCAAATACCGTTTCAGCGCAGGCAACGAAGGAAGTGGTAGAGTGGCTGCAGCAGTACGGTAATGCGCGTATTCAACTCAACGTGGATGAATCTTTCTCTTTGAAGGATTCCGCATTTGATTTCCTTTATCCGTGGGTTGATACAAAACAGCATGTCTTATTTAGCCAGACATCGCTTCATCGTACAGATGACAGAACCCAAACCAATATTGGTATGGGTTATCGCTACTTCACACCCGATAATTCCATGCTGGGTGCAAACCTGTTTTATGATTACGATTTAAGTCGCCATCATGCTCGTATGGGCGCGGGTATTGAATACTGGCGCGATTATTTACACGCAGGTGCGAATGCTTATTTAAGGCTATCAAAATGGAAAGATTCTCATACCCTGGATGATTATCAGGAACGTCCGGCGGATGGTTGGGATATCTATACCGAAGGTTGGTTACCGTCGTACCCGCAGCTGGGGGCATCGCTTAAATATGAAAAATATTACGGCAAGAATGTCGGTCTTTTTGGCAGCAACCACCTGCAGGAAAATCCATACGCCTTTACGGGCGGGATCACCTATACGCCGGTTCCACTGGTGACGTTCTCTGCTGAGCACAAGCAGGGGGAGAGCAATACGCATGATTCACGCTTTGGCATTGAGATTAACTATCGTCCCGGCATCCCGCTGGCGAAGCAACTCGACAGTGACAACGTTGCGGTGATGCGCGAGGTTCAGCACGGGCGCTACGATTTTGTCGAACGTAATAACAATATTGTTCTGGAATACCGCAAAAAATCGGTGCTGAAAATTAGCCTGCCCGAGAGCGTTCAGGGGGAAGGCGGAACCGTCATCCCGGTGACCATTTCACTGGATAAATCCCGCTGGGGCATTCAGTCGGTAGAGTGGAACGATAGCGCATTTACCGCCGCCGGGGGACGCATTTCCGGTAGCGGCACTTCATGGCAGCTAACGTTGCCGGCCTATACGCCAGGCGGCACCAATCATTGGCAGATTGGCGCGACGGCGCGAGATGTAAAAGGAAACGTCTCTAACTATGCGGTGATGAACGTGACGGTGACGGGGAATTCAGCTTCTGTCGGAACGCTGGATTTCACGCTGAACGGCGAACGTGAACCGAGCATCGCAGCTGACGGGCAATCACAGCATCCGGTGACGCTGGTATTAAAAGATGCCAATAGCCAACCGTTAACAGGACTTGCACATGACATTGAACTGGCTTTGGCATTTACGCCCGACGCGCAGGTAAACCATCAACGTTCTGCCCAGACCCCGACGTTGGGCGACGTTCAGGAAACCCGTTCCGGGGTGTATACCGCGATGCTGACACCGGGCTTAACTGCGGGTACCGCGCGCATCACCGCTAAAGTACTGGGTAAAACAGAAACCCTGACAGTTAAGCTGACGGCTATTACCGCCGAGGCGGCGAAATCGACACTGACGGTAGCGCCCGTGGAACAGGTTGTTGGATATCCCATCAACCTGGCGTTAGACGCCAGGGATAAAGACGGGAATGCCATCACCGGCGATGACAGCTTACGTTTTTATGCAGTTTCCGCCAGCGGCGAGGTTCGTTTTACTGCCGTAGAAGAAAAAGACGGGGTGTATACCGCCAAAGCAACGTCCGAACTGGCTCAGGCGACGCGTCTGGGTGTGACATCACAAAAGCACGACTTCTCCGGTCTGGAAAAACCGGCCAACTGGATTGCCGACAAAACGCAACCGGTGATTCAGGCCTTTAACCTGACCAGGGACAATGCGCTGGCGGATGGCAAGCAGACTAACGTCGTGAAGGTTGCCCTGACCGACCGCTATGGCAACGCGCTGTCCGGGTACACGGTCTCGCTGGCGTTACCGTCACAGGTCAAGGTTGCGAATGGGGAAAGCGCTGCCACCACCGATACCAGGGGGGAAGCAACATTCTCACTGATCAGTTCAACGCCGGGAACCTATGAGCTTACGCTGAACGTAGGAAACATCACCTCATCACTGAGTGCGACATTTGCCTCTGCAATGAAGGACGCAACATTATCTCTGGCCGCCAAAGATAATGGCGCAATAACCAATATTGCTGCAAACGGTCGCGATGGCGCCACGCTTGAGATCAAGCTCGACAATGCAACCATGTCAGTTGCAGGACAGAAAGTGGAGCTTATCGTCGAGCCGCAGGGACTCGTGTACCCAGACAAAATTATCACCAATAAAGACGGTTATGCCACAGTGACATTAACCACGGTTAAGGCAGGCAATTACACCGTTAAAGCGAGGGCTACCGATGGGCAACATAGCATTGAGTCCTCGGGCGTTGAACTGGGTTTTGTGCCTGATATCAACAGCGCGGTGGTGAATCTGACCGCACCTGAAGAGAGCATCGTGGCCAACGCTTCAGTTGCGCATGCGATTCAGGTTCGGGTTGTAGACGGTCAAAATAATCCGTTTAGTGGAGACGTGCGCCTGACCAGTGAACCAACCCGCGGATTGAAACTGGAGCAATCCGTGCTGACATTGGATGAAAAGGGAATGGCATCAACAACCTTCATTGCCTCTGAGGCCGGAAATTATCAATTGCGGGCAACCTTCGAGAAAGAGAGTCGGCCCGTTACCACCAGTCAGGCCATTGAAGTGTTGTCAGATCTGCAAAATGCGTCGTTGGCGATCAAGCCATCAGTGACATCGGCCGTGGTAAGTGACGTGGACAACGTGACGTTTACCCTGCATCTGACCGATACCTCTGGGAACAACGTCAGCAATCGTAAGCTGAAAATTACGGCCACAGGCCCATCATCAAGGGATCCTCTGGTGATTGACAATACGCTTGTCACCACCGATGAATCCGGTACTGCGACCGTGAATGTCCACGGTAAAAAGGCGGGTAATTACACGCTAACCGCCACATTGGCTGAACACGGTAGTAACGTCTCGGCAAATGCTTCGCTGACACTGAATGCCGATGCCCAGAATCCGGTGCTCACTGTGGAGCAGGATTTTGGTTATGTCGTTGCCGATCTTGAACCGGTGGGCTTTATGGCCCGATTGCGGGATAAATTTGGCAATCCGTTAAACGGCAGTGTCGAATTTAGCGCAGGCAGCAAAACCCATCCCGGTACCGGAACCTTTACGATGACGCCGGATAAAACCAGCTTTAAGTTAGGGAATGCCTACTCTGAACTGAGAACGGATACCGCAGGTGAAAGTTGGGTGAAAGTGAAGGCAACAACAGGCACTCAAACACTGGAAAAAGAGTTAACCATCTGGGTGGTTGAGAACCATAAACCGAAATCCTGATTCGGGAGATAAGCAGGGGGGTAGTCACTGTGCGAGTGGCTACCTCCTCTTCTATATTTAGTCCATGACTCTTCTGCTCACTCTGGCTCAGAGTTGTAATAATATTAACACGACAAAACTTACCCTCAACGTCCCCCTTCCCCATTGATTTGAAAACGAGCAACAATATAATAAATGGGGCTAGAAATATCGATAAATCCTCAGGTAAAATATTTACAGCCTGACAACCATGCTATCAAAATTAATTTATCACGTGACAAACTACGCAGGGAGAGTTGAATCGAAGATCCGGCACTACCGTTTACATAAAATTAATAACACATAACATATATCATCAATTCGGAGTCTTGCATTTTCACTCTCAAAAATGTAACCCGATAAATATTCCGCTTCAAAAATGTACACAGCGATTTTTCTGCAACTGCATTTCAATCACTCCCATGGCTTAAATGCTGATCAATATCACATACTTATACGCAAATCGTGTATTCTGTGATTAGTTAGTATTTGCAGTAAATTACTTACATACAACTTTCGTAGATATAACCATTACTCTCATGAATGATACCTGCAATCAGATCATTTCGGCCTGACCTCATCCACTCTGTAATATTCGTTCTGGCATCCCGGGATGACTGTCTTTATCCCTAACATCGGCATGTTCAGCTTTTGTCAGTTCAACTATTCATTAAGCATATTTAGTCTGACACATTTCATATGGTATATGATGCGATTATATTACTCATTTTATTTTTTAAATAAATCAATTGGTTAGATGGATGACATTGTTTGGCTTTGCAATAAAAAGCTAAGAAAATCATTGATAATAAATTTACCAAGAATGTCATTTATAGCACTAAACATCACTAAAAATAAATCCTCTGCAATTAATATTTATCTGAGTCAGATAAAAAACATTCATATTGCGGATATATGCCCTCCGCGAAACAGCATTTGAAATAATTTATTGATAGTTTGTGATTTAAATCACATCAACTCATTGATTTTCTTATGGAAATAAAAATGATAATCACCAAACAAAAAATAGATGAAATGAAAAAAAACATTTCAAATGATTGCATAATTTATTTGTCGGGCCCATCATCGCTAGAAACACCAATAGATTTGATGAATGAAAAATGCGTCTTTAGCGTAAATGGTAGTGCCGGATACTTAATTGATAATCACATACCTATCTTTGCGTATATAGTTTGCGACGGTTCATTTTACCGGAACTGCAAAGATCTTTTTAATAAATATTCATCTTATGCAACATATACCTTTATTAGTGAAAATATTCTTGAGCAAGTTCATGGTGAAGAAAAAGAAACTCTCATTAATAATTTCTTTATTTTGCGCGATTTTTGTAAATCCAGAGGTGGGTTAGGTAGAAAAATAAGATACGCTATTAAATCAACATTTAACAGCAGCATATTCATTAAATGCTCAGTATATCGAAAAGTCAAAACCATAGCGTTTTCGACAGATGTGTCTTATGGTCATTTTGGTAGTGCAACAGTCGCATTTAGTGCCTTACAAATAGCTATTTCATTTAATTTTAAGAGAATAATTTTTTCTGGATTAGATTTAAATAACAAGTGTGAGCGGTTTTATAATGAAGCTCGGATTCAACCAACAACATTGCCATCAGATTTGAAGTTTATTCTTAAGTCACTTTCATTTTTAAAAGAAAAATATCATGGTGAGATTTATAACCTTTCAAAGAAAACAGCCATCCCTTATGACATAATACCTTTCATAAGTGCGGATGAAATAAGTTAATGACTTTGCGCTACGATATACCAACGTTCTCATTAAATGATAACCAGTTATATATCTGGTTATCATTTTTATTGCAATGAATAAACCTCATGTGTATTACGACATGCACATCTAAATATATTTCCCGTAATACGGGTTAAAAAATGCTACGCCTTCCGTTGCCGCTCCTGAGTCAATTGCTACCGAACCCGTACCTGTTGGTGCATGCCCACCTGCAGGGTGTTGCCGGATATCCACCCACAACATCAAAGGAGCCATTTGAAATATTTGTATAGATCTGATTTGACGTCTCAATATGGGTAACCGGCACACCGTGTACATGATCGTCTACAGGGTTCATAGTCAGAGTGACACCTAACTCTGAGCAACAATATACCCGTTCTGTATGCGCCACCACCCGGCCTGATAGCCTGCTGTGTAGTTTGCAGTGAGTCCCTAGTTATCCGTTGCCGCACCCACGCCAGCAATCAGACCAACTACAGGCGACCATGTGCCAACTCCGATAATATCTGCGGGGTTGCGGCTATCGGTATAGCTGGAGAATTCACTGCCTACCGGGTAAATATCGTCCCAGGTTAAACCTGTACCAAAGCGGGGATCATCACCTGCTGCAACGGTTCCTGCGGTTTTTCCGACGTTCAGGGGGCTGCACCGCCCAGTCCAAGGTTCTGACGACCAGCAGCCTGCGCATCAGTACCAGCAGCAGCGATTTCAGAGAAGTTATTCGCAGTTGCAAGATATTTTCCGTCGGGAAATGCACCAGAAATACCTGCAGAGACAATAGCCTGAATAGATTCCGATAATTGAGTCAGACTGTCTTTCTTTGGCACACTTTTGGCAGTAGAAAGCACATTCATCATTTCTGCAATGATCATGTTATACGTATCCGGCCCCGGGTACGTTGGCTGGTGCTCACCATCACCTTCTGTAAACCAAGTGGGGGCGGTGCTGTATACCGGTTTTATGGCTGGCATGACCGACACACCCGCCAGTTATATACGCTTTCTCAGAAGGCATCGCTCGGCGTATCTCAAGGTCTGTAAGAGGCATATGTATAGTTTTCTTCTTAAAGATTTCCCCCGTGTGTATAGTTTCAGAGTGTACAGGAGAAGCTATACATATTTCTATGCAACATAGGCTATTGATTTGGGGTAAAACAGGTTGAATTCCATTGACAAGAAAATGTCAAAAAATTCATGTAAATCATGAGGTAGTTGACTTGAGTCGAGTTCAGGAGACTTGAGTTTGGAGCGGGCGAAGGGAATCGAACCCTCGTATAGAGCTTGGGAAGCTCTCGTTCTACCATTGAACTACGCCCGCATTGAAGTGCGTAAGGGATTATAAACCTTACACACTTCCTGGCAAGGGGCTGACCGTCTGACTGGCGATTAATTCACCGTCAGCATTTTGGCTTGCTGCCCTGCGGCGGCAGATAGCGCAACGGATCGATAGCCGTCGCGCGATAGCGGATCTGGAAATGCAGGCGTACTGAAGCCGCATCAGAGCTGCCCATGGTGGCAATTTTCTGCCCTGCCTTCACGTTTTGTCCGTTGTTTACCAACAGCGTGTCGTTATGGGCGTAGGCAGTAATGTAATCTTCACCATGTTTAATCATCACGAGGTTACCGTAGCCGCGCAGCTGATTGCCGACATAGACTACCTTACCCGCTCCAGCCGCATAAACTGGCGTGCCGCGCGCGGCAGAGATATCAATCCCCTTATTGCCACCTTCCGCCGTGGAGTAAGGCAGTATCACCTTCCCACTGGCAGGCCACTGCCAGCAGCGTTGCCCCACCGGCGGCCAGGATGACTGTGGCACAGAGGAAGACGGTCTGGCTGCTGCCGTTTTGGTGGAGGATTTCGATTTTGTTTTAGCCGATGCCGTGCTGGTTTTCGCGCCACCGCTAACCTTGAGTTTTTGCCCGACTTCAATGGTATAAGGGGGTGAAATGTTGTTCAGGCGAGCGATCTCTTTGACGCTAGTCCCTGTCGCGCGTGAAATACGATATAACGTATCTCCCCGCTTCACGGTATACACGGAGCCGGAATAACTTCCTGTATCAGACGACTGGCTCCCGGAGCACCCTGCTAACAGCAGGCCAGCACACAGCACCATCGCAATACCTAAGCTATTTTTCTTCAGGCGTCCTGCACTCAAAACAATTCCTCGCAACATTTTAAGACGCTTTATCATAGCAGCCAGATGCCGGATGCCAAATCATATCGCGACGCGAATCGTCTGTTCAGGCATTTCACACCGACGGATAATCAATCTGTCGCAATTAAGCTTATAATAGTGACGCTTAAGATTAATGGTGGACGCTATGCGACAGGAACACATCATTTTGTTGAATGAGCAGGGTCAGCCCTGTGGAACACTGGAAAAGTATGCGGCGCATACCGCGACAACGCCCCTGCACTCAGCCTTCTCGTGCTGGTTATTTAACGATCAGGGCCAACTGCTGGTTACCCGCCGTTCGCTGCACAAAAAAGCCTGGCCGGGCGTCTGGACCAACTCAGTCTGCGGCCATCCGCAATCCGGTGAAACAATTACTGACGCCATTATCCGCCGCGCTCATTTCGAAATGGGCACAGAGATCGCCGAACTCACTCCCGTGTACCCTGATTTTCGTTACCGCGCCGCGGATCCCGGTGGGATTGTGGAAAACGAAGTTTGCCCGGTCTATGCCGCACGGGTCGTGAGTCAGCTACAGCCGAATACGGATGAAGTAATGGATTACCAGTGGAGTGAACTTGAGGATGTGTTACGTGCGCTGGATGCCACTCCGTGGGCCTTCAGCCCGTGGATGGTGCTGCAGACAGCAAATCCTGCAGCAAGAGCATTACTGCTGAATTACGCTCGTCGCAAATAAAAAACCCCGACAAGTGGCCGGGGCTTTGCTCTACATTTTAAGGCTTATTTAACCGGACGCATCGCCGGGAACAGGATCACGTCGCGGATGGTGTGGCTGTTGGTGAACAGCATGACCATACGATCGATACCAATACCCAGGCCAGCTGTCGGCGGCAGACCGTGTTCCAGAGCGGTAACATAGTCTTCGTCGTAGAACATCGCTTCGTCATCACCAGCATCTTTGGCGTTAACCTGATCCTGGAAACGCTGCGCCTGATCTTCTGCATCGTTCAACTCACTGAAACCGTTACCGATTTCACGTCCACCGATGAAGAATTCAAAGCGGTCAGTGATTTCCGGGTTCTCGTCGTTACGACGCGCCAGCGGAGAAACCTCTGCCGGGTACTCGGTGATGAAGGTCGGCTGAATCAGGTGCGCTTCCGCCACTTCTTCAAAAATCTCAGTCACGATACGGCCCAGGCCCCAGCTCTTCTCAACTTTGATGCCGATAGATTCAGCAATCGCTTTTGCAGAATCGAAGTTATCCAGATCCGCCATATTGGTTTCCGGACGGTATTTCTGAATCGCTTCACGCATGGTCAGTTTTTCGAACGGTTTACCAAAATCGAAGACTTCTTCGCCGTAAGGCACTTCGGTGGTTCCCAGCACGTCCTGCGCCAGCGTACGGAACAGAGATTCGGTCAGTTCGATCAGATCTTTGTAGTCCGCATAAGCCATGTAGAGTTCCATCATGGTGAACTCTGGGTTATGACGAACGGAGATACCTTCGTTACGGAAGTTACGGTTAATTTCGAACACGCGTTCGAAGCCGCCAACCACCAGACGCTTGAGGTACAGTTCCGGCGCGATACGCAGGTACATGTCCAGATCCAGCGCGTTATGATGGGTGATGAACGGGCGTGCAGCAGCACCGCCTGGGATCACCTGCATCATCGGGGTTTCCACTTCCATAAAGCCACGACCAACCATGAACTGACGGATACCCGCCATGATCTGTGAGCGCACTTTAAAAGTGTTGCGGGATTCATCGTTAGAGATGAGATCCAGGTAGCGCTGACGATAGCGTGCTTCCTGATCCTGCAGGCCGTGGAATTTATCCGGCAGCGGACGCAGCGCTTTGGTCAGCAGACGCAGCTCGGTGCAATGGATGGACAGCTCGCCGGTTTTAGTCTTAAACAACTTACCTTTCGCGCCGAGGATATCGCCCAGATCCCATTTTTTAAACTGCTCGTTGTAGACGCCTTCCGGCAGATCGTCACGTGCAACGTACAGCTGAATACGACCTCCAACGTCCTGCAGCGTAACGAATGAGGCTTTACCCATAATGCGGCGGGTCATCATACGACCCGCAACGGAGACCTCAATGTTCAGCGCTTCCAGCTCTTCGTTTTCTTTCGCGTCGAAGTCAGCATGCAGTTGGTCTGAGGTGTGATCGCGACGGAAATCGTTCGGGAACGGGATCCCCTGCTCGCGCAGGTTAGCCAGCTTCTCACGGCGCGTTTTCAGTTCATTGTTAAGATCGGCTACCGCGTCAGCGCCCTGTGCGTGTTGTTCAGACATGTTGGTTCCTCATAACCCTGCTTTCAAACTTGCTTCGATAAATTGATCCAGGCTGCCATCCAGCACCGCCTGCGTGTTACGGGTTTCAACCCCGGTACGCAGATCTTTGATGCGGGAGTCATCAAGGACATAAGAACGAATCTGGCTACCCCAGCCGATGTCGGACTTGGTATCTTCCATCGCCTGCTTCTCGGCATTCTTCTTCTGCATTTCCAGTTCATAAAGCTTTGCTTTCATCTGCTTCATGGCCTGGTCTTTGTTCTTGTGCTGGGAACGATCGTTCTGGCACTGCGTCACTAATCCGCTTGGAATGTGGGTAATACGCACCGCAGATTCCGTACGGTTAACGTGCTGACCACCCGCACCTGAAGCGCGGTAAACGTCGATGCGCAGGTCCGCCGGGTTAATTTCGATATCAATATCGTCGTCAACTTCCGGGTAGACAAACGCAGAGCTGAACGACGTATGACGGCGGCCGCCGGAGTCGAACGGGCTCTTACGTACCAGACGGTGCACACCCGTTTCGGTACGCAGCCAGCCGTAAGCATACTCGCCAGCAATTCTGATGGTCACGGATTTAATACCCGCAACTTCACCTTCAGATTCTTCAATAATTTCGGTCTTAAAGCCACGAGCTTCAGCCCAACGCAGATACATACGCATCAGCATGCTGGCCCAGTCCTGCGCTTCGGTGCCGCCAGAACCTGCCTGAATATCGAGATAGCAATCTGCGCTGTCATATTCACCGGAGAACATACGACGGAATTCCAGCTGTGCCAGTTTTTCTTCCAGCGTATCGAGTTCGGCAACGGCTTCGTTAAAGGTTTCTTCGTCGTCGGCTTCTACAGCCAGTTCCAGCAAGCCGGAGACATCCTCCAGGCCCTGGCTCATCTGATCGAGCGTATCAACGATGGCCTCAAGGGCGGAACGTTCTTTGCCCAGCGCCTGCGCGCGTTCGGGTTCGTTCCAGACGTCCGGCTGTTCCAGCTCGGCGTTTACTTCTTCCAGACGCTCTTTCTTGGCATCATAGTCAAAGATACCCCCTAAGAACGTCAGAGCGTTCCGTGAGGTCCTGAATGCGGTTATTTACCGGATTAATTTCAAACATGGTCTGTTTTCTTTTATTGGACGAATCAAAATGCGGTGTAAGGGCGAGATTTTACCGGATCTGCGCCCTTATTTATAGCGATACTGGCGCTAAATTGGCCAGATATTGTCGATAATAATCTGCAAACTACGGTTGCCGCGAAACTCGTTAATATCCAGCTTATAGGCAAGCTGGACTTCACGTACGCCGTTATCAGGCCAGCAACTGGTATCGACGTTAAACGCAATACCGTCCAGCAGCGGCCCACCGTCTACGGGCTCTACCATTACCTTCAGATGACGCTCGCCAACCAGACGCTGCTGAAGCAAACGAAAACGCCCGTCAAACAGCGGTTCCGGGAACATTTGTCCCCACGGCCCGGCATCACGCAGCATTTGCGCGACCTCCATGGTCATCTCCGCCGCGGTCAGCGGGCCATCAGACACCACTTCACCTTGCAATAAGGCAGGGTCGAGCCACTCGGTCACCAGCTCGCCGAAACGCTGCTGGAAGCACTCAAACTGCGCTTCTTCCAGCGATAATCCCGCGGCCATGGCATGTCCGCCAAATTTGAGGATCATGTTGGGATACAGGGTATCCAGCCGCTCGAGCGCGTCACGCATGTGCAGCCCCTGAATCGAACGCCCCGACCCTTTGAGCGTACCGTCGCCAGCCGGGGCAAAAGCGATCACCGGGCGGTGAAAGCGCTCTTTAATACGTGACGCCAGTATCCCCACCACCCCCTGATGCCACTCGGGATGATACATCGCCAACCCGCCAGGCAGCGTTTCGCTACTGCGTTCAAGCTTCTCGCAAAGGGTCAACGCTTCCGTCTGCATGCCCTGTTCTATCTCTTTGCGCGTCTGGTTGAGCGCATCGAGTTCACTGGCTAGCACGCGCGCATCGCCAATGTTGTCGCACAGCAACAGCGCCACGCCAACGGACATATCATCCAGGCGACCTGCCGCATTCAGACGCGGCCCCAGCGCAAAACCTAAATCACTGGCGGCCAACTTTTGCGGGTCTCGATTCGAAATCTCAAGCAGCGCTTTGATGCCTGGACGGCATTTCCCCGCACGAATACGGCTTAAACCTTGCCACGTCAGAATGCGATTATTAGCGTCCAGCGGAACGACATCCGCCACCGTACCCAGCGCCACCAGATCAAGCAGATCCGCGAGGTTTGGCGGGACGATACCACGCTCATCAAACCAGCCTTTATCACGAAGAAAAGTACGCAGCGCCAGCATCAGGTAAAAAGCCACGCCGACGCCTGCCAGTGATTTCGACGGGAACGCACAGTCGTGCAGGTTCGGGTTGATAATAGCCACTGCGCCAGGCAGGGTATCGCCAGGCAGGTGGTGATCGGTAACTACTACCGGGATCCCCAGCGTTTTGGCATGCTCAACGCCGCTATGGGAAGAGATGCCGTTATCGACGGTGACGATCAGCTGAGCGCCCCGGGCATGCGCCTGATCCACGACTTCCGGACTTAAGCCATAGCCGTCTTCAAAACGGTTGGGCACCAGGTAGTCAATGTTGCTACAGCCCAACGCCCGCATCGCCAGGATGCTCAGCGCCGTGCTGGTCGCACCATCAGCGTCAAAATCCCCCACCACAATGATGCGGGTTCCCTCACGAAAGGCGTTATAGAGGATCTCAACCGCCTTTTCGACACCGCTCAATTGCTGCCACGGCAACATGCCTTTGACGCTACGCTCAAGCTCCTGTGCACTGCGCACACCACGACTGGCGTATAAACGACGCAGCAGTGGCGGCAGATCTGCAGGCAGGTCGGCGGTCTCGTTAGCTTCACGCCGACGAAGTTGTATCTGCTGTTTCACGCGAATTATTTACCGCTGGTCTGTTTTTGATGTGCGTCCAGGAACGCTTTCATCTCTTTTGGTCCCTGGTAACCCGGAACAACGTAGCCATTGCTCAGGACGATTGCAGGTGTGCCACTAACGCCAAACTGCACGCCAAGCGCGTAGTGGTTAGCGATATCCACATCGCAGGTTGCCGGTTTCACACTTTTACCCGCCATAGCATCATCAAACGCTTTGTTTTTGTCTTGCGCACACCAGATGGACTTCATGTCTTGCTCAGCCTGGCTTTCCAGTCCCTGACGCGGGAAGGCCAGATAGCGCACGGTGATCCCCAGTGCATTGTAGTCTTTCATCTCTTCATGCAGCTTGTGGCAGTAGCCACAGGTGATGTCGGTGAAAATAGTAATAACGTGCTTTTCCTGCGGCGCTTTGTAGATGATCATCTCTTTTTCCAGCGCGTTCAGCTGCTTCATCAGCAGTTGATTGGTGACGTTCACCGGACTTGCACCGCTTACGTCATACATCGGTCCCTGAATAATGTGCTTACCGTCTTCAGTAACGTACAGTACGCCGCTGTTGGTCAGTACGGTTTTCATTCCCGCAATCGGAGCGGGTTGAATTTCAGTGCTTTGTACGCCCAGCTTAGTTAATGACTGACGAATCGCCGCGTCATCTGCCTGCACCATGCCTGAAAACGCCGTCGCCAGCAGGGTGAACATCATAAAACTTTTTTTCATAACCTATCCTTTCCTGTCAGCACTCACGCACGAGGGTGATGCTGTTGATGTAATTGACGCAAGCGCTCCGTTGCGACATGGGTATAAATTTGTGTGGTAGAGAGATCGCTATGACCAAGCAACATCTGCACCACGCGCAGGTCAGCGCCATGGTTAAGCAAATGCGTGGCAAAAGCATGCCGCAGCACGTGTGGCGACAGCTTCTCACTGTCGATTCCCGCTAACACAGCATAGTGTTTAATTCGATGCCAGAAGGTCTGGCGCGTCATCTGCTGCGCGCGCTGGCTGGGAAACAGCACATCAATAGAGACGCCATTCAGCAACCATGGCCGCCCGTGCTCCAGATATGTTTCCAGCCAGTACACAGCCTCTTCCCCCAACGGCACCAATCTCTCTTTGTTGCCTTTACCGATGACCCGTACAACCCCCTGGCGCAGACTGATATCGCTCATCGTCAGCCCCACCAGTTCAGAAACGCGCAGACCGGTGGCATACAATACTTCGAGCATGGCTTTGTCTCGGAGTTCCAGCGGTTGCTCTATAAGCGGCGCCTGCAGCAATCGCTCTACTTGCGCCTCGCTGAGATCTTTTGGCAGACGCTGCGGTAGCTTAGGTGAAGCCAGCGAAGCGCTGGGATCGTCATCGCGAAATTTCTCGCGATACAGATGCTGAAAAAATCGCCGCATTGCACTCAGCAAACGCGCGGAACTGGTGGCTTTATACCCCCCGTCCATTCGCTCGGCCAGCAGTGCTTGCAGGTCATCACTCTGTACCGTCGCCAGAGAAACACCGCGATGGTGTAGCCATTCAATAAGCATGGTCAGATCGCGACGATACGCACTTAACGTGTTTTCCGCCAGATTTCGTTCCAGCCACAGGGCATCAAGAAATTGCTCGATGCGCGCCAGATCTTGTTCCACTCGCGCCCCTTATTCCACTCTCACATTTTTGATGCATTATGCCTCATTGTGCCGTGATTGCGGGGATTCTGATACACTACGCGCAACGCTACAGCAGAATTGAGACGTTTAGTAATGAACATGGGTCTTTTTTACGGTTCCAGCACGTGCTACACCGAGATGGCAGCAGAGAAAATCCGCGATATTCTTGGTCCCGAGCTGGTGACATTACACAACCTCAAGGATGATTCCCCAACCTTAATGGAGCAGTACGACGTGCTCATTTTGGGTATCCCAACCTGGGATTTCGGTGAAATTCAGGAGGACTGGGAAGCCGTCTGGGATCAGTTGGATAACCTTAACCTGGAAGGCAAAATTGTTGCGCTCTACGGCATGGGCGATCAACTGGGCTACGGCGAGTGGTTCCTGGATGCGTTGGGAATGCTGCACGACAAGCTAGTCACGAAAGGTGTGAAGTTTGTCGGTTACTGGCCCACAGAAGGCTATGAATTTACCAGCGATAAACCTGTTATTGCTGATGGGCAGCTGTTTGTCGGCCTTGCGCTAGATGAAACTAACCAGTACGACCTTAGCGATGAACGCATCCAGGCGTGGTGTGAACAAATTCTCGGCGAAATGGCCGAACACTGGTCCTGATCGTCCGCTGACTGACGGTTAAGGTCTACAACCTTACCGTCAGCGCTATTTCTGCATCGTCGGTTGTAATATTAACCGACGCAAATCCCGCCACTCGGCATCATCCATACTGTCCGCCGCCAACCACAGATGCTGACGTTTTCCTGTACCTGACCGCAAACGTAACATCATGCCCGTTTTCATCATCCAGGGCGCGCTAACGATCGCCCACTCTTGCCCTTGCCAACGCAGACGACCATCCATCAATAGTCTAATCTCTCCCTGACAAGCGTTGATACGGCGCTGACTGCGCACGCTGTCGAACACCACCAGAGAGAGCAAAATCAGCCATAAGGGGGTGTAACTCAGTGGCCAGGGCATTAATAAAATAAGCACCGCCACCAACCCGTGAATGAGCAGCGAAATCCACTGTGCGCGCCAGGAGACGCGTAAATCAGATTGCCACTGGACCACGTTCCCGATTCCGTGTCTGGATGAGTCGCACCATTTGCTCAAGCTGTGCATCAGCCGGCTTCCCATGATTCATCAACCAGTTAAACAAATCAGGGTCATCACATTCCAGCAAACGGATAAAGATGCGTTTTTCGTCATCACTTAAGTTGTCATATTCATGTTCGAAAAACGGCATGATAGAAATGTCCAGCTCGCGCATACCGCGACGGCATGCCCAATGAATACGTGCTTTGTTGTTAATATCCATGTTCTTCTTCCTGTCTCGCGAAAACGAAGTACCCGGCTATTGTAACGTGTTTTTCACGCTCTTTTGCGGGAATATCAGTAAACGGAAGCACGATCGCTAAATAAAACCACATTAAGTCAAAGGGTTCATCAATTGTGGATGTCTCCTCGCAAAGCTTTAAATATGGCACAAATAGGATGTTTAAACCGCTTGCAATGGGCCATAGCTCTTTTACCATTAGTCATTATCACTGCGTTAAGCAAATCAGGACATTATTATGGCTTTTATCTCTTTTCCTCCTCGTCAGCCTTGTGCGTCAACGCGTTTGCCTCTGACGCTGATGACTCTGGATGACTGGGCGCTCGCGACCATCACCGGTACAGACAGTGAGAAGTATATTCAGGGCCAGGTCACTGCTGATGTCAGTCTGCTGACCGAACATCAGCATGTGCTGGCTGCCCACTGCGATGCCAAAGGCAAAATGTGGAGCAATCTGCGCCTGTTTCGCCTGAGTGACGGCTTTGCGTGGCTTGAACGCCGTAGCCTGCGCGATGCCCAGCTTACTGAACTGAAAAAATATGCCGTCTTCTCCAAAGTGGTCATTGCGCCTGACGATGAGCGCGTGCTGTTGGGCGTTGCCGGATTCCAGGCGCGTGCCGCACTGGATAATCTCTTTAGCGAGCTGCCAACACGCGATAAGCAGGTAATTACCGAAGGTGCTTCCGCAATATTGTGGTTCGAACACCCGGCCGAACGCTTCCTGCTGATTACCGATGCCGCCACGGCGGAAACGCTGGTAGAAAAACTGCGCGGTGAAGCGGAGTTGAACAACAGCCAGCAGTGGCTGGCGCTGGATATCGAAGCCGGGATCGCGGTGATTGATACCCCCAACAGCGGTCAGTTTATTCCGCAGGCTACCAACCTGCAGGCGCTGGGTGGGATCAGCTTCAAAAAAGGCTGCTATACTGGGCAGGAAATGGTGGCTCGTGCGAAATTCCGCGGCGCTAACAAACGCGCACTGTGGTCACTGGCGGGTTCTGCCAGTCGAGTACCGGAAGCGGGTGAAGACCTGGAGCTGAAAATGGGCGAGAACTGGCGCCGTACCGGCACCGTACTTGCTGCAGTGCAGCTGGCGGATGGTCAGGTACTGGTGCAGGTCGTGATGAATAACGACATGGAAGCCGACAGCGTGTTCCGCGTTCGCGACGACGCGAAAACACTACATATTGCACCGCTGCCGTATTCGCTGGAAGAGTAAATCGCCGGGTGGCGACTTCATCTTACCGGGTCAAGGGTTTTGTAGGCCCGGTAAGCGCAGCGCCACCGGGCAATGATGATTACGCCTGCCCCACGTACAGATAGATCGCCAGGAAGTGGCACACGCTGCCGCCCAGCACGAACCCATGCCAGATAGCATGGTTGTAAGGGATACGCTTGCAGACGTAAAAAATGACGCCCAGTGAATAAATCACGCCGCCAACTGCCAGCAACGTTACGCCCCCAGCCGCCAGCTTAATCGCCAGTTGATACACCACAATCAATGACAGCCAACCCATAGTCAGGTAGGTCACTAGCGACAGAACCTTAAAGCGGTGTGCGATAGTCAGTTTGAACAGAATACCGAGCAGCGCCAGACTCCAGATAACAATCATCAGTCCGCGTGCCAGCGGTGAATCCAGCCCTACCAGCAGAAATGGTGTATAGGTCCCGGCAATCAGCAGATAAATAGCGCAATGGTCGAATTTTTTCAGCCAGATTTTTGCTCGCTGATGGGGGATCGCATGATACAAGGTGGAAGCGAGGAACAGCAGGATCATGCTGCCGCCGTAAAGACTGTAGCTGGTAATAGCCATAGCACTGGCATTGGTATCCACTGCCTGAACCAGTAACAGCACCAGTCCAACAATCCCAAACACCAGCCCGATACCGTGACTGATGCTGTTGGCTATTTCCTCTGCCAGCGAATATCCCTGCGCTATTAATGGCTTCTGAACCATAGCTTACTCCCAAGAGACGAACACTTTCGTGATTACGTCTCTAGCGTAACTGAGAATGGTTCCAGTGAACACCTGTTAGCTAAAATAATCTCTAAAAAATAAATAATTAATAAAAATCATGCAATTAACTTTTATTTTTCAGCTAACATGCGTACTGTTAAAGTTAAAGGCATTTAAAATCAATCACATAAAATTGCGTCTGACCTGGGTAGATCTCTGTAATCACACGTTTAAGCTCATCGAGGGTCATATTTTCCTGTTGAGCATGTTTTGCATTCAACGAGTCCAATGTCACTGTCGAGGTGCCGACCACTACAATAGTGCAGAAATACTCGTCATCTTCGAAGCGTCCAACCCGCAAAATATCACCGGTTTTGAAGTGGGATTCGGATTCATCGCGAATAGTAATGGTTTTGCGTCCGGCCAGAATGTCATCCTGGAAACGCTGAAAAAAAGTGATGTCATTTGGCTGCATGTTATTATTCCCTGTAGATGAAGTCTGATGAGTGAGTTTTGCCATTGTGAGTATGTTCTCCCACGCCGCCATCGCCAGTCTCAACAATCTTGAGATGTTGGTCTACAACTATGTCATCAAGAACCGTGACAAAGTCATGTATATGACCATTCGCGAACTGGCTGATGCCGTAGGAGTTTCCACCACCACCGTGCTGCGCTTTTGCCGCAAGCTTAACTGTGAAGGCTACTCTGAGTTTCGCATACGCTTTAAATTATATTTAGAGCAGAATGAACCGCAACAGGCTAATTTCGGTGCCAGCGAAATTATCAGCTTCTTTAAAGGCGTCAATAACGACGAGTTCGATAAACTGCTCGATCAGGCTGTTGATATTATATTATCTTCCGAGCGTATTATATTCGTCGGCGCGGGCACATCCGGGTCTTTGGCTAAATACGGCGCACGTTTTTTCTCAAACGTCGGAAAATTCAGCAATCATATTGATGATCCCTATTTCCCGGTAACCAACGATATGGCCAGAAACGCGCTGGCGATCGTCCTTTCCGTTTCTGGTGAAACCGAGGAGATCCTGCGTTTCGCCAGCCAGTTCAGCCTACACAACTGCAAGGTGATGTCGGTTACCAGCCATGAGCATTCACGTCTGGCGAAGTTGGCCGACTTTAACCTCTCCTGGCATGTACCGCAAACCCGCATTGCCGGTGTCTATGATATTACTACGCAAATCCCCGTTATTTATATTCTGGAATCACTGGGTCGCAAACTGGCGAAAAGATTAGCGTAAAAAAACAATCTGTTTTTTTGATGTAACAAATCACATTAAACCTATTTTGTTATATCGTGACATTTACCTTTCCTTTGTTAGACTCAAAATCAGATGATATTAATTTGAGACTGAGCGCAAATGAAAAAACTTACTTTACCGAAAGATTTTTTATGGGGCGGCGCGGTTGCGGCGCATCAGGTTGAAGGCGGCTGGAACAAAGGCGGCAAAGGGCCAAGCATTTGTGACGTACTGACCGGCGGCGCACACGGCGTTCCGCGCGAAATCACTCAGGACGTTGTGCCAGGTAAGTACTATCCAAACCACGAAGCCGTCGATTTCTACGGTCATTACAAAGAAGATATTAAGCTGTTTGCTGAGATGGGCTTCAAATGTTTTCGCACGTCTATCGCTTGGACCCGAATCTTCCCCCAAGGTGACGAAACCCAACCGAATGAAGAAGGGCTGAAGTTTTACGACGACATGTTCGATGAGTTGCTTAAGTACAATATTGAGCCGGTCATCACCCTCTCCCACTTTGAAATGCCGCTGCATCTGGTGCAACAATATGGTAGCTGGACCAACCGCAAAGTGGTCGATTTCTTTGTTCGTTTTGCCGAAGTTGTATTTGAACGCTACAAGCACAAGGTCAAATACTGGATGACCTTTAATGAAATCAACAACCAGCGTAACTGGCGAGCGCCGCTGTTTGGCTACTGCTGTTCCGGCGTGGTGTACACCGAGCACGAAAACCCCGAAGAGACCATGTACCAGGTGCTGCACCACCAGTTTATCGCCAGCGCGCTGGCGGTGAAGGCGGCACGTCGTATTAATCCCGAAATGAAAGTCGGTTGCATGCTGGCGATGGTGCCGCTGTATCCGTTCTCCTGTAAGCCGGAAGATATGATGTTTGCGCAGGAATCGATGCGTGAGCGCTACGTCTTCACCGACGTCCAGTTGCGCGGCTACTACCCCTCTTATGTGCTGAACGAGTGGGAACGTCGTGAGTTCAACATCAAAATGGAAGCGGAAGACGAGCAGATCCTGCGCGAAGGCACCTGTGACTATCTCGGTTTCAGCTACTACATGACCAACGCCGTAAAAGCGGAAGGCGGCAGCGGCGATGCGATTTCCGGCTTTGAAGGCAGCGTACCTAACCCGCACGTTAAAGCCTCCGACTGGGGTTGGCAGATAGATCCCGTGGGCTTGCGCTACGCCTTATGTGAGCTGTATGAACGCTATCAGAAGCCGCTGTTTATCGTTGAAAACGGGTTTGGCGCTTACGACAAAGTGGAAGCAGACGGCAGCATCAACGACGACTACCGCATTGAGTATCTGCGCGCCCACGTCGAAGAAATGATGAAAGCGGTAACGTATGATGGCGTAGACTTGATGGGCTACACGCCGTGGGGCTGCATCGACTGCGTGTCGTTCACCACCGGTCAGTACAGCAAACGCTACGGCTTTATCTATGTGAACAAGCACGATGACGGCACCGGCGATATGTCGCGTTCACGCAAGAAAAGCTTCAATTGGTACAAAGAGGTGATCGCCAGCAACGGCGAGAATCTGTGATTTTTTGCCGGATGGCGCTGCGCCATCCGGCAAACAACTCATTATCTTCCGCCTGCCAGTTCCAGAAAACTCCCCGTGACGTAAGACGCTTTCTCGCTCAGCAGCCAGGTAATCGCCTGCGCGACTTCTTCCGGTTGCCCGCCACGCTGCATAGGGAGCATGGATTTCACGCGATCGACTCTTCCCGGCTCACCGCCAGAGGCATGCATTTCAGTGTAGATAAGACCCGGTCGCACACAGTTCACGCGGATGCCCTGCGCCGCCACTTCCAGCGCCAGTCCGGTCGTCAGCGTATCCACCGCGCCTTTCGACGCGGCGTAGTCGATATATTCAAACGGAGCACCAAGCCTCGATGCTGCCGATGAGACGTTAACAATCGCCCCACCCTTACCGCCATGCTTCAACGACATCCGCTTAACGGCTTCGCGACAGCACAGAAAATAGCCGGTAACGTTGGTCGCCAGTACGCGGTTGATCCGCTCGGCGGTTAAGTTTTCCACCGTGCTCTGCTCGAACAAAATACCGGCATTATTCACCAGCGCAGTCAGCGGTTCTCCTACGCGGTCGATGGCCTCAAACATTGCCACAACCTGGCTTTCATCACTGATGTCCGCCCGCAAAGCAATTGCCTTGCCGCCTGCTGTCGTAATGTGACTCACCACCTCGGTTGCAGCACGAATATTGTGATGAAAGTTCACCGCGACCGTGTAACCCTCTTGCGCCAGCTGCAGTGCGGTTGCGCGGCCAATACCGCGACTGCCGCCGGTAACAAGTGCAATGCCCATAACATTTCTCCCAAAAAATAAAGGCGCCGAAGCGCCTTTAAAAGATAGTCGAATCAGCAATTACTGATATTCGCTCATCGGCACGCAGGAGCAGAACAGGTTACGGTCGCCATAAACATCATCAAGACGTTTTACGGTCGGCCAATATTTGTTTGCCACCCCCGCCGGGAAGACGGCGATTTCACGGCTATAACCGTGGTTCCACTCCGCCACCAGCTCGTTTTGCGTGTGCGGGGAGTTAACCAGCGGGTTATCTGTAAGCGACCATTCACCCGCTTTCACACGGTCGATCTCTGCGCGGATTGCCAGCATCGCATTGATAAAGCGATCCAGTTCCACTTTACCTTCAGATTCCGTTGGCTCCACCATCAGCGTACCCGCAACCGGGAACGACATGGTCGGAGCATGGAAACCGTAGTCGATCAGGCGCTTGGCAATATCCAGTTCGCTGATTCCAGTCTCTTCTTTCAATGGACGAATGTCGAGAATACACTCGTGTGCCACACGACCATCGCGACCGGTATACAACACCGGATAGGCATCTTTCAGACGGCTGGCAATGTAGTTAGCATTCAGAATT
This sequence comes from Citrobacter sp. FP75, assembly GCF_018342065.1. Classification (GTDB taxonomy): domain Bacteria; phylum Pseudomonadota; class Gammaproteobacteria; order Enterobacterales; family Enterobacteriaceae; genus Citrobacter. Next base: position 400,062 of record NZ_JAFDOE010000002.1, on the reverse strand, counting down.
GCCACCTGGCTTGCCTGCTTCAGACCTTCTGCGCCCATCATACGAATGTACATCCAGCTGATTGGCAGAATAGATGCACTACCGAACGGTGCGGCAGAAACCGCGCCCTGACGGGTGAGCATACCTTCAATCTGCACCACGCTGTGACCCGGCACGAACGGTGCCAGATGCGATTTAACGCCGATCGGTCCCATACCCGGGCCACCGCCACCGTGTGGAATGCAGAAAGTTTTATGCAGATTGAGGTGTGATACATCCGCACCGATAAAGCCCGGCGTGGTGATCCCCACCTGAGCGTTCATGTTCGCGCCATCGAGGTAAACCTGGCCGCCAAACTGATGCACGACTTCGCATACTTCGCGGATCGTTTCTTCATACACGCCGTGGGTGGACGGATAGGTCACCATGATGCAGGAGAGGCTTTCAGCGTGTTGTTCTGCTTTTGCACGCAGATCGTCCAGGTCGATGTTGCCGTTCTTATCACAAGCAACCACCACCACCTGCATACCTGCCATCTGAGCGGAAGCCGGGTTGGTACCGTGGGCAGAGGCTGGGATCAGGCAGATATCGCGATGGCCTTCGTTACGGCTTTCGTGATAATGGCGAATCGCCAGCAGACCCGCATACTCGCCCTGCGCGCCGGAGTTCGGCTGCATGCAGACGGCGTCATAGCCGGTCAGTTTTACCAGCCACTCAGAAAGCTGACCAATCATCTGCTGATACCCTTCTGCCTGCTCTGGCGGACAGAACGGGTGCAGTTCAGCAAATTCAGGCCAGGTAATTGGGATCATCTCGGCGGCCGCGTTCAGCTTCATGGTGCAGGAACCCAGCGGGATCATTGCCTGGTTCAGCGCCAGATCTTTACGCTCCAGCGAGTGCATGTAGCGCATCATCTCAGTTTCGCTGTGGTAGCGGTTGAACACCGGATGGCTCAGGATTGCATCATTACGCAGCATGCTGTCCTGAATGGAACGGCTGTCGAGCGCCACGTCTTTATCCAGCATGTCGATGTTCAGGCCGTGGCTGTCGCCCAGCAGAACATTGAACAACTGCACCACGTTTTCACAGGTGGTCGTTTCATCGAGCGTAATACCTACCGCGTTATGAATATCGCTGCGCAGGTTGATTTCTGCCGCTTCAGCACGCGCCAGCACGGAGGCTTTGTCGGCCACTTCAACACACAGGGTGTCAAAGTAGTGCGCATGACGCAGCTTCAGCCCTTTCTGTTGCAGACCGGCTGCCAGAATGTCAGTCAGGCGATGGATACGATTGGCAATGCGCTTCAGTCCGACCGGACCATGATAAACGGCATACAGGCTGGCGATGTTGGCCAGCAGGACCTGCGAGGTACAAATATTGGAGTTCGCTTTCTCACGGCGGATATGCTGCTCGCGAGTTTGCATCGCCATGCGCAGTGCGGTATTGCCCGCCGCATCTTTGGAAACGCCGATAATACGGCCTGGCATGGAGCGTTTGAATTCGTCTTTAGCAGCAAAAAATGCCGCGTGTGGACCGCCGTAGCCCATCGGTACGCCGAAGCGTTGCGCAGAGCCGAAAACAATGTCCGCGCCCTGTTTACCCGGCGCAGTCAGCAGAACCAGCGCCATAAAATCGGCCGCGACGCTGACCACAACTTTGCGGGATTTAAGATCAGCAATCAGTGTGCTGTAGTCGTGCACTTCACCGGTGGTGCCTACTTGTTGCAACAGCACACCAAATACATCCTGATGATCCAGCGCTTTTGCAGCATCATCAACAATGACGTCAAAACCAAAGGTTTCCGCACGGGTACGCACAACATCCAGCGTTTGCGGATGAACATCAGCCGCCACAAAGAAGCGGTTGGCGTTTTTCAGTTTGCTGACGCGTTTTGCCATCGCCATTGCTTCAGCAGCAGCGGTGGCTTCATCCAGCAGAGAAGCGGAGGCCATATCCAGACCGGTCAGATCCAGCGTGACCTGCTGGAAGTTGAGCAGCGCTTCCAGACGCCCTTGAGAGACTTCTGGCTGATACGGTGTGTACGCGGTGTACCAGCCCGGGTTTTCCAGCATGTTACGCAGGATAACCGGTGGCAACTGCACGGCGGTGTAGCCCATGCCAATGTAGGACGTGAAGCGCTTGTTACGCCCGGCGATGGCTTTTAATTCAGCCAGCGCAGCGTATTCGGTCGCAGCAGTGCCCACCTGTGGCGGGGTTGCGAGCTGAATGTCTTTCGGCACAATCTGGCCGATCAGCGCGTTTAACGACTCGGCGCCAACTGCATTCAGCATCTCTTGCTGCTGCGCGGCGTCCGGTCCGATGTGGCGTTCAATAAAAGCGCCGCTGTTTTCAAGCTGGCTTAACGTCTGTGTCATGGGCGATGGTTCCTGAAACGTGCAGTGAATCGTAGGTGTCTCTACTTACCTGAATACGCAAATAATTCGCGGTGCAGTGAGTAGGCCGGATAAGCATTATCGCCATCCGGCACAACATTATTCGTCTTCTAACAATGCTTCATATGCGGTCGCATCCAGCAGCGATTCGATTTCGCTTTCGTCGCTGGCTTTAATCTTGAAGATCCAGCCGCCGGTGTACGGCTCGCTGTTGACCAGTTCCGGGGAGTCGCTAAGCGTGTCGTTAACCGCCACAATCTCACCGCCCACTGGCGCATAGATATCGGAAGCCGCTTTTACGGATTCCGCAACGGCGCAGTCATCGCCTGCGCTGACGGTGGCGCCAACTTCGGGCAGGTCAACGAAAACCATGTCACCTAACAGCTCCTGAGCGTGTTCGGTGATACCAACGGTGTAAGAGCCGTCAGCTTCTTTGCGCAGCCATTCGTGTTCTTTGCTGTATTTCAGTTCTGCAGGTACGTTGCTCATCAATCAATCTCCAAAAAAGGATGAATTACGCGACGGCTTTGCCGTTACGCACAAAAACAGGTTTAGTCACTTTTACCGGCATTTCACGGTTACGAATCTGCACAATTGCGGTCTCGCCAATACCCGCTGGGACACGCGCCAGTGCGATGCTGTAACCCAGAGTTGGAGAGAATGTCCCGCTGGTGATAATACCTTCATGCTGGTTGCCGGAAGCATCGGTGAAACGCACCGGCAGTTCATTACGCAGCACGCCTTTCTCGGTCATCACCAGCCCGACCAGCTGTTCGTGACCTTTTTCACGCTGCATTTCCAGCGCTTCGCGACCAATAAAGTCGCGGTCAGCAGGTTCCCACGCGATGGTCCAGCCCATGTTGGCGGCCAGCGGAGAAATCCCCTCGTCCATCTCCTGGCTGTAAAGGTTCATACCGGCTTCCAGACGCAGCGTATCGCGCGCGCCCAGACCACACGGCTGTATGCCTGCGTCAACCAGCGCACGCCAGAAATCCGCCGCTTGTTCATTTGGCAGAGCGATTTCATAGCCCGCTTCGCCGGTATAACCGGTGGTGGCGATAAACAAATCACCGGCCTGCACGCCGAAGAATGGCTTCATGCCTTCAACCGCATGGCGCTGCTCTTCATTAAACAGCGTCGCAGCTTTGGCCTGGGCATTCGGTCCCTGCACCGCAATCATCGACAGGTCATCACGAACAGTGATGTCGATGGCGTAAGGTTCAGCGTGTTGGGTAATCCAGGAGAGGTCTTTTTCGCGGGTGGCGGAGTTTACAACGAGGCGGAAGAAATCTTCAGTAAAGTAGTAGACGATCAGGTCATCTATTACGCCGCCTGAAGCGTTGAGCATACCGGAGTACAGGGCTTTGCCGGTTTTCGTTAGCTTCGCGACGTCGTTTGCCAGCAGATAACGCAAGAACTCCCGGGTGCGGCTGCCGCGCAGATCGACGATGGTCATATGCGACACATCAAACATACCGGCGTCGGTGCGGACAGCGTGATGCTCATCAAGCTGAGAACCGTAATGCAGAGGCATCATCCAGCCATGGAAATCAACCATGCGCGCGCCACATAGCGTGTGTTGTTCGTACAAAGGAGTCTGTTGAGCCATCTTTTCCTCGTTGAATAAGCGGGGCTATCAACTCTTTCGCGGTGAAATCTTCACCACGAAACCCAGCACCGTAGCCGCTCCATGGGCTACGACGCAAACGTTCTCTTTGCCTTGAACTTACCACCGAAACAGACGCTAAACCATAAGGCAAAATTAGCCATCACATTAGCTTATGGCTAAAAATGACCAGATCGCCGTCAGAATAAAAAACCAATAAATAGCCATCAAGTCAGAACAATTAACAGATACAAGCGGGATTATTCCGCAACAACCCATACTAAATGTTGAAAAAATGTCAAAAATGGCGTTATGAGAAATTAGTAATATTAAAAAAACTAATGCGAAAAAAGGTGTGGAATTAGATTATTTCAAATGAGAGAAGCATCCCGGCGCGCAGGCCGGGAGAGGAAAGTGTGACGGGTTTCAAACTCTTAAGATTGTCCTTACGGACGTTAGCGCAACCACTCAGGAAGATCGTTTAACCCCATCGCCTGACGAATAAGTTTCGGTTTTACGCCAGGAAGGGTATCGGCTAGTTTCAGACCAATATCACGCAGCAGTTTCTTCGCCGGATTCTCGCCAGCAAACAGCTCGCGGAACCCCTGCATACCGGCCAGCATCATCGCCGCACTGTGCTTACGGCTACGCTCATAGCGACGCAGATAGAGGTACTGACCGATATCTTTGCCCTGCCGTTGCAGGCGCTTAAGCTCGTCGATCAGCTCCGCTGCATCCATAAAGCCGAGATTCACTCCCTGTCCTGCCAGCGGATGGATGGTATGCGCCGCGTCCCCCACCAGCGCCAGACGATGGGCGGCAAACTGGCGAGCATAGCGCCCCGTCAGCGGAAACGCCTGACGTTCACTCTCAACGCAACATAATCCCAGGCGATTATCAAAGGCGATATTCAGCGCCTGGTTAAACTCGTCAATGCTTGCCTGCTGCATGCGTTCGGCTTCCTGCGGCGAAAGTGACCAGACAATAGAGCACAGATGCGGGTCACTGAGCGGCAGGAATGCCAGAATACCTTCCCCGTGGAACGCCTGACGCGCAACCGCTCCATGCGCTTCCTGGGTACGGATGGTTGCCACCAGAGCATGATGGCGGTAATCCCAGAAGGTCAGCGGAATATCCGCTTTGTTACGCAACCAGGAGTTTGCACCGTCCGCACCGATAACCAGGCGCGCGGTCATCATCGAGCCATCCTTCAGGGTCAGAAAAGCGTCGTTCTCCCCCCAGGCTACTTGCTGTAGTTCTGCCGGAGCCATCAGCGTAATGTCTGCCGACTGCTGCGCCTTTTGCCACAGTGCGTAGTGGATCACCGAATTTTCAACGATATGTCCCAAATGGCTGTAACCCATGCTTTGGTCATCAAATTCGATGCGTCCAAAGCTATCTTTGTCCCAGACTTCCATGCCGTGATAGCAGCAAGCCCGGCGGGCAACAATGTCTGACCATACGCCAAGACGGGTCAGCAGTTTTTCGCTGGCGGCGTTAATGGCCGACACGCGAAGCTGAGGAGGTGCATCCGCCGCCAGAGGCTGTGGAACATGTTGTTCTAACACAGCAACGCGTAACCCGCTGCCCTGCAAGCCGCAGGCAACCGCCAGTCCCACCATGCCGCCACCAACAATTGCTACATCAACACTTTGCACAATCCACTCCTGATGCCTGGCTCAGCAGGCGTAATTGTTGCAGCCAGTTTGGACACGGACAGCGCGGAACAACCGGAGCGTACACGCAGTACGTGAGGATGATTCGCTTTGCTCCCCCTTCGGGCTGCCCTGAAGGGCGTTCAAAACTCTGTCGAGTTTTGTGTGAGCACTGCCCTGGTCCAAAATGGCAAATAAAATAGCCTGCTGTGACAGGACTATCGCGCAACCCAACCCAGGGTCCGCTCCGCCAGCGCATCGCGTGCTGGCGTCAATAATTCCATCGCCATAAGACCCGCGTTACGCCCAACAACTAGCGGGGCCCAGCGGTTGGCAAACAGATACACCAGACTGTTGGTGACGCCAATTGTTGTCTCGCGATCGGTCTCACGACGCTGCTGATAGCGCGACAGTACCGCATAATCGCCAATGTCTTCTGCATCGTCCTGCGCCTGCGTTAAGGTTTCGGCAAGACTCATGACGTCGCGCAGGCCGAGGTTAAAACCTTGCCCGGCAATAGGATGCAGCGTCTGTGCCGCATTGCCCACCAGCACGGTACGATGAGTAATCGACTTCACGGCGGTGGTTAAAGACAGCGGGTAGACGCTACGTTTACCCGCTTGCGTAATGCGCCCCAGCCGCCAGCCGAACGCGGTTTGCAGTTCACGGCAAAACTGTTCATCAGACCAGGCCATAACCTCATCACGCTTCTCCAGCGGATGGCACCACACCAGCGAACAGCGGCCATCTGACATCGGTAACATAGCCAGCGGGCCATGCTGCGTGAAGCGTTCAAACGCCCGCCCGTTATGCGGGACTGAGGTCGTGACGTTGGCAATCACCGCCAGCTGTTCGTACGGCTGCTGCTGCCAGTCAACGCCACAGGCGCTAGCCAGCGCAGAGCGTGTACCATCGGCAGCTACCAGCACGCGACCGGTAATCACCTCGCCATTCTCAAGCGTAACCTCAACGTGCTCCTGGGTACGCGACACGCTGGCAACACGGTCAGGGCAATGTAACGTGACGCCGCGCGCCTTGCGCAACAGCGCAAACAGGCGCAGCCCGACGTCATGCAGTTCCACCACCTGACCCAGCGCAGGAATACGGTATTCCTGCGCATCAAGCGTCACACTCCCGGCATGCCCACGATCGCTGACGAGTACCGTTTTGATCGCGGTTGCGCAATCGGCAATAGCCTGCCAGATGCCAATTCGCGCCAGTTGCTGGCAAGTGCCTGCCGCCAGCGCTATCGCCCGGGCGTCAAACCCCGGATGGCGGTCAGTATCTGGCTCGCTCGCTTCAATAAGATGGACCGGTAGCGTCCCATGACTAAGCTCTGAAATAGCCAGCGCCAGCGTCGCGCCGACCATACCGCCACCGACAATAATCACGCTCATTGCAGTCGCGCCGCGGCCATCAGTGCTTCAATGTCATCCGCCTTTTTCACTACGCTGGCGGTCAGGTTTTCATTACCGTCTTCGGTAATCAGAATGTCATCTTCAATACGAATACCGATACCGCGATAAGCCGGTGAGACGTCTGCGTCCGGCGCGATATACAGCCCAGGCTCGACGGTAAGCACCATCCCCGGCTCCAGGATACGCGAGCGATCCTGACCATAGGCACCGACGTCGTGCACATCCAGCCCCAGCCAGTGACTCAGGCCATGCATAAAGAAAGGACGATGCGCGTTGTCAGCAATCAGTTGATCAATATCACCGTGCAGAATACCCAGCTTTACCAGACCGGTAATCATGATGCGCACCACCTCTCCCGTTACTTCCTGGATGGACGTACCCGGACGATACAGACACAGGCTGGTCTCTAACGATTCCAGTACGATGTCGTAGATTTCACGCTGTGCTGGGGTAAATTTACCGTTGACCGGGAAGGTGCGGGTAATGTCGCCAGCGTAACCTCGGTATTCACATCCGGCGTCAATCAGCACCAAATCGCCATCGCGCATTTCACTTTCGTTTTCGGTGTAATGCAGAATGCAGCCGTTTACGCCGCTGCCAACGATGGTGTTATAAGACGGATAACGCGCACCATGACGAGTAAACTCGTGGTGGATCTCCCCTTCCAGTTGGTACTCGAACATTCCCGGGCGACATTTTTCCATCGCGCGGGTATGCGCCAGTGCGCTGATTTCACCCGCGCGACGCATGACCGCTATCTCTTCCGGCGATTTGAACAGCCGCATTTCATGTACCATCGGACGCCAGTCAATTATCGTGGCTGGCGCTTTCAGGTTCTGCCGGGAGCCTTTACGCAGCTTATCCATCGCCGTAAACACGATTTCATCAGCCCAGGTATATTCGCCCTGCGCGTGGTACACCGTGTCCAGACCGTTAAGCAACTGATGCAGCTGTTGGTTGATTTCGCTGAAAGCTAACGCCCGATCAACGCCCAGTTTCTCCGGTGCGGCATCCTGCCCCAGACGGCGGCCAAACCAGATCTCCGCTGTCAGATCGCGTACCCGGTTAAACAAAACGCTATGGTTATGAGTGTCATTACTTTTAATCAGCACCAGCACAGCTTCAGGCTCGTTAAAACCGGTGAAGTACCAAAAGTCGCTGCTCTGACGGTACGGATATTCACTGTCCGCACTGCGCGTCGCTTCCGGTGCGGCGAAAATCAGCGCGGCGCTGCCCGGCTGCATTTGCGCCAGCAAAGCCTGGCGACGGCGTAAGTATTCTTGCTGAGTCATGACACTCTCCCTGGCGTTGTTGTTCTTAGTGCAGAGTCGGTTTACGAACTTCCGGCGCTGTCGGCGGTTGCTGACGCGTGAACGTGTCATGGCACAGAAGCGCAGCAACACGCACGTACTCGATGATCTCTTCGAGCGACATTTCCAGCTCTTCCTGATCTTCGTCTTCGTCATATCCCAACTGGGCGATATTGCGCAGGTCGTCGATCGCTTCTCCGGTTTCGCCGGTCACTTTGTCGAGCTTGGGTTGTGTAACCCCGAGGCCCAGCAAAAAGTGATTTACCCAGCCCCCCAGCGCATCGGCGCGATCGAACACGCTGACGTCGTCGCCTTCAGGCAGATAAAGCTGAAAAAGGAAGCCGTCATCTTCCAGCGCATCGCTGGTCGCCGCGTGCATTTTGATCAGAGCCTGAGCCAGCTCATGACCAAAGGCCAGACCTTCGTTGGTCAGGTCGTGCAACAGAGGCTGCCATGAGCTGTCATTGTTGCCGCCGCAAATCATCCCACTGATCAAACCGTGCATCTCGGCCGGGGTTAATCCAGCCCCTTGTTGGTTCAAAAACTGGCTAACTTCGGTGTAACCAGGCATTTCGTTCTGTATAGACATAAGCATTCGTCATCAAAGGGAGGATATTCATGATATGCTACCACTTTGGGCCCTGGTGGACCAGAAAAGGGCTTGTATGTTCATACCAGGGTAGCTATAGTGTCGCCCCTTCGCGGACCCAAGGTCTGGAGACGAAGGCAGCGCAGTCAATCAGCAGGAAGGTGGCATGTCTGCACAACCCGTCGATATCCAAATTTTTGGCCGTTCACTGCGAGTGAATTGCCCGCCTGAACAACAAGATGCGTTGAATCAGGCTGCGGACGATCTGAATCAGCGATTGCAAGATCTGAAAGTTCGCACTAGAGTCACAAATACTGAGCAGCTGGTTTTCATCGCCGCGTTGAACATCAGCTATGAATTAACTCAGGAAAAAGCGAAGACGCGTGACTACGCGGCGAGCATGGAACAACGTATTCGGATGCTACAACAAACCATTGAACAGGCGTTGCTTGATCAGGGTCGCATAACCGAAAAAACGGGCCAAAACTTTGAATAACACTTTTCGGTTTACTGTGGTAGAGTGACCGTGAAGACAAAATTTCTCTGAGATGTTTGCAAGCGGGCCAGTCCCCTGAGCCGATATTTCATACCACAAGAATGTGGCGCTCCACGGTTGGTGAGCATGCTCGGTTCGTCCGAGAAGCCTTAAAACTGTGACGACACATTCACCTTGAACCAAGGGTTCAAGGGTTACAGCCTGCGGCGGCATCTCGGAGATTCCCTTCTACCTGGCGACAGCCATGACACTACTTTCTGAACTTCCTTTATCCCGGCAAGAAATTCGTCAACTGATTCGGCAACGACGCCGTGCGCTATCCCCTGAGCAACAACGCGATTTCGGTCAGCAGGCCGCGAGCAGAATGCTGAGCTTTCCCCCTGTTTTACTCGCCCACACCGTGGCGGTATTTCTCTCTTTTGATGGTGAACTCGATACCCAACCGCTGATCGAACAGCTGTGGCGTGCCGGCAAGCGCGTCTATCTCCCTGTACTGCACCCGTTTAGCCCCGGTCATTTACTGTTTCTGCACTATCATCCGCACAGCGACCTGGTGACCAATCGCTTAAAAATCCTGGAGCCGCGGCTTGATGTGCGCGACGTCTTGCCGCTGTCAAAACTGGATGTATTGATTACGCCGCTAGTGGCGTTTGACGACGACGGACAGCGTTTAGGTATGGGCGGCGGATTTTACGACCGCACGCTACAAAACTGGCAACAGAATCGGATCCAACCCGTAGGTTATGCACATGATTGCCAGCGAGTAGAAAAGTTACCGGTTGAAGAGTGGGATATTCCACTGCCAGCGGTAGTGACGCCATCCAAAATTTGGGAGTGGTAGCTTTTTTTTTGCCGATTGACAGCGTCGTTTTTTTGACCTAAATTCTCGGTGAAGGGTGAGGGAGGCAAACCTCCCTCCTGCGTACTCTCTGTTAATATGCTGGGTAAGCGATGATTAACAGGATCAGCAGCATGATGACGTATCTCATCATCGTCCCTTTCCTTTTTAAAGCCCCTGCTTCGGTAGGGGCTTTCCCGTTTCAGCATTATACTGAGCCCCTATCGTAAATTCCTTTTATTGATGTACAACGCAGAGCTCAGCCTTTAATTACCAATTGCGGCAAGGCTCGAAAACAGAATGTATGCGTTACAAAAAGAGATAGCGCGGAAAGGAAATAAGAGGAAGTACGGGCAGGTCAACCGCCTGCCCATGTAGAGGAAATTAGTACAGCATGCGCGCGCGAATCGTCCCCGGAATGGCTTTCATCGCCAGCAGCGCCTTCTCCGCCACATCTTCATCCGCCTCGATATCAATAACCACATACCCCACCTGCGCGGAGGTTTGCAGATACTGCGCGGCAATGTTAACGCCCTGCTCGGCGAAGATTTGGTTTAGCGCGGTCAATACACCTGGACGGTTTTCGTGAATATGCATCAAACGACGACCACCGTGCAGCGGCAGCGACACTTCCGGGAAGTTAACCGCAGACAGCGTAGAACCGTTGTCGGAATACTTCGTCAGCTTTCCCGCCACTTCCAGACCAATGTTTTCCTGCGCTTCCAGCGTTGAACCACCAATGTGCGGCGTCAGGATCACGTTGTCGAAATCACACAGTGGAGACGTGAACGGATCGCTGTTGGTCGCCGGCTCCGTAGGGAAGACGTCGATTGCCGCCCCTGCCAGATGTTTGGTGGCTAACGCATCGCACAGCGCCGGAATATCAACGACCGTTCCGCGCGCGGCGTTGATCAGCAGCGCACCCGGTTTCATCAGAGCAATCTCTTGCGCGCCCATCATATTTTTGGTGGAGGCATTTTCCGGCACGTGGAGGCTGACGACATCGCTCATATTAAGCAGGTCGGAAAGATGCTGTACCTGGGTGGCGTTCCCCAGCGGGAGTTTGTTTTCAATATCATAGAAATAGACGTGCATCCCCAGCGATTCCGCCAGAATGCCCAACTGGGTACCAATGTGGCCGTAACCGATAATCCCCAGTTTTTTGCCACGCGCTTCAAAAGAGCCGGTAGCCAGTTTATTCCACACGCCACGGTGCGCTTTGGCGTTCGCTTCCGGCACGCCGCGCAGCAGCAGCAGCAGCTCGCCAATCACCAGTTCGGCAACGGAACGCGTGTTAGAGAATGGCGCGTTAAACACGGGGATCCCACGTTTTGCCGCCGCCCCCAGATCAACCTGATTGGTGCCAATACAGAAGCAACCAATCGCAACCAGTTTCTCTGCGGCGTCAATCACATCTTCAGTCAGATGAGTACGGGAACGCAGGCCAATGAAGTGGGCATCACGGATGGACTCTTTCAGTTGTTCAGTGTCCAGAGCGCCTTTATGAAACTCGATGTTGGTGTAACCTGCCGCACGAAGGCTTTCCAGTGCTTTTTGATGCACACCTTCAACCAGCAGAAACTTAATCTTCTCTTTCTCCAGTGATACCTTTGCCATTTCCCCGACCCTGTCTTTTTTTAGTTCAATCTGATGTGTTGTGTGTGGGATTTTTCATCCTCCTCTTCAACATATCAAAAAAAAATATTGCAGCAATATGAACGTTTGCGTCGTCGTGCTGAAGAAGCGTCATTCAAAGAGAAATGTCAGAGTAAAATTCTGGTGATAACTTTTTCTTTGGAGGGATCGGCAGGACAATATTGTAAACGTGACACAAGTCACCAAATTTGCCCTGCCAAAATTTTTTTAACGACAGAAGATCTCGGCCGTCAGATCATTTTACGATAGTTTTCACGCCATCTGCCGTGCCGATCAGCGCGACATCCGCACCACGGTTGGCAAATAACCCCACGGTCACAACACCTGGAATCGCGTTGATGGCGTTTTCCATCGCCACGGCGTCGAGGATCTCCAGACCGTGTACATCAAGGATCACATTGCCGTTGTCAGTCACCACGCCCTGACGGTATTCAGGACGACCGCCCAGCTTCACCAACTGACGGGCAACCGCGCTACGCGCCATCGGGATCACTTCTACCGGCAGCGGGAAGTTACCCAAAATGTCGACTTCTTTGGACGCATCAGCGATACAGATAAATTTCTTCGCCACCGATGCAATGATTTTTTCGCGGGTCAGCGCCGCGCCGCCGCCTTTGATCATCTGCATATGGCCGTTGATTTCGTCTGCGCCATCAACGTACACGCCAAGGCTGTCCACTTCGTTAAGATCGAACACGTGGATACCGAGGCTTTTGAGTTTTTCAGTCGATGCGTCCGAACTGGACACCGCACCTTCAATCTGACCTTTCATGGTGCCCAGCGCATCAATAAAGTGTGCGGCCGTTGAACCTGTACCTACGCCCACAATGGTGCCGGGCTGTACATACTGAAGTGCCGCCCATCCTACTGCTTTTTTCAGTTCATCCTGCGTCATGATCGTTTCGCCTGTGGTGTGAATATGGTGGGAAAATTCACGCGCATTATAGAACATTGTGCAGAAAAATGTCCCCACACCCGCGCGCAGGCGGCGGATTTCGTCTTTACCCAACCTAAATTTGTGTCATAGTGCAGAACAAGCAAAACTTTCAGGAGTGCGTCAAAGCAATGAAACGTCCGGACTACAGAACACTACAAGCACTGGATGCGGTTATTCGTGAACGAGGATTTGAGCGCGCGGCGCAAAAGCTGTGCATCACGCAATCCGCCGTTTCACAACGCATAAAACAGCTTGAGAATATGTTCGGACAACCGCTGCTGGTGCGTACCGTACCGCCTCGCCCAACCGAACAGGGACAAAAGCTGCTGGCGCTTTTACGTCAGGTTGAGCTTCTGGAAGACGAGTGGCTGGGGGATGAACAAACCGGCTCAACGCCGCTGCTGCTCTCACTGGCGGTAAACGCCGACAGCCTGGCAACCTGGTTGCTCCCGGCGCTGGCCCCGGTGCTGGCCAATTCGCCGATTCGCCTGAACCTGCAGGTTGAAGATGAAACGCGCACCCAGGAACGCCTGCGTCGCGGTGAAGTAGTGGGTGCAGTGAGTATTCAACATCAGGCGCTGCCAAGCTGCCTGGTGGATAAACTTGGTGCGCTGGACTACCTGTTTGTTGGCTCAAAGCCTTTTGCCGAACGCTATTTTCCTAACGGCGTCACCCGCTCTGCTCTGCTGAAAGCCCCGGCGGTTGCGTTTGACCATCTCGACGATATGCACCAGGCCTTCCTGCAGCAAAACTTCGATCTTCCGCCAGGCAGCGTACCATGCCATATCGTTAACTCGTCTGAAGCCTTTGTGCAACTGGCACGTCAGGGCACCACCTGCTGTATGATCCCACACTTACAGATCGAAAAAGAGCTGGAAAGCGGCGAACTTATCGACTTAACGCCAGGCCTGTTCCAGCGTCGGATGCTCTACTGGCATCGCTTTGCGCCGGAAAGCCGCATGATGCGCAACGTCACCGATGCATTGCTGGAATACGGGCACAAGGTTCTGCGTCAGGACTAGCGATTTTCCACATTGATGCCGGAGGGCGGCGTGAACGCCTTATCCGGCTACCGCCTTTTCACGTTATTCCCGACACGTCTTTGAAATCCATCACAAAATAAAGCACACCACGCGGCAAAAAACGACGCCCGGTTGGCTATTTTTTGCTGGCGACAAGCCAGATAAAAAAGCTCACCGTATTCGCAAAGATTCAACTTATTGCGTAATGCGGAGCGAAAAATGACCAATATGCAGGCGTGGCAAACACTCGCCAACAAAGAACTCAGCCGGCGGGAAAAAACCGTCGACTCGCTGGTAAAACAGACGGCAGAAGGCATTGCCATCAAGCCACTGTACACCGAAGCTGACCTCGATAACCTGGAAGTGACGGGTACCCTTCCCGGCTTACCGCCTTACGTTCGCGGCCCGCGTGCCACCATGTATACCGCGCAGCCATGGACCATTCGCCAGTACGCCGGTTTTTCCACCGCCAAAGAATCTAACGCGTTTTATCGCCGCAACCTCGCCGCCGGACAAAAGGGACTTTCCGTCGCCTTTGACCTTGCCACCCACCGCGGCTACGACTCGGACAATCCGCGCGTGGCGGGTGACGTTGGCAAAGCGGGCGTGGCAATTGATACCGTCGAAGACATGAAGGTGCTGTTCGAGCAGATCCCGCTGGATAAAATGTCGGTATCGATGACCATGAATGGCGCGGTGCTGCCGGTGCTGGCGTTTTATATCGTCGCGGCGCAGGAGCAAGGCGTGACGCCTGAACAGCTCACCGGGACCATTCAGAACGATATTCTGAAAGAGTACCTGTGCCGCAACACCTATATTTATCCGCCAAAACCCTCCATGCGTATTATCGCCGACATCATCGCCTGGTGTTCAGGCAATATGCCACGTTTCAATACCATCAGTATCAGCGGTTATCACATGGGCGAAGCCGGTGCGAACTGCGTGCAGCAGGTGGCGTTTACGCTGGCGGACGGCATTGAGTACATCAAAGCGGCACTGTCCGCCGGGCTGAAAATTGATGATTTCGCCCCGCGCCTGTCATTCTTCTTCGGCATTGGCATGGATCTGTTTATGAACGTCGCCATGCTGCGCGCGGCGCGTTATTTGTGGAGTGAAGCCGTCAGCGGTTTTGGTGCCACCAACCCAAAATCCTTAGCGTTGCGCACCCACTGCCAGACGTCCGGCTGGAGCCTGACCGAGCAGGATCCGTACAACAACGTGGTGCGCACCACCATCGAAGCGCTGGGCGCAACCCTCGGCGGCACTCAGTCTTTACATACCAACGCCTTTGATGAAGCGCTCGGCCTGCCGACCGATTTCTCCGCGCGTATCGCACGTAATACGCAGATCATCATTCAGGAGGAGTCGGAAATCTGCCGCACCGTCGATCCGCTGGCCGGATCGTACTACGTCGAATCACTCACCGACCAAATCGTTAAGCAGGCGCGCACAATAATCAAACAGATTGATGACGTGGGCGGAATGGCAAAAGCGATCGAAGCCGGACTCCCTAAACGGATGATCGAAGAAGCGTCTGCACGAGGACAATCGCTGATCGACCAGGGTAACCGCGTTATCGTCGGTGTGAACAAGTACAAACTGGATAAAGAAGACGCCACGTCTGTACTGGAAATCGACAACGTGAAGGTGCGCAACGAGCAAATTGCCTCGCTGCAGCATATCCGCGCAACCCGCGACGACAGTGCCGTGAAAACCGCACTGAAGGCGTTGACCCACGCGGCGCAGCACAATGAAAACCTGCTGGCCGCCGCGATAGATGCCGCCCGCGTTCGCGCCACGCTCGGTGAAATCTCCGACGCGCTGGAATCAGCCTTTGACCGTTACCTGGTGCCCAGCCAGTGCGTCACCGGGGTAATTGCGCAAAGCTACCACCAGTCTGAAAAATCCGCCGACGAGTTTGACGCCATTGTTGCCCAAACCGAACAATTCCTCGCAGACACGGGGCGCCGTCCGCGCATTCTGATCGCCAAAATGGGTCAGGATGGTCACGATCGCGGGGCGAAAGTGATCGCCAGCGCCTATTCCGATCTCGGTTTCGATGTTGATCTCAGCCCGATGTTCTCCACGCCGGAAGAGATCGCCCGCCTGGCGGTTGAAAACGATGTGCATGTGGTTGGCGCTTCTTCGCTGGCTGCAGGTCATAAAACGCTGATCCCTGAACTGGTGGCAGCTCTCAAAAATTGGGGGCGCGAGGATATCTGCGTGGTGGCAGGCGGTGTTATTCCGCCACAGGATTACGCTTTCCTGCAGGAGCGCGGTGTCGCTGCCATTTATGGTCCCGGTACGCCGATGCTCGACAGCGTGCGTGACGTATTAACCCGCATCGGCCAGCACCATGATTAGCTCCGCCACGCTGGCTGATAGCGTCCGCCGTCTGCGTCTGGGGGAGCGCGCCACGCTCGCCCAGGCCATGACGCTGGTCGAGAGCCAGCATCCGCGTCATCAGGCGCTAAGCACACAATTGCTGGACGCCATTATGCCATTCACCGGTAACGTCCTGCGTCTGGGGCTTACCGGCACGCCAGGCGCAGGAAAAAGCACCTTTCTGGAAGCTTTTGGCATGCTGCTGATCCGCAAGGGGTTACGGGTGGCGGTGATCGCCGTCGATCCCAGCAGCCCGGTCAGCGGCGGCAGCATCCTGGGCGATAAAACCCGAATGACGGAACTGGCGCGTGCGGACGCCGCGTTTATTCGCCCGGTTCCATCGAGCGGACATTTGGGCGGTGCCAGCCAGCGCGCCCGTGAATTAATGCTGCTATGCGAAGCAGCAGGCTTCGACGTAGTGATTGTCGAAACCGTCGGCGTCGGGCAGTCCGAAACCGAAGTGGCCGGTATGGTGGATTGTTTTATCTCGCTGCAAATAGCTGGCGGCGGTGACGATCTGCAGGGCATCAAGAAAGGCATCATGGAGATGGCGGATCTACTCGTCATCAACAAGGATGACGGCGAAAACCGCGCCTGCGTCGCTATCGCCCGTCATATGTATGACTCCGCGCTGCACATTCTGCGCCGCAAATATGACGAGTGGCAGCCGCTGGCCCTGACCTGTAGCGCCCTGGAAAAACGCGGCATTGAGGAAATCTGGCAGGCCATCACCGACTTTAAAACATGCCTTACGGCTAGCGGTCGGCTGGAAAAAGTCCGCCAGCAGCAGGCGGTGGACTGGTTACAAAAACAGGCCGAAGAAGAAGCGCTGCACCTGCTGTTTTCTCGCGCTGATTTCGAGCGCTATTTCCAGCAAACACTGCAGTCTGTCAGGAACAATGACCTTTCACCGCGTACCGGTCTACGGCACATCAGCGAATTTATCCAACATCATTACTTTGATTAAAGAGAACATTATGTCTTATCAATACGTCAACGTGGTCATCATCCAGAAAGTCGCAGTCATTGAGTTCAATTATGCCCGCAAGCTTAACGCCCTGAGCAAAGTGTTTATTGACGATCTTATGCTGGCACTGAACGATCTCAATCGCCCGGACATTCGCTGCATTATTCTGCGCGCACCGAGCGGAGCCAAAGTGTTCTCTGCCGGACATGACATTCATGAGCTCCCTACCGGACGTCGCGATCCGCTCTCGTATGACGATCCGCTGCGCCAGATAACCCGCATGATCCAAAAATACCCAAAACCAATTATCTCAATGGTTGAAGGCAGCGTCTGGGGCGGCGCATTCGAGATGATCATGAGTTCCGATCTGATCATCGCAGCCAGTACCTCCACCTTCTCAATGACACCGGTCAACCTCGGTGTGCCGTATAACCTGGTGGGCATCCACAACCTGACCCGCGATGCCGGTTTTCACATCGTTAAAGAGCTGATTTTTACCGCCTCGCCCATTACCGCTCAGCGTGCACTGGCAGTCGGTATTCTCAACCATGTGGTCGCTGTCGAAGAGCTGGAGGATTTTACCCTGCAAATGGCGCACCACATCTCGGAGAAAGCGCCGCTGGCGATTGCCGTGATCAAAGAAGAACTGCGCGTGCTGGGCGAAGCGCACACCATGAATTCCGATGAGTTTGAACGCATCCAGGGGATGCGCCGCGCGGTTTATGACAGCAATGACTATCAGGAAGGGATGAATGCGTTTTTAGAAAAACGGAAACCTAACTTCGTCGGCCATTAATCGCGGTCAGCTAAAGGAAAATCCATGAAACGGATGAGCGCCGAACAGGCGGCAGAAATTATTCAGCATGATGATATGGTGGCGTTCAGCGGCTTTACGCCTGCGGGTTCGCCAAAAGCGTTGCCCGCGGCGATTGCCCAACATGCCAGCGAATTGCATCAGGTCGGGAAGCCCTTTCAAATCCGTCTGCTGACCGGGGCATCAATTAGCGCCGCCGCTGATGATGCGCTCTCAGAGGCGGATGCCGTTTCCTGGCGAGCGCCTTATCAAACCTCGTCTGGCCTACGCCAGAAAATTAATCAGGGCCAGGTACGGTTTGTTGACCTCCATCTCAGTGAAGTGGCGCAGATGGTCAATTACGGCTTTTTTGGCGAGATTGATGTTGCCGTCATTGAAGCCTCAGCCATTGCGCCGGACGGCAGGATCTGGCTTACCAGCGGGATCGGCAACGCACCAACCTGGCTGCTGCGGGCGAAAAAAGTCATTATCGAGTTGAATCATTATCACAATCCGCGCGTGGCGGAGTTGGCCGACATCGTGATACCTGGCGCTCCACCGCGCCGTAACAGCGTGCCCATTTTTCATACCATGGATCGCATCGGCAACCAGTGCGTACAGATTGACCCAAAAAAGATTGTCGCGCTGGTGGAAACAAACCTGCCCGATGCCGGCAGTATGTCAGATAAAACCAACCCGCTCTGCCAGAAAATTGCCGATAACGTGGTGAGCTTTCTGCTGGCGGAAATGGCGCACAAGCGCATCCCACCTGAGTTTCTTCCCTTGCAGAGCGGCGTCGGTAATATCAATAACGCGGTGATGGCGCGACTGGGCGAGAACCCGGATATACCGCCCTTTATGATGTACTCCGAGGTGCTGCAGGAGTCGGTGGTGCATCTGCTGGAAACGGGTAAGATAACCGGCGCCAGCGCCTCCAGCCTGACGATTTCCGCCGCCTCGCTGCAGAATATTTACGCCAATATGGATTTCTTCGCCAGCCGCATTGTTCTGCGCCCGCAGGAGATTTCCAATAACCCGGAGATCATCCGCCGCCTTGGGGTGATTGCGCTTAATGTCGGCCTGGAATTTGATATCTACGGTCATGCTAACTCCACGCATGTCGCGGGAGTAAACCTGATGAACGGCATAGGCGGCAGCGGAGATTTCGAGCGCAACGCTTATCTGTCTATCTTTATGGCTCCGTCGATTGCCAAAGACGGAAAAATTTCGACGATTGTCCCGATGTGCAGCCATGTTGATCACAGCGAACACAGCGTTAAAGTGATCGTCACCGAACAGGGCATTGCCGATCTGCGCGGGTTATCGCCGCTGCAACGGGCGCACACCATCATCGACAATTGTGCGCACCCGCTTTACCGCGAGTACCTGAATCAATATCTGGAACAGGCGCCCGGCGGGCATATTCATCACGATCTCAGTCATGCGTTCGATCTTCACCGTAACCTGATCGAGACCGGATCGATGCTCGGTTAACTTGCCGTACCGTCACGATCTTCAGCAATCTGCTGGATCATTGTGGCGGTATAACGATGATTTTTCAGCGAATAGAGAAATTCCTGCATGTACATCGGGCTACCGGGCGCATCGAAATACTTCAGCGTCGACGGGTTCACCAGTCGCCACGCGAAATGAGGTATCACCGTCAGAAACTGTCCGCGCTCCACCGCACTAATCTTGGCCATAAAGCTGTACGGACGGTAGATAATCGTCGGGTTGATCCCACAAGGCCGCATGTAAGCGTCCAGCATAGCTTCAAAGTTGGCGCGGTTCTGGAAGCGCATTTGCAGCCACGGGAGTTCTCGCAGCAGATCCTGCGGCTGTTTTTCTTCGTAACGCCTTGAAACTAAAAACCCCAGGCGCAGGGGCGGCAGTTCGCTAACCGCCAAATTTTCCAACTCCTGCACGCGCGAAGAGACATGCTGCGGCGAAATAATAAAATCCAGCTGTCGGTCAAACAGATTATCAATGACCCCGTTCTCGCTGAACTCAACGGCCTGGGCGGTCACGCCTTCATACTTATCACCAAGACTAATCAACTGGTCAAAAATGATTGTCGGATAGGTATTATCGATGCCAATAACGATTTCCCGCGAGCGGCGAGAGGCGTTATGGATTTCGTTATCAATAGCAGACAGACGCTGATAGACGGGAAACAGCTTCTGATACAGCTCCTGCCCGGCTTTGTTCAAACTGATGTTGTTATCTTTGCGGGTAAACAGCGTATAGCCGATTTGATCTTCCAGTGCAGCAATGCTTTTACCAAAAGGCGATGCGGTCATGTGGATTTTTTCTGCCGCTCTGGCGATGTTATTAGTTTGTGCCAGTAGAATGAAATTACGCATCTTTTTCGAGATAAAAATATCCATAGTCACCTCATAAAATCACTACGGCATATCCTCATTCAGACAAAAAAAAGACTCACGACGCGGTCGCATTTTTACAGTTGCTCACAGAAAAAACCCGGCTGATAAGCCGGGTCTGAAAAGATTACTGGGTTTTGGCAGGCGCTGCCGCTGGCTGACCCGCCGCTGGCTCAATCTGGAAGACCACATCAACCTGATCGTCAAACTGAATAACCGGTTGTTCGTAGGTTTCCTGAGCCGATGCCGCAGGCGCTGCGTCGGCTTTCATCATCCGTACCATCGGGCTCGGCTGATAATTCGAAACGTGGTAGCGCACGCTGTAAACCGAGCCGAGCTTGCTGTTAAAGCCCGCCGCCAGCTGTTCAGCCTGATGAATCGCATCATCAATGGCCGCTTTACGCGCTTTATCTTTGTAGGCATCCGGCTGGGCCACGCCCAGCGACACCGAACGAATCTCGTTCAGACCGGCTTTCAGCGCGCCATCCAGCAATGCGTTGAGTTTGTCCAGCTGACGCAGCGTGACTTCAACGGTACGTACCGCGCGATAGCCTTTAAGCACACTCTTACCATTCTGGTAATCATAATCCGGCTGCGTACGCAGGTTTGCAGAACTGATATCTTTCTTCGCTATCTGGTTTTGTTCAAGGAAAGAAAGATACTGCGCCACGCGTTCGTCAGCCTGTTTCTTCGCTGAGGCCGCATCCTTTGCCGCCACGTTGACTTCAATTGCCAGCGTCGCGATATCAGGTGTCGCATCCACGCTTGCCGTTCCGGAAGTCACGATGTGCGGTCCATTCGGCAATTCATTTGCCTGTACCGAAAGTGCACTGAATCCGACTAATGCCGCCAGGGCCATTATTTTGAACTTCACTGTCGTTCCTCCATGTTTCATTATTTACCCCGAAGCTCAGGGCGCATGCAGGCAAGCTTAGCGGATCTCAGCCTGTTGTCCATCAGACAACGCTTAGTTGAACAGCGCATCAACGTGCGCAACACCTTCTTTTGCCAGTTGAAAAGCAATAAACCACATCACTAATCCCACCAGCGTATTGATGATTCGTTGTGCTTTGGCGGTACGCAGACGCGGCGCCAGCCAGGCTGCCAGCAACGCCAGACCAAAGAACCACAGGAACGATGCGCTAACGGTACCCAGTGCAAACCAGCGCTTCGGCTCAACGTCCAACTGACCACCGAGGCTACCCAGCACCACAAAGGTATCCAGATAGACATGCGGGTTAAGCCACGTCACCGCCAGCATGGTGGCGATAATTTTCCAGCGCCCTTGCTTCATCACCTCAGCGCTGGCCAGTTCCAGATTGCTGCTCATCGCCGTTTTTAACGCACCGAAACCGTACCAGAGTAAAAACGCCACCCCGCCCCAGGTCACCAGCGCCATCAGCCACGGTGACTGCATCAGCAAGGCGCTACCGCCAAAGATCCCCGCGCAGATCAGCACTAAATCGCTGATGGCGCAAAGTAAAGCGATCATAATGTGATACTGGCGACGAATACCCTGATTCATCACGAAAGCATTTTGTGGGCCGAGCGGAAGTATCATCGCCGCACCAAGCACAAGCCCTTGAAAATAATATGATAACACGTTAAATGTCCCGAACTGTTTCTCTTAAGCGCAGACTATAGCGCGGGATAATCATTAGCGGAAATTGATAATTTTAATGACAAATAAGTATAGCTAATAACTAATGCATTTTTAAGATAAACGACCTGGCCTGCCCAGGATGAACACTCCGTATACTTACCCAAATATTTACAACGAGGGATCGCACATGTCGCTCACCGCTTTAGTCTCGCGCCTGCTGGCGGTTTTCTCACTTTTCATTATGCTCCAGAGCGCCGCCAATGCCGAAATTGTGCTGCGCTATACTGATCACGAACCGTACGGCAATATGCGTACGCGTGCCATAAATGAAATTTTATTCGCAGCCATTGAGAAAGAATCATTGGGTCGCATACGCATTGATGCTCACTGGGGAGGTGAACTCTCCACCAGCTATAACGCGTTACGCACCGTTCAGGAGGGACAAGTGGCGGATATTGGCGTCGTAGTACCAGAATACACGCCGCAACAATTGCCGCTGCATCAGATGTTTAAAAGCTTTCCCCTCGGTCCGAAAAACAGTGAAAAGCAAGTGAGATTTTTCAGCCAGGTGTTTAACGAATTGCCTGAATTTACAGCCGAACTGGCGCGCAACAACCTGGTTAATCTTCAATTCTTTCTCGGCTACCCTGCGGCATTTTTTAGCACCGCGCCAAATCTAACGTTAAATACGTTACAAGGGACAACCTGGCGAACCGCCAGTTTTTGGCATCAGGCGTATCTGGAAAATGCCGGTGGTCGCGTGATAAAAATGCCATGGGACGAGCAAATCACTCAGGCATTGAAAGCAGGAACGCTTAATGGATTACTGGTCAATCTGGACAGCGGCGATGACATAAAAGCGCAGCAGGCAGCGAGGCATATTTTGTTTTCCCAAAGACTGTGGCTGGGGCATGTTTACCTGTTAGCGATGAATAAACAGCGCTGGGAAAACCTCAGTAAAGAGGAGAAAGCAGCGATCCAGCGTGCAGGTGAGACGACGCTTGCGGCGCTTGGGCCGATGCTTGACCGTAGTGTCAACAGCATGGTCGAAAATATGCGTAAAGAGGGGGCACAGGTATCACTCCTGACACCTGATGAGCTCAGGTCCTGGCAACAGACCAGCCGCTACCAACAGGAGCAAGAAAAATGGCTCGCTACCCTGGAGAAAAACAGTGCTGGCGATGCCCAGCGTCTGCTTCCTCTGGTAGCCAGTCGACTTGACAAAGCCATGCGCTAGAAAACGAAAGGCTCACCGCTAATCAGTGAGCCTTTTTTGCGAGAGGATTTATTCCGCGCTCTCTTTCACGCGTTTGAAATTCACATCCATTTGCGGATACGGGAAGCTGATACCGTTGGCATCAAACTCACGCTTAATACGTTCCAGCACGTCCCAGTAGACGCTTTGCAGATCGCTGCTATTACTCCAGACGCGCACCACAAAATTAATCGAGGACGCACCCAGCTCATTCAGTCGTACCGTCATTTCACGGTCTTTAAGAATACGCTCGTCAGACTGAATAATCTCGGTGAGGATTTTTTTCACCTGATCAATATCGGAGTCGTAGGCTACGCCGATAATAAATTCGTTACGACGAACCGGCTCGCGAGAGAAGTTAATGATGTTCCCGGCGATGATTTTACCGTTTGGGATCACCACAATCTTACCGTCAACGGTACGCATGGTAGTGGAGAAAATCTGCACATTAAGCACGGTACCGGCCACGCCGCCAAGATCTACGTACTCACCCGCGCGGAACGGACGGAACATCACCAGCAGGACACCTGCGGCGAGGTTAGACAGCGAGCCTTGCAACGCCAGACCGACGGCTAAACCAGCGGCACCGAGCACGGCGATAACGGAGGCCGTCTGCACGCCAACACGGCCCAGCGCGGCAATCAGCGTGAAAGCGATAATACCGTAGCGCACCAGCGCAGAGAGGAAATCAGCAACGGTCGCATCAATTTGACGCGCCACCATCACACGGTTAATGGTATTAGACACAACGCGCGCCACAATCATCCCGACGATGACAATGGCGATAGCCGCAACGATGTTGACGGCATAGCTCAGCAGCAACTCCTGGTTACGCACAAGCCAGGTGCCCGCACCGTTTATGCTATCGACAACATTCAAATCTTCCATTCACTATTCCTTTTTGCTTACCCAAACGGGAGAAATAAAGCCACCCTGACGGAACTGGCAACCTGACAAGGGTAAACAATAAACCCGGATTTTGCCAAACAGATCACAGAATTATCTACCTGCCGTATATTGAAGTGGCAATAAAAAAGGCCCGCATTTGCGGGCCCCATGTCACGTAGAACGGCGTAAATTACAGAACGTCAACCGCGTTCAGTTCTTTGAAAGCCTGTTCCAGACGGGTGATCATCGTTGCCTGACCAGCACGCAGCCATACGCGCGGATCGTAGTATTTCTTGTTCGGCTGATCTTCGCCTTTCGGGTTGCCCAGCTGACCCTGCAGGTAAGCTTCGTTTGCTTTGTAATAGTTCAGAACACCTTCCCAGGTCGCCCATTGGGTATCGGTATCGATGTTCATTTTCACTACGCCGTAGCTTACGGAGTCTTTGATTTCCTGAGCAGTAGAACCGGAACCGCCGTGGAAGACGAAGTTCAGGCTGTTGTGCGGCAGGTTATGTTTCTTAGAAACATAGTCCTGAGAGTCGCGCAGGATAGTCGGGGTCAGAACCACGTTACCTGGTTTGTACACGCCGTGCACGTTACCAAAGGAAGCAGCGATAGTGAAACGCGGGCTGATTTTGCTCAGTTCAGTGAACGCGTAATCAACGTCTTCCGGCTGGGTGTACAGTGCAGAAGCGTCCATGTGGCTGTTGTCTACGCCGTCTTCTTCGCCACCGGTGCAACCCAGTTCGATTTCCAGAGTCATGCCCATTTTGGACATGCGTGCCAGGTATTTGGAGCAGATTTCGATGTTCTCTTCCAGAGACTCTTCAGACAGGTCGATCATGTGAGAAGAGAACAGCGGTTTGCCGGTTGCGGCGAAGTGTTTTTCGCCCGCGTCCAGCAGACCGTCGATCCACGGCAGCAGTTTCTTCGCGCAGTGGTCAGTGTGCAGGATAACCGGAACACCGTAGTGTTCAGCCATCTGGTGAACGTGATGCGCACCAGAGATAGCACCGAGAATTGCCGCGCCCTGAGGAACGTCAGACTTCACGCCTTTACCCGCGATGAAAGATGCGCCACCGTTGGAGAACTGGACGATTACCGGAGCTTTAACTTTTGCAGCGGTTTCCAGAACGGCGTTAATGGAGTCGGTACCGACGCAGTTAACGGCTGGAAGAGCAAAGTTGTTTTCTTTAGCTACCTGGAAAACTTTCTGTACGTCATCACCAGTGATTACGCCTGGTTTTACGAAATCAAAAATTTTAGACATATTACGAGTCCTGTATCTTCGGCCGTTGTACACATCATCCTTCAAGCCGCCTCATCGTTGGCTGCCCTCGCTCGCCCCAGTCACTTACTTAAATAAGCTCCCGGGAACTCACTCTGTTGCCGCCTTGATGCAACTCGAATGATTTTGTGTAAAGAATTGAAGCGTGCTCTAAAGCGCGCTGAAAATTGGGCAGGTTACCCTGCCCATTAGTGTCTTACTTTTTAGCACGCTCTTCGAGCATTGCTACTGCTGGCAGGACTTTACCTTCCACGAATTCGAGGAACGCGCCGCCACCAGTGGAGATGTAGGAAATTTTGTCGGAGATACCGAACAGATCGATAGCCGCCAGAGTGTCGCCGCCGCCTGCGATAGAGAATGCTTCGCTGTCTGCGATGGCGTTAGCCACGATTTCAGTACCTTTGCGGAAGTTCGGGAATTCGAACACGCCAACCGGGCCGTTCCACAGAATGGTTTTTGCATTCTTCAGGATATCAGCCAGCTGCTGTGCAGATGCGTCACCGATATCCAGGATCTGCTCGTCTTCTTTCACGTCGTTAACGGATTTCAGCGTTGCTGGTGCAGTTTCAGAGAACTCAGTTGCCACGCGAACGTCAGCCGGTACCGGAATGTCGCAGATAGTCAGCAGGCGTTTGGCTTCGTCAACCAGGTCCGCTTCGTACAGGGATTTACCAACGTTGTGGCCTTGAGCAGCAACGAAGGTGTTAGCGATACCGCCGCCCACGATCAGCTGGTCAGCGATTTTAGACAGAGAGTCCAGAACGGTCAGTTTGGTAGAGACTTTAGAACCACCCACGATAGCAACCATCGGGCGAGCAGGTTCTTTCAGGGCTTTACCCAGTGCGTCCAGCTCAGCGGCCAGCAGCGGACCTGCGCAAGCTACGTCAGCGAATTTAGCGATACCGTGGGTAGAAGCCTGCGCACGGTGAGCCGTACCGAAAGCGTCCATTACGAATACGTCGCACAGTGCCGCGTATTTTTTGGACAGCGCTTCGTCGTCTTTCTTCTCGCCTTTGTTAAAGCGAACGTTTTCCAGAACCACCAGTTCACCGGCTGCAACTTCAACGCCGTCCAGGTAATCTTTTACCAGACGAACCGGGTTAGACAGTTTGTCTTTCAGGTAGTTAACAACCGGCAGAAGAGAGAATTCTTCGTTGTACTCGCCTTCGGTAGGACGACCCAGGTGGGAAGTTACCATCACTTTTGCACCCTGCTTCAGGGCCAGTTCGATGGTCGGCAGAGAAGCACGGATACGCGCGTCGCTGGTTACTTTCCCTTCTTTAACTGGTACGTTCAGATCCGCACGGATAAAAACACGTTTACCAGCAAGATCCAGATCGGTCATCTTAATTACAGACATGGTGAATCCTCTCGTTGATTCTTAAAGTTTTGCAAGCGCTCACGCGCCTTACCTGAAACCAATAGCAGCCATAGCTAACGTTGTGTCGAGCATACGGTTAGCAAAGCCCCATTCATTATCGCACCAGACCAATGTTTTGATCAGGTGTGCGCCACTCACGCGCGTTTGCGTACCATCGACGATGGCGCTGTGCGGGTCGTGGTTAAAATCTACAGAGACCAACGGTAATTCCGTATAGTCAACTATACCATGAAATGCACCTTGCGCTGCTTTTTGCAGCAACTGGTTGACTTCACACGCTTTTACTGGTTTTTTCACCGTCACGCTTAAGTCGATCGCCGTCACATTTATGGTCGGCACGCGCACCGCAATTGCTTCAAAACGATCGTTAAATTGCGGGAAAATTCGAGTGATCCCCGCCGCCAGTTTGGTATCAACGGGAATAATCGACTGACTGGCCGCTCGCGTACGACGCAGGTCGGGATGATAGGCATCAATAACCTGCTGATCGTGCATCGCGGAGTGGATCGTCGTAACGGTACCGGACTCGATGCCGTAGGCATCATCCAGCAATTTAATAACGGGAATTATACAATTCGTGGTGCAGGAGGCGTTGGAAACGATCCGGTGTTCAGCGCGCAGCTGATCCTGATTAACGCCAAACACAACGGTTGCGTCGATGTCGTGACTACCAGGATGTGAAAAGAGCACTTTTTTTGCACCAGCGGCAATATGCGCTTCGCCGTGTTCGCGGCTACCGAAGACCCCCGTACAGTCCAGCACGACGTCAACACCCAGTTCGCGCCAAGGAAGCGCATCGAGTGTTCGCTCATGCAGAATGCGAATCGCGTCGTCGCCAACAATGAGCTGGTCACGTTCCTGGCGAACATCCCAGGCAAAACGTCCATGGCTGGTGTCATATTTCAACAAATGCGCCATGCCTTCAGCACTCGCCAGTTCGTTGATGGCCACCACGGTGATTTCCGCCCGACGCCCGGATTCATATAAAGCACGAACCACGTTGCGCCCGATGCGACCGAAACCATTAATCGCTACGCGTACGGTCATAGGTCTCCTGCAAGGATTTCTCAGAAACGATGTGGCTGACAGAGTAATGCAGCAAATCGCTCAGGGAAACCTTACCTGTCGCAAACTGCGACTAATTGATTAATTGTCGAACATTTAATCGACTGAAACGCTTCAGCTAGAATAAGCGAAACAAGGAATAAAAGGAATGATTGTCCAGCAACAGAACACAGTTATCTGACTTGCGTCACATTTTAGCGCCCTGCGCCGCTAAATTTATTCCACATTGCAGAATTGCGAATAAGCGTAGCAAGATTATTTCGTTGCCGCGTCACAAATCCTGATTTATATCAGAAAGCTCCCTAAACTGCGTCTATATTATCAGCGCTACGTCCGAGTCTCGGAGTCCCTCAACCTATGGTCACATGCACTTCCCACGCTTCTGAAGCTCGCTTTCATGCGCTGCGTTTACTCCCCGGTCAGGAAGTTTTTTCCCGACTGCACGATTTTGTCCAGCAGCACCAATTACACGCCGCCTGGATTGCCGGTTGTACCGGGAGTTTGACCAACATTGCCTTACGCTTCGCGGGTCAGGAAGAAACCACATTACTCACCGGCACCTGGGAAATTATCTCCCTGAACGGCACGCTGGATCTCACTGGCGAGCATCTCCATCTGGCGGTTTCTGATCCACAGGGCGCGATGCTGGGAGGCCACATGATGGCAGGCTGCACCGTGCGCACCACGCTGGAACTGGTGATTGGTGAACTCACAGGGCTGGCTTTTAGCCGCCAACCTTGTGTCGTTTCTGGCTATGACGAACTGGTTATCACATCCCGTTAACGCTTTACATAAAAGAGGTTTTCTATGGCGCGTCGCCAATTTTCCAGCCAGTCTCTGGTACTGATTGTCATTGCCATCGCCATCAACATGATCGGCGGACAGCTTATCAGCATGTTGAAACTGCCTATTTTTCTCGACTCCATCGGCACCATTATTAGTGCCGTGCTGTTAGGCCCGGTTGTAGGAATGTTGACCGGATTACTCACCAACCTGCTGTGGGGCTTATTGACTGACCCTATCGCTGCCGCGTTCGCACCGGTAGCTATGGTTATCGGACTGGTCGCCGGATGGCTGGCGCGTGCGGGATGGTTTCGCACCTTACCGAAAGTGGTGATCAGCGGCGTGATTATTACCCTGGCTGTCACTGTCGTTGCCGTGCCAATCCGCACCACCCTGTTTGGCGGCGTCACTGGTAGCGGTGCTGATTTATTTGTTGCCTGGATGCACTCGGTCGGCCAGAACCTGGTGGAGTCGGTCGCTATTACCGTCATTGGAGCAAATCTGGTGGATAAAATCCTCACCGCCGTGCTTGTTTGGGTGCTGTTACGCCAGCTTCCGCTACGCACCACGCGTCATTTCCCTACGATGTCAGCCGTGCGCTAAATGCACCCGTTTACGTCGTTAACCCTGTGGGCGCTCGCGGCATGTTCAACATTGCTGCTGCCCGCGGGAATACCGCTTACCGTTTACAGCACGATAGTGTTCCTGCTCTTACTGTGTATGCAGGCCACACGTAGCCGGGCGAAATATGTCGTCTGGCTGATGGTACCCCTGGGCGTTGGTCTGTGGCTGGTCCACGGCGGGTGGCTGACCGAATGGATAAGCGGGCAACCACGCTCGCAGGAACGCTGGGCCGATGCCGTCGCACTGTGGCTGCGGATCCTGGCGATTGTCTCAACGTCGCAACTGTGGATGCAGTACGTGCCGGTATCGCGGTTTATTCGCGCCCTGTTTGCCTCCCGCCTGCCGCCCGGTGTTGCCTATCTGTTTGCGGGTCCACTGCTGGTCGTCGAGCAGCTCAAACGCCAGTTGGCGATGATTCACGAGGCCCAACGCGCGCGCGGCGTGCCCCTGGATGAGCGCTGGTATCAGCGCCTGCGCGCGATGCCCGCGTTGATCGTGCCGCTCACGCATAATGCACTCAACGATCTGGTGGTTCGCGGCGCGGCGCTGGATATGCGGGCTTTCCGCCTTCATCGCAGGCGCACAACGTTATGGGCGCCAGAAGACAGCACCTTACAACGCGCGGCCCGTTACACGATGGTCCTCGCTATGCTGGTCGAAACAGGAGTCTGGATATGGTTACGCTAGAGCAGTTTCGCTATCTCCCGACACACGCTACGCGCCCGTCTGCCTGCTTCGATTTCCACTACGCAGAGCCGGGCATGGTGGCCATTTTTGGCGATAACGGTAGCGGAAAAAGCACACTGGCGCAGCTGATGGCTGGCTGGTATCCCGATTTTCTGCCCGGAGACATTGAGGGCACAGGAACGCTGCTGGGTAACCCTGTCGGACAACTGTCGCTCGTCGAGCAGTCGTGCACCATCCAGCTTGTGCAGCAGTCACCTTATCTACAGCTTTCCGGCTGTACCTTCAGCGTGGAAGAGGAAGTGGCGTTTGGCCCGGAAAATCTCTGCCTTACCGAGACTGAAATTATGCAGCGCATAGATGCCGCCCTGACGCTGACGGAATGTCAGCCCCTGCGCCATCGTCATCCCGGTACCCTTTCCGGCGGGGAAACCCAGCGGGTAGTGATTGCCAGCGCACTAGCCATGCAGCCGAAAATATTGATTCTGGATGAAGCGTTCAGTCGCCTGACCGCGCAGGCCACCGCGATGTTACTGGCGCGGCTGCAACAATGGGCGCAGGAACAGCATGCTTTGGTTATTCTTTTCGAACGCAATCATTCTCCTTTTATCAGCCACTGCCAGCAGGCATGGCAACTGCGCGACGGAGCGCTGTCACCGCTATGCTAACGCTAAACCAGGTAACATATCGCTGGCCAAATGCGGCCAATGACTGCTTGCGCAACGTCTCGCTGAGACTCAATGCGGGTGAATGGCTGGCGCTTACCGGTGACAATGGAGCGGGAAAATCCACGCTGCTGCGGGTGATGGCAGGCCTTCTGTCGCCCTCCTCCGGCACGATCGCACTGAATGACCGACCGATTGCACAACTGAAAAATCGAGAAAGAGCAACCGTACTCGGCGTGCTGTTTCAGGAAGCTGAAAACCAAATTTTTCACAGTACGGTCGCAAAAGAAGTGGCCTTTGGATTGCGGTTACAAAAATTACCCGCGACGGACGTTGCGCAACGAACGATGGCAGCCTTGCGGTTATGCCAGTTAGAGGACGCTGCCGACGCCCATCCTCTGGATCTGCATACCGCCCAACGACGTATGGTCGCCGTCGCCAGCCTTGAAGCCATGGCTCCAGCCATTCTCCTGCTCGATGAACCGAGTCGGGATTTTGACGCGCACTGGCTGGCGGTATTTGAAAACTGGCTGGCGGTGTGCCGTACGCGTGGCACCAGCGTGGTCGCGATCAGTCATGACGCTGCATTTACCCAGCGCCATTTCTCGCGAATTGTTCGCCTACACAACAGTGCCCTCACACAAGCCGATATTCACCCTCGACCGTCATCTCCAGCATGAGATCAGCGGGCAGACTACCTTCCAGTACCCGGCGAACATTCGGTCCGTCGGTGCGTTCATAAAATGCCTCAGCGTCTACTTGTGAAAGCCCGCCTGCCAGTTTACGACCCACCAACCGTGCACGCAGGGCATCAGCCGGGGCGTGAATAAACAACGAAAAGTCACAGAATTCCGTTAATCCTCGCCACTTTTCGTCATCCCGTAATAACCAGTTGCCTTCAACAATCACGATCGGGGCTGTTACCACAACAGCATCTTCAACCGGGTCATGTTTTTGCCGGTCGTACTGTGGCCAGGTGCTTTCCCCCTCTCTCACTTGCCGCAGATTTTGCGCCAGTTTATCGACATCAAACGTTTCCGGCGCGCCTTTATATGCCCGCAGATTATGGGCATCCAGCCAGGCATTGTAATGATGGAAGCCATCCATCGGCAGCGTCTGGATCTCCGGCAGCGCAGGATCCTGACGGGTGAGGTATTCCCAGAAAGTGGTGAGTGTGGATTTTCCCGTACCGGGTGGTGCGCTAAGAAAAACAATTGTGCGGCGCTGCGGGTTCGCGGAATGTAATCTCGCCAGCCGTTGTAACAAGGGTTTGTGAACGTTCTCGACTTCATCATCATCATAATGCGCTTCAACATGAAGCCCATTGACCATTAGCCCGATTTTCACGGCGTTAATTCCTTTAAAATTGTCGTTACCGCCAGCGTTAACGCCGTCTTGACCATTGCCGTAAAACGCACCTCAGACCACGTGGCAAAATCAGCAAATTTCATTGATTCCAGCGCGCCATATAGGGTGGTATTACGCGTAATGCTGTTCAGGTTGCTGATAAAATCCCAGGTCATATCATCGGCGAAGCCGGGGATCGTCTCCTGTTCATTTAGATACTGATAGAACTGGGAAAAATGAGTGATATCGGCATACAGCCATTTATCCATTTTCCCCAGCGCATAAATCAGACGTAGCGCAACATCGATATCATCAAGCGGCCCGCTCTGTGCGAGTAACGGCTTCACTGCATATTCCACGATCTCTTCATCGTTATCGACAAACAGCGACGGCAGAAAGCGTTTAATGCCCAGTAGCAAAATGTTATGTGCCGTCGTCATAAACGTAAGTAAGTTATTTTGAGCATCCAGTTGCTCAAGCACATCGTCTTCTGTCAGCGTCGTCATTCGTTATCCGATCAATCACCATGAATGCAGAGAGTCTATTATATTACACGTTCGATCTGCGCCGCCGATCAGTAAAGTTTGCGTACGCACACCATTCGTAACCTGTTGGATGCCATTAACAAGATCGCCGCCCGTAACCCCCGTCGCGCTAAAGAGGATGTCATTTCCTCCTACCAGCTCGTCGAGCGAATAGACACGATTCACCTCAACCCCCATCTCAGCGCAGCGTTCACGCTCCCGCACTGCGACCAGATGGTTTTCAGTGGTGTCACCTTTTGCCTGACAGAAATCGATCAGTTCTGCCTGCATATCCCCTCCCAGCGCTTTTACCGCGCAGGCCGAGATAACGCCTTCCGGCGCACCACCAATGGTGTACATCAGGTCATAGGTATTGTTTTGCATACAGCTCAGAACACTGGCTGCCACGTCGCCATCCGCAAGCGCAAACACCTTCACGCCTAACTGTGTCGCCTGCGTAATCGCCTCGCGCATACGCGGTTTATCCAGCGTCACCATACGCAGTCGTTCCAGCGGTTTGCCCAGCGCCTGCGCCACATTGCGTAGGTTATCTACCAGCGGTAAAGAAAGGTTAATCGCACCTGCTGCTGACCGGTTAACAACCAGTTTTTTCATATACATATCGGGAGCATGCAACAGGCTACCCCGAGGTGCAAAAGCCATCACTGCCAGCGCATTACTTTGCCCCATCGCCACCATTCGGGTGCCTTCGATAGGATCGACCGCAATATCCACCTCCGGCCCAACACCCTTCCCAACTTCCTCACCAATCCACAGCATCGGCGCGTGATCGATCTCCCCTTCACCGATGACTATCCGCCCACGAATAGCAATTTCATTTAAGGCTGTTCGCATCGCCGCAACAGCCAGCCCGTCGATTTTGTTCTTATCACCGCACCCGGTTTGCGGCCAGGCTGCCAGCGCAGCCTGTTCCGTAATACGAAATAGCGGCCATGCCAGAGACATCATGCCGCGGCCTCCCCGGTATCAACACCGAATTGTGCCAGCAGGTATTTCTCCGCTTTTTCGTTCCAGATACCGTGTGTCTCTTCAACCAGACGCGCCAGCTCGCTGAACAGCGGATCGGTTTTTCCTTTTTCGGCAAAATCGCTAATCGCCGTCAGCGGCATCGTCACGCCGTTATAGATAAGCTTCTTACCGCCCGGAATAGTTGGCAGATTCAGAACAGTCTCCGGTACCGCGTCAAGCCCGCCAATATGCGTCACCATAAACGAAGGCTGAAGCTGCCCCGTCGCGCTTAACGCAATGGCCTCTTTCATATCATCCGTTGAGCCTCCGGATGTCCCAACCACATGCGTACTGTTGTAGTGCACGTTGTAAAAATTGAACGGTACTTTAAAGTTGCTATCCGTTGGCCCGGCAAAGAAGTTCAGGCAACCATCTTCTGCCAGCAGATCGTCAGCCATTTCAATGACTGCGGGAACGGCGGCATAGACAAAAACGTCATCGAATCCGACATCATTTGTTAATGCCCGCAGCTCGGTAGCAGGATCTTTCATCCCCATGGTGTTCACATAGATGAGTTCAATTCCCTTTTCTGCCGCCAGCTCAACCGGTAACAGCTTTTTAGCCTGCGTCAGTCGCGTTTCGTCAATATCGACCACCACCACGCGTGACGGCTGGAGCCCACCGTTAATGGCATAATCGATCGCGCCAATACCCATGGGACCGGCACAGGCTAAGAGTGCGATGTTGCCGCCGGGTTTAACCCCCATCCGGTGTTCATAAACATACGGCGTCGTATGGTAATTCGCGTTATACGCGCCAATAATGCAGCACATTGGCTCCGCCAGTGACGCAGCGGCAAAATAGGAACCGTGATAAGGTAAAACACACCCCAGATTGACCGCTACCTCCGGGATAATCATATAGGTCGCGTTACCACCAAAAAATTCGTAGCTGTAGCCTGCTGAATATCCACTCGGCAATCCCATGGCGGGTTGCAAAACAAAGCGCTGGCCTTTTTTGTATTTATCGGCCAGGTTCTTTCCAACTTCTACAATAATTCCGGCGCATTCGTGCCCGGTTAGAACTGGATGGTTTTCCAGATCGTCTGGCACCCGTTTATGTTCACTTCCTAACGCTGCCGCTTTCCAGGTGGATAAACAAACGCTATCGGATATTACGTTCACTAACAATTCATTTTCTGTAATTTCGGGCAATTCGAATTCACGGATGCGGACGTCCTGCTTGCCATATATAGCAGCTACTTTCGTTTTCATATTTACTCCAAAAATTGAACAATGCTAAGCAGTGATTTTCTTAAATAAGTCGTCCAGCAATGGGTCACCGATATAGTTCTTAATCAAGATTAAAGGTTTTTCACTCACTCGCTTAACACGACCTTCAAGACTGGCATGGGTGACAATAATATCTGCATCCTGTGGAACATTTTCGATAGCATAATGTGTCACATTAATAGCATACCCGGCCTTTTCCAGACGTTTACGAAACGTGGTAGCCCCCATCGCACTGGAACCCATTCCCGCGTCACACACAAAAGCGACACGTTTAATATTTTTATAAGCGAATTGACCTTCCTGCTTCATCGCCTTTACGGTTCTGGCTGACTCAGAGAATTCATCTTCACGTTCTGTTTCGACGTTCTTTTCCATTTTCAGTATGACGGCGGTAATGACAAAGGTGACAAGCGTACCTGCAGTAACACCCGCAATAGTTGCCAGGAAAGAACCTTTTGGCGTCAATGCCAGATAAGCGAATATCGATCCTGGACTCGGTCCAGCCACAAGCCCGCCGTCTAAAAGATGG
Organism: Citrobacter sp. FP75; assembly: GCF_018342065.1. Taxonomy (GTDB): domain Bacteria; phylum Pseudomonadota; class Gammaproteobacteria; order Enterobacterales; family Enterobacteriaceae; genus Citrobacter. Next base: position 364,740 of record NZ_JAFDOE010000002.1, on the reverse strand, counting down.
AATACCCATGTACCGGTCATCCCACCTGCAATCATGCCAATCAGAGTTAACGGCTTCATCAGCACATAAGGGAAATAGAGTTCATGAATACCACCAAGGAAGTGGATGATCATGGCTCCCGGGGCTGACTTCTTGCTCATTCCCTTACCAAAGATGGCAAAGCCGAGTAACAAACCCAATCCCGGACCGGGGTTAGATGCCACCATAAAGAAAATGGATTTCCCCGTTTCAGAGGCCTGCTGCATTCCCAGCGGGTAATACACGCCCTGATCGATAGCGTTATTCAGAAAGAGAATTTTTGCAGGCTCATTAATCACCGATAACAACGGCAGGTAACCCGCATGGACCAGCGATTCTATGCACTCTTTTACGAAGTTGTTGGCAATGAGCACTGCCGGACCGATAACTTCAAATCCCAACAGGCATAACAACATCCCCGCGATACCCAGAGAGAAGTTATTAATCACCATCTCAAAACCGGCAGGGATACGCTTTTCAAGCAGACGGTCTATATGCTTAATCACCCAGCCGCCGAGGGGGCCCATAACCATGGCACCCAGGAACATCGGGATATCCGCGCCGACAATGACGCCAATAGAACCAATCCCTCCCATGACAGCACCACGTTTCCCTCCGACAAGATGCCCTCCCGTCGAGCCAATCATGACAGGAAGTAAATAGGTAATCATCGGACCGACAATTTTGGCGAAATGCTCATTTGGCATCCAGCCAGTAGGAATGAATAATGCTGTTATAAATCCCCAGGCAATAAAAGCGCCGATATTGGGAATGACCATGGCCGTCAGAAACCCGCCAAAAGCCTGGACCTTTGCTCGAGCAGACTTGTTTTCCATAATATTATCCTGAAAAAGGAGTATGAGTTATGCGCTAGCAATAATATCCGCAAGTTGTTTTTCTGATTTAGCAGTTAACAGTGCAGACAGCGTTTCTTCTTCACATAACAATTCACTTAATGCCTGAATAGCACCAATGTGTGAATCGGCATTTGCCGCAGATAAACCAATTAACAATTTCACAGGTTCATCATCAACCGCAAACTGAACTTCCTGTTTGAGAAGTGTTAATGACATCCCGGTTTTTAACGCACCACATTCTGGGCGAGCGTGCGGCATGGCGACGCCAGGCGCTAAAATATAATAAGGGCCATTATTAATCGTTGAATCTTTAATGGCCTGAATATAATCTGAATTAACATAATGATTGGCAAGCAAGGATGACATAGAAAAATCAATTGCCTCCTGCCAGTTCTTTGCTGAATTTTTTATTGAGATAGATGACTCTGGAAAGTAATCAATCAGCCGCATACATTTTCCTTATTTTATTTTTAGGGTACGAGTTAGCGTTAAAAATAAAATACTCGCGCGGCAAAACGAAATCAATCCAGGTCAAAAATGTGGGCTGTAAGAGGTGGGTTTTCTCTATCCGTTGAGAAACAATGAATTACGAAATGAAATAATAAAAGCAATGTTAATTATGTGATCTCCATTACAATAACAGGAAATTGATAAATGCTGAATTTGTGATGAACATCCCAATTAATCAATTGCAAAGATGAAAATAAATTTCTCTTTTATACAAAACGGGCCGCCTGAGCGACCCGTTTTACCGTTGTAATCGTAATTACAGCAGTTCTTTTGCTTTCGCGACCACGTTGTCTACGGTGAAGCCGAACTCTTCAAACAGCAGCTCAGCCGGAGCAGACTCACCAAAGGAGGTCATGCCAACGATAGCGCCGTTCAGGCCCACGTATTTGAACCAGTAGTCCGCGATACCTGCTTCGATAGCGACGCGAGCAGAAACGGCTTTCGGCAGTACGGATTCACGGTAAGCGGCATCTTGCTTATCGAATGCGTCGGTAGACGGCATGGAGACCACGCGCGCTTTAACGCCTTCCGCAGTCAGTTTGTCCCATGCAGCGACAGCCAGTTCAACTTCAGAACCGGTAGCGATGAAAATCAGCTCCGGCTGACCGGCGCAATCTTTCAGCACGTAACCACCGCGCGCGATGTTTGCCAGCTGCTCTTCAGTACGCTCCTGCTGTGCCAGGTTCTGACGGGAGAGGATCAGCGCAGTCGGGCCGTCCTGACGCTCAACGCCGTATTTCCACGCTACCGCAGATTCAACCTGGTCACATGGACGCCATGTGCTCATGTTCGGGGTCACGCGCAGAGAAGCCACCTGCTCTACCGGCTGGTGAGTCGGGCCATCTTCGCCCAGACCGATGGAGTCGTGGGTATAGACCATCACCTGACGCTGTTTCATCAGCGCGGCCATACGCACCGCGTTACGGGCATATTCCACGAACATCAGGAAGGTAGAGGTATACGGCAGGAAACCACCGTGCAGCGAGATACCATTAGCAATAGCGGTCATACCGAATTCGCGTACACCGTAATGGATATAGTTACCGGCAGCGTCTTCGTTAATGGCTTTAGAACCAGACCAGATAGTCAGGTTAGATGGCGCGAGGTCAGCGGAACCGCCGAGGAATTCCGGCAGCAAAGGACCAAACGCTTCAATAGCATTCTGGGATGCTTTACGGCTGGCGATTTTGGACGGATTCGCCTGCAGCTTAGCAATGAATTCGTTCGCTTTTGCGTCGAAGTCAGACGGCATTTCACCTTTCATACGACGGGTGAATTCAGCAGCTTCCTGCGGGAAGGCTTTCGCATAAGCAGCGAACTTCTCGTTCCACGCAGCTTCTTTAACCTGGCCTGCTTCTTTCGCATCCCACTGAGCGTAGATTTCAGACGGGATTTCGAACGGTGCGTATTTCCAGCCAAGCTGTTCGCGGGTCAGTGCGATCTCTGCATCGCCCAGCGGTGCACCGTGAGAGTCGTGAGTACCCGCTTTGTTCGGGGAACCGAAGCCAATGATGGTTTTGCACATCAGCAGGGACGGTTTGTCGGTCACTGCGCGGGCTTCTTCTACTGCGCGCTTAATCGCGTCAGCATCATGGCCATCTACGCCACGCACCACGTGCCAGCCGTAAGCTTCGAAACGCTTCGCGGTGTCATCAGTGAACCAGCCTTCAACGTGACCATCGATAGAAATACCGTTGTCATCGTAGAACGCAACCAGTTTGCCTAACTTCAGCGTACCAGCCAGAGAACATACCTCGTGAGAGATACCTTCCATCATGCAGCCGTCGCCCATGAAGGCGTAGGTGAAGTGATCAACAATATCGTGGCCTGGACGGTTAAACTGCGCCGCCAGCGTTTTTTCAGCGATAGCCATACCAACCGCGTTAGCAATACCCTGACCCAGTGGACCGGTCGTAGTCTCTACGCCCGCGGTATAACCCACTTCCGGGTGACCTGGCGTTTTAGAGTGCAGCTGACGGAAGTTCTGCAGCTCAGACATCGGCAGGTCGTAGCCGGTGAGGTGCAGCAAGCTATAAATCAGCATAGAACCGTGACCGTTAGACAGCACGAAGCGGTCACGGTCAGCCCAGGACGGGTTGTTCGGGTTGTGGTTCAGGAAATCACGCCACAGGACTTCGGCAATGTCAGCCATACCCATCGGGGCACCCGGGTGACCGGATTTGGCTTTCTGTACTGCATCCATGCTCAGCGCACGAATAGCATTGGCAAGCTCTTTACGTGAGGACATTTTGACTCCAGATCGGATAATGAAGGCCACGCCCTAAACGACTTGACGACAGCGCGTTTTGGGCTACGCCGGAAAAAAGTGCCAACAATGTAACCCAAGCCGCGTGCCATGTACATGGAGCATCCTTTTGCCGCTTCAGAAATCTCTGGATCATGCACGCATGTTGCGCAATCTTCTCGCCCGCTTGTTGTTCTTTTCTTTATACTTAGGTCGAGCGTCGTTTTACCTGCAAACGATGCATTTTTTAGAATAATCCTGACTTCGTGCGGAAGAGAAAAAATGAAAATTCGCGCTTTACTGCTTGCTATGAGCATGGCAACGGCATTGACCGGCTGCCAGAATATGGACTCCAACGGACTACTTTCATCTGGCGCGGGCGCTTTCCAGGCCTACAGCCTGAGCGATGCTCAGGTCATCGCGCTGAGCAATCAGGCCTGTCAGGATATGGACAGCAAAGCGACCATTGCCCCGGCTGGCAGCGAATATGCGACACGTCTCGGCAAAATCGCCGCTGCGCTTGGCGATAACATCAATGGCCAACCGGTGAATTACAAAGTCTACGTGGCGAAAGACGTCAACGCCTTTGCGATGGCAAATGGTTGCATCCGCGTATACAGCGGCCTGATGGATATGATGACCGATAACGAAGTTGAGGCGGTCATTGGTCACGAAATGGGGCACGTTGCGCTGGGCCACGTGAAGAAAGGCATGCAGGTTGCGTTGGGGACCAACGCCGTGCGTGCAGCAGCGGCTTCTGCTGGCGGCATTGTCGGCAGCCTGTCGCAGTCGCAATTGGGCGATCTTGGCGAGAAACTGGTGAACTCACAGTTCTCTCAGCGCCAGGAATCCGAAGCGGATGATTACTCGTATGATTTGTTGCGCAAACGTGGGATCAATCCGGCGGGGTTAGCGACCAGTTTTGAGAAACTGGCAAAACTGGAAGCCGGTCGTCAAAGCTCAATGTTTGACGATCACCCGGCATCCGCCGAGCGCGCCCAGCATATTCGCGATCGCATGAGCGCAGACGGGATCAAATAACCGTTAATCGTGCCAAATGCGGCGTTACCTTATCCGGCCTACAAAACTACAAATTTAGTCCAGTGATCGGGCGTTATTGGCGAAGCAAGTTTGGACCCGGACAGCGCACAGCCACCGGAGCGTACACGGAGTACGTGAGGATGGCGAGCACTGCCCGGGGTTCAAAATGGCGAGTAAAATAGCCCGAAACCCCGTTATTCGCCTTTCTTTGCTGCCTGGATGTAGAGCATCTCCAGAGCCAGCGTAGCTGCCGCCAGCGCGGTGATCTCTGACTGATCGTAGGCCGGAGCCACTTCGACCACGTCCATCCCGACGATGTTCAGATCCTTCAGACCACGCACCAGTTTGATCGCACGATCCGACGTCAGACCGCCGATCACCGGCGTGCCGGTACCCGGAGCAAACGCCGGATCCAGGCAGTCGATATCAAAGGTCAGGTACACTGGCATATCGCCGACAATCTGTTTCACCTGAGCAATGATGTCATCGACGCCGCGATCGTTCACCTGGCAGGCATCCAGCACGGTAAAGCCGTTGTCTTTGTCGAACTCGGTACGAATACCGATCTGCACGGAGTGGTTCGGATCGATCAAACCTTCGTTCGGTGCGGTATAGAACATAGTGCCGTGATCGAATTCGCAGCCGTTGGCGTAGGTATCGGTATGGGCATCAAAATGCACCAGTGCCATTTTACCAAAGTGCTTAGCGTGCGCGCGCAGCAGCGGCAGCGTGACGAAGTGGTCACCACCGAAAGAGAGCATGCGCTTGCCGGCAGACAGCAGCTTTTCAGCATGCGCTTGCAGTTTTTCGCTCATTTCGCGGGCATCACCAAACGCATAAACCAGATCGCCGCAGTCCACAACGTTCAGGCGTTCACGCATGTCGAAGTTCCACGGGAAACGGTTATGCTCCCAGGCCAGGTTGGTAGACACCTGACGGATCGCAGCCGGACCATGACGACCGCCCGCACGACCGGACGTTGCCATATCAAACGGTACGCCGGTAATCACCCAGTCAGCATCGCTGTCGTATGGCTGGAAATTCATCGGCAGACGCAAAAAACCAAAGGCGTTAGAAACCAGGGAGTTGTCGTATTGATGACCTAAGGTGCTCATGTACTGACCTCTTTTAAAATCGGTGAAAAAAAATCCCCTCCGCGTCGTTAAGCCCGACGAGGAAGGGATTGATTTACGAATAACGTATTTTGCGTAATTATCGCCTTAAAACTGCGCTGCTTCAAGCAAAGCGTTTACTTCCGGCAAGGCGGCGGCGCGTAACCGTTACTGTCCGCTGGAAACGCCTGGGCAGAGCACGGCGGTAACGCCTTCACGGCTTTTCCCTGTAGCTCAAAGGCGGCAAAACCAATCACTCCGGTGTTACGCACATCGCCCTGTGCGGAATTAGCCGCGTAAGAGTCGGAGGCAGAGGAAAACTGGAATGCCGCTTCGGTATTGCTGTCTTTGCGGAACCCTTTGATTGCCAAAGAATCTCCCGCATTTACAATATAGCCATTGTGGCTCAGTGAACCCGGCTTACCGGTAAGAACATCCAGTCCATCGACCGTGGTCACAATTTCGTAATTCGTATCGCGACTGTTGTTACGCACATACAATTGATAGGTCATACCCACTTTTGCCGGGATAATATATTGCCATTTGCCAACAGAATTATTATAGCTCCGGGTAATAGGGATAGATTTGAAATTAGCATCACGAACCGCATATTCCAGCTCGCTAATACGAATACTGTAAACCTGGTCATAACCAGACTGATATTTCGTCGAGTAATTAATGACTATCATCTCTGTTGGCTCACGGTCTACGCGCTCAGCAGACACGCCCGTCACCGTAGAGTGAACATCATTACCCCAGGTCGTTCCCACTTCGGAATCCGGAGCATTGCTACGTTGCATCGGAGTCGAGCAGCCGCCGAGAAACAAAAAAACAACCGCAAATAATGCGCTAAATTTAAATCCCTTCATATCCATTCCTTTTACGGTGGCAAGTTAATCTGGCAGCAATGGTAGGGATATAAAAAAAGAAAAGAAGGGATTAATATCATATTTCAGATATTATTTACTAAAAAGGGCCGACTTATATAAATAAGCCGACCCTCAAGCGGAATAATCTTAATTACTCGTCTTCGAGATAAGTATATCCGTACAGCCCCGCTTCAAACTCTTCGAGGAACTGTTGTTGCAGCTCGGTATCCAGATCGGTGTTTTTCACCTGGTCACGGAACTGCGTCAGCAAAGTTTTCGGATCCAGCTGCACGTACTGCAGCATATCCGCCACGGTATCGCCTTCGTCGGACAGCTCAACTTCTACGCTGCCGTCAGGGAAGACGAACACGTCAACCGCTTCGGTATCGCCGAACAAGTTATGCATATTGCCGAGGATCTCCTGATACGCACCAACCATAAAGAAGCCCAGCATCGGCGGGTTCTCTGGGTCGTATTCCGGCATCGGCATGGTGGTGGCAATGCCATCCCCGTCAACGTAATGGTCAATAGCCCCGTCAGAGTCACAGGTGATATCCAACAGCACCGCACGGCGCTCAGGTACCTGGTTCAGCCCTTCCAGCGGCATCACCGGGAACAACTGATCGATCCCCCACGCATCCGGCATCGACTGGAACAGCGAGAAGTTGACGTAAATCTTATCCGCCATACGTTCCTGCAGCTCGTCAATAATCGGACGGTGCGCGCGGTTGCTCGGGTCGAGCTGTTTCTGCACTTCATGGCACATGTTCAGATAGAGCTGCTCTGCCCACGCGCGCTCCTGCAAGCTAAAGTTGCCAGAAGAGTAGCCCACGTGAATATCGTGCAGATCCATCTGGCTGTCGTGCAGCCATTCGCGCAGCGAACGGCGAGTGCCCGGCTCGTGCATCTCCTGCCAGGTTTCCCACATATTTTGCAGGGAACGCGGCGCATCGTCAGCCGGCGGCGTGGCGTCGGAAATTTCGCTACGCTCAACGCCAATAATGTTCGACACCAGCACAGTGTGGTGCGCAGTCACCGCACGACCCGATTCGGTGATCACCGTCGGATGCGGCAGGCCGTGTTCTTCACAGGCATCGCCAATCGCCCAGATAATGTTGTTGGCGTATTCGTTCAGACCGTAATTCACGGAACAGTCAGACTGCGAACGCGTCCCTTCGTAGTCCACGCCCAGTCCGCCACCCACGTCAAAGCACTGGATATTCACGCCCAGCTTGTGCAGCTCAACGTAGAAACGCGCAGATTCACGCACGCCGGTGGCGATATCGCGAATATTCGCCATCTGCGAACCAAGGTGGAAGTGCAACAGCTGAATGCTGTCCAGACGACCGCGCTCGCGCAGAATTTCTACCAGTTGCAGCACCTGGTTCGCCGCCAGGCCGAATTTAGATTTTTCGCCGCCGGAGGACTGCCATTTACCGGAACCTTGCGATGCCAGACGCGCACGCACACCCAAACGCGGGATCACATTCAGACGTTCGGCTTCATCCAGCACAATAGCGATTTCAGACATCTTCTCGATGACCAGATAGACCTTGTGGCCCATCTTCTCGCCAATCAGCGCCAGACGAATGTATTCGCGGTCTTTGTAACCGTTACAGACAATCACGCTGCGGGTCATACCTGCATGGGCCAAAACCGCCATCAGTTCAGCCTTGGAACCCGCTTCCAGCCCCAGCGGTTCACCGGAGTGGATCAGAGATTCAATCACGCGACGGTGCTGGTTGACCTTGATCGGGTAAACGAGGAAATAATCACCCTTGTAGCCGTAGGATTCACGTGCGCGCTTGAACGCGGCGTTAATCGAACGCAGACGGTGTTGCAGGATCTGCGGGAAGCAGAACAGCGCAGGCAGGCGTTGCCCCTGCGCTTCACGGGCTTTTACCAGTTCGGCAAGATCAACGCGTGCTTCCGGGACGTCAGGGTCCGGACACACGCTGATGTGACCGAGTTCGTTGACGTCGTAGTAGTTATTACCCCACCAGGCAATATTGTATGTACGCAGCATCTTGCTGGCTTCCTGGGAACTCATTGCAACCTCCTGCATGGAGCGTAGTACACCCTGTCCGCCTGCTGACGAAGGCGAACCCATAGAAATGTCGTCAGACATAGCGAACCTCAGATTTTATTAACAAGTGTAAAACAGTTGACTACTATCGCAATCCGAAGAGGCGATAACAACCCATAAACAGGCAGATTTTCCAGCAGATAGTGCTGACGCTCCGACTGTGCGACCGGTTTCTTTTTCATATCATTGTAAACACGTAACCGAACTTAATGCTGACGGTTCGGCGAAACCACGAGAAAACTCTTGTTTACCAAGAGCGCCCTTGTTCAGTTCTTAGTGACCGTTACCGGCTCTGGAGTCCTGAGAAGCGCCGAGATGGGTATAACATCGGCAGGTATGCAAGATGCAGATTGCGGGGGACATATGTACACCAGAACGGTGTGGCAGATTCAGCAGAATACAACGGTTCATTATCTCGTATCACCTCCACGGTCGCTCCATACGGAACGAACCCACAAGCCAAAGCTAAAGCTAAAGTGTTAACCCGGCTGGAAGTGGCGACACGATGAAAACGTCGTGTGCTTTTTGTCTATCCAAAATAATTCTAGTTGCGGGCAGGCGGCAACGCAGGGAGTCCCCGGAAGCTTACATTAGTAAGTGACTGGGGCGAGCGAGGAAGCCAACGCACATGCAACTTGAAGTATGACGGATATGAGCCGCGCGCCGCGTTTTATACCTACAACAATGCGAAAAAGCAAAAGATAAATGCGCACATTGCCAGCACCGTCAGGAAAAATTTCCAGTTACATTTGCAGTACAATGAGACCTTACTCAAAAAAAGCTGGAAATCAGGCGAAGAACTGTCCTAAAATAGCCATCCAGATGTTAATCCATCTATACCGATTAACACTCAGACTGCCAGTGTCCGAAATCTGCAGACTCATGGTAGAATCGTCTACACATGGCTATTCCACTCGACAGTTTGAGCTAACCAAATTCTCCTTAGGTGAAATTAAATATGGCAAAACACCTTTTTACGTCCGAGTCCGTATCAGAAGGGCATCCTGACAAAATCGCTGACCAAATCTCTGATGCCGTGCTGGACGCTATCCTCGAGCAGGATCCGAAAGCACGCGTCGCCTGCGAAACCTATGTTAAAACCGGTATGGTTTTAGTTGGCGGTGAAATCACCACCAGCGCATGGGTCGATATCGAAGAGATCACGCGTAATACGGTTCGCGAAATTGGCTATGTGCATTCCGACATGGGCTTTGACGCCAACTCTTGCGCAGTACTGAGCGCTATCGGTAAACAGTCCCCGGATATCAACCAGGGCGTTGACCGTGCCGATCCGCTGGAACAGGGCGCTGGCGACCAGGGCCTGATGTTTGGTTATGCGACCAACGAAACCGACGTGCTGATGCCTGCGCCAATCACTTACGCTCACCGTCTGGTACAGCGTCAGGCTGAAGTGCGCAAAAACGGCACCTTGTCCTGGCTGCGTCCGGATGCGAAAAGCCAGGTCACCTTCCAATATGACGATGGCAAAATTGTCGGTATTGATGCAGTCGTTCTGTCTACTCAACACTCTCAGGATATCGACCAGAAATCACTGCAAGAAGCGGTGATGGAAGAGATCATCAAGCCGGTGCTGCCGACCGAATGGCTGACCGCATCGACCAAGTTCTTCATCAACCCGACTGGCCGTTTCGTTATCGGTGGCCCAATGGGTGACTGCGGTCTGACCGGTCGTAAGATCATCGTGGATACCTACGGCGGCATGGCGCGTCACGGTGGCGGCGCATTCTCGGGTAAAGATCCGTCTAAAGTTGACCGTTCTGCTGCCTATGCAGCCCGTTATGTCGCGAAAAACATCGTTGCTGCAGGTCTGGCTGACCGTTGCGAGATTCAGGTTTCCTACGCCATTGGCGTGGCTGAACCGACCTCTATCATGGTTGAAACGTTCGGGACTGAAAAAGTGCCTTCTGAGCAACTGACCCTGCTGGTACGCGAGTTCTTCGATCTGCGTCCGTACGGTCTGATCCAGATGCTGGATCTGCTGCACCCGATCTACAAAGAAACCGCAGCCTACGGCCACTTTGGTCGTGAACATTTCCCATGGGAAAAAACCGACAAAGCGCAGCTGCTGCGTGATGCTGCCGGCCTGAAGTAATAACTGAAGACTGAACGCTTACCAAGACCAGCCTGAAGGCTGGTCTTTTTTTTGCCTGCACCTTCGCCTCTCTTCTGTTTCGCCCTGACTATCAATACAAATGAAAGCGATTACATTTAGCTATCATCTTTTATAACTGGCTTTACATCCCTTTGTTTCTGCATTTTCATTGATGTTACATTATTTTTCAGTGTTGTCTTAATTTCAGGCAATCACCTATCCTCTACTTTTATTAAAACCCTTAATTTTCAATGCATTAATACATAACCCATCTGAATGGTAGTGTAAGCGATTACACTAATGTGATATGAATCGCATTTTTTTACTCCGTACTCACCTACCCTTAACATCAACAAAATAAGTTACCCAACCGGAGGGCATCATGCCTGGTACTAAAAAACAGGGGCGTTCCAACAAAGCCATGACATTTTTTGTCTGCTTTCTGGCAGCCCTGGCAGGATTACTTTTTGGCCTGGATATCGGTGTTATTGCCGGTGCGTTACCGTTCATCACCGATGAGTTTCAAATTACCCCGCACACTCAGGAATGGGTGGTCAGCTCCATGATGTTTGGCGCTGCCGTGGGTGCTGTCGGCAGCGGTTGGCTCTCCTTCAAACTGGGGCGCAAAAAAAGCCTGATGATCGGCGCGATCCTGTTTGTCGCGGGTTCACTGTTCTCTGCCGCCGCGCCTAACGTGGAAGTGCTGCTTCTCTCCCGTATCCTGCTGGGTCTGGCCGTAGGTGTAGCTTCCTACACTGCGCCTCTGTATCTGTCTGAGATCGCGCCGGAAAAAATTCGTGGCAGCATGATCTCCATGTATCAGTTGATGATCACCATCGGGATCCTCGGCGCCTACCTGTCCGATACCGCCTTTAGCTATAGCGGTGCATGGCGCTGGATGCTGGGCGTGATCATCATTCCTGCCCTGCTGCTGCTGGTTGGCGTGTTCTTCCTGCCGGACAGCCCGCGCTGGTTCGCGGCTAAACGTCGCTTTGTGGATGCCGAACGCGTGTTGTTGCGTCTGCGCGATACCAGCGCAGAAGCTAAACGTGAGCTGGATGAAATTCGTGAAAGCCTGCAGGTAAAACAGAGTGGCTGGGCGCTGTTTAAAGAAAACAGCAACTTCCGCCGCGCGGTATTTCTTGGCGTGCTGTTACAAGTGATGCAGCAGTTTACCGGGATGAACGTCATCATGTACTACGCGCCAAAAATCTTTGAACTGGCGGGCTATACCAATACCACCGAGCAGATGTGGGGCACCGTTATCGTTGGCCTGACCAACGTGCTGGCTACCTTTATCGCCATTGGCCTGGTTGACCGTTGGGGTCGTAAACCTACGCTGATCCTCGGTTTTATCGTGATGGCTGTCGGTATGGGCGTACTGGGGACAATGATGCACATAGGCATCCACTCCCCTGCCGCCCAGTACTTTGCCGTGCTGATGCTGCTGATGTTTATCGTTGGCTTCGCAATGAGCGCCGGTCCGCTGATTTGGGTACTGTGTTCTGAAATCCAGCCGCTGAAAGGCCGCGATTTCGGTATCACCTGTTCTACCGCCACCAACTGGATAGCCAACATGATAGTCGGCGCAACCTTCCTGACGATGCTGAACTCGCTGGGCAGCGCCAACACCTTCTGGGTCTACGGCGGTCTGAACGTCCTGTTCATCTTTCTGACCTTGTGGCTGATTCCGGAAACCAAAAATGTCTCTCTGGAACACATTGAACGTAATCTGATGAAAGGTCGTAAACTGCGCGAAATTGGCGCACACGACTAATCGCCTGCGGCTTCCTCCCCTGACGGGAGGGAGCCTTCCTCTTGCAGTCCTTTTCCTGTCGCACTATCCTCTGGCGTTATGAAAACCTCCCGTCTTCCCATCGCCATCCAGCAAGCCGTTATGCGCAGCCTGCGGGAAAAACTCGCTCAGGCCAATCTCAAGCTCGAACGCAATTACCCTGAACCCAAGCTGGTGTACCAACAGCGCGGTACCGCTGCGGGTACGGCGTGGCTACAAAGTTACGAAATTCGCCTTAACCCGGTACTGCTGCTGGAGAACGTGGAGGCGTTTGTTAACGAGGTTGTGCCGCATGAACTGGCGCACTTGCTGGTATGGAAACACTTTGGTCGCGTGCCGCCGCACGGAAAAGAGTGGAAATGGATGATGGAGAGCGTGCTGGGCGTTCCGGCCCGACGCACGCATCAGTTCGAACTGCAATCCGTGCAGCGCAATACCTTTACCTACCGCTGCAAGTGCCAGGAACACCAGTTGACCGTTCGCCGTCATAACCGCATTGTGCGCGGCGAGGCAACCTATCGTTGCGTCCACTGTGGTGAACCACTGGTTGCCGAATAATACTCCTAATTATCAGGAACTTTTCTGATCTAGCTGATTGCATACAGGAACAACTTTCGCTACGTTGCGGGCTCGTTTTGACACGGAGTTCGTGATGTACCGTAATCTTTCTTTTGCAGCGGCCATATTAGCCGCTGCATTTTCAGGCGCAGTGTTCGCCGAAGGCATCAACAGTTTTTCTCAGGCAAAAGCCGCAGGCGTAAAAGTAAACGCCGATGCGCCCGGCGATTTCTACTGCGGCTGTAAAATTAACTGGCAAGGCAAAAAAGGGGTCGTTGACCTCGAATCCTGCGGCTATAAAGTGCGAAAAAACGAGAACCGCGCCAGCCGTATTGAATGGGAACACGTTGTTCCCGCCTGGCAATTTGGTCATCAACGCCAGTGCTGGCAGGACGGAGGGCGCAAAAACTGCGCCAAAGATCCCGTCTATCGCAAGATGGAAAGTGATATGCATAACCTGCAACCCGCGGTGGGTGAAGTGAATGGCGATCGCGCTAACTTTATGTACAGCCAGTGGAACGGCGGCGAAGGCCAGTACGGGCAATGCGGTATGAAAGTCGATTTCAAAGAAAAAGTTGCTGAGCCACCAGCCCGCGCCCGCGGCGCCATCGCACGCACCTATTTTTACATGCGCGACCAGTACAACCTGACGCTTTCCCGTCAGCAAACCCAGCTTTTTAATGCCTGGAATAAACAGTATCCGGTGACCGACTGGGAGTGCGAACGCGACGAACGCATTGCAAAGGTGCAGGGGAACCATAACCCATACGTGCAACGCGCTTGCCAGGCGCAAAAGAGCTAACCTACACTAGCGTCAATATTTTTAACCCATGCCCTGGCGTTTTGCCGCCCAGGGCGATGACGCGGATGGTTAACTATGCGCATTCCTCGCATTTATCACCCTGAACCACTCTCCTCCGGCAGCCAAATTTCACTGTGTGAAGATGCCGCCAACCATATCGGTCGCGTGCTGCGCATGGGGCCAGGCCAGGCGCTACAGCTGTTTGACGGCAGCAACCAGGTATTTGACGCCGAAATCACCCACGCCAGTAAAAAGAGCGTGGATGTGAAGGTAATCAGCGCTGAACTTGACGACCGTGAATCGCCGTTGCACATCCACCTGGGTCAGGTGATGTCGCGCGGTGAAAAAATGGAATTTACTATCCAGAAATCGATCGAACTGGGTGTAAGCCTCATTACGCCACTTTTTTCTGAGCGTTGCGGCGTTAAACTGGACAGTGAACGCCTGAACAAGAAGCTCCAGCAGTGGCAGAAGATTGCTATTGCCGCCTGCGAACAGTGCGGTCGCAACCGGGTGCCAGAGATTCGCCCGGCAATGGATCTGGAAACGTGGTGTGCCGAACAGGACGAGGGATTAAAACTGAACCTGCATCCGCGTGCCAGTGCCAGTATTAACACGCTGCCGCTACCGGTGGAGCGCATCCGACTGCTGATTGGCCCGGAAGGCGGGCTGTCGGCAGATGAAATTGCCATGACCGCACGGTATCAGTTTACTGATATTCTGTTAGGACCTCGCGTTCTGCGTACTGAGACAACTGCGCTCACCGCCATTACTGCGCTACAGGTGCGTTTTGGCGATCTGGGCTAAAGGAGAACTAGAATGATCAAGCTCGGCATCGTGATGGACCCCATCGCTAGCATCAACATCAAGAAAGATTCCAGCTTCGCTATGCTACTGGAAGCACAACGTCGTGGTTACGAACTTCATTACATGGAGATGGCCGATCTTTATCTGATCAATGGTGAAGCCCGCGCCCGCACGCGTACCCTGAGCGTAGAGCAGAACTACGACAAATGGTATGAGTTCAACAGCGAGCAGGATCTGCCGCTGGCTGACCTGGACGTCATTCTAATGCGTAAAGATCCTCCGTTTGATACCGAGTTTATCTACGCCACCTATATTCTGGAGCGTGCAGAAGAACAAGGGACGCTGATCGTCAACAAACCGCAGAGCCTGCGTGATTGCAACGAAAAGCTGTTCACCGCCTGGTTCGCTGACCTGACGCCAGAAACGCTGGTCACGCGTAACAAAGCGCAGTTGAAAGCCTTCTGGCAAAAACACAGCGACATCATTCTTAAGCCGTTGGACGGCATGGGCGGGGCCTCTATCTTCCGCGTGAAGGAAGGCGATCCTAACCTCGGCGTCATTGCCGAAACGCTGACCGAGCACGGTACCCGCTACTGCATGGCGCAGAACTATCTGCCCGCGATTAAAGATGGCGATAAACGTGTACTGGTGGTCGACGGCGAACCCGTTCCGTACTGCCTGGCGCGCATTCCGCAGGGCGGCGAAACCCGTGGCAATCTGGCCGCCGGTGGTCGTGGCGAACCGCGTCCGTTAACCGACAGCGATTGGGAAATTGCCCGTCGCATTGGACCAACGCTTAAAGCCAAAGGTTTGATTTTTGTCGGTCTGGACATCATTGGCGATCGCCTGACGGAGATAAACGTCACCAGCCCAACCTGTATTCGCGAAATTGAAGCTGAGTTCCCGGTGTCTATTACCGGTATGCTGATGGATGCCATTGAAGCGCGTTTGCAAAAATAAAAAAGCTCGTCGGTAGAAGGGACCCTACCAACACTAGTAGTGACAGCGCCTCTGTTTGTACGCATACTGGGCGCTGTTGCTTTTTTGAACCAGGAAACAGAACCTCTGACAATGAATTTACAGCATCACTTTCTTATTGCCATGCCTGCTCTCCAGGATCCAATTTTCCGCCGTTCCGTGGTGTACATCTGTGAACACAATGAGAACGGAGCAATGGGGATTATCGTCAATAAGCCCCTGGAAAACTTACAGATTGAAGGGATTCTGGAAAAGCTGAAGATCACCCCTGAGGCGCGAGATCCGGCGATCCGTCTGGATAAACCCGTGATGCTCGGCGGCCCGCTGGCGGAAGACCGTGGGTTTATTCTGCATACTCCGCCTTCACGCTTTGCATCCAGTATTCGCATTTCGGACAACACCATTATCACGACCTCCCGCGATGTGCTGGAAACCTTAGGTACTCAGGAACAACCTTCTGAAGTATTGGTCACCTTGGGTTATTCATCATGGGAAAAAGGCCAACTGGAGCAAGAGTTGCTGGATAACGCCTGGCTCACCGCTCCCGCCGATCTCAACATTCTGTTTAAAACGCCGATTGCAGATCGCTGGCGCGACGCGGCCAAACTTATCGGGATTGATATCCTGACCATGCCTGGCGTGGCGGGACACGCATAATGAGTAAAACATTACTCTCTTTTGATTTCGGTACCAAAAGTATTGGCGTGGCAATTGGTCAGCGTATCACCGGCACTGCCAGACCGTTGCCCGCCATCAAAGCGCAGGACGGTACGCCGGACTGGAACGTGATTGAACGCCTGCTGAAAGAGTGGCAGCCGGATGAAATCATTGTCGGCCTGCCGCTCAATATGGATGGCACCGAACAACCGCTTACCGCACGCGCACGCAAGTTCGCCAACCGCATTCACGGCCGTTTTGGCGTAACCGTCACGCTGCACGATGAACGTCTGAGCACCGTCGAAGCACGTTCCGGCCTGTTTGAGCAAGGTGGATACCGCGCGCTAAATAAAGGTAAAGTAGACTCCGCGTCTGCCGTCATTATTCTCGAAAGCTATTTCGAACAGGGCTACTAAGGCTCATATTTACAGCCTGCCCTGCGCCTGACGCTGCTGCTGGCTCTGTGCAAACGTCTGCATACCCGCCTGTTGCCCGGTTTGTATCACACCGGGCAACTGATGAGTTTTCCCTTCACGGATCAGATTGCCGACGGCAGGCGTGTTGACGAGCATTTCGAATAACGCCACGCGCCCGCCGTGCTTATCTTCCTCCAACTTTTGCGCGAGCACCGCCCGCAAACTCCCCGCCAGTTGATTACGCACCGGATCTTTTTCCTGCGCGGGAAACGTATCCACCAGCCGCTCCACCGCCTGCGCCGCGCCGCGCGTATGCAACGTTGCCAGCACCAGATGCCCGGTTTCCGCTGCGGTGAGCGCCAGACGAATCGTCTCACCGTCGCGCAGTTCCCCCAGTAAGATCACATCCGGATCTTCACGTAATGCGGCCCGAAGACCGGCAGCAAAAGAAGTGCAGTGCACACCAATTTCACGCTGTTGGATCAGACAACGCTGGCTGGTATGGCGGTATTCAATCGGGTCTTCCAGCGTCAGAATATGACCTTCAACGTGTTGATTGAGATAATCCACCATCGCCGCCAACGTCGTCGACTTACCGCTGCCGGTCGCCCCCGTCACCAGAATCAATCCATTTTCACTGTGCAGCAGTTCAGGTAAAACAGCGGGCGTCTGGAGCTCATCTAACCGTGGACAGGCAACTGGCAGCAGTCTCAGCGCCAGCGAAGTTCCCTGCTGATGGGCAAACGCGCTGACCCGTAAACGCCGGGAATCCGCCAACGCGATGGCAAAATCAACCTGGCTATTTTCCCGCCACTGTACCTGTTGTTGCTCACTGAGCCAGGTTAATAGCAGCGCGTCTACGTCAGGCACGGTAAACGGTGCGATTTCTACCCTCCCACATATGCGCCAACGCGCAGGCCATGCATTGCACAGGTGTAGATCCGACACGTTATGCTTTACACTAAGGGCCACTATTTCTTCCATATTCATATGAACATCCTCGGAAAATGAACGATATCGCGCATAACCTGGCACATGTCCGGGACAAAATCTCAGCCGCCGCGACGCGTTGCGGGCGGTCTTCAGAAGAAGTTACATTGCTTGCAGTGAGCAAAACCAAACCTGCGAGCGCCATCGAAGAAGCCATTGCCGCCGGGCAGCATGCTTTTGGCGAAAACTATGTTCAGGAAGGCGTGGACAAAATCCGCTACTTTCAGGAAAAAGGCGTCAATAATCTGCAGTGGCACTTTATCGGTCCATTGCAGTCCAACAAAAGCCGTCTGGTCGCTGAACATTTTGACTGGTGCCATACGATAGACCGTCTGCGTATAGCTGCCCGTTTAAGTGAACAGCGCCCGACTGAGTTGCCGCCGCTGAATGTGCTGATTCAGATAAATATCAGCGATGAGAACAGCAAATCAGGTATTCCGCTGGCGGAGCTTGATGCACTGGCCGCAGAGGTCGCCGCACTACCGCGCATTACCCTGCGTGGTCTGATGGCAATCCCGGCGCCTGAGTCAGATTATGTAAGGCAGTTTGAAGTTGCACAGCAAATGGCTGTAGCATTTGCCGGGTTGAAAACACGCTACCCGACTATCGATACGCTCTCACTGGGCATGTCTGATGATATGGATGCCGCCATCGCGGCGGGTAGCACGATGGTGCGCATCGGCACTGCTATTTTTGGTGCTCGTGATTACACAAAAAATTAAGGAAAACTAAGGAACACCATGAATACGTTGACCTTCCTGCTCTCAACGGTAATTGAGCTGTATACCATGGCGCTGCTACTGCGCGTGTGGATGCAATGGTCTCGCTGCGATTTCTACAACCCGTTCTCGCAGTTTATTGTGAAAATCACTCAGCCCATTATTGGGCCGTTACGCCGCATTATTCCCCCGATGGGGCCGATTGACAGCGCATCAGCATTAGTCGCGCTCGTTCTGAGCTTTATCAAGGCCATTGTGCTGTTCAAAGTGGTCACGTTCCAGCCCATTATCTGGATCGCCGCCGTACTGATTGTCCTGAAGACTATCGGGCTGCTGATTTTCTGGGTACTGCTGGTGATGGCGATTATGAGCTGGGTCAGCCAGGGTCGTAGCCCTGTGGAATACGTGCTGATTCAACTGGCGGACCCGCTGCTGCGTCCTATTCGTCGTATCCTTCCGGGAATGGGTGGGATTGATTTCTCTCCAATGATCCTGGTTCTGCTGCTCTATGTCATCAACATGGGCATCGCGGAAGTGTTACAGGCAACGGGCAACATGCTGCTGCCGGGGCTGTGGATGGCGCTATGAGTGCCGTAACACCCTGCGATGACGGTCTGGTTTTACGGCTCTACATTCAGCCTAAAGCCAGCCGTGACAGTATTGTGGGCTTACATGGCGACGAAGTAAAAGTCGCCATTACCGCCCCGCCGGTCGATGGGCAAGCCAACAGCCATCTGGTGAAGTTTCTCGGCAAACAGTTCCGCGTGGCGAAAAGCCAGGTCGTCATTGAGAAGGGCGAGCTTGGCCGCCATAAACAGGTTAAAATTATTCATCCGCAACAGATCCCGCCAGAAATTGCGGCGCTAACTGATTAGGTATCCCATGCAAAAAGTTGTCCTCGCAACCGGCAATGCCGGTAAAGTGCGTGAACTCGCCTCCCTCCTGAGCGATTTCGGGCTTGATGTCGTTGCCCAAACGGATCTGGGCGTTGATTCCGCAGAAGAAACCGGCCTGACGTTTATTGAAAACGCCATTCTGAAGGCCCGTCATGCCGCGCAAATCACCGGCCTGCCGGCTATTGCCGATGATTCCGGTCTGGCGGTTAACGCCCTCGGTGGCGCACCGGGCATTTATTCCGCCCGCTATTCGGGTGAAGATGCTACCGATCAGCAAAACCTGGAAAAGCTGCTGCACACCCTGCAGGATACCCCAGACGAGAAACGTCAGGCGCAGTTCCACTGTGTGCTGGTCTATATGCGCCACGCAGATGACCCAACGCCTGTTGTTTGTCACGGAAGCTGGCCGGGCATCATTACCCGTGAGCCTGCTGGAAACGGTGGTTTTGGCTACGACCCGATCTTCTTTGTGCCGTCTGAGGGTAAAACCGCAGCCGAGCTGACTCGCGAAGAGAAGAGTGCGATTTCTCACCGTGGGCAGGCGCTGAAGCTGCTGCTGGATGCGCTGCGTAATGGTTAAGCTGCCACCGCTGAGTCTTTATATTCACATCCCGTGGTGCGTGCAGAAATGCCCCTACTGCGATTTCAACTCGCATGCGTTAAAGGGCGAAGTTCCCCATGATGATTACGTTGGGCATCTGCTGAGCGATCTGGATGCCGACGTCGCCTACGCGCAGGGCCGCGAGATAAAGACGATTTTTATTGGTGGCGGTACGCCGAGCCTGCTCTCTGGCCCGGCAATGCAAACTCTGCTGGATGGCGTGCGGGCACGTCTGAATCTGGCGGCGGATGCTGAAATCACGATGGAAGCCAATCCTGGAACGGTAGAAGCCGATCGCTTTGTTGATTATCAACGCGCTGGCGTAAGCCGCATCTCCATTGGCGTGCAGAGTTTTAGCGCCACTAAGCTTGAGCGCCTGGGACGTATTCACGGACCGGAAGAAGCCAAACGCGCGGCGCATCTGGCGAGCGGTCTGGGGCTGCGCAGCTTCAACCTCGATCTGATGCACGGTTTGCCGGATCAAACGCTGGAAGAGGCGCTGGGCGATTTGCAACAAGCTATCGCGCTTAACCCGCCACATCTTTCCTGGTACCAGTTGACCATCGAACCCAACACCCTGTTTGGCTCCCGACCACCGGTGTTACCGGACGATGATGCGCTGTGGGATATTTTTGAGCAAGGCCATCGGTTGCTGACCGCCGCCGGGTATCAGCAGTACGAAACCTCAGCCTACGCTAAGCCGGGCTATCAGTGTCAACACAACCTGAATTACTGGCGTTTTGGCGACTATCTTGGCATTGGCTGCGGTGCGCACGGCAAGGTCACCTTCCCGGACGGACGCATCCTGCGCACCACCAAAACGCGGCATCCGCGCGGTTACATGCAGGGGCGCTATCTGGAAAATCAGCGTGATGTTGCACAGGCTGATAAACCGTTCGAGTTCTTTATGAACCGTTTCCGCCTGCTGGAAGCCGCACCACGTGCTGAGTTCAAGCAATATACCGGGCTTACCGAAGACGTTATTCGTCGACAGATTGATGAGGCTATCGCCCAGGGCTACCTGAGTGAATGCGATGAATACTGGCAAATTACCCAACACGGTAAGCTGTTTTTGAATTCACTGCTGGAGCTGTTTCTGGCGGAGTGATGATATCAACGCGCCCATTGGCGCGTTGATATTGAGTCCAGTGGCGCTACCTGGCCAGGGATCTATTTAATAACACCTTTACGTCGTAAATCAGTAATCTCTCTATCCCAGCGCTCATACTCGCTTTTTAATTGACTGATTTGCGTATCCAGCTCCATTCCCTGACCACGCAGTTCACTTTGCTGATCACGAAGCGGTTTCAGCTTTTCATCGTGCGCGGCCATCTCTTCTTTGATTTTTGCATTCATGAGCGCATGCTGACGGTAATACTCTCGCTTCTGTTCATTAAGCGCAGTATCACGTGCAGCGCGTAACGGCGCAGCATCACAATCTGCTTTAGCCTGACAGGCAGCAAGCGCGGGATCATAGATGGTTTTATAGTAATGATTTTCGAATTTCAGCGGATCGTTTTGCCTGTCAACCTCATACATTTTCTCCAGCTTTTCTTGCATGACATCGCTGCGGGTACGCGGCTTGCCATTCGCATCGGTCCCCCATGATTGCTTTATTTGCGTATCCAATTCTGCAATCTCTTTTTCCACTTGCTCCATCTGGCTCTGAGCTTTTTCCTGAGCCATTTTTTTATCGTGATAGCTGGCCTCTATCTTCGCCAGCTTCGGGTAAAAATTGCTGTCGGTAACGATAAGATATTTATCTTTATTTTCCGTTTTTGGCAGCGGATAACCGATATTTTTTGCCGCCGTTTGCATGGAATAAAACTCCGTCCGCCATCCTGACGCGGGCGTACCCACAGATGTCACCATGGCTGAAAATTTAACCTGACGGCCTTTAACCCAGTTTTTTTCCATAAAGTGATAATCACCCGCCATCCCTACCATATTATAGAGATCTTCAGTCGCGGACATATCGCCTTCTGCCGACCAGGTTGCCTGGTTACCCTCTGAGCTAATCAACTTTAACGAAATATCATCCAGGCGCATCAGGCCCGTAAAGTCATCATAAAACTGATCTTTGAGAATTTTGTCTGTCGGCGGGGTAACATCATCAGCAAAGCAGGAGGTTGAAACCAGTGTCAGCAATGCAATTCCGGCAATCCATTGTTGTTTCATTCGTGGGTCTCCACCCAAAATAATCACAATGGTTATTATAACAAAGAGTGCTATTGCACGGAAATGACTGATGTTAGTACAGAAACGAACCCCGGTCAGATGACCAGGGCGCTTTGATTAATACTGATTAAACATTTCCTGGATCTGTTTAGGATCTTTGGTCTGCGTCAGCGCCAGCTGCAGCAGCACGCGGGCTTTTTGCGGGTTCAGCGAACCAGAAGCCACAAATCCATACTTCGCATCATCGATCTCAGCATCCTGCGTGGTGGCACCCGTTGGTACACGGGATGAACGCACCACAACGGTTCCTTTATGCGCGGCGGTTGCCAGCGTATCGAAAATAGTTTTATACAGGTTACCGTTACCTACACCAGCGCTCACAATCCCGGCGTAACCGGCATCGACCAACGCTTTTGCCGGCAGATCGGAAGCGTTAGCGTAGTTGTAAACAATTCCGACTTTCGGCAGCTCGGTCAGCTTAGATACATCGAACGGTGTAGAAGTCGTGTGCTTACGCGCAGGCGTACGCTGGTAGTCGATTTTGCCGTTATGGATGTAGCCCAGCGGGCCGTAGTTCACTGCTTTGAAGGTAGCAACATCAGTGGTGTTGGTTTTGGTCACGTCACGACCATCCAATACGGTGTCGTTCATCACCACCAGCACGCCGCGGTTTGCAGAGGCTTTATCAGCCGCCGTTACCACTGCGTTGTACAGGTTGAATGGGCCATCTGCGCTCATGCCTGTAGACGGACGCATTGCGCCCACCAGCACGACCGGTTTATTACACTTGACGGTCAGATCGAGGAAATACGCCGTTTCTTCCATGGTATCCGTACCATGGGTCACCACGAAACCGTCGGTTTTATCACACTCGGTATTGATCTTCTTCGCCAGCGTTAACCAGACGTCGTCGTTCATGTCCTGAGAGCCGATATTCACCACCTGCTCACCTTTAACGACGGCGATATCTTTCAGTTGCGGCACTGCATCGACCAGATTTTCTACGCCGACCTTGCCTGCCGTGTAGTTAGATTTTGTCGCGGAATCACCGCCACCAGCAATCGTCCCGCCAGTCGCTAAAATAGTGATGTTTGGCAGTGCAAGCGCCGCGCCGCTGAAACCCATAACCAGTGCAGCCAGTGCCGTTTTCCTGAAAAACTCCATGTTATTTCTCCAGTTACTTGAATTTGCAGCATTATGTCTATCCCACAGATGAATAATGTGACGCCATCCAATTAACCAGATTTATATTTCCATGAAATTGTTATTCTTAGAGATGGATATCAAAAAGACAGAAAAGTACAAAATAAAACGGCACAGAATGTTTCTGTGCCGTTAAAAAGAGGTGAAGATTATTTCAGAGTGCTAACCAGCGTTTTACGATCGTTTTCCAGCGTCACAACGCGGGCACAAACGTCTTTGCCAAACTGCTGGAAGTCTTGTTCCTGATTCTTCCATTCATTCTGAATCGAAGTTTGCAAACCACCGAGGCTACCGAGCACGCCCTGCAGCGGGTTACCGCCACCTTTGAGAACAGCTTTGGCGCCCATTTCGTTGATGCTGTCCTGCAGGATACCGCCCATTGCCTGATTCACCAGCTGCTGTCCGTCAGCACGGACCTGATCAATCGCCTTGTAATGGAAGGTCAGCCCGTCAGTACGGTGCTCGATGATCCTGTTCATCTGCTCTTTCAATTGGGCATCAAGCTTGGTTAAACGTCCGCGCATGTTGCTACTTTCACCGACTTCTTTGGCGATGATTTTATCCAGCGCCACGCGGCCTTTCTCAACGCGCTCTCTGGCACCGTCGTCAATCCACGGCAGGCTGCTACGCAACGCCGCCTGGTAATCTTTTGCCTGCTCACGTTGTGCGGCGTTCAGGTTGTACTGTTTACCATTGAAGGTGACATCACCGGCCGGTGTAATAACCAGGTTGCCGTTTTCACCCTTCACCTGCACCGTTTGTGGACTCAAAATCACATCGTCACGCGGGGTGACGCTGCACTTATAATCTGCATGTGCGGCCATCGCCGTAAACGTCAGGACTGCCGCCAGCAGCGTTTTGCGCATCATATCTATCCCTCAATACAAATCGGGCCGGCATTTGCCGGCCCTTTGCTACTTAGTCCCACCAAACATCGAAAAGTTCGCTGGTGCGCACTTCTTCAAGTTTGTGCTCTTCCAGCCACTTACGCACAATTGCCTGATGTTCTTCAGTACATTTGCCGATTTCCTGCAGGCAGATCAGACCTTCCCAGGCCAGATAGCCGCTGCCGTCAAAGGCCAGCTTGTTCGGTTCGATAACCTCATTGATAAAGTCATCAACGATCTGATCGACCTGCTCGCCGGTTGTACCTTCCGGGAAACGCCATGCAACCGAAAATCCTACTTCCTGGAATTCGTCGATGTGCATTTTTTTACGCAGACGACGGCTACGGTTCTTTGCCATTATTTCACCCTCTCGAACATTAAGTCCCATACGCCGTGGCCAAGACGATGACCACGTTGTTCAAATTTGGTTACCGGGCGCGATTCCGGGCGCGGCACATAATCGTTACTCTCTGACTGGTTTTTATACCCGTCAATGGAGGACATTACTTCAAGCATGTGCTCCGCGTAGGCTTCCCAGTCGGTTGCCATATGGAAAACGCCGCCCAGTTTCAGCTTGCTTAAGATATGCTCAGCAAACGGCACCTGAACGATACGGCGCTTATTATGACGTGCTTTATGCCACGGGTCAGGGAAAAACAGCTGAACCATAGATAAAGAATTGTCAGGAATCATTTTATGCAGCACTTCAACGGCGTCATGACACATCACACGCAGGTTTTCGACACCCTCTTCATGGGCCGAAGCCAGGCACGCGCCAACGCCCGGAGAGTGTACCTCAATGCCGAGGAAGTTCTGTTCCGGACACGCTTTCGCCATTGCCACCAGCGAAGCGCCCATACCAAAACCGATCTCAAGCGTCACCGGTGCGTCACGGCCAAACAGCGCGGAAAAATCTACCGGCTCTTCGCTGAACTCAACGCCCATCACCGGCCAGTAGTTTTCCAGCGCGTGTTCCTGCCCTTTGGTCAGTCGCCCCTGGCGACGAACAAAACTACGAATCCGGCGCAGAGGGCGGCCGTTTTCATCAAATTCCGGTGAAATGACGTCGTTCTTCATAAAAGTTTAGTCTGCTTGTGATTGAGTTCTGAAAACGGGCATTATCCAAAGTTAGTTGCCGGATGCAAGTAAAGGAAGAAAGTCAGCGGCGGAAAGTTCCGGTTTACACCCTGCGGCCTGTGTGCTGCAATCTTGCCCCCAGCAATAACGAAACGGTAATCATGCAAGCGTCTCAATTTTCAGCTCAGGTATTGGGCTGGTACGACAAATACGGGCGGAAAACGCTGCCCTGGCAAATTGACAAGACGCCTTACAAAGTATGGCTCTCGGAGGTCATGCTGCAACAAACTCAGGTTGCGACCGTTATTCCTTATTTTGAACGCTTTATGGCGCGCTTTCCAACGGTAACCGATTTAGCCCAAGCCCCGCTCGATGAAGTCCTGCATTTGTGGACCGGGCTGGGATATTACGCCCGCGCGCGCAATCTGCATAAAGCCGCTCAGCAGGTGGCAACGCTGCATGGCGGCACATTCCCGCAAACCTTTGATGAGGTGGCTGCTCTGCCAGGCGTCGGGCGTTCAACCGCAGGCGCGATCCTTTCTCTCTCTCTGGGTCAGCATTTTCCGATTCTTGACGGTAACGTTAAACGCGTGCTGGCTCGCTGTTATGCTGTCAGCGGCTGGCCGGGGAAAAAAGAGGTCGAAAAGAAACTGTGGCAGTTGAGCGAACAGGTTACGCCCGCCAACGGCGTTGAGCGATTTAATCAGGCGATGATGGATTTAGGCGCGCTGGTCTGTACGCGTTCGAAACCCAAATGTTCCCTGTGCCCGTTGGAGAACGGCTGTGTGGCGAGCGCCAATGCAAGCTGGGCGCTGTACCCCGGTAAAAAGCCTAAACAAACGCTACCGGAACGCACAGGTTATTTTTTGCTGATGCAGCATGATGACCAGGTGTTGCTCGCCCAGCGGCCGCCCAGCGGCTTATGGGGCGGGTTATACTGTTTTCCACAGTTTGAAGATGAAGATGGGCTACGTGAGTGGCTGGCGCAACGGCAAATTAACGCAGATAATCTGACTCAGCTTACTGCATTTCGCCATACCTTTAGCCATTTCCACTTAGATATTGTGCCTATGTGGCTTCCCGTGTCCTCATTCACCGCCTGCATGGATGAAGGCAACGCGCTCTGGTATAACTTAGCGCAACCGCCGTCGGTAGGACTGGCGGCTCCCGTGGAGCGTTTGTTACAGCAATTACGCGTCGGTGCGCAAGTTTAACGTGCCGGTCAATAAAGAGGATTTTTTATGAGCAGAACGATTTTTTGTACTTTCCTGCAACGCGAAGCAGAAGGTCAGGATTTTCAGCTGTACCCAGGCGATCTGGGAAAACGCATTTATAACGAGATCTCGAAAGAAGCATGGGCGCAATGGCAGCATAAGCAAACCATGCTGATTAACGAGAAAAAACTCAACATGATGAACGTCGAGCACCGCAAACTGTTGGAACAGGAGATGATTAACTTCCTGTTTGAAGGCAAGGACGTTCACATTGAAGGCTATACGCCGGAAGGTAAATAACGCCCATAGCGTGAATTTATAGGCCCGATAAGCGCAGCGCCATCGGGCAAAATGGCACAACAACAAACACAACACGCACTCCCGGAATGATGAAAAAATTTCTCGCGCTTGCCGTTATTGCGCCGTTGCTCATCTCCTGTTCCAGTTCGACCAAAAAAGGCGATTCCTATAACGAAGCCTGGGTCAAGGATACCAACGGTTTTGATATTCTGATGGGGCAGTTTGCCCATAACATTGAGAATCTGTGGGGATTTAAAGAAGTGCTGATCGCGGGTCCGAAGGACTACGTTAAATATACCGATCAGTATCAAACCCGCAGCCACATCAACTTCGATGACGGTACGATAACCGTTGAGACCATCGCCGGGACAGATCCCGCCGGACACCTGCGGCGGGCGATAATTAAGACATTGCTGATGGGCGATGACCCGGGGTCCATCGATCTCTATTCCGATGTCGATGATATCAAGATTTCCAAAGAACCGTTCCTGTACGGGCAGGTGGTTGATAATACCGGCCAGCCAATTCGCTGGGAGGGACGCGCCACCAATTTCGCCGACTATCTGCTGAAAACGCGTTTGAAAAGCCGCAGCAACGGTATCCGTATTATTTACAGCGTGACGATCAATCTGGTGCCAAACCACCTTGATAAGCGTGCGCATAAATACGTTGGCATGGTACGTCAGGCATCGCGTAAGTATGGCGTCGACGAAGCGCTGATCCTCGCCATCATGCAAACTGAGTCTTCCTTTAACCCGTATGCGGTCAGCCATGCTGATGCACTGGGCCTGATGCAGGTCGTGCAACACAGCGCCGGGAAGGATGTCTTCCGCGCGCAGGGCCGCTCGGGTACGCCAAGCCGTAGCTTCCTGTTTGACCCGGCCAACAACATTGATACCGGTACCGCCTATCTGGCGATGCTCAACAATGTCTATCTTGGCGGTATTGATAACCCAACCTCGCGTCGTTATGCGGTGATCACCGCCTATAACGGCGGCGCGGGAAGCGTGCTGCGCGTGTTCTCCAGCGATAAGGTTCAGGCTGCAAATATTATCAACAGCATGTCGCCAGGGGATGTTTATCAAACATTAACCACACGACATCCATCTTCTGAATCACGCCGCTATCTTTACAAGGTCAACTCCGCACAAAAAACCTATCGACGTCGGTAATGTTTTCCCTCTTCTGTCGTGTAAAGTGAATGCCAGAAGAGGGAAAAGTGTTAACTACATCACTATTCCGCTTTGCAATTAGAAATTATTTGCAAATATTTGTCGCAGCTAACAAAAAAACATCCCTTCTCATTGATAGAATCACATCATATTGAAACGGCAAATGTGCTTTTTAAAACATCCATCCGCATTACGGTGTGAGGAAATTAACATGAATCTTAAGCTGCAGCTGAAAGTCCTTTCCTTTCTGCAGTTCTGCCTGTGGGGTAGCTGGCTCACAACCCTCGGCTCTTATATGTTTGTCACCCTTAAATTCGACGGTGCATCCATTGGTGCTGTTTATAGCTCGCTGGGGATTGCCGCCGTATTTATGCCTACGCTGTTAGGGATCGTCGCCGACAAATGGATCAGTGCGAAGTGGGTTTACGCCCTTTGCCATCTGGTTGGTGCGGGTACGCTGTTCGCCGCTGCCGAGGTCACCACACCTGGAGCCATGTTCTTTGTGATCTTGCTTAACTCCCTGGCCTATATGCCTACACTGGGGTTAATCAACACCATTTCTTACTATCGCCTGCAGTCTGCCGGGATGGATATTGTTACCGACTTCCCGCCAATCCGTATCTGGGGCACCATCGGATTTATTCTGGCCATGTGGGCGGTTAGCTTCTCTGGCTTTGAACTGAGCCATATGCAGCTGTATATCGGTGCAACGCTGTCCGTGGTGCTGGCGCTGTTCACTCTGACGCTGCCGCATATTCCGGTGGCGAATCAGCAGAAAAACCAGAGCTGGACCTCTATGCTGGGTCTGGACGCCTTCGCCCTATTTAAAAACAAGCGCATGGCAATTTTCTTCATCTTCTCGATGATGCTGGGCGCAGAGCTGCAAATTACCAACATGTTTGGTAATACCTTCCTGCACAGCTTCGATAATAACCCACTGTTCTCTGGCAGCTTCATCGTTGAACATGCGTCAGTGATGATGTCTATTTCGCAGATTTCTGAAACCCTGTTCATCCTGACCATCCCGTTCTTCTTAAGCCGTTACGGTATTAAGAACGTTATGCTGATCAGTATTGTGGCGTGGATGCTGCGTTTTGGTTTGTTTGCCTACGGCGATCCGACTCCGTTCGGTACCGTGCTGCTGGTTCTGTCGATGATTGTCTACGGCTGCGCCTTCGACTTCTTCAACATCTCGGGTTCCGTGTTTGTAGAGAAAGAAGTCCGTCCTGAAATTCGCGCCAGTGCACAGGGTATGTTCCTGATGATGACTAACGGATTCGGCTGTATTCTGGGCGGTCTGGTGAGCGGTAAAGTGGTTGAATACTACACGCTGAACGGTATTACCGACTGGCAGACCGTGTGGCTGATCTTCGCGGGTTACTCACTGGTTCTGGCCTTCGCTTTCGTGGCGCTGTTTAAATACAAACACGTACGCGTTCCGGCAGGCGCTCAAACTATCGCACACTAACGTTTATGCAGAGAAAAGCGGGTTACCATAAGGTGACCCGCTTTTTTTTGCGCTTACTTCAGAACGTATCCGTACAGACGCTTAATGCCGTCTGCATCGGTCTCGCTGTAAACCCCTTGCAGTTCCGGGGAGAATCCCGGCAACAAGTTAACGCCCTCTTCCAGCGCCAGGAAGTAACGCTGTACCGCTCCGCCCCATACCTCACCCGGCACTACGCACAGCACGCCCGGAGGATAAGGCAGCGCGCCTTCAGCAGCTATCCGCCCGGCAGCATCGCCAATACGCACCAGCTCAACATCACCACGGATAAAAGCACTGTTGGCATCCTGCGGATTCATTGCCACAGCAGGCAAACTCTCCTGACGGAACATCGCCTTTTGCAGATCCTTCACATCAAAGCTCACATACAGGTCGTGCATTTCCTGGCACAGTTCACGCAGCGTGTAATCCCGATAGCGCACCGGGTATTTGTTGAAGATGGTAGGAAGCACATCCGCCAGCAGCGTATCGTTCTCAATGTGCTCTTCAAACTGGGCCAGCATAGCCACCAGCTGCGCCATTTTCTCTGCGCTTTCTGCTGGCGTCAGCAGGAACAGAATAGAGTTAAGGTCACATTTTTCCGGCACGATGCCATTTTCCCGCAGGTAATGCGCGAGGATCGTTGCCGGAATACCGAAGTCAGTATACTGCCCGGTTTGCGCATCGATTCCCGGTGTGGTCAGCAACAGTTTGCACGGGTCGACAAAGTACTGGTCGCGTGCGTAGCCGTCAAAGCCATGCCATTTAGCGCCGGGTTCAAAGCTAAAGAAGCGACGCTCGCTGGCAATAACTTGCGTCGGGTATGTCTGCCAGGGTTTGCCATCCACCACAGGGGGAATAAAGGGCTGAATCATCTTACAGCGGTCGATAATGGCTTTACGGGCTTCAATTCCTAACGCCACGCATTCCCCCCATAACCGACGTCCGCTCTCACCTTGATGGATTTTGGCGTTCACGTCCAGCGCGGCAAATAGCGGGTAAAATGGGCTGGTAGAAGCATGCAGCATAAAGGCATTGTTCAGACGCTTATGCGGGCAGAAACGCGCCTGACCGCGAATATGGTTATCTTTTTTGTGGATCTGCGAGGTTTGCGAGAACCCGGCCTGCTGTTTGTGCACCGACTGAGTGACAAAAATCCCCGGATCGTTGGGTTTGAGATCGAGCAGCAACGGCGAGCCATCCGCCATCATCGGGATAAATTGTTCATACCCAACCCAGGCGGAGTCAAACAGGATGTAATCGCACAGGCTGCCAATCTTGTCGATCACCTGCCGTGCGTTATAGATGGTTCCGTCATAGGTCCCAAGCTGGATAATCGCCAGACGAAACGGACGCGGCTGGTCAGCTTTATGTGGCGCGATCTCGCGGATCTGCTGGCGCAGATAGTCCTCGTTAAAGCAGCGCTCATCGATGCCGCCAATAAAACCAAACGGATTACGCGCCGCCTCCAGGTAGACCGGCGTTGCACCGGCCTGGATCAGCGCGCCATGGTGGTTGGACTTATGGTTGTTGCGGTCAAACAGCACCAGATCGCCACGCGTCAGCAGCGCGTTGGTCACCACTTTATTGGCGGCTGATGTACCATTCAGCACAAAGTATGTTTTATCTGCATTAAACACTTTTGCCGCAAACTTCTGCGCATGCTTTGCCGACCCTTCATGGATCAGCAAATCGCCCAGCTTGACGTCAGCATTGCACATATCCGCACGAAACAGATTCTCACCAAAGAACTCATAAAAATGCCGCCCGGCAGGATGTTTTTTAAAAAACGCACCGTGCTGATGGCCTGGGCAGGCAAAGGTACTGTTGCCCATTTCGACATATTGCGTCAGCGTGTCATAAAACGGCGGCAGCAGATCGTCCTCATAGCGACAGGCGGCAGATTCCAGCTCCAGCCACTCCTGTGCATTACCGCTAATAACCGCTTCAACGCCGGCAGGTAATTCGAGAGTAATCTCTGAGAAAATAAACACCGGTAAATGAAAACCTGTGCGTTTAAGCAAAGCCAGGATCCCGCTGCGGCTGTCCGCAACGGTAATGACGACTGCCGCAACATCAGTAAAATCGGTACTGTCCAGTGATACCACCTGACGATGGGTAGACAGATGAGGGACCAGTTCACCACTGGCGGCAATTTTCATTGATTTCATAAGCGCAAAAACCCGTTTCGGGAAAGTCAAAGTCCCGGACAAAGCCACACGGCTTTGCCCCACGAAATGTTTGGTCAAACGGGTTACCAGCCCCGACCGCCAGACATCAGTAAAAGCAGATAGCCTCTGATTTTACTGTTATCCTGCAGTGAGCGTGCGTCGCCGTCACCGCATGGTGGGAGACTGAGGGTATGTCGCAGAAAGGGGTAAACTTCGCGCAAAAAGGCGATGTTGAAGGTGATGTAGGGGGAATTGATTCATCCCAGGCAACCCCATTCAGACAGGAGAAAATTCGCGCAATCATGGCACCTTTCACTATCAGGCGCAAGACAAAATCCTATGCATATACTTCACAGATAAACAAGCATTTCACCTGACAATTGCGTCATAATAATGCAATCTAAAAACATAAATATACCCCGCAAATTACCTTCTTCATCAAGAAGATAACGGGTATGCAGGAGCGCATGTGGTAATCGGACCTTTTATTAATTCCAGCGCCGTTTTACTGGGCGGCGTTCTCGGCGCACTACTCAGCCAGCATTTACCAGAACGCATTCGGGTCTCAATGACCTCCATTTTCGGGCTGGCCTCTCTCGGTATTGGGATATTGCTGGTGATCAAGTGTGTCAACCTGCCGGTGATGGTGCTGGCTACGCTGGTCGGCACACTGATTGGCGAGTTTTGTCATCTGGAAAAAGGGATTAATGCGGCGGTCGCCAAAGCGCAGCAGTTTTTCAGCAGGTCGGATGCCAACGCCACGCACGAGTCCTTTATCCAAAGTTTTGTTGCCATCATCGTACTGTTCTGCGCCAGCGGTACCGGGATTTTTGGGGCGATACATGAAGGGATGACCGGCGATCCGAATATTTTAATCGCCAAGTCGTTTCTCGATTTCTTCACCGCTATCATCTTTGCCTGTTCACTGGGTATCGCGGTATCTGCTATTTGTGTGCCGATGCTGGCAATCCAGTTAACGCTTGCCGCCTGCGCCGCACTGATTCTACCCCTGACGACACCGGCTATGATGGCCGATTTCAGCGCCGTAGGCGGACTGCTATTGCTGGCAACCGGTTTGCGTATTTGTGGAATCAAAATGTTTGCGGTCGTCAATATGCTGCCTGCCCTGCTGCTGGCCATGCCGCTTTCCGCCGCGTGGACTGCGTTTTTTGCCTGAGAATGCGTGCAATACCAGCAATGTGGTGATAGATTGTGCAGTCTGCGTTGATTTGAAGAAATTTCGTTGACGAAGCGAAACGAATCGGGTTTAATGCGCCTCGTTGCCCGGATAGCTCAGTCGGTAGAGCAGGGGATTGAAAATCCCCGTGTCCTTGGTTCGATTCCGAGTCCGGGCACCAAAATTTAAAAAAACCAGCCTACGGGCTGGTTTTTTGCTTTTGGGGAAACACACTTTTCATCGAACTTCGCTCGATTATTCACTCCGCTTAACGCTTTGTTTCAACAATACATAACGATTAAGAAGCTGATTCAAACGCATATCAAGCTGCTGATACAACGCGGGTGATATGCTCCCTTGTGTTTTCAATTCCACGTCCATTCGGCGCAATAACTCCTCTGGCGGCGGCGTATCATCCAGCTGGCGGCGGATGGTGAAAATCGCTGATTTTAGTTCTGAACCGGTTAAATACTTTCCCTTACGCTCATCAAGCGCATTTAGCTGAGCAGTTAACGTTTCCAGTCCCTGCTGTGCATGATGCCAGTTCTGTAATGCGTCATCCGGTAACGCTTCGGTAGTCCACTGTTTATATAATCCACTGACGAGTGCAGCAGCTTGTGCCTCTTCTGGCCACAGAGTAACCAGCTGCTGCGCGACCGTTGAGGCATATTCCCTTGACCACAAAGGTGGTTGTTGATGCAAAATGTCGAGTTGTTTTTGCGTAGAAACGAGTACTTCCTGTTTTTTCTCATCCAGGTCTGAAGATTGCTTCAAGGTCGACAATTGTGCAGGCGTCAGAGCTATCGGTAACGGTTGCACCACTTCATACCGCGCCCCCCGCATCGTGTTGATACCAAAAAAAATGCCGGCACTGACAGCAGCAGTAAACAGCACCCCCATAGCTAAACCTTGCAACATCTGCCGACGCCCAGGAGCCGCATGGGTGGCAAAACCTGCGGTATTCACTTGCCCGGATGAAGCGGCCTCATTGACTACAAATACCAGTTGAGGCAACGAAGTCGTGACGTTATTTACCTCGCCAGGGCGCATCTCTGGGCGACCGCCATGAGCAGAAGCGGATGCCATCACGAGGGTGGATCCCGATTCAGTTTCAGACTTCTCCAGTCGCAAGGCCGCATTGTGCATCCAGGCAACTACGGTTTCCAGTTTGCTTAGCGTTTTTAATTCAAGACGTTGCAACACTTCACAGGCCTGTTTCAAACTCTGTTCAACCCGATACACCATCGCGAGATCAGCATATTCCAGCGTTAACGTACGCAGCTCTTGCTGCAGCCGGGTCGACAGCCAGGCCAATACGTCAATGCGAGCATGAGTTTGTTGCGGCCATATTGTGGTCCAGTGATGCGTGAGTAATGCTTCCAGGAGTTCTGAACCTTCGGCAAGCCCCATGAGACCCGCATTACGTATTCTGGCGACGGTATACCAGGCCAGGGTTTGCAGTTCAATCCCGTTGTTACGGAATAAAGCCAGGCTTAACTGCTCAACTTTTTGCCAGTCAACATCCGGGCGCGCAGGATGTGTCAGTTTATTGATTTCATCACGCAACAGCCCGAACTCTGCAAAAGTACGCGGATCGCCGCCCGTACTGATTCGTTTTTTGTCCATGTTAATAAACTCCAGTCTCAAGCCAACCCTGTTTTTTTAAGTGACGAATAAGTACCCGCCCTTCAGGGGTAAAATCTGTGCCGTAGCGAACAATGCCAAGATCATGAAGTTCAGCATCAATGGAATAACGTAAATGCCCAGGAGTTTCCTGTTCCTGCATCGTTACCTGAATGCCTTTAAGTCGCGGCTCATATTTCAGCAATACCTGAGAAAGCGTGCTGATAAGTTGATGAGCGGTACCCGGCATACCCTGGAGGATCTTCGTCATATCAGGCAGGCCGTAATCGGGTAGATGTTTTAGGCTACCGGCACGCGTGTTCAGAATGCGCTGCATGTTATCCAGAACCGACAGGACAACTTGCGTGTTTTCGCTGACTGCCTGCAACGGCAAACCACCGGAAAAATTACCCAGTAAAACGTCATAAAGAGAAGGTTGCCTGACCATTACTCATTCTCCTGCGCCAGGAGCGCCAATCCCTGAGATTTTAATTCAATAACTCGCGCCTTATCAGGTTCGAGATCTTCACGGCTTAATACCACACGCCATGAATCCTCAGTTTGATCGGGTGAAATAAACATGCCCGCTACAGCGATATATTGCGCTTCTTTTTCGAGTGGAATATCGACAGTCACACTTTCACCTGGACGTACCCGGATAGCCGCAGCTGAAGAGGTATGTTCCTGAACAGACATCAACATATTCCTTTAATGATCCTTTACTATTCCAGCCGCTTAAGCGGAGGAAACCCTGTATAGCGTTAAATCTCTTCTGGCATCATTGTTGCCAATTCATCACGTAACTCCTGGCTCAGAGCAGGATCTTTAAGGACGGTCTCCAGTTCCCGGCGAAAGGCTGCGTTATCAAGTAAATTAGATTTCAGGTCGCGCAGTAAATTACGCATTGCTAATAGAATGCGTAACTGTGGGATATTACGGGCTACCTGCTCAGGTTCAAAATCACGGATATTCTTAAAGGTAAGATTAATCTCTTCATTTCTACCGTCACCCGCCAATGTATTCTCCACACTCAGGTTCACGGTTGGAGAGAACTTCGCCAGCACGTCATTGAAATTATTTTTATTAATATCAACCTTTTCACGTTTAGCTAATGACCGCTGCTCCCTGCCATTACTGAAATCACCCACGGTCAAAAGCTTTAACGGCAACTCAACCTTTTTCTGAACGCCTCCAGTATGTAAATCCAACTTAATATTAACGCGTGCCGTAGGCACTTCATTCTGAAAACTGTCACCCATACATCCCTCTCAGACCGGCGATTCCTGCCGGTATTTTGCGTTTCTTAAGTTTCCTAACGGAGCACTTTCCCATTGCTCAACGTGTTTCTTACAACGTCATTTCTGTGGGCAGCCAACAATGACTGTTAATGACAATTAATGATTATAATTAGTATGTCGAGGTAATCCGATATATTTGCAGGGTAAAAACATGATCAATATCACTAATTTTCAAAATAACACATTAGAATTTTTTATTTATAAGAAAAATCAAGAAAATATTTATCTAATACACATGAAAGGAATTTATTAATGTTAAATGCATTCATCAAACAAATGCATCAAGATTAATAAGCATTCTCCACGAAAGTATTTAGCGTTGTTTATATGTGTTTTATAAATCATTTAAATATAATAACTATCAATTTAACTATAAATAAAAAAGCCGGAGAATATACTCCGGCTTTTCGTATCTCATTCGTGAATATTTATAAAGGTTACTCTTCTTTCACCACAATCAGCGGCTCAATATCGCTCTCTTTCTTAATCACCAGCGACTCGTCGCCACGCAGACAGGTACCGCCGTAGTTACCGCCAACGGTGAATGTACAGACCTGAATATATTTACCGGCAACCTTTGGCAGACACCAAAGCTGCTGATAAATGTTCTTCTGCTCGGCAAACTTACCGCTGGTTTTATCCAGCAACTCTTCCTCGTGGCTCACCAGATCGATGTTGCTGCCACAACGTCCTGCAATGGGTTTTACCGCATAACCGGTTTGCGCCAGTTCGTCATTAACAGTGAAATCAGTATCAAGCAGATAACGGTGGTGAGGGAACAGCTGCCACAGGATCGGCAGAATCGCTTTGTTGCCTGGAATAACCGTCCACAGAGGTTCAAAGACCAGCACTTCCGGGCGCAGCAGCACATCTATTAAACGCACTTCCTGATTCGTATGCCCGGTACGAATTGGCACCGCGGCGTACTCCGTTTCGCTGACCTCTCGCACCTGCTCAATCGCGGTTTCCCACGCCCAGGTTTTCCAGACGCAGTTCACCAGCCGACCGTCACCGTCAATCAGCTGACCGGCATCGTCCCAGCGCAATTCATCCAGCCCACGCAGGATTTTGCTGTCAAACCCACCCTGATGCAGCGCCTGCTGCATGAACTGCGCATGGTAGTTTTCCTCTATATCCTTGTCCTGCATAATGTGGACAAAAGGACGCGCGCGGCTGTGCTTCCAGGCACCCGCCAGTTCGTTGATCAACCCTTCAGCTGGGTTGTGTCCCTGTCCTGTGTAGCCCCGCTCGGCCCACCTTTCGAGGATCAAACCGGCTTCGGTATGGCACGATGCGGAATCGGCGTTGTACTCGTACACCTTCAGCCCGCGCTCATCCATACAGAAATCCATACGACCGGTGATCATATG
Organism: Citrobacter sp. FP75; assembly: GCF_018342065.1. Classification (GTDB taxonomy): domain Bacteria; phylum Pseudomonadota; class Gammaproteobacteria; order Enterobacterales; family Enterobacteriaceae; genus Citrobacter. The sequence goes on along the minus strand of NZ_JAFDOE010000002.1, from coordinate 327,514 downwards.
ATGCCGACGACGCTGCCAGGAAAGACGCAGTCGCGGCCAGAGAATTTTCGGGATGTCGAACAGCGCCAGCAGATTATCGTCTTTCAGCACCTTGTCGGTCGCGTGCAGATACATCAGGTGCAACTCATTGGTGGCTTTGATCAGCTCCTGCTCTGCGCTCTCGGTTATGGTGAAGTACTGATGCGGATCCTGGTTAATGACGTGACCGTTCGCCAGCACGTAAGCTTTTTGCAGTGGATCCTGCTCATCCAGCCACTTACCGTCAAACTGCCCGGTATCTTCCAGACGCGCACCGCCGATCTTCAGGGAGTCGTTGTCGATCTCCGGCTGCGGCAAACTGTCGCGAGTGTCGTCAGTCTGGATCATCCAGCCCAGGATGGTGGTGTCATCAAAGGTATCGCGCAGGGTGTAGCGGCCATTTTCAACCACCATCTCCAGCTCGCGGGTCCATTGCTGTCCGGGAGGCAGCGGCGTGTGGAGCACGTTCTGTTCAGCAATGCGGATTTTGTTTTCGAGTAACTGGGTGACGACCGCCACGTGCCCGGTATCTTTAAATTCGCCGCCTTTTTGCCAGATAAGCAACGCGCCAGCTACCGGTGCGCGGGGTGAACCATTGGGAAATGCTTGTAATGGCAGGATATTGTCGTTCACCACTTCACGCAGGAAGCGCAAGGAGAAAATCTCCCAGGCCATGCCGACATCGGTGAAAACCATGCCATAGTTGAGAAACAGAAAGCGGCGCGCGAACTCCACACACTGCCATTTGTGACCCATATATTCGTCGTCGATATAGCTGCGAAATGCAGCATCGTCGTCGTAGTCCCGTGGGTCAAGGGAACTGTAATCTGAAGAGTAAATTGCTACGCCGCCCGGGGCGTAGCCCAATAATGTCCCGAATGGGGCATCCTGACTGGTCGTTCCTTTGCTCATGCACCTTACCTCAAAACAATACAGCCTGAGCAGGTTGGCGTGAATTTTCGCTCTGATTGCCTGCTCTGCGACACTAACCGGACAGAGGTCGACATCATCATACACCTCAACGCAGCGACTGGCGCTCAGAGGCGAAAAATTCACAACAGGAACTACGCTTGGGTAAGGATTACCGGCACGCTTTTATAGGCCGGGGTCAAACTTTGTGTGTCCACCGCATCCAGCGACAACAGGACATTCGCTTCCGGCAGATACGCGCCAATGGAACCCACTGCCATGTTATAAATCACCACCGTTAAACCGTACATAATGCGATCCGCGCACGGCTTACCGTTTTCGTCCAGTGCTTGCACGTTAACCACATCCCCCTGGCTCAGGCCACGATTCGCCGCTTCCTCGGCGCTTAAAAACACCACATCACGACGGCCGGTAATACCGCGATAGCGGTCGTTCATGCCATAAATGGTGGTGTTGTACTGATCGTGGCTACGCAGCGTGGCCAGCACCAGCGCAGCAGCAGGCTGGTTTTCCCGCTCTACCGCCCGCTGATGGCTGACGATAAAGTTGGCTTTACGGTTCGTCGTGCGCCATTCACGGCGCGAGGCGGGCGTATCCATACGAAATCCCCCCGGCTCGACAATACGTGTGTTGTAATCGTGGAACGCCGGGATCACCGTTTCAATGGCATCGCGGATCAGCGCGTAGTCACCGGTCAGCGCTTCCCAACTAATCGGCGAGTGGGGAAGCGTGGCACGAGCCATGCCAGCCACAATCGCGGGCTCCGATTTTAGCCAGCGGGAAGCCGGTTTCAGCGCCCCGCAGGAAGCGTGGACCATCGACATCGAGTCTTCAACGGTCACCGACTGAATGCCTGTCGCCTGAATGTCACGCTCCGTTCGGCCTAATGCAGGCAGCAGGTAGTTGTGTTTTGCCAGCAGCAGATGCGACCTGTTCAGCTTGGTCGCCACATGGACCTGCAGATCCAGCTTTTTCATCGCCGCGAAGGTACGCTGCGGCTGCGGCATCGCCACAGCCAGATTGCCGCCCATACAGATGAGCGCTTTCGCATCTCCCCGTTCGATGGCCCGGATACTCTCCACGCTGGCGCGACCATGTTTGCGCGGAACGCTGATGGAAAAATGCGTCTCAAGGCGTTGCAGGAAGTCTTCGGATGCCGCCTCGTTGATACCCACAGAACGATCGCCCTGCACGTTTGAATGGCCGCGTAACGGGCAGATCCCCGCGCCAGGCTTACCCATATTACCTTTCAGCAGCAGCAGGTTTACCAGTTGCTGGACGTTCTCGGTACCGTTTTTATGCTGGGTAATGCCCAGACCGTAACAAATAATAGTGGCACGGGATTTACTGTAGCTGTGTGCCAGGTCTTCCATCTGGCTGCGCGTCAGGCCAGAGTCCTGTTCCAGCTCTGCCCAGTTATGCTGGCGCAAATCGTCATACAACGCTGCATATCCAGCGGTATGTTCATAGATAAACGCATGATCGAGCGTCGGCTGTTGATCGAGTAAGATCCGCGCTTCATCCATTTCGATCAGTGCCTTCATGATGCCTTTGAGCAGCGAGGCGTCACCGCCCATTTTGACCTGGTAGTAGTCGTTGCTCAGCTCCGTCGCCTGACCGGTAAACATCTCTTTCGGGCTTTGCGGAAAGCTAAAGCGCTCAAGTCCCCTTTCGTTCAGAGGATTGATGGAGATAATTTTAGCCCCGCGTTTGGCAACGTCGCGCAAGGTGGTCAGCATGCGCGGATGGTTAGTGCCAGGGTTATGCCCGATACAAATCACCAGATCGCAGTGGTCAAAATCATCAAGCTCCACGGTCCCTTTCCCAAGGCCAATGGCCGGCGTTAATCCTGCGCTGGTAGGACCGTGGCACATGTTTGAGCAATCAGGAAAGTTGCTGCTGCCATACTCGCGGGCAAACAGCTGATAGAGGAAAGCTGCCTCATTTGAGGTTCTGCCGGAGGTATAAAACTCAACCTGCTGGGCTGAATCATAGCTGCGCAGACGCTCGCCGATTTCCTGAAATGCGATATCCCAATCCACCGCCTGCCAGGTGTCTGATGCTGCATCGTATTTCATTGGATGCGTCAAACGACCAATGTTTTCCAGTTCATAATCGCTATAGTGCCAGAGCGTCGAAACCGGATGGCGGCTAAAAAACGTCGGCGATGCTTTCTTACTGGTAGTTTCCCAGGATACGGCCTTGACGCCATTTTCGCACAGCTCCATCCGCGCACGATGTCCCGGATCCGGCCACGCACAGCCCGGACAATCGAACCCCTTCACCTGGTTCATTTTGAACATCGCGATAATGTCGCGCGCGACGGCCTTTTGCGAAAATACCGAAGCAGTGACGGCCTTTACCGCGCCCCACCCACCCGCCGGGCCCTGATAACCGCTTACTCCTGGAACACCCTTTTTCATTGTTACTGCTTTTTCACCGCCAATAATTGATGGTGAATACGGTAGCAATTTCCGTCCAACATTGATTTCCTCTTCATGGAGTACGGCCTGGGTACAATGAACGGGTTAGATTTATCTTCCCCTTTCTGCACAAAACGGCATAAAGTCCCAATCTGTTAAATTGAGTTCTACCTGGCTGCTACACTGCATCAACACAACCACTCAGAAGGCAGGTCACTATGTCAGATAATACCTATCAGCCCGCGAAAGTCTGGACGTGGGATAAATCCAACGGCGGCGCATTCGCCAACATCAACCGCCCTGTTTCCGGCGCTACACACGAGAAAACGCTGCCGGTCGGCAAGCACCCTCTGCAGCTCTATTCGCTGGGTACGCCAAATGGTCAGAAAGTGACGATTATGCTGGAAGAACTGCTGGCGCAGGGCGTAAAGGGCGCGGAATATGATGCCTGGATTATCCGTATTGGCGATGGCGATCAGTTTTCCAGCGGCTTTGTTGAGGTGAACCCGAACTCGAAGATCCCGGCGCTGCGAGACCACTCGCAAAACCCGCCGGTTCGTGTTTTTGAATCTGGCGCAATTCTGCTCTATCTGGCGGAAAAGTATGGTTATTTCCTGCCACAAGATTTGGCAAAACGCACCGAAACGCTGAACTGGCTATTCTGGTTACAAGGCGCGGCGCCGTTCCTCGGCGGTGGTTTTGGTCACTTCTATAACTATGCGCCGGTAAAAATTGAGTACGCTATCAATCGCTTCACGATGGAAGCCAAGCGCTTACTCGACGTGCTGGATAAACAGTTAGCGCAGCATCAGTTCGTGGCCGGAGATGAATACACCATTGCTGATATGGCGGTCTGGCCGTGGTTTGGCAATGTAGTGCTGGGCAACGTCTACGACGCGGCAGAATTCCTTGATGCGGGAAGCTACAAACACGTTCAGCGCTGGGCAAAAGAGATTGCAGCGCGTCCGGCTGTTAAGCGTGGTCGCATTGTAAACCGCACCAACGGGCCGCTGAACGAACAGCTTCATGAGCGCCATGACGCCAGCGACTTCGATATTCATACCGAAGATAAGCGTCAGGGTTAAAAATAAGATGCCGGGTGGTAGCGTAAACGCCGTCCGGCATTTTTCAGACTTGTCACGCGCTGGTGACGTCGTACTCCATGCGGCGTAACGCGTCTAACGTGGCTTTGGCTTCATCTTCATCGATGATACTCATGGCGAATCCTACGTGCACCAGTACCCATTGCCCGACCAGCTCAGCTGTATCGCCTTCACAAATCAGGGCAATGTTGACATCGCGCTTGATACCGCACACTTCAACCTGCGCAAGCTGGTGAATATCTTCACCGACGGTCAAAACCTGACCCGGGACTCCAATACACATATCTGACTCCGCCCCATAGCAACCTATGGGCTATTCGACTTCAATACTTTTCACTTTCAGTGAATCGCCACTTTCAACTCGCAAACGCTCGCCCTGACAACGTGGACACTGCGCATCATGCTGGGTGATTTCCACAACCTGACTGCAATCCCAGCACCAGGCCTGGGCGGGTTTGTATTCAATGTACAACTCACATCCCTGCGCGACCGTACCCTGACAGACGATGTCAAAACTAAAACGTACGGCGCTCTCCTCAACACAGGAGAGCGCGCCAATTTCCAGCCAAACGCCGGTAACACGTTTAACATCGTGTTGCTCTGCCTGCTGCTGAATAATCTCAACCGCGCTCTGGCAAAGCGACAACTCATGCATTTTCACAGCTCCGACGACCCAGCAGCAGCGCGCGACGACCGATCTGCGGCGCATTCGGATCGCTAACCGGCAGCGATAACAGCATTTTTGCGCAATCGTCAGTCAGGCGAACACCTTCTTGTGCCGACATGTTGTGCGAAAGCGGCGACATCAGCGAGCAGGACAGATATTGTGATACGCCATCGAGTTCGCCAACGGTAAATGTCATTTCGCCATACGGTAAACGCAGCCCGATTTTCTCGCTGACTTTACGCGTAGGCCAGACCTGGTCTGGCCCCGGGAAAATCAATGCGCTCAGCATCCAGGGTGTGATCACACACCCCGTCCACTGACCTTCAAACAGCGTAAAATCAGAGACATATACCGGCATATTCGGATGCAAAAACGAGAGATCGTGCATCGAACGGCGGGCTACCTCTTCAAACGCTGCCTGAATCTGCGCTTTTGGAGCCGTCTGAAAGCCTAAAAACTCCTCAGGCATGGGCCGCCTCCCGAGGGATGGCTTCTACACCCGACTCGCGCAGCGCAGCGAGAACCTGCTCAAGCGCAGGTTCAATCATGGCCTCAACCGTCGGCGTTAGCCCGATATGCGGCTCCAGCGATTCCGGAATAACACCGACCAGGGTCAGCTTCTTCGGGAACTCGCCGGTGAAACGCAGGGCCGACAATACGTCGGCCAGGCCAAGCTGGTGCGGAGAGATTTTGTTGGTAAACAGCGCCGGGATCTCTTCGTCCCGCAGGACCATCATCGTTCCTGGCGTGTTTTTTCTCGACACAATGGCGTCAGCGATGATCAGATGATCCCTGTTCGCCATATCGCCGAGAAGCTCCATTCCCGCCGTACCGCCATCCAGAACGTCAACATAGTCTGGCAGGATGTACCGTTGCTCTAATGCCTCAACGATACGTACCCCGATGGCTTCGTCGGTCAGCAAAATATTGCCGACCCCTAAGACTAATATCCGCATTACAGAACCTTAACTGAGACGACTTCGTTCCCGTCAACGTCCACCACATGCACCGCACATGACATACAAGGATCGAAGGAGTGAATGGTACGCACCACTTCCAGCGGTTTGTTCGGATCGGCAATTGGCGTACCTACCAGCGAACGCTCATACGGTCCCACTTCATCGTTAAAGTTACGTGGGCCAGAGTTCCAGGTTGATGGTACAACCGCCTGATAGTTACTGATAATGCCGTCTTTAATCACCATCCAGTGAGAAAGCATACCGCGCGGCGCTTCGAGGAAGCCCACACCTTTAAATTCGCCGGTGGCCGGAATATTCGGTTTCACGAAGGTGGTGTGATCGCCTTTACCGATATTCACGATCAGCGCGTTATATTGATCCTGCAAAACGTTCTGCAGCTCACAGCAGTGAACGGTACGACCAATGATACGGCCCAGCGTTGAATGCAGCTGCGCGACTTCGATAGTTTTACCGGTCAGCTTGGTGTAGATCGCAACGATTTCATTCAGCTTGGCATGGGTAGACTCGCGTTTTGCCGCCAGTTTACACAGCATGTTAGCCAGCGGGCCCACTTCCACCGTTTTGCCGTAGAAGGTTGGCGCTTTAACCCAAGAGTATTTGCCATCGTCTGACCAGCCGGTGTAATCCGGAACCGTTGTGCCTTCCCACGGTGCCTGCGGCGCTTCGTCTTTGTACCACGCGTGTTTCGCACTCTCCTGAATCCCTTTGATCAGGTATTCATCGGAGTGAGAGGTGATCGGGCGATAGGTCGAGAGGTCTGCATCCGTGATGTACCCGCCCGGGAACAGGAAGCTGCCGTTTTTGCCGTCAGTCGGGAATTCCGGTGCGCTCAGATAGTTAACCGCACCCTGACCACGTTCCAGCCACTCCGGATAGAACGCTGCAATAACCGCGGTATCTACCTTGTAAACCTGTTCAACAAAATCGCTCAGCTTATCAATGAAGGACTTGATGTACATCAGGCGCTCAAGGTTCAACACGCCAAGACCGTCGAGGTTAATTGGGTTCGCGACCCCACCTACTGCCAGGTTTTGAATGTGCGGTGTTTTACCGCCGAGCAGCGCCACGACGCGGTTGGCATCACGCTGGCATTCCAGCGCCTGCAGGTAGTGCGCGACTGCAATCAGGTTCACTTCCGGCGGCAGTTGCATTGCCGGGTGGCCCCAGCAACCGTTAGCAAAAATACCTAACTGACCGCTGGCAACCAGGTCTTTGATCTTGTTCTGAACCTTGGTGAACTCTTCCGCGCTGTTCAGGTGCCAGGTCGACACGCCGTTCAGCATCGCCGAAGCTTTCGCCGGATCGGCTTTCAGTGCGGAGGTGATGTCCACCCAGTCCAGCGCAGAAAGCTGATAGAAGTGAACGATATGGTCATGCGTGGTATGCGCGGCCAGAATGATGTTACGGATGTACTGTGCGTTCACCGGAACATCAATGTTCAGCGCGCTTTCTGCCGCACGCACAGAGGAGATAGCGTGCGTCGTGGTACAAACACCACAAATACGCTGCACAATCATCCACGCATCACGCGGATCGCGATTCTTCACGATCTCTTCCATGCCGCGCCACATGGTACCGGACGCCCATGCTTTTGATACCACGCCATTTTCGATTTCGCAGTCGATGCGTAAATGGCCCTCAATACGGGTTACCGGATCAATAGTAATTCTCTGGCTCATGCTTTGCTCGCCTCATGACGATTTTGATCGTTTTGTTTTAAAGGAGGAAGTATCGGCAGTAGACGAATGAGTACGATGTATGCACAAATCTCAATAGCCACAAAACCAATAGAAATCAACAGTTCTTCCCAGGTCGGGAAGTAGTGGTAGCCACCACCAGGATTGAACGCCACCAGCGAATAGGACAGACGCCATGTCGCACAACCCAGCAATGCGCTCAGCGCAGACAGATACAGCATGCGCGAGTCATTACGCAGCTTAGTGACGCGCAGCACCACCAGCGGGAAGACCATCAGCGTCACTTCAATCCAGAACATCACGGAGTAAAGATCGCCTGCAAACGCATAGGACAGTTTGTCGCGATAGATTAGCTCGCCAAAGCGCAGCACCACGAAAATCGCCAGCAGCACGCTGATGGTGTTCGTCAGCTTGATAAACAAACTTTTCTCGTCCGGACCGTTACCTTTCAGGCCAGCTTGTACCAGCGAACCTTCAAATATCACGATCGAGAAGCCCATAATAAAGGCGGTTAATACAGAGAAAAGCGGCAGCATTTCATAGGCTTGCCAGAGCGGATGCACCTTATAACCCGCAGAAATCATCAATGAACCCATTGAAGACTGGTGCATGGTTGGCAGCAGCGCGCCGAGGGCGATAATAAAGAACATCACTTTATTCAAACGTTTGAGAGAAACTTTCCAGCCCAGACGTTCAAACAGAGCCGGCGCAAATTCCAGCGCCATGATGCCGATATAGATGGTCATACAGACCGCCGTTTCAAACAGTACCGAGTTCACGTTGAAATGACCCGGAATGTAGAAATACGGCAGGTTCCAGTAGCGACCGACGTCAATGGTGATCGACAGACCACCCAGCGAGTAGCCAAACAGGCTCGCCAACAGCGCCGGACGTACCAGCGGATGGTATTGTCCTCTGTTGAAAACATAGACCGCCCACGCCAGCGCCCAACCGCCGCACGCAAAACCGGTACCAATCAACAGGTCGAACGCGATCCAGACACCCCATGGGAAACCGCCGTTCAGATCGGAGACTGAACCCAATCCAAAGACCAGACGTTTCACGATCAGGAGCATACACAGGACGATTAACGGCCCAAAAATGATGACCGGTTTGCTGACTATTTTCCCGCCCAGCGGTTTAGGATCATGACTCATGATCGTCTCCTCCATCGTGATGGTCGTTTTTCGTGTTACGACGAACCAGCACGGTTAAGCCCGCCAGCGCAGCCAGGGGTAATATCATGCCCTTATACAGGGAATGTTGAACATGCTCGGAACGCGCACCGGTTGAAAGATCATCCAGTTTCGGCAGATCCAAATCCTCGTAAGGAACGCCCGTCAGCACCATAACCTGCGTACCACCGCCTTCCTTCTCACCGTACAGATGTGGGTAGTATTTCGGTACCGTATGCAGATAGGTATCGCCAGCTTTCACCGTCTGACGTGGATAGTGGTATTCGCTGCCAGGCTTCAGTGCGAGACGTTTTTTCGCCTCAGCCATCAGCTCTTCACGCGTACCAAAAATCACCGCACCAGCAGGACATACTTCAACACAGCCCGGTAAACCGCCTTTATCCAGACGTTCAACACCTTTCTGGTTACACAGTTCACATTTGTGAAGCGCACCAAACGGGTTGTTGTAGTCGTATTTAGGCACGTTGTACGGACAGGCGACCATGCAGTAACGGCAGCCGGTACAGACATCTTTGTCATAATGGACGATGCCGGTTTTCGGATCTTTTTTCAGCGCGGAGACCGGGCAAACGGAAACACAGTTCGGATCGACACAGTGCATACACTGTTTCTTGATGTATGCGTAGCCGTTCTCCTCCTGGTCTTTGTTAACGCCTGTTCCGCTCCGCCACACCTGAATGATGTTATTGGTGTACGGTGACAGTTTGTCGTTGTTCGACCAGGTCTCTGGGCCTTCAGGGTTACGCGCCGGGAAGTTGATATCCTGACACTTGGTGACACAGGCCTGACAGCCTACGCACAGCGTCGAGTCATAGAGCATCCCAAGAGACCCAGGGATCGGCGGACGGTTTTCTGCAGCCGCATGGCTGACAGACGGCGCAGCGCCCAACAGCAGCGCTCCGCCAGAAGCTGCTTTAATAAAGTTACGTCTGTTCACGGTTATTCTCCCCGTGAGTCAGCGTTATCTTTCTTTTGCTGACGTCCCAGTTCACGTACCGCCATCACGCTGACGCCGGCCACCAGTCCGACTACACCACCCAGCAGCCCAACAGCCCCAGCAGAAATGTTGCCACCTTCTTTCAGGTTGACATCCGGCTTCTCTGAACGCGGAGTTTGGTTTTCCACAGAAGCAAGCTGGTGAATACCTTTATGGAAACCAACACCTTCTTCGTTACAGCCGTAGCAAGGGTGACCGATAGCCACCGGCCACACGCCGCCAACATCGCAGAACTGCAACGTAGAGCAGTTGCCGTAGGTTTCTGGTCCTTTACAGCCCAGATGATAGAGGCACCAGCCTTCACGGTGGCCTTCGTCGCCGAACTCTTTCGCAAAACGGCCAGCATCAAAGTGCGGGCGACGTTCGCAATGTTCGTGAATCAAGCGGCCATAGGCAAATGTCGGACGGTTTTTCGCATCCAGCTTCGGTGGCTTACCGTAGGTGATGATATGTGCGACAGTCGCGAGGAAGTTATGCGGGTTCGGCGGACAGCCTGGGATATTGATGATGGTTTTGCCTGGCAGAACTTCCTGCAAACCGACGGCACCCGTTGGGTTAACGCCAGCGGCGGCGACACCGCCCCACGCGGCGCAAGAGCCGATAGCAATGATTGCCGCAGCGCCTTCAGCTGCCTTGCGGATATGATCCACAATAGGCTCACCGGCAACCATACAGTAAATACCGTTATCTTTCAGTGGGATAGAGCCATCTACAACCAGAACATACTGCCCTTTGTACTTCTCCAGAGCGTTATGTTTGTTCTCTTCGACCTGGTGGCCGAAGGCGGCGGAAAGCACCTCATGGTATTCCAGGGAGATAGTCTCCAGGACGAGATTTTCCACTGTAGGGTGTGTCGCACGAAGTAGCGATTCAGTACAACCCGTACACTCCTGAGCGCCAATCCAGATAACCGGCGGGCGCTGAGGGCGGGATACTGACTCCGCCATTTCTGCGGCGGCTTTGCTACTGAGCCCCATGGTAGCGGCCAATGCTGCACAAAGCTTCATGAAATCACGGCGGTTAATGCCGTTCGAATTGATGAGAGAGTTATCTCCAGTCATTTTATTGTTATTCCGTTGCGAAGACCTGGCTTTTATTTTGCACCATTCGCATGTTGCTTATTGCGATCGGCGCGCCATTACCACACTTTTTATATGGTTATGTGCATTATAATACTTCGGCAGGGCAACAAAACGAAGGTGTAGGTCAATAGTGTAATTAATTAAAGCAAGATAATACCCCTTTCGGATCAAGCTTCGAGCCGATAGCCAGCCATGAAAAAGCGAATTGTTGTACTGGACTGGTTCTCTTTGAAGAAATCCATCACCATTTCTTTATCCAGCCCGTAACGACGCGTCAGGATCCCTGCTTCCCACGCACTGAGTTGCCGATCGCCCGTTCTTTCAAACATCCGATGTGAAAAGCCCAGCACGAAGCCGCGCTTATAGTCAGCACAAAAATTCGCCACCGTCTGTGCGCTGTCCGCACTTGATGCATTTAATCCGGCCATCAAGCCCTTACCAAAATGGTTGTCCATGCATAACCTCCAATCGCTATATAATAAATTATATAGCGATTTTTTAAGCAAAGACCAGAGGTTTCACGCACTTTTTTGTGCCAGATTAAAAGGCCACCCATTCATCCGTTTTAGATGTTTTAGGCGCTGCGCTTTCTTCGGCGGGTAAAACGGTATTGGTTGAGGCATGCTGCGCGTCGCTTGCGGAAAGCCGAAACTGTTGAACCGCACGTTGTAGATCCTCGGTTTGCCGCTCCAGGGCCACTGCTGCCGCTGACACCTGTTCTACCAGCGCGGCGTTCTGTTGGGTCACGCTGTCCATTTGCGTGATAGCCACGCTCACTTGCGAGATCCCTTTATTCTGCTCTTCAGAGGCGGAAGCGATTTGTTTCATAATCGCCGTCACTTCTGTCGCACCACGCAGAATAGCGTCCATCGTCAATCCGGTTTCCTTGACCAGACGCGCCCCCTGATCGACACGACGCGCCGATTCACCAATCAATGTCTCAATCTCTTTCGCCGCTCCTGCGCTGCGGCTGGCAAGATTACGCACCTCACCGGCAACCACGGCAAAACCACGCCCCTGCTCACCCGCTCTGGCAGCTTCCACTGCCGCGTTAAGCGCCAGAATGTTGGTCTGGAAAGCAATGCTATTAATAACTGAGGTAATTTCGGCGATCTGTTTAGAGCTGGCTGCAATCCCGTCCATGGTATCGACCACTTGCGAAACCAGCGTGCTGCCTTTGCCTGCCGTTTCTGATGCCGTATCGGCAAGCTGGCTGGCCTCGCGCGCATTTTCAGCGTTCAGTTTTACCGTGGCGGTGAGCTGCTCCATGCTGGCTGCGGTCTCTTCCAACGCCGCGGCCTGCTCTTCAGTACGCGAAGAGAGATCGTTATTACCGCTGGAAATCTCCGTCGCACCGCGCCAGATGTTGTCACTACCAGAGCGAATCGTACTCACGGCTTCGCGCAGGCTGTCCTGCATCGCGCTGAGCAATGGCACCAACTGACCCACGCAGTTACGGCCAAATTCTTCAATCGGGTGGCTGAGGTCGCCGTGGGCAATCTGGCGGAACTGCTGGCGAATGCGCGCCAGCGGCTTCACCATTGTTGATACAAGGTAGCGGTCGGTAAAGATAAGGATGGCGATACCGAGAATAACGGCGGTGATAATTAACGTGCGGATAATTGACGTTTTGCCATCAACCATAATTCGTGTCGCATCCAGCCGCTCACCTGCCGTGGTGTTAAAACGTTCGGCACTGGCACCAAATTCACGGCTCAGCGCAGGCGTAACGGTACTGGCATGCTCCGCAAAGGCCGTAAGCGTGCCCTGCTGCGCCAGCTGCATTTGCGGGATTACGCCGTTGTCCAGCAGCGCTTGCCACTTGGTCAGCACCGCTGCGGCAATTTCAGGATCCATCGGCCCCGGAGAAAGCGTTTTCATCTGCTGGAGCTTTTTACTCATACCCTCCAGCGATTGTTGCGCCGGGCCAAAGTCTGGCGTTCCACCGCCAATTTTGACATCCATGGCACGACTTAAGCGGGTTACGAAGCGAAAGTACTGATCGTTACCCTGACTGAGGACCGTCATCTGCTGCACGAGATGACGGTCAATATCATTTCCTTCTGATATTTTGGATAACGAATGGAGACTGAATAACCCCACGCCCGACCAGAGCAGGCAAAATAGTCCCAGTATTGCCAGCATGACAATACGAATAGTGAAGTTTTTCAGCAAACGCATAGTAGTTTCCTTGCCGTAGATGAGGATTTCGCCATCAGGCGAGACTTATCCTTGTTATCGGCAGGTCACGAAGAAGATATAATGCGTTCTTTATTTTTTTACTTTTTTAAGTGCGTCTGATAACCCTTCAGGTTATAACGATATGAATGCTAATGAAATTAGATAGCATTATTATTCAGATATTAAATCTAACGCATTAAACAATATTTTGTTTTCTAACGTAAATATTTATCAAACCATGAGATAGTGCGCTCCCAGGCTAAATCAGCAGCGGCTTTATCATAACGAGGAGTTGAATCATTGTGAAAACCATGATTAACACCGGGATAGATATACGCCTCAAACACTTTCTTATTGACCTTGAGCGCGGTTTCATACGCCGGCCACCCTTCATTAATGCGTGTATCTAATGCCGCATAGTGCAGTAATAAAGGCGCTTTTATTTTAGGGACATCTGACGCGGGAACCTGACGCCCATAAAAAGGCACCGCGCAGGCCAGTTCAGGAAAAGCGACGGCTGCGGCATTCGAAACACCACCACCGTAGCAAAAGCCGGTAATACCAACCTTTCCCGTCGCATCGGGATAACGCTGCATATAGTCAATTGCGGCAAAAAAATCGTTCATTAACTTTACCGGATCAACCTGCTGCTGCAGCTCCCGGCCTTTATCATCATTACCCGGATAACCGCCAACCGAACTTAAGCCATCCGGCGCGAGCGCCAGGTATCCCGCTTTTGCCACCCGCCGCGCGACATCCTCAATATAGGGGTTCAACCCACGATTCTCGTGCACGACAACCACAGCGGGAATTTTGCCCATCACCTTTGCCGGCTTTACCAGATAACCGCGCACATCACCATGGCCATCAGGTGATGGGTAGGTTATGTACTCCGCCAGAATATCGGGATCGGTAAATTCCACCTGCGTTGCCAGGGCGTAGTTAGGCTTTAACAGATTAAATAACGCCAGCGCCGTCATGCCGCCGACGGCATATTTGGCCGCCAGGTTGAGAAATTCCCGTTTCGATATTTTGCCATGCGCGTAATAGTCGTAGTAATCGAGCAACTCTTGCGGAAAGTCTTTCGCAGTTAAACGCGACATCGCCCCACTCCTGAATGATGTTTTTTTAAGCAAAGCACAGCGACCTGTTTTTGCCCAGTTTTTCATCCCAATGTGACTTATGAGCAGGATAATCATCGCGAAACAGCTAGAATAGAAACGTCGTTTCGAAATTCACCTGCATTAAGGAGATCTCATGGCCTGGTTTGCCAATCCTGAACGTTACAAGCAGATGCTCTATCGCTACTGTGGTCGCAGCGGTTTGCGCTTACCCGCACTGTCGCTGGGTTTATGGCACAGTTTTGGACACGTTCAAGCACTGGATTCACAGCGTGCCCTGCTGCGCAAAGCGTTTGATTTAGGCATCACGCATTTCGATTTAGCCAATAACTACGGGCCGCCGCCGGGCGGCGCTGAAGAGAACTTTGGCCGATTACTGCGTGAGGATTTCGCGCAGTACCGTGACGAGTTAATCATCTCCACCAAAGCAGGCTACGACATGTGGCCGGGGCCGTACGGTTCTGGCGGTTCGCGCAAGTATCTGCTCGCCAGCCTCGACCAGAGCCTGCAACGTATGGGGCTTGATTACGTCGATATTTTCTATTCTCACCGCGTTGACGAAAGTACGCCAATGGAAGAGACCGCCGCAGCGCTGGCCCACGCCGTGCAAAGTGGCAAAGCCCTGTATGTCGGCATTTCATCCTATTCCCCGGAACGCACGCAAAAAATGGCCGAACTGCTGCGGGAATGGAAAATTCCGCTGTTGATCCATCAACCATCCTACAACCTGCTTAACCGTTGGGTCGACAGCAGTGGCCTGCTGGATACACTGGACTCGAACGGCATTGGCTGTATCGCCTTTACCCCGCTGGCGCAAGGATTGCTGACAGGGAAATACCTGAACGGTATTCCGGAAGGATCGCGCATGCAACGTGAAGGGAAAAAAGCCCGTGGCCTGACGGAAAATATGCTGACAGAAGAGAATATTAGCAGCCTGCGCCTGCTTAACGACATGGCGCAGCGTCGCGGACAGTCGATGGCGCAAATGGCGTTAAGCTGGTTACTCAAAGATAACCGCGTGACGTCAGTATTAATCGGCGCCAGCCGCCCCGAGCAGCTGGAAGAAAACGTTCAGGCGCTGAATAACCTGACGTTCAGCGCCGAAGAACTGACGCAGATTGATAAACACGTCACCGACGGCAAACTCAATTTGTGGCAGGCCTCATCAGACAAGTAGCTGTTTGAACAGTGTACCGGGACGATGTTGTCGGACCCGGTTTTAATCGTTTCATGTGTGTCAGTTCAGAGACGAAATGACACACCTCAAACCTCTTCCACGTTAATCGGCGGACGCTTGAACTCCGGCCAGACCAGCGCAACGAGTGCAGGATAGGCTTCCAGACTGAACTCCCTGAAGCATTGACGTAAATTGAGCACGTCCAGATCGGCATGCGGGACTTTCTCTCCGCTCAGGCAGCGTTTTTTGATGTTGTCATAATATTTGTAGACCGCCGAGTTAAGATCGCTGCAGCGACGCTGCGCATCAAATAACCCCGGCGTTTCATTTAACTCCATCATGGTCATCCGCTTTATTGTCGAGTGGATAAAATCGATATATTCATGATTAACGCGCCAATACCATACCGGGGTAATCGAATTCATCAGTGCTGAAAAATGATCTTCCCCCTCTTCTTTGCTCAGTGTTTCCAGTTTGGGAGCAGAGGCAAGCCCTTCATTAGCTCGATTTTTATTTGCACCGCGCATGAGCAAAAGAACCCCGCAGGTAAGCAATAGCAGGGTAATAACAGAATAAAATATACTGTTCATATACAGGCTCCATTTTTTTTGATTTTAAAATTACCCCATGCTATTGTCAACGTAGCCTGTCTTATTAAAAAAACTCACCACACTGGCAGCAAAGGATATTTCAACATGCTTCCCGAGCATCTTGTTCCCTCTCGTTTTCATTTATCCACGTCCCCGGACAATACTGACACCGCAGAAAACAGTGAAAATTTGACTCAGGGAACGATAACCTTAAGTGATTACGAGGCGGATATTTTAATTAGTGCCTCCGCCACCGGCCAGGCGCGAAACATGCTATTTGAAGAGTGCGACCGCCATTTAAAAGAGCGCCTTTTTCGCGCAGCAAAAATTGAATCGTTCACCCGCCTGCTAAATTCTTTACAAGCAGAAGGTGACATTAATGCACAAGAATTAAGTAAAATTTTGGCTAAAAACACCGCATTAATAAATGAGCAGGGCAATAAAATTTGGCTTAATTTAATTACGCGTGAAACCAGCGCTCCCATTTTTTATTCTCTGGAAGAGAAATAAAATGAAAGATGTTGAGGATAACAACGTTTATTTGGCTTTAGACACCCACAAAAGCGATGAATTTGTCTTAAAGCAGAATCTGGATATCTTGATTGCCAATAAGAACGCCACGCTGGAAAGCGTGGCCCAGGAGATGGTATCAATACCCGCCGCGCTGGTACGCATGAAGTGGCAAAATCGCCGTGAAGTTTATACCCTGCAGGCTAAAGAAGAGATCTACGGTGCTGCTATTGAGACTATCATTACCCAGCAGCCAGAGCTGCGGGACAAAATCATGGCCCGTCTGGAAAGCATCTATCAGCATATACTCGCGCGAGAAACCGCCACACTGCGCCTGACGCGTAAGCTATCAGAAGGTAGCTATGCAGCGACCAGAGTCACCACCGTCGCGCTGGATGAGACGAAATAAGGGAGTGGGGAAAGAGTCAGAAACAGGAGGCCGGGTAAGGTGAAAACCCTCACCCGGCAACAGGGATTACTTCGCTTTCACGGTCTCTTCACCGACCAAACCAATTTTCAGGAAACCTGCCTGGTGCAGCGTATCCATCACTTTCATCATGGTTTCATAGTCGACGGTTTTATCGGCGCGGAAGAAGATAGTGGTGTCTTTCTTGCCTTCCGTCAGCGCGTTTAGCGCGTTAATCATGGTTTCATCGGTCACCTGCTCGTTGCCGATAAACATGGTGTTATCCGCCTTCACTGACAGGTAAACTGGCTTTTCCGGGCGCGGTTGCGGCGTGCTGGTCGATGCGGGGAGATTCACCTTCACATCCACCGTTGCCAGCGGCGCGGCCACCATAAAGATGATCAACAACACCAACATAACATCGATAAACGGCGTCACGTTGATGTCGTGCATTTCACCGTTATCGTCCAGGTTTTCGTTAAAGCTCATTGCCATGGAACATTATCCTACACGTAATTTCTGCGCAGCGCGTACCGGATGTGCCGCAGCGCTTGCGCTCAGGTCCAGATCGCGACTTTGCAGCAACAGCACCTGTGCAGCGACATCACCCAACATCGCTTTATAGCTGCCAATCTGACGGGCGAAGATGTTGTAGATTACAACCGCAGGAATGGCCGCAACCAAGCCAATCGCGGTGGCTAACAGCGCTTCTGCAATCCCGGGCGCAACCACGGCCAGGTTAGTCGTTTGAGTTTGTGCAATACCGATGAAGCTATTCATAATGCCCCATACCGTACCGAACAGACCCACAAATGGGGAGATGGCCCCGATGGTTGCCAGGTATCCATTACCACGGCCCATATGACGGCCTACAGCTGCGACACGACGTTCCAGGCGGAACCCGGTACGCTCTTTAATCCCTTCGTTGTCATCACTGCCTTCTGACAGTTCAAGCTCGTTCTGCGCTTCGTTAATTAACAGTGCGCCCAGGCTTTTGGTATCGAATCCAGCGGCAATTTCACTGGCCTGATCTAAAGAGCGGGCTTCAGCCAGCTGTTGCTGTTCGCGCTTAAGGCGGCGCTTCTGCGTAAAGAACTCAAGGCTCTTACTAAAGAAGATAGCCCAGGTGACCACGGACGCCAAAATCAGCCCAATCATCACGCACTTAACCACAATATCGGCGTGCTGATACATACCCCAGACGGAAAGGTCCGTCTGCATCAAATTATTACCCACTCTGTATCTCCAGGACGCAAATCACAAAATCTGAGCGTAATGATATCAAAACGACGTCGAATTGATAGTCGTTCTCATTACTATTTACATAGTGCCGCACCTTTGGTTTCTTTTCCTTGCGCTTACGCAGTAAAAAAGTCAGCAGACACATTTTGGGACTATTTTCTACTTTATGACCCTTCTGCAGGATGCGTCACTCTGGATTCATGCTAGTTTAGACATCCAGACGTATAAAAATAGGCAAACCAACATGGCAGACAAGCATCTTGAGACCAAACTCGTTCATGCAGGACGCAGTAAAAAGTACACGCTAGGCTCGGTAAATAGCGTGATCCAGCGCGCCTCTTCGCTGGTGTTTGACACCGTGGAAGCCAAAAAACAGGCCGCGCACAACCGCGCAAATGGCGCGCTTTTCTACGGACGTCGCGGAACCCTGACGCATTTCTCCCTGCAGGAAGCCATGTGCGAGCTGGAAGGCGGCGCGGGATGTGCCCTGTTTCCCTGCGGCGCAGCAGCCGTTGCCAACACGATTCTGGCTTTTGTTGAACAAGGCGACCACGTGCTGATGACCAACACGGCCTATGAACCCAGCCAGGATTTTTGCACCAGGATCCTCGGCAAGCTCGGCGTGAGCACCGGCTGGTTCGATCCATTGGTGGGCGCCGATATTGTGAAGCACATTCAACCCAATACCAAAGTGGTATTTCTGGAATCTCCCGGCTCCGTCACCATGGAAGTGCATGATGTTCCGGCGATTGTAGCCGCCGTCAGAAGGATAGCGCCGGACGCTATCATCATGATCGATAACACCTGGGCTGCCGGGGTGCTGTTCAACGCGCTGGATTTTGGAATCGACATCTCAATTCAGGCCGGGACCAAATATCTGATTGGCCACTCCGACGCGATGGTCGGTACAGCGGTGTCGAATGCCCGCTGCTGGGATCAACTACGCGAAAACGCCTATTTAATGGGGCAAATGCTGGACGCAGATACCGCCTATATGACCAGCCGCGGTCTACGTACGCTGAGCGTTCGCCTGCGTCAACATCACGAAAGCAGCCTCAAAGTTGCAGAGTGGCTGGCCAATCATCCCCAGGTTGCCCGCGTCAATCACCCGGCGCTTCCTGGCAGCAAAGGGCACGAATTCTGGAAACGTGATTTTACCGGGAGCAGCGGACTGTTCTCGTTTGTATTGAATAAGAAGCTGAATAATGAAGAGCTGTCGGCATATCTGGATCACTTCAATCTGTTCAGCATGGCCTACTCCTGGGGCGGCTTTGAATCACTGATTCTGGCTAATCAGCCCGAACACATTGCCGCAATCCGCCCTGAAGGCAAAGTGGACTTCAGCGGAACGCTCATCCGTTTACACATCGGTTTAGAGAACGTTGACGATCTGATTGCGGATTTAGCCGCCGGATTCGCCCGAATCGAGTAACATTGCCATAGTTGGACATATATGCAGACACTTCCGGTGGAAAAGTCTGCAATTGTTGCGTCCGGGATCAAGGCATCCCGGACAATTCAGGAGTACAATCCACGCATAAACGCTGTTCCACAGGAAAGTCCATGGTAGTCATTCAAGATATTATCTCTGCGCTCTGGCAACACGATTTTGCCGCGCTGGCAGATCCGCACGTTGTAAGCGTGGTGTACTTCGTGATGTTTGCCACGCTGTTTTTAGAAAATGGCCTGCTGCCTGCTTCCTTTTTACCCGGAGACAGCCTGCTGTTACTCGCCGGGGCGCTGATCGCGCAGGACGTGATGAGCTTTATCCCGACGATTGCTATTCTGACGGCAGCGGCCAGTCTGGGCTGTTGGCTGAGCTATATTCAGGGACGCTGGCTGGGTAACACGCGAACGGTGAAAAGCTGGCTGGCGCAATTGCCTGAAAAATATCATCAGCGCGCCACCTGTATGTTTGACCAACATGGCCTGATGGCGCTGCTCGCCGGACGCTTCCTGGCATTTGTTCGCACCCTTTTGCCTACAATGGCGGGAATTTCAGGCCTGCCCAACCGCCGGTTCCAGTTCTTTAACTGGCTGAGCGGTCTGCTGTGGGTCACCGTCGTCACCAGCTTTGGCTATGCGCTGAGCATGATCCCGTTCGTAAAACGCCATGAAGATCAGGTGATGACCTTCCTGATGATCCTGCCCCTCGCTCTGCTAACCGCAGGCCTGTTAGGCACCTTGTTCGTGGTAATTAAAAAAAAATGCTGTAGCGCCTGAGTAACACCGTTAGCCGGACGGCATTTCGCCTCGCCGGCTAACGACCAATCAACTGCCCTGCATCATCCGAATTCTGGCCGCATCTTCTCCCGGCGTCACGCCAAAGTACCGTTTGAACTCCCGACTAAACTGCGAAGCGCTTTCATAGCCGACCCGCATTGCCGCCGCGCTGGCCTTCATGCCGTCGTGGATGATCATCATCCGCGCCTTATGCAGGCGATAACTTTTCAGGTACTGCAGCGGCGAGGTGCTGGTCACCGATTTGAAATTATGATGAAACGCCGACACGCTCATATTGGCCTCTGCTGCCAGTTGTTCGACGTTGAGGTTCTCGGTGTACTTGTTTTCAATCCGCTTCAATACGCGACTAATCAAACTGAAATGCGTCTGGCGACTGACCAGCGCGAGCAATGCGCCACCTCGCGGGCCTGTCAGCACATGGTAGAGGATCTCACGGATGATCTGTTTGCCCAGAATGCGTGCGTCCAGCGGGCGCTCCATCACATCCAGTAAACGCTCAGCCGCGCAAAGAATCTCATCAGAAAGCGTGGCAGAGTTAATCCCACTCGCCGCCATTGAGGGCTGGAACAGTTCATCTTCACCAATGTCCATCAGTAGCTCCTGCAATTGCAGGATATCGACATTCAGGCGCATACCGGCCAGTGGAACCTCCGGTGTCGCATACGTTTCACATTCAAAGGGTAAAGGTACGGTGAGCAGCAGATATTCGTTGGCGTCATAACGAAATACGCGCTCATTGATATAACCAATTTTATGACCCGAAAAGAGAAATATGATGCCAGGCTGATACATTACCGGTGTACGCGCCGCCGGCTCAGTGCCGTGCAGCAGACGAACATCCGGCAACAACTCACTGAGTTCATTTTCATTGTTTTTCAGCTGTTTAATTTTATCTGTCAGCAGAAGGCAGATCTCATCACGGTTCATAGAGCACCATTTCGCCATTGGATTGCAACACCCATAGTGTGCGCATTTTTATCCTTTTTCTCCAGCAGTCTGTAGAAATAGGCAAGACATTGGCAGAAATGAGCATTGAGAGGAACGTCTCTGACGACCACAATGTTCACCATCAGGCAGACACTCGCCTGCCCTCTTTTTTACCCACATAAGGGAACGAGCAATGAACAACTTTAATCTCCATACCCCAACCCGCATTCTGTTTGGTAAAGGTGCTATCGCTGAACTGCGCGACCAAATCCCTCAGGACGCTCGCGTGCTGATTACCTACGGCGGCGGCAGCGTGAAAAAAACAGGCGTTCTGGCACAGGTTCAGGATGCGCTGAAAGGCCTGGACGTGCTGGAGTTTGGCGGTATTGAGCCGAACCCGTCTTATGAAACGCTGATGAACGCAGTAAAAATCGTGCGTGATGAGAAAGTGACGTTCCTGCTGGCAGTCGGCGGCGGATCTGTTCTCGACGGCACAAAATTCATCGCCGCAGCAGCCCATTACGCTGACGGCGTCGATCCATGGCGCATCCTGGAAACTCGCGGTAACGACGTAAAAAGCGCCGTGCCAATGGGCTCCGTATTAACCCTGCCAGCTACCGGTTCTGAATCTAACTCCGGCGCGGTAATTTCGCGTAAAACCACCGGCGATAAGCTGGCCTTTATGACTCCGTTTGTGCAGCCGGTTTTTGCCGTGCTGGATCCAGTGTACACCTACACGCTGCCACCGCGTCAGGTAGCAAACGGTGTGGTGGACGCGTTCGTTCATACCGTTGAGCAATATGTGACCTATCCGGTAGACGGAAAAATTCAGGACCGCTTTGCCGAAGGTATTCTGCTCACATTGGTCGAAGATGGCCCGAAAGCATTGCAGGAGCCGGAAAACTACAACGTGCGTGCGAACGTCATGTGGGCAGCGACCCAGGCACTGAACGGTTTGATTGGCGCGGGCGTACCGCAGGATTGGGCCACCCATATGCTGGGCCACGAACTGACCGCAATGCATGGTCTGGATCATGCCCAAACGCTGGCCATCGTTCTGCCTGCACTGTGGAATGAAAAACGCGACACCAAGCGCGCCAAACTGCTGCAATACGCAGAGCGCATCTGGAATATCACCGAAGGAAGCGATGACCAGCGCATCGACGCCGCCATCGCCGCTACCCGCGCGTTCTTCGAACAAATGGGCGTTCCCACTCGCCTGTCTGACTACGGCCTGGACGGCAGCTCCATCCCGGCGCTGCTGGAAAAACTGGAAGCACACGGTGGTACGAAACTGGGCGAACATCAGGACATTACGCTCGACGTCAGCCGCCGGATTTACGAAGCGGCACGCTAAGGTTTTTTAACCTCCGACTTTCGTTTTTGGGTATTTATACCAGGCTTAAGTCACACAAACCTCACCGGGGCTTGCCCCGGTGAACTCAATTTACACCCAATCATTCAGGATGTATCGAGGCGGCAATTGAGTGAATCCTCAGGAACGTACATAAGTACGTGACTGGGGTAAACGAAAGCAGCCAACAAAGAGGCAGCTTGAAGGATTGCGTGTAGGGGGGAATTATGACCAGTCCTACCATTATCAAACTACAGGATGGTAACGTCATGCCGCAACTGGGCCTGGGGGTCTGGAAGGCAAGTAATGAGGAAGTCATCACCGCCATTCATAAAGCGCTGGAAGTGGGTTATCGCTCTATCGATACCGCTGCCGCGTACAAAAATGAAGAAGGTGTCGGTAAAGCCATACGTGACTCGGGACTTCCTCGGGAAGCGTTATTCATCACCACTAAACTGTGGAATGACGATCAGAAACGTCCCCGCGAAGCGTTGCTCGAAAGCATGGAGAAGCTCCAGCTCGATTACCTCGATCTTTATCTCATGCACTGGCCTGTGCCGGCGATCGACCATTACGTTGAAGCATGGGAAAACATGATCGACCTGCAAAAACAGGGACTCATCAAAAGCATCGGCGTGTGCAACTTCCAGATCAATCATCTCCAGCGCCTGATGGATGAAACGGGCGTTGCGCCGGTCATTAACCAAATCGAGCTTCACCCGCTACTGCAACAACGGCAGCTTCATGCCTGGAATGCCACGCATAAAATCCAGACCGAGTCCTGGAGCCCGCTGGCACAAGGCGGTAAAGACGTATTTGATCAAAAGGTAGTTCGCGACCTCGCCGAAAAATACGGTAAATCACCGGCGCAAATTGTCATTCGCTGGCACCTGGATAGCGGCCTGGTGGTGATCCCGAAATCGGTCACGCCCTCGCGCATCGCGGAGAACTTTGACGTCTGGGACTTCCGTCTGGACAAAGATGAACTAGGCGAAATGGCCAAACTCGATCAGAGCAAACGTCTGGGACCGGACCCGGACCAGTTCGGCGGCTAATCCCTTCTCTCCAGCCCGGCATCTTCGTCGGGCTCTTCTCGTATGGAAATATCAAGAAACACTTCACTTACCTTTATTGATGTATTTATTGCAGTCACTGGAGCAGCATTAGTACTTATAACCTACTAATTATTAACTAAATATATTCATTTCATGAATGTATTCACAGTATCTATAGGTGTATACCCGTGGCTGAGAAAAAACCTCAGGGCGTCAAATGGCTCCCATTAATTCTAATAATTTTGATTTCTGCCGGGCTCTGGCAGCTTACTCCACCAACGGGGTTAAGCGCTTCCGCCTGGCATTCGGCGATCATCTTCGTTGCCACTATCGCCTCTATCGTGGCAAAAGTTCTGCCCATTGGCGCGGTCGGTATTATTGGTATAACTGTCTTTGCGCTCGCCTACGCTGCCGGAGATAAAACCGCCAGCGGAGCGATTACCACCGCACTGAGTGAACTGAACAGTTCGCTTATCTGGCTTATCGTCGTCGCCTTTATGATTGCCCGCGGGTTTATCAAAACCGGCCTCGGTCGACGCATTGCCCTACAGATGATCCGCCTGCTCGGCAAGCGTACGCTCGGACTCGCCTACGGCCTGGCGTTTGCCGACCTGATCCTCTCCCCTGCAATGCCCAGTAATACGGCGCGATGTGGCGGCGTCATCTATCCGATTGCCGACTCGCTGGCGCGCAGTTTTCATTCCAATCCGGAAGATGAATCGCGCAGCAAAATCGGCACCTTCCTCATTACGTGTATCGGCAATGTGAACGACGTCACCGCCGCACTGTTTATGACCGGCTATACCGGCAACCTTCTGGCGGTAAAACTGGCGGCAAACGCCGGAGTCACGCTGACATGGGGAAGTTGGTTTATGGCAGCACTGTTGCCTTGCATGGTCTCTTTGCTGCTGGTTCCGCTGCTGGTGTACTGGCTGGTGCGCCCGGAAATCAAACACACACCGGACGCCCCAAATCTGGCGCGGAAAGAACTGGCGGAAATGGGTCGCATGTCTCGCGGTGAATGGCTGATGCTGGGAACCGTCGGCGTCCTGCTGGTGCTGTGGATTTTTGGCGATACGCTAGGCGTTGATGCCACTACAGCTTCGTTTGTCGGGCTCTCTATTTTACTGCTTAGCGGCGTTCTGAGCTGGGAAGACGTCAAAAGCGAGAAAGGGGCATGGGACACGCTAATTTGGTTTGCCGCGCTGCTGATGATGGCGAACCAGTTGAAGAAACTGGGTTTCACCACCTGGTTTGGCAATCTGATTGGCGATAGCCTCAGCAGCACCATGAGCGGGACCAGTTGGGTGGTCGTCCTGCTGCTGCTTAACGCCGCCTACTTCTACACCCACTACTTTTTTGCCAGCGGAAATGCGCAGATTGCCGCACTCTACGCCGTATTCCTTGGCGTCGGCCTGCATCTGAATATCCCGGCAGCCCCGACCGCATTAATGCTGGCCTTCACCAGTAGCCTGTACTGCTCTCTCACCCAGTACACGCATGCGCGCGGCCCGATCCTGTTTGGCGCAGGGTATGTGCCGACGGGGGTCTGGTGGCGAACGGGATTTGTCGTCAGCCTATTTAACCAGGCTGTCTTTATTACCGTGGGCCTGATGTGGTGGAAGGTGTTAGGTCTGTACTAAACTCACGGTGCCCTGACGAAATGTCTTATCCACGGAGAAAAGGAATGACCTGTATTTTCTGTCAAATTGTTGAAGGCAAAGCGCCCTGCCATAAGGTCTGGGAGGATGAGCATCACCTGGCTTTTCTGTCTATTTTCCCGAACACCGATGGTTTTACCGTGGTGATCCCGAAAAAGCATTACCCCAGCTATGCCTTCGATATGCCGCCGCAGGCGCTGGCGGACCTGATGCTGGCGACCCAAAAAGTGGCGAAAAAACTGGATAACGCGTTCCCGGACGTCAGCCGTACGGGGATGTTCTTCGAAGGTTTTGGCGTGGATCACGTGCACAGTAAACTCAGCCCCATGCACGGCACGGGCGATCTGACACACTGGAAACCGATTGAATCACGGCAGAATAAATTTTTTGAACAATATGAAGGGTATTTGTCGTCACACGACCACGAGCGGGCAGACGATGAAAAGCTGGCCGCATTAGCGGCCAGAATTCGTGAAGCATAACACATCAATATCATTGCCGGATAAGGTGACGCACCTTATCCGGTCTACGGTCTGGCATTAACGTCCCGCTACTTTCCCGCGTTTTTTGTTCGCCGCAGGGGTCTGACGCTGGTGCGCCACCGGCGTATGCTTAGTCAGCGCCGGACGAGTATGCCGATTCTGGCGACGTGCTTCGCGCATCTCTTCCAGCGTAGGCGCCGGAACCAGACATTCACGACGACCACCAATCAGATGCTTTTTACCCATATCTTCCAGCGCCTGGCGGATTAACGGCCAGTTGGCGGGATCGTGATAACGCAGCAGCGCTTTATGCAAACGGCGCTGCTTGTCGCCTTTCGGCACCACCACATCTTCACTCTTATAACCAATTTTACCCAGCGGGTTTTTCCCGGTGTAATACATGGTTGTAGAGTTCGCCAGCGGCGATGGGTAGAAGTTCTGCACCTGATCCAGGCGGAAACGACGCTGTTTCAGCCACAACGCCAGATTCACCATATCTTCGTCACGCGTACCCGGGTGCGCGGAAATAAAGTAAGGGATCAGATACTGCTCTTTACCGGCCTGCTTCGAGTAGGTATCAAACAGCTCTTTAAAGCGGTCGTAACTGCCCATGCCCGGCTTCATCATCTTCGACAGCGGACCTTCTTCGGTGTGCTCCGGTGCAATCTTCAGATAACCGCCGACGTGGTGGGTCGCCAGCTCTTTGATGTAGCGCGGATCCTCAACGGCGATGTCATAACGTACGCCAGAAGCGATAAGGATCTTTTTAATGCCTTTCAAATCACGCGCGCGACGATAGAGGTTGATCGTCGGTTCGTGGTTGGTGTCCATGTGCGGGCAGATGTCCGGGTACACGCATGACAAACGACGGCAGGTCTGTTCCGCACGCGGTGACTTACAGCGCAGCATGTACATGTTAGCCGTTGGACCGCCCAGGTCGGAAATCACGCCGGTAAAGCCCGGTACGGTATCGCGAATCGCTTCGATCTCATTGATGATCGAATCTTCCGAACGACTCTGGATGATGCGCCCTTCATGCTCTGTGATCGAACAGAATGAACAGCCGCCAAAGCAGCCGCGCATAATATTGATGGAGAAACGGATCATCTCGTAGGCAGGAATGCGGCTGTTGCCATACGCCGGGTGTGGGACACGCTTGTACGGCAGCGCGAAGACGCTATCCATCTCTTCGGTCGACAACGGGATCGCTGGCGGGTTAACCCAGATGTAGCGGTCGCCATGTTTTTGCATCAGGGCACGCGCACAGCCAGGGTTGGTTTCGTGGTGCAGAATGCGTGACGCATGGGCGTACAGCACTTTATCGCCCTTCACTTTCTCGAACGACGGTAGCAGCACGTAGGTTTTTTCCCACGGCTTTGGACGTGCTGGCTGAACGGTTACTGCCTTTGCTTCCTGCTTTTTAGGCGCAACAGGCTTGTTATCCGCACACGGTAAATCTTCACCATACGGATGCGGGATAGGGTCAATTTTCCCCGGTGTATCCAGACGCGTGGAATCCACACCGCTCCAGCCTGGCAGCGCTTCTTTAACCATAATCGCGGTATTACGCACGTCACGGATCTGGTCGATGGTTTCGCCCATCGCCAGGCGGTGTGCGACTTCAGCCAGCGGACGTTCACCGTTACCGAACATCAGCATATCCGCTTTGGAATCCACCAGCACCGAGCGGCGCACGGTATCAGACCAGTAATCGTAATGCGCGGTACGACGCAGGCTGGCTTCAATACCGCCAAGGATCACCGGCACGTCTTTCCATGCTTCACGACAGCGCTGGGTATAAACCAGCGTAGCGCGGTCTGGGCGCTTACCGGCGACGTTGTCCGGCGTGTAGGCATCGTCATGGCGCAGTCGGCGATCGGCGGTATAGCGGTTGATCATCGAGTCCATGTTTCCGGCGGTCACGCCGAAGAACAGATTCGGTTTACCCAGACGCATAAAGTCGTCTTTACTGTTCCAGTCCGGCTGAGCGATAATCCCGACGCGAAACCCCTGTGCTTCCAGCATACGGCCACAAATAGCCATACCGAAGCTCGGGTGATCGACATAGGCATCACCGGTAACCAGAATAATGTCGCAGCTATCCCAGCCAAGTTGGTCCATCTCTTCTCGCGACATCGGCAGAAACGGCGCGGGGCCAAAACAGGCGGCCCAGTACTGCGGCCAGGAGAAAAGGTCTCTGTCCGGTTGGATCAGGGATATTGCGCTCATAATGCTTCCAAAAATGGTAAAAAAATAATCAAAGGCCGGGGATTATACGCTGTATGTCCGCCAGAAATGAAGCGGAGTCTGAATCAGACGAGTAGAAAGTTAAATAAATTGTTAAATTTTACTACGCCAATTTTCTTCTATCATAATTGACATCATATCTTGCCAGTAGGACCAGGTCTTTTTGGCGGGGGATTTTCCATTGCAACGCAACGAATCACTTAATATTTCCCAGCTGCGGGTTGTTCTTCATCTGTGTGGATTTCTGGTTCTCCTTTACAGCTTCTCTATGCTGCCGCCGATGGCCATCGCCTTGTTAAACAAAGAACGCAGCTTTTTCGCTTTTTTGAGCACATTTGCCGTTTTTTTTACCCTCGGCGGTGGTACCTGGCTGACAACAAAACGCGCCGGTATTCAGCTGCGAACCCGGGATGGTTTCGTCATTATCGTTCTGTTTTGGCTGCTCTTTTCATTCATCAGCGCCATGCCGCTGTGGATGGAAGATGGATTAAATCTCTCTTTTGCCGATGCCCTGTTTGAAGGCGTCTCCGGCATTACCACCACCGGGGCGACGGTCATTGGCGATGTCGGTGCAATGCCCAGATCCTATCTGTATTATCGGGCCCAGCTCAATTTCATCGGCGGCCTGGGGGTTATTGTCCTCGCAGTAGCCGTCCTGCCACTGCTGGGTATAGGCGGCATGAAACTCTATCAGTCTGAAATGCCTGGCCCCTTCAAAGAAGAACGATTGACCCCACGACTTGCCGATACCGCACGCACGCTGTGGCTCACCTATGTCACGTTGGGACTTATCTGTACGCTGTCCTATTGGGTTGCCGGTATGTCGTTTTTCGATGCCTTGTGCCACGGGCTTTCAACGGTCTCCCTCGGCGGCTTCTCCACCCGAAGCGAGAGTATTGGCTTTTATAACAGCCACGCCATTGAGCTTGTCGCCGGGCTATTTTCGCTGCTTTCTGCGTTTAACTTCACCCTCTGGTATGTCGCTATTGTGAAGCGGACCTTTAAGCCATTTCGCCGTAATGCCGAACTGCAGCTGTTTCTGATTATTGCCGTCATTCTCACCCTGATCGCCACCTGGCAGGTCTGGCGAGCGGGTATGTACAATATAACGGACAGTCTGGTGCATGCTTTTTTTCTGGCAAGCTCAATGCTAACAGACAATGGCCTGTCGACTGCGGATTACGCGCAGTGGCCCTCACACACTATCTTCATGTTACTTAGCGCCAGTTTCATCGGGGGTTGCGTGGGTTCAACTTGCGGGGGCATTAAGGCGCTGCGTTTTTTAATTATGTTCAAGCAGTGCCGACAGGAATTACATCAACTGGCCCATCCTCGCGCACTGTTGAATATCAAAGTAGGTAATAGCGTGGTTAACGAGCGCGTGATCCGCTCGGTGTGGAGCTTCTTTTTTCTCTACGTTTTGTTTACCAGTTTTTTCGTCTGGGCACTCAATTTGATGGGTTACGATCTCTTCTCCTCTTTTGCCACCGTCGCGGCCTGCATCAATAATATGGGGCTGGGATTTGGCGTCACGGCGGTCACGTTTGGTACATTAAGCGAAGAGGCAAAATTGTTGATGTGCGCGGCAATGATCATGGGGCGGCTGGAAATCTACCCCATTTTGATCCTTTTCTCGCGCATGTTCTGGCGGGCGTAACAGAATATCCGGCGCATTACGGCGCCGGGTTCACCAGCATCTGTCCGATCGAGCCACGGTCGGCCATTTCCAGCGTCTGGCTGTTAAAGTAGAACGGGAAATGGGCCCAGGAAGGCTGTCCGTAATAAACCAGCAGCTCAACCTGTCCATCCACCCAGACGGTATCTTTCCAGCCCCGGTCTTCCGGGAACGGCATCGCGCCATTCACGTTGCGGATCAGGAAAGAGACGCCTTCAATATGGAAAGACTGAGGCATATCCGCCCGCACCGTCCAGCGCTCCCAGGAGCCCTGCTGAGCGGTAATATCCATACGGTTTACATCCCACAGCTGCCCGTTGATGCCGGGATCGTCATCAAGACTGATTTCACGGCTGCGAATCGGAGAGCCGCCTAAAATTTCCGTGGGCAACAAACGCATCGGCAGACTGTCGGTCACCAGCGGCAGCAGCCCGGTCGGGCGCAGGGTCAGTACCAGCGTGGAGATCAGAATACTGGATGGCTCGAAGAATCCGCGGATCCGGTCGACAATGCTGGCCGCCTCACCACAGGTGATCGACACTTCATCGCCGTTGGTCATATCCACCAGAATCTCACGACGCTCACCCGGTGCCAGCGAGAGTTGCTTCACCGAGACGGGCGCAGGTAAAAAACCCTGATCGCCGGAAATCACATGCAGCGCGCGGCCATCGCTCATTTGCAGCTGATAACGACGCGAGTTCGAGGCATTCAGTAAACGCAAGCGCACCCAGCCGCGAGACACTTCCACATACGGGCTTTGCGCCCCGTTAACCAGAAGCGTATCACCCACAAACCCGCCGCTACCCGGCTCGCTGTATTCCGGCGTGCCAAAGTTATCCAGGCGCTTATCCTGAATGATGACCGGGAAATCATCGACGCCATAATGATTGGGAATCGGCAGAGATTTACTCACTTCATCTTCAATCAGCCACATCCCGGCGAGACCGTTATAGACCTGCTGCGCAGTACGGTTCGGCGTATTGGCGTGATACCACAACGTGGCGGCGCTCTGGCGAATGGGCAGCACCGGCGCCCAGTCCGCACTCGGCGACATCATGCGTGCCGGACCACCCATCAGTGGGCCGGGAACCTGTAACCCGGCGATGGTCATTGAGACATTCTCGGTCAGACGGTTGCTGTAGATAAGCTTGACGTCATCCCCTTTCCAGACGCGGATGGTCGGCCCCAGGTAGCGCCCGTTAATCCCCCAGACAGATGCGCGGGTGCCCTGCGTAAAGGACCAGTGAGCACGTTGCAGGGTCATAAATAGCGGTTGCCCCCGGCGAGACTCCAGCAGTGGCGGAACAGGTAGCGGTTGTTGCTGACCGGCAGCATTAGCCTTCAGCGGAACAGCACCTGCACACAGTGCGATCCCCGATGTCTGAATGAACTGACGCCGACTGAGTGACATATAAGCTCCATGTAAAACTGGCTATTAACACGCAGGAAAGCATTTCCTGTAACAAACTCGAATGGCGCGAATCAAACCTTACCGGCAGCTTCCCGCTCGGCAACTTCTTTGTCGAGTTCGGCGATTTTTTGTTCCATCAGCGTGCGGCAATGTGCTGCCAGTTCACGAACCTGATCCTTACCAAAGTGGCTGATATCCACTGGCGGCAACATCTCGACGATCGCCAGACCGTTATTTAATCGGTTAAGTTTAATCTTATTCGAGGTCGTTGAAACGCATACCGGGATCACCGGCACACCCGCGGCAATGGCCGCATGAAACGCGCCGGTTTTAAACGGCAGCAGGCCACGACCACGGCTACGCGTGCCTTCCGGGAACATCCAGATAGAAATACGACGTTTTTTAAAATGATTAACCACCGCCGCAATAGTGCTGTGCGCTTTGGCTCGGTTGTTTCTGTCAATCAACAGATTACCGGTAAGCCAGTACAGCAGGCCGAAAAAAGGGATCCACAGCAGGCTTTTTTTACCGACCGTAACCGTCGGCGGCTGCACGATTTTCGCCGCGGTAACCATGTCGTAGTTATTCTGGTGGTTACAAATATAGATAGCGTTGCCATAGTCCTTTGCATCAGGCGGCATACGGCATTCAACCTTCAGGCCGTAAAGGGGAGCCAGTCGACTAAACATATGACCAAACGTCGAGACGTGTTTTGGATTTCGTGGGCTGAACAGACAGTATATACAACCAAAAACACAGACCAGAATGCAGTAAATAACAGTAATGAATAAACGAAAAATATATAGCATAACAACCTCTAAGGCCTAAGAGCCTGGCATTTTACGTCACCTGATGCAGAACCCTGCGTCAGGTTAGGGCTTTGTTAAGAGCGGCTCTCTGGAAAAGCGTATTGTTAATCGCAATGCACGAATAAACAACGGTTTCACGGGAATTTTTAACGTTGGCCCTCCCCGCGAAAAAGCAGGGAGGGCCAGACGACAGCGTTATTCTTCGCTATCGCCCTGGCTGGCACGTCGGGGCGAGTCAATCTCGATACGGTCGATGCGCTGCAAACCGCGCATCAGCGTACCGCGACGCCCACGTTCGCCGGTCACCTTCTGCAGTTCTTCAGGACGCAGTTTAATTTTGCGTTTACCGACGTGGAGAGTCAGCGTACTTTGCGGCGGCAGCACATAGAGGTGCGCCAGTCCATCATCACCTTTCGCCGCTTCTGCAGAAGGAATGTTGATGATCTTGTTCCCTTTACCTTTCGACAATTGCGGCAGGTCACTGACCGGGAACATCAGCATACGTCCGGCATGGGTGATCGCCAGCAGCATATCGGTTTCATCTTCAAGCACCACCGGCGGCATCACATGCGCATTTTCCGGTAACGTAATCAATGCCTTACCTGCGCGGTTACGCGCCACTAAGTCATTAAAGGTGCAGACGAATCCGTAGCCAGCATCGGACGCCATCAGCAGTTTCTGGTCATCACCTTCCATCAGCATATGCTCAACCGTCGCCCCCGGCGGCAGCGTAAGCTTCCCGGTTAGCGGTTCACCCTGACCACGCGCCGACGGCAGCGTAATGGGGTCGATGGCATAGCTGCGTCCGGTCGAGTCAACGAACACCACCGGCTGATTGCTCTTGCCTTTCACGGCCGCTTTATAGCTGTCGCCCGCTTTATAGCTTAAGCCCGGCGCATCTATGTCGTGACCTTTGGCGCTACGCACCCAGCCGCTTTGGGATAGCACTATGGTGACCGGTTCAGACGGCAGCATGTCGTGCTCGCTCATTGCTTTGGCTTCTTCGCGCTCTTTCAGCGGAGAACGGCGATCGTCGCCATACGCATCTGAGTCAGCCTGCAGTTCTTTCTTCAGCAGGTTACTCATTTTACGTTCGGAGGCCAGAATGCCCTGCAGCTGATCGCGTTCTTTCGCCAGTTCGTCCTGCTCGCCACGGATTTTGATCTCTTCCAGTTTGGCAAGATGGCGCAATTTCAGTTCGAGGATGGCTTCAGCCTGGGTCTCAGAAATGCCAAACCGCGACATCAGTTCTGGTTTGGGTTCATCTTCATGACGAATGATTTCAATCACTTCGTCAATGTTGAGGAACGCCACCAGCAAACCCTCGAGGATGTGCAGGCGCTTGAGGACTTTTTCCAGACGGTAGTTCAGACGACGACGCACGGTATCGCGGCGGAACGCCAGCCATTCGGTGAGGATCTCCAGCAGGTTTTTCACCGCCGGACGACCATCAAGGCCAATCATGTTCAGGTTGATGCGGTAGCTTTTTTCCAGATCGGTGGTGGCAAACAGGTGATTCATCACCTGCTCCATGTCAACACGGTTGGAGCGCGGCACGATCACCAGACGGGTCGGGTTTTCGTGATCCGACTCATCGCGCAGATCGTCCACCATCGGCAGCTTTTTATTGCGCATCTGGGCGGCGATCTGTTCCAGCACTTTGGCGCCGGAAACCTGATGCGGCAGCGCGGAAATCACCACTGCGCCGTCTTCTTTGGCCCATACCGCACGCATGCGCACGGAGCCACGCCCGTTTTCGTAAATTTTACGAATTTCCGCGCGTGGGGTAATGATCTCCGCTTCGGTCGGGTAATCCGGCCCCTGGACGATATCCAGCAGCTGATCCAGCGTCGTTTTCGGCTGCTCAATCAGCGTAATCGCCGCTTTCGCCACTTCACGCAGGTTATGCGGTGGAATGTCTGTTGCCATCCCGACCGCAATACCGGTGGTGCCGTTCAGCAAAATATTCGGCAGACGCGCAGGCAGCATCTTCGGCTCCTGCATGGTGCCATCGAAGTTTGGCACCCAGTCCGACGTCCCCTGACCGAGTTCCCCCAGCAGGAGTTCCGCATATTTAGACAGGCGAGATTCGGTATAACGCATCGCCGCGAACGATTTCGGATCGTCCGGCGCCCCCCAGTTCCCCTGCCCGTCAACCAGCGGATAACGGTAAGAGAACGGCTGCGCCATCAGCACCATGGCTTCATAGCAAGCGCTATCGCCGTGCGGGTGGTATTTACCCAGCACGTCACCGACTGTACGGGCGGATTTTTTAAATTTGGCGCTGGCATTCAGCCCCAGTTCGGACATCGCGTAAACGATGCGACGCTGAACGGGTTTCAGACCATCACCAATAAACGGCAACGCCCTGTCCATGATGACGTACATGGAATAGTTCAGATAGGCGTTTTCCGTGAATTCATGCAGCGCAAGGCGCTCTGCCATATCGCTCATTAATCGTGGTTCCTCAACTGTTAGCCCGAACAATACCCGGTATTCGTCAGGCAATATTGCCGCAGATACTACCCTATCTGGCGAGTTGAGTCACAAAGTTCAGTGGTTTTGCCGCCACGGATAAGCAGCGGCGATAATCACCTCTACACCCGTTTCTTAATGCGCCCGGATATAAAGTTCTTTGCTGTACACATAGTCCTGTGGATTTTGCACCGGGAAACCGCCCACATAGGGTTTAAGCAATTTAATCAACGGCTGGTAGTAGATGGGTATCACGGGGGCTTGCTGGTTAATTATCTCTTCCGCCTGTGCGTAAAGCTGGTTACGCTGTGCGGCGTCGGGCGTGCGGGCAGCCTGCGCCAGCAGCGCGTCATAGCGCGCATCGTGCCACTGTCCAACATTCTCTACATTCCCGGACTGCAGTGTGTTCAAAAACGTTGACGCCTCATTGTATGTCGCATCCCACGACTGGCGAGACAACATGAAATCCCCTTCGCGCCGCGCATCCAGGTACGTTTTCCACTCCATGGTGCGCAGCTTAACATCCGCGCCAAGCCATTTTTTCCACTCAGAGGATAAGGCAATAGCCGTTTTCTCATGCAGGTCGTACTTATTGTAAAACAGCTCAAACGTAAGAGGATGCTGCTCGTCAAACCCGGCCTGTTTCAACAGTGCTTTCGCCTCAGCAATCCGCTCGCTCATCGGAGCCTGAAGATCGCTCAGCACCGGCGGTTTAAAACCGGCAACCTGCGGCGGCGTTAGCGTCGTCGCGGGGGTACGAAGCCCGAGTACTTTCTCGGCAATAAGTTGCCGGTCGGCGGTTAAGTACAGCGCACGACGCACCCGGACATCGTTAAACGGGGCTTTGCGGGTATTGAAGTTATAATACTCGCTGTTCAGGCGGGGGATCACTCGTAGCTCACCCGGCAGGTTTTTCTCTATCGCCGGGATCTGCTGAGTTGGAACCCAGGTGAGATCAACCTCGCCAGCACGATAGCGGTTATATCCCGTTACGGCGTTATCCAGGGCCAGATATTCTACCTGCTGTAAAACGGTATGCTGCGCATCACGATAGCGCGGATTTTTACG
The DNA here is from genome assembly GCF_018342065.1 of Citrobacter sp. FP75. Classification (GTDB taxonomy): domain Bacteria; phylum Pseudomonadota; class Gammaproteobacteria; order Enterobacterales; family Enterobacteriaceae; genus Citrobacter. The sequence continues at coordinate 291,786 of NZ_JAFDOE010000002.1, read as the reverse complement.
CGCCACGATTTTCTCGTTCACCACCCATTTATCCAGTACAAATGCGCCATTGAAAACCAGGTGCTCCGGCTTGCTCCACGCATCGCCATACTGCGAAATGGTATGCCGCGGCACGGGGAATAACGTGGGCCATGCCAGCATGGTGGTAAACCACGGCACCGCTTGTTCGAGTGAAACTTCAAGCGTCCGATCGTCCACCGCCTTCACTCCCAGCGTGCTGGCAGGTGATTTACCGTCCACAATCGCCTGCGCATTTTTAATATGTGCCGCCGCCAGATACCCGGCAAACGGGCTGAGGGTATGTGGGTCAACCGCTCGCTGCCAGCCCGCCACAAAGTCCTGCGCCGTTAGCGCTACACCATCTGACCATTGCAGACCTTTGCGTAGGTGGAAAATATAGCGTTTTCCTCCCTCTAAAACGTCCCAACTCTCGGCCTGAGCGGGCTGCACTTTCCCCTCGCCATCCATCCAGACCAGGCCTTCGAAAAGATCGAGAACGATTTGCGCGGCGGTATTTTCTTCCACTTTTTGCGGGTCAAGAGTGCCCGGATCGCTGTGGTTGTTGTAGCGGAAAATTTGTTGTGCGGCGAGTGACGTTCCGTCAGGGATCGTTGCGGCAAAAAGAGAGGGACTGCACATCAGGCTGACCAGCCATAATAATGGACGCGTTTTCATGATATCTCTGTGAGTAAGATTGACTCCGCCACTTTACATGTTACTGGTGTTTACAGGCTGATTTGCATCACATTTAGGAATAAAGGAAAGGGCCGCGAATGCGGCCCTGATGAGGATTATTTAGCGACTTTGGTAATCTGTTTCACATCGATTTCAACAGAGTTCCAGTCTTTATCCACCTCACCCTGGATTTCAACCACATCCTGCGGGCCAACGGTCACACCGTTCCAGCGTTTGTGGTCAATATCCACGTTCACCGTGCCGGTCGCATCTTTAAACAGGTACAAATCGTCGGAAATACGCTCGACGATGTTCCCGCGCAGGGTTACCCAGGTATCATCACGCAGCGATTTTGCACTTTCTACCGTCGTGCTGCTGCCGTTCGGACCAATAAATCCACCCGTTTGGCTTTGCGTCGCCGTCGGGCCAGAGAAGCCGCCCTGCTGCGCTGCCAGTACAGGTGCGGAACACAATGCCATTACGGCAACCATTGCAGCTAATTTTTTCATCTTCATGTCTCCCTTATCATGTTGTTTCACGACTATTTAATAAGTTAATCCTTAACAACTTCTTAAGGCAAAAAAAGATTCTTTTTTTGCTGTACATCCCTGGTTGCCACAAGGTTTACTGACAGGCAACAGAGTGAGCGCAGGGAAGAACATATGCGTATTTTACTGGTAGAAGATGATGCGTTGATTGGCGACGGCCTGAAAACGGGTCTGAGTAAAATGGGTTTCAGCATCGACTGGTTTACCGAAGGTCGTCAGGGAAAAGAAGCGCTTTACAGTGCGCCTTATGATGCGGTGATCCTCGACCTGACGCTGCCGGGCATCGACGGGCGCGATATCCTGCGCGAATGGCGCACAAAAGGAAAACAAGAGCCGGTGCTAATTTTAACCGCACGCGATGCGCTGGCCGAACGCGTGGAAGGTCTGCGCCTCGGTGCGGATGACTATCTGTGTAAACCCTTTGCATTGATTGAAGTTGCCGCCCGACTGGAGGCGCTGGTACGCCGCGCCAGCGGCCAGGCCACCAGCGAACTGCGCCATGGTCAGGTGACGCTTAATCCCGGCGCGCTGGTCGCCACACTCGCGGGTGAGCCGTTGCCGCTCAAGCCAAAAGAGTTCGCGCTGCTGGAACTGCTGATGCGCAATAAAGGGCGCGTACTGCCCCGCAAACACATTGAAGAAAAACTGTATAACTGGGATGAAAACGTCTCCAGTAATGCAGTTGAGGTGCACGTCCATCACTTACGCCGTAAACTCGGCAGTGATTTTATCCGTACCGTGCATGGCATTGGTTACACCCTGGGTGATGCATGAAACTCACACAACGCCTCAGTCTGCGCATCAGGCTAACGCTTATCTTCATCATTTTAGTTTTGATAACCTGGCTGATTTCCAGTTTTGTCGCCTGGAAACAAACCACCGATAACGTGGACGAGATGTTTGACACGCAGCTGATGCTGTTTGCCAAACGGCTGGTCACGCTGGATCTTGATGAACTAAAAGCCTCTGAACGCATTGCACAGACACCGAAAAAGTTCAAACATGGCCATATTGACGACGATGTGCTGACCTTTGCGGTCTACACGCCGGATGGAAAAATGGTCCTTCATGACGGTGACAATGGTCAGTACATTCCCTATAGCTATCGTCGGGAAGGGTTTGATGACGGCTATCTGAACGGGGATAACGATAAATGGCGCTTTATCTGGCTGACTTCAGCGGATAAAAAGTACCGGATCGTGGTCGGCCAGGAGTGGGAATACCGCGAAGATATGGCCCTGGCGATCGTGACAACCCAATTGGTGCCGTGGCTGGTCGCCCTGCCGCTGATGCTGCTGATCCTGATTGTACTGTTAAGTCTTGAACTTAACCCGCTGAAAAAGCTGGCGCAAGCTTTACGTATGCGGGATCCGGAATCTGAAGAGCCACTGAGCCTGAAAGGTATTCCTGGCGAAGTTCGCCCGCTGGTTGAGTCGCTCAATCAACTTTTTACCCGTATTCATACCACGATGGTACGCGAGCGGCGTTTTACCTCAGATGCCGCTCACGAACTGCGTAGTCCGTTGACGGCATTGAAGGTACAGACCGAAGTCGCGCAACTGTCCGACGATGATCCGCAGGCACGGCAAAAAGCGTTAATGCAGATGCAGACGGGAATCGATCGCGCCACGCGCCTGGTCGATCAGTTACTGACGCTTTCGCGGCTCGACTCACTGAGCAATCTTCAGGATGTCGCCAATATCTCTCTCGAAGAGCTACTGCAATCCGCCGTCATGGATATCTACCACCCGGCGCAGCAGGCCAACATCGACGTGCGCTTGCAGATTAACGCCCACGATATTAAACGCACCGGCCAACCGCTGTTACTCAGCCTGATGGTCCGCAATCTGCTGGATAATGCGATCCGCTACAGTCCGCAGGGTAGCGTCGTGGAAGTCACGCTCAACAACCGATATTTCAGCGTCAAAGACAACGGGCCAGGCGTTGCGCCAGAGGTTCTCGAGCATATTGGTGAACGCTTTTATCGCCCGCCGGGACAAAACGCGACCGGCAGCGGACTGGGCCTGTCGATTGTCCGGCGTATTGCGACGTTGCATGGAATGTCCGTGTCATTTGCCAACGCCACAGAAGGCGGATTTGAAGCCAGAATCAGCTGGTAGCGACGAATTATTGCGCTATCAGCAAAAGACTTTGCACATTTTGCTAATTTCATCGCACCGCTCATCGGCGTAAAATCGCCCTCAAACGTTATTCTTTGAGGACACAACATGAGCAACATTCTGATTATCAATGGTGCGAAAAAATTCGGCCATTCCAATGGTCAACTAAACGACACCCTGACCGAGGTCGCGGACGGTATCCTGCGCGACCTCGGGCATGATGTTAAAGTCGTACGCGCAGACAGCGATTATGACGTAGAAACAGAAGTGCAGAATTTTGTTTGGGCAGATACGGTTATCTGGCAAATGCCAGGCTGGTGGATGGGCGCGCCGTGGACGGTAAAAAAATACATCGATGATGTGTTCACCGCAGGGCACGGTACGCTATACGCCAGCGACGGCCGTACACGTTCAGACGCTGCTAAAAAATACGGCTCCGGCGGGTTAATTCAGGGCAAAAAATACATGCTGTCCCTGACCTGGAACGCACCGATGGAAGCCTTTACTGACAAAGACCAGTTCTTCCACGGCGTTGGCGTTGATGGCGTTTATCTCCCGTTCCATAAAGCAAACCAGTTTTTGGGCATGGAAGCGCTGCCGACCTTTATCACCAATGACGTGATTAAAATGCCGGATGTCCCGCGTTATATCGCAGAATATCGCAAGCATCTGACCGAGATTTTTGGTTAACTGGTTACCTGGAATTAGAAGGAGTTAACCATGCTTACCGTTATTGCAGAAATCCGTACACGTCCAGGTCAACATCACCGCCAGGCGGTACTGGATCAGTTTGCTAAAATCGTTCCAACCGTACTGAAAGAAGAAGGCTGCCACGGCTATGCGCCAATGGTGGATCATGCCGCAGGTGTGAGTTTTCAGACCACAGCGCCGGATTCAATCGTGATGATTGAACAGTGGGAGAGCATTGCGCACCTTGAAGCGCATTTGCAAACCCCGCATATGAAAGCTTACAGCGAAGCCGTGAAAGGTGATGTACTGGACATGAGCATTCGTATTCTGGAGTCTGGCATTTAAAATTGTCGATTTGCCGGATGAGGCGTTTACGCCACCATCCGGCATTTAACCGCCAATTACCCTTCGAGATCCGCCAGGTCGCCTTTCTCCTGCAGCCAGTTGCGGCGATCTTCAGAACGCTTCTTCGCCAGCAGCATATCCATCATGGCATTGGTACGCTGGTCGTCTTCGTCATCAATGATGAGTTGCACCAGTCGACGGGTGTTCGGATCCAGCGTGGTTTCGCGCAGCTGCATCGGGTTCATTTCACCCAGACCTTTAAAGCGCTGTACGTTCGGTTTGCCCTTCTTGCGCTTCAGCTGTTCCAGTACGCCCGCTTTCTCTTCTTCCGTTAGCGCGTAATACACCTCTTTGCCAAGGTCGATACGGTACAGCGGCGGCAGCGCCACGTAGACGTGTCCGTGTTTCACCAGCGTGCGGAAGTGCTTCACAAACAACGCACACAGCAGCGTGGCGATGTGCAGACCATCGGAGTCCGCATCAGCCAGGATACAGACCTTGCCATAGCGCAGCTGGCTTAGATCGTCGCTGTCAGGATCAATGCCGATCGCCACCGAAATATCGTGGACTTCCTGGGAAGCCAACACTTCATCGGAAGAGACTTCCCAGGTGTTAAGGATCTTACCCTTCAGCGGCATGATCGCCTGGTACTCACGATCGCGCGCCTGCTTGGCCGATCCGCCCGCCGAGTCACCTTCCACCAGGAACAGTTCGGTGCGGTTAAGATCCTGCGCGGTGCAGTCCGCCAGTTTACCCGGCAGTGCCGGACCGCTGGTGAGCTTTTTACGCACCACTTTTTTCGCCGCACGCAGACGACGCTGGGCGCTGGAAATCGCCATTTCCGCCAGCAGCTCTGCTGACTGCACGTTCTGGTTCAGCCACAGGCTGAAGGCATCTTTTACCACGCCAGAAACAAACGCCGCACACTGACGCGAAGACAGACGCTCTTTGGTCTGACCGGCAAACTGCGGGTCCTGCATCTTCACGGACAAAACGTAGGCACAGCGATCCCAGATATCTTCAGCGGACAGCTTCACGCCGCGCGGCAGGATATTGCGGTATTCGCAGAACTCACGCATCGCATCCAACAGGCCCTGACGCAGGCCGTTGACGTGCGTACCGCCCTGCATAGTCGGGATCAGGTTGACGTAGCTTTCGGTCAGCAATTCACCGCCTTCCGGCAGCCACAGCAGCGCCCAATCCACCGCTTCCGTATCACCGGAGAAAGTCCCCACAAACGGTTTTTCCGGCAGTAACGGCAGACCGTTCACCGCTTCGCTCAGGTAGTCCGTCAGGCCATCGGCGTAGCGCCAGGTCTGTTCGGTATCGTTGACCTTATCCTTGAAGATGATTTCAACGCCCGGGCAGAGCACGGCTTTGGCTTTCAGCAGATGGCTCAGGCGAGAAGCGGAGAAACGCGGGCTGTCGAAAAAGCTTTCATCCGGCCAGAAGTGCACGCTGGTCCCGGTGTTGCGTTTACCGCAGGTGCCGGAAACGTGCAGATCTTCGACCTTTTCACCATGTTCGAAGGCGATACTGTGGATCTGGCCATCGCGACGAACGGCCACTTCAACACGCTTTGACAGGGCGTTAACCACGGAAATTCCCACGCCGTGCAAACCGCCGGAGAACTGGTAGTTTTTGTTAGAAAACTTCCCCCCGGCGTGCAAACGACAAAGGATCAGCTCAATAGCCGGGACGCCCTCTTCCGGGTGGATATCAACGGGCATGCCGCGTCCGTCATCAATGACTTCCAGTGATTGATCGGCATGGAGGATCACCTCGACACGTTTCGCGTGCCCGGCCAGCGCTTCGTCCACACTGTTATCAATAACTTCCTGGCCCATATGGTTTGGGCGAGTCGTATCTGTGTACATCCCCGGGCGGCGGCGAACCGGCTCAAGCCCAGTGAGTACCTCAATGGCATCAGCGTTATAAGTTTGCGTCATGGTTTAAATTAGCAATTCGAATTGATCGTCAGAAACTGTGCAGTCCAAGGAAATCGACAATCTGGTTGAAATAATCTTCGAAGCCCGTGAATGCGTGGTTTCCGCCCTCAATAACTGTTTGACGGCAGGAGGCGTAATACGCCACCGCCTGGCGGTAGTCCAACACTTCATCACCCGTTTGTTGCAGCAACCAGAGTAAATCCGGCGCTTCCAGCGGGTCAATCTGCATGACTTTAAGATCGTAAATATGGCGAGACTCTAGCACATATTGCTGACCCGTGTAGGGGTTCTCGTTTTGGCCAAGGTAGTCGACCAACAGTTCGTATGGCCGCACAGCAGGATTCACCACCACCGCAGGCAACATAAAACATTGCGACAGCCAGGTGGCGTAATAGCCTCCCAAAGAAGAACCCACGATCCCCAGCGATTCTCCGCCGTGCTCGAGGACGATAGATTCCAGCATCTCAGCCGCCTGGGCTGGATACGGTGGTAACTGCGGTACGATCATCTCAACGTGCGGGTGGTGCTCTGCCAGCCAGTTTTTCAGCAGGCACGCCTTCGCTGAGCGAGGGGAGCTGTTAAATCCGTGTAGATAGAGGAGCGTAGACATCAGTAGCCTTCTGAAGCGGTATCAGGGTGGAACCGATTTCCCGGTAGACGGCACACCTGTGTGTGCAGCGTACCATCAGCGAAAAGCTCCAGCGTACGCCAGCCCGGGCTAATGGTATCTAGCGTGAAGTTGGCGCAATGCGGCTTGAACTGCACGCATGTCGACGGCGTTGCCAGCAGGCGGCGACCGTTCCAGTCAAGATCCAGCTCCTGATGAATATGCCCGCACAGCAGGTACTTCACGCGCGGATAGTTCACCAGCACGTTGTCCAGCTCGGCGGCATTGCGCAGGCTGTGCTGATCGAGCCAGCTGCAGCCCGCAGGCAGTGGATGGTGATGCAAAAGCAGTAAGGTATTGCGTTCAGGCACATCGGCAAGTTTGCGCTCCAGCCATTCAAGCTGGAATTCGCTTAATTCTCCGTGGGGAACGCCAAAAACCTGGCTATCCAGCAGCAGAATTTGCCACTGTTCACCAATGAAGACGCGTTTAGCCGGAGAAATTCCGGCCTCCTGAAGAGCGCTGTACATTGCTGGCTGAAAATCATGATTACCTGGCAGCCAGACGCAAGGCGCACGAAAGCTTGCGATGCCCTCAGCAAAATGCTGATAAGCCGCAGCGGATTGATCCTGCGCCAGATCTCCAGTCGCCACGATCAGATCGTAGTCGGGCGACTCAGCATGTATAGCGTCCAGTACGGACTGGTAGCTGTCCCAGGTGTTCACACCCAGCAGCGTTTCATGCTTTTCGGCAAACAGGTGAGTGTCTGTAATTTGTAAGATCCTGACTCTGGCCTCACCAGCCAAAGGAAGGGTTAACAGGCTTTCCAAATGGTGTCCTTAGGTTTCACGACGCTAATAAACCGGAATCGCCATCGCTCCATGTGCTAAACAGTACCGTAACCAGTCGGCTAGAAACTGATTAATTTGATGCTTTTCGTCGCGTTGATGCAACTTTTTATTTGGATAATCATACCGCGCTTTGAAGCGAAAGATCTGCTGACTTGAACACACTTCAGCCACCCTCGCATCATGATACAGGCGTACGGTAAGCGATGGCAGGCTCCAGTAAGTGACAGCAGGCGCCGTCTGTTCGATCGCAACCAGCGTAGTGTATCGGGTCGATTCAACAATCGTTAACCGATATTGTGCGTTTGCCACCTGATAGCTCACTGTTTCGCCGGGCACGTCATTACGTGGCAACAGGCGGCGCAGTTGCGAAAAGTTGGTTTCGCACAGGCGCATCATTTCAGGGAAGTCAGGTGTGTAACGCTTCATTTTTTCCACTCAGTTTTTAACTCTTGATAGTGCAGTTGCAACCATTGCAGGGCAATGACAGAAGCCGCGTTGTCGATTTTTCCCTCTTCCACCCACTGATAAGCCTGTTCCCGGCTAACCACATGAACGCGAATGTCTTCGTTTTCATCCGCCAGACCGTGGATCCCGCTTGCGGTCGTGGCGTCCACTTCGCCTACCAAAATGGACAGGCGCTCGCTGGTGCCGCCGGGGCTTGCCAGATAGCTCAGAACCGGTTTGGTACGTTTAACCTCAAGTCCGGCTTCTTCCATCGCTTCACGGCGGGCAACGTCCTCAACGGTTTCACCCTCTTCGATCATCCCGGCCACCATTTCCAGCAGCCACGGGCTTTCGCTGGTATCAAATGCCGCAATGCGGATCTGCTCAACCAGCACAACTTCATCCCGCTCAGGGTCAAAGGGTAGCAAGACCGCCGCGTGTCCGCGCTCAAAAATTTCGCGCGTCACTTCATCACTCATCCCACCGTTAAACAAGCGGTGACGGAACCGATAAAGATCCAGTGAAAAAAAACCGCGGTATAGCGTTTCTCGTGCAATAATTTCTACATCATTTTTAGTGAAAGTCATTGGCAAGTTGTCTGGTTTACGCATTGTGCTGTCCTGATACCAATAGTGATTAAAATGTGAATTTCAAGGTCGTTTGACTGCTGTTTGAACGCCCTTGTGTTAAATTGATGCAAATTAACGCCGTATGGCACGTAACGCCAACTTTTTGAAGTGGCGGATTCTGCTAGAATCAACAATTATTTTTACCATTTGATCAGCGCTAAATACTGCTTCACAACAAGGAATGCAAATGAAGAAATTGCTCCCCATCCTTATCGGCCTGAGCCTGTCGGGGTTCAGTACTTTGAGCCAGGCAGAGAACCTGATGCAGGTTTATCAGCAAGCACGCCTGAGCAACCCGGAATTGCGTAAATCCGCCGCCGATCGCGATGCTGCATTCGAAAAAATTAACGAAGCGCGTAGCCCGTTACTGCCGCAACTGGGATTAGGTGCCGATTACACCTACAGCAATGGCTACCGTGATGCAAATGGCGTCAACTCCAATGCCACCAGCGCATCTCTGCAGTTAACTCAGTCCATTTTTGATATGTCAAAATGGCGTGCCCTGACGCTGCAAGAAAAATCAGCGGGCATCCAGGACGTGACGTATCAGACCGATCAGCAAACGCTGATCCTGAATACCGCCACGGCCTATTTTAACGTACTGAACGCGATTGACGTGCTGTCTTACACCCAGGCACAAAAAGATGCGGTGTATCGTCAGTTAGATCAGACCACTCAGCGTTTTAACGTTGGCCTGGTCGCCATCACTGACGTGCAGAACGCCCGTTCACAATACGATACCGTACTGGCGAACGAGGTTACCGCACGTAACAATCTGGATAACGCGGTAGAACAGCTGCGTCAGGTGACCGGTAACTACTACCCAGAACTGGCTTCGCTGAACGTCGATGGTTTTAAAACCAACAAACCGCAAGCGGTGAATGCGCTGCTGAAAGAAGCAGAGAACCGCAACCTGACGTTATTGCAGGCGCGTTTGAGTCAGGATCTGGCACGTGAACAGATTCGTCTGGCGCAGGACGGTCATTTACCAACGCTGAATTTAACCGCCTCTACCGGTGTTGCTGATACCTCTTACAGCGGGTCCAAAACCAACACCTCCCAGTATGATGACAGCAATATGGGCCAGAATAAAATTGGTCTGAACTTCTCGCTGCCGCTGTACCAGGGCGGGATGGTTAACTCGCAGGTGAAACAAGCGCAATACAACTTTGTTGGCGCGAGTGAACAGCTGGAAAGTGCGCACCGCAGCGTGGTACAGACCGTGCGTTCATCCTTCAATAACATTAATGCTTCCATCAGTAGCATTAACGCGTACAAACAAGCGGTTGTCTCTGCACAAAGCTCTTTGGACGCGATGGAAGCCGGTTATTCCGTCGGTACGCGTACCATCGTAGATGTGTTGGATGCCACCACCACGCTGTACAACGCCAAGCAGCAGTTGGCTAATGCGCGTTATACCTATCTTATCAATCAGTTAAACATCAAGTCTGCGCTTGGTACGCTGAATGAGCAGGATCTGGTAGCACTGAACAATACGCTGGGCAAACCGATTCCGACCGCGCCTGACACGGTCGCACCGGAAAACACACAGCAAGACGCTGCAGCGGACGGCTATACCGCGGGCAACGAAGCGGCAGTCGCTCAGCCGACGGCAGCACGTTCAACCAGCAGCAACGGTAACAATCCGTTCCGTAACTGATGCTGATGACGGGGCTTCGGCCCCGTCTGAACGTAAGACAACGTAAAGATCCGCCCCTTCTTCCGCATTCTCGCCTCTTCCCGCTTCAATTTCGACCAGTCATCCTCTATTCTGAGCAGTATTTACCACTGGGTCCTGGAAGACATAAATGAAACGGACAAAATCTATACATCACGCGTCGTTCCGCAAAAGCTGGAGCGCACGCCACCTGACTCCTGTCGCCCTGGCAGTCACCGCCGTTATTATGCTGGCGGGCTGTGAACAGAGCGACGAAACGGTATCGCTTTACCAAAATGCGGACGACTGCTCGACGGCGAATCCGGGTAAAAGCGCCGAATGTACGACCGCATTTAACAACGCGCTGAAAGAAGCTGAACGCACCGCGCCGAAATACGCCACCCGCGAAGACTGTATCGCTGAATTCGGCGAAGGCCAGTGCCAGCAGGCACCTGCACAGGCAGGTATGGCGCCGACTGGTGAAGGCCAGGCTCAGGCGCAGAATCAAAGCAGCGGCAGCTTCTGGATGCCGCTGATGGCAGGCTATATGATGGGCCGTATGATGGGCGGCGGAATGGGTGCTCAGCAACCGCTGTTCAGCTCGAAAAACCCGGCCAGCCCGGCTTACGGCAAATATACGGATGCAGGCGGTAAAAACTACGGCGCAGCGACGCCTGGCCGTACGATGACCGTGCCGAAAACGGCAATGGCACCGAAACCGGCGACCACCTCTACCGTAACCCGCGGCGGATTTGGTGAATCTGTGGCTAAACAGAGCACCATGCAGCGTAGCGCAAGCGGCACTACCACGCGTTCAATGGGCGGCTGATCCACATGGAAAGAGTCAGTATTGTTGAGCGCCCGGACTGGCGCGAGAAAGCCACCGAATACGGCTTCAACTTTCACACCATGTATGGCGAGCCGTACTGGTGTGAAGACGCCTACTACAAGCTCACGCTTGCTCAGGTCGAAAAGCTGGAAGACGTCACCGCAGAGCTGCATCAGATGTGCCTCAAGGTGGTTGAAAAGGTCATCGCCAGCGATGACCTGATGACCAAGTTTCGTATTCCCAAGCACACCTGGGGCTTTGTCCGCCAGTCCTGGCAGACACAGCAACCTTCGCTTTATTCCCGCCTCGATCTGGCGTGGGATGGCACCGGTGAACCCAAGCTGCTCGAAAACAACGCCGATACGCCAACCTCGCTGTACGAAGCCGCGTTTTTCCAGTGGATCTGGCTGGAAGATCAGCTCAATGCTGGCAACCTGCCGGAAGGCAGCGATCAGTTCAACAGCCTGCAGGAAAAGTTGATTGAACGCTTCACCGCGCTGCGTGAACAGTATGGTTTTCAGCTGCTACATCTGACCTGCTGTCGAGATACCGTTGAAGATCGCGGCACTATTCAGTATCTGCAGGATTGCGCTGCAGAGGCGGAAATCGCTACCGAATTCCTCTATGTCGAAGATATTGGCCTCGGCGAAAAAGGTCAGTTTACGGACTTAGAAGATCAGGTGATTGCCAACCTGTTTAAGCTCTATCCGTGGGAATTTATGCTGCGCGAAATGTTCTCCACCAAGCTGGAAGATGCTGGCGTTCGCTGGCTGGAACCGGCCTGGAAGAGCATTATCTCCAACAAAGCGCTGTTACCGCTGCTATGGGAAATGTTCCCGAACCATCCGAACCTGCTGCCGGCGTACTTCGCCGAAGACGACTATCCGCAGATGGAAAAATTCGTCGTCAAGCCAATCTTCTCGCGTGAAGGCGCTAACGTGTCGATCGTTGAGAACGGTAAAACGATCGAAGCGGTGGAAGGCCCGTATGGTGAAGAAGGAATGATCGTGCAGCAATTCCATCAGCTACCGAAGTTTGGCGACAGCTACGTGCTGATCGGCAGTTGGCTGATTAACGATCAACCTGCCGGGATCGGCATTCGCGAAGACAGAGCGCTGATCACTCAGGATCTTTCCCGCTTTTATCCGCATATTTTTGTCGAATAATTCGTTGTGCCCGGTATCGCTAATGCTTACCGGGCCTACGTTTTTATCCCACCTGTACCGACAACATACTCAAGCTACCCATCTCAATCCCGTTCACAGGGATCGTCACCGGTTCTTTGCCATCCCATGCCCCTAACACGTACAGCAGCGGCAGGTAGTGATCTGCCGTTGGATTCGACAGCGCTCCACCTTCATGATCCATATAATTAACCAGCGGATGCTGTTCAACCGGGCCCTGCCATGTCAGGTTATTCTTCACATAATCATTGAATGAAGTCGCCCACGGATACGGGGTATTCTCACCGTGCCAGCGTGCTGTACGCAGGTTATGCACCACGTTACCGCTGGCCACCAGCATAATACCTTCGTCGCGCAGCGCCGCCAGTTTACGACCCATTTCGAAATGCCAGGCCGCAGGCTTCGTGCTATCAATGCTTAACTGTACCATCGGAATATCGGCATTCGGGTACATTTTAATCAGTACACCCCACGAACCGTGGTCAAATCCCCAGGCTTCCTTGTCTAAAGTGACGGGCACAGGAGCAAGCAAATCCACCAAATGCTGCGCCAGTTCTGGCGAGCCCGGGGCCGGGTAATGTGTGTCATACAGCGCCTGCGGAAAACCACCAAAGTCATGAATCGTTTTCGGTGCTTCCATCGCGGTTACGCCAGTGCCGCGCGTAAACCAGTGCGCCGAAACCACAACGATGGCTTTCGGGCGTGGCAACGTTTCCCCCAGTTGCTGCCAGGCACGGGTATAAACGTTATCTTCCAGAACATTCATCGGGCTGCCGTGGCCCAAAAACAATGCTGGCATACGAGTTGAAGACATGATGATATCCTTACTGAGGGAGTCATTTTGATATCACCACAATACGCTTTTTCGGTTGATGAAGAACTCAGATAACCATGATGAAGATCATCAGTTATTTTGACGATCCGGCCCGGACAGCAGATTGATAAGGAGTTTGATTTGTCGATGTCTGTACCTTTACTTCTGACTTTACTGGCAGGCGCCGCCACGTTTATCGGCGCATTTCTCGGCGTGCTGGGACAAAAACCCTCTAACCGCGTACTCGCCTTTTCTCTGGGTTTCGCCGCGGGCATTATGCTACTTATCTCCCTGATGGAGATGCTGCCCGCCGCACTGGCCGCAGAAGGGATGTCACCCGTGCTCGGTTACGGGATGTTTATCGTGGGTTTACTGGGCTATTTTGGTCTGGATCGTTTGTTGCCGCACGCACACCCTCAGGATCTGGTACAAAAAACAACACAGCCTTTACCGGGGTCGATTAAACGCACCGCAATTTTACTCACGCTTGGCATTAGCCTGCACAATTTTCCGGAAGGGATCGCGACGTTTGTTACCGCCAGCAGCAACCTCGAACTGGGTTTTGGTATTGCCCTCGCTGTCGCATTGCATAATATTCCTGAAGGGTTAGCCGTTGCCGGACCAGTGTATGCAGCAACCGGCTCCAAACGTACGGCGATATTCTGGGCCGGTATCTCCGGTATGGCTGAAATACTCGGTGGGGTACTGGCATGGTTAATTCTGGGGAGTTTGATTTCGCCGGTGGTAATGGCGGCGATAATGGCGGCGGTCGCCGGAATTATGGTGGCGCTGTCCGTCGATGAACTGATGCCGTTGGCAAAAGAGATCGATCCTAATAATAACCCCAGCTATGGTGTGCTGTGTGGAATGTCGGTGATGGGGCTTAGCCTTGTCATCCTGCAGTCCATGGGCATTGGATAATACAGATGGCGGATGCCCTGCAGACTATCCGCCTCTACCACAGCAAAACGACAGGGGTTATTCCTGTTCCCTGACCGTGCCGTCGTCTTCACGCGTGCGACGAAAGAGTTTATTACGCGCCTCAAGCAATGCATCTCTGTCTTGTCGAAACGCTCGGCAGTAACGCTTCATATGGCAATAATAACCCACCGCAACCAGTGCAATTAATACCATCCAATACCAGGCAATAAACATTCTTTTACCCTTAAAATTTAACATCATTAAACATTTAACGTTAAAAATTCACATAACCTTATTTCAACCTACCACTATAGTGGCACAACACAGAAACAAACATATGATTTCGATCATATAAATCAACAGATAAAGCCAATAGTAAAACGTGTATTAAAAATAAAACAATGTCGAAAGGATCACACTCCAGAATAATAATTATTGTTCTGCAAATATCCCCACTCTACTATCAAAAAGCCTTAAAAATATCGACCATTGATAATTTATATATTTCAAAGAAATTAATATATTTAACTCCAACAACTTTTTAAACGATATCATTCAATTATTATTCACGGAAAATATATTTTACTCACAGGAATTATATTTATAAGTAATATAAGGAGATATATCCATGTTTAAACAATACCGTAAAACACTCCTCGCTGGTACTATCGCTCTGACATGCGGATTAACCTCCGTCAATTCTTTTGCCGCAGGTTTTCAACCCGCTCAACCTGCGGGAAAACTAGGGGCGATTGTGGTTGACCCTTATGGAAATGCCCCACTTACCGCTCTGGTTGAATTAGACAGCCACGTCATTTCAGATGTTAAAGTCACCGTTCATGGCAAAGGCGAAAAAGGCGTTCCTGTTACTTATACCGTTGGCAAAGAATCGTTAGCAACCTATGACGGCGTACCTATTTTTGGTCTTTATCAAAAATTTGCCAATAAGGTCACCGTTGAATATAAAGAAAATGGCAAGATGGTGAAGGATGATTATGTGGTGCAAACATCCGCCATCGTTAATCACTACATGGATAACCGCTCTATTTCTGATTTACAGCAAACTAAAGTTATTAAGGTCGCGCCGGGCTTTGAGGACCGCCTGTACCTGGTGAATACCCATACTTTCACTCCTCAAGGTGCAGAGTTCCACTGGCATGGAGAAAAAGACAAGAATGCTGGAATTCTTGATGCCGGCCCAGCCGGAGGCGCACTGCCCTTTGACATAGCGCCCTTCACTTTTGTCGTCGATACAGAAGGTGAGTATCGCTGGTGGCTGGATCAGGATACCTTCTATGACGGCCATGACATGGATATCAACAAGCGCGGTTACCTGATGGGCATTCGGGAGACGCCACGAGGAACCTTCACCGCCGTACAGGGCCAGCACTGGTATGAATTTGATCTAATGGGACAAATCCTCGCTGACCATAAGCTACCGCGCGGGTTCCTGGATGCATCACATGAATCGATTGAAACGGTCAACGACACCGTCCTGCTGCGGGTCGGTAAACGCGACTACCGTAAAGAAGATGGCATCCATGTACAAACCATCCGTGACCAGATTATTGAAGTCGACAGATCCGGCCGCGTTGTTGACGTCTGGGACCTGACAAAAATTCTCGACCCGATGCGGGATGCTCTGCTGGGTGCGTTAGATGCAGGTGCAGTCTGTGTCAACGTTGACCTCGCACATGCCGGTCAGCAGGCTAAGCTGGAGCCGGATACACCTTACGGTGACGCTCTCGGCGTCGGCGCGGGCCGAAACTGGGCACACGTCAACTCTATCGCCTATGATGCAAAAGATGATTCCATCATCATCTCCTCCCGGCATCAGGGCGTTGTCAAAATTGGTCGTGATAAGCAGGTAAAATGGATCCTTGCCCCGTCGAAAGGCTGGAATAAACAACTGGCAAGCAAGTTATTGAAGCCGGTCGACGAAAAAGGAAACGCCCTGACATGCGACGAAAACGGCAAATGCGATAATACCGATTTCGATTTCACCTACACCCAACACACCGCATGGCTCTCCAGCAAAGGGACACTCACTATCTTTGATAATGGCGATGGCCGTGGACTTGAGCAGCCCGCTCTACCAACCATGAAATATTCCCGATTTGTCGAATATAAAGTCGATGAGAAGAAAGGGACGGTTCAGCAAATCTGGGAGTACGGTAAAGAGCGTGGTTATGATTTCTACAGTCCTATTACTTCAGTCATAGAATACCAAAAAGATCGCAATACCATGTTTGGTTTTAGTGGCTCGATCCACTTATTCGACGTCGGTCAACCTACTGTTGGGAAACTAAACGAAATCGACTACAAAACGAAAGAAGTTAAAGTCGAAATTGATGTGCTTTCTGATAAACCCAACCAGACACACTACCGTGCATTATTGGTGCACCCACAGCAAATGTTTAAATAACAGCATTATATTAAGGATTAATTATGTCAGCTAAATGGATTACCTCATTATTTAAAGGTGTGGTGTTGACCGCCGCGCTCGCAACCCCCTTCACCGCCTCGGCCTTTACGGAGGGGACAGATTACATGGTTCTGGAAAAACCGATTCCCAATGCTGATAAAACATTAATTAAAGTGTTCAGCTACTCCTGCCCGTTTTGTTACAAATATGACAAAGCGGTGACCGGTCCTGTATCCGAGAAAGTCGCAGACCTTGTGACCTTCACGCCTTTTCATCTGGAGACCAAAGGAGAATATGGTAAACAAGGTAGCGAAGTGTTTGCTGTATTGATTGCTAAAGATAAAGCGGCGGGCATTTCATTGTTTGACGCTAAATCACAGTTCAAAAAAGCGAAATTTGCTTACTACTCGGCTTATCACGACAAAAAAGAACGTTGGTCAGATGGCAAAGACTCGGCCGCATTTATCAAAACGGGATTGGATGCCGTGGGTATGAGTCAGGCTGATTTTGAATCCGCGCTGCAAGAACCCGAAGTTCAGGACACACTGAAAAAATGGAAAGCGGCCTATGATGTCGCCAAAATTCAGGGCGTTCCGGCTTATGTTGTCAATGGCAAATACCTAATCTACACCAAGAGCATCAAATCCATTGATTCTATGGCGGCGCTCATCAGAGAACTGGCAACGAAATAAACAGGGATAAGGCTATGGTTTTCATAAAGGGATTGTGGCGAGATTTACGTACCGCGCCGGTAGATACTCTGGTGAGATGGCAGGAACAGCGCTTTCTGTGGCTGCTAATGGCACTCGCGATGGGTGGGCTCATTATTCTGGCGCACTCCTTCTTCCAGATCTATCTCTATATGGCCCCCTGTGAGCAATGTGTTTACATTCGCTTTGCCATGTTTGTGATGGTTATTGGTGGGCTGATTGCGGCCATAAACCCTAAAAATGTTGCACTGAAACTCATCGGTTGTATTGCAGCATTTTATGGCAGCATCATGGGCATTAAGTTCTCGATCAAACTTAATGATATTCATCATGCGGTACACAACCCAGATCCGGATTCGCTTTTTGGCGTGCAGGGATGCTCCACCGACCCAACGTTCCCATTCAACTTGCCACTGGCAAACTGGGCCCCGGAATGGTTTAAGCCTACCGGGGACTGTGGGTACGACGCCCCTATTGTTCCTGATGGCGTGGCGCTCAGTAGCATGCAGAAGTGGTTTGTCGATCTTTACCAGCAGTCTGAAGGCTGGTATCTGCTCCCGCCATGGCATTTCATGAATATGGCGCAGGCCTGCTTGCTCGCCTTTGGTTTATGTCTGCTGCTGTTGGTGATAATGAGCGGTGCCTGGGCATTGAAACTGGCCAGAACCAGGTAATCTGAATAACAAAACCAAAGCAGAAGTCTGTATTCAGATTTCTGCTTTTTTTACGATGGTTATACAATCCTGCTGCTTGCTTCTCTTCGGTTCAAATCATACAAAACGCAAATTATTTGGCGCAAACAATAATAAATCAATATTTATATATTCTGATTTGCAGAAAAAAATCTCATCTAAATCACAGTTTTACAATAATCACCTTAGAGTCAACACCACGAAAAACAATAATAAAACACCATTCACTCTCTCATCAAACGCAATGCAAATTGCAACATCGAAATATATATACACCAAACTTAATCAATACCGGGTCAAATTCCGAATGTCACGCAAAAACAAAATATCCTGGTGATATAATATCTTAAAAAACCTATTATTTCGACTTAAGCATAAAGGATATTGTATATTACTAAAGGAATGATTGTATGAAACTAGGCAAAGAAACGTTATTAGCCGTGGCTATCGCCACATTAACTACCACCAGTGCCTTCGCCGATGTTGACGGTGGTAGCGGCAAAATAACCTTTACGGGTACCATTATCAATGCCCCTTGCGCCATTGAACCTGACGATATTGACAAGCAGGTTGAGCTGGGTGAAGTTCCTGCCAGCTATATCAATACTAACGGACATTCTGATGCGGTTGATTCCAGCCTTCACTTAGTCAATTGCGATCTGCCACACTCAAATAATGGCAGCGATGTACCTGTGTCCAAAGTTGATGTCACGTTTAGCAGTGACAGCGTTACAACTGAAGATACCAGCCTGCTTAGCAATACTTTTGCCAGTGGTGCAACAAATGTTGGCGTACGCCTTCTGGACAAAACAAGCACGAAGATTACTCTGGGGACCGCAAAAACCATTGATCTAAGTGCAGGGTCAGCGACTCAAATCCTTCCATTCCAGGCCTATATGGAAAAAATTGGCGCAACGGATGTCACCGTGGGCGCTGTCGCCGCGACGGCAACCTACAGACTTACCTATAAGTAGTCACATAATGGTGGCCGGATGGCCACCCTATAACACTTGCAACGCTTGGGTATAGGTAAGGATTGCCATGAATACCTGCAAGGTCGTGGCCTATGGATGTGGGCTACTGTTGTCATTTTCCACTCTGGCCGTCGAATTCAACCTGAATGTACTGGATAAATCCATGCGTAGCAGTGTGGATCTCTCACTACTAAAAGATGATTTCTCAATTGCCCCTGGGAACTACTTTGTCACAATTGCTGTGAATAAAAACCAAATATCCTCTGGCCGCCAACTGAGCTGGGGGAAAAAAGGTGAAGGTGTTGCAGTCTGTATTCCTACCGATCTTGCCGAGCAATTGGGGTTAAAAGAGAAAATTTTACGTTCCCTGCCAATGCAGAACAATTGCGTAGATTTCACCGCATACGCCGACATTGCGTTTACGCTAGACATTGCGAATCAACACCTGGATATTAGTATTCCGCAAGTATTAATGGCATGGAAATCAGAGAGCTGGATGCCGCCATCCACCTGGGATCACGGCGTAAATGGCTTGCTCTTTGACTACAACTTATTTGCCAGCACTTATCGTCCCGATCGGGGTAAAAGTACAGAAAATATAAACTCCTACGGTGCTGCGGGCCTGAATATGGGCGCATGGCGCTTACGTAGCGATTACCAGGTAAGCCAAAATCGCAACGACGAAAACACTCAAACAACACGGAGCATTTCGCGAACCTATCTTTTTCGCCCACTCCCTTCACTGGGTGCCAAACTCACGCTGGGCGAGACGGATTTAAGCTCAAATATCTTCGATGGTTTTTCCTATAATGGCGCTGCTCTGGCCAGTGATGACCGCATGCTACCGTGGGAATTACGTGGCTATGCCCCACAAATCAGCGGTCTCGCACAAACCAATGCAACCGTCACCGTCAGCCACTCCGGTCGCGTGATTTATCAAACAAAGGTTGCTCCTGGCCCCTTTGTCATTACCGATCTCAACCAATCGGTACAGGGTACGCTAGATGTTAAAATCACCGAAGAAGATGGCAGAACCAATACGTTTCAGGTTTCTGCAGCATCCACGCCCTTCTTGACCCGCGAGGGGCAAGTTCGCTACAAAATCGCGGCAGGCCGTGCACGTCCGGACATCTCGCATCATGTGATCGATGAGACCTTTGCCAGTGGAGAAGCCTCGTGGGGAATATTGTCCAATACCTCGCTGTATGGCGGGATCCTCGCAGGAGGCAGCGATTATCGCTCTGCGGCACTCGGCATTGGGCAGAATATGCTATGGCTGGGCGCATTATCCTTTGACGTTACGCGTTCCAGCAGTATTTTCGATGACGGCCATGAAGAAAACGGTCTCAGTTACCGACTGAACTACAGCAAACGCTTTGATGCGACAAACAGCCAGATTTCACTTGCGGCATATCGTTTCTCCGAACGTAAATTTCATAGCTATGCCAACTTTATCGCCCATCAGTACAACAATGCAGATACTCAGGACGAAAAGCAGACCGTTAGCATCTCCTTCAACCAGCCGATCGATCCTTTGCGGATGAATTTGTACGTCAGCGCACTACGCCAGCAATGGTGGGATGGCGACAGCTCTACTACCGCATCCGTAACTGCCGGATTTAACTTTGATGTCGGTGACTGGAAAGGTTTATCGCTCTCGACATCCTTCAGCACAACGCATTACGAAGAGAGTGATAACGATAAGCAGATTTACGTTTCGTTCTCCGTTCCCTTCGACTTTGGTCGGCGGTTGAATTACGACATGCGCAATAGTAGCAACACCACTAACACTCTCTCATGGAATGATTCCTCCGATCCCCGTAATACCTGGGGCGTTTCCGCAGGAACCGCCACCGACAAGCCAGATAACGGCGCGCAATTCAGGGGCAACTACCAGCATACTACCCCTGCGGGCGAGCTACAGTTCTCCGGAAGCTATGCTGCCAGCGACTACACCTCTGTCAGCGCCAGTTGGAGCGGTTCAATGACTGCAACACGTAACGGCATCGCGTTGCACCGTCGCAGCTTTGGCAATGAACCCAGAGTCATGATCGGTGCCGATGGCATTGCCGATATCCCTGTTCAGGGTGACATCAACCGCACCAACCGTTTCGGCTTTGCGGTTGTGCCGATGATATCCAGTTATCAGCCCTCAACTATCGCCGTCAATATGAACGATCTCCCCGACGGCGTCACCGTAGATGAAACGATTACCCGTCAAACATGGACGGAAGGGGCTATTGGTTATAAATCGCTAGTGTCCCGTTCGGGCAAGAACATCACTGTAGCCATCAGAATGGAGAATGGAGACTACCCGCCACTTGGCGCGATCGTTCGGCATATTGCCAGCAATACAGAAGTGGGAATGGTCAGCGAAGAGGGCCATGCCTGGCTTGGCGGTGTAGACAGTGGACAACGTTTTACGGTGCTGTGGGGTGACAAACAGACTTGCACTATCACATTGCCAGACGCACTGGATATCTCCACGCAAAACCTAATTTTACCTTGTCATTAATTAAGGATGAAAAATGACATTACGCAAAGGATTACCGATAGTACTACTCGCTTTATCGCTCACCTCTCACGCGGCAATTCAGCCTGACAGAACGCGAATAATATTCAACGGCAATGAGAAAGCCAGTAGCCTGAAAATCGAAAACCAGAGCAAGCAGTTGCCCTATTTGGCTTATTCGTGGATTGAAAACGAAAAAGGTAATAAGGATGACACATTTTTAGTCGCCCTACCCCCAATCCAACGGTTAAATCCCAGTGCAATTTCACAAGTGCGCATCGTTAAGCAAGATAAGGCTCGTTCACTCCCTCAGGATAGGGAATCCCTCTTTTATTTTAATATCAGAGAAATTCCGCCTGCACCAGAAAATAAGGGAAGCAATGCCATTGTGCAGATGGCCCTGCAATCTCGATTGAAATTGTTCTGGCGTCCAGCCGCATTAAAGAAAAAACCCGGAGCAGAAGTTGAACATCAGCTCAAAATCAACCAGCAGGGAAATACGTTGCAGGTTAACAACCCGACGGCCTACTACATTACACTGGCCTTTTTTGGCAAAGACGATAAAAGCCAGCTATCGGGTTTTAACAGTGAGATGATTAATCCTTTTTCTTCTACCACATTAAATGCGGGAAGTTATCACGGAAATACGTATGTGTTGGGTTATATGGATGATTACGGCGGACTGCGTTTGCTGAACGTAAAATGCCACGGTCAGTGTGATCTTATCGTACCGGAGGCAAAAAAATGATCCGGGTACTGCGTTTATTACTGCTGTTAATATTTATTGCTGCACCCTTTCGTTCAGCGCTGGCGGTACACTGTTATCTTGGTACTTCCGGTGGCCCCGTTGAGGGCCATACCGCTATAGAGCCGTTTGCTGTACCCAATAATGCCCAACCTGGCGACAAAATCTGGGAAAGTAATGATATAAAAATTCCCGTGTACTGTGATAACGCCACTTCCGATGATGGATATAGCGGTGAAAACGCTTATGCCTGGGTTAACCCCTATGCTTCTGTCAATGATACCTACTACCAGTTAGGCGTCACCTACGAAGGCGTTGATTATGACGCGACGCAAGGTGCTATCAGTATTGATACCCACCAGTGTATTGATAATCAGAAACTGAAGATCTATAACCCGGCGCAAATCAAAGCCAGCGGTTGGGAACATTATCTTTGCTCAGGTAATGCGGAAGATACACACTACTCGAGAACGTTTATCGCACGAATGCGTCTGTATGTAAAAGTCATCTCTATGCCTCCCCATGACTACACCAGTAGTATCGGCGATTATATTCTTGTGCAGTTTGATGGTGTTGGTGGTATCAACGTCAGCCCGGATGCCGCTAACCTGAAATATCATGTCACTGGATTAGATCAAATTCGAGTACTGGACTGTAGCGTAAAATTCAACATCTATCCGGAAAATCAGACCATTGACTTTGGCACCTTTAATAATATGGAAATCAATGCCAAAACCATGACCAAAAGTTTCTCCATCAAGACTATAAAGAATTTAAATACAGACAGTGGATGTACTGATACATTCAAAGTTTCATCTTCATTCTATACTACTGAAGAATTAGCAGAAGATGATACTTCACTGAGAATAGGGAATGGCTTGCAATTAAAAATCCGTAATATGGAAGATAATACACTCTCCACCTACAACGCGTACGCAGAGTATGCCGAATTTGATACGGAATTATTGACCAGAGAGAAAAGTTATCAAGCAGAGTTAAGTCAAGTCGCTGGCGAGACCGTTCAGACCGGACCATTTGAAACGGTAGTATTATTTAAAATTAACTACAACTAAGCAAAAAAAGCCGATGACATTGCATCGGCTTTTCTTCATCAAGTCGCTGTGCGATTAACTGGCTTTGCGCTCGTGCGCCTGACGATAAGCCACCAGGTCTTCGATAGTAACCACAGCCATATTATGCTTACCGGCAAATTCGATGCACTCTGGCGCACGCGCCATGGTGCCATCGTCATTGGTCAGCTCACACAGCACCCCGGCTGGTTTAAACCCTGCCAGCGTCATCAGATCGATAGTTGCTTCAGTGTGACCACCACGGGTCAACACGCCGCCAGCCTGAGCACGCAGCGGGAAAACGTGTCCCGGACGGTTCAGATCGGAAGGTTTAGCGCCGTCTTTAACTGCCGCGCGAACCGTGGTAACACGGTCAGCAGCAGAAACGCCGGTGGTTACGCCTTCAGCGGCTTCAATGGTGACAGTAAAGCCCGTACCGTAAGCACTGGTGTTATTTTCCACCATCATTGGCAGATCGAGCTGCTTACGTCGATCTTCAGTGATGCACAGGCAAACAATACCGCTACCGTGACGGATGGTCAGTGCCATCTGTTCAACGGTCATGGTCTCTGCCGGGAAAACCATATCGCCTTCGTTTTCACGATCTTCGTCGTCAAGCACCATCACACCGCGTCCTTCACGCAGCGCAGACAGCGCATGTTCAACACGTTCGAAAGGCGTACCAAAAGAGGAAAGTAGCGTCTGATTCATGGTAAAAAAACCTCACTAAAATTATGGTTACCAGAATCAGGGCAGTCTTAGGAGTACCGTCTAAGCGGCAAAAAAATAACGTGAGCGGGTCCATGCCCGACTGGATCGTTACTCTCTCCCATCCGGACTCTAACCGTCGGCCCCGGAATTACACCGGATCTGCTGACCTTTTCGCGTTCACGAAAAGCGCTCGCGGGCTTTCAACGTCAGTTGATTTACCGCCGGTGGGGAATTTCGCCCCGCCCTGAGAATAAGCGAGTTAACTATAACGCTATTGATTACCTTCATCAACGCCTTTGCTTGACTTAGCTTCACACAATTCTGGTTTATGCCGCTGCCATATCGCACTACAATGGGCAGCAACACGTACCAATTCAGGGAAACCACCATGATTGACCCGAAAAAAATTGAGCAGATTGCTCGTCAGGTCCACGAGTCGATGCCGAAAGGGATCCGCGAGTTTGGGGAAGACGTCGAGAAAAAGATTCGCCAGACGCTGCAATCGCAGCTGACACGCCTGGATCTGGTAAGCCGCGAAGAGTTTGATGTACAAACCCAGGTGTTGCTGCGCACCCGTGAAAAGCTGGCGCTGCTTGAACAACGCCTGACCGAGCTTGAAGCACGTGAGAAACCGGCTGAAGTGAAGCCTGCTCCAGCTATCCCGCCAGTAGATCCGCAAGCATAAAAACGACAACGGGCCGCAAGGCCCGTTAATCTGTTAGTGTTCCAGCTCTAATTTTTTCGCCTCAGTTGCCTGCTGGCAATACAGCGCATAGCGTTTGCAAAACCAACTGCGGTGCTCTTCATCCATGTTGCCGGTTACGGCCTGGATATCAACAGGGTGGCCCTCAGCCTGCATCCTGGCAAAACTACGGGCCAGGAAATCAAAATTGTTCAGTGAATACATATTGCTGTTCATGAGCATACCCTCCAGTTATTGAATATCTGTTAAGGCCATATGCTTTTTCTGATTTCAGTATTTCCCTATACCGGAAGTTGTTCTGTACATAATGTGCGCAAATTTATAGCCCTGGTTCACAGTTTCCTACGAAATCTAAGAGGGGGATGAGCCTCTTTTCGGATTTAAGGAACAGGGGGGACATGCTATTGTAACGTTATGTAAAAGTAAGAGGTAAAACCATCACTTTTGACACTATCAGGGAACGCGGTTACAGGAGGACGATACTTGATCTTATTTGCGGAATATAACAGCCCGTACCTGTTTGCTATTTCATTTGTTCTACTTATTGGCCTACTGGAAATTGTCTCTCTTATTTTTGGTCATTTTCTTTCAGGCGCACTGGATGCGCATCTCGACCACTACGATTCCCTGACCTCCGGCAATATTGGACAAGCGCTGCACTATCTGAATATCGGACGGATTCCCGCGCTGATCGTGCTGTGTTTACTCGCAGGTTTCTTTGGACTCTTCGGCATCCTCGTACAGCATGGCTGGGTCACACTGTGGCAAGCTCCGCTCAGCAACCTGCTGCTTGCGCCGGTGAGTTTTATTCTGGCTGTCTTCGCCGTGCATTACAGCGGAAAAATTATTGCTCCGTGGCTGCCGCGGGATGAAACCACCGCCCTCGCCGAAGAAGAGTTTATCGGTAGCATGGCGATTATTACCGGACATTCCGCGATTGCCGGAACCCCGTGTGAAGGAAAATTTACCGATAAATTCGGGCAAACCCACTATTTGCTGCTGGAACCTGAAACAGGGAAAGAATTTAAAAAAGGGGACAAGGTGCTGATTATCTGCCAACTCTCCGCAACGCGTTATTTAGCAGAGCTAAACCCCTGGCCGAATGTTTTGTAGTTTTATTTTTACTTTAAGGGAATAACACAATGGATGATGTTTTTGGCATGTTACCTTCATGGATGTTTACCGCCATTGTGGCGGTGGTCGTCTTATTAATAATCGGCATTATCTTTGCTCGCCTTTATCGCCGCGCGTCTGCAGAACAGGCATTCGTGCGAACCGGACTTGGTGGGCAGAAAGTGGTGATGAGCGGCGGCGCGATTGTTATGCCTATCTTCCACGAAATCATTCCTATCAACATGAATACCCTCAAGCTCGAGGTCAGCCGTTCCACCGTTGACAGTCTGATCACCAAAGACCGTATGCGTGTTGACGTCGTCGTCGCATTCTTTGTCAGAGTAAAACCCTCCTTTGAAGGTATTGCCACTGCCGCCCAGACGCTGGGGCAACGCACACTGTCACCGGAAGATTTACGTGTACTGATCGAAGATAAATTTGTCGATGCCCTGCGCGCCACCGCATCACAAATGACCATGCATGAACTGCAGGATACCCGAGAAAACTTCGTTCAGGGTGTCCAGAATACCGTGGCGGAAGACCTGTCTAAAAACGGTCTGGAACTGGAAAGCGTCTCGTTAACCAACTTTAACCAGACAGAAAAAGTACATTTCAATCCAAATAACGCCTTCGACGCC
Source organism: Citrobacter sp. FP75 (assembly GCF_018342065.1). Lineage (GTDB taxonomy): Bacteria > Pseudomonadota > Gammaproteobacteria > Enterobacterales > Enterobacteriaceae > Citrobacter. The sequence continues at coordinate 265,230 of NZ_JAFDOE010000002.1, read as the reverse complement.
GAAGGTCTGACGAAACTGACGCAGGAAACCGAACGTCGTCGTCGCGAACGTAACGAAGTTGAACAGGACGTTGAAGTTGCGGTGCGCGAGAAGAATCGCGATGCGCTGGCGCGCAAACTGGAAATCGAGCAGCAGGAAGCCTTTATGACGCTTGAGCAGGAACAGCAGGTGAAAACCCGCACCGCCGAGCAAAACGCGAAAATCGCCGCCTTTGAGGCCGAACGTCACCGTGAAGCGGAACAGACGCGTATTCTTGCCGAGCGCCAGATTCAGGAGACGGAGATCGAACGCGAGCAGGCCGTTCGTTCGAGAAAAGTCGAAGCCGAGCGTGAAGTTCGCATTAAAGAAATCGAACAACAGCAGGTAACGGAGATTGCTAATCAGACCAAATCCATAGCCATTGCCGCCAAGTCCGAACAGCAGTCTCAGGCCGAAGCGCGCGCTAACGATGCACTGGCTGAAGCGGTTCGCGCTCAGCAGAATGTAGAAACCACCCGCCAGACCGCAGAAGCGGATCGTGCGAAACAGGTTGCGCTGATCGCCGCTGCACAGGATGCAGAAACCCAGGCGGTTGAACTGACCGTCCGGGCGAAGGCCGAAAAAGAAGCCGCAGAATTGCAGGCGGCGGCGATTGTTGAACTGGCCGAAGCCACACGTAAAAAAGGTCTGGCGGAAGCCGAAGCCCAGCGTGCGCTAAACGATGCCATCAACGTGCTTTCCGACGAACAAACCAGTCTGAAGTTCAAACTGGCGCTGTTGCAGTCTCTGCCTGCGGTGATTGAGAAATCTGTGGAGCCGATGAAGTCTATCGACGGGATTAAGATCATCCAGGTTGACGGCCTGAATCGCGGTGGCGCAGTCGGTGAAGTGACCGCAGGTAACGTAAGCGGTGGAAACCTGGCGGAGCAGGCGTTATCAGCCGCCCTTTCTTATCGTACCCAGGCACCGCTGATTGACTCGCTGTTAAATGAAATTGGCTTATCCGGCGGTTCGCTTCACGCCCTCACAACCCCGTTAAACGCATCTGCGGTAGCAGAAGTGAATAATGAAGCAACGGTAAAAGCAGAATAACAACTTCTGCCTCGAATCCCCCATCCCTGGCCCATAAAGCCGGGGATTTTTTATTCTGGGGCGGCGTTTTGCGTGGATGCTCCAGCAATAAGAAATCGGTGGGAAAAAGCCCTTGCCCCTGTCAGGTCGCTCACTAGCAATCGCCTTGTCAGCAAGGGGCTTTAATAAGGAAAGGGTTATGATGCAGCAAGTCATCATACTGGTTGTGCTGTTACTGATAAGTTTCGCCACTTACTAACAGTCAATCAGAGGGGGGAGAAATCCCCTCTCACCCTTATTCCTGTACTTTAGGTCGAAAAAACAGCAGCGTCAACAGCGGGAAACGCACCAAAATGAAAATTTCGACGCGTTTCCAGCATTTGTTATTTATCGCTGTCTTTCTGGATCTTTTTGATGATATTGGTCGTTGAGCAGCCGTCTTCGAAGTTCAGCACCAGCACTTCACCGCCATTAGCCCACACCTCTTCGCTGCCCGCAATCTGCTCCGGCTTATAGTCACCACCTTTTACCAGCAGATCCGGCAGGACGCCCGCAATCAGTCGCTGCGGGGTATCTTCTTCAAAAGAAACGACCCAGTCGACGGACTCCAGCGCGCCCAGCACAATCATGCGTTGCTCAAGCGGGTTGACCGGGCGCGTTTCGCCTTTCAGGCGTTTGGTCGATGCGTCGCTGTTAACGGCCACAATCAGGCGATCGCCCAGCTTACGCGCATTTGCCAGATAGGAGACGTGGCCCGCATGCAGGATGTCAAAAACACCGTTGGTCATCACCACTTTCTCACCGCGCTTGCGGGCGCTGGCAACGGCCTGTTTCAGCTCTGCTTCTGTCATCACGCCAAAGCCGGTATCCGCGCGACCGCGCACAGCGTTTTCCAGCTCAATAGGCGAAACGGTGGACGTCCCCAACTTACCGACGACCACGCCCGCCGCGGCGTTAGCAAAATAGCACGCCTCTTCCAGCGAGTTACCCGCCGCAAGCGTCGCCGCAAGCACGCCGATAACCGTATCGCCTGCACCGGTCACGTCATAGACTTCCTGCGCCTGCGTCGGCATATGCAGCGGTGCTTTACCCGGCTGCAATAGCGTCATCCCCTGCTCGGAACGGGTGATCAGCAGTGCAGAAAGGTCAAAATCAGCAATCACCTTCATGCCGCGCTCAACCAGTTCTTCTTCACTTTTACACTTACCGGCGACCGCTTCAAACTCGGACAGATTTGGCGTCAGCAGCGTTGCACCACGATAGCGTTCAAAATCAGTGCCTTTCGGATCGATAAGCACCGGAACCCCTGCTTTACGCGCCAGGGCAATCATCTGCTGCACGCTGGCCAGCGCGCCTTTGGCATAATCAGAAAGCACCAAGGCACCGATAGAGCCCAGCGCCTGATTAATACGATCGTGCAATGGCTGCGGATCCACACCTTCAAAGCCTTCTTCGAAGTCGAGGCGGATCAGCTGCTGGTTGCGAGAAAGCACACGCAGTTTGGTGATCGTCGGATGCGTCGGCACCGAAACGAAGTCACATTTCACGTTCACGTCCGCCAGCGTTTTACTCAGCGCACGTGCCGCATCGTCAATGCCGGTCAGACCCACCAGACGGGAATTTGCTCCCAGAGAGGCAATGTTCATCGCCACGTTTGCCGCGCCGCCGGGACGTTCTTCAATGGTATCCACTTTAACTACCGGGACCGGGGCTTCTGGTGAAATACGGCTGGTAGGTCCATACCAGTAGCGATCCAGCATCACATCACCGACAACCATGACTCCTGCACGTTCAAACTCTGGCAGCGTTACTTTCATTCCTGTCTCCTGAGAGATTCTCTGAGGGTCTTAAAATTTGCGCGCGATCATAGCACACTTCACTCGGCAACCAGCCACTTCTGCCAGCTGTCACGCACCAGCGTACGCTCAGCGCTGAAGCACTCCGGCGCCACATGGCCCGGAAGCTCCTGCAACGCAAGGTGATGGAGTTCATCACGCAGCGTGGTATAGGCGCGAGTCAGCGCCAGCGCTTCCTGCTCATCCATAATGTCGTTTTGCGCCAGTAATTCCAGAATGCGCACGTTATCCGACCAACGCGTCAGCTTCGGTTTTTCATGGGCATAGCGCAGTACCAGATATTGAGTAATAAACTCAATGTCGGTGATACCGCCTTCATCCGCTTTGATATCAAAGCGATCGCGATGCTTATTACCTAAATGGGAACGCATTTTCTCACGCATTTCGCGCACATCGGTCTGCAACGTTTTTGCGTCACGGGCGAGAGTCATGATATCGCGACGCACTGCGTCAAACTGAGAGGTCAGCTGCGGGTCGCCGTACACTACGCGAGCACGCACCAGCGCCTGATGCTCCCATGTCCAGGCTTCGTTGCGCTGGTAATCGGCGAAGGCTTCGGTTGATGTCACCAGCATGCCTGCGGCACCGGACGGACGCAGTCGCGCATCCACCTCATACAAAATGCCGGAAGACGTACGGGTACTGAACAGATGCATGATGCGCTGGGAGAGGCGCAAATAGAACTGCCGCCCGTCAATTTCACGCTCGCCATCGGTCATCACGTCCATCGGGCAATCGTGCAGGAAGATCAAATCGAGATCGGAGCTGTAACCCAGCTCCCAACCGCCCAGCTTGCCGTAACCGACGACGGCAAAACCGCGGCCTTCGCGATCGCCAAGATGCGTCGGTTGCCCGTAGCGGGCGACCATTTGCGTCCACGCCTGCTGGACTACAGCATCAATAATGGCTTCAGCCAGCCAGGTTAAATGGTCGCTCACCTTCATAACCGGCAACGTCCCGGCGATATCGGCCGCCGCAATACGCAGCAGTTGCGTCTGCTTAAATTGACGCAGCGCTTCCAGTTGCTGCTCTTCGTCATCTTCCGGTACGCGCAGCAAATACTGGCGTAGCTCATCGCGGTAGGCGTCCGTCGCGGTGGGCTGATACAAGGTGTTTGGATCCAGCAGCTCGTCGAGCAACAGCGGATAACGCGCCAGCTGGCTGGCGACCATCGGCGAGGCAGCGCACAGTGAAATCAGGTGCTTCAGCGCCCCGGGAAATTCGCTCAGCAATTCCAGATAGGTCGTGCGGGTGACAATACCCACCAGCAGCGGGGTAATACGCGACAGCGGCACTGAGGCATCATCACGGGAGCAGACATCGCTCAGCAAATGCGGCATCAAATGATCCAGCACCTGGCGTCCACGCGGACCGATGGTGCGCTTATCCAGCTCTTTGCGAAAATCTGCGATCAGGGCCAGCACGCGGCGTCGATCGTCATCCGCCAGATGCGTCAGCACCGGGGTAGTGTCATCTTCCTGCAAGGCATCCTGCCACAGTTCGCGCCACTGTTCCGACAGCGACTCTTCCTGGGTATCGGTTTCATCATCGCCGATTAACTCGTTGAACACCCGACGCACGTTACCCATGTGAACGGCCAGCACATCAGTTAACTGCGACCAGTCATCCGCCCCCATGGCCCACGCCAGCCGCGCGCGGTTCAGCTCATCGCCCGGCAGCGTCTGGGTCTGTTCATCGTTAATACTCTGCAACAGGTTTTCCAGACGACGTAAAAAGAGGTAAGCCGCACGCAGGTGATCCGCATCGGTATCAGACAACAAATGCAGTGCATTGATGGCGCTAAGCGTAGGCAGCAGCGAACGAGATTGCAGCGACGGCTCGCGCCCGCCGCGAATAAGCTGGAAGACCTGGACGATAAATTCGATTTCACGAATGCCGCCTGCCCCCAGCTTAATGTTATCTTTCAGGCCGCGGCGGCGCACTTCACGGGCAATCATCCCTTTCATATTACGCAGCGACTGGATCACGCTGAAATCGATATAGCGACGAAAGACAAAAGGCCGCAGCATGGCGCGCAGTTCGCTGACGTAGGTGCCGTCAACGTCGCCCATAATACGCGCCTTAACCATCGCGTAGCGTTCCCAGTCGCGCCCTTGTTCCTGGTAATAATCCTCCAGTGCGGAGAAGCTCAGCACCAGCGGGCCGCTGTCACCAAACGGACGTAAGCGCATATCCACCCGATAGACAAACCCATCCATTGTCGGTTGGTCTAACACTTTGATCAGCCGCTGGCCCATTCGGGTAAAGAACTGCGCGTTATCCAGCTCACGCCGTCCGCCCTGCGTTGAGCCATGTTCCGGCCAGGCGAAGATCAGGTCAATATCAGAGGAAAAATTCAGCTCGCCGCCGCCCAGTTTTCCCATCCCCAAAATCAGCAGCGGCTGCGGGGTACCGTCAAAACTGCACGGGGTTCCCCACTCACGACAGCAGGCGTCATACAACCAGTCTCGCGCGGCAATAATCAGCGTTTCGGCCAGATGGCTTAACTGCTGCAAAATACTCTCTTCTGTTACCAGCGACAGCGTCTGCGCCCAGGCAATGCGCACCATAATGCGGCGGCGAAAAACGCGCAGTTCACGCATCAGCGCCGGTTCATCATAGACGTCAGCCAATGCTTGCTGCAGCCAGCCGCCGTAATGCTGCCATTCATCCGCCAGCGGCGGTGCGCTTTCCAGCTCTGCCAGCCACTCGGGGTGGGCAATCAGGCTGTCGCGAACAAAATCACTGAATGTGAGCACTGACTTCGCCTGCATGCTAAGCGACGCTTCAGGTATTGCTGCTGGCAGCCGCTCAACAACGGTCGGCCAGTACTGCTGTAACGATGAAGAGAGCTGCTGCATTTACGGGTTATCCTTTGCAAATTGCGATCAAGGGTTCAGCCTCGTGGGCCTGATTATCGCTTACCGCTGTGCAGCCAGAATGGCTCCTCAGAGATCGCTTCGTTACGATAGTGTTCAATTTCAATATGTTGGCGAGTCATGATGGCATGACGTAAGCCCTGCCAGTTAGCAATCCATTCCGCTGCCACATTTTTGTCGTAGTAGCCCGCCAGCATCAGAATGCTGTCAATATTACGCGTCAGGCGTGGGATCTGATCGGCATACTGATCGCCCAATGGCTGAGAAAAAACCGATTTCAATTCAGCGGCATGTCGAGAAAGATGGGTATCAGAGAAACGCTTGAATGAATCGGCAATCTTGGTCTGCGCTTTCGCATCGAGGAACGGTTGCCACCCTTTGCTCACCAGCCACTCGGTGAGCGCCAGTTTTGCCATCGCCGTTTGCGGGTTGTAAACCGCAGACACCGCAGAAACTTCAGAAGCAATGGTGGCTTCCGACTGGACCAGCAAATCACGTAAGTGAGCGCTCGCTTTACGCGGAACATTCCCGCCAAACAGCATCAGGATGTGACGCACCAGCCCCATCGCCGCCAGTACTTCGGCTTTTGCGCCTTTTACGCCGCGAACCCATAACTCCTCATGATACTGCCATTGCGCCAATGCCAGCTCCAGCGCGGCTTCCAGCCCCTGCTCAATGCTGGCCTTGGCCGGGACTTGCAGAATGCTCGTCGGCTTCAGTTCTCGCGGAGCATTTCCTCGCGCCAGATGATAACCACGCGCCGCCTTACTCAGGCTGCCCTGGCGTAAGCCGGTTTGCGAAACCAACTGGTTTGCCAGCTTCAGTACCGCACGGGTATCGCCACTTAGCAATTCGAGTTCAAGTTCACAGATGGGTTCAGCAAACTCGCCCGCTTTCACTTCCCCCAGATCGAGGGCCATTTCAATCCTGCTACCGTCGACATCAAGGTGCCATTTCTCACGGTAAAAATGGGTGCTGAACAGCGGTTGTACCTGAGAGGCGAGATCGGCTGGCAGCTCACCATTCGGCCAGACGTCGGCTGGAAGCAGCGTCAGATCCAGCTCAGGCGCGCTTAGCGCAACGTTATATTCCGGCCGTTGATGCAAACCCCCCGTCACCCGTCCGGCAATTTTCAGGGTCATTTCATAATGACCGTTCTCGCCGCGAATACGCAGTCCCATATCATGGCTACGCAACCATCCATCCGGCGTTTCGTAGTAAATATTCTGCAACTGGCTGGGCGCATGATGCTCTCCCCCCAGCGTATTCAGACGTTCGCGTAATGCATCAACAGCATCATTGTTGACGATAAATTTTAATTCGATTTCCTGGGCCATGGTCTTGTACTTATGGGTTATGTCACAGTTGAGTAAACAGACTGCGAACTAAGTTCGTTCTTGATTGTCAGTAGATAGTATTTTGCGCCAAATTGCCATGCAACGAGCAATTTGACGGGCGTAAAAGTTTCGAGTAGTGGCAAAAAGGACACAGATGATTCCGATTGATGTCGAATGCTTTGCGTAGAGACACTGATGCCACTACTATCGTTCCACTTTCTATGACAATAACGACAGCCTGATGCCAAAATTACGCCTGATTGGATTAACTTTACTTGCACTTAGCGCCACTGCCGTCTCCCATGCCGAAGAAAAGCGCTATGTCTCTGATGAACTGAACACCTGGGTCCGTAGCGGTCCGGGAGATAATTATCGCCTCGTGGGTACGGTTAACGCCGGCGAGGAAGTGATTTTGTTACAGACCGATGCCAGCACCAATTACGCCCAGGTGAAAGACAGCACCGGACGTACTGCCTGGATCCCGCTGAAAGAGCTGAACAGTACGCCAAGCCTGCGTACCCGCGTTCCTGATCTGGAAAACCAGGTTAAAACGCTGACTGATAAGCTCAATAATATCGATACCACATGGAATCAGCGCACCGCCGATATGCAGCAAAAAGTGGCGCAAAGCGACAGCGTGATCGACGGGTTAAAAGCAGAAAACCAGAAGCTGAAGAACGAGCTTATCGTGGCGCAAAAGAAAGTCAGCGCAGCCAACCTGCAGCTGGATGACAAGCAGCGTACCATCATCATGCAGTGGTTTATGTATGGCGGCGGCGTGCTGGGACTGGGTCTGCTACTCGGCCTGGTGCTGCCGCATATGATCCCAAGCCGTAAACGAAAAGATCGCTGGATGAACTGAATCGCCTTCTCCGCCACACTGACATATGATTAAGGGATGATTTTTTTCAAAAGGAAAGTGGCGTGAAGATTTATCTGGTCGGTGGAGCTGTTCGGGATGCGTTATTAAGACTACCGGTTAAAGATAAAGATTGGGTTGTCGTCGGCGCCACGCCGCAACAGATGCTTGACGCGGGCTACCAGCAGGTAGGCCGCGATTTTCCTGTTTTTCTCCATCCGCAAACGCGTGAAGAGTATGCGCTGGCGCGTACCGAACGAAAATCAGGCTCAGGCTACACCGGATTTACCTGCTACGCTGCGCCAGACGTAACGCTGGAAGCCGATCTCCAGCGCCGCGACCTGACGATCAACGCGATGGCCCGCGATGACGACGGGGAGATTTTCGACCCGTATCACGGACGTCACGATCTGGAAAATCGTCTACTGCGCCATGTATCCCCCGCTTTTAGCGAAGATCCGCTGCGCGTGTTGCGCGTGGCGCGCTTTGCTGCCCGCTACGCGCACCTCAGCTTTCGCATCGCCGATGAAACCATGGCGTTAATGCGCAAGATGACCGCCGCCGGAGAACTGGAGCATCTGACGCCGGAGCGGGTTTGGAAAGAAACAGAAAATGCGTTAACCACCCGTAATCCACAGGTCTTTTTTCAGGTCCTGCGCGACTGCGGCGCACTGCGCGTCCTGTTCCCGGAAATAGATGCGCTGTTTGGCGTCCCGGCACCGGCCCAGTGGCACCCGGAAATCGACACCGGCATTCACACGCTGATGACACTCTCGATGGCGGCCATGTTAAGCCCGAACGTTGACGTGCGTTTCGCTACGTTGTGCCACGATGTAGGTAAGGCACTGACGCCAAAATCGCTGTGGCCGCGCCATCACGGTCATGGCCCTGCGGGCGTCAAGCTGGTAGAACAACTCTGCCAGCGCCTGCGCGTACCCAATGACATCCGCGATTTAGCCAAACTGGTAGCTGAATTCCACGATCTGATTCATACCTTCCCGATCCTGCAGCCGAAAACCATCGTTAAGCTTTTTGATTCTATCGATGCCTGGCGTAAACCGCAGCGTGTGGAGCAAATTGCCCTGACCAGCGAGGCCGACGTACGGGGGCGAACCGGTTTTGAAGCCGCGGATTATCCGCAGGGCAGACTGCTGCGCGAGGCCTGGCAGGTTGCACAGACAGTGCCAACGAAAGATGTCGTTGAGGCGGGATTCAAAGGACCAGAAATACGCGAAGAGTTAACCCGGCGTCGCATTGCGGCGGTGGCAAACTGGAAGGAACAGCGCTGCCCGAAAGCGTAGGCAGCGCGTCTGGTGATTTTTTAGAAGAACACCACGTAAACGGCGGCAGCCACTACAAAACGATAAATCGCAAACGGAATGAACGAGATACGTTTAATCAGTTGCAGGAAGGTTTTGATCGCCACCAGCGCTACCACAAACGCCGTCACGAAGCCTACTGCAAACATCGGGATATCTGACGTACTCAGGAACGACCAGCTTTTGTAGAGATCCAGCGCCGTGGCGCCCATCATCATCGGCACCGCCAGCAGGAAGGAGAATTCCGATGCCGCGTAGCGGCTCACACCCATTAGCATACCGCCTGAAATGGTCGCCCCGGAGCGGGAAAATCCCGGCCACAGCGCCAGACACTGGAAGCAACCAATCATAAACGCCTGACGATAAGTCATATCGTCCAGACCCGGCGCGCGCGGCTCTTTAGGCTTCAGGCATTCTGCGGCAATCAGCAGCACGCCCCCCACCACCAGCGCATACATCACGTTGATCGGGTTAAACAGTGATTTGATGGTGTCGTGAAATATCAATCCCAGCACCACCGCCGGGATCATCCCTAACAGGATATGCCCCAGCGTCAGCCGTCCCTTCCCGGTGCCTTCATGCGGGGCTTTACCAAAGTGAATGCCAATCAGACCAAACAAGCGTCGCCAGAACATCACCACGACCGCCAGAATAGATCCGAGTTGGATCACGACTTCAAATGTTTTTGCGGTATCGCCTTCAAATCCCAGCAGGTGACCAACAATAATCATATGGCCAGTACTGGAAACGGGTAGAAATTCCGTCAATCCCTCGACCACACCCAAAATTGCCGCCACCAGCAGCGAGTGCATATCACTCATCAATTAACCCCTAGATAGAAAACCACGGCAAAACAGAGCCAACGTTAGGACTCTTTTATACCCGTTTGGTTTAGATATTATTAATTTAATTATTTTCTTTCAGATTATTGCCACGCTCAATGATAACGCCGACGTTTGCTGCCCGCGCCACCGCCCCTGGTTTGCTGAGTTTGATGCGTACCCACGGGGAATTAAAGCGGCTCAGCAGAAGATCTGCCACCTCTTCCGCTACGCGTTCAACCAGCGCAAAACGCCCGCCTTCCACATGGCTGACAACCGTTTGTGCGATATCAGCATAGCTCAGACAATCAGCAACATCGTCGCTTTTGGCTGACTTGCGGTTATCCCACGCCATTTCGATATCGAACACCAGTTTTTGTTCGATCGTTTGTTCCCAGTCGTAAACACCGATAGTGGTGATTACCGAAAGTTGCTCTATAAATACAATATCCATCACGACCTGCCTGCTTTTTGGCTAACCCGGATACCACTTCCGGCGAAATATGCGTATTATCCACAGAAGTAGCGTTTTACACGACATTTTCAAAACGGAACAGCTTATGAGTGCAATCGCGCCTGGAATGATTATCTTCGCGTACCTCTGCGGCTCAATTTCCAGTGCCATTCTGGTATGCCGCCTCGCTGGATTACCTGACCCGCGTGACAGCGGTTCTGGAAATCCGGGCGCGACAAACGTATTGCGAATCGGTGGCAAGGGAGCCGCCGTAGCCGTGCTGATTTTTGATGTCCTGAAGGGTATGTTACCCGTGTGGGGTGCCTACGCGCTAGGCGTCAGCCCTTTCTGGTTGGGGTTAATTGCTATTGCCGCCTGCCTGGGACACATCTGGCCGGTGTTCTTCGGCTTTAAAGGTGGGAAAGGCGTCGCCACCGCCTTTGGCGCCATTGCGCCGATTGGCTGGGATTTAACCGGCGTAATGGCTGGCACCTGGCTGCTGACCGTCTTACTGAGCGGTTATTCATCGTTAGGCGCCATCGTCAGCGCCCTGATAGCCCCGTTCTATGTCTGGTGGTTCAAACCGCAGTTCACCTTCCCGGTTTCCATGCTGTCGTGCTTAATTTTGCTGCGCCATCATGACAACATCCAGCGTCTGTGGCGTCGCCAGGAGACGAAGATCTGGACCAAGCTGAAGAAAAAGCGCGAAAAAGATCCTGAGTGATGATATTGCCGGATGGCGACGTTAATGCGTCTTATCCGGCCCATAGCTTAAAGGATTTGATACCCATCAGCCGGCTTGCCCAACCGCTGCTGGCACCACGTTGCCAGAAACTCCACGCACACCCGCAGTTTGACGCTGCGATACAACGGTTCCTGGTACACCGCCCAAATATTGGCGCTCTGCGCATACTGCGGCAATACGCGAACCAGTTCACCGCTGAGCAGAAACGGCTGCACGTCCCACTCAGAACGCAGCATGATCCCTTTTCCCTGTAACGCCCAATGCAACACAATCTCACCGCTGTTGGAAGAAAGGTGTCCCGCCACTTTGACCGTTTTTTTCTCCTGGCCATTATCAAGTTCCCACACCCCGTGAGTCATATCGCGTTCTTTGGTTACCAGACAATCATGGCGACTTAATTCCTGTAGCGTTTTTGGTCCGCCGTATTTTTGTAAATATGCCGGTGCTGCACACAATATTCTTTTATTTTTCGTTAACAAATGCGCAATATAATAATCGGGGATATCATCGTTAATACGAATATCCAGGTCGATATTATCCTGGGCTAAATCAATTTGTCGGTCGTACAGTTCAAAATGCACCTGTAATTCAGGATAGCGGTGCATTAATTCGGTAATTGCCGGGGCAATATAACTGCGACCAAATCCAAAACTACAGCCAATACGGATCATCCCTTCCGGGCGCGTTTTGATCTGCGTGACGTCATCCACCAGATGCTGATAACGGGCGAGGATCTCCTGCGCATGTTCATAGCACCGCTGACCGCTTTCCGTTAACGCCATGCCGCGCGCGGAGCGGTTGAGCAGCGTAGCCCCCAGCGTAGACTCAAGGATCTGAATGCGTTTTGTCACAAACGCGGGCGTCTGCCCAAGGGTCGCCGCTGCCGCGCTAAAGCTGCCGCTATGAACAATTTCAACCAGGACCTGCAGGTCTTTCGCCAGGGGATAGGTATTCAGCATGTTCAGGATATCCGTGAAGGTGTTAACCGCAGTGTAATTCCCCGGAACAAAGTAAACCCTGCCTTTGCGCAATTTTTATTGCCTTAAGCGGGCATCATTCACGAACTGTTAATTAGTTATTCACAGCGCTAAAAAATATAAAACCACATTTTTAGTGGTAGTTTGTAGCGGAGAATTTATTTCCAGACAAATAAAAGAACTGGAGTTGACATGATGAGCAATAAAAATAACCAAAATGCGATAAATACGCTGACTAACATTGTCGCAGACTTTACCGCCATGATTTCTACCCGTATGCCCGACGACGTCGTGGATAAATTAAAACAACTACGCGAAGGCGAGACTTCGCCGATGGGTAAAATTATCTACCACACCATGTTTGACAACATGCAAAAGGCGATCGACCTGAATCGCCCGGCGTGCCAGGACACCGGTGAAATCATGTTCTTTGTGAAGGTCGGTTCGCGTTTTCCGCTGCTGGGTGAACTGCAAAGCATTTTGAAACAGGCCGTTGAAGACGCCACCGTGAAAGCACCGCTACGCCATAACGCGGTAGAGATTTTTGACGAAGTGAACACCGGCAAAAATACCGGCACCGGCGTGCCGTGGGTCACCTGGGACATCATCCCTGACGGCGATGACGCAGAGATCGAAGTCTACATGGCAGGCGGCGGCTGCACGCTACCGGGGCGTTCCAAGGTATTAATGCCTTCTGAAGGCTACGAAGGCGTGGTGAAGTTTGTTTTTGAGAACATCTCAACGCTGGCAGTCAACGCCTGCCCACCGGTGCTGGTGGGCGTAGGGATCGCGACGTCCGTTGAAACCGCAGCCGTACTGTCACGCAAAGCCGTGCTGCGCCCGATTGGCTCACGCCATCCCAATCCCAAAGCCGCCGAGCTGGAGCTGCGCCTGGAAGAGGGTCTTAATCGCCTGGGCATTGGCCCACAAGGGCTGACAGGCAACAGTTCCGTGATGGGCGTGCATATCGAATCCGCCGCACGCCACCCGTCAACTATCGGCGTTGCCGTTTCTACCGGCTGCTGGGCTCACCGTCGCGGCACGCTGTTGGTTCATGCCGATCTCTCCTTCGAAAATCTGTCTCACACCCGGAGCGCGTTATGAAAAAGATCCTGACAACCCCGATCAAAGCCGAAGATCTGGAAGACATTCACGTCGGCGATGTCATTTATCTGACCGGTACGTTGGTGACCTGTCGCGACGTGTGCCACCGCCGCTTGATCGAACTAAAGCGCCCGATCCCTTACGATCTGAACGGTAAAGCCATTTTCCACGCCGGACCGATCGTGCGTAAAAACGTTGAAAAATGGGAAATGGTCTCCGTCGGCCCAACCACCAGCATGCGTATGGAAGCCTTTGAGAAAGAGTTTATCCAGCAGACTGGCGTCAAGCTGGTGGTCGGCAAGGGCGGCATGGGACCGCTGACCGAAGAAGGCTGCAAGCAGTTTAAAGCACTGCACGTGATCTTCCCGGCTGGCTGCGCAGTTGTGGCGGCAACCCAGGTTGAAGAAATTGAAGAAGTGCACTGGACGGAGCTGGGCATGCCGGAATCCCTGTGGGTGTGTCGGGTTAAAGAGTTCGGCCCGTTGATTGTTTCCATCGATACCCACGGCAACAACCTAATCGCCGAAAACAAAAAGCTGTTCGCTCAACGTCGTGACCCTATTGTCGACGAAATCTGCGAGCACGTGCACTACATCAAATAACTCTCCCGGAGAGGCGCAACCCTCTCCTCCTTTCGCAGGGATACAACAATGGCACTTTTAGCTGGTTGGTGGCGATACCTGACTCCGCTGGTGGTCATCGCCATTATTGCTGTTTTGCCCGTTCCTGACGGTCTTGAGAGCCACACCTGGCTCTATTTTGCTGTCTTTACCGGCGTGATTGTAGGGCTTATTTTGGAACCTGTACCCGGCGCGGTGATAGCGATGATTGGCATTTCGATCATTGCCGTGCTGTCGCCGTGGTTGCTGTTCAGCCCGGAGCAACTCGCACAGGACGGGTTTAAATTTACCGCCAAATCGCTATCGTGGGCGGTGTCGGGTTTTTCTAACTCGGTTATCTGGCTGATTTTCGCCGCCTTTATGTTTGGCACCGGCTATGAGAAGACGGGTCTGGGTCGGCGTATCGCGCTGTGGCTGGTGAAAAAGATGGGGCATCGCACGCTGTTTCTCGGCTATGCGGTGATGTTCTCCGAGCTGATCCTCGCCCCCGTTACGCCGTCCAACTCCGCGCGCGGCGCAGGCATTATCTACCCGATTATCCGCAACCTACCGCCGCTGTATAACTCACAGCCCAATGATCCCAGCGCCCGTTCCATTGGCTCTTATATTATGTGGATGGGGATCGTCGCCGACTGCGTCACCAGCGCCATTTTCTTAACGGCGATGGCGCCAAATCTGCTGCTGATCGGCTTGATGAAAGGTGCTTCTCACACCGCATTGAGCTGGGGCGACTGGTTCCTGGGTATGCTGCCGCTGAGTATTTTGCTGGTGTTGATCGTGCCCTGGCTGGCTTATGTGTTGTACCCGCCGGTACTGAAATCCGGCGATCAGGTCCCGCGCTGGGCGGAATCCGAGCTGAAGGCGATGGGGCCACTTTGCGCCCGCGAGAAAAAGATGCTGGTACTGATGGTCGGCGCGCTGGTGCTGTGGATCTTTGGCGGTGACTATATCGATGCTGCGATGGTGGGTTACAGCGTAGTGGCGCTGATGCTGGTACTGCGCATCATCTGCTGGGATGACATCGTCAGCAATAAAGCGGCATGGAACGTCTTTTTCTGGCTGGCTTCGCTGATTACCCTTGCCACCGGGCTGAACAATACCGGCTTTATCTCATGGTTCGGCAAACTGCTGGCAAACGGGCTAAGCGGTTACTCGCCGATTATGGTGATGGTGGCGTTGATCGTGGTGTTCTATCTCTTGCGCTATTTCTTTGCCAGCGCCACAGCCTATACCTCTGCACTGGCACCGATGATGATTGCCGCCGCGCTGGCAATGCCGGAGATCCCGCTACCGGTATTCTGTCTGATGGTCGGCGCAGCCATTGGTCTGGGCAGTATTCTCACCCCATACGCTACCGGACCGAGTCCGATCTACTACGGCAGCGGCTACTTGCCGACGGTCGATTACTGGCGACTGGGCGCAATCTTCGGCCTGATATTCCTCGTCCTGCTGGTAGTTACCGGTCTGGTGTGGATGCCTCTGGTTTTACTGTAAACCCTGCCGGGGCGGCTTATCGTCGCCCCTTTTTCCATCACGCCGCAGGTAGCTCCGCCAGCGGCCAGCGCGGACGCACGGTAACGCCAAGATCTGCCGTAGCACCGGCTTTAAAACGTACCATTCCGGCATAGGCGATCATCGCCCCGTTGTCGGTACAAAATTCCGGGCGCGCATAGAACACTTCGCCACGGCGTTTTTGCATCATCTCCGCCAGCTTCGCCCGCAGGGTACGGTTGGCGCTTACGCCCCCCGCCATCACCAGACGCTTAAAACCGGTTTGATCCAGCGCGCGTTTGCACTTGATCATCAGCGTATCAACCACCGCATCTTCAAACGCACGAGCGATATCCGCACGGGTCTGATCGTCGTTTTCGTTATTACGAATGGTATTCGCGGCAAACGTTTTCAGACCAGAGAAGCTAAAATCCAGCCCAGGACGATCGGTCATCGGGCGTGGGAAGACAAAACGCTTTTCTACCCCCTGAGACGCCAGCTTAGACAACATCGGCCCCCCTGGATAATCCAGCCCCAGCAGTTTGGCCGTTTTATCGAACGCTTCACCGGCGGCATCATCAATCGATTCGCCCAGCAGTTCATACTGGCCAATACCGGTGACGCTAATCAGCTGCGTATGCCCGCCGGAGACCAGCAGCGCCACAAACGGGTATTCCGGTGGATTATCTTCCAGCATCGGTGCCAGCAAATGGCCTTCCATATGGTGTACAGGAATGGCCGGAACATCCCAAGCGAATGCCAGAGAGCGACCCACTGTTGCTCCCACCAGCAGCGCCCCAACCAGACCCGGACCTGCGGTATAGGCCACCGCATCAATATCTTTTGCCGTTAATCCAGCTTCAATCAGTGCCGCCTGGATCAGCGGAACGGTTTTACGCACGTGATCGCGCGAAGCCAGTTCAGGCACAACTCCACCGTAGTCAGCGTGTAATTTCACCTGACTATACAATTGGTTGGCTAAAAGACCTTTTTCATCGTCGTAAATGGCGATGCCGGTTTCATCGCAGGATGTTTCAATACCCAGTACACGCATAACTTGTTTTACCTCGCTCTAATACCGCGCAGTGTAGGTCGAATGCGGGTTGATGTAAAACTTTGTTCGCCCAAGGAAGAAGCCTCGTGTATACTCCCCTTCCTTATAAAAGTCCCTTTCAAAAACGCGTCGGTGCTTTACAAAGCAGCAGCAATTGCAGTAAAATTCCGCACCATTTTGAAATAAGCTGGCGTAGATGCCAGCGGCAAACCGAATTTATAAAGGTGAGAGTTACATGCCGGTAATTAAAGTACGTGAAAACGAGCCGTTCGACGTAGCACTGCGTCGCTTCAAGCGTTCCTGCGAGAAAGCAGGTGTTCTGGCGGAAGTTCGTCGTCGTGAGTTCTATGAAAAACCGACTACCGAACGTAAGCGCGCTAAAGCTTCTGCTGTGAAACGTCACGCGAAGAAACTGGCTCGCGAAAACGCACGCCGCACTCGTCTGTACTAATCTATTGAGAGCCAAAGCTCTCAATTCAGACTGAGTTGTAGTTGTAAGGCCGTGCTTCCGGAAGGAATGCGCGGCTTGTTTTCGTTTATAAGTCGTTAGAAATAACGGGGCATATGGCCGGAAGAATCCCACGCGTATTTATCAACGATCTGCTTGCAAGAACCGACATCGTCGATCTCATCGACGCGCGGGTTAAGCTGAAAAAGCAGGGCAAGAATTATCACGCGTGCTGTCCGTTCCATAACGAAAAAACCCCCTCTTTCACCGTAAACGGTGAAAAACAGTTTTATCACTGCTTTGGGTGTGGCGCGCATGGCAATGCCGTCGACTTTCTCATGAACTACGACAAGCTCGAGTTTGTGGAAACCGTCGAAGAACTGGCCGCAATGCACAACCTTGAAGTGCCGTATGAAGCAGGCAACGGTCCAAGTCAGATAGAGCGCCATCAACGGCAAAGTCTCTATCAATTGATGGATGGCCTGAACACTTTTTATCAACAGTCTCTGATGCAGCCCGCCGCTACCCCTGCGCGCCAGTACCTGGAAAAGCGAGGATTAAGTAGCGACGTTATCACCCGTTTTGCTATTGGTTTTGCTCCCCCCGGTTGGGACAACGTCCTGAAACGGTTTGGTGGCAATCCTGAGAACCGTCAGGCACTGATCGACGCGGGTATGTTGGTCACCAACGATCAGGGACGCAGTTACGATCGCTTCCGCGAGCGAGTCATGTTCCCCATCCGCGACAAGCGCGGTCGGGTCATTGGTTTTGGTGGACGCGTGCTGGGCGATGCCCTGCCGAAGTACCTGAACTCCCCGGAAACCGATATTTTCCATAAAGGTCGCCAGTTGTATGGCCTTTATGAAGCCCAGCAGGATAACGCCGATCCACAGCGCCTGTTAGTGGTCGAAGGCTATATGGATGTAGTGGCGTTGGCGCAATACGGCATTAACTACGCCGTGGCCTCCCTCGGGACGTCAACCACTGCCGATCACATCCAGCTGTTGTTCCGCGCGACAAACCACGTGATTTGTTGTTACGACGGTGACCGGGCCGGACGCGATGCCGCATGGCGCGCGCTGGAAACCGCACTGCCGTATATGACGGACGGACGCCAGCTACGCTTTATGTTTTTACCTGACGGCGAAGATCCCGATACGCTGGTGCGTAAAGAAGGGAAAGACGCTTTTGAAACCCGGATGGAGCAGGCCCTACCGCTCTCCGCGTTTCTGTTTAACAGCCTGCTGCCACAGGTTGATTTGAGTACCCCAGACGGACGCGCACAGCTCAGTACGCTGGCATTGCCGCTGATCACTCAGGTCCCAGGCGAAACGTTGCGCATTTATCTGCGACAGGAGTTGGGAAACAAGCTCGGCATTCTGGATGACAGCCAGCTTGAACGTTTAATGCCAAAACTGGCAGAAAATGGGGCTTCCCGCCCTGTTCCACAGCTAAAACGTACGACCATGCGTATACTTATAGGGTTACTGGTGCAGAACCCGGGTCTAGCCCCACTGGTGCCGCCGTTGAGTGCTCTGGATCAAAATAAGCTGCCCGGACTTGGCTTATTCAGGGAACTGGTCAACACTTGTCTGGCTCAGCCAGGTCTGACCACCGGACAACTGTTAGAACACTATCGCGGCACAAATGATGCTGCAACCCTTGAAAAACTGTCGATGTGGGACGATATAGCAGATAAAGATATCGCAGAAAAAACCTTCACCGACTCACTCAACCATATGTTTGATTCGATGCTTGAACTGCGCCAGGAAGAGTTGATAGCTCGTGAGCGCACACACGGTTTAAGCAGCGATGAACGCCGGGAACTCTGGACACTAAACCAGGAACTGGCGAAGAAATAAGAGAAAGACAAAACAAAGACAAAATCATTCGCGTTGTATCAAGACAGCAAGTGAACGAACGCCTGGAAGTGTACATAAGTACATGACCAGGAAGAGAGAACGCAGCTAACGCAGAGACAACGTGAAGGATGAAGTATTTAACGGCTTAACTGCCGAATATCGTTCGGGAAGCCCCCGACAGCCGCACGGAGAGGCAGCGGCAAAATATAAGTATGCCCTCGTTTTGCCGTTGGCGGTTTTACCGCCCAACACCAATCAAACGAATTAAGTGTGGATACCGTCTTATGGAGCAAAACCCGCAGTCACAGCTGAAGCTTCTTGTCCAACGTGGTAAGGAGCAAGGCTATCTGACCTATGCCGAGGTCAATGACCATCTGCCGGAAGATATCGTCGATTCAGATCAAATCGAAGACATCATCCAAATGATCAATGACATGGGTATTCAGGTGATGGAAGAAGCACCGGATGCCGACGATCTGCTGCTTGCTGAAAACACCAACAGCACCGATGAAGACGCGGAAGAAGCGGCTGCCCAGGTTCTGTCCAGCGTTGAGTCCGAAATCGGTCGTACAACTGACCCGGTACGCATGTATATGCGTGAAATGGGTACCGTTGAACTGTTAACCCGTGAAGGCGAAATTGACATCGCCAAACGTATTGAAGATGGGATCAACCAGGTTCAATGCTCCGTTGCCGAATACCCGGAAGCCATCACCTATCTGCTTGAGCAGTACGATCGCGTAGAAGCTGAAGAAGCGCGTCTTTCCGATCTGATCACCGGCTTTGTCGATCCGAATGCGGAAGAAGACATGGCGCCAACGGCGACACACGTCGGTTCTGAACTCTCTCAGGAAGAGATGGATGACGACGAAGACGAAGATGAAGAAGAAGACGACGACAGCAGCGATGACGACAACAGCATCGATCCTGAGCTGGCGCGTGAGAAATTCGGTGAGCTACGTACCCAGTACGAAACGACCCGCGATACCATCAAAGCGAAAGGCCGCAGCCATGCTGCCGCGCAGGAAGAAATTCAGAAGCTGTCTGAAGTGTTCAAACAGTTCCGCCTGGTACCGAAGCAGTTCGACTACCTGGTAAACAGCATGCGCGTCATGATGGACCGCGTACGTACTCAGGAACGTCTGATCATGAAGCTCTGCGTTGAGCAGTGCAAAATGCCGAAGAAAAACTTCATTACCCTGTTCACCGGCAACGAAACGAGCGAAACCTGGTTCAACGCGGCAATCGCGATGAACAAACCGTGGTCTGAAAAACTGCACGACGTGGCGGATGACGTCCATCGCGGCCTGCAGAAACTGCGCCAGATTGAAGAAGAAACAGGCTTGACCATCGAGCAAGTTAAAGACATCAACCGTCGTATGTCTATCGGTGAAGCGAAAGCCCGCCGTGCGAAAAAAGAGATGGTTGAAGCGAACTTGCGTCTGGTTATCTCTATCGCTAAGAAATACACCAACCGTGGTCTGCAGTTCCTCGATCTGATTCAGGAAGGCAACATCGGTCTGATGAAAGCGGTTGATAAGTTTGAATACCGTCGCGGTTACAAGTTCTCCACCTATGCAACCTGGTGGATCCGTCAGGCGATCACCCGTTCGATCGCAGATCAGGCGCGCACCATCCGTATTCCGGTGCATATGATTGAGACCATTAACAAGCTCAACCGTATCTCCCGCCAGATGCTGCAAGAGATGGGCCGTGAGCCGACGCCGGAAGAACTGGCTGAACGCATGCTGATGCCGGAAGACAAGATCCGTAAAGTGCTGAAGATCGCCAAAGAGCCTATCTCCATGGAAACGCCGATCGGCGACGATGAAGATTCGCATCTGGGTGATTTCATCGAGGATACTACCCTCGAGCTGCCGCTGGACTCTGCCACCACCGAGAGCCTGCGTGCCGCAACGCACGACGTTCTGGCTGGCCTGACAGCACGTGAAGCAAAAGTTCTGCGTATGCGTTTCGGTATCGACATGAACACCGACCACACGCTGGAAGAAGTGGGTAAACAGTTCGACGTTACCCGCGAACGTATCCGTCAGATTGAAGCGAAGGCGCTGCGTAAACTGCGTCACCCAAGCCGTTCTGAAGTCCTGCGTAGCTTCCTCGACGATTAATCTCGCCGTATAAAGCCTCAACGCCACCGCAAGGTGGCGTTTTTATTTACATCCCGCGCATGACCAGTGCGTCATTCACTTCCCGGTACGCCTCCACCAGCCTATCCAGCGTAATGCGGCTTAATCCACTGGGATTCGGCAGCACCCAAATTTGCGTTGCGCCAATGGTGAGCGCCTGCTTCCCCCACTGCGCTCCACGCTGGCCGAGTCCTTGCTCAAACGCCTGTTTCCCGAGGATTGCGAGCGCTGCAGGCTGATACTCTTCTATCTTCTCAACGAGCTTACGGCCACCGCTACGCATCTCCTGTAGCTTTACTTCATTGGCTTGTACCGTCGGTCTGTCGACGAATTTAGTCACGCCACAGCGGAAGTCCAGCAGGTGTTGCGCCTCTTCCGGTTTTAGCTGGCGATCGGTAAATCCCGCCTGATGGATGACCTTCCAGAAACGGTTGGCAGGGTGCGCAAAGGGAAACCCCGTACCCGCCGACGAGAGCCCCGGATTGATGCCGCAAAAAACCACCCGCAGCTCCGGCGCCAATATGTCCTTAACCATAATTACTCCGAACAATACATCAGGGAACAAGTATAACGAACTGAAAACACATTGTTTATAAAAACAGCATCCGTACGCTTATGGCTGGATTGCAACGCGGAGTTACTTTATAATCCACCGCCACGGCCCCTTAGCTCAGTGGTTAGAGCAGGCGACTCATAATCGCTTGGTCGCTGGTTCAAGTCCAGCAGGGGCCACCAAACATCAAGGACTTGCGAGCAATCGCAGGTCCTTTTTTTCTGGGGATATTCCAGAAAGATAGACATAGTGATTCACAGCGATCAAAGCTCCATGTTAAGCAAACCGTTTTTAGTGCCCTTATGCGACAATGAAAAGACTTTCCACATAACATGAGTGGCGGGCAGTACTGCTCAGCGGATTATCAGGCGCTACTGAAGCGGCATAACCTGCACGGTAGCATGAGTGCAAAAGGTTACTGTTACGATAATGCCGTGCGGAAAGCCTCTTTCACTCACTGAAAGTGTAATGTATCCACGGTGAACGCTTTATCAGCCGGAAAATAATGCGGACGACGGTGTGTAGTTATATCGAGTGCGATGACAATCGGTGGCATTGTCACAGTGCCTGTGGCGGTTTCAGCCCGGAACAGTTTGAAAACCAGAACCGAGCTTAAGGCTGTGTCCACATTACGTGGCCAGGATCAGATCCCCCTGTAACGGTATCTTAGTGCAATGACGTTACTGGCGGGGGAAAAATAAAAACAGCCATACATATCTGAATATTATGCGAACACTGAATTTGAAGGCACTATTGCCCCGCTAATCTGTGAATATAAAACCATAAAAAAATATAGCGTATCCCATTTTTTCAATGAGATACGTAACTTTATCCCGATTGCAGCCAGAAAATCCGTGTTATTCCGGATGGATTGGGTAATATAATGTTAACATCTTTGCAGAATTGTTTTAATACCTGACCATACAGTTTGTTTTGCATGGTTTCTTCTCGCAAACTTACAACGCTAGTGTTATAATGATCCATTATTACACATTCTATTAACTAAACAAAATGAAAAATGATGAATATAAAGAACATTTAAAAAAACTGGCGAGTTTCGACTTTAGTCTGATTGAGGTTTTTGAATTACTCTACGCCTATGAAAACGCGACTGTAGTAGCCAAAATACTTAATCGAACACCATCTGCAATAAGCCAGTCGCTGACAAAATTGAGGAATCATTTTTCTGATCCACTCTTCATTAAAGGGAAGAACGGATTACTGAAAACAGCAATGGCTAAAAACATTCATGAAATTATTGGCACTCGTTATGTCAGCATGCTTAACGATCTTCAGGAGCTGTCGGGAGCTACAAACCGTTCAAAAATAAATATTTGCTGCTCCCCCTACAGTTCAATCCGTGTCATGCCGATGATCACGCAGATAATCAGGGAGCATAATCTCGACTTTATTATTATTAATAGCTCGGCGGATCAAAACGAACTTAACATAACGGATGAGCTCTCTGATTATCAGGTTGATTTTATTTTCGATTTAAGCCCCATTCACGAAGCAAACGTGATTAATACCGTCATCTCTGAAGAGCCGTTTTACTGGGTATGCAGTAAAAATCATCCACGGATCGCCGATCAATTAACACCAGAAATGTTCAGGACTGAACATTTCGCCGTCTACAATAGCAACAGCCCTCTGGTAAAGGAGGGGCAAAACACGATTCGTGCTACAATGGGCGAACGCATCGTCAGGCTTAAAACGCCATCAATCTTTACCATGGCAGCGATACTCGAACAGTCCGATTTAGTCTCACTGGTTCCCGTATGGTTTTATCATAAATTTGGTGAAACCTTCTCACTCAAAAAGTTATCCGCACAGCATGAAGCACCTAAAGCTCAACTCCATATGACGGTCAGAAGAAGTACATTAAATAATAAAGCTATAAAGTGTATCTATAATGAGATCATCGCGAGATTCGAGCAGAAAAATGAAAAAAATATCTAGTGTGACAACAAACAAGGCAGTACCGGAGAAATCCGATACTGCCGACTCTGTTAATACAGTAAACCATCAGGGATAGTTAAACAAAAACGTCGTTCTCCCGGTTACCGTGCCTGGTTCAATGGGTTGAGCGACATCGACCTGAACCAACTGAGCGCTGAAGTCCATATTAAACTCCCCGGCACTGTCACCGATAATCATTTCCCCTGTGTTGATATTAATAACTCCAGCCCCTGGGGCGAAGCTATCCACATATTCAATCCGACGTCCAGGATACAGATCCGATTCAGTAGAGGACCGGATGCTCCGCAATTTAACCGCAACATTCCCTGCACCGCCACGGGTCGTCTCTGTGGTATTAGCGAACAATTTGCCATCTGGCGAGGTGACTCCCGAAACCTCAACGCCCAGACGATTCACAGCCAGACAACCTGTTAGCCGTATCTTAAACGGCACCTTTCGCGTATATCCATTTTTGATTGCTGAGGGAGCCCAGGAACCCAACGCTAACGTATAATTTGTGCCGGTGCTGTCGTTGGCCGTCAGGGCGGCAGACTCTGTCGAGGTCACAGAGGATAACGCGCAGGTGGGGGAGCCCACCCGAAAACCAGCGATATTAAATAATAACTTTGCTCTTGCGCTTCCGTTGCCATCATCACTGTACAGAAGGGCGGTATATTCTCCGCCGTCAAAGTGCTGATTAGGGCCGGGATTAAAATCGCTGTTGACGTAAAAACGTGCCGTCACTTTTAGGTTGAAATCGCCCATTCTTTGATTCATTAATTTGCACCCCATCTGATTTTCCCGAAACGTCCACAGACGGGGATCATTGCCTCCACTGAACGGGAAATAATGCATGGTGCTCGAATCACTAAAATAGTTGGTATCACCCGCAACGGAAGGCTCGCTCATGCCAATACTCACAAACAGCCCGGGAACAGTGGTGCTAAGCAGAGGTTCACCTGCTACCCCGGTGTAAGGCGATTTCTTGTCAAACCTCAGCATCGACGAAACATCAGCCATTTGGAGTTTAACATAATCCACGCCGCTGCCATTTGAACAGGTGACGGAGATATTAGTCACGATATTACTCAAATTCACCTGTGCCAGTTCCGGCACATTTGTAGGGCTACTTCCCTGACCGTGAGGTAAAATAACCAGATAATCTGCATTAGGAGATGAGCGAAATATTTGAAAGGTTAGAAATCCGGTCCCCTCATGGTTATCAATATCCCCACTCCCACGCTGAATAAAGGTATTATGCTCAGCCTTGGCAGAAATGGATAAAAATACCAACAGTAAGAAAAATAACCTTTGCCAGAACAGCGAAAATTTACTCATAGAAAACCTCGACGACTGCCTGGCTAAACAACATACCGCCTGTTCCAGGCATTGCATTATTCATTTTTTGATAGCGAACATAAAAAGGATAACGGCTACCGATTAAATCCGTTTTGTTAATAGGGTAACGAGCCGCAGTGCCACCATTATTCGCCATCTGTACATTAAAAATATTTGCCGGATCTTTGATGGAAAAAAGGGCAAACCCTACATTTCCCGCCCCATTTTGCGCAACCGGGATCTCATTAGGAAGAACCTGAAACGTATCTCCAGCCCAGGCTCCCCCCGCCGGAGAGAATCGGATATTCAAATACCCGCTCCCGGAACTCACAGCATTAACGTCACACGCTTCAACGGTAAGCGAAAACATTTTACCGCCTGCTGCATCGTCTTCTGGACCAACACCATCAAGAGATGCAGGGGACACCGTATCCAGAACAATGACTGCGCCATCACTAATACCAACTTTGCAGGTTCCTCCAGTGATAGTGCTGACAATATCCAGTTTGATATCCGCTCTTGCCTGACTCATATACATCAGACCGCTAATCAATATGACTGCGGCATTAAGAAATCTCTTTCGTTGATATCCTGACATCGTCATCATCCCTGACTATTCAAATGAAAAAGTGAAGGTGGCTAGCGCTGAAAATTCACCCTGTGTTCCCTGTCCAAACGCGATCTCCTGCAATATGGCAGTAAGCCATACGCCCTGATATCCCAATTCGGCAAGAGTCGATGTATAAACATCTTCCGTGTTCAGGCGAATTTTCTTTTTCGCCGAATCATCCCGCAGATAAAAACCAACGCCAATATTTCCAGCCTTAGTTGAACCGCCGCTGTTATTCAGCAATAACGTTCCATCTGTTGACGTTGAACCCGAGATGGTCATACTGATATTTTCCACGCCTCTGCTACACAACCGATTAGCGTCATCCACAGCCATTAATCTGAAATTACTGGTTGCCTGACCGTTTCTCACCTGCTCAAGGGTCACTTTTCCGGCGCTATCTCCGATCGTCAACGTATAATTGTCAGAACCGTTATCAATAATCTGAGGGCCGTCGAGTGTCATCTGACAGGTAGGCGTATAAACAGTAGCGGTATAATAGATATCAATGCTGTCCACGCCTGAAGTTATCTCACCCTTACCCGCAAGAGTGGAAGCGCTAAAAAGTAAAGTGCCAGACAGAAGAGGCAATGCATATACTCTGTATTTCACGGACTAATCCCTCCCCATCTGACAAACGACGTGATTCAACACGATCGATTTGTTAAGCATCAAAGGTGCATCAGGGATTTTATAATTTGCCAGACACTGTTCATTGCGCCCTTCGCCCCAGCGAATAACCAACCGCCCTTTGTCTTTAATGCCACGGACAAAAGCCTGTCCTCCCTGTCCAACATTGCCGATCGGGTTATTTTGCTCATCAAAAACCTCCGCGCTGAACGGCACGGGGAATTTATCCTCACGCACCAGGTTAATGATTGCCGATCGCCCTTCGTCCGTTTCAAAGCTCAATAACATCACGGAGCCCTGGCGAGGAATCACCACCCCGCTGGTACTTTTTAATTCAACATCGTTTTCCAGCGACCAGGTATTAATCGCAATATCGTTTTCATGATACGGAGAAAGCGACGTCGCCACCCCGTAGCCCCAGCGGTCAATTTGGTTATTACCCGCACTGAGACGCGCACCTTTCGCGCCGGGCGCTTTGACTAACGCCAGCGTATCGGTATCACTAAAGCTATTGTTGCTGAATGTCAGACCTTCACTATGTAATATGAAGCCGCCGTCAGTATTAAAAGAGTATTGCCGTGCATGATCGTTACTGAAAGATGCGGAACCGCCCAATGTGCCAATCGGCGACTCCCAAGCCATATAACCACCCGCCGTCGTAATATCTTTACTGTCGCTGTCCATGTTCTGACTGGTGTTAATACCGTAACTGACCTCACCGGATTCGGTGTTACCGCTTGAGCTCATCATCAGTTGATGCTGATCGTTAAAATTACTGCCCATAGTCGCGTTTACGGAACGGAAGCCTGATTGCGACGTCTCGCTGCTATTGTTACTGAACACACTAAAAGGAATATTGACGCTCAGGCTGATGCTATCGTCTTTTTCACCCCATGAATCATAACTACGCATGACGTTCACGTTATAGCTGATCAGGTTATAGCTATTGCTGTAGCCAATAGCATAATCTTTCGTCGGCGTCTCATCATTCCAGTAATCAGACCAGGAAGCATTAACGTATAAGGAACCCAACGATTTTTGCGCCATTGCCAGCGGTTGGTTGACGTTAATATTGAATCGATTTTTGGTTCTCTGGTAATTATCGATCGTTTGGTCATCACCCTCATTTAAATTAAGGTAATGCGCATCATCAATTAACTCCATCGCATCGCTGAGCCCCAGATAGTTTTTTGTCGAGTAGCGATAGGCCGCCATCGAAATCGCCGTATCCGTCTCAGTTAGCATTGTGGACCATGAAAGACGATAACTCTGCCCGATGTAGGTTTCGTGTCCCTTAATGTCCGCCTGCGAGTGGGTAATATCAAAAGATAGCGCGCCGATTGGCGTATTCATTCCCAGGCCGAGCATACCCGCAAAGTAATTTTCATCGGTAATTTGAACCCCACCATAACCCGTAAAGTAGTTATTCAACCCGTAGTACAGCGAACTCTGGAAAATATTCGGTTCATCATGCAGGGAATCATTATCCACTTTCCCTGCACTAATATCCCAACGGCCCACGCCCGGACGTAACATCTGGGTCACGCTGTTGTAGGGAACGCTAAACGTCCGCTTCGACCCGTCCGCTTCTTCAATCAGGACCACAATGTCATTGCCATACCCAGAGGGAGTGAAGTCATCAATAGAAAACGGCCCCGGGGGAACGGTTGTTTCATGTATTTTATATCCCCCCTGTGTAAGGGTGACTTTGGCATTGCTGTAAGCCACGCCACGAATCACAGGGGCAAAGCTACTCAGGATAGGCGGCAGCATTCTTGAATCACTGTACAGGCGAATCCCTTTAATTTTGGCAGAATCGAATGTCTCCCCCGTGGTGTTGGTTTCTCCCAGCACCAGCTGTGACCGAATACCCAGCAAATCCCGTTGTATATATCGGTTCTGAAAATCAAATTCGCCGCTGGTTTCATCTGTCGCGCTATAGTTACCATTGGCGCGAACATGCCAGGCACCGAGGTTTGCCCCCAGATTCAACGCAGCATAATAGCTGGTTGAGTTTTGATTGTTATTTTCGCTCTGCCAAATATTGGCGTTATACGACATCATTGCCGCATTGATCCCACTCTCCCAAAGAGAGGGATCGGTATAGTTGCGATAAGTGGGGAGTAACCACACCTGCGGGATAGTCAGATCCAGTCGGCGATCGCTGCTATCGAAATGCACAACCGACTGCGGTATTAATTTCACGAGATCCAGACAATCACCGGTCTCATCATCACGCCGCTTCAAAATGCCTTCCGTTTCGCTCGACTGTTCCGGTAAACGAATCCGCAGTCGCTTCAGTGACTTCTCGGTTAAACAGGCTTGCGCACTTTTTTTACCCACATCGACAAAATCGATATCAAACTGCCCTGCTGGTTGGTTATTTATCCAAATCCGCGCGAGGTATGTTCCCGCATAGGTTGGGTTACTTTCCGAGAAACGCCCCAGGTCCAGGCTGTGAGCCTGGCTACCCATCAAAAAACCATTTTCAAACTCAATGGTTTCACTGACCGGCGGAGAGATATTTTCAGAGGTATTATTTGCCATAACCGGAGATTGGCAAATTAAAGATATAAGACTCACCAATAAACTTTTTTTAAAAACAAAAGCAGGTGAACGATTCCCTTTGATCATAGAATGTCCATTTAATCTAATTAATTTATTATAATATCGGAGATTTGCCTTTTACTATTCCACCAAAATCATTGATTGCGTTATATTCTATTGTCGACCCTGCCGGGATACTTTGATTGTTTTTGACCGCAAACGACCCTTGTGAAAAAGGCGCAATCATGCTGCTTTCCAGATCGATAATTTTATGGCCTGAGATAATCTTTGCAGAAACATAGGAAACATGAAAAGGACTGTCATTTTTCCCTTTGATAATAACTTTACCGTTTTCAATGCCAGTAGACCATTTTACCACTTCAATAGCCTTGGCTGCGGCTAAATCACCACCAATGCTTTCCGGACGATAAAAGAGCTTAATACGCGTTCTGAATGCCATTTGCAGGACGCTGGCGTCCTTTCTCGCACTCTCCGTCACTTTAGGCGGGATCTCCAGAACATTAAACCAAAAGACGCTTTCTCTGTCCTTGGCTAGCGGCTCGCTCCCACTGTAAAGAAACGAGACCGTTTGACCACGTTTAGGATCAATACGTGAGATCGGCGGCGTTATGACAAAGGGCGCAGTGATAGTGCCAGGGTCGCTATCTTTATTTCCGCGATCCATCCACGTTTGAATCAACAAAGGCCTGCTGCCCTGATTTTCCATGCGGACGTTAACGGTTTTGCTGCCTTCCTTATAGATTATTCGCGTCGTTGAAAGCACGACATCAGCGCTGGCATTAAAGCAGAGCATTGCCAGGGAGAGCGAAATAATAGATGCCCATTTATTTAATTTCATGATTTCTTTCATAACGAATAAAATAGTTACGGACAATAAACATCTGGTCTATTGTCCGTAGCGTTCAGTTAAACAATACGGCCAGACGCAATATTATTGATAATCAATAGTGTACTGAGTCAAAGAGTCAATCAGGCCCGCTTCGGCATCAGTTGCTGCCTTACCTTGCGCTAGCACATATGACGCCTGCAGAGTGAATGTAGCCACTTTCGTGGTAGTATCGAACGGTTGAGTAATAATATCAGTGCCCACAATAACCTGATCATCAGTGGTGTCGGCATTGTGAATAGCGATATTCACGTTTTTGGCACCTACGGCATTGCCCTGATAATTGTTCTTTAATGAGCCGTCGATATCCTGAATTGGCGAGAACAGAGCCAGTTTGGCATTCGTTCCTACGGTGCCCGTTGCTTTCGAGCAGTCCATTTTAATCTGGAACTTCTCAGCGCCTGCGCCCGGAGCAGAAGCATTCAACGCCGCAACTACGGCTTTTTTAGTTGTTGGCAAAAAAACCATGCCATCACGATCATAAGCTTTAGAGCCGCTGCCATTGTTATTGCCCGTATCCACGACGGAGACTTCACATGTTCCATCCGTCAGTTGACCATGAAATGCGACCTTCCCTGCTTCTGCAGCCATAGTTGAAGCGGTTACAGCAGATAAACATGCGGCAAGAACAATCTTATTGATTTGTTTCAAAATTACATCCTTATACCAAATTTAAAATTAAATAGTTTTTCCACAGAAATACGATAATAATATTAATGATCACTAATACGAGGTAATTATTACACACTAATATTTATTTTGTAAGATACGCAAATGTTCATTTTCCCTCAGTGGCTTGACGATACGATTCATACGATAATTATATAACTAATAGTCTGGAACTGACTCACGGCGCAACTCCCACGTAACGCCTTGAATATTCGATATCAATTGCGAGTTAAAAAATAACTTACCACTAAATACATTCACCGAGTGCATGTATTTAGTGGGGCCATTAATATGATTAAGTGAAATTTAATAAAACGTAATCTGGCAGAATTAAATATGATCGTGTAACGAAACCTGGTGGTATTTACAATTAGTTGAGACGTCATGAATAATAAGGATTTTTAAGGTGCATCTGTGGCCATTATCACCGTTTATTGCCTCCGCTGTCAGTCTACTCTGGTTTACCGGCATGGGTAGAACCCTAAATGTCGCGACCGTTTCAGTACCGTGAATGTCATCGGGTATTTCTGTTCACTTATACTTATGAAGCCAATAAAACCGATGTGAAAGAGTACATTACCGAAATGGCTTTCAACGACGCTGGCATTCTGGATACGGCAAGCGTGCTGAAAATTGGCATTAACAGCGTTATCTGAACTCTAATACACCCTCGCTGAAGCGAATAACGTCTTCGTCAGTCACATCATGCTGATGTGGCCTTCATCTGCGAACTTGATGAATAATGGGACTTCGTTGGCAGTTAAGCCCGACAGCACTGACTCTGGTATATGTATAACACAAGGCAGTGTCCCTTAATTGCATAACCGTTGATAAAAGAGCCGGATGCAGCCCAGTTTCACCATCCCAGATAACTTCTCGCCGTTTTGTCATAACGTGTTGTGATGCGGCGGCATTCTTTCAGACGGCCAAAGCACCGCCCAACAACATTGTGCTTGCGGCAGATATTTCGATGTCAGCCAGTACCGCATGACTACGGCGTTTCATGCTGCCGGCGTTTACTGGTTTCCTGCTTTTGAGATCCTTGATGCAGCGGGTTTTAATGTGCTCCTCGTTAATGCCAGAGACGAAAAAATATTCCCGGTCGCAGTACTAATATCAACGACGCTCAGTGGTTTCAGAAACTACATTCATTTGGTCTTCTCCGGGCCAATTTCAGACCTGAACACGACATTTCTGTTCCTGGTCATGTTTGAGGCAACGCGAACGCCTGACTGCAAAGCAGTCTCGGTAAGATTAGCAGCCATTAGTTTACCTTGCTAACATATAGATACAATAATCACAAAAAATACCATTACCACGCTAACTTTTTATATTATAAAACTCACCGCTTATTTTCTTGTTTAAAATCCTAAAAGCGCATTATGAATACTCTTTTTCAACTAAAAACACACAACGGAAAACAAAAAAATAATTGCACATTATCTTAATCAAAAAACATCATCGCAACATTTTTACCAATATCTCAATAATATCGAATAGATAAATAAACCAATGTTTTCATGAGCAGAGATATAAAAATGGAAAGAAAGCGTTGTTTTTTTGTAAACAAAAACAAAAATAAAAAATCACGACTTCAGAAATAATCTTCACTAATTACCTGGTTTGACACCTCCTAACCTTTAGGATGAGAATCTCCTCGGACTAGGAACTTTTCTTATTTTGCTCCAGGAATATTTTACTCTATCAGGTAGGGCATTTCTTAAACGGCGCATAAATGTGATTCGCTCTGGGTCCTTATTAATCTAAATCAGCAATAACGGAAAACAAATAATGATGAATCTTAAGAAGATCGCATTGGCGGTAGCTATGGCATCAGCAATGGCTGCAGGCGCTGCAAATGCAGCAACTAGCCAGGGTCAGGGTAAAATTACCTTTGAAGGCACCATCATTGAAGCAGCGTGTTCAATTGATGCCAAAAGTATCTATCAGACAATTCAAATGGGTGCCATTGCAAAACATCAGCTTGAAGCTGGCGGCAAATCTACGCCTGTTGATTTCAGCATCCAACTGCATGACTGTGATCCAGCAAACCTGAACAATGGTGCGGCTACTGTCTCTTTCAACGGTATCGCGGGTTCTGCGACTGATGGCCTGGATAAAGCCATGGCGATTACCGGTGTCGGTAGCGGCGCGGCTATCGGTATCATGGATATCGGTGGTAATGCAGTAATACCGAATACCCCATCTAAAGAAATGAAACTGGCGGTTGGCGACAACCTGCTGGAGTTTAAAGCATTCGTACAGGGTTCAACGAACAGTAATATCGTGGTCGGTGCATTCCAGTCCGTTGCAAACTTCGTAATGGATTATAAGTAAATAATAAAAGCGCTCTTCTAAAGGAGGGCGCTTTATATTTACCTTAAACGGAGCAATCAATGAAAGATTATCTTTGCATATTAATGCTGCTGCTCATGAGTTATCGGGCCGTATCTGCTGACGATCAAGGGCGAGGTAGACTTAATATGCAAGGAAGTATTATGGATGCCGCCTGTGCTATTGACGTAGGCAGCCAGCGCCAGCTGATTGAAATAGAAGCCATCTCCATTGGCACAATGATCCGTGATAGTGAAAGTTTTGCTATCCCTTTCAATATAAAGCTCTCGAACTGTTCGTTAACACCCGACCTCCAGCCCCGCCCAGACTGGAGCTCGTTTCGTATTACGTTTGATGGCCCCACCACTGGGGATGGGCTGTTCAGTGTCAACGGCGGCGCGAAAGGGATCGGGCTAAAAATATCTGATAAAGAAGGCATTGTCGCTATCCCTGGACAAGCCATGCAACCACAGTCATTAAAAGCCGGAAGCATGCTGCTTGGCTACAAACTTCGTTTAGTAGGCGATAAATCCCGTCTTGAAGCCGGTGAATATGATGCGTTTATTAGATTCAAGATTGATTATTTCTGAGTGATTGACCGGGGGAAAGGATGTTGCAGCTCAATAACCAGATTCTTGGTCACAAGATTACATCAGGGTGTCGTTTACGCCCTGTCGCCTTGGGAATATTGTTTGCTCTCGGCATGGGAAGTTTACCTCATGCCGTCAATGCGAAAGAGACGCCCATTGAATTTAACACCGACATTATGGATGTTGAAGACCGTAAGAATATTAACTTAGAGCAGTTCTCTCGGGCGGGTTACATTATGCCAGGCGAGTATTCACTGGCGATAAAGATTAACAAAAGCACCCTGCAGGATAAAAAGGTTGTTTTTTTAGCCCCTGATAATGACCCTAAAGAGAGCGTCGCCTGCTTAACTCCAGAAATTGTCTCCCAGCTAGGGTTAAAAGAGGACATCGAAAAATCACTTACCTGGTGGAATAACGGGCAGTGTCTGAATGAAGCAGACCTGAAAGGGATGGTAATACGCGGCGACCTCAGTGCCAGCACATTATACATTAATCTGCCGCAGGCCTATTTAGAATATACCGCGGAAAACTGGGATCCCCCCTCTCGCTGGGATGACGGCATTCCTGGAGTAATGTTCGACTATAACCTTAATAGCCAGGTCGTGAAGCAAAACGCCGAGAAAGGAGCAGATTCAAAGTCTGTTTCAGGTACTGGGGTGGCGGGGATGAATCTGGGGGCATGGCGGTTACGTGCCGACTGGCAGGCGCAATATCAGCGTCTGGCGGGTGGGGAATCCGAACAGCAAAAAAACTGGGACTGGAACCGATATTATATCTATCGTTCTATCAATGCGTTGCGTTCCCGATTAACGCTGGGTGAGAACTATCTGGATACCGGAATGTTTGATAGTTTCCGCTATGTCGGTGGTAGCCTGGTTTCCGACGACAATATGTTGCCGCCTAATCTGCGCGGTTATGCACCGGAAGTCACAGGTATTGCCAAAACAAACGCCAAAGTCACCATCAGCCAACAGGGAAGAGTCCTGTACGAAACCACGGTTGCCGCCGGTCCTTTTCGAATTCAGGACTTAAACAATGCCGTCAGCGGTAAGCTGGATGTAAAAGTACAGGAGCAGGATGGCTCAGTTCAAACATTCCAGCTTGATACAGCCAACATCCCTTATCTGACGCGCCCAGGCATGGTTCGTTTTAAATTAGCCGCAGGTCAACCTTCAGATTACGACCACCATGCTCGCCACGAAACCTTTGTCACGGGTGAGTTTTCCTGGGGGATCGACAACGGTTGGTCGCTGTATAGCGGCGCGCTAAGTTCCGGCGATTACACTGCGATTGCAGCAGGTGTAGGCCGAGATCTTCTGGCTCTGGGGGCTGTGTCAGTAGATGTTACGCAATCCAGGGCGGTGCTGTCAGACGAGACGACCAAAAAAGGCGGGTCTTATCGCCTGAGCTATTCAAAACGCTTTGACGAAACCAACAGCCAGGTCACGTTCGCTGGGTATCGATTCTCTGAACGCGATTTTATGACGATGTCGCAGTACCTCGACGCGCAACAATACAATAAAGACGGCTCAGGTATTGGCAGCGGCAAAGAGTTATACACGCTGACATTCAACCAACAATTCGAGGCTCTGCGTACAACCGCGTATTTGACTTATAACCACCAGACCTATTGG
Source organism: Citrobacter sp. FP75 (assembly GCF_018342065.1). Taxonomy (GTDB): domain Bacteria; phylum Pseudomonadota; class Gammaproteobacteria; order Enterobacterales; family Enterobacteriaceae; genus Citrobacter. The sequence goes on along the minus strand of NZ_JAFDOE010000002.1, from coordinate 230,436 downwards.
AATCGCCCCACAAACGATACCTATACTCTGAACATTGCACATAACTTTGATTTGGGTGAACTTCGCAACGTGAGCGTCACCGCGACAGCTTACCGGACGAAATACGACGGCAAAAACGAGGACGGTTTTTACCTGGGATTTTCACTCCCTTGGGGGGGAGGTTCCTTAAGCTACGACACGCAAATTAACAAGAAAAACCAGAGCCATACGGTAGGTTATTACAATAGCATCAATGAAAATAATACGTACCGATTGACGGCAGGCATGAATAGCACCGGTGGCGAATCTGCTGGGGCGTATTTAACCCATCAGGGTGACAACACAGAACTGACCGCCACAGCCAACGTGCAGGGTAGTCAATATAGCGCCCTCGGCTTCTCTATGCGCGGCGGCATGACCGCCACGACAAAGGGCGCAGCAGTACACCGGGTCAATTCGACGGGCGGTACGCGAATGCTGGTTGATACCGGTGGCGTAGCAGATGTTCCTGTCAGAGGCTATAGCGGAATTTCAAGCTCCAATATGTTTGGTAAAGCCGTTGTCAGCGATGTGAGTAGTTACTACCGAAGTGACATCTCCATCGATCTGGATAATCTCGGTAACAATGTCGAAGCGACACGTTCAGTGGTCGAGGGCACACTAACCGAAGGCGCGATTGGCTACCGGAAATTCGGCATTCTTGCCGGGCAAAAAGCGATGGCGGTGATCAAAATGGCTGATGGTTCAGCGCCACCTTTTGGTTCAACCGTGCTCAATGAAGATAGTGTGCAAACAGGTCTGGTGAGCGAAGAAGGCAGCGTTTGGTTATCTGGTATAGAACCCGGTATAAAAATGAGCGTCAACTGGGACGGTGAAAAACAGTGCACCATTACTTTGCCGACGGTATTACCAGGCAATATGGACGAATCAACGTTACTGCTGCCATGTGAATAAGCCATATAAAAAAATTTACCCATGCTGTTTTTATGCAAATAAAGAACAGCAGAACAATCATTCATTAGTCATTATCTATCATTGAGAGTATTAACATGCGTCTATTACGTAATGCGATAAAACCCGGCGTGTTGCTGTTTATCACGAGTTCGGTGCTGTTTGCACAGAATGCTTCTGCTGCATTAGGCGTCGATCGTACACGCGTTATCATGAATGGAGACAAAAACTCAGTCAGCTTATCCGTCACTAACCAAAATAAAGAATTGCCTTATTTAGCACAGACGTGGATTGAAGACGCACAGGGAAATAAAATCACCACTCCCATGACCGCCGTTCCTCCTGTACAACGTATTGAACCGGGTGCAAAGAGCCAGATAAAAATCCAGGCCACAAATGGGATCAATCTTTTATCTCAGGACAAAGAAAGCGTATATTATTTCAACGTGCGTGAAATCCCGCCCAAAAGTGATAAGCCAAATACGCTGCAAATAGCTTTGCAGACGAAGATAAAGTTGTTTTATCGCCCGCAATCATTGGTGGTCGATCCTTACGGTAAACCGTGGCAAGAATTGCTAACCTTGAATAAAAAAGGGAATGAGTATATTGCTAACAATCCAACGCCGTATTACATCACGATTTCTGCGGCCGCATCTTCCTTAAAAGGTAACCCATCAAAGGATTTTGAACCCTTAATGATTGCGCCTAAAAGCAGCGCCTCTCTTAAAGTGGGTCCAGGTGAGATTGGCAATGCGCCGGTATTAACCTATCTGAATGATTACGGTGGTCGTCCGCGCTTAATTTTTGGTTGCGCAGGAGATACCTGTAGCGTGAAAGAAACCAAAGTGTGATGGAGATACGGCAGTTGCCAGAGACAATAATGACAACATATCGACAAGTAAAAAATGCCTCTGTCCTTTTCCTGCTGCCATCTCTGTTGATGCTGGCTGCGTTCGAGATACACGCGCAGCCAGATAACTGGGATGTTGAAGGTGAGAACGGCACCATTCACGTGCACGGCAGCCTGCCAGAAGGCCCATGTAATCTGGATATGGCATCAACACGGCAAACAATTGAGTTGGGAAGTACTTCAACGCAATCTCTGCTTCACGTCGGCGATCGTGGCAAACCTATTGCCATGAAGCTGACGCTGCGCGATTGCATCAGAGTGCAAAGTGCTTCACGAGATCGACGCACCAGCAAGCAGCTCTATTCATCAATTCAGCCAATATTGACGGCATCATTTTTTGCCGTAGCAAATGCAGAAAACCCACAGCTTGTGGATGTAAATGGCGTCTCCGGCATCGGACTGAGAATTGTTGATAGCCAGTATCGTGATATTCGTCTTGGCGACCGTAGCGAGCCACAATTTTTAACGCCCGGTGATAATGATATTACCTATTATGTGGTTCCGGAAAGAACCAACAGGCCACTCACGCCTGGCTTTTATCATGCGACAGTGAATTTCGCCTTAAACTATGACTAAAAATCGGTGAAAGAAATGACATTATTAAAGTGTTTTAGCTCACTATTTTTTACCTCTTTATTGGTAATAGGGTATCCCGCTCAGGCCGTGGATAATGTCACCATTGATGGCACACTGGTTAATTTACCTTGTTCACTGGATCCGAATAGTACTAACGTTCCACTAGATTTTGGTGATTTAGTCAGCAAATACTTTTACCGCAATACCCGCACCCTTAGCCGGGAGTTTAAGATCGTACTTATTGATTGCGATTTAGCTATTGGTCAGGATGTGATGGTTAAATTCACAGGAAACCAGAGTGTTATGCCTGGGTTATTAGCGCCCGATGACGGTGATATTCACGGCATCGCTGTCGGTATTGAATTAACTGACGGCACGCCGGTTCTCTTAGATAAGCAAACATCTGCGCAACCACTAACCAGTGGTGTCACCACGCTGACATTCCAGGGTTACGTCATAGGTGAACCCGATGCTATTAAAAATCAAACCATTGTCACTGGCCCGTTTATCGCGACAACAACATTTGAATTGATTTACCCATAAATCCAACACACTCACTTTAAATTCCTCCATCATTATGCTTTTTAATAAAAATAAACGAGAGTTAAAAAACATCTGCGCAAGTAATGAAATACGCCGGCTCCAGCTTCTGGAGAATGCCGTTATTAATTATGGCGGGGGTCTTCTGCAACTGGAACTCAGAGCCGCAAACCAGGCCACTATTCTCCGCCAGCGTGAGCCAGAAACTGCTGAGTTGTTAGATGATATCGCGCTGTACCTGCATGACGTTGCTGCTACCGGCCGCCTGGACATCTATAACCGGAAATATTCCCTATGATGAAGGTCTCTCCGCAGCCTGCCAAAACGACGTCTCCGCTAGTATTGTGGGGCACGTGCGCCTGCGCATTACTGTATATCCCTATTCTTACCTGGCCATGGTCAACATTACCCGGTGAGGGTCTGAACAGTACATTGAACCTGCTGGCCTGGCTGTGGTGCTCGTTACTGGCGCTGGCGCTGACATTCGTACTCATACGTCGAAAACTCAGAGCAGGAAGGACAGGTCGCTTCCTGCTCGTAGGCACCATCCTGATGAGCTTGCCCATCTTATGGACTGATGCAGATTTTGTGAGCAATGCGATACCTCGTTTGGCTGGCCTATGGTCGCTTGCAGGATTTTTCTTTCTCCTGCTCCAGCTTCCCGCCTCTGCCATGTGGCGGCAACGATTCTACCTTGTGTTATGTATCGCCGGACTCCTGCAAACGGTGATTGCCACACTGCAAATTGTGCTACCAGATAGTGCAGGTAGCTGGCTTCATTATGATTTCACCCTCTACCAGGGCCGTCCGGTCGGCACATTTTGGCAAGTAAACTTGCTGGGATCATTTTTAGCAACCACCTTGCTCGCTGCCATCCAACTCACTATGACAAGCAAGCAGACGCTGAATTTCCTGCTGGTTTCCCTGGTGCTTAGCGCCGGGCTGACGATGACAGAATCGCGCAGTGCGTTTCTGGGGGCTGGCGTGGGAGTGGTCATGCTGCTGATCCTCACCCCGGTCAGGCTGCGTATTCGTCTGTGCGTTATTGGCTCGATTCTGTTAGGAGTTATGCTGGGTCATGCCGGACTGTCATTGCGATCGGAAACACTACAAACCGCGCCCGGTGCCATCGCCGCACAGTACGATGAACGCCCGCAAGACACTGAAGCCCGACTGAAATGGAATAAACAGCACTCAAATACAGACCGTATCACCATGCTGAAAGGCTCTGCAGAAATGATCCAGACCTCACCGTTGCTGGGTTCAGGTTTAGGTTCATTTGAGCGGATATTTCCGCAAACGCTTTTTGAGCATCAGCAGCCCAACCCCTTCACCGTCACGGTCACGCACCCACATAACGAAATTCTGTATGTGTGGGCCGAGGGCGGCATTGTTGCTCTGACGGGGCTACTGTTGTGGTTTGCTGTAGGGTTAACCCCGTTTTGCCCGGTAAAATTCACGCCGTTAAACCGCCAGCGGATGATGCGAGCTTCGCTTATCGCACCGCTCATGGCGCATGTCATGAGCGAGTATCCACTGTATCTCAGCGCGGTCCATAGCATCACCTTGCTCATCCTGTTATGGCTTGCATTTCCCTCCCGTTATCGTCAGCCTTTTTCGCGACATGCGCTGCCCTGTGCCAGAGCGCTCTACCCTGCCTTGTTTTTTGCCGGTGGGCTGGGCGTGCTGTATACCCTCAGTGGGATGCATTCTGCATTTTATCTACGCAGCGCTGAAGAATTTAACCTCGAGGATCCTGCCCCCCTTGAGCGCATTGTTAATACAACGGCGCAAGCTGACAGATTGTTATTTGACTACGCAGTCAACGATCTTATGCAATTTAACCGCACGCACGATTACAGTTGGCTAACCTTATTTCAATCACAGGCCGGAGAATGGCTTACCCGTCATAACGATGCCAACCTTATCGCCACTATGATTCAAATCAACAAAATTGAACGTAATACAGTAAAAATTAAATACTGGAAAACCCGTGGATGTTTAAGTTTTCCGCGCGATCCGCGTTTTTCTTGCTCACTACTTAACATTAGCTCTTTGCCCGGTGAAACTCATGCCCAACAATAATAACAATAAGACAACAGGTATAACAATAAATAGACTCGGCGAGATGACCCGCGGATGGTTTGTCGGTAATTTTAATCCAGCCGCATATAAAACAGCGGACGTTGAAGTTGCCGTGCAACAATTTCCCGCAGGGTATATTGGCGAACTACACCACCATAAACTGGCAACTGAAGTCACATTACTTCTCAGTGGCAAAGCCATTATGGCCGGAGAAGTGTTAACTTCTGGTGACATTATTACGCTGGAACCGTGTATTTCATCTCGATTCGAAGCAGTGGAAAACTGTATTACGGTCGTCGTAAAAACCCCTGCCGTTCAAGGGGATAAATATTCTGACACTCCTCAAGTGGTATAATTTTATGCTAAACATCGTTATCCCAATGGCAGGCAATGGCAACCGATTTGTACAGGCCGGATTTACAACACCTAAACCTTTAATTTCGATCTCAGGTATTCCCATGATCGAGTTAGTCGTTAATAATCTCCGCCCATCCTGTCCTCATCGATTTATTTTTGTTTGCCAGCAAGCTCATCTTGAGAAGTATGATGTTGCTTCCCGACTGTATGAATTATCGCCTGACTGCAAAATAATCGGTTTGCCTGGTGTCACATCTGGTGCAGCCTGCTCTGTCCTAGCCGCCTCCCGCTGGATAGATAACGACACTCCTCTTATGATTGCCAATGCCGATCAATGGATAAACATTGATATCGACGCGTATTTAAGCGCCATGGACAGCTCTCAATTAGATGGAATGATGATGACTATGGAAGCGTCTGATGAAAAATGGTCCTACGCGTTATTTGACGAACAAGGATGGGTGCGTAAAGTCATTGAGAAAGAAGTCGTTTCGAATGAAGCCACAGTAGGTATTTATAATTATCGTCGCGGCAGTGACTTTTGCCGTCTGGCAAATAAAATGATTGCTCAGGATGACCGCAGTTGCGGTGAATTTTATGTTGCGCCCGTTTATACTGAAATGTATCAGTCTGGTCTGAAGCGTATCGGTGTTTATAATATTGGCCGTCCCGGAATCGAAATGCACGGTTTGGGAACCCCAGCGGATCTCTCTGCGTTTCTGGATTCTCCTTATTTAAACCTTGCCTTGACGAAAGCTGAGGCCGCGGCATGAACATCGTTGCCCGCAAACATCACAGCGTACTCCACCCACTATTTAAGAATCCATCCTGCTCGCCCTATGAGGAAAAGATTGTTTATGCCGATCCATCAAATAGCGCAGACACAATAATAAAGCGCATTAAATAAACAGTTATCCAACAACATCGCAAGTTTCCATTACATGATGGCGACAAGGTAAGGTTTAAGATGGATTCATTAAGTATTATATTCCAGGGCCCCACCAGGGAGTCCGGTATTATTTCAGCTGATGCCTGGAAATGTATAAAACGTACACGCACCCTGTTTCCAAAAGCAGAATTGATTGTCTCTACCTGGTACGACTCCCCCGAGAGCGATCGCCAACTTCAGGAACACCTGGCGGAAATTCAGGGGCAATTGGTTCTGAGTGACGATCCCGGTCCTTTGCGCGTACAGCATGAGGGCTATGAGCATCTGATCAATGTAAATCGCCTCAGAGTATCTGCCTCACAGGGTCTGGCGAAGGCCAGCAGACCTTACGCCATAAAATTACGTACCGACACCTGGCTCTACTCCCGTCGCCTGATTGGAATGTTGAAGCGCCACGTCCAGCACAGTGATGCCCTGAACCGTGATGAACGCTTCACGGTTTTTCGATCGCGGGTGATTAACGCGAATTTCTTTGCCCGCGACGCGCGCGGCAGTTTGCCTTACCTGTTTCATCCTGGCGATATCTTATTAGCGGGAAGAACCGAGGACGTCCGCGCCTATTTTGCGGCGCCTCCCGCGACAGAAGATCTCTTTTCACCTTGTGCCATCCCTGGAATATGGTGTGCCTGGCGCTTCGTCGCAGAACAATATTTTTGGGTAAACGCCATTATTCAGCAGCATGGGCAATGCGCTTTCGCAGGCAACACGCATCGTTCCGCAGAACTGGTGGCGCTATCTGAACAATATTATTTGGCCAATTTCCTGCCGTATTCGTTTCGCCAGCTTGGGCTACGCTGGCCAAAATACTGGCAGCGGTATCCTCTCCGCGGTTTATTTAGCGTGTATACCCAACGACGCTGGTTTCAATTGTACTGGCGCTATCAGGGCCAGCCCAAAAACCCAGGCGTAATCGGATACCTGGATAAGGTCTTTACCATGCTATGGAAAACAGGTTATTGCCTGCGACACAGGCTGTTGCGCCGCCCCTCTATCCGCAATCTGGTGATTAATCTGTTTTCATATCGTCGTTAAGGAACCAGAAATGCGTGGTTTTATTTCTTTGCCGCACAGCACATCAACATTGAGGGAACTGTGGCAAACCCGATATCTGATCGCAAGCCTTGTGCAGCGCGATTTGACTATTCGCTACCGCCAGACGTGGCTGGGATGGCTGTGGGCGGTCTTCAACCCATTAATACAACTGGGAATGTATTACACCGTATTTGGTCTTATTGCCCGACTTACCCCACCCGACTACACAGTGCCTTATACATGGGTGTTACTGAGTGGACTGGTGATATGGATGCTATTTTCCAGCACGCTGAATACGGTGGGTGAAACGCTGCTCAACAACTTGCATTTGATCAAAAAAATCTATTTTCCGCGTATCAGTTTAACGCTGGCGAGTCTTGCCACCAGCTTAATGGACTTCCTGCTGGCCCTTATTTGCCTGTGTTTGCTGCTTCCTCTCGGAGGGGTTTATTTCCCGCTGGCTCACCTGCCGCTGCTACTGGTCTGCGGCCTTTTTGCGGCACTCGTCGCCTGGGGGACAGGCTGCATCATCGCACTGGCAAGGGTACGTTTTCGCGACTTTCGCCATCTGACGCCACTGATTGTTCAGGGATGGTTCTACGCGACGCCTGTCGTCTGGACGCCGGGATTACTGCCTGAACGCTGGAAATGGCTTATGGCATGCAACCCTCTCTATGGCATCGTCGGCGCATTTCGTTATCTGCTGCTGGGTGGAACTGCGCCCTCAGCGCTGGCGCTTTTTAGCTCTGCCGGAATCAGCCTTATCATCGCAGCGGCAGGGTATGTCTGTTTTGTTCGCTTTGAATCAGCGGTGGCTGACCAACAATGATTACCTTTGAGCACGTAACCAAAAGCTATCCCGGACAAAACCTCTCCGGCAACACCCTGAGAACCGCCCTGCGTTTTCGTCGTCCTCCACGGGCACAGCCGTTTATCTCGCTCAATGATGTCTCCTTTTCATTGCCCGCAGGCGAGGCTTTAGGGGTCATCGGACACAATGGCGCAGGTAAATCTACGCTATTAAAACTGTTAACCAGAGTCACGAGGCCCACGTCGGGAAAAATTCGCGTGAACGGGTCAATGTCCTCTTTATTGGAAGTCGGCGCGGGTTTTCATCATGACCTTAGCGGTTGGGAGAATATCTCTCTGGCAAGTGCAATCCTCGGGATGTCCTCACGCCAGATGCGCCAACACCTGGAGGAGATTGTCACTTTCTCAGAGCTGGAAGCGCATCTCGATAAACCCGTGCGGACCTATTCATCAGGCATGTTTTTACGTCTGGCCTTTTCATTAGGTATCCATTTACCCAGCGATATTTTAGTGATTGACGAAGCGCTGGTCGTTGGCGATCAGACGTTTCAGGCGAAATGTCTGGCGAAAATAGCGGATTTCAAACAGCGGGGCGGCACGCTGGTGCTGGTCAGCCATGATTGCCAGCAATTATTAGCCACCTGCGATCGTGGGCTCGTACTGACTCAGGGTCATGTCCATTTTGATGGCGAAATACACCAGGCTATTGAACATTACAACCTTTTAACAGAGGAATAAAAATGGAAATTATTGCACACCGTGGGATCTGGCAATCCCATGATGCTCAAAATTCCCGGGAAGCGCTACGCAAGGCATTAATATCAGGATTAGGAATCGAAACTGACATCCGGGATTTAAACGGTGAACTGGTCATCAGTCACGATATGCCCATGGCTGGCGCGCTGCCTGTTACTGATTTTTTAGATGATTACATCGAGCTTGGGGCCACTTCCACGCTGGCTCTGAACATCAAATCCGACGGCATTGCGCTACTGCTTAAGCATTTACTCATTGAGCGGCGAATTACGAATTATTTCTGTTTTGATATGTCAGTCCCCGATATGTTTTCCTACATTCTTAACGGCATGCCCGTCGCCGCAAGGCTGAGTGAGTATGAACCGGAAGGCGTGTTGAGCAATGTCTCTCCTGTGCTCTGGGTCGATGGCTTCCATGATTTATCCATTGATGAAAACGCTTTTTCACGCTGGTTAGCAGAGAATAAAAAAATCTGCGTAGTTTCTCCCGAGCTTCATGGCAGAAGCCCTAACAGCATCTGGAAAAAACTATTAGCCTTACCAGGAATAACAAGCGGGAATGTTATGCTTTGTACTGATTACCCGCACAAAATTCACGAGATGATGTCATGACCACTCGCATTCGTGGAATTATTTTCGACATGGATGGCGTATTAATTGATGCCAGAGAGTGGCATTACCATGCTTTAAATCAAATACTTGAATTATTTGGCTTAAAGATAGACCGCGATTCACACCTGTTAGAATTCGATGGTTTACCAACTCGTGATAAACTTAATATTCTTCGGGAGCGATACGGACTCCCGGCTTCATTACATAGTTTTATTAATGAAATGAAGCAGAGATACACCATGCAGCATATTTATCAGCACTGCTGGCCAACATTTCAGCACCAATATGCGTTGGCAATGTTGAAAAACAAAGGTTATCACCTGGCTGTTGCATCCAATTCAATTCGTCAAAGTGTAGAAACGATGCTTGACCGAGCGCAATTATTACGTTACCTCGATTTCTTTCTTTCAAACGAGGATGTTTTGCGCGGAAAACCCGATCCCGAGATTTATCTTAAAGCCATCAGTAAACTGGAATTAACTCCCGCTGAATGCATCATTGTTGAAGACAATCCGCACGGTATTGCTGCAGCACACGCTGCCGGCGCGCATGTTTTACAAGTCGCCGATCCTTCCGAAGTGTGCTGGGAACGCATCCAGCAATTTATTATTCAGTGCGAGACCCCGTCATGAAGCCTGTTCTGTTAGCGGTGATGCCGTCGCCTCCCCTACGCCAATATAGCGGTTGGACCAATGTCTGGTGCAAACCCGCAGAAGATACAGCCGCAACCCCACTTGAAAAGGTTATTCATCTTCCTCCAGGGGAGCTTTCTCCACTCTGTAAAGGGTTGTTTGCCTGCGCTAATTTTCCTACGGAAACGGCAATATTACTGTGGAATGGTAGCCAGGAAATCAGTTTGCCTTTTTTTTCGTCACATCAAATCTGGGCCAGTCTGTCCTCACCCGACCTCGGGATGCTTTATTTCCCCACGATTTCACAATTTATTTACTGCACTGAAGAAGCTATTCGTTCACATAACCCGCAAAATGGGCCGTTAACCCTCCACGATGCCTGGAATCAGGCTTTATTGAATGGTTGGGCCGAAGAGTTGGATTTGACCTGGGGAAATCCATTACCGCTTGCAGGGGCCAGTCAGTAAAACACCATGAAACTGACAACAGGGAACACCGGATATCTGCATCACGCGGGAGCAATTTCCGTACCGTTTATCTGGCCCTGCTTACATTTCTCTTATAATAAAAGGAGGTTCTTGGTTACAGAATTATTGTTCAATGCAAACACTGATGTTGCCATCATGTTTTTTTCCACCGAAATGGCACAACTACGAATGCAGGTACGTATATTTACACTACGGGGAACAAAAAATACTAATTATCGGAATTCCCACCTCCTGTTGATCCAGTTTATCGGCTGGCATCAACTTATGGTTACTGCATTCATGCTCTTTATTTATATAGTTTTTCAGGAGGCAAGGAATTATGCCGAATAATATTCAAACAATGGCTTTTGACTCATCTTTTGCTAAACAGAAAAAAGACGTAATAATTCTGGCCCCAGATCCTTATGGCAAGCAGGGATTATTAACACTGCTACAAGAAGAAGATAGCATTGGGATTTCTCCCCTCGTCGTAAGCACGCCCCTCAGCGTGACGCAAACATGTTCATCACAGACAGGGGCGGTCATTTATCAGCTTCACGATGGCACCGCTCTCACCGGAACACTGCGCAGTATCTTGCTGATCGCTTCACGTTGGCCGCATATCCCACAGATTATCCTGTCTGACCGGTTACGAGGTGTTTATCAATGGTTTTCCATGGATTACCCGCAGGTGCAGTTATGGGACCCACGAATGCCCATTCCCCATCTTCGCTGCTTACTGAGACAAATTTTTAGCGAGATTACCGGGGATAAGCAGCAAGCTTCACAGAATCACAGAATTGACCCTGAGCGTGAACACCATCTGGAAATTCTAACCTTTCGCCAGCGTAATATTATTCAGTTGCTTGCTAAAGGTTATAGTTTTAAAGAAATTGCTACCCAGCTGCACATGCAACCACAGACGGTACGTTCGCACCATTATCAGGCCCTACGCAGATTAGGCATCTCGCACAGCGCGGATATGCATTCGCTGTATCAAATAATGGATGAACTGATTGCGCTGGCGACGATTAACGCAGCATCTCCCGAAGCGACCCTTGCGGTGACGGACGTATTATTAGGCATTGGTATGGACAATAAAATGGCACAGTAAAAATATTTATTTTAGGGGAAAGAAACCCCCTTTTAAATAATCAAAGAGATGAATAAGATAAATTATCCATCTCTTTTTAACCTCAAAAAAACAAGTTATTTGTCAAGAATCCTAAAAAGGCATTAAAATGATAAAAACAGTCAACATAGGGAGTAGAAAACCTGTAGCCTTGTTGCCAATATCATAAGTTTATGAGATTGGATAAATGAAAAATTTTCTGGTAAGGGTTAATCTTTTTTTTATCGCCCTTAGTTTCTCACTTTTTATGTTTCCTCCGCTTGTTTTTTCAGTGGGGATTGGCCAAGTGCCGATGCCAACATCATGTGGTACTGGAGGCCAAGATGTGCAACTTTCAAATAATACCTGTATAGTCAGTTATACTGGTAGTAAAAATGGTATCATGTTATATGGCACAGGTGCAAAATTTGAAGCTGTTGCACCTCTGACAAACTATATTACGGGCTTAATGTACGGCGCATACCCCCCTTATACAGGTGATTTTCGTACACGAACATTTGTCTGTCCAATGCAGAGTGCCGCCAGATGCACAATGGCAAAATCTTCCGGTGCCATTATTTCCTCTAAGACAGCGTTTTTTGATTCGAGTAACCCTCTATCAATAGGAAATTCCACGGTCCCAGATTTTGGTGGTTCCGGTCAATATTTCGATCCCGGCACCTCATTTTCTATATGCGTCACTATTGTCGATCCACAAAATCATGACTGGAGAGACCCAACCGACAATATGTTCTGCAGTGACGCTACCGTGATGCCTTCAAAACCCGCCACCTGCTATATGAATTATGACGGTTCAGATCTGGATGTCGACCTTGGCTCTCTTGAACGCGGCATGATAGCTACCCAGCCGTTAACAACCACTCCGACGACTAAACAGGTGCAAGTACTCTGCACAGCAAATGCTGGCGTTAACCTGACAATGGAATTTCAATACACGCCGCTGTCAATAAACGGTGTGGACACCGTCGGCACGTCAACGCCGGGACTCGGCGTTGCCGTAATTTATCAAGGAAAAGTAGTTAGCCCAACCGACAAATTTCAGCTCGCCTATACCGTTGGATATAACCAGCTGGATCTTGATTTTGAAGCGATACGTGATCCAAGTATCAATGTTGGAAATATCGCCGCAGGTCCATTTACCGGTTCCAATTTGGTCGTCGTGATGACTGAGCAATAATATATAGAGTTTGTGAGAGATAGTTCAAAATGAACAATACTATTTCAAAATGGCTATGTACACTGTTGTGCTTATTGCTGACAGGCGTCACTTATGCCGGCTTACGAAAGCCAGGCGATCAATTCAAAATGAAAGTCAATATCTCCGGCATAGTGACAGTGACCGGGCAATGTACCTTTGACCAGGGCGGAACGCTGCTGGTTGAATATAACGATTTGCTGTATTCCAGCCTGACCGGGAATAACACCCTGGTCTCAACATCGCTCAAAAAACCGCTGGTGGGGAAATTAACCTGTCTCGGTGATTCAGCCGGTAACCCGCAGCTGAATTTAAGTTCGACCAACGGAACCAGCGTTTCCTGGCAGGGGAATACTCTGCTACCGGTAATCATTGATGCCACCAGCAAACAAAGCACCTCTCTGGCGATAAAACTGCTGGTGGATGGTGTCGCGCAGGATGTGAATACCTGGTTTGGCGTTGACCTGCGTAAGCAGCCGACGCTGGAAGCTGAACTGGTGCAAATGACCGACGGTACTGACTTTGTCAACGGCAGCACCATCAGTTCGCTGGCTACGTTAACCATGGCATTTAATTAGGAATGAATAAGATGGCCTTTTTTTATTCTGTGCGGCGTCTCATCGCTACGCTGATTTTTATTCTTATACCGACTATTTCAATAGCGGCACAAAAAGGTGACAGCGTTCAGTTCAGTTTCAGTGGCAAGCTGCTGGCACTAACCCCTTGCAACATCAGTAATAATCAACCTGTTGACGTCCATTTCAATAATGTCGCCATTATTAAAATCGATACCGGACAATTCGTTCTGCCCATTAACTACATATTAAATTGCGCAGGCGCTAACTCCGCCAGCACCGTGTACATGATGTTCAAAGCAACGCCAAGCGGATTTGATCAATATGCCATGGATACTAACGTCACCGGGTTAGCCGTTAAGATCCTCAAAGATGGCGCGCCTATGCCGCTCAATCAACGTATCATTCTCTCCAACCCACTGGCACAGCCCAAACTGGAGGCGAAACTGATAAAGGATCCCACCGTGACGTTGGCGGAAGCCCCTTTTAGCACCTCCGGCACGCTGATAGCAGAATACTTGTAAGAGTACCGATATATACGAAGTGTAGATCGAAATAGGTTATGGTTACCGGGAAGAACTTGTCAGGTGGGAAATATCACGTGATACGCCAACCTACATCGCTGCCGCTCCATGTGGACGTCGCCATCCACAGATGGAAACGTCCGTTAGCGTTTTATTCGATAGTCAGCTCACACGAGTTCTTTGAGCTGCTCCTGCATATAGGTTGAAAAATACTCTGGGTTCTTGATAAGGATACGGTTACCGGAAGCAACTTTCTCTGCCCATCCGGCGACTTTTTTCGTGAACTCGGGATTCCATCCCTCCTGCTCACCTCGTGCCGTCACATCTGCTGCGCTCACTGGCACACCTAAGTCATGCAAATATTTTAAAATTCCCTTGGCCGTACTTTCATCCATGGAATGGGGTACTGACGCCGATGTGTTCATACCACCAATAAAATCCAATGCTTTCTCAATTGCTGTTGGCATGCTCTTATCCTTAAAATTAACCGCGTAATAAACACCTTTATACTATGTACCCAAGTCAGCCGGGATATCAAAGAGAACGTTACCTTTATTTGATTTATGCCGCAGCCAAACGCTTGCGGTGGTGGTTTTCTGCGCTATTTTTCCGTCTCCCCGGCTAAAACCAGCCCGGTCGCCACCGCATTACGCGGCCCTTCTGTTCCGCGAATATTGCCCTGACCGGCAACAACGCCGTAATGCGCCAACGCGTCGGTGATCATCTGCGGGATTTCAAAATCCAGCGATGAACCGCCCACCAGCACCACAAAAGAGATATCGCGAATAGACCCACCGAGTGAGACCTGACGCAACGCGCGCAGGCAGTTGGTTACAAAGACCTTCTCTTTTGCCTGTCGACGCACCAGGCGAATTTTTTCCAGCGAGGTCTGGTTGTCTACCGGGATCAGCTCGCCCGCTTTCAGATACACCACTTTGGCAAACACTGATGGGCTGAGCGGTTCACGAAAGAATTCCACCGCACCGTTCTCGTGGCGAATGCTGAACAGGCTCTCCACTTTCGCCAGCGGGTATTTTTTTATCTCCTCCGCCAGAAAAGGATCGCTTAAGCCCAACTCCGTTTTGATAAGCAGACTGACCATGTTCCCTGCGCCAGCCAGATGTACCGCCCTGACTGTACCATCGCTATTGATAATCGCGGCATCGGTGGATCCTGCCCCTAAGTCGAGGATCGCCAGGGGCGCTGCACAGCCGGGCGTCGTCAACGCCCCGGCTACGGCCATGTTGGCTTCCACACCGCCCACTTCAACAGACGTATTCAGACGCTCGCTCAGTTCACTGGCGATCGCCTGCATCTGTAGCCGATCGGATTTCACCATCGCCGCGATGCCAACGGCATTTTCCATCGAATATTCCCCGGCGATCCCGCCCTGGACTTTGCGGGGAATAAACGTATCGACCGCCAGCAGATCCTGAATATGCACCGAATTCATATCGTGCCCACTCAGCGAGGCCATCACCTTACGCACGCGCTCCAGCATGCCGCCCGCGTGAGTACCGGCCTCACCGCGAATATCGCGGACCGGTGCACAGGCGTTCATCGCCTGCATAATCGCCTGCGCCCCTTGCGCTACGTCAGCTTCCCCGCCGCGCTTTTCGCCGCTGATAAAGATCTTGCCCGCCGGGATCACCCTTGAGCGCACATCGCCCTTCGGAGTCTTCAGCACCACGGCGGAGCGGTTGCCGATCAGCGCTCTGGCGATGGGGACGATAGTTTGCGTTTCCTCCGGCGTCAGGGCAAAGAAAGTGGCGATACCGTAAGGATTCGACAGCACCCGTACCACCTGCCCCGTTGCTGCGACTTCCACCGCCGCCTGCACGCCTTGCGGAACCTTCTCCAGCAGCGTGACTTCATCGATCACCGGCATCGTTCTGCGCAGGCGATTATTGACCAGTACGCCATCGTCTTTTTTCAGGATCGCCGCCACCACGTTGACGCCGCGATCCAGCGCCTCATTGATAAGCCAAACCGCCTCGAGAAAATCCATCTCCGCGCCCACCAGCGGGATCCAGCCCTGCGCAAACCGATCGTTGCTCAACAACGCCAGTTTTTCCACGGCGATCGTAGTCCCCATCCCCACACCAACGCCGCCGGGCGTTTGCGGGTTATGACCAATCATTGTCGATTCTGTAATGATGGTTTCGGTGATGGTTTCCATCGCCACATCACCAATCACCGGCGCGGCCTCGTTGATGCAGATTTTCGCCACATCCTGCAGCGACCACGATGTTTTTTCCAGCGCTTGCTGTAAGGAGGATATCACCCCGGCAATGTTATCCCGCGTGCCCTTCATGCCCGTGGTAGCGACAATCCCGCTGGCGACAAACCGGCCATCCTGCGCCAGCGCCACTTCCGTGGTGGCGTTGCCGATATCAATCCCTGCAATTAACGGCATACCGCCTCCGTCACTGGCTGCCTTTACGCAGCTTGTTTCTCTGCTGGTACACTTCTGCCGACTCGCGGACAAACCCGGCGTTCACCGTGGCATGCCAGGTGTGTTCCAGTTCATCAGCAATGGCCAGTAACTCCGCGAACGATGAGCGAAACGGACGCAGCGCGTTGTAGATCTCCAGAATGCGGGTATCCGGGATAGCGATAAGCTCCGCCGCGCGGCGGAAATTACGCGCTACGGCATGACGCTGCATCTGCTCGGCAATCTGCGCCTGATACTCCAGCGTTTGCTGAGAAATACGCACATCCTGCGGCCCCACGCGTCCCGCCAACACATTCTCAAGGGTAATGTCGGTTAACGGCTTCCCGGTGGGAGTAAGGATTTTCTCCGGGCAGCGGGTCGCTAACGGATAATCCTGCGCGGTCATGATGTTGTCGTTCATGTTCATTCCCTTACGAGTGCAATGTGCAGGGTGACAGGCGCAGCATCCTGCACCACATGTTTGGTTTCTTTGATATGAAACAGCGCGGCCTTGGCCATAAATTTCGGGCGCACCATCTGGTCATTGACCACCGGCACCGGCGAGGGCGACTCTTTGCGCGCATAACGCGCGGCGTTTTTACCTATCTGGCGATAGGTTTCCAGCGTCAGCAGCGGGGCCTGAGAAAAAAGCTCCAGGTTGCTCAGCGGCAGCAAATCGCGCTGATGAATCACCGTGGTTCCTTTCGACTGAATACCAATACCAATGCCGGAGCCGCTGAGGTTCGCCGCATCCCACGCCATAAAAGAGACATCCGATGTGCGCAGAATTCTGACCACCCGCGCATGCAGCCCCTCTTCTTCAATCCCGGCCACCAGTTCTTTCAGGATCGCTTTGTGCGGCATATCAATCAGGGTCTTATGCTGATATTTATCAAAAGCTGGCCCGACGCCAATCACCACTTCATCCGCGCGGTCGTCCGCTTTTGCCACCTCGCCCTCGCTCACCTGCAAGGTGAAAACCGGCTTACGTTCAGTTGTACATTCCACCGTGTACCGCCTTATTCAATGGCGCTGGGCTGAACCACGCCCGCGATATTTTTAATTTCCGCCCAGCGTTCGGCAGAAATGCGATAGCCGGTGCCGGGTCCCTGATAATCATTGATGTCGTTAACGGCGCTGACCACCTCGAACTGGCGATCCAGAATGGCCGACGTTTGCAGATAATCACCGGTCACACGCTGCTTCAGCATGTTGAGAATATTGCTGGCAATATCTTCAAAACCGCTGGAATTCAGCGCGGCAACAATATCCAGCCCGGTAATATTGCGCTTCATCATCTCTTCCACGGCGGCCAGATCCTCCACCACATTGCGCGCGGGCATATCTTTGCTGCCGTGGGCATAGGTGGCGGCCTCAACTTCCTCATCGCTAATCAGCGGCAGGCCCAGCTCGCGGAACACTGCCTGAATGGCGCGCGCGGCCTTATTGCGAATGGCGATGGTTTCCTCTTCCGTTACCGGACGCAGACCGCCGTCAACCATCAGGTCACGTTGTAGAATGTTGTAATCATCGAAGTCCTCAGCATCGAAGTTCGACCCGGCAAACATGTTGTCGTAGTTAGGTACCGCGCTATAGCCGGAAAAGATAAAGTCGGTACCGGGCAGCATCTGCATCAGGGTGCGGGCGGTACGACGAATATCGGAGTGTGAAAAGGTCTGGTCATTCGCTGAGGCCACTTCGAGGTCAAGCATCGAGGCAATCAGATTTTCCGCCAGCACCGCGCGGATCCCCGACGGCACTGCACCGGTCATGCCGATGCAGCTAACCGCGCCGTTTTGTAACCCCTGAACGCCCGCGCCCTTGGTAATAAAAATGCAGCGCGACTCCAGGTACAGCATCGATTTACTTTCGGAATAGCCCATCAGCGCCTCCGAACCGGTGCCGGAGGTGTAGCGCATCTTCAGGCCACGAGAAGCATAGGCCGAAGCGAGAAACGCTTTGGACCACGGCGTATCATCACCGTCGGTAAACACCGACTCCGTGCCGTATACCGATACCGTTTCGGCGTAGCTGGTTAAGCCGCGCATCCCCAGTTCCAGTTCGGTGGCTTCTTCAACGGAACATTGGGTGAGCACGCCGGGGCGACCGCACTGGGATCCGACCAGCAGCGCCAGCGCGTTAAACGGCGCATAACGGGCGATACCTACGGTAGTTTCTTGTTCAGAAAAACCGCGGATCCCCGCTTCGGCGGCGTCGGCGGCAATTTGCACCGGGTTATCTTTCAGGTTGGTGACGTGGCACTGGTTAGAGGGCGTGCGTCTGGCCCGCATTTTTTGCAGCGCCATCATCATTTCCACCACGTTCATTTTCGCCATCACCTCCACCGCTTTCGCCGGGGTGATGGCTGTGGTTATGGCAATAATATCTTCCCGACTGACGTGGATATCCACCAGCATTCTGGCGATCTCCAGCGCGTCGAGCTGCATTGCCCGTTCGGTTTTCGCCACGTTAATCGCGTAGTCAGCGATAAAACGGTCGATCATGTCGAACTGTGCGCGGTCTTTACCATCCAGTTCGATAATACGGCCATTTTCCACCTTCACCGACGACGCTGGATCGTAGGGACTTTCCATGGCGATCAGCCCCTCTTCCGGCCATTCGCCAATCAACCCATCCTGATTGACAGGTCGCTTCGCAAGGACTTCAAATCGTTTTGATCTTCTCATAGCGCATTGACTCAAAAAGTAAATAATAGGGACGCCGGGCCGTATTACCGGGGACACAACACCCGGTATTCGCCTTTCATCAGCAATAGTCGAACTCTAAATGAGCAGGCCAATAAAAAAATAAAATTAATTACGTTCCAGTTTGGCACGTAATTAAAACGCATCGTTTCATATTGAAACGCACATAGAGAATATCTCCAGTGAACTGTGACGAGGTTAAATGATCATTATCAATAAACGCCAAAGGAAGGTTACTAACTTACTGCTTTAGAATTTTTAAGAGTATTGACTTAATAATGTGCCGCGCGAGAATAAAGAAAAGCCAATGATAAAAAATAGCTGTCACGCGATATTTTTCGTGACCTCAGCCCTACAAATTTGACAGGAGATACAGTGAATAAGAGCCAACCCATTGCCACCATTACGCTGGCAGCCGCAAAGAAAATGGCAACCGCCGTCGAGGCTAAAGCCCTTGAAATCAACGTTCCGGTAGTCTTTTCCGTGGTGGATCACGGTGGAAACACATTGCTGATACAGCGCATGGACGACGCGTTTGTCACCAGCTGCGATATTTCTCTTAATAAAGCGTATACCGCCTGCTGCCTGCGACAGGGCACTCATGAAATTACCGATGCGGTACAGCCTGGCGCTTCGCTATATGGGTTGCAGCTAACCAATCAGCAACGCATTATTATTTTCGGCGGTGGTCTTCCGGTTATATTAAATGGAAAAATAATCGGTGCCGTCGGCGTGAGCGGCGGTACCGTTGAACAGGACAAGTTATTAGCTGAAAGCGCACTGAATTGCTTCTCTGAATTATAAAACAAACTTAAGAAGGTATAATATGAGTTATCGAATGTTTGATTATCTGGTACCAAATGTTAACTTTTTTGGCCCCAATGCTATTTCCGTGGTTGGCGAGCGCTGCAAACTGTTGGGCGGTAAAAAAGCGCTGCTGGTGACTGATAAAGGCCTGCGGGCAATTAAAGACGGCGCGGTAGATAAAACCCTCGCCCACCTGCGTGAAGCCGGTATTGACGTGGTGGTGTTTGACGGCGTAGAACCAAACCCCAAAGACACCAACGTGCGCGACGGCCTGGAAGTCTTTCGTAAAGAGCAGTGCGATATTATCGTTACCGTCGGCGGCGGCAGCCCGCATGACTGCGGTAAAGGCATTGGTATCGCAGCCACTCACGAAGGCGATCTCTACAGCTATGCCGGGATTGAAACCCTGACCAACCCGCTGCCGCCGATTGTTGCGGTCAACACCACCGCCGGCACCGCCAGCGAAGTCACCCGCCACTGCGTGCTGACCAACACCAAAACCAAAGTGAAGTTTGTAATTGTCAGCTGGCGCAACCTGCCGTCGGTATCGATTAACGATCCATTGTTGATGCTGGGTAAACCTGCTCCGCTGACCGCTGCCACCGGGATGGATGCCCTGACCCACGCCGTGGAGGCCTATATTTCCAAAGATGCCAACCCGGTCACTGACGCCGCCGCAATCCAGGCTATCCGCCTGATCGCCCGTAACTTACGCCAGGCCGTCGCGCTGGGCAGCAACCTGAAAGCCCGTGAGAACATGGCTTACGCTTCGCTGCTGGCAGGCATGGCCTTTAATAACGCCAACCTCGGCTACGTTCACGCCATGGCGCACCAGCTTGGTGGCCTGTACGACATGCCACACGGCGTGGCGAATGCCGTACTGCTACCACACGTGGCGCGTTATAACCTGATCGCTAACCCGGAAAAATTTGCCGACATCGCGGAGTTTATGGGTGAGAACACAGACGGACTCTCCACTATGGATGCTGCCGAACTGGCGATTCACGCCATTGCTCGCCTCTCTGCCGATATCGGTATTCCGCAGCATCTGCGCGATTTGGGCGTCAAAGAAGCCGATTTCCCTTATATGGCAGAAATGGCGCTGAAAGACGGCAATGCATTCTCGAACCCGCGTAAAGGTAACGAGAAAGAAATTGCCGAGATCTTCCGTCAGGCATTCTGATAACACAGGGGGCGCAATGTCACTTTCATCACCGGGCGTGCATCTGTTTTATCACTCACGCTGGCAGGATACCCGCATGCTTGATGAGCTATGCTGGGGACTGGAAGAGCAGGGCGTCCCTTGCCGGGCCACGTGCTACAACGGCAGCGACAGCGCGCTGGCGCTCAGCAAACAAGCGGCAAAAAGCTCAACGCTGCGCGTTGGTCTCGGCCTCAGCGAAACGGGCGATATTGCCTTAACGCATGCCCAGTTGCCCGAGGATCGGGCGCTGATCTGCGGGCATATCGCCGCCGGGATCGTGCAGATCCGCGCGCTTGGCGCCAACGCAGGCCAACTGGTCAAAGTGCTTCCCTTCAGCGAGATAACATAAATGTACCGCATCTACACCCGCACCGGTGATAAAGGCACTACCGCGCTGTTTGGCGGCAGCCGTATCGACAAAGACGACATCCGCGTGAACGCCTACGGCACGGTGGATGAACTGATTTCCCAGCTTGGCGTCTGTTATGCCAGCACACGCCAGGCAGAATTACGCGAGGATCTGCATGCCATCCAGAAGATGCTGTTTGTACTGGGTGCGGAACTCGCCAGCGATGAGAAAGGACTCGCTCGCTTACAACAGCGTATTGGTGAAGAGGATACTCAGGCGCTGGAGCAGCTTATTGATCGCAATATGGCGTACAGCGGTCCGCTGAAAGCGTTTGTTATTCCGGGGAAAAATCTGGCATCGGCGCAGCTACACGTGGCGCGAACCCTGGCGCGGCGGCTGGAGCGTATTCTCACAGCGATGGACAGAACGCTGACGCTGCGTGATGAACTCAAGCGTTATATCAATCGTTTGTCCGACGCGCTGTTCTCGATGGCCAGAATAGAAGAAACTACTCCTGATGTTTGCGCTTAAACTGGCTGGCATCGATGTCGTACTGCTTCATCTTGCGCCACAGCGTGGTGCGCCCAATATTCAGCAGCTGCGACATCTCCTGCACGCGCCCGCTGGTCACGCGAGCGGCGTGGATAATCGCCTCTTTTTCGATGGCGGTAAAGGTCAGGCTGGCAGGCAGCAGCGAAGATGTCGTATCCATACCCGGCCGTTCGGCAAACAGATAATCCGGCAGGTTGCTCAGCCGTATATGACCGTTATCGCTGCTGATGGCGATGTTCTCGATAATGCTGTTCAGTTCGAAATCATTGCCCGGCCACGAGTAGGCCACCAGCTGCGCCAGTGCGTCATCGTCGACCTTCAGGCTGGATGAAAAGCGTTTTTTCAGGTTGTTCAGGCGGGTATAAATCAGCGCAGGAATGCTGTTGCGCCGCGCGCGCAGCGGCGGAATGACGATTTCAAACGAATGCAGCGCGTAATACAGCTGGCGGCTAAAGCGGTTTTGTTCCACCAGGTTGGCAAGATCGACCGTAGTGGTGGCGATCACTTTCACATCCACTGGGATCAGCCGACGGGCATCAAGGCGGGTTAACACGCCCTGCTTGATCACCTGTAACAGCGCGGATTGCAGCTCCGGCGCTAAATACTCAATTTTTTCCAGAAACAGCGTGCCGCCGTTCGCCAGTTCAAGGCGGCTCAGTCGGCCATTTTCATCATCCGTTGGCGCGCTGCCCATAAAATCCTGCCCCAGCACGCTGTTGGCATACAGCTGGCAGTTAACGGCGATATACGGACCGCTGGCGCGTTCGCTTTCATTGTGGATCGCCTGGCTGAGCAGCTCTTTACCGACGCCCTCTTCGCCGCACAGCAGGATCGGAAAACTTCCCCTCGCCGCCTGACGACCAAAATGGATCAAACGCCGGGTCTCCGGATCTTCCGCTGACATCTGCTCAAAAGTGTGGCTGACCTTGCCCAGTTGACTGGTCATCAGCTGGCGCATTTGTTCGACCGGGTGCAGCAGCAGAATAAAGCTGTTGCCCTGCTCTTCCACAATGGGCTTTAGGGTGATCACGGCATCAACAAACTGGTGCTGGCTCTCAAAGGTAACTTCGACGTGATTGAGTCCGCGAGCATGTTTGATCGCCCGGCGCAGCAGCATCGGCAGATTCACCAGGTCATGAATATTTTTCCCCTGACTGGCCTGCACATCCAGATGCAATAACATGGCGGCGCGCGCATTGAGGAACTGCAGCACGCCCTGTTCGTTCCACGCCATCACGCCATCATCCATGCTCTCCAGCAGCCCGTACATCTGATTCAGATGACGGTTAGATTCAGCCAACAGGGTGTCGGTCAGCAAGGAATTACCGACTTCTCTGGCAATCGCCAGCGTCAGGGATAAATCAGAAACCGACTCATGTTCTACCAGGCAGCACAGTGAAATAGATCCAAACAGTCGCCCGTGGTTATCGAACACCGGCGTTGAACAGAACGACCACGGATGCAGCGCTTGTTTAAAATGCTGATCGCCCGAGGTTTTTGTCGGCTGCCCTGGCATGGTCGCCAGCGACAGCGCGCAGCTGCCAATAATGCTTTCCGCGCAGTAGCTGCCGTCAAGAAAACCCAATTCTGCCAGCTGTTCCACAGTCTGCGGATCGCCGCAACGACTAAGAATACAAGCGGACTCATCGAGGATAAGCAGCGCGCAGGGACGTCCGTCCATAAACTCCCAGGCATCTTCCAGCGCGGCCTGAGCAATTGTCAGCAACGCCGTCTTACGACGACAAATCGATGCAAACGTCAGCCCCTGCGCCTGATGCGGCGCCTGCCAGGTTTCCCGCTGCATAAACTTACTGCAACGATGCCATGACTGAGCGATGACCGAAGAGACTTCCTTCCCGATGCTATGCGTGTGCGCCGTCATATCCATTTCCGCTGTTTTACCATAGACAACCCCTCCGGCAGAGACTGTCAGAGGGGGAGAAGATGCCGGATAAAAACTTACCGACGACTGATTAACGCGCCAGCCACTGCTGTCCCAGCAGGTCTGCCGTCAAAATTGCGGCATGTACACTCTCTGGCGTCACCGGGAACGGCATATTGTGAATGGTTTCACCTTCCGCACAGGTCGCTTTGGCAACGGCCTGAATCTTGTCGTCGATGCCATCCTTCACGCCCATTTGTGCCAGGGTTACCGGCAGGCCGACTTTCTGACAGAACGCGAGCACGGTTTCGATCTCTTCCATCGGGCTGTTCTGCAGCACCAGCTGTGCCAGCGTACCAAACGCGACTTTTTCGCCATGGTACAAATGGTGGCACTCTTCCAGAATCGTGAAACCGTTATGAATAGCATGCGCCCCCGCGAGGCCGCTGCTTTCAAAACCGATGCCGCTAAGATAGGTGTTCGCTTCGACAATACGTTCCAGCGCGTCGGTCACTACGCCTGCCTGCGCCGCGCAGCGCGCCTTTTCGCCTTCCGCCAGCAGGGTATCATAGCACAGGCGTGCCAGGCTCAGCGCCGCCACCGTGGACTGTCCACCCGCCATACTGGTCGCGCGGGCGTCATAACAAGCCTTCGCTTCAAACCAGGTAGAAAGCGCATCGCCCATCCCGGCAACCAATAGACGTACCGGTGCTTTGGCGATGATCGCGGTATCCATCACCACCATATCCGGGTTTTTCGGGTAGATCAGATACTCTTCAAACTCACCGGCTTCGGTGTAAATGACCGACAGCGCGCTGGTAGGCGCATCGGTCGAGGCGATAGTCGGGATCACCACCACCGGCAGCTTCTGGTAATAGCCAATCGCTTTAGCGGTATCCAGCGTTTTCCCGCCGCCGACCCCAACCACACCACGGCAGCCGTGTTGTTTCAGAATGGCAATCAGACGATTAATTTCTACGTGGCTGCATTCACCGTTAAAGCGTTCCGCGTGACAGCTAATGCCGTGGCTATGCAGGCCATTGAGCACTTTCTCTCCCGCCAGCTTCATCACGAAGTCATCCGCAATGACAAAAAAGCTGTCCGCCAGGTTTTTCGCGTATTGACCAAATAAGGTAGATGCATCAGGGCCCTGGAGATATTTGGCTGGAGATTGAATAACTTTTAGCATTCCTTTCATCCTCAAATAAGTACATGTTTTTACATGATGAGCCCTGGCGTTAACCTGTTTAGCCTGACACTGACGGCGAAAACGGGAGTACCCGAGCGATGCAATCACTGTAGGGCGAGGCGTACACAAAAAAATCATTCGTCTTTTTGTTCTGATATGAAACAAATAAAAACAGCATACGTTCCATATCGGAACGATTAACCCTAAAAATGATAAGGTTTGCGATCCCGATCCGTTCCTTTACCGCTTATTTCTGGCGGACATAGAAATCCGCTTTCGTCTTTTCGCCGTACAAAGCAGAAATGACCCGCAAAAAAAACGGTCCGCCCGGTGTTACCGGCCCTGACAGTCGGAGAAAAAAGCCGCGCGGGTTCGCATTACGTCATTTTCATCCGCAATTACGTTTCATTTAGGAACAAAAACTAATATTTACGTTCCGTATTGAAACCCATTTTGCCCGAGTTTTTTTCCGCGCTGACTCGGCCAGAATCTCTCCATCGCCTCCGTGACCGCAACCATGCATTCGGGGGTTTGTTTAACACTCAACCTCCCGGAGCCGTTATGTCTCAATTCTTTTTTAACCAGCGCACCCATCTCGTTAATGACGTCATCGACGGTACGATCTTCGCCAGTCCGTGGAATAACCTGGCGCGCCTGGAGAGCGATCCGGCCATCCGTATCGTGGTGCGTCGCGACCTCAATAAAGAGAACGTCGCGGTGATCTCCGGCGGCGGCTCAGGTCACGAACCCGCGCACGTTGGGTTTATCGGAAAAGGCATGTTAACCGCCGCCGTCTGCGGCGACGTGTTTGCCTCCCCGAGCGTGGATGCGGTACTGACTGCAATACAGGCGGTAACCGGTGAGGCTGGCTGTCTGCTGATCGTGAAGAACTACACCGGCGATCGCCTGAATTTTGGCCTTGCCGCCGAGAAAGCGCGTCGGCTCGGCTACAACGTCGAAATGCTGATCGTCGGCGACGACATTTCGCTACCGGATAATAAGCACCCACGCGGAATCGCAGGAACCATTTTGGTGCATAAAGTTGCAGGCTATTTCGCCGAACGTGGTTACAACCTCGCCACCGTGCTGCGTGAAGCGCAGTACGCAGCCAACAACACCTTCAGCCTGGGCGTCGCCCTTTCCAGCTGCCATTTACCGCAGGAAACCGACGCCGCACCGCGTCATCATCCGGGTCATGCAGAGCTGGGGATGGGCATTCACGGCGAGCCAGGCGCTTCGGTTATCGACACCCAAAACAGCGCGAAAGTGGTTAATCTGATGGTGGATAAACTGCTGGCCGCCCTGCCGGAAACCGGTCGTCTGGCGGTGATGATTAACAATCTTGGCGGCGTTTCCGTTGCCGAAATGGCCATCATCACCCGCGAACTGGCTAACAGCGCGCTGTATCCACGTATCGACTGGCTGATTGGCCCGGCCTCGCTGGTGACCGCGCTGGATATGAAAGGCTTCTCGCTAACGGCCATGGTGCTGGAAGAGAGCATTGAGAAAGCGTTGTTGACCGAAGTGGAAACCAGCAACTGGTCAACGCCCGTACCGCCGCGTGACATCACCACCGTACCGTCATCCCAGCGCAGCGCACGCGTGGAATTTCAGCCTTCGGCTAACGAACAGGTTGCCGGGATTGTGGAGCTTGTCACCGCAACCCTTTCCGGTCTGGAGACGCATCTCAATGCGCTGGACGCCAAAGTGGGCGATGGCGATACCGGGTCGACCTTTGCCGCCGGCGCGCGTGAAATTGCCGACCTGCTGCATCGCCAGCAGCTTCCGCTGGATAACCTGGCCACGTTGTTCGCGCTGATTGGCGAACGTCTGACCGTGGTGATGGGCGGCTCCAGCGGCGTGCTGATGTCTATTTTCTTTACCGCCGCAGGGCAGAAACTGGAACAAGGAGCTAATGTTGCCGAGGCGCTGAATACGGGTCTGGCGCAGATGAAGTTCTACGGTGGCGCAGACGAAGGCGATCGCACGATGATTGATGCACTGCAACCGGCGCTAACGTCGCTGCTCACACAGCCGCAAAATCTGCAAGCCGCATATGACGCGGCGCTGGCAGGGGCAGAACGAACCTGCCTGTCGAGCAAAGCCAATGCGGGGCGCGCATCGTATCTGAGCAGCGAAAGCCTGCTCGGAAATATGGACCCCGGCGCACATGCCGTAGCGATGGTGTTTAAAGCATTGGCGGAGGAGAAAGTGGAGTAATTTTTAGAGTGTATATGTTAGCTAAAGCGAATTATTCCGTTCACTTTAGCTGCATTGCTTCCCTGAAACCATATCCCCCGTGAACGTGGTCATCGCTGTACAGCTCTGACTTCCAGTTAAATCTGTTTTGCTGTTTAAACAAAAAACGCAGATGTTTACAGGGACGTTTCCTCGCGCCCGGCCCGGAAGCCTGGAGGAATAAACGGAGGGAACCACGAAGTGGCAATTTTCCCGCCGGGAGCCGGGAGCCGGGATTGTTAAGGGTACGGCGATAGTACCCTTAACACGTTCACGGATATCAGTGCTGTAGAGAAATAAAGAACATAAGGTGAACGGAACAATACGCTAAAGGAAAAATATCATTCCTATATCAGCGATACACGCGAATCCCGCCCTCTACGCCGCGGCTAAACAGCACCTGCCAAAGCTCGATATCCCGGGCACGGAAAGCCCCGGCGCAGGCGCATAAATAGTAATTAAACATCCTTCTGAAGGTCGCGGAATAACGCGAAGACAGCTCCGGCCATGCCTGATTAAAGCGCTCGTGCCAGGCCATCAGCGTTTTATCGTAATCGCTGCCGAAGTTATGCCAGTCCTCCATCACAAACCGTGATTCGCTGGCCTCGGCAATGTGGGAAATCGCCGGTAAGCAGCCGTTCGGGAAAATATATTTATTGATCCACGGATCCACGCTCATCCCTTTTTTATTGCTGCCAATAGTGTGCAGCAGGAACAACCCGTCGGGTTTTAAACAGCGATCGGCAATACTGAAATAGGTGTCGTAGTTTTTCGGCCCGACGTGTTCAAACATCCCCACGGAGACGATACGATCGTAGTGTTTATCAAGATCGCGATAATCCTGCAGCAGAATATTTACATCCAGCCCTTCACAGCGCTGCTGCGCCATTTTCTGCTGTTCTTTCGAGATGGTGACCCCTTCGACCGCCACACCATAATGGCGCGCCGCATATTCTGCCAACCCGCCCCAACCGCAGCCGATATCCAGCAAACGCATGCCCGGCTGCAATTGCAGCTTCTCGCAAATCATTTTTAATTTGGCGTTTTGCGCATCTTCTAATGTCGCCGCGTCTTTCCAGTAGCCACAGGAATATTGCATGTGGGGATCAAGCATCAGGGCAAAAAGATCGTTACCAATATCGTAGTGTTCTTTGCCGACTATCCAGGCACGGCTGCGTGATTGCAGATTAAACAGACGCGCGCTGGCAATGCGTAAAATATCTTTCAGATTGCCCGGCATTTTTTGGTCGAGTTTTGCTTTAAGGATTTTGCAGAACAGAATATCGAGCCGCTCGCAGTCCCACCAGCCTTCCATATAGCTTTCGCCAAGCCCTAACGAGCCTTGTTGCAGTACCCGTTTAAAGAAACCGGCATGGTGAAGTTGAATATCCCAGGCGCGCGAACCATTAATCTGGATATCAGCCTGCGAAAGCAGGTCTTTCCCCATTCGGGTCCAGTTATCATTTGTTTCATTGACGATGACAGCATCTGAACAAAGCGAGTTCATGGTATTTACCAAAAGTGGACTAATAATTCTTACGCAAGATTATTATGGAAAACAGAGTGTATGTATTATGATCTGCGGACAAGATCTATCGAGCAGAGGCCACATCACCGGGAGCATCAGGTATTTTTTATGGACACCCTCAGGCAAAAGCAGTGGAATTCCTTCCCCGATGATTCAATGGCGGACCTGCCGCAGGACGTTTACTTTCGCTCTTATGTCCTTGAAGCTAATAACCACGTTCCGCAGCACTCACATGCTTTTACCCAGTTTCATTTCGCCCGTAAGGGCAGCATGCGCATTGATGTCGCCGGTAAGTGCTGGATAATCCCCGCGCATTACGGTATCTGGATCCCAAACAATATTGAGCATGCGGTGTGGGCGCTGGATGATGTGTATTTAGAGAACCTGGATATTAAACCCAGTTTTCTGGAGCAGAGCATCGACGAGTGCAAAGTGGTGGCGATCAGTGATTTCGCCAGAGAGTTTATTCATTACGCAACCAACTTAATTTCAGGCCATTACGACAGCCAGTCAAAAGAAGGGAAGCTGGTGAGCGTACTGATCGATATTATTTTGCAATTACCGGAAGTCGCCTTTGTATTACCCTGGCCGCAGGATCCTGAATTAACCAAAGTGTGTCGGACAATACAGGAATCTCCTGCGCTGGAGCACTCGGTAGAGTACTGGGCAAATCATCTTGGTATGTCCGCCCGGACCTTTTCGCGCCATTTCAAAAAAGAAACCGGATTACCGTTCAGCGTCTGGAAGCAAAAGATGCGGATTCTGGAATCAGTGTTAATGCTGAAGAAAAATAAAAGCGTCACCGCCGTGGCGCTCGATGTGGGGTATTCGAGCACCGCGGCGTTTAGCTACGCGTTTCGCCAGGCGTTTGGCGTTCCGCCGTCAAATTATTAATCTGCCGCTTTACGCTGATGCCAGTAGGCTGCCGCACGCACCCGTTGAGGGTCAAACGCCTCGGTTTCAAAACGAGTGCTCAGGTTTTTTACCACCTTTCCTTCACCGGTTATCCAGATGAAATAATCGTCTGCGGGCACGGTCAGCCGTGATAATTGCGCGTCCACCGCCTGCGCGTCATGGCCGATAAACCACTGAATTGTAAATCCGTCGAGATGGGCAAGATAGTCCTGATACGCTGCATCCTGCACGCTCACCAGCGCCGTGACGTTTGGGCGTACCGTTAAACGGCTGAGCGACTCCAGACGTCGGCGCAGCGCAGGCATGCCTGATTCATCACACACGTAAACCTGATACGCATAGTCCTCCGGCACCACCAAAGAACCGCGCGGTCCGCCAATCGTCAGCTTGTCGCCCTCGCGGGCATGCATCGCCCACGTGCTCGCCACGCCACCGTCGTGAATGTAGAAATCCAGCGCCAGCTCATGGCGCGCGTCGTCATACAACGGCGTGTAATCGCGCGATAACGGGCGAACACCATCAGCCCAGACGATGCCCTCATCGGTGACAACCGGCGGTACAAAATGACTGCCCGGCTCAGGAAAGAAAACTTTGGTATGGTCATCAAAGCCGTGTGAAGTGAAGCCGTCCAGCGCCTCCCCACCCAGCACGATACGCTGAAAACCCGCACTGATACGCTCAACGCGCAGGACGGTAAGTTCACGGAAACGCAGTTCATTACGAACGCGCTGCGGGTAGCGTGAGGTGTTTTTTGTCATTTTTTCGCCTTCGTGAGAATAATACGATATATCTAAATCAATTTTTAAATGATAATGATTGCTAATAGCAAAGATTGCAAGCATTTTTTTGATACAGTCAGACCGTGCGCGTCCTTTCATTCAAACCATTAAAATAAACATTAAAATCAATGAATTAAAAACTTTAAAAATCGTAGACTTGCAAAAGCATAATAATTAGATATAAATTAGATATATCTAAACAACCTCAGGAGACAACTATGCAAAACCAACATGACGGTTGCTGTAAGAATACAGAGCGCCAACACGAAGGCTGCTGCAACGGGGAAGGACATCACCACGAAGGCTGCAACAAGGAGCATCACCACGAGCACGGCTGCGGGCATCGACATGGTCGGGGCGGCGGCGGCCGTCGTCAGCGATTTTTCGGTCACGGCGAATTACGTCTGGTGATTCTGGATATTTTGACCCGCGACGCCAGCCACGGCTATGAGCTGATTAAAGCCATTGAAACGTTAACTCAGGGTAACTACACGCCAAGTCCGGGGGTGATTTATCCGACGCTGGATTTCTTACAGGATCAGCAGTTAATCGTCATCAGCGAAGAGGAAGGCGGGCGTAAACAGATTACGATCACGGCGCAGGGCCAGCAGTGGCTCGAGGAAAACCGCGAACATCTGGAGCTTATCCATGAACGTGTAAAAGCCCGCTGTGTGGGCTTTGAGTTACGTAAAAATCCGCAGATGAAACGCGCGCTGGAAAACTTCAAAGCGGTGCTGGATCTGCGGGTCAATCACGGTGACATCAGCGATGCACAGATCAAAAAAATCATCGGTATTATCGATCGCGCAGCGCTGGATATCGCTCAACTGGATTAATCTGCTCAGCAGGCGGAACCGTTGTTCCGCCTGATAACCGACGCTTAATGCAGCACCGTCACCGCATCTTCCAGACGCCCGGCGCGATGTTTCACCATCGCTGAAATCTGGGCGCTCTCTTCAACCAGTTCAGCGTTTTTCTGCGTAATGTTGCTCAGCTCATTCACCGCACGGGTCAGACTGGTCAGCCCGTCCGCCTGCTCCAGCGTCGAATGGCTGATTTGGGCAATTAACTGGGTGACGTTCTGCACCTGCGCCACAATGTCGTCCATCGTGCGCCCTGCGGCGTGAACCTGGCTGGAGCCGGATTGCACCTTATCGGCGCTGGCATCAATCAGTTTGCGAATGTCATTGGCTGCACTGGCGCTGCGGCTGGCAAGATGGCGTACCTCCCCCGCCACAACGGCAAACCCTTTCCCCTGTTCGCCCGCTCGCGCCGCTTCAACCGCCGCATTCAATGCCAGAATATTGGTCTGGAAAGCAATATCGTTAATCAGCGTGGTGATGGTGCCGATACGCTGGGTGCTGTTGGCAATATCGTCCATGGTTTTGATCACCGTCTCCATCGCCTCGCCGCCCTGCGTTGCCGCACTGCTGGCGGCAATCGAGAGCTTATCAGCAGCAGACGCCGTCGCCGAGTTTTGCTTTACCGACGCCGCCATCTGGTTCATCGTCGTCACCGTTTCCTGCACGTTCTCAACCGTCTGCTGCGTATGCTTGTTTAAATCATCACTGCCTTTTGCCAGCGTTTCGCTGTCGTTACGCACGCAGGAAACCTGGCTTGAAACGTCATGAATAAGCCAGCGGCACATTAATCCCAACTGCCCCACCGATCGCAGCATCAGACCCAGCTCATCGCTGCGATTAAGGTGCGACACGCTGTTGCGCTCGCCGGTCGCCACTTTCAGCGCCTGGCGGGCGACGTTTTCTATCGGGCGCACAATTTGCCATTCGAAAATCGCCGTTCCAGCCAGCATCACCAGCGCACCGCTCAACAGCTGCGGCCATTGCGCCCCCATCAGATGTAACGTAACGGCCAGCACGGCAAACATCGCAGCCATCACGCTGCGCACCCGCCAGCGAACCGGCAGCGCCGGGAGTTTTCCCAGCCAGCCTTTACGCACCACTAACCCTTTGTAGATGCGTTTGTTGCAACGACCCTCATTTAACGCCTGATACAAAGGCTCGACCGCCGCAATCTCCTCCTGCGTCGCCCGGGTACGAATCGACATATACCCGGTCATCCGCCCTTCCCGCACCATCGGTACCGCGTTAGCCCTCACCCAGTAGTGATCGCCGTTTTTACAGCGATTTTTTACAATGCCGCTCCACGGTTCGCCCTGTTGCAGGGTGTACCACATATCGGCAAACGCCGCCTTTGGCATGTCCGGGTGACGCACCAGGTTATGCGGCTTACCGAGCAGCTCGCTCAGTTGATAGCCGCTAACCTGAACGAAAGTGTCATTCGCGTGGGTGATGTAGCTTTGTAAATCGGTGGTCGACATGAGGGTGATATCATCATTCAGCGGGGTATTTTGCTGGCTAACGTAGGGATCAGAAGACATGGTTGCGTCCTGTGCAGGTTATCTGGTTGTTAACTCTTTCGGCACATGTTATTTCGGCGATAATTTTTTTATCTTTAGTTGTTAAATTTGATTTAGATCGCAATTTGCGATTAAACCTCAAAATCTGTACGTTTTCTAATTCATTGATTTAAAATACTTTCGTATTGTAACTATTCAACCGGGCTATACTCAGCGCACCGTCACAGTGCAACTTCTGCCTATTTTTGGAGCAAAAAGTCGTAGATCTGGACTGTTTTCAGACGACAGACCTGGGCAAAATGCCGCCAAATGTTAACTTTTGACATAAAATGTTGCACAATTGAAATCCCCCCTGGTGTTTATCCCGATTTTCGTTAAGCGCGCCGGGATGGCGTAATCCCTGCAATACTTAATTCAGTATCATGTGATACGCGAACTCCGGGAGCATATTTTGAACAGGTTACCTTCCAGCGCATCGGCCCTGGCCTGCAGCGCACACGCACTGAACCTCATCGAAAAGCGAACGCTTGATCATGAGGAAATGAAAGCACTTAACCGAGAGGTCATTGAATACTTCAAAGAGCATGTCAATCCGGGGTTCTTAGAGTATCGAAAATCTGTAACTGCCGGCGGGGATTACGGAGCCGTAGAGTGGCAAGCGGGAAGCCTGAATACGCTTGTCGACACCCAGGGACAGGAATTTGTAGATTGCCTGGGCGGTTTTGGAATTTTCAACGTGGGGCACCGTAATCCAGTAGTGGTCTCCGCCGTACAGAATCAACTCGCAAAACAACCTCTGCACAGCCAGGAATTACTTGACCCATTGCGGGCCATGCTGGCAAAAACCCTCGCCGCACTGGCACCCGGCAAGCTGAAATACAGCTTCTTCTGCAACAGTGGGACCGAGTCGGTTGAAGCAGCACTGAAGCTGGCGAAGGCGTATCAATCGCCACGCGGTAAATTTACCTTTGTTGCCACCAGCGGCGCTTTCCACGGTAAATCCCTGGGCGCACTGTCCGCGACGGCCAAATCCACGTTCCGTAAGCCGTTTATGCCGCTGCTGCCGGGCTTCCGTCATGTTCCGTTCGGGGATATTGACGCGATGCGTACCGTACTCAGCGAGTGTAAAAAGACCGGTGACGATGTGGCCGCCGTGATCCTCGAACCGATTCAGGGTGAAGGTGGCGTGATCCTGCCGCCGCAGGGATATCTGACCGCCGTGCGCAAACTCTGCGATGAGTTTGGTGCGCTGATGATCCTTGATGAAGTGCAAACCGGCATGGGGCGTACCGGCAAGATGTTCGCCTGCGAGCACGAAAACGTGCAGCCCGACATAATGTGTCTGGCTAAAGCGCTGGGCGGCGGCGTGATGCCGATTGGCGCGACCATCGCCACCGAAGAGGTGTTCTCCGTGCTGTTCGATAACCCCTTCCTGCACACCACCACCTTTGGCGGCAACCCGCTTTCCTGTGCGGCTGCGCTGGCGACGATCAACGTCCTGCTGGAGCAGAATTTACCGGCTCAGGCAGAGCAAAAGGGCGATATGTTGCTGGACGGCTTCCGACATCTGGCGCGGGAGTACCCGGATCTGGTGCAGGACGTGCGCGGTAAAGGCATGCTGATGGCGATCGAATTTGTTGATAATGAGATAGGCTACAACTTTGCCAGTGAGATGTTCCGCCAGAGGGTGCTGGTCGCCGGTACGTTGAACAACGCCAAGACGATCCGTATCGAACCGCCACTCACGTTAACCATCGAGCAATGTGAGCTGGTATTACGCTCAACGCGCAAAGCGCTGGCCGCATTGCGGGTGAGCGTGGAGCAAGTGTGACAGATGCCTGTCCGGCCTGCGTGAGCAAACGTAGGCCGGATAAGGCGTAGCCGCCATCCGGCATCAGCGCAATTTACACAATCCGCACGCCCGCAGGCATAAGGCGTTCTGGCGTCAGCAGCACGCTTTCGCTGCCATCTTCAGTTTCCGCGCACAGCAGCATGCACTCGGATGTTTCGCCGCGCATTTTCGCTTTTTGCAGGTTACACAGCACCACTACCGTTTTCCCCATCAGCTCGTCTTCGCGGTAATAAGGCACCAGGCTGGTCACGGTTTGCAGCGTACGTTCCCCCACGTCGACCTGAACGATATACAGCTTATCGGCATTTTCATGACGCTTTACCTGGGTAATTTTGCCGACGCGAATTTCCATCCGGGCGAAATCGGTAAATGCGATGGTGTCCATTCTTCTCTCCTTTGGTAAAATTTTACTAAATGATAGCAAAGACTTTTCCTGGCATTGTTCTCAAAAGCCGTAAAATGCTGTACACATCACACTCTAAAAGCGGGGTTTTACCCCTGACACGTCAATTAAGCGCACTTTTTTTACTGAAAACAGGTGAATAGATAAGCACTTCATTTACAATACGGAGGTCACTCAGGGAAAAGGTAAACATGGCAACACTTAAAGACATCGCAATCGAAGCTGGCGTATCCCTGGCGACAGTGTCCCGGGTGTTAAACGATGACCCGACGCTGAACGTAAAAGAAGAGACTAAACATCGCATTCTGGAGATTGCGGAAAAGCTGGAGTACAAAACCAGCAGCGCCCGCAAGAACCAGGCCAGTGCGGTCGGTCTCCAGCATATTCTGGCGCTCTACAGTTACCAGCAGGATTTAGAAATCAACGATCCTTACTATCTCGCGATCCGTCACGGGATTGAAACGCAGTGCGAAAAACTGGGGATCGAACTCACCAACTGCTATGAGCACAGCGGGTTGCCAGAAAACAAAAACATTACCGGCATTCTCATCGTCGGTAAGCCCTCTGCCGCCCAGCGTGCCGCAGCGACTGCGCTGACAGACAACATCTGCTTTATCGATTTTCATGAACCCGGTAGCGACTATGATGCCGTCGATATCGATCTGGCCCGCATCAGCAAAGAGAGCATCGACTTTTTTATCGCCCAGGGCGTCACCCGCATTGGCTTCATCGGCGGTGAAGACCAGCCGGGCAAAGCAGACATCCGCGAAGCGGCGTTTGTCGAATACGGTCGCCTGCAGCAGGTTGTCTCGGAACACGATATCTATCGCGGCGGATTTTCCAGTTCATCAGGTTATGAGCTGGCCAAAAAAATGCTGGCGAAAGCCGATTATCCCAGCGCCCTGTTTGTGGCCTCAGACTCGATAGCCATTGGCGTTCTGCGCGCCATTCACGAGCGCGGCCTGACTATTCCGCAGGATATTTCGCTGATTAGCGTCAATGATATTCCGACTGCGCGGTTCACTTTCCCTCCGCTCTCCACGGTGCGCATCCATTCAGAAATGATGGGCAGCCAGGGCGTTAACCTGCTGTTTGAAAAAGCCCGCGACGGACGCGCACTGCCCCTGCTGGTTTTCGTTCCCAGCAAGCTGAAACTGCGCGGCACCACCCGCTAAAATCCCCTTGTTTCACGCCCGGTTTCTGCTGAAGCCGGGCGCGCATTGCCCTGCCTTATTCTTCCCTGCCCGGATTATTTTCGTGATCCAGTTAAAGTAAATCATCTTACCCGCTATATTTCAGTAAAATTTTTACTAAAATCACCTGCAATTACTTACTCACCATCACTTTGAATGGTTCCGATTTCTCTCCACCGGGAGGCCTTATGAATCGCTGGGAAAACATTCAGCTCACCCACGAAAATCGACTGGCGCCACGCGCATACTTTTTCTCTTATGACTCGGTTGCGCAGGCACGTTCATTTGCCCGTGAAACCAGCAGCCTTTTTCAGTTGCTGAGCGGTCAGTGGAATTTTCAGTTCTTCGAGCATCCGCTACAAGTGCCGGAAGCCTTTACGTCGCAGTATATGAGCGACTGGGGCAGCATCACCGTTCCCGGTATGTGGCAGATGGAAGGACACGGCAAGCTGCAATATACCGACGAAGGTTTCCCGTTCCCGATTGACGTACCCTACGTTCCAACCGACAACCCGACCGGTGCTTATCAGCGAATTTTTACCCTCAGTGAAGGCTGGCAGGGAAAACAGACGCTGATTAAATTCGACGGTGTTGAAACCTACTTCGAAGTGTACGTCAACGGCCATTACGTTGGTTTCAGCAAGGGTAGCCGCCTGACGGCCGAATTTGATATCAGCGCAATGGTGCAGACCGGCGACAACCTGCTGTGTGTGCGCGTTATGCAGTGGGCAGACTCCACCTACGTTGAAGACCAGGATATGTGGTGGTCTGCGGGGATCTTCCGCGACGTTTATCTGGTAGGCAAACAGGCGACCCATATTCAGGATTTTACCGTTCGCACCGATTTTGATGATGACTATCGCGATGCCACCCTCTCCTGCAATATTGCGCTGGAAAATCTTGCCGGTGTGCCGGTATTAACTTCGCTGGAATACACCTTATTTGACGGTGAACGGGCGCTGCATGGCGGCGTGATTAACAACCTGACGGTGGATAAACTCACCCGCACCACGTTTAATTTCAAAGTCAGCGAGCCACAGCAGTGGTCAGCCGAATCGCCATATCTTTATCATTTAGTGATGACGCTGAAAGATTCCAGCGGCAGCATCATTGAAGTAGTGCCACAGCGCGTCGGATTCCGCGACATTAAGGTCCGCGACGGGCTGTTTTACATCAACAACCGCTACGTGATGCTGCACGGCGTTAACCGCCACGATAACGATCATCTGAAAGGTCGTGCGGTCGGAATGGATCGTGTCGAAAAAGATCTGCTGCTCATGAAGCAGCACAACATCAATTCCGTGCGTACCGCCCATTACCCGAACGATCCGCGCTTCTATGAGCTGTGCGACATCTACGGTTTGTTCGTGATGGCCGAAACCGACGTTGAATCGCATGGTTTCGCCAACGTCGGTGATATCAGTCGCATCACCGACGATCCGACCTGGGAGCCGGTGTACGTTGAGCGCATTGTGCGTCATATCCATGCGCAGAAAAACCACCCGTCGATTGTCATCTGGTCGCTGGGCAATGAATCCGGGTACGGCTGTAATATTCGCGCCATGTATCACGCGGCAAAAGCACTGGATGATACGCGTCTGGTGCATTACGAAGAGGATCGCGACGCCGAAGTGGTGGATATCATCTCCACCATGTATACCCGCGTGCCACTGATGAATGAGTTTGGTGAATATCCGCATCCTAAACCGCGCATCATCTGCGAGTACGCCCACGCCATGGGCAACGGCCCCGGCGGGCTGACGGAATATCAAAACGTCTTTTACCAACACGACTGCATTCAGGGACACTATGTCTGGGAGTGGTGCGATCACGGTATTCAGGCCAAAGATGATAACGGCAACGTCTGGTACAAATTTGGCGGCGACTACGGCGACTATCCAAATAACTACAACTTCTGCCTTGATGGCCTGATTTACCCCGATCAAACGCCAGGACCTGGCCTGAAAGAGTACAAGCAGGTTATTGCGCCCGTGAAAGTGCGCGCACAGGATCTTGCTCGCGGCGAGCTGCGGGTAGAAAACAAACTGTGGTTTACCACGCTTGACGACTACACCTTGCATATTGAGATTCGCGCCGAAGGCGAAACGCTCTCTACCCAGCAGATTAAACTGCGCGGCGTCGCTCCCAACAGCGACGCGCTGCTGCAATGCACATTACCAGAACTGGATACGCGCGAAGCGTTTCTCAACGTCATCGTGACCAAAGATTCCCGCACGCCGTACAGCGACGCCGGGCACCACATTGCGACTTACCAGTTCCCGCTGAAGGCCAAAACCTCAACGTCTGTGCCATTCAGTCTGCAAAACGCGTGCGCTCTGACGCTGGAAGACAGCCGCCAGAGTTGCACCGTTCGCGGCTATAACTTCGCGCTGACGTTCTCAAAACTGAACGGTAAACCGATCAACTGGACCGTGAATGGCGAAGAGCTGATTACCCGCGAGCCGAAGATCAACTTCTTCAAGCCGACGATTGATAACCACAAACAGGAGTTCGAAGGTCTCTGGCAGCCGAATCATTTACAGATTATGCAGGAGCATCTGCGCGATTTTGCCATCGAACACACCGACGATGCGGTGCTCATCACCAGCCAGACGATCATCGCCCCGCCGGTGTTTGATTTCGGCATGCGTTGCACTTACCGCTGGAGGGTAACGGTCGACGGCCAGCTAAACGTTGAACTTTCCGGCCAGCCGTATGGCGAGTACCCGCACATCATTCCGTGCATTGGCTTCACGATGGGCATCAACGGTGATTTGGGGCAAGTGGCGTATTACGGGCGCGGACCGGGTGAAAACTATGCCGACAGCCAGCAGGCCA
The DNA here is from genome assembly GCF_018342065.1 of Citrobacter sp. FP75. Taxonomy (GTDB): domain Bacteria; phylum Pseudomonadota; class Gammaproteobacteria; order Enterobacterales; family Enterobacteriaceae; genus Citrobacter. The sequence continues at coordinate 191,107 of NZ_JAFDOE010000002.1, read as the reverse complement.
ACATTATCGACATCTGGCGTTCCACCGTGGATGAGATGTTCGAGAATTACCCCTTCCCGCAAAACAACGGCAATCGCCAGGATGTGCGCTGGGCCGCGCTGACCAGTCGCCACGGCAACGGTCTGCTGGTGGTTCCGCAACGCCCTGTCAATCTGAGCGCCTGGCGCTACACGCCAGAAAATCTCTTTGCCGCCCAGCACTGCAATGAGCTTCAGCGCAGCGATGACATCACCCTGAACCTGGACCACCAGCTACTGGGCTTAGGTTCCAACTCCTGGGGAAGCGAGGTGCTCGACTCCTGGCGCGTCTGGTTCCGGGAATTCAGCTATGGCTTTACGTTGCTGCCCGTTTCTGGCACCGAAACCACCGTTCAGACCACCGCTAATCGCGCCTTTGGCACGGAGTTCTTTTCCACGAATTTGCACAGCGAGAATACAAAATGAGGATCATCGATAACTTAGAGCAGTTCCGACAACTCTACGCTTCAGGTCGGAAGTGGCAGCGCTGCGTGGAGGCAATAGAAAATATCGACAATATTCAGCCTGGCGTCGCCCACTCCATTGGTGATTCGCTCACTTACCGCGTGGAGACCAACTCCGCAACCGACGCGCTGTTTACCGGTCATCGTCGTTATTTTGAGGTGCATTATTACCTGCAAGGGCAGCAAAAAATTGAGTATGCCGCCAAAGATAACTTACAGGTCGTTGAATATTATCGCGATGAAACCGATCGCGAGTACCTGAAGGGATGTGGAAACACCGTAGAAGTACACGAAGGACAACTGGTTATTTGCGATAACCACGAGGCCTACCGCTTTATTTGTAATAACGCAGTGAAGAAAGTCGTACTCAAAGTCACCATCGAAGATGGTTATTTTCATAATAAATAAAAAACACAGGCGGCACCGATGTTGTGCCGCCAGTACCCTATAATAATCAGGAATCGGAGATGTGCTATGTCTGATACCAAGCGTAATACCATCGGCAAGTTCGGCTTACTGTCGCTGACCTTTGCCGCTGTTTATAGTTTTAACAACGTTATCAACAATAATATTGAGCTTGGCCTGGCATCTGCACCGATGTTTTTCCTCGCCACTATTTTCTACTTTATTCCGTTCTGCTTAATCATTGCCGAATTTGTTTCGCTGAATAAAAACTCCGAAGCCGGTGTTTACGCATGGGTAAAAAGCTCGCTGGGCGGGCGCTGGGCATTTATTACCGCCTACACCTACTGGTTCGTTAACCTGTTCTTTTTTACCTCGCTACTCCCGCGCGTTATCGCCTATGCCTCCTACGCATTTTTAGGTTACGAATACATTCTGACGCCGTTCGCCACCACCGTGTTAAGTATGGTGCTGTTTGCCTTCTCGACCTGGGTTTCGACCAATGGCGCAAAAATGCTGGGGCCGATTACCTCCGTCACCTCCACGCTGATGCTATTGCTGACGCTGTCATATATTTTACTGGCAGGTACCGCGCTGGTTGGCGGCGTGCAGCCTGCTGACCCCATCACCGTTGATGCAATGATCCCGAATTTTAACTGGGCGTTCCTCGGTATTACCACCTGGATCTTCATGGCCGCAGGCGGCGCGGAGTCCGTGGCAGTTTACGTCAACGACGTGAAGGGGGGTTCGAAATCGTTTGTTAAAGTGATTATTATCGCCGGGATTTTTATCGGCGTGTTGTATTCAATCTCCTCAGTGCTGATCAACGTCTTTGTCAGCAGCAAAGAGCTGAAGTTTACCGGCGGCTCGGTGCAGGTGTTCCACGGTCTGGCCGCATACTTCGGTTTGCCTGAGCTGGTCGTTAACCGCTTTGTCGGTCTGGTGTCCTTTACCGCGATGTTCGGTTCACTGCTGATGTGGACCGCTACGCCGGTTAAAATCTTCTTCTCTGAAATCCCGGAAGGTATTTTCGGCAAGAAAACCGTCGAACTGAATGAAAACGGCGTTCCGACCCGCGCGGCGTGGATCCAGTTTCTGATTGTCATCCCGCTGATGATTATCCCGACGCTCGGATCGAATACCGTGCAGGATTTAATGAACACCATCATTAACATGACCGCTGCGGCATCCATGCTGCCACCGCTGTTTATTATGCTGGCTTATTTGAATCTGCGCGCCAAACTGGACCACTTACCGCGCGACTTCCGTATGGGATCGCAAAGAACCGGGATTATCGTGGTGTCGATGCTGATAGTGCTTTTCACGGTTGGGTTTATCGCCTCAACGTTCCCTACCGGCGGCAACATCATCACCATTATTTTCTATAACGTCGGTGGTATTGTTATTTTCCTCGGCTTTGCCTGGTGGAAATACAGCAAATACATCAAAGGGCTCACCAAAGAAGAACAAGAGATTGAAGCCGCGCCCGCTTCAAATATTAATTAATTCATATAAAAGAACAACAATAAAAAATATTCGCCAAGGCTATAACAATAAAAATTGTATTTTATTTGGCTTAGGATAAAAGCATGAAAAACATTAGCCTCTGTTGCAGGGCAATAATTGCCCTGCCCTTTTTCTGTGTCTCCTCTCTGGGTGCAGAAGAAGTCCGTCCAGCAGAACACGACGACACGAAAACACCCGCAATATCTTCTCCCTCCTTTCGTTTTTATGGCGAACTGGGGATGGGTGGATATATGGATTTAGAAGGACAGGATAAACATAAATACAGCGACGGTACCTATATCGAAGGTGGGCTGGAAATTAAGCATGGCGCATGGTTTGGTCTGATCTACGGTGAAGGCTGGACCGTACAAGCAGACCACCAGGGTAACGCCTGGGTTCCCGACCATAGCTGGGGCGGGTTTGAGGGCGGAATTAACCGTTTTTACGGTGGCTACCGTACCGATGACGGAACAGAGTTGATGCTCAGCCTGCGCCAGGACTCATCGCTCGATGACCTGCAATGGTGGGGCGACTTCACGCCAGATCTGGGCTACGTCATCCCCAACACGCGCGACATCATGACCGCCATTAAGGTACAAAACCTGACCGGTCCGCTGCGCTATAGCGTCACCGCCACGCCCGCCGGACACCATGACGAAAGCAAAGCCTGGCTGCACTTTGGTAAATACGATCGCTACGACGATAAGTACACCTATCCGGCCATGATGAATGGCTACATCCAGTACGATCTGACCGAAGGTGTGACCTGGATGAACGGCCTGGAAATCACTGACGGCACCGGACAGCTGTTCCTGACCGGCCTCCTTTCGCCTAACTTTGCCGCTCGCGCCTGGCATCATACCGGACGTGCCGACGGGCTGGATGTACTGGGTACGGAGACCGGCTATATGGTCAGCGCCATGTACGAAGCGCTAAAAGGCGTCTATCTCTCCACCGCCTACAGCTATGCCAGGCATCGACCGGACCATGCCGAGGATGAAACCACCTCCTTTATGCAGTTCGGTATCTGGTATGAATACGGCGGCGGTCGTTTCGCCACCGCCTTCGACAGCCGGTTCTATATGCAAAATGCATCTGGTGACCCGAGCGATCAGATCTTCCTGATGCAATATTTCTATTGGTAACAAGGACCGGAATACCATGAAAATCAAAACTGTTCTTACACCGCTGGCCTGCGCTCTACTGATGAGTTTCTCCGCACTGGCGGCTAACGCTGACGGCTTTAAAAACGTCATCGATCGCACCGGTGCGCCCGGCTACATGCACGACTACGATTACGACGACCATCAGCGCTTTAATCCCTTTTTCGACCTCGGCTCATGGCACGGACACCTGTTGCCAGATGGCCCCACAACGATGGGGGGCTTTCCGGGTGTTGCTCTGCTGACGGAAGAGTACATCAACTTTATGGCGACCAACTTCGATCGCCTGACGGTATATCAGCACGGTAAAAAGGTCGATTTCACCCTCGAGGCCTGGAGCATTCCCGGTGCGCTGGTGCAGAAACTGTCATCAAAAGAGGTGCAGGTCGAGATGACGCTGCGCTTTGCCAGTCCACATACCTCGCTGCTGGAAACCAAAATCACCAGCAACACACCGCTGGATCTGGTGTGGGACGGCGAATTACTGAATAAGCTGGAAGCCAAAGAGGGAAAAGCGCTGTCGGATAAAACCATTGATGGCGAATACCCGGACTACCAGCGAAAAATCACCGCAACGCACGACGGCCTGAAAGTCACCTTCGGTAAAGTGCGCTCAACGTGGGATCTGTTGACCTCCGGCGAGTCGGCGTATCAGGTGCATAAATCTGTCGCCATGAAAACCACGGTTAGCGGTCATCGCTTCACGGGGAAGGCCCATATCAACGGTTCGACGACAATTTACACCACTTATTCTCATCTGCTTACCGCCGAAGATGTGGCAAAAGAGCAGCCGCAGATCCGCGATATTCTGGCGCGTCCTTCTTCCTACATGCTCGCTTCGCAGCAGCGCTGGGACGAATATCTCAAGAAAGGCTTAAACAACCCGGATGCCACCCCAGAACAAACCCGAGTGGCGGTGAAGGCGATCGAAACGCTGAACGGCAACTGGCGAACCCCCGGCGGGGCCGTGAAACACAATACCGTCACGCCCTCGGTAACGGCCCGCTGGTTCTCCGGTAATCAGACCTATGCCTGGGATTCCTGGAAGATTGCCTTCGCCATGGTGCACTTTAACCCCGAGATTGCGAAAGATAGCATTCGTGCGCTCTTTGACTGGCAAATCCAGCCCAACGATCCGGTACGTCCGCAGGATGCGGGGATGATCCTCGATTTGGTCACCTGGAACCCTATCCCGGAACGCGGTGGCGATGGCGGTAACTGGAACGAGCGTAACACCAAGCCCAGCCTCGCGGCGTGGTCAGTGATGGAGGTCTATAACGTCACTAAAGACAAGGCCTGGCTCCAGGAGATGTACCCAAAACTGGTGGCGTACCACGACTGGTGGCTGCGTAACCGCGATCATAACGGTAACGGCGTTCCTGAGTACGGCGCGACCCGCGATAAAGCCCACAACACCGACAGCGGCGAAATGTTATTTACGGTGAAAAATGGCGACAAGGAAGAGACCCTCTCCGGGCTGAAAAACTACGCCTCCGTCATCAGCAAAGGTCAGTATGACAGCCTGACCATTCCGGCGCAGGTTGCCGCCGGATGGGAATCCGGTCGTGATGATGCCGCAGTGTTTGGTTTTATCGACAAAGAGCAACTGGATAAATACGTCGCGAACGGTGGCAAGCGCGGCGACTGGGTGGTGAAATTTGCCGAAAACCGCAGTCACGACGGGAAATTACTGGGATATTCACTGCTGCAGGAGTCGGTCGATCAGGCCAGCTATATGTACAGCGATAACCATTACCTGGCGGAAATGGCGACCCTGCTCGGTAAAACACAGGACGCAAAACGCTATCAGGCGCTGGCGACGAAACTGGCGGACTACATCAATACCTGTATGTTCGATGCCAATACACAATTTTTCTATGATGTGCGCATCGAAGAAAAGCCGCTGGCCAACGGCTGTGCGGGAAAACCCATCGTCGAACGCGGCAAAGGGCCGGAAGGCTGGTCACCGCTGTTTAACGGCGCGGCTACACAACCCCATGCTGACGCGGTGGTGAAAGTGATGCTCGACCCTAAAGAGTTCAACACCTTTGTACCGCTGGGCACCGCGGCGCTCACCAACCCGGCTTTCGGCCCGGATATTTACTGGCGCGGGCGCGTGTGGGTGGATCAGTTCTGGTTTGGCTTAAAAGGGATGGAGCGTTATGGCTATCGCGATGAGGCACTGAAAATGGCGGATACGTTCTTCAAACATGCGAAAGGTCTCACCGCTGACGGCCCAATTCAGGAAAACTATAACCCGCTGACCGGCGCGCAGCAGGGTGCGCCTAACTTCTCCTGGAGCGCGGCACACCTCTACATGCTGTATAGCGACTTTCTGAAACAGCAGTAACTTCCGATTGGCTCTCCTGAAAAGGAGAGCCTCTTTTTTGAATCCCATCACAATCACGGCATTCCCCTTTTCCCTTTTGCGCAGCGACGGCTAAATTAGTAACTCATCCGACCACATAACAATAATTTTACATACTGGACACCTTTATGAGCTATCCGTCGCTGTTCGCCCCGCTCGATCTGGGATTCACCACGCTTAAAAACCGCGTGCTGATGGGTTCGATGCATACCGGTCTGGAAGAGTATCCCGATGGTGCAGAACGGCTGGCCGCGTTCTACGCCGAACGCGCCCGTCACGGCGTAGCCCTGATTGTGAGCGGAGGCATTGCGCCTGCGCTATCCGGCGTAGGAATGGAGGGCGGCGCGATGCTGAACGACGCCAGCCAGCTGCCGCATCACCGCGTGATTACCGATGCGGTACATGAAGAAGGCGGCAAAATCGCGCTGCAAATTCTGCACACCGGGCGCTACAGCTATCAGCCGCATCTGGTCGCGCCTTCCGCCATTCAGGCCCCAATCAACCGCTTTACCCCGCATGAACTGAACCACGATGAAGTGCTGCAACTGATTGAGGATTTTGCCCATTGCGCACAGCTGGCGCGGGAAGCAGGCTACGACGGTGTAGAAGTCATGGGTTCAGAAGGCTATCTGATCAACGAATTTCTCACCCTGCGAACCAACCAGCGTACTGACGAATGGGGCGGCGATTATGCCAACCGCATGCGTTTTGCCGTGGAGGTCGTGCGGGCCGTTCGTCAACGTGCCGGTAACGACTTTATTATTATCTTTCGCTTGTCGATGCTCGACCTGGTGGAAAATGGCGGAACCTTTGACGAAACCGTCCAACTGGCGCAGGCGATAGAAGCCGCAGGTGCGACCATTATTAACACCGGGATTGGCTGGCACGAGGCGCGTATTCCCACCATCGCCACGCCGGTGCCGCGCGGCGCGTTTAGCTGGGTGACGCGCAAACTGAAAGGTCACGTGACAGTCCCACTGGTCACCACTAACCGCATTAACGACCCTAAAGTGGCCGACGATATTCTGGCCCGTGGCGATGCCGATATGGTGTCGATGGCGCGCCCTTTCCTTGCCGACGCCGAGCTACTGTCAAAAGCACAAAGCGGACGAGCAGATGAGATCAACACCTGCATCGGCTGTAATCAGGCCTGCCTGGATCAGATCTTCGTCGGCAAAGTGACCTCCTGCCTGGTCAATCCACGCGCCTGTCATGAAACTAAAATGCCGATCGTACCGGCGACACATCTGAAGAATCTGGCGGTGGTCGGCGCCGGTCCTGCAGGTCTCGCCTTTGCTGTTAACGCCGCCGCGCGTGGGCATCATGTGACGCTGTTTGATGCACATGGCGAGATTGGCGGGCAGTTTAATATCGCCAAACAGATCCCCGGCAAAGAAGAGTTTTACGAAACGCTGCGCTACTACCGCCGTATGATCGACGTCACCGGCGTGACGCTGAAGTTGAATCATTTTGTATCCGCGCACGAGTTACAATCGTTTGATGAAGTAATCCTCGCCAGCGGGATCGAACCGCGTACCCCGCCGATCGACGGGATCGACCATCCTAAAGTGCTGACCTATCTCGATGTATTACGTGATAAAGCGCCGGTGGGTAAGCGCGTTGCCATTATTGGCTGCGGTGGGATCGGCTTTGATACCGCCATGTATCTGAGCCAGCCCGGAGAGCCCACCAGCCAAAACATTGCGGAATTCTGTATAGAATGGGGGATTGATACCAGCCTGCAACAGGCCGGCGGTTTACGCCCGGAAGGTCCGCTGTTATCCCGTAGCCCACGCCAGATAGTGATGCTGCAGCGTAAAGCCAGCAAACCGGGACAAGGGTTAGGTAAAACGACGGGCTGGATCCATCGCGCCACCCTGCTGTCGCGCGGTGTGAAAATGATCCCGTCAGTGAGCTATCAGAAGATCGATGATGAAGGGTTACACGTTGTGTTGAACGGCGAACCGCTGATCTTTAACGTGGATAACGTGGTAATTTGCGCCGGACAGGAGCCACGCCGTGAACTGGTCGATCCGCTGCATGCGGCAGGTAAAACGGTGCATCTGATTGGCGGGTGCGATGTGGCGTTAGAACTGGATGCCCGACGCGCTATTGCGCAAGGCACCCGGCTGGCGCTGGAGATTTAGCGCCATCCGGCATCAGAGATTAGCGACGACGACCTAATTTCACCGCTTTCAGCACCACGAATTTGTTGTTGGTGGCGATGGTTTCGCAGTTGCCGAAAATCTTCTTCAGCTTGTGGAAGTAATCGAGGTGACGGTTGGCCACGATATACAGTTCGCCGTTGATCTTCAGGCAGCGGCGAGCGTGGTGGAACATCTCCCAGGCGATGTTGTCGGTCAGCGCGTGCTTTTGGTGGAACGGCGGGTTACACAGTACGGCGTTAAAGCGGAACGGCTCCACGCCGGACAGCGCGTTGTTGATCATAAACTCGCAGCGATCCAGCGCTTCAGGCATGTTGGTTTCAACGTTCAGACGACTGGACGCCACCGCCATCGGCGATTCATCAACAAACACCACGCTCGCTTGCGGGTTTTTCTCCAGCAACGTCAGGCCAACCACGCCGTTACCACAGCCGAGATCGACAATCTCGCCTTCCAGATTGGAAGGCAGGTGTTCGATAAAGAACCGTGCGCCAATATCCAGCCCGGTCCGGGAGAAAACGTTGGCGTGGTTGTGAATCGTCCAGTCGGTACCTTCCAGCTTCCAGCTCAGCGTTTGTGAGGCTTCAGCCAGCTCAGGGTTGCTGAACGTACAGTTGATCAGACGGGCTTTTTTCCATGCCAGCGTGGTGGTGGTTTTGCCCAACACCTTTTCAAACAGTTCAAGCGTCGAGGTATGAACGTCGCGCGCCTTCGCACCCGCGATGATGCGCGTTTGCGGCGTTACAACCAAGCGTAACGCACGCAGTTGCTGCTCCAGCAGCGCCATGGTTTTTGGCAGCTTAATCAGCACCACACCCGGTGCCTGCGGGTATTCGACGGTGCTGTCGAGGAACCTGACGCTGGATTCGGCAATGTCGTTATGGCGCAGGTTTTCACGCGTCGCCAGCTCGCTTAAATAGGAGTCGCCAATGCTGTACGGCGAATGTTCCGCCAGCGCACAGCCCAGCGCGCCGAAGGTATCATTCAGGATCAGCACCGGGCCGCTAATCTCGGTATCGTCCAGCTGTTGCAGCAGATATTCATCCGCAGCTTCCCACGCCAGCAGCGGGTTAACGTCATCCGTTTCCGGGAAACGTTTAAGTGACAGCGAACGGAAACCGTTGTCTATGTGGCTCATCGGCCCTCCTGAATGGTAAAATTTCGGCGTATCCCTGAAAAGGGTGCGTGAGTATACAACATTTTGAATACACAAAATCATTCAAGTTGCATCAAGGCGGCAAGTGAGTGAATCCCTAGGAGCGTACATTTAGTACGTGACTGGGGTGCGCGAACGCAGCCAACACAGAGGCAGCTTGAAGGATGAAGTGGATGGGGCACAAATGAACCAACTTACCTACCTCCAGGGCTACCCGGAGAATTTACTTTCTCAGGTACGCACATTAATAGCCGAGCAGCGTCTGGGCGCGGTACTGGAAAAACGTTATCCGGGAACGCATGACTTCGCGACCGATAAAGCGCTCTGGCAATATACCCAGGATCTGAAAAGTCAGTTTCTGCGCAACGCCCCGCCGCTGAATAAAGTGATGTATGACAGTAAGATCCACGTACTGAAGAATGCGCTTGGGCTGCATACCGCCGTCTCTCGCGTGCAGGGCGGCAAACTCAAAGCCAAAGCGGAAATCCGCGTCGCCACCGTATTTCGCAACGCCCCGGAACCCTTTTTACGCATGATCGTCGTGCACGAACTGGCGCACCTGAAAGAAAAAGAGCACGACAAAGCATTTTACCAGCTGTGCTGCCATATGGAGCCTCAGTATCACCAGCTGGAATTCGACACCCGCCTGTGGTTAACGCAACAATCGCTAAAGCAAACTGCGCAGTAGCGCACTGGCTTTGTCAGCAAGGCATGCTAAATTGGCAAAAGGATCTCTTTTCGCAGCCTGAAGGCCTTTATGATACGTTTCGCAGTGATTGGCACAAACTGGATCACCCGCCAGTTTGTGGATGCCGCCCATGAAACCGGCAAATATAAGTTAACAGCAGTCTATTCCCGCAGCCTTGAACAGGCACAAACCTTCGCTAACGATTATCTCGTCGAGCATCTGTTTACCTCGCTGGAAGCGATGGCGCAAAGCGACGCCATTGATGCGGTGTATATCGCCAGCCCAAACTCGCTGCACTTCCCGCAGACCCGGCTGTTTCTGACGCACAAGAAGCACGTGATCTGTGAGAAGCCGCTGGCCTCAAACCTGGCAGAAGTCGATGCTGCTATCGCCTGCGCGCGCGAAAACCAGGTGGTGCTGTTTGAAGCATTTAAGACCGCCAGTTTGCCCAATTTCCTGCTGTTGCAGCAATCTCTGCCCAAAGTCGGAAGAGTCAGGAAAGCATTTATCAATTACTGCCAGTACTCCTCACGCTACCAGCGTTATCTCGACGGTGAGAACCCGAACACGTTTAATCCGGCGTTCTCGAATGGCTCGATTATGGATATCGGCTTTTACTGCCTGGCCTCAGCGGTTGCGCTGTGGGGCGAACCACAGAGCGTACAGGCCAGCGCCAGCCTGCTGGAAAGCGGCGTTGATGCCCACGGCGTAGTGGTGCTGAACTACGGTGATTTCAGCGTCACGCTCCAGCACTCCAAAGTGAGCGACTCGGTATTAGCCAGTGAAATTCAGGGCGAGTCGGGCTCGTTAGTTATTGAGCACATCTCCGAGTGCCAGAAAGTGTGCTTCGTTCCGCGCGGTGGAAAAACGCAGGATCTGACGCTACCTCAGCACATCAATACTATGCTGTATGAGGCAGAGCTTTTTGCTCACCTGGTTGAATCCGGCGACGTGGATCACCCGGCACTGACCGTCAGCCGCGTTACAGCTAAACTGCAAACGGAAATACGCCGCCAGACCGGTGTCGTTTTCCCTGCTGATGGCGAGAATACGCCGCTGATTGCGTAAAACTGTGTAAAACGAATGTTGCAGGCCATTGACTGGAAGCGTGGCCTGTAATACTTTGTTACCCGCAAAGGGGAGTAACTTCGTTGCCGGTTGATCGTCATTACGATGTGTGAAAAACCACATCCGGTCGCCGGGCGATAACAAAGGAATACGTCAACGTATTCCTTTGTTGTTGTAAGTGAGACCTTGCCGAATGGCAAGGTCTATGCATGAAAAGCAGCGGCTAACGTCATTCGGCGTTGGCCGTTTTTTTATGCATGGGGATAAATAATGAATACTGTCGGCACACCGTTGTTATGGGGTGGCTTCGCTGTTGTGGTGGTGATTATGCTGGCCATCGATCTGCTGCTGCAGGGTCGTCGCGGCGCGCATACGATGTCGATGAAGCAGGCTGCCGCCTGGTCAATCGTCTGGGTCACGTTGTCGTTACTGTTTAACGCCGCATTCTGGTGGTATCTGGCAGAAACTCAGGGGCGCGCCGTCGCGGACCCACAGGCGCTGGCGTTCCTCACCGGCTATTTGATCGAAAAATCGCTGGCGGTGGATAACGTCTTTGTCTGGCTGATGCTGTTTAGCTACTTCTCCGTACCGCCAGCGTTGCAGCGTCGGGTACTGGTGTATGGCGTGCTGGGGGCGATTGTCCTGCGTACCATCATGATCTTCGCAGGCAGCTGGCTTATCACCCAGTTTGAATGGTTGCTGTACGTGTTCGGCGCGTTCCTGCTGTTTACCGGCGTGAAGATGGCGCTGGCAAAAGAAGATGCTTCCGGCATTGGCGACAGGCCGTTAGTGCGCTGGTTGCGCGGTCATCTGCGGATGACCGACACCATCGAGAACGAGCATTTCTTCGTGCGTAAGAACGGTCTGCTGTTCGTGACGCCGCTGATGCTGGTGCTGATTCTGGTTGAGCTGAGCGATGTTATCTTTGCCGTCGACAGCATTCCGGCAATCTTTGCCGTGACCACCGACCCGTTCATCGTGCTGACCTCTAACCTGTTTGCTATCCTGGGTCTGCGTGCGATGTACTTCCTGCTTGCGGGCGTGGCGGAGCGTTTCTCGATGCTGAAGTACGGACTGTCGATCATTCTGGTGTTTATCGGCATCAAGATGTTGATCGTCGATTTCTACCATATTCCTATCGCTATCTCGTTAGGCGTGGTGTTCGGGATCTTGTTTGTAACGCTGATTGTGAATGCGTGGGTCAACCACCAGCACGATAAAAAACAGCAAACGCAGTAACGTTTATTTCTATAACTTGCCAGGCCCGACGCCCTTTTGTACGTCGGGCTTTTTATTTAACATGTCACCAAAATGTTAATTTAAGGTTATAAAATATGATCTCAGCGTAAAATCCAGGATATTTATCTTCCCGAGCCTTGTTCTTTCCTTATACTCAGCCATGCAAACATTTGCCTCATCCTGAAAGATGCGTCTACAGAATGCACAAGGGCAAGGCGACAACACAATAAAAGGATTACGAAATGACTACGCAACGTTCATCGGGGCTGATCTCGCGTTTGGCGCAAGGGAGCCTGGTTAAGCAAATTTTGGTGGGTTTGGTACTGGGGATTTTGCTGGCACTGATATCAAAACCGGCCGCAGAAGCCGCTGGTTTGCTGGGCACCCTGTTCGTCGGCGCATTAAAAGCCGTCGCCCCAATCCTGGTTCTGATGCTGGTTATGGCCTCTATCGCTAACCACCAGCATGGGCAAAAAACCAATATCCGCCCGATACTGTTCCTCTACCTGCTCGGTACATTCTCTGCGGCGTTAGCAGCGGTGGTGTTCAGTTTTGCCTTCCCATCTACTTTGCATCTTGCCAGCAGCGCCAACGATATTGTGCCGCCATCAGGCATTGTCGAAGTGATGCGTGGGCTGTTGATGAGCATGGTATCTAACCCCATTGATGCCCTGCTGAACGCTAACTACATCGGTATTCTGGTATGGGCTGTCGGCCTTGGCTTTGCGCTACGTCACGGCAATGAAACAACCAAAAATCTGGTTAACGATATGTCCAACGCCGTCACTTTTATGGTGAAACTGGTCATTCGTTTCGCGCCAATCGGTATCTTCGGCCTGGTTTCTTCCACGCTGGCAACCACCGGTTTTGCCACGCTGTGGGGCTATGCGCAGCTGCTGGCGGTGCTGGTAGGCTGTATGCTGCTGGTGGCGTTTGTGGTCAACCCGCTGCTGGTGTTCTGGAAAATTCGCCGCAACCCGTATCCGCTGGTGCTGGCTTGCCTGCGTGAAAGCGGCGTGTATGCCTTCTTTACCCGCAGTTCTGCCGCCAACATTCCGGTGAATATGGCACTGTGTGAGAAGCTGAATCTGGACCGTGATACCTACTCTGTGTCTATCCCGCTGGGCGCCACCATCAACATGGCTGGCGCGGCGATCACCATCACCGTGCTGACACTGGCGGCGGTGAATACGCTGGGGATCCCGGTTGATTTACCGACTGCGCTGCTGTTGAGCGTAGTGGCATCGCTCTGTGCCTGTGGTGCATCTGGCGTGGCGGGTGGCTCTCTGCTGCTGATCCCACTGGCATGCAATATGTTCGGTATTCCAAATGATATCGCCATGCAGGTGGTTGCCGTCGGCTTTATTATCGGCGTATTGCAGGACTCCTGTGAAACAGCACTGAACTCATCAACTGACGTGCTGTTTACTGCTGCAGCCTGCCAGGCTGAGGATGAGCGTCTGGCAAACAACGCTCTGCGCGGCTAATTGCTTCTCCCCCTCCGTCAGCGGGCGGAGGGGTTCTCTTGCTGTACGCTTTTTTCAATTTTGAACGGATCAATTCCACGTTTTTGCATTCGCCGGAAGCGAATAATGTTCAGACCGTTCATCACCAGAAAACTGCCTTCGATCATCGTCCCGCCAATCGATCCCAACCAGAAATTATGAATAACCCAGCAGGCGGTTGCGCACCACATTACGCAGCGCACGGTTAACCCCTGGCAGCGAAACAGCGCCCAGGTGCTGGCCAGCGTGCCGATTATCGGCAACAGCTCCATCGCATGCTGTAATTTCGCCAGCCCGAGAACCAGGGTGAGGATAATAAAAACGGTCATTACCCACAGTTTGCGGGTATGCATCGAGACGAGCGTGCGGATGGTGTTTAGCTCTGCGCTCATTCCCGCAGGCCAGGCTCCCATCAGAAAAAAATGCACGCCAATAGTGGCGCTGTAGACGGCGAGTTGCAGCCTGAACCGGCGCTCATCACGGTTGAAAAAGGTGGTAATGCCGATCAGAAAGGCGATGACACCTACGCCCTGGGCCAGCCAATACGCGGTCATGGGAGATCCTTGTAAGGAAATGCAAAAACAAACAGCGTCCCATATTATGAAACGCTGTTTTTAGATTCCACCATAAACAATCTTACCCAACAGATTTCGTGTTACAGCGATGCTGGCTGCGAAAGGTAAAGGCTAACTACAGCGTTACGCCACTTTTGAAGATAGCCAGCTCACGAAAATCGTTACGCTCATTGCAGGTCTGCTTGCCGTTGGCAAACTCAACGATGGTATCGACAAACTCGTTTAACAACTGAGGCATGGTTTTGCCGTGAATCAACTGTCCGGCGTCAAAATCGATCCAGTGCTTTTTCTTCGCCGCCAGCTCGCTGTTAGTGGCGATTTTCACCGTCGGCACAAAGCCGCCGTAAGGTGTTCCGCGCCCGGTGCTGAACAGCACCATATGGCAGCCCGCGCCCGCCAGGGCACTGGTGGCGACCGCATCGTTACCCGGTGCGCTTAACAGATTCAGACCGCGCGTTTTCAGGCGTTCGCCATAGCGCAGCACGTCCACCACCTGGCTGGAACCCGCTTTCTGCGTGCAACCCAGTGATTTATCTTCCAGCGTGGTGATGCCCCCCGCCTTATTACCCGGCGACGGGTTCTCATAAATCGGCTGGTCGTGGGCAATAAAGTACTGTTTGAAGTCATTGACCATGGTTACCAGCTTGCCAAACGTCTCTTCGTCACGGCAATGACTCATCAGCAACTGCTCGGCGCCAAACATTTCCGGCACTTCGGTCAACACGGTAGTACCGCCGTTGGCAATCACGTAGTCAGAGAAGCGCCCCAGCATCGGGTTGGCGGTAATACCAGACAGGCCGTCAGACCCGCCGCACTCCAGACCAAACTTCAGTTCGCCTAGTTTGCCCGGCTCGCGCTTATCGTGACGCATCACGTTGTACAACTGATGGAGATGTTCGATTCCCGCTTCCACTTCGTCTTCCTGATGCTGACAGACCATGAAGTGAACGCGTTCAGGATCAAACTCGCCCAACGTTTCGCGGAAGACATCAACCTGATTGTTTTCACAACCGAGACCCACCACCAGCACCGCACCCGCATTCGGATGGCGCACCATATTTTGCAGCATAGTGCGGGTATTGATGTGGTCATCACCCAGTTGCGAACACCCGTAGGTGTGGCTGAAGAGATGAACACCGTCGATACCTTCGGCATCGTTGGTCTCTTTCAGGAAACGGGTCTGCATCTGACGCGCCATGGCGTTGACGCAACCAACGGTCGGCAGGATCCACAGTTCGTTACGCACCCCAACATCGCCGTTAGCACGACGGTAGATCTGTACGTCGCGATCTGCCGGTTGTCCTTCATACTCCTGAAAGTCGGGTTGATAGCTATATTCATCCAGATCGCTCAGATTGGTACGCGTATTGTGAGCATGGATATGCTCGCCCGCCGCGATATCCGCCAGAGCATGGCCAATTGGCAGGCCGTATTTAATGACGTTCTCACCCTGTGCAATATCACTCAGGGCAAATTTGTGTCCACGTACAACGTCCTGTCGAAGCGTTACGGTATGGCTATCAACACTCACCTGCGTGCCTTGCGACAGATCGGCCAGTGCAACCGCAACGTTATCCAGCGTATGGATCTTGATGTATTGCATATCAACCCGGACCTTAGTTCAGTTCAATGGCGAAGTAATCGCGCGCATTGTTGAAGCAGATATTTCTTACCATTTCACCCAGCAACTGGATATCTGCCGGGGCTTCACCTGCGGCAACCCAGCGGCCAATCATCTGGCACAGAATGCGGCGGAAATATTCATGACGTGTATATGACAGGAAGCTACGGCTATCGGTCAGCATGCCGACAAAACGGCTCAGCAGGCCAAGCTGCGCTAACTGCGTCATTTGACGTTCCATTCCGTCTTTCTGATCGTTGAACCACCAGCCGGAGCCAAACTGCATCTTGCCCGGCATCCCTTCGCCCTGGAAGTTGCCGATCATGGTGCCCAGCACTTCGTTATCGCGCGGATTCAGGCAATACAGAATGGTTTTTGGCAGCAGGTTCTGCTCGTTTTGCTTGCTCAGCAATTTGGACAGCTCTTCCGCCATTGGACGGTCATTGATGGAGTCAAAGCCAACATCCGCGCCCAGCAGTTTGAACTGACGCAGGTTGTTATTACGCAGCGCGCCGATGTGGTATTGCTGTACCCATTCGCGACGCGCGTATTCCGCACCGAGGAACACCAGCACGGCCGTTTTAAACTGCGCCACTTCATGCTCGTTCAGCGTCTCACCCGCCAGACGACGCGCCAGGATGCTGTCCAGTTCAGATTCGTTAGATTCAGCAAACATCACCACGTCCAGCGCGTGGTCGGACACTTTACAGCCGTGAGCAGCGAAGTGGTCCAGACGCTTCGTCAGCGCAGCCTGCAGATCGGTGAAGCGGCGGATGTCAGTGTCAGACACTTCACCCAGCTTCGCCATATAGTCGTTGAAGGTCGCCAGCTCAATGTTGAAGGCTTTATCCGGACGCCAGCTCGGCAGCACTTTAACGGCAAAGGTACTGTCTTTAGCGACCGATGCGTGATGCTCCAGAGAGTCGATCGGATCATCGGTAGTGCCGACCATTTTCACGTTCATCTGCTGCATGATGCCGCGCGCGGAGAATTTATCCTGCGCCAGCAGTTCATTGCACTGCTCCCAGATTTCATCAGCAGTTGTCGGAGACAGCAGCTTACCTGTAATACCAAACGGGCGACGCAGTTCAAGATGCGTCCAGTGGTACAGCGGATTACCAATGGTGTGCGGAACCGTCGCGGCCCAGGCGTCAAACTTCTCACGATCGGACGCATCGCCGGTACACAGGCGCTCAGCGACACCGTTGGTGCGCATGGCGCGCCATTTGTAGTGATCGCCTTTCAGCCAGATGTCATACAGGTTGTTAAAGCGGTAGTTGTCCGCGATTTGCTGCGGCGGCAGATGGCAGTGGTAATCGAAGATGGGCTGATCTTTGGCGTAATCATGGTACAGACGGCGGGCAAATTCGGTATCCAGCAAAAAGTCTTCAGTCATAAACGGGGTCATTATCGTCTTCCTCTCAGCGAGTGCGTCAGATTGCTTATGTTTTGATGCTGACAAAGTTATCACACCAATTTCCACAGACTGAAGATATTTTCGTGAGTTAGATCAATAAACGGTGACAAATAATTTACTCTCAAAGAGGTAAATTGTGCGTCAGCCCGCACCAGCCCTGGCTTTGCTGAATCGAAATAATGACCACACGAAGATTCACACTTTTGTGATGGCACTCACCTTTTAAAGCTGTATGACAAGTTATCTTTTTGCCGTCGCAATACATAAGCCGACGGAATGCAAATTACCGATGTTTCACCATCGGATTGACCGGTACGGAAACCGAATTAGCACGATTATTGACATGGCAAAGTTCGGGGAGTACCGGCTTTTTCGGTTACGCCCTTCGTAAAAGAACATCCTCCGCCCTACACAGGACGATGACCGCTCGCTTGCGGAAATAACAAAACGATGAGGTTTTACATGCGTAAAATTAAAGGGTTACGTTGGTATATGATTGCACTGGTGACGCTTGGCACCGTGCTGGGTTACCTGACGCGTAACACTGTGGCGGCAGCTGCGCCAACTCTGATGGAAGAGTTACACATCTCCACCCAACAGTATTCCTATATCATCGCAGCGTACTCTGCTGCTTACACCGTTATGCAACCCGTGGCGGGCTATGTTCTTGATGTGCTGGGAACAAAAATAGGTTACGCGATGTTCGCCGTTCTGTGGGCCGTCTTCTGTGGCGCGACTGCACTGGCTGGAAGCTGGGGTGGACTGGCGCTGGCGCGAGGCGCTGTGGGTGCGGCTGAAGCCGCGATGATCCCTGCGGGTCTGAAAGCCAGCTCTGAATGGTTCCCGGCCAAAGAGCGTTCTATCGCTGTCGGTTACTTTAACGTCGGCTCCTCTATTGGCGCGATGATTGCGCCGCCGCTGGTCGTCTGGGCCATCGTGATGCACAGCTGGCAGATGGCATTCATTATCTCCGGTGTCCTGAGCTTCATCTGGGCTATGTGCTGGCTGGTCTTCTACAAACACCCGCGCGACCAGAAAAAGCTGTCTGACGAAGAACGCGATTACATTCTTGATGGTCAGGAATCACAGCATAAAAACGGCACTGACAAGAAAATGTCCGTCGCGCAGATCCTGCGTAACCGCCAGTTCTGGGGAATTGCGCTGCCGCGTTTTCTGGCTGAACCAGCCTGGGGTACCTTTAACGCCTGGATCCCGCTGTTCATGTTTAAAGTTTACGGCTTTAACCTGAAAGAAATTGCCATGTTCGCGTGGATGCCGATGCTGTTTGCCGACCTCGGCTGTATCGTTGGCGGGTATCTGCCGCCGCTGTTCCAGCGCTGGTTCGGTGTAAACCTGATTGTTTCGCGCAAAATGGTTGTCACCATGGGCGCATTCCTGATGATTGGCCCTGGTATGATTGGTCTGTTTACCAGCCCGTATATTGCTATCGCGCTGCTGTGCGTCGGTGGTTTTGCTCACCAGGCCCTGTCCGGTGCGCTGATCACGCTCTCTTCTGACGTATTTGGCCGTAATGAAGTCGCGACGGCTAACGGCCTGACCGGGATGTCTGCCTGGCTGGCGAGCACGTTGTTCGCACTGGTCGTCGGCGCTCTGGCTGACACCATCGGCTTTAGCCCGCTGTTTGCAGTGCTGGCGGTATTCGATCTGCTCGGTGCGTTAGTCATCTGGACGGTGCTGCAAAACAAACCGGCCAGCGAGGTCGACTCGGGGCCACAAACTGGCGATCCCGCACCGCAAAGTTGACCTGACACTTTTCAACAACGTTTATCATCAAAGCCGCCAGCGAACTGGCGGCTTTTTTGTCGTCGCGAGTGGAGCCGTAATCGCAAAAGTGGTATAACAAATAGAGTCTGCCGTATCATGCCTGGAGCGCATATGGAAATCACCGAACCACGACGTTTATACCAACAACTTGCCGCCGATCTTAAAGAACGCATTGAGCAGGGTGTCTATCTGGTGGGTGAGAAACTTCCCGCCGAGCGCTTTATCGCCGATGAAAAAAACGTCAGCCGTACCGTGGTCCGGGAAGCCATTATCATGCTCGAGGTTGAGGGCTACGTTGAGGTACGCAAAGGGTCGGGGATCCACGTCATCTCTAACCAGCCAAAACACTACGTCGCGCCAGATGCCAATCTGGAGTTCGCCAGCTTCGGTCCTTTTGAGCTGCTCCAGGCCCGCCAGCTCATTGAGAGCAACATTGCCGAATTCGCCGCCACCCAGGTGACCAAGCAGGACATCATGAAACTGATGGAAATCCAGGAGAAGTCGCGTAGCGAAAAAAGCTTTCGGGACTCCGAGTGGGATCTTCAATTCCATGTGCAGGTCGCGCTGGCAACGCAAAACTCCGCTTTGGCGGCAATTGTTGAAAAAATGTGGACTCAGCGCGTACATAATCCGTACTGGAAGAAATTACACGATCACATCGATCTGCGCACGGTAGATAGCTGGTGTGACGACCATGACCAGATCCTGCGGGCATTAATTCGTAAAGATCCCCATGCTGCCAAACTGGCGATGTGGCAGCACCTTGAGAACACCAAACAGATGCTGTTTAACGAAACCAGCGATGATTTTGAGTTCAACGCCGACCGTTATCTTTTCACCGATAATCCGGTGATTCATCTGGATACTGCCGCTAACGGGGCAAAATAAGCGTTCTCATATTCACAGGCGCGCCAGGGCGCCTGTTTCTGACGCTCGGTAAGCATTAGGTATAAAGTGTCAGCCTGTGTAAATCCTCTCGCCACCCTCCTTTGCGATAAGCAAAATCAAAGTTCAACAGCCGTAATTTCTATAACGGACTACGTTGACCTTTGTTACAATTAGATGCGTTTTGAATTTTTGTGTTTGAGAGCTTGCTTACCTCACAACTTTACAGGGAACAGTTCAGGCCGTGAATTTGTGCCAGACCGCGATCCATGCAAAAAAAGATCAATAATATTGCGGCATTACAAACTCCAGAAACCCGGCATGACGACAACCGATTTTTCCAGGAATACTGAATGGAACTACTGACTCAATTACTGAATGCCTTGTGGGCTCAGGATTTTGAAACACTGGCCAATCCTTCGATGATTGGCATGCTGTATTTTGTCCTGTTTACAATTTTGTTTCTGGAAAACGGGCTGCTTCCTGCTGCCTTTTTACCTGGCGACAGTTTGTTGGTGCTGGTCGGCGTGCTTATTGCTAAAGGCGCAATGGGCTTTCCGCAAACGGTACTGCTACTCACCACGGCGGCGAGCCTCGGCTGTTGGGTCAGCTACATCCAGGGGAGATGGCTGGGGAATACCCGCATCGTGCAGAACTGGCTGTCTCATCTTCCCGCACATTATCATCAGCGCGCGCATCATCTTTTCCACAAGCATGGCCTGTCTGCGCTGTTGGTGGGCCGATTCATTGCGTTCGTCAGAACATTGCTGCCGACCATTGCAGGGCTATCCGGCCTGAACAATGCCCGCTTTCAGTTCTTCAACTGGATGAGCGGATTATTATGGGTGCTTATCCTGACATCACTGGGTTATCTGCTAGGCAAAACGCCGGTATTCCTCAAGTATGAAGATCAGCTGATGTCATGCCTGATGCTGCTTCCCGTTGTTTTGCTGGTATTTGGCCTCGCAGGTTCACTGGTTGTATTATGGAAAAAGAAGTACGGGAACCGAGGATAAATTATGCTGCCATCACGCATAACGCTCCGACGACTGGCCTGGACAACCACTTTTATCCTGTTTTTAGGCGCGCTTGTCCTGGCCTGGTCAGCCATTCGCCAGCAGGAGTCGACGCTTGCCATTCGTGCCGTTAACCAGGGCGCCAGCATGCCTGACGGCTTTTCTATCTGGCATCATCTGGATGCCAACGGCATTCGCTTTAAAAGCATTACCCCGCAAAATGACGCGCTGCTGATCACCTTCGATTCCAGCGCGCAAAGCGCAGCCGCTAAGGTCGTTCTGGACAGAACGTTACCGCATGGCTTCGTCATCGCCCAACAGGATGATAATAATCAGGCGGTGCAGTGGTTATCTCTTTTACGTGATACCCCACACCGTTTTGGTTAACGTCCAGGAATCTGAATTATTTCACCTACTTTGGTGATTTCGCCGTTTAGTGCCTATGATTAATAAACTGGGTTTATGGCCCATGCTTTATTATCTGGAGCAACGACCCTAACGTAACAGGGTCGAATCACAATGGAAGGTTCAAGTATGAAACACCGCATCGCTTTGGCTTTTACACTTTTCGCTCTCAGTGCCAGCAGCTACGCCAACACCCTCTGTCAGGAAAAAGAACACGATATTCAGCGGGAGATTAGCTATGCCGAAAAGCACAACAATCAGAGCCGTATCAACGGCCTGAACAAAGCGTTGAGCGAAGTCCGGGCTAACTGTTCTGACAGCAAACTGCGCGCAGAACATCAGAAAAAAATCGCCGAACAGAAAGATGAGGTAGCCGAGCGCAAACGTGATCTCGCCGAGGCGAAACAAAAAGGCGATGCAGATAAAATCACCAAACGCGAGCACAAGCTCGCCGAAGCTCAGAATGAACTGAAAGAACTTGAGTCACGCGATTACTAAGTACGGTAACGACCCACTCACCTGGAGAAAACTATGTCGAAAGATAATGCTACGGAACACCTGCGCGCTGAGCTGAAATCCCTTGCGGATACGCTTGAAGAGGTACTGAGCTCCTCTGGCGATAAGTCGAAAGAAGAGTTGAGTAAAATTCGCAGCAAAGCAGAGCGTGCGCTGAAAGAGAGCCGCAATCGCCTGGGTGAAACCAGCGATGTGATCGCGAAGCAAACTCGCGAAGCCGCTGCAAAAGCCGATAACTACGTGCGCGAAAATCCATGGACAGGCGTCGGTATTGGCGCGGCGGTCGGCGTGGTGCTTGGCGTACTGTTGTCGCGCCGCTAACAATGGCTGATTCCGATCACGCACAAGGTCCAGGCAAAAACGTACTGGGTATCGGGCAACGGATCATTACTATCCTCGTTGAAATAGTCGAGACCCGGTTACGTCTGGCCGTTGTTGAACTGGAAGAGGAAAAAGCCAACCTCATTCAGCTGATGCTGATGCTGGGGCTGACCATGCTGTTCGCAGCATTTGGCCTGATGAGCCTGATGGTGCTCATCATCTGGGCCGTTGACCCTCAGTACCGTCTCAACGCGATGATTGCCACCACCGTTGTGCTGTTGCTTCTGGCGCTCATTGGCGGGATATGGACGCTACGTAAAGCCCGTAAGTCAACGTTGTTACGTCATACCCGCCATGAACTCGCTCACGACAGGCAAGCCCTGGAGGATGATGCGTAATGAGCAGTAAAGTCGAACGCCAAAAACGTAAGGCGCTGCTGCTTAGTCAGATCCAGCAGCAACGGCTGGATCTGACCTCCACCCGCCGCGACTGGCTGGAAGTCACCCGTGCGTACGATCGCGGCTGGAATACCCTGCTGAGCCTGCGCTCGTGGATACTGGTTGGCAGCAGCATCATGGCTGTCCGCACGATTCGTCATCCGAATATGCTCGTGCGCTGGGCCAAACGCGGCTTTAGCGTCTGGAGCGCCTGGCGGCTGGTCAAAGCGACGATCAGACAGCAGCAATTGCGCGGTTAATTAATTCGGCTTCCCCTCGTAGGCCTGATGGTGCGGCCTACTCACCTCTCTTTTCATCGTCACTCAAAATTTTTGAAAAATACTGACAGTTTTCCTTGCTAACAATTGTCACACTCCCCGTTTATGATTCTCTTCATCGACAGCAATGACGCGCTATGCAGCGTTGATGCACAAAAAACAAAATTAGCCGCCTGAGTGGTTTCCTGGAGAGTACGATGAAAAAATTAGAAGATGTTGGTGTACTGGTAGCGCGCATTCTGATGCCAATCCTGTTTATTTCTGCAGGCTGGGGAAAAATCAGCGGATATGCGGGTACCCAACAATATATGGAAGCCATGGGCGTTCCGGGTTTCATGTTACCGCTGGTTATTCTGCTTGAGTTCGGCGGCGGTCTGGCCATTCTGTTTGGTTTCCTGACCCGTACTACCGCGCTGTTCACCGCAGGCTTTACTGTGCTGACCGCGTTCCTCTTCCACAGCAACTTTGCGGAAGGCATGAACTCGCTGATGTTCATGAAAAACTTAACCATCGCAGGCGGTTTCCTGCTGCTGGCTATCACGGGTCCTGGCGCATTCAGCATTGACCGCGTACTGAATAAAAAGTGGTAAGCAAGCTATACTAAACGCATCAAAAAGCGAGGAGATATCTCCTCGCTTTTGCTATCTGAGGAGGTAAAACCATGGGACAACTCATTGACGGTGTATGGCATGACACCTGGTACGACACCAAATCGACCGGGGGGAAATTTCAACGTTCTGCATCGGCTTTCCGTAACTGGCTCACCGCAGATGGCGCTCCGGGTCCGACTGGCGAGGGTGGCTTCGCCGCCGAAAAAGACCGATACCACCTGTATGTTTCTCTCGCCTGTCCGTGGGCGCATCGCACGCTAATTCTGCGCAAGCTCAAGGGCCTGGAGCCGTTTATCTCCGTTTCTGTTGTCAATCCGCTGATGTTAGAGAATGGCTGGACGTTTGATGATAATTTCCCGGCGGCCACGGGCGATACGCTCTATCAGCATGAATTTCTCTATCAGCTGTATTTGCACGCCGATCCGCATTACAGCGGCCGCGTCACCGTACCGGTGCTGTGGGATAAAAAGAATCACACCATCGTCAGCAATGAATCAGCAGAAATCATCCGCATGTTTAACACCGCGTTTGATGCTCTGGGCGCCAAAGCCGGTAATTACTACCCACCAGCCCTGCAAAGCAAAATTGACGAGCTGAATAGCTGGATTTATGACAACGTCAATAATGGCGTCTATAAAGCCGGTTTTGCCACCAGCCAGGATGCGTACGACGAAGCCGTCGAGAAAGTCTTTCAATCTCTGGCGCGACTGGAGCAGATTCTGGGCCAGCATCGTTACCTGACAGGCGACCAGCTAACCGAGGCCGACATTCGCCTGTGGACTACGCTGGTACGTTTTGATCCGGTCTATGTCACCCACTTCAAGTGCGACAAACACCGTATCAGCGACTACCTGAATCTGTACGGTTTTCTGCGCGATATCTACCAGATGCCAGGCATTGCGGAGACCGTCAACTTTGACCATATCCGCCATCACTATTTCCGCAGTCACAAAACGATCAACCCGACCGGTATTATTTCAATCGGCCCGTGGCAGGACCTCGATGAACCGCACGGACGTGACAGCCGTTTCGCATAATTTACACAGGCACCCTTTGGGGTGCCTTATTAATTCACCCTGTAAACATTTACCAGAATTCCATTCGCAGCTATTCTTGGTTTGATTGCTTTAAAAACAAGTGATTGAACGCAGAATGAGGCGCAAATGGATTGGTATTTAAAAGTTCTCAAGAACTACTTTGGTTTTGGTGGGCGTGCACGGCGCAAAGAGTACTGGATGTTTGTTCTGGTCAACATCATCTTTTCGTTCGTGCTGGGCATCCTGGACAACATACTTGGCTGGCAACGCGCCGGGGGAGAAGGCGTATTAACGACGATTTATGGGGTGCTGGTCTTTATACCGTGGTGGGCTGTGCAGTTCCGCCGTTTGCATGACACTGACCGTTCCGCATGGTGGCTGCTGATATTGTTGATCCCCATTATTGGCTGGTTGGTTATCATCATTTTCAACTGTCAGAACGGCACACCGGGTAGCAACCGCTTCGGCGCCGACCCTAAACAACTGTCCTGACGTAATACACCTGTAATTTATTAGCCGGATAAGGTGCTTGCACCGTCATCCGGCTTAACAACCTCTTATTTCCCCATAAACAGCTTCGGAATTTCCCGCAGACACCAGGATTTCGCTTCACCCATACTGTCTCGTCGCCAGGCCATGATAATGTCAATTTCGCTGGTCGATTCCGGGCTCACCACGCGCAACCGGCCTGCGGCAATATCCTCTTCCACCAGCGGGTACGGCATGGTCGCCACGCCCAGCCCGGCCAACAGAGCCAGGCGCTTATCTTCGATTGAACTTACCGTCAGGCGCGGCTGTTTATCCAGTAACTGGACGGTCAGCACCGGGCGCTCACGAGCGGTATCCGCTACCGCAATCCCCCGGTATTTCACTCGGGTTACTTCCGATAACGGCTCCGGCTCCTGATGGATAGGATGATCCGGCGCGGCCACATAGACATTCATCAGCGTGTACAGCTTGCGGGAGTTAATCTCCGACGATGAGCGAAAATGCATATCCGGCGCAATCACGATATCTGCTCTTCCCTGCTCCAGACGCTCCCATGCCCCGGCCAGCACTTCGGTAATAACCGAAAGCTGCGTGTTGGCCTTTACGGAAAGCCGGTCGATGAGCGGGAAGAACGCCGCAGTAGGTACCAGCGCTTCGGTAACAATCGTCAGGTGCGTCTCCCAGCCACGGGCCAGCGCTTCGGCATCGGTGGTCAGCTTGTCGGCCGCTTCCAGCAGCACGCGCCCGCGCTCCAGCAGCATACGTCCTACGTTGGTGAATTTTGTGCGGTGACCTGAGCGGTCAAACAGCACCACATCCAGCTCTTCTTCCAGTTTCTGCATGGTATAGCTGAGGGCGGAAGGAACGCGCCCCAGTTCATCTGCGGCGGCGGCAAAGCTGCCACGTCTGTCGATTGCATCCATCACGCGTAACGCTTCAAGCGTTAATGCCCTTTCTTTAGCCATGTCGTTCTCATTCAGGAAATTTGAACATACCGGGCAGAATATCTGGCTAACAATGCAGCGTCTAGCCATTTAACATAAAAGGAGGTAAAGAGAGGTCAAGAACTATGATTACTACCCGAACAGCAAAACAGTGCGGACAAGCAGACTACGGCTGGCTGCAAGCCCGTTATACCTTCTCCTTTGGACACTATTTTGATCCTAAGCTGCTGGGTTATGCCTCGCTGCGTGTTCTGAACCAGGAAGTTCTGGCACCGGGGGCCTCTTTCCAGCCGCGTACCTATCCGAAGGTAGATATCGTCAACCTGATCCTTGAAGGGGAAGCAGAATACCGCGACAGCGAAGGCAACCATATTCAGGCAAAATCCGGCGAGGTTTTACTGCTCGCCACGCAGCCTGGGGTAAGCTACAGCGAACACAACCTCAGTAAGGATAAACCATTAACCCGCATGCAATTATGGCTGGATGCCTGCCCGCAGCGGGAAAATGCCTGCGTACAGAAAGCCACGCTGAGTAGCGGTAAGCATCAACTGATCGCCTCTCCGGACGGAGAACAGGGTAGCCTGCATCTTCGCCAGCAGGTGTGGATACACCACGTCGAACTGAAGAAAGGTGAATCACTGAGTTTTCAGTTACATGGGCCACGCGCCTATTTACAGTCAATCCACGGCACGTTCCACGCAGTGACGTCTGGTGCAGAGAAAGAAGCCCTAACCTGTGGTGATGGCGCATTTATTCGTGACGAAGCTAACATAACGTTAGTTGCCGATACGCCTTTACGCGCTTTACTGATAGATTTGCCCGTATAGTCAGGAAAAACAAGGGAGTACGACTATGAGCAAGAAAGCGTCAAAAAAGCGTAAACCAGCGGTTGCCGCCAAAATCCAGGAAACGGTTGTTCAGGCCAAACCCTTCGGCTACGAAGATATGCTGACGGAACTGGAAGCGATTGTTGCCGATGCCGAGCTACGGCTGGAAGACGAAGAAGCCGCCTGAAAAGGCGGCTTAGACTTATGCCGGGTGGCGAATCCGCCTTACCCGGCCTGGAGATTAATGTGCCTTACTGGCCATGATCTCAATGATCTGCTTGTCTGTTTCCTGCATCGAACGACAGGCCAGCGCGCACAGATTCGCAATAGATTGCTCCACGTTATGCGCCACAATCCCTTCGTTACCGGTCACTGCCGTATCGTCCAGCGCCATAAGCACCGCCTTCCACGCCGCTGACGCGCTGGTAGAGACTTTCATCGCGCAGCTGTTTGACGCGCCATCGCAAATCATCCCACTCACATCGCCAATCATACTGCTGATCGCCATCGCAATGGTGTTATAGCGCCCATCCACCAGCCATGCCATACCCGCCGCCGCGCCCATCGCCGCCGTGGTTGCCGCACACAGCGCCGACAAACGCGGAAGCTGATGATGGATATAGATGGCGCTCAGGTGTGACAGCATCAGCGCACGCGCCAGCTTTTCATCATCTGCACCAAAATGCTCAGCCACCACCATCACCGGAACCGTGGCAGTGATACCCTGATTACCGGAACCGGAGTTGCTCATCGCCGGCAGCGTCGCCCCGCCCATTCGCGCATCTGATGCCGCACTGGTGCGAATCAAAATTGAGGTTGAGAGATCGTTTGCCAGCAGGCCACGGGCACACTGTTTCTCAAGCGTTGATCCGATGTGCAAACCCCAGGTACCGCGCAGCCCTTCCTGAGACAGCGCCCCGTTCAGTTTTGCCGCATCCAGGATAAAGCGGATTGACTCAAACGGCACCGCATTCACAAACGCCAGAATCTCTTCCAGCGAGGTGTGGGATAACACCGCCAGCGGCGAATCCTGCTCTTCATCCAGCGCCTGCTCTTCTTTGCTGAAAACCACGCCGTTGTTGGTCTCGATGCGCACAATGTTGGTATGACCGCCAACAATTGTTACGCACGCCCACCCTTCACTGCTGTACACCTTAGCGCGTGAGAAGAGAATATCCTCGCAAGGCTGCTGCAGCATCACCGCCACGTTTCCGGCAGTCAGCATCGCTTTGGCATCAGCGATTGCCTCTGCAGACGCATCCTTCAGCACTTCTAAACCCGCGTTGGCATTCCCGCCCAGCGCACCCAGCGCTGCGGCTACGGGCAACCCTACCATCCCGGTACCCGGCACGGTCACGCCCATACCGTTCTTCATCAGGTTTGGTGAGACCCACGCATCAATGCGTTTAACCACGCCGTTCAGCTCAGAAGATGCGACCGCCGCCGCCAGAGCCAGAGAGATAGGTTCGGTGCAGCCCAGGGCAGGCTTAACTTCTTCCTGCACCGCGCGGATAAAACAGTCCCATAATGGATTCAATGTAGTCTCAAACATAACAACGACCTTTACTCAGATAACTCAAGAAAATGCCAGGAACGGAGAAACGCACAACAGCAGACCTGTGATGATAATCAGATACAGGGAGGCGCCTTTATATTTGTGCAGTGCAGGAACTTTGTAGACCAGCCAGGCCGGGATCAAACAGCCCACCATGCCGAAGATTGGGCTACAAATAGAGGTGAAGCTCAGGACCGGCGCATTGAGTACAATGGCGCTCCAGGCCAGTAAGATGGCGAAGACCATGATGCCGCGCTGAACCAGGGTTTCGTTGATTTTCTCGGCGGGCATTTTGCGGCGCAGAACGTTCATCACGATCCCCTGAGTTGCTTCGCGGAAACCTAAGTAGACGCCGAAGAAAGCGGTCATTACGGCGAAAATATTCAGAATAACGCTGACGATTTTCACCCAACCAGCACCATCACCGCTGATAAACTGCGCGGCAATCGCCAGAGCGGAAATATTCTGCTCATAGGCTTTAACTGCTTCGTCGTGGCCCATCGCCAGCGTGAAGGAAACGGCGTAGAAAAAGACGGTAACAAACAGAATGCCGAACGCGATGTTCATGGCACGCAGCGCTTTATGACGCGCGACCTCAATGGATTTTGCGCGAGAGCGGTACGAGATAACCATCGGGCTTAAGGTTTGAATAAACAGAATCGAGGTTAGCGTAAAGGGCAGCGTAATAATCGCATTCTTGATCAGCAGCCCCATCGGCGGCAGCGTGCCTGCGTTATACAAATGCCACATCCCCACCATCGACACCCCAAGGGCAGCAACGACCAGCAGCTTGGTCAACACCATACCGGTGGAGATTTTAAACAGCAGTTTTTCGCCGCGCGACGAGATGGCCACCAGGATGCAAATCAGCACCAGGCCATAGAACGGGCTGTCGGACAGTAAACCTTCGGTAACGCCAAACGTATGCAGATATGAGGCGCTGTCGTTGGTGATGGCGGTGGAATAAACGAACATCCAGATAACCAGCATCACAAAATACAGCGCACCTAACAGGATGCCCCAGTTTTTGCCTAAATAACCGCTAATAACGCTCGGGTAATCTTTGCACTCAGGAGACTCAGCCAGCGTGTTGATGAACAAACGCTGGAACAAATACATGGCCGGATAGCCGATAATGGAGGAGAGCAGGAACACCCACAGTCCCATCAGGCCGACCTGGACGGGAAGAAAAACAATCCCTGCACCAATCGCCATACCGATACTCATAATGACCCAGCCAGTGTCCATGCTGTCGAACTTAATGGCTTCCTGCCATTCGCTTTCGGTCATTCCTGCCCGACGCGCCGGAGCGGATGCGTCGAGTATTACGCTGTTATTCGTAGCCGTTTCCATAATTTCCCGCTTAATGTGTAGGTAGAGGTTTTTTTATTTTTTTCGTACTGCTTCAAGGCGATACGCAATACATAAGGTGCAGGCGAGCTATTAGAATGAAGAAATCATACGCTCAGGGTCAGAGAAAAACTTCACAAACAAACCCCTACAATCGCTAAAGGTTAAGAAATATTTTCTCTTAAAATGATTAAAGGTGGGACTAATTTCTGTTTTTGAAGCGGATCACAACAAAAAAAAGATGCACCGAAGTGCACCTTTTTTGTCATACCATGCTGATTAATTCATTGCAGGATGGCAATTAACCTCACATACACACCACTTTGATCGCCAAGCCACCGCGCGAGGTTTCACGGTATTTATCGTTCATGTCTTTGCCGGTTTCGTACATCGTCTCGATCACTTTATCGAGCGACACCCGTGGCTCCGACGTGCGGCGCAGCGCCATGCGCGCGGCGTTAACCGCTTTTACTGCGTTGATCGCATTACGTTCAATACACGGAATTTGCACCTGTCCCGCGACCGGGTCACAGGTTAGCCCCAGGTTATGTTCCATGGCGATTTCAGCAGCAATACAGACCTGAGCCGGGCTACCGCCGAGCAGCTCAGTCAGTCCGGCAGCGGCCATGGAGCAGGCCACGCCAATCTCACCCTGGCAACCCACTTCGGCACCTGAGATAGACGCGTTCATCTTATACAACGCACCTATCGCCCCCGCAGCCAGTAAATAACGGGCGATGGAGTTCGCATTCACCGGACGCCGGAACTTGTCGTAATAGGCCAGCACAGCGGGAATAATGCCACATGCGCCATTTGTCGGGGCAGTAACAACCCGACACCCGGCAGCGTTTTCTTCGCTCACGGCCAGCGCGAACATATTGATCCAGTCGATGACGTTCATCGGGTCGCTGGATAAGTTATCGCTGGAAACCAGCAACCGACGTAATGCCACGGCACGACGCGGAACGTTGAGCGGGCCAGGCAGGACGCCTTCGGTGTTCATGCCGCGCTCAATACCGGCGTGCATGACATCCCAGATCGCCGCAAAGCCAGCGTCAATCTCATCTTTGCTGCGCATCGCCAGCTCGTTTTGCATCATCAGACCGGAAACGGACAGTCCGTTCCGCTCGCACAGTTTCAGCAGTTCGCTAGCGGAATGAAAGTTGTATGGAACATGTGCTTCAACGTCGTGCGCCTGACCAAATTGCTCCTCTTCAACGATAAAACCACCGCCAACGGAGTAATAGGTTTTGCGTAACAGCGTATTTTCACCATTGCACGCGGTGATGCGCATACCATTTTCATGGCGTGGGAGCGTTTCGCTATGGAAGAGAATATTCTCAGCAGGAGGGAAATCAACGATATGCGTGCCCTCTGCCACCGGCAAACGTCCGGTTCGGGCCACTTCCTGGGTAAAACCCGCAATGGAATCAATATTCACGTTTTGCGGACTGTTACCTGCCAACCCCATCATGATGGCGACATCGGTCGCATGACCTTTTCCGGTCAGGGACAGCGATCCATAAAGATCGACCACAATATGCGTGGTCTGGTGCAATTCTCCGCTACTGACCAGTTGGTCGATAAAGCTTTTACCTGCGTTCATTGGCCCCACGGTATGGGAGCTGGAAGGTCCAATGCCAATCTTAAAAATATCGAATGCGCTAATCATATCCACACCCTCGGATTGCCGTTCAGTGAAGACCAGGTTTCACACTCATTAAAGGGATCGGGGCGATCATGAGGATCGCCCCGCAAGGGATTACACCGTGTCGCCGCGAACGGCGATGGCTTCAATCTCCAGCTTCACGTCCTTCGGCAAACGGGCGACCTGCACACAGCTGCGTGCCGGGTAGATTGCTTCGTGCTCATCAAAAAACTGCTGATATACCTGATTAATGGTGGCGAAGTCATTCAGATCGGCCACGAAAACGGTGGTCTTCACGATGTCGTTCACTTTCAAACCAGCAGACTCGACGATCGCTTTCACGTTTTCCAGACTCTGACGCGCCTGATCGGTCACGTGTTCTGCCACTTCACCGGTCTGTGGACACACCGGGATCTGACCTGATGTGAACACCATGCTGCCCAGATCCACACCCTGTACGTAAGGTCCGATAGCCCCTGGCGCACACTCGGTTGCAATAACTTTTCTCATAGCCCCTCCGGCGTTAAAGCGCCTGGGTGAAAGTACGTGAAATAACATCCTGCTGCTGTTCACGGGTCAGCGCATTGAAGCGCACCGCATAGCCAGACACGCGGATCGTCAGGTTCGGATAGTTTTCCGGGTGCTCAATGGCATCCATCAACATTTCGCGGTTCATGACGTTAACGTTCAGGTGCTGCCCGCCTTCGACATGTGCTTCATGATGGAAGTAACCATCCAGCAGCCCAACCAGGTTGGTTTTACGCACGCTATCTTCTTTGCCCAGCGCGGCCGGCACAATCGAGAAGGTGTACGAGATACCGTCTTTGGCATAGGTAAACGGCAGTTTGGCCACCGAGGTTAACGACGCAACGGCACCTTTGCGATCGCGACCGTGCATTGGGTTCGCCCCTGGCGCAAACGGTGTACCTGCTCGACGTCCGTCCGGCGTGTTACCGGTTTTCTGGCCGTACACCACGTTGGAGGTGATGGTCAGAATAGACTGCGTCGGTACCGCGTTACGGTAGGTTGGCAACACTTTAATTTTCTTCATAAAGCGTTCAACCAGGTCGCAGGCAATGCTGTCTACGCGTTCATCGTTGTTACCGTACTGCGGATAGTCGCCTTCGATTTCGAAATCGACCGCCAGGCCATTTTCATCACGAATCGGTTTGACGCGTGCATATTTGATAGCTGACAGGGAATCCGCCGCGACGGACAAACCCGCCATACCGCACGCCATGGTGCGATAAACATCACGATCGTGCAGCGCCATCAGCGAGGCTTCGTAGCTGTACTTGTCGTGCATGTAGTGAATGATGTTCAGTGCGCTGATGTACTGCACCGCCAGCCAGTCCATAAAGTGGTCCAGGCTCTCCATCACCGTGTCGTAATCCAGCACGTCATCCATCAGCGGCGCGGTTTTCGGCCCGACCTGGATTTTCAGCTTCTCATCCACACCACCGTTGATTGCATACAGCAGCGTTTTAGCGAGGTTGGCACGCGCACCAAAGAACTGCATTTGCTTGCCGATAACCATCGGGCTGACGCAGCAGGCGATGGCATAGTCATCGCTGTCAAAATCAGCACGCATCAGATCGTCGTTTTCGTACTGTAAAGACGAGGTGACGATAGACACCTGAGCGGCATATTTTTTGAAGGCAATCGGTAAACCTTCAGACCACAGCACCGTCAGGTTCGGCTCTGGCGCCGGGCCCATGGTGTGCAGCGTATGCAGGTAGCGGAACGAGTTTTTGGTGACCAGCGTGCGACCATCCAGCCCCATCCCACCGATAACTTCGGTCGCCCAGATAGGATCGCCGGAGAACAGGGTGTCGAATTCCGGCGTACGCAGGAAGCGCACCATGCGGATCTTCATGATGAAGTGGTCGATCAATTCCTGCGCCTGCTGCTCGTTCAAGACGCCAGCTTTGAAGTCGCGTTCGATGTAAATATCGAGGAACGAGGCAGTACGGCCCAGCGACATGGCACCGCCGTTCTGCGATTTCACCGCAGCCAGGTAGGCAAAGTACACCCACTGAACGGCTTCCTGCGCGTTACGCGCCGGACGGGAGATATCGCAACCGTATTTCGCCGCCATTTCCTGCATTTGCAACAATGCACGACGGTGTTCAGACAGCTCTTCACGCAGACGAATCGTGGCTTCAAGATTCTGTCCCCACTCCAGATTCGACTGAAGATCGGCAAACTGCTGCTCGCGTTCGCGCACCAGGTAGCGAATACCGTACAGCGCAACGCGGCGGTAATCACCAATGATACGACCACGGCCATAGCCATCCGGCAAACCGGTTAATACGCCGGACTTACGGCAGCGCAGCATATCCGGTGAATAAGCGTCGAATACACCCTGGTTATGGGTTTTACGCAGCTCAGTATATTGATACTCAAAATCAGCATCCATTTCACGACCATAAGCATCGAAAGAGCTTTTGATCATGTTGATGCCGCCAAACGGATGCAGAGCACGCTTGAGCGGCTTATCCGTTTGCAGACCGACGATCTTTTCCAGTTCTTGTTCAATATAACCGGCATCGTGCGCGGTAATCGTGGTGGCAATATTGGTATCGAAATCAACCGGCGCATGCGTCGAGTTTTCAATACGGATGCCCGCCATCACTTTTTCCCACAATGCTGTGGTTGCTGGCGTCGCTTCGGCGAGGAAAGATTCATCCCCTTCATAAGGCGTATAGTTGTGCTGAATAAAATCACGGACATTAATTTCTTCTTTCCAGTCCGTACCTTTAAAGCCATTCCAGGCTTCGGCATACAGCATATCGCTGGTATCGATATTTACCTTCATGAAAAATAATCTCTCTGCTGAAAATTAATTATGCAAATTCTACTGGTGTATTAATTTTGCCTAACGCAATGGCATCACGCGCAATCATTTTTTCTTCATTCGTCGGAATAACCGCACAAATAACACGCGCATCTTTATTTGAGATAATTCTTTCGCCATGGGAATTTGGCAGACTATTCATTTCGCTGTCGATATTCACACCTAATACGGCCAGATGTTCAATCACCAGACGGCGAATTAAGACTGAGTTTTCACCAATTCCGCCGGTGAAAATAATCCCATCAAGACGATGTAACGATGCGGCGTGTCCGGCGATATGGCGTGCGATACGATGCACAAACGTTTTTATCGCCAGCTGCGCACGCTCGTGCCCTTCGTGCCAGGCTTTTTCCAGCGTACGTAAGTCAGAGGACAAACCGGAAATACCCAGCAGGCCAGACTCTTTATTGACTACGCGCTCAAGGTCGCTCAGCGTCTGGTTGGTAACGCTTGCCACCCACGCCATCGCGCCAAAGTCTACATCACCGCTGCGCGTGCCCATCATCAGTCCTTCCAGCGGCGTCATACCCATTGAGGTATCCACGCTTTGCCCGTTACGGACTGCACAGATGGAAGCACCGTTACCCAGGTGCGCCACAACCAGGCCTGAATCATCACTTTGCAGGCCGAGTAATTCATGGGCTCGCTGAGAAACATAGCGGTGCGACGTACCGTGGAAGCCATAGCGACGAACGCCCAGCTCTTCAAAATATTTCCACGGTAAACCGTACAGATAAGCTTCAGGTTCCATCGTCTGGTGGAAGCTGGTATCAAATACCGCAACCTGCTGCCGGCCTGGGAAAAGATGTTGCGCGGATTCAATCCCGCTCAGGTTCGCATAATTATGTAATGGTGCTAAAGGAGATACCCTACGAATATTCTCGATAACTTCATCAGTAATTATCGCGGATTCCGTAAAGATACTTCCACCGTGGGCAATACGGTGGCCAATTAAGGCCACACTGTCCATTAAATTACGTTTTTCCAGTTCAACGGCAATGGCCTTTAATGCGTCTTCGTAGCTGTGGTGAGCCAGCTTAGCTGGCTCTCCACCATTAATTGCTATGAACGCATTTTCAGAGTTAATACCGTCTGCAATTCCCGCCATTAAAACATCACAGTTGGCTGCATCCAGCACTGAGAATTTAATAGAAGATGAACCACAGTTAATAACCAGTACTACCGGAAACTCATTCATTTCACTACTCCGCTCATCCTGAGCTTAAGGATTAAAACAGTTTGTAGACGATGTTCAGGATAGTCAGCAGACCAATCGCAGTAACAAACACGTTATCCAGACGGCCACGGTATTTTGCCAGTGACGGCGCTTTACGGATGGCATACATCGGCAGCAGGCAGAGCAGTGAGGCGATAATTGGTGCGCCCATTGCTTCAATCAGGTCCAGGATATTCGGGTTGGCGTAGGCCACAACCCAGGTAGACCCCATGATGAAGATCATGCTGATGGTGTTAAGTTTGCCAACGGAGACTTTGGTCTTATCACCTTTATAACCAAACTTCAGGACCAGACCGTTCAGACCTTCCAGCGTACCCAGATAGTGGCCGAAGAAAGATTTGAAGATTGCGACCAGTGCGATGATAGAAGCCCCGTATTCAAGAACGGTCGCGAAGGTCGATTTAG
This sequence comes from Citrobacter sp. FP75, assembly GCF_018342065.1. GTDB lineage: Bacteria > Pseudomonadota > Gammaproteobacteria > Enterobacterales > Enterobacteriaceae > Citrobacter. The sequence goes on along the minus strand of NZ_JAFDOE010000002.1, from coordinate 155,150 downwards.
TGCCAGACAGTGAAGCAAAGTGGTTCGCCAGGTAAGAAAGAACCGGGATGTTCTGTGCTTTAGCTTCCGCCATGTTTGCCGGAGACAGCGTAAACAGGCAGCTAAAGGCGAAGAACATGACCACAGCAACCATCAGCATACTGGCGCGGGAGATGATCTTGGAACATTTCTGCTCGGTAAATTCGCGACCAAAATCTTTCTCATACTCTTCGCGTTTAGAAACCACGAAGGAAGAAACAATTGGCGAGAAGTTGAAGGAGAACACCATGATGGAAATACCCAGCCACACGGTGACCAGAATACCGTCATGTCCGGTCAACGCTATATTGCTGAGGTCCACCTGCTGGATAACCGCTGAGTTCCAGTAAGGGATCAGGGACAGGGAGATGAGCACCAGGCTGGCAATAAACGGCCATACCAGGAAGCTCATTACTTTAACCATCAGATCCTTACCAAAGTAGATGACGAATGCCATCAACAGCAGAAGGAACAGTGCCACGAAGCCACGGTTAAGCGCTGGCATCTGCAACTGGTTTTCCCAGAAGGTCATAAAGGTGTTGGTAATGGTGACACCGTAAATCCACAGCAGTGGGCAAATCGCAAAGAAGTAAAGGAACGTGATGACCACGCCGCCCGTTTTACCAAAGTGCTCTTCAACCGTTTCTGTGATGTTACCGGAAGGGTTAGAACCAGAAAGACACAGGCGCGCCAGTGCACGGTGGCAATAGAACGCGATGGGGTACGCTAACACCAGCATCAACAGAATGGGGATCAGCCCGCCAAAACCTGCGCGGATAGGGAAGAACAACACCCCGGCGCCGATGGCTGTACCAAATAAACCCAGTGTCCAGGTGGTGTCCGATTTGCGCCAGGACGATTGTTTTGTCTGGCTGGATACAATGCTATCAGTAGTACTCATATCCTATCCTCAACGAAAAATATTAAGCGTCAACTAAACCAGTAATTTGGGATACACGAGAAAGATCGATATTACCGCCAGAAATAATACTGACTGTTTTTCTGTTCTGGATATAGCTATCTAATTTCCCGCTTAATAATGCAGCACATGCCAGCGCACCCGCGCCTTCTGTTACGACTTTATTTCGCTGAATTAAGGCCACCATACTGTTGCGAATTTCATCTTCGCTGACCAGGACGATGTCATCCACTAACTCACGAACGATTTCATAGGTTAAAGTACCCGGGCGGGAGACGTCACAACCATCCGCCAGGGTGCCGGTCGTTCGGTGCGTGGTTATTTCTCCAGCGTGGAAAGAGGCCGCCATACCGTGAACGTTTTCAGACTGTACGCCAATGATTTTAATTGTCGGGTTGATAGATTTAATGGCTACAGCAATACCCGCAATCAGTCCGCCGCCGCCAATTGGCACAATCACGTTATCGACATCATACAGATCTTCCAGAATTTCCAGACCAATAGTCCCCTGGCCGGCAATCACTTTCGGATCATCATAAGGAGGAATAAAGATGCGGCCTTCGTTCTCAACAATCTCGCTCACCTTGGCGATAGTGTCGTTGAAGTTGTCACCGTGTAGCACAACTTCTGCAGAGTAGTCGCAGGTGGCAGCCACTTTAGACTTCGGTGCGCCTTTAGGCATCACCACTTTGCCGTCGATACCGAGCATTGCACAAGAGAGGGAAACCCCCTGCGCATGGTTGCCAGCAGAACACGCCACCACACCTTTACATCTTTCAGCTTCAGTTAATGAACTGAGTTTGTTAAAGGCACCGCGGATTTTAAATGAACCGGTACGTTGCATGTTTTCAAACTTGAGGAAAATTTCCCCTTTGCAACGTTCACTAAAATAGTTCGAGCGAGGCATTCCCGTTTTATAAATTTTCCCCGCCAGTCTTTTTTTCGCTTCGAGGATATCTTCAATTGCAACCGGGAGATCGTATGTAATGTGCATTAGAACCTCTTACCTGGGTATTAAAGTAAATAGATAGCCGTGACCAACGTCTGATATAGACCGATGGCGTTAATTTCGTATTAAATCGAGTTTAATCTTTACTCAACTTCAATTAACTGCTTTCGTCGTTGACAATTATATGATGAATATTCTTTGGCTAATTCCACCAAAATAGATGCTGCTTTTTTTATTCGATAATTTTTAGACCATACGGCAGCATAACGCGCAACCGGTAAGGCCTCTTCTACCGGGATAGTAATAAACTGGTTTGAACCAAATGGAGAGGTCATATCGCAGGGAATTACTGTTAAGAAATCAGCATTGAGAACAAGATTATAAATCGTGACGACCGAGTCAGTATTAACGATGTTTTCACTGCTGATGCCATTTTTTTGTAACGTGGTAAGAAGCTCGCTGTAGTACCCCATATTCGTTTGTGGCAACACCCACTGTTCGTCTTTCAACGCGCTCAGCGTGGTGATGCCGGTGCATGTTCGGGACTTGCTGGCAACCAGAACAAACTCTGACTCGAACAGCGGTTCCACATGGAGATCGTGCAGTTTCATCTCATCGCTCAGCGTACCGATAGCGAAGTCCAGACGCCCGTCACGCACCGCAGGTAAGAAGGAGGAGAGCTGAGCTTCATACATCGAAACCTGCGCTTTCGGGAACACCTCTTTAAACTTCTTAATCATGCCGGACATGATGGTAAAGGCAATCAGTGATGGGAAGCCAAACGACACATCAACAACCGCATTGCTCGTCATGCTATTCATCTCATCAACCATGTTCTTCATTTCACGGGTAATAGATTCAGACCATGAGAGCATCACCTGACCTGCCTGAGTCAATGTGACACCCGTATTTTTACGCACCACTAACTCAATGCCAAAATAAGCCTCAACATCATTTATGATTTTGCTAACAGCGGGTTGAGTTAAACCTAATTCTTTTGCAGCTGAGCCGATAGAACCACTTCTAATGACTTCCTGAAAGACCACTAAGTGCTGTGTTTTAGGGAGAGAAATAGTATTCATATCGACCTACTCTAATTACTTTGTTGACGGCAGGAAGTGTACCAAATTAAGCGTTCACGGATATGTGCTACCACTCACAAATCCCCTTCACTTACATTTTGTAAGATTATTATAAAACACTAAAATTATTAAAAATCAACGAGTTGTAAAATAACGATCTTGCTATAACCTGACTTTAATCAAAAAAATATGGGGGGATAACAATTTTTTATGGTGATAACACGCAGTCTTTGATCGATATTTTAAAAACAGGCGAATGGCGATATTTCAAGCAATTACAGGAGGATTATCAGTCAGAATAACGCTTAAATTTAATGAGTAACTTATCAAATAAAATTATATTTTAATTATTATTTTGATTAAATAACGCCTTGCATCACATTATTTTGCCTTATTTGTTTGTAAATAAACATTGCAGTTATTATTGTTTAAAATAAAACACACAAGTAATTATCAAATACAACAATATATTAACACTGTTTTTTGGTGATTTATCAGCAAGTAATTTTGTGATGGCGATCGATTGCGTTCGTTTCTTCTCGAGAAAAACGTATCGCACAGCGTTTTGTGTTTGTCGTCACAGAACTGGAAATATTCAGCAACTCCTTCCCCGCTGAAAAAGGCGTTTTGCGTATAAATAATGGTGAAATAAAAACTGGATCTACGGCAAATTTGCCGAATGGCGATCCGGACATCTTATCCGGTCGACAAAAACTGACCAGTCCACAAAAGCAAAAACCCCGCCGAAGCGGGGTTTTCTTAATAGTTGAAGCTGACCGATAAGCCGGGTTCTGTCGTGGACAGTCATTCATCTAGGCCAGCAATCGCTCACTGGCTCAAGCAGCCTACCCGGGTTCAGTACGGGCCGTACCTTGTGAACCCCTATTTGGCCTTGCTCCGGGTGGAGTTTACCGTGCCACGGACTGTTACCAGCCGCGCGGTGCGCTCTTACCGCACCCTTTCACCCTTACCTGATCCCACTTGCGTGGGCCATCGGCGGTTTGCTCTCTGTTGCACTGGTCGTGGGTTTCCCCCCCAGGCGTTACCTGGCACCCTGCCCTATGGAGCCCGGACTTTCCTCCCCTCCGCCCGTCTCCCCCGAAGAGGACGACGACGAAGCGGCGACTGTCTGGTCAGCTTCGGCGCGAAGTATAGAGGGTTTGCGTGCCAATGTCACCCCGCACTGCGCATTCCTATCGCCAGCGTGGCGGCAATGTTTCTGGATGCCCGATAAATATTATCAAATGCCCCGCGGAAGGCCTCTTCCATCGTGCCTATGCTGGTCAATACACTAAACACGGCATCGATACCATATTGATGTACCACGCCCACATCGCGCGTCAGACTGCCCGCAATACCAATCACCGGCTTGTGATACTTCTTCGCCACGCTTGCTACGCCGACAGGCACTTTGCCGTGAATACTCTGGCTGTCGATGCGCCCTTCACCGGTGACCACCAGCGTACAGTCGTGAATATGCTCTTCCAGATTGAGCGCCTGGGTCACGATCTCTATCCCGCTGCGCAACTCCGCGCCCAAAAATGCCATTAACGCAGCGCCCATACCACCGGCAGCTCCGGCACCGGGAACGTTCTTCACATCGACCCGCAACGATTTTTTTATGATGTCGGCATAGTGAGAAAGATTGCGGTCCAGCTCGATAATGCGTTCTTCCGTTGCCCCTTTCTGTGGACCAAAAATGCGGGAAGCGCCAGTATCGCCCGTCAACGGGTTAGTCACATCGCAGGCCACGCGAATTGAACAGGTTTTTAATCGTGGATCCAGGCCCGAAATATCGATGGTATTCAGGCTAATCAGGCTACCGCCGCCATTGCCAATTTCAGTGCCATTGGCGTCACAGAGTTTTGCCCCCAGCGCTTGTACCATTCCCGCGCCACCGTCGTTGGTCGCACTGCCGCCAATACCAATAATGATGTTCTGCGCGCCACTTTCCAGCGCTTTTAGAATCAATTCTCCAGTGCCGCGCGAGGTGGTAATTAAGGGGTTGCGTTTTTCAGGAGGAACCAACGCCAGACCACTGGCTGCCGCCATTTCGATAAACGCGGTGTTGCCATCTCCGGACATGCCCCAGCTGGCATTCACTTTTTCGCCCAGCGGCCCTGTCACCTGAGCGGAATGTTCAGTCCCCTGCGTGGCGGCGATCATGGCTTCGACGGTCCCTTCGCCGCCGTCGGCGACCGGAACAGAAACATATTGCGCATCAGGAAAAACTTCCCGAAATCCTTTTTCTATCGCCTGAGCCACCTCGGTGGCAGAAAGGCTTTCTTTATAAGAGTCTGGGGCAATTACGATTTTCATAGTTATGTAGCCTGACAGTGCCGCGCAAGGCAAGAAATACAGGGCGCACATCTGCGCCCTTCTTGTTAGCGAGTGACTTCCACTTTCGCCAGTTTTTCGTAGTAGCATGCCAGAGCACTGTGGTCGGCTGTTCCCAGGCCATCAGCACGCAGCGCCTGCATCATCTCCATTACGGCTGCAGTCAGCGGCAGCTGTGCGCCCACGCCGTGCGAGGTATCCAGCGCATTCGCCAGATCTTTGATGTGCAGGTCGATACGGAAACCTGGCTTAAAGTTACGATCCATTACCATCGGCGCTTTCGCATCCAGCACCGTGCTGCCCGCCAGGCCACCGCGAATGGCCTGGTACACCAGATCCGGGTTCACGCCCGCTTTGGTCGCCAGGGTCAGCGCTTCAGACATCGCCGCAATGTTCAGCGCCACGATCACCTGGTTTGCCAGTTTGGTGACGTTACCTGCGCCAATGTCGCCGGTATGCACCACGGAACCCGCCATGGCTTTCAGCAGATCGTAGTACTTGTCGAAAATCGCTTTATCCCCCCCCACCATCACCGACAGGGTGCCATCGATCGCTTTCGGTTCGCCGCCGCTTACGGGCGCATCCAGCATATCCACGCCTTTCGCTTTCAGCGCGTCGCTGATTTCACGGCTCGCCAGTGGTGCGATGGAACTCATGTCGATCAGCACAGTGCCAGGCTTCGCGCCTTCAATGATTCCGCCTTCGCCCAGCGCGACTTCTTTCACATGTGGAGAGTTCGGCAGCATGGTGATGATCACATCACACTGCTCGGCAATGGCTTTCGCCGTCGTCGCCGTTTCGGCGCCTGCGGCTATTACTTCCGCAATCGCTTCCGGGTTACGGTCAGCAACCACCAGCGAGTAACCTGCCTTGAGGAGGTTTTTACTCATTGGTTTACCCATAATACCGAGACCAATAAAACCAACTTTCATTGTCATATCTTTATCTCTCTCTACTGTCGATGGTGGTTATTTCTTAAAAGAATCAGCCAGTTTCTGTGTGGCTGAACGGAACACGCCAAGGTCGCTGCCGACGGCAACAAACGTCGCGCCCCACTCCAGATAGCGACGTGCATCTGCCTCTACCGGTGCCAGAATGCCGCCTGGTTTGCCATGTGCTTTCGCGCGGGCAAAGATGTGTTGAATCGCCTTCTGCACCTCAGGGTGAGAAGCATTACCCAGGTGACCTAACGCTGCGGCCAAATCGCTTGGGCCGACGAAGATACCGTCAACGCCTTCGGTTGCAGCAATCGCATCCACGTTATCAACACCTTGCTGGCTTTCGATCTGCACAATAATGGTGATGTTTTTGTTTGACTGTGCGAAGTAGTCCGGCACGGTGCCAAACATATTGGCGCGGTGGGAAACGGACACACCGCGAATACCTTCCGGTGGATAGCGGGTAGACGCCACGGCGTTCACCGCTTCTTCTTCGGTCTCAACAAATGGGATCAGGAAGTTATAGAAACCGATATCCAGCAGACGCTTGATGATCACCGGTTCGTTGGTCGGCACGCGTACAACCGGTGCACTGGAACTGCCTTTCAGCGCCATCAGTTGAGGGATAAACGTCGAGATATCGTTTGGCGCATGTTCGCCGTCCAGCACCAGCCAGTCAAAACCTGCCAGGCCTAACACTTCGGTACTGATCGGGCTTGCCAGTGCGGACCAGCAGCCAATCTGAACCTGATGCGCCGCGAGGGCCGCTTTAAATTTGTTCGGGAAAATCGCGTTATCCATTTTCATTACCTTAAGTTAGTCGTGACTTACTTCCGCAGTTCCAGACGTTTGATGTCGCCCACCACGAACAGGTAGCAAACCATCATCATCAGCGCAGAACAGCCTACAAAAATCAGTGCGCCATTAAAGGAGTGCAGTTCGCTAACGATGTAGCCAATTACCAGCGGGGTGGCGATAGAGGCCACGTTACCGAAGACGTTAAACAGCGCGCCACACAGCCCCACAATTTCTTTCGGTGCCACGTCGGAGATAACCGGCCAACCCAATGCACCAAAACCTTTACCGAAGAATGCCAGCGCCATCAGCGCCACCACCAGCACCGTACTGTCGGTGTAGTTACACAGAATAATCGTCGATGCCAGCAGCATTCCCAGCACAATAGGCAGCTTACGCGCAAAGGTCAGCGTGCAACCTCGACGAATGAGGTAGTCAGAGAACAATCCGCCCAGCACACCGCCAGCAAAACCGCACAGTGCCGGAATAGAAGCCACCATCCCCACTTTCAGAATCGACATGCCCTTATCCTGCACCAGGTAAATTGGAAACCAGGTAAGGAAGAACCAGGTGATGGTGTTTAAGAAATACTGACCGAAAAAGATACCTAACATCATGCGGCTGCTGAGCAACTGCTTGATGTACTCCAGTTTCGGGCCTTTTGCGGCATCGCTTCCCGGCTTTTTATGATCCATATCGACCACGGCGCCGTTATCCGCAATAAACTTCAGCTCCTCCGGCGACATACGCGGATGGTCGGTTGGGTTGTGAACGAACTTTACCCACAGCCCGGTCAGCACAAAGCCAATCACGCCCATCACGGTAAAGACATGTTCCCAGCCCCAGGCGAAGGTCAGCCAGCCCAGCAGTGGTGAAAATAGCGCCAGCGAGAAATACTGTGCGGAGTTAAAAATTGCGGATGCCGTACCGCGCTCTTTGGTCGGGAACCAGGCCGCAACAATACGGGCGTTAGCCGGGAAGGAAGGCGCTTCCGAGAAGCCCAGCATAAAACGCATGATAAACATTGAGATACCCGCCCAGGCCAGCGGGAACATATCGACAAACCCCTGCAGGAAGGTAAACAGCGACCAGAAGAACAGGCTCCAGGTATAAACTTTCTTCGAACCAAACTTATCGAGAAGCCAGCCACCGGGGATCTGCATCAGCAAATAGGCCCAGCCGAAGGCGGAGAAAATGTAACCCATTGATATGGCGCTGAGCTGCAGCTCTTTTGCCACTTCAGTACCGGCAATGGACAGCGTCGCGCGGTCCGCATAGTTAACGGCAGTGACAATAAATATTATCAGCAGTATTAAATATCGAGTGTGCGTACCTTTCTTTTTCTCTACAACCGTATCCAGTATCATTCTATTTACCTCTGACACATAAAATATTTTTATTATTATTTTTTGAGGGTATGTTCGATGATAAATCACAGAAAAAAATGACGCTGTTATTTATCAGTCGCTATTAAACCGTGATTCAGTATAATCAGCACGCCATCGTTAATCATTGTGCAATCGCTCATTTAAGATTGCGCATTAAAATATTATTTTATGCAAATGCACATAATCATGGGCGCTAATGCACACATTTAGGGTTTGGTACCTCTGGTGGCGCGGCGTTGCCGACATTAAGTGATGTTGATCACATTCTTAAATTTAAACTCCTGACATTCTTATTTCACGACACTGAGTCTTTATTACTTATAATTAGATTCGATATATATCTATTATCACCACCTGGCTGGAGAATACTGGACAATGGCCGACATCGAAATTAGACAAGAATCGCCAACGGCGTTTTATATTAAAGTACATGACACAGATAATGTGGCGATTATTGTCAATGACAACGGTCTGAAAGCCGGGACGCGTTTCCCGGACGGACTGACGCTGATTGAACATATTCCCCAGGGCCATAAAGTGGCGCTCACGGATATTGTTGTTCACGGCGAAATCGTGCGCTATGGCGAAGTGATCGGCTACGCCGTTCGCAACATCGTACGCGGTAGCTGGATTGATGAGTCTATGGTTGAGCTGCCCAAAGCTCCACCGCTGGAGACGCTGCCCCTGGCGACCAAAGTGCCGGAACCGCTTCCGCCTCTGGAAGGTTACACCTTCGAAGGCTACCGCAACGCAGACGGCAGCGTTGGCACCAAGAACCTGCTCGGTATCTCCACCAGCGTACACTGTGTGGCGGGAGTGGTGGATTATGTGGTGAAAATCATTGAGCGCGATCTGCTGCCCAAATACCCGAACGTTGACGGCGTGGTAGGGCTAAACCATCTGTATGGCTGCGGGGTGGCAATCAATGCGCCGGCCGCTATCGTGCCGATTCGCACTATCCATAATATTGCCCTGAACCCGAACTTCGGTGGCGAAGTGATGGTTGTTGGCCTGGGCTGCGAAAAACTCCAGCCGGAACGCCTGCTGGAAGGCACGCACGATGTGAAAAGCATTCCGGTGGACAGCGCCAGCATTGTCAGCCTGCAGGATGAAAAGCATGTCGGCTTTAAATCCATGGTTGAAGATATTTTGCAGGTTGCCGAGCGCCATCTGGCAAAACTCAACCAGCGCCAGCGTGAAACCTGCCCGGCATCAGAACTGGTGGTTGGCATGCAGTGTGGCGGCAGCGATGCGTTTTCTGGCGTAACGGCTAACCCGGCAGTGGGCTACGCGTCCGATCTGCTGGTGCGCTGCGGCGCAACCGTGATGTTCTCGGAAGTTACTGAAGTGCGTGATGCAATCCATCTTCTGACCCCGCGCGCAATTAACGAAGAGGTGGGTAAACGTCTATTGGAAGAGATGGCCTGGTACGATAACTATCTTGATATGGGCAAAACTGACCGCAGCGCCAACCCATCTCCGGGCAACAAGAAAGGCGGGCTGGCAAACGTGGTGGAAAAAGCGCTGGGTTCTATTGCCAAATCAGGCAAGAGTGCCATCGTCGAAGTATTGTCGCCGGGACAGCGCCCCACAAAACGCGGACTGATTTACGCCGCCACTCCCGCCAGCGATTTTGTGTGCGGCACGCAGCAGGTCGCTTCCGGGATCACCGTGCAGGTGTTCACCACCGGTCGCGGCACGCCGTACGGTCTGATGGCGGTACCGGTAATAAAAATGGCGACACGTACCGAACTGGCCAATCGTTGGTTTGACCTGATGGACATCAACGCAGGCACCATCGCCACCGGAGAAGAAACGATTGAAGACGTGGGCCTGAAGTTGTTCGAATTCATTCTCGACGTCGCCAGCGGACGCAAGAAAACCTTCTCGGATCAGTGGGGACTGCACAACCAGCTGGCGGTATTTAACCCAGCGCCGGTGACCTGATTTATGAAGTAAACCTCAGCTACAGATAGGGAAGTACTCACGCTTCCCTTCCTTTTAGTCAGATACTCACCAGGACCACATCAATTCCATGCTTGCGTAACTCTTCCAGGTTCTCCGCTGGAATACCTTCATCAACAATAATCATATCAATCCGCTGGGTATCGATAATCTTATGCAGGCTGGAACGATTGAACTTGCTGGAGTCAGTCACGACGATAATCCGCTCTGCCACTTCACACATCCGACGGTTAAGCCTGGCTTCGTCTTCATTGTGCGTGCTTACACCGCGTTCTAAATCAATAGCATCGACGCCAAGAAACAGCATGTCGAAGTGGTAATTCTGCAAAGACTGCTCAGCCTGATCGCCATAAAAAGACAACGACTGACGACGCAGATGTCCGCCAGTCATCAACAGCTCGACACCTTCAGCTTCCAGCAAGGCACTGGCGACGTTCATACCGTTGGTCATCGCAATCACATCGGTATGCTGGCGCATCAGACGGGCAATTTCGTAGGTCGTGGTGCCGGAATCAAGGATCACGCGATGCCCGGGTTTTATCAGCCCAGCAGCAGCCCTGGCAATACTGCGTTTTACTGCAGTATTCAGTGAGCTTTTGTCTTCAACTGAAGGCTCTGCACCCGCCGTATTGCTGTCGCAGATCAGCGCACCACCGTAGGCTCGAACAGCAATGCCCTGCTTTTCCAGAAAAGCCAGATCGTTGCGGATCGTCACCGTAGAAACACCGAACAAAACAGAAAGATCGTTTACCTGCACGCTTCCTTGCTGTCGCAACCGCTGGATGATCTGCTCGCGCCGCTCGCTGGTACCTGTTACCCGCTTACTTGCAGAATCGGTATTGCTCATAAGAAATCCTTTAGTTAATTCTTTCGTTTCATTTCGTTTTACCTATTAACGCCTTTCTTTTACCGGAATGCAAGCGCCGCAACCGCCTCAGTTATCGGTTGCATCGCCGCTGAAACCTTTCATTATGTTTCTTTTGTGAAACAGATCGGAAAACAAGCATCTTTCGTTTTATTTTTATGGCGACATAAAGCAGTATCAAATGAAACAAAACGAAAGAATGATGTCGTTATCATCTGACCTGGAGAGGAAAGTGAAACATCTAACTAAAATGGTGGAGCAGCATAAACGGGGGAAGACAAACGGGATTTATGCCGTTTGTTCCGCGCATCCACTGGTACTGGAATCAGCAATACGCTACGCCCATGTAAACCAGACACCGTTGTTGATTGAAGCAACGTCCAATCAGGTTGACCAGTTTGGCGGCTATACGGGTATGACGCCAGCCGATTTTCGCCGTTTTGTCTACAGCCTGGCCGACTCGTTTGATTTTCCCCATGACCAATTGATTCTGGGCGGGGACCATCTCGGCCCTAATCGCTGGCAACAACTGCCCGCAGAACAGGCAATGGCCAATGCCGACGATCTCATCAAAAGTTACGTGGCGGCAGGATTTAAAAAAATCCACCTGGATTGCAGCATGTCCTGTCATGGCGATCCTGTTCCATTAACCGATGCCATCGTCGCTGAGCGCGCTGCTCGTCTGGCGAAGGTCGCCGAAGAAACCTGTACGGCATATTTTGGCGAGTCTGATCTGGTTTACGTGATAGGCACAGAGGTTCCGGTACCCGGCGGCGCCCACGAAACGCTAACGGAACTGGAGGTCACCACGCCTGACGCCGCACGCGCCACGCTGGAAGCCCACCATCACGCGTTTGAAAAGCAGGGCCTGGACGGCATCTGGCCACGCATTATCGCGCTGGTGGTGCAGCCCGGCGTCGAATTCGACCACACGCACATCATTGATTATCAACCGCAGAAAGCCGTGGCACTCAGCAAAATGGTGGAGGACTACGACACGCTGGTATTTGAAGCGCATTCTACCGATTACCAGACGCCACAGTCCTTGCGTCAACTGGTGATAGATCACTTCGCTATTCTGAAAGTGGGCCCGGCTCTGACCTTCGCCCTGCGTGAAGCACTGTTTTCACTGGCTGCTATTGAAGAAGAATTACTGCCAGCAAAAGCCTGCTCAGGTCTGCGACATGTTCTGGAAAGCGTGATGCTTGATCGCCCGGAATACTGGCAGAGCCATTACCACGGAGATGGCCATGCACGCCGTCTGGCGCGCGGATACAGCTACTCCGATCGGGTGCGTTACTATTGGCCAGACAGCCAGATTGATGATGCCTTCGACCGACTGGTTCGCAACCTCGCGGACGAGCCTATCCCACTGCCGCTGATTAGCCAGTACTTACCGTTACAGTACGTAAAAGTGCGCGAGGGAGATCTCAACGCCACGCCGCGAGAACTCATCATTAACCATATTCAGGACATACTGCAGCAATACCACCGTGCCTGCCAGGGCGCATGATCACATAACGCATAACAAAAAAGAGAAAAATGCTATGCCAAACATTGTATTAAGTCGCATTGACGAACGTTTAATTCACGGTCAGGTCGGTGTGCAATGGGTCGGATTTGCGGGGGCGAATCTGGTTCTGGTTGCCAATGATGAGGTTGCTGAAGATCAGGTTCAGCAAAACCTGATGGAAATGGTGCTCGCGGAAGGAATTGCCGTGCGCTTCTGGTCACTGCAAAAGGTGATCGACAATATTCATCGGGCCGCCGATCGGCAGAAAATTCTACTGGTCTGCAAATCACCCGCAGATTTTTTCAAGTTGGTTGAAGGCGGTGTTCCTGTTGACCGCATCAACGTTGGCAACATGCACTACGCCAACGGCAAGCAGCAAATCGCTAAAACTGTTTCTGTAGACGCTAACGATATTACGGCATTTAACGGGCTGAAAGCCGCCGGTGTGGAATGCTTTGTTCAGGGCGTTCCAACCGAACCAGCCCAGGACCTCTTTAAACTTATCTGAGGACTTCACAATGGAAATTAGTCTGTTGCAGGCTTTTGCGTTGGGTATTCTCGCCTTTATCGCAGGCCTGGATATGTTCAACGGGTTAACACATATGCACCGCCCGGTAGTTCTTGGACCGCTGGTAGGCCTGATTCTTGGCGATCTGCATACCGGTATTTTAACCGGTGGTACGCTGGAGCTGGTCTGGATGGGTCTGGCCCCACTGGCAGGCGCACAGCCGCCGAACGTCATCATCGGGACCATTGTCGGGACAACGTTTGCCATCACCACCGGCGTAAAACCAGAGGTTGCTGTCGGCGTAGCAGTGCCGTTCGCCGTGGCGGTTCAGATGGGGATAACCTTCCTGTTCTCTGTGATGTCAGGGGTTATGGCTCGCTGCGATCGGATGGCGGCAAATGCCGATACAGCCGGAATTGAGCGCGTGAACTATCTGGCGTTACTGGCGTTGGGGACGTTCTACTTTTTATGCGCCTTCCTGCCGATTTACTTTGGTGCGGAACATGCCAAAACCGCCATTGACGTGCTGCCAACCCGCCTGATTGATGGCCTTGGCGTCGCCGGTGGCATCATGCCAGCAATTGGTTTTGCCGTACTGCTGAAAATCATGATGAAAAACGTCTACATCCCCTATTTCATCCTGGGTTTTGTGGCTGCAGCCTGGCTCAAGCTCCCTGTACTGGCTATCGCCGCTGCCGCATTGGCAATGGCACTGATCGATTTTCTGCGTAAATCACCTGAACCTACGGCCCCGGCAGCACAGAAAGAGGAATTCGAAGATGGAATCTAACCAAACGGCTCTGCCGAACGTTTCCGACACCGAAGATACGCTACTTACCGGCACCAATGAAAACATCTATGAAGACCAAAACCTCGGTGCTGAGCTGACGAAAAAAGACATTAACCGCGTAGCCTGGCGTTCCATGTTGTTACAAGCTTCCTTTAACTACGAACGTATGCAGGCATCAGGATGGCTGTACGGTTTGTTACCGGCACTGAAAAAAATCCACACCAACAAACGTGACCTCGCGCGTTCAATGAAAGGCCATATGGGTTTCTTCAATACCCATCCGTTTCTGGTGACGTTTGTCATTGGCATCATCCTCGCGATGGAACGCTCCAAGCAGGACGTGAACAGTATTCAAAGTACCAAGATTGCCGTGGGCGCACCGCTCGGTGGCATCGGTGATGCGATGTTCTGGTTAACGCTGCTGCCCATTTGCGGAGGGATCGGGGCCAGCCTCGCGCTGCAAGGTTCTATTCTCGGCGCCGTTGTGTTTATCGTGTTTTTCAACGTGGTTCACCTGGGCCTGCGCTTTGGTCTGGCACACTACGCTTATCGGATGGGCGTGGCGGCCATCCCGCTGATTAAGGCCAATACCAGGAAGGTCGGGCACGCAGCCTCCATCGTTGGGATGACGGTAATTGGTGCGCTGGTTGCGACCTATGTTCGCCTGAGCACTACGCTGGAAATCACCGCAGGTGATGCGGTTGTGAAACTGCAAACAGACGTTATTGACAAGCTGATGCCAGCTTTTCTGCCACTGGTCTACACATTAACCATGTTCTGGTTGGTCCGCCGTGGCTGGAGTCCTCTACGTCTTATCGCTATTACCGTGGTGCTCGGCGTGGTCGGTAAATTCTGTCATTTCCTGTAAATACAAGGGGCTGTAGATGTTAGGTATTATTTTGACGGGGCATGGTGGGTTTGCCAGCGGAATGGAAAAGGCGATGAAACAGATTCTGGGCGAACAGTCTCAGTTTATCGCCATCGACTTTCCAGAAACTTCATCGACCGCCTTGCTTACTGCGCAACTCGAGCAGGCAGTGAGTGAACTGGATGCTAAGGAAGATATTGTGTTTCTGACGGACCTGTTGGGCGGGACGCCATTTCGCGTCGCCTCTACGCTGGCGATGCAAAAACCAGGAAGCGAAGTGATCACCGGCACCAATCTGCAGCTGTTGCTGGAGATGGCGCTGGAGCGTGAAGGTTTGAGCAGTGAAGCATTCCGTTTGCAGGCGCTGGAGTGCGGGCATCGTGGCTTGACCAGCCTGGTCGATGAACTGGGACGTTGTCACGAGGAAAACCCCGTTGAGGAAGGGATATGACACAACTGCTGCGCGCCAGGTGCCTGCTGACTGAACAGGGCTGGCTGGACGATCATCAATTACGCATAGAAGAAGGTATAATCGCGGCGATTGAGCCTATCCCCTCTGGCGTGATGAATCGCGATGCCGAACTGCTGTGTCCTGCTTACATAGACACCCATGTTCACGGTGGTGGGGGCGTCGATGTCATGGATGAAGCAGAGGGCGCGCTCGACAAGCTGGCGATGCACAAAGCGCGTGAAGGGGTAGCCAGTTGGCTGCCCACGACTGTCACCGCTCCATTACAGGAGATTCATGGAGCGCTGAAACGCATTGCCCGCCGCTGCCGTTCAGGCGGCCCTGGTGCTCAGGTACTGGGCAGCTATCTGGAGGGACCGTATTTCACGCCACAGAATAAAGGTGCACACCCACCTGAGCTTTTCAGGGAACTGGATCTCAGCGAGCTGGATGAACTGATCGCGGTTTCCCAACAGACACTGCGCGTGGTAGCACTCGCACCAGAAAAACCCGGCGCACTGCAGGCTATTCAGCACCTCAGACAACAGGATGTCAGGGTTATGCTGGGCCATAGCGCAGCCACCTGGGAAGAGACTAGCGCGGCCTTTGATGCGGGTGCAAGCGGGTTAGTACACTGCTACAACGGTATGAGCGGCCTACATCACCGTGAACCCGGTATGGTTGGCGCAGGGTTAACCGACCCTCGCGCCTGGCTGGAGCTTATCGCCGACGGACAGCACGTGCATCCGGCGGCCATGAGGTTGTGCTGCACCTGCGCAAAAGATCGAGTGGTGCTGATTACCGACGCAATGCAGGCTGCCGGGATGCCCGACGGGCGCTATACGCTCTGTGGCGAAGAGGTGGAAATGCGTAGCGGTATTGTGCGGACCGCTTCTGGTGGTCTGGCAGGCAGTACGTTGTCCGTTGATGCAGCCGTTCGCAATATGGTCGAGCTTACCGGGATCGCCCCAGAAGAGGCAATCCATATGGCTTCGCTACACCCCGCTCGCTTGTTGGGAATTGATCGCCAGTTGGGATCATTAAAGACTGGCAAGCGCGCCGACGTAATCGCTCTTAATAACGGGCTGCATTTACAGCAGATCTGGATTCAGGGTCAGGCTCTTCCCCTGTAGCCCTTTCATTTTGCCTCCTTTTGGCCTGCGACATACGATCGCCAGGCCTTTCTTTTCCTTTCGATTAAGGAAATACCGAAACACACTACATCAAATATCTTCTTTATAGATCAATAAGATAATCCGACCCTTCGTTCTCGCGATCACAAATTTCGTTTTATTTCATTTTACATCATTGAACTTTCGATTTCTTTCCTATAGATTTTAATCAATCGATCATATGAACAAATGAAACGAAACGAAAGACAGCAACATTTTCACCAGCGTTTTATGTGGAATCTACGAGACTAAGGACTTAAGTTATGCCAGAAACCTACACCCCTGTTACCGCGGTAACGGGCACCTGGACAGAAGAAGAGATCCGTCAGCAGCCTGCCAGTTGGATCCGCTCTCTCCGCAATATCGAAAAAATCCGCTCCTCTATCGACAGCTTTCTCGCCCCATTGTTACGGAAAAGCGATCTGCGGATCGTACTGACCGGTGCCGGAACCTCAGCATTCATTGGCGACATCATCGCGCCCTGGCTGGCAAGCCACACTGGCATAAATATCAGCGCCGTACCGACAACCGATCTGGTTACCAATCCGATGGATTATCTGAATCCTGCCCATCCGCTACTGCTGGTTTCTTTTGCCCGGTCTGGTAATAGCCCAGAGAGCGTTGCGGCAGTTGAGCTGGCCAATCAGTTTGTACCTGAGTGCTATCACCTCCCAATCACCTGTAATGAAGCTGGCAGCCTGTACAAAAACGCAGCCGATAGCGATAACGCATTTGCACTGTTAATGCCTGCGGAAACGCACGATCGCGGCTTCGCAATGACCAGCAGTATTACCACCATGATGGCCAGCTGCCTGGCCGTATTTGTTCCAGAGAAAATCAACAGCCAGACGTTCCGGGACGTGGCCGATCGTTGCCAGGCGATCCTGACGTCACTGGGCAATTTCAGCCACGGCGTGTTTGGCAACGAACCGTGGAAACGGATCGTTTACCTCGGCAGCGGCGGGTTACAAGGTGTCGCACGTGAATCCGCGCTGAAAGTTCTGGAGCTCACGGCAGGTAAACTGGCCGCATTCTATGACTCGCCCACCGGTTTTCGCCATGGACCTAAATCATTGGTCGATAATGAAACGCTGGTCGTGGTGCTTGTCTCCAGCCACCCCTATACACGTCAGTACGATCTCGATCTGTTGGCAGAGTTGCGCCGCGATCAGCAGGCACTGCGCGTTGTCGCCATTGCTGCAGAGACCGATGCCATTATTGAAGCCGGTCCACATATTCTGTTGCCGCCTTCACGCACTTTCATCGATATGGAACTCGCCTTCTGTTTCCTAATGTATGCCCAGGTGTTCGCACTGACGCAATCCATCAATATCGGGAATAAGCCGGATACGCCATCCGCCAGCGGTACGGTAAATCGCGTAGTGCAAGGCGTTGTTATTCACCCATGGCAGGCTTAAGAGGAAACGCATCATGAGCATTATTTCTACGAAATACCTCCTGCAGGATGCCCAGGCAAAGGGTTATGCCGTACCTGCTTTTAACATTCACAATGCCGAAACGATCCAGGCGATCCTCGAAGTATGTAATGAAATGCGATCGCCGGTGATCCTCGCCGGGACGCCTGGCACCTTTAAACATATCGCGCTGGAAGAAATTTACGCGCTGTGCAACGCCTACTCCACCAGCTATGACATGCCGCTGGCGCTGCACCTTGATCACCACGAATCGCTGGACGATATTCGTCGTAAAGTGAACGCAGGAGTACGTAGTGCGATGATCGACGGCAGCCATTTCCCCTTCGAAGAAAACGTGAAACTGGTGAAATCAGTGGTGGATTTTTGCCACGCCAAAGATTGCAGCGTTGAAGCAGAACTGGGTCGCCTGGGCGGCGTTGAAGATGACATGAGCGTAGATGCGGAAAGTGCATTCCTGACAGACCCACAGGAAGCAAAACGGTTTGTCGAACGTACTGGCGTAGACAGTCTCGCCGTCGCTATCGGCACCGCGCACGGTCTCTACACCAAAACCCCTAAAATCGATTTCCAGCGTCTGGCAGAAATTCGTGAGGTGGTCGATATCCCACTGGTACTGCATGGTGCAAGCGATGTTCCTGACGAATACGTCCGTCGCACGATCGAACTGGGCGTGTGCAAAGTCAACGTTGCTACCGAACTGAAAATCGCCTTCGCCGATGCGGTCAAAGCGTGGTTCGCTGAAAACCCGCAGGGTAACGATCCGCGTTACTACATGCGCGTCGGCATGGATGCCATGAAAGAAGTGGTACGTAGCAAAATCAATGTTTGTGGCTCGGCAAACAAATTAATGCCTGCCCGCGAATTATCGTAACCGCCGTCTGGTTTCAGTTTTTTATTCAGGAGCGCTATCTGGTTAATATTAGATGGTGCTCATTGCTCAAATAATAAAGGAGGCATAGAGTTCAAATCACACTGAATAAATTCATGATTTTAATTCTGCGATAATAATATATATCAAAAATTCATGTCATTCAATTATTTTATGGTGAGGATTTAAGTATGAGCAGTCCAAATATTTTATTAACTCGTATTGATAACCGATTAGTTCACGGACAGGTTGGCGTGACATGGACATCAACAATTGGTGCAAACCTGCTGGTCGTTGTTGATGATGATGTCGCACAGGATGACATCCAGCAGAAATTAATGGGCATCACAGCAGAAACATATGGTTTTGGCATACGTTTTTTTTCCATAGAAAAAACCATCAACGTTATCGGTAAGGCCGCACCACACCAGAAAATCTTCCTGATTTGCCGCACGCCCAAAACGGTCAGAATGCTGCTTGAAGGAGGCATTATGCTGAACGATGTCAACGTGGGCAATATGCATTTCTCAGAAGGTAAAAAGCAGATCAGCAGCAAGGTTTATGTTAACGAACAGGATCTTGACGACCTTCAGTTTATAAAAAAGAAAGGCGTTAATATTTTTATTCAGGATGTCCCTGGCGATCAAAAAGAACAGATCCCTGAATAAGGGGTAACCTGCTTTTTCATAATAAAAGGATTTATTTGAGGTATTCGACATGCATGAAATAACCCTAATTCAGGGTATATCCCTGGCTGCATTGGTCTTCTTTCTGGGAATCGACTTTTGGCTGGAAGCCCTGTTTTTATTCAGACCAATTATCGTATGTACACTCACCGGCGCTATTCTTGGTGATATTCATATTGGCCTAATTACCGGTGGTCTGACCGAACTGGCCTTTGCCGGTCTGACCCCCGCTGGAGGCGTACAACCACCTAACCCAATCATGGCAGGTCTCATGACCACGGTTATTGCATGGTCTACCGGTGTAGATGCCAAAACAGCTATCGGTCTTGGTTTACCTTTTAGCCTGCTGATGCAATACGTCATATTGTTCTTTTACTCAGCATTCTCTCTGTTCATGGCAAAAGCCGATAACTGCGCGAAAGAAGCAAACACAAGTGCATTTGCGCGTCTGAACTGGATGACAACGCTGATTGTTGCTTCTTCTTACGCCATCATCGCCTTCCTGTGCACATACCTAGCGCAAGGCGCTATGCAATCGCTGGTAAAAGCCATGCCCGCCTGGTTAACGCATGGATTTGAAGTGGCGGGAGGCATTTTGCCCGCTGTCGGTTTTGGCCTGCTGCTACGCGTGATGTTCAAAGCGCAGTACATTCCTTACCTGATTGCCGGTTTCCTCTTTGTTTGCTACATCCAGGTCAACAATCTTCTGCCAGTTGCCGTACTGGGCGCGGGATTTGCCGTATATGAGTTTTTCAATGCGAAGGCCAAACAGCAGGCCCAAACTCAGGCTGTCACCAACATGAACAATGAAGAAGAGGACTACAGAAATGGGATCTGAAATCAGTAAAAAAGACATTACCCGCCTGGGCCTTCGCTCGTCTCTTCTTCAGGCCAGCTTTAACTATGAAAGGATGCAGGCGGGAGGTTTTACCTGGGCTATGCTCCCGGTCCTGAAAAAAATCTATAAAGATGATAAAGCCGGCCTGAGTGCGGCAATGAAAGATCATTTAGAATTTATCAATACCCATCCGAACCTCGTTGGTTTCCTGATGGGGTTATTAATTTCAATGGAAGAGAAAGGGGAAAACCGCGACACGATTAAAGGCTTAAAAGTGGCGCTGTTCGGACCTATTGCCGGGATTGGCGATGCCATTTTCTGGTTCACCTTACTGCCTATTATGGCGGGGATCTGCTCCTCTTTCGCCAGTCAGGGAAACATACTGGGGCCAATACTGTTCTTTGCTGTTTATTTGATGATCTTTTTCCTGCGTGTCGGATGGACGCACGTCGGTTATTCGGTAGGGGTTAAGGCTATCGATAAAGTAAGAGAAAATTCGCAGATGATCGCTCGCTCAGCGACGATCCTCGGGATCACCGTTATTGGTGGACTCATCGCGTCCTATGTACACATTAATGTTGTAACGTCTTTCGCTATCGACAGCACCCATAGCGTGGCATTACAGCAAGATTTCTTCGATAAAGTCTTCCCGAATATTTTACCGATGAGCTACACGCTGCTGATGTACTACCTGCTGCGAGTGAAGAAAGCGCACCCGGTGCTGTTAATCGGTGTAACGTTTGTGCTGTCTATTATCTCGTCCGCACTCGGCATTCTTTAAACGAAAAAGAGGGTGAAGCGACATGCTACACCCTTCTTTAACAGGGCTACAGACATGCAATATATACAGTACTGCGACAATTATGACGTATTGAGCGATCGCGCCAGCGAGCAGTTGATTTCGCTGATACAGAACAAACCTGATGCCACCATCTGCCTGGCGACAGGAGGCACCCCACTTCTCACCTATCGCTACTTTGTCGAGAAAATTAACCAACGTAAGATCGATGTCGAGCAGGTGGTTTTCGTGAAACTGGATGAGTGGGTCGGTATTTCGTTGAACTCACCTGCAACGTGTGAATCTTTCCTGCAACAACACATCGTTCAACCGCTGGGTTTACGAGCAGAACAGCTGGTCGGTTTTCAATCTGAACATGTTGACGAGCAGGAATGCGAGCGCATCACAGAGATTATTGCCAGTCGGGGCGGTCTCGATTTATGCCTGCTCGGAATCGGCAAAAATGGCCATTTGGGGCTGAATGAACCCGCTGAGGTCCTGGAACCGTTTTGCCATATCAGCGTACTTGATGAGCAAACGCGCCATCATGACATGTTAAAAACGGCTGATAATCGTGTAACTCGCGGCATTACGCTGGGGCTGAAGGACATCCTGAATGCAAAAGAGATTTTGCTGTTGATTGCAGGTGAAGGGAAGCACGATGCGGTTGAAAAATACCTGGCCGCCACCGTCACGACGACTATTCCTGCTTCATTTTTATGGCTGCACCACAATGTGAGTTGCCTGATTGACGGCGCACAGTATCCTGATCATTAAAATTTACAGCGCCCGCCACATCCCTCCTTTCTTCGCGCCAACGCGTTGCAGTTTGCCTCTTAGCTGCAACGCTTTCAGCGAGTTCTTCCGACATTTGTTCCGACATTTCTTCCGACAAGTCGACGTTTAACCTAAGTATTCTTACTCTCCCTGCTGGTCCAGCGCGTACTTATACAGCGCATTCTTTTTCACGCCGTGGATTTCAGCAGCCAGCGCGGCGGCCTTTTTCAGCGGTAATTCTGCCTGCAACAGCGCAAGCGTACGCAATGCGTCAGCCGGGAGATCGTTTTCCTGCGCTTTATGGCCTTCGACAATCAGCACCATTTCGCCTTTACGGCGGTTTTCGTCTTCTTTTACCCACGCCAGCAACTCGCCAACCGGCGCACCGTGAATCGTTTCCCATGTTTTGGTTAACTCGCGCGCCAGCACCACATAGCGGGACTCTCCCCATACGGCGACCATGTCTTCCAGGCTGTCGAGCAGACGATGCGTGGATTCATAAAAAATCAGCGTGCGGGGTTCCTCTTCAATGGCTTTCATCGCATCGCGTCGGCCCTTGGATTTGGCAGGCAAAAAACCTTCATAACAAAAACGGTCGGAGGGCAGTCCGGCGGCGCTCAATGCGGCAATTGCCGCGCAAGGACCAGGCAGCGGCACAACGCGGATCCCCGCTTCACGACAGGTCCGCACCAGGTGATAGCCAGGATCGTTAATCAGCGGCGTTCCGGCATCGGAAACCAGCGCGATGTTTTGCCCTTCTTTGAGCTTTGCCACCAGCGTTTCGGCCTTTTGCTGCTCGTTGTGGTCATGCAGCGCAAACAAACGGGCGCTAATCGCGAAGTGTTGTAACAATAATCCTGTATGACGGGTGTCTTCAGCGGCAATTAAATCAACGGCTTGTAAAACTTCGAGCGCTCGTTGGGTAATATCAGCCAAATTTCCGATAGGAGTAGGTACAATAAAGAGTTGGCCTTGAGAATTATCCGCCGATTCGTGTTGTTTCATTGTGTCGTCCGTATTGCCGATTTAATATTGAGCATTGCGTAAAAAATATCACTGGATACAGTATGGTACCCTCAACATTTTCTCGTTTGAAAGCCGTGCGCGCTCTGCCAGTCATTCTGGCAGCATTGATTTTCGCCGGTTGTGGCACCCAGGCGCCTGACCAGAGTGCAGCCCACATGCAGGGCACGGCACAAGCTGATTCCGGCTTTTACCTGCAACAGATGCAGCAAAGCTCAGATGATAGCAAGACCAACTGGCAATTACTCGCCATTCGTGCACTGCTGAAAGAAGGCAAGAGCCAGCAGGCGGTCGAGTTGTTCAACCAGTTGCCGCAAAATCTGAACGACAGCCAGCGTCGTGAGCAGTCTCTGTTGGCCGTCGAGATCAAACTCGCGCAGAAAGATGTCGCGGGAGCGCAGGCCCTGCTGGAGAAGTTAAAACCAGCCGATTTTGATCAAAACCAACAGGTACGTTACTGGCAGGCGCAAATTGACGCCAGCCAGGGACGCCCATCGTTAACGCTGCTGCGTGCGCTCATCGCTCAGGAGCCCCTGTTGGCCGCGAATGCTAAGCAGAAGAACATTGATGCCACCTGGCAGGCGCTGTCGTCTATGACGCAAGAGCAGGCACAGGCGCTGGTCATCAACGCCGATGAAAACGTGTTGCAAGGCTGGCTGGATCTCCAGCGCGTCTGGTTTGATAACCGTAGCGATCCGGACATGATGAAAGCGGGCATTGCCGACTGGCAAAAACGTTATCCGCAAAACCCGGGGGCAAAATTGCTGCCAACGCAGCTGGTTAATGTCCAGAGCTATAAGCCAGCCTCCACCAGCAAAATTGCACTTCTGCTGCCGCTGAACGGTCAGGCTGCTGTATTTGGTCGCACTATTCAGCAAGGCTTTGAAGCGGCGAAAAACATGGGCACACAGCCGGTAGCAGCACCTGTTGTTGTAGCACCCGCTGCCGCCACGGACACTACCGCGCCAGCTGCACAGCCGCAGCCTGTCGACGGTGTTGCCAGCCCTTCTCAGGCCTCGGTGAGTGACCTGACGCAGGATGCTCCAGCACAGCCGATTAGCGCCCCGCAACCCGCACCGACTCAGCCGACGATGGTCAGCGCTCCGGCAAATCCATCCGCAGAACTGAAAATCTACGACACCTCGTCACAGCCGCTGAACCAGATCCTGGCCCAGGTACAGCAGGACGGCGCCAGCATTGTTGTCGGCCCACTGTTGAAGAACAATGTCGAAGAACTGATGAAGAGCAGCACCCCACTGAACGTGCTGGCACTTAACCAGCCAGAGTCGGTGAAAAACCTGGCGAATGTGTGCTACTTCGCGCTGTCACCGGAAGATGAAGCGCGCGATGCCGCACGTCATATTCACGCCCAGGGCAAACAGTCTCCGCTGCTGCTGATCCCTCGCAGCGGTCTGGGCGATCGTGTGGCTAATGCCTTTGCTCAGGAATGGCAAACGCTGGGCGGCGGCGTGGTATTGCAGCAGAAGTTCGGCTCTACCGCTGAGCTGAAAATGGGCGTCAACGGCGGTTCAGGGATTTCCCTGACGGGCAGCCCGATCGCCTCCTCTGTGCCTGCGCAACCTGGCGTGACAATTGGCGGTCTGACGATTCCGGCAGCGCCGACCGATGCGCAAATCACCGGCAGCAGCGGTCGTGTTGACGCGGTGTATATTCTGGCGACGCCGGAAGAGATCGCCTTTATTAAGCCGATGATCGCCATGCGTAACGGCAGCCAAAGCGGCGCAACGCTGTATGCCAGTTCCCGTAGCGCACAAGGTACTGCAGGTCCTGATTTCCGCCTGGAGATGGAAGGCTTGCAGTACAGTGAAATTCCAATGCTGGCCGGTGGCAACGAGCCGCTCATGCAGCAGGCGCTCAGTGCCGTGCGTAACGACTACTCGCTGGCGCGTATGTACGCCATGGGCGTTGATGCGTGGTCGTTGGCTAACCACTTCTCGCAAATGCGTCAGGTGCAAGGCTTTGAAATTAACGGCAACACGGGTGCATTAACCGCAACGCAGGATTGTGTGATTAACAGGAAGTTATCATGGCTCAAATACCAGCAAGGACAGGTCGTCCCCGCCAGTTAACGAGTAAACAGACCGGCGATGCGTGGGAAGCCACCGCGCGTCACTGGCTGGAAAGCAAAGGACTGCGTTTTATCGCCGCCAACGTGCGTGAACGCGGCGGCGAAATCGACCTGATAATGCGTGAAGGCAAGACTACCGTCTTTGTTGAGGTCCGTTTTCGCCGTTCCGCCCTTTTTGGCGGCGCGGCGGCGAGTGTGACCCGCAGCAAACAACAGAAATTATTACATACTGCCCGCTTGTGGCTTGCGCGCCACAATGGGAGTTTTGATACTGTGGATTGCCGGTTCGATGTGTTAGCCTTCACCGGAAATGATGTTGAGTGGTTAAAGGACGCCTTTAACGACCGCTCATAATTGAAGATTTAAGGATTAGCGTGCTCGATAGAATTAAAGTCTGCTTTACAGAAAGCATTCAAACTCAGATTGCTGCGGCTGAAGCGCTCCCGGATGCGATTTCCCGTGCAGCCATGACGCTGGTTCAATCCCTGCTCAATGGCAACAAAATTCTCTGTTGTGGTAATGGGACATCCGCTGCCAACGCACAGCATTTTGCTGCCAGCATGATCAACCGTTTTGAAACAGAACGGCCCAGTTTACCTGCTATTGCACTAAATACTGATAATGTGGTCTTAACTGCGATTGCCAACGATCGCCTGCACGACGAAGTTTATGCCAAACAAGTCCGTGCGCTGGGACATGCAGGTGATGTTCTGTTGGCAATTTCTACGCGTGGCAACAGTCGCGATATCGTTAAAGCCGTTGAAGCTGCCGTCACCCGCGACATGACAATCGTCGCATTGACCGGTTATGACGGGGGTGAGCTGGCCGGATTGTTGGGGCCGCAGGATGTCGAAATCCGCATTCCCTCACACCACAGCGCGCGCATTCAGGAAATGCATATGCTGACGGTGAATTGTCTTTGCGATCTTATCGATAACACGCTTTTCCCTCACCAGGATGATTAAGGAGTACACATGAAGGCACTTTCGCCGCTTGCTGTGATTATCGCTGCACTGCTGCTGCAAGGCTGTATAGCTGCCGCCGTTGTCGGAACTGCCGCTGTCGGGACGAAAGCCGCAACGGATCCTCGCAGTGTCGGCACCCAGGTAGATGATGGAACTCTGGAATTACGCGTCAGTACGGCGTTATCAAAAGATGCCCAGATCAAGAAAGAAGCGCGCATCAACGTCAGCGCTTATCAGGGTAAAGTGCTGCTGGTCGGCCAGTCACCAAATAGCGAACTGTCTGCGCGGGCAAAACAAATTGCGATGGGTGTAGAAGGGACGACTGAGGTCTTTAACGAAGTCCGTCAGGGCCAGCCAATCGGGCTGGGTGAAGCCTCCAACGATACCTGGATCACCACTAAAGTTCGCTCCCAGTTACTAACCAGCGATCAGGTTAAATCATCAAACGTTAAAGTGACCACCGAGAATGGAGAAGTCTTCCTGCTGGGTCTGGTGACTGAGCGCGAAGCGAAGGCTGCAGCGGACATCGCCAGCCGGGTCAGCGGCGTGAAACGCGTCACTACGGCTTTTACGTTCATCAAGTAACCTTGTAAATAGCCCGGTTGATTAGCCGGGCTATTTCGCCCTCTCCCGAAGCTCTGAGGATGTGAGGATTGAAACGCCTTCATGATCCGGCGACATCGCTTCCGCCAGCATTGCCCGCGCGACATCACGCGCCTCAATAGATTTCCAGTTCCCCGGTAGCAGCTTGAATAACGGTGCAAAGAGCCTTTCGTTCATTCGCTGTTGCTCCCTGTCGCCCAGCAACATCGAAGGCCGCACAATCGTCAGCCGGGGCCAGTTCTGCGCAATCAGCGCCTCTTCCATCTCACCTTTAACCCGATTGTAGAAAAACGGCGAGTGCGCATTGGCCCCCATCGAACTCACCACCAGCATATGCTGGGCCCCCAGACGACGCCCCGTCAGGGCTGTATCCACCACCAGCGTATAATCAGCGTGGATAAAGGCCTCTTTGCTGCCCGCTTCACGCCGGGTGGTCCCCAGACAACAGAAAACGATGTCTATCGGATCGGTGACCTGCGCCAATGCATCGGTTAGCTGCGGATCGTGAGGGTTATAGACGCCAACCATATCGGCTAACGGGCGGCGCGTTGGGGCCGCAACCGCATGGACCTGGGGTTCATTCAGCAGCATTCGCAATAAATGTCCCCCCACCAGACCCGTTGCACCGGTTATTAACACCTGGCTCATCGCTTATCCTTTCCCCTCAATCATTCTTCTAACTATAGATCACGTAGCCAGAGCAGTTTTTTACCAAAGCCCAGCGTGTTGTCAGTGAATTTGATTTCATCGAGACGAATCTCCCACACGGGCGCTGACAGCATTCTGGCAACGGGGAAGCGGCGATTATAGGCATTACGCGCTGCGTCGCTCTCCTGCCCCTCCAGACGCCTTATTTCGCCTTTAAACTGGACGCCGCGAATCAGCGCGACCGTTTTGGGCTGGCCGTTTACCGTCCCGGCAACCGGTGCTCGCGGCCCGGACATCTGGGCATGGCGGGTCTTCTCTTCGGTGAGCACATAGAACGCCACCTTCTGCGCATCAAACAGATAAAACGCATTGGCACACCACAATTCGCCGTCGTGATGTACGCACCAGGTCACGACGTGCTGCTTTACCAGCCAGCGCGTCACCGCAGTCAGTGTTTCCATTTCTATTCTCTTTTATACTGTAGGCCTGAAAATTATCACGTTGATGGTGACAATGACACCCTGGTATCTGTACCTGATCCGCACCGAAAACAACGCCCTGTACACCGGGATAACCACCGATGTGCAACGTCGCTATAAGCAACATCAGAGCGGAAAAGGGGCGAAAGCACTGCGCGGGAAGGGGGAATTAACCCTGGCATTTGCCGCGCAGGTCGGCGATCGGTCGCTGGCCCTGCGCGTGGAATATCGAGTCAAACAGCTCACAAAGCGTCAGAAAGAGCGCCTTGTCGAAGGTGAAGGGTTTGAGGCACTGCTGAGTAGCCTGCAAACCCCGACGCTTAAAAGCGGTTGAAATGGTCGTGGTATTCCACCAGACCAGACACGCCCTCCAGCGCATCTTCCGCCAGGCGATGCACCTGGAACGCGCTTTCGGTGCCCGGCCAGCGACAGTGTAGGTCGTGATGGGCGGCCGGCTCAAAGCCAAAGCGACTGTACAATGCCGGATCGCCCAGCGTCACCACTGCGGCATAACCAAACTCGTTCAGTGAATCGAGTCCTTCGTAGACCAACTGGCGAGCCAGCCCCTGCCCACGGTAGTTTTCATCAACCGCTAACGGCGCCATACCGACCCATTGCAGATCTTCACCTTGCACATCAACAGGGCTGAATGCGACGTAGCCTACCACCTGACCTTCGTCATCGGTAGCGACCAGGCCCAGCGTCAGAAAACCGTCTTCGCGCAGGTCGTGCACTAACTTCGCTTCCGCATCGCTCTCAAAGGAACGGCGCAGCAGCGCATCAATACCAGGGGCATCAATGGGAATCTCTACTCGAATCAGCATGGTTCACCTACCGAGGTCTGTTTGGTTTCTGGCGAATGTTTCATACCCGCCTCAACAAAGTCCGCCAGTTGCAGCAGCATAACGCGCAATGCTTTCGGCATCTGCTCCAGTTCGATGGCGTCCATCAGATTTTTCACATGTAGCCCTAATTCTGTATCGCCTTCAATCACCAGGCGACGCTGGAAGAAAAGCGTATCCGGATCCTGCTTACGCGCCGCAATCATCAATAAATCACTGGCGTCTGCGCTAAAACTCACATCAGCGTCTGCGTTCTGACTGACGATAAGTTTGTCGTTCTCAACAGAGGTATACCATCTGAGACCAATATCACGAACATTTATGCTCAACCAGCGACCTTCGAGAAACTCCAGTTCCCCATCGGCCAGCGCCTGGCGAAATTGCCAGCTCAGAACCTGTTCCAGTACCTGGCGCTTGAGCGTAAAGGGCGTCAGTTTAACCGGTACACTCATCAGAGAAGGACCAAAATGTACTAAGCGTGAACGCAGTTTATCCAACACGAGCTTTACTCCCTGTTTCTATAGTCCTGCTATTTTGCCATATCAAATAAACGACATAGCGGCATAAATCAACAATTCGATACGAAATTGTTACCTCTTTATTGGTGACACCAATACAACTTTAACTGCCTCAAATCAAAAATTGTCTCAGCAAGGTTAACTAAAATCCCTCTTCGTTAACATTTTTGCGCCCAGGCGGCGTAACTGTCAGGATAAATTATGGAGCTGCTCTGCCCTGCCGGAAATCTCCCGGCGCTTAAGGCGGCCATCGAGAACGGCGCTGATGCTGTATACATCGGGCTAAAAGATGATACCAACGCCCGTCATTTCGCCGGCCTTAATTTTACCGAGAAAAAATTGCAGGAAGCGGTGAGTTTCGTCCATCAACATCGCCGTAAGCTGCACATCGCCATTAACACTTTTGCTCACCCGGATGGTTACGCTCGCTGGCAACGTGCTGTGGATATGGCGGCACAACTGGGTGCGGATGCGCTGATCCTCGCCGATCTCGCCATGCTTGAGTATGCAGCAGAACGCTATCCGCATATTGAGCGCCATGTCTCTGTTCAGGCATCGGCAACCAATGAAGAGGCGGTTAATTTTTATCACCGTAATTTTGACGTCGCGCGCGTGGTGCTGCCGCGCGTGCTGTCCATTCATCAGGTGAAACAACTCGCGCGCGTGACGCCGGTTCCGTTAGAAGTGTTTGCCTTCGGCAGCCTGTGCATTATGGCGGAAGGCCGCTGCTATCTTTCGTCTTACCTGACGGGCGAATCCCCCAACACCGTCGGTGCCTGCTCCCCCGCCCGCTTTGTGCGCTGGCAGCAGACCCCGCAGGGTCTGGAGTCTCGCCTGAACGAAGTGCTGATCGACCGCTACCAGGACGGTGAAAACGCGGGCTACCCAACACTGTGTAAAGGGCGTTATCTGGTGGATGGCGAGCGCTACCACGCGCTGGAAGAGCCCACCAGCCTGAATACGCTCGAACTGCTGCCAGAATTGCTGGCCGCCAATATTGCCTCGGTGAAAATCGAAGGTCGCCAGCGCAGCCCGGCTTACGTAAGCCAGGTGGCAAAAGTCTGGCGTCAGGCTATTGACCGCTGCATGGCCGATCCGCAGAACTACGCACCACAACCGGCCTGGATGGAAACGCTCGGATCGATGTCCGAAGGCACGCAAACCACGCTTGGTGCGTATCACCGTAAATGGCAGTGAGAAAAGCAATGAAATATTCATTAGGGCCAGTGCTCTACTACTGGTCGAAAGAAACGCTGGAAGATTTTTACCAACAGGCCGCCACCAGTCATGCCGACGTTATCTATCTTGGCGAAGCGGTATGCAGCAAACGCCGTGCGACCAGGGTAGGTGACTGGATCGATATGGCGAAGTCCCTCGCCAGTAGCGGTAAGCAGGTGGTACTGTCCACGCTGGCGCTGGTACAGGCCTCCTCTGAACTGGGAGAGCTGAAGCGCTATGTCGAAAACGGTGATTTCCTGCTGGAAGCCAGCGATCTCGGCGTGGTGAATATGTGTGCCGAGCGTAAGCTGCCGTTCGTCGCCGGGCACGCGCTCAACTGCTACAACGCCGTCACGCTGCGTATTCTGCTCAAGCAGGGCATGGTGCGCTGGTGTATGCCGGTTGAGCTGTCGCGCGACTGGCTGGTGAACCTGCTCAACCAGTGTGACGAACTGGGTATTCGCGACCAGTTTGAAACCGAAGTGCTGAGCTACGGGCATTTACCGCTGGCCTACTCTGCTCGCTGCTTTACCGCGCGTTCCGAAGATAAGCCTAAAGACGAGTGCGAAACCTGCTGCATCAAATACCCCAACGGGCGCGATGTCCTTTCGCAGGAGAATCAGCAGGTGTTTGTCCTCAACGGCATTCAGACCATGAGTGGCTACGTCTACAACCTCGGTAATGAACTGACATCCATGCAGGGGCTGGTTGATATTGTGCGCCTTTCCCCGTTGGGGACAGAGACATTCGCCATGCTTGACGCCTTCCGTGCCAACGAGAATGGCAACGCACCGTTGCCGCTTGCCGCCCACAGTGATTGCAACG
This sequence comes from Citrobacter sp. FP75, assembly GCF_018342065.1. Classification (GTDB taxonomy): domain Bacteria; phylum Pseudomonadota; class Gammaproteobacteria; order Enterobacterales; family Enterobacteriaceae; genus Citrobacter. The sequence continues at coordinate 124,002 of NZ_JAFDOE010000002.1, read as the reverse complement.
GCTACTGGAAACGACTGGCAGGTCTGGAACTGCAGATGTGATTAATAGCTCACTTTGTTAACAACACTCGCTAATCTTTAATGCACTATTAAAAGATTAACCGGTAACAAAGTGAGCCGTTATGACTGACAAAACCATTCCGTTCTCGGTGCTCGATCTGGCGCCGATCCCCGAAGGCTCCAGCGCAAAGCAGGCCTTCTCGCACTCTCTTGATCTCGCCCAACTGGCGGAAAAGCGCGGCTACCATCGCTACTGGCTGGCTGAACATCATAATATGATCGGCATCGCCAGTGCGGCAACCTCGGTGTTGATAGGCTATCTGGCAGCCAATACCACCACCCTGCATCTGGGATCCGGCGGTGTGATGTTACCCAACCATTCCCCGCTGGTGATTGCCGAACAGTTTGGCACGCTGAATACGCTGTATCCGGGACGTATTGATCTCGGGCTGGGTCGCGCGCCGGGCAGCGATCAACCGACCATGCGCGCACTGCGTCGCCATATGAGTGGGGATATTGATAACTTCCCGCGCGATGTGGCAGAACTGGTGGACTGGTTTGATGCACAAGACCCGAATCCGCATGTGCGCCCGGTTCCAGGTTACGGCGAGCAAATTCCAGTGTGGCTGTTAGGCTCCAGCCTCTACAGCGCGCAGCTGGCAGCCCAGCTTGGCCTGCCGTTTGCCTTCGCCTCACACTTCGCACCGGATATGTTGCATCAGGCGCTGCATCTGTACCGCACTCAGTTCAAACCTTCAGCGCGGCTGGCAAAACCGTATGCGATGGTGTGCATCAACATCATCGCCGCCGACAGCAATCGCGATGCAGAATTTCTTTTCACCTCAATGCAGCAGGCGTTTATGAAGCTGCGCCGTGGCGAAACCGGACAGTTACCGCCGCCGGTAGAGAATATGCATCAACTGTGGTCCGCTTCCGAACAGTACGGCGTGCAGCAGGCGTTAAGCATGTCGCTGGTGGGTGATAAAGCGAAAGTGCGTCACGGGCTGGAGTCGATCCTACGTGAAACTCAAGCGGATGAGATTATGGTCAACGGGCAGATTTTTGATCATCAGGCACGGCTGCATTCGTTTGACCTGGCAATGCAGGTGAAAGAAGAACTGCTGGGGTAAGTTGTTACCCTCTCCCGGTGGGGAGAGGGTAAAAAGGAGATTACTGATAGACCGGTAACAGATTCACGCTCGACAGAACATGGATAACCGCGTTGCCGATACCGAACACCAGGATCAGAGCAATCATCGGCTTGCCCCCCCAGACGCGGAATTTCGGGCTACCAAAACGCTCACGGGATTTGCGTGCCAGCAGTGCCGGTACAATGGCCGCCCAGATGGTTGCCGCAAGTCCTGCATAGCCAATGGCATACAGGAAACCGTTCGGCCACAGCAGACCGCCGATAATCGGTGGAACGAAGGTCAGTAAAGCGGTTTTCAAACGCCCCATCGCTGTGTCATCAAAACCAAACAGATCCGCCAGATAGTCGAACAGGCCCAGCGTCACGCCAAGGAACGAACTCGCCACCGCAAAGTTTGAGAACACCACCAACAGCAGATCCAGACTTCGGCTGTTCAGCACTCCGCTCAGCGCTTGCACCAGCACATCAATGTTACCGCCCTGCTGCGCAATGCCAATAAATTCCGGACGTGGAATATTACCCATCGTCCCCAGCAACCATACGGTGTACAACACCAGTGCCAGCAGCGTGCCGTACACCAGACACTTCACAATGGTCTTCGGATCTTTACCGTAGTACTTCATCAGGCTCGGTACGTTGCCGTGATAGCCGAATGAGGCCAGACAGAACGGCAGCGTCATCAGCAGATACGGCGTGTATGAGGCGTTGCTTTCCGCGACGTTAAATAGCGTGGTTGGGGAAACGTGGCCCATCAGGCTACCGAAGGTCAGGAAGAAGGTAATCACCTTCGCACCCAGCACGATTGCCGTCATGCGGCTCACCGCCTTGGTGCTCAACCACACAACAAACGCCACCAGCAGCGCGAAACCAAACCCTGCCGCTCGCGCAGGAACGTTCAGCGACATCTCCGAGAAAGTGTGATGCAGGATCGAACCACTGGCTGAGATATACGCGTAGGTCAGGATATACAGGACGAACGCAATCGAGATGCCGTTAACAACGTTCCAGCCTTTACCCAGCAGATCTTTGGTGATGGTGTCGAAGCTCGAACCAATACGATAATTAAGGTTAGCCTCGAGGATCATCAGCCCGGAGTGCAGCATGCAGAACCAGGTAAAGATCAGTGCTGCCATTGACCAGAAGAACCACGCCCCGGACATGACCACCGGCAGGGAAAACATCCCTGCGCCAATAATGGTGCCGCCGATAATCACTACGCCGCCGAGCAGCGAAGGTGACGTTTGGGTGGTGGTTAGTGTTGCCATTTGGCCGTCTCTCCAGTGAATTATTTTGCTACTGCATTTTAATGCGTTGCACTGTACCAGTACACGAGTACAAAAGAAATAAAAAAAGCCCCGATTGTTAAGATCGGGGCTGTATATTTTACTTTACGCTTTTAAGCTGTGAAGCTTATGCGTCACCGCCGAAACGACGACGGCCCGCGGAGTCATCACGGCGCGGAGCGGAAGCATCATCACGACGTGGAGCACGGCTGCCTTCACGACGTTCGCCGCTGAAACGACGGCCATCACCACGACCACCTTCACGACGCTCAGTGCTGTTACCACGGTTTTCACCACGGCCGCCTTCACGACGTTCACCACTGAAACGACCACCGCCACGACGCTCACCACCGGTGTGCGGTACTGCATCGCCAACCAGCTGCATGTTCATCGGCTTGTTCAGGATGCGAGTACGGGTAAAGTGCTGCAGCACGTCGCCCGGCATACCTTTCGGCAGTTCGATGGTGGAGTGCGTACCGAACAGCTTGATGTTACCGATGTAACGGCTGCTGATGTCGCCTTCGTTAGCGATCGCGCCAACGATATGACGAACTTCAACACCGTCATCACGGCCCACTTCAATGCGGTACAGCTGCATATCGCCAACGTCACGACGTTCACGACGCGGACGGTCTTCACCACCACGCTCCGGACGGTCGCCACGCGGTCCACGATCGTTACGATCGCCACGCGGAGCACGCTCGTCACGGTCGCGGAATTCGCGCTTCGGACGCATCGGTGCATCTGGCGGCAGGATCAGCGGACGTTCACCCTGAGCCATTTTCAGCAGTGCTGCGGCCAGCGTTTCGATATCCAGCTCTTCTTCCGGCTGCATTTTCGCCAGCAGAGCACGGTACTGATCCAGATCGCTGCTTTCCAGCTGCTGCTGTACTTTCGCGGCGAATTTCTCCAGACGGCGTTTGCCCAGCAGATCTGCGTTCGGCAGCTCAACTTCCGGAATAGTCAGCTTCATGGTGCGTTCGATGTTACGCAGCAGACGACGCTCGCGGTTCTCAACGAACAGCAGCGCACGGCCAGCACGACCCGCACGACCGGTACGGCCGATACGGTGAACGTAAGACTCGGAATCCATCGGGATGTCATAGTTAACAACCAGACTGATACGCTCAACGTCCAGGCCACGGGCCGCAACGTCGGTCGCAATCAGAATATCCAGACGACCGTCTTTCAGACGTTCCAGAGTCTGCTCACGCAGGGACTGGTTCATGTCACCGTTCAGTGCAGCGCTGCTATAACCGCTACGCTCCAGCGCTTCTGCCACTTCCAGGGTCGCATTTTTGGTACGAACGAAGATAATCGCCGCATCAAAATCTTCTGCTTCCAGGAAACGCACCAGCGCTTCATTTTTACGCATGCCCCAGACAGTCCAGTAGCTCTGGCTGATGTCAGGACGCGTGGTTACGCTGGACTGAATGCGTACTTCCTGCGGCTCTTTCATAAAGCGGCGGGTAATACGACGAATAGCTTCCGGCATGGTTGCAGAGAACAGAGCGGTCTGATGACCTTCCGGGATCTGCGCCATAATCGTTTCAACGTCTTCGATGAAGCCCATACGCAGCATTTCATCGGCTTCGTCCAGCACTAAACCGCTCAGTTTAGAGAGGTTCAGGGTACCGCGCTTCAGGTGATCCAGCAGACGACCCGGCGTACCGACGACGATCTGCGGGCCCTGACGCAGGGCACGTAATTGCACGTCATAACGCTGGCCGCCGTACAGGGCTACCACGTTCACGCCGTGCATATGTTTAGAGAAATCCGTCATGGCTTCTGCAACCTGAACCGCCAGTTCGCGGGTCGGTGCCAGCACCAGAATCTGAGGTGCCTTCAGCTCAGGATCAAGATTGTTGAGCAGCGGTAAGGAGAACGCTGCAGTTTTGCCGCTACCGGTCTGGGCCATACCCAGAACATCGCGACCGCCCAGCAGATGCGGAATGCACTCTGCCTGGATTGGAGATGGTTTTTCGTAACCCAGATCGGTAAGGGCTTCAAGGATAGGAGCCTTCAGGCCCAGATCTGCAAAAGTGGTTTCGAATTCAGCCATGTAGTACGTGTGCCTCAAAATTAATGGCGGCCAGTCTACATAACTCATCATGAAATTGATCTGCAATTTTCATTGAAAAGTGTGAACCGGCTCAAAGTAGGTGTATTAACGAACAACAACGCCCTCACCGATGAAGGTGATGGCAATCAAAAAAAGATTACGGGCTGATGTGTACGTCAGCTATTGCTGGTCCGATTCTGCCAGGTCATCTTGGTCCTGGCCCAGGAGCGATAATTCCAACAATGCGTATCGGTGCTCAACAAAGTTATGAACGTTGTTAGCCACCGCCAGTTTGAACAATGCCGTAGCGTTGTCCAAATCCCCCAGACTTAGGTAGTACTTACCTAAATAGAAGTTGGTTTCACTGAGATGCTCAGCGAGCGAGGTGTTATCCGTTGCGTCCGCCTTCAGGCGTTCCATCAGCGTTGCTTCGCTAATGTTGCCCAGGTAGAACTCGACAATGTTCCATCCCCACTGCTCTTTATCCGATTTCTCGAAGCGCTGTATTAACGCTTCTTTAGCCTGCTTCTCATCGAGCTTCTGCTCGGCAAGATAAAGCCACAGACTACGGAATGGATCATTGGGATCGTCTTGATAAAACGCTAGCAGATCATCTTGCGCTAACTTGTCGCGACCGCCGTAATACAATGCGATACCGCGATTTAAGTGCGCGTAGTTGTAAGTTGGATCAAGCTCAAGTACAGAATCAAACGCTTCATAGGCAGCATCAAAATTGCCTGCCTGCGTTAAATATATACCTAAGTAATTGAATACTTCAGGCATATCTGGTCGGATTGCCAACGCTTGTGAAAAATCATTTCGCGCTAATGCCCTCAGACCGAGACTATCATACAACACTCCGCGCTCATATAAAAGCTGTGCGCGTTCGTCATCGGTTAAAGCCCGACTGGCAAGAATTTGTTCCATACGTGCCAGAATCACTTCCTGCTGCAAAGTCGGTTGCAGTGGTACTGCGAGGACTTCACTCTTACGCCAGGCGGAATTACTGCATCCAGCCAGCGTGAGTGCTGTCGCAACGAAACACCAGCGCAAAAAAGGCTTCATTTCCCACTCCCGAAGACAACGATTGAATGAACGTCCTGTTCCCCGGTTGCTAACAAGGCATCCTGCCGGGTTAAAGGCCCTCCGCTCACGCGGAGGGCAATGGCAACCTTACTCGCCGAGGCTAACCGGTGCTTCCGGCGTAGCTGCTGGCTGAGACTGCTCAGTTGCTTCTTTGATGCTCAGACGTACACGGCCCTGGCGATCAACTTCCAGAACTTTAACCGGTACTTCCTGACCCATCTGCAGGTAATCAGTCACTTTCTCTACGCGCTTGTCAGCGATCTGAGAGATATGAACCAGACCTTCTTTACCGCCACCGATGGCAACGAATGCGCCAAAGTCAACGATACGGGTCACTTTACCGTTGTAGATACGGCCAACTTCGATTTCTGCAGTAATCTCTTCGATACGACGGATAGCATATTTTGCTTTTTCACCGTCGGTCGCAGCGATCTTCACAGTACCATCATCTTCGATTTCGATGGTGGTGCCGGTTTCTTCGGTCAGAGCACGGATAACAGAACCGCCTTTACCGATAACGTCTTTGATCTTGTCCGGGCTGATCTTAATGGTGTGGATACGCGGAGCGAACTGAGAAATGTCGCCGCGCGGCGCGTTAATCGCCTGTTCCATCACGCCCAGGATGTGCAGACGCGCGCCTTTAGCCTGGTTCAGAGCAACCTGCATGATCTCTTTGGTGATACCTTCGATTTTGATATCCATCTGCAGCGCAGAGATACCATCGCGGGAACCGGCCACTTTAAAGTCCATGTCGCCCAGGTGATCTTCGTCACCCAGAATGTCAGACAGAACCACAAAGTTATCGCCTTCTTTCACCAGACCCATCGCGATACCCGCAACAGCGGCTTTGATAGGCACGCCTGCGTCCATCAGCGCCAGAGAAGCACCACACACGGAAGCCATGGAGGAAGAACCGTTGGATTCGGTGATTTCAGACACAACACGTACGGTGTACGGGAATTTATCCAGTTCCGGCATCACTGCCAGCACGCCGCGTTTCGCCAGACGGCCGTGACCAATCTCACGACGCTTCGGAGAACCGACCATACCGGTTTCGCCTACGCAGTACGGAGGGAAGTTATAGTGGAACAGGAAGTTGTCAGTACGCTCGCCCATCAGTTCGTCGAGGTTCTGTGCATCACGGGTGGTGCCCAGAGTCGCAGTGACCAGCGCCTGAGTTTCGCCACGGGTGAACAGTGCGGAACCGTGAGTACGCGGCAGCACGCCAGTACGCACGTCCAGACCACGGATCATGTCTTTTTCGCGGCCATCGATGCGCGGCTCGCCTGCCAGTACGCGGCTACGAACGACGTTTTTCTCTATAGCGTGCAGGATTTCACCCAGTTCGTTAGCGTCCAGGGTTTCGTCTTCTGCAATAAGCTGAGCGATGGTTTCAGATTTGATCACGTCAACCTGAGCATAACGCTCTTGCTTGTCGGTGATGCGGTAAGCATCGCTCAGACGAGATTCTGCCAGTGCAGCAACGCGCGCATTCAGCGCTTCGTTGACGGCTTCTGGCTGCCAGTCCCAACGCGGTTTGCCAGCAACTTTTACCAGCTCGTTGATTTCTTTAATAACAATCTGCTGCTGTTCGTGACCGAATACGACAGCGCCCAGCATCTGGTCTTCGCTCAGCAGTTCAGCTTCGGATTCAACCATCAGTACAGCAGCTTCAGTACCGGCAACAACCAGGTCCAGTTTACTTTCTTTCAGTTCGTCCTGAGTCGGGTTCAGTACGTACTGGTCATTGATATAACCAACACGGGCAGAACCGATCGGGCCGTTGAACGGCAGGCCAGACAGGGACAGCGCAGCGGATGCGCCGATCATTGCCACGATATCCGGGTTAACCTGTGGGTTAACGGAAACAACGGTGGCAATAACCTGAACTTCGTTAATGAAACCTTCCGGGAACAGCGGACGAACCGGGCGGTCAATCAGACGCGCGATCAGGGTTTCGCCTTCACTCGGACGGCCTTCACGACGGAAGAAGCTACCCGGGATACGGCCAGCAGCGTAGGTACGCTCCTGATAGTTAACAGTCAGCGGGAAGAAATCCTGGCCCGGCTTGGTTTTTTTCTGACCCACAACGGTAACAAATACCGCGGTGTCATCCATGCTAACCATAACAGCAGCAGTTGCCTGACGTGCCATCATGCCGGTTTCCAGCGTTACGGTATGTTGGCCGTACTGGAATTTACGAACGATCGGATTAAGCAAAATAATATCCTTTCTCTTTTTTTAACGGCGTATTGTTATACGCCATCGTTAATACCCGATCTTCTGCGCATCCTCGCGACTAATGACAACCCTAACCCATGCGTATTGGGTAAAGCCTCTCATTAGCCGCGCGAACCTCTGCAACGGAAGATCATTCATAGCAACAATACATTAGTTTCCAGCGGATTGCTGCCATCTGCTGGAAAAAAGGGGCCATGAAGGCCCCCTCTTTCTGAAACTCGAAAGACTTAGCGACGCAGGCCCAGACGCTCGATCAGCGCGGTGTAGCGTGCAACATCTTTACGCTTCAGATAGTCGAGCAGTTTACGACGCTGAGAAACCATACGCAGCAGACCACGACGGCTGTGGTGATCTTTTTTGTGTTCAGAGAAGTGACCCTGCAGGTGGTTAATCTGTGCAGTCAACAGAGCAACCTGAACATCGGTAGAACCGGTGTCGTTTGCATCACGACCAAACTCAGAAACAATTTTAGCTGTAGCTTCAGTACTTAGAGACATTTTAAAACTCCAAAGTGTTAAGAATGAAAGGATGCCGATCTCTAATTCAGCAATCCCAGTGTATACACTTCATCCTTCAAGCTATCTCTGCGTTGGCTGCGTCTTCTCACCTCAGTTACTTACTTGAGTAAGCTCCTGAGGATTCTCAGACTGGCCGCCTTGATGCAGCTCGAATGGTTTTGTGTACACGCCGCGCAGATTGTTAAACAATTTACGCGACGTTAAGCGGCAGTATTCTACTCGCAGCGCCTGCTTATCGCAAGACAGAGAGCGCTATGCAGGATACTCAACCACCAGTCGACGGGGGGCGACACGACCTTCATCGTCAATCTCACCCATGCCGATAAATTTTCCATCATCGCCTTCCGTCACGCGAACCAGCCCTTCCAGCGGTACGCCCGACGTGCGCACCGGATTACCATTTTTAAAGTAAACCGATGACGTTAAAGGCAGATTAACCACCGGATAGTCCGATGCCGGACTGTCCATTGGCATCAGCAGCGGATCAAGCAGCTGCGCCGCCGGAATGCCCTGCTGTTCGGCTTGTTCAACCAGACTGTGCAAATGCTCCAGCGTAACCATACGATCCACCGGATATTTGCTGACCGTCAGACGGCGCAGGTACGTCACATGCGCGCCGCATCCGAGCTTCTCGCCCAGATCGTCAATAATCGTGCGAATGTACGTTCCTTTGGAGCAATGAACTTCCAGCTCCAGTTCGTTACCTTCGTGACGGATAAACAGCAGTTCGTAAACGGTAATCGGTCTGGCTTCACGCGGAACGTCAATACCCTGACGCGCATACTCGTACAGCTTCTTACCCTGATACTTCAGCGCTGAATACATCGACGGGATTTGTTCGATATCACCGCGAAAAGTCTCCAGCGCGCTGGCGAGCTGTTCCGGGGTAAACGTCACCGGACGCTCCTGCACAATTTGCCCATCGGCATCGGAGGTGTCAGTACGCTGCCCGAGGCGTGCCACCACGCGATAGCGTTTGTCAGAGTCCAGCAGATATTGCGAAAATTTTGTCGCTTCCCCAAGGCAAATAGGCAGCATGCCTGTCGCCAACGGATCCAGCGCGCCGGTATGACCGGCACGGTTGGCATTGTAGAGACGCTTTACTTTTTGCAGTACGTCATTGCTGGACATGCCCTGCGGTTTATCCAGCAGCAGCACACCATGAATATCGCGACCACGACGACGAGGACGACTCATTAGTCCTCCTTGCTGTCGTCCGCAGGATTCACACGACGTTCATCGTCGTGTTTCACCACGCTGGTCACCAGGTTAGACATGCGCATCCCTTCGACCAACGAGTTGTCGTAGAAGAAGGTCAGTTCCGGCACGATACGCAGGCGCATGGCTTTACCCAGCAACGAGCGGATAAACCCAGAGGCTTCTTGCAAAGCTTTAATACCGTTCTTCACGGCAGCTTCGTCCTTGTCGTTCAGGAAGGTCACGAACACTTTGGCATACGCCAGGTCACGAGACATCTCAACGCCGGACACGGTAGTCATCATACCGACACGTGGATCTTTGATTTCGCGTTGCAGGATGAGTGCGATCTCTTTTTGCATCTCCTGGGCCACGCGCTGCGGGCGACCAAATTCTTTCGCCATAATAAATTCTCCAGAATAAAGACAAAAAAGGGGCCATAAGCCCCTTTTTAAATTTCATTGCCGGGTGGCGCTTCGCTTACCCGGCCTACCTCAAATAATCTTCTATAAATTGGGCAACCAACACAGCCCAAAAGACGACGAAGATTATGCGATGGTGCGTTTGATCTCGATGATTTCGAACACTTCGATCATATCGCCAACGCGAACGTCGTTGTAGTTCTTAACGCCGATACCACATTCCATGCCGTTACGGACTTCGTTAACGTCATCTTTGAAGCGGCGCAGGGATTCCAGTTCGCCTTCATAGATAACCACGTTGTCACGCAGAACGCGGATTGGGTTGTGACGTTTAATCGTACCTTCGGTAACCATACAACCTGCGATGGCGCCAAATTTCGGTGATTTGAACACGTCACGCACTTCAGCCAGACCGATGATCTGCTGTTTCAGTTCCGGAGACAGCATGCCGCTCATCGCTGCTTTCACTTCGTCAATCAGGTGATAGATGACGGAGTAGTAACGCAGATCCAGGCTTTCAGATTCAATCACTTTACGCGCAGAGGCATCAGCACGTACGTTGAAGCCAACCAGAATCGCGTTGGACGCTGCAGCCAGCGTGGCGTCGGTTTCGGTGATACCACCTACACCAGAACCGATGATCTTCACTTTAACTTCGTCGGTAGACAGTTTCAGCAAGGAGTCGGAGATCGCTTCGACAGAACCCTGAACGTCAGCTTTCAGGACGACGTTCACTTCGTGAACTTCGCCTTCGGTCATGTTCGCGAACATGTTCTCGAGTTTAGATTTCTGCTGGCGAGCCAGTTTAACTTCACGGAATTTGCCCTGACGGTACAGTGCAACTTCACGCGCTTTCTTCTCGTCACGTACGACGGTAACTTCATCACCGGCAGCCGGAACACCGGACAGACCCAGGATTTCCACCGGAATGGACGGACCTGCTTCCAGGACTTCCTGACCCAGTTCGTTACGCATTGCACGAACACGGCCATATTCGAAGCCACACAGCACGATATCGCCTTTGTTCAGCGTACCTTCACGAACCAGAACCGTTGCAACCGGACCACGACCTTTATCCAGGAAGGATTCGATAACGGCACCGCTCGCCATACCTTTACGTACCGCTTTCAGTTCCAGAACTTCAGCCTGCAGCAGGATAGCGTTCAGCAGGTCATCAATACCGGTACCTGCTTTCGCAGACACTGGGATGAACTGAGATTCGCCGCCCCACTCTTCCGGCATAACACCGTACTGGGATAGTTCGTTCTTCACGCGATCCAGATCGGCTTCTGGTTTATCAATTTTGTTCACTGCAACAACCAGAGGCACCTGCGCCGCTTTCGCGTGCTGGATAGCTTCAATGGTCTGCGGCATCACGCCGTCATCTGCTGCAACAACCAGAACAACGATATCCGTTGCCTGAGCACCACGAGCACGCATAGAGGTAAACGCGGCGTGACCTGGGGTATCCAGGAAGGTGATCATACCGTTGTCAGTTTCAACGTGGTATGCACCAATGTGCTGAGTAATGCCACCCGCTTCGCCAGAGGCCACTTTCGTTGAACGAATGTAGTCCAGCAGAGAGGTTTTACCGTGGTCAACGTGACCCATGATGGTCACGACCGGTGCACGAGCTTCAGCCGCAGCACCCGTATCACGGTCGCTCATTACCGCTTCTTCCAGCTCGTTTTCACGACGCAGGATAACTTTGTGGCCCATCTCTTCGGCAACCAGCTGTGCGGTTTCCTGATCGATAACCTGGTTGATGGTGGCCATTGCGCCCAGCTTCATCATCGCTTTGATGACCTGAGAACCTTTAACCGCCATCTTGTTCGCCAGTTCGCCAACGGTGATGGTTTCACCAATCACAACGTCACGGTTAACGGCCTGAGCCGGCTTCTGGAAGCCCTGCTGCAGAGAAGAACCTTTACGCTGCTTGCCGCCTTTGCCGCCGCGAACCGCTGCACGCGCTTCTTCACGGTCAGCTTTAGATTCAGCGTGCTTGTTACCTTTCTTCGCCGGACGCGCTGCTTTCGTGGTGCGAGTACGGCCACGGCCGCCTTCTACTTCACGATCGTTTTCGTCTTCTGCCTGGCGAGCATGCTGAGAAGTGGTGACGTGATAATCGCTCTTATCTTCTTCACCTTTCGCTTTCTCTTGCTCTGCCCAAACACCGGCATTTTCTTCCGCCATACGACGGGCTTCTTCAGCCACACGGCGAGCTTCTTCTTCAAGCTTGCGACGCGCTTCTTCTTCCGCTTTACGCTTCAGTTCTGCGGCTTCATTTTCACGGCGGGCTTTTTCGGCCTGGGCGGTTTTAGTCATATCGTCGGTCTGTTGATTGCTCACTTTGTCTTTTTCCGCAGCTTCACGTTTCGCTTTATCAGCGGCTTCACGTTTAGCTTGTTCTGCGGCCTCACGTTCGGCTTTTTGTTGCGCCTCGCGTTTAGCAGTTTCTTCTGCCTCACGACGGGCTTGCTCTTCCGCTTCACGCTGCGCCTGCTCTTCCGCGGCAAGGCGTTCTGCCTCTTGCGGATCGCGTTTCACAAAGGTGCGTGTCTTGCGGACTTCGATTTGTACCGATTTGCTTTTTCCACCGGTACCTGGAATATTGAGAGTACTGCGCGTTTTACGCTGCAATGTCAACTTATCCGGGGCAGAGCCGTTTTCACGGTTCAGGTGCGCCAGTAAGGTTTGTTTCTCTTGTGCGGACACAGAGTCGTCAGCAGACTTTGGGATACCTGCATCAGCAAATTGCTGTACCAGGCGATCCACGGAGGTCTGTATCTCTGCAGCCAGCGTTTTTACGGTTACATCTGTCATACTGTTCCTTCCTGCTACAGTTTATTACGCTTCGTCGCCGAACCAGCAAATATTACGGGCAGCCATAATCAGCTCACCGGCTTTTTCGTCGGTCAACCCTTCGATATCAGCCAGATCATCAATGCCCTGTTCAGCGAGATCTTCCAGCGTACAAACACCACGGGCAGCCAGTTTGAAGGCCATATCACGATCTAATCCTTCCAGATTCAGCAGATCGTCAGCCGGTTTGTTATCACCGAGGCTTTCTTCCTGGGCCAGTGCCAGAGTGGTCAGTGCGTTTTTAGCACGCTCGCGCAGCGCTTCAACGGTTGCTTCATCAAGACCGTCAATTGCCAGAAGCTCTTTCATTGGCACATAGGCCAACTCTTCCAGCGTAGCAAAACCTTCTTCTACCAGAACAGTCGCGAAATCTTCATCGATATCGAGATATTTGGTGAAGGTGTCAATGGCGGCATGCGCTTCAGCCTGATGCTTAGCCTGCAGGTCATCAACGGTCATGACGTTGAGTTCCCAACCGCTCAGTTGTGACGCCAGGCGGACGTTCTGACCATTACGTCCAATCGCCTGAGCCAGGTTACCGGCTTCAACCGCGATATCCATGGTGTGTTTGTCTTCGTCAACCACAATAGATGCCACATCAGCCGGAGCCATCGCGTTGATCACGAACTGTGCCGGGTTATCATCCCACAGGACGATATCGATACGTTCGCCGCCCAGCTCGGTAGAAACCGCCTGAACACGCGCACCGCGCATACCCACGCAAGCACCAACCGGATCGATACGCTTATCGTTGGTTTTCACCGCGATTTTTGCACGAGAACCCGGATCGCGAGCCGCCGCTTTAATTTCAATCACTTCTTCGCCAATTTCTGGCACTTCGATGCGGAACAGTTCAATCAGCATTTCCGGCTTGGAACGCGTCACAAACAGTTGCGCGCCGCGCGCTTCCGGGCGAACGGAGTACAGAACACCACGAATACGGTCACCCGGACGGAAGTTTTCACGCGGCAGCATGTCTTCACGCAGGATCACGGCTTCAGCATTGCTGCCGAGGTCCAGAGCAATATTGTCGCGGTTAACTTTCTTCACCACACCGGTGACGATCTCACCTTCGTGCTCGCGGAATTGATCAACAACCATCGCACGTTCAGCTTCACGTACTTTCTGTACGATAACCTGTTTCGCAGTCTGGGTGGTGATACGGTCAAAGGTGACTGATTCAATCTGATCTTCAACGTACTCACCCACGTTCAGACTTTCGTCTTCGTAACGTGCAGCTTCCAGAGTGATTTCTTTGGTTGGCTGAGTGACTTCTTCCACAATTACCCAACGGCGGAAAGTGTCGAAATCACCGCTTTTACGATCGATCTCTACGCGAACGTCGATCTCTTGTTCGTATTTTTTCTTTGTTGCTGTAGCCAGCGCACTTTCCAGCGCTTCAAAAATTTTCTCGCGTGGCAGCGATTTTTCATTGGATACGGCTTCAACAACAGCCAAAATTTCTTTGTTCATCGCGGGCTTTTCACCTCAATCCAGACTGTTAAAAGTGGGGAACCAGGTTCGCCTTCTGGATATTACTCAGCGCGAACACTTCATCTTTACCGTCGACTGTGACAGTGATCATCTCACCATCCACCGCTTTGATAACGCCCTGCCATTTACGGCGATTTTGTACCGCCATACGAAGAACCAGCGTGACTTCTTCACCCAGGAAACGCACGTAGTGTTCAGCCGTGAACATAGGACGGTCGAGACCCGGTGAGGAGACTTCCAGGTTATAAGCAACGGTAATGGGATCTTCAACGTCCATCACGGCGCTAACCTGGTGGCTCACATCAGCACAATCATCAACATTGATGCCATCTTCACTATCAATATAGATGCGCAGTGTGGATGTGCGACCACGAATAAATTCGATGCCGACCAGCTCGTACCCCAAGGCTTCAACTGGTGCTTTAATCATCTCTGTTAATTTTTGCTCTAATGTGGACAAGCCCACCCCCAAGACATAAAAAAAGGGCCTAAAGCCCAGTTATTCTGTAATCAGATAACAAAAAACCCCGATAAATCGGGGCTTTAGATAACTGAACCCTATAACCGCACCTGCGGTTCGGAGAACCTTCCGAAAGAATTTTTTTTCAAATCCAGCTACGAAGGCCTAAGTCTTCACAGTATATTTGAAAAAGAACTCTAAGGGAAAGTGGTTGCGGGGGCCGGATTTGAACCGACGACCTTCGGGTTATGAGCCCGACGAGCTACCAGGCTGCTCCACCCCGCGCCTGAAACGTGGCAAATTTTACTCGCTTTGGGTAAAAAATGCAAATACTGCTGGGATTTGGTACCGAGGACGGGACGTAAAATCTGCGCACAGTATATTGATTATCTATGCCTTATGTCAACCTTGTTACTAGTATGCAAATGAATGAATGCCGACCTACGCAAATTTAGCGAGGTACAGCAA
Source organism: Citrobacter sp. FP75 (assembly GCF_018342065.1). GTDB lineage: Bacteria > Pseudomonadota > Gammaproteobacteria > Enterobacterales > Enterobacteriaceae > Citrobacter. The sequence continues at coordinate 108,760 of NZ_JAFDOE010000002.1, read as the reverse complement.
AGATAAATCTGCCTTCACTGCCGTTATTTAACGAAATTATCACTAAACTCTTCCTGTCACCGCTAAAAGGTGATTAAATGAAAACTCATTTATTTTGCATAAAAATGCACTTAACATAAAAAACCGACCTCTTCACCAGTCTATCAAGCAGGGTTTTATTTTATGACGACGATTCTCAAGCATCTCCCGGTAGGTCAACGTATTGGTATCGCTTTTTCCGGCGGCCTGGACACCAGCGCTGCACTGCTGTGGATGCGACAAAAAGGGGCTGTCCCATATGCATATACTGCGAATTTGGGCCAGCCGGATGAGGATGACTATGACGCCATCCCTCGCCGTGCAATGGAATATGGTGCTGAGAACGCTCGCCTGGTTGATTGCCGCAAGCAACTGGTTGCCGAAGGGATCGCAGCGATTCAATGTGGTGCGTTCCATAACACCACCGGCGGACTGACCTACTTCAATACCACGCCGCTGGGCCGTGCAGTGACCGGCACTATGTTGGTAGCCGCCATGAAAGAAGACGGCGTCAATATCTGGGGGGACGGCAGCACCTATAAAGGTAACGATATCGAGCGTTTCTATCGTTACGGTTTGCTGACCAACGCCGAACTACAGATTTACAAACCGTGGCTGGACACGGACTTCATCGACGAACTCGGCGGTCGCCACGAGATGTCTGAATTTATGATCGCCTGCGGCTTTGACTACAAAATGTCTGTCGAAAAAGCGTATTCCACCGACTCCAATATGCTCGGGGCAACGCACGAAGCAAAAGATCTGGAATTCCTCAACTCCAGCCTCAAGATTGTGAACCCGATTATGGGCGTCAAGTTCTGGGATGAGAGCGTGAAGATCCCGGCGGAAGAAGTGACCGTCCGTTTTGAGCAGGGCCATCCGGTTGCGCTGAACGGCAAGACCTTCAGCGATGATGTTGAGATGATGATGGAAGCCAACCGCATTGGCGGTCGTCATGGCTTGGGTATGAGCGATCAGATTGAAAACCGTATTATCGAGGCGAAAAGCCGTGGCATTTACGAAGCCCCGGGGATGGCACTGCTGCACATCGCCTACGAGCGTCTACTGACCGGTATTCACAACGAAGACACCATCGAGCAGTATCACGCTCATGGCCGTCAACTGGGTCGTCTGCTGTATCAGGGCCGCTGGTTCGACTCTCAGGCACTGATGCTGCGTGATGGCCTGCAACGCTGGGTGGCGAGCCAGATTACCGGCGAAGTGACGCTGGAGCTGCGTCGCGGGAACGACTATTCCATTATGAATACCGTCTCCGACAACCTGACCTACAAGCCAGAACGGCTGACCATGGAGAAAGGTGATTCCGTCTTCTCACCGGACGACCGTATCGGTCAGTTGACCATGCGTAACCTGGATATTACCGATACCCGTGAGAAGCTGTTCGGCTACGCGCAGTCTGGTCTGCTGACCGCCTCTTCCGCAACCGGTCTGCCGCAGGTAGAGAATCTGGAAAACAAAGCGAAGTAATCGCCAACAGAAATGACAAAAGCCGCGCAAGCGGCTTTTTTATACGCGGTGACCCGTCCTGAATTGATACAAACCTATCATCGCTCTTCTTTCACATGCCAGAGGTCTACGATAAAAATGTCATTATTTTTGACTTCATAATGGATCTCGTAGCCGTCGAACAAAATCTTTCGAACCTCTCAAGGTTCGTATCGCGATTGCTGTATGCCAATTGCAGGATGTGCACTCAGCCCTGCGCACCCGACTATCAGGCGGTCTAAAACATCATCGGCATGTCGTCGGCTGTACTGAAGGGCAAAACGATAGATACGCTCCAGATCATCCTGAGCTTTATGCGTCCAGTAAATATTCATCTATCAGACTTTCTTTAAGCGATCAGCGAAGTCCATCATATCTGAATGATTCACCACACGCCCCGCGTCTACGTCGGCAAGACCCGCCAGTACGCTTTGATGTCTCCGCTCTCTTTCGGCCAGCATGGAAAGCAACGCTTCTTTTATGATCCAGCTTTTTGAACGATCCAACTCTATAGCCAAATTCTCAACAGCAAGTGCCAGTTCAACAGGGATCTGAGCGCTGATAGTTTGTTTAGTAGAAGGGCCCACAGGAATCACCTCGCTTAATAACACTTAATAACTCCTATTAATATTAGCAGAATGGCAATGAATAAAACATCTCATCAAACCAGCACTTCCGCTGAGTTTGTCGGGTGCATTATGCGATGGATTCAGAAAGAAGAAAGATTAAGAAGAGAAATCAGGAAGGCTGCTCGCAAGATTTCGTCGCAGTTATAGAGCACGCCGGAAGCCAGGGAAGCCAGGGAAGCCAGCAATTATGCAGATTGCAGATACAAAAATGGACGCCAGTTGGCGTCCATTTTTTAGAATATTGGTACTGAGGATGGGACTCGAACCCACAAGCCCGTTAGGGCACTACCACCTCAAGGTAGCGTGTCTACCAATTCCACCACCTCAGCACAGATACTACTATTAGCGCGGGATATCGCTGGTCGGCTGAGCCGGAGCAGCTGGCTGAGTTTGCTCGGTTTTCGCCGGTGCACTCAGATTTTCCCACTCACTTCCTTTATTGGTCTTATTACTGTTCATGTTACCCAGCACCAGACTGATAATGAAGAACAAGGTTCCCAATACAGCTGTCATTCGGGTCATGAAGTTACCAGAACCACTTGAACCAAACAGTGTACCAGAAGCGCCTGCGCCAAAAGAGGCTCCCATATCAGCGCCTTTGCCTTGCTGCAGCATGATCAAGCCCACAAGGCCAATTGCCACAATAAGGAAAACTACTAAAAGAGCTTCGTGCATAATCAACCTGTTCCTTGCGGAGTTGCCGCGTACCAATGCTTCGACCATTAAAGCGGGAATGTTTTACTGTTTCCCACTGAAGCGGGTGTGAATACTAACCAAAGCGAATAACCTTCGCAAGGGCAATTTAAGTGTATTGTATCAACTGAAGAAAAAATCGCCACATCAATCAAAAACGCAGCAATTTATCCCAGCATCGCTGCATAACGGGTCGCTGATCGTCAAGGTTTGCCCAAACAACAACCGGGATTTCACCAATCAGATCTGAATTGTCAGGCCAACAGTGGATAATCTCATGATTCACTAATTCTTCTGCCACCATCGACTCGGGCAACCATGCCATTCCCATATGACGCAGCACCATTTCCCGGATCGTTTCACTTAACCCACTCTCAAAGACCTTTTTCAGCCGTGGGTGAACATGTTGCTCTAGCGGATCAATAATGCGTCTGACAAAGGTATAGTCGCTATAGCAAAGCCAGGGGATCGGGGCATCAGAAGAATCCAGTTTATCTGCCAGTTGGGCTGAAATAACCGGAATGAACCGTTCATATCGCCACAATGAGCGTTTTAGCCCCCCGGCGATCTCCAGTCCTGGCTGCGAAGACGGTAAATCGTAGGTCACCAGAAAATCAATGTTCCGGTTTATCAGCGCATTAAAGTGATTATCAATCCCCTGGATACTGGCATTTACCGTAAAGCTTAATTGCGGTTCGCTTTGGCGTAGGTAATTAATCATATCAGGCAGGATATTCACCGACAGCGTGTGCAGACTGACCATCACCAGCGTGTTCTCCGTAGTCGGCATCATGGCAGCCAGCTCATGACGCGCCTCCGTCAGCGTATTGAGAACATGTCGGGCATAGGGTTCAAACCGTTCACCGTAGCGCGTCAGCGTAACGGGAGTCGTGGTGCGGTCAAATAGCGGAACGCCTAGCATCTCCTCCAGCGCTTTAATACGCCGGCTTAGCGCAGGCTGAGTAATATGCCGCTGTATTGCCGCCTGGGAGTAATTCCCATGTTGGCTTAAGGCCAGGAAATCGTCTAACCACTTACTATCCACGTCTCATTCTCCACCATTCCATATCCGTATCCTCCGATAACAAATCGGAAATAGTCACAGTTATAGTAATGGCTTTAGTGTGGACCGCATAACAACAATATTCTGTTTCACCTGCCGAGTCTCCCTCCCCTTGACGTTTGACAGGACTGATATGTTTACTTTACTGACCAATGCCCGTGTATTTTCCCCGGAGGATTTAGGCCTCTGCTCCCTGCTCATACATGCCGATCGTATTGTGGCGGTAGACAACGATATTTCACGCTTCGATGGCGTCAACGAGGTCATCGATTGCCGGGGTAAATGGGTTATCCCGGGTATTATCGACCAGCATGTCCATCTTACCGGCGGTGGCGGCGAGGCAGGATTTGCCAGCCGGACCCCTGCCGTAAAACTGCGCGATCTGATTCAGGCTGGCATTACCACGGTCGTCGGCGTGCTGGGTACCGATGCTATCTCTCGCTCGCCCAAAGACCTGTACGCCAAAATGCAGTCGCTGAATCTGGAGGGCGTCCGCGCGTTTATGCATACAGGGGCTTATGCAGTGCCCAGCCCGACGATTACGCAATCTATTCGCGATGACATAGCCTTTATCCCGGCCATTCTCGGCGTTAAAATCGCCCTCGCCGACCACCGTGGTTCATATCCCTCTTTCCAGGAGTTGTTGAGAATAGTCAGCGATATCCGCGTGGCCTCGCTGCTGGCAGGGAAAAAAGGGCTGCTGCATGTACACCTGGGCAACCTGCCAGAAGGGATGTCGCAGATTTTCGCGCTTTGCGACGCCGGTATTCCGATTCATCATATTTCTCCAACTCATGTGGCAAGAACCGAAGCCCTGTTCAACCAGGCTATCGATTTCGCTCATCGCGGCGGTCATATTGACGTGACGTCTGGAGGTAGCCGTTTCATGCCTCAGGAAGAGGCTATTCTCCACGCGCTGGAAGCTCAGGTCCCAGCCGATCGCATCACGATAAGCTCTGATGGCAATGGCAGCGTGCCGCGCTTTAACGCCCAGGGTATCGTTGAAGGTTTAAGCGCGGCACCTGTCGCTGGCAACCTTAATCTGCTTCCTCGCCTGATTGATGTCGGTATTCCGGTATCTCAAGCCATCGCTATGTTGACGGCAAACGTTGCGCGCTCATTGGGTATTTCCGGCGGCACGCTCTGCGCTGGGGAACGCGCCGATATCTGCGTACTCAATGATGACCTGTCGCTTTCCCATCTGTTCGCTGCGGGTAAGCCGTTACTGCGTGATGGTGAGTGCCTGGTCAACGGCAATTTTGAGTGAGGATGAGAAAATGTCATTACTACTGGCGCTAACCGCCATTATCTTTGCCGGGCGTTTGATCCTGAAAAAGTATCACCCTCAGTCTGTGCTGCTACTGACCGGGATTGCACTCCTGCTCATCGCCCATTTTAGCGGGATGACCACGCTCAGTAGCCTGGTGAAGAAAAGCACCGGATTTGGCCCCTTTGATGCGTTTGAGTTTATCCGCGATACCCTGAGCGTGCGCCTTGGTGGTCTTGGACTGCAAATTATGCTGATAGGCGGCTTTGCTACCTATATGTCAGCCATTGGCGCAAGCCAGGTGCTGGTGCGGGTGACTTCGCGTCCATTACAGCGTCTGAACTCCCCTTATCTCCTGCTGGGGCTGGCATTGCTGCTGGGGCAATTTCTGTCGCTGTTTATCAGCAGCGCCACGGGATTGGGCTTGTTGCTGATGGCAACGCTTTATCCCCTGCTCACTCGCCTGGGCTGCAGCCGCGCTGCCGTCGCCGCCGTTATCGCCAGTACCTGCGCGGTTGAGTTTGGGCCCGGCTCCGGTAACTCGGTGCTTGCCGCCAAAACGGCGGGTATCGAGGTGGTGAACTACTTTGTTCAGGATCAGTTGCCCATCGTCGTGCCGGTCATTCTCTTCATTGCCCTGCTCCATATTGTCGTACAACGCTTTTTCGATCGCCGGGAAAGTGGTGATAATGAACCCCAACAGATGCAGACGTTAACGGCCGGCGAAGAAACCAACGCCCCGGTCGCCTGGCTGTTTCTGCCGATGCTACCGTTGGTATTGATGCTGCTATGCAGTGATTTACTGTTTAGCTCGCTCAAAATTACGCTGGATACCGCCGTTCTGATAAGTCTTGCCATTACTCTGGTTTTTGAGTATTGCCGCCATCGCAAGGCGCGCGACGTCATGGCTGGCGTGCAAAAAGTGTTCGACAGCATGGGCAGCGTGTTTGCCACCGTCGTGACGCTGATTATCGCCGGTGAAGTTTTTTCTGCCGGGTTGAAAGCGATCGGCGCGGTCGACGCGCTGCTGTCGCTGTCCGGTGAATTTGGTCTCAGCGCCGCCTCGATAATCCTGCTGATGACGCTTATCACCTTTGCGATTTCCGCGCTGATGGGGTCAGGGAATGCCGCGTTCTTCTCCTTCGCCCCGATGGTACCGGACATCAGCCGTCATATCGGTAGCGATATCGCCGTGATGATGCTGCCTATTCAGATATCGGCGGGTATTGGTCGGACATTATCGCCCATTGCTGGCGTGATCATTGCCATTGCCGGGATCGCAGGCGTATCGCCGGTAGACATTGTCAAACGTACCGCGATTCCGATGCTGGGAGGGTGGTTGCTGATGATTGCGCTGACGTTTGCACGTTCAGGACATTTGCTGGCGGTTCTGCCCTGGTTGGCAGGTCTTGTGCTGATAATGGCCGGGGCCTATTTCTGGCAGCATCGACGCAAACAGGCACTTTCAGTAGGATAAAAAAAAGCCGGAGTCTCAGGCTCCGGCATTCATGTTTTCAGGCTTAAACGGCTTTCACCGCATCCGCAATACGGTGAGCGAGTTCAGTGACCTGCGCTTCATCTTCACCTTCAACCATCACACGGATTAACGGCTCGGTGCCTGACTTACGCAGCAGAACGCGACCGCGGTTACCCAACGTCGCTTCGACCTCTGCCATCACCGCTTTTACGTTTTCATGTTCCAGCGGATCGCTGCTACCTGCGGTATAACGTACATTAACCAGCAACTGCGGGAACATTTTCATACCGCTGCACAGGTCATGCAAACTCATATGGTTACGTACCATTGCCGCCAGCACCTGCAGACCCGCCACGATACCGTCACCGGTGGTGGTTTTATCCAGCAGGATCACGTGCCCTGAGTTTTCAGCACCGATGCGCCAGCCTTTCTCCTGCATTTTTTCCAGCACGTAGCGGTCACCGACTTTCGCACGGGCAAATGGAATACCAAGCTGTTTTAGCGCCAGCTCCAGACCCATGTTGCTCATCAACGTACCTACCGCGCCACCGCGCAGCTGTCCCTGACGTAGCGCTTCACGGGCGATGATGTACATGATCTGATCGCCATCAACCTTGTTACCTTCGTGGTCAACCATGATCACGCGGTCGCCATCGCCGTCCAGCGCAATACCCAGATCGGCTTTTTCCGCAATCACGCGCGCCTGCAGGGCACGAACATCAGTGGCACCGACTTCTTCATTGATGTTAACGCCATTGGGCTCACAGCCGATCGCAACCACGTTTGCACCCAGCTCACGCAGGACATTTGGTGCAATGTGATACGTCGCACCGTTCGCGCAATCCACCACGATTTTTAGTTCGTTCAGGCTCAGCTCGTTCGGGAACGTGCCTTTGCAAAACTCGATATAGCGACCGGCAGCATCAACAATACGTGTGGCTTTACCCAGTTCAGCGGAGTCCACACAGGTGAGCGGCTTTTCCATCTCAGCTTCAATGGCTTCTTCAACGGAGTCAGGGAGTTTAGTTCCGTCGATGGAGAAGAATTTAATCCCGTTGTCATAAAACGGGTTATGCGAGGCGGAGATGACAATCCCGGCTTCAGCACGGAAAGCGCGCGTCAGGTACGCAACTGCGGGAGTTGGCATTGGACCGGTGAAAGAGGCAGACAGACCCGCTGCGGCCAGACCGGCTTCCAGCGCGGACTCCAGCATATAGCCAGAAATACGTGTATCTTTGCCGATAATAATTTTACGTGAACCATGACGTGCCAGCACTTTTCCGGCAGCCCAACCCAGCTTGAGCACAAAGTCAGGCGTAATTGGGGCGTCGCCTACGCGACCACGGATCCCGTCAGTGCCAAAATATTTACGATTACTCATAGCGTTTATTTTCCTTTGCAGACAATGTGGCTTCCACCACACGCATCGCTTCTACGGTTTCTTTGACGTCATGGACACGAATAATCTGCGCACCCTGCATGGCGGCAATCACCGCACATGCAAGACTACCGCTCAGGCGTTCAGATGGCCCCACGTTCAGTAACTGACCAATCATTGATTTTCGTGACATCCCAACCAGCAGCGGCAGATTAAAATGATGAAACTCCGCCAGGCGTGCCAGTAATGTGTAGTTATGGGTGAGATTTTTACCGAAACCGAACCCCGGGTCGAGCAACAATTTATCTTTTGCGATCCCAGCCTGTTCACAACGTGCAATTTGCTCAACAAAGTAGCGATTTACCTCAGCAAAAACATCCTCGTACTTTGGCGCTTCCTGCATGGTCTTCGGCTGCCCCTGCATATGCATCAGGCAAACGGGTAATCCGGTTTCCGCCGCAGCTTCCAGTGCACCTGGCTCTGTCAGGGAGCGAATATCATTAATAATATGCGCGCCGACTCGGGCACATTCACGAATCACTTCCGGTTTTGAGGTATCCACCGAGATCCACACTTCAAAGCGTTGGGCAATGGCCTCAACTACCGGGATCACGCGTTCCAGCTCTTCTTCCACGCTAACATCTGCCGCCCCCGGCCGCGTGGACTCTCCACCCACATCAATGATAGTCGCCCCGGCGTTAATCATCAGATTTGCGTGTTTCACCGCCTCAACCAGGGTGTTGTGCGCACCGCCATCAGAAAAAGAATCCGGCGTAACGTTTAAAATTCCCATGACGTGGGGATGGCTGAGATCCAGCGAAGAACCCTGAGCAAAGAGTTTCATAGTGTTATCCCTGGTAAAATCTTTAATGAACAGATAAGAAAAACCCCGGAGCAAGCCCCAGGGTTTTCAATTAAAACACGGTCATCAGCAACGATAACTTATTTGTCACCTAACTGCTCTGACATGTTACCCGGATTCGGCGAGGTCGGTTCATCAACCGGACGCGGCGCACTTGGGGTGCCATTGTTGCCAGAGTTGTTAGACGTACCGGACTCTTCCCAACCTGCTGGCGGGCGCACATCGCGGCGAGCCATCAGATCGTCGATCTGCGGTGCATCGATGGTCTCATATTTCATGAGCGCATCTTTCATCGAGTGCAGAATGTCCAGGTTATCGTTCAGAAGACGACGAGCACGTTCGTAGTTACGTTCAATCAGCAATTTAACTTCCTGATCGATAATGCGCGCGGTTTCGTCGGACATATGTTTTGCTTTAGCAACAGAACGACCGAGGAACACTTCGCCTTCTTCTTCTGCGTACAGCAACGGACCCAGCTTTTCAGAGAAGCCCCACTGCGTCACCATGTTACGCGCCAGGTTAGTCGCGACTTTAATGTCGTTCGACGCACCGGTAGAAACATGTTCAACACCGTAGATAATCTCTTCGGCCAGACGACCGCCGTACAGCGTAGAGATCTGACTTTCCAGTTTCTGACGGCTGGCGCTGATCGCGTCGCCTTCAGGCAGGAAGAAGGTCACACCCAGCGCACGACCGCGTGGAATAATCGTCACTTTGTGCACCGGATCGTGTTCCGGTACCAGGCGACCGATAATCGCGTGGCCTGCTTCGTGGTACGCGGTGGATTCTTTCTGCGCTTCCGTCATCACCATGGAGCGACGTTCCGCACCCATCATAATTTTGTCTTTCGCTTTCTCGAACTCAACCATCGACACAACGCGCTTGTTGCCACGTGCAGCAAACAGCGCCGCTTCGTTCACCAGGTTCGCGAGATCTGCACCGGAGAAGCCAGGCGTACCGCGGGCAATGATTGCCGCATCAATATCCGGAGACAACGGTACGCGACGCATATGGACTTTCAGAATCTGTTCACGACCGCGAACGTCCGGCAGACCAACCACAACCTGACGGTCAAAACGGCCTGGACGCAACAGCGCAGGGTCAAGTACGTCCGGACGGTTAGTTGCCGCGATAACGATAATGCCTTCGTTACCTTCGAAGCCGTCCATCTCAACCAGCATCTGGTTCAGCGTCTGCTCACGTTCATCATGACCACCACCCAGACCAGCGCCACGTTGGCGGCCGACGGCGTCGATTTCATCGATGAAGATGATGCATGGTGCTGCTTTCTTGGCCTGTTCGAACATGTCACGCACACGAGATGCACCCACACCGACGAACATTTCCACGAAGTCAGAACCGGAAATTGTGAAGAATGGAACCTTCGCTTCACCCGCAATGGCTTTTGCCAACAGGGTTTTACCGGTACCCGGAGGGCCGACCATCAGAACGCCTTTCGGGATCTTACCGCCCAGTTTCTGGAAACGGCTTGGTTCGCGCAGGTACTCAACCAGTTCAGCCACCTCTTCTTTCGCTTCGTCACAACCTGCAACGTCAGCAAAGGTGGTTTTGATCTGATCTTCTGTCAGCATGCGCGCTTTACTCTTACCGAACGACATGGCGCCTTTGCCACCCCCGCCCTGCATCTGACGCATGAAGAAGATCCAGACACCAATCAGCAGCAGCATTGGGAACCAGGAAATGAAGATAGAAGCCAGCAGGCTCGGCTCTTCAGGCGGCTCGCCAACAACCTTGACGTTTTTGGTCAGCAGGTTATCAAGCAGCTTCGGATCGTTAACCGGGATGTAGGTCGTGTAACGGTTACTATCTTTCTTGGTAACGTTAATCTCACGTCCGTTGATACGCGCTTCACGAACCTGGTCCTGATTGACCTCTTGCAGGAAGGTAGAGTAATCAACCTTACGGCCATTAGACTCGCTGGGCCCAAAGCTCTGGAATACTGACATCAGCACAACGGCAATGACCAGCCAGAGTATTAGGTTTTTCGCCATGTCACTCAAGGGATTAACCTCATATTACAACTGTGTTAAAAACAGCGTCAGGATACTCTATATCCAGCGTCTTTCAAACTTTCGTTTGAAATCTGCCGGTTATGGTTTACGCCCGGTCGCTACAATGTACACTTCACGCGAACGGGCGCGAGAAGAGTCCGGCTTACGAACTTTGACCTTCGTAAACAGGGAGCGAATCTCTCTTAGATACTCATCGAAGCCTTCGCCCTGGAACACCTTCACTACAAAACTACCACCTGGCGCTAATACATCACGAGCCATTCCAAGCGCCAGCTCTACCAAATACATGGCCCGGGGAATATCCACCGCCGGTGTTCCACACATATTTGGTGCCATATCAGACATGACAACTTGTACTTTACTGTCACCTACGCGCTCAAGTAACGCTTTCAGGACTAATTCATCACGAAAGTCGCCCTGAAGGAAGTCCACACCAACGATTGGATCCATAGGTAAAAGATCGCAAGCGATAATGCGGCCGCTGTTTCCGATCTGCGTAACCGCATATTGCGACCAGCCACCGGGTGCAGCGCCGAGGTCAACTATCGTCATCCCCGGTTTAAAAATTTTGTCACTTTGCTGTATTTCATCAAGTTTAAACCAGGCACGGGAACGTAACCCCTTTTTCTGCGCCTGTTGAACATATTTATCGCTAAAGTGTTCCTGAAGCCAGCGGCTTGAGCTGGCAGAACGCTTTTTACCTGTCATTTTACTTTCCCATCGGGCAGTTCATCGTAACCAATGGTGTAAATTTCTACACTGCTATTTGGTGATATATGGGAGATGGCGGTAGAATGACCCGTTTTCAATCCCAACCTAAGCAAAAATATACGATGAATCTGAGTACTAAACAAAAACAGCACCTGAAAGGTCTGGCACATCCGCTCAAGCCTGTAGTCATGCTTGGCAATAATGGTTTGACCGAAGGGGTACTGGCCGAGATTGAACAAGCGCTAGAGCACCATGAACTTATCAAGGTGAAAATCGCCTCGGAAGATCGCGATACCAAAACCTTGATCGTGGAAGCTATCGTACGCGAAACCGGCGCCTGTAACGTACAGGTCATCGGCAAAACGCTGGTACTGTATCGCCCGACTAAAGAACGTAAAATCTCGCTGCCACGCTAAGAATATCCTAAAGTTGAACACGCAGTTTGTGTAAAACGCGGGAATTTCCGCTAGCAGGAGAGCAAAATGCCACGCTCTCTTCGTTGATAAAAGGCCGCTATGCGGCCTTTTTCCTTTCTTTACAATACATCAACATATTGAGTATTGGGTAATTCTTATAGGTATTCTACCTTCACGACTTCATATTCCACTTCACCGCCGGGCGTTTTAATAACCACCACGTCATCCTGCTCTTTGCCAATCAGGCCACGGGCAATAGGCGAGTTCACAGAAATCAGGTTCTGTTTAAAATCGGCTTCGTCATCGCCCACAATGCGCCAGGTCTGCTCTTCATCGTTATCGAGATTCAGAACGGTAACCGTTGCACCGAAAACGACGCGGCCATTATTCGGCATTTTAGTGACGTCGATAACCTGCGCGTTAGACAGTTTCGCTTCGATATCTTTAATGCGACCTTCGCAGAAACCCTGCTGTTCACGGGCTGCATGGTACTCCGCGTTTTCTTTCAGGTCACCGTGCTCACGCGCATCGGCGATCGCGGCAATGATTTCAGGACGGCGCACAGATTTTAGAAAATCCAGCTCTTCGCGCAGTTTTTCAGCACCACGTAAGGTCATCGGGATAGCTTGCATTCGTTATACCTCTTGAACATTCCTGTAGGGGGCGGTTGTCCTCGCCCCGGCTGCTAAGCCCACCCTGGCAAACGCCATGCCAGAGTCAGAAGCAAAAAAATACCGACCCGGGGCCCAAGGACCCAGGTCAGCTACAATTCTCTATTTGATGATCATTTTACCCTGGAGTTCCGTATGGGTCATCGTTTACTTTTTGGGGCGTTGCGCCGTAGTATGACGGCCTGTTTCCAGGTTGTTAGCGCGAGATTATGCGATTTCCCAGATTTACCATTGGATTGACTGCCAGTATTGCGGCGTTCAGCGTTCAGGCTGCGAATGTTGACGAATACATCAACCAGCTCCCTGCCGGGGCCAACCTCGCCCTTATGGTACAGAAGGTTGGGGCCCCGACGCCTGCTATTGATTACCATAGCCAACAAATGGCCCTACCCGCCAGTACCCAGAAAGTCATTACTGCCCTGGCGGCCTTGATTCAGCTCGGGCCTGACTTTCGTTTTACTACCACGCTAGAGACCAAAGGCAGCGTGGAGGGCGGAGTATTAAACGGTGACTTAGTCGCGCGATTTGGTGCCGATCCGACGCTAAAACGTCAGGATATTCGCAATATGGTGGCAACCCTGAAAAAATCCGGCGTGACGCAAATTGCCGGAAACGTGCTCATCGACACCTCCATTTTTGCCAGCCATGATAAAGCGCCTGGCTGGCCCTGGAACGACATGACGCAGTGTTTTAGCGCACCGCCTGCGGCTGCGATTGTCGATCGTAACTGCTTCTCGGTATCGCTTTACAGTGCGCAAAAACCGGGCGATCTTGCCTTTATTCGCGTGGCATCATACTACCCGGTAACGATGTTCAGCCAGGTTCGCACCCTCGCGCGCGGTTCTGCGGAGGCGCAATATTGTGAACTGGATGTGGTTCCTGGCGATTTAAACCGCTTCACGTTAACCGGCTGTCTGCCCCAGCGCGCCGAACCGCTACCGCTGGCGTTTGCCATTCAGGATGGCGCCAGCTATGCCGGGGCGATTATTAAAGATGAGCTGAAACAAGCGGGTATCACCTACAGCGGTACGCTGCTGCGTCAGACGCAGGTCAACGAACCGGGAACCGTGGTTGCCAGCAAGCAGTCAGCACCGCTGCATGACCTGCTTAAGATTATGCTGAAAAAATCGGACAACATGATTGCCGATACCGTCTTCCGCATGATTGGTCATGCGCGTTTTAACGTGCCTGGCACCTGGCGGGCAGGTTCTGATGCCGTGCGCCAGATTTTGCGCCAGCAAGCGGGCGTAGATATCGGCAACACTATTATTGCCGACGGCTCCGGCCTCTCTCGTCATAACCTGATTGCCCCAGCGACCATGATGCAGGTGCTGCAATACATCGCGCAGCATGACAATGAGCTGAACTTTATTACGATGCTGCCGCTGGCAGGCCATGACGGCTCTCTGCAATACCGTGCAGGTCTGCATCAGGCTGGCGTGGATGGTAAAGTCTCCGCAAAGACTGGCTCGTTACAGGGGGTTTATAACCTTGCTGGCTTCATCACCACTGCAAGCGGGCAACGAATGGCGTTTGTACAGTATCTGTCTGGCTATGCGGTAGAGCCTGCAGATCAACGTAACCGCCGTATTCCTCTGGTGCGCTTTGAAAGCCGATTGTACAAAGATATTTATCAGAATAACTAGCTGGTAGATCACCGGATGCGGCTGATGCCTTATCCGGCCTACAGAGACCTGGAAACAAAAACCCCGGCATGACCGGGGTTTTTTATTGAGATTAACGCTTGTAGATGAACTCAACGCCTTCTTCGTCGTCTTCGTCCCAATCGTCATCCCAGTCATCTTCCGCTTCGTCTTCGACTTCAGCGAGCTGCTGACGGTGATAATCGTCCCACATGAACTCCACTTTCTCCGGCTGCTTCGCTTCTTCAGCCTGAACAATTGGGTTCTCGATGATAAACGTCATCACATCCCAGCAAAGATCTTTCACGCCCAGCTGGCTGGCGGCAGAAATCAGGTAATACTTACCTTCCCAGCCCAACGCCTCGGCGATGGCTTTCGCTTTTTCTTCCGCTTCGTCTTTGTCCATCAAATCAATTTTGTTGAACACTAACCAACGCGGCTTGGACGCCAGATCCTGACTGTATTTTTCCAGCTCGCCAATAATGATACGGGCGTTTTCTACCGGATCGGAACCATCAATCGGGTCGATATCGATGAGGTGCAGCAGAACGCGGCAACGCTCCAGGTGCTTCAGGAATCGGATCCCCAGACCCGCGCCTTCCGCAGCGCCTTCGATCAGACCTGGGATATCAGCAACCACAAAGCTCTTTTCGTTGTCCATACGCACAACGCCCAGACTCGGCACCAGAGTGGTAAACGGATAATCAGCGACTTTTGGTTTCGCTGCGGATACCGCGCGGATAAAGGTTGATTTACCGGCGTTTGGCATGCCCAGCATACCCACGTCTGCCAGCAGCATCAGCTCCAGCATCAGATCGCGCTTATCGCCCGGTGTACCCATCGTTTTCTGACGTGGGGTACGGTTGACCGAGGATTTGAAACGGGTGTTACCCAGACCGTGCCAGCCACCTTTAGCGACCATCAGACGCTGACCGTGTTTGGTCATGTCACCCATGGTTTCGCCCGTACCCTGATCGATCACACGCGTACCGACAGGCACTTTGATCGTAACGTCTTTACCACGCTTACCGGTGCAATCACGGCTCGCGCCATTCTGACCACGTTCCGCACGGAACGATTTTTCAAAGCGGTAATCGATCAGCGTGTTCAGGTTTTCGTCGGCTTCCAGCCAGACGTCACCACCATCACCACCATCACCGCCGTCCGGACCGCCTCTTGGGATGTACTTTTCGCGGCGGAAGCTGACGCAACCATTACCGCCATCACCTGCAACGACCAGAATCGATGCTTCATCAACAAACTTCATTTTACTCTCCGTAAATCATTCGCCTGAGCGGGGTTGCGAAACCACCGTTTCATGCTTACGTAAACCGCCCCAAATACGATGACCAATGGCGGAATACATCGCGCCCGCAACCACGATAAACGCACCGAGATAACCTAAAAGGTTTAGCATCGGTCTGGCGAAGAAATCGGGCCAGGCCAGTGATAATAAATCTGAAAATAACAACGTAAACAGCGGCGTGAGCGTAATAATGGCGCTCACCTGTGCCGCCTGCCAGCGCGCCATTGCTTCCGCAAGCGCACCGTATCCTACCAGCGTATTCAGGCCGCAGAATATCAGACATGCCAGCTGCCAGTCGCTGAGTTGCGTTATCACACCGGGTTTAGCCAGCGGCAACAACGCGAGCGTACATAAAGTGTACAGTAAAAACAGGATCTGCTGTGATGCCAGGCGACGCAATAACACCTTTTGCGCGACCCCATAGCTCACCCAGACCGTTGCCGCACCGACACCAAAGATCACACCCCAGGTGTAATCGGTCAGTTTGGTAAAAATCTCGATCAGACTGGTATTAAAAAACATCACCAGCCCGCTCAGCAGCATAATGGCACCAATAACCTGCGTACCGCGCATCTTTTCCTTCAGGATAAAGACGCTGGCGACCATCATACCAACCGGTGACAGTTGACCGATAACCTGCGAAGCCGTTGGGCTCAAATATTGCAAAGATGAACTAAACAGAATGAAGTTACCGAACAGCCCACCGGTGGCAATAGCCAGCAGTACCAACCAACGCGCTTTACGAAAAATACGCAATGGCGGGAGCTTCTTTTTAACCGCAAGAATCGCCCCAAGGCCAATGCTTGCCATTAAAAAACGGTAGAACACTACGGTAGGAGGCTCCATCACCTCCAGCACTTGCTTCATCGCTATTGGTAAAGCGCCCCAACAAACTGCCGTTGTCAGCGCCAAAAGAATACCAATACCTGCCTGCTGCTTCATGCCGTATTCCCTGCAAGGGCTCGTTTCCGGGTTGTCACGGCGCGACGAGCGTATTTACCGGCCGTCGAATGTAAAAAGCCCCGCAACACGTTGCGGGGCTTTCATCCGTTACCGGGACGCGAAAAACTTATTCAGCAACAATGCTGATAAAACGACGGTTTTTCGGGCCTTTCACTTCGAATTTCACTTTACCGTCTGCTTTAGCAAACAGAGTGTGGTCTTTGCCGCAGCCTACGTTAGAGCCAGCGTGGAACTGAGTACCACGTTGACGAACGATGATGCTACCTGCCAGAACTGTTTCGCCGCCAAAGCGTTTTACGCCCAGACGTTTAGCTTCTGAATCGCGACCGTTACGAGTCGAGCCGCCAGCCTTTTTATGTGCCATTTAATCTGCTCCTCTTAACTTAAGCGCTGATGCCAGTGATTTTCACATCAGTGAACCACTGACGATGGCCCTGCTGCTTACGGTAGTGTTTACGACGACGAAACTTAACAATTTTAACTTTCTCGCCACGACCGTGAGCAACGACTTCAGCTTTGATAACGCCGCCATCAACGAAAGGAACGCCGATTTTGACTTCTTCACCGTTTGCGATCATCAGAACTTCAGCGAATTCAACAGATTCGCCAGTTGCGATGTCCAGCTTTTCCAGGCGAACGGTCTGACCTTCGCTTACTCGGTGTTGTTTACCACCACTTTGGAAAACCGCGTACATAAAAAACTCCGCTTCCGCGCACACCTTTTTGATGATTCAGAGTGCGCTATAAATATTCACAATAGGGCGCGAATATTACGCAAAACGCGAGCCTTTGACAAGTGCTACCGTCAATACATGCAGAAAAAAAACACAACGTGTATGGTAACGTTTATCTGTGACGTTTTTTCAGTACAATCAGCATATATTTCTAACCCTAAACCCGTAGTTACCTTGCCATACTGTGAGGTAATCGGGGCGAGAAGCCCGGCTTTTGCGATGAATTTAGAAAAAATCAATGAGTTAACCGCGCAAGATATGGCGGGTGTCAATGCGACAATCCTTGAACAGCTTAATTCCGACGTCCAGCTGATCAACCAGTTGGGGTACTACATCATTAGCGGCGGCGGAAAACGTATTCGCCCGATGATCGCTGTGCTCGCTGCTCGCGCCGTTGGCTATCAGGAAAACGCCCACGTCACGATCGCGGCCCTAATCGAGTTTATCCACACCGCAACCCTACTTCATGACGATGTGGTGGATGAATCCGACATGCGCCGCGGTAAAGCAACGGCAAATGCGGCGTTTGGTAATGCGGCCAGCGTACTGGTTGGCGATTTTATCTATACCCGCGCCTTTCAGATGATGACCAGCCTCGGTTCACTGAAAGTGCTGGAAGTTATGTCCAAAGCGGTCAACGTCATTGCTGAAGGTGAAGTTCTGCAATTGATGAACGTCAACGACCCGGACATCACCGAAGAAAACTACATGCGCGTCATCTATAGCAAGACGGCGCGCCTGTTTGAAGCCGCGGCTCAGTGTTCTGGCATTCTTGCCGGGTGCAGCGAAGAACAGGAAAAGGGTTTACAGGATTATGGCCGCTATCTCGGTACCGCTTTCCAGCTAATTGACGATTTGCTGGATTACAGCGCAGACGGCGAGCAGCTAGGTAAGAACGTTGGTGACGATCTCAACGAAGGGAAACCCACGCTACCGCTGCTGCATGCGATGCGTCACGGCACCCCAGAACAGACGCAAATGATTCGTCAGGCTATTGAGCAAGGAAACGGACGCCACCTTCTGGAGCCGGTTCTGGAAGCGATGAACGCCAGTGGTTCGCTGGAGTGGACCCGCCAGCGTGCAGAAGAAGAGGCCGACAAGGCCATCGCTGCGCTGCAGGTGCTGCCTGATACGCCATGGAGAGAAGCGCTGATTGGTCTGGCGCATATCGCCGTACAGCGCGACCGTTAATCCTTTCCTCGCTTTTCCTTGCATAACATCATCCCGTGCACTGCACGGGATTTTCACGCTCCAATAAGCTCCAGTAAAAACACTCACATTGTCAAATTCCGCTAATAACCTTGATATATTCTGAATATTCAAACTCTTTACATGAACATTTTAGAACATTGGTTCTCCTGAAGGTATAGTGCCACTACTGGCTAATTGTTAAACCGTAAGTGGTGAACCAAAGGAGAAAGGGATGTATGGAAAGCAAACTCATTGACTGGCATCCGGCTGACATCATCGCAGGACTGCGCAAGAAAGGAACCTCAATGGCGGCGGAGTCGCGTAGAAATGGATTGAGTTCATCAACGCTGGCAAATGCGTTAACCCGACCATGGCCAAAAGGAGAACTGATTATCGCGAAGGCGCTGGGAACGGAACCCTGGGTGATTTGGCCATCGCGGTATCACGATGCAAAAACGCATGAATTTATCGACAGAACGCGGATGATGAGGACGCGTAAAGAAAAAACGCCTCTCGAGTAAAGAGCTGGACAGTGACCCCCAGAGTAAAAACCTGAGGGTCACAAGAGACGCTGGCGATTACTCGCCTTTCACGCGCTCGATGTTTGCGCCCAGCGCGCGCAGCTTATCTTCGATGCGCTCATAGCCGCGATCGATGTGATAAATACGGTCAACCACCGTAGTGCCTTCTGCAATACACCCTGCCAATACCAGGCTTGCTGACGCACGCAGATCCGTTGCCATAACCTGCGCACCGGAGAGCGTTTCCACGCCGTGACAAATTACGGTGTTGCTTTCGATTTCTGCATGAGCGCCCATGCGACTCAGTTCAGGCACGTGCATAAAGCGGTTTTCAAACACGGTTTCAGTAATGAAGCCGGTGCCTTCTGCCACCAGGTTCAACAGCGTGAACTGGGCCTGCATATCGGTTGGGAACGCCGGATGCGGCGCAGTGCGCACATTGACCGCTTTCGGACGTTTGCCATGCATGTCGAGGCTAATCCAGTCTGCACCGACTTCGATATCCGCACCCGCATCACGCAGCTTCGCCAGAACGGCATCCAGCGTATCCGGTTGCGCATTACGGCAGATAATTTTGCCGCGAGAAATCGCCGCAGCCACCAGGAAGGTCCCGGTTTCAATACGGTCTGGCAGAACACGGTATACGCCGCCACCGAGGCGCTCAACACCCTCAATGGTGATACGATCGGTGCCCTGACCGGTAATCTTCGCACCCAGTGCAATCAGGAAGTTAGCGGTATCAACGATTTCCGGCTCACGCGCGGCGTTTTCGATGATGGTGGTGCCTTCGGCAAGCGTTGCCGCACACATGATAGTCACCGTTGCGCCAACGCTCACTTTATCCATCACGATGTGTGCGCCTTTCAGACGACCATCAACGGACGCCTTCACATAGCCTTCTTCCAGCTTGATGGTCGCACCTAACTGCTCGAGACCGGTAATGTGCAGGTCAACCGGACGCGCACCAATCGTGCAGCCGCCCGGCAGTGACACCTGGCCTTGACCAAAGCGAGCCACCAACGGACCCAGCGCCCAAATGGATGCACGCATGGTTTTCACCAAGTCATACGGAGCACAAAAGACGTTTACATCACGCGCGTCAATGTGCACGGAACCGTTACGCTCAACCTTTGCGCCCAACTGGCTCAGCAGCTTCATCGAGGTATCAACGTCCTTCAGTTTCGGGACGTTTTGGATTTCTACTGGTTCTTCAGCCAGCAGCGCCGCAAACAGGATCGGCAGTGCGGCATTTTTAGCGCCTGAAATTGTGACTTCGCCCTGGAGCTTAGTCGGCCCCTGTACACGAAACTTATCCATTATTCTGTTCTCTGTTAAGAATTCATATTCGCTACCGGCGTATCACCCGTAGCTCAAAAACCGTTAAGTTTGCGATCGCGCGCCCATTCCGCTGGGGTAAACGCTTTGATCGACACGGCATGAATGCGGTTATCCGCAATGTACTCCATCAATGGGCCATAGACCGATTGCTGCTTCTTGACCCGGCTCATGCCGTCAAACATCTCACCCACGGCAATAACCTGAAAGTGACTGCCATCGCCAGAGACGTGGACTTCCTGGAGGGAGAGTGCGTTCATCAGCACGCTCTGAATTTCATTATTTTCCATGGGCTCTTCATTCGTCAGATAGTGAAAACAGCCCAACATCTTAGAGCAAAGTGGCGCTGTCATAAATAAGCAAAAAGCCTCGCCGATAAATCAGACAAGGCTTTGGTGGTTGCTACCGCCTCAGGGGTTTTGCCAGATGGCGGCACAAGGTCTTATCCGGCCTACAAAAATTAACGCGGAAGGACGTCATCGGGCAAATTGTAAAGCTTTGCCAACGTGTAAACCTTATCGTTAACGCCGGTGAGCAAAACGTGATTCCCCTGCTGCTTGCCCTGGTCAACCAGGTGAACCAGCAGCGCCAGGCCACCGGTATCGACCCGGGAAACCTGGCTCAGATCGATGCAGGATATCCCTTTCATCGCCTCAACGCGCGCATCCCATAGTGGGTTTAACACGTCCTGATCCAGTTCTCCCACCAGCGAGAGCTTGTCACCTTCACGCACCCAGGTGAGTGACTGCGTCATTATTTTTTCTCTTCCAGCGTGATTTTCTGTTGAGAAATAGACTTCAGCTGTGCCGTCAGGCCATCAATACCTTTGGTACGCAGCAGGTCGCTCCACTCATTTTGTTTGGTGGTGATCATGCTGACGCCTTCGGCAATCATGTCATACGCCTGCCAGTGACCGGTCTGGGAGTTTTTACGCCACTGGAAATCCAGACGTACCGGAGGACGGCCGTTCGGATCGATGATGGTGACGCGGATCGGCACGATGGTCGCATCACCCAGCGGTTGCTCCGGGGCAATCTGATAGGTCTGGCCGTGATACATCGCCAGCGCCTGGCCGTAAGCCTGCTTCAGGTACTCACGAAACGCAGCAAAATACGCGTCACGTTGTGCAGGCGTCGCGTCTTTGTAGTAACGGCCCAGCACCAGCGCGCCGGCATATTTCACCTGAACGTACGGCAGCAGTTCCTGATCGACGATATTACGCAGGTAATCCGGGTTGGAACGGATTTTCGGCTGTTCATTCTTCAGACGATCGAAGGTTTTCTGCGCCGCCTCGTCCATCTGTTTGTAAGGGTTGGTCTGATCCGCGGCCGTTGCTGCGCTAAGTGGAGCAATGACCAGCATAGCCACCATCATCAATCGTTTAAACATATGTCGATTCTCCTGAGATTATTTCGTCGCGCCCGCAGGCGTAGTGGCGTCATTATTACCCTGCGCTGCAGCCGGCGCATCGCCAGAATTCTTATTGTCATCGCCTTTACTGTTGCTGTTGTAAAGGAACTGACCAATCATATCTTCCAGCACCATCGCCGATTTGGTGTCCTGGATCGTATCACCATCTTTAAGAATAGCGGTTCCCAGTTCAGGATCTTCAAAACCTACGTTCAATGCCAGATATTGCTCGCCCAGCAGACCAGAGGTACGAATACTCAGTGAACTGGTGTCAGGGATCTGATTAAAACGCGATTCAATCTCCAGCGTCACGCGCGGCAGGTACGATTTCGGATCCAGAGAAATGTCCGCTACGCGCCCTACGACCACCCCGCCAATCCGCACCGGAGAGCGTTCTCTCAGGCCGCCGATGTTATCAAAGGTCGCATAAATCGTGTAGGTCGGCTCAGTGCGCATAGAGGTGACGTTGGCTGCTTTCAGGCAGACGAACAACCCCGCCAGCAGCGCAACCAACAGAAATAACCCGACCCAAATTTCATTTTTTTTCGTTTGCATGAACTCAATTCCCAAACATCAGTGCGGTCAGCACAAAATCCAGCCCCAGAACGGCAAGAGAGGCGTGCACAACGGTGCGTGTCGTTGCCCGGCTAATCCCGGCAGAGGTCGGGATCGCATCATAACCATTGAACAATGCAATCCATGTGACCGTAATGGCAAACACCACGCTCTTAATCAAACAGTTGACCAGGTCCAGACGCCAGTCGACGGCATTTTGCATGGCAGACCAGAAGAAGCCTGCATCAATACCCTTCCAGCTTACGCCAACCAGCGAACCGCCCCAGATACCTACTGCAACAAAAATAATCGTCAGCAGCGGCAGTGAAATCACGCCCGCCCAAAAACGCGGGGAGATCACCCGACGCAGGGGATCGACCGCCATCATTTCCATGCTGGAAAGCTGTTCGGTTGCCCGCATCAGGCCAATTTCTGCGGTTAAAGCCGATCCGGCTCGCCCGGCGAACAGCAGCGCCGCCACAACCGGTCCCAGTTCACGCAGCAGCGAAAGCGCTACCAGCATACCAAGACTCGTTTCCGCACTGTAGGTCGTCAGAACCAGGTATCCCTGCAATCCCAACACCATACCGATGAACACGCCAGAGACGATAATAATCAGCATCGACAGGACACCAACATTATAGAGCTGGCGGATCAGCAGCGGCGCATGTTTGCGAAACTCCGGCTTGCCGACTACCGCATTGAACAACATTAATCCGGCACGCCCGAACGTCCTGAGGGTTTTTATCCCTCGATGTCCGAGTGATGCCAGCGCATTTAACAACATGGGTGGCTTAACTCCCTGTTTTGAGTAAATCGGAGTGGTAATCGCCCGCCGGGTAGCGGAACGGAACCGGCCCGTCGGCAATACCATCCAGGAACTGGCGCACGCGCGGATCGGCATTTTCCTGCAGCGCCTGAGCACTGCCGTAGGCCACAATTTTTTTGTCCGCCATAATATAGGCGTAATCCGCAATACTCAGTACCTCAGGCACATCGTGAGAGACCACCACGCAGGTGACGCCCAGCGTGCTGTTCAGTTCTGATATTAGCTTCACCAGCACGCCCATGGTGATGGGATCCTGTCCGACAAACGGTTCATCAAACATAATCAGGTCTGGCTCCAGCGCAATGGCTCGCGCGAGCGCGGCACGTCGCGCCATTCCGCCGGATAATTCAGAAGGCATTAATTTTGCCGCACCGCGCAGGCCAACGGCTTCCAGCTTCATCATCACCGTGCTTTTTAGCAACGGCGCAGGTAGCGTCGTATGCTCGCGTAGCGGATAGGCGACGTTGTCAAACACGTTCATGTCGGTAAACAATGCGCCTGACTGGAACAGCATACTCATACGCTTACGCACGGTGTACAAACGTGAACGAGACATAGACGGGACGTTCTCGCCATCAAACAGGATCTCGCCCTTATCCGGGGGAATTTGTCCGCCGATCAGACGCAACAGCGTCGTTTTGCCGATGCCTGATGGCCCCATGATCGCCGTTATCTTGCCACGCGGCACCGTCAGGGAAATATTATCAAAAATGCAGCGGTCGCCTCGGGAAAAGCTGACATCGTGCATATCGACTAGATTCGCCACAGACTGACCCATTGCTTCATCCTTTACTATTGCCTTGTTGATCGAAGAGTTTGGCGCTCAATTTAGCCCTGAACCCAACATATTTACAGATTATTACCCGCTCTGGTTAGCGAAAGCTGGCATTTGTTTTACTTTTTAGCCGCATAAAGTCAAAATTAAGACTTCGTAACGGCTTCCAGAAGATCCTTCACGTGGACCGGCGAGTATACCTGAAGAAAGGACTTTAGATGCTTTTAGCGACGGCGCTGTTAATAATTGGTTTACTTCTGGTGGTCTACGGTGCCGACCGTCTGGTATTTGCCGCATCCATTTTATGCCGTACCTTCGGCATTCCCCCTATTATTATAGGGATGACCGTGGTCAGCATTGGTACATCGTTACCCGAGATAATTGTCTCCGTTGCTGCATCAATGAACGGACAGCTCGATTTAGCCGTCGGCACCGCCATCGGTTCGAACATCACCAATATTCTGCTGATTTTAGGTCTGTCAGCGCTCATTCACCCTTTTACCGTGCATTCTGATGTTCTGCGTCGCGAATTACCGCTAATGTTGCTGGTCAGTATTCTGGCTGCATCCGTGCTGTACGACGGGCAGCTGAGCCGCAGCGATGGGTTCTTTCTTCTGCTTCTGGCCGTGCTATGGCTGCTATTCATTGTTAAAATCGCGCGACTGGCTGAACGGCAAGGCAATGACAGCCTGACCCGCGAGCAGGTGGCAGAGCTGCCGCGCGAAGGGGGATTACCCGTCGCCTTTTTGTGGCTGGGGATTGCGCTGATTATTATGCCGATGGCAACGCGGATGGTGGTGGATAACGCCACCGTGCTGGCGAATTACTTTGCCATGAGCGAGCTCACCATCGGACTAACAGTGGTGGCCATTGGCACCAGCCTGCCTGAGCTGGCAACGGCCATTGCGGGCTTGCGTAAGGGTGAAAACGACATTGCTGTCGGCAACATCATTGGCGCCAACATTTTTAATATTGTTATCGTTCTCGGGCTGCCCGCACTAATTACACCAGGCGAGGTCAATCCGATGGCCTTCGTCCGTGACTACAGCATCATGCTGCTGGTGAGCGTTATTTTTGCATTACTCTGCTGGCGACGTCCGCGCCAGATTGGTCGCGGTGCGGGTGCGCTGTTGACTGGCGGTTTTATCATATGGCTGGCGATGCTGTATTGGTTATCGCCACTTCTCGTTGGATAACTGGAAACGCATTATGTCGCACTTAGAGTTGCAACCGGGTTTTGACTTTCAGCAAGCAGGCAAAGAAGTCCTGGCAATTGAACGTGAAGGCCTGGCGGAGCTTGATCAGTACATCGACCAGAACTTTACTCTCGCCTGTGAGAAAATTTTCAACTGCACGGGTAAAGTTGTGGTGATGGGAATGGGGAAATCCGGGCATATTGGCCGCAAAATGGCCGCGACCTTTGCCAGTACCGGTACTCCGTCCTTTTTCGTACATCCTGGCGAAGCTGCGCATGGCGATCTGGGCATGGTGTCGCCGCAGGACGTGGTGATCGCCATTTCCAACTCCGGGGAATCCAATGAGATCGCCGCATTAATCCCGGTGCTCAAACGCCTTCACGTACCGCTTATCTGCATGACCGGGCGTCCGGAAAGCAGCATGGCGCGTGCAGCAGATGTGCATCTGTGTGTTAAAGTACCCAAGGAAGCTTGCCCATTAGGTCTGGCACCGACCAGCAGCACAACCGCGACGCTGGTGATGGGCGATGCGCTCGCCGTAGCGTTATTGAAGGCCCGTGGCTTCACCGCAGAAGATTTTGCGTTGTCTCACCCCGGTGGAGCACTGGGTCGTAAGCTTTTGCTGCGCGTTAACGATATTATGCATACGGGTGACGAGATCCCGCATGTGAATAAAAACGCCAGCCTGCGCGATGCCTTACTTGAGATCACGCGTAAAAATCTTGGCATGACCGTCATTTGCGATGACACCATGAAGATCGACGGTATCTTCACGGATGGCGACTTACGCCGCGTCTTTGATATGGGCGTCGACGTACGCCAGCTAGGGATTGCCGATGTAATGACCCCCGGAGGCATTCGCGTACGTCCGGGCATTCTTGCCGTAGATGCCCTGAATTTAATGCAGTCCCGCCATATTACCTCGGTGATGGTTGCTGATGGCGACCGTTTACTGGGTGTGTTACATATGCATGATCTGCTGCGTGCAGGTGTAGTGTAGAAACTCAAGGATAAAGAAAATGAGTAACGCAGGTGCGTCGCTTGCGACCTGTTATGGACCCGTCAGCGCTGAAGTCATCACCCGGGCAGAGAATATTCGTCTGCTGATCCTGGATGTGGATGGCGTACTGTCTGACGGTCTGATTTATATGGGCAATAACGGTGAAGAGCTAAAGGCGTTTAACGTCCGTGATGGCTACGGTATTCGTTGTGCGCTCACTTCCGGTATCGAGGTTGCTATTATTACCGGACGAAAGGCTAAACTTGTAGAAGATCGCTGTGCCACGTTGGGAATCACCCATCTCTACCAGGGACAGTCGGACAAACTGGTCGCCTTTAGCGATCTACTCAGCAAACTGACGATCGCACCGGAACATGTAGCGTACGTCGGCGACGATCTGATCGACTGGCCGGTGATGGCGAAAGTAGGATTAAGCGTGGCGGTGGCGGATGCCCATCCGCTGTTGATCCCGCGAGCCGACTATGTCACACGCATTGATGGAGGTCGCGGCGCGGTACGTGAAGTCTGCGATTTATTACTCCTGGCGCAGGGCAAACTGGACGAGGCCAAAGGTCAATCGATATGAGCAAAACCAGACGTTGGGTTATCATTCTACTGTCGCTGGCTGTCCTTGTGCTGATCGGTATTAACCTTGCAGACAAAGACGACACCGCTCAGGTGGTGGTGAATAACAACGAACCGACCTACAAGAGCGAGCATACCGACACCGTCGTGTATAGCCCGGAAGGCGCCCTGAGCTATCGACTAATCGCTCAACACGTTGAATATTATTCAGATCAGGCTGTTTCGTGGTTTACTCAACCGGTATTAACCACGTTTGATAAGGATAAAGTCCCGACCTGGTCGATCAAGGCTGATAAAGCCAAATTGACTGAGGATCGGATGCTGTATCTGTATGGCCATGTTGAAGTCAACGCCCTGGTGCCCGACTCTCAACTACGCAGAATTACGACCGATAACGCGCAGATTAACCTGGTGACGCAAGATGTTACCTCAAACGATCTGGTCACGTTGTATGGAACAACATTTAACTCCAGCGGACTGAAGATGCGCGGCAATTTACGCAGCAAGAACGCCGAGCTGATTGAAAAGGTTAGAACCTCATATGAAATCCAAAACAAACAAACTCAGCCTTAACCTTGTGCTTGCCAGCACACTTCTGGCCGCCAGCATTCCGGCATTTGCCGTCACCGGCGATACCGAGCAGCCGATTCACATTGAATCGGACCAGCAGTCCCTGGATATGCAGGGCAACGTGGTGACGTTTACCGGTAATGTTATCGTGACGCAGGGCACCATCAAAATTAACGCCGATAAAGTCGTCGTGACCCGTCCAGGCGGCGAAGACGGTAAAGAAGTGATCGACGGTTATGGCAATCCGGCAACGTTTTACCAGATGCAGGATAATGGTAAACCCGTTAACGGCCATGCCTTACAGATGCACTATGAACTGGCAAAAGATTTCGTCGTACTGACCGGTAAAGCCTATCTGGAACAGGTAGACAGCAACATCACCGGCGACAAAATTACCTATCTGGTAAAAGAGCAGAAAATGCAGGCCTTCAGTGATAAAGGCAAACGCGTCACCACCGTTCTGGTGCCGTCACAGTTGCAGGATAAAAACAAAACCAAGGCTCCGGCAGAGAAAAAAGGTAACTGATTCGTTATGGCAACATTAACTGCAAAGAACCTTGCAAAAGCCTATAAAGGCCGCCGTGTGGTGGAAGACGTCAGTCTGACCGTCAACTCCGGGGAGATCGTCGGTCTGCTCGGCCCGAACGGTGCGGGCAAAACAACAACCTTTTACATGGTGGTGGGCATTGTGCCGCGCGATGCGGGCAACATCATCATCGATGACGAAGACATCAGCCTGCTGCCGCTGCATGCTCGCGCCCGTCGCGGCATCGGCTACCTGCCGCAGGAAGCCTCTATTTTTCGTCGTCTGAGCGTGTTTGATAACCTGATGGCAGTACTGCAAATTCGAGACGATCTCTCCAGCGAGCAGCGCGAAGATCGCGCCAACGAACTGATGGAAGAGTTCCATATCGAACACCTGCGCGACAGCCTGGGGCAATCACTGTCAGGGGGTGAACGACGCCGTGTGGAAATCGCCCGCGCGCTGGCTGCAAACCCGAAGTTTATCCTGCTGGATGAACCGTTTGCGGGCGTTGACCCCATCTCCGTTATTGATATCAAACGCATCATTGAACACCTGCGCGACAGCGGGCTGGGCGTGCTGATTACCGACCACAACGTTCGCGAAACGCTGGCGGTCTGTGAGCGAGCTTACATCGTGAGTCAGGGACACCTGATAGCACACGGTACGCCAACAGAAATACTGCAAGACGAGCACGTTAAGCGCGTATACCTTGGGGAAGACTTCAGACTCTGATAGGGTAGAAGACGTCACGTTACCGCAGGAGAAAACCACTCTGAACATGAAGCAAGGTTTGCAACTCAGGCTCAGCCAACAACTGGCGATGACGCCGCAGCTACAACAGGCTATCCGTCTGTTGCAGTTGTCCACGCTGGAACTTCAGCAAGAACTTCAGCAAGCGCTGGAAAGTAACCCACTGCTCGAGCAAACCGATCTTCACGAAGAAATAGATACCCAAGAAAAACAGGACAGCGATTCCCTCGACACCGCAGATGCGCTCGAACAAAAAGAGATGCCGGAAGAGTTGCCGCTGGATGCCAGTTGGGATGAGATTTACACCGCGGGCACACCGTCCGGTACCAGCGGGGATTACATCGACGACGAACTGCCTGTGTATCAGGGTGAGACCACGCAGTCACTGCAGGATTACCTGATGTGGCAAGTGGGATTGACCCCGTTCTCTGATACCGATCGCGCCATTGCCACGTCAATTGTTGATGCGGTTGATGAAACCGGGTATCTCACCGTTTCTCTGGACGACATTCTCGAAAGCATGGGCGATGACGACATCGGGATGGATGAAATCGAAGCCGTGCTTAAACGCGTTCAGCGTTTTGATCCTGTTGGCGTGGCGGCAAAAGATCTCCGCGATTGCTTACTGATCCAATTGTCGCAGTTTGACCAGGCCACCCCGTGGCTTGCAGAAGCCAGACTTATCATCAGCGATCATCTCGATCTGTTAGCTAATCACGATTTCCGCTCGCTGATGCGCGTGACCCGACTCAAAGAAGATGTACTGAAAGAAGCCGTCAATCTGATCCAGTCTCTGGATCCAAGACCCGGACAGTCGATCCAAACCGGCGAGCCGGAATACGTGATCCCGGATGTGCTGGTGCGCAAGCATAACGATCGTTGGGTCGTCGAACTGAACAGTGACAGCATTCCGCGTTTACAGATTAATCAGCACTATGCCGCCATGTGCAATGGGGCGCGCAACGATGCCGACAGCCAGTTTATTCGTACAAATTTACAGGATGCAAAGTGGCTGATTAAAAGTCTGGAAAGCCGCAACGACACGCTGTTGCGCGTCAGTCGCTGTATCGTTGAGCAGCAGCAGGCCTTCTTTGAGCAAGGCGAAGAATTTATGAAACCGATGGTGCTGGCGGATATCGCCCAGGCCGTCGAGATGCACGAATCGACCATTTCCCGAGTGACCACGCAAAAGTATCTGCACAGTCCACGCGGCATTTTTGAACTCAAGTATTTCTTTTCCAGTCACGTCAGCACTGAAGGCGGAGGCGAAGCCTCATCCACAGCGATACGCGCACTGGTGAAGAAATTAATTGCTGCGGAGAACCCTGCGAAACCGCTGAGTGACAGCAAGTTAACCTCTATGCTGTCAGAACAGGGTATCATGGTGGCGCGCCGCACCGTTGCGAAGTACCGAGAGTCTTTATCCATTCCGCCGTCTAACCAGCGCAAACAGCTGGTCTGACCCAACCGATAAGGAAGACACTATGCAGCTCAACATCACTGGAAACAACGTCGAAATCACTGAAGCCCTGCGCGACTTTGTGAACACAAAGTTCGCCAAACTTGAGCAATATTTCGACCGGATTAATCAGGTCTATATTGTGTTGAAGGTGGAGAAGGTGACACACATCTCGGATGCAACACTGCATGTGAACGGTGGCGAAATTCATGCCAGCGCGGAAGGTCAGGATATGTACGCCGCCATTGACGGTTTAATTGATAAACTGGCTCGGCAGTTAACAAAACATAAAGATAAACTGAAACAGCACTAACTTGTCCGGGCAGTTAGCGGGTGCAGGACGGCCTGTTGTGAACCACAACGGGCCATTTGTACAGTTAGCGCTTAGGTGAAATTATGACAAATAACGATACGACTCTACAACTGAGCACTGTTCTTAACCAGGAATGTACACGCGCTGGCGTTCACTGCCAAAGCAAAAAACGCGCACTGGAAATCATCAGTGAACTGGCGGCAAAGCAGCTCAGCTTGCCTTCTCAGGTGGTATTTGAAGCCATCCTGACGCGTGAAAAAATGGGCAGTACCGGCATCGGCAATGGTATTGCCATTCCGCACGGAAAGCTGGAAGAAGACACAATGCGCGCAGTCGGTGTATTTGTGCAACTCGAAACGCCTATCGCTTTCGACGCCATTGATAATCAACCGGTTGATCTGCTGTTCGCTCTGCTGGTTCCGGCAGACCAAACCAAGACGCATCTACACACGTTGTCACTGGTTGCAAAACGTCTGGCAGATAAAACCATCTGTCGTCGCCTGCGCGCCGCGCAGAGTGACCAGGAGCTGTATCAAATCATCACGGACACCGAAGGTGGACAGGATGAAGCATAACAACCCAATGGCATCCTTTTTTGTCGTTGTGAGGAGAAACAGTACATGGTACTGATGATCGTCAGCGGTCGTTCAGGGTCAGGCAAATCGGTCGCCCTGCGTGCGCTGGAAGATATGGGTTTTTACTGCGTGGATAACCTTCCCGTAGTGCTGTTGCCCGATCTGGCCCGTACATTGGCCGATCGCCAAATTTCTGCGGCCGTCAGCATTGATGTGCGCAACATGCCAGAGTCGCCAGAAATTTTCGAGCAGGCAATGAATAACCTGCCTGAAGGTTTCTCGCCGCAGCTGCTGTTCCTTGATGCTGACCGTAACACGCTAATCCGCCGCTACAGTGATACCCGTCGACTGCACCCACTCTCCAGCAAAAATTTATCTCTGGAAAGCGCAATTGATAAGGAAAGCGACTTGCTGGAGCCGCTGCGCTCCCGCGCTGACCTGATCGTCGACACGTCTGAAATGTCCGTTCATGAACTGGCAGAAATGTTGCGTACCCGACTGCTGGGCAAGCGTGAACGTGAACTGACCATGGTATTCGAGTCCTTTGGCTTCAAACACGGTATCCCCATTGATGCGGATTACGTCTTTGACGTGCGCTTCCTGCCGAATCCGCACTGGGACCCTAAACTGCGTCCAATGACCGGTCTTGACCGCCCTGTCGCCGCGTTTCTCGACCGTCACACAGAAGTACACAATTTTATCTACCAGACTCGCAGCTATCTTGAGCTATGGTTACCCATGCTGGAGACCAACAACCGCAGCTACCTCACCGTAGCCATCGGCTGTACCGGCGGGAAACACCGTTCGGTGTATATTGCAGAGCAGCTGGCAGACTACTTCCGTTCACGCGGTAAAAACGTACAGTCACGCCATCGTACGCTGGAAAAACGCAAATCATGACCGTGAAGCAAACTGTTGAAATCACCAATAAGCTGGGCATGCACGCCCGGCCAGCCATGAAGCTGTTTGAATTAATGCAGGGTTTCGAAGCGGAAGTGCTGTTGCGTAACGATGAAGGCACAGAGGCGGAAGCGAACAGCGTGATTGCTTTGCTGATGCTGGATTCCGCCAAAGGTCGCCAGATAGAGGTTGAAGCCTCCGGTCCACAGGAAGTTGAAGCCCTGGCAGCGGTGATTGCGCTGTTTAATTCGGGATTTGACGAAGACTAGTCCCGTTGGCCGGATAAGGCTGTCTCGCCACATCCGGCAATAAACCCGTTAATACAGCTTATTTTCCCGCATAAACGACTCACCGCCTAACTGACGCATTTGCCGTATGATCCACACCTGACGGTTACGCACATAGCCTGATGGAGCATTCGCCTTAAAACGCAGGGGATTTGGCAGCACCGCTGCCAGCAATGCCGCTTCTGACTGACTCAAGCGACTGGCGGGTTTATGAAAATAACGTTGCGCCGCCGCCTCTACGCCGAATACACCGTCGCCAAACTCCGCGATATTCAGATAAACGGTCAGAATACGTTTCTTGCTCCAGACCGTTTCCATGCCCAGCGTGAGCCCGGCCTCGAGACCTTTACGCACCCAGCTGCGCCCGTCCCAGAGAAAGAGGTTTTTTGCCGTCTGCTGCGAGAGCGTCGACGCCCCACGAATGCGGTTTTCATTGCGCTCATTATGCGCCAGCGCTTTTTCTATCGCGGTAACATCAAATCCCCAATGCTGAGGAAATTTTTGGTCTTCTGCGGCAATGACCGCCAGCCCCATCCACGGCGATATCTCATCCATACTGACCCAGTCAGAATGTGCCACATAGCCAAAATCGCCGTGTAGCCAGGCGCTAATTTGTCGTTCAACCATTACCGCCGAGAAAGGTACTGGCATCACACTGAAAAGCGCGATGCCCCCACCCCAGAACACGGCGAGGACAATAACCGCCCGCAGAAAAATACGCCGTAAAAAGGCGGTCACTCCTTTTTTCATTCAGTCAGCACCAGTACGCGCGATACCAGCTTGTCGATACCACTCGCCGCCTGAGCGATATCCTGCGCCAGCATATAAGCGGGCGTAGTCACGATTTTGTGGTCTTCATCAACCACGATATCATCGACCGGACAAGGCACATGTTCTGCCCCCATCTCTTCCAGCACCTCTGCCGTATCGATATCCGTACCGATGGTCAGACGCAGCGGGAAATCAAAAATTTTGGGCAACATGGCGGGTGCAATGCACATAAACCCCAACGGCTTACCGGATTGATGCATGGCTACCGCCAGTGCGGCTAAGTCGCTATCCACCCGACATTCGCTGCCCTGGCTGGCGAAATTACTCAGATTCTTCGCCGCACCAAACCCGCCGGGCACAATCAGCGCATCCAGTTCCGTAGAGACAGCCTGAGCAAGGGGGCGAATATCACCACGAGTTATACGTGCAGCCTCAATCAGGACATTGCGGGTTTCCTGCATAGGCTCGCCCGTCAGATGATTAATCACATCGGCTTGTTGTTTATCGGGCGCAAAGCAGATGGCCTGAGCTCCGTTGCGGGCAATCGCCAGCAGCGTTAACACGGCCTCATGGATCTCCGAGCCGTCATACACACCGCATCCGCCGAGCACTACGCCAATTTTTTTCATCGTGATACTCCTTTCGCAACTGGCTGAAGCATATTAATAATTCTTATTAAAATGCTACGCTTCACACATTTAACTGATTCATGTAACAAATTATTTAAGATTTGCTATCTTAACTGCGTGCGGCCTGAAAAATAGGGCTGCGCCCTTGTAAACAATGATAATAATTTACGGCGCAGCCACGATTTCCCTGGTGTTGGCGCAGTATTCGCGCACCCCGGTTAAGCCGGGGTCATTTTTTTTCCACGCTCGCCACCCAGGCTCTTAATACTGCCACGTCGTGCTGCCACTCCTGCTTCATCTCTTCAATCCATTCACCCACATTATCTTCCCAGGCAGGAAGGTCCGGTGATTGAATTTGCTGGCCCAGCTGTTGCAGGTGGCGCAGACCGACTGACCCCGCCGCACCTTTGATTTTGTGGCCTTCTTCAACAACGCCTTTTTTATCACGCGCGGTCAGATTGGACTCCAGCACGCTCAAATATCCCGGCATCATCTTTTCGAACACCGCCAGCCCGTCAGTAATTAACTTCGGTCCCACCAGCTCGAGGTATTGTTCCAACATGGGAATATCTAACAGCGCTTGCGATTTACTGCTTTCTTCAGATGTCACAGTGCTCTCCTCTTTGTTTTGGGTATCCCAGTATTTTTTGATCATGGCGGTTAACGCCGGTACTGACAGCGGCTTACTCAGCACGTCATCCATACCTGCTTCCAGATATTCTTTTTTATCTTTCAAAACGTTGGCGGTGAGTGCCACCAGCGGCGGCAGCTCTTCCCGCACGTATTTTTGCGTCAACTCTCTGGAGATATCCAGGCCCGTCATATCCGGCAGCTGAATATCCAACAGCACCAGGTCGTACTCACCCGGCTGGAACATTTCCAGCGCGGCTTTCCCGGTCATGGCGACATCCACGCTGTTGCCCAGTTTTTCCAGCACCGAACGGGCGACAATGACGTTCAGTTCAATATCTTCCACCAGCAGCACATTCAGAGCAGGCAGCGGCATGTCGTCTTCTTCGAAGGCGTCTTCAATCTCTTCGGCGACGGCAGGGGCATGAACGGTCAGCGTAAAGACGGAGCCTTTCCCCGGCTGGCTGGAAACCGTAATATCGCCGCCCATGTTTTTCGCCAGACGCTTCGATACGGCAAGGCCAATCCCGGTACCGGTGGCCGGTTTACCGCCATTACTGTCTTTCACCTGATAATACATGGCGAAGATTTTGTCCTGCTCATCCTGCGGAATACCGATACCGGAATCTTCCACTTCAAAATGCAGCATGTTGCCTTTGTCATAGCGCGCCCGCACGGTGACCTGCCCTTGCTGGGTGAACTTCACGGCGTTGCTGATCAGATTCCACAGGATTTGCCGCAGACGCGTTCCGTCGGTAATGACCTTATGCGGCAGCGGCAATGTCGGATCAAGAACAAAGCGTAGCCCTTTTTGCTGCGCCTGCAGGCCGGAGAGGTTTTCCAGATCGGCCATAAAGCTGGTGAAATCTATCGGCTGGTTATCGAGCTGAACTTTACGCCGCTCCATCTTATCCATGTCGATAATATCATTGAAAATATTCCCCAACGTCACGGCGGAAACATGGATAGTTTTCAGGTATTTTTCCTGTTCAGCGGTCAGATCCGTATCCAGCAGGATCCGGCTTAAGCCGACAATGCCGTTCAGCGGTGTACGCAGTTCGTGGCTGATGGTTGAGATGAAGGTGGTCTTGTCGCGGCTGGCGCGTTCTAGCGCATCCTGGTAGCGCTTACGCTCGGTAATATCACGACCAAAGCCCATCAGGCCGTGTCGCTTACCGACGCGGTCATAGTAAGGGACTTTACGAATTTCAAAGCAGGCTTTACGCCCGTCCGGGTAGTCCAGCCATTGCTCATAAGTTAACGAGACATTATGGCGGAATACCTTCTCGTCGGTTTCGATAACCTTCTCAGCCGCCTCAGGGGAGTAAACATCAGCCGGTTTTAAATTCACCAGCTGCTTTTCACTCTTCCCGGTCAACAGCTCCATCGCACGGTTACAGCCGGAAAATTCTTTATCTTCATTGCGATAAAACACCAGGTCCGGCGAGGCATCGAGAAAAGAACGTAAAAATGAAGACTGTTGCTCAAGCTGGATCTGCGCTTCTTCACGCTCTTTGATTTCAACTTTAAGCTGTTCAAACGTATCCCGGCGCTCTGCTTCCGCCTTTTCACGTTCGACTATCTCCTGATTGAGCTGTGCAATATTGTCCTTCAACTGCACGTTGAGCTTGAGATCGCGCTCGCGCATCTCTTCCAGCTTTTCTACCAGTCGTGACAGGCGTTGTCGGGACTCCTCCAGTTGCTCCACCACCACTGAAAGGAAATAGACTGCCCAGGGGGTAATTAACAGGCCAAAAAAGATAGAGCGGATGACATCAATACTTTCTACCTGGCCATGCAGCACCATGGTGACAGCCATCTGCACCACAATTGCCAACACCACCAAAGCCAGCGCCAATAGCAGCGAAAATCGCACCAGACCTAACTTCATCATCAGGTCGACATAATACTGCGCCAGCATTCGAATTTGCTTCATAGAGGGTTCCTTCACGACAACTTGGCACAATAATACTCAATTCTCGGCGTGACGTTTAAGATTGTGCAAGAAATGCGTTATTTCCCTCACAGCACTATGCTGTCGGCGGACTCCAGGGGCGTCCGAGGGCAGATCCCTGCACGCCGTTGATATTGAGATAACGGTCCAGTTCGACCATCCCGGTCCAGCGATTCTCACACCATAATGGCGCTAACAGCGTCGGGCGACGGGCGCTGGCGGAAATACGGTGATAGATGATCTCCGGTGGGGTATGGCGAATCATTTCACCGGCGGTTACCGTGTAATCGGCAAGCGCAATACCGCTCAGACGTCCGGCCTCCCAGGCCTTCGCCATAATGCTGCCCTTCACGATATGCAACGGATGCAGCTTAATGCCATCAACGCCGGTCTCCACCACGCGCTCCAGCGTTTGCAGACATTCTGCCTGCCCTTCCCCCGGCAAGCCGACAATCAGATGCGAGCACACTTTCAGCCCGCGCTCTCGCGCCAATTGTGTGGTGCGCTGGTAGCAGGCAAAATCATGGCCGCGGTTAATACGGTGCAGCGTTTTGTCATGCGCGGTTTGCAGACCGAGCTCCAGCCATACCTCATAGCCCTGGTCTTTATACTCACAAAGCAGATCGAGCACCGCCTCCGGCACGCAGTCGGGACGCGTCCCGACGCATAGCCCGACAATATTGGCCTGGCTGACCGCCTGTTGATACATAGAGCGCAGCACCTGCACTTCAGCAAAGGTGCTGGTATAAGCCTGAAAATAGGCCAGATAGCGTTTGGCGCGATTCACCAGCTGTGCCTGATGTTCGAGCTGCTCAGCAATGGAATGCTGCTGCTGCGCCTCATCGGCAAAAGAGGCGACATTACAGAAGGTGCACCCGCCACGTCCAATGGTGCCATCACGATTTGGGCAGCTAAACCCGCCGTGCAGCGTGAGTTTATGAACCTTTTGCCCATAACGACGAGAAAGATCCCCACCAAACATATTGACTAATTTCTGTAACTGCATAATCTGATAGACCGCGCCTTGAAAAGAGGCCAAAGCCTGCCATTTTTAGCCCCAGTCGGCGATGACCTGGATCAATCGCCCTGGCGTGCTTTTATTTATTGCATAACAAATCAAAATTATCGAAATTTCATTCAATCAAAATATGATTACTTTTCCTTATATCCTGTGATTTTTTTTATCTTCTGACGGCCCACGAATAAAAACAGTATCTTTAAGACGCGCAAACTCTACAAACCAGCATAAAATGCCAAAAATCGCGATAAACAAAGGGAGGACAAGCGATAACAGGCCTTTCTTACAGTGAGACAGATCACACTTCCCCCTCCACTCCCCGTGCGTTAAATCAATGTAAAAACACCATTATTTTCAATACATTCATAATGTTAATCGACCTATAGCACATTTTTGCATAAATAAGATTGCCATTTGACCTGTGTGTGGATTCCCGATAACGTGGAAATCCGCTGGAAGCTTTCTGGATGAGCAGCCTGCTCATCATATTTATGCAGTAATTGAGATTCCCTCTGAAGCAAGTCCTCAAACTTGTTTGACCTATGCGAAAAGGATTAAAGAGGGCGAATGCGAGGTAAGCGTATAACGCGCAACCCCCGTCGCCATGCTCTTGGTGTGCCTGTGCGCAAACGGTATCGGAGCGGTGTCCCGCAGAGCCTGGGGAGGTTCACTGATATGTTGTACGATAAATCCCTTGAGAAGGATAACTGTGGTTTCGGCCTGATCGCCCACATAGAAGGCGAACCTAGCCACAAGGTAGTGCGTACCGCCATACACGCACTGGCCCGTATGCAGCACCGTGGAGCCATCCTCGCTGACGGTAAAACCGGCGACGGCTGCGGCCTGTTATTACAAAAACCCGATCGCTTTTTCCGCATCGTTGCCGAAGAGCGCGGCTGGCGTTTAGCCAAAAACTACGCGGTCGGCATGATCTTTTTAAATAAAGACACTGAGCTGGCGGCGGCATCTCGTCGCATCGTCGAAGAAGAATTACAGCAGGAGACTCTGTCGATTGTCGGCTGGCGCGACGTGCCGACCAACGATGGTGTTCTCGGTGAAATCGCCCTTTCCTCCCTACCCCGTATTGAACAAATTTTTGTCAACGCCCCTGCGGGCTGGCGTCCACGCGATATGGAGCGCCGCCTGTTTATCGCGCGTCGCCGCATCGAGAAACGCCTCCAGGACGATAAAGACTTCTACGTTTGTAGCTTGTCGAATCTGGTCAATATCTATAAAGGTCTGTGTATGCCGGCGGATCTGCCGCGCTTTTACCTGGATCTCGCGGACCTGCGTCTGGAATCGGCCATCTGCCTGTTCCACCAGCGCTTCTCCACCAATACCGTACCGCGCTGGCCGCTGGCGCAGCCGTTCCGCTACCTGGCGCACAACGGTGAAATCAATACCATTACCGGTAACCGCCAGTGGGCGCGCGCCCGTACCTATAAGTTCCAGACGCCGCTGATCCCCGATCTGCACGATGCCGCACCGTTCGTTAACGAAACCGGCTCCGACTCCAGCTCGATGGATAACATGCTTGAGCTGCTGCTGGCAGGCGGGATGGACATCATCCGCGCCATGCGCTTACTGGTTCCACCGGCCTGGCAGAACAACCCGGATATGGACCCGGAGCTGCGCGCGTTCTTTGACTTTAACTCTATGCACATGGAACCGTGGGACGGCCCGGCAGGCATTGTGATGTCTGACGGCCGTTTTGCCGCCTGTAACCTTGACCGTAACGGCCTGCGCCCGGCGCGCTACGTCATCACCAAAGACAAGCTGATTACCTGCGCCTCTGAAGTCGGGATCTGGGATTACCAGCCGGATGAAGTGGTTGAGAAAGGCCGTGTTGGCCCTGGCGAGCTGATGGTTATCGATACCCGCAGCGGGCGTATTCTGCACTCTGCCGAAACCGATGATGACCTGAAAAGCCGCCACCCGTACAAAGAGTGGATGGAAAAGAACGTCCGTCGTCTGGTGCCGTTCGAAGACCTGGCTGACGATCAGGTCGGCAGCCGTGAACTGGACGATGACACCCTCGCCAGCTTCCAGAAACAGTTTAACTACAGCGCTGAGGAGCTGGACTCCGTGATCCGCGTGCTCGGTGAAAACGGTCAGGAAGCGGTCGGTTCCATGGGTGACGACACCCCGTTTGCCGTGCTTTCCAGCCAGCCGCGCATCATTTACGACTACTTCCGCCAGCAGTTCGCGCAGGTCACCAACCCGCCGATCGACCCGCTGCGTGAAGCGCACGTCATGTCACTGGCCACCAGCATCGGTCGTGAGATGAACGTCTTCTGTGAAGCGGAAGGCCAGGCACACCGCCTGAGCTTTAAATCGCCGATCCTGCTGTACTCCGATTTCACCCAGCTCACCACCATGAAAGAAGAGCATTATCGCGCTGATCGACTGGATATCACCTTCGACGTAAGCGAAACCACGCTGGAAGAAACCGTCAAAGCATTGTGCGATAAGGCCGAACAGATGGTGCGTAACGGCACGGTGCTGCTGGTGCTCTCTGACCGTAACATCGCCAAAAACCGCCTGCCGGTTCCGGCACCGATGGCGGTGGGTGCGGTGCAAACACGCCTGGTAGAACAAAACCTGCGTTGCGACGCCAACATCATCGTTGAAACCGCCAGCGCCCGTGACCCACACCATTTTGCCGTGCTGCTGGGCTTCGGCGCGACGGCCATTTATCCGTACCTCGCGTATGAAACGCTGGGACGTCTGATCGACACTCAGGCGATTGCCAAAGATTATCGCACCGTGATGCTGAACTACCGTAACGGCATCAACAAAGGTCTATACAAAATCATGTCCAAAATGGGCATTTCGACCATTGCCTCTTACCGCTGCTCGAAGCTGTTCGAAGCCGTGGGCCTGCACGACGACGTGGTGGCGCTGTGCTTCCAGGGCGTGGTCAGCCGCATCAGCGGCGCGGGCTTTACCGACTTCCAGCAGGATCTGTTGAATCTCTCCAAACATGCCTGGCTGGCGCGCAAACCCATTAGCCAGGGTGGCTTGCTGAAGTACGTCCACGGTGGTGAATATCACGCCTACAACCCGGACGTAGTGCGCACGCTGCAACAGGCGGTACAAAGCGGCGAATACAGCGACTATCAGGAGTATGCCGCGCTTGTAAACGAGCGCCCGGCGGCCACGCTGCGCGATCTACTCGCCATCGCCCCTGGCGATGAAGCGATAAGTATTGACGACGTAGAACCGGCAACCGAACTGTTTAAACGCTTTGATACCGCAGCCATGTCTATCGGCGCGTTAAGCCCGGAAGCGCATGAAGCGCTGGCCGAAGCGATGAACAGCATCGGCGGTAACTCCAACTCCGGCGAAGGCGGCGAAGACCCTGCTCGCTACGGCACCAACAAAGTGTCGCGCATCAAGCAGGTCGCTTCTGGTCGCTTCGGCGTGACTCCGGCGTATCTGGTCAACGCCGACGTCATCCAGATTAAAGTCGCGCAGGGCGCGAAGCCGGGCGAAGGCGGTCAGCTGCCGGGGGACAAAGTCACCCCGTACATCGCCAAGCTGCGTTATTCAGTGCCGGGCGTGACCTTAATCTCCCCACCGCCACACCACGATATCTACTCTATCGAGGACTTAGCACAGCTGATTTTCGACCTGAAACAGGTTAACCCGAAGGCGATGATCTCCGTGAAGCTGGTTTCCGAACCGGGCGTCGGCACGATCGCCACCGGTGTGGCGAAAGCCTATGCGGATCTGATCACCATCGCCGGTTACGACGGCGGTACCGGTGCCAGCCCGCTGTCGTCGGTGAAATACGCCGGTTGCCCGTGGGAATTGGGGCTGGTGGAAACCCAGCAGGCGCTGGTAGCTAACGGTCTGCGTCACAAGATCCGTTTACAGGTCGATGGCGGACTGAAAACCGGCGTCGATATCATCAAAGCGGCAATTCTGGGCGCGGAAAGCTTTGGCTTCGGTACCGGTCCGATGGTCGCGCTGGGCTGTAAATATCTGCGTATTTGCCACCTGAACAACTGCGCAACCGGCGTGGCAACTCAGGATGAAAAACTGCGTAAAAATCACTACCACGGCCTGCCGTTCAAAGTGACCAACTACTTTGAATTTGTCGCCCGTGAAACCCGTGAGCTGATGGCTTCACTTGGCGTAAAACGCCTGGTGGATCTGATTGGTCGCACCGACTTGCTCAAAGAGCTGGAAGGGTTTACCGCCAAGCAGCAGAAGCTGGCGCTGTCTCACCTGCTGGAAACCGCACAACCTCACCCAGGCAAAGCGGTTTACTGCACCGAGAACAACCCGCCGTTTGACAACGGCGTGCTCAACGCACAGCTGCTGCAACAGGCAAAACCGTTTGTAGATGAGCGCCAGAGCAAAACCTTCTGGTTCGATATCCGCAACACCGATCGTTCAGTCGGCGCATCGCTGTCGGGGTATATCGCTCAGACGCACGGCGATCAGGGGCTGGCTTCTGACCCAATTAAAGCGCATTTCAGCGGCACCGCAGGCCAAAGCTTTGGCGTGTGGAACGCGGGCGGCGTGGAGCTGTATCTGACCGGCGATGCCAACGACTATGTCGGTAAAGGTATGGCGGGTGGCCTGCTGGCAGTGCGTCCTCCGGTTGGCTCTGCTTTCCGCAGCCATGAGGCGAGCATTATCGGCAACACCTGCCTGTACGGTGCCACCGGTGGTCGTCTGTTTGCCGCAGGCCGTGCGGGTGAGCGCTTTGCGGTACGTAACTCCGGCGCCATCACTGTGGTAGAAGGCATTGGCGACAACGGCTGTGAATATATGACCGGCGGCATCGTCTGCATTCTCGGTAAGACGGGCGTTAACTTCGGCGCAGGCATGACGGGCGGCTTCGCCTACGTGCTGGACGAAGACG
The DNA here is from genome assembly GCF_018342065.1 of Citrobacter sp. FP75. GTDB lineage: Bacteria > Pseudomonadota > Gammaproteobacteria > Enterobacterales > Enterobacteriaceae > Citrobacter. The sequence continues at coordinate 66,735 of NZ_JAFDOE010000002.1, read as the reverse complement.
GAGAATTCCGCAAACGCGTCAACCCTGAACTGGTCGAAGTCCTGAGCGTGGACTCACTGGCTATCCACGAAGAGCATCTGCGTGGGCTTATCACCGAGCACGTTCAGCATACCGGTTCGTCACGCGGGGAAGAGATCCTGGCCAACTGGCCGGCATTCTCGGCGAAATTCGCGCTGGTTAAACCGAAGTCCAGTGATGTGAAAGCACTGTTGGGTCATCGTAGTCGTAGCGCAGCCGAGCTGCGTGTGCAGGCGCAGTAAGGGGTCATTATGAGTCAGAACGTATACCAATTTATCGACCTGCAGCGCGTTGATCCGCCGAAGAAGCCGCTGAAGATCCGTAAGATCGAATTTATCGAGATCTATGAGCCGTTTTCCGAAGGTCAGGCCAAAGCGCAGGCGGATCGCTGCCTGTCGTGCGGCAACCCGTACTGCGAGTGGAAGTGCCCGGTGCATAACTACATCCCGAACTGGCTGAAGCTGGCCAACGAGGGGCGTATTTTTGAAGCGGCCGAGCTGTCACACCAGACTAACACCCTGCCGGAAGTTTGCGGGCGCGTCTGCCCGCAGGATCGTCTGTGTGAAGGATCCTGTACCCTGAACGACGAGTTCGGCGCGGTGACCATCGGTAACATCGAGCGCTATATCAATGATAAAGCGTTCGAGATGGGCTGGCGTCCGGATATGACCGGCGTTCGTCAGACAGACAAACGTGTGGCGATTATCGGCGCGGGTCCGGCAGGACTGGCCTGTGCTGATGTACTTACCCGAAACGGCGTGAAAGCGGTGGTCTTTGACCGTCATCCGGAAATCGGCGGTCTGCTGACCTTCGGTATCCCGGCCTTCAAGCTGGAGAAAGAGGTGATGACCCGTCGCCGTGAAATCTTCACCGGCATGGGTATTGAGTTCAAACTGAATGTGGAAGTGGGCCGCGACGTACAGCTCGACGAGCTGCTGAAAGATTACGACGCCGTGTTCCTCGGCGTCGGCACCTATCAATCGATGCGCGGCGGACTGGAAAACGAAGATGCCGATGGCGTATTCGATGCGCTGCCGTTCCTGATCGCCAATACGAAACAGCTGATGGGTTTTGGCGAGACCACTGACGAACCGTTCGTCAGTATGGAAGGTAAACGCGTAGTGGTGCTGGGCGGTGGCGACACGGCGATGGACTGCGTGCGGACCTCTGTTCGTCAGGGAGCCACACATGTAACCTGTGCTTATCGTCGTGATGAAGAAAACATGCCCGGCTCCCGACGCGAAGTGAAAAACGCGCGTGAAGAAGGCGTGGAATTCCAGTTCAACGTCCAGCCGTTAGGCGTGGAAGTGAATGCCAACGGTAAAGTATGCGGCGTGAAAATGGCGCGTACCGAAATGGGTGAACCGGATGCGAAGGGGCGTCGCCGTGCGGAGATCGTCGCCGGTTCCGAGCACGTTGTTCCGGCTGATGCGGTGGTCATGGCGTTTGGTTTCCGCCCGCACAACATGGAGTGGCTGGCAAAACACAGCGTCGAACTGGATTCTCAGGGCCGGATTATCGCTCCGGAACGCAGTGACATCGCCTTCCAGACCAGCAACCCGAAAATCTTCGCCGGTGGCGACATCGTGCGAGGTTCCGATCTGGTGGTGACTGCGATTGCCGAAGGGCGTAAAGCGGCGGATGGCATCATGAACTGGCTGGGAGTGTAATCACAACATCAGGCGGAGGATAAACGCCTCCGCCTGATGTGCAGCGCTAAAGCTGCTCAATAATATACTGGAAGTTACAGGTCGCCTTGATCATTCCGGAGCCGATATTCTTCGTGTTTACGGACACCTTGATATCATGCAACTCGACGTCAATAATCGGATGCACAACGGCGGTGGTGGTGACAATATTATTGTCGCATCCCAGCACCGTTAGCGTTGTCCCGGTGGCAACAAAACGGCACCCCGCGCCCCGTTCGTCAAACTTACTGCCGTCGCACAGCATACCGCTTTCCATCAGATAGGTATGCAGCGTGGTCTCCATAGTTCCGCCACTTGGCGTTATTTTCAGCAGTTTATCATGTTGAACGGCATCGGGGGACCAGGAGACATCATAAGTATCAACGGGGACTGTACATCTGGAATCACGAACTGTCGGCCCCCGATAATTGTCAATATATGGAGATGGTGTGGTGGGATAACTGTATGCATAGGTACTTGTTAGCCACGGGCAGCCGTCATTATCCTGTGATACCGTAATATCGAAGACATTTTTTCGACAACTATACATGCTACGGTCTATTCCAGGGCAAAGAGAGTAATCAACGTTCGTGAAACTTTTAAGCGTTAATACAGGAGCAGTACCTGGACCGCTCCACGATTTGAGTGTCGCGTTTTGATTTTTCTTCTGCGGCATACTGTAGACACCGTAATATACGCCTCTCGGTGTCGCTACCATAATATTAATGTCGACGGTAGTCGCCCCCATCTTCCCGGCACCATAATAAATACCTACAGCCTGAAAGGTATTGCCTACTTTTTGTTTGTTTTGCACCTGCGCCATACCGCTTGAGCTGAAGCCTAAAAACAGCAGCAAGATCGCCAGTAATATTTTGTTGTTCATATCAAAGATACTCAAAATTGACCGTTGCCGAAGCGGAAAATGCCCCGCTGGTGATGCCTGCCGGAGGGATCGCCTGCACCACCGCATTTAGCGTCAGCTGGTTATTTCCCGACGCCAGCGTGAAGGTCGTCCCGGTGGTGTTATTCATCGCCACCGCGTTGCCGGCCAGCGTCCGGATGCCGATCGCCACGCCGCCCGCCGCCGAACTGGCATCCAGCGCCAGAGAGCCCTTCAGCCCGGCGGCCTCCGTGCCGGTAAAGGTCACCCGCACGCCGTTGCTGAGCGCGCTGTCGCAGTCGTTCAGTTGCAGGGTAAAGGGCTGCGGCGCGGAAGGCGCCAGCAGTAAATCGCCTGCACTGAGCGCCGGAAAGGTCACCTCCGCCAGCGTGCCGCCGTTGGCCACCACCGTGCAGGCGCTGGCCACCAGGCTACCGTGAAAACGCAGGTTATCCCCGCTCGCCTGCGCCCCGGAAAACGCCAGTAACCCCACGCACGCCAGCACCCATCCTGTCCTCATTGGTAATCCACCTGAAGCGTCGCCCATGCCTCAAATCCGCCTTCCTTCAGCGTCGCCCCACTTTTCTTCACCGGCACCGCCGTCAGCGTCGGCCGGGAGGCTTCGTTAATCGTGAGCGTGCTGCCCACCTTAAACGGCGTATTGTTCTGCCGCAGTTCAATACCCAGCCCATCCACGCTGGTCGCAATCGCTGCGTTATTAAACGCCACAGCGGTGCCGCTCAGCGTCAGCGTCATGGCCATCGAATCGTCGCGATAAGTAGAGTCACAGGTAATGGTGTAGGGCACCGGCTGGCTGTAATTGCTGCCGTTGATCTTCTCGATCAGCACGTTATTAAAATTCACGTCGATGGTGTTGCCGTTATCGATGGTGCATTTCGGCCCCGCCACCAGCGTGCCGTGAAATTTCAGGTTATCTGCTGCCTGTGCGGCACCGCTGGCGCAGAGTAACAGCGCAATCGCGAATTTATTCATTGGTAATCCACCACTAAGGTTGCCGCCGCATTGAACTCTCCTGCCGTAAGCGTTGTTCCTGCGGGCTTCACCAGCACAGCCTCTAACACCGGATCCGTTTTGTCGGCCTGAAAGTTCCACCAGTCAGAAGTCCCGACGGGCAGCAGCGTTTTATCCGCCTGCGTTTGCAGGCGAATGCCTAACCCATCCACATCCGTTTTTAAGACCGATTCACCGTTTACCATCATCGAGGGTCCCTGAACCTGCATCTTCAGATAATCATAATCACTGCCGCCACCGGAACAGATCAGGTTGTAGGCCACCAGTTGCACATTGCTACTGCCATCCACCTGCGTCGTCATCATCGTGCCGAACTCTACCGTAGGGGCGTTTACCGTGCAGGGCGGTGGGGCGTTAATGGCGATCATCAGTTTCAGGTTCACCGTTTTGTTTGCCGCCCACAGCGAAGCCGCTGCGCTGACCATCAGCAGCAAAGTGGCTGAGCGAATTATCGTGAGTCGCGTCATCTCTTTCCCCTTACTGACGAGTTTGCGCTTTCCGGGTCTGCTCTTCATTCACCGCACACGGGCTGCTACTGCAGTTGAACACCATCGGCAGGCGCGCGCCGTAGTCGTCCACATAGGTCAGCACCGGCGAGGAGCCGAGGTCGCCCGCCTTCACCGCCATGCTCTGGCTGCTGCCCGGTGCGATCACCAGCGGCGCGAATCCGGTCGCGGTTTTGCCGTTCGCCTTGCTCGCGGCGTCGCTGATAATCACGTAGTAAGGCGTCGGGTTATTCACCTGCCAGCCGTCGCCCTGGCGGGCCAGCGTGACCTTATATTGCCAGGGGTGCTGGGCGTCCACTTTCGCTATGGCCGCCGGGCGGTAAAACAGCTTGATGCGCGTCTGCAGGGCAATCTGCAGCGTATTGGGTTTATCGCTTTTTGGCGGGATCTCGCGCACGTTGTAGTAAAAGAGCGTTTCTTTATCCTGTGGCAGGGCGCTTAATGCCGGCATGCCCTGAATTTTAACCTGCCCGGTCGCCTGCGTTTCGATTCGCTGAACGGGCGGAATAGCCATCAGCGGCGAGGTGATTTTGTTGCCCTTACCATCTTCAACCCACGACTGGGCAAGATAGGGTAATTTATCGCTGGAGTTCTTTAAGTCGACACTGATCGATTTATCATCGCCTTTAAATACCAGGCGGGTACGGTCGGGGGCCACTGCCGCCTGAACGTTCAGTGTCGACAGCGCAAACCCGCCAGTCAACAATGCAGACAACAGCCGGTAGTGAAGATTTCCATTCATAGAGACATCCATTTTTAATCAGTTAATTGGGAGCGAGCAGAGATCGCCTCAGGTGCCGACGAGGGCTGTAACCGGCTCTGCTGCTGTAACATTGGTCGAATCTCCGGCGCGGGTTCTGGTACAGGCAGAGCCCCGGCACCCTGACACGGCAGCAACAAACCGCTGTACAAATCATCCGGCAGAGGTGCAGGTAGCATCACTTCACACTGTTGCAGTCCATCCCAACTCACCTGCATCCGTTCGCCAGCGTTGACACCGATCAGGTAGACACTGCCGTCGCTGTCCACAATCCCGACCTGCTGCTGGTGCTCATTTTTCACCTCGGCGCCAAATGGCGGGTATTCGCCATTGCGCAACCGGATAACCGCCATCGCTTTTTCACCGCTGACCACTTCCAGATGACGATAGCCGATGGCCCCTTCCGTCAGCGTCGCCTGAGCAACGGAATTAATGGCTTCAGCATTTTCCGGCAGTTTTGTGACGTCGATTTTCACCTGGTTACGGTAATAGTCGTTGACGTCGGTCAGCACCGCTTTACCAAAGATGTTGGTATACACCGGCGTGCCGTAGCCGCCGACCGGCACATCCGCCTGCTGATCCACATCAACCAGCAGTCGCGTGCCGCCCGTAACGCCGGTACGGTGCAGCGCCCCGCCTCTGGCGGTCAGCGTCGCGCCGCCGCGCAGCGACAGCCCGCCGGACGTGTACTCACCTTCCTGATAGTTCAGGCTGGCATCCACGTCGGTGAAGCTGGCCTGGTGCCGGTAGTAACCATCCAGCGTGGCGCCGTTGTTGCCTTTCCCGGCGTTAATCTGGTAGTTGTTGTTATCGTCCAGCCGCTCGTAGTAGCCCACCTGATTGGTATTGTTGTCACCGCTATAAGAACCGTTATAGCTTAAGGTCCGGTCGGAGCCCCACGGCACGGTCAGCGAGACAAAAACCCCATCGTCCGCCTCATCATCATATTCATTGCGGTAGCCATTAATGGATACGCTGAGGTTCCGTATTTCCCCCACGGAAAAGAAATGAGATAGCGTCAGGTTATAGCTGTCCTGACTGGGGCGGTTCCAGTAGGTACGATGGGTAAAGTTGACGTAGGCATTCACATTGAGGTCGCTGAAAGTCTGGCTATACGTCAGGGTATACATTTCTTTGTCATGACCTGCACGGATACGATCGCCATCACTGCTGTTCGCATCCAGATATTCATCCATAGTCATGTAGTTCTGTTCCGAGAAGCGGTAGCCTGCGAAGGTCAGACGGCTGTCCAGGTCATCGAAATCTTTTGCATAGCTGGCGCGAAACGAGTTGCCCTGAAGAGTGCCGTCGCCGTAGTCGCTGCCGTCCGGTACGCGGGCCCGGGAGTGGGTAATATCAAATGAGAGTGCGCCCAATACCGCCATATCGTGTCCGATGCCGAGCGCCAGCGCCTGGTAATCCTGTTCGCCAATCCCGCCGCCGTACAACGACCAGCCATTGGTGATACCCCACGAGAGCTCAGCCGTAGAAAAGAGCGACCCTTCAACACGGTGATCCCAGTCCTGGGGACGACCAATGGCGACTTTGTAGCGCAACTGGCCCGGACGGGTTAAGTAAGGGAGCGAGGCCGTACTGACATCATATTCCTGAACCTGGCCGTTCTGCTCTTCAATGCGCACATGCAGATCGCCGGACACGGTTTCGTTAATGTCCTGAATGCGAAACGGACCGGCTGGCACCTGAGATTCATAGATCACTCGCCCCTGCTGAGTCACCGTGACTTTCGCATTGGTGCGCGCAACACCGGATATATCCGGCGCATAGCCCCGCAAATTAGGCGGCAGCATTTGATCGTCGGTGATAAGGCTGCCACCAACATAATTAAAGCTGTCAAAAATATCGGAAACCAGCGCATCTTCGCCAATCTTCATTTGCGCCCCCAGCGAGGGAATCGCACGATAGGCATAGTAGCGGCTCCAGTCCCAGCTGCGCTGAGTCTGCGGCGATGAAAAACTGTCGTCATCATCACTATCGTCCGCCTCTTCATGACGATAACTGGCCTGCCAGTCGGCGCGTAACCGCCATGGCCCAATATTCGCCCCCAGCGTACCGTTGCCGCTGACATCGTACCGATCGTCAGAGTCATGCTCCGGATGTTGCCACTGGCTGTTCACGCTGTAGTCAAATAACAGCCCGGGGATCCCTTCATCCCAGCGGGACGGCGGGTCCCACTCTTTATCCGTATATTCAAGCCACGCTTGTGGAATAACGACAGTGAGCGTCGATTTTCCTAAATCGGTTTGTAACGCCATCCCCTCCAGCTGATTTGGCTCGAGGCAGGATCCCGACTGCATCCAACGCAAATGTTCAAAAACTTCAGGTTTCAGGCCAAATAATGACACCAGTTCCGGCGTCAGGCAGGGAAGGCTTTCATCCGGAACGTTTTCGGATGCCGCATAGGTAATGACGCTTTCCTGGCTAATGATCGTCTGGTTGACCATCACCTGCAGCGTATAATTCCCGGGCATGACATAACCTTTACGGGAGAAACGGCCAAGGTCAACTTTTGCCCCGTCTTTAACATCCAGGAATTGCGTATTAAATTGGATCGCCTGTTCTGCAAAACTATTTTCAATACCGCCGGATAACACCATCCCAAAAATAACGGTCAGGGTATTCAGACGAAAAGAAGGATATTTACGCATTAAACAAACCATCCTTGATAAGGGAATTACGTCGTACCGCTGTAAGAGAAAATAATCCGGCGACAGGAAAGCGTTCTTGCGAATGCCGGATTAAATAAATAACGCCCCGGTGGCATCATGCCGGGGGCGTACTGTGATTACAGATAGCTAATTGCGAAATTTACAACGCTGCTGAATTCACCGGTATCGATAGTAGATGCAGCGGAATCGCCCTGAACCCAGGCTTTGAAGTTCAGCGTCTGGTTAGCCAGCGCCACGCCACTGCCGTCCAGGGTCATTGCCTGTGTAGATTCAGCGCCTAGTGCAATACGGCTGCCTTTATCATCGCCAATCACGATGCTGGAGCCTGCCATTTCGCCTTTAGTGCTAATCAGCGCAATGTTGCCGGCATTATTGGTGGATTCATTGCCAGTAGCGGAGAATACGGTAGACATATTCTTCTCAGTGGTAAAGGCGCAGTTTTCCAGGTTGATGTTGAAATCAACCATAGAAGAACTCTTACCGCCGAGCAGAGAACCGGTACCGATGTGGCCCAGGTTAACGGTCTGATGCTCGTCACCCACAACGATTGAACACGGGGAATCTTCAATAGTACCGGTGAAAGTCACGGTACCGGTGTTGGTTCCAGCATTAGCAAAAGAAGCAAAGCCCATGACCAGCGCAGCAGAAACCGCTGTTTTAACTACAGTTTTCATTTTTCATCCTTAAAAACATTATATGTTGTGGCGTAATTTCGAACATCAGCACGAAATAAACCCACTATTGCCAGAAGATAAAATTCGCCATTAATAATTGATGATTAAATATTAATTCAGGGTATTGCCCTTGAATTCCAAAAATAACATCACTATTATCGGCTCGATAATATTATTTTGGCGGGCTGCAGTATTTCCTTCTAATGTTACTATGTAAATCATTTTTAACTTACATATGCTTTAAGCATCTCTAATAACATTAGATGGACTTATTTTATAGAGCATTTTAAAGACAAATGACGGAACAGTCATCAGCATAATACATAGAAAGATATCATAAAATAGCACAAGCGGATTAAAAACCAGAGAAATATACAAATAACAAATATAATGAACTTATCTAAATGTATATTTAAAGACCACATAAAACCCACCTACTATATTAATTACGTTGGAGTGTAATAGCATTCATTACCTAAAAAGGAGATTGTCTTTAACTAAAAACGTTAACTCTCTCTAACCGCACGTGTTATATAACATTTTTGCCTATTTATATAATCACATCATCAGCAAAACAAATAACAAAGAATAAAAAACAAGCTTTTATTCATGTCGATAATTTAAAGCAAGAAATTATACAAACAATAAATAAATCAAAACAATAATATCGGTAAAACCTAATATATACACTGGGTCTTTTACCTCAGGTAATATTACCCTATCAAAATAAAACCGAAGACAAATAAGCAATGCAATTCTTTATAATTCAGGATAAAACACCAAAAAAGTAAGACGATCATACGGGAGAGCCGATAAGGCACTGATGCCATCTCCGCGAAGTTAGGTATTTAACAGATTCGCGCATATCTGAACCACGACCTTTTCACTCTATCCAGGCACACTCACCACACAGCCAGGCTCGTGTAAGTTACTTCACATGAACACCTTTTTTGTGAAACCACTAAAAACATCATTCAAATGAATTAAAAAGAACAAAAAATCATACGTAAACGTTTGCCTTATGCCTAAAACTGTATATTATGCGGCGGATTTTTTGGGCAAAACTCATGGAGGCGTTATGTCGCAGGACAACAATTATAGCCAGGGCCCCGTCCCTCTGGCGGCGCGGAAAGGCGTGATTCCACTAACGTTTGTCATGTTGGGGCTCACCTTTTTTTCCGCCAGTATGTGGACCGGAGGCACGCTCGGTACCGGTCTTTCCTACAATGATTTCTTCCTGGCAGTTCTCTTCGGTAATCTTCTCCTCGGTATATACACTGCATTTCTCGGTTTCATCGGCGCAAAAACGGGGCTCTCAACCCACCTTCTGGCGCGTTACTCATTTGGTGTGAAAGGTTCATGGCTTCCCTCACTGCTCCTGGGCGGTACGCAGGTAGGCTGGTTTGGCGTGGGTGTGGCCATGTTTGCTATCCCGGTGGGCAAAGCGACGGGAATTGACGTCAATATCCTGATTGCAGTTTCCGGTCTGTTGATGACCCTGACCATCTTTTTTGGCATCTCGGCACTGACCGTTTTATCTATCATCGCCGTACCCGCCATCGTCGTTCTTGGCAGCTACTCCGTCTGGCTGGCGGTGAGCGATGTCGGCGGGTTAGACCATTTAAAAGCGATAGTGCCGCAGACGCCGCTGAATTTCTCTACCGCCCTGGCGCTGGTGGTCGGCTCGTTTATCAGTGCAGGAACGTTAACCGCCGACTTCGTTCGCTTTGGTCGCAACGCCAAAGGCGCGGTACTGATTGCCATGGTGGCGTTTTTCCTTGGCAACTCGCTGATGTTTATCTTCGGCGCGGCGGGTGCCGCCGCTGTCGGACAGGCCGATATCTCTGACGTGATGATTGCCCAGGGACTGCTGCTGCCCGCGATTGTGGTGCTTGGCCTGAACATCTGGACCACCAACGACAATGCGCTGTACGCCTCAGGTTTGGGATTTGCCAATATCACCGGCCTTTCCAGTCGCACGCTGTCAGTAGCTAACGGTATTATCGGTACACTGTGCGCGCTGTGGCTTTACAATAACTTTGTTGGCTGGCTGACCTTTCTGTCGGCAGCAATTCCCCCCATTGGCGGGGTGATCATCGCTGATTATCTGTTGAATCATCGCCGCTATACCGATTTCAGCAAAGCACGCTTTATGTCGGTCAACTGGATAGCTATCCTATCCGTCGCGCTGGGTATTGCCGCCGGTCACTATATTCCCGGTATTGTGCCCGTCAACGCCGTACTCGGCGGCGTATTCAGCTATATCCTGCTGAATCCACTTTTCAATCGCAGCTTTGCTAAATCTCCGGAGATCAGCCATGCAGAATAATAACATCACCCTTCGTCAGGCGCGTTTGCAAGGGCGCGAAGGATTATGGCAACTCACGATTGAAAACGGGCGCTTCAGCCGGATTGAGCCTCAGGACGCAGCAACGTTACCGCAAGGTGAAGTGCTTGATGCCGAAGGTGGCCTGGCTATCCCACCGTTCGTTGAGCCACATATCCATCTGGACACCACGCAAACCGCGGGGGAGCCGAGCTGGAATCAGTCTGGTACGTTATTCGAGGGTATCGAGCGCTGGGCCGAACGTAAGGCAATGCTCACGCACGAAGACGTAAAATCTCGCGCCATGCAGACACTGAAGTGGCAGATGGCCAACGGCATCCAGTATGTCCGTACGCATGTTGATGTTTCCGATCCGACGCTAACGGCGCTGAAAGCCATGCTGGAGGTGAAGCAAGAAGTCGCGCCGTGGGTAGAGCTGCAAATTGTCGCCTTCCCGCAAGAGGGCATTCTTTCTTATCCCAACGGTGAGGCGCTATTAGAAGAAGCCGTGCGTTTGGGTGCCGACGTCATTGGCGCGATCCCCCACTTTGAATTTACGCGTGAATATGGCGTTGAGTCGCTGCACAAAATTTTCGCCCTGGCACAAAAATACAACAGACTTATCGACGTGCACTGCGACGAAATTGATGATGAGCAATCACGCTTTGTTGAAACCGTCGCGGCGCTGGCGCACCGCGACGGGATGGGAGAACGCGTGACAGCCAGCCATACTACGGCAATGCACTCCTATAACGGCGCGTATGCTTCCCGCCTTTTCCGCCTGTTGAAAATGTCCGGTATTAACTTCGTCGCCAATCCACTGGTGAATATTCATCTGCAAGGCCGCTTTGATACGTATCCTAAACGTCGCGGCGTAACGCGCGTCAAAGAGATGCTGGAAGCGGAGATCAACGTCTGCTTTGGCCATGATGACGTATTCGATCCGTGGTATCCGCTGGGCACCGCCAATATGTTGCAAGTGCTGCATATGGGATTACACGTGTGCCAGTTGATGGGATACGGGCAGATTAATGATGGCCTGAACCTGGTCACCACCCACAGCGCGAAAACCCTGCACCTGCAGGATTACGGTCTGAGCGTGGGGAACGCCGGGAACCTGGTGATTTTAGCGGCAGAAAATGGGTTTGACGCGGTTCGTCGCCAGACGCCTGCCCGTTATTCCATTCGTCACGGACGGGTCATTGCCGAGACGGTGCCAAGCCAGACCACGCTGCATCTGGCGCAGCCGGAAGCGGTGACGTTTAAGCGATAAAAGGTAAAACCTGTGTCGGATGGCGCTTACCTTGCCATCCGACACGGTCTGTCAGCCGTGTAATAAGCTGGCGCGCACCTTAATCACCGCTTTTTTGATTTCCAGCGGGTCCTCTACCACACAACCTGGTTTATGCGGCTCGCCCGGCATAAAAATCGCGAATCTCCCCGGCTTCAGTACGATAGCCTGCTCATCGGCAATTTGACTGCACAGCTGATAATCATCCTCAACATGCATCTCTTCACACTGACGAGCAGAATCGCTCATGCCGAACAGAATGCGTTCTTCACCTGCTATCAGTACCTGAATATCAATATACTGCTGATGCAACTCCGCTTTTTTCTCCTGCGGCGGTTGCGTGGCGAACTGCATCACGTTCATAAACAGATCGTCGCCTTGCAGTTCATAGCGACCCGGCGCTTTATTCTGAATATCTGTCGCCAGCGCAAGGGTTAGCGCATCGAGCAAAACGGGCGGTAATCCCGCGGAAGATAGCGACTGTAGCTCGCCCATAATCATGATAACTCTCCTTGTGCTAACAGCGCCGCGCCCAGTAATCCGGCATCATGCCGGTAATGTGCCGCGCTCAGTTGGACGTGATACACCGAGGGTTCCTGCGCCAGAAACATGCGAACCAGAGCCAGATAACCTTCCGCCAGCCCGACGCTGCCACCCATCACCACGCGCTGGCAGTCGGTCGTTGCTTTGACATCGGCTATCAGTCGCGCCAGCACCTGTGCTGAATGTGTAATCAGCCGCATAGCCTGCTCGTGCCCCTGAGCCGCACGCGTAAACAGCGTTTTGGCATCGCAGCCAACAAGCTCGCCCTGTGCGGCGGCAGCAATCCCGCGACCGGACGCGATAGCCTCCACACACCCGGTACGACCGCAGCCGCAGACCGGTCCATTTGGATCCGCCAGCGTATGCCCTAAGTGCCCAGCCAGACCGCCTGGCCCGGTGAGTAACTTGCCGTTGCTGACCACGCCGCCGCCGACACCTGTCGACACGGTGATAAACACCATATCGCTTATCTCATCCGTCATCGCGTGGTATTCCGCCCAGGCCGCCGCCTGCGCATCATTAACCGCCATGGTCGGCAAACCGGTCAGCTCTTTTAAGGTTTGTACCAGCGGGAAGTGCATGAGCCCGCCAAGATTAAGTGGATTAATCGCCAGCAGTGTACCCTCGCGGATAATACCGGTGGAGGCAATCGCGACGTGGTCTGCCTGCGCTTGCAGTGGCTCAATGAGCGCCTGTAACGCGGCTCGCAGCACATCCGGCGTTTTGCTGGCGGGCGTGGACAGCTCACAGCGGTCACGAACATGCAAATCGCTATCTACCAGTGCAGCGGCCAATTTGGTGCCGCCAATATCAATCGCCAACGTGGTCATGACACAGCCTTCTGCATTGCAGTAATAATCTTTTTATCCCGTTGCTCAAGTAACAACATCGTTCTTCCCTTACGGTAATTGCCCGGTTTAATACCGGGCAACAGGATTAACTTTTTGATTTCACCAGCGCGTTTTTATCGCCACCAAACGGCACGGCCCCGCTAAACGGTTTACCATCGATAGCATCATGGGTGCGCAGCGCTTCCGGACGCAGCCAGCGCTGTACGCGGGACGGCATATCAAGACCAATCAGCAGGATCACCACAAAAGTCAGGCTAAACGACAGCGATCCCAGCGCCGTACCCAGATCCAGACGCTGCGCAATGAGTGCCCCAATGATCGGCGCCAGCGCCCCACCCAGAGCACCCACGTTGTAGGTGAAGCCCAGGCCCGCCGCACGCTGGTCGGTATCGAAATAGCCGCCGATCAGTTTCGGTAAGATCCCCGAGATCCCCTGCCCGAGCATTTGCTGGAAAAACAGCAGTAAACCCAGCACCCAAACGTTTGAGCCGCCAATCGCAAACACCGGAATAATCAGCAGCTGCGAGGCCAACAGGCTGCAGACATAGGCTTTGCGCGTGCCCAGCCAGTCACCCAGAAAACCACCGACGCAGCAGCCTACCGCCGCACCAAAGCCGCTAAAGAACAGGACATTTGCAACCGTGTGCGGATCGTAGGCCAGTTCAGTTTTCAGATAGGTTGGCAACAGCGCCTGAATCGGCCACGAGTAAAGGAAGGCGAACAGAACGACCACCATCAGCATCACGCCCGTCGGCCAACGTTTACCGCTGCTTTGCACCATAAAACTAATGAAGATAAACGCGCAGGCCAGCCCGAGGAGCGCCACGATAGCCGCGTTTTGCAAGTTGCCAGCAAAACAGAACCACAGCGCAGTTGCGGCAGCGAGCGTCATCAGAATATTGATAACCCGATGTTCGCCCCGATAGAGAATATCCACCATCGTGCGCACCGGCGCTTTGCCTTCGTGTTTTTCTTTCCAGTCTTCGGCTTCCGGAATATTTTTTCGCAGCCAGAGGGCGAAGATAATCGGCACAATGCCGATGAAAAACAACGCTCGCCATCCCCATACCGGCACGACCAGGCTATAGACCTGAGCGGCGATCACTGCGCCCACAGAGAAGCCCGAAATCAGAAAGCCGCTGGCTTTGTTACGTAGTTGCTTAGGCCAGCTTTCAATGACATAGGTGGCGCTGGAGCCGTATTCACCTGCCATTCCCATACCGATAACCAGGCGAGCGATAAACATGGTGGTGTAGCCCGGCGCAAAACCGCAGGCCAGCGTCCCGACAGAGAACAAAATAATGCTGGTGACCATCGCCAGACGACGCCCGTAGCGATCGCCCATCGCCCCCAGCATCAGCCCACCAAACCAGCGAGAAATAAAAGCGGCTGAAATCAGGCTGGCAGCCTGCACCGTCGTCAGTCCGAATTCACCTTGTACTTCCGTCAGCACAAGGGCAATTAACACAAAATCAAAACCATCCAGCAAATATCCCAGCCAGGCGGCGGAGAACGCACGCCATTGTGCCCGAGTGAGATGGCGGTACCACGGAATGCTCTGGGTAGAAGTACTCATTTTACTCTCCCGACGATTTTCATTGTTGTGCCGGAAAGCGGTTGTGCTTTATCCGGCCTACGGTCTACAGATGTAGGCCGGGCAAGCGAAGCGTCCCCGGCTATCCGCGGTTACGCCTTTTCCGCCAGCAGTTGGTTAGCCAGTGCTTTCAGTTCTGGCAGATATTTTTCGTCGACAGGTGCAAACGGCTTACGGCACAGCGGGACGGAAACCACGTCCATATAGTGCAGAACCGTTTTCAGCCCACGGAACACGCCAACTTTAATCAGCAGATCGATAACCTTATTGCACTCGGTTTGCAGCTTTTGTGCAGTCCCGATGTCGCCTTCTTTGAGCGCTTTCACAATTCCCTGATAACGCCAGCCCATGATGTTGTAGGTACTGCCGATGCCGCCGTCTGCACCCGCCAGCAGGCCAGACGCGAAAATTTCGTCATAACCGTTGTACAGCACTAAATCCGGATGGGCGCGACGGATCTGCTCCATCTGATAGAGATCGCCAGAGGTCTGCTTCAGTGCGCCAACGCCCGGCAGCGTCACCAGCGTGTTGATCTGATCCAGCGTCAGTTTTACGCCGCTCAGCGCCGGAATGTTATAGACCACCATCGGCAAACCCTCAGCGGAATCAATAATTGCACGGTAGTGATCGCAGTGCTCTTCAAAGCTGAACGGATAGTAAAACGGCGTGACGGCGGAGACGGCATCAAAGCCGTAGCGGTGGGCAGCACCCGCCAGCTGTTGGCTTTCTTCGGTGCTTACCGTGCCCACATGCGCGATGAGCGTGACTTTGCCCTTCGCTTCTTCCGCCACAATTTCCAGCACCTGCTCTCTTTCAGCCCGGTTCTGGACAAACGCTTCACCCGTTGAGCCACCGACGTACAGCCCATCAACGCCCTGCCCAATGTTGAAACGCACCAGACGACGCAGACTCTCGATGTCCAGTCGCTGTTGGTTGTCGAATGGGGTTAACAACGCTGGCATTACGCCTTTTAAATCTCTTGCCATAACTACCTCTGTCGATGATTAGTGTTATCTGACTGCATACCTTTATACCTGTTATACCAGATCAAATAAGCAGCAATACAATACAGAACGCTTATAGTGCGATCTGCTTCACTAAACGATCGTCAGGATCGCGATCACTTACGCAATTTTTTGTTTTTACCGAGGGCGTGCCAGGTAGCGGATACGCTGTTGAGATGTTCTTGTAATGCGCGGTCAGCTTCATCAGGATCATGCTGACGAATAGCCTCAACAATAGCAATATGCTGCTGATAACTCACACTATTGTGTTCGTATAATTCCCGGTCTGGGACGGTCGGACGTGCGGCAATCAGCCAGTCCAGCAGCGCGACGTGGATCGCCATAAAGATCGGGTTGCCGGGGATTTCCGCCAGCACACGGTGAAAATCAACATCCGAACGAATGAACAGCGTGTTGTCATCCAGCGACTGGCTGTTGATCTCCAGCGCCCTGGCCAGCCTGTCAATTTGCTCATCAGTGGCATGCTCGGCAGCGTAACGCACCAGGCTTGATTCAAAGAACAATCGCAATTGCTCGAAGTGGGCGATACCGCCGGGATGCGAGAGAAAATCTTTCGCCATCCCCGACAGTTCACCGATGATGGTGTCCGCAGACGGACGCGAGACGCGGGCGCGCTCGCCATTGTTGATTTGTACCAGACCTTTACGTTTTAACGCCGCCAGAGCTTCTCGTACAGAAGGACGGCCAACGTTAAAGAAGGCCATCAATTCCCGCTCTGACGGCAACTGTTCACCCTCGCCAAATTCCCGGCGACGAATCATCTGCTCCAGTTCTTCTTCAACCATTTCAGACAGTTTTTTACGCGCCAGCGGACGGTTACGTAAACTACGGCCAATGGTGGATGGAGAGTCTTCAGCTTGCGAATCAAATGCGTTCATAGGGTCCATTCAGCTAAGTCGTGGTGAAAAACAACAGCGGGTTCATCGTAACACAGGATCGAAAGCAGGGTGAAATGGAGGTCAATCTGGCAGGCCGACTTATTGATAATATATGAAATACAAATATCTTTTTATTCACAAATGATCTGATGAATTTTAATTAACGGACATTACGCCGCGTTTATGCAATATGCGAACATGATCGTGAAAAATTATCATAAGCCACTATTTTAAAAGAAAAAATAATTTTTATACGATTTTAAAAACACGATACTCACTCCATAAAAAACGTTAAAAAAAATATAACATCCGCTTTTATAACAACGTTATTACCGGATTTATCTTCTTTCCTGGCATGGAGTGAAAAAATGTTCGGCATTATTCTTTCTGTCATCGTTTTATTAACGATGGGTTATCTGATCCTCAAAAACTACAAACCTCAGGTGGTACTGGCGGCGGCAGGGATCTTCTTAATGATCTGTGGCGTCTGGTTGGGGTACGGTGCGCTAGTCGCACCTGAGAAAAGCAGCGGCTATCTGCTGGTCGATATTTATAACGAAATTCTACGTATGCTCTCAAGCCGCGCCGCAGGGTTGGGATTGTCGATCATGGCCGTCGGTGGCTATGCCCGCTATATGGACAGGATGGGGGCCAGCCGGGCAATGGTGAGCCTGCTGAGCCGCCCGCTAAAGCGTATCCGCTCACCGTATATCGTGCTTGCCGCCACCTACGTGATCGGTCAGATCATGGCGCAGTTCATTACCAGCGCCTCCGGGCTAGGTATGCTGCTAATGGTCACCCTCTTCCCGACGCTGGTCAGCCTTGGCGTAAGCCGTTTGTCTGCAGTCGCCGTCATCGCCACGTCAATGTCGATTGAATGGGGCATTCTGGAAACCAACTCGATTTTTGCCGCGCAGGTGGCAGGAATGAAAATCGCCACCTACTTCTTCCACTACCAACTACCCGTGGCCTCGTGTGTGATTATCGCCGTCGCTATTGCGCACTTTTTTGTACAGCGCCAGTTTGATAAAAAAGCGGCACCGGAAAACACCGCCTTTGCCGAACAAAAAGTGCTGGAAGATGTTCCGCCGCTCTATTACGCCATTTTACCGGTGATGCCACTGATCCTGATGCTGGGTTCGCTGTTTCTTGCACACAGGGGATTAATGAAAGCAGAGCTGAATCTGGTGGTGGTGATGCTGATGAGCATGACAGTCACTATGCTTGTCGAATTCTTCCGTAAGCACAATCTGCGCGAAACCATGGATGATGTGCAGGCGTTTTTCGACGGGATGGGTACGCAGTTTGCCAACGTAGTCACGCTGGTAGTCGCCGGTGAGATCTTTGCCAAAGGCTTAACCACCATCGGCACCGTTGATGCGGTAATTAAGGGCGCGGAGCATTCCGGGCTTGGCGGCATCGGCGTGATGATCATCATGGCGGTAGTTATTGCAGCCTGCGCAATTGTGATGGGCTCCGGTAATGCGCCGTTTATGTCGTTCGCCAGTCTGATCCCGGATATCGCCGCGGGACTGCATATTCCGGCGGTGGTAATGATTATGCCAATGCACTTTGCTACCACGCTGGCCCGCGCAGTTTCACCGATCACCGCAGTCATTGTAGTGACCTCAGGCATTGCTGGCGTGTCGCCTTTTGAGGTGGTTAAACGCACGGCGATCCCAATGGCGATAGGCTTTGTGGTGAATATGATAGCCACGATCGTGCTGTTTTATTGATACCTGCCGCAGAAAGCAAAACAGGCCCGAAAGGGCCTGTTTGATTTTACTTCACTACGCGTAGCGCTGGACGCCCACCACGTGGAGGTGGCGGCGTGTCATCCGGGTCGTTGTCATCACCGTGATCGGGCTTATCGCCATCAATGACGGACATAACCGTTTCGCTTTCAAAGCCGGATGCGTCGTTGTCGTCATCATTTAAGCTGGCGACATCTTCGTCGTAGGCGGCTTCAGGTTCGAACATCGTACCTGCACCGTTTTCACGGGCATAGATGGCCAGAACAGCAGCCAGCGGCACGGAAACCTGACGTGGAATACCGCCAAAGCGCGCGTTAAAACGCACTTCGTCGTTAGCCAGCTCCAGGTTACCCACTGCGCGCGGAGCAATATTCAGAACAATTTGTCCGTCACGCGCATATTCCATAGGAACCTGCACGTCCGGAAGCGTCACATCCACCACCAGGTGCGGCGTGAGCTGGTTGTCTAACAACCACTCATAGAATGCGCGCAGCAAATACGGACGGCGCGGTGATAACTGTGGCAAATCCATACAGATTAACCCCGGCCCAGACGCATTTCACGTTCAGGCTCAGTCAAAGAAGCCAGGAAAGAGTCACGTTCAAAAACGCGGGTCATATAGCCTTTCAGCTCTTTCGAGCCTGCACCGCTGAATTCAATACCCAGCTGTGGTAAACGCCACAGCAGCGGTGCCAGATAGCAGTCTACCAGGCTGAACTCATCGCTCAGGAAATACGGTTTCTGACCAAACACTGGCGCAATCGCCAGCAGCTCTTCGCGCAGTCGCTTGCGAGCGACGTCAGCTTCAGAAGCAGAACCGTTTACGATGACGTTCATCAGCGTATACCAGTCTTTTTCAATACGCTGCATGTACAGGCGGCTCTCACCACGCGCAACCGGGTAAACCGGCATCAGCGGCGGATGCGGGAAACGCTCATCCAGGTATTCCATAATGATGCGAGATTCCCATAGGGTCAGCTCACGATCCACCAGTGTCGGTACGCTCTGATTCGGGTTGAGGTCGATCAGATCCTGAGGTGGATTGTCTTTCTCCACATGCTCAATCTCGAAACTAACACCTTTCTCCGCCAGTACAATGCGGACCTGATGGCTATAGATGTCAGTAGGACCAGAAAACAGCGTCATTACCGAACGTTTGTTGGCAGCGACAGCCATGAAAACCTCCAGGTATATTCAGAATTTTACTGCTACCAGCCACCAGGTGGCCAGCCAGAAGTGATGTCACCCAGATTCGGAAAAGCCATTGCTGTTCAAAATACAAACAAAAAATGAACAATACCGGACATTTGGGCAGAAAATTGGATGATAGTTTACCAGATTTTGTGACCTTTGTGGTGAGTCGATTCTGGAAATGGGAAAAAAGAGGTGGCAATCAGCAGATTACCGTGCTTATTCGCGGGTAACAATTCATAAAAAAACCCGCCGAGGCGGGTTTTTTCGCAAATTGCAATCTGCCGAAGCAGAAACCAATTAACGCTTGGAGAACTGCGGACGACGACGTGCTTTACGCAGGCCGACTTTCTTACGTTCAACTTCACGAGCATCACGAGTAACGAAGCCTGCTTTACGCAGTTCGCCACGCAGTGACTCGTCATATTCCATCAGAGCGCGGGTGATACCGTGACGGATCGCACCAGCTTGACCAGAAATACCACCACCTTTAACGGTGATGTACAGGTCCAGTTTACCAATCATATCGACCAGTTCCAGCGGCTGACGAACTACCATGCGGGCAGTTTCACGACCGAAGTACTGTTCCAGAGAACGTTGATTGATAACGATTTTACCACTGCCCGGTTTGATGAAAACGCGAGCTGCGGAACTTTTGCGGCGACCAGTGCCGTAGTATTGATTTTCAGCCATTGCCTATAATCCCGATTAGATGTCAAGAACTTGCGGTTGCTGTGCCGCGTGGTTGTGCTCATTGCCCGCGTAAACTTTCAGTTTACGGTACATTGCACGACCCAGCGGGCCTTTTGGCAGCATGCCTTTAACCGCGATTTCAATCACACGCTCAGGATGGCGAGCAATCATCTCTTCAAAGGTCGCTTCTTTAAGACCACCGACGTAGCCAGTGTGACGATAGTACACTTTGTCAGTACGCTTGTTGCCGGTTACAGCAACTTTATCAGCGTTCAGAACGATGATGTAATCACCGGTATCTACGTGCGGAGTGTATTCCGCTTTGTGCTTACCGCGCAGGCGCAGAGCCAGTTCGGAAGCCAGACGGCCCAGAGTTTTACCGGTCGCGTCAACAACATACCAGTCGCGTTTTACGGTTTCTGGTTTAGCTGTAAAAGTTTTCATTAAAAGCTTACCCAAATAAATTAGTTACACGTTGGTGAACACCCAAACGTTTTGTCAGTTGAGGTTCACACGACATTGTCCAGCAAACCTACCCCTTCGAATAGCCTATGCCGGCACATAGAAAGTTTTGGGAAAAAAACTCTCTCGTAACGTGGGGTCGCAAGATTATAGAGAAGTCAGGGTCAAAGATCGACCCCTTTATGTGATTTGCGGCGGGTTTAACCTGCTAAATGTTCGCGCTTCAGATACTCTTCACTTTGCATCTCCTGCAAACGCGACAAACAGCGCTGGAATTCAAACTTCAGCCGCTCTCCCTGGTAGATCTCATATAAAGGAGAAGCCGCGCTCACCACCAGCTTGACGTGACGTTCATAAAACTCATCCACCAGCGCGATAAAGCGCCGTGCTTCACTCTCCATCAACGACGTCATCACCGGAACATCCGACAGCAGAACCGTGTGAAACAGGCGCGACAGCGCAATATAGTCGTGCTGGCTGCGGGCATCGACGCACAGAGTGGTGAACGAAACCGCCAGCGTTTGATTTTCGACGGCCAGCGTCTGCATCGGGCGATGATTTATCTCAAGCGTCGGCGCATGCTCACTTTTGGTTCCCGCTAACGCTAGCCACAGTTTATCCATCTGCTGCTCGGTTTCATCATTCAGCGGCGATAACCATAAATGCGCCTGGGTTAACGTACGCAGACGGTAATCAACCCCGGCATCTACATTCATGATGTCGCAATACTGTTTAATCGCCTCAATCGCAGGAAGAAAACGAGCACGTTGCAAACCGTTGCGGTACAGCTCATCAGGCGGAATATTAGATGTCGCCACCAGCGTAATGCCTCGGGCGAACAGTGCTTTCATTAAGCCGCCGAGCAACATGGCATCGGTGATATCCGAGACAAAAAACTCATCGAAACACAGCACGTCGGTTTCTGCCTTAAAGCGGTCAGCAATCACCTCCAGCGGGTCGCTTTGCCCTTGCAGGGCGGTCAACTCTTCATGTACGCGCAGCATAAAACGGTGGAAGTGCAAACGCTGTTTACGCGTGCCTGGCAGGCTATGATAGAAAAGGTCCATCAGCCAGGTTTTCCCACGCCCCACGCCGCCCCACATATACAGACCGCGCACCGGCGTGTTTTCTGTCGGTTCACGCTTACCCAATAATTTTCCAAAGCGGGCCATCAGACCACTTTCCTGCGGTGCAGGACGTGCTGGAGCCGTGAGTTCCTGGAAAATCGTTTCCAGTCGATTCACCGCTTCTTGTTGTACGTTGTCGGGTTGATGACTGCCGTCGTTGAGGGCCTGCAGGTAACGCGATGTCGGGGAAAGACTTTGCATGATGTTATTGTTATTCCTTGAGAATCGATGTGCCGTCGCTCACGGTTGACGAAAAAAAGGCCGTTCTACACTACGCGATATAAAGTCGGGATTCCACTTCTACGGGATTAGCGGTTATAGTGGCATAATCAGGCGCAGGCATGGAGCCTAAAGCCAACACCCTACGGAAACACAAGACAACGGGAGATGTTCATGACCTGGGAATATGCGCTAATTGGGTTAGTCGTCGGTATCATTATTGGTGCCGTAGCCATGCGTTTTGGTAATAGTAAATTACGCCAACAGCAGGCATTGCAGTACGAACTGGAAAAAAACAAAGCTGAACTGGAAGAGTACCGTGAAGAGCTAGTAAGCCACTTTGCCCGCAGCGCAGAGCTACTGGATAACATGGCTGACGACTATCGTCAGATCTACCAGCATATGGCGAAGAGCTCCAGCAACCTGCTGCCGGGTATGTCGCCGGAATCCAACCCGTTCCGTAATCGTCTGGCTGAGTCCGAAGCCGGCAACGATCAGGCGCCGGTTCAGATGCCACGTGACTATTCCGAAGGGGCCTCTGGCCTGCTGCGTAGTGGCGCAAAGCGCGACTAACTGCACATCGTTAAGAAATTTATCGGGCGCAGCAATTGCGCCCTCCGCTTCTCTTCCCGTCCCAGCTATTATTTAGTCGTTAGCCGCATTGTGACCAAACCGAAAATTCAATAACATCAAACTGTTTTGAATCATCTTCCGTTTACTCAAGGTACGAGAGCAGGAACAATGAAAAAACAAACCCAGCTGTTGAGTGCATTAGCGTTAAGTGTCGGGTTAACTCTCTTGGCGCCGTTTCAGGCCATTGCGTCGATACCCGGCCAGGTTCCCGGTCAGGCAGCACTCCCCAGCCTCGCGCCAATGCTGGAGAAAGTGTTACCTGCGGTCGTGAGCGTAAGGGTCGAAGGCACCGCATCTCAGGGGCAGAAAGTCCCGGAAGAATTCAAAAAGTTTTTTGGCGATGAGCTGCCCGATCAGCCGTCACAACCTTTTGAAGGTCTGGGATCAGGGGTCATCATCGACGCCGCAAAAGGCTACGTACTGACCAATAACCACGTCATTAATCAGGCACAAAAGATCGGTATTCAGCTCAATGACGGTCGCGAGTTTGACGCCAAGCTTATTGGTAGCGACGATCAGAGCGATATCGCCCTGCTGCAAATTCAACACCCCAGCAACCTGACACAAATAGCCATTGCCGATTCCGATAAACTCCGCGTAGGTGATTTCGCGGTAGCCGTCGGCAACCCGTTCGGGCTGGGGCAAACGGCGACCTCCGGCATCGTATCGGCATTGGGTCGCAGCGGTCTGAATCTGGAAGGCCTGGAAAACTTTATTCAGACCGACGCGTCCATTAACCGGGGTAACTCCGGCGGCGCGCTGCTTAACCTTAATGGTGAACTGATCGGTATTAATACCGCCATTCTGGCGCCGGGCGGCGGCAGCATCGGCATTGGTTTTGCCATTCCCAGCAACATGGCGCGCACGTTGGCACAGCAGTTGATGCAGTTTGGTGAAATCAAACGTGGCCTGCTGGGTATTAAAGGGACGGAAATGACCGCCGACATCGCCAAAGCGTTCAAGCTGGATGTGCAGCGCGGCGCGTTTGTCAGCGAAGTTCTACCGAACTCAGGCTCCGCGAAGGCGGGCGTGAAATCCGGTGACGTCATTACCAGTCTCAACGGCAAGCCGCTCAACAGTTTCGCCGAGCTACGTTCGCGCATTGCGACAACCGAACCAGGTACCAAAGTCAAACTGGGTCTGCTGCGAAACGGTAAGCCGCTGGAAGTAGAAGTCACGCTGGATACCAGCACGTCGTCGTCCGCCAGCGCAGAAATGATTGCACCGGCGTTACAGGGGGCAACGCTTAGCGACGGTCAGTTAAAAGATGGCACGAAAGGCATTAAGATTGAAAGCGTAGAAAAAAGCAGTCCTGCCGCGCAGGCCGGTCTGCACAAAGATGACGTTATCATCAGCGTAAACCGCGATCGTGTGAACTCTATTGCCGAAATGCGCAAGGTGCTGGAAGCGAAACCGTCAATCATTGCTTTGCAGGTGGTACGCGGTAACGAGAATATTTATCTGCTCCTGCGTTAAGCGGGTATTCCGGACATCAGCCTGCCGTGTGATGTCCGGTAAACTCGTGATATGCTGCTGCCGTTCCCCTTTTTTAATGACGCCGCTATCATGTTTGTGAAGCTTTTACGTTCGGTCGCGATTGGTTTAATCGTCGGCGCCATTCTGCTGGCCGCGATGCCCTCTCTGCGCAAAATTAATACACTTACAGCACCCCAGTTTGACAGTGCTGATGAAACGCCTGCCAGCTATAACCCGGCAGTTCGCCGTGCAGCACCCGCCGTTGTTAACGTATATAACCGCAGTATGAACAGCACGACGCATAATCAGCTGGAGATCCGCACGCTCGGCTCGGGCGTTATCATGGATCAGCGCGGCTATATCATTACCAACAAACACGTTATTAATGATGCCGACCAAATCATCGTCGCATTGCAGGACGGTCGCGTATTTGAAGCGTTGCTCGTGGGTTCCGATACTTTAACCGACCTTGCGGTGCTGAAAATCAACGCGTCTGGTGGGCTGCCAACGATCCCTATCAACAACAAGCGGATACCGCACATTGGCGACGTCGTTCTTGCTATCGGTAACCCGTACAACCTTGGACAAACCATTACCCAAGGGATCATCAGCGCCACCGGTCGTATTGGTCTGAACCCAACGGGGCGGCAAAACTTTCTGCAAACGGATGCCTCCATCAACCACGGCAACTCCGGCGGTGCGCTGGTCAACTCGCTGGGTGAATTGATGGGCATTAACACTTTGTCGTTTGATAAGAGCAACGATGGTGAAACGCCGGAAGGGATCGGCTTTGCGATTCCTTTCCAGTTGGCGACCAAGATTATGGATAAGCTGATTCGTGATGGGCGCGTCATTCGTGGGTTCATCGGCATTAGCGGTCGTGAAATAGCGCCACTGCACGCACAGGGTGGTGGGATGGATCAAATTCAGGGGATTGTGGTTAACGAAGTGTCCCCGGATGGCCCGGCTGCTCAGGCAGGCATTCAGGTCAACGACCTGATTATCTCGGTCAATAATAAACCGGCTGTCTCTGCGCTGGAAACCATGGACCAGGTGGCAGAAATTCGCCCAGGTTCGGTTATCTCCGTGGTCGTGATGCGTGATGATAAACAGTTAACGTTGCAGGTAACCATTCAGGAATACCCGGCGACGAACTAATGTCGTGAACTTGACGCACAAAAAACCGGAGAGTTTATTCATTCTCCGGTTTTTTATATCAGGCCTACGCGAGAGTGTTATTTAACGAACTCTTCGCCAAGCGTGATATCTTTTTTCAGCGTGTCCAGCATACCTTCCAACGAGCTTTGTTCAAACGCGCTCAGTTTACCGATGGACTGGCGTTCTTCTACACCGTTTTTGCCGAGCAGCAATGGCTGAGAGAAGAAGCGAGCGTACTGGCCGTCACCTTCAACGTACGCACATTCCACCACACCTTTTTCGCCGTTCAGTGCACGAACCAGAGACAGACCGAAACGTGCTGCAGCCTGACCCATAGACAGGGTTGCAGAACCGCCACCGGCTTTAGCTTCCACAACTTCAGTACCCGCGTTCTGGATACGTTTGGTCAGTTCAGCGGCTTCTTGCTCGGTGAAACTTACGCCAGGGATCTGTGACAGCAGTGGCAGAATGGTCACGCCAGAGTGCCCACCGATAACCGGAACTTCAACGTCGGTCGGCTGCTTGCCTTTCAGTTCCGCTACAAAGGTGTTGGAGCGGATGATGTCCAGCGTGGTCACGCCAAACAGTTTGTTCTTGTCGTAAACGCCTGCTTTTTTCAGCACTTCTGCAGCGATTGCAACGGTCGTGTTCACCGGGTTAGTGATGATACCGATACACGCTTTCGGGCAGGTGGTAGCAACCTGTTGAACCAGGTTCTTCACGATACCCGCGTTGACGTTAAACAGGTCGGAACGGTCCATACCCGGTTTACGCGCGACGCCTGCAGAGATCAGCACCACGTCAGCACCTTCCAGTGCCGGGGTCGCATCTTCGCCGCTGAAGCCTTTGATTTTCACAGCAGTAGGGATATGGCTCAAATCAACGGCCACACCAGGCGTTACTGGAGCGATGTCGTACAGGGAGAGTTCTGAACCTGAAGGCAGTTGGGTTTTTAACAGTAATGCTAGCGCCTGACCGATTCCACCAGCAGCGCCGAGGACTGCAACTTTCATCCTAAACTCCTTATTATATTGATAAGCAAAGTGTCTATTGCTCCGCGGCGGCGACCATAATTCACAAATTCAATGAATACAACAACCACGCGTCAAGAATGCGTAGTCACGCAAATTTGGCTTTTATGCATTTAATTTACGTAAAATAAAACCTAAGTTACGTAATTCAAAACGATCCGCACAGTAGAGCAACTTTCCAACAGATGCTGACAATATACCTTACTGCCCTCTCAAAACAACATCAATTTGATAACAATTGATTTACTTTTAAGCTTATTTGCGCACCGTGACATAGGCATGTTTCTTGATAACGAAATTTGATAAAATTCCGCTCTTTCATAACATTATTTCAGCCTTGAACGAGGCAGACTGTTTGCATAAAAATTCATCTGTATGCACAATAATGTTGTTTCTACCGCCATATTACGGGTGACTTATGCGAAGCTCGGCTAAACAAGAAGAATTAGTAAAGGCGTTTAAAGCGCTACTCAAAGAAGAGAAATTCAGTTCTCAAGGCGAAATCGTCCTCGCATTGCAGGATCAGGGCTTTGATAATATCAATCAGTCCAAGGTTTCACGCATGCTGACCAAGTTTGGCGCCGTGCGTACCCGCAATGCAAAAATGGAAATGGTGTACTGCCTTCCGGCGGAGTTGGGCGTACCGACGACCTCCAGTCCGCTGAAAAATTTAGTGCTGGATATCGACTACAACGATGCCGTGGTGGTCATTCATACCAGTCCTGGCGCCGCACAGCTAATAGCACGTCTGCTGGACTCATTGGGTAAAGCAGAAGGTATCCTCGGCACCATCGCGGGCGACGATACCATCTTCACCACCCCGGCTATGGGTTTTTCAGTAAAAGATCTGTACGAAGCCATTCTGGAACTGTTCGAACAAGAGCTGTGATCCCCTTCCCCGCCGCACTGTGTGGCGGGGGAAAACCTTCCTTACTGACCTCCAAGCTCTATTTTCCACTGCCTGTAATTTAACAAATAGTGCGTTTCACTGCTTTTAACCATTCACGCAGTGAATACAAAACATAATAAACGCACAAATTGCGAAATTATTTATCTTTATGAATTTACTGCATTTTTTTAATAATCAAATCTCAGCAATGCCTTTTTAATTCCACTTAGTTATTAAAACCACAGTTCTTAACGCCTAATCACGGAAGAAATCATTAGCGTGGTATTAATTTATCGCGTGATTAGTGTATACTTGATTTTGTGATGAGGGTCACGAAACAAAGACCCCAATAAAAAATTCGACGAGGTATATATCATGAAAATCAAAACAACTGTTGCAACCTTAAGCCTGCTCTCCGTTCTCTCTTTTGGCGCCAGCGCGGCGGTCAATCAGGTGAACACACAAGAAGCACAGAATCTACAATCCATGGGTACCATCTCTGTCTCTCAGATTGGTAGCTCGCCGATGGATATGCGTCAGGCAATCGTCGCTAAAGCTGAAAAAGCAGGCGCTACCAGCTACCGCGTGACCGAACTCCGTGAAGGCGCTCACTGGCACGCGACGGCTGAACTGTACAAATAAACCCTCGTCGTCTGGTCCGAGACGACTTGCCCCCGCCTGTCGGGGGCTTTTTTATGTCTTACATTGAGTAGCGGACGTTAAAGCGCAATTGTCCTTCCAGCTCCTCTTCTGCTTCATCAAACAGCAAAATCAGCGCGCCGTAGCGTCGACGTTGTTTGTCCGGTAAATGGACAAACTCAATCTCCAGCGGCAGGGGTAAGACTTCCCCCATCACCACCTCCCAGAGTGAATCGAGATCGCTTACCTTCTCCCGAGCCAGGCCAAATGTCCGCGTAAACTCGCGGTAGAAATCACCCTGATCTTCAATCTCATCAAAATCAAATGTATAGATGTTCATCTATAGCTACCATCCCGATGCCAGTCACTCTGCAGACTACCTGTATGCAGGGATCTCCCGCACGTCAGGTAAGTATAGCCATAAAAAAACCGACGCTTCTGACGTCGGTTTTTAGTGCTTAGCTACTGGTCAGCGCATGCTGATATTTATGTAGCATGCCGGTGAGTCGTTTCACCGGTTCCGTCACCTGAGGAGGCGCTTGCCAGAGGTTTAACTTCTCCTGATAGATATCAAGTTCCTCCAGCAGTTGACTAAAGTAGCGTCGGCGTTTGTCGTCGTTTCCTGCAGAGATCACGTGATCTGCGGTGCGTCGTAGCTGGCGGTGAAAGGCGGATAAATCCTCGTTTACCGGCACCGGCGCATCGCGCAGACGCTGGTGCGCGATGATCATCGTCAGCGCCAGACGAAACTTCGCCAGGTCACCAGGGAATTTGTTCATCAGCAAAAACAGCTGCTGATAGAGCGCCGGAAGGTGGTTTTCTTTACGACGCACCACATTGGTGGTCATAGCGGAAACCGCCGCCGACACAAACTGATTGAGCAGCACGCGACCGGTTCTGTCGCGCGAGTTATCTCTCACCACCACGATCACGAGAAACGCCAGCACACAGCCAACAATCTGCCCAAGCGCGCTGTCGAGGAACTGGCTAAAGTGGAAGGTCATCGGGTTATCCAGCACAATGATATTAATAGTGCTTGCCAGTGCCCCCATCGACCCCAGACGTCGCTTCTGGACTTCGATGCCCAGAAAGAACCCCAGCACCGCCAGACTCAGGCACAGTAACAGCATGCTTTGCTGCGTATTGGGGATAATCACCAAAAAATAGAGCGCACCCAGCGGTAACGCCGCCAGCGTGCCGTAGATAAAGTCGATTGCCACCATACGCGGGTTGGGTAAGCGCATCGCCAGTGAGGTCACCACCGCAATCATCACCATTGCGCCGCTACCCGACGTCCAGCCGGTCCACAGCCAGAACAAAGTCCCCAGCACGCAGGATAACGTCGTGCGCCAGAAGTTGACCATCGCATGATGGCGCTCGGCGGATTCCACTTTCACCACCGGCTCGCCCTGCAGGATCTCTTCTTCTGTAGCGCTAATTTTTGTGTTGCTGACAACGCCGCGTTTCAACAGCAGGTAGCGCGTTGCCGCACCGGCCCAGGTATAAATCGTGACCGGCGTTTCACGCTCGCCGGTCCAGACCATTACCCGGCGCATACGCTTCAGTTGTTTATGGACATCCTGCACGGTTTCAACCGGCGTATCGAACAGCTCACGGAAGGTATCCGTAATCAGTTCCGGTCGCGTGTTCTGGATAAGATAGGTTTCGCAGGACTGGGTAATCAGCGTGAATGACAGCGTATTCAGTGCCTTAAGCCTGCGGTTGGCGCGCACCCAGCGGGAGGACTCCATGTTCAGATTGCTGCGCATGTCCTCCAGTGCCGCCGTTCGACGAACTAAATCGCCCCAGGCTTTATCCACTTCCTCGCTGTCGCCATGCTTAATACACAACTGCATGAGCCGATACTGCGCCACCAGAAGGCTGTCCAGCTCGACGTCAATTTCCTGTTTCACCGAGCGGGGCGAAAAGAGCAGATCCGCCACAATGGCGCAGACAATGCCAATCACGATCT
Organism: Citrobacter sp. FP75; assembly: GCF_018342065.1. Classification (GTDB taxonomy): domain Bacteria; phylum Pseudomonadota; class Gammaproteobacteria; order Enterobacterales; family Enterobacteriaceae; genus Citrobacter. The sequence goes on along the minus strand of NZ_JAFDOE010000002.1, from coordinate 36,738 downwards.
CGCTACAGCGTTCGAGGGCAAATTGTGGTGTCAGCAGGGGCTCCGCCTGGATAGTAATGACGATAATCAGCGCCGTATAGCCCGAAAGTCCCCAGGCATAGGAGTTCTCGATCTTCACCAGCGAAGAGATCCAGGTGCAAAAACCGGCCCAGATACAGCACACCAGGATCATCAGCAACGGCGCGCGGATCATGCTGATGATAATCACCAGTGCCGCAATGCAGCCGATAAACGTCCCGATAATACGCAGCATCCCGCGATAGCGGATCGCACCAGAATACGGTTCTCCACCCGCCGCAAAAGCGGGGCCTGCAGCCACAATCGCCGCAGTCAGTACCGCCCAGCGCGGGGTCTCAAGCTGAAAATGAAAGCCAACGAACAGCGCCAGCACAATGGCGCATGCCAGTTTTAACGCAAAGCGGATATGCTGATTGGCAATGGAAAAAATGCCCATCGTGATTAACCAAACTCGCGCAGACGGTGCGCCATTTTACGGAAGAAGGATTCCTGGCTGGCATCGCGATCCTGCCTACCGGTAATGACCACGGTCGCCGTGGTGCCGGCTGGCCACAGGGTTCCCTGCTGATCGTCGAGACGGATGCGCACCGGCACACGCTGCGCCAGTCGCACCCATTCAAGGTTGGAGTCAATGGTCGCCATGCCTTTTGCATCCTGCGTGCTGCTGGCATTTGTCACGCCCGCCGCCACGCTATCAACGGTACCTTTCAATACTTTATTGCTGCCAAGTGGCGTAATTTCAGCGCGATAACCCGGACGCACGCCTTCCAGCTTGGTCTCTTCCATATAAGCCAGCACGTAAAAGGAGTGTTGTTTGACCAGCGCCACCGCCGTAGAGCCACGGGTAATAAATTCACCGGAATAGACGTTAAGGTTAGTCACCCAACCGTCGGCTGGCGCACGGATAACCGTACGTTCGAGATCGAGTTTTGCCAGATCGCGGGTCGCCTGCGCCTTCGCAAGCTGATGTAATACGGTTTGCAGCACGTTATTCGACTGGTCAATCTCTTCGCGGGACATGGCCTGAACGCCAAGACGGTTACGACGCCCCGCCTCCTGACGTTTTTCCTGCGCCAGAACCTGATAATAAGCGACATCCGCTTCGGCTTGTTCGAGGGCCTTTTTATAGCGCGGTTGGTCGATGGTGAACAGGACCTGATCCTTTTTCACCAGTTGGTTATCATGCACGTTAACGTTGGTAATCAGACCCGCAACGTCCGGCGCAATGGCGACGACTTCGGCACTAAAACGCGCATCACGCGTCCACGGCGACTCGGTGTAGAACACCCATGCGCGAAAAATAGCGATGAAGGCCAGAATGACCAGTATCACGGTAATGGCCGTGCGGGAGAGTTTTCTTGTTAGTGTTTTCACTTCAACCTCAAACGAACAGGCGCGTTATTAAATAGAACAGGCAGCAATACAGCGCGGTGTTAAACAGAGCCGGATGCCAGACAAAATCATAGATGCCAGTTGGAACTAACACCCGGCGCACCAGCCAGAAAATCGCCAGTGACAAAAGCAACTCGAAAAAAATCGGTGGGAAGGAAAGACCAAACACCACGATAACGGGAAAGAAACTCATGTTGACCTTGATAGCTAAGAGAGTGCAGGCGATCGTTTATTGAGCGTATGTCACCGCAGAGAAGGGCAAGGATGAGCCAGGCGAGAGCGACATAGCTGTTATTTGAATAATAATATATTAACGTAACTGTTATGCTGTTATCTATATTATGTGATCTAAATCACTTTTAAGCCAGAGTGAACAATGGAACGATTAAAACGTATGTCGGTGTTCGCCAAAGTTGTCGAATTTGGCTCCTTCACCGCCGCCGCCAGACAGCTGCAAATGAGCGTTTCATCGATAAGCCAGACGGTATCAAAACTGGAAGATGAACTGCAGGTTAAGCTGCTAAACCGCAGCACACGCAGCATTGGGCTGACCGAGGCCGGAAAAATTTATTATCAGGGCTGCCGTCGCATGCTGCACGAAGTGCGGGATGTTCACGAGCAGCTTTACGCGTTTAACAACACGCCGATCGGTACGCTACGGATCGGCTGTTCTTCAACCATGGCACAAAATGTCCTCGCCGGGCTGACCGCAAAAATGCTGAAAGAGTACCCAGGGCTGGCGGTCAATCTGGTCACCGGCATCCCTGCCCCGGATTTAATTGCCGATGGTCTGGACGTGGTTATCCGCGTGGGTGCACTACAGGACTCCAGTCTTTTTTCACGTCGTCTGGGGACTATGCCGATGGTGGTTTGTGCCGCAAAAAGTTACCTCGCCCAGTTTGGCATCCCGGAAAAACCCGCCGATCTCAGCAACCATTCATGGCTGGAATACAGCGTTCGCCCGGATAATGAATTTGAGCTAATCGCCCCTGAGGGGATTTCTACCCGTCTGATCCCGCAGGGACGCTTCGTGACCAACGATCCAATGACGCTGGTTCGCTGGCTGGCTGCGGGCGCAGGTATCGCCTATGTCCCGCTGATGTGGGTGATCAATGAGATCAATCGTGGTGAGGTAGAGATCCTACTGCCCCGCTACCAGTCAGATCCGCGTCCGGTTTACGCGCTGTATACCGAAAAAGACAAGCTGCCGCTCAAGGTCCAGGTGGTGATTAACTATCTGACAGACTATTTTGTCGATGTGGCGCAGCTGTTTCAGGGGATGTACGGCAGGGGCAAAGAGAAATAGAGAGATTGTAGGCCGGATAAGGCGCTGACACCGTATCCGGCAAGATTCCCGATGGCACTGATGCTTATCGGGCCTACATCATAATGTTACGCGGTACCGCCTACGGTAAGGCTATCCACCTTCAGCGTCGGCTGACCCACGCCTACCGGCAGGCTCTGCCCTTCTTTACCGCAAACGCCGACGCCGTTATCCAGTTTCAGGTCGTTGCCCACCATCGAAACCTGCTGCATCGCTTCAATACCGGAGCCAATCAGCGTCGCGCCTTTTACCGGCCTGGTCACTTTACCGTTCTCAATCAGATACGCTTCAGACGTTGAGAACACAAACTTCCCGGAGGTGATATCCACCTGACCGCCGCCAAAGTTCGGCGCATAAATACCGTATTCGACAGATTCGATAATTTCTTGCGGCGTGGATTTTCCCGGCAGCATATAGGTGTTGGTCATACGCGGCATCGGCAAATGCGCGTAAGATTCGCGACGTCCGTTACCGGTCGGCGCCACGCCCATCAGACGCGCGTTCAGCTTGTCCTGCATGTAGCCTTTCAGAATACCGTTTTCAATCAGGACGTTATACTGGCCTGGCGTACCTTCATCATCAATGGCCACTGAGCCACGGCGATCCGCCATGGTACCGTCATCCACGATGGTGCACAGTTCTGATGCCACCAGCTCGCCCATATGACCGCTAAATACCGACGTCCCACGACGGTTAAAGTCACCTTCCAGACCATGACCTACCGCTTCGTGCAGCAGCACGCCAGGCCAGCCTGCGCCCAACACGACCGGCAGAGCACCTGCCGGAGCGGCTACCGCAGAGAGATTCACCAGCGCCATGCGCACGGCTTCTTTCGCCCATGCGTCAGCGCGGACTTCGCCGTCAAGGGAGCCAAGGAAATAGTCATAGCCAAAACGACCGCCGCCGCCGCTGGCGCCACGTTCACGTTTACCGTCATCTTCAACCTGCACGCTAACGGACAGGCGCACCAGAGGACGAACATCGGCCGCCAGTGTGCCGTCGGTAGCAGCAACTAAAATCAGCTCATAAACGCCGGTCAGACTGGCGGTCACTTCCTGCACGCGTTTGTCAGCAGCACGCGCAACGTTATCAACGCGGCGCAGAATATCCAGCTTCTCTTCGCGGCTCATGCTTTGCAACGGATCAACCGAGGTGTAGAGCGCCTGATGCTCTACCGCCCCCAGCGTTTTGACTTTACCGTCACCGTTATCACGCACGATGGTACGGGCGGCGTGAGCACTTTGCTCCAGCGCCAGCAGGCTTATCTGGTCCGCATAGGCAAACCCCGTTTTTTCGCCGCTAATGGCACGTACGCCTACGCCCTGATCGATGTTGTAAGAACCATCTTTAATGATGCGGTCTTCTAAAACCCAGGATTCGTGATAGCTCGACTGAAAATAGAGATCGCCGTAATCAAGACGGCGTTCGGCCAGTTGGCCCAGAATGGCAAACAGATCCTGATGTTTCAGGCCATTCGCCGCTAGCAATTGTTCACTTACCAGGTTCAGACTCATCGTTTTGCTACTCATTAGTTACTGCGGTAGAAGATCTATGTAGTGAGATTGGGGTAATTACTCGCCCCCGTCAAATCATTGCTGGCTTTCTTTACGCGGCTGGCGCAGAACTTCGTTAATCTGCGGTTTATCAACCGGACCGGTGATGCGGTAGCGCAGAATCGAGACTTTGCTCCACAGCGGCCCCAGAACTTTACTGGCGGCAAACACCGCCGCGCCGACAATCGGGTTGACGGCAAACGCGGCGGCCACCCCCACGGTGGCAGAAATTTCCGGCGCCACCACGGCTTCCATATTCAGTTCACGGCGCACCAGATTCACCGAGCCTTTCATGGCAATATCGGCTTCCAGACCATCCACCAGCGTATCGTCGGTATGCATCACGCCATCTTTGATCCACGCCGTGCTGCGAATGGAGTCAAAATAGAAGCCTTCATTAAACGTATCGCTAAAATCGAAACGCAGTTTACGTAGCAGCGCATCAAAGCTCAGCAGGCGCAGCAACTGTCCCGCATGTCCGGTACTGAGCTCGGTAAGCTCACCTTTGCCCAGACGGGTACGTAAAATGCCATTTAGCGACGCTTCATCCGGATCCCAGGGCGGGTTACGCCAGTGCAAATCGTACTCTACGTTGAATGGGGAGTTGCGGATCGGGGTCGATACGCCAAAGAAACCGGCAGCGGAATCAATTTTATTGCCGTTCAGTTTTCCCTTCAGCGACGTGCGCTCATTACCCGGTGCGTTAACCCATTCACCGTCAACGGTCAGTCTGGCAAAGCCCGTATCCAGCAGGCCATTACTCAAGGTCAGCGTATCGCCGTTGATTGCAACGTCGGCGTCAATACGCCCGTATTTCTGCCCCCACATCCAGCACTCTTCGCAGCGTAACTGAACGTCCGGCCAGCCACGGAAGCTGACACTGTTGATCGCGGAAAACGGCGAGGCAGGCGTTGCATTCGGCGCGGGCTTTGCAGCACTCGGGTTGTAATAGAGATACTTCACGTTGGCCAGCCACGGCGCGTTATTACGCATCGCCAGCGTCGCGTTGATCTCACGCCCCTGCGCCTGCACTTTGCTGCCATTCGACGACGGCTCAGACACAATGCTGAGATTGTTCCACTGCTGGCCGCCCAGCGATAATGACGGCGTGCGTACCGTGATACGCTGCGGGAAATTCGCATTTGCGCCAACGTTGTCCGCCGCGCCTTTGCTAAACAACGCCAGCCATTGCGCACCATCCATTGGCGGAAGATTAAGTTCAATGCCTTGCTGCTCGGGTAAATCAGGTACCGTACGGCTTTCCGACGTCCAGATGGCACGGTCAAGCGTCAGTTTCTGATTCAGCAACCAGTGGCTGTTAAAATGGTTTTTATTCCCTGCGTTACCGGTCAAATCGAAGCTGCGCAGGTTGCCGTCGGCCTTCACGTTTAACGGCAGAGACTCGCCGGCCACCTTATTCAGCGGCGCAGGTAAGTGACTGCTTACATTCTTCAGGTCGCCCTTTAGCTCAATGTCGTAGGTCGCCCCGGCATGGTATGGAAGATCGATACCTACTTTGCCATTCCACGCCATGCTACCGCTTAAGGCCTCATTCACCTGTGCAGGCAGTATGCCCATGCGGGCTGGCTGCCAGTTGCCATCCATATTCACGGCAACCTGATAGGCTTTAGCGCCTTCGGTGGTGGAAAAGTCGACATTTAGCGGCTGATTAAACCAGTTGGCCGTCATCGGCTCACTCTTGAGATCGCCGTTGATAAAGCTGAATTTGCCGTTCAGGTTCTTTAATGTACTGTCGAGTGGCTTAATAAACAGGCTGTTATTACGCAGGTTGACATCACCTTTGGCGGTCACCAGCGAACCATCAAGCGGGATATCCAGATGTAAGCGAGCATTCACATCGCCGTCAATCTGGAGCTGCTCCAGCGTGGCGCCCAGCGAATCCTTCAACGGTGTCTCATCAAAATACGGCCCGACCGCCTTTCCCGGACCATTGATATCGGCATCAATCAGCAGCTTTTCTTTTGCGTAGTCGGGAATATTGGCCGTCAGGTTGCTGGCTCTGACCCCACCTAAATTGACGCCGTCGGTCTTCATCCACAGGCCATTATTAATGAAGTTCAGCTCAATGTTGAGATTGGTAAGCGCTGGCCAGTCAGGCTGGAAAGCAAACTTAGCATTGCGCAGCGGCACCAGCACCTGAAACTGCCCTTCATTGTGTAGATACGGGAACAGATGCGGGTTCCCGCCGTACACCAGCGTGGCGTTATCCGCTTCACCGCCCTGAATCGCACCGCTGAGGTAGTCGACCAGGTCTTTACCCATCAGGTTTTCCGGGAAATAGCGCCAGGCCTGAGAGCCGTCGTCGGTGCTGATCCCCGCCAGAATGCCCAGCCACGGCTCATCACCTGTCGGCTGCAGATAACGAAAGCCGCCACGCGCATGGACGGCTTTTGCTTTAACATCAATATTTCGCCCGTCCAGCTGAAAACCTTTGTCATTCTTCAGCCAGCTTAACGTCGCTACGCCATCTTCTATTTCCAGCGGCGCGCGGAAGACGGTTTCATACGGCATTTTTGCCTGCTTCATGGAGACGGTAAGCGCACCGTTTTCAACGCTACCAGCAAGCGTACCGGAGAAATGCTCGGCTCCTGGTAACAGCTCCCACTGTTTCCAGGCCAGATCGGTCCACGAGGACTGGAAGCGGGTTTTTTCTGTCGCCTGTAACGGGATATCCAGCGCCAGCGTATCTATTTTGCCGCTCGGCTGCGTGGCCCGCCAGATGTCGCCCAATTCAGGAGAGAGCTTTGCCGCCATGGGCCGCAGCCCTTCCAGCCCCGCTAACTCGAGATTACTGGCACGAATACGCAGTTCATCGCTGCGTTTGTTATTCTCGCCCCCTACTTCCTGCTCGGGGATCCAGGCCAGGGTAAGTGCGCCACTCGGCCAGGGTTTGTCATCCATCGTGATACGCGTATCCGGGATCGCGAACACCCAACCGGGCTGTTCGCGGCTGATATGCGCGGTCAGGTTATCAACGGAAAGCGTGTGCGTGGTATTGTCACCTTTCCAGCTTGCCCCGCCTTTCTTCAGCCAGACATCGCCACTGGAAATTTCGCCTTTGCTGAGCGTCATCCACCCTTCCAGGCTAAAGCGCGCCGTTTGCAGCGCGACGTTATCCTGCATCCATTTCCCCAGCCACGGTTTGACGTCGATATCGTCTGCCTGTAGCCAGACCCGGCCATTATTCAGCAGCCCTTCGTCATCACGCAGATCCATCCGCACCTGCATGATGCCGTGCTGCCCGGTCAGGCTGGAGAGGCTAACCTGGCCTTCGGCGCGGTGCCTGTTTTTTCCGTTCAGCCAGGTAAGCTGAGGGATCGCCAGCTCCGCACGCTGACCAGAAAGGGTCAAGAAACTGATTTGGCTATCGCGGAGATCGAAATGATCAAACTGACGCAGGAACAGATCGCTGATACGCCCGGGTTCAACGCCGTCGTCATTGTCGCTACGCTGGATAGGGGTATTGGTATGCAACTGGAGTTGCCAGAAGGTGAGATCGCGAAACTGCCAGCGCATGTGCAGCAAGCTTTGCCAGACATCCAGCGCCAGCGTGACGCGTTTGACCGAGAATTCGCCACCGTCTTTTAGCTGAGTGTGGATATCACGGGCTTCAAGGGTGGGACCAAAATTTTGCCAGTTGGCGGAGAGCTGACTGGCAGAAACGGCCATACCGGTGGCTGACTCAATCTTGCTGAGGATCGTGGGACGCCAGCTATCGAGATGCGGCAACGCAAGGCGCAGAGCACTGACCAGCAGCGCTGCGACAACGACGAGCGCGGCTCCAGTGAGCAGTAAAATCCCCGGCAATCGCCTCACGCATCTCTCCTTGTCTGCCAAAAAATGTGACTCAAAATACCGTTTTTCCGGATGGCGGCGTGAACGCCTGATCCGGCCTGGAAGGCATCGCCATCAGGTGTTTAACTACATCATAACGACGTCGAACTGCTCCTGGTTATAGAGCGGTTCGATTTGTACTTTAACCTGTTTGCCGACAAAGATTTCCACTTCCGCCAGCGCGTGTGACTCTTCACCTTTCAGGGCTTCAGCCACTGCCGGAGAAGCATAGACCAGGAAACGATCGGAGTCGTAAGCATGATGGACGCGCACAATCTCGCGCATAATTTCATAGCAGACGGTTTCGACCGTTTTGACCGTGCCGCGTCCGTGGCAGGTTGGACACTCGTTGCACAGCACGTGTTCCACGCTTTCACGCGTGCGCTTACGCGTCATCTCCACCAGCCCCAACTGTGAAAAGCCGTTAATGCTGGTTTTCACGCGATCTTTACTCAGCGCCTGCTCCAGAGAGTGCAGCACCCGACGGCGGTGATCTTCATTACTCATGTCGATAAAATCGATAATGATAATGCCGCCCAGGTTACGCAGACGCAGCTGACGCGCGATAGCCTGCGTGGCTTCAATGTTGGTATTAAAGATAGTGTCATCGAGATTACGATGCCCAACAAACGCACCGGTGTTGATATCGACGGTGGTCATGGCTTCGGTTTGATCGATAATCAAATAGCCGCCGGATTTCAGCTCAACCTTGCGTTCCAGCGCACGCTGAATTTCATTTTCCACATCAAAGAGATCGAAAATGGGCTGTCGTCCGCTGTAGTGTTCCAGCTTGCTGGTCATCTCAGGAATGTATTCTGCCGTAAACTCCAGCAACGCTTCGTAAGTCAGGCGGGAGTCCACGCGGATCCTGTCAAGCTGGGCATCAGCGAAATCACGCAGTACGCGCTGTGCCAGCGCCAGCTCGCCGTACATCTGGTATCGCGTTTGCGGGCGCTTTTTGCGCTCCATGACCTTAGTCCAGACGCGCTTAAGGTACGCGGCATCCGAGGCCAGATCGTCTTCGCATACGCCTTCTGCCGCCGTGCGAATAATAAATCCGCCCTGCTCATCGCAGTAATCCGCCACCACTTTTTTCAGGCGTTCGCGCTCGGTTTCGCTTTCGATACGTTGAGAAACCCCAACGTGCGAGGCACCAGGCATAAAGACAAGGTAACGAGAAGGCAGCGTGATATCTGTCGTCAGGCGGGCGCCCTTGGTACCCAGCGGATCTTTGACCACCTGTACCATCAGGTCTTGTCCCTGACGAACCAACTCGGAGATGTCACGCACGGTGAACTGCTTCTGTTCTTCACCCGCTACGCATTCGGTGTGCGGCATGATGTCTGAAGCGTGAAGAAATGCGGCTTTATCCAGCCCAATATCTACAAAAGCCGCCTGCATACCCGGAAGTACACGACTTACACGACCTTTGTAGATATTGCCTACGATTCCGCGTCGCGCCTCACGTTCAATATGAATTTCCTGCAGAATACCGCCATCAATGTACGCCACTCGTGTTTCCGAGGGCGTTACGTTTACCAACAATTCAGCCGTCATGTTTATCCCTTTTTTCACGCAGTGCGTTAAAATTGCTCAGCAACTCATACGTTTCTACCAGCGGTAAGCCGACCACGGCGTGATAGCTGCCATTTATCTTCCTGACAAAACAGCCACCCAACCCTTGAATACCGTATGCACCTGCTTTATCCATTGGTTCACCGCTGGCAACGTAGCCCGCAATGTCCTCATCGGTTAGTGCTCTGAACGTTACTTCTGTTACCACCAGGCAGTCCAGACTGTGCTGACGATCGGCTAATGCCACCGCTGTCATCACCTGGTGTGTTTTGCCAGACAGCTTGCGGAGCATTGCGACTGCATGCGCGGCATCGTGCGGTTTTTCCAACACTTCGCCATTCAGGATAACAATGGTATCCGCACCCAGCACCGGCAAATCTCGCGCGGCCAGTGCAACGCCTGCCTGTGCCTTTTCACGCGCCAGGCGAACAACATACTGCTGCGCGCTCTCTTGCGGATGCCGCTGTTCCTCAATTCCCGGAACCAGTCGCTCAAAGGAGACACCAAGCTGAGTCAACAATTCCTGACGGCGCGGGGAACCTGAAGCCAGATACAGAGTATTCATATCAACCTTATTGCACCGCAAACTGCTGGCGGACTTTACGCATCAGTAAGAATAGCCATGGCCAAAGCACACCATTAACTACACTACTCCAGAACACTTCGGGTCTGAAAGAGACGTTGATCACTAAAAACTCGGCCCAGAAAACAATAATATCCACGACCAGTGATAGCAACATAACCACCAGCGCCTGCTGCCAGAGCGCCAGGTTACGGAATAGCTGAAATTTCAGCGCGACCAGATAGGCAATGATACTCATCGACAAAGCCCGCACGCCAAGCGTGGAGCCGCTAATGAGATCCAGTATGGCACCCACCACAAATCCTGTGCCCACATTTACGCGATGCGGCAGTGCCAGGATCCAATACAGCAAGATGAGCAGCACCCAGTTTGGCCGGTAAACAAGAATGTCGTCCGGCCAGGGCATCACTTGCAGTAAAAGTGCAATAAGGAATGAGAGCCAAATAACCCAACGTCCCTGGCTACGATAGCTTGCCACTTACTGCCCTCCCGGCTTACGCGGAGAAGGTGCTGGCGCCGTTGTCGTCGCAGGAGTCGGAGTCACGCCTGTTGCTGGCGCAGAAACTGGCGCAGGCGGGCCCATCGCGTCTGGTGCAGGCAGGACCTGTGGCATCATTTGCATCAGACGTTCATTGGCTACGCGATGCACCTCTTCCGGCGTCATCGGATTCGCGCCATTACGATCCGCGCCCCACAACAACAGCAAATAGCGCAAACGCTGTAAGCCTGCCGTTGGACGCGCCTGAATCACGGTGTAAGCACGCTGAGTATCCAGCTTAACAGAAGAGACAACGCCAACCGGATAACCTTCAGGGAAGCGACCGCCCAGACCGGAGGTCACCAGCACGTCACCAACACGAATGTCGGTATTGGCTGGCAGATGCTCGAGCTGCAGATCGTCCGTACAGCCGTTACCGGCAGCAATCACGCGGATATCGTTACGCAATACCTGGATGGGTAGCGCGTGGGTAGCATCGCAAATCAGCAGCACGCGGCTGGTCAGTTTTGCCACGGCAACGACCTGACCGACTACGCCTTTATCGCTGATGACCGGCTGACCTTCATAGACGCCGTTCACGCTACCTTTGTCGATCACAACCTGATCGCTGTAAGGGTCATTAACCGTCGAGATGACCTGAGTGACCATCTTTTGTTCATCCTGACGCAGCGGCGATCCCAGCAGCTCGCGCAAACGCGCGTTCTCCTGTTTATATTGCCCCAGCATCAGCAGATCGCTGTTTTTCAGCAACAGTTCCTGGCGCAGCGCCCGGTTTTCAAGTTCGAGTTGGTCACGCGAGGCCAGCGTTTGCGACACGCCGTCGAGTAATTCACGGGGACCATTAGAAATAAAATAGAAAGGACTGACGGCGGTATCCATGTACGTTCGGATTTGGCTAAACGTACCCAGGCGGCTGTCGGCAATAATAACGCCGAGCGCCACCAACACCGCCAGAATAAGGCGAATCTGTAGCGACGGGCCACGGCTAAAAATTGGCTTCATAAGTTTGCGTATTCTCGTATCAGATTCGGCAGGGCAATCGGATGTTAACCCTGCCGGTACCCGATTACTCTTCGCTGAACAGGTCGCCGCCGTGCATATCGATCATTTCCAGCGCTTTGCCGCCGCCGCGCGCCACACAGGTCAGCGGATCTTCAGCGACAACGACTGGAATACCGGTCTCTTCCATTAACAGACGGTCAAGGTTACGCAGCAGTGCACCACCACCGGTCAACACCATGCCGCGCTCGGAGATGTCAGACGCCAGTTCTGGCGGACACTGTTCCAGGGCAACCATTACCGCGCTCACGATACCGGTCAGTGGTTCCTGCAGCGCTTCCAGAATCTCGTTAGAGTTCAGGGTAAAGCCACGTGGAACGCCTTCGGCCAGGTTACGCCCGCGAACTTCGATCTCACGCACTTCGTCGCCCGGGTAAGCCGATCCGATTTCGTGTTTGATACGTTCAGCGGTAGCTTCACCGATCAGGGAGCCGTAGTTACGACGCACATAATTAATGATGGCTTCATCGAAACGGTCACCACCGATACGCACGGAGGAGGAGTAAACCACACCGTTCAGGGAGATAACGGCGACTTCAGTAGTACCACCACCGATATCCACCACCATAGAACCGGTTGCTTCGGAAACGGGCAGACCCGCACCAATCGCTGCAGCCATCGGCTCTTCGATCAGGAACACTTCACGCGCACCAGCGCCCTGAGCGGACTCACGGATAGCACGACGTTCAACCTGAGTTGCTCCAACCGGTACACACACCAGCACGCGCGGGCTTGGGCGCATAAAGCTGTTGCTGTGCACTTGCTTGATAAAGTGCTGGAGCATTTTTTCAGTCACGAAGAAGTCAGCGATAACGCCGTCTTTCATTGGGCGAATTGCCGCAATATTGCCCGGCGTACGACCCAGCATCTGCTTCGCATCATGACCTACGGCAGCCACGCTTTTCGGCGAACCGGCACGATCCTGACGAATGGCCACAACGGAAGGCTCATTCAATACGATGCCTTGTCCTTTTACATAAATAAGGGTATTCGCGGTACCCAGGTCAATGGACAGGTCATTGGAAAACATGCCACGAAATTTTTTCAACATACTAAGGGATAATCCTGAAAGCTGGGGCGGAAAACAAAATCCGCTTACTTTACCAACCACACGCAGCAGCGACAAGGCGGAAAAATCATCTGCTACGGTGAAAATTAGTGCAGTTCGTTTCCTTTGTTACAAAACCGGCCTGAGTCCATCAGGGCTGAAAAAATCAGCAGCACTCCTCGCTTTTGTTTGCAACCTGTCAAAGGTCATTCACCTGCATGTTTGCTGTTACATCCTGGCGAGCAGACAAGCACACCCCCAGAAGGCACAGCGCGCGTTATTCTACGTGAAAACAAATTAAACGGCAGGTTAAACCGAATATCTTTGCGAATATTTTTTCACGTTTGTGTCAAGTGGCTGTGATGCAGCAAAAAAATCACCTTGCCCACCCATCACTCCACGTTCTGTCAGCGTACGCCACTCGCTACGCGAACGAACGCCGGTGGCATAAACCTGCGTTGGCGTGCCTGAACAGGCCTCCACCAGGCTCTGAACCAGCAGTTGGTTCTCCGTGCGCTTATCAATATTCCTCACCAGGCTTGGGTGAAGCTTCAATAATTCGACGTTGATTTCTTTAATCCAGCTGGTACTCACCAGCGTCAACCCTGCCTGCGTTACGGCAATACGGACACCAAGCGCATCCATCAAACGGATAACGGGCTGTAACCGGCTGATGTGTTGACAAACATCTGCCTCAGCAAGTTCAATAATTATGCGTTTACGAAGCGATTTTTCGCACTGCATCAAAGTATCACGCAGCCAGCGCTGAAAACGCGGGCGGATAAGTGACTCAACCGTTGTCTGCATCGCCAGGTTTTCCTGCGGCCAATAACCCAGGAGCAGGATCAGACGGCTAATCTGCAAACGATCGTACTCTTCCGCCAGGCCAAATTGCAGCACCATCGGCATATATTCCGCCGAGATAACTTCTTCGCTGCCATCAAAAATACGGCACATTAATTCCCGATGATGTACCCGCCCTTCATTCGTCACCGCCGGTTTTTGATAAATTCTTGGGCCGCCGCGGCTAAGCATCTGCTCAATAAGCGTGCGCCAGCGTACATTACCCCGACCTTTTTCCGGCAATGAGTCGTCATAAACTGACCAACTGTTTCCTCCCTGTAATACCGAATTACGGGTTGCCACTTCAGCGTGCTCCATCACCTGTTCCGCAGACTGACCGCTGCGACAGACGCAAATACCAATATGAATCATATCGGCACGATCGATTTTTTTGTTAGCCGGAAGGGCATCAACCGCTTTTAACAACTGCCCGGCGATGCTTTCCGCTTCTTTCAAGGTGCGGTGCGGCAGCAGGATGGCGAAATCGCTACGGTGGTAGCGTGCCAGCAGCGCCCCCGGATAGCGCGTAATAAAGGTCGACAATAAATTGATCAGCGTTGAGATTTGTTCTTCCGCAATGTCAATTCCCCAACTGTCACGCAAAAGCGTAAAGTCTGGCAGGCGCACCATCATCACCACGCCGTGGGCCCCCACTTTCTCCTGATCTTCCAGCAGCGTCGCCAGCTGATTATCAAAGAATAAACGGTTACTCAGCCCGGTTTTTGTATCCTGTGCCACATACGATCGGATAAGCGTATCCAGTCTGCTTCGCTGCTCACGTGCATTCTGAATTTCGGTAAGCAGCATATCGAGCGCACTGCTGGTACGCGCAGGCCATTCATACACCGTTCCCCGCACGTTGGGCCCACGTTCACCGTTCAGGATCCGCGTTGAACGAATCTCCAGCAGTTCCTGACCGGAAAGCTGGCGCTGTAGCCAGCGCACCGACAAAAATAGCATCAGGATAATAAAACCAATCGACAGCGTGAGCGGTGCGGTGGTCATCAGCGAATGGAAATAATTGCCCATCGGATCCTGATACACCAGGCGTAGTGACATCCCCGGATGCTTGACCAATGGCACGGTGATATCACGATACAGGTTGTTTGTTCCCGCCGGACGATAGCTGCTGGTGCGGGAATGGCTATAAACCGGATTTTCCCCTTGCAGCAACTCAACGCGAACGATATCAACCGACATCATCAGCTCGTCTATTTGCGGCGTTAAGGCGATAAAATCTCTAGAGACAAGATGCGTGTCGATCGCCGTCGCGACGGCCTGAACGCGACTGGTGAACTTATATTGGATCGCATTGTAGAAACTCAGCGAGCAGCCGATCAGCGTCACGAAGATCGTTAACCCTGTGAGCAGCGTGACAAAAGCTGAAAATTTCGTCGTTAATCGCATCCTTGTGTTAACTCCGACAGTTATGAATCAGATATGAAAATAGAAAAGCGACACGAAAATGCAAAAATGAACGCGAAATCCGCCAATTTACATAAATAATGTGGGCATACTACCAAATCAGGTGTATCTGGCAATTTATTGCGCAGAATCGACATCACGTTTTGATTAGCGAGTATAGTCTTCATAATTAATTTTCCAATCCACTATATGAATTGAGGACAGGTTATGCAGGCTTTGATCTTAGAACAGCAGGACGGAAAAACCCTCGCATCCGTTCAACCCCTCGACGAAAGTCAGCTACCAGAAGGCGATGTGACGGTGGATGTTCACTGGTCGAGCCTGAACTATAAAGACGCCCTGGCCATCACCGGCAAGGGAAAAATTATCCGTAATTTTCCGATGATTCCTGGTATCGATTTCGCCGGTACCGTTCGCCACAGTGAAGATCCCCGTTTTCATGCAGGTCAGGAGGTGTTACTGACCGGTTGGGGCGTAGGCGAAAACCATTGGGGCGGATTGTCCGAACGTGCGCGCGTAAAAGGCGACTGGCTGGTTGCACTGCCAAAAGGATTGAATAGCCGCAACGCGATGATCATCGGCACCGCCGGTTTTACCGCGATACTGTGCGTGATGGCGCTGGAAGATGCCGGGATCCGCCCGGAAGACGGCGAAATTGTCGTCACCGGCGCCAGCGGCGGCGTGGGCAGTACTGCCGTTGCGCTATTGCATAAATTGGGGTATCAGGTTGTGGCCGTGTCCGGTCGCGAAAGTACCCACGATTACCTGCGTAGTCTGGGCGCCAACCGAATCCTCGGCCGTGATGAGTT
Source organism: Citrobacter sp. FP75 (assembly GCF_018342065.1). Taxonomy (GTDB): domain Bacteria; phylum Pseudomonadota; class Gammaproteobacteria; order Enterobacterales; family Enterobacteriaceae; genus Citrobacter. The sequence goes on along the minus strand of NZ_JAFDOE010000002.1, from coordinate 20,755 downwards.
TGCTGAAACTCGTCCGCTGGAAAAACAGCTGTGGGCAGGTGCCATTGATACCGTTGGCGACAAAGTGCTGGCAAAAGTCCTCGCACAGATGAACTACGGTGGCTGCGTTGCCGCCTGTGGTCTGGCGGGCGGGTTTGCGCTGCCCACCACGGTGATGCCATTTATTCTGCGCAATGTGCGTTTGCAGGGTGTCGATTCCGTAATGACGCCACCGGCGCGCCGTGCGCAAGCCTGGCAGCGCCTGGTGCATGACCTGCCGGAATCGTTCTATTCCCAGGCCGCAACTGAAATTACGCTTGCTGATGCACCAAAGTTTGCCGACGCCATCATCAATAACCAGGTGCAGGGCCGCACGCTGGTGAAGATCGCCTAATCTGCAATTTTTCGTGATAAATTCGCGATAAGCCTTTGCCTCCGTCATGCTTAGCAAAACGCATGACGGAGGATGATATGAAACCCAAAAAACTGACGGAAACTGATGTAACGGCAGAATCTGTTTTTATGCTGCAACGTCGCCAGGTACTGAAAGCACTGGGTATCAGCGCAACGGCCCTTTCCCTCTCTCCCACAGCCCAGGCTGACCTGCTGGGTTGGTTTAAAGGTAATGACCGCCCACCCGCCCCGGCCGGGAAACCGCTTGATTTCACGAAACCCGCAGCCTGGCAAAATACATTACCTTTAACACCGGAGGATAAAGTCACTGGCTACAACAACTTCTATGAGTTCGGTCTCGACAAAGCTGACCCGGCAGCCAATGCTGGCAGCCTGAAAACCGATCCCTGGGCGCTGAAAATTAGCGGCGAAGTGGCAAAACCGTTAACCCTCGATCACGATGCGTTGACCAGCCGTTTCCCACTCGAGGAACGCATTTATCGCATGCGCTGTGTAGAAGCCTGGTCTATGGTCGTGCCGTGGATTGGCTTTCCTTTACATAAGCTTCTGGCACTGGTTGAACCCACCAGCAACGCGAAATATGTGGCGTTCGAAACACTTTACGCGCCGGATGATATGCCGGGACAGAAAGATCGTTTTATTGGCGGGGGGCTGAAATACCCCTACGTTGAGGGGTTACGCCTTGATGAAGCCATGCACCCGCTGACGCTGCTCACCGTGGGAGTTTATGGCAAAGCGCTTCCCCCGCAGAACGGCGCACCCATTCGCTTAACCGTGCCGTGGAAATATGGTTTTAAAGGTATTAAGTCGATAGTCAGCATTAAACTCACGCGGGAACGCCCTCCAACGACCTGGAATATGGCTGCGCCCAATGAGTATGGGTTTTATGCCAATGTAAACCCTGGTGTCGATCACCCACGCTGGTCACAAGCTACTGAACGTTTTATTGGCGCAGGCGGTATTCTGGACGTACAGCGCCAGCCCACGCTGCTGTTTAATGGCTATGCTGATGACGTCGCTTCGCTTTACCGTGGCCTTAATCTGCGGGAGAATTTTTAAGTGCGTCTGACGGCAAAACACATCACCTGGCTGAAAGTTTGCCTGCATCTTGCGGGATTATTACCTTTTGTCTGGCTCTTTTGGGCAGTCAATCACGGTGGATTAAGCGCCGATCCGGTCAAAGACATTCAACATTTTACCGGTAGGACAGCTCTGAAATTCCTGCTGGCAACCTTGCTGGTCTCGCCGCTGGCGCGCTACGCTAAACAACCATTATTGATACGCACCCGCCGCCTGTTAGGGTTATGGTGTTTTGCCTGGGCCACCTTGCATTTAACCAGCTATGCGCTGCTGGAACTGGGCATTAAAAACCTGGGTCTGTTAGGTCGGGAGCTAATAACACGACCTTACCTGATGCTGGGGATTATCAGTTGGCTGCTGCTATTTGCCCTCACGCTCACTTCCACGCAGGCGGCGCAGCGGAAACTGGGCAAACGCTGGCAACTTTTGCACAACTTCGTCTATCTTGTGGCGATCCTGGCACCCATTCATTATCTGTGGTCGGTGAAGATTTTATCGCCGCAACCGATCATTTATGCCGCGCTCGCCGTCGCGCTGTTAGCCTGTCGTTACAAGAAGTTCCGCCAGTGGTGGCGGTAGTTCTGCGATATGTGCAGTGCGTTGCAAAACACAGATGAACCCACGTTCTTTACATGTCGGCAGTTGATTATCTTCCCTGATAAGACCAGTATTTAGCTGCCAATTGCTACGAAATGGTTATAATGTGCGACCTTGCCTTCCCCGAAGGCGTTTTTACAGCGCTGAAAGGGTGACAACCGGGTATTGAAGGTATATTTTGTCTTTTACCCGAAAATGGCAGAAGATAGCCACATAATGACTGATAAGTTTTGAAATCTCATTTAATGGTTACGGCACGCAGTGCAACGCCAGAGAGGGTGACATCTCGTCACCAACAGTCATTCAAATGCTATACAGACGGCGATAAAACGCCTGTCACAATTTCACTAAACAAAGAGTACGGAACCCACTCATGGATATTCGTAAGATTAAAAAACTGATCGAGCTGGTTGAAGAATCAGGCATCTCCGAACTGGAAATTTCTGAAGGCGAAGAGTCTGTACGCATCAGCCGCGCAGCGCCAAATGCAGGTTTCCCAATGATGCAACAGGCTTATGCTGCACCAATGATGCAACAACCTGCTCTGTCTAACGCTGTCGCACAGACTGCAGCTCCGAGCATGGAAGCCCCTGCAGCAGCGGAAATCAGTGGTCACATCGTACGTTCCCCGATGGTTGGTACTTTCTACCGCACCCCGGGCCCTGACGCCAAACCGTTTATCGAAGTGGGTCAGAAAGTGAATGCGGGCGATACCCTGTGCATCGTTGAAGCCATGAAAATGATGAACCAGATCGAAGCCGATAAATCCGGCGTCGTAAAAGCGATTCTGGTCGAAAGTGGTCAACCGGTAGAATTTGACGAGCCGCTGGTCGTCATCGAGTAACGAGGCGAACATGTTGGATAAAATCGTTATCGCCAACCGTGGCGAGATTGCCTTGCGTATTCTTCGTGCCTGTAAAGAGCTGGGCATTAAGACCGTCGCTGTGCACTCAAGCGCGGATCGCGATCTAAAACACGTATTACTGGCAGATGAAACGGTCTGTATTGGCCCGGCTCCGTCTGTTAAAAGCTATCTGAATATCCCGGCAATTATCAGCGCCGCTGAAATCACTGGCGCGGTGGCTATCCACCCGGGCTATGGTTTCCTGTCTGAGAACGCCAACTTTGCCGAGCAGGTAGAACGTTCCGGCTTTATCTTCATCGGCCCGAAAGCCGACACCATCCGCCTGATGGGTGACAAAGTGTCTGCAATCACCGCCATGAAGAAAGCAGGCGTACCGACCGTTCCAGGCTCTGACGGCCCGCTGGGTGACGACATGGACGCTAACCGCGCTCATGCCAAACGCATCGGCTACCCGGTTATCATCAAAGCCTCCGGCGGCGGCGGCGGTCGCGGTATGCGCGTTGTGCGCAGCGACACCGATCTGGCGCAGTCCATCGCAATGACCAAAGCTGAAGCGAAAGCTGCTTTCAGCAACGACATGGTGTACATGGAAAAATACCTGGAAAATCCTCGTCACATCGAGATCCAGGTACTGGCTGATGGTCAGGGTAACGCTATCTATCTGGCAGAACGTGACTGCTCTATGCAGCGTCGTCACCAGAAAGTTGTCGAAGAAGCGCCAGCGCCGGGCATTACCCCAGAACTACGTCGTTACATCGGCGAACGTTGCGCCAAAGCCTGTGTGGATATCGGCTACCGTGGGGCGGGTACTTTTGAGTTCCTGTTCGAAAACGGCGAGTTCTATTTCATCGAAATGAACACCCGTATCCAGGTTGAACACCCCGTTACCGAAATGATCACCGGCGTTGACCTGATTAAAGAGCAGCTGCGTATCGCTGCGGGTCAGCCGCTGTCCATCAAGCAGGATGAAGTTGTGGTTAAAGGCCATGCGGTAGAATGCCGTATCAACGCCGAAGACCCGAATACCTTCCTGCCAAGCCCGGGTAAAATTACGCGTTTCCACGCGCCGGGTGGTTTTGGTGTGCGCTGGGAGTCTCATATTTACGCGGGCTACACCGTACCGCCGTACTATGACTCAATGATCGGTAAGCTGATTTGCTATGGCGAAAACCGTGACGTGGCCATTGCCCGCATGAAAAACGCCTTGCAGGAACTGATCATCGACGGTATCAAAACCAACGTTGATCTGCAGATCCGCATCATGAACGACGAGCACTTCCAGCGTGGTGGTTCCAATATCCACTACCTGGAGAAAAAACTCGGACTTCAGGAAAAGTAAGTACGCATTAACCGAAAAGGCCGGATTCTCCGGCCTTTTGTTTTTCTCCCCTCCGGTACGTCCCATAAGGTACAATCCCCGCTTTCTTTATCCACAAGGGACAAAAAATGGACGCTCGTTTTGTTCAGGCCCATAAAGAGGCGCGCTGGGCGCTGTGGCTGACCCTTTTCTATCTTGCCACATGGTTAGTGGCCGCTTACTTACCAGACTCCACGCTGGGCTTTACCGGCTTACCACACTGGTTCGAAATGGCCTGTCTGCTGACACCGCTGGTTTTCATTGTACTGTGCTGGGCGATGGTGAAATTTATCTATCGCGATATTCCTCTGGAGGATGACGATGCAGCTTGAAGTGATTTTGCCGCTTGTCGCCTATCTTGTGGTGGTGTTTGGTCTCTCTGTTTACGCAATGAGAAAGAGAACGACCGGCACGTTCCTGAATGAGTATTTCCTCGGCAGCCGCTCTATGGGCGGGGTCGTATTAGCCATGACGCTGACCGCGACGTACATCAGCGCGAGTTCGTTTATTGGCGGTCCGGGTGCCGCGTATAAATACGGGCTGGGATGGGTCCTGTTGGCAATGATCCAGCTACCGGCCGTCTGGCTGTCGCTGGGCATTCTTGGCAAGAAATTCGCTATTCTGGCGCGACGCTACAACGCCGTCACCCTCAACGACATGCTGTTTGCCCGCTATCAGAGTCGTTTGCTGGTCTGGCTGGCGAGCCTCAGCCTGCTGGTGGCTTTCGTTGGCGCGATGACCGTGCAGTTCATTGGCGGTGCGCGTTTGCTGGAAACCGCAGCGGGGATCCCCTACGAAACCGGCCTGCTAATTTTTGGTATCAGCATCGCGTTATACACCGCATTCGGTGGATTCCGCGCCAGCGTGCTCAACGACACGATGCAGGGCATGGTAATGCTGATTGGGACGATTGTCCTGCTGGTCGGCGTTGTCCACGCTGCCGGCGGCCTCAGCAATGCGGTAGCGACGCTGCAAACCATCGATCCGAAGCTGGTGACTCCGCAAGGCGCTGATGACATGCTGTCTCCGACCTTTATGACTTCGTTCTGGGTATTGGTGTGTTTTGGCGTGATTGGCCTGCCACATACCGCAGTACGCTGCATCTCCTACAAAGACAGCAAAGCAGTCCATCGTGGAATTATTATCGGCACGATTGTCGTGGCGATCCTGATGTTTGGTATGCATCTGGCGGGTGCGCTCGGACGCGCGGTACTCCCCGACCTGACAGTACCGGATCTGGTCATCCCTACCCTGATGGTAAAAGTTCTGCCGCCGATTGCCGCCGGGATCTTCCTTGCTGCACCCATGGCCGCGATCATGTCGACGATCAACGCCCAATTGCTGCAAAGTTCCGCTACGATCATTAAAGATCTCTACCTGAACCTGCGCCCGGAACAGTTGCAAAATGAAACCCGATTGAAGCGCATGTCGGCGGTGATCACTCTGCTGTTGGGGGCATTGCTGCTGCTGGCTGCCTGGAAGCCGCCAGAAATGATCATCTGGCTCAACCTCCTGGCGTTTGGTGGGCTGGAAGCCGTGTTCCTGTGGCCGCTGGTGCTGGGCCTGTACTGGGAGCGCGCGAACGCAGCGGGAGCATTAAGCGCCATGATTATCGGTGGGGTGCTGTATGCCATACTTGCCACCTTTAACATTCAGTACCTGGGCTTCCATCCGATTGTGCCCTCATTGCTGCTAAGTTTGCTGGCTTTCCTGGTCGGAAACCGTTTTGGTTCTGCCGCTCCGCAAGCCGTCATATTGACTACTGATAAATAAAGAGTTTTGCCATGCCTTGGATCCAACTGAAACTAAACACGACCGGTGCAAATGCAGAAGAGTTGAGCGATGCGCTGATGGAAACGGGTGCCGTTTCTATCACCTTCCAGGACACGCATGATACGCCGGTGTTTGAACCGCTGCCGGGCGAGACCCGTCTTTGGGGTGACACCAATGTAACGGGTCTGTTCGATGCAGAAGCCGACATGAAAGAGGTGGTTGCTATTCTGGAGCAACATCCGCTGCTGGGCGCGGGCTTCGTGCATAAAATCGAACAGCTTGAAGATAAAGACTGGGAGCGCGAATGGATGGATAACTTCCACCCAATGCGCTTTGGCGAACGTCTGTGGATTTGCCCAAGCTGGCGCGATGTGCCGGATGAGAACGCCGTCAACGTGATGCTGGACCCGGGTCTGGCGTTTGGTACGGGCACTCACCCAACGACTGCTCTGTGTCTGCAATGGCTGGACGGACTAGATTTAGAAGGTAAAACGGTTATCGATTTTGGCTGTGGCTCCGGTATTCTGGCTATTGCGGCACTCAAATTGGGGGCAACGAAAGCCATTGGTGTAGACATCGATCCACAGGCCATTCAGGCAAGTCGCGATAACGCACAGCGTAACGGCGTTTCTGACCGTCTGGAGCTGTACCTGCCGCAGGACCAGCCAGAAGCAATGAAAGCCGACGTGGTGGTTGCCAACATCCTTGCTGGCCCTTTACGTGAGCTGGCCCCATTAATCAGCGTCCTGCCGGTTGAGGGCGGTTTACTGGGGCTTTCCGGTATTCTCGCCAGCCAGGCGGAGGGCGTCTGTGAAGCCTATGCCGATCTCTTTACGCTCGATCCGGTCATCGAGAAAGAAGAATGGTGCCGCATTACTGGTCGTAAGAAATAGGCCCTCTTGTTACTGTTGTTCACGATAAAATCGCTCTTTTTTTCGCAAAAGGATTTGCGGAAATGAGAGCGAGATCTCATTCAATAGCCATTATTTGTTCATAAAAACAGCTTTTTATCCTGATTCATTTACCTCAGGAGTAATAAAAAAAGAGAAGTTTTCGGAATTTATAAATGGACGCAAAATTACCACATGAATGTATCTAAATGATTATCAAAGAATTTAATTTTAAACTGAGCACGTAACCAGCAATTCATTGATCCACCTCAGAGGATTGGTCAAAGTTTGGCCTTTCATCTCGAGCAAAAAATGCGTAATATACGCCGCCTTGCAGTCACAGTATGGTCATTTCTTAACTCATGCGTATCGGACAATATCAGCTCAGAAATCGCCTGATCGCAGCACCTATGGCTGGTATCACTGACAGACCATTCAGGACGCTGTGCTACGAGATGGGAGCAGGATTGACGGTATCCGAGATGATGTCTTCTAACCCGCAGGTCTGGGAAAGTGACAAGTCTCGTTTACGGATGGTACACGTTGATGAGCCAGGAATTCGCACGGTGCAAATTGCCGGTAGCGACCCTGTTGAAATGGCCGATGCCGCACGTATTAACGTGGAAAGCGGCGCCCAAATTATTGATATCAATATGGGGTGTCCGGCTAAAAAAGTGAATCGCAAGCTTGCAGGTTCAGCCCTCTTGCAGTACCCGGATTTAGTGAAGTCGATACTAACCGAGGTCGTCAATGCAGTGGACGTTCCTGTCACTCTAAAGATTCGCACCGGCTGGGCTCCGGAACACCGTAACTGCGTAGAGATTGCCCAACTGGCTGAAGACTGTGGCATTCAGGCTCTGACCATTCACGGACGCACCCGCGCCTGTTTGTTCAATGGAGATGCTGAGTACGACAGTATTCGGGCAGTTAAGCAGAAAGTTTCCATTCCGATTATCGCGAATGGCGACATTACTGACCCGCATAAAGCCAGAGCTGTGCTCGACTATACGGGGGCGGATGCCCTGATGATAGGCCGTGCAGCTCAGGGAAGACCCTGGATCTTTCGGGAAATCCAGCATTATCTGGACACTGGGGAGTTGCTGCCCCCGCTGCCTCTGGCAGAGGTGAAGCGCTTGCTTTGTGCGCACGTTCGGGAACTGCATGACTTTTATGGTCAGGCAAAAGGGTACCGAATTGCGCGTAAACACGTATCCTGGTATCTCCAGGAACACGCTCCAAATGACCAGTTTCGGCGCACATTCAACGCCATTGAAGATTCCAGCGAACAGCTGGCGGCGTTGGAGGCATACTTCGAAAATTTTGCGTAAACAGAAATAAAGAGCTGACAGAACTATGTTCGAACAACGCGTAAATTCTGACGTACTGACCGTTTCTACCGTTAACTCTCAGGATCAGGTAACTCAAAAACCCCTGCGTGACTCGGTTAAACAGGCACTGAAGAACTATTTTGCTCAACTGAATGGTCAGGATGTTAATGATCTCTACGAGCTGGTACTGGCTGAAGTAGAACAGCCCCTGTTGGACATGGTGATGCAATACACCCGCGGTAACCAGACCCGTGCTGCCCTGATGATGGGCATCAACCGTGGTACGCTGCGTAAAAAACTGAAAAAATACGGCATGAACTGATAACAATCAGCGAAATGTTTGTTTTAAAAGGCGCTACTCGGCATGGGGAGGCGCCTTTTTTATAGGCATCACACAGAGGCTTTAACGATGAACGCAGGATGTGAACCCGTCTATTTTGGCGATGAATCGAAAAAGGTAATCCACGGTGATGCGCTGACAGAACTGAAGAAATTGCCGCCTGCAAGCGTCGATCTCATTTTTGCCGACCCGCCTTATAACATCGGCAAAGATTTTGACGGACTGGTGGAATCCTGGGATGAAGAGACCTTTCTGGCCTGGTTGTTTGAGTGCATTAATGAGTGTCATCGAATCCTCAGGCCGCAAGGCACCATGTACATCATGAACAGTACGGAGAACATGCCGTATATCGACCTCAAATGCCGACAGCTTTTTACCATAAAAAGCCGCATCGTGTGGTCCTATGATAGCTCGGGGGTACAGGCCAAAAACTTCTTTGGTTCGATGTATGAACCGATCCTGATGATGGTCAAAGATCCGAAAAGCTATACCTTTAATCGTGATGACATTCTGGTTGAGGCGAAAACCGGCGCCAAACGCGCGCTGATCGATTACCGAAAGAATCCGCCCCAGCCTTATAATCAGAAAAAGGTGCCCGGTAACGTCTGGGAATTTCCCCGCGTTCGTTATCTGATGGATGAATACGAAAACCACCCAACCCAAAAACCTCAAGCTCTGCTGGAGCGCATCATTCTCGCATCCTCTAACCCGGACGAGATGGTGTTAGATCCGTTTGCAGGTAGTTTCACCACCGGCGCGACTGCAGTGGCGTTGGGTCGCAGATTTGTCGGTATCGAAGTCAATGACGAATACATAAAGATGGGGCTTCGAAGACTGAGCATTAGCTCCCACTTTTCAGCAAATGACCTTGCAAAGGTAAAAAAGCGAAAGACAAAAAATCCGTCTAAAAAGAGTCGATTAGCTGAAAAAAACGGCGTAACTTCAACAAAGTAAAAGCATTGTAAGTCTGCTTTTCAGCATCCAGATTTCGTGTATATTTCCTGCACGCTTGGGCATGAATACACAGGATTTGGTAATGATTCGCAAGTATTGGTGGCTGGTTGTTTTTGCTGTCTTCGTTTTTCTTTTTGATGCGCTACTTATACAGTGGATAGAGTTGATGACAACAGAGCACGATAAGTGCCGAAATATGAACTCGGTAAATCCCCTCAAGCTGGTCAACTGCGTCGACCTTGAATAGCTCATCCGCAGCATACATTTTACAGCCGTCACGCCATGGCGGCTGAATGCGATCGCCTGAAACTACCCAACCTGATTTTCATTCTCAACAAATTGTATCACCCAACCATCGGGACTTAACATTTTTAATACGTTATCCACTAATACCGGTGCCTGCGCATAAAGATCATAACTGACTGGATTCATTAACCAGTTTTTTATTATTCCACTAAAACTACCGTGCAAAATAATGAGGATGACGTCTAAATCCAGACTCGTGGCGATAAGGTTTTCATCCATACATTTCTGTAATGATTCACGCATCTTTTGATGGCAAAGACCTATTTTATCGCGAATATCCTGCTCCGATATCATATCGTTATGGAATTCACATTTATGATATAAAATCTGCATCAATGCCTGCTGGCGAGGAATTTTAGCAATATATTGCAAACCCACGACTAATTTCTCCCGTAGCCTCTGTAACGGGTTGTCACCCCAGCGCCCGATAAGTTGGTCCTGAATAAGATCGCGCAAGGGGGGTTGCTGCAGCCAAATCTCATTAAACAACTGGCTTTTATTATCAAAATGCCAATAGATTGCCCCGCGCGTCACGTTGGCGGCGTCCGCAATGTCGTTAAGCGTTGTATTGCCGACACCACGCGCAGCAAACTGCACAATCGCCGTTTCAATCAGGTGCTGCCGCGTTTTGAGGGCATCAGCTTTCGTTTTTCTCGCCATGATTCAAATGCCTGAGACAAAGTAGAGAATGATAAAGTTTCTTATCTAATATTTACTGTACTGAATTAATGTATCACTTAGCTTTTATTTAGACGAGTTCTAAAATATTACATTACGCACGCCCCATATAAATAAACAGCACAAATAAAACCAATTAATACATTCACCAATTAAATGTTTATTTCAATATGTGTTAATGCGCGTCAGAACATGACTATTCATTCGCTTAATGAAAGGGTAGTTGATTCTCCTCTTTTTGTTTTTATGTGCCGTGTGTTACGTAGCAAAATAAGTATTGCTTACATCGCAAGCTAATTATTTGTAGGATAGCCAACTATTATTTTTATTTGTGCGCGTTATCGCCCTGCCATTACCCCGGAAAATAACGAGCTTTCGGTTTTTTAAGGAATAGAAATGACGAAAACTGCCAGGTTCTCGCTCCTGCCCTCATTCATCATCATCTCCGCTGCATTACTCGCCGGTTGTAATGATCAGGGCGAAACGCAAGCTCATCCCACCGAGCCACAGGTGACTGTCCATGTTGTCGAGTCGGCCCCCCTGGCCGTGACGACCGAATTACCTGGGCGTACAAGCTCATTTCGCATTGCAGAAGTCCGCCCCCAGGTCAGCGGGATCGTACTCAAAAGGAATTTCACTGAAGGCAGCGATGTTGAAGCTGGCCAGTCGCTTTATCAGATCGATCCTGCGACCTACCAGGCTAACTATGACAGCGCCAAAGGCGAACTGGCAAAGAGTGAAGCCGCGGCAGCAATCGCACACTTAACGGTAAAACGTTATGTTCCACTGGTCGGAACAAAATACATCAGTCAGCAAGAGTACGATCAGGCGATTGCTGATGCCCGTCAGGCCGATGCCTCAGTTATTGCCGCCAAAGCTGCTGTCGAAAGTGCCCGCATCAACCTTGCCTACACCAAAGTGACATCCCCCATTAGTGGACGTATTGGTAAATCTAACGTCACCGAAGGCGCACTGGTCACTAATGGTCAGGCGACAGAACTCGCCACCGTGCAACAGCTGGATCCGATTTATGTTGACGTGACGCAGTCCAGTAACGACTTTATGCGCCTCAAACAGTCCATAGCACAAGGCAGTCTGCATAAAGACAGCACCAGCAGCACCGTCGAACTGGTAATGGAGAATGGTCAGTCATATCCGCTGAAGGGCACGCTGCAATTTTCTGACGTGACGGTTGATGAAAGTACCGGTTCGATCACCCTCAGAGCCGTGTTCCCTAACCCGCAGCACACCCTCCTGCCCGGCATGTTCGTACGTGCGCGCGTTGATGAAGGCGTTCAACCCAATGCCATCCTTGTTCCGCAACAGGGAGTGACACGTACGCCACGCGGCGATGCCACCGTGATGGTCGTCAACGACAAGAGTCAGGTTGAGGCTCGCCCGGTCATCGCCGTGCAAGCTATTGGCGACAAGTGGCTGATTAGCGAAGGCCTACAGTCAGGCGACAAAGTCATCGTGAGTGGTTTACAGAAAGCGCGTCCAGGCGTGCAGGTTAAAGCCACCACTGATGCCCCGGCAGCGACTGCGGCGCAATAAGGTAACCGGACATGGCAAACTTTTTTATTAGGCGTCCTATCTTTGCCTGGGTACTGGCCATCATTTTGATGATGGCAGGTGCGCTGGCAATCATGCAACTGCCTGTGGCGCAGTACCCTACTATTGCGCCCCCAGCCGTTGCTATTTCCGCAACCTACCCTGGTGCGGATGCGCAAACGGTGCAGGACACCGTTACGCAGGTTATCGAACAAAACATGAATGGTATCGATAACCTGATGTATATGTCCTCCACCAGCGACTCTGCTGGCAGCGTGACTATCACACTGACGTTCCAGTCCGGTACCGATCCCGATATCGCTCAGGTGCAGGTACAAAACAAACTGCAGCTCGCGACTCCTTTACTGCCGCAGGAAGTCCAGCAGCAGGGTATTGGCGTTGAGAAATCAAGCAGCAGCTTTCTGATGGTCGCAGGTTTTGTTTCTGACAATCCGCAGACTACGCAAGATGACATCTCTGACTATGTCGCTTCTAACGTTAAAGACGCCATCAGCCGCTTGAATGGCGTGGGTGATGTGCAGCTGTTTGGTGCGCAGTACGCCATGCGTATCTGGCTGGATGCAAATTTATTGAACAAATACCAGCTTACGCCGGTTGATGTCATTAATCAGTTGAAAGTGCAGAACGATCAGATAGCCGCAGGTCAGTTAGGGGGGACACCTGCATTACCCAATCAACAGCTTAACGCCTCAATCATTGCGCAAACGCGTCTGAAAGACCCTGAAGAGTTCGGCAAAGTGACCTTACGCGTGAACAGCGACGGCTCTGTTGTCCATCTGAAGGATGTAGCGCGAATTGAGCTGGGTGGTGAAAACTACAACGTCGTTGCACGTATTAACGGTAAACCGGCCTCCGGTCTGGGTATTAAGCTGGCAACCGGTGCAAACGCACTGGATACCGCCAACGCAATTAAAGCCAAACTGGTTGAACTGCAACCGTTCTTCCCGCAGGGAATGAAAGTCGTTTACCCATACGACACCACACCGTTCGTCACTATCTCCATTCATGAGGTGGTGAAAACGCTGTTTGAAGCGATTGTGCTGGTGTTCCTGGTAATGTACCTGTTCCTACAAAACATCCGCGCCACGCTCATTCCAACCATCGCCGTCCCCGTCGTACTGCTAGGAACCTTTGCCATACTGGCGGCGTTTGGCTACTCGATAAACACCCTGACAATGTTCGGGATGGTGCTCGCCATCGGCCTACTGGTCGATGATGCGATAGTGGTGGTCGAGAACGTTGAACGCGTGATGGTGGAAGAAAACCTGCCCCCCAAAGAGGCGACGGAGAAATCCATGTCGCAGATTCAAGGGGCGCTGGTGGGTATCGCTATGGTGCTGTCAGCGGTGTTTATCCCGATGGCCTTCTTTGGCGGCTCCACTGGAGCGATTTACCGCCAGTTCTCTATCACCATCGTTTCTGCCATGGCGCTTTCCGTGCTGGTCGCATTGATTCTGACTCCTGCGCTTTGTGCCACATTGCTCAAACCAGTGTCAGCAGAGCATCACGAGAAAAAGAGCGGTTTCTTTGGCTGGTTTAATGCCAAATTCGACCACAGCGTCAACCACTACACTAATAGTGTCAGCGGTATTGTCCGTAAAACCGGGCGTTATCTGATCGTCTATCTGATCATCGTTGTTGGGATGGCGGTGCTGTTTATGCGCCTGCCAACCTCCTTCCTGCCAGAAGAGGATCAGGGCGTATTCCTGACCATGATTCAGCTTCCGGCTGGCGCAACGCAGGAACGCACCCAAAAGGTGCTGGACCAGGTAACCCACTACTACCTGAACACCGAGAAAGCCAACGTTGAAAGCGTCTTTACGGTTAACGGTTTTAGCTTCAGCGGACAAGGTCAAAACTCCGGGATGGCGTTTGTCAGCCTCAAGCCCTGGGAAGAGCGTAGCGGAAAAGAGAATAACGTTGAATCGATTATTGCCCGTGCGACCCGCGCCTTTAGCCAGATTCGTGACGGTCTGGTGTTCCCCTTCAACATGCCAGCCATTGTTGAATTGGGTACGGCAACCGGCTTTGACTTCGAGTTGATTGACCAGGGCGGGCTGGGGCACACGGCGTTGACTCAGGCACGTAATCAGTTGCTGGGGATGGTTGCAAAACACCCGGACCTGCTGGTTCGCGTACGGCCTAACGGCCTGGAAGATACCGCACAGTTCAAGCTGGATGTGGATCAGGAAAAAGCGCAGGCGCTGGGCGTCTCCTTATCTGATATTAACCAAACCATCTCCGCTGCACTGGGGGGTTATTACGTCAATGACTTCATTGACCGTGGTCGCGTGAAAAAAGTGTATGTCCAGGCTGATGCAAAATTCCGTATGTTGCCGGAGGATATCAATAATCTGTATGTCCGCAGCGCCAATGGTGAAATGGTACCATTCTCAACATTTAGCTCTTCTCAATGGGTTTATGGCTCACCGCGACTGGAACGCTACAACGGTATGCCATCAATGGAGCTACTGGGAGAGGCTGCACCGGGTAGAAGTACCGGTGAAGCAATGGCGCTGATGGAAAGCCTGGCAGAGAAACTGCCAACCGGTATTGGTCATGACTGGACCGGTATGTCCTATCAGGAACGCTTGTCAGGTAACCAGGCACCCGCGCTGTATGCCATCTCGTTAATCGTTGTCTTCCTTTGTCTTGCCGCATTATATGAGAGTTGGTCAATTCCATTCTCCGTCATGCTCGTGGTACCGCTTGGTGTTGTCGGTGCGTTGTTAGCCGCGTCGCTGCGTGGGATGAATAACGATGTGTACTTCCAGGTCGGCCTGCTCACCACCATTGGTCTCTCTGCCAAAAACGCCATACTGATTGTGGAGTTTGCCAAAGACCTGATGGATAAAGAAGGCAAAGGCTTGATTGAGGCAACACTGGAAGCCTCCCGCATGCGTCTTCGCCCTATCCTGATGACTTCCCTGGCCTTTATTCTGGGAGTTATGCCGCTGGTCATCAGTCGCGGCGCAGGTAGTGGCGCGCAAAATGCGGTCGGCACCGGCGTTATGGGGGGGATGCTCACCGCCACATTGTTAGCCATCTTCTTCGTCCCCGTCTTCTTTGTTGTCGTTAGACGACGTTTTAGTCGGCATAGCAATTAATTTGTAAAATAAAGGCGTCCTCGGACGCCTTTTTACCTGATGTTGAGATCTTTATTTATTAATAAGATAGCTGTTTATTTTTTCTCACCTCTCACCGAAAAAGCATCTATTGCCACCTGATTTATTCATTATGTTTACAAACCACACGAATTGAGATTATTCCTCATGTCAGTCTTTTTTTAAGAAGTGGTAAAATAGCTCTCGATTTCGCAGATAGCTTTGCGTTAGTCATTGCTTTATTAGCGAAACGCTTATTTTAGAGGTAACACCATGAAAAGATTAATACCCGTTGCATTGCTGACGGCATTACTGGCAGGCTGTGCACACGATTCTCCTTGCGTACCTGTTTATGACGATCAGGGCCGCCTGGTTCATACCAATACTTGTATGAAAGGCACCACGCAGGATAACTGGGAAACCGCAGGCGCAATCGCCGGTGGTGCTGCCGCCGTTGCAGGTCTGACGCTCGGGATCGTTGCCCTGACCAAATGAATCCTCTTAAAAGCGCGGTACCTGCCGCGCTTTTAGCCACAAAGATAAATTTTTATATAAGACAAAACGTTGGTGTAAGATATCAATCATAGAATAAGATTATTATAGATTTCCTTCACATATCCACGATGTAAAATTAGCATTTTTTGTATTCTTAGTAACAACACGTCTTCTCTTCATTATTCTCACGCCATCAATATTAACGCCCGAAATCGTTATCACGCGTTCTGTCTGAATTTTAATTTTTTTGCGCTGAAATGTGGCTTACGTTTCAATTTTGCACCACTTCAGGGCGCTGCATTTATTTTTTCCTGTCTACACTCTGCATACTGCGTCGAATATTCGGTCGCAAAAAACTGGCACTACCTTTGCTTAGAAGAGTATGGCCAAAGACACAGACAGGTAAAAGACGTTTTCAGAACGTCTCCATAACAATAATTCCTCCACACAGGATGCTCTATGAAAAAGATGATAATAGCCAGCCTGGCTGCGGCCGGCGTGTTGCTTGCGATTGCAAATCAGGCACATGCCGGCGCAACGCTTGATGCTGTAAAGAAAAAAGGGTTTGTACAATGCGGTATCAGTGATGGTTTGCCTGGCTTTTCTTACGCCGATGCAAACGGTAAATTTTCAGGTATCGATGTCGATGTTTGCCGCGGTGTTGCCTCTGCCGTATTTGGTGATGACACAAAAGTAAAATATACCCCACTCACCGCCAAAGAGCGCTTTACGGCTTTACAGTCTGGTGAAGTCGATCTGCTTTCACGTAATACCACCTGGACCTCCTCTCGTGATGCAGGTATGGGCATGTCTTTCACTGGCGTAACGTATTACGACGGCATTGGTTTTCTTACCCACAATAAAGCGGGACTGAAGAGCGCTAAAGAGTTGGATGGCGCAACGGTTTGCATCCAGGCAGGAACAGATACCGAACTGAACGTGGCCGATTACTTTAAGGCCAACAACATGAAGTACACCCCCGTCACCTTTGACCGCTCGGACGAATCCGCTAAGGCACTGGAATCTGGCCGCTGCGATACGCTTGCCTCCGACCAGTCTCAGCTGTACGCCCTGCGAATCAAACTCAGCAATCCCGCAGAATGGATCGTCCTACCCGAAGTTATCTCTAAAGAGCCGCTGGGACCTGTCGTGCGTCGTGGTGATGATGAGTGGTTCTCCATCGTTCGCTGGACGCTATTCGCCATGCTGAACGCTGAAGAGATGGGCGTTAGTTCGAAAAACGTCGATGAAAAAGCTGCTAATCCGGCAACACCAGATATGGCACACCTGTTAGGTAAAGAGGGTGACTACGGCAAAGATCTTAAGCTGGATAACAAATGGGCTTACCACATTATTAAGCAGGTAGGGAATTACTCGGAGATCTTTGAACGTAACGTGGGATCGGAAAGTCCACTGAAGATCAAACGTGGACAGAACAACCTCTGGAATAACGGCGGTATTCAGTATGCACCGCCGGTGCGCTAATCCGTAGTGATGTAACGGGCGCCGCAAATGCGGCGCTCAGCCCAGGGTCATAGTTACCGAGGTTTTCTTATGCTCCATCGCCGCTCAAACGTAAAAGGATCATTCTCCTTTTCTAACCCTGCGGTCCGCGCCTGGTTATTCCAGATACTTGCCGTCATTGTGGTCATCAGCATTGCGGTCTATCTCATTCATAACACAATTAATAACCTGAGCAGTCGCGGTATTACCTCGGGATTTTCTTTTCTCGATCGAAGTGCCGGATTTGGCATTGTCCAGCATCTGATTGACTACGAGCAGGGCGATACATACGGTCGGGTATTTCTGGTCGGCCTGCTCAATACGCTGTTAGTTTCTGCGTTGTGCATCGTTTTTGCGTCGTTTCTCGGCTTCTTTCTTGGGCTGGCACGACTGTCTGATAACTGGTTACTGCGCAAGTTCTCGACAATTTATATCGAAACGTTCCGCAATATTCCCCCGCTGCTACAAATCTTCTTCTGGTATTTCGCCGTATTACGTAATCTGCCCGGCCCACGTCAGGCCGTTAACGCATTGGATCTCGCCTTTCTGAGCAACCGCGGGCTCTATATTCCGGCACCGCAAATGGGAGAAGGCCTTGTTGCCTTTTGCACCTCCGTCCTGATTGCTGTTGTCGTCTCTATTGGGCTGTTTCGCTTTAATAAAAAACATCAGACCAAAACGGGTCAGCTACGTAGAACCTGGCCTACTGCTCTGGCCCTGATCGTGTTTTTGCCCATGATTTCACAATGGTTTTTTGGCGCAGCACTTCACTGGGATGTCCCTGAATTACGCGGGTTTAACTTCCGTGGCGGTATGGTGCTGATTCCCGAGTTGGCGGCGCTGACGCTGGCGCTTTCAGTGTATACCTCCGCATTTATTGCAGAAATTATTCGCGCCGGTATTCAAGCGGTTCCATATGGTCAGCATGAAGCCGCACGTTCACTGGGCCTGCCAAATCCAGTAACGCTTCGCCAGGTTATCATTCCACAGGCGCTGCGCGTCATTATTCCTCCACTGACCAGCCAGTACCTGAATATCGTTAAAAACTCCTCTCTGGCTGCGGCCATCGGCTACCCGGATATGGTTTCACTGTTTGCCGGAACCGTACTAAACCAAACAGGGCAGGCCATTGAAACCATCGCTATTACCATGTCGGTGTATCTGATCATCAGCCTGAGCATTTCTCTGTTGATGAATATTTATAACCGTCGGATCGCACTGATTGAGCGCTAAGGAGCCATGATGACAAAAGCACTGCTGTCTCACCCCGCGCGCCAAAACAATAACCACGCAGGACGCGTTATGTTGTGGGTGCGTAAAAATCTGTTCTCCAGTTGGTCAAATAGCCTGCTTACGCTGTTGTGCATGTGGTTAATGTGGGAGTTCATTCCTCCCTTATTCAACTGGGCATTTTTGCAGGCCAACTGGGTTGGGTCTACCCGCGCAGACTGTACTAAAACCGGGGCCTGCTGGGTGTTCATCCATGAACGCTTTGGCCAATTCATGTATGGGCTCTATCCACACGATCAGCGCTGGCGGATAAATCTGGCCCTGATTATCGGTCTGCTTTCTATCGTACCTATGTTCTGGAAAGCCATGACCCACCGTGGCCGCTATATCGCCGTCTGGGCAGTGGTATATCCCATTGTGGTTTGGTGGTTGATGTACGGTGGCTTTTTCGGTCTCGAACGCGTAGAAACCCGGCAATGGGGCGGATTGACGCTGACGCTTATCATCGCGTCCGTCGGTATTGCGGGTGCGCTTCCGTGGGGGATTTTACTGGCATTGGGTCGCCGTTCTCATATGCCTGTCGTGCGGGTTTTATCCGTTATTTTTATTGAGTTCTGGCGCGGAGTGCCGTTGATCACCGTCCTGTTTATGTCTTCGGTGATGCTTCCGTTGTTTATGTCGGAAGGTACCAGTATCGACAAACTGATTCGCGCGCTGGTCGGTGTGATCCTTTTCCAGTCGGCCTATGTCGCAGAGGTTGTTCGCGGAGGATTACAGGCCCTGCCAAAGGGCCAGTATGAGGCTGCCGAATCACTGGCGCTGGGGTACTGGAAGACGCAAGGGCTGGTTATTCTTCCCCAGGCGCTTAAGTTGGTCATTCCCGGCCTGGTCAACACGATTATCGCGCTGTTTAAGGATACCAGCCTGGTCATCATCATTGGTCTGTTTGATCTCTTCAGCAGCGTACAACAAGCGACTGTCGATCCGGCCTGGCTGGGAATGTCGACAGAAGGCTACGTTTTTGCCGCGCTAATTTACTGGATTTTCTGTTTCAGCATGTCTCGTTACAGCCAGCATCTGGAAAAACGTTTTAACACCGGGCGTACACCGCACTGAGGAATTTATGAGCCAATTATTAATGCAGTCTACCGACGCGATGATTACGCTGGAAAACGTCAACAAGTGGTATGGGCAGTTTCATGTTCTTAAGAATATTAACCTGAAGGTGAAGCAAGGGGAGCGTATCGTATTATGCGGGCCTTCTGGCTCTGGTAAATCGACAACCATCCGCTGTATTAATCATCTGGAAGAACATCAGCAGGGCCGCATTGTGGTGGATGGAATTGAGCTTAATGAAGATATTCGCAACATTGAGCGCGTCAGACAAGAAGTCGGCATGGTCTTTCAGCACTTTAATCTCTTTCCTCATTTAACGGTCCTGCAAAACTGTACGCTGGCCCCTATTTGGGTCCACAAGATGCCAAAGAAAGAGGCTGAAGTGCTGGCGATGCACTACCTTGAACGGGTTCGGATTGCGGAACATGCGCATAAATTCCCGGGACAAATTTCCGGAGGACAGCAGCAACGTGTGGCTATTGCGCGCTCACTGTGCATGAAACCCAAAATCATGTTGTTTGATGAACCCACCTCTGCGCTGGATCCTGAAATGGTGAAAGAAGTGCTGGATACCATGATTGGTCTGGCACAGTCAGGAATGACAATGCTGTGTGTCACACATGAAATGGGCTTTGCCCGTACAGTCGCGGACAGAGTGATCTTTATGGATCTTGGCGAAATAGTGGAACAGGCTCCCCCGGATGAGTTTTTTGCCAATCCACGATCTGAACGTACACGTGCATTTTTATCGCAAGTGATACATTAAAGTCATCGGCGGATAAAGATCCGGTCGTTTTTTGATACGCATGAACGCAAAAAGGCCATCCTTTCGGATGGCCTTTTCACTTATTTGATGCCTGGCAGTTCCCTACTCTCGCATGGGGAGACCCCACACTACCATCGGCGCTACGGCGTTTCACTTCTGAGTTCGGCATGGGGTCAGGTGGGACCACCGCGCTACAGCCGCCAGACAAATTCTTTTCTATGCGCCGAACTTTAACCTAAAAACTGGTGCTGATACCCAGAGTCGAACTGGGGACCTCACCCTTACCAAGGGTGCGCTCTACCAACTGAGCCATATCAGCACACTAAATTTGATGCCTGGCAGTTCCCTACTCTCGCATGGGGAGACCCCACACTACCATCGGCGCTACGGCGTTTCACTTCTGAGTTC
>NZ_JAFDOE010000019.1 GCF_018342065.1 Citrobacter sp. FP75 | reverse complement strand
TCCATGATGGTTCTCCGAATGAAAGCCTGTCCTCAGCATAGTACTGGGAAGGAGGGAGTGACCATCTCATTAAATAAAGCACGTTAAGCCCATTGCAGACTCTAGATATTGACGAGTACGTCGGGTTTTCTCTTGTTTGAGTTGCCTCTTGTGGTAAGATAGTAATCAATTACTATCTTACAAGGAGTGCTCGTGGACACCCATCCAAAGCATCTGCCGGCCGATGAACGTCGTGCCGTAACTGTCGAGTCCGTCGTGGCGCTTGCCGGTTCACAAAACCCAAGCGAGATAACCACTGCGGCTATCGCTAAACACATGAACTTGACCCAGGGTGCGCTGTTTCGGCACTTCCCGAACAAGGAAGCCATTTGGCAGGCGGTCATGGAGTGGGTAGCAGAGCGCCTATTAGCCAGAATCGATCGATCCGCACAAGGAATCGAGTCGCCCTTGGCAGCCATGGAGGCGATGTTCATGAGTCATATCGAATTCGTAGCTGAGCACCCAGGCGTGCCAAGAATGATGTTTGGTGAGCTTCAGCGTGCCGAATCGACACCGGCCAAGCGCATGGTGCAAACCTTGATTCAGCGCTACAGCGAACGTTTGCATCGTCTCATCGAGAAAGGCAAGGCCAGCGGCGAGTTGTCTCCCTCGCTTGACAACGAGGCGGCGGCAACGCTGTTCATTGGCACGATCCAGGGCTTGGTCATGCAATCGCTGTTGGCGGGTGATGTGGGACGTATGCACCGCGATGCGCCGCGCGTCTTTGCAATTTATCGGCGTGGCATAAGGAGTGCGCAATGAAAAAGTTACCCTTGCAAGGCCGCACCCTGGCACTGCTTGCCGTCATCATTCCTTTGCTGGTGCTTTTTATTTATGTCGGTCTGCGATCAGGGCCGCTCGCCCCGGTCGCTGTGACGGTGGCAAGCGTGGAATCACGGGCTATCACACCGGCGCTGTTCGGCATCGGCACGGTGGAGGCGCGCTACACCTACAAGATCGGGCCGACGTTTGCCGGGCGCGTCAAACGCCTGGAGGTGCATGTAGGCGACCAGGTCAAGGCCGGACAGGTGCTCGGCGAGATGGAGCCGGTCGACCTTGATGATCGGGTGCGCTCACAGGAGTCTGTATTCAAGCGGGCGGAAGCGGCTTTGCGCGAGGCAGAAGCCCGGCAAGCCTACGCGCAAACCCAGGCGCGCCGCTATGAGCAATTGTTTGCGGTGCGCTCGACCAGCGAGGAAATCGTCACCACCAAGCGGCAGGAACTGCAGATCGCCGATGCCGCCCTATCCGCCGCTCGGGAAGATATTGCCCGGGCACGCTCCGACCGCGAAGCACTCGTCGCGCAGCGGAGCAATCTGCGCCTGATCGCGCCGGTCGACGGTGTAGTCGCCGTGCGCGATGCCGATCCCGGCACGACCATCGTCGCGGGCCAGGCCGTGGTGGAAGTGATCGACCCCAAGAGTTTGTGGATCAATGTGCGCTTCGACCAGATCAGCGCATCGGGGCTGGCTGGGGGGCTGCCGGCTCATATCGTCCTGCGTTCGCGTGGTGGCCAGACCTTGAAAGGTCGCGTGCTGCGGGTGGAACCCAAGGCCGACGCGGTAACCGAGGAAACGCTTGCCAAGGTGACATTCGATAACAAACCAGAACCTTTGCCACCAGTGGGTGAACTGGCCGAAGTCACGGTTGACTTGCCGGCGCTCCCGGCCGCTCCACTGATCCCCAACGCTGCCGTCCAGCGTGAAGGCGATAAAGTTGGTGTCTGGCAAATCGTGGATGGTGATCTGCATTTCTCCCCGGTCAAGCTCGGCACTTCCGACCTCAATGGTTACGTGCAGGTGCGCGAAGGGCTCAAGAATGGGGACCAGGTTGTGACCTATAGCGAAAAGGCACTGACGGCGCGCAGCCGCATCCATGTGGTCGAGCATATCCCGGGAGTTTCACGATGATCAGCCTGGCCGGCCGCGACATTCTCCATGCCTGGGGGAAATTCGTCTTCACCGGCATCGGTCTGGGTCTGCTGATCGGCGTCACCCTAGTCATGGCTGGGGTGTACCGAGGCATGGTGGACGACGGCAAGGCGTTGCTCGACAACAGTGGCGCTGACCTTTGGGTGGTGCAAAAGGATACTCTGGGTCCTTATGCGGAGTCGTCCAGCCTCAACGATGACGTGTATCGCGCCATTCTCGCCATGCCGGGAGTCTCACAGGCAGCGAACGCGACCTACCTGACCATGCAGGTACGCAAGGGCGAGAGTGATGTACGCACCATGGTGGTCGGCATCGCGCCCGGTGCGTTGGGGGCTACACCCGGATGGCCTCCTTATCTCGTCGCTGGACGCCAGATCACGCGCGGTCACTACGAGGCTGTGGCCGACATCGCCACCGGCTTCAAACTGGGAGATCGTCTTACCATTCGCCGCAATCATTACACCGTCGTGGGGCTGACACGGCGTATGGTGTCGTCCAGCGGCGACCCGATGGTATTCATTCCGCTCAAAGATGCCCAGGAGGCCCAGTTCCTCAAGGACAACGATGCCATCTGGCAAAGCCGGCGTCGCACCGAAGCCAACCCGGTCTTCAATCGACCCGGTGATCCAGGTTTGCTGGATGCCGTGATTGCTTCACAGAGCAGCAACGCGTTCGTCAATGCCGTGCTGGTCACTCTGAAACCTGGTCATGCGCCGGACGAGGTTGCCGAATCCATCCAGCGCTGGAAGCGTTTGACGGTCTACACCCGGGCACAGATGGAAGACATCCTCGTCGGCAAGCTGATCGCCACCTCGGCCAAGCAGATCGGCATGTTCCTTGTGATTCTGGCCATCGTTAGCGCGGCCATCGTTGCCTTCATCATCTATTCGCTGACGATGGACAAAATCCGTGAGATCGCGGTGTTGAAGCTCATCGGCACACGCAACCGAACCATCGCCGCGATGATCATGCAGCAGGCGCTCGCCCTGGGCGTGATTGGCTTCGTGGTCGGCAAGATCACAGCCACCTTTTCAGCACCGGCTTTTCCAAAATATGTCCTGCTCACGCCAATGGATTCTGTCGCCGGTTTTTTTGCCGTGCTCGTGATCTGCGTTCTAGCTAGCCTCGTCGCCATTCGCATGGCACTCAAGGTCGATCCGGCCGAAGCCATTGGAGGTTGAGATGAGTGGCAAAGGGATACACATCGAAAGTTTAAGCAAGCGGTATGGCGATGGTGACACCGCTGTCTTTGCCTTGAGAGACGTGAATATGCATGTTGCGCCTGGTGAAGTGGTGGGACTGATCGGCCCTTCCGGGTCCGGCAAGAGCACGCTGCTCAAGTGTCTGGGTGCGGTGATCGAACCGACCGCCGGTCGCATGACGCTGGGCGATGAAGTGATCTACGCCGATGGCTGGAAAGTCCGCGACCTGCGCGCCTTACGGCGTGACAAGATCGGTTTCGTTTTCCAGGCGCCGTACCTGATTCCGTTTCTCGATGTCACCGACAACGTGGCGCTGCTGCCGATGCTTGCAGGCGTCGCGAATGGAGAGTCACGCGCGAAGGCACTGGAATTGCTCACAGCGCTTGATGTGCAACACCGAGCTCGCGCAATGCCCTCGCAACTCTCCGGTGGCGAGCAGCAACGGGTCGCCATCGCGCGCGGACTGGTCAATCGTCCGCCGGTGATCCTGGCCGATGAACCCACTGCGCCGCTGGATTCCGAGCGCGCCATGGCTGTAATCCGCATCCTCAACGACATGGCCCGGAAGTTCGAGACCGCCATCATCGTCGTCACCCATGACGAAAAGATCATCCCCACATTCAAGCGCATCTACCACATCCGCGACGGCGTGACCCATGAGGAAGCTGGCGAAGGGCGGGAGTTCGAATGAGAGAACGATTGAATTACAGGAGAATTTCATGACCCACCGCAAACACAGCCACGCATTTGGAACTATCACCCTGACCGTTACGGCCTGCCTGCTTTTATGGGGTTTTCAGTTGCCAGCTTGGGCTGGTGACGCTACCCAGGTTGAGCCACTGGCGCTACGCAAGATCATGCAGGAACTCGGGCGCAACATGCAGGCTATTACCGGTGCGATTTCGCAGGAGGAATGGGTTCAGGTCGTTCAGCTCGCCCCAAAAGTTGCTGCACACCCCGAGCCACCGCTTACTGAAAAAATGCGCATCCTTGCTTACCTCGGCGCTGATGCGACCAAGTTCAGAAACTTTGACGCGCAGACTCACGAGGCGGCGCTGGCCATGAAGCTGGCTGCTGCGAGCAGCGACGGCAAGGCGGTGATCCAATCATTCGCCCACGTGCAGGAAAGCTGCTTGGGCTGCCACCAAGCTTTCCGTAAACCTTTCGTGGAGCATTTTTATGGAGCACGCTAAAACATGCCAGCGCCCCATCAGCCTCGAAAGACGGCTTGCGGCAACTTACCTGGTAGCTGGTCTGGTCACCGCCGGTCTGGCCGGCTGCGCCGCCGGCCCTGATTTTCAGCGTCCCACCGCACCCGATGTGGCTCGCTACACTGCAACACCGGTAGCTGATAGAACCGTGTCCGCTCCCACGCAGTTTGGCGAAACACAACGTCTAGTCGAAGGGCTTCCGATCGAAACGCAATGGTGGCAAAGCTTGGGTTCATCCGCACTCGACGGACTGATAAACGAAGCTTTCCATGTCAGCCCGACGCTGGCGAGCATCAGCGCCAATTTGCGACAGGCGCAGGAGCTTCTTGCCGCACAGGCGGGCTCGACGCAATATCCACAGGTAGATGTCGCACTGGGATCTCAGCGCCAGCAAATGAGTCCCAGTAGCCAAGGGTTGAGCGGAGACGCACGTCAATTCAGCCTCTACAACGCCAGCGTTGGCGTGCATTACAACCTCGATCTGGCTGGCGGCAACCGGCGCGCACTCGAAGCCTTGGCTGCTCGCGCCGACTACCGTCGCTTCGAACTGAATGCTGCGCGCCTGGCCCTTGCCGGCAACATGGCAACCGCTGCCATTACCCGAGCACGCCTCGCCGCGCAACTAGAAGCCACTACTGCCATTTTGCGCGTGCAGGATGAGCAACTGCGCCTAGCCCATGAACGCGTGCGTATCGGTCAGGCCTCACCTGATGAAGCGTTGAGCCTACAAGCTCAGGCGGAGCAAACGCGGGCAGAACTGCCTGCGCTGCGTAAACAACTGCAACAAACCGAACATCTACTGGCGGTGCTAGCCGGTCGTGCCCCAGGCACGGGTGGCATCCCGGCCTTCACTCTGGCCGATTTCACTCTACCCGTCGAGATGCCGCTCGTCGTGCCCTCAGAACTGGTGCGCCGCCGACCGGATATCCAGGCGTCAGAGGCGCTGTTGCATGCGGCCAATGCAGACTATGGTGTGGCTGTCGCCAAGCTCTACCCACAGATCAACCTGAGCGCCAACCTTGGTTCTCAGGCGCTGACCACCGGTGCCCTGTTCGGTGGTGGCTCGGCAGTGTGGGGCCTGGTTGCGCAGCTCACCCAGCCTCTTTTTAATCCAGGGCTACCCGCTGAAAAAAGAGCGGCGCTCGCCGCTTTTGATGCCGCCGTAGCCAATTACCAGAGCGTCGTATTGGAGTCTTTGCGTAACGTCGCCGACACCCTGCGCGCGGTGGAAAGCGATGCACAAACTTTGACTGCCCTCGCTGCCGCTGATATGGCTGCACAGGCCTCCTTGCAGTCGGTCGAGCGGCAATACCGGCTGGGCGCGGCCAGCTACCTGCAACTGCTCATCGCGCAGCAACAGGCACAGTCAATCCGGATCAATATGGTTGCGATCCAGGCACAACGCCTAGTCGATAGTGTTGCTTTATATCAGGCCCTGGGAGGTGGTGTCAGTTAAGACTATACCCTAACCTGATGTCAGATATTGAGCACAAACAACGTCAGAGTAGGGTATTAATTTATATTTATTGACACATTCAGCCAAGGGTAATAGATTTCATCCTGACATTTTTACCTTTGGAGGCATCTTGCAAGGTCAACGTATCGGCTACATTCGCGTCAGCAGCTTCGACCAGAATCCTGATCGACAACTGGAACAAATAGAAGTCGGCAAGGTATTCACCGATAAGGCTTCAGGCAAGGACACACAACGTCCCGAACTTGAAAGGCTGCTGGCCTTCGTCCGCGAGGGCGACACCGTGGTGGTGCATAGCATGGACAGGTTGGCACGCAACCTTGATGACCTGCGCCGCATCGTCCAAGGGCTGACACAACGGGGCGTGCGCATGGAGTTCGTCAAAGAAGGGCTAACGTTCACCGGCGAGGACTCACCGATGGCCAATCTGATGCTGTCGGTCATGGGAGCCTTTGCTGAGTTCGAGCGCGCTCTGATCCGCGAACGTCAGCGCGAGGGAATCGTGCTGGCTAAGCAGCGCGGGGCCTACCGGGGACGAAAGAAATCGCTGAACAGCGAACAAATTGCCGAGTTGAAACGGCGAGTTGCGGCAGGCGAGCAGAAAACCTTGGTGGCCCGTGACTTCGGCATCAGCCGCGAAACCTTGTACCAGTACCTGCGGGAAGACTGACCATGCCACGCCGCTCAATCCTGTCCGCCACCGAGCGCGAAAGTCTGCTGACACTGCCAGATGCCAAAGACGAACTGATACGGCACTACACGTTCAACGAAACCGACCTGTCGGTGATCCGTCAGCGTCGCGGCGCCGCGAATCGATTGGGCTTCGCCGTGCAGCTTTGCTACTTGCGATTCCCTGGCATCTTCTTGGGCGTCGATGATCCTCCATTTCTGCCCCTGCTGCGCATGGTGGCCGCACAACTCAAGGTGCCGGTGGGAAGCTGGAACCATTACGGCCAGCGCGAGCAGACACGGCGGGAGCACTTGGTCGAGCTGCAAACGGTGTTTGGATTCAAGCCCTTCACCATGAGTCATTACCGGCAAGCCGTGCATACATTGACCGAACTGGCCTTGCAAACAGACAAAGGCATTGTGCTGGCCAGCACCCTTGTTGAAAACCTGCGGCGGCAGAGCATCATCCTACCCGCCATGAATGCCATCGAGCGCGCAAGCGCCGAGGCCATTACCCGTGCCAACCGAAGCATCCATGCGGCATTGGCCGATTCCTTGATACCTGTCCATCGCCAGTGCCTGGACGAACTGCTCAAGCGCAAGGATGGTAGCAAAATGACGTGGCTAGCGTGGCTGCGCCAATCGCCCGCCAAGCCAAACTCGCGCCACATGCTTGAACACATCGAACGCCTCAAAGCCTGGCAGGCGCTTGACCTACCTGCTGGCATCGAACGGCAGGTACACCAAAACCGCTTGCTCAAGATCGCCCGCGAAGGCGGCCAGATGACGCCCGCCGACCTGGCCAAGTTCGAGTCGCAGCGGCGTTACGCCACCTTGGTAGCACTGGCCATCGAGGGCATGGCCACCGTCACTGATGAAATCATCGACCTTCACGACCGTATCATCGGCAAGCTGTTCAATGCGGCCAAGAACAAGCATCAACAGCAGTTCCAGGCTTCCGGCAAGGCGATCAACGACAAGGTGCGGATGTATGGGCGCATCGAGCGCACGCTGTTCATTCTGGATTGGCTGCAAAGCGTGGAGCTGCGCCGCCGCGTCTATGCGGGGCTGAATAAGGGCGAGGCGCTGGACGACACGTTGCTGCAATATCTGTCCCCGCTGGGGTGGGAGCATATCAACCTGACCGGCGATTACCTATGGCGCAGCAGTGCCAAGGTCGGTGCGGGGAAGTTCAGGCCATTGCGACCGCTGCCACCGGCTTAGCGTGCTTTATTTTCCATTTTCTGAGACGACCCCCTTATGGCAGCACTTTAAATTGAGTCTCATACAGTATCTGTTTTCTTTCTCTTCATCTCTCATGACCTGCTGCCCACTTACAGACTCCAGGGTAAAGCAAAAAATTCTCCACCGGTGAGCAGAGTATATTGCATATGCCAGTTTATGAGTGTATATATAGCATATGCTAATAAGGAGCCTTCATGCCAAGACCCAGAATTCCCCGTAACATCTGTGGCCGCCCTGCGGATACCTGTTTTAAGCCCAATGCGCGACCGATGAGCCAGCTTGAACATGTTCATTTAAAAGAAGATGAGTTTGAAGCGTTACGGCTGGTCGATTTACTGGGCATGCAACAGCAGGAAGCGGCTGTTGCAATGGGGGTTTCAAGGCAGACACTGGCCAATGTCCTGAAAGCAGCCCGTTTTAAGGTTGTGGACTGTCTCACTCAGGGCAAGGCCTTAATAATGCACTCTGAAAGGGAAGGAGTTACACAAGATGATCACAGCCATTCCAGTGAATGACGACCGGGTAGCAAATCATTTTACCAAAGCGAGTCACCTTGTCCTGGTGGATGAGCGCGGTGTGGAGCTCAGCCGGACAGAAAATCCCGCGCTGGGCGCAGATTGTTCAGGTAAACGGAAGCTGGTTGACCTGCTGGTTCAACAGCAAGTCAGCCGCGTTGTGGTCCGTAACATCGGGGAACGGATGCTGGGTAAATTACTGGGGCATCAGATCGCGGTGTACCAGACTGACTGTGGTCGTCGTTTGTTCACTGAACTGTGTGATCCGGATACCCGTGTTCTGACTGAACTGAATAAGCCGGAGCAGGGACGCCAGTCCTTTCATCATGAGGCGAAAGGGAAAAAATGCTGTCACTCTGACGGGAACACAGCAGAAAATGCGTGCCAGGGTGGGCGTCAGCATCATCACGGAAACGGGCGCTGTTGCCATTCATGAGTTTATTTCATCACGGGCGGTGATTTTTATCAGACCCGTATTGTGTATAAACCAGGAGCCGGAATGTGTGGAGGAGGCAGTAATGATGCCGGGGGAGCCCCTCAGCTGACTGAATTCCGGATGCCTCCCGTCAGTACAACCGGACGCTGAGCAGAAACAGATGAATTGTTATCTTGATGCCAGAAAGGCCCATACCTGTTGTATGGTCTGTAGTTCCCGCGACAACAACCCTGATACGGTGAACTTAATGTTTTCAGAGCACCCGGATGGCTCTGTATGTGCGGACTACACGGCCAATCACAGGCATCAGGGGTATACGGGTCTTTTACATGGCGGAATGACGAGTACCCTGCTGGATGCAGCAATGACTCATTGTTTGTTCATGCAGGGTGTGCAAGCCCTGACGGCTGAACTGACGGTAAGATTCATTTCACCCGTTTGTACCGGAGACAAACTGATGGTATGTGCCAGACTGCTTGGGCAACGCAGGGGGATTTACCTGCTTGAAGCATGGCTGACAAAAGGACAGCAGACAGTGGCACGTGCCACGGCGAAATTCATTGTTCCGTCGCAGGATATTGCTCTGGCGCATCGCTAGTGTGACAGACGACAGGTGTACCTGGTTATTATAAAAATTTGAGGCGTGTTTTGCTCAGACCGGAAAGAATAATCGCATATCGTATATTCCACTGAAACCGTGTAAGAGGTAGTTATGAGTAAACAAATCATTGATATTGGTATTGCTGAATCATCCCGGGTGGAGATTGCAGACGGCCTGTCCCGGCTTCTTGCTGACACCTATACCCTGTATATAAAAACACATTACTATCACTGGAATGTAACTGGCCCCATGTTTAACAGCTTACATTTAATGTTTGAAAATCAATACAATGAGCTGGCCACTGCCGTTGATGATATCGCTGAACGTATACGCTCGCTCGGATGCTTCGCGCC
This sequence comes from Citrobacter sp. FP75, assembly GCF_018342065.1. Classification (GTDB taxonomy): domain Bacteria; phylum Pseudomonadota; class Gammaproteobacteria; order Enterobacterales; family Enterobacteriaceae; genus Citrobacter. The sequence goes on along the minus strand of NZ_JAFDOE010000019.1, from coordinate 3,629 downwards.
CGGCACATATCATGAATTTTCACGTTTAACAGCGGTTAATGAAGATAAGGATATTCCGGCAGCAAAAAACATGATTGAAAATCTTGTCCAGGGCCAGGAGACCGTGGTTAAAACTGCACGCTCCCTGTTCCCGCTCGTTAATAATGCGAATGATGAAGCCACAGCAGATCTGCTTACACAACGTATCCAGTTACATGAGAAAACTGCCTGGATGTTGCGTAGCCTGCTTGAATAATGTCACCACGTGGCAGCAGAAAAAACGGTTTGTCAGCCACAGGCTATTACTGACAGTGCAGAATCATCCGTGTTCCTGTGGCTGTTTTTTCTGACCGTCACAGTATTAAACACCATTGAATCAGTGGGTTAATCAGTGAATGCGTGAACGAGAAATACAGTCCGTGACGGGCATCATCGGCTGGTATATCCGGACCACTGTTGTTTTCCCGTTAAGGTATCGCAGGTTCCGGTCTGGCATTTCACAGCCTGAACAGGGTTAATGATGCACGGATAAAACGGTTTACGGGGAAAGCAGGATCATATTATTCGTTGTTATGGCTTCCTTTACCGGTGCCTGCCTGCGGGCAGTAGAGATCATATAAGGTATTTAACAACGTCATGATACGGTTATCCTCAATACGGTAATATACCATTTTACCTGCCCGTCGGGTCTCGACCAGCTTCAGGCGGCGCATTACACCCAGCTGCTGGGACAGGGTCGGCTGAGTGATACCGACCGCCGCTTCCAGCCCGGCCACATTCGCTTCCCCCAGGCTTAACTGACACATCAACAGCAACCGGTCGCTGTTGGCCAGTCCCCGTAAGACATCTGCTGCCCTCAGGGCCGCATTCTTCATATCTGTCTGACGTTTTGTGTCTTCATTCATGAGCATTGCTGATTTCTCATACTATGTGTTTTTATATAATATAATTTAGTATACTGACGGTATCGTAATTTTGCCATCGTGTTCGTCAGGTCTGCAGCGTCCTGCCGGCCCGGGGAAACGATTATATCTGGCAGGCATTTTTGCCCCGGGTGAACAGAGAGGATGTAATGAAAATAGTGATTGTTGGTGGTGTTGCCGGCGGGGCATCCGCTGCAGCCAGAGCTCGTCGGTTATCAGAGGATGTCAGTATTGTTGTGTTTGAACGGGGAAGCGATGTCTCTTTCGCCAACTGTGGATTACCTTATCATATAGGCGGAAAAATTCCTTTAAGGCAGTCACTGATTCTGAAAACCCCGGAGGATTTTAAATCCCGCTTTAACATAGACGTCCGTATCTGTCATGAAGTGACGTCAGTGGATCCGGTTAATAAAACGGTGACGGTTAAAAATCTGACCTCAGGGGAGGTCTATAGCGAAGAATGGGATCGTCTGCTCCTCAGTACCGGCGCCGCTCCGGTTGTCCCTCCTTTGCCCGGGCTACAGGAAGAGGGTGTCTTTACGCTGCGAAATCTTACTGACATGGATGCTATCCTGGGGTGGATTGAGCAACATCACGTAGCTCACACCACGCTTGTCGGGGGGGGATTTATCGGACTTGAAGTGATGGAGGCTCTGAGCGAACGGGGGATCAGTGTGACCCTGCTGGAGATGGGGGAACAGGTTATGGCTCCGGTTGATCCTGAAATGGCATCTGCCCTGCATCAGGAAATCCGGAGTCATGGCGTGGATCTGCGTCTCAGAACGGCGCTCACCGAGGTACTGCGGACAGAGACGGGATTCCGCGTTGCACTGTCTGAGGGTGGGTTTCTGCAGACCGACATGGTTATTCTCGCCATCGGGGTAAAACCTGAGAACAGCCTTGCCACAGGAGCCGGGCTCGCAGTGGGTAAACGGGGAGGCATAAGCGTCAATGCCTGTATGCAGACCAGTATCCCTGACATCTACGCCGTGGGGGATGCCGTTGAAACTCCAGACTTTGTCTTTCAGGAACCCGCTAATTTTCCTCTGGCAGGGCCCGCCAACCGCCAGGGACGCATTGCTGCTGATAACATGCTAGATCGTCACAGCCTTTACCATGGCAGTCAGGGGACATCCATTTGTAAGGTATTTTCGCTGAGTATTGGCAGCGTCGGTGCGAATGAAAAGCAGCTGAAAGTTCATGGCACCCGATACGAGAAGGTTTACGTCCATGCCGCTGATCATGCCGGTTACTACCCGGGGGCAACGATGATCAGTCTGAAACTGCTGTTCAGCCCCGATACCGGTAAAATTCTCGGGGCTCAGGCATCAGGGAAAAAAGGGGTTGATAAACGCATCGATGTCCTGTCTGTCGCACAGCGCGCGGGGCTTACCGTCAACGATCTCGAACATCTTGAGCTGACTTATGCTCCACCTTTTAACAGTGCAAGGGACGTCGTTAACCAGGCTGGTATGGTGGCGACAAATGTAATGAAAGGAGATACGGTCATATGTCATGTCAGCGATGTGTTACAACGGGAACCGGGCAGTTATTGTTTACTTGATATTCGCTCTCCTGCCGAACTGAAACAATTTGGCGAATATCCTGACGCGCTATCCATTCCACTGGATTCCCTGCGGGAGAATCTTGAAAAAGTGCCTAAAGATAAAGAGATTTTTATAGGGTGCCAGAGTGGCCTGCGCGGGCATGTGGCATACCGTATTCTTCAGGCCCACGGCTTCAGGACATATAATCTGAGTGGTGGCTTTATAACCTGGCAGGCGGTAACGGAGTCAATAAGTAAATAAGAGATGAGGTGCCATACACATGGCACCCTGAATCGCCACAGGTTTAACAGTGAAGTGGTCTGCTGAATTTGTTCACCTGAACAGAGGTGTGGACTGACCCCGCACCGTTATAAGGACAGTTATGAAAAAAATAACTTTTCAGATCAGGCATATAATGTCAGATTCATGGTCACTATAGGAATGGCAAGGACTGGATTTTCATTTTGCAGCCATCAGGCTGCTTAGTTCAGAGATAGGTCTGTGTAATGCGTAACTTCGTGACTCGATTGAGAGTATGGTTTCCGCCCCCACTCATCTTATTGCTGTTTTTCGTCACTGATGTGTTGACTGCAATCCCGCGTTTTACCTTCGACATCGTGAATATAGTGCTAAGCGTGTTGCTGACCGGTGTTTGTATTACCATGATACTGCACACCGCTTGGCAGATGAGCACGAACGGCACGACGCTTAATCCGCTTCATCCGGATAGAACCACCAAGCTGGTAACTGTCGGTTGTTACGCATGGAGTCGAAACCCTATTTACCTTGGAATGAGCGGGCTCCAGTTATCCGTTGCTCTCTGCTTTGGCAGCCTGGTGGGGATACTTGCTGTACCGTTGTTTATGTTTGTAGTAGCCAGATTACATATCCATGTTGAAGAGGTACAGCTTCGAAAACGTTTCGGGTTGGAATGGGAACGCTATACCCAACGGGTTCGTCGCTGGTTATAGCAACCCCGTGGTGTTGCAGGAGACAAATAACGTCGAAATCATAAAGAAAAGAATTCATCATCCTTGAGCTTTTATATCGTAATCGTAAACCAGGTGCCGTATGTAGCCATTGAGCCAGTGCTGGTACCTTAGGGAAGGTGCGAATAAGCAGGTCATTTCTTCCCAAGCTGACTCGCTGATTAAAATTTCGCGGATCTGGGCCGATTTTT
>NZ_JAFDOE010000018.1 GCF_018342065.1 Citrobacter sp. FP75 | reverse complement strand
CGCCTGGTAAGCAGAGTTTTTGAAATGTAAGGCCTTTGAATAAGACAAAAGGCTGCCTCATCGCTAACTTTGCAACAGTGCCGGATTGAATATAACCGACGTGACTGTTACATTTAGGTGGCTAAACCCGTCAAGCCCTCAGGAGTGAATCATGACCGTAGTCACGACCGCCGATACCTCCCAACTGTACGCACTTGCAGCCCGACATGGGCTCAAGCTCCATGGCCCGCTGACTGTCAATGAGCTTGGGCTCGACTATAGGATCGTGATCGCCACCGTCGACGATGGACGTCGGTGGGTGCTGCGCATCCCGCGCCGAGCCGAGGTAAGCGCGAAGGTCGAACCAGAGGCGCGGGTGCTGGCAATGCTCAAGAATCGCCTGCCGTTCGCGGTGCCGGACTGGCGCGTGGCCAACGCCGAGCTCGTTGCCTATCCCATGCTCGAAGACTCGACTGCGATGGTCATCCAGCCTGGTTCGTCCACGCCCGACTGGGTCGTGCCGCAGGACTCGGAGGTCTTCGCGGAGAGCTTCGCGACCGCGCTCGCCGCCCTGCATGCCGTCCCCATTTCCGCCGCCGTGGATGCGGGGATGCTCATCCGTACACCGACGCAGGCCCGTCAGAAGGTGGCCGACGACGTTGACCGCGTCCGACGCGAGTTCGTGGTGAACGACAAGCGCCTCCACCGGTGGCAGCGCTGGCTCGACGACGATTCGTCGTGGCCAGATTTCTCCGTGGTGGTGCATGGCGATCTCTACGTGGGCCATGTGCTCATCGACAACACGGAGCGCGTCAGCGGGATGATCGACTGGAGCGAGGCCCGCGTTGATGACCCTGCCATCGACATGGCCGCGCACCTTATGGTCTTTGGTGAAGAGGGGCTCGCGAAGCTCCTCCTCACGTATGAAGCGGCCGGTGGCCGGGTGTGGCCGCGGCTCGCCCACCACATCGCGGAGCGCCTTGCGTTCGGGGCGGTCACCTACGCACTCTTCGCCCTCGACTCGGGTAACGAAGAGTACCTCGCTGCGGCGAAGGCGCAGCTCGCCGCAGCGGAATGAGCGAACGTCGATATAGCCCGCTCGCGACGCTGTTCGCGGCGACCTTTCTCTTCCGGATCGGCAACGCGGTGGCGGCCCTCGCGCTTCCATGGTTCGTCCTGTCTCATACAAAGAGCGCGGCCTGGGCGGGCGCCACGGCCGCTAGCAGCGTCATCGCGACCATCATCGGCGCGTGGGTTGGTGGTGGCCTCGTCGATCGGTTCGGGCGCGCGCCCGTCGCATTGATCTCGGGTGTGGTGGGCGGCGTGGCCATGGCGAGCATCCCACTGCTCGATGCCGTTGGCGCCCTCTCGAACACTGGGCTGATCGCTTGCGTGGTGCTCGGTGCCGCGTTCGACGCACCCGGTATGGCCGCGCAGGACAGTGAGCTGCCCAAACTCGGCCACGTCGCCGGGCTCTCCGTTGAGCGCGTCTCGTCACTGAAAGCGGTGATCGGGAACGTCGCGATTCTAGGTGGCCCGGCCCTTGGGGGGGCCGCAATCGGCCTGCTTGGCGCTGCGCCAACGCTCGGGCTGACGGCGTTCTGCTCCGTCCTTGCAGGTCTGCTCGGCGCGTGGGTGCTTCCCGCGCGTGCCGCTCGGACGATGACCACGACGGCGACTCTCTCCATGCGCGCCGGCGTCGCTTTTCTCTGGAGCGAACCCCTGCTGCGCCCTCTCTTTGGTATAGTGATGATCTTCGTGGGCATCGTTGGCGCCAACGGCAGCGTCATCATGCCTGCGCTGTTTGTAGATGCAGGACGCCAAGTAGCAGAGCTCGGGCTGTTCTCCTCAATGATGGGGGCTGGTGGTCTCCTTGGCATTGCCATTCATGCGTCGGTCGGCGCCCGGATATCAGCGCAGAACTGGCTGGCGGTGGCATTTTGTGGCTCTGCGGTGGGCTCGCTTCTGCTTTCACAGTTGCCAGGCGTGCCGGTGCTGATGTTGTTGGGCGCGCTCGTGGGACTGCTGACCGGCTCAGTCTCTCCCATTCTCAACGCTGCCATCTACAACCGCACGCCGCCAGAACTTCTCGGCCGGGTACTCGGCACGGTCTCGGCGGTGATGCTGTCAGCCTCGCCCATGGTTATGCTTGCGGCCGGCGCGTTTGTCGACCTTGCTGGTCCGCTCCCTGGCCTCGTTGTATCGGCCGTGTTTGCGGGGCTCGTGGCTCTACTCTCGCTCCGTCTTCAATTTGCTACAATGGCGGCGGCAGCCACAGCCTCCGCCCCAACCCATACAGAAGGTGAACACTGATGCCCCGCCCCAAGCTCAAGTCCGATGACGAGGTACTCGAGGCCGCCACCGTAGTGCTGAAGCGTTGCGGTCCCATAGAGTTCACGCTCAGCGGAGTAGCAAAGGAGGTGGGGCTCTCCCGCGCAGCGTTAATCCAGCGCTTCACCAACCGCGATACGCTGCTGGTGAGGATGATGGAGCGCGGCGTCGAGCAGGTGCGGCATTACCTGAATGCGATACCGATAGGCGCAGGGCCGCAAGGGCTCTGGGAATTTTTGCAGGTGCTCGTTCGGAGCATGAACACTCGCAACGACTTCTCGGTGAACTATCTCATCTCCTGGTACGAGCTCCAGGTGCCGGAGCTACGCACGCTTGCGATCCAGCGGAACCGCGCGGTGGTGGAGGGGATCCGCAAGCGACTGCCCCCAGGTGCTCCTGCGGCAGCTGAGTTGCTCCTGCACTCGGTCATCGCTGGCGCGACGATGCAGTGGGCCGTCGATCCGGATGGTGAGCTAGCTGATCATGTGCTGGCTCAGATCGCTGCCATCCTGTGTTTAATGTTTCCCGAACACGACGATTTCCAACTCCTCCAGGCACATGCGTAAACGGAGGTGTGCAGAGTCCCTGCGGCAGGCGACGAACACGACCGTCGTCGATTAGTACCGGTACGGTCGGTGGTATCGAAGTCTTGATCACCACTCAGGTCTACGGCTTACAAATGGTGACCATCCCGATACTTGCGTCAGAGCACCGGGCCGATTCTTTGACAGTGAATCACTCCCGTAAGGTTGTGCCGGTGTGGGTGTCCCGGGTCGAGACGATACTCCGCCAATGCGCCCAGCAAACAACCTGGCCATCGCAGGTGGTGGGGAGCGGTGTGGCGGATGAGTTGGACAAGTTGGTGTAGCAGCACGAGCACGGCGAGATAACATCGCAGGAGTTCGACATGCTCAAGAGACAGCTGATTGCGAATCGCGATGCAGATTCATAACCCGATTGCGGGTTGGCTTCACTCCACCATCACCGAGCAGACTAGCACGGCGGGCTCTGTTGCAAAGATTGGCGGCAGTCAGAGGTAGGCTGTCGCTCTGCGCCGATCAGGCGGCTGCTGCGAAATGGTGGTTGAGCATGCCCATGGCCTCCGTCAGCGCCGAGGGCCCAATGCCAAAAGCTCTCTCCACAAGGCGCACCTCGCCCCTGATGCCGGGCTGCAGGCACCAGGGGCGAGCCTGTCCTTTGCGCAGGGCTCGCATGACTTCGAATCCCTTGATCGTGGCATAGGCCGTGGGGATCGATTTGAAACCGCGCACCGGCTTGATCAGTATCTTGAGCTTTCCGTGATCGGCCTCGATCACGTTATTGAGATACTTCACCTGCCGGTGGGCCGTCTCCCGGTCCAGCTTTCCTTCGCGCTTCAATTCGGTGATCGCTGCACCATAGCTCGGCGCTTTGTCGGTATTGAGCGTGGCAGGCTTTTCCCAGTGCTTCAGGCCTCGCAGGGCCTTGCCCAGGAACCGCTTCGCTGCCTTGGCGCTGCGGGTCGGCGACAGGTAGAAATCGATCGTGTCGCCCCGCTTGTCGACTGCCCGGTACAGGTAGGTCCACTTGCCCCGCACCTTGACGTAGGTTTCATCCAGGCGCCAGCTCGGATCAAAGCCACGCCGCCAGAACCAGCGCAGCCGCTTCTCCATCTCCGGGGCGTAGCACTGGACCCAGCGATAGATCGTCGTATGGTCGACCGAAATGCCGCGTTCCGCCAGCATTTCCTCAAGGTCGCGATAGCTGATCGGATAGCGACAATACCAGCGCACCGCCCACAGGATCACATCACCCTGGAAATGGCGCCACTTGAAATCCGTCATCGTTCCGTCCGTCCAATCTCCGCCAAGCATGCTCAAGCTTCACGATTTTTGCAACAGAGCCCACACGAGTATTGAGCATAGTCGAGATTGGTGCAGATCACTTCTGATATTGAACTGTCAGGAGCTGGCTGCACAACAGCCATTACGCCCAATCAACTGGTGCAGTCGTCTTCTGAAAATGACAATCCAGTTAGGGTATAGCTCAACCTGACATAGAAGCAAAAACTCAACCACCTTCTACCAACTCTCCGAACAGCTCCTTGACCTTTGTTTTCGCATCAGCAAGTGCAGTTCTGCCTTGTTCAGTGATGTCATAAACACGCCGTTCACGTCGCCCGGTGCGTTCGTGGCGTGAGGTCAGATAGCCTTTTTTTTCCAGGCCGTGCAGCATCGGGTACACGGTGCCAGCGCTCATCTCGTAGCCGTGTCGGCGTAGCTCTTCGATGATCCCCAGCCCAAAGACAGGTTCCTCGGCTGCATGGTGAAGGATGTGCAGGCGGATCAAACCGCCGTAGAGGTCTTTGTCAGTCATTTTTTGTGCCTCACAGAGCGACGCTCAACAGCCACCCAGCTGCACCGCTACCGAGGACAACCAGCCACGGCGGGAGCTTCCAGAACATAAGTGCGACAAGGGCAACTAATGCCAAGCCGAAGTCTTGCGGCTGAAAGATGGCGCTAGTCCATACAGGCTGATACAGCGCGGCCAGCAGCAAGCCGACTACAGCGGCATTGATCCCGGCCAGCGCAGCTTGGATGCCTGTATTGCGGCGCAAACGCTCCCAAAATGGCATTGATCCGACGACCAGCAAGAACGAGGGCGCGAAGATAGCCAGCAGACACACAATGCCGCCGATCCAGCCCGACGGGGCGGTGTTCATCGAGGCACCAAGAAACGCGGCGAACGTGAACAAAGGGCCGGGCACCGCTTGAGCTGCCCCGTACCCCGCGAGAAAGGATTCATTGTTGACCCAGCCGGAGGGCACCACTTCGGCTTGCAGTAATGGCAGCACAACGTGACCACCGCCGAACACCAGTGATCCGACACGATAGAAGGAATCCACCATTGCCATGGTTTGACTTGGCATCAGTTCGGCCAACACCGGCAGGCCAATCAGCAAGACAAAGAACAGCGAGAGCCAAAGCACGCCGGCCCGGTGACTGACCGTGATAGGTAGGGGGTCATGCTCAACAACTTTCGCTGGCTTGAACAATAACCGGCCTGCGATGCCTGCGATAGCAATCACGCCAACCTGTCCCCACGCGGACGGCACAAGTAAAACGACGCAGGTAGCAATTGCCATGATGGTGACTCGCAGCCCATCCGTGCATAGGTTACGCGCCATGCCCCATACTGCTTGAGCGACCACGGCCACAGCCACCACTTTTAAGCCATGCAACGCGCCCTGCGAGACGTAATCGCCATAGCTGGAGATGCCGAGCGCAAAAAGGATCAAGGCTATGGCAGACGGCAGCGTGAAGCCAGCCCAAGCAGCCAGCGCCCCGCTGTATCCAGCCCGAGACAGTCCTACCGCTATGCCGACCTGGCTGCTTGCAGGCCCTGGCAAGAACTGACAAAGCGCGACCAAGTCAGCATAGCTCCGTTCGGAGAGCCAGCGCCGCCGTGTGACAAATTCGGCGCGGAAGTAGCCCAAGTGCGCAATGGGGCCGCCAAAAGATGTCAATCCAAGCCGCAGAAAAATAAGAAAGACCGACCATGGTCTGCTGTCATCGGTAGGGTTATTCGTCATACTTTCGCCTTCATGATCTGCAACGAGTTGATCAATAATAAGCGAAATTCGATAACGAAATTCGATATAAATCTAGAAAAAAATACCTCTATGTGTACTACGCAGTTTTAGCTGTGGCTTTCACAGGAGCACGCTTACTTACGGCTTAGCGTGCTTTATTTTCCGTTTTCTGAGGCGATCCCTAGGAGCTCGGATCTCAGGACGAAGGTCTCCGCGAATGTCCGGTCGATCCGCGCGACGTCCCAGGCGGGCGTTCCCTTGGCGGACATCCACGCCGCAGCGTCGTGCATCAGCCGCACAACCTCGTCGATATCACCCGAGCAGGCGACCCGAACGTTCGGAGGCTCCTCGCTGTCCATTCGCTCCCCTGGCGCGGTATGAACCGCCGCCTCATAGTGCAGTTTGATCCTGACGAGCCCAGCATGTCTGCGCCCACCTTCGCGGAACCTGACCAGGGTCCGCTAGCGGGCGGCCGGAAGGTGAATGCTAGGCATGATCTAACCCTCGGTCTCTGGCGTCGCGACTGCGAAATTTCGCGAGGGTTTCCGAGAAGGTGATTGCGCTTCGCAGATCTCCAGGCGCGTGGGTGCGGACGTAGTCAGCGCCATTGCCGATCGCGTGAAGTTCCGCCGCAAGGCTCGCTGGACCCAGATCCTTTACAGGAAGGCCAACGGTGGCGCCCAAGAAGGATTTCCGCGACACCGAGACCAATAGCGGAAGCCCCAACGCCGACTTCAGCTTTTGAAGGTTCGACAGCACGTGCAGCGATGTTTCCGGTGCGGGGCTCAAGAAAAATCCCATCCCCGGATCGAGGATGAGCCGGTCGGCAGCGACCCCGCTCCGTCGCAAGGCGGAAACCCGCGCCTCGAAGAACCGCACAATCTCGTCGAGCGCGTCTTCGGGTCGAAGGTGACCGGTGCGGGTGGCGATGCCATCCCGCTGCGCTGAGTGCATAACCACCAGCCTGCAGTCCGCCTCAGCAATATCGGGATAGAGCGCAGGGTCAGGAAATCCTTGGATATCGTTCAGGTAGCCCACGCCGCGCTTGAGCGCATAGCGCTGGGTTTCCGGTTGGAAGCTGTCGATTGAAACACGGTGCATCTGATCGGACAGGGCGTCTAAGAGCGGCGCAATACGTCTGATCTCATCGGCCGGCGATACAGGCCTCGCGTCCGGATGGCTGGCGGCCGGTCCGACATCCACGACGTCTGATCCGACTCGCAGCATTTCGATCGCCGCGGTGACAGCGCCGGCGGGGTCTAGCCGCCGGCTCTCATCGAAGAAGGAGTCCTCGGTGAGATTCAGAATGCCGAACACCGTCACCATGGCGTCGGCCTCCGCAGCGACTTCCACGATGGGGATCGGGCGAGCAAAAAGGCAGCAATTATGAGCCCCATACCTACAAAGCCCCACGCATCAAGCTTTTGCCCATGAAGCAACCAGGCAATGGCTGTAATTATGACGACGCCGAGTCCCGACCAGACTGCATAAGCAACACCGACAGGGATGGATTTCAGAACCAGAGAAAGAAAATAAAATGCGATGCCATAACCGATTATGACAACGGCGGAAGGGGCAAGCTTAGTAAAGCCCTCGCTAGATTTTAATGCGGATGTTGCGATTACTTCGCCAACTATTGCGATAACAAGAAAAAGCCAGCCTTTCATGATATATCTCCCAATTTGTGTAGGGCTTATTATGCACGCTTAAAAATAATAAAAGCAGACTTGACCTGATAGTTTGGCTGTGAGCAATTATGTGCTTAGTGCATCTAACGCCGGAGTTAAGCCGCCGCGCGTAGCGCGGTCGGCTTGAACGAATTGTTAGACATCATTTACCAACTGACTTGATGATCTCGCCTTTCACAAAGCGAATAAATTCTTCCAAGTGATCTGCGCGTGAGGCCAAGTGATCTTCTTTTTGTCCCAGATAAGCTTGCTTAGCTTCAAGTAAGACGGGCTGATACTGGGCAGGTAGGCGTTTTATTGCCCAGTCGGCAGCGACATCCTTCGGCGCGATTTTGCCGGTTATTGCGCTGTACCAAATGCGGGACAACGTAAGCACTACATTTCGCTCATCGCCGGCCCAGTCGGGCTGCGAGTTCCATAGCTTCAAGGTTTCCCTCAGCGCCTCGAATAGATCCTGTTCAGGAACCGGGTCAAAGAATTCCTCCGCTGCCGGACCTACCAAGGCAACGCTATGTTCTCTTGCTTTTGTAAGCAGGATAGCTAGATCAATGTCGATCATGGCTGGCTCGAAGATACCCGCAAGAATGTCATTGCGCTGCCATTCTCCAAATTGCAGCTCGCGCTTAGCCGGATAACGCCACGGGATGATGTCGTCATGCACGACAAGGGTGACTTCTATAGCGCGGAGCGTCTCGCTCTCGCCAGGGAAAGCCGAAGCCTCCATAAGATCATTGAGCAATGCTCGCCGCGTCGTTTCATCAAGCTTTACGGCCACAGTAACCAACAAATCAATATCGCTGTATGGCTTCAGGCCGCCATCCACTGCGGAGCCGTACAAATGCACGGCCAGCAACGTTGATTCCAGATGGCGCTCAATGACGCTTAGCACCTCTGATAGTTGGTTCGAAATTTCGATGGTCACCGCTTCCCTCATGATGTCTAACGGGCGAGGTAAGCCGACCGCAGAATGCGGGTCGGCTTGACCGAAATGTTAGAACCAGAAGCCAAAACGGATAACTTGAATTTGGCGACGGGCGCTAACCGTGAAAAAACGCTGCGCCACCGAGGCGGCACAGCACTGCAAAAACGATAGCTGCTTGCGCTTGCTACGCAAGGGCTAGAGGCCAAAAAGACTGAAAACCTGCGCAGCCCATGCAGGCGAAGCCCGGAAAAAAGGCAAAACAGGCACTGAATAACGCCTGAAAAGCTAAATGCCGTTTGAATAAACATGAGCTAAATAAAGCTGGGTTTCAGTGGTGCTAACGTTGGACGTAACGAGAGCCGGAGCGCAGCGGAGGGAACCAAAATGCGCAGCATTTTGGCGTCCCGTTGACGGAATGGTTAGCCGTTTCGACGCGCATAAACGGAGTGGGTGTACGGAATTACAGCTTGAATGGTTTCGGTTGAGACAAGCTCGAATTCTGTTTCGTTGAGCATTGGGAAGAAGGCGTCACCCTCGAAGGTTTGATGTACCTCAGATAGAAACACGCCGTGGGCGTGAGGTAGTGCCAGAGTGTATATCTCAGCTCCGCCCGCGACGTAGAGTTCATTGCCGAGTTCGGATGCCAAAGCGATAGCGTGCGACAGCGTTGAAACAACTACGCAGCCAGTGGCGCGGTAGTTAGCTTGGCGTGAGATTACCAATGTGTGACGGTTCGGTAGAGGCTTGCCGATAGACTCAAAGGTCTTTCGCCCCATGACAACGACTTTTCCCTCAGTGAGTCTGCGAAAAATCTTCTGCTCACCCGGAATTTTCCAGGGGATATTAGGACCATTGCCAATAACCCGATTGGCTCCCATCGCAGCAACGAGATAAATGCGTACTGATTCCGAGTTCATATGGCTAACTTTGTTTTAGGGCGACTGCCCTGCTGCGTAACATCGTTGCTGCTCCATAACATCAAACATCGACCCACGGCGTAACGCGCTTGCTGCTTGGATGCCCGAGGCATAGACTGTACAAAAAAACAGTCATAACAAGCCATGAAAACCGCCACTGCGCCGTTACCACCGCTGCGTTCGGTCAAGGTTCTGGACCAGTTGCGTGAGCGCATACGCTACTTGCATTACAGCTTACCAACCGAACAGGCTTATGTCCACTGGGTTCGTGCCTTCATCCGTTTCCACGGTGTGCGTCACCCGGCAACCTTGGGCAGCAGCGAAGTCGAGGCATTTCTGTCCTGGCTGGCGAACGAGCGCAAGGTTTCGGTCTCCACGCATCGTCAGGCATTGGCGGCCTTGCTGTTCTTCTACGGCAAGGTGCTGTGCACGGATCTGCCCTGGCTTCAGGAGATCGGAAGACCTCGGCCGTCGCGGCGCTTGCCGGTGGTGCTGACCCCGGATGAAGTGGTTCGCATCCTCGGTTTTCTGGAAGGCGAGCATCGTTTGTTCGCCCAGCTTCTGTATGGAACGGGCATGCGGATCAGTGAGGGTTTGCAACTGCGGGTCAAGGATCTGGATTTCGATCACGGCACGATCATCGTGCGGGAGGGCAAGGGCTCCAAGGATCGGGCCTTGATGTTACCCGAGAGCTTGGCACCCAGCCTGCGCGAGCAGCTGTCGCGTGCACGGGCATGGTGGCTGAAGGACCAGGCCGAGGGCCGCAGCGGCGTTGCGCTTCCCGACGCCCTTGAGCGGAAGTATCCGCGCGCCGGGCATTCCTGGCCGTGGTTCTGGGTTTTTGCGCAGCACACGCATTCGACCGATCCACGGAGCGGTGTCGTGCGTCGCCATCACATGTATGACCAGACCTTTCAGCGCGCCTTCAAACGTGCCGTAGAACAAGCAGGCATCACGAAGCCCGCCACACCGCACACCCTCCGCCACTCGTTCGCGACGGCCTTGCTCCGCAGCGGTTACGACATTCGAACCGTGCAGGATCTGCTCGGCCATTCCGACGTCTCTACGACGATGATTTACACGCATGTGCTGAAAGTTGGCGGTGCCGGAGTGCGCTCACCGCTTGATGCGCTGCCGCCCCTCACTAGTGAGAGGTAGGGCAGCGCAAGTCAATCCTGGCGGATTCACTACCCCTGCGCGAAGGCCATCGGTGCCGCATCGAACGGCCGGTTGCGGAAAGTCCTCCCTGCGTCCGCTGATGGCCGGCAGCAGCCCGTCGTTGCCTGATGGATCCAACCCCTCCGCTGCTATAGTGCAGTCGGCTTCTGACGTTCAGTGCAGCCGTCTTCTGAAAACGACAATGGAGGTGGTAGCCGAGGGTGTGGAAACACCCGACTGCCTTGCGTGGTTGCGGCAGGCGGGTTGCGACACGGTGCAGGGTTTCCTGTTCGCCAGGCCGATGCCGGCGGCGGCCTTCGTCGGCTTCGTCAACCAATGGAGGAACACCACCATGAACGCCAATGAACCGAGCACCAGTTGCTGCGTGTGCTGCAAGGAAATCCCGCTCGATGCCGCCTTCACGCCGGAAGGGGCCGAGTACGTGGAGCATTTCTGCGGGCTGGAGTGCTATCAGCGCTTCCAGGCGCGGGCCAGCACTGCGACCGAAACCAGCGTCAAACCGGACGCTTGTGATTCGCCGCCGTCAGGTTGAGGCATACCCTAACTTGGCGTCAGACCATCCGGCGCTAAATCGTCAGAATAGAGTTGCCTTCCGAATTGATTGACATACGCCGTCAAGGGTCATAGATTTCTTCCTGACACATTTCCCTCAGGAGGATACCTTGCACGGTCAGCGCATCGGTTACGTCCGCGTCAGCAGCTTCGACCAGAACCCAGAACGGCAGCTCGAACAGATCCAGGTGGATAAAGTGTTCACCGANCGTCGGGCAAGGCGTCGGGCAAGGCGTCGGGCAAGGCGTCGGGCAAGGCGTCGGGCAAGGCGTCGGGCAAGGCGTCGGGCAAGGACACACGGCGGCCCGAACTGGAACGGCTGCTCGCCTTCGTGCGCGAAGGCGACACGGTCGTGGTGCACAGCATGGATCGTCTGGCGCGCAACCTCGACGACCTGCGCCGCCTGGTGCAGGGCCTCACCCAGCGCGGCGTACGCATCGAGTTCCTTAAGGAGCATTTGACCTTCACCGGCGAGGACTCGCCGATGGCGAACTTGATGCTGTCGGTAATGGGCGCGTTCGCCGAGTTCGAACGCGCCTTGATCCGCGAGCGGCAGCGCGAGGGCATCGCGCTCGCCAAGCAGCGCGGGGCCTACCGTGGCAGGAAGAAATCCCTGTCGTCTGAGCGTATTGCCGAACTGCGCCAACGTGTCGAGGCTGGCGAGCAAAAGACCAAGCTGGCTCGTGAATTCGGAATCAGTCGCGAAACCCTGTATCAATACTTGAGAACGGATCAGTAAATATGCCACGTCGTTCAATCCTGTCCGCCGCCGAGCGCGAAAGCCTGCTGGCGTTGCCGGACACCAAGGATGAGTTGATCCGTCACTACACGTTCAGCGAAACCGACCTCTCCATCATCCGGCAGCGGCGCGGCCCGGCCAACCGGCTGGGCTTCGCCGTGCAGCTCTGTTACCTGCGCTTTCCTGGTGTCATCCTGGGCGTCGATGAGCCGCCGTTTCCGCCCTTGTTGAAACTGGTCGCCGACCAGCTCAAGGTCAGCGTCGAAAGCTGGGACGAATACGGGCAGCGGGAGCAGACCCGGCGCGAGCACCTGGTCGAACTGCAAACGGTGTTCGGCTTCCAGCCCTTTACCATGGGCCACTACCGGCAGGCCGTCCAGTTGCTGACCGAGATGGCCTTGCAGACCGACAAGGGCATCGTGCTGGCCAGCACCTTGATCGAGCACCTGCGGCAGCAGTCGGTCATTCTGCCTGCCCTCAACGCCGTCGAGCGGGCGAGCGCCGAAGCAATCACCCGCGCCAACCGGCGCATCTACGATGCCTTGGCCGAACCGCTGTCGGACGCGCATCGCCGCCGCCTCGACGATCTGCTCAAGCGTCGGGACAACGGCAAAACGACCTGGCTGGCCTGGCTGCGCCAATCGCCCGTCAAACCGAATTCGCGGCACATGCTGGAACACATCGAACGCCTCAAAGCGTGGCAGGCGCTCGACCTGCCTTCTGGCATCGAGCGGTCGGTGCACCAGAACCGCCTGCTCAAGATCGCCCGTGAGGGTGGCCAGATGACGCCCGCCGACCTGGCCAAGTTCGAGGCGCAGCGACGCTATGCCACCCTGGTGGCGCTTGCCATCGAGGGCATGGCCACCGTCACCGACGAAATCATCGACCTGCACGACCGCATCCTGGGCAAGCTGTTCAACGCCGCCAAGAACAAGCATCAGCAGCAATTCCAGGCGTCCGGCAAGGCGATCAACGCCAAGGTGCGGCTGTTCGGCCGCATCGGCCAGGCGCTGATCGAGGCCAAGCAGGCGGGCCGCGATCCGTTCGCCGCCATCGAGGCCGTCATGTCCTGGGATGCCTTCGCCGAGAGCGTCACCGAAGCGCAGAAGCTTGCGCAGCCCGAGGACTTCGATTTCCTGCACCGCATCGGCGAAAGCTACGCCACGCTGCGCCGCTACGCGCCGGAATTCCTTGCCGTGCTCAAGCTGCGGGCCGCTCCCGCCGCGAAGGACGTGCTCGACGCCATCGAGGTGCTGCGCGGCATGAACAGCGACAACGCCCGCAAGGTGCCCGCCGACGCGCCGACCGAGTTCATCAAGCCGCGCTGGCAGAAGCTGGTCATGACCGACACCGGCATCGACCGGCGCTACTACGAACTGTGCGCGCTGTCGGAGATGAAGAACGCGTTGCGTTCCGGCGACATCTGGGTGCAGGGGTCGCGCCAGTTCAAGGACTTCGAGGACTACCTGGTGCCGCCCGCGAAATTCGCCAGCCTCAAGCAGGCCAGCGAATTGCCGCTGGCCGTGGCCACCGACTGCAACCGGTACCTGAACGACCGGCTGACGCTGCTGGAAACACAGCTTGCCACCGTCAACCGTATGGCGACGGCCAACGAGCTGCCGGACGCCATCATCACCGAGTCAGGCTTGAAGATCACGCCGCTCGACGCGGCGGTACCCGACACCGCCCAAGCGCTGATCGACCAGACGGCAATGATCCTGCCGCACGTCAAGATCACCGAACTGCTGCTGGAGGTGGACGAATGGACGGGCTTCACTCGGCATTTCGCGCATCTGAAATCGGGCGACCCGGCCAAAGACAAGAACCTGTTGCTGACCACGATCCTCGCCGACGCGATCAACCTGGGCCTGACCAAGATGGCGGAGTCTTGCCCCGGCACGACCTACGCCAAGCTGGCTTGGCTGCAAGCCTGGCACATCCGCGACGAAACCTACGGGGCGGCGCTGGCCGATCTGGTCAACGCACAGTTCCGCCATCCCTTCGCCGAGCACTGGGGCGACGGCACCACCTCATCGTCGGACGGCCAGAACTTCCGCACCGGCAGCAAGGCCGAGAGCACCGGCCACATCAACCCGAAATACGGGAGCAGCCCAGGGCGGACGTTCTACACCCACATTTCTGACCAGTACGCGCCATTTCACACCAAGGTCGTGAACGTCGGCGTGCGCGATTCGACCTACGTGCTCGACGGCCTGCTGTACCACGAGTCCGACTTGCGGATCGAGGAGCATTACACCGACACGGCGGGCTTCACCGATCACGTCTTCGCCCTGATGCACCTCCTGGGCTTCCGCTTCGCGCCGCGCATCCGCGACCTGGGCGACACCAAGCTCTACATCCCGAAGGGCGACGCCGCCTATGACGCGCTGAAACCCATGATCGGCGGCACGCTCAACATCAAGCACGTCCGCGCCCATTGGGACGAAATCCTGCGGCTGGCCACCTCGATCAAGCAGGGCACGGTGACGGCCTCCCTGATGCTCCGAAAGCTCGGCAGCTACCCACGCCAGAACGGCCTGGCCGTGGCGCTCCGCGAGCTGGGCCGCATCGAGCGCACGCTGTTCATCCTGGACTGGCTGCAAAGCGTGGAACTGCGCCGCCGCGTGCATGCCGGCCTGAACAAGGGCGAGGCGCGCAATGCGCTGGCCAGGGCAGTGTTTTTCAACCGCCTGGGTGAAATCCGCGACCGCAGTTTCGAGCAGCAGCGCTACCGGGCTAGCGGCCTCAATCTGGTAACGGCTGCCGTCGTGTTGTGGAACACGGTCTATCTGGAACGGGCTGCGCACGCGCTGCGTGGCAACGGCCATGCCGTTGATGACGCGCTGTTGCAGTACCTGTCGCCGCTCGGTTGGGAGCACATCAACCTCACCGGCGATTACCTCTGGCGCAGCAGCGCCAAGATCGGCGCGGGCAAGTTCAGGCCGCTACGACCGCTGCAACCGGCTTAGCGTGCTTTATTTAATGAGATGGTCACTCCCTCCTTCCCAGTACTATGCTGAGGACAGGCTTTCATTCGGAGAACCATCATGGA
>NZ_JAFDOE010000017.1 GCF_018342065.1 Citrobacter sp. FP75 | reverse complement strand
CCGGATTGACAGGAAAGTACGCCGCCATTGGCATCGCGGCTTATCTGCCCATTCGGGTAACAAGCGATGCCTGCAACATTGATCCGATCCAACTGCAAAACCCCACCTGCTGACAAGTTGCCTGTTGCTTTGACTGTGGCACCAGAAACCTCGTTAGTTGCCGTAATATTGCGTCCGGCGCTAATGTCGCTGTCGGCACGGACCGTTGCTCCTTTTACCTGTGCTCCGGCTGTAATGTTTTGGGTGAAACTACCGTTTGCACCGCTGACATTACTGGTAAAAATACCGTTTGACCCACTGACGTTTCCGCTAAATGTTCCAGTCTGGCCATTAATGGTGCCGACACTGTTCAGGTTGTTACCACCCATGTCGATAGCAGTGTGCATTTTATTCAGATCGGGACGCCCATTTACCTGAAAACGGTACAGCCTGTCGTTGTCCTCCTGCGCACCAGACAGCTCATCTGTTGAGAGGAGTACTGCAATATGTCCATTACCAGAGGTGGCACCGTAACTGCTCAGCAGGATTTTCCAAGAACGCAGGGCACCTGTGGCGGTTTTACCATCATCAATGTAGCCCCCGAAACCGGTTTTGATATCCCTTGATATCAGCCTCAATGCCTTGTCCGGGTATACACTGCCACCGCTGGATACTACCATGCCCTGTAGTAACTCCGTGTTTTGCCCATTCCTGACCAGATAAGTGTTCAAACGCTGACCCTGACTGTTTGTTTCGGTGAAACCGGACGGCAGGAAACCCGTGTTTTTAAGCATGGCCGTAGTTATCACTGTCGGCGCGGTGGTACTGGTTGCGCTTAACAAAGTGGCGTAGTTACGACCGACGTATCCCCGTGCAGCAGCTGCGTATGTACTGATATGGGAGGCTTCAACCTGCCAGTTTTTCTCCTGCTGCCAGTCTTTGTATTTAGTGAGTCCAAAGACGGTCATTGCCATCACAACTATGAGCGCCAGAGCAACATCAAGATTCGCCCAGCCACGATCGTGCTTTTTCATAAGATTGATATCCATACAGGTTGATACAGATTGGATAACTGGAAGAGACTCCCGCTAAGACACAACCAGGGGCCAAGGGGCCCCTCTTTTTTTCCGGACAAATGCCAGGTTAGCAGCCAGAGCATAAAGGCTGCAGCACCAAACAGAGTGGCCAGTGCTGCATCTTTCCCCCCCATCCAGGCCGTCAGACCTGTTATCAGCCATAAATCTCCCCGACCAAGACGCTGATCGCCCCGGTTTATCAGGATACTCAGCAACGTCATCAGGCCGCCCACCACAGCGATTTCCACCAATTGCGTATATACACCTGCAATCGAAACGTCTTTTGTTACTCCCCAAATAAGTCCTCCAAGTAACAGACGTGCTGTGAAAGTACGTGGCAAATATCCACTGACTGCGTCGGTGATACCGGACTGAAGCAGGAAGCCCATCATCATGATGGCAGCAGCCCGATCGGCAATTGGAGTCGGTGACAGGGCAGCGATCATACTGAACGTGGCGAAAAGCCAAATCCCAGCAGTTAGAAGCGAGTTCCGCTCCTTACTATGAGCAGTGGTATCTTCCAGAAAGTCGAGTACTCTCCACATCAGGCATCTGCCAATTAGCGCAAAACCCAGCAGTAACGGCAGGCTCCATGCTGTTGCCAGGCTGGTGACTATGATGGTTCGCATATTCGCTTTCCTTTCTCCTGCCGACAGACTCGAAGGCCTTTCAGTTCCAGATAGAACCCCCAGATACGGTTGGCATACTGTTCGCGAGTTTCGTGCCTGTCCTTACGAAATCCAGCGTTGTAAGACCCGAGGCAATTCCATGTCACACCACATACCTGAAAGTGGCTGGCCAGTATCCACGCCCCGATCTGAATATTCAGACAGGGTCGTTTCAGCAGGTCTTCTGCACTCTGGATGATGCCCATTCGGATGAGCTTTGGCACATGGGTTGAATTTATCTGCATCAACCCATAGTCCGTGCTGACCGGATTGCCCTTTTTATCCCTGTTAGTGTTTGTGACCCATGGTCGGAGCCAGGACTCCCCTTTGGCCATTGCCTTAAGCAGCAGTGGCTCTATCTGGTATCGGGCACCGGCACTATTAAAGCAGGCATCAAACGTATCAGGAGGGGAGTTCGAACTGGCCATCAATGGACCTGGGGAAAGGGAAAAAATGAGCAGCATCATTGCCAGGTAGCAGGAGAGAATGCGTTCCCTCCGCATATCGTCTCCTTAGCTGTTAAGCGTGAAGATCAGCTTGTTAGTACCGGTACTCCCATTGTCAGCTGTGCATTGTGCGCTGGCTTCTTCGGTTGTCACGATTCCATCACTGTGTGCCGTGGAGTTGACGGTAATGGCATCAGCAATTTTGGCTCGGCTGAGCTGTGTGGCGAGCGAGACGCAGGCATCCTGAGGAACCATTTCGTAGGTCAATGAGAATCCGTTTGAGAATCCAGACACGGTTACAGGTGACAGTGTCACTGCACCACCCCATCCATTGTAAAGTGTGGCAGTCCCTGAAGAGGCTGTACCCCGTACAGTCATACTTTTAGGCTGGACTTTCATCTGGATAAGCGCGCCCATCATTTTGGCTCCGGAAGTGAATGTGTAACCATCTCCCCCTTTCAGCAGGTTTTGTGTACTGGTGATGAGAGATTGAATATTCGATGATTCCTTACCCACGTTGACGTTATTTTTGAGGGCGAAGTATCCCGCCAGCACAAGGCCGATGACGACCAGGACGATCAGGGCAATACTCCCCTGTTCCAGAAACCCCCAGCCTCGATGGTGCAACACTGTCTTAACCGGTTTGTATGTCTGAGAAGTTGATTCGGAATTAAATTGCATGATTTTTCCTCGTTTAAAAAGCGCCCGACGAGCTGTTAAGGGCATTGATATCCATAACGACAAGGACCAGAAGCAAAAGCATCAGGATCATTGCCAGGAACATGAGACCGCGGATAACGACTGCACGTTTTGCTACTCGCTCCAGAGTTTGTTCAAGCCAGCGCTGGCCGTAGTTAATTATGATTTCATCATCGCCGTCCCCCTGTAGAAGGGAGAGAAAGTTGGCAGCTTCCTGCGACGGAAAGTCATAACCGCAATCTTTCAGGGCCAGCCCGAAATGTTTACCTTCACGAACGTGTTCGGTAATTGCTTCGATACGCACAGCAAGCCAGGGGGATGCCGTTTCCTGCAGAATCTCCAGCGCGTCTTTAGTTTTGACACCGGACTGCAGTAGTGCACCGATGTTCAACAGGAAAGTTGCACCCTGAATATCCTTATAAACCGACCATGGCATCAGACCGTCGAATGCACGGCGAAGTTTGTCGGGGCGGTGCCAGCGGGGGAGTGACCAGATAGTCCAGATAGTTGATGCGATAGTAGCGATGGCAGTTATTACGCCATATTCACTGAAATACAGCGAGATACCATAAAGAAAGCCGAGTGCACCGGTCCAGTTCTCTGGCGGGCTGATTTCTGTCAACGTGGGAAGTAACTCAGTATTCAGCACATAAATGGTGCTGGCCATCATGATGGCAAAGCCGATCGGATAGATGGCCATCTGCCATACTGCAGCACGAATACGCTTACCGGCGCTGGTCAGAGCACAGGCGTATCTTAGCGCGCGTGGTAGTGACTCACTGCGTATGCCTGCGCTTATGACGGACGCTTCTGCGGCCGGTAGCCATCGGGAGAGCGTACGCTCCAGCGTTTTTTCCCCGCTGTTTTCCCTTAAGGCATCAACACAGTCATCCGTCAGCTCAACGTAGGGATGCCAGTTCTGGCCGAAGTTTGTCCAAGCATTGCGCATTTTCTCCAGTGAAGGCTTAAGTTGTTGCTGGTTTTCAATCAGAAATCGCAGGGCATCATAGAACTGAACACGGTATCGACCGCTGAACGTCTTGCGAACCAGGGTATATCGGAGTCGTTTCAGGACGTGCATTTCACGCATCATCCACCTCCAGACGTTCATCTTCATCGAGCGGAATGATACGGTTGGCCATCAGCGGGTCGACCAGTCCTTCGTTGATTTTATGCAGGACGTGCCGGACACGGCTGATCCCCTGCATGTGATTTATCCAGTATTGGCGCGCCGCGACTTTGCCGTCTGTTTTCAGCAGCTTAAAAAGACGGTTATTGGTCTCGATAACCTCGGCAATGACGGTACGCCCCCTGATCCCCTGACCGACTTTACCGCGAACCTGACCGTTTATCTCCACCACTTGTGTACATGCTTCACATCCCTCTGGGTTGTGGAAATAGAGCTTATCGGTCGAACAGATACCTTCAATGTTGCAGTATTTCTCCAGCCAGTCCTTTTCCTCGAGAGTCAGGCTGGCGACCTTATCCTGCCAGGATATACGACATTCAGGACATAGCGTGGGCACCAGGCGCTGGCTGATAAGTCCAATCAATAACTGGGCATCACACAGCAGATTTTCGTTAATGCCGAGCGTAACCATGCGTTCCGGGATACCGAGTGCAGAGTTTGTGTGTAGCGTAGTCATCACCAGGTGTCCGGTCTGGGCGGCATAAATGGTGGCCAGCATCGAGATAAGGTCGCGCATTTCCTGCATCATGATTGAGTCAGGGTCCAGTCGCAAAGCTGACGAGATGGCTTTTCCCCAGGCGATATGTACTGCTTCTTCATCAGATTTGTCGCAGATGATCGGGGTCTGAACAGCACCCACGACCTGTCCCTCAAGCGGATCTTCAATGGTCAGAAGGTGTTGCCCGGGGTTGGTATCGAGGTATACCCGACAGGCGGTACGCAGCGTAGTGGACTTACCAGAACCGGTAGGTCCCGAGAGAATGATTTTCCCTTCAGGGCGGTCAATCATGCGTATCAGTAGCTTGATTTGTTCGGGCAAATACCCCAGTTGTAGAAAGTCAGGTACGTTATTGCCGTCATCCGGGATAAGGCGCATTACCGCAATCAGACCATCGCCAGTTGGACGGTGGCTGTAGCGGGCACCAAACAGGCCTATTTTCCGCATCATGGCTGGAGAGAGTCGTGCATCCTGCTCACGGTGTGGGTAGAAACTGGTTTCTGACACATCCGACATAGAGAGAATACAGGTGGCACAGAGGGACATTCCTTCCTCTCTCTGACGTTCATCCACCACATGTAAATAGCCGTGAACCCGCATTTTGACCTGGAAGAGCGAGTCTGAAATCAGGAAGTGAATATCTGAGGAGCCGAGCTTTCTGGCCACTGAGAAATAGTTCAGGATCCGTTGCTCACTGTGGCTGCTGTCGCCACCCAGATCTGCCAGCGTCAAACCAGCCTTATCGCTGGCCTGAGGTTGAGCAGCCTGGTTTTTTTTCGCCTCACGTAAGTCCGAGAGAGTAACAAAACGATGTTTGATCCCTGGATGCTTATTCATTAAATCCATCAGCGCGGCCTGTACACCTGGGTCGCCTCGCTGGTTGGTGTCGATAAGGATTTCTTTCTTTTCTCCGTCATCAAACAGCAGGAGGGATTCTGCAGTAATAGCGTTCATGGTTAGTCTCCGAAAGCAAGCAGAGTGCCATCGCTGAGTGTGACACCGGCAAGCGTAATACTCCTGACAGTGCTCTCCAGACCAGGAATACGGCTCCCCGGCGATACAACCAGTGACTGTCCTGATGGTAGTTGTAGTGTGGCGCGGAGTTTTTGGTCGCGACCGTTGATTTCCAGCACGACAGGACGATTATTTGCGGGAACTGTGCGTGCAGGTTGGCCGGGCAGTGAAGTCTCACCGACGATAGCTCCAGGAAGGGAAGGGGCGACGGTACCGGCACCGGCTTGGTTTTCCTCCAGCTGGCGCTGAAGTTGCGCCCCCTGCACTTCTGCCTGGAGGATGATGTTTCGGATATGCAGTTGCTCAAGCTGACCTTTTGTCACTTCGGCTGGTTGTGATACCTGCTGGTTAGTTGACTGAGAGGCCTGAACAGGTAATGGACTGAATACTGGCAGCAGGAGCCAGAGTGTCGCCTGTCGCAGAAAGTTACTTTGCTGACGCATAAATTTTACCTTCAGTGGTATAGCTGAACGCACTGCCATTCAGCTCGAAAGAGATTCGGGTTAGTCGGATACCAGTTTCATCCAGACCGTCGAATAACATGATGGAGGGGAGGGGAGCGGAGAAACTAAACACGTATTCCTGCCAGTCCTGCACGGGAGGCGGCTCTCCGTTCGCCCCTGGCAGGACTGGAGGTGCAGCTACATCAGTGATGTTGAGCATGACCTGCTGTCGCTGGAACCAGGAGAGGATACGGATGAACTGCGTTGAGCTGCTCGGCACGGCTTCATCTTTGAGTGGGCTGTCAGGGGGAGCCAGTGTAACCCTGGCTTCCCGCCCCCCCTCTTTCAGATTGAATACAGGTGTGACACCGAAAACTTCCCGGGCGCGGGCCAGGAATCCCTCTACTGTACCGCCCGGCATAATCTGGTACAGAAGTGTTATCCCATCAGGTGAACAGGTTCCGGATGTCAGCTTCCAGCTTTCCAGAACATACTTCGCCGGATCGGTCCGTCTCTGACAATCGTTGAGAAGATCCGTAGCCGTGACTTCGTGTGCCCAGGGGTGAGGCAGAGATTGAGGTTTTACCTGGGTGGCAAACATCGCGCGGGCCCTGGCCTGGATTTCCTCGGCGGTGAGCGTCGGCTCCTCTGGTGGTGTGGCAGCCTGCCACCAGGTAATGCCAAATGTACCCATCAGCAATATCGCGCTGGCTAAAAACCAGCGTTGTCTTTGCAGTCCATCAACATGTACACGGCATTGCTGTCGTCTACGCGCAGAGAGTCCGGTAAAGAGACTGTTGGCTTCAAGCGGGGTGTCCACTGTGGCCAGACACTTCCATCCTTCTGACGGCGGTTCATTCATGCTCAGGAACAGTGTCAGCAGCGTTTGCATTTTGTCTGCGCCCCCCGTTTTATCGGCGGTGACGGCAGGCAAACCATTGATGCTGGCCAGAAACACGAAATCAGTACTATTCAGTCGGTAAATACCATATCCGTTTCGTGTACTGGCACAAAAAGCGAGCGCCAGTGAGTAAAGCTGATGCCGGCGATGACGGGCTGGCAATCGGCCGCCCCCAACTACCTGTTGCTGCCTGTCCCGTCCATTTATTCGTTCACTGGAAGCATTAACACCGATACCTGCTGTACTGGCGGGCCGTGCTTTTCTCAGTTGAAATGACGGTAGCCGGAATTTCTGCCTTTCCTTTGGTGCCCAGTCCATTCCCGCCAGCCAGTAACGGCTGCGAGATTTTCCATCCCGGATTGTAAACAGGTAAGCCTCATCATTCATTTCAGCCTCCGGAGTTCTGCGGGAACGTCGGCGTGATCACTATGACCAAAGTGGTTCGCTCGTTTTTACCTGACTGACTTCCACCCAGGAGCGGATTCCCTGGCGTGAAGGTACCGGACTTATTGACGGAGGTATTGTTCTGATCAAAGCCGGTGAGGATCAGCGACTGCCCGGCCCGGAGGTTTGCCTTCTGGCTCAGGGAGCGCAGTTTGGTATATGGCATCTCTATATAGGAGTTGCCGTCTTTTGACGTGAAGTTACGAATAGTAGGTGGATCAGACAGATTGAAGTTCACCTGCAGCTGAACATTACCTGTTTCCTGAATTAACGGCAGGAGGGTCATGTTGAACCCGGTAGTGATCATCCCCGGAGTCAGAGTTGTGGTGGCGCCAACATCAGTGGTGGTTGTTGTAGCCGACTGTGCCACATAAACCGTCTGATCTGCCATCT
Source organism: Citrobacter sp. FP75 (assembly GCF_018342065.1). Taxonomy (GTDB): domain Bacteria; phylum Pseudomonadota; class Gammaproteobacteria; order Enterobacterales; family Enterobacteriaceae; genus Citrobacter. Next base: position 12,128 of record NZ_JAFDOE010000017.1, on the reverse strand, counting down.
GGATAGGCACGGGCGTCAGGTTTGTCACGGTGCTGGACTGAGAGGTGACGACGCTGACATCACCCTGTTCGGACAGTGCTTTTAGCAGCAGGCTGGAGCCAGCAAACTTCGCGGCATTACCGGTAGCGGTATCAAGAATGGATGCGCCGGCAGATATACCGCCAGAGAGATCCCCGGTAGCGTTATTAAGCGTTGCGCCAGCTGAATGCAGTGACTTGTAGACCAGATTCCAGTCAATCCGGAAATCTTCATTTCGTGAATTACCGACGCTCAGTACTTCAACATTCAGCGCTACCTGCCGGTTCATGATGAGATTCTGCTCGTTCACGTAACGGGCCACGGCAGCCTGTACTGAAGGTGTATCCGTCACAATCAGTGATGAGCTGGACGAGGACAGCCAGTAGCGGCCTTTATTTGGAGTCAGCATGGACTCAACAGCTTTGCGCAGATCAGCATACAGATCGTATTCCTGACCGGTAGTTGTGCTCTGGGAGGTGGTGGATTCCCCGGATGCGGAGTTATCCGTGCCACTGGTGGCCCCCATACTGCTGGTCGTTCCTGAACTGACGCTCGACGTGCTGGACGTTTTGGTATTCAGCATGGCCAACGAATAGGTCCGGGTTTCCATCAGGTAGAAAACGATGGTGCCATTATCCATTCGCCAGTAGAGACCGCTACGGCTGGCCATCAGATCCAGAAGCCCGCCCAGATCGCCCTGCCACATCAATCCGGTGAGATTCAGGGGCTGGCTGGTTCCGCCTGTTGCCGGAGAGGTTACGCCACCCAGGCTTGCCAGTGGTGTCCGCCCACTGTCATCAGGGGGGGGGAGTGAGCCACTCATCTGGCGTGTGACGCCGGTGCTGACGCTACTCTGGCTGATATCAATGGCATCAGGAGTAAATATGACTGGTGTGCCGCACAAAGCTGTGATGCGTTGTGCCAGTTCCTGCAGCGTAATGTTCTTTTTTGCCTGAGTTATGTTACAGGACGGAGCCTGGCGGTTTCTTTCCCGTACGGCGACAGGAATGGGGCTGGGGTTAATCCACTGCCGGTCCGTCCAGGTCAGTGGTTGTTGGTGTTGGGTTCGTGGCAGCTGCGCCTGCGCGCGGGCTACCGTGGCATCAGATTGAGCCTTCGTCTGCATTTTGTTGATTTCAGAGAAGGTACAGCCTGCGAGCATGGCAAAGCAGGACGCCATCAGCAGGCGCCGCAAAAGGGTTTTCTTCATGGGGAAAATCCGGATTAGTTGAGGTAAACCACGGCGCCTTCAGAAACGCCCTGTGGTGCCGTGAGTCCGGTGGCAAGACCGGAGAGCCAGATTAGCTGGCCACTTCTCATGGTGCCGATAAGTGCCGAACCGCGACTCTGTGCCCGTAATGCATCAACGAGCCCAGGTTGTTCCGGCATCCAGATCCACAATCTGCTCTGAAGTAACCGGTACTGGATTCGGCTGTCGGGCGTGAAGGGAAGACCCAGTTGATCGGTTGGAATGGCGCCCTCCTTCTGACCTGTCTTGTAACGCCAGTCATTAACACGATTAGCGATGGTCAGGAACTGGGATGCATAAAACTGGCCGCTCTGTGTTTGTATAGCTGTCCGACTGTTCTGATTGCGCTGGGAATCTATATCACCGGCGATAAGGAAAAATATCATACCGATGGCCAGTATGACCCAGCCCATCATCGACCTGCCGGAGTGTCTGTGACTGATACCACGCACTGCATGCGGGAAGCTTCTGCATAAAGCGGTTTCTGTGCGGTACGGTAAAGGTCGAACATTTGGCCGAGCATGGTTTCAAATGAACCGCGGAATGTCAGCGGAGCATCAAGCCGATAATCCGTCACGGCGACAGGCCATATAACCGTCCAGTGTGGTGAAGCGCCAGATTCACAGCGGGTGTCCTGTGCCCATTTCATCAGCATTTCCCGCAGAGTTGTACCAGCCGGTGCCGTCCAGGTTTTGCCCTGAATCACAGGTGCGATCGGTTGTCCTGTGACTGGCTGCGGTTTCACCGCTACCGGTGTCTGCGCCGATTTTGTCGTTACAGGGGCCGGAGATTTAACAGTTGCCTGCGTTACTGGTTGGGCTGAATCCGGGCCGCTGAATGGGTTTTTCGGTACGCCGGCTGCCTGGGCAGGAGTTGTTCGGTTTTCAGTGGACGACGCAGAGGTTTTTAACTGAGCAGATTGACCCTTTCGCTGCAGTGTGACGGCATGACGATTCCAGTCCACCTGCGCCTGGATTGATTGCTCTTCCAGCAAACGGTTGAGCACCCTAGTCCACTGGTCATTGGTGTATACCGAGACGATACGGGTATTCAGGACAGGGCGCAGTGCATTCTCGTAGTTGAGTGCCCAGCCAGTGGGAATGATACGTTTGACCCACTGTTCGAGTGTGAGGTTGCGCGCCGGTGATAATGACAGAACTTCAACGGGACCCGGTGTGCCGATAAATGTAAGTGTTGACAGTGATGGGTTCGCGATTGAACCAGGTGCGCTGGATTTACTTGTGGAGGAAGCCAGCATTGTTGGTTGAGGTAAAGGCGAGGTCTTCGATAACTGCGCTGCAGTTGCCGACTGTCGTACGGGAACAGGTGTAGCGGCCGGAGGCGCTATCCGTCGTTGTGTTTGTTTGATTATATCAGCGCTGTCGCTGATCTGACCGTCTACAAACACGAGTGCAGGGGTGTCTGGTGCGACATTACGGTTTTGAAATCCCGTGCAGCTGCTCAACAGTGACGGTATTAACAGGGGCAGGGCAATTTTATGCACGCTGACGTCCCGGGTGAATGGTCGAAACTTCATGGTTTGTTCCTTTTGTTATCGGTCAGTGAAGGTCTGGCCGCCAGAGATTACCGCTGCCGACATTTTCTCGATCTCCCCATGCTCCCCATGCGGTTTCCGGCAGGGTACTATGTCCGATATAGAGAGTGCGTAAAGTAGCTTTAGACAACGAGGTGTCCCGGCCTCGAACAACAGAGAAACGATCGAGATAGAAAGACTTTTCAACTTCTTCGTCCTCGTTTTTTTTCAGCAGGAGTTGAAATGTGACAGGTGAAATCATTGAGCCTGTTGCGGTAAATGCTTCTTCCATACGAGTGAGCTGCAGGATGTGATTCTTCCGAGTGCGCTGGCGCTCCATGATTTCGGTGACAACTTGTTCAGGCCAGGGGCAGAGGCAGTGTTTCCAACCAAGTCCTAGAAGTGAATTAAGTACTGCCCGGAATCGAAAAAGATCGCAGTTCCCGGTTGATACAGAGTTCGTCCAGAGCGTAGTCAGTACGGCATCAATGGAGCGTTTTTTTTCGGTTTCGAGTAACTGCCGGATAGTCATGAACTCGCTTCCCATTCCTTTGAATGTCGGTATTCTTCTTGCTCCGCTTAACCATTCAGTGATGAATCTACGTTTGCCACGCTCTGAGGTTATGTGATGGTTTTCGACTGCCGTACGTAAGGCAACGAGAATGCACCACAAGAGATGGCTGACCTGTTCCTGGGTGGATTGCATGGTTTGTCTCTCTTAGGTTCCGGTTTCTGGCAATGACGTCTGTACCTTCATTCCGCCAGAATGAAGGAAGCCTGAGTGCTGGCTGGTTAAAGGAACAGAGGTTGTTCATCGGGTAGGACCAGCCCAGACGTCATTGCCGGAAAACGGTGCAAAAAAAAGCCCCCATAGACGGGGGAAACTAAAAGGGATGGAGTGATAACTGGTTAAGGCCAGTTTAAGAGGCTACGGTAAATTACATTTCAAAACCCCCATGCATCAGCATGGGTGATCATATCGAACAACATCGCTGTCCTGGATATTGGGTGTTCCATTTTTTCTAGCTGTGTCAGGCGTTTGTACTGACTTTTTGTAAGCCAAATATTTGATGCAACTTCCAGTTCATCCCTTGCTGCAGGGTGATGGGTAGGGTCGGGATATTTTTTCATTAATGCTTCAACCACCCTTGTGTTCACTGGGGTGATTTGGCTACCGAACTTCACAAAATCGCAGAAGGCTGAGTGCGCCCTAATAGTATCTATCTTTTGAACATCAAAATTGGCTTTTAGGAAAAAATATCCAGGAAAAACTGCAGATACCCTTTTTCTGAAAACATGCGGTGCATCAGCACGACGTATTTTCGTTAAGGATAATGGCGTCCAGGGAGTAATTCTCCTGTCGTGTAGCCAGCCGAATAATTTCTCGCGATTTTTGCCCCCCGTAATATAGAGAGCAAGATACCATTGTTGGTTACATACAGTCTCAATATTCATTTTTGAACGCTTCGCGCAGAATTGATCCATGACGGGATAATTCAATGTTCAACGGGGACGAACATACTCAACCATGACGACTAACAGTCTTACTAACAAACACTTAAGTTTGCCTGCTGTATTGGGGGTCTCATAGCTCAGAATGCTCTTGTAGGGTAGACCCTCAAGTAAAATTGGCGGCAATACTTAAAGGTCTGCGCGTATAATTCTATCCCAGTAAACCAAAGTAAAGTGTAAATAGTCCAAGTCTTAAAAATGCACCCTTAAGGGGTGCATTTTTTGATTAATTTGTGATCATTAATGAAATCATAAAAAAATATGAGCGTGACAATATTACTGCCCGCATTGCATCGTTGCTTTTTAAGTTCAGAGCCTTAGTGCTTCGCTTAAGATGTGATCGGACCGTTTCAACAGAGATATTGCAAATGTCAGCAATGGATTCATATGTATTTCCGTGTGCATACAGAGTCACAATTTCTAACTGTTTTTTGGAAAGTTCAGGAAAAACGCTATGCAGGGCGTTAATAGTGTTCTCATTAATCATTGTGAAGTCCCCTGGCAAATCAGTACGTAATAAATTTACGCGTAAAATGCATCTCCCTTAATGGGGAGAAACCCCATTGAACATGTTGTGATATGTGGTATGGATTAGGGCGTTCTGTTTAGAGAACACATCAGCTACAAGGCATTGAAAGCCAAGTTTATTTGCTAAGGGGGATTGAGAATTCTTTGATAAGTTCTTGAGCATTGTAGATGAAGCTCCCGTGTAGATATGATATCGGCTACCACGGAGTTCTCACGCTCTGGTGGCAGCCCAGGCAGGGGTGAGAAACCGGCCTACACGGTACCGGCCAACCTTACGGTTGCCCTACCTGAACCGCCATTACACAGATGTGCTGGTTCAGTACACAAAAAAACACGCTATGCGTGTCTATGTGCACGTGTAGATACGGGTTCTCACGCCCGGTCACAGGATTTACTATGACTGTTGAAGACTACTGTTTGCTTAGTGATGAGTCAACTAGATACGCATCAGGATCAGCTCTGAATAATCGAAATCTCGGCTTTAAAAATCGAGGGGGGATATAGGCATCCCAGTTATTCTTCTTGCAAACTTCTATTAGCTCGGCCCCTGACGCGGTCCCGGTTTTCTGCAGACATCTGCTGATTCTGTGTTCTACCGCTTTTAAAGAAGTCCCTAATATCCGAGACATAATTTTCCTGCTGTATTTAAGAGATATTAAAAAAATGACTTCCCATTCAGCATTAGTAAATATCTCGGACGGTACCCTATATACCAACGATTTGGGAACGTCTCCCGACAGTAAGCTATCTGGTCCAAAAATATCAACAGGTCTTACCTGAAGCATAGTACCGGAACAGATCCCTTCATCGTCATAATAGGGCCGGGACTCGAAGTACAAAGCATGTATAGAGTTGCTCTCACCTATTGGATGCGTAACGATTGAAGAGAACTGGTCTTCATGCTCCATAACAAGTTCTTCCTGATTGTGTATTCGCTGTGAAAGGTAAGCTAAGGATGTAGGAAGTTGGTCTAATGTTTTACCTACAATAGGATAATCATAAGGGAGTTTTAATAACCTAAGAAAGGCTTGGTTTACTGCTACATACTGCAGGCTACCATTCTTGATTGTCATAGGTTCCCTGCTGTTGGAAATCAGGTTTAAGACCTGAGGAGCAAGTTGGAATTTTTTTTTGAAGAAATGATTTTAGACATCATCCGCTAATGGCCGTATCTATTTGAATTTTAGAGGTATATTCTGTGTGCGGATGTACTATATCATGTAAAACTACACTTAACTGAGTTTGATCAGCGATCATAATATTAGTTAATGATGCTTTTAAGTGTCTGATTGTATGCTACGATACAATAATTCGTAGGTGCTATCTGTAAACCAGGAGGAGTTATGGCACATCCGATACATTGCACGAAAGTCGCTGGTATCACGGAGTTCAAAAGGGATCCGTTAGGGACTGTCGAGTCAGCAGAGGGTGATGCTATTGCTATTCTGAATCGTAGCGCGCCGGCGTTTTATCTTGTACCACTAGAGCTTTTCGAGAGCTTAAAACGAGACGCAGAAGCGCATCGTTCCAGAAGTGAAGCTTAATCCTGGTGCTGGAGAGATCCTAAAAATTGATCCTGCATTGTTGTGGTGATAAAGTCGGTGAACTTATTGTTATAAATGAATTTATTAGGTTGTCACGCCTTAGAAGGTGACAGGTTCTGGCAGGTTAGTTAACTAAGCCCAGAAAAGCAAAAACCCCGATAATCTTAGATACTTGGCGGCATCGCGAGATTAACGGGGTCCTTAACAAATCATGCAGAAGTTGTTGCTTCTGTATGGGAGTATAACCCGTGCGCGAAAAAAGACAAGAGATTCCGTGCTTACTCCTTCTGTGCAACATAAGCGCAGGAAGTAGTGAGTAAGCAGAATTCTGAAGCTACTACACTTTACCGCCAGGTAAAAAATCCGAATCCAGAGTTCATTCCTGAAAAGGGAAAGAAAACCCTGCCATTCTGTGAAAAAATTCGCGAGAAAGCTGTTGGCTTCACTCAGCGTGCAGAGTTTCAGGCTCTGGTTGCTATGCTGATCGCCCGTGGTGAGCGCAAAAAGCGCCCTCCAGTGTTGCGCATACGGGCTCTGGAAGCAGCTGTTCAGGCAATGTGCCATTATTTTAATCCCCTGGCTAATCGCGTTGGTTCATCGCTTACTACCATGAGCATTCGCTGCGGGCTGGCCACGGAAAAAAAACGTCTGTCGATCACCCGCCTGACGGGGGCTCTGAAGTTTCTCGCTCAGCTCAATCTCATTACCTATAACACCGAATACGACAAAGAAATTGGCTGCAATATCCCCACAGACATAACTTTCACGCCGCTGATGTGGCAGGTACTGGGAGTGTCTGAGGAAGCAGTTGCTGCAGCCCGTCGCAGCCGTATCGAGTGGGAGAACAAGCAACGTGAGAAGAAAGGGCTACCTCGCGCCGGTGCAGATGAACTTATCAGTGCAGCCTGGTCATTCGTGCGTGAACGCTTCCGACAGTATCATAAGTCACGTTATGAACACGGCATGAAACGGCACAGGGCGCGTAAGGATGCTCCCCGAACGCGTAAAGAGATTGAGCAACTGGTTCGTCTGCAGCTCCAGAAAGAAATCAGTAAGGGCCGCTTCTTCGGTACTCTTGATTCGGTGCGCGACGAGATAGAACGTCGTGTCACTGAGCGAATGAAGCTCTCGCGTGGCCATTATGCTCGACTCGGTGATGCCTTGCTCGTCACAACTTAACGCCTGCTAATACACAATCTATATGACCTGGTGCCCTGGCGCCGGTTTACGCCTGCCTGCTTTACAGCTTGTATTGCAGTTTTCACCTGTCCAAGTCCCTGTTTCAGGTCTCTGAATGACATACTCGTCCTGTAGACCTCGGGGTGAATAAACTTAAACAAAATCCGACCTTGGTTGGTCACACATTTCTGTGACCGATCGCCCAATGTTTCGCCGCTTTTCGTTGTTCTTCTACTTATCCACACAAACTACAAGAGGCTATTGCTTCAATCCACTGGAAGGATATCGTTCAAACCACTAAATGGTTTCTTTACAAACTACGATGATCCTTTTAAACACCCGATCTTCTTTCTTTTAAACTTCAGTTATTACTTACTTTTAAAAATAAAACCTATTCAGCACCTGTCCTGTGGACATGTGTATAACGCCCGCCCTTGCAGCGGACGCTGTCCGCGCCGGTTCGGTTCAGGCGCTTTGCGCCTTAAAGTAGCTCCCGCCAAAAATGGCGGGCAGGGTGCAAAACTTTATAAACTGCCAACATCTGGTAACTGACCTTCCAAATCTTCAACTCATCACACAAACTCACCACTGAAAAGCGCCGCCACCCGGCCCAAAGGGCCGGAAGACATCGCTTTTAATGATGGATGTTGTAACTAGATTCTGAGCTGCTTTAATTTATACTGTCGACAGGTCCAGGATAACACGCCCGTAAGCGGTCCTAACGGCCCGCTAACGCGGAGATACGCCCCGACTGCGGCTAAGCCTTGTCGTGACCACTCCGACGGCGCACATAGCTTTCTGTACAGCCTGTTTGCGGATTATGGCTTAACAGGGGGAAGGGATGGATTGGTGGAACCTATCAGAACTGTAACCGGCTACGCCGGGCAACGGCGCCACTCACTTTCAGTGTAATATTTAACATCTGTTGGCGCCTTTATGCCGCCACGCGGCATAATTATTCTCCGTTTATACCGGTAGCCGCTGGAACTGCCGAAATTTCCGTTGAGCATAAATTTTAGCGTTCGACAGCATGTGTACAAAAGACCTCGTCAACAAGACAACAAAGTAATAGCTGTTTGTAGCGTAAATATTCAGGGGTGATATTTATGGGTTAGTGTTTTTTACGGGACAACTACAGTAATATGTGATACCGATGCAGTGGATATTATTAACGGTATCGACTATGTATCAAATAGCTGGATAAAAGTAATAGTTGAATAAGGTATCAATACCCGTAATCTTACGTTCAAACCACCAAAATGGGGGGTATCATGTGCAAACTAAACAAAGTTCCTCTCAGAGTACTGGATGATGAGGAAAAGAACTACGCGCTGAACGAGGGAAAGTTTGGGATAGGGTTTTGAGGGAGTACAACGTGTGGCATAGCTCAGGTGGCGAACAAGCGTCCGCCATCCCTAAAAGGTATGGGCTTCAGATGGATTGTTTTCTCGAATTCTTATACTTTGTAAAAATAACTTTGTTGAAAACAATATTAATAACCCAGCAGATAAGCACTCCTAAAAAAGCTGCACCATAGATGCGTTGGTTCGGATCTGTAATCCAGTTTAATGGCCACACCGCATCAATTTGCGAATTATTATTTGACACAATTAGTTGAATTTCAGATAAACATGCGTAAGAAAAGGAAAACGTTATTACATACAGGACTGCAAAATAAAATGGTTTAGGAAAGGTTCTGTCACTCTTCTTATTCATTTTAGAACTCCTGAGGAAATTGTTAATGATATATATTTAATTAGACTTGTTTCTACTGCACATATATAAATTTATAGGTTATGTTCTGATATGTCCATTAGTTTTAACTTAAGTGCATTTTATTTCCGTCAATATATATCTGCGTGTTGCTATGTATAACAGGAAAAGAAAGGAGAAGGACGCGCACTGGCACTGGCAGTCAAATCGGCCGCCTGGCATCGTGAGAACTCGTAGCACAGGATGCAGGCATTTTCACACAGGCACAGGTAATCGGTTTCCCCTGCTGTCGGCAACGTTCGGATTCAGGGCGTCATTGAGAGAGCCTTATCCCTGATGTTGCTTCCGCCAACGCCAGGGTTCTGTCTGGTCGGGGGCTGACCAGAGTCCGATTGCCAGACGTCTGGCTTCGTCTTCGAGGGCAGCGTAGTCAGGTTTGATGGGTTTTCCGTGATATCGGTACGCCCAGGCCAGTCCCTTACGGATCTGTTCGGCATTCACGTCCTTAGCGTCAAGCCACACCGTACCCAATAGCCGTCCATAACGATCCGTATCTCCTCCCGTGACGGTTACGGTTCGCTGCGCCACCATCGATGAAAGAGCCTGACGGGAGCGCTGGCCAAAGGGCTGGCTCTTTTCGGGTGCATCAATGCCGGCCAGACGAACACGGGTCACTCTGTTCCGGGGTTCGAGGTTCAATCGTGTAAAAAACCACGTTAAGGCAATAATTCATTGTTTGAATTGAAATTTAATGGCCTCAACTCTCCCTTCAGAATATTTTCCGGCAGCGTGAACGTATAATGTCCCAGCATGTTGATATGACCGTACATCAGTGGCGACAGGCGTGAGATATGCTCGTCTTCCGGGATCTCACCAGCGCTGCGCAAATGTGATAGCGCTTCCTGCATATAAAGCGTGTTCCACAATACAACTGCGTTAGTGACAAGCCCCAGCGCACCCAGTTGATCCTCCTGCCCCTCACGGTAACGTTTTCTAATCTCACCACGTTGGCCGTAACAGATCGCCCTTGCCACGGCGTGACGGCCTTCTCCCCGGTTAAGCTGAGTCAGTATCCTGCGACGATATTCTTCATCATCAATGTAGTTGAGGAGGTACAGCGTCTTGTTGACCCGTCCCACCTCCATAATCGCCTGCGCCAGCCCTGACGGACGGGAACTTTTTAAAAGCGAGCCCACAAGTTCTGAGGCGTGGACTGTACCCAGCTTCAGAGAACCGGAAACCCTCATCATTTCATCCCATTGGGTTTCTATCTTTGACAGTTCAACGCATCCCCGCGCCAGCTCATCCAGTACCCCGTAGTTCGCATTTTTATCTGCACGCCAAAATACCGCCTCACCGGCATCTGCCAGGCGGGGCGAAAACTGGTAGCCCAGCAGCCAGAACAGGCCAAAGATAATGTCGCTGGACCCTCCAGTGTCCGTCATAATCTCCACCGGATTCAGCCCCGTCTGCTGCTCCAGAAGCCCTTCCAGCACAAAGATAGAGTCACGCAACGTACCGGGGATAACGATGCCGTGAAAGCCGGAATACNAACCTCCAGAAAATATACGGCTTCAATGAGCCTTTCCGTTTTACAGGTTCCTCAACAGGCCGGTGGGCCGTTAGTATCATCAATATCAGTATTCGCAAAACCAGATCAGTAATTCTTTAAACCGGTGTATTTCTGCCGTTATGCTACATAAGTTTGCTGTCGTGCCGTTAGGGCCCAGGCTATTCTGGCCAGCTTGTTTGCCAGAGCACAAGTGACGACAAAGTTGCTTTTCCGGCACAGTAAATCCCTGACCCAATCGGCCAATTTGCCAGACTGGTGTTCCAGTTTTTGTATGAATACCCTGGCACATTGAACCAACAAAGTTCGGATCTTTTTATTACCTCGCTTACTAATTCCCAGCAATGTCGTCCTACCTCCCGTGCTGTACTGCCGAGGTACAAGCCCTGTTGCCGCCGCAAAGTCACGGCTGCTGGCGTACTGCTTCCCGTCGCCAATCTCAGTTGAAATAGTACTCGCTGTCAGTGTTCCGACGCAGGGAATGCTCAGCAAGCGCTGTCCAACCTCATCTTCGTCCAACTTTCGTTTCAACTGGGATTCCAAATCTTTAATCTGCTCAACAAGATAGTGATAATGCTGTTGTAATTTCAGCAATAACTGGCTGAGGTAAAGAGGCAAACTATTATCCTCAAGAATGGTACTCAGTCGGCTAATAACGGCAGCTCCTCGGGGAACGCTAATGCCAAATTCCAGCAGAAAAGCATGCATTTGATTGGTTGTTTTTACCTTATCCTGAACCAGGGATTCACGGACACGATGCAGAGCCCGCATTGCCTGCTGAGATTCCGTTCTGGGCTGCACAAAACGCATAGACGGACGCGATGCAGCTTCACAAATAGCTTCGGCGTCGACAAAGTCGTTTTTATTGCTTTTAACGAACGGGCGGACAAATTGTGGTGATATCAGCTTTGGGGAATGCCCCAACTCTTCCAACTTGCGTGCCATAAAGTGAGAACCGCCACAGGCTTCCATTGCGATGGTTGTAGCGGGGCATGTCGCCAAAAATTCGATCAACTTTGGCCGGGTAAATTTTTTACGGTAAACAGCCTTCCCGCGACGATCCTGGCAATGAATATGGAAAGAGTTTTTACCCAGATCGATACCAATGAGCGCAATGTTTTCCATGATAGTTCTCCGAATGAAAGCCTGTCCTCAGCATAGTACCGGGAAGGAGGGAGTGACCATCTCATTAAATAAAGGGCACTGTTGCAAATAGTCGGTGGTGATAAACTTATCATCCCCTTTTGCTGATGGAGCTGCACATGAACCCATTCAAAGGCC
>NZ_JAFDOE010000016.1 GCF_018342065.1 Citrobacter sp. FP75 | reverse complement strand
GGCGACAACATCAAAATGGTTGTTACCCTGATCCACCCGATCGCGATGGACGACGGTCTGCGTTTCGCAATCCGTGAAGGCGGCCGTACTGTAGGTGCGGGCGTTGTTGCTAAAGTTCTGAGCTAATTACTCGTTAATTAGTTTTGAATTGAAAAGGGCGCTTAGGCGCCCTTTTTGCTGCCTGCTATTTAACTTCTGTAATATTTATTCGCATTTTCGCGAGCCCGGCCAGCATACAAACAGTATTGTGCTATTGTAATCATAACTATTCTCATTTACACTTTGCGCATAAATTGAACGGGAGCGATCATGTACGTTTGTTTGTGTAATGCGATAAGTGATAAAAAAATTCGTCAGGCTGTTCGCCAGTTTCACCCGCAATCCTTTCAGCAATTACGTAAATTTATTCCTGTTGGAAATCAATGCGGTAAATGCATTCGCGCTGCGCGTGAAGTGATGCAAGATGAGTTGACACAAATGCCAGAATTTAAAGAGATCGCCTAAGTCACACTCTTTTTTTTGACATCCCGGTAGCCCCATCTACGCTCTAAGAGTGGAAGCGGAGGGACTATAAAATGAAAGGTGATGTTAAAATCATAAATTATCTCAATAAACTATTGGGAAATGAGCTTGTCGCGATCAACCAGTATTTTCTCCATGCCCGAATGTTTAAAAACTGGGGACTGACTCGCCTTAATGATGTTGAGTACCATGAATCTATTGATGAGATGAAACACGCCGATAAATATATTGAGCGTATTTTATTTTTAGAAGGGCTCCCAAACTTACAGGACCTGGGTAAGTTGGGGATTGGCGAAGACGTTGAGGAGATGCTGCAATCAGATCTTCGACTTGAGCTGGATGGTGCGAAAGATTTACGCGAAGCCATTGCCTATGCCGATAGCGTTCATGACTATGTCAGTCGGGACATGATGATAGAGATCCTGATCGATGAAGAAGGGCATATTGACTGGCTCGAAACGGAGCTGGATCTGATTGGAAAACTGGGATTGCAAAATTACCTGCAGTCGCAAATTAAAGTCAGTGACTAAGCGGCCTGTAGCCGATTTATCCCGCCAATAATAAAACCCGCAGCCGCCAGATATGGTCCAAATGGCAGCGGGTTTTTTAGTCGCATTTTTCCGTGCCTGACACATTCAACTCCCATCATGCAGCAAGCTAAGCAAGCAGCCAGGAAGACCAAAAGTGGTAATGATTCCCACCGATGCCACGCACCCAGCGCGGCGAGGAATTTTACATCGCCATAGCCCAATCCTTCATACTTCCGTACCAGGCGATAGCTCCAGTAGATCAGAGAAAATGCGCAATAGCCTGCTATGGCTCCCCAAAGTGCGTCGGATAGCAGTGCCGGTTCACAGCACTGGTAGTAAAGAAGACCACACCAGAGAAGAGGACAAGTAAATTTGTCGGGTAATAACCCGGTGCGTAAATCCTCGAGCCAAAGTAGCCCGCATAATGAGATGTAGAGAAACAGAAAGGGGAGACCGGTGTACATGCGCGAATCCTCTGTAGAAAGAGACTCCACACTTAAGCAAACACGCCAGCCATACAAGGCCCGATCGCTCATTACGTTTGACTCCTTCCAAAAAAATTACGGTGTATAAAATCCCCTACAATCAAAGTGGAATAGCGTTCGCATTACCGGTTGAGTGATTAATATCTACGCGGCACTTGCGTAAGACTGAGATTTACGTATAATGCGCGGGCTTGTCTAATATTGACAGCGGTTCGATATGAGCCACCGGTACTGCGAAAGCGATACCAGACAATGTTCCCAATCGGGGAACTCTGTAAGAACGGTTACACTCTCCCATCAATCGTAATGGGTTTGAGGAGTAACTATTTCGTCTATAAAATAATTGGAGCTCTGGTCTCATGCAGAACCAAAGAATCCGTATCCGTTTGAAAGCGTTTGATCATCGTCTGATCGATCAATCAACCGCGGAAATCGTCGAGACTGCCAAGCGCACTGGTGCGCAGGTTCGTGGTCCGATCCCGCTGCCGACCCGCAAAGAGCGCTTTACCGTTCTGATCTCTCCGCACGTTAACAAAGACGCGCGTGATCAGTACGAAATTCGCACTCACAAGCGTCTGGTTGACATCGTTGAGCCAACTGAAAAAACCGTTGATGCTCTGATGCGTCTGGACCTGGCTGCCGGTGTAGACGTGCAGATCAGCCTGGGTTAATCAGGTCATCGAGCGATTGAGAGGTTGATACAATGATTGGTTTAGTCGGTAAAAAAGTGGGTATGACCCGCATCTTCACTGAAGATGGCGTATCTATCCCAGTAACCGTTATCGAAGTTGAAGCAAACCGCGTTACTCAGATCAAAGATCTGGCTAACGATGGCTATCGCGCTGTTCAGGTTACCACTGGTGCTAAAAAAGCTAACCGTGTAACCAAGCCGGAAGCTGGTCACTTTGCTAAAGCTGGCGTAGAAGCTGGCCGCGGCCTGTGGGAGTTCCGTCTGGCAGATGGTGAAGAATACACCGTTGGTCAGAACATTAGCGTTGAACTGTTTGCTGACGTTAAAAAAGTTGACGTAACCGGCACCTCTAAAGGTAAAGGTTTCGCAGGTACCGTTAAGCGCTGGAACTTCCGTACCCAGGACGCGACTCACGGTAACTCCTTGTCTCACCGCGTTCCGGGTTCTATCGGTCAGAACCAGACTCCGGGCAAAGTGTTCAAAGGCAAGAAAATGGCAGGTCAGATGGGTAACGAGCGTGTCACCGTTCAGAGCCTTGACGTAGTACGCGTTGACGCTGAGCGCAACCTGCTGCTGGTTAAAGGTGGTGTTCCGGGTGCGACCGGTTGCGACCTGATCGTTAAACCAGCTGTGAAGGCGTAAGGGGATAGCAATGGAATTAGTATTGAAAGACGCGCAGAGCGCGCTGACTGTTTCCGAAACTACCTTCGGTCGTGATTTCAACGAAGCGCTGGTTCACCAGGTTGTTGTTGCTTATGCAGCTGGTGCTCGTCAGGGTACTCGTGCTCAGAAGACTCGTGCTGAAGTAACTGGTTCAGGCAAAAAGCCGTGGCGCCAGAAAGGTACCGGCCGTGCGCGTTCAGGTTCTATCAAGAGCCCGATCTGGCGTTCCGGTGGCGTAACCTTCGCTGCTCGCCCGCAGGACCACAGTCAAAAAGTTAACAAAAAGATGTACCGCGGCGCGCTGAAAAGCATTCTGTCCGAACTGGTACGTCAGGATCGTCTGATCGTTGTCGAATCATTCTCTGTAGAAGCGCCTAAAACTAAGCTGCTGGCACAGAAACTGAAAGACATGGCTCTGGAAGATGTGCTGATCATCACCGGTGAGCTGGACGAAAACCTGTTCCTGGCTGCGCGCAACCTGCACAAGGTTGACGTACGCGATGCAACTGGTATCGACCCGGTTAGCCTGATCGCCTTCGACAAAGTCGTAATGACTGCTGATGCTGTTAAGCAAGTTGAGGAGATGCTGGCATGATTCGTGAAGAACGTTTGCTGAAGGTGCTGCGTGCACCGCACGTTTCTGAAAAAGCGTCTGCTGCGATGGAAAAAACCAATACCATCGTTCTCAAAGTTGCTAAAGACGCGACCAAAGCAGAAATCAAAGCTGCTGTGCAGAAACTGTTTGAAGTCGAAGTCGAAGTCGTTAACACCCTGGTTGTTAAAGGGAAGGTTAAACGTCACGGACAGCGTATCGGTCGTCGTAGCGACTGGAAAAAAGCTTACGTCACCCTGAAGGAAGGCCAGAATCTGGACTTCGTCGGCGGCGCTGAGTAAGTCGGAGGAGTAATACAATGGCAGTTGTTAAATGTAAACCGACATCTCCGGGTCGTCGCCACGTCGTTAAAGTGGTCAACCCAGAGCTGCACAAGGGCAAACCTTTTGCTCCGCTGGTTGAAAAAAACAGCAAATCCGGTGGTCGTAACAACAATGGCCGCATCACTACTCGTCACATCGGTGGTGGTCATAAGCAGGCTTATCGTATCGTTGACTTCAAACGCAACAAAGACGGTATCCCGGCAATTGTTGAACGTCTTGAGTACGATCCGAACCGTTCCGCGAACATCGCGCTGGTTCTGTACAAAGACGGCGAACGTCGTTACATCCTGGCCCCTAAAGGCCTGAAAGCTGGCGACCAGGTTCAATCTGGCGTTGATGCTGCAATCAAAGCAGGTAACACCCTGCCGATGCGCAATATCCCGGTTGGTTCTACCGTTCATAACGTAGAAATGAAACCAGGTAAAGGCGGTCAGCTGGCACGTTCCGCTGGTACTTACGTTCAGATCGTTGCTCGTGATGGTGCTTATGTCACCCTGCGTCTGCGTTCTGGTGAAATGCGTAAAGTCGAAGCAGACTGCCGTGCAACTCTGGGCGAAGTTGGCAATGCTGAGCATATGCTGCGCGTTCTGGGTAAAGCAGGTGCTGCACGCTGGCGTGGTGTTCGTCCTACCGTTCGCGGTACTGCGATGAACCCAGTCGATCACCCACATGGTGGTGGTGAAGGTCGTAACTTTGGTAAGCACCCGGTAACTCCGTGGGGCGTTCAGACCAAAGGTAAGAAGACCCGCAGCAACAAGCGTACTGATAAATTCATCGTACGTCGCCGTAGCAAATAATTTTAGAGGATAAGCCATGCCACGTTCTCTCAAGAAAGGTCCTTTTATTGACCTGCACTTGCTGAAGAAGGTAGAGAAAGCGGTGGAAAGCGGAGACAAGAAGCCCCTGCGCACTTGGTCCCGTCGTTCAACGATCTTTCCTAACATGATCGGTTTGACCATCGCTGTCCATAATGGTCGTCAGCACGTTCCGGTATTTGTTTCCGACGAAATGGTCGGTCACAAACTGGGTGAATTCGCACCGACTCGTACTTATCGCGGCCATGCTGCTGATAAAAAAGCGAAGAAGAAATAAGGTAGGAGGAAGAGATGGAAACTTTAGCTCAACATCGCCATGCTCGTTCTTCTGCTCAGAAGGTTCGCCTTGTTGCAGACCTTATTCGCGGTAAGAAAGTGTCGCAGGCTCTGGATATTCTGACCTACACCAATAAGAAAGCGGCTGTATTGGTTAAGAAAGTCCTGGAATCTGCCATTGCTAACGCTGAACACAACGATGGCGCTGACATTGACGATCTGAAAGTTACGAAAATTTTCGTAGACGAAGGCCCGAGCATGAAGCGCATTATGCCGCGTGCAAAAGGTCGTGCAGATCGCATCCTGAAGCGCACCAGCCACATTACTGTGGTTGTGTCCGATCGCTGAGACTCTGGAGACTAGCAATGGGTCAGAAAGTACATCCTAATGGTATTCGCCTGGGTATTGTAAAACCATGGAATTCAACCTGGTTTGCGAACACCAAAGAATTCGCTGACAACCTGGACAGCGATTTTAAAGTACGTCAGTACCTGACTAAGGAACTGGCTAAAGCGTCTGTATCTCGTATCGTTATCGAGCGTCCGGCTAAGAGCATCCGTGTGACCATTCACACCGCTCGCCCGGGTATCGTTATCGGTAAGAAAGGCGAAGACGTAGAAAAACTGCGCAAAGTCGTAGCTGATATTGCTGGCGTACCTGCCCAGATCAATATCGCCGAAGTGCGTAAGCCTGAACTGGACGCAAAATTGGTTGCTGACAGCATCACTTCTCAGCTGGAACGTCGCGTTATGTTCCGTCGTGCTATGAAGCGTGCTGTACAGAACGCAATGCGTCTGGGCGCTAAAGGTATTAAAGTTGAAGTTAGCGGCCGTCTGGGCGGCGCGGAAATCGCACGTACCGAATGGTACCGCGAAGGTCGCGTACCTCTGCACACTCTGCGTGCTGACATCGACTACAACACCTCTGAAGCGCACACCACTTACGGTGTAATCGGCGTTAAGGTATGGATCTTCAAAGGCGAGATCCTGGGTGGTATGGCTGCTGTTGAACAACCGGAACCGGCTGCTCAACCTAAAAAGCAGCAGCGTAAAGGCCGTAAATAAGGAGCGTCGCTGATGTTACAACCAAAGCGTACAAAATTCCGTAAAATGCACAAAGGCCGTAACCGCGGTCTGGCGCAGGGTACGGATGTTAGCTTCGGCAGCTTCGGTCTGAAAGCTGTTGGCCGTGGTCGTCTGACTGCCCGTCAGATCGAAGCAGCACGTCGTGCTATGACCCGTGCAGTTAAGCGTCAAGGTAAGATCTGGATCCGTGTATTCCCGGACAAACCGATCACTGAAAAGCCGCTGGCAGTGCGTATGGGTAAAGGTAAAGGTAACGTGGAGTATTGGGTTGCCTTGATTCAGCCGGGTAAAGTCCTGTATGAAATGGACGGTGTACCGGAAGAGCTGGCCCGTGAAGCATTCAAGCTGGCAGCAGCGAAACTGCCGATTAAAACCACCTTTGTAACTAAGACGGTGATGTAATGAAAGCAAAAGAGCTGCGTGAGAAGAGTGTTGAAGAGCTGAACACCGAGCTGCTGAATCTGCTGCGTGAGCAGTTCAACCTGCGTATGCAGGCTGCAAGTGGCCAGCTGCAACAGTCTCACCTGTTGAAGCAAGTGCGTCGTGATGTCGCACGCGTTAAGACTTTACTGACTGAGAAGGCGGGTGCGTAATGACCGATAAAATCCGTACTCTGCAAGGTCGCGTTGTTAGCGACAAAATGGAGAAATCCATTGTTGTTGCTATCGAACGTTTTGTGAAACACCCGATCTACGGTAAATTCATCAAGCGTACGACCAAACTGCACGTACATGACGAGAACAACGAATGCGGTACTGGTGACGTGGTTGAAATCCGCGAATGCCGTCCGCTGTCCAAGACTAAGTCCTGGACGCTGGTTCGCGTTGTAGAGAAAGCTGTTCTGTAATAGAGTATGCATTCTCAACGAATAAACGGCTCAGCGATGAGCCGTTTATTTTTTCTACCCATATCGTTGAAGCGGTGTTATAATGCCGCGCCCCCGATATGGGGCTTTTTAACGACCTGATTTTCGGGTCTCAGTAGTAGTTGACATTAGCGGAGCACTAAAATGATCCAAGAACAGACTATGCTGAACGTCGCCGACAACTCCGGTGCACGTCGCGTAATGTGTATCAAGGTTCTGGGTGGCTCGCACCGTCGCTACGCAGGCGTAGGCGACATCATCAAGATCACCATCAAGGAAGCAATTCCGCGTGGTAAGGTCAAAAAAGGTGATGTGCTGAAGGCGGTAGTGGTGCGCACCAAGAAGGGTGTTCGTCGCCCGGACGGTTCTGTCATTCGCTTCGATGGTAATGCATGCGTTATTTTAAACAATAACAGCGAGCAACCTATCGGTACGCGTATTTTTGGGCCGGTAACTCGTGAACTTCGTAACGAGAAGTTCATGAAAATTATCTCTCTGGCACCAGAAGTACTCTAAGGAGCGAATCATGGCAGCGAAGATCCGTCGTGATGACGAAGTTATCGTGTTAACCGGTAAAGATAAAGGTAAACGCGGTAAAGTAAAAAATGTCCTGTCTTCCGGCAAGGTCATTGTTGAAGGTATCAACCTGGTTAAGAAACATCAGAAGCCGGTTCCGGCCCTGAACCAACCAGGCGGCATTGTAGAGAAAGAAGCAGCTATTCAGATCTCTAACCTTGCTATCTTCAACGCGGCAACCGGCAAGGCTGACCGTGTAGGCTTTAGATTCGAAGACGGCAAAAAAGTCCGTTTCTTCAAGTCTAACAGCGAAACTATCAAGTAATTTGGAGTAGTACGATGGCGAAACTGCATGATTACTACAAAGACGAAGTAGTCGCTAAACTCATGACTGAGTTTAACTACAATTCTGTCATGCAAGTCCCTCGGGTCGAGAAGATCACCCTGAACATGGGTGTTGGTGAAGCGATCGCTGACAAGAAACTGCTGGATAACGCAGCAGCTGATCTGACAGCAATCTCCGGTCAAAAACCGCTGATCACCAAAGCACGCAAATCTGTTGCAGGCTTCAAAATCCGTCAGGGCTATCCGATCGGCTGTAAAGTAACTCTGCGTGGCGAACGCATGTGGGAGTTCTTTGAGCGCCTGATCACTATTGCTGTTCCACGTATCCGTGACTTCCGTGGCTTGTCCGCTAAGTCTTTCGACGGTCGTGGTAACTACAGCATGGGTGTCCGTGAGCAGATCATCTTCCCAGAAATCGACTACGATAAAGTCGACCGCGTGCGTGGTTTGGATATTACCATTACCACTACTGCGAAATCTGACGAAGAAGGCCGTGCTCTGCTGGCTGCCTTTGACTTCCCGTTCCGCAAGTAAGGTAGGGTTACTGAATGGCTAAGCAATCAATGAAAGCACGCGAAGTTAAGCGCGTAGCTTTAGCTGATAAGTACTTCGCAAAACGCGCTGAACTGAAAGCTATCATCTCTGATGTGAACGCGACCGACGAAGATCGTTGGAACGCAGTTCTGAAGCTGCAGTCTCTGCCGCGTGATTCCAGCCCGTCTCGTCAGCGTAACCGCTGCCGTCAAACTGGTCGTCCGCACGCTTTCCTGCGGAAGTTCGGGTTGAGCCGTATTAAGGTCCGTGAAGCCGCTATGCGCGGTGAAATTCCGGGTCTTAAAAAGGCTAGCTGGTAATTGTCACCAATTGAATCACGGGAGTAAAGACAGATGAGCATGCAAGATCCGATCGCGGATATGCTGACCCGTATCCGTAACGGTCAGGCCGCGAATAAAGCTGCGGTCACCATGCCTTCCTCCAAGCTGAAAGTGGCAATTGCCAACGTGCTGAAGGAAGAAGGTTTTATTGAAGATTTTAAAGTTGAAGGCGACACCAAGCCGGAACTGGAACTTACTCTTAAGTATTTCCAGGGTAAAGCTGTTGTAGAAAGCATTCAGCGTGTCAGTCGCCCAGGTCTGCGCATTTATAAGCGTAAAGACGAGCTGCCAAAAGTTATGGCAGGCATGGGTATCGCAGTTGTTTCTACCTCTAAAGGTGTTATGACTGATCGTGCAGCGCGCCAAGCTGGTCTTGGTGGCGAAATTATCTGCTACGTAGCCTAATCGGAGGAAAAAATGTCTCGTGTTGCTAAAGCACCGGTCGTTATTCCTGCCGGCGTTGATGTAAAAATCAACGGTCAGGTTATTACGATCAAAGGTAAAAACGGCGAGCTGACTCGTACTCTCAACGATGCTGTTGAAGTTAATCATGCAGATAATGCACTGACCTTCGGTCCGCGTGATGGTTACGTAGATGGTTGGGCTCAGGCTGGCACCGCGCGTGCCCTGCTGAACTCAATGGTTGTCGGTGTTACCGAAGGCTTCACTAAGAAGCTGCAGCTGGTTGGTGTAGGTTACCGCGCAGCGGTCAAAGGGAATGTAGTAAACCTGGCTTTAGGTTTCTCTCATCCAGTTGATCATGAGCTGCCGGCAGGTATTACTGCAGAATGTCCGTCCCAGACTGAAATCGTGCTGAAAGGCGCTGATAAACAGCTGATCGGTCAGGTTGCAGCAGATCTGCGCGCCTACCGTCGTCCTGAGCCTTATAAAGGCAAGGGTGTTCGTTACGCCGACGAAGTCGTGCGTACCAAAGAGGCTAAGAAGAAGTAAGGTAACACTATGGATAAGAAATCTGCTCGTATCCGTCGTGCGACCCGCGCACGCCGCAAGCTCCAGGAGCTGGGTGCAACTCGCCTGGTGGTACATCGTACCCCGCGTCATATTTACGCACAGGTAATTGCACCGAACGGTTCTGAAGTTCTGGTAGCTGCTTCTACTGTAGAAAAAGCTATCGCTGAACAATTGAAGTACACCGGTAACAAAGACGCTGCTGCAGCTGTAGGTAAAGCTGTTGCTGAACGCGCTCTGGAAAAAGGCATCAAAGATGTATCCTTTGACCGTTCCGGGTTCCAATATCATGGTCGTGTCCAGGCACTGGCAGATGCTGCCCGTGAAGCTGGCCTTCAGTTCTAAGGTAGAGGTGTAAGATGGCTCACATCGAAAAACAAGCTGGCGAACTGCAGGAAAAGCTGATCGCGGTTAACCGCGTATCTAAAACCGTTAAAGGTGGTCGTATTTTCTCCTTCACAGCTCTGACTGTAGTTGGCGATGGTAACGGTCGCGTAGGTTTTGGTTACGGTAAAGCGCGTGAAGTTCCAGCAGCGATCCAGAAAGCGATGGAAAAAGCCCGTCGCAATATGATTAACGTCGCGCTGAACCACGGCACCCTGCAGCACCCGGTTAAGGGTACTCACACGGGTTCTCGTGTCTTCATGCAGCCGGCTTCCGAAGGTACCGGTATCATCGCCGGTGGTGCAATGCGCGCCGTTCTGGAAGTCGCTGGAGTTCGTAACGTTCTGGCTAAAGCGTATGGTTCCACCAACCCGATTAACGTGGTTCGTGCAACTATCGATGGTTTGGAAAATATGAAATCTCCGGAAATGGTCGCTGCCAAGCGTGGTAAATCCGTTGAAGAAATTCTGGGGAAATAAACCATGGCAAAGACTATTAAAATTACTCAAACCCGCAGTGCAATCGGTCGTCTGCCGAAACACAAGGCAACGCTGCTTGGCCTGGGTCTGCGTCGTATTGGTCACACCGTAGAACGCGAGGATACTCCTGCTGTTCGTGGTATGGTCAACGCGGTTTCCTTCATGGTTAAAGTTGAGGAGTAAGAGATGCGTTTAAATACTCTGTCTCCGGCCGAAGGCTCTAAAAAAGCGGCTCGCCGCCTGGGTCGTGGTATCGGTTCTGGCCTCGGTAAAACCGGTGGTCGTGGTCACAAAGGTCAGAAGTCTCGTTCTGGCGGTGGCGTACGTCGCGGTTTCGAAGGTGGTCAGATGCCTCTGTACCGTCGTCTGCCGAAATTCGGCTTCACTTCACGTAAATCAGCGATCACAGCCGAAGTTCGTCTGTCTGACCTGGCTAAAGTTGAAGGCGGTGTTGTAGACCTGAATACGCTGAAAGCAGCAAACATTATCGGTATCCAGATCGAGTTCGCGAAAGTGATCTTGGCTGGTGAAGTCACTACTCCGGTAACTGTTCGTGGCCTGCGTGTTACTAAAGGCGCTCGTGCTGCTATCGAAGCTGCTGGCGGTAAAATCGAGGAATAAGTAGCAGATGGCTAAACAACCGGGATTAGATTTTCAAAGTGCCAAAGGTGGCTTAGGCGAGCTGAAACGCAGACTGCTGTTTGTTATCGGCGCGCTGATTGTGTTCCGTATTGGCTCTTTCATTCCGATCCCTGGTATTGATGCCGCTGTACTTGCCAAACTGCTTGAGCAACAGCGAGGCACCATCATTGAAATGTTTAACATGTTCTCTGGTGGTGCTCTCAGCCGTGCTTCTATCTTTGCTCTGGGGATCATGCCGTATATTTCGGCGTCGATCATTATCCAGCTGCTGACGGTGGTTCATCCAACGCTGGCAGAAATTAAGAAAGAAGGGGAGTCTGGTCGTCGTAAGATCAGCCAGTACACCCGCTACGGTACTCTGGTGCTGGCGATATTCCAGTCGATCGGTATTGCTACCGGTCTACCGAATATGCCTGGTATGCAGGGCCTGGTAATGAATCCAGGCTTTGCATTCTATTTCACCGCTGTTGTAAGTCTGGTCACAGGGACTATGTTCCTGATGTGGTTGGGCGAACAGATTACTGAGCGTGGTATCGGTAACGGTATCTCAATCATTATCTTCGCCGGTATTGTCGCGGGACTCCCGCCAGCCATTGCCCATACTATCGAGCAAGCGCGTCAAGGCGACCTGCACTTCCTCGTGTTGCTGTTGGTTGCAGTATTAGTATTTGCAGTGACGTTCTTTGTTGTATTTGTTGAGCGTGGTCAACGCCGCATTGTGGTAAACTACGCGAAACGTCAGCAAGGTCGTCGTGTCTATGCTGCACAGAGCACACATTTACCGCTGAAAGTGAATATGGCCGGGGTTATCCCAGCAATCTTCGCTTCCAGTATTATTCTGTTCCCGGCGACCATCGCGTCATGGTTCGGGGGCGGTACTGGTTGGAACTGGCTGACAACAATTTCGCTGTATTTGCAGCCTGGGCAACCGCTTTATGTGTTACTCTATGCGTCTGCAATCATCTTCTTCTGTTTCTTTTACACGGCGTTGGTTTTCAACCCGCGTGAAACAGCAGATAACCTGAAGAAGTCCGGTGCATTTGTACCAGGAATTCGTCCGGGAGAGCAAACGGCGAAGTATATCGATAAAGTAATGACCCGCCTGACTTTGGTTGGTGCGCTTTACATTACCTTTATCTGCCTGATCCCGGAGTTCATGCGTGATGCAATGAAAGTACCGTTCTACTTCGGTGGGACCTCACTGCTTATCGTTGTTGTCGTGATTATGGACTTTATGGCTCAAGTGCAAACTCTGATGATGTCAAGTCAGTATGAGTCTGCATTGAAGAAGGCGAATCTGAAAGGCTACGGCCGTTAACAGTCGCCCGAGAAGTTACGGAGAGTAAAAATGAAAGTTCGTGCTTCCGTCAAGAAATTATGCCGTAACTGCAAAATCGTTAAGCGTGATGGTGTCATCCGTGTGATTTGCAGTGCCGAGCCGAAGCATAAACAGCGCCAAGGCTGATTTATTCGCATATTTTTCTTGCAAAGTTGGGTTGAGCTGGCTAGATTAGCCAGCCAATCTTTTGTATGTCTGTGCGTTTCCATTTGAGTATCCTGAAAACGGGCTTTTCAGCATGGTGCGTACATATTAAATAGTAGGAGTGCATAGTGGCCCGTATAGCAGGCATTAACATTCCTGATCAGAAACATGCTGTGATCGCATTAACTTCGATCTATGGCGTCGGCAAGACCCGTTCTAAGGCCATTCTGGCTGCAGCGGGTATCGCTGAAGATGTTAAGATCAGTGAGCTGTCTGAAGAACAAATCGACACGCTGCGTGACGAAGTTGCCAAATTTGTCGTTGAAGGTGATCTGCGCCGTGAAGTTAGCATGAGCATCAAGCGCCTTATGGACCTTGGTTGCTATCGCGGTTTGCGTCATCGTCGTGGTCTCCCGGTTCGCGGTCAGCGTACCAAGACCAACGCACGTACCCGTAAGGGTCCGCGCAAACCGATCAAGAAATAATCGGGGTGATTGAATAATGGCAAAGGCACCAATTCGTGCACGTAAACGTGTAAGAAAACAAGTCTCTGACGGCGTGGCTCATATCCATGCTTCTTTTAACAACACCATCGTTACCATTACTGATCGTCAGGGTAACGCACTGGGTTGGGCAACAGCCGGTGGTTCCGGTTTCCGTGGTTCTCGCAAATCCACTCCGTTTGCAGCTCAGGTTGCAGCAGAGCGTTGCGCTGAAGCCGTAAAAGAATACGGTATCAAGAATCTGGAAGTTATGGTCAAAGGACCGGGTCCAGGTCGCGAATCTACTGTTCGTGCTCTGAACGCCGCTGGTTTCCGCATCACTAATATTACTGATGTGACTCCGATCCCTCATAACGGTTGTCGTCCGCCGAAAAAACGTCGCGTATAACGCTGTCGTTTCTAGGATTGTTGGAGAAAGAAAATGGCAAGATATTTGGGTCCTAAGCTCAAGCTGAGCCGTCGTGAGGGCACTGACTTATTCCTTAAGTCTGGCGTTCGCGCGATCGATACCAAGTGTAAAATTGAACAAGCTCCTGGCCAGCACGGTGCGCGTAAACCGCGTCTGTCTGACTATGGTGTGCAGTTGCGTGAAAAGCAAAAAGTTCGCCGTATCTACGGTGTGCTGGAGCGTCAGTTCCGTAACTACTACAAAGAAGCAGCTCGTCTGAAAGGCAACACCGGTGAAAACCTGTTGGGTCTGCTGGAAGGTCGTCTGGACAACGTTGTATACCGTATGGGCTTCGGTGCCACTCGTGCAGAAGCACGCCAGCTGGTCAGCCATAAAGCAATTATGGTAAACGGTCGTGTTGTTAACATCGCTTCTTATCAGGTTAGTCCGAATGACGTTGTTAGCATTCGTGAGAAAGCGAAGAAGCAGTCTCGCGTGAAAGCCGCTCTGGAGCTGGCTGAGCAGCGTGAAAAGCCAACCTGGCTGGAAGTTGATGCTGGCAAGATGGAAGGTACGTTCAAGCGTAAGCCGGAGCGTTCTGATCTGTCTGCGGACATTAACGAACACCTGATCGTCGAGCTTTACTCCAAGTAAAGCTTAGTACCAAAGAGAGGACACAATGCAGGGTTCTGTGACAGAGTTTCTAAAACCGCGCCTGGTAGATATCGAGCAACTGAGTTCGACGCACGCCAAGGTGACCCTTGAGCCTTTAGAGCGTGGCTTTGGCCATACTTTGGGTAACGCACTGCGCCGTATTCTGCTCTCATCGATGCCGGGTTGTGCGGTGACCGAGGTTGAGATTGATGGTGTACTACATGAGTACAGCACCAAAGAAGGCGTTCAGGAAGATATCCTGGAAATCCTGCTCAACCTGAAAGGGCTGGCGGTGAGAGTTCAGGGTAAAGATGATGTTATTCTTACCTTGAATAAATCTGGCATTGGCCCTGTGACTGCAGCCGATATCACCCATGATGGTGATGTCGAAATCGTCAAGCCGCAGCACGTGATCTGCCACCTGACCGATGAGAACGCATCTATTAGCATGCGTATCAAAGTTCAGCGCGGTCGTGGTTATGTGCCGGCTTCTACCCGAATTCATTCGGAAGAAGATGAGCGCCCAATCGGTCGTCTGCTGGTCGACGCATGCTATAGCCCTGTAGAGCGTATTGCCTACAATGTTGAAGCAGCGCGTGTAGAACAGCGTACTGACCTGGACAAGCTGGTCATCGAAATGGAAACCAATGGCACAATCGATCCTGAAGAGGCGATTCGTCGTGCGGCGACCATTCTGGCTGAACAACTTGAAGCTTTCGTTGATTTACGTGATGTACGTCAGCCGGAAGTGAAAGAAGAGAAACCAGAATTCGATCCGATCCTGCTGCGCCCTGTTGACGATCTGGAATTGACTGTCCGCTCTGCTAACTGCCTCAAAGCAGAAGCTATCCACTATATCGGTGATCTGGTACAGCGTACTGAGGTTGAGCTTCTTAAGACGCCTAACCTTGGTAAAAAATCTCTTACTGAGATTAAAGACGTGCTGGCTTCCCGTGGACTGTCTCTGGGCATGCGCCTGGAAAACTGGCCACCGGCAAGCATCGCTGACGAGTAACCGGATCACAGGTTAAGGTTTTACTGAGAAGGATAAGGTCATGCGCCATCGTAAGAGTGGTCGTCAACTGAACCGCAACAGCAGCCATCGCCAGGCTATGTTCCGCAATATGGCAGGTTCACTGGTTCGTCATGAGATCATCAAGACGACCCTGCCTAAAGCGAAAGAGCTGCGCCGCGTAGTTGAGCCGCTGATTACTCTTGCCAAGACTGATAGCGTAGCTAATCGTCGTCTGGCATTCGCCCGTACTCGTGATAACGAGATCGTGGCAAAACTGTTTAACGAGCTGGGCCCGCGTTTCGCGAGCCGCGCCGGTGGTTACACTCGCATTCTGAAGTGTGGCTTCCGTGCAGGCGACAACGCGCCGATGGCATACATCGAGCTGGTTGATCGCTCTGAATCGAAAGCAGAAGCTGCTGCAGAGTAATCTGTAGTAACGTAAAAAAACCCGCCCCGGCGGGTTTTTTTATATCCGCAGTATTCCCACCTATCTGCTCGAGCAGTACTCTTTTTGTTCATCCCCTGGAGTATTATATGTGGTTACTGGACCAGTGGGCGGAGCGTCATATCCATGATGCGCAGGCCAAAGGCGAGTTTGATGATTTACCGGGTACAGGTGAGCCGCTTGTCCTGGATGATGATTCTCATATTTCACCTGAGTTACGAGCCGGGTACAGACTCTTAAAAAATTCGGGCTGCCTTCCTCCAGAACTTGAGCAGCGTAGAGAAGCAATCCGGCTGCTTGATATCCTCGCGGGAATTCGTAAAGATGACCCTCGGCATGAGGAGATAAGCCGACGTCTTTCGCTTCTTGAACTTAAACTTCGACAGGCTGGACTTAGCACCGAGTTTTTACATGGAAACTATGCAGACAAACTACTGCATAAGATTAGTCATGATTAGCGGAGGCACTATGTATCGTATTGGCGAATTAGCAAAACTGGCGGACGTTACACCGGATACCATCCGCTACTATGAAAAGCAGCAGATGATGGAACATGTGGAACGTACTGAAGGTGGATTCCGGCTTTATACAGAAAGCGATCTCCAGCGTCTTAAATTTATTCGTTATGCCCGACAGCTGGGGTTTACGCTTGAATCGATCCGCGAGTTACTCTCGATCCGTATCGATCCTGAGCATCATACCTGTCAGGAGTCAAAGGGGATCGTCCAGGAAAGATTAAAAGAGGTCGAAGCCCGAATTGCTGAACTTCAGGCGATGCAGCGTTCGCTACAGCGATTGAACGATGCGTGCTGTGGCATGGCGCATAGCAGCGTGTACTGTTCTATTCTGGAAGCGCTTGAGCAAGGTGCTAGCGGAACGAAATCAGGCTGTTGATTTATTGAACGCAGAGATCTACACTCGCGGCGTAAATTATCACACACTGGAGAGATTATGAGTCGTTATCAGCATACGAAAGGGCAGATAAAGGACAACGCTATTGAGGCACTTCTGCATGACCCGCTATTCAGACAGCGTGTTGAGAAAAATAAGAAAGGGAAAGGAAGTTATCAACGTAGAGGCAAACAAGGCAATCGGGGTAACTGGGAGGCCAGTGGCAAAAAAGTGAATCACTTTTTTACCACTGGCCTTCTTGTTTCAGCGAACGCTTAGGAACGGTTGTTCTGTTCTTTCAGCAGGTCACGAATTTCACTCAGCAACACTTCTTCTTTTGATGGGGCTGGCGGTGCTGCAGGCTCTTCAGCCTTTTTACGATTCAGTCGGTTGATTAGCTTGATTGCCATAAAGATAGCAAAGGCAACAATAATGAAATCAAAAACATTCTGAATAAACATGCCGTAATGCATAACGACCGCCGGGATATCTCCTTGCGCATCGCGTAACGTTAAAGCAAACTGTTTAAAATCAATCCCACCAATTAACAATCCCAATGGTGGCATGATGATGTCGGCAACCAGTGACGAAACAATCTTACCGAATGCCGCACCAATAATGACACCCACTGCCAAATCTACAACATTCCCGCGCATCGCGAATTCGCGAAACTCTTTAATAATGCTCATTTTATTCTCCCTATGCAGCTGACGTTTATAAGTTTAACAAATGTTTAAGCAATTTCCATTTATGTATTGCGGAAAGGAAAATTTATTAAACCATGAAAATTCAAGGGAAATAAAAAGGGCGCTGTATTCGCGCCCAAATTATTACAGGAAGAAAGGACTCGGCTGGAATAATCGCTCGACGTCGGTAATAAACTTTTTATCAGTCAGGAACATTATAACGTGATCGCCCTGCTCAATACGCAAGTTATCATTAGCGATCATGACGTCGTTACCCCGTACAACGGCGCCAATAATCGTTCCCGGCGGGAGCTTAATCTCGTCAATTGTGCGGCCTACAACTCGGGATGTTGTTTCATCTCCGTGCGCGACGGCTTCAATGGCTTCTGCGACACCACGACGCAATGAAGAAACGCCGACAATATCTGCTTTGCGTACGTGACTGAGTAGCGCAGAAATAGTCGCCTGTTGTGGTGAAATGGCAATATCAATCACGCTGCCCTGCACCAGATCGACGTAAGCCTTACGTTGAATTAGCACCATCACTTTCTTGGCACCCATACGTTTAGCCAGCATTGCCGACATGATGTTAGCTTCGTCATCGTTGGTGACGGCGATAAACAGATCAACTTGATCGATATGTTCTTCCGCCAGCAATTCTTGATCCGAAGCATCACCAAAAAAGACGATCGTATTTTGCAATTTTTCAGCAAGCTCTGAAGCACGCTGCTGATCGCGTTCGATCAGCTTGACGCTATAATCTTTTTCCAGCCGGCGAGCCAGCCCGGCACCGATATTACCGCCGCCCACGAGCATAATGCGCTTGTAGGGTTTTTCCAGACGCTGCAGTTCGCTCATCACGGCGCGAATGTGCTGTGACGCCGCAATAAAGAAAACTTCGTCACCTGCTTCCACAATGGTAGATCCCTGTGGGCGAATAGGTCTGTCATGGCGGAAAATAGCCGCAACGCGAGTATCGATATGTGGCATATGCTCGCGCATGGTCGACAGGGCGTTACCGATCAGTGGGCCGCCATAATAGGCTTTAACCACTGCGAGGCTCACTTTACCTTCGGCAAAATTAACGACCTGCAACGCACCAGGATATTCAATTAGCCGGTAGATGCTGTCGATAACCAGTTGCTCTGGCGCAATGAGGTGATCGATGGGCACCGCATCAGAGTGGAAGAGCTTATCGGCATCGCGTACATAATCAGGTGAACGAATACGTGCAATACGATTAGGTGTATTGAAGAGCGAATAAGCGACCTGGCAGGCAACCATATTGGTCTCATCAGAGCTGGTCACGGCGACCAGCATATCGGCATCGTCGGCACCAGCTTCGCGCAGTACGCGAGGATGAGAGCCATGCCCCTGCACAACGCGGAGGTCGAACTTATCCTGCAGACTGCGCAGGCGCTCACCATTGGTATCGACTACCGTGATATCGTTGTTCTCTCCGACCAGGTTCTCAGCTAACGTACCGCCAACTTGACCTGCGCCCAGAATGATAATTTTCATCAGTCGCGACCCGTTATCTCATCACTTTTTGATTAGCTTAGCGTAAAAGAAGCCATCACCTTCTTCTGCATCCGGTAAATTCTGGCGGCCTGGCTGTTCAGGCGTGCCGGTTTCGCTTAGTACCGCATCCGGCGTGCGCGCCAGGAAGGCGGCAATCTGCTGCTGGTTCTCTTCAGGCAGGATAGAACAGGTTGCATAAACCAGCGTGCCGCCCGACTTCAAATGTGCCCAGGTTGCATTCAGGATCTCTGCCTGCAGTTGTGCAAGGTCGGCGATATCCCGGTCGCGGCGCAGCCATTTAATATCCGGATGACGACGAATAACTCCAGTGGCCGAGCAAGGTGCATCCAGCAAAATGCGATCGAATTGTTGTTCGCCGCACCATTGTTGCGGATAACGACCATCACCCTGCTTGACGGTGGCCTTCATGCCCAAACGCTTCAGGTTGTCGTAGACGCGAGACAGGCGTTTTTCGTCTACGTCGACCGCCATTACGTTTGCATTCGGGGCTACTTCCAGAATATGTGTCGTTTTTCCACCTGGTGCTGCACATAAATCGAGAATCTGCTCATCATTTTTCGGCTGCAGATAGCCCACGCAGCCCTGAGCGGAAGCATCCTGGACGGTTACCCATCCCTGCTCGAAACCGGGTAGCGCCAGAACTGACGTTGGGGTTTCCAGACGTACGGCATCCGGGTAATCCGGGTGTGGGAAACCGGTAAGACCGCTTTCCGCCAGCAGGTTTAACCAGGCGTCGCGCGAGTGGTGGTTACGGTTAACGCGCAACCACATTGGCGGACGCTGGTTATTAGCCTCAAGAATGGTTTCCCACTGTTGTGGGTAGGCATTCTTAATACGTTTCACTAACCAGGAAGGATGTAAGAAGCGCAGTTCGCTTTGTGCAAACTCGGTTAGCAGCTCTTCCTGGCGGCGCTGAAACTGGCGTAATACACCGTTAATCAGGCCTTTCAGCTGCGGGCGCTTGATAACGACCGCACCTTCCACTGTCTCAGCCAGTGCAGCATGGGGAGGGATACGGGTATGCAGCAATTGGTAGAGCCCGACCATGATCAGGTAGTGGACCGTACGCTGTTTGCCCGTCATCGGGCGCTCCATCAGCTGTTTGATCATCCACTCAAGTTGGGAGAGCGTGCGCAATACGCCGAAGCAAAGCTCCTGTAGCAGCGCCTTATCTTTATCGGCGACTTTCTGCTGCATGGCAGGCAGCACGTTGCTTAACGACTGCCCCCTTTCGACAACCTGTTCGACGGCCTGAGCCGCCATACTGCGTAAATTTAGATTTTTTTTCATAACCGCAAAAATAAAAATGCCCGGAAACACCGGGCCTTGAAGAGGTGAACCGTCAGAGCAGACAGTTTCCAGGAATGAACCATTCCCGGCGTGAATTCAACAGATCCTGCGCGCTCATGGCTTTTTTACCGGCTGGCTGCAAAGTGATGAGATTCAGGATGCCGTTACCTGTTGCAACTTGAATACCATGGCGAGTTGCCTCCAGAATCGTTCCTGGCTCGGCACCTGCAGGTTTATCAATCACCGTAGCCTGCCAGATCTTGACCGGCTGTTCATCGATGACGATGTAGCTCATCGGCCATGGATTAAAGGCGCGGATACAGCGCTCCAGCTGAGCGGCGCTAAGTGTCCAGTCCACCCGAGCTTCTTCTTTACTCAGCTTCTCGGCATAGCTCACCAGAGATTCGTCCTGGACTTCAGGCTTCGCCGTGCCCGTTGCCAGCAGGTGCAGCGTGTGCAGCAGACCCTGCGGACCGAGCTCGGCTAGCTTGCTGTAAAGGCTGGCGCTGGTATCTTCTGCTGTGATTGGGCAGGAGAGCTTGTGCAGCATATCGCCGGTATCCAGACCGACATCCATCTGCATGATGGTCACGCCGGTTTCGGTATCGCCAGCCCACAGTGAGCGTTGAATAGGTGCCGCACCACGCCAGCGTGGAAGCAGCGAACCATGAACGTTGATGCATCCCAGACGTGGCATGTCCAGCACGGATTTTGGCAGAATCAGGCCATATGCAACTACTACCATTACATCTGCGTGCAGGTCAGCAACCAGTTGCTGGTTCTCCTGGGGACGGAGAGAGACAGGCTGAAAAATCGGTAACCCTTTTTCTTCCGCCAGCACTTTTACCGGGCTGGGCATCAGCTTTTTACCACGTCCCGCAGGGCGATCCGGTTGGGTAAACACGCCGACGATGTTATGTCCAGAAGTTAACAACGCGTCGAGATGACGCGCTGCAAAGTCAGGTGTACCCGCAAAAATAATACGTAGTGAGTCTGACACGTTGATTCTTGTCCTTAAGGTCGGGTGTTCAGGCGGTCGAGTTTTTCAACTTTCTGACGAATGCGTTGTTGCTTCAATGGCGACAGATAATCAATAAACAGTTTACCGACCAGGTGGTCCATTTCGTGTTGTATGCAGATAGCTAACAGGCCATCGGCTTCCAGTTCAAAGGGCTTACCCTCACGATCGAGCGCGCGAATTTTTACTCTTTCAGCCCGCGGCACTAATGCACGCTGTTCGGGAATAGACAGGCAACCTTCTTCAATGCCGGTTTCACCGTCTTTCTCTAGCAGTTCTGGGTTGATTAACACCAGACGCTCATCGCGGTTTTCAGAGACATCAATAACAATGATACGTTGATGAATATCGACCTGAGTTGCCGCCAGGCCAATACCTTCTTCGGCG
Source organism: Citrobacter sp. FP75 (assembly GCF_018342065.1). GTDB lineage: Bacteria > Pseudomonadota > Gammaproteobacteria > Enterobacterales > Enterobacteriaceae > Citrobacter. The sequence continues at coordinate 4,961 of NZ_JAFDOE010000016.1, read as the reverse complement.
TACATCGTCTCGAACATATCATCGACGATACGCTGAATTTCTGCATTTACTTCTTCAACCGGTTTTGCGATTTTGCGAAGACGCTCGTCCGGGATATGTAACACTTGCAAAACTGACATAGTTATCCAGAGTTGTGTTCAGGAGTTGGAAAGATTATTACCTCTATTCTAGACAAAACCCCCTCTGATTGACAGCATCAGTGACCAATCGCAAAGATTGCTAAGACTGCTTGTGGCAGGGGAATAGGGATGACCCATACCGAGATTTGGTTACGTTTAGCACGGGTAAGTGAACTGTACGGTGATGAGATGGTGCGCCTTGCGCATTGGCTTATTGCTCAACCGTATATTGATGATGCGACACTGCAGTATGCCGGATTCTCTCCTCGCCAGATCGCACGTTTTTTAAGCTTTTCTGAAATTGAACTGGAAAAAACGCTGCGCTGGCTGGAGCTACCACAGCACCATGTCGTTTTTGCCGACAGCGCACGTTATCCACCGCAGCTTCGCGCCACGGAGGATTACCCTGGACTTCTCTTTGTTGTTGGCGATCCTAACTGTTTACACTCTTTTCAGATTGCTGTTGTGGGAAGCCGGCAACATTCCTGGTATGGAGAACGCTGGGGGCGATTATTTTGTGAGAAGCTTGCCGCTTGCGGAGTGACAATCACCAGCGGACTGGCGCGGGGGATTGATGGTGTCGCACACAATGCGGCGGTAAATATGAACAGGACAAGTATTGCCGTGTTGGGGAATGGCCTGGAAACCATTCATCCACGACGGCACGTTCATCTTGCCGAACGTCTGATCGAGGCAGGAGGTGCGCTGGTGTCTGAGTTCTCTTTGGATATGCTCCCTTTACCCCGCAATTTTCCGCGACGAAATCGCATTATTAGTGGTCTAAGTAAAGGAGTCCTCGTTATTGAAGCCGCTCAGCGTAGCGGTTCGTTGGTGACTGCTCGTTGTGCACTGGAGCAAGGACGGGACGTTTTTGCTTTACCTGGGCCGCTAGGGAACCCTGGTTGTGAGGGACCGCATTGGCTTATTAAGCAAGGAGCAATACTGGTAACGGCTCCAGAGGACATTCTGCAAAATTTGCAATACAGGTTACATTGGTTGCCAGATGAGCCTGAAAATTCAATTTATTCACCAGATCACGAAGAGGTGGCATTGCCATTTCCTGAGCTCCTGGCTAACGTAGGAGATGAGGTAACACCTGTTGACGTCGTCGCTGAACGTGCCGGCCAACCTGTGCCAGAGGTAGTGGCTCAGCTACTCGAACTGGAGTTAGCAGGATGGATCGCAGCTGTACCCGGCGGCTATGTCCGATTGAGGAGGGCAAGCCATGTTCGACGTACTAATGTATTTGTTTGAGACATATATCCATAACGAAGCGGAGCTGCGTGTGGATCAGGACAAACTGGAACGGGATCTTACCGACGCTGGTTTTGATCGTGAAGACATCTACAACGCGTTACTGTGGCTGGAAAAACTTGCTGACTATCAGGACGGCCTTGCCGAACCCATGCAGCTAGCATCTGATCCTCTGTCTATTCGTATTTATACGGCGGAAGAGTGCGATCGACTGGATGCGAGCTGTCGGGGGTTCCTGCTATTCCTGGAGCAGATCCAGGTGCTAAACCTCGAAACGCGAGAAATGGTTATTGAACGTGTACTCGCGCTGGATACAGCAGAATTCGATCTGGAAGACCTGAAGTGGGTGATCCTGATGGTTTTATTTAACATTCCCGGTTGTGAAAATGCGTATCAGCAAATGGAAGAATTACTCTTTGAAGTGAATGAAGGTATGCTGCACTAATGGATCTTCATTCAGTATGAGTTGTTATGGCTAAATCAGCACTGTTTACGGTGCGTAAAAACGAGCCCTGCCCACAATGCGGGGCTGAACTGGTTATTCGCTCCGGGAAGCATGGCCCGTTTCTCGGCTGTTCACTGTATCCGGAATGTGACTATGTCCGTCCGCTAAAATCTTCTGCGGACGGACATATTGTCAAAGTTCTGGAGGGTAAGCTCTGTCCTGCGTGTGGTGCTGAACTGGTGCTGAGGCAGGGACGATTCGGTATGTTTATTGGTTGTAGCGATTATCCTGTATGCGGCCATACCGAACTTATCGACAAACCTGATGAAACGGCAATTGTTTGTCCGCAATGCCAGACGGGCCATCTGGTCCAGCGGCGTTCTCGTTATGGCAAAACTTTTTACTCCTGCGATCGCTATCCGGAGTGCCAGTTTGTCATTAACTTCAAACCTCTGGCTGGTGAGTGTCCTGAGTGTCACTATCCGCTTCTCATCGAAAAGAAAACCGCACAGGGTGTGAAACACTTTTGTGCCAGTAAACAATGTGGAAAGCCGATTTCGGCGGATTAAAAAGTGAATAATAACCTGCCCACAGATCCCATCGCTGCTGCGATAGCGGTTCTGAAACAAGAAAATGTCATCGCCTACCCAACTGAAGCTGTTTTCGGCGTCGGCTGCGACCCAGACAGCGAAAAGGCGGTTACCCGTCTGTTGGAACTAAAACAGCGCTCAATTGATAAAGGCTTAATTTTGATTGCGGCGAATTTTGATCAGCTCAAGCCGTATATTGATGGCAGTGTGCTCACCGATACTCAACGTGAAGCTGTTTTCGCACGTTGGCCGGGGCCTGTCACCTTCGTTTTTCCGGCATCTGCAACTACGCCGCGTTGGTTGACCGGTCGTTTTGATTCGCTGGCCGTGCGCGTCACGGATCACCCGCTGGTGGTTGAGTTGTGCCAGGCTTATGGCAAACCGTTAGTTTCTACCAGTGCTAATTTGAGTGGTTTACCTCCTTGCAGGACGGTAGAAGAAGTACGCGCGCAGTTTGGCGCAGACTTCCCCGTTGTTGAAGGCGATACCGGGGGGCGTTTAAATCCTTCGGAAATCCGCGATGCCTTAACGGGTGAACAATTTCGACAGGGGTAATATGAAAGAAGCCTATGCTGTTTTTGGCAATCCAGTCGCACACAGCAAATCACCTTTTATTCATCAGCAATTTGCTCGGCAGCTGAATATCGATCACACCTATGGGCGGGTGCTGGCGCCTGTTAATAATTTTGTGAATACGCTGAATACCTTCTTTGCCGAGGGGGGGAAGGGGGCCAATATTACCGTTCCCTTTAAAGAAGAGGCGTTTGCGCGGGCTGACGAGTTAACCGAGCGGGCATCGCTTGCCGGAGCGGTAAATACCCTTAAACGTTTGGAAGACGGACGTTTACTGGGAGATAACACCGATGGAATCGGTTTATTAAGCGATCTGGAGCGTTTAGCTTTCATTCGTCCCGGAGCACGTATTTTGCTTATTGGGGCTGGCGGGGCGTCCCGCGGGGTATTGCTACCTCTCCTTTCAATGGACTGTGCGGTGACTATCGTAAATCGTACCGCCTCGCGCGCAGAAGAACTGGCTCAGATCTTCTCCCATACCGGTAGCGTGCAGGCCGTGGGGTTGGATGAGCTTGAGAACAACACCTTTGATCTTATTATTAATGCGACCTCCAGTGGGATTAGCGGGGATATCCCGGCTATTCCCGCATCGCTGATCAACAGCTCTGTTTATTGCTACGATATGTTTTATCAGAAAGGAAGTACGCCGTTTTTGTCCTGGTGTGTGTTACAAGGAGCAAAACATTGTGCTGATGGGTTGGGAATGCTGGTGGGGCAAGCGGCGCATGCTGTTTTACTCTGGCATGGCGTACTACCGAAGACGGAACCCGTCATTAAACAGTTGCAACAGGAACTCTCTACATGAACCAGGCGATCCAGTTTCCCGATCGAGAAGAATGGAAAGCGGATATAGATGCTGTTGTTTTTCCGGCGATGGTACAGGGTATGCAGCTAGCGTGTGTCATCAATGGTGAAGTGCTGGCGCGTCGTTTTGGCGGCGACACGCCTGAACAGTGGCTGGAAATTTTTCGGAAACATCGTTGGGATCTGGAAGAAGAAGCCGAAGCATTGATCCAGGCCCAACAGGAAGACGTTCACGGTTGGGTCTGGTTATCCTGACTTAAATACTCGTCTTTCCATTTCACATAGTTGTTAGCCGAGTACCGCAGGCCCGCTTTTTCTTCATCGCTGAGTGGGCGGATCTGCTTAACGGGACTGCCCAGATAAAGATACCCGCTCTCCAGACGTTTGTTTTGCGGAACCAAACTTCCCGCACCAATCATCACGTCATCTTCTACAACGACGCCGTCCAACAGAATCGAGCCCATGCCGACCAAAACTCGGTTGCCAATGGCGCAGCCGTGCAGCATGACTTTATGACCAACCGTGACATCCTCACCCACGATCAGTGGATTACCCTGCGGATTAGATGTGGATTTATGCGTGACATGTAGAACGCTGCCGTCCTGAATGTTTGTGCGGGCGCCGATTTGTACATAGTTCACGTCGCCACGAATCACAACCAGTGGCCAAATCCCGACATTATCAGCCAGGCGAACATCACCAATGACGACGCTGCTGGCATCGATCATTACGTATTTCCCGATCTGCGGGAAAAGATCCTTATAAGGACGTAGTACGTCAGACATGTTTACCTCAAAGAAATTAGAGCAGTAATGAAGACTTTGGTTGGATTATTGAGACTGTGCAAGTGATTTAGCTATCAAAAATCAGTCATATTGTGCAGGAATGTAGCGAAAGGGGTAAAAAACAGTCACTCGGTAAAAAAGATCTAAAAAACACTTGTGCTAAAAAATGGGANATCCCTATAATGCGCCTCCATCGACACGGCGGATGTGAATCACTTCACACAAACAGCCGGTTCGGTTGAAGAGAAAAACCTGAAATAAGGGGTTGACTCTGAAAGAGGAAAGCGTAATATACGCCACCTCGCGACAGAGCGCTAAAGCGCGTCGCAACTGCTCTTTAACAATTTATCAGACAATCTGTGTGGGCACTCGAAGATACGGATTCTTAACG
>NZ_JAFDOE010000015.1 GCF_018342065.1 Citrobacter sp. FP75 | reverse complement strand
GCCTGGTAAGCAGAGTTTTTGAAATGTAAGGCCTTTGAATAAGACAAAAGGCTGCCTCATCGCTAACTTTGCAACAGTGCCCGACAACAGGTACCTGAGATACAATTATTCGCTCCCTGAAGTGATGCAAACTTCCTGCTGGAGGTGATCAAGTAATTTGCGAGTGAGTGATCAACTGATTTGCGAATGGGGGATCAGATACATGCGAATACACAGGGAGGGGGCTGGGCCGGGCGATCCGGTCAGCATTGCGGTTTCCGGCGATTTGCGGCCGGTGTCCGGTGGAGTCCGGCGAGGTCGCCTTCCATGCCCTGACGGGCATAAGAAAATAAAACCGCCATGCTGCGGTCATTCATGATTTTGTGGTGTAGCGATAAATAGTCATGCGAGAAACGTTGAAGCGCTTAGCAACTGCACCAACTGTCATTTCAGGATCAGCAAGTAAGATTCTAATTTGTTTAACATCTTCTTCAGAAAGTGACGGTTTTCTCCCTCCCACACGGCCCCTTGCGCGTGCAGCTGCAAGGCCTGAGCGCGTTCTTTCAATATTGCGGTTGCGTTCAAAGCTAGAGAATATCGCCATCAGATGCGTATAGATTTCCCCTATAACTGGCGCATTTGTGTCTATTCTGTCCTTGATGGCTATGAAAGTTATTCCGCGTTTCTTCAGGTCGTCGAGTAAAGTAATGACTTGACCCAATGAACCGCCGAGCCGATCTAGGGGTCAGTTTGGATATCGAAAATTATTGTACTATAAGGGCTTCCCCGGCGTGTCAACGCCGGTGTTTATGGTTTCTGTCTGCTCTTCAGTAAAAATAAAGGGGAGAGACTGCGGTACTATAAACGGCCATGATGAATCGTCATCGATTCGGACCCTGATGAAAGACGCGCGTGAGGTTCTTGTTCGTTAAGCGGATACGTATATCCTGTACAATAGCCAGATAGGCCTCACGGGGTCTAACCCTTTATCATCAACGAATTGCAGGTCAGATGGTTATTTTGTTTCGTGCTTTAGCTGGCTGAGTACAGCCTGAAATCATCACCGTAATGCAATGATGCCCAGCACAGCCTTGCGTTTTTGGCGGCGATGGCTACAACGGCACGCCAGTATCCTCTGCGATCGACCAGTGAACAGACCCAACGACTGAATAAATCAGTCCTTTTCTCGGCACCAATCAGAACCGAACGAGCCCCCTGAACCAGTAGCGTTCGCAGATACGAATCGCCAGCTTTAGTTATCCTGCCAAGCTTTGATTTCCCACCACTGCTGTACTGCGATGGCGTTAGTCCCAGCCAGGCTGCCAGTTGTCGCCCATTTTTAAAATCGTGTGCATTACCGATACTGGCGACCAGCGCACAGGCCGTTGTGGGACCAATCCCTTTCAGTTCCATCAATCGCTGGCTGCGGTGATCTGTTTTTGCCATGCGGGACAAAATCCGGTCATATTCAGTAATATTATCTTCAATACGATCAATGTGTTCCAGCAGGTCATTAACACATTGTTGAACCTGAAGTGGCAAAGAACTCTTCTGCTCAGAAACCATGTGACGCAGGGCATCTGTACTTTGTGGGGCGATGACACCGAATTCCGATATCAAACCTCTCAATCGGTTATATGTTGCTGTTTTCTCTTCGATAAAACCCTGTCTGATACGGTGTAGGCATTGCATCGCCTGCTGGCTCTCATCCTTCACTGGTACAAACCGCATATGCGGGCGACGAACTGCTTCACAGATAGCCTGAGCATCAGCTGCATCATTTTTGCCTGATTTACCGGCCATGCGGTAAGGAGATACAAATTTAGCAGCCATCAGCCGTGGTTCATGACCATATTGCCGAAACAACCTTGCCCAGTAGTGAGCCCCGGAGCATGCCTCCATCCCGATAACACAGGGAGGTAAACTGGCAATCAGCTCAGGAAGGGCAGCACGCGATACTTTGGGTTTAACCAGAACAGTTTTACCGTGTTGGTCAACGCAGTGAACAGCGAACACATTTTTAGCAAGATCGATACCGACAGTCGTGATGGTCATAACGAATCCCTCCGGGGCTATGTTTACCCCATGATTGCACAAGAGTTAATCAGGCGCATATCCAGGGGAAGTCCCTTCCATTCGTTAAGGTGATTTTTTGTACCTCTGAGCTGTGGTAGAGCTTGACCACTTTGACAGGCAGCTTTGAGCGAGATATAGTCATTCGCACCCTGAGAATTACACTTTAAGTGATTCAGGGTATGCGCTTACTGGTTACGAATATTGAGCGAGAATCACGTGATGATCGCCGCTTTTCTTTCGAGCCAGTGGGTGCTCCACGTTCGCTAACGAATACTCAGGGCATGCAGATAAACTGCTGGCTATATTTCTTTCGAAGAGCGTGGAATGCATACCAATCCCCGATAAAAAGGAGTTGGTGATGACTGCGACTAATCAATTTGCTGCGCACGTTGGTCTGGACTGGGCAGATAAAAAGCACGATGTCTGTGTTCAGTTTAAAAACGGTGAACGCACATTCCATGTGATTGAACATACGCCGGAAGCACTTGATGTCTGGCTTACCGAGTTACACCAGAAGGTAAAAGGCAGGATCGCTATCGCCGTTGAGCTGAAGAAAGGTCCCGTGGTGTATGCTCTTCAGAAATATCCATTTATCACCGTTTTCCCCGTCCACGCTTTGTCCCTGGCTCGTTACCGGCAGGCCTTCTCGCCCAGCGGCGCTAAAGATGACCCGCAGGATGCCGAGCTGGCATTAGAGTTAATGCTGCGTTATCCCCAAAAGATAAAAGCCATTGAACCCGACAATGCGGATATCCGGTTACTCCAGCAACTGGTTGAGCAGCGCCGTCAGCTGGTTGAAGATAAACGCCGTTTTGTGAACCGGATAATCAACACACTTAAACAGTATTATCCTCAGCCACTGGAGTGGTTCTCACATCGGGGTAGCTTACTATTGTGTGAGCTGATTATCCGGTGGCCCAGTCTGCAACAACTGAAACGAGCGAGGCGCGACACGATCCGCAACTTTCTGAATGCCAAAGGTGGCCGCGCAATGGCTCTTACCGAGCAACGTGTTGCGAGTATTGATAACGCGATCCCATTGACTACAGACCCGAGCGTTATAGAGGCTAATGCTTTGATGGCAACAGCACTGGCGACACAAATTAAAGTCGTGAGTGAAATCATCAAAACCTATGACGAACGAATCGAAGCGTTGTTTGACACATTGCCAGATGCGGAGCTGTTCAAATCACTTCCGGGCATGGGGCCGTGTATGGGCCCACGAATGCTTGCTGCACTTGGTGATAACCGTGACCGGTTTAACAGCGCTGAAGAAATTCAAAACTACGCAGGTATTGCACCGGTGACAGAACGAAGTGGCCAGAAATCCTGGGTTCACTGGCGATGGCAGTGTGCCAAGTTCGTCAGGCAAACCTTTGTTGAATGGGCTGCCAAGACGGTTAATTCATCATACTGGGCCAGACTGTATTATCAGGGCCTCAGAGAGAAGGGCAAATCTCATCAGTCTGCGATCCGGGCACTGGCGTTCAAATGGATAAGGATCATTTACCGCTGCTGGAAGGCCAGAACCCAGTACGATGAAGCAAAATATTTGCTGGCTCTCGAAGCGCGCCACTCGCCCTTACTGAAGCCATAAAAAGCTTGTCGAATGTCTCAGGGCGTGAAGCGGACATTGCAGACTGCCCAGTAGAAAAAGTGCTATCAGAATTATCTAAAGGAAGATCGTATTTACCATGTCTCATTCTAACTGTTTAATAAATTACAAAAATTAAAATTTCCATTTAATATCATCGCGTTAAGCAAGAGAATTAAACCTCTCATTTAATTTATGATTCTTATTTAATTCATGAGTTGGTGTAAAAATAGGTTGCCGCACTATAGAAAGACACATATTTAAACCCAGCAGGAAATCATATTTGAAAGTAATGTGTTTAAGGGGCTGCGTAACAAGAACAGCAAGTAAACACATAGTAATAACAGTTACCATTCCCATTTCGCAAGTGGCCATATCAGAGGTGAACTAATGCCTGCTGCAATTTTAAGAATTAAGGTTATCCTAATAATTCTTTTGTATGATTAAGATCATCGATAAATTTACTAAGGACTCATTAATGAAATTGCGACTCTGGAATCTATTACCCCATGATTACGCTCCTTTTTTTCGTATTCTTCACATCATTGTGGCATTTCTAATATTATCACAAATTATTAACTCTAATCTGACAGAGACCGAAGCAATTGGTGAACATAGTCTTGAAGGAGTTATAACCTGGATGCACATTATTTCAGGGTTAGGACTGATTATTTGTGGTTTTATTATGTTAAGTTGGATGCTTACTCAAAGAGGTTTTACTTATTATTTTTCATGGGTAGGGCTTGACTTTAGTGGTATTAAGCAAGATATAAAAACGTTGACTAGTTTCCGACTGCCCGATGCACATTCGGGAGGTATTGCCAGTACAATCCAAGGATTTGGAGTTCTAGCATTGCTAATTGTAGCACTTTCAGGTGGCCTATGGTTCTTGTTGAATACCATGCAGTCAAATCTGGCTGAAACAGTAATCCACTGGCATAAGTTCTTTACTACTTTCATTGAGGTCTATTTTTATGCACATGGTGCAATGGGAGTTTTGCATATTTTAATTGAAAAATATAAAAGCCGCTCAGTTAACCTAAGTGACTAATCTGTTGTGAGATAATATTACTTCAAGTTGAAGAAAACCCTAAAAATAAAATTTAGTTTACTAGAAGATGAAACAGCACTTGCAGAGACTTTTTAATTAAATTTAATAAAAACGAAAAAATATTCATGGCGAAATGATTGTTTAATTATCTATCATGGATAGAAATGTGAGTTAGTCGTCCTATTTTAGGAAGTTAATAATGACTAAAACAAAAGGGTTACCTCGTCCGCTGACGCACTACGCTTGGCTTTCCATTGCCACGGCTATTGCCACTATCGGACTCAAAGGTGTGGCGTGGAAAATGACCGGTTCGGTCGGTCTGCTATCTGATGCCATCGAATCCGTAGTTAACCTCGCAGGAGCCCTAATGGCGCTCTGGATGCTGACCTTGGCTGCGCTTCCGGCCGATGAGAACCATGCATATGGGCACGGCAAAGCCGAATATTTCTCGAGTGCTTTCGAAGGATTTCTGATCCTATTGGCGGCAGCCAGTATCGCCTATACCGCAGTTGAGCGGATGTTAACTCCACAGCCGCTTGAGGAGATTGGTCTCGGATTACTGGTTTCAACAGTCGCATCAATCCTTAATTTTGTGACGGCTCGCATTTTGTTAAGGGCTGGCAGGCAGCACAACTCTATCACTCTTGAGGCAGATGCTCATCACCTGCTGACCGATGTCTGGACGTCGGTCGGTGTCATTTTTGGTGTCGGACTGGTTTATCTGACCGGCTGGTTTTGGGTCGATCCGATCGTTGCATTGCTGGTCGCAGCCAACATCGTTTGGACTGGTTATCAGCTTATGAGTCGTTCAGCTGCAGGTCTGATGGACGTATCGCTACCCACGGAAGAACTCAAAAAAATCGAGTCACTGCTGGCAGGATATCGTGAACAGGGGCTTGATTTCCATGCACTACGTACACGCCAGGCTGGCGGGCGGGCGTTTATGACAATGCACATCCTAGTTCCTGGGCGATGGACTGTTCAATATGGGCACGACTGGGCCGAGCGTATAGAGAATGATATCCGCACCGCACTGCCTTTTATCCATATCACCACTCATGTGGAACCGTTGGAAGATCCCGCGTCAATGAACGACCAAACGCTCGACATTTCTGATCACTAAACTAACCACATGTCGCTGGTCGGGCAGGGTAACAAACCTCGCTCTACAAAAATTTCAGGTATTCTCTATAATTCTGAGGGTACTTGATGTGACCTGCGCCCAATTGTTGGGCACGCAATATTTTTAAAAAGTCCGCTTCTGGCACAAAGCGGACAGTGATCACCGTTCTTACGACTACTTTCTGACTTACTTCGTGACTTGCCCTAAGCATGTTGTAGTGCGATACTTGTAATGACATTTGTAATTACAAGGGGTGTAAGACATGGGTAGCATTAACCTACGTATTGACGATGAACTTAAAGCGCGTTCTTACGCCGCGCTTGAAAAAATGGGCGTAACTCCTTCTGAAGCGCTTCGTCTCATGCTCGAGTATATCGCTGACAATGAACGCTTGCCGTTCAAACAGACACTCCTGAGTGATGAAGATGCTGAACTTGTGGAGATAGTGAAAGAACGACTTCGTAATCCTAAGCCAGTACGTGTGACGCTGGATGAACTCTGATGGCGTATTTTCTGGATTTTGACGAGCGGGCACTAAAGGAATGGCGAAAGCTGGGCTCGACGGTACGTGAACAGTTGAAAAAGAAGCTGGTTGAAGTACTTGAGTCACCCCGGATTGAAGCAAACAAGCTCCGTGGTATGCCTGATTGTTACAAGATTAAGCTCCGGTCTTCAGGCTATCGCCTTGTATACCAGGTTATAGACGAGAAAGTTGTCGTTTTCGTGATTTCTGTTGGGAAAAGAGAACGCTCGGAAGTATATAGCGAGGCGGTCAAACGCATTCTCTGAACCAAAGCATGACATCTCTGTTTCGCACCGATGGTGACACTTCTGCTTTGCGTTGACAGGAGAAGAAGCCATGAAACTGAACCGCCCCGGTTTTTTTGGAGAGTGTTTAGTCCGGAAGCTCAGGCTGCCAGATCATTATTTGTACTGGTAGCATAATAAGCTTTTTCGGCTTCTACCGGCGGTATGTGTCCTAGCCGTTCCAGTAACCTTCGATTGTTGAACCAGTCCACCCACGCCAGTGTCGCAAGCTCCACTTCCGTGTGGTTTTTCCAGCTTTTACGGTGGATCACTTCCGCTTTGTAAAGGCCATTGATACTCTCGGCCAGGGCATTATCGTAAGAGTCGCCTGTACTGCCTGTCGACGCCAACAGCTCCGCCTCCTGCAGCCGCTGGGTGTACGCCAGTGACACGTATTGGGAGCCCTTGTCCGAGTGATGGATTGTACCTGAGGGGCGACGTGCCCACAGAGCTTGTTCCAGAGCATCCAGCACGAACCTTGCTTCCATCGACGATGAGACCCGCCAGCCAACGATCGTGCCTGCGAACACATCGATGATGAACGCCACATAGGCGAAGCCATGCCAGGTGCTAACGTACGTAAAATCTGCACACCAAAGCTGATTGGGACGTTCTGCCACAAACTGGCGGTTTACCAGATCCGCTGCTGCCGCTGTTTTACGACCGATCGTGGTCTTGATGACTTTGCCACGGAGTACGCCCCGAAGACCTATTATTTTCATCAGGCGTTCAACAGTACACCGGGCGACGCTAAAGCCCTCGCGGAGCAACTGACGCCAGACTTTTCGTGCCCCATAGACACTGTAATTTTCTCCGTAAACGCGTTTTATCTCCTGGATGATTTGAGCATCGCACTTTTCTCGTTGGCTACATTTCTCAGGATGTAGCTGGCGTTGCTGATGCCAGTAATATGTCGACGGGGCAATATCCAGTTCGCGACATACCGGCCCGACCCCGTGTGTACCACTCAGACGCTGCATAAGTGGCATTATTTTTTCCAGTGGCGGTCGAGCTCCGCCTGAGCAAAATAAGCTGAGGCCTGGCGCAATATATCATTGCTGCGGCGTAGCTCCCGATTTTCACGCTCCAGTTCTTTTAAACGCTGGCGCTCATTGGTGCTCAGTCCACCATCATCAGTGCTGACGGGGCTGACACCACCACGGACATCATTTTTATGCTGACGCAACCAGGCTCGTAGGGTGTCGTAATGGCACCCGATTTTTGACGATATGGCACGAATGGCATCCGGCTCAGAGTCATACTCATCACGGTGTTCCAACAACATTCTGACAGCGCGCTCACGCAGTTCAGGGGGATAGCGTTTGGCGGATTGTGATTTCATTTTGGGTCTCCTTTCACTGAGAGTTTAGTCTCCAAGAAACCCGGTACGGTTCAGTCTCCTTATGATGATGAGTTCAGGGCCATCCGTTATATTCAGCTCCGTGGTCAGGATATCGCGAACGCTCACGAGACAATTAACAGTGATATAGAGAGCCTTAAGGCACAGTTGACCGGGCTAATCAGCGGCACTGAACTTGATGAAGCGGAGCATCTGGCGCTTAAAGAACATCATCTGCGAGAAATGACCCCTTCAGATACTGCCATGCATTCTACTGGTCTCAAGACTATATATAGCGAGGCTAACCAGCGTGTATGCGGTGATATTGGACTGGCCACAATACTCTCCACGGATGACCTGGCTGTTGTAGATGCCCGGATCCAGAATCATATTAAAGAATTTAATGATCGCTACGCACTCGACGCCTGGGATTATGCTATTGCCTGCGGATGCGGGCTCATAGCATCCATGCTGGATTTACTTTGCGTCAGAGCCCCGCCAAAACCTACGGTGAGCTTTACGGCAGAAGTGGATGGTATTTTCAATAAACAGGTGCAGAAAGCCTTCAATGCCATTTTGCCGGAGGACCTGAGTACAAAACTCTCAGATTTGTTCCCTATAGGGGCACCAGACAGTTCGATCAGTAGCGATTTAGTGGGTGCGGCCGGTGGCGTTTTGTCTCCCACAAATCACCGCTTAAGAGCTTTGTCACACGATCCCATACTGGGCATTATTTTCGGTATAAAGGATATGCTGAACGGGACCTGTACGGTGGTTCAGAATGGACAGATCGTGGTTTATCCTTCCAGTAAAGGCGTTACTGACGAAACCAATATTTTCAGGCTCATCGCCAGAATGTTTGGACACCTGGCATCGGATGTTAATGCCCCCTCAGCAAAAGGAAACCGTGGCATGGGTTTACCGGCTCCTTTTATGGGGCTACTTCGTATGCTTGAGGGGATCCCTGTGGGGAGTTCTAACTTCGGCAAACAAATAGAGTACATGTATGTCAACGGATATGACTTTCGTCAGTTTATCGTGACAAGTATTCCGATGACCATAATGGAAGTTTTGATGCGGGTTTTCTATGTGGTGAAACAGGTATCGCTGGGAAAAGGAGCTTTTGGGGAGACCTTACTGGATACCATGCCGTTGCGGCTAAATCCACGCTTCCGGATGATGCTTGCCCTGGGTTATGGAACTTCCAGTGCTGTTAACGCAGGTAAAATGTATATCACCGGCAATATTCTCAATGCGAATTACGCCTCTTGGATGGGGTTGGCCTGGAATGGTTTTCACTCACTCAAGTGGTCCCTTTATCAGCGACACTTAAAGCTTTGGGCCGGTATTGAAAAGGCAGAACTGGAACGGTTTCAGAACAATATAGACAGCATCGAGGCATTGACCATCAGAGCAGGAAACTTGCCAGTCAAGTAACATTCACCGGAGCACCTCCGGAACCCCATAGCCCACCAGCTGCTAAAAATGTCTGCCTTTGCTTTTAATACTCTCTCTGCCTCCTCCCCGAGGCAGAGAGTAGCTCGTAGTTATTTATACAGCTCACAACAGGGCCATAAGATACTCCGCTTCTCGTTTACCGATGATCCTGATCTGTCAGCTCTCTTCCCGGATGCTGTACGAGCGTAACGGCTTATTATTGATAGTTCTCTCATATCAAACGTCATAAAGATTTATGCTGCCACTTGGTAACAGCCTAAAGGTTGTACTCTCTATTTAACAGCTTTTAGGCTGTTAATTTGATATTACAGCTTTTAGGGTGTATGTTTAGAAAACAGCGTACAAGGTGTATCAGAGGAACTACTGAGGCCAGCTTATGATCAATAATGATTACCCGTTAAACACGCTCAACCAGTTGCGTCCCTTGCTCATTGGTTTTCGCAAGGCGAATGGCCTGACGCAAAAAGACCTGTCCGAAAGGTTAGGTGTCACTCAACAGACATACTCACGTCTGGAAGCCAACCCTGCCAGTGCGAGCATTGAACGGCTATTCAAGGTGTTTTCCGTCCTGGGTGTAAAAATCAGCTTCTCCTCGGCAACCACTTCTTCAGAGAGGAAGCAGACGGAAGAAATATATAAATTAAATTCACCTGCACGACAGGAGGATTGGTAACGATATGAGCCGGAAACAGCAACGTCTGGTAATTTGGATGAACGGCATCAAAGTCGGGTACTGGGAAAAAAGCAAAGGGGTAGACAGCTTAGAATACCTTCCTGAATGGGTTGCTGACGAACAGGGAAGGCCGCTGTCATTGTCCCTTCCTTTTACTCCCGGGAACCAGGTCTGGCGTGGAAATGTGGTACGTGACTATTTTGATAATTTACTCCCGGACAGCGAAGGCATACGCAGACGTCTGGCAATGCGTTACAAGGCCGATAGCCTGGAGCCTTTTGATCTGCTGACGGAGCTGGGAAAAGACTGCGTGGGCGCGATACAGCTGCTTCATGACGGAGATGAACCCACTGATTTATATTCCGTGAAGTATCACCCGCTTACTGAATCAGAAATTGCGGCAACTTTGCGTAATACCACGGAGACATTGCTACCGGGCAGGCCAGAAGATAACGACGACTTACGTTTATCTATTGCCGGTGCTCAGGAGAAAACAGCCCTACTGTGGCATGAAGATCGGTGGTGTATGCCGGAGGGTAATACACCAACGACGCATATATTCAAGCTACCGCTCGGACTTGTGGGGAACATGAAAGCCGACATGAGCTCGTCGGTTGAAAATGAATGGCTCTGCTCGGTACTTCTCGACCAGTACGGGCTCCCCGTGGCAAGAACGCAGATTGCTCACTTTGAAGATCAGAAAGCGCTGGTGGTAGAACGTTTTGACCGAAAATGGTCAGGAGACGGACAATGGATCATTCGTTTACCCCAGGAGGATATGTGTCAGGCCCTGGGCGTTTCGCCATTACGAAAATATCAGGCGGACGGCGGGCCAGGTATATCGGAAATTATGGAGGTTCTGAGTAATTCAGACCGTGCTGAGCGTGACAAAGCGCAGTTTTTTATGACGCAGATAATTTTCTGGATGATGGCCGCAACAGATGGCCACGCTAAAAATTTCAGTATTTCTATTGGGCCACAGGGACGTTATCACCTTACACCAAACTATGATGTGTTGTCGGCATGGCCGGTGATCGGTCATGGGAACAATCAGATATCTTGGCAGAAGTGCAAACTGGCGATGGCCGTACGTGGCAGTAGCAACTATTACCAGATATATCGAATACAACGACGCCACTGGATCAGGCATGGTGAGATAACCGGCCTGAGTAAACAGCAGACAGAGGCGATGATAGAGGAAATCATCGCCAGAACCCCGGGTGTCATTGAACGTGTTAGCGGGCTTCTTCCGGACCAGTTCCCCCAGCAGCTTGCGGAAAGTATTTTTGATGGAATGAGGCAGCAATGCAGGCGCCTGGCTGAGAAATGACAGCCGCAATTTATAGTGTGCATGTTTTCAGAATAGCTGGTGTAAGCGTGAGGATTCAGTATGACTGAAGAACAAAAAAGAATAGAGCGGGCTATTGAGTTGGCTTGTCGTTACGGCGGAACCGATGAAATGCATCATCTGCAATGGGTCGTGGATCAGATGGTAAGAGAACTTGCTGGAGAACGTTATGCACAGATAGTAGCTGATGCCACCAGCGGAGAAGATGGGCCTGATACTTACAAATGGAGTGTTGGGATCGCGCCTTAACAGCTGTCGGTCTGGGGGTGAAAACGTATTCTTCATTCAGCGAATTCCCAGGCTTCACATTAAGACTAAAGCGGCGGCCGCAGTAACGTAAGAGAAAATAAATGGCTATTTTTGTCCTCCAGATAAAAAGAGCGGCCTATCGGCAGAGTATCGAGTCAGATGGCAGCAGTTGCTGGAAAGCCATGGGGTGAAGCAGGCCCGTTTATCTCATCAGGCGTTATACGCCTGGCTGTATCGGCATGATCGAAGCTGGTTTCTGCAATTTAACCGGCAACACCATCAGGGCCATGCTAGAGACAATCTCCGTGTCGATTGGCCAAAGCGGGATCGCATGGTTTGTCGTCAATTACTCCATATCCTCGATCAACATGAGTTGATGCTTGATTCCCCTCGGCTGTCGAGGAACTGGTATCTATCGAAACTTCTATCGGGAGCCATGATTGAGAAAAACTTGCGCTCTATGCCTCTTACTCGCTTGTTTTTTCAACGATATTGTGAAGATATAACAGGTTATCAGATTCGTCGTTTGGCTCTTGCTGCCGGATTGCTGGTGCAGACTGGTAATTCATTGCGCCGATGGCGACTTCTTCGCCTGGCTGGATTGAGTGATGAGCGATTAACCTCGCTGGCTGATGACCTATTGCGAGATGTATTGGGGGCTTGATGCAGGATATCCGTTTTGAAAAGGTATCTGACGATACAACCATTTTGGCAATCGGTTCTCTGTTCCGGCGAGTTAATCACACACAGTGGGGCATCAATCTGGATCTGGCTCCTCAAGCTGAAATCGGGTCGCTGCGGGTTTCGAATCTTCCTGTTTTGGCTCGTAAGCGGGTGTTGAATCCGACACAGAAGCATAAGTCTGCCGGTTTTCGGCTCTCTTTTACCATCGAGAGCTCGGCTACTTGGCAACGCAGATATTTAGGTGATTTCCCTGTTCCCTTGGCCATTCGCGCCATGGATAAACGTCAACACTGCTTCTGTTTTTTGGCAAACAACATACAGATCTATCTTCCCCAACTAGAGCTGGCAAGAGTACTGTTCTTACACGATGGCTATCTTTCACGCTCAGCACTTGAGCCTGATTATCTGAGAAGTGAGTTTTCGATTGAACACCATGGTCCCAACGTAGCCCGGGTGAATGTATTACCCTCCTCTAGCTATCCACTTAAGTCTCTGGATGATTATGAATCGCGACGTTTATTGAGCTGGATCTTGATCGACCCAGATGCCCGAGCCTCTTACGAAAGCATTGGTCGTAGTCAAAAGTTGAATGGCTATGAACAAAGTGGATATCGGCACTGGGATTTCGAGTTTACCCCTCCACCTTTACGCTCCGCTTCTTTTGAGGTTCGAGGGCGATTTGATAAACAAACCCAAAGCATGCTGGTTTACGAGGTAGCCAGTCTAAGAAACGTCCAAGCTGCGATTCCAGACGAAGTAGAGTTTTTCCATCCCAAGTTGCGAGAGTATGTGCATGGAGAGGGGGACGGTGCTGTGCGTTTGGTCGCTGAACGCCCGCCCATCCATTCGGTCCATGATGGGGCTGATGCGAGTGTGAATACTAAACCTGTTTTGTTGCAGGCTCCCTCTGTCGTATTTGAGTTTTCCAAAGCATTCAACACACGCAAAATAGCTGATAAAAAACAGGAGGGAGCTAAGGGTAAGGCTGACGATGAGATTAGCTCCAAGGCATCAGAGGACGTAAGTACTGAAGAGTCAGTTTTTGGGGGGATACTGCCCAGTGCTGAGTGGACTGCAGAGGCGGATGAAACCGATGATCTGCGTCTATATGCCAACAAGTTTGATTGTTTTCAGTCGATGCTTCAGCAGTTGGTGGCAATCCATGGTTGCGTCATTCGCTCCCAGCAACTGCACAAGCTACCTAAGCTCTACCGTTGTAAACGTCATCTGCTTCTGGATGGCAATCCAAGATGCTTGGCGGTTGTTGAGATGGAGTTGCAGGGCCGCACATTCTATATCCTAGAAGTCGATACATCTGATGGTGTTTGTTCTCTATCCACCCTGCTATTACGGCTGAAATCGTCTCTGGATTGGCCCAAGCAGCTTACGCTGTTGGCAGAAGAGTTAACCCAGAAATCACTGCACTGGCCAAGTCAGCGGCTAAAAATGCTCTGCGGCAAGGATGGCTATTCAGGCATTCCTCACCCGCAGACCAAATCAGTGGATAAGGGCAAGTTGCATGAGGAATCGATTGAGCACTGGGCAGCAAGATTTCATAGTTGGATGACTTCAATATAACGTAATAAATAGACTTTATATAAGACGCTCAATGTCTACATTTGAGGCTCCACGTCTTGTTGTTATAGTAAAATTGGTGCATGATTGTCATCAATTTGATTATGGTCATGGCACTATATGGATTACATCACTACATTCTCCTTTTATTTTGTAGCTACGGCACATGATTAGTTCACCCATTAAACGGGTCGAGGACTTGAGCCTTGCCCAGCGAGAGCGACTGGCTTACATCGACTTCCTGCTCTACTTCTTCGGTGATATTGGTCGCCCAGATCTGATTGAGCGCTTCGGTGTGGCTCCGGCAGGGGCAACGCGCGATCTGGCTCTGTACCGGGAAATCGCACCGCAGAACATTGAATTCGATGGTAGCAACAAGATCTACCGCATCGGCAAGGCATTTTCTCCGATTTTCGAGCATGCAATGCAGCGTGTTTTGTCGGCACTTGCTCTTGGGTTTGGTGATGGCGTGAACGTCGATTCGCAGCCGATGCTGCCATGCGAGTCTCCTGTGGCTCTGAGCTGCCCACAGATGGATGTGCTGGCTCCGATCTGCCGGGCCATCCATGCCAAGCGGCCAGTAGCCATCCGCTACCACTCAATGAGCAGCGGCGAGACCGAGCGGATCATTGTGCCCTTCGCGCTGGTCGATACCGGCCTGCGCTGGCACGTCCGAGCTTTTGATCGCAAGAGTGGCGAATTCCGCGACTTCGTTGTCACCCGCATCGAAGCGCCGATCCTGCTTGATGAAGAACCTAAGGCTAACGAGCGTCCGGACAACGACATTCAGTGGACGCGGATCGTGGAGTTGGACTTAGTGCCTCATCCGCGTTTTGAACGTCCAGAGGTCATCAAGATGGACTACGGGATGGTTGGTGGTTCGATACGAATGCGAGTACGGGCTGCTGTTGCGGGCTACATGCTGCTGCGCTGGAACGTTGATGCCTCACCCGATCACAGTCTTAAAGAAGAACAGTACCGCCTCTGGCTCAGCGATTCGCTGGCTTTGTACGGCGTTGAGAACGCAAAGTTGGCACCCGGCTATCACGCGCCTAATGGAAGGACATAAAGAAGATGAACAACGTATTTGGCTTCCGTGATCAGCTCATCAGTTTACGACCGTCATCGTGGCGCATGTGTGTAAATATCCGATAAGCTTGGCGAACGGAGCCTACATTATAAATGATGTTCGCTTACTTTCGAACCCATTAGTAAATGGCTTTATTTTTTAAATCTGGCATTGGCTGATACATCCCACAAACCTGCTAATGCGCTCGCAAACATCTGTCCATTCATACTGAAAACGATCAAGTTGAACAATTCTCTCTGCACTGAAATAAGCTCAATGTCGGACTGACAGAGAGTCTCATCTACTATAACTCGAATCTGAGCATTTTCTGGTAAGAAGGGTTTGATACCGAGTGTTCTGATATTGCTAATCACGTGAAAGTATTCGCCATCCATATACCCAATTGGTGGGTGGTGCCTATTCCGGCCGATCGTGAACGGTCATTCCGGTTCAACGTGAACACCGATTCTGGTTCAACGTGAACGCTCATTCCGGCCCAAGCTGAACACTTTTGCCCCATTTTCCGGAATGGGTGTTCATGATGCCGGAACAGCTGTTCACGTTGTCCGGAATCTGTCTTAACGCATTGAATTAAAAACCTTTGGTAGTCTCTCCCCTTTGCCGGGAAGAGACCATGTCCGCCAAGAGGATTGCAATGCGTAAAATTCGTGATGTTCTGCGACTACGGCTACAGGCCGGGCTCTCCTTCCGCCAGATCAGCCTCAGCACCAAGGTCAGCGTCGGCGCCATCCAGAAGCTGCTCAAAACCGCCGAGCAGTTGCAGCTGGCCTGGCCGCTGCCGGACGGGCTGGATGACACCCAACTGGCCCGGCTGTTCTATCCCGCTGCCGACACCCGCGGCAGTTCCCGCTTCCAGCTCCCGGACTGGCCCACGGTGCATCAGGAGCTCAAGCGCAAGGGCATGTCGATGCAACTGCTGTGGCAGGAATACACCGAGCGTTACCCCAACCGCTGCTACAGCTACTCCCAGTTCTGCGAGCGCTACCGGGGCTGGTGCCAGCTGCAGAAGCGCTCCATGCGCCAGCAGCACAAGGCCGGCGAGAAGTGCTTTATCGACTACTGTGGCCCCACCGTGCCCATCGTCTCAGGCTCGACCGGCGAGATCCGCCAGGCTCAGATCTTTGTCGCGGTGCTTGGCGCCTCCAACTACACCTATGCCGAAGCCACCCTGACCCAATCGCTACCGGATTGGCTGCACAGCCACGTCCGCGCCTTTGAATTCTTCGGCGGGACGCCGGCCCTGCTGGTGCCAGACAACCTCAAGAGCGGGGTGAACAAGGCCTGCCGTTATGAGCCGGAGCTCAATCCCAGCTACCAGCAGCTGGCCGCCCATTACCAGCTGGCGGTGATGCCGGCGCGTCCTTACAAACCCAAGGACAAAGCCAAGGCGGAGGTTGGGGTTCAGGTGGTCGAACGCTGGATCCTGGCGCGGTTACGCCATCACACCTTCTTCTCGCTGGCGGAGCTGAACCAGTGTCTCCGCGCGCTACTCACCGAGCTCAATGAGCGCCCGTTCAAGCAGCTACCGGGCAACCGCCGTCAGGCTTTCGAGCAGCTGGACCAGCCCGCGCTCACGCCGCTGCCACAGCAGCCTTACCGTTACGTGGCGATCAAGTCGGTCAAGGTCAACATCGACTACCACGTACAGTTCGAGCAGCACCACTACTCGGCACCCCATCAGTACGTCGGCGAGACGCTGGAACTGCATGCCGGCGACCAGCTGGTGCAGCTCTACTTCCGCCAGCAGCTGGTGGCCAGCCATCCGCGCAAGCACCAGCCCGGCACCACCACCCTGGCGGCGCACATGCCGGTGCGCCACAGCAAGCAGCAGGCCTGGACCCCGGGCCGACTCAAGCAGTGGGCGCAGGATATCGGCCCCGACACCCTGCGCTGGGTGAGCGACCGGCTGGCCGAGAAAGCGCATCCGGAACAGGCCTACCGGCTCTGTCTGGGACTGCTCAACCTCACCCGCAGCTACCCGCCAGAGCGGGTGAACGGCTGCTGCCAACTCGCCAACCGCGAGGGGTTAAGCCGTCTTAAGCAGCTCAAATCGGTACTCGCCAGCAACCGTGACCAACTGCCTGAGCAACCGAGCTTCACCTTGGAGCTCCCCCAAAGCCACGACAACATCCGTGGCCCCAACCACTTCCACTAAGCGGAGAACAGCATGAGCCAACAGACCCTCAACCGCCTGCGCGAGCTCAGACTCGGCGGCATGGCCGCTGCCCTGCAGCAGCAACAAGAACAGGTCGCGACCTACGACGGCCTGTCGTTTATCGAACGGCTGGGACTCTTGGTCGAGCAAGAACATCTGGCGCGCGAGCAACGCAAACAGGCGCGGCTGGTGCGCCACGCTCGCCTCAAGCTGAGCGCCACCACCCAAGAGATCGACTACCAGCACCCGCGCAACATCGACCGAGCCCAGATCGCCCGGCTGGCCCAGGGCGACTGGCTGCAACGCGGGCAGAACCTGCTGATCACCGGCCCCTGCGGCAGCGGCAAGACCTATCTGGCCTGCGCCTTGGGCTATCAGGCCTGTCTGCAGGGCTACGGCACCCACTACCACCGCCTGTCACGGCTGCTGCAGAGCCTGACCCAGGCCAAGGCCGACGGTAGCTACGGCCGGCTATTGGCCCAGTTGGCCAAGGTCGAGCTGCTGATCCTCGATGACTGGGGGCTGGAGCCGCTGCTACCCGCCCAGCGCCACGATCTGCTGGAGATCATGGACGACCGTCACGGCCGCCATTCGACCGTGGTGATCAGCCAGCTGCCGACCGACCAGTGGTACGCCAGCATCGGTGACAGCACCCTCGCTGAAGCGATCCTCGATCGGCTCATGCACAACGCCCACCGGCTGCAACTGAAGGGCGAATCGATGCGCAAACAACGATCGCCATTGACCCAAGATGAACAGCCGCGCTAAAAAGCCGGCAAGGGAAATGCGCTAAGACGAGCGGTGTTCACGTTGGCCGGAATCACTGTTCAACTTCGCCGGAATACGCAGGTGGGCCATAATGAATTCAAGAAGAATGTCATGGGGGATGGAAGAAAAGCTGTTCGATCGATATCGCAAACTGGTCAAGACGTGACGATAGTCAACGGATAGTTCAGGTGAAAGAATCAGCTGATCTACGCGAACTGTCATTACCTTGTGATTATTAGCCATGGGCACAACCTCGAATATTAACAATGCAGCCATATTACTAACTGAGGGGCGTGCTGTGTTTTCTCTAATTTCGGTATTTCCGCAATTAGAGAAAAAAATTCCAAGCGCCAGGTATGGAAGGCGTATCAGCGCGTTAAATCAAATCGAGGTGCGGCCGGTGTAGATGGCCAGACGATTCAGCCGTCATTCCGCACCTAATTTCGAGAATACTTTATGTGACGAATGTCACGTGACCGAGAGGCCGATAAATAACTTCCTGACACCAATGGTGTCTTGCATTAGTGTTGCTCGGTTAAGTTGCCAAGGTATGGCCAGATCACAGATGTCTTAACCATCATCGGCATACCTACCGCAGGCTGGAGCCAAACGGTGAGAATCGCGGAACCTAGCAAACTTCGTCAAACGTGTAGCGAACGTCGCCGAAAAAAAAATCCAGAATCAGGTGCGGAAAGTCGGATTCAGGACTTTGATCGAGACTTAAGTAAGAACCTCTATCTAATTTGGAATCGGATGTCGTCCGGCAGCTATTTCCCACTGTCCGTCAAAGCAGTTCCAATTCCGAAGAAAAGTGGAGGAGAAAGATTGCTCGGGGTACCCACGGTTAGCGATCGTATAGCGCAAACTGTGGTTACTATGACGCTGGAACCTATCCTGGAACCTGTCTTTCATGTGGACTCGTACGGGTATCGGCGCGGGAAATCCCCGCATGATGCGCTTGCGATCACGCGAAAGCGGTGCTGGGAAAGGGACTGGGTGCTGGAGTATGACATCCGTGGCTTGTTTGATCATATTGATCATGAGCTATTGCTCAAGGCCCTTGACCACCATTGCTCTGAATCCTGGGTGCTGCTGTATGTGAGGCGCTGGCTAACGGCACCGATGCAGACGAAAGATGGTAAGCAGGAACGACGGAACGTTGGCACACCACAAGGTGGCCCGTTATCGCCAGTTCTGGCAAACCTGTTTCTGCATTATGCATTGGATCGTTGGCTGACCGTTCGTCATCCGGATATCCCATTCTGCCGATATGCAGATGACGGAATACTGCGTTGTCGAAGTGAGCGTGAGGCTCAGTATCTGCATTCCCAGCTAGATATGCGTGAGGTGGACCCAATAGCTATTCACAGAGATGCCCAACAAACGAGTATACTGGCCTGTGTTTGTCCAGGCTGCTCGGATAAATCACCATCAGCTCCTTGCTAAGGCCAGGCTCACTCACGGGAATAGCCACCAGACTTCCATTTTGGACCTCCTCCCGTACAGAACTTTCAAGCACCAACGATGCGCCAAGTCCGACCTTAACCGCTTGCTTGACGGCTTCGGTGCTACCCAGCTGCATAGATACCGTCGGAAATGGCCCATGCTCACCGAAGTAGGTCGCCAAAAGCCGGCCAGTGCCGGTGCCGGGTTCGCCGCCGATCAGAGCCATGTTAGACAGCGTATCGCGGTCGATATCGGTTCGACGGGCTAACGGGTGACCAGGCGGAACGATTAGAACAACGGGCTCGTTACGCCACGCCTGAGCATGGAATCCGGGTAGATCATGCCACCACTCCATAATCGCCACGTCCAGCTCACCGTCCGATAAATGCCGTGCAATAGTCGGATTGGAATCTATTACCACATCCACCTCGGGCCCTACGCCCAGCTCCTTGTAACGACGGATGTAGGGCTGGAGCATATAAATCCCAATATTGGAGCTCGCCCCAACGCGAAGTCGAGCCTCCATAATGGAAGATCTCGCCTGCTCCTCCAGCCGGAGCAGACTTCGGGCAAAAGGCAACAAGGTTAAGGCAGCCCGGGTTGGCTCACAGCCAGAGCGCCCCCTGTGGACCAATAAAACGCCAAGTTGGTTTTCGAGTTTTTGAAGGTGCTGGGACAGTGTGGGTTGTGCGATGTCCAACTGGCGGGCTGCGGCCTGAAACCCGTTGTGGTCCAGCACCGCCACGAAACTCTTCAGCCAGACAAGATTCAGCATGGGCCGCTCTCGCGGCCACTGGGATCATTGATCGCATCACCCGGCCGCTCACCCCGAAGCACTTGCAGAATGTTCCGAGCAGCGCGTTGCTCGATAGCCAGACGCACCTGGCTGACTGCCGATCCGATGTGAGCAGTAAACAGCGTGTTGGGGTGGGCCCTGAGCCCCTGGGCGATCTCCCTCGGACGATCTTCTCTCGCCCAATCTTCCATCTCAAACACATCAGCGGCGTACCCCCCCAACTGACCGGATTGAAGCGCTTGCAGAACACTACCCTCATCCACCACAGATCCACGGCAGGGATTGATAAGGAATGCGCCCGGTTTCATTCCTGTTAGCGTTTCGCGATTAATGGTGTGGAGGGTTTGCTCATTGAGCGCCAGTGCCAGGATCACAATATCTGACTGGGCCAGCAGCATCTTGAGGGGAGTATGGGACAAACCCAGTGCCTGCTCATGCTGCACGGGTAAACGTTCCGGCTGGGAATAGATTAAATCCGCTCCCCATCCGTTCAGGCGCTGCGCCACCGCTTGGCCGATGGCCCCCATACCCACAATACCAATCCGTGAGCCTTCGATCCCCTGCCCATAGAAGCGTGGTGTCCAGCCAGTAAATTCACCGGATCGAACGAAGTGGTCCGCCGCCTTGACTTGTCGGGTGAGACTGATCGTCAGCCCGACCGTTAGCTCTGCAGTAGGCACGGTTAGCAAATCCGGTACAAATGTCAGCCAAACCCCATGACGCGTGCAGGCATCCACATCAAAGTTGTCATAGCCTTTCAGGGCTGCACCAATCACCTTCAAGCGCGGACACCCCTGTAGGAACTCCACTCCAACTCGGTCTGGCATGAACGCCATCATCGCATCAGCGTCTGCAACGCGCGCAGCCACTTCCTCCTGGGGCAACGTGGCGCCGGATTGGTTGGTGACCAGCTCGCAATCTTGGGCAAGTTCATCCAGCACACTGTCATGGATCTTATGGGTTATCACAACCTTGGGTTTCATCGACGGTCCTTATTTGAATTTCTTACGAAGGCGGCCACTGAGACTGTCCACGACGGTGACCATCAACAAGATGACAATGAGAATGGCGCTGACTTCCTGATACTGCATGATTCTCAGCGAGCCCATCAATTCGAAGCCAATACCACCGGCACCCACCATGCCCATTACGGTCGAGGCACGGAAATTGTATTCCCAGCGATAAATGGACACGTCCGCGAATTGAGGAAGTACTTGTGGCAGCACGGCGTGATAGAGCACCTGCAAGCGAGTAGCGCCGGCAGCATCGGCCGCTTCCACTGGCGCCTCATCTACATGCTCAATCGCTTCGGCAAAAAACTTTCCAACCATGCCAATGGAGTGAAGACCGAGCGCCAGTACGCCAGGCAACGCCCCAAAACCAACAGCAGCCACGAAGATGATGCCCATGATCAGTTCCGGGACTGAACGCAAACCGTTTAAAAGGGTTCGAGTTACTTGGAACACCACCGGATGTGGAGAGGTGTTGCGCGCAGCCAGGAATGCCAGTGGCACAGACAAGGTTACTGCAATGGCAGTACCGGCAATGCTCATCGCAAGCGTGTCGATTAACGGCGACACCCAGCTGGCCACATT
This sequence comes from Citrobacter sp. FP75, assembly GCF_018342065.1. Lineage (GTDB taxonomy): Bacteria > Pseudomonadota > Gammaproteobacteria > Enterobacterales > Enterobacteriaceae > Citrobacter. The sequence goes on along the minus strand of NZ_JAFDOE010000015.1, from coordinate 13,627 downwards.
GGTGAAGTCAGGTGGAAGAGATTCGCCAATGAGTGTGCCTATGGCTGGCACGCCATTGGCAAGTGTATTGAAATTGAGCAGCCCTACGTGCCAACTTGCGACAAAAATGATGAGCAGCACTAACAGCGACTGTCCGAGTTTTTTCCGCCAGCCTTTCGCGTGCTCATCCAGCACGGAGGCCGACGGGGCCGGCGACAGAGTCGCCGGTTCCGTCGTTGTATAGTTCATGGGGCACTCCTCACATTTTTGCGAAATCAAGATTGAGCAGGCCACCCATAGCGCGGATGACATCGTAATCTTCGTCGGTAATTGCCGCGAATCCCTCAGCCTTCAGGTTGTCGAGAATCTCCGGGTCATCGATCTGCAGAAAGGCTTTCTGAATGTTGCTCTTCAGCTCAGGGGCCAGGTTCGAACGCATGGCCCAGGGGTATTGAGGAAAGTCACCGCTGTAGCCCAGCACTTTGACCTTGCTCCGATCAATCAAACCGCGGTCCATCACATGCTCGAAGATAACTTCGGACAACCCTCCGGCGTCGGCATTGCCATTGGCGACGTTAACCGCAACAGCGTCATGGCTACCGACGAAATGAGCCTCATAGTCCTTTCCGGCTTCGAGCTCTGCCTTCTCAAGGAGTACGGTCTTGGGGATCAGGTGGCTGGAAGTGGATGCGCGGTCACCGTAGGCCATTTTCTTGCCTTTGATATCCGCGAAGGAGCCAACGCCAGAGTCCGCATTGGCAATAATGATGGAGCGATAAGTCGGCTTCCCGTCTACCACCATGGCGGCAAAGGGTTCAATGTCACTCTTACTCTTGGCCATCACATAGGACAACGGACCAAAGTAAGCCAGGTCAATTCGGCCAAAACGCATGGCTTCGATCATGGAGGAGTAATCGGTGGTAACAATCAGTTCTACTTCCTTACCAAGAGTGGTTTCCAGGTAATCCTTCAAAGGTTGGTTTCGCTTGATCAGTTCTGACGCGTTCTCATCCGGCAGCAAGGCAACTTTCAAAAGATCAGGGTCTGTATCTGCGGCATGGGCTGACCAATGGATGCCGAGCATCATTATCAGAGCCAGCAAAGAGTGAATCATTGTCTTCATTGTGCTATCTCCAGTACGTCTGTCGTTATCGGGGTGGTCTTAGGTTTATGGATGGCTGGTTTGCCTTCCGCAGCTACCACGCTGGGTGACCGGTGGTAAATCTCGTCCAGGTGTTTCGATTTCAGGTTTTCAGGAGCATCGTCAAAAACGATATGAGCGTTCGAAAGGCCGATGATCCGGTCTGCAAAACGCTGGGCGTATTCCAATTGGTGCAAGGAAATAACCGCGGTGATTCCATCTTCCTGACAAATATCGCGCAGTAGGCCGAGTACCTTTTCAGAAGTGGCCGGATCCAGGCTGGCAACGGGCTCATCGGCAAGAATCATGGATGGTTGCTGCACCAATGCTCTGGCGATTCCAACCCGCTGCTGCTGGCCGCCGGACAACTGATCTACTCGGGAAAGCGCTTTGTCAGCCAGACCTACGCGGTCGAGGCATTGCAGAGCCAACTCCAGGTCCTGCCGGGGCAGGGGAAGCAGGCTTCGCCAAGTACCGTGATACGCAAGTCTGCCTGTCAGCACATTCTGTAACGCGGTGTATCGTTCGATCAGCTGGTGATGCTGGAACACCATGGCGGTGCGGCTGCGGTGCTGTCGCAGGATTCTACGGTTGGTCAGTTCACCAAACTCGCCAGACACAACCTTCCCGGTTGTGGGCTTAACCAGGTGATTCAGTGAACGAAGCAGAGTGGATTTACCCGCGCCTGAAAGTCCCAGTAGCACGGTGAATTCGCCCTTGTGAAAGTGAACGTTGGTGGGTTTGAGCGCGAGGACGTTTCCCGGGTAGGTTACGCCCATACTCTCGACTCGAAGCATCACATTGGTTGATTGAGTTGGCGCCACAGGATCACCTTTTGCAATAAATAAGCTCGCCGTATTGCGAGTTACAATTGAACGGTAAAGCTGAGAGATGACACTGTCGTGTCACTGACGTGACAGGTTGATGAAGTGCTTTTGGTTCGCAAGGATTTTCCGAAGGGCTCTGTGAAATACATGGAGCTCAGCCAAAGTGGAACCCGACATTCCGCACCCGCTTCATGAATAAATCTGCCGGTATCGAGGGCCGAGAACGTCGATGATGGTCTCCTGAACGGTGTTGATGTCGGTCACTTGGGCTGGTTCGCCCCCCAGGCTGTACTCGTGGATCCCGCCAAAGCACAGGAAGATCCAGCGGGCGGTTGGCTTCTGCGTCGGTTTCTTCTTCATGTCCGGCACGCTGCGGCCTTGGGCAACCAGCCCTTTGCGGATACGGTGCTCCAGCGCGGCGTAAATCATCAGGCTGCAGGTCATCACCATCAACAGGGCTTCAATGCGCTCCGGCTTTTTCAGATAGAGCGATGAGGTCAGGAACTCGGGGCTTTTGAGGAAACGAAAGCCGCGCTCAACCGTTTGCTGTGCCTTGTAGGTGGCCAGCAGTTCGGCCATGGTCAGGGTGCCGCTCAGGTCGTTGGTGGCCAGGATGAACACGCCCGTCTGGGCGTTGGCCTCCTCCACCCGTTCCAGGCAGGTAGCGGCCTGACCCTCGATGCGGTACTGATAGCTGTCGGGTTGCTGGCCGCTTTTGGGTCTGCCGGCGCTGGCGTAAACGGGCTCCGTCAGCACGTGGCCTTGCACAATCTCCAGTAGTTTCAGCCCGTTGGCAAAGCGCGCCAGCTCCGCTTCGGCATCGGCCTGACAGGCAAAGCGCCGCGCGCACAGTTTGGTGAACGCCTTGAGCTCGCGGGTGCTGTCGCCCAGCAGGTGCTTGGCCAGCGTTTTCTGCTCGGCATGGTTGGCCTTTTCGCTGCGCACCAGCAGCCAGCGCTGCGGCACATCCGCGTAGTCGGCATCCAGCCAGCGCCCCTGGTAGCCATCGCCCAGCGCGGTCAGCGGCGCCTCACCAATGGCTGCCACAGCATTCCGTGCTTCCGTCAGGGTGCGCGGCACGCGGGTGATGAACAGCTGGCGCTGATGATGCAACAGGTGCAGGGTCTCGGCGCAGTACAGCGCTGCATCACCGACCAGATAGCGGCTCTCCTGCGCGGACTTGAGGCTGCGCAGGTGGCGATTAACCGTCTCGCGAAAGGCGCTGTTATCGTTGCTGTTGCCACTGAGCGCTTGCAGGTACACCGGCAAGCCGGCCTGATTCTCACAGATCAGCTCCAGGATCACCTGATTGAGCTCTGGCCGATGGTCACGGCTGTATCCCCGCACCAGTTGCAGCCGGCCGGTCTGTTCGCCATCGGCGCAGTCATAGGCGCCATCGACGTGAAAGCTGGTGATATCAAGATGCACCGCCGTGGGCTTGAGCCCCAGCTTGGCGACCACTTGCTCGGCCATCACCTGATAAAGCGTCGACACATCGGCCGCAAACAGCGCATCCAGACAGCGCCCGAGCACATCATCATTAAGGTCATCGGCGCAGAGCCCGGGGCCGATCAATCGCTCGACCGGCTTGTTGGCGAAGAACTGCGGGAACATGCAGAGGTCTTAGCGTACGATTTTTTCCGTTTCGTGAGCTGACCCCTACCTGAACAAGAACTGGCAGATCTTCGGCGAAGCTCTTTACGAAGTTTATGGGAGTGACGTCTCAGATAGCCCGATATCCCAGAATGATTATGAAGCGGAGATTGGTGTTGGGTTCATTTATGTTTTTTGATGCGCCTTAATAGAATGATGGTACCAATTCAGCCGAAGGCGAAACTGGAAATGAATACAACGGCAAAGCAGGCCGTCAGCCTGCTTTGCGTCTGCGTGAAGATAGGAATTAGTCCCCCTGCCCTCCAGCAGCGCCATGCACGCCCTCTATATAGCGAATGTAATTGACGTAGTCAGCGACAAAGGCACGCCCCTTATCGACGCTTTGATCAGCCATGGCCCTTGCACGCTGAGCCTCATTATAACGCTCACGAATACCGTTCTCGATCTTGCGGGTTATATTTGCCACGAGGGGATCAATTTGCCCGTTTTTCAACGCCGCATCCGCCGCCATTAAACCCGGATCAATCTGTCCGGAAGGCTTGATGCCGGTAAAGGGTTCGCCTTCGGAGGCACGATGAACCTTAACGAGCGTCGAGAACAGATGCTGATCGGCAATGTTTTTCGCAGTTTCGCTTTGCCCGCGGACTTGGAGCACATCGGCGAATACCCTTTTGATTTCGGCCTCATCCTTTGCCGGCACCCATTTGAGCAAGGGCTTAACATTGCCTGACTCCAGTGCCGCACGGGCTTCGGTAATCGCGGGACCGTCCAGAGCATCACAATGAGCTTGGGCGCTGGCGGCAAACATCAGGCTGAAGATTGCTGCGGCCACTGCGGGAACAGCGGTTTTGCGTAATTTGGTTTTCATACATGACCTCTTCATATTGCGTTGAGCTTCACGAGCACCGGGTTTGGTGGCGCTTCGCAATCAGAGTACGGAAGGGAGGCCAAAGAATCGTTCGCAAGTACGAAACCGAACCGATGCCATGGTTTAGAAATAAAAACCTACAATTCAGCTGTTTAGAGGTTTCAGTATCGGGTGAGAGCGTACTCGAACGCCGGGTAGCCAGGTTCAGGATCGTGGCTAGGGTCGGATATCGCCCTGCAGGGCTCGTCGGCGATATTCACTGGGGGTAAATCCTGTCTCTTTCTTGAAAGCAGTGTTGAATACGGACTTCGAGTTGAAGCCAGAGTCATACATAGTTTGCAGAATATTTGCCTGATTGGCTGCATCGGCCAGGCGCGATTTCGCCTCGTCGATGCGATAGCGACTGACGAACTCAAAGAAATTGCAGCCAAAGCCTTGGTTAATGGCCCGTGAAACCTCTCTTGAAGGGGCGCCCAATTTCCGTGAAAGTTGTTCCAGGGTCAGGTTGGGGTGCAAGTGGGGCTTTTCCTGGTGCATTAACTGTTGGAGCCTGACCTTTAAAGTTTGATCAAACTGCGGCGTGGGCTCTTCTTCCAGCAAGGCGACCTGGTCTGCTGCCAATCCAGAGAAAACAACGGGTTGGCGAAGAGAGTTTATCATCAGAAAATTGATGAAAATGAAGCCCGTTACAGCGCCAGCGCCGGCCACCCACTCGGTTCCGGGCACGCTTCTAAACACATGCGCTGTAAGGCAGTACATCATGCTCACGGTCCAAGCCACTGCATAGCCGATCAGAAGCGTCCGTAACCACGCAAGTTGTTTGTTTTCAATACTCGAGAAAATCTGTCGAATACCAAGGCCGAAACGGTTAATCGCACGAATAGTCGCGTACAGGTAGCCCAGAAAGACCGCGTGAATAGCGACTGCAAGAAGGGGAGAGGTAAGTACGCCCGGGTGGTCCCGTTCAAGCAGAATCTGAACTTTGGTCTCGCTTGGCTGTAAATAATATTCAATCAGAAAAATTGCGCCGACCACCCAGAAGAGCAACGTGTGCACGAGATGCTTCCCGCTTAACTGGAAATTCTGATACATCAGCGATTGCGCATATAGATAGAGCGTGCCGGCTTGTAGAAGTCCGATGAGTGTTCCGAGGTAGGCGAAGTTTGGGTACTGGAGCGCAAGCCCGCTGCCATAGAGGAAGATCTCTCCCAGCCCGGCGGCGAAGAACACCAGAGTGGCAACCAGGAGTCGGTTAGATATGAGCCCACTGTTGGATGGAAGTAGGAGAAAAACGGCAAGAGCCAGCGATTGAATGATGCTCGTCAGCAGCACAATGTCGGTGAGTGTCAGATACATGCCAGATTCAGCTCCGCTTCAAAACCATCCTGCCGTCCTGTTGCCGGCGATCTGAGATGCAGGGTCATGCCGGCACCTTTAGCAATCGCATCGGCAATCGCGAGGCCCAGGCCAGAACCTGCAGCGTCCGTTTTGGCGCGTGCAAACCGGTTTCTTAAAAGAGCGAGCTGTTCCGGTGGCACTCTTGCACCGCCATTGCAGACCCTTAAAACCCCATTATCGTTCAGGTTGATCTTCACCGGCTCGCTACGGGAACCATGCTTAAGGGCATTCTCGATCAGGTTACGCACCAGGATGGCGAAGGCATCGGGATCAAGAAAGGAGTTCACTTCGCGCTCCGGCAGGGATAAAACAACTCGCCCGGGTGCCTGGGCCTCAAAATCCCGGGCAATCATCGCGAGGATGGGCACAAGATCCTGCTGGCTTTGTGAGAGTGCACCGCCACCTTCTGCTTTTGCCAACTCGAGCAGTTTTCCGGACAGCACCGAGAGACTGCGTAACGCTTCTTCAATTTCTGCAACATCATTCTTGAGATAATCATCGGGCATTCTGGTTTTCAGTCGCTGCACTTTGGCAAGCGCTGTTGCCAGGGGAGTTCGCAATTCATGGGCACTGTTGGCGGTAAAGCTGCGTTCTGATTCGAGAGCACGATGCAAACGCTCAAGCAGCCGGTTGATGGCACCGGCGATTGGTTCAAATTCACGGGGTAACTGCTCTTCTACAACAGGGGACAGATCTCCCGCGCCGCGGGATTCAATGTCTTGCTGAAAATCGACCACCTTACGAAGGGAAAGCCGGACAATCCACCAGACACCCAACAGGCTGACCGGAATCAGCACCAGTAAAGGCAACAGTAAGGCTAATCCCGCCTCCAGAGCGGATTCACGCCGGTGCGCCAAGGGTTCGGCCACTTCAAGATAGATGGTATTGCTGACTGCAGATACGCCATATAGCCGGTGGGTCAGAGTATCTGAAAACCCTTCCGCGGGGGTCCTGCTAAACACGCCAGGGTCGGCATCGTGGGACTGGAGCAGAATATTTCCAGCTTCGTCCCGTACCAGATAGGTCAGGTATTCGTCATGGTCTTTCAGGGCTGGGGCCTTTTGATTGCCCGCGCCGTTCTCACGGTTCAGGATGTCGGTGACCGCCAGTGGCAGTATGCGCTGGGCGGTTTCTTCCAGGGCACTGTCGAAGACCTCGTTCATTTCATGCTGTGCCACCAGTCCCGAAGCGGTCACGCCCAACAGCCAGAGTAGGGTGACACCGAGTGTCAGGCCGATACCGAGTGTTTTTTGCAGGCTGGTTCTAGTGGTCATGTGTTTCCAGGCGATAGCCCATTCCCCTGACGGTTACGATAGCGTCCCGCCCCAGCTTTTTACGCAGACGGCTGACATAAACTTCGATGGTGTTACTTTCGATTTCGGCCCCGAAAGCGTATAGACGATCCTCCAGTTGCGATCGCGATAACAGCATTCCGGGTCGCTGGATAAAGCCCTCAAACAATGCCCACTCCCGTGCCGTAAGTTCTACCGGCAGGCCGTTGCGACTGATGCGGTGATCGCCAAGATCAATCATCAGCTCGCCCACTTGTATGATCGGGCTTGGATTGCCGCGATATCGGCGAGCCGCCGCGGCCACGCGGGCCGACAACTCCGAAAGATCAAAGGGTTTGACCAGGTAGTCGTCAGCACCGGCATTCAATCCTTCAATCCGGTCAGACACCTGATCCCTGGCGGTCAGAATGATCACCGGTGTTGTTATTCCGGTAGCCCGGATCGTTCGCAAAAAGCCGAAGCCATGGCCGTCGGGCAGCATCAGGTCCAGCAGAATCAGGTCGTAGGCTGTGGTCCTGATACTCGCCTCAGCAAAGCGCAGAGTTTGCACCCAGTCCACGGCGTGGCCGTCGTCCGCAATCTGATCCCGGACCGCCTCGCCCAATCCCGCCGTATCCTCCACCAAAAGAACCCGCATTGTTCACCTCTGACCCAGCCCTGAAATCAAGATACTACAGCTCGAACCTGAACAACAGCCTGAATGGTCAATAACGCTTCGATCTCTCTTCACCGACCTTCAGCTGGCTGTCAGGTTTGGGCGCTAGCCTTCGGGGGAATATTCCAGGTACCGATCGCAGGAGATGTGATGATGCGGATGATTTTTCCTTTCGTTGTGTTGGTTTTGGGCCTATGGGCCTGGAACCTCTTTGCAGGTCCTGGGGCCGGTTCTCCCTGGGCAGTCTATGACCAGAGCCTGCTGCTCAGTGGGCTGTTATCCATTGCTCTGATGTCACTGACCATGATGCTGGCACTGCGCCCAGCCTGGTTGGAGAGACCGCTGGGCGGGTTGGATCAGATCTATCGCACCCACAAATGGGCGGGCATTCTGGCAGTGGTATTCGCGGCAGCTCATTGGCTGATTGAAATGGGTGACGATGTTATAGAGTCGATTTTCGGAAAGGCCGGCAGGCTGCACGATCAGGATTATTCCGGGTTCATCGACACCATGCGCGATGCTGCGGAAGAGGTAGGGGAGTTCGCCGTCTATCTGCTGTTCGCCATGCTGTTGATCACTTTGTGGCGCAAGTTTCCCTACAAATACTGGCGTTATTTGCATCGCGGCATGCCGGTGCTTTATCTGTTGCTCGCTTTCCACGCGGCGTGGCTGACTCCGCTGCAATGGTGGCAGCAGCCAATCGGACTACTGATGGCCATTTTGCTCTTTGGCGGGAGCATCGCCAGCGGGCTATCTCTGACCGGCAGAGTTGGTCGTCGTCGCCAGGTTCGCGGCATGGTCACCGCGATCAAAACACCAGACCGGGACGTCACCGAAGTTACCTGCCACATGGGGCCGGCATGGCCCGGTCACCGTGCGGGGCAATTCGCCTTTGTGACCTTCGACCGGATTGAGGGTGCGCACCCGTTCACCATCGCCAGTGCGGATCGGGAAAATGGCACTGTTACCTTCCTCATCAAATCCCTCGGAGACTTTACCCGCAATCTGAGCCAGAAAATCAGCGTGGGGCAAACTGTAAATATAGAAGGCCCTTACGGCTGTTTTAACTTCGATCGCCGCAACCGCAAATCCCACCAGATCTGGATAGCCGGTGGCATCGGGATCACGCCGTTTCTGGCCTGGCTCGAAGCTCTAAGCAGCGCCACCGACGCCACCGTGCCTGAAGCCGATCTGCATTACTGCACGCGCAACGCCGGCCAGGATCCCATGGTGGATCGACTTCGGGCGCTTTGCGATGGCTTTCCCGGAATACACCTCGAGATTCATGACAGCAGCAAGGGGCAGAGGTTGTCTGCCGAGACGTTGTCTACCAACGGACGCTCGGCAGCAGGCGCAGAGGTCTGGTTCTGCGGCCCGGCAGGGCTGGGGGAAGCCATTAGAAACGGCTTGCGGGCAGCACCCTTCCGCCTGACTCGCTTCCATAAAGAAGCTTTTCAGTTCCGCTGAAATGGCCTCGTTTGTTCAGGTCGTTGTCAGGTTAGCGCCTTAGAGTGGATTTAACACAACCAGCAGGAGAGACACCATGAAGACCAAACCCATTATTCTGAGCCTGTCTTTGTTACTTCTGAGCGGCACCGCACTGGCCGATGACGACTGCGATGATCCGGTGGCGAGTTGGCAGCCCCGTGAAAATCTGCGTGAAAAGCTGGAAGCCGAAGGCTGGACAGTTCACCGAATAAAGGTTGACGACGGTTGTTATGAAGTCCGGGGCCTCGATGCCGATGGGATCAGGGCAGAAGCCTCTTTCGCGCCCGCTTCATTGACCATGATGAAATGGGAGCGTGAAGACAGTGACGATGAGGAGAGGGACCGCGGCAACAGGAAAAATGGACAGGACAATCCCAAAAGTCAGGCGCCACGCAACGGCATCGTCAAGGGGCGTCCCACGGTTACCGTTGAGTAACTGAGCGAATTTGCCCTGTTCCTTTAACGTTCATCAGGTTTTTGGAGACCATTTATGAAAACGTTTGTTCTCACTTGCAGCCTTTTCGCCGCCTTGGCTTTACCGGTATTCGCCCAGGCCCGTGACGTGACCTTCACTACGGAACTACAGAATTACGGCGGCGATGGAGCCTATCTGGCGCTGTATCTTACCGATGCCGCCGGAGAGTATCAGGGTACCCTTTGGGTTTCCGGGAAGAAATCTAAATACTACAAACACCTGGGAGGCTGGGCCCGGGGCAGTGGGCTTGATCCTGCAGAGTATGACGGCTTGACTGGCGCCAGTGTTACCAGTGGCCGCACGCTGAAAGTGACTGTGAACCTCGATGATTCGCTGATCGACAACGGCTATGAGGTTCGAGTCGACTCTGCTGTTGAAGATATGCGCGATATCAGAGCCGATGTGATAGCCCCCCTGACCACCGAAGGGTCCGGAAAGCCGGTTTCAGGACGTGGTTACGTGCGCGCTCTGACCTACGAGCTTCAATAATTCACCAGGAGCATCGGCTATTATGTTGCGCAAGTTCCACAGTTTACCGGGTTTGCTTGCAGGCGTGTTCCTGATCGTTCTCTCGGTCACGGGAGCTGTGTTGGCTTTGGCTCCGACGCTGGATAGAGTGTCAGCGGTCATTCCGGCTTCCGGTGAAGTCAGTATTGCCGAGCTGGCAGACCGGGTCGTTGCTCACTATCCCGGGACTGAGCAGATCGTGCGAGAGCCTTCTGGCAAGGTCATTGTCTATTACAGCCGTGACGGCCAGGCCGGTGCGGATCTGGTGAATCCGGTAACAGGTGAGGGCACGCCCTACGAACCTTCCGCATTCTTTGGCTGGATCAAGGATCTGCATCGTGCGTTTATGCTGGATGATGCCGGTAGAGCGCTGGCCGGCGTATTGGCTGTTTTGATGGTGCTTCTGTGTCTTTCGGGAATATTTTTGATAGCCCGGCGTACCGGGGGTTGGAAGAATATATTAAGACCGCTTTCCGGCTCTGGCGGGAAACGAATCCATGCCGAATTGGCCCGGTTTGCCGTGCTCGGCCTACTGTTATCCGCGCTGACCGGCAGCTATATGTCCGCACAGCGCTTTGGTTTGCTGGCTGAAGCGCCTGACACCGGGCCAAGGTTTCCGGCTGAGGTCTCGGGCGGGCAACCATCGCCTGTGGGCACCTTAAAAGCCCTAGGCAATTTCGATCTTGGCGAACTCCGGGAACTGGTGTTTCCCTATCCCGGTGATCCGCAGGATGTCTATTCACTGTCAACCGCCGGCGGCTCCGGATTCGTGGACCAGGCTACGGGCGAGTTGCTGCAGTTCCAGCCGCGCTCTGACAGCGGCGTATTGCAGGACTGGATTGTACGTTTGCACACCGGTGAAGGCCTATGGTGGCTTGGCCTGATTCTTGGCGCTGCGGCACTGACTGTGCCAGCTCTCTCGATAACAGGTGCAACCATCTGGTGGCAGCGTCGCCGGTCTTCAGGGCAGCTTCCTGACAACGCCGATGCCGCTCAGGCGGATACAATTATTCTGGTCGGCTCCGAAGGTAATGCCACCTGGGGATTTGCCCGGGAACTCCATAGCAGCCTGAATAAGGCCGGTTTCCGCGTGCATTGCAGCGAGATGAATGCCCTGGCTAAGCAGTATCCGCAGGCTTCCAGGCTGTTCGTGCTGACTTCGACATACGGCGATGGTGATGCACCCGCATCGGCCCGGCAGTTTATGGCCAGGCTCAAAGAATTCCGGGCTGAGAAGAACCTGCGATACACGGTACTGGGTTTTGGTGACCGGCAGTTTCCGAACTTCTGTCAGTTTGCCTTGTCGGTGGATGCTGCGCTCGCCGGTAAAGGCGTCAGCCGTTTGCACGCCATTGAACTGATTGATCGGTGTTCTGCCTCGCAATTCAGTGAGTGGGGAAACCGGGTTGGTGAGGTTATCGGTACTCCGCTTTTCTTGAACTACTGTGCATTGCAGCCAGCAACGGTCAAACTGGAACTGGTAGAAAGGGCGGATTACGGGATTGCGGTTCAGGCGCCCACCAGTATCTTCCGGTTCAAACCGGCGGAGCAGGGCGGATGGCTAACGGCTTCTCCAAGAAGATTTAAAGCGCTGCCACCGTTCGAGGCGGGAGACCTTTTGGGGGTTATTCCCCCACACGGTCAACCCCCGCGGTTCTACTCGCTCGCGTCCTCGGCAAATGACGAAATTGTTGAGATATGCGTCCGTAAGCAGGCCGGCGGTCTTTGCTCCGGTTATTTGCATGACCTCAAGCCGGGTGATTGTATCGATGGCTTCATCCGCCCCAATCCAGGCTTTCGGCCAGCTACCGGTAACCGACCAGTGATTCTTGTTGGTGCAGGTGCCGGGATTGGTCCGTTAACCGGTTTCATCAGAAACAATACCAGTTGCAACCCTATGTATCTGTACTGGGGCGGTCGCGATGCCAGGTCAGATTTTCTCTACCAACCTGAGCTTGGGCGCTATCTTGAGGATCATCGACTGAGCGGGCTGAACACAGCCTTCTCAAGAACAGACGAGCGCGCCTACGTGCAGGATAAGCTCAAACAGGATGAATTAGCCGTGCGACAGATGGTTAACACCGGTGCGCAGATACTGGTCTGTGGTGGCCAGGATATGGCGGCGGCTGTGCGGCAGGTTATAGAAGACATTCTCAAACCCTTGCACATCGATATTGAAACTCTGAGAGGCCAGGGACGTTATCTTGAAGATGTATATTGACAGATAAAGTGACAAGGTCGAACTGAGCCTATAATCCCAAAGCACCAAATCGCGTCCTGAACAGGAAGCTGAAAGATGCCATCCACAGAAAATGAAAGACTGCTCAGCGAGCACCAGCCTAATGCCGTTCGTGCACGGCTTGCTGGTCCCGTTAAGGCCTCGACGCTACCAGATGCTGTGCTTGGCGGCATCGATGGCTGCGTTACAACGTTTGCGGTTGTATCGGGTGCGTTCGGCGCAGGTTTCTCGCCACAGGTTGCGTTGGTACTCGGCTTTGCAAACCTGATTGCAGACGGCTTCAGCATGGCGGTAAGTAATTACGAAGCGGGCCAGGCGCAGTTGAATCAGATCAAATTTGCTGAACGCACAGAACGTGAACATATCCGTGCTGTGCCAGAAGGTGAACGTGAGGAAATTCGCCAGCTGTTTCAGGCGAAGGGATTCGACGGCGAATTGCTGGAGCAAGTAGTGGAGGCTATCAGTCGTAATCCCGATGTGTGGGTAGCAACCATGTTGCGAGAAGAGTACGGACTCTCGGGTGCCGGACTCAGCCCACGCCGAGCCGCGTTGACTACCTTCGCCGCATTTTTGTCGGTTGGTGCTTTACCTTTACTGCCTTATGCCATCCCGGGTATGGAGAGTCAGATTCAGTTCCTGACGAGTCTTGGTTTGGCAGGCGTCGTCTTCTTGGGTATCGGAATGCTTAAAAGTATCGTCTATGGCTTACCAGCAATGCGATCAGGACTCCGGACTTTGATCATGGGTACGGCCGCAGCGGGGCTGGCGTTTGCTACTGGGCATTTTGCGCAGGGGTTATTGGGGGGTTAGTTCTTCAGCGGTGAATAGACAATTTAACATAATATTCCCCTAAGAGCTGATATTCATTCGCGTACCCGCTATTGGAATTAACGGCGGATTTCTCGCTCTGTTCGCCCAATGAGTGTAGTTGCAGAATTGAATTTTTAAAGCACAACTCATGCTGAAATGAAAATTATTTAGCAAGGGCCAGTCGTCGACTAATTACTGCGCAACTTTATGAATTGTGGAAAAAATGGTGTCGATATCATTGATGCCAAAGGCTTAGGGAAGGTGCGAATAAGCAGGTCATTTCTTCCCAAGCTGACTCGCTGATTAAAATTTCGCGGATCTGGGCCGATTTTTT
>NZ_JAFDOE010000014.1 GCF_018342065.1 Citrobacter sp. FP75 | reverse complement strand
CGAGAGTAGGGAACTGCCAGGCATCAAATAAAAGCGAAGGGCCCGGTCGGAAGACCGGGCCTTTTGTTTTATCTGTTGTTTGTCGGTGAGCGCTCTCCTGAGGAGGACAAATCCGCCGGGAGCGGATTTGAACGTTGCGCAGCAACGGCCCGGAGGGTGACGGGCAGGACAGCCCGGCATAAACTGCCAGGCATCAAATAAGTGAAGAAGCCCATCCTGCCGGATGGGCTTTTTTGCGTCTGCGTTTTGGGAGCAGGCACTGCCATCAGACACAATGCGACCCCACTCTTCCATAACACAAGCCATCCTGCGGCATATGCGGTAAACTAAGCGCGATTTTGCATCAGGAAAGCGTCTATGAATCACTCCCTTAAAGCCTGGAACACCTTCGGTATTGATCAGTATGCTAATGAGCTTGTCTGCGCCGAAAATGAGCAACAACTACTGAATGCCTGGCAATCAGCAAACGCAGTACATCATCCAGTTTTGATTCTGGGCGAGGGGAGTAACGTCCTGTTTCTTGATGCCTTCCATGGAACGGTGATTGCCAACCGTATTAAAGGAATTCAGGTTACAGAGCGGCCTGATGCCTGGCATTTGCACGTAGGGGCAGGTGAAAACTGGCATCATCTGGTGCAGCATACGCTGCAGCTGGGTATGCCAGGGCTGGAAAACCTGGCGCTAATCCCTGGCTGTGTTGGCTCATCGCCTATCCAGAATATTGGTGCTTACGGCGTAGAGCTACAACGTGTCTGTGAATATGTGGACTGTATTGAGCTGATTACGGGTAAGCATTTACGCGTCACTGCCGCAGAGTGCCGTTTCGGTTATCGCGATAGCATCTTCAAACATGAGTATCAGGATCGCTTTGCAATTGTCGCGGTTGGACTACGTCTGCCAAAGCAATGGCAGCCGGTGCTGACCTACGGTGACTTAACGCGCCTGGATCCTTCGACGGTGACACCACAGCAGGTTTTTGACGCCGTCTGCCATATGCGTACAACAAAACTCCCCGACCCGAAAGTGCAGGGTAACGCGGGAAGCTTCTTTAAAAATCCCGTCGTCAGCGCAGACGTTGCGCAAGTACTGCTCTCGCAATTCCCGACCGTGCCCCATTACCCTCAGAAAGATGGCTCGGTGAAACTGGCTGCAGGCTGGCTTATCGATCAATGTCAGCTAAAGGGGGCGAGTATTGGTGGTGCTGCGGTACATCAACAGCAGGCGCTGGTACTCATTAATGCCGGCAATGCAGCAAGCCACGATGTGGTGCAACTTGCCCATCACGTACGCCAAAAAGTCGGTGAGAAATTTAATGTATGGCTTGAGCCTGAAGTCCGGTTTATTGGCCCGCAGGGTGAAGTAAATGCTGTGGAGATCATTGCATGAAGGATAATACCGTACCTCTGACGCTTATTTCATTGCTGGCCGATGGTGAATTTCATTCAGGCGAGCAGCTCGGTGAAAAACTGGGAATGAGCCGCGCGGCTATCAACAAACACGTCCAGACGCTACGCGACTGGGGGGTTGATGTATTTACGGTTCCCGGCAAAGGATACAGCTTACCGGAGCCCATCCAGCTTCTGGATTCGTCAGTTATTCATTCTCAGTTGGATGGCGGAAATATTACTGTCCTGCCAGTTATCGATTCGACCAACCAATATCTTTTGGATCGTATTGGTCAACTGAAATCCGGTGATGCCTGTGTTGCTGAATATCAGCAGGCCGGACGTGGTCGTCGCGGGCGAAAATGGTTCTCTCCGTTTGGTGCTAACCTTTACCTCTCAATGTTCTGGCGTTTGGAGCAGGGACCGGCCGCAGCGATTGGCCTGAGTCTGGTCATTGGTATTGTCATGGCAGAAGTGTTACGCGATCTGGGTGCTGATAAGGTGCGCGTGAAATGGCCCAATGATCTCTACTTGCTCGATCGTAAACTTGCAGGAATTTTGGTTGAGCTTACCGGTAAAACAGGTGATGCCGCGCAAATTGTCATTGGCGCAGGTATTAACATGGCCATGCGACGGGTAGAGGAAAATGTGGTCAACCAGGGGTGGATTAACCTGCAGGAAGCAGGTATCAACATTGATCGTAACACCCTTGCGGCCCGACTAATCCGCGAGCTGCGCGCAGCACTGGTACTGTTTGAACAAGAAGGTCTGGCCCCTTATCTGTCCCGCTGGAAGAAACTGGATAACTATATCAATCGTCCTGTTAAATTAATTATTGGCGATAAAGAAATATTCGGTGTGTCCCGGGGAATAGATGCGCAAGGCGCGCTATTACTTGAACAAGATGGCGTGATAAAACCGTGGATGGGTGGGGAAATATCACTCAGAAGCGCAGAATAATAAAAAGGGGAGCAACGCTCCCCTTTTTATTTATTTCCTTAACCTGACTTGTTCAACGGCATGGTTGGCGCTTTTGGTCATGATTAAGCTGGCTCGCTCACGCGTTGGTAGAATATTTTGTTTTAAATTCAGCCAGTTAATTTCCTTCCAAAGAGATGTGGCAGTATTGATCGCCTCATCTTCGGACAGTTTTGCGTAATTATGGAAATAAGAGTCGGGGTTGGTAAATGCCCCTTCACGGAATTTCAGGAAACGATTGATATACCACGTCTGGAGTAATTCTTCTGGCGCATCAACGTAAATAGAGAAGTCGACAAAGTCAGAAACAAATACATGATGCGGATCGTGAGGGTAATCCATCCCGCTTTGTAATACATTCAATCCTTCGAGAATTAATATATCGGGCTGGGCGACGGTTTTGTCTCCGTCAGGGATCACATCATAGATAAGATGCGAATAGACCGGCGCCGTGACGTTAGGGACGCCAGACTTGAGGTCGGAAACGAATTTGACCAGACGGTGCATATCATAGGACTGAGGAAAGCCTTTCTTCTTCATGAGTCCACGATCTTTCAACACCTGGTTAGGATGAAGAAAGCCATCGGTCGTAATTAACTCAACCTTGCGATGCTCAGGCCAGCGGCTCAACAATGCCTGCAGGACGCGCGCAGTGGTACTTTTCCCAACTGCGACGCTGCCAGCAATACTGATGATATAAGGAATACGCTCGCCGTTGGTGCCTAAAAATTGCTCCAGAACAGCCTGACGACGCAGGTTGGAACTGATGTAAAAATTTAGCAAACGCGATAAGGGCAAATAAATCTCGGCAACTTCTTCCAGCGATAAGTCTTCATTAATGCCTTTCAGACGAGCAATTTCTTCCTCGGTCAGGGTCATCGGCACGGAATCACGAAGCGCAGCCCACTGGTTGCGATCAAACTGTAGGTAAGGCGTCATTAACGCTTGCTCTTTTATACTCATACGCATGGTCTGGCTGCCATTGCTATATCAGGTCAGTTATAAAAACGAAATCATCCCCGGCACGCAATGGCACGTCACATTTCAGTTAATTTGGACAATGGGCAGGAGGGTAACACCAGATGGGAGGGAATAATAAGAAAAAATCATCCCCTGAAAAGCAATGTGACGGGCATTCCATATGTAAAAAGAGGCGCTTTGCGTAAGTCGGTATACATATGATGGTGCAAAATGTCCCCGGAGAGGGCGAGAGGCGTTGTAAATTTGTACAACCTTGTGCGGAAATAGATTATTTATCGGCCTTATAGAGTAAATTGTGAGCGATAGAACGTTTTATGCAATTTTTTAGTTGCATGAGGGCGCAGGTCTCCATAAAATGCGCGCTACTTGATGCCGACTTAGCTCAGTAGGTAGAGCAACTGACTTGTAATCAGTAGGTCACCAGTTCGATTCCGGTAGTCGGCACCATCAAGTCCGGTGGGGTTCCCGAGCGGCCAAAGGGAGCAGACTGTAAATCTGCCGTCACAGACTTCGAAGGTTCGAATCCTTCCCCCACCACCACTTTCTGGCAGCGTTATCGCCGCCTGGGTTGGTTGAAAAATTAGCCGACTCAAACAAAAAAGAGAGAAATCTCTTTTTTGTTACAGAAAGAACTGGGTAGCCGAGTTTCAGGATGCGGGCATCGTATAATGGCTATTACCTCAGCCTTCCAAGCTGATGATGCGGGTTCGATTCCCGCTGCCCGCTCCAGACGTGCTGATATGGCTCAGTTGGTAGAGCGCACCCTTGGTAAGGGTGAGGTCCCCAGTTCGACTCTGGGTATCAGCACCACTTCACTTCTCCTTCCCGTTTCTCTCTGTTTACTTTTAAAAGCATTCAACAGTTCAGGTATATTGCCTGGTTGATGTGGTGATATCACCGATTTATCCGTGTCTTAGAGGGACAATCGATGTCTAAAGAAAAATTTGAACGTACTAAACCGCACGTTAACGTCGGTACTATCGGCCACGTTGACCATGGTAAAACAACGCTGACTGCTGCAATCACTACCGTTCTGGCTAAAACCTACGGCGGTGCTGCTCGCGCATTCGATCAGATCGATAACGCACCGGAAGAAAAAGCTCGTGGTATCACCATCAACACTTCTCACGTTGAATATGACACTCCGACTCGCCACTACGCACACGTAGACTGCCCGGGCCACGCCGACTATGTTAAAAACATGATCACTGGTGCTGCGCAGATGGACGGCGCGATCCTGGTTGTTGCTGCGACTGACGGCCCGATGCCGCAGACTCGTGAGCACATCCTGCTGGGTCGTCAGGTTGGCGTTCCGTACATCATCGTGTTCCTGAACAAATGTGACATGGTTGATGACGAAGAGCTGCTGGAACTGGTAGAAATGGAAGTTCGTGAACTTCTGTCTCAGTACGATTTCCCGGGCGACGACACGCCGATCGTTCGTGGTTCTGCTCTGAAAGCGCTGGAAGGCGACGCAGAGTGGGAAGCGAAAATCATCGAACTGGCCGGCTTCCTGGATTCTTACATCCCGGAACCAGAGCGTGCGATTGACAAGCCGTTCCTGCTGCCTATCGAAGACGTATTCTCCATCTCCGGCCGTGGTACCGTTGTTACCGGTCGTGTAGAGCGCGGTATCGTTAAAGTTGGCGAAGAAGTTGAAATCGTTGGTATCAAAGAGACTGCTAAGTCTACCTGTACCGGCGTTGAAATGTTCCGCAAACTGCTGGACGAAGGCCGTGCTGGTGAGAACGTTGGTGTTCTGCTGCGTGGTATCAAGCGTGAAGAAATCGAACGTGGTCAGGTACTGGCTAAGCCGGGCTCTATCAAGCCGCATACCAAGTTCGAATCTGAAGTTTACATCCTGTCCAAAGACGAAGGCGGCCGTCATACTCCGTTCTTCAAAGGCTACCGTCCTCAGTTCTACTTCCGTACTACTGACGTGACGGGTACCATCGAACTGCCAGAAGGCGTAGAGATGGTAATGCCGGGCGACAACATCAAAATGGTTGTTACCCTGATCCACCCGATCGCGATGGACGACGGTCTGCGTTTCGCAATCCGTGAAGGCGGTCGTACCGTTGGCGCGGGCGTTGTTGCCAAAGTAATGAGCTAATTGCTGATATTATTTGACGCAATGCGCAATAAAAGGGCATCATTTGATGCCCTTTTTATACGCTGTCGAACCAGAACCTGGCTCATCAGTGATTTTTTTTGCCATAATCATTGCTGAGACAGGCTCTGAAGAGGGCGTTTAGTCCGAAACGCACCAGAGCATTTCGGTTTGGATCGCCTCGCTTACGCGGGGTGAAAATGTTTGTAGAATACTTCTGACAGGTTGGTTTATGAGTGCGAATACCGAAGCTCAAGGAAGCGGGCGTGGCCTGGAAGCGATGAAGTGGGTTATTGTCGCTGTATTGCTGCTTGTAGCTATCGTGGGCAACTACCTTTATCGTGACATGATGCTGCCAGTGCGTGCGTTGGCTGTAGTGATTCTGATTGCTGCAGCGGGTGGTGTTGCGCTGTTGACAACAAAAGGTAAAGCGACCGTTGCTTTTGCCCGTGAAGCGAGAACCGAAGTCCGTAAGGTCATTTGGCCGACTCGCCAGGAAACATTGCACACCACGTTGATTGTGGCTGCGGTTACCGCAGTTATGTCACTGATCCTGTGGGGACTGGATGGTATTCTGGTTCGCCTGGTATCCTTTATCACTGGCCTGAGGTTCTAAGATGTCTGAAGCCCCTAAAAAGCGCTGGTACGTCGTTCAGGCGTTTTCCGGTTTTGAAGGCCGCGTAGCCACATCGCTGCGCGAGTATATCAAGTTACAAAATATGGAAGAGCTGTTTGGCGAAGTCATGGTGCCGACCGAAGAAGTGGTCGAAATCCGTGGCGGCCAGCGTCGCAAAAGCGAACGTAAATTCTTCCCGGGCTACGTACTGGTCCAGATGGTCATGAATGATGCAAGCTGGCACCTGGTGCGCAGCGTACCGCGCGTGATGGGCTTCATCGGCGGTACTTCTGACCGTCCGGCGCCAATCAGCGATAAAGAAGTTGATGCGATCATGAACCGTCTGCAGCAGGTTGGTGATAAGCCGCGTCCGAAAACGATGTTTGAGCCAGGCGAAATGGTCCGTGTTAGTGACGGTCCGTTTGCTGACTTTAACGGTGTGGTTGAAGAAGTGGATTACGAGAAGTCTCGTCTGAAGGTTTCTGTATCTATCTTCGGTCGTGCGACGCCGGTTGAGCTGGATTTTGCTCAGGTTGAGAAAGCCTAATACGTCGATCAAAAAAGCGGCGATTTAATCGTTGCACAAGGCGCGAGATTGGAATACAATTTCGCGCCTTTTGTTTTTATGGATAGCATCCGTAAAACGAATTTTATCACGGGGAGCCTCCTTGAGGCGCTATAACCCAACTAGAGGAATTTAGAATGGCTAAGAAAGTCCAAGCCTATGTCAAGCTGCAGGTTGCAGCTGGTATGGCTAACCCGAGCCCGCCGGTAGGTCCAGCACTGGGTCAACAAGGCGTGAACATCATGGAATTCTGCAAAGCGTTCAACGCAAAAACTGAATCCCTGGAAAAAGGTCTGCCGATCCCGGTTGTTATCACCGTTTACGCTGACCGTTCATTCACTTTCGTTACCAAAACGCCTCCGGCAGCAGTTCTGCTGAAGAAAGCGGCTGGTATCAAGTCTGGTTCCGGTAAGCCGAACAAAGACAAAGTGGGTAAAATTTCCCGCGCTCAGTTGCAGGAAATCGCGCAGACCAAAGCTGCCGACATGACTGGTTCCGACATTGAAGCGATGACTCGCTCCATTGAAGGTACTGCACGTTCCATGGGCCTGGTAGTGGAGGATTAAGAAATGGCTAAACTGACCAAGCGTATGCGCGTGATCCGTGACAAAGTTGATGCAACTAAACAGTATGACATCAACGAAGCTATTGCTCTGCTGAAAGAGCTGGCCACTGCTAAATTCGTAGAAAGCGTGGACGTTGCCGTTAACCTCGGTATCGACGCTCGTAAATCTGACCAGAACGTACGTGGTGCAACTGTACTGCCGCACGGTACTGGCCGTTCCGTTCGCGTTGCCGTATTTACCCAGGGTGCAAACGCAGAAGCTGCTAAAGCTGCTGGCGCTGAACTGGTAGGTATGGAAGATCTGGCTGACCAGATCAAGAAAGGCGAAATGAACTTTGACGTTGTTATTGCTTCCCCGGATGCAATGCGCGTTGTTGGCCAGCTGGGCCAGGTTCTGGGTCCGCGTGGCCTGATGCCAAACCCGAAAGTTGGTACTGTAACTCCTAACGTTGCTGAAGCAGTTAAGAACGCTAAAGCGGGTCAGGTTCGTTATCGTAACGACAAAAACGGCATCATCCACACTACCATCGGTAAAGTGGATTTTGACGCTGACAAACTGAAAGAAAACCTGGAATCTCTGCTGGTTGCGCTGAAAAAAGCAAAACCGACTCAGGCAAAAGGCGTGTACATCAAGAAAGTTAGCCTCTCCACCACCATGGGTGCTGGCGTTGCCGTTGATCAGTCCGGTCTGACTGCGACTGTGGCGAACTAATATTCGCCTTTACGTGGGCGGTGATTTTGTCTACAATCTTACCCCCACGTTTCTGTTGAAATAAACAGAACTCTATGCGAGTCATTTGAATTGTAGCAAGGCAGCAATTGAGTGAATCGCCGGGAGTGTAGTTAACTACATGACCGGTGTGAACGAGAGCAGCTAACGCGGCTACGGTTCAAAGGGCGAAGTCATAGACAAGATTTGTTCGTTGGAGCCTGGCCTATCCAGGCCTCCGTCGAAGACCGCAGGTGTTTCGAAAGAAGCTTAATGCCCTGCGTAGACGGTGACAGAACGCTAAGATTATTTCTGATACTCTGGCTTGTTTCTGCTCACCGTATTAAGACGCTCTGTCCGTTGGGAAGAGTGAAGTGAGTTCCGGAACATGAGTTCCGGCAAACATCCAGGAGCAAAGCTAATGGCTTTAAATCTTCAAGACAAACAAGCGATTGTTGCTGAAGTCAGCGAAGTAGCCAAAGGCGCGCTGTCTGCAGTAGTTGCGGATTCCCGTGGCGTTACTGTAGACAAAATGACTGAACTGCGTAAAGCAGGTCGCGAAGCCGGCGTATACATGCGTGTTGTTCGTAACACCCTGCTGCGCCGTGTTGTTGAAGGTACTCAGTTTGAGTGCCTGAAAGACGCGTTCGTTGGTCCGACCCTGATTGCATATTCTATGGAACACCCGGGCGCAGCTGCTCGTCTGTTCAAAGATTTCGCGAAAGCGAATGCAAAATTTGAGGTCAAAGCCGCAGCCTTTGAAGGTGAATTGATCCCGGCATCGCAAATCGATCGCCTGGCAACTCTGCCGACCTACGAAGAAGCAATTGCACGCCTGATGGCAACCATGAAAGAAGCTTCGGCTGGCAAACTGGTTCGCACTCTGGCTGCTGTTCGCGATGCGAAAGAAGCTGCTTAATCGCAGTTATCTTTATCAAGCATCTGCTTACGTATAAACTTATTCTGATTTTCAGGAACAATTTAAATGTCTATCACTAAAGATCAAATCATTGAAGCAGTATCCGCTATGTCCGTAATGGACGTTGTAGAACTGATTTCTGCAATGGAAGAAAAATTCGGTGTTTCTGCTGCTGCTGCTGTAGCTGTAGCTGCGGGCCCGGCTGAAGCTGCTGAAGAAAAAACTGAATTCGACGTGATTCTGAAAGGTATCGGCGCGAACAAAGTTGCAGTAATCAAAGCAGTACGTGGCGCAACTGGCCTGGGTCTGAAAGAAGCTAAAGACCTGGTAGAATCTGCTCCGGCCGCTCTGAAAGAAGGCGTGAGCAAAGATGACGCTGAAGCACTGAAAAAATCTCTGGAAGAAGCTGGCGCTGAAGTTGAAGTTAAATAAGCCAACTTTTCTGGTTGCAGCCTGAGAAATTAGGCTGATGGCTGGTGACTTTTTAGTCACCAGCCTTTTTGCGCTGTAAGGCGCCAGTAGCATTTCACACTGTTTGACTACTGTTGTGCCTTTCAATGTTTGTTTCTATCGACGCCTTAATATATTGCGACAGAGCATCTGTTCTGTGTAAATCGCAACGAAATGGTTTAAGCGTGATAGCAACAGGCATTGCGGAAAGTATTCGATTTTCCGGTCAACAAAATAGTGTTGCACAAACTGTCCCTTCGTCGGACAGATGGGTCGACTTGTCAGCGAGCTGAGGAACCCTAATGGTTTACTCCTATACCGAGAAAAAACGTATTCGTAAGGATTTTGGTAAACGTCCGCAAGTGTTGGACATACCTTATCTCCTTTCTATCCAGCTTGACTCGTTTCAGAAGTTCATCGAGCAAGATCCTGAAGGGCAGTATGGTCTGGAAGCAGCTTTCCGTTCCGTTTTCCCTATTAAGAGCTATAGCGGTAATTCTGAGCTGCAGTACGTCAGCTACCGTCTTGGCGAACCGGTGTTTGACGTTCAGGAATGTCAGATCCGTGGCGTGACTTATTCCGCACCGCTGCGCGTAAAACTGCGTCTGGTGATCTACGAGCGCGAAGCGCCGGAAGGCACCGTAAAAGACATTAAAGAACAAGAAGTCTACATGGGTGAAATTCCACTCATGACTGACAACGGTACCTTTGTTATCAACGGTACTGAGCGTGTTATTGTTTCCCAGTTGCACCGTAGTCCTGGCGTCTTCTTTGACTCCGACAAAGGTAAAACCCACTCTTCGGGTAAAGTACTGTATAACGCGCGTATCATTCCTTACCGTGGTTCCTGGCTGGATTTCGAATTCGATCCGAAAGACAACCTGTTCGTACGTATTGACCGTCGCCGCAAACTGCCTGCGACCATTATTCTGCGTGCGCTGCAGTACACCACTGAGCAGATCCTTGACCTGTTCTTTGAGAAAGTTGTCTTCGAAATTCGTGACAACAAGCTGCAGATGGAACTGGTGCCGGAACGCCTGCGTGGTGAAACCGCCTCTTTTGATATCGAAGCTAACGGCAAGATCTACGTCGAAAAAGGTCGTCGCATCACTGCGCGTCATATTCGTCAGTTGGAAAAAGACGATATCAAGCTTATCGAAGTTCCGGTTGAGTACATCGCAGGTAAAGTTGCGGCTAAAGACTACGTTGACGAATCCACCGGTGAGCTGATTTGCGCAGCTAACATGGAACTGAGCCTGGATCTGCTGGCTAAGCTGAGCCAGTCTGGTCACAAGCGTATCGAAACGCTGTTCACCAACGATCTGGATCACGGTGCGTATATTTCTGAAACGATTCGCGTCGACCCAACCAACGATCGTCTGAGCGCGCTGGTAGAAATCTACCGCATGATGCGCCCGGGTGAGCCGCCGACTCGCGAAGCGGCTGAAAGCCTGTTTGAGAACCTGTTCTTCTCCGAAGACCGCTATGATCTGTCTGCGGTTGGTCGTATGAAGTTCAACCGTTCTCTGCTGCGTGACGAGATCGAAGGTTCCGGTATCCTGAGCAAAGACGACATCATCGAAGTGATGAAGAAGCTCATCGATATCCGTAACGGTAAAGGCGAAGTCGATGATATCGACCACCTCGGCAACCGTCGTATCCGTTCCGTAGGCGAAATGGCGGAGAACCAGTTCCGCGTTGGCCTGGTACGTGTTGAGCGTGCGGTGAAAGAGCGTCTGTCTCTGGGCGATCTGGATACCCTGATGCCTCAGGATATGATCAACGCCAAGCCGATTTCTGCCGCAGTGAAAGAGTTCTTCGGTTCCAGCCAGCTGTCTCAGTTTATG
Organism: Citrobacter sp. FP75; assembly: GCF_018342065.1. Lineage (GTDB taxonomy): Bacteria > Pseudomonadota > Gammaproteobacteria > Enterobacterales > Enterobacteriaceae > Citrobacter. The sequence continues at coordinate 25,638 of NZ_JAFDOE010000014.1, read as the reverse complement.
GACCAGAACAACCCGCTGTCTGAGATTACGCACAAGCGTCGTATCTCTGCCCTCGGCCCAGGCGGTTTGACCCGTGAACGTGCAGGCTTCGAAGTTCGAGACGTACACCCGACTCACTACGGTCGCGTATGTCCAATCGAAACGCCTGAAGGTCCGAACATCGGTCTGATCAACTCCCTGTCCGTGTACGCACAGACTAACGAATACGGCTTCCTTGAGACTCCGTACCGTAAAGTGACCGACGGTGTTGTAACTGACGAAATTCATTACCTGTCTGCTATCGAAGAAGGCAACTACGTTATCGCTCAGGCGAACTCCAACCTGGATGACGAAGGCCACTTTGTAGAAGATCTGGTTACCTGCCGTAGCAAAGGCGAATCCAGCTTGTTCAGCCGCGACCAGGTTGACTACATGGACGTATCCACCCAGCAGGTGGTATCCGTCGGTGCGTCCCTGATCCCGTTCCTGGAACACGATGACGCCAACCGTGCATTGATGGGTGCGAACATGCAACGTCAGGCGGTTCCGACTTTGCGTGCTGATAAGCCGCTGGTTGGTACCGGTATGGAACGTGCTGTTGCCGTTGACTCCGGTGTTACTGCGGTTGCTAAGCGTGGCGGTACCGTCCAGTACGTTGATGCTTCCCGTATCGTTATCAAAGTTAACGAAGACGAGATGTATCCGGGCGAAGCGGGTATCGACATCTATAACCTGACCAAATACACCCGCTCTAACCAGAACACCTGTATCAACCAGATGCCGTGTGTGTCTCTGGGCGAGCCGGTTGAACGTGGTGATGTGCTGGCAGACGGTCCGTCCACCGACCTCGGTGAACTGGCTCTGGGTCAGAACATGCGCGTGGCATTCATGCCATGGAACGGTTACAACTTCGAAGACTCCATCCTCGTATCCGAGCGTGTTGTCCAGGAAGACCGTTTCACCACCATCCATATTCAGGAACTGGCATGTGTGTCCCGTGACACCAAGCTGGGGCCGGAAGAGATCACCGCTGACATCCCGAACGTGGGTGAAGCTGCGCTCTCCAAACTGGATGAATCCGGTATCGTTTATATCGGTGCGGAAGTGACCGGTGGCGATATTCTGGTAGGTAAGGTAACGCCGAAAGGTGAAACCCAGCTGACCCCAGAAGAGAAGCTGCTGCGTGCGATCTTCGGTGAGAAAGCGTCTGACGTTAAAGACTCTTCTCTGCGCGTACCAAACGGTGTTTCCGGTACGATTATCGACGTTCAGGTCTTTACCCGCGATGGCGTGGAAAAAGACAAACGTGCGCTGGAAATCGAAGAGATGCAGCTGAAGCAGGCTAAGAAAGACCTGTCTGAAGAACTGCAGATCCTCGAAGCTGGTCTGTTCAGCCGTATCTACGCGGTACTGGTTGCCGGTGGCGTTGAAGCTGAGAAGCTCGACAAACTGCCGCGCGATCGCTGGCTGGAACTGGGCCTGACCGACGAAGAGAAACAAAATCAGCTGGAACAGCTGGCTGAGCAGTACGACGAACTGAAACACGAATTCGAGAAAAAACTCGAAGCGAAACGCCGTAAAATCACTCAGGGCGACGATCTGGCACCAGGCGTGCTGAAGATTGTTAAGGTTTATCTGGCGGTTAAACGTCGGATCCAGCCTGGTGATAAGATGGCAGGTCGTCACGGTAACAAGGGTGTTATCTCTAAGATCAACCCGATCGAAGATATGCCACACGATGCTAACGGTACGCCGGTAGATATCGTACTGAACCCGCTGGGCGTACCATCGCGTATGAACATCGGTCAGATCCTTGAAACTCACCTGGGTATGGCTGCGAAAGGTATTGGCGAGAAAATCAACGCCATGCTGAAGCAGCAAGAAGAAGTCGCCAAACTGCGCGAGTTCATCCAGCGTGCCTACGATCTGGGTACCGACGTTCGTCAGAAAGTTGACCTGAATACCTTCAGTGATGAAGAAGTTCTGCGTCTGGCTGAAAACCTGAAAAAAGGTATGCCGATCGCAACGCCGGTCTTCGACGGTGCGAAAGAGTCTGAAATCAAGGAACTGTTACAGCTGGGTGGCCTGCCAACTTCTGGTCAGATCACACTGTTCGACGGTCGTACCGGTGAGCAATTCGAGCGCCAGGTAACCGTTGGCTACATGTACATGCTGAAACTGAACCACCTGGTTGATGACAAGATGCACGCGCGTTCTACCGGTTCTTACAGCCTGGTTACTCAGCAGCCGCTGGGTGGTAAGGCTCAGTTCGGTGGTCAGCGCTTCGGGGAGATGGAAGTGTGGGCGCTGGAAGCATATGGCGCGGCATACACCCTGCAGGAAATGCTCACCGTTAAGTCTGATGACGTAAATGGTCGTACCAAGATGTATAAAAACATCGTGGACGGCAACCATCAGATGGAACCAGGCATGCCAGAATCCTTCAACGTACTGTTGAAAGAGATTCGTTCGCTGGGTATCAACATCGAGCTGGAAGACGAGTAACTCTCGCTCAAACAGGTCACTGGTGCCGGGGTAAGACCCGGCGCCAGATTGTGCTAACTCCGACGGGAGCAAATCCGTGAAAGATTTATTAAAGTTTCTGAAAGCGCAGACTAAAACCGAAGAGTTTGATGCGATCAAAATTGCTCTGGCCTCGCCAGACATGATCCGTTCATGGTCTTTCGGTGAAGTTAAGAAGCCGGAAACCATTAACTACCGTACGTTCAAACCTGAGCGTGACGGCCTTTTCTGCGCCCGTATCTTTGGGCCAGTGAAAGATTACGAGTGCCTGTGCGGTAAGTACAAGCGCCTGAAACACCGTGGTGTGATCTGTGAGAAGTGCGGCGTTGAAGTGACCCAGACTAAAGTACGCCGTGAGCGTATGGGCCACATCGAGCTGGCGTCTCCGACTGCTCACATCTGGTTCCTGAAATCGCTGCCGTCCCGTATCGGTCTGCTGCTCGATATGCCGCTGCGTGATATCGAACGCGTACTGTACTTCGAATCATATGTTGTTATCGAAGGCGGTATGACCAACCTGGAACGTCAACAGATCCTGACTGAAGAGCAGTATCTGGACGCGCTGGAAGAGTTCGGTGACGAATTCGACGCGAAGATGGGTGCGGAAGCTATCCAGGCCCTGCTGAAAAGCATGGATCTGGAGCAAGAGTGTGAAACTCTGCGCGAAGAGCTGAACGAAACCAACTCCGAAACCAAGCGTAAGAAGCTGACCAAGCGTATCAAACTGCTGGAAGCGTTCGTACAGTCTGGCAACAAGCCAGAGTGGATGATCCTGACCGTTCTGCCGGTTCTGCCGCCAGATCTGCGTCCGCTGGTTCCGCTGGATGGCGGTCGTTTCGCAACGTCGGATCTGAACGATCTGTATCGTCGCGTTATCAACCGTAACAACCGTCTGAAACGTCTGCTGGATCTGGCTGCGCCGGACATCATCGTACGCAACGAAAAACGTATGCTGCAGGAAGCGGTTGACGCCCTGCTGGATAACGGTCGTCGCGGTCGTGCGATCACCGGTTCTAACAAACGTCCTCTGAAATCTTTGGCCGATATGATCAAAGGTAAGCAGGGTCGTTTCCGTCAGAACCTGCTCGGTAAGCGTGTTGACTACTCTGGTCGTTCTGTAATCACCGTAGGTCCATACCTGCGTCTGCATCAGTGCGGTCTACCGAAGAAAATGGCACTGGAGCTGTTCAAACCGTTCATCTATGGCAAGCTGGAACTGCGTGGCCTCGCCACCACCATCAAAGCCGCTAAGAAAATGGTTGAGCGTGAAGAAGCTGTCGTTTGGGATATCCTGGACGAAGTTATCCGCGAACACCCGGTACTGCTGAACCGTGCACCAACCCTGCACCGTCTGGGCATCCAGGCGTTTGAGCCAGTACTGATCGAAGGTAAAGCTATTCAGCTGCACCCGCTGGTTTGTGCGGCATATAACGCCGACTTCGATGGTGACCAGATGGCAGTTCACGTACCGCTGACGCTGGAAGCCCAGCTTGAAGCGCGTGCGCTGATGATGTCTACCAACAACATCCTGTCTCCGGCGAACGGCGAACCTATCATCGTTCCGTCTCAGGACGTTGTATTGGGTCTGTACTACATGACCCGCGACTGTGTTAACGCCAAAGGCGAAGGCATGGTGCTGACTGGCCCGAAAGAAGCTGAGCGTATTTATCGCGCAGGTCTGGCTTCTCTGCATGCGCGCGTTAAAGTGCGTATCACCGAATACGAAAAAGATGAAAACGGCGAATTCGTTGCGCACACCAGCCTGAAAGACACGACCGTTGGTCGCGCCATTCTGTGGATGATCGTGCCGAAAGGTCTGCCTTTCTCCATCGTCAACCAGGCGCTGGGCAAGAAAGCGATCTCCAAAATGCTGAACACCTGTTACCGCATTTTGGGTCTGAAGCCGACCGTTATCTTCGCTGACCAGACAATGTACACCGGCTTTGCCTATGCAGCGCGCTCAGGCGCCTCTGTTGGTATCGACGACATGGTTATCCCAGAGAAGAAATACGAAATCATCAGCGAAGCGGAAGCGGAAGTTGCTGAGATTCAGGAGCAGTTCCAGTCTGGTCTGGTAACCGCAGGCGAACGCTATAACAAAGTTATCGATATCTGGGCTGCGGCGAACGATCGTGTATCCAAAGCGATGATGGATAACCTGCAAACCGAAACCGTGATTAACCGTGACGGCGTAGAAGAGCAGCAGGTTTCTTTCAACAGCATCTACATGATGGCCGACTCCGGTGCGCGTGGTTCTGCAGCACAGATTCGTCAGCTGGCAGGTATGCGTGGTCTGATGGCGAAGCCAGATGGCTCCATCATCGAAACGCCAATCACCGCGAACTTCCGTGAAGGTCTGAACGTACTCCAGTACTTCATCTCCACGCACGGTGCGCGTAAAGGTCTGGCGGATACCGCACTGAAAACAGCAAACTCCGGTTATCTGACTCGTCGTCTGGTTGACGTTGCGCAGGATCTGGTTGTTACTGAAGATGACTGTGGCACGCTGGAAGGCATCACCATGACCCCGGTTATCGAGGGTGGTGACGTTAAAGAGCCACTGCGCGATCGCGTTCTGGGTCGTGTGACTGCTGAAGACGTTCTGAAGCCGGGCACCGCGGATATTCTGGTTCCACGCAACACGCTGCTGCACGAGCATTGGTGTGACCTGCTGGAAGAGAACTCCGTTGACTCCGTCAAAGTACGTTCTGTTGTATCTTGTGACACCGACTTTGGTGTATGTGCGCACTGCTACGGTCGTGACCTGGCGCGTGGCCACATCATCAACAAAGGTGAAGCAATCGGCGTTATCGCGGCACAGTCCATCGGTGAACCGGGTACACAGCTGACGATGCGTACGTTCCACATCGGTGGTGCGGCATCTCGTGCGGCTGCTGAATCCAGCATCCAGGTGAAAAACAAAGGTAGCATCCGTCTGAGCAATGCGAAGTCGGTTGTGAACTCTGCCGGTAAGCTGGTAGTGACCTCGCGTAACACCGAGCTGAAACTGATCGACGAATTCGGTCGTACCAAAGAAAGCTATAAAGTGCCATACGGCGCGGTAATGGGTAAAGGTGATGGTGAGCAGGTTGCTGGCGGCGAAACCGTAGCAAACTGGGATCCGCACACCATGCCAGTTATCACTGAAGTAAGTGGTTTCATCCGCTTTACTGATATGATCGACGGCCAGACCATTACTCGCCAGACCGACGAACTGACCGGTCTGTCTTCTCTGGTTGTTCTGGATTCTGCAGAGCGTACTGCAGGTGGTAAAGACCTGCGTCCGGCACTGAAAATTGTTGATGCTAACGGTAACGACGTTCTGATCCCAGGCACTGATATGTCTGCTCAGTACTTCCTGCCGGGTAAAGCGATTGTTCAGCTGGAAGATGGCGTTCAGATCAGTGCGGGTGACACCCTGGCGCGTATTCCTCAGGAATCCGGCGGTACCAAGGACATCACCGGTGGTCTGCCGCGCGTTGCGGATCTGTTCGAAGCACGTCGTCCGAAAGAGCCAGCTATCCTTGCGGAAATCAGCGGTATCATTTCCTTCGGTAAAGAAACCAAAGGGAAGCGTCGTCTGGTTATCACCCCGTTAGATGGCAGCGAACCGTACGAAGAGATGATTCCAAAATGGCGTCAGCTCAACGTGTTCGAAGGTGAACGTGTAGAACGTGGTGACGTGGTTTCTGATGGTCCGGAAGCGCCGCACGACATCCTGCGTCTTCGTGGCGTACACGCGGTAACGCGTTACATCACCAACGAAGTACAGGACGTATACCGTCTGCAAGGCGTTAAGATTAACGATAAACACATCGAAGTTATCGTTCGTCAGATGCTGCGTAAAGCGACCATCGACAGTGCTGGTAGCTCCGACTTCCTGGAAGGCGAGCAGGTTGAATACTCCCGCGTCAAGATTGCTAACCGCGATCTGGAAGCGAACGGCAAAGTGGCGGCAACGTATTCCCGCGACCTGCTGGGTATCACCAAAGCGTCTCTGGCAACCGAATCGTTCATCTCTGCCGCATCGTTCCAGGAGACCACGCGTGTCCTGACCGAAGCAGCCGTTGCGGGTAAACGCGACGAACTGCGTGGCCTGAAAGAGAACGTTATCGTGGGTCGTCTGATCCCTGCCGGTACCGGTTATGCGTACCACCAGGATCGTATGCGCCGTCGTGCCGCGGGCGAACAGCCGGCTGCACCTCAGGTTACTGCTGAAGATGCATCTGCCAGCCTGGCAGAACTGCTGAACGCAGGTCTGGGCGGCTCTAACAACGATTAATCGTTGCTGACCGTAATGAAAAACCCGCCTCGGCGGGTTTTTTTTGCCTGACGTAAAATCTTATGAATACTGTCAATAAAGACATGTCATTAAAAACAGTATTGACACTGTTTTTTAAATCCGTATGTTAATACTTAACAGCAGAGAAATGGTAGGTCGCTGTTAAAGCAGTAAGTGTTAGTAGAGTTCGATAGGGGGTTTGCGATAAAGGCCACGAAGTATTTTTTGTATGGGATAGTCGACGTTGAAGTTATTATTTTTCACATCGACAATGCTTTAAGGCTACGTAGTTGATATATGTAATCGCAAAAAGTTAAGCAAGCGCGACGATGTAAGGCCATGATTTAATAGTTAATGTTTGCGGTACTCATTATTGAACTATCGCAAGGGAAGTAAGGCCACGCATCAAAAAGTATATGTCGCGAGGGGAAGTGTACTTGTTTAGGTCGCCATTCTTGAGTTTGTATATCAAGCTGGCGGAATATGTTTAACGGTAAATAGAGGAAGGTTTAGTTAGTATCATTCTCCAATATTATCTGTGGTAAACGTGTACATTTAAAAAGTAGTACCATCAGCAGTATTAAATTGTAAGTTAATTAATGTTAAATCTGAAGTTTGTAGTAACTTAAAGCCCTGGCTGCAACGGTCAGGGCTTTTATTATATGTATATCAAGGCAATACCGTAGACTCTCAAGCGCAACAGCTCAACATTTCACCTGATGAAGCGGATTAAAAAAATTAATGCTTGCTTAATGATTAGAAGTAAGTCTACTATAGCGACATCGGTTTGGAACACAGACCTTATGAAAGCAGTTTTAGTAAAGCAGTTCTCAGTTCAAGCGTTATCCTCAGATACCCCTTCTTCATGAGCCTCCTCCTAAGTGCCCCATAAGTTAATTTCTGCAAAACAGGCCATCTTCGCTGCATAAGCGGCTCAAAATATGAAAGGAAGTATCTATGTCTAACAAAATGACTGGTTTAGTAAAATGGTTTAACTCTGAGAAAGGCTTCGGCTTTATCACTCCTCAGGACGGTAGCAAGGATGTGTTCGTGCATTTTTCAGCTATCCAGAGCAACGATTATAAAACCTTAGACGAAGGTCAAAAAGTAGAGTTCTCTGTTGAGAACGGTGCTAAAGGCCCGTCTGCTGTTAACGTTATCGCGCTGTAATCGCCGATAATCTCACCAACGCTTACGATAGCGATGAAGGCCAGAGCCTGAGCAGATAAGTGTCAGTGAAGAAAAAACCCGCGAAAGCGGGTTTTTTTGTTTTTACATCCGGGTTACTACATCTGTGACACACGCCCGAGAAAATTATCCCAGTCTTTCCATACGGGCTGTAATCCCTGCTCCATTAATGCTTCAGCAACGGTTTCTGGGCGACGAGCGTCGTGCGGAGAAAATTGTTCCAGCTCAGGATGATTGTCGGCATAACCACCGGGCTGCGTTTTCGAGAAGGCGCTAACGTTGTTAATCGCCAGCGGGATCATATGATCGCGAAACCACGGTGATTCTCGGGTGGAGAGCGACAACTCTATTTCCGGTGCCAGTAAGCGAAACGCACAAATGGTTTGCACCAGTTGACGTTCGTCCATGAGCGATGCCGGCTCAATACCCCCGGTACACGGGCGCAGGCGAGGGAACGAGATAGAGTAGCGGCTTTGCCAGTAGTGTTGCTGCATCCACAGCAAATGTTCGGCCACCATATAGCAATCGACCCGCCAGCTGTCGGATAAGCCAATTAGCGCCCCAAGGCCAATTTTGTCGATACCGGCGCGACCTAATCTGTCCGGCGTTTCCAGCCGCCAGAAGAAGTCCTGCTTTTTCCCCTTCAGATGATGCCGGGCGTAAGTTGCCTCGTGGTAGCTCTCCTGATAAACCATCACGCCATCCAGGCCAAGCACTTTTAGCTCAGCATATTCAGCCGCTGACAGAGGTTGCACCTCCATCTGTAAAGATGAAAATTGCTGACGAATGTCGGGTAAATGGCGACGGAAGTAATCCATCCCGACTTTCGCCTGATGCTCACCGGTGACCAGCAGCAGATGCTCAAAACCCAGCTCACGGATAGCCGCACACTCTCGTTTTATCTCATCTCCGTCCAGCGTTTTGCGTTTGATACGGTTGCTCATGGAGAAGCCGCAGTAAGTGCAGTCGTTAGCACACAGATTCGAGAGATACAGCGGCACGTAAAAACTGACGGTATTGCCAAAGCGCTGGCGGGTCAGCTTTTGCGCCCGCTGTGCCAGCGGCTCCAGATAATCAGCAGCGGCAGGCGAGAGTAGGGCCATTAAATCCTCGCGACTAAGCTGTGAAGCGTTGAGGGCGCGCTCCACGTCAGCGGCAGTTTTACCGTTGATGCGCAGGCGGATGTCGTCCCACTCCAGCTGTCGCCAGTGGTCGCTGAACGTTTTCATGCGAAGGCCTCCAGGAATCCGGTTAACGGGCTGGTGGCGCTCGCCTGTGAACTTTTGCTGCCCGGTACAGCCTGACGCGCCAGTATGCCCGCCTCAACCGCCAGCCGGAACGCCGTCGCCATCATCACTGGGTCATCCGCTACGGCAATCGCGGTGTTGACCAGTACCGCGTCGGCACCCATTTCCAGCGCCTGTGTGGCGTGGCTGGGTACGCCGATACCCGCATCGACCACCACCGGCACGCTCGCCTGCTGGATAATAATCTCCAGCATCGCTTTGGTTTCCAGCCCCTGGTTAGAACCGATAGGCGCGCCGAGCGGCATCACCGCCGCGCAACCAGCTTCTTCCAGCCGTTTGCACAGTACCGGATCCGCACCGCAGTAAGGCAGTACCACGAAGCCCTGCTTCACCAGCGTCTCGGCGGCTTTTAGTGTTTCGATCGGATCCGGCAGCAGCCAGCGGGCATCCGGGTGGATTTCTAATTTCAGCCAGTTGGTGCCCAGTGCTTCGCGCGCCACCTGCGCGGCAAAGACAGCTTCTTCAGCGGTTTTGGCCCCGGATGTGTTAGGCAGCAGCGTCACGCCCGCTTCGACCAGCGGGGCCAGAATGGCATCGTTATGCTGGCGCAAATCTACGCGCTTCATCGCCAGCGTCACCAGCTGGCTGCCGGAGGCGCGAATGGCGTCGACCATCAGCTGTGATGAGGCAAATTTTCCGGTACCGGTGAACAGATGTGAATCGAACGTTTTGTCGGCAATACGTAACATATCAACCTCCTGCAATAACCTGAAAAAGCAGGATCTGGTCGCCTTCCTGCACGATTTGCTGTTCCCACTGCTCGCGCGGCAGGATTTGTCGATTGAGCGCCAGCGCGGCTCCCGGTTTGTGCTGATCAAGCGCAGTGAGCAGTTCGCTGACGGTTTGCCCGTCGGCGCACAGCATCGGCTCATCATTGAATTGAATTTTCATGCCGCCCTCCGCATACCGGGCAGCCGCTGGCACGACGCAGCGCGAGGCTGCGCCACTGGCTAGTTTTACCGTCAAACAAGCGAAGTTCGCCGCTCGGTGTGTCGATACCGCTTAGTAACTTAATGGCTTCCAGCGCCTGCAAAGTGCCCATGATGCCAACGACCGGGCCGACGATACCGGCGGTGCGGCAGTTGCGCTCGGGCTCTACATCGTCCGGCCACAGGCAGCGGTAGCAGCCTTGCTCCCACGGCGGCGTCAGCACCATTAGCTGGCCGCCAAAGCCGACGGCGCTGGCAGTAATCAGCGGCGTATTCAGCGCTACGCAGGCGGCGTTAATGTCCTGGCGCGTGGCCATGTTATCGGTACAGTCGAGCACCACGTCGGCTCGTGCCACCGCATGCCGGAGCGCATCGCCTTTCAGTCGCTGCTGGAGCGATACCAGTTCGATATCCGGGTTAAGCCGCATCAGCCGCTGCTGGGCAACCTGTGATTTGGAGCGTGCGATATCATCGGTGGTAAACAGGATCTGCCGTTGCAGATTACTCAGATGCACGTCGTCATCGTCAACCAGCGTCAGTTTACCGATGCCAGCCCCCGCCAGATACAGCGCGGCAGGCGAACCAAGACCACCCAAACCGACAATCAGCACGTGGCTTGCATTGAGCTTTTGCTGGCCCTCAATGGCAATATCACCGAGCAGGATCTGACGGCTGTAGCGCATGAAATCGCGGTCATTCATCGCCGACTCCTGCAAGTGAGAGCAGCTGCGTCGTGGCATCGCGCCAGTCAGCCGCCTGGGTGATGGCACTGACCACGGCGATGCTGCCTACGCCGGTTGCCAGAACCGCCGGGGCGCGCTCAAGACTGATTCCGCCGATGGCAACGGTGGGGTAATCCGTCAGTCGTGCAATATGGCTTGCCAGCTGCACCAGCCCCTGCGGGGCGGAAGGCATCTGCTTGGTTTGCGTGGGGAAGACATGACCCAGCGCGATGTAAGAAGGGCGAGCGGCGAGCGCCACGTCGATCTCCATATCATCGTGGGTGGAAACGCCCAGGCGTAACCCCGCCGCCTGAATTGCCTTCAGATCGGTGGTTTCGAGGTCTTCCTGGCCCAGATGTACACCGTAGGCGTTATGTTTGATTGCCAGTCGCCAGTAGTCGTTGATAAACAGGCGGGCGTCATAGCGACGCCCCAGTTCAATGGCGGCAATGACGTCGGCTTCGACCTCGTCATCATGCTTATCTTTGATGCGCAGTTGGATCGTGCGCACGCCCGCCTCCAACAGGCGTTCAATCCATTCAACCCCGTCCACCACCGGGTAAAGCCCGAGACGGAATGGCACGGTCGGGAAATCAGGCTGGTACATTACGCCTCCTCTTTCTTGAGGTAGATTTCACCGCCTTTGGCGCGGAAGTTCTCCGACATATCCGCCATCCCCACTTCAATAGTCTGCGCGGCGGCGTAGTCGCGCACTTCCTGGCTGATTTTCATTGAGCAGAACTTCGGCCCGCACATGGAGCAGAAATGGGCGACCTTGCCGGACTCCTGCGGCAGGGTTTCATCGTGATAGGCGCGGGCGGTGAACGGGTCGAGCGCCAGGTTAAACTGGTCTTCCCAGCGGAATTCGAAGCGCGCTTTCGACATCGCGTTATCGCGGATCTGCGCGCCAGGATGGCCTTTGGCTAAGTCAGCGGCGTGGGCGGCAATCTTGTAGGTAATCAGTCCCTGCTTTACGTCCTCTTTGTTCGGCAGGCCAAGGTGCTCTTTTGGCGTGACGTAGCACAGCATCGCGCAGCCAAACCAGCCAATCATCGCCGCACCGATACCGGAAGTGAAGTGGTCATAGCCCGGCGCAATGTCGGTAGTCAACGGCCCTAAGGTGTAGAACGGCGCTTCGTGGCAGCTATCCAACTCTTCGGTCATGTTGCGCTGTATCATATGCATCGGCACATGCCCCGGGCCTTCAATCATCACCTGCACGTCGTATTCCCAGGCGATTTTGGTCAGTTCACCCAGCGTATGCAGCTCGGAGAACTGCGCTTCGTCGTTGGCATCCTGGATCGAACCTGGACGCAGACCATCACCTAATGAGAGTGAAACGTCGTAGGCGGCACAGATTTCGCAGATTTCACGGAAATGTTCGAACAGGAAGTTCTCTTTGTGATGGGAGAGGCACCATTTCGCCATGATTGAACCGCCGCGCGAGACAATGCCGGTCAGGCGTTTGGCAGTCATCGGCACGTAGCGCAGCAGCACGCCCGCGTGGATGGTGAAGTAGTCGACGCCCTGCTCAGCCTGCTCCAGCAGCGTATCGCGGAACGCTTCCCAGGTGAGATCTTCGGCGATCCCGTTGACCTTCTCCAGGGCCTGGTAGATCGGTACGGTGCCGATCGGTACCGGGCTGTTACGCAGGATCCATTCGCGGGTTTCGTGAATATAGCGTCCGGTGGAGAGGTCCATCACCGTATCTGCGCCCCAACGGGTCGACCACACCAGTTTTTCCACCTCTTCTTCGATAGAGGAAGTGACCGCCGAGTTACCGATGTTGGCGTTGACCTTCACCAGGAAGTTACGTCCGATGATCATCGGTTCCGATTCCGGATGGTTGATGTTGGCAGGAATAATCGCGCGGCCAGCGGCCACTTCATCTCGCACGAATTCCGGGGTGATATTTTCCGGCAGGCGAGCGCCAAAGTTCATGCCCGGATGCTGGTGGTGCAGCACTTCACTACGAATACGCTCGCGACCCATGTTTTCACGGATGGCGATAAACTCCATTTCCGGCGTCACGATCCCCTGACGGGCGTAGTGCAGTTGGGTGACGCAGTTACCGGCTTTAGCGCGTTTTGGCGTCAGCAGGCCGGTGAAACGCAACTCATCCAGACCATCGTCGGCCAGACGCTCTTTGGTGTAAGCGGAGCTGCGGTCGTCTAACTCTTCGCTATCGTTACGCGCGGCAATCCACGGCTGGCGCAGCTTTGCCAGCCCCTGCTGGACGTTAATCGCCACATCCGGATCGCCATACGGACCGGAGGTGTCGTAAACCGGGATAGCTTCGTTCTCTTCGAACTGTGGAGTATCTTTTGAACCGCCAATCAGCGTCGGGCTAAGCTGGATTTCGCGCATCGGAATGCGGATATCTGGTTGTGAACCGGTGATGTAGATGCGTTTTGACTCAGGAAAGGCGGTCCCTTCCAGCGTGTCGATAAAGTGTTGGGCTTGCGCGCGCAGTTCGCGGCGTGATGGTTTAGTAGTGGCAGACATAGCTCATTCCAAAAAAGTAAGGATATGGCTTGTCAGACGACGGATGAAGCAAGAGAGAAGCTCGCCCGGGGGCGATGCTATTGCAGATTGACTCTTGTTCCCTTCGCAGGTTTTAACCTGATCAGGTTCCGCGGATCCCGAATTAACGGTCTCAGCCTTTTCCACGTCATCCTTCGCGCTGCCTCTTTGTTGGCTTCGTCTGCTCACTCCAGTCACTTACTTAGGTAAGCTCCTGGAGATTCACTGACTCGCCGCCTCGACGCATCACGAATGCTTTTGTGGAAAATAAGCACTCCGACAAGAAGTAACCTCAGTAAAGAGGTAATGAATGTAAACTACGCGTTAATGCCGCAAATCTCAAGCAGGGCGTTTGATCATTGCGTTGTCGTGCATCGCATCAAACACCAGCATAATCAGCTTGTCTTCCAGGACAAACCGGGCCTCCAGCGCCTCGCCGAGATCTGACAATGCCTGTTGAAATTCCAGGTAATTATCGTGATCAATCGCGTTTTCCAGACTGGAATCATAGTAGTCCATGATCAACTGCGTGTTGGCTTCCAGTAATGGCCAAATTTTTGTGGCTTTTAAAAGCTGCCCGTTCCCTTCCAATTTATGCAGAATACGTTCATAAATACTGAAGTGTCCGGTGGAGAGGTAGTCGACCAGGCTCTGACAAAAATCATCCAGCGCTTTTTCATTGAGCCGCATGTACGATTCTTTGCCAGGCTTAATGCCAACCAGATTGTAGTAAGCCGCGAGCAGGTGCTTACGTACATGTAGCCAGCGATCAACCAGTTTATTACTTCCTCCGACGTGCTCCGTCAGGCTTTCCAGCTGGTTTAGCATGATTGACTCCGCAAAATGGTGTTTAGGAACTGCTCACCGATAAATGTAAAAATAATGTAAACAACATGCCTGTGAAGCAAAGGTTGCGCAAGAGATATGGATCGTATAATTGAAAAATTAGACAGCGGCTGGTGGATCGTCAGTCATGAGCAAAAATTATGGTTGCCTCGTGGCGAACTGCCTTACGGTGAAGCGGCAAGTTTTGATTTAGTCGGCCAGCGGGCACTTGCGATAGGCGAGTGGGAGGGCGAAACCGTCTGGCTGGTACTGCAGCAACGTCGCCATGATATGGGTTCGGTGCGTCAGGTTATCGATCAGGATGTCGGTCTGTTTCAACTGGCCGGGCGAGGTGTGCAACTGGCGGAATTCTACCGCTCGCATAAATTCTGCGGCTACTGCGGCCATCCTATGCACCCGAGTAAAACCGAATGGGCAATGCTGTGCAGCCACTGCCGTGAACGTTATTACCCGCAAATTGCCCCCTGCATTATTGTCGCTATTCGCCGTGATGATTCCATTCTGCTGGCTCAGCATGTTCGCCACCGTAACGGTGTACATACCGTGCTGGCCGGTTTTGTTGAAGTGGGGGAGACGTTAGAGCAGGCGGTTGCGCGGGAAGTGATGGAAGAGAGCGGTATTAAGGTGAAAAACCTGCGCTACATCACCTCCCAACCCTGGCCGTTCCCGCAGTCTTTGATGACCGCGTTTATGGCAGAGTATGATAGCGGAGAGATTGTTATCGACCCGAAAGAACTGCTGGAAGCAAACTGGTATCGCTACGATGATTTACCGCTGCTTCCCCCGCCAGGCACCGTCGCACGTCGATTGATTGAAGATACCGTGGCAATGTGTCGGGCTGAGTACGAGTAAAGAACGAGTGATGATACACTGATGGACTGACGCAATAAGGAACTGCAAAAATGACCGAACTGAAGAACGATCGTTACCTGCGTGCGCTGCTGCGCCAGCCCGTTGATGTCACTCCGGTATGGATGATGCGCCAGGCGGGCCGCTATCTACCGGAATATAAAGCCACGCGTGCCGAGGCGGGCGATTTTATGGCTCTGTGCAAAAACGCCGAGCTTGCCTGCGAAGTCACGCTGCAGCCGCTGCGTCGCTATAAGCTTGATGCGGCAATCCTCTTTTCGGACATTTTGACTATCCCGGATGCGATGGGACTCGGGCTGTATTTTGAAGCTGGCGAAGGCCCACGCTTTACCTCTCCCATCACCTGTAAGGCCGATGTAGATAAACTGCCGATCCCGGATCCAGAAGGTGAACTGGGCTACGTGATGAACGCGGTGCGCACCATTCGCCGTGAACTGAAAGGCGACGTGCCGCTGATCGGCTTCTCTGGTAGTCCATGGACGCTGGCGACTTACATGGTGGAAGGCGGCAGCAGCAAAGCGTTCACCGTGATTAAAAAGATGATGTACGCCGATCCAAAAGCGCTGCACCTGTTGCTTGATAAGCTGGCGAAAAGCGTCACGCTGTACCTGAACGCGCAGATCAAAGCGGGCGCGCAGTCGGTGATGATATTCGACACCTGGGGCGGCGTGCTGACCGGGCGTGATTATCAGCAGTTCTCTCTCTACTACATGCACAAAATTGTCGATGGTCTGCTGCGTGAAAACGACGGACGCCGTGTGCCGGTAACCCTGTTCACCAAAGGCGGCGGACAGTGGCTGGAAGCGATGGCGGAAACCGGCTGCGATGCTCTGGGTCTCGACTGGACGACAGACATTGCTGATGCGCGTCGTCGCGTAGGTCATAAGGTTGCGCTGCAGGGCAATATGGACCCATCCATGCTGTATGCGCCAGCGGCTCGTATTGAAGAAGAAGTCGCCACGATACTTGCTGGCTTCGGCGAGGGTGAAGGCCATGTCTTTAACCTTGGACATGGTATCCACCAGGACGTGCCGCCAGAACATGCGGGCGTCTTTGTGGAGGCGGTACATCGTTTATCTGAACAGTACCACCGCTAAGGCGTGACTATGGATCTCGCGTCGCTCCGCGCGCAGCAGCGTGAACTGGCTTCTTCAGTGATCCGCGAGGATCGCCTGCAGAACGATCCGCCAGATCTGATCGCCGGGGCGGACGTGGGGTTTGAGCAGGGCGGAGACGTGACGCGAGCCGCCATCGTTCTACTGAAGTACCCTTCGCTTGAGCTGGTTGAATACAAGGTGGCGCGCATCGCCACCACCATGCCGTATATCCCCGGTTTTCTCTCTTTTCGCGAATATCCTGCGCTGCTGGCAGCGTGGGAGCAGCTTTCGCAGAAACCTGACTTAGTATTCGTTGATGGTCACGGCATTTCCCATCCGCGCCGTCTTGGTGTCGCCAGCCATTTTGGTCTGCTGGTGGATGTCCCGACGATTGGCGTGGCGAAAAAACGGTTGTGCGGCAAGTTTGAGCCGCTCGCTGCCGAACCCGGAGCGTTAGCGCCGTTGCTGGATAAAGGCGAACAGCTGGCGTGGGTCTGGCGCAGCAAAGCACGCTGTAACCCGCTATTTATCTCTACCGGCCATCGCGTGGGCATGGACAGCGCACTGGCGTGGGTACAGCAGTGTATGAACGGCTATCGTCTGCCGGAACCTACGCGCTGGGCGGATGCGGTGGCATCCGAACGCCCGGCTTTTACGCGGCTTGCAGCAAAAATGCCCCATATCGGGTAAACTGCGACTAATTTCCGTATTCGAGAACTCATCATGTTACAAAACCCGATTCATCTGCGTCTGGAGAAGCTGGAAAGCTGGCAGCACGTCACCTTTATGGCCTGTCTGTGTGAGCGCATGTACCCAAACTACGCCATGTTTTGCAAGCAAACTGAGTTTGGTGATGGGCAGATTTACCGCCGAATTCTGGATTTAATCTGGGAAGTCCTGACGGTCAAGGATGCGAAAATCAATTTCGACAGCCAACTGGAAAAGTTTGAAGAGGCTATTCCGTCCGCAGACGATTACGATCTGTACGGCGTGTATCCGGCAATTGATGCCTGCGTTGCCCTGAGCGAATTAATGCATTCACGCCTGAGTGGTGAAACGCTGGAACACGCGATTGAAGTCAGTAAGGCGTCTATTACCACCGTCGCGATGCTGGAAATGACCCAGGCCGGTCGCGAAATGACCGATGAAGAGCTGAAAGAGAACCCTGCTGTTGAACAGGAATGGGATATTCAGTGGGAAATATTCCGACTTTTAGCCGATTGTGAAGAACGCGATCTTGAGCTGATAAAAGGGCTGCGTGCAGACCTGCGCGAGGCTGGCGAGAGCAATATTGGTATAATTTTTCAGCAATGACACCACAAAACGTGATTTATCGCCTGATTTGTCGTGCCTGAAGGCTTCCCATCCGCCCCCCGTCTGGTCTACATTTGGGGGGCGAAGAAAAGTGGCTATCGGTGCGTGTATGCAGGAGAGTGCTTTTCTGGCATTTCCGTCGCACTCGATGCTTAGCAAGCGATAAACACATTGTAAGGATAACTTATGAACAAGACTCAACTGATTGATGTAATTGCAGACAAAGCAGAACTGTCTAAAACACAGGCTAAAGCTGCTCTGGAATCCACTCTGGCTGCTATTACTGAGTCTCTGAAAGAAGGCGATGCTGTACAACTGGTTGGTTTCGGTACCTTCAAAGTGAACCACCGCGCTGAGCGCACTGGCCGCAACCCGCAGACCGGTAAAGAAATCAAAATCGCCGCAGCTAACGTACCGGCATTTGTTTCTGGTAAAGCACTGAAAGACGCGGTTAAGTAATTCGCGTGGCAGTGAACAGTTTTATCGAAGGGGCGGTTTCGCCCCTTTTGTCCATCTGGCGTCATACGCTTTGGCTTTCAGGTGTTCTGTTGCTGTCTGCCTGCAGTCGCCATTCTGAGCTTCCTCCGTTCACGGCCAGCGGTTATGTTGGCGATCAGGGAGCTGTACGCGTCTGGCGTAAAGATTCCAACGATGATGTTCATCTGCTCTCCGTTTTTAGTCCGTGGCGTAGCGGCAGTACCACCACCAGTGAATACCGCTGGCAGGGTGATTCCCTTTCTCTGATCGAACTTAACGTTTACAGCCAACCGCCGGAGCACGTTCGTATCCGTTTCGACGATCGGGGTGAACTGAGTTTTATGCAGCGTGAGGTCGACGGTCTTAAGCAGCAGCTTTCCAGCGATCAAATTGCGCTCTACCGCTATCGTGCCGATCAAATCCGCCAGACCAGCGATGCGCTGCGTCAGGGACGGGTGATATTGCGTCAGGGGCGTTGGCATGCGAATAACACGGTCACGACCTGTGAAGGCGAAACGCTGAAGCCCGATCTGGAAGCGTGGGCGATAAACCATATTGAGCGCCGCCAGAGTCATTCATCTGTAGAGGTGAGCGTGGCATGGCTGGAAGCGCCCGAAGGATCTCAGCTACTGCTGGTCGCCAACGAAGATTTTTGTCACTGGCAGCCTACAGCCAAAACCTTCTGAAAACCTGATGGCAGGTAATCGGTAGGCCGGATAAGGCGAGGCTGCCATCCGGCAAATTCGTTTACCAGTGGCCCATTCCCATATGACCACCGCCGCGATGGTTACCGCTACCGCCGCATCCGCCGTAGCCCATTCCAGCCCCGCGAGGCACGCCCGCCTGCGCCATTGCGACATCGCGTTTAACACGCTGCTCGTCCAGTGACTGATTCAGAGACTCCATCTCTTTTGCCACCGCATTAATTTTTGCAGTGTCCGGCGAACTGGCCGTTAACAACGCGTTGTATTCGTAACGTTTGGATGTCAGCTGTTGGCGTAACGCGCTGGTCTGCGCGTAGTAATCATCATAGATTTTCTGGGCTGCAGCCTGCTGCTCGGTGGTCATTGGCGTACCCTGCTGCCACATTCCCTCACCATTGCCCCAGTGATGCTGCGCCAGCGCCGGGGTGGAGCCCAGAGCTATAAGAGAGAGTGCAATCAGCGCCAGTTTGTTGTTCCGTTTCATTGTTCGTTATCCTGTTGGTTAGCTTACTTTCCCTTTTGCATCTTCCGTGCCAACCTGAACGTCCTTGTGCTACGGGGAGCGCGTGGCGGCCATCAGGCTGTAAGCGAGTAAAAATGACTCGCCAGAACGGTACAGTGGGTCATTTTTACCCGCCAGTTGCCGCGGTTTGTGCCTGAGGACAGGGTTCTCAGGGCGAAAAGATGGCATGATTTCTGCTGTATACCTGAAATGAAGAAAGGAAACGGTGGATAAAGGAAGAACGTATGCGTCTTGATAAGGATACGGTGGCTAAGTGGCTGAGTCGGTTATTACCGGCGGCGATCCTGATTTTGGTGGGATGGTTTTCCATCATGACCATTCGGGACTATGGTCGGGAAAGTGATGCCGCCCGACAAACGCTACTGGAAAAGGGAAGCGTGCTGATCCGCGCCCTGGAGTCTGGTACGCGCGTGGGCATGGGAATGCGTATGCATCATGCTCAGCAACAGACGCTGCTGGAGCAAATGGCGGTACAGCCGGGCGTGCTCTGGTTTGCTGTCGTTGACGAGCATGGTGTCATCATCACCCACAGCAATTTCGCGATGGTTGGTAAAACGCTCTATTCACCGGATGTCCTACGCCAGTTAAATCCTGGAGAACAAGAAAGCTGGCGGCATATCGAGATCCCTACAGGGGAGGATGAAAAAACGCCAGCTCTGGAGATTTATCGCCAGTTTCAGCCGATGTATGGGGCCGGGAGGCACGGTATGGCGCGTTGCTCCGGTAATGACGATCACGCCAATACGCCCGCACAAACCATATTTATCGCTTTTGATGCCAGCGAGCTGGCTGCGACTCAGGCCAGAGAGTGGCGTAACACACTGATTGTCCTGTCTGCGCTGGCGGCGGTGCTGCTGGCCACCGTGCTGACGTTTTTCTGGTATCAGCGCTATCAGCGTTCTTATAAAGAGCTGCAGGACGCGATGAAGCGTAAAGAAAAACTGATGGCGCTCGGGCACCTGGCAGCTGGGGTTGCGCATGAAATTCGTAACCCGCTTTCGTCCATCAAAGGTTTAGCGAAGTATTTTGCCGAACGAACCCCGGCAGGAGGCGAGTCGCACGAGCTGGCACAGGTGATGGCGAAAGAGGCGGACCGCTTAAATCGGGTAGTGAGCGAACTGCTGGAACTGGTAAAGCCCGCGCATCTGACGCTACAACAGGTGGATCTCAATGAGGTCATCACCCACTCTCTGCATCTGGTAAGCCAGGATGCTCAGAGCCGGGAAATCCAGCTGCAATTTACGCCGAATACCTCGCTGTCCGCTATTCAGGCCGATCCCGACCGGCTGACGCAGGTTCTGCTCAATCTTTACCTGAACGCCATTCATGCGATTGGTCGTCAGGGGGCGATTACGGTTGAAGCGAGTGAAAGCAGCGCCGATCGCGTTAAAATTGTGGTGGCCGATAGCGGGAAGGGGATTGCGCCCGACCAACTGGAGGCTATTTTTACCCCTTACTTTACGACGAAGGCAGACGGTACCGGGCTGGGGCTGGCGGTGGTGCGGAACATTATCGAGCAGCACGGCGGCACCATTCAGGTGGCAAGCGCTGAGGGCAAAGGCGCGACCTTTACCCTTTATCTGCCGATCAAAGCGAAATCACAGGATTGACAAGGATGACACGCGGAAAAATCGATATTCTGGTTGTGGACGATGACGTCAGCCACTGCACTATTTTGCAGGCGCTGCTGCGCGGCTGGGGCTACGACGTTGCGCTGGCCTATAGCGGGCGAGAGGCGCTGGATCAGGTGCGTGAACACGTTTTTGATTTAGTGTTGTGCGATGTGCGTATGGCCCAGATGGACGGCATCGCAACGCTGAAAGAGATCAAAGCCCTGAATCCGGCGATTCCGGTGCTGATCATGACCGCTTTCTCCAGCGTGGAGACTGCCGTTGAGGCGCTAAAAACCGGGGCACTGGACTACTTAATCAAACCGCTGGATTTTGACAACTTGCAACACACGCTGGAAAAGGCGCTGGCGCATACGCGGGAAACGGGCGTTGAACAGTCGTCGGCGTCGGCTGCACAGTTTGGCATGATTGGCAGCAGTCCGGCGATGCAGCACCTGCTTAACGAAATTGCCATGGTTGCGCCGTCGGATGCCACAGTGCTCATTCACGGAGACTCCGGAACCGGCAAAGAACTGGTGGCCCGGGCGCTACACGCCAGTAGTGCCCGCCGCGATAAACCGTTAGTGACGCTCAACTGCGCGGCGCTCAATGAATCGCTGCTGGAGTCCGAACTTTTTGGTCACGAGAAAGGTGCGTTTACCGGGGCGGATAAACGCCGGGAAGGGCGCTTTGTGGAAGCCGACGGCGGCACGCTGTTTCTTGATGAGATTGGCGATATTTCACCGCTGATGCAGGTGCGTCTGCTGCGGGCGATCCAGGAGCGTGAAGTCCAGCGCGTGGGCAGTAATCAAACCCTTGCTGTAGATGTCCGACTGATCGCCGCCACGCATCGCGATCTTGCGGAAGAAGTCAGCGCCGGGCGCTTTCGGCAGGATCTCTACTATCGCCTGAACGTCGTCACCATTGAAATGCCTGCATTACGTCAGCGTCGGGAAGATATCCCGCTACTGGCCGGGCATTTTCTCCAGCGTTTTGCTGAGCGTAACCGCAAAGTGGTGAAAGGTTTTACGCCGCAGGCGATGGACCAGTTGATCCACTACGACTGGCCGGGAAATATTCGCGAACTGGAAAATGCGATTGAGCGCGCGGTGGTCTTGCTGACGGGGGAATACATTTCCGAGCGCGAGCTGCCGCTGGCGATTGCCGCGACGCCGATAAAAGCAGAGAACAGTCTGGAGATCCAACCGCTGGTAGATGTCGAAAAAGAGGTGATTTTGGCGGCGCTGGAAAAAACGGGCGGCAACAAAACCGAAGCCGCCCGTCAGTTAGGCATCACGCGTAAAACGCTGCTGGCCAAACTCAGCCGTTAGTTTTGCTCACGCTCGATGGCGCGCCAGCCGATATCGTTGCGGCTAAAGCTGCCGTTCCAGCGAATATCGGTCATTAACGCGTAAGCGCGCTTCTGCGCTTGTGCAACGGTATGACCCAGCGCGGTTGCGCACAGAACGCGGCCCCCGTTGGTCAGCACGCGATCGTCAGCGGACATTTTGGTTCCGGCATGGAATACTTTACCGTCAGCGACTTCTTCCAGAGGCAGGCCGTGGATCTCATCGCCCGTGGTGTAGTTGCCCGGATAACCACCGGCAGCGATCACCACGCCCAGCGCGGCGCGCTCGTCCCACTCGGAGGTTTTCTCGTCCAGCTTACCGTCGCAGGCGGCCAGACACAGCTCCACCAGGTCCGATTTCATACGCAGCATGATTGGCTGAGTCTCCGGATCGCCGAAGCGGCAGTTGAACTCAATAACCTTCGGATTGCCCTGTTTGTCGATCATCAGACCGGCGTACAGGAAACCCGTGTAGGTGTTACCTTCCGCGGCCATGCCTTTTACGGTTGGCCAGATGATGCGTTCCATGGTGCGCTTGTGCACTTCATCGGTCACCACCGGGGCAGGCGAGTAAGCACCCATCCCGCCGGTGTTCGGGCCGGTATCGCCATTGCCCACACGCTTGTGATCCTGGCTGGTGGCCATCGGCAGCACGTGCTCGCCGTCGACCATCACGATAAAGCTCGCCTCTTCACCGTCGAGGAACTCTTCGATAACAATACGGTGGCCCGCATCGCCAAAAGCGTTGCCTGCCAGCATGTCATGCACGGCAGCTTCGGCTTCTTCAAGCGTCATTGCCACGATAACGCCTTTACCCGCAGCCAGGCCGTCGGCTTTGATGACAATCGGCGCGCCTTTCTCGCGCAGGTAGGTCAGCGCAGGCTCGATTTCCGTGAAGTTCTGGTATTCCGCCGTCGGGATGTTATGACGGGCAAGAAAATCTTTGGTGAAGGCTTTGGAACCTTCCAACTGTGCGGCTCCTTCGGTTGGGCCGAAGATTTTCAGACCGGCGGCGCGGAAGGCATCGACTACGCCAATCACCAGCGGTGCTTCCGGACCGACAATAGTCAGATCGATCTTCTCGTTCTGGGCAAAACTCAGTAGCGCCGGAATGTCGGTCACAGCGATAGCCACGTTTTGCAGCGTGGGTTCCAGCGCGGTTCCTGCGTTGCCCGGCGCCACAAAGACGGTAGAAACCTGCGGTGACTGGGCTGCTTTCCAGGCCAGAGCGTGCTCGCGCCCGCCGTTGCCAATAATTAATACTTTCATCGTCTACTCCGTGGATTAATGGCGGAAGTGGCGCATGTCGGTAAAGATCATCGCGATGCCGTGTTCATCGGCGGCGGCAATAACCTCGTCATCACGAATGGAACCGCCAGGCTGGATAACACAGCTCACGCCAGCGGCGGCTGCGGCATCAATCCCATCGCGGAACGGGAAGAAAGCGTCGGATGCCATCGCAGAGCCTTTTACTTCCAGACCTTCGTCAGCAGCTTTAATCCCGGCTACCTTCGCGGAATAGACGCGGCTCATCTGGCCTGCACCTATGCCGATCGTCATGTTCTCTTTGGCGTAAACAATGGCGTTGGATTTCACGAATTTCGCCACTTTCCAGCAGAACAGCGCATCACGCAGTTCCTGTTCGGTGGGCTGACGTTTGGAAACTACGCGCAGCTCAGCTTCACTCACCATGCCCAGGTCACGGTCCTGAACCAGCAGGCCGCCGTTAACGCGTTTGAAGTCCAGGCCCGGAACACGATCTGCCCACTGACCACAGGTCAGGACACGAACGTTCTGCTTAGCCGCAGTGATCTTCAGCGCTTCTTCAGTGGCTGACGGTGCGATGATCACTTCAACAAACTGGCGGGAGATAATGGCTTGTGCCGTTTCAGCATCCAGTTCGCGGTTAAACGCGATGATGCCGCCGAATGCGGAGGTGGGGTCGGTTTTATACGCACGGTCGTAGGCATCGAGAATAGAAGAACTTACCGCCACACCGCACGGGTTGGCGTGCTTGACGATCACGCAGGCCGGTTCGTTGAACTCTTTTACGCACTCCAGCGCCGCGTCGGTATCGGCGATGTTGTTATAAGAGAGCGCTTTACCTTGTACCTGCGTTGCGGTGGCAACGGAAGCCTCTTTAACATTCTCTTCTATATAGAAGGCAGCCTGCTGGTGGCTGTTCTCGCCGTAGCGCATATCCTGCTTCTTAATGAAGTTCAGGTTCAGGGTTCGTGGGAAGCGGCCAGCAGCTTCTTTGCTTTCACCGTGATACGCCGGAACCATGCTGCCGAAGTAGTTGGCAATCATGCTGTCGTAAGCGGCGGTGTGTTCGAAGGCTTTGATGGCGAGATCGAAACGAGTGTCGAGGGTCAGAGAACCTTCGTTGGCATCCATCTCTTTAATAATGGCGTCGTAGTCGTTGCTCTTCACTACGATAGCCACATCTTTATGGTTCTTGGCGGCAGAGCGCACCATGGTCGGGCCGCCGATATCAATATTCTCTACCGCATCTTCCAGCGAGCAGTCAACGCGGGCAACGGTCTCGGCGAACGGATACAGGTTAACAACCACCATATCGATAGGCGCGATACCGTGCTGTTCCATAATGCCGTCATCCTGACCGCGACGGCCAAGAATGCCACCGTGGACTTTTGGATGTAGGGTCTTCACGCGTCCATCCATCATTTCCGGAAAACCGGTGTAATCGGAAACTTCGGTCACTGGCAGACCTTTCTCTGCTAACAGGCGTGCTGTGCCACCTGTAGACAGCAGCTCCACACCGCGTGCGGAAAGTGCCTGAGCGAATTCGATAATACCGGCCTTGTCAGAAACACTGAGCAGAGCACGGCGGACTGGACGACGTTGTTGCATGGTAAATCCCCTGGATTTGACTATTACAGAGAGCGTTAGATGAATTCTTGGTGAAAAACTCAGCTAACGCCCCTTACGGGGCATCTTTGTTTTGCCGCAGCATTGTAACGAAAACGTTTGCGCAACGCTCGCGAATTTTTCTTTTTCAATTTTGCCCTTCGTTTCAAGTGCTGAAGATTGTACGCATATAGAAAGGATCGCAGAAATGACGGGGCTGTTTGTGGATAACTCTGTGCGTAAATGGGTATAAGGCAGGGTTTTGCTGTGGAATGCAGCAGTCAGTCATTTTTCTGTCATTTAAGGGTTGCGGGCAGCGGGAAACTCCCTATAATGCGCCTCCATCGACACGGCGGATGTGAATCACTTCACACAAACAGCCGGTTCGGTTGAAGAGAAAACCTGAAAATAAGGGGTTGACTCTGAAAGAGGAAAGCGTAATATACGCCACCTCGCAACGGTGAGCGAAAGCCGCGTTGCACTGCTCTTTAACAATTTATCAGACAATCTGTGTGGGCACTCGAA
>NZ_JAFDOE010000013.1 GCF_018342065.1 Citrobacter sp. FP75 | reverse complement strand
TAGCGATCTCCTTTGTTGGCAGAGTGATTATGCCGGAGGGTCTCTAAATGTGAATGGCACGATTATGCGGGATACTTACAGTACGACTTCACAGGCTGAACGCGGGGCACAGGTTAAATCTAACACATTGACGATGAATTTCAGTAAAGCGAGGGATTTGGCAGGAATCGACTGGGGTGATGGTTCGCCCGCAACATTCCATGAACAAAGGTCTTTATCTGAACGTCTGTACAAAGAACAGGGGTTAGACACACAAAAACTACTTGGTCATAAAACACAACAACAAACCGATCGTTATCATGATGATCGAGGTAAAGGATGGAGCAAAGTAGCGTTGTGAAACTTTAAGCGTCTCAACGCCACCTTGAATTTCTCACCACACATGAAAGTCCGCTCTGAACGAGGAGCGGAAGTCAGTAAGGCATAACTTATATTGAGAGGTTTTGATCAAAAGGGGCTGGCGATATAATAATTACTCCGAAAACCAGTCCATTAATTACATCACTAAAACGCCAGCTACCAGTTATGGTAACTGACTTTGATGTTAGCGATTCAGGCTAAGAATAGGTCTGGTGGTAGTCCTAGTTAGCCAGTTTTGTGGTAGAAGATCTCGTTCGCTTGCTGGCGATTTGGACTCTCCGGAAGAGCCCCATGTACTATTCAATTTGCTGAGGTCTCCGATTCTAGATTGGAATAATAACTCTAGAGACTTAATTCGTTCCGGATCTTTGGTCATGTAGCCAATGGGCAGACTAACTCCGCTATCACTATTAGGTTGACCATGATACTGTATAAGACCGAAAATACCAGGAATAACAAACAATTCAAGTCTATCCAGCTCTAGTGGAGTGGATAATCCATATGGGAAAATATTTATCAAGTACTGGCTAACATCCCATTTTTTTCCTTGATGGATTAGGGATACTTTTGCATCGTTGTCTCTTTGCTCAAGAATATTTTTTAGACCTTGTACAAAGTGCTCTATGTCCTCCGAATTAGCTCCCCACAATGGAACGTTACTCGGCATCCATAGTGCTTTTAGCTCAGTAACGTCATTATGCTCGTGTAGAGTTTTTCGAATCCATTGCAATGCATCACGTCGATTTTCAACTAGATATATGGGCCCAAAAACACCTCGAGTATCTGGTGAGCCATAACCAGTCTTGCTTTCATCTCTAGCATGCATCCAACCAGAATAATCTACCCGGTAGCCATTTACGAAAGGCTTAAGTATATGATCGTCGGCTAGTTGGCAGTATGTTTCCGCATCAGTGCCTTTTTCTTCTATGTAATTTGATCCTAGAAAATCTGCGATATGGGCTTCTAGCTTACTATTGAGGGGGCGACTTTGGTTTGGCCCTAGCCGTTCAACAGAGCAAATAAACTGTTTTGGTTCACCCTTAGCCTGCAGATAGGTGAATTCAATATCAACTGCTAACTGTAGCACTTCACTTGAACTGCAGCCCATCACTTTATAAAGTTGAGTTCGTTGACGTTCATGCTCGTTGTTGCGAGTTATTTCAAGATAACTGCGGAATTGTCGACTGAACTCTTCAATGATTTTATCCATTCCTAATTCTTTTAGGGATTCAGGCATTGCAAGTTCCGGCAAACCAAACATCAATCGACTCAATCTTTGTTCTTTACGGACAGACAAAGCAAAAGCGTCAAGTACCACATGTTCTGTCTGCTCATTATATTTAACCAACATTGGTACACCATCACCATCGCCGACTTGGCCCTTTAACAGTGGACTCGGGACTAGATAACCCTGGTGATCCAATGTAGCTAGGCGTTTATCTTCTAATGAATTTAGTAATTCTTCCTCTTCGCGTTCTGAAAGTCCGAAGAACTCACGTAACTCGAGAGGTAACATTCGTTCAAAGAGTATGAGCAGTCGACAAGCAAATAGCTCAATAGCAGGCATGGGCTTTTCTTCAGTCCAGGCTAAGTTCATGATGTATTTTCTAGCAGGAATAAGGATGGTGATGCGATTCCCTACACGAGCTTTAGTTTCTGTCGAAAGCGGGATCATAGTGGTGTGGCTTCCTTATTGAATTCAAGAGTCGTAATCATCTGGTAATGGCTATTGTGTTGTATTGCTTGCTCTGCGATGTATTCATACACTGAGCCCAATGCAGAGTCATTGTTGTCTTTACGCCACATTTTGCTTGCTCCAAGAATAACTAAGCGCTCCTGAGCACGAGAAATAGCTACGTTGATTCGGGGGGCATCCCTTAAGAAACCCTGCAGAGCGTCGGAATTATCTCGCACTAAACTAAGGATTATGATCTTGTTTTCTTGACCCTGGTAGGAATCAACGGTATCAATTCGGATCAAATGGCGCAGCGGTCCCATCCATTCAGCTTGATTGAGTTGAGTATCAATTTCATTTTTCTGCGCCCTGTACATGGTAATAATTCCAATTGGATAAGGTTGTTCATTGGTGACCGTTCTTTGCAGATGTTCCACAGCATCTGTCTCAACGAGAACGCGTAATGACTGTAATAACAGATCTATTTCATGTTGGTTGATGTAGCCTGGTTTAGCCTCTTTCTCACCCCGTTCAGAGGTGGTATCTATCCAGCTAACACCTTTATTCCATGGGAAAGGTAATTCGTCGTACCAGTATTTTACTGGTCCTCGCCCAGTGTGTAATTTGCCGATATCGTCGGCATAAAAACATGCTGAGACTAGGTCACCAATGGGTTCAATCATCCGATATTGTGTATCCAGTGTTACTCCACCACATGCCTTGAATGCTCGCTCGAAATCGGATTCTCGAAAAGCTTCTTTGTTTACATCAAGTAGTTTGCTTGCGTGCTTTATATGCCCATTCTGATAAAACGGAGGTAATTGTTTATGGTCGCCCACTAATAGAACGCGTTTCGCACTTTGCAATGCTACCATCAGCTCACTGGCTTGGGCGCGACCAGCTTCATCGACAATAACCCAATCAAATTGGGTCTGCTCCAGCTCTAAACTGCGACGTCCAACCCCCACTAGAGTGCCGCAAGCTAATTGTTTTGTTTTTAACATAAAACGTTCATAGCCAGCTTCTCCAGAGCGCAATACATCAAGCCATTCTTGGCTTAAGGATAGCAATCGATGTAGGCGGTCTACCTTAACGGGATTATTCACTCCATGACTTTGAGCTAATATCTGTAGTAGCTTGTCCAGTAGAAGCTCACTATCAGTTGGCAACTCGCCAAACGCCCCGTTGAATTGTTGTCGGATTATAGTTTCAATTGTTTCTAACGTCTGATTTCGCTGATGCATTAATTCCGTTAACTGGTTTACATGGATCTCATTGGAATCTCCACCAGTGCGTACAAGTTTTTCTCGCTGACGTTGGAACTGTCCTAATTGTGCTAGCAAGGGAGCTAGGTTGCGGTGCATTCGTGTTGCATCTTGAATAAGTTCATGTGGTAGCTGCAGTCTTGAGGACAGAGCATTAACTCGTATGTCATATTCCCTGTGAAATTTGTGGCGGATTTTTTGTTGCAAAGCTCGGCTATGTGTTGGCAGCATACGATCATCGATTAGTGATTCACTACCGATTCGAATAGTATCCAGTTCCAGGCCTTTGTCAGCACATAGTTCACGGGCTTTTATTGCGACATTATCGACCGCAGAGTGCTGCTGTCCTACCAGGAGTATGTTGTTCGCACCAGCATGCTCAAACAGATAATGGATGAATTTACTGACGAAAGTCGTCTTCCCTGTACCAGGGGGACCTTGAAGCACTCCAACAGGACCTTGTCCTACCAAAAATTGAAATGCCTCGAGTTGCTTGCTATTTGTTTCCTGGCCAGGTACATCATATAACTCTCGCAGCTTCTGGATGGATGGACGCTCTGTCATTTCCCTGAGTGCAGGAGATTGTCTGGCATCAAAGTAGTCAATCAAGTTGGGTATGACCGATTTTTTAGTCATAACTCGGTTCAAAGCCTTGAGTCTAAGATCTCTTGACGATTTGCTACGAATGGATTCAAGTTGAAACGACTTACCAGGCGTGAACTGCTTATTGGCCCAATTGTTGACAGGTTGTATAGCTACAAAACTGCTGCTCGTCTCGTTGACGACGAGTTCTCCAAGCTTTTCATCGGACTTAGGTTGATAGATGTAGTAGGTCTCATCTACATCTATCTGCAGGTCCCGTCCATCGAGACACGAATATGGGTACATTGGATACCCACTATCGCTCACTTTATCCTCTGCATTCGATTCAATTTGGAAGGTTTGACGAAGTTGCCCTTCTGAATCAGCTAATGTCTTCCATAATCTCTCTGGAGATAATTCCTTGCGCTCTTCATCTGTTAAAGGACTGTCTGAAACGTCTACAGATAGATTAAAGCGCTCAATAATAGCATCGATGACAGCTTCCATGCTTAGGATTTCATCCACCAAAGAGCATCTTTCATCCACAGGGCCATTCTTCAGAGCAATAAGTTGTGATACTTTTCCAACAGAACGTCGTTGAGCGCTGACAACATCACTTAGCGGAATGGAGGTTGTATACCGGACTTTGGTAATGATACGTGCTTCAACATCCACGTTAATTTTTAGATAAGCGGTATTACCTGTAATAAAGCAAGCAAGTTCATTACTTGAATTACTAACTCGACTATCAATCCATTTGCAGTTGAAATAATAACCGCCGTCGATTGGATCCAAAAGTGTGGGAGCACTCGGAAGGTTACCCCTCCAACTCAACAATATCGGCTCTTTTTCTTCAACCTCTGGTTCTTCTGATTCTTCTGGTTCTAGAGCTTCATGCAGCGAATTGAGCAATGGAGCAAGGGCGATTGGAATTTGTGTTTGATTGTCCCGAGCTCTAATGAGTTCTTCTTGAACTTGTGTTGGCAAGTCTCCCGAGAAAAGTTCCTCAACAATCTTGAATACAGCATAACGGTCTCTCCCATATGCATCAGTAATGGCTGGGTTTACTGGACCATAATCTGTATTAAATGCCTCAGTTTCACTACCGTAATCAACCACATCTACAAGCATGATCAGTTCAGCATTGCTGTCTTTCACAAGAATATTCTCTGGATGCAAATCTCCATGGGCAAATCTTTTTTCGTGGAAATCCATTACAGTACTAATAAGATTAATTGCAAGCTCCCTCTTCTCTTCTTGAGACAAAGTTAAATCGAGCAAGTAATGTGACCAGGTTTCACCCTCCACATATTCTGTGACTACAAATAAGCCTTGGGGATTCATTAGACCAAAGTCTATTACTTTTGGAGTTGCGAGAGTTGCTTCTTGGAACTTTTCCAATCGTTTTAGAAACTGCAATACTCGACGATTGGAGCCTGGCTGGTTTTGAGAGATCTGAACATTATCCCATAACTTTACTAGAATTTCCCGATTGTCTTTATGAGCCAAGAATGATTTCTTACTGCTTACGCTGGCTAGAGCCTCGAAGGCTTGCTGTAGTTGCTCTGGGGATGGTGGGAAATTCTGGAGTATTAAGTATGGTGTTAGTTCTTGCCGTCGGTGTGGACTATGCAGTAACTGCTCAAAGATCTGTTGTGATTCTTTATCTTCTTCAGGACATGTTCCGGTAAGGGAGTTGAATTCTCCTAGCATGCTATGGGCGCCGTCAAAACGTTCTGAGGCATCCCAAGATAAGGCTTTTTCAAACCAAGAGTTCAATAGTCCATCGAAAGGATCGTTTACAGGAAGAGTCCATTCGGGAACACCATCCACTTGCTCAAGCTTTTGATTAAAACAAATCTGATAAGCGACAGATGCCAGCAGGAATACATCGATACGAAAAGCGTCAATGATTTCGCCTTCAGACATAGCATCTTCAGGCAGTGCGACTGGTGAACTTTGCAGTAATTTTCGATGTTCGGCCACTGTTCCTGTTTCAGGAAAAAACGCAGCACCGAAACCTGATGCCAGAATACTACCGTGGTTGTTGGCATACCAGAGGTTGTGTGGGTCTACATCGCGGTGAGCAATATTCAATGCATGTAAGTCACCAAAAGGGGCTAGTAGAGCTCGAACCCTATCAATCCGTTGCTCTTTAGACCATGATGCAGAATCACTTGCTATAACCTCATCCAAACGCTCTGTATTTCGAGGTAACTCATACAACTCACAAAAATCCTCTGTGATGTCATCTGCTGAAACATCGTTGACATACCTAAGCAGATAATCTCGCATATTGCTGTTATCACGAATAAATTTCCCTATCCGATTTTCGCGCAGAGCAATATCGGACCAAGTAGCCTGTAAGGCATGTATGGTACCCAACTGATTAAAGTCCCAGCGACGGATCAATCCTTTCGCTGATGGCATTGTTTTATCTTGAGCCAAATATTCTTTGTAGATTGAGTTCCGGTGAGCAAACCAAGACTTGTTTGTGTGCGCCTGAAAGTTGCCAACAACAAGCTCTTTTTTCCGAATCTTTGGTCCTTCGATAAATCTGTAGATGACCTGCAAAGACTTTTCGGAGTTTGGTCTTGCTTTTCCATTGTTGAAGAATCCGGCCAGTTTTTTATTTGCGACTAGATTGTCATACTTTTCTGGAGACCGAATAGCAAGAAATTCATCGAGTGAGTGTACAAAAGGCCTTTCTATCTGAGGGAGATTGTCTGGAGTAGCGCTTCCACAGAGTACTACATGAGCTTCCACTGTGAGCCAATAACCGAGGTTGTGCGACAACTCTCTATCAAGTAATTTTTGTAGGCGCAGAGCATGTTCTCGTTTGATGGCAAAAGGACTTTTTCCACGATTTTGACCATTCTGGATCCACATCCCGTTGTCATATTCGATTACCCCATTCCATTCTTTGAGCTCAACTAAAAGCAAACGGTCATGGGTAATGATAAGGCAATCAATTTCCATTGCGCCTTGCGCATCCGAAGCAACCAATCCCGCAAATCCGTGCCAGCTGCTTTGGAAGTGCTGCTCCATTTTACTGATTGCTCTGAGCTCACTTGCGTGAAGTCCAGCACCACCCACTTTTTTTATGTCCATCGACCTTATGTCCTTATTACAGAGATTTAAATATTTGCTAAAAATAGATTATTGTCTGCAGTAGCAACATGCTACACATGATAAAACATACCAATCCCCAAATTGACTAATTAATTATTTGACCGGATCTTCTTCACAAACAAATATAGCACGATGTAAGCAACGTCTGCTCCTAGCACAGAATGAAGCTAGATATTAACGAGCGTCCACCAGAAATAATAAAAAGCTGAGGAATGTCAAATGGGGACCTGGCAATAGAACTGCCATCTGACCGACCAGCCTACTCCAAACTCCCAAGGGGGTTTTGATAACTTATTTTGACAAAATTTTGATAACCGTTAGCAGCCTAACAAAAAATAACGGGAGCGTTACGCTCCCGTTAATAAATTTAACAAATTACGGCATTACATGTTTTCGATGATCGCGTCACCAAACTCTGAACATTTCAGCAGTTTAGCGCCGTCCATCAGACGTTCGAAGTCATAGGTTACGGTCTTGGCGTTGATCGCACCGCTCATACCTTTAACAATTAAGTCAGCCGCTTCGGTCCAACCCATGTGACGCAGCATCATTTCAGCAGACAGGATGATGGAACCCGGGTTCACTTTATCCTGACCCGCATACTTCGGTGCTGTTCCGTGGGTGGCTTCGAACAGTGCACATTCGTCACCGATGTTTGCACCCGGCGCAATACCAATCCCGCCAACCTGTGCTGCCAGGGCATCAGAAATGTAGTCACCGTTCAGGTTCATACAGGCAATAACGTCATACTCTGCCGGGCGCAGCAGGATCTGCTGCAGGAACGCATCGGCGATAACGTCTTTAACAACGATCTCTTTACCGGTTTTCGGGTTCTTGATTTTCACCCACGGGCCGCCGTCGATCAGTTCACCACCGAATTCTTCACGCGCTAACTGGTAACCCCAGTCTTTGAACGCGCCTTCGGTGAATTTCATGATGTTGCCTTTGTGTACCAGGGTAACAGAATCACGATCGTTGGCGATGGCGTATTCAATCGCCGCACGCACCAGACGTTTAGTCCCTTCTTCGGAGCACGGTTTGATACCGATGCCGCAGTGTTCCGGGAAGCGAATTTTCTTCACGCCCATCTCTTCACGCAGGAATTTAATCACTTTCTCTGCATCAGCAGAGTCGGCTTTCCACTCGATACCCGCGTAGATGTCTTCAGAGTTTTCACGGAAGATGACCATATCGGTCAGTTCAGGATGTTTAACCGGGCTTGGCGTGCCCTGGTAGTAACGCACCGGACGCAGGCACACGTACAGGTCAAGTTCCTGGCGCAGCGCAACGTTCAGTGAACGAATACCGCCGCCAACTGGAGTAGTCAGTGGGCCTTTGATGGCAACACGGTAGTCACGAATCAGATCAAGGGTTTCAGCAGGCAGCCAGACATCCTGGCCATAAACCTGAGTGGATTTCTCGCCGGTGTAGATTTCCATCCAGGAGATTTTACGCTCGCCTTTATAGGCTTTCTCGACAGCAGCATCGACAACTTTGATCATCGGTGGGGTTACATCAACGCCGATACCGTCGCCTTCAATGAACGGGATAATCGGATTTTCAGGAACGTTGAGTTTGCCGTTTTGCAGGGTGATCTTCTTACCTTCCGCCGGAACAACTACTTTGCTTTCCATTCACCTCTCCTTCGAGCGCTTCTGGTTCTGCTCGTCTGTCATCACGCTGCATGTGCATTTGCGTCCTGCTACACGGATGCGTTAGAGCAACTTTTTGTTAATGATTTGTAATGAGCGTGTCAATACTACCCTATTGTTCGCCGCCATGAAAGACACTCGTTCTTAGGCTATAATGCGGCAATTGATATAATCTGAAAATACCATGCAAAAAACTTCTTTTAGAAATCACCGGGTTGAGCGATTCAGCTCACGACAAGTCACTAAGCATCGTAAAGAAAACCAGCCAAAACGCGTGGTTTTGTTCAATAAACCCTACGATGTTTTGCCACAATTTACTGACGAAGCGGGCCGCAGCACGCTAAAAGATTTTATTCCCGTACAAGGCGTCTATGCTGCGGGCCGTCTGGATCGGGACAGCGAAGGCCTGCTGGTACTGACGAATGACGGGGCATTACAGGCTCGACTGACGCAACCGGGTAAACGTACCGGGAAAATTTATTACGTCCAGGTCGAAGGTGAGCCGACACCGGATGCGCTGGACGTTCTGCGTAACGGGGTGACGCTCAATGACGGCCCTACTTTGCCGGCAGGCATTGAGGTTGTTGCAGAACCTGACTGGCTGTGGCCGCGAAATCCACCGATTCGCGAGCGAAAAAACATTCCCACCAGTTGGCTGAAAGTGACTTTATATGAAGGCCGTAACCGTCAGGTGAGACGCATGACGGCGCACGTGGGTTTTCCCACGCTGCGTTTAATCCGCTATGCCATGGGCGATTACACGCTGGAAAACCTCGCCAACGGCGAATGGCGGGAACTGAAATCGTAACCTCATGGTTTAACGCGATTGTTAACAGGGAAGAATGAAGAACATGGATAAACGGTTTATTGCAGCATTCGTCCTTCTCGGCGTGTCACCGTTTTGTTCAGCAGAACAGGACTGCGAGTCAATTGCCGGAATCGCGGCGGGAGAGGCAAATTATCTTTACGCCTCTGCCAAAGTCAACACGGGCTCCCGTCTGCATTTCTATTCCGCACCGGCCACCGAATGCCAGCTTCCCACTTTTTTGGTCAACAGTGACACTGTAGAGGTGCTCAGGAGTTCGCAGCGTTATGAAAGCACGGGCATGTTGTCCAAAGATGAACCTTTTCGCTACGTCCGTTATCGGGGCGCAAACGGTACCTTCGTCACCGGTTGGATTAAAACGGACGGGCTTACGCCGTTAGCTAACCCACTTCCCGTAAGCCCCGCGTGCCAGTCCTGGGCCAATAAGTTGATGCCGCAACGCGAGAAGATGCCCCCCGCCGCCAGTAATCATTATCAGGTTACAGGTGGTGCACGTGCAGGGTTCTATTCAATGCCGAATGAGCAGTGTCGCAGCGACTCCGTGTTCCTGGTGCCCGGCGACGTGGTTTCTGCACAGGAAGAGTCTAAAGACGATTTTATTGACGTGGTCTATTACACTGCAGATCGCCATATTGTGCGCGGCTGGTTAAAAAAATCACAGCTGCAGTCCTTAAACCGCGGCGACCGCTATCGCGACGACATCAATCCAGTCTCTACGGATAAAGCAACACGGGTCGCCAGCCTTGATTTGCGTCACGACTATCAATGTATTTTTTATGAAAGCTGGAATGCAAAAAAGGCCATTGAGATCATCGTGCGCGAAGATCATCAGACAGCGTTGTGCCGTGGAGGGGCCGATCCACAGACCTCCCCTCCGGTGGCCTACATCAGTATCGATAAAGCCACTGGCGAGATTAGCTGGCCAGATGTGGCTGAAGGCTTTAAAGAAGAATAAGAGGTGAACCATGTTCAAACCGCACGTCACCGTCGCCTGCATTGTGCATGCAGAAGATAAATTTTTAGTTGTCGAAGAAACTATCAATGGCAAAGTCTTGTGGAATCAACCTGCAGGGCACCTGGAAGCGGATGAAACTCTGGTGCAAGCCGCCGCGCGCGAACTGTGGGAAGAAACGGGCATCAAAGCGCAACCGCAGCACTTCATTCGTCTGCATCAATGGATCGCGCCGGACAGAACGCCCTTTTTACGTTTTCTGTTTTCTATTGAGCTTGCCAATATGTGCGCTACTGAACCGCATGACAGCGATATAGACTGCTGTCGCTGGGTGAGTGCAGAAGAGATTTTCTTAGCGTCAAACCTGCGTTCACCGCTGGTTGCCGAAAGCATTCGCTGTTATCAGAGCGGACAACGGTATCCGCTGGCCATGATCGGAGAATTTAACTGGCCGTTTACAGAGGGTGTCAAGTAAAGGGCTGCGTGATAGAATATGCCGCCTTGAAGTTCAATGTTGTGAGTATTCCTATGTCTGAAAGCCCAAAAAAAGTGATCGTCGGCATGTCCGGCGGTGTCGATTCCTCCGTTTCTGCCTGGCTGTTGCAACAACAGGGTTATCAGGTAGAAGGCCTGTTCATGAAGAACTGGGAAGAGGACGACGGTGAGGAATACTGTACCGCTGCCGCCGATCTTGCGGATGCGCAAGCCGTCTGCGACAAACTCGGCATTGAACTGCATACCGTCAACTTTGCTGCAGAATATTGGGACAACGTCTTTGAACTGTTCCTTGAAGAGTACAAAGCGGGTCGTACGCCGAACCCGGATATTCTGTGCAACAAAGAAATTAAGTTTAAAGCCTTCCTCGAATTTGCCGCTGAAGATTTAGGTGCCGATTACATCGCTACCGGTCATTACGTGCGCCGAGCGGATGTCGACGGCAAAAGCCGCCTGCTGCGTGGACTCGATGGCAATAAAGATCAGAGCTATTTCCTCTACACGCTCGGCCACGAGCAGATCGCGCAAAGCCTGTTCCCGGTCGGTGAGCTGGAAAAACCGCAGGTGCGTAAAATCGCCGAAGATCTGGGTCTGATTACCGCGAAGAAAAAAGACTCTACTGGCATCTGCTTTATTGGTGAGCGTAAATTCCGCGAGTTTCTCGGCCGTTACCTGCCGGCTCAGCCAGGCAAAATCATCACCGTGGATGGTGAAGAGATTGGTCAGCACCAAGGGCTGATGTATCACACGCTGGGCCAACGTAAAGGCCTTGGGATCGGCGGAACCAAAGAAGGGACCGAAGATCCGTGGTATGTCGTCGATAAAGACGTTGAGAACAATGTTCTGGTTGTCGCTCAGGGTCATGATCATCCGCGTCTGATGTCCGTTGGCCTGATCGCGCAACAGCTGCACTGGGTCGATCGCGAACCGTTCGCCGGTACAATGCGCTGCACGGTGAAAACCCGCTATCGCCAGACCGACATTCCGTGCACTGTTAAAGCGCTGGATGCTGAGCGTATTGAAGTGATTTTTGATGAGCCTGTTGCGGCAGTAACGCCTGGTCAGTCGGCCGTCTTTTACAACGGCGAAGTGTGCCTCGGTGGCGGCATTATCGAGCAGCGCCTGCCACTGCCGGTATAATTTATCTACATATCTAATACAAGGAAGCAGTGAACGTGGCAAAGAATTATTATGACATCACCCTCGCTCTGGCAGGCATTTGCCAGTCGGCTCGCCTGGTGCAGCAACTGGCACACCAGGGGCACTGTGATGCCGATGCGCTACACGTTTCACTGAACAGTGTCATCGACATGAATCCCAGCTCCACGCTGGGCGTGTTTGGCGGCAGTGAAGCCAATCTGCGCCTTGGCCTTGAAACGCTGCTCGGCGTACTGAACGCCAGCAGTCGCCAGGGGTTGAACGCGGAACTCACCCGCTACACGTTAAGCCTGATGGTGCTGGAGCGTAAACTGTCAGCCGCCAAAGGCGCGATGGACACGCTGGGAGACCGTATCAACGGCTTGCAGCGCCAGCTGGACCATTTTGATTTGCAGTCAGAAACGTTGATGAGTGCGATGGCGGGTATTTATGTTGACGTCATCAGCCCACTCGGCCCGCGTATTCAGGTTACCGGCTCGCCAGCTATCCTTCAGAGCCCACAGGTTCAGGCCAAAGTACGCGCTTCGCTGCTGGCTGGCATTCGTGCTGCCGTGCTCTGGCATCAGGTTGGCGGCGGCCGTCTGCAACTCATGTTCTCTCGTAATCGCCTGACCACTCAGGCTAAACAAATTCTTGCTCATTTAACCCCGGAGTTGTGATCTATGGAATTATCCTCACTGACCGCCGTTTCCCCTGTCGATGGACGCTACGGCGATAAAGTCAGCGCGCTGCGCGGGATTTTCAGCGAATACGGTTTGCTGAAATTCCGTGTACAGGTTGAAGTACGCTGGCTGCAAAAACTGGCCGCGACCGCTGCGATCAAGGAAGTTCCTGCTTTTGCTGCCGACGCAATCGGTTTCCTTGATACGATCGTCGCTAACTTCAATGAAGAAGATGCTGCACGTATCAAAACCATTGAGCGTACGACCAACCATGACGTGAAGGCCGTTGAGTATTTCCTGAAAGAAAAAGTGGCGGATATCCCGGAACTGCATGCCGTTTCCGAGTTTATCCACTTCGCGTGTACCTCAGAAGACATCAATAACCTGTCTCATGCGCTGATGCTGAAAACCGCGCGCGACGAAGTGATCCTGCCGTACTGGCGCAAGCTGATTGACGCAGTGAAAGACCTGTCCGTACAGTATCGCGATATTCCCCTGCTCTCCCGTACCCACGGCCAGCCCGCTACGCCGTCTACACTGGGTAAAGAAATGGCAAACGTGGCGTACCGTATGGAACGTCAATATCGTCAGCTCAATCAGGTTGAAATCCTCGGTAAAATCAACGGGGCCGTGGGTAACTATAACGCCCACATCGCCGCTTACCCGGAAGTTGACTGGCATCAGTTCAGCGAAGAGTTCGTCACCTCACTGGGCATCCAGTGGAACCCATACACCACGCAGATTGAGCCGCACGACTACATTGCCGAGCTGTTCGATTGTGTTGCGCGTTTTAACACTATCCTGATCGATTTTGACCGTGACGTCTGGGGTTATGTGGCGCTGAACCACTTCAAACAGAAAACCATCGCCGGTGAAATTGGTTCTTCCACCATGCCACATAAAGTTAACCCAATTGACTTCGAAAACTCCGAAGGTAATCTGGGCCTGTCTAACGCGGTGCTGCAGCATCTGGCAAGCAAACTGCCGGTCTCTCGCTGGCAGCGCGACCTGACGGATTCTACCGTTCTGCGTAACCTGGGCGTGGGTATTGGCTATGCGCTGATCGCCTATCAGTCCACGCTGAAAGGCGTGAGCAAACTGGAAGTGAACCGCGATCATCTGCTGGACGAGCTGGATCATAACTGGGAAGTACTGGCAGAACCGATCCAGACCGTAATGCGCCGCTACGGCATTGAAAAACCGTACGAGAAACTGAAAGAGCTGACCCGCGGCAAGCGCGTTGATGCTGAAGGCATGAAGCAGTTCATCGACGGACTGGCCCTGCCGGAAGAAGAGAAAACGCGTCTGAAAGCCATGACGCCTGCCAATTACATCGGTCGCGCTATTACCATGGTTGATGAACTGAAATAATCAGCTCTCTGCCGGATGGCTAACATAAGCCGGGTAAGCGCCATCAGCGCAACCCGGCTTTTTATCGCCCGCGGTCATGTCCCTTCCACTAGTTTATTAAATGTTTATCCCCACAGCCACATAATCAGCGTTAAACTATTCATACCGTTAATGTAGGGAGAAACGAAGATGCGCGTACTGGTTGTTGAGGATAATGCCTTATTACGTCACCACCTGAAGGTTCAGTTACAGGATGCCGGCCACCAGGTTGATGATGCTGAGGATGCAAAGGAAGCAGATTATTACCTTAACGAACATTTGCCGGATATTGCGATCGTCGACTTAGGGCTCCCCGATGAAGATGGCTTGTCGCTGATCCGCCGCTGGCGCAGCAATGAAGTCTCGCTCCCCATTCTGGTCTTAACCGCCCGCGAAGGCTGGCAGGACAAGGTGGAAGTACTCAGCGCCGGAGCAGATGACTACGTGACAAAACCTTTCCACATTGAAGAGGTGGCCGCCCGGATGCAGGCACTGATGCGGCGCAACAGTGGCCTGGCTTCGCAGATTATCTCGCTGCCGCCTTTTCAGGTTGACCTTTCTCGCCGCGAATTATCCGTGAATGACGAAGTCATCAAACTCACCGCGTTTGAATACACCATCATGGAGACACTGATCCGCAATAACGGCAAAGTGGTCAGCAAAGATTCGCTGATGCTGCAACTCTATCCAGACGCAGAACTGCGTGAAAGCCACACTATCGATGTGCTGATGGGACGTCTGCGCAAAAAAATTCAGGCGCAATATCCGGATGACGTGATCACCACCGTGCGTGGACAGGGCTACCTTTTCGAATTGCGCTAATGAACAAATTATTGCGTCACTTCTTCCCGCTATCGCTGCGTCTGCGCTTTTTACTGGCGACCGCAGGCGTTGTGCTGGTGCTCTCATTAGCCTATGGCATGGTTGCGCTGGTGGGTTACAGCGTGAGCTTTGATAAGACAACGTTTCGTCTGCTGCGCGGGGAAAGCAATCTGTTTTACACGCTCGCGAAATGGGAAGGCGGCAAGCTGCAGGTTGAACTGCCGGAACATCTCGATATGCAAAGCCCCACCATGTCTCTCATCTATGATGAAGATGGCAAACTGTTGTGGGCACAACGCAATGTTCCCTGGCTGTTGCGCAGTATTCAGCCGGACTGGTTAAAAACGAATGGTTTCCATGAAATAGAAGCTGATGTCGATGCTACCAGTACGTTGCTGCGCGAAGATCATTCCGTGCAACAACAGCTTCAGGAAGTCAGAGAAGATGATAACGACGCCGAAATGACCCACTCCGTGGCGGTAAATATCTATCCTGCAACTGCCCGCATGCCTCAGCTAACTATTGTCGTCGTCGACACTATCCCCATTGAGCTAAAGCGCTCGTATATGGTCTGGAGCTGGTTTATCTATGTTCTGGTAGCCAATCTGCTGTTAGTCATTCCGCTGCTATGGGTTGCGGCCTGGTGGAGCTTACGACCTATTGAATCACTGGCGCGTGAAGTCCGCGAACTCGAGGAGCATCACCGTGAAATGCTCAATCCCGCCACCACGCGTGAACTGACCAGTCTGGTACGCAACCTCAACCGGCTACTGAAAAGTGAACGTGAGCGTTACGATAAATACCGCACCACCTTAACCGATCTCACCCACAGCCTGAAAACACCGCTGGCCGTTTTGCAAAGCACGCTGCGCTCGATGCGCAATGAAAAGATGAGCGTCAGTGATGCTGAGCCCGTCATGCTGGAACAAATCAGCCGCATTTCTCAGCAAATTGGCTATTACCTGCATCGCGCCAGTATGCGTGGCGGTAATGCCCTGCTTAGTCGAGAACTGCACCCGGTTGCCCCTTTGCTGGATAAGCTGACCTCCGCCCTCAATAAGGTCTATCAGCGTAAAGGCGTCACTATCAGCCTCGATATCTCGCCCGAAATCAGCTTTGTGGGCGAGCAAAATGATTTTGTCGAAGTCATGGGCAACGTGCTGGATAACGCCTGTAAATACTGTCTGGAGTTTGTCGAAATCTCCGCTCAGCTATCCGACGACAGTCTGCATATTCTGGTTGAGGATGATGGTCCGGGCATTCCGCAAACCAAACGCGAAGTGGTCTTCGATCGCGGCCAGCGTGTGGATACCTTACGCCCCGGACAAGGCGTGGGGCTGGCGGTCGCTCGCGAAATCACCGAGCAGTATGACGGACAGATTATCGCTGGCGACAGCTTGTTAGGCGGCGCACGCATGGAGGTTATTTTTGGCCGCCAGCATCCGGGGCACAAGGACGGGTAAGCTGTTTGTAATATTTATGTGCCGACATCACTTATCCGGTTAAGCATCCGTTATAATCGGAGCAACCAACAGCCTGCGGATGCTCATTATGGAATACCAATTAAACCTCAACTGGCCCGACTTTCTTGAACGCCACTGGCAAAAGCGCCCGGTGGTCTTAAAGCGTGGTTTTAATAACTTTATCGATCCGCTTTCCCCTGATGAACTGGCCGGGCTGGCGATGGAAAGCGAAGTTGACAGCCGACTGGTCAGCCACCAGGACGGTAAATGGCAGGTGAGCCATGGTCCTTTCGAGAGCTATGATCATCTCGGAGAGAACAACTGGTCGCTGCTGGTCCAGGCCGTTAATCACTGGCACGAGCCTACCGCCGCGTTGATGCGTCCGTTTCGTGAATTACCGGACTGGCGTATCGATGACCTGATGATCTCCTTTTCCGTACCCGGCGGCGGCGTTGGCCCGCACCTGGATCAGTACGATGTGTTTATCATTCAGGGTACCGGCCGCCGTCGCTGGCGCGTGGGCGAAAAGCTCCAGCTGAAGCAACATTGCCCGCACCCTGACCTGCTGCAGGTTGATCCGTTCGAAGCCATCATTGATGAAGAACTGGAGCCGGGTGATATTCTGTACATCCCACCAGGATTCCCGCACGAAGGTTACGCGCTGGAAAATGCGATGAACTATTCAGTGGGTTTCCGCGCCCCAAACACGCGGGAACTGATCAGCGGATTTGCCGATTACGTTCTGCAACGTGAACTGGGCAGCACCTATTACAGCGATCCGGATCTGCCGCCGCGCGACCATCCGGCGGATGTTCTGCCACAGGAAATGGATAAACTGCGTGAAATGATGCTGGGGCTGATTAATCAACCTGAACATTTCAAACAGTGGTTTGGTGAGTTTATTTCTCAGTCGCGTCATGAACTTGATGTGGCCCCGCCGGAGCCGCCTTATCAGCCTGACGAAATCTACGATGCCCTGAAACAAGGGGATGTACTGGTACGTCTGGGTGGATTACGCGTCATCCGCGTCGGCGACGAGGTTTATGTCAACGGTGAAAAGATTAACTCACCGCATCGCCCTGCCCTCGAGGCACTGGCCAGCCATATCGTGCTGACAGCCGAGAACTTTGAGGATGCGCTGGAAGATCCATCCTTCCTCGCCATGCTGGCCGCACTGGTCAACAGTGGATACTGGTTCTTCGAAGGGTAATTATTGTCGTTATGCCGGATGACGCTTCGTGCATCCGGCATCTAACGCCAGGCTTATTACTGCTGTTTCGCCGTCAACTCGGCAATACGCACAATCACCTGCACCGCTTTTTCCATCCCTTCCAGCGTCACAAACTCATGTTTACCATGGTAGTTGTAGCCGCCGGTAAACAGATTCGGGCACGGTAATCCCATAAACGAGAGCTGCGCACCGTCGGTACCGCCGCGAATGGGTTTCAGCACAGGTTCAATATCGCAGTCGCGCATCGCCTGCTGGGCGATATCCAGCACATGCGGATGCTCGATCACTTTCTCGCGCATGTTGTAATAGCTGTCTTCGATCACCAGTTCAATGTAGCAGTCCGGGTGTAACCCTTTGCCGACTTTTTTGGCGATCTCCATAATTTTACGTTTACGCGCTTCAAACTGTTTACGGTCAAAATCGCGGATGATGTAGTGCATATCCGCCCGGTCAACGCTGCCTTTCATACTCGCCAGGTGGTAAAAACCTTCATAACCTTCGGTGGCCTCCGGGCTTTCATCTGCCGGAACCTCAGCGTGGATGCGGGCAGCCAGCGACAGCGCATTCACCATCACGCCTTTTGCGGTACCTGGATGCACATTGTTACCCACGATTTTGATGTTGACCGACGCCGCGTTGAAGTTTTCAAACTCCAGTTCGCCCACGCCACCACCGTCAACGGTGTAGGCCCACTTTGCATCAAATGCCGCAACGTCAAAGTGTTTCGCGCCTTTCCCAACCTCTTCGTCTGGGGTAAAGGCCACGCGAATATCACCGTGGGGAATGTTTTTATGCTTCAACACGGCCAGCGCGGTCATGATCTCCGCTACCCCGGCTTTGTCGTCCGCGCCCAGCAGCGTTTTACCGTCGGTGGTGATCAGCGTTTGTCCCAAAAGTTGATGTAACACAGGGAACATCACCGGCGACAAAATTTCATCA
The DNA here is from genome assembly GCF_018342065.1 of Citrobacter sp. FP75. Lineage (GTDB taxonomy): Bacteria > Pseudomonadota > Gammaproteobacteria > Enterobacterales > Enterobacteriaceae > Citrobacter. The sequence goes on along the minus strand of NZ_JAFDOE010000013.1, from coordinate 34,125 downwards.
CCAATGCCTAACGCAATATCGCCCCCGCGGTAGTTTTCAACAATTTGCGGATTGACGTTTTTGCCACTGAAATCCGGTGAGGTATCGACATGAGAAATGAAGCCAATCGGGGGAATATCACCCGCAACGTTGGCAGGCAACGTCGCCATCAGCGTTCCTTTCTCACTTAGCGAAACGTTAACCAGCCCCATTTCTTCAAGCTGTTGTTTGAGCAGCTGTAATAACTTCCACTGTCCCTCGGTGCTGGGTACCTGCCGCACACCCGATTTGGACTGGGTGTCCAGCGACACGTAGTGTAAAAAACGCTCAAGTAGTTTATCCATGCAGTCACCCTCACTTTTCGTGACAACATTATCAATAAGCAAGAAAAGACAAATATTGCGTCAGGTCACTTTTATCCCCGCAAGTGAGAATATTTCTCCCTGACACCCCTTCTGACTATAAGGCTAAGTCAGTAATTCGCAACAAGGATTGGCGATTACAATGGTTTGCCGTAGAATAACGGCCCTCATTAAGAGTCATCAAGGTGGTTAACCACAAACCCCGCAGCGGTCAGCCATCCGTTGCGTTTACATGGGACAGAGTAAAAAATTGAATAAACAACCGCGTTCGCTTTCTCCACTGGTGCAATTAGCGGGAATTCGCAAAAGTTTCGATGGCAAAGAGGTGATTTCCAGCCTGGATTTGACCATCAACAATGGCGAATTTCTCACGCTGCTCGGCCCCTCTGGCTGCGGTAAAACAACCGTTCTACGCCTGATTGCGGGTCTGGAAACGGTTGATTCCGGTCATATCATGCTGGACAACCAGGACATTACTCACGTACCTGCGGAAAACCGCTACGTGAACACCGTATTCCAAAGCTATGCGTTATTCCCCCACATGACCGTTTTCGAAAATGTGGCTTTTGGCTTACGCATGCAAAAAACCCCCGCAGCCGATATTCAACCTCGCGTCACCGAAGCCTTGCGCATGGTGCAACTGGAAGAGTTTGCCCAGCGTAAACCCCATCAACTCTCCGGTGGACAGCAACAGCGTGTGGCAATTGCCCGGGCGGTGGTCAACAAACCCCGTTTACTATTGTTGGATGAATCGCTTTCTGCGCTGGACTATAAGCTGCGCAAGCAGATGCAGAACGAACTGAAAGCGCTGCAGCGTAAGCTTGGTATCACCTTTGTCTTTGTCACTCACGATCAGGAAGAAGCGCTGACCATGTCAGATCGTATCGTGGTGATGCGTGACGGCAAAATTGAGCAGGACGGCACGCCGCGCGAAATTTACGAAGAGCCAAAAAATCTGTTCGTCGCCGGGTTCATCGGTGAGATCAATATGTTTAATGCGACGGTGATTGAGCGGCTGGACGAACAGCGCGTTCGTGCTAACGTTGAAGGTCGCGAGTGCAACATCTACGTGAATTTCGCGGTTGAACCGGGACAGAAACTGCATGTGCTGTTGCGTCCGGAAGATCTACGCGTGGATGAGATCAACGATGACAACCACGTCGAAGGGTTGATAGGCTACGTGCGTGAGCGCAACTACAAAGGCATGACGCTGGAGTCGGTTGTTGAACTGGAAAATGGCAAGATGGTGATGGTCAGCGAATTCTTCAACGAAGACGATCCTGACTTCGATCACTCTCTGGACCAGAAAATGGCGATTAACTGGGTAGAAAGCTGGGAGGTCGTACTGGCTGATGAAGAACACAAGTAAATTCCAGAGTGTGGTGATCGTCACCATTGTCGGTTGGCTTGTGTTATTTGTCTTTCTGCCCAACCTGATGATCATTGGCACCAGCTTTTTGACCCGTGATGATGCGAATTTCGTCAAAATGGTCTTTACGCTGGAAAACTACGCTCGCCTGCTCGATCCGCTCTATTTTGAGGTACTGATCCACTCCCTCAATATGGCGCTGATTGCGACATTCGCCTGCCTGGTGCTCGGCTATCCGTTTGCCTGGTTTTTGGTAAAACTGCCGGAGAAGGTGCGTCCACTGCTGCTATTCCTGCTGATTGTTCCGTTCTGGACCAACTCACTTATTCGCATCTACGGACTCAAACTTTTCCTCAGTACCAAAGGCTATCTCAACGAGTTTCTGCTGTGGCTCGGGGTCATTGATACCCCCATTCGTATCATGTTCACCCCCAGTGCGGTCATTATCGGCCTCGTTTACATTCTGCTGCCGTTTATGGTAATGCCGCTTTATTCCAGCATTGAGAAGCTGGACAAGCCGCTACTGGAAGCCGCGCGCGATCTGGGTGCCAGCAAATTTCAGACCTTTACCCGCATCATTATTCCGCTGACGATGCCGGGGATTATCGCCGGTTGCCTGCTGGTGATGCTACCCGCTATGGGACTGTTTTACGTGTCCGACCTGATGGGCGGCGCGAAAAACCTGCTGATTGGTAACGTGATCAAAGTTCAGTTCCTGAACATTCGCGACTGGCCGTTTGGTGCCGCCACCAGTATCACGCTGACCATCGTCATGGGCCTGATGCTACTGGTTTACTGGCGTGCTTCGCGCTTACTGAACAAGAAGGTGGAACTCGAATGATCGGTCGACTGCTCCGCGGCGGTTTTATGACCGCTATCTACGCGTATCTGTACATTCCAATCATCATTTTGATTGTGAACTCCTTCAACAGCTCGCGCTTTGGCATTAACTGGCAAGGCTTTACCACCAAATGGTACGGCCTGCTGATGAATAACGACAGCCTGCTGCAGGCAGCCCAGCACTCGCTGACCATGGCGGTATTATCCGCAACATTTGCCACGCTGATTGGCTCGCTGACGGCGGTTGCGCTTTATCGCTACCGTTTTCGCGGCAAACCGTTTGTCAGCGGCATGCTGTTCGTGGTGATGATGTCGCCGGATATCGTGATGGCAATTTCTCTGCTGGTACTGTTTATGCTGATCGGTATTCAATTAGGTTTCTGGTCACTGCTGTTCTCGCATATCACCTTCTGTCTGCCTTTTGTGGTAGTGACGGTTTACTCACGCCTGAAAGGCTTTGACGTACGAATGCTGGAGGCCGCTAAAGATCTGGGTGCCAGCGAGGTCACCATTCTGCGCAAAATCATTCTGCCGCTGGCGATGCCGGCGGTTGCTGCGGGCTGGTTACTGAGCTTTACCCTGTCGATGGATGACGTTGTCGTTTCATCGTTCGTCACCGGGCCGGGTTATGAAATATTGCCATTAAAAATCTACTCAATGGTAAAAGTCGGCGTTTCACCCGAGGTGAACGCGCTGGCGACCATTTTGTTGGTTCTGTCGCTGGTTATGGTCATCGCCAGCCAGCTTATTGCACGTGATAAAACCAAGGGCCGCTAAGGCCCTTAATTCAGGGGACGTTAAATGATGAAAAAATGGTCACGCCACCTGCTCGCGGCGGGTGCTCTGGCACTGGGCATGAGCGCCGCTCACGCAAATGATAACAACACGCTCTATTTCTATAACTGGACCGAGTACGTTCCGCCAGGACTGCTGGAACAATTCACCAAAGAGACCGGCATTAAGGTTATCTATTCGACCTACGAGTCGAACGAAACCATGTATGCCAAGCTCAAAACCTACAAAGACGGCGCCTACGATCTGGTGGTTCCTTCCACCTATTACGTAGATAAAATGCGCAAAGAAGGCATGATCCAAAAGATTGATAAGACGAAGCTCACCCACTTCAACAACCTCGATCCTGAAATGCTCAACAAGCCGTTTGATCCGAATAATGACTACTCGATCCCGTATATCTGGGGGGCAACGGCCATTGGCGTCAACAGCGATGCCATTGACCCGAAAACCGTGACCAGCTGGGCTGACCTGTGGAAACCGGAATACAAAGGCAGCCTGCTATTAACCGATGATGCCCGCGAAGTGTTCCAGGTGGCGCTGCGTAAGCTGGGCTACTCCGGTAACACCACCGACCCGAAAGAGATTGAAGCCGCGTATAACGAGCTGAAGAAGCTGATGCCTAACGTCGCGGCGTTTAACTCAGACAACCCGGCAAACCCGTATATGGAAGGCGAAGTCAATCTGGGGATGGTGTGGAACGGCTCCGCGTTTGTCGCGCGTCAGGCAGGCACACCGCTGGAAGTCGTGTGGCCGAAAGAAGGCGGGATTTTCTGGATGGACAGCCTGTCTATTCCGGCGAACGCCAAAAACAAAGAAGGCGCGCTGAAGCTGATTAACTTCCTGCTACGCCCCGATGTCGCGAAAGAAGTGGCCGAAACCATCGGTTATCCGACGCCAAACCTGGCCGCACGCAAACTGCTCAGCCCGGAAGTGGCCAATGATAAAACGCTGTATCCTGACGCTGATACCATTAAGAAAGGCGAGTGGCAGAACGACGTCGGCTCTGCCAGTGCGATTTATGAAGAGTACTATCAGAAGCTGAAAGCAGGACGCTAATCAGCATGTTGCCGGGTAGCGTTTTCGTCTTACCCGGCAACACAAAACCTATCACAGTCCTTTCAATAATTTCTCAACAAACTCAGGCACCACCTGGCTTGCCGGACCGTAATACTTCTCTTCGAACTCACTGCCCACCTGGCTCGGCTCAAGGTTAAGCTCCACCGTATGCGCCCCGTGCAGCCGTGCTTCGTGCACAAAACCTGCCGCCGGATAAACATGGCCGGACGTGCCAATAGCAATGAACACATCCGCCATAGCCAGCGCCATATAGATTTCATCCATACCCAGCGGCATTTCGCCAAACCACACGACGTGTGGGCGTAACGGTGCCGGAAACTGGCAGCAATGGCATTTATCTTCCGGGGTGACATCCCCCGTCCAGTCCAGAATCTGCCCGCTTTGCGAACAGCGAACTTTGAGCAGCTCGCCATGCATATGGATGACGTTCTGGTTACCCGCGCGTTCATGCAGGTTATCGATATTCTGCGTGACCAGTAAAAAATGGTCGCCCAACTCCGCCTCGAGTTTTGCCAGCGCGATATGCGCCGCGTTGGGTTGGATCTCAGACTGCTGTAGCTGGTGGCGGCGCGCATTATAGAACGACTGGACAAGACCCGGATTACGCGAAAACCCTTCCGGGGTCGCAACGTCTTCCACCCGATGTTCTTCCCAGAGGCCATCCGCAGCGCGGAAGGTACGAATACCTGACTCGGCGGAGATCCCCGCTCCCGTCAGGACTAATACTCTTGGTTTTTCCATCAATTCAGGCACCACTCTGTCTCTGAAGAAGATCCGTTGACGCAGGCGATCGCGCATATGGCGTTTATTTTTACGAAAACGGCTTAACCGATGACTCCGACGCGACAGCATAACAACCTCTTTGTATTAATCGGTAAGATGTAGGAAAGCGGCTCCACGCATTCCACCCGCATCACCGTGTCGTGCCCGCTCAATACGCGGCACACGGGCAACCGGCAGTAAATGGCGTGGCAGGCGATCTGCCAGTTGCGCCGTTATCGCGGTAAAATTCGACAAACCACCGCCAATCACCACCAAATCCGGATCAACGATAGTCAGGATATTCCCCAGGCAAACTGCCAGCAAATCGAGATAGCGTTCGACGTGAGCAAGCGCACGTTCATCACCCTGCTCCCAGAGCGCGATAATTTCACGGGCATCCAGGGATTGATTGGTGTAATGCTGGTACAGCCATGCAAATCCGCCACCGGAAAGGTAGCTCTCGATACATCCTAACTGACCGCATCCGCAGCGACGAAGCGGGAAGTCAAATCCCATCAGCGTCAGCGCATCTACCGGCAGGCGGATATGGCCAAACTCACCGGTAATATAGCTGCGCCCGGTGATGGATTTCCCGTTAAGCACCAGGCCACCGCCAACCCCCGTCCCAAGGATTAATCCCATGACTAGCGGGTACTGGGTAAATTCGTCGTCCCAGGCTTCAGAGAGGGCAAAACAGTTGGCGTCATTGTCCAGGCGTACATCGCGGTCCAGCCGCGCGCTAAGGTCTGCGCGCAGAGGTTTACCAGTGGCAGCGGGAACGTTGGCTGCATACAGCGTACCGTCTTCGGTTTCTGGCATACCGGGAATACCAATGCCTACCGAACCTTTAACGCCAAACCGCTGGTCTGCTTCCTTCACCAGATTGCAAACCGCATCAAGGAAAGCCTCATAGCTGTCACGCGGCGTAGGGACACGCGTTTCCCATTGCAAACGACGCTGTTTATCAAACACGCCCAGCGCAATTTTGGTTCCGCCGATGTCAAATCCGTAATACATCTCCGCTCCTTGATGCAATATGAATGCTTTAGTGTATATATTGCTGTTACTGGCCGCTAAGCACTCGCGCAGGGTCAATATTGCTGGCGCGACGCGCCGGATACCAACTCGCCAACAGACTCAGCGCTAATGCTGTTACCAGCACGTAAATGACATCCAGCCAGTGTAATTCTGATGGCAGGAAATCAATGAAGTAGATATCGCCGGACAGGAACTGATGGCCGATAAACGCCTCGATACCATTAATAATCGGCGTTAGCTGCAACGAAACGACCACGCCAATAACAACGCCTATCAGGCTACCAAACAGACCCGCCAGCAAGCCATACCAGACAAAAATGGCACGGATCAGCCCATCTTTCGCGCCTAACGTTCTTAATACCGCAATATCGCCGCTCTTGTCTTTTACCGCCATCACTAACGTTGAAACGATATTAAAACAGGCGACACCAATCACCAGCACCATCGCCAGATACATAATGGCGCGGATCATCTGAATATCACGATACATATAGCCGTAAGTACCAATCCAGCTTTTAATGTAAACGTAGTTATTGGTCACTTCACCCGCATCCCTGACCAGCTTATTGGCATTAAAGACGTCGTTAACCTTCAGTGCGATTCCGGACACGCTGGACCCCATATCCAGATACTGCTGGGCATCGATCATGGGGATCATGGCAAAGCTGTGATCGAGCTGGCCGCTCAGTTGCAGAATACCAATAACGTGCAAACGCACGCGCTTGGGTTGCATCAGCTTGTGATCGGCGCTGGCGTTGGGGATCATGATAGACACCCAGTCACCCTGCTTTACCTTCAGCGCATCCGCAATCCCCTTGCCAATGATGATTTGTTGCTCACCGGCTTTGAAATTATCCCAGGCATGGTTTTGTACGAAGGTGGGCAGCGCGCTCAAACGTTGCTCCTGTTTAGGATCGACGCCTTTCACCTGCACCGCGCGTAAGTTTGCCCCACTCTCCACTAGCCCGGTGAAGTTGATATAAGGCGCCGCCGCGGCAATTCCTGGCACCTTCTGCACTTTATCCAGTGCTTCCTGCCAGTTATTCCACGGCTGGTTAACCGCTTCAATCTCACCGTGCGGCACGACGGCAAGAATACGGTTGTTCAGCTCGCGCTCAAACCCGTTCATTGCGCTCAAACCAACAATCAATACCGCCACACCCAACGCGATGCCGATGGTAGAAATCACAGAAATCAGCGAGACCATGCCCCCACGCCGCCGACCACGGCTAAAGCGCAAGCCAATCAATAATGATAAAGGCGCAGCCATTACTCAGCTCCCATCAGGCTCAGTTCAGCCGTCAGGCGACCATCGCGCATTTCAAGCTGGCGGCTCATGCGCTTCGCCAGTTGTAGATCGTGGGTCACCACCAGGAATGCCGTCCCCTGAGAACGGTTCAACTCACCCAGAAGTTCGAAAATACTGTCCGCGTTACGTGCATCAAGGTTACCCGTTGGCTCATCCGCAAGTACCAGGCGCGGGTTATTCACCAAAGCACGGGCAATCGCCACACGCTGGCGCTCACCGCCCGACAGTTCAGATGGGCGATGGCTGGCACGATGATCCAACCCTACCGCTTTCAGCATATTGCGCGCACGTTCGGTAATTTCTGCCGGTTTTTTCTTGCCGATCAGCAGCGGCATCGCCACGTTTTCCAGCGCGGTGAAATCCGGCAGCAGATGGTGGAACTGGTAAATAAAGCCGAGCTTTTGATTACGCAGTTCCGCTTTTGCCGCGGAAGAGAGCTTACTCATCGGCTGACCGCTAAAAATGACGTCGCCTGAAGTCGGCGTATCCAGCCCGCCCAGCAGATGCAGCAACGTACTCTTGCCGGAGCCAGAACTGCCGACAATCGCCACCGTTTCACCTTCGCCGACGCTAAAACTAACATCGTGCAGCACATCGGTTTGCACGGTGCCTTCCTGATAGCGTTTGCACAGGTTGTCGCATTGCAACAGGATTTTATTCATAACGTAAAGCCTCAGCGGGTTGAGTGGCGGCAGCGCGCCAGGAAGGATAAAGCGTAGACAGCAGCGCGATGGCCATGGCCACCAGCGCAATGACGACAACCTGTAACGGCTCAATAGCGACCGGCAGCGCGGCACCATCCAGCAACGCCCCAATAATTGGCATCAGGTTGTTCAACTGGCTGGCAAGTAACGCCCCCAGCACGGCACCCAGCAGCGCGCCAATAATCCCGGCGCTGGCCCCCTGCACCATAAACACCATCATTATTTGCCGCGGCGTGAGCCCCTGGGTTTGTAAAATCGCCACTTCGCCTTGCTTTTCCATCACCATCAGCCCCAGCGAGGTAATAATATTAAACGCCGCGACCGCCACGATCAGGCTCAACAGCAGCCCCATCATGTTTTTTTCCATCCGCACAGCCTGGAACAATTCACCTTTACGCTCACGCCAGTCCTGCCATTTGGTGCCTTGCGGCAGCGTTTGCTGGCTCAGCGTATCGACCTTCAGCGGCTCGTTCAGCCACAAGCGCCAGCCGGTGATATTGCCCGCCGGGTAGCGCATCAGTCGCGACGCATCCTGAATATTGGTCAACATCTGATAGCCATCGACTTCGCTGTTGGCGGCAAAAGTACCAATTACCGTGAACAGACGCTGGCTTGGCAGACGTCCCATCGGGGTGAACTGGCTGGCTGACGGCACCATCACACGGATTTGATCGCCACGATTCACGCCCAACTGACCGGCAAGCTGCTCGCCGAGGATGACATTATACTTACCCGGCTCGAGATCGGTTTGCTTCACATTGACCAAATACGGCGTAAGCGGATCTTTTTGCGCCGGATCGATGCCCAGCATGACGCCAACCGCCACGCTACGCGCACTTTGCAGGACCACATCACCCGTTGTCAGGGGAGCAATGCGATTGACGCCGTTCAGCTTCACCGCGTTTTCCGGCAGCTTTTGCGGGTTCAGGGAACCCTGCTCTGACGAGAGAATGGCCTGAGGCATCAGGCCAAGAATATTATTTTGCAGCTCACGCTCGAAGCCGTTCATCACCGACAATACCGTGACCAGCGCCATTACCCCAAGAGTAATGCCAATGGTGGAAAGCCAGGAAACAAAACGACCGAAGCGATCTGCTGCACGCCCGCGCATGTAGCGCAGGCCGATGAATAGAGCGACAGGTTGATACATGAAATCCGTCTGGTTGCTGTTAGCAAAGTCACGAGTATATAAGCGAAAGCGGAATGGGTAAATGACTGAACCGTAAGTGTTCGTCAGCACTATTCCTAAAAGTATAAACAAATCAATCCGCTAAAGTTAACCCTCGGCTCATCAGCCTTGGTACCTGATCTTTATCTTAAAAAACAAAAATGCAGACGGTTACGCATTACAGCGACGCCAGGTACCCGCAGGATAGCAGGCTATGTTTCACACTACGGATACGTCGACGTAATGAATAAAAAAGAGCTATGGATTAACCAAATCAAAGGGTTATGCATTTGCCTGGTGGTCATTTACCATTCGGTTATTACCTTTTACCCCCATCTCACAGCCTTTCAGCATCCGCTGTCAGAGCTACTGACTAAATGCTGGATTTATCTCAACCTCTACCTGGCACCGTTTCGCATGCCGGTGTTTTTCTTTATTTCGGGATATCTAATCCGTCGATATATCGACAGCGTGGGCTGGACGACCTGCGTGGATAAACGGATCTGGAATATTGTCTGGGTGCTGGTACTGTGGGGTGTGGTGCAATGGCTGGCATTAATTATGCTCAATCGCTGGCTGGCGCCAGAACGCGATCTGAGCCAGGCAGCCAACGCCGCATATGCTGACTCCGTCGGCGACTTTTCCTACGCGATGCTGACTGCCAGCACCAGCCTGTGGTATCTGTACGCGCTGATTGTCTACTTCATTCTGTGCAAACTGTTCAGCCGCTGGGCACAGCCGCTGTTGGCGCTGTTTGTACTGCTAAGCGTAGCGGTCAATTTTTTCCCGACGCCGTGGTGGGGAATGAACAGCGTGGCACGTAATCTGGCGTATTACAGTCTCGGGGCATGGTTTGGCGCAACGCTGATGGCAAAGATTAAACAGGTCCCGCTGCGCCGCCACCCGGTCATTTTATCGTTTGCCGTGATTCTGGCGGTCATCGCGTGGTTAGCCAACGTTTCACTGCTGCTTTCTCTGGTCTCCATTGTGCTGATCATGAAGGTGTTTTATCAGTTTGAGCAGCGTTTTGGCATGCGTGATGCCAGCCCGTTGAGCGTGATTGGTGCCAACACCATCGCCATCTACACTACCCACCGAATTTTGGTCGAGTTGTTCAGCTTAACGCTGATTCCCGTCATCAACCAGGCCGAATGGCCCGCGCAGGCAGAACTGATCCTGCTGCTGATTTATCCCTTCGCTTGTTTGCTGTTGTGTACTCTCGCCGGACTGATAGTGCGAAAGTTTTCCCGGCGCGCCGTTGCCGACCGGCTCTTTTCCCCACCGCCGCTGGCCGCTTCCCGCTAGGCCAAACGCGCTTTTTGCCCCCCGTTGGGGGCGATTCAATTTGCTTATGAGAAACGATTGCGGATAATACAGTTCATTGCTTATCAGACGTATATCTAAACGAGATCCTGACAACCGAATGCCTGAACAACATCGTTATACGCTCCCGGCAAAAGCTGGCGATCAGCGCCAGCTAGGTGAACTTACCGGTGCCGCCTGCGCCACGCTGGTCGCAGATATCGCCGAACACCACGCCGGGCCCGTGGTGCTCATCGCACCGGACATGCAAAACGCCCTGCGCCTGCATGACGAAATTCGTCAGTTTACCGACCAGATGGTGATGAGCCTCGCGGACTGGGAAACGCTCCCTTACGACAGTTTTTCTCCGCATCAGGAAATCATCTCCTCGCGACTCTCTACGTTGTATCAACTGCCGTCCATGCAGCGTGGCGTGCTGATCGTACCGGTCAACACGCTGATGCAGCGCGTGTGTCCACACAGCTATCTTCACGGTCACGCACTGGTGATGAAAAAAGGTCAGCGTTTATCGCGTGACGCGCTGCGTGAGCAACTGGAAAGTGCCGGTTATCGCCACGTTGATCAGGTCATGGAACACGGTGAATATGCCACGCGCGGCGCGCTGCTGGACCTGTTCCCGATGGGCAGCGAGCTGCCCTACCGTCTTGATTTCTTTGATGATGAAATCGACAGTTTGCGTTTGTTTGACACCGATACCCAACGCACGCTGGAAGAAGTCGACGCCATTAATCTGCTGCCTGCGCACGAATTTCCCACCGATAAAACGGCTATCGAACTGTTCCGCAGTCAGTGGCGCGATACCTTTGAGGTGAAACGCGACGCTGAACATATTTATCAGCAGGTCAGTAAAGGTACGCTGCCTGCCGGGATCGAATACTGGCAGCCGCTGTTTTTCAGCGAACCGCTTCCGCCGCTGTTCAGCTACTTCCCTGCCAATACGCTGCTGGTGAATACCGGCGATTTAGAGACCAGCGCCGAGCGCTTTCAGACCGATACGTTGTCACGCTTTGAAAACAGGGGCGTTGACCCGATGCGTCCGCTTCTGCCACCGGAATCACTGTGGCTGCGGGTGGATGAGCTGTTCTCTGAACTTAAACGCTGGCCGCGCGTTCAGCTTAAAACCGAAAGCCTGCCGAAAAAAGCGGCAAATACCAACCTGGGCTTCCAGAAGCTGCCGGACCTGGCCGTACAGGCGCAGCAAAAAGCGCCGTTGGATGCATTACGTAAGTTCCTTGAAGCCTTCACCGGCCCGGTGATTTTCTCGGTAGAAAGTGAAGGTCGCCGTGAAGCGCTCGGCGAGCTTCTCGCCCGGATCAAGATTGCGCCGAAGCGCATTTTACGCCTCGATGAAGCAGTCGATACCGGGCGTTATCTAATGATTGGATCGGCGGAACACGGGTTCATTGATAGCAAACGGAACCTGGCGCTGATCTGCGAAAGCGATCTGCTCGGTGAGCGCGTGGCGCGTCGTCGTCAGGATTCGCGTCGCACTATCAACCCGGATACCTTAATCCGCAACCTGGCGGAGCTGCATCCCGGTCAGCCGGTCGTGCATCTTGAGCACGGCGTAGGTCGCTACGCTGGCATGACCACGCTGGAGGCCGGTGGCATTACGGGTGAGTACCTGATGCTCACCTATGCCAACGATGCCAAACTGTACGTGCCGGTGTCGTCATTGCATTTGATCAGCCGTTACGCCGGTGGTGCAGAAGAAAACGCGCCGCTGCATAAACTCGGTGGTGACGCCTGGTCACGCGCCCGGCAGAAAGCGGCCGAGAAAGTGCGCGATGTGGCAGCAGAGCTGCTGGATATCTATGCCCAGCGCGCGGCAAAGGAAGGTTTTGCCTTCAAACACGACCGCGAGCAGTACCAGCTGTTTTGCGACAGCTTCCCGTTTGAAACCACGCCCGATCAGGCGCAGGCTATTAACGCAGTGCTCAGCGATATGTGCCAGCCGCTGGCGATGGACCGGCTGGTTTGCGGCGACGTTGGCTTCGGTAAAACCGAAGTAGCGATGCGCGCAGCCTTCCTTGCCGTCGAGAACCACAAGCAGGTCGCCGTACTGGTGCCGACCACCCTGCTCGCTCAACAGCACTTCGACAACTTCCGCGACCGCTTTGCCAACTGGCCGGTACGCATTGAGATGTTGTCCCGTTTTCGTAGCGCCAAAGAACAAGCGCAGATCCTGGAGCAGGTCGCCGAAGGTAAAATCGATATTCTTATCGGTACCCACAAGCTGCTACAAAACGATGTGAAGCTTAAAGATCTCGGCCTGCTGATCGTTGATGAAGAGCATCGCTTTGGCGTACGACATAAAGAGCGTATCAAGGCGATGCGCGCTGACGTCGACATTCTGACGCTGACGGCAACGCCGATCCCGCGCACGCTGAATATGGCGATGAGCGGGATGCGCGATCTGTCGATCATCGCGACGCCGCCCGCCCGCCGTCTGGCGGTTAAAACCTTTGTACGCGAGTATGACAATCTGGTGGTACGTGAGGCTATCTTGCGTGAAGTGTTGCGTGGTGGTCAGGTCTATTATCTGTTCAACGACGTCGAAAATATCCAGAAAACCGCCGACAGACTAGCGGAACTGGTGCCGGAAGCGCGTATTGCCATCGGACACGGACAGATGCGCGAGCGTGAACTGGAACGCGTGATGAACGATTTCCACCACCAGCGCTTTAACGTGCTGGTGTGTACCACCATTATCGAAACCGGGATCGACATCCCAACCGCTAACACGATTATCATCGAACGTGCGGACCATTTCGGTCTGGCACAGCTGCACCAGCTGCGTGGTCGCGTAGGACGCTCGCATCACCAGGCCTACGCCTGGCTGCTGACGCCGCATCCGAAAGCCATGACCACCGATGCGCAAAAACGTCTTGAAGCCATCGCTTCGCTGGAAGATTTGGGCGCGGGCTTTGCGCTGGCCACCCACGACCTCGAGATTCGCGGCGCGGGCGAGTTGCTGGGAGAAGACCAGAGCGGATCAATGGAAACTATCGGCTTCTCGCTGTATATGGAGCTGTTGGAGAACGCAGTGGACGCGCTCAAAGAAGGGCGCGAACCGTCGCTGGAAGATCTCACCAGTCAACAAACTGAAGTGGAACTGCGCATGCCGTCGCTACTGCCGGATGATTTCATTCCCGATGTGAACACGCGACTGTCGTTCTATAAACGCATTGCCAGTGCGAAGGGCGAAAACGAACTGGAAGAGATCAAAGTCGAGCTGATCGACCGTTTTGGCCTGCTGCCCGATCCGGCCCGTACGCTGCTGGATATTGCCCGTTTGCGCCAGCAGGCGCAGAAGCTGGGGATCAGGAAACTCGAAGGCAACGAGAAAGGCGGCACCGTTGAATTTGCTGAGAAAAACCACGTCAACCCGGTATGGTTGATTGGTTTGCTACAAAAACAACCACAGCACTTCCGCCTGGACGGTCCAACTCGTCTGAAGTTCATTCAGGACCTGGCCGATCGAAAAACGCGTATAGAGTGGGTGCGTCAGTTTATGCGCCAGTTGGAAGAAAACGCCGTAGCATAACAATCACGCCGGGTGAGTATAATACTCACCCGGCTGATGAATTTACAAACTCTTTGCACTTCCCTGCACTTCCCGACATAGCAAACCGCCATAATTCCCGTTTACTTTCACATGATAAAAACCACGTAAAAACAATGGACTTATGGTGATGTTAAACAATAAGCAACTCTCTCGCTGGCTGGCGTTCTTTACGCTTGCCGCGTCTCTTGCTCTGGCGCTACCGGCCCAGGCAAATACCTGGCCGCTACCTCCGCCGGGAAGCAGGTTGGTGGGTGAAAACACCGTACATGTTGTCGAAGACAACGGCGGTTCACTGGAAGTCATTGCCAAAAAATACAATGTGGGTTTTTTAGCACTGCTGCAGGCTAACCCCGGCGTCGATCCCTTCGTGCCAAGAGCGGGCAGCGTGTTAACCATTCCACTGCAAACCCTGCTGCCGGATGCACCGCGCGAAGGGATTGTGATTAATCTTGCCGAACTGCGTCTGTACTACTATCACCCGGGAAAAAATTCGGTGACCGTGTATCCAATTGGGATTGGTCAACTGGGCGGAGATACCCTGACGCCCACCATGGTAACCACAGTCTCTGATAAACGCGCCAACCCGACCTGGACCCCAACAGCTAATATCCGCGCCCGCTATAAAGCTAATGGTATCGACCTGCCAGCCGTCGTACCTGCCGGACCAGAAAACCCGATGGGTCATCATGCCATTCGCCTGGCCGCTTACGGCGGTGTCTATTTACTGCACGGCACCAACGCTGATTTTGGTATCGGTATGCGCGTCAGCTCTGGCTGTATTCGTCTGCGCGACGGTGATATTGAGACCTTATTCCGCCAGATAACGCCTGGCACCAGGGTCAATATTATCAACACGCCGATCAAAGCCTCTGTTGAACCCAACGGCGTGCGCCTGGTAGAAGTACACCAGCCGCTGTCGGAAAATATTGATGACGATCCGCAGGTGCTGCCGATAGTACTGAACGCCTCGATGCAGACATTTAAAAATGCAGCGCAAACGGATGTCTCCGTCATGGAACACGCGATGGAACTGCGATCCGGAATGCCGGTAGACGTGACGCGACATCACGACGTCAACCAGCAAGCGCTGTAAAAGTCAGACCATAAAAAACCCCCGCTGGATTTTATTCCGCGGGGGTTTTTATTTAACTCGCAGTGGCATTGCGATGGGCTAAAACTTATTTGTAGATTACTGCTGTCCCATGGAGAGTATTAGGACCGGTTACAGAGGTAATACGGAACGATTTCGCCCCCATTTCATCTGCTTTCTGCGCCAGTTGATCTTCCAGAGAACCTAAGTTAGTTCCCGCATTGGCAGAGATAATCCCCACCTTCTGTTGGCCAGCAGGCGTTGCCTGAACTTCAACAGCGGCAAAGCTTGCAAATGACAGTGAGCTCAAAACAGTAGCCAGCAACAGTGTTTTTACGTTTTTCATAATAGTGACCTTATGCAGATGAATGTGTGTCGAAAAGATTAACTTAACGATCGATAGGTAAATCATAGATGTGATCCAGGTCACACGTCAACATTTTTTTATAACGATCGTTATATAAAAAACAAAGGTCTTATTTTTCATGTCAATAGCAATGAATTATTTTTATCGCGAATACACTGGAGAGTGTGGACGAATATTTTTATAATGATTGTTCAATAAACCCAACCAGGTACGACGGCATCATGACAACTGAAACGACAGGTTGTGCAAAAAAAAGCCGTGGCCGACCAAAAGTGTTCGACAGGGAAGCCGCGCTTGATAAGGCCATGACACTCTTCTGGCAGCACGGATACGAAGCGACATCGCTTGCCGATCTCGTGGAGGCAACCGGTGCAAAAGCACCCACGCTGTATGCGGAATTTACCAATAAAGAAGGTTTATTTCGTGCCGTGCTGGACCGCTACATCAGCCGCTTCGCCGCAAAACACGAAGCCCAACTTTTTTGCGAAGAAAAAAGTCTCGAAGCCGCACTGGAAGACTATTTCACTGCAATAGCGACCTGCTTCACCAGCAAAGACACACCGGCGGGATGTTTTATGATTAATACCTCCGCTACGCTGGCAGCGTCCTCTCGCGACATTGCACACACGGTGAAATCGCGTCACGCCATGCAGGAGCAGACGCTGACTCAGTTTCTTCGTCAGCGCCAGATTAATGGTGAAGTTCCGGCACACTGCGATCCGCAGAAGCTGGCCGAATTTCTGAACTGTATTTTACAAGGGATGTCGATCAGCGCCCGCGAAGGCGCAACGTTCGAAAAACTGATGCAAATAACCCGAACCACTCTGCGTTTGTGGCCTGAACTGATTAAAGAGTAACGCCCACCGTAATAACACCGCCGGGAGCTGATTAAGCTCCCGTTTCGTTTTCCGTGCATCCCAGAGAATCCCCTTACATTTCTCATTGTTTTCATTGAGTTAATGCACCTCTTTTGTAAAAAGCATTGATAATATCAATCATTATCAGCAATATTCGCATTTGCTTTAACACCTGTTTCACAATGTAACAATCGATATCTACATCACAACGACAAAAACAGATCGAATATTTTAAAAGGAATACAAATGCATAAGCGTCTCTGGGTGCTCAATCCTCTCTTATTGTCATTAACCCTACCGGCAATGGCGGCAGAGGAAGACGATCTCATCGTCAGCGCCAACCGTAGCCAGCGTACCGTGGCAGAAATGGCACAAACCACCTGGGTTATTGAAGGAAGCGAGATTGAGCAGCAGGTTCAGGGCGGTAAAGAGTTTAAGGACGTACTGGCTCAGTTGATCCCCGGTATTGATGTCAGCAGCCAGGGACGCACCAACTATGGAATGAACATGCGCGGCCGCGCTATCGTTGTGCTGATCGACGGCGTGCGTCTCAACTCCTCGCGTACAGACAGTCGCCAGCTGGATTCCATTGACCCGTTTAATATTGCGCACATCGAGGTTATCTCTGGCGCAACCTCACTGTATGGCGGCGGGAGTACCGGCGGGTTAATTAATATCGTCACTAAAAAAGGCCAACCCGAACGTGAGGTTGAACTCGAACTGGGAAGCAAAAGCGGGTTCAACAACAGCAACGATCATGATGAACGAGTTGCCGTAGCCGTCAGCGGAGGAACCGATCGCGCGTCCGGGCGTATGTCTGTTGCTTATCAACGATTTGGTGGCTGGTACGATGGCAACAACGATGCCTTAATGCTGGATAACACTCAAACCGGTTTGCAGCACTCTGATCGTCTGGACGTCATGGGCACCGGGACGATTGAGCTTGATGACAACCGTCAACTGCAGTTGGTGACCCAGTACTATAAAAGTCAGGGCGATGAGGATTATGGATTAGATCTGGGCGACAATATGTCAGCCGTTACGGGAACCGGTAAAGCGTATACCAGCAGCGGTCTGAGTTCAGATCGCATTCCCGGGACAGAACGTCATCTTATTAGCCTGCAATATTCGGATGCGAATTTCTTCGGCCAGAATCTGGTCAGCCAAATCTATTACCGTGATGAATCGCTGAAATTCTACCCCTTCCCTGCACTGAGCAAAGGTAAGGTCACCAGTTTCTCCGCATCACAGCAGGACACCGATCAGTTTGGTGCCAAAATTACCCTCAACAGCCAGTTGATGGATAACTGGGAGCTCACCTGGGGTATCGATGCCGATCACGAAACCTTCGATTCCAATCAGAAATTCTTTGATCTGGCTTACTCCCTGCCCTCTGGCGGCATGGATAACCGTACCGCCTACACCACCGGGCGCTACCCCGGGTACAGCATCACCAACTTCGCGCCTTTCCTGCAAAACAGCTATGACATTAATGACATCTTTACCATTAGCGGCGGCGTGCGCTATCAATGGACTGAAAACCGGGTTGATGATTTCGTCGGTTACGCGCAACAACAAGGGATTGCTAACGGACTGGCAAGCTCAGCTGATGCCATACCGGGCGGCAAAACCGATTACGATAATTTCCTGTTTAACGCCGGGATCCTCGCGCATCTGACTGAGCGTCAGCAAACATGGTTTAACTTCTCTCAGGGAGTGGAACTCCCCGATCCGGGGAAATACTACGGTAACGGCACTTACGCACTGGTCGGCGATCGTTACCAGCTCCAGCGCAGCGTTAACGTCGCGGATTCACGACTGGAAGGGATTAAAGTTAACTCCTTCGAACTGGGGTGGCGCTACACCGGTGATAGCCTACGCACGCAGCTGGCGGCCTATTACTCAACGTCAGATAAATCGATCGTCATCAACCGTAGCGATATGACCATTAACGTGCAACCCGACGATCGCCGGATTTATGGTCTCGAAGGTGCGGTGGATTATTTCATTGCTGATACCGACTGGAGTGTGGGAAGCAACTTCAACATTATAAAATCAGAAGTGAAGCAAAACGGGAAATGGCAGAAATGGGATGTCACGCTGGCCTCACCGTCAAAAGCGACCGCCTGGGTTGGCTGGGCGCCTGAGCCATGGTCATTACGCGTGCAGAGTCAGCAAACCTTCGACCTGAGCGACGCCAACGGTAATAAGCTGGACGGATACAACACCATGGACTTTATTGGCAGCTATCAGCTCCCATTGGGTAAACTGACCTTCAGCGTGGAAAACCTGCTGAATGAGGAATACACCACGCTGTGGGGGCAACGTGCGCCGCTGCTCTACAGCCCAACCTATGGCAGTCCGTCACTGTATGAGTACAAAGGACGTGGTCGCACCTTCGGTCTGAACTACGCCTTAACCTTCTGATAAAAAAAGCCCCCCAGCCTGAGCGAATGGGGGGCTAATTGATGTACAGAGTAAAACTATTTTTTACGCTTTGTTATTCAGCACCAACTGGCCGTTGTTATCCAGTGGGATTTGCGATCCAGGGTCTTTATCCATACGAATTTTTCCCTGCTGATCGCCAATTTTGTACGTGACGTCGTAACCCAGCATTTTTTCCGCTTTGTCATACACTGTTTTACAACGCTGCTGAGTACTGGTGTAGGTATCGTTTTCCTGCATCGAGCCCTGAATCTGGTTACCGGCATAACCGCCACCCAACGCACCCGCTACGGTGGCGATATCTTTACCGCGTCCGCCACCAAACTGATGGCCGATAACCCCGCCAGCAACGGCGCCCAGCACGGAGCCCGCGATACGATTTTCATCCTGAACCGGCTTACGGTGAGTGACCGTCACGTTACGGCACTCCTGACGAGGCGTTTTTACCGTTTCTTTAATCGGGGTCGCAGAGACAACATGCGCATATTGTGGGCCGCGCTCAAACACGTTAAGACTGGCCACCGCTGCCACACCCAGCGCAGCAGCCACGCCAATCCCTATACCCGCCAACATTGATTTATTCACGGGACTTCCTCCTTTTTTGCTATTAGTAACAACTTTGCAACAGGAGATGAAGAATGCCAATCAGATTACGGATGAAAATAGTGGAACAAGGAGGTAAAACAGCAGGATTCAGAGAACTCTGAAGGAAGAAGCCGGATGAATAGCATCATCCGGCATCACACGTCGATATTAGTGTAGTTTCAGGCGCGGGCGGATCACACGGTTGATACTGCCAACCAGCATCATCAAACCGGTTTTGAAATAGCCGTGCAGCGCAATCTGATGCATACGGTACAGCGAGATGTAGACAAAGCGTGCTATACGCCCTTCCACCATCATTGAACCGCGCGTCAGGTTGCCCATAAGACTACCGACGGTAGAGAAATTGGACAGCGAAACCAGCGAGCCGTGATCTTTATACTGATACGCCTTCAGCGGCTTGCCGTTCATCTGCGCCAGAATGTTGCTCATAGCGCACGATGCCATCTGGTGCGCAGCCTGAGCACGCGGCGGGACAAAGCCCCCTTCCGGACGCGCGCAGGACGCACAGTCACCAATCGCGTACACATCTGGGTCGCGCGAAGTCTGCAAGGTCGGTTCAACCACCAGCTGATTAATGCGGTTTGTTTCCAGACCGCCAATATCCTTCATGAAGTCTGGTGCTTTGATCCCTGCCGCCCAAACCATCAGATCGGCTTCAATATACTCGCCGTCCTTGGTGTGCAGACCGCCTTCATCAGCGCTGGTCACCATCGTCTGGGTCAGCACACGCACGCCCAGTTTGGTTAACTCATTATGGGCCGCGCTGGAAATACGCGGCGGCAACGCAGGCAGAATACGCTCACCGGCTTCAACCAGCGTCACGTTCAGCGCTTCGTTGGTTAGCCCTTTGTAGCCGTAGCTGTGCAGCTGTTTCACCGCGTTATGCAGTTCGGCTGAAAGCTCCACGCCCGTTGCGCCGCCGCCGACAATGGCGATATTCACTTTGCCGTTGGCGCCCAGATTCGCAGAATATTTCAGGAACAGGTTCAGCATTTCCTGGTGGAAACGGCGTGCCTGGTGCGGGTTATCGAGGAAAATACAATGATCTTTAACCCCCGGCGTATTGAAATCATTAGACGTACTGCCTAATGCCATCACCAGCGTGTCATACGCCACTTTACGCTCAGGAACCAGAAGCTCGCCTTTCTCGTCGCGCAGCTCAGCAATCGTAATGGTCTTCGCTTCGCGATCGATATCCATCACCGAACCCAGTTGGAATTCAAAACCGTGGTTACGGGCATGCGCCAGATAGCTCAGCGCATCAACGCCTTCATCCAGCGATCCGGTTGCCACTTCGTGCAGCAAAGGTTTCCACAGATGGCTGTGATTTCTGTCTACCAGCGTGATTTTGGCCTTCTTCTTGCGCCCCAGCTTTTTACCGAGCTGCGTCGCCATTTCCAGTCCGCCAGCACCGCCGCCGACAATCACGATCCTTTTCAATGGTGTAGTCAACGTGACCCCCTTAAATTTTATTAACCAATTGTTAATTAAAAGTTATAGACATAGCCTTTAATTAACAACACGTTACGATAATGAAAATGTTCTTCGAGACTGAGAATAACACGAACGGTGCATTGGTCATACCAAATTTGATGTGCATCAAGTTTTGATGCTGAAAAGATAGACAACCTGAACTTTTTAGATAAAAAAACCAGCCCGTAGGCTGGCTTTGTTAAACGCGAGTAGGTGACTAACCTAACGTTTTAAAGGCTTTGATTCGCTGCAAATGCGGGGAGATATTTTTGAATTTATGGGTCTGCTCTTCGTCCCAGACAATTTCATAATAGTGATGCAGCTCTTCGGATGAGCGTTGGCTGTTCAGCGCTTCATCATGGCGTGACAAAATAACCAGACACCGGTCGCGGTTCTTTTCACGGAAATTGGTCACACATTTTGTGGCGATGTCAGCATACTCTTCCGGCCTGTCGATTTTCCCTTCCATGTTCTCATACGGGAACAGGTTAGGATTAAACACCACCTGGCGAATATCACACAGGAAACCGATCCGTTCCGCCCAGTATCCCCCCAGACCCACACCGCAAATCAGCGGTCGGTCGTCGACATTAAGCTGCAACATTTTATCTACTTCTTTCAGCAGATGCTGCATATCATGTTTAGGATGCCGTGTACTGTAGCTAATCAGCCTGACATCCGGGTCAATAAACTGTAATTGCAACACTTTCTCATGGTTGCCCGGACTGTTAGAGTCAAAACCGTGTAAATAGATAATCATCGCATCCTCGCAAACTTGCGTTAATGACCTGCTTTCTCTTCCTGCCAGCGTTCATGAAGCTGGTTGAGCTGGGCGCTGATTGTTTTCCAGCGATCCGAGTCCATCAGTTCCTGACGCGAAAATGAACCTTTATGATACAAACGTGTAACACGCTCTGCATTGATCGGCGACAGATTATCTAACACACTGACCGCTCCCTTACGATTATTGCAGACCAGGATCATATCGCAACCTGCATCCAGCGATGCTTGCCCACGTTCCGCGTAGCTCCCCATGATTGCCGCACCTTCCATCGACAGATCGTCAGAGAAAATTACGCCGTCAAAG
The DNA here is from genome assembly GCF_018342065.1 of Citrobacter sp. FP75. Classification (GTDB taxonomy): domain Bacteria; phylum Pseudomonadota; class Gammaproteobacteria; order Enterobacterales; family Enterobacteriaceae; genus Citrobacter. The sequence continues at coordinate 11,906 of NZ_JAFDOE010000013.1, read as the reverse complement.
CCAAGCTCCTGACGCAGCACCGTTTTCAGCCAGTGCGGTGAACCACTCGCCGGAAGGGAGTCTACCTCACTGTAAATCACGTGCGCGGGCATAATAGCGTCGAGTTTATTTTCAGTAATCAGCGTCTGGAACACCGACATATCTTTCGCGCGAATCTCGGCTTCGGATCGCAGATCTGTCGGGGTTTCTTTGTGTGAATCCGCGGTCACCGCCCCATGTCCGGGAAAGTGCTTACCGGTTGTTTTCATACCTGCCGCATGCATACCGTCGATAAAGCGGGTTGCCATAGCCAGCGCTTTTGCAGGATCGGCGTGGTAAGAGCGCTCGCCAATCGCGGCGCTGATGTGACCCACATCCAAAACAGGCGCAAAGCTGATGTCGATGTCCATCGCAATCATTTCGCTTGCCATCAGCCATCCAGCGTCCTCAGCCAGCTTTCCGCCCTCCTCCAGACCGTGCAGTGCGGCAAACGATTGTGCCGCAGGCAGGCGGGTAAAACCTTCACGAAAACGCTGCACGCGTCCGCCTTCCTGATCCACCGCCACTACCAGATGATTACGTGACGCCGCGCGGATCTGACGCACTAATTCACGCAACTGTTCCGGGTCGTGGTAATTGCGGGTAAAAAGAATCAACCCACCCACCAGCGGGTGCGCCATAATCTCACGCTCTTCCGCGTCCAGCTCATACCCTTCGACATCCAACATTACTGGACCCACACTGCTCTCCTTATCCTTTCATGATTAGCTGCCGCCAGGTTTCATCGGCCAGCCTGATAAATTGTCGATCGCCGGTCTGTTGCCAGCGATACTCAAACCACCCCGCCTTCAGCATCAGTATCCAGGGCTGCCACTGCCTGACTTGCTGCCATAAGTCGTCTGCATCAATATGGGTACACCGGGCATAAGCATTGATCAACTGCCGATGTTGTTGCTCATCAGCAACCCACACCGCTGCCAGTTCCAGGGCGATGTCACCGTCCCCGGCATACTCCCAGTCAATCAACCGTAGCCCTGACGCCGTACGCACAATGTTGTCTCCGTGGACATCCATATGCAGTGGCCCCAGACGCAAAGGTCGGGGTTCACCTTTTTTCCTTAACCGCTTCAGCTCTCGCAACCAGCATGGCGTTCGACGCGCAGGGTCACCGCACTGCCAGTACTGTTCCAGTAACGGTAGCAGGCTAATTCGCCAGCCCAGGCGAGGTTGCTGGTGAAGATGATACATTAAGCCCGCCAGTTCGTCGGCTTCCGGTAATCCGGATTCTACCTTACCGTGAAAATAATCGACTGCCATCCACCCTCGCGTATAAAAACGAGGTTTGGGCGCAAGGCTGTCTGGCAGGCGTTTTAACGCATGATAGTGGCGTAAGAAATGTGATTCCGGCGCATTGGGATCGTGATGACAGCGCAACACTAAGCGGTGGGTATGATATTCGATAATGCAGCTCCCGCCGCTCAAGCCAGGTTTACTGGATGCGACGGGACGATACTGCGGGAAATAGCGCGACAGCACCTCGTCGCGCGTCAGTCTGTTATTGTTGCTGAACGGCACCTTTACCTGACCAGATTATCTCACCAGTTTGTACCAGCATTAATTGCATTTGCAGTGCAGGTGAATTGACATTGCCGGATGCGCTGGAATAGAGCACATACTGCGCGCCAACGTTACGGGCTATACCAATCGCTTTGCTGCGCGTTCCCAGGCTATCGTTCGGCGACAGCCCCAACTGCTGCTTGGCAACAGCCAGTTGCTGTGCGGAAACCAGGGTAAATTTACCGTTATTCGCCAGCGCATTGCGCAGCGTCTCGGTGGCTTCTCCCGCGTTAAGAGAACCATTGGTGCGGTTGTTTACACTGTCGACCAGCAAAACTCCTCCTGCTTTTACACCATCCGCCTGCAGCATTTTACCCACCATCGGCTGCATCGCACCGTTCCAGTCATAATGACGCACTCGCGGGGCTGGCTGTGCCGTTTGATCCTCATGTTCAATCGGACCCGGCTGCTGCGGTATGCCAGGCACCGTTGGTACAACCGGCACAGGCTGTTGCGGCTGCGCGGGCTGTTCCGGCACCGGTTTCACTTCATCTACCGGGGCGGGCTCACGTTGCGCCACACAGCCAGAGAGAAATATCGCCAGCGCGGCAACCAATGCGTAGCGATTCATTTTGATCATCAAGATTCACCTCTTACAAATAAAGATAAAGTCTAACCTTGTGCGCGCCCAGAAAATTGGCGCTGCCATACAACGTTACCGACGAACGAGCCGGGATGGTAATGCTGCGTGGTGCTTCCAGAGGGTGCATTTCCAACCCTCTGGCGTCATACCAGTAAAACCGATAATGAACGGTGACGGGTTCTTGCCTTTCGTTATAGAGTCGTGAGGATGCCGAGGGCTGAATATCAGACGTGGTTAACGCAGGTTGTTCTGCGGTTATGCCTGCGGCCAGTATCGTCGATTCCATCACCAGAGACTGTTCATCACTTACCGGTATCTCAGGGTGCGAACGACAGCCAGCCAGCAACAGCAGGCCCAGCGTCAGTGCGATGCATCCTCTGGTCATTATCATAGACCTTTATGGGCAAGCATTGGACCCAGCGCACGACCGCCCAGCAGATGCATATGTATGTGATACACCTCCTGTCCACCGTGGCGGTTGGTATTCATGATCAAACGGTATCCATCTTCAGCAATGCCCTCCTGCTCGGCAATTTTCGCGGCAACCGTAATCATTCGGCCCAGCGCCTGCTCATGCTCTGCCGTCACATCGTTAACGGTTGGGATCAGGATGTTGGGAATGATCAGGATATGCGTTGGTGCCTGCGGTGAAATATCACGAAACGCGGTGACCAGTTCATCCTGGTACACGATGTCTGAGGGAATTTCACGACGAATGATTTTGCTGAATATAGTTTCTTCTGCCACGACGTTTTCCTTTTTCATTAAGAGCCCATGCGTTGTGCCATGCTACGCCGGGCAACACTGCGAGTATAGAGTATGAGCGAGTTACTCACGCTCTTTCAACTTTAACCCTCGATTTTTCAAGCAAAAAACCTTCTCAACGCTGTTCTTATAATCATTTACTCACGCTATAGCTCCTGCAGGCTACTGAAACAATATTTCATTTATCTCTGTAGCATCCGTTTACATATTGAATATTAATGCGTATATTTCGCATTCGTATTTACATGCAAATTTAATAGTTTACAACAAAAGGGTTCATCACCCACAACGGTGGTTAGAACTTAATATTAATAATTATCAAGGACTTTCTGATGTCTTTCACAACACACAATCGGGATTTTCAGCGTCAATCTGCAGTCCCCCCCTCCCTGCTGGCCGTCAGTATAGCGATGGCTTTTATTCCCGCCTCAGGCTACGCCGCCAGTGAAGATACAGTGATCGTTGACGGTTCTGCCACCTCCAACTCGGCATCCGGCGAAAAGCAGGATTACAGCGTTAAGTCGACGTCGGCGGGTACCAAAATGCAGATGACGCAGCGCGATATACCGCAATCGGTCAGTATTGTGAGCCAGCAGCGGATGGAAGATCAGCAGCTGCAGACCCTCGGTGATGTGATGGACAATACGCTCGGCATCAGCAAAAGCCAGGCGGATTCGGATCGTAACAGCTACTTTTCCCGCGGTTTTGAAATTGACAACTATATGGTCGATGGTATTCCGACCTATTTTGAATCTCGCTGGAACCTCGGCGATGCGCTTTCCGACACCGCCTTGTTTGAACGTGTAGAAGTGGTGCGCGGGGCGAATGGTTTGATGACCGGAACGGGCAACCCTTCTGCCTCCATTAACATGATCCGTAAACACGCCACCAGCCGCGAGTTCACCGGTAACGTGTCTGCAGAATACGGTAGCTGGAATAAGCAGCGCTATGTAACGGATTTACAGAGTCCGCTAACCGAAGATGGCAATGTGCGCGCACGCATCGTCGCCGGATACCAGAATAATGACGCCCGGCTTGACCGCTACAACAACGAAAAAATGTTCTTCTCCGGGATTGTCGATGCGGATCTTGGCGACACTACCAGCCTGTCTGCCGGTTATGAATACCAGCGCATTGATATCAATAGCCCAACCTGGGGCGGGTTGCCGCGCTGGAATACCGATGGCAGCAAAAACAGCTATGACCGTTCGCACAGCACGGCCCCGGACTGGGCTTACAATGACAAAGACATCAACAAAGTCTTTATCACGCTCAAACAGCGTTTTGCCGATACCTGGCAGGCGACGATGAACGCCACCCACTCCGAGATCAAATTCGACAGCAAAATGATGTATATCGATGCATACGTCAATAAAGCCGATGGCACGCTGGTGGGCCCGTATGGCAGCTATGGCCCGGGTTATGACTACGTGGGGGGAACCGGCTGGAACAGCGGGAAGCGTAAAGTGGATGCCGTCGATCTCTTCGCCGACGGCGGCTACGACTTGTTTGGTCGCCAGCATAATCTGATGCTGGGTGGCAGCTACAGTAAGCAAAATAACCGTTACGAAAGCTCATGGGCGAACGTCTTCCCCAACGAAATCGGCAGCTTCTACACCTTCGATGGTAACTTCCCGGAAACCAACTGGAGTCCACAGTCGCTGGCCCAGGATGATACCACGCACATGAAATCGCTCTACGGCGCAACGCGTATTTCACTGGCCGATCCGTTGCATTTGATTCTCGGCGCCCGTTACACCAACTGGCGTATCGACACCCTGACCTACAGCATGGAAAAAAATCACACCACGCCGTATGCCGGTCTGGTGTATGACATTGATGATAATTGGTCAACGTATGCCAGCTACACCTCAATCTTCCAGCCGCAGAACAAGCGCGACAGTTCGGGTAAATACCTCGCTCCGATTACCGGCAACAACTATGAGATGGGATTAAAGTCGGACTGGATGAACAGCCGCCTGACCACTACTCTCGCAGTGTTCCGTATCGAGCAGGATAACCTGGCGCAGTCCACCGGCACACCAATCGCCGGCAGCAATGGCGAAACGGCCTATAAGTCGACAAATGGTACGGTCAGCAAAGGAGTCGAATTCGAAATTAACGGTGCAATTACCGATAACTGGCAGATGACATTCGGCGCGACGCGTTACGTTGCCGAAGATAACGAAGGCAATGCGGTGAATCCAAACCTGCCACGCACTACGGTGAAACTCTTCACCCGCTATCGTCTGCCAGCAATGCCGGAACTAACCGTTGGCGGAGGTGTTAACTGGCAGAATCGCGTTTACAGCAATACCGTGACGCCGTATGGGACTTTTCGCGCCGAACAGGGTAGCTACGCGCTGGTGGATTTATTCACCCGTTACCAGGTGACGAAAAACTTCTCTGTGCAGGGCAACCTCAACAACCTGTTCGATAAGACCTACGACACCAATATTGATGGCTCTATCGTCTATGGTGAACCGCGTAACGTGAGCCTCACCGCCAGCTATCAGTTCTGATTAGTGCCTGTACGGTCAAAATCCACCTGCGCCTCAGGTGGGTTTTGCTCGCAGAATGTTCAATATATTTAGATGACGATGTTTGTATCCCCCACCACTAATCGTAGAAAATCATCCCGCCTGTCGTTTTTTATTTTTGAGTTCCATGCAACACCAATATTCCAGCGAACCTGTTTTTCTATTGCCTTTACTATTGCTGGTATCGGTATCGCCAATCTCGTGCCGATTGCCTTTTCTGCGGCCGGAAACCAGCCAGATATTTCAAGCAGTACGGGGATGAGTATCGTCACAACAATCGGTTATCTGGGAACGCTGATGGCACCAGCACCTGTTGGCCTGGCTGCTGAATTGACAGGTTTTCCCGCTGTATATAGCACAATGGCAGCCATGCTGGGACTGATTTTTATATTTGCTCCACTGGTTAAGTCAAGGACTGACGAAGCCTGAGTGCATGTATCAGATTCAGAGGGTTATCCGAAGGCCTGGTGTCGACGGTAAATCAAGAACAAAAAGCCTGCTCAGTTTCCTGAGCAGGCTTCTTAAATTTGGCTCCTCTGACTGGACTCGAACCAGTGACATACGGATTAACAGTCCGCCGTTCTACCGACTGAACTACAGAGGAATCGTTGTGGAGGCCTATCTTAGCGGCGAAAATTTTTTTGTCAAACCCCATTTCCCTCAATGCGTATCAATTGGTGCTTCTCTAGACATTTTGTTGCATTTACAGACATTTTATATGGAAAAAACTTTGCAGCTTTTTTGATTCTCCCTCATCATTTGAAATGAGGTTTCAACTTTCTTCATTAAGGTCCACTTTGAACGTCTCCACCGCCTTACGCCAGGTCGTTTCCCGCACGCCCTGGTATGCCAAACGTAAGAGTTATAAAGTTCTCTTTTGGCGTGAAATCACCCCGCTTGCCGTACCTATTTTTCTGGAAAATACCTGTGTGCTCTTAATGGGGGTACTGAGTACTTTCCTGGTCAGCTGGCTGGGAAAAGAAGCAATGGCAGGCGTCGGTCTCGCCGACAGCTTCAATATGGTCATCATGGCATTTTTTGCCGCTATCGATCTAGGCACTACGGTGGTGGTGGCCTTTAGTCTGGGAAAACGCGATCGCCGTCGGGCCCGGGCCGCGGCCAGGCAGTCGCTGGTGATTATGACAATTTTTGCCATCGTGCTGGCAGCGGTCATTCACTATTTTGGCGAACAGATCATTAATGTTGTTGCCGGAGAAGCAACGCCGGAGGTCAAAGCACTCGCGCTTACGTATCTGGAATTGACGGTGCTTAGTTATCCTGCGGCAGCCATTGCTTTGATCGGCAGTGGGGCACTACGTGGTGCCGGAAACACCAAGATACCGCTACTGATTAACGGCGGGATGAACATACTGAATATCGTCATCAGTAGTATTCTTATCTACGGTATTTTCTCGTGGCAAGGGATGGGGTTCGAAGGTGCTGGACTCGGTCTGACAATTTCCCGTTACATCGGCGCTGTCGCTATTATCTGGGTATTGATGATTGGTTTTAATCCAGCGCTGCGCATTCCCCTGAAGAGCTATTTTAAACCATTGAATCTCGCCATTATCTGGGAAGTGATGGGTATCGGTATTCCTGCGAGTATCGAATCGGTGCTGTTTAACGGCGGTAAGCTACTCACCCAGATGTTTGTCTCAGGAATGGGAACCAGTGTTATTGCCGGTAACTTTATCGCTTTTTCTATTGCGGCTCTGATTAACCTGCCCGGTAATGCTCTTGGTTCTGCCTCCACTATCATCACCGGTCGACGTCTGGGAAATGGACAGATTGCCCAGGCCGAAATCCAGTTACGGCACGTATTCTGGTTATCCACCATTGGGTTAACCGCCATCGCCTGGCTTACAGCTCCTTTTGCTGGCGTGATGGCTTCGTTTTATACCCAAGATCAGGATGTAAAAGAGGTCATAGTCATCCTGATTTGGCTCAATGCGGCATTTATGCCGATATGGGCAGCATCCTGGGTTCTTCCTGCCGGGTTTAAGGGCGCACGCGATGTACGTTTCGCTATGTGGGTATCCATGCTGGGCATGTGGGGTTGTCGCGTAGTGGTAGGTTACACCCTCGGGATCGTATTAGGCTGGGGAGTCGTTGGGGTGTGGATGGGAATGTTCTTCGATTGGGCAGTTCGCGCAGCGCTTTTTTACTGGCGAATGGTCACTGGTCGATGGTTATGGAAGTACCCGCGAGCTGAACGTGAAAAGTGTATAAAACAACCTGTTGCGCCTGAATAAGCGACGAAATGAAGAAAAATTCGGCAAACGATCGCGTTTTTCCATTCTGGCTTTGACAACCCTGACAGGCATCGCTAATATTCGCCTCGTTCACACGATTCCTCTGTAGTTCAGTCGGTAGAACGGCGGACTGTTAATCCGTATGTCACTGGTTCGAGTCCAGTCAGAGGAGCCAAATTTAAGAAGCCTGCTCAGGAAACTAAGCAGGCTTTTTGTTTTATATTTGATAATCAATCATTACTTCATCATCTGACTCCATCACCTGTCGCTTGATCTCCTCCACGGATAATCCCGCATTGCATAATTCAATGAATCGCCACACGTAATTGCGCTGTAATTGACCGCGTTTCAGGCCAAGCCAGACGGTATTGGCGTCGAATAAATGCCGGGTATCAAGACGGGTTAACGTCCCCTCTTCCTGCTCACCGCTGGATTGCTCCGCCACCAGTCCGATGCCCAGTCCCAGCGCTACATAGGTTTTGATAACATCAGAGTCCTGCGCACTGAGAATAATATCCGGCAGTAACCCTTTACGGGCAAATGCCTCATCAATACGTGAACGCCCGGTAATGCCCTGACGGTAAGTAATCAGCGGCCAGCGAACAATGGCTTCCAGCGTCAGCGGAGAGGTCTGGACCAATGGATGATCGTCAGGAACAAGCAGGCTGTGATGCCAACGAAACCAGGGAAAAGCCACCAGCAGAGGATCGCTACTTAACCGCTCGCTGGCAATGCCAATATCTGCCCCACCATTTTGCAATAGCGAGTCGATTTCCTGCGGCGTTCCCTGAATTAATTCCAGGCGAACTTCCGGGAAGAGTTCGCGAAACGCTTTAATTACCGCAGGCAGGCTATAACGAGCCTGGGTATGGGTGGTGGCAATTGTCAGCACACCGGAAGTGTCATTGGTAAACAGATCGGCAAGTCGGCGAACATTGCTGGCCTCATTGAGAATGCGCTCAGCGATAACCAGCAAGGCTTTACCCGGCTCGGTCATGCCAAGCAGACGTTTACCGCGGCGGATAAATATCTCGATACCCAGCTCATCTTCAAGCTCGCGAATATGTCGGCTTACCCCCGATTGCGAAGTATAAAGAATATTCGCGACTTCCGTCAGGTTGTAATCCTGACGTGCCGCCTCACGGATTATTTTAAGTTGCTGGAAATTCACTCTACGCTCCGGATACATCAGACATTACGCTATTGTTAAAGTCTGATGCCCGGCATAACAAATAATAAAAACCTGCATCTTATTCCTGCACGGAATAAGGTCTAACTAACCAACTGCAGCTCACGGTTTTCCAGCGCCGGGCAACTGACCAACGACAGCAGAATCTCTTTCACCGCCTGTGCCTGAGGCGACAAACTGCCTCTGGCCGAGACATTCAACGATAATGGCAGGCTCATCGACGGTGTGGTAATTCGCGCCATCCAGCCATTTGCCGCATTGCATAACGAACGCGCTGCGGACTCCGGCAAAACGGTCACCCCCATACCACTGGCAATCGCCGCAGTTAAGGTAGAGATAGACTCAATCTCCCCAATCACTTTGGCCGTTAAGCGGCGCAATGAAAAGGCTTCATCTACACGCAAACGCACCGCACTGTAATCCCGGGGAAGAAACAGATTCATCTGGGCTACCGCGGTTAAATCGACGCTTTGCCCTGGACAATCGCGAGTGCCAACGAGGAAAAGGTCCTCTTTTACCAACGGTTGACTGATAATGCCTGCGATCGGGGAACGTTCGTAGAGTACGGCCATATCAAGTTGCCCACTGAGCAGCTTATCGTTCAGCACCGCCCCACTGTTCTCATGTAAATAGATCAACACCTCTGGCAGTTCTGCGCGCACGGACTGTAATAACGGCATGGTGATGGATGATGCCGCTGTCCCGGGCGCAAGGCCAATAGACACCTGTCCGCTTAAGGTCTGCCCAATATTACTGACCGCAAGCTGCGCCTGCTCACACTGGCGCAAAATCATGCGGGCGTGGGTGTAAAGCATCTTTCCAGCTTCAGTGGGTGTCACACCGCGCTTGGTACGAATCAGCAACTGTTGATCCAGCTCGCCTTCCAGCGTGGCAACCTGCTGACTCAGCGCGGGTTGCGCAATATGCAACACTTCTGCGGCCTGAGTCAGGCTACCAATATCGACGATTTTTACGAAGTATTTCAGTCGTCTGAAGTTCATCTTGCCTCCTGTCGGAATACCAGAACCCGTGCTGGCAGCCATGTGAATCAGGGTTGCAAGATGCTTGCCAGTTTCGACTTGATGCGCGTTACTACGCTCAGCGCCCGTAAAATAAGGACTGGAGGTCAATGTTCAAGATTCTTTACCCTGTCAGCCGTTTTTCCCTGCCCCATCGCAGGTAGTGGCGCACCAGAATAGGGCAAAAGGCTAAAAAGATGGAAAGATCGCCGCTTTGCTGGTTTTGTCAGCAAACAAACTCGCAATTACATTTCTCCTTTGACAACCCCTGCCCCCCTCGCTAATATGCGCCTCGTTCAAACGATTCCTCTGTAGTTCAGTCGGTAGAACGGCGGACTGTTAATCCGTATGTCACTGGTTCGAGTCCAGTCAGAGGAGCCAAATTCCTGTTTTCAGGCGTGCTTAGAAGTACCTATATGATTAGGTTTCAATAAGTTAGCGTGAAAATCTTTCCCGATGCGTATCTGGTTTTCCCTCCGCATCCGGCGAAATTGGTGGTCTGATTTGGGGTCATTTCAGTTCGATAATGGAGTGACCACCATATGTCCCTGTCCGACGCGAAAATCCGCAGTATTAAACCTCTTGATAAACCCTTTAAACTGACTGATTCACACGGTCTGTATCTGCTTATCAATCCGGGCGGTTCACGCCTCTGGTACCTCAAATATCGCTTCAACCGAAAAGAATCCCGTATTGCGTTGGGCGCCTACCCGCTGGTTTCACTTTCCGACGCCCGTCAACAGCGAGACGGCATCCGTAAGCTTCTGGCACAGAACATCAACCCCGCACAGCAGCGCATGAATGAAAAAGCCGCCGCGTCACCGGAAAAATGCTTTGAAATTGTCGCGCTGAACTGGCACAAAACCAACAAAAAGTGGTCGGCAGATTATGCTGACCGTATACTTGCCAGCATGAAAAATCATATCTTCCCGGTGATTGGTCATATGCCCGTTACGATGCTAAAAACGCAGCATTTCACGGCGCTGCTGAAAGTTATCGAGAATAATGGTTTTCTGGAAGTGGCATCCCGTACCCGGCAGCAGATCTGCAATATCATGCGCTATGCTGTTCAGCAGGGACTCACCGAATACAACCCGGCACAGCATCTGGAAGGCGTCACCGCGCCGCCGGTTAAAAATCACTACCCCGCTCTGCCACTGGAGCGGTTGCCCGAACTGCTGGAACGTATTGGTGATTATCAACAGGGACGGCAGTTAACAAGGCTGGCGGTGGTGCTGACCCTGCATCTGTTTATCCGTTCCAGCGAACTGCGCTTTGCCCGCTGGAACGAGATTGATTTCAGACACAAAATCTGGACCATCCCAGCCACACGGGAAACGATTGAGAAAGTCCGCTTCTCTGGTCGTGGCGCAAAAATGCGCACTCCGCATATCGTGCCGCTTTCCCGGCAGGCGATTGCCATTCTGAAGCAGATACAGGACATCTCCGGTCATCTGCAACTGGTGTTCCCCGGCGACCATAATTCGTACAAGCCGATGAGTGAAAACACTATCAACCGGGCGCTACGCTTAATGGGCTATGACACAAAAGCGGATGTCTGCGGCCACGGTTTCCGGGCAATGGCCTGTAGTGCACTTGTGGAATCTGAACTCTGGTCGCGGGATGCCGTAGAGCGGCAGATGAGTCATCAGGAGCGCAATAGTGTACGGGCCGCATATATACATAAAGCGGAACATCTGGATGCTCGAAAGGCCATGATGCAGTGGTGGTCGGATTATCTGGATTCGAGCCGTGAAGAATATATCGCTCCATGGATTTATGCCCGAGAAAATAATACGATCAGGAATAATTAAAGTGTCATTTACAGAAAAATAAAACTGAGACAAAGACAGAAAGTTAATATTATTTCTGTCTTTGCGAGACTGTAATTTAAACTGTGTATCTGCCTGTTTTTGATATGTTCATTCCAACAACGGAGACAGGCAAATTATGGACGAAAAG
>NZ_JAFDOE010000012.1 GCF_018342065.1 Citrobacter sp. FP75 | reverse complement strand
CACCGGATTGACAGAATTATTGCATTTTTCTCTTAAGGCTTTATTTTCTTCACCTTTTTAGGAGTAATGATGTCTTCCGTTGCGCGTATTAGAAAAATGCCCCTCAGTCGTGGCCTCGATAAATATTACGAATCAGTATCTGTTCATAAAAAGGGCCACCTTCAGGAGTTTTACCGAACCAACGTCATTAAGCGCCACCCACTGGCCAGCAGGAATATGGACGAAATCACCACGGTTGATATTGCCGCCTACCGTGATGAAAGACTGACCCAGCGCAACCCCAGGACGGGGAACCCTATCACCGGTAATACAGTAAGACTTGAGCTGGCGCTATTGTCATCACTTTTCGGTATTGCGCGTGTGGAATGGGGAACCTGCCGTAGCAATCCGGTCGAATTAGTGCGTAAACCGAAAGTATCAAAAGGTCGTGATCGCCGCCTGACATCCACTGAAGAGCGCAGACTGTCCCGGTATTTCCGCGAGCGAAACTTAATGCTGTATATAATCTTTCATCTCGCGCTGGAGACAGCCATGCGTCAGGGTGAAATCCTTAACCTGCAATGGGAATATATTGATCTGCAGCACGGTGTGGCGCACCTGCCAGACACCAAGAATGGGTCATCGCGTGACGTTCCCCTCTCACGCAAAGCACGTAATCTGCTTCAGATGTTGCCGGCCCAACTAAAAGGTAAAGTATTTTCCTATACGTCATCCGGTTTCAAAAGCGCCTGGCGGCTCGCCCTCAAGGCCCTCACTATCGAAAATCTGCATTTTCATGATCTTCGGCACGAGGCCATCAGTCGCTTTTTCGAGCTCGGTACACTGAACGTTATGGAGGTCGCTGCAATTTCGGGTCATCGGTCGATGAATATGCTTAAACGCTACACCCATCTGAGAGCTTACCAACTGGTCAGCAAGCTGGACGCGCGACGGCGCCAGACTCAAAAGATTGCCCCCTACTTCGTACCTTATCCCGCACTGGTAGAACAGGATTGCGGAAGTACTGGTGACATAAGAGTGATGCTATGCGACTTCGAAAACTTGATGGTGTCGGCGCCGACCCGCGAACTTGCCCTGACCCGCGCCAGCGAACTGCTACTACGCACTCTGGCACTTGCTGCCCAGCGCGGCGAACGAGTCCCTGCACCAGGGGAACTCCCCATCAAAACAAACGACCACATCATGATTTGTCCGCTTAACCCCGACCAGGCTCTCTCGGCCCGGGCGTAACCTTTATCCTGGAGGGACTGTGTATCTGATTATCCTTTCAGCAGTACCGCTGACATTACTGCTGTATTGCCCGGTAATGACAATCGTTAGTGCCGTGACGCCCTGGACAGGGTTTCGCACGGCCTCGGTTAGTCATCGAAAGAAGCATTACACTACCCTGCACCTTTCGACATTTGACCGGGTTGGTCATCTTAATCTTCATCGTGCAGCGCGCTTTCACCGTAGTTTTCTTGCCACGTTGCAACTGGCGTTACAAAGGGACAGCGCCCCAGTGTACTTCACATCCCATTTGATGCGCCCGGCACACATGAAAAGCATGACCCTCCTGATGGGAAAAATGGACGATACACACCGCTGGCGCTGGATCACAGTATCGATTCCTCCTGCCGTCAGGAACGGGATACGGCTACAAACACTGGTACAGGAATGGCGCTGGATTACCGTACCGGAAACCGGCGTGCTTGTACTCATTCGACCGCGCCGGAGAATGCGTTAAAACGACAATACACAAACGCAATTAAAACGCACACGTAAACGCAGTCGATCTACACGATCGAATTAACTCGTTATACATGCGCGTCACGATTAATTATTCTTTAACTCACTGAACCGCAAGATGTAATTTTACTTAAGGGGGCCACGTGGCAAACAGTCTTACCGCAATTTTCACCTCGCTTCTGGCGCTCCCCGACCTTGATCGGAACAGGATTGCAGAACTGCTTCAGCGCAATGAAAAGAAGCCTATGCAGACCACGTCACTCCGAATGAGACCCGGCACCCGCCAGCTGATTGATGAGTTATCCGGCAAGATTGGGATATCTCAATCGGAGCTACTGAATCTGGTTATAGAAGGTTCTCTGCGCGATATTTTCCTGCCGTTCAGCAATACCGCGCTTAGTATCATCGATCGCTTTGAGGTGCTAATGCAGGCACATGAGCTTGACCCGACTGATATCGCAGAGTTGCTTTCGTCATGGAATGTTCGGGTGAGCGTACTGCAGGACAGGGAACGAACGATGGACTATCTGTCCACTCCGCTCCTGCAGGCGCTCGCTCAGTGGTTTTTCGTTTCACAGGACTGGTTGTTAGGCAGGAATGTTCCAACGGTCGACACCACCCTGGCTCGACATCAATGGCCACAAACAGAAGATGCCTTACGGAAGATGATAATTCCTTCAGATGAGAATAATAATGACAGCGTTATTTTCTGGACGACCGAACATACAGGTGAGGATGAATATCAGGAACAAACCGGCATATTAATTAAGAAGAAAATTTCTTCATCCCTGCTGACATATTTCCCGGTGTTATCCATTATTCCGCTCGTTCTGAATAAAGAGCAAAAATACTGGAAAGAACGCCTCCTCAGAGAACATGCCGCAACAGGCACTCTGCGCACCGTAACGGTCAGCAAGGGACTATCCACAGCGCTTGAACAGGGAATAACACTACCCGCACTTATATTCAGACAGCTTTAAACCACGCAGAAATATTGAATTAAAAAAGAAAAAGAAATTTTTGATGCTGCCGCATCAAGACCTTCTTTTGCCCAAAATCCAGACTTGACTACAGGAAATTTAATGATGAAAAAGACTTACATTGCAAAAACACTGATTTCTTCCGCCGTCATGATGGCTTTTCATGCAGGTGCAGCAACCTCCTACATGGAAGCCCGCAGCGATGCCATGGGGGGGACCGGCGTGGCCTCTGCACACTACGGCACTGCTGCCTTATCCAACCCGGCACTCCTGACAAAGTTTGGCGCGAATGATGACTTCAGTCTGGTGCTGCCGTCCGTGGGTGTCCAGGTGGCAGACCCCGATAAGGCCATAGATACTGCCGATGACGTGAAAGATCTGTGGAACAAATTTGACAATGCTGTCGACAGCCAAAGCGGTGTTAGCGAAAGCGCTGCCGCGTTACGAAATAAGCTGGAAGATTTGAAAGATGTGAAGGCAAACGGGCAGGTCGGGGCATCTGTTATTGCCACCACCCCAAATAAAGTACTCCCATTTGCTGTTGTCGTGAAATCCTGGGGCACCGTTTCCGTAAATGGCACGGTCAGCGACCACGATCTGCAATATCTCGACAAAATCGCCAGCGGGGCCATACCGGCGGATGCGGTAGACAAAGATGCACTAACGTCCCGAGCCTATGGTCGGGCGGCCGTCATCACCGACGTAGGTGTGGCTATGGCGCATGAATTTGAAACGGCAGGACACAGCTGGTCACTGGGCATTACACCCAAGTATCAGCGAATCGATCTTTTCAATTACAGCGCAACGGTAAACGACTTCGACAAAAATGACGTGAACTCAGACGATTACCACAACACCAAAACCGGATTTAACGCCGACATCGGTCTGGCCACAAACCTCGGAGATAACTGGATGCTGGGTCTGGCGGTACAGAACATCATTGCCCGCAGTGTTGACACTAAAGAAGTGAACGGCGAGAAAGAAACGTTCAAAGTGAAACCTCAAGCCACTGCCGGCGTCGCATGGAGCAACAACGTCCTGACTACCGCACTCGATGTGGATCTGACCGAAGCCAGCCGTTTTGAGCGAGATGACAAACGCCAGTTCGCCAGTGTAGGGGCTGAGTTGAACGCCTGGAGCTGGATGCAGGTTCGTGCTGGTTATCGCCAGAACATGGTCTCCAGCGAGGGTAACGCCTTCACCGCGGGTCTGGGCTTCTCACCGTTTGATGTAGTACACCTGGACCTTACCGGTATAGCCGGAACTGATCGTACCTACGGCGCGGTTGCGCAGTTGCAGTTCACGTTCTGATAATCATAGGGAAGCCCGCAATGGGCTTCCTCTGCCGTTTACTTCCGATCAATATCTCTACCGTCTGCAAAACTCCGTCTCCTTGAATCTTCTGGCTTTAACCTCAGTCGCCCTCCCGGCAAGGTAACTACTATGAACTACTTAATTCTTCCCGGCGTGCTGGCTATCTCTCTTCTTGCCGGCTGCCAGCCCTGGATTCCGCCATCGACGCCTCCAGCTTCTGTTTCTCCTGACCGCTACGGCGCAGCATCATCCGTCGCCGTTGCCCGTCACACGCAATATCAGATGTGGAATAACGGTCTTTGGTCCGGTTCGAAAATTGCACCATCGCCCATGGAAATCATACGTACCAACAGTGCTGACGTTTCCTTCGACTGGGAAGGTGATGCTGTGGAGTTGCTGGCTGAACTGGCGCGTGCACGCGGCCTGCAGTTCAACTACAGCGGCGTGCGTCTGCCCTTACCCGTAACGCTACACGTTCGGGGTATGACGTTCAGCAACGTGCTGCGTGTGATTGAAGCGCAGACAGCATGGCGAGCTACCCTGAATCAGTATCCGGGACTGCTGCAGCTCAATTTCATGCAACCGGAGACAAGTAAGAAATGAAATATTTTCTCTTATTACTTTTCCCTGCGCTACTCCTGACCGGTTGTGCCGCCGAGCATCCTGCGCCAACAACTGATGCGAGTGTGCCTCCACCGGATATGCAGGCCTGGCTCAATCCGGAGCGACAAAGACCAGACAGTATTTCCGAAACTCGCTGGCAGATGCTTACTGATGCCGGCAGAACACTGGGATTTCGGGGGGGTAAATCTCAGCGTGCATGGGAGTTGACCCAGGCGCTAAATGCCCGCGAGTCCACCCTCAATGCCCTTTACGATTTCCGGCCGCTTATCAGCCCTGAGGGCTGGCTGCCGCCGGTTATCGATGAAGCGCAGGACGTTGCACACATCACTCCTAATCAAATCCGCACCGCCTCAAAGGTTTGGACCATTATCCGACCGGAGAGATTTGTCAGTAACCCGCCCAGTTGGCGCAGTTGGTTACTTCGCGGGCTGGCCACCACGGCAACCCCGGGCACAGAAGGACTGGTCGTGCCGGAAGACAGCTCTCAGAGAAAGGTATGGGAAGACGCGCTGAAAAAAGGCTGGCAGGAAGGTCGCGCAAATGCTGACCTGACCCTTGAAGCCAGTATGAATCAGCTCACCCGTGATTATCGGGGCATGATGCTTTACTCCCTGCTCTGGCGTCGGGGCATGATTTCCCGACCGGAAGTTACCGAACAACAACAGACTGTGACCGGCAGTGGGCAGAAACTCGTTACTGGCGATCGCGTACGCCGACTCAAATCACATGCGTCGTTTGAACTCCAGAAGTCCCGCTGGCGCCCGTCTGTTACCATTCAGTAAGGAGTTTTCTCGTGAACACATCTCTTATCCCAGATAAGTTCGGGATTTTTCCATTCAGTGGAGCCTTCACCGCCGACGAGTTCAGGGCATTTTTTGCCTGGTGCTCAGCACAGGCCGTTAGTGACGTGGACCTGGTCGGTGGCTCTCCAGTTTCTGTTAGTCGTTATGGTCGGCGTGAGAGAGTCTCCGACACCGTACTGCCGAATACCATGCTCGGCAATATGCTTGATGACCTGCTGGGACCAGAAGTGCGCCCTAGAGTGCAGGGAGGTAAACCGTCGGACAGAGCCATCCAGATCGACGGTGATATGCACGGGCGTCATGGCCTGAAGCGGGGTGAACGCGTGCGACTGCGCGCACACATTATTCAGGGAACCTCTGCCCGGGAAGAAAAGGCATTATCCGTCACTCTGCGCGTTATCCCACATATCATCCCCGACTTTCTGAAGATGGGTATAGAGCCTGAACTGGCAGCCTCCATGTTGCCAAAAACAGGGCTGGGTCTCATCTGCGGCGAAACAGGTTCCGGAAAATCAACGCTTCAGGCGGCGTTGTATCGACACTGTCAGAACACTCAACCTGACCGCAAGATAGTGACCTACGAAGATCCGGTTGAGTACATTCTTGGCCGTCCCGATGACCTTCTGCCACCGCATCAGGCTCAGGTAGGCCGTGACGTGGCGAGTTTTGCAGATGGGCTTCGCTCCGCCATGCGCCGTAACCCGGAGGTCATCGGTATCGGGGAGATCCGCGATACTGAAACAGCAGAAGCCGCTGTTCAGGCCGGGGAAAGCGGGCACATGACTATCGGGACTCTGCACTCTAAGTCGCCAGGTGAAACCCTGAACCGATTACTTGGTTTGTTCCCGCCTCAAATTCGAGATGCGCGTGCGTGGGAGCTACTTGGTATGTTGCGTTTCATCGCAGTCCAGGTACTTGTCAAAACGACTGACGGCAAACGTCGTGCCCTTCGGGAATACATCGTATTCGACGATGACTTACGCGATGCGCTTCAGAATATCCCTTCAGAAAAGTGGCCGGCGTACATCGACACCATTCTGAGGATGGAAAAACGGCGTATTGTCGATCAGGTGCGGGAAGGTTTCGTAACAGGTGACATAGACAGAGATGAAGCAGCGCTCTATCTGTCAGGTAAGGAACTCACGCAATGAAACGAGAAGGATTCTGGCGTTATGCCACTCCGCCGGTCAGCTTTTTTGGTATTCCGCTGCCGTTCCTGCTGCTGTATCTGATCTGGTTTCGCTGGCCATCCATGAACACGCTGTATATCTGTTCCGCCATTCTGGGATTCTTTGTTGCACTGAATTTCTTTGGCTGGAGTGTACGTGCCATCTGCCTGCGCGTGATTAGTACCTTCAGGGGAAAGATTGCCTCCGGTCGCCCCTGGTGGTACCGACACTTCATCGAAACGCCGCGAGACTGGACCGGTCTCTGAGCCCAGTCTGACACGCCAGTTCTCCACAGCGCTTACGCGCTTCCCCCTCTATATCTTCCAGGATTGTGACCATGCAAAAAAGTCACCGTATATGGCTTGCCGTACCTCACGAAGAGAAGGACGACGCCATCAATGCCCATCCACGTTTGGATAATGGCCAGAAAGCACTTGAATGGGACAATGAACACCGGCTCTGGTATGCCCGACCAGGTGCCGACCTGAACAAGTTCGAACGATGGATGCCCCGACCACACGAACTGTCGATGAATGCAGAAGACCCGGTAACAGAGTTTGCACAAAAACTCGAAGAAGCAGGGCTGATGGTTAAAGGGCTGCCCGTAATGGATGGCAGCCTTCAGCGTGTACCGACGAAACAGGACAGGAAGGGTTCCAAAAGCGGAGCTTACAAAGCATACCTGGACGGGCGCCCTGCCGGATGGTATCGCGATTATCGCAGCGCCGACGCTAAACCAACGCAGTGGGTGTTTTCAGGTGGTGGCGAGATGGACCCGCTTGCGCGCCTACATCTCCGGGCTCATGCCCAGCAAACCCGTGAAGACAATGCACGTGCTCTTGAGCTGCAGTATAACCGTCAGGCGGAATATGCCGCCCGATACGTTGACCGGTACCCGCAGGCTACAACAAGCACCTATCTGACCCGCAAGGGAGTAGAGGCCGCTCCGGGTATAAGAATCAACGAAAAACAAGAGCTTGTTATCCCCTTCAGCAACGCGCATGGCGACATTCGTTCTTACCAGCGTATTCCACTTACCGGTGGGAAAGACGCCCGGATCCTTAAAGACAGTGAGAAAACAGGTAACTGGTTTGCTCTCGGGACCCCGCAGAATGGCAAGCCGCTGTTGTTTGCTGAAGGATATGCCACAGCAGCCTCCATACATGAGGCATCAGGCCTGCCGGTACTGATGACTATTGATGCGGGAAACATGATTGCCGTTGGTCAGAACGCCCGTGCCGTCTGGCCAGACAGTCAATTTATCTTCTGCGCTGACAACGACCATCAATTAAAAAACCCGCAGACTGGTGAGCCAGAGAATAAGGGCATCCTAAGTGCCACCAAGGCCGCCGAACTGACGAACGGAGAGGTAATAGCACCAGCATTTACACCGACGGAGCTTGAACAAAACCTTACTGACTTCAACGATTTAATCCTCAGCAGAGGAAAAGACCTCGCCAGGCATCTCATCAATGTTCAGCTTCACGCTATGGGGATAGAAACCCCATTCAACACAAACTCACAAACCCGTAACGCCTTTGTAGAGGGCGGTCTCGTCTTCACCCCTGTTCAGGAAACTGCTATGGATAATCATGAATCTCCGGATATCGCACATATATCCGATAATGACATCGCCCGTGAACATACCGTCAGTGAGTTGGCCGAGGCCACTGCAGCAGAAAAACCAGCGACGGGGGCACCAGTGCAGCCTCCGGAAAACCAGGCGTCACATAAAGCCGGGCGTGAAACGATAACTTTGTTTCATGGTTCACCTGCAGCCTTCAGTGCCATTGATTCTGAAAAAATAGGATTAGGTCAAAACCTCGTGGGGAGAGGTTTTTATACTGATACGTCTGTTTTAGGCGTGCACTATGTAATGGAGGAAATAAATCATAAGGACTATCACGTATATGAATTAGAGATCCCTTCTGAGTCTGTTATTTTAGACCGTTGGGATAATTCCACATTAACAGAAGAACTGCGGGCACGAATCAGAGAAGCTGGAAATTCGGGGCATCAGCAACTCAATGAAAACGAGAGCATTTCTCGCTCCGAGCTTGGAAATAAACTCGCTGACAGCAAGGCGATAGATGACACCTTTCTTAACTTCGCCAGCAGCCCTCAGGGGATGAGCATTCTGAAAGAAGCAGGCGTTGATGCATTAAAAGACAATAGTTATGTCGCTATTATCAATACGGATTTAATTGATAATATTCGTTTGCGCTCTGCAGGTGGAAATATAAAAGCAGAAATGACGAAATATATAGATAAGGCATTAAGTAACGTTGCTCAGGATGCATCAAGATTGTCAAATATATTGCAAAAGGAACAGAATCTTTCAATACATTATGAAGCCATCCGTTCTGAACTAATAAATCTTACAGTGGCTCAAAACCGGCCCGAAGAAGCTGAAAGATTGACAGCTCTACTTACACATACATTCGTTGAAACTATTGATAGTCCCCCTGATAGAAAAACAAATATTACCCCCTTAAACCGACTATATGCGGAGGCAATAAGAAGCCTTGACCTGAATCACGATGATAGCGCTGCGCAACTGGGTCGCATTATTGATAGTGCTGTTGTAAACATAAACCCTGACCAGAAATTCGTTGCTGAACCCAATAAACCAGAGCCGGCAATTCCTGCTAACGAACAGAATCCCGCGCCGACTGAGCCGGAACAACCTCAACCTGCAGATGTACGCGATGAGCCATCCCCCATGCCCCCAATAGAATCTGACGTTTTAATTCCTGATACGCAGAGCAACCCGGATGGGACGCTCGTGACATCTCCCGATGATATCGGTCAGAGTAGCCAGAGCGTCGCCGAAGCAGGATCGTATGCACCGTTACCTGACCTGGATGATTATGCAGACATACGCGCGCAAATGGACGACCCACAGTTTGGTGAATGGATGCACAGTCAGTCTGACGACTTACCCCATAAGCCTGCTCAGGAACAATTTACAGCCCACGAACTGCAGGAAACGGATGAACAGGCTGTAAAACCTGAGGCTGCATTGCATGATAAAAACGCTGAGCCCACGGCGCCGGTCTCGTCTGAATTACCAATCCCTCCACAGTCCCCCGGAGCACCATTAACCGGGAAAAAACAGGAACAGGCACAGACAGCCAACGCAGATGCAGACATGCCAGAGCTGAATCCAAACTGGACGAAAACTGCAGAGAATGAGGTGAATGAAGCGGATGGGCTTGTCTATGGACCGCGAAGACCGGAACCGCTGCAGCGGGAAGATCTGGATAAAATCATCAAAGCCTTGTCAACAGAAGAGCAGCGCGACAACACGGTGCTCTACCGCCTCGACGGGGAAGATGCCTTTCGCGATCTCGGCAACCGCCTCGAAATGTGTAACGGTGCAAGTCAGGACAAACGAAGGGTACTCGCCGCGCTGGCGGTTGCATCACGCTTTTACGGCGGCGTGGTGGAGCTAACCGGCAGTATGGAGTTTAAAGAGCAGGCTATGCGGCTCATTATCGAAAATGACCTCGATATCCGCATGAAGTTGCCTGCACAGCGCGCTCAACTTGAGGCACTTCGGCAACAGATGGGGACGACCAGTGATTCAATCACAACGCATATACCTACGCCAGACCTGAATCGGCAGACACCATCACCTGATGCCGCACCACCACAGTCATCGGCAACAGCCGCACCTGAAGCTGTTTCCTCTAACGCGCCAGGTACACCAACACCCCCTGCATCACCGAACCCGGTATCACAGGCACAAGAACCCGGCGCGCCTCAGCCGGCGTTTTCATCCTCTACTGAGGCTGTCGCGTCAAAGGCTGCCGACAGTATCCGGGTCCCGGAAATGCCCGCTGAACCAGCGCCCTCCGCACTGAAGCCAGGACAAAGCATCACGGCGGTATTGAAAAACTTTGGCGAGGCGACCTACGAAAATAAAGAGAAAAAGGGTGGGAGCTTCTTTATCGAGCTACAGAACCGTGGAGGGAGTCATACCTACTGGGGGCAGGATTTAAGAGAACTTATCGAAAACCACAAAACCGGTGATGTGGTTACACTGACGCTTAACTCCCGTGACAGCTGGCATGTACCAGGAGAGGAAAATGGACGCGTAAAAAATAACTGGTCATTGACATCCGCCTCGACGGGCCTTGCCGTGGCGCACGATCGGCCAGAGCAGGGGCAACCCCTGCAAGTTTTTCCGGTCGATACGTTTGGCCGTCTCACTCAGCAAATCCGTCAGGCCTGGCCCGAGTACACCACAGACCTGAAGTTGCCACCTCGCCTGGAAGAACGGCAGTTTTATCTGGGTGAAGACAGGCACCCGGTGAAGTCACCGGTAGCTGCAGCAAGCATTTTGCCACCATCCACAGACGCCCCAGACAGGTTGATACCCGTTATGGCCTCCATGGACACACAGTCAAACCAGTTAGACCTGCTGCTTGTACAGTCAGCGGGGGAACACCTGCAGGGTATGGTGCGACTGGATGGCACACTGTATCCGGCACTGGCCACACCAACTACCGACAATAGTCAGTTGGTTATCAATGCCATCACCGACGACGGCCCCCGCTTTGCGGGTTACGGGCAGGCGGTGAATTTCGAACCCGACGGCACCACCCGTGCCGCACCTCAGCTGATGAAGTTCCACCTGAAAGGTCGGGAAGAGGATACACCGCTTCCTGCCCGACTCTACACACCGGAAAAACAGGCAGACACCCTGTTCCAGCGTCTGGGTTTTGAACAGACCTGGAAACAATGGGATGACGCACGAAAGCCGGAGGGCAGACAGGAAAAGGCGCTTCATCAGGAACACTCCCACAGCCCCGGCCGCTAAGCCGATAAGGAGAGAGAATGCGATATCACATGCTTAAAGCCGGACTCCTGTCCGGCTTCTTGCTTTTTTCTACCACCGCTGCGGCGGCGACCTGCCGAGCAGGAAGTGCCGCTGAAGCGGGTAGTCAGGCTGGTTATGAGCGAGCCAGGGCGGCCGCAACAGCCTGGGAACAACGCGAAAGCAATGTCTCATCCTCCCTGCAGTCCTGTCTGTCCCGTATCAAGAGCGTCAAAGTGAGCCTGCCGCAATTCCCCGGGCTCGATGACATCATTTCTCAACTGGAAAATAAGGTCTGCGAAGCTGCCCTTGATAAGGTCAACGAACAGATTCCAGACAACATCGATCCCTGGAAAAACTTCAACTCCTGAAACCTATGACAAAACTGACTCAACCGGCCCCCCCTGCAAAGGGGCGGGCCTCCTCCCCTGCGGAGGATCCACTGAACGATGCTGTGAAAATGATGATCACGGCAGAAAAACGCCAGAAAATGGCACCAGAGCTGATGAAAAGTAATCTCCGGCTGGGGACTGGTCTACTTATCAGCATAATCCTCAACGCCGGTTTAACCTGGGCTCTGATACAACAGCCACGAGATTACTTTGCCACCGACAGCGGACGCCTGATTCGCCTGGCTCCCACATCCGAACCAGCATGGAGCCAGGACGATGCAATCGCCTTTGGCAGCAAGGCTCTGATGCGGGCCTTTAACCTGGACTTCGTTCACTATCGTGAGCAGGTATCTTCTACGGCCTCGCTGTTCTCTGAAGAAGGGCACGCCAGTTACATCCAGGCACTCACTAACTCCAATATCTATGATGCCCTGAAGCGTGAACGTATGAACCTTACCGGCTCCGTTGGGGCTGGTGTCGTCATCCGGCGTGGACGCCTGTCTGATGGAACCTGGTTCTGGACTATGCAATATCCGGTACGTCTGCGTCTGGTTGGTCAGACAACCAGCAAGCCCGAACAACCTTTTGTTTTCGAAATCACCATCCAGCGCGTAGATCCACGACAGAAACCTGTCGGGATGGAAATCCGCCAGATGATCTCACGCAACGCCCCCCGCAACCTCTGAGGCTCCCGCCATGAAACTTCGTTATCTCATGACCACGCTACTGCTGTGTGGTCCGGCTCTCGCAGTCGCTGCTGACAATACTGGCTGGCAGAACGCCAGGACACCTGGCGCAACAAGTGCAGCTCCAGCCCAGCAAGGTGCTGAACCACATACAACGGACGTACCCGCAACCCGGATTAGTGGGGAGTTACCGGCACCAGGACAAAGCTCACCGCTGGTAGACGAAGCGGCAAGCATGGACTCGCCTCTGTCAGCGGATGAGATACGCGAACTGCGTCTGCGACTGACAGACAACGAGCGGTCGGTAAATGCTCCAATGATAAGCGTGGTTCCGCGCATCAGTTCGTTAACCCTTAATCTTTCACCAGGAGCCAGTATCCCGTTGGTACGTACGGCCATGAACAACCAGAGCGTCGTTACCCTGACAGACATCAGTGGTGCGCCGTGGCCACAGTCGGATCCGCCAATTAATGCCAGTCCGAAAAATTTTGATGTGAAGTTCAATGCTGGTAGCAACATGCTAACTATCACCCCACTGCGTCCGTGGGCGGCAGGAAACATATCCGTCTATCTTAAAGGACTCGATGTACCGGTCATGATTAACGTGACAAGTGGTGAGACAGACACCCGTACAGCCAGCCAGGAGATCGACAGCCGACTGGATTTACGCGTCCCACGCCTGGGTCCCGGCACCATGGCCCCAGGCGCGCCAGTCGATAAAATCGCACTCCATAGTGCCACTTTGCAGGCCTTTCTGGATGGCACTCCACCAGAAGATGCACACCGCCTCAAATTCCAGGGCAACGTTCCTGACACTGTTATATGGCAAAGCGGTGATGATCTGATGGTCCGTTCCCGGGCAATGCTTCGCGATGAGTTTGAACAGACACTCTCTTCAGCGGACGGCACACATCTCTGGAAACTCCCCCTCACCCCGTTACTGACCTTCTCAGTGAACGGGAAATCCGTTCACGTCACGCCGGAGCTTCAGTAATGAGCGCAGAACAGGATGCCGGAAATAACGGCAAAAAACTTATTTCAATAATCGGATTTGGAGCCCTGGTTTTACTGACTGCCGGTTACTGGTTAGTGTCATGGCTGGCACATGACCCTTCAGGAAAGGATTCTGCCGTCAATCTTAACGGCACTGCCTCAAGTGCCGTAACCACCACAACAGAAAGCCCGCGATACCGTGAGCTACTGAAAGCCTCAAACGACTTAGGTGCGCAAGAAGCCGCACGAACTGATTCATCTTTTATCGCCAGCCTCCCGGTAGGCCTTGAAGTCACGGAACCCCCGCCTGATAAGCCGCCGGTAACAAAGCCGGCATCACAAGACTCGCCATCTCCACAGTCGGGAAAATCGTCACGACGCACGGAAAACACGGCCGGAGAAGAGCAGGCAAACGAGAAGCGCCAGGCTCAACTCCAGAAACTGCTCACGAGAATCAGTGCCGCGCAGGCGGGCGGTGACGCACCGGTTCTGGCCACTGCACTGGCCAGCGTTACGCGGACTTCACCAGAGTCTGGTGCTGGCCGCCAGGCAGAATCCACAGCTAAAACAGAAAGCGCACAGGTCTTCGTCCCTGCACTCACTCGTGCGTCCGGTTATATGGAGACTGCCGTGGATTCGGATAACCCCAACTCAGAGGTGGTTGCGGTCATACCTGCAGGGCCGCTGGCTGGCGCCAGACTCCATAGCCCTTCAGTAAAACTTGCCGGAAATGGACTCGATATCAAATTCACCAGTATGAGCTGGAAAGGAATGGAACTGAACGTAAAAGCAAGCGCACAGAGCGAGAAAAACCTGATGTCTTCAATAGCTTCCGATGTCAACCATCGATGGGGGACACACATCGTTCTACCAGCTGTATTAGGTGGTCTTGGAGATCTGGGGGGGCTGTACAAGGATGCTAATACTCAAGTCATGCAGTCCAGCGTCGGAACAGTCACCGGACGCGTAGGGAAACCTGACGGCAGCACAGTAGCTGGCGTAATGGTCGGTGGCACAGCACAGACAGGTGCGGAAGTCATCAAACAGGAGATGGCCCGCGAGCCGTTCCGCCAGGTAACAGTTAAGCAGAAAGAGGTTATCTCCATTCTCTTCGTTGAATCAGTAACTTCAGACGACATTATCAGTAATAAGAAGGCCGCACTCTCCGCTGCCAGTACATCAGCACCAACACCTGTTGCAGCAGAGCAGCAAACTGAATCCCGCCTGCAGGAAGCTATAGCGCGCCGCCAGGCTGAAATCCGTCGTCAATATGGCGACACCGTACCCGTGAGGAACAATGATGAATCAGCAAATTGACATACCTGAAGAAGATACGCTGGAAAACGAGGATGATTTTGGCGCGCCAGACCCCCGTCAGAAACCACCTTTATGGAAACGGGAGCTGCTGTTTGGCTATTCTCTACCGTGGCTTCTCGGGATAACTCTTCTGGCAGTGGCCAGCCTCTGGTATCTGTTCGGTCCGTCACTGTCATTTACAAATAACACACCGTCTGAAAGCAGCTTCAGTGAGGTTGAAAGTACGCTCGACGGTGCACCGCAAAATGCAGTTGAGACTATCCAGCACACGAGGGCTTCGATCCCCGTAGCGCAGCCAGCGACACAAATTGCACCTCCGATGCTCCAGGGCGATACGGCGAGCATGATGACGGATATTCGTGACGAGCTGAACGACCGTGATCGAAAGATAAATGACTCTATGACGTCACTGAAAGACAGCGTCACCCGTCTGTCTGATGCTATCAAGAGGGATGAGGCATACGCGGTAGAAACGCGTGCCCAGCTTAATGACCTGATACAAAAGCTGGCAGTACTGGAAGCCCGGGCAAGCGTCACTGATACCTCAAAACCCGCTTCCAGGTCCCAAAAACGGCAGGTAGCCAGTGCTATTTCAGGCATGAAAATCATGTCACTGGAGTCGGGAATGGCCTGGATTAAATGGCAGGGCAGTACCTGGTCCGTCCGGGAGGGGGATACGCTGGGTAAAGTCACTATTCGTCAGATTGATCCCGCCACACGCTCTGTGGTGACAACAGGAGGAACCCTGCGCTAATGGCACTGGATGCCATTACGCTAATAGAGAACCTGGCTTCGGGCATCTTCACCGCTGGACTGGATTTACTGTTCAGTTGGTCTGAGATGATTGGTTTTTTTGGCCTCATCGCCCTACTGGTCCGGCAACGTTCCAGTCGTGGTCCCTTATCCCCGGGCAGGTTCGCTATTGGCCTTTTTTCCTGCGCCGCACTGGTATCCCTTCCCTCCATAATTAATGCCAGTGGTGCTCAGCTTGGTTTTGGCGCTACATCCTTTGATGCAATCGCTTATGTGCAGCCCGCCACCTACGGCGTTGCTGCAGGGGCCGCTAACGCCGTGCTTTCCCTGGTTCGGCTCGCAGGTGTGGGATTTGTCTATGCAGCACTAGATATGTTTCGACGTTCAGAACTTGAAGGGCATACCGCGCTCAGTTCAAGCGAAAGCATTCGTGCCGCGACCGTAAAACTGATGGCCGGAACCGCGATGGTCTTTTCACCTCAGCTCATCGATGCCGCGCTCGCCACCTTCGGACTCGCTTTTTAACACCATTCGTTTTTTTATAACCCAAGGAGACACCATGTCACTTTTCCGTGCTATTTCCGCGCGTATTTATGCCGTTGTTATTTTCTGTCAGCTGACCATGATGAAGTGCCGTGAGCGAATGATTCAGGGGTTGTGTGCCCTGGCCACGTTCCTGTTACCCGGCATGGCCTTCGCCGAAGGCGATCTTGCTGACATGCTTAGCAGCGCCGCTGCCGGTGCTAAAAGTGGTAAAACTTCTGGCCTGGAAATTGCCCAGGCGATCGGAGTATTCATCTTCATCGGTTCCCTGCTGGCTTTCAAAAAAGTTGGTACCAACCCGCAGATCACCGTGGGCCGCTGCTGTGCAGGTCTGGCTATTGGCGGTCTGCTGGCCGTTGTCCCTGAAGTTATGAGTCGTACCCAGAAACAGCTTGGTACCAGCTCCGTCAATATCAGCTAAGCACAGGAAAGGGTCGGTGTTTACCGACCCTTTCAGGAGAAAACGATGAGTAATAAGAAAAAGACACCTGACCTTCGGTGGCTACATTCACTTCCAGTACCTGATGTTGTCCATACCACAGCCCCCCAGCTTCCTGCCCCTGTGAGCGTTTCAGGGGGACGCTGCTATTGCTGCGGTGCTGATATGAAACATCTGTTTATGTTACCAGAATCTCTGCCCTTAACCCGACTTGCGGAAGAAGCACATGATGCAAAGGCCAGACTCGTCAGAGCGAAAGATACGCTGGCTCAGCTGGCGTCCCGCCCCACGCCACAGGTACCGGCTGAATACGAAAAACATACTCGTGCACTGAAAGCCGCACAAACCGGGATGCAGCACGCATCACTTGCAGCCCGCCGCCTTGCCCTGCGCCAGATTCCCACCGCGCTTCTGACCGATACCGGTTTACTGTCTGATACTGAATATGCTGAGTTCGAACGGCTCACGCAGCCGTTTAATCTCTGTTTTATCTGCCACGCCTGGCATGCCCTCAACGGGTTTGCTGCTGCTCAGGGGGTAATGGTCTGGTTACCGGATCTGCATCCACGTAATGTCGTCGCCCTGAACCGAAAAGCGCTGCAGGCCGTCTTCAGCAACATTCCTTACAAAATTCGGGAGGGTCGCCGGGTGCTGTCGGAATTGACCCGGCATCGATTGCCTCTGGAAGAACGTTTCGGAGGGTGGCGGCCTGCTGATTATGCCGACGCGCTTAAACGCTTCCCGCCAGTCATTCGCGATGACATGCGACAGAAAATGAATGGAGTGGCGTTGATCCTTACACCGGATTCAGTAACGGACAGTGACGTGCTGTCAGAAATCCCGCAGAAAAAAATAGTATCGGCGCTGCCCACTGGCACCACTGTCACACAAAACTGAAGCGCACCTCGTCACACAGATGCGCCATCGAGCCCATCAATACACGCCATCCTGGTGGAGTCTTCACTGCTATGAATATCAACCGCCTTGTCTTCGCCATTGAAGACGTTATGAACACCTTTTCCCGTTTCACCATCTCTGCTGACTTTGTCGACTATTGCGACATTCGCACTGTGATCGGACTGGACAAACACGACCTGGAACTCAGACCCTGGCTGGAAGCACCTTATATTGGCGTAACCCATCATGGTTATTACCTCTCTGCATTTGAAATTTCCGGGGCATTGCGTGAACTATCAGAAACCGCCTCAGCCGACCATCCGGATGCGTTTGAAGGAATGATCGCGCACCTCACATCCACACTCAGTACGACCTGGAAAAATACCGGCCATAAGTTGGCCTTCATTTTTGAACGAGATCCGGAAAAAGGGCGTGACGAAGTCAGCACCATGATCGCCCCACAAAAACGCTCAATTCAGCACATCGGCATCCAGTTGGATGACCTGCTCAATGAAAAGGTAAACGTAATTTCACCTTGGCTTGTCCGTGAGCGATGCTGGCTTGCCGTCTGGAGTTCACCGACACTGGTGAGCCATCAGGAAAGAGCAGATTTCAATACCACCGTTCGGGCTATCCAGGATAAAGCGCCGGTCGCGCGCTTTGGACAGGAGCCCTGGCGCTGGCAAATGTCTGGTCTGAAGATCAGGCATGACAGCTTTATCTCTACTCTTGAAAAAGCACTCGTACGCGGCGGAGACGGCTTACTTGTCCGCCTGCTAGACGTGCCTGAGTTCTGTAACGAAATCAGACGTGAAACAGCACGTAACAGCACATCGGCAGCATGGCGCCCGGCACTGCCGGGGAAAGCCGCACCCTCGGGTACGCTTCAGGATGATGACGCCACGGCTCTGCTTGCTCCCTTCCTGAATTTTCAGGTTTTTGGTTGTACACCAAAAACTGAAGGTAATCTTGTGTTTGCAGAGGGACTATGGCATGGCATGGTAGCCATAACTCTGCCTCCTCAGAACCCCAGCCCCTTCAATGAACTGGTTAAACTGGTTCCACGTGCCGTTCCCTGGCGTATTCGGATCGATATAATGCCGGGTGGGATGAAGGCGCTGGGCTGGAAAAAGAATATTTCATCATTTGGACAATTTATTCCCTCCATTCGTCCTCTTTACGACGCTTTTACGCAGTTGGCTGAAACGGATGAACGAGATCCAGTTTGTGTGATGACCATTGTGGCTTCCACCTGGGGGCGTACCCGTGAAATATGCACCCGTAATCAGATGCTGCTTGAATCAGCTATGCAGGGATGGGGAGTCTGTAACACGACCACAACCTTCGGTGATCCACGTCGGGGATGGGTAAACAGCATGCTGGCAGCGTCAGCAGGTTCAGGCCCCGTCCCGCTTTATCCGCCACTATCCCATGCGCTTTCTATGCTGCCCTTCAACCGACCAGGTTCCGTCTGGCGCGGGGAAGGTAATTTGATGCTGCACACTGAAGACGGCTGCGCCTGGGAAGTTGGGCTGGGTTCTTCACGACAGAACAAGCACACCGAACTTGCACCAGGTGACTCAGGTCTTGGTAAGTCGGTACTGATTAATACCCTGACGGAAATACAGGTATCTTCCGCCCAAGTTTCACTTCCCTATGTGGCGCATATCGATAAAGGGTTCAGCGCTATGGGGTTCATCCAGCTGATTCGTGACAGTCTGCCGGAGGAGCGAAAGGACGAAGCCGTCGGTATTATTCTCAGCAACGACCCGTCTAAGTCGCGCAATGTTTTCGATATCCTGTACGGTGCCCATAAGCCAGTAACGCCGGAGAAGCAATTTATCGCGTCCATGTTGATGGCCTTCTGTATAGAACCGGATAAAGGGACGCCTCCTAACCCGACCGATACCCGGCAGATAGTGAACCGCCTGATTGATCTGGCGTTCGACATGCGCAGCGGTATTGAGCCAAACATGTTCCGGTCAAACGTAGAGCCAGAAGTGGATGAGGCACTGGAGTCATCCGGGTTGAGAGATGAGCACGATCAGGAATGGTGGACTGCGACGCCATGGTATGAAGTACGTGATCTCCTCCATGAGCGCGGGCAGTTATCCGCGGCTCAACGGGCGCACTATCAGGCAGTACCCGAACTCGCTGATATGCCAGCGCTACTACGCAGTGAGGCAATTCAGGAGAGTTTTGGCAGAGTACAGCGTGACGGTTCACAGGAGCCACTGCTGGAATACATTGAGCGTTGCATGATTCAGGCTCGTCAGGACTATCCGATGATGGCCAGTCGGACTCGTTTCGCGCTGAACCCGAACACACGCATTATTGCCGTAGACTTAAACAACGTCGCCGGCGATAAGACTCCGGCAGGCAGACTGAAAACCGGCATAATGTTCCTCTTTGCTGGCCACATAACAGCTGGTGATTTTACGCTTCCTCAGTATCAGGAAGAGATAGTGAAAACGGTGCCAGAAGCCTATCTCCCGGGCATTATGCGGCGTATCAACCAACTCGACAGCGAAATGAAAACCAAAATCTACGACGAGTTACACAACGTCAAGGGCATTGATTTCATCTTCGAAGCGCTGGACACGCAGGACAGGGAACAGCGTAAGTTTGGCATCCGCACGGTGTTAAGTACCCAGTTCCTTACCGACTACCCGAAAAGCCTGCTCGATTCTGCCAACACCCTCTGGCTGCTGCGCTACCGCCA
Source organism: Citrobacter sp. FP75 (assembly GCF_018342065.1). Taxonomy (GTDB): domain Bacteria; phylum Pseudomonadota; class Gammaproteobacteria; order Enterobacterales; family Enterobacteriaceae; genus Citrobacter. The sequence goes on along the minus strand of NZ_JAFDOE010000012.1, from coordinate 43,950 downwards.
GGAAGACATCCCTCTTTTACGGGACAGTTTTAAGATCCCCGAACACAATCTCCATGCTTTCCTGCGTATGCCAGCCGGTCCTGCTGCAGACGGTAGTGGAGTACCGATGCTGTGTATGATGCGCACGACCCAGGGCACGCTGGCGCGGATTGTCCGGTTTACGCTCGGACCGCTGGAGCTGTGGTCGCTTAACTCAGACAAAAAAGATGGTGCGCTACGCAAAAATCTCTCCGCGACGATCGGCACTGCCCGTGCCCGTCAGTTGCTGGCAGATAAGTTCCCACGTGGGTCTGCAAAAAAACTCATTGAGTACAGAGAGCGTAACAGTGGCGTCCGTGGTGATAAGGGTGTCATCGAACTGATGGCGGACGAAATGATTAACGAACTGGGGTATGACCTGTGATGTGTTCCATCCACCTGACGCCACGCTGCCGTCGCCCGGCAAAGGGACAGGTCAGACTTTCACGCCTGATGATCGATGTTGACGGCGTGGAGTTTGTTCTACCATCTCGTCACTTTCGTACAGACAGTGCAGTGAACTCTCGTGCTGTATACGCTACTGATCGTCGGGCTCCACAAGAAGCCTGTGGCGTTCTTCTTACGATCAAAGATCGTCCTCGCCAGTTGGTTACTACGGCCATATGGCAGGTAAAAGAGCCAGGCGAACAGGTGCGAGAATCGCGTCATGTGGTCCAGTGGCTGTTACCTGAGGATATAAGGACGGTGTTAAGTGATGATACCTGGTTATGGCCGGAGGGGGCAGAGACCCCACAACTCAGCCCAGGAGACTGGCCGGTACTGGATATTACCCCTTCAACTCACTCACGGATCGCTCGTCGTGGGTTGACTATCATAGACACCCGCAGCCGGGAAGGACGTATCAGCAGACGCTTTCAGACCTTCCCTCTGGTAGCCCTCGCCCCCGACCCACAGTCAGCTCGCCTTCCCAACGTATTTACCCCGCTCAACTAAATGGAGAATTTCATGATACAACGCCATCTCCCCGCGCTGGCGCTTGCCATCGCGTCCAGCCTTCCCACAGTTGCCAGTGCTTTCACCGTCAACGTGAACTCCAGTGTTCCGATAACTACTCAGGTTCTGCCTGAGATGGCCACCATCCAGGCAACGCTGGTCGAAATACTACAGATGCAGCAGGCCACCGGTACAGCAATCACACAGAATGCTGACAAGCTCGGCGCGCTGATTAATCAGGATGGACAGGCCACCCGTCAGCAAATGATTTTCAATAATGAAACCCAACGGCTGGAAGAAGCTCGACAGAGTTTTTCGGTACCGGATTCGATCTGCAGTGATTCAGCCTCCGGCGTTGCTGCACAAAGTAAAAGTGCGTCAGGTAGTACCGCATCAAAACTCTCTTCCGGCAAAGGCGTTTCCAACTCAGCGGTGCGTAAGAGGATTTCCACTGCATCAGAAGAGCAGGCCCGCGACGCTTATGACGGTGCGAACGTGCATGCAGCGTACTGCACAGCAGCAGAATATGAGCGTTTTGGTGGGACGGGGATCTGCCCAGCCGTCAGCAAAATGCCCGGTGGTGACAGCCAAGTACGCTCGATCTATGGTGGAGCAGGACCGGAAGGGACGGCACCAGCACTGTCCTGGACACAGGAACAGACCGACGCCGCAATGGCCTACATGAAAAACACATCGCGCCCTTCGGCCGGTCGCACGCCCGGTAAAGGTGAAGTCAACACCGTAACCGGACGGACGTATGTAGGATTGCTCAACGAGTACAACGGTATCACCGATGCCGCCTCTGAACCTCAGCTCTCGCTGATTGCCGACAGTAAGCCCAGTGAAACCACCCGTGATGCCCTGAAAGAAGCACTGCAGTCCCCTTCCGCAGCGCAGTATTTTGATGATGTGGCTTCACCGGAGGCGAAAGCGAAAGGCTACATGAGCCAGCGAGAATTTGAATCCTTTGAGGCCGGACGTCGATATGCCAATACAGCCTATCTCTCTGACCTGCAGCAAATGAACGGAGATAACCTTATGCGCGAACTCATCCGAACCACGGCGCAGATGAACTGGCAACTTAATGACATTAAAGAGTTGATACGCAAAGGGAACGTTATCGACGGCCAGTTGCTCGCTGCCTTTGCCCGTCAGTCCTATGCCCCACGACTAAAACAACTCGAATCAGCCATGAACCAGGGAGCGGCCAAATGACATCTGAAAAAATAGTCTCACGAAAAAAAAGCCTCACCGGGCGTATCACCATCGGATTGCTTAGCATCTTTCTACCTGTGCAGGAAACAAAGTGGTTTCTACGATCAGCTCGACACATGACATCACGCAATCTGGAGCGAATGCGTGATGCCTTTCCTGAGCTTAACACCGACGACAAACTGCCTGCTTCTCCTGATTGGGAAAAAGCCGTTGAGGAATCCGGCTGTACTACCGAACAGCTGGATAAGGGGTATGTTAGCCAGCGCCGGCGCTGGCGATTTCTGTTCTGGCTTATGATTATACTCGTTCCGCTTGCACCACTGACAACATTCATCATCTGTGGGAGTATCACTGCACACCAGATCAGCACCTGTGTGGTGCTGTTTTCCGGCGCTGGCGTGGCGTGGTCAAAAGCGCTAATCGTAACCTATCGACTGTGGCAGTTACGCAACCGGCGTGTGAGTCTTGCTGAAGGAGGCACCTTTCAGCATTTCAGGACGGAAACACATGCCTTACGAGATTCCATTCTCGGAAAATAACGGCCCTCTTCTGCCCCAACCGCCATCCCGGCATTCATGTTTTATCCGGAGTTACCGTGAAAAATCTCATTCGTGCGCTTTGTGCAGGGCTGCTTATACCTGTTATCCCGGCACGCGCCGGTGTCACTTACGATGATATAGTCTCTGCTGCGACCAATGCCCAGGACCTTTCCCGACAGGCTCTGGTCACTATCTTCGGCGACGTGGTGCTAGACCCTCTCGCCGCCGGTAATACCACGATGATCGGGAATCTGTTTGCGCTGTTTAACGGAATTATTGCCGTCCTTGCCGTCGTCTGGTTTGTGATTATTGGCCTGAAGCACATCAACAAAACGGGGCATCAGGGCAAGGTATTCAGTGGCGATCGCGATATCACCAGTACACTGAGTACAGTCTCAGGATTCTTGATGATTATCCCGACAGCCAATGGCTGGAGCATGTCTCAGCTCATCATCCTCTGGGGCGCATCGATTATGGGCGTGGGCTCTGCCAACCTGATGGTGTCCAAAGCTGCAAGTGATATTGCCAGCGGCTACTCCCTGACGGTGCAGCCCACCCAGGCCTCGACCCGTACATCTGCACGCGGTATTTTTGAGATGCAGCTGTGCAAATACGCCATCAATACGGCACTGGACGATTACAGCAGCACTGCCAATTCCACCACAGCAAAAATGACTGAGAGATTCGGTTCGTCTGGAGGAAATTATACCTACCGGGTCACGAACGGCAGTGGAGTGTGTGGCACAGCAACAATTCCGGAACAACAGAAATCAGGCTCCTCGTCTGGCTCTGGGAGCTTCTTTAATCCCTTCAGTAATAGCGACACACGTGAAGTCGTGGACGCACAAAACAAAGCGATGGAAGCCATGATTCAGGATATGGATAGCGCTGCCAGCGAGTTTGTTACAGGATTTATGAATAAGCGAACGACCGGAAACGGCACACTCCCGGATATAGAAACGCGCATTCAACGAGCTGCCAACAACTATGAACAAACAGTACAGCGTGCGCTGCCGGCACAGAGTGAGCAAAATGGCATTCAGGATGCTGTCAGGAATTACCTCGATACATACGGCTGGGCGTCTCTCGGCGCCTGGTATCAGACTTTCGCAACGGCCAACCAACGCCTGACTGAAGTTGCCAGTCGCGCACCGGCGACCAGTGGGATGTCCTCTCTAGGGGAAATTGGCAGCGGAGAACTTTTCAGTGCAGTAATGAGCGCATACAGAACTCAATTGCAGAATTCGAGTTACAGTCCGGCGTTGGGGACCACTATCTCAAACGATGAACAAACGGCAGTAGATGGGAATGATCCAAATAGTTATTTCATGAAAACTGTCGGTGGGCCCATGCAGAGGTTAACCAACTACTTAGCAACTTCATTAAGTGGAACAGGTTCTGTAAATGGGCAAGTTAACCCGCTTATTAAGATGAAAAATGTAGGCGATTACACGTTTGGAGCTGCCGAAGGCACATTAACTGCATACACAGCTGTTCGAATCATTGCAGCTGCTGGGGAAGGAAGCTTGGTAGGTAAAGCGCTAGATTTATCTACCGGCACAGTCAGCGCGATTAATAAAGGTCTGGATGCTATATCTCCAGCAATATACTTCCTGCTGCTGCTCATGTTTACGGCTGGGTTTACCTTATCAATCTACTTACCGTTTATACCATTCATTTTCTGGATGACAGGGATTGGAAACTGGATTGTCAGTGTTCTTGTTGGCTGTGCTGCAGGCCCTCTGTGGGGAGCTACACATCTAGGTACTTCACAGGATCGAGGTAGTCGTGCTGCGTACGGCTATATCTACTTGATCGACACGATGATACGCCCAACCCTCATGGTGTTTGGATTCTTTTTCGCATCTGTCGCGATTATAGCTGTAGGTACAATCTTACACGCATTGTTCGGAGCAGCTCTGGTCAATGTTCAGGCAAATTCTTTGACCGGAGTTTTCAGTCTTGTTGGATTCTTAATGATTTATGCACGCCTGTGTACAGCACTGGTATCCAGTATGTTTGCATTACAGGCATATCTACCGGACTACGTGATTTCATTCTTGGGCGGAAGGGATGCAGCCAATACCCTTGGCAGTATGGCTGGCTCAGTGAAAGATATGTTTATAGCCGGTGGGAGAAATATACGCCATACCCCTGGAGTTAATACAAAGGGTATGAATGGCCCCGATGGAACAAATAATGATGGAATCAAAAGTTGAGATGTGGACATCTATCCAGTAGTGCTATAATATTGATTGAAATACCTAAGGAGGGTTGACTGTGAAAGATAGATTCCCTAAATGGTGGCTTCCATATTATGTAGTCAGAACTCTATTCTTGCGGTTCGGAGTTATTACATTAGTTTTACTTGCTCCGCTATTTACTTTATATGTATCGAGCGGGGATTATGTTATTGGAAGTGACTATATTTTTCTCTTTAGTCTTTGGTTTATGCTGTTCGCCCCATTCATCATAAATTACGGCATAGCCAATAATCGTAAAAAAAAGATCCTTGCTGTTATTGAGAAAATCAAGGATACAGGGCACTTCAAGCCGGACATCAACTCAGAAGGCTGGCTCTTCTGGCAAAGTACCTATCTGGGTTTCGACTTCCAGCAAGGAACGTTTTTGTACATCAGAATCTATCCTGGCAACGTTATGGATGTCATTGGTTTCGATGCTTACAGCCTTACCCGTACAGAGGTTGAAGACTCAAAGCTGCGCCTGTTCACAAAGTTTACATCGTTGCCGATGATTCTTATTGATACCGGCGCTGCATCCAGTATTGCTAACCATTTGCACGCAATGAACAATAAAGGATACAGCTATAACTTTAACTTCAATGATGTCGTGAATAAAAAACGTGCCGAGATCGAAGTTCTGACAGGACTACCAGTTCCCGTTCTTGCCTAAAACACATCTACTCCCCTCCAATAAATAGCCGGTTTAATTACCGGCTATTTTTATTAAAGTAGATCATTGCCCTGAAAATTCACTCTAAAACAGATAATGATAATTAAAACCACAATCTGACTCCTTATTGATTATTACTCAAATAAAGGGGATCCATATCAGATCCACAATAATTTAATTTTTAACCAATCAATATATTTTCACCTTCCGTTGCCATCAGTAAACACGCCTACAGACTTTAGATAAGTCCATGCGTTGTTGCCCTTTTTTATTCAGTTAGTCTTCATCTTGGGAGTTTATCCATGACATCCGCTCGCGTGGGATCGAATGACCCGCTTGAATTTCTCGGCGCCCTCGCCATCCTGGGAATTATGGTTCTGCTTGTCGCTTGGCTGTACTTGCCCGAGTTTGTGTATTGGTCATGTTTCATTTTGCATATCCTGTGGGGTATGGCTGACTTTGGACCATTCCATACCTGGGCCGCACCGCGCTATAACCTGTTGGCCGTCACCGCCAACAATGCCCAATACATCACGTACGATCAGTGGATCAACGTGATGGAGCAAACGACAGGGATCTTGATGATATTCCTCATTCCCCTGTCCACCGCTTCCCTGTGGAGCTGGTTACACCATCCAGCCCGCAACTGGCAAACTCGGCGGGTACTCGACATAAGTACATTGCCGTTCGCCATGGAAGCTATTTCTCCTGCAATTTCCCCCATCCTTAGTGAGGGAGATGCCAGTCGTCTCTTGTTGGATAAACGTCGTCCGGAAAGACGTCCGGCACAAACCCCGGAAGGTTTCGTAGAAGAACATCAACTCATCAGTAACATGCAGCTCGATGTTGCCCGCTGCCGGGCTGTTTTCATGGCGCAGCTGGGACGTCCGCTGAATGGATGGAAAAGCCTTGCGCCGCATGAAAAAACTCTGTTCGCAATATTCGGCCTTCAGTTTTTCCTGGACGATCGCCCGGCAGCAAAAGCGCTGATGGATGAACTGAACCGTTCCTGCCGTCTCAAAAGTCGCCGTGATAAGGGGAAATTCTCAGTACCAGTCTATGCGCTGGCCAGAACTGCCTTTAAGCGTGTCATCCAGAGCGAAGGCGCGAAAAAGTGGTTGCATGAGCACCGCTACGTCAGAAGTGGCATGGTCTGGCTGTACGCACATGATTTACGGCTGACACCGCCTAACTGGTTATGGCTCAAGGGAGTGGATCGTCCCCTCTTCTATGCCCTGCACCGGGCAAACACCACCAAAGGATTTATTGAAGGAGCAGGTATCGTCGCCGTCGCCCGCACCGAGAGTGAGGCTATACGACTTGGCCTGCCCTGCCCGCAAGCCTGCGTCGATGAAGCCATTGAGGGACTGCGCATCGATATGCTGTCCTTGGGGCTAATCTGGGACGAACCTCAGCCAGACCTAGACCGCAAGCGCCGCATCCGGACCAACTGGTCACTGACGGAAGATGTTATCACTCGCCCGGGAGGCGACGACGCTCCCATCTTCTGAAAATCCGAACATATCTAACGCGAATTAACATACCTTCTACTGGAGTCTCCTTATGTCACAGAAAAGCACCTACACCACCTTTCGTTGTAACGATTTCATTTACGACACAATTGTGGTTTTACATCAAAGCGGAGACGGCGATCCTCAGGCCCTGCTCATATTCCGCGAACCACAGCGTATGGCCATTCATGATAAAAAACTCATTGCCTTTTATGAGCTTTCAAAAGAAGCCGTGACACTTCTTGATGACCCGATGCACGATGCCGCAGAAGTCTTCAACACCATTGCACTGCAACTCAAAACTCAGAGTAAGGCGGTGATAAAACGGCGAATTAAAGCCCTTGTCCTGTTTGTTGGCGGTGCGTTGATTGCGTCCTCGTTATGGTTCATGGGTACAAGCAACCATACCTCACTTAATTTCAGTAGCACAGAACTGACAATACCTGAAGGGCCTGCCCCTGTTCAGCCACAACAGTCTGCCGCTATTCAGGGACAACCTAAAATGACGGTTCTCCCGTCGACTGACAATACTGTCAGCCACGCTGTACAGGCTGAATCCGCCAACATGCAGAATATTATGAAGGAAAGCCATGAATCCTTACCGGCCTCTCCTGCTGAAGCATTGCAGACGGCAGCAACACCGATAACTCCACCCACGCCAGTAACAACAGAAGCGACGGAACAGTCAGCCCGACAGAAGATGGTAGCCATACTGAAGCGCAGCGCCGATCGGGGTCTGTTCACCATCCCACTCTCAACCGGACATGAACGTACGCTGTATGCATTCCTCGACCCAACCTGTGCGGTTTGCAAAAGCATGGAACCAGCAATCGAACAGCTGGCACAAAATTACAACGTGGTCATTTTCCCTGTATCTGTAGTCAATGACGGTGGCGATGCCGTAGATAAAATCGTTCCGGTATTGTGCGAGAAAGACCTGACTGCCCGTGCTTTAGCATGGAGCGACCTTTTTCGCCCGGACGCAGGCATGCAGGTTCCTGGACAGGCGACCTCTCAACAGGTGAGTTCAGACTGTTCCGTGTCGGCTCAAGCCGTAGTGGCCGTAAACGATACAGGCTTCCGCGCATTTGGTTTCTCAGGTACACCGACAGTGCTGACTGACACAGGCATTCGTCTGGCAACAGGCATGCTGGCCGCACCTGATAAAATTGCTCACTTCATGAAAATTACCGATCCAATGACACAAGAACAGGTCGACCGTTTTGTGAGTTCCCTTAGCATCCAGGAGTAACCCTTGACTGCTCCCAGCCCTGAAGAACGGGGATTCCCACTTCAACGAGCCGAACCTAAGCCGCGTGATGCGGTTCAGGATTTACAGGCTCTCCATGGGCTAACACTGCCAGCCCGGCAGCTTTTATATTACGGGCCGCGTTGATATCACGATCATGGTCTGCCCCGCATTCAGGACAGAGCCACTGACGAATATCAAGAGGCATGTTTTTCATGGTAAAGCCGCAACAGCTACAACGTCTGGAAGAAGGGAAATACTGGTCGATAGCGACAACGCTACGCCCTGCCCATTCCCCTTTGTACTGTAGCTGGCGAACAAGTTCGCTCCAGCTTGCGTCAGCTATCGCTTTTGACAGCTTTGGGTTGCGGATCATGTTTTTCACCTTAAGGGATTCGACGCAAACAACTTGGTTTTCGTTAATCAGTTTGCGGGACAACTTATGCAGGTTATCCATCCGGCAATCGGACATTTTCGCGTGGAGTTTGGCGAGCTTTAAGCGGGCTTTGGCACGATTGTTTGAGCCTTTTTTCTTCCTGCTTAACATGCGTTGCTGCAAAGCCAGTCGCTTCGCATATTTAGCCGTGTGGCGTGGATTGCTGGTTTTGAATCCGCTGTCGGTGACGAACAAATCTTTTAAACCAACATCAATGCCGACCGTGGAAACGGTAATCGGCAGTGATACAGGTTCAAACTCGCAAAGACAGGATACGAAATATCGTCCGGCGGCATCTTTGGTGATAGTGACAGTGGATGGCGCAGACGGCAACTGACGGCTCCAGCGCACATATAACGGCGCCTTGCTCTTTGCCATGTACAACTTGCCGTCACGATATTTAAACGCGCTCGCAGTGAACTCAACCGCCTGCTTGTGGCGTTTGCTTTTGAAGGCTGGATATGCGGCTCGTCCGGCGAAGAAGTTAGCAAAGGCCATTTGTTGGTGGCGTAGCGCCTGTTGCATGGGTACGCAGGAAACGTTATTCAGCCAGGCGAATTCTGGCTCTTTTTTCAGTGCAGTTAATCGCGCGCTGGCTTGTATATAGCCGATCTTTTCCTTTCGCTCGTAGTACGCATCCGTGCGCCAGCGGAGGATGCTGTTATAGACAAAACGTACACAGCCAAACGTCTGAGCTAAAAGCTCAGTCTGCTCTGGTGTCGGGTAAAACCGGTATTTATAGGCGCGTTTCATCGTTTCACATACTAAAGAGGACAATTTGATTATGCAAAAGGCAGTTAGCCGGAAAACCGCTTCCTTTCCTCCCCGGCCTAAAGGCCGGGGTTTCCCGGAGGCATTCTGATGAATAATACGCCCGTAAATCAGGCGCTAATGAAGCGCAATGCCTGGAATTCCCCTGTTCTTGAGCTTATGCGCGACCACCTGCTGTATGCCGGAATTATGGCTGGAAGTGTGGTGGCGGGTTTTATCTGGCCACTCGCCATACCGCTCTTTCTTTTGCTGACCATAGTGGCCAGCATCAGCTTCGGTACCCACCGCTGGCGCATGCCGATGCGAATGCCAGTCCACCTCAATAAAGTAGATCCGTCTGAAGACAGGAAGGTACGACGCAGTTTTTTCAGAGCATTTCCCTCACTGTTTCAGTACGAAACAACGCAGGAAAGCAAAGGTAAGGGGATATTCTACATTGGCTATAAGCGAATGAATGATATCGGACGCGAGCTGTGGCTCACCCTTGATGATCTGACCCGCCATGTAATGTTCTTTGCCTCGACCGGTGGCGGGAAAACCGAAACCATCTATGCGTGGATGCTCAATTCATTTTGCTGGGGACGGGGATTCACCTTTGTTGACGGCAAGGCGCAGAACGACACTGCACGTACCTGCTACTATCTGGCTCGCCGCTTTGGGCGTGAGGACGATGTGGAGTACATCAACTTCATGAACAGCGGCATGTCCCGCAGTGAGATGATCCAGAACGGAGATAAAAGTCGGCCACAGTCTCACCAGTGGAACCCCTTCTGCTACAGCACTGAGGCCTTTGTGGCTGAGACGATGCAATCAATGCTGCCGACCAACGTACAGGGTGGAGAATGGCAGTCCAGAGCTATTGCAATGAACAAGGCGCTGGTCTTTGGCACAAAGTTTTACTGTGTCCGTGAAAACAAAACCATGTCATTGCAGTTGCTCCGCGAGTTTATGCCGCTGGAGAAACTGGCCGGGCTTTACTGCCGTGCCGTGGATGATCAGTGGCCAGAAGAAGCTGTCTCTCCGCTCTATAATTATCTGGTAGACGTACCGGGTTTCGATATGGCCACCGTGCGGCAGCCTTCAGCCTGGACAGAAGAGCCGCGCAAGCAGCACAGCTACCTGACGGGCCAGTTTCTGGAAACCTTCAACACATTCACAGAAACGTTCGGCAATATCTTCGCTGAGGATGCCGGCGACATCGATATTCGTGACAGTATTCACAGCGACCGCATACTCCTGGTGTTGATCCCAGCCATGAACACGTCGCAGCACACAACCTCTGCACTGGGGAGAATGTTTGTTACCCAGCAGAGCATGATCCTGGCCCGGGACCTTGGACACAAGCTGGAGGGACTGGACTCAGAAGCGCTTGAAATCACCAAATACAAAGGCAAATTCCCCTACATGAATTATCTCGATGAGGTGGGAGCCTACTACACTGAGCGAATAGCCGTTCAGGCTACACAGGTACGCTCTCTTGAGTTTGCACTTGTAATGATGAGTCAGGACCAGGAGCGCATTGAAAATCAGACCTCAGCGGCCAACGTCGCAACCCTTATGCAGAACGCAGGCACCAAAGTCGCCGGAAAAATCGTGAGTGATGATAAAACGGCAAGAACAATCAGTAATGCTGCAGGGCAGGAAGCCCGGGCGAATATGGTCAGCCTGCAGCGGCAAGACGGTCTCATTGGCACTTCCTGGATCGATGGTGACCACATCAATATCCAGATGGAGAACAAAATCAATGTGCAGGACCTGATTAAGCTACAACCCGGTGAGAACTACACAGTGTTTCAAGGTGATCCAGTTCCAGGAGCATCTTTCTACATCGAACCTCAGGATAAAACATGCAATGCCCCCGTCATTATCAATAGATATATCACGATTAACCCACCGAATCTTAAGCAACTGCGAAAACTTGTCCCACGAACAGCACAGCGCCGTCTGCCGGCAGCGGAGAACGTCAGCAAAATCATTGGTGTACTTACAGAAAAACCCTCGCGCCGGCGTAAAGCGGCCAGAACTGAACCCTGGAAGATAATCGATACCTTCCAGCAGCGGCTGGCCAATCGGCAGGAAGCACACAATCTGATGACAGAATATGACATGGACCACGGAGGACGGGAAGAAAACCTCTGGGCAGAAGCGCTGGAGATCATCAGAACAACCACTATGGCGGAACGAACAATCCGGTACATCACACTCAATAAACCTGAGTCAGAATCGACGGAAGTAAACGCTGAAGAAATTCAGCTGGCGCCGGATGCAATATTGAGGAACCTGACACTTCCACAACCTGCCTATGTTCCTCCTGCCCGGCACAGAAACGAGCCATTCTTCTCCCCAAAACAGACAAGTTCACCACAGCCAGATATGGAATGGCCAGAGTGACAGTTCAAAAATTTGTCGGGTTTTAGGAACAACTGCCGATAATCAAAATGATATAGCACAAAAGGAAATGAAATGAAGAAACTAATATTTGCCGCACTCTTTGGTTTTTCAGCCGTTGCCGCTGCAGCGCCCCAACCTGTTGTAGACGCCAATGCCGTGGCGCAGTTGACTGAAATCCGTAACATCCTCCTCACGAACCAGCAGAAGGCGTACGCCTGCTCCGATGGCGAGAAGCTTTATACCGTCGGGTTGCAGATTAAACATGATGGTTCTGAATACAAATGTGTTTTAAAGAATGACCACGCGGAATGGGAAGTAGTTCCACGCATTGCATTTAACTAAAAAAGGCCGCGAAAGCGGCCTTTTTTGTTTTTATAGTTCTGCTTTGGAGGTAGCTGAGTCAAAATTCAGTGCTTTCGAATACGACCGTTGCTCATCCTTAGCGATCTTGCTCGTTTCTTCCATATCAAAGTCCGGATATTTTGTTTTAACCGCTTTGCACAGGTCTTTCAGGTGCCCTTCTGCTTCACATACTGCGTTCCGGAAATCATCATGAGCAGCCTTTGCCAACGGATCAGTATGTACATTGTGCTGATGGCCGAACTTCTGCAGATGAGGGTTATTGGTTTCAACGAAGTACCATGCATAAGAAAATGCCCGCGAGCATGACTGGTAAAATAGCTCTACAGATTTCCTGATTTCTTTGTCATGAAGATGGAACTGAGTAGCCTGAATATAACCCTCAACACCGTAGTGGTAATGAAGTGCCGGAATATATACCCACGTTATTTTTCCGTGATGGAAAAACCAGTCATAAGTAGGCAAGTGCATCTGGCTGAATAACTCATAAAGAGTATTTTTATCTTCCTTGTCTTCTGCAGTCATCTTCTTTTTTGATGGCCAGCGATCCAGTGTTTCGTTCGCTATCAAACAGAGCAGACCCAGCCCCAGACATACCCATCCACTCGTGCTCGTATCTGGTATATTAATGCTTGCGTACCTGGATAAAAATGCGTTCACATAGGGGACCCAAAGTGGCCCTGACAACATCGATATACCGGCAGCTATCAGCGCCCTGGTGACCCACTTACGTAGTTCTGGAAAAAAAACGCGAAATATTTTCCAGAAAAATTGCTCATCAATTTTCAAATCATATTTCCTGGGCATACCCTATGCCGCGGTGGAGGCCACAGTGTATTCGTGAAGAAAAAGCTAAGACAAGGCACAGAAACCCTTGCAGGCGACGTTAAAAAGTATTGGAGTAGCTATAACCCTCACTCATTTCTCAAGAGGTCGACATAATCCTTATAGACATAGCTTTTCCCGCGAGCTCTGCCAGTCGTTTCAACAAGAATGCCTGTAGCTTCGAGTACCTTGATCGCAGTACTGGCAGTAGGAAACGTTACCGCAAGTTCAGACTGAGCACGTTCGACAGTTAATCTTGGCATAACTGGCAGTAACTCAAAAAGACGCATGGTTTGCAAGGACGTCGAGGTGTTCGCAAGTAGCATCTTTCGATGCATGGCGATGAGAGAAGCTATCTGAATAATACTCCGTTGAGCCTCCTCAGCAGCTATCTCCACCCCTTCCAGGAAGAACGATACCCATTGCTCCCAGTTCCCATAGCTCCGTATCTCTGACAGACACCGGTAATATTCTTCCTGATGGCTTTTCAGGTACCCGGAAACATATAAAAGAGGTTCGGGCAGGACACCCCATTCTTCCAGCAGGATTGCAATAAGCAGTCGGCCAATGCGTCCATTACCGTCCAGAAAGGGGTGAATAGTTTCGAATTGCGCATGCACCAGGGCAATCTTAACGAGTGGAGGTAACGTCTGATTTTGGTCGTGAATAAACAGCTCCAGATCAGACAAGAGGTTCGTGACTTCTTCCGGGGGAGGAGGAACATAGACCGCATTACCAGGACGAGTTCCGCCTATCCAGTTCTGGCTGGTTCTGATGTTGCCGGGTTGTTTATTAGCGCCACGAATACCATTGAGAAGAACCTTATGCGCTTCCGTAATCAACCGCACCGATACAGGAAGACCTTCAGGTGAGTTAATTTGTTCCCGGACATACCGGAATGCCTGCAGATATTGTGTAACTTCTTCAACATCATCCGCATTGGCAACGGATAAACCTGCTTCGTCATCAAAAACGTCTGTCAGGGTAGCTTGGGTACCTTCCAGCTGGGAAGTTAGCAATGCCTCGCGGCGCAAGGCGCTGTAAATGAGCCACTCTCCGGAGGCAACGAGACCAGACATACCTGAAAGCCTGGCCAGGGCAAGTTCAGCTCGTGTATTTTGTTCTTGCCATACATGGGGATCCAGTTCTGGTTTCGTTGGTGGCAGAGGAAATGGCACAAAGGCATGAACAGCCTCATTGTGGCTTTGGGTGGTTTTGTAGTGGCCTGTTACTCGATTCATTAAAGCTCCTTTTAATAAGCTAGATAGTTATTAAAACATCCTTTAATAACAATATCACTAGTTAAAAAAAGCTTTAATACAGAGGCTGACTCTGTTTATCTTGGCGTCGGTGGTTCCCAGGTATTCTGATGTGAAGCTTGAGCATCCGGAGCATAACTGCTTTGATTCAACACATTTGTGAATTGTTGCTCATGCTCAACACGTACCTGGTCTACATCCGGCCGTGCGATATGGTATTCAGCTTCATCGCGGTGGTTCACATTGTGCCATGCCACCATTTTGGCAAATGCTGTATTGAACTGTTCATCATTCCCTTCTGGTGCCATCGCGACGGTCGGAGAACGACTGAAGAGAACCGGTGCGACTTTGACCATATCCCGCTTCAGCGAATCGTAATCGCCGGTGTTTCTGAAAATAACCCTGTCGCCATAGTCAGTGCAAATGTGACGACCTGTCTCCGGATCCCGGAACTGGACGCGACCATTTTTCTTCAGTGAAGCCTGTAGGCCAGGTACACCGGAATACATCGGCGTACCACCAGGTTCACAGATAACAACACATCTGCTGTCTGTAGTGGATTTCACTGCATTACCACGACGATCCTTGTAATCCCATCCCCTTAGCTGTGATATCGCAGCCTTGTCACCTTTCACCGCTTCAGCTTCAACCCACTGCCGGTAAGACGGCGGATACCATGTTCCCTGTCCGATGAGTTCAGCGCGTTCAGCTTTCATAGCTTCTTTCAGTGTAATCAGAGCCTGCATACGCTGCAGTTCTACAATATGGTAATACAGCTTTCTCACCAGAGGGTCTCGATGTTCGATACGGATGCGCGCTTTACGCATCCGGCATTCATCATGTATAGCCTGGTAGCGCTCACGACCACGCAAATCCGGACGCTGCCAGTTAGCCCGCCAGGCTGCATAACGGGCTTTCAGATCTTCTCTTGCAGCTGCGCGCGCTTCACGGCGCTGGCGACGCAATTCAGGGTCACGTTTCATACCAGGAATATCGCGATCGCTCACGGCCAGTTCCGGATTGTAACGGCTTACCGGCTTAACACGTTCAAAGATGTCTGCCGGCACTGGAACAAATGAACCAGCATGAGGTTCCGCACGCGCAAGTGTAAGATCCGGATGAACATGACTTGCCTTAACAGGAGTCTGTTCGCGATTATAGGCATCCATCACAACCAGCCCCTGCTGCTCACGAACTAACAACAACCCTTGTTTCGCAAACTGTTCATGACAGCGTTCCCAGGAAAAGTGTTTACTGCTTATAAGCGTTTCAATCTCCTGACGGCAGTGCGAAACAGCATAGCCCCAGAGGCTTTCCTTATCGGAGAAAATCTCGCGTTTCAGGGCTCCCTGTGGACCCGATCCTGTACGCAATTTTCGCCATTCCCGATCGGAAACTGGAGTTGCTTCCAGACCGCCACCAGTGAACTGTTCTGCAGGAGGAACCTGCTGGAAAATGTCTTTTGGTACCGGCTTCCAGCCACCTTTATACGAGTCCAGGACCGCTTTCGTTAGCGCAGGCCATACCCGTTCTGCCCTGACTGGTGTGCGCGTTGGATCATATCCATCACAGATAACCAGTCGATCATGTTGTTCTTTAAGATACAAACCCGACTTTGCGAGGAGTGTATGTACCGACTGTATAGTTCGTTGCGACGGGTCCTGATCAAGTGCAATCAGCGGTGCGCGTAAACGTGCGGTCGCATAGTCAGTTAAGGTATCTTTCTCTGTCATTCGTTCAGGACGCGACGGCACTGTAATTTTCTCAGGTTCGTAACGGCCAACAGCCTGGACTTGCGAAAAGATATCCTGTGCAGGAGGAGTAAACTCACCCAGTTTACGAATAAGTTTTTCGGTATCGAAAGCGTGACCAAATGCCGAAAGCGTTACGCCAGGACGCTCACTGTCCCAGCCATCCTTCACTTTCAGCTCGCCGTTATCCGCTGACAGGAACAAACCTTCTTTAGCAAAACGCTGATGGAGAGAAGACCAGTCAGTCACAGGTGCTTCCCGTAAACCGGCTATAGCAGTGTCAGCGATGTATTCTCTCAGGCTCTGAATACGACCACGCTTCCAGGCACTTTGACGATCACGTTCAATCGAAGTACGACGAACAATACGATTGTCAGGTGCAATCACATAGCACCCATTATCGGGCGAAAAGCCATGCTTAAGCTCCAGCTCACGGCAGGCCTTACTCAGTTTTTCCTGGCTGTAAGCGAGACGGTTAAGATAACCGGTCTCCGGGTGAACGCGGTTTACAGCGATGTGAACATGCAGATTATCCGTGTCAGTGTGAACGGCAGAGACGAACTGATGGCCGGCTAATCCTAGGCGAGAAAGCGTATGGCTGACCGAATCATAAATCTGTTCTGGACGTGGGCTTTCATGCGACTGCCAGCTCAGAATATAGTGGAATACAGGATCACTTTTGTTATGGGCGAACTTCGCTTTACGGGCCGAGAACTCCATCTCTTCGGCTGCGCTTTCAATTGACGTACAGTTGTGGAAACAGGTCACGCCGTAAAAATTTACCCATTCACTGCCGTCCGGCATCACGTCAACAAGCGAGATAAACGACTCATCACGCAGTTTCGTGGCATAATCAACAAGACGAGAAAAGCGACTGCTGTGCGGCATTTCCGGTTTTGTTCCGGATGCTTTAACAGCTTCCATCAAATCATCATCGCGCGGTTCATCACGAACAGAAACGTAAGACACCAAATCCCCAAAGGAGGACTTTCCGTCTTGTCGTTTCGGTGGAATAACTGCGATCATGATGTTCTGATTCTCTCCGTACTAGTCGTTGCTCATAAGTTTTTTTCTGAGCGTGGTGGACAATTCTGATATTGCTACAAGGACCGTGGAGTATTCTTTATCCCCGACTCTTTTCCCTTCAACAAACAGATGCTTTTGCAGTCTTCCCAGCCTCAATAGCTCAGTCATAAAGCTGTCGTCGATGAGTGAAATGACCTTTCTGTTCATCGCAGCGTTACGAATGTAAGCCGATACGCTTTGTCCAACCTCTTCCGCTTTCCCTTCAATTTCTTCGATTTCATCAGGGGTAAACCTCAGAGTCTTGATAACGGTTTTCTGCCGTTTATCACTTCCTCTTCGGGATACTTTGTCGCTCATGTGTGCTCCTTACTCGGGTGTCGGGGCGGAGCCCTGACCAGGTGGCATTTGTAATATCGTGCGTGCGCGGTATTACAAATGCACATCCTGTCCCGTTTTTTCGGCCATTATACGCTTCGCTGGCTGTTTCGCCTAGTGGCGATTTGACGGCATCGGCAGTGCGAGACACTGCCACTTTTTATTTGGCAATGGTATGATTGACATGAAAATCATAGCGGCAATATGTGAAAGGAAAAATTTGATATGGCAGATAAAAAATGGTTCACAACGGAAGACGTTGAACTGGCAAAAATGACGTTAGATTCTCTACCTGATTTAACCGAGAAACGTCTTACCAAATCCGACGTATTGAATAAACTGCAAGACCAGATAATTTTGCTTTCTGGTCATAAAGGCTATTCTGTAGATGATATCCGTTCGGCTTTAGAGGGTGTGGGTATCCAGACAAGTGTTAAAGCTATTCGTGAAATATTAAGTAAGCAGAAAAAAACAACAAAAGGGGCAGGTTTTTCTCGTAACAGAACGACTAAAAATTCTAATCAAACTCCAGTGAATCAAGAAAGTTAAGAATTTTTACGGAGAACACTGGAACCTGATGAGAGGCATTATTTTACCACGATAGTGGTTAGATAATTCCGAACTGTGTAATTAGCTGAAAACTGATTCAATACCTGAGTTTGTCACGCCCAGCACCATAATTAGCGGGAGTTTCCTCCCGCATTGCATCATTCATGACTTCAACTTTTGCATCATTTCTGCCATTCCCCACAATGCACGGTTCAGTTTTACATCCCCATCAATTCCGGTCACTGCACGTGTACGCTGTCTCTTTCCTTGCGCTGTTTTTCCCAGTAAACCACCCTTTGTCATATTCTCCTGAACACGCTGATACGTCGTCCAAAGATCATTAGATTTATCTTCATTTCGGCGAACATTGAGCAAATCGGATGGTGCCAGAGGGATGTGCTTTCCTTCTGAGTTTTCATCATAACGCCAGCCCAGAGCGGTCTGTGCAAAAATTTCCTGCTCCTCGCGTGTCAGCGCGGTGTCTTTCATTATTTCTCGTGACTCTGTTATTTCGTCAAAAATTCCCAGAACCTCGTATGCACCTTCTATAACTTGCTCGACTACATCGCCTTTGTGCGGGACACGGATCTCCCCGAACGTCTGCCCGCAAATCATCCCGTTGGTGCAGACGAAGCGGAACATTCCCGGAATCATCTGATAACTGCTGCTACCATCGTGGCTATTCAAAAGAATTATTTCCGGAACCTCTTTACCTGCAATTTGCCCGGCGCGACGCAAACGCATCATATGTTTGGTGTGACCACGTTTTCCTTCATCACGGGTGCGTGTCTGGCAAGCAAAGAACGGCAGGAAACCTTCTTCGCGCAATTTTTCCAGAACGGTAATCGTTGGAATGTACGTGTAGCGTTCGCTACGGGAATCATGTTTGTCCTCGGAAAAAATACTCGGAACAACATGCATCAGTTCATCGTTCGTCAGTGGACGTTCGCGACGGATGACATTCATTGATGCAAAACGAGATGCTAAACGGGCCATAGTGATTCTCCTCATGATGATTATAAAATTGCTTCTGCCGTCGCCTTTTTGATGATGATTCACCATCGCGGGTGGCCGTTCCCGTGATAAAGCGAACGGCCTGACCTACAAGGAGGAGATGCAAGGGTGCAGCAGGAAGCCGCAGCGCAAGCGACCAGAGGGAGTGCGAACGGGTGAGTGATGTGCCCTTGCATAGACTCCGGGTCGGGCCAGAGTCTTTCACGGGTAAGGCAGCACGCGGTGAGCAAAGTACTCAAAAGGTGAAAGCTGGAATTATCCGGCGGGCGAAGCCCGTTTCCTTTCTGGGGCCGCCAGGTGGCCCCAGTCAGGGCGGCGCTGTCGGGACGGCAGCTGCAAGCCCGTGCGCCGGAGGTGGAGAATTATGCCCGGGCGTGCCGGGCTGATACTTACCAGTCAAATACTGGCGCACCTTCCACATTATCCCCCACAGATGAGAAATGGATCATGCTAATATTGGCCTGCTTAATAGACCGATAAATTAACGCCCGTGTGGTTCGTGAAATGCCCAGACGTTTCAGCCGGAGAAGCGGACGTGTGGGAGCATCGAGGCGCAGAAGATACCCGACATCGGTATCCAGAATCCACGGCCATTCGTTCTCTGATTGGGTCAATTCCTGCAATAAATAATTATCTTCTAACGTGATATGAGATATTCGACATTCCATAACCGGGCGCAGCATCATACGCGGAGCGATGATACTTTTCCCCCATCCCAATGAATCCGTAATATCGTTCCACGCCCATTCATCATCACCAGGAATAGGGCACTCCAGCAACTGGAAAGGAACCCCGATTTTCTCCGCAATTTTCTTACCTATCGAGATCACATCCTCATTACGTTCCTGAAGATCGCGGCCTGCAATATATTCACCATCCAGATAAATGGCCTCCTCGCCGTTCTCAAGACGGATACCTGTTACGCCGCGTGGCGCATTTTGTAGATAATATTTTGGCATTGGTTATTCTCCGCAATGGCGATCAAAAGCCGCCCCGTTGCGGGGCGGCGGCTGTCAGATGTAGCCCAACTCGGCGTTCACGGTAGTCATGAACTGCTGCCAGTATTCAAATCGCAGCGCAGGTACATGCGCGCGGCGGCCACTCTTCAGGGCGTTTACAAACGCCTTCGCCTGTGCGACTATTTGCGGGTCGAAAATCATAGTTAACTCCTTTGGTTTTGATGAGGACCAGTTGCATCTGGTCTGGAAGAAGCAGAGTTCGCGCTCTGCTTTTTTATTGCCTGTGATCCGGCAATCCTTTCTGCGTCGATGACGCAAGCCTTCAGTTGTTCCCCCCCGGCTCCTTCTGCCGTCTCTTTTTTCTTCGGCTTCCGGGCCAGAACGAAACGCCCTCATTGCGCAGACGATCCGGCAGCGCCCGAAAGAGGCTGCAAGGGTTAAGGACTTATTTTTTCTGCGTCACACCGGAAAAAATCAGGCCTTAAGCAGCTCTGCTGCGACCCTTTCAGACGCTTACGGGAGATGTCAGTCTGCATCAGCAATGAGAGGCTTTCGTGCGTGCGGAGGGGAAAAAGGACGGCAGAAGAAGCCGGTGAAGCCGGCTTTCCTTAGCGGACGCCAGCGGCGGCCAGTGAAAGCGGCGCGGCCGGAACGGTCGCAGCAAGCGCGGGGGTTGCCGTTCGACATCGGACACTAGCGAATAGCCCGAAACCGCTTGCGGGTTCGGCGGAGCCTGGCCGGTGCGTCAGCAGCTGCCCGGCGGAGTGTGGCCTGACGACCCGGCGCGCTGGCGCGACGGGGAGCCGAAGGGGGCGCACCTTTCGCATTTTCCTTTCTCTTTTCGCTGTCAATTTCAACATCAAAAAAAGTGCAATTTCTGCACCTTTTAACCTTCAAAAAAACCATAATTTCATTATAAAATAAGTGCAATTTCTGCACTTTTTTAAGGATAAATAATGACAGGTTACGAGCTTCGACTCTGGAGAAAAGGCCTCGGCTGGAGCCGTGACAAGGCGGCTGAACAACTGGATATCAGCCTGCGAACCTATAAAGACTACGAAAACGCGCCCCGCCTGAAACGTAGCATTGCGCTGGCAACAGTGACGCTATCACTACAGGACCAGCTGCCCCGATTCAGACAGAACCGGACCAGCGGCGACAAAATGCGTGAAATGCTCAATACGATGATCGATGATGCGATCCATCCGGATTAACGGCCCTTCCCTGCGGGCCTCCCCTGCAACGTGTCCTGCACATATTTTTGCGCCATATTCCAGACTCGCGCTTCATCTTTGCTCAGTTCCTCTGAATCAATGGCTTCACAGGTATAGTAAGCATCCCATGGCGGCGGATGACTGACCGCTTTGGGCATATTCAGCAGTTCAACCGCCGCGCGAACTGCCGGAAGCACATCACCCGAATCGATCCCTTCATCAAAAATTATCTCTGTGCCCATCGCCACGTTATCCTCCAGCCACGCCAGCAGGATTTCCAGTTTGTGGGGTTTGCTCATACGTCCTCTTTCGGTGTGGCCCGGCAATCGCCGGGCCTGATTTTTCAGTCAATGGCCCGGTAAATCAGATCGCGTTCCGGGTGTTTGATGATGCTGATATAGTCCTTCAGCGCGTCCTGACGATCGACAAGCCCCTGGCAGACTTTCGCCATGCGCTCCCCCATTTCATAGACCTGCCAGTTCAGACGATTGAGGGACATCAGTGTCGCAATGATCCCGGCGGCCTCCGCTGAAACCTCAGCATCGAAGTAATTTCCCGGCATGGTCACGTGATACACCCCTTCCGGCGGTACCAGATACCCGGTCGGTCGGGTAATACAGTCCTCAGTCCATCCGTCAATTCGACCGCTGATACCACGCGGAACGGCAAAGTAACGCCAGAAACCTCCGTCATACTGGCTATGTACCTGTAACCAGGAGGCGACCAGCTGGTCGCCCTGCGGCGTGAAGAATAATTCAGGAATAAAGGCCAGACGCTGGCGCGGGTCAGTGATTTCAATGCTGGCAGTCGGGGCAATCATTGTGGAAGTCATCATTATTCGGCTTTCCTTAGTGGCCGCCAGTGGCGGCCAGTTTAAGTGGCGCTGCCGGAACGGCAGCTGCAAACGCTATATGTCAGGCGGCAATATCGAGGCCGTACATAAAGTCCTTCATTGCTTTCATGCGTCTCTGGAACTCCAGCTTGTTTTTAAAGTCGTTCCAGTAATAAACCGGGGTATACCGCGCACGATGCAGGTTCATTGTCAGCGTGTTGCCTGTGATAACTTCCGCCGGGATACCCAGTAACGAAAGCTGAACAAACGCCATATCGGCGGCGATCGGGTCAATATCGATACAGCTTCCGAACATGTGATTCGAATGGTCATATCCGGCATCTAACAGGCATTCGGCATAGGCGATAATCATCCCCGCCGCGCCGCTCGCAGGGTCACTGACGGTGACAAAACCCTCGCGGCGGATCGACTCTTTCACGCCGGGCATCATCATTCGTGCCATCATCGACTGAACGGAATACGGCGTGAAGTATTGCCCCATGCCATTAGATCCCAGCTCCAGCTCCATGAAAATCGCGCCGAGAAAATCATGAAATTTGGCATCGAGCGCGCACACCATCAGGATGAAAAGATCATGCATTTTCTGAATATCTGCGGCCTCGTAGCGCTCGCAGACTTTGCGGCTACGCTCGATATTCTCCGGTGTAAGAATCCGCGCCAGATCCAGCTCACTGGCAGAAAGCGTGATGAAATCGCAGAACACATCCCAGCGGCGCATATAACGCGCGGTATCGTTAAACAGGCGGATAAACTGCTTACGTGCTGCATCCACGTGCATCAATCCGATAATCGGCTTCTTTTTGGAAACCGGAACAATTGGAATAACGTTGTCAGACTCACGCGCCTGGTTGAAAAATTCTGCAAAACTCAGTTGTGACATAGTTCCCCCTGCTTGCCGCCCCTTCAGGGGCGGCTCCGTGTATCAGTGTGTTTTCTGGCTTTCAGGAATGAAGGTCGCTTTGACCTTCGCCACAATGACGGCGTGATTCAGGTGGCTGTAATCACGCAGACGGAAATAACGCTTGCCGCAGCGCACGAAAATATCAGTCACGTTCCCGCAATACATTTCCTGCATCATGAACGTTTCAGTGTCCTGCGCGGTGTCGCTACGCCAGTTCATTGGCGGCATCATCCCTGCCGCGTCATGGAACTTGTACACGTCGATTTCGACGGGTGCAGTGACAGCCGCTTTTTCGCGGGTCAGCCAGTAGGCGCGCTCGGCCTCGGCGGTCGCGTTCATGTCCAGCGTGTGGGTCGGTTCGGTCTGATATACGTGCATAAGGATCTCCTTTCTTTTAATCACATCACCCGTTGAGTTACGGGAGCCGCGGTTTTGACGTTTTGCGGGAACCTGCTGAAGTTTCCCGGGTTGTTTCACTTCACCCGTTTGAGAACCTTCGCCGCAGGTGCAGCACGCCACCGGCCGACGCCGGAATCCGGGGCGGAAGCGCAAAGTTTTTACCTGGAAAAAGTTTTCGCTGGAGAGCGGCAGCGGCCCTGGATGACAAGGAGGACTGTGGCGTGATTCAGCACCCAGGAGGAGGATCTCAAAGGGCGAAACGCACAACGGAGAAGACGAGCCGGGACCCGCCGCAACGGCGATACGCGGCAGCGTAGCGATGTTGCCCTGCAGAATCCCGTCGCCGGCGACGGGATGGTGAGAGCGGCGTGGCCGGAACGGCCGCAGCAAGCGTGGGGTTGACCTTCTCCATCGGACACTAGCGAATAGCCCGAAACCCGCAGGGGTTCGGCGGAGCCTGGCGGGTGCGTTAAGCAGTTGCCCTGGCGGAGTGTGGCCTGACGACCTGGCGCGCTGGCGCGACGGGGAGCCGAAGGTGGTCGGGTTCTTCGCCTTTCTGGTTTGAAACAGCAAAAATCCGGGAGAAAATGGCACAGCTATCAGGGAAAGTGGTACAGAAGTGAGTAAAGAGAAACAGACGGCAGGAAGAAAGCGGAAGACGACTAAATGACCATAATGAGGACATAAACGGAGGGGAGGATGGGAGGCGCGCAGCGCCTCTCCCCCGCCCTTCCAGCTGGGCGCCCTGCAGCAGGTTGTTCATGCCAGGCCAGACAGGGAAAAGGGCCTCCCTGCGAACAGGGAAGCCCTTCTAAAAGCGCTTGCGGCAATGGTCCGACAACATCCGATACCCTGAATGGCGGGGGTTTCCCCCCGCCGGGGTTAGCTACTTAGCGGATTCGTAAGCCAGTATTGCAGCGACCTCCCGTTCTCCGTCCTTCAGCCTGATTTCGCAAAGCGATTTTCGGGTCAGGTATGTGAATGCCAGCAGTGTTAAACACACTATAAGCACACACCAGATAACGGGACTTCGCGGCAGTTTCATGGCCTTCTTCTCCTTGCCTTACGGCATCTAAGAGGCTATCCTGATGGTGTCGATTCATGCAGGGGCCTCGGTTAATGAAAATTAACTGGGGCTTTTGTCTTTCTGCCTCACGACACAGGTACAAACCACCGGAACATCCTGAGGCAAAAAGCCTCAAGCGCCACCGCCATTATACCGTTCATCCCTCTTTCTGCCCAGGAATAGGCAGCTAACTGTCTTAATTTATCCTGCTTATCCGTCTTCCCGGGGATCGCCCTCCCCTCTGGCCCACTCAGTAATCTGCTCATCCAGCACGGCAAGTTGCGGGTATACCGCCTCAGCCAACAGATAAAAATCTGTCTCCAGTCCGCCATGCCAGTCGGCCCATTCGGCAGACATATCATTCAGTTTGTCGACGATGGTCTGCAGCTTCTTACGCTGACTGCGTGCGAGTTTCAGTTCCTCGCGGAACGGGTTTCGTTTTCTCACGGCCAGACCTCCCGAAGAGTGATCTTGTTCGGTACCATCCAGCGTTCAAGCTCGCGTTCTTCAGGCGAACTGGCTCCCGCAACGTCGTGAACATCCAGCACAACCTCCAGCGCCGACAGGTTATACCCGCGAACCAGAGATGCCAGTGACGGACAACGTTCTGTCCACGCCCACAGCATTTTTTCCAGATCGTAGTCCCGGATATCCTGTTGTGACCAGTGGGCATACCAGGTGCGGATAGTCTCCGGTGTGTGAAATGCCAGGTCAATTTCGGCCTGCCCGGTCAGATTGTCATACTTCTCTTCCCGCTCTCTTTCTCGGCGTGCCTCCTGACGGCTGTATAGATCATCTTCACGCTGGTAACGGCTTGCCTGACGCTCTCCCACACTGAACGCCTGCTCCGGAAACAGCGATGTCACCATCGAGGTATCAAGCGGTGAATAACAATGCCGACCCCGCGAGCGAATCAGAGTATCAAATGCTTCCTCATACTGAGCGAGCGGGACTTTGTCGTCCTTGTACCAGTACACGCCGCGTACCTGGTTAATGGCGCGACCGCTAATTTTGCTGCTCCCACACAGGAACCGGAAAAAGGCCCGGGCATAAGGGTGCGGCGGATTACCGAACCGCCTGTCCTTCTGGGTTGTTTCCTCAACGTGCATAATGGCACGGAGTGCAGCTTCACGTTCTGGCAGTTGCGTCACAAGAGAGAGATGGCGTGGAATGCTCATGCTGGTATCTCCTCTTTCAGAATAGACATGATGTCGCATAGTCCGTATCCATCCCAGTGAAGGCCACTGATCTGGCACAAAATGCGGCTGATTTCACTGGCATCGAAGAACGAGGACTGGTGAACACAGGCCAGACGCTCTCCCTGAGACATGGAAATCAGCACAAGCCAGTAATCACTGATTTCACCAGGGCTGCATACCACCACTTCAAAGCGCTCATGTTCGGGGGTAAAGCGAATCTGAACCGGAAACAAGCCGCCGAACTCACTGCGAAATTCTCCGTTCATGTCCCATTTGTCAGGAAGCGCGAAGGAATTCATGACGGCATTAGTGAGTTCACTGCGATACTGAAAACCCGCTGCTCGATGGGCTTCAAACTCTTCGGCGGTCATCGCGGCAAGACGGGAATGATGAATACTCATAGGGTATCTCCTTATTGCCGCCCCATCGGGGCGGCTCTCCATATCAGGCGGCTAATGCCGAGTGGTCAGTTTCAGTCTGGTTTTCTTCAATCGCTTTCGGCTGCGGAGCGCATAACCACGCAGGAACCCAGCAACTGTCTTTCAGACGATCTTCGGCAAGCTCGGCAGCATCGCCCTTCTTCATCTTCGCCGCATCGGACGCTGCCCCTTCCATTCCAGCCTCTTTCAGGGATTCGACAATCTGGTCATGCTTAACGCCTTTGAAATATCCGTCTTTGGTTGGATGCCACCAGTCGCGAAAGTTGAAATCGATCGCAGTCTCCAGCGCGTCAAGTTTACTTCGGGAGGTATGACCGTTATCGCGAGTCTGAACACCGTCAACGGAACAGGCCGTACAAAACGCCATAAGAGACATGAGCACGCCACCATCCAGCGAGAAGAACGAGGTTAAATCCTGTCGCCAGCCCTCTGGCAACAGCGCCTCAAGACGCTCACCTTCGGTCCGGATTGCGGTATATGCTTTACCCTCCTTGCCCGACGGTGCATTCATGGTCTGTGAGTAATGACCTACAGTCACGCGAACACCAAATGGATTATCCTGCTCTCCACGCCCCGTAAAGACCTCAGCACACATACGCCATGCCAGCAGCGCCACGGCTTTGGTTGGCTGGTTCATCAACGCTGCCTGAACAGCAAGCGTCCTTTCAGACGACATTTTCAGCAGTTGCGGCGCGGTAACCCCTTCGGTGATATCTTTTTTTATCGAAGTCACCGCAGGTACAGGATCCTCCCCACTTTCCGTTTCTCCGTTCTCTTTTGTCGGAAGGTCTGCAATACGGCAGACACCGCGCTGAATGACCAGTTCGCCATACTGGTAGCTGACCACAACACCCGCAGAGGCTTTCATCCCATCCGTCCAGGCACGTTGTCCTGCTTCTTCCTGCATACGACAGATTTCGGCATCAAGCTCGTCAGCTTCATCACAGGCACTGTCAAACGTACTAAATTTCTCTTTCAGTTCATCCAGACGCGCCTGTTCTTCATCGGTATAGACGGTTTCTGGTTTTTCCAGCAGCAGGTAGTCTTGCCCGTCCTGACCATAACGACTTACCGTTTCTGGACGACCCATACTCCACGACCAGCCCTCGCTCAGTTCGTGTTGCAGTGCAATCGTGTCCAGTTTTTCCTGTACAAGGCGCTGAACCAGTACGCTGTCAGCCGTTCCAGCCCCCTCTTCCTTGGAAAACAAATCTTCACGAACCACACCGCCAGCGGTTTCATATGCTTCACGACCCACAAAGAGAAAGGCTGAACTGGTAACAGAAATTTCGGTTTCTGTGATCGCACGTTTTAGTAAATGAGCCTGAACAGATCCCCACTGCGCGTAGACGCTGTCAAACACCTGAACCTGACGTTCCTGACTGGATTCAAGGCACAGAGCCTGACACTGCTCAACAGTGATTTCATCCTGTGCCAGCTTATCCAGCAGTGCTGGGGCAAGGTTTGCCAGTTTCAACATGCGCTGAACATGGCGGGAACCATAGCCCAGACCATCACCAATCTGCGCGGCGGTTTTGCCCTGCGCCGCCAGCTTACCAAAGGCCATAATTTGCTCGGCAGGGTGCATCGCCTCCAGTTCATTGTTCTCAGCGTAAGACGCTTCAACAGCCAACTCGTCACTGACACACTTAACCGGAACCTGATAATCAGCACCAATACGTCCCGTCTCGCACAACAGATTCAGTGCGGTGAGACGTCTACCACCTGCAGCAACTCCGGATTTGCCCTCCGGCAGCACGTGAACCACGAGGTTATGCAGAAGCCCGAGGTTTTCAATCGAGTTAGCCAGACGTTTAACACTGTCAGCGGTGTAAGGGATAGTACGCACGTTCAGCGGAGATTTAATAAGATCGGACAGCGGAACGTATGTGATAACAGCGGAATCAAGCGCGCTTTTCAGTTCTGCGCTGATAACTTTATTCTTCGGGTTGGCCTTTTTGGCTGATTTTGCTTTAACATTTGCTACTGACATCGTTATTTCCTCCATTTTAATGATTGTCGCGTTCTGCGGAGGTGCATCTCCGCAGAACACCTTTCGTTTACTGCTGTACTGCCCTGCCGTGACTTTTCAGGTAGCCGTTCAGTACCTGTCCGGCATCCGGCTGGAAATTCCAGACCCGTTCAATCAACTGCTCATGTTCGTCACGCATAACTAACTGAAAATGCGATGACTGATCGTTTTCTAACGTCACATTGGAGTAATACGCAGACACGTTTTTCGCGTCTTCGCGTGTAAAAGCGCCCAACGGAAGCAGTGGCGCAGGAGCATTGACGACTTCGCCATTCAGCAGCGCCGCCAGCGCATGATCCTCAGCCGTAGGCTGCCGTAATGACTCAGGCTGATTCAGAAAATCCTTCAACGATTTGCACATCACAAAACCCCTCTGGTCTGGTTTTCAGAGGCAAAGCCTCTCCTGCCGTCCTCTTTCTGGTGTTTTCACACACTGCGGAGGACCTTTCCGCGAGAGCGTAACGGGCACGGCCCGGTGAAGCTGTCCAGGATTAGCGGGAAATTTATTCCGGCTCGTCCGGAAAAAATTTGCTGATAAAGCCCCGGCGGTCCTGGCCAGCAAGACGGGTTGTGGCGGTATCAGCGACCGGAAAGGCACTCAGCAGGGAATGAACGCAGAGGAAGTGGCGGGAGAGAGCCGGCAACGTCAACAACGTTGCCCCTTACACCCCGGAACGGGGTGCATCGAGCGCAGGAACGGCGCGACAGGGCGGCGCGACCGGAACGGTCGCTGCAAGCCAGCCTTTGACGTTGCGACAGCCTGGGATGGAAACCCGCTGCCCGAAGGTTTACCGGAGGGCCGGGCAGAGACAGCGCAGCTGGCTCGGTGCGAAGCATGACAGCCCCGGTTCCCGAAGGGAAGTCGCCCGGGTAAACCAGCCCGTGGAAAAAAAGTATCTGAAAGCCCCGGTTTTTATCGTTCTGGTTATGGTTCTGGCCACGCGGTCCACGCCCACGCCCACGCCCACGCCCACGCCCACGCCCACGCCCACGCCCACGCCCACGCAGGTCAGCATGTTTCAGAAACGACAGCAGGAAAAGCAGATTTCAGAACTGATTCATTACCGGCTTCACCGGCGGAGGGAATGCGCCGCAGGCGCTTTCCCCTGCCGTCATCCCGCAGGGATGACAGGGTTTTCCCGCGCGCGAACAGGCGGCTCATTGGCCGCCTCCGGGACTAATATTTAACTTTTTGCTGGATAAACTGGCCGCCGATAAAAAGTTGCTCGCGACGAGTCAACAAATCACAAATATCGTCAAGGAGCATTGGCGTCGTTATAGGTCTGAGGCCTAATTCCCTGCGGCGTTCGTTTACCAGAGTTTTGTAGTGTTTCAGAATTTTGCGTGTTTCAGGTGTCATTTTCATAGGGAACCTTTTTCCGGCAGGGTTTCCCCTGCCTTATCTGAATTAGCGACGAAAAACATAGCCATCAATGAAGTTGAAAGTGTCGATAAACAAATCACGGGCAAACGCGTCATAGTCAAAGTAGCCGCGCAGGCTCTCAGGGATAGCCGCCAGCAGGCTGTGTTCGTTCACGTAGTCCACAGCAAAATCTTCTTCGCTCACGGCCTCGCCATAGTAGGCGTCTTCGAACGCGTCAAAGTCGCATTCGCCGCTGTATTCGGCCCACGCGATAAATGCCGCGTCCTTACCTACATCCTTCGCCTGTTTGTAGGCATCGATGAAATCCCAGTCCACAGAGCTTTCAGAGGCAAACTGAGAAGGAATGCCTTCCCAGTCCTGAAACATCAGTTCCGGGTCATGCTCATTCGCGTGGAGCGCGTGGCAGGCTTCCAGAAAGTCTTCTTTCTCGTCGAAATCGGTCAAATCAAACCATTTTCCGGCCAGGCTGCCACAGTTGTATTTGTGATAAGTGCCAACGTATACCGCCGGGGTGGTGGTGCTGATAGTGTTCATGGGTGTTCCCTCCATAGTCCAGGTTATCTGAGTACCGGCTTACGCCGTGCCGACACGACAGCCCGACGAAAAGCGGAGGATGCAAGGTCGGAAGCGGAGGCCGCAGCGCAGATAAAGCAGAGGCGGTCTGGACGGTTTTTCTGCGAATTTTTGAGCAGAAAAACAACGGGAAGAACGCCGATAATCATCAAAAATAACTGCGACCGGGTGACGGTGGAGGTGGCGCCAGCCACGTGCCTTGCATACGCAGCGGTCGGGCTAAAGTGAAGGCACGGCGTTAGCCGCAGACCGCACGAAATCTCATCCCGCGCGCGCCCGTAACAGCGTGGAGGTCGCGCTGGTATAGCGGAGCAGCGCGACATCCGATTCCTGTTCAGAACTGCGGGGCAATCTGCCCCGCCCGTCGGTCACGCAGCAATCCGGATTCCGGAGAATGACCGCATCATCGCGTCAATTTCGACGCGGGCCTCGCTGACCGCATCACGTAACCAGCGGCGCTCAAACCATACGCGTGATGGGCTGTCCGGGTGACGCAGCGCGAACGGTACGTCCGTGACACCAACAACGCGACCGCGACATTCGAGACGGATCTGGAGGCGACGAAACGTTTCCTGCCCGTCGAGGACGGCTTTCAGGCGCGCGTCGAGAGTGTCGTTATCCCACTCGGTATCATCGCTTCCGGCTTCCACTTCAATCACGGAGAGCGTGAAGTTGCGCGTCCGGCGGGTAAACACCAGAGGATCAGCAGCAGGACGCAGGGCTTCTGTCAGGCGGTATCCGGCAGCGGCGACACAGCTACAGACATGGTTGATTTCGTCTCGCAGGGCTTTCAGGAGGCACAGGATTTGTTTTACCGACATCCCGGCAGGACAGTTATCGTATTCCAGCGAAATCGTGCCAGCGTGGGCTTTGCGGTGGCCCAGCGAGTTGCGGTAAAGACGAACAATCAGATCGCTCCCGCCAACTAATGGCAGCAGTTCATTCAGTGCGCTATCCGGCATCAGGCCACGCAGCGCAATTTCAGGCAACAGGCGCAGCAGATCGGACGCCCCCAGTTGGCCATAGAAAGCGACGCCTTCCCCACGCGAATAATTCAGGCTGGTATCGATATCCATCGTGGCTGGCCAGCCACGGGCAACCAGCGTGTTACGGGTGTGACGGTGCATAAAGCGATAAGCGGTGGTCATAGTTTTCTCCTTGTCTCGACGCGGCGACTGCTTCGCCGTGCCGATACGACAGCCCGACGATCCGCGGGAAATGCAAGGGCGGAACCGGAGGCCGCAGCGCAGATAAAAGCAGAAACGGTCTGGACGGTTATCGAGCGAAACCTGAGCGAGAGAACGACGGGAAGAACGTTGAAAAACATAAAAAATTTACTGCGACCGGGCGATGGTGGAGATGGCCCGGCCATGTCCCTTGCATTAACCGCAGTCGGGCTATAGTGGAGGCACGGCGTTGACACCCGCCGCGACACCGGCGCGGCATAAAAAGCGGAGTCCACGACATCCTTATGGCTGATTTGGCGGGCTGACAATGCAGCCCGGCCACGGTTAGCGGGTGAATTCGTCCCAGTGTTCGTTGAACTGATTCTGAACCCGCGGGCTTGTCAGATCACCGGTAACAACCCAGGCATCCAGGAATTTAAGCTCCTGCAGGATAGAACTTTCAACATCATCAAGCAGTGTGATGCTGTTAAACCAGACCGACTTTCCGGAACGATAAGCCCATCGGCAGCCATCACTCTCTTCCAGGCATTCCTGCCACCAGGTTCTCCCCATATAAACAACCCCGGCTTCCGCCAGCGCCAGACTCTCCGCCTGGATCAGGAAATATGCCGGAAACTCAAGATCAGAAACTTCGATATCGACGCCAATCAACCAGGTATTCATTATTTCTTTGCCTCTTCAATCGCCCACTGCAGGTGATCCCAGTTGAAACCGATATTGGCATCATGGCATTCATCAGCGAGTGCCATCGCAGCCTCAATCGTCTCGTTGTCCAGCGTGTTATCGAGCGAAAGGAAATCGTCGGCCAGCCAGAACGTCCCTGTACAAAGTGCATCCAGAGGATGTTGCTGCAATCTGGCAATCATCCCCGATACAGTCATTTCACGACGCCACAGACCAGGTGTCGGGAAAACTGCGTTGGCCACATCAAACCACTCCCAGTCTCCTGGCGGTACCGGCCATTTCACCATTTCGGTCTGAACGCCTGGTAGCCGGGACAGACGCTCAAGGATCTCCCCCAGGGAAAACTTATGGCCACTTACATCGTCACTGGCCAGACAGTGGCCATTGAGAAACACCGCATGCTGGCCATCATCCAGCGTAATACACGTCAGCTTAAACATATTTCCCTCCTTAACCCGGCACCCATCTGCGCCGTGCCGACACGACAGCCCGACGATCAGTGGTTAATGCAAGGGCGCCAGCAAGGCCGGTAGCCGGTAATAGCAGAGGCGTTCCGAACGGGTTTTCCGTGAAAATTGAGCGGAAAACCGACGGAAGGAACGACGATAAGACGTTAAATCACAGGCGGCCGGGTGCAGCTGGCGGCGCAGCTTCCCTTGCATTCACCACAGTCGGGCTATAGTGAAGGCACGGCGCACCCATGCCTGAAGATGGGATAACCAGACGCTGCCGGTTCAATACCGGCAGTGGATGGCTGGGGAGAGATGATGAGCCCCGGTTTCCCGGGGACGTCTTCAGGAAAAGCTGGAGGTTAATTCCCGATCGTGGATGATACGCTGGCGTACCTCGTCAGCCAGAGCAT
Organism: Citrobacter sp. FP75; assembly: GCF_018342065.1. Taxonomy (GTDB): domain Bacteria; phylum Pseudomonadota; class Gammaproteobacteria; order Enterobacterales; family Enterobacteriaceae; genus Citrobacter. The sequence goes on along the minus strand of NZ_JAFDOE010000012.1, from coordinate 11,041 downwards.
GAAGCGCTTTCAGCGGTAGCCAATGGCGTACTGGCGCTCCCGGACGAATAATGCAAATGCCGGCGCTGCGGTCACCTTCGCGGACCATATCAAAATCACGGTAAATCGCGAGGCCAACGGCAACAACTGCGGCCCCGTGGTGAAAAATTTCTGTCAGCCATAGTTGCTGTTGTTCAGCATCCGGGCGCATCAGCGGCGGCATATCATTCCACGCTTCACCAAAAACCCAGAAGTGGCGTGTCTGGCGCTCAAAAATATTAATCCCTTCATACTGGGCTCCGGTCATGTCGTTAATAATGCCGGCATCAATGAAGATCTGACGGCACAGGACCATCAAATCGGCTTCAATCGCTTCAGTCAGGCCAATACAGATCGGATTCGCCTCCTCAAAATCAACCCGAACACAAGGATCACCTTTCAGGATTTCGCCGCTGACGCTTGCACACAGGTTGAGATCACTGCACATCTGCTGCAGGCCATGGACCGCACGGGTATCAAGATGGCCACGTGAAGCAATCGCCGGCAGCATCGCCATAATAGATTCGGTAGTGACATGGCCCGAAATAGTGAAGCAATAACAGTTTGCATCAGGCTGGACAACGACTGACGACGGCCAGTTGTTTTCTGACAGGATCTGACGGCTGCGGGTTGGTGCAAGAGTCATATAAAGATTCATAGGGTACTCCTTCGTTTGATTTACCGGGCTTCTTCTGCCGTAGCTTTTACGTACGGGAGGATATCTCCCGCCATAAGCGACAGGCGGCAACGTGCCATCAGGCAAAAATCAAGTTCCGGAGGCAAAGCCGCAGCGCAAGCGACCAGAGGGAGTGCGAACGGGTGCAGCAGCAGGCGACTTTATTTTTGCCGGCACGGTGCAACTGTTTAAGCGATGGCTGGAGATAATCTGACTGCAATAGAGCAGCAAAGTGACTTCATTGGATATACCCACATCGTTATCCCCCGATTCTGTGGATAAGTAACCCAGCTCTCAACGAGTGCAAGGTACCACATCACCGGTGGAGTTTTTCCAGGAACTACAGAGGGTTAAAGGCAGCAAAAAATCAATACTTGAAAGTGTCTTCAATAAGGCAATAATACTGTATATGCAAACAGTGTTATTTGAGGTGGTTATGTTTGAGTTTATACGTGCTGACAGCAATCCAGAGTTGACGCCCATCCCTCTCTATAGCGATCGCTGCCAGGCTGGGTTTCCCTCACCGGCCCAGGACTACGTGGAGGCCGAATTAGACCTGAACCAGTACTGTATATCGCGGCCCAGCTCAACCTACTTTGTACGAGCTATCGGCAACTCGATGACCGACATCGGCCTGCATTCGGGCGACTTGATGATCGTCGATAAAGCCGAACAGGCTCAGCACGGAGACATCGTCATAGCTGAGATAGAGGGAGAGTTCACGGTTAAGAGATTGCTGCTGAGGCCACGGCCTGGACTGCAGGCGATGAACCCAGCCTACCCAACTCTATGGCCAGACCCGGAGAACCTGCAGATCTTCGGTGTCGTGACGGCATTTGTGCACAAAACCCGGGGACATGATTGATGTTCGCCCTGGCTGATGTGAACAGCTTTTATGCGAGTTGTGAGAAGGTCTTTCGTCCTGACTTACGTGATAGACCAGTGGTTGTTCTTAGCAATAACGATGGTTGTGTTATAGCCAGATCTAAGGAAGCGAAGCGGCTTGGAATCAAAATGGGGATCCCCTGGTTTCAGCTAAAAGCAATGCAGTTCCCGGAGAAAGTCCTAACGTTTTCCAGTAATTATGAGCTGTACGCAAGTCTGAGCAACCGGGTCATGGCACATCTGGAAGAATTGGCGCCCCGCGTTGAGCAGTATAGTATCGACGAAATGTTCCTGGATATTCGCGGCATCGATGGCTGTACTGACTTTGAAGATTTCGGACGGCAGCTGCGCGAGCACGTCCTAAGAGGAACCGGACTGACAATTGGTGTCGGGATGGGACCGACAAAAACTTTAGCAAAATCAGCACAATGGGCTTCTAAGGAGTGGCCGCAATTTGGGGGCGTGCTGGCCCTGACTACTGGCAATCTCCGTAGGACAGAGAAACTGCTCTCACTGCAGCCAGTGGAGGAAATCTGGGGGGTTGGTCGCCGCATAGGCAAAAAGCTGAATACATACGGCGTGACAACTGCGCTGCAGCTGGCGCGCATGAACCCTGCCTTTGTACGCAAGAACTTTACCGTGGTGCTGGAGCGGACAGTACGCGAGCTGAACGGTGAGGCCTGTATATCTCTTGAAGAGGCACCGCCCGCAAAGCAGCAGATTGTCTGCAGCCGATCATTCGGAGAGCGCATCACGACTTACGAAGCGTTGCGACAGGCTATCTGCCAGTACGCCGAACGCGCGGCTGAAAAATTGCGGGGAGAACATCAGTTCTGCCGGCACATATCGGTCTTTATCAAAACCTCCCCTTTCGCAGTCAACGAAGCTTATTACGGCAACGTGGCCAGTGAAAAGCTTCTAGTGCCTACACGCGACACCCGAGACATCATTAATGCCTCAGTAAAAGCCCTGGACTGTATCTGGCTCGACGGGCATCGATATGCAAAGGCTGGAGTAATGCTGAATGACTTCACCCCTACGGGAGTAGCACAGTTAAATCTTTTCGATGACGTTAAGCCGCGGGAATGTAGCGAGGAGCTAATGAAAGCCCTGGATGGCATAAACCATTCAGGGCTCGGGAGGGTATGGTTTGCTGGGCGCGGAATAGCGCCGGACTGGCAGATGAAAAGAGAAATGCTGTCGCCGGCATACACAACTAAATGGACTGATATACCGTGCGCCTCAATTTGAGTATCAGAGAAAGCTCTTCATTTTTTCTCGGGCTTCTTCCAGTCGCTGCTGCTCATCATCCTCTACGACTTCGGGCTTGATTGCAGGGGTAAACTGCCCAGCTCCCAGTTCCTGAAGCACTGAGCGAATATCAGCCTGCGTAGGTTTCCATCCGGTGGTCTGGCTGAGCAGCCCGGTCAACTGGTCAGCTGTAAACTCCTTGTTCAGCATCGCGGCCAGAAGCGCGGGTAATCTAGGATCCAGTTGCTGCAGAGCCATTCCGGAAATAAACGCATTCCGGAACAACTCGCCCCGGGTAGAACGGGGAACGGCTTCAATGACTTCCAGAGCCTGTCTGTCTGCATCCTTCTCAGGATGCAGATATAACGTGAATTTTTTCCGTTCCTCACTCACTTCATTACTCCCCTTTAAATACGGCGATCGCTTCTACCAGTGCGGTCTGTGGAGAGGCCATCATAACCACTTTCGGGCCCAGATGTTGCCATGCCGCCTGGACTGCCGTTTCGATAAGCGGTGCACCACCACCGACAATATAAACCCGGTTTACATGACGGAAATCGGCAAGGTCATCCACCACCCGAGCCCCCAGACTGGCGATTGCGCTTTCAATGGTATCCATCACCAGTGGGATTTTGCTCTCGTCATTAATCACCTGACGGACAAAATCCATATCGTGGCGGTGTTTTATCAATTCATCAGCCACCATGGCACTGGTATCACTTGAAGCCATACGAAGCGCACTGAGGGCACTCTGAGTGACCATTGACACACCAATATCCGAATTACCATGAATGGCACTGACCGCATCAAACTGCCCGACAATGACGCCAACATCTAGAGTCGTCCCGCCAAGGTCGATTACCAGCGATTTCTCGTAAGGCCCGACACTGTCTTTTACCAGACGGGTAAACACGGCAGGCAGGGATTCCGGCATAACTTCAACGTGTTCAATACTGAACGTCTCACCTTTATTCAGTTTTACCGGCCGCATAAGGTTGTCGATCTTGCGCTGAATGTTGAGCTCATTCTTCTGGCATTCTTTTGTATAGAACTCACTGATAGGCAGTGTCACCGTCAGTGAAACAGCCTGTGGCTTCAGCCCGCTGTTAAGTAATGCATGATGTACAGCCAGAACATTCACATCCGTGTACTGATACTCAATATGAGTCGTCAGGATGGACTGATTGCTGACTTCATCATAGGTGTACTTCTTGCCATCGAGCTCATAGTTAAAAGTCTGTCGATTTCCCAGCCCCTCTACCTTCCAGCCGGTACGGAACGAGTTCGCAGATACTGACGTCTGCAGCTTTTTCCCGGCATACCAGGCAAGTTTTACGTTTGTTGATCCGTCGTCACAGAAAATATTCATTGTCATTCCTTAGCCCAGATATCGATAACACTCAAAGTGAGTATTAACAATTATTCTCACGGCAGTGCAACTACTCACTTTGAGTCCCTTCGAACATGATAATATCAAAACAAACTCATAATCAAATCATTTGAACATCGAAAACACATTATTTTAATATTACTTTAATATCATACTGAGTTGAGGTAACTTTCACCAAAAAGCATCGCTATCGGTTGACATGACAGCCAAAAAAACTATCATCATGATATTGTTTTAATATTAAAAAGGGATTGCAATGATACTTACGATAGCTAACACAAAAGGTGGCGTAGGTAAGTCTACGCTCGCGGTCAACATTGCCGTAAAAAGAGCCCTTCAGGGGAAAAAAGTTTGGTTAGTCGATGGTGATAAACAGGGTTCGTCGCAAACAGCTATTTTGGTTCGTTCAGAGGACGGTGTTGAGCCAGGTATTGCTTGCTCGCATTACCCTGAAGGTCCGGTATTAAGGAGCCAGGTTTTACAACAGAAAGATAACTTTGACGATATCATCATCGAATGTGGGGGCCGAGACTCCACTGCTATGAGGGCAGCTCTGACAATCACAGACGTCCTTTTAGTCCCTTCAGCACCGGGAAGTTTCGAAGCTTGGGCTATGGATGCCAACGCCGAACTAATCAAAGAAGCGCGGAGCATAAGAGATGGGTTGGTCTGCTATTCGCTTTTGAACAAAGCAGATACTCAAGCCAGATCCTCCTACAACAGAGATATGCTGGAAATGATGGAAGAGTACAAAGAGGACATCCCAATCCTCGACAAAGTCATCTATCAAAGAAAAGTCTACGCCAATGCTGCAGGCAGTGGAAGGACCGTGAGTGAACTGAAATTACGTTCGCATGAAAAGATTGCAGTGCAAGAGCTAGATACTCTCATATCAACACTATTTGAATAGTTAAATGCAATCAAAATAATATTAAAGTAATGTATAGGTGATATGAAATGGCGCTCCAAAAAAAACCCAAAAACCAGCAATCTGTTTCAAATAATGAGGCAGTAGAAAACTTCATAAACTCAGCCCCCGATGCAAAACTCCCCGCGTCGAAGGGAGTTGTTAAAGGTAAAAAACAGCAGATCACAATCACGATGGACCCTGAACTGATTAAGCGTATAGATGAAGCAGCTGCAGAGAACGGGCAATCGCGCGCTGCTTTCATTAATATGTCATGCATAAACATACTGGACTATGGTTTGCAAATTGCTGGCAAGAAGAAAATCAGCGACTAAAAACATTAAAACACAATGAAAGCAATTTCAATTTGATGTTGTTTTAATATTAAAACAACATCAAATCAATCTTTTCTGAATCTTACTGCTATCTTAGATTTTTTTTATCATCGCAACAGCCTCAGCCCCGGACATCTGAAACTGTACCCGGTGCCGTGCCGCCACATCGAGTGCAAACACCTTCGTGTAGACCTCCGTTGAACTGATACTCTTATGCCCCATCAGACTCTGCAGCACCTTCAGCGGAATACCGTTGTACAGCATATGCATGGCATAGGAATGCCGAAAAGTATGTGGAGTCACCGCTACCGAGAATGTCACACCGTCGGCCGCAGCGGATTCAACCGCTTCACTCAGCCAGGTTCTGACGGTGCGGTCCGTAATTTCCCAGATGCGTGCTTTCTCTGTTCTGCCAGTACGTTTATTTCGGCGCTCGAGGGGAATTTTCAGCGTGGCCACCATCATCTCCAGCTGACTGACGTACTGTTTATCTGACAGCGGCACCAGGCGATGAGCCTGGCTGCCAGCAGGCATTCTTCCTGCTGTTCTGGCCGCCTTTTCTGCCCGCTGTTTCAGGGTGGCCAGCTGCACAAACGGGTAGGGTGGCGCCAGCGAAAAATCACTCCGGGTCAGCGCCAGCGCTTCGTTAATGCGCGCGCCGGTATTCCACAGCGTGGCCAGCAACATCTTGCGGTGCAGATCGGGGACATAATGGAGTAGGGCGCTTACTTCCGGCGCCAGCAGATACTTCGGCAGTTCGTCCTGGACGATCGCCATCTGACGCAGGGCCAGAGCCGCCGGGTAATCGATGGCCACAGGTAGCTGTGCTGCAGGAACATTGGTTTGAGTGACCGGCATGAGATGACTCATTGCTTTAACACCCCGGAAAATCTGAAGGGCCGATAATAAACATCACCAGGCCGTCGCGGCAACGTTCAAGCTCCGCCTCACTGGCAGAAGAAGACAGCCTGTGCAGGTTCGCGGGGGTCGCGTCCAGAGGATATAAATCCTGGCTGAACAGCGACAGATTATCTTCACTGCATGTGAGACCTGCCGCTCCCAGATACCGGGAATAATCAGACAGTATGGACCGGCGTTCTGCTTCAGGCAGTGACTCAAAATACCCCAGATACTCATCAGTAAAAGCAGAATCGGCGATCCCCCTGACCACGCCGGCCATTTCCTGACAGATATCCAGCTGCAGCACCGCCGCAGGGAAGATATCCTCCCGGTGTCCGCCACAGGATGCGGAGGCCAGCCGCCACTGACGGTTGGTGCTGACCGGTACTGTCCGAGTCGACGCAAGCACCAGGACCGGCAGTTTACCCGTCCACGTTTCAAAAGGTTCGTCAAAATAATCAGCAGGAATATCGGCAAGAGCCATTCCATCCCATGTTGACACTGTCATGTTGCTCCTCGTTATAGTTTATATGCGGCGGGTAACCAACCGGGAGCCGGCGGCAGCGGAGAACAATTCCAGGGATGTTGCGCTGCCAGTTCCTGAATATCGTCGTCATACAGCCCAGTCCCGCCAAAATCAAACGCCGGCCAGCGCTGGCAGGCATAGCAGTAGGCCAGAAAACCCTCATCCCGCTTCCGGGTCAGCCAGTACACCCAACTGATGGCGTAAATGTCCTGCGAGTAAGCCCCCCAGGCCACAAAAAACGCAAAGCGGGTCCAGTGGGCCAGTTCGGGGTAAAGTGGACGCATGGCAGCCAGTTCATTCAGCGTCTGCTGGTCAAGACTGAAATCCTGCTCTTCCGTGTCGGTAACAAATGTCTCCAGATCAAACTTAAACTTTTCCATCCAGTGTTCCTTTATTATTGAGAAATCCCGCCTTACCCTCTGTTAATGCTTCTATCTGAAGCTTGCCCAGAAGTCAGGCCGAATGTCATACAGCATTGTGTCACCAACATCAGCCAGCTTTTCATCAAATTCCCCCTTATCGGGAAGACAACCATCCTTGACATCAGAAACGTCGCTTAACTCTCTTAGATGCCAGAATTCGCAGTCTGGCTCCTGGATAGCAATAACAAAACCGTATGAATTCACCAGGTAACGCGGATTAACCGGATATTCTAAATCCCTAATCCATAATGGAGTGCTGTTTGGGATACCAAGAGCCATTCTTATTTCCAGTAATGTCCTGTTACCAGTTCGACCAGCAGTACATCGTTTACACATAAAATAGTCACTCAGAGTAATTATTACGGGCGGCAGATCTGTCTGCGCACAACCCTGCGTCTGTCACCCGGATGATTTTCCCCTGCCGTCATCATTTATAAGAGGATAATGAGCAGGCATATAGCCACGCCGTTAAATTACCGGATGGCCGTTTCGGTGTGATCCGATTTATTGCGTATTTAACAGTTTCCGGAAGTGTACCACGCACACGAAATAAGCAAAGCGGCAATATCTGCCCCTGCGCGACGGATCACGGGGAAGGGGATAAACACAACATATAGAAGAAAACGCAGCTGATGGCATGGCACATGTTGTGTTTCTGCGCCGCTGCGCGCCGGAGGCCGGAGAGAAGATCCGGAACAGACAATTTTCGGATCTGCACGGTGGGAAACCCGTAAAGAATATGATAATTAAACAAAATACATAAAATCATATCAGATTTGATATTTATCATTAATCATATAACCATATCTAATATGATTATTGCACACAGAGTAGAAAATCACTCATGATATGATTTTTTTACTCAAGCGACATTTTCAGACGGAGCGTGCAGGATGGATGAGAAAGAAGTGAATTTTTCACTCAGCTATGAGCAACTGACCCGGATAGCGGAAGAACGTATCCGTGAATGCGAGCTGGACAGCCAGGGCGCCAAATACATCAGCGAATCGAGTAAGGCCAGCACCCTTCTGGGATTCTGGTATGAACTGGCCATTACTGGTGCGCCAATGAAAAATTACGAACAAACCAAAGCGCTCATCGACGCCGATCATCAGCGTCTCAGAAAGCTCATCTGGCCAGAGACGGATAAGTAATGACTAAGACACGCCGACCATCGCCGCTGCAGCGGCGGGTGCTGATTGTGCTGGCCGCCCTCGATGCGAAACGTCCGGGACCGGTGGCCACGCGGGATATTGAGCGGATGCTGGAGCAGGGCGGGGACGCCCCGGTGTACGGGCCGAACCTGCGCGCCTCCTGCCGGCGTATGGAGGCCGCAGGCTGGCTGCGCACCCTGCGCGCCCCGAACCTGCAGCTGGCCGTCGAGCTGACGGACGCCGGCCGTGCGCTGGCCGCTCCGCTTCTGGCTGACGAACAGGCGCGTGTCCTGGCGGAGCAACGCACGACGGAGATCCGGGTTCTGCCCCTGGTCCGGATAAAACCGGTATACGAGTCTGACAGGTTCGGTGACGACCGGCCGGTGGAGCTGGACGGTCGCTGGCACCTGGCGTGCCGGGGCGACTACGTTATCCGTCTCGACGGCACCACCTGCCTGCAGCTGTGGAACACGGCCGGGCAAGTGATGCGACAGGAAGGCGACCCCCTGCAGGTGGCTGAGTGGTTACAGGCCTGTCACGATGCCGGCATTGATATCCGCCTGCAGATCAACGAAAGCACCGCGCCGGAACAGGGTACACCTTCACTGAAAGGGGCTGAGTTTCCCGGCGGGCAGGCTGCAGACACGACGGAAACCTGGTACCGGTACCTGCTGAGGGCACTGCGACAATACGATGTGCAGGGGCTGTCCGCCACAAACCCGGAGCACCTTAACGCAGTGAAGCCCGGCAGGCGTAATAAGGAACAACCGCTACAGGAACGTTTTCTGGCACTGGCGAAAACGGTGGAAGGGACCCCTGGTGCCCTTCGTTCGGATCGGTATGAAGAGGATGCCGGCCCGCTGCTGACAGAGTTGCTGGACGGATTCGGGTTCACGCCGGACCAGGCTTCCCGCCTCATCCGCCTTATCCGCTGGCCGCTGATGAGTCAGGAAGAATATGACCGGCGCGAGCTGAACAGCCTGCTGGATGAACTGGAACAGCGACAGCTGTACTGCAACCGCGAGCAGCTGACTGAGATTGTGTTTTCACCGGTCCGCCAACCCGGCGAGCGCTGGACTGACCGTCTGCAGTGGCTCCTGATTACAGACGGATTCGGGTTCTGCAGTCCGCTGTCCCGTGACGCAGGCGCCCGGGCGTTGGCGATCCTGGCCGGCTACACGGGGCAGGAGGTGGCGGAACATCTGGCCACGGTGATCGTCTGGAACAACCACAGCGCGGGGACGCCGTCATGAGCACAGGCAACGTCCATTTGATTGTAACCTGCACGCGCCGCAAAACCGTGCCTGCAGGTGATGCGGTCTTTCCGGATGAACGTGACGTGGAGAGAGCTTACGGGCTCTGGATGGAAAGACTGGCGCAGGCCCGTCGCGGATCGCCCCCCATGACCGCCGGCGAACTGTATACGGGCCAGCACTGGTGCAGGGCAGTTGCAGCTGCGGCGCGAAACGGTGCCGAAATGTGGGTGATTTCAGCTGGCCTGGGGCTACTACATGCCTCTGATCCCGTGGTCCCGTATGAGGCGACATTTTCCTCGATGCCGTTCTGCCATCGCACTCACTGGGAACGACTGACAACACGTCCACTTTCGGAACGACGGTGTACCTCCCTGAAAATGCTGATGCAGACAAGGCCTGACGATCGGTTTGTAGTGGCGGCCTCCCCAGTATACCTGCGTGCCGTGGAATCAGACCTTCTCGCGGGAAGGTACACGCTACGAGCACCTGAACAGTTGACGGTTGTCACCTCAAAAGGCTATCAGGGCAGCCTGAAGGACAGTGTCCGGTATACGAGCGCAGGAATGATGAAGGGGCTGAATACCAACATGACAGGATTAAATATTAGTTATGCCGTGCAGTTGATTGGTAATGAGGAAGATCGCAGCAGAACAGCACATGAGGTATATGCATGATCCGCCTGTTATGTTCAATAGTTATGATCGTTCTGACGTTTTCTGCCAGCGCGGATGTCAGCGGCAGGGTTGTGCGCGTGCTGGATGGAGATACCGTTGAGATTCTTGAAACAGGGAACGGGGTCTGAGGTCCAACCATGCGAAAAACCACGTTAAGAAAGCAACCTTCTGAAAAGGCGACGTTTATCAGTTTTTTTTCCGGCCATAAAGGGGGCGGAAATTATTCCCTGCACGGGTATTCGCAAGGATTTCGGTAGTGCTCTGGCTCTGCCCCCCATAACCTGGCGGACAGAGCATGATTGGGAAAGCGGTACCCTCACGGCAGAAACGATTGACGCAGGCTATATTTCTATTATTCTGGAAATATAGATAAAGGAGGTATTATGGATTTAAACACTGCTGCAAACGCACTTCGAGAACTGGGCCACCCGACACGTCTCAGCATATACCGGGAGCTGGTCAGGGCGGGTCATGAAGGCCTGCCGGTTGGCGAACTGCAGAAGCACCTTGAGATTCCTGCCTCCACGCTCAGCCATCATCTTTCAGCGCTGATATCCGCTGGACGGCACTGTTGCAAATAGTCGGTGGTGATAAACTTATCATCCCCTTTTGCTGATGGAGCTGCACATGAACCCATTCAAAGGCCG
>NZ_JAFDOE010000011.1 GCF_018342065.1 Citrobacter sp. FP75 | reverse complement strand
GAGCGGTAGTTCAGTTGGTTAGAATACCTGCCTGTCACGCAGGGGGTCGCGGGTTCGAGTCCCGTCCGTTCCGCCACTTATTAGAAAATTAAGCCTGCTATCTTAGCAGGCTTAATGATAAGAAATTTAGGGGCGTAGCTCAGTTGGTAGAGCACCGGTCTCCAAAACCGGGTGTCGCGAGTTCGAGTCTCTCCGCCCCTGCCAGAAATAATCCTTAGCATCCTTGCTAAGGATTTTTTTTATCTGAAAATTATGCCTATCATTTTACCGTTTATTTCCCATTTCCCGGCATCCTTGCCAGCGTTCTCTTTAGTCATCCAGAATATTCGTTTTCAACAGATCGCGGATAAGCGTATGTTTATCGCTATTTTGCAGCCAAACCGCATATAACGGACGTGAAAGCGTCGTGCTGTCAGTCATCATGTGGAGATCGCTTTTCGTTTTTGCCCAGCTGACAGGAAGCCAGCTAAAACCCTTCAGTACAGAAAGTTGCTGCCTTGCCAACTCAGCAGAACTGGTGGTAAGCACCGGTACTTCATCGCCTGCAACTAATCCCACTTCGTGTTGTTGGAAATCCGGTCCCCATTCCAGGCGCAGGTAATTCAATTCGTCTTTTGTTTGTGATGGTTTACTGGAATACAACGCCAGCGTGAAATATCCCAGCAGTTGGCTGCTAAATTCGTCCATTTTGGGTGTTTCGGTGGTAATCAGCAGATCAAGCTGCCGTTCATGGAGTTGCTTAACTAACGACTGACGCTGTGCGATCCTGGCTTCAAATTGCAGGCTGGCTTGCGGTTCTTGCGACTGATACAACCGTCCCAGCCAGCCATTGAGCATGCACTCCCAAAGGGAAGCGCTGGCTCCGATAGAGAACTCATTATGTCGCGAGGTATTCGCGACCTCCTTACGTGCTGCTTGCCACGTATTCATCAGCGTTTCAGCATACGGCAGTAATTTTTCACCCGCTGCGGTTAAACGGATATTGTTTCTGTGTCGGGTGAACAGGTTCACACCTAGTTGATTTTCCAGTTGTCTGATACGAAAACTGACTGCCGACTGGGTCAGATAGAGCGCTTCAGCTGCCCGACCAAAGTGGCGCGTTCGGCTAACTTCCAGGAAAGTCTTTAACAATTCCGTATCCACAACTCGCTCCATAAAATAATTTGTCGTTATGATTTAAATCTTTTGTTTGACGCTCTGTCAAGCGTAACTAATACTCCGCGCCATAAATAGCTCGGCCAAAGAATTAGGAGCGTGCAGGATGGCGGAAAGCTTTACGACGACTAATCGATATTTCGACAATAAATATTATCCCCGCGGATTCTCCCGTCATGGTGATTTCACCATTAAAGAGGCACAACTGCTTGAGCGTCACGGTTATGCTTTCAATGAGCTGGATCTGGGCAAGCGTGAGCCGGTAACGGAAGAAGAGAAACTATTTGTGGCGGTATGCCGTGGTGAACGTGAGCCGGTCACCGAAGCTGAACGTGTGTGGTCTAAATACATGACGCGTATTAAGCGTCCAAAACGTTTCCACACGCTGTCCGGCGGTAAACCTCAAGTAGAGGGTGCGGAAGATTACACCGAGTCAGAAGATTAATGAAAAAAGGGCGAAAGCCCTTTTTTTATGCCAGTAGTTTCTGCAAATGGATTAACAGCCGGTCTATTGCCCGATAACCAACGGCTTCCTGTAAATGTTGACGGGTGATCTGTTCACATTGCTCAATATCCGCAATCGTGCGAGCGACCTTTATCAGGCGCAGCCATGCACGGATGGACAATCCAAGATGCGCCAACGTTTCCTCCAGCCAGCGCGCATCATCCCTGTGCAAGATACAGAATTGATGTATATCCTGGCTACTCAGATGTGCATTTAACTTATTTTGCCGCTGGTACTGGCGCTCACGCGCGGCCATAACGCGTTTCTTCACCATCTTGCTGTCTTCTCCCTTTACCGCATGTTGACTGAGTATACCTGGCGGTGGAAGGGGAATTTCGAGGGACAAATCGAAGCGGTCGAGAAAAGGGCCGGATAAACGATTGAGATAGCGTAGCGTTTGCTCTGGGGTACAGCGATTGTGGTTTCCCTGATAGTGTCCCGTAGGGCTTGGATTCATTGCCGCTATCAGTTGAAAGCGTGCCGGGTAGGTTATTTTTGCCCGGGTACGTGATAAATGAATTTGTCCGGATTCAATGGGTTCACGTAGAGCATCCAGCGTACGGCGTTCAAACTCGGGCAATTCATCCAAAAATAGTATGCCGTTATGTGCCAGAGAAATCTCTCCTGGTGCCGGTATCGATCCTCCTCCCACCATGGCAGTTAAAGATGCGCTGTGATGAGGTGAGCGAAAAGGGCGTTGCTTCCACTGCTTTTGTATCGTATCGGAATTGACCAGGCTGAGGATTGCCGCACTTTCCAGTGCTTCCTCGTTGCTTAACGGTGGCAGCAGTCCTCTGAGGCGACTGGCCAGCATTGTTTTCCCCGTGCCCGGCGGGCCGATGAGCAGGAGATTGTGGCCGCCTGCGGCGGTTATCTCCAGCCCTCGTTTGCCCTGTTCCTGGCCGATGACGTCGCTGAGGTCATCAGAAGAGTCTGCATGCGGAATCTCTACGCAAACGGGCCTTTCTAATTCATGCTTATCTTCAAGAAATGCGCATACAGACTGCAGGTGATCGGCAATCAGGCACCCCTCGCCGTGTATCAACCCCACTTCTGCAGCATTCTCTTTTGCGACAATGATTCGTCTGCCTGCGCGAATCGCTTCGGTTGCGCTTGATATCGCTCCGGGAACGCCGCGTAACGCCCCTGTAAGCGCTAATTCACCTAGTAACTCATAAGTATCGAGATTATGTGTTGTAAGCTGCTCTGACGCTGCCAGGAGCGCAACGGCGATAGGCAAATCATATCTCCCGCCTTCTTTAGGCAGATCAGCCGGAGCGAGGTTGATGGTTATCTTCTTGGCCGGAAATTCATACCCGCTATTAATAATCGCACTGCGAACCCGATCGCGGGCCTCTTTCACGGTAGTTTCGGGCAACCCGACCATGGTTAAGCCGGGCAAGCCACTACTAATATGTACTTCAATAGTAATGGGTGGTGCATTGACGCCTAACGCGGCGCGTGTGTGGACTATCGACAGTGACATAACACCTCCTGAGATAGCTATTATGTCGTAATAGATAGCGGCAATATCTTACTTAATTGATGCTTTTAGATGCTGATTCATGTGTTTTTGTGCAATAAATAATTATTTGCGTAGTGTCTGGAACTACGCTCGCAAACACATCTGGAAGTACCTCATACAGAGGTAAAACATGATCGTGTTTGCTGAATAACGTGAAATATTTTCATTTTCTATTTTTTGTATAAAAAACAAAGGTATTTATCTAAACCGTTAACAGCGTCAGAAAAACCAATAAAAAAATATCTTGTGTGATTTGCAAATTCTATGGTAACTCTTTAGGTATTCCTTCGAACAAGATGCAAGAAAATACAAAAATGACAGCCCTTCTACGAGTGATTAGCCTGGTCGTGATTAGCGTGGTGGTGATTATTATCCCACCGTGCGGGGCTGCACTTGGACGAGGAAAGGCTTAAAAAACAAGCCTTAACGAACTAAGACCCCCGCACCGAAAGGTCCGGGGGTTTTTTTTGACCTTAAAAACTTAAATGAGGGGCAGAAAGTGAACACTAGCATAAAGTTCTGTTTCTCAAGATTTACGGCGGGGATGTAACTATGAATGGGGCACAGTGGGTGGTACATGCGTTGCGTGCACAAGGGGTTAATACCGTCTTTGGTTATCCCGGTGGCGCAATTATGCCGGTTTACGATGCGTTGTATGACGGCGGCGTAGAACACTTGTTGTGTCGACACGAGCAGGGTGCGGCGATGGCGGCGATTGGTTATGCCCGCTCAACCGGTAAAACCGGGGTCTGTATCGCGACTTCCGGTCCTGGCGCAACCAATCTGATCACCGGCCTGGCGGATGCGCTGTTAGATTCCGTTCCCGTTGTGGCGATCACCGGTCAGGTCTCTTCCCCGTTTATCGGCACCGATGCATTCCAGGAAGTGGACGTACTTGGCATGTCGTTGTCCTGCACTAAACACAGCTTCCTGGTGCAGTCGCTGGAAGAACTGCCGCGTATCATGGCTGAGGCCTTCACCGTGGCGAATTCCGGTCGTCCTGGCCCGGTTCTGGTTGATATCCCGAAAGACATCCAATTAGCCAGCGGTACGCTGGAGCCGTATTTCACTACCGTCGAAAATGCAGCGGCTTTCCCACATGCTGAAGTTGAACAAGCCCGCAAGATGCTGGCACAGGCGCAGAAACCCATCCTGTATGTAGGTGGTGGTGTAGGTATGGCGCAGGCGGTTCCAGCCCTGCGTGAGTTTATTGCGATTACCCAAATGCCGGTCGCCTGCACGCTGAAAGGTTTGGGCGCAGTGGATTCGGACTACCCGTACTATTTGGGCATGTTGGGAATGCACGGTACTAAAGCCGCGAATTTCGCGGTGCAAGAGTGTGATTTGCTGATTGCCGTTGGTGCACGTTTTGATGACCGGGTGACCGGCAAGCTGAACACCTTTGCCCCCAATGCCAGCGTGATCCACATGGATATCGATCCGGCTGAGATGAACAAACTGCGCCAGGCGCACGTTGCGCTGCAGGGTGATTTGAATACGCTGTTACCTGCATTACAGCAACCGCTGACCCTCAATGAATGGTGCCAGCATACTGCCAATATGCGCGCAGAACATGCCTGGCGCTACGATCATCCGGGCGAGGCTATTTACGCACCGCTGTTGTTAAAACAGCTGTCCGATCGCAAACCTACGAATAGCGTGGTGACGACGGATGTAGGCCAGCACCAGATGTGGTCAGCACAACATATGATCTACACTCGCCCGGAGAACTTCATCACCTCCAGCGGCCTGGGAACGATGGGCTTTGGCCTGCCTGCTGCGGTGGGGGCACAGGTGGCCCGCCCGGACGATACGGTAATCTGTATCTCCGGTGACGGCTCCTTCATGATGAACGTGCAGGAGTTGGGCACCGTAAAACGCAAGCAGTTGCCGCTGAAGATAGTCTTACTCGACAACCAGCGGTTAGGCATGGTGCGACAATGGCAGCAGCTTTTTTTCCAGGAACGCTATAGCGAAACCACCCTGACCGATAACCCCGATTTCCTTATGTTGGCCGGCGCCTTCGGCATCCCAGGCCAACACATCACCCGTAAAGACCAGGTTGAAGCAGCTCTCGACACCATGCTGAACAGTAAGGGGCCATACCTGCTTCATGTCTCAATCGACGAACTTGAGAATGTCTGGCCTCTGGTACCGCCAGGTGCCAGTAACTCAGAAATGCTGGAGAAATCATCATGATGCAACATCAGGTCGCCGTTGAGGCTCGTTTCAATCCGGAAACGTTAGAACGTGTTTTACGCGTGGTACGCCATCGTGGTTTTCAGGTGTGCTCCATGAATATGGAAGCCGCCAGCGATGCACAGAATATAAATATTGAATTGACCGTTGCCAGCCCACGGTCGGTCGACTTACTGTTTAGTCAGTTAAGTAAACTGGTAGATGTTGCACATGTTGCTATCTGCCAGAGCACAACCACATCACAACAAATTCGCGCCTGAGCGCAAAAGGAAGAAAAATGACGACGAAAAAAGCTGATTTCATTTGGTCCAATGGCGAGATGATTCGTTGGGAAGACGCGAAGGTTCACGTGATGTCCCACGCGCTGCACTACGGTACGTCAGTATTTGAAGGTATCCGCTGCTACGATTCTCACAAAGGGCCAGTGGTGTTTCGTCATCGCGAACATATGCAGCGTCTGCGTGATTCAGCCAAGATTTATCGTTTTCCGGTTTCTCAGAGCGTTGATGAGTTGATGGAAGCTTGCCGCGCGGTGATCCGCAAAAACAACCTGACCAGTGCGTACATCCGCCCGCTGGTATTTGTTGGCGATGTCGGGATGGGCGTTAACCCGCCGGCGGGATACACCACCGATGTGATTATTGCTGCGTTCCCATGGGGGGCTTACCTGGGGGCTGATGCACTGGATCAGGGGATTGACGCGATGGTTTCTTCCTGGAACCGCGTTGCGCCGAACACCATCCCTACTGCGGCCAAAGCGGGCGGTAACTATCTGTCTTCGCTGCTGGTGGGTAGCGAAGCGCGTCGTCATGGTTATCAGGAAGGTATTGCGCTGGATGTGAATGGCTACATCTCCGAAGGCGCGGGTGAAAACTTGTTTGAAGTTAAAGACGGCATTCTGTTTACCCCGCCGTTTACCTCTTCCGCGCTGCCGGGTATCACCCGTGACGCGATCATCAAGCTGGCGAAAGACCTCGATATCGAAGTGCGTGAGCAGGTGCTGTCCCGTGAATCACTGTATCTGGCCGACGAAGTGTTCATGTCCGGTACCGCGGCGGAAATCACCCCGGTACGTAGCGTCGATGGTATTCAGGTGGGTGAAGGCCGCTGTGGCCCGGTGACCAAACGCATTCAGCAAGCCTTCTTTGGTCTCTTCACCGGCGAAACGGAAGATAAATACGGCTGGTTGGATCAAGTTAATAACTAAGTATTAAAAGATGGGACGGCACGCACCGTCCCAATTATTAGATAGACGGGAGTTAATCAAGCATGCCTAAGTATCGTTCTGCCACCACCACCCACGGCCGCAATATGGCGGGTGCCCGCGCACTGTGGCGCGCCACCGGGATGACCGATGATGACTTCGGTAAACCGATTATCGCTGTGGTGAACTCGTTTACCCAGTTCGTGCCGGGTCACGTCCACCTGCGCGACCTCGGTAAACTGGTTGCTGAGCAAATTGAAGCCTCTGGTGGCGTTGCCAAAGAGTTCAACACCATTGCGGTGGATGATGGTATCGCCATGGGGCACGGGGGCATGCTTTATTCCCTGCCGTCCCGCGAACTGATCGCCGACTCCGTTGAATACATGGTCAATGCCCACTGCGCCGACGCCATGGTCTGTATCTCCAACTGCGACAAAATCACCCCGGGGATGTTAATGGCCTCCCTGCGCCTGAATATTCCAGTGATCTTTGTTTCCGGCGGCCCGATGGAAGCCGGGAAAACCAAACTGTCTGACAAAATCATCAAGCTCGACCTGGTTGATGCGATGATTCAGGGCGCGGACCCGAAAGTGACCGATGAGCAAAGCGACCAGGTTGAACGCTCCGCTTGCCCAACCTGCGGTTCCTGTTCCGGTATGTTCACCGCCAACTCGATGAACTGCCTGACCGAAGCGCTGGGCCTGTCGCAGCCGGGTAACGGTTCGCTGTTGGCAACCCACGCTGACCGTAAACAGCTGTTCCTCAATGCGGGTTCACGTATTGTTGAGCTGACCAAACGTTATTACGAGCAGAATGATGATTCCGCATTGCCGCGCAATATCGCCAATAAGGCGGCGTTTGAAAATGCCATGACCCTGGATATCGCCATGGGTGGTTCCACTAACACCGTTCTGCATTTGCTGGCTGCCGCGCAGGAAGCGGAAATCGACTTCACCATGAGTGATATCGACAAGCTGTCCCGCAAAGTCCCGCAGCTGTGCAAGGTTGCACCAAGTACGCAGAAATACCACATGGAAGATGTCCACCGCGCGGGCGGTGTACTGGGGATTTTGGGCGAGCTGGATCGCGCCGAACTGCTGAACCGCGACGTGAAAAACGTGCTGGGGCTGACCTTGCCACAGACCCTGGATCGCTACGATGTCATGCTGACCCAGGATGAAGCGGTGAAAAACATGTTCCGCGCTGGCCCGGCGGGCGTTCGTACTACGCAGGCGTTCTCGCAGGATTGCCGCTGGGATACGCTGGATGACGATCGCGCCGAAGGTTGTATTCGTTCTCTGGAACATGCCTACAGCAAAGACGGCGGTCTGGCCGTGCTGTACGGTAACTTTGCGGAAAACGGCTGCATCGTGAAAACCGCAGGCGTGGATGACAGCATCCTGAAATTCACCGGCCCGGCGAAAGTATACGAAAGTCAGGACGATGCCGTTGAAGCCATTCTCGGTGGCAAAGTGGTGGCAGGCGACGTGGTGGTGATCCGCTACGAAGGGCCGAAAGGCGGGCCGGGCATGCAGGAAATGCTTTACCCAACCACTTTCCTGAAATCGATGGGGCTCGGCAAAGCCTGTGCATTGATCACCGACGGGCGTTTCTCCGGGGGGACATCGGGTCTGTCTATCGGTCACGTTTCTCCGGAAGCGGCGAGCGGCGGCAACATTGCGATTATCGAAGATGGCGACATGATTGCGATTGATATCCCGAATCGTGGTATTCAGTTGCTGTTGAGCGATGCGGAGATTGCGGCCCGTCGTGAAGCGCAGGAATCCCGCGGCGATAAAGCCTGGACGCCAAAAGATCGTCAGCGTCAGGTCTCCTTCGCGCTGCGTGCTTATGCCAGCCTGGCAACCAGTGCTGACAAAGGCGCGGTGCGCGATAAGTCGAAATTAGGGGGGTAATGATCATGGCGGATTCACAACCTCTATCCGGTGCCCCTGAGGGTGCCGAATACCTCAGAGCGGTGCTGCGTGCACCGGTCTACGAAGCGGTGCAGGTAACGCCGCTGCAAAAAATGGAAAAACTCTCTTCGCGCCTCGACAACGTCATTCTGGTGAAGCGCGAAGACCGACAGCCCGTTCATAGCTTCAAGCTGCGCGGGGCCTACGCCATGATGGCGGGTCTGACCGAAGCGCAAAAAGCACATGGCGTGATCACTGCGTCGGCAGGAAACCATGCCCAGGGCGTGGCCTTTTCCTCCGCGCGTCTTGGCGTGAAAGCGCTGATTGTCATGCCCACGGCCACAGCGGATATCAAAGTTGATGCTGTGCGCGGCTTCGGTGGCGAAGTATTGCTGCACGGCGCGAATTTTGATGAAGCCAAAGCCAAAGCGATTGAATTGTCGCAGCAGCAGGGTTTTACATGGGTTCCACCGTTCGATCATCCGATGGTGATTGCCGGGCAGGGCACGCTGGCGCTGGAGTTATTACAGCAGGATGCTCACCTCGACCGTGTGTTTGTGCCCGTTGGCGGCGGCGGTCTGGCGGCGGGCGTGGCGGTGCTGATTAAACAGCTGATGCCGCAAATTAAAGTGATTGCCGTTGAAGCCGAAGATTCCGCCTGCCTGAAAGCGGCGCTGAATGCGGGCCATCCGGTAGACTTACCGCGCGTCGGTTTGTTTGCCGAAGGCGTGGCGGTGAAACGCATTGGCGATGAAACCTTCCGTCTGTGCCAGGAATACCTCGACGACATTATCACCGTTGATAGCGATGCCATCTGCGCGGCGATGAAAGACCTGTTCGAAGACGTGCGCGCGGTGGCGGAGCCCTCCGGGGCGCTGGCGCTGGCGGGGATGAAAAAGTACATCGCCCAGCACAATATTCGCGGCGAGCGTCTGGCGCATGTTCTTTCCGGCGCTAACGTTAACTTCCACGGCCTGCGCTACGTGTCTGAACGCTGCGAGCTGGGGGAACAACGCGAAGCGCTACTGGCGGTGACCATTCCGGAAGAAAAGGGCAGCTTCCTGAAATTCTGTCAATTGCTGGGTGGGCGCTCAGTGACCGAGTTTAACTACCGTTTTGCTGATGCGAAGGACGCCTGTATTTTTGTCGGCGTACGTCTGAGTCGTGGGCTGGAAGAGCGTAAAGAAATCCTTCAGTTGCTCAGCGACGGCGGTTACAGCGTGGTGGATCTGTCCGACGACGAAATGGCCAAGCTGCACGTGCGCTATATGGTCGGTGGACGTCCCTCTAAGCCGCTACAGGAACGTCTATACAGCTTTGAGTTCCCGGAGTCTCCAGGTGCGCTGTTGAAGTTTCTGCATACCTTAGGGACCCACTGGAATATTTCCCTGTTCCATTACCGCAGCCACGGCACCGACTACGGGCGCGTGCTGGCGGCGTTTGAACTGGGCGATCATGAACCGGATTTTGAAACGAGGCTGAACGAACTGGGCTACGACTGCCACGATGAGAGCCATAACCCGGCGTTCCGCTTCTTTCTGGCGGGTTAGCGGCGGCCATTAAAAAAGGGTTCATGTTTTCACATGAACCCTTTTTGCAACTGTATCAGCAAATTACAGCGTGATGACTTCGAATTCGACTTCGGTATTTACGTCAGCGTCGTAATCCACGCCGTCGAGGGCAAAACCGAACAGGTTCAGGAATTCCTGCTTGTACCCTGCATAGTCAGTTTCATGCGCCAGGTTTTCGGTGGTGATCAGCGGCCACAGATCGCGACACGCCTGCTGAATGTCTTCGCGCAGTTCCCAGTCATCCATACGGATACGCTGGTTGTCATCAAGCGCCACTTTGTCGCCGTACAGGCTGGTGGTCATCAGACGGTTGATCTGCTCGATACAACCCTCGTGAATGCCCTGTGCTTTCATCAGCTTGAAGACCATGGAGATGTACAGCGGCATCACCGGAATCGCAGAAGATGCCTGGGTGATAACGGATTTCAGTACGGCAACGTTCGCAGAACCGTGCAGCGGAGCCAGTTGATTACGCAGCGCACCCGCCGCGCGGTCGAGGTCTTCCTTCGCTTTGCCCAGCGCGCCGTGCCAGTAGATTGGCCAGGTCAGGTCGGTACCGATGTAGGAGTAGGCTACGGTTTTCACGCCGTCAGCCAGTACGCCCGCTTCGTTCAGCGCGCCCATCCACAGTTCCCAGTCTTCGCCGCCCATGACGGTGACGGTGTTCTGAACTTCTTCTTCGGTTGCCGGCTCAATGCTGGCGGTGATGATCTGATCTTTGTTGGTATCAATCGCTTTAGAGGTGTAAACCTCACCGATTGGCTTCAGCGCAGAACGGACGATTTCACCGGTTTTCGGCATTTTACGCACCGGGGAAGCCAGTGAGTAAACCACCAGGTCAATCTGACCCAGGTCTTCTTTGATCAGTTTGATGACTTCATCGCGGCACTCGTCGGAGAACGCGTCGCCGTTGATGCTTTTGGAATACAGACCTTCGCGTTTTGCGGCCTCATCGAAGGCAGCAGAGTTATACCAGCCCGCGGAACCCGGTTTGGTTTCCGTGCCTGGTTTTTCGAAAAATACGCCGATAGTCGCGGCACCGCTGCCAAAGGCGGCGGAAATTCTGGACGCCAGGCCGTAACCGGTGGACGCACCGATGACCAGCACACGGGAAGGGCCGTTAGCGATTTTCCCGTTTTGCTTAACGTACGCGATCTGTTTTTCCACATTGACTTTGCAGCCAGTCGGATGGGTCGTTGTACAGATGAATCCACGAATTTTTGGTTTGATTATCATAATGATGGCTAATTAAGTTTGTATTTTCGCTGTCAAGTGCGCAATGACACCGTCTGTTCTGGCTTGCTTAACAACATGGTTAACAAGCCCCCCACATCTATTATGGCACGGGACATTATACAGAAAAGGAGCACCAATACTGAATCTACCACTGATTTTAGGCCTGATGCTGACGCTACTCAGCGGATTTACGCTCCAGAACAATCTTCCAGAACGCATCAATCAGCGGCTCATGCAGCCGCTTTTTTTGTGCACAGACGCCCAGTTCAAACGGTGTTTTCTCATCGCTGCGCTCTAAAATCATCACGCGGTTGCGCACCGGTTCCGGGCTGTTTTCCAGAACCACCTCCGGCAGCAGCGCCACGCCGCAGCCCAGTGCCACCATTGAGACCATCGCCTCATGACCACCGACCGTGGCATAAATCGATGGGTTGCTGATTTTATGGCGGCGGAACCACAGCTCAATGCGGCGTCGCACTGGTCCCTGGTCGGCCATAATAAACGGCACCGTTGACCAGTCGGGGACATCGACGGACACCTGATTGCGTACCGGACACGGCAACGCCGGGGCGATCAACACCACCGTCAGATTTTCCAGCATCGAGAATGCGACCGCACCGGGCAGTGTTTCCGGTTTTCCGGCTATCGCCAGGTCAGCTTCTCCCGTCACCACTTTTTCCATGGCATCGGCGGCATCGCCGGTGGTGAGCTTGATCTCTACCGACGGATGTTCAGCGCGAAAACGGTCAAGAATGGGCGGTAGATGACTATACGCGGCGGTTACCGAACAGAAAATATGCAGCTCGCCCGACAGCGACGGCCCTTGCTGATCGAGGGTGTGGCGCAATTGCTGATACTGCAACAACGTCTGCTGGGCAAAGACGCGCAGCTCTTCACCCGCTTCGGTGAGCGTTACCGTGCGGTTATCGCGGACAAAAAGCGCCTGCCCGAGGTCTTCTTCCAGACGCTGGATCTGCCGGGAGAGCGTGGAGGGACTGACGTGCATCGCCCGCGCGCTGCGGCCAAAATGGCGGCTTTCGGCCAGATGCAGGAAGGTTTTCAGATCGCGTAAATCCACCGGCTCACTCCTTTATTTCTACGTTGCATAAATTGCAATGTGACGTTGTGAATATATCAATTTCCGCAATAAATTTCCTGTCATATAGTGGATTCAATCTCGCAAAAGCGAACCGAACAATAAGACACACAACATCACGGGGTACACCACCATGGCTAACTACTTTAATACACTGAACCTGCGCCAGCAGCTGGCACAGCTGGGCAAATGTCGCTTTATGGGCCGCGACGAATTCGCCGATGGCGCGAGCTACCTTCAGGGTAAAAAAGTGGTCATCGTCGGCTGTGGCGCCCAGGGTCTGAACCAGGGCCTGAACATGCGAGACTCCGGGCTGGATATCTCCTACGCGCTGCGTAAAGAAGCAATCGCCGAGAAGCGCGCTTCCTGGCGTAAAGCGACCGAAAACGGCTTCAAAGTGGGTACCTACGAAGAGCTGATCCCACAGGCGGATCTGGTGGTTAACCTGACGCCGGACAAACAGCACTCTGACGTGGTGCGTTCCGTACAGCCGCTGATGAAGGACGGCGCGGCGCTGGGCTACTCTCACGGCTTCAACATCGTGGAAGTGGGCGAGCAGATCCGTAAAGACATCACCGTCGTGATGGTAGCCCCGAAGTGCCCGGGTACCGAAGTGCGTGAAGAGTACAAACGCGGTTTTGGCGTACCGACACTGATCGCGGTTCACCCGGAAAACGACCCGAAAGGTGAAGGTATGGCGATTGCTAAAGCCTGGGCTGCGGCGACCGGCGGTCACCGTGCAGGCGTTCTGGAATCCTCCTTCGTGGCTGAAGTGAAATCTGACCTGATGGGTGAGCAGACTATCCTGTGCGGCATGCTGCAGGCCGGTTCTCTGCTGTGCTTCGATAAGCTGGTGGAAGAAGGCACCGACCCGGCTTACGCAGAAAAACTGATTCAGTTCGGTTGGGAAACCATCACCGAAGCGCTGAAGCAGGGCGGCATCACTCTGATGATGGACCGTCTGTCTAACCCGGCGAAACTGCGTGCTTACGCGTTGTCTGAACAGTTGAAAGAGATTATGGCGCCGCTGTTCCAGAAACACATGGATGACATCATCTCCGGCGAATTCTCCTCCGGTATGATGGCTGACTGGGCTAACGATGATAAAAAACTGCTGACCTGGCGTGAAGAGACCGGTAAAACCGCGTTCGAAACCGCAGCACAGTTTGACGGTAAAATCAGTGAGCAGGAGTACTTCGATAAAGGCGTTCTGATGATCGCGATGGTAAAAGCGGGCGTTGAACTGGCGTTCGAAACCATGGTTGATTCTGGCATCATCGAAGAGTCTGCTTACTACGAATCACTGCACGAGCTGCCGCTGATCGCCAACACCATCGCCCGTAAGCGTCTGTATGAAATGAACGTGGTAATCTCAGATACCGCAGAATACGGTAACTACCTGTTCTCTTACGCTTGCGTACCGCTGCTGAAAGCGTTCATGACTGAAATTCAGCCGGGCGATCTGGGCAAAGCAATTGCCGAAGGCGCGGTAGACAACGCACAACTGCGTGATGTGAACGAAGCGATTCGCGGCCATGCGATTGAGAAAGTGGGCCAGAAACTGCGCGGTTATATGACGGATATGAAACGTATTGCTGTAGCCGGCTAAAATGTAGCCGCTACCCGCAATAAAAAACCCGGAGATTCTGACTCCGGGTTTTTTATTAGTTACGGTACAGCACTTTAATGATGTGGTAACCAAACTGGGTGTGCAATGGGCCAGTTGGCTCCAGCACCGGGCAGGAGAAGACCACTTTATCAAACGCCGGAACCATCTGGCCCTGGCGGAATTCACCGAGGTGACCGCCTTTCTTACCTGATGGACAGGTAGAGTGCTTCTTCGCCAGTTTCTCGAAGTCGGCGCCGTTTTTAATTTGTTCCAGAAGATCCAGAGCCAGTTTCTCTTCTTTAACAAGGATATGCAGTGCTGCTGCTGTTTTTGCCATGATCGTGCCTTGAGTGGTGTAGTTGAGGCTGGCTATACTACCATGCTCTAAATTTCCCCTCCCGACTTTCATTGAGTGATTTTTATGCGTTTAAACCCCGGACAACAACAAGCCGTCGAATTCGTCACCGGCCCCTGCCTGGTGCTGGCGGGTGCTGGCTCCGGTAAAACCCGCGTTATCACCAATAAAATCGCGCATTTAATACGCGTTTGCGGCTATCAGGCTCGGCATATTGCGGCGGTGACCTTTACCAACAAGGCCGCGCGCGAGATGAAAGAACGTGTGGCGCAGACGCTGGGTCGTAAAGAGGCGCGGGGGCTGATGATCTCCACCTTCCACACCCTGGGGCTGGATATTATCAAGCGCGAATATGCTGCTTTGGGTATGAAGTCTAACTTTTCATTGTTCGATGACACCGATCAGGTGGCGTTGCTGAAGGAGTTGACCGAAGGGCTCATCGAAGATGATAAGCTGATTCTTCAACAGCTGATCTCGACGATCTCCAACTGGAAAAACGATCTGATGACACCGGCGCAGGCGGCAGCCAGCGCGAAAGGTGAGCGCGATCGTATTTTTGCCCATTGCTATGGTCTGTACGATGCACATATGAAGGCCTGCAACGTGCTGGACTTCGATGATTTGATCCTGCTGCCGACGCTACTATTGCAGCGTAATGACGAAGTGCGTGAGCGCTGGCAGAACAAGATTCGTTATCTGCTGGTGGATGAGTATCAGGACACCAATACCAGCCAATACGAACTGGTGAAGCTGCTGGTGGGTAGCCGTGCGCGTTTTACCGTGGTTGGCGATGACGACCAGTCGATCTATTCCTGGCGCGGTGCGCGTCCGCAAAACCTGGTGCTGCTAAGCAAAGATTTCCCGGCATTGCAGGTGGTTAAGCTGGAGCAGAACTACCGTTCTTCCGAACGCATCCTGAAAGCGGCAAACATTCTCATTGCCAATAACCCACATGTCTTTGAAAAACGGCTCTTTTCAGAGCTGGGTTACGGTGCTGAACTTAAGGTATTAAGTGCTAATAATGAAGAGCATGAAGCGGAGCGCGTGACCGGCGAACTGATTGCCCATCATTTCGTAAACAAGACGCAGTATAAAGATTACGCGATTTTGTACCGTGGCAACCATCAGTCGCGGGTGTTCGAAAAATTCCTGATGCAGAACCGTATCCCGTACAAAATTTCCGGCGGCACGTCGTTTTTCTCCCGTCCGGAGATTAAAGATCTGCTGGCTTATCTGCGGGTACTGAGTAACCCCGATGATGACAGCGCATTCCTGCGCATCGTGAATACGCCAAAACGTGAAATTGGCCCGGCTACGCTGCAAAAGCTTGGCGAGTGGGCGATGACGCGTAATAAAAGCCTGTTTACCGCCAGCTTTGACATGGGGCTTAGCCAGATGCTAACCGGGCGTGGCTATGAGTCGCTGACCCGCTTTACGCACTGGCTGGGTGAAATCCAGCGTCTGGCCGAGCGCGAGCCGATTGCTGCCGTACGCGACCTGATCCACGGCATTGATTACGAATCGTGGCTCTATGAAACCTCACCCAGCCCGAAAGCCGCCGAAATGCGCATGAAAAACGTCAACACGCTGTTTAGCTGGATGACGGAAATGCTTGAAGGTAGTGATATTGATGAGCCGATGACGCTGACCCAGGTTGTCACCCGCTTTACCTTGCGTGACATGATGGAGCGTGGGGAGAGTGAAGAAGATCTGGACCAGGTGCAGTTGATGACGCTGCATGCCTCAAAGGGACTGGAATTCCCGTACGTGTTTATGGTGGGAATGGAAGAAGGTTTTTTGCCTCATCAGAGCAGCATTGATGAAGACAACATCGACGAAGAGCGCCGTCTGGCTTACGTAGGGATTACCCGCGCGCAGAAAGAGCTTATCTTCACGCTGTGTAAAGAGCGTCGTCAGTACGGTGAGTTGATACGCCCGGAGCCAAGTCGTTTTCTGCTGGAGTTACCGCAGGACGATATTATCTGGGAGCAGGAGCGTAAAGTGGTCAGCGCTGAGGAGCGGATGCAAAAAGGGCAAGCCAGCATTGCTAATATTCGGGCGATGATGGCGAAAGCAAAAGAGAAGTAGGTATTTTGTAGGCCGGATAAGCGCAGCGCCATCCGGCAAAGGTCAGTCGTTAACGCACTTCCAAAGGCCAGTGGACATAGCTTTGCCACTGGCTTTCCTGAACGATAAGCTCTTTACCCAGCGGATGATGCGCCAGCCAGCCTTCAGGCAGCGTTACCGTAAGATGTTCATTCTTCGCATCCAGATGAATTTCTGGCACTAAATCGTCCCGGCGACGGCTGGCAAAAATGATCGCCAGACGTAGCAAACGACAAAGGTGTTCCGCGATACGCGGCGGCACGGCATTTTGCTGGTGTAGCGAAGAGAGATCGACCGGATTGGTCTGGTTGAGTAACAATGTGGCTAACAGTTTTTTCTGTGCGGGGGTAAATCCAGGGAGATCGAGATTGCGCACCAGCCAGGCCGCGTGCAGAGGCGCTTGCTTGTACTCCACGCTCAGGCCTATTTCGTGCAGTTGACAGGCACTTTGCAGCAGTTCACGGCTTATCGCGTCAAGATGCCACTTCTTTTCTACCTGATCGAAAAATTTACCCGCTAAATTGGCAACGCGATGGGCTTGCTCGGTATCGACCATAAATCGGCGCTGAATATTACGCAACGTGCGGCTGCGAATATCTTGATCCACCGGCAAGTGCAGCATGCCATAGACCAGGCCTTCACGTAATGCGCCGCCAGCGAGGGTCATGCATTGGATATTTAACTCGGTGAAAATCGCGATCAGGATCGCCAGTCCACTGGGGAACACCAGCGCACGTTCCAGCGTTAATCCTTCGATTTCCAGCTCTTCAAGACGTCCGCAATGAATGGCGCGTTGCTTTAACTGCTGAAGTTTTGCCAGCGTAATGCGCTCATCCATGCCCTGCGCCATCATGATTTCCTGCAGCGCCTGTACGGTACCAGAAGCACCGACACAGACTTTCCAGCCATGAAAACGCAGCTTGTCTGCGACAGGGCGCAGGACTTCACGTGCCGCTTTCTCTGCCTCGTCAAAGTTTTCCTGTGCCAGATTACGATCGGTGAAATACCGTTCGAGCCAGGTGACGCAGCCCATCGACAGGCTAAACAAGGAGGTTGTCTGTGCACCGGAACCGGTAACCAGTTCGGTGCTGGCTCCGCCGATATCGACGACCAGGCGCTGATCGGCGCCACCGGTGGTGTGGGCTACCCCCTGATAAATCAGCCGGGCTTCTTCCTCACCGCTAATAACCTGAACGGCACAGCCAAGGATCTCTTGCGCTTTAGCAATAAAAACATCGGCATTGGTGGCGATGCGCAGTGTTGCCGTGGCAACCACACGAATTTGTGGCTGAGGGATATCCTGCAGACGTTCAGCAAACAGGCGTAGACACTGCCAACCTCGCTCCATGGCTTCAGCAGAGAGCGTATTATCACTATTCAGGCCAGCGGCCAGACGCACCTTACGTTTAATTCGCGTGAGCGTCTGGATGCTTCCTGCCACCTCGCGTACAACCAGCATATGAAAACTATTCGAGCCTAAATCAATTGCGGCGTACAGCGAGGAAGTGCTTAGCATATTTCTTAACCTGAACGACGACGATTACGCGGTGCGCCACCGGTGCGGCGTGGACCATTGCCAGGGCGCGTTCGCGTCAGGCGCAACGGCTTCGGCAAATCGGTCATCAGCGCATCCGGGTTGTATTTACTCACCGGAATCGAGTGGCCGATATAGGTCTCGATGGCAGGTAAATTCAACGCATACTCTTCACAGGCAAGGCTGATGGAATGCCCGCTTGCGCCTGCTCGACCGGTACGACCAATACGGTGAACGTAGTCTTCACAGTCATCCGGTAGGTCATAGTTAAACACATGCGTAACGGCTGGAATATGCAGGCCACGTGCGGCAACGTCAGTCGCAACCAGGATATCGAGATCGCCACGGGTGAACTCTTCCAGAATGCGCAGACGTTTTTTCTGTGCCACGTCACCGGTGAGCAGACCTACGCGATGACCGTCAGCGGCAAGGCTGCCCCAGATATCTTCGCAACGGTGTTTGGTGTTCGCAAAAACAATGGCGCGATCTGGCCACTCTTCTTCAATCAGCGTTTGCAGCAAACGCATTTTCTCTTCGTTTGAAGGATAGAAGAGTTCTTCTTTAATACGGTGACCCGTCTTCTGTTCCGGTTCGACTTCAACATACTCGGCGTTGTTCATTTGTTCGAACGCCAGTTCGCGAACGCGGTAAGAGAGGGTGGCGGAAAACAGCATATTCAGACGCTGGTTGGTTGGCGGCATACGACGGAACAGCCAGCGAATATCTTTAATAAAGCCCAGATCGTACATGCGATCGGCTTCATCCAGTACCACCACCTGAATCGCGCCCAGATTGATGTGGTTCTGTTTTGCGTAGTCAATGAGACGGCCCGTGGTGCCGATAAGAATATCGACGCCGCTTTCCAGCACTTTCAGCTGTTTGTCGTAACCGTCGCCGCCATAGGCCAGGCCCAATTTCAGGCCGGTAGTCTGCGCCAGTGGTTCCGCATCAGCGTGGATCTGCACGGCTAACTCACGCGTTGGTGCCATAATTAAGGCACGCGGCTGGTTCACCTTGCGATCGGCAATCGCGGGATGAGAGAGGAGATAATGAAACGTTGACGTCAGGAACGCCATCGTTTTTCCGGTACCGGTTTGCGCCTGCCCTGCAACATCACGACCTGCCAGCGTTAGCGGGAGGGCGAGTGCCTGAATGGGCGTACAATTATGAAACCCTTTATTTTCAAGGGCTTCTATCACCTGAGGGTGCAGGGCGAAGTCGGAAAACTTCTGTTCTGTTAAATGTGTTTTGCTCATAGTGTGGTAGAATATCAGCTTACTATTGCTTTACGAAAGCGTATCCGGTGAAATAAAGTCAACCTTTAGTTGGTTAATGCTACACCAACACGCCAGGCTTATTCCTGTGGAGTTATATATGAGCGATAAAATTATTCACCTGACAGACGACAGTTTTGACACGGATGTACTCAAAGCGGACGGAGCTATCCTCGTTGATTTCTGGGCAGAGTGGTGCGGTCCGTGCAAAATGATCGCTCCAATTCTGGATGAAATCGCTGACGAGTATCAGGGCAAATTGACAGTTGCGAAACTGAACATTGACCAAAACCCAGGCACCGCGCCGAAGTATGGTATCCGTGGCATTCCGACCCTGCTGCTGTTTAAAAACGGTGAAGTTGCGGCGACAAAAGTCGGCGCACTGTCCAAAGGTCAGTTGAAAGAGTTCCTCGACGCTAACCTGGCGTAAGACGGAATTATCAAGTTTGGGCGACCCGATTCCTAAATTCTTCGGATGACTGGACGCCCGACTTGAGTCGTGCTAAGTTAGTGTTGACTTCGTATTAAACATACCTTATTAAGTTTGAATCTTGTTTATCCAATACTTCCCGTTGTTTCTCGCGCGAGAAGTGGACAGATTCCTGGCTTGTCACTCAATCCGTCTTGTCGTTTCAGTTCTGCGTACTTTCCTGTGACCAGACAGCGAACAGACATGAGTCGATGGCCGTAAACAGGCATGGATGACCCTGCCATACCATTCACAAATTAAGTTCGAGATTTACCCCAAGTTTAAGAACTCACACCATTATGAATCTTACCGAATTAAAGAATACGCCGGTTTCTGAGCTGATCACTCTCGGCGAAAATATGGGCCTGGAAAACCTGGCTCGTATGCGCAAGCAGGACATTATTTTTGCCATCCTGAAGCAGCACGCAAAGAGTGGCGAAGATATCTTTGGTGACGGTGTGCTGGAGATATTGCAGGATGGATTTGGTTTCCTCCGTTCCGGAGACAGCTCCTACCTCGCCGGTCCAGACGACATCTACGTATCCCCCAGCCAAATCCGCCGTTTCAACCTCCGCACTGGTGACACCATTTCCGGTAAGATTCGTCCTCCTAAAGAGGGTGAGCGTTACTTTGCATTGTTGAAAGTTAACGAAGTTAACTACGACAAGCCGGAAAACGCGCGTAATAAGATTCTGTTCGAGAACTTAACCCCGCTGCACGCAAACTCACGTCTGCGTATGGAACGTGGTAACGGTTCAACAGAAGACTTAACGGCACGTGTCCTTGATCTGGCTTCCCCGATCGGTCGCGGTCAGCGTGGTCTGATTGTGGCACCGCCGAAAGCCGGTAAAACCATGCTGCTGCAGAATATTGCACAGAGCATTGCGTACAACCATCCGGATTGCGTACTGATGGTACTGCTGATCGACGAACGTCCGGAAGAAGTGACCGAGATGCAGCGTCTGGTTAAAGGTGAAGTGATTGCTTCCACCTTTGACGAACCAGCATCCCGCCACGTTCAGGTTGCGGAAATGGTTATTGAGAAAGCGAAACGTCTGGTTGAGCACAAGAAAGACGTTATCATCCTGCTCGATTCCATCACTCGTCTGGCACGTGCCTACAACACCGTGGTACCGGCTTCTGGTAAAGTACTGACCGGTGGTGTGGACGCTAACGCCCTGCATCGTCCGAAACGTTTCTTCGGTGCGGCACGTAACGTGGAAGAGGGCGGAAGCCTGACGATTATCGCGACGGCTCTGGTCGATACCGGCTCTAAAATGGATGAAGTTATCTATGAAGAGTTTAAAGGTACCGGCAACATGGAACTGCACCTCTCGCGTAAGATTGCTGAAAAACGCGTCTTCCCGGCTATCGACTACAACCGTTCCGGTACCCGTAAAGAAGAGCTGCTCACCACTCAGGAAGAGCTGCAGAAAATGTGGATCCTGCGCAAAATCATCCATCCGATGGGTGAGATTGATGCGATGGAATTCCTCATTAACAAGCTGGCGATGACCAAGACCAACGACGACTTCTTCGACATGATGAAACGTTCTTAAGTCGGGCATCCTCTGAAAACGCCACGTTTACGTGGCGTTTTGCTTTTACGATTCATCCTAATGTCTGACCGGATAAACTTGGCATGATTGTACGCGCCAGGTAACGTAACAATGATCAATATGAACTACAAACGGGTCAGTAGTGTAATGTTTTAACGGGTCACTTCAAGGGACCGTTGTAACGCATTATACTTTAAGGAAATGATATATGCTGAGAGCACATACGCTGTGAATTTACTCGCTGCTTTATCTGAGTTAATCAGTATTTTTTTATTCACCACCCTTTTTATTTTTTTCGCACGAAAAGTAGCCATAAAAATAGGTTTAGTGGATAAGCCAAACTTCCGTAAACGGCACCAGGGCATCATTCCTTTAGTGGGCGGGATTTCTGTGTTTGCAGGAATCAATTTTATGTTTGGTCTTTCGGATTATTACATTCCGCATGCCTCGTTATACCTCTTTTGTGCTGGTGTGCTGGTGTTGGTTGGTGCACTGGACGATCGTTTTGACATAAGCGTAAAAATACGCGCCGTTGTCCAGGCTGCGATTGCTATTGTTATGATGGTAAAAGGAAATCTGTACCTGAGTAGCCTGGGATATATCTTTGGTTCCTGGGAGTTGATACTCGGTCCTTTTGGCTATTTTCTCACCCTTTTTGCCGTGTGGGCGGCGATTAACGCGTTCAATATGGTGGATGGCATCGACGGCCTGTTAGGCGGGCTGTCCAGTGTATCCTTTGCCGCAGTGGGCCTGATCCTCTGGTTTGACGGACAGACCAGCCTGGCAATCTGGTGTTTTGCCATGATCGCTGCCATTCTGCCTTATATCCTGCTGAACCTGGGGATCCTTGGACGCCGTTATAAAGTCTTTATGGGTGATGCAGGCAGTACACTGATTGGTTTCACGGTGATTTGGATCCTGCTGGAAACGACCCAGGGACCTACGCATCCTATTAGTCCGGTCACTGCCCTGTGGATTATTGCCATTCCGTTAATGGATATGGTGGCGATTATGTATCGTCGCTTACGTAAAGGTATGAGTCCTTTCTCCGCTGATCGCCAGCACATTCATCATTTGGTGATGCGAGCGGGGTTTACTTCCCGACAGGCATTTGTTCTGATTACGCTGGCTGCGGCGATTCTGGCCTCTATTGGTGTACTGGCTGAGTATTTTCGTTTAGTCCCTGAATGGGCCATGCTGGTGTTATTTTTATTGGCATTTGGTCTTTACGGTTACTGCATTAAGCGTGCCTGGAAGGTTGCCAGATTTATCAAGCGAGTTAAGCGCAGACTTCGAAGAAACCGCGAAAACAAACCAAACTTAACCAAGTAAATGAGGATGCGATGACACAGCCATTACCGGGAGAACATGCCGTGAACACTGAAAATGAACTGGACATCCGTGGGCTGTTTCGGACCTTGTGGGCAGGGAAGGCGTGGATTGTCGGTATGGCCCTCGTCTTTGCGCTTGTTGCTCTCGCCTATACGTTTTTTGCGCGTCAGGAGTGGAGTGCGACTGCTATTTCTGACCGGCCAACGGTGAATATGTTGGGTGGTTATTACTCTCAACAGCAGTTTTTACGCAATCTGGATATTAAGGCCAGCCTGGCGTCAGCGGATCAGCCGTCGGTGATGGACGAGGCCTATAAAGAGTTCGTCATGCAGGTTGCCTCGTGGGATACGCGCCGTGAGTTCTGGCAGCAGACCGATTACTTTAAGCAACGGATGGTCGGAAACAGTAAAGCCGATGCGGCATTGCTGGATGAGTTAATCAATAACATTCAGTTTATGCCTGGTGATGCATTGCGCAATACCAATGACAGCGTGAAGCTGATTGCGGAAACGGCGCCTGATGCCAACAACCTGCTGCGCCAATACGTGGCGTTTGCCAGCCAGAGAGCGGCACGTCATCTGAACGATGAGTTAAAAGGCGCGTGGGCTGCAC
Organism: Citrobacter sp. FP75; assembly: GCF_018342065.1. Taxonomy (GTDB): domain Bacteria; phylum Pseudomonadota; class Gammaproteobacteria; order Enterobacterales; family Enterobacteriaceae; genus Citrobacter. Next base: position 62,855 of record NZ_JAFDOE010000011.1, on the reverse strand, counting down.
GCACCGTGCAGATGAAGGCGCAGGTTAAACGCCAGGAAGAGGTGGCGAAATCACTCTTCTCTCGCCGCGTTCATAACATTGAACAGGCGCTCAAAATTGCAGAGCTGCATAATATTTCTCGCACTTCAACGGATGTGCCAGCAGATGAATTACCGGACTCTGAGCTGTTTTTACTCGGACGTCCTATGCTGCAGGCGCGGCTCGAAAACCTGCAGGCTGTCGGCCCGGAATTCGAACTAGATTATTTCCAAAACAAAGCCATGTTAAATACGCTGAACGTAGGACCAACTCTGGACCCACGTTTTCAGACCTATCGTTATTTGCGGACGCCGGAAGAACCGGTAAAACGTGATAGCCCTCGCCGTGCCTTCCTGATGATTATGTGGGGCATCGTTGGGGCCTTGATCGGTGCCGGTGTCGCGTTAACCCGTCGCCGCCCGATTTAGCAACACCGTTGCAGTGAGGGGCTGGGCCCTCGCTGCCAATCCGAAGAGAATCGATGTGAAAGTACTGACTGTTTTTGGCACGCGACCGGAGGCCATCAAGATGGCACCTCTGGTTCATGCGCTGGCAAAAGATCCTCATTTTGAGGCGAAAGTTTGCGTCACTGCGCAGCATCGGCAGATGCTGGATCAGGTGTTGAACCTTTTTTCTATTGTACCTGACTACGATCTCAATATTATGCAGCCAGGTCAGGGGCTCACCGAAATTACCTGTCGAATCCTTGAAGGATTAAAGCCTATTCTGGCTGAATTTAAACCTGATGTAGTACTGGTACACGGTGATACCACGACGACCATTGCGACCAGTCTGGCCGCGTTTTATCAGCGTATTCCGGTAGGACATGTTGAAGCCGGATTACGAACTGGCGATCTTTATTCACCCTGGCCGGAAGAGGCGAACCGCACGCTGACCGGGCGTCTGGCCATGTATCATTTTGCCCCAACGGAAAACTCGCGGCAGAACCTGTTACGAGAAAATATTGCCGATGATCGCATTTTTGTCACCGGTAATACGATCATTGATGCGTTGATCTGGGTTCGCGATCGCGTCCTGGGAAATGATGCGTTGCGAGCTGAAATTGCAAGTCATTATCCTTTCCTGAGCGCGGATAAAAAGATGATCCTGGTGACCGGTCATCGCCGGGAAAGCTTTGGTCGCGGTTTTGAACAAATCTGCCATGCGCTGGCAGAAATTGCGGCGGCGAATCAGGATGTGCAAATTGTTTACCCGGTGCACCTGAACCCTAACGTCAGTGAGCCGGTAAACCGCATCCTGGGTCACGTTGACAATGTGATTCTGATCGAGCCGCAGGAATACCTGCCGTTTGTCTGGCTGATGAATCATGCCTGGCTGATCCTGACCGATTCTGGTGGTATTCAGGAAGAAGCTCCGTCGCTGGGGAAACCTGTGCTGGTGATGCGTGAAACGACGGAGCGTCCAGAGGCCATTACCGCCGGGACAGTGCGGCTGGTGGGGACCGATCCGCAGCGCATTGTGGAAGAAGTCACGCGTTTACTGCATGACGAAGATGAATATCAGACCATGAGCCGGGCCCATAATCCGTATGGCGATGGGCAAGCGTGTGGTCGTATTTTACACGCGTTAAAAAACAATCGGATATCGCTATGAGTTTTACGACCATTTCTGTCATTGGGCTGGGTTATATCGGGCTGCCAACCGCAGCTGCTTTTGCTTCCCGTCAAAAACACGTGATTGGCGTAGATGTTAATCAGCATGCGGTGGACACCATTAACCGTGGTGAGATCCATATCGTTGAACCTGACCTCGGTGCCGTGGTGAAAACAGCCGTCGAAGAAGGATATCTTCGTGCGACCACCAAACCCGTAGAAGCGGACGCATATTTAATTGCCGTGCCTACCCCGTTCAAAGGGGAGCATGAACCCGATATGGTGTACGTCGAAGCGGCGGCGAAGTCGCTGGCGTCAGTGCTGAAAAAAGGCGCATTGGTGATCCTCGAGTCAACGTCACCTGTCGGGGCAACCGAGCAGATGGCTGCATGGCTTGCTGAAATGCGACCAGATCTGACGTTCCCGCAGCAGGCAGGTGACCAGGCGGACGTCAATATTGCCTATTGTCCAGAACGCGTGCTGCCGGGTCAGGTGATGGTCGAGCTGATAAAAAACGATCGCGTGATTGGCGGGATGACGCCTGTCTGCTCCGCGCGTGCCAGTGAGCTGTACAACATCTTCCTTGAAGGTGAATGCGTGGTGACCAATGCCCGCACCGCGGAAATGTGCAAACTCACTGAAAATAGCTTCCGTGACGTTAACATCGCCTTTGCCAATGAGCTGTCGCTGATTTGCGCCGAACAGGAGATTAACGTCTGGGAACTGATTCGTCTGGCGAACCGACATCCACGCGTCAATATCCTGCAGCCAGGACCGGGCGTCGGCGGCCACTGTATTGCCGTCGATCCGTGGTTTATTGTGGCGCAGAACCCGCAGCTGGCGAAATTAATCCGCACCGCACGTGAAGTGAATGATGGCAAACCTCACTGGGTAATCGATCGGGTAAAAGCTGCCGTGGCCGACTGTCTGGCTAAGACGAACAAACGCGCCAGCGATGTGAAAATTGCCTGTTTTGGTCTGGCATTTAAACCGAATATCGACGATTTACGTGAAAGCCCGGCGATGGGCATCGCGCTGAGTATCGCCCAGTGGCATCGTGGTGAAACGCTGGTGGTGGAACCGAACATCCATCAACTGCCGAAAAAGCTGGACGGTCTTTGCCAGTTGGCAAAACTGGACGATGCTTTGGCAAGTGCCGATGTGCTGGTCATGTTGGTCGACCATAATGAATTTAAAGCCATTAAAGGCGATGCGGTTCACCAGCAGTACGTGGTTGATACCAAAGGAGTCTGGCGCTAATGAAACGAATTCTGGTCACCGGTGGCGCCGGATTTATCGGCTCAGCAGTTGTACGGCATATCATTCATGAGACCGAAGATGCGGTGGTGGTGGTCGATAAACTGACCTACGCCGGAAATCTGATGTCGTTGACGCCGGTCGCGCAGAATGACCGTTTTGCCTTTGAAAAAGTGGATATCTGCGAGCGGGCATCGCTCGACAGGGTGTTTCAACAATATCAGCCAGACTGCGTGATGCATCTGGCTGCAGAAAGCCATGTTGATCGTTCTATTGATGGTCCAGCGGCATTTATCGAAACCAATATTGTGGGCACCTATACTCTGCTGGAAGCGGCGCGAGCTTACTGGAGCGCATTAACCGATGAGAGAAAATCGGCGTTTCGTTTCCATCATATTTCGACCGATGAAGTGTATGGCGACCTGCATTCTACGGATGATTTCTTCACGGAAACCACGCCGTATGCGCCAAGTAGCCCTTATTCAGCGTCGAAAGCTAGTAGCGATCACCTGGTCCGTGCCTGGTTGCGTACTTACGGTCTGCCCACGCTGATTACCAACTGCTCCAACAACTACGGCCCGTATCACTTCCCGGAAAAACTGATCCCACTGACCATTCTTAACGCTCTGGCGGGCAAGCCACTGCCGGTATATGGCAACGGGCAGCAGATCCGTGACTGGCTTTACGTGGAAGATCATGCCCGCGCGCTGTATTGCGTGGCGACCACCGGGGCCGTCGGTGAAACGTATAACATCGGTGGACACAACGAGCGTAAGAACCTTGACGTGGTTGAGACGATTTGCTGCCTACTTGAAGAGTTGGCACCCAACAAGCCACAGGGCCTTTCGCAGTATCGTTCATTGATCACCTTTGTTGACGATCGTCCGGGTCATGATTTGCGTTATGCCATTGATGCGTCAAAAATTGCACGTGATCTTGGCTGGATGCCGCAGGAAACATTTGAAAGCGGTATGCGCAAAACCGTGCAATGGTATCTGGCGAATGAGGCGTGGTGGAGGCCCGTGCAGGATGGCAGCTACCAGGGCGAACGTTTAGGTCTGAAGGGTTAACTTCCTGAGGAGGTACGCATGAAAGGTATCATTCTGGCGGGGGGCTCGGGGACTCGCCTGCACCCTATTACGCGTGGCGTATCGAAGCAGTTATTGCCGATTTACGATAAGCCGATGATCTACTACCCGCTATCGGTACTGATGCTGGCGGGTATCCGTGAAATCCTGATTATCACCACACCGGAAGATAAAGGTTATTTCCAGCGTTTGCTGGGAGATGGTTCTGAGTTCGGCATCGATTTACACTATGCCGAGCAACCCAGCCCGGATGGATTAGCGCAGGCGTTTATCATTGGTGAAACGTTCCTCAACGGTGAGTCTTCCTGTCTGGTTTTAGGCGATAACATTTTCTTTGGTCAGGGATTCAGTCCGAAACTGCGCCATGTCGCCGCCCGAACGGAAGGGGCGACGGTATTTGGCTATCAGGTTATGGATCCTGAGCGTTTTGGCGTGGTCGAGTTTGACGACAATTTCCGCGCTGTTTCGCTGGCAGAGAAGCCGAAAGAACCGAAGTCTAACTGGGCGGTGACGGGGCTCTATTTCTACGACAGCAAAGTGGTGGAATACGCCAAACGCGTGAAACCTTCTGAGCGTGGAGAGCTGGAGATTACCTCTATCAACCAGATGTACCTTGAAGCCGGCAACCTGACGGTGGAACTGCTCGGGCGTGGATTTGCCTGGCTGGATACCGGTACGCATGACAGTCTGATTGAAGCGAGCATGTTTGTGCAGACGGTGGAGAAACGTCAGGGCTTTAAAATAGCCTGTCTGGAAGAAATCGCCTGGCGTAACGGCTGGCTGGATGACGAAGGCGTGAAGCGTGCCGCCAGTTCTTTGGCCAAAACGGGTTATGGTCAATATTTGTTGGAGCTGCTCCGTGCTCGCCCGCGCCAGTATTGAGCCGCTTAGCTGGGAAAATACGTTCTTTGGCGTAAAGAGCGCTATTGTTCGTTTTGACCCGCATGCGCCGGTTCTGACTGTGGAGGCGTTGCAACCCTGGGAACGGGTGCAGGCAAAAATTCCTGCTGCGAATACCCAGGCATTAGACGCGCTGCAGCATCTGGATTTCTCTCTGGTTGAAGGAGAGGTGGATTTGGCGCTGCCGGTCACGGGCGCAGATGAGAATCCCGGCGCGCAGGTCGCACAAACTGCGGATATACCGGCGCTACGCCACCTGGCAGGACAGGCGTTCGCGCAAAGCCGTTTTCGTGCGCCGTGGTATGCGCCAGATGCCAGCGCGCGTTTCTACGCGCAGTGGATTGAAAATGCCGTATTGGGTACGTTTGACCATCAGTGTCTTGTTTTTCGCACGCAGGCAGGCGATATCCGTGGTTATGTCTCGCTGCGTGAACTGAATGATACCGACGCACGTATTGGCCTGCTGGCCGGTCGCGGTGCGGGCGCAGAACTGATGCAGGCCGCGCTTTGCTGGGCGCAGGCTCGCGGTAAAACAACATTGCGCGTGGCGACCCAGATGGGTAACACCGCCGCGCTTAAACGTTATATACAGAGCGGTGCCAATGTAGAAAGCACTGCGTACTGGTTATACAGGTGACAAAATGATTCCATTTAACGCACCGCCGGTGGTGGGCACTGAGCTTGATTATATGCAGTCTGCGATGAGCAGCGGCAAGCTATGCGGCGACGGCGGCTTTACCCGTCGTTGTCAGCAGTGGCTGGAGCAGCATTTTGGCAGCGCGAAAGTGCTGCTGACGCCGTCCTGTACCGCTTCGCTTGAGATGGCGGCACTGTTGCTGGACATCCAGTCAGGCGACGAAGTGATTATGCCAAGCTACACATTTGTCTCCACCGCCAACGCCTTCGTGCTGCGCGGGGCAAAAATCGTCTTTGTGGATATCCGCCCGGATACGATGAACATTGATGAAACGTTGATTGAAGCGGCAATAACCGACAAAACCCGTGCTATCGTGCCGGTACATTATGCGGGCGTTGCCTGCGAAATGGATACCATCATGGCGCTGGCGGCAAAGTACAACCTGTTTGTGGTGGAAGATGCCGCTCAGGGCGTCATGTCAACCTACAAAGGTCGGGCGCTGGGCACGATTGGTCATATTGGCTGCTTTAGCTTCCATGAAACGAAAAACTACACTGCGGGTGGTGAAGGCGGTGCGACGCTGATCAACGATAAAAAGTTAATTGAACGTGCAGAGATCATCCGCGAAAAAGGCACAAACCGCAGCCAGTTTTTCCGTGGTCAGGTAGATAAGTATACCTGGCGTGATATCGGCTCCAGCTATCTGATGTCCGATCTGCAGGCTGCCTATCTGTGGGCACAACTGGAAGCGGCAGATCGTATCAATCAGCAGCGTCTGGCGCTGTGGCAGAATTATTATGATGCGCTGGAGCCGCTGGCGCGCGCCGGGCGTATTGAGCTGCCTTCCATACCGGACGGATGCGTGCAGAACGCCCATATGTTTTACATCAAGCTGCGCGATATCGACGATCGTAGCGCGTTGATCGGCTTCCTGAAAGAAGCCGAAATCATGGCGGTGTTCCACTATATCCCGCTACACGATTGCCCGGCTGGCGATAAATTTGGCGAGTTTGTCGGTGACGATCGTTACACCACCAAAGAGAGTGAACGCCTGCTGCGTTTACCGCTGTTTTACAATCTGTCGCCGGTTAACCAGCGCACAGTGATTACGACCTTACTCAACTACTTCGCCTGATATGTCGCTTGCTAAAGCGTCCCTGTGGACTGCAGCCAGTACGCTGGTAAAAATTGGAGCGGGCTTGCTGGTAGTGAAGCTACTTGCTGTTTCATTTGGCCCGGCGGGCGTGGGGCAGGCGGGTAATTTCCGCCAGATGGTCACCGTGCTGGGCGTGCTGGCGGGGGCCGGAATTTTCAACGGCGTCACGAAGTACGTTGCACAGCATCATGACGATCCGGCGCGGTTACGCAACGTGGTCGGTACCTCGTCTGCGATGGTGCTGGGGTTCTCCACACTGATGGCCGCCATTTTTTTGCTGGCGGCAGCGCCGATCAGCCAGGGATTGTTTGGTCATACCCATTATCAGGGACTGGTGCGTCTGGTTGCGCTGGTACAGATGGGCATTGCCTGGGCGAACCTGCTGCTGGCGCTGATGAAAGGCTTTCGAGATGCCGCGGGGAATGCGCTGTCGCTGATTGTCGGTAGCTTGGTGGGCGTGGTGGCCTATTATGGCTGCTATCGTCTCGGAGGCTATGAAGGCGCGCTGCTGGGCCTAGCGCTGGTGCCTGCGCTGGTGGTGCTTCCCGCTGCAGCGATGTTGATTAAACGTGGGACTATCCCGCTGCATTACCTGAAACCCTGCTGGGATAACGGTCTGGCCGGGCAGTTAAGCAAATTCACGCTGATGGCGTTGATCACCTCCGTGACGCTGCCGGTGGCGTACGTGATGATGCGAAACCTGCTGGCTGCGCAGTACAGCTGGGATGAGGTTGGGATCTGGCAGGGGGTGAGCAGCATTTCCGATGCGTATCTACAATTTATCACTGCTTCATTCAGCGTTTACTTGCTGCCGACGCTGTCGCGTTTGACTGAAAAGCATGATATTTCGCGCGAGGTGGTGAAGTCGCTGAAGTTTGTGCTACCGGCGGTTGCCGCCGCGAGTTTTACCGTCTGGCTGCTGCGTGACTTTGCTATCTGGCTGCTGTTTTCCGCGAAATTTATCGCGATGCGAGATTTGTTCGCCTGGCAGCTGGTGGGCGATGTCCTGAAAGTGGGAGCCTACGTTTTTGGTTATCTGGTGATCGCGAAAGCGTCGCTGCGGTTTTATATTTTGGCTGAAATTAGCCAGTTCACGTTATTGACGGCATTTGCCCACTGGCTGATCCCCGCACACGGTGCTCTGGGAGCAGCACAGGCGTATATGGCAACGTATGTGGTCTATTTTTCTCTCTGTTGCGGCGTATTTTTACTCTGGCGTAGGCGGGCATGACAGTACTGATTCACGTTCTGGGATCGGATATCCCTCACCATAACCAAACCGTACTGCGGTTTTTCAACGATTCGTTGGCCGTGACGAGTGAGCACGCGCGCGTGTTTATGGTTGCCGGTCAGGATGCGGGATTCAGTGAGAGCTACCCGGCGTTATCGCTGAGTTTCTACGGCGGGAAAAAGGCGCTGGCAGAGGCGGTCATCAAGAAAGCAAAAGCAGATCGTCAACAGCGTTTCTTTTTCCACGGTCAGTTCAATACCAGCCTGTGGCTGGCGCTTCTGAGTGGGGGAATTAAGCCTGAGCAGTTTTACTGGCACATCTGGGGCGCTGATTTATATGAAGTCTCCAGTGGCCTGAAATTCCGCCTGTTTTACCCGCTTCGTCGGATGGCGCAAAACCGTGTGGGCGGCGTATTTGCCACTCGCGGGGATTTACGCTATTTCGCCGAACAACATCCGCGCGTACGCGGTGAGCTGCTCTATTTCCCGACGCGCATGGATCCGTCGCTCAATACGATGAGTAACGGGTGTGAACGCAGCGGGAAAATGACGGTTCTGGTGGGAAACTCCGGCGATCGCAGTAATGAACATATTGCCGCGCTGCGTGCCGTCCATCAGCAGTTCGGCGACACGGTGAATGTGATTGTGCCGATGGGTTACCCCGCCAATAACGCAGCGTATATAGATGAAGTTCGTCAGGCTGGCCTGGCTTTGTTTAGTGTGGAAAATCTGCAAATTCTCAGTGAAAAACTGGAGTTTGAGGCTTATCTGGCATTACTCCGGCAGTGCGATCTGGGCTACTTTATTTTTGCCCGTCAGCAGGGGATTGGAACCTTGTGTCTGTTGATTCAGGCTGGTATTCCGTGTGTACTCAACCGTGAAAATCCCTTCTGGCAGGATATGGTGGAACAGAATCTCCCGGTGTTATTTACCACTGATGAGCTCAATGAGGGCGTCGTACGCGAAGCGCAGCGTCAGCTGGCCTCAGTCGATAAAAGCAGTATTACCTTCTTTAGCCCGAATTACCTGCAACCATGGCATCACGCGCTGAAAATTGCTTCCGGAGAAACGCTATGAGCCTGATGCAATTCAGCGGTCTGTTGGTGGTGTGGCTGCTCTCCACGCTGTTTATCGCCACGTTGACCTGGTTTGAGTTCCGACGCGTGCGCTTTAACTTCAATGTGTTCTTCTCATTGCTGTTTTTATTGACGTTTTTCTTCGGTTTCCCGTTGACCAGCGTGCTGGTGTTCCGCTTTGACGTCGCGGTGGCACCGCCGGAAATTCTGCTGCAGGCGTTGCTTTCCGCCGCCTGTTTCTACGCCGTCTACTATGTGACCTATAAAACCCGCTTACGCAGGCGAGCGGCAGAAAAACTGCGTAAGCCGCTGTTTACTATCAATCGCGTTGAGGCTCATCTGACGTGGATATTATTGATGGCGATCGCATTGGTTAGTGTGGGCATATTCTTTATGCACAACGGCTTCCTGCTGTTCAGGCTGCAATCCTACAGCCAGATCTTCTCCAGCGAAGTCTCCGGTGTGGCACTGAAACGCTTCTTTTACTTTTTCATCCCGGCGATGCTGGTGGTCTACTTTCTGCGTCAGGACAGCAAAGCGTGGCTGTTCTTCCTGGTGAGCACCGTCGCGTTTGGCTTGCTGACCTATATGATTGTTGGCGGGACGCGCGCCAATATCATCATCGCCTTTGCCATCTTCCTGTTTATCGGCATTATTCGCGGCTGGATTTCGCTGTGGATGCTGGCGGCTGCGGGCGTGCTGGGCATTGTCGGGATGTTCTGGCTGGCGCTGAAGCGCTACGGCATGAACGTCAGCGGCAACGAAGCGTTTTATACTTTCCTGTACCTGACGCGCGACACCTTCTCGCCGTGGGAAAATCTGGCGCTGTTGCTGCAGAATTACCACAATATCGAGTTCCAGGGACTGGCCCCGATCGTCCGTGATTTCTACGTGTTTATCCCGTCCTGGCTGTGGCCTGGGCGACCGAGCATTGTACTCAACTCGGCGAACTACTTTACCTGGGAAGTGTTGAACAACCACTCGGGTCTGGCGATTTCACCTACGTTGATTGGTTCGCTGGTGGTGATGGGCGGGGCGTTGTTTATCCCGCTGGGCGCGATCGTGGTTGGGCTTATCATTAAATGGTTCGACTGGCTGTACGAGTTAGGAAACCGCGAGACAAATCGCTATAAGTCGGCGATTTTGCACAGTTTCTGTTTTGGCGCCATTTTCAATATGATCGTTTTAGCACGTGAAGGTCTGGATTCGTTTGTCTCGCGAGTGGTCTTTTTCCTCGTGATTTTTGGTGCCTGTCTGCTGGTGGCAAAACTGTTGTTCTGGCTGTTTGACAGCGCCGGACTTATCCATAAACGCATAAAATCGCTGCCCCGGACACAGGTTGAAGGATAGTAATGACTGATAACACTACTGCGCCGCTGTATTCACTGCGCGGGTTAAAACTGATTGGCTGGCGCGATATGCAGCATGCGCTGAATTACCTGTTCGCCGAAGGACACCTCAGGCAAGGGACGCTGGTGGCGATCAATGCCGAGAAAATGCTGACGGCGGAAGATAATCCAGAAGTTCGCGCGCTGATTGATGCCGCCGAATTTAAATATGCCGATGGGATTAGCGTGGTGCGCTCGGTGCGTAAAAAATTCCCGCAGGCGCAGGTTTCACGCGTGGCAGGTGCCGATCTTTGGGAAGCATTAATGGCGCGAGCCGGGCGGGAAGGCACGCCGGTCTTCCTGATTGGCGGCAAGCCAGATGTTCTGGCGCAAACAGAAGCAAAACTGCGTGCGCAGTGGAACGTTAATATTGTCGGCAGCCAGGACGGCTATTTTACGCCACAACAGCGTCAGGCATTGTTTGAGCGCATTCACGCCAGCGGTGCGCAGATTGTGACGGTGGCGATGGGCTCACCGAAACAAGAAATTTTTATGCGTGATTGTCGGCAGGTTCATCCCGATGCGCTGTATATGGGGGTGGGTGGCACCTACGACGTGTTTACCGGTCACGTAAAGCGTGCGCCTAAAGTCTGGCAAAAGCTCGGACTGGAGTGGCTGTACCGCCTGCTGTCGCAGCCGAGTCGCATTACCCGTCAACTTCGCTTATTGCGCTATCTGCGCTGGCACTACACCGGCAATCTCTGAACCCCTCTCGTTTCTGCTACGTAGCGCATTCTGCTGAGTGTGCTACTTATTCTCAACATAATCGCTGCTTTCTCATACAATCTATTCATTTTTTGAATGCTTTAATTGCCATTTAAGCGATTTTAGGAAACCATTCGCAACAATCATTACAGTGCCGTGGTGTTTTTGGTGCCAGCCGTACAGCGGTCGGCGCCGTATGGCCTGTTATGGCAAAAAAACGATGTACCCATAACGATAACCGGTCATACCGGAAAGCATGCAAACACAACAAGAGGATTTATGGCAGAAAGTAAACCTGAGCTACAGCGTGGGCTGGAGGCTCGTCATATCGAATTAATTGCCCTTGGTGGCACCATTGGCGTCGGATTGTTTATGGGGGCCGCCAGTACGCTGAAATGGGCGGGACCGTCGGTCCTGTTGGCGTATATTGTCGCCGGGCTGTTCGTCTTTTTCATTATGCGCTCCATGGGCGAGATGCTATTCCTCGAGCCGGTTGCCGGTTCGTTCGCGGTATATGCCCACCGTTACATAAGCCCCTTCTTCGGCTATCTCACCGCCTGGTCGTACTGGTTTATGTGGATGGCGGTGGGGATCTCGGAGATCACCGCCATTGGCGTCTACGTCCAGTTCTGGTTCCCGGAAATGGCGCAGTGGATACCCGCGTTGATTGCAGTTGGGTTAGTGGCGCTGGCAAATCTGGCGGCAGTTCGTCTGTACGGCGAAATTGAGTTCTGGTTTGCCATGATCAAAGTGACCACCATCATTGTGATGATCGTCATTGGGGTCGGCGTCATCTTCTTCGGCTTTGGTAATGGTGGTCAGGCGATTGGCTTTGGTAATCTGACCGAACACGGTGGCTTTTTTGCCGGCGGCTGGAAAGGCTTCCTGACCGCATTGTGTATCGTGGTAGCTTCATATCAGGGCGTGGAGCTGATCGGCATCACGGCGGGTGAAGCCAAAAACCCCCAGGTCACGTTGCGCAGTGCGGTAGGGAAAGTACTGTGGCGTATCCTGATTTTCTACGTCGGCGCGATTTTCGTTATTGTCACTATTTTCCCGTGGAATGAAATTGGCAGCAACGGCAGCCCGTTTGTTCTCACCTTTGCCAAAATTGGTATTACCGCAGCGGCAGGGATTATTAACTTTGTGGTCCTGACGGCGGCGCTATCTGGCTGTAACAGCGGGATGTATAGCTGCGGTCGTATGCTGTACGCACTGGCGAAGAATCGTCAGTTGCCCGCAGTTGTCGGAAAAGTCTCTCGTCATGGCGTGCCGGTTGCCGGCGTTGCGATTTCTATTGCCATCTTGCTGATAGGCTCGTGCCTGAACTACATCATTCCCAATCCGCAGCGGGTGTTCGTTTATGTCTATAGCGCCAGCGTGCTGCCGGGGATGGTGCCGTGGTTTGTGATCCTGATAAGCCAGCTGCGTTTTCGCAAGGCGCACAAAGAAGCGATTGCCAGTCATCCTTTCCGCTCTATTCTGTTCCCGTGGGCGAATTATTTGACGATGGCGTTCCTGATTTGCGTATTAATCGGTATGTACTTTAATGAAGATACCCGAATGTCGCTGTTTGTGGGGATGGGCTTCTTGCTGGCCGTGACGCTCATTTATAAGGTTTTTGGTCTGAACAGACATGGGATCAGCCAAAAATTGAAGGAATAAGCGACAAAACGCACAAACCATGACCAAACGATAATTTATTTTAAAAAAGCACTAGACAGCAGACCGAGACCTCCGTAATATCCAGCCCCGCAACGGCGCTAAGCGCCCGTAGCTCAGCTGGATAGAGCGCTGCCCTCCGGAGGCAGAGGTCTCAGGTTCGAATCCTGTCGGGCGCACCATTTAGTGAGGTGCCGGAGCTGCGGTGGTTTTAATACCGCGTAAAAGATTTGCAGTGGTGGCTATAGCTCAGTTGGTAGAGCCCTGGATTGTGATTCCAGTTGTCGTGGGTTCGAATCCCATTAGCCACCCCATTAATTTAAAGTTGTGAAATGCGAAGGTGGCGGAATTGGTAGACGCGCTAGCTTCAGGTGTTAGTGTTCTTACGGACGTGGGGGTTCAAGTCCCCCCCCTCGCACCACGACTTAAAGAATTGAACTAAAAATTCAAAAAGCAGTAAAACGGCGAGTAGCGCAGCTTGGTAGCGCAACTGGTTTGGGACCAGTGGGTCGGAGGTTCGAATCCTCTCTCGCCGACCAATTTTGAACCCCGCTTCGGCGGGGTTTTTTGTTTTTTGATTTCCCTCTCTCAGCCCTCATTCCCACGAATTGCCTGATGTCTTAAAAAGTCCGAATACCTGGTTTTTGCAGTGCAATCGTGGCATGCGTTGTGCAATAATATACGGGTAGATGCTCATTCCATCTCTTATGTTCGCCATCTGGCCTCATAAACTCAGGAATGACGCAGAGCCGTTTACGGTGCTTATCGTCCACTGACAGATGTCGCTTTAGCCTCATCAAACACCATGGACATAACGTTGAGTGAAGCACCCATTTATGTTGTCATACAGACCTGTTTAACGCCTGCTCCAAAAGAGCGGGCGTTTTTTTATTTATGCCTCATTGAAAATGCCCGGTAAGCGAAGCGTCACCGGGCAATGGGGAATTACTGCGGGGGATTGTTGTTCTGCAGTGTTAGCATCAGGCCATCACGACGCATCGTCGCGGCTTCTTCCGGCTGATGCAGTCTGTCCAGCGCGTCGGCAAGCCAGGCGTAGTCGTAGGCATCCGGGCGTTGTTTAAGCGCGGCACGGAAGGCGAGCGTGGCTTCCTGCCATTCACCGTGTTTCATCAATGACTGACCGAGCGTACTCCACAGCAATGGGCGATCGCCCACGGCTTTAATCTGCTGGCGCAGTACTTTTTCTATCTGCTCAGGATTGTTGGTTTTCAGACGCGGGATTGGCAGCACCAGACGGTCATCATACTGGCGCTTCAGGCCGTCGATGATGATTTGCTGTGCCGTATCATGATCGTCGCACTCAATCAGATGCTCAGCCATTGCTACCTGCAGGGCAACCTGATGACGGGTTTTACGATTCTGGTTTTTCCACCATGCGCGTAGCCCCTCGCTGCCCTGATCGGCGCGAACCTGATCCATCAGACCAACCCAGGCCTGCTGTTCCAGCATGGCGCGGTGTTCTTCATCGCCCACGCGCGCTTTCGCCATGGAAGGAATGATATCCAGTAAGGAACTCCACGCGCCGGTGCGAATGTAAGCCTGCTCAGCCAGACGCAGCACTTCCGGATGACGTGGCGTCACTTCCAGCAGTTTGTCTACGCTGTGGCGCGCGGCGTGATTTTCATTACGCGCCAACTGCAGGCGAACGCGGGCGATCTCTACCGGAATTGTATCGTTCCCCGCGAGCTCCGTTGCGCGTTCGAGGTGTTGGTTGGCACGCGCTTCGTCACCGCGCTGCTGAGCCGCTTCTGCCGCCAGCAGGTAATTCACCACCGGCTGTTCTGCGTGATCGGCATTCTTCGACATCAGTTTTTCAACCTGCTGATAGTCGCCTTCTGCCAGCTTGAGCAGTGCCTGTTCGGTTTGCTTACGTGCGCGACGACGCTTGCGACCGACAAACCACCCACGGGTATGTGCGCCAGTGCGTAAAATTCGGCGCAACAGCCATTCAATCGCAAACAGGACGACCATGGCGACGATCAGGATGATCACCAGACCCGTCACGCTGGTTTCGATGTTGTAGTTATCCGTCTGGATCAGTACGTAGCCCTGATGACCGGCGATCATCGGACCGATGACGATCCCGGCGATCAGCAGCACAAAGAGCAATAATACTTTTAGCATCATTATTCTCCCTGCGGCGCGGTTGCCGGCGTGTCAGCCTGAGGTGCAGGTGCAGGTGCAGGTGCAGGTGCAGGTGCAGGTGCAGCTTCGGCCGGAGAGGTTGTCGGCTGGGCCAGTAAATTACGCACGCGTGTCTGCATGAGTTTCTCGAGAATCGCCTGGCTTTGCAGCGTGTCCGGCACGTTCATGCTGATGCTTTGCTGGCTTAGCTGATCCACTTCGTCAAGAAATGCTTTAGTGGTTGCATCGTCGGTATCGTAGTAGGCGCGTACCCAGGTGGAGACATTTTCCAGCGCCTGGCGCCAGGTCTCTTCCTGATGACGCGGCACGGCCTGTGCGGCGACTAACAGACGGGAACGGATATTTTCGCGCAGGTAAACGTCCTGGTTCGGTGCCAGCAGCGGGACGGCTGTTTCATCGCGACGGCGAATGGTAATAAAGCTGTCCATAAAGTTCTGCCAGCTTTTTTGCAGATTGACGCGCCATTCGCTAATGGAGCTGGAAAGCTCGCTGCTGTCGGAATCCATTGGCGAATCATCGGTGTCGTTGTCGGCCAGACGCAGGTTATCAATCTGGTTAGAAAGCTGATTCACTTTCAGGATAATGCCGTCGTAGTCGACTTGTGAAACCGCAGACAGGCTGGCGATATCATCGGTGATAGCGCGACGGACGGTAATTAAACTGGGATCGTTCATATCCGCCAGGCTGGCGTCGGCGCTTTTCAGTAACGTCGCTGCGGTGGTAACGTCCTGATCGCTCCATAATTTGCGACCGGCCAGTTTCACCAGGAAATCAGCCTGTGCCAGCAGCCAGGTTTTTGCATCGCTGCCGGAGATGGTGGCGACTTTCTGTTGGACTTCATCAAGCTGTTTGACCAGCGCAGCCTGCTGGCGGCTGGCTTCATCCAGCTGCGTTGCCTGCTGTTTAATAATGCCTTCCAGCTCGCTCTTCTGGCTTTCCTGCGCTTTTTGCAGCGCGGTGAGCTGACTCGCCAGCGCATCGCTGGTTGCGGTCTGCGTTGTTGCCTGCTGTTTCCCCCAGCCATACAGACCCACGCCCGCCGCCAGAGCAATAGCAATCGCCACGGCACTCAGGATCAGTGCGGTGTTGTTGTGACTCTTTTTTTCTGCTTTGACTGGCTGTGGTGTGGTTTCCACGGCCTCCCTGGTCTCTTCAACCACGGCGGAGGATTTTTCTTGTTCCGTCATTATGGCATCCCATTATGAGAGTTATTGTAATGCGCGCAGTAGCGCATCGTTGTCGGCGTTATCAGCGACCTTAATATCTTGCCAGCCCAGTTCCCGGGCGAGGTGCGCCAGACGCTCACTGACGACCAGCAGCCGACAGCGTAGTAACCAGTGCTCGCGATACCACTGCGGAATAAGCGACCAGAGCTGTTGTAGCATTTCTCCGCTGGTGACAACCACCGTCGTCACGCCGCGCGAATGCCAGCGCATCGCTTCTTCTGCTCCATCGTAGTATTTTGCACTACGTTGATAACATTCACAAAAATCAACATCGGCTCCACGCGCCGTCAGGGTTTCACCTATCAACTCCCGACCGCCGTTGCCGCGTAAAATAAGCGCGCGTTTTCCCGCAATATTTTGTAATTCAGGTAATTGTAGCAAGACTTCGCTGATTTCCCGATCCAGCGGATAGTGAATATTGCATCCGCTAACGGTATGCAGCGCCAGCGCCGTTGTGCGGCCGATGGCAAAATAGCGCGGGAGAGAGGGCCAGTTAGCCCCTTGCTGCTGAAGCTCGGCATCGGCAAAGGTGACGGCGTGCTGCGAGAGGGCGAAGACCAGATCGTTTTCCGTGAGCGCCGAGAGTCGGGAGGCAAGCGTCGCCAGTTCCCGACCCGGCGAAAACTCGATCAGCGGAAAACTCCAGGCCACCTGCCCCAGTGTGCGCAGACGGCTCACTAACTCTTCCCCTGCGGGAGACGGGCGGGTGACCAGGATACTCATGCAGGCGCTTCTCCGTTGTAGACTTCAGCCAGAATGGCGCGCGCGCCGTTCTCTAACAGTTCTTCCGCCAGAGAAATGCCCATTTGCTCGGCATCCTGTGGTGCGCCGCGACGTTCTCCGCATACCATCTGCGATCCGTCTGGTGCGCCGACCAGCGCCCGCAGCCAAATCTCACCGTTAATGAGTTCAGCATAGCTGCCAATCGGTACCTGACATCCCCCTTCCAGCCGGGTGTTCATGGCGCGTTCAGCTTTGACGCGCAGGGCGGTTTCTTCATGGTTGAGCGGCGCCAACAGCGCCTGGGTACGTAGATCGTCAAGTCGACATTCTATGCCCACTGCGCCTTGCCCGACAGCGGGCAGAGAGACTTCCGGCGGCAGCGCGGTGCGGACTCGCGACTCAAGACCTAAGCGTTTTAACCCGGCGACCGCCAGAATAATGGCATCATAGTCGCCGTTATCCAGTTTGCCGAGACGCGTGCCTACGTTGCCGCGCAGCGAGCGGATGATGAGATCCGGGCGACGCTTCGCCAACTGGCACTGGCGACGCAGGCTGGAGGTCCCAACGATGCTGCCTGCCGGGAGTTCATCCAGCGAGTGGTATTTATTTGAGACAAAAGCATCGCGTGGATCTTCGCGTTCACAGATTGTGACCAGCCCAAGTCCTTCAGGGAACTCGACCGGCACATCCTTCATGGAATGCACGGCGATATCGGCGCGTTTTTCCAGCAGCGCGACTTCCAGCTCTTTAACAAACAAACCTTTCCCCCCGACCTTCGCCAGCGGGGTATCCAGGATCACATCGCCACGGGTCACCATAGGGACCAGTTCCACGATCAGACCGGGGTGGTTTGCCATCAAGGCGTCTTTGACATAATGTGCCTGCCAGAGCGCAAGGGGGCTTTGGCGTGTGGCAATTCTCAAAACATTGTCTAACATGCTTGTTACCGTCATTATCAATCATTGACCATCCTAACATCCTTATCAAAGGGATGTCAGCGTTACGCTCAAACGTTAGTGAGAGGAAAAGGCGCTGCATCATCACTGGCAGTGATTAATGACGAGATACCTCCCGACCGTATGAAGGAATTTACACGTAACGAACGGTGCTACACTTGTATGTAGCGCATCTTTCTTTACGGTCAATGAGCAAGGTGTTAAATTGATCACGTTTTAGACCATTTTTTCATCTGTAACTAATAAAAGTGCAGGTGAAAAAGGTAACGGTTATTTTTGACATACGGTTTATCCGGATTGATGACGATGGTGGTGAGCGTTTGTACCGCAGCCATCGACGCCATGACGGATGCAACATCAGGCGATACGTCTTGTACCTCTATATTGAGACTCTGAAACAGAGACTGGATGCCATAAATCAACTGCGTGTAGATCGCGCGCTTGCTGCCATGGGACCTGCTTTCCAGCAGGTATACAGTCTGCTGCCGACATTATTGCACTATCACCATCCGCTGATGCCGGGTTACCTCGATGGTAACGTTCCCAAGGGCATATGCTTTTACACGCCTGATGAAACCCAACGCCACTACCTGAACGAGCTGGAGCTGTACCGCGGTATGTCACCGCAGGACCCCCCGAAGGGCGAATTGCCGATTACCGGCGTTTACTCGATGGGCAGCACCTCTTCAGTCGGGCAAAGCTGTTCTTCTGACCTGGACATTTGGGTCTGCCATCAATCTTGGCTTGATAGCGAAGAACGGCAGCTGCTGCAGCGTAAATGTAGCCTACTGGAAAGTTGGGCCGCCTCGCTGGGCGTGGAAGTCAGTTTCTTCCTGATTGATGAAAACCGTTTCCGTCACAATGAAAGCGGCAGTCTGGGTGGTGAAGACTGTGGCTCGACGCAGCATATCCTGTTGCTTGATGAATTTTATCGCACCGCCGTGCGCCTCGCGGGTAAACGTATTCTGTGGAATATGGTGCCGGGCGACGAAGAAGAGCATTACGACGATTACGTCATGACGCTCTACGCGCAGGGCGTGCTCACGCCAAACGAATGGCTGGATCTGGGCGGGCTCAGTTCGCTCTCCGCCGAAGAGTACTTTGGCGCCAGCCTCTGGCAGCTGTACAAGAGTATCGACTCCCCGTACAAAGCGGTGCTGAAAACACTGCTGCTGGAAGCCTATTCCTGGGAATATCCTAATCCACGCCTGTTGGCAAAAGACATTAAACAGCGCCTGCACGACGGCGAGATCGTCTCTTTTGGTCTCGATCCGTACTGCATGATGCTGGAACGCGTGACCGAATACCTCACGGCAATTGAAGATCCGACACGTCTGGATTTAGTGCGTCGATGTTTCTACTTAAAAGTGTGTGAGAAACTGAGCCGCGAGCGCGCCTGCGTGGGCTGGCGTCGTGAAGTATTAAGTCAGTTAGTGCAAGAGTGGGGCTGGGACGATGCCCGCCTGACCATGCTGGACAACCGCGCTAACTGGAAAATTGACCAGGTACGTGAAGCGCATAACGAACTACTCGATGCGATGATGCAAAGCTATCGCAATCTGATCCGCTTTGCGCGTCGTAACAACCTCAGCGTCAGCGCCAGTCCGCAGGACATCGGCGTGCTGACTCGTAAGCTGTATGCCGCGTTTGAAGCGTTGCCGGGCAAGGTGACGCTGGTAAACCCGCAGATATCTCCGGATCTCTCGGAACCGTATCTGACCTTTATCCATGTGCCGCCGGGCCGTGCCAACCGTTCGGGTTGGTATCTCTACAACCGCGCGCCGAACATGGATTCGATCATCAGCCATCAACCGCTGGAATATAACCGCTACCTCAACAAACTGGTGGCGTGGGCCTGGTTCAACGGCCTGCTGACCTCGCGTACGCATTTGTTTATTAAGGGCAACGGCATTGTTGATTTGCCGAAGCTGCAGGAGATGGTCGCCGACGTATCGCACCACTTCCCGCTGCGTCTGCCTGCGCCCACACCGAAAGCGCTTTACAGCCCGTGCGAAATTCGCCATCTGGCGATTATCGTTAACCTTGAATATGACCCGACAGCGGCGTTCCGTAATCAGGTAGTGCATTTTGATTTCCGTAAGCTGGACGTCTTCAGCTTTGGTGAAGAACAAAATTGCCTGGTCGGTAGCGTAGACCTGTTGTACCGCAACTCGTGGAACGAAGTGCGTACGCTGCACTTCAACGGCGAGCAGGCGATGATTGAAGCGTTAAAAACGATTCTCGGCAAAATGCACCAGGATGCGGCGCCGCCGGACAGCGTCGAGGTTTTCTGTTATAGCCAGCATTTACGTGGCCTGATCCGCACCCGCGTCCAGCAACTGGTGTCTGAGTGTATCGAACTGCGCCTTTCCAGTACGCGCCATGAAACCGGTCGCTTCAAAGCGCTGCGCGTTTCCGGGCAGACGTGGGGATTGTTCTTCGAGCGCCTGAACGTATCGGTACAGAAGCTGGAAAATGCCATTGAATTCTACGGCGCGATTTCACACAACAAGCTGCACGGTCTTTCCGTCCAGGTTGAGACTAACCATGTGAAATTGCCGTCGGTGGTGGATGGTTTTGCCAGTGAAGGGATCATTCAGTTCTTTTTCGAAGAAACGGGTGATGAGCAGGGCTTTAATATCTACATTCTGGATGAGAGTAACCGGGTCGAGGTTTATCACCATTGCGAAGGCAGCAAAGAAGAGCTGGTCCGCGATGTCAGTCGCTTTTACTCATCGTCGCACGATCGCTTCACTTACGGTTCCAGCTTCATCAACTTTAACCTGCCGCAGTTCTATCAGATTGTGAAAACCGACGGTCGTGCGCAGGTGATTCCGTTCCGTACCCAGCCGATTAATCCGGTTCCTCCGGCTAATCAGGATAACGACACGCCGATGTTGCAGCAGTATTTTTCGTGAACATGATGCCGGATAAGCGAAGCGCATCCGGCAATAACACTTAGCGGAAGCTAACGGCTTCGCCCGCCTGTTGCGTAGCCGCCTGTTCCAGCAGATCCCAGAAGCTTTCGCCGCTACGGTCGCAAATCCATTCGTCACCTTTCAGGTCAAAATGGTAGCCGCCCTGTTTGGTCGCCAGCCACACCTGATGCAGCGGCTCCTGACGGTTAATAATAATCTTGCTGCCGTTCTCAAAGCTGATGGTCAGCACGCCGCCGTTAATCTCACAATCGATATCGCTGTCGCCATCCCAGTCGTCCAGACGCTCTTCAATGGTCATCCATAGGGTGTCGGCAAGGCGATGAAATTCACTGTCGTTCATTTTTTTATCCTGTTTTTCGTGATGACCGCAGTATAACGAGATGGGGTCACAGCTTCAAAGTTTGCCCTTACGGCACGAAGATGCATTGGTAATAATAATAACGTCTCTCTTATCCTCTTCCTTACTGGAGAGGGTGGTTTGCGCTGGGCATGGCGATAGGGTTTTAAAAACTTGGGTGTCCGACCAAGTATAAACATAACGATCGTCATAGGCGAAGCGGTCCGTTTTAGTCAGGGACCCAACGGTTTCCATGACCTGAACATCCTGAGACCACCTGCTGTTGTGAACAAAATAGATGTGCTGTCTTCCGCCATTGAAGATTCTGCCAATCACTAAATCTGGGGCATCGAGCGTGATGACGTCGAGCCGATCTTCTCCAAATGGTGATAATCTGGTGATATACAGATGATCCTGATATTGCGCAATGCGGTTAGTGATTAGATGGAACTGCTCCGGATCTATGTTGGGCACCTCCCGCCATGAACTCCATTCGAGATTACGCGAGAGCTGCTTGCGCCAATGGACGGTCTTTTCACCGATTTCAAACGAATCTTCGTCATCGGCTGCGACTATTTTTCCCGCCAGACTGCCAAAGAGGTAACGATGTTCTCCATGTTTATCGCGGTACACCAGCAATGAATTGGGGAGCCAACGTATGATGTGGAAGGTGTCAACATCAACGCCTGTAATACGCCTGCCATTGAGAAATATGCTCTGTTGGCTGCGGATGAGTAGATCGCGAGAATGATCGCGATCGCTGGGCGGGTACAGACGCTGGGTATTCCCCCACCATTTGCTCTGTATTACGCTGAAATTCTTACTGCTGGCCTGTCTGCGTCCCAATAAGTAAAGATTATGTCGGTCAACCAGCGTGGTGCTGTTACCTTCGATAGCTTTTAGCGTCGCCAGATCAACCTGAGACGCGCCGCTATTGCTTTCGGTGCGTTGACCGTCAAAATAAAGGCTGTATTTATCGACGGCGAAGCGGCCCAGCGCCTGGAAGCTGGCTATATCGACCGTTGGTGCACCGGGAAGATTGTTTACTATTTTTCCGCGCCAGAGAATAACATGGCCGTCCGTCACCCAGTGATATTCCTCTTGATTCGCGTTTACTTGATCGCTCGGTATATAGCCAGTCACCAGTTCCCGTTCGCCAGAAATATTTGCTACAAGACGCAAGTTGCCCCTTTGAATTTCCGGGAATTGGCTAACAATTTTTTTTTGCTCCCCATAGCCTGCAGCGTAAATCATGATGCCTTGCTCGTTGTAATAATCATACCCTTCAGCCTGTATGGCGGAAGTGATAAACGCGCCCCCCAGTAGTACGAGTAGCTGAGAGATTCTTTTCCCCAGACTATTCATTTTGTCGCCTCATCGCGTTGGGTAGGAATAAATTCGCCATCATCGGTAATTTTTCCGTCCAGATGCCCGGTTTTGTAATTAACCCAGTAACCGTATCCGGAGTGATCTTCCTGCCATTTCACTCGCACGGCCTGTGGGTTTGCGGTGCGATAGCGCCATAGCTGTATACCATCGAAGTCATAGACATACTGGTCGTCGCGGGCGAACCATTGTCTGCGATAAGAGCCGTCATCAAGATGTGCTTCACGCTCGCTGGGGATATGGTTATCAAACAAGATCAGCGGTCCGGCGGAGTCAAACACTTGCAAACCGGAATTGCCTTGCCAGCCTTCTTCTCTTGTGAGCAGATAACCGTGGTGCTTACCAGCATTGAAGCGTTTGTTGATTACCAATTTTGGGCTATCAAGAGTAACGATATCCAGCGTACGTTCGCCGGATTCCGTTTTCCTTATGACGTACAGCTTGTCCTGGTACTGTGCGACGGTATCGCTAATTGGGTGAAACTGTTCCGGGTCGAGACCGGGCAGTTCTTCCTGCTGGCAATCGGGCCCCTTACGCCAGGAGACATGGTGTTCCTGTAAATTAAATACGGCACACTGGAGTGCCTTGTCTCTGTCCAAATTACCCTGATTCAGCACTTTGCGATGCTGACCGTTTTTATCTCGCCAGCTTAATAACGAACCGGGCATCCAGCGCACGATGGTGAAGGTGCCCGGATCGGCATCTAGCTGTTCACCGTTGATCATTATCGCTGTTCGTGTGCGGGACAGCGTATCCCACGGGCCGAAAGGAACGGCGACACAGGGATTAAACGCGGAGGAAAAATTTCCACGCTGATCCCAGGATTTTTGCGTCAGTAGGGTATAGCTGTCGGGGTCAGCAAGACGGTGTCCGTTAACATACAGGAAGTTAGCGTCACGCAAAACCAGCCCCAGGAAAGCCGGTTTCCAGGGCAGGTGATACTCCACCTGATGCAACGTTTTAACATCCACACGATTTTTACCGCCATTATCATCGGTGCGTTCGCCTTCGTAATAGAGGCTGTTTTTATCAGCAGCAAAGTCGCCCCAGGACTGAAATGAAGCAATGTCGACCGGCGGTGTATCCGGAGGGTTTTGCACAACCTCACCAGCGTAGAGGATATAACGGCCATCGCTGTGGTACGAATAATGGGGAAACCAGGCCTGCGCGCCCTCAGTAAGGTAGTCGGTCGTCAGATCAGTCAGTGAGGGTTCTTTTTCCCAATCTTCTTGCGTTGTTGGGTCAATTAATAAGTTTGCTAAGCGGCGTAGGCGCTTATAATTCACGTCAGGGAGAGAAAGATTTGTCTCTTCATTGGGGCGCAGGTACATCACGCCGTTTCCTTGCCGCTGATAAACATTGTGTTCTGGTTCGTCCAGCCGACATCCCCAAGCAGGCGGAAGTAAAAGAGAAAGAGACAAAAGACAAAACAAGTTGCGATATTGCATAAATCCATCTTGGCGAGGCATACCACTTAGAAAAGCCTAAGCAAACCATATTCTCCGATCTGAATACACTGCAATCATAGCAACCCGCTGTTTTTCAGACTCCACAAAGGTACGCTAAACGCTTGCTTTTACGTCTTCTCCTGCGATGATAGAAAACAGAAAGTATGAACTTTACAGGCAATCCATAATGAAAAACGTGTTTCAGGCACTCGCTGTACTTCTTACTCTGTTCAGCCTGACGGGCTGTGGTCTGAAAGGGCCACTCTATTTTCCGCCAGCAGATAAAAACGCGTCGCCGCCGACGAAGCCAGTTGATACGCAATCGCAGTCCACAGTGCCCGATAAAAACGATCGGGCAACGGGAGATGGGCCTTCCCAGGTAAATTACTAAAGCGAAGTCTCTGTACCCGCGTGAACGGAGTGAACGATGCAATTCTCTAAAATGCATGGCCTTGGCAACGATTTTATGGTCGTCGACGCGGTAACGCAGAATGTCTTTTTTTCACCGGAGCTGATCCGCCGCCTGGCCGACAGGCATCTTGGCGTTGGGTTTGATCAACTGCTGGTGGTTGAACCGCCGTATGACCCGGAGCTGGATTTCCATTACCGCATCTTTAATGCTGACGGCAGTGAAGTGTCGCAGTGTGGTAATGGTGCCCGTTGTTTTGCACGCTTTGTACGCCTGAAAGGGCTGACCAATAAACGTGACATCCGCGTCAGTACGGCGAATGGCCGTATGGTATTAACCGTGACGGACGACGAGCTGGTACGGGTCAATATGGGCGAGCCCAATTTTGAACCTTCGCAGGTGCCTTTTCGCGCGAATAAAGCAGAGAAGACCTATATTATGCGCGCGGCCGAGCAGACAGTATTGTGCGGCGTGGTATCAATGGGAAATCCGCACTGCGTCATTCAGGTTGATGATGTGGAGACGGCTACGGTGGAAACTCTGGGGCCAGTACTGGAAAGCCACGAACGCTTCCCTGAGCGCGCCAATATCGGATTTATGCAAGTGGTGAAACGCGAGCACATCCGGCTGCGCGTCTACGAGCGCGGGGCGGGTGAAACGCAGGCCTGTGGCAGCGGTGCGTGCGCCGCTGTGGCTGTCGGTATCCAGCAGGGCCTGCTGGCAGAAGAAGTGCGCGTGGAGTTACCGGGCGGTCGCCTTGATATCGCCTGGAAAGGCCCGGGTCATCCGTTGTATATGACTGGCCCGGCGGCACATGTCTACGACGGATTTATTCATCTATGAAGCAACCAGGGGAAGAACTACAGGAAACGCTCATGGAACTTGACGATCGAGCGGTCGTCGATTATCTGCAACGTCATCCTGAGTTTTTTATCCGTAATGCACAAGAGGTTGAAGCGATGCGCGTCCCGCACCCGGTGCGGGGGACGATCTCTTTAGTTGAATGGCATATGGCTCGGGCACGTAATCATATCAACGTGCTTGAAGAAAACATGACGCTATTGATGGAACAGGCAAACGCCAACGAAAGCCTGTTTTATCGCCTGTTAAATCTGCAAGGACGGCTGGTGGCGGCCAGTAGCCTTGACGACATGCTGATGCGATTTCATCGCTGGGCGCGTGAGTTGGGGCTGGCAGGGGCGACGGTGCGTCTGTTCCCGGATCGCTGGCGACTGGGCGCGCCCTCAAAGTTTACCCATCTGGCATTAAGTCGTCAGGCCTTTGAACCGCTGCGTATTCAGCGCCTTGGGCAGTCACAACACTATCTGGGGCCGCTCAACGGTCCGGAGTTGCTGGTGATGATGCCGGAGGCGAAAGCGATAGGCTCAGTAGCGATGTCGATGCTGGGGCAGGATGGCTCTCTTGGCGTGATGCTGTTCAGCAGCCGTGATGTTAACCATTACCAGCAAGGGCAGGGAACGCAGCTATTGCAGGAAATCTCGCTGATGTTGCCGGAACTGCTGGAGCGCTGGATTGAACGCGTATGACCGACTCACCGCTTTCTCAGGACGTTGCACGTTTCTTACGCTATCTGGGCGTGGAGCGTCAGCTTAGCCCGATCACGCTGCTCAATTACCGGCGTCAGCTTGATGCCATCATCGCGATAGCCGGAGAAACCGGTCTGCAAAGCTGGCAACAATGTGATGCTGCGAGGGTTCGCAGTTTTGCCGTGCGCAGTCGCCGCAACGGTCTGGGACCGGCGAGTCTGGCTTTGCGCCTCTCCGCATTACGCAGTTTCTTCGACTGGCTGGTCAATCAGGGGGAGCTGAAAGCTAACCCGGCAAAAGGCATTTCTGCGCCGAAAGCACCGCGTCACCTGCCGAAAAATATCGATGTGGATGACGTTAACCGGTTGCTGAATATCGATCTCAACGACCCCCTCGCCGTGCGTGACCGGGCAATGCTTGAGGTGATGTACGGCGCGGGGCTGCGTTTGTCGGAACTGATTGGGCTGGATATTAAACATCTCGATCTCGACACCGGCGAAGTGTGGGTGATGGGTAAAGGCAGCAAAGAGCGCCGCCTGCCGATTGGCCGTAATGCGGTGGCGTGGATTGAACATTGGCTGGATCTGCGCGGGCTCTTCGGCAGTGACGAAGACGCGCTGTTTCTGTCAAAATTGGGCAAACGTATCTCCGCGCGTAACGTGCAGAAACGCTTTGCCGAATGGGGAATTAAGCAGGGGCTGAACAGCCACGTGCATCCCCATAAACTGCGCCACTCGTTCGCGACCCATATGCTGGAGTCGAGCGGTGACCTGCGCGGGGTGCAAGAGCTGTTGGGACACGCCAACCTCTCTACCACCCAAATCTATACCCATCTTGATTTTCAACACCTGGCTTCAGTGTACGATGCGGCGCATCCGCGCGCCAAACGGGGGAAATAATGCGTTTTTACCGGCCTTTGGGGCGTATTTCTGCGCTCACCTTTGACCTTGATGATACCCTTTACGATAACCGTCCCGTTATCACGCGCACCGAACAGGAAGCGCTCGCTTTTGTACAGAATTACCATCCGGCGTTGAATTCGCTGCAAAATAGCGACCTCCAGCGCTTACGCCAGGCCGTACGCGACGCCGAACCGGAAATCTACCACGACGTTACCCAATGGCGTCACCGGGCCGTAGAGCGCGCCATGCTGGAGGCGGGTTTGTCAGAGGCAGAAGCCAGAATGGGGGCGAACGCCGCGATGATGAATTTCGCCAAATGGCGCAGCCGCATCGATGTCCCGCAGGCGACGCATGACACGCTGAAGGTGCTGGCCCGCAAGTGGCCGCTGGTGGCGATCACCAACGGTAACGCGCAGCCGGAGCTGTTTGGCCTGGGCGATTACTTTGAGTTTGTGCTGCGTGCTGGTCCCGACGGGCGATCAAAACCGTTCAGCGATATGTACGCGCTGGCGGCAGAAAAACTGAATATGCCGATGGGTGAAATATTGCACGTGGGTGACGACCTGACGACAGACGTCGCCGGGGCAATTCGCTGTGGGATGCAGGCTTGTTGGATCAAACCGGAAAATGCTGACCTGATGCACACCGCTGACAGCCGTTTGCTGCCGCATATCGAAATTTCACAGTTGGCATCTCTGACCTCGCTGATATAATCACCAACAACTCTGTATAAATTCCCAGGGGTCCGGCTGGGCCCTGTTGATTCCGGCGGTGCCAATGGACGTTTCTTATCTGCTCGATAGCCTCAATGACGAACAGCGCCAGGCTGTGGCCGCGCCACGCAGCAACATGTTGGTTCTGGCAGGCGCGGGGAGTGGTAAAACGCGCGTGCTGGTGCACCGTATCGCCTGGTTACTGACGGTAGAGAACAACTCGCCGTACTCCATTATGGCGGTAACCTTTACCAACAAAGCGGCGGCGGAAATGCGCCACCGTATTGGTCAGATCATGGGAACCAGCCAGGGCGGTATGTGGGTGGGAACCTTCCACGGGCTGGCGCACCGGCTGCTGCGCGCACACCATATGGATGCAAACCTGCCGCAGGATTTCCAGATCCTCGACAGCGAAGACCAGCTGCGTCTGCTGAAGCGCCTGATCAAAGCGATGAACCTGGATGAGAAGCAGTGGCCGGCGCGCCAGGCAATGTGGTTTATCAACAGTCAGAAAGACGAAGGGCTACGACCGCACCATCTGCAGAGCTATGGCAATCCGGTCGAGCAGACCTGGCAGAAAGTTTACCAGGCCTACCAGGAGGCGTGTGACCGCGCCGGGCTGGTGGATTTCGCCGAGCTGCTGCTGCGCGCCCACGAACTGTGGCTCAACAAGCCGCATATCCTGCAGCACTACCGTGAACGTTTTACCAATATCCTGGTGGACGAATTTCAGGATACCAACAACATTCAGTACGCGTGGATCCGCCTGCTGGCGGGCGACACCGGCAAAGTGATGATTGTCGGCGATGACGACCAGTCAATCTACGGCTGGCGCGGGGCGCAGGTGGAGAACATCCAGCGCTTCCTTACTGACTTCCCGGGCGCAGAAACCATTCGTCTGGAGCAGAACTATCGCTCGACCAACAATATCCTTAGCGCGGCCAACGCCCTGATTGAAAACAACAACGGGCGTCTGGGCAAAAAGCTGTGGACCGACGGCGTCGACGGTGAGCCGATCTCACTCTATTGTGCGTTCAACGAACTCGATGAAGCGCGCTTTGTGGTTAACCGTATCAAAACCTGGCAGGACAATGGCGGTCAGCTTACACAGTGCGCCATTCTCTACCGCAGCAACGCCCAGTCGCGCGTGCTGGAAGAGGCGCTGTTACAGGCCAGCATGCCGTACCGTATTTACGGTGGGATGCGCTTCTTCGAACGGCAGGAAATCAAAGATGCACTCTCCTACCTGCGCCTGATCGCCAACCGCAACGACGATGCCGCGTTTGAACGCGTGGTAAATACCCCAACGCGCGGTATTGGCGATCGTACTTTAGATGTGGTGCGCCAGACTTCACGTGACCGCCAGCTAACGCTGTGGCAGGCCTGCCGGGAGCTGCTGCAAGAGAAAGCGCTCGCCGGACGCGCCGCCAGCGCCTTACAGCGCTTTATGGAGCTGATTGACGCCCTGGCGCAGGAAACCGCCGATATGCCGCTGCACGTGCAAACTGACCGGGTGATTAAAGACTCCGGGCTGCGCATGATGTACGAGCAGGAAAAAGGCGAGAAGGGCCAGACGCGTATCGAAAACTTAGAGGAACTGGTGACGGCAACGCGCCAGTTCAGCTACAACGAAGAAGACGAAGACTTAATGCCGCTGCAGGCGTTCCTGTCTCACGCCGCGCTGGAGGCGGGTGAAGGGCAGGCGGATACCTGGCAGGATGCGGTGCAGCTGATGACGCTGCACTCGGCGAAAGGCCTGGAGTTCCCGCAGGTATTTATCGTGGGGATGGAAGAAGGTATGTTCCCCAGCCAGATGTCGCTGGATGAAGGTGGTCGCCTCGAAGAAGAGCGTCGCCTGGCCTACGTGGGCGTCACCCGCGCGATGCAGAAGCTGACGCTGACCTACGCCGAAACGCGTCGCCTGTACGGCAAAGAGGTTTACCATCGTCCATCGCGCTTTATTGGCGAGCTGCCGGAAGCCTGCGTGGAAGAGGTTCGTCTGCGTGCCACGGTTAGCCGCCCGGTGAGCCATCAGCGGATGGGCACGCCAATGGCAGAAAACGACACCGGCTACAAGCTCGGTCAGCGTGTGCGCCATGCCAAGTTTGGTGAAGGGACTATCGTCAACCTCGAAGGTAGCGGGGAACACAGCCGTTTGCAGGTAGCGTTCCAGGGGCAGGGGATCAAATGGCTGGTTGCCGCCTACGCGAGGCTGGATACGGTATAACTTTCAGAAAAATATCATTATTTTGTAACGATCTGCTAGCCTTACTGATGAGAAGGTAATTTATCCAGACTAGCGTTTCGTTGCGTGTTGACGTCAAAATTTTGCTGGCGTAACATGCGCGCACGATTACGCTAAGAGGACATTCGCCTTGGACACACCCAGTAGATACTGGCTCATTATCCTGTCATCCAGGATCAACTCCTAAGGCTATCCCTTTTTGCTGATAGCCTTCGCGGTTGTCAGCGACCTTCTGTTTTTTCCCGTCGCGCTGAGTCAGGCTGTTTAATGGTCTGAAACCCAATTTGTTTCTGTGTGCCCACCGAACTGTCCGATAATTTTTTGCATTGGGAGTCCCGGTCATGCTGAGCGCATTTCAACTGGAAAACAATCGTTTAATACGTCTTGAGGCGGATGAGATTGAGCATCTTGCCAGTTCGGTTTGGGTCGATTTAGTCGAGCCGGATGACGATGAACGAAACCGTGTGCAAAAGGACTTGGGCCAGAATCTGGCTACGCGCCCTGAACTGGAAGACATCGAAGCATCCGCACGTTTCTTTGAAGACGAAGACGGCCTGCACATTCACTCCTTCTTCTTTTATGAAGATGCCGACGATCACGCGGGCAACTCAACCGTCGCATTTACCATTCGCGAAGGCCGCCTGTTTACCCTGCGTGAACGCGAACTACCGGCATTTCGCCTGTATCGCATGCGTGCGCGCAGTCAGGCGATGGTCGACGGCAACGCCTATGAGCTGCTGCTTGATCTGTTCGAAACGAAAATCGAACAGCTGGCGGATGAGATAGAAAATATCTACAGCGACCTGGAAAAACTCAGCCGCGTAATTATGGAAGGGCGCCAGGGCGATGAATACGACGAAGCGCTTTCCACGCTGGCGGAGCTGGAAGATATCGGCTGGAAAGTTCGCCTGTGTCTGATGGATACCCAGCGCGCTCTGAACTTCCTGGTGCGCAAGGCGCGTTTGCCGGGCAGTCAGCTGGAGCAGGCGCGTGAGATCCTGCGCGATATCGAATCTCTGCTGCCGCACAACGAATCACTGTTCCAGAAGGTGAACTTCCTGATGCAGGCGGCGATGGGTTTTATCAACATTGAGCAGAACCGCATCATCAAGATCTTCTCGGTGGTCTCCGTGGTGTTCCTGCCGCCGACGCTGGTGGCGTCCAGCTATGGGATGAACTTTGAGTTCATGCCGGAACTGCACTGGAGCTTCGGTTACCCTGGGGCGATTGTCTTTATGATGCTCGCGGGTCTGGCGCCGTATCTGTACTTTAAGCGCAAGAACTGGCTGTAATATTTTAGCCGGATGGCGGCAGCGTCATCCGGCACAACAACGTTAAAGTCCCCTTTGCGTTCTGCGTAGGGTGTAAATCGCATCCATCACGAAAATAGCCAGCGCCACCCAGATAAACGCGAACGTCACCATCTTATCCGCACCCGGCACCTCGCCGTAGAACGTCACCGCCAGCAGGAACATCAGCGTGGGTCCGATGTACTGGAAGAAACCCAGTGTGGAAAGACGCAGACGGGTCGCTGCACCGGTAAAGCACAGCAGCGGAATGGTAGTTACGACGCCTGCGGCAATCAGCAACAGATTGAGCGACATCGGGTTCTGTCCCATATGGCTGGTTGGGCTATCGGCAATGCCAAACAGATAGATTGCGGCCACAGGTAAAAGCCACAGAGTTTCAATCAGCATACCGGTTTGCGCCTCGACGGCGATCTTCTTACGCACCAGGCCATAAAAAGCAAAGCTGAAGGCCAGACCGAGCGCAATAATCGGCAGCGAGCCGAATGTCCACAATTGCACCAGTACGCCGCAGGCGGCTAACAGAACGGCCAGCCACTGCATGCGGCGAAAGCGCTCACCGAGGAAAATCATACCCAGCACAATATTCACCAGCGGGTTAATAAAGTAGCCGAGGCTGGCTTCCAGCATATGGTGGTTGTTGACCGCCCAGATAAAAAGCAGCCAGTTTCCGCCGATGAGCACCGCAGAGAGCGCCAGCAGGAAAACCTTCTTTGGCGTTTGCAGCAGCGTTTTGATCCCCGACCACTGGCGGCTGACGCTCATCAAAACCACCATAAAGAAAAACGACCAGATCACGCGGTGCGTCAGGATCTCATCTGCGGGGACGTAGTAAATCAGCTTAAAATACGCGGGTGCAATGCCCCAAATAAAATAGGCAGCAAGAGCGAGTAATACGCCCTGCCGCGTTTGCTTAGCATCCATCGGGAAAACTCATTTCAGAAATGTAACCGCAGTTTACCTTGTTTCAGGCACCTACCCCACCATATAAGTCGCGGTGGCGCTGGCGATATAAAGCTGCTCTTCGTTATGCAGTTCCACGCGTGCGACGGCAACCTTATTACCCGCCCGCAGCAGGCTGCTGGTGGCGGTAAAGCGATTCCCTCTGCCTGGGCGCAGGTAATCAACGCGCAAATCGATGGTGCCCATGCGCGACATCCGCTGACGCAGTTCGTCCTCGCTGATGGTTTCGTGACGCGTCAGCGTACTACCAACGCACACCAGCCCGGCGGCGACGTCGAGTGCTGAGGCGATCACGCCGCCATGCAGAATGCTGTGTGCCCAGTTGCCAACCATCATCGGTTGGTTGTTAAAGGCCAATTGGGCAAACTCTTTTTCGTAGCGTTCCAGCTCCAGCCCCAGCGCCCGGTTAAACGGCATATGATAGACAAACATTTCGCCCACTAATTTCAGCGCTTGCTCAGCAGTAAGTACGGCAGACATACAATCCCTAACTCTCAATAGTTAATGAGGTGTTGATATTATGCTTCTTAATTGTTGTTTTCTACTTTAAGACGGGATAACTAACGAGGAACTCTCTAAGTATGTAGAATACCTGCCAGATAATTATACAATTCATCAATATTTTGGTTCAGGAGAACAGTACCGATGCGGGCGATTCTGGGGTGGTTATTACCAGCAGTCATGTTGCCGTTGACCGCGTATGCGCAGGAAGCGACAGTAAAAGAGATTCATGATGCACCTGCTGTACGCGGCAGTATTATTGCCAATATGCTGCAAGAGCATGACAATCCTTTCACGCTTTATCCTTATGACACCAACTATCTCATCTACACCAATACCAGCGACATGAACAAAGAAGCGATCAGCAGCTATAGCTGGTCCGAAAATGCGCGCAAAGATGAGGTGAAGTTTCAGCTAAGCCTGGCGTTTCCGCTCTGGCGTGGGATTTTAGGGCCGAACTCGGTGCTTGGCGGCTCCTATACTCAGAAATCCTGGTGGCAGCTGTCCAATAGCGAAGAGTCTTCCCCGTTTCGCGAAACCAATTATGAACCGCAATTGTTCCTCGGTTTCGCCACCGATTATCGCTTGGCCGGTTGGACGCTCCGCGATGTCGAAATGGGTTATAACCATGACTCCAACGGTCGTTCTGACCCAACCTCGCGTAGCTGGAACCGCTTGTATACCCGCCTGATGGCAGAAAACGGTAACTGGCTGGTGGAAGTGAAACCGTGGTACGTCATCGGCAGCACTGACGATAACCCCGACATCACCAAATATATGGGCTACTATCAGCTCAAACTGGGTTATCACCTCGGTGACGCCGTCTTAAGCGCAAAAGGTCAGTACAACTGGAATACTGGTTACGGCGGCGCTGAGTTGGGTGTCAGCTATCCCATCACAAAACATGTTCGCCTTTATACCCAGGTCTACAGTGGTTATGGCGAGTCGCTGATTGACTATAACTTTAATCAGACGCGCGTTGGTGTGGGCGTAATGCTCAACGATATCTTCTGATCGGCATTGAGAGTATTTTAATCATTGCAGTTTCTCTCTCAGGCGCTGAAAATAGCGCCTGTTTTTATTTAAGGTTAACGGGGTTAATGTGGCGCAGGCGGAAGTGTTGAATCTGGAAATGGGCGCCAAACAGGTTTTGCAGGAAACCTTTGGCTACCAACAGTTTCGCCCTGGTCAGGAAGAAATCATCGACACCGTGATCTCTGGCCGCGACTGCCTGGTCGTTATGCCAACCGGTGGTGGTAAATCCCTCTGTTATCAAATTCCCGCATTATTGCTGAACGGCCTCACCGTTGTCGTTTCGCCACTGATTTCCCTGATGAAAGACCAGGTCGATCAGCTGCTGGCAAACGGCGTGGCGGCGGCGTGCCTGAACTCTACCCAGAGTCGTGAACAGCAGCAAGAGGTGATGGCGGGCTGTCGCAGCGGGCAAATCCGCCTGCTGTACATTGCACCCGAGCGCCTGATGCTGGATAACTTCCTTGAAAATCTGGCGCACTGGAATCCGGTACTGCTGGCGGTTGATGAAGCGCACTGTATTTCCCAGTGGGGGCATGATTTCCGCCCGGAATATGCCGCGCTGGGCCAGCTGCGTCAACGCTTCCCCGCACTGCCGTTTGTGGCACTCACGGCCACCGCCGATGACACCACCCGGCTGGATATCGTCCGTTTGCTTGGGCTTAACGATCCCCTCATTCAGATCAGCAGCTTCGACCGCCCGAATATTCGCTACATGCTGATGGAGAAGTTTAAGCCGCTCGATCAGCTGATGCGCTACGTACAAGAACAGCGCGGCAAGTCCGGCATTATTTACTGTAACAGCCGCGCGAAGGTTGAGGACACAGCAGCACGCCTGCAAAGTCGCGGCATCAGCGCTGGGGCGTATCATGCCGGACTGGAAAACAGCGTGCGCGCCGACGTACAAGAGAAATTCCAGCGTGACGATCTGCAAATCGTTGTCGCGACCGTGGCTTTTGGTATGGGAATTAACAAACCCAACGTGCGCTTCGTGGTGCATTTTGATATCCCGCGTAACATTGAGTCCTACTATCAGGAAACCGGGCGTGCCGGGCGTGATGGCCTGCCTGCAGAAGCGATGCTGTTTTACGATCCGGCAGATATGGCGTGGTTACGCCGTTGTCTCGAAGAGAAACCCGCCGGACAACTGCTGGATATCGAGCGTCATAAGCTCAACGCGATGGGGGCCTTTGCCGAGGCGCAAACCTGTCGCCGTCTGGTGCTGCTGAACTATTTTGGCGAAGGTCGTCAGGAGCCGTGCGGTAACTGCGATATTTGTCTCGACCCGCCAAAACAGTACGACGGATTAATGGATGCGCGTAAAGCGCTGTCGACGATTTACCGCGTTAACCAACGTTTTGGTATGGGCTATGTCGTCGAGGTTCTGCGTGGGGCAAATAACCAGCGTATTCGTGAGATGGCCCATGACAAACTGCCGGTCTATGGCATAGGTCGTGAACAGAGCCACGAGCATTGGGTCAGCGTAATTCGCCAGCTTATTCATCTCGGGCTGGTCACGCAGAATATTGCCCACCACTCCGCGTTACAGTTAACCGAAGCTGCTCGCCCGGTACTGCGCGGTGACGTTCCGCTACAGCTTGCCGTACCGCGTATTGTGGCGCTGAAACCGCGCGCAATGCAGAAATCCTTTGGCGGCAACTACGATCGCAAGCTGTTCGCCAAATTGCGTAAGCTGCGTAAAGCCATTGCCGATGAAGAGAATATCCCGCCATATGTGGTTTTCAACGACGCCACGCTGATAGAAATGGCCGAGCAAATGCCGGTTTCACCGAGCGAAATGCTGAGCGTCAACGGCGTGGGAATGCGTAAACTTGAGCGTTTTGGCAAAGAGTTTATGGCACTTATCCGCGCACATGTTGACGGTGACGACGAAGAGTAGTCAGCCAGGCAAAAAAGTGCCAGGATGGTGACTCTCTGAACTATTCCCCCGCGAGTCATTTATATGTTAACGCTATTTTTTACCGTTGCGTTGGTACACATCGTAGCGCTGATGAGTCCTGGCCCCGATTTTTTCTTTGTCTCTCAAACGGCGGTGAGCCGTTCGCGCAAAGAGGCAATGATGGGCGTGCTGGGCATTACCTGCGGCGTCATGGTCTGGGCGGGCGTGGCGCTGCTCGGCCTGCATCTGATCATCGAAAAAATGGCCTGGCTGCACACCATTATTATGGTTGGCGGTGGTCTGTATCTGTGCTGGATGGGGTATCAGATGCTGCGCGGTGCGTTTAAAAAACAGGACGTTGCAGCACCCGCGCCGCAGGTTGAACTGGCGCAGAGCGGACGCAGTTTTTTAAAAGGTCTGCTGACCAATCTGGCGAACCCTAAAGCCATTATCTATTTTGGCTCCGTCTTCTCGCTGTTTGTCGGCGACAACGTCGGTACCGCTGCCCGTTGGGGCATTTTCGCGCTGATTATCGTTGAGACGCTGGCCTGGTTTACCGTGGTTGCCAGCCTGTTTGCGCTGCCGAAAATGCGTCGTGGCTATCAACGTCTGGCGAAGTGGATTGACGGTTTTGCCGGCGCGCTGTTCGCGGGTTTCGGTATTCACCTGATTATTTCGCGCTGATTTTCCTGTGGGCCGGATGCGCGGCAGCGACATCCGGCACCGTCATCAGGCATGCCGTGCCGATGCCAGCAGGGCGCCTATCAGCATAAACAGCGAACCAAACACTTTGTTCAGGGCTTTCATTTGTTTTGGCCCCTTAATCCAGCCAGCAATGCGGGTGGCCAGCGTCGCGTAACCGATCATCACAATAATATCGACCACGATGGTGGTGACACCCAGCACTACATACTGCATCAACTGCGGCTCCTGCGGCATGATGAACTGCGGGAACAGGGCAGCGAGAAACACAATGCTCTTCGGATTGGTCAGGTTGACGAATACCGCGCGTTTGAACAGACGGCTGCGTGATTGCGTATTTGCCATGGTGTTCAGGTCGATGGCTCCCGCCGCGCGCCATTGCTGAATACCTAGCCAGATCAGATAGGCCGCCCCTGCCCACTTCAGCACCTCAAAGGCGATCACCGAACGTGAAAATAGCGTTCCCAGCCCTACGCCGACCAGCACGATATGAATGCCAAGCCCGGTCTGCAAACCGGCAATTGACGCAGTTGCTCCCCGATAGCCATGGCTGATGGCGGTTGTCATGGTGTTGATCGCCCCTGAGCCTGGCGACAAGCTCAAAACAATGGACGTCAGCAAGTAAGCGAACCACCATTCAAAGGTCATGAGAAACTCCCGAATTGTCTATTTTTATGCCACAATACGCTACTGCCGTTAGGTTTTGTCAGAGACGGCGAAAAAAACGATTTTACTTGGTCAGCGAGGCTGGATACCCGATGTTTCAGCAGCAAAAAGACTGGGAAACAAGAGAAAACGCGTTTGCCGCTTTTTCCATGGGGCCACTGACAGATTTCTGGCATCAGCGGGAAGAAGCAGAATTCACCGGCGTAGATGATGTTCCCGTACGCTTTGTTCGCTTTCGTGCAGAAAAAAACGATCGCGTCATTGTTGTCTGTCCCGGGCGCATAGAAAGCTACGTAAAATACGCTGAACTGGCGTATGACCTGTTTTATTCTGGTTTTGACGTGCTCATTATCGACCACCGTGGCCAGGGGCGTTCCGGGCGTATGCTGTCGGACCCACATCGCGGTCATGTGGATAACTTTAATGACTATGTCGACGATTTGACCGCCTTCTGGCAGCAGGAAGTGCAGCCTGGTCCGTGGAGAAAACGCTATATACTGGCGCATTCCATGGGTGGGGCCATCGCCACGCTGTTCCTGCAACGCCACCCTAATCAGTGTGATGCTATTGCTCTCAGCGCCCCGATGTTTGGGATCGTGATGCGCTTTCCCGACTGGATGGTGCGCCACATTCTTGACTGGGCAGAAGGGCATCCGCGTATTCGTGAAGGTTATGCGATGGGAACCGGGCGCTGGCGGGCGCTGCCATTCGGGATGAATTCGCTAACGCATAGCCGGCAGCGCTATCGGCGTAACCTGCGCTTCTATGCGGATGATCCGAAGCTGCGAGTCGGCGGGCCAACCTATCACTGGGTGCGTGAAGGCATTCTGGCGGGTGAGCAGGTGCTGGCTGGGGCGGGAGATGACGCGACCCCGACATTGCTTATTCAGGCTGAAGAAGAGCGTGTGGTGGATAACCGCATGCACCATCGTTTTTGTGAACTCCGCGCCGCAGCGGGCCATCCTGTAGAAGGGGGTCAGCCGCTGGTCATCAAAGGCGCGTACCATGAGATCCTTTTTGAAAAGGACGCAATGCGCTCAGTCGCGCTCAACGCCATTGTTGAATTTTTCGACAGGCATAACACATCCAGCGGACACCGCTTTGCTTAGAGGTTTAATTTTTTATGTATCAGGTAGTTGCATCTGATTTAGACGGTACGCTGCTTTCCCCCGACCATACCCTGTCCCCTTATGCCAAAGAGACGTTGAAACTGCTGACGGCTCGCGGCGTTAACTTTGTATTTGCGACCGGCCGTCATCATATCGATGTGGGGCAAATTCGCGACAACCTCGGCATTAAGTCCTACATGATCACCTCCAACGGTGCGCGTGTGCATGATACTGATGGGAATCTTGTGTTCTCCCATAACCTGGATCGCGACATTGCCAGCGATCTGTTTGGCGTGGTGAATGCGAACCCGGACATCGTGACCAATGTTTATCGCGAGGATGAGTGGTTTATGAACCGCCATCGTCCGGATGAAATGCGTTTCTTCAAAGAAGCGGTGTTTAACTACTCGCTGTTCGAGCCCGCGTTGCTGGAGCCGGAAGGTGTCAGTAAAGTGTTTTTCACCACCGATTCTCACGAAACCCTGCTGCCGTTGGAGCAGGCGATCAACGCCCGTTGGGGCGATCGTGTGAACGTCAGCTTCTCCACGCTGACCTGTCTGGAAGTTATGGCGGGCGGTGTGTCGAAAGGCCATGCTCTGGAGGCGGTGGCAAAAGCGATGGGCTTTAGCCTGAAAGACTGTATCGCTTTTGGTGACGGGATGAACGACGCGGAAATGCTCTCGATGGCAGGAAAAGGCTGCATCATGGGCAACGCGCACCAGCGTCTGAAGGATCTGCATCCTGAGCTGGAAGTGATTGGCCTCAATGCCGACGATGCTGTGCCGCACTATCTGCGCGATCTCTTTTTAAAGTAATTGTTCTTTAGTTGACCAGTTGTCAACTAAACTCTTCGCTACAATGGGTGACCCTTTTGTTCAGAGACATCCATTGTGGCGCTACTCATCATTACCACTATTTTGTGGGCCTTTTCTTTTAGCCTGTTTGGCGAGTACCTTGCCGGTCATGTCGATAGCTATTTTGCGGTGCTGGTGCGCGTTGGACTGGCGGCGCTGGTCTTCCTGCCTTTTCTGCGTACCCGCGGGCATAATGTAAAAACCATTGGCTTGTACATGCTGGTGGGGGCCATGCAGCTTGGCATCATGTAT
This sequence comes from Citrobacter sp. FP75, assembly GCF_018342065.1. Classification (GTDB taxonomy): domain Bacteria; phylum Pseudomonadota; class Gammaproteobacteria; order Enterobacterales; family Enterobacteriaceae; genus Citrobacter. Next base: position 23,842 of record NZ_JAFDOE010000011.1, on the reverse strand, counting down.
ATGCTGAGTTTCCGCGCTTATCTGTATCTGACGGTTTCTGAGTTGCTGTTATTTACCGTCCTGACGCCGCTCTATATCACGCTGATTTATGACCTGATGAGCAGACGCCGTTTACGCTGGAGCTACGCGTTTAGCGCGCTGTTGGCGGTGATCGGCGCAGGGATTATTCGTTACGATCAGGTGACCAGCCATTTCTGGACCGGCCTGCTGCTGGTACAGCTTTCCAATATTAGTTTTGCCATCGGTATGGTGGGCTATAAGCGTCTGATGGAAACCCGCCCAATGCCGCAGCACAACGCGTTTGCCTGGTTTTATATGGGGGCGTTGCTGGTAGCGATCGTTGCCTGGTTTATATTAGGGAATGCGCAAAAAATGCCTGAAACTACGCTGCAGTGGGGGATTCTGGTGTTCCTCGGCGTGGCGGCATCGGGCATTGGTTACTTTATGTGGAACTACGGCGCAACGCAGGTGGATGCGGGCACGCTGGGTATCATGAACAATATGCATGTGCCTGCGGGGCTGTTGGTTAACCTGGCCATCTGGCACCAGCAGCCTCACTGGCCAAGCTTCATCATTGGTGCGGCTGTGATAGTGGCCTCACTGTGGGTACATCGAAAGTGGGTCGCTCCGCACTCCGCACAAACGGCAGGTGATCGCAGGCGTGATTCCGCGCTGAGCGAATAAACGCTTCCGTGACCGGCTGACGCTGTTCGCCATCGCGCACAGCGGCGTACAGTCGGCTCCACAATCCATCACCCAGGGTTTTGGTGACCACCAGACCCTGGCGTTCAAAACTCTCTACCACCCAGTGCGGCAGGGCTGCAATGCCCATTCTGGCTGCTACCATCTGGATCAGCAGCAGGGTGTTATCCACGCTCTTCAGCGACGGGCTAACGCCAGCAGGCTGCAGGAAATTCCGCCAGACATCCAGTCGGCTGCGCTGTACCGGATAAATCAGCAGGGTTTCGCTGGCTAAATCTTCCGGTGTTACCTGCGTTTTACTGGCTAGCGGGTGATCGGGCGCCAGTACCAGACGAACTTCAAAATCGAACATCGGTGAATAGTGCAGCCCGCTGCGTGGCAGAATGTCGGATGTCATCACCAGGTCCAGCTCATCCTGTTGCAGAGCAGGTTGCGGATCGAACGTCACGCCAGATTTAAAATCCATCTCTACCTGTGGCCAATTAGCACGGAAATTTTCCAGCGCGGGCGTCAGCCACTGAATACAACTGTGGCATTCAATCGCGATGCGCAGTCGGGTTTGCTGCGGTTCATTGCATGCCTGAAGCGCGCGACCGATTTGTGGCAATACCTGGTTTGCCAGTTGCAGCAAAATTTCGCCCTGTGGCGTAAAGCGCAGCGGCTGGCTTTTACGCACAAATAGACGAAAGCCGAGGCGTTGTTCCAGATCGCTGAACTGGTGAGACAGGGCGGATTGGGTCTGATGCAACGTCGCTGCAGCGCCTGCCAGCGAACCACTGTTCCGCAACGCCTGTAGCGTTTTCAGATGCTTAATCTCGATCATGAAAGTCCTTCACTTCGGCATGAATAAATTGCGCTTGAGGATTATACAGTACCTGCCAATTATAGATGTGTAAACATCTGGACGTCCAAAACTCGTCATATTTCGACTTGCAGATGCGTTGGCTTCCTCGCTTACCCCAGTCACTTACTTCAGTAAGCTCCTGGGGATGCGCTGTGTCGCCGCCTTCCTGCAAGCCGAACTATTTAGAGTTTTTGCTTCAGATTCAATAAAATAAGAGAGGAAGAAAAATGACAATATTGAATCACACCCTCGGTTTCCCTCGCGTTGGCCTGCGTCGCGAGCTGAAGAAAGCGCAAGAAAACTACTGGGCAGGTAACGCCTCTCGTGAAGAATTACTGGCAACGGGTCGCGAGCTGCGTGCCCGTCACTGGGATCAGCAAAAACAGGCTGGCGTTGACCTGCTGCCGGTGGGCGATTTTGCCTGGTACGATCACGTGCTGACCACCAGTCTGCTGCTGGGTAACGTCCCGGCCCGTCATCAGAACAAAGATGGTTCCGTCGATATTGACACCTTATTCCGCATTGGCCGTGGTCGTGCACCGACCGGTGAACCGGCGGCGGCGGCAGAAATGACCAAATGGTTTAACACCAACTATCACTACATGGTGCCGGAGTTCACTAAAGGCCAGCAGTTCAAACTGACCTGGACTCAGTTGCTGGATGAAGTGGACGAAGCGCTGGCGCTTGGCCACAAAGTGAAGCCTGTGCTGCTGGGACCGGTAACCTACCTGTGGCTGGGCAAAGTGAAGGGCGAACAATTTGATCGCCTGAGCCTGCTAAACGACATTCTGCCGGTTTACCAACAGGTGCTGGCAGAGCTGGCAAAGCGTGGCATTGAGTGGGTTCAGATTGATGAACCGGCGCTGGTGCTGGAGCTGCCCCAGACATGGCTGAACGCCTTTAAACCAGCGTATGACGCGCTCACCGGTCAGGTGAAGCTGCTGCTGACCACCTATTTCGAAGGCGTCACGCCGAACCTGGATACCATCACCGCGCTGCCAGTGCAGGGCCTGCACGTAGACTTCGTTCACGGTAAGGATGACGTCGACGAGCTGCACAAGCGCCTGCCAGCCGACTGGCTGCTCTCTGCGGGTTTGATTAACGGGCGTAACGTCTGGCGTGCCGATTTGACCGAGAAATATGCACAAATTAAGGGGATTGTCGGCAAACGTGCGCTGTGGGTAGCCTCTTCCTGTTCTCTGCTGCACAGCCCGATCGATCTGAGTGTCGAAACTCGCCTCGATGCGGAAGTAAAAAGTTGGTTCGCCTTCGCCCTGCAAAAATGCGGCGAGCTGGCACTGCTGCGCGATGCGCTGAACAGCGGTGAAACCGCCGCGATTACCGAATGGAGCGCCCCGATTCAGGCTCGTCGCCATTCTACCCGCGTACACAATGCGGCAGTCGAAAAACGGCTGGCGGCGATCACCGCGCAGGATAGCCAGCGTACCAACGCTTATCCGGAACGCGCGAGAGCGCAACGTGCCCGCTTTAATCTGCCTGCGTGGCCAACGACGACTATTGGATCCTTCCCGCAAACCACGGAAATTCGCGGCCTGCGTCTGGACTTCAAAAAAGGCAACCTGGATGCGGGTAACTACCGCACCGGTATTGCGGAGCACATCAAGCAGGCGATTGTTGAGCAGGAACGTCTGGGTCTTGACGTGCTGGTACACGGCGAAGCCGAGCGTAATGACATGGTGGAATACTTTGGCGAGCATCTGGACGGCTTCGTCTTTACCCAGAACGGTTGGGTGCAAAGCTACGGTTCTCGCTGCGTGAAGCCGCCGGTGGTGATTGGCGACGTCAGCCGCCCGCAAGCGATCACCGTGGAGTGGGCGAAATACGCACAGTCGCTGACCGACAAACCAGTAAAAGGTATGCTGACCGGCCCGGTGACCATTCTTTGCTGGTCGTTCCCGCGTGAAGATGTGACCCGTGAAACCATCGCCAAACAGATTGCGCTGGCGCTGCGTGACGAAGTGGCGGATCTGGAAGCGGCGGGTATCGGCATTATCCAGATCGACGAACCGGCACTGCGCGAAGGTTTGCCGCTGCGCCGCAGCGACTGGGCGGCGTATCTGGCCTGGGGGGTGGAAGCCTTCCGTATCAATGCTGCGGTGGCGAAGGATGAAACCCAGATCCACACCCACATGTGTTATTGCGAGTTTAACGACATTATGGATTCCATCGCTGCACTGGACGCGGATGTGATCACCATCGAAACCTCGCGTTCCGACATGGAGCTGCTGGAATCGTTCGAAGAGTTCGACTATCCGAACGAAATCGGGCCGGGCGTGTATGACATTCACTCGCCGAACGTCCCAAGCGTGGAGTGGATTGAAGCCCTGCTGAAGAAAGCGGAGCAGCGTATTCCGGCGGAGCGTCTGTGGGTCAACCCGGACTGCGGCCTGAAAACCCGCGGCTGGCCGGAAACCCGCGCTGCGCTGGCAAATATGGTCAAAGCAGCGCAGAATCTGCGTCAGGCGTAAAAACAAAAACGGAGGCTAATGCCTCCGTTTTGATGATCGGTTTGCCGGGCAATAATTATTTCTTCCCGCCATACTGCACGAACCACGCCAGCATTCTCTGCCAGCCGTCTTTTGCGGATTCCTCGTGATAGCTCGGGCGATAATCGGCGTTAAACGCGTGTCCGGCATCGGGGTAGACCACGATTTCCGTTTTGGCGTTCGCCGCGCGCAGTGCCTGGCGCATCGTCTCGACGGTCTCCTGTGGAATACTGGTGTCCTGAGCGCCATACAGCCCCAAAACAGGGGCGTTAAGATCGGTGGCGATATCGACGGGATGTTTGGGGGAGTTCAGCGTTTTGTCTCCGACCAGTTTGCCGTACCACGCCACAGCCGCTTTTAGCTGCGGATTATGCGCGGCATACAGCCAGGTGATGCGCCCGCCCCAGCAAAAACCAGTGATCATCAGCCGATGCGCGTCACCGCCGTTGCGCGAGGCCCAACTGGCGACGTGGTCCAGATCGGCCAGCACCTGAGAGTCCGGAACTTTTGCCACCAGACCGCTTAGCAACGTTGAAATATCGGCAAAATCATTCGGATCGCCAGTGCGGAAGTACAGCTCTGGTGCGACAGCCAGATACCCTTCCAGCGCCAGGCGACGGCAAACATCACGGATGTGTTCATGAACGCCAAAAATTTCTTGTACGACGATAACAACCGGTAGCGGACCCTCGCTCTGTTTCGGGCGTGCATGATACGCCGGCATATCATCGCCTTGAGACGGAATCGACGTTATACCCGCGATGATTTCGTTATCCGGGGTGTGAACTGCCGTAGCAGCAGGTGGGGATACAGCAGGTGCAAAGCCAGATTGTCGTGTTGTTGCCATGGTATTCTCCGTACCCTTAAGTATTTAGCCAAATAGCGCATCGTTAACTATAGACGCGTGCAACGAACCACATTGCCTTAAACGGTCTATCTTTTGTGCAAGGCTTGCCTGTATCGAGTTATTAATGTGATTTGTGTCACTATTTGACGGTAAGTTAATGCAATTGATTTACATCATAGTGATGGCTGTCACGAAAATATGTTCATGCCTTCGGTAAAGTATGTTTTTGCTTCTTCTGACAAAACCGATTCACAGAGGAGTTTTTTATGTCTAAGTCTGATGTTTTTCATCTCGGCCTCACTAAGAACGATTTACAAGGGGCTACGCTTGCTATCGTCCCTGGCGACCCGGAGCGTGTGGAAAAGATCGCCGCGCTGATGGATAAGCCGGTTAAGCTGGCATCTCATCGCGAGTTCACTACCTGGCGTGCTGAACTGGATGGTAAAGCAGTGATCGTTTGTTCTACCGGTATCGGTGGCCCGTCCACCTCTATTGCTGTAGAAGAACTGGCGCAACTGGGCATTCGTACCTTCCTGCGTATCGGTACGACCGGTGCTATTCAGCCGCATATCAATGTTGGCGACGTGCTGGTTACCACCGCGTCTGTTCGTCTGGATGGGGCGAGCCTGCACTTTGCACCGATGGAATTCCCGGCGGTTGCCGATTTCGAATGCACCACCGCGCTGGTGGAAGCAGCGAAATCTATCGGCGCCACCACCCACGTGGGCGTTACCGCCTCTTCTGATACCTTCTATCCAGGCCAGGAACGTTATGACACCTTCTCTGGTCGCGTAGTGAGCCGTTTCAAAGGCTCGATGGAAGAATGGCAGTCCATGGGCGTAATGAACTATGAAATGGAATCCGCTACGCTGCTGACCATGTGCGCAAGCCAGGGTCTGCGTGCCGGTATGGTTGCAGGTGTTATCGTCAACCGTACTCAGCAAGAGATTCCGAATGCAGAAACCATGAAGCAAACGGAAAGCCACGCAGTGAAAATCGTAGTAGAAGCAGCGCGTCGCCTGCTGTAATTCTCTCTTCTTTAAGAAAAGGCCGACGCGTTCGGCCTTTTTATTTTGCGTAGTACCTCGCAGGAAATTCCTTTTAAACTGGACGTTTATACAGCACAATTCTATTTTGTGCGGGTAAGTCGTTGCTGTAAGGGGGCGTAGTGGATATTTCGATAATGATAAGTGCCGTCGTGGCGTTAGCTGCAGGGCTGCTCGTGGGCTGGCTGGCGACAAAAGCGCGAGCCGACCAAATCCGCGCAGATCTTATCGAAGAACGGCGTGAACTGGATATTGCGCTAAGCGCTGCTCGTCAACAGCTGGCGCAGGAAGCCCACTGGCGTGAAGAGTGCGAGCTACTCAACAATGAACTCCGCAGCCTGCACAGCATTAATACCTCTCTGGAGGCCGATCTCCGGGAAGTCACTACACGGCTCGAAGCGACGCAACAGCATGCGGAAGAGAAAATCCGCCAGATGATCAACAGCGAACAGCGCCTGAGTGAGCAGTTTGAAAATCTGGCGAACCGTATTTTTGAGCACAGCAATCGCCGTGTTGATGAGCAAAACCGTCAAAGCCTGAATAGCCTGCTGACCCCCCTGCGTGAACAGCTGGACGGTTTTCGCCGTCAGGTGCAGGATAGCTTTGGCAAAGAGGCGCAAGAGCGTCATACCCTGGCGCACGAAATTCGTAATCTCCAGCAGTTGAACGCGCAGATGGCACAGGAAGCGGTTAATCTGACGCGGGCGCTGAAAGGCGATAACAAAACCCAGGGTAACTGGGGAGAAGTCGTCCTCACGCGGGTACTGGAGGCTTCCGGTCTGCGTGAAGGCTATGAATACGAAACCCAGGTCAGTATCGAAAACGACGCCCGTTCGCGGATGCAGCCGGATGTTATAGTCCGGCTACCGCAGGGAAAAGATGTGGTGATCGACGCGAAAATGACGCTGATCGCCTATGAGCGCTATTTTAACGCAGAAGATGACTACACCCGCGAAAGTGCGTTGCAGGAGCACATTGCTTCCGTGCGTAACCATATTCGTCTTCTGGGCCGTAAAGACTACCAGCAGCTTCCGGGGTTACGTACGCTTGACTATGTGCTGATGTTTATCCCCGTTGAGCCCGCATTTTTGCTGGCGCTGGACAGACAGCCCGAACTGATTACCGAAGCGCTCAGAAATAACATTATGCTGGTGAGCCCCACTACGCTGTTAGTGGCATTGCGCACCATCGCAAATTTGTGGCGCTATGAACATCAGAGCCGTAACGCGCAACAAATTGCGGACCGGGCCAGCAAGCTTTATGACAAGATGCGATTGTTTGTCGATGATATGTCGGCGATTGGCCAGAGTTTGGACAAGGCACAGGATAACTATCGTCAGGCGATGAAAAAGCTCTCTTCGGGGCGCGGAAACGTTCTGGCGCAGGCAGAAGCGTTCCGTGGATTAGGCGTTGAAATTAAGCGCGAGATTAACCCTGAACTGGTTGAACAAGCCACGGCTCAGGATGAAGAGTTTCGCTTACGTTCGGTCCCGGAGGCGCAACAAGACAAGACTTACCCCGATGAAGAGGCGGTAAATCAGCAATCAAACTAGCCCATTTGGGGTAGTGTAACCCGGCAGAAGGGTAGGGCAAATTGCCCCAATCTGTTACACTTCTCGAACATTTTTTGGATGAGCAGGCACTGAGATGGTGGATAATTCACAAGAAACGACGCACTTTGGCTTTCAGACCGTCGCTAAAGAGCAGAAAGCTGACATGGTGGCCCACGTTTTTCATTCTGTGGCGTCTAAATATGACGTTATGAATGACTTAATGTCATTTGGCATTCATCGTTTGTGGAAGCGCTTCACCATTGACTGCAGTGGCGTGCGCCGCGGACAGACGGTCCTGGATTTAGCCGGCGGTACGGGCGATCTGACGGCGAAGTTTTCTCGTATGGTGGGTGAAACCGGGAAAGTTGTTCTGGCGGACATCAATGACTCAATGCTCAAAATGGGTCGCGAAAAGCTGCGCAACATTGGCGTAATTGGCAACGTCGAGTACGTCCAGGCGAATGCGGAAGCACTGCCGTTCCCGGACAATACTTTTGACTGCATTACCATTTCGTTCGGCCTGCGTAACGTTACGGATAAAGACAAAGCGCTGCGTTCCATGTATCGCGTGCTGAAGCCAGGCGGACGTTTACTGGTGCTGGAATTCTCCAAGCCGATTATTGAACCGCTGAGCAAAGCGTATGACGCATATTCTTTCCACATTCTGCCGCGTATTGGTTCAATGGTGGCAAGCGATGCAGATAGTTACCGCTATCTGGCGGAGTCCATCCGCATGCATCCCGATCAGGACACGTTAAAAGCAATGATGCAAGATGCCGGGTTTGAAAGCGTTGATTACTACAACCTGACGGCGGGTGTTGTTGCGCTGCATCGTGGTTACAAGTTCTGACAGGAGATCGGGGATGCCTTTTAAACCCTTAGTAACCGCAGGCGTTGAAAATCTGCTCAACACCTTTCTGTATCGTTCACCAGCGCTGAAATTGGCCAGAATGCGTTTGCAAAGCAAGGTGCTGCGTGTAGATCTCAGAGGATTTTCGACGCCGCTAGTCCTGGTGTTTAGTGAGCGCCAGGTTGATGTACTGGGGGCATGGGAAGGCGAAGCTGATTGCACCGTGATCACACATGCCAGCGTGTTACCGAAATTGCGCGACCGGCAGCAACTCACGACGCTTATTCGCAGCGGTGAACTGGAAGTGCAGGGCGATATTCAGGTGGTGCAGAACTTTGTTGCACTGGCTGACCTCGCGGAGTTCGATCCCGCAGAGTTGTTAGCACCCTATACCGGCGATATCGTTGCGGAAGGGGTTAGCAAAGCCCTGCGTGGCGGGGCTAGGTTTTTATACCACACCGTTCAACGTCAGCAGCGTTACGTTGCCGAAGCGATCACCGAAGAATGGCGTATGGCCCCGGGTCAGCTTGAAGTTGCATGGTTTGCCGAAGAAATCGCTGCCGTTGAGCGTGCGGTCGAATCTCTGGCCAAACGGCTGGAAAAACTGGAGGCCAAATGACGCCAGGTGAAGTACGGCGCCTTTATTTCATCATTCGCACTTTCTTAAGCTACGGTCTTGATGAACTCATCCCCAAAATGCGTATTACGCTGCCGCTTCGGTTGTGGCGTTACACATTGTTCTGGATGCCTAACCGACATAAAGAAAAACCGCTGGGTGAGAGACTGAGACTGGCTTTGCAGGAGCTGGGGCCGGTGTGGATCAAGTTTGGTCAAATGCTTTCCACTCGTCGTGATCTTTTTCCTCCGCAAATTGCCGATCAGCTTGCACTTTTACAGGATCGGGTGGCCCCATTTGATGGTCAACGCGCAAAACAACAAATCGAAGAAGCCATGGGGGGACTCCCCGTTGAAGAATGGTTTGATGATTTTGACATCACGCCGCTGGCATCCGCGTCTATTGCACAGGTACACACTGCGCGGCTGAAATCGAACGGCAAAGAGGTGGTGATCAAGGTCATTCGCCCGGACATTCTGCCGGTCATCAGAGCGGATTTAAAACTGATCTACCGTCTTGCGCGTTGGGTGCCTCGTTTGCTGCCAGATGGACGCCGCCTGCGGCCAACGGAAGTGGTTCGTGAATATGAAAAAACGCTGATCGATGAGCTGAATTTGCTGCGCGAATCGGCGAACGCGATCCAGCTGCGACGTAATTTTGAAGACAGTCCGATGCTGTACATCCCTGAAGTGTATTCAGACTATTGCAGCCAGAACATGATGGTGATGGAGCGTATTTACGGTATCCCCGTTTCGGATGTGACCGCGCTTGAGAAGAACGGCACCAATATGCAGCTGTTGGCTGAGCGTGGCGTTCAGGTCTTCTTTACTCAGGTATTCCGCGACAGTTTTTTCCATGCGGACATGCATCCTGGAAATATTTTTGTCAGCTATGAACACCCTGAAAACCCGAAATACATTGGTATTGATTGCGGGATCGTTGGCTCGTTAAATAAAGAAGATAAACGCTACCTGGCTGAGAACTTCATTGCGTTCTTTAATCGCGACTACCGCAAGGTTGCCGAGCTGCACGTGGATTCTGGCTGGGTTCCGCCGGACACCAACGTTGAAGAATTTGAATTTGCTATTCGTACCGTGTGTGAGCCGATATTTGAAAAACCGCTGTCGGAGATTTCATTTGGTCACGTGCTGTTGAATCTGTTTAACACGGCACGTCGATTTAATATGGAAGTGCAGCCTCAGTTGGTGCTGTTACAGAAGACATTGCTATATGTCGAGGGTGTCGGACGACAGCTATATCCGCAGTTAGATTTGTGGAAAACGGCCAAGCCATTTCTTGAGTCGTGGATCAAAGATCAGGTCGGTATTCCTGCGCTTGTCAGGGCTTTTAAAGAAAAAGCACCGTTCTGGGTCGAAAAAATGCCAGAAATACCTGAACTTGTGTATGACAGTTTGCGCCAGGGCAAATATTTACAACACAGTGTTGATAAGATTGCGCGCGAGCTTCAGGCGAATCATGTTCGTCAGGGACAATCCCGTTATTTATTGGGTATTGGCGCAACGCTGCTGTTAAGTGGGACATTCCTGCTGGTAAGCCGCCCTGAGTGGGGACTGATGCCTGTCTGGCTAATGGCGGGCGGCGTTATTGCCTGGTTGATAGGCTGGCGCAAAATGCGCTGAATTTTTCATCGCTCAAGGCAGGTCGTGTAACGTATACTACGGTCTTATTAATTCATCATCTATGACAGAGGAACATGTATGGGTGGTATCAGTATCTGGCAGTTGTTGATCATTGCCGTCATCGTTGTACTGCTATTTGGCACCAAGAAACTCGGCTCCATCGGTTCCGACCTTGGCGCGTCTATTAAAGGCTTCAAAAAAGCGATGGGTGATGATGAGCCCAAGCAAGATAAAACCAGCCAGGATGCTGATTTTACTGCTAAGTCCATTACCGATAAGCAGGGCGAAGTGAAAAAAGAAGACGCCAAAAGCCACGATAAAGAGCAGGTATAATTCGTGTTTGATATCGGTTTTAGCGAACTGTTATTGGTGTTCGTGATTGGCCTCATCGTCCTGGGGCCACAACGATTGCCAGTGGCGGTAAAAACGGTCGCGGGTTGGGTTCGCGCGTTGCGCTCCCTTGCAACTACGGTGCAGAATGAACTGACCCAGGAGCTGAAGCTCCAGGAGTTTCAGGACAGCCTGAAGAAGGTTGAGAAAGCGAGCCTGACAAATCTGACGCCGGAGCTGAAAGCATCGATGGATGAACTGCGTGAAGCTGCGGAGTCGATGAAGCGTTCGTACAGTGTTAACGACGCTGAGAAAGCGAGCGATGAAGCGCACACCATCCATAATCCGGTGGTGAAAGACAGTGAAGCACAGCACGAGGGTGTCACCCCGGCTACCGCTGAAGCGCAGGCAAGCTCGCCGGAGCAAAAACCGCAATCCACGGGTGTTAATTCGCCGGAACCGACGGAAACCGCTTCTGTAACGTTGATGGACGCAGAAAAGAAATCCGCCGCGCCTGTTGTCGAATCCTCCCCTTCGTCGAGTGATAAACCGTAAACATGGCTGTAGAAGATACCCAACCGCTCATCACGCATCTTATTGAGCTGCGTAAGCGACTCCTGAACTGCATTATCGCGGTAATCGTGATCTTTCTGGCGTTGGTTTACTTTGCCAACGACATTTATCATATGGTTGCGGCACCGCTGATCAAGCAAATGCCGCAGGGTGCGACGATGATCGCCACAGATGTGGCCTCGCCGTTCTTTACCCCGATAAAGCTCACCTTCATGGTGTCACTAATTCTGTCAGCGCCAGTGATCCTGTACCAGGTATGGGCCTTTATTGCGCCTGCTTTATACAAGCATGAACGCCGTCTTGTTGTGCCGCTGCTGGTCTCAAGTTCGCTGCTGTTCTATATCGGTATGGCGTTCGCTTACTTTGTCGTCTTCCCGCTGGCGTTTGGTTTCCTTGCCAATACGGCCCCGCAGGGCGTACAGGTCTCGACGGATATTGCCAGCTACCTCAGCTTCGTGATGGCGCTATTTATGGCCTTTGGCGTCTCTTTCGAGGTTCCCGTTGCCATTGTGCTGCTGTGCTGGATGGGCATTACGACACCAGACGAGTTACGTAAAAAACGCCCTTATGTTGTGGTGGGCGCATTTGTCGTGGGGATGTTACTGACCCCGCCAGATGTCTTCTCGCAAACGCTGTTGGCAATACCGATGTACTGCTTGTTTGAAGTCGGTGTTTTCTTCTCCCGTTTCTATGTCGGTAAGCGACGTACGCGAGACGAAGATAACGAGGCCGAGAACGAAAAAGCTGAAGCCGCCGATAAAACCGAAGAATAAATTCAACCGCCCGTAAGGGCGGTTGCCATATGGGAGGAAGCATGTTTGATATTGGCGTTAATTTAACCAGTACGCAATTTGCAAAAGACAGGGATGACGTGGTGGCTCGCGCCTTTTCTGCCGGTGTGAACGGCATGCTTTTGACCGGAACTAACCTGCACGAAAGCCAGCAGGCGTTAAAGCTGGCACAGCATTATCCGCATTGCTGGTCTACGGCGGGCGTCCACCCGCATGATAGTAGCCAGTGGCAATCCTCAACCGAAGAGGCTATTGTGGCGCTGGCAAACCAGTCAGAGGTGGTTGCCATTGGTGAATGCGGCCTGGATTTCAATCGTAATTTCTCCACGCCGCAGGAGCAGGAACGGGCATTTGAGGCGCAATTACGCATAGCCGCTGAGCTGCAGATGCCGGTTTTCATGCATTGCCGCGATGCACATGAGCGCTTTCTGACGTTGCTGGAACCCTGGCTGGACAGTCTTCCAGGCGCTGTGTTGCACTGCTTTACCGGTTCTCGTCAGGAGATGCAGGAATGTGTGGATAGAGGGCTGTATATTGGCATCACCGGATGGGTCTGCGATGAACGTCGGGGAATGGAACTGCGGGAGCTGTTGCCGTTTATCCCGGTGGAAAGGCTACTGATTGAAACCGATGCCCCTTATTTACTCCCCCGCGATTTAACGCCGAAACCGGCTTCACGGCGTAATGAGCCTGCGCACTTGCCGCACATTCTTGAGCGTATTGCGCACTGGCGCGGGGAAGATCCTCAACGCCTGGCTGCAGCAATCGACGCCAATGTCAGAACGCTATTCGAAGTCACTTTCTGAAGCGGGTTTAAAGTTTTCGAAAACCGGTGTTTTTCACGCTCTGCTTAACCTCTTTATTCAGCAGGTTGAGCAGAAGCATGGAGCGTGCCTCGCCATCAGGTTCGGTGAAAATCGCCTTCAATCCTTCAAATGCACCTTCGGTGATAATCACGCTATCTCCCGGCTGTGGTGTTTCCGGATCAACAATCCCCTCCGGCTTGTAGATGGAAAGCTGGTGAATAACGGAAGATGGAACCGTTGCCGGTGTCGCACCAAAGCGGACGAAATGACTGACGCCACGTGTGGCATTGATGGTGGTGGTGTGGATCACTTCCGGGTCGAATTCGACAAACATGTAGTTTGGGAAAAGCGGTTCACTGACTGTAGTACGTTTTCCACGCACTATTTTTTCCAGGGTGATCATGGGTGTCAGACAGCCCACCGCCTGTCTTTCAAGGTGTTCCTGGGCACGCTGAAGTTGCCCACGTTTGCAGTACAGTAAATACCAGGCTTGCATAATAACTCTTATCCGCTTGTTCTGAGCGCAAGCATAGCAAAAGCCATGCGCTAAGTTAAATTATACACTTCACCCTCCAAGCTGCTTCTTTGTTGGCTGCCAGAGTTCACGCTAATTTAACAAAAATACAGCATCACAATGATGAACGCCGTATAATGAGGCGCTTACGAAGAGGCCACAATGGACGCCATGAAATATAACGACTTACGCGACTTCCTGACGTTGCTTGAACAGCAGGGCGAGCTCAAACGCATTACGCTTCCAGTGGATCCTCATCTGGAAATAACCGAAATTGCCGATCGCACGCTGCGTGCGGGCGGACCCGCGTTGCTGTTTGAGAACCCTAAAGGCTATTCGATGCCGGTATTGTGCAACCTGTTTGGCACGCCAAAGCGTGTTGCTATGGGGATGGGACAAGAAGATGTCTCAGCGCTAAGGGAAGTGGGTAAGCTGTTGGCGTTTCTGAAAGAGCCGGAGCCGCCAAAAGGATTTCGCGATCTGTTTGATAAGCTGCCGCAGTTCAAGCAGGTTTTGAATATGCCGACCAAACGGCTGCGCGGTGCGCCTTGTCAGCAAAAAATCGCGTCAGGCGATGACGTCGATCTCAACCGTATTCCAATCATGACCTGTTGGCCGGAAGATGCCGCACCGCTGATCACCTGGGGGCTTACCGTTACGCGTGGCCCGCATAAAGAGCGGCAGAATCTGGGTATCTACCGTCAGCAGTTGATCGGCAAAAACAAGCTCATCATGCGCTGGCTTTCCCATCGTGGCGGTGCGCTTGATTATCAGGAGTGGTGTGCAGCCCATCCTGGTGAGCGTTTTCCGGTTGCTGTAGCGCTGGGGGCCGATCCGGCAACGATTTTGGGCGCGGTGACGCCAGTGCCTGACACGTTATCGGAATACGCATTTGCCGGATTGCTGCGCGGAACCAAGACTGAAGTGGTCAAATGTATTTCCAACGATTTGGAAGTGCCAGCCAGTGCCGAAATTGTGCTGGAAGGGTATATCGAACCGGGTGAAATGGCTCCGGAAGGACCGTATGGCGACCATACGGGTTACTACAATGAAGTAGATAGCTTCCCGGTCTTCACCGTCACACACGTTACCCAGCGTGAAGATGCGATTTATCACTCCACCTATACCGGACGTCCACCTGATGAACCTGCCGTGCTGGGCGTGGCGTTGAACGAAGTGTTCGTGCCTATTTTGCAAAAGCAGTTCCCGGAAATCGTCGATTTTTACCTGCCGCCGGAAGGCTGTTCCTATCGACTGGCGGTTGTCACGATCAAAAAACAGTACGCGGGCCATGCCAAACGCGTCATGATGGGCGTTTGGTCGTTTTTACGTCAGTTTATGTACACCAAATTTGTTATTGTCTGCGATGATGATGTTAACGCACGTGACTGGAATGATGTGATTTGGGCGATTACCACCCGTATGGACCCGGCCCGGGACACGGTGCTGGTAGAGAATACGCCCATTGATTACCTGGATTTTGCCTCGCCGGTCTCCGGCCTGGGTTCAAAAATGGGACTGGATGCCACCAATAAATGGCCGGGCGAGACCCAACGTGAATGGGGCCGTCCGATTAAAAAAGATCCTGAAGTGACCGCGCGTATTGACGCAATTTGGGATGAACTAGCCATCTTTAATGACGGCAAAAGCGCCTGAGGCGCGATCGTTTTGCCTATTGATCCGACAGAGAGAGCGCATGACAACCTTAAGCTGTAAAGTGACCTCGGTAGAAGCTATCACTGACACCGTATATCGCGTCCGTTTAGTGCCAGACGCGGCGTTTTCCTTTCGTGCTGGTCAGTATTTAATGGTCGTGATGGATGAACGAGATAAGCGTCCGTTCTCCATGGCATCAACGCCGGATGAGCACGGATTCATTGAGCTGCACGTGGGCGCCTCTGAGCTTAATCTGTATGCCATGGCCGTTATGGATCGAATACTGAAAGACCGGGAGATTAAGGTCGACATTCCGCATGGCGAAGCCTGGTTGCGCGATGAAGACGATCGTCCGCTGATTCTGATTGCTGGCGGTACGGGGTTCTCTTACGTTCGTTCCATTCTGCTTACCGCGCTGGCGCGTAATCCAAATCGTGACATTACGATTTACTGGGGCGGGCGTGAAGAGAAGCATCTTTACGATCTCTCTGAGCTGGAATCCCTGTCAGTTAATCACCCTAATCTGCGCGTTGAGCCAGTGGTTGAACAGCCTGAAGCTGGCTGGCGTGGTCGTACGGGGACCGTATTAACGGCAGTATTGCAGGATCACGGTACGCTGGCGGAGCATGATATCTACATTGCCGGGCGTTTTGAGATGGCAAAAATCGCGCGCGATCTGTTCTGTAATGAGCGTCAGGCGCGTGAAGACCGCCTGTTTGGTGACGCATTCGCGTTTATTTAAGCAATAAAAAACCCGCCCCTGACAGGCGGGAAGAACGGCAACTAAACTGTCTCTCTTCGCCAATGACGCCATAACTGCGTTGGCTGCGCTCGTTCACCCGAATCACTTACTTGAGTAAGCTCATCGGGATTTGCTCGCTTGCCGCCTTGTTCTGACGTCATTGGCTTTGAGATACTTTTCCTGATTTACACTCTCTCAAACACCGTCGCGATACCCTGACCTAACCCGATACACATCGTCGCCAGACCAAACTGCACGTCTTTACGCTCCATCAGGTTCAGTAAGGTTGTGCTGATACGCGCGCCAGAACATCCCAGTGGATGACCCAGGGCGATCGCGCCGCCGTTGAGGTTGATCTTCTCGTCAATCTGCTCCATCAGCCCCAGATCTTTAATACACGGCAGGATCTGCGCGGCAAAGGCTTCATTCATCTCAAACAAACCGATGTCACTGACAGAAAGCCCGGCTTTTTTCAGCGCCAGCTTTGAGGCTGGAACCGGGCCGTAACCCATGATTGACGGATCGCAGCCGACCACCGCCATTGAGCGGATGCGCGCGCGCGGCGTCAGACCCAGCTCGCGGGCGCGGCTCTCGCTCATCACCAACATGGCAGCGGCACCGTCGGAGAGAGCGGAAGAGGTACCGGCAGTAACCGTGCCGCTGACCGGATCAAACGCCGGACGCAGGGTGGACAACGCTTCGACGGTGGTTTCCGGGCGGATAACTTCGTCGTAGTTAAACTGTTTCAACACGCCGTCGGCATCATGACCACCGGTCGGGATGATTTCGTTTTTAAACGCGCCAGACTGCGTGGCGGACCAGGCGCGAGCGTGTGAACGTGCGGAGAAGGCATCCTGCATTTCACGGCTGATACCGTGCATACGGGAGAGCATTTCCGCCGTCAGGCCCATCATACCGGCGGCTTTTGCCACGTTGCGGCTCATACCTGGATGAAAATCAACGCCGTGGCTCATTGGCACGTGACCCATATGCTCTACACCGCCAATCAGGCAAGCCTGTGCGTCGCCAGTCATAATCATGCGTGCTGCGTCGTGCAGCGCCTGCATTGATGAACCGCATAAACGGTTGACGGTAACAGCCGGGACGGAGTGCGGAACTTCCGCCAGCAGCGCGGCGTTACGGGCAATATTGAACCCTTGCTCCAGCGTCTGCTGCACACAACCCCAGTAAATATCATCGAGCGCCGCTGGCTCCAGCGCCGGATTACGCGCCAGCAGGCTACGCATTAAGTGTGCGGAGAGATCTTCCGCCCGCACGTGGCGAAACGCGCCCCCTTTCGAACGGCCCATCGGGGTACGGATCGCATCAACAATTACAACCTGTTCCATTGTGACTCCTTAAGCCGTTTTCATGTCGCCGACCGGACGGGCAGGCTCAACCGGGGGATAGTACGGTTCGTTATGACGCGCTTTATTACGCAATCCTTCCGGCACCTCATACAGCGGGCCGAGGTGCTGGTATTGCTGCGCCATATCGAGATATTTCGCGCTGCCGAGCGTATCCAGCCAGCGGAACGCGCCTCCGTGGAACGGAGGGAAGCCAAGACCGTAAACCAGTGCCATATCGGCTTCAGCCGGGCTGGCGATAATGCCTTCTTCCAGGCAGCGCACCACTTCGTTGACCATCGGGATCATCATGCGGGCGATAATCTCGTCATCGCTGAAATCGCGCTTCGGCTGACTGACGTCTGCCAGCAGGCCATCAACAGTGGCATCCTCTTCTTTCTTCGGCTTGCCTTTGTTGTCTTCTTTATAACGCCAGAATCCGAGACCATTTTTCTGGCCAAAGCGGCTGGCGTCGAACAGGGCGTCGATCGCGTCGCGATAATCCTTCTGCATCCGCTGCGGGAAGCCTGCGGACATCACCGCCTGCGCGTGATGTGCGGTATCAATACCGACCACGTCCAGCAGATAAGCTGGGCCCATCGGCCAGCCAAACTGTTTCTCCATTACTTTATCGACCTTGCGGAAGTCTGCGCCATCGCGCAGCAGCTGGCTGAAACCTGCGAAGTAAGGGAATAGCACGCGGTTAACAAAGAAGCCGGGGCAATCGTTGACCACAATCGGCGTCTTGCCCATTTTGCTGGCCCAGGCGACGACTTTGGCAATGGTCTCATCCGAGCTTTTCTCGCCGCGAATGATCTCTACCAGCGGCATGCGGTGCACCGGGTTAAAGAAGTGCATCCCACAGAAGTTTTCCGGGCGTTTCAGCACGCTGGCCAGTTCGCTGATTGGGATCGTCGAGGTGTTCGACGCCAGAACAGCATCCGGGCGCACCTTATCTTCGGTCTCTGCCAACACCGCTTTTTTCACTTTCGGATTTTCAACAACCGCTTCCACGACTACGTCCACACGCTCAAAGCCGGTGTAATCCAGGGTTGGATGGATAGTGGAAATTACGCCTGCCATTTTCAGACCGTCAATCTTGCCGCGCTCAAGCTGTTTATTCAGCAGTTTGGCCGCTTCGGTCATGCCCAGCGTCAGTGATTTGTCATTGATGTCCTTCATGATAACCGGCACGCCTTTCCAGGCCGACTGATAGGCGATACCGCCGCCCATAATGCCCGCGCCCAGCACCGCAGCCTGTTTCGGTGTCTCAATATCTTTCGTCAGTTTTTTCGCTTTCGCTTTGACGAACTGATCGTTGAGGAAAATACCAACTAACGCGCGGGCCTCAACGGTGTGAGCCAGTGGAACAAAGCTTTTGTTTTCCAGATTCAGCGCTTCTTCACGACCAAAGCGGGCGGCGGCTTCAATGGTTTTTACTGCGGTGATCGGCGCCGGGTAATGTTTACCCGCGGTCTGCGCGACCATGCCTTTGGCGATGGTAAAGCTCATTGCCGCTTCAATTTTGCTGAGCTTCAGCGGTTCCAGCTTCGGCTGGCGTTTGGCCTTCCAGTCGAGATCACCGTTGATTGCCTGACGCAGTACTGCCATCGCGCCATCAAACAGTTTCTCCTGCTTCACAATGCCATCAACCAGGCCGATTTTCAGTGCCTGCTCGGCACCGACATCTTTACCTGCGGCAATAATTTCCAATGCGCTGTCTGCTCCCAGCATGCGTGGCATACGCACAGAACCACCGAAGCCCGGCATAATACCCAGCTTGGTTTCCGGCAGTCCGATGCGCAGGTCTGGGGTTGCCAGACGGTAGTCGGTTGCCAGTACGCACTCGCAACCGCCGCCCAACGCATAGCCGTTTACTGCAGACAGGGTTGGGACAGGCAGATCTTCCAGGCGATTAAAGACGCTATTGGCAAAGTGCAGCCACTGGCTTAGTTGTTCTTCAGGAACGAGGAACAGCGAAAGGAATTCGGTGATATCAGCACCGACAATAAAGGCCGCTTTATTAGAACGCAGCAGCAACCCTTTTAAATCGTGTTGTTTTTCCAGCACATCCAGCGCATGGCCGAGGCTGGCTACGGTTGCAGTGTCGAGTTTATTGACCGAGCCAGGGGCATCGAACACCAGTTCGGCGATGCCATCTTCCAGCCAGTCGAGGTACAGGGTGTCGCCTTTGTAAAGCATGTCAGTCTCCTGAATCCGCAAGGTGATCTGGTCATACCAGATGAATCGAAGTGTGTGTTTTATGTTAATAAAATGCAAATGAATGATTAAAGAAATGACGGGCAGATCACGCTCGGTAGAAATCACGCAGTCATAAAGCGATGTGCTAAGATGCGGAGACTTGAGGTCAAAAAAACAGAAGGGAAAATAATGGAATCACTGGCCGCACTCTATAAAAATCATATCGTTACATTACAAGAACGTACGCGCGACGCGCTGGCGCGTTTCAAGCTCGATGCGTTACTTATTCACTCCGGCGAGCTGGTTAACGTTTTTCTCGATGACCATCCGTATCCGTTCAAGGTCAATCCGCAGTTTAAAGCCTGGGTACCCGTCACGCAGGTTCCTAACTGCTGGTTGCTGGTGGATGGCGTGAATAAGCCGAAACTGTGGTTCTACCTGCCAGTTGATTACTGGCACAACGTTGAGCCGCTGCCGACGTCTTTCTGGACCGAAGAAGTTGAAATCATTGCACTGCCAAAGGCCGATGTGATTGGTAGCCAGCTGCCTGCCGCGCGCGGCAATATCGGGTACATCGGCCCGGTTCCGGAGCGTGCGCTGCAGCTGGACATTGCGGCCAGCAACATCAACCCGAAAGGCGTAATCGACTACCTGCATTATTACCGTTCGTACAAAACAGATTATGAACTGGCCTGTATGCGTGAAGCGCAAAAAATGGCGGTGAGCGGTCATCGTGCCGCGGAAGAGGCCTTCCGTTCCGGCATGAGTGAGTTTGATATCAATCTGTCTTACCTGACCGCCACGGGGCATCGCGACACCGACGTACCTTACAGCAACATCGTCGCGCTTAACGAACATGCTTCCGTGCTGCATTACACCAAGCTGGATCATCAGGCTCCGTCTGAAATCCACAGCTTCCTGCTGGACGCCGGGGCGGAATATAACGGCTATGCGGCAGACCTGACGCGTACCTGGTCGGCGAAAAGCGACAACGACTATGCGCATCTGGTGAAGGATGTGAATGACGAGCAACTGGCGCTGATTGCCACTATGAAAGCGGGCACCAGCTATGTGGACTACCACATTCAGTTCCATCAGCGCATCGCGAAGCTGCTGCGTAAGCATCAAATCATCACCGGCATGAGTGAAGAGGCGATGGTGGAAAACGATCTTACCGGACCGTTTATGCCGCACGGTATTGGTCACCCATTGGGTCTGCAGGTCCATGATGTTGCAGGGTTTATGCAGGATGATAGCGGTACGCATCTCGCTGCGCCGTCGAAATACCCGTACCTGCGCTGCACGCGCGTGCTGCAACCGGGCATGGTCCTGACCATCGAGCCGGGCATTTACTTTATCGAATCACTGTTAGCGCCATGGCGTGAAGGGCAGTTCAGCAACCACTTCAACTGGCAGAAAATTGATGCGCTGAAGCCGTTCGGCGGTATTCGTATTGAAGACAACGTGGTTGTCCACGAGAACCATATCGAAAATATGACCCGGGATTTGAAACTGGCGTAATGGACAGTTGGTTAATCCCTGCGGCGCCGGTTAGCGTCGTTGAAGAGATCAAAAAAAGCCGCTTCATTACGCTGCTCGCCCACACGGACGGCGTAGAGGCGGCGAAAGCCTTTGTCGAGTCAGTCAAAGCGGAACACCCGGACGCCCGGCACCATTGCGTGGCGTGGGTGGCGGGTGCGCCGGATGATTCGCAACAGTTGGGCTTTTCGGACGACGGTGAACCGGCGGGTACGGCAGGTAAACCGATGCTTGCTCAGCTAATGGGCAGCGGCGTCGGCGAGATAACTGCGGTGGTGGTGCGCTACTACGGCGGTATTCTTCTCGGTACCGGTGGGCTGGTAAAAGCCTATGGCGGTGGTGTGAATCAGGCGCTGCGGCAATTAACAACGCAGCGCAAGACGCCGTTAACCGAATATACTTTGCAGTGTGAGTACGGCCAACTGGCCGGTATTGAAGCACTGTTGGGGCAGTTCGACGGTAAAATCGTTTCCAGTGATTACCAGGCATTCGTTCAGCTACGGGTAGCGCTTCCTTACGCGAAAGTGGATGAATTTTCAGCAAAGCTGGCGGATTTTAGTCGAGGTTCATTGCAATTGTTAGCGATTGAAGAATAATCCCCACCTCATTTTAAAGAACTAAGGAAGCGGCAGAGATGCATTTTCGCGCCATTACCCGAATCGTTGGACTACTGGTCATCTTATTCTCGGGGACAATGATCATCCCCGGACTGGTAGCGCTCATCTACCGTGATGGGGCGGGTCGTGCATTTACGCAAACTTTCTTTGCCGCGCTGGCGATTGGCTCCATGCTGTGGTGGCCGAACCGTAAGGAAAAGGGTGAGCTGAAATCACGCGAAGGCTTTCTTATCGTGGTCCTGTTCTGGACCGTGCTGGGCAGCGTGGGTGCGCTACCGTTTATCTTTGCGGAAAGTCCTAATCTAACGATCACCGATGCGTTTTTCGAATCCTTCTCCGGCTTAACCACCACCGGGGCTACTACGTTGGTGGGACTGGATTCATTGCCACACGCGATTCTCTTTTATCGACAGATGCTGCAATGGTTCGGCGGGATGGGGATCATCGTGCTGGCGGTGGCTATTCTGCCGATTCTTGGTGTCGGTGGGATGCAGCTCTACCGGGCAGAAATGCCGGGGCCGCTGAAAGATAATAAAATGCGTCCGCGTATTGCCGAAACGGCGAAAACCCTGTGGCTTATCTATGTATTGCTGACGGTGGCCTGCGCGCTGGCGCTGTGGTTTGCCGGTATGCCTGCGTTTGACGCTATTGGTCATAGCTTTGCCACCATTGCTATCGGCGGCTTCTCAACGCACGACGCCAGCGTGGGCTATTTCGACAGCCCCACGATCAACACGATTATTGCTATCTTCTTGCTGATCTCCGGGTGTAACTATGGCCTGCACTTCTCTTTATTAAGCGGGCGTAGTCTGAAGGTTTACTGGCGCGACCCGGAATTCCGTATGTTCATCGGGGTACAGTTGACGCTGGTGGTTGTTTGTACGCTGGTGCTGTGGATACACAATACCTATGGTTCAGCGCTCACGACGATCAATCAGGCCTTTTTCCAGGTGGTGTCGATGGCGACCACCGCGGGGTTCACCACGGACAGCATTGCCCGCTGGCCGCTGTTCCTGCCGGTACTGTTGCTGTGTTCTGCCTTTATTGGTGGCTGCGCCGGGTCAACGGGCGGTGGCTTGAAGGTGATTCGTATCCTGCTGCTGTTTAAGCAGGGTAACCGTGAACTGAAACGTCTGGTCCACCCGAATGCGGTTTACAGTATTAAGCTGGGTAATCGTGCATTGCCGGAACGTATTCTCGAAGCGGTATGGGGATTCTTCTCGGCCTATGCGTTGGTCTTTATTATCAGTATGCTGGCGATTATCGCGACCGGTGTAGATGACTTCTCCGCTTTTGCTTCAGTTGTCGCGACGCTGAATAACCTGGGGCCAGGGCTGGGTGTGGTTGCCGACAACTTTGCCAGCATGAATCCGGTGGCGAAATGGATCCTGATTGCCAATATGCTGTTTGGTCGTCTGGAAGTCTTTACTCTACTGGTACTCTTTACCCCTACCTTCTGGCGTGAATAATGGAGTAACACGTGAAAACACTGATTCTTTTTTCTTCCCGGGATGGACAAACGCGCGAAATTGCCGAGTATCTGGCTTCTGAGCTCAAAGAGCTGGGCATCTGGGCGGATGTGCTTAATTTACATCGTACCGCGGAACCTGACTGGCAAAATTATGACAGCGTGGTGATTGGCGCATCGATTCGCTACGGTCATTACCATGCTGCTTTTCAGGAGTTTGTGAAAAAGAACGCTACGCGGCTGAATTCGATGCCGAGCGCGTTCTACTCCGTTAACCTGGTTGCCCGTAAACCGGAAAAGCGCACACCGCAAACCAACAGCTATGCGCGCAAGTTTCTGATGAGTTCGCCGTGGCGGCCGGATCGCAGCGCGGTAATTGCTGGGGCTTTGCTGTATCCCCGTTATCGTTGGTATGACCGCGTCATGATCCAACTGATTATGAAGATGTCAGGCGGTGAAACGGATACGAATAAAGAAGTGGTGTACACCGACTGGGAACAGGTTGCGGGTTTTGCTCGGGAAATAGCGCAATTAACCAGCAAGACGTCGCTAAAATAAACACAAAGAATAAAAAATACGCACTTGGAAGATTATTTTAAATTTCCCCTTGTCAGCCTGAAATAACTCCCTATAATGCGCCTCCACTGACACGG
>NZ_JAFDOE010000010.1 GCF_018342065.1 Citrobacter sp. FP75 | reverse complement strand
TCCTTTACAGCAGGGATCGCTTATTCGTATTTTGATTGGAATTGTGAGCGAGTAACAAATTCAAACAGGATACCGTCATGAACCTGAACACAAATTCACTCTCCGCCGTACTGGCCCGCCGTGACTGGGAAAACCCCGGCGTCACGCAGCTTAACCGGCTGGAGGCGCACCCGCCGTTCTGTAGCTGGCGTTCAGCGGATGACGCGCGTATCGATAGGCGTTCGGCTCAGTTGCGCTCTCTGAATGGCCAGTGGCAGTTCGCCTGGTTCGCCGCGCCGGAGGCAGTGCCGGAAAGCTGGCTTACAGAGGATGTAGCGCAGGCCGAGACCATTACCGTGCCGTCTAACTGGCAGATGGACGGCTTTGATGCGCCGATTTATACTAACGTTACCTACCCGATTCCGGTGAATCCTCCGTATGTTCCAGCGGAAAACCCAACAGGATGTTACTCGCTCACATTCAATGTCGAAGACGCGTGGTTAGATGAGGGTCAGACGCGCATTATTTTTGACGGCGTCAATTCCGCGTTTCATCTGTGGTGCAACGGTCGCTGGGTCGGCTACGGACAGGACAGCCGCCTGCCGTCTGAGTTTGATCTTAGCGATTATCTGCTGCGCGGAGAAAACCGCCTGGCGGTGATGGTGCTGCGCTGGAGCGACGGCAGCTATCTGGAAGACCAGGATATGTGGCGCATGAGCGGTATCTTTCGCGATGTCTCCCTGCTGCATAAACCCACCACGCAAATCCGCGACCTGCGTATTAACACCCGTTTTAACGACGACTTCAGCCGCGCCG
Source organism: Citrobacter sp. FP75 (assembly GCF_018342065.1). GTDB lineage: Bacteria > Pseudomonadota > Gammaproteobacteria > Enterobacterales > Enterobacteriaceae > Citrobacter. Next base: position 108,514 of record NZ_JAFDOE010000010.1, on the reverse strand, counting down.
CGCTGGAAGCCGAAGTCAGGGTGGCGGGCAACGAGAGCGAAGATTTACGCATCACCCTGCAATTGTGGGAAGGTGAGACGCTTGCTCACGAAACGACTTCCCCGCTCGGCAGCGAGATTATTGATGAACGCGGCGCTTATCATGACCGGGTTACTCTGCGTCTGAACATCGAAAGCCCGGCGCTATGGAGCGCGGAAACGCCCAATTTGTACCGCGCCGTGGTGCAGTTACAGACCGCTGACGGTACGCTAATTGAAGCCGAAGCCTGTGACGTCGGTTTCCGCCAGGTCCGCATTGAAAACGGCCTGCTGTTACTTAACGGCAAGCCGCTGCTGATTCGCGGCACCAACCGTCATGAGCATCACCCGGTCAACGGTCAGGTGATGGACGAGGCGACGATGGTGCAGGACATCATCCTGATGAAGCAGAATAACTTTAACGCCGTGCGCTGCTCCCATTACCCGAACCATCCATTGTGGTACAGCCTGTGCGATCGCTACGGTCTGTACGTGGTGGATGAAGCGAATATTGAAACCCACGGCATGGTGCCGATGAATCGCCTCACCGACGATCCCGCCTGGCTGCCCGCCATAAGCCAGCGCGTAACGCGCATGGTGCAGCGCGACCGTAATCACCCGAGCATTATCATCTGGTCGCTGGGCAATGAATCCGGTCATGGGGCCAATCACGACGCGCTCTACCGCTGGATAAAATCAGACGATCCGTCACGCCCGGTGCAATATGAAGGCGGCGGCGCAAATACCGCGGCGACCGATATCATTTGCCCGATGTACGCCCGCGTCGATCAGGATCAGCCCTTCCCCGCCGTACCGAAATGGTCGATTAAAAAGTGGCTGTCGATGCCCGGTGAACAGCGTCCGCTGATCCTCTGCGAATACGCCCATGCCATGGGCAACAGCTTTGGCGGTTTCGCCAAATACTGGCAAGCGTTCCGTCAGTATCCGCGCCTGCAGGGCGGGTTTGTCTGGGACTGGGTGGATCAGTCGCTAATTAAATATGATGAAAATGGCAAGGCGTGGTCAGCCTACGGTGGTGATTTTGGCGACACGCCTAACGATCGTCAGTTTTGCATGAACGGACTGGTGTTCGCCGATCGCACCCCGCACCCGGCGTTATATGAGGCGAAACATGAACAGCAGTTTTTCCAGTTCACGTTACTGCCGGGCGCTGAACGCCAGATTGAAGTGACCAGTGAGTATCTGTTCCGCCGCAGCGATAACGAAGTTCTGCACTGGTCGATAGCCCAGGACGGCAACCCGCTGGCCGCCGGAGAAATCGAGCTGGATATCGCCCCGCAGGGCCACCAGGTGATTACCCTGCCAGATGTCCCGATGCCGGACACCGCAGGCCAGCTCTGGCTGACGGTGCGCGTAGAACAACCTCAGGCAACCGCGTGGTCAGACGCCGGGCATATCAGCGCCTGGCAGCAGTGGAAGCTGGAGGAGAAACTCAGTCTGGCACAGCCACCGCGCGCCAGCACCGCGCCACAGTTGACCGTTAGCGAGAACAGCTTTATCGCGTCAGCCAACGACAAGCGCTGGCAATTCGACCGTCAGTCTGGCCTGCTGACACAGTACTGGATTGGCGATACAGCCCAACTGTTAACTCCGATTACCGACCAGTTCACCCGCGCGCCACTGGACAACGACATCGGCGTGAGCGAATCAACCCGCATCGATCCTAACGCCTGGGTCGAACGCTGGAAGGCCGCCGGTCACTACTGCGCAGAACCTTTGCTGCTGCTATGCGAAGCCGAAGCGCTGGCGAACAGCGTACTGATTACTACCGCCCACGCCTGGCAGCATCAGGGCGAAACGCTGTTTATCAGCCGCAAGTCATTCCGTATCGACGGTCATGGTGAGATGCAGGTAACGGTAGATGTCGACATCGCCAACGGCACGCCACATCCGGCCCGCATCGGCCTGAGCTGCCAGTTGGCGCACGTCGCTGAGCGGGTGAACTGGTTAGGTCTCGGCCCGCATGAGAACTACCCGGACAGGCTGAGCGCCGCCTGTTTTGACCGTTGGGATGTGTCGCTTGATGAGATGTATACCCCGTACGTTTTCCCAGGCGAAAACGGTCTGCGCTGCGGGACGCGCGAATTGCGCTACGGCGCACACCAGTGGCGCGGCGACTTTCAGTTCAACATCAGCCACTTTAGCCAGAAGCAACTGATGGAAACCAGCCACCGCCACCTGCTGCAGCCGGAGGCGGGCACCTGGCTCAATATTGACGGCTTCCATATGGGCGTCGGCGGGGATGATTCGTGGAGCCCGTCCGTTTCCCCGGAATACCTGCTGAGCGCAGGGCATTACCACTACCAGATTATCTGGGGTTAAAAATAATAAAGGGTAGGTTGCAACCTGCCCTTATTTTGCCTAAGGAAGTCCATCATGTATTATTTAAAAAACACTAACTTTTGGATGTTCGGCTTTTTCTTCTTCTTTTACTTTTTCATTATGGGCGCTTATTTCCCCTTCTTCCCTATCTGGTTACACGATGTAAACCATATCAGCAAAGGGGATACGGGGATCATTTTCGCCTGTATTTCGCTGTTCTCTTTGTTGTTCCAACCAGTATTTGGTCTGCTGTCTGATAAACTCGGATTGCGCAAACACCTGCTGTGGGTCATTACCGGCATGCTGGTAATGTTTGCCCCGTTCTTTATTTACGTCTTTGGCCCGTTATTACAGGCTAATATTTTATTGGGTTCGATTGTCGGCGGGATTTACCTTGGCTTTATTTATAATGCCGGGGCACCAGCGATTGAAGCGTATATTGAAAAAGCCAGCCGCCGAAGCAACTTTGAATTTGGTCGCGCACGCATGTTTGGCTGCGTGGGCTGGGCGCTGTGTGCCTCGATTGCCGGAATTATGTTCACCATCAACAACCAGTTTGTCTTCTGGTTAGGTTCCGGCTGTGCGGTCATTCTGGCATTGCTGCTGCTTTTTTCAAAAACAGATGCCCCTTCTTCTGCAAAAGTCGCCGATGCGGTAGGTGCCAACAACTCGGCATTCAGCCTGAAGCTGGCGCTGGAGTTATTTAAACAACCGAAACTCTGGTTCCTCTCGCTATACGTGGTCGGTGTTTCCTGTACTTATGATGTATTTGACCAACAGTTCGCCAACTTCTTTACTTCATTCTTTGCCTCTGGTGAACAGGGCACCCGCGTGTTCGGCTACGTCACGACCATGGGGGAATTGCTCAACGCCTCTATCATGTTCTTTGCGCCGCTGATTGTGAATCGCATCGGCGGAAAGAACGCCCTGCTGCTGGCCGGTACGATTATGTCGGTGCGGATTATCGGATCCTCCTTCGCCACCTCTGCACTGGAGGTCGTTATCCTCAAAACGCTGCATATGTTTGAAATACCGTTCCTGATCGTCGGTTGCTTCAAATACATCACCAGCCAGTTTGAAGTGCGTTTCTCAGCCACCATTTATCTGGTGTGTTTCTGTTTCTTCAAACAGTTAGCCATGATTTTCATGTCAGTTCTGGCCGGAAAAATGTATGAGAGTATTGGTTTCCAGGGAGCTTATCTGGTGCTGGGCATCATTGCGCTGAGCTTCACGTTGATTTCCGTATTTACCCTTAGTGGGCCGGGGCCTTTTTCCCTACTGCGTCGTCGCGAAAGCGTCGCGCTGTAAAAACCTCTTTGCCGGATGCACCACTCACGTGGTTTATCCGGGCTACGGCGTGCAATCCTCACTCTATGAGTCCTGACCTGGTGGCTTAAGTTCTGCGGGTAAAAAGCCGCTTTTCTACCGTTATGGTAAAACGGGGCGATAAGCCAGGTCATAGCATGAGCAGAAAGACGGTTGCGGTAATGGCGCTATTTATCAGCGCATTACTTTCAGGATGTGGCAGCATTAATGCACGCACGGAAGGTGAGGACTCAAATACGTATTACGTGGGTATGCACCATGACGTTGATAAAATAAAAAACCCTGGCGCTTACGATTATAACTATTTTGATTTAGCACTGTTATTTATCGATGTGCCGTTATCATTCGTGGCCGATACGGTATATGCGCCGTTTGATTATTATCACGGGCCGTATAAGAAAGCGGATTAAGACGCAGGCCCGGTACCCCCGGGCCATTTAACGAGAATTACTCCTCAATCGCCTGGCGAATTTGCTGCAACGACGCGGGATCGTCAATGGTCGTGAGATCGCCGGGATCGCGGCCTTCGCAAATCGCCTGGATCGTACGTCTGAGCATTTTGCCAGAACGCGTTTTCGGCAGTTGCGACACAAACCAGACGTGTGCCGGACGGCCAAAGTTGCCAATCTGGCTGTCTACCAGCGCCATAATCGCCTTTTCTTCCGAATGCGCGATGTCGCGATCTTCCAGGCTGTCGCTCTGTTTCGGAATGACAAACGCCACTGCCACCTGCCCTTTCAGCGCATCCTTCACGCCGACCACCGCCACTTCCGCAACGTTCGGATAGCTGGAAATGCTCTCCTCTATCTCGCGCGTACCGAGTCGGTGTCCGGCTACGTTTATCACATCATCCGTGCGACCCAGAATGAAATAATAGCCGTCGGCGTCACGAATGCCCCAGTCAAAGGTGGCGTACACCTGGCGAGAAAACAGCGACCAGTAGGTATTCACAAAGCGCGCGTCATCGCCCCAGATGGTCTGAATACATCCCGGCGGCAGCGGCCCTTCAATCACCAACATGCCCTTTTCATTCGCCGCGCAGGGTTCACCGGTGACTTCATTCAGCAGTTGTACGTTGTAACCGTACATCGGCACGCCGGGACTGCCCAGACGTGATGGTCTGTCGTCCACGCCACGGGCAATCGCCATAATCGGCCAGCCGGATTCGGTCTGCCAGTAGTTGTCGATAACCGGAACGCCCAAGGTCTCCGTTACCCAACTCGCGGTCGGTTCATCCAGCGGTTCCCCCGCCAGATACAGCACCTCCAGCGACGAGAGATCGTGATTGCGGATTTGCGCGGTCGGGAATTTCTTCAGCACGCGGATGGCGGTCGGCGCAGAGAACATCCGGCTGACCTGATACTTCTCGACAATCTTCCACCATACGCCGCAGTCCGGATACGTTGGCAGCCCTTCGTAAACCACCGTCGCCATCCCCGCCAGCAGCGGAGCATACACGATGTAAGAATGCCCAACCACCCAGCCGATATCCGACGCGCAGAAGAACACGCCGCCCGCTTTACCGCCGAAAATGGTGTCCATCGAGGTCGCCAGCGCTACCGCATAACCGCCAACATCACGCTGCACGCCTTTCGGTTTACCGGTTGTCCCGGAGGTATAGAGAATGCAGGACGTTTCGTTCGATTCCAGCCAGGTCACCGGCACACGCGCGCCGAGATGCTGCTGGCGCAGCGCGGCAAAGTCGAGGTCACGCCCCTCTACCCGCGCCATTTTCGCCAGGCCGCGATCGACCAGCACCACGTGGCGCGGCTGATGCTGTGCCTGATCGATCGCATCATCGAGCAGTTTTTTATACGGCAGGATCTTGCCCCCGCGCGCCCCAGCGTCTGCCGAGACGATAACCACCGGTCGGGCGTCATCAATTCGCGCCGCCACGCTGTGCGACGCGAAGCCGCCGAATACCACCGAGTGGATCGCCCCAATGCGCGCGCAGGCCAGCAGCGTAATGTGCGCCTCGGCGATCATCGGCATATACACCAGCACCCGATCGCCGCGCTGTACGCCCAGCGACAGCAACATTGCCGCCGCGATATTCACCTCGTCATACAACTGGCGAAAGGTGAACGTACGCTCTTCTTCGGTTTCCGATGACACGGCAATCAGCGCCAGCGCCTCAGGCTGTTTCTCCAGCCAGCGGTCAATGGCGTTATGGCACAGATTGGTCGTCCCGCCGCAAAACCAGCGGGCAAACGGCGGATGGCTGCTATCCAGCACCTGAGTGAACGGCTGCTGCCAGTCAATACGCTGGGCCTGCTCGGCCCAGAACGACTCTGGTTGAGTAACAGAACGCTGATAAAATTCGTTAAAAGACATCATGCTCTCCTGTTAAGCCTGCACGCTTAAATGACGTAGAGGTCCATATACTCATTAACCGGCATCTGCTCCAGGCGGGCTCTGTCCAGGGAGACATCCAGAATGTGCTGCTGCTGACGGGTCGGGAACTGGCGCGCCAGGTTGATTTTGAATTTCTCAACCAGCTTCGGCATACCGTCAGTGCGACGACGCGCGTGGCCAATAGGGTATTCCACCACTTCTTCGTCAAAGCGTGTGCCATCGGTAAATTCCAGAGTGATGGCGTTGGCGATGGCGCGTTTTTCCGGGTTGTGATAATCGGCGGTGAAGGACGGATCTTCGAAACAGTTAATTTTCTCGCGCAGGGCATCGATGCGCTTGTCCTGTGCCACGCCGTCTTCGTAATCTGCCGCCGTTAAGCGTCCGAACAGCAGCGGAATGGCTACCATGTACTGGATGCAGTGGTCCCTGTCCGCCGGGTTATCCAGCGGGCCTTTTTTATCGATGATGCGAATGCAGGCTTCGTGCGTACGAATGGTCACTTTTTCGATATCGACTGCGGTCTTACCGGCGGCCTGCAGTTTTTCATGCAGCGTCATTGCCGCTTCTACCGCAGTTTGTGAGTGGAACTCTGCCGGGAAAGAGATTTTAAATAGCACGTTTTCCATCACGTAAGAGCCGTACGGACGCTGGAAGCGGAACGATTCCCCTTTGAAGGAGACATCATAGAAGCCCCAGGTTTTCGCCGTCAGCGCAGACGGATAGCCCATCTCACCGGTTTTCGCCATCAGCGCCAGACGGACCGCGCGGGACGTGGCATCGCCTGCCGCCCAGGATTTACGCGTGCCGGTATTCGGCGCATGACGATAGGTACGCAGCGACTGGCCGTCGACCCACGCCAGCGAGACCGCATTGAGAATTTCATCCCGATTCAGGCCAAGCATCTCGGCGACCACAGCGGTCGAGGCAACTTTTACCAGCAGGACGTGGTCCAGACCAACGCGGTTAAATGAGTTTTCCAGCGCGATACAGCCCTGGATTTCATGAGCCTTGATCATACCGGTCAGCACCGTTTTCATCGTCAACGGTGCTTTCCCCACCGCCACCGCATTGCGTGACAGCCAGTCAGCCGTCGCCAGAATACCGCCGAGGTTATCGGAAGGGTGGCCCCATTCAGCGGCAAGCCAGGTGTCGTTAAAGTCCAGCCAGCGGATCATCGCCCCGATGTTAAACGCCGCCTGCACCGGGTCGAGCTGGAACTGGGTGCCAGGTACGCGCACGCCGTTCGGCACGACGGTCCCGGGGACGACCGGCCCCAGCAATTTTTTACAGGCCGGATATTCCAGCGCTTCCAGGCCACAGCCGAGGGTATCGAGCAGGCAATAATGTGCGGTGTCATACGCCACTTTCGAGGCTACCTCGTAGTTCATGACGTAATCAACGATATCAACGATTTCACGGTCAAATTCCGGGCGGACGTTCGAAATATGTGCGGACATAGGGTACATTTCCTGTTTTTATCTTTAGAGGTTTTGCATTAGCAACGCTTTTCAATCGCGATAAATTCACGATCTTCCGGGCCGGTATAATTAGCGGAAGGACGGATAATTTTGTTGTCCTGGCGCTGTTCGATGATGTGCGCCGCCCAACCGGTGACGCGGGCGATGACAAACAACGGGGTGAACATTTCGGTCGGGACGCCCATCATGTTGTAGGAGACCGCCGAGAACCAGTCGAGGTTCGGGAACATCTTTTTGGTGTCCCACATTACGCTTTCCAGGCGGTCGGCGATGTTGTACATTTTCAGCGAACCGCCTTCCTGAGAAAGCTGTTTCGCCACGCGCTTGATCACCTGATGACGCGGGTCGGCAATGGTGTAGACCGGATGACCAAAGCCAATCACCACTTCTTTGTTTTCCACGCGTTTACGGATATCCGCTTCGGCTTCATCCGGCGTTTCATAGCGCTGCTGAATCTCAAGCGACACTTCGTTCGCCCCGCCGTGTTTCGGCCCACGCAGGGCGCCAATCGCGCCGATAATCGCGGAATACATATCAGAGCCCGTTCCCGCAATCACCCGGCTGGTGAAAGTGGAGGCGTTGAATTCGTGCTCGGCATACAGCACCAGCGAAATGTGCATCGCTTTTTCCCAGCTTGCCGACGGCTTCTCGCCATGCAGCAGATGCAGGAAATGACCGCCAATAGAATCATCGTCGGTTTCAGGCTGAATGCGCTCGCCGTTATGGCTGTAGTGATACCAGTACAGAAGGATCGAACTGAGTGAGGCTAGCAGCTTGTCTGCAATATCGCGCGCGCCGGAGACGGTGTGCCCCTCTTTTTCCGGCAGCGTACAGCCAAGCGCAGAAACGCCGGTGCGCATTACGTCCATCGGGTGCGAGGCGGCAGGCAGCGCTTCCAGTACGGTACGCACGTTTGCCGGCAGGCCACGCAGTGCTTTTAATTTGATCTTGTAGGCGTTGAGTTCATCGCGAGTGGGTAATTTTCCGTGGATCAGCAGGTGCGCCACTTCTTCAAATTCGCACTGCTGCGCCAGGTCGAGAATATCGTAGCCGCGATAGTGCAGGTCGTTACCGCTTTTGCCGACGGTGCACAGGGCGGTATTTCCGGCAGCGACGCCAGACAGCGCAACCGATTTTTTCGGCTTGATGACATTGGTATTATTTTGCAGGATCGTTGTGTCGCTCATGTTGTCCTCGTCATTTTTATAATATGTAGGATACAAATTCATTGCCGGATGGCGGCTACGCCTTATCCGGCCTACGACGGTTACTTTTTGCTATACAACGCGTCGAGTTTCTCTTCGAACTGGTAGTAATTGATGCTTTCGTACAGTTCGTTGCGCGTCTGCATAATGTCGATGACGCTCTTTTGCGTCCCTTCCTGGCGCAGCACGTTGTACACTTTTTCCGCGGCGCGATTCATGGCACGGAAGGCCGAAAGCGGATATAGCGCCATCGCGACGTTCGCGCTGCGCAGTTCATCGGTGGTGAACAGCGGCGTGGCACCAAATTCGGTGATGTTGGCGAGGATCGGCACCTGTACCGCGTCGGCAAACTGGCGGTACATGGCAAGCTCGGTAATGGCTTCCGGGAACAGCATGTCAGCGCCTGCTTCGACGTACGCCTGCGCGCGATCGATGGCGGCCTCTAAGCCTTCCACCGCCAGCGCATCGGTACGCGCCATGATGACAAAGTTCGGATCGGTGCGCGCATCTACCGCCGCACGGATCCTGTCGACCATCTCTTCTTTCGATACGATCGCCTTGTTCGGACGATGCCCGCAGCGCTTGGCGCCGATCTGATCTTCAATGTGCAGCGCGGCGGCCCCGGCTTTGGAAATCGACTTCACGGTACGCGCCACGTTGAATGCAGACGATCCAAAACCGATATCCGCATCCACCAGCAATGGCAGCGGGCAAACATCGGTGATACGGCGGATATCGGTCAGCACATCATCGAGAGTAGAAATACCGAGATCCGGCAGCCCTAACGACCCTGCCGCAACGCCGCCGCCAGAGAGATAAATCGCCTGATACCCGGCGCGCTGGGCCAGCAGGGCGTGGTTCGCATTGATGGTGCCAACAATTTGTAATGGATTTTCTTTGGTAAGAGCGGCGCGAAACGCCAGCCCTGGAGAGTGCAGAGACATATCCCATCCTCTTGTTATCAACTTGTTACCGTTCGTTGATTAACCTAAAGCAAGGGGTATGCCAAAGCCTTTATTGGAGACGTGATTTTTGTTTATTCTTTTTAAAACAATTAATTACATTCTGTCCCTGCATTTTTTTCGTACAAAAGCGTGTCAGCACGCGTTTCATGAAACCGACCTGAATGTTTCATTGCAACATTTTTGAAACACAACTAAACCCAATATAGGTTCTTTAATTTTGGGGTTAGCGATGGCTGAGACGCATCTTCCACCACGGGTCAATGACGACAAACCGGTCATCTGGACGGTCTCCGTCACGCGCCTGTTCGACCTGTTTCGCGACATCAGCCTGGAGTTTGACAACCTGGCGACCATCACCCCTATTCAGCTTGGTTTTGAAAAAGCGGTGGCGTATATCCGCAAGAAGCTCGCCACCGAGCGCTGTGATGCCATCATCGCGGCGGGCTCCAACGGCGCGTATCTGAAAAGCCGCCTGTCAATTCCGGTGATCCTGATTAAACCCAGCGGATTCGACGTGCTGCAGGCGTTGGCGAAAGCAGGCAAGCTGACTTCGTCGATTGGCGTTGTCACTTATCAGGAAACGCTGCCCGCATTGACGGCCTTTCAAAAGACCTTCAATTTGCGCCTGGAGCAGCGCAGCTATATCACCGAAGAAGATGCGCGCGGGCAGATCAACGAGCTGAAAGCCGGCGGTACACAAGCGGTAGTTGGCGCGGGATTGATTACCGATCTGGCGGAAGAAGCGGGGATGACCGGGATCTTTATCTATTCGGCGGCCACCGTGCGTCAGGCCTTTATCGATGCGCTGGATATGACCCGCCTTACGCTACGCCGCAACGGGCAATACGCCAGCGGCGACACGCTACGCACCCGCTATACGCTGGGCGATATGCGCGGCCATTCGGCGCAGATGGAACAGGTTCGCCACACCATTATGCTGTACGCCCGCTCCCGTGCGCCGGTGTTGATTCAGGGCGAAACCGGGACGGGGAAAGAGCTGGCGGCGCAGGCGATTCATCGGGAATATTTCACCCGCCAGGACCGTCGGCGTGGTAAGCCCTCGCCGCCATTTGTCGCCGTCAACTGCGGAGCCATTACCGAATCATTGCTGGAAGCGGAGCTGTTCGGCTATGAGGATGGCGCTTTTACCGGTTCCCGTCGGGGAGGACGCGCGGGCCTGTTTGAAATCGCCCACGGCGGGACGCTGTTTCTTGATGAGATTGGCGAAATGCCACTGCCGCTACAGACCCGATTGCTGCGCGTACTGGAAGAAAAAGAGGTGACACGGGTCGGCGGGCATCAGCCGATCCCGGTCGATGTGCGGGTGATCAGCGCCACCCACTGCCATCTTGAGCAGGAGATGAAACAGGGTCAATTTCGTACCGATCTGTTTTATCGGCTGAGCATTCTGCGCCTCACGCTGCCGCCGCTGCGCGAGCGTCTGTCCGATATTCTGCCGCTGGCGGAGGGATTTTTAAAACAGTCGTTGGCGGAACTTGAGGCACCCTTTTCTGATGTGGTACGTAAGGGACTGGGGCTGAGTCAGCAGACGTTGCTCAATTATGGCTGGCCGGGAAATATCCGCGAATTACGTAATATGATGGAGCGTCTGGCGCTGTTTTTGAGCGTAGAACCGCAGCCTGAGCTGAACGTCCAGTTTTTACAGCAGCGATTACCGGAACTGGCCGTCGCGCCCGAGGCACATCAGGCATCATCATCGCTGACGGCGCAACAGGTGCTGGCGCAATTTAATGGCGATAAAGCCGCAGCCGCGCGGTATTTAGGGATCAGCAGAACCACATTCTGGCGCCGATTAAAAGAATAACCCGCCGGTGTAATAGCCAGCGGGTATGGGGTCTTTCAGCTCAGCGCGTTATTTTTTCTTGTAAATATTGGCAGTGCCATGGATTTTATTATCCGTTTGACCGGAGGTTAATACCACCACGTCAGCACCTTTCTCTTCCGCTTTTTTCAGAAGCTCTTCTTTGGCATCCGAAACGGAAACTTCATTACTCGTTGAAATATCGCCAATTTTTGTATATTGCGATTCAACTTTTTCAAACTCAACCTTGGTCATAAATTCCGCTGCATACGCGTTGGAAAAGACTAAAGCTAACGCACCAATTAATACCTTGTATCCAGTTTTCATATAAAAGCTCCAGATTTGTTATATAAGCCATCATCGCTCCCTGAACATTCATAATGCGATTCAAGGATGATTAATAACTAGTCCAGCCTGAATAAAAAATCCACATCCAGCAAGAATTTAAAGAGGTTTTGCGCTGCAACCAAAGCCTACAACCGAATGCTGCTGCGCTATCCGGAGCATTAACATGATCACAGTATGATTAGCCAATGTGAGTTGATCCTCAGAATAGTCAGCTCACTGAAATTATAGTGTTAACTTCGTTAGAACCAGGGGAATCGTTGTTTATGGAACCGCTACACGCCGTCGTGCTTACGGTGAGCCTGTTTGTCTTAACCTTTTTTAACCCCGGCGCGAATCTGTTCGTGGTGGTGCAAACCAGCCTGGCGTCGGGACGCCGGGCGGGTGTGATGACCGGCCTGGGAGTGGCGCTGGGGGATGCATTTTATTCTGGCCTCGGGCTGTTTGGCCTGGCAACGCTAATTACCCAGTGTGAAGAGCTATTTTCATTGATCAAGGTGGTCGGCGGCGCCTATTTGCTATGGTTTGCGTGGAACAGCATCCGGCACCAGACGACCCCACAGATGTCGACGTTACAGCAGCCGCTCTCCGCGCCCTGGTACGTCTTCTTCCGGCGTGGCTTATTAACGGATTTATCCAATCCACAAACCGTGCTGTTTTTCATTAGTATTTTCTCGGTAACGTTAAGCGCAGACACGCCGACGTGGGCCAGGCTGATGGCCTGGGCTGGCATTGTGTTGTCATCCGTTATCTGGCGTATTTTTCTCAGCCAGGCGTTTTCTTTACCCGCCGTACGCCGCGCGTATGGTCGAATTCAACGGGTTGCCAGTCGGGTGATTGGTGCCATTATTGGTGTCTTCGCCCTGAGGCTGATTTATGAAGGCATCACCCATCGTTAAGAGAGTTTAACTTGACCATCGTGACGTAATTGTCCGTAATACCGCCTTAATTTTTAAACGTATTTTTGAGTGGCTGCGAGATGGAACAGGTTGCCCCCGTAAACAACACATTACTTCTGACAGAATGGCAGGCGCTGCTGCGCCAGACGTCTCCTGACGTCCATACGCTGCTGACCTCGTTAAGCGATGATGAGATCCGCCATTTAGTGACCGTTTTTTATGACTACATGCTCTCTCATGCCGAGAGCGCATTGTTCCTGAATACCGAACAGGTCAGCACGCGGCTAAGCGGCAGTATGTTTGGCTGGCTGCGCAGCGTGCTCGGCAGTGCGCAGGAAGACCTCTCTCAGTTGCTGACCAAACAGCGCGAGATAGGCGTAGTGCATGCGCGCATCGGCCTGCCCATCGATCTGGTGAATCGCGGCGCGCGCAAGCTGAAGGATGAGCTGTATCGGGTGTTGAAAAGTAAAGCGGATTACCCGCCTCACCTGTTGAGTGATGCTATCTGCTTCAGCAGCCTGGCGATGGATACCGCGTTGGAGGCAATGACCGTCTCCTATTCGCCAAGCTATCAAAACTCCCTGAACACGCAGGAACAGTATCGCCTGCAGACGATTTATGATGACGTCAACGTCGAGCGTGAGCGGCAAATCCGCTCGTTTACCGACTGGGAAAATCAGTTTATTTACAACATAGCCACCGGGTTACCCGTCGGGGAACTGGTCTTTCTGGCAAACTCAGATTTTGGGATGTGGTTCTCCCATAAGGGAAAACACATTCTCGGCAACAGCAATCTGCTGATAGAAATGGAATTACTGATCGCAGAAATCGACAGTCGTCTGACCCAGACGCTGTCGAATCAGCAACAGCCAGCAGAAACCGCGCGAATGAGCTTATTGCAGGATGTTCGCCAACTGTCGGCAAAAATTCATTTCCTTCTCTCCTCGATGTTTGAGGCGCTGGTCAAACAGGAAAACGGCAAAGACTCGCTGACCCAACTGCTTAACCGTCGTTTTATTCCGACCATCATGCGCCGCGAAATCTCGCTGGCATTGCATTCACGCAAGCCATTTACCCTTGCGATGTTAGATATTGATTACTTTAAGCAAATCAACGATCGCTTTGGGCATATCACCGGCGACCTAACGCTAAAAAGCGTGGCGGCCGTGATTTATGAGCATATCCGCAGCAGCGACTATGTTTTCCGCTACGGTGGCGAAGAATTTATGATCCTGCTGGTCGAGTCGGACGTTTCACAGGCCAGTATTATTCTGGAAGCACTGCGTAAGAAGATCGCCAACCTGCGCTTAGGAGCCGAGGCCACCGAGTCATTCTCGATCACCGTCAGCATCGGTATCGCCGAATATGACTACCATCCGGACTACAAACAGCTGGTTGATAAAGCCGACCGCGCGCTGTATCTGGCGAAAAACAACGGGCGTAACCGCGTAGAAACGTATCAGGAATGATCGTTGCCGTCCTCTTAATAAGATGCAAATCAAATACATCATATGTAAATAGCGCTAGCATATCCTGAGATAACCCCACTGAATGTAGGTGGGGAACCATGAGGGATGCGATAAAACCATGAACGGGAAAAAGAGAACGCGCTGGCAGCGCCGTCCTGGAACGACCGGGGGAAAACTGCCGTGGAATGACTGGCGTAATACCAGCACCTGGCGCAGAGCCACCCAGTTTCTTCTGCTGGCGATAAATATCTATATTGGCGTGGCGTTCTATTACTGGGTCCGCTATTTCGAAACGGGTGGCACCAGCGTTTATATACCAAGGCCGGGAGGGATTGAAGGATGGCTTCCCATCGCCGGGTTGATGAACATCCGCTACACGCTGGAAACCGGTTATCTTCCGCCGATCCACGCCGCCTCTATGCTACTGCTCGTCGCGTTTATCGTAACAAGCCTGCTGTTAAAAAAATCATTCTGTTCGTGGCTGTGCCCGGTTGGCACGCTGTCAGAGCTGATTGGTAATCTGGGTAAAAAATGCTTTGACCGCCATTTCACGCTGCCGCGCTGGCTGGATATTCCGCTGCTGAGCCTGAAATATTTGTTGCTGAGCTTCTTTTTGTATATCGCCCTGTCGATGCCCGCACAGGGGATTCAGTACTTTCTGATGTCGGCCTACGGAATGATTATCGACGTCAAGATGCTCGATTTCTTCCGCCATATCGGCACGGCAACGCTTGTTTTCGTGGCGGTAATCAGCGTCATGAGCCTGTTTATTCGTAACGCCTGGTGTCGCTATTTATGTCCATATGGCGCTCTGCTCGGCCTCTTCTCCCTGCTTTCTCCGTTTAAAATCCGGCGTAATGCAGAAAGCTGCATCGACTGCGGCAAATGCGCAAAGAACTGCCCGTCGGCGATTCCAGTAGACAGGCTTATTCAGGTGCGCACCGTTGAATGCACCGGCTGTATGACCTGCGTAGAGTCTTGTCCGGTCGCCTCGACGCTGACCTTTTCGCTGCAGACGCCGCCGGGTGCGCAGGGCAACGGTAAAGCGTTAGGGCGACAGACGGCATTGTCAGGTGTTGTCATGGCAATACTGGTGCTGGGGATTCTTTTTGCCGCTATTGGTTATGCTGTGTATGCCAATGTCTGGGACACGCCGGTACCGGAACATATGTATTTCCAGCTGATCCCGAAGGCTAAAATGATCGGCCATTAATTCTTTATCTGTATGTTCAAAAACCCTGCCAATTCTGGCAGGGTTTTCCGCCTGTTACGCCATTTTAAGACTATTGAACTTGTGTCATCGCGTCCTCGTTTATACAACCTTAAATATCACCCATAATCATTTTTTCTATTTTGTTATGGGCGACTGGGACCACAATAATGAACGGGATAACATCATGACTAAAATAAAACTGGCACTCCTATTACCTCTGTTTCTGGCGGGTTGTACGATGAGCGACGGAGAATTAAGAAACGCTTATGCTCAGCATTATCAACAGCCCGCCGCCTATGTCGATATCTATAAGCAGAAAATAGCAGGCATGGATATTAATGCGCTGGCCCAATATGCCGCCGCAGAAGATAAGAAAAAAATGCGTGGGCAACCAAGGCTGAAAATCGATGAATTCATTACCATTGAGAACGTGCAGGCGAAAGGAAATCGGGTGGTCTACGATTACTCGCTGTCCGAGAGCTGGCTGGCGCTGTCTGCAGATAAACAGCGCGAAAAGCAGACCAATATGAATAAAGACCTGATCTACCGTACCTGCTCGCTGGAAACGGTACGTCTGGCGCAGGCGAAAGGGCTGGAAGAAGAGCATAACTATTACAGCCAGTACCCAGACAAAGTCGCCTTTACTCTGAGAACCAGCGCGCAGATTTGTATGCAAAACGGTTTTACGCAATAGTCGCGCCCACCCTACTACCTGATGGCGCAGCACTTATCCGACCTACAATTTGCGCACAACTGTAGGCCGGGTAAGGTGTCCCAATTCTGACCTCAGAATTTCCAGGACATGCTGCCGACAATGCTGCGCTCAGCACCAAAGTAGCAGTAAGAGAGCGAGTTGCAGGCCGCCACGTAGCGTTTATCAGTCAGATTGTTGACGTTCAGCTGGGCGCTCAACCCTTTAATACCGATATTCGTTAAGTCATAGCCAATCACCATATCCACCAGCGTGTACGACGGCAGAGTATGAGTATTCAGGCGATCGCTGGTGATCCCGTTGACGTAGCGCACGCCCGAGCCCAGCGTCAGGCCATCCAGCGGACCGCTTTTCACATCGTAGCTCAGCCAGGTGCTGGCCTGATTACGCGGTGCATATACGGCGCGCTTGCCCTGTTCTTCCGGACTGCTCTTCTTGTAGCGAATGTCGGTGTAGGTATACGCCGCCTGCAGACGGAAGCTATCCGTCAATTGGCTGATCGCCTCCAGCTCCACCCCTTCAGATTCAATTTCACCAATCGAACGGTACGGATCGGTCGGCTCTTCTTTGGTGGCGATGTTGGTTTGATTGATGCGGAACACTGACGCGCTGAACTGGCTGTTGAGTCCTTCCGGCTCATACTTCAGCCCGGCTTCCCACTGCTTGCCTTTCATCGGATCCAACAAGTTGCCGTTCTCATCAGCAAAGCTGGTTGGCGTAAAGGCAGTGGAATAACTCACATACGGCGCAAAGCCGTTATCGAACAGATAGAGCAGCGCGGCACGGGTGCTGAAGTTGTTTTTATCCAGATCGCTGCGGGTATCGTTTTGCTTATCAATGTTAGAGACGCTGACCTGATCGTAGCGGCCGCCGAGCGTAATGCGCCAACGGTCCCATGACATCTGATCTTGCAAATAGTAGCCCGTCTGGCGCAGCTTGTGCTTCTCGCGTGCATACATATCGATGTAATCCGGCTTCGCGCCGTACACCGGGTTAAAGGCGTCGATCGGCGGGAACGCACCGTAATAGCCGGTGGTGTTGTTGCTGCGATCCTGATAGTCGATCCCCACCAACAGGCGATGGTTCACCTGCCAGGTATCAAAACTGCCGTCGAGCTGGTTATCCAGCGTAATGGCCGACATATTCTCGTCGGAGCCGGAATAGCCGCGATTAAGCTCGGTTTCATTCAGCCAGCCCGCCGCATACACCTGGTTCAGCTCAACGTCGGTATGCAGATAGCGCAGCTTTTGCCGTACCGACCAGCCGTTATCGAACATGTGCTCAATGTTGTAACCCACCATGTTCTCGCGGCGATCGTATTTGTCGTAATCATCCTCGCCCTCAAAGAAGGTGTTGGAGATCTTTTGCCCGTAGTGCGGCACCACGGTACCGTCATAAGGCAGACCGGAGTGGCTGCCGCCTTCCGGATCGCGGTGCAAATAGGCCATCAGGTCAAGACGCGTCTGGTCGGTGATGCGCCAGGTCAGGCTCGGCATTAACGCGTAGCGTTCTTCCTTCAATGGACCAAACTGCGAGTCCGCGTAGCGCGTCATCCCGCTCAGACGCGCCGCCACGCGATCGTTATCATCCAACGCGCCGGTGACATCAAACGCCGCACCGCGCTGATTGTTATTGCCGGCGAACAGCTTCACTTCGCCGCCCGTATCAAACGACGGTTTGCGCGATGTCAGCGCCACAATACCGCCCGGCGAAGAGCGACCATACAGCACCGACGCCGGACCGCGCACCACTTCGATATCTTCGAGGAACCACGGATCGACCACCAGCGAACTGTGCGAATTGGTGTCGCCCATCATCTTCAGGCCGTCGAGATAAACGTTATCGAGGCTACCGTCGGAGAAGCCGCGCAGTACGATGTAATCAAAGCGGTTAGAGGCGCCAATTTGGTTGCTGTACACCCCTGGTGTATAGCTAACGGCCTGACGCACGCTGGTAGCACCCTGCTCTTCAAACTGTTCGCGGGTAATGATAGACACCGACTGCGGGGTTTCAATATCCGGCGTGGCAAGCTTGGTGGCCCCGCTCTGCATTTGCGAGGTGACCACCACCGTATCGTTTTTTGTTGTTTCCTGCGCCAGCAGAGGAAAAGCCACGCTACCGGTCACCCATCCCACCAGCAGCGCCAACCGAGTCTTTGCGAACATGAACATCTCCCAAGGCATTTCTAATTGTAAATGAGAATTATTGCGCTATTTGTGCCGGAGATAGCTATGCCGGATGCCAGGTTACGTATGCGCAGCGCCAAAATGTGGGTCAGGCGCGCGCGCAAAGCGCAAAAATGGATTAGCAAAGTTTGAGGACATCGCCAGGTGAAAAACCGTAGCGGCGACGAAAAGCGGTTGAAAAGTTGGTGGCGTGTTGATAGCCCGACATCCAGGCGGCCTGCTGTACGCTGTATCCTTCCAGTAAATAGCCGCGAGCGCGTTCCAGGCGGCAGTCGCGCAGGTAGTCAAAAACCGAGCAGCCATACGCCGCACGAAACTTACTGCGCAGGCTGCTCGGGCTCATCGCCGCGCGCTGGGCCAGTTCGCTGAGGGTGTAGTCATTTTCTGGTGTCTGTTCCAGCAGGCGGCGCACGATCTCGAGGCGCTGCTGTTCGCCGCTTACGGCCTGGCGCTTGCCGCTCTCCACCTGGCAGACGCTGAGACCGTGGCCGAACAACTGCAGAATTAGCCCTTCCAGCATCAGTTGACGGGAAACGTAACTGAGCGTGCTTTGCTGGGCATACTGTAACCCGCTAAGCAAAAAGCCCGGCACCTGCCAGATAAGCGTCGGCGTCTGACATTTTTCCCACTCAACCATTAACGACTCAAGTAACCCCGTACGCCACGCGCCGTCAGGATACAGCCCCAGCGATAACGTTCGCAGTTTGCAGTCCGCAGAGTGACGAGCATTCATGGTCTGGTGTTCGCTGAGGCGCGAGCTAAACGCCATACCAGAACGCACCACGTGTTCCTGCCCGTTGAGCGTCAATATTACGCAACCTTCCAGCACCACCAGCATATACAGGGGACTGCTGTGGCGGGAGGTGGTTTCGTAGGGTTGCAGCACCTGCACATCGGAGTGAGTGACGCACATCCCGCAGGGTAACGTCATCTCTTCGACATTTCCCTGCAGTACGGGGCTGGAGTGAGGTAAACCCGACTTTTGCGACAGCTGCGGAAAGCGGTAATCAATCCCGTAGCGCTCACCAAAATCCATAAATTCACTGACGGAGAAGGTACGTGTCAGGCGTGCGGATGTATTTTGGCCGGTGGTGTTGTTCATGCTCTCTTCTGCACAGAAAATGGAATTAATGGTTTATGACTGATAGCAACATTACCATTCCCGGCAGAACACAACAATAATAATGAGAACTATTATCAATTAAGTGATAAAAAAGGCTCTCAGTTGCCAGCCATCTCATCAGGCTGAATAACCAACTGATGAGATGAGCAGCGCCTGGTTAACGTCCTGAATACTATGCTACGATTTTTCTTCCACCTGAAA
Organism: Citrobacter sp. FP75; assembly: GCF_018342065.1. GTDB lineage: Bacteria > Pseudomonadota > Gammaproteobacteria > Enterobacterales > Enterobacteriaceae > Citrobacter. The sequence continues at coordinate 88,855 of NZ_JAFDOE010000010.1, read as the reverse complement.
CACAGCCACAGCCTGGGACAACATTGCCGATTGTTCTTCCACACTGCCGGTCGTCGCGGCAATTTCTTCCACTAACGAGGCGTTTTGCTGGGTCACTTGCTCCATTTGAGTCACTGCAACGCGGATCTGCTCTATGCCGCTACTTTGTTCCCCTGATGCTCCGGATATATCTTCCATTAATATATTGATGTTGCGTATTGCCCCGGCAATGTCAGCCATCATGACACCACTGCTTTCGGCTATTTCCACCCCTTCTTTGACGCTGATTCCAGCTTTGGCAACCAGTTCACTGATTTCCTTCGCCGATGCCGCGCTGCGTTGTGCAAGAGTCCTGACTTCACTCGCGACAACGGCAAACCCGCGCCCTGATTCACCGGCACGTGCAGCTTCTACCGCAGCATTGAGTGCGAGGATATTGGTCTGAAAAGCAATGCTATCAATGACATTCGATATTTCATTCACGCTTTGTGCATTACGGCGGATCAGGTGAATTTTCTCAACCATTTCGCTCATTAAGCGCTCACCGCGCAATGCCATTTCAGTGCTTTCACTGGTCATTACGGATGCCTGATGTGACTTATCGGTATTATTTTTTGTGGTCGCTGATATCTGTTCCATACTGGCGGCTGTCTCCACGACTGCCGCAGCCTGCTGCTCGGTTCTGGTAGATAAATCACTATTACCTGAAGCAATTTCCTGCATACCGACATTAATAGACTCGACACCGTCACGAATAGTTTTAACTGTATCCCGAAGCCCGTTCTGCATATTTTGTAAATTCAGACACAGAAGGCCTATTTCATTGTTACTCTGCACGTTGATGGAATGGCTTAGATCGCCTTTACCAATCCGTGAGAAATGCTCAGACACGGTTCTCAACGGTTGAATAATTGTCCGACTCAGCCAGAGATTACAAATAATAAAAATAAGGATCGTAAACGCCAATATCACTGACATTTTAATTATTGATGAATTAAACTGAGAATGCGTTTGTGTTACGATCTTCTCACCAATCAACATTTCTTATGCAATGAGAAAACGGTTCTTATTATTCATCTAAAAGAAAATAGAAATAATAAAACTCATTTGAAGCATGCATCACAAACTCAACCGGGAGGTTATTCTTGATAAAAAGCGACTTTGCAAATTCAACATCGCCATATACCCGCAGGCAGAAAGGTTTTAAAATCTGCCCCTGAATACCAAAGCACTCCTGCAACCGGGCATCATCCATAAAGATAAAATTACCTTTCCTGACTTTAATACTCTCACTCAGATCGCGCCACTTTCCAGGTGTAAGCAGGAAGTTTTCCCAACCATTATTCCTCAGAGATTCAATAACATGGGTAAATTTAAAATAGTAATTCTGCATTGTCACATCACCACTTGATGTAGCGTACAAATACTCTATTTTAAATTTGAGTTGAGCATTGATGCTTTTCTTCTTACCTTCATCAATTAACCACTGAAGTTCATTCGCGACGACCTTCGAAAATACCTTCCTCTTTTTTGCTGTTGCCAACCAGTTCATAATAAAAAGGTGCTCTGACATTTTAGAGTAAATCTTATTATCATGTATGGCGATACCAACGGCGACTAATGCACTCCAGGTAAACGTTTCAAGTTCATCCTGATAATTATGTCTCAACTGACTCACTGCTGCTAAATTCCTTACCACTTAGACTCCACCCAGATATATCGTAATAATATTTTGATTTTGTATAACGCCATGTAGAAAATGACGACAACCAAAACCAGCAAACCTCCTGATTCTGCGACCGGAGGTTTGCTAGTGGCAGTTGTTGTTAATAGAAAATACCGATGATAAGGGTATGGGTAATAAAGCCCACAATTAACGGTACGACGGTACGTTTTACCACATCGAATGGCGTAATCTTCGCGCCACTTGAAACGGCAATCACCACGCCGGAGACAGGTGAAATCGCCCGCCCCATATGAGATGCCTGCTGCATTGGCAGGATCATCGCCACGGCGTTAGCGCCCATACTGGCGGCAATTTGCGGGATAAGCTCAACAAATGCCAGGAACGGCGCATTGCCCGATCCCATGATGATAGCTGCGGCAAGCGTCACCAGCGCAAATACCACCGCCATGGCAAATGGTGGTAATCCCACGTGTTCTGCCATCAGAATTAATTGATCGATTGCGCCAATAACTTTAATACCATGCGCGAAAACCCCGGCAGCAACCAGCAACCCAACCACACCGGTAAACGCGGAGCCCATTCCTTTAAGGAAATGGCTGAATCCTTCGCATACTGACTTTAAATCACGCGCCCGTAACCACTCAATCAGCATGCATATGGCCATTGAAATGAGGACAATGGTGATGATATTCAGGTTAATACCACTGACGAACATTGCGGATGATCCCACCGCCATCAGTATTGGAAGCATGGGGAGTAACGCATAAAAAGCCGGTGCTTTTCCTGAGTCAGTCACCTCCGTTAGGCCTATTTCCCGTGGTAGCGTCCCTGCCTTGCGATCACAATGCCGCTGCCAGAAAAAATGGCAAACTCCCACCACCAGTACGGTTGCCAGAGCCGCAGGTCCCTGATGGTAAACAACATATTCCACCACATCCATATTGACCGCTTTAGAGCCACGAATAGCATCAATTGCCGTCGGGGTGTACGCGACCCCGAGCGAGGTGGCAATAACGCCAGCAGCAGAGGCCGCAGAGAGACCTAACCCCAGCATAATCGGGAACATTGTTCCCATCAGTAACACGGCGAGTCCGGTAGCTGAAGGGATGGCCAGTTGCAGGAGGCTGGCGAGCAGGTAGGAGAAAAAAAGCAAAATATATGGCGACCGCAGTGTGCGTAATGGTTTCGTCACGACACGCACCACGGCCTCATTTGCCCCGATGTAATCCATATAATGTGCAAATCCCATTAGCGCCATAATCATCAAACCGAGATCGGCGGCACGCGTACTGAAGAGATCGCGCATAACTTCAAATGGATCGAGAAATGAAATTCCCGTACCAGCAACCCCCTTTGGCAATACGGAACCCCATCCGGTTAAGCCAGTACAAATCATCAACACCAAACCCGCAATGAATAACACGGGCTCAGCACGATAACCTTTGAGGATCAGTCGGGCGACCACCACAATAACCAGGAGGGCAATAAAGACCTGGATCATGACTGAGCTCTCCCTGTGGCAAACTCAGCGAACGTCTCCTCAATCACCGCCACCACGACATTACTGGCTGCACGCAGTGAACGTACCGGCAGGTATTCATAAATTGAATGAAAATTATGGGCACCGGTAAAAATATTCGGACAAGGCAATCCTTTTTGCGACAGCACCGCGCCATCATATCCACCACGCATGGCGACAGGCTGCGGAGTAATGCCACATTTCTGATAGGCGCGCATCGCAATATCAACAGGATAATGCGCGTTGCCCTGCAGACTGTTGAACACATTTGCATAACGATCGGCTAAGTGGCAGACCACGCTATTTTCACCCCACAGCGCGCAGGTGCTGACAGCCAGCTGGCGAATAAATGCCATACGTGCCTTATAGCCTTCTTCACTGAAATCGCGAATATCCAGCTTAAGCACTGTGCGGGCACTGTTACCCTGCAACTGTTTTACCCAGTAATACCCTTCGCGGCCTTCTGTATATTCAGGAGCTTCTCCGCCTGGTAGCATAGCAATGAACTTATGGGCCATCAGCAAAGAGTTCTTAAGCTTGCCTTTGGCTGACATAGGATGTGCAGACTGGCCGGTAAAAATGATTTCTGCATCACCTGCATTCCAGTTCTCATAGACAAACTCACCGATGCCGCAGCAATCCAGGGTATAGCCAAAGTCAGCGCCAAAGCTGGCAACATCAAAGGCTTTCGCGCCGCGTAATCCCTGTTCCTCATCTGGAACAAAACCGACCTTCACAGGCCCGTGCTTAATCTCCGGATGCGCGACCAGATACTGTAAAGCATTCATAATTGCGGCGATGGCCGCTTTATCATCAGCCCCTAACAGGCTGGTTCCATCAGTCACCAGAAGGTCATCGCCGATATAGTTTTTCAGTTCCGGAAATTCACTTTCGCGCAGATAAATATTCAGTTCTTTGTTCAGACACAAATCCCCACCGCGATAATGCAGGCGTTGCGCATTGGTGTCCGCAGTCTGTTCCGCACTGGTATCCAGATGACCGAAGAAAGAAACGACGGGAATATTATCCTCTGTATTTCCTGGCAGTGTTGCCGTCACAATGGCGGTATCCCGGACCTCAATGTTTTCCATACCTAATGCTTCAAGTTCTGTTGCCAGCAGTTTTGCCAGCACCATCTGGCCAGGAGAGGATGGCATGATGCCATTAGCACCGTTCTCTCTTGAAGTCGTGGTATTGATTTTGGTGTAGTTAAGAAAGCGTTCAACAATATCCATTGTAGGAGATCCTTTAATATTTTATTTACGAGGTACTGCGGGAGGAAGCTTGCATGCAGCGCGAGTAGGATTAATCATAAAAACCAGATAAAACCAGCGCACATCCCTGAACGCTGATTTTATGATTATGATGACAACGATTATATAAGGAAGATAAAAAACAATAATTACATCAGGTATTAACAAGTGCTTTTTTGATATTGCCTGTTTCTACTGCTAATTTCCATGGTGTTGAGCTAACAGAAGTCATAAGCGGGTTCCGTATACCTAAGAGAGAATAGAAATCATTTAAGTTTGTCTATCCCATACCGTCACAAGGTATACCGTCGTTATATTTTTTTAATGAACGAATACTATTACAACCGAATGCAACCGTTTGCACCCCTCTACAAATAGCCACTTAACGCACTAAAATCCGTGAACAACGTCACATTTACCTCAACAACAAAAAACTCTATCACACTGAAAAAAAGACAATTATAAGAAACCTTGTATAATACCCATGCAAACAATACTGAAATTAAATCATTCATAAAAAAATAGCTTCACCACGGGACTATTTGAATTACCTGTATTATCGGTTGAATAAAAATATCGGCAGCGTTAATTTTTAAATATTACACACCATTGCATTAGATATTTTAATATTTATATTTATGATAACTCATACAATAAATTTTACGCAAAAAAACCTCTCCCCTGAGAAGAGATTCAGGACAGAGGCAATACGGGTGTTAAGGAGATAGTTATAGTTTTAATGATAACAAAAGAGCTTCTTGCAGGATGAGTATACACTCTTAACAGCATTAAGAAAATTCTTAAAACCAATTAATCGAAAATTTAATTTAAATAATCCATCATAATAAAATAAAACTTATCAAAAAAAAACAAAATAAAGCAGCGAAAAAATCAAGTTTTACTAATAAGTTACATCACACAGGCTGAACCAACAATGCGGCCTTGCCATAGCTTCCGCTACTGGCAGTGAAAAAATATAAAATTAGTTTAATCTATTAATACACGCCTCACATAACAAGAATTTAAAGTTATTCCCTACGCTAAACGCAATTACTCGTTACAGATCACACTTCTTCTACAAGGGGATTCTCCTACACGTCCTGACTGGTATGATACGTCAGGTAAATACCTTTCAACTCAACCCGAGGCTTTGATGCTGGAGAATGTAATCATCCGATAATCAGCTTACCGACCTTCTCAGGCCGGACTGGTTATCAATGCGCCGAAATCGAATGCGGACACCGCTGTGTGTTTGCACATTTTGCACATGATGATTAAACAGGTTTTCCAGTATGAATTTATCCCGTAAGGAACAACGTACTTTACACGTTCTCGCCAAAGGTGGTCGTATTGCGCACGTCCGCGATTCTTCAGGCCGCGTCACCTCCATTGAATGTTACAGCCGCGAAGGGCTTCTGCTCAGCGACTGCACACTTGAGGTATTCAAAAAGCTCAAAACCAAAAAACTGATCAAATCCGTTAAGGGCCAGCCCTACCGCATCAACACCACCGGGTTGAATAACGTTCGCGCCCAGCTAGATAATCGCTAAGGAGAGAGTGATGGATATTCCACGTATTTTTACGATCAGTGAAAGCGAACACCGCATTCATAATCCGTTCACTGCGCAGAAATATGCCACGTTAGGTCAGGTTTTGCGGATGACACCGGGAACCCGTATCCTGGATCTCGGCAGCGGTTCGGGTGAGATGCTGTGTACCTGGGCGCACGATCACGGCATTTGTGGCGTAGGTATTGATATGAGCCTACTTTTCAGCGAGCAGGCCACCCTGCGGGCAAGTGAATTGGGCGTCACTGAGCACGTGCGTTTTATTCACGCCGATGCGACAGGGTATATCGCCGCTGAAAAATACGATATTGCCGCCTGCGTTGGCGCAACCTGGATTGGCGGCGGCGTCGCCGGAACGGTCGAGCTACTGGCAAAGAGTCTCAAGCCGGGCGGGGTAATATTGATCGGCGAACCGTACTGGCGTCAATTGCCAGCCACGGAGAATATTGCTCAGGCATGTGGTGCCACTTCAGTCGCCGATTTTCTTATCCTTCCAGAACTCGTGTCGTCTTTCAGTAAGCTCGGCTACGACGTTATTGAAATGGTACTGGCTGATCAGGAAGGCTGGGACAGATACGAAGCAGCTAAGTGGTTGACTATGCGTCGATGGCTGGAGACCAATCCGGACGATGATTTTGCGCAGGAAGTGAGGGAGTTGTTGAGGACATTACCGGAATGCCACGTCACCTTCACCCGGGAGTACATCGGCTGGGGTGTGTTCGCTCTCATGCAGCGGTAAAACAATACCGTCGGTATAGCCGAACAGGGTATACCGACGTGCAGACTTAGCAGGCAGTTACTTCATTAACACGTCAACAAATTTGGCCAGCCATTCAGGATGCGCTGGCCATGCTGGCGCTGTTACCAAATTGCCATCAACGTGGGCCTGGTCAATGCCAATGTCCGCGTAATGCCCACCGCTCAGGCGAATTTCAGGCGCACAGGCCGGATAGGCGCTACAGGTACGATTTTCTAACACTCCCGCCGCTGCTAACAGCTGTGGGCCATGACAGACGGCGGCGATAGGTTTACCCGCCGAGTTGAAGTCCTGTACCAGTTGAATCACATCCGGGTTCAGCCGTAGATACTCCGGGGCCCGTCCACCGGGGATCAGTAGCGCGTCATAATCGGCAGCTCGCGCATCAGCAAAATTCGCATTCAAGGTAAAACGATGGCCGGGTTTTTCACTGTACGTCTGCGCCCCGTCAAAATCATGAATGGCGGTTTGCACATAGTCTCCCTCGCTTTTATCCGGGCAGACGGCGTCAACGCGGTGGCCTAACATTTTCAGCGCCTGAAAAGGCACCATCGTTTCATAATCTTCGACATAATCTCCAACCAGCATCAGTATTTTCTTCATTAACATCCCCGCCCATTGTTATTAAGTTCAGAAATAACGGCCCTCTTTACTATAGTCCACGGGCCACACGTCATTAATAAATAGCGCAGAACAATCGGTCAGATCACAATCTGCGTAGAGACGCGCCAGAAGGGCGCTCTCAGCTTAAGCGGCAAGGCAATACACGGCTAATAAATATAATTTATACATAAATATATAGTTGAGAAGTTTTAATACTGGCCAGTTTTACTCATTAATCAATGGTAAATGAATTGCAGATCATCAGTCTCATGATATATTTCACCTGAACTTTCTCGACGCATAAATTATTTATTATCTAATAAATAAATGCTGTCTATTATTTATCATCTATTATTATTCTGTTCAGCGTGAATCAGGTGAATAGACACAAAAGGTTTTCCCATGATAACAAGACGTTCGTTCGTCAGGCAGAGTCTGGTCACTTCAACGAGTATGTTGCTCGCCAGTATGATGGGCTGCACCTTCAGCAAGCTCGCGAGCGCAACAGAGACCTGGCGCTGGCAGATGCCAGATGAAGGCGCGCCCCATGCGGCGACCTGGATGGCGTTTGGCGCCAGTGCGGAAATCTGGGAACCTCATCTGCTGTCGGTGGTACAGAGAAATCTGGGCCTGATCGCCAAAACCATCGCCACGTTTGAACCGGTGAATATGCTGGTACGCGAAGAGGACCGCGACGTCGCCGCGCGCCTGTGCGGGCCGTCGGTTAATCTGCTGGTTCACCCAATTGACGACCTGTGGATCCGTGACACGGGGCCAGTGTTTGTAAAAAACGCCCACGGTACGCTCGGCGGCGTCGGGTTTAATTTCAACGGCTGGGGCGATAAACAGGAACATGAGCGCGACGCTGAGGTGGCAGAGTTCGTCACTGATGACGTTAAGGCTGAATTTATCCGCTCGTCGCTCACTCTGGAAGGCGGTGGTATCGAAGTGGACGGCGAAGGTACGGCGATTATTACCGAGAGCTGCGTTCTCAACCCGAACCGTAACCCCGGTGTGAGTAAAGCAGAGTGTGAGGCTGAACTGAAGCGTCTGCTGGGGCTGGAAAAAATCATCTGGCTACCCGGCATTGCCGGAAAAGATATTACCGATGGGCACACGGATTTTTATGCAAGATTCACACATCCGGGTACGGTGGTGGCCGGTCTTGAGCTGGATCCGTCGTCCTTTGATTATCCCATCACCCGGCGTCATCTCGAGATCTTACGCGCCGCAACGGACGCAAAGGGTCGACGGTTGAAGGTCGTTACGCTGGAAGGGCCTTCCACCATCCGCCAGACTTATGCGGGTGATGATTTCGCCGCCGGCTATATCAATTTCTATGTCTGCAACGGAGCCGTTATTGCGCCGGAGTTTGGTGATAAGCGAACCGACCGCAATACCCGCGCTATTTTGCAGGAGCTGTTTGCTGAACGTGAAATTATTCAACTGAATATCGATGGTATCGCGGCAGGCGGCGGCGGTATTCACTGCGCAACGCAGCAGCAGCCTCGCTAGCGAAGTTTCTGCCAGAGTCAGCTCACCACGTCCCATAACCCAATTCAGTGAACCACTATAAAAATAAACGGCAGGTCAATTTATTGACATCAATAATGAATATAAGCATGTGCTGTTTACAGCATGTCGGAGTCACCCTTCACACACTTACAGGACTGGATCATGAGAATGCAATTCGCTACGAAATTTCTGCCGCTGATTTGTCTGGTCTCAAGCGGGCTGCTCTATTCGGCCTCAGTAAACGCCATGGGAAATGACGATACCACGACGCCAACATGCCCGAAGGGTCAGGTTTATGACAACAAAACCAAAAACTGTTTGCCAGAAAAAAGCAGTATGATCGACGATCAGGATAAAACGCAGTATGCGTATCACCTGGCGAAAACCGGTCACTATCAGGACGCTATCAATTTACTTGATACCTTACAGCAACCCAACACGCGTGAGGCCTGGAACTATCGGGGTTATGCCACACGTAAACTGGGTCGTACGGATGAAGGAATTAGCTATTATCAACGATCGATTGCTCTTGATCCGCACTATGCCAAAGTACGCGAATACCTCGGTGAGGCATGGATGGTTAAAGGCCGCCCCGATCTGGCAAAAGCGGAACTGGCCACCATTAAAAACCTCTGCGGCACCAACTGCGAAGAGTACCGTGACCTGAAAGCCGCTATCGACGGACACCCTGAGTCATAAACCAGAGGGGAGCGTGGGGTTGGCTGAGCCTGCTTAACACTGGAAATGTAGTAAAACGACCTGAAGCCACAAGGTACGGGCTTTTAGTTGAGTTCGGTAGACTTGGGAAGAGTTTGAAATGGTGCCGATAATAGGAGTCGAACCTACGACCTTCGCATTACGAATGCGCTGCTCTACCAACTGAGCTATATCGGCACTGAAAGAACATGCCCACGATTGTGAACACGGGGTAGAAGGTTAAAACTAACCGGGCGATGCGTCAATGGCCTTGCGAATCAAACGCCTATTTTTGCATCACCCGGTTTCAATTACGCACGAATCGTGTCGTCACCGAAGCCTACCCACTTGTATGTGGTCAGTGCTTCCAGTCCCATTGGGCCACGTGCGTGCAGTTTTTGTGTACTCACTGCCACTTCCGCACCCAGTCCAAACTGACCGCCGTCGGTAAAACGAGTAGAAGCATTAACGTACACGGCTGAAGAGTCCACCTCATTCACGAAGCGATCGGCGTTACGCAGCGTGCGCGTCAGGATCGCGTCGGAATGCTGAGTGCCATGTTCGCGGATATGGGCGATGGCATCGTCCAGGTCAGTCACGATTTTCACGTTCAGATCCAGCGACAGAAACTCGTCGTCATACTCTTCGGCTTTCACCGCGACCACGTTAGCAGGCCCTGCCTGCAATGTGGCCAGCGCCGTCGCGTCTGCATGCAGCGTGACGCCGCTTTGCGCCATTTGCTGGCTCAGCGCCGGCAGAAAACGCGCAGCAATATCCTGATGCACCAGCAGGGTTTCTACGGTGTTACAGGTACTTGGACGCTGGGTTTTGGCGTTAACGATAATCTTCAATGCCGGGCCTGGCTCAGCGGTATCATCAACATAGATATGACATACGCCAATGCCGCCAGTGATGACCGGGATGGTCGACTGTTCACGGCACAGCTTGTGCAGGCCCGCACCGCCGCGAGGGATCAGCATATCGATGTACTTATCCATGCGCAGCATTTCAGCAACCAGCGCGCGATCCGGGTTATCTATCGACTGCACGGCAGCAGCCGGTAAACCGCAAGCTTCCAGCGCCTGCTGGATCACCGCCACTGTTGCCGCATTCGTCCGGTACGTCTCTTTCCCACCGCGCAGGATCGCCGCATTGCCGGTTTTCAGGCACAGGGAGGCGACATCAACGGTGACGTTAGGACGCGCTTCATATATCACGCCAATCACGCCCAGCGGGACGCGACGACGCTCCAGACGCAGGCCGCTATCCAGCAGACCACCGTCAATTACCTGCCCCACCGGGTCAGCAAGATTACACACCTGACGTACGTCGTCGGCGATGGCTTTCAGACGCGCCGGGGTCAGCGCCAGACGGTCAAGCATCGCTTCACTCAGACCGTTTTCCCGCGCCTGATCAACGTCTTGTGCGTTAGCGTGGAGAATGCTTTCCGTTTGCGCTTCCAGTTCGTCGGCTATTTTTTCCAGCACGCGATTTTTTTCGCGGCTGGAGAGTAGCGCCAGCTTATATGACGCTGCTTTGGCAGCAATGCCCATTTGCTCCAGCATATGCCTGCTCCTTAACGAGTGATCATGTCATCGCGATGGACGGCAACCGGGCCATATTCATAGCCGAGGATCGCGTCAATCTGTTGAGAGTGGTGTCCGGCAATACGGCGTAGCGCGTCGCTGTTATAGCGGGTCACGCCGTGGGCAATATCACGCCCTTCAAGATTGCAGATACGGATCACTTCACCACGAGAGAAGTTGCCTGTCACGCTTTTAATGCCCTTTGGCAGCAACGAACTGCCGCGCTCCAGGATAGCGGCGGTTGCGCCTTCATCGACGGTAATTTCCCCGGCTGGCGGTGCGCCGAAGATCCAGCGTTTTCGGTTCTCCAGCGGAGAAGCCTGTGCATGAAAACGCGTCCCCACGGACACACCTTCCATCACATCGCCAATCACGCCAGGCTTGCTGCCTGCGGCAATAATGGTGTCGATACCGGCACGACAGGCCACATCGGCGGCTTGTAATTTCGTCCCCATACCGCCGGTTCCCAGACCAGAAACGCTGTCTCCGGCGATAGAACGCAGCGCATCATCAATCCCGTAGACGTCTTTAATCAGCTCAGCCTGCGGATTGGTGCGTGGGTCGGCTGTGAACAGGCCCTGTTGATCGGTAAGCAGCAGCAGCTTGTCAGCCCCGGCAAGAATTGCCGCCAGCGCCGACAGGTTGTCGTTATCACCGACTTTAATTTCGGCGGTCGCCACCGCGTCGTTCTCATTGATGACAGGAACGATGTTGTTATCCAGCAGCGCACGCAGGGTATCGCGGGCGTTGAGGAAACGCTCCCTGTCTTCCATATCCGCACGCGTCAGCAGCATCTGCCCGACATGAATACCGTAAATGGAGAACAGTTGCTCCCACAGTTGAATCAGTCGGCTCTGCCCTACCGCAGCCAGCAGCTGTTTTGAGGCGATGGTTGCCGGGAGTTCAGGGTAACCAAGATGCTCACGTCCGGCGGCAATCGCGCCCGAGGTAACAATAACAATACGATGCCCTGCGGCATGTAGCTGTGCGCACTGGCGGACCAGTTCTACGATGTGGGCGCGGTTCAGGCGGCGCGATCCGCCCGTTAGCACACTGGTGCCAAGTTTTACCACCAGCGTCTGGCTGTCACTCATGATTCTCTGCCATTCAAGATTGGGGAAAATGATATCAAACGAACGTTTTAGCAGGACTGGCCCCGGTTGCCAACAGCCAGCGCACAAAGCATGGAATTTTATTGCGCAGGATCAGCAAGCGTAGCGGCAAATTTTGATGCTTTTATTACAGAAACAAATAAACATCTTTTTTTAAAAATATTCTTACTTTGTCATAAAACGTTCATTGCCAGACGTTAAAAACCCTCCTGTCTTTTAACGGGGATCACACCCAGTAAATATTCGCGCGTACTTTTAATCAGGAATGAAAATGAAAAAGAGCACTCTGGCATTAGTGGTGATGGGGATTGTTGCATCGGCATCCGTACAGGCAGCGGAAGTGTATAACAAGAACAGTAATAAACTGGACTTGTATGGCAAAGTTAAAGCCATGCATTACATGACGGATTACGACAGCAAAGACGGCGACCAGAGCTATATCCGTTTAGGTTTTAAAGGCGAAACGCAAATTAACGATGAACTGACGGGTTATGGCCGTTGGGAAGCCGAGTTCGCCGGTAATAAAGCCGAAAGCGATTCCAACCAGCAAAAAACACGTCTGGCCTTCGCGGGCCTGAAATTAAAAAACCTCGGCTCCTTCGACTACGGTCGTAACCTGGGTGCGCTGTACGATGTGGAAGCGTGGACCGATATGTTCCCGGAGTTCGGCGGTGACTCTTCCGCGCAGACCGATAACTTCATGACCAAACGCGCGAGCGGTCTGGCGACATATCGTAACACCGACTTCTTCGGCGTCGTCGACGGACTGGATCTCACCTTGCAATATCAAGGTAAAAACCAGGATCGCGATGTGAAAAAACAGAACGGTGATGGTTTTGGTACATCTGTAACCTATGATTTTGGCGGCAGCGATTTCGCCATCAGCGGCGCCTATACCAACTCCGATCGCACCAACCAACAGAATCTGCAAGTTCGCGGTACGGGTGATAAAGCCGAAGCCTGGGCGACGGGTTTAAAATATGATGCCAACGATATTTATATTGCAACGTTCTATTCTGAAACACGCAATATGACGCCGGTTTCCGGTGGTTTTGCCAATAAAACACAGAACTTCGAAGCGGTAGTTCAGTACCAGTTTGACTTTGGTCTGCGTCCGTCCCTGGGGTATGTGCTGTCAAAAGGTAAAGATATTGAAGGTATCGGCAATGAAGATCTGGTGAATTATATCGACGTTGGCGCGACCTATTATTTCAACAAGAATATGTCGGCGTTTGTTGATTATAAAATCAACCAGCTCGATAGCGATAATAAGCTGGCCATCAACAATGATGATATCGTTGCTGTGGGCATGACCTATCAGTTCTGATGTAACGTAAAAAATGCCGGATGGGGTTGCGCCGCCATCCGGCATTTTGCTGTTCACTATGCCGTTAATTTAACCGGCTGATCCTTAAAGTTGTCCGCAGGCTCCAGCGCCAGATTGAGCGACGTTAGCAACCCTCGTAATTTTTCATGAAACTCACGTAGGGTGTACTCCAGTCGATCTACCACTTCAGTCTCTTTGATGGGCACGGCAGTCCAGTTGCCGTCTTGATCAAACAAACCAAACTGGTAGCTGTACGTGAAGCGTTTTTCCTGTGCTTCTAACTCCATCCACCAGCCCCAGAATTCACGTTTCTCCGGAACGGGTTTCACGTTGACGCAAACAGCCAGACAATCGAAAAAAAATCGATTATCTTCGCACTGCCCTTCCCGGATGTAAGGGCCAAGCGCGGTAAATTTCTTGATCAATCTGCTTCTCGGGTGTCCACTCGGTAACGTCATTGCGATCTCCTTAGGTGAAGCAACTGTTTTACCAAATCAATAAAATTTAGCAATCTATTAACACAATCTATGACTGATCCATCCGGTTATTTCTTGCAGCGCTTTATCAAAATTGTGATACACCGGGTTAAACGGGATCTCCAAAAGCTTACCGTCAGAAGATGACGAGGTGATTAAGCGGGACTCTTCTTCCGGGCTAAACGGATCGTTTTTCCAGAATCCTGACAGCATCGGCGTTGGACAACGTCGGCCCAGCAGGCCTTGTACTTTTAATGAATAACGATTGAGTTCGACGCGCAAAGCGTCGTCGGAGGCGTCGTGCATGCCCAGACGACTGGCCAGCACATCGAGGTACATCTCCGGGACGCTTGCCTGACGCTGTGGGTCGCTGAGCAGCGCATGCACCACCGGTCCCAAACACGCAACCGCTTTCAGACGCGAAGATTCCAGGTACGCCAGCCGTACCGCCACGTTAGCGCCAAAGCGAAAACCAAATGCCGCCACGCGGGTGTGATCGACCCAGGGAATGTTAGGCAGCGCTTTTAATACGTGCTGATGCAGCAGGCTGGAATCCTGGGTCAGTTTCCATTTTGACGAGAACCCAACCGAAGGCATATCCAGCGTCAACATGGCAATACCGCGCGGAGCAAAATAGCGCTCATACAAGGTGTAGTAGTCCGTTTGCATGGAATCCAGACCACCGCACATGAGCACCGTCGGGAACGGGCCGTCGCCTTTTGGCATATGCAGGAAGCCAGTAATCGGCGAGCCGCCAGCAACAGGAAACTCCATCTCGCGCAGAGTGCCAGGCAAGCGTTGAGCCGCCTCTTCATACGCGCGATTCGCCAGGGCCTGCGCCTGTTCAGCTAATTCGTCGCCTTTCAGATGCGGATACGCAGCAATGTTGTACAGCGTAGAGGCATGCAGCCAGTGGCGTCCGCTAATTTGCGGGTCCTGTTCCACAGTGGCTTTCTGCTGCCAGTCCATTGCCTGCTTCGCCCACTCGTAGATCCAGTTGCCGCCACGATAGCCAATGACCGTGTCGTAGAGTTCTTTGTCCGTGCGCTCGGCTTCGCTCATCACGATACGCGCTTGCACCTCAAGGATTTCGCGCGGATCGATGCCGCGCCAGATCCACATCAGGCGATTCACCATGCGATACCAGTGCGGGATTGTTTTGCCATCCAGGGCAGATTGCACAGACGGCTGCGCGCCGTGATTAAATCGACGAACCAGAGTTGAGGTTTCAGGATGTTTGAAGCGGGGTTTAAACAGGACTTCGCTGAGGTTAGCCTGTGACATGATTACGGCCTCCATGAGTACTCACTAAGGCATAGTGTAACCTGACACAGCACAAAAAGAACAACGCCCGGCATAGCCAGGCGTTGAAAACTTTTTAGATTAACGACCAGAGATCGGTGGAACGAACACGACGCCCATATCCCACGGCTGCTCAATCCAGGTATCCTGAGGAATATCAACCACATAATCATTCACCAGCGGGCGACCTGCCGGCTTAGCAAAGATGGTGACGAAATGCGCTTTAGGGTACATTTCGCGAATCGCAACCGCGGTACCACCGGTGTCAACCAGATCATCGATGACGATGAAACCTTCACCGTCACCTTCGGCACGCTTCAGCACGGTCAGTTCGCGCTGATTGTCGTGATCGTAGCTGGAGATGCATACGGTATCGACATGACGAATACCCAATTCACGCGCCAGCAGTGCTCCCGGCACCAGACCACCACGGCTAACGGCAATAATGCCTTTCCATTGTTCAGAAGGCATCAGGCGGCTCGCCAGTTTACGTGCATGGATCTGCAACATGTCCCAGGTGACGACGTATTTTTCGCTCATGTGAAGTGTCCCAGCCTGTTTATCTACGGCTTAAAAAGTGTTCGAGGGGGAAATAGGTTGCGCGAGATTATAGAGATCTGGCGCGCTAAAAACCAGTGTTTCGCGGAATCCGCGCCTCTTTTTGCATGCTTTTTGCTAGCCGTGAGCAGAGAAAGTGGTATTCTCGATCGCATCGCGCAAGCCAGGCTTGTGGTGTTTTTAATTCTGCTAACCTCGTGGACTGTAAGTAAGTTTTACAGGACATCGCCAAGGAGACTCAACGTGTCTGAACTGTCTCAATTATCCCCGCAACCGCTGTGGGATATTTTTGCCAAAATCTGTTCTATTCCTCATCCGTCTTACCATGAAGAGCAACTCGCTGAACACATTCTGAGCTGGGCCCAGGAGAAAGGTTTCCACGTCGAGCGCGATCAGGTTGGTAATATCCTGATTCGCAAACCCGCTACCGCAGGAATGGAAAATCGCAAGCCGGTTGTTCTGCAGGCGCACCTGGATATGGTGCCACAAAAAAACAATGATACCGTACACGACTTCACCAAAGATCCTATCCAGCCTTATATTGACGGCGAGTGGGTGAAAGCCCGTGGCACCACGTTGGGTGCGGATAACGGCATCGGTATGGCCTCTGCGCTGGCCGTTCTGGCTGATGACAGCGTGGTTCACGGCCCGCTGGAAGTGCTGCTGACCATGACCGAAGAAGCAGGCATGGACGGTGCGTTTGGTCTGCAGGCTAACTGGCTGCAGGCGGACATTCTGATCAACACCGACTCTGAAGAAGAAGGTGAGATCTACATGGGTTGCGCGGGGGGCATCGACTTTACCTCGAACCTGAAGCTCGAGCGTGAAGCAGTTCCTGCTGGCTTCCAGAGCTTTAAGCTGACCTTAAAAGGTCTGAAAGGCGGTCACTCTGGCGGTGAAATCCACGTCGGCCTCGGCAATGCCAACAAGCTGCTGGTGCGTTTCCTGGCAGGACACGCTGAAGAGCTGGATCTACGCCTGGTTGACTTCAACGGCGGTACGCTGCGTAACGCAATCCCGCGTGAAGCCTTCGCTACCCTTGCCGTTGCCGCAGACAAAGTCGATGCGCTAAAAGCGCTGGTCAGCACTTACCAGGAAATCCTGAAAAACGAGCTGGCAGCAAAAGAGAAGAATCTGGCGCTGCTGCTGGATGCAGTAACTAACGACAAAGCCGCGTTGACCGCGCAGTCTCGCGATACTTTTGTTCGCCTGCTGAACGCTACGCCAAACGGCGTGATCCGCAATTCCGACGTGGCCAAAGGCGTGGTGGAAACCTCACTGAACGTCGGCGTTGTCACCATGACTGACGACAACGTGCAGATTCACTGCCTGGTTCGCTCGCTGATCGACAGCGGTAAAGACTATGTCGTGAGCATGCTGGATTCTCTGGGTAAGCTGGCGGGTGCCAAAACGGAAGCCAAAGGCGCGTATCCTGGCTGGCAGCCGGATGCGAACTCTCCGGTGATGCACTTGGTTCGCGAAACCTATCAGCGTCTGTTCAACAAGACGCCGAACATTCAGATTATCCACGCCGGTCTGGAATGTGGCCTGTTTAAGAAGCCGTATCCGGAGATGGACATGGTTTCCATCGGGCCAACTATCACTGGTCCGCACTCCCCGGATGAGCAGGTTCATATCGAAAGCGTTGGTCATTACTGGCGGCTTCTGACTGAACTGCTGAAGTCTATTCCGGCGAAGTAAGTCTCCACACTCAATGCCGGATGGCGCTGTGAACGGCGCCATCCGGTTATTTCATTCCCCGTTACCGTTCTGTAAACGCCAATCCTTTAAACGTCCGCCGCGGATTTCCGCGCTCAATCTGATGATGGAACATACGCCGCTCAGACTTCAGCGCAGCGCTATCATCCTGCCGTTGCTGTTCAAGTCGCCAGGCAATTAACAGTCGCGCTAACCGCTTGTTAGCATGCTGGCTACGTTCCGACTGAACCTTCACGCTGATCCCGCTCGCCAGATGCGTGGCCCGCACCGCCGAGTCGGTTTTATTAACGTGTTGCCCGCCGGGACCAGAAGAACGCAACGTTTCGAAGCGGATTTCATCTGATTGCGCCTGCTCATCAGCGGCAAAGCGCCCGACGCCGACATACCAGTTTTTACGCCCGTAATTTGGACGATACGGACTGGGACAAATCCACAGCAGCGTACCGCACCAGCGTTCACTTAATGTCAGCGCATTGTTGCCGTCCAGCGACACAAGCGCTGAACGTAACGTATCGGGATGCCTGCCCTGCTCCGTTTCCAGCAGTGTAAGGGCTACATCCTGCTGAGCCGCTTCTTTTATCAGCCGCTCCAGCGCTTTTTTTACCGCCAGACAACACTCATCTGGCCCCTGAGCGGAAGAGAGTTGCAATAACATCATGCGCTTTTTCCTCCGCGGGTTTTCAGCGTCAACACCGGGCGCAAACGCGCTACCGGTTCCACTAATCCAGCTTGTACCAGACAGTTAATCACGCTTTCTGCCGATTTATACGCCTGCGGCGCTTCTTCGTAGATCAGCTGTTTGTCACGGCAAATTACCCGACTTCCCAGTTCAGTACGGGAGAGTTGCTGTGGGCTGAATTTACCGGACAGGCGCCCTTTGCATTCGGTACGCATCCATTTGCGTCCCGCACCGTGCGCCAGTGAGCATAACGAGGCTTCGCTCGGCACCGGCTGAACCAGCCAGCTATAATCACCACGCGATCCCGGGATAATCACCAGTCCACATGTGTCCGGCGTTGCGCCTTTACGATGCAGCCAACCCTGCTGACCGCCGATGCAGCACGACTCAACAAAGTTATGCGCCACATCCAGCACGGAATGCCCCGTTGCCCTAACCTGTTGCAGAATGCGGCTGGCAATCAACTGACGATTTACGCGAGCAAACGCCAGCGCATCATTATGTTCTGTCAGGTAGCGCATCGCGTCGTCACTCCCTTCCTCCAGCCCGTTATGCGAAAAAGAGGCAATATGATGCTGAAGAATTGATTGTCCCAGACCACGTGAACCGCTGTGTGCCAGCAGCAACAGATGTTGCGTATCAAGCCCGGCGAAATTGATGCGTTCAGTATTGAAGACCTGATCCACTTGCTGCAGTTCGGCAAAATGATTACCACCGCCAATCGACCCCAATGCGCTGCGCCAGGGGTGTTGTATCAGGCCCTCTGGCAGATGCTCTTCAAGCCATGCTTCTTCCGCACTGTCATCCAGTTCTGCCAGTCGCTTCTCAAATTTATCTGCGTTGTATTTGCGGGTGAGGATGTCCGTTTGCCACAGCGCCATACCACAGCCAATATCGTTGCCGACCAGCGCCGGATAAAAACGGCCGAGTGAAAAGAATGCAGCACCAATCGGGTAGCCGCGACCGGGGTGTAAATCTGGCATCCCCACTACGCGACGCATGCCGGGTAAGTTTGCCGTTGTGTGTAATTGTTGGATCGCAGAACCTTCGATCCACAGATCGTCTGATGCAATATAAGCGATCGCATCAGAGACATTATGATAAATGCCCATATACCATTCCTGGAAAATTAAATTAGGATATGGCAGACGTTACCAGGGCAAAAAGAAAGGTTATTCCTGGGAATGTCTGCAAATTGAGTTTTTAGAATTTGTCATCATGATTAACCCCCTTTGCAGTTAAATTGGCTGGATATAAAGTGCGCGTATATTAATCAGACGCAATTCACATTGCAAGACAGATTTACTGTCTGGTTTCATACTCTATATAAAAACGACTCCCTGGCAATTTACTGCTTCACAGCCCTAACAGCAATTGTCGTTCAAGCTGTGGATCCAGCAGCGTAACGTGTAACCCTACCAGTCTGACCCCACGCCCACCCCGACGCTCATCCCAGGTTTTGCGCGCCGTTGCAATTAAATCGTCTTTACTTAAGCGCGGCCAGACGTGTTCCTGCGTAGTCTGCTGAAAATCATTAAACTTTAATTTGATACCCTGGCGGGCGATCAGCAGATCCGGCTTTACCTTTGCCAGACGCCGTTCCAGTTCGGGATAGAGCCGCTCAATAATCGCCTCACACTCTGACCACTCATGAATATCCTCGGCCAGCGTACGTTCAACGCCGACGGATTTGCGCAGCCTGTCGTTGTTCACATCCCGTTCGTCAATACCCTGGCTGCGCTCCCACAGTACCCGACCAAATTTACCAAAGCGCTTAAGCAAGATCGCCAGGTCGCATTTTTGCACATCTTCACAGGTGCGTAATCCCATGGATTCCAGCCTGGCGGCGGAAACTTTGCCGACGCCGGGAATTTTCGCCAACGGTAACGTTCTGATAAATTCCGGCACATCATCGGGCGTAATCACATATTGTCCGTTGGGTTTATTGAGATCGGAGGCGATCTTTGCCAGAAACTTGACCGGCGCAATTCCCGCAGACGCGGTAAGCTGTAGCTCGTTAAAAATCGTCTGGCGGATCTCCTGGGCAATCAGCGTGGCAGAGCCGTGGCAATGGGTGCTGTCGGTAACATCCAGGTAGGCTTCATCCAGCGAAAGGGGTTCAATAAGCGAAGTGTAGCGAGAGAAAATCGCCTGAATCTGACGCGAGGCTTCTTTATAAGCCTCGTAGCGACCGGGTAGTAAGGTGAGATGTGGGCACAGCTTAAGTGCCATCCCCGTAGGCATCGCGCTGCGTACACCAAATTTTCGCGCCGGGTAATTGGCGGTGCTAATGACTCCCCTGCGCTCGCGGCTGCCACCGATAGCAATGGGAATGTCACGCAGGGCGGGGTTATCGCGCATTTCCACCGCCGCGAAAAAGCAGTCCATATCGACATGTATGATTTTACGCATAGCTCACCTCACCAAAATACTGTTTAAGTATACAGTATTTTTATACAGTGAGAAGTATGAATGTGCCTTACGCGGGCGCTGGCCCATTCATAACAAAGTGGGCATCACACAAGTAACGCACAATGTCCTTTGGCGCATGGTCTGCGGGATTGCCTGCTGTACTGACAAACAGTTTATTCACTTTTCGTACATTTGACCGCAGCAGTTTTTCAATTGTCATCAGGCGGAAGGCGTCATCTTCAACGCAGAAAAGTTCGTAGTCACCTAAGCGTTCCCCACAAACTTCACAGTGATTCATCCAGTAGCGAAGCCCGGTTGTTTTACTCTTATCCAGATAGTAATTACTGGCTTTGATGTTCTTTTTTATCTCTTCAGGCAGAGAATTAATATGGAACAGAAAGGTATTACGCCTGACCGATTTCCAGCCTTCACCATCCTGATTTCTCTTAATAAATCGGGTAAACATTACCCCATGAATACGGGTAATCTGGTGGCAGCTCCAGCACTGCATCTTCGAGGTAATAACCAGATAGTAAGGGGCGACAATATTAAAACTGTCGGTGTGGTAAACATAATCACTGAGCGCCCCATTTAGCTCATGAGGTTCGGTGTACCAGATACCTGAAACATCATCGAAATGCGCCCCCTGGCAGGCTACATCCGTAATGCTATCGTCATGAATATCCAATGGAATGATATGGGTTACATCTATCATATTGCCTTCCTGAGGGATAATATGCCCCCACGTTGCGTGGGGGACGGGGAACGGAATTATTGCGGTACAGAATTGGGTTGTTGACGTAAAGAGGTTACCTGCTTTTGCTTATCCAACTTGTCCACCAGCGGTTGCACCACCTTCTCTCCGTGCTGACCAAAATATTGATACAGCGTATCGGATGCACTTTGCGTCAATACCATGATCTCAATACGACGGTTACCTGCGCTTTCAGGATTTTTCGCATCCAGCAGCATTTGGTCCGCCATGGCGCTAACCTGCATGACTTTATCCTGCGGCATGCCGGCATCTTCCAGAACGCGACGAGCCGACAGTGCGCGATCGCCGGAGAGGTTCCAGTTGTTGTAGATGTTACTCTTGTAGCTCATCGCATCCGTGTGTCCGGTGATGATGAGCCTGTTGTCCAGCGAGTCAAACACCGGTGCCAGCTCAACCAGCAGCGATTTAAAGAACGGCATAATTTTAGCGCTGCCGCGTTCAAACATACTCCGGTTCTGGTCATCTTTAATCAGTACGCGCAGCCCCTGGGGAACGATCTCCATTTCCAGGTTGGTTTCCATATGCGCATTACGGGCAATGACGTCAATATTGGTAGCCAGTTCTCCCAGTTCACGCGCCGATTTTTTCTTCAGCAACGCGTTTTTTTCATTCACATCCATCGCCTTTTTGGCGTTTTCTTCTGTGATCTGTGCAGTCTCTTGCGGGCGTGTCGCTTTATCCTGCTTATTGCGTGTGACGTTTTTCTGCTGGGCTCCCGGCGCTATCGGCTGCTTGCCCAGCTTGTTTAACGGCGCCATACCGCCACCGTTAAAGATCGACTGACCATGCAGCGCCGCCACGATATTTTCGCGGTCGGCCTTACTGACGCTGTTAACAATCCACAGCGTCATAAATAACGCCATCATCGCCAGCGTAAAGTCGGCAAATGCAACCTTCCATGCACCGCCATGATGACCTGCATGATTCTTTTTAATTTGCCGCCGGATAATGGTGGTCTTTGCGCCGCGATCGCGACGATTTGGCCCCTTCCTCATGCTTATTCTTGCTCCAGCATCGCATTAACCCACGCATCAAGATTGGCGAAAGTGGGTTTAGAAGCCAGATGAAGAAGTTTACGACCCGCATCAACCGCCAGCAGAGTCGGCTTACCACCCGCTTGTGCAACCAGCACGGTACGCACGCACTCCAGCAGAGAGTGCTCAGCCCGGGCCTGCTGTTCCATGGCATTCGCCAGCGGGTCCATCAGGCAATAACAGATGAACACCCCTAAGAAAGTTCCCACCAGCGCGGCGGCCACTTTTAAACCGATAAGCGCAATTGAGCCATCGATAGACTGCATGGTAATGATAATTCCAAGCACTGCCGCGCAAATGCCAAATCCAGGCATCGCCTCTGCGGTACGTTGTAACGAACGTGAAGGGGTTAATAGCGACTCTTCAGCCGTATCCAGTTCCTGATCGAGAATACCTTCCAGCTCGTGGGCATCAATTTTCCCCATCGCCATCAGACGGAAGTTATCCGCGATAAACGTCACCAGACGTTTCTGCGTCAGCACCAGCGGGTATTTCTGGAAGATGGTACTCTCTTCCGGCTGTTCGATATGCTGATCCAGCATGCGCAGACCACCGTTTTGCACCATTTCCAGCAGTTCATACAGGCACATCAGTAGCTGGCGCTGAAATTCCGGCCCCATTTTCTTTTTACTGATCACGCCTTTAATTTGGCGGACGATCTCTTTCAACACATGCATCGGGTTACCAATAATCATGGCCCCCAAGCCTGCACCGATAATAATGATAATCTCCGCCGGTTGCCAAATCGCAATTAATTGCCCACCCGCCTCAAAATAGCCACCAAATACGCAGCCGACAACCACCAGTAAACCAAAAATCTTTTGCATTACATCCTCCGCATTTCGATTCGGAATTGTTAGTCTGGATATAAACAATCACGAATCTTCTGCGTGATTTTTTTATTCATTTGACAAATTCGGGCTTCAGTCAGCCCCAACACCAGCGCAATCTCTTTTAAATTCATATCGTGCTGGTAATACATTGAGAGCACGAGGCCCTCTTTTTCACTGAGTTGATTCAGGGCGTGTCGTAGCATTTCCTGAGTGACAAATTGCTCCTCAAGACCTCGCCCTTCCAGCGGGGCAATTGGCATTTCCCCACTCAGCATTTCATCCAGGCTGGCCAGCGTTTCGGCACCTTCCAGCTGCTGGTATTCCTGATAATCTTCAGACGATAACCCCAATTGAGAGAGTTCCTCCCATCCGGGTTCATGGCCGAGTTTTGTGCGCGCTTCACGAATCAAGTCTTTAATCTGATGGTATTTCTGTCGTAACTGGCGGGGCCGCCAGTCGAGACTGCGCAGCTCATCCAGTATGGCACCGCGTATGCGATGTACCGCATAACCTGCAAAACTTTCATCTGGCAAGCCATAGCGGCGAATCGCATTCAGCAATCCCATCAGTGCCGTTTGCTCCATGTCCTGCCTGTCCATAACGCAGGTACATTGTGGCGCAAGTTGACGCACCACTTTGCGCACCAACGGGAGATAAGCCTGTAAGTAATGGCTCTCCTGTTGTGGTGTTAGCACGGGTGTCGCATTAAAGTCATCTGACTCGTAAGCATCCTGTATCATGTTATTTCCTGGCGCATCGCTTATTGAAACACGACTTTTTTCACCAACAGATCCTTATAGGGTGTCGCCATTTTGCGTTTCACTAATTCAGTTTTCAGCGTATCAAAAATGTTCTTTCTGATATCAGAGATTTTAAGCGCACGAACATCTTCATATTTCATATCTGAGAGTTCGTTGACCGTAATACTTTGATAGAGCGGTTCGTCTTTCTTTATTTTTTCAGCATCTTTATCTGAATCAACAACCATCACCAGCTCTACAACCATATAACGATCCCCGCCTTCATTATCATGAAGCGTCACTACCGTTTCCGGCAGGGAGACAAAAATACTGCTGGTCTCATCCTGATGTTCTTCGGCTTCATCAGTGGTTTTTTCGGCCGTAACCGTGCCTCTCTTAGCCATAGAATGATAAATGCCCCACCCTGCGCCCCCGGCAATACCCAGAGCAACAACGGAACTGATCACACATGCGATAACGATTTTCTTCATCTTTCTTTTACACTTTGATCAGAACGGATTCGTTCTGTTGAAATTGAGGTTCATCATTAAGCGTTAACGCCGACATGACCTCGTCCTGTTGATGGCCCGACTGCTGCTGTTGTTGCTGTTGCGACTGTCCCTCAGAAGAGACCTGAACATTGACTTCCATGAAGTTCTGCGCCGTCAAATGCTGGCGCAGGTTCTCGCTAAATTGCTGCAACGACCGACAGACATCACTCTGATTGGCGCCGATATGAACCATCAGTTTTCCCGCATCCAGTTGCACGGCAATTTCCAGTTTGCCAAGCGACGGAGGATCAAGACGAATGGTAGAAATTTGCTGCTGCTGACCCAACTGAAACTGAATTCGGTCTTTCAATAATGCAGTGAGTTTTTCACCCAGTTCATCCGTCGACATCGCCACCGGAGTGGATGCCTGCGTCGACACGATGCTGCGGTCAGTAAGGGCGCTCCCCGGTTGATTCCCCTGCACGGCCGTATTCAGCAAGTTCGGTGTGGAAACCGACTGATTAACCGCCAGACCGCCCGTTTTTTTCACTACCATCGGGTGAGGAACAGCGTGTTCCGCTGATTTCACCTGGGCAGAAATTTGCTTCGAGGTCGAGAGCGATGCCGATTCAGGCGCGATCGCGCGCAAATCCTGAGCAGATAACGTTGCCAGTTTGGCCTGCTGTTCCGCAGTAGCCGGCGGCAAATCCTCAGTTAATGACGTCAGTAGCGCCTGCAATTTAGGTGGCAGCGCGGCTAAATCCGGCGCGGGCTGTTCCCCTGAAGCCGCAGTTTTTCCCTGCTGGGTCATTGCGCTCGCCAGCTGACGCAGCAGCGGTGACTGCGTATTACCGGATTGCACCTGCGCCAGCATTTTCAACATTTCACCCTCAGGCTGATGTTGTGAAGCCGCGGGAGCCGCCGTCTGGACCGGTTGTGCCAGCAGCATAGCCAGCAACGCCTGCATTGCAGCCGGGTCGGCGTCGTCATGTTGATGCTGAGCAATCGACGCTTGCTGCTGGTTAACTTTTGCCCCGACCAGGCGTTCAACCACGGCGTTAAAGCCAGCCTGCGGTAACGTAGTTGTGCTACCGCTCGCAGACGCTGCTGGGGCCGAAATAGCCGCTTTTTCCGGCGTAGCCTCAGCCAGCGCACTGGCCGAGGCCAGTAATACAGGATTCATGCCTTCTCCGAAATTAAATTAACCATTGAATACGCCAACACGCCTTCCAGGTTCTGCTGGTGCTTATCCATACATGCTTTAAGCTCTTGTGCACGCTGCGTACGTCGTTCAATCAGCGTCTCAAATGCCGCCAGCATGTTGGCCTTTACCTCTCGCAACGCGCTAGCATCGGTCTCCCAGGCAGCATATTGGTGAAAAACCTTCATCACCTGCTGGTGTAGCCCCGGTAACCGTCGCCAGCGCTTTTGGTCGAGAGCTTCGTTCATTTCCCCGACCAGGGCGTAGAGTTGTTGTTGCTGACGCTCTCTTTCCATCGCCTTATCCCAGTTTGGCCGACAAGCCTTCCCAGCCTGTCCGCAGATTCGTCAGGATGAGGATCACTTCATCGATTTTGTCTAACGACAATTCACCGCTGGCCTCATACAGACGGTAGACACAGTGGTCATAAAGCCGGGACAGGTTCACCACCAGCTCTCCCCCCGTTTCAAACTCCAGTGAACTGGTCAGGGCATTGAGAATATCGATGCATTTATTGATGCTCTGCGCTTTCTTCTCATAACGTTTGTTTTCAATATGGCTTTTGGCGCGTTCCAGTTCGTCCATCAAACCGGAAAACAGCACCAGCACCAGTTCAAGAGGTGACGCTGCCGCCGTACGTGCAGCAAGATCTATCTCTTTGTATTGCGAATAACCATCCTGCGTGTCGTACATATTGACTCTCTATTCTTTTACTAAACCGGACGCTTACATAAATGCGGCCATACTCACTTTCATGGTGTACGTCTCAACCAGCGTATTGGTGTACTCTTCTACGTAACGCTCGTAGTTGGTGTTATAGGTTTCAGTCAGCTGATCGCCTTCGTCCTGAATTTTGCTCTGCTGGTCATCGATGTTTTCCTGGCGCATAGCGATGATGCCGTTACTGGAATCCAGGTAGCTTTCCATCAGTTCATCCATCTGCGCGACCATGCTGTCCTCACCCACAAAGATGGAGGTCAAACCGTCCGGGTTTTCGTCCATCTCTTCATTAAATTGGTCTGAATCAATCTGTAGATGGCCGTCGGAATCCAGCGTAATGCCATAATCGACAATCGACACACCGCCATAAGAGGCATGGGCAATATCATCCATCTGATTTGCCAGAGAGTTCATCCCCGCATCACCGGCAAAAACCCCGGCAGCCGTGTCGTCATCGCCATAGCTAGTGAGAGAGTCGATGGTGTCGATCAGCGTGTTATAGGCATCCACAAAGGTCTGCACCTTCGCCTGCGATCCGCTGGAATCTTCCGCAACGGTAAAGGTGGTTAAATCAGACGAGTCATAAGGCTGCCCCTCTACGTAAGGTGTACTGACCTCAGAGAAGGTCATCGTTACGCCAGGGATCACATCATCAAACGTATTGGTACTGCTGGTTATTACTTGCCCTGTTGGGCCACCCAGATGAATTATCGCATCTTGCGCATTAGTCATCGTTTGCGGCGTCAATGCGGTAGCGAAACCATCATTACCTGTAACGCTCATGGAGAACGCACTTTGCGCACCGGTTGCATCAGACGTCAGCATAATCGTCGTCGTGCCATCGGTTTTGACCAGCGCCGCCGAAACGCCAGGGTTGTCATCTGAGTCATTAATGGCATCAACCAGTTCGCTGGCATCAATAAACCCATCGTTATCACCGTTCTGATCCGCTGTTGTCAGATCGATATCCATGGTGCTATCGCCCATGGTGAGCTCAAATGTTCCGGTGGCGGTTAAAGTATCGTCGTTTATGTTGAACGTTGATTGTTGCGCCTGCGCCAATTGCTCGACATAAAAAGAATAAGTACCCGCCTGCGCCTGCGAGTTTGCTGACACCGTATTTGATTCATTATTTGACGTCGCAGAGAATGTTAGCGGGCCATCGGTGTCGCTGTTCAGTGCGTCAATTGCTGACTGAAAGTCGGTGAGCGCTGTACTTAACGAGTCCAGACCGCTGCTCTCCGCATCCAGATCGGCCTGCTCGTTCTGCAAGTTAGCAGCCTGCGTGGCGATATCAGCGTAGGCAAATTGTTGTGCTAACTTTTGAATCGGACTCGTAAAGCTCATAATTAATAACCCCGTGTAACGTTATTGATGTGATAGCAAAATACATGCCAAGATATTTTATACTTTATATTCAGTAAGTTACCTCATGAGAGGAAATGAATTTTCCCTTATCCAGGAAGGTTTCCTGAAATATTCTCAGTTGCTGAAAGCACAACACCGCCAGGCGGCGGTGTTGTTCATGGCATCACTTCAGGCATTACTGCAGCAGGCTGGAAACCATGCTGGACATGCTGTTGGACTGCTTCAGCATGGTGATACCTGTTTGCATCAGCACCTGCTGTTGAGTCATGTTGGAGGCTTCCGTCGCGTAGTCGGTATCCATAATGTTACCGATAGCGACTTCAGTGTTGTCCTGCATGCTGGTCAGGTTAGCTGCGGTGTCGTTCAGACGGTTGATAGACGCACCCAGTTTGGACTGGATCTTGGACACGTCGTCCATGGCAGTCTGGATACTGCCGATCATGGTGTTAGCAGAACCAGAAGTGGTCAGCTCCGTACCACCAGTACCAGCAGTACCAGCCTGATCAGAAGTGAAAGAAGCACTCACGCTACCCAGATCATTCACCAGGTCGCCCAGTTGGCTGGAGATATCCACGGTCATGGTGTCAGAAGACTCTGCACCAACCTGGAAGGTCACTGCGCCCTGGAACAGGCCAGCAGTACCGGTGTTGCTGCCAGAAGCCGTACCGAACAGGTTAGTACCGCCGTAGGTGGTGTTCTGCAGCATGTCGGACATCTGCTGGCCCAGTTCGTCGTATTCATCCTGCATAGCCTGCAGGTCGTCGCTGTTGTAGGTTCCGTTCGCTGCCTGCGTGGACAGGTCTTTCATGCGGCCCAGCACGTCGGTCATTTCATCAAACATGCTATCTGCGGTCTGCAGCATTGCGGTTGCGTCCTGAATGTTGCTCAGTGCAACGCCCATGCCGCTGGATTGTGCAGTCAGGCGGCTGGCAATCTGTTTGCCCGCAGCATCATCAGCAGAAGAGTTAATGCGGTTACCTGTCGCCAGACGTTCCATAGAAGTAGACAGAGATGCGC
Source organism: Citrobacter sp. FP75 (assembly GCF_018342065.1). Classification (GTDB taxonomy): domain Bacteria; phylum Pseudomonadota; class Gammaproteobacteria; order Enterobacterales; family Enterobacteriaceae; genus Citrobacter. Next base: position 59,928 of record NZ_JAFDOE010000010.1, on the reverse strand, counting down.
TGCTTTTGTTGATAGCGTTAACAGCTGCCATTGATGCGGTATTAGTATTAATCGATAACATGGTACTGCTCCTTGGGAATAATCGTGTTCGTTTCGATACCCTGTAAAAACGACCATCCGTTTGTAAAACTTAAAGCCCTGAGAAAAATTTTTTCACTCGTTTAAAAAATCAGTTCAGGGGATATAAACAAACGCTAAGGGCTACCTTTATTAGCATCCCGTGCTATTTTTCACCCCCCTTAGCATAAGAATTAGCTCAATCAATTTTTAATTAAAAGATTATTAGAAATGTCTAATAATGAAACGATCACCATCAAACACTGATTATTAACACCATGAAATCAATAAGATTATACTTAATCAAAAACAGCTTAACTCACCTCACTCACGCATGAATTTACATTTAGTTGCAAATACAATGCACTTTTATATTGTGAGTCAAGGACACTTTAGTTACATTTTCAGTCCTTTTTCGGACAGCGCAAAAAACACCCAATGCCAATCAGGCTGCCGCTTCTCATCCAGTCAGCCACAAAAGATATCTCAATTTCTTCAGAATTTTAATGCACTGATTTTTAACGGTGTGGCATCAAGGATTTAAAAAAATCTTGCACGGGTAGACAAAACTATGAGTATTGTAGTCAACAACTGGCGGATGGATTCTTCGCTTAATGCATTAATCCACTGTGAAACAGGTGAAACGCGTCGCCTGGGCGAATACCATTTTATTCTTTTAGAAACATTAGCTAAAAATGCCGATGTCGTCTTATCTCGTTCATTTTTAATGACCGCAGTCTGGAAGAATCGCATCGTCGGTGGAAACAGCTTACCAACTGCCATTCATGCCTTACGAGTCGCTATCGATGATGATGGAAAACAACAGGAAATTATAAAAACCATCCCCAAAAAAGGGTATTTATTTAATAAAGATTACCTGTCAGAGACCATTAACCACAATTTAAATACGGTTGATAGCGGCGCGCATGATGAAACAGAAGAGAATACGGTTATTGTCGAAACCGGTACGTCAGATGAAATCATAGACACGATTCACAACGTGTCTAATCATGAAGAAAAACCATTAGTTAACATAACATTACCGCTGAGCGCTCGGAGAAAAACTGAAACAAAACATCCCACTTACCGGGCCGCTCGGATTACGCTACCCGTTATCATTATCGCACTATCGCTGTTCGCGCTGATCTCTTATTTTAAAGCGCCGTCGGCCACGAAACCGGAAGAAACGCCACAGCTAGTTAAAGAAAACATTGAAAATATCAGCCGTATTGCGGTTTATCATCTTTACGATCCAGGTGAAAACAAGAAAAATCTACCTGTTGTTTCACAACATATTTTCCCTGGAATACAACAAATTGATCAACTTTTGGTTACGCATAATGCCTCAATGACCCTATATTACAGAGTCGCATTAAACAAACTTACGCTTGATATTGTACTAAGTAATCAATGCAATGATAGCTGGCAGTTAGCACTGAGCTTTGATAACTGGCTAAATAAAGATAATGAAATGAATGGTATTTTAATTAAAGAAGTGGAGAAAATGTTAAATGAAATACCAAAATGCAAATAATAACTTTTTCTATTCCGTGGCCATTTTCCCTTTATTCTGTACCTTCATGGCTCATGCCCATATTGAAAAAACGGTTATTGCCAATTACGATCTTAACACCGGCAAGAATTTTCATTACGAACTGATTATGAGTCCGCAGAGCAAAAGCACCTCACTTACGCTCATCCCCCAGGAACAAAATAATCAAGCGCCGTCAACATTCGAAATTTTAACGTGTATTAATCGTTTGGCGGGAACATCTAAGCAGGGCGAGTTTCATTTTAGTACTGCCAAAGCAGATAAAAATGACCATCGCTTATCAAATTTCAGTACCTTTGTTGATGAGCACAACCTGCATACATGGTGGATTCATTTAAACCCGCAGCAAAATTTGCTGTTTACCCAGGATGTGGGAGGCCTGTTAATCACAGACCCCTCTGCCTTTACATTCTCAACAAAACCCTGCCAGAAAAATTAACTTAATAAACTACGGACAGTCTGGCTGGAAAGCCGGGCCTGTCCATTTACCGCCTGTGCTAATACCTGATAGTTGTGATTAGCATGATCTAATACCCCACCGAGTGACTCTGAGGCTTTTACCGCACTTTCTGCCTGCGGAAAACGCGCCATACCGTCAATCAGCTGCCGGGCCTTCTCCTGCTGCGCGGCCATTTGCGCGCGCTGATCGCCAATGACATCCAGCGCCTGTTGTAACCCATCCTGAGTGCGGGAACTGCCCTGCGATACGCTCTGCAGTAATTCGTCCGTACGGCAAGGATCGGCAAAAGTTGTCAGCAGCGTATACGCCGAAGACTTTGCGTCCATATCACGCACACTCAGGGTTTGTTCGATCTGCGGCCACTGTTTTTCCGTGGTGGAGAAGGTCAGTGCGCCCTGTTGGTCGTGCACCTGCACACCAACACGACGCAGCGCATTGCTCATCAACATTTTGTACTGGCCAGGGGCAAGATCTTCACCGGCCACAACCGCAGAGTGCTGCGTTTGCCGTCCATCAGAGAGGCTAAACATCCGCGAACTCATGGTGCCTTTTTGTAGCATCTGCGCCAGTTCAGGCGAGTGAAAGGTCACCCGCGCCTCACCTTGCAATACCGGGCGCAACTGTCTGTCAACCGAGCTACCAGATAATGCCGGCCGTTTTTCCAGCCACTGGCTGAGTTCGGCCCCTTTCTGCTGCTGGGCCTGCCCACCCCGGCGCGAAGCGTGGCGATAGTCCAATAAATGCTGCTCCAGTTGACCAAGATAGTGATCGGCCTGTTGCAACGTCGTGAGCTGATCGTTGAGCTGAACGCTGTAGCGCTGAGGCCGGGTAGTAATAAGTGGAGAGGCCGGATAATCACTCGCCGTAGCGGGTAACTTTTGACGGACAGGGGCATTCTGCGCAACCGTATGCGGTTGAACAGAATGATTAAGTGCTCCGTTACCGGAGAGTGACGTTGTATTTAAACCGACCTGCATACTGTTCCTGGGCTGCTGCTTACTGTTAAATCACACTGAAAAGGTTTAACTCACTCACTTTGGAGTAGGTTTTTAAAGTGGCTTCCATCGCCATTTCCAGACCGGTAAAAGTAATGGAGGCCGGGCCGTAATCCAGATCGCTCAACTGACCAATCAACTGATCGTTAGAGGTGGTGATATCCGTTTGCGCGCCGCTCAGCATGCTCATCGTATTTTGCGTTTCACCGATGGTGGCAATAGAAGCATTGAGCGAGTCGGAGGCGTCATCCACCGTATTGATAGCATTTTCAATATCACTTTGTACCTGTGGATCGGCAGGGTCAACCGACGGATCCTGTAGCTCTTTCGACAGCGACGTAAGCGTGTTCAGCACGTCCAGGCTATCGCCGAAGAAATCGCTGACCGCAACGTTGGTATCGACATCCACGCCATTCGATACCGTGGTTTGACGATGGTCGTCATTCCCCTGGTAGGTATAACTGTCGGTGACACCATCACCGTCGTCGTCCACGGCAACAATCGGCGGCCGATCGTTGACCGTCCCGCCAAACACATAGTGCCCGTCTTCATCCTGGTAATTTAATGCCGAGACCATCGCTTCGGTCATCGACTGAATATCCTGCCCCAGACTGGCTAACGAATCGGTGGTATTGGTGCCGTTCGCCGCTTCCAGCAGATCGTCGCGAATCGCCAACAGATCGTTATTCACGCCATCAAGGATCGACTCCTGCTGGCTCATGCCTGCCGTCGCGGAGTCAATATTGCTCTGATACTGGTCAAGGGCCGATTGCTGGCGGTTCAACTGGGTGATACGGGTCGCCGCGATGGGATCGTCAGACGGCAACAAAATACTTTTTCCGGTCGCCATTTGCTCAACGACATGGGACAGATCGCTGGAGAGATCATTAAAACTCTGCGTCATAGACACATAAGATTGCTGGGTAGACACACGCATATTCATTCCTCTCCAGGTTAGCTACACATTTCCAGCACAGAATCGAAAATATCTGCGCCCGTTGAGATAACTTTCAGGTTGGCCTCGTAAATCTGCTGATAGGTAATGAGGTTCACCGCTTCTTCGTCCATGCTGACCCCGCTGACGCTGCTCTGCTGGTTCTGCGCTTCGGAGTAGACGTTTGCCGCCGCTTCGGCTTCAGTCTGGTTCTGCTGGCTGTAGATACCAATGTTGCTGATGATCGACGAGCAGGCCTCGCCCACGGTGACGCTTCCCAGACCGTCAATTTCCAGCGGCTCGGTAGAGATGTTGATCAACGCCTGCAGGTTATCGCTGTTGCCGCTTTCGTCCGGCGAACTGGAAAACGCCAGCTCATCGGCGGTGATATCGGGGTTCACTTCCAGCGGGCCATCAGATGAATTTTCATCATAAATAAACAGCGGCTCACCGGGGTTGCCGTTCAGGTCAAAGCCCTGTGCAAGCTGGGTGTTAACCGCATCAGCAAATTGCTCCGCCATGCTGTTAATCGTTCCCGTCAGCGGCGTCAGTACCTGATTTTGATAATCAAACAGCGCCCCCAGCGAGCCACCGGTATCGGTGTCCATAGACGATGTGGTCCCGGCAAAGGTCAGCGACATGCTCTGCGTACCGTCAGCGTTAGCCTCCAGTTCAATGCTGGAACTCTCCTGACCGCTGACCAACGGCTGACCGTTTTGTAGCGTGACATCGTAGTTGCCTTCATCATCAATATTGACCTGCACATCCATAATGCCGCTAAGCTGTTCCACCATTTGATCGCGAGCATCGTACAGAGCAGACGCGTTATCACCGTTGGCTTCCGCTTCAGTGATCTGCTGGTTGTAGCTGGCAATACCGCTGGTTAGCGTATTCACCTGAGCAACCATCGCCTGCTCCTGACTAACGATTTCACTGCTTTGGGAGTCGATGTAATCCAGGGTGTTATCCACGCGCAGCGCCAGCGCGCCGGACTCGCTGATCACCTGTTCGCGCAGCGCGGAATCATCCGGGCTGGTTGTCGCTTCATTCAGGGCCGCGAAGAAATTGTCGAATCCCCCGCTCAGGTTACTGTTGTCATCACTGAGCACCGTTTCCAACTGAGTTAAATACTCTTGCTGGGTGTTGTAGTAGCCGTAATCGCTGGCGGCATACCACACTTGATTCACCTGATACTGGTTTGAAACGCGGCGAATACTGTCAACCTGCACACCGTTACCGGCACTGTTGGCTGAACCCGAGCTGGAGCCAATGGTGCTGGTGATGGCAACCTGCCTGGTGTAACCGTCCGTCATGGCGTTTGCCGTGTTCTGCGCGGTAACGTTAAGCTCCACCTGCGCCGTAGATGCGCCGCTGTAGCCAATGTTAATCATATCCATCAAAGAGTCCTTGCCGGTCAGTCACCCGGTCTGTCGTTAACAACCTTGCCGATTAAGAGCGGCTTAAAAACCACGGTTCTTAAGCCGCCGGGCAACCTTTATCCTTTGTGATGCGGAGAGAGCTGTTTGACGATCATCGCCGCAATCCCGATACCGTGCTGCTGGGCAAGGCTGTTGCATAGCTGATCGTCATAAAACCCCTGCATCATGCGCCCCGAGTCGCTGTTAAACGGGTTATCTTTCGAGTCAAAGATCTCATTGGTTTTACGCATCTCTTTCAGCATGTTGCGTAAAAAAATGGCTTCAAACTGCTGGGCAGCTTTTTGCAAATCGTTGTCTTTGATTTTGGGGCCCATTAACGCATCGCTGCCGTCAATGCCGCCGCTACGGTTCACCTTGATATCGGACATTAAATCACCTCCAGATCGGCATCCAGCGCACCGGCTTCATGCAGGGCCTGTAAAATGGACATAATGTCGTCCGGCGTTGCGCCCAGACCATTGAGAGCATTAACCAACGTTTTCAGACTGCTGGACTCCGGCAGGGTAATCATTCCAGGTCGGGCATGATTCACTGAAATGTTGCTTTGCGGCGTCACCGCCGTACGACCGCCGGCAAAGGCATTCGGCTGGCTGACGTTACTGCTTTCATTAATGGAAACCGTCAGGCTGCCATGCGACACCGCCGCGGCGTGCAGGGCGATACCGTCCCCCATCACCACCGTGCCGGTACGCGAGTTAAACACCACGCGAGCGCGTACTTTTTCGGCCTGAACCTGAACATCATCTAACTGAGACATAAAGGCGACGCGCGCGCCTGGGCTGGTCGGCGCGCGTACGCTGACGTTGGTCGAGCTTTGTGCCGTTGCAATACCGCCAAACGCGGCGTTGATCGCCCCCGCAATGTTGTTCGCATCTTTAAAAGAAGGACGCTTCAGATTAAGCGTGATGGTGTCACCCATCTGGAAGTCGCTGGGGATCTCACGTTCTACCGATGCACCGTTAGGAATAAGCCCGGCGGTTGGGGTATTGACGGTAACGCTGGAGCCGCTGGCCCCGGTCGCATTCATCCCGCCGACCACCACGCTACCTTGCGCAAGGGCGTACACTTCCCCGTCTGCGCCATGCAACTGGGTGAGCAATAGCGTGCCACCGCGCAGGCTTTTGGCATCGCCAATAGAAGAGACCGTAACGTCAATGGTTTGCCCACGCGAGTACATTGGCGGTAACATCGCGCTGACCGCCACCGCCGCGACGTTTTTCACCTTCGGGTCGATTTTGCTCGGTAACTGAACGCCGAACTGACGCAGCATGTTGGTGATAGTCTGGTTGGTGAACTTGACCTGGTTTTTATCGCCGGTGCCGTCCAGGCCGACGACCAGACTGTAGCCGACGAGTTGGTTTTCCCTGACGCCCTGGACGTTAACCAGCGACTCCAGAGATTGTGCCTGCGTCGTGCCGGGCAGAATCAGGCTCAGGGCGATAACAATGCCGTTTAACGCCTTCATCCAGCGCCCGCTTAAGTGTTGCATATCAAAATCCTGCATTAGATCGGGAAGAGAGGATGGTTAAACAGACGCGTCAGCCAGCCCGCCGCGTTGGCATCGCTGAGTGCCCCACGCCCTGCATACGAGATTCGCGCATCGGCAATACGTTGCGAGGAGACCGAGTTATCGTTCTGAATGTCATCGGCCCGCACCAGTCCACTCAGGCGGATGTATTCATCCCCCTGGTTGAGGGTGAGCCATTTTTCACCGCGAATTTCCAGAATGCCGTTCGGCTGTACCGAGTGCACAGACACCGTAATTTCGCCGCGTAAGCTGTTCTGCTGCTGCGACGTTGCCGTACCGTTGAAATCGCGATTAGCGTCAACTGAGGCAGACAAATTATCTTTGGTATGACCAAAGAGGGTCGGCGCGCCAATATCGACAGTGTTGTTTTTGCCAAAATTGGTTTTCGCCTGTTTGCTGGATTGAGTTGATTCCTCCAGCATAACGGTCAGGATATCCCCGACCCGATAGGCGCGGCGGTCCGCCGTCAGCGACCACTTGTAGCCTGTTTCAAACACGCCCCCCGCCCGGCCATCCGCCGTCGGCTGTGCCTCCGTTTTAGGGGGAGCAAAGAATTCGTCATTTTTTTTGACCATGATGGCCTGCGATTCACACCCACTTAACAGGGGGAGCAGTACCATCAGCCAGAGATAATTTTTCACGTTCTGCCTGTTTACTTTAAATTTGCCGGATGGCGCTGCCGCTTATCCGGCATTTCACCACGTTGCGTTACAGCGTCTGACTAATAAACTGCAGCATATCGTCTGCTGCAGAGACCATTTTGGCGTTCATCTCATAGGCGCGCTGCACGTTGATCATCGCCACCATTTCGTTGACGATATCCACGTTCGAGCCTTCCAGCGCGCTGTCCTGCAAGGTACCCAGGCCATCTTCCCCCGGAATACCTTCCGTCGGCTGACCGCTGGCTGCGGTTTCCAGATACAGGTTGTCGCCTTCTGCGGAAAGCCCTGCCGGGTTGGCGAAATTCACCAGCGTCAACTGCCCAAGTTCAGTCGGGTCGCTGTCGCCGGGAAGGATCGCCGTTACGGTGCCATCTTCACCAAATGCCACATTGGTAGCACCGGACGGCACATCAATTTCCGGTTGCAGAGGCAAGCCTTCAGAGTTAGTTAACACTCCGTCAGCGTTAACCTGCATGTTGCCGTCGCGGGTATAAGCAATATCCCCGTTGGCCTTTTGCACCTGCCAGAACCCCTGCCCCATAATGGCCACGTTCATCGTATTGTCGGTGGTTTCCACATTCCCTTCGGTGAAGGTTTTCTGCGTACCGACAATGCGCACACCGCTACCGAACTGCATTCCGGTCGGCATGATGTTGTTTTGATCGAGCATTGCGCCCGGTGCTTCCTGAGTCTGATAAAACAGATCCTGGAACATCACGCGGTCGCGCTTAAAGCCCGTGGTGTTGACGTTGGCGATGTTGTTGGCAATCGCACTCATCTCAGCATCTTGTGCCGACAGGCCGGTTTTACTGATCCATAACGCTGCATTCATAAAGCTTTATTCCTGATTAAAGGCAGCGACTCAGGAGCCGCGTAACAGCCTGTTGCCCGAGTCACTGAGATCTTCAGCGGTTTTCATCATCTTGATTTGCGCTTCGAACTGGCGGTTCATCGCAATGGACGACATCATTTCGCTGACCGCAGACACATTGCTGCTTTCCAGAAAACCGCCGCTCACTTTGATGTTTTCATCGCGCTGCGCCGGTACGCCATCTGCCGTCACCAGCATGCCTTCACCGTTTTTCGCCAGATTGGCGACCGGAATATCCACCAGCTTCAGGCGGTCGATATCCATTGTGGCGGTGACATCACCATCATCGGGCGTGACTGAAAGCGTGCCGTCGCTGCCGAAAGAGGCAATTGCGTTTGGCGGCAAAATAATCGGGCCGTTATCGCCAAGGACAATATTGCCGTCGATGGTCAGTTGCCCCTGGTCATCCTGCTGAATATTGCCGTTACGGGTATAGACTTCGTTTCCGGCTTTATCCTGCACAGCGATATAGCCAGTACCCTGAATAGACACATCCAGCGGACGCTCTGTTTTCTCCGCCACACCGGTACTGTCATTGACGCCGCTTGGACTTTCCTTCGCCATAAAACGCGTATCGAACCCGCCGCCCTTCACCTTGTCATTACTCGCCATCGCCATATCGGCGCGAAAACCATTGGTGTTCACGTTGGCGAGGTTGTTGGCGCTAATCTGCTGCTCCTGCAACGTCTGGGTGGCTCCGCTCAGTGCGGTATATATCAACCGATCCATTTCTTAACGCCTTACATCGCCTGGAAGAGAGCCTGATCCAACTGCGTACTGGTCGAAATCACTTTCGTGTTCGCCTGGTAGTTACGCTGGGCCGTCATCAGGTTGACCAGTTCGTTGGTGATATCGACGTTGGAGCTTTCCAGCATGCCGGAAGAAAGCGTGCCGCAGGAACCGGAACCCGGAGTGCCGATCAGCGGCGTACCGGATTCACCCGTCTGTACCCAGGCAGTACCGCTTACCGCTTCCAGTCCGTTCTCGTCCGGGAAGGTCGCCAGCACAACCTGGCCCTGCAACATGCGCTCGCCGTTGCTGTAGGTGGCGTACACTTTACCGTCGTCATCAACCTGCACGCCGTTTTGGGTTGCGGAGGCATAACCGGTTGCGGAGTTGGTGGTGACCGAGAAATCAGAGCCGTATTGAGTACAATCAGAGTAGTCAACGGTCATCGAGATCGGTGCGGCTTCGTCGGTGGTGAAGGTGATGGTTTGCGGCGTGGTCGGGTCTGTCAGCTTGCCAGTATTCTGATCGAACGTCAGCGTAGTCGGTGGCACGCCGCTCTGCGCTTCGCCATCAAAGGTGTACTGCACTTCCCACGTGTTATCCGCCGTTTTGGTAAAGTACTGGCTGACCGAGTGCTCATTGCCCAGTGAGTCATACACGGTGGTGGTGTAGCTGTCGGTGTAGGTATCGCTGTTGTTCGGATCAAAGGGCACAGCAGGTACTGCAGGGTCAGCCGTAGAGTCACCTGTACGGCTAATAATGTCATCACTGGCATCAAAGTTGGCCGTAAAGGTCATGCTGTCGGTGGCCTGCGCCGGGATGTTGCCGGTTTTAATCTGAATGTCGGTCACGGTACCGGTTTGCAGCGTGCCGCTGTCATCGACCGGATAACCTTGCAGATAATCACCGGACGCATTGACGATATAGCCGTTTTTATCGGTAACGAAAGACCCGGCGCGCGTATAGGAAATGTTGCCCGCACTGTCGCACATGACGAAAAAGCCATCATCGTTGATCGCCAGATCCAACGCGTTGCCGGTAGAAACCATCGAGCCGCCGCTGGAAATACTTTGTGCGGAACCCGCCACGCTTACGCCCATGGCCTGCGTCCCGGCGTACATCGCGGAGAACTGGGTGGTCATTGATTTGTAACCGACCGTACCGGAGTTAGCGATGTTGTTACTGATCCCATCAAGTTGTTCGTTGACGGCGTTCAGCCCCGTCGCTGCAATTTCATAACTCATTGTTTGTTCCTGTAATATTAACTAGATCAGATGACGGTATTGCTGTCGGCGTTATCGCCGCCGTCAGTATCAGGCGGCGTGGTGTCATCGGTGCTATCCGGTACGCCAAACTGGGTTATCATGGTGAAAGGCACTTCGCCGACGCCGTCAATGTTGAGTACCGGAGTACTGCCATCAAGCGGAATGCGCACATCTTCAACCTCCCCCGTCACCTCAATCGGCACTTCTTCTTCCCCGGTATTAGTTACGACCGAGACGCTGTAATCCCCCGGCGGAATACCGTAATCAGCAGGGTTAATATCGAAATCAACCGACCCTGGCCCTACGGACGTTTCCCCTTCAGGGATCAACGATACGGTGTAGTCATCGCCGGCCTCATCGGTGAAATGCAGATCAACATCCGTACAGCTATCGTCAAGCGTGACGCGGCCCTGGATATCTTTCGTGTTGTCTGCAATATCCAGCGTGGTGGTCTGCACCATGATGTCGTCGCCGACCAGATTCCCCAGCGCCATGACCTGAATGTTGCTCATCAGTACGGCATTGGTATTCGCCTGAACGCTCATCTCTTCCATCATGGCGACCTGCGCCATTGAGGAGAGTTGGTCGATGTAGGCGGTTGGATCGGTCGGATCGGTCGGGTCCTGGTTTTCAATTTCCGCCACGAACAGCGTCAGGAACGTATCGACCGCAGAGGTTTCCGTGGACGTCGTCGTCGTTGGGGTACCACTGGTGCCGCTGGTACCGCTGGTGTCGGTCGTTGGCGCAGAACTGCTGTCTCCAAGATTGGTGCTTTGCGACGTGGTGCTTACATTATTTTCCGCAACCGCCGTCTTCTCCTGAGAGGAAGTCAGCACCTGAGATTGGGCATACAGAGCCAGGGTATTCATTACACTTCTCCCAGTTTGAGTAAGCTTTGCTGCATACTTTTGACGTTATTGAGCACATCAACATCGGTTTCGAAATCGCGCGAGGCAGACATCATGTCAGCCATTTGCTCGACCACGTTGACATCCGGATACCAGACGTAGCCGTTCTGGTCCGCCATCGGATGATGAGGCTCATAACGCTTCACCGCGCCGCCGCTTTGCATCACGTCCTGGACCTGAACGCTGGCGCCATCAATGGCGTGACGGTTGTGCCCACCAATCAGACTATTGTTGTAAACCGCAGCAAACACAGGGCTGCGCGCTTTGTAGGCCTGCGCCTCGCTGCTGGCCGGAGATTCCGCATTCGCCATGTTACTGGCGACGGTATTCAGGCGAATGGTTTGCGCCGTCATTGCCGAACCGGAAATCTGATAAATATCAGTAAACGACATCGTTATTTCCCTTCAATGGCCTCTTTGACACCGCTAAGTTGCAGGTTCAAAAAGGTCAGACTGCTTTGATAATCCATACTATTTTGCGAAAACCGGGCCTGCTCGGTATTCAGCTCAACGGTATTGCCATCCTCTGAGGGTTGCATGGGTACGCGGTATTTCACGTCAACCTCGGGCAAAACATTTGATCGACTTGCCCGTTGCATCTCAGCGGCAAAATCAATATCTTTAGCTTTGAAATTTGGTGTATCGACGTTTGCCAGATTCGCAGTCAGTAGCTCGGTCCTCTCAAGACGTAACTTCACTGCCTGCGGATGTACACCCAATGCCTGCTGAAAACTGATTCCCATTTCTTACGTCACTCCTGCATCAATATTGCTGTTATAAGCAATATATATGCCAACTTTTAAGTGATTGATGAGAAATGATTTTATGAAATTACCGATGCCCCGAAGGAAATCTTCTTTCCCCTTTGTCGCGAAAATCCTGCTGGCGTTATGCTGTGCCTTACCCGTGCACGCCGCCGTGCATCCCGTTCAGCACAGCGCCCGGGAGCAAATCAACGCGCAGGTACTCAATGCCGCCAGCCATGTCATTGACGCTTTAGCGCAGAAGCAGCAATGGCATGACTATCGCTACACCTTCAATATCTATATCCCCTCCGCGGTAAGCACCAGCGCACTATGCCCTTCGCCACCACAGGTCACCTCCAGCGCTTCTGCGGAGAAGGCCCTAACGCGAATGAATTTTGTCGTGAGCTGCCCTGGCAGCGCGGGCTGGCAATTCAACGTTGCGGTGCGTCCCGACGTGTCGGTTCCGGTAGTGATGCCAAAATCGCTGATTGCACGCGATACGGTGATCGCCGCCGACGACCTGCAGCTCAAAAAATTCAATATCAGCAGTCAACGCGAAGGGCTGATGATGAATATGGATGAGGCCATTGGTCTCACCAGTAAGCGCGCCCTGCAGCCAGGCAAACCACTTACCCGCAGCGAACTGGTCCTGCCCGTACTGGTCAAACGCGACCAACCGGTGATGATCGTGTCCCGTACGGCAGGGATCACCGCCTCCATGCCCGGGGTGGCATTGAAGAATGGTCGTAAAGGGGATGTGATAAAAATCCGTAACAGCAGCAGCCAGCGGGTAATCAGCGGCGTGGTGGATGATACGGGTGTGGTCACTACGCTTGCGACAGAGCAGTAAGGCGATTTTTTGTGACGGGATTAAAGTTTTCCCGCGGAGCAGTCGCTTATACCCAATAACAGATAAACAGCCCAACGGAAGATGTACGAGGTTGATATGAAAATTACACCTACTCTGCCAGGCGATCGCCCGACAACGGCGAGCGGAACGGAACGTTCAGACAAGAGCAGCGCCCCGACCAGCACGACCAGTGCCACGGTGATTTCCGCCGATGATATTACCCAGGCCGGATTGCAAACGGCACAGCAAACGCTGGACAGCGATACGCAAAGCGATGTTGATTACGACAAAGTGGCGCAAATGCAGGCCATGCTGGCCTCAGGCGACATGCAGGTTGATAACGATCAACTGGCTGGCGATATGCTCAGCTTTTTTCAGAAATAAGAGGCCAGAAAAGTGAGCACCAGGCTACAGCAGGTGAAGAGCCTGCTTCAGGGCATTCGTGAAGACGAGATGTTGTATGACACGCTTCGGGCCCAGCTTGAGCAACAGCGTCTGTGTATGATCCGTCGCGCCAGCGAAGAGTTACTGGCGGTAAATGACATCATTCAACAGCACTATGAGCAGTTGAAAAACAGCAGCCAGCAGCGTCGTTCAATCCTGCAAATGTTGGGCGTGAGCATCAATCGCGCCGGGCTGGAACAGGTGTTTAGCTGGTTACCCACGCCGCAAAAAAATGCCGCACACGGTTGGTGGCAAAATCTTGAGCAAAAAGCAGAACGCTGCAAAGCCTACAACGAAAAGAACGGCGAGCTGCTGATCCGCCAGTATGAATTTATTCAGACCTTTTTAGGCACTGAGCCAGATTTTATTTACCACCGTTAAAACTTCCTTCCTCGTCGCGGAAACGAGCTTTCCGCGCAAAACTCAACTCGTTGATATAATTAAAAATATAATTCAGGCATGGATATTGCATTAGCCAGATTAGAATATTGGGATTGCTGAGAACAGATTATGAGTATGATTGACTGCTATGAGCCTGACTTTGTCCGGTTGTTTTTATCCCGTCAGCCGGATTCTGCGTTACATGTCAGACTGTGCTGGGACACGGAAATTCGTCAGAGTCTGGCGCTCACCTCCCCGGCAAGCTGTCAGGCTGCGTTAGGCGATCCCAACGCTTTTATCCTGCATACCACGCAATGTGAATCTGACGCGCAAAGCGCGGCACTATCGCCACGCGATCAGGTGTTAAATCAGTCAGCCCTGAATACCATCACCCTCCCCGGTTTGTCGCCGGAGCTGCGCCTGTATGCGCTGGGCATCATGCTCTCTTTTTCCGATAAATGCCCCGGTGACAATAAAGAGGTTCTGGAGAAACTGGCCTCGCTACCGCAGATTCTGGCGAACTACGTGCAAGAGGGAAAACTGCAGGAACAGTTTGCACAATTGCCCAGCCTGCCCCAGCTTCAGCGTGAATTCATCACCCGCATGGGCAGCTGTGAATTCAACTGGGATCTGCTGCCGGAAAGTACGCGTAAACTGACATTACCTCTGCAGGTAAGCCTGCTGATGCTGCAAGATGCTAACAGCGAAGCCTTACTCCAGCAGCAGCTCCAGGATCAATGGCTGAAAACCGATGAACGCTATTTCGCGCAAGCGCCGTGGATTTTCAGTAACTACCTGATTTATCGCCTTTACCATGATGTTTTCCCGCAACATGACAGCGAAAGCGCCCTCCAGCGTCACTTCTGGCTGGTCGCCGATGTCTTTATGATTCGTACATTATTTTGTCTGTGGACAATGGATGATTCCGAGCTCAGTCATGACGATATTTATGCCCTGTTCGCGATAGTTGAAGACTGGCGAAACAGCAGCGATGCCGTATCAGTACGTCAACAGATTCAGAATCTACTGCCGGGAGACCATCTGCTCTCGGCATTTTCCCTGCTTACACGTTAGCGCCTGTTGACCGGGCGTCATGCCCGGTCCTTTTTCGAACCGCGAATACACATCAAAATGTCAAAATCCTCAAAAGCACACGCCGCCCTGACTGGCATTGTCAAAACCCTGGATACTGGCCGCGAAAAGCCCTTTGTCAGCGTCATCACCCCAACGTGGAACCGCGCCGCATTTTTACCCTACTTACTGTACATGTACCGGTATCAGGATTATCCCGCCGACCGCCGGGAATTGGTGATCCTCGATGATTCCCCCCAGAGCCACCAGTCGATCATCGACAGGTTGACGCAGAATCATCCCGAGAAATTTAATATTCGCTATATTTATCACCCGGAAAAACTCGATCTGGGTAAAAAGCGCAATATGCTCAATGGATTGGCCCAAGGGGAATATATTCTCTGTATGGATGATGACGACTATTATCCGGCAGATAAAATCTCTTACACCATTGAGATGATGCAGCGCCACCGCGCATTAATATCCGGTTCCGATCAGATTCCAATCTGGTACAGCCACATAAACCGGATCTTCAAAACCCGCAGTTTTGGCCCACAAAATATTCTTAATGGCACCTTTTGCTATCATCGAAACTATTTGAAAAAGCACCGCTACGATGATGAGTGCAACTTAGGCGAAGAAGAGGGATTCACCCATAAATTCACTGCTAACCCACTGCAATTACCGGGCGATCGCACCATTATTTGTATCTCACACAGCCACAATACGTTTGATAAAGATTTTGTGTTGGGGACAAGCGAAGCTCTGGATACGCCGCTGACGCAGTCTGTTGCAGACCCAATGCTCAAAAATTGGTATCAAAGCCTGCATAACGCCACGCATAACCAACCGATCGCGTGGGATTATATCGATCAGGTGGTGATCGTGAATCTGGATTCACGTACGGATCGTCTGGCGCTTATTCAGCAAGAACTGGCACAACTCAATTTTCCAGCGGAAAAAATAACCCGTCTGGCCGCCAGTGTTGCCACCAACGGACAGACGGGTCGCCGCCAGTCTCATAGACAGGCGCTGCAACTGGCGCAGCTTAAGGGCTGGAAAAACTACCTGTTACTCGAAGACGATAGCGTGATCCTGAAACAGGAAAAGCATATTCGAGTACTCAATTCACTGCTGAATGCGCTGCCCAATTTTCCATGGGAAGTGGTTATCCTTGGAGGGGAAATTAAACGCGGTAACGAACTAAAAAGCCTCAATGGCATGATCCATGCCCGTGACTGCAATAAGGTGTGTGCCTATCTGGTCAACAGCGGTTATTACCCGAGGCTGGCTCAGCAAATGGAGCATGACCTCTCAGATACCGTTGAAGAGCAATGGCAACCGCTGCTACGTGAAGATAAATGGCTCTCCTGTTATCCCAGCATTTGCTACCAACGCGCGGGATATAGCGATATAGAGAAGAAAGACACCGATAATATTGGTTATTACTTCAATAAAATTAATAAAAATCCAGACAAACTCAACGATCCTGTCCAGCATCCGATTCGCCTGACCTCCACATCTCACGACGCCATTGGCTTCTATATGGAAACGTCGCTGCATTATGCGGTCTATCGTCCGATTATTACCGCGCTGCAGGGAATGGGTCATACCTGTTCACTGCTGGTGAGCGACAAAATACACAAATCGTTTCTCGATGAAATGACCGCAACGCTGAAAACCATTAACGACCCCGCGCTGGGCGGGGCGCGCCTTTCTGAAGTTATTAAGAAACATCAGCGCTATAAATGCCTGGTTAGCCCTTATTACACGCCGTTACTGAACGGGCTGGCGGATGTTCAGGTACGCACGATGTATGGGCTGGCAAAAGAGGAGTGGAATCATGCCTGGTGGAACGCTTTCTATCATCGCATTCTTTGTTACAGCGACTATAGCCAGCAGGCGCTCGATATCGGCGGCAGTGCAAAAGTGGTGGGTAATCCCCGTTTCGATGAGTGGCATAACGCGACTTATGATAAAACGCTTCCAGAAAGCCTGAAGCTGGATGCGAAAAAACCGACCATCCTGTATGCGCCAACCTATGGCGCACTAAGCTCTCTTCCGCAGTGGGCCGAATCGCTCAGCCGATTAAGCCATGAATACAATGTCGTCACCAAACTGCATCATGGCACCCTGCACAGACCGGAAGAAGCCGCCTCTCTGGCATTAGCGCAGCGGTTTTTAAAGAAAAGAGTCGATAACCCTCAACACTTACTGGCGCTCATTGCACGCGCGGATTACATCCTGACGGATAGCAGCGGGTTTATTTTTGATGCGATTCATATGAATAAACGCGTCATTTTACTGAGCTGGCCTGGTATGACCTCACTACTGGATGGGCAACAAAGTTTCTCCACACCAGATAGCGCCGATCAGCGTATTCGGGACATTCTCCCGGTTGCACACGATATGCAGGCATTACGCACCGCGCTATCTGACACTTTTGACTGGGGTTCGCTGGAAGCTCCCCTGGACGACATTCGCCACCGCTATTGCGATGCGTTTATGGATGGTAAGGCGGGTGAGAGGGCTGCGCAGGAGATTGTGAACGTCATTGAAACCCCGAAGCAAAACAATACGTTGCTACTTAGTCTGCAACAGAAGTTATTTAGTTGATTACACAATAATTTTCGCCAGAGATTAATCTATGCCAACACCTTTAGTGAGTATTATCGTTACCAGCTATAATCACGATGCTTTCCTCGAAGAGGCGCTGGATAGCGTCTTTAACCAGACATGGAAAAATACCGAAGTTATCATCGTCGATGATGCGTCTACCGATCAGTCTGTCGATATCATAAAAAAATATCAGCAGAAATATAATTGCAAAACGATACTGCGAAATACTAACTATTACTCTCAGAAGGATAAAATTGGTGACAAACCGATCATAGAAGCAATGAATATGGCCTCGGGAAAATATATTGCCGTCGTCGACTCAGATGATCTTATTGCCCCCACAAAAATCTCTCATCAGGTTAATATCTTAGAGAAAAACCCGCATTGCGTAATGTGCTATAGCGCCATTCAGGTCATTATGCCTAACGGTTCACATTTTCCCTACAGTGATTTATTTCTTGATGGCGATGTTTTCCATCATTTACTTGTTTCAGGGAATCTTAGTCTTTATATCGGTTCATTAATTCGTCGCGAGGCATACTTAAAGATAGAACGTTCTCCTCCAGACCTGGTACAGGAGGATTGGGATATGTTTTTGAAACTTTCCCGGCAGGGCCATTTTATTTCATCCCGACGTTTAGTTGCTTACTACCGTCGACATGACAATAATACCTGGTACAGAAAAGATAATAGCAAATTAATGTACCGAAACAGAATGATGATCATTAATCAGTGGAAACATGAAGATGCCTGGGTAGATGCGATGAACAATCGCTGGAAACAGTATGCCCATCCCAATCATACACTGGCCAAAGACGATATTAACGAACTATTGATTAGACAGCCAACCGATCCATTATTACATTTTCAGGGATTTTTGGTAGCTATTCAGAACAGAGACCTGAGTAAAGTTCAGTATCATATATTACAAGCTATAATTCATTGTGATATACGCCTCAAGGTATTACCTAAACTATACTCCGCTGCATTAAAAAGCATTACTGATAGTAGAATAAGGAGCACTATCCTTATCAGCCTGAAACACCGACTACCAGAACAATATCTATATATTAGCGAGAATTATTCTCAGGACTTTCAGTTATGAAACAAGCAGAAAAAAACATCATCACAGTTACCAAACCTTTCCTTCCTCCTTTGGAGGAGTTTATGCCATTTCTACAGGAAATCTGGTCAAGTAAGCAATTAACAAATAATGGCATCATGCATCAACTGCTAGAGGAAAGTCTAGCCTCTTATTTGAATGTACCTTATATCTCGTTATTTTGTAATGCCACCATCGCACTAATCACCGCGATGCAAACGTTGCGAATTAGGGGGGAAGTCATTACTACCCCTTATTCTTTTGTTGCCACAACGCATAGCATTCTCTGGAATCAATTAACACCGGTATTTGTTGATATTGATCCACACAGCTTTAATATCAACCCACATCTGATTGAATCTGCCATTACCCCCAAAACAGGATTGATCATGCCGGTGCATGTCTACGGCCAAACCTGTAACACCACTGAAATTGAAAAAATATCTAATAATTACGGTATTCCCGTCATTTATGATGCAGCACATGCTTTTGCTGTAGAAGATATTGGAGGAAGTATTTTGCGTCATGGTGACCTTTCCGTACTGAGTTTCCATGCAACCAAAGTCTTCAACACATTTGAAGGTGGTGCTATCGTTAGCTACGATAAAAAAACAAAGCAACGAATCGATTATCTGAAAAACTTCGGTATTGCTGATGAGTTAACCGTTGTAGCCCCCGGCTTCAATGGAAAAATGAATGAAATTCAGTCTGCTTTTGGTCTTTTGCAATTAAAGTATATTGATGAGGCGATATCTAAACGCCAAATAATAGATCGGTGTTATCGAGAGCATCTAGCCAATACGCAAGGGATCTTCATTCCTGCAAGTAATGCTAATCACAAGAGCAACTACAGTTATTTCCCGATACTGGTCCGCCCTGACTATAAAATGTCACGAGATGCGTTATATGATCATCTAAAAAGTCATAATATCTTAACACGACGTTATTTCTATCCATTGCTGTCTAATCTCAACATGTACAAAAACATGTCTGGCGCCAATAAAGAGACATTGAGCGTTGCGAACCAAATCTCCGAACAGGTGCTTTGCCTGCCGATTTATCCTGATATGACATCCGTCGAACTCAGTACCATTATCGAGCTGATTACCTCATGATCAATGTCCTTATATTCCCTGCGGGGACCGAGATTGGCAGAGAGATCTATCTCTCTCTCCAATACGAAAAAAACATTAACCTGGTGTTAGCCGGTGCCGACTACGATAGCCATGCCCGCCATTACGCATGCGGATACCATATCGTGCCTGATGTTACACATCAGGACGGGTTACTCGCCTTGCAGGCATTACTTCTACAAGAAAGCATTGATTATATTTTCCCAGCTCATGATGACGCTCTTCTTTTTCTGTCTGAAAACCGGGAGGCACTTTCCGCCACGGTACTCTGTCCATCGCAGAAAACATGCCAAATTACGCGCTTTAAAAGTAAAACATACCAGGTTCTGAAACATTCAATTCCCACCCCGCGGATCTTTAACGACGTTACTGAGATCGAACAATGGCCCGTATTTGTTAAACCGGATCGTGGTCAGGGAGCACAGGGAGCCGTGCGTGTTGATACACCAGCAATGCTGACATCATTGCAGGCAGAAAGAGATAACCTGATTGTTTGCGAATATTTAAATGGGGATGAGTTTACCGTTGATTGTTTTTCCGATCGCGCTCGCGGGTTACTGTTCTGCCAGCCTCGCGTACGCTCGCGAATACGTGCCGGAATTGCGATGACCTCAACGTTAGTCAGCCTGCCGGAAGTTGAAACTTATGCTCGCGCTATTTCTCAGCAATTACAGCTTTACGGCGCATGGTTTTTTCAGTTGAAGCGTTCTACCTCAGGTGTTTTAACATTACTGGAGGTTGCTCCACGTATCGCAGGAACTATGGCGCTCAACAGGGTTGCTGGAATAAATTTTTCGATGCTTACTATTTATGAAAGCATGCGAACTGATATTAACATTCTGCCAACCTATAAAGATATTCAAATCACAAGGAGTTTATCAAACAAATATAAACACAATATCAATTTTGAACATGTCTATATAGATTATGATGACACTATTGTTGTTAAAAACAAGTTATGCCTACCCATAGTTACCTTTTTATATCAATGCATTAATCATGGAATAAAAATACATTTAATTACCCGCCACGCTAAAAATATTACTCATGAACTGCAACAACGTCGCATCCATAGTATTTTTGAAACAATTTCAAAAATAAACTGTAATGATAAAAAAAGCGATTACATTCTCGAATCTAATGCTATATTCATTGATGACAGTTTCAGTGAGCGGTCAGAGGTATCTAAAAATAAAGATATTCCTGTATTTGATGTTAGCATGATTGAAATACTTATCGAATCATGAGCATCTGACTACATACATTATCCCCCGCCAGTATATTGGCGGGGAGATAGATAAAAATCAACAGGCTACTTTCCAATAGTCCATAAACCCTTTTTTTCCAAATAAATATTCAGTTTGCAATTCTTTATTTATCTTATCAATAGTTGGTTTTATTTCATCATAATTTTTTCTTAAGAATACCCATGATTTGCTTTTTGGACTGTAAATTGAGGAACTAAATCCCCATTGCTTCATCAAAACCTCCATGCTTCGATTAGTATGTACTGCTGTATGTACTGGAACATCTATATAAAACCAGTCTGGATTGTTAGGAATATCTTCCACCACAACTGTATGAACAAATAATGATCCTGTGTCAGAAACTAAATCATTTACAGCTTCAAGATCCTCCCTATATAGAATGTGTTCAAACATCGCGGAATTTATCACCATTGACCATTTTTTTTGTTGAGGGTTCTTAATATAGTTCAATTCAGCATTAATGACATACTTATCATAACAATTGATTTCTCGACCAAAATACTTACGACTAACATTACTAAGAGTGCCATATCCAGCAGCATAATCTAGAATAGCGTTTGCATTGACAATATCATTTTTCGCGAGCAGTTCAATCATAAAGGCTTGCTCTGCGTAAGGGGGTTGATTGAAACCAAGTGATTCCCGATCACAACTTTCATTATAATGATGAAAACTCATATTCAAATTACTCCACTCCTCGACACTTAATTCCTGATGTGTTCTGGAACTAACAAAACCACAAGCAGGACATTTATAGTATTTGATTGGACCAAGAGAACGAGTAAAACTGGCAAGAGATAAAGAGCGGTATTTTTCCTTATTAAAGTAAAACTCCATATCTGTGCCACAGATAATGCAATTATTTTTATTCATACAATACCTATAATTAACACTGGCTATAAATTTTTAATCTTTGCTATTTCATGCTAATAATTATTTTTTCTTTCAATAAAAGAATCCAACTCTTGTTTCATTCTGCTATAACTTTCAGTGATATAGTCTATCGTCGTAGAATAAATTATACTTTTATAGTGTACATGGCATTTTTCATGTGACTTTTTCATGTATTTATCTGGAGTATAGATCAGTTGGTCATTTTTATTTACAGAAAACAGTTTTAGCAGATTAAAATGATTGCATGGGTCTAAATTCCAGGAAAAAAGTTCATACTTACCTCTTAATTTCATCAAATGTAGATAATCTGATGTTATGCTATAGCCTTTTCGTAAATCATTTTTTTTGCTATCATTCTGAGCCGCAGATATATTTCTACTAAAACAATATTTTCGCCCGCCACTCAATGTATATGTTGGTGAAGAAACGGAATCATTATCTGGTATATTAAGCAGTTGAAGTGATATTTTTTTTAAGTCAACCATACTAACCAAATGGTTAACATCATTAGCCGGCATACCTGTTCCAAAAATAAATGCTGGAGTATGAATTAAAGGTATATATGGTTCAATCGCATGAGCAAACCCGCCATTACTGTCATGCGTCCAAAAATCATCGCCATGGTCTCCAAATGCTACAATAATAGTATTCGAAAGTTGATTATATTTTAAAAGGAGTCTAATTAATTCATTTATTGAACGATCAAGATTAGACCATCCTCTTCGCCAATAATCAAAACCATGTTCAGCAAACTTATACTTATCATAACAACAAATATGGCTAGTTGGATTCCAAAAATAAAGACCCAATGGAGCTTTTAAATTTTTGAGTTTATCTTCAATTTTCTCCATCATGTCATGACAAACATCATCCCATTGCTGTTTCTTATCGTTATGATCATTCCAGATATGATTAAATCTATCCCATCCAGTAGGGGATTCCGTCCCCAATGTTTCATACCCATTCTCTTCAAGAATATCAAAAATACTACGACAAGATTTATTTACAGTCATATTGTCATCATAGTTTTCATTGTGCTCCAGCAACATATCATCCCCATGCAACATGTCACTCAAGGCCATAAAAGTTGATGTAGCACTCGAAATAAAACGAGTCAACCGCAGAGACTTCCCATATATTAAATTAATTGCTGGAAACCACTGCCGATTTGCAAAAACCTGCTGATTAAGGCTTTCCATATGGAGGAAGACAATATTTTTACGCATTTAAGCACCCATTATTCAAGCTAGAGTAATTCGGTAGCATCTGGATTATAAGAAAAAACAGGATATTCAATACCAGTAGTAATACAGGTCCCATTTTTAACCACCTCAATAATTGAGGTGGTGGATACCGAAGGCGTTCTGGGAAAATACACCACTTCACACAGGTAAGAGAAACTGTCAAAGCGCCCGGCCCAGTCATCGCCCATTACCAGTGTGTCAGCCTTAAACTGGCGAATATAATCCGCTTTTTTCTCCAGCGACTCTTCGAGAAACACGCTATCCACACATTTCAGCCCGGCAACAATCCTCATGCGATCGCTTTGGCTGTAGACCGGCATCCTGCCTTTTTTCTGCATATTTAACGCATCGGAAGAGACGCCGACAATCAACCGCTCTCCCAACTGCCCAGCGCGCTGCAAAATATGTAAATGACCAATGTGAAATACATCAAACGTGCCGAAAGTAATTATTGTTTTCATACCAGTCCCAGCGTCTTCTGTCTTAACCAGCACTGCGCAGCAATTTCATCCACAGCTTTTTGTTCTTTTACCAGCGCCTCATTGCTCAGCTCGTAACGTTTATCATCCAGCGTCATGGCGACAATTTTCTCTTCACACGCCGCCGACACCAGGTTTTTCTGAATACGTAATTCTTTGATTTTCGCCAGCGTTTTTTCCTGCTCTTGCCAGGCAATGACCGTACGCAGCGTACCTTTATATCCGGTCACATTTTTGAGTGATTCAACAGAAGGGGCATCAACGCCGGTACCGGTTTTTTGGATAAGATAGCCGAGAGCTTTGATGTTATTTTCAAACCCCGTACAAACCTGCTGCTGCTTAGCCAGCTGTACCGTCATGTCTTTTACTGATTTATCCCGCAGACGCTGCAGTTGCGCCAGGGTATCAATAATTTGCCGCATAATTATTTACCTTCCGTCTTCTTAGCCACCGGGAAAAGGGTTTGCAAGCGGCTTTGCACCAGTTCAAGGGAAGCGGGTTCGCTGACTTCCTGACGCAGAAAGCGCTCTATGGCGGGGAACACTTTAACGGCCTTGTCGACGCCGGGATCGGCGCCTGCCACATATCCACCTAGCGGGATCAGCGGTTTAATTTCCATATAGGCGGCATAGTTTTGCTTGAGTAGCCGGGCCGACTGTTGGTGCTCATGGGGAGTCACCTGGGTCATACATCGGCTAATTGACTGTCCAATATCGATAGCCGGGTAATGGCCAGCCTCCGCCAGTTTGCGGGTCAGAACAATGTGTCCATCAAGCACCGCACGTGCGCAGTCAACGATCGGATCCTGCTGATCATCCCCTTCTGCCAGTACCGTGTAAATGGCGGTCATTGACCCTTCGCTTTCGCTGTTGCCCGCGCTTTCCACCAGTTTCGGGATCATACCAAACGCCGATGGCGGGTAGCCTTTGGTCGCCGGTGGCTCACCCAATGAGAGGGCAATTTCACGCTGCGCCATGGCATAACGCGTTAACGAATCCACCAGCAGTAGTACGTGATGACCACGGTCACGAAACCAGGCGGCAATCGAGTGACAAAGCTCTGTCGCCTTTAGGCGCATGAGTGGCGATTCATCCGCGGGAGCCGCCACAATAATAGATTTTGCCAGCCCTTCCGCGCCCAGCGAGTGATCGATAAATTCTTTCACTTCACGACCACGCTCACCGATGAGCCCAACAACGACGATATCGGCTTTGGTCTGGCGGGTGATCATCCCTAACAGCACGCTTTTCCCTACGCCGCTACCGGCCATTAACCCTACGCGCTGGCCCTTACCGATGGTCAGTAACCCATTGATCGCCTTTACACCGACGTCCAGCGGTTGATTCACCGACCGACGCGTGAGGGGGTTAATCGACGGCGCTTGTGGTGGCAGCACGTCATTGCCGGTCAGGCGCCCTTTGGCATCCAGCGGTTCGCCCAGACCATTCACCACCCGACCCAACCAGCTTTCGCCTATCAGGATCTCTTGTGCTTTTTCTTCGGGGAATACGCGCGCGCCCGCCATGAGACCGACGGGGTGTTTGAAGGGCATCAGATAGGTAATATCGCGGTTGAAACCAACCGCTTGCGCATCGATCAGCGTATGGTTGGCGCTTTCGACGCGACACAACTGCCCGGTCATTAGCGGGCAGCCCACACTCTCCAGCAGTATGCCGTTCATCCTTACCAGTCGCCCGGCAACCCGGGCAAGCGGTATCGACTCAATGGAGCGCAGCGCGTTGTCAAAGACGGAAAGGTCACTCACCCTGCGGCTCCGGCAGCAGTGTCTCTTTGAGTGCCGTCATGCATTGCTCAAGCCGATGCTCGCAGCCAATATCCAGCTCGGACTTATCGGTAATCACCCGGCACTCACCCGCATGTAAATCAGGTGATGGCGTCAGCCCCCATTCGGTGACCTTTTCCGGCGCGGCATCTTTGATACGGTTAAACTCTTCGTTACTCAACAGAACCTGTAGTGACTCGGGCGTGGTCGGAAAGGCCGAGATCGCCTCTTCTACCAGCGATAATAACTGTGTCGGTTGCAGCGCCAGTTCACAGCGAATCACCTGACGGGTGACCTTTTCAACCAGCTGCAACAGATCTTCCCGCTGTTTACGCTGAATGTGCGCCAGATAGTCATTCACTTTGCCGGAGATGCCATCCAGCGGTTGTGCTGCCTGGGTAAACTGCTTACGCCCTTCCTGCTGACCCGCAAGGCTGCCTTCGGTATATCCCTGGCGCGTACCCTCTTCGTGGCCCTTTTGATGCCCTTCCTGAAAGCCCTGCTCCTGACCTTCCGTCATACCCTGCTCGAAGCCTTTTTGCAGCCCTTCCTGGAAACCGTCCATTAACTGGCGCTGATAATCCGCCGGCGTGATCCCCGGTGTAAGCTGTTCAGACTGTAGATGACGCTGACGCGGAGGAAAGCGGTGCAGTCGGTAACGACCACGAATGGTTTCAATCGCCATGTTTTACTCCGCAGTCTGTTCAGCAAATAGCTGTAGCTGAATTTCACCCGCTTCTTCAAGCTCACGGGCAATCCCCATAATTTCACGGCGGATTTGTTCAATACGGCTGACTGGTACCGGGCCAAGACGTGAGGTAATCGATTCCAGCTGCTGCACCTGACGCTTAGGCATGACGGCATAAATAGAACGACGCAACAGCGCTTCGGTGCCTTTCAACGCCACCGCCCAGTCTTCCATCGGCACTTCGTCGAGCAGCCGGCGACGCACTTCGTCGCTTTGGCGACTCAAAATAAAGAAGTCGTACATTTCATCCTGCAACTGTTCGAGGACATCTTCATCGCGTTCGCGAAGCTGATCGAGGATCAGCTGTTGGTTGCCCTGGAAACGGTTGACGATATCCGCCGCCTGCTTGATGCCTTTCACCTTCGAACCATGTTCGGACAGCACCGACAGTCCGCGCTCAATCAAACGGTCCAGTTCATCCACAACATCGCGGTTCACATCGTTCAGCTTGGCAACCCGATAGAGGATCTCGTTTTGCACCGACTCGCTCATATAGGACAGCACCGTGGCGGAGATCTCCGGTGTCAAAAAGGCCAGAAATACGGCCTGCAGTTGCAAATGTTCTTCTGAGATCAATATCGCCAGTTGACGCGGCTCTACCCATTGCAAACGCGCCATTCGGGAGCGGATCTCATCGCCGTAGATCCCATTGATCACGCTGCTGGCGATTTCTGTTCCCAGCGCTTTATTGAGGATCCCTTGCAGCATAGAACGCGACGCGCCGTTGATGCCGCTCTGCTCGCGAAACTCATCAAAAAAGTTATTGATTACTTTTTTCGCCATGCTGGTTTTCACCCCAGACAGACGTGCCATATTTTCACTCAGACGAACCACCTCTTCGCGGCTGAGCTTCTGCATCACCGTGGCAGCCGCCTCCTCGCCCAGACACAACAATAAAATTGCGGCCTGTTCCAGGTAGCTGTTGTTTCCGCCGTTACTTGTTGTCAATTCGCTCATTGCTGGTTATCCATTGTCTGAGAACTTCAGCTACGCGATCGGTGTCGCTCATCGCCAGTTTTTGCAGGAACTCCAGCTTCACTTCCAGACCGGAGCTCTGCGAAGGCAGGCTGTCGTCGCCAGGGAAAGAAGGCAGTTCGATATTTTTGCGTTCATCTTCAGCAGCCGCAAAATGGGGTTTATCCGCAGGAATAGCTATCGGTACGGCATCCAGCGCCAGCTCTGGTGCCGAAGTCCGGCGACGTTCTGCGGTCAGACGTTTCATTACCGGGCGAACCACAAACAGGAGCAGCAGCAGAGCAAGCAGGCCACAGCCAATCAGACGTACCCATGCCAGAATGCTGTCATCCTTCCAGAGTGGGAGCGCTGGCTCGACAGGGGTTGCCTGCACAACAAAACTGAGCAACGAGAGTGAAAGATTATCGCCACGCTTAGCGTCAATCCCGGCGGCATTATTCAACAGCGCCGTCAGCTGCGTAGTTTGTTCCGGCTTCCAGTTTTTCAACGCTGGCGCGCTCTGGTTGAGCACCACCGCCACGTTCAAACGCTTGATATCAAATCCAGGATGTTGAATATGCTCAACGCTACGATCCCAGGAGTAGTCGCGCTTGTTTTCACTGTGCTTCGACAGGGCAGCAGGTTCGCGAGGTTCCTCAGGCGTATTCGGGTTGGCACCATTTCCGATCTGATTTGCCGCCAGCGGAGGACGGTTGCTTAGCGAGCCGGGAATGCCCATGGCAATTTGGTTGGTATCGCTATCAAGAACCGTTTCTTCACGATTAACCTTCGGCGTATCACCGTAATGTTCCTGGGTTTCGTCAATATTGCTCAGATCGAGATCCGGCATCACGCTCACCCGATAATTTCCCGGCCCGACCAGGGAGTCGAGGACATTCGCCATGCTGGCGCGGGTCTTATCCTGAATATCTTTCAGGATCTGGTCGCGCTTACGCGTTGCCGCAGAAATCGCTTCACCTGCGCCAATGCCGTCGGACAGTAAATTTCCCGCCTGGTCGACAACGCTGACCTTCGAGGCATTCAGATTGGGGACACTGCCGGATACCAGAT
Source organism: Citrobacter sp. FP75 (assembly GCF_018342065.1). Taxonomy (GTDB): domain Bacteria; phylum Pseudomonadota; class Gammaproteobacteria; order Enterobacterales; family Enterobacteriaceae; genus Citrobacter. The sequence goes on along the minus strand of NZ_JAFDOE010000010.1, from coordinate 31,742 downwards.
GCACGATAGCATTAACCTGGTCCATATCCAGTTTGCTGCCATAATGCAGGCGAACAACAACCGAAGCGCTGTTTTGCGGCTCGTCGCTGACGACAAATGAGCTATCTTCATTCAGCGCCAGATGCACGCGGGCGGTTTCGACAGCATCCAGCGTCATGATGCTCTGCGCCAGTTCGCCTTCCAGACTCCGCTTATAACGGACGTTCTGTACAAACTGGCTGGCACCCAGCACTTCATCTTTGTCCATCAGTTCATAACCGCTGGGCAACATCGCCTGAACGCCTTTGGCTGCGAGCGCCATCCGGGTTTTGGAAAGCGCATCTTCCGGCACCAGAATTTGCCCGCTTTCAGGGTCAATACGGTATTCCAGCTTTTCGCCATCTAACACGGTGACGATCTGCGAAACCGGGAGATTCTCCTGGCGACCGTAGAGCGAAACATAGCCGTGGTTCCCGTTCCACAGCACGCTGACAATAATAGCCGTGGCCGCAATAGCGGCGGCCGCCAGTAACGCCAGTCGTTTATTACCATCCAGTTTGAAAGAGAACGACGGTAAAAACTGAGTGATTTTTTTTATTAATTCATTCATAACGTTAGACTGACATGCTCATCAGGTCATTGAATCCGGAAGCGACTTTATTTCGTACCTGCACCAGTGCGGAGAACGATAACGATGCCTGCTGGCTGGCGATCATTGCCCCTGCCAGGTCATCGCTTTTTCCCATCTCAATGGCCGTTTGTTTTTGCTCCGCAACCTGTTGAAATTGATCAACATGATTGAGTGCGCCTTGCAGGACACGGTCGAATGAGACCGGAGATGATGCCAACTGCGCGCCGACGGCGTTAATCTGCATCGGCGAGAGTACGGGTGCCTGGGCGACCGCTTTCATCTGCTGCATGTCCTGCATCATCTGCGTCTGCATCGTACTGGCTGGGGCTATCGTATTTATGCTCATGACCTACTCTTAAAATGAAAAATGCGTTCTCTGTACCACAGACGGATTCAGGAGAAGATTTCGATTCCCTGTTTTCGCATTGACGCCAGACGATAGCGAAGCGCGCGCGGGGTAATTCCTAATAAATCTGCAATTTTGGTTTTATTGCCCTGATATTTGCGCATCAGGTCGGCGATATATTGATACTGCGCACTGCGCCCATGCTGGCCCAGGTTGTCGCTGTGGGTAATTTGCAGGTTCGGTTTAGGCTGCCATTCCGGCTCGCTCCAGGAATCCGATCCCACTGATGGCAGACCTAAAGTATCGGGATATATCACCCCATCACGATTAAGGATCATCCCTCGTTGAATTGCGTTTTCGAGCTGACGCACGTTGCCCGGCCATGCATAGCTGAGTAATGCACGGCGCGAGGACTCAGAGAGTTTGATATTCTTGACCAGCACCGTTGAGTATTTTTTTATGAAGGATTCAGCCAATGGAATAATATCTTCCATGCGCTCACGCAGCGGCGGCATGGTTACAGGAATAACCGACATCCGATAATAGAGATCTTCTCTAAAACGGCCTGCAGCCACTTCTTCCTCAAGATTTTTATTCGTACACGCAATTAAGCGGAAGTTAAGTTGGATTACACGATTACTGCCTAAACGCTCAACCTGTTGCTCCTGCAATACACGTAATATCTTTGCCTGTAGCGCTAAAGGCATATCACCGATCTCATCAAGCAGTAATGTACCATTATTGGCTAATTCCATTTTCCCTGGTACGGTCGCTACAGCCCCCGTAAATGCACCTTTGTCATAGCCAAACAAAGTCGCTTCAAGCATATTCTCAGGAATAGCGGCACAGTTAACACCAATATAAGGTGCGGAGGGTTCCTGCGCGAACGCAATAGAATGTATAAACTTTGCAACACATTCTTTACCTGTACCCGTTTCACCATGAATAAGGACAGGCACATTAAAAGCGGCAATACGCCTGGCCAGTGCAAAGGCATTGATGCTGGAAGCCGCTTCGGCAATAAGTTCAAACATGATTATTTTACACTTAGAAGTAAAGTTAACATCCATTACGAGAAATATACAAATCATTCCAAAGCACAATTACCGAATAATAGATATCGCTCGTGCCATGTTTCAATCCCATCCTTGCTCATGTTTTACCGTTATCCCAATAACGGCCTACCAAAGACTAAACTTAAGTAAGGTTTTTCCTAAAAAAATACTACCACTAGTCCTGTTAACAATCTTAAATTAAAAGATTATAAAAATATTATCACATAAAAAACAATGAGTTAACCAGAAATCAGAGTGAAAAACAAGCACCAAGAATGAGATGAAAGGTATGACCAAGAGAGAGAGAAACATCGCACTTATACAATTAATTATTTTTTAATTACAGTTCAACGCCATTAATAACTTGCAGAGAAACAGGACAAACTATCTAATATCCAGCCCTACATCAGAGAAGATTGTAGGCAACGCATTTCATACCTAATGGACTCCAACAATATGAGAATAGCGTCAAGGATGAGCAATAAATTAAATGGATTTGTATTTTCTTTGATAACCGCGGGACTTGATCTCAATTCATCCGCTCCAAAAATTACAGCTGAGAAAGTGTACCATGCTGAAATATAGTCAAACGCCCGGGATCTTTAAACTTGAAGGAAACCGACTTGGGCGTCCATATCATCGTTTACCGACTATGTTCACAGGTAATTTTGATACAATTGAATCACATCTCGGAAACTATTTCCTAAAAAAACATCGCACAAATATAACACTCAGAAAAATACATTGTGAGATGGATGTTATCAATAAAAGCGCTGAGCTATTGGTTTCTCAGGTCGGCCATCTGGCTTTCGATATCGATCGCGCATTATTGTTAATGCTATTAGGTAATTTCTATGGTTTGGTATCATCTCTTGCTGATGAAAAACCACAGGATGATTTACCGACTAAAACAGAAATCCGATTGAAAGGTAGACTGGCCCAGGATATTAGCAATCTCATATTTAATAAAAATATCTCAGGTATCCCACTGACGCTCAAACCTGATAGCAGTACCGTCCAAACTCACTGGGCCTATCAATTGACGTTTATATTAGGTGATGATGAGAATTGCAGTTTTAGAATCTTACTGGATGATTCACACACCGATTACATTCTGAACTTAATTCGTCGTAGCGAACACGGCGATAAAAAAAAGCAGATTGATAAAGCCAATGCTGAAACGCGTAAAAAAACGCTGATAAAAGAAATTATCAATACGCTACCACTGACCATGAACGTCAAGATTGCAGAGATCCCCTTAAACGTTGCCGACCTGACAACGATTAAGCCAGGGGACATTTTACCTATTGCGATGCCTGATAGTTTCCCTGTTTATATCGGGAAATCCGAATTATTTAATGCCCTGATCGTAGAAGATAAAGACAAACTGTTTTTATCCGAGTTAACGAGTAAGACTGAGAAATCCTATGAGTAAGCAAGAAGATATTTTAGAGCAAGGTTTTGAATTAGCCCCTGAAGCCAGCACCTCTCCAGCACCGTCAGTTACCGAAAAGCTGGTCGCACGGTTAGAGGATCGTTTTTCCGAGTCCATGTCTCTACTCAAACGCATTCCGGTGACGTTAACGCTGGAAGTCTCTTCAGTGGAGGTTATGCTGTCCGACCTGCTAAACATTGATGATGACACCGTCATTGAGATGGACAAACTCGCAGGCGAGCCGCTGGATATTAAGGTGAACAATATCCTGTTAGGCAAGGCCGAAGTGGTGGTGGTCAATGAAAAATATGGCCTGCGCGTCCTTGAATTCAACACCCATGAAATCAACGACCTGGCACCATGAAAATCGCTCCAAAACTCACTCTTATAGTGGGTATCTCTTTACTTCTGCTATCGCCCTTTGCCTGCGCGCAAGGGGGAGATATCCCGTTGTTGAATGTGATTTCGCACGGTAACAGCCAGGAATACAGCGTCAAGATTCAGGTCCTGCTTCTGATGACGCTGGTAGGCATCCTGCCTACTCTGGTGCTAATGATGACCTGCTTTACACGTTTTATTATTGTTCTTTCTCTGTTGCGCCAGGCGCTGGGCCTGCAGCAAACACCGCCTAACCGCATCCTGCTTGGCATTGCGCTGTCCTTAACCATGCTGGTTATGCGCCCTGTCTGGATCAACATTTACGATCACGCCGTGGTGCCTTTCGAAAACGACCAGATAACGCTTCCTGACGCACTGAGCACCGCGGCCTCGCCGCTGAAGCGCTTTATGCTGGCACAGACGAATAAAAAAGCGATAGCGCAGGTAATGACGATCGCCAATGCGAAAGGGAATGCCGCCGATCAGGATCTCTCCATTGTGGTTCCTGCCTACGTGCTGAGCGAGCTGAAAACGGCCTTTCAGATAGGCTTTATGATTTACATCCCATTCCTGGTGATCGACCTGATCGTCGCCAGCGTGTTGATGGCAATGGGGATGATGATGCTATCGCCGCTGATCGTTTCCCTACCCTTTAAGCTGATGCTTTTTGTGCTTATTGATGGCTGGGGGCTTACCGTCGGCACGCTCACCTCCAGCATTCGCGGTCTGGGGCTGGGATAAGTATGTTAACTATTGATGTAGCAGCCGATATCGTCGCCAGCGGTATAAAAGTCGTGATTATCCTGGTCTGCGTATTAGTCGTTCCCAGCCTGCTGGTCGGTATTCTGGTCAGCATCTTCCAGGCGGTCACGCAGATTAACGAGCAAACGCTCAGCTTTTTACCCAGGCTAATTGTTACCCTGGCGGTATTGGGTATTTGCGGGAAATGGATGATCGTCCAGTTAAGCGATCTCTGCGTGCATTTGTTCACTCAGGCCGCCATTCTGGTGCACTGACATGCGCGAAACAGACATTACGCAGCTAAGCAACCTGATCCTGGGCATGTGGTTCCCTTTCGTGCGCATTATGGCGTTTATTCGCTACGCGCCGGTACTGGATAACGCGGCACTGACGGTGCGTGTACGCATTATTTTGTCACTGGCGCTGGCCTTTATTATTACACCGTTGATCCCGCATCCCGTGCCCACCAGCCTGCTGTCGATGAACAGTATTATTCTGAGCGTGGAACAGATCCTGTGGGGCATGCTTTTCGGCCTGATGCTGCAGTTTTTGTTTCTGGCACTGCAGCTGGCGGGGCAAATCCTCTCGTTTAATATGGGGATGAGTATGGCGGTGATGAACGATCCCAGCAGCGGTGCATCGACGACGGTACTGGCGGAAATGATCAACATTTACGCGGTGATCCTGTTCTTTGCGATGGATGGGCATCTGCTGCTGGTGAGCATTTTATTCAAAGGCTTTACCTACTGGCCGATTGGCAATGCGCTGCATCCACAATCTCTTCGCACCATTTCCCTGGCGCTGGGGTGGGTGTTCGCTGCAGCCACACTGCTGGCGCTGCCGACTACCTTTATCATGCTGATTGTACAGGGCTGCTTTGGCCTGCTTAACCGCATTGCGCCTCCGCTCAACCTATACTCCTTAGGTTTTCCTATCAATATGCTGGCAGGGCTGGTTTGCTTTGCGACTTTGCTTTACAACCTGCCCGACCACTATTTGCACCTGGCGAATTTCGTCTTACAGCAACTTGACGCGCTGAAGGGGCACTATGGCGGATAACAGCAGCGAAGAAAAAACAGAAAAACCCTCGGCGCAAAAACTTCGCAAGGCCAGACAAGAGGGTCAGATTCCACGCTCAAAGGACATGGGGCTTGCCGCCAGTCTGTTTGCCGCGTTTATGGTGATTTCCAGCAGCTTCCCCTGGTATGAAGATTTCGTACGCGAAAGTTTTATCAGCGTACATCAGTACGCGCAGAACATTAATGACCCGGACATCATCGGCCAGTTCCTCGAACATCATCTGCTGATTTTAGCGAAATTTATCCTGACGCTGTTACCGATGCCGGTCGCCGCCCTGTTTGCCTCACTGGTACCTGGCGGATGGTTATTCCTGCCGAAGAAAATTTTACCGGACTTCAGCAAGTTAAGTCCGCTCAAAGGGATCGGGCGTCTGCTTTCAACCGACCACCTGGTTGATACCGGCAAGATGACGCTGAAGGCACTGGTGCTTTTGGTCATGCTGTGGATTAGCCTGCGCAATAACTTCGCGGCGTTTCTCGGACTACAGGAGTTGTTCTTTAAGCAGGCGATTGTCGATGGTTTGTCGCTTTATAGCAGCGTGATGCGCAATTTCGTCATCCTGTTTATTTTTTTCGCCCTGATCGATGTTCCTTTGGCTAAGAAAATGTTCACCAAAGGGCTGAAGATGACTAAACAGGAAGTTAAAGAAGAATATAAAAATCAGGAAGGTAAGCCGGAAGTTAAAGCCAGGATCCGACGTTTACAGCGTCAAATGGCGATGGGGCAAATACGCAAAGTTGTACCGAAAGCCGACGTGGTGATCGTCAACCCGACGCACTACGCCGTGGCATTGCAATATGACCAGTCGCGCGCCGCTGCGCCTTTCGTTATCGCCAAAGGAACAGATGAAATTGCGCTGTTTATCCGCCAGGTGGCGACGGAGAGCAACATTGAAATCGTTGAATTTCCAAAGCTGGCACGTTCGGTCTATTACACCACCCAGGTGAATCAACAAATTCCGTTTCAGCTTTATCGGGCGATTGCCCACGTTCTGACCTACGTCCTGCAAATGAAACACTGGCGTGACGGCTCACAAGCGCGCCCTTCACTGAACAGACATATTTCCATTCCAAAAGAGGTTCTTAAACTGGATGCCGAAAACAACTAAGCAATTCCTGGCACTGCTGCGTAACGGTAATATCGGCGTGCCGCTGGTGATCCTGTGTATTCTGGCGATGGTGATCCTGCCGTTACCGCCCGCCTTGCTGGATATTCTGTTCACCTTTAACATCGTGCTGGCGGTGATGGTGCTGTTGGTGGCCGTTTCTGCAAAACGACCACTCGAATTCAGCCTTTTTCCGACCATTTTGCTGATAACCACCCTGATGCGACTGACGCTGAACGTGGCGTCAACGCGCGTGGTTTTACTGCATGGGCATATGGGCGCAGGCGCGGCCGGTAAAGTGATTGAGTCCTTTGGTCAGGTGGTGATCGGCGGTAACTTTGTGGTCGGTTTTGTGGTGTTCATCATCCTGATGATCATCAACTTTATCGTTGTCACCAAAGGTGCGGAACGTATCTCTGAAGTGTCTGCCCGCTTTACTCTGGACGCCATGCCCGGTAAGCAGATGGCGATTGATGCCGATCTGAACGCAGGGTTGATTAACCAGGCACAGGCGCAAACGCGACGTAAAGACGTGGCGGGTGAAGCAGATTTCTATGGCGCAATGGATGGTGCGTCGAAGTTCGTGCGTGGTGACGCCATCGCCGGGATGATGATTCTGGCGATCAACCTGATCGGCGGCGTGTGCATTGGGATCTTTAAATATGATTTAAGCGCCGAAGCCGCGTTCCAGCAATACGTACTGATGACCATCGGTGACGGCCTGGTCGCGCAGATCCCGTCTCTGCTGCTGTCGACGGCGGCGGCAATCATCGTTACCCGCGTGAGCGACAGCGGCGATATCGCGACTGATGTGCGTAGTCAGTTATTGGCCAGCCCTTCCGTGCTCTATACCGCCACCAGCATTATGTTCGTGCTGGCGGTAGTGCCGGGGATGCCTCACTTCCCTTTCCTGATTTTCACTGCCCTGCTGGGGTTTACTGCCTGGCGTATGAGCAAGCGCCCGAAAGTCGCTGAAACTGAAGAGAAAAACCTCGAAACGCTGACCAAAACCATCGTTGAAACCACCGAGCAACAGGTCAGTTGGGAAACCATTCCGCTGATTGAACCCATTAGCCTGAGTCTGGGATATAAGCTGGTGTCGCTGGTAGATAAATCCAAAGGAAATCCGCTGACCCAGCGTATTCGCGGCGTGCGACAGGTGATTTCTGACGGCAACGGCGTGCTATTGCCTGAAATTCGCATCCGCGAAAACTTCAGGCTTAAACCCAGCCAGTACGCCATTTTTATAAACGGTATTAAAGCGGATGAAGCGGATATCCCATCGGATAAGCTGATGGCGCTGCCGTCCAGCGAAACCTATGGTGAGATAGACGGCGTTTTAGGTCACGATCCGGCTTACGGCATGCCCGTCACCTGGATAGTCGCGGCGCAAAAAGCAAAAGCGTTAAATATGGGGTATCAGGTAATTGATAGCGCCAGCGTTATTGCTACGCATGTGAATAAGGTCATTCGCAGCTATATTCCCGACTTGTTTAACTACGACGATATTACCCAACTGCATAACCGACTGTCTTCAATGGCCCCACGACTGGCGGAAGATCTCAGCGCAGCATTGAACTACAGCCAATTGTTGAAGGTTTATCGGACGCTACTTATCGAAGGCGTTTCATTACGCGATATCGTAACAATTGCGACGGTGTTGGTCGCCAGTAGCGCCGTCACCAAAGATCATATTCTTTTGACGGCAGATGTCCGCCTGGCGCTACGTCGCAGTATTACCCATCCATTTGTGCGCAAAGATGAGTTGGCGGTATACACGCTCAATAACGAGCTAGAGAATTTGCTGGCAAACGTGGTCAATCAGGCACAGCAAAGTGGCAAAGTGATGCTCGACAGCGTACCGGTCGATCCGAATATGCTTAATCAGTTCCAGACCAATATGCCGCAGATAAAAGAACAAATGAAAGCCGCGGGTAAAGAACCGGTATTGTTGGTCGCACCGCAGTTACGTCCGTTGCTCGCACGTTACGCCCGCCTGTTCGCGCCGGGGTTACAGGTGCTGTCTTATAATGAAGTTCCTGATGAGCTGGAATTAAAAATCATGGGGGCATTGAGCTGACGCTGGGTAAGGCGGTGCTGAAAGTACCGCCTTATTTATTAAAGAATCGTATTTTCCGTAAGAATACGACGGGCACCGAGATAATGATCCTGCCAGAAAGGTTCGGACAATGTGCTTACCCGAATCGTTTCGCCGGTGCGTGGCGATTCAATAAATTGTCCCTGCCCCAAATAGACGCCCATATGATCGGCAATATCCCGGCTATGAATATGGAAAAACAGTAAATCACCGCGACGCAGATCGCGATTAGCGACGATCGTCGCCCGCCGATAGTGATACATTTCATTCGCGGTACGGGGCAGTTTCGCCGCCAGGATTTTATTGTAGGCGTAGAACACCAGCCCGCTACAGTCAAAGCCGTCTTCAGGCTTCGTCCCTCCCCACAAGTAAGGTTTACCCAGTTGCTGCTCAAGACGATGGATAGCCACTTCGGTGATGTTGTGCAAATGATCGCTACTAAGAAAATGATCGTTCTCAGCCAGCTCCTGCCAACGATGATCGCTGGCTTTTAGCGGACCGGGGAACCATTCCGGGTGCTGCTTAATGAGGCTCCGGTTCTGTAGGCGTAGCGCTTTCTTACTTTCCGCATTACCTTCCACAATGTAGCTCGCCTGCTTTTTTAACCGTGTGTGATACTGCTTCAGCAGTCGGGCACGGTTACGCATACGCGACTGCGCCGCATAGCTTACATGCGCGTCGGATAAGGAAGGCTGAACTTTGGCGACAGACGGTAGTGAAAACACAACACACAAAGACAGCAGACCCGGCAAAAGGCGTCGGGGTGCAGCGGCAAAAGACATGAAAAAAGAATACCTGATCAAACACGTTCGGCGCAGTCTACCGCCATTGCCGGGAGTTCCGTTTTAATATTCGATTATTAAATAATTAATTTTTTAAATTCAATATATTAGCGATTCTGCATTAATAAGACCCAATGAAGTGTGGTAGCCAGCAAAATAGGCCAGTGTCTGACTGCCTTTAAGTCCAATTTTCCGTATAAAGAGAAACTAAAGTGTAAACGCAGCACGAGAGACTTGCGAAAAACTCTCTTGGTGCTAATGTGAGCGCTCCAAATCCAGATTTATCCGATTTGGGGACTCTATTTGCCGTCCTGGCGTGTGTAACCGTTTTATCAAGGAATAAGCAGTATGCGTAAAATCGCATTTTTTCTTGCGATGCTTTTATTACCGTGCGTTTCATTTGCCGGTTTGCTGAGCAGTAGCAGCCCGACCACGCCTGTCAGCAAAGAATATAAGCAGCAATTGATGGGTTCTCCTGTCTATATTCAGATCTTCAAAGAAGAACGCACGCTGGATCTGTACGTCAAGATGGGCGAACAGTATCAATTGCTCGACAGCTACAAGATCTGTAACTATTCCGGCGGGCTAGGACCGAAACAGCGTCAGGGTGATTTTAAAAGCCCGGAAGGATTTTACAGCGTACAGCGCGGGCAGCTCAAACCGGATAGCCGCTTCTATAAAGCGATTAACATCGGTTTTCCTAACGCCTACGATCGCGCTCACGGCTACGAAGGTAAATACCTGATGATCCACGGCGCCTGCGTTTCCGTCGGCTGCTACGCGATGACCGATAATGGCATTGATGAGATCTTCCAGTTTGTCACCGGCGCACTGGTGTTCGGACAGTCAAGCGTTCAGGTGAGCATTTACCCATTCCGCATGACTGACGCCAATATGCAGCGTCATAAGTTTTCGTATTACAAAGAGTTCTGGACGCAGCTAAAACCGGGATACGACTACTTTGAACAGACGCGTAAACCACCGACCGTTTCCGTCATCGATGGCCGTTACGTCGTCAGCAAGCCGTTGAGTCATGAAGTCGTCCAGCCGCAGCTGGCGTCAAACTACGCGCTCCCCGAGACAAAATAGCGCCCATTCACCTGGCATAATCTTTTGCCAGGTTTCATTGCCCGTCAGCGGCTGAGTGGCAATCACGGTGACCACATCATTGGGTGTGGTCTCTGAGCTAAAGTCAATTTCCACATCCTGGTCCAGCAACGTTGCCACGCCGAATGGCGCACGACGCGTGATCCAAAACAGATTGGTCGAGCAGAAGGCCATCACGTAGCAACCGTCGGACAGCAACATGTTGAAAACGCCCTTCTCACGCAATTCTCCGGCCAGCACGGCAATATATTTAAACACCGCAGCCATGTTACCAGGCGTGCGCGGATACCGCTCAACCAGTTTATGTAGCAGCCAGCAGAACGCTTTTTCGCTATCGGTTTCACCGACCGGGCGGAAATTACCGGTTTCCAGCGATTTGTAGCCGCCGAGCTGTCCGTTATGTGCGTAGGTCCAGTTGCGTCCCCACAGTTCGCGCGTAAACGGATGGGTATTCTCCAGCGCCACTTCCCCCCGATTCGCCTGACGAATATGGGCAATTACGGAGCAGGATTTGATGGGATAGTCTTGTACCAGTTTGGCGATAGGCGAATTAAAGCTGGGTTGCGGATCTTTAAACGTACGGCAGCCCTTACCTTCATAAAACGTAATACCCCAGCCGTCTTTGTGCGGCCCGGTACCTCCCCCGCGCTGAACCAGCCCGGTGAAGCTAAAGCAGATATCGGTTGGCACATTGGCGCTCATCCCGAGCAGTTCGCACATACATCACCTCCACAAACGCCTTAAGCGGGAAGGCGTAATTGTTACAGCCAATGAGAACTTAAAATAGCATATAAAACAATATGCTATACCCTAAATAATTCGAGTTGCAGGAAGGCGATAAGGGAAGGACAAATTCGTCTGGAACGAATTTGAACAGCCAAAGGCTACCTTCGGTGAGGGACATGGATGTCCCTCATTAAATCCCCAGGAGCACAGATAACTATGTGACTGGGGTTTCTGAGTGAAACCAACGCACCTGCAGCTTGAAGTATGACGGGTAGAGTTACTTCACCATCTCTTTTTCGATCAACTGAATCAGGATATGAATCACTTTGATATGGATTTCCTGAATACGGTCAGCATAGCCAAAATGCGGGACACGAATTTCAATATCTGCGCTGCCGGCCATTTTGCCGCCATCTTTCCCGGTCAGGGTGATGACTTTCATTCCTTTCTCGCGTGCAGCAGCAATTGCTTTAATCACGTTTGCCGAGTTACCGGAAGTCGAAATGCCTAACAGGACATCCCCTTCACGTCCTACCGCTTCAACGTAGCGAGAGAAAATATAATCGTAACCGAAATCGTTGCTGACGCAGGAGATATGGCTAACGTCAGAAATGGCGATTGCCGGATAGCCTGGGCGGTTTTCGCGATAGCGTCCGGTCAGTTCTTCAGCAAAGTGCATCGCGTCGCAGTGAGAGCCGCCGTTACCGCAGGAAAGTACCTTACCACCGGCTTTAAAGCTGTCTGCCAACAGGACCGCCGCGCGCTGAATGGCGTGAATATTGGCGTCATCTTTAAGAAAATTAGCCAGCGTTTCCGCCGCTTCGCTCAGTTCGTTACGAATAAGATCCTGGTACATGAGGATATCCTTCAGCATGAATGTAAATGACAAGATGCAGTGTACCGGATAGCGCTACACGCGAGAAGCACAAGCCGCCGGAATGCAGTGGGCTTTTGATTTTTTGTGCCGGTAAAAACAACAACAATGTGAGCGTTGTTGTAATTATTTTGTAAACACATTGCTAAAAGAATTCACATACACTACAACCATATCATCACAAGTGGTCAGACCTCCTACAAGCAAGGGAGCTTTTCGATATGATGATTTTGAGTATTCTCGCAACGATTGTTCTGCTCGGCGTCCTGTTTTATCACCGCGTGAGCTTGTTTCTCAGCAGCGTAATTTTGCTCGCATGGACGGCGGCGCTTGGCGTCGCGGGCCTGTGGTCAGTCTGGCTGCTGGTTCCTCTGGCCATTATTCTGGTTCCGTTTAACTTTACGCCAATGCGTAAATCAATGATCTCTGCGCCGGTGTTCCGCGGTTTTCGTAAAGTCATGCCGCCGATGTCGCGCACCGAGAAAGAAGCGATTGATGCCGGTACTACCTGGTGGGAAGGCGATCTGTTCCAGGGCAAACCTGACTGGAAGAAATTGCACAGTTATCCGCAGCCGCGCCTGACGGCAGAAGAGCAGGCCTTTATTGACGGCCCGGTCGAAGAAGCGTGTCGCATGGCAAACGACTTCCAGATCACCCACGAATTAGCGGATCTGCCGCCGGAACTGTGGGCGTATCTGAAAGAACACCGCTTCTTCGCGATGATCATCAAGAAAGAATATGGCGGTCTGGAATTCTCCGCATATGCACAGGCTCGCGTTTTGCAGAAACTCTCCGGCGTTTCTGGGATCCTGGCGATCACCGTCGGCGTACCTAACTCATTAGGCCCAGGTGAACTGTTGCAGCATTACGGCACCGAAGAGCAGAAGAATCATTACTTGCCGCGTCTGGCGCGTGGTCAGGAAATCCCCTGCTTTGCGCTGACCAGCCCGGAAGCCGGCTCCGATGCAGGGGCGATCCCTGATACCGGCGTGGTCTGCATGGGTGAATGGCAGGGCCAGCAGGTGCTAGGTATGCGCCTGACCTGGAACAAACGCTATATCACGTTGGCTCCTATCGCCACCGTACTGGGCCTGGCATTTAAACTCTCCGACCCGGAAAAACTGCTGGGTGGTGAAGAAGATCTGGGCATTACCTGTGCGCTGATCCCAACCTCAACGCCGGGCGTGGAAATTGGTCGTCGTCACTTCCCGCTGAACGTCCCGTTCCAGAACGGTCCGACGCTGGGTAAAGATGTCTTTGTACCGATTGATTACATTATCGGTGGTCCGAAAATGGCCGGTCAGGGCTGGCGTATGCTGGTGGAATGTCTGTCTGTCGGTCGCGGTATTACTCTGCCGTCAAACTCTACGGGTGGCGTGAAATCGGTCGCTATGGCAACGGGTGCCTATGCGCATATTCGTCGCCAGTTCAAAATCTCTATCGGCAAGATGGAAGGTATTGAAGAGCCGCTGGCGCGTATTGCTGGCAACGCCTACGTGATGGACGCTGCGGCGTCGCTGATTACCTACGGCATTATGCTCGGTGAAAAACCGGCGGTCCTGTCCGCTATCGTAAAATATCACTGTACCCACCGCGGGCAGCAGTCAATCATCGATGCGATGGATATCACCGGTGGTAAAGGCATTATGCTTGGCGAAAGTAACTTCCTCGCCCGTGCTTATCAGGGCGCGCCAATCGCCATTACCGTTGAAGGCGCCAACATCCTGACCCGTAGCATGATGATCTTCGGCCAGGGGGCGATTCGTTGCCATCCGTACGTTCTGGAAGAGATGGCTGCGGCACAAAATAACGATGTGAATGCGTTCGACAAACTGCTGTTTAAACATATTGGTCACGTTGGCAGCAATAAGGTACGCAGTTTCTGGCTCGGCCTGACGCGCGGACTCACCAGCAGCACGCCAACCGGCGATGCGACCAAACGTTACTACCAGCACCTGAACCGTCTGAGCGCCAACCTGGCCTTACTCTCGGATGTCTCCATGGCCGTGTTGGGTGGTAGCCTGAAGCGTCGCGAGCGTATCTCCGCACGTCTGGGCGATGTGTTAAGTCAGCTGTATCTGGCGTCTGCCGTGCTGAAACGTTATGACGATGAAGGCCGTAATGAAGCCGACCTGCCGCTGGTTCACTGGGGCGTACAGGATGCGTTGTATAAAGCGGAACAGGCGATGGACGACCTGCTGCAAAACTTCCCGAACCGTTTAGTTGCCGGGTTGCTTAATGTGGTTATCTTCCCGACCGGTCGCCACTATCAGGCTCCTTCTGATAAGTTGGATCATAAAGTTGCGAAGATTTTGCAGGTGCCGAGCGCGACCCGCTCACGCATCGGTCGGGGTCAGTACCTGACGCCGAGCAAATACAATCCGGTCGGCCTACTGGAAGAAGCACTGCTGGATGTGATTGCCGCCGACCCTATCCACCAGCGCATTTGCAAAGAGCTGGGTAAAAACCTGCCGTTTACCCGCCTGGATGAACTGGCTCGTAACGCGCTGGCAAAAGGGCTGATTGATAAAGACGAGGCCGCCATTCTGGTGAAAGCCGAAGAAAGCCGTCTGCGCAGTATCAACGTGGATGATTTTGCGCCAGAGGAGCTGGCGACTCAGCCAGTAAAGCTGCCAGAGAAAGTGCGTAAAGTCGAAGCCGCATAACGACACACGCACGACTTTTTAGCCCCGCTTAACGCGGGGCTTTTTATTGCCACATTTTCGCGAATGCTCATGCTACAGTGTCAAAATGCTGTTCAACGAGGAGCCTCGATCGTGCCAGGTTTGAAAATTACGCTTCTGCAACAACCGCTGATCTGGATGGATGGCCCTGCCAACCTACGCCATTTCGACCGACAGCTTGAAACCATCACCGGACGTGACGTCATTGTATTGCCCGAGATGTTTACCAGCGGGTTTGCGATGGAAGCGGCCAGTACGTCGCTTTCGCAGGAAGAGGTTGTTGACTGGATGCACGTCAAAGCGCAACAGACCAACGCCCTGATAGCGGGCAGCGCCGCAATCCAGTCTGAACGCGGCCCGGTAAACCGCTTTTTACTGGTTGAACCCGAAGGCAATGTCCATTTCTATGACAAACGCCATCTGTTCCGAATGGCGGATGAGCATCAGCATTATCAGGCTGGCGAGGAACGCGTTATCTTTGAATGGCGCGGCTGGCGCATTCTGCCATTAGTCTGTTACGACCTGCGTTTTCCGGTATGGTCGCGCAATCGCAACGACTACGACCTCGCATTGTATGTCGCCAACTGGCCTGCACTGCGTTCGCTGCACTGGCAGGTTCTGCTCGCCGCACGGGCGATTGAGAACCAGGCTTATGTAGCAGGATGTAACCGGGTGGGAACTGACGGTAACGGCCATCATTATCGCGGTGACAGCCGGGTGATTAATCCGCAGGGTGAGATCATTGCCACCGCCGAGCCACATCAGGCCACGCGGATTGATGCAGAGCTGTCGCTTGCAGCATTGCGCGAGTATCGCGAGAAATTTCCTGCCTGGCAGGATGCCGACGCTTTCATGCTCTAGTTCCCCCGTTCTCCCGCTACGGAACGTTTTTCACGTAGCGGGATTGTTTCACTCCGTAACTCACCGCAAAACAAATTCGCGTGGCGACATGCCTCAGGCAACGTATTCTGAACAGGATAATCACACGTAAATTTCCTTATCAGGATATCAAAATGAAGAAATTCGTACGCATGACTTTGCTGGCAGCTACCCTCGCAGGAGCCTCTTTTAGCACGTTTGCAGCAACCACATCTAATGTCCCGGCTCCAGCCCAGGATCCGATAGTACAACACCTTAAACTGAGCAACGACCAGGTGGCGCAGATCAAAAAACTGCACCAACAGCTGGAAACCAATGTCAGCCAGATTTCGGTGAACGACGTCAAAGACGGCGTACTGATTGACGTGATTAAGTCCGGAAAATGGGATGAAGCCGCCGTCAAGAAGCAGCTTGCCGCGTTTGGCAACATCGAACAGCAGGCGCGCTATTACCGCGTAAAATACTACTTTGACCTGAGCAAAGTCCTCACGCCTGAGCAGCGTAAGCTGGTACAAAAAGACATTGCACAGACGCTTGGCGAGTAATATTTACACACTGCTGAAGGAAGGACGAACAACTCTATACATAGGAAAATATTATATATTTAACCTATGCAGTCACCATATGAATTATTAGTATGTTGTATGTGTGGTTGGCACCTTAAATTTGGCATTCTGATCCCAAAACAGGACATGCATCTCATTTATTTAAGATAATCCTGTGTAGGGTATACCCATCAGTGAGTAATCTTGTAACTGTTAAATCAGGCAAGACAATGTTTGAAGTGATTATTACTTCTTACTTGTCTTGCCTTTTTTTTTGGAGCCATGAAATGATCATCGAAAAAGTCATGAACAATAATTGTGTGCTGGCATCGATGAATGGTCAGGAAGTCATCATTTCAGGTCCCGGTGTTGGTTACAATAAAAAGAATGGTATGCCAGTTTCGACTCATCCTGCTAACCGGTTTTTTTATGTCAGAAATGAAGAGAAAGGTAAGCTGTACAAACTGATAGAACGAGTGGACATCGATTATGTTTTTGTATCTGAAAATATAGTCCGTTATGCAGAGATGAATCTTGACAAAAAGTTGAATCCATCACTTTTACTCATTCTTGCCGATCATATTTCCAACGCAATCTCTCGATGCGCTGCAGGTATCCAAATCAATAATATATTCCTTGATGAGATAAAAGCATTGTATAAGTCAGAGTATGCTATTAGCCGGGATGCTTTATCCATCGTCAATGAACACTTTAATATCCGACTTCCGGATGATGAGATTGGTTTCATTGCCCTGCATATTTTAAATAACTATGAAAACACCTCCAACTATGAATCGCTCAGAATTATAGAGTTCTCACAACAAATCACAGATATTATTGAAAAAGTTTACGAAAAAAGAGTAGACCGTAACGCATTCAACTACTCTCGCTTCATGACTCATTTAAAGTATTTCTCCTGTCGGGTGCTATGCAACGAAAAGATAAAGAACAAAGACATCGGAGATATCTATGAACATTTTTTGGAGAAGGATCTAACCCTCCAGCATTCTATTATAAAAATAGAAGAGTATTTAAAATCAGAATTTAACTACGAACTGGCGATGGAAGAAAAGTTGTATCTTTCAATTCGCATTAAGGTATTGATGGACTGATTATATTTCACCTTATCACGAGACAGTTAATATGAAACAGAAAAAAGCCTGGAGTTTTTTTCAGAGCCTGGGTAAGGCATTTATGTATCCAATCGCTCTGCTAAGCGTATGCGGCATGATGTTAGGTCTGGGAAGTGGATTAGCCAGCGAGGAAATGGCTAAATTAATTCCTGTATTAGGGTACCCAGTTGTTAAATCATTTTTAGACTTTATTGTTAGCCTGGGTTTATTCGCTTTTGTTAATTTACCGGTATTATTTGCAATCGCCATCCCATTGGGTCTGCTGAAAGAAAAAGAAGATAAAGCGTATGGTGCATTTTCTGGCCTGGTCGGGTTTATGGCAATGCATTTGGGAACAAATTTTTATCTTAAAAGTCACGGTCTACTCGTCCCCACAGATCAGATCTCGACCCATGGACAAACCATTATTCTGGGTATTCAGTCATATAACACCAGCGTATTGGGGGGAATCGTTGCAGGGTTGATGGTATTCGCCATGTACAAACGGATCGTCAATCTGCGCATCCCAGAGTCATTGGGATTCTATAGTGGCCCGCGCCTTGTTCCTATCATTACGTTAGTTGTCATGAGTGTTTTCGGCATCATAATCCCTTTTGTCTGGCCTCCTTTCTTTAACATGTTTATGTTAATCGGCCATTGGATATCCACATCTGGCCCGGTAGGTTATTTCTTCTATGCCGTTGCAGAGCGCGTAACGATTCCCTTCGGGCTAAATCACTTAGTCACATCCGTATTCAGATTTACGCCGATTGGCGGCTCAGCGATCATCAACGGCGAGGAATACTACGGTACCCTCAATATGTTTATGGCCTACGTCAAAGAAAACGCCGTCATTCCCTTAGACCTTGCAGGAAAAATGGAACAAGGTAAGCTAATGATCCAGTATGGTTTAGCGGGTGCGGCTCTTGCTATGTATCAGACTGCTCATGTACAAAATCGCAAGGCTATTAAAGCACTATTAATCTCTGCGGTACTGACTGTGATTATTGGCGGCGTTAGCGAACCAATTGAATTCTTATTCCTGTTTGTTAGCCCCATCTTATTTGTATTCCATGCGTTCATGAACGGCTTCGCGAATATGTTTTTACCGTATCTCGGCGTGAAAATGGGGTTCACAGGTGATTTGATTCAATTTATAAGCTTTGGCGTATTACGCGGCACAAGAACTGGATGGCCAGTAGCCGTTTGTGTAGAAATCGCCTACTTCTTCATTTATTACATGGTTTTTAAATGGGCCATTATAAAATACAACTTAATGACTGTCGGCAGAGAAGAAAGTGACATAATTCCAACGGTAACAGCAACAGAGATGGTAACACCTGTTGCACAACCGGTGGCAAATATGAATATGGGTTCCAGCACCGCTAAAAATATGATTGCGGCTCTCGGAGGTAAAGATAATATTACATCTCTGGATAACTGTGTTACACGTTTACGGCTAACAATAAAAGATATAGAAGCAATTGATGAGGCAGCTATTAAAAAGCAGGGAGGGATCGCAATTGTCAAACTTGATAAAAACACCCTGCAGGTCATTATTGGTACAAAAGTCATCGCGTTGCGTAAAGAAATGGATAAAAGCATGGGGTTATGTTGATGGATACTTTTAATGCCCCCATTTCGCGAAAAGGAACTTACTGTACCCAATGGGACTTCTGCGAAGACAGATTCGGTGTACATGATATTATTCCTTTTTCCATATCTGATATGGATTTACCCATACCGAAAGCGATTACCAAAGCGCTACAGAAAAGACTGGAACATCCTGTCCTCGGATACAGTCGCTGGCAACATAGCGAATATCTCAATGCGATATGTCATTGGTATGGTCAAAAATATGATGCAGCAATCGATGCTGAGTGGATTACTTATAGCCCAAGCGTGATGTACTCCATCGCCAAAACGCTAGAGTTATTAACAGTACCTGAAGATGGCGTTCTGACTTTCACACCAGCATACAATGCTTTCTTTGATGTTATCAAAAATAGCGGAAGAAAATTGCTCACTTCAACATTGATTAAAGATGATGACGGTCGGTATGGCATAGACTGGAGTGATTTTAATACGAAAGCCAAATATGCGAAGATAATTTTATTATGTAATCCTCACAATCCAACAGGAAAAGTCTGGTCTGAGCATGAGTTAATTAAAATTTCAGAGATATGTATAAAAAACAACTGCTGGCTGTTATCCGATGAGATCCACAGCGATTTCACTTTTAGCCATAAATTTACGTCTGCACTTAAATTACACTACGGTAAAACGGTTGTTTTTAACTCTATCTCAAAAACATTTAATGTCCCTGCTCTAACGGGCTCGTATCTTATCGCTCCTGATACTTCCTTTAATGAAAAATTCAGGGTGATAACTCGTTATCGGGATTTTGTGAATTCACCTTCGGTATTGAATGTTATTGCCACTATCGTTGCCTACAATGAATGTGATGTATGGTTACAACAGTTGAAGTCACACCTTCAATCAAACATTGATTTTGCTGTTCATTATGTGAAAGAGAATCTTTCACCTCTGCTACTCAAAGAGTCCGAAGGTTGTTATTTTGCGTGGATAGACTGTTCACACATCAGTTGTTCATTCGATAAATTCTACGCCAGATTAATTAATGAAGGGAAAGTGGGGATCATGGCAGGCAACGTATATGGACCAGGTGGAGAAAATTATTTACGGCTAAATCTGGCTTGCAGCAGAGAAAAACTATACCAGGGCTTATGTCGGGTGGCTTACGTTATTGATAAAATTAATCAGGAAAACAGACATGAATAATACTGACGTCATCTCTCTCATTAAAGGCTTTATGCGTAATGAACAAAAAGCAGTTGAGGAAATCATTAACGCACCACTTTCAGAAACCGCAAATCTGATCAAAATACTGCAATCCTGTAGAGGGAAAGTTGTCTTTATCGGCGTAGGAAAATCAGGAATTATTGCTAAAAAATTGGCAGCGACATTTGCCAGCACCGGTACCCCTTCTTTTTTTATTCATGGCACAGAAGCTGTTCATGGTGATTTGGGTATGGTTACCAGCGAAGACGTCGTTATTCTGATATCCAATAGTGGTGAGACAGCAGAACTGTTAGCTACGCTGCCAAGTCTGAAAAAAATGAAAAACTTTCTGGTCTCATTTACCCGAAGCCACAATTCGTCGCTGGCTATCTGCTGTGATTTATCTATTGAAATACCCGTAAGGAGTGAAGCCGACAACTTAGGTCTTGCTCCATCCTGCTCTTCTACTGCTGTGCTCGTCGTGGGAGATGCGGTGGCCCTCACTCTGTCAGAGCTCAAACAGTTTACCCGAACCGATTTTGGTTTATTTCATCCAGGAGGTGCTCTCGGCGTTAAAGTAAATTCATAACTTGTGTCATTTTTATAGTAACCGGTCTACGCCATCACAACCTGATGGCGTTCTCAGGTACGAGGTAACAGATATGAAAAATGTATTAATCACCGTTTCTAGTTTTTCGGCTCGTTGTGTAACCGGTTGCAAATTATTGCGCGATAACCAATTTAATCTCATTTTCAAGAATAGTGTTAATCATCTTATCACATCAGAATCAGATGAGTTGAGAGCGTCTATTGATGCTGTCATTGCCGGAGCGGATTGTTATGACACCAGCGTGTATTCTCTTCTACCAAAACTGAAAATCATCTCAAGATTTGGTACCGGCGTTGATAATATAGATACGGACGCGGCAAAAAAATCAGGCATTGTGGTTAATAACTCCCGTGGAATCAATGCCAACGCTGTCGCCGAATTTATCATCGGTCTTATTTTTTCTGGTCTGAGAAATATTCCCGGTAATCATATGGACATGCAAAATGGCTATTGGGGATACTCGCTGGGAAATGAATTAAATGGTAAACGAGTAGGATTATTAGGTTTTGGAAATATTGCTAAAACGTTGGTTAAGAGATTGTCCGGCTTCGAGATTGAAATTCTCGCATACGACAAAAAACCGGATCATGAGATAGCTGAAAAAATGGCTGTTAAGTTTGTGTCGATTGATGACATCTTCATGCAGTCTAACGTTATTGTCGTGCTTCTCCCTTATACATCGTCATTAGAGAATTTTATCAGTCACAAATACCTTTCTATGATGAGAAATGGCGCCTTGCTCATCAATGCAGCTCGAGGAAAATTAATAGATGAACGCGCACTGTTGCAGGTGATTGATGAAAGGAATGTGTTTTCCGCTCTCGATGTATTTCAGCATGAACCTTTGCCACAATTCAGCCCTCTGCTGCATTCTAGAAATATAATCACGACCCCGCACATCGCCGCTGCAACGGTTGAATCGTACCACCAGACAGGTATTCATACCGCGAGGTCAGTTATTGATTTTTTTGATGGTAAAACGATAGATAATATTTTGCAGTGATTAAAACGACGAAAGCCTGAATCATTGCTGATTCAGGCTTTCTGAATAGTGGCGGAATGGACGGGACTCGAACCCGCGACCCCCTGCGTGACAGGCAGGTATTCTAACCAACTGAACTACCACTCCGCGTTGTGTTCCGCTTGGGAACGAAGCGAATATTACGGATTGCCTCACGCCTCGTCAACGCTTTTTCTCACGTTTTTTAATCGTTTGCTGCAAAAATCACCCGAATAGCCATTTCTGCACGGTAAACGCGCAAACTATGCCCGCCAGAGGCAACTTCCGCCCTTCTTCTGTACCAGATCAAGGCGCGACTCATGGGCAGCTAACTCCTCATCAGTGGCAAAAACAACGCGTAGCTTGCTGGACTGACGGACAATACGTTGGATCCCGGTATCATTCTGCTGCTGGCTGTCGCCTTCCATTGAAAATGCCATGGTGGTCTGCCCACCGGTCATCATCAGATAAACGTCGGCCAGAATCTGGGCATCAAGCAATGCGCCGTGCAAAGTACGTTTGCTGTTGTCTATCTCATAGCGTGAACATAGCGCATCAAGACTGTTACGCTTGCCAGGAAACATTTTCCTTGCCAGCGCCAGACTATCGGTCACTTTGCAGAAAGTGTTGGTTTTCGGGATATCACGATGGAGCTTAGCGAACTCGTAGTCCATAAAGCCGATATCAAACGATGCGTTATGGATGACCAGCTCCGCACCGCGGATATAGTCGAGAAACTCATCGGCAACATCAGCAAAAGTGGGTTTATCGAGCAGGAACTCATCTGCGATACCGTGTACACCAAACGCTTCCGGGTCCACCAGCCGATCGGGCTTCAGGTAAACGTGGAAGTTATTGCCGGTCAGGCGTCGGTTCACGACTTCAACCGCACCGATCTCAATGATCTTGTGGCCTTCGTAGTGAGCGCCTATTTGGTTCATACCGGTAGTTTCGGTATCAAGGACTACCTGCCGTGTAATTCCAGTGCTCATAGCGGTCATTTATGTCAGACTTATCGTTTATTTCGATCTCTAAAACAGGAAGTCTACCAGAGATGCTTAAACAGGTAGAAATTTTCACCGATGGTTCTTGTCTGGGAAATCCAGGCCCCGGCGGTTACGGGGCTATTTTACGCTATCGCGGACGAGAAAAAACCTTCAGCGAAGGATACAACCTCACCACCAATAATCGCATGGAGCTGATGGCGGCCATCGTTGCGCTGGAAGCCCTGAAAGAACAATGCGAAGTGGTGCTCAGTACCGACAGCCAGTATGTGCGTCAGGGTATTACCCAGTGGATCCACAACTGGAAAAAACGCGGCTGGAAAACGGCAGATAAAAAACCTGTCAAAAATGTCGATTTGTGGAAACGTCTGGATGCCGCGCTAGGGCCGCACCAAATCAAATGGGAATGGGTCAAAGGCCATGCGGGCCACCCGGAAAACGAACGCTGCGACGAGCTTGCGCGCGCCGCGGCGATGAGTCCCACTCAGGATGATGTTGGGTATCAGTCCGAGGCTTAAGCATCCGGTTTCCGGTATTGCCGGGTTGCACCAACGGCCTGGCGGATACGCGCTTTGCTTTTATTTTGTTTCATCGGGTTAAGCGTAAGCGGGATGGTTCGCTTACGCGCGATAACCAGTTGCATACATCCCAACGCCGGAATATGCGCACTTAACATTTGTCCCCCGTGTTTCTTCCAGGGTAAAACGTGAAAACGGCTGGAGTGCAGTACTTCAAAATTCAACAAAGAGAGCCAGTCCAGTTGGCGCATCAGTGTGAACATTCGGCTGTTATAAGGTGACGTTTTACGTAATACCGGCACCAGCTTGCGCAAACCCATCAGGCTGACCGGGTTGAATCCGCTCAGAATTAGCCAGCCATCGTCGATAAGTACACGATCGGCCTCGCGCAGTAACCGATGCGGATCGGAGCACCACGGCAGCGTGTGGGCCAACAAGCAAACATCAACGGATTTATCGGCAAAGGGAAGATGCAGAGGATCCGCCAGCACCTGCATTGGCGAGCCTTGCGAAGAAACATTCACCTGATGAGAAACCGCGCACGCTTCGGAATTGATTTCTGAGCTTAAATTACCAATCTTAAGCAGATGAAAACCGTACATTTTTGCGAACCACGGGTTAAGCTGATGCTCCAGCGCCTCACGATAGTGCTCACCCCAGGGTAAATCATCCCAGCTAACGGGCGCTACGACAGCTTGAGGGATCCTTGCCGGTTTCATCACAACCTTCCGTTTCGCATTGAGAGGTAATTTATGAATCTTAACAGTATTCCCGCCTTTCAGGACAATTACATCTGGGTCCTGACAAATAATGAGAACCGTTGCCTGATTGTCGATCCTGGCGAGGCGACTCCGGTGCTGCAAGCCATTGCTGAGCACAACTGGGTGCCTGAGGCCATTCTCCTGACCCATCACCATCACGATCACGTGGGCGGCGTGAAAGAGCTCAAGCAACATTTCCCACAAATAGTGGTTTACGGTCCGGTAGAAACGCAAGATAAGGGGGCGACGCATATAGTCGAAGATGGCGATACTGCACTCATTTTAGGGCATGAATTTAAGATAATTGCCACTCCGGGTCACACTTTAGGACATATCTGTTACTTCAGCCGTCCTTATCTGTTTTGCGGCGACACTCTCTTTTCCGGTGGCTGTGGTCGGCTTTTTGAAGGTACAGCATTGCAGATGTATCAATCACTTAAAAAAATAAGTGCGCTTCCTGATGATACGTTAATTTGTTGCGCACATGAGTACACTTTAGCAAACATGAAGTTTGCCTTAAGCATCCTCCCGCATGATTCGTTTATAAATGATTATTATCGTAAAGTTAATGAGTTACGTGTAAAAAAACAAATGACACTCCCCGTAATTCTGAAAAATGAGCGGAGAAATAATATCTTTTTAAGAACGGAAGATATTGATTTAATTAATGAAATAAACAAAGAAACAATATTGCAACAACCTGAAGCGCGTTTTGCATGGTTAAGGTCAAAGAAAGATACGTTCTGACAATTCCGGGTTGCCTTTTGAAAACTTCGCCGTTATGATCGGTCGTCTTTTAAGCAACTATTGACACACACATGAAGGCAAAAGCGATATTACTCGCCTCTGTCCTGCTTGTTGGGTGCCAGAATACTGGTAACGTCCAACAACACGCACAGAGCCTTTCTGCAGCTGGTCAAGGGGAAGCAGGAAAGTTTACAAGCCAAGCGCGGTGGATGGACGATGGGACATCTATCGCTGCCGATCAGGATTTGTGGGCTTTCATTGGTGACGAGCTAAAGATGGGAATTCCGGAAAACAACCGGATTCGCGAACAGAAACAGAAGTATTTACGCAATAAGAGCTATCTCCACGATGTAACTTTACGGGCAGAGCCGTATATGTACTGGATAGCCGGGCAGGTTAAGAAACGTAACATGCCGATGGAACTGGTACTACTACCCATAGTGGAGAGCGCTTTTGATCCTCACGCAACGTCTGGCGCCAATGCCGCAGGTATTTGGCAGATCATTCCGAGCACGGGGCGCAATTATGGTTTAAAGCAGACCCGCAATTATGATGCACGTCGCGACATTGTGGCTTCCACCACTGCCGCGCTGGACATGATGCAGCGTCTGAACAAGATGTTTGATGGCGACTGGCTGCTGACCGTTGCCGCTTATAATAGCGGTGAAGGTCGCGTGATGAAGGCAATGAAAGCGAACAAATCTCGTGGCAAGCCCACTGATTTTTGGTCACTCCCTTTGCCTCAGGAAACGAAGCAGTATGTGCCCAAAATGCTGGCATTGAGCGATATACTCAAAAACAGCAAACGCTATGGCGTGCGTCTGCCAACCACAGACGAAAGCCGCGCGTTGGCACGCGTTCGCTTGAACAGTCCGGTTGAGATGGCTCAGGTTGCCGATATGGCGGGTATTTCCGTCAGCAAACTGAAGACCTTCAATGCTGGCGTGAAAGGCTCCACGTTGGGTGTCAGCGGCCCGCAATACGTGATGGTGCCAAAGAAGCATGCAGAGAAGCTGCGTGAGTCTCTGGCTTCAGGCGAAATTGCAGCCGTACAGTCAACGTTGATCGCGGATAATACGCCGTTGAACAGCCGTAGCTACAAGGTTCGCTCTGGCGATACGCTTTCCGGCATCGCTTCACGTCTTGGCGTGAATGCGAATGAGCTAAAGCAGTGGAATAATCTGCGTAGTTCGACTCTGAAAGTGGGCCAAAGTCTGACTGTTGGCGCGGGAACCAGCGCACAGCGACTGGCAAAAAACAGCGATAGCATCACCTATCGTGTACGTAAGGGCGATTCGCTTTCGAGCATTGCCAAGCGTCACGGGGTTAACATCAAGGATGTGATGCGCTGGAACAGCGATACCGACAATCTGCAGCCAGGCGATCAGCTGACGTTGTTTGTGAAGGACAACGGCATGCCGGACTCCTGATAGCATTGTAGAAATGAAGGCACTGGTTTCCCCCCAGTGCCTTTTTATTTATCCCGCTTTATGAGCTTCAACCATTATCGTGTCACTGGTGAACGAACCGTCCTCCTGCAACGCAAAATAGTCTTTCACTTCAGCAGAAGCACTCTGTTGGTATAAACGAATTGCCTCGGTCAGTACCTCAGGGGTTCGCATCCGCATTACCCATGAGCTGAACTCCAGCGGCAGACGATCGGTTAACAAGGTATCGGCAATCAGATTGGCGTCATTGATTAACGACAGCCACTCTCCGCTGGAATAGTTGCGTACGTGCGAGGTATCGCGTAACGCCTCCACGGTTTGCAACCAGATATCACGTACAGGATGGCCTGGCGACATCACATCCATCACAATCACTACCCCACCGGGTTTCAGTACACGATTCACTTCCCGCAGTGCGCGCCCGACATCATGCCAGTGATGCGCAGAATAGCGGCTAATCACCAGGTCAAAGGCGCTATCTTCAAACGGCAGACTTTCGGCATATCCCTGTCGGGTTACGATATTATCTAACCCCTTCTCTTTTGCCGCCTGCGCGACCACTTCAAGCATTTGTGCCGATAAATCATACGCCACGACCTGCTCGACGTTTTGCGCCGCCGTAAAGCTGGCATGCCCCGCACCGCATCCCATGTCGAGAACCCAGGCCTGTGGAAATGCCGACAATCTTTCCCCCAGGCGTTGTAAATCACGTCCAGAGGCGTGTACCGCGCTGGTTAAATAGGCATTAGCCTGAGAGCCAAACTGTTTTTCGACGTTGTCGTGATGAGAGCGTGTTGTCATTGTGTTGTCCTTCGGTTGTAGTGAAATATGAAGGGCAACCATCACAGGCCTGCCCTATGGCAGACCTGACACACCGTTATTGTTCAGGTTTGCCGGGACTGAATTCAACGAGTAGCGGGTTGTGATCGGATGCGCGGGTGACCAGCACAGAGGCTTCACTCACGTTCAGACCGCGATAGAACACGAAATCGAGAGGGCGACCAAACGCGCGTCGGCGCTGATCGTCGGTAAAGCGCACCTGCCGCAGCGACATTTCACGCGCAAAACGGTACAGCGCGTTCATCCGTCGACGGCTCCAGGCATTAAAATCACCAGCCATAATCACCGGACCGCTGTGATGAGCAATCTGATCGCCAATGGGAAGTAACTGCTTACTATAAACATCAACGCCAAGGCTAAAGTTAACCGCGTGGATATTCACCACCATTAATAGCCGAGAGTCAGGCAGGGGGTATACCGTCACCAGCGCGGACTTTGCCAGCCGTAGAATAGGCTCACGCTCGCGCAGAGGACAACAGTACACTGGATGGGCGGCGGAGAGCGTCATGACGCCAGAGGGATGCTGAGGCAGTACAAAGGCGGGAACCTGGTCAGCAGCAAGATAGTTAGTGGTCGCAAACTGCACCAGTTCAGGGGTGGTTTGCGCCTCCTGCAGTAACACCAGATGCGCGTCTTTGCCAAAATTCTTCAGCACCGACAACCATTCTGCCCGCTGCTGTTTAAAAATATTCCATACCAGCACGCGAATACGGTCTTCGCTGCTTAACGGAATGCCGGCGGGTAATGCCTGGCCAATATGCGCGAACGACCCTGGCGGCAAAATCCGCTCAGCGGGTTGTCCGGCAACATAACGCATGGCATAGGTGTTTTTTCGCACTGTAGACTTTCAAACCTCTGTAACGTCAACCAGTCCGCAGCCGGACTGGTTCTTCTGTTATAGGGATTTTAGCACTCACTTTCAACGAACAATTGCAGTTTGTTTTGTAAGTGGGTACTTACATCAATGATTTATCCCAGCGCGATACGCGCAGGTTTATCAAGACGACCGCTGACGCCCATCAGTAAGAAAGCAGCCAACACGATTAGCGCGCCAATCCACGGCGTCTGTGCCAGACCGTAATGCTCTACCGTTTGCCCACCAATCACCGATCCCAATGCAATACCAACATTAAACGCTGCAATGTTCAGTCCTGAAGCGACATCAACCGCATTGGGGGTAAATTGTTCCGCTTTCTGAACAACATAGACCTGCAATCCGGGCACGTTACCGAAGGCAAAGATCCCCATCACCAGAATGGTAGCCAGCGCAGCGTAGTGCGTGGAAGCCGTTAACTGGAAGATCATCAGCAGAACAAACAGCGCGGCAAAAATGAATTTCAGTGCCGGGACGGCACCATGTTTATCCGCCAGTTTTCCACCCCAAATATTACCGATAGCCACAGAGACACCGTATCCGAGTAAAATCCAGCTTACCGCTGTCGGTGAAAAGCCAGCCAAATCCTGCATCATCGGTGCAAGGAAGGTAAACGCCGTAAAGACACCACCATAGCCCAGCGCTGTTACCGCATAGATCAACAACAAACGAGGATGGGTTAAGACTTTCACCTGATCGCGAATGCTGGCAGCTGCCCGGCCAGGAATATTGGCCGGAATCAGCAGTTGGCTACTGATCAGCGCAATCACACCTAACATTGATACTGCAAGGAAGGTTTCGCGCCAGCCAAAATGCTGACCAATGAATGTGCCCAGCGGAACCCCCGTCACCAGTGCGACCGTTAAGCCGCCAAACATAATGGCGATAGCGGAAGCCGCTTTCTCTTTTGGCACCAGGCTTGTCGCGATGGTAGAACCAATCGAGAAGAACACGCCGTGTGCAAGGCCGGTCAGCAAACGGGCAATAATTAATGTCATATAGCCCGGCGCCTGCCATGCCAGCAAATTACCGGCGGTAAACAACACCATCAACGCAACCAGCAACTGTTTTCGTGGCAGGCTCCCGGTCAGGGCGGTCAGTACCGGCGCGCCAATTGCCACACCCAGCGCATAAATTGAAACCAACATCCCCGCAGAAGGCAAAGAGATCGCCAGCTGTTCAGCAATGGTCGGCACCAGGCCAACAATCACAAATTCAGTCGTGCCAATAGCGAAGGCACTTATTGTCAGCGCAAATAAAGCGAGAGGCATAATTAACTCCATATCATCAGTAATCAGATGACACGCAGTATGCCGGGATGTTTTAATAACAAAAATATTCAAAATCTCAATATAATTTTGCTTCAGGTGCAAAAATGAAAGCTACATCAGAAGAAATTGCCATTTTTGTCGCTGTGGTCGAGAGCGGCAGCTTTAGTCGTGCTGCCGAACAACTGGGGCAGGCTAACTCCGCGGTTAGCCGCGCCGTTAAAAAGCTGGAATCAAAGCTTGGCGTAGGGTTACTCAATCGCACAACCCGACAGCTTAGCCTGACGGAAGAAGGTGAACGTTATTTCCGTCGCGTTCAGGTGATTTTGCAGGAGATGGCAGCAGCGGAAGATGAGGTAATGGAGACGCGTCGTGTTCCGCGCGGCCTGCTGCGCGTAGATGCGGCCACACCGGTGACGTTGAACTTCCTGACGCCGTTGATCAAACCTTTTCGTGAACGTTACCCGGAGATCACCCTTTCTCTGGTGTCATCCGAAACGTTTATCAATTTGATCGAGAGAAAAGTGGATGTCGCGATCCGCGCTGGCGCATTGAGTGATTCCAGCCTTCGAGCTCGTCCTTTATTTACCAGCTATCGGAAAATCATCGCATCGCCGGATTATATCGATCGCTGCGGCAAACCTGAAACCGTGGCCGATCTTAAAGATCATATCTGCTTAGGGTTCACCGAACCGGCTTCATTAAATACCTGGCCAGTATCCTGTTGCGATGGGCAACTCTTTGAAATTACGAGTGGGTTATCATCCAATAGCGGAGAAACCATTAAGCAGCTATGCCTGGCTGGCAATGGCATCGCATGCTTGTCAGACTATATGATTGCAAGGGAGTTAGAGCGGGGAGATTTTATCGAACTGCTGGCAGATAAACGCATTCCGGTAGAAATGCCATTCAGCGCAGTCTATTACAGCGACAAAGCGGTAAGTCCGAGGATCCGCGCATTTATCGATTTTCTGAGTGAATATGCGGGCAGCTTTGCCACCCGCACATCAGGCTATTAATCCCAGGCTGGCGCGAGGCTTTCCGGGCTCACCAGGCGGTCGTTGCACTCCAGTGCAGCGACCGCTTTTTTATCTTCTGCATCAAGCTTCAAATCCAGCGCCAGCAGGTTGCTCGCCAGGTTTTCACGTTTAGTGGAAGATGGGATCACCGCGTATCCTTCTCCCATTGCCCAAGCCAGAATAACCTGTGCTGCCGTCGCGTTATGTTTCACTGCAATACGTGAAATCACTTCGTCTTTCAATGCCTTGCCATAGGCTAATGTCATATAGGAAGTGATGTGGATACCGTGTTCGGCAGCCCAATCAACAACCTTACGGTTTTGCAGATACGGCGACAGCTCAATCTGGTTAGTCGCGATATTCTCGGCACCAACGGCAGCGATTGCACGTTCCATCAACGTAATGGTGAAGTTAGAGATGCCAATCTGACGAGTTAAACCCAGCGTTTTCGCTTCCAGCAGCGCAGCCATAAACTCTTCAACCTCCACGGCATCATTTGGTGATGGCCAGTGGATCAGCGTCAGGTCAACGTAGTCGGTACGTAGCTTCTGCAGGCTCTCTTTAAGGCTGGCGATCAGCTTGTCTTTGCCCAGGTTCTCCGTCCAGATCTTAGTGGTGATAAATAATTCATCACGGGGTACCTGACTTTCAGCGATAGCCTGACCAACAGCGGCTTCATTATCATAGATTTGCGCGGTGTCGACAGCACGGTAGCCCAACTCAAGCGCCGTTTTAACAGAAGCAATAACCACGTCGTCTTTCAGGCGAAAAGTACCTAAACCGAATGCAGGGATAGTCATAAAATTCCTCTTTTTAATCACAGTATTCGTTAACTGGGAGGAGTATGACCTTCTAATTTAGAGAGAAAAAGGGTGTAAAATGCAGAGGATTTTTGCGGATTGAGCAACAATTAAATCGCAGGTAAAGAAAAAGCCCTGAGCGTTAGCTCAGGGCTCTNAGTTCGGCATGGGGTCAGGTGGGACCACCGCGCTACAGCCGCCAGGCAAATTCTGTTATCAGACCGCTTTTTGCGTTCTGATGTTATCTGTATCAAGCTGAGATTGATGTCTTTCTCTTCACCAAAACATCTTTGGCGTTGTAAGGTTAAGCCTCACGGTTCATTAGTATCGGTTAGCTCAATGTATCGCTACACTTACACACCCGACCTATCAACGTCGTCGTCTTCAACGTTCCTTCAGGACCCTTAAAGGGTCAGGGAGAACTCATCTCGGGGCAAGTTTCGTGCTTAGATGCTTTCAGCACTTATCTTTTCCGCATTTAGCTACCGGGCAAT
>NZ_JAFDOE010000001.1 GCF_018342065.1 Citrobacter sp. FP75 | reverse complement strand
CTTTTCGTCCATAATTTGCCTGTCTCCGTTGTTGGAATGAACATATCAAAAACAGGCAGATACACAGTTTAAATTACAGTCTCTAAGATAGCTACATCTCATCATCTGTTAATTGCGGTCATGTCATTAAATAATTTAAGCGTAACCACTTTTTTTCAACGTTACCGGCGAATTACATGTCATCCTCATTGTTACTTGTGTGCTCAAACACCCACTCAACATCCTGCCCTTGATACTGAGGCATCGCCTCCCCCTTATCGACACTTGTAACAACCTTGTAAGACTCATTCTTCCATAAACCTGTCTGAGGGCAGATTTGACCTGATGTTGATTTCGATGCTGGAGGTGTCGTCTTGTCGTTAAAGTAATTAACACTATCAATGTACCCATATCCAACACGATTTACTGATGAAACCATAAGAACTCCATACAATTATCCACTCTTGATCTATAACTGCGGTCATTAGCTCTGATAATTAACATCGCGACGATAATTAGTTGATGTATGTCACAAAACTTATGCGTTCCAGCTACACTGCGATCGGTCAATACGTTTTGGTAAAATCATTTTCTATCTGTATGCCAGGGGCTTTAAAGTAGTACCAGACCATTATTAATCCCTTTTGGGCAGGTCTCCGGTAGCTTGGTCAACGTAGACAGGTCAGCTTCCGGGGCGAAAATAGATATGCTATCGATAGGGAAAACGGTCACTATCTTCCGGGTGGTTTCGTGCAAGTCGGTTTTAGCTCCGTATCCCCAGACGAGGTGCGACGCATTCCTTTCCTGAGTGTATTGGGAAGGTTTGGTGGTTTTGACCCATTAGTTTAATGAATGTAATTGTTTTGATGAACTTTCACACTAAGCTTGTATTTTTCAATAAGTTACAGTTTTATAGAATTTGTGATTAGGTTTTTTATATTCTAACTGGTGTTATTATTAGCACACTTAAGAAGCATGGAAGCAATGCTAATGTCGTGTACATTTTTCATATGTTCGAAGAATTATTATCTGCAATATGGAATAGTATCTCTGCTTGGTAGTAGCCATGTTGTAGATGTCAGGAAAATTGTAACAGCAATGGACTATTCTTATTTCATTGCTTTATTAAATGGTGTGGGGGATATAAAAAGAAATAAAATGATTGTGATTATGGATAGCCATTTTATATCATTTGAGCAAAAGAAACAGATATCATTTTTCTTAAATCGTTTTAAGCAAGCTGAGGTTGCATTCCTTTTATTAGTCAATAAAAAGGCGCCACTTCAGGATGACTTCTTTGACATAAGTATATTTCATTTTAGCAAGGTTTTTTTTAGAGTTTGTTTGTATTCTGAGTTACTTCCAGCACAAATACTTTCTAAAATATTTGAAGTAAAATATCGTTTACTTTCTGGTGAAATGAAAAAAAGAGAGGGTAGTCCAGAGAAAAGAATGTCAGAAAGAGAGGAGGATATACTATCGCGACTAATGAAAGGCCGTTCATTACATGAAATTGCGAGTGAGTTAATGCTTTGTTATAAAACTGTAACCGTCTATAAATATAAAATTATAAAGAAGTTTAATTGCAGAACGTTCAGGGAGTTATATCTTTTGATGAACTAAATAGATTCATTTTGCGCATGTAAATAACGGGATTAAATACCAAATAAGCAATTAAGTGGGGTGGTTAAATGAAATCAAAAATGATGATGTCTATCAGCGCAATAATAGCGCTGAACATGGGGAGTCAGTGTTACGCCGCGAGCAATACGATTACCTTTGAGGGCGAAATCACGGCAGCAACATGTGATGTTATTATTGAAGGGCAAACAACAGGCACCGGTACCGTTAATCTTCCGCCAGTCTCGAGTTCGATTCTTACTGGGGCGGGAGCGACAGCAGGTCGTACTGATTTTGCGCTTATTGCGCAAAATTGTGATATGGGGACAAGCACATATACCAAAGTGGCCACCTTTTTCGAGGGCAGCAACTCAGGAGGTGCGGACGCGAACAACGTCGATACGGCGTCGGGCTATCTGAATAATACGTCGACCGCAACGACCCCAGCGACAAATGTGCAGTTGCGCCTTATTGATAAAACATCGAATAGTGTGATTAAAGCCGGCGATACCGATCAAATCACATCGGCCGGGTATGTCACTATTGATACAACCGGTAAGACAGCCCGCATGCCTTATGCTGTTGAGTATATTTCAGTGCCGGGTGGCGCAACGGTTGGGGCCGTGCATGGCAGTGTAGTATACGATCTGATGTACGAATAAAATTATTATCTTATTCCCTGGTAAAGTTAGGTGTAATTTCTTTATGTATTACTTAAATAAAAAGATGTTGAAAGTATTCTGTGCTTTCTCTGTCAGTATGTTATTCAGCCAGATTAGTCACGCCAGTATTGTTATCGATGGAACCAGAGTTATTTATCAGGGAAGCAAAAGTGAAGTTACTGTAAATCTGACCAATAAAAATAAAAAGCCAGTATTAATTCAGAGCTGGATTGATACTGGCGATGAAAGCATGTCGCCGGAACGCATATCGGTGCCATTTGTTCTGACTCCGCCGATTAACCGGGTGGATCCTGGCAACGGGCAAACGATACGGATTAGTTACACCGGGGTCCCTGCTTTACCTACAAACAGAGAGTCCGTGCTGTGGCTTAATGTCCTTGAAATACCAGCTAAAGCTAAAAACACTGATGCCACGCAGCAACAACTTAATATTGCCTTTCGTACCCGGATTAAATTGTTTTACCGGCCTGATGGGCTAGCGGGTAACAGCGATCAGGCCCCGGAGGCATTACACTGGCACTTTAATGGTGACGGCGTCAGCGTTCAGAATCCCTCCAGTTATGTGATCACGATCTTTACTGTCGATTATAAAGATAAAAGCGTCTCGTCGAGTATCAAGGGTGACATGCTTTTACCGGGTGGAACGAAAAATTTCAGACTTAAAAATACCGGGAACATGAGTTCTCTCTCTTTCAGCGCGATAAATGATTATGGCGTTCCTGTTATTTATAAAGCTAAAAGCTGATTTTCCTGAGTCTGGGACTGGTGCTTACTGTGAAGATTGAAGAAACTGGGCAAAGGTTTAATTCTTTGTTCCTGACATGCCTGTGTTCAGTTCCTTTTCTTTTTTTTATATCTTTTGCAGCAAAAGGTAGTGATGGAACTGATATTGAAAACAACGCTGTAGAATTTGATTCACAGTTATTACGCCAGGACAGTCAGAATAAAATTGACGTCAGCCGGTTTGCCTATGGCTCCAGTGTTCTGCCTGGAAAATATAAAGTTGATATTTTGGTTAATGACCAGTTGATTTCACATGAGGAGATCAGGTTTTTTGCCGAAGACAAAAAAAAGGTTTCGCCCTGTATTACGCTCAAGCTGGTAAAGTTAATTAGCCTTGATACAGGAAAGATACCGGTAGAGGCCAAAAAAGCCATAGAAGACTCAACCGAATGTGTTGATATTGTTCATCTTATCCCGGATGCAAGCGTTAAATTTAATACGGACAAACAGCAACTGGTCATTGAAGTTCCGCAAATATATATGCAACACGTTGCGCGTGGGGGTGTGGATCCGAAACTCTGGGACAGCGGGATCCCCGCATTTATGCTGGGGTATTATATGAATGGCTATGACTCTCACTATGACAATGGTGGTGCATCCCGTTCATTTTACACTTCACTGAATGCCGGGCTGAATATTGGCCAGTGGTATTTCAGACATAATGGCTCTTATAGCTGGACACAGGATACCGGGGGCGGTTATCAGAGCTCCAACAGTTATGTCGAGAAAGACACAACATTCTTACCCGGGCACCTGTTTTTTGGGCAATATTATACGTCAGGGCAGCTGTTTAATTCGGTTTCATTTACCGGTGCGCAGTTGGTCACCGACGACCGTATGTTGCCGGAGTCTCAGCGCGGCTATGCCCCGGAAATCAGAGGGGTGGCAAAAACAAATGCCAAAGTCACCGTGCGTCAGTCGGGAAATATTGTTTATCAGACAACGGTCACCCCTGGTGCTTTTGTCATTAACGATCTTGAGCCAACAGGCTATGGCGGAGACCTGGACGTTACGGTTGAAGAAGCCGATGGTTCTCAGCAACAATATTCTGTCCCTTATGCATCTGTTGCCCAGTCATTACGTCCTGGGGCGCAAAAATACAGCATTACGACAGGCAAGTTGCGTGATTATGACTCGGCAGAAAAGCCTCTTTTCTATGAGGTGACATTTATGCGCGGGATAACAAATATACTGACTGCCTATGCAGGAACGCAGGTGAGTAATCATTATCATGCAGCGCAGATGGGTACCGCGATAGGTACCGGCGCGGGGGCTGTCAGTGCCGATGTCACCCAGGCATGGAGCGATCTCGGTGGAGATACAGGTAAACAGACCGGGCAGAGTTATCGGGTGAGTTACAGTAAGCTGATTCAGGAAACTGACAGTAATATCACTATTGCTGCGTATCGGTTTTCCAGCGCAGGCTATATGGACTTACAGACCGCCATGCAGACGCGGGATGCTATTTCGCATGGCGATAATCCGGATTCTGTCTGGCGGTCAAAGAATCAATTCTCTTTGAGTCTGAATCAGGGCCTGCCAGCTAACTGGGGGAATATCTACATCAGCGCATCGATGCAAAACTACTGGAACAGCCAGAACGGATATAACACGCAGTATCAGATTGGATATTCCAACAGTTATAAATGGCTCAACTACAGTGTGAACGCCAGCAGGAATAAAACGGGAGACGGCGAAGACCAGACCATGTGGTATCTGAGTTTCTCGATGCCGCTTTCATTTGGCCATGCCGGGAGAACTCCCTACCTGAATGCACGATATAACCAGGATAACAGTGGCAGTAAAGGGGAGCAACTCAGCCTGACGGGATCTCTGGGGGACGACAGTCAGTACAGCTATAACCTTAACGCGGCGCATGATAACAACTCAGGCACATCAGGAAGCGTGGGTGGTTCGTGGGAAGGCAGCAGGGCCACGCTGGACGGAAGTTACAGCGCTGGTAGTGGATATAGCAGCACATCTGTAGGGATGAAGGGGGGGATCGTTGCCCACTCCGGCGGTATTACGTTCTCTCCGTACAGTAGTGATAGCTATGCGCTGATTGAAGCTAAAGGGGCGGAAGGGGCAAAAGTGTCAGGAGCAAGTGGCGCGACTGTCGATTCTTCAGGTTATGCGTTGTCGCCGTCACTGATGCCGTATCAGTTGAACCATGTTGCCATTGATCCGGAAGGTTCCGATTTAGGCGTGGACTTTGATAATACTTCTCAGGATGTTGTGCCGCGGGCAGGCTCGGTAGTGAAAGTGAAGTTTAATACTCAAACAGGCACACCACTGCTAATCACATCATCATGGAAAGGAGAACCTCTGCCATTCGGTGCAGATATTTTCGATGATGATAACACCTATATTGGCGCGGTATCTCAAGGGGGCGTTATTTACGTAAAAGTCAGTAGAACCAAAGGTAAATTAACCATTAGATGGGGAGAGGGCACGCAGCATCAGTGCCAGGTTGCGTATGCATTATCAACTCCGAATTCAGTAAATAAAAATTCTTTTCAGCGTTTTTCAAGTGCATGCCAATAAGTCCTTGTTTATTTTTTTAGTCTGGAGGTGGATGTGTCACTTGTTTTTGTGGATAGAAATTTTTCGTCATGCTTTGTTATTTGTGTGGGTAAAGTATTTGAGTCGAGTATGAAAATAATATATCAAGTATTGTTATCAATCATTATTATGGTTGTGCTTTCCTGTTTTTTTACAACTCGTGCTTCCGCATTGGTTTGTGATGGTATAACGGATGTAGGAGGGAATTATGAGATACCACACTCAGGGATAAACATCACTTCCCCAAATACTGGAGGAGGATTTGCATTATTATATACCGTTGATACTAGTATTATTGGCGGGCCGAATAGGATACGCCCTTCATGTCCCCCAGGTACGGAGGGTATAGGTTATACAATAACAAACGTCCCTGCAGGAACTATTTATTCCTATTCCGGTTATACAATTTATCCCACAACAGTGAAAGGGATCGGTGTTTCTTTTAATAGTGCAACTTCTAGCCATAAGGAGACGATATTGCAGTGGCCAGATATTACATTATTATATTCCAGAATGCCGGATTATACTGTGGATTTGTGGGTGACAATCAAAGTTTGGAAAACACCTGAATATACCTATCAGACGAATGCAATAAATTTTACTGGGCCTGTATTTAATGAGGTGGTACAGGCGACTGGTTCCGATACAATATCAAAATGTCCATCAGATCGTTTAGATGAACGAACATGTGTATATGTTAGTCGCACATTAGTAGGCAACACACAGTTTACCTCGGGTACATGCCAATTGACTAACTCAGCTCAGATTGTGCATATGGGAAAAATTCCATCTTCGGAGGTTGGTATTACGCCATGGGTTGATGCAAGCTTTTCTCTTAATTGTCCGACTGCATATGGTTATGGCGGCGCTGTTCATAATGCATACAACGAGAATGATACTGAAGATGGTTCAGTGAGTTCTAATAATACAAAAAACAACACGGTAAAAATCCAAATCATTCCTTATTCTGAAGTTGTTGATCCTGAACACGGGATTATGTCCCTAAACAGTGGAGGTGCTGAGGGCGTCGGTATACAACTTGCCTGGGGTCCAACATCTGAACAGTCAAATACTCCTCCGAATCCAGTTAATTTTGGTACGGCGGTAAATATATCAGCACTAAACAGCAATTTCAGAGATGGTCCTTATGAATATGGTAGTAATGCTTCATCTTCTCAGAATAACTTGATTAATATGGCTGCACGTTATGTTAAAACCACCGGGAAAGTCGTTCCAGGTCAGGTAAATGCTGCTATTGAAGTGATGGCTAGTTATGAATAATAGTTAGGCTTAAATGAACTACTAAATATAAGATACGTGATGATAGCGTGGTAGCAAGAGTCTTAAAGGGGATTTTCATTTATGAAAAATGGATTTTATCTTATTGGTGTATTATTTTTATGGTCAGGGGTTTCGTTTCTATATGCTAAGACAATTACATGCACCCAACAAGACGATCCCTGGTCAAGCATTAATAGCGTTATTGAGTTAACCCCAGAAGATGTAGCAATTACGGTGGGGTCGCATATACCTGATTATACGGTGATTTACACTCAGGATAATGTCAATTTAGGACAGAATCTTACCTCCTGTGATAGCGGTGCATATCTTTATGAAACAATAATAGAGCAGGGATTAGTGTCATTAAATTATGTTTCTGGGGATTATATTTATCCTACAAACACTTCTGGTATTGGCATATCAATTAGTGACAATAGTAAAAATACCTCACTTGTTGTCTATCCATACACTACCCAAATTGGGGCAACAAATAAATATTCTGGCTATTCACTTGTGGCGAGGATAAAATTCTGGAAAATCCCGGGTGAAATCCCTCTTTATTCAGGTTCATTATCTGTCACTGGTCCTTTGGTTGCGCAGATACTACAATCTTCGGGGAACACATTTAAGAGCCAGGAGGATGTGCAAGATAGAATCTATGCAGATGGCAATATTTACATTGCAAGCTCAAGAAAACTGCATGCGACATTAATCTTCCAACCCGGTACGTGTGAAATTGAAGGTGGTGGTGTGGTAGTTAAAATGGGTCGCCAGCCTGGGGTCAGGAATGAAAACTCACCCTGGAAAGATGCCAGTTTTAAATTATTTTGCAAAGATGCGCATGGGTATGGCGGTGCTTCTGCAATGAATAATTCAGGGGAGTCGCCATTTGGCCCTGGACCGTCAGCTAAGGTGACATCTAAAAATAATTTGCAGAACGGAAGGGTAAAATTGAACATCATTCCTTATACTGCGATCGTTGATGCAGATAATGGAATAATCGGCTTAGATGGTTCGGGGGCTAAAGGATATGGAATACAACTTGCGTGGGGAAGTTTTTCATCACAGTCTGATGGAATACCGGTCAATCCGGTTTTATTAGACCGTTCAGTATATGTAAGTGATATCAACAATAACTTCCGCTCGACTCCGACGCCTATAGACGGTAACGCATTTACAGGTGGCGATAATACTATTCAAATGGCCGCGAGGTATGTTCGCATTGATGGTGAAGTCATGGCAGGAACAGCCAATGCCGCAATTGAAATTGTAGCAAGCTATGAGTGATGAATTCCTTTATCTAACATAAAATGGAATTGAAAAAAACTAATATAACGCATTTTAAAACATACATAAAGGACGTTGACTTACAACTTTAAATTTCAGGCTGAATTAATATGTCTGAATTGCATTAAGATCAACTATAATGTATTTATGCCACTGGATAGCAAGGTGTTTTAATGACAAGAAAAAAAGCGTTGAATCTTAATTTGATACCTGTTCTTTGTGCTTTAGTTGAAACCCATAGTGTCTCCGAAGCGGCGAAAAGACTTGGCGTTGCAAACTCAGTAATAAGCTATTCGCTCGGAGGCTTAAGAACATATTACGGGGACCCTTTGATGGTACGCACCGGGGAGGGTATGAGGCCTACCGGGAAGGCTATTTTTCTTTATAAAAAGTATCGTACAGCTTTGGATTTGATTGAACTTGATGATTCACAAGGAGTTTACACTAACGCAGGCATTGGGAAAATTTATCGGATCAGAACGAATTCATTAATTGAGGTCTGGCTTGTTAACCAGATGATGGAAAGGAATCCCATTTTTAACCAATGTACTGTGGATTTTGTCTACCCCAGAACGACGCAGGAACATCGGCTGGATGCGCTTCGCAAACGATTTGTAGATATTGATTTTGGTACGCCTCTTGAGGCCGACCGCTCGATTATGCAATCTATGGGTTTGATTAAAGGAGCAACATTAATGTGTCGTCGAGCGCACTCAAGGATAAAGGGTGACAGTGTAGATATCGACAGCCTTGGAAATGAAGAATTAGTTCACTGGATATCCTATGCTGAGCTATCTGCGCAATCGGTACCAGTTTTCAACAATGATGTGCTTTCGGTGCTGAGTATCCCGTATAGATCATCAAACATAGTCTCATTAATATCTGCCGTTTCATTAACAGACCTACTTTGTCTTGTCCCCACCCAACTTGCCGATTTTTATAGCGGGGCATTTGATTTGAAAAAATTGTCCGTAGCTTTTGAATTTGACAATGTGGTGCCAGTTGCACTAAACGTGCATAAAGATGGACTTAAGGATCCAGTCATTAGTGAGCTGGTTAAAATTTTAAAAGAAAAATTTCTGAGTTAAATCGAGCATAACCTCGATGCTGCTGAGATAAGCATGCTGTTATCTGTCTGAACAATGATGAAGAGGACTCTATCGTAAAAATGGAAGTAGAATCTGGGACTATGTACCATTTCATATGAACCTTAAGCAAGGTTTGGGGGCAAATTTGGGGGCATTTTTAAGGGCAGGGACATGAAAAGGGACACATTAATAGCTGCTATACCCCGCTATTAACTGTCCCTGCAATTTCTTATCTTACTGATTTATATGTATGTACTTGAGTTTACGACTGATTGTTTTTTTCCTGTGTAATTGCAGAGTAATTAAGCAAGTTGATTATATTTTGTTGATTTTGCAGCGTGTTTTTTATTCAGGCTGTGCGCTGGGGGCATAATGTGGGCTCTTACGTGAGCTCAGTGAAGCGGTTAGAATAGAGTCATGTTTCTCAGGGATGATGATAATGACTGAATATTGGTGGAAAGACCTGTTTGATCGCAATGATCACTGGCAGGGTC
Organism: Citrobacter sp. FP75; assembly: GCF_018342065.1. Taxonomy (GTDB): domain Bacteria; phylum Pseudomonadota; class Gammaproteobacteria; order Enterobacterales; family Enterobacteriaceae; genus Citrobacter. Next base: position 1,559,653 of record NZ_JAFDOE010000001.1, on the reverse strand, counting down.
TCGAGTTGACGCTCCAGGAAAACCCGAAAATCCCGTTGGCCCTGGAAATGCTCAGTGGGTGTAATGGGCGAATGGCACTGCAGGCCGGCGCAGAGATGCTCTTCTGGGCTTCGATGCGGGAAGACCATTCGGGCGCCTGGGTAGTGTTCAATACGGATCATCCGGGTAGTCAGGGACTATTGCCCGCAGTGACATCACAGAACATCGAACGGATAAAAAGCAAAGGACAGGAGGCCTGGAGCCGCGAATGGTGTCGATTTTTTTCTCATCAATTAATGCATGCGCCTGTGCCGCTTTTGTCTTCTCACCGCTGGCTATTAAGCCCGATGGTGCAAACCCCACGTTCATCACCTTATTCATTACAACAGTCTGTATCTGTAAAAGAGTGGCGCTTTGATTCACCTGAAAGCGTCGGCAATGTTGGCGTCCGTTGGACGTTGTATGGTGAAGATTTCCCCGATCTCGTGCATCCGCAAAAGGTCAGGTTGGCTGACTGGTGGTGGGGAAATGATCTTCTGCTTGGGCGATATCCGATCGACGCGGATGCCGGAAGATTGAAATGGTGGCGCAAAAAATGTCGTGAAGGGACGTTGCCGCCCATACTGATCTGGTTTATCGGCGGACTGGGATCGTTTGTCATTCTGGATGGACATTACCGTTTACAGGCGGCGATAACTGAAGAGATCCCGCCCTCATTTTTAGTGGTAAGCGAGCTGAATGAGCGTGTCATCGCGGGCGATCCTGTACACCGGGAACGCATCCTTCGGGCGCTGGAAAAGCAACAGCGCAATAATACCGAAGCGAGTATTAATGCCATCAACCAGACGTTGATAAACCTCTATGACACGCGTTATTTCTACGCCTCAACCCGTAGCCGGGCTATTCTGGGCGAGGGCACTCGCTGGGCTCAGGAATTGGACAACTTTTTGCAAAAGCATCACCTGGAAGCGTATCGGGAAAAGATATTCAGTCGGGTTAACGATTATTCTGGCAGGTTGTAAAACGTGTCTGATGCCATTTTCAACAAGTCCCGAATGTTGCGTCATCCGGGGCTTTTTGACGTTATGGCGAGTCGTTGCAACTGGCATCTTTATGTCTGGCCCAGTCGACCATGCCCTGGAAGTCGACAATGACCACGGATTCATCCCCGACGACCCAGGCATCGTGCCCTGGAGGGATGCGTGACAGATCGCCGGGGCGGCAATCAAATTCACTGCCATCATCCATTTTTACCCGCAGCACTCCGGCAACGTGATATTGAAAATGCGGGGCTTCACAACTCTTAGTTCCCGCAATCGACTGGATCGATGTTGCCCACCGCCAGCCGGGCTCCAGCACCGCACGCCCGACTATTGCACCGCCGATATTGAGAAGTTCCAGGCGTCCATTCGCAAACTCACGAACTTCGTCCGGTATATCGAATGACTTCACATCTGCTTTGTCCATTGCGCACCTCCTTAGCTTGATTACGCACATGGCCGCACTTCAATTATATCAGTCGTGCCTGGAATCGCGTAAAATATCGGCTTTCTGCCGCAACGGTACTGGCTAACTCAACCAAGTGAATTTTTGATGAAAAACAACCATGCGCTTTCCCTGATGTGTTTACAGATGCTGGAATCTGGGGCGAATCGCCGTACGGTGAAAAGAGCCCTGACGTCCTATCGTGTAAAGGGGCGTCAGGCGGTGATATTGCTCTGCAAGCAAGAGATGGTGTTGTTGAGAAGCGGAAAATTGCGTTTTTCAGAAAACGGGTAGGCCCAGCCCGAGCTTCACTTCCCTTAATGTTTTCTGCGTGACGTCGTGCGCTCGCTCACTCCCATTTTGCAATAGCGCCATCAACATACCTTTATCCTGAATGTAGGTTGCACGACGTTCGCGCATGGGCGCAATGAGTTCTTGTAAACAAACCTCCAGCTCGTTTTTGCAGGTTTTATCCCCCAATCCACCTTGCTGATAGTTCACTTTCATCTCTGCGACTTTTGCTTTGTTCGGGTGAAATGCGTCCAGATAGGTGAAAACCATGTTGCCGTCTATCTGCCCAGGGTCGGTCACTTTAAAATGGTGAGGGTCTGTGTACATTGCACTGACCGCGCGATGAATCGTCTCTTCACTGGCAGAAAGGAGCAGCGTATTGCCGAGCGATTTTGACATTTTGGCGTTGCCGTCGATACCCGGGAGGCGGCTGGTATCGCTCAGCATGGCTTTACAATGGTGTAAAACGGGCGTGGGTAACAGACTGTTAATTTTATGCACGATTTCATTTGTCTGTTCGATCATCGGCAATTGATCGTCGCCAACGGGAACCACTTTCGCTTTGAAGGCAGTAATATCTGCCGCCTGACTGATGGGATAAACCAGAAAGCCAACCGGCAGCGAGCGGGCGAAGCCTTTCTGCGCAATTTCGTTTTTCACCGTTGGGTTGCGCTCCACGCGCGCCACAGTAACGATGTTCATATAAAGCGCCGTTAGCTCGGTAAGGGCAGGGAGTGCAGACTGTAAACAGAGTGTCGTCAGTGAGGGATCAATTCCTGCGGCGAGATAATCGGCGAGAACTTCGGGAATGTTGTCGCGGACCTTTTGCGGATTGCTGCCGTTATCGGTGAGGCCCTGAAGATCGGCAACCAGCACAAACTGTTGATAATCGTGTTGCAGGGCAACGCGCTGGCGTAGCGAGCCGACAAAGTGGCCGAGATGCAGCGGACCGGTTGGACGATCGCCAGTAAGAATAATGGTTTTGTTGTTCATGTCAGACTCCTTAAGTTGCAAACCGAAAGGCGTCTTTTAAATGTAAATAACCGCCTTTCGGCGGTTATTTAAAATGGGGAAAACACATTCTGGCCGCCTTTAAGAAGGCTGCCACCACAGGTTGTGATTAAAACTGTTTACATTGTGTTTTGTATTCATTGGATGAACATATCACGGCATGATGAAGAGGTAAAGCCGCGCAGGTTCTGCTTTCTTGCGCGGCAACTATTGTTATCGCACGTTCTCGCGCAACAGCACTTTGCCCGTCAGGTACGTTGTGGCCTGTCCACCGATATGGACACGATCGCCCATTAATTTGCAGCGTAAATCTCCGCCACGTTCGGATACCTGACGGGCCAGCATCTGTGTTTTGTTCAGTTTTTCAGCCCAATATGGGATAAGCATGCTGTGCGCCGAACCTGTGACAGGGTCTTCCGCGACGGACTCTCCCGGGCAAAAGAAACGGCTGACAAAATCGTATTCTCCGTCGCCCGGCGCCGTAATGCAGACCATTTTCCCCAGTGGAAGCATGGCATGAATATCCGGGCGTACTGCGGTAACCTGCTGCTGATTCTCCATGACGACCATATAATCGCGTGCCACGCGTACCTCTTTGCATTCCGTGATACCCAGTGTTTCCAGCAGCAATGGTGGCGGTGTAACGGATTCGGTTTTCCAGGCGGGGAAATCAAGCGTCAGCCATTCGCCACTGCGCGTCACGGTAAGCGGGCCAACAAACCGGGTATCGAAATGAATCGAGATATCCGGGTAGTCAAGATGTTCAAAGATGACGTGCGCGGCAGCCAGTGTGGCATGCCCGCATAAATTGATCTCACCCTGAGTGGTAAACCAACGTAGCTCAAAGCCGCTATCGGTGGTGACAAAGAAGGCGGTTTCTGACTGGTTATGTTGCTGAGCCATTTTTAATAATGTCTCATCGGGCAACCATTCAGTGAGGGGGCATACCGCTGCGGCGTTGCCACCAAAAGTGGTGTTGGTAAAGGCATCTATCATGTAAAAATCAACGAGCTTCATCGCATAATCCTCTTATCGTTCTCCGGGCTGCTCACGCTCTACCATGCCATGACAACGCGCAATTTCGTATTTTTTTATGCTGTAGCAGCTCATAATCTTCGAGGCGTGTCAGCGTTTAACTCGCTTCCAGCATACCAAAGCTCACAATCCGTGAACGGCCCAACTCTTTTGCGCGATACAGCGCCACGTCTGCGGCACGCAACAGGTTGTCGCTCTGGGCGTGCAGCGGGTAGCAGGCAACGCCAATAGACACATCAATATGACTGATGTCCGATGTTCCAAAGCGCAGCGTCATTTCGCGCACGCCGTTGTAGATGTCCGTCGCCATGCCGTTAGCTTCGTCTTCATCCATGCCGCTGAGCAGGACCAGAAACTCTTCACCACCGTAGCGGAAGGCCATGCCGCTGTCGCGCACGGCGCGCTGAATAATGGCGGCAACGCCTTTGATCACTCCGTCGCCCGCCTCGTGGCCGAAACGGTCATTGATATCTTTGAAGTGATCAATATCAATCATCAGGCAACTGATCGGTTCGTGATTACGTATCGCCTGACCCATCTGGGTGCGTAAGGTGTCGTCCAGATGATGGCGATTACGCAGGCCGGTCAGTGGGTCGTAGAGCGCTTTTTCCAGTAACGCATCGCGCAGACGCTGGTTGGCTAATGCCAGACCGAGCGCTTCCGCCATCAGCTCCAGATATGCACGGGAAGGCGCGGTGTCATTGCTGAGATTCTGGAATGAGAGCAGGCCGATAGCCTCGCCCTGGGCAATCAGCGGAACGCACAGGGCGTGATCCTGGCATGACTCCGGCAGGTGGTAACAGGCGATATCCGGTTCGCCGTGAACCGGGGGATGACTCTGCCCGCGACGCACGGCCCAGCATTCATCCGGGTGGAAGGCATCCGCTTTTCCCTGCGGTGAAAGCCATTCGGCGACGCAGCGCATTTGCCACGGGTCCCGGTCAAGAATGTAGAGCCGTCCGGCGATGCCGGGGGCAATATTCGGCGCGAACAGTTGGGCAACATTGATAACGTCGGCAAAGTTCTCGCAGCCCTGTAAACGCTGAGTCATCCGTGCCAGCAGTTCACGTATCGCCCAGTCGGCGTCACGCTCTTTTTCCAGCCGCTGTCGCACCAGGCCGTTCTCGCGAAAAATGCGGATAGCCTGCGCCATATCGCCGATTTCATCAATCTGGTTAAAGTTAGGTGTTTCAACCGCGTAATCCTGCGAGGCGAGGCGATGAACGACGTCGCTCAGGCGCACAACGGGGCGCAGCACGCGACGTTTTAAAATAAAACCGAGGACGAACAAAAACAGCAGAGCCGTCAGCCCGACCATAACTTCGGACAGTGTGCGCAGCATGCGGGACGTTTGCGTGGCGTCCTCAATGGCGTTGCGTGCGCGACTGTCGAGCATCTGGCGGAAATGGTCTATCTTCTCTTGCGCCTGTTCGAGTTCCTGTTCATACGGTTTGCCGAACAGCAGAGCGATAGCCTGCGCCTCTTCTCCGCGCTCCACGCTGGCAAGCGCGGCTTCTTGTTCGTTCTGGAGCGCATCAATAATTTGTAACCCTTCGTGCAGTAATGCCAGCTCTTCACCCGTTGCGCCGCTGTCCTTCAGTTTAGTCAGTCGGTGTTCAACGGCTTTTAGCGACGCTTCTTTCTGCTGATAGGATTGCAACGCATCAGGATCTTTACTGACAACATACTGGCGCGCCAGATCGGACAGTGACCAGGCATCGATTTCCACTTCTTCTGTTAGTTGATCGAAGAGATATCGCTGTTCAACTGCCTGACGTTCAGTGTTATCGGCGCTGGACGCCATTAGCATGACCACGCCGGAGGCGATGGTCAGGCATACCGTCGCGCTGTAGGCCCAGTTTGTTATTGTGGCTATTCGCACCTGTTTGTTCCTTTTGCGACAACTAATGAATGTGCATGATTGAAATTATAGGAAACGTATGATTTTGCGTGAAAATAAAAAGGCGGCCTGCGGCCGCCTTTTGTTATCGTCATGCTTTTATAAATCTGGAGAGTTTTTTCCCTCTTCCATAAAGGCTTTGTCTATCTCTTCCGCATTACCTTCATGGTCGCGCCCGGAAAACAGGTTCCAGCAGGCAAGGAACAGTGCTGCAATCAACGGGCCAATAACAAACCCGTTGATGCCGTAAATCTCCATCCCGCCGAGGGTTGAAATTAAAATGAGATAATCCGGCATTTTAGTATCTTTACCCACCAGCAATGGGCGCAGAATATTGTCCACCAGCCCGACGATAATCACGAAGAATCCAACGATAAACAGTCCTTGCCACAGCTGCTGCGTGGCGAAGAGGAAAATCGCCGCCGGGACCCAGACGATTGCCGATCCCACGGCTGGTACCAGCGAGAGAAACGCCATCAGTGCGCCCCACAGCACGCTGCCGTCGATACCCACAATGGCAAAAGCAATGCCGCCGAGCGTGCCCTGAACGATCGCGACCACCGCGGTGCCTTTTACCGTGGCCCGCGTGACGCCGACAAATTTGGCGAACAGGTGCTGTTTGGCGAAATCGGTAAGCGGCAAGGCGTCCAGAATCTGGCGCACCAGGTATGGCCCGTCCTTCAACAGGAAGAACAGCAGATACAGCATGATGCCGAAGCTGATGGCAAAACCGAATGTTCCTTTGCCGATCAGAAACGCGCTACCGGCGAGATACTGCCCACCCTGCAATGCGACGTCGGAGAGCTTTTGCTGGATCTGCGCGACGTTATCCAGGTTGTTTTCCGCAAGGAATCCTCTGGCCCAGTCGGGGAGATACGACAGGATCGCGGTGACCACTTCCGGGAACTGCGTGTTGTTCTGTTGCAGCTTGGTGTATACCACGTTCAGTTCGAGCGCCAGCGATGACAGGATCACCATCAGAGGGATAAAGACAATCAGGCAGATAATGCCGATGGTAATAAGCGACGCCAGCCCGTTACGATCGCCCAGCGCGCTGCGCAGTCTGTTTTTCACCGGGTTAAAAATGGTAGTTAATATCGCGGCCCACAAAATGGCGGAAAAGTAGGGGGACAGCACGTCAAAGAATGCCCAGGTAACGAGGGCGAGGATGAAAATGAAGAAACCTTTGGTCAGTCCGTTAAAGCGCATCAGTGGATCCTGTAAATGAGAAGCAGTCCCGACTATAGAACTGTTCAGGGGATTTACCAACCTGCAACTGTCGTGGTGCCAGGACGTGTTGAGCTAAACGGACGTGGGTGCGCCGTAAGTAGACCGCGATTTATTAATGTCCGGTGTTCACTCTTTTACCAATATCTTTGAGTTGAGAATACTTTTCCAACAGCTGCGGGGCGTCATCAAGGCTCATGGCAAACATCCACATATATGTCATAACTGAGTATATGTGGCCAGCATCAGCACCCCCGCCCAGCGTCATGATGAGGATCGTCATGCCAAATAGCAGGGCAACCACGATGCCGATGGACAGATAGCCAAGCGCTTCACGATCGGACAGACAAATACGCAGCCTGGACAATAGACGGTAATGCCTGCCGAGCGGAGAGGGAGACGCGCTGTTTACCATGGCTATCTCTTTTTCGAGTCGATTATTCAGTCGCAGGAAAAGCGCTTCGTTCTTACGCGTATAACCGCTCAGGAACAGTGAAAAGAATGCAAGAATGGCAATGCAGGCAATTCCCGTCCAGAACTCAATAACCAGCAGCATTATTGCAGCTCCCAGAATAGAAGCGATAGATGTGATCAGCGCAGGTAAATGCTTTTCAAAAAAATCGACGAACTCCCGGGAAAGCGCAACTCGTGCGGCAATGGTGGACGTATTCTGATTATCCCGACGTTGCGTGAGAATGACGGGAACGGCCAGCTCAGCATAGATCCGGGTAAATGTCCGGGTATCAACACTGCGGCGGGCAGCCCCGATGGCCCACATAATAAATACCACAACGGCATAAAAAACAGCGTGCAAGGCATTACCCGCAATAATCGCATTGATAGCAAATCCAGCCATTAGCGGGTACAACAGGTACGTCAGGTTCTCGGCAACCACAAGAAGAAAGGTGACCAGAAGTTTTTTACTGTGACGGCGGGCCAGTGATTTAAGGGTGCCAACCGCACTGTATGCGGCCGCAGATTTTTCGTGACTATTCAGGCTTATCATTATCTGTAATTCTGTTAAAATTAATAATTGAGCAACCGCTCAATTATTGAAGTGTGAGTGTATTTGAGCAATTGCTCAAAGTCAATGCAGGTTGGAATGATGAAAAAAAAGACAGAAGAACTGAAAACACGGATTCTGGATGGCGCGGTGGTGCTGTTTATTGAAAAAGGAATAGAAAAAGTAACGACTCGGGAGTTGACTGAACATCTCGGTCTTTCGCGCAGCCACATCTATCATTACTTCAAGGGCTGGCAGTCATTGCGTCTTGCCGCGCTGGGGCGATACATGGAGAAGGAGCTGGAAGAGTTAACCGAGTCTTTATCCGGGCGTGAATCCCGCGAAAAGCTGAGCGTGATCATCAAATATTATCTTCCTGAAGGTCCGGATGCCGTCTGGCAGCTTTATGATTCTTTGTGGCGCCTCGCGAGTCATGATGTCGCTTATGCCGAGCTTGCAGAGCGCAATATGAATTGCTGGATGGAATTGATAGTCGGAATTATTCGTGAAGGCGTGGAGATGAAAGCGTTCCGGGCGACAGATGCAGAACGTGTCGCGCGCCAGTTCGTCGCCATGCTTAACGGCTACTCAGAGAACCTGATTATTCACCCTTCAGCTGAAAAATGTCGGTTGGCCAGCGACGATTTACACGACTTTATCGGGCATATGTTGTAAACCCGCATAGTCCGCGCGTTGCCCGTGCTCAGGAAGGCGAGAATGGAAAGAGCTGATAAACCGTCACCATCGCGGAGATACTCAATAACACGCTGATAATAAAGTAGGTTTTGAATGGCTGCTTCTGTGTTTTGTGACGGAAGAGCTGTTGACCTGCTATCGCGCCAGGCCATCCACCGACAACACCTAGCATTAGTAACGTGGATTCTGGCACTCTGCGCCAGGCCTTTCGCGCCGCCATTTTGTCCACGCCGTAAATCACCAACGTCAATAAGTTGGCGAACAGTAACCATGCAATAAAGGGATGAGACGTAAAAATGCTGCCGATCGCCGCGAATAACAGTAACAAATAACAACAGCGATTGAGATTCATAGCATCAGCCACGGCAATTTTCAGAGTGTATCGAAGCCGCATTGTACGCAATACCCATGGCGATTCACAATGGTATTACCTCTGGCATAAAGGTTACGCTGATTCGCCAGTCGGCTGGAAATTCGTTATGATCTGCTCCCGCACTCTATCCTGGCAGCCTGATGTCTACCATTATCGATACCTTTATTGCTCCGCCGTGCCATGATGAGATAGAGATCCTCTATCAGGACGATCATCTGCTCCTCATCAACAAGCCCACAGGGCTGCTGAGCCTGTCGGGGAAAAACCCGCAAAACCTGGATTCAGTACATCACCGGCTGGTTCAGATTTATCCCGGCTGCACGCTGGTTCATCGGCTGGATTTTGGCACGTCCGGTCTGATGGTGATTGCCCGCAACAAGGCGATTAATGCCGCGCTGTGCCAGCAGTTCAGCCAGCGTGCAGTCACCAAGGTGTACAGCGCGTTGCTGTGTGGACATCTGAACAATGATGAAGGGATGATAGACGCCGCCATTGCCAAAGATCCGGCGCTGTTCCCGCTGATGTCGATATGCGCCACCAGGGGGAAAGCCGCGCGCTCACGTTATCGGGTCGTTGAGCGCTTGCATCACCCGCAGGAAGATGGGACGGTACTGCCGCTAACACGGGTACAGCTTTTCCCCGAAACCGGTCGCACCCATCAGCTGCGTATTCACTGTCAGCATCTGGGACACGCTATCTGGGGATGCGATCTGTATGGCGGGCGTTCATTGCCAGGCACTGAGCTGACACCGCGACTGATGCTGCACGCCAGCGAGTTGCATTTTAAGCATCCCATCAGCGAAGAGTGGATTAACGCGCAGAATGCCAGTCCGTTCTGAACGCGTTAGAGAAAATAGCCGCCGTGCGGCGGCTAGTGCGGGGATTATCGCGCAGCGCGTTGCAAAATGATGGCGGACGGCTGGCGTTGCAGGTAGCGCATACGCAGCATCATCAGGACTGCGGCAGAGGTCAGACCGATAATAAAGCCTATCCAGAAGCCTGCAGGTCCCATGCGGTCAACCACCAGGTCGGTCAGCGCGAGAACGTATCCGCTCGGCAAACCCAGAACCCAATATGCTGTCAGGGTGATAAAGAAAATGGAACGCGTATCTTTATACCCACGCAGGATCCCGCTGCCAATAACCTGAATCGAGTCTGATATCTGATACACGGCGGCCAGCAACATGAGCTGTGCCGCCAGCGTCACAACTTCAGGGTTATTGTTGTAGAGCAGGGCGATTTGCTCACGCAGCGTCACGGTGAAGACTGCGGTCATCACCGCCATACAAACACCGACACCTAACCCCGTTCTTGCCGCGGTTTGCGCGTCAAGCGTTGAACCCTGGCCCAGACGATAACCGACGCGAATCGTCACGGCGGCTGCCAGCGACATCGGCAGGACGAACATTAACGAGCTAAAGTTCAGTGCTATCTGGTGTCCGGCGACGTCAACGATCCCCAGTGGGGAAACCAGCAATGCCACTACGGCAAACAACGTCACTTCAAAGAATAACGCCAGAGCAATCGGTAAGCCCAGTTGGATCAGGCGCTTCATTACCGCGGTATCTGGCTTCTGGAAGCCACGTACGTTGCGAATGTCACGCATTGAACGCGCACGTTTGACGTAGGAAAGCATGGCGATAAACATCACCCAGTACACCGCAGCGGTGGCTACACCGCAGCCTACGCCGCCGAGTTCCGGCATGCCAAAGTGGCCATAGATGAAAATGTAGTTAACCGGAATGTTAACCAACAGGCCAAGGAACCCCATGACCATCGCCGGTTTGGTTTTTGCCAGACCTTCACACTGGTTACGGGCAACCTGGAAGAATAAATAGCCCGGCGCGCCCCACAACAGCGCACGCAGGTAACCTACGGCTTTATCGGCCAGCGCCGGATCGATGTTATGCATGGAGCGGATAATGTACCCCGCGTTCCACAAGACCACCATGATCAGCACGGATACGCTGCCCGCCAGCCAGAAACCCTGGCGTATTTGGTGGGCAATGCGATCGCGGCGACCAGAGCCATTAAGTTGCGCAATGACCGGCGTCAGAGCCAGCAGGAGACCGTGACCAAAAAGAATGGCCGGGAGCCAGATGGAGGTCCCGATAGCAACGGCGGCCATGTCCGTTGCGCTGTATCCTCCCGCCATGACGGTATCGACGAATCCCATTGCGGTTTGGGCGATTTGCGCAAGAATCACCGGAATTGCCAGAGCTAATAACTGACGCGCTTCAATTACATACTTTTGCACGTTTACACCATTATATTGTTGTTATTTGAGAGACTAAAAAAGCCGCCTTAGAGGGCAGCAAGAAGAAAATACTGGGGAAATTGCAGTCTATTGTAGCGAGGAATACGTAATTCTCCAGTGAAAAAACAGGTGGGGGCGGCGCATTGCTGGCAACCGCAATTTTCACCTGCTATTGTGCTCAGCAGAGATGTCTTAATTACGTTCAGGAGTTAGAGGTATGTTTACGGGTATTGTGCAGGGCACCGCGAAACTGGTGTCTGTTGATGAGAAACCAAATTTTCGCACGCATGTAGTGGAGTTACCTGAATACATGCTGGATGGGCTGGAGACGGGCGCATCGGTGGCACACAATGGTTGTTGTCTGACGGTGACGGAAATTAACGGCAACCAGATAAGCTTTGATCTGATGAAAGAAACGCTGCGTATCACCAATCTTGGCGACCTGAAGGTCGGGGATTGGGTCAACGTTGAGCGTGCGGCAAAGTTCAGCGATGAGATCGGCGGGCATTTAATGTCGGGCCATATTATGACCACCGCTGAGGTGTCAAAAATTCTGACATCTGAAAATAATCGCCAGATCTGGTTTAAAGTTCAGGACCCGTCGCTGATGAAATACATCCTGTACAAAGGATTTATCGGCATTGACGGCATCAGCCTGACGGTCGGGGAAGTAACGCCGACGCGCTTTTGCGTGCATCTGATACCGGAAACACTGGAGCGTACGACGCTTGGCAAGAAAAAGCTGGGCGCACGGGTTAATATCGAAATTGACCCGCAAACGCAGGCGGTTGTGGATACCGTTGAACGTGTGCTGGCGGCAAGAGAAAGCACAACAAGCAACGTTACTGGCGATATCTAAGCTAACGCGTTTGCTGGCCCCCGATGAATTCGGGGGCGAAAATGACTAACGCGGAACGCGCAGGCCGTGTTCTATGCCACGAGAGAAAACAACCTGCCAGAGCTGAATATCCCGGGCGCGAAATGCACCGGCGCACGCATTCAGGTAGTAGCTAAACATGCGTTTAAAGCGTTCGGTGTAGTTATCAGCGATTTCAGGCCAGGTCGTCATGAATCGCTCATACCAGGCCATCAGCGTGGTATCGTAATCGGCGCCAAAGTTGTGCCAGTCTTCCATCACAAAATGCGCTTCGCTGGCTTTCGCAATCTGGCGCACCGACGGCAAGCAACCATTCGGGAAAATATACTTATTAATCCACGGGTCAACGCTAACATCGGTTTTTTGGGCGCCGATGCTATGGAGCAAAAACAGACCATCCTGCTTTAAATTGCGATCGACAACATCAAAATAGGTGCTGTAGTTTTTCGGCCCCACGTGCTCAAACATACCGACGGAGACAATCCGGTCGAAGCTCGCGTTCAGGTCGCGGTAATCCTGCAGCAGAATAGTGACGTCCAACCCTTCACAGCGCGCTTGCGCCAGTTTCTGCTGCTCAGCTGAAATAGTCACACCCACCACGCTAGCACCATATTGCGAGGCCATAAAGTGCGACAAGCCTCCCCAGCCACAGCCAATGTCGAGTACGCGCATCCCCGGTTTGAGCTGCAATTTCTCGGCAATCATTTTGAGCTTCGCCTGTTGGGCAGATTCCAGGGTCGTGGCGTCCTTCCAGTAGGCGCAGGAGTATTGCATGTACGGATCAAGCATGCGGGTGAAAAGATCGTTACCTAAATCGTAGTGTTCTTTTCCGACAACCCACGCGCGTTTTTTATTCTGCAAATTGAACAGGCGTGCGGTGGCGATACGCAGCGTATCTTTAAAATGGCGGGGGAGTTGGCCTTCAAGACCGGCGCGTAAAACCTGAGTAAAAAAGATGTCCAGCCGATCGCATTCCCACCAGCCGTCCATATAACTTTCACCTAAACCCAGCGAACCCTCTTGTAAAACACGTTTGAAAAATTCGGGGTTTTTAATGCGAATATCTGCCGGAGCGGTGCCATTAATGGTAATACCCGCACGGCTCAACAACTCATTGGTGATTCGGTACCAGTCATCATCCGGTACGCTGACGTCTTCTATACACGATGAACTCATAGCTTCTCCATCACTGGTCGGTGATCAGAACCTTAAAACAGCGTAGACGCTTTTTTTGGGCTATGTGAGAAATCTCACGGAATTAATCCGTGAATCTATTATCCGACGTAGAACAGAGGAAGGGAGAACCCCTTACCGAAAAGACCATCCGTGGTTAAACGGGAACGTGCTTGTTCCCGTTAACACATAAAAATTATCGTTTTTTTAACAACTGAGAATCAGTATAGGCCTCAATTTTGGGGGATTCAATAGAATGTTGTTAGCCAGCTAATTAATAATAAAGTGTTATGAATGCGATTCACCGTGCGCAATCGCAGGTACATCATCTGCCAGAGAGCCACTTTTTTTCTGCAATTGCATTTTGTAACCCACGGCCGCCAGCAGCACCGTTATCAGCATCACGCTGGTGGTGGTGAGCAGTGGGGTGGAGATCAACCAGGAAACCACAAGGCTTGCCAGGAAGCATAAACCCAGTTGTAGCGTGTTCTGCAATGCGGCTGCGCGTCCTGTGGCCTGTGGGAAAGGACGTAACGCCTGTGCGACGACAATCGGGTAGATAGCTCCGTTCGCTATTGCCATCACGCAGAATGGGATCAGGATTTCGGCCAGCGCAACGTGGGGGATAAAGCCGGTCGCCCAGGTGGCGATGACGCTCACGGCATAAAGAACGAGCAGCCACGGCAGCAACTGGCGACCTTCCCATTTCTGCAGGGCGGCACGACAACCGTATCCACCTATCAAAAAGGCGATAGTTTGTGGCACATAGCTCAGGCCAATGACGGCCGGGCTGTAGCCCATTTCGCTCAGGATAAACGGCGAACCGGTCAGCCAGGCGAAAAAGCTCGCGGAGCAGGCAGCATAAATCAGCACATTGCCACGGTATGTTCTGGAGCGCAGCAGGGTGGCAAAGGTCAGTTTATCCTGACCATCGTCACGTGCCTTTGCCGTCGGCTTCAGGCGCAGAGCCGGTATCATCAGGATCAGGGTGATTGCAAACAGGGTGGCAAAGATAGCCTGCCAGGAAAAATGCACCAGGATCCAACTGCCTAATAATGGCGCGAGTGCGGGAGACAACCCAACCAGAGGCATAATCGTGGCAAAGATGCGGTTAACTTTTTGCGAGGGATAATAATCGGCAACCAGCGCCTGCCAGATAACCGACGCCGCACAAACGCCTACGGCCTGGATAAAGCGCAGCACCAGCAAGCCGGTCGCGTTTTCGACCCACAGCATACCGAGACTGCCTAGCGCGAAGATGGATAAACCCAGCAGCAAAATGGGCTTGCGACCATAATGATCGGAGAGTGGCCCCCACAGAAGTTGCGCGACGGCAAAACCAGCTAAGAACAAGCTAAGGCTGGCGCTGACGGCAGACGCAGGGGTTTGCAAATCAGACTGAATAGCCGCAAATGCTGGCAAATACATATCCGTTGCCAGAAAACCGAGCACGCTAAGACCTGCCAGCCAGATTAAAAACCCTTTTCCAGGTTGCATCATCATTTCTCTTTTTAGTAGTAAAACAGTGTCGCTGAGTGTAGTGAGTGTAATTCTTACTGTGAAACGCTAATATTTGCATACTGATTTCAAATTTTTTGCAGGCAGAGTATGTGGTCGGAATATTCCCTTGAAGTGGTTGACGCGGTTGCGCGTAACGGCAGCTTTAGCTCTGCCGCCCAAGAGTTGCACCGTGTGCCTTCGGCGGTAAGCTATACCGTGCGGCAACTGGAGGAGTGGCTGGCTGTGCCACTTTTTGAACGCCGCCATCGGGATGTGGAATTAACGCCCGCAGGGGCGTGGTTTTTAAAAGAAGGGCGCTCTGTTATCAAAAAAATGCAGATCACCCGCCAGCAATGTCAGCAAATTGCCAACGGCTGGCGCGGTCAACTGGCGATTGCGGTCGATAATATCGTCCGACCGGAACGGACCCGGCAGATGATTGTGGACTTCTATCGTCATTTTGATGATGTGGAGTTAATCGTTTTTCAGGAAGTGTTTAACGGCGTCTGGGATGCGCTGTCAGATGGGCGCGTTGAGCTGGCTATTGGCGCGACGCAGGCCATTCCGGTAGGGGGGCGTTACACGTTTCGCGATATGGGGATGTTGAGCTGGAACTGCGTGGTAGCGAGCCATCATCCGCTGGCGTCGATGCCCGGACCGCTCAGCGACGATACGTTGCGCAACTGGCCGTCGCTGGTGCGTGAAGATACCTCCCGCACGCTGCCAAAGCGCATCACCTGGCTGCTGGATAACCAAAAGCGGGTGGTGGTGCCTGACTGGGAATCATCCGCGACCTGTTTATCGGCGGGGTTATGTGTGGGGATGGTGCCGACGCATTTTTCTAAACCGTGGATCGACAGCGGTAAATGGGTCGCGTTACAGCTAGAGAATCCCTTTCCTGATGCCGCCTGTTGCCTGACCTGGCAGCAGAACGATACGTCGCCCGCGCTGGGCTGGCTGCTGGACTATTTAGGGGACAGCGAAACGCTGAATAAAGAGTGGCTGCGGGAGCCGGAATAAGGCCCCCGCACAACAGATTAACGACGGTAATCGCGGAACGGACCGTCGGCAACGGAGCGACGTTCTACCAGGCGCGGATGTACTTCAATTGACTGTGACACTTCGCGCTTATTCACAATACGGTCTAACAGCATGTTAAAGGCCGTTTCACCGAGAGAATCCTTCGGCTGGTGAATGGTGGTTAATGCCGGTGTGAAGAAACGGGCATTACGCACGTTGTCATAGCCAATCAGCGACACATCCTGCGGGACGCGTAAGCCCATTTCGTCAGCTGCGCAGAGCGCGCCCATTGCCATGATATCGCCACCACAGAAAACGGCGGTCGGGCGATGCGACTGAGAAAGGATCTGCTGCATGGCGCGATACCCGGATTCAGGCTCAAAATCACCCTGGACAATCCAGTTCTCTGGAACTTTAATCAGCGCTTCTTCCATCGCTTTCATAAAACCAGCCAGACGACCGGCTCCGGTGTTGCGCTCCATAGGGCCAGGGATCACGCCAATCTCGCGATGACCGCGCTCAACCAGATAACGACCCGCCATATAACCGCCTTCGAAGGCGTTATCAATGACCGTATCGGTAAAGTCGGCTTTGGCTTCGCCCCAGTCCATTACCACCATCGGAATATGGCGATACTCTTCGAGCATGGAAAGCAGAGACTCCGGATATTCTGAACACATCACCAGCAGACCATCCACGCGCTTTTGCGCCATCATGGAGAGATAGGCCTGTTGTTTTTCGAGGCTGTTCCACGCGTTGCCCAGAATCAGGGTGTAGCCTTTCTGGAAGCAGTTCTTCTCAACGGCTTCGATGATTTCCGCAAAGTAAGCGGCTTCGCTGCTGGTCGCCAGCAAGCCGATTGATTTGGTGTGGTTCACCTTCAGGCTGCGCGCCACTGCGCTTGGGGAGTAATGTAACTCTTTAATCGCAGCCCAAACGGCATTGCGCGTTTCTTCCGCGACAAAGCGCGTTTTGTTAATTACGTGTGATACGGTTGTAGTGGAAACGTTTGCTCGCTTCGCCACATCTTTAATTGTTGCCATTACATCTCACTCCAGACCATATCCTAAGCTCCTGAGAATACTCCAGGTAAACGTTTGCCTTACACACCCTTCGCGCAACATCAGGGTTGCGGCACGCCAGGAAAACGACACGGAACGTCAGGAAGGGGTCAATGGCCGGTACGCTAATTAAGTAAGCGTGGAATTTTGTCTGATCTTAACGAAAAGGGGAAGAGTTAAAAGCAGTTATCAATATAAATCGTGAGAGATTTTTGCTTTCAAGTGTGTAAAAATGCGCAATATCACTTTTTGTGTGGGAATAAAAAGGAGAAAACTTGATGAGCACCGATCTGAAATTTTCGTTAGTCACTACAATTATTGTTCTGGGTTTGATCGTCGCGGGTGGTCTGACCGCAGCGCTGCATTGATTTCCCCGAGGGAGTTAGCTCTCCCTCATCCTTTCCGCTTACCCTTCCTGTTCTTTTGTTGGCAAATAAGCAAAAGTCTTTTGCAATTTTGTTAACTTTATTAATTTTGCGATCAGTGTCATGCTTTTGACTCTTACTTTATGTCGTGCCACGGCTCGACGTTACGGAGTCGCGGTATGAAAATCAATTATCCTTTACTGGCCCTGGCGATTGGGGCGTTTGGCATTGGCACGACCGAGTTTTCGCCAATGGGATTGTTGCCCGTCATTGCCAAAGGTGTCGATGTCTCGATTCCGGCTGCAGGCATGTTAATAAGCGCCTATGCGGTAGGAGTCATGGTCGGCGCACCGCTAATGACGTTGCTACTTTCTCATCGCGCGCGCCGCAATGCGCTTATTTTTCTGATGGCGATTTTTACGCTGGGTAACGTGCTGTCGGCAATATCGCCGGATTACACCACCCTGATGTTATCGCGAATTTTGACCAGTCTTAACCATGGCGCTTTTTTTGGCCTCGGCTCGGTGGTGGCGGCAAGCGTGGTGCCAAAGCACAAGCAGGCCAGCGCCGTGGCCACCATGTTCATGGGGTTAACCATCGCCAATATTGGCGGCGTTCCGGCGGCCACCTGGCTGGGTGAAACCATCGGCTGGCGCATGTCGTTTATGGCAACCGCGGGTCTTGGCGTCATCGCGATGATCAGCCTGTTCTTCTCATTACCGAAAGGTGGGGCGGGAGAGCGCCCGGACGTGCGCAAAGAACTGGCGGTACTGATGCGTCCACAGGTGGTGTCAGCATTGCTGACCACTGTGTTGGGGGCCGGCGCGATGTTCACGCTTTATACCTACATTTCGCCGGTGCTGCACAGCATTACTCACGCCACCCCGGCCTTTGTCACCGGTATGCTGGTGCTGATTGGCGTCGGGTTTTCAATCGGTAACTATCTGGGGGGTAAACTGGCAGACCGCTCAGTCAATGGCACGCTGAAAGGCTTCTTACTGCTGCTGATGGTAATTATGCTGGCGATCCCGTTACTGGCGCGTAGTGAACTGGGTGCCGCAATCAGCATGGTGGTCTGGGGGGCGGCAACGTTTGCGGTGGTTCCGCCTTTGCAGATGCGTGTGATGCGCGTTGCCAGCGAAGCACCGGGTTTATCATCATCGGTTAACATTGGTGCGTTTAATCTGGGCAATGCTCTGGGTGCTGCGGCCGGCGGGGCGGTGATATCCGGTGGATTAGGCTACGGTTTTGTTCCGGTGATGGGGGCGATTGTGGCGGGGCTTGCGCTGCTGCTGGTCTTTATCTCGGCGCGGAAGCAGCCTGAAGAGGCGTTCACTACCGCGAATTAATGCAAAAACGCAGAAGGGATCTCCTTCTGCGTTATCTTTTTTATGCTGCGAAGTTTTTCGCAACAAATTCCCAGTTCACCAGCGCCCAGAAATGTTCCAGGTAGCCAGGACGCGCATTGCGATAGTCGATGTAGTAGGCGTGTTCCCACACATCAACGGTCATCAGCGGCGTCGCGTCGGTGGTCAGTGGCGTACCGGCATTTGAGGTGGAAACGATAGCCAGTTTGCCATCGGTACCTTTGACCAGCCAGGTCCAGCCAGCACCGAAGTTTTTGATAGCCGCATCGGTGAATTGTGCTTTGAAATCAGCGAAGCTGCCAAAGGATGCGGCAATAGCTTCGGCCAGTTCGCCGGTCGGTTCGCCGCCCGCGTTTGGTGCCAGGCAGTTCCAGTAGAAAGTGTGGTTCCAGACCTGGGCTGCGTTATTAAACACACCGCCTTCAGAGCTACGAACGATCTCTTCCAGTGATTTGCCTTCAAACGCGGTGCCTTTGATCAGGTTATTCAGGTTAGTAACGTAAGTCTGGTGATGTTTGCCATAGTGGTATTCCAGCGTTTCAGCAGAAATGTGCGGTGCCAGAGCATCTTTGGCATACGGTAATGCAGGTAATTCGAACGACATTGCTTCTCTCCTTATTATTTATATTGAGTACACACAATAGCCTCATTGTGAGTAAGGATAGGGTAGCAAATTGAAAGGTTATGCAAAAGAAGAACTTACCCTACCGCATATGCGGTAGGGTAAGTTTTTAGCGAATTGTTTTTGGCGTCATCACGCGACGAGCGCCCACATAGTGGCGCTGCCAGTAGTCTTCGCTCAGGGAGGTAATTTGGATCTCCTGACCGCTACGCGGCGACTGAATAAATTTACCGTTGCCGACGTAAACGCCAACGTGATCGGCGGTGCCGCGGCCCTGCGTGCGGAAGAAGACCAGATCGCCGTTTTTCAGCTCGTCGCGGTCGATGGGTGCCGCGTCGCGCAGGTGATACATTTCATTGGCGGTACGTGGAATACGGAACTTAACCAGATCCTTATACGCGTAATAGACCAGACCGCTGCAATCAAAACCGGTTCTTGGCGATGAGCCACCCCAGCGGTAGGGTTTACCGATCTGATTCATCAGGGTGGACATGGCGGTTTTGGTCGCTTTTTGCACTTTAACTTTATGGGTATCAGCAAGGGCCGCCGGGGCTGTCGATTTTACTTTTACACAACGAGGTTTGTGACCTTTGCGCGGCGTGCATTTTTCAGTCCAGGTCACAGCCGCGGTTTGGGCAGTCGCAGCTTTACCGCGACGGTTGACTGTTTTAGTTGCTTTTGCCGGAGTCGCAGTGCGTTTTTTGGAAGAGGAAGCGGTTTTGGTGCTGGTCTTGCTGGTGGTCTTTTTAGCCGTTTTCTTGGTGGTTTGTGTCACTTTTTTACTGGCTGTCGCGCTTTTCTTTTTATCTACCGTTTTGATGGTATGAGAAACAGTAGGGGTCGCCCTGGCCTGCCTGGAAGCATGGGCCACTGACGTAAAAGGGAGTGTGGTAAAAAGCAAAGCACAGAGCGTGATCGAGATTCGGTTTATCCGCGCCACTGAGCAGTCCTCTGTTAAGGCAGGTCTATCATGCCTGCGTGTGATTTTCAAAACTTGATGATTCTAATCTATAGAAACAGGGAAAGTTAATAGCTTTTTTTGTTTAAAACTCTGTTTCGCAACCGACCGCAAAAAAAAACAGCAATTAATGCAGGATCTGGCGATGAGATAATCAAATCCCTGCGGTTAAAAGGGTAAGTAAGATTATGAATGCAACTTTTAGCGACTGGCGATAAAATAATAACCGTAATGAAAATGTTATTTTCCGTTGCCTGTCTGACCCGTTACAATGTCAGACTACTGCCGTAAAAGAAGTTAAGGAAGCAAGATAATGAGCACCACTATCGAAAAAATCCAGCGCCAGATCGCTGAAAACCCGATTCTCCTGTACATGAAAGGTTCTCCAAAACTGCCAAGCTGCGGTTTTTCCGCTCAGGCCGTGCAGGCGCTGTCTGCCTGTGGTGAACGCTTTGCCTATGTTGATATTCTGCAAAACCCGGATATTCGCGCCGAGTTGCCGAAATACGCAAACTGGCCAACCTTCCCGCAGCTGTGGGTTGATGGTGAGCTGGTTGGCGGCTGCGACATTTTAATCGAAATGTACCAGCGCGGTGAGCTGCAGCAGCTTATCAAAGACACTGCGGCGAAGTACAAAACCGAAGAGCCGGACGCTGAGTAATCAGCAGAGACAAAAAAGCGACCGACCGGTCGCTTTTTTTATGCCTGTGATCCGTCCTGACTCGCGACGCGTTACGCTTCTTCAGGCACTGGCAGAGGCCAGCCGCCAAGGCGCTTCCAGCGGTTAACGATTTCGCAAAACAGCACCGCCGTCCGTTCGGTGTCGTACAGGGCAGAGTGCGCCTGATTTCCGTCAAATTCCATACCCGCTGCCAGACACGCTTTAGACAGCACGGTTTGTCCCAGCGACAGACCGCTCAGGGCTGCGGTATCGAAGGTAACAAACGGGTGAAACGGATTGCGCTTCAGCGAGGCGCGTTCTGCGGCCGCCATCATGAAGCTGTGGTCGAAGGTGGCATTATGCGCCACCATGATCGCCCGATTGCAACCGCTGTCTTTGATGCCTTTGCGCACCATTTTGAAGATGGCGTGCAGGGCGTCATATTCGCTGACCGCGCCGCGTAGCGGATTACTCGGATCAATACCGTTAAACGCGAGAGCTTCCGGTTGCAGATTTGCCCCTTCAAACGGTTCAACGTGGAAATGTAACGTCATGTCCGGCATCAGCCAGCCTTGTTCATCCATTTTCAGCGTGATGGCTGCAATTTCGAGCAGCGCATCGGTTTTGGCGTTAAATCCTGCTGTTTCTACGTCAATGACGACAGGATAAAAACCACGAAAACGGTCACACAGACCGGAAAGTTGAGCGTTATCGGACATCTGGGTCTCTTAATACGGGAAAATTGCAGCGCGTATTATGACAAAATGATGAGTATAAAACTACGGGCACAGACGATCTGCGCCCGAGGGGAGATTAGTCACCCAGGCCGCGGCCTGCGTCTTTCTCTTCGATCAGTTCGATTTTGTAACCGTCCGGATCTTCTACAAATGCGATAACCGTCGTACCGCCTTTGACCGGACCCGCTTCGCGCGTCACGTTGCCGCCGTTCTGGCGAATGCGCTCGCAGGCTTCTGCAGCGTTGTCTACGCTCAGGGCAATGTGGCCGTACGCAGAGCCCAGGTCGTATTTATCGACGCCCCAGTTGTAGGTCAGCTCAATGACGGCTTCGTCGGTTTCAGAACCGTAACCGACAAACGCCAGAGAATACTTGTATTCAGGGTTTTCACTGGTACGCAGCAGCTTCATGCCCAGCACGTTGGTATAAAACTCGATAGAACGCTGCAGGTCACCTACGCGCAGCATGGTATGAAGTAAACGCATCTTTTTCCCCTTTAAAAATGGCTAATACATTCAAAATGTTGTTTTAGTATAGCGGCGATGTTGCGCCGCTATCAATGACAGAACGGGGTTTGTGACGTTATAGGGTCGGATAATCGGTGTAACCTTCCGCGCCACCGCCGTAGAAACTCTCCGCGCGCTGCGGGTTCAGTTCCGCTTTGCGTTGCAGACGGGCGACCAGATCCGGGTTAGCAATATAGGCGCGACCAAAGGCGACGGCGTCGATTAACCCTTTCTCAATCAGCGCTTCTGCTTTTTCTGGCGTGTAGGCCCCGGCGCCAATAATCGGGCCGTGGAAACGTGCGCGAACTTTCTCGCGGAATGCATCGCTGTACGGCTCACCGCCGGC
Source organism: Citrobacter sp. FP75 (assembly GCF_018342065.1). Classification (GTDB taxonomy): domain Bacteria; phylum Pseudomonadota; class Gammaproteobacteria; order Enterobacterales; family Enterobacteriaceae; genus Citrobacter. Next base: position 1,537,204 of record NZ_JAFDOE010000001.1, on the reverse strand, counting down.
CCAGTCGGGTTCGGACATGTGCAGATAAGCGATACCGCGCTTGCCAAGTTGTTCAATCAAGTACAGCGCATCGGCTTCTTCATTTGGACCGTTATCGACGTTCTGGAATGAACCGATAGGGGACACGCGAATACCAATCCGGTCTGCGCCCCATTCTTTGATCCCGGCGTCGACGACTTCCAGCACCAGACGCGCGCGATTTTCGACGCTGCCGCCGTACTGATCGGTACGCTGGTTAGAGGTCGGCGACAGGAACTGGTGCAGCAGATAGCCATGGGCAGAGTGCAGCTCAACCATGTCAAATCCAGCCTCGCGTGCGTTGGCGATCGCCTGACGGAAATCATTGACGATCCCCGGAATTTCTTCGGTTTCCAGGGCGCGCGGCATAGAGGTATCGGCACGTGTGGCCAGGCCATTTTCATCGCGCAGCGAGGTACGGGTCCCGGCGCTGAGGGCGGAAGGGGCAACCGGCGGCTGTCCGTTTGGCTGCAGGCTGACGTGAGAGATACGACCGGTATGCCACAGCTGTACGGCAATATGACCTTGCTCCGCATGGACGGCAGCGGTGATTTTTTTCCAGGCTTCAATTTGCGCTGCGCTGTGGATGCCAGGGGCTCCGGCGTAACCTTTTGCCTGGGCGGAAATCTGCGTGGCCTCGCTGATGATAAGACCCGCGCTGGCGCGCTGACGATAATACTCGGCCATCAGCGGAGTCGGGATGTCGCCAGGTTCGATACTACGCAGGCGCGTCAGCGGGGCCATAAAGACGCGGTTTGCCGCCGTGATAGCGCCCACTTTCAGCGGGGAAAACAATTTTTCAGATGACATATTAACTCCAGATATGAATAGACCGGTCGTCTAGTAATTGAGTAAATAAAAACGCCTGTCAAACGCCAGGCGTTGCAATGATGGTTTTAACGTGTGCCAGCGCATTTTCCAGCGGGGTGGCACTGCGAGACATCTTGGCCTGCAGATTGGCCCCCAGCCACAGCGCATACAGCACCTGCGCCTGCTGCAATGGTTCGCCGGTAAACGACAGACAGTGTGTGTCGCGACCTTTTTCCAGCGCCTGCGCCAACAGGGTAATAATGTGCCGCGCGCCGGTATCCATCGCTGTACGCATATCTTCTGAGAGATCGCACACTTCGGCAGACAGTTTTACGGTTAAGCAGCCGCTAATCATGCCGTGCTGACTAAACTGATTCAGAGTTTCCTGATAGTAGGCGATAATTCTGTCGCGGTAGTTTCCGGCGCCTGACTCAAAATGTGTGGCCAGCCGCAGATGGTAGGCTGCGTAATGGCGCTCAAGCATGGAAACACCGAACGCTTCTTTAGAGCGAAAATAGTGGTAAAACGATCCTTTGGGCACCTCGGCGGTTTTCAGCAGCTCGCTTAAACCCATACCGGTGAAACCACGCTGCATGCAAAGCTGCTCGCCGGTCGCCAGAAGATGTTCGCGTGTGTCGTGTTCAGTTGCTTTGTTCATGGCATGGAGTGTAATAGACCAGTCGGTCTAATGCAATAGCGCTTGCCAGAAATTCAGTTAACGTCTTCAATAGGTATATCAATCTTACTAAAGGAGGGGATGTGGCCGAACAGCTGGAGTTTTTCCCCGTCCAGAGCCCGTGCCGCGGGATCTGCCAGTCCGACGAACGCGGATTTTGCCGGGGATGTTTTCGTAGCCGGGATGAGCGTTTTAACTGGCAGAAAATGAGCGATGCCGAAAAGCAGGATGTGCTACGCCTGTGTCGCCAGCGTCTGATGCGTAAATTACGTGCAAACAAACCCAGCCCACCGGAAGAACCGCAACAACCCTCACTCTTTTAAAAGCGTAATTGCGTATACTCGATGCACATTCATTTATAAGGAAGCTGCTATGGTTCAGCGTATTACTATTGCGCCGCAAGGCCCGGAATTTTCTCGCTTTGTCATGGGGTACTGGCGGTTGATGGACTGGAATATGTCCGCGCGACAGTTAGTCAGCTTTATTGAGGAACATTTGGATCTGGGCGTCACCACCGTCGATCACGCGGATATTTACGGCGGATACCAGTGCGAAGCGGCGTTTGGCGAGGCGATGAAGCTGGCTCCGCATCTGCGCGAAAAAATACAGATTGTGACCAAATGCGGTATCGCCACCACCGCGCGTGCGGAAAATACCCTGGGTCATTACATCACCGACAGCGATCATATTATTGCCAGTGCGGAGCAGTCGCTGAAACTGCTGGCGACCGATCATATTGATCTGCTCCTGATCCACCGCCCCGATCCACTGATGGATGCTGACGAGGTGGCTGAGGCGTTTAAAAAACTGCATCATAGCGGCAAAGTGCGCCACTTTGGTGTGTCTAACTTTACACCCGCACAGTTTTCACTGCTGCAATCGCGTCTGCCGTTTACGCTGGCAACCAACCAGGTTGAAATTTCACCGGTGCATCAGCCGCTCCTGCTGGATGGTACGTTAGATCAACTGCAACAACTGCGCATTCGTCCGATGGCCTGGTCTTGTCTTGGCGGGGGACGACTGTTCAATGACGATTACTTCCAGCCGCTGCGCAATGAACTTGCCGCGGTAGCGCAAGAGTTGAACGCACAGTCCATTGAGCAGGTGGTGTACGCGTGGATTTTACGTCTACCGTCTCAACCGCTGCCGATTATTGGCTCAGGAAAAATTGAGCGTGTTCGCGCTGCCATTGAGTCTGAGTCTCTGGCTATGTCTCGTCAGCAGTGGTTCCGCATCCGTAAGGCCGCACTGGGTTACGACGTACCGTAATCGCATATTCGGCGTTCCGTCGCTCAAAATTGCGTCACTGGTTTACACTTATCAGTCAGACACATAGTGACGGAGGTCGTATGAAGCGTTTGAGTTTAGCCATCATCACCTTACTGGCCTGCGCTGGCGCGCAGGCTGCCAGTGAGAAAGTTGAGATGAACCTGGTGACGTCGCAAGGCGTTGGCCAGTCGATTGGTTCAGTGACCATTGCTGAAACCGCGAAAGGGCTGGAGTTTACGCCAGATCTGAAGGCACTGCCGCCGGGTGAACATGGTTTCCATGTGCATGCTAATGGTAGCTGTCAGCCTGCTATCAAAGAGGGTAAAGCCTCGGCTGCAGAAGCTGCGGGCGGACATTTTGATCCACATAAAACCGGCAAGCATGAAGGCCCGGAAGGTGCCGGACATTTGGGCGATTTGCCTTTGTTGGTTGTTAATGCCGAAGGAAACGCCACGACGGCAGTTATTGCTCCACGTCTGAAATCACTGGATGAGGTTAAAGGTAAGGCGCTGATGGTTCACGTGGGCGGCGATAATATGTCCGATCAGCCGAAACCGCTTGGCGGTGGCGGCATGCGCTACGCCTGTGGTGTCATCAAATAATCACCCGCTCAGCGTACCCGGCGGCGGGGCCTGTTCAAGCTGAGAAAGTGAACAATGCAGTCGCCATATGAGGGCTGCCAGTTCCTGGGCAGCAGGTTGGTGATGGTGAGCAAGCGCATCGCAGATGCGCTGTAACTCGCTAAGCGTGGCATTCAGCGGACGTTGCTGTACGCCACGCTCGCTCATCACGTCGCGTAGGAGAGAGATGCAGACATCCCTGACACGGGCTAATGGATCGGAACGCGCTTCCCAGGCGCGTAGTTGCCACACCACATGCGAGCAGTTCAGCAGTACCACTCCCCAACGTAATAACCACCGCCGCGCCAGCGCGTCCTGGCTGTTACTGAGCTGGCTGACATGATGATAGGTCAGCGATTCGAATTCATGTTCACTGTGCGACGGATGCCGACTGAGCTGGTCGACAAAATCCCGACGCAGGGCGCGAATATGACGTCGACTCTTTCTGGCGTCTGAACCCGGTCGCAAGATAGCGAAGGCCAGCCACGACAGCGCCACGCCGGTAATTTTCGCCAGATTATCATTCAGAAAATCGGCGAAGTCATACACCGGCGGATTGGTCACGGCAATGAACGATCCCATAAAAACGATCAACTGCCCCCAAAGTCCGGCCAGGGCGGGCATTTGTAGCTTTAACAGCTGCATGGTGGCGAGCAGCGGGAAGAGAAACAGAATGAATTGCCACAAATCGGTGATTTGCACCATCAGGCCAAATTTCACCACAAAACTGAACAATGACAGCAGCACCAGCGTGCGCATCAGCAGCGAGAGTGATTTGAACGGGGTGGCAACGGCGGAATACAGCACGCAGCTAATGGCGGCCAGCGTCAGCGCGCCCGCGCCGGATTCCCACTGTGCGCCAATGCTCCACGCGCCGATCAGCATCAGTGTGCTGAAGGTGCGTAACCCGCTCCATATTGCTTCAGCATTGTCGGTATGGCGAGCCAGAGCTGGGGTGCGATTCACGCTGATGTGCTCGGCGGTCACGCCGTTTTCCAGCAAATGCAGATAATGGCTGCTTTGCAGGTAGATGCGACAGAAATAGCGCAGCCGCTGCCAGAAGGCAATGTGTCGATAGTCGTGTTGATCCACAGGACGCAGAGGGGCAATAATGCGCGCCACGGTATAGCTGTCGGTTTCTGATTTCACCAGCGCGCTTAATAGCTGTTCGATGATGTCCCGGGTATTTGCCGGAGGATTAGGCCAGTTCAGCAGCATCCTGCGCAGGCTGGAGATCACGCTGGTCATCCGCAGTTGCTGGTGTAACAGCGAATTGAGTAGGGCATTCTGCCGGCGAAAGCGGTAGTGGCTCCAGAATGCCTGAATACGCAGCAGATTCATGGTCATAATTTGGCCGATCACGCCTTCGTGCGCTGAACGGATCGCATCGGTGGTTTCGGGTTGCCAGAGCAGGCTGGCATGTTCCAGCAAACGCGCGTGCATATTTTTCAGCGCCGTCAGCAGCGTGGTACCGTCGGACGTGCTGGGCAGGATCATCATCATCATACCGCCGCAGAGTATCCCGACGATAACTTCGCACACCCGCGCCTGGGCAATATCCCACAGCTGTGTGATCTCAATTGTATTCACCATCGGAAACGCAATGATGGCCGCGGTGTAGCCTGCCAGTTGAAACGCATAAGCCACATTATTGGCAAAGTGCGCGCAGGCCCAGGTGCATACGCCAATCCATACTGACATGCTGAGCAGAAACAGCCACGGTTCGTTGAGAGTATGTCCGGCAATGATCAACGCCGCCGTAGCACCCAGCAAACTGCCGGCCACGCGTCCCAGACTTTTACTGATGACGCCGCCCACGGTGGGAAAACTGACCACCGCAGCGGAGGTCATTGCCCAGTAGGGTTCATCCAGATTCAGGTAATAGGCGAACGTTAACGCCAGACACATCGCGATGGTATTACGCAGTGCGTAACGCCACTGTGCGGCGGTGGCTTTAAACCACGGCAAATTGCCTGACGTCAGGTGAAGCCGTTTCATTTTTGCTGACCGATGGACACGCTACAGGTTGTGCCCGAAACCAGCGTGACATCGTGCGGTAGAGCGTCAAACTCGATACGCACGGGCACCCGTTGCGCCAGTCGTACCCACGGTACGTTTGGTTTGATATCGGGTATCAGGCCGGAGTCACTCTCCACGCTTTGATCGTAAATGGCACGGCCAATGCTGGAAACGTGACCCTGTAACTTTACGTTACCACTGTACAGCGTAATCAACGCCGGTGCGCCCTCACGAATATGGCGGAGCTTGGTTTCTTCAAAATATCCCATCACATAAAATGAGTGGCTGTCGACCAGGGCAAACAGGGGCTTACCGGTAGTCGCGTAATCACCACGGCGCGTAGAGAGATTTGTCACCCAACCGGCGACCGGTGCTTTTACTTCCGTTTGAGTCAGTTGCCACCGGGCCTGTTGCAAACTGGCCTCAGCGGCCCCAACGCTCGCCTGCATCGCTTTTACATTGAGGTTGGCCGTGTCCAGATCCTCGGCAGAGATATAATTTTGCGACAGATGGCGGCGGCGATTGGCTTCGTTGTTGGCCTTTGCCAGATCGGACTGCGCTTTGGCCAGCTGCGCCTGCGCATTCAGTTCCGCAATCTGAAACGGCGTCTTATCGATAACAAACAGCACGTCGCCAGCATTAACAAACTGATTATCTTTAATATTGAGGTTGGTGATGCTTCCGGAAACCTGCGGCGTGATACTGACCTGCTCCGCGCGAACTTTGCCGTCGCGCGTCCAGGGGGACTGCATATAATAATTCCACATCCACCACCCCGCGAGAACGGCGGCAATAGCGACTATAATAGTGGAGAAGTATTTGATGGTTTTGAGCGACATAATCACCACGCAATCAGCATAACAAAGCCCAGACACACGCAAAGCGCAAAGAGCGACAAATCCATTAACAAGGGATGCCAGATTTCGCCGGAATACATCCAGTCGCGTAGCAGGCGATGAACAACAAGCCAGAGGATAAACCCGGGGATAAACGCTTTGAAAAGTGGAGGAAAGTAGACAGATGCACCGATCATTAAATCTTGTAGGGGCAATCCTGTTGCATTAAACATAAACTTCACGGGTAAAATCCTTGGCGGAAGAGAGCGTTGCTATAGGTTTAGCAAAAAAAGGGACAATACGTCTCTTTAACGCATAATGTCTGAAAAAATGTCATCCGGTAAGCAAATTTGGCAATACATTTGTTTTGGGAATATAAATGCTGCACACTATTCTAAAATCAGCACAATAACTTAGCAAGCTAATTATAAGGAGATGAAATTGGAATCGCCACTAGGTTCTGATCTGGCACGGTTGGTGCGCATTTGGCGTGCTCTGATTGACCATCGCCTAAAACCTCTGGAGTTGACGCAGACGCATTGGGTTACGCTGCACAACATTCATCAGTTGCCGCCGGATCAATCGCAGATTCAGCTGGCTAAAGCGATTGGTATTGAGCAGCCTTCACTGGTGCGTACGCTTGACCAACTGGAAGAAAAAGGACTCATTTCACGACAGACTTGCGCCAGCGATCGTCGGGCAAAGCGAATTAAACTGACGGAGAAAGCCGAACCGCTGATTGCTGATATGGAAGCGGTAATCAACAAAACGCGCGGTGAGATTCTGGAAGGGATTTCAACGGAGGAAATTAATCTGCTGATTAAGCTGGTTGCCCGACTGGAACACAACATCATTGAGCTACAGTCGCAGGGCTGATGCGAAAATCTACGTGTGGCCGGTCATGACCACACGTAAATTCGATTAGCGCGGAGAAACGGTAACTTCGCGGCCGTTGCTCGCCATCACAACACGCTGGCCCGAAGCGAATTTGGTTGCGCCTTGTTTCTGCACCACCATGATGGTGTTACCGTCATCCTTACGGATTTCCAGTTCCACACCCTGGGTTTTATTCATCGCACCCTGCACGCTTTGACCTGCAACCCCGCCCGCAACCGCACCTGCCGCCGTGGCTAATGAACGACCGGTACCGCCGCCGACGGTGTTACCGAGGAATCCACCGAGCACCGCACCACCGATAGCGCCGATCACGTTAGCGTCATCACCACCCTGAATTTGCACCGGACGAACATGAACGATCGTACCGTAGGTCACGTTCTGAACCTGTTTCGCTTCGGATGCGGTATACACGTCACCTGAAAGACTATCGTTGTTAACGCAACCCGCTAAAGATAATCCCATTAATGAAACAATCAGTGCACGTTTAATCATTTATAACTCTCCTTTACACCACGAAACGCTAATAGAGCACCCTTCATGGTTCAATTATATGGCATTTGTGAGCCTAAGGTCACATGTTCTACTGGAGCAATATGAAAATCTTAACCGAAATCGGATCAACCGAGTATAAACGAATCATTCATATAATTGATGTAATTAAGCGACCATTGTCATGATTTGCCATTAAAAATCATCAACGAAGCATGGAATTAATTAGCACTTTATGGTTGAGTGTCAAGGCTAACTTGTCTAAAAGGATGACGTATGAAATCGGGCCGTTTTATCGGTGTTATGTCTGGAACCAGCCTTGATGGTGTTGATGTTGTGCTGGCGGCAATAGATGAAACGATGGTCGCGCAGCAGGCGAGTCTGACCTTGCCCATCCCCATCCATTTGAAACAGGCCATCCTCGATATCTGTCAAGGGCAGCAGCTCACGCTGTCGCAGTATGGTCAACTGGACACGCAATTGGGCCGTCTGTTTGCCGAGGCGGTAAATGCGCTGCTGGCGCAGCAAAAATTAAAGCCGCAGGATATCGTCGCGATAGGCTGCCATGGTCAAACCGTCTGGCATGAGCCGACGGGCAGCGCGCCGCATACGCTGCAAATTGGTGACAACAACCAGATCGTGGCGCGTACCGGAATTACCGTCGTTGGTGATTTTCGCCGGCGTGATATGGCGCTGGGCGGGCAGGGAGCGCCGTTAGTTCCGGCTTTCCATCAGGCGCTGCTGGCGCATCCAACGGAGCGTCGAATGGTGTTGAATATCGGCGGTATTGCTAATTTGTCTTTGCTGATTCCAAAGCAGCCGGTACGGGGATACGACACCGGACCGGGTAATATGCTGATGGACGCCTGGATCTGGCGGCAATGTGGACAACCCTACGACAAAGACGCGCAGTGGGCCTGCGAAGGAACGGTGATTCTTCCTTTGTTGCAAAGTATGCTGAGCGATCCCTATTTTTCTGCACCGGCACCCAAAAGCACTGGTCGCGAGTACTTTAATTACGGCTGGATAGAACGTCATCTGGCGCAGTTTCCGGGGATGGCACCACGCGATGTGCAGGCGACGCTTGCCGAACTCACGGCCGTGACCATATCCGAGCAGGTTTTGTTAAGCGGCGGTTGCGAGCGGTTGATGGTGTGTGGCGGAGGAAGCCGTAATCCGTTGTTGATGATGCGCCTGGCGGCATTGTTGCCGGGTACAGAGGTCACCTCTACCGATGAGGCTGGCATTAGCGGTGATGATATGGAAGCGCTAGCCTTTGCCTGGCTGGCGTGGCGAACTTTGGCGGGATTGCCGGGCAATTTACCCTCAGTAACCGGTGCGGCAGAGCCCAGCGTTTTAGGCGCTATTTTCCCTGCAAATCCGCGAACTCAGAGTTAACTGAAATTATCCTGGCGACAATGCCGGTAAACTAGGGATGTTAGGGAGGGTGTTATCACCCTCCGGGACCAGGAATGTCTTCAGGATAGGGCTATGAAAAAACTGTTATTGGTATGTTTGCCGGTACTGCTTACCGGTTGTAGTGTCTACAACCAATTTGTCGAGCGTATGCAAACGGATACCCTCGAATACCGTTGTGACGAAAAACCGCTGACCGTGAAATTGAATAATACCCAACAAACGGCGAGCTTTGTTTATGATAACCAGTTAGTAAATCTTAAACAGGGTGTATCGGCATCGGGCGCACGGTACACCGATGGCATCTACGTCTTCTGGTCTAAAGGAGACAGCGCGACGGTCTACAAACGTGACAGAGTTGTGTTAAATAACTGTCAGTTACAGAACCCGAAGCGTTGAGATTTTCACCTGGGCGGCGCACAATAGCGCCACCCACTGACAATCCGTAGCCCAAACATCATGTCTGATAACGACGAATTGCAGCAAATCGCGCATCTGCGCCGTGAATACACGAAAGGCGGTCTTCGCCGCCGCGATCTTCCCGCCGAGCCGCTTGCGCTTTTTGAGCGCTGGCTGGGGCAAGCCTGTGACGCCAAACTCGCCGATCCTACCGCCATGGTCGTCGCCACCGTTGATGAGAACGGTCAGCCGTACCAGCGCATCGTGCTGCTCAAACATTATGATGACAAGGGGTTGGTGTTTTATACCAACATGGGCAGCCGTAAGGCGCACCAGATTGAGCACAATCCTCGCATTAGCCTGCTGTTCCCCTGGCATACGCTGGAACGGCAGGTGATGGTTATCGGCAAGGCCGAACGTCTTTCCACGCTCGAAGTGGTGAAGTATTTCCACAGTCGTCCTCGTGACAGCCAGATTGGCGCCTGGGTATCAAAACAGTCCAGTCGTATCTCCGCGCGCGGTATTCTTGAAAGTAAATTTCTTGAACTGAAGCAGAAGTTTCAGCAAGGGGAAGTTCCGTTGCCGAGTTTCTGGGGGGGCTTTCGTGTGAGCATTGAGCAAATGGAGTTCTGGCAGGGCGGCGAAAACCGCTTACACGATCGTTTTTTATACCAGCGTGAAGATAACACGTGGAAAATCGATCGTCTGGCACCCTAAAGATGCAAAATTCTTGTTTTAAGCGCTGGTACTGAACAATCCGGCGCTTTATTCTATGTCTCTTTCGCATCAGGCGAAAAGTCGTGTACCGGCAAAGGTGCAGTCGTTTTATACATGGAGATTTTGATGGCAAGCAGTAACTTGATTAAACAATTGCAAGAGCGGGGGCTGGTGGCCCAGGTGACGGACGAGGAAGCGTTAGCAGAGCGACTGGCGCAAGGCCCGATCGCGCTCTATTGCGGCTTCGATCCTACCGCTGACAGCTTGCATTTGGGGCATCTGGTTCCATTGTTATGCCTGAAACGCTTCCAGCAGGCGGGCCACAAGCCTGTCGCACTGGTAGGTGGTGCAACCGGTCTGATTGGTGACCCGAGCTTTAAAGCCGCCGAGCGTAAACTGAATACCGAAGATACCGTGCAGCAGTGGGTGGATAAAATCCGCAAACAGGTTGCGCCGTTCCTCGATTTCGACTGTGGCGACAACTCTGCAATTGCTGCGAACAACTACGACTGGTTTGGCGGTATGAACGTACTGACTTTCCTGCGTGATATCGGCAAGCATTTCTCTGTGAACCAGATGATCAACAAAGAAGCGGTGAAGCAGCGTCTGAACCGTGACGATCAGGGGATCTCCTTTACCGAGTTTTCTTACAACCTGCTGCAAGGGTACGACTTCGCCTGCCTGAACAAACTGCACGGCGTGGCGTTGCAAATTGGGGGCTCTGATCAGTGGGGTAACATTACCTCCGGTATCGATCTGACCCGCCGTTTGCACCAGAACCAGGTGTTCGGCCTGACGGTTCCGCTGATCACCAAAGCAGACGGGACTAAATTCGGTAAAACGGAAGGCGGCGCAGTCTGGTTGGATCCGAAGAAAACCAGTCCGTACAAGTTCTACCAGTTCTGGATTAACACCGCCGATGCTGACGTCTATCGCTTCCTTAAATTCTTCACTTTCATGGATATTGAAGAGATCAATGCGCTGGAAGAAGAAGACAAGAACAGCGGTAAAGCACCACGTGCCCAGTATGTTCTGGCGGAGCAGGTTACGCGTCTGGTTCACGGTGAAGAAGGTCTGGTGGCGGCGAAACGCATTACCGAAAGCCTGTTCAACGGTAACTTGAACGATCTCAGCGAAGCAGATTTCGAACAGCTCGCGCAAGATGGCGTACCGATGATTGAAATGGACAAAGGTGCCGATCTGATGCAGGCGCTGGTTGATTCCGAGCTGCAACCGTCTCGCGGCCAGGCGCGTAAGACCATCGCGTCGAATGCGGTGACCATCAACGGCGAGAAGCAGTCTGATCCGGAATATTTCTTCCAGGACAGTGATATTTTGTTCGGTCGTTACACCTTATTGCGCCGTGGCAAAAAGAACTATTGTCTAATTTGTTGGAAATAATGCGTTAAGTAATGGGAGTGAGAAATCACTCCCTTATTTTTGTTCGGGTAAAAAAAATGAAAAATATCCTCGCCATCCAGTCCCACGTTGTTTTTGGTCATGCGGGCAATAGTGCAGCAGAATTTCCGATGCGCCGTCTTGGTGCTAACGTATGGCCTCTTAATACCGTTCAGTTTTCCAACCACACGCAATATGGCAAATGGACAGGCTGCGTGATGCCGCCCAGCCACCTCACAGACATCGTCCAGGGTATTGCCGATATCGACAAACTCAAGACGTGTGATGCGGTACTGAGTGGATACCTCGGTTCTGCAGAGCAGGGCGAACATATTTTGGGGATTGTCCGCCAGGTGAAGGCTGCTAATCCTCAGGCAAAGTATTTCTGCGATCCTGTAATGGGGCATCCGGAAAAAGGCTGTATCGTGGCGCCGGGTGTCGCCGAGTTCCACGTGTGCCATGCATTACCGGCCAGCGATGTTATCGCACCTAATTTGGTCGAGCTTGAGATTCTCTGTGAACATGCGGTGAACAACGTCAATGAGGCGGTGTTAGCGGCGCGTGAACTGATTGCCCAGGGGCCAGAAGTCGTGCTGGTGAAGCATCTTGCCCGTGCGGGGATGAGCCCCGACCGTTTCGAGATGCTGCTGGTCACCGCTGAGCAGGCATGGCATATCAGCCGTCCGTTAGTTGATTTTGGCACGCGTCAACCTGTCGGCGTCGGTGACGTGACCAGCGGTTTGCTGCTGGTGAAACTGTTACAGGGCGCGACGGTGCAGCAAGCACTTGAACATGTGACGGCGGCAGTGTACGAGATTATGATTGCCACCAAAGAGATGCATGAGTATGAACTGCAGGTGGTTGCCGCGCAGGATCGTATTGCTAAACCCGAACACTATTTCAGCGCCACGCTGCTCTGAGTGAATTGCCCGATGGCGCTTACGCTTATCGGGCCTACATTTGGCTGTAGGTCGGGTAAGCGTTAGCGCCACCCGACAACAATAGTTACTTCAACCCTTCCGCTTTAAGCGCAGCGGCCACCGCTGGACGCTCAGCCATGCGTGTCATATAAGCCTCGATATGGCTTAATCCTTCCATATTCAATTTTACGGCATACGCCCAACGTAGCACGGTAAACAGATAGGCATCCGCAATGGAAAAGCGCTGACCACAGATCCATGGATTGTCCTTCAGTGACTCGTTTACATACTGCATTTTTTTCTCCAGCAGCGCGCGTACGGTCGGTTTGTACTCATCCGGTGTATCGGGACGGAACAATGGCGTAAAGCCTTTATGCAGTTCTGTCGCAATAAAGTTAAGCCACTCCAGCGTTTTATAGCGTGAGAGGCTGCTGGTGGGGGCGAGGAGTTGGCGGTCTGGCACCGTGTCGGCCAGATATTGCATGATGGCCACGCCTTCGGTCAGTAGCGTACCGTCGTCCAGCAGTAGAGCAGGAACTTGTCCTTTTGGGTTTACCGCGAAAAAATCATCGCCGTTTTCCAGACGTTTCTTCATCAGATCAACACCATCCAGGGTGAAATCTTTACCGCTTTCACGCAGCGTGATGTGGGAAGCGAGAGAACAAGCGCCCGGTTTGTAGAACAGTTTCATCGGTAACTCCTTTTGGCTGAGGTATATCGTATGGTAGTGCTACCTCAGGCAAAAAAAAAGCCGCTAACATCAGTTAGCGGCCTGAAAATAAGTTTCCCTGAGAATTACGCTGTCGCGGCCTTAGAGGCTTTCTCGCTTACTTCGTCGTCCTGAGTCATACGGTTCAGTTTCGGCGCAGTCAGCAGCATCAGAACAGCGATAACCGCCGTTGCAACACCAATCTGCAGGAACACACGGCCGTAGACTTCCAGGGACATCAGCGGGTCAGTCACGTTCTCTGGGACCGCCATCATGTTAGCCACGTAACCACCGATGATGTTGGCACCGGCAGTGGTCAGGAACCAGCTACCCATGATGAAGCCCATCAGACGCTGTGGAACCAGCTGTGCCACCATTGCCAGACCCAGGCCGGAGATCATCAGTTCACCGATACTCTGCAGGCCATAGCAGATGATCAGCCAGTTAACAGAAACGATGCCCGCGTCAGTCGCAAATTTTGCACCCAGCGGCAGGATCAGGAACGCACCGGAACACAGCACCATACCAATAGCGAACTTGGTTGGCATCGGCAGAGTGTCACCCATCTTGTTATAGATAGCGGCAAGAATTGGGCTACCGATGATGATCCAGAACGGGTTCAGCGCCTGGTACTGCTCAGGTTCGAACGCGATACCCAGAATAGAGTGTTCAACGTTACGAATCGCAAAGAAGTTCAGTGACGTCGGCATCTGGCTGTACAGTACGAAGAAGATAATCGCTTCCAGCATCAGAATGAAGGCGACAATCATTTTACGACGCGCGGCACCCTTCATGGCGAAAGCTTCTTTACCGAAGATAAACACGATACCCAGAGCAATGACGCCCAGGACCATACGTGCGATACCCTGGTTGTGCAGTAACCATGTCGCGATAGCGATCAACACCACTACGCCAGCAATAGTCAGCAGCAGATTACGGAAGTTGATCGGCTCAAAATCAGGTTTAGAACCGTACTGTTTAACCCAGCGCTGGCAGAATGCGAAGTTAACAACGGTGATCAGCATACCTACGACGCTCAGGGCGAACGCGGTGCTCCAGCCGTAACGTGCTGCCAGCCACGGCGTTGCCAGCATCGAGAAGAATGAACCGATGTTGACGGACATGTAGTACATAGTAAATGCACCATCAAGACGCGGGTCATCTTTTGCATAGCAGGTGGAGAGCAGGGAAGATGGGTTTGCTTTAAACAGGCCATTACCGACCGCGATGGCCGCCATACCCATATAAACGATACCCGCATCGTGACCGGACCATGCAACCAGTGCATAACCGATGGCCAGAACAACGGCACCCAGCATAATGACACGCTTCGTTCCCAGAACTTTATCACCTAACCAGCCGCCGATGGCAACCAGACCATAAACCAGGGCGCTAAAGGAGGAGAAAAGAGTGATGGAATCCGCTTCTGACATACCCAGCTGTTTTACCAGGTAGACGGCCATAATCCCTTGCAGGCCGTAGTAGCCAAAACGTTCCCACAGCTCAATTGAGAAAATGAGATAGAACGCTTTTGGTTGTTTGAAGGCGTTTAAACTCACGCTTTCAGTTGGTTTATTGTTTGCAGTAGACACTTTTACCTCTTTTTTTACATCCCATATCAACGGGGGTGTTCAGGTACGTGATGAGTCAAGTTCATCCGTCCGATTGTTATAGTGGGAGGGGAAACGGCAAGTAATGTTCACTATCTTGACCATTCAGACAAGTGGTTTGTAATACTCTGTTACATATATCCCATCTGGTTAAATCGTCGGGGCTGCGAAATGTTATCTAGCGTTAAATTTCTTCATTTGAAAAATGGCAGATTTTTACACTGTTTAACCGGGGCGAAAACCGCAGATTGGCGATATGTTCTGCTATTAAGCGTTGAATCCAGTGATATAGGCCATTATCTGAAAAATAGCCAGTGTAATGTTTTGTATCGAATCGCAGGGTTCAGGTCATTTGATTGTAATTTTAACTATGAATATAAAAATATTTAACATGATGTTATCAATGTGATCCTGTTCACGTATGGATAGAAATTTCTACTACTAAAAAAACGATTAACCTGCTCAGGCGCTAATAGACAAGAATATTACATTAGATATGTGCTTAAGCGCGGCATCATTGTCGGGAGATAAACGGCTGGGGAGTGCATAACTAATCGTTATGGTAAAAAAGGGTAACGGGCGTTACCCCTTCTGATCAGATGTCGACTTTCTCTTTAAATTCACAGAGATCTTCAATGATACAGGAGCCGCAGCGCGGCTTCCTGGCAATGCAGGTGTAGCGGCCATGAAGAATTAACCAGTGATGGCAGTCGACTTTAAATTCACCGGGAACGACTTTCAGCAACTTTTCTTCGACCTGCTCGACGTTTTTTCCTGGTGCGAATTGTGTACGATTACAGACCCGAAAAATATGGGTATCCACGGCGATGGTTGGCCAGCCAAAGGCGGTATTCAGCACCACGTTGGCGGTTTTACGCCCGACTCCTGGCAGTGCTTCCAGTGCCGCTCTGTCCTCCGGAACCTCACCATTATGTTGTTCGAGCAGAATGCGGCAGGTCTTAATCACGTTTTCCGCTTTGCTGTTGAACAGACCAATTTTTTTGATATACGACTTAACGCCCTCAACGCCGAGCTCCAGCATTGCGGCAGGGGTATTGGCGACGGGATACAGCTTCGCCGTTGCTTTATTGACGCTGACGTCGGTCGCCTGTGCTGAAAGCAGCACGGAAATCAGCAGCTCAAACGGCGACGTAAAATTGAGTTCAGTGGTGGGGTGCGGATTGTTATCGCGTAGACGCGTCAGTATTTCCAGCCGTTTTGCTTTGTTCATGACACATTCCCTGTCTCACCCGCCGGAGTGTCTGCCACAGCAGCCTCCGCGCGACGTTTCTTCATCTTCTCGTCAATAAGATACTTCACGGCCAGCATCAGCCCCAGCCCGATAAACGCGCCTGGCGGCAGCATGGCTAACAGGAACGGCGTGTCAGTGTGGAAGATCTCAACGCGCAGTACTTTGGCCCAGCTACCCAGCAGGCCGTCAGCACCATCAAACAGCGTGCCGTTACCGATAATCTCGCGCAGTGAACCCAGTACAAACATGGCACAGGTTGCCCCCATACCAATGGAGAAACCGTCCAGAGCGGAGAGTGCGGGGCCTTTTTTCGCCGCAAAAGCCTCGGCACGGCCGACCACAATGCAGTTGGTAACAATCAGTGGGATGAAGATCCCCAGAGACTGATACAGGCCAAAGGCGTAGGCGTTGATGAGCATCTGCACGGCACTGACCACTGAAGCGATGATCATGACGTAGATTGGAATACGAATCTCAGACGGCGTCCAGCGGCGCAGGGCGGAGATGGTCAGGTTGGTTAGCGTTAAAACCAGCGTCGTGGCAAGTCCCAGCCCGAGGGCATTGGTGGCAGTAGAGGTGACCGCAAGCAGCGGACACATGCCGAGTAACTGTACCAACGCGGAGTTGTTTTTCCACAGTCCCTGAACAATAACGTCTTTAATTTCGCTCATGGTTTATTCTCCACAGGCGGGAAGTTGAGGAAGTTGCGCAGGCAGCGTTTGCGCATACAGGCCTGCGCGTTTCACTGCATTAACCACCGCGCGGGGAGTGATGGTCGCACCGGTGAACTGGTCGAAGTCGCCGCCATCTTTTTTTACAGCCCAACGCGGGTCGTTTTCAGCAGAGATCGTTTTACCGCTAAAGTGAGTTACCCAGTCGGACAAACGTAGCTCAATCTTATCACCAAGACCCGGTGTTTCATGATGCTCAGTGACCCGCGTACCCAGCACGGTACCGTTAAAATCGACACCGACCAGCAGTTGTATTGCGCCGGAGTAGCCATCTGGCGCGGTGGCCTCCAGAATTGCCGCGACCGGACGCTCATCCTGACGGGCGATATAAACACGGTGCGTCCCTTTGCCTAATGCAGGTGCAGTAACCAGATAACAGCTGTCGCGCAGGCTGTTATTGTAGCGGCCGTTCGGCAGAACCTGATCAAACAGCGCTTTTTGCTGCAGCGTTGCCTGCTCATCAATCGTGGACTTGGTCAGTTGATTGATTGCCGCCGTTAACCCCGTAGAGCCGGCGGCAAACAGTGCCAGAGTGATACCGTGTTTACGAATCGTTTTCAGCATATGTTGTCCTTAGCGATGTCCGTACACGCGAGGGCGGGTGTAATAATCAATCAGGGGAACCGTGATATTTGCCAGCAATACGGCAAAGGCCACGCCATCCGGATACCCACCAAAACTGCGAATCAGCCATACCAACAGACCAGCAAGCGCGCCAAAAATCAGGCGACCACGGTTGGTTGTTGATGCGGTAACGGGATCGGTAAGAATGAAGAATGCGCCGAGCATGGTTGCGCCAGAGAGCAAATGCAACTGTGGCGAAGCCAGCGTGTCCGGCGAGAAAAACCAGCCTAACGTCGCACAGACGGCGAGCGACAGCAGGAAACTCACCGGAATATGCCAGCGAATAGCGTTTTTCCACAACAGGATCACACCACCTGCCAGCCAGGCCAGATTTACCCACTGCCAACCTGCACCTGCGAGCATCCCACTGTAAATAGGGTACTGCATAACCTGTTCAACCGAGTGTCCTGCATGTAACGATGTCTTGAACGTATCAAGCGGAGTCGCCTGGCTAATGCCGTCGATGCCCATCCGCAAGGTGTTCATATCACCGCCGCTGGCAGTATGCCCGCTAAAGATGACGTTCAGGGCGTCAATAAAACCTGGCACCGTGGCCGCTATTTCATGTGGAGGGAGCCAACTGGTCATCTGCACCGGGAAGGAAATAAGCAGGACCACATAGCCAATCATCGCCGGGTTAAACGGGTTCTGCCCGAGGCCGCCATACAGCTGTTTAGCAATGATAACGGCAAATACGGTGCCCAATACCACCATCCACCAGGGTGCCAGAGGCGGAAGGCTGACGGCAAGCAGTAACCCGGTAAGCAGCGCAGAGTTGTCTTTTAAAATAGCAACAACCGGCTGCTTACGCAGTTTCAATACGCCTGCTTCAGCGGCAATTGCGCTGATGGAGGCGAGGATAATCTGTACCAATGTTCCCCAGCCAAAGAACCAAAGCTGAGCGGCAATCCCCGGTAACGCAGCAATTAACACCAGCATCATAATACGCGATGTCTGGCGTTGGTTATGGGTATAAGGAGAGCTTGCGATTCTGAATACCATTTATTCCTCGTTAACAACCTGCTGCTGGGCGGCTTTTTTAGCCTGAGCGCGTGCAATAGCGGCCGCAACGGCGGCTTTGCGCGGATCGACCGGTTCAGCCGTCTCGGCGACGGCCTGCTGCTCAAGCTTACGTGCTTTGGCGCGGGCAATAGCGGCTTCTACCGCGGCTTTGCGCGGATCGACCGGTTCAGCCGTCTCGGCGACGGACTGCTGCTCAAGCTTACGCGCTTTGGCGCGGGCAATAGCGGCTTCTACTGCGGCTTTGCGCGGATCGGCGTCCATGTTGCTCTCGGCATTTGGCGAACGTTCCGCCTGCTTGGCTCGTGCCTGCGCTTTACGCGCCTCACGGGCGGCAATGACGGCGCTATTATCCGGTTTCTCACCCGCCTGGATGACAACCGGCTGCAACGCCTGCGCCTGTTTTTCTTTCACGCGGGCCAGTGCGGCAGCAATGGCATCGTTGTCTTTCGCGGCAGGCTGGACAGCGGCGCTTTTATGGCGCTCAAGACGTGCGGCTTTTTCGCGCTCCAGGCGCGCCTGTCTGGCCTCAAATCGCGCTTTAGCTTCTGCGGCGCGTTTTTCTTCCTGGCTTATGGCATAGATCTCGGCTTTTTCCTGGCGGAAATACTGCACCAGCGGAATATTGCTGGGGCATACCCAGGCGCAGGCACCGCATTCAATGCAGTCAGCGATATTATGGCTGGTTGCTTTGTCGTGCTGCTGGCCTTTACTAAACCAGTAAAGCTGCTGAGGCAGAAGATCGGCCGGGCAGGCATCGGCGCAGGCACTACAGCGAATGCAGCCTTTTTCTTCCTGCGGTTCGCCCATTTCACTGGCAGACGGTGCCAGAAGGCAGTTGGTTATCTTCACGACCGGAACATCAAGCCAGGGAAGGGTGAAGCCCATCAGCGGGCCGCCCATGATCACCATTTGCTCAGCGGAAGGGCAAAAACCTGCGTCATCAAGCAGGTGGCGTACAGGCGTGCCTAATCGCGCCCAGACGTTGCCCGGGCGGCTGACGGCTTCGCCGGTCAGCGTCACGACGCGTTCGGTGATCGGCTCCCCGTCAATCACGGCGCGTTTGACCGCATAGGCCGTACCGACGTTTTGCATCAGGACGCCGATATCCGAGGAGCGCCCACCGTGTGGGACCTGTTTCCCGGTTAGAATTTGTGTCAGTTGCTTCGCCCCGCCGGAAGGGTATTTGGTCGGGATAACGCGCAGGCTGATATCGTGTGAGTCCGCCAGCACCGCACGCAGCATGGAAATGGCCTGCGGTTTGTTATCTTCAATTCCCAGCAGAATCTCACGCGGTTGTAAAATGTGGGCCAGGATGCGGATACCTTCCACTACCTGGGCGGCGCAATCCTGCATCAGGCGGTCGTCAGCAGTAATGTAGGGTTCACATTCAGCGGCGTTGATGATCAGCGTTTCAATTTTATCTCCGCCACCCTGCAGTTTGACACCGGTGGGAAAACCTGCGCCGCCTAACCCGGCAACGCCGTACTGATGAATACGGGCAATGAGTTCTTCCCGGCTGTGAGCGCGATAGTCAGCCCAGCCGTCACGCTCAATCCAGCGATCTTCGCCATCTGCATCAATGATGACGCTGAGTTCGGCTAATGCTGAAGGATGCGCGGTGGAGTGCGGTGCAATAGCTGCAATAGTGCCGGAGGTAGGCGCATGCACCGGCAACATTTTGCCGCGCCCGCGCGTCAGTGCCTGGCCACGCAGGACGCGGTCACCAACGTTTACGCACAGTTCACCCTCCGCACCAATATGCTGTTTAAGCGGAATAACAAAGCGCGGTGGTAACGGTACTTGTCGCAGCGGCGTGCCGTTCGACTGGGTCTTCATCTCGGGCGGGTGAATACCGCCTTCGAAGTCCCAAATTTTGTTTTTTCTGAATGCAGAGAATAGCTTAAACATGTTGTTCCACGGGAATGATGCGCACGGGGATGGTGTTCAAATCCCACTTCCAGCTATCAGGCGTTTCGGCAACCGGGCGTAATTCAATACACTGGGTCGGGCAGGGATCAACGCACAGGTTACATCCGGTACAGAGATCGCTCATGACCGTGTGCATAGCGCGCGTTGCGCCGACGATGGCATCAACCGGGCAGGCCTGAATACACTTGGTGCAGCCAATACAATTGTCTTCATCAATGACCGCCAGCATACGCACCGGCGTGACGTCTTGTTCATCGCCATCAATGGGCTGCGGGTCGACGTTCAACAGGGTAGCAATTTTTAACATCACCGCTTCACCGCCAGGGGCGCAACGGTTGATTTTTTCGCCCTGACAACCTATCGCTTCTGCGTACGGGCGACAGCCGGGATAACCGCACTGTCCGCACTGGCTTTGCGGGAGAATTTCATCGATTTTTTCTACGACCGGATCGTCCTCAACGGCAAAGCGCCGGGAGGCATAACCTAAAATAGCGCCGAACGCCAGACCCAGCAGACTCACTGCGGCAACGGCAATCCAGATAGCATTCATTACAGCTTCACCAAACCACTAAAGCCCATAAAGGCCAATGACATTAAACCGGCGGTAATCAGCGCAATCGCATTACCGCGAAAAGGAGCCGGAACATCTGCCACGGCGAGGCGTTCGCGAATGGCGGCGAACAATACCATCACCAGCGAGAAGCCCACGGCGGCGGAAAAACCGTACAGTGCCGACTGTAAAAAGTTATGGCCGAGGTTGATATTTAACAACGCAACGCCCAATACCGCACAGTTTGTGGTGATCAACGGTAAGAAAATCCCCAGAAGGCGATACAGCGCAGGACTCGTTTTACGCACCACCATCTCGGTAAATTGTACGACCACAGCGATGACTAAGATAAAGGCCAGCGTGCGCAGATAGATGAGATCGAGCGGGATGAGGATCCAGGTGTCAATCAGCCATGCGCAAATCGATGCCAGCGTCATTACAAAGGTCGTAGCGAGGCCCATGCCCATCGCGGTTTCCAGTTTTTTGGAAACGCCCATAAAGGGGCAAAGGCCCAGAAACTTGACCAGTACAAAGTTATTGACCAGTACAGTTCCGACAAACAGCAGCAGGTAATCAGTCATTTTTCGGCCTGAAATAAAAAAGCCGCCTATTATCTGTCAATCTTCAACAGGCGACAACAGGTTAACTGTAGGGTTATTACGGGTTCACAAACGTCGTTTTCACGCGTTGCGAACGCTTGAAGTAGGGCACCAGTAGCGCCGCAGCTAACAACGGGAACAAAAGCTGGCGTACGGCAAAGGCATCCGGTACAGGTGAGAATGCAAACGCTTTAATCGCCAGTAATACGGAGATCAGCAGCCATAGAATATAGTGCTTAGGCACACAGGTTCTGCGTTTGAAAAACGCGATCGTCAGCCACAGCGTGTAGTACCACATGGCGATAGCGGTAATAAAGGAAACGCCCCATAAGAGCAAATTAGCGGTACTTTGTTCGCCGAGCGTTTTGAATGTCTGCGGCGTGGCCAGCGCAGTCACATACAGCAACATTGCCAGTGAAGCGCTCAACAACGCCACTAACAGCCAGGCCAGTGGCCCAAGTAGCCAGCCTCCGATACGTTGTGCCGGTGTCGTCATCTCTTCTCCAGGGTTACGCGCGCGAACAATCATGCCATTCATTTTGGGGCGATTATTATAAAGCTTTTAACGATGAGCGCTACTTTCTTATTTATTGCACATAATGCCAGACGGATTTAGGCACCTCGCCGATGTCGAACAGGCGCCCGCCGGAGATAAGCTCCGCACGGCGGTGATCCGCTGCGCGATACATATTGATTATGTCGCGATCGTCGGTGAGCGTGTAGTTAAGGTGATCGAACAGTTTTTCCAGGCTTTCGAGTGAACTAATTTTGCGGAATTTTAATAAGTAATCCTGAACAGTCATATAAGGAGATCCATATTAAGAAAATAACACCAACGGAGTAGTGAATATTAAAAAATAAACAAGGTTGCACAGGTAAAAGCGCATCGATGTGCAAAGATAAAAATAAGAGTGTTTGTACTGATAGACACGCAGGCACGATGAGCACCCGTGGAAAGGGTAACGCGCTTCGCAATCGCAGGCAATAAGCGCCTAAGTGAGGTACAGCATAATTCGCTTTTTTTGACAGAAATGACGCTTTTACAGCCTAACCCAGCATGACTGCTGGGTTAAAAAAGAAGGCTATTGGTTATTTCTTCTGCACCGCAGCCGTCGGTTCCGGTGGCTGGTAGTTGTCAATATGGGTGGCAATACCTAAAAGGATGACGGAGACCGTGAGAACAATCCAACCTGTTAACTCAATAAGACGATTCATTACTGACGACATTTGCTTTGATTTATCCTTAAACACAGGGGGCAAATGTTACTTATCAATAAGTAAGACGGCAAGAGCATTGGGAACGATTTCGAAGACTTTTTCGCAGCAAGTTAACGCTAAGTGGCATATGTTTGACTTAAGTTAAATAACGACCTTTGTCGCGTAAAGGTTATTAAACTGTTGTGACGTTGCGATGTATGGTGTGAAATAGGTCGGTCCTGAATAGAGAGGCAATAATATGAGTGACAACATCCGCGTTGGGCTGATTGGCTATGGCTATGCCAGCAAAACTTTTCATGCCCCTCTGATAGTGGGCACCCCGGGGCTGGAACTGGCTGCGGTATCCAGCAGTGATGAAGCAAAAGTGAAGGCGGACTGGCCATCTGTTGCGGTGGTGAGTGAGCCTAAGCATCTGTTTAACGATCCCAGTATCGATCTGATTGTGATCCCCACGCCGAATGACACGCATTTCCCGCTCGCGAAAGCGGCGCTGGAAGCGGGTAAGCACGTGGTTGTTGATAAGCCTTTCACCGTGACATTGTCACAAGCGCGCGAGCTGGATGCGCTGGCGCGTAGCCTCGGTCGCGTACTCTCTGTTTTCCATAACCGGCGCTGGGACAGTGATTTCCTGACGCTGAAAGCCCTGCTGGCAGACGGTGTGCTGGGTGAAGTTGCCTACTTTGAATCCCACTTCGATCGTTTTCGTCCCCAGGTTCGCGACCGCTGGCGTGAACAGGGCGGACCGGGAAGCGGCGTCTGGTACGATTTGGCACCACATCTGTTGGATCAGGCCATCAACCTGTTTGGTTTGCCCGTTAGCCTGACGGTAGACCTGGCGCAGTTGCGTCCTGGTGCGCAAGCGACCGATTATTTCCACGCTATTTTGACCTACCCGCAGCGTCGGGTGGTTCTGCATGGCACAATGCTTGCTGCCGCTGAGTCTGCCCGCTATATCGTGCACGGATCGCGCGGGAGCTATGTGAAGTACGGCCTTGATCCGCAGGAGGAACGTTTAAAAAATGGCGAACGTTTGCCTCAGGAAGACTGGGGGTACGACATGCGCGATGGCGTGCTGACGCGGGTTGAAGGTGAAGAACGCGTGGAAGAAACCTGGTTGACCGTGCCGGGCAACTATCCGGCTTATTATGCGGGCATCCGCGATGCGCTGAACGGCAATGGCGAAAACCCGGTTCCGGCACGACAGGCCATTCAAATTATGGAGCTTATCGAGTTAGGTCTTGAATCGGCAAAACACCGCTCTACGCTGTGCCTTGCCTGATAATGTAAATGCCGGATTAGCGTTAGCGCTATCCGGCAATAACACGCTTACGCTGCAGCCACTTTCTCACGCAGTGCACGTTTTTCTTCTGTACTCAAAAACGCCATTTCCAGGCCATTGATTTGCGCCTGACGGATTTGATCGCGACTCAATCCCGCCGCCGGAGCGGCAATGGTATATTCGTGAATAATATCTACGCCCTGAACCGCCGGATCGTCGGTATTCAGACTGGCCAGAACGCCATGTTCGAGGAACGTTTTCAGCGGATGTGCCGCCAGCGAAGCGACGGTGCTGGTCTGGATGTTAGACGTCAGGCAGGATTCGATACCAATACGCTGCTCGGCAAGAAAATCCATTAACGCGCGATCTTCGACGGCTTTGACGCCATGACCAATACGTTCAGCGCCCAGTTCTCTGATGGCCTGCCAGATACTTTCAGGGCCTGCAGCTTCACCTGCGTGCACGGTAATGTGCCAACCCGCGTCGCGAGCGCGGTTAAAATGTGACAGGAACAGGCTGCCCGGGAAGCCGAGTTCGTCGCCCGCCAGATCCAACGCAGTAATGTGATCGCGGTGCGCTAACAGCGCATCCAGCTCCTGCAGGCAAGCGGCTTCGCCGAAGGTACGGCTCATGATACCGATTAAGCGGGCTTCAACACCAAAAGCCTTGCAGCCTTCACGCACGCCAGCGATCACCGCTTCAACCACGCCCGCGACGGGGAGTTGATGCGCCATTGCCATATAGCCTGGTGAGAAGCGCAGTTCAACATAGTGCAGGCCGTTACGGGCGGCATCTTCAATATTCTCAAATGCCACGCGGCGGCAGGCATCCAGTGAAGCCAGTACCTTCACGCCCCAGTCGAGCTTTGACAAAAAGCTGACTAAATCCGGCTCTGTCGAGGTGACTTGTACATGGGGTATCAGCGTGTCCAGCGTTTGAGCAGGGAGAGTTAAATTGAACTGACGACCAAGATCGAGAATCGTTTGCGCGCGGATGTTACCATCAAGGTGGCGATGGACGTCTGTTAAGGGAAGGGAAATATCAATCATGATCGCACTCTTTTTGACAGGTAAAGTGCGCAGTATTATAAGAATAAATCAGGATAAAAATCTATGTTGCGCAATGAATAATTTCATTGCGCAACATCAGTTATTGCACTGAACGGATGGCGTTAATCAATCCCTGAACGCCTTTCTCCAGTTTTGCACGCGGGCACCCGGCATTCAGACGAACAAACCCGCGACCTTCTTCACCATAGGTGTACCCCGGCATGATGGCGACTTTTTGCTGGTGGATGAGCGCATCCTGCAAAGCCTGGTCATCAATATTGAGTGCGCGCAGGTCAATCCATGCCAGGTAAGTAGCCTGCGGGACCTGCCAGTTTAGCTCAGGAAACGCCGTATTGAGCTCATGCGCGACATAATGCAGGTTATCGACCAGATAGTCGCGTAACGCATCCAGCCATGGCGAGCCTTGTTGATAAGCAGCAATATGCGCGGTAAGCGCCAGTACCGCTGGTGAGGAAAGCCCATCACGGCCTTTTAACGCACTGAGGTAGTCGTTACGGCTATTAGCATCTTCAATGATCCCGTAAGCCCCGGTTAATGCCGGAATATTAAAACTCTTGGAACCGGACGTGAGCAGCGCCCAACTGTCACGCGCGACGTTACTCCATGGGATATGCGGGTGTTCTCCCCAAACCATATCCATATGGATCTCATCGGAAATAACCTTCACGTCGTGGCGTTGGCACAGGTCGGCCATGGTTTCGAGTTCATCGCGAGTCCACACTTTTCCCGTTGGGTTTTGCGGGCTACAGAGCAGAAGAATTTTACTCTCAGGCCGTGAGAGTACGCTCTCAAGCGCAACCATATCGCAGTACCAGCCGTCCGCACGTTTCTCCAGTTCGACTGGGAGCACCGTTCGCTGGTTACCCTCGATGGCTTTGTAAAACGCATCGTAAGCCGGGGTATGGATAACGACCGCATCCCCCGTTGATGACCACTGGCGGATCAGCTCCGACACCATATAGATGACGGAAGGGCCGTAAACCACCGATTGCGGATCAATTTGGGTGTGATGGCGGGTCAGGAACCAGTGACTAATCGCCGCCAAAAACTCATCATTTTTCCAGCGACTGTAGCCCAATACACCGTGTGACAGGCGCTGCGTCAGCGCCTCCAGAATGCAAGGTGCAGTGGCAAAATCCATATCTGAGATGGTGAACGGCAGCAGGTCTGCCGAGCCAAAACGGTCGGCGACGTAGTCCCACTGGGTGCACCACGTACCATGCCTGTCCACTTCCGTTGAAAAATCAAACATATCGTTGTCCTTATGCCTGCACGGTATTCATCAGAACCGCCATTTCGTCTTTCACCGACTGGACCTGCGGACCAATCACCACCTGCAGATTATGCTGGTTGAGTTGAACGACACCAATGGCACGATTGTCCTTCAGCGCCTGCACATTCACAAGTGACATATCCTTTACTGACAGACGCAGACGGGTGATGCAGTTATCCAGGCTGACGATGTTTTCTGCACCGCCCAGCGCCGCCAGAATGGCCGGTACGTTATAGCCCGATTTGCCCGGCGTTCCGGCCATGACTTTTTCGATGTTGCTGGCAATTTCGACATCACGACCCGGCGTTTTCAGATTAAAACGTGTGATGGCGAAGCGGAAGATGACGTAGTACACCGCGAACCAGATAGCCGCAACAACCGGCACCAGATACCACTTGGTGGACAATCCGTGCAGGATGCCAAACACCACGAAGTCAATCAGGTTGCCATCTGTGTTGCCGATAGTAACGCCAAGCACTGCCATTACGGTGAAGCCAAGACCAGTCAACAGCGCGTGGATAACATACAGCACCGGCGCCACGAACAGGAACAAGAACTCCAGAGGCTCGGTGGTTCCGCCGATCACGCAGGCAATCAGGCCAGAGATTAATAACCCTTTAATTTTATGACGATTCTCAGGGCGAGCGCAGTGATACATGGCTAACGCCGCACCCGGTAAACCGCCGAGGAATGCCGGCATTTTGCCCTGGGACAGGAAACGCGTGGCGCTTTCAGAGAAACCCTGAGTTGTCGGACAGCTCAGCTGAGCCTGGAAAATAGTCAGCGCGCCGCTCACGCTATGGCCGCAGACTTCCTGCGTGCCGCCTGCTTCAGTAAAGCGAATTAATGCCACCAGAATATGGTGCAGACCAAACGGCAGCAGCAGTCGCTCGCCGGTACCAAACAGCATCGGACCAAATTCACCGGCGCTGTTGATGATGTTGCCGAGTCCGGTAATGCCCATAGCGAAAACCGGCCAAATCAGCGGGATTACCAGCCCGACCAGCCCCATCACCACCGAGGAGATGATCGGAACAAAGCGGGTACCACCGAAGAACGCCAGCGCATCCGGCAGGCGAATGTTGTGGAAGCGCTCATGCAGCATCCAAACAATGATCCCGGCAATGACCGCGCCGAGGATCCCGGTGTCGATCGACTGGATCCCCAGAATATTTTGCACGTTATTGGCTTTGAGGATCGCCGCATCCGTGGTGGGTAAAATACCTTTGGCCGTTAACCAAAAGTTGACGGCAAGGTTCATGACCGCATAGCCGACAAACCCGGCAAAGGCCGCAACACCTTTGTTCTCGCGCGCCAGACCAAGGGGGATTGCGATACAAAACATCACCGGCAAAAAACTAAATGCGAAAGAACCGACTTTGCTCATCCAGGTAAACAGCGCCTGCAGCATCGGATTTCCCAGAGCCGGGATCAGTGTAATGACATCATGGCTGCTTAATGAGCTGCCGATCCCTAACATGATCCCGCAAAACGAGAGCAGTGCCACGGGCAGCATAAAGGTTTTGCCCAACTGCTGGAAAAATTCCCATAACGTTACTTTTGGTGTGGTTCTCGTCGTCATCTAACGACTCCTTGTAAAAAATCGATCAACAAATGATGGCGAGAAGATAAAACGTTTTACCTAATTTTAGTGCGTTACAAATCACATTATCGAACGATAATAGGGCGTATAAATATAAACGATTGATAAAACGTTTTATCTGTCACGTTATCAGGGAGCTTTCTGGTTTTATGGCTATAGCCAAAAAAATAACCATCCATGATGTTGCGCTGGCTGCTGGCGTATCGGTCAGTACGGTCTCATTGGTTCTCAGCGGCAAAGGGCGTATCTCTTCCGCCACAGGAGAACGGGTCAATGCTGCCATCGAACAACTGGGATTTGTACGTAACCGCCAGGCATCGGCGCTGCGTGGCGGGCAGAGTGGGGTCATTGGTTTAATTGTTCGCGATCTCTCGACGCCGTTTTATGCCGAGCTGACGGCAGGGTTGACGGAAGCCTTAGAAGCTCAGGGGCGGATGGTGTTTTTACTGCATGGCGGTAAGGACGGCGAACAGTTGGCCCAGCGTTTCTCAATGTTACTCAACCAGGGTGTGGATGGGGTGGTGATCGCCGGAGCGGCGGGCAGCAGCGACGCGTTACGGCAACTGGCCGGTGAAAAAGGGATCCCAGTAGTGTTTGCTTCACGCGCCAGCTATCTGGATGATGCCGACACCGTCAGGCCCGACAATATGCAGGCAGCACAGCTACTGGTCGAGTATCTCGTCGGGCATGGTCATCAGCGAATCGCCTGGCTGGGGGGGCAGAGTTCCTCGCTGACCCGTGCAGAACGTGTGGGTGGATATTGCGCTACGCTGCTCAAATTTGGACTGCCTTTTCACAGCGACTGGGTACTGGAGTGCGCCTCCAGCCAGAAGCAGGCCGCAGAAGCCGTTACGGCGCTGCTACGCCATAACCCGACCATCAGCGCGGTAGTGTGCTACAACGAAACCATCGCCGTTGGGGCATGGTTTGGCCTGATGAAAGCAGGGCGTCAGAGTGGTGAAATTGGCGTTGATCGCTATTTTGAACAGCAGATCTCACTGGCCGCCTTTGCCGATGTGGCTGAGAACGCCCTGGATGATTTACCGATTATTTGGGCCAGCACCCCCGCGCGTGAACTGGGGTATACGCTTGCTGAACGTGTACTGCAGCGAATCAGCAATGATGAGGGGCATTCGCGTAATCTGACGTTATCCGCCCGGCTGGTGACGCAGAAGTAATGTCGCAGAGGTAAAAAAGCCCGATAAATCGCGTTATCGGGCCGTGACTGGCATCGTGCAGAAGAGAATTACTGCTGCGGGATGGCCGGGACATCCGGTTCGGAAAGCGTTGGCATACCAAACATGCCGACGAATTCATCCAGCGGCATTTTTTGGCCGTTGAGCGTTACCTGACCGTTCGCATACTGCAGGCTGGAGCCGATGGTGTTGTCCTGTACCGTCGTGACGCGGAACATTTGACCCATTGCGGCGAGGCCATTGACCTGCTGCTTCGCCATCGCTGCCGCTTCTTCCTGCTGATAGCCTTCCAGTTTGGCAATCTGAGTCATGAACTCAATCGCCATATCCATCGGGATAGCCAGTTTAGCGTCCAGTGATTTCACTGCGCGATCCACTTCCTGGGCCAGCGTTTTTGATTCTTCCTGGTTAGCGTTCGGATCTTTCAGGAACAGCGACAGGTTAAAGGTTGTCGAGCCTTTAGCATTCTTCCAGCTCAGCGGTGCAACGGTGACAACCGGCTCACCCTTCATCAGGATTGGCAGGGCGCTGAAGAACGCCTCTGTTACTTTTTGCTGATAAAGCTCAGGGTTTTGCACCATGTCAATCTGCGACATCAGCGCTTTGGTTTGGGCGCTATACTGCTGGCTGAACTGATGTAATGCCTCACCATCAATCTGGCCTACTTTCAGCGTCAGTTTACCGCTACCCAAATCCTGTCCCTGCAATTTCAGGCTGTTGAGCGTGTAATCCAGCTGGCTGTTAACGGTTTTTCCATCGTTAACCAGATCAGATTTACCATCGATTTCCATGCCTTCCAGAACGGCTAACTCTTTGCCTTCGACAGAAATAGACAGCTTATCGAGTGACAGTTTCTGATCGCCAATACGTTCACCAAAGCTGGCTATCGAGCTTGAGCCGTCCGTTTTCAGGTTATTAAAGGTAACTTGTACCTTCTGATCGTACTCGTTAACGGCATTCACCACACCGCTTTGCGCTTCACCGGTCAGGGAAACCACGTTACCGTCTTTGTCGGCGTTGAGCTGGAACTCACCGCCGCTAAAGGCCACTTTCTCATCGCCTTTTTCGTAATTCAGCGGCTTGAGAGAAACATCAGAACGGGTATCGCCGCTATAACCAACGCGGGAATTGATGGTGAAAGGGGATTCACCCTTGGCAATGTCAAACAGCGGCTTTGTGACGTCATTGTTCACCAGCGTGGTTTTTACGGCGGCCATCGCTGGAATAAGGTTCAATGATTTAAGCTGGGACAGCGGGAAGGGGCCGTGATCGACGGATTCATCCAGAACGATGCTTTGCCCTGACTTCAGCCACGCATTTTCCTGACCCGCGACAGGTTTCACCACCAGTTGTAACTGGCTGCTGAACACGCCGCGCTGGTAGTTCTGATAACTCAGCTCAATGCCCGCCTCAGGCGAAAGACGTTTGAGCTGATCGTTTGTCTGCGCCACCACCTCAGCGAGATGGGTTTCCAGTTTCTTTCCCGTGAACCAGGCGCCGCCCGTCCAGACGATCCCCAGTGCAACCACCACACCCGCAGCTACCAGCGTTTTTTTCATTTTGATATCCATAAAATAAAACCAGGCGTTTGAAGACGCCTGGAGGAGTGACATGTCTTTGACCTACTACTAGCTTAGCAAGAGTTGTTAAAAATATCAGTATCTTGCTACAGCTTGTTATAAACCCGCGCTAAACGACCGGTACCGCTGACGTTCACCGGTGAATCATTGGCGCTGATAAATGCCGATTCACCCGCTTTCAGTACCAGACGTTGCTCACCCTTGCTCAGCACGGCTTCGCCCTCTACGCAGAACAAAATGGCAGCGCTGTTCTGGCTGATGGTGGCTTCCTGGGCGGACAGCTCATGCAGGGAGAAGGCGAAGTCGTCAACCGGGATCGGGAAGTCCAGTTCCCTACCTGTTTTAACAGGGGTCGTCAGCAGTTGATTAGCCGGTTTAGCTACAAACTGAACGTTGGCGACCAGTTCAGGAATATCGATATATTTTGGCGTTAGTCCGGCGCGCAGTACGTTATCGGAGTTGGCCATCACCTCGAGCGCCACACCTTGCAGGTAGGCGTGCGGGGTTTCGGCGAACAAGAACATCGCCTCTCCTGGATTGAGCTTAACGACATTGAGCAGCAGCGGAGAGAACAGGCCGCTATCGTCTGGGTAGACGTCCGCTATCAGGCGGATGGTTTGCCACGGCTCACCCTGCTGGCTGTTAAGGGCGGATTTGAGTACTGCCAGCGCGCGAGATTTTTCCTCGCCCTGCATATTCAGCAAGCTGGCGAAGAGATGGCTCAGACTCTCAGCGTTGGGTTCCTGCAGGAAGTGAGCAATGGCAGGATGCGCGCCAGAAACCGGCTGTAGCAACGCCACAATGTCAGAGAACTCGCGGAACGCATTCATGGCCAGGAAAGGCGTCAGGGCAAACACCAGTTCGGGCTTGTGGTTAGGATCTTTGTAGTTACGCTCGGCGGCATCCATCGGGATCCCGGCGGCGTTTTCTTTGGCAAATCCGACCTCAGAATTGTGTTTGTTCGGGTGGACCTGGATCGAAAGGGGCTGCGCGGCGCAGAGCACTTTAAACAAGAAGGGCAGTTCACCAAAACGTTTTGCCACGGCATCGCCTAAAAGTGCGGACTTATCGTGCTCGATAACGTCGCGCAGAGAAACCGTCTGACCGTCGGCCCTCTGAACCTGAGAACTGCTTTTCGGATGTGCGCCCATCCACAGCTCTGCCATCGGCTGCTGGGTCGGATTTTCAATGCCATAAAGTTCCGTTAACGCAGTTTTACTTCCCCAGGCGTAGTTCTGCACTGAGTTGATGAGTTTTTGCATTATCAAGCCCTGTTTCAATGTGGAATTATCTCCGACTATTAAACCAAGAAACCCTCGGGGAAGTAACCTGCACATGTAAAAAGTCGTACTTGTCTCAGTTTTTGTTAAAAAATTGTGTAGGATATGGTGACTCGCTTTTAATACCCTGAGCAATTCTGGTTGCGCAAAGGCCGTTGCTGCCGCAACCCGAACCGCGACAGGGAAGCAGGGCAATGGAACATCTGCCCAGAGAATAACCAGACCGAGCAGTAAGTGAGAGCACAATGTCAAACAAACCCTTTCATTATCAACATCCTTTCCCCCTCAAAAAGGATGATACCGAATACTATCTGCTGACCAGTGACCATGTTTCCGTTGCCGAATTTGAAGGGCAGGAAATCATTAAAGTTGCTCCGGAAGCGTTAACCCTCCTTGCACGGCAGGCATTTCATGATGCTTCGTTTATGTTGCGTCCGGCACATCAGCAGCAGGTTGCGGATATTCTTCGCGACCCGGATGCCAGCGAGAACGACAAATATGTAGCCCTGCAATTCCTGCGTAACTCCGACATCGCGGCGAAAGGTGTTTTACCGACCTGCCAGGACACCGGTACGGCGATTATTGTTGGTAAAAAAGGGCAACGAGTCTGGACCGGTGGCGGCGATGAAGCGGCCCTCGCGCGCGGGGTGTATAACACCTATATCGAGGATAACCTGCGCTATTCGCAAAACGCCGCGCTGGATATGTATAACGAGGTCAACACCGGGACTAACCTGCCGGCACAGATAGACCTGTATACCGTGGACGGTGACGAGTATAAATTCCTCTGCATCGCTAAAGGCGGCGGTTCGGCGAACAAAACTTATCTGTACCAGGAAACCAAAGCGCTGCTCACGCCGGGCAAATTAAAAAATTACCTGGTTGAGAAAATGCGTACGCTGGGAACCGCAGCCTGTCCGCCTTATCACATTGCTTTTGTGATTGGTGGAACCTCGGCAGAAGCCACGCTGAAAACCGTTAAGCTGGCGTCGGCAAAATATTATGATGAATTGCCAACTGAAGGTAACGAGCATGGTCAGGCGTTCCGCGATGTTGAACTGGAAAACGAACTATTAATAGAAGCGCAGAATCTTGGCTTAGGCGCACAGTTCGGCGGGAAATACTTTGCTCACGATATCCGCGTGATCCGTCTGCCGCGTCATGGCGCGTCGTGTCCGGTGGGTATGGGGGTTTCCTGTTCTGCCGATCGCAATATCAAAGCCAAGATCAACCGTGATGGTATCTGGATAGAGAAGCTGGAACATAATCCAGGCAAATACATCCCGGAAGAATTGCGTCAGGCTGGTGAAGGTGAAGCGGTACGCGTCGATCTTAACCGCCCAATGAAAGAGATCCTGGCTCAGCTGTCGCAGTATCCTGTCTCCACGCGACTGTCACTGAATGGCACGATCATCGTCGGACGTGACATTGCGCATGCAAAACTGAAAGAGCGTCTGGATAACGGTGAAAATTTGCCGCAATATGTTAAAGATCACCCTATCTATTACGCCGGTCCGGCGAAAACCCCGGAAGGTTATGCTTCGGGTTCGCTTGGCCCAACCACGGCCGGGCGTATGGACTCGTATGTTGACCAGCTTCAGTCCGCTGGTGGCAGCATGGTCATGCTGGCAAAGGGCAACCGCAGCCAACAGGTTACCGATGCCTGCCATAAACATGGCGGTTTCTACTTAGGCAGTATTGGCGGTCCTGCGGCTGTGCTGGCGCAGGGTAGTATCAAGAGTTTGGAATGTGTGGAATACCCGGAACTGGGGATGGAAGCCATCTGGAAAATTGAAGTGGAAGATTTCCCGGCGTTTATCCTGGTGGATGACAAAGGCAATGATTTCTTCCAGCAGATTCAGACGTCGCAGTGCGCACGCTGCGTTAAGTAACGTCAGCCGCCCTCCGGGGCGGTTTTTTTTTATCGCACGAACCACCAAACGACAGTTTTATCCTCGTTAATACTCATAAGACCAACGCAAGTGGGCAATGTCGAAACATAACCTAATCAATCGGTAATATAAGGGGAAGGTAATGGTAACGGTACGCCGCGAGAAT
Organism: Citrobacter sp. FP75; assembly: GCF_018342065.1. Classification (GTDB taxonomy): domain Bacteria; phylum Pseudomonadota; class Gammaproteobacteria; order Enterobacterales; family Enterobacteriaceae; genus Citrobacter. The sequence continues at coordinate 1,503,136 of NZ_JAFDOE010000001.1, read as the reverse complement.
GATTCAATGGGGGCGATTGATGTCCCGGCCGATAAACTTTGGGGCGCGCAAACACAACGATCGCTGGAGCATTTTCGTATCTCTACAGAGAAAATGCCGGTCTCGCTGATCCACGCGCTGGCGCTGACAAAACGTGCCGCCGCGAAGGTTAACCAGGACCTGGGGCTGCTGGCGGAAGAAAAAGCGAACGCCATCATGCAGGCGGCAGATGAAGTCCTGGCAGATAAACACGCTGATGAGTTTCCGCTGGCTATCTGGCAGACCGGTTCCGGTACGCAAAGCAATATGAACATGAATGAAGTGCTGGCGAACCGGGCCAGCGAATTGCTGGGTGGTGTGCGGGGGATGGAGCGTAAAATACACCCCAACGATGATGTGAATAAAAGCCAAAGTTCAAACGATGTTTTCCCCACGGCGATGCACGTTGCCGCATTGCTGGCACTGCGGAAATCGCTGATCCCGCAATTACAGGTGTTAACCAAAACGTTGAGCGATAAATCCCACGCGTTTGCGGATATCGTCAAAATTGGTCGTACGCATCTGCAGGATGCCACCCCGTTGACGCTGGGTCAGGAGATTTCTGGCTGGGTTGCAATGCTGGAACATAACCTGAAGCACATTGAAAACAGCCTGCCGCACGTTGCCGAACTGGCTTTGGGAGGAACTGCCGTTGGTACCGGGCTGAATACCCATCCCGAATACGCTCGCCGGGTAGCGGATGAACTGAGGGTGATCACCTGTGCTCCGTTTGTTACCGCACCGAATAAATTTGAAGCGCTCGCCACCTGTGATGCGCTGGTCCACGCCCATGGCGCGCTGAAGGGTCTGGCGGCGTCGTTAATGAAAATCGCCAACGATGTGCGCTGGCTGGCATCCGGCCCGCGTTGTGGCATTGGCGAGATAGCGATTCCTGAAAACGAGCCCGGCAGCTCCATCATGCCCGGCAAGGTCAATCCTACCCAGTGCGAGGCGCTGACCATGCTGTGCTGTCAGGTGATGGGGAATGATGTCGCCATCAATATTGGCGGGGCCTCAGGTAATTTTGAGCTCAACGTCTACCGACCTATGGTTATCCATAACTTCCTGCAGTCGGTCCGCCTGCTGGCCGACGGTATGGAAAGCTTTAACGAACACTGTGCGACCGGGATTGAGCCGAATCGTGAGCGCATTGACCAGTTGCTCAATGAATCACTGATGCTGGTGACTGCGCTGAATACCCACATTGGGTACGATAAAGCCGCTGAGATCGCCAAAAAGGCTCACAAAGAAGGGCTGACCTTAAAAGCTTCCGCGCTGGCGCTGGGCTACCTTAGCGAAGCTGAGTTCGACAGTTGGGTGCGTCCTGAACTGATGGTTGGCAGTATGCGACCAGGCAGTTAATCCGCAACATACAGGTGCAGCCGGGGGATAATCAACCTTAACGGCTGCGCCTCTGGTTTAAAGCGGTGCTGCACGTTGTCGGCATCGTAATTCAATAACTCACCAATGTCCGGCACGCTCATACCGTTATCGCTATTAATCAGCGCAATCAGCGGCGTCGGGCAGGCATATTGCACCTGTTTTTGCTGCCCTTTGTACCAGACTCGGGCGATGGGCTGTACCTTCACTGGTCTTTTAATCTTCAGTTTAGCCTGTTGTGGTAGGGCAGAAATGTCCTGATATTCACGTTCAAGCTTCGCCTGCCACTCTTCACGCGTCCAGGGATGTACGCTGCGCGGTGAGGACAGGCTCTTTTCCAGCTGTTGCAGCACCTCATCGCGTTTCAAATTTTTAATAATGTGTTTGTTGGCCCAACCGAATCGCAGGGTGGCGGGTTCTCTGACTACCGTTAACGTGCGGTATGCGTTGAGGGTGATAAGTCCAGGTAAATGGCGATGCACCCATTCGAAACGCGCGGCGGGCGGCAACCCTGAATCCACCGTTACAATACGCTCAAAGGTTGTTTTCAACTGGTTGATACGTTGGATTTGCGTTTCCAGCGTAGCCTGTGAAGAGCTGTCTACCTGATAGCACAGCACGCCGGGTAGACGAACAGCAGCTTTACTGCTGCGATTCTCAGATTGCTGTTGAATAAACAGGTGGCGATAGTGGCGCAACGCCAGATTTTCAGCGTCTTTGCCTAAATGTTGTTTAACGTCGATGGCATCCAGCGGGGCGTGCTCTGACTCCTTTGCGATTTCTGGTAGTGAGAACACGCGGGCAATCAGCAGCGTATGCTGCTGGAGGTTTTCCGTAAATTGCGCCAGTTCCTGCTCCATCTGGCGAAAAGTGCCGTTCAGACGTTCAACGAGATCGTAGCGAGCCATAGTGTTACCATTTTAGTTACAACATACTTTTTTATAACATAGCCAAAGCCACCTGACCACCGAGCTGTAGGGGTCAGGCAGCAGAAAATTCAGGAATGTGATGCCAGATGGGCCAGCTAAAGGTGAAACGCGCGCCGCCCAGTTCGCTTTCGTCACACATCACTGTGCCACCCATGGCCAGAGCAATTGAGTGGACGATGGCCAGCCCGAGTCCGCAGCCGCCGGTGGCCCTGTCGCGGCTGGGATCGAGGCGTACGAACGGTTCGAAAATCTGCGCGCGGGCGTCCGGTGCAATGCCGGGGCCATCATCTTCGACGGTAAGCATCGCCTGATTGCCCTGCAGCAGCAGGCTGACGTGTACCGTAGACTGGCAATAGCGCAGGGCGTTGTTGAGTAAATTATCCAGAACACGCTCCATCAGGCGCATATCCAGCGCACCGTAATCACCGGAGGCCAGATGACGCAGGCACACCGAACGTTCAGGATTAACGCTTTGCACATCTTCCAGATGGGTAGTTAGCCACGCGGGCAAGTTTGGCACCGTGAGTTTTAACTCATTCTGCGGTCGGTCGAGCCGCGCGTAGGTGAGCAATTCTTCAATGAGCGCTTCCAGCTGACCAATATCACGATTCAGCGCCTGGGATTCCTGCTCAGTGAGGTTATCGCTCATCTCCAGTCGGTAGCGTAAGCGAACCAGCGGCGTGCGCAGCTCATGGGCAATACCGTCAATAAGCTGTTTTTTGCTGGCGATCAGCGCATTGATGTTATCCGCCATCTGATTAAATGCCACGCCGAGTCGCTCAAAGCTGGAACCGTTGTCAAAATGCAGACGTTCGCTCAGGTGTCCTTCACCAAAACGTTGTGCGGCTGCTTCCAGTCTTAGCATTTCCTTCCAGTGCGGACGCATCCAGATAAGCACCGGGAAGGCCAGCGAGATGGCAATAAATGCCATCAGCGCGACGTCCAGTAAGCGCATTTGATGCAGAAAATAGAGATAGGGAACCGGGCCGACGGCAAGAACGTAATGGCTGCGTGGAATACGCTGAATAAAGGTGTACTGATCGTCGAGCGCGACGATATCGCCCTCGCGCAGACGCTGCTGGGTGGGGGCATCCAGCCGGTATTTAGTCAGCGGCTCCACGCGCAGATCAAACGAGAGGTTTAAATCCATCTCTTTTAGCGTTTTACCCCAATCTCGTGGTGGGATCTCGCGGAGTTCACTGCGCATCAAATATAAAGAGCTTTTCATTAAGTCATCGAGCGACTGTCTGCCTGCGCGTTCTGCGGTGAATTTGTATACCAGGCCGACCAGCAGGGTCATCACCAGAAAGCAGACGAACAGCAACAGATAAAACTGCACAAACAGCTTTTTCATAGAAAATCACCGGGCGCTCAAGGAGTTGGCTAATACGCTTTTGCAGTCAAGGGATTACGTCACCCACTGAAACAGGATTCGGACTCCATCAGGCGCACTTATCCCGGTAGAGTACACGGTATACATATTTTCTGCATGAGTAGTGGAGCCTCAAATTCTTAGAACGTACAGAAAGCGAGCAACTGCTGAACTATAATAAACCAGGAAGTTAAACAGGCTAGGCAAGTGGCGATAACTCTAAAATCTCTCATTACTTCATTGTATTAAATCACTTTCCCTCTCATGGACTCTTTATTTTTCACACACAGCGTATGTTGATGATTTCTATTGATAATGGCATGTAATGTGATTTTTGCATCTGGGTTATCAATGGTTCGTCATTGCCATACGACCACTAATGGAATGATTAAAATGAAGAAAATATTTGGTCTTATTGCTTCACTTACCCTTCTGTCTGGTCCTGCTATTGCTGCGTCGGCACCAGATTGCGTGAAGGTCGATAACGCTCAAATCGAAGCGCTGTTTGATAAGTGGAACGCGACGTTGAAAACGGGCAACGCGAAGACGGTTTCGGAAAATTATCTTAGCGATGCGGTGCTACTGCCCACGGTATCCAATAAAGCCCGTTTAACGGATGCTGAGCGGGTTGATTATTTCGAGCATTTTTTGGCGAAGAAACCTACAGGGAAAATTGACACTCGCACCATTCGACTGGGTTGCAACAAGGCGATAGATACCGGTACTTACACATTTACCTTCGCGGATAAATCCACCGTTTCAGCGCGATATACTTTCACTTACGCATGGGATGGTAAAGAGTGGAAAATTTCTACCCATCATTCTTCGGCTATGCCTGAGGGGTAAAAACGGTGCAGGGGGCGAGAATTCAGCGCTCCCTGTTTTTATCGCTTATATGATTTTTATTTTATTCTGCATTTCATGATGTATCTCTGTGTAAAACAGGACAAACGATCTGTTTTCTAACCACCGGTTTGGTCATTTCTCGAAGGTTGTATTTTTGAAACTAGCATAAAATTCTGTACAGGTGTAGGTGTGGACCTGAACTGTCATCGCTATAATGCTGCAAAAATTTCGTAAAACGTTCCCGATGGCAGTGAACACAGACTGACCATGATGGGCAATACTTTGGAAAGCATATGTTCAGTACCTGGCTCAGCCGATGGGGCCTTATCCCGGATGGTGTTGCGATCGTTACCCATACCTCGCAGCTGTTACCCGTGACGACAATTAACGGTGGTCAGAAAGCGATACTCAAGATCACCGATGATGCAAGCGAACGAACCGGCAGTGGGCTAATGGTCTGGTGGGATGGAGAAGGGGCGGCGAAGGTGCTGGCCCATGAGGAAGGGGCGTTACTTTTAGAACGGGCCACCGGAACGCAATCGCTGGCAGACATGTCCCGGGCGGGCCAGGATGAGCAGGCCTGCCGCATCATTTGCCATACTGCCCGTCAACTCCATGTTGCGCCGAGTGCCTTAACACCTGTACTCACGCCCCTTGAACACTGGTTTCGCGATCTTGCACCGGCAGCACACATTCATGGAGGGATCATGCTACGTTGCGCGCGGGCAGCCAAAGTGCTGCTCTCCTGCCCGCAAGATGTCGCGGTACTGCACGGCGATTTACACCACGGTAATGTGCTTGATTTTGGTCAGTCGGGATGGCTTGCCATCGACCCTAAAGGGCTCATTGGTGAACGCGGGTTTGATTACGCCAATATTTTCACCAATCCCGATCTTGCTGACCCACGTTTTGCTGTCGCTATTGACTCACAGCGATTCACCCAACGCGTCAGCATCGTCTCAGAGGCAGCCGGGCTTGAACGCGAGCGTCTTCTGCTGTGGATTGCGGCCTGGTGTGGTCTCTCTTCAGCGTGGTTTCTGCAAGAAGGGGGCAACGCAGAAATAACCCTGCGCGTGGCGGAACTCGCGCTCACCGAACTGGCCTCAGGATCTCTGCAACTTTGATCTACGACACTGGGTTAGTAATTCTAAAACGTTATCATTAGGCTGATAAATATTTGATTCACCAATCAGCAAATGGCAGGTTACGTTGTGTTTTTTATTAAAAAGTTAATGGGCCGAAAACAATGAATCCGTTGTTTTCAGTATGTAAAAAGCGCCCGGATATTATGCTGCTGGTGGCGTTTTTGGTTGGCGCAAATATTGTGGCATGGTTGTGGGCTTTCACAGCATTCAGCCAGCACACCTCGCTTCTGGCTCTGTGCCTTGTCGCCTGGTGTTACGGTTTGCGCCACGCCGTGGATGCCGATCATATCGCCGCCATCGACAGCGCGACGCGTAAACTGATGCAGCAGAAAAAGCGCGCATTGACTACGGGAGCGTGGTTTTCGCTAGGGCACTCCACAATAGTGGTTCTGGCAAGTATTGGCATCGCCCTTACCACCAGCGTGTTTAAACATCATATGACGTGGTTTCAGAATGTTGGGAGCGTGATTGGTACGTTCGTCTCCGCTGCGTTCTTGCTTATTCTGGCGACCATCAATTTGATCATCTTCATTCAGGTGTGGAAAGCATTCCGCCAACTGAAACGCACGGGCACCTACGACGGAATCACGGAAGCGGTCACGGTTTCAGGTCCTTTGAACTGGTTATTCCGCTCGGCCTTCAGGCTGGTGGGAAAAGACTGGCATATGTATTTTGTCGGTTTTTTGTTTGGACTGGGTTTTGATACTGCCACGGAAATTTCGCTGTTAGGCATTTCTGCCTCAGGTGCGTCCAGTGGAATGTCCATCTGGTCCATTCTGGTGTTCCCGGCGCTGTTTACCTGCGGTATGGCGCTGATTGATTGCCTTGACAGTATTCTGATGGTCGAGGCTTACGGCTGGGCCTTTAATAAACCGCAGCGTAAGTTGTATTACAATATGACCATTACCGGAACCTCGGTGATTGTGGCGGTATTTATTGGCGGACTGGAAGCGCTGGGATTGCTGTCAGATGCGTTTTCACTTCAGGGGGGAATGTGGGATACGGTGAGCAATTTGAGCGATCACATGGGCAATGTCGGATTTATGATTATTGCCGTATTTCTCTCCTGCTGGATCCTCTCCGCGCTGAATTATCGCTGGAAAAACTACGATGGATTAACGCTCAGCTAGCATAAAAAAGCCTTCCTTTGGCAGGAAGGCTGTTATCTGACATCGTTCTCAGCGGTTAATCAGCTTCGCTGACTTGCGTTGCTTGTGGCTGTCCGACTGTTTCTTTATGCAAAATTCGGTTAGCCAGCACGCCCGACATCATCGACCCGTTTACGTTTAATGCGGTCCTCGCCATATCGACAATCGGCTCAATGGCAATAAAAATCCCCACCAGAGCGACCGGGAAGTTCAGCGTTGAAAGCACGATCAGTGCGGCAAATGTTCCGCCGCCTCCGACGCCCGCCACCCCAATCGACCCCAGCGCAATCGCCGGTAGCATCGCGAGCAAAAAGTGCACTGACAGTGGGTCAATGCCCATCGTTGGCGCAATCATCGCAACCATAATGGCAGGGTAAATCCCGGCGCAGCCATTCTGACCCATACTGGAACCAAATGAGGCTGCGATATTCGCTATGGTATTTTGTACGCCAAATTTTTCTTGCGCGGTAATAGCCAGTGGAATAGAGGCCGCGCTGCTGCGTGAAACAAACGCAAAGGTTAAAACCGGCCATACGGTTTTAAAATAGTGAACGGGGTTGTTTCCACTCAGCAGCAGAATCAGCGCATGCACGATAAACATCATCAGCACGGCAATGTAGCAGGCGGCAATAAAGCCTAACAGGCTGGCAAATTGTTCAAACCTGTACGCGGAAAATACGCCAGCCATTAATGCCATCACGCCATAGGGGGTGAGGGCAATAACGATGCGCACCATTTTCATCACCCAAATCTGGATGGCGTTAATGCCTGCGCTTAATTTTTCACCTTCTTGTGGCGCATCTTGTTTCACTTTTAATAGTGCCACTCCGGCGAGCAGAGTGAAGATTACAATACCGATAACAGAAACGCTTCTGGCCCCGGTAAGATCGAGGAAGATATTGGTGGGGATCAGAGAGGTGACCAGTTTAGGCAGTGAAACGGCCGCTGTTTTACTCACATCATCAGCCGTTAGCGTGGATTGCATATGACCAAAGGCGCTGGCGTCCAGGCCTAAAATGTGGGCGGTCAACAGACCAACAAACCCGGCAATCATCACCAGACAGAGCATACATCCCACGATGGTGAGCGACATTTTTCCTATGCCGGCGCTGTTTTCGAGCTTATTTATCGCCGAGAGAATAGAGATAAATATCAGCGGAACTGCAACCAGTTTAAGTAAATTTACATAACCGTTACCGATGATGTTATACCAGTCGATAACCGTTTTACTGTTGTCGGCAGCAATAAAATGAAGTGATAAGCCAATAACGGCACCGATAAAAATGGCAATAAAGACGCTTTTGGAAAGGGAGTGACTTTTTTGGTCGATTCTGAATATTGCCCATGAACAAACCAAAAATAACGCGATATACGCGGTAGTAACGAACATATTGTAGCCTCTTGCCTCATTCAGCACCTGAAATGCCGGAAAGAGATGTAATTATCTGAAATAAACCTGCGTGCCATCAGGACTCAGGACCGGGACGGATTATAGGGAGAGGGGAACCAGGCAGCCACACAAAAAGTGTGGATCAACCTTGGGCAAGGTCTTTATGCTTATCCTGTAAACAATTTACGTGACAGTGTAACGTTTATAGTTTATTCGGCTGGTCAAATAACCAGCCAGTCGCAGTTATTTGCGCGGTTCGTCATCCCAGGCGTGAGGGGCAAACAGATAACCTTTATTACGGATGGTCTTGATGCGGTACGGTTCCGTGGCGTTATCCAGCAATTTTTTACGCAGACGGGAAATCGCCACATCAACGCTGCGGTCCAGTCCGTCATAGCTCACGCCGCGCAGATTTTTCAGTAACGCATCGCGATCCATAATGTGCCCTGCATGGGTTGCAAGTTCCCACAGCAGTTCGAAATCAGCGGTAGACAGAGAGACCGGTTCACCCGCAAGCAGTACGGAACGATTGGTCGGGTCGATAGTCAGCGTACCAAAGCGCAGCGTGGTATGCGGCGTTAGGGTCGCCGTCTGAATACCTTTCGACTGAGTCGAATGCTCATTCTGGCGTAAATGCAGGCGCAGGCGGGCCAGCAGAACTGCCGGGGGGGTGGTTTTTAAAATGTAATCACAGGCGCCCATCTCGAGCGCAAGAATATGGTTCATATCGCTGTCGAGAGACGTCAGCAGAACAATCGGACCCTGCCAGCGTCCGCGTAAATCGCGGCAGATGGTCATACCGTCTTTGCCCGGCAGCATTATGTCTAACAACACCAGGTCGGGTTGAACGTGCAGGATCTTCTCTTCGGCCAAATCGCCACGCGGTTCGAGGATAACCTCGATATCGTGCCGGGCAAGGTAGGCGGCAATCAGCGAGCCGACTTCAGGATCATCTTCAACAAATACGATGGTGTTCATATCATTCATTTTGAATATAAAGCGCCAACATACACCGACCTCGTTTTTCCTTCCATTAATCTTTTCTAAACAACAACGCTTCCGTTATGCTAGAGGCTGATGTTATCGATGTGTTAAGGCAGGATGATGGGGCTCGTTATAAAAGCGGCGCTGGGTGCGCTGGTAGTGGTTCTGATTGGTGTGCTGGCTAAAACAAAGAATTACTATATTGCCGGGTTAATTCCGCTGTTCCCGACATTTGCGCTGATCGCTCACTATATCGTGGCCAGCGAGCGTGGGATCGACGCATTACGCACCACAATAGTCTTCAGTATGTGGTCGATTATTCCCTATTTTATCTACCTTGTTTCACTGTGGTATTTCACCGGATTTATGCGCCTGCCCGTCGCGCTCGGCGGATCGGTGGTGTGCTGGGGCCTGAGCGCGTGGCTGCTGATTATCTGTTGGGTAAAACTGCACTAACGCAGGTGGCGGCCGCCATCCACGGCAAAACTGCGACCGGTGACAAAACAGCTGGTCAACAGATAATCTATTAAATCAATGACCTCTTTCTCGCCAGGCGCGGTTTTCATCAGCGATTTGTTAAGCGCCTGCTGGCGATATTCGGCGTCGTCACTTTCGTTAAACAGGATCAGCGACGGGGCGATGGCGTTGACTTTGACTTCCGGCGCCAGTTTACGTGCAAATGAGCGGGTCATGTTGTCCAGCGCCGCTTTACTGGCCGCATAAGCAATATGCTTGTCGCTACCGCGCTCGACGACGTAATCCGTAAAATGGATGATGTCGCTCGCTGCGTGGCCGTGACCGCGAAGCAGGCTTTCCAGCGCATGGTTGAGCAGGTAGGGCGTGTTGACATGGATTTGCATCATGCTGGACAGCACGTCAGACAGGTGCGCACCGGGCTTTTCTGCTACCCAGGCGCTGGCATTATGCACGATAGCGCGTAATCCATCCGTCCGGTTTTTTACGTCGTCGGCAAAGGCCAGTACGCCGGCGTCGGTCGAAAAATCGGCCTGGATGCACACCGCTCCCGCTCCTTGCAGACTATCAATCGACGGGTAATGTGTTCGATAGCTGACAATTACCGGCTGTTTTTGATTCAGAAAATGCCATGCGATAGCGAGGCCGATGCGACGGCCTGCGCCGGTGATAAGTATTGGCAAAGGGGGGTTTTTACCCATCGTAATCTCCATTAGCAGCAAACGATGGGTATGACGTTTATCCCATCAACATCCAGGTTGCCGGAACAGCGGCGACCAGCAAAAGACCTATCAATACCAATTCCTGGCGGTTCAGTACGTTATCATGCGTGTGCGTTTTTCGGGCGTAAAGGAAAACCAGCAACCCTGGCGCATACAGCACCACTGACAGTAACAGGTGCATTGGACCTGAGGCATATAATAACCATAAGCCATAAATACATGCACCGACACCCACTGCCTGATGAATCGGACGGGTGGCGATCTTCAGCAAAAACGCACCAACCAGAAAATACGGTACCAGAATCATCTCAGAGGCAATCGTGAGCAACGTATTGTAGTCAGAGCCGGTGAGCCAGATCAGCACCAGACATACTTGCACACAGATGTTTGTGAGCCACAGCGAAGCCGATGGCGCACCTTGCGCATTTTGACGTGCGAAAATGCGCGGGAATGCTTTGTGAGTGGAGGCCAGGAACGGCACTTCGGCCGCCATAATGGTCCAGCTTAAATAAGCGCCGCAGACGGAAACAATCAGGCCTGCCGCAATAATAATTTCCCCCCAAGGTCCCATCATTTTGACCATCAGTCCGGCCATTGACGGGTTACGGATCTCCGCCAGTTCCGGGCGGGCAACCACGCCAAGAGAAAGCAGGGTAACCAGCAGATAAACGCCCAGGGCGGCAAGAACCGCCAGCAGCGTGGCGCGACCAACATCGCGTTTATTGCGCGCGCGCGCGGAAACCACGACCGCGCCTTCCACCCCGATGAATACCCACAGCGTGATGAGCATGGTGTTTTTAACCTGTTCCCAGACCGGAACACCCAGCGCAATGCCGGTAAAATCCAGGGTAAAGGTATCGAGCTTGAATAGCATAAAGGCCAGCACGACGAACAGGCCGAGCGGCAATAATTTCGCCAGCGTCGCTACCAGATTAATGCTGGCCGCAGTCTGTACGCCGCGCAAAACCAGAAAGTGGACTACCCACAGCAGCACCGATGCCCCAACGATAGACTGCCAGGTATTTCCGTCGCCAAATAACCGCAATTCTGGGGTATCGGTAAAGAAGCTGAGCGCAGAAAAAACGATCACCAGATAAGAAACGTTAGCGATAACGGCGCATAGCCAGTAACCCCACGCCGAGCAGAAGCCAATCAGTTCGCCAAATCCTTCACGCGCGTAGGTAAAAATACCGCCGTCCAGTTCAGGGCGAATGCGCGTCAGGATAAGCATGGCAAAGGCGAGCAGGAGAATTCCCGCGCCGGTAATCGCCCACCCAATCAGTAATGCGGCCGGGCTGGCTACCGCTGCCATATTTTGTGGCAGGCTGAAAACACCCGCGCCGAGCATTGAGCTTAAAACCAGCGCGGTTAGTGCGCTCAGACCCAATTTCTTTTCCATTTGTATCCAGTGACAAAAACGAGAGTGAGAGAATAATTATTTTGGCAAACCGCATAAAAATGGTGAAAGCCACTAAGGCGCGGGATTTTACGGAGAGAAGAGAGCGCATGCAACGGTTGCGGAAAAATTTGTGACTTAAAAAGCGAAAGGCGGCAAAAAGCCGCCTTATTTTACTACAAATGCCGCTTACTTATACAGATCGGCACTGATGGTCATGTTGTTACCACGTTCCTGCCACTGGCGGGTGATGTGGTAGTACTTCGCGCCTTTTTTCGCGGCGCGTTTAGCAACTTGATAAGAGACTTCAGTCATGTTGCCGTAGTTACCGGTGAACTTGATGCTGTCAAACGGCACCATCATAGCCGCCGTTGCTTTGTTCAGTTCTTCTACTTTCGTACCGTCCGGTAGCGTGACAGTGTAACGCCCACCTTTGGTTGACTGGGTTTCGAAGAAACGACCGACTTCAGCACTTGGAGATGCGGTAGTGGCGACGCCCGGGATTTCAACTTTCTTAGCGGCTTCGCCACCGGCTGCTAACGCAGCGCGTCCGGCATCGGAATCTGCCGGGATTGCGTCAGGGCTTTGTACAACACGTTTTTTCGCATCTTCTTTATAGATAAACGCGGTAATACGCTGGTTGCCGCCCTGGTTGGCATCAACCTGACGGACGATGTAGAAAGAGTAAGCCCCTTTCTCTCTCGCTGCTTTGGTGATGGCGTCATTGACTTCAGGCTGACTGCGGTAGAAACCCTGCACCGTAACGGTATCGAAAGGTTCTATCAGAACGGCCTGATCTTTAGGTAATTCTACAACGCCGTTGATGACGCGATTCTTGTTGGCTTCCGCTTTTTCAGCGTCGGCTTTATAGACGTCGGCGACGACACGCCAGTTACCGCCGCTGCCAAAATCTGAGGTATCAACAACATAAAAGGAGGCTGCGCCGTCTTTATCTGCACGACGGGATACGGCGGCAACCGCATCACCGATAGCATTAAAACGACCGGTCACCACAATGCGGTCATAGGGTTTCAGGGCAGCCGCTTGCTCCGGCGTCAATTCTGTCGCTGCATTTACAGAAAAAGCAGTCGCAGAAAGAAGTGCGGACGCCAGGAGAGTGTTCTTAAGCTTCATAAAAATAATCCTTCGCCTTGCGCAAACCAGGTACTGGTATTGTTATTGACTAGAAACGTCGCTGATTATTGCATTTAAATTGTGTCAGTGTCTGCGTCATTTTTCACTCATCGTGCCAGCCGTCGTAACAACATCGATAACATTTAGTGATATGTCTAAAAATTCGGCATTTGAGCGCTAAAACTGATAAACCGATTGAATTTCATAAGTTAATTTAATGTTAACCAATTGTTCTGTGGTGGCGCTTAATCATGTTTTGCCGCTTCGCTTGAGCGAATTATCGGCCTTTGCGGGCTATTTCAAGGGCATTATCCCTGTCTGCGGGTAAATTCATCCCAGTTTTGCGAATTTCATAATAAATACTGTTTTTTGGCGCTAGATCACAGGCGCTAATTTCAGTAGGTTATACAGAGTTTGTTACTGTTTAATTTTGTTGGGGTAATACTGACCTCTTACGTGAGTGCGCGCAGGCCGCTTGCGAACATTGATAAACCATCATCAAAAATACAGATGGAAGGGAACATTATGCGAATTGGCATACCAAGAGAACGGTTAACCAATGAAACCCGTGTTGCAGCCACGCCGAAGACGGTTGAGCAGTTGCTGAAACTGGGTTTTAGCGTCGTGGTTGAAAGCGGCGCGGGTCAACTGGCGAGTTTTGACGACAAAGCGTTTGTACAAGCGGGCGCGGAAATTGTTGACGGCGAGGCTGTCTGGCAGTCAGAGATTATCCTCAAGGTCAATGCACCGGAAGAGTTTGAAATTCCGTTACTCAATCCAGGGACCACGCTGGTCAGTTTTCTCTGGCCGGCACAAAACCCCGAGTTACTGAAAAAACTCGCCGAGCGCAATGTCACGGTAATGGCAATGGACTCCGTGCCGCGTATTTCGCGTGCGCAGTCGCTGGATGCGCTCAGTTCGATGGCCAACATCGCCGGATATCGCGCCATTGTTGAGGCCGCGCATGAATTTGGCCGTTTCTTTACCGGACAAATCACCGCAGCGGGTAAGGTTCCTCCTGCCAAAGTGATGGTGATCGGTGCCGGCGTTGCTGGCCTGGCAGCCATTGGCGCGGCAAATAGTCTGGGGGCGATTGTTCGCGCCTTCGATACGCGCCCGGAAGTGAAAGAACAAGTGCAGAGTATGGGCGCTGAGTTCCTCGAACTGGATTTCAAAGAGGAAGCGGGCAGCGGCGATGGCTACGCCAAGGTGATGTCCGAAGCGTTCATCAAAGCCGAGATGGAACTGTTTGCCGCGCAGGCGAAAGACGTCGATATTATCGTGACTACTGCGCTGATCCCAGGCAAACCCGCGCCGAAACTGATTACCCGCGAAATGGTTGATTCGATGAAAGCGGGCAGCGTGATTGTCGATTTAGCGGCGCAAAATGGTGGTAACTGCGAGTACACCGTGGCGAATCAGGTAACCACCACCGAGAACGGCGTTAAGGTTATTGGCTACACCGACCTTCCGGGGCGTTTACCGACGCAGTCCTCTCAGTTGTACGGAACCAACCTCGTTAACCTGCTTAAGCTGCTGTGCAAAGAGAAAGACGGCAATATCACCGTGGATTTCGACGATGTCGTGGTGCGCGGTGTGACGGTGGTTCGCGACGGTGAAATCACCTGGCCTGCGCCGCCGATCCAGGTTTCTGCTCAACCGCAGTCAGCACCAAAAGCCGCACCTGCCCCTGTAGAAGAGAAAAAACCGGTTTCACCGTGGCGTAAATACGCCCTGATGGCGCTGGTCGTGATTCTGTTTGGCTGGCTTGCTGATGTCGCGCCAAAAGAGTTCCTTGGCCACTTTACGGTGTTCGCGCTCTCCTGCGTGGTGGGTTACTACGTGGTATGGAACGTGTCGCATGCGCTGCATACGCCGCTGATGTCCGTGACCAACGCCATCTCCGGGATCATCGTTGTGGGGGCATTATTGCAGATAGGCCAGGGTGGCTGGGTGAGTTTCCTGAGCTTTATCGCGGTACTTATTGCCAGCATTAATATTTTCGGTGGCTTCACCGTGACTCAGCGCATGCTGAAAATGTTCCGGAAAAACTAAGGGGTAGCACATGTCTGGAGGATTAGTTACAGCTGCATACATTGTTGCCGCGATCCTGTTTATTTTCAGTCTGGCGGGGCTTTCTAAACATGAAACGTCCCAGCAAGGTAATAACTTCGGCATCGCCGGGATGGCGATTGCGCTGATAGCAACGATTTTTGGCCCGGAAACCGGCAGTGTGGCGTGGATTCTGGTGGCCATGATCATCGGCGGCGCGATCGGTATTCGTCTGGCAAAGAAAGTCGAGATGACCGAGATGCCGGAGCTGGTGGCAATTTTGCACAGCTTCGTCGGCCTGGCTGCGGTGCTGGTCGGTTTTAACAGCTACCTGTATCACGAAGCGGGCCTGGAACCGATTCTGGTGAACATTCACCTGACGGAAGTGTTCCTGGGTATCTTCATCGGTGCGGTGACCTTCACGGGGTCTATCGTGGCATTCGGTAAACTGCGCGGTAAGATCTCCTCTAAGCCGCTGATGCTGCCGAACCGTCACAAACTGAACCTTGCGGCGTTGGTGGTTTCGTTCCTGCTGCTGGTGCTGTTCGTGCGTACTGAAAGCGTGGGCCTGCAGGTTCTGGCGTTGCTGGTGATGACCCTCATCGCGCTGGCGTTTGGCTGGCATCTGGTGGCGTCCATTGGCGGGGCAGATATGCCGGTTGTGGTGTCGATGCTGAACTCCTATTCTGGATGGGCGGCAGCGGCGGCGGGCTTTATGCTGAGCAACGACTTACTGATCGTCACCGGTGCGCTGGTTGGTTCCTCGGGTGCGATCCTGTCTTACATTATGTGTAAGGCGATGAACCGCTCCTTCATCAGCGTCATTGCCGGTGGTTTTGGTACCGACGGTTCCTCTACTGGCGACGATCAGGAAGCGGGCGAGCATCGCGAGATCACGGCGGAAGAAACGGCAGAAATGCTGAAAGAATCGCACTCGGTGATCATCACCCCGGGCTACGGCATGGCGGTGGCGCAGGCACAGTATCCGGTGGCTGAAATCACCGGGAAACTGCGCGCTCGCGGCATCAAAGTACGTTTCGGTATTCACCCGGTTGCCGGGCGCCTGCCGGGGCATATGAACGTGCTGCTGGCGGAAGCGAAAGTACCTTACGATATCGTGCTGGAAATGGATGAAATCAACGATGATTTCGCCGACACCGACACCGTGCTGGTTATTGGCGCGAACGATACCGTCAACCCGGCGGCCCTGGACGATCCGAAAAGTCCAATCGCTGGAATGCCGGTACTGGAAGTGTGGAAGGCGCAAAACGTCATTGTGTTTAAGCGTTCGATGAATACCGGTTACGCTGGTGTGCAGAACCCACTGTTCTTTAAAGATAACACCCACATGTTGTTTGGCGATGCTAAAGCCAGCGTGGATGCAATTCTGAAAGCGCTGTAATCGTCAGCTAAAAGCGAAACGGCCTCTGCGGAGGCCGTTTTTTATTTCACGCCTTGTTGAGATCGCTCAGCAAAATGGCAATGCTTTGGCCACCCTCGGTTTGTTCGAGCGCAATTTTAACGATGATGGTGAGCGGCACGGAAAGCAGCATGCCTACCGGTCCCAGCAGCCAGCCCCAGAAGATCAACGACAGAAACACCACCAGCGTAGACAATCCTAGTCCGCGCCCCATGATGCGTGGTTCAAGAATATTACCGAATACCAGGTTAATCGCCAGATAGCCCGCCAGCACCACCAGGGCGTCGTAAAATCCGCTAAACACCAGTACCTGCGCAATAGGGGGGATTGCCGCCAACACGGAGCCGATGTTAGGAATATAGTTCAGCGCGAAGGCCAGCAGGCCCCAGACAAAAGCAAAGCGGACATCCAGTGCAGCAAGCATGCCCCAGGCGACCAGTCCTGTGACGATGCTGATGGCCGTTTTGAGCACCAGGTAGTGTGACACGCTGTCGATTGCACGTTGAATTGCCGCCATTCCCTCAGCCGGTCGGCTCATCATCTGTTTCAGTTTACTGGGTAACTGCGGGACCTCCAGCAGCATAAACACCACAGTCAGCAGCAGTAAAAAAATCGATGACATGGCATTGGACAATTGCGTCAGTAAATTGGTCACCAGCGTCATTGCTGCGTTAGGGTCGATATATTTAACGAGTTCATCGACAGAAACGCCAATTCCCGCGCGCTGCAGCCACGGTTCAATGTTTTTCAGCGGGATCACCAGCGAAGAACGATATTGCGGCAGCGTTCTGGCTAATTCATTTAAGGATGTCCCTAAATACGCTAAAAGCAGCACCATTAGCATCACAATAATAACAACCAGTAATGACACTGCGAATACTCGTGGAATGCGAAGTTTGACCATCCGCTGGACCACAGGGCTAAGCACCACGGCAATAAATAACGCCAGAATAAAGGGTACGACGATGTCGGCCGCGACGCGGATGCCGGTTAAAATGATCACCAGCATACCCAACATAATGACTAATTTTAGACCGCTAAGCGTGATGATCGGTTTCGCCATGTTTATTCCTGAATAGTTATCCTGAATCTGGATAATAGTGTGATTTGCGTCGAAGGGTTATAACAAAAATCAAACAGATAGGGTAAAGAAGTGCAAAGTTTTTGAGTTCGCGTTGAACCTATGATACAAATTACGTGTGTATAACTACCGAGGACAATTATCATCCGCGATGACGAGAAGCAACACTGCGGATAATTGTAATATTATGGACAATACGTTCAGGATGTTTTTGCGTTTACCCACACTTCTCCGTACCTCCTCTACTTTCCTGCTTGCAGGTGAGCAACTCTGGCGCAACGCGCTTTAGTCCTTTCTTCTGCCTGAGCTGGCGTTACGCGCCGAGCTATCTGATTTTATTTTTTGGTTTGCTGCATGCAGTAAGCCCAAAGGACTATATTCTCAAGCAGGAGAAGCATCATGTTTTACTGGATTTTATTAGGTCTGGCCATTGCGGCTGAAATTACAGGCACGCTGTCGATGAAATGGGCAAGCGTAGGCCATGGTAATACAGGCTTTATTTTAATGCTGGTAATGATCGCCTTATCGTATATTTTTCTCAGTTTTGCCGTTAAAAAAATCGCCCTCGGCGTGGCTTACGCGTTATGGGAAGGCATCGGTATTTTATTTATTACGCTGTTTAGCGTGCTGTTATTTGACGAAACCTTGTCGGTGATGAAAGTGGCGGGATTAGTCTCGCTGGTGTTCGGTATTGTGCTGATTAAATCTGGCACGCGAAAGCCCGCAAAACCGAGGAGGGAGGTGACCCATGCAGCAGTTTGAGTGGGTTCACGGTGCCTGGCTGGGTATGGCCATCGTGCTGGAAATTGTCGCTAACGTCTTCTTGAAATTTTCCGATGGTTTTCGCCGTAAAGCCTATGGTGTGCTGTCATTGGTCGCTGTGCTGGCAGCGTTCAGTGCGCTGTCCCAGGCGGTAAAAGGCATTGACCTTTCCGTGGCTTATGCCTTGTGGGGGGGATTCGGGATTGCCGCCACGTTGGCCGCAGGCTGGGTGCTTTTTGGTCAGCGCCTGAATAATAAAGGTTGGATCGGCGTCGTATTGCTGTTGGCCGGCATGATCATGATTAAACTCGCCTGATATAACGCTGCCTGCATTCGCGGGCAGCATGTTGTTATCCCTTCGCTAAGGCTTCCAGTTTATCGCGAAAACCGGTCACTGAAATGGCGCGGTTATCGGCCCGCCAACGATCTTTAGCCGCCGGAGCGGAGCTTTGCACGCCGATCAATTGCCAGCCCGAATCTGTCTTTAACATCAGTGGAGAGCCGCTGTCGCCAGGGAGCGTGTCGCACTGGTGGGACATGACGGTGTTTTGCGCCCAGCCAGTCACCACACAATCCTGATGCGTATACAGGTCGTCAAGGTGGTCTTCCGGGTAGCCTGACTGGGTTACTTTGCGATCTGCTGCTTTCAGCGCTGCGGTTAACGCGGCTTTATCGCCTTCATATAAGGGAAGCGGCGTAATTCCTGACGGCGGGTAACGCAACACCACCAGACCAAAATCCCACGGTGCCGCTGAAGGGGGCACAATCCAGCCATCGCCATCCGCTTTTAAACGCTTGCCAAGTGAAGGGTCAACCCGTCCCTCAATGCCGTGGATTTCATAGCGCCAGACGCCTTTTTTTGACACAAAGCGCAGTGCAACAGCTTTATCTGGTTTGCCCTTAGGGGGCGTTAATAGACAGTGTCCAGCGGTCAGGGCCAGGCGCGGCGAAATGAGCGTAGCCGTACACAGGTTACCGCTGGCGGTTTCCAGCTGCCCGATAGCGTCCCAGGGGGATTGGGTCGGATCCGGAATTTGTACACGATCGTCATGGCCAAAAAAGAGCGTTTTAATGTCTTCAGCCTCAGTGCCGGGCGTTGCTGGCCGATCCGCATGCGCAATGACAGGAGAAAGACAAATAGAACCCAGTAATACCGCAATGGTTTTATGCATATCATACTCTGGTGGGGAATTATGATTATTAAAAGCAAACCCTCAATGAATACTATAGACGGGACGGCGGGAAAGTGGGAGTAAAATCAGGTAACTACACTCAGGAAAGATAGAAGTGCGTAGCAATAAGGCCGCAAATAATCAGTGTGATAAGAATGAACTCAAAGCGGTAATGGGACACCATTTTACCCTCCGAAACGCGGCGCTAAACCAGGAAGACTTAGCGCCGTATATGCTGGCGTGGGGGACGCCAGCGTTGTTACTGATGGATTATGCTGCGGGTTGAGTTGCCGGTTTGGCCGCTTCGTGTTTTACAGGTTTTTTGCTGCTCTTTTTAGCTGCCTGCGCTTTTTGCTCTGGTGCTTTTTGTTCTGCTGCAGGTTTAGCGGTGGTTTTCTTGGTGTGTTTTTTGGCAGATTGCGCTTTCTGCGGTGCTGCTTTGTGCTGTTTTTTATGATGCGTGGTTTTTGCCGGGGCGGCTTTGGTGGTGGCAGCAGCGGCCGGAGTAGTGGTAGCCGTTGTTTCAGCAGCAAAAGCAGCAGAAGACAGACCCATAGCAGCGGCAACAACCAGAGCTAATACTTTTTTCATTGTCATACCCTCGATTTGGTTTTTCATTCAACCCCATTGCGGGGCCGTTGAAATAACTATATCGCTGTAATATCAGGGCTTCCGTGAGTCATTGGTTTCGGCGTGTAACCGTTTGTACAATGACTCACGGTGAGAGATTACAGATAGCGGGCTTCGAGATGTGCGCGGAAATAGCGGCTGCTGAGCGGTTCACCGGTGGCCTGAGTAATCAGTTGTTCGGTGGTGAAACGGCTACCGTGCTGCCAGATATTCTGGCGTAACCAGTCAAACAGTGGGCTGAAGTCACCCTGCGCGATAGCCGATTCTAACTCCGGCAACGCACGATTCGCCGCACTAAACAACTGTGCTGCATACATGGCACCCAGGGTATAAGAAGGGAAGTAGCCAAAGCCGCCGTCGGTCCAGTGGATATCCTGCATACAACCGTTGCGATAATTGCCGATGGTGGACAGCCCCAGCCACGCCTGCATTTTTTCATTCCACAACGCCGGAATATCATCGACTTCAATGTCGCCGTTAATCAGCGCACGCTCAATTTCGTAGCGCAGGATCACGTGGGCGGGGTAGCTTACCTCATCGGCGTCAACGCGGATAAAGCCCGGCTTCACCTGCTGGTTCCACGCGATAAAGTTGCGTTCTTCAAAAGCAGGCTGATCGCCAAAATGCCGCTTCACTGCCGGAATTAACCGCGTCAGGAAGGCGGCACTGCGACCCAGCTGCATTTCAAAAAACAGGCTTTGGGATTCATGGATAGCGGTCGAACGCGCCAGTGCTATAGGTTGTCCTGACCAGTTGCGCGGCAGATTTTGCTCATAGCGCGCATGGCCGGTCTCATGGATCACACCAAACAGTGCGCTGAGCAGTTCGTTTTCATCATACCGCGTGGTGATGCGGACATCTTCCGGTACGCCGCCGCAGAACGGGTGGGCGCTAATGTCCAGCCGTCCGCCAGCAAAATCGAATCCCAGTTGCGCCATGGTTTCGAGACCTAATTCGCGCTGCACCTGGAGCGGGAAGGGACCGACCGGCGCGATAAGCGACTGTTGGGATTGCCTGGCGACGGCCTTGTTTAACAGATCCGGGAGCCAGCTTTTGAGATCGGCGAATAGCACGTCCAGGCGAGCGCTGGTCATGTCCGGTTCAAATACATCCAGCAGCGCATCGTACGGTGAACACCCTTTGGCCTCGGCACGCAGTCTGGCCTCTTCACGGCTGTACTTCACCACGTCTTTCAGGTTTTCAGCAAAACCTTCCCAGTCATTGGCCGGGCGCTGGCTGCGCCAGGCGTGTTCGCAGCGGCTGCCTGCCAGGGATTTGGCTTCGACCAGGGATTCCGGCAACAATGATGCCTGATGATGCAGGCGCGACATTTCTCGCAGATTAGCTTGCTCAACATCATTCAACTGTTCCTGTTTCGCACCGGCAATCCATGTGGCGACCTTAGGATCGGTTAACAGCTGATGCTCCAGGACGTTCAGTTCCGCCAGCGCTTCGCCACGGGCCTGGCTGCCGCCAGGAGGCATCATGGTAAACATGTCCCAACTGGCGATAGCCGAGAGATGGGAGAAGCGAGAGAGCCGCTGGAAGGTGCGGGTGAGCTGTTGGTAATTAGTACGGTTACTCATTATTTTCATTCTCGTTCTGTTGGACCAGACTTGAGAGTCTAACGTGATTTAACGCATTTACCCATTCATCATCGGAGATCGGTGATTAGGCATGCAAACGGTGGTGTAAACGTGACCCCACCAGCAGCGCGAGGATCAACATCAACGCAATAAACCCGCCGACGCCGTTCCAGCCGTAGCTATGCCAGAATACCCCGCCCAGCGTACCCGCAATGCTTGACCCCAGGTAATAACAGAACAGATACAAAGATGACGCCTGGCCTTTGGCGCGTTTAGCGCGTGGACCAATCCAGCTGCTGGCTACCGAATGCGCGGCGAAGAAACCGGCAGAAAAGAGCAGCATCCCGGCAAAAATGAGCCACAGCGAGGTGAACAGCGTCATCAATAAGCCTGCCAACATCACGCCAGTCGAGAACAACATTACCGGGCCCCGACCATAGCGGGTGGTCATCGTTCCTGCTTTTGGCGAACTCCAGGTGCCGGTGAGGTAGGCCACGGACAGCAGACCGACCACTGCCTGACTAAGCTCCCAGGGCGACAGCATCAGGCGGTAGCCGATGTAGTTAAACAGCGTCACAAACGAGCCCATCAATAAGAAACCGACCACGAACAGCAGCGGCAATCCCGGGTCACGCCAGTGTAAACGGAAGTTGATAAATAACGATTTAGGCCGCAATGACGTCGGCCTGAAGTGGCGAGATTCCGGTAAGATTTTCCAGAACATCAGCGCGGAGGCCAGGGCAAAACAGCCGATCGCCGCCAGCGCAATACGCCAGTTAAAAAAGTCGGTAAATACGCCGCTGATTAAACGACCACTCATGCCGCCAATCGAGTTACCGCTGATATACAGGCCCATCGAAAAGGCAACAAAGCTGGGGTGGATCTCCTCGCTGAGATAGGTCATGCCCACCGCGGCCACCCCGCTTAATGACAGGCCAATCAACGCGCGCATGATGAGAATACCGTGCCAGCTGGTCATCATTGTCGAAAGCAGGGTGCAGCAGGAGGCCAGCAGCAGTGCGGTGACCATCACCGGCTTGCGGCCAATGGCGTCGGAAAGCGGCCCGGTAAACAGTAGACCTATCGCCAGCATCGCAGTGGAGATGGACAGTGAAATACTGCTGTTGGCAGGGGATACGCCAAACTCATGTGACAGTACCGGCAGGATTGGCTGCACGCAATACAGCAGGGCAAATGTCGCTAACCCGGCGGAAAACAGCGCCAGCGTGACGCGCATAAAAGAGGAGGTGCCGCGTTTTATAAACGCATCCGGCGGGGAGATACTCTGTTCATCAACATCGCTTGTCGGTGCAGTATCGACAGTAGTTGTACGGCTCACTTGAAATCCATCTGTTATAAACAACCAGCCTTAAGAGTATGAAAATCACAATATTCTGTCTAATATATTAATAATCTCAAATAATATTTTAAAAATATGAATATTGAACTGCGTCACCTGCGCTACTTTGTGGCGGTTGCGGAAGAACTGCATTTTGGCCGCGCGGCAGCCCGGCTGAATATTTCCCAACCTCCGCTGAGCCAACAGATCCAAATTCTTGAGCAGCAGGTAGGTGCCCGACTGCTGGCGCGCACCAATCGCAGCGTGGCGCTGACCGCTGCAGGCCGGCAGTTTCTGGCCGACAGTCGGCAGATCCTCGGACTGGTGAATGAAGCCGCCGCAAGGGCCGAACGTCTGCATTTGGGGGAAGCGGGGGAGCTGCGTATTGGCTTTACCTCCTCTGCACCGTTTATCAAGGCGGTTTCAGATACGTTGTCCTTTTTCCGCCAGTGTTACCCCGCCGTACATATGCAAACCCGTGAAATGAATACCCGTGAGCAAATTGCTCCGCTGAGCGAAGGGACGCTGGATCTGGGGCTGATGCGCAATACGCAACTTCCGGATACGCTACACCGGGAGGTCATCCTGCACGAACCGCTGATGGCGATGATCCCACGTGTACATCCGTTGGCGCAAAAGCCGGTTGTTACGCTGGCGGAACTTGCCCGCGAGCCGTTTGTTTTTTTTGACCCACACGTGGGGACCGGATTGTATGACGATATTCTCGGTTTGATGCGTCGCTACGACCTGAAGCCGACTATCACGCAGGAGGTCGGGGAGGCGATGACCATTATTGGCCTGGTGGCGGCGGGGCTGGGGGTGTCAATTCTGCCCGCCTCCTTTAAACGGGTGCAGTTGTATGAAATGTGCTGGGTACCTATAGCAGAAGAAGATGCCGTTTCTGAAATGTGGCTGGTTTGGCCTAAACATCGCGAGCAAAGCCATGCTGCGCAACGCTTTCGCCAGCAGCTGTTAGCGGTGGTACAGCGTGCTTAAATTAGTTTAAAAACGGGCGAAAATGTGCAGTAAATCACACGGCTAAGTAAAAAGTTGACGGAAACCATTGAAGTGCTTCACCATAACCTACAGATTATTTCGGAGCGCGAAAATAAAGGGAGTAAGTGGTGGTTGCTGATAGTCAGCCTGGGCATATCGATCAAATTAAGCAGACCAACGCGGGCGCAGTTTATCGCCTGATTGATCAGCTCGGACCGGTATCGCGTATTGATCTCTCTCGCCTGGCGCAACTGGCGCCTGCCAGTATTACCAAAATTGTGCGCGAAATGCTCGAAGCGCATCTGGTGCAAGAGCTGGAAATAAAAGAAGCCGGGAGCCGTGGTCGTCCGGCCGTTGGCCTGGTTGTCGAAACGGAAGCCTGGCACTATTTATCTATTCGTATCAGCCGCGGTGAGATATTTCTCGCGCTACGCGATCTCAGCAGTAAACTGGTGGTTGAAGATTGCCTCGAAATGCCGCTGGTCTCCGAGATTCCGCTGCTCGATCGCGTTATCGCGCTGGTCGATCAGTTTTTCATCCGTCATCAGCAAAAGCTTGAGCGCTTAACCTCCATCGCCATCACCTTACCCGGAATTATCGATACCGAGAATGGTATTGTCCATCGCATGCCATTTTACGATGACGTGAAGGAGATGCCGCTGGGTGACGCGCTGGAGAAACATACCGGTGTGCCGGTGTACATTCAGCATGATATTAGCGCCTGGACCATGGCTGAGGCGCTTTTTGGTGCTTCGCGCGGTGCTCGCGATGTGATTCAGGTGGTGATTGACCACAACGTGGGCGCAGGCGTGATCACCGACGGCCATTTGCTGCATGCGGGTAGCAGCAGTCTGGTCGAGATTGGCCATACGCAGGTAGACCCATATGGTAAGCGTTGCTACTGCGGTAATCATGGATGTCTGGAAACGATCGCCAGCGTGGACAGCGTTCTCGAACTCGCGCAGGTGCGCCTGAAGCAGTCGATGAGCTCCTCGTTGCATGGGCAACCGTTGACGGTGGACTCGATATGTCTGGCCGCCATGCAGGGTGACTTACTGGCGAAAGATATCATCAACGGCGTTGGCATGCATGTGGGGCGCATCCTGGCCATCATGGTGAATTTGTTCAACCCGCAAAAGATTTTGATAGGCTCTCCACTCAGCAAGGCCGCAGATATTCTGTTTCCAACCATTGCTGACAGCATTCGTCAACAAGCGCTACCTGCCTACAGTCGACACATTGTTGTTGAGAGCACGCAGTTTACCAACCAGGGAACGATGGCGGGGGCCGCACTCGTGAAGGACGCGATGTATAACGGTTCTTTGTTGATTCGTCTATTACAGGGTTAACATTTTTTAACTGTTGTACAAAAAATTGCGCTATCTCAAGCTGATTCAGGTTCTCTTACCTTAGACTTTCTCCACTGTATTATTTTCCTGACTTATATTTTCAAAGCATAACGGTGGAGTTAGTGATGCTGAAGCGTTTCTTTATTACAGGTACAGACACTTCTGTTGGGAAGACAGTGGTTTCCCGCGCATTACTACAAGCGTTAGCGTCAGGGGGTAAACGCGTTGCGGGTTACAAACCCGTGGCCAAAGGCAGCAAAGAGACGCCGGAAGGCTTGCGTAACAAAGATGCGTTGGTGCTGCAAAGCGTTTCTTCCCTGGAACTGCCTTATGAGGCAGTCAATCCTATCGCACTGAGCGAAGACGAAAGCAGCGTTGCGCACAGTGGCCCGATCAACTACACCCTGTTGTCCAACGGACTCGCCAGCCTGAGCGAAAAAGTCGATCACGTGGTGGTAGAAGGTACTGGCGGCTGGCGCAGCCTGATGAACGATCTGCGTCCGTTGTCGGAGTGGGTGGTTCAGGAACAGCTACCCGTGCTGATGGTGGTGGGTATTCAGGAAGGTTGTATTAATCATGCAATCCTCACTGCGCAGGCGATTGCCAGCGACGGACTGCCGCTGATTGGTTGGGTGGCTAACCGCATTAACCCAGGTCTGGCGCATTATGCTGAAATCATCGATGTGCTCGGCAAAAAATTACCGGCACCGCTGATCGGTGAACTACCTTATCTGCCGCGCGCAGAGCAGCGTGAGTTGTCTCAGTATATTCGCCTGTCAATGCTCGGCAGCGTGCTGTCGGTAGATAGAGTCACGGCGTAACGTCCGCGACAGTACGGAAGCCACTACGCAGGCGATCAGCAGCCCGGGGAGCAGGCGATACTCCCCGGTCATTTCACAAACCATCAGCGTCGACATAATTGGCGCATGCGTTGTCGCCGCCAGCAGCGTCGCCATCCCGGTTAATCCCAGCAGAATCGCAATCTCATCCGTACCGGGAAGCCATAACCCCCATACGCGACCAAACAGCATACCTATCGACAGGCCGACAAACAGGGTCGGCGTGAATACGCCGCCCGGCGCGCCGGAGCCGCTGCTGGCAAGAACCGCCAGTAATTTGCAGATAAAAATCCCACTAATAACCGTCAGCAGCGGCGGAGAGAGTAAAAACGACTGCACCACGCTGTAACCATTTCCCCAGACGGTTGGCGTGAGTAATGACAGCGTGCCGACGATCAGTCCTCCCAGCGCCAGTTGCCAGGGGGGCGAGAGTTTCAGACGTAAAAAACCGTTGTGGCTGGTGGTCATCAACCACATAAAGAGGGGGCCACAGACGCCAGCCGCCACGCCCGTACTGATGATCATTAAATATTCCAGCGCGTGCAGGTCTCGCGACAGATGCACGGTATAGAGCAGCGCGTTGCTGTCACTGAGTAAATGGGTAGTGAGCAAGGCGACAACAGCGGACACGACAACTGGTCCCAGCGAAGCCAGAATTAACGTGCCAAACAGCACTTCGGCAATAAACAGGCTGCCCGCCAGTGGCGCATGGTACGCGCCGGCCATGCCTGCGGCGGCACCGCAGGCAATCCATAACTTCCATTCCGTGCGTGGGGTAAAGCGCTGTGCAAAACAGGAAGCAGCCAGCGCCGCCAGTAAGATCATGGCGCCTTCACGTCCGATAGCGCTCCCGCTGGCGACCACCAGCAATGACGCCAGCGACTTTACCAGACTGGCGCTAACATCAAACTGCCCGTCAGTTTGCAGCGCTTCCATATAATCCGTGGGTGCCTGCGGACGTTGCCGGTTAAACTTCTGCCAGCCCCACAGTAGTAATCCTGCCGCAAGCCCGCCGAGAGCAGGGGTTAGCATGCGTCGTAGCGGAGACAGGCTGGAAGCCGCATTGACCAGACTGCCGGTGTCGTTGCTCAGGAAAAACCATTCCAGGATCAACATGGCGTGGCGAAATCCAGCCACCGCCAGCGCCGCCAGGATGCCGATTAACGCGGCGAATAGCAGGCGGCGAAGCATAGCGCGCAGGTCGGGATACGCGTGCAAATGATGCATTAACGAAATAATGGCTTAACGGCGACAGGGATCAGTAGCTGCGACTGCCAGTGCGCCAGCGTCATGCGGGCCAGCTCGCCTAGGGCCTGGTAAAACGGATGATCGGCTTTCTCGATAAATACCTCGAGGAAACGGCCTGACCAGGGTAACAGATGCCAGGCCAATAGCTGCTCGCACACGTTGTGACGCCCGTTTTCGGCAAGCCAGGCGGCTAACAACAACAGAGAGCCAAAGTGATCTTCGGGTTCGTTTTGCTGCACGTCGAACTGGATACCGTTGTCGCGCATCCACTGACGCAATGCCAGCGTTGACTCACCAAACAAGACGTTTTCACGATCCAGCCACACCGAACCCCATGGCGGAGACGGCAGTGCGTAAGGGCCGATAAATAAACGCTGCCATGCCTCTGAGAGCGATTCGTCGGCTTGCGCCTGAAACTGGCTGACCAGTCCGGACAGGGCATCTTCAGGCAATGGCCACTGCGCCTGCCAGCCATCGGCCGTTAGTGCACCGACAAGCGGGGCCGCTTCAGCGCTGTCTGGTGCATAGTAAAACAGCGCGCCCAGCACGCGCGCTGCGGTGGAAAAGTTGTCACGTTGAGAAAAAGAGGTCATGCAAACAATCCTGAAAAGTGCGGGTTTCCCCGCACTCGTGAGTTAACCTGCAACAGCCATACCGACTGTCATATGCAGACCGTAAAACACTCCGCGGCCGATGATTTCACCAGCAAGCACGAAAATTAAACCAAGCGCCAGGCCTGTAGCATGCGGTTCTTTGCGTCGGATCAGTGGACAAATCCAGCAACCCAGACCGGCAGCCAGTAGGATGATGCGCCAGACCTGCAGACCGCCATAATCGGGCACCAGCGTCGTCGCCTGTTGTACTGAGCTGTGGATTTCACCGAGCGATATCCCCTGCAGGGTGATAACCCCAACGCAAACCAACAGGGCCAGAACGCTTACGTAGGCGAATCTGGCGGTGCTACAGGAAACACCCGCAGCACGCAGCAGCAGGGCGGCGAACAGTGGGCCACTCAGCAACACCGTCATGAAAAAGGCCACGGTGGTGTAACCATTGTACCAGGTTGGTACGGTATCTATCTGGTAAACCTGGGTCATTGCCCAGATAAATACGACCCCGAGGATCATGCTCACCAGCAGCCAGATTTTACCCAGGGCTGCGGGCATTTTACCGAGAAAAGCGACCAGCCACCAGATGCCACCGACGGCGAAAAACAGCGACCCACTGGCAATTTCATTACTCAGTGCCGATGCGCCGACTCTGTTCAGCGAGTTAAAGGCGCGCAGCGGCGAACCCAAATGCATTACCGAGGCGAGAAAGGCGATACCCATCACCAGCCACAGAAAAAACATGCTGCGCACGATACGTTGTTTTGCCACACCGTCTTTAGCGGTCAGCCAGCAATAACCACTTACGATCAGCGCGCCGACGACGCATTGCCCCAGTACCGTAAACAGCACCAGCGGCCATTCATGCCATCCATTGCCCATTTTACACCTCCCTTGGGTTTGCCAGATAACCGGTGGTATCTCCGGTTGGACGGCTATTGGCGTTAGGTTTAATCACAATATTCGGTTTGGTGAAGTGCGCGCCCGGTAGTGGGGCCACCGCCGCCAACGTACCGTGTTTTTTGCGCAGCTCATCAATCGGGCCAAAATCCAGTGCGCGTAACGGGCAGGACTCAACGCAGATGGGCTTTTTACCGTCGGCGACGCGGTCGTGGCAGCCATCGCATTTGGTCATATGTCCTTTAGCGGCATTGTACTGAGGGGCACCGTACGGGCAGGCCATATGGCAATAGCGACAGCCGATGCACACATCTTCATCAACGACGACAAAACCATCTTCACGTTTATGCATGGCACCGCTTGGGCACACCTTGGTGCACGCCGGATCTTCGCAGTGGTTGCAAGAGATAGAGAGATAATAAGCGAAGACATTTTGCTGCCAGACGCCGTTCTCTTCCTGCCAGTCGCCACCAGCGTATTCATAAATGCGACGAAAGCTTACGTCCGGGGTTAAATCTTTATAGTCTTTACAGGCCAGTTCGCAGGTTTTGCAACCGGTACAACGGGCGGAATCGATAAAAAATCCGTATTGAGTGGTCATGAGTTACACCTTACGCCTTTTCAACCTGAACGAGATTACTGTGGGATGGGTTCCCCTTCGCTAACGGAGAAGGACGGTGAGATGTCAGAATGTTGATGGAACCACCGTGGTCAATCTTGTCGCCAAACATATCGGCGTTGAGCCACGCGCCTTGTCCGATGGCCGTTACGCCAGGCAAAATGCGCGGTGTAACCTTCGCTGCGATCAGCATCTGACCATTATCGTTAAATACCCGAACCGTATCGCCGTGATGGATCCCACGCGTAGTGGCATCGATGGGGTTGATCCAGATTTCCTGCGGGCATGCCTGTTTTAAAACATCAATGTTGCCGTAGCTTGAGTGGGTTCTCGCTTTATAGTGGAAGCCGGTAAGCTGTAGCGGGTATGTTTTGCGTTTGGGATCGTCCCAGCCGTCGAAGCCAGGCGCATAAGCAGGCAGTGGATGAACGATTTCATCATCCTTCAGGTCCCACGTGTCGGCAATGGTTGCTAATCGCTCGGAGTAGATCTCAATTTTTCCTGAAGGCGTTTTCAACGGATTTGACGCAGGATTTTCGCGGAATGAACGGAAGGCGACATAATGTTCTTCCGGGCATTTTTTCTTGAAAATACCGGTAGTTTTCATCTCGTCGTAATCGGGCATTTCCGGGTTACGTTCTTTGGTTTTTGTATGCAGATATTTGACCCATTCATGCTGGGTGCGGCCTTCGGTGAATTTTTGATATACATCCGGGCCAAGACGTTTAGCGACTTCGCTAAGCGTCCAGTAGATAGGCTTGCGTTCAAATTTAGGCGAAGTGGCAGGTTGACCGAGAATGACGTAGCCCATGTTCCCGGCGGACTCATGCGAGATCAGATCTTCCTGTTCGGTTGGCATCAGATCCGGCAGCAGGATGTCGCAATATTTCGCTGAGGCCGTCATAAAGTGCTCAATGCCGACGATCATTTCACACTTGCTGTCGTCCTGTAAGACTTCATGAGTATGAGCGATATTGCCATGCTGATTAACGAGAGTGTTACTGGCGTAGCACCAGATAAACTTGATAGGAACGTCCAGTTTATCTTTACCGCGAACCCCGTCACGGGTGGCGGTCATGTCTGCTCCGTGATCAATGGCATCGGTCCAGGTAAAGACTGAGATCTGCGTTTTAACTGGATTCTCAAGCATCGAGAACCACTCCACGCCGAGATCCCAGGTTCCTTCACGCATGCCTGAGTTACCGCCGTTGACACCGACGTTCCCCGTCAATACTGAGAGCATAGCAATCGCGCGTGCGGTCTGCTCGCCGTTGGAGTGGCGCTGTGGCCCCCAGCCCTGGCAGATATAAGCCGGTTTAGCCTGTCCAATTTCACGTGCCAACTGGATGATTTTCTGTGCCGGGATACTGGTGATGCGCGATGCCCATTCCGGTGTTTTTGCAATGCCGTCTGGACCTTCGCCTAAAATATAGGCTTTGTAGTGCGCATTACGCGGTGCGCTGGTGGGTAGCGTGGTTTCGTCGTAGCCGACGCAATATTTATCAAGGAAAGGTTTATCAATCAGATCTTCTGTGATTAGCACCCAGGCAATTGCGGCGGCCAGCGCAGCGTCGGTTCCGGGGCGAATAGGAAGCCATTCATCTTCACGACCGGCGGCGGTATCATTATAACGAGGATCAATAACAATCATCCGGGCGTTAGAACGTTCGCGCGCTTGTTCGACATAATACGTCACACCGCCGCCGCTCATACGCGTTTCGGCAGGGTTATTACCGAACATTACGACCAGTTTTGTATTGGCGATGTCGTCAGGGCTGTTTCCGTCGTTAGCACCAAACATATAGCCCATGGCGGCGCTAATTTGCGCGGTACTGTAACTGCCATAACGGCTCAGGTAACCGCCGCAGGCGTTCATAAGACGGTAGGGGACGTTGGAGAATATTCCCACCATCCACGCCGGTACCATACAGTACGTGCACAGCTTCATTACCGTAGTCATGCAAAATACGCTTCAAATTCCCACCAATGGTGTCCAGCGCTTCATCCCAGGTGATACGCTCGAACTTGCCTTCTCCACGTTTGCCTACGCGTTTCATTGGATATTTAAGGCGATCCGGATGATTCATGCGTCGACGAATAGATCGCCCTCGCAGGCAGGCGCGAACCTGATGGTTACCGTAGATATCCTCTCCCGTCGTGTCGGACTCAACCCAGTAAACGGCATCATCTTTTACGTGCAGACGTAAAAGGCAACGGCTTCCACAGTTCACAGTACAGGAACTCCAGACGGCCTTTTCTTCAGCGGATTGTATTGATTCCTGTACCGCAGCAGCAGCGCTACGCACGCCAAAAGGCAATGAAAAACCGCCTGCGGCCAGCGCCAGCGTACCGATTGCCGAGGATTTAACTAACGTCCTGCGGCTAATACCTCCATATTGCTCCACTTCAGACATAACTCACTCCATTATAGTTATCGCTATATATTAATTTCTATATCGAAATTAATAGCATGCTAATGATGAAGTGAGTTTACCTCGTTATGAGTACGTCATATTAATGCATATCAAACAGGAGTGACCCTCCGCGAACGGAGGGCGAGATTTATTGCGGTTCGGCGGGGTGGCCGTCTTGAGAAGGTGTGCTATTGGCGGGGGCGTTACCGCTGCTGGTACGAGCGTAAAGGATCTTATGCGTGTCGTTGGCACAATGTCCCACAACCAGAGAATCTGGCTGATCGGCCTGGTCGTTAGGCACGATACTTAACGTGAAGCTGGATTCCGCAACCCCATTATTAATAATGCGTTGTTCAATATCGCTCTTAACGCGCTCGCATGATTCTGGCGCGGCCAGAACCTGTGGAGAGGCAGCTATCAATAAACTCGCGGCAATTCCTGTTATGTATTTCATCATCAACTCCTTTCATGACAGACATAATCTAAGATTAGCATTTCTGGTGTAAATAACTGTATTTGCTAATATGATTGAGAATTATCTCCTTATGCCGGTGAAAAATGTGAAGAAACAGACCCTGTTAGGTTTCCTGTGCGTTGTGTTAGTCGGGTGTGATAACGGCAAAGAACTGGCTTCCTTTACGCCGGAAATGGCCAGTTTCTCCAATGAATTCGATTTTGATCCCCTGCGTGGACCGGTGAAGGATTTCAGCCAGACGTTGCTGAATGATAAAGGTGAAGTGACCAAGCGCGTGAACGGCACTCTCTCGCAGGAAGGCTGTTTTGATACCCTGGAACTGCACGATGTTGAGAACAATAGCGGAATGGCATTAGTGCTGGATGCCAACTATTACCTGGATGCCGGGACGCTGGAAAAAAAGATCCGTTTACAGGGGAAATGCCAGCTGGCGGAATTACCTGCTGCCGGGGTAGTGTGGGACACCGACGATAATGGCTTCGTTGTTTCGGCAACGGGTAAAGAAATGAAGGTGCAGTACCGGTACGACGCAGAGGGTTACCCGTTGGGGAAAACCACCGTCAGTAAAGACAATACGTTACGAGTTAAAGCGAAACCTTCTACCGATCCGCTGAAAAAACTGGATTATACGGCAGAGAGCCTGTTGAACGATCGTTCGTTGGGGAACGTTACGCAAACGTGTGAATACGATAACCATGCGAACCCGCTCAACTGCCAGCTTGTCATTGTTGATGAAAGCGTGAAGCCGGCAGTTGAACACCATTACACGATTAAAAACACCATTGATTACTATTAACAGCCTTACTGCGCCGTAGGCTGTAGCAGGTTAGTTCCCGGGACTTTATGTTCCGCCAGATACTGATGCTGGAAGATACACATGCGGATGGTGTTGCGGTACTGTCCGTTAATAAAGAACTCATGAATCAGTTCGCCTTCTACCATAAAACCGAGTTTGCGGTAGATGTGAATGGCCTTTTCGTTTTCTTTATCGACGATCAGATACAGCTTATATAAGTTGAGTACGGTGAAGCCGTAATCCATTGCCAGCTTTGCCGCTCGCGTGGCAAGGCCTTTACCCTGGAAATCCGGCGAAATTATGATCTGAAATTCAGCCCGGCGGTGCACATGGTTGATCTCTACCAGTTCCACCAGACCGGCTTTTTCACCGTTGCATTCCACCACAAAGCGGCGTTCGCTTTGGTCATGAATATGCTTGTCATACAGATCTGACAGTTCAACGAACGCTTCGTACGGTTCTTCGAACCAGTAACGCATCACGCTGGCGTTGTTATCAAGCTGATGAACAAACCGTAAATCTTCACGCTCCAGCGGGCGTAGCTTAACACTGAGGGCGCTTGTCATATCGTATCCTTTCAAGTTCCTTTATTGAGCACAAAAATTATGGCGCGACGGTACGTCCGGTGCGGCGGTCAAGGCAGCGCAGGGTGTTTGGTTCCCAGTAGGCATTAATGTTGGCGCTCTGCTCGCACTTATCACGGCTGTCAAAAGCCGCGTCGGCTTTGTCCCACTCTTTCTCTGTGCGCGTATTAACTTTATGGCGCAAATTACGCGTATCGTTCCACTGTTCCTTTTCCATTGCAGCCTGTTGACGACTTTGGGCGCTGTCTCCGGACTCAATGACCAGCTTGCTGGTTTCAGCAAATGCGGAAGAGGTGTATACCACCGCCGCCAGCGTAAGCATGGCCGTCAGGCACAGGCGTTTGCTCAGTGTGTTGTTCATGGCGAATTCCTTTTATGAGAAAGGCAAAAAACGATAAAACAGGGTTAAATTCTACACCATTCCTGCTCCGGGTCATACCCGCCCGGCGGATATGGATAAACTGACCGCATTCTGTCGTATCATGCTTAAACCGAACATCACTGAATATTATCCATGCTTAAAACTACCTTGCTTTTTTTCGTTACGGCGCTGTGCGAAATCATCGGCTGCTTTTTGCCCTGGCTCTGGTTAAAGCGAGGCGCAACGGCCTGGTTGATTCTCCCAGCTGGAGTGTCACTGGCCTTATTTGTCTGGCTGCTGACGCTGCATCCTGCCGCGAGCGGTCGCGTGTACGCGGCGTATGGCGGTGTATATGTGGTGACGGCCCTGATGTGGCTGCGCATTGTTGATGGCGTAAAACTAAGCCTGTACGACTGGTCTGGGGCGTTGGTCGCGCTGTGCGGGATGCTAATTATCGTGGCTGGATGGGGGCGCGCATAGCGCCTTTTTTGTGATCGGCTAGCGTTTTTACGATCATTATACTTGTATGGTAGTAGCTCAGTTGGGTAAATTTCCTGCATCAGACAAAGAGATGTAAGGAATAAAGCATGAAGATTGTAGGGGCTGAAGTTTTTGTCACCTGTCCGGGGCGTAATTTCGTTACGCTGAAAATTACCACCGAGGACGGGATCACGGGCTTAGGGGACGCCACGCTAAACGGACGTGAGTTATCCGTTGCGTCCTATCTGAAAGATCATGTGTGTCCTCAGCTTATTGGTCGCGACGCACACCGCATCGAGGATATCTGGCAGTTCTTCTACAAAGGCGCGTACTGGCGTCGTGGCCCCGTCACTATGTCGGCGATTTCCGCCGTCGATATGGCGCTGTGGGATATCAAAGCGAAAGCCGCAAATATGCCGCTGTATCAGCTGCTGGGCGGCGCATCCCGCGAAGGAGTGATGGTTTACTGTCACACCACCGGTCGCACCATTGATGATGTGCTGGAAGACTATGCGCGTCATCAGGAGATGGGTTTTAAAGCGATTCGCGTCCAGTGCGGCGTACCGGGTATGAAAACGACTTACGGGATGTCGAAAGGCAAAGGCCTGGCCTATGAGCCTGCGACCAAAGGACAGTGGCCGGAAGAGCAGCTGTGGTCGACGGAAAAATACCTCGATTTCACCCCGCAGTTGTTTGACGCTGTCCGTAACAAATTCGGCTTCAACGAACACCTGCTCCATGACATGCACCATCGCCTGACGCCAATTGAAGCGGCGCGTTTTGGCAAAAGCATTGAAGAGTATCGTCTGTTCTGGATGGAAGATCCGACCCCAGCTGAAAACCAGGAGTGCTTCCGACTGATTCGCCAGCACACGGTAACACCGATTGCGGTAGGGGAAGTCTTTAACAGTATCTGGGATTGCAAACAGCTGATCGAAGAACAGCTGATCGACTATATCCGCACCACCATTACCCATGCGGGCGGTATCACCGGCATGCGCCGCATTGCTGATTTTGCGTCGCTGTACCAGGTGCGTACCGGCTCTCACGGACCTTCCGATCTTTCACCGGTCTGCATGGCTGCCGCGCTCCATTTTGACCTGTGGGTACCGAATTTTGGCGTACAGGAATATATGGGCTACTCCGAGCAGATGCTGGAAGTATTCCCGCATAACTGGACGTTCGATAACGGCTATATGCACCCTGGCGACAAACCGGGTCTGGGCATCGAGTTCGACGAAAAACTTGCGGCGAAATATCCGTACGATCCGGCTTATCTGCCCGTCGCACGCCTGGAAGATGGCACCTTGTGGAACTGGTAAGGAGTGGTTTGCTATGAAAAGTATTGTGATTGAAAAAGCGAATACGCTGGTTATTGAAGAGCGAGCAATTCCGACACCAGCTGCTGGTGAAGTTAGGGTAAAGGTAAAGCTGGCGGGAATTTGTGGCTCTGATAGCCATATTTATCGTGGGCATAATCCGTTCGCAAAATATCCACGGGTAATCGGCCACGAGTTTTTCGGCGTTATTGATGCGGTAGGTGAGGGTGTCGATAGCGCACGTTTGGGTGAGAGAGTGTCTGTTGATCCGGTGATCAGCTGCGGACACTGCTATCCCTGTTCAATAGGCAAACCTAACGTATGCACATCGTTGGTGGTACTTGGGGTTCATCGTGATGGCGGTTTTAGCGAGTTTGCCGTTGTACCGGCAAAAAATGCCTGGCTGATCCCGGATTCAGTGAAAGATGAGCATGCCGTTATGGTTGAGCCTTTCACTATTGCGGCGAACGTGACCGGGCAAGTCAAACCAACAGAAAACGACATCGCGCTGATTTACGGTGCAGGACCGATGGGACTGACGACCGTTCAGGCGCTTAAACGTGTCTATAACGTGAAAACGGTGGTTATTGCCGACAGGATCGAAGAACGTCTGGCCATGGCCAAACAGTGTGGCGCCGACTGGACCATTAATAATGGCCAGCAATCACTCCAGGATTTTCTGACTGAGAAAGGGTTAAAACCCACAATTATCGTGGATGCCGCTTGTCATCCATCCATATTACAGGAGGCTATTACGCTGGCATCACCGGCCGCGCGGATTGTTTTGATGGGATTCTCCAGCGATCCTTGCCAGATTGTGCAGCAGGGCATTACAGGGAAAGAGCTTTCAATTTATTCGTCGCGGTTAAATGCGAATAAATTCCCGGTAGTCATTGATTGGCTGGTTAAAGGACTTATCGATCCGAATAAACTTATTACACACACTTTTGACTATCACCACGTTACAGACGCAATCGAATTGTTTGAGAAAGATCAGCAGCACTGTTGCAAAGTTTTACTTACATTCGCTGAATAATATTAATTACTGCGAGTAAGTGGTACGCATCTTACCTCTTAGAGATAGCCAATATGAATCAAGAAAAACACGAAAGGTCAACGAAAGATCTGATGAGAGCCGCCATTTCAGGATGGTTAGGTACAGCTCTCGAATTTATGGACTTCCAGTTATATTCTCTGGGGGCCGCGCTGGTATTTCATGAGATATTTTTTCCGGAACAATCGGCCGCGATGGCGCTCATTTTAGCGATGGGTACATACGGTGCCGGTTATATTGCTCGTATTGTTGGGGCATTTATATTCGGTAAAATGGGTGACAGCATCGGACGTAAAAAGGTGCTGTTTATTACCATCACCATGATGGGGATCTGCACAACGCTAATTGGCGTACTGCCGACCTATGCACAAATTGGTATCTTTGCGCCAGTGTTGCTGGTGACGCTGCGTATCGTGCAGGGCTTGGGGGCCGGTGCTGAAATTTCTGGCGCGGGAACCATGCTTGCAGAGTACGCACCAAAAGGAAAGCGTGGCATTATTTCCTCCCTGGTGGCGATGGGAACAAACTGCGGTACGCTCAGCGCAACGGCTATCTGGGCGGTGATGTTCTTTGCGCTTGATCGTGAGGAGTTGTTAGCCTGGGGTTGGCGTATTCCATTCCTGGCAAGCGTGGTGGTGATGATTTTTGCCATCTGGTTGCGAATGAACCTCAAAGAAAGCCCGGTATTTGAGAAAGTAAATAACGGGGAAAATGCACCTGCATTAAATGACCCATCAGAGAATACGCTGGGGGCGATGTTTACCAGTAAATCTTTCTGGCTGGCAACCGGATTACGCTTTGGTCAGGCGGGTAATTCAGGTTTAATTCAGACATTCCTTGCCGGCTATCTGGTCCAGACGTTGTTATTTAATAAATCGATACCTACCGATGCGTTGATGATAAGTTCTGTCATTGGATTTATTACAATACCGCTTCTGGGGTGGTTATCAGATAAATATGGTCGCCGCTTGCCGTATATTATCCTGAATATATCAGCAATAATTCTGGCATACCCAATGCTGTCTATTGTGGTTGATAATTCGTATAGTCCGGGCGTTATCATGACCGCGCTGATTGTGATCCATAACTTTGCGGTGCTGGGATTGTTTGCCCTTGAAAACATCACCATGGCCGAAATGTTCGGCGCACGTAATCGATTTACGCGTATGGCGATTTCAAAAGAAGCAGGCGGGTTAGTCGCCGTCGGTTTTGGTCCTGTGTTAGCTGGTATTTTCTGCAACATGACCAATTCCTGGTGGCCTATTCTGGTGATGGTCATCATCTACTCACTGATCGGATTAGTTTCAGCTCTCCTGATGCCTGAAGTAAAAGATCGCGATTTGAGCGTTCTGGAAGATGCAGCAGAAGTGAGTCAAACCAAGAAGGTGCGTGCCGGGGTCACTCAGGCAAGTTAATGGGTTAAGCGGTATGGTCGAGATGAAACGGCAATGTCTCGATCATGCTGTCACATAACTTCAAATGATGTCATACCAATACTAAAAAGCTTAATGTATATCAAAACATACAACCATACAGGCGTTACTCTGAGACGGTCCTGATTTCATTGATAAGTAGGTCATACCATGCAAAACAAGCTCTTAGCTGCCAGGGCTGCACTTCCTGGCTACGATCGTACCAAACTGGTCACGCGCATTGTTCATCTGGGATTTGGTGCGTTTCACCGCGCGCATCAGGGTGTTTACGCTGATATCCTGGCCGCTGAACACAACAGTGACTGGGGTTACTGTGAAGTTAACCTGATTGGCGGCGAGCAGCAAATTGCCGATCTGAAACAACAGGATAATCTGTATACCGTCGCAGAAATGTCGGCAGATGCCTGGACGGCGAGAGTGGTTGGTGTAGTTAAAAACGCGCTGCATGCAGAGGTTGATGGTCTTGAGACCATTTTTGCGGCTCTGTGTGAACCGCAGGTGGCTATCGTTTCCCTCACCATTACCGAGAAAGGGTATTGCCACTCTCCGGCGACCGGGCAACTGATGCTGGAAAGTCCGATGATCGCTGCCGACCTGCAAAATCCACATCAGCCGAAATCTGCGCCGGGCGTCATCGTTGAAGCGCTTTCACGCCGCAAAGCAGCCGGCCTGGCCGCATTTACCGTGATGTCCTGCGACAACATGCCTGAAAACGGTCATGTCATGCGTAACGTGGTTACTGCTTACGCGCGCGCAGTGGACGCTGAGCTGGCAGAGTGGATCGAACGTCATGTGACATTCCCGTCGACCATGGTCGATCGTATTGTCCCTGCGGTAACGCCAGATACGTTGGATAAAATTGAACAGCTCACCGGCGTACGCGATCCGGCGGGCGTGGCATGTGAACCGTTCCGTCAATGGGTTATCGAAGACAACTTTGTTGCCGGTCGCCCGCAATGGGAAAAGGCAGGGGCTGAGCTGGTGGCCGATGTGATTCCGTTCGAGGAAATGAAACTGCGTATGCTTAACGGCAGTCACTCTTTCCTCGCGTATCTTGGCTATCTGGCAGGATATCAGCACATTAATGATTGTATGGTCGACGACAATTACCGTTGTGCAGCCCGCGCGCTAATGTTGCAGGAGCAGGCCCCAACGCTGAAAGTAAAAGGCGTTGATTTACAGCAGTATGCCGCTCGGTTAATTGAGCGTTACAGTAACCCGGCGCTGCGTCACCGTACCTGGCAGATTGCGATGGACGGCAGCCAAAAACTCCCGCAGCGTATGCTCGATTCGGTGCGCTGGCACATTGCGCACGGCAGCCGTTTCGATCTGCTCGCGCTGGGCGTGGCAGGCTGGATGCGTTACGTTGGTGGTGTGGATGAACAGGGCGAGGCGATTGAGATTAGCGATCCGCTGTTGCCGGTTATCCAGAACGCGGTGCAGAGCAGTAAAGAAGGTGAAGAGCGCGTTCAGGCTCTGCTGGAAATCGATGCTATTTTTGGTCGCGAACTGCCGCTGGTTGAGTTGTTCAGAACCAACGTCACCGAAGCATATCTTGCGTTGCTGGCGGAAGGGGCGAAGGCGACGGTGGCGAAGTATGCTGCGAAATTGAAGTAACGGAGTAAAACGATTATGTCGCCATCCGGCTAAGACTACAGCCAGATGGCGCGTTATTTGCTGACACTCACACCAATCAGTTCATACCCAGACGAATCAATTCGAGAGGGGCATACTTGCCTTCACAACCCTCGATTTCCACTGTTTTCCCGCGGCGAATTTGCTCTGCGGTCAGGCCATCGGAATCAATAGCCTTGATGCGGCCTGTGATGCCAGTGTCGCTGATCATGACACGGCTGCCGGTGGTGATTGCGTTACGGTTACGATCGTATGTTTTCATGGTGGTTTCTCCTCTCCAACTTACCGT
This sequence comes from Citrobacter sp. FP75, assembly GCF_018342065.1. Taxonomy (GTDB): domain Bacteria; phylum Pseudomonadota; class Gammaproteobacteria; order Enterobacterales; family Enterobacteriaceae; genus Citrobacter. The sequence continues at coordinate 1,462,757 of NZ_JAFDOE010000001.1, read as the reverse complement.
CAAAGCCCGTGGGCTTTTGAGTCCCACGTAACGGGCGCAATATAAATACGCTTCTCGCTAAAGAATTTTTTTGTTTTAGATCAAAATCACAGCTTTTTTTGGACGGATCTGAAGGGGGGATAAAAGGACGCATAAACTCACCCCAAAACGAGGTGAGGGGGAGGGATTAATCTTCGCTAAACCAGTCGCTATTTTCCTGGCGAATCAACTGAACGGACTCACCGATTTCCTGCAGGTGCAGCATCATCGCGCGCTCTACGGCATCGCTGTCATGTTTCTCCAGCGCGGAAAAAATGTCGTGATGCTGACGAAGGAGCATTTCCGGTGGGGAGATGTGGTCGAGACTCATATAGCGAACGCGGTCGATGGTTGCCTTAATATTCTCAACGGTGTCCCATGCGAGCTGGCAATCGGCAATTAACGCCAGTTTCTGGTGAAACTCATCGTCCAGCTGGAAAAAATCGTTAATCTGTTTACGCTCAATGGCAATGCGCTGCTGATGCAAATTCTGTTCGAGCTGGTAACACTGGTTGTCAGTGATCATCGACGCGGCGCGACGGGCGACGGCGCATTCAATGGCCTGGCGAACAAAACAACCATTTTGCACCTGCGACAACGAAATCTTGTTCACATAGCTGCCACGCTGCGGGCGGATCTGAATCAGGCCGTTTTCCGCCAGTTTGATGAATGCTTCGCGTACCGGCTGGCGTGACACATTAAAGCGGACGGAAACCTCTTTCTCCGAAAGCGGCGTGCCGGGCGCAATCAGGCACTGCACGATGTCGCGACGAAGAATGCGGTAAATCTGCTGATTAACCGGCTGTGTAGGGTTGAGCTGCGTTTCTACGGTCATTCATTCTTACTTTTTAGAGAGTTAACCTGAATACTTTATCACTTATTCGGTGGTATCTGTACCCGGCCCGAGGCCGGGTACAAAAATTAACCCCGGTGAACGCTCAAACCTGCAAAGGACTGTGCAACAGGCATCATTTCGAGGGTGTTAATGTTGACGTGCGCAGGCAGCGAAGCCACCCACCACACGGCTTCAGTGACATCTTCCGGTGTCAGCGCGGTGGTGTTTTCGTAGGCTTTGACGGCTTTCTCATCGTCGCCTTTGAAACGCACGTTAGAGAACTCCGTGCCGCCAACCAGACCCGGTTCAATATCGGTCACGCGCACTGCGGTGCCGTGCAGGTCCGTACGTAAGTTCAGGCTAAACTGGCGAACAAATGCTTTCGTTGCGCCGTACACGTTACCCCCGGCATAGGGCCAGCTACCCGCGGTTGAACCGATATTGATAATATGGCCACGATTGCGCTCGACCATGCCCGGCAGGACGGCGCGGGTCATATAAATCAATCCTTTGTTGTTGGTGTCGATCATGGTTTCCCAGTCGTCAACGTTAGCCTTATGGGCTGGTTCAAGACCCAGCGCCAGACCGGCGTTGTTGACCAGAACATCAATGTTGCGCCATTGAGCAGGTAAGGCGGCCAGCATTTCTTCAATAGCGGCGCGATTACGTACGTCAAGTTGTGCGGTATACAGGTTATCGCCCAGCTCATCTTTCAGTTCCTGCAGGCGCTCCTGACGGCGTCCGGTGGCAATTACCTTATGCCCATTCTCAATAAAACGACGCGTAATGCACTCACCAAAACCTGCTGTTGCTCCGGTTACTAAAACGATCATCTCACTGTTCCTCAACGCTTTTTATGTGCTATTACCATACCACGTCAATTCTGTTCAGAGCTAATGCTGCGTAACGTGATTGCGGTCGATTCCCCGGAAGCCTAATCTAGTAAACAAATCGTTTTCAGGAGTGAAAGATGTTGTTAACGAATCCTTTTTTACGTCAAAGCACTTTGCCTTATCAGGCCCCGCAATTTGATCGCATAGAAGTGCATCATTATCGTCCTGCTTTTGATGAGGGCGTAAAGCAAAAGCGCGCGGAAATTGATGCCATTGTGCAAAACCCACAGGCTTCGGATTTTCCCAATACGCTGCTGGCGCTTGAGCAGAGCGGCGCGTTGTTGACGCGCGTGACCAGCGTTTTCTTTGCCATGGCGGCGGCGCATACCAATGATGAGTTACAGCGTCTTGATGAAGAATTCTCTGCTGAGCTGGCGGCGCTGGCGGATGATATTTATCTCAACGCTGCGCTTTTCGCGCGCGTTGAGTCCGTCTGGCAACAGCGTGCCTCGTTAGGGCTGGACGCAGAGTCATTACGTCTGCTGGAGGTTGTTCATCAGCGTTTTGTCCTGGCCGGTGCCCGACTACGTGAAACAGATAAAGCGCGCCTCAAAGCGCTGAACACCGAATCGGCCACCCTGACAAGCCAGTTCAATCAGCGTTTGTTGGCGGCGAATAAATCAGGTGCCCTGGTGGTTGATGATGTCCGCCAGCTGGACGGATTAGGCCCGGAAGCGATCGCCATGGCGGCGGCCGCCGCGAGAGAAAAAGGACTTGAGGGCCATTGGGTTATCCCGCTGTTGAATACCACGCAACAGCCTGCGCTCGCCATGTTACACGACAGGCAGACCCGAGAGAATTTGTTTACCCGTGCATGGGCGCGGGCTGAGCATAACGATGCCAACGATACTCGCGCCATCGTCCAGCGGCTGGTGGAAATCCGAACGCAGCAGGCGAAGTTACTCGGTTTTGCGCACTATGCGGCATGGAAAATTGCCGATCAAATGGCAAAAACGTCCGAGGCGGCGCTCGATTTTATGCGGGCTATTGCTCCGGCTGCGCGTCAGAGAGCCTGCGATGAGCTGGCTGAAATCCAGAAAGCCATAGACACAGAACAGGGGGATTTTAATGCGCAGGCCTGGGACTGGGCCTACTATGCCGAACAGGTTCGCCGTGAGAAATATGCCCTCGATGAGGCGCAGCTTAAACCCTACTTTGCTTTAGATACGGTGCTGAATGAAGGTGTATTCTGGACGGCAAATCAGCTCTATGGCATTAAGTTTATCGAACGTTTCGACATCCCTGTTTATCACCCGGATGTGCGGGTATGGGAAATTTTTGATCACGATGGCACGGGACTGGCGCTGTTCTACGGCGATTTCTTCGCCAGGGAATCAAAGAGCGGCGGCGCATGGATGGGGAATTTTGTTGAGCAATCGGTGCTTAACGAAACCAGACCGGTCATTTACAACGTCTGTAACTATCAGAAACCCGCCGAGGGCAAGCCAGCCTTGCTGCTGTGGGATGATGTTATCACGCTGTTTCACGAGTTTGGACACACCTTACACGGCCTGTTTGCCAGCCAACGCTATGCGACGCTCTCAGGAACCAATACCCCGCGAGATTTCGTCGAATTCCCCTCACAAATTAATGAACACTGGGCGAGCCATCCGCAGGTCTTTGCCCGCTATGCGCGCCATGTAGAAACTGGTGAAAAAATGCCTCAGGAGTTGCAGGATAAAATGCAGCGGGCCAGCTTGTTTAACAAAGGCTACGATATGACCGAGTTGCTCAGCGCCGCATTACTGGATATGCACTGGCACAGTCTGCAAAACACTGATTCTGCTCTGTCAGTAGAGGAATTTGAACTGCAGGCGCTGACAGCGGAAGGCCTTAATATTCGGGCTGTACCGCCACGCTATCGCAGCAGTTATTTTGCTCATATTTTCGGTGGCGGCTACGCGGCAGGTTATTACGCTTATTTGTGGACGCAAATGCTGGCCGACGACGGCTACCAGTGGTTTGTCGAAAACGGCGGTTTAACACGAGAAAATGGCCAATATTTCCGTGAGGCAATTCTTTCTCGTGGTAATAGCTCTGATTTGCACGGATTATATCCGGCATGGCGGGGGCGAGAGCCCGGAATTAATGCGATGCTGCGCAACCGGGGATTAGAACAGTAATCGAGAGAGTACGGTCAGGTGGTTCTCTGACCGTACTCACCCTAATCCAGAATCCGCATATTAATTACTATTAATAAATTTACATAACTTTTCTTTATTGCCGTTAAACTATTGTATATCAACAATACTCACACAGGGAAGGAAGCCGTGATGATGAGGAAAACGGCAGAAATAGATTCAATCTTGCTTGATCTGAATCACTCAATTGATGCTCACTATAAATGGTTAGTAAAAATGTTTCGCTGCATGGTGTCATCTGATGTCACTCAGGTGGATATTTCGGGCCAAAATTCGCACCATGCCTGTCAATTCGGACAGTGGCTTAACTCGCGTCTGGCACAGGATGACGAAGATGATAGTTATGTGAGTAAGATAAATGCAGCACATGAACAAATGCATTTATTAGGTAAAGAGTTGCTATTGGCAATAGTGGAAGAACGTAGCCAGTCATGGCATTTCGACAGATTCCAGGATGCGCTACTGGCTTTTACGTCTGCTGTAATGGACTATAAAATTTATTTACTTAATATTCGCAGTAATATTGATGTGTTAACTGGGTTACCCGGTAGAAGAATGCTTGATGAGTCTTTTGACCAGCAATTACTCGATACCAAATCTCTTAATATGTATTTATTAATATTGGATATTGACCGTTTTAAATATGTCAACGATAACTACGGTCATCTGGTGGGTGACGTCGTGCTACGTACTTTGGCATCGAATTTATTGTCGTGGACGCGATATGATGAGGTTGCGTATCGTTACGGTGGTGAAGAGTTTATTATTCTGATTAAAACAAAGACAGATGAGCAGGCCTGCCAGGCGGGCTTGCGTCTGTGTCATCTCATTGGGCAAAAAAAAATTCCGTACCCGGAGGGGGAGATCAGCATCACGGTAACGGCAGGCATTACCAGAGTTCATCAGGGAGAAACGCTGGATACGGCGCTCGGGCGTGCTGACAGAGCCATGTATGAAGGGAAACAGACTGGCAGGAATCGCTGTATGTTTATGGATGAACACGAACAAGTCACGCTGGTAAGCACCAACGATCGGATAACGACGCGTGTCTGAACGTGAGATTTGTTGAGATGATTTCGTTTCGTTTAACTTTCATTGGGGTAGTCGATGATAGAGTTTGCTAACTATTCGTTATCTGTGCAGGGAATTGCCTGATAACGTATAAAGCAAAACACAAATCTATCCATGCAAGCATTTACCGCTGGTTTATCCGGCGGTTTTTTTTACCTGTCGTTCAGGTAATAAGTGTTCAGGGGACGGGAACATGCAAAAAAATGGCCCCTTGAGCAGTGATGCAACAAGGGGCCGGTTCGGTTCAGGACTGTCGTCGTTCATCAATCATCCCATCTGTGGCTAAAATAAGCGGCCAGAAAACCAGAAAATAAAATAATTCCCAGAACGGCCATGAAAATATTCATATTACCCAGCATAGTCAATACTCCTGTATTTGTGAGTTTCCTCTCTTACCTTAATGTCACCCCGTTAATGACTATAGTAGCAATTTAACCTTAAACAAAGGTTGAACCGACGGCGGGCTGGTTCCACGCTTTGGCTCGCATGCCTTTTAGCATCAGTATCCAGGCCAGGATGATGGCGATCATCAGCACCACAAACAGCGACCAGGAAGGCAGGGTCGTCAGAATAACGCCGCTGACTAACGGGTTAAACGCTGCGCCAAGCCAGCCCAGCGACTGGGCAGAGAAATAGCTCGCTTTCATCCCCGCCGGGGCGATGTTGTCGATAAGCATATATTCGCCCGGCGCGTATACTATCTCGCCGATAGTGAAAAACGCCGCAGAAATGCCCCACATCAGCAGGCTGTTGCCGGAAAAGATAAACCCCACCAAACCCAGCACAAAGAACAACGTTCCGCCAGCCATCAGCGGGCGGATGTTGGTGGTGGACAAGCGACGTCCGATGGCATATTGCAGCGTAACCACCATCGCCGCGTTAACGGGCAGGACGACCGCCACCACTTTTTCCGCGAAATCACCGTCAGCGACGACCATGACGTACTGAGAAATGCACGACGCAAACGCGCCGCCAACAAACGAAGCCAAAAATGCGGACAGGGTAAACCAGCATAAGGCTTTATCACGCAGCAGTACCGAAGGCGACCATACCGACGCGTTCAGCCCTTCGGATGGCGTTTGTGAACGTTTTACCCAGGTCTGGATAAACACCAGCGGGAAGGCCGAACAAAACGCAGCCAGCCAGAACGGCAGGTTGATGCTTTGCATCACCAGTAGCGTGCCGAGCGGCGGACCCACGGTCCAGCCAATATTCAGTACCGTGTAGTTAAGCGAGAAAATTTTGGTTTTGTTGGTGGCGGAGAGATTATCGGCAAACCAGGCCTTCAGCACCGTGGCGAAGACGGAGTAGGCGCAGTTGATCAGGGCAAAAAGCAGCACCACCACGACCACGTTATGCACCAGCGGAATCGCGATAAAGCCGGATGCAAAGCCGGTAATCGCCAGCAGCATATAGCGCTTCTTATCGAACTTATCAGCCAGGATACCGAAGCCAAGACTAAAGATGACGCCAATGGTCAGGGCGACCGTCATGGCGTAACCAATCAGATCGACGCTCAGCCCGTACTGACGGTTGAGATAGATGGTCATGAACGGGAGCGTGGCGCCACGTCCAATTGTTAATAACAGTGATGAGGCGAGTAACGCGAAGGTGGACCTTCTCAGAGTGGTATTCATTTTCCTGCCCGACAATGCATGTTGTTATGTTTTTATTAAATTTCAAACAGAAATAGCATGGCAAATGTGTGATGTATACTCAATAAGTTGTCCGAAAATGCCTGGTTAACCCTACCTGAATTAATGATCTGTTGCCGGGCAACGATTTCCGTTACTTTAGCTTGTTTACAAAAATTTAATATTTACAGGGGCGGGGAATGTCGCGTAAAGACGGACTGTTAGCATTACTGGTCGTGGTGGTGTGGGGACTGAATTTTGTCGTCATCAAAGTGGGCCTGCACAATATGCCGCCGCTGATGCTGGCGGGGTTGCGTTTTTTGCTGGTGGCATTTCCGGCTATCTTCTTTGTTGCCCGACCGAAAATCCCTCTCTCGCTTTTGCTCGGCTATGGCCTGACCATCAGCTTTGGCCAGTTCGCGTTTTTGTTTAGCGCCATTAAATTTGGCATGCCTGCCGGACTGGCATCACTGGTATTACAGGCGCAGGCATTTTTCACCATCGTGCTGGGCGCATTCGCTTTTGGTGAACGTTTACAGGGTAAGCAACTGGTGGGTATTGCGCTGGCAGTGTTTGGCGTGCTGGTGCTGATCGAAGCCAGTCTGAATGGGCAGCATGTGGCGATGCTCGGCTTTATGCTAACGTTGGCGGCGGCGCTGAGCTGGGCCTGCGGCAATATCTTTAACAAGAAAATTATGCAGCATGAATCCCGCCCGGCAGTGATGTCGCTGGTGGTGTGGAGTGCATTAATCCCGATAGCGCCGTTCTTTCTGGCATCGCTAATCCTTGATGGCTCAGATCAAATCGTGGACAGCCTTGTTCACATTGATATGACGACTATCCTCTCGCTGGTGTATCTGGCGTTTGTGGCGACGATTGTGGGTTACGGCATATGGGGAACGCTACTGGGACGCTATGAGACCTGGCGTGTGGCTCCGCTGTCGTTATTAGTGCCGGTCGTTGGGCTGGCGAGTGCGGCAGTGTTGCTGGATGAAACGCTAAGCGGATTACAGCTTATCGGCGCGTTGCTGATTATGGCGGGGTTGTACATCAACGTGTTCGGCTTTCGTTTGCGCAAGGTTGTGCAGATGAGGGGATAAAAAAGCCCCGCAGCGGCGGGGCAAAATGAGTTACAAACTGCGCATGTTGTAATACGGCACACCCAGCTCGTCGGACTTATCGCTGCCCGCACCCATATGATTAAAATCAAACGGGGACTGCTCCTGCGCAGGCGGCATAATCATCGCATCGCGATTGTTGGCCGTTATAGGTTGCGCGGTTTGTTCCGCCATGCTCTGACCCGAAACAACAAGCAGCAGGGCCAGCATTGCAGATGACAGAATTTTCATGATTTCCTCGGTTACGTCTTTTACAGGCGATTAGCAGTTACATTGGTTAAGCGGATGCAAATACCGCGATTCGCCGTGCATATTTGTCATACGGTACTTATGTGGCGGCACATCAAAATAGTTTTTGAAGGTCCGGGTCAGCGTTTGCTGAGACTCAAAGCCGTAACGCTCCGCCAGATACAGGATCGGCTCGTTACTTTCTTTTAATTTCTGCGCTATTTCAGTCATTTTACGACTGCGGATGTATTGGCCTAATGAATGGCCGGTTTCTTTTTTAAACATCCGTTGCAGGTGCCATTTGGAGTAACCTGAACGCTCCGACACTTTTTCCAGTGACAGTGGGGATTCAAGGTTATTTTCGATCCAGTCCAAAATGCTATGAATAGTGATTGTGTCAGTATTGCGTCTGGACATCGTCATACCTCTTTCTGTTTACGGCAGGATTTTCTTAAGCAAATGCTCAAGCGTTGCCACTTCGTCCGCCGTTAAGTTTTTTGTTAGTTCCTGGTGCAGGTCTTGCCCGACTAATTGATGACACTGCTCGCAAATTGTCGCGCCATGCTCGGTGAGTTTCACCAGCACGCCGCGTTTGTCATGTGGATTAGGAAGTCTTTCAACCCAGCCTTTACAGGCCAGTCTGTCGAGCATTCGCGTCAGCGCGCCAAGATCGACAGACAGCACTTTTTTCAATTCGACAGGGGTGATACACACCGCGCAACGGATGGAGCAGAGCACCTTAAATTGCGATGCAGTGATATCCAGCGGTGACAGGTAGTCGTTTAGCAAACGATCTTTTTTCTGATTAACCATATAGATCAAGCGGCCCAGTGGGATGATTTCGTTGAACAGATCACTGGTGCTTTTCACAATGGTTGCCCTGGCAAGTAGTTAGTCACGGCTGATATTATTGCTCAGGCAAATATAAGTCAAATGAATGAGTCGGCGAATGCCACGTTTTGCTAAAACCTCAGGAGCTCATTCACTGCCGTTTCTTTTCAAGATTCTGATAACACTGACTTATGCGTAAAGGCACAAAACGAATCCTTACATCGCTAAAATGGCTTAACACGGTGGTTTCACCGTATACTTGCCGCTGACGATTAACGCACAGGAAAGATGACATTATGATGGATTTGTTTAAGGCCATAGGTCTGGGACTGGTAGTCCTGTTACCGTTGGCGAACCCGTTAACTACCGTGGCGTTGTTCCTCGGCCTTGCCGGCAATATGAATAGCGCAGAGCGTAACCGTCAGTCATTAATGGCGTCTGTCTACGTGTTTGTCATCATGATGGTGGCGTACTATGCCGGACAGTTGGTCATGAATACCTTCGGGATTTCGATTCCCGGATTACGTATTGCGGGCGGGTTAATCGTTGCGTTTATCGGTTTTCGGATGCTATTCCCGCAGCAGAAAGCGCATGACTCTCCGGAAGCGAGAAGCAAGACCGAAGAGCTGGAAGACGAACCCACGGCTAATATCGCCTTTGTCCCGCTGGCAATGCCGAGCACTGCCGGTCCGGGAACCATTGCAATGATCATCAGTTCGGCCTCGGCCGTGCGTCACGGTTCTGAGTTTCCTGACTGGGTGATCATGGTCGCGCCGCCGATTATTTTTGCGGTGGTTGGGATTATTCTGTGGGGTTGCCTGCGCAGCTCTGGCGGGATAATGCGTCTGGTCGGCAAAGGGGGCATCGAAGCCATTTCCCGTCTGATGGGCTTTTTGCTGGTGTGTATGGGCGTGCAGTTTATTATTAACGGCGTGCTGGAAATTATTAAAACCTACGTGTAAGCAATTGGCCCGGTATGTGATGCCGGGCCATTCTTATTACTGAGGCTGTTCTTCCAGTGCGACCGGCCATTTACGAAAGATAATTACTGACCATATCAGCGCTGCCAGCGCCGGTATCGCGCCGATGTAACCGATCGTGGACATCGACCAGTGTAAACTCACCTGATTTCCCACCAGTGCACCCGCGCCGATACCAATATTGAAGATACCAGAGAACAGCGCCATGGCGACGTCGGTGGCATCCGGAGCCAGTGCCAGGACTTTCACCTGCATCCCCAGACCTATCACCATGATGGCAATACCCCAGAAAATACTCAGTATGGCAAGGTGAATTTCGCTGTCAGCGGCCGGTAAAAGTAGCACCAGGCATACCGTCAGCAACGCAATAGCTGCGCTTATCAGCCCGGAAGCATGCTGATTACCCAGCTTGCCAAAGATGATGCTGCCGATAATGCCCGCCGCGCCCAGAACCAGTAACAGTACGGTAGCAAAGCTGGCGCTCAGTCCGGCGACGGTCTGAACAAAAGGTTCGATATAGCTGTAAGCCGTGTAGTGCGCGGTCACCACAATCACTGTCAGCAAATAAATACTGGTCAGTGCCGGGCGGCGAAACAGCAGCGGCAGGCTTTGTAATGAACCTGAATGCTCACTCGGCAGTTTTGGCAGCAGTTTAATCAGGCAGAGCAGGGTGGCTAACGCGGCAACGCCGATAGCAAAGAAGGTTGTGCGCCAGCCAAAATACTGACCGACAATACGCCCAATGGGCAGACCCAACACCATCGCTAACGCGGTTCCGGTGGCAATCAGACTCAATGCCTGCGCGCGTTTACCTGCAGGCGCCAGTCGAATGGCTAACGATGCGGTAATCGACCAGAAAATCGCGTGTGCGAAGGCAATCCCAATACGGCTAATAACCAGCACGGTAAAATTCCATGCCAGGAAAGAGAGCACATGACTGGCGATAAACAACGTGAAAAGGCAAATCAGGAGCTTACGTCGTTCTACCTGACTGGTCAGCAGCATAAAGGGCAGTGACATCAGGGCGACAACCCAGGCATAGATTGTCAGCATGATCCCGACCTGCGCCGTCTGCATATTAAAACTTTGCGCGATGTCGGAGAGTAAACCGACGGGGACAAATTCCGTGGTATTGAAAATAAATGCGGCGATAGCAAGCGTAACGACCCGTAGCCACGCGACCTTGCGGGAAACAGTGTTTGTTGTCATATCAAATAAATCGGGTTAGCTGCGAAAAGGTGAGGTCACGATCTTAAAACGTTTACTGGTGAAAATACAATCATTTCGTGATTCAAGTCACGTTTTTCTGTCTGCTAACGAGAAGGGGGGGGCGGGTGAGTTTTAATCACCCGGATATAGCTAATCTGCATTCTGCGACAGCTGGGGCTTCAGTACCTCAATAAACGCTTCCAGCTGTCGCGTCATCGCCCCCCGACGCCAGACCAGCCACGTATTTAGCCAGCGCCAGTTTTCGCTCAGCGGCCAGGCATTAACCTGATGATGCCCCGGCATGCTTTCCAGCATCGACCGTGGAATCAATGCTATTCCCGCCCCGGCAATCACGCAGGCGAGCATCCCGTGATAGGACTCCATCTCGTGGATAGTGCCAGGCATTGCGCGATCGGCGTGAAACCAGCTTTCAAAATGACGGCGATAGGAACAGTTGGCGCGAAAAGCATAAATATTGCAGCCATTGACGTCGCTGGCCCGCTGAATCGGCACGTGCCCGTGAGGGGTGACAATCATCATCTCCTCACGGTAGACCGACATACCTTCCAGTCCCGGATGGGTGATCGGACCATCGACAAAGGCGGCGTTCAGCGTCCCCTCCAGCACGCCGTCAAGCATAGTGCCTGAAGGACCTGTTGCCAGCGCAAACTGGATTTTTGGATAACGTTGATTATATTCGGCCAGGGTTGCAGGAATGCGCACGGCAGCGGTGCTTTCCAGCGAACCAAGAGAGAACAGCCCTTGCGGCTCATCGCCAGCGACGACCATTCGCGCTTCCTCCACCAGGGCGAGGATCCGCTGGCTATAGCGCAGAAAGTTGTGCCCGGACGGCGAAAGCCGCAGACGCTGGTTTTCACGAATAAACAGGTCGACACCGAGATCGGCTTCAAGCTGGCGAATACGCGTGGTGAGATTGGACGGCACGCGATGCACCTTCGCGGCAGCCTGGGTAATGCTGCCGGTTTCCGCCACCGCATTAAACATTTCCAGTTGCGTCAGATCCATCATTTTTCTCTATTCGTGAATGGTGCGGTTAATATTATTCATTTTTCAGGAAGAGTAAATACGCTCATGATGTCACCATATCCTGCAAAAAGAGAGACAGCTATGACCATCACATCAGCAACACATGCGATTTCCGTCAATCCTGCTAACGGCGAAATGATAACGGCGATACCGTGGGCCAGCGTGGATGAGATTGACCATGCGCTTGATCTTGCGGCAAGTGGATTTAACCAATGGAAACACACCACCGTGGCGCACCGTGCGCAAATGCTGCACCATATCGGGCAAGCTCTGCGTAATCGTGCGGAAGAGATGGCGCAGTGTATCTCGCGTGAAATGGGTAAACCCATCAAGCAGGCGCGTGCTGAAGTGACCAAGTCAGCCGCATTGTGTGACTGGTATGCTGAACATGGACCTGCGATGCTTAATCCGGAACCCACGCTGGTGGAGAATGCGGTGATTGAGTATCGTCCTGTAGGCACTATTCTGGCGATCATGCCGTGGAACTTCCCGCTGTGGCAGGTACTGCGCGGCGCCATTCCGATTCTGCTGGCCGGAAATGGTTACCTGTTAAAACATGCACCTAACGTAACCGGGTGTGCTGCGATTATCGCGCAGGTTTTTGCTGATGCGGGCGTTGCCGCAGGTGTTTACGGTTGGGTGAATGCCGATAACGCGGGCGTCAGCCAGATGATCAATGACCCGCGTATCGCGGCGGTAACGGTCACGGGGAGCGTACGTGCTGGTGCGGCGATTGGCGCACAGGCAGGCGCGGCGCTGAAAAAATGCGTGCTTGAACTGGGCGGTTCCGATCCGTTTATTGTGCTTAATGATGCCGATCTCGATCTGGCGGTGAAGGCGGCAGTCGCTGGGCGTTATCAAAACACCGGGCAGGTTTGCGCGGCAGCGAAACGCTTTATTGTCGAAGAAGGGATCGCGGAAGAATTTACTCAGCGTTTTGTGAATGCCACCAGTGAGCTCAAAATGGGCGATCCGATGAACGAAGAAAACGATCTGGGCCCGATGGCGCGTTTTGATCTGCGTGATGAACTGCATCAGCAGGTTGAGGCCTCGTTAGCGCAAGGGGCTAAGTTGTTACTCGGTGGCGAAAAAATTGCCGGAAAGGGTAACTACTATGCGGTAACGGTTCTCGGCGATGTGACCCCTGAGATGACCGCTTTCCGTGAGGAGTTGTTCGGTCCGGTTGCGGCAATTACCGTCGCGAAGAACGCAGAGCATGCGTTGGCGCTGGCGAATGATAGCGAGTTTGGTTTGTCGGCAACGATTTTCACCGCCGACGAGGCGCTGGCGCAGAATATGGCCGCGCGCCTGGAATGTGGCGGGGTGTTTATTAATGGTTACAGTGCCAGCGATGCTCGCGTCGCCTTTGGTGGGGTGAAGAAAAGCGGCTTCGGTCGTGAGCTTTCACACTTTGGCCTGCATGAGTTTTGTAATGTACAGACCGTCTGGAAAAATCGTATTTAATCTTCAGGGCGTCCCCACAGGGGATGCCGACCTGGTTCATACCTCGAGTGTCAGATTCCATCCTTCGGTCTGACGCCGGGTATTCAGCTCTGTTATACTCGCAGGCCTTTCAGACCTGCGAGCAAGGAGCATGTTGTGGCCAGGGCCATGGACAATTTAATCTTAGAAACCATCGTGCAGCAGGTTCGCCCGCTGATTGGTCAGGGGAAAGTCGCTGACTATATTCCCGCATTAGCCTCCGTTGACGGTTCCAAACTGGGCATTGCCATTTGCACTGTTGATGGTCAGCACTATCAGGCGGGCGATGCGCAAGAGCGTTTCTCTATTCAGTCGATCTCGAAAGTGCTCAGTCTGGTGGTGGCGATGCGTCATTATCAGGAAGATGAGATTTGGCAGCGTGTGGGCAAAGATCCTTCAGGACATCCGTTTAACTCTCTGGTGCAGCTGGAAATGGAGCAGGGAATACCGCGCAACCCGTTTATTAATGCTGGCGCGCTGGTGGTTTGCGATATGCTGCAGGGGCGTCTGAGTGCGCCACGTCAACGCATGCTTGAAGTTGTACGAACGCTAAGCGGCGTTGCGGATATCGCTTATGACGCAACGGTTGCCCGCTCTGAGTTTGAACATTCGGCACGTAATGCGGCCATTGCCTGGCTGATGAAATCCTTTGGCAATTTTCAACATGATGTTGCTACCGTTTTGCAAAACTATTTTCACTACTGTGCGCTGAAGATGAGCTGTGTGGAACTGGCGCGTACCTTTGTCTTTCTGGCGAATCAGGGGCATGCCTTTCATCTTAATGAGCCGGTGGTCACACCTATGCAAGCCCGGCAAATTAATGCGCTAATGGCGACCAGCGGTATGTATCAGAATGCCGGTGAATTTGCGTGGCGAGTAGGGTTACCAGCGAAATCTGGGGTCGGTGGCGGTATTGTGGCGATCGTGCCGCATGAGATGGCGATTGCGGTCTGGAGCCCAGAACTGGATCCGGCAGGGAATTCACTGGCGGGAATTGCGGTGCTGGAACAGTTAACCCAACAACTGGGGCGCTCGGTCTACTAATGAACTCGCTCGATCCTCTTTTTTCCCGACTGGCTAAATCGACCTTTCGTTCGCGGTTTCGCCTTGGTGACAAAGAAAGACAGTATTGCATGGATAAAGGCGCGCCGGTTATTGAACAACATGCCGCGGATTTTATTGCGAAACGTCTGGCCCCGGCGTTTCCGGCCCATGATGGTAAGCAGACGCCGATGCGCGGCCATCCGGTATTTATCGCCCAGCACGCCACGGCGACCTGCTGTCGAGGCTGTCTGGCAAAATGGCATGATATTCCCCAGGGGCAACCGCTAAGCGAAGAACAGCAACGTTACGTTGTCACGGTAATTTATCACTGGTTAGTGATCCAGATGAACCAGCCATAGATAACATAATCCTATGATAAGACGCCTTGTGTTGTGCGAAGGGTAAACGCACTATCAAGGGGTCAATCTAAGGAGAAAAACATGGCGACCGGTAAACCCTGCGTAGTGCTGAGTGCGGAACAGATTCTGTCAAGAATCGACGAACTTTGCGACGTGCTTGAACAGTGCGTGAATGACGGCGCATCCGTGAGTTTTATTCATCCCTTCACTCGTGATAAGTCGCTGCCGTTCTGGATGGGCGTTGTGCAAAGCGCTGCCCGTGGCGAAAAGATCGTGCTGGCAGCTGAGAATGCGCAGGGTACGATTGTGGGAACCGTTCAGCTTATTGTCGATCAACCTGAAAACCAGCCGCATCGTGCTGACGTTGCTAAATTACTGGTGCATCCGTCTGTGCGACGCTCGGGAATCGCAAGGGAATTGATGGACGCGCTGGAAACGTTTGCGCGTGAGCAGCGTAAAACTCTGCTGGTACTTGATACGGCCACCGGTAGCGGAGCGGAGTTGTTCTACCACAATTGCGGATGGCAAAAGGCAGGCGTGATCCCCGACTATGCTCTGATGCCGGACGGAACGCTGACGGGCACCACACTTTTCTACAAATCGCTGTAATTTGTTACCAGGGATTGATCAAAACAGGGTTTCAAGGTATTAAAGTTTGCTAACCTATCGGACCAATTCAATCAGGTTGTATGACTAATCAAAAAGGGAACCCATTGTGCAAACACTAAATCGTCGCGATTTCCCCGGTGCTCACTATCCTGAACGTATTATTCAGTTTGGTGAAGGAAATTTCCTGCGCGCCTTTGTTGACTGGCAAGTTGATCTGCTAAATGAACATACCGACTTGAATTCTGGCGTGGTCATTGTTCGTCCTATCGAAAGTACATTTCCGCCATCTCTGAGCACGCAGGATGGTCTCTACACCACCATCATTCGCGGTTTGAATGAAAAGGGCGAGGCCGTTAGCGATGCGCGTTTAATTCGCTCGGTTAACCGTGAAATCAGCGTCTATAGCGAATACGATGCGTTCCTGAAGCTGGCACACAACCCTGATATGCGTTTTGTTTTCTCCAATACGACGGAAGCAGGAATTAGCTATCACGCGGGTGACAAGTTCGACGATGCGCCCGCGGTGAGCTATCCGGCTAAGCTGACCCGCCTGTTGTTTGAGCGTTACAGTCATTTTGACGGTGCCCTGGATAAAGGCTGGATAATCATTCCTTGCGAACTGATTGATTACAACGGCGATGCGCTGCGTGAACTGGTTCTGCGCTACGCGCAGGAGTGGGCGCTGCCGGATGCGTTTGTACAATGGCTGGATAAGGCGAACGCATTTTGCTCCACGCTGGTGGACCGTATCGTGACTGGTTACCCACGAGACGAAGTGGCCACGATTGAAGCTGAACTGGGTTATCACGATGCCTTCCTCGATACCGCGGAGCACTTCTACCTGTTTGTGATTCAGGGGCCGAAGTCATTAGCGACAGAGCTGCGTTTGGATAAATATCCGCTCAACGTGCTGATTGTTGATGACATTAAACCGTACAAAGAGCGTAAAGTTGCCATCCTCAACGGCGCACACACCGCGCTGGTGCCGGTTGCCTGGCAGGCAGGGCTGGATACGGTGGGTGAGGCGATGAATGATGCAGAGATTTGTGCCTTTGTTGAAAAAGCCATTTATGAAGAGATCATTCCGGTGCTGGATTTACCGCGCGATGAGCTGGCGTCTTTTGCCAGCGCGGTGACCGGTCGATTCTGTAACCCGTACATCAAGCATCAGCTGTTGTCGATTGCGCTGAATGGAATGACCAAATTCCGCACGCGCATTTTGCCGCAATTACTGGCGGGCCAGCAGGCCAGCGGTCAATTACCAGCGCGTCTGACATTTGCGCTGGCGGCGCTGATTGCTTTCTACCGCGGCGAGCGTAACGGTGAGTCTTACCCGGTTCAGGATGATGCTCACTGGATTGAGCGCTTCCAGCAATTGTGGAGCCAGCACCGCGATCGCCAGATAAGCACCGAGGCGTTGGTGCGTTCGGTACTGGCGGTGAAAGAGCATTGGGAGCAGGACCTAACCCAGGTTTCTGGGTTGGTAGAACAGGTTTCTGCCGATCTGGACATGATTCTGACTAAAGGCATGCGCGAAGCCGTTAAGCCGCTGTGTTAATACCCAAACCCGGTTCAGGCCGGGTTTCTTACATCATCAAATTAGTTACAACATACATTATTTTTTATTCTAAGGAGTCAACCTGTCACAACAGAGCCTCTTTTTTTCAGGCAGAAACAAAAGGGGATTTAGTGCCGTGAGGTGCTTGCAACATTGATCGCGATCACGTTTAATGGCGCGGCTTTCACATTTTTCGAAGATAACCATGATCGTTCGACCTCAACAACACTGGCTGCGTCTGATATTCGTCTGGCATGGTTCAGTTCTATCCAAGATTTTTTCACGCCTGCTGCTGAATTTCCTGCTTTCCATCGCCGTCATTATTATGCTGCCATGGTATACGATGCTGGGTATTAAATTTACCCTGGCACCATTCAGCATTCTGGGCGTCGCGATTGCTATCTTTTTAGGCTTTCGCAACAACGCCTGTTATTCGCGCTACGTTGAGGCTCGACACCTGTGGGGACAATTGATGATTGCCTCCCGTTCGCTACTGCGAGAGGTCAAAACCACGTTGCCGGACGATGGCGAACTGGGGCAGTTCGTACGCCTGCAAATTGCCTTTGCTCATTGTTTACGTATGACCTTGCGTCGTCATCCGCAGGCCGAACCGTTGGCGAAGTATCTCAGCGCGTCAGACCTGCAAATCGTCTTTGCGAGCCAATCACCGGCCAACCGTATCTTGCTGCTGATGGGCGAATGGTTAGCTGTGCGCAGGCGTAATGGTCAGCTATCTGATATATTATTTCATAGTTTAAACAACAGGTTAAATGATATGTCTGCGGTTCTGGCGGGCTGCGAGCGCATCGCCAATACGCCGGTGCCATTTGCCTACACGTTGATACTGCATCGCACGGTCTATCTGTTTTGCATTATGCTGCCATTCGCCCTGGTGGTAGATCTGCACTATATGACACCGTTTATCTCAGTGCTGATTTCATATACGTTTATTTCTCTCGACACGTTGGCAGAAGAGCTTGAAGATCCGTTCGGCACAGAAAATAACGACTTACCGCTGGATGCGATTTGTAATGCGATCGAAATTGATTTACTGCAAATGAATGATGAAACGGGTGTTCCCGCCAAACACATGCCCGATAAGCATTATCAACTGACATAAAAGTGTTAGTCTTCGGGATGTGCTTTGTTCCACCATGTCGGTTTCATATCTGTAAAAGAGTGAAATTCTGGTGCCAGGTTTTCATCATCCGGATTGTCAAATCCCCCGACTAAAAGTGCAATGACAGGGGCGTCATCGATGGCGCCCACAGAACTTCCGCACTGCGGGCAAAAGGCTCTGCTGGAGGTTTCTGAGGAGCGCCAGGTTGCAGGCTGACCCGACGTGCCAGTCCAGGCCACGTTCTCGGCATTAAACTCAATCCATACCACGGTGGGTGCGCCGGTGTGCTTGCGGCAAATATCACAGGAACAGGTATGTGAATTGTTGGGATTCGTCGCGGTAAAACGAATTGAACCACACAAGCAACCGCCAGAATAGATTTGGGACATGACTACTCTCGTCAATGAAACGTTTTCAGACACTAGCAGATGGCCCGTTTTACCACTAGATTCTCATCAAAAAAAGGCGAGGGCGCGCATAGATGTTAAATTAAATGCGCTTAATAATCACGTCTGGCAACAATAAACAAGCGTGGGAACGCCAGCAGGATTTTACCGTTTTCCTGAAGTGGATATTGCTCCTGCAGAAGTTCATGGTAGCGAGCCAGATACTTACGCTGTTCACTTTCACTCAGATCCTGCAACCAGGGACGTAAGCCCGTCGCACTGACCCAGTCGATGATCGATTGATGCGAATCCATAATGTGATAATAGGTCGTGCGCCAGATATCAACGTCACAGCCAGCTTCAGTCAAAATGTCATAATAGGCATGCACACCGGGAAGTGACGCGCGGCCACGATCGGGATAACCCTGTTCATAGGCGACTTCACGCATCAAAACATGTGTCGGCTCCAGCCAGTTATCCGGCATTTGCACCGCAAGCACGCCGTTACGGTTTAACAGTGAGACAAGATGCGGGAACAATTCATAGTGGTCTGGTACCCACTGCAATGAAGCATTCGCATAAAGCAGATCCAGAGGTTGCTCCATCTGGAATGTGCTGATATCTGCTTCAACAAAATGGCAGTCTGGCAATGCTACACGCGCTTCGTTGAGCATGTTGGGTGATGAGTCCACGCCAGTGATTTTGGCCGTAGGCCAGCGTTGATGTAGCAATGCCGTGCTGTTTCCCGGACCGCAACCCAGATCGGCGACTGAACGGACATTTTCCAATGCCACTCTACCCAATAATTCTACTGCGGGCCTTGAGCGTTCGCTGCCAAATTGCAGATAAAGTGCGGGATTCCAGTCGGCCATGTAAGTGTCTCCAGTAAAAGATGGGATCGCATTGAGTCTTCACGTTAAGATTACGACATTATGGGCTGATTTTGTTTATTCCTGAGATATTTGCATGGGGAGTGCAAACATAGTGCATGCTGTTAGCCATAACATGATGATAAGGAATGAAAATATGCTTGAAACATCAAGGCTCATTTTAAGGCAGTGGGATGTGAAAGATAGGGCGCCATTTGCCGATCTGAATGCGGACCCAGATGTGATGTGCTTTTTTCCGGCTCCGCTTTCCAGGTCGGAGAGCGACAACCTGGCAGAGAGATTCAGGGAAGGGATTGAACAACGCGGCTGGGGATTTTGGGCCGTAGAGTCGAAAGAAACGCATGAGTTTGTCGGTTGCGTCGGTTTGCACCCGCAGCCTGATAAATTTCCATTTTCACCCTGTACTGAAATTGGCTGGCGTCTCGCAAAGTCGTACTGGCATCAAGGGTTAGCACTGGAGGCTGCTGAAGCCTGTCTGGAATATGCTTTTGCGGTGCTGGCGTTAAAGGAAGTCGTATCGTTTACATCAGTATTAAACACGCCGTCTGAGCGTCTAATGCAGCGGCTCGGTATGCAAAAGGTGGAAGAGTTTCCACATCCTGCGCTGCCAACAAACCATCGGCTTTCCCGGCACGTTTTGTATCGAATTCAGCCATCGTGAAGAGAAACCTGGGGAGCCATCAAGAAAAGAATTGAGTACATTTGATGGCAAGATGAATCGTGTACGGGAATCGTCGCCAGAGAAAACGCTTTCAGAGACCATTGGTGACCAGAACAAGGATAACCATAAGATGTCTCATTTTTCCTAATCTCACATTTGTCAAAGCTAAGTAGAGATGTCCGGGGTGGGGCAAAGTTCAAATGTCCTTTGATAATATTGAATTCCTGGATAAAAATCGCATCTTAACCTCTTCGTTTGAGTACCTTGTTGGGTTGACCCCGTATTCGCTTTATTTGTAGTATTGGGCTGCTTTGAAGTGTTTCATGTTCAAACGCGACGTGTTCTGTAAGTTCTTCCTGACAACAGAGCCGACAATATATACACATCCGCTATGGAGAATCTGACAACCGCTATGCGTATTACGCCACCCTGAGTTTTTCCTTCCTCTGTCGTACTGAGCAAGCCTCAGCACGCACTCAATAACATCCCGTCTGCGGATGTGCTTTACCGTACGTAAAAATGTAGCCCTCCAGGGCTGACTGTATCTAAAAACTGAGAAATTACTATGTTGCTGTCCTCGACGCGTAAGGACTGGCTGGGTAACGTCCGTGGTGACGTTCTGGCCGGTATTGTTGTCGCGCTCGCACTCATTCCAGAAGCGATCGCCTTTTCCATTATCGCCGGTGTTGATCCCCAGGTGGGCCTCTACTCGGCGTTCTGTATTCCTCTCGTTATGGCCTTCTTTGGCGGACGTCCGGCGATGATTTCGTCCTCCACCGGTGCAATGGCTCTCCTGATGGTGACGCTGGTGAAAGATCATGGCTTACAGTATTTACTGGCTGCCTCCATACTGACCGGGGTATTCCAGCTGATAGCCGGATATCTGAAGCTTGGCGGGCTGATGCGTTTTGTTTCACGCTCAGTGGTCACGGGGTTTGTTAATGCACTGGCAATACTGATTTTTATGGCCCAGTTGCCTGAGCTGACCAATGTGACATGGCATGTTTATGCCATGACTGCGGCAGGGCTGGGGATCATCTATCTCTTCCCTTATATCAACAAAACCATTCCTTCACCGCTTGTGTGCATCGTGGTGCTGACTGGGATTGCCATGTGGCTGCATCTGGATGTGCGAACCGTCGGGGATATGGGGAAACTTCCCGACAGTCTGCCGGTCTTCCTGCTCCCGGACGTGCCTTTAAATCTTCAGACGCTGCTCATCATCCTGCCATATTCTGCGGGGCTTGCGGTGGTTGGCCTGCTTGAGTCGATGATGACCGCCACTATCGTGGATGACATGACCGACACGCCAAGCGACAAAAACAGGGAGTGCAAAGCTCAGGGCATCGCGAACATCTGCACATCCTTTATCGGAGGAATGGCAGGCTGCGCGATGATTGGGCAATCTGTTATCAACGTAAAATCCGGTGGACGCGGACGACTTTCAACCCTCACGGCGGGCGTGGTGCTGCTTTGCCTGATTGTGTTCCTGCGCAACTGGGTCTCCCAAATTCCGATGGCAGCGCTGGTCGCGGTGATGATTATGGTTTCCATCGGGACATTCTCCTGGCGCTCCATTGCCAACCTGCGGACACACCCCCTTTCAACCAGCGTGGTCATGCTTGCCACCGTCGCGGTTGTGGTGGCAACACATAATCTGGCCTTCGGTGTGCTGACCGGTGTACTGATTGCTTCGCTCAATTTTGCCACTAAAGTATCCCGGTTCATGCGTGTAACCTCAGTTCTGGAGGGGACGAGCCGGACGTATACCGTCACCGGCCAGGTATTCTTTGCATCAGCAGACCGCTTTACGAGCCACTTTGATTTCCGTGAAGCGATTGAGAATGTGGTGATAGACGTTTCACATGCCCATTTCTGGGACATCACGTCCGTCAGCGCCCTGGATAAGGTGGTCATTAAGTTCCGCAGAGAGGGCGCCGGGGTTGAAATACGTGGGATGAATGAAGCCACCCGCACCATCGTTGACCGGTTTGGTGTTCACGATAAACCTGAAGAAGTCGAAAAACTGATGGGCGGTCATTAACAGACTGGAGGGAAAACTATGAATAATACTGTTACAGCCTGTGTGGACGGTTCACTTTCAACGCGGTCAGTGTGTGAATATGCGGCGTGGGCAGCCCGCACTTTGCAATCACAGCTAGCACTGTTGCACGTTATCGAAAAAGACAGCACCCCGGTAGTGTCAGACCTGACCGGCACTCTCGGCATAGACAGTCAGCAATTGCTGACCGATGAGCTGGTAGAAATTGAAGGGCAACGTAATCGCCTGCTGATGGCCCAGGGGAAAGCAATACTGGAAAGTTGTGCTGAACTGCTTCAAAAACAGGGAAGCCCGGATGTGCTTTTGATGCAAAAACACGGTACACCGGATGAAGTTCTGGCAGAGCTGAGCGACCTTCGTCTCATGGTGCTGGGGCGTCGGGGTAGCCAGCATCCGGTAGGCTCTCATCTGGAAAGCGTTATTCGTCTGCAAAAGAAACCCCTACTGGTTGTTCCGGAGAACTACTCAGTGCCTTCCAGAGTCATGCTGGCTTATGATGGCAGTGAAGAAAGCAGGAGTAACCTGGAACGTCTGACGATGAGTCCCTTACTCAGGGGGCTGGAGTGCCACCTTGTCATGGTAAACGGTAAGAAGGAAGAGCTGCTGACCGCACAGCAAATTTTACGTGACGCGGATATAGAAAACAGCACAACACATCTTACCGGGCAATCAGTCGGGGACGCGCTTATTCGTTACGCCGAGGAAAATGCTGTCGATCTGATAGTGATGGGGGCCTACGGTCATTCCAGGTTGCGGCAGTTCTTTATCGGTAGTCATACCTCCGAAATGCTGCAAAAGACGCAACAACCGCTTCTTATCCTCCGTTAGCACTGATTATCTTAAATAAAAAAGGGCGAGTTCTCTCGCCCTTCGTCACAAGAACACGTTTAGTTCAGCCGGTTACCTTTTTCATCAACTACCTTCTCACCGTCCTCTTTCGTGAACGCGCTTTTCTGCGCATCGGGAAGAATATCCAGCACGACTTCAGAAGGGCGGCATAGCCGGGTACCCAGCGGCGTTACCACGATAGGGCGATTGATCAGAACAGGGTGCTGCAACATAAAATCGATTAACTGCTCGTCAGTAAAGCGGTCTTCCGCCAGCCCTAACGCTTCAAAAGGTTCGACATTCTTACGCAGCAGCGCTCGTACCGTGATCCCCATATCCGCAATGAGTTTTACCAGCTCAGCTCGTGATGGTGGGGTTTCAAGATAATGAATAACGGTCGGCTCTGTACCGCTGTTGCGGATCATTTCAAGGGTATTGCGTGACGTGCCGCAGGCCGGGTTGTGATAAATGGTAATGTTGCTCATATCAGTATCTCATTACAAAGTGAAAGACAGACGAAGCGCCAGTGCTGCAAGCGTGACAAACAGCACGGGGATTGTCATGACAATGCCCACCCGGAAGTAATATCCCCAGGTAATTTTGATATTTTTCTGCGACAGAACGTGCAGCCACAGTAACGTTGCCAGACTGCCGATAGGGGTAATTTTTGGCCCCAGGTCGCTGCCGATGACGTTGGCGTAAATCATCGCTTCTTTGATAACACCGGTCGCAGTGCTGCCATCAATCGACAGCGCCCCGACCAGCACGGTCGGCATATTGTTCATCACTGATGACAGGAAGGCCGTCAGGAAGCCCGTACCCAGCGTTGCCGCCCACAATCCCTGCTCTGCCAGCTGATTCAGCAAGGAAGAGAGATAGTGGGTCAGACCGGCATTTCGTAAGCCGTAGACCACCAGGTACATCCCCAGCGAGAAGATAACGATTTGCCAGGGCGCACCACGCAGCACCTTACCGGTGTTAATGGCATGCCCTTTTTTCGCAACAGCAAACAGAAGCAATGCACCAGCGGCTGCGACCAAACTGACCGGTACGCCCAGCGGCTCCAGTCCGAAGAATCCCACCAGAAGCAACACCAGAACCAGCCAGCCGGTTTTAAAGGTATTCACATCACGTATAGCGTCTTTCGGTTCTTTCAACAGAGAAACGTCGTAAACGGCGGGAATGTCCTTACGGAAAAACAGATGCAGCATCACCAGCGTAGCCGCAATCGCGGCCAGGTTAACCGGGACCATCACGGCGGCATATTCTGAGAAACCAAGCTTAAAGAAATCCGCCGAGACGATATTCACCAGGTTTGAGACAATCAGTGGCAGGCTTGCCGTGTCAGCGATAAACCCTGCGGCCATGATAAACGCTAAGGTTGCCCCCCGGCTGAATCCCAGCGCCAGCAGCATCGCGATAACGATAGGTGTCAGGATCAGTGCCGCACCGTCGTTGGCAAACAGTGCCGCAACCATCGCACCAAGCAGGACGATCCAGGTGAAGAGCAGCCGCCCCCGGCCATTCCCCCAACGGGCAACGTGCAGCGCGGCCCATTCAAAGAAGCCGGATTCGTCGAGCAGAAGACTGATGATGATCACGGCGATAAAGGTGGCGGTCGCATTCCACACTATCTGCCAGACCACCGGAATATCCCCCAGATGAACGACGCCAGTCAGCAATGCCAGAATTGCGCCCAGTGAGGCACTCCAGCCAATCCCCAGCCCTCTGGGTTGCCAGATAACCAGGACGAGCGTGAATAAAAAGATAGCACCAGCCAGTAACATCAGAAACTCCATTCACATTTGTTTATTCGGATATATATATCGCCATCAGCAGGAGACAGATGCCACGCTACTGAGCTTGTTGCGTATGTTTTCTCGTTCACAGTTCCAGGCTGTATCAATAATACCCGCAGCCCATGCTGGCATGTGTGGCGACAGTCGGTAATGCACCCATTTTCCTTCGCGACGGTCGATGACCAGCTCGGCTTCACGTAAAAGGGCCATATGGCGAGAAATTTTTGGCTGAGACTCTGCGGTTGCCGCACAGATGTCACAGACGCACATTTCACCGGACTCCCTGAGAAGCATCACGATAGTTGAACGGGTCTCGTCGGCGAGCAGTTTAAAAAGCTGAACAGGCTGTAGCATGCTTAACCTCGTAAAAAAATAACAATACATATGGTATTTCATATGTGATAACTTTTAAAGCATAGCTTATGAAATGGAGATTTTTTATGACCGACTTACCAGCAATCGAACCGGCTTATTTTGATGATGCGCTTGCCAGCAAACTTACGGGCAACAACGAAACCATGCCGCGAATTCTCATCCTGTACGGTTCAGTACGAGAGCGGTCCTACAGTCGTTTTGCAGCGGAAGAGGCCGGGCGGTTGCTGGCAAAGATGGGGGCTGAGGTGAAAATATTTAACCCATCCGGTCTGCCGTTACCCGATGATGCGCCCGAAAGTCACCCCAAAGTGCTTGAACTCCGCGAGCTGGTCAGGTGGTGTGACGGAATGGTCTGGAGTTCTCCGGAAAGACATGGCGCCATGAGCTCGGTGATGAAGGCCCAGATTGACTGGATACCCCTGAGTGAAGGTGCTGTTCGTCCTTCCCAGGGTAAAACGCTGGCCGTCATGCAGGTTTGTGGTGGTTCACAGTCGTTTAACACGGTCAATCAGATGCGGATACTTGGCCGCTGGATGCGGATGTTCACCATCCCCAATCAGTCGTCAGTGCCAAAGGCATGGCAGGAATTTGATGATGAAGGGCGCATGAAACCCTCACCCTGGTATGACAGGATTGTCGACGTTACCGAAGAGTTGTTCAAAATGACGTTACTCCTGAAAGGGCACACAGCCTACCTGTCCGACCGCTACAGCGAAAGGAAAGAGAGTCATCAGGAGCTCGCGGCACGGGTCAATCAGGCCAAAATCTGACAGCCAGGCATGCCCGGATGGATTACCGGGCTTTAAATCGGTTTCTTCCCAAATATCTCTTCAGAGCGTGACTGAAGTTTCACCAGGGCATTGAACATATCGTCCTGATCCAGGGAACGCTGGGATTTCTTCGTCGTGGGAGCTTTACGCCTGCGAGAAGGGCCGTCTCCGGATGGTACGGATTGCGACCGGTTATTATCCCGCTCGGCCTGGACCAGCTGCGCCATTTCCAGGGCCCGCCCCAGACGTTTGTTATCCACAATGGCCCCCTGATCGATTTCAGAAAGCTTGTCATAGGTGGAGTAGGGAAGTGATACGCCATTAAGCCGGAGCTCTTTATGTCCATCCGGGTAATGCCAGACATCGATGTATTTACCAATCGCCCGACGACTGAATTCGCTGTCTTCAATCAGATAAAGGACTTTGTCGTATTGCACTGTGAGTGATTTCGACACTTTACGAGCTTCACGCCAGTTAAATACCATATCAAGATCGTCATCGACATCCAGTTCCCGATGAACATCAAACTCCTGGCGAGGCGCTTTTGCGAAACGACGGTTGTAATCGTTCATGAACTCTTCGGCAAATGCGTTCGCAGCTTCCATGGAACTGATGCCCTGGAGCCTGAGCTCCTTGACCAGTCGGTCCTGAAGCGTCAGGTGCGCCCGTTCAACGCGGCCTTTGGCAGCACTGGTTTCTGCACAAATGGTCTGAATGTTCAGTTCATGCATCGCACGGCCAAACTGGGTATCGCCGTCGCCGCCGGTTGCATTTTTATTGTTGATCCTGAATACGCTGGCTTTGTCGCTGTACAGCGCAAGCGGTTTGCCATGTTTTTCAATATAGCCCCGGGTCGCTTCAAAATAGGTGAAAGTAGACTCAGATTTCACGAAAAGAAGCTGCATTAAACGACTGGTTGCGTCATCAACGTAAACCAGTGCCGTACACTTAGGTCCCCGATTTTCAAACCAGTGGTGGTCGCAGCCGTCGATTTGTATGAGTTCACCGGCACAGGCACGGCGGTAACGAGGTTGCTGAATTTTTGGCGCACGTTGCTTACGTGGGACCCACAGACTGGCCTGAGTCATCAGCTTACGGACGGTTTCTTTGGAAAGATGAACACCGTGCACCTCAGACAGTTTTTCACAGGCCAGCGTCGGACCGAAATCGTTATAGCGTTCGCGAATAATGTTCAGCGCGTATGCGGCCAGTCCCTGAGGCAACTGGTTGTTACTGGATTTACCACGACGGCGGCTGGTCATGCCAATCGGACCATCTTCACGATAACGCGCAAGCAGACGACGGCACTGACGGTCGGAGATACCAAGCCGCTGAGCTGCCATTTGTGTTGTCAGACGCCGGTCGATGACATCCTGAATGATTTTGAGTCGGTTAACTTCATCCAATGTGAAAAACTCCGCTGCGAGAGCCGTCATGGTAATCCTTACTTGATTATACACGCCGGACATCTTAACTTAGCCATTATCGGACATTACAACTTTTCTACTACAACATTAGTGCGCATAATGTATATTATGTTAAATTGATTACAAAGGTCCTTTACTTCACTGTTCACATCCGCACATAGATAAATCAATAGGTTGTGATTTCTGACTTCCCTCTCATTTCTTTCGTTAGGTACAGAGTACATTCTCTTCATATCCATGCTAATCATGAGGTCAATTTTGTGTATTCACTAAATCAGTTGGTTATCTCGGGTTGCAAACGGCAATGGATCCTGATGGACATGGAAAGCTGTCTGCCATTGCTGTATCCCCTCGACCATCTGGCTCACCGATCACTGTCCACACAGTCAGCTTCGCTTCAAATGTTTTGCCATTAACGACAGTCCCAGGTTCCAGTTCTTTGTTTGCATCGTTGCTCCTTGCGAAATGCGGGCTAAATGCAGAATCAATTCCGGTGGAAAGTCTGCTGACCGTGCATGTGATCATGGGAAAACGGTAGACCAGTTGGCGCGCTGCTTGCGTGAACGGGTAGATAATTCAGAGAATTAAGGGAAAAAAATGCCCCTACCATTGCCGCTAGTTGCGGCAAAACACTGATGGTGAGCGACTGGTATAGAACTGTCGGGTACTGTTGTTGAGCCGTACTACGCTGAAATAGAAAGGCTCTTTAGCCTTGAGATAAAAATCTGGCAGCGTTCTGGCCAGTAACGGGTGAACCTTCAGTCCTCCTGAACTGGATGCAACATTTTCTGATAGCAGGAAATAATCATCATCTTTGCGGGTGAAGGAAAACCAGACATTCTGATTCACCGCCAGCGTCTCGCCGTTATTATCGATAATTTGCCCGCGTAAAATAGCAACTCCGCTAGCGCCATTAAAAACATATCTGACGGAAATATCGCCACGAATATCTGGATACTCCATCAATAACTCACCAGAACAATCGAAATGTGAATGCTGCCAGCTCTGTAGCATTAACGTAGCCGTGACCGTTATCGCCACCGCAACGATGAGGCAAAGGCCCCATTTTAAATTACGCACCCACATTTCTGGACTCCTTGAAATAATAGTGTGTAACGCAGTCATTATCCCGCCAGCGGCTATATTGCTGCCGACAGGTTAATGCAGAAATCCGTGGAAAATTCGGATACAGCGTTAGGTAAATCCAGGGGTAACTTTGACAATCCAGCGTACTGGTCCGTATAAATTGCTGATGCTTATCAAATTTCAGCACATCCTGATTAGCGTACCAGTGACATCCCTCCCCTACACTCAGTGGCACATAATGGCTGAGTCTGGCATCAAATTGCGTCTGCCAGGTCACGACTGAGGCTAAAATGCAACTGACAACTCCCGCCAATACCCACCAGAATGCAGGATTACGCGGTGCTTTTGGCGACGCTCTTCCCAACGAATATGATGAATCTATTGGTTGATCGCCAGAAGGCTCTTCTGCCTCCTGCTCCAGTACTTCTAGCTGTGGTTCAAGACGGATCCCTACTTTCGGCACGGTAACGATCAGCTCTTCATTCAGCCCCAGCTCTTTAAATGCGCGGCGCAGCAATGAAATGTTCTGGTAGAAGGTATTATTGGTGACTTGAGCACCGTTAATAAACCAGACATGCTCAAAGAAATAATCGCGTTCAATAACCTGGCCCTGTTGCTGAATTAATAATAGTAAACAACGGGTTGCCGGATTACTTAACGTTTGACGTTTTGTCTCATCTGATTTCGCGTACAATACGTTTCGCTCTGGCCAGAATACAACAGTGCCGTTGAGCAAAAATATTTTTGCCATCATGATCCCTGAATGTGGGTGTTTGTCAATTTAGCCGAAATGAGTTCATCCTGCATTAATTTACAACAGTTGAAAATCCCCAACGATTTCCTTCATCGTTAACCACTGTAAAGTTTATCTTATTATTCCTCATTTCAGGAGCGGTCATCTTAAAAATTACTCGCCGAGAATGCGGTGAAACCACTATTCCAGTGATGGAATAGTCTCCAAAAATCACATTAGCCAGGGTTATGTTCCATGAACTGTCATTTACTGCGTAAATTACCCCGCCTTCATGGCGAAAACTTAGAAGATTGATGGTTTTTTCAGTTAACACCCCTGTGTTTTTCGGTCTCCATAGGACTTTTAGCTGATTTCTTAGCGCTAAACGTACTTTTTCACCTGCCTGAGTGGTTTTCATTTCTGGGGGAATTTGATAAACGTTAAGCCAGAATAACGATTCACGATCGTCGTCCAGCCCCTTACCGGTAGTCATGATTCGCAGTTCTCGCTGTTCGCCGGGTCGAATTTTTAGCACTGGCGGCAGTACGACAAAAGGCGCACTTGCTTGCGATGGTCCCTTCTCAGGTGAACCGTCATCAACCCAGCTTTGCACGACTACCGGATAATCACCGTCGTTTACCAGCATCACTGACCGCTGCGTTTCACCGTGATTGAAAATTACGCGGGTTGTGTTGATATTGACCGCGGCCTGTACGCTGAGCGCTAACATCCAGATACTACTGAATACGCAGTAAAACTTGGACATGTGACTGGTAACTCCCCGCCGTTAACGTATCTGCCCCAAAGCTCGCAAGACGGGCTTCGAAGGTTTCGTTGTAGTAATTCACGCCATCCTGGCTGCCATTGTGCTGCGTATTGTTGCTAATAACCGGCATCCAGCCGCCTTCTGTTCCACTGCCCGTAGTCGATATCGCCATAAAATTTACTGGATTACCTGCCCGGTAAACCTGAACGCCTACACCACGGGCATGTCCGGCAGCACCATATTGCGTATCCAGCAGCCAGGTCACCGTTTTACCGGTGATCAAATTAAAACCCCAGGCGCTATTGACGCTGCTTTCCGGCGCAAGTAGCCCCATCGCCACATTATTCTTCCCTGTCGCCACACCAGATACGACCGTTGATTCGCAGGCGAATCCTATCTGGAATGGCACAGATGAATATTCCCCACGTCTGAGTTGGGCGACGGAAATCGGAGGCAGATGCACTACCGGCGTAAAGTCCGTCACCTGACACATGGCCGCCCGTTTAACAGAAATGCCGTTATTGTACAGACTTATCACCGATGGCCAGTCATTGGCCCAACCCGCCCAGTTTCCACCCCGATGCGGCTGCCCTACTTTTATCCCCCAGGACGTGGTTCCCGGCCCGCGAAACACCACGTAGGCATTAGGATTCACGTAACTGTTATAGGTCGCGGACTGCGCCTGATTGACGTAATAGCGCGTATCCAGCGTTTTGATAAGCTCCGCACTTATTGTCGAGAAATTTTTGGCCTTAATCAGGAAGTTACCATTGGTATCGAGATCCAGATTTTCCAGTGGACGCTGTTGCCAACTGTCGGTAAAGACGCTGCCCGTCGCGTCATGGGTCAAACGCAGCGCCACATTCTTCATGACGGTTAAACGCGCCCCCGGCACATCCGTTGCTTCATACCAACCCGCGTAGGCGTCATCTCCATTGGTTGACCAGGCTTCATAAAGCTGTCCGACGGTATCCGGCGTACAGCGAAAAAAGACCTGCTCTGGATCGTATCCACCGCCTTTGTGCGCATAGGTGGTGAACGGAATACCACCGCTGGATGTCAGGATTGTCCCCGCCGGTTGGAAGCTGCTATTGCTGGTCACATCCACCGATTTACTCAGGCCCGGTAACAGACCATTCCAGGCGTCATTTCCGCCACCGGATCGCCAGTCATTGGCGATGCCATCCGTACTTGCACTGAGTCGGTGCGTTCCCTGCGCGCCGCTGCTTCCCGATTTGTACGGATAAATAATGTATTCGCACGCGGCCTGCGCCCCGGAGGAAAGCAGAGCCAGCAGCAGAAGAAATCGCGTCATGATCATCCTTTCACCACGCAGGCCACCGTTAATGCAATGAGCGGCTCTGTGCGCTGTTGTTCGTTAAGTGTCCATGGTAGGGAGCAGTCACTGCCTTCAAACGTCAGTTGTCCCTGCTCACCCTCGACACGGGCATAAACCTGATTCCCCTGAGCTACCATACCTACGATACGTCCCCGCTCATCGGTCACGGATGCCCCCACCGGCAGTGCCGCTTCGCTATCCACAGTAATGAGCAGCGGGTAGCCAGAAATCGTCGCAAAGCGCAGTTTTACTGCGGCGCCCGCCATCGGTGCAATCCGACGCTGGTTCTCTTGTAGCTCTGCATTCGTGTTCATTTCGCTTCCATCGAGGGTCACATTGTTATAGCGATAAGGCGTTAGCGACGGTACCAGCGCATAACCGCCACTGTTCACCGTTGCCCCTTGCCCACCGCCAACCCGGGCCCCCATTGCGCCCGGCGCTTCTATTAATGCAAAGGTGTCGCCTACCCACGGCCCGGCGACCACGCCATGACGATGTACGACCACCGCGCCGCGTACACCGGCAGACCACTGCTGATAGTTTTGCGACTGTGAAACGCTGCCGTTTAGCGTACCGAAGGCGGTATTTTTTTGTAGCGACCCGCTCCAGTCGCTTACACTGTTGGAGTCACTCTGTCCTTGCTGCCAACCCGCAGACAGCGCGTAATTGAGCGTTTCTTTACTGTCAATTGCACCGGACAAGGCGACCTGCGCGTTGCGTCCGGCCTGCTGTGCCTGACTGACGGAGAGAGCCAGGGTATGCTCACGTTCACCAAAACTGAGGGGTATCGAGAGCGTCAGCGTCGCCATATTCTCTTTTTGTCCCTGCGCGTTGTTTCCGCTACGTAACCAGGTGTCCTGTCGGCTAAAGGACACGCCAAGCGTCATACGACCGAGGGTGGTGTTGTACCCGGCTTGTAACTGAGAGCTGTTTCCACGGCCGCCGTAGTAATCCATCATCGAGCCTGATAACCACAGGTTTCCGTAGCCGCCCAGCGTCTGGTTAACAGTAGCGGTAAACTGATTTTTCTGGCGCAGCGTGTCCGAACGCCACTGCGCATCGCCTTCGTTTACCTTTCGCTCGCCCAGCACATCACCGTAATCACGGTAGCCCTGCGTGGAATAGCGATAACCCGCCAGCGCGACGTGCGTTCCCGTCGGGCCGAACGTTTTGCTCCAGTTAGTTTGCAAACGCCAACCGCTCAGCGACTGAGAGGCGACCCGCGCCCGCGAACCGGTAAGATCTACGCCAAAAGCGCCGAACGTGGTTGCCAGAACACCGCCCATCAGCAGCGCCTGATAATCGTCACCGATCCGCAAGGCACCGTTTGCAGTCAGCAAATTGGTGACCCCACGCTCCAGAGTGAAATCGGTAAACAGGCTGTCGGCTGCGCTGTAATCACGGGTTTTTCCCGCAACCAGACCGTAGCGCCAGACGCCAGGGCGCAGCGATAAAGGTACGCTGGCATAAGGCACGGTGTAGCCACTTTGTTTACCGTCTGCGCCGGTTATTTCAACCTGTAAATCCCCATCCCAGGCCGTATTCGGTAAATCATCAAGTACAAAGGGTCCCTGCGGCACACTGGTTTCGTATAGTGTGCGACCATTTTGTTTGACCACCACGCGCGAGGGCGTAGACGCCGTACCGCGAATTTCGGGCGCATAGCCGCGTCGTGACTGTGGCCACATCCGCTGATCGGTTTCCAGTTTGATACCCGTAAACGCCATGCTGCCAAGCAGGTTGCCCGGCGTGTAGCTTTCGCCTACGGTCAGTAGGCTTTCCAGTTTAGCTATCGGATGCTGGAGCCAGGTTTGCAGCGCGTCCCAGCGTTGGGTTTCACGGTAGTCGTCACGCCGCCAGTTAGCGGAGGACTGCTGGCGAAACTGCCAGCTGCCAATGTTGAAGCCGCTGTTAAGTCCCAGCCAGCCGTAATCACTTTGCAGTCCGTTATTTTTGTTGTGATAAACGTGCAGGTTGTAGTTGCTAAACAGTACACTCTCACCGCTCTGCCACTGTGAAGGTGGCACATAATCCATCGGTGTTCGTTTAAGCGCAGCCTGCGGCACGCTCAGATTCAGGCGCAGCACACCCTGATCGAAATCCCACTGCCCACCGCTGACGCGCACTGCAGGCTCAATGCACGCCTCAGATAATCCTTGCGTCGCTATAACGCCCTGCTCATCCCAAAATTTGCTCGGAAGACAGGGGGCAATGCGCCCATCCGAATTCTGGCGAAACAGTACATCATCCCGGCCAACGTACTGCCCGTTCAGCCAGATATCGACACTGTAACGTCCGGCGGCCACACTCCCTTGATCGTTGAATTGCGCCAACCCTTTTTCGTAGCCACTGCCGAGCAATAAGGCCTCATCGAAGGTGTATTCGCTTGCAAAAACGGGGGCAGCGCCGGACAGAAGTAGCCACCACCAGCGCGGACTAATGATGGACATTGCCCGGATTCTCTACCGTCACGCGTCCGGTTAAGGTCGCACCCTGGTCATTAATCCAGCGCATCTGCGCTTTGCCCAGCAGCGAGATCGTTGTCGGCCATGATACTGTCGTCCACGGCGCGATAGTCTCGCCCTGAATACGCTGCTTTTTACCTGCACCGCTGACCTCAAGCGCGGAAAGCGCGAGGTAATAGCCACTGTTATTGCGCAAAAACAGCTTACCTTCCTGGAGCCAGACCTGACTGGTACTTGCCATCTCCAGCGGTGAACCCACCAGCCCTTTTGGTCTGAGCAGCACTTTTACGCGGCTGCGCACCAGCACTAACAGTTGATTGTCTGCTAGTGCGCCTTTGTCTGTCGGCGGGATCTGAATAAAATTAAACCACCACAGCGACTCCCTGTCCTGCGCAACCGGTTTGCCCACATAACGCAAGCGCACGGTTTGCCCCGCTCGTGCCGCCAGCCGGAAGACTGGCGGCGTGGTGACAAAAGGAGCGTTCGCGGTTTGCGGTACAGATTGCGCATTACCATCATCCAGCCAGACCTGAACCACGCTGGGGAAATCATCGCGGTTAGTCAATTGAACGCTGGCTTCCCGGCTATCAGCAGGATAGATAATGCGGCTACCTGTCATGACAATGCTTGCCTGCGTGCTCGCGCACATCAGCATTCCGGCCAAAACTATCGCTAATCCTTTCATCACACCGAACTCGCTTACAGGTAGGAAACGGCGTATTGCACGGTACCGACAACCGTACCAGCGGTCGCGCCGCCGCTCGGGCTGAAATACTGCACAGCGAAATCGTGTTCTCCGGAAGTACTGCCTGCCGCTACAGTGATGCCAGCAACCGGTGCTGCATTACGCAGATCAACAGGCGTGGTACCGGTGCTGTTCGTCATCAACTGCAGCTCGACGTTTTGCGCCGTACCGGTGTTGGCCAAATTACCGCGTTCGGTCATATTATTGGCGATAAATATCGTCTTGATATCCAAAGCATCGGTATCGATAGTGCAACCGGTCACACCGAGGGTAAATGTTGTCAGGCCTGTTGAGGAGGCTGCAGTCGCGAGTTCGCTTTTAGCGACAGACGGTAATAATACTACCG
Source organism: Citrobacter sp. FP75 (assembly GCF_018342065.1). Lineage (GTDB taxonomy): Bacteria > Pseudomonadota > Gammaproteobacteria > Enterobacterales > Enterobacteriaceae > Citrobacter. Next base: position 1,427,902 of record NZ_JAFDOE010000001.1, on the reverse strand, counting down.
GCCGCGCATTTACGCCGTTAACGGTAACTTCGCAAGTTTGCTCGGTCACTTCGCCTTTAAAGGTGATGGTATTCGCTGAGTCGGCATGAGCGATCTGAGCGAATAACAGCGCCAGACTACCAGCAACAAATATATAGCTGGCATGTGGAATCTTGATTTTCATATTGTCTATCCTTAATAAAAAACGCACAGGCATCCTGACTATGTTACGCAATAGTCTCCCTCCGCTATTTATTTGCGGTGGAGTCAATATGGTAGCAAGGTCTTATAGCACCATAGGAATAACCCTACGATGATTACTAGTTTAAGAATAATCTCAGAGATTAAAACCTTTGTTTTCTCAAATGATATAAATAGCGATCTTAAATAAGAAATAAACGCTTCTGCATGCGTTTAACTATATGTTTTTATTGGTTTAATGGAAGTAACATGCGTTTAAGGAAAATTTTTCTTAAGTTAATGGGAAGCAGATAAAACTCAGGATTGTCGCAGATTAATTGTGTTAGTGACCAACAGAAACCGTTGCGGTACGTAAAGGCCAGGGTAGGTACGAGTTCGCGGCATGAATTTTTACAGAAGGTGTTGTTGATATGTTCACTAGTAAGAAAAATAATAAACATGGTTATTTATGATCTGTTCTGGCGTACCGCATAAGTGAGTGGTAATAAGGTGGTAATATTCTGAGAACCACCCTGCTCGCCGGCGCAGTTTTTTCAGCGTAAAAATAAATTGACATCTATTGAAATGTAAAGAAATGAAAATTCACGCTTACTCATCAAAAAGTATGAGTGAAGTCGCACCAGGAAAATCCATAGTTATGATCATCACAAAAATGTAATGTGAGATTAAACCCCGACCCGTTTAAACATAACGAAACCATCGTCTTCTAACGCTATGCACCCTGAATATGTCTACAAATTCAATGGGGCAAAAGGCTGTCTGTCATTCTTTGACGCTGAATCCACAAGTAAAGTGGAGATTATTACGTTAAGCAATAACTTCAGGAGAATAACTCTAATTACGTAGTTAATATTTTAAGTATTTCAATAAATGGACTTTTGCAATGCACTAACAATTAGTAATTAAATACGACTCATTCTCATGTGTATGTTGCAAACAGAAGAACCGAGTGGTGATAGCTAATTTAAGGCAAAGATAGGGGTAATTATTATGGCCTCACAATATGACTTTACTGTCACACTGCACGATCTCGCTTTTATTCTCAAGCAGATCAAAATATCTGAAGCAGCGACTAACCCGGATGGCACCGTCAATGGCGATGCGCTTCGTGATTTAGTATCCAGCCCGCTGTTACCCTACGGACTCCGCACTGTTGACGGATCATGGAATAATCTCCTGCCGGGTCAGGAATTATATGGTTCTGCTGACCAGACAATGCCGAGGCTAACGGCATTGAACTGGCAGGATGCGGATGCGATGACCAGCTACACGCAAATTGGTGGCACGGTTATTGATGCAGACCCCAGAATTATCAGTAATTTAATCTCAGATCAAACGGCGTCTAACCCGGCGGCACTCGAAGCATTCAACGAATTAAAAGACGCCCCAGGTGGCGGGACGACTACGGGAAATGGCAGTTTATCTATCCCTAACCTGTCTCCCGACATTGGCCTCTCCCCCGCTTTTAATGGCTGGATGACTTTTTTTGGGCAGTTTTTTGACCATGGTCTGGACTTAATACCAAAAGGAGGGAACGGCATTGTCTTCATTCCGTTGCAGCCCGACGATCCTTTATATGTGGAGGGATCACCAACTAACTTTATGGTATTAACGCGAGCCGAAGTTGATGAAAATCATGATACTGTAAACCTGACCACCCCATTCATTGATCAAAACCAAACCTACACTTCCCATCCTTCGCATCAGATTTTTATCCGCGAATACGTATTAATCGACGGTAAACCAGAGCCTACCGGTAACTTATTAGGCGGGGCTAACGGTGGGCTGGCGACCTGGGCTGACGTCAAAAACCAGGCTGAACACTTGCTCGGTATTAAACTCACCGATCAGGACGTTTTTAATGTTCCCCTGCTGGCGACCGATCGTTACGGTAATTTGATTTTAAGTGAAAATGGCAAAGTGCAGATCGTCACGACCGCCGGGTTAGTCGAAGCGAACGGTAGCGTCTTATCCGCAGATACGCTGCGTACCGGGCATGCTTTTCTTGATGACATTGCGCATACTGCCGCGCCAAAAACGGGTCTGGTGGCCGACAATGATGATGTCATTGGTGGCACACAGGCGACTGGAACCTACGATGATGAAATGCTCGACCGCCACTTTATCACCGGCGACGGACGCGGTAATGAAAACATTGGTTTAACCGCGGTCCACGCCGTATTTCACAGCGAACACAATCGCCTGGTAGAGCAATATAAAACCACCCTGCTGGAAACCGGTGATGTTGCCCTTATCAACCAATGGTTGATGCCGAACCACCAAATAACCGAGCTGCCGGCGGATACCAGCACCCTGGTATGGAACGGAGAGTATTTATTCCAGGCAGGACGCTTCTCCACGGAAATGCAGTACCAGCACCTCGTCTTCGAGGAATTTGCGCGTACTGTACAACCTGCGGTCGATCCGTTTGTCTTCTCAAACACGGCCGATATTAACCCACTGATCTTTGCCGAGTTTGCACATGTCGTTTACCGTTTCGGGCACTCTATGCTGACAGAGACCGTGGCGCGTACCGACATTGACATGCAAAACGGTGATATCGGCCTGATTGCGGCGTTCCTTAATCCGGTGGCATTTAATGAAATTAACGGTGCCACCGTTTCTGATGAACAGGCTATCGGCGCGATTGTGCGCGGTATGACGCGACAAGTCGGCAACGAAATTGATGAATTTATTACTGATGCCCTGCGTAATAATCTCATCGGTTTGCCGCTTGATTTAGGCGCGCTTAACATTGCCCGTGGACGTGAGACGGCAATGCCAACGCTGAATCAGGCCCGTGAGCAGTTCTTTGCCTTAAGCGGTGATAGCCAACTACGGCCCTATACCAGTTGGTCCGATTTTACGACGTACCTGAAAAACCCCGCCTCGATCATTAACTTTATGGCCGCCTATGGTCAGCACGAGCTGATCCTCAATGCTACCAGCCTCGAAGGTAAGCGCGCAGCGGTTAACTTCTTACTGTTTGGCGACGCTAACAATGCCCCACCAGCGGATGCGATGGATTTTTTCAACAGTACCGGTGCGTGGGCGACCAAAGAAACGGGCCTGAACATGATCGATTTCTGGATCGGCGGGCTGGCTGAACGCAAAAACGAATTTGGCGGCATGCTGGGTTCAACCTTCAACTTTGTTTTTGAAACGCAAATGGAAATGTTGCAGGACGGCGACCGTTTCTATTATCTGAGCCGCGTTCAGGGTCTGAACATGCTCAACGAACTGGAGGCTAACTCGTTTTCCGCTCTGGTCATGCGGAATAGCGATCTGGGTGAAAATGGTTCCTCCCACCTGCCCGCCAACCTGTTCCAGACACCAGACCATATTTTCGAAGTGAACCGCGTCCTGCAAACGGAAATTGATCCTAAATGGGGGAATCCACTGAAGGATCTGCTCTCACCGCTCCTGGTACGCCGCGATCCGGGTGCTGATGTGAACGGTGATGGCTTTGCCGACGGTGGATATCTGAAATATACCGGTGATGGGCACGTCGTACTTGGCGGTACGGCAGGCAACGATACGTTAATCGGGGGGAAAGGCATCGACAGCCTGTGGGGCGACGGCGGTGATGATCGTCTGGACGGGGGCGATGAAGCGGACGTGGTTCACGGCGGTGACGGCGATGACATCATTACTGACACCGGTACGCCCGTTGGCGATGCCGACTTTTTGCACGGAGATGCCGGACACGATGTCATCTTCTCCGGTAACGGGAACGATCTGGTCTTTGGCGGCAGCGGCAGTGACTTCGTGGTCGTCGGCGAAGATGCCCAGGAAGTCTTCTCGGGGCAGGATAATGACTTTGCACTGGGGGGATCGGGCGCTGATTTCTTGATGGGGAACGAAGGTGACGACTGGCTGGAAGGTGGCGACGGATTTGACACCCTTGCCGGAGACAACTCTGAACTGTTCTTCAACAGTACCATTGTGGGTCACGACGTTCTGAATGGTCAGGGCAACGATACTGACTACGATGGTGAAGGCGGTGACGACATCATGGTTCAGGGTGCGGGCATCCAGCGCAATAATGGTATGGCCGGTTTCGACTGGGCTATCCATAAGGGCGACCCGAACGCGGCGAACTCTGACCTCGGGATCCCGATTTTCGTCAATCAGCAGGAATTTATACTGCGCGACCGTTTCGACCTGGTTGAAGGACTATCGGGATGGAAATACAACGATATCTTAACCGGTACGGAACAGCCGCTTGGTACGGCGCCGGTTCAGGGCGTTCCCCTCTCCAACAATCTCACTCAGGAAGGTGCTGACAGAATTGACGGTTTACAGGCCATTCTCGGCGTAGAACGCTCGGCTAATCCTAACGCGGTACTCCTGAACCCTGATGATGGTAGCGATATTTTACTCGGCGGCGGCGGCAGCGACCGCATTATGGGTAAAGCGGGTAATGACATCATTGATGGTGATGCCTGGCTGAACGTACGCATTGCCGTCACCGGTATGGCGGGACTGACCAGCGCCGAAAGCATGGCCGAGTTAAAATCGTACATGCTGTCGGGCACGCTGAAACCGAATCAACTGTCTATCGTGCGTGAAATCTTGCATGAGGGCGATGGCACTGAAACTGATGTGGCAGTCTACCGCGATGTCAGCAGTAACTATGCCTTTACCCGTATGGCAGACGGCAGTCTCAGGGTTGACCACGCAACGCCAAATGCTGCCTTGAATCTGGATGATGGTACCGATCGCCTGCTGAACATTGAAAAACTGGAGTTCGGTGATGGCCAACAGCTGTGGGTAACGGCGCAGAAAGCGACGGGCAACGTCAACATCAGTAGCGTAGCACCTTCGGTGGGCGACTTGCTGCGCGTCAACGTAGCGGACTTGCTGGATGGCAACGGCCTCGCGGCGGATGTCGCCATTACTATGACCTGGCAGGCATTTGTTAACGGGCAATGGCGGGATCAGGCGACCGGGGTGGAGTTCAGGGTACCGGGGACAATCCAGGGCGCTCCGCTGCGCGTCGTCGCCAGTTTTAACGACCGCATGGGCGATGCGGAAACCTTAGTCTCTGCGCAAACCCAGGCGATCATGCCTCGTAATCAGGCGACCACCGGTGTGCCGGTGATTAATGACCTGACGCCAACCGAGAGCCTGACGCTGACTGCGGTTGTTTCGGGTATTGCCGATGCCGATGGTCTGAGCGGCGGTAACTTCAGCTACCAATGGAGAATGAGTACCCCAACCGGATTCGTCAACATTATCGGCGCTACCTCGGCCACCTACACGCCCGGTCAGGCGGCTGTAGGACGGACGTTGCAGGTGGTGGTCACCGTTGTTGATGACGAAGGCAACCCCCCGGTTGTTTTGACATCAACAACCACCCAACCGGTTGGTGACCTGATTGTTGGTAACAACGGAAACAACACCCTGACAGGTACCGCATGGAGCGACATTCTGCGCGGTGAAAACGGCAATGACACCTTGTCGGGTGCTGCGGGTGATGACCTGCTGGTTGGTGGAGCCGGAAACGACAACCTGTTTGGTGACGCGGGACAAGACACGCTGCAGGGTGATGCCGGAGACGACACCCTCGACGGCGGTCTGGGGGCGGATAGCATGACCGGGGGTAGCGGCAATGACACCTACATCGTGAATGACTTTGGTGATGTGGTGATCGAAGGTCTGAACGGCGGGACGGATGTGGTTCGCACCAATCTCAGCAGCTATGACCTGACCGATAACGTGGAAGAGCTGGTGTTTACCGGCAGCGGCGGTTTTATCGGTACCGGGAATAGTCTTGCCAACATCATCACAGGTGGTGCGGGCAACGACCAGTTGTTTGGTATGGGAGGCAACGACCAGCTGTTCGGCGGCGTCGGCAATGACTTCCTGGATGGCGGCGATGGCGTTGATAACTTGCAGGGTGGAAACGGTAACGACGTCATGATTGGCGGCGCAGGTGCCGATACCCTTTCCGGCGGCAACGGCGACGACATTCTCAATGGTCAGGAAGGCAATGACAATCTGGATGGCGGTACCGGGAATGACATCTTCGCCTTTGGCACCGCCTTTGGGCGAGACCGTATTACCGGCTTTGATAGTAACCCTAACGGCGGCCAGGATTATCTGGATCTGGTCTTGCTAGGGATTAATGCGGGTAATTTTGCCAGCAGCGTGTCCATTACCGGCAGCAACGGTAATACCGTCGTCACCATCGGTACTGACAACATTACGCTGGTCGGCGTCAATTCAAGCACCGTCACTATTGGTGATTTTTATCTGGAAATGCCAAACACCCTTGCCAGTAACAACGGCAATGGATCGTTGATCGTATAAGGAGAAGACTATGTCGCGCCAGCATACGCCAACAGAACTGAATAATGCTTTAAAAGGAACGAAACCCACTTTTCTTATACTGCTGTTTTTTAGTTGTGTGATTAATATGCTTATGCTGGCGCCGGCAATTTATATGCTGCAGGTTTACGACCGCGTTCTGGTGAGTAAAAACACCACTACGTTGTTAATGTTAACCCTGCTTATTGTCGGCTTATATATTGTTATTGCCATGATTGAATCAGCCCGGGCTAAGGTCATGGTGCGTCTGGGGAATCGGCTGGATGTGAAGTTAAGCCAGCTGATTTTTAACTCGGCGTTTAAAAGAAAGATTGCCACCGGTGATAACAACCCTGCGCAGTCAATAGCTGAGCTTGATCAGATTCGTCAGTTTCTTTCTGGCAACAGTCTGTTTGCCCTGCTGGATATCCCATGGACGCCCATCTATTTATTTATCGCGTTTCTTGTCCATCCCCTGTTGGGATATCTCTCGCTGGGCGGGATATCCTTGCTGTTTATTCTGACGCTGGTCTCTGAAATAGCGACTAAACGCCCTATTCAGCAGGCCCATGCGTTGACCATCAACAATGCCACCAAACTGAATAAGCAACTGCAAAACTCCGATACCATTGAGGCGATGGGGATGCTCTCTACCCTCAAATCTCACTGGCAGGAACAGCATGACAAAGTGCTGGTACTGCAAACGCAAATCGCCGATAAAACGGCAGGATTAAGCAGTCTGAGCCGCTTTGTTCGGGTTCTGCTGCAGTCCATTGCGCTGGGGGCCGGAGCATTACTGGTGATCGGGGGGCAAATTACCCCCGGCCTGATGATTGCCGCTTCGATTATTCTGGGGCGAGTCCTGAACCCGGTTGAGCAAGTGATCGGCAGCTGGAAGCAGTTCGTGCAGTTTCGCAGCGCGTGGCACCAGCTCTCGACGCTGCTGAAGGAGTACCCGGTACCGAAAGATGTTCTGACTCTGCCGAAGCCAAAAGGGAATATCAGCGTCGAAGGCGTCTTTGCGGCGGCGCCAGGCCAGCATGCGCCACTGTTGCGTAATATCTCATTTCAGCTTGAACAAGGCGAAGTGCTGGGGATTATCGGCCCGTCTGCATCAGGAAAAACATCGCTGGCTAAAGTACTGGTCGGCGTATGGAAACCGATATCGGGAAAAGTCAGGTTAGACGGCGCGGATATTTGCCAGTGGGATAAAGAATTGCTCGGCCCGTCTATCGGCTATCTTCCACAGGATGTCGAACTGTTTGACGGCTCAATCGCGCAAAATATCGCCCGTTTTACGAAGAATGACAGCGAACTCATTGTGGCTGCCGCGCTGCTGGCGGGCGTACACGAGATGATCCTGCGCCTGCCGCAGGGGTACGACACGCTGCTGGGTTCTGGCGGCCACCAGCTATCCGGTGGACAGCGCCAGCGTATTGGACTGGCGCGCGCCGTCTATAACAACCCTGCATTTCTGGTCCTTGATGAACCGAATGCTAACCTGGATGATGCCGGCGAGTTCGCCCTCATCAAGGCCATTAACACGCTCAGAACGCAGGGACAAACCACCGTTATCATTTCCCACCGACCCACGCTGCTCGGCGTGGTCAATAAGGTCTTGCTGCTTAATGACGGCGCAATCCAGGAGTTTGGCACCCGCGACCAGGTGTTTACCACTTTACGCCAGGCCAACGTATTGAAACCGGTGGCGACAGCGTCTTCATCCAACAATGAACAAAAACGCGAGGCGTGAAGATGAAAAAGAACCATAAAGGGTCCGGGAATTCGGGTTCCGCTGATGTGGATACTAATATCTGGGCGCCGATCGTTCGGGGGATCGTCGTCATTGTGCTCGGCGTCGGCGGCTTTCTGCTCTGGGCGGTGCAAGCGCCGTTGGATGCAGGCGTCGTCGCGGATGGCACGGTGACCGTATCAAGCAACCGCAAAACAATTCAACATCTGAGCGGTGGACGCGTCACGGATATTTTTATTAAAGAAGGTGACCTGGTCAAAAAAAATCAGGTGCTCGTCCGTCTGGATAAAATGCAGCTCGATATGCGTTTTAGCGCCCTAAACGCCCAATATATTTCAGCAAAAAGTATCGAAGATCGGCTGATGGCAGAACGGGACAGTCTGGAGGAAATTGCCTTCAATAGCACGCTGACCCAGCAATTTTCCGGGAATAAACGTCTGACAGAGGTCAGAAACTTGCAGGCCAAACTCTTTGATACCCGGCGTAAAACGATTCAGGATGAATTGTCGATGATTCAGGAAACGCTCGATGGCCTGATCGGGCAAACGGATAATTTAAACAAAATAAAAGGCTATCGCGATCGTCAGTTCACTCTGATTAACCGGGAGCTCGGCGCGATCCGTGCGCTGAGCGAAAAAAACTACTATCCGAAAGCGCAATTGTTGGTGCTTGAACGCGAGGCGGCTGAAATATCCAGCAGTGTTTCGGAAGATATTCTAAATATTGCCAAACTCAAATCTCAGCAAAACGAACTGAAAATCAAAGCGTATCAGGTCCGTCATCAGTATCTGCGCGAGGTGGAGTCTGAGCTGACTGAAAACCAAAAAGAAGTTGCCATGCTGGAAGACGAACTGGTGTCCATCCGTCATGAGCTGGATAATACTGAAATTCGCTCACCGATTAACGGCGTGGTGCTGGACGTGAAAGTCAGTACCATCGGCGGCGTTATTCAGCCAGGCGAGCATCTGATGGATATTGTCGCCGCCGGCCAACCGATGCAAATCGATGCCAAAATACCGGTGCATGCTATTGATAAACTCGCCCCAGGGTTAACCGTGGATGTGCTGTTCCCCGCCCTCAACCACGCGCTGTTGCCGTCGGTGCCTGCGCATGTATTAACCGTCTCCGCAGACCGTTTAATTGATGAAGCCACGCAGCAGCCTTATTATCTCGCCGAAGTGCAGGTCTCAACTGAAGGTGCGCGTCTGTTGGGCGATTACAAGATCAAAGCCGGGATGCCCGCCAGCGTGACGATTAAAACCGGTGAACGGACATTTTTGAGCTACCTGTTTAAACCGTTGCTCGCCCGTCTGGAACTGGCGTTTAAAGAGTACTGATCGTCAATTCTATACCGCGACAGAAACCCTGATGCTCATTCGCGAGCATCAGGCCGGTTTATGCCATTGCTGGTCGCCCTGCTTTCTTGTAACCTTCCCCTTCGCAGGCCTACTGCGTGTGCGAATGATTAATTTGGCCCTCCTGAACTGGACTTCATATGAATGCTCATACTTCTAAAGACCCTTTACATGGCGTAACGCTTGAAATGCAGGTCAATGCGCTGGTTGCTCGCTTTGGGTGGGCTGAGCTGAGCCAGCTCATCAACATTAACTGTTTTAAAAACGAACCCAGCGTTAAATCCAGTTTAAAATTTCTGCGCCGCACGCCATGGGCGCGTGCTGAAGTTGAAGCGCTGTATCTTGATTCCCTGAATGATGACGCCCCGGAAAACACAGAGTCTCCTGCCTTTGACCCCTGGGCTAATAGTCGTATTAAGAAATAAGAGCCTTATCAGATGTCAGCATTCGGTTTTATTTCAGGTCATTATCAGAAAAAGCTGGCGAGTCTCATCGCCCGTTCTCGCAACATACTCCCGATAACCAACGTGAAATGGTTCGCCGCGCTCGTCGGCAGCATGCTCTTACTCGGCAGTTGCTCTTCCGAGCCGCCGGTGACAAAAACGCCCCCGCAGCCTCCGCTGACTAAACCGCAGCGCAGCCTGGAGCCCATGCGCGGCGTCTGGCTGGCGACAGTTTCCCGTCTGGACTGGCCGCCGGTCGCCTCCGTTAACGTCAGTTCGCCCACCCTGCGTATTAGCCAACAGCAAAAAGCGCTGACGGATAAGCTGGATAATCTAAAACGCCTCGGGATCAACACCGTGTTTTTTCAGGTCAAACCTGACGCCACCGCGCTGTGGCAATCTAAAATTTTACCCTGGTCAGATACCCTGACAGGCAAGATCGGCGAAGATCCGGGTTACGATCCGCTGCAGTTTATGCTCGACGAAGCGCACAAGCGCGGCATGAGAGTCCATGCCTGGTTTAACCCCTATCGCGTTTCCGTCAACACAAAGTCGGGGACCGTGACGGAGTTAAACAATACCCTGTCCCAACATCCATCGAGCGTCTTTGTCCTGCATCGGGAGTGGATCCGCACGGCGGGAGAACGTTTTGTTCTCGACCCGGGCATTCCCGAAGTCAGAGACTGGATAGCCAGCATCGTGGCGGAAGTGGTTGAGAAGTATCCCGTCGACGGCGTTCAGTTTGATGACTACTTCTATACCGAGTCGCCCGGTTCGGCGCTTAACGACAGCCAGACCTTCAGAAAGTATGGTCAGGGATTCGCCTCGAAAGCGGACTGGCGGCGACATAACACGGAAAAGTTGATCGAACAGGTTTCGCGAACCATCAAGAAACTAAATCCCGAAGTGGAGTTCGGCGTCAGTCCGGCAGGCGTATGGCGTAACCGTTCGCACGACCCGGCCGGTTCCGACACGCGTGGCGCGGCGGCGTATGATGAATCCTATGCCGATACTCGCCGCTGGGTACAACTGGGTCTGCTGGACTACATCGCCCCACAGCTTTACTGGCCTTTTGCCCGCGATGCCGCGCGTTATGATGTGCTGGCGAAGTGGTGGGCAGACGTGGTCAAGTCAACTAACACCCGCCTGTATATTGGCGTTGCACTGTATAAGGTCGGTGAACCGTCGAGAAAAGAACCCGACTGGGCGGTCAACGGCGGCGTCCCGGAACTGAAAAAGCAGCTCGATATGAACGAGTCTGAGCCGCACATCAACGGTACGATTTTGTTCAGAGAAGATTACCTCAATCAGCCCCAGACCCAGGACGCGGTGACCTATATCCGCAATCGCTGGGGGCAGTAATGTTGCCGCTATCCGCCGCTATGACATTAAGCGGCGGATATTTTCATTCATTTGTTTCTGTATCACGTTCAGCATGGCAGGCGTAATTTGCCCGGGATACCGGTCTTTGGCTATCTGGCTAAAATTCTCAGCAACCGTACACACTTTCTCGATTATCTCAGCGACGTTAACCGTAGATAATTCTGCTTCCTGCTCACCCAGCCCTGCGAGATGTTTTCTTTCAATATCCAACGCTTCTCCCAGCACATCCATTTGATGGTATCCGCCAGGCCCGTCGCAGTACGTAACATCGTAAGCCGGAGCCAGGGTCCAGTGACCTTCTGCCGACATTAAATACGCAAAGTTTTTCGGATGGTCATCCCGATTATTGAAAGCCACATTAAAAACGACGCGCTCAAACGCTTTCGCTTTCTCTCTGACATCATTGGTACAAATTTGCGTGGCGCGCAAAAAGTCCCGGTAATCAAGCGCGCCAGGTACCTGATAATTGGCACCGGTGAGCGCCGCCAGACTTTGCATTGGAATTCGCATCTCATGAGAACGGTCGAACCGGCGGGTGGCAAATGCAGCCTGTCCACCTGGCAGGCTAAAATAGGCCGTATCAGGTGTGCTGATTGCGCACTGGCGTAAGCACTCGGCATAAGTGGCTTCTATCGCACACACTTCTGCGTGTTCATATTTTGCCGGAAATTTAATTAGCCAACTCTCGGCGCCTGGAAACGGTACTGTTGTGAATTTAAGCGTGACAGTGTCACGATATAATAACGCTTTCGGCCTTGCACCTTGTGGTGATCCCCCCATCTGGAGCAGCCTTTGCAGAAACTCTCCGCCCTCACCACTCAGTACTTCCTGAACTTCGCAGGCGAGCTGGTCGAGGGGGACGTCTTCATTTGATAACTGCCGGGCGTCTGCCTGTACAGGCTGAAACGTCATTGATCCCATGGCGTTATCTCCTACCCAGCTGAGTCGCTCCAGAGGGCCAATGCGGGCGGCGTTTAATCCACGGCGCTTAAATAGCCTGTCCATCAGCAACATCCCCCAGCCATCGGGCAGTGAGTCATAGACCGGACCGGGTAATCCCAACTGATGCGCAGGAAAATCTCTGCGTAAACGTGGTCCATTCAGCGGCAGCATTAACCGGGATAGCTCCAGTCCTCTGCGTATGGCTTCTTCGCTGTATTCAAATGCGATCAACGGTCGCCCGGTTAACGCCGTAGAGGAAATGAGTTTCCCCCATAGCCATTTTTCACCCCAGCCTTCATAAAAGACATCAACTTGTTCAGGCATCCGCGTTTTTCCTTTTCACCCGCTGACGCGCAGCGCTCTTCTCATAACGTAAAATATCATCCAGACTGTCAATTTTAGGTTTGAACAGCTCTGCAAGTGCGTCGCCATAGCCTAACACCATGGCCACTTTTACCAGATTCTCAAATCCTACGTTCTTACCGGCTTCCAGATTCGATACCGTGTTGACCCCAATGCCCGAACGGGCGGCCACATCAGCTTGCGTCATCTGCTTTGCCAGTCGCTCTTTGCGTAACCGATCGCAAAGCAGTTTGACAATATCGGCGGGTGTCTGGAGGGATAAATCCATAATATTGGCCCTTATCTGTGAAAATCGACCTTTACACCCAATATTATAGAGTTAAACACAGAGTGATACAAAGTTTTGTAAGACACAATAAAAGGGAGTTAACGACGTTAAATCAATATAAGGGCCGTTATATTGGATTTATGGTGAAGAAAAATGAGGGATGTTAGTCTGTACAGATGCACACCAGATGACCGCGCTGAAGTTGGATTGCCCCCTGCCGCTTGAGTCTGGCAAGTGTATCCATAATGGTACTGCGGGAAAGCCCGGTTCGTTCCCTGATGTACTGTGCTGCAGAGATTCTTTTTCTGATCTCCTCTGGCTCTTGTTGCAGCAGTTCGAGGTGCCCCCAGACCATATCCGTTGCGCTGCGACTGGTAATGAGGCGATCGCGCTGACTCATCACCTGGATGATGTAGGCTTCAACTATCGCGACCGATTCCCATAACTGATCGCGATTCACGATCGTCATAAAATCTGTTTTCTTGACCACATGTGTCGTACAAGGACTGACGGCCTCAATATCATAAAAATTATGCCCGGTGGGGAGAAAAAATTCGGCCATCCCTAACATTATTGGGGCCTGCTGGCTTGCCAGAACAAGTCCGTCAATGCGGCGCCTGATCACAATCCTGCCTTCGGTTAGCAGCCAAATCCCGTTCTCCCCCTGAGAGTCCATGATAAAAGACCCACTGCGATATAAGGATTGGGGCTCGGAAAGTGGTAATAATGCTTTGAAAAGTCTGGCGATATTTATCGACAGAAGTTCTGCACAGCTACCAGATTGATCAGGATGATTTGTCATAGCACGCTCAAAATTATTTATTTTGTCTTTCTTTAATCATTATCCGTATAAGGGAAAAAATCAAATTGGGAAAATCCAATTTTGGATTGACTTATATTTTGAGTTTTTTGAGAAAGTCTTATTTTATACTTTTAACATATTAAAATTCTTTGCCATTAAAAAACAGTGATAATACACGCTAACAACAGGAGTTTTTATGTTACTTAACTATATAGCATTAGCGATGCTCGTCTTCGTATTTTTAATTATTTTTTATGGTGTGCTGATATTGCATGACATTCCCTATGAAATTGCCAAAAAGCGCAATCATCCACACCGGGATGCTATTCATGTTGCCGGTTGGGTCAGTCTGTTTACACTGCATGCAATCTGGCCATTTTTGTGGATATGGGCAACATTATACAGCGATAAAAATGGTTGGCATGGCCATACCCCATTCAATGATGCGGCAGAACTTACAGCGCGTATCGCTTCATTAGAGAAAACCCTTGAACAAATGGCACCCAGCAACGTGCAGGAATCGAAGGTGAATTGAACGTGGAAACATTATTAATATTAACCTACGCAGCTATTGTTTATGTCATTTTCAAAATATTTAAAGTGCCATTAAATAAATGGACGGTACCGTCGGCGGTGCTCGGTGGGATAGTTATGCTGGGCGCGTTAATTCTCACGATGAATTATAACCATCCCTACACTGAAGATGCGCAAAAACTGGTGGTCGGTATTCCTGTTGTCCCACAGGTCACGGGTGTGGTGTCTGAAGTTACGGATAAAATTAATACGCCAATCAAAAAAGGTGAGATTATTTTTAAAATCGACCCGACCCGCTATAAAGCTAAACTGGAAAAACTGGAAGCGGATATCGTCACACAAAAACATGAAGTTATGGCGCTGGAAGAAAAACGCAACAGCGCGCGTCTTCAGTTTGAGCAGGCAAAAGCTGAGCGCGATAAGTATTACAAAAATTATCAGCGCTACCAGCAAGGAAGCCGGGCTAAGGTCAACCCGTTTACCGCCAATGATATTGATACAGCTCGTCAGGATTATCTGGCACAGAATGCCGCAATGGATGCCGCCAATGCTGAATTGAACAGTATTCAAAAAGAGCTCGACAGCAGTATCAATGGTCAAAATTCGCAGATCGCCAGTTTACAGGCACAGATTGATGAGGCGCGATTTAATTATGAACAAACCATTGTTCGTGCCCCAAGCGACGGTTATGTCAGCCAGCTTTTGGTTCGTCCGGGAACGTATGCCTCGAGGCTCCCTTTTAAACCCGTGATGGTATTCATTCCTGCCCACAAAAATCAAATTGTGGCGGCTTTTCGCCAGAACTCGATTTTACGTCTTAACGTGGGCGACGACGCGGAGATTGTCTTCAATGGTTTGCCCGGACAGGTGATCACAGGAAAAGTTGTGAACGTAGCACCGGTAATCCCAACCGGGGCCTATTACGCGCAAGGAACGTTACAATCGCTGAATGTAGCGTCAGGTAGCAACAAAGTGCTCGTCAGCATCGATGTCGATGACAACCAGGCTGAACAGCAACTGCCAGATGGTGTGACTGCGCAGGTTGCCGTCTATTCCGCTCACCATTTTGAAGCTTTGTCATTGCTACGAAAAATACTTTTACGCATGACCAGCTGGATGCACTACCTCTATCTGGATCATTAATTGCGTATCCGGGCGCAACATCTGCGCCCGGATACGGCTTTTACGACTCTCAGGCAACTGACGGTTCAGGCAATCTGAAAGTCGAAACCAGCAGCGCTAACTGTTCGGCTTCTTCTTTAAGCACCTGGGTACGCGCGGCTGCGTCATCGATTAACGACGCATTCTGCTGCACGGTGCTGTCCATTTCGGTCACCGCCAGCGTGACTTCAGACACGCCTTTGCGCTGCTCTTCCCCCGCCACGCGAATTTCGCCCATCAACTGGCGTACCTGACGCACATTATTAACCAGCTCTTCCAGACGCTCGCCGGCATTGTGGATCTGCTGACTGCCGCTGCCAACATGAGAAACAGACTCATCAATCAACGCTTTGATTTCTTGCGCGGCTGTCGCACTACGTTGTGCCAGCGTGCGAACTTCAGAGGCAACAACGGCAAATCCTCTGCCCGCATCGCCCGCACGGGCGGCTTCAACGGCGGCATTCAGCGCCAGAATATTGGTCTGGAAAGCAATGCTGTCGATCACCGCGACAATTTCCACCATTCTGCCAGATGAGCCGCTGACATTATCCATGGTGGAGATAACGCCCTGCATCACATCACCGCAGCGGTTGGCCGTTTGCGCGGTATTATCAGATAGCTCGTCCGCCAGCTGCGTGTTACTCGCATTTTGATGAACGGTCGCATTTAACTGTTCCATCGCCGCTGAGCTTTCTTCCAGTGCCGCCGCCTGCTGTGTAACCCGTGAAGAGAGTTCCATATTGCTGTCAGCCAGACTAACCGCGTTATTGGCGACCACCACGCTACTGCTTCTGACGGTGATCAGAATGGCCGCAATTTTATCGACGAACAGATTAAACGCCTCGGCGATGGCTGATATCTCATCTTTGCCGCGCACATCGAGACGACGGGTAAGATCGCCCTCGCCCTGCGCAATATCATCGAGTGCACGGCGGGTATCGTCCAGACGCGAGATCAGTCGGCGAACCACCAGCCAGGATCCCACCAGCAGAACCGTCATAATCGGGATCAACACTTCCAGCACGTCCTGCATCATCACTTTAGCGAGGCCAACAATGCGCGATTCCGGCGTGACCAGACCCACAACCCAGCCGGTATCCGCCATCGGGAACAGCATCACCCGCGACGGCGCATTCAGCACGTTGTCATTTTCCAGCGTAATGCTCTTCACACCGTCTGCGACGCGAAGCGACTTCAGACCCTTCTCGACCGGAGCCAGCCATGGTGCGCTGCGAGATAGATCGCCAAATGTTTTATGTTTTTCGTTATCGGCCTGTGGGAAATACAGGATCTGCCCCTGTTTATCGACCACGAACGCATAGCCGCCGGTGCTGTTACCCTGTTGTTGCATAAAGGTGGCAACATTATCCAGACGAATATCGGTGGTCGCCACCCCGGCGAACTTGCCCGAGAGCTGGTATGGGATACTGCAGGTCACCATATTAACGCCGGAACTGGCATCCTGATAAACATCAGACCACAGGCAGCTATTCTGCGGCTGTCCTTTGGCATGCTGATACCAACTTTCATTATGATAACCACTTGAACCGTCGACGTTATAGTCATTAGAAAACACCAGTTTTCCTTCAGCATTACGCGCCCAGAAAAAGCTCCGTTTCTCCACGCCGGCGGTAAACGCTCCCGGCTCTGGCCAGATCCCGCCACCGGTAATAATCGAATGATTATCTTCACCAATCAGATGCGGTACCACGCTTTGGTACAGGGACTCATCGTTAGGCAGCACCTCGGCCAGTCGTGACAAACTGACCGTTTCGCCTTCAATGCGCGACAACACGGTACTCAGTTGGCGGGTTAAACCTTGCCCTGTCTCTTCTATCAGGGCGGTATTGATCTCAACGACGCGCGGCTGACCGCGCCAAAGCATAATGGCGACAATTACCAGGGTGGTGACGGCAAGCAACAGAATGCCGCCAATGGTTAAACGTGTAGAAATACGAGTAGGATACCAGGCCATACAAACTCCTTCTGCAAAAGGCTAACTTTTATGCAGTATCGGCACCGGAGTTTATATCTTTATAAGGTTTTCTTAAGTATTACAAAACAAATAAGTGACGTTGTCACTTATAGCAAAACCCAGCACTTTGGCTGGGTTTTAATAAGTCTTTAATCTTATTTGGATAATTCTTTTTTGATCTCTGCTTTTATTTTGCTTAATTCGCTCTGCGGATGTTTTTTGCAAAGTTCAACGGTCAATGGAACCGCAGTGGTGATCGTTTCGTTATAGTCTACGAAGTCGCCACCTTTGAAGTCCTCATCTTCGTTCAGCACCCAGAAGGCAACCGGAGCCATGGTTTGCGGGTTCAAATCAATAAATTCCTGGCAGCTCATACCTTTCGGCGTCACTTCAGTTTTGTTTGTTTCTGTTGCTGCACTGACGCTGACACTGGTTAACAGCGCGGCAACCAGAATACCTGCTGTAGAAAGGGAGAATTTATTCATTGTAGTACTCCATTTATAATATAGATAATATCTACACTTGCGCTTTAAACCGTTAATGTAGTTCGAGAAAAATAATACCCCTGCCGTCAAAATAATAAAGATTGTGGTCGTTGATATGGCTGAAATTTATATTTAAGGTGACCGATTCTGATGTTGATGGGGAAATCTCACCCACAATGTGATCGTCCCGACGAATTCAGCATATTCATACCCCGCTTCCCATGCCGTTGCACCAAATCTGAACTACGCTGCACAAATGTTGATCATTGGTTAATTAAATATCTCGTTTTTTAACAAATGAAGCCAGTAAAACGGCGGCGTAAACATGGCACGCGTCCTGCATTGTTAATCCAGTAACAGCGAAACGGTATCTGACAAAAAACTAACAGCGAGACGGTAATGACATCCAAACCTGAATTATTCGCCCGCGTAGAACACACTTTCAGCCAGCTAACGCCCAGTGAAAAGCGCGTTGCCGGTTGGTTGTTAGCACACGCTGCACAGATCCCGTTCGAAACTGCCGACGGTATTGCCAAAGCGACAGGAACCAGTGGGATTACCGTTGGGCGCTACCTGCGCAAACTGGGCTTTCGCAATCTGGAAGACGCCAAAGCCAGCCTGCGCGAACTGCCTGCAATCCCTTACCAGCCCTGGGGAATGAATGAGCGCCTCGATTCCTGGCATCAGCAACAAAGCCTGCCGGACCGGGCGCAGCAGTCGCTGCTGCTGGAAATTGACGCCATTACCCATGTTTATCAGCTGGCGCAAAGCGAGACATTTTTGCGCATAGCGCGGCAGCTGGCGCACGCGGAGGCCGTGTATATCCTCGGCATTCAGTCCACCCGAGGGATCGCCAACGCCTTTTTCAGCCATCTGGAATATCTGCGACCCAAAGTGAGTTACTCCGAAGGCCTTTCCGGTAGCTGGGTTGAGTCACTGAATTCAGGATTTAACCAGCCTTATGTGGTGATAACCGATACGCGCGCCTACTCCGCGACGTCACGACAATATTGCCGGGTCGCCAGCGAACGTCACATCCCGCTTGCGCTGATAACCGACGTCTGGTGTCCCTGGGCGAGAGACTACGCCATTGATTTACTCCAGGTGAAAACCGACACCGGACATTTCTGGGATTCGCTAGCCCCCGTCAGCTGTCTGTTCAACTTATTACTCTCCGCGGTGGTGGCGCAATTGGGCGACGCCCTCGCCGGACGTCTGCAAACCAATCGCCAACTCCAACAGCAGTTTGGTCAATTCGAACAATAAACAGGAAACGTGCTATGCCAGAGACTCCCGTACTGGTCGATCTGTCGGTGATATTTCCGTCACTGCATATCGATCTCAAATACGCCACCAGCGATAACATTACCGGCGCGCCCGTCTACCGGGAAGCGCGCTGTTTGTTACACACCGATGCTGTCACTGGGCTGGCCAAAAGCATCAGTATTGCGCAGCTGGCCGGCCTGAACCTGGTGGTGTACGACGCGTATCGCCCACAGCAGGCGCAGGCGATGCTGTGGAACGCCTGTCCCGACCCGCAGTATGTCGTGGACGTGGCGATTGGCTCCAACCATAGCCGGGGCACAGCCATTGATGTGACGCTGATGGATGAACGCGGCAATGTTCTCGATATGGGCGCCGGTTTTGATGAAATGCACGATCGTTCCCATGCCTGGCATCCTTCGGTTCCCCCATCAGCGCAGCGTAATCGACTGTTGCTTAACGCCATTATGTCAGGCGGCGGTTTTGTCGGGATCAGCAGCGAATGGTGGCATTTTGAATTACCTGACGCTGCCCGCTATCCCCTGCTTGATGACTGTATTGCGTGTTTCTCTGCACCACAAATAACAACATCACACCCCTTTTAATTCTGGAGCCCGGTTATGAAGACAACACACGCCTTAACATCGCTGTTTCGCCCCGCTCTGATAGCGCTCGCATTAGCGGCGGCCCTGCCCGCTGCGCAGGCTGCGGTGCCCAAGGATATGCTGGTGATTGGTAAAGCCGCCGACCCGCAAACGCTCGACCCTGCCGTCACGATTGATAACAACGACTGGACGGTGACCTACCCGTCTTACCAGCGTCTGGTGCAGTACAAAACCGAAGGCGACAAAGGTTCTACGGAAGTGGAAGGTGATTTAGCCAGCGGCTGGAAAGCGTCTGACGATCAGAAAGAATGGACCTTCACCCTGAAAAACGATGCCAAATTCGCCGACGGAACGCCGGTAACGGCTGATGCGGTAAAACAATCTTTTGAACGTTTGCTCAAAATTGGTCAGGGACCAGCTGAAGCATTCCCGAAAGATCTGAAGGTTGAGGCCATCGATAACACGACGGTGAAGTTTACCCTTAGCCAGCCGTTCGCGCCGTTCTTGTACACGCTGGCGAATGACGGGGCTTCGATAATCAACCCGCTCATCTTAAAAGAACATGCCGCTGACGATGCGCGCGGTTTCCTTGCCCAGAATACGGCGGGCTCGGGTCCCTTCATGTTGAAGAGCTGGCAAAAAGGACAGCAGCTGGTGCTGGTGCCTAACCCACACTGGGCGGGGCCAAAGCCAGTGTTTAAGCGCGTATCGGTAAAAATCATCGGTGAAAGCGCCTCCCGCCGTCTGCAACTGTCGCGCGGCGATATCGACATCGCCGATGCGCTGCCCGTCGACCAGCTTGCCGCTTTAAAACAAGAAGGCAAAGTCAAGGTCGCGGATTATCCGTCGCTGCGCGTGACTTACCTGTACCTGAACAACAGTAAAGCGCCGCTCAACCAGGTGGATTTACGCCGTGCCATTTCGTGGTCAACCGATTATAAGGGGATGGTGGATGGGATCCTCAGCGGCAACGGTAAGCAGATGCGCGGCCCGATCCCCGAAGGCATGTGGGGCTTTGATGAAAAAGCGATGCAGTACAGCTTTGATGAAGCCAAAGCCAAAGCCGAATGGGACAAAGTCGCGACCAAGCCTGACAGCCTGAGCTTCCTGTACTCGGATAATGATCCAAACTGGGAGCCGATTGCTCTCGCCACTCAGGCCAGTCTTGGCAAGCTGGGGATCAAAGTGAAGCTGGAGAAACTGGCGAACGCCACCATGCGTGATCGCGTCGGGAAAGGTGATTACGACATCGCCATTGGCAACTGGAGTCCGGACTTTGCTGACCCATACATGTTTATGAACTACTGGTTTGAGTCCGATAAGAAAGGCCTGCCGGGTAACCGTTCATTCTATGAAAACAGCGATGTCGATAAGCTGCTGCGCAGTGCGCTGTCAACCACTGACCAGGTTGCCAGAACCAACGATTATCAGCAGGCGCAAACTATCGTGATTGATGAAGCGGCCTACGTTTATTTATTCCAGAAAAACTACCAGCTGGCGATGAACAAAGACGTCAAAGGATTTGTGTTCAACCCGATGCTGGAACAGGTCTTTAATCTCTCCACCATGAGTAAATAATCTCACCACGTTTATGCGGAGCCGCATTGGCTCCGCAAGGGGAAGCCAATGACTTTCTGGAGCATTTTACGCCAGCGCTGCTGGGGACTTATCCTGGTGGTGGCCGGTGTTTGCGTGATCACCTTTATTATTTCGCACCTGATCCCGGGCGACCCCGCGCGGCTGCTGGCCGGCGATCGCGCCAGCGATGAAATTGTTGAAAACATTCGCCAACAGCTGGGCCTCAATCAGCCGCTGTACGTGCAATTTTTTCGCTACGTCAGCGATGTTTTTCAGGGAGATTTAGGCACGTCGATTCGTACCGGACGTCCGGTCATGGACGAGCTACGCGTCTTCTTCCCCGCCACGCTTGAGCTGGCCTTTTGCTCCCTGCTGCTGGCGCTGATTATCGGTATTCCGCTGGGGATTCTATCCGCAGTCTGGCGTAACCGCTGGCTCGATCACCTTGTGCGTCTGATGGCAATCACCGGCATTTCGACACCGGCGTTCTGGCTCGGCCTCGGGGTTATCGTGCTGTTTTATGGTCATCTGCAAATTTTGCCCGGCGGTGGACGGCTTGACGACTGGCTGGAACCACCGACGCACGTTACCGGGTTTTACCTGATAGATGCGCTGTTGGAAGGCAGTGGTGAGGTGTTTTTCAATGCGCTCCAGCACCTGATATTACCGTCCCTGACGCTGGCCTTTGTACATCTGGGGATTGTCGCCCGCCAGATCCGCTCCGCCATGCTCGAACAGCTTAGCGAAGATTATATCCGCACCGCCCGCGCCAGCGGTTTACCGGGCTGGTACATCATTTTGTGTTATGCACTGCCCAACGCGCTGATCCCCTCCATCACCGTTCTCGGCCTGGCACTGGGAGATTTGCTCTACGGCGCGGTACTCACCGAAACGGTCTTCGCGTGGCCGGGTATGGGCGCCTGGGTGGTGACATCCATTCAGGCGCTCGATTTCCCGGCGGTAATGGGATTTGCCGTGGTCGTTTCCTTTGCCTATGTGCTGGTTAACCTGGTGGTGGATTTACTCTACCTGTGGATTGACCCGCGTATCGGACGCGGAGGTACACAATGATGCTCTCGCAAGAAACGCCTGCGGCTTCGCCACCCGCCCGCCGCCGTGACTGGGCAAAACTGTTCTGGATGATTAAAGGCAGTCCGCTGACGCTGATTGGCGGGGTGATCATCGTGCTGATGCTGTTAATGATGGTGCTGTCTCCGTGGATAACGCCTTACGATCCCAACGCCATTGACCTGACCGCGCGTTTGCTGCCGCCTTCTGCCGCGCACTGGTTTGGTACCGATGAGGTGGGCCGCGATCTGTTCAGTCGTGTGCTGGTTGGCAGCCAGCAGTCGATCGTCGCCGGACTGGTGGTGGTGGGCATCGCCGGAGGAATTGGCTCGCTGGTCGGCTGTCTGTCCGGCGTGATGGGCGGACGTGCTGATGCGATTATTATGCGCATGATGGACGTGATGCTGTCGATCCCCTCGTTGGTGCTGACGATGGCGCTTGCCGCCGCGCTGGGACCCAGCCTGTTTAACGCCATGCTGGCTATCGCGATTGTGCGCATTCCTTTCTACGTGCGCCTGGCGCGTGGGCAAACCCTGGTGGTACGCCAGTTTACCTTTGTGCAGGCGGCCCGTACCTACGGTGCGTCCCGCTGGCATCTGATTAGCTGGCATATCTTACGTAATTCCTTGCCGCCGCTGATCGTACAGGCGTCGCTCGACATCGGGAGTGCGATCCTGATGGCCGCCACGCTCGGGTTTATCGGTCTTGGGGCGCAGCAACCGAGCGCGGAATGGGGAGCGATGGTGGCGATTGGTCGCAACTACGTACTTGACCAGTGGTGGTACTGCGCGTTTCCCGGCGCGGCCATTCTGATTACCGCCGTAGGTTTCAATCTCTTTGGTGACGGTATTCGTGACCTGCTGGACCCGAAAGCCGGAGGAAAACAGTCATGACCCAACCCGTACTGGAAATTGAGAATGTACACCTGAGCTTCCCGGGCTATAAAGCCGACGTCCACGCGCTGAACCACGTCTCGCTGCACATCAACCGGGGCGAGATTGTCGGTGTGGTCGGCGAATCCGGCTCCGGAAAATCCGTCACCGCCATGCTCGCCATGCGCCTGCTGCCGGAGGGCAGCTATCGCATTCACCAGGGGCGTGTTTCGCTGCTCGGTGAAGATGTGCTGAATGCCAGCGAGAAACAGATGCGCAAATGGCGCGGGGCTCGTGTGGCGATGATTTTCCAGGAGCCGATGACGGCATTCAACCCGACCCGGAGAATTGGTCAGCAAATGGTGGAGGTGATCCGCCATCATCAATCACTCAGCCGCACGGATGCCCGTCAGAAAGCCATCACGTTACTGGAAGAGATGCAAATTCCGGACGCCGCCGAGGTCATGTCGCGCTTCCCGTTTGAGCTTTCCGGCGGTATGCGCCAGCGCGTGATGATCGCGCTGGCCTTTTCCTGCGAGCCGGATCTGATCATCGCCGATGAACCAACCACCGCGCTGGATGTAACGGTGCAACTACAGGTGCTGCGCTTGCTGAAGCATAAAGCGCAGGCCAGCGGCACGGCGGTGCTGTTTATCAGCCATGATATGGCGGTGGTCTCGCAATTGTGCGACAGGTTGTACGTCATGTACGCCGGAAGCGTGATTGAAAGCGGCCCGACGCATACAGTGATTCAACACCCGACGCATCCTTATTCTATTGGCTTGCTGAAATGCGCGCCGGAACACGGAGAGCCTCGCGCACCGCTGCCCGCTATTCCGGGAACCGTACCGAACTTAACCCAATTGCCTGTTGGATGCGCATTCCGCGAACGCTGTTATGCCGCCGGTGTGCAGTGTGAGGCTGTCCCGGCGTTACGCAGCCAGGGGCTTTTAGATCAGCAGTCCGCTTGCTGGTATCCACAACTGGAGACAATCCATGACTGACATTTTATTGTCGTTACAGGATGTTCATGTCAACTTCCCTACCCGTAAAAACTGGCTTGGCAAGGTTACTGAGCGCGTGCATGCGCTCAACGGGATGGATTTACAGATCCGTCAGGGGGAAACGCTGGGCATTGTTGGCGAATCTGGCTGTGGCAAAAGTACGCTGGCGCAGTTGTTGATGGGCATGCTCAAGCCGAGTCAGGGGCAATGCGGCCGCAGCGCGGAAAAACACAGCGGCATGCAAATGGTCTTTCAGGATCCGCTCTCCTCGCTTGATCCGCGCCTACCGGTCTGGCGGATTATCACTGAACCGGTGTGGATCCAGAAACACAGCTCCGAACGTCAACGCCGCGCGCTGGCCGAAGAGCTGGCGCTACAGGTGGGCATCCGTCCAGAATATCTCGACCGTCTGCCGCACGCGTTTTCCGGCGGCCAGCGCCAGCGTATTGCTATTGCTCGAGCGTTGTCATCAGAGCCCGATGTGATTGTGCTCGATGAACCCACCTCGGCGCTGGATATTTCCGTGCAGGCGCAAATTCTCAACCTGCTGGTTGTGCTTCAGGCGCGCAGAAACCTGACCTACGTGCTGATCTCTCATAACGTATCCGTAGTGCGGCATATGAGCGACCGCGTGGCGGTAATGTACCTGGGGCAAATTGTCGAGCTGGGCAATGCGCAGCAGGTATTAACCCATCCGGAACATCCGTATACGCGTCTGTTGCTGGATTCTGTTCCCAAAACCGGCGCGCCGCTGGCGGAAGATTTGGTGCTACGTAAAACCGAATTACCGGGAAACCGGACGCTACCGCAAGGATGCTATTTCCGCGACCGCTGCCCGCTGGCGACTCAGGGATGCGAGAAGAAACAGCTATTACTAAAGAGTGAGACCGATAGCGAAGTCCGCTGCTGGCGGGTGGTTAACAGAGTCTGACCGAGTGGGCGTATGGTGCCGGGCACATCAGGCCCGGTACGCCTTTTTCAGTGAGTCCACCAACATTTCAGACGCGGTCGACAGCTTATGATGCGCAGAGCGCAGGATCCCAATACGCCGCTGGATCACCGGGCTGTCCAGTTCAATACAGGTTGCGCCAAGCTCGGTCATCTGCGTGCGGCACAGCGCGGGCACGGCGCTACCGCCTAAACCGTTCGCCACCAGGCGACCAATGGTCACCAGTTGATGACTCTCCAGCGCCACCTCCAGCGCATGACCGCTTTGCACCAGTTGTTCTTCCAGCATCAGACGCACGGCAGACGGCCGTTGCAACGTGATGAAATCCAGCGTCAGCAGCTCCTTCCATGCAATGCGTTCCCGACCCGCCAGACGACTGGTCGGCGGGACGATGGCAATAAAACGATCCATCCCGAGCGGAGTAAAATGCAGGTGTCCGGTATAGTCCGGCTCAAAGGCAATCCCCATCTCGACTCGCCCCTCACTGACCATTTCAATCACCTGCTCGTTAATCACGTCGTGCACCGTGACGTTGATACCGGAATAGGAATCACGAAACGTTTTGAGCACCGGCGGCAGCACGTTTGCGGCGAATGACGGCATGGCGGCAATCGAGATTTTACCGCGCTGCAGCGTAAAGCGCTGGCGCATCGCTTCTTCGGTATTCTCCCAGTCGGCAAGCAGCTGTCGCCCCATGGTCAACAGCGTTTCACCCTCTTGCGTCAGGGTCACCTTGCGGGTAGTTCTCAGCAGCAAAGCGCCACCCAGCGACTCTTCCAGTCCTTTTATCGCCAGGCTTAACGCGGGCTGCGACATATTCAGTCGTTCACTGGCATGCGCAAAATTCAGAGTGTGAGCTACCGCTAAAAACGCGCGTAACTGTTTGATGCTCATTCTCATTGCTCATTCCTTTAACCTATTGAATACCTTTAGTTAACATTAAATTGATAAAAAAACCCAATGAGTGAGTCACAAATTTAAAATTAACAAATCATTATTCACCCCCAATGATGTCGCCAGGGACAACTGGAGGGGCAAGTGTATGGCTGGACTGGATAAACGGGTTGCCACGTATCAACAGGCGCTGGAAGGACTGACCGACAACATGACGCTGCTGGCGGGCGGTTTTGGCTTATGCGGGATCCCTGAAAACCTGATTGCAGAAGTACGCCGTCGGGAAGTTCAGGGTCTGACCGTGGTATCAAACAACTGCGGCGTCGATGGCTTTGGTCTCGGCGTACTGCTGGAAACGCGCCAGGTACGCAAAGTGGTGGCGTCCTATGTCGGTGAAAATGCCCTGTTCGAAAAGCAGGTGCTGAACGGTGAGCTGGAAGCCATTCTGACGCCACAGGGCACGCTGGCGGAGCAGTTACGTGCAGGCGGCGCGGGGATCCCCGCCTTTTTCACCGCTACCGGATACGGCACGCCAGTCGCGCAAGGCAAAGAGGAGCGCGAATTTGCCGGGCGTCCTTACATCTTAGAGCAGGCGATCGTCGGTGATTTTGCGCTGGTCAAGGGCTGGAAAGCCGACTGGTACGGCAACGTCATCTACCGCCATACCGCGCAGAACTTTAACCCGTTAATGGCGGCTGCCGGGCGTATCACGGTGGTGGAAGTGGAAGAGATTGTGCCTCCCGGCGAGCTGGACCCCGCCGCTATTCACACCCCCGGAATTTACGTCAATCGCATTATTCAGGGTCAGTTCGAGAAACGTATTGAACAACGCACTCTACGCCAGAAAGGAGCCTGACCATGTTAACGCGTGAACAAATGGCGATGCGAGTCGCCCGCGAGCTGCGCGACGGCTATTACGTCAACCTCGGTATCGGCATCCCCACTCTGGTGGCGAACTATATCCCGGACGGCATGGACGTGATGCTGCAATCGGAAAACGGTCTACTTGGCATGGGGCCGTTCCCAACCGAAGACGAACTTGATGCCGACATGATCAACGCCGGGAAGCAAACCGTGACGGCGCGTAAAGGCGCGGCAATTTTCGACTCTGCGCAGTCCTTCGCCATGATCCGTGGCGGCCACGTCGACCTGACGGTGCTCGGCGCATTTGAGGTGGACACGAACGGCAATATCGCTTCATGGATGATCCCCGGAAAAATGGTGAAAGGCATGGGGGGCGCAATGGATCTGGTGGCCGGAGCTGAAAACATCATTGTGGTGATGACCCATGCCTCAAAGAGCGGTGAGTCCAAACTGCTGCCCGCCTGCACTCTGCCACTGACCGGTGTGGCCTGCATCAAACGTGTATTGACCGATCTGGCGCTGCTGGAAATCGCCGATGGCGCGTTCATTCTGCGCGAACGGGCGCCGGGCGTCAGCGTGGACGACATCATTGCCAGAACCGCCGGCAAGCTGATCGTTCCCGAAAATGTGCCAGAAATGCACTTTAACTGAGGATCTGACCATGCTGGATGTTGTTATTGTCGCGGCAACGCGCACCCCGATTGGCAGTTTTCATGGCGCACTGGCGTCGCTATCTGCCGTAGAGTTAGGCACAACCGTCATTCGCGCCCTGTTAGAAAAAACCGGCGTAGAACCAGAACAAATAGACGAGGTGATTTTAGGCCAGGTCCTGACTGCCGGCTGCGGCCAGAATCCAGCCAGACAAACGGCGCTACGTGCCGGTTTACCGGTAACCACGCCCGCGACAACCATCAATTTGCTGTGTGGATCGGGGCTGAAGGCGGTGCATCAGGCGGTACAGGCTATTCGCTGCGGCGATGCGGATATCGTGATTGCGGGCGGTCAGGAAAGCATGAGCAATGCGCCCTATTTTCTCGACGGCGCGCGAGCCGGCCTGCGTCTGGGTCACGCCAGCCTGAAAGACAGCGTGGTGCATGACGGACTGTGGGATGCGTTCAACGACTACCATATGGGCATTACCGCCGAAAATCTGGCGAATAAATTCGCCATCAGCCGCGAACAGCAGGACGCCTTTGCCCTGCGCTCCCAGCAAAAAGCGGCTGCCGCCATGGAAGCCGGTCGTTTTAGCGTGGAAATCACCCCGGTCAGCGTTTCGCAAGGGAAAAAATCGCCACGCGTGGTAGACCGCGATGAGCAACCCCGCTCGGATACCCAGGCAGAAAAACTGGCGCAGCTTAGACCCGCATTTCGCCCCGGCAACGGCACGGTGACGGCAGGCAATGCGTCCTCATTAAACGACGGTGCGGCGGCGGTGATGCTGATGAGCGCGACCAAAGCCGCTGAATTAAATCTTCCGGTGCTGGCAAAAATCACGGGTTATGCCGTTTCGGGGGTTGATCCGGCCATCATGGGTATTGGCCCGGTGGAGGCATCGCTGAAGTGCCTGAAGCGTGCTGGCTGGACGCTGGATGACGTGGATTTGATCGAAGCCAATGAAGCCTTTGCTGTACAGGCGCTGGCGGTCGGCGAATCGCTGAACTGGAACAGCAGCAAAGTTAACGTTAACGGCGGTGCGATTGCACTCGGTCATCCAATTGGCACATCCGGCTGCCGTATTCTGGTCACCCTGCTGCATGAAATGGCGCGGCGCAACGTCGCCAAAGGGCTGGCCACGCTGTGTGTTGGCGGCGGCCATGGCGTGGCGCTGACGGTGGAACGTCCAACAGGAGCACAACATGCAGACTAATCACATCAGCGTACTGGGGGCCGGGTTAATGGGCGTCGGCATCGCCACCCACTTCGCCCGTTATGGTCACAATGTCTGGCTGTATGACACCGATAGCGACCGCATTGCAGAAATGACGGCTGTCGCCAGCAGCATTCTGGATGAACTGATTACCGCCGAACAGTTTGCCGCCGCTGAAAAAACACCGGTACTTGGGCGACTGCATGGCACAACTTCTCTGGCGGATATCGCCGCCTCAGGATTACTGATTGAAGCGATCCCGGAACGACTCGAGCTTAAACACGCACTGTACACACAACTGGAAGCCGTGATTTCACCTGAAGCCATTATCGCCAGTAATACCAGCGGCCTGCCGCCGGATGCGCTGGCGGAAAAACTCGCGCATCCTGAGCGATTGTTGATCGCGCATTTCTGGCACCCGCCGCACTTTATCCCGCTGGTCGAAATCGTGCCGGGCACGGCAACGAAGCCGGAATATCTCAGCGAATTGCAGCAATTTCTCGTCGCCATACAGCTTGAGGCCGTCGTGCTCGACCGCGCCGCGCCGGGATTTGTCGGCAACCGTCTGCAGTTTGCCCTGCTGCGCGAAGCCCTGCATATCGTCAAGAGCGGTATTGCCAGCGCTGAAGTGGTGGACCAGGTGATGCGCGCCTCGCTTGGACGCCGCTACGCGATGGTCGGTCCGCTGGAAGCGGCGGACATGACCGGGCTTTCTACAGTGCAGGACATCTGTCGACATCTGCTACCAACGCTCGCTACCGGCAGCGACATGATGTCGCTGGTTGCTGATAAGGTTGCCCGCGGTGACACCGGCTTGCGCAGTGGTCAGGGGTTTTATCGCTGGGATGATTCGCGCAAGGAATACATCCAGCAACGCAGAGAGCATCAGCTGCGCTTTGCCCTGAAACCGTAACTTCTCTTTCTGTACCCCACTATAACAATGATATTGAGGAGTCATGATGAGTGTATTAATCGCCCTGGCAGCGCTGGGCCTGCTGATGCTGGCAGCCTATCGCGGATACAGCGTTATCCTGTTTGCCCCCATCGCGGCATTAGGTGCTGTTCTGCTGACTGAACCCAGCGCCGTCGGCCCTGCTTTTACTGGCCTGTTTATGGAAAAAATGGTCGGTTTTGTGAAGCTGTACTTCCCGGTGTTCTTGCTGGGAGCGGTGTTTGGCAAGTTAATCGAGTTATCCGGTTTTTCCCGTTCCATCGTCGCCGCCGCCATCAACATCCTCGGGCGTCGTCACGCCATCCCGGTGATCGTGCTGGTGTGCGCGCTGCTGACCTACGGCGGGGTATCGCTGTTCGTGGTCGCGTTTGCGGTGTATCCGTTCGCGGCTGAACTGTTCCGTCAGAGTAACATTCCTAAGCGGCTGATCCCGGCAACTGTGGCACTGGGCGCGTTCTCCTTCACTATGGACGCTCTGCCTGGTACGCCGCAGATCCAGAACATTATCCCGACCAGCTTCTTCGGGACTAACGCCTGGGCCGCACCCTGGCTCGGGCTGATAGGATCGCTATTT
This sequence comes from Citrobacter sp. FP75, assembly GCF_018342065.1. Lineage (GTDB taxonomy): Bacteria > Pseudomonadota > Gammaproteobacteria > Enterobacterales > Enterobacteriaceae > Citrobacter. The sequence continues at coordinate 1,397,456 of NZ_JAFDOE010000001.1, read as the reverse complement.
ATTATTTTTGTTGGCCTGATTTACCTTGAGCGTCAGCGTCGCAAAGCGCAGGCAAAGAACGAAGGCTATGGCACTGAACTGTTAAACGAGCCTGAAACGCCGGATAACATTAACCTGCCAAACCCGATTATTGCGATTTCTCCGCTGATTCTGGTCGGCGTGTTTAACCTGTTGTTTACCCGCTGGATCCCGGTGTTTTATGGCACGACGCATCAGCTGGAGCTGCCGGGTCTTGCCAAGCCAATTACCACCGAAGTTGGCAAGATCACCGCTATCTGGGCGGTGGAGGCCGCGCTGATTGCCGGGATTTTGCTGGTCGTCATTTTTGGTTTCCGCAATATTAAAGGTCGGCTGGCGGAAGGTAGCCGAACGGCGGTTGGCGGCGCAATCCTTGCAGCAATGAACACCGCATCAGAATACGGTTTTGGCGCAGTGATCGCCGCCCTGCCAGGCTTCCTCGTGTTGTCAAAAGCGCTGGCGGCGATCCCCGACCCGCTGCTCAATGAAGCCATCAGCATCACCACGCTTGCCGGGATCACCGGTTCGGCATCCGGCGGGATGAGTATTGCGCTCGCGGCAATGTCGGACACCTTTATTGCCGCCGCCCATGCCGCCAATATTCCGCTTGAAGTCTTCCACCGCGTGGCCTCGATGGCCAGTGGTGGTATGGACACCCTGCCGCATAATGGGGCGGTTATTACGCTGTTGGCTATTACCGGTCTCAGCCACCGTCAGGCATATGGCGGGATTTTCGCCATTACCATAATTAAAAGTCTGGCCGTGCTTTTTGTGATCGGCGTTTTCTACACCACCGGAATTGTTTAAGGAGAATCATCATGAACTTAACGGGAAAAGTTGCCCTGGTTACCGGCTCTACCAGCGGGATCGGATTAGGCATCGCGCAGGTGCTGGCGAAAGCCGGTGCCACCCTTATTCTTAACGGTTTTGGTGATGCAGAGGCGGCAAAAGACGCCGTGGCGCAGTATGGCAAAACGCCTGGCTACCACGGTGCGGATCTCAGCGATGAAGCACAAATAGCTGAGATGATGCGCTACGCAGACAGCGAATTTGGCGGCGTGGATATTCTGGTCAACAATGCCGGGATCCAGCATGTTTCACCGCTGGAGACCTTCCCGGTCGAAAAATGGAACGCGATTATTGCCATTAACCTGTCTTCCGTTTTCCACACCACCCGTCTGGCGCTCCCCGGCATGCTTGCGCGTAACTGGGGACGCATCATTAATATCGCTTCTGTGCATGGGCTGGTGGCGTCAAAAGACAAATCGGCGTATGTCGCGGCGAAGCACGGCGTGGTGGGATTAACCAAGACCACGGCGCTGGAAACGGCGCAGACCGGCGTGACCTGTAACGCGCTGTGCCCTGGCTGGGTGCTGACGCCGCTGGTGCAGCAGCAGATCGACAAACGCATTGCCGAAGGCGCTGAGCCTGAAGCCGCTCGTGACGCTCTGCTGGCGGAAAAGCAGCCGTCACGCGAGTTTGTCACCCCGGAGCAACTGGGAGAGCTGGCGCTGTTTTTGTGCTCAGACGCTGCCGCACAGGTGCGCGGTGTGGCGTGGAATATGGACGGCGGCTGGGTGGCGCAGTAAGTTATGCAGGCCGGATGCGGCGTCGCATCCGGCACGCAGCCATCAGGACTTCAACTGGTAATCAAGCGTAATTTCCGCGTTCAGTACCTGCGATACCGGACATCCGGCTTTCGCCTTCTGAATAATGCCGTCAAAGGTTGCGGCATCAATGCCTGGCACGGCGACTTCACTGTGCAACGCCACTTTGGTGATGGCAAAACCTGCATCTACCTTATCCAGAGAAACATCGGCAGTGGTATCAATGGCATCTGGGGTAAATCCCGCCTCGCCCAGCATGAGCGAAAGCGCCATCGAGAAGCAAGCAGCATGGGCCGCGCCAATCAACTCTTCAGGATTGGTGCCTTTCACACCTTCAAATCGTGTATTAAACCCATACGGTTGCTGATTCAACACGCCACTTTCGGTCGACACGGTGCCTTTACCGCGCTTGATGTCGCCTTCCCAGTGTGCCTGACCTTTCTTATGGATAGTCATTACCGTTCTCCTGTGTTGTCGTCGGAGTAACAAGTATAGGACGTCTGGGAAAATGCATGACACATACAGGATAGTTCTGCATTTACCGCTTAAGCATTGACCTTTCACATTAAATGACCGACCATCCAGAAAGCCGTTATTCTAAACATCGGCTTTCTATCAGGTTGTATTTCGTCCGTTCTCATACGGGCTCGCCCTTGAAACCAGTAACAGGATTAAGGAGTTAGAATGAAATCGAACCGTCAGGCCCGTCATATTCTTGGACTGGACCACAAAATCTCCAATCAACGTAAAGCCGTGACCGAAGGCGACAAAACCAGCGTGGTCAACAACCCTACCGGAAGAAAACGCCGCGCTGACGCCAAGTAGTTTTCTGCACGCCACACTGAATAACGAGATAAACACCATTGCAACCGCAGTGGTGTTTTTGCTTATAAAACCCCTTAAGCCATTCACAATGCTTTATACTTCGCCCGTTTCCCTGGCGGAAGGCAACCTACGATCATAAAGAGTGCCAGGGAGGGTTATTCAAAAAAGAGTGAGTGACATGGAAAACGAAACTAAAAAACTGCGTTCCCTTTATATCCCTTACGCTGGCCCGGTACTGCTGGAATTTCCTTTACTGAACAAAGGGAGTGCTTTCAGCGTGGAAGAACGCCGTAACTTCAACCTGCTGGGGTTACTGCCGGAAGTGGTCGAGACGATTGAAGAACAGGCCGAACGCGCCTGGATCCAATATCAGGGATTCAAAACCGAAATCGACAAACATATCTACCTGCGCAACATCCAGGACACCAACGAAACCCTGTTTTACCGACTGGTGCAAAATCATCTTGATGAGATGATGCCTGTTATCTATACCCCAACGGTGGGTGCCGCTTGTGAGCGTTTCTCTGAGATCTACCGTCGCGCACGCGGCGTGTTCATCTCCTATCAGAACCGTCATAACATGGACGATATCCTGCAAAACGTCCCGAATCACAATATCAAAGTCATCGTCGTGACCGACGGTGAACGTATTCTGGGTCTTGGCGATCAGGGGATTGGCGGGATGGGCATTCCTATCGGGAAACTGTCGCTGTATACCGCCTGTGGTGGCATCAGCCCGGCCTACACTCTGCCGGTGGTGCTGGATGTCGGTACTAACAATCAGCAGTTGCTGAACGATCCGCTGTATATGGGCTGGCGTAACCCGCGCATCACTGACGATGAATACTACGCATTTGTTGATGAATTCATCCAGGCAGTGAAACATCGCTGGCCGGAAGTGCTGCTGCAGTTTGAAGACTTCGCGCAGAAAAATGCCATGCCGCTCTTGACCCGCTATCGCGATGAAATCTGCTCGTTTAACGACGATATTCAGGGCACGGCGGCGGTCACTGTGGGGACGCTGATAGCAGCCAGCCGCGCGGCGGGCAGTCAGTTGAGCGAACAGAACATTGTTTTCCTCGGCGCGGGCTCCGCCGGGTGTGGGATCGCCGAGCAGATCATCGCGCAAATCCAGCGTGAAGGATTAAGTGAAGACGCCGCGCGTCAGCGCGTGTTTATGGTTGACCGCTTTGGCCTGTTAACCGACAAAATGCCTAACCTGCTCTCGTTCCAGACCAAACTGGTGCAAAAGCGCGAAAACCTGCAGCACTGGGATACGCAGGAAGATGTGCTGTCGCTGCTCGACGTGGTACGCAACGTTAAGCCGGATATTCTGATCGGTGTTTCTGGCCAAACGGGTCTGTTTACCGAAGAAATTATTCGCGAGATGCACAAGCACTGTCCGCGCCCAATCGTCATGCCGCTGTCTAACCCGACGTCGCGCGTAGAAGCTACGCCGCAAGATATTATCGCCTGGACCGAAGGCAATGCGCTGGTTGCCACCGGTAGCCCGTTCGCCCCGGTAGCCTGGAAAGATAAAATCTACCCGATTGCGCAGTGTAATAACGCCTATATCTTCCCGGGTATCGGCCTTGGCGTAATCGCCTCTGGCGCCAAACGCATTACCGATGAAATGCTGATGTCGGCCAGCGAAACGCTGGCGCAGTATTCACCGCTGGTGCTCAACGGCGAAGGGCTGGTGTTACCGGAACTGAAGGATATTCAGACCGTTTCCCGCGCCATTGCGTTTGCCGTCGGTAAAATGGCCCAGCAACAAGGCATGGCGGTGAAAACCTCCGCAGAAGCTTTGCAGCAGGCGATTGACGAGAACTTCTGGCAAGCGGAATACCGCGACTACCGTCGGACGTCTATCTGACGATTTACCCGGCGGTACCCTGCCGCCGGGTGTTCAACACTTGCACAATCCAGCAGCTTGCGATTACACTTTCACCATCGATTAACATTCGGAAAAATACAAGGAGGATACTTATGCTGTACTGTGAACGTTTGATCGTTTCACATGCTTTTGGCGATCGCCAGTGCTCAAGCGTTATCGGTATCGTGCTGCGATAACTTCTGCTTGAGCGAAGCTAACTTCTAAATCCCCTTCTCTCGGGCTTACCGGGTTATCGTCAGCGATGTTTGACGAGGCGTTTTTGCGCCTGTAACTCTTGAGTAAGCAACAATGAGCACATTACTAACCGCACAATCCTTACACGTTGATACAGCATTCGGCACGCTGTTTGACGAACTCACCTTTACGCTGAAAAAAGGCGACCGCATCGGGCTTATCGGCTACAACGGCTGCGGCAAAAGCACGCTGTTAAAGCTGCTCGATGGCACAATTTCACCCACCAGCGGATCCATTGCCCAGGCGCACCACTGCCACCTGGCCCGCGTAGAACAACATTTACCGGACGCAATCCTGCCGCTATCGTTGCAGGAGGCAGTACTGGCCCAGCTTCCCGAGCATGAACGCGCGGGTCAGCAGTGGCGGGTTGAGTCGCTGCTCGCAGAAATGGGCTTTACGTCGGAGAATTTGCACCTCACCGCACAAACGCTGAGCGGCGGGCAGCACACGCGCCTGCTGTTAGCCCGTGCGCTGATGCGCAATCCGGATCTGCTGCTGCTGGATGAGCCGGGTAACCATCTGGATTTGCCCACATTGCTGTGGCTGGAGCAATTTTTACAGCGCTGGACTGGCAGTTTTGTGGTGGTTTCTCACGACCCGCAACTGCTGGATGCGGTGACGCACGGAACGTGGATCCTGCGCGATCGCACGCTGCACGCTTTCGATCTCCCTTGTAGCGCGGCGCGCCGGGCGCTAGTGGACAGAGATGCCAGCGACGCACTGCGCCATAAAGCAGAGCAAAAGGAAATCGATCGCATCACCGCCAGCGCCAAACGTCTGGCCACCTGGGGACGGGTCTACGACAACGAAGATTTGTCCCGTAAGGCCAAGCAGATGGAAAAACAGGTGCTACGCCTGAAGGATGACCAGACGGAAGTCACTGCCGGAAGTCAGTGGTTACTAACATTACAGGGTGATGCCCTGCGTGCCGACCGCTTGCTGGAAATGACAGACCTGCCGGTCTCTCCGGCGCCTGACGCAGCAACGCTGTTTTCCATTGCGGGCATTCGCATCAAAAGCGGCGATCGCGTGGCGATTGTCGGGCGCAACGGCTGCGGGAAATCATCGCTGTTAAAGCTTATCTGGCAGCAATACCAGACGCAGATGACCTCGACATCGCTGGTGTTGCACCCGCGCGTCACGCTGGGGTATTACGATCAGTCGCTGCACCAGCTTGCGGATGACGACTCGTTGTTCGACGCCCTGGAGCCGTTTGCCCCGCAGCCGGATGTTCGCAAGATGGCGCTGATCAGCGCGGGGTTCCCGTGGGTTCGTCACCCGCAGCGGGTCAGAACCTTAAGTGGCGGTGAACGATCACGGCTGCTGTTTATCGGGCTGACGCTTGCGCGCTATAGCTTGCTGATGCTCGACGAACCGACCAACCATCTGGATATGGAGGGCAAAGAAGCGCTGGCGCGCACACTGCGCACCTTTAGCGGCGGCGTACTGCTGGTCAGCCACGATCGTCAACTTATCAGCCAAAGCTGTAACCGCTTCTGGTTTATCGATGAGGGTGAGCTTAGCGAATGGCACGATCTGGAGGCGATCAACGCCCGCATTCAGGAAACCGCCAGTGAGTTAACGGTGAGCAAAACCGTGGCAGAGGTTGTTCCTGATTCCCATCATAATGGAGACGAAATTCTGGAGAAACTTCTTGAACTGGAGCAGCGGCTGGCCGACGACCTTGCCCGCAAACCGAAACATCAGAAACCGCAGCTACAGGCGCAATGGCGTGAAGAGATTGAGCGTCTGAATTCACAACTGGAGTAAACCCCATTGCCGGACGACGGTGTTATGCCCTGTCCGGCAAATCTTGCGTGACGCTTTCCAGATATTCCCCTTCCCGCTTTTTCTTTTAGCCTATTCGCCGCACAATTTTGTAAAACATAGCGATTAATGTTGCGCGAAGCGGAACATTAATGATGGTGTTCCTTTTGAGGGAACAAGGAGAGAATGGATGATCATGAACTTCAGGCACAAAGGATTGCGCGACTTGTTTCTTCATGGACGAACATCTGGCGTTATGGCGACGCGTACATATTAGATTACGAGGATTATCATTGATGAAAATGGCAAATCATCCCCGTCCGGGGGATATTATTCAGGAAGCGCTGGACGAACTAAATGTCAGTCTGCGTGAGTTTGCCAGAGCAATGGAGATTGCACCTTCAACGGCAAGCCGCTTGTTAACCGGTAAAGCGGCGTTGACGCCTGAAATGGCGATCAAACTTTCTGTGGTGATCGGCAGTTCGCCTGAAATGTGGTTAAACCTGCAAAATGCCTGGAGTCTGGCGGAAGCTGAAAAAAGCGTTGATATTTCCCGGCTTCGCCGTCTGGTGATGCAGTGATAAAAAAATGGCGCTACATCGGTAGCGCCATTTTTATTAGAAGAACGTCAATGGATTATTGCAACCCTTCCTCGTTCTCTTTTTTGGCTTCGGCCTTTTCGACTTCGCGATACCAGCGCGGGTGGTGTTTCTTCGCCCAGCGACGGCTCACCTTCCCTTCTACCATGCCTTTAATCGATCCTTTCACCCAAAATGCCATATACATATGGATGAGGATGGCGTGCATCAGAATAATGCCCGCAGCAGCATGGATTAACAGGCTGTAGCGCACAACCTGCATCGGGAAGAACTGCGCAAAGTACGGACGCCAGATAATTACCCCGGTAATCAGCAGCACAAAAATCATGCTCATGATCGACCAGAACATCATTTTCTGACCGGCGTTGTACTTACCGACATCCGCCACCTTATGTTCATTGCCCTTCAGCACTTCCACAATGTTTTTCAGCCACGGAATATCTTTCTTATCCGGGATGTTGTGGTGCACAAAGCGTACAAACATGAACATTAGCGCGACGAAAATCAGCAGGCCGAAGAACGGATGCAAAATGCGCCCCATCTGCGGCGTGCCGAAGGTCTGCGTCAGCCATTGCAGCGTCGGGAAGAAAAACGAAATCCCCGACAGCGCCACCAGAAAGAAGCAGATCACCACCGTCCAGTGACAGGCGCGGTCAATAAACTTCGTGCGCACAATCATTTTCGACTTACTCATGATGATCCTCCTCGTCGTCGTCCACTTCCTTGTTCGGGCCAATACCGATGTAGTGGTAAATCAGCCCGGCGAAGGTGGCGATAAATCCGGCGGCGGCCAGCGGTTTCAGCGCCCCTTTCCACAGATTGATAGAGGTATCTATCTGCGGATCTTTTGGCAAACCGTGGTACAACTCCGGCTGGTTGGCGTGATGCAGGACGTACATAACGTGCGTCCCGCCCACACCCTGCGGGTTGTAGACACCGGCATGTTCGTAGCCGCGCGATTTCAGCTTTTCCACGCGCTGCTCGGCCATTTCCAGCATCTCTTGCTTGGTGCCGAAGTGTATCGCCCCGGTTGGACAGGTTTTCACGCAGGCAGGCTCCTGCCCGACGCTGACGCGATCCACACACAGCGTACATTTATACACGCGGTTATCCTCTTTATTGAGGCGCGGAATATTAAATGGACATCCGGCAATACAGTAACCACAGCCAATGCAATGCTCTGACTGGAAATCGACAATCCCGTTGGCGTACTGAATGATTGCCCCGGCAGACGGGCATGCCTTCAGGCAGCCCGGATCTTCACAGTGCATACAGCCGTCTTTACGAATCAGCCATTCCAGCTTGCCGTTCTGTTCGGTTTCGGTAAAACGCATCACCGTCCAGGATTTGGCGCTGAGATCGGCAGGGTTATCGTACACCCCGACGCAATGGCCGACTTCATCGCGGATATCGTTCCATTCTGAACACGCCACCTGACACGCTTTACAGCCTATACAGGTGGAAACGTCGATCAGTTTCGCGACTTCTGCTTTGTAATCACGTGCCTGAGGTGGCGGCGTGATGGAGTTGGTAGCGGACCTTTTGATGATGTCCTGCGTTTCCATAGACATATGGCAGCCTCCCTTACGCCTTCTCGATGTTAACTAAAAACGCTTTGTATTCCGGCGTTTGCGAGTTGGCATCACCGACATTTGGCGTCAGGGTGTTGGCGATAAAGCCTTTACGCGCGACTCCTTCAAAGCCCCAGTGAATCGGGATCCCCACCGTTTCAACCTGCTGACCGTTCACGTTCAGCGAGCGCAGACGACGAGTAACCACCGCAACTGCACGAATAAATCCGCGCTTGCTGCTGACCTTCACGTGGTCGCCGTTGGCAATCCCTTTCGCCGCCGCCAGCGTTTCGCTGATCTCCACAAACTGCTCTGGCTGGGCAATCGCATTCAACAATGCGTGCTTGGTCCAGGTGTGGAAATGCTCGGTCAGACGATAGGTCGTCCCAACATATGGGAAGTCTGTCTTATTCCCCATACGTAACGCATCCGCTTCGTACAGACGCGCTGCCGGGTTGGAGATGACGTTCGGGTGCAGCGGGTTCGTCCCCAGCGGCGTTTCCATCGGCTCGTAGTGTTCCGGGAACGGCCCTTCCGCCATCTTATCAATGGCAAACAGACGACCCAGTCCTTCCGGCTGCATAATAAACGGATTGGTCGCGCTGCCTGGCGGCGCGTTGTTGAAGTCAGGGATATCGTTACCCGTCCACTTCGTCCCGTTCCATTTGATCAGCATGCGTTTCGGATCCCACGGTTTACCCTGTGGATCTACTGATGCGCGGTTATACAGCACGCGACGGTTCAGTGGCCATGCCCATGCCCAACCCAGCGTATTACCCAGACCGGACGGGTCAGAGTTATCGCGGTTAGCCATCTGGTTGCCCTGCTCGGTCCAGCTACCGGTGTAAATCCAGCAGGAGGATGCCGTGGTGCCATCGTCACGCAGCAGCGCAAAGCTGTTCAGCAGCTGGCCTTTCTTCGCAACCAGCACGCCGTTGGCATCATAGAGATCTTCCAGCGCATAGCCGTTGTTCTCTTTTGCCACTTCCTCTGAATGCGGTTCGTCCGGCTGCTTGTAACTCCAGCTCATTTTCAGTACCGGCTCTACGCCTTTACCGCCTTCTGTGCGATACATATTGCGCAGTCGATGGTAAATACCGGCCAGAATTTCGCCGTCATTGCGGGCTTCACCCGGTGCATCCTGACCTTTCCAGTGCCACTGCAGCCAGCGTCCGGAGTTGGCAATTGAGCCGTCCTCCTCCGCAAAGCAGGTTGATGGCAGACGGAAAACTTCAGTCTGAATAGATGCCGGATCGACATCGTTGGATTCGCCGTGGTTTTGCCAGAACGTTGAGGTTTCCGTTACCAGTGGATCGATAACCACCAGATACTTCAATTTGCTCAGAGACTGCACCACTTTGTTTTTGTCCGGGAAGGACGCAACCGGGTTAAAGCCCTGACAGATGTAGCCGGTGACTTTTCCGCTATCCATCATGTTGAAGTATTTAATGACGTCGTAGGACTGATCCCACTTCGGCAACCAGTTGTAGCCCCAGTCGTTCTCTTTACTCGCCGCATCGCCATAGAAAGATTTCATCAGGCTAACGAAGAACTTAGGATAGTTACCCCAGTAGTTCACCTGGGAGGCCAACGTTGCTTTTGGTGTATTAGCAGCCAGGTAAGTTTGCAGATCCGTCTGTTTCTCAGACGGCAGCGTCAGATAGCCCGGCAGGCTGGTCGACAACAGGCCTAAGTCGGTTAATCCCTGAATGTTGGAGTGACCGCGTAAGGCGTTTATGCCGCCGCCCGCCATTCCCATGTTACCGAGCAGCAACTGGATCATCGCCATGGTGCGGATGTTCTGCGCCCCAACGGTATGCTGCGTCCAGCCCAGCGCGTACAGGAAGGTCGTCGTACGATCGGCCGCGCTGGTGGAGGCCAGCACTTCACACACTTTCAGGAAGTCGGCTTTTGGCGTACCGCAGATGTTTTCCACCACGTCCGGCGTATAGCGGGACACGTGCTGTTTCAGCAAGTTCCAGACACAGCGCGGATGGGACAGCGTTTCATCGCGTTTGGCATAGCCGTTTTCATCGAACTGGTAGTTCCAGGACGATTTATCGTATTGCCGTTTTTGTGCATCGTAGCCGCTGAACAGGCCATCTTCGAATGCAAAATCATCCCGCACCAGCAGGCTGGCGTTGGTGTAGTGCTTAACGTATTCAGCGTTGATTTTGTTGTTTTCAATCAGGTACAGCAATACACCGGACAGGAACGTGATGTCCGTGCCGGAACGAATCGGCGCGTAGATATCGGCAACCGAAGCTGTACGTGTAAATCGAGGGTCGACAACAATCAGCGTGGCATCATTGTTGTTCTTGGCTTCCATCGCCCAGCGGAATCCCACCGGATGTGCTTCAGCGGCGTTACCGCCCATCACCATCACGACGTTAGCGTTTTTGATATCAACCCAGTGGTTGGTCATCGCACCGCGACCAAATGTTGGAGCAAGACTTGCTACCGTTGGTCCGTGTCAGACGCGCGCCTGGTTGTCTACCGCCAGCATGCCGAGTGAGCGCACAAACTTTTGCGTCAGCATGCCGGTTTCATTACTTGCCGCAGATGCACACAGCATCCCGGTTGAAAGCCAGCGGTTTACCGTTACACCCTGTTCATTTTTCTCAATGAAGTTGGCGTCGCGGTCGGCTTTCATTAATTTTGCAATGCGGGTGAATGCTTCATCCCAACTAATGCGCTGCCACTTATCAGAGCCCGGTGCGCGATATTCAGGGTAACGCAGACGGTTTTCACTGTGTACGTAATCCAGTAATCCTGCGCCTTTCGGGCATAACGCCCCACGGCTTACCGGATGATCCGGATCCCCTTCAATATGATAAATCGACTCTTTGGCATTTTTTGCTCCATCTCCCAGGCTATACATTAATAGCCCGCAACCTACGGAACAGTATGTGCAGGTGTTTCGGATCTCTTTCGCGCGTATCAACTTATAGTTTCGCGCTTGAGCCAGTGCCATCTTGGGTGCAAAACCCAATGCAGCGACTGTTGTTCCCGCCATACCGCCCGCGCAGATTTTAAAAAATTGTCTGCGGCTGACGTCCATTGCATCCCTCTTTTATCAGAGTTATAACTTCGCGATGAAACTAACAGCTATATCCATAAAAATTTTGCGTCAAATCAATAATGAAACGGTTCCGCTACTAAATAGTGCAAATTGCTTAACCCGTGTACTCATAAGGAGTTAGCTCAAAAGGGAATAAACTGGCGCGTCATGGCGTAAAAATGCTATACCTTTCAGCTTCATTTTTTGCCAGTGCCGTGGACAGACAAACAAAATGACGAAACAAAAAGCAACGCTAATTGGGCTTATTGCCATTGTGCTCTGGAGTACGATGGTTGGGCTGATTCGGGGAGTCAGCGAAGGTTTGGGGCCCGCAGGCGGTGCCGCCATGATATTCTCATTAAGCGGCCTGCTGCTGATATTCACCGTTGGCTTTCCCAATATCCGTAAATTCCCTGTTCGGTATTTAATCGCCGGTAGCGTACTGTTCGTCAGCTATGAAATATGTTTAGCGCTGGCCCTGGGCTATGCCGCTACCCGGCATCAGGCGATTGAGGTCGGCATGGTCAATTATCTCTGGCCCAGCCTGACAATATTGTTTGCGATATTATTTAATGGTCAAAAAACAACCTGGTTGGTTATCCCTGGATTAATCGTCGCGTTAACGGGAGTCTGCTGGGTATTAGGCGGTGAGAATGGACTCAATCCTGGTGAAATTATCAGCAACGTTGCCAGCAGCCCACTCAGCTATTTTCTCGCTTTTCTCGGTGCGTTTATCTGGGCAACTTATTGCACGGTGACCAACAAATATGCAAAAGGTTTTAACGGTATCACCGTGTTCGTGTTACTGACGGCCACAAGTTTGTGGATTTATTATTTCATGACACCGCAACCTGAAATGGTGTTCAGCACGCCAGTGACCATTAAACTGTTTACAGCAGCATTCACCTTAGGATTTGCCTATGCAGCGTGGAATATCGGCATCCTGCATGGGAACGTCACGATTATGGCCGTCGGCTCTTATTTCACCCCAGTACTGTCTTCAGCGCTCGCCGCCGTGTTGCTGAACGCCCCACTGTCGTTTTCATTCTGGCAAGGCGCGCTAATGGTCTGCGCAGGTTCGTTGCTATGCTGGCTGGCAACACGTAATGCCTAAAAAAAGATGCCGGGATTAGCATAAAATCGAAACCCGGCTACACTGTAGTCAAATTAATGAATAATTATTGTTCATTTTTCTTGCGCGCTATGTTTTATTTTGTTTAATTAAATGTTAAATATATGGTAATTAATTAACCCCCGAAAGTATTACGTGGTTATTTATAATACTTTGCAAGTATATATTATACATACGTAACTAACGCTAATTAAACCATAGCCACGATAATAGTCCCCTGCGTAAATATACCCACCCCGATAAATCACTTAATACGATTAATATAATCAGTTGTATTATGTAGATCTGGATCACACAAATTCAAATATTCTGCAATATTATGAAACTTATTATTGAACTCATACCACAAGGTCATTTAAAAATAGTTTGCCATTGACGAACCCCTTCGTTTAGCAATGGTTTAGGAATCACACCAAGAAAAAATTATAAGGATTATTTAGAATGAAACTTAAATTAGTTGCAGTGGCAGTGACTTCCCTGTTGGCAGCAGGCGCGGTAAACGCAGCTGAGGTATATAACAAAGACGCAAACAAACTGGATCTGTACGGTAAAGTTCACGCTCAGCATTACTTCTCTGACGATACCGGCAGCGATGGCGACAAAACCTACGCACGTCTGGGCTTCAAAGGCGAAACTCAGATCAATGACCAGCTGGTTGGTTTTGGTCAGTGGGAATATGAATTCAAAGGCAACCGTGCTGAATCCACCGGTGGTTCTAACAGCGACAAAACTCGTCTGGCATTCGCGGGTCTGAAATTCGCTGAGTACGGTTCTTTCGACTACGGTCGTAACTACGGCGTAGCATATGACATCGGCGCATGGACCGACGTTCTGCCTGAGTTCGGTGGTGATACCTGGACCCAGACCGACGTATTCATGACCGGCCGTACTACCGGCGTTGCAACCTACCGTAACACCGACTTCTTCGGTCTGGTTGAAGGTCTGAACTTTGCCCTGCAGTACCAGGGTAAAAACGACCGTAGCAACGACAAAGAAGCTAATGGCGACGGTTTCGGTCTGTCTTCTACTTATGAGTACGAAGGCTTCGGCGTAGGTGCGACCTATGCGAAATCTGACCGTACTGACTCCCAGAACAACCACAATGGCGTATTCAAAGCTGACGGTGAAAACGCTGAAGTGTGGGCTGCTGGCCTGAAATATGATGCGAACAACATCTACCTGGCAACCACCTACTCCGAAACCCGTAACATGACTACCTTTGGTGGCTCTGTTAACGGTGTTAACATCAACGGTATCGCAAACAAAGCGCAGAACTTTGAAGCTGTAGCTCAGTACCAGTTCGACTTCGGTCTGCGTCCGTCCATCGCTTACCTGAAATCCAAAGGTAAAGACATTGCAGTCTTCGGCGACCAGGATCTGGTTGAGTACGTAGACCTGGGTGCTACTTACTACTTCAACAAAAACATGTCTACCTTCGTTGATTACAAAATCAACCTGCTGGACGACAACAACTTCACACGCGCTGCTGGTGTAAGCACTGACAACATCGTGGCTGTTGGCCTGAACTACCAGTTCTAATTTTGTTGTAAGCTGAATACAAAGCCAGTCCCCCCCGGGCTGGCTTTTTCTCTTGATATAGACTCGGTCATAAGGAGTATGACGTGCAGACGTTCACAGGTCGTTGTCTTTGCGGGCAGAGCCATTTTACCGTTAACGTCGACATGCTTGATGTCTATGCCTGCCACTGCACGCTGTGCCAGAAGTGGTCTGGTGGCATTGCCATGTACCTGGAGGCCAGCGGTCATCCGCTGATGTCACCAGAATCAGCAGAACCTTCGCACTTTCTTTCTTCAACCCGTGGTGAACGTTTCTTTTGTTCCGGCTGCGGATGCCCACTGTGGTTTACGCTGACCGACAGTGAACGCTACTTTATTCCGTGGACATTGCTGGAACTTAACGAAGTAGACCGCCGCCGCCTGATTCTGGCAGCAGAGATCTACACTGAAACACAGCCTGCGTTCTGGAGACTGACGGGGCAATACGCTCGACTCAGTGGCAAAGAAGTCGAAGAGATGGATTACCCCTGTCATTTAGCCCACTAGTTATTGACGTTTCACCTTCGCCAGGCTGAACCACATTCCTGTCGCCAATACGATAAGCATGCTGCCCGCGCTGCTCAATGCCACACTATGTGACCAGGTAAAGGCTTCTCTGGCGGCAGTCAGCAACGCCTCGCTGAGTGATGGCGGGAGCGTATGCGCCAGTTGCACCGCTTCTCCCATAGACGATGAGGCACGCTCAAGCTCCTGCGGGTTAAGCCCTGCAGGTGGCATGATCGATGCGGAAAAACTCCGGCTCAGCAGTAAACCAAAAATCGCGATCCCCAAACCCGCGCCCAGTTCATAGGCCATGGTTTCGATAGCCCCGGCGGCGGCCGCTTTTTCTGCCGGTGCGGCGGCCATAATGGCTGCGGTAGAGGCCAACAGCGCGCTGGCGGCGCTGAACCCTAACAGAGCCATTAATATCCAGGCTTGTATTTGCTGAGTGCTAAAATCGGTCATCGCCAGCCCGTAGAAGCTGACGGCGCTCAACGCCATACCCGCGGTTGCCACGCAGCGTAATCCCAGACGCGACACCAGCATCCCGGCAATCGGCCCGCTGAATCCGCTCGCCAGCATTACCGGCAGCATAAACAGGCCCGCCTGATACGGCGTTAACCCGTGTACAAACTGCAGCTCCTGGGCCATCAGCAGTTCAAAGCCTACCAGGGTTATCATTGCGGTCATCGCCATGACGACGCCGCTTAAGATAATGCGATGTGTAAACAGTCGCATATCAATCATCGGGCGCGATGCGGCGAGCTGTATGCGCACGAACTGCCCCAACAGTAACGCACCGATTAACAGCGTCAGCACGATCGCAGCGGTTGCCGTATGCCCCTTCAGGGCTGTTTTTGCGCTATACACCAGCAGCAGAATGGCGACAATCAGCATAATTGCATGGCCAAAATTTAATGACTGATCGCGGCGACCGGCCTGGCGCGGAACGAAGCGCGCGGTCAATGCCATCACCACTAATACAATCGGAACATTGATTAAGAACACGGAGCCCCAGTAGAAGTGCTCCAGCAACATACCGCCAACCAGCGGACCAAATGCCGCCCCGCCGGAACCGACCGCCGCCCAGACGCCAAGCGCCATATTGCGCTGGCGCTGTTCAGCAAAGGTTGCACGAATACCGGCAAGCGTAGCCGGAACGATCATCGCCGCACCAATAGCCAGCACGGCGCGGGTGGCGATCAGCCATCCGGCGGTATGCGCAAAGGCAGCGGCCAGAGATGCCAGGCCAAACAACCCACCGCCCAACAGCAGCAGGCGTTTAAAACCAATACGATCGCCCAAAGCTCCCATCGGCAGCACCATCCCTGCCATCACCAGAGAATAAATATCAATAATCCACAGCAGCTCGTTACCACTGGCACCCAACGTCATACTCAGCGTGGGCGCGGCAACGTGCAGCACCGTTGCATCAATTGCAACAGGGATGTAGACCAGCACAATAATCACTAACGTTAACCACTGACGAAACATAAAACTCCCGACAAAATCCAAATTGAACGCGCGTCCAGCTTTAGCGATCCTACGGAAATTTGAACGCATGTCCAACTTTTTGTTAGACTGCGGACAACATGGGGACGGTACGGGAGGATGTATGAGTTATTTGAATCGGGATGAGCGTCGCGAGGTGATCCTGCAGGCGGCAATGCGCGTCGCGCTGGAAGAGGGATTTACCGCTATGACGGTGCGACGCATTGCTACCGAGGCGAAAGTGGCAACCGGCCAACTCCATCACCATTTTACCTCTGCCGGCGAGCTTAAATCTCAGGCGTTTATCCGTCTGATTCGTACCCTGCTTGATGCGGAACAGGTCAGCGAATGTGCCACCTTCCGCGAGCGTCTGCATGCCATGCTCGGTAGTGAAGACGGCGGGTTTGAGCCATACATTAAACTCTGGCGAGAAGCGCAGATCCTGGCGGACAAAGATCCCGAAATCAAAAGCGCCTACCTGCTGACTATGCGCATGTGGCATGAAGAGACAGCGGCTATCATTATTTGCGGTCAGCAAGCGGGTGAGTTTTTGGCCGAACCCGATGCCGCTGACGTTGCCTGGCGTCTAATTGGCCTGGTTTGTGGCCTCGATGGTATGTATGTGCTGGGGATCGCTGAAATGGCTGACCCTGCTTTCACACGCCACCTGGATCGTATGATTACGCTGGAATTATTTAGCTGATGTTATAGGTGAATTAACAATACATCCTTCATGGTTACAATTAGTAACACTTAAGCAACGCGTTATTCCCTCATCCCTCCGCGCTATTGCGCTTTTTTATCTATTCTTTCAGTCAATATTCCTAAAACTTTTCAATAATTTCTAAATAGGGCCAGTACGGCTCTGTATGCGTTTATTTCCTGGTGACGTGCGCATGTGAGGAAAATATGGCATCTTCAAATGAGAAAAATAATCGTTATCTTTTAACCAACTGGAAACCTGAAACCCCCGCTTTTTGGGAAAATAAAGGCAAGCATATTGCCCGAAGAAACCTCTGGATATCAGTTAGTTGCCTCCTGCTTGCCTTCTGCGTCTGGATGTTATTCAGTGCGGTTGCCGTAAATTTAAATAAGATAGGATTTAATTTCACCACCGATCAACTCTTTTTATTAACCGCATTACCTTCCCTTTCTGGCGCAATATTACGCGTCCCCTACTCCTTTATGGTGCCTATATTTGGTGGCCGCCGCTGGACGGTTTTTAGCACCGTGATTCTTATCATTCCTTGCCTGTGGCTCGGATTTGCCGTGCAAAACACCGCTACTCCATATGGTGTATTTATCGTTATTGCACTGATGTGTGGTTTTGCCGGTGCCAACTTTGCCTCCAGCATGGGCAACATCAGTTTCTTCTTCCCGAAAGCGAAACAAGGCAGTGCGCTGGGCGTTAACGGTGGGCTCGGTAATCTGGGTGTCAGCGTGATGCAATTGATCGCCCCGCTGGTGATTTTTCTGCCTATCTTTACCTTTCTGGGTGTGCAGGGCGTGCCGCAACCCGATGGATCGTTACTGTCGCTGGCCAACGCGGCCTGGATCTGGGTGCCGTTGCTGCTGCTCTCAACGCTGGCGGCGGGAATCGGCATGAACGATATCGCCAGTTCAAAAGCCTCTATCGCCTCGCAGTTGCCGGTACTGAAGCGTTTTCATCTGTGGTTGTTAAGCCTGCTGTATCTCGCCACCTTCGGATCGTTTATCGGTTTTTCCGCCGGTTTTGCCATGCTGGCAAAAACCCAGTTCCCCGATGTGAATATTCTGCAACTGGCGTTCTTTGGGCCGTTTATCGGCGCACTGGCGCGCTCGGCGGGTGGCGTTATCTCGGACAAATTTGGCGGCGTGCGGGTGACGTTAATCAACTTCATGTTTATGGCGCTGTTTAGCGCCCTGCTGTTTCTCACCTTACCAGGGTCGGGGTCGGGCAGCTTCACCGCCTTCTACCTGGTATTTATGGGACTGTTCCTGACCGCAGGTCTGGGCAGCGGCTCAACCTTCCAGATGATTGCGGTGATCTTTCGCAAAATCACCATTTACCGCGTGAAACTGCACGGTGGTACGGAAGAACAGGCCCAGCGTGAGGCGGTCACTGATACCGCTGCCGCTCTCGGGTTTATCTCTGCTATCGGCGCGGTGGGCGGCTTCTTCATCCCCAAAGCGTTTGGTTCATCGCTGGCGCTGACCGGTTCACCGGTAGGCGCAATGAAAATTTTCCTCGTGTTTTACATCGTCTGCGTGCTGGTGACCTGGCTGGTCTATGGCCGTAAATCACAAAAAAAATAACAACACCCCTGACACATAATGGAGCAGGAGAAATGTCATGAGTAAACTGTTGGATCGCTTTCGTTACTTTAAACAAAAGGGCGACACGTTTGCCGACGGACACGGGCAAGTGATGCACACCAACCGGGACTGGGAAGACAGCTATCGTCAGCGCTGGCAGTTCGATAAAATTGTACGCTCGACCCACGGCGTCAACTGTACCGGCTCATGCAGCTGGAAAATCTATGTTAAAAACGGTCTGGTCACCTGGGAAACCCAGCAAACTGACTATCCGCGTACCCGCCCGGATCTGCCCAATCATGAACCCCGCGGCTGTCCGCGCGGTGCCAGCTATTCCTGGTATCTTTACAGCGCCAACCGTCTGAAATACCCCCTGGTACGTAAACGCCTGATCGAACTGTGGCGCGATGCCCTTTCCCGCCAGCCTGACCCGGTTCTGGCGTGGGAGTCCATAATGAGCGATCCGCAAAAATGCCAGAGCTACAAGCAGGTACGCGGACGCGGCGGGTTTATCCGTTCAAACTGGAAAGAGTTGAATCAACTGATCGCCGCCGCCAACGTCTGGACGGTGAAAACCTACGGTCCGGATCGCGTTGCCGGATTTTCCCCCATTCCCGCCATGTCGATGGTTTCCTACGCGGCGGGGACACGCTATCTCTCCCTGCTCGGCGGTACCTGCCTGAGTTTCTATGACTGGTACTGCGACTTGCCTCCGGCCTCCCCAATGACCTGGGGCGAGCAGACCGACGTACCGGAATCCGCTGACTGGTATAACTCCAGCTATATCATCGCCTGGGGCTCTAACGTCCCGCAGACCCGTACGCCAGATGCCCACTTCTTTACCGAAGTCCGCTACAAAGGCACCAAGACCATCGCCATTACGCCGGATTACTCGGAAGTCGCTAAGCTGTGCGACCAGTGGCTGGCGCCAAAGCAAGGCACCGACAGCGCACTGGCAATGGCAATGGGCCACGTTATCCTCAAAGAATTCCATCTTGATAAGCCCAGCGACTACTTCCTCAATTATTGCCGCCGTTATACCGACATGCCGATGCTGGTGCTGCTGGATGCCCGTGATGACGGCAGCTTTGTACCAGGACGGATGATGCGTGCCTCCGATCTTGTCGACGGGCTGGGTGAAAGCAATAATCCTGAGTGGAAAACCGTGGCTTTTAACAGCGCAGGTGAATTGGTAGTACCGAATGGTTCTATCGGTTTTCGCTGGGGTGAAAAAGGCAAATGGAACCTCGAATCGCTGGCAGCCGGCACGGAAACTGAATTGTCGCTGTCATTGCTCGGCCAGCACGACGAAGTGGCCGGGGTGGCGTTCCCCTATTTTGGCGGTAACGAAAACCCGCATTTTCGCAGCGTGAAGCAGGAGCCGGTGCTGGTGCGTAAATTGCCGGTTAAGCACCTCACTCTCACCGACGGACGTCGTTGCCTGGTGGTCAGTGTTTACGATTTAGTGCTGGCGAACTACGGTCTCGATCGTGGACTCGATGATGAGCTTGCAGCCCGCGATTACAGCGAGATTAAAGCCTACACCCCGGCCTGGGGCGAGCAAATCACCGGCGTACCTCGCCGTCATATCGAACAAATTGCCCGCGAATTTGCCGATACCGCGCACAAAACCCATGGCCGATCGATGATAATCCTCGGGGCGGGCGTCAACCACTGGTATCACATGGACATGAACTACCGCGGGATGATTAACATCCTGGTGTTCTGTGGCTGTGTCGGCCAGAGCGGCGGCGGCTGGGCGCACTATGTCGGTCAGGAAAAACTGCGTCCGCAGACCGGTTGGCTACCATTGGCTTTTGCGCTGGACTGGAACCGTCCACCGCGTCAGATGAACAGCACCTCGTTTTTCTACAACCACTCCAGCCAGTGGCGCTATGAAAAAGTCACCGCCCAGGAACTGCTCTCCCCGCTGGCGGATGCGTCGAAATTTACCGGGCATCTTATCGATTTCAACGTGCGCGCCGAGCGTATGGGCTGGCTACCTTCTGCCCCACAGCTCAACCTGAACCCGTTAACCGTCAAAGCCAAAGCGGACCAGGCAGGATTGTCTCCGGCGGATTACACCGCGCAGGCGCTGAAGTCCGGTGATATTCGTTTTGCCAGTGAACAGCCGGACAGCGGCAGTAACCATCCGCGCAACCTCTTCGTCTGGCGCTCGAACCTGCTGGGTTCTTCCGGTAAAGGGCATGAATACATGCTCAAATATCTGCTGGGTACCGAAAGCGGTATTCAGGGCGAAGCGCTGGGCGCAAGCGACGGTATTAAACCTGAAGAGGTGGAATGGCAATCAGCAGCCATCGAAGGCAAGCTTGACCTGCTGGTGACGCTTGATTTCCGCATGTCCAGCACCTGCCTGTTCTCCGACATCGTGCTGCCTACCGCCACCTGGTATGAAAAAGACGACATGAATACTTCGGATATGCATCCGTTTATTCACCCGCTGTCGGCGGCGGTCGATCCGGCCTGGGAATCTCAAAGCGACTGGGAGATTTATAAGGGCATCGCCAAAGTGTTCTCCGAGGTCTGCGTGGGGCATCTGGGCCAGGAAACTGACGTGGTGCTGCAACCGCTCCAGCATGACTCTCCGGCAGAGCTGTCGCAGCCGTTTGATATACAGGACTGGCGCAAAGGAGAATGCGATCTCATTGCCGGTAAAACAGCGCCCCATATTGCCGTTGTGGAACGCGACTACCCCGCCACTTACGAACGCTTCACGTCGCTCGGTCCGCTGATGGACAAACTGGGTAACGGCGGGAAAGGTATTTCGTGGAACACCCAGACCGAGGTCGATTTCCTCGGTAAGCTGAACTACACCAAGCGCGAAGGCCCGGCAAAAGGTCGACCGTTGATCGACACCGCGCTGGACGCTTCTGAAGTGATCCTCACGCTGGCGCCGGAAACCAATGGTCAGGTGGCCGTGAAAGCCTGGCAAGCGCTGGGAGCGATGACCGGACGTGACCACACGCATCTGGCGCTGAACAAAGAAGACGAGAAGATCCGTTTTCGCGACATTCAGGCCCAGCCGCGCAAAATCATCTCCAGCCCAACCTGGTCTGGGCTTGAAAGCGAGCATGTTTCCTATAACGCCGGCTATACCAACGTCCACGAACTGATCCCGTGGCGTACCCTGTCCGGTCGCCAGCAGCTGTATCAGGATCACGCGTGGATGCGTGCTTTTGGTGAAAGCCTGGTAGCCTATCGACCGCCAATTGACACCCGCAGCGTGACTGAAATGCGCGAGGTTCCGCCGAACGGCTTCCCGGAAAAAGCGCTCAACTTCCTGACGCCACACCAGAAATGGGGCATTCACTCCACGTACAGTGAAAACCTGCTGATGTTGACGCTGTCGCGCGGGGGGCCGATTGTCTGGATCAGTGAAACCGACGCCAAAGAGCTGGGCATTGAGGATAACGACTGGATAGAGGCCTTCAACGCCAACGGCGCGCTGACCGCCCGTGCGGTCGTCAGCCAGCGCGTACCGCCGGGGATGACCATGATGTACCACGCACAGGAACGAATCATGAATATTCCTGGTTCCGAAGTCACCGGTATGCGTGGCGGTATTCACAACTCAGTGACCCGCGTGTGTCCGAAACCGACCCACATGATTGGCGGCTATGCGCAGCTGGCTTATAGCTTCAACTACTACGGCACGGTCGGCTCTAACCGCGATGAATTCATCATGATTAGAAAAATGAAAAATATTGACTGGCTGGATGATGAAGGTCGCGATCAGGTACAGGAGGCGAAAAAATGAAAATACGCTCACAGGTAGGCATGGTTCTGAATCTGGATAAATGCATTGGCTGTCACACCTGCTCCGTCACCTGTAAAAACGTCTGGACCGGGCGTGAAGGTATGGAATACGCGTGGTTTAACAACGTCGAGACCAAACCGGGTATTGGTTACCCCAAAAACTGGGAAGACCAGGAAGAGTGGCAAGGCGGCTGGGTTCGCGACGTTAACGGAAAGATAAGACCGCGTCTGGGCGGCAAGATGGGCGTTATCACCAAAATTTTCGCCAACCCGGTGATCCCGCAAATCGATGATTACTACGAGCCGTTTACTTACGATTACCAGCATCTGCATAGCGCGCCGGAAGGCAAGCATCAGCCTACCGCCCGTCCGCGTTCGTTGATTGACGGCAAGCGAATGGACAAGATTATCTGGGGGCCGAACTGGGAGGAACTGCTGGGCGGCGAGTTTTCCAAACGCGCCCGCGATCGTAACTTCGAGAAGATGCAAAAGGAGATGTACGGCCAGTTCGAAAACACCTTCATGATGTACCTGCCGCGCCTGTGTGAACACTGCCTGAACCCCAGCTGTGTGGCAACCTGCCCGAGCGGTGCCATCTACAAACGCGAAGAGGACGGTATTGTACTGATCGACCAGGATAAATGCCGCGGCTGGCGTTTGTGCATCAGCGGTTGCCCATATAAAAAAATCTACTTTAACTGGAAGAGCGGCAAGTCAGAAAAATGCATTTTCTGTTATCCGCGTATTGAATCCGGCCAGCCCACAGTGTGTTCGGAAACCTGCGTTGGCCGCATCCGTTATCTCGGTGTACTGCTGTACGATGCAGATCGCATCGAGGAAGCGGCCAGCACCGAGCATGAAACCGATCTCTATGAGCGCCAGTGCGATGTGTTTCTCAACCCGAACGATCCGGCAGTCATTGAAGAATCGCTGAAACAGGGGATCCCGCAAAACGTCATTGAAGCGGCCCAGCGTTCACCGGTTTATAAAATGGCGATGGACTGGAAGCTGGCGCTGCCGCTGCATCCGGAGTATCGCACTCTGCCAATGGTCTGGTATGTGCCGCCGCTGTCACCGATCCAGTCTTACGCCGATGCCGGTGGTCTGCCGCAGACCGACAGTATTTTGCCTGCCGTCGAAAGCCTGCGTATCCCAATCCAGTACCTTGCCAATATGCTCAGCGCGGGTGACACCGGCCCGGTGCTGCGCGCGCTGAAACGCATGATGGCTATGCGCCACTATATGCGCTCGCAAACCGTCGAAGGCGTGACGGATACCCGTGCCATCGAAGAGGTCGGTTTGAGCGTTGAACAGGTCGAGGAAATGTATCGCTATCTGGCGATCGCCAATTATGAAGACCGTTTCGTGATCCCGACCAGCCACCGCGAAATGGCCCGCGATGCTTTCCCGGAGAAAAACGGCTGCGGTTTTACCTTCGGCGACGGTTGCCATGGTTCCGACACCAAATTCAATTTGTTCAACAGCAGCCGCATTGATGCTATCGACATTACCGAAGTGCGCAATAAAGCGAAGGGTGAATAATGCAAATCCTCAAGATTATCGGGCTGCTGATGGAGTATCCGGACGAGCTGCTGTGGGAATGCAAGGACGATGCGCTGGCGCTGGTCGCCAGCGATGCGCCGACGTTGAGCGAATTCACTCGCGAACTGTTAACGGCCCCGCTGCTGGATAAGCAAGCCGAATGGTGCGAGGTATTTGACCGTGGTCGTGCCACCTCGCTGCTGCTGTTCGAACACGTTCATGCGGAATCACGCGATCGCGGTCAGGCGATGGTCGATCTGCTGGCGCAGTACGAAAAAGTCGGGCTACAGCTCGCCTGTCGGGAGCTGCCGGATCACCTGCCGTTGTATCTGGAATATTTGAGCGTACTGCCGGAGGCAGAGGCCAAAGAAGGATTACAAAACGTCGCGCCGATTCTGGCGCTGCTTGGCGGGCGTTTAAAGCAGCGCGATACCCCGTGGTATCAGCTGTTTGACGCCCTGCTCACGCTGGCGGGCAGCCAGCTTTCAAGTGACAGTGTCACGAAACAGGTAGGAGCGGAAGCCCGTGACGATACTCGCCAGGCGCTGGACGCCGTTTGGGAAGAGGAACAGGTGAAGTTTATTGAGGATAACGCCACCGCCTGCGAAAGTTCACCGTTACAAAGCTACCAACGGCGCTTTAGTCAGGACGTGGCGCCACAGTATGTTGATGTCAGCTCGGGAGGCCCGAAATGATACAGTACCTTAACGTCTTTTTTTACGACATCTACCCGTATCTGTGCGGTACGGTATTTATCCTCGGCAGTTGGCTTCGCTACGACTATGGCCAGTACACCTGGCGCGCCTCCTCCAGCCAGATGCTCGATAAACGCGGTATGGTGCTGTGGTCAAACCTGTTCCACATCGGCATTCTGGGAATTTTCTTCGGTCACCTGTTTGGCATGTTAACCCCGCACTGGATGTATGCCTGGTTCCTGCCGATTGCGGTGAAGCAACAAATGGCGATGATTGCGGGCGGGATTTGCGGCGTGTTGACGCTGGTCGGCGGCGCGGGTTTGCTGGTGCGCCGTCTGACCAACTCGCGCGTGCGCGCCACGTCCTCGACGGCGGATATTCTGATCCTGTGCATTTTGCTGGTTCAGTGCATCCTCGGGTTAACCACGATACCGTTCTCGGCGCAACACCCGGACGGCAGTGAAATGTTGAAACTGGTGGGTTGGGCGCAGTCGGTGGTGACCTTCCAGGGCGGCGCGTCCACGCATCTGGATGGCGTGGCGCTGATTTTCCGCGTGCATCTGGTTCTGGGAATGACCATCTTCCTGCTGTTCCCGTTCACCCGTCTGGTCCACGTGTGGAGTGCGCCGGTCGAATACTTCACCCGTCGCAACCAGATTGTCCGGTCCCGCCGTTAATTGTCTCTGATGCCCGGTGGCACTTGCGTTCACCGGGCCAACGCCCTATTTCCCCGCCTCCGGATGCGTATCAAACGCCGCCATTACCGTCGCCAGTTCCGCCTCGGTAAAGCCGTGTTTGACGTCATCGACCCCCAGGCTAAATCGGTTCTGCAACAGTGCATACAGGCTCGTCACGTCAGGTAAGTTAATCTGCTCTATCGCATGACCATTTTCATAGTGTGTAAAATGGAAGTTGGTCAGGGTCAGCTTACCGCCGTCCGGCAGATGGCGACACATCAGCAGGTGGTGGCGAAAATGCGACTGCGGCCAGTGTGCGGACCAGAAGTTGCCTATCAGATGATCGCTCTGATGCTGGGTGACCAGATCGAAGTGGTACATCGATTGCCAGTGCTCATGATGATGAAACTGCAGGATCCAGTCCTCGTCCTCCTGAATCAGACGATATTCACCGTGCGGCGTTTTTTGTTCAATGTCGGCCTGCAGCCGAATCGGCGCGGTCAGCGTTTGTCCGCCAAAGCCGACGTCGGCAATCCACGGCTCGCCCTGCAATTCGACCAGTAACAGACGATGCGTACGCGGCGGCAAGCTGGACGGATTCGCCAGCACCACGCGCCCGAGTAAACTGCGTACGGTAAAACCAATCTCCCGCAGCGCACGCTCAAATACCCCGTTCTGTTCAAAGCAATAGCCGCCGCGGCGCGCAGTCACCAGTTTTTCTTCCAGCGACTGATCGTCGAGCTGCATTTCTCGTGGCAGCAGCACATCCAGATTTTCAAATGGAATCGCGCTGTTGTGCAGTAAATGCAGCGCTTTTAAGGTTTCAATGTCGACTCTGACCGTATCTGACCAACCAATACGGGAAAAATAAGCGGTTAAAAAAGGCGTCATACGGGATCCCTGTGCGTTTGATGTTGTACTTATAACGCATTTTCAATTTTACGCCGTCGATTTTGTGCGCTGCTCCCCCCGCTCACGCGACAAAATCGCTAATCCCGTTACTATCAATACTAAATGCGATGCAATATCTACTTTCATGAGGATCTGCCATGAGTCATTTTCGTCCGGTTGAATTACACCATGCCAGTCGACTGTTAAATCACGGTCCAACGGTTTTGATAACCAGCCGTGACGAAAATACGCAGCGGCGGAATGTGATGGCAGCAGCGTGGTCGATGCCCGTTGAGTTTGAACCACCACGTATTGCCATCGTGGTGGATAAGACTGCCTGGTCGCGCGAACTCATCGAACGTAGCGGTATGTTTGGCATTGTTATTCCCGGCGTTGCGGCAACCAACTGGACCTGGGCGGTGGGCAGCGTATCTGGTCGCGTGGAAGATAAATTTAACTGCTATGGTATTCCGGTGGTAAAAGGTCCGGTGCTGGGCTTACCGCTGATAGAGGCTAAATGCCTGGCGTGGATGGAGTGTCGCCTGCTACCTGCAACTTCGGCGCAGGAGAAGTATGACACCCTGTTCGGTCAGGTCGTTTCTGCCGCCGCAGACGAACGCGCCTTTGTCGACGGTCGCTGGCAGTTTGATGATGACAAACTTAACACCCTGCATCATCTTGGCGCGGGCACATTTATCACCAGTGGAAAACGTATTACTGCCGGTGAATAACAGAATCTGACCGGATGACAACGCCCCTTGTCATCCGTATTCCCTGCTTAAAATCTCCGAAAAACCAATTGGATAAAAACTCCTTCGTCACCTTGCTGATTCATTGGTGTGGATTATAGTTAAGTTTGCTCTAACTCAAATGTCTATTCAAAACGCTATCCGTATTGCAGCATCCCCCCTGGACCTGTACGTGGTGAAGTGTCAGAGAGGTTTTACGATGCAACTTAATAGAATCGCACAAAGTTTTATACTTACTGGGTTATTAACTTCTTTTACACTCCCCGTCATAGCAGCCGAAGCGCCAAAAGACGCAACTGCCGCCACGCAACAAGCGAACAATGCGCTCTACAATCAACTGCCGTTCTCCGATAACACCGACTTTACCGACGCCCATAAAGGCTTTATCGCCCCGATTCCTCAGGACGTCATCAAAGGTGAGCAAGGTAACGTTGTCTGGAACCCGCAGCAGTACGCATTTATTAAAGAAGGTGATAAATCACCGGATTCGGTTAACCCAAGCCTGTGGCGTCAGGCTCAGTTAATCAACATCAGCGGACTGTTTGAAGTGACGGATGGCGTCTACCAGATCCGTAACCTCGATTTATCAAATATGACCATCATCGAAGGCAAAGAAGGCATCACCGTCGTTGATCCGCTGGTCTCCGCAGAAACAGCCAAAGTGGGGATGGATCTCTACTTTAAAAACCGGGGTAAAAAGCCGGTTGTTGCAGTGATTTATACCCACAGCCACGTTGACCATTACGGTGGCGTGCGCGGTGTCGTTGATGAAGCCGACGTTAAAGCGGGCAAAGTGAAGATTTATGCGCCAGCCGGATTTATGGAAGCCGCAGTGGCAGAAAACATTATGGCCGGTAACGTCATGAGCCGTCGCGCCAGCTATATGTACGGCAACCTGCTAAAACCAGATGCCAAAGGCCAGGTCGGCGCCGGGCTGGGAACCACAACCTCTGCGGGTACGGTCACCCTGATTGCGCCTACCAACATCATTGAGAAAGATGGGCAAAAAGAGGTCATTGACGGCCTGACCTATGACTTCATGCTGGCACCGGGTTCAGAAGCACCTTCAGAAATGCTGTGGTACATCGAAGAGAAGAAACTCATCGAATCCGCCGAAGATGTGACGCATACCCTGCACAACACCTATTCCCTGCGCGGGGCCAAAATCCGTGAGCCGCTGCCGTGGTCTAAATACATCAACGAAGCGATTGTGCGCTGGGGTGATAAAGCAGAAATTTTGATGGCACAACACCACTGGCCGACTTGGGGTAATGAGAAGGTGGTGAATCTGCTGAAAAGCCAGCGTGACCTGTACCGTTACATCAACGACCAGACGCTGCGCATGGCCAACGAAGGTCTGACCCGTGATGAAATCGCCGCTAACTTCAAGTTGCCTGACTCATTGGCCCATACCTGGGCTAACCGTGGGTACTATGGCTCAGTCAGTCACGATGTGAAAGCCACCTATGTGCTATATCTCGGCTGGTTTGACGGCAACCCGGCAACGCTGGACGAACTGCCGCCGGAAGAAGCCGCGAAGAAATTCGTCGACTATATGGGCGGTGCAGATGCCATTTTGCAGAAAGCGAAGGCTGACTATGACCAGGGTAACTACCGCTGGGTCGCGCAGGTGGTAAGTAAAGTGGTGTTTGCCGATCCAAATAACCAGGCCGCGCGTAATCTGGAAGCCGATGCGCTGGAGCAATTGGGGTACCAGGCAGAATCAGGTCCGTGGCGTAACTTCTACCTGACCGGCGCACAGGAGCTGCGTAACGGCGTGGTTAAAGGGCCAACCCCGAATACCGCCAGCCCGGATACCGTCCGGGCGATGACGCCGGAAATGTTCTTCGACTATCTGGCGGTGCATATTAACGGGCAGAAAGCGGGCGATACGAAATCGGTGTTTAACATCGACCTTGGTAGCGACGGCGGTAAATATAAGCTTGAACTGGAAAATGGCGTACTGAACCACACCGCCAATTCCGAAGCGAAAGATGCTGACGCCACTATCACACTGAATCGCGATACGCTGAACAAAATCATCCTTAAGGAAGTAACGCTGAAACAGGCGCAGGACAGTGGCGATGTGAAGATTACCGGCGACGGAGCCAAACTCGACACCATGCTTGGCTATATGGATAAGTTCGAATTCTGGTTCAATATCGTTACCCCGTAAACACAACGAAAACGGGCGGATTTCCCGCCCGTTTTCTCTCACATGCTGTAACCCGGTTTTTTAATCAGCGCATCCATCTTCGGTGCGATTTCCGCGTCCCATACCGCCTGCCAGGCATCCGGCTCAATTTCATTCAGCGCGATGCTCACCGAGCTGTCTTTACTTTGTAGATGGCGAATGATCACCTTGGTAATATCCTCCGCCAGCGCGGATTTTTGCTCGTCAGTGAGATCGCGGGTAAAACATTTGATATCAACGTGCGGCATAGCAGGTTCCTTATTGTTCTGGGATGCAGGTAATAGAGTTTGCTCAAATAATCTTATTATTTTTCGGGACAGTACGCATCCGCGGTGTTTGACAAACCGCATCAGCGATAGCGCTGATATTGGGCGTATTGTCCTCATTAATTATCCTGCAACCCTCAATATTAAAACCCTAAGTGTAGAGCAGCATTCGACTGCCTATGCAGACATGATTATTAATTTTATAATAACAATAGTCAGATACAATTACTGTCTGAACGGATACCGGGAGAGTGTAAGAGATGCGTTCCAGTATGTTTGAATACATGCGCATTTTTGTGCAGGTTGTTGAGCAAGGTGGATTTGCCAGAGCCGCAGAGGTGTTACACCTGCATCGTCCTGCGGTGACTAAAGCCATCCAACATCTTGAAGACGATCTGGGGGCTAAGCTGCTAAACCGCACGACCCGCAAAGTGAGTCTGACTGATGAAGGCGACGCGTTTTATCAGCGCACAAAAATATTGCTCAGTGATGTTGATGACATCATGGCCTCTTTCTCACCCACCCGCCCTCCACGCGGAAAACTCAGAGTTAACGCCCCTTTGTCGCTGGCACATTCCGTATTAGTCCCGGCCCTGAAAGATTTCCAGTCGCGGTATCCGGATATCGAGATTGTCCTCACCTCCACCGACCGCAGGATCGATCTGCTTGCCGAAGGCATCGACTGCATGATTCGCATTGGCGAGTTACAAGACTCTTCTCTGGTTTCACGGCGGCTTGGCGAGGTAAAAATGGTCACCTGCGCGTCCCCGGATTATCTGGCAAGACAAGGAGTACCGCAGACGCCAGAAGATTTAATCCGGCATCAGGCACTTAACTTTTTTAGCGAACGTCATCGTGAAGCGCTGGAGTGGTCCTTCGTCCATGAGGGGAAAACCGTGTCGCTCACGCCAGCCGGGCGAATAAGCGTTGATAACTCCGACATCCTGCTAACCGGCTGTTTATCTGGACTCGGCATCATTCATGGCGTACATGCCGTCCTGGCCCCCTGGATCCAGTCTGGACAGCTCGTTGAGGTACTGGCCGATTATGCCGGGGAATCAAAACCCGTTTCCGTGCTCTACCCGGACAGGCGTCATCTCGCACCCCGCGTTCGGGTGTTTATAGACTGGCTGTGCGAGCTTTTTACCCAGCAAAAACCGCGGCTTCAGGGATTATTACAATCTGAATAACAGTGAAATTCCGCAACGGCGGTTTTTCACCCTCACCTGAGCCGTTAAATTGTGCAGACCCCATACAGAACAATTTACAGAGGTTTGCTATGTCTAAGGTCGTGGTTTTTAATCAACCAGGTGGCGCTGACGTCCTGACGATTCAGGATATGCAGGTTCCGGCTCCTCGTGCGGATGAGGTTCAGATACGCGTACGCGCAATCGGCATCAACCGTGCGGAAATTATGTACCGTACCGGCCAGTATATTTATCAACCCAAATTCCCGGCTCGTCTGGGCTATGAGGCTTCCGGCGTTGTTGAATCCGTGGGAGATAACGTGCGTGAGTTTGCGCCCGGCGATAACGTTAGCGTTATTCCGGCATTCAGCTTTCACGAATATGGTATGTACGGTGAAGTCGTGAATGCCCCGGTTCACGCCGTCGTAAAGCATCCTGAGAATCTTAACTTCGAAGAAGCTGCGGCGAGCTGGATGATGTATACGACCGCATTCGGCGCGCTGGTGGAATACGGTGATATTAAGCCAGGTGATAACGTGTTGATCAACGCCGCTTCCAGCAGCGTCGGTCTCGCAGCAATACAAATATCCAATATGCTGGGGGCAAAACCCATTGCCATGACGCGCACCAGTGAAAAACGCGATCTGCTACTGAAATTGGGCGCAGCAGAGGTGATCGCCAGCCAGGAGCAGGATCTGGTGGCTGAAATCAACCGTATCACTGACGGCGCAGGAACACGCGTAGTCTTTGACCCGGTCGGTGGGCCGGGCGTGACGAAAATTGCCCAGGTGATGCCTGCTGGTGGACTCTTTTTCCAGTATGGTTCACTCGATACCCGCGATCTGTCGATCCCGATTTTTGAGATCCTCGGTCGCCATCTCACCTTCCGTGGCTATGAGATCTTTGAAATCACTATGGATGCAGAAAAGCTGTCGCGGGCAAAACGGTTCATCATTGAAGGTCTGCAATCAGGTCAGCTCAAGCCGCTGATTGATAAAACCTTCGCTTTTGACGATATCGTTAAGGCCCACCAGTATATGGAGTCCAACGGACAGGTGGGTAAAATCGTCGTCACCCTGTAATCCCTGTGCGGCACAGCCTTGTGCCGCACATTATCATTACAGCACTTTCGATAAAAACTGCTGGGTACGTAGATGGCGAGGATGATTCAGCACCTGCTCGCTGCTGCCTTGTTCAACGATTTTGCCATCGACCATAAACACCACCTGATCCGCCACTTCCCGGGCAAAACCAATCTCGTGCGTCACCACCACCAACGTCGTGCCGGACTTTGCCAGCGCTTTTATGACATCCAACACTTCACCCACCAGTTCAGGATCCAATGCGGAAGTCGGTTCATCAAACAACATCACGCGTGGATTCAACGCCAGCGCACGAGCGATGGCAATGCGCTGCTGCTGCCCGCCGGACAAGTGACGCGACCAGGCATCGGCTTTATGGCGCAAACCTACCGCGTCCAGCAAGGATAATGCCCGCTCGGTAGCGCCTTTACGTGATGCCAGCCCGTGGGCTATCGGCGCTTCAATCAAGTTCTCCAGCACGGTTAAGTGCGGAAAGAGATTAAAGTTCTGAAACACATATCCCACGTTGACGCGCTGGCGCAGGATTTCCGCTTCTTTCAGTTCATACAGCTTATCTCCCTGACGACGATAGCCAATATAGTCGCCATCGATCTGAATAAAGCCTTCGTCAACGCGCTCAAGATGGTTTATGGCCCGCAGTAACGTTGATTTCCCCGAACCCGATGGTCCGAGAATCACCGTCACCGTACCTGGAGGGATCTCCAGCGACACGTCATCCAGTGCTTTATGGCGACCGAAGTACTTGCTGACGCCGGTAATGGAAATGTGGCCTTCAGGCGAGTGGGACATGGACGGTCTCCTGCGGCGAAATTTGACGGCGGCGCTTTTCCGCACGACTCACCCGGGCGGTATTGATGGCTGAACGCCGTTCGCTGCGGGCCAGCGCACGTTCAACCAGGTGCTGAATAAACGACAGGACGCTGGTGATCACCAGATACCACACTGCCCCCACCATCAGCAGTGGGATCACCTCCTGCGTGCGGTTGTAGATCATCTGGATGGTGTAAAACAGCTCCGGCATCGCCAGCACGTAAACCATCGCCGTACCTTTCGCCAGACTGATAATTTCATTGAATCCGGCAGGCAATATGGTGCGCAATGCCTGTGGCAGAATAATGCGCAGAGTACGTCGCCAGGCCGGTAAACCCAGTGCGGCCGCGGCCTCATACTGACCGTGATCAACCCCCAGAAATCCCCCGCGAATAATTTCAGCAGTATAGGCGCTTTGCACCAGCGTCAGGCCCACCACCGCAGTGGAGAACTGACCCAGTACATTGATGGTCGCAAAGTTACCCCACTGAACGCCGGTGAACGGAATGCCAATCGCCAGCGTGTCGTACAGATACGAGAAGTTGTACAAAATAATCAGCACTACGATCAGCGGCAGCGAGCGAAACAGCCAGATATATCCCCACGCCAGGCTATTCAACAACCAGGACGATGAGAGCCGGGCCAGCGCCAGCAGGCCACCGAACACGATACTCAACAGCGTGCCGATGAGAGTCAACAGCAACGTTTGCCCCAGACCGGACACAATCACCGGGTCAAAGAACCAGCGGGCAAACACGCCCCACTCCCAGCGCGGGTTAAACGCCACCGACTGAACGAGCGTCGCCAGTACAAACAGCGCAACGATCGCACCTGCCGTACGCAGCGGATAGCGTGCCGGGACGACTTTGATGGTTTCCGTCGTTTTCATTTTTTCTCCTCAGGCAATTTTTGCCTGACCTGCGACAGTCAACAGTTTGGTAAAGCGCAGCCGTCCGTCGAATGGTGGTTGGCTGTACTCTTCGGGATCCCGAGCAATATCAAATTGCGGGTCGTAGCCTTGACTTAAGTACAGCTGAACCGCCTCCGGCTGACGAAAACCGGTGGTCAGGTAGATACGGCTGTAGCCTGCCAGTAGCGCCCGTCGTTCCAGTTCCTGTACCACGCGTGCTGCCAGTCCCTGCTTACGCAGGGTGCTTTGGGTCCAGATACGTTTAATCTCAGCCGTGTCCTGGTCATAAGGTTTGTAGGCCCCGGTGGCGATAATCTTGCCGTCGCGCTCCAGCACCACAAAGATCCCCTGCGGCGCCAGGTACCATTCCGTCAGCTCAATTTCAGCATCACGGGAAAAATAATCACCGTAGCGCGCGGAATATTCGCCAAACAGTCCGTTAAGGATTGGCCGCAGCTCGCTGGCTTCAGGTGAGACCACGCGGAATTGATCGCTCACATAGCCCCCTTAGTCGCCTAAACCGGCCGGATTGATTTCAGATTGTGGAATGCGCTCCACGCCTTCGCCCCAGCGGTTCAGGACCTTGTCATAGTCGCCGTTGCCAATCACGCCGTTAAGCGCGGTTTGTACCGGCTGCACCAGACCGCTGTCTTTTTTCAGCGTCACGGCGATATGCGCCGCTTTTGGCCAGCCGCCATCGACGCTACCCACCAGTTGTGTTTTACCGTTCAACGCCGCTTTCCAGGCACCGATAACGTTAGGGCCAAAATACGCGTCGGCGCGACCTGACTGCAGCGCCAGCGTCTGGGCGGCATCATCTTTGGTATAAACTGGCGTAAACGCGGGCAATCCTTTCTTCAGATTCTCTTCGTTCCACGCCAGCAGAATGGCTTCCTGATTCGTCCCGGAACCGACAATAATGCGCAGTCCGGCGATATCTTTTGCCTGTTCAATTTTGGTCAACTTGCTGCCGGTTTTGACGTAAAAACCGAGTGAATCCTTACGATAAGTCGCGAAGTCGAACTTTTCTTTACGCGCTTTGGTGACGGTAATATTGCTGATCGCAGCATCATATTTGCCGGAAGCCACGCCCAGCGGCCAGTCTTCCCATGACGTGGGCACGACGTTGAGTTCCAGCCCCAGGCTGTCTGCCACCAGACGAGCGATATCCGCCTCACTGCCGATCAGCGTTTTATTGTCGTCCGCAAAGACGGTCAGCGGCGGCTGGCTCAGCCCGGCAATCGCCACGGTGAATTTGCCCGGTACGGCCAAATGCAGGTTGGCGGGCAACTGTGCGATCGCCTGTGGATTTTTCGCCGTGTTGATCGGCGTTTTATTGGCCTCCAGGCTCACGCCCGTGCCGTTGATGGTGACGTCATTTGCCCAGACGGTAGCGCTAAATGCCAGTGACAGCGCCAGGAGTAATGATTTTTTCTGCATAGCGTTCTCTCTTATTGTGCGAATTGGTTTGCAGGTGTCGCTAAACCCAGGCTTGCGCGCAGGGTTGTGCCGGGGTATTCAAGACGGAACAGACCGCGTGCCTGAAGCAGCGGAATAACCTGTTCAACAAAGCGCGGGAAGGTGTCCGGCGTTCCGCCCTGAATGATAAAACCGTCTGCAGCTCTCTCGTCGAACCACTGTTGCAGACCGTCGGCTACCTGCTCCGGCGTGCCGCTAAAGCGCGGACGCGGGCTGGCAGCCTCCAGCGCCACCTGACGTAGCGTTAATCCCCGCTCGCGCGCATTGCGTTTGATCTCATCGGTGGTACTGCGAAAACTGTTTTGTCCGAGGTCGCCAATATCCGGGAACGGCGCATCCAGTGGATACTGTGCAAAATCATGATGTTCAAAATAGCGACCAAGGTAGTTCAGGGCGTCGGTTATGGAGACCAGCGCGGCGGTAGCTTGATATTGCTGTTCAACGTCCTGTTCGCTGTCGCCAACAATGACGCTGACGCCCTGGAATATATGCAGTTGATCGGCATGTCGCCCGGCGGTTTCGAGTTGATTTTTTACATCCTGATAAAAAATTTTAGCCTCTGCCAGCGACTCCTGATGAGTAAAAATAGCGTCAGCATGCTGCGCCGCTAATTTTTTACCATCCTCAGACGCCCCAGCCTGAAATATAATCGGTCGTCCCTGCGGCGTACGGCCAATATTTAAAGGGCCGGCGACCTGAAAATAATCGCCATGATGATTGAGCGTGTGCAGTTTCTGCGGATTAAAGAATT
The DNA here is from genome assembly GCF_018342065.1 of Citrobacter sp. FP75. GTDB lineage: Bacteria > Pseudomonadota > Gammaproteobacteria > Enterobacterales > Enterobacteriaceae > Citrobacter. The sequence continues at coordinate 1,361,871 of NZ_JAFDOE010000001.1, read as the reverse complement.
CACCACTCGCTTTATTACGGGTAAACGCATCGTCTTCCCAGGAATCCCACAGACCTTTCACCACCTGTAAATACTCATCGGCAATGCGGTAACGCTGAGCATGTTCCGGGTGCTGCGCCCGCGAATAGTTCTTTGCCGAGCCTTCCAGCGGCGATGTCACCACGTTCCACCCGGCGCGCCCCTGGCTGAGATGATCCAGGCTGGCGAATTGCCGTGCGGTAGTAAACGGTTCGCTGTATGACGTCGATACCGTGCCCACCAGTCCCAGATTTTTGGTTATGCTCGCCAGTGCTGATAGTACCGTGAGCGGTTCAAAACGATTTAAAAAATGCGGAATGGATTTCTCGTTGATATACAAACCATCGGCAACAAAAATAAAATCAAGCTTGCCTGCTTCGGCAATTAACGCGGTATCTTTGACAAATTCAAAATTAATACTGGCGTCGGCAATCGCTGCCGGATGACGCCATGCGGACATATTTCCCGATGCGCCATGCAAAATAGTGCCGAGCCGTAGTTGCCGATTTTTAGCCATAATAACCCCTACCCAACAGGTAAACTTAAAGGTGTGCGAATGCCGTTTTTGCTAAATGTGCAAAGTAATGCGCGGCGGGTTCAATTAAACGTTCGTCCGGATTAAATCCCGGATGATGTAATCCGTATTCACTGGCGCTACCAATACTGACAAATGCGCCGGGCGTATTTTGCAAATAGACAGCAAAGTCTTCTCCGCCCATATGCAGGTCGGCATAGTGTGTGGTGTAACCGGACTTTTTTGCCACCTCGGTGGCAATCTCTGCCCAGCGTGAATCATTCACCAGCGCCGTGGGACCGGCATACCAGGTAACGTCAATTTGTGCGCCAAAGGCGTGAGCAAAACCGGCAGCAATATCGCTGACCCGCTTTTTGACCTGCTGCTGAACGGTTGTTTGATGCGTCCTGAGCGTCCCTTCCAGTTCAACGGATTCTGGCAGCACGTTCCACGTGTTGCCGCCCTGAATACGGGTGACGCTCAGCACCACCGAGTCCAGCGTGTTAACCTCCCGGCTGGCCACGCCTTGCAACACCGTCACCAACTGACTGGCAAGCAGAATGGCATCTTTGCCTTCGTGCGGTCGCGCGGCATGTGCGCCTTTGCCGTGGATGCGCAGCACGAAGCGATCAACGTTGGCATAAAATGCGCCGCCCCGCGTGGCAAACTCACCCACCGGCAACCCCGGCTCGTTGTGCATGCCGAAAATTGCCGCCACGTTTTGTAGCGCCCCGGCGCGGATTAACGTTTTCGCGCCGCCAAAGTTTTCTTCTGCGGGCTGAAACAAAATGCGTACCCGCCCCGGTAATTCGGTTTCCTGCTGTTTCAACAGCAGCGCCGCACCAAGCATAACGCTGGTGTGAACGTCGTGTCCGCAGGCGTGCATCACTCCCGGTATCACGGAGCGAAACGCAACATTAGCATTCTCTTCTATCGGCAAGGCGTCGATATCTGCCCGCAGGGCGATGACATCGTCCCCCTGACCGATTTCCGCAACCAGACCGGTATTCAATTCAAACGGCAGAATGTTGACGTCAGCAGCGCACAACCAGTCGTGAATACGCGCCGTGGTAGCCACCTCCTGCAGCGACAGTTCCGGGTACTGGTGCAGTTCACGGCGCCAGCCGATAAGCGTCGAGGCCAGTGACATCAGACCACCTCCACGGCGCTATGGGCTTGTGCCAACAAACGTAGCGATGCCAGACGCGCATGACCTTCCGCCACCGGGGTATCGATGATGAACTCATCAATGCCGTATTCCGCGTGCAGGGCATGGAGTTTTGCCGCCACCTCCAGGGCAGTACCGTGCAACAACGTCTGCGCACGACGGGCAATTTTTCGCGGTGCGCTGCCCGCCTGTGCGGCGAACGCCAGCGCCTGCTCTTCGCTGGCGACCGTCACGCGTTGACCGTCCTCCAGCTCAACGCCCCAGATTTGCACGTTCTCCGCCAGCTGAGCGGCGATCTCTGCACTGTGTGACACAATGACCTGCACGGCGACAATCGTCGGGCGCGAACTGTTGGCTTGCCAGTATGTCAGCACATCGCGCAGCAGAGTCGGGGCACCGTTGAGGTGCGCGGCAAAGATAAAGTTCCAGTCAGACTCTGCCGCCAGCTGTGCGCTTTCCACGCTGGCTCCCAGCACGAATCGTTGTGGCGGCGTAGGCGGGATAGGCGTCGGGAATACCGTTTGCCCGGTTTCTGTCCCGGTCAACGCCAGCCAGCCGTTGAGCTGAGAAAGTTGCCCGGCAAAGCACCCCTTTTCCTTCTGGTGAATCCCCTGCTGGAGCGCCTGCGTTGACAGCGGTAAGCCGCCCGGCGCTTTTCCAACGCCAAGATCAACGCGGCCGGGGGCCAGTGAAGCCAGAAGATTAAAGTTTTCCGCCACTTTGTACGGACTGTAATGTTGCAGCATAACGCCACCAGACCCAACGCGAATACGCTGCGTTTGACCGAGGATCCAGGCGATCACCAGCTCCGGAGATGGGCTGGCGAGCTGGACCGTATTGTGGTGTTCAGCTATCCAGAAACGGTGATATCCCCACGCTTCCGCCAGCTGTGCCAGGTGCAGCGTGCGGGCAAGCGCAATGGCCGCAGTTTCAGCTTCCCCTACGGGGCTTTTGTCGAGAATACTCAGACGATATGACATGTTACAGGCCCACATTTATTAACATGTCATTATTATTAAGTTATCAAATAACCATACAGAAGCATTTAATTCACATTTGCTCAGCTAAAAAACAGCTAACCGACCCTGGTTCTCGTGTGGCTAAGACCTCACAATGGCCGTCACACCAATCAGAAAAAATGTCTTGTATTCATACCCTACAAAATATAATAGGCTTTTTGTTTATGCTAAAAACCCCACAATATCATTTTGAGTTAGTTTTATTTTTGCGCACGACATTTACGCTGAATTTAATTTAAGTCAGTTGAAACGACTTCTCAGGTTATGCGGTTGTATTTATTGTTTCATATTTATGACTATTCACTAACAATACACAGTAAAAATTTTATTTTAAATACTTTCGCCGAACTGATGATTAGTAGAGAATGCAGCGGTTCTTATTAAAACGGTTTAAAACAGCTTTTTAATATTCCCTGGTTTTATTCCGGGGATTTTTTGTATGACTTATACATACCATCATGGGGCCTTTATGAAAAGTAACACGCCCGTTACACAAATTGAGCACACGCTTAACGCTAAAGCGACGTTGCTGTCGACGACGGATAAAGAAAGTCATATCACCTATGCAAACTCCGCTTTTATCGACGCCAGCGGTTTTAATGAATCTCAGCTTATGGGCGAAGCGCATAATATTATTCGCCATCCAGATATGCCCTCTGCCGCTTTCGCCGACATGTGGCACACCCTACAACAGGGCGACAGTTGGACGGGGATGGTGAAAAATCGCCGACAAAATGGTGATCATTACTGGGTGCGCGCCAACGTCACGCCCGTCTGGCACCATGAGAAATTAACCGGCTATATTTCGGTGCGCACCGTGCCATCACGGGAAGAAATAGCCCAGAGTGAACAACTGTACGAAAAAATAAATAGCCAGAAATTTAAAGGTTTCCGACTGTTTAAAGGTATCGTTATTCGCCGCGGCGTAATGGCATGGACTTCCATGTTTACATGGTTGAGCGTTAGTCAGCGCGTCAATTATGCGCTGGGAGTAATGGCCCTACTCTCCGTATTGTTAACATTCGCACCAGTAAATTCATTTATTCAGGCAGGTGGTTTACTGGCGCTGTTTTTATTATTCGCCATTTACCTTAAGTGCCAAATTTGTCAGCCAGTTAATACGCTGCTCAATCAAATGAAAAAAGTCGTCTCCGGTCGTAAACCCGATAACTGTCATTTACATCGCGTGGATGAAATTGGGATGCTGATGCGACTGGTTAATCAATCCGGGCTGAATCTAAATTCACTGGTGGATGACGTCAGTACCCAAATCGCGGGGATCCGTGCGATCAGCCAGCGGGTATCAAAGGAAGGCGTTGCGCTGCATACGCGTTCCGAAGAGACCTCCGCCGATCTGCAACAAACGGCTGCCGCCATCGAGGAAATCGGCAGCGCGGTGCAGCAAACCGCAGATACCGCCGCGCAGACGATGTCGATGGCCGATAAGACCAGCGTCAATGCGGCAGAAGGCGGCGATATCATGAAACAAACTATCGCCATGATGCAGGCTATCTCACGGGATAACAGTCAGATCGTCGACATTATCGGTGTTATCGACAGTATTGCCTTTCAGACCAATATTCTGGCACTGAATGCTGCCGTCGAGGCGGCGCGTGCCGGAGAGTCCGGGCGCGGTTTTGCCGTCGTGGCGGCAGAAGTGCGAAATCTGGCGCAACACTCTGCATCAGCGGCTAAAGAGATCAAGCAGCTTATTGAAAAGAACGTCGCGAACGTCAATTCCGGCGTGAAAATGGTGGAGCAGACGGAAACGCACCTCACAGGTATGATTGGTAACGTGTTGCAAATGTCGATGATGATCAAAGAGATAAGTCTCGCCACTCGGGAGCAAACTCAGGCGCTGGATCTGATCAATGATTCGATTTCACGTGTAGGCACCATGACCCACAATAACGCCGATATGGTGGAACGCGTCACTGACGCCACCGCCGATTTAACCCAGCGTTCCTCACGACTGCAGCAGGCCGTTCAGGTCTTTGGCGTTTCGGCATAATACAAATCACCCTCTTCTTACGGGCCAGGCTTTGCGTCACTGATTAATTGAATGTAGGATGCTCGGCCGGCGGTTTTCCCCTGTAACACAATGAAGGGTAACGCTGTTTTCGCCGCAATAGGTGCGGCAAAAAGGATTTTGTATTTTTGTCAGGTCAACAGGAAACGTAATGAACACACACAACACGCAAGCCGCAGAGCAACATGCGGCGAAACGACGCTGGCTGAATGCTCACGAAGAGGGGTATCACAAAGCGATGGGCAACCGTCAGGTGCAGATGATCGCCATTGGCGGCGCAATTGGTACCGGGTTGTTTTTAGGCGCAGGTGCACGCTTGCAGATGGCCGGTCCTGCTCTGGCGCTGGTTTATCTGGTGTGCGGTATTTTTTCATTCTTTATTCTTCGTGCGCTCGGGGAACTGGTATTGCACCGCCCTTCCAGCGGCAGTTTTGTCTCTTATGCACGCGAGTTCCTGGGTGAGAAAGCGGCCTACGTGGCAGGCTGGATGTACTTCATCAACTGGGCGATGACCGGCATTGTTGATATCACCGCCGTAGCGTTGTATATGCACTACTGGGGCGCGTTTGGCGACGTCCCGCAATGGGTGTTTGCCCTCGGTGCACTGGCGATTGTCGGAACCATGAACATGATCGGCGTGAAATGGTTCGCGGAGATGGAGTTCTGGTTTGCTCTGGTAAAAGTGCTGGCGATTGTGATTTTTCTGGTGGTCGGTACAGTCTTTTTAGGCACAGGAAAACCGCTGGACGGGAACACCACCGGCTTTCATCTGATCACCGACAATGGCGGTTTCTTCCCGCACGGCCTGTTACCCGCGCTGGTATTGGTGCAGGGCGTGGTCTTTGCTTTTGCCTCCATTGAACTGGTAGGAACGGCCGCCGGGGAATGCAAAGATCCGCAAACCATGGTGCCTAAAGCGATCAACAGCGTCATTTGGCGCATTGGTCTGTTCTACGTCGGCTCCGTTGTGCTGCTGGTGTTGCTGCTGCCATGGAACGCCTATCAGGCGGGGCAAAGCCCGTTTGTTACCTTCTTCTCGAAACTCGGCGTGCCGTATATCGGCAGTATCATGAACATTGTGGTGTTGACCGCCGCCCTTTCCAGCCTGAACTCGGGATTGTACTGCACCGGACGTATTTTGCGTTCGATGTCGATGGGCGGTTCTGCGCCGAAGTTTATGGCTAAAATGAGCCGCCAACAGGTGCCCTGGGCCGGGATCCTCGCCACTCTGGTGGTCTATGTGGTGGGGGTTTTTCTCAACTATCTGGTGCCATCGCAGGTGTTTGAGATCGTGCTGAACTTCGCCTCGCTGGGCATTATTGCGTCGTGGGGATTCATCGTGGTGTGCCAGATGCGTCTGCGTCGGGCCATTAAGGAAGGCAAAGCGGCAGACGTCAGCTTCAAGCTGCCGGGTGCGCCGTTTACATCGTGGTTAACGCTGTTGTTCCTGCTGAGTGTCCTGGTGCTGATGGCCTTTGACTATCCGAACGGTACCTACACCATCGCGTCTTTACCGTTGATTGCCATTCTGTTAGTCGCCGGATGGTATGGCGTGCGTAAACGCGTGGCGGAAATCCAGCGCACCGCGCCGTAATCGCATTCAGGCCTGACAACGTCTCCCCGTCAGGCCTTCTTTTTTAGTTGGCTTCGATTAACTGCGCCACATCATTGCTGTTAATTTCCCGCGCATTGCCATCCTGGTCGGTATAGCTGGTCATCCCCGTCTCTTTATCCAGTTTTGGCTTACCCTGGGTGGTGATGGTTTGTCCGCTCTTCGTAGTCATGACGTAATCGGTCGTGCATCCTGCCAACGTAAACAGCATTACGCCTGCACAAAGACAGATAAATGGCTTTTTCATGGTATTCCCGTGTTATTCAGTTAGCCGTTGAGGGCGTAGTGTAAGTCCATGACGTTGGTCAGGCTACTGGCGGGGTGTAACGAGGCGTATCGTGGGGTATGGATAAATGACAGGAGGGGTTTCCCCCTCCGGGCAATTACAGCGCGATGCGAATCACATCGTCCGGCTGCGTGGCTTCCTGCTCACGTGAGGATTTTTGTTTCACGCTGACATACAGAGTCTTGCCATCAGCGGAGAGCGCCAGGCTGTTCGGGAAAGTTGGGGTGTCGAACGTTTTGACGACTTTGTAGCTTTTCGCGTCAATCACGCTGACTTTACCGGCCTGACGGTGCGTCACATAGGCTTCATTGCGCGCCGGGTTGAACAACACGGCCAGCGATTCCGGCGCGGCCACTTTCGCCAGTACCTTGCCATCACGGGTATCGATAACCAGCACTTCTGCCGCTTTTGAATCGGTGATAAACGCGCGGTTACCCGCGGTGTCCAGGCTCAGGTTGATAAAGAAATGCTCTTTGCCATCATCCAGCAGCTTTTTACGGCTGAGAATTTTATTGTCTGCGGTATCGATGGTAATAAATTCACCGTCAGCATTGGTGGTGTACAGGCGTTTAGCCTTGCTGTCGACAGCCAGACCGGTGCTCATTTTACCGGTGTTCGCAATGGTGGTTTTCAGTTTGATGGTTTCACCGTCAACGACCCAGATCACGCTCTCTTTGCCGATCCCACTGATGTAAACCGTGTTGGTGGCGTCGTCGGCAACCAGTTGGCGAGGCTGCAGCGGACGGACATCTTCAGAACGTTTACGCGCGTCCAGTACCAGACGGCCTTTTACGTCGCCGGTTTTGGCATCCATTGCTGTCACCGCACTGTTGACGGTATTACCAAACCACAGCGTCTGCGTCGCGTTGTTGATGGTAGCGCCAAACGGTTTCAGATCGTTATGAATAGCCTGAGTCACTTCCAGCGTGACTGGGTCGAGACGGTAAACCACCCCGCCCTTATCCAGCTTACGGCTCTGGGAGGTAGCAAGCCACAGCGCGTTTTCCTGTTGGCTGTACGCCATTTCGTAGGCACCTTTGCCCACGGCTTTGCGCAGCAGTTCTTCCGCCGCCTGCGTATTGAATGATGATGCAACGAGCAGTGAACCTAACAGTAAAGAACCACGCAGACGCGGCGAAAACAGATGACGTAAAGACATGACGACTCCCTTTGATAAATTCGTTTGTTACTGCTTCACATAGCTTCAATAAGCAAAATCATGGTTTTGCCTTTTTAAGAATGAGAATAGTAATCATTATTTATCTCAAAGTGGAGCGTTTATTCGCTTTCTGGCAACAACCTTCTTATTTTCTCCATGAATGCTTAACGTGCCGCTCACAAACAGAGCGGCACGCAGGGTTTTAACGATCAATCCTCAGCAAGCCGAATCACAACCTTGCCGAAGTTTTTCCCGGTCAGCAGGCCGATAAAGGCTTCCGGTGCGTTTTCCAGACCATCCGTAATTTGCTCACGGTACTGGATCTTACCTTCTTTGACCCAGCGTCCCATTTCCTGCTGGAACTCATGAATACGATGCCCGTAATCCTGACCAATGATAAAGCCCTGCATCCGGATACGCTTTTTCAGTATCGTTGCCATCAGCAACGGTAAACGATCGGGCCCAGCCGGTAACGCCGTGGCGTTATACCCGCTGACCAGGCCACAAACAGGAATTCGCGCGGAGGTGTTGAGTAACGGCAGAACGGCGTCGAAGACTTTTCCCCCGACATTTTCATAATAGATGTCGATACCCTGCGCACACGCCTGCGCCAACTGTTGCGCAAAATCGGTGGCATGGTGATCGAGGCAAATGTCAAAGCCGAGAACCTCTGTCGCATGACGACATTTTTCCGCTCCACCGGCCACACCGACTACCCGGCATCCTTTAAGTTTACCTATTTGCCCGACGGTTGCGCCTACCGGTCCGGTAGCGGCCGCCACCACCAGCGTTTCTCCGGCTTTAGGTTGACCGATATCCAGCAGGCCCATATACGCGGTAAAGCCCGGCATACCCAGCAAACCCAACGCCCATGACGGATGTTCCGGGTTAGCGCCTAATTTTACCAGCCCGCTGCCATCAGAGAGGGCAAAGTCCTGCCAGCCGCTGTAGCTCAGCACCCATTCACCCACGTTATAGTCAGGATGATTCGATATCACCACGCGACTGACGGTACCGCCGACCATCACCGCGCCGATCTCAACCGGTGGGGAGTACGAGGGCTCATCGCTCATGCGACCGCGCATGTAGGGATCGAGAGACAGATAAACGTTGCGCAGTAACAGTTGTCCTTCGCCTGGCGTGGCGACCGCTTCGTCCTCCAGGCGGAAATTACTGAGTACCGGTGCGCCATGGGGACGTGAAGCCAGGACCCAGCGACGATTACGTTGCAGTTGTTGACCCATTGATGTTCTCCTCTGCTTTTGGCATGAATCCATCAATAGTAGACGTCCTCCGCTGGCGATGCTTTCACATTAATTGCCGACGGAGTTTAACCGCACAACCAGATAAACGCAGGATTGCGCGGTTTCATTGATAAACCGGCAGTCATTCGGTGGGCCCAGTTCCAGACAATCGCCCGCCTTCATTTCATGGCGCGTGTCCCCTTCGACAAACACGAGCTCACCCTGCTGGAGCCAGATAAGCTGTCTGGCCTGCACGTAGGACGAGGCAGGCATGGGAACGTCGCTCCCGGCAGGCAGCTCTATCTGCACCAGATCGATGGGCAGATCGCTACGCGGAGAGACATGGCGGCGCAGGTAATGACTTTGCGGATCGTGCCAGACGGGCTGGTTGGCGAAGCGCAGCAGCTTGCCCTCCTGCATTTCAGCGCGCGCAATCAGCATCGACATGCTGATGCCAAACGCCCCGGAAAGCCGCCCCAGTAACGTTGCCGTTGGGCTGCTCTCTCCGCGCTCAATTTTATGGATCATCGCCCGCGACACGCCCGCTCGCTCGGCAAGCTCCGTCAGCGACCAGCCGCGAGATTCCCGCTCGATGCGAATTCTTGCACCGATCCGTTGATTTATGTTGTCTTCAATAGTATTCATATTGTAATACTATAGTGAACAACACCTGAGGTTCAACATGTCCATTCGATTTGCCAGCAAAGAAGACTGCGCCGCCATTGCAGAGATCTATAATCACGCGGTGCTGCATACGGCGGCTATCTGGAACGATCAAACTGTCGATGCTGAAAACCGTATTTCCTGGTATGAAGCCCGGCAGCTGATGGGGTATCCGGTGCTGGTGAGCGAAGAGAATGATGTGGTCACCGGGTATGCTTCTTTCGGCGACTGGCGTAATTTTGATGGTTTCCGTCATACCGTCGAACACTCGGTGTACGTGCATCCGGACCATCAGGGAAAAGGCCTGGGGCGCGCGTTACTCAGCCGATTGATTGATGAGGCACGCACCTGCGGTAAGCATGTAATGGTGGCGGGAATTGAGTCGCAGAATCAGGCATCGTTGCACCTGCACAGCACGCTGGGTTTTGTATTAACAGCGCAAATGCCGCAGGTCGGGACTAAATTTGGGCGCTGGCTGGATCTGACTTTTATGCAGCTGCAGCTGGACGATCGCAGCGAACCGGATGCGCGCGGATGAACCAGACGCTGACCCTCTCCTTTCTGATTGCCGCAGGCATTGGTCTGGTGGTGCAAAACACCTTGATGGTGCGTATTACCCAGACATCCTCCACCATCCTGATTGCCATGCTGCTCAATTCGCTGGTGGGTATCGTGCTGTTTGTCAGCATACTGTGGTTTAAGCAAGGTGTTGCGGGGTTTGGCGAGCTGGTCTCCAGCGTGCGCTGGTGGACGTTAATTCCCGGCTTACTCGGTTCGTTCTTTGTTTTTGCCAGCATTAGCGGTTATCAAAACGTGGGGGCCGCCACCACCATTGCGGTGCTGGTTGCCAGTCAGCTTATCGGAGGGCTGGTGCTGGATATTCTGCGCAGTCACGGCGTACCGCTGCGTGCGCTGGTGGGGCCAGTCTGCGGTGCGGTTTTGCTGGTCGTAGGTGCCTGGCTGGTGGCCAGACGCTCGTTTTAACTGCCTGATACGGCCTACAGATAACGTATCCGTAGGCCAGAAGTATCAGAGAATGGAACCGCCTTTGGTGAGCTGCTCGCGACGGGCTTCCATATCCTCTTTATACTGACGACCATGATGCGCAATCGCTGTACGTAGACGCTGTTGCTGGGTGTAGCGATCTTCCCGGCTCAGTTCTGCGTCATCGCTGAGCACAATCAGCAGTTCGTTCATATGCGTAATGACGCCCTCTGCAATAGCGGCGTCGACGCGTGCGCTGACCTCATCCAGGTGCGACATACTTTCTCCTTAACTGATTAATTTAATTTCGCTTTTGAAAAATCACTGCCCATCAGGCTCACGCTGTACCCGCTGACGTTACTGCGTGTGGCATAGAACGTTTTGCCGTTAGCTAACGCAATCCACGGAGCCTGCTGGTAGAAAATCTCTTGCGACTGCTGGTAAAGCGCGGCGCGTTCTTGCGGTTTGCTCACCAGTTTCGCTTTTTGCACCAGCGCATTATACGCTTTATCGCACCAGCGTGCGGCGTTTGAACCGGTTTTAATACTGTTGCAGCCCAGCAGCACATCGGCGAAATTATCCGGATCGCCGTTGTCGGACATCCAGCCAAACAGCGCGGTATCATGCTCGCCCTTACGCATTCCGGAGAGATATTCGCCCCACTCGTACGACACGATTTTTGCCTTCACGCCAACCTTCGCCCAGTCGCTTTGGATCATCTCAGCGATCCGACGGGAGTTCGGATTGTACGGACGTTGAACCGGCATCGACCACAGCGTCGCCTCAAAACCGTTCTCCAGCCCCGCTTTCTTCAGCAGTTCTTTCGCTTTCTGCGGGTCGTATTCGTAGTCCTTCAGATCTTTATTGAATCCCAACATATTTGGCGGAATCGGCGATTTCGCCACCGTGCCAGAGCCTAAAAAGACGGCGTTAATGATGGCTTTTTTGTCGGTCGCGTAGTTCAGCGCCTGGCGTACCAGCACATTATCAAACGGTTTTTTCTCGGTATTAAACGCCAGATAACCGACGTTCAGCGCGTCAACCGAGTGCAGCGTCAGCTCGCTGTTTTTCTTAATTTCTTCAAACTGTACCGGCGCAGGCGCGGGGATTATCTGGCATTCATTGGTTTGCAGTTTCGCCAGCCGCGTTTGCACATTTGGCGTAATAGAGAAAATCAGATGTTTCGTCGGGACCGCGCCATCCCAGTAGTTCGGGTTTGCCAGATAGCGAATTTGTGAATCCTGCTTGTACTGTTGCAGCACATAGGGTCCGGTGCCAATCGGCCAGGTGTCGACGTTTTCCGGTGTACCTTTTTTCAGCATTTGGTCAGCATATTCCGCAGAGAGAATGGATGCGAAGTCCATTCCCCAGTCGGCCAGAAACGCCGCATTGGGTTCGTTAAGCACAAACTGGACATGATAATCATCAACCTTCTTTACTTCTTTAATAAGCTTGTCCAGCCCGACATCGTTGAAGTACTCGTAACTGCCCTGCGATACCTTATGATACGGATGATCGGCATCTTTCTGGCGTAATACCGAGAACACCACGTCATCGGCGTTAAAATCACGGGTCGGTTTAAAGAATTTATTGCTGTTGAACTTCACGCCCTGGCGCAGGGTAAAGGTATATGTCAAGCCGTCCGGGGAAATCGTCCAGTCGGTTGCCAGAGACGGTACCGGGGTATTTTTTACCGGATCAAAATTGATCAGCCGGTTATACAGCACCTGCGAACTGGCCACAAACGACGGGCCTGAGCTGGCGATTTGTGGGTTAAATGATTCGGGAGACGCTTCTGAGCAGTAGATGATGGTGTCGGTATTTGCCGCGAATGCAGCGCCGGTCGGTAATATCGCGCTGAGCGCCAGCACGAGCAGCGTTTTCCTTGCAATCATGGTGATAAGCCTTTTTATTTTATTAAGTCGTATATCAGAGCATAGCTGGCAAAGACTCACTAATAACAAATCACTATCAGGTTATTCTAATTCGGTGGTTTTCGCTGATTAATTCGACAGCGCCGGTGAAATAATTTCCCTTAAGTCTTTTTCAAAACGTCAAGATTTTTCCCAACGCTCTATGCCATGAAAATTCACCCCTTTTTGCCTCTCTTCCGCCGTTTGCTCGTTTTTATAAGCCGTAAAGTAGATGTGTGAAGAAGTCTAAGGGATAACAACGTGGCAAAAACTCTCTTGCGCAGCGGCAATTTGGATGACTATCAGGCCGTGGGCGGCGGTGGTCAGGCCGTTTTTGATTCAGCATTGCAAATTCGTGAAACGCTTCGCCTGCGAAAACAGCAGGCAATGGCCGATTGTCTGGCGATCCCGCAAATTAACGATAACGGCGATCGGGTTGACTGGTATTCCCCGATTGAAGGACAGGCCATTGCGTGGAAAGCCGCTGATGAAGACGCGCGTTTTCGGGCGCTGCGCTATCTGGCCAGTACGCTGGATAACGCCGCGGCCCTCAGTCGTAAAAGCCTGCAATCGGGCAAAACTTCCCTGCAGTTGTTCGGCTCACTGCTCGAGAAAGCGGTACAGTTTCCCGGGGATAATCACGTTTTTCTGGTTGACGGCAAACCGGTGATTACGTTTTGGGGTTTCGTCAATCTGAATGAAAATACCCGTGACGATGTACTCGACTGCCTGCGGATTACTGATGTTCCCCCGGTTGTCCCCGCAGCGGAACCCGAACCTGAAGAAGAAATAGCCCCGGAAATCACCTTCACCGAAGCCGATGCTCCGTTACTGACGCCGGTCGTTGAAATACCCAAACCCGCAGAGCCTGAGCCGCAACCCCCGGTCATCGTGAGTGAACCCGAGGCCACACCACCGCCAGTATTGCCGAAATCTGCGCATCGGCTGCCTTTGTGGAGCCTGCCGGTTGCCGCAGTCATCATTGCCGCCATCGTTGGGCCGCTGCTGTGGAAACAACAGGAAACACATCCCACGCCCGCAACGCAACCGGTTGAGATTGCAAAGGTTGACGTTAAACCGCTACCCGCACTGACGCCTTCGCTGCCGCTGCATCGGGCGGAAGTGATCCCGACGGCCCAAAAAGAGAAGCCCGTCGAAGGACCAGTGGTGATTGCCGCTATCCCGAAAGATGCGCTGGTGATGGAGGCGAATCAGATGAAGGTCGGTACCACCCGTTTTCTCAACGGCAACTGGCGCGTGATGGTCGACATTAAAGATCCGGTCAGCGGCAAAGCGCCATCACTGCGTTATCAGATCCAGACCAATAAAGGCACAGCGCGGGTTGTCCATGGCGACAATGTGGTTTGTCGCGCGGAGATTTTCTCCGGTCTGCATCAGTCGGGTGAATTAATGATTAAAAGTCGCGGGAACGCACGTTGTACGGACGGCTCGCGTTATCCGATGCCGGAAATCACCTGTAAAGCGGGAACCAACGACGTCGCCGCCTGTACCGCACGTTATGACGATCACGCTGAGATACCAATGACCATCAAAAAGATAGGTGCCTGATTTTATGTTGGTGAATCTGTGTGATTACAAACAGAGCGTAACGCTCATAGCCAATAGCGGCGTGCAGTTTCTGGATTTTGGCCTGACGCCGCAGGAATCCGCGCATCACGGGCGCTTTGTGCGCAAAACGGCCAATGGTCCGCTGCTACGACTGGATTTCGACCTGACAACGGGTCGCTATACGTTACCGGGCAGCACCGGCGGGCAACCCGAAGTGGTCAAGCCGGAAAGTACCCAGACATTACATTACTCACTGGACGTGCTCGACGGCGTCTGGTTGCCACTGCCGTTCCTGCGCTTTAACCCGCCGCGCACGTTCGTCGAAGGCCCGGATAACTGGGCGCGCGTTCAGGTACGCAAGCTGACGCAGCCGGACAGCGCAGGTAACACTCACCGTGTTACCGTGGCGCTGGACAGTCAGCTGACCGAGCATGCCCCCGCCGCATTGACCCCAAATGCGAACGATCTGCTCAACGGCACGCGATTTGCGCTGGCCTGGCACGATAACGAAATTGCTGATTTCCTCGATCAGACGTGGATTGACGGCTGGTTGCGTGAATCCTTTTTGCGCCATGTCGCGCAAGAAGAAAACCGTGCCGAACAGGAGATCCAGCTCGCGCTGCGAAATTTTGAGTATCAGGCGCACTGGCTGAATGTACTGACCTTATTAGGCGAGCAGCTTTCCATTCCGGAAGTGAAGCTGGTGACGCACACCCTGAGTACGCCCGCCATTCCTGTCGATCTCATTTTGGATATCGGCAACACCCATACCTGCGGCGTATTGATTGAAGATCACGGCGACGCCAACGACGGCCTGCGTCAGACCGCTGAATTGCAGGTGCGTTCATTGAGCGAGCCTCAATACCTCAATGACCCGCTGTTCACCAGCCGACTGGAGTTTTCCGAGGCGCGTTTTGGTAAGCAGCACTTTTCCGTAGAGAGCGGCCGTGACGATGCCTTTATCTGGCCGTCGATTGTTCGCGTCGGCGATGAGGCCCGCAAGCTGGCAATGCAGCGTGTCGGCACCGAAGGCAGCAGCGGCATCTCCAGCCCGCGCCGCTATTTGTGGGATGAAACGCCGGTTTTACATGACTGGCGCTTTAGCCAGATGAATGGCAAAACCCAGCGCGAACCGCTGGCAACCGCCTTCCCGCTAATGAATCTGATGAACGATGACGGGCAGCCGCTGTTTAGCCTGCCGCAGGATGATCGACTACCGGTCTTCTCTCCGCAGTACAGTCGCAGCACCTTGATGACCCATATGCTGTGTGAAATTCTGGCGCAGGCGTTGGGGCAAATTAACAGTGTGGCGACGCGTCTGCGCCTCGGTTTTCCGGCCTCTCCCCGTCAGCTACGTACGCTGATCCTGACCCTACCGTCTGCTATGCCGAAACAAGAGCGCGAGATCTTCCGCCTGCGCATGTTTGAGGCCATTGCACTGGTGTGGAAAGCGATGGGCTGGCACCCGCAGGATGAAGACTTTACCACCCGCAAACAGCAGGAAAAAAGCGTCGTTCCCGTCCCGGAGATCCAGATGGAATGGGATGAAGCCAGCTGTGGACAACTGGTGTGGTTATATAACGAAGCGATTTCACATTATGACGGACATACCGAGTCGTTCTTCAACGCCCTCGCCCGTCCGGATCGTCTGCCGGAGCCGGATGAAGTCAAAGGTCGCGCCCTGCGCGTGGCCTCGATCGATATTGGCGGCGGCACCACGGATATGGCCGTGGTCCACTATCAGTTGGATGACGGCGTAGGGGCGAATGTCAAAATTACGCCGCACCTGCTGTTTCGTGAAGGATTTAAGGTCGCCGGAGATGACATGCTGCTGGATGTCATCCAGCGCTGTGTGCTACCCGCCCTGCAAACCCGCTTACAACAGGCGGGCGTTACCGACGCGGCCGCTCTGCTGGCCACGCTGTTTGGCGACTCAGGGCGCATAGACACCCAGGCGATCTTACGCCAGCAAACGGCGTTGCAACTGTTTATGCCGCTCGGTCATGCGGTACTCTCGGCCTGGGAGCAAAGCGACGTTAACGATTTGGTGGCGGGACTGCATGCGACCTTTGGCGAGCTGCTGGCCCAGCCCCCGACGCGCAACGTGATGAACTATATCCAACAGGCTATCGATCACGCATTACCTGCAGGTTCACCAGCCTTTGACGTGCTGAGCGTACCGCTGCAGGTGCAGTTCAGACAGTTACAAGAAGCCTTGCTAGCAGGCCAGTTTACCCTGACCTCTCCGCTGCACGCCGTTTGTGAAGCCATCTCGCACTATCGTTGCGACATTTTGCTGGTGACCGGCAGACCCGCCTGTTTACCTGGCGTGCAGGCGTTGATTCGTCACCTGCAACCCGTTCCGGCTAATCGCATGATTTGGATGGACAGCTACCGCGTACACGAGTGGTATCCGTTTAGCCAGCAAGGACGCATTGGCAATCCGAAGTCTACCGCCGCCGTTGGCGCTATGCTGTGCAGTCTGGCGCTGGATTTGCGTCTGCCACGCTTTAACTTTAAAGCCGCCGATATCGGGGCGTATTCGACGGTGCGTTATCTTGGCGTGCTGGATAATACGGTCAATACGCTGCGCGATGAGAATATCTGGTATCACGATATCGACCTCGATAAACCGGGTGCAAAGCTGGATGCGCGTCTGAATTTCCCACTGCGTGGCAACGTGACGTTAGGTTTCCGTCAACTGGCGAACAGCCGCTGGCCTGCCACCCCGCTGTATACGCTCAGTATCAACTCTGCTGAACTGGCGAAAACTATCGCCGGTGATGGCGTATTAAACGTGCGTCTGCAATTACGCGGTGGTAGCAAAGAAACCGGCCCGGAATTTTTTGTCCTTAGCGATGCCTGGCTGCAGGACGGCACGCCCGTTGCGGCCAATGCCTTAACCTTAAAACTGAATACGCTGGCAGACCGCCGCCACAGCGGCAGCCATTACTGGATTGATAGCGGGAGTGTGTACCTGAAATGAGCAAGATGTTAAACACCGCACAGGCCGCCATCGAATGGGTAACGGATGCGCGCACGCGCGCGGCACGCCTGGATGATGAAGCGGATTCTCTGCTGGCTCAGCTCACGTTAGCGGCCGTTAATGAAACCGCGCTAAACGCGACCTTTGCGTCGCAAGGGTGTGTGGGATTGTACGGCCATTCACAGGCAGCAAAAGCGCATTTGTTATCCGCATTGTGCAGCAATGCCGGTGGAAAACTGAACATCACCACCCCGGACCGCAGCTTCGATTACTCTACGCACATTAACCCCGGTCACGCACCAACCAATATGGTACTGCGCTTTACGCGCGAAGAAACCCTGGTTGACAGTGCGTGGCCGCTGCGCCTGCGGCTGATTAGCGAGGCGGAACTGGTTCAGCTGTTTATCGCTCAGTTCTGTTCGTCACCCGACAACCGCCAGGTTGAAAAAGCGATTATTGAGACGCGGTTAGAAAAATGGCAGGCGCTGCGCCAGCGTCATCCTGTACAGGGGATCTGCGCACAAGACGTGGCGGCCATTGCGCGTTTCTGGCGCTCCCGTGTTCCCTCAAATCAGCAGCAAATTGACGATGCGCTATGGCATCAGTTTGCCACACTAATTCCGGCACTGGATCTCACCACCCGGGCGCACGCCTGGGCATTGCTGTGGGGGGAACAACCGGAGCTTACGCAGCAGTTTTTGGCACTGGCGCATACGCTGCAACAGACCGGACATGCGGGCGAATTAGCCGCGCCACTCAGCCTGCTGGTCGACCATTTCGGCTTGCCCGCTGAAAGCTTTTTAACCCAGGCCGCACTGACCGCGAATAACGCACCAAGCGATGTGGTGGTGCATCCCATCGCCGATAACCAGTTGCTCAATGCGGTCAGCCTGTCGCTGGAGTCTCTGGCGCTGTTGACCCGTGAACTGGTGTTGACGGTAGAAGACACGATGCTGGAGAGCGCGGACCTGCTGGATATCCCCCTCGCTGCAGATGCGCACCCACACCCGCTATGGCGGGCAAAATTAGGCTGGATGCTGGAGCATTACCGCCAGCATCTGCAACCCGATGTGTTGGTTATCTGCAACGCGGTGTCCGCCCGTTCGCAAACCCCCGCCATCACCCGTACGCTGCTCGGCTGGGTAAATGATACCCAACCGCTGCATGACGCCGCGTTACCGGGCGTGGTGTGGGCCATTACCCCACAGGATGCGCGTTTTAGCACCCAGCAAAACCTCGATGAGGCCGTTCAGCAATTAATGGGCAAACCCGGACTGCACTGGGGCACGCTGCAGGCGCTGGATAAGCACAGCTTACAGCGCCTGGTTGAATGGTTGTCACAGGCTACCTCACCCGTTCAGCGTCAGGCCCGGTTTACCTCCCTGCGCGAGCAGCACCAACAGCGAATTCGCGCCATGCTGATGAGCTGGCTTCACATCGGTGATGAGCAGACTGGCGCGAGCGAATCACTTATCCGCCAGCTACAGGCTCAGGCGGCAAAGCATGGCGAACTGCTGGAGGGGCTGCTACCGCCGATGCGCAGCTTTGAGTCGCTGTTGCACATTCAGCAACCGCGTGAGGAACAGGTTAGCGGATTATTTAATGATGCGATCGACCTGTTTGCCGACGTGCGGGACACCACTCGTCAGCAAGAGAGTCAAGAGACCGGATATCAGGTGCATAAAATGTGGGTAAACCATGTGCGCCAGTGGTGTCGTAATGAAAATAACGCACGTCGCCTGCGCCTGGAGCCGCAAACCCTAAGACAGGTTGCCGACATCCTTGTTACCACCAGTTACCGACTGGAGATGCCGCAACGATTGCAGCGTATTATGCAGCGCGAGAGCGTCTGTGCAGCGCAGTTGCATGCGGATATCGGTGATTTTATTACCTGGCTTGGGTTTGCTAGTGTTGCAGAGGAACAGCGCCCTGCCAGCAGGATCCAAAAAGGTGCGGCTATTTTTAGCGCCCCGCAGCAACAGCCGATGAGTCGACTGGCAAAACTGGACGAGCAACCTCTGCACGGCGCAAGCCGATACGTTTATGACTGGCTGGTTGCCCTGTATACCCGCGCCAATGAAAACGTGGGCTATCGGCATCCGTTGGATGTGACTGAAGCAGACAGATCGCGATTACTCTCGCTGCTGAATAGCTGATCTCGTCATCAGAAAAGAGAAAACAGGAGTGCGACGGGAAAGCTCATCGGCCATGTCGCCCCAACTAATACTGCACTGAGAAAGCGGATGCGCTTTTTATCGCGCGAAAGAAACCAGGTGATGATTGCCGCAATAGCGGCCATTACCGCATAAAAAACCAACATATTTTGGTACAAAGACATTTAGGGCATCCGGGCCAGAAGAGAAAATCGCGCGCAATATGCTCTTTTTTATGACGCACATCAAGATTTATTCATTTTTTTAAGAAAAACGGATGAAAAAGAACCGTTCTTCGTCATGTTCAGATTTAGTACTATTGCGGATAGTTTTAACCCGTACTATACCCATAAGGGTTAAATCGAAAGGTGGCAAAAATGAATGTTTCCAGTAAAACCGTGGTACTGATAAATATCTTTGCTGCTGTAGGACTTTTCAGCCTGATATCCGCAAGGTTCGGCTGGTTTGCTTGATGTGACTTTGCTTGATTAATTGCAGCGCCTGCTGGCAGAGAGACGTTGTTCTCTCTGCCATTAGTGAACGATCTTCCCACTCCACCGCCGCCCGGTAAATTATCCTTAATATGTAATCCCCCTAATCCTTCTGCGGCATGATGTCCCATGGATAGCGCGTCGGTGTTGTACCGGTATGCTGGCGAAAAAATGCGATAAAAGCGCTGTCGCTGACAAATTCCAGCTGTTGCGCCACCTGACTGATATGACACCCATCTGCCAGCATTTCCATTGCCTTTAACAGTCTAAACTGCTGCCTCCAGCTCTGATAATTCATCCCTGTATCCCGGATAAAGAGTCGACTGATTGTCCGCTCACACGCGCCAACCTGTCGGGATAACTGATTAAGCCGTGGGGGTAATTCCCCCATACGAACCCCGTCCAACCATGCGTTGAGGCGTGTATCTGAGGGAAACTGTAATGTCCAGTTTTCACTGCGTGCGGCTCTTATTTCCTCACAAAAAACGCGAATGAGGTTGGCCTGTTGCGCTTCCGGCATTTCCCATGACCAGAAGGCCATCCGTTCTATCACTTCAAAAAAGAGAGGGTTTACCTCGACTATCTGCAGTGGAAGCTCAGATAACGATAGTGAAGTTGAAAAATACAGAGAGCGATAGGCCATCACGCCACGCATAATGGCGCGATGAACGGTACCTGCCGGGATCCAGACCGCGCGACGGGGGGGAAGCAGGCACAGAGTGTTCTCCAGCTCAATAGTGATGCATCCTGCCGCTGAAAAAAGTAGCTGATGACGAAGGTGGCTGTGCCGCCCTGAATCATGTACTCCCATATCGGAAGCAATACCGACTACCGGTCCAGCAAAGCTATCCGCATCGAAAACATCATCAGGGGCAATTTTCATTATCTGTCCGATATTTAATATATATAGTCCTTCTAATGGTAACGAGACATTTTCTTTTCAGCAATAATCCCCTCCTGTTTTCTGTCTCTCTGGATGTTGTTATGAATACCTTTACCCGGCCGCCCTTATGGCTACTCACACTGCTGATTATGTTTCCGCAACTGGTGGAAACCATTTACAGCCCGGCGTTGCCCTATATCGCGGCCTCTTTTCAAATAAGCAGTGAGCGGGCTGCTCAAACACTTTCCGTTTATTTTGTCGCCTTTGCCGTCGGCGTGGCGCTGTGGGGCTGGCTGAGCGACTGCATCGGACGTCGGCGAGCAATGATGGCTGGCCTTCTCTGCTACGGGGCAGGTTCTGCAATGGCAGTCGTTGCCAGCGATTTCAGCGTGCTGCTGCTGGCCCGTATGGTATCGGCCATGGGAGCAGCGGCCGGTTCCGTTGTAGTGCAGACGATGTTAAGGGACAGTTATGAATCCACCATGCTGTCACGTGTCTTTTCCGTTCTGGGAGCCGCACTGGCAATAAGCCCGGTGTTCGGACTGGTGAGTGGAGGCTGGCTGGTAAGCCGCTACGGCCATACCGGTGTATTTGTCACGCTTATCTTGCTGGCGATACTGCTGCTAACACTGACAGCAGCTTTGCTGCCAGAAACGCGACCGGAAAATACGCTCAAACCCCAGTTTACGGGTCTGGTCTCCCGCATGGTACAGGACGGTAGGCTTTGGAAAAATGCAATGCTGGTTGCCCTGCTGAATACCATGTTGTTCAGCTATTACAGCCTGGCTCCATTTCTTTTTGGGCAGTTGGGGTGGAGCTCCAGGGCCTTTGGCTTTACGGGGTTCGTACTGGCGCTTGCTTCACTGTCAGGCAGCCTCCTGAACCGGAAGCTGTTAACGACAGGTCGAACACCGGAACAACTGGTACGTCATGCCTGTGTACTGGCATTGTTGTCGGGTTTCGCGGCATGGTGGGTTCAGCACTCAGCATGGATCCTGATACCGGTAGCCGGGGTTGTGGTGGCCTATGGCATCGCTATCCCCAATGTACTTAGCCAGGCGCTGCACCACTATCGCCAACAGGCAGGTGCCGCCGGTGCTCTGTTCGGATTAAGCTACTACTTGCTACTGGGATTGATGTTGGGATTCGCTGGCATGGTGCAGCAACTGGGGCTGGTTCTGACCGTCTGCGCGTTCATCGCCTGGCTTTTCAGCTTGCGCCGTTGATAAAGCGGACTGAGGCTCCTTAAACAACAGAGCCACGACAAACTGTCGTGGCTCTGTTACAAATTAGCCTGACCTCGCGGATAATTCCAACTTACCGCCGTCCGATGGCGACGAGGCCAGTGGCGCGCATAGTATAGAGCCACGTCAGCCAATATTTAGCTATCCGTGCCCCATTCACCGTTCGCGGCTTAGTATATTACTCATGTTTAATCATCACATGGCGGATAACCGTGTAATCCTCTAGCCCATAAGCCGACATGTCCTTACCGTAGCCAGAGAGTTTTTGCCCACCGTGCGGCATTTCGCTCACCAGCGTGAAGTGGGTGTTGACCCAGGTACAGCCATACTGCAAACGGGCGCTAAGACGATGCGCGCGACCGACATCTCGCGTCCAGACCGAGGACGCCAGCCCATACTTCGAATCGTTGGCCCATGCCAGCACCTGAGCCTCGTCATCAAAGACGGTGATGCTGACCACTGGACCGAAGACTTCCCGCTGAACGATGGCATCGTCCTGCTTCGCGCCTGCCAGCAGCGTCGGGGCAAAATAGTAGCCTGCGCCCTCCACTTTTTTACCGCCGGTGATGACTTTGATATGTCCGAGCGCTTTGGCCTCATCCACCGCTTTGGTGATGCGATCGAGATGCGCCTGGGAGCTTACCGGCCCCAGCTCTGTCGATTCATCATTCGGTGAACCAGTTTTCAGGCTGGCAACCGCAGCACCCAGTTTTTCGACCAGCGCGTCATAAATGCCTTTTTGTGCGTAGATGCGACAGGCTGCGGTGCAATCCTGCCCGGCGTTGTAATAACCGAACGTGCGTACGCCGCTTACCACCGCATCCAGATCGGCATCATCGAAAATAATGACCGGGGCTTTGCCGCCCAACTCCATATGTGTGCGCTTAATAGACGGCGCGGTATGTCCAATAATGTGCTCACCGGTGGCAATGGAACCGGTCAGTGAAACCATTCGTACTTTTTCATGGCCGGTTAGCGGATCACCCACGGTTTTACCGCGACCAAACAGCACGTTAATTACGCCTGCCGGGAAAATATCTTTCGCGAACTCCGCCAGTTTCAGCGCCGTGAGCGGGGTAATTTCGGACGGTTTGATCACCACGCAGTTACCTGCCGCCAGCGCCGGTGCCAGTTTCCAGGCGGCCATCATCAACGGATAGTTCCACGGTGCGATGGACGCCACCACCCCCAACGGATCGCGGCGGATCATTGACGTGTGCCCTTCCAGATACTCCCCGGCCGCCAGGCCATTCAACGTGCGTGCAGCACCGGCAAAGAAACGGAAAACATCGACAATGGCCGGAATTTCATCATTCAGCACACAGTGGAAAGGTTTACCGCAGTTCAGCGATTCCAGCTCGGCAAATGTTTGCGCGTTTTCGGCGATGGTGTCCGCCAGTTTCAACAGCAGCTCAGAGCGCACTTTCGGCGTGGTTTGCCCCCAACTGGCAAAAGCATTGTCCGCTGCGCGGACGGCAGCATCAACCTGCATGGTTGAGGCCTCGGCAATTTCGAGGATGACTTGACCGGTAGCAGGGTTATAGACCGGCTGCTTTTCACCTTCACCGTTGACCAGTTCGCCGTTAATCAGTAATTGATGTTGCATAGCAATTTCCCATATTGTCGTTTATTTACCGTTTCCGGCGAGTGTGTCGCCTTCACGCGTCAGCCACCAGGCCCCTAAAATCGGAAGTGTTGTGACCAGCATCACCAGCAATGCCACAACGTTAGTCACCGGTACATCACGCGGACGTCCCAGTTGATTGAGTAGCCACAGCGGAAGTGTTCTTTCATGTCCGGCCGTGAACGTAGTCACGATGATTTCATCAAACGACAAGGCAAACGCCAGCATGCCCCCAGCCAGCAGCGCCGACGCAAGATTCGGCAGCACGACATAGCGGAAGGTTTGCCAGCCATTCGCACCCAGATCCATCGATGCTTCAACCAGACTCCATGAGGTGCGACGAAAACGGGCCACGACGTTGTTAAAGACCACCACTACACAAAACGTCGCATGACCCACTACGATAGTCAGAAACCCCGGCTCAAGATTGATGGTTTTAAATGCAGTCAGCAGTGCCAGACCGGTGATAATGCCCGGTAGCGCGATCGGCAATAGCAGCAACAGCGATATTGCGTTCTTGCCAAAGAAGTCTCGCCGCCACAGGGCCGCCGCCGCCAGTGTTCCCAACACCAGAGCGATGGTAGTCGATAGCGCGGCAATCTTAAGTGACAACGTCACAGATTCCAGAATATCACTACGCTGTGCCGCCACGCTAAACCAGCGCAGCGTGAGCCCCTGAGGCGGAAAACTAAAGGCGGCTTCCTCGGTATTAAAAGCATAGGCTGCAATGATGAGGATGGGAAAGTGCAGGAAAATTACGCCACCCCATGCGGCCAGTTTGAGTAAGAACGGTGCGCGTTCAGAGTGCATCAAACGCTCCCAGACGCTTCACGAACGCCAGATACAGTGCGATTAACACAATCGGCACCAGGGTGAATGCCGCCGCCATTGGCATATTGCCGATAGCACCTTGCTGCGAATAGACCATGTTGCCGATGAAATAGCCCGGCGGTCCTACCAGTTGCGGCACGATAAAGTCGCCCAGCGTCAATGAGAAGGTAAAGATTGAACCTGCGGCAATGCCGGGGATAGCCAGCGGCAGCACCACATAGCGGAAGGTCTGACGTGGACGCGCGCCTAAATCCGCCGAGGCTTGTAGCAATGACAGAGGTAACCGCTCCAGCGCGGCCTGTACCGGCAGGATCATAAACGGCAGCCAGATGTAGACGAACACCAGAAAGCGCCCTAACCCTGAGGTCGACAACGTATTACCGCCCACAGCGGGCAACGTCAGAAAAGCGGTCAGGACAGGTTCCAGTCCGAGATGGGTTAAAAACCACTGCGCCACGCCGTCTTTAGCCAGCAGCAGCGTCCACGCGTAGGCCTTAACAATGTAGCTTGCCCACATCGGCAACATCACGGCGATGTAAAAAAAGGCTTTCATTTTGCCGCTGGTGTAACGCGCCATATACCACGCCATCGGGAACGCCAGAATCGCGCTGGCAATGGTCACGGCCACCGCCATAGTCAGCGTACGCAAAATGATGTCGTAATTAGCCGGGTTAAACAGCGCCCGTAGATTCGCCAGCGTCAGGTCTGGCGTCACGGACATGGTGAAATCGTCAAAGGTATAAAACCCTTGCCACAGTAGCGTCAGTAATGAACCAAAGTAGACGACACCAAACCACATCAGCGGCCCGAGCAGCAGTAAAAACAGCCCCATCCCCGGATTGCGCCAGAAATAGCCCGAGATTTTATTCAGTCCGCTGGTCTGTGGAGGCGAATGTAAAACGTTCATAGCCATTCACCTCTCCTCAACCAGCGGCACCATCACGTCACGTGACCACGAAGCCATGACGTGCTGCCCCGGCGACAGCGTTGACGGCAGCGTTTCTCCCGTCAGGTTCGCCTGGCTCACCAGCAATTTTTCACCGCCGGCCAGTTTTAGCTCAAATCGCGTCGCCGCCCCCTGGTACTGCACCGCCTGGATAACGCCCGGCGTCTGCACTTCGCCGCCAGAATCATTCAGCCGAATGTGTTCCGGGCGCAGGGAAAACATGCCTTGCAGGCCACACACATTCGCCGACATCGCCGCATCAAAGACGTTTGACGTGCCGACAAAGCTCGCCACAAACGGCGTACGCGGGCGCATGTAGAGTTCACGAGGAGAATCGACCTGCTCAATGCGACCGTTATTAAACACCGCCACGCGATCGGACATCGACAGGGCTTCCCCCTGATCGTGGGTGACAAAAATGAAGGTGATGCCCAGGGATTGCTGTAATTTTTTCAGCTCAAGCTGCATCTGTTCACGCAACTTAAGATCCAATGCCCCGAGCGGTTCATCCAATAGCAGAACGCGCGGTTCATTAACCAGCGCACGGGCGATCGCCACGCGCTGACGCTGTCCACCGGAAAGCTGTGACGGCTTACGCTCAAAAACGAAGCCGAGAGCCACCTTTTCCAGTGCTTCACGCGCCCTGGCATGGCGCTGTTTTTTATCCATCCCTTTAACCATCAGCCCGTAGGCCACGTTGTCGAGGATCGACATATGCGGAAATAACGCGTAATCCTGAAATACCGTGTTAACGTCCCGTTCCCAGGGCGGCAACTCACTGGCCTGCTTACCAAAAATGCTAATTGCACCGCCTGAGAGCTGTTCAAAACCTGCTATCAGGCGCAGGCAGGTGGTTTTGCCGGAGCCGGATGGCCCCAGCATGGAGAAAAACTCACCATCATTTATCGCAATACTAACCCCATCGACGGCACGAACATCCCCGTACAATCGCGAGACATTGTCAAATTCCACTGCGTACGTCATAAAACCCCCAGCGGAATCAGCGACCGCCCATAATGGCTATGTAATCCTGCGTCCAGCGACTATAAGGCACGAACTTCCCACCTTCTGCGATTGGCGTTTTCCAGAAAGCAATTTTGTCGAAGTAGCTATACCCATTGGTTTCACAGCCTTTTTCACCCAGCAGTGGGCTGGCTTTGCAACCTTCAGGCACAACCGGCAGCGATCCAAACCAGGCGGCAACGTCGCCCTGAACTTTCGGGCTTAATGACCAGTTCATCCATTTGTAAGCGCAGACCGGATGTTTCGCTTCGCTGTGCAACATGGTGGTGTCAGCCCAGCCGGTAACGCCTTCTTTAGGGAAAACGGTGGCAATAGGCTGACCTTCACCTTTCAGGGCGTTAGCCTGATACGGCCAGGCGCTGGAGGCCACAACGCCTTCGTTTTTAAAATCACTCATTTGCACGGTGGTGTCATGCCAGTAGCGGTGGATCAGCCCGTGCTGATCGCGCAGAACCTTGATGACGGCCTGATACTGTTCTTCGGTAAGCTGATAGGGATCGGTAATGCCCAGTTGTGGCTGAGTGGCTTTGACGAACAGCGCGGCATCCGCAATATAGATCGGACCATCGTAAGCCTGGACACGGCCTTTATTGCTTTTTCCGTCAGGTAGATTTTGTTCAACGAACACCACTTTCCAGCTATCTGGCGGCGTCGGGAACGTTTTGGTGTTGTACATCAGCAGGTTTGGCCCCCACTGATACGGCGTGCCGTACACTTTTCCGCCGACGTTAAACCATTCACCTTTGACGACCCGCGGGTCGATGGTGCTCCAGTTCGTGATGAGCGCAGTGTTAATGGGCTGGACACGTTTGCCCATAATCAGACGCAGTGACGCATCACCTGATGCCGTGACCAGGTCATATCCGCCTTTTGCCATCAAGCTGACCATTTCGTCTGAGGTAGCCGCCGTTTTCACATTAACCGCGCAGCCGGTTTCCTTCTCAAACTGCGAGACCCAGTCATATTGTTTATCCGTTTGACCACGTTCGATATAACCCGGCCAGGCAATAATATCCAGGCGCCCTTCAGGCTTATCTAATGATCCAGGGGGTTGGGCTGCGTGGGCGGTCATCAGCGTCATGCTGAGCGCACACAGGCTCGTGAGGGCAAATTGCTTGCTCATAACGTCTTACTCCTGTCGAAAGAATATTGAGCGGCAGCCTTGCCGTAAATATATGTCCTTTCCTAAAAGTAGTCGGGGTGCCGCCTGCGTTCCTGCTAGCGCAAGGAAATTTAATCAGGTTGTGAGCTAACGCTCATTACGTTAGTAATTGCAACAGCGTGACTTAATCTTCTGGAGTATAGACAAGGGGTTAGGTACAGAGGGGCAATAATAATAACTATTGATATTTTGTATGGTTGTACCCGAAAGAAATAACACTGTGATTTCGCTGGCGCTATTTCAAAAATAAGAACGCGCTATTCTTTTATATTGAATAGCGCACTCAATATTATTTCATCATCTCGCGAATTAATTTTCCAAGCTGTTTCACCGCCTGCTCCTCGCGTTCACCCCAGTACCATGCGGTATTGAAGCGAAAAAAGCGTGTCCAGGTTCCCGATGTTGAGAACATTTTCCCCGGCGCAATGCTGATATGGTGCGCCAGCGCCTGTGTACTGAGGACACCAGCATCAAGCGGTTCGGGCAGTTCGAGCCACAGAAAATAGCCGCTATCATTATGGTGAATGTTGACTTCCGCCGGAAGATGGCGCAGCAGCGTTTGCCAGGCTTGCTGTTTGCGTTCTGCCAGTTGGCGACGCAGTCGACGCAGATGCGCGTCATAACGTCGGGTAGACAGGTAGTCCACCAACGCGAGCTGCATTGGGGAACTGGTTGACAAGGTGCTCATCAACTGGAGCCGCTGAATACGCCGTGCATGCTTCCCTGCCGCCACCCAGCCGATGCGAAATCCGGGCACCAGGCATTTTGAAAACGATGAACAGTGCAACACCCTGTCGCCGCGATCCCAGGCTTTGGCGGGCAGCGGTTTCTCACGGCCAAAATACAGCTCGCTGTAGACATCATCTTCTATCAGCATCACGTTATATTTTTCCAGCAGTGCGACCAGATGCGCCTTTTTCTCTGCGCTGAGCGTAAACCCCAGCGGGTTTTGGCTGTTGGTCATCAGCCAGCAGGCTTTCACTGGATACTCTTGCAGCGCCAGCTCCAGTGCGACAAGGTCAATCCCTTCCTTCACGTCGGTGGCAACAGACAGCGCTTTCAAACGCAGGCGTTCGAGGGCCTGTAATGCGCCGTAAAAACAGGGATTTTCGACGATCACCCAGTCGCCGGGCTCGGTCACCGCCTGCAGACTCAGGTTGAGGGCTTCCAGCGCCCCGGCGGTAATCACTATTTCATCCGGCGAGATGGTTACCCCTTGCTGGGCATAGCGACGCGCAATGGCATAACGCAGTTCGGCATTACCGGGCGGCAGGTTTTCAATCACGCTCATTGCCGTTGCCGTTTTGCTCACCTGCGCCAGTGAGCGGTTAAGCTGTTGCAGGGGAAACAATCTAGGATCGGGAAAGGCGGACGCAAACGGCATAACCGATGCATCCCGGCTGGCCTGCAACATGTCAAAAATATAGGTGTTGATATCGACCGCTTCGTCGCGCACGACCTGCGCCTGCGGGATCCCCGTCTCACGTTCGGGGCGCGCGGCAACATAGTAACCAGATTGCGGTCGGGCAATTATTCGCCCCTGACTTTCCAGCAATTGATAGGCGTGGCCAACGGTCATAAAACTCATACCGCTGGTCGCTACCTGCTCGCGTAAAGAAGGCAGACGGTCGCCGGGTTGCCAGACGCCAGAGGCGATTTGATCGCGAATTTGTTCCGCCAGTCGTTGATATTTTTTCATAGTAATTCTCGCGGGCCAGATGCAGGTGACGCCCGCAGTGTATATCAGTCAGTAAAATAAACAACATTCTGGCAACTGTTATGGTTTACAGTTTCATTGCATGGTTAACGAAAGCTCTTTGCCTAGCGCGCGTGCTGCAATCTGCACGGCATCAATTTTCGTCGCATGTTGAAGAAGGAGAACGCGAATTAATAACAGTAACTCAGCGTCCAGATTTCATATCAGTTCCGCCAACGGATAACATCGCCACAACTGTTATGGTTAAAAAGAACTGTTCTGTTTCTGCCCCCTACCGTTCCCCAGGCATAGAATTGCGCTAAATCAATTTTGCCTGCGGAGTTAAGCATGTTCGGTCTTGACGCGTTTCACCTGGCGCGGATTCAGTTCGCGTTTACGGTGTCGTTTCACATCATCTTTCCGGCCATAACTATCGGTCTTGCCAGCTATCTGGCGGTTCTTGAAGGTCTGTGGCTGAAAACCAAAAATCCCACCTGGCGTTCGCTGTATCATTTCTGGTCGAAAATTTTCGCCGTCAACTTTGGTATGGGCGTGGTTTCTGGCCTGGTGATGGCCTATCAGTTCGGCACCAACTGGAGCGGGTTTTCCGAGTTCGCCGGGAGCATCACCGGACCGCTGCTAACCTATGAAGTGTTAACCGCATTCTTCCTGGAAGCGGGTTTCCTTGGCGTGATGTTGTTTGGCTGGAACCGCGTCGGTCCTGGCTTACACTTCTTCGCCACCTGTATGGTCGCTCTGGGAACTATTATCTCGACGTTCTGGATCCTCGCCTCCAACAGCTGGATGCAAACGCCGCAGGGCTACGAAATTGTCAACGGACAAGTGGTGCCGGTGGACTGGTTTGCAGTCATTTTCAACCCGTCCTTCCCTTATCGTCTGCTGCATATGTCCGTTGCCGCCTTCCTGAGCAGCGCTCTGTTTGTTGCGGCGTCGGCGGCCTGGCATTTACTACGCGGGAATAACACACCGGCAATCCGCGCCATGTTTTCTATGGCGCTATGGATGATGCTGATCGTCGCCCCGTTACAGGCGTTGATTGGCGACATGCATGGGCTGAACACGTTGAAGCATCAGCCTGCCAAGATTGCTGCCATTGAAGGTCACTGGGAAAACCGGCCCGGCGAACCCACCCCGCTACTGCTGTTCGGCTGGCCGGATATGGAACAGGAACGTACCCGCTACGGGCTGGCCATCCCGGCGCTGGGTAGCCTGATCCTGACCCACAGTCTGGATAAACAGGTTCCGGCTCTGAAAGAGTTTCCAAAAGAAGACCGTCCCAACTCCGCTATGGTGTTCTGGTCGTTTCGCATTATGGCAGGCCTGGGCATGCTGATGATTCTGCTGGGCACCTTCGCGCTGTGGCTACGCTACAAACAACGGCTGTACACCTCACGTCCTTTCCTGCGCTTCGCGTTATGGATGGGACCTTCAGGCCTGATCGCCATTCTTGCAGGTTGGGTTACCACCGAAGTGGGTCGTCAGCCGTGGGTCGTTTACGGTCTGCAGCGCACGGCTGATGCGGTTTCCGCGCATGGCAACCTACATATGAGTATCAGCCTGCTGGCTTTCTTTGTAGTGTACAGTTCGGTTTTCGGCGTGGGCTACAGCTATATGATCCGCCTGATCCGTATAGGGCCTAAGGAAGATGATCCGACGATACCGCCAACGGGCACCCCTGCACGACCGCTTTCCGCTGCAGTCCTCGATTCTCAACCGGAGGCACACCGCTAATGGGCATTGATTTATCAGTTATCTGGTTCGTTATCATCGTGTTCGCCACGCTGATGTATATCGTGATGGACGGTTTCGACCTCGGGATCGGCATTTTATTTCCGGCTATTCAGGACCCTGACGATCGCGATGTGATGGTTAACAGCGTCGCGCCGGTGTGGGACGGCAATGAAACCTGGCTGGTGCTGGGTGGCGCAGGCTTGTTTGGCGCTTTTCCTCTGGCCTACGCGGTGATTGTCGATGCACTGACCATCCCCTTAACCCTGATGCTAATCGGCCTTATTTTTCGCGGCGTGGCCTTTGAGTTTCGCTTCAAAGCGACGCCCGCACACCGGCCGTTCTGGGATAAAGCGTTTTTATGCGGCTCGATCCTTGCAACCTTCACCCAGGGCATTGTCGTCGGTGCGGTGCTCAATGGATTCTCGGTCACAGGGCGCAGCTACAGCGGCGGAGCTTTCGACTGGCTCACCCCGTTTACGCTGTTTTGCGGCGTGGGTCTGGTAGTGGCCTATGCACTGCTGGGCGCGACGTGGCTGGTGATGAAAAGCGAAAACCCGCTGCAGGATAAAATGCGCAGTGTCGCCAAAAAACTGCTACTGGCGCTGCTGGTGGTGATTGCCATTATCAGCCTGTGGACGCCGCTGGCGCACAGTGCGATTGCTGAACGCTGGTTTAGCCTGCCAAACCTGTGGTTCCTGATGCCGGTTCCACTACTGGTTGCGCTAATTAGCCTGTGGCTGTGGCGTTCGCTGGGCCAGCAACAGAGTCATGCACTGGCGTTTATCCTGACGCTGGGGTTGATTTTCCTCGGCTTCAGCGGGCTGGGGATCAGCATCTGGCCACATATTATTCCGCCGTCTATTACTCTCTGGCAGGCGGCGGCACCGCCGCAAAGTCAGGGCTTTATGCTGGTGGGGGCGTTACTGATTATCCCGATAATCCTCGTGTACACCTTCTGGAGTTATTACGTCTTTCGCGGCAAAGTTCAACATGGTGAGGGGTATCATTGATGCAACAATCAATATGGAAACGCCTGATGTGGCTGGTTGTCCTGTGGGGCGGCAGCGTGCTGGCCCTGGCCGCTGTCGGCATGTTCTTTCGTGTTCTCATGACGGCAGCTGGCTTTAAGTCCTGATTCCCTTCCAGATAACAACCGGGTGGCGCTGCGCTTCCCGGTTGTTACAAACCCTAACGTTGACTAAACAAAAATGTAAAAAACATCGAATTGGCAAAACAGAGATTGCCATTTATCCGATTAAAATATTGAATAGTCACTCGTCGAAATTACCGCCATTTTTGTTAAAACGTACCAGAGGCTGCATGATGTTTAAGAAAGGGTTAACGGTGTTATTGCTGACCAGCGCGCTTTTCTCCGGCCAGCTTTTCGCTACTAATCAGGGACATGAATATCTTCAGGTACAGGATGCCGATCACTTATTACGACACACGGCTGACAGCGATGAACTGCGGGTGACGGCGGAAGACTCCGCCGCCGATCTCCGCGAGCACCATCACTGGCAAAAATCACGCAAACCCGATACCCATCAAAGTTAACGCTTAGCCTTTACGCTTCGGTAACGTTTTCATCAGCTCATCCGGGCTGACGGAGGCAACGATACTGCCCGGCAGCGGCATTTTCAGAATGTGATGTTTCATCTTGCCGATCACGTGCATTTCGCACGGTCGGCAATCAAATTTCAACGTCAGCACTTCATCGCCGTTCACCAGCTGCATTGGCGTCGCTTTCCAGCTTTTGATGTTGCCCCTGGCCTGTTTCGGGCACAGGTTAAACGCAAAACGCAGGCAGTGCTTGGTGATCATGACCGGCACTTCGCCTTTTTCTTCATGCGCTTCATAAGCAGCATCAATAAGCTGAACGCCATAACGGTGGTAAAACGCACGCGCTTTGCGGTTATAGACGTTTGCCAGGAAACTCAGATGTGTTTGCGGGTAAACCGGTGCAGGATCGGCGACCGGTTTACGACTGCCACGCTGATAGCTGGCCAGCCGCGCGGCATCCAGCATCTCGACAGCTTCACGACGCAGTTGATTAAGCTGACCGTTCGGCACAAACAGCGCGCCCGGCAAATTGATCTGAATATCGCGGGCGTAATACAGCGTCTGACCAAGCTTTGCCAGCCCTTCCTGCAAATTATTCAGCGCTTTTTCCGCGTTGTTCGCTTCCTCAAACAAACCATCCAGCGTGTGGGTGATACTCACGCCCTCCTCGCTGGTGAGCGTCAGGATCAACTGCTCCTGCCAGCCCCCCAGTTCAATATCAACCGCCACGCGGCGCTCACTGGACGTTTTGGTTAGCGCCTGCTGCCAGTTATGATCAAGGTTACGATTCAACGGGTGATGCGGGCGCACTTTATGCAGATCGGCAGGCATTTCATTCGGCCAGACCCGATATCGGTTGTTCCCTGTTTTCTCGACGGTATTGGCGCGAAACCCGACCACGTCGCGCTTGATAAGCACGTTCAGGCCATCGCCGTTAGCCAGCGGTTCCGTTACTTCGACGTCAAGATGATCTTTTGCCACCGTCAACACTTCGCCTACCGGCAAGCCGATAAATTTCGGCGAGTCGAATGCGCCGATATCGCCTTTGCGGGCGGTGACAAAATAATCAGTGCTGCCGCGGTGAAACGTTTTGTCCGTGGAGGGGGTAAAGAAATGTTCCGTGCGCCCTGCCGATGCGCGGGCAAGGTCGCCACGCTCGTCGATAATCGCGTCCAGCATCTGGCGATAATGGGCAGTAATGTTCTTCACGTAGCTCATGTCTTTGTAGCGGCCTTCAATTTTGAAGGACCGCACGCCGGCGTCGATCAACGCGCCCAGGTTGGCGGTCTGATCGTTATCTTTCATCGACAGTAGGTGTTTTTCGTATGACACCACTCTCCCCTGATCGTCTTTCAGGGTATACGGCAGGCGGCAAGCCTGAGAACAATCACCACGGTTAGCGCTACGTCCGGTTTGGGCATGGGAGATATAACACTGGCCGGAATACGCCACGCACAACGCACCGTGAATAAAAAACTCGATGGTCGCGTCGGTGGCCTGATGAATGGCGCTAATCTGCTCCAGGCTCAGTTCGCGCGCCAGCACAATCTGGGTAAAACCAACGTCGCCGAGAAACTTTGCTTTCTCGACGCTGCGAATATCGCACTGGGTGCTGGCATGCAGTTCAATGGGCGGAATATCCAGCTCCAGAATCCCCATGTCCTGCACAATCAGGGCATCAACGCCGGTCTGATACAGATCTGTAATCAACCGCTGAGCGGGTTCCAGCTCATCATCATGCAAAATCGTATTCAGCGTCACAAAGATTTTCGCCCCATAGCGATGGGCGAAAGGCACCAGTTCAGCGATATCCTTCAGGCTGTTACTGGCATTATGGCGTGCTCCAAACCCCGGTCCACCAATGTAAACGGCATCTGCGCCGTGCAAAATGGCTTCGCGCGCAATCGCGGTATCACGGGCCGGGCTTAACAATTCAAGACGATGAGGTTGCTGAGGCATACGGTTGTTACCATCCAAAAGCGGTAAAATGGCGGCTATTGTAGTCAGAAGCACGACGTTGCGAAATAGTTTTCCTGATTAACTGCGTGGGTAATGGATGAGCGAATGAAAGTGAACCGTTTGCCCGCTGCTGTTTCGATAACTGTGCGCAGTATCCCCGGCAAAACGCACCCCTTCACCGTTTTTTAATGTTCGCCACATGCCATCAATGCACATATCCAGCAGGCCATTAATCACCACTACATGTTCAATAACGCCGGTTTCATGCGGGGTGGATTCACTCAGCGCGCCGGGCGCCAGCAGTATCGAAAAATGGTCAAAGCAGAGCTGTGGATCCCACGGGAACAGCGGCGTGACAATCATCGCCTGCTGTTGAGGATCAAACGTGGACGTGCAGTTCGCTTCCGGCGGCGAGATAAAGGTCGAAAATGGGACGTTCAGTCCAGTGGCGATTTTCCATAACGTCGCCACGGTCGGGCTGGATTCATTGCGCTCAATTTGCCCCAGCATGGCTTTTGACACACCGGTCTCCTGGGCCAGACGCGAAAGGCTCCATTCCCGTTTCTGACGTAATACCCTGAGCGTGGCCGCCAGATAGTGAGTGACATTATCCATTCGTTTGCTCCCTCAATCTCGTGTGGCAAAGCCATAGCCTATCACTTGTGCGCTATAACGCACAGTGCTACTGTGAGTGACCGTTATAACGCACGCGGAGTCGCTATGCGCACATTTTCACTTCCTTTGCCTACCATACTGTCTGGTTTCGTAGCCGTCCTGGTCGGCTACGCCAGTTCGGCGGCCATTATCTGGCAAGCGGCGATGGCCGTCGGGGCAACCACCGGGCAAATTGCGGGCTGGATGACCGCGCTAGGCATAGCGATGGGCGTCAGCACGCTGGCGCTGTCCTTATGGTACCGCGCCCCAATATTAACCGCCTGGTCAACGCCCGGCGCGGCACTGTTGGTTACTGGTTTGCAGGGTTTAACCATTCAGGAAGCGATTGGCGTCTTTATTGTTGCCAATGCATTGATTGTCCTGTGCGGCGTGACCGGGCTGTTTGCCCGTCTGATGCAGGTTATTCCTCACTCGCTGGCGTCGGCGATGCTGGCCGGGATCCTGCTACGTTTTGGGCTACAGGCATTCAACAGTATGAACAGTGAACTCCTGCTGTGCGGCAGTATGCTGCTGGCATGGCTGGTGCTCAAAGTTCTGGCACCGCGCTATGCGGTGATCGCTGCGATGCTGGTGGGAATAGCTATCGCTCTGATAAAAGGTGTCGTTGTCACTAAAGGTGTCAATATTTCACCGGCAATGCCGGAGTTTATAGCGCCCCACTTTTCCCTCGCCCACAGCATCAGTATTGCCCTACCGCTGTTTCTGGTGACGATGGCCTCACAAAATGCCCCCGGCATTGCCACCATGAAAGCCTCCGGCTATTCATTACCCGTTTCACCGCTGATCGTGTTTACCGGCCTGCTGGCGCTGCTGTTTTCGCCTTTTGGCGTCTATTCCATCTGTATTGCCGCCATCACCGCCGCAATATGCCAAAGCCCGGAAGCACACCCTGATGCAAAACGACGCTGGCTCGCGGCGGCGGCGGCTGGCGTCTTCTATCTGTTGGCTGGGGTGTTTGGCGGTTCGGTCACCGGATTGATGTCAGCCCTGCCGGTTAGCTGGATCCAGATGCTGGCCGGTCTGGCATTGCTCGGGACAATTAGCGGCAGTTTGTATCAGGCGCTGCATCATGAAACCGAGCGCGACGCGGCGATTATCACTTTTCTGGTCACTGCCAGCGGTTTGACGCTGCTGGGGATTGGCTCTGCATTTTGGGGATTAATTGCCGGAGGGCTGTGCTACACGGTGCTAAGATTAGCGCGCAGCACGTAGCTGCGAGGGCGTCTTACCCGTCACCTGTTTAAAGCGGTTGCTGAAGTGGCTGGCGGAGCTGAATCCGCAGGCCATCGCGATATCAGACAGGCTGCGGGCAGAATAACAGACCAACTGCTGCGCCAGCGCCATACGACGCTGCATCACATACTGATGGGGCGCCATGTTCATCGACTGGCGGAACATTCGGGCAAAGTGAAAATCGCTCAACGCCGCTTCACTCGCGAGATCGCTCAGCGTGATGGGGTACGCCAAATGCGCCTCGATATAGGCCAGCACATTACGCAACGTGACGGGCGCCAGTCCTCCCGTGACCACCGGCGGACGCCATTGTACGTTGCTGTAATGCTGGATCAGGTGCGTTAATAACAGCGAGGACGCAGCACTGAGCGTGAGGTGATTGGCGGGCTGTTGCCAGTCATTGCCGAGTAAAAACTGGCGATACACGGCGGTGATCCCCGGATCGCTGCCGAAGGTATGTTCGTCCAGCGTGAAGCTAAAAGGGCTTTTGTCCCAGACTTTCTCCCCGACTTCGCGCAGATGCGCGTCGGTACAGTAGAGATGAACAAAGGAGAGATCGTCGCGAATGTCCCAACTGGATTCGCTTTCTTTGGGCATCAGGCAGAAGCGGTCCGGGCCGCCGCCGTTCTTCCAGCCGCCCGCCGTTTTGTGGTAACTCTCGTAGCCATCTGCCACATACAAACTGAGCGTGTGGTGATCGCAATATTGGGTGATGGTATCGCGTTTGTTCGACCACGCCGCCAGTTGGATCCCTGAATGTAACGCAACTGACTCATGCAACACGGCATTATGTTTGCGTAAGTTTTCAAAGGCATCGTAGGGCTGAGGCATACCATCACTTTCAAAAGACGTTGTTAGCAGAGTTTCAGTCTATCTCAGCAACAGGGTGTTAACAGCCCTCTTTTCAGCTTTACACAAAAAAAAGCGCAAGATTTTGCAAGTTATCCGCAATCTGATGAAAGCATTCGCAGAACTGGCGTGGCACATTCTGCCTCTGAATAGCCAAAATGAGAGCGATATATGAACGCACTGTTGTACTGTCTGGTGGTGGTGATATGGGGAACGACATGGATTGCGATTTACCTGCAACAAGGCCCGGTTGCCGCACCGGTCTCCATCTTCTGGCGCTTTGCCGTCGCCAGCACCGTGATGATAGCCATCCTGCTGGTAAGCGGGAAATTACGTAAGCTGTCGGGGCGCGATCATCTGTTTTGTCTGTTACAAGGCGGATGCGTTTTTTGCTTTAACTTCTGGTGTTTTTACACTGCCGCTGCGTGGATCAATACCGGCCTCGAATCGGTTATTTTCTCGATGGCGGTCCTGTTTAATGCGGTCAATAGCTACCTGTTCTTTGGTCAAAAACCGCCACGACGTTTTTATGTTGCCGCCGGGTTGGGGCTGACAGGTATCGTCACCTTATTCTGGCCGGATTTGGTCAACAGTGGGTTGAATCACTCGCTGCTGTTGGGTATTGGTTTAAGTGCCCTCGGCACTTTTGGATTCTCACTGGGCAATATGATAAGCCTGCGTCATCAGAAAAAAGGTCTCGAGGTAATGACCACCAACAGTTGGGCAATGCTGTATGGCACCGTGTTGATTGCCGCCATTGCGCTGGTGCGCGGCGATAACTTCACGCCACAGTGGACCTTCAGTTATCTCAGCGCGCTGTTGTATCTGGCGATTTTTGGTTCGGTGATCGCCTTCGGCGCCTATTTCACGTTAGTCGGTCGCATCGGCCCCAGTAAAGCGGCATACAGCACGTTGCTTTTTCCACTGGTGGCGCTAACGCTGTCTACGTTGTACGAAGGATATGTCTGGCAGGTTAATGCGATTGCCGGATTAGTGCTAATTTTGCTGGGGAATATGGTGATGTTTACCCGCCCGGAAGTGCTGATGGGGAAACTGCTGTACCGTCGACGAGTTGCCTGAAAAAACGCACCATCTACAGATGGTGCGCCCATCATTACTGTTTTTTGTTCACATCAAACATGGAGGCATCGGTCGCCATGTCATCAACAACTTTCTTCAACGTTTCGAACGCCATTGGCGTACTTTCGTTATTCAGGTCTTTACCTTCACCCTGACGTACAACTTTAATCACGGGTTTATTGGTTGCCGCATCGATCAACTCACCCTCGAAAAAGAGGTGGGTGTCCATGGTACGGTGCCCCGTCGCCATTTGCGTACCGGCAACAAGCAGCGCAACCGGGACCACTTCATAGAACTGCAGCCCTTCTTTGCTGGTCGCAACACCGGTGATTGCTCCACGGAAAATCAGACTACGCGGACCTGGGGTCGTCACCAAAGGCTTACGCTTAGCAATGGAGGTTTTCATCTGAGTGTTGGTATAGTTCAGCAGCTTATCAAGAACCTGCTGACCGACCTGGGTGGTTGGTTTAGGAACCGGATAATACGTGATCGGGTTATAAACGATGTTATCGTACTTGGACTCATTAAAGTTGGGATCAACCCAACGCAGCACCGGTTGTCCGGTGGCAGATTTTGTTTCCTTCAGGCCAGAGTAATCTTTTAAAAAACCTGAATATTTATCAGGCTGCGTTATTTTTGAGGCACAGCCTGATAACGCCAGTAAACCCGTAAGCACTGCAACTTTAAATAAAGTTTGAGCACGCATGGAACGATCCCTTAGTATATTGCACATATGCATCTGAAATAATAGCAAAAGGAAATCATTTTGGATGAACTAAAAATGGTAAGGACCGCACAATTTTATCTTAACGTTATCTTAATGTTCAGCACTCAAAAAATGCTGAACGTAGAAAGGGTTATCACAAATGGGTAGGTCAGACCGTTTTACGCGCCAGCATTGTCGCAAAGCGTAGTTTAATGCGATTGCCGTTCTCATCCGTACGATGAAGTTCACCCACGTCTTCGTTATATTTCAGCAGCTCCCAACCGGCGTAATAGTGGCGTAACTCCCCTGCTTTAAACGCAAACGGGAACCCAACGGTGCACGGAAAATCATCGGTATCCATTGCCGCGACGATCAAGTTATACCCACCCGGTTTGGTACAACGCTGCATATTCTCGATCAGGCCCGGAATAGTTTTCGCGTCCAGGAACATCATCACCACGGTAGAAAGAATAAAATCGTATTCACCGTCAAAGCGTAACGCATTGAGGTCTGCCACCTCCGCGTGCAGATTGGTCAGCCCTTCTGCATCTTTAATGCGCACCAGATTAGCGATGCTCATCGGGTTTTTATCCCATGCGGTAACGTCATAACCGTTAGCCGCCAGGTAAAGACTGTTACGGCCATTCCCGCAGCCCAGATCTAACGTTTTGCCTGGGGCAACAATTTTTGCCGCGTCGACAACATCGGAATGCGTGCGGGTTAAATCATATTTCTCAGTAAAGTAGTTTTCGTCACAACGGGTCATTATTTATCCTCAGATTTCAGTAATGCTGCACGTTCCGTGCGAATAAGCAGTTTTCCCTGCATCAGCAATGCAAACGTACGTATCAGTAATAGTGCAATGATAAAATTGGTAAAAATAAACAGCGGGATCGCCAGCGTATGAAAAAAACCTGTCCCACTGCCGTGGCCTAAATGCAGCCCCGTAGTTGCCAACGCCGACACGCCGAATGAGAAGCTCCAGAATGACGCATTAAACGGCTGAGACAGATACCACGGCATCAGTCGTAACATGAACAGCAGCTGCAGCAGGCCATAACCGAACAACATTTTTGCCAGCGTATCACCTTCTCCGCCATTAACGCTGAGCCAGGCGCTACAGGCGACCAGAGCCGGAGCCAGCTGAATGCCAAGTGAAGTACGTAATACTGCGGGTAGTTCTCCACAGCTGCGTAAACGTTGCAGGATAACCGGCTCAAGGCTCAGCCAGGAAAATACTCCGGCGCCCAAAAACACCAGTCCCGCATCATTGTAACCCAGTGCGCCACAGGCCATGGCGCTGATGAAGTTATTGGCTACGGTCGGTAGATACAGACCCGGCGTGGTGGCTTCCTCTGGATGCTCCCCTCGCCACAGCCCCGCCGTTTGCCAGGCCGCGTACGACAGTTGTATCACCACGCCAATACTGAACAGACCCACGGCTAATGGTCGACACCAGGGAACAAAACCAATCGCCACCAGCATGGTGGTGGCGGGGAAGAGACTGACAAAACTGCTCATCACCGGGTGGCGTATTTCCGCCAGCACGCTGTGGGGAAAACGCAGCAGACGGGTAAGAAATGCCAGCGTCAGCAATCCCCAAATGACCATCGCGAGGATCACTAATCCGTCACCGAACCAGTGGCTCACCGACCATATCTGACTGGCATAGCGCCAGGCAAATCCCATACCGATGGTTCCCAGTACCATGCCAAAATAACCGGCCGGAAGATTAAGGACTCGCTCACTCTGCTTGTTATTACTCATTTTGTTTATTTTTTAAAGTATATTTGAAATACATTTTATGGAATTTCCGACTGTATAGCCAGTGCGGAAAACTTTGCTACGTTTAACTAAGGTGCGCAACTGGGAAATTCTCTATGACCAAATACCGTCTGAGCGATGAGCCACGTTCCTTCAGTTATCAGGATAATGGCAACAAAAAAAGCGTATTGCTACGTCAGATAATCGCCCTCACCGACTTTAATGATGTGCAAGCCGGGACGCGGGGTGGCTGGATTGACGATGAACGCGTACTGGCGCAAAACGGCGATTGCTGGATTTACGATGAGAATGCGCTGGCGTTTGCCGGGGCGACTATCTCCGGCAATGCCCGCATTACTCAGGCAAGCATCATCAGAGATAGTGCGCAGGTTGGTGATGACGCATGGATTGATCAGGCGGAAATCAGCCATGGCGCACAAATACGTGACAACGTCACGATAAGAGATTCCACTGTCCGTGGGGAATGCCTCCTGTCAGGTGAAGCCCGTGTGTTGTGCCGTTCAGAAATTATTGCCGCCAAAGGATTAACCCGCGAAAGTGACCAGGTTTTGCACATTTACGACCGCGCCATTGTCAGTAATTCACGCGTGGTGCATCAGGTGCAGATCTATGGCGACGCCGTCGTCAGCTACGCTTTTATTGAACATCGCGCTGAAGTTTTTGATTTTGCGCGGATAGAAGGCAATGAAGAAAATAACGTCTGGATCTGCGATTGCGCGAAAGTGTACGGGCATGCCCGACTTATCGCCGGCACTCATGAAGATGCCATCCCTACTTTGCGCTATAGCTCACAGGTGGCGGAACACGCGGTGGTCGAGGGCAACTGCGTTCTGAAACATCACGTACTGGTTGGGGGTCATGCATATCTGCGCGGCGGTCCAATCCTGCTTGACGATTACATCCTCATTGAAGGCCACGCCTGTATCCAGGGAGAAGTGTTGATCGAGCATCACATTGAGGTTACTGATCAGACTCACATCGAGGCGTTTGAGGACGACGCGATTCATCTGCGCGGCCCGAAAGTGATTAATGGTGAACAGCGTATTACGCGCACGCCTCTGGCTGGTTTATTCTGAGGTGTTATCAATGATTCGGGCATAGAGATTCACGTCATGGTACTCACCATTGAGGTACTCCGCCTGCGTCATACAACCTTCCAGCAGGAAGCCGTTACGCTGCGCCACCTGATTACTTTCACGGTTATCCACCCGGCATTT
The DNA here is from genome assembly GCF_018342065.1 of Citrobacter sp. FP75. Lineage (GTDB taxonomy): Bacteria > Pseudomonadota > Gammaproteobacteria > Enterobacterales > Enterobacteriaceae > Citrobacter. Next base: position 1,319,838 of record NZ_JAFDOE010000001.1, on the reverse strand, counting down.
AATGATAAAACGACGGATCTCGCCGCGCTGCGCATAATGCTGAATCAACGCCTGTAGTGCACGGGACATTATGCCTTGCCCCTGATGCGCCTCATCCAGCCAGTAGCCGATGTAGGCTGCTTTGTTCAGCGGTTCAATCTGATTAAATGAGATCACCCCGATCACACTTTCTTGCTCAAAAATCAGGAACATTTTGGCGTAGCCGCGCTGGTGCAGCATCATATTGCCCTGCACGTTCTTGCGGGTGTCATCCTCGGATTCCACAAACTGCGGCCAGTTCAGCGACTGCTGCAGCCAGGACTTATTTTTGAGCACCAATTGATGCAATGACGTGACGTGTTGCTCTTCGACCGCACGCAGTTCCAGCGTTTCATTAATGGTTATAATTTCTGGCATGTTCCTTTCCATTACGATTGTGCAAAAAATGCCAACCCTGTTTTTTCATACAGTGTTTTTTTAAGGTTTTGATAACATATCCCCAGCACTAACGGGCAACATTTTTATACTTTGAGAAGATGTGAGGCAAACTGTAATGAATAAATTGAACTGGTTCAATAACGTTGAAAACCGCACTCACCCATGGGAAGGTTCAGGACTCACCTGGCTGACCACCGCGCTTAACGTGCCGAATGTCAGAACTGCCGTTGATTTCTATACCGGCGCAATGAACATGGTCGCCATTGCAGAACTGGAAGGTGATGACGGTGAGATGCTGTTTGCCCGAATTCGCTACCGTGGCACGAACTTTACGATTAACAAAGAAGGCTGGGATTCTGATCTGAAAAGTCCGCAAACAACTGAATCCCCGACACCTTTCATTTTCTATATGTACGTTGATGATGTTGCGTCGTTGGTAAATGAAATGGTGCAGGCTGGCGCAACGGTACTGAATGCCCCCGCTGAAATGTTCTGGGGGGATTTAAAAGCGCGCGTTAAAGATCCTTTTGGGTTTATCTGGGATATCGCACAAAAGCTGTAGGTTTAATGCCCGAGAATCAGGCATTAAACCTAATAAAGCAGTGAGAGTCGTGCTATTTAGCTCTCACTGACACTCTCTTTTTGCAATATTTTAAGCAGGTCTTCCTTCAGGTGAAGTTTCTGTTTCTTCAGGCGAACAATATCCAAACTGTATCCCCGACCATCCGAACCTTCCAGTCTGGAAATCTCATGATCAAGGCTGTTGTGTTTTTCGAATAAAGACAGAAAGCGAGGGTTCTCGGATTTCAGTCGGGAAATGAGGTCTCTGTATTCTGGAAACATACTTTCTCCCTGTTAGTGGACAAAAATGTGTAGAAGAAATACACACCTTCAGCTTACCCATTTGACATAGGGAAAAATGCGAACAGGATCGAGTAAATAGCGTACAGAATGTTTCAGGAGGAATGCGGTCTGTGACTCCCCTTCAGGAGAGCCACAGAAATAGCGATTAACGCATTTCGCGATCGTCAACGTACTGACGTTTATCCGGCGCTGGCGGGAAATACTGATATAGCCAGGTCTCGCTGATTGCATCGCCCTGACAACGCAGGAACATGCGCATATCTACCGGGTCGGTTGAGTCCGAGGTTGGATACCAGTCAAACTGAATCCGATAACCATCGATCGGCTCAACGTAGAGGATTTCAATCTGCTTCGCTTCTCCGCTGGAGAGCGTAATCACCGGTTCAATGCCCTTCGGCGCAGCGGCTTTCAGATCACCGCCAACGAAATCAACGGCAAAACGACGCGCCCATTTTTCCGGGTAATGCTCACCCGGCGCCCATCCTTCCGGGAATCCGCCCATGCCGGTGCGGGTTGCCAGCACGCGCGCGAGCGGCGAACGCACTGGTGGCTGCGCGCTCCAGTACAGGCGATATTTGAACTCCAGATCGTCACCGGCTTTGATCGCCTTCTCCGGCTGCCAGAAGCAGACGACGTTATCCAGCGTTTCACCGGTGGTTGGGATCTCCATTAAGCCAATGGTCCCCTTGCCCCACTGGTTACGCGGTTCGACCCACAGGCTTGGGCGCTTGTTGTACCAGCCCATAATGTCCTGATAGTGGGAGAAATCACGATCCAGCTGCAGCAGGCCAAACCCGCGCGGGTTGTCATCGGTATAGGCATTAAATTGCAGTTTTTGCGGGTTGTTCAGCGGGCGGCAGATCCACTCGCCGTTACCACGCCACATTGCCAGGCGATCGGAGTCGTGAATTTGCGGGTGAATGGTGTCGCACATCCGGCGTTCGTTATTGCCGCAGCTGAACATGCTGGTCATCGGCGCAATGCCGAGCTGTTTGATGTCTTTGCGGGCGTAGACATGGTTCTGCACATCCATGATCACCTGAGTTTTCTCACAGTGGATCACAAACTTAAACGCGCCGGTTACGCTTGGGCTATCGAGCAGCGCATACACTGTAAAACTGGTCGCGCCCGGTTTGACCGTTTCGAACCAGAACGCGGTAAAGTCCGGAAACTCTTCTTTGCTGTCGGTGTAAGTATCTACTGCCAGGCCACGCGCCGATAAACCGTACTGATAGGTGTCATCTACGGCGCGGAAATAGCTGGCACCGAGGAAGGAAACGACATCGCGACGAGCCAGTTCAGGGGCTTTAAACACGCGGAAACCGGCAAAACCGAGATCGGTTTGCCCTTCCAGATGTTTGGTATCCACGCCCGCATCGTTGTATTTGAACAATTCAGGACGGAAGTGGATCTCACGCGCCATATGCGTACTGTCATCAACCGAGAACATGCGCACGCGGCGACGAAAACCCATGCCAACATGGAAAAACTGCGCGTCTAACTGACGATTTTCAACATTGTTCCACAGAGACTGCTCGGCGTCGTATTGAATGCTGTTGTAAGCCTGCGGCGTCAGTTTAGCCAGCGTATCCGGTAACGCGCGCGGCGCGCCGCCCCACGGTTTCTGTGCCAAATCGTGGGCCATTGATTGCAGTACGGAAAAATCAAAACGTACGGTTTTTCCGTCTGCAATGTCAGACTCTGCCGCATAGGCCGCACGGGAAAAGAGTGATGCAATACCACTGGTTCCGCACACGGCGGCCATTGCCATTGAACCTTTAATAAATCGTCTACGATTCATGCCTGAAAGTAAGTCCTTCTGGTCGTGTGAATGGTCCCGCGCTGGTCTTTATCAGCGGCAAGAGAGTGCACATTTCTGACCGCTCACTCTAGACAAAATTCATTAATAATCCAATTGTTGGTCGCCGATTATCTGTACAAAATCGAAAATATTTTATGTCGATGGGAACAGACTGAATCCCGTGTAAATTCGATTAAAGTAAACCGCAGCGTCGTTTACTGCGATCTTGCGCCTCCTGATACAGTGCAAACTCATCATACACCGCACAGCCCAGCGCCTGTTCGAACGCATCGCGGCTGGAATTACCGTGGCTGCGTGCCTGGGTTTCATTGCCCAGATTGGACTGGAAAATGCCTGCGGCGCTCACCGGTAAGAAATCTTCGTAGGTGATGGGCTGAGCCACCAGCCAACCCCGCTCGATCAGCGGCTGCGGATCGTCCTCCGGACGAATCGCCTGTCGATGCGCCTCACCCGACGGGGTCAGGCGATAGCGGAACCAGGCCAGTCCCTGCTGACGTAGCAAAAACTCACTGTCCGGGAAGGCTTTAAACACCTCCTGAAGATGCAACTGGTGTGTCAGGTTATCTTTGCCCGTACCCGCTTTGCTCAGCAGTTCGTCGTACAACGCCCGGCCTCTTGGCGTCAGCGCTACACCACGCTGTTCTACCTCACCAAAACGTGCGGTGTGGGTGCCACGCATTTCGCCGGCAAACAGCACCGCTTCCTCCAGCGCTTTAAAGCTGGTCTGACGCAGCAGAATAGGAACCTCACGACGCGGGGGCCCTTCAATGAGGATTTTCGGTTCAATACCGCACTCTGGCATCATCGACTGCACGCGGTCAATATCCAGCGTGCGCGGCGTCAGGTGGTTGATATGGCAACCGGGGAAACACACTACATCGGCAATCAGTCGGTGTTCGTTGTGCAGCGCATGATAGGTCTCTTCATCTACCGTGGCGTGTTGATGCCAACGAAAGGTTTCCAGCGCTTCATGTACAAACTCCTGGGCCTGCACGGACGTAAAACCGCCCTGCACATCAAACTCGTCCAGCAGTTCGTGACAACGGCGCGTAAAAATATCGCGTCTGGCGAGGATCTCCGCAGCCCGCTGGCGTAACGCCACGTTATCGATTAATTCAAGGCGTAATAACGAGGTAAACACCCGAAACGGATTACGCGAAAGCGAAGCATCGTCAATGGGACGAAACGCCGTAGAGTGGACGGGCACACCCGCCTGAGAGAGATCGTAATAGCTGACCGGATACATGCCCATAATGGCAAACATCCGCCGCAGTGTGGACAGTTCCTGCGCGGTACCCACCCGGATCGCACCGTGGCGCTCAACGTTCAGCCGCGCTAACTCATCCGCATTGGCCAGTTTCTCATGCAGCGTTGGATTATTTTCCAGTACCGCCAGATTCACATCAGCAACAAGTTCCAGCAATGTGCCGTACTGTGGGACTTCCTGCTGGTACATTGCTGACATTGCCTGCGAAAATTGTTCCCGAATCTCATCTGCCGTGATGGTGTTCGCCATAATGTCATGTCTCCAGTGAATATTACCTGGAGTGTAGAGAACGCCACCGAGTCCGGTGGGAAGAATTTACAAACTGTGATCCCGCATAAATTCCCCCACCCACGTAGACAGTGAACGGAGCTTACTGGCGCGGTTTTAAATGACTTTCCAGCCACGGCAGCATCTGTTTTTTGCGGCTTAACATCCCTTCGACCATGCAGGGCTGCTCGATGTCAGCCAGCTCCGTTCCGGCAAACCACAAACTGGTGTCACCCTTGTTGATATCCGTCAGCATCAGAACCACCAGCGCGGCGTGGCTTTCTTCCGCATAGCGCACCATTTCCTGACGCAAATCGTCCAGCACCGGCGCAACCTGATCCAGCGCGTACAGTTCGAGCTGTGCCACGCAGACCTGATGCCCGTGGATTGTGAACGTTTTGCAATCTTTATTCAGAAGCTGCCGGGCACTCATGCCTTCCACGCTGGTTTTGGCCGACAGCAGATCGCGACTGAACGTCTCCAGACTCACCCCTGTTTTTTTAGTCAATGCGTCCACCGCCTGGCGGTCGTCAGGCGTGGTGGTGGGTGAACGTAGCGTGACAGTGTCACTCAAAATAGCCCCCAACAGCAAAACGGCCTCGGTGGAAGAGATCTGGCTACGCTCCTCTTCCGACATCAGTTGCCATAGCAGCGTTGCGCTACTGCCGACCGGTTTAACCCACACTTCCGGCGGCAGACGGGTGACTAAACCACCGAGGCGATGATGGTCGATGATACCGACGACGTTACTTTCAGCCAGGGAATCCGGTCCCTGAGCGGGTTCGGTAAAATCAACCAGCCAGACATCGAGATCGGTCAACGGAAACGTCAGCAGTTCGGGCATCGTGAGTCCCGCGTGCTCAAAGATGAATTGCGTTTCGCGGTTAGGTTCCCCCGCGCGCCATGCCGTTGCCTGTTGACCGCGTAAGGTCAACCAGCGAGCGGTCATCGCGGCGGTGCAAATAGCATCGCTATCGGGGTTAAGGTGCCCTATTACATGTATCATTAATCAGTGCCTTATAATGAGAAAAGAACAATAGGCAGAGTATAACGACCGGGTTCATTCCCTTCCATGATCCCACTGCGCAGCGATGGCAGTGCAAAACATAAGCAAAATAAATTATTTGTAAGTAAAACATGATAAATGTTAATAATATTTTGCTATCAGGTTATCAAAAACCAACAACTCTACTTGCTACCGATACGGCTCTGTTCTTAACATCGCTTATGGAAAAAAATGTTCTGTTCAATCAGCGTATTCGCTTGCGCCACCTTCACACTTTTGTCGCCGTTGCCCAACAGGGAACGCTGGGGCGCGCGGCTGAAACCCTAAATCTGAGTCAACCCGCCCTCTCCAAAACACTCAACGAACTGGAGCAACTGACCGGGACACGCCTCTTTGATCGTGGTCGCCTTGGTGCGCAGCTAACGCTGCCCGGCGAACAGTTCCTTACCCATGCGGTAAGAGTTCTTGACGCGCTCAATACCGCCGGTCAGGCATTAAATCGTCGGGAGGAAGCGCATAATGATGTCGTGCGCATCGGGGCACTGCCGACGGCGGCGCTGGGCATTCTTCCCGCTGTCATTGGTCCGTTTCACAAGCAGCAAATGGAGACCACGCTGCAGGTTGCCACCATGAGCAACCCGATGATCCTGGCCGGGTTAAAATCCGGTGAAATCGACCTCGGCATTGGCCGGATGGCCGATCCGGAATTAATGGTTGGCCTGAACTACGAATTATTATTTCTTGAGTCACTCAAGCTGGTAGTACGTCCTAACCACCCGCTATTGCAGGAAACCATCACGCTAAGCCGGGTGATGGAGTGGCCGGTCGTGGTTTCACCAAAAGGAACCGCTCCGCGGCAGCATGCGGAAGCTCTGCTACAAAGCCAGGGATGTGAACTGCCGCGTGGTTGTATTGAAACACTATCGGCATCGTTGTCACGCCAGCTAACGGTGGATTACGACTACGTGTGGTTTGTGCCTTCAGGCGCGGTGCGAGAAGATTTGCGCCAGGCGACGCTGGTGTCACTGCCCGTTCCCACTCAAGGGTCCGGCGAGCCAATCGGTATTCTGACCCGCGTAGACGTTCAGCTTCCCGCTGCCGCGCAGATCCTCATCGCTGCAATCCGTAAAACCGTTCCTTTTTGATGTTTATCACTGTTAAAAATAAAGGGACCTTATGGTCCCTTTATGGTTAAAACGTTTCCCAGTTCTCGGTGTGGGATGCTGCCGTTGGCGGCGGTGAATAAACCGGCGTGGCGGCAAGGGGAACGCGTTTGTTCACGCTGCCACCCTGCAGGCGAAACGTGCCGACCGCCTGGGTTAAACGCGCCGCCTGCTCTTCCAGCGAGGCTGCAGCGGCAGACGCTTCCTCAACCAGCGAGGCGTTTTGCTGCGTGACCTTATCCATCTCTGAAATCGCCTGGCTCACCTGCACAATACCCCGGCTTTGCTCATCGGAGGCTGCGGCAATTTCCAGCATAATATCGGTCACGCGTTTTACCGCATCGACGATATCCGTCATGGTATTGCCTGCAGCCACCACTTCACCGGAGCCCTGGTCAATCAGCCGTACGGATTCGCTGATCAAACCTTCAATCTCTTTTGCTGCCTGGGCGCTACGGCTTGCCAGCGTGCGCACTTCACTGGCAACCACCGCAAACCCGCGCCCCTGCTCGCCTGCCCGCGCCGCTTCGACCGCCGCGTTCAGCGCCAGGATATTAGTCTGGAAAGCAATGCTGTTGATAACGGCCGTAATTTCGGAGATTTTCTTCGAACTGGTCGATATATTGCCCATGGTTTGCACCACGCCAGAAACCATCTGGCCGCCCCGACTGGCTTTACCGGAAGCATCTTCCGCCAGCTTGCTGGCATGATGCGCATTATCGGCATTCTGTTTCACCGTGGCCGTCAGCTCTTCCATACTGGCCGCCGTCTGTTCAATCGCCGCCGCCTGTTCTTCAGTACGTGAGGACAGATCGGTGTTCCCCATGGAGATTTCACTAGTGCCGCGATAGATTTCTTCCGCCCCCTGACGCACGGTACCCACGGTTTTCCCCAGCGAATGCTGCATCGTCTGCAGATGATGGCTCAGGCGACCAATTTCACTGCGCCCGGTCGGTTCATCCGGCATCGTCAGATCGCCTGCTGAGATTTGCTCAATACGCTGGGCTGCACGCAGCAGCGGATGGATAACAGCACGGCGCAGCACCATAAACGTCATCAACGTCAAGGCCAGCGCCAGAACAAATGCACCCAGCATAAAGGCCATGCCGAGTTGCGTACGCTGGTGAGCCTGCTCACTGAGATGATTCGCCCTTGCGGTACGAATTTCTATCGCTTTCAGCAACACCTTGTTATAGGCGGAATCCAGCGGCCTGGCCTGTTCATTTTCATGGTTGATGATCGCTTCAAACATGCCGTTTTTGGCGTACTTGAGCATCGGTTGCAAACCGTCGACATACGCCTTAAAGCTGGCGCTTAGTTCGGCGTCTAACGCTTCTCCGGCGGCTGTTTTCACCGCCCGTGACAGATAAGTATTAAAACCATCCTGTGACTGCTGAATCCGCTTTTCCGCCTCCGCGATATTGGCCTTCATATCGTCCATTTCGGCAATACGGCTCGCTGCACCGGCATGGATCATATTTATACGCGCGGTGCGCAAGTGGTTAGAGCTGTTAGATAACCCCATCCTGACCTGGATCTCATCGGTCACATCGCGCAGATCGCGATCGGCCTGCATAAGAAAATAGCTCGCCAGCCCGGAACTTAAGGCGAAAAGCAGAAGGATGCCACCGAGAATGGAGGAAAACAGCGGAACCAGTCGGATTTGATGCAGAAAGCCCAGTTTATGCTGGGCCTGCATCGATGTTGTGTTGTCCATGACCGTCGACTCTCTTGTAGGGTTTATGCGTGAAAACACGCCCGTTAGATAGTCATCGGCAATCCGCCAGGATTGCTTACCGCGAAAAGCGCCGGATTCGTCACACTTTCACAACATCATTCTAAAAAATTCAGGAAAGTGCCAACGGAGAGTTCCGCTGGCGGATGAATCAGTTATCGCCAAAGTGGATAACGGTACGAATAGACTTGCCCTGATGCATTAAATCGAACGCGTCGTTGATCTGCTCCAGCGGCAGGCGATGCGTAATAAACGGATCTAACTGAATTTTCCCGCTCATTGCCTCTTCAACCATACCCGGCAACTGCGTGCGGCCTTTTACGCCACCAAACGCTGAGCCGCGCCAGACGCGCCCGGTTACCAGCTGGAACGGACGCGTTTTGATCTCCTGACCAGCACCCGCCACGCCAATGATGATGCTCTCGCCCCACCCTTTATGGCAGCACTCCAGCGCAGCACGCATCACGTTAACATTACCGATACACTCAAAGCTGAAGTCCACGCCGCCGTCGGTGAGTTCAACAATCACATCCTGCACCGGCTTATCGTAATCGTTCGGGTTGATGAAATCGGTCGCGCCCATTTCGCCAGCCAGTTTGAATTTCTCCGGGTTAGTATCAACCGCCAGAATACGCCCGGCTTTCGCCTGTACTGCTCCCTGAATAACTGCCAGACCGATGCCACCCAGACCGAACACCGCCACGGTGTCGCCTTCTTTCACTTTCGCCGTGTTATGCACGGCTCCTATCCCGGTGGTTACGCCGCAGCCCAGCAGACAGACTTTATCCAGCGGCGCCTGTGGGTTGACCTTCGCCAGCGAGATCTCCGCACAAACGGTGTATTCACTGAAGGTGCTGGTGCCCATGTAGTGATAAATCGGCTCGCCGTTGTAAGAAAAACGCGTCGTGCCGTCTGGCATCAGACCTTTCCCCTGGGTCGCACGTACAGCCTGACACAGGTTGGTTTTGCCAGACTTACAGAACTTACACTCACCACATTCGGCAGTGTACAGCGGGATCACATGATCGCCCGGTTGCAGGCTGGTGACGCCTTCCCCCACTTCAACCACAATGCCGCCACCTTCATGGCCGAGCACCGCCGGGAACACGCCTTCCGGATCGTCACCTGAGAGCGTAAATGCGTCAGTATGGCACACGCCAGTGTGGGTAATTTTAACCAGCACTTCCCCTTTCTTCGGCGGTGCGACGTCGATTTCGACAATTTTTAACGGTTGGCCGGGGCCAAATGCGACTGCTGCACGTGATTTCATTTGTCTCTTCCCATTATTGCGAGGTGATGCTGTTATTTTAGATAAGCGCGCAGAAGATGGCCGATTTCAGCCATGCGCACGGCACGCTGGTCCGGGGTGGTCTCCCCGCTGACCAGCTCATCTTTCAGGTGGATCTCAACCATTTCGCCCATCAGGCCGTTGGATGCGCCGCGCACGGCAGCAATTTGTTGCAAGATCGCCAGACAGGGTTCGCCGGATTCCAGTGCGCGTTCCAGCGCATCAACCTGCCCGCGAATACGACGAACACGCGTGAGAATGCGTTTTTTATCTTCAGGTGAATGCGGCATACGCCCTCCAGATACTATAGGGGGGTATACTATCAAATTTTTTATGTAATTGTAAAATATAAGTTTTATTTAATATCAGAGAGTTAGGGGGAATCACTAACAGCCATATGCAGACATATGCAGCCTTTTCGATGCCCCCATTCATGCCCCCAAGAACATTTTTGCCCCCAAATTTGCCCCCAAAATCTCCACCCTAAATTCCTAAACAGGAAGAGTGATGTTAGGCAAGTGCGCAGCCGCAAACGCCATTATTGTTGTGCCAATGAGAATATCTCCGCAACATTCTCGCAGCTTCCCTCCCCAGTAAAACACTCGAACAATTACGCCGAGGACAACTAACAGAAAAATATCAAACAACGTTTTATGTGATCGGTATATTTCGATCATTAACCCCCACCAATTTGGAGTATGTGGCATAAATAACCCCCACCTTAAAATAAAAAACAATATAATGTAACCCTTGAGCAGTGAAATAACCTAATGAATTGCACACTGTATTTTTCATAGAAAGAATGATGTTGAAAAGACAAAAAATACTAGTAACTGACAAATCCACCACAAATATAACCGTCCTCGATCACTGCGTATAATTCATGTGGAATATAATCAAACGGGTGTCAACATTACACACCCGTAAATATATCAATCAGTCACCAGATTTAACCCTAGTCCATTCATTTTTCAATAATCTTTTTGATGCTTCTATTAACTCGTTACTATGCTTAAGCGCTTCCACATAATTCTCCTGAAAATTCGCCACTACACCTTCTTCATTTGTTTTTAGGGTCAAAGCGCAAAGATTTAAATTATTCATAAGTATTTTTATAGCTGCACCATCTGGTTCACTTGTGTTTATCATCAATAAAACATTATACATAATGCTATCCACAGAATTTCTAGCTTTTCTAGAGACTTCAAGATGTATATTAAAATCAACGCTAGCTCTATCTAGCCATTCTTTACTAGAGGGATTGCTTCTCGATTTAGAATATGACTCCATAGCTTTTGAGTGAATATCACTATGAATTAAAAAATCAGAACGAGCATCATATAAAACGAAAAAAGCAGCACAAAAATCGGCAATACTTTTACGTAAATCAATGATCCAGTTTTGTCTATTAGCAGAAATTACTTGAGCATTTATTGTTTTCTCGGCAATTTTACTTTGTAATTCTCGCTCTTCTTTTAATGAAGCGAACTGAGAAGATCTTTCTCCCATCATAAAAATATGTTGCTTTGCACGTTCAGCCTGTAAAAAACGTCTTTGTTCTTGCTGTTCTTTCTTAGTATTTTTTGAATTAATATAAAACGTACGCCATGCAATTAATGCAGGGATTATCCCACCGAGAAATGTAGCGCCTACAGTAAGCCATAGTTGACTGTAGTCTGTCGGTGAATCGATAGTAAGTTTAGGAAGAGAGTGTAAAGATAAAAAAAGCTGCTCTACATTACCAGCTTCAAGAAATTTGAATGGAACCCCCTGCCACGGCATAGCTGACCTCTTAATCTTGAGAATAAAACAGCAATGTATCACCAAGAAACGAGAAGTTGGAATGATAGAACCCAAATTTTTAGCTAAGTATAACTTAACGCTGTTTAATCACTGCCTATCAGACGATATGACAGGGGTACTGGTGCAATGCACCTCGCGAATACCCCTGTCGGATCGCCCAAAAGCAAAAACCCGCAATTAAGCGGGTTTTACAATTTTGACAACATATCAAATTAGCGTTAAATATCGCCTATTTTGTTCGGATTTGCAATAGTTAGTCGCTATCTTCGTCAAAAATGCGACATTGCTTCCGTTTCAAAACTTCTTCAAGTGCACGCTTATCGAGCGACTCAACAGCAGCCTTCAACCCTTGCCAGTGCCCTGAGTAAACCTCGCACCATGTTGAACGTGATAGCGGCACCGGGTACGAGGTTATCTGAAATATGCATACAATCTCCCATCCATCAGGATTAATAACTGTATATAAAAACAGTATATATAGGTAAGTGACCCTAGGATAAATTAAAAAAGATTAATATTAGTTATAGTTTTACTTAAATTATATTTAATTAATTATTAATCGTATGCGAACAATATAAAAAACAAATCATTAAGAAATGTTGCTAAATTGTTGATTTATTTATAAGTGCTACATTTTAAACACTGAAGATAGTCCCAAAAGGGAAAACCTGCCGAAGCGAGTCATTTCATGTTGGTTTATATAGTTAAGTGCTCCCGACACAGGGACGCGGCCTCATATTTAATGGGTCAGATCGCAGGGACGTTACACCATTCACCCTAAAAACTCCCGAGTGTTCCCTATTCCGGTATGTAATTGCGAAGAAAAAACCTGATAATTCCCCCGGCATATGCCGGGGTTTTTATTTGGTTCAGATAAGATATTTTGACATTAAAACCATCTTCAATTAATACCTTATGAAATTAAATTACCTCTGAGGCACTGGAGATGGATTCTCTTGCATGATTGCTATTTTCAATTCGTCTTCTGTAGGCAAACTTTCCGCTGCTACATTATAAAACTTTCCCAGGCAGGACATAACAACCACCTGAAGATCGAAAGTTCTCAGTACAGCACTAGCAGGCGTAGGATCACCGGCTTTTATCAATACGGGCTTTGACACAACCCTGATGACATCAAGATTATCGTCATATTCTCTGACTTCGCCTTCATAACCATGACCGAAAATAATATAGTCTTGCATATCACCCTCATTGGTAAGGAAAATGATCTCAAATCCACGAATATTTTGAGAATGAAAACCAAACTGAAAACCCGCCGTAGCGGGCTAATTTTGACTTATCCATCGATAATATCTGAACTACCTAAAACAGAGATAAGCTTTGCCCTGTTTTAGGTTGTGGTGTGACGTATGTTACATCCCGAATTTTCTCACCAAGGAGAAGAAAATTGTCCAAGTGTAATGGAGGAATCGTTGTAAACCCTTTCATCCCCTTCTTCCTAGCCATTCCTCTTGCATCCATGAGGATTCTTCCTAACACATTCATACCATAAAAATTACCTTCCGAGTCTTTACTTGCCCCCCAGAATTGATCTTTCTCAGAGTGTTCAACGATGTCATAGTCGCCAGTACTATCTAACAATGCAAAGAACGTATCCCAGTTCTGGCAAAGTTTTACGCACACGCACCATTTCATAATCGAAACTCGATTCTTTTCCCAGCCTGAACGGGTCTTTGCTTCAAATGATCTGGCAGTCTGTTTGGCTTCGTAGGGGTTGCCTTGAGTAATGATGGCCTTTTGTATCTCAGGGTAGTCAGGGTACCGGCATGCTTGGTACAGGATTTCACTCGATTGGATTGGCAACCCATTGATTAACAATGGGTAACCTTTAGCCATGTTAGAAAGGCCACCCCATTTTTCGGTGGTTTTCCTAAAAGCAACTGTATTCTTAAGTGGATATAATCTATAGCTCATGTCACACATTATACCCATTACGGCTCATAAGTGGATACCAGCAATCTAATGCTGGTTGCCGGGTTTCTTGATAAGTACCCCACCAAAAAGCCAGCGGTGCATTGTTTGGACAATTTCTGAAAGTAAATATTGTGCCGCCAAACCCAACACCTCTAAATGTTGAAAAACCTAAAGGTTTTATCACAGGACTTGGATTTTGGCTGTATCCAAGGATCGTAAATCCAATTCTAGTTAGAATAGCTTCAAACCTGTCACGTCGATTTTCATCTGGAAAGACATTATTTGCTTCATATCCATTCCGATAGGTCCCTGTATAATTTAGTGTTTGTGTTGCCCATAAAGGCATAGAAACACTTTCTGCTTTTGGCCAAAAAACTCCCGACCGATAGGAGTTACGAAGCTGATTCTCTATGCATACGAAATCCGCGCCAACGACACCAATCCGGATATTCCTATTGGAAAAATCACTTTCGAGTTGATCTTTAATTTTCCATTCGGCAAATGTGTGCATCGCCATAAAAGAAACATATATTATTATATTTTCTAAATTGAAATGCTCTATAAACCAAGTTAAATCATTGATCGCTTTTGCTCCTGAGAAGGAAACATCATCTATATACACAAATTCGCGAAAAGAGTGAACCCATTGTTCGTTGGAATTCCTATATACGATGTTGACATCATCTTCTCGCAAAAATTGAAGCATATCCAAATATTCATGCTGACTTGAGCCCTGCACTTGGATATCGAGAAAAGCTGCGTCACTGAAAATTTGTTCATTCCCAGGATTATTAGCTGTTTGACTCGCTACGTTGTGATAATCGCTCTCGCGAATATAAGCTAGCCCCAATAACCGATCAGTTTCTTCTAAAACAAACCGCCTATCGGCTGGATCGAATTGTTGAATCCAGCGATTTACATGCGCAATATTCATACCGCCTTGTGGCGGATATCTATAGTCAGTGAGTTTGCTTGCAATCTGGCCCATGAGATCTTGATCGGTGATGCTGTTGTCACACATTGAGTCCATCTACCTATAAAATGAAAAAAATTCAGAATACTCCTAAAAGATTAAAATAAAACTACCAGAATTCATTATGTTACATTAATCACATTTTTCACATTTAATAATTTTCACGGTATAGCGTGGCTTATCGCCACAACAGGAGTATCGCTTTGATACGGCAGCAGTGAGCCACAGCATCACAGATTTGTTTTCCTGCCGGGGTTAAAACAAAAAGCACCTGGTAAGTATTTTTCTAATCAGTCGATAAGTGATCGATGGGATGCCGCTGTTAAAAAGGCCGGAATCGCCGCAGAGCACCCTATCAGACGCGTCACACTTACGCATGTTGGGCATTATCCGCTGGAGCTATTCCGTCATTCATCGCCAGCCAGTTGGGGCATGAGGACGCCCAAATGGTTTACCGGGTCTACTCGTCGTGGATTAAAGAGCTCGATGGAGAGCAGGTGGAGATGCTGAACGAGAAACTGGGTTTTAAATCGAATTCAAGTATACAAAAAGAAGGTCTGTAAAAACATAAACTCTCAAACTTCATCATACAGCCCAGTTATCACTACTGTAACCGTTCATCATTGCTCCATAGGGTTAATTGTAATACTCTCAGATATTGGACCATGTGATTGAATCTTAGGGAGAATCATGTTAAAATTGTAAATTACAAAACTAAAGGTTACTAGTTGAAAAGGAAATGCGTATACTGTATACAAATACAGTGCAAGGAGGGTTCTATGCTGAGCTTTATCGCAAAATATATACTTACAGCCAGCGCTGTTGCCCCTGTATGCATTACGCTATCATTTGTTGCCTGGCTTAACGGAAGCAAGGTTTATTGTTTTTTTAGTCTTAGCCTGGCAATTTTAAGTTTTTTGCTATGCTGGTTGACATTACATATCGCTAAGAAAAGAGTAAGCGAAACCCATGTTAACTTAACATCTCTTACTCCTGCAAATAAGGAGATCACTAATTATTTCCTAGCATATTTATTCCCTCTGATTACTGATGATAAACTGATTGAAAATATTTGGCTGGCAGTGTTTTTCTATATCAGTTTATTTGTTTATATAGGTTTTTCTGGTAGTTACTCTTTTAATCCTATCTTATCTTTCTTAGGGTATAAATTTTATGAGGCAGAAGATGATACAAATGTTTCTTTTGTTTTAATATCTAAGAAGGTATTGCAAAAAGGTAATGTTAAAGGATTGAAGGTTGTACAGCTTACTGATCATACATTCATAAAGGTTTAATTATGGAACTATTTGCCCTTACAGAAGATGATATTACTCCTGATGTTGTTAAAATATGTTTAGACAAAAAAACGTCGGACACAGTTAACCAGATCTTCGAGAAAATGATAGCGGCATTTTATGAAACATCTCCTGACCCGATGGATTACTCTGCCGACTATAAGCTTGATAAAAATGAACATTTTATCATACCTAGCTTTAAGCAACATATACCATTAGGAGAAGCCCTTATCTCTCCTAAAGCAATTACAGCCTTAGATATTAATGATATTGGGCTAGACAAAATTAAAGCTCTATTTACAGGTTCTACAGATGGTCAGCGCATTTACATTCAAAAGTTTGATAAAGGACAAGTGATAACAGCTACAAATAGTTTTTTCTTTTTCGATAATACAAAAACATTTTCAGCCCCTGAGCACAACGGTTTAACTATTGGGCCAAAAATAACAGCAATAATAGACAGTAACATATTATTATTCAGAAATTTCAATAACCTCAGACGTATATTCAATATGGATGAATATTATCGATCCGCTACTGATAGTGAACTCGATGCGTTTCAAGAAAGTGATGTATTTCATTGTGAGAATGGGTTCAAACTTTCTGATTTTGACGATACTGTTATACGCAGGAAGGTTACTTTACTTAACATGTCTGGCGTTTTAAAAGAACATACAATAGCGACCTTACAAGAAGCTGCAAGTGTGTTAAATCATCCACTAGATATTATGCGTTTTGAAGAAAAAGACAAAATAAAACTCCCAAACAACAAAAGAGATATAAAATTATTACTTAGCTTCCTTGACTCAGATATCTATATATCAGCAATAAATGGTGTTAAGTATCGCTCTAACTCCAAAACACGGATTATTTAGGATATTATTCTTGGTGTTTCTACACGAAAGCTATCATATAGGGCAAGAACTGAAAATTTCACTTGCCCCCATTACGCCCCCTGATGCAGCGCACACCATAATAAATTCTTAATTATCAATGAGATAAATACACAGCCTTATACTATAGAGGGGTATACTATCAGCTTTATTAACGCATTGTAAAATAAATAACTTGTTATTCTTTAATGAGTTGCACAAACAGCACATACATATGTGGACATATACAGCCTTTTTCAGGCACCAAAAATTGACAACCGAATGTAATTATGATCAATATAAAGACCCCCGATTACAAACCGGGGGCTTCCATTTCTTTGAATACGCTATATATAATAATTAGTTACTTATTCCGCAACTGCACACTCTGGCACACGAATTTCTTTAATGAGCCTGGAAAAACTGTTTAACGAACACATTCCCTGAATATTTTTCTCTTCACATGCAATTAATTTTAAACCAACTTTGCTGGCAGGTTTTTTTAACGATAACGGTTGTATATCCCTCATGTCTCTCAGCGTCTGATAAACAAATGAAACCTGAACCCAATCAGTATTATCACTGGTTCTTTTCCACCTTTCGAATAAAAGCTCCCCACCAGGAGGGGTATTATCGGGTTGACCGGGTAGCGACCAGTTAAGATCTAAAGCCCCGCTTAAATTTGCAAGATTGGTATCATGACCAGCAATAAACAACAGGGATACGGGTAATTTTATACCATACCTGTTTTCTGTTGCACCATTTGTCAATAGTGCAGTGTCTATCATATCGAGTAATGGTGTGGCTCTACTACGGGCAACTTCTGGAGTTCTCTGCAAAAGATCAAACTGAGCGTTATGCAGACTTAACAAGTCTCTCCATTCTTTATCTCCCGTAATACGCCCCCAGGCTACCTGTGGCATTCCCTGGGCCTCTTGCAACAGAAATATCTCAGTCAGCATGGAAGAAAGGCTCCAGGTACCTGGTAATGATACATTGTCAGGAGTTACTTTAAGTTCAGACGGTAAAGCCTCTGGTAATGTGCATTTCTTAGACTTCTCTTTAGTTTTACATGTCTCCGACTGTGAGAAATTTAAAACATTTTCCAGGGTCCGAAACGAAGGTTGATAGCGTTGGGTATACAGTTCTATATTTCCTCCAGCCCGTTCCAGAATAGCTTTTTTAACTTTCAATGTATTAAACGAACACTCCCCCATTTTTACTGGATTAAAAAGAGGATCGGTTTTTTCTTTATCCTTTTGATAACGCACCTGAATTTGACATTTTGGTGCTAACCCAGCCAGAAACGCCTCACCCGTTTTACGGGTGCGTTGATCCGTGTCCGCAATAACAGCAACCTGCCCCGGTGACGGGCACGTTTGACTATTCAACAGACCTTTGCTCGTGAGCCATAAACGTTGATACTGACCTAATTCAGAAACAAGCTCCCCCCCACGAGGCGTCAGCCATCCTAACGGCACATCCCATTGTGGCCATTGATAGGGTGTGACATCTTTCATTATTGGAGTAAGCTTCGTAGGTGCTCTTACTCCATGACGGCTCACTATCACAACACGCTCAAGCTTCATACCGCTCTGCTCTTCAGCACGTATTGAGAAAGAACCGCATAAGAGAGAAAAAAGTATTAAACGAATGATGAATGTACTCATTACCAGCACCGCCTTGTAGTAAGTGAAAAACAAGCAACTCGTATAAGCCAGTTCGATAACTAATTCTATCGGATAGAAATAATCTTACTCCTGAGTTCACAACTATCCAACTTTTAGTATATCAACCTTGCTAAACGATCAACTTTGCACTTGCTTCTTAGGTAAAAACAAAAACCCGCCGAGGCGGGTTAAAAAATCAACGTTAAACATGTTATGTATTAGGTATTGCTTCGACAATAGACAAATACGTATTGGTATGAATCACACGATTTAATTTCAAATCTGCCAGGTTAAACATATCAGAGAATTCTTTTTCAGTGCGAGCCCTACCACCATCAAAGCTTGTCAATAAAAGAAGGTCTATCTCATAACGACCTTGTTCATTATTATCAGCTTTAATTACAGGTTCCATAATCAACAACCGAGAATTATGTTTCATTGCACGACGGCAATTTTTAAGTATTTGAACTGATTTCGCATCAGGCCAATCCATCAGAATGTACTTTAGCATATAAATATCAGCAGACGGGCATGTATCAAAGAAACTGCCAGGTACGGTTTGCCACCGGGTTTCATCATTTAACAAGTGTAATCGGTTAACATTTAGTACACTTTCCTGATCAAATAATATGCCTGATATAGATGGATTTCTTCGCAATACACATAATAACAGATTACCAAGCCCTCCCGCGATATCTGCAACTACAGCATTCTTTGGAAATTCATAACTATCTACAAGCACCTCATTTTCTACAGAAGACATAGATGCCATGCCCGCGTGGAAAACATTACCACGTGCATTCGTATCGTTTTGCTCCCAATACTCGTAAAATGGCATACCAAATAAATCATTAAAAACCGGCTTCCCTTTTAAAATCCCCTCCATATCTGCTGCAGGTTGCCAGAAGGTTTTATCCGTCAGCATTAAAACCGCGGCGCGTAATGAATATGGATGTTCTGTACACAAAAATCTAGCTGATTGAGTCAAATCAAAAGTACCATCTGATAATTCACTGAAAATCCCTCTTGATGCCATTACCCGCATTATTCTATAAAGAAAATCCTTATCAACTTTAAGGGCGACAGCCAGTTGCTCAATAGTTTTATTTCCATCAACAAGATGATCTGCGACACCTAACAAAGCGACAGTACGAAGGGCTGCTTGCCAGACAAACCCCATGCTCTGCTCTAATAAAAATATTGCTTCTCTACGTTCCAGAGGATCTAGTCTATCTAATGCTGACATTTCACTACTCCTTTTCCGTTTCTTAAGTCGCAAAGAAAGTAAAAAAACGCTAACAAAGAGCCTAAGCATCAAATTCAGATTCATCAACGCAAAAATAAATATTTTAATTGACAAAAATTCATATCCTGTACGAATATCGGTACACTTATATCAACACCCGTAAATAAAAGAAGCCATGTGTTTTTATTGTGCTTTAATAAACCAAAGAAACTATTCGCATGCAAAATAAATATTTCCTGCCAGTACTTTTAACTACTCAAAAGGTAGCGTTATTATCAAGCTACTAAAGCTTGTTTATTTCTTACTTATTTTCCATCTTCTGAAACGAGATGGTGATCAACAGAAAGCCATCTGGACGGCAATTGAAAAACTACTTCAAAGCTGTCGCAACAAACTTCCCTGTTGTGGACGATCTACCGCCTGAGGGGAAAATCGACTTCACCTGGTGCGAACGTTATCAACTCGGGAAAGACAATCTGACATGGGAACGCAAATTCGGCGTTGCCCCCAGCATGCCTCTAAAGATCGTTAACAACGAAAAATATATTTATAAATCAAGTAGTTAAAAGCTGACATTGATACTGTAGTGGGGTTGCCATCAATATTTTTACATTATTGTAAAAATATAAATACCTCAAGCTTACAGCACTAATACTCCCTCACGTCAATAACCACTAAAAGTTAATGGTTTATAAAACAATTTAACCTTACAATAACCATACTTTTTCATGTCTTAAGTTTAAGCTGGAGAAAAAATGGAGCTCAGCCGGAGGCAGTTCTTTCGAATCTGCGCGGGCGGTATGGCAGGAACAACTGTTGCATCTCTCGGATTCTTATCATCTTTTTCCGTTCACGCGGAAACCCGTCAATACAAACTCTTAAAAGCAAAAGAGACGCGTAATAACTGTACGTACTGCTCAGTAGGCTGCGGCATGCTGATGTACAGCCTTGGCGATACGGCCAAAAACGTCAAAGAAAGTATCTATCATATTGAGGGCGATCCGGATCATCCAGTGAGCCGCGGCTCGTTGTGTCCGAAGGGCGCGGGCGTGCTGGATTATATTCATAGCGAAACGCGCCTGCAGTATCCCGAGTATCGCGCGCCGGGATCGGATAAATGGCAGCGAATTAGCTGGGAAGAGGCGATTAATCGTATTACGCGATTAATGAAAGATGACCGCGACGCTAACTTTATTGAGAAAAATGCTCAGGGGCTGACCGTCAACCGCTGGACCACCACCGGTATGCTGTGCTCCTCAGCGGCAAGTAATGAAACCGGAATTCTCGACGGTAAATTTACCCGCAGCCTCGGAATGGTGGCTATCGATTGTCAGGCCCGCCTGTGTCACGGGCCAACCGTCTCGGCTCTGGCACCGACCTTTGGTCGCGGAGCCATGACCAACAACTGGGTGGACATCAAAAACGCCAATGTGGTGTTGATTATGGGCGGTAACGCCGCTGAAGCGCACCCGGTGGGCTTTAAGTGGGTAGTCGAAGCGCAAACCAAAAACGACGCCACCGTGGTGGTGGTCGACCCGCGCTTCAACCGTAGCGCCGCCGTCGCCGATCTGTATGCGCCAATTCGTGCCGGTTCCGACACTACGTTCCTGCTCGGCGTAATCCGTTACCTGCTGGAAAACGACCGCGTGCAGCACGAATACGTGCGTCACTACACCAACGCCGGCCTGATTATTCGCGATGACTATCAGTTCAACGATGGTCTGTTTAGCGGCTATGACGGCAAAAAACGCCAGTACGACAAATCGAGCTGGTTCTATCAGCTTGATGAACAAGGCAACGCCCTGCGGGATGAAACACTCAGCCACCCGCGCTGCGTGTGGAATTTGTTAAAAGCCCACGTCGAACGCTATACCCCGGAAATGGTCAACCGCCTGTGTGGGACCTCGGTGGCGGACTTCACACGCATCTGTGAAATTCTCGCCAGCACCAGCGTGCCTGACCGCACCGCGACTATCCTGTATGCGCTGGGCTGGACGCACCACTCTGCCGGGGCGCAGATTATTCGCGCCGCCGCCATGCTCCAGCTGCTGCTGGGCAATATCGGCATGGCGGGCGGCGGCGTTAACGCCCTGCGTGGCCACTCAAATATTCAGGGCTATACCGACCTCGGTCTGCTGTCAACTAACCTACCCGGCTATATGCCGCTGCCGTCAGAAAAACAGCCGGACTACCAGACCTATATCTCGCAAATTACCCCGCCTGCGCTGGGCGTGAACGAAGTCAATTACTGGCAAAACACGCCGAAGTTTTTCGTCAGCATGATGAAAAGTTTCTGGGGCGACCATGCGACGGTGGAGAATAACTGGGGTTACGACTGGCTGCCTAAATGGGACCGTCTGTACGATGTGATGACCCAGGCCGAATTGATGCTCGAAGGGAAAATTAACGGTTATATCGTGCAGGGTTTCAACCCGTTGGCGGCGTTCCCGGATAAAAATAAATCGTCCCGCGCGCTTTCAAAACTGAAGTATATGGTAGTTATCGATCCGCTGGTCACTGAGTCTTCCAATTTTTGGCAGAATCATGGCGAGATGAACGATGTAAACCCGGCAGATATTCAGACCGAAGTATTTCGCCTGCCCTCTTCCTGCTTTGCGGAAGAAAACGGCTCAATCGCTAACTCCGGACGCTGGTTGCAGTGGCACTGGGCGGCAGCTGAGCCACCGGGAGAAGCCTTACACGACGGGAAGATCCTTGGCCGCCTGTTCATGCGGCTGCGTGAGCTATACCAGCAGGAAGGTGGCGCGAATCCGCAACCCTTGTTGAACATGTCCTGGAATTACAAAGATCCTTACGATCCACATCCGGAAGAAATTGCCCGCGAAGGCAATGGTATGGCGCTGGAGGACCTGTATGACGACAAAGGCCAGCTCATTGCCAAAAAAGGCCAGCAGCTTAGCAGCTTCGCACAGCTACGCGATGATGGTTCCACCAGCAGTTTCTGCTGGGTTTACTGCGGAAGCTGGACAGAGCAAGGCAACCAGATGGCCAACCGCGATAACAGCGACCCGTATGGCCTGGGCTGCACGCCGGGTTGGGCATGGTCGTGGCCTGCCAACCGCCGTATCCTCTACAACCGCGCATCCGCAGATCCATCCGGAAAACCGTGGGACGCCAAACGTGCGCTGCTGCACTGGGATGGCAAAAAATGGGCCGGTATGGATGTGGCTGACTACAGTCAGGCCGCACCGGACAGCAACGTCGGACCCTTCATCATGAACCCGGAAGGCGTCGCACGTTTGTTCTCCATCGACAAAATGAACGACGGGCCGTTCCCCGAACATTATGAACCGATTGAATCGCCCATCGGTACCAACCCGCTGCATCCGGACGTCGTCTCCAGCCCGGTGGCGCGCATCTACCATAACGATATCGCCAATATGGGTAAAGCGGATGCCTTCCCGTACGTTGCCACCACTTACTCCATTACCGAACTGTTCCGCCACTGGACCAAGCATGCGTTGCTCAACGCCATCGCGCAGCCTGACCAGTTCATCGAAATCGGTGAAGCGCTGGCCAGCATAAAAGGCATTGCGGCAGGCGATACCGTGAAAGTGATATCGAAACGCGGTTTTATCAAAGCTAAAGCGGTGGTCACCAAACGTCTGCAAACGTTGACGATAGACGGCAAGCAGGTCGATACCATCGGTATCCCTTGCCACTGGGGCTTTGAAGGGGCCACGCGTAAAGGGTTCCTTGCCAACACGTTAACGCCATCGGTGGGCGATGCCAACTCGCAAACGCCTGAATATAAAGCGTTTTTAGTCAACATTGAGCGAGCGTAAGGGAGGGAACTCATGGCTATGCAATCACAAGATATTATTAAGCGTTCCGCGACCAACAGCATTACGCCGCCGCCCCAGGCCCGGGATTACCGCGCGGAAGTGGCAAAACTGATTGATGTCACCACCTGTATAGGCTGTAAAGGCTGCCAGGTGGCCTGCTCAGAGTGGAATGATATCCGCGACGAAGTCGGCTACTGCAACGGCGTGTACGACAATCCGACCGATCTCAGCGCCAAGTCCTGGACGGTGATGCGCTTTAGCGAAACGACCCAGAACGACAAACTCGAGTGGCTCATCCGCAAAGATGGCTGTATGCACTGCGCGGATCCAGGCTGTCTGAAAGCCTGCCCGTCCGCCGGGGCGATCATTCAGTACGCTAACGGAATTGTCGACTTCCAGTCTGAGCACTGCATTGGCTGCGGCTACTGCATTGCAGGTTGCCCGTTCAATATTCCCCGGCTTAATCCTGATGATAACCGGGTCTACAAATGTACGTTGTGCGTTGATCGGGTCAGCGTGGGCCAGGAACCAGCCTGCGTGAAAACCTGCCCGACAGGTGCTATTCAGTTTGGTACCAAAAAAGAGATGCTCAATGTAGCGGAAACTCGCGTGGCGCAGTTGAAAAAACGCGGCTATGCCAACGCGGGCATCTACAACCCGCAAGGGGTTGGCGGCACTCACGTGATGTACGTACTGCATCACGCAGACCAGCCGTCGCTGTACCACAACCTGCCGGACGATCCCCAAATTGCCACACCGGTGAACCTGTGGAAAGGGATCTTAAAACCACTCTCCGCCGCTGGATTTATCGCCACCTTTGCCGGGCTGATTTACCACTACGTGGGCGTCGGGCCGAACAAAGAGACGGATGATGATGAGGAGGAGAACGGTCATGAGTAAAAGCAAAATGATTCTGCGCACTAAATTCATCGACCGTGCCTGTCACTGGACGGTGGTGATAAGCTTTTTCCTGGTGTCGCTCTCCGGTATTGCGCTGTTCTTCCCGACGCTGCAATGGCTCACCGAAACCTTCGGCACACCGCAGATGGGGCGGATTCTGCATCCGTTCTTTGGGGTGATGATCTTCGTCGTGCTGATGTTTATGTTTGTCCGCTTTGTGCATCACAACATTCCCGATAAACAGGATCTCCCCTGGATTAAAGGGATTGTCGAGGTGCTTAAAGGCAATGAGCATAAAGTTGCTGACGTGGGGAAATACAACGCAGGTCAGAAAATGATGTTCTGGAGCATCATGAGCCTGATTCTGGTATTACTGGTTACCGGAGTGATTATCTGGCGGCCTTATTTTGCCCATTATTTTTCGATTGCCTTCGTTCGCTGGAGTTTGTTAATCCACGCGACAGCAGCCATTGTGCTGATCCACGCCATTCTGATCCATATGTATATGGCGTTTTGGGTGAAAGGTTCAATTAAAGGCATGATCGAAGGGAAAGTAAGTCGGCGTTGGGCGAAGAAACATCATCCTCGCTGGTATCGTGAGGTTGAACTTACTGAAAAAGAATCGCAGGAATTAGGCCCCAAATAAAAACCATAAGACCGCTGTTATTCAGCGGTCTTATTCTCTCAATTGCCCAGTGATATGCTGCGGCGCTGTGTGACCTGAATATCAGGTGAATAAAAAGGCTCCCCCATTCAATAATGCGTGTAAAAAGCCTATTTATTATCCCACCCGCAGCAAATCAGTAAAACGCGTGGTGTAACGCGGTGAGAGCATATCTCGCTTCATCGCCCACGGCTGTTGTATACCCTGCCCGGCAAACCAGAGCGTTCCTCGTCCTTTCTTATTTAGTCGATCCACCACCGTCATCAGCTCCACTGAGTTGCGCCGGGGGGCATTTTCATCAAAAAGATTCAGCTGCGCCACGCCAGAACTGAAAAAGTCCCCCAACATCACGCCAGCTTTTTGATAACGCAGACCTTCTCGCCAGATGGCGTCCAGACAATGCGTTGCCGCATTGATAATATCCCGGCTATCCTGGCTGGGGGTTAGCAAATTTACCGATCCGCTATTAGCGTAATAAGGTTCATTCGGTGCAAACGGGCTGGTTTTAATAAATGCAGAGATAAACCGACAATACTGGTGTTCCCCACGCAATTTTTCTGCCGCACGTGCGGCATAGGCGCAAATCGCTTCCCGCATGGCGTTGTAATCCGTAAGCCTCTCGCCAAACGATCGTGAGCAGATAATTTCCTGTTTCACCGGCGCAAACTCATCAAAACCCAGGCAAGGTTCGCCACGTAGTTCACGTACGGTGCGCTCCAGCACTACGCTGAAATGTTTGCGAATAAAACGAATGTCGGCCTCAGCCAGATCGCGTACTGTTTTAATGCCCATCGCGTCCAGTTTCTTGCTGATACGGCGACCCACTCCCCAGACTTCCTCAACCGAAAGCGCGGCCATCAGTTTACGCTGGCGCTCACTGTTCGAGAGATCCACCACACCGCCCGTCTGCTGTTGCCACTTTTTAGCTGCATGGTTTGCTAACTTTGCCAGGGTTTTGGTCTGGGCGATGCCGACCCCCACCGTGAGATGGGCTTTCTGTAAAATGCTAGTCCTCATATCCCGGCCAAAATCGGTAAGATCCCTGCAGTTTCGTACTCCCGTCAAATCGCAAAACGCTTCATCAATACTGTACATCTCCACGCGCGGGGACATTTCTTCCAGGATCGACATCACCCTGCGGCTCATATCCGCATACAACTCGTAGTTCGAACTAAAGCACGTCACACCGTAGCGCCGGAACAGATCCTTTTGTTTGAAATACGGCGCTCCCATTTGGACGCCAAGCGCTCTTGCCTCTGCACTGCTGGCAATGACGCAGCCATCATTGTTTGAGAGTACCACTACGGGTTTGCCAATGAGATCGGGCCGGAAGACCGTCTCACAGCTGGCGTAAAATGAATTAACATCAACCAGAGCAAACATCAGCGCAGAGCCTTCACAACGTACGTGACAACGCCGAACACATTCAGTGACTCTTCACTGCCAGGTACGATCGGAGCGTACGCGCTGTTCATGGGAAGAAGCTGCACCGTTGGACGGAGCTGAAGGCGTTTCACCGTGAACGCACCATCGACTGCCGCGATGATGATATCGCCATGCGTAGCCGTTACAGAACTGTCGACC
This sequence comes from Citrobacter sp. FP75, assembly GCF_018342065.1. Lineage (GTDB taxonomy): Bacteria > Pseudomonadota > Gammaproteobacteria > Enterobacterales > Enterobacteriaceae > Citrobacter. The sequence continues at coordinate 1,293,261 of NZ_JAFDOE010000001.1, read as the reverse complement.
ACCAGTAAATCACCGTTATCAATTCCTCCCTCAATCATCGAATCCCCCGCCGCTTTCACGAAATACGTAGCGCTGGGATGCTGAATCATCAGTTCGTTCAGATCGATACACCGCTCAACATAATCCGCAGCCGGGCTGGGAAACCCGCACTGAACAAGGTCACTAAACAAGGGGATCGTAAATATTTCGCGGGGATCCGCAGGCGTGAGAAACAACATGATTACTCGTCCGACATTAACTGTATTTATATACAGTAGTTTTATCTGCGCAGTTGATCAAGCGGCTTTTTGTCGCGCTATTGCTATTCACCTGAATTATAACGATTAGCGTATTACACAAAGGTAGTGCACACGGGAAGAAATGCCCTGCTAAAATAATCAGCTAAAAAAATGCCCCGCTTTTGCGGGGCGCGAAGTCAGGAGCGCTTGCGCGGCATCATGCGTAGCAACGTATTATCTTTCCAGAAATAGTGATGAAGTAAAGCGGCGGCGGCATGCAGAGCAATGACAAAATAGCCCAGATTTGCCAGCGTCACGTGCCAGGATTTCAGCATATCCACTAAATCAAAGTTGGCTTCTGCCGCATGCGGCATGACGATGCCAAAGGCGATCCACGGATTACCCCGGTTGTACATCATCACCAGACCAATAATCGGCAGTACGATAAACAGCAGATAGATAACCAGATGTCCAAGATGCGCCATGCCGGTCATCATTGGTTTCGGCTTTGGCACAATTGGCGGGGTCGGATACTTAAGTCTGACCAGCAGACGCGCCACCATCAGCGTTAAAATTGTGATGCCGCAAGACACGTGCACCATGTTGAACCAGGGACGATAGCTGCGCGGGAAAAACCCACGAAACTCCATGGCACTGTAGGCCACAATGACCAACAAAAAGACCAGCCAGTGGATGCCAATTTGCAGGCCTGAATACTTATTCCCCATAACACTTCCTGAGTAAAAACAATAATGCGTCAACATAACCAGCTTTTGTTAAAAATTCATTAACTTTTGTTCATCCCTTTTCAGTCAGTTACGTTTAACCGCAAAAACAGCTATTGCCCCTGTAGCCTGACTGGACTATGCCTGGTAGGGAAAATATGTCGTACCGCTTCATCCTGACAGGAGAAAACCATGAGTAAGATTGGCATTAACGGTTTTGGTCGTATCGGTCGTCTGGTATTGCGTCGACTGCTGGAAGTCAAAAGCAGCGTGGAGGTTGTTGCCATTAACGATCTGACCTCGCCAAAAATTCTCGCCTATCTGTTAAAACACGATTCAAACTACGGCCCGTTCCCCTGGAGCGTCGACTTTACCGAAGACGCGTTGATTGTCGATGGTAAAAAAATTGCCGTTTACGCTGAAAAAGAGGCCAAAAGCATCCCGTGGAAAACCACGGGCGCAGAGATAATCATCGAATGTACCGGCTTTTATACCTCGACAGAAAAAGCGCAAGCCCACCTGGATGCCGGTGCTAAAAAAGTCCTGATCTCCGCCCCAGCCGGTGATATGAAGACCATTGTCTTTAACGTCAACGACGACACGATGGATGCAAGCGATCAGATTATCTCTGTCGCGTCGTGCACCACTAACTGCCTGGCACCGATGGCGAAAGCACTGCACGATAACTTCGGTATTCAGCTTGGCACCATGACCACCATTCACGCCTATACGGGCACGCAATCGCTGGTTGATGGCCCGCGAGGTAAAGATCTACGCGCCTCACGCGCGGCGGCAGAGAATATCATTCCGCACACCACCGGAGCGGCGAAGGCCATCGGTCTGGTTATTCCGGCGCTGAGCGGAAAATTGAAAGGCCATGCCCAGCGCGTGCCGGTTAAGACAGGGTCCGTCACCGAGCTGGTTTCTGTTTTAAGCAAAAAAGTCACCGCCGAGGAGATCAACGACGCGTTGAAAATGGCGACGCTGAATAACGAATCATTCGGCTATACCGATGAGGAAATTGTCTCATCCGATGTCATTGGATCTCATTTTGGTTCGGTATTTGATGCCACTCAAACTGAGATTACCGAAGTGGGCGATCTGCAACTGGTAAAAACCGTCGCCTGGTACGATAACGAATACGGTTTTGTCACCCAACTGATTCGTACACTGGATAAATTTATCAAGCTCTAAAGCGCTGGCGGAGGGAAACCTCCGCCATAAAACGCGAATGATTTAGGGCAGAAAAACTCAGGACTGCAGATAAACCACCTGCGTTTGCAGATATTCGTTCAGACCATGCTTACCGTCTGCCCCGCCAATCCCGGACTTACGCCAGCCCGCGTGGAAGCCCTGCATCGCCTCGAAATTTTCGCGATTGATGTAGGTTTCGCCAAATTTCAGCCCCTTAATCGCCTTCATCGCCGTGTTCAGGTTTTGCGTGTAAATCGATGAGGTCAGACCGTAGTCGCTGTCGTTGGCCATCGCAATGGCCTCATCCAGCGAGTCAAACGACACCACCGGTAGCACCGGGCCAAATGTCTCTTCGTGCATAATCGCCATTTCCTGACGCACATCCAGCAGCAACGTTGGTGGGTAGTAATAGCCCTTCCCCTCAACCGCTTTGCCACCCAGCACCACGCGGGCGCCTTCCTGCACTGCGCGCGCAACTTTCTGCTCCACGCGCTCCCGTGCTGCGGCGTTAATCAGCGGCCCCATCGAAATGTCATTACGTTCCGCCGGATTGCCAAACTGTACGGCTTTCATCGCCTCGCCCAGGCGATTAACAAACTGGTCATAAATGCCTTTCTGGACGTACACGCGTTCGGCGCAGTTACATACCTGCCCGGTATTAATCACGCGGGAGTCAACAATCGCCTTCACGGCCAGCTCAAGATCTGCATCATCCATCACAATCGCCGGGGCTTTGCCGCCCAGCTCCAGACACACTTTGGTGATGTTTTTCGCCGCTGCCGCCATGATTTTCTCACCGGCCACCACGCTGCCGGTCATGCTGACCATTGCCACTTTCGGGTTCCCGGCCAGCTCTTGCCCCACCGTTTCGCCACGTCCGAGCACCAGGTTAAACACCCCGCGCGGTAGACCGATGTCATCGACAATTTTGGCGAAGGCGATGGCGTTGTTCGGCGTAAACTCGCTCGGCTTAATGACGATGGTATTCCCCGTCAGCAAGGCGGGAGCCAGCTTACGGGCGATCAGGAAAAACGGGAAATTCCACGGCAGAATGCCCGTGGTCACGCCAAGGGCGCGTTTAAACAGCAGGATGTTTTCGCCTGGACGATCGCTCTGCAGGATCTCACCTTCATAGCGACGCGCCCACTCCGCCATGTAATCGATATAGTCGGCGGTAAACGAGACTTCGACATCCGCCAGTTGCTGGATTTTTCCGCCTTCTGCCACGATCAGCGCGCTGATTTCACCGGCGCGTTCACGGATCCCGGCCGAAATCTTGCGTAACCAGGCGGCGCGTTCAATGGCGGGTAGCGCCTCCCATTCAGGCTGGGCGCGATGTGCGGCGTCGATAGCCTTGCGCGCATCCTCGGCACGGCCATCAGGGATACGGGAAATCACCTCTTCCGTCGCCGGATTGACGACATCAATCCAGGCGTCATCGTGCCAGGTCACAAACTGCCCATCGATATACATAGGATGCTGTACGGGTACTGACATGCGCTTCTCCTGTGATTGATTTGTTTTTAACAAGTAAAACTATTGTTAATTAATATCAATCATGCATAACACATTGCCACTGCGATGGTGGTTCTGTGAGCCGCTTCATAAAAGCGTCAGGCAACGTCGTCGTGAAGGGAAAAAAATGGCGGGATGAATGCCCGTTTGCACAAAAAAAACCACAAACGGGCAGCGGAGATTACAAAGAACGGCTGTTCAATAAGTCAATCAGCGCGACGTCGTGTTGCAGATGTAACCACGCATCCTCAACGACCTGCGGGATATCCACATGCGCAATAAAATCACGGCCACGGGGCCCATAGCCGGCTTCATCGTCACGCAGACGCGGAAGCTCACCAGTAATGAGAGACAGGTAACGATCAACCGACCATAGACCTTCGGCGGTCGGTGCAAAATCCACGCCGTCGCCCTGCTCAGTCAACTCAGGGACAAAACCGGGGAAGCTGAGCCAACGCGGAGCCTGCGGATCGTCACGCGTGACGCGTTCAAATGTCGCCATGGTGCGGCGCTGCATGGTCGGGTCCTGCACCACGATGACGGTCTCCATGGTTTGGGCCGCCTGGCGCAGTAACGCACAGCTAAACCGGGCGTTCTCCCCACAGTTAGTAGACTGATTCTCCACCCAAATTTTCTCACCGGGAATGTGCCAGAATTGATGCGCGATATCGGCAAGGATCGCCGCTTCCGCGCGACCGGTAGTACGAATCGTGTGGTAGCGTGGATGCTGAGCGATAGCGGCATACAGAAAGGTTGTGGAGTGACCGATACCGCCGCTAATCAGCAAGGGAACCTGTTGCTCTTTCGCTACCCGACAGGCTGCATCGATAGTCGGGATCACTGCGTTCCCGGCCAGAATCACGCAATCTGCCTGAACCGTGATATTTTCAGCGAAATCATTTTGCGCCAGCCATTGCCCCACGGTGTTAATCGCCGCAAGGGTGGTAGAGGAAAGTGGCGGAAACTGTCTCATGTTCATGACTCCTGGAGTTTATTCTTTACCGGGTACAGATGCCGGATGGCGACTACGCCTTATCCGGCCTACGTTCCAGCACTGCGTTAACCCGTAATCTGCTCCATTGCCTGCAGGATTCGCTTATCCGAAATCGGATACGGCGTGCCAAGCTGCTGGGCAAAGTAGCTGACGCGCAGCTCTTCTATCATCCAGCGGATCTCTTTGACATCGTCATCTTCGCGACGCGCAGGCGGCAGTTTATTGAACCACTGCTGCCAGGCCTGCTGCACGCTGTCCACTTTCAGCATCTGCGCGCGATCGCGGTGCGGATCGATAGCCAGTTTCTCCAGCCGTTTTTCAATCGCCTGTAAATAACGCAGCGTATCGCCCAAACGCTTGAAGCCGTTACCGGTGACGAATCCACGGTAGACCAACCCGCCCATTTGCGCTTTGATATCCGAAAGCCCCAGCGCCATGGTCATATCCACGCGACCTTTCAGGCGTTTGTTAATATTGAACACCGCCGTCAGGATCTGTTCGACCTGTTTGGCAATCTCCACCACGGTGTCGTTCAGTTCGGCACGCACTTTCTCGTGCAGCGCGGCAAAACCTTCTTCCGTCCATACCGGGCCGCCGTTGGCGTCGATCAGCCGATCCACACCGCAGGAAATGCAGTCATCAATCAAATCCAGCACTTTGCCATACGGGTTAAAGTACAACCCCAGCTTGGCTTTGTTCGGCAGCTTCTCGTGCAGATACTTAATCGGCGACGGAATATTCAGCAACAACAGGCGGCGTAAACCGCTCCACATCGCCTGCTGTTGTTCCAGCGGGTTATCAAACAATTTGATAGCCACGCTGTCGCGTTCATCCACCAGCGCTGGCCACGCTTTGACTTTATAGTTGCCGCGTTTTTGCTCATAGCTTTCCGGCAACTGACCGAAACTCCAGATGTGCAGCCCGCTCTGTTCGATACCGTCATCCGCCACCGCCGACAGCGTCTCCTGAACTTTGCCCTTCAACAGGTCTTTCAGCGCCTGTAACGAACGCCCTTCCTGCAGCTTCTTGTTTTTATCGTCCACCACCCGGAAGGTGATTTTCAGGTGATCGGGCACCTGATCCCAATGCCAGTCGTCGCGGTCTACAGTAACGCCGGTCATCCGGCGCAGTTCACGTTCCAGCGAGTCCAGCAACGGCAGTTCCAGCGGCGTCACGCGGCCTAAAAACGCTTCCGCGTAGTTTGGCGCGGGCACAAAGTTACGCCGCACCGGCTTCGGCAACGATTTAATCAGGGCGATCACCAGTTCACGACGCAGCCCCGGAATTTGCCATTCAAACCCGGCCTCTTCGACCTGATTTAACAGCGGCAGCGGAATATGTACGGTCACACCGTCGGCGTCAGCGCCGGGTTCAAACTGATAACTCAACCGCAGCTTGAGATTGCCCTGATGCCAAAAGTTCGGGTAATCCAGCTTGCTGATTTTCTCCGCGCCCTCTTTGATGAGCATGCTCTTTTCAAAGTTGAGCAGATCCGGCGTCTCGCGGCTGACCTTTTTCCACCAGTTATCAAAATGACGGGCAGAAACCACATCATGGCTGATGCGCTGGTCGTAAAACTCAAACAACGTTTCATCATCGACCAGGATATCGCGGCGGCGTGATTTGTGTTCTAACTCCTCCACTTCCGCCCGCAGCTTGAGGTTATCGCGGAAAAACGCATGGCGCGTTTGCCAGTCGCCTTCCACCAGCGCATGACGAATAAACAGTTCGCGCGACAGCGCAGGGTCTATCTGGCTGTAGTTCACCTTACGGGCGGCGACAATCGGCAAACCGTAGACGGTGACTTTTTCTGTCGCCATCACCGCGCCCTGCGCGCGCTCCCAGTGCGGTTCACTGTACGCGCGTTTGATCAGATGCTGGGCGACCGGCTCCACCCACTCGGGATCGATGCGCGCGGCAATACGTCCCCACAGTCGGCTAGTTTCCACCAGCTCAGCAACCATCGTCCATTTTGGCGGTTTTTTGAATAAGCCGGAACCAGGGAAGATCGAGAAACGGGCGTTACGCGCGCCGGTAAATTCCTGCTTATCGGCATCTTTCATCCCAATATGCGACAGTAAACCGGTCAGCAGCGCGACGTGGATCTCCCGATACTCAGCGGGTTCGCTGTTAACCGGAATGCCGAGCTCTTTCACCACCTGACGCAACTGGGTGTATACATCCTGCCACTCACGCACGCGCAGATAGTTGAGGAAGTCGAGCTTGCACTGACGGCGGAACTGATTCGACGACAGCGCTTTTTGCTGCTCACCGAGATAGTTCCACAAATTCACAAATGCGAGGAAATCGGACTCTTTGTCGTGGAAACGACGGTGCTTTTCGTCGGACGCCTGCTGTTTGTCCATCGGGCGCTCGCGCGGATCCTGAATGGACAGCGCCGAGGTAATGATCATCGCCTCGCGCACGCAGCCATGTTTTTGCGCTTCCAGCACCATTCGAGCCAGGCGCGGGTCCACCGGCAGCTGCGACAGCTGGCGGCCCAACGGAGTCAGTTTATACGCTGTTTGCTGCTCATCGGTAGTGATCGCACCCAGCTCTTCCAGCAGGCGCACGCCGTCCTGAATATTGCGTTTATCCGGCGCTTCAACGAACGGGAACGCGGCAATATCGCCCAACCCCAGCGCGGTCATTTGCAGAATAACCGACGCCAGGTTGGTACGCAGAATTTCCGGGTCGGTAAACTCCGGGCGCGACAGGAAGTCGTCTTCGGAATACAGACGAATACAGATCCCTTCCGATACACGACCGCAGCGGCCTTTACGCTGGTTGGCAGAAGCCTGTGACACCGGCTCGATCGGCAGACGCTGGACCTTAGTGCGGAAACTGTAGCGGCTGATACGCGCAGTGCCCGGGTCAATGACGTACTTGATGCCAGGCACGGTCAGCGAGGTTTCCGCCACGTTAGTCGCCAGCACGATGCGCCGTCCGCTGTGCGACTGGAACACGCGGTTTTGCTCACTGTTAGAGAGGCGCGCATACAGCGGCAACACTTCCGTATGACGTAAATCCAGCTTATTCAGCGCATCGGCGGTATCGCGAATTTCGCGCTCACCGCTCATGAAGATCAGGATATCGCCCTGACTTTCACGTCCCAGTTCATCCACTGCGTCGAAAATGGCCTGCAGTTGGTCGCGTTCGGTGTCGTCCGCGTCTTCGACAATCGGGCGATAGCGCACTTCTACCGGGTACGTTCGCCCGGACACTTCGATAATTGGCGCGTTATTGAAATGCTTTGAAAAACGCTCCGGATCGATGGTCGCCGAAGTGATGATGATTTTGAGATCCGGGCGACGCGGCAGCAGTTCTTTCAGATAGCCGAGCAGAAAGTCGATGTTCAGGCTGCGTTCGTGGGCCTCATCGATGATGATGGTGTCGTACTGCATCAGCAGCCGATCCTGCTGAATTTCAGCCAGCAGAATACCGTCCGTCATCAGCTTAACCATGGTGTTATCACTCACATGGTCGCTGAACCGCACCTTATAGCCAATACAGCCGCCCGGTTCGGTTTGCAACTCTTCGGCGATACGATTCGCTACGGTGCGCGCCGCCAGACGACGCGGCTGGGTATGACCGATAAGCCCCTTCACCCCGCGCCCCAGTTCCATACAGATTTTCGGTAACTGGGTGGTTTTACCAGAGCCGGTTTCCCCGGCAACAATCACCACCTGATGGTCGCGAATGGCTTCCAGGATGTCCTGTTTTTTCTGACTGACGGGCAGGTTTTCCGGGTAGCTAATGTCCGGTCGCGCCGCTTCGCGCAGCACAACTTTACCGGCTGCCTGTTCAATCTCTTTCGCCATCTCCTGGTAAATGGCCTGTTGTGCATCAGGATTTTTAACCTTCTTCACGCCGTGCAGACGGCGGGCAAAACGCTGTCTGTCGCGCAGCATCAACGATTCCAGCTGGTTCTGCAACATAGCGAAGGTGATTTTTTGTTGTTCTGTCATAGCGTTAGAGGGCAGTGCTCTGCCGGGTTAAATCTCTTTAAGATGATAGGTATAGATTACCACATCGGCGCTTTTCATGTGTTGTTCAATAATTTCGAACATAGGATTCGATATATTGCGCTATCACTGCGGCAGGATTGTGAATAGAGTGTCAACAAGCAACGGGGCATATCCCCCTTCAAACACATAAAAGGAAACACCCATGAGCAAAGTATTAGTTCTCAAATCCAGTATTCTGGCAGGGTACTCTCAGTCTGGTCAGTTGTCTGATTATTTTGTTGAACAGTGGCGTGAAAAGCACTCTGCTGACGAAATCACCGTTCGTGACCTGGCGGCAAATCCTGTTCCAGTGCTGGATGGCGAACTGGTGGGTGCGATGCGTCCGAGCGACACGCCGCTGACGCCGCGTCAACAGGAAGCGCTGGCGCTGTCCGATGAGCTGATTGCTGAGCTGAAAGCCCATGACGTGATTGTTATCGCCGCGCCGATGTATAACTTCAACATCCCGACGCAGCTGAAGAACTACTTCGACCTGATTGCCCGTGCTGGCGTTACCTTCCGTTATACCGAGAAAGGCCCGGAAGGTCTGGTAACCGGTAAACGCGCAGTGATCGTGACCAGCCGTGGTGGTATCCATAAAGATACACCGACCGACCTGGTGACTCCGTATCTGTCTACTTTCCTGGGCTTTATCGGCATCACCGACGTGAACTTCGTGTTCGCTGAAGGTATCGCTTACGGTCCGGAAGTGGCTTCCAAAGCGCAGTCCGATGCCAAAGCCGCTATCGACAGCGTCGTTGCTGCCTGATGATTCACCCTCTCACCATCCGGTGGGAGGGTTTCTTATCCACACTTACTTCTTTGCCCGCATCTGCTTGCCGTGAATGCGATTAATATCACGCCAGATGGTTGCATAGTCCCTGCACTTCGCCACATTCTCTTCCCAACAATGGCGCAAAAATTGTTCCGGCTCCGCGACATCCCGGCTTAACAGTTTGAATACCCAACGATTCCAGACATACCACTTGAGAAGCCACATGATTTCACTCCAGGAGACACCGGAGGGGGAATATATCAGTATCAACACTGCGTCGTGTGGCAACTATTGCGCTGCTGCAAACGCTATACCAGCACTATCAGCCAGGCCACCCACAACGCAACAACCCAATAAAGCGTGCGCCGAAACTGCGTCAACGCCCCCGCCTGACGCTCGACCAGGGTTAGAGTCCTCAGCCTGTCGCGCCGCCAGATAACATAAAGAGCCTCTCCGGCCTGCGCGTTGTTTTGCTCAGTGAGCAGCGAGAAGTAGCGATCGTCAAGCCACAGTCGCCAGCAGCCAAACCAGACGCAGGCACACAGCAGCGCAATAACCGCGCGGAGCACACCTGACTGCGCGACAAAAATCAGCCACACCATCGGCGGGATGCTAAAAATCAGAATGAAGCGCCAGCTTGCCAGCGTGTGTCGCAGCAAATCGCGTTGCAGCGCCTCATCATTTGTTACACTGTCACTTTTTGTTGCCATTGTTGCAGCATCTCCAGATGTTTATCCGTCAGCACCACCTGCGCCCGACGCGCGCGAATATACGCCACCGCCTGCTCCGCCGTTGCTACATGACCATATTGCAACAGCCACGCGCCAACCACCATCGCACTGCGCGACAGCCCCAGCGCGCAGTGAACCAGCACCGTCCCCTGCTCTTTACGCAGCGTTTCCAGCCTGTCCACAGCCCGTTGTAATTCGCCGTCGTCCGGGATCACCAGATCCAACATCGGTACGCAAGAGTAAGCTCGCATAGCAGTAGCACGCCCACGCGCAAACTCAAAGGTGAGGTCCAGCAGCGCATTTTGTTCAGGAGCGCGGCGCGGGAAGCTGCCGAGGAACACGCCTGCAGCTATCTGACTCACCGGCGGCAGATGGCGGGTAAACCCGCGCATCGACAGCCACATTCCGATTCGCCACGGCAGCGTCAACCCATACACGGCGGGCGGTAGTCGGCCCTGCTCATCTTTCCCCGTAGTCGCTGCGCCGAATCCACCATAGCCGTAGCTCACCATCAACAACGATATGGCAGGCCACAGCAGCCAGGGCGTCAACCATATGCCAGCGATAAGGCACAACACGGCCCCCAACAGATAGCGGCGCATCAGCCTTAATCGCGCCGCATCCGGTTTGCTCCAGCGCCAGCGACGTTGTTCCGGCACCATCCAGTCAATCAGCATGCCTGCCGCCAGACCGGTGATGATATCGATAAAATGATGCTGCCAAGTGGTCAGTACCGACACGGCAATCAGTAAGAACCAAGCGTCGCACAGCCTGCGCCAGCCGCCGTTGAGGCGATGACTGAAATGTCGCCACAGCAGCCAGCAGAGAATAATATGCAGCGACGGCGACTGGTTGTAGGGCAAGTCGAACTGTTCAAGCTGGGCAAACAGCCAGCCTGCCGCGCCGCTGACTTCAGGACGCGTAAAACTAAACTGAAGCGGGAACAGCAAAAAACCGGCGCAGGCGATAACCGATGCCAGTATCAGACGCAGCACCAGCCGCCGCTGTTCAAAGCGCGTAGCGCAAACAAACAGCGACAACCCGTAAAACAGATCCAGACTCCAGTAAGGAAGAATGGTCCACGGAAGAAAGGGAATGGCGGACTCCCAGTCAAACACGATACTGCCGACGTTATCATGCTGCGCGTCCTGCCAGGCCGTAAACTGGTTAACCTTGCCATAGGTAAGGAAGAAAAAAGGAGCCAGCAACAATAACCAGCCAACCGCCTGTACCAGCACCTTACGACGTTCAGTCCCCACGCCGAACCGCCATGGAGACAGTGAAAATCCCCCATTCATCAATCAGCTGCGTGCACTTATCAAAACCGGCTTCTCGCACCAGCGCATCCATTTCTCCCTGAGTACGCACGCGCATCACCCAGGCTTTGCCATCTTTGTGGCTGGTCAGCGACCAGGCGATGGTTTTTAACTGCGGATGCCAGGGTTGGCCGGTGTAGATCAGCACGCCTCCCGGGGCTATCGCGTCAGCCAGACCGGCGAGCGAATTGCGTACCAGCGTGTTCTCGGGAAAGAGTTCATATAAACCCGAGACAATACCCAGCGTGGGACGAGGTTCCAGCGACGCCAGCTGCTCGCGGTTGAAGGCATCGCCCTGCTCGAAACGGGCAATCTCAGCCATGCCGCGGCTGGCGATCATCTCGCTGCCTTTCTTAACGTTCAGTTCGCTGTAATCACGCAGCAAAATCGAATTGACCGCCGCTTCGCCTTCCAGTGCGTCGAGCACATAGCGCCCGTGTCCAGCGGCGATATCGACCACATGCACCGCGCTTTCCTGCTCTGCAAGTTGCGCCACCGCCTGGCGGATCAGCATCTGCAAATGCACCTTACGCTGGCGGATCCCCTTCCAGCCGACGCTGTTCAGGTAGTTTTTGTCAATCAAGCGCCCCAGCGCGCTGCTGCCCTGAGGCTGGTTGCGATAGACATAATCCAACGTACTGCCCGAATCAAAGCCGGTCTCAAATCCCAGACGAACGCCCGTTGATTGCGTCCCGAGTAATTTCATCCCATAGCGCAGGCCACGGTAGGCAATATCGTCGAGCGAATACGGCGCAGGCCCGCCGCTCAGCATCCGCCAGCTATCCGCACCGGGGCTCCAGCGGTCTTCGTGAGTGTAATCAAAACGCTGCGGCTGCATCGCGTACAGCGTATCGATAAAATCGCGCATTTTGTCAAACGCCAGATGCCGATCCTTCTCGCCCAGCGTGTCGTGATAAAACCCCGGCAGCACGTGCAGTTCTTTGAGCGGGTTTCTCAGGCGCTGGTAAAAATCAATCTGCGGCTGGCGATGTACCACAAAATCGTCCCCGGAAACCAACAGCTGTACCGGCAAGGTAATGGCGCTGGCATCGCTGACAATACGTTCCGCAGTGCTATAGAGATCGAGCAAGATATTCACCGCAATCGCCCGGGTGATATGTTTATCCTGGTTGAAGCTCGCCACACGCTCAGGATCGTGCGTCAGGTATTTGCCCTTGACGTAGGAGTTGACGAAAAACAGGCCGCGCAGGCGATGCATTAACGCCAGCCCCGGACGGGCAAACGGCACATACAATTTGACTTTGAACGCAGGTGACGCCAGCACCAGCCCGCGAATAGAAGGCGCATAATCATGAGCCCAGGTCGCCGCCAGCACCGCACCCACGCTTTGCGCCACCACCACCACATCTTCCATTGCGGCCTGGCTGTCGGCGGCGGCAAAACGCACAAACTCGTCGACATCCTGCACCGAACGCGCCAGCGACGGGCTATAGCCGCGTTGGCCCGGCGACTGCCCGTGACCACGCGCATCCCAGGCATAGAACGCGGTGTCCGGCATCGCCAGTTCATCCACAATGTGCTGCAAACGCCCGGAATGTTCGTGCCCGCGATGAAACAGGACGATCACTTTGGGCGCAGAACCTGCCGCTAATGCCGGCCAGTGGCGGAAAAACAGCGCGGTGTTGTCGCTGGTCAAAAACGGGCGTTCATCCGGCACTCGAGTGTTAGTCATGAGGGTGCTGTCCTGTGATTTGTTGCTGAAGCAGCAACAACTGCTGCCTGAGATCGTTCATGAAAACGTGTTTATCGCTATCGGCGGCCAACGGCCTGCCAATGTTGACGTCAATAAACAGCGGCAGAGGAATACGATTCCCCTTCGCCATCACGTGCTCCGTGCCGCGCAGCCAGACGGGAATAATCGGCACTTCCGGCATGCGCTGGCTGAGATGCCAGACACCGGATTTCAGCGGGGCCAGTAGTCCCGGTTCACCACGCGTCCCTTCCGGGAAAAGGATCAAGATTTTGCCGTCGCGTAATGCTTGTTCACACTGCGCCAGCGGGTTGGTTTCGCCCCCCTGACGCGTAATCGGAATAATGTTGAGAATATTGAGAGCAAACCAGGCCATCCATTTATTACGCAGAAAATAGTCAGCCGCCGCCACCGGATGGATGGCCCCCTGACGGCGCAGCGGAAACAGCGACAGCAGCGCAAAAACATCCATATGGCTGTTATGATTCGCCACCACGATCGCCGGCCCTTGCTTCGGCAATCGATCCCGGTGTTTGACGCGCAGCCCAAGCCACAGCCAGATCACCGGCCAGACGATGCACAGCGTAAACAGCGTTCGCAGAAATGAATTAATCATAAGTTAGTAGTAAAAGTAGCGAATGAAGTGGAAAAACACCGGGGCGGTGAAAATCAGTGAATCCAGCCGATCGAGAATACCGCCATGACCGGGCAACAGCGTACCGCTGTCTTTCACGCCAATGTCGCGCTTAATAGCCGACATCACCACATCGCCACAGAAGCCGCTGATCCCGATAATAAACCCTGCCAGCATCGCCATCGGTATGCTTAATGGCGTCATTAGCGGTCCCAGCAGCGCCGCCGCCAGCGTGGTGGTCGCCACACCGCCGACCAGTCCCGCCAGCGTTTTGTTGGGGCTGACCTTTGGGATCACCTTGATGCGGCCCATTGATTTGCCCCACAGGTATTGCGCAATGTCGTTGAATTCCGTTAAGCCGACGAGGAAAAGCACCAGCAGCGCGCCGGTCTGCTTGCCGTCCGCGGGCAGCACCAGCAAAAATGCCACGTGGCTGAACGCAAATACGGTGGTCATCAGGCTCCAGTGATGCTGGGAGGCGTAGCGTAAAAATCCCTGGGTGTCGCCGGCGATCGCCATGCGGACAGGCAAGAATAAAAATGCATATACCGGGATAAACACCACAAACATGCCGTACCAGTTGATGCCAATCAGCCAGTAGTTAACAGGAATAGCAATAAACATCCACAATAGCGGCATACGATCGGTCTGGCGCGACGGGGCCAGCGTTAAAAACTCCTTTAACGCCATAAAGCTCACCAGCGCGAAGAAGGTCAACGCCAGCCAATGCGGGCTTAAGATAGCCAGTGAAAACAGAACAATGATCACCCACCAGGTGCGAATACGCAGCGTCAGCTCGCGCCAGTTTTTATCCGGACGCCGCCATACCAGCAGACCGTTCACCAGCGTCGCAATCAGCAGCAGGGCAAAAATCACCGCCAGCGATTTTTCCAGCAGCATCATTTTGCCCCCTCTTCACGTAATGCACTCTTGCAGCGGTTAACGACCGTCCACAGCAGCAATACTGTGGCAATGCCCCAAACGATATTGTTCCACTGCACCAGCTGCGGCCACAGCGCCAGCGCCAGAGCCCATGCACCGAACACCAGCGCCCTGTCGCTTTTGCCCAGCGGCCCGGCATAGCTGCGTACGCCATTTATCGTTTGCGCCAGCACGCCGCAGAACTCCGTCATTAGCGCACAAAACAGCATGACCAGCACCAGCAGCGCGTTGCTGCCAGGGAGCAGCATAAAGGGCAGATACAGCGCGAGGTCGGAGAGAATATCCCCGGTTTCATTCAGGATCGCTCCCAGGCGGGATTGTTGATTGCATTCCCGCGCCAACATGCCGTCCAGCGCATTGAGCGCCATGCGCACAAACAATACGATAGGCAGCAGCACGAAGAGTTCGGGGTGGGGGAAAAGAAACAGCACCGCGCCGGTCACAAAAGAAAGCGCCATCGCGGCAAGGGTAACGTGATTAGCCGTGACGCCTTTTTTGTATAACCAGAACATGAACGGGCGTAAAAGGGCCTGAAAGGCAGGCTTTATCTGATAAAGCGTCATCATCACTCCTTGATAATTTGTTGGTTCAATTATAGTGGGTCAATTAGCCATTGCCTGCCTGATACGTCCCAATTGATTAAAATTCAGATTACTTTTTCAACCACTTCCCGTTAATACCCTGTACGTATTCCCCTGGTTTAGCGCGAGCCACCAGCTTAAGACCTGCCATTTTTGCTACTTCATCGACGGGAATATTGTTACTTTCGGCCAGCTGTTGGTAGCTGGCGCTACGCGCCTTGTTAATCTCACTCACCAGCGTCTGGGTTTCAGCATCTGTCTTCAATGCCACAAGGTAGCCGTTGAGCGTTTCACCCACCCGCCCCTGGGTTCTGGCGTCTGCCAGAGTCAGGGCAAAGGCGTTAGCGCTCAACAAGCTCAGCAGCAATATGGTCACTTTTAGCTGTTTTTTCATCGTCACCTCAGAATAAATCACTACGTGATTTCAACAGGCTCTCGACGTCTTTATCGACTTTGATATGGATCTCATGCTCGATTTTGACGTTCATATTGATGGTGATGGGTTCTTTCGGCGCTGCAACTTCAATGCGCGGGGTGCACCCTACCAGCAAAGATGACGCCAGCAATCCCAGCATGGCCGCGATAGTTTTCATTGTTGTTCCTCACATTCCTTGCCTTCCAGGCAATGGGTTTCGGGCAGCGCTGCATTTTGCTCAAGCCATGCCTGTAAATTGTCGCCAAAACGCAAACTGCGCCATAACGTAAAGACGTTTTCTTCATGGGTGTAATTCAAATTCACCGTTCCCACTTTGCCATCCACCCGGCTATTACCGGTGACGGCAGCCTGCATGGTTAACACGCCGAGGTTATCCAGATTAATTTTTGTCCAGGAGTGGGTAATTTCCATATAGCGGAGCCAGTTAATCGCTGCACCAGCCGCCATATTATCTTTGACTACCGCATCCGCTGTGTCTTTGTCGATACGCAGCGTCATCGGTCCCGGGTTGGTCAGCCAGCCGTCTTTGATAATCCATTTTTCATTGTTTAACCATAACGGCAGTGCGCCGCTGACCGGGCCGGACATGGCAAATTGTTTGGGATTAACCGCGCTGATAAGCTCGCTGGAAGAGATATCCTGCACCCGCACCAATGCCGGATCGTGCTGCGGCATACGCAGTTGTTGCATCACCACCTTGCCACCCAGCAAGTCGGCGCTGACATCGCTCAACAGTAATGGATTATCTTCACTCCAGGGATAGCCGCCCTGCAGATCGGCGGTGATATTTTTCACCGTAACCTGATTCACCACTTCCGCAATGCGTAATGAAATCGGCCCACGCGTGCCCAGTTGCCATGCCCCTTCACTAAAACGGAACGGCAGCACAAAATCGACGCCATTAATCTGGTTATCGGGCATCCAGGCGCTACCGCTTTTTAATACCCCATGACCGCCGGCCTCAAAACCCTGTTCCGGGGCGGCGGAGAAAGCAACCTGGGCATACAGTTCACCTTCACGCAGGTTCATCTTCCAGTCAGGTGGCACCAGCGGCTGGAAGACGGTGAGCGATTGTTTTGGCCACCAGGCCTGACCACGCAGGCGGATCCCGTCCCAGCGACCGTTCAACTGGACCGGGCCAATTGCGCCAGCGTGCAGCTGCCCTTTGAACTGGAATATCGTCGGGTCGGTCCCTTCAACGCTGAACTTCAGGGTTGAAGGCGGCAGAGTACTGCCCCCGGAGAAGGTGGTTTTTCCGGCGTCCAACGACAGCGCGCCACTAAAGGTCGGCTGCGCCGCGTCCCGCACCCACACGATCGGTTCATCCATTACCAGACGCGGATTCTCCACTTTCATGGTGCCGTATTGCAGATGATCGAATCCGGTAGAAAGATCAAAAAGTTTGATGGTATTGTCGTGCCATTCGCCCTTGCCCGCCACATCCCAGCGGGCATGCATCGGCGTAAAACTGCCTTCGCCCCAATATCGCCACTGCCAGCGACCGGCGTCAGGCAGGAAATCATTAGCCAGACCATCGAGATGCAGTTCAAAGCCGCCCATCTGGTTTTCATGAGCGCGTAAAATAGCCTGTAAGCGCCCGTCCACTCCACGCTGGGTCACCTTGACACCGGCCAGCGGCCAGCGGATTTCGTCAATATCCAGCGAGTTAATAATCCGTCCACGGGAACGCAGCAGCGCGCCTGGCTCAAAAGCCAGCTGCGGATCGTTCAGACTGCCGCTAAGCTTAGCAGGTAGCATCGCGTAAAAAATCAGGTCGCCTTGCTTCGCCTCGCCGGTTAACTGCAGCGGCATATCGCTGTTATCCATGCTGAGCGTGCCTGGACCAAGGGTTAACACCGCGTTTCCCTTGCCCGCATCGCCCTGCGTCAGAATGTTCAAACGCCCGCTCACTACCGCGTTTTCCACTCCGGCCTGCCAGTTTTCAACTTTCACGCCCAGCCGACCACTTAACGGAAATCCCTGATAGGGCCAGTTCCAGCGTCCGTCGCTGATAGTCAGCTGCTGGCGGGTGATTTCCCATGGGAGATCCAGCAACGGATCGGCATTGTCCCGCGCCATCACGATCAACTGCCCGCTGTTTTCGCGCCATTCCAGCTCCGCATCTACAAGCGTTGGCTCCTGCGGCAGGCTAAGGGTCGCAACCGCATGCCCCTCCACCGGCAGCCCGTCGGGCACCAGCGGCATGGTAAACTCACCCACCAGTTTCACCGGCGGTTGCCCCTCAACGGCCGCAACCGCCAGTTCGCTTACCGTAAGATTTTGCCCGTGCAGACGCCCCTGGAATTTGACCTTTTCACCCTGATAACTCACCTGCTGAATGGCAGACGTCAGCGAGAGCGACAGCTTGCCCTGCCACTCCTGCCATGGAGAAAGAATGAGTTTATCGATGTTAATCCAGGTGTTGGGCAGCATAGATTGCCATTCTGCCAGCGTTTTTGGCGCAGCGGGCGATGGCTCCGTCTGCGGCAGTTTGGCCAGGCAGGCGGAATCCAGTTCAATACTGCCGACGTTTAGTAACCAACGGCTGGGATGCGACAAATCGGCCTGAGTGATACGCGCTAGCGGGCAATCATCGACCAGGTAGCGGAGTTCGGGAATATGCAGTCCGTGCCGGGTAAGCCGCGGACTCTCATCCATCGCAATGCGCGTACCGACAGGCAACCAGATGCCCGCCAGCGTAGGTACCCACAGACCCAGCGTCATCAACAACGTCAGCGGCACAAGGGTCAGCAATAAGAGTAGCGCCAATACGGCTTTATATTTACCCTTCATGGGTAGTTAATATCCTGATTTAGCAAAAATTTAAGCCGGTTTCGGCTTGTATTGTGGCATGTTTAGCTAAGCATGCCCACATTAAGAATAGGTGCCACCAAAACATTCAGATTATTTATAAACAGTGAATTATTCGGAAAATAATTTTTAATTCAATAAGATAGATGAGAGTTTGATATGGCACGCTGTTACGCGTGCCGTCAGGAATGATTTCAACACAGGAGCGGAAAAATGTAGACATCAATGATGTCTCAGTTGTCCATCGCTGTGTTTAGGTCCTATACGACCGGCCTCTATCAGAATTTCCTCTATAAGTTCTTCAAGACACTCCTTGCCATGATGATCACAGACAAGATGCACCTGCCGGGAAATCTCTTCAGACTTCATACCATCGCATAATGCTGCCTTAAGCATTAATGTGGCCCAACGTTTTGCTTCAGAGTGAGTTAGCATAACCCCTCCCGATATCTGATACCTGTATAAGCGTAGCTGTCTGGATGTGGTTTAGCTGACTTTTAGATAACCAGTCTCACATTTACCCGTCTCATCATACGTTAACGCGACATCCCATGATGGCAAAGAGCGTTTCGCCGCCTTGCGCACCGTCAGACAGAAAACCTTCAGCGGTGAGCGTCAGCGGGCGTCGAGTTACCGAATTCCCGACATTACCGCCGATAACGTCAATTTCATCGGTACCAACAGAAACAACTAAGTCGGTGTGGCTGCTGTAGTTGCCAAGATGCTGATGATCGTAATCAACCACCTTGTCAGGATCCCTGTCCCAGCACACTAAATCCCCTATCTGCGGTTTACGTTCCTTCAATCGGTATCCCCAGTACAACGCCATGGCGTTACCCTGATTTCGGTCGCGGATTGACTTGCTGATATACGTCGCATGGGAAGCTGAGTAAGAAAAGCGATCCCCCGCACCAGCCTGGCGCATCACCCATGAAATAAACGCCGCCGACCACGGCCAGTCATGATCGCGTCCATCCAGATCGTCCCGACCAATCTTCGCCCAATACAGACCTACGCGTTGCCACCAACCATCCTCACCCTCTTTGTTCCCGGAATGGACAATGCCACCGCTGCGGTTATAGCGCTGTTCACCGAAAAAGTGCCATTCGTCGATAGCGATTGATGCGGCATTAGCGGTGAAACCAGAGGCAGGCATAATGATTGCTGCCGTTGTTCTCCCATTGTCTTCAGTCACCGCACCAAGAAACGGTACAACGGTTTGCTCAGTCGGCAGTGTGGCTGTCGGACTCATTGATATTTCAGGTGACGGCCCAACCAGTATGCCATTCGCATTAATCGGAACCTGTGAGAGATCCCAATTGCCGCGGTCAATTTCAAAGCGCAAACATTTTGTCCGGTAGACGGTAGGATGAAGCTCAGGGTTGCTATGATTGGCCAGCCATTCGTTTCTCACATTAACATATTGGGAAATCCATGTACGTTCATCACCTCCGCTGGCAGGAGGAATCTCAGGAAACCGGGCTCGCAGGAACGATAAAATACTCCCGCTATGGACAAAAGAGTCATAGATCACCAGCATAGAAAGCGCATCTTTGAAGCCAAAAGACTGCGCCCAGTTCAGTGCGGGAACGAAATATCGCTCATCAAAAAACCGATCCTGAACCTTTTTCATTAGCGGATCGTCGCGCCCCGCCCGCCGCAGTAAGGTCTTAAACTGATCGTTGTCGACCAGCGGCGTGTTTCCAATCAATGACGCAAACGGGGCAAGATCGGCGCTGAACAACCCGTTCGCGTTAACATATCGGGTCACCAGATCCTGTAATTTACCGTACTCCGTGGTTTGCGAACGGCCATAGGTCACTTGTCGAATCCCGTGCGGGCCATCATGAAATATCGAGATCACCGAGTAGTCACCCTCGGCAGAGCCTGTTTCAAACGCATTCAGAACCCGTTCACAAAGGTTTTTATTTGCTGGTGTAAGTATCATAAAAAACCATCCTCCAGTGAGAGTTAATGGCTGCACTTACTTGCATTTTCCTTATCAACCGATCGCGAAAGTCGTGCAGATTCCTCCCTGAGAATATGGTTCTGATACGATGAATAATCGGTAAGCGGTTTGTCGTAACTGGGGATAAAAAATCACTCAGAAGTCTCATGCCGTCTGGTTTATATGAAAACGCTTGTTGAAAACGAGTAACCTGCCCACACTAACAACAAATGCGTCGAATTATTCATTACGTCTATGACTATCAATAATTTTTTAGATTTTGTAAAATAATTTGAATTGAATTAATGTGACGTCAAAATCACTGGAGAAAGTCTTATGAAACTCGCCATCTACAGTACAAAACAGTACGACAAGAAGTACCTGCAACAGGTTAACGAGGCTTTTGGTTTTGAACTTGAATTCTTTGACTTTCTGCTGACGGAGAAAACAGCCAAAACAGCCCATGGCTGTGAAGCCGTGTGTATTTTCGTCAACGATGATGGCAGCCGACCAGTTCTGGAAGAACTGAAAAAGCATGGCGTGAAATACATCGCCCTGCGTTGTGCCGGATTCAATAACGTCGATCTGGACGCCGCCAAAGAGCTGGGGTTACAGGTCGTGCGCGTACCGGCCTATTCGCCAGAAGCGGTTGCAGAGCATGCGATTGGTATGATGATGACGCTGAACCGTCGTATTCACCGTGCGTATCAACGCACCCGTGATGCCAACTTTTCTCTGGAAGGGCTGACCGGTTTTACCATGTACGGTAAAACCGCCGGGGTGATCGGTACCGGTAAAATTGGTATTGCCGCACTGCGGATCCTGAAGGGCTTTGGTATGCGTCTGCTGGCGTTCGATCCTTATCCAAGCGCTGCGGCTCTTGAATTAGGCGTTGAATATGTCGATCTCAAAACGCTGTTTGCTGAGTCGGATGTCATTTCCCTGCACTGCCCGTTAACGCCGGAAAATTATCATCTGCTCAATGAAGAAGCCTTTGAACAGATGAAAAGCGGCGTGATGATCATCAACACCAGTCGCGGGGCTCTTATTGACTCACAGGCCGCTATTGATGCGCTGAAAAACCAAAAAATTGGTTCTCTGGGTATGGACGTGTATGAAAATGAACGCGATCTGTTCTTTGAAGATAAGTCTAACGATGTGATCCAGGATGACGTTTTCCGTCGCTTGTCTGCCTGTCATAACGTGCTGTTCACCGGGCATCAGGCGTTCCTGACGGCTGAAGCATTGACCAGTATTTCTGAAACAACGCTGCAGAACCTGGCACAAATCGCTAAAGGCGAAGCCTGCCCAAACGCCCTCTTCTAATATCTGTGCTCCCCTGGCTTCTGGGGAGCATTTTCAGATAATCACCGATGATAAAACAGTCAGTATTATTATTATATTGAATGTATCCCCGTCACGAACGTAGAGAAATTAAATGAAGAAAGTTGTCACGTTGATTGCGCTCAGCATGCTGATGGCTGGTTGTGTGAGCAATGGAAAAGTTTCCGTTAACCGCGAACAGTTACAGCATCACCGTTTCGTTTTGCAGAGCGTGAATGGTAAACCCGTTACTGTCGCCAACAACCCACCCGAATTGAGTTTTGGCGAAAACATGACGGTATCGGGAAAGATGTGCAATCAATTCCACGGTCAGGGCAAGCTGTCAGACGGCGAGTTGAAGGTAAAAGATATGGCGATGACTCGTATGATGTGCGCCGATCCACAGCTTAACGCGCTCGACGGGATCGTCAGCGACATGTTTAAGCAAGGCGCACAGGTAGATCTGACTGCTGATCAGTTAACACTGGCGACAGCAGAGCAAACGCTGACGTATAAACTGGCAGACTTAATGTAGTAAACGTAGTGGCTTAATAGCTTCCACAACTTCCGGCGGCAAGCGACTGCTCACTGCAGCGTTTGCCGTTGGGTAGTGCACACAGCCCGATGGCTGAACCATCCAGTTGACGAGCAACAGAGAGCGAACCGCCAATCATGGCGCAATTAGCTTCACCAGTACTGGACATTGCGGCCTTCATGCCAGGCGCGACGTGCGCGGCCGTTGCCTGCTGAACGGGTTCACTGCTACAAGCCGATAATAATAACGCGGCACACCCTACCCAAAACGCTGCGCGCATCTCACTCCCCTCTGAAAATTAACCCAACGACACAGCCATAAATAATAGGCAGCAGAAACACTGACGTCGAGAGGCAAGATGCGCATTTATGCGCCCTGTTTACATTTTCTGGCAATTTTTTGCCCGCTCCTTTGATCAAAACATTCATTCTGGTTATTCCCAGGACACAAAAGCGAAAATGAGCATGTTGGGCTTTTGCTAAAATAAAAGGATAACTACAGGACTTGCATAATTTGGCGAGTCCCTCTTTTTGCGCAATGTAAGGGTGTCAGTATGATCACAATTGACGGTAATGGTGCGGTTGCTTCGGTAGCATTTCGTACCAGCGAGGTTATCGCCATCTACCCGATTACGCCAAGTTCGACGATGGCAGAGCAGGCTGATGCCTGGGCCGGTAACGGGTTAAAAAACGTCTGGGGTGATACCCCACGCGTCGTGGAAATGCAGTCGGAAGGTGGCGCAATAGCGACCGTTCACGGTGCGTTGCAAACCGGTGCGCTCTCTACGTCGTTTACCTCATCGCAGGGTTTATTGCTGATGATCCCGACGCTGTACAAACTGGCCGGTCAGCTGACACCGTTTGTATTGCACGTTGCTGCACGCACCATCGCTACCCACGCGCTATCGATCTTTGGCGATCATTCCGACGTAATGGCCGTTCGTCAGACCGGTTGTGCCATGCTGTGTGCCAGCAGCGTTCAGGAAGCGCAGGATTTCGCTCTGATTTCGCACATCGCCACGCTGAAAAGCCGCGTCCCTTTTATTCATTTCTTTGATGGTTTCCGCACCTCGCATGAAATCAATAAAATCGTGCCGCTGGCCGATGACACCATCCTCGGGCTGATGCCGCAGGGGGAAATTGATGCCCATCGCGCGCGCGCGCTGAATCCGGAGCATCCGGTTATTCGCGGGACCTCGGCGAACCCGGATACCTACTTCCAGTCACGCGAAGCCACTAACCCGTGGTACAACGCGGTTTACGAAAACGTCGAACAGGCGATGAACGATTTCGCTGCGGCGACAGGCCGCCAGTACCAACCGTTTGAATACTATGGTCATCCACAGGCGGAACGCGTCATTATTTTAATGGGTTCCGCTATTGGCACCTGTGAAGAAGTCGTGGAAGAGTTACTGACCCGCGGCGAAAAAGTCGGCGTCCTGAAAGTGCGCCTGTTCCGCCCGTTCTCTGCCCGACATTTACTGCAGGCATTACCAGACACAGCACGCAGTATTGCCGTTCTGGATCGCACCAAAGAGCCTGGCGCACAGGCTGAGCCGTTGTATCTGGATGTCATGACCTCGCTGGCCGAAGCGTTTAACTGCGGTGAGCGTGAAACGTTACCGCGCGTCATTGGTGGGCGCTATGGCCTTTCCTCGAAAGAGTTTGGCCCGGACTGTGTGATGGCGGTGTTTAACGAACTGAATTGCGCTAAGCCTAAACCACGTTTCACGGTCGGTATCTATGATGATGTTACCAATCTGTCTCTGCCGCTGCCGGAAAACACCCTGCCCGGCACCGCTAAGCTCGAAGCCCTGTTTTACGGGCTGGGTAGTGACGGTAGCGTGTCGGCCACCAAAAACAATATCAAGATTATCGGTAACTCTACACCGTGGTATGCGCAGGGCTATTTCGTCTATGACTCGAAAAAAGCCGGTGGGCTGACGGTTTCCCACCTGCGCGTCAGCGAGCAGCCTATTCGTTCGGCGTATCTGGTTTCGCAGGCAGATTTTGTCGGCTGCCATCAGCTGCAGTTTATCGATAAATATCAAATGGCAGAACGCCTGAAACCTGGCGGCATCTTCCTGCTCAATACGCCGTACAGCGTGGATGAAGTGTGGTCGCGCCTGCCACAGGAAGTTCAGGCGGTTCTGAACCAGAAGAAAGCGCGATTCTACGTGATCAATGCTGCGAAAATTGCCCGCGAATGCGGTCTCGCAGCACGCATCAACACCGTGATGCAGATGGCGTTCTTCCACCTGACGCAAATTCTACCCGGCGACAGCGCCCTGGCGGAACTACAAGGTGCAATCGCCAAAAGCTACAGCAGCAAAGGTCAGGATCTGGTTGAACGTAACTGGCAGGCGCTGGCCCTGGCGCGTGAGTCGGTCGCCGAAGTGGCACTCCAGCCGGTTGATCCGCACAGCGCCAACCGTCCGCCAGTGGTTTCTGATGCTGCGCCTGATTTCGTGAAAACCGTCACCGCAGCGATGCTTGCAGGTCTGGGCGACGCCCTCCCCGTCTCAGCGCTGCCGCCAGACGGCACCTGGCCGATGGGCACTACGCGTTGGGAAAAACGCAATATCGCCGAAGAGATCCCAATCTGGAAAGAAGAGCTTTGTACGCAGTGTAACCACTGCGTTGCCGCCTGCCCGCACTCGGCTATCCGTGCCAAAGTGGTTTCCCCTGAAGCAATGGAAAACGCCCCTGCCAGCCTGCATTCTCTGGATGTAAAATCACGCGATATGCGCGGTCAGAAATATGTTCTACAGGTTGCGCCTGAGGATTGCACCGGCTGTAATCTGTGCGTCGAAGTCTGCCCGGCGAAAGACAGACAGAATCCAGAAATCAAGGCCATCAATATGATGTCCCGCCTTGAGCATGTTGAAGAAGAAAAAGTGAACTATGACTTCTTCCTCAATCTGCCGGAGATTGATCGCACTAAACTGGAACGTATTGATATTCGTACCTCCCAGTTGATTACTCCGCTGTTTGAATATTCCGGCGCCTGTTCGGGTTGTGGTGAAACGCCGTATATCAAATTGCTCACCCAGTTATATGGCGACCGTATGCTGATCGCTAATGCGACCGGGTGTTCGTCGATTTATGGCGGTAACCTGCCTTCAACACCGTATACCACCGACGCCAATGGTCGCGGGCCTGCGTGGGCAAACTCACTGTTTGAAGATAACGCCGAGTTTGGTCTGGGCTTCCGCCTGACGGTGGATCAACATCGCGTACGCGTCATGCGTCTGCTGGAACAGTTTGCCGATAAGATCCCGGCAGAACTGAATGACGCCCTGCACGCAGAAGCTACCCCAGAGGTTCGTCGCGAGCAGGTCGCGGCACTGCGCCAGCATCTGCAAGGTGTTGACGGTGCACAGCAGTTATTAACCGATGCCGACGCGCTGGTTGAGAAGTCAATCTGGCTGATTGGCGGCGATGGCTGGGCTTACGATATTGGCTTTGGCGGGTTGGATCACGTCCTGAGCCTGACCGAGAACGTCAACATTCTGGTGCTGGATACCCAGTGTTATTCCAACACCGGCGGACAGGCATCAAAAGCGACACCGCTCGGTGCCGTCACTAAATTTGGCGAACACGGTAAGCGAAAAGCGCGCAAAGATCTTGGCGTCAGTATGATGATGTACGGTCATGTTTACGTCGCGCAGATCTCACTGGGAGCCCAGTTGAACCAGACGGTGAAAGCGATTCAGGAAGCGGAGTCTTACCCTGGCCCATCGCTGATTATTGCCTACAGTCCTTGCGAAGAGCACGGCTACGATCTCGCCCTGAGCCACGATCAGATGCGCCAGCTCACCGCCACCGGATTCTGGCCACTGTATCGCTTTGATCCGCGTCGCGCTGACGAAGGTAAACTCCCGCTGGCTCTGGACTCTCGCCCACCGTCAGACGCGCTGGCTGAGACATTGATGAACGAGCAGCGCTTCCGTCGCCTGAACGCACAGCAGCCGGAAGTAGCTGAGCAATTGTGGAAGGATGCGACCGCTGATTTGCAAAAACGCTATGACTTCCTGGCGCAACTGGCAGGGAAAGCAGAAAAAAGCAGTACCGATTAATACGTGTCGTTAAGTATTAACCGAGGATAAAAAAAAGCCCGAACAGTTGTTCGGGCTTGTCAATTTATTCGCTGGCTAATCAGTCCTGAGACGAATACCCCAACGAAAAACAAGAAGTGACAATAAAGGCATATAACCCGCGCAGAATATCTCAACGAAATTAACTTGTATAATTTTTATTTTATATATCTAACAACCAATCCATTCACCATAATTATCACTATTTCCATAGAATTATTTGCTTAAGGTTTTACTTAAGGCGTAACAATTGATATTTATCTCTTTACGGAACTTCTCCTTTAGCATGCTTTAACACCCTACATGGGTAGTTGCAGGTAAATATAAAAACTAAAGGATTATTTCAATGAACAGAAAAGTACTGGCTCTCGTAATTCCTGCCCTGTTAGCTGCAGGCGCTACTCACGCTGCTGAAATTTATAATAAAGACGGCAATAAATTAGACCTTTACGGTAAAGTTGATGGCTTGCGTTATTTTTCTGATGACGCTAACAGTGATGGCGATCAGACTTATATGCGTATGGGCTTCAAAGGCGAAACTCAGGTTAACGATATGATTACTGGCTATGGCCAGTGGGAATATCAGATTCAGGCTAACGGCACCGAAGGTGACAAAGGCGATTCCTGGACGCGTCTGGCTTTCGCGGGTATTAAAGTTGGCGATTACGGTTCATTCGACTACGGTCGTAACTACGGCGTACTGTACGACGTTGAAGCGTGGACCGATATGCTGCCGGAATTCGGCGGCGACTCCTACACCAAAGCAGACAACTTCATGACCGGTCGTGCTAACGGCGTAGCCACCTACCGTAATACCGATTTCTTCGGTCTGGTTAACGGTCTGAACGTGGCTCTGCAGTACCAGGGCACGAACGAAAATCAGTCACCAGAGCAGGAAGGCACTAACAACGGTGGCGCCGATCGTAACATGAAGAACTCCAACGGTGACGGCTTCGGTATCTCCTCTACCTATGACTTAGGTATGGGCGTAAGCTTCGGTGCAGCATACACCTCTTCTGACCGTACAAATGAGCAGGTTAATCATTCTACCGCTGGTGGCGACAAAGCTGATGCCTGGACTGCTGGTCTGAAATATGATGCGAACAACATCTATCTGGCAACCATGTACTCCGAAACCCGTAATATGACCCCTTACGGTGGCTCAGACGGCAGTGATAACACTATTGCCAACAAAACTCAGAACTTTGAAGTGACCGCGCAATACCAGTTCGATTTTGGCCTGCGTCCGGAAGTTTCTTTCCTGATGTCTAAAGGCAAGGATCTGGGTGTAAACGGATCTGATGGCGACCAGGATCTGGTTAAATATGCCTCTGTAGGTGCGACTTACTACTTCAACAAAAACTTCTCTACCTACGTTGACTACAAAATCAACCTGCTGGATGAAGACAAAGACTTCTACACCCAAAATGACATCTCTACCGATGACGTTGTAGCACTGGGTATGGTTTACCAGTTCTAATCTGTCAGCCCGCTGGAAACAGCGGGCTACTCCCGTTTCCCCGTATCACAATTCCGTTTTATGTAGATCAAAACATTATATCTGTTGCGTTAAAACATCCCGCTGATAGATGATATCTTGCATTAAAGTCTGTGGTAGAGGATACCTGCAATGAATCATCACCCCGTCAAATCATCTCGTATTGCATCCGTCGGTTATGACGAATCCTCCAGCACGCTAGAAATTCGTTTTCACCATCTGCAACCCCTGCAATACCATCCTGTTCCGGCACGTATTTTTCGTGATTTCCTTACTGTGGTCTCTAAAGGCCGATTTTACGATGGCGTTATAAAAGGCAAGTTCCCTGAAATTAAAATAAAGTGATGCCAAAATGTGATCTTTGTCATTGTACATAAAGTGCCATTACGCGGTAAGCTTTAGGAGGATACTTAAACAGGAGGTTTTATGAACAGAACGATTCTTGTACCCATCGATATTTCAGACTCAGAATTAACTCAACGCGTTATTGCCCATGTTGAAGCAGAGGCAAAAATTGACGATGCACAGGTTCATTTTCTGACCGTTATTCCGTCGTTGCCCTATTATGCTTCTCTTGGACTGGCCTACTCGGCAGAGTTACCGGCCATGGACGAGCTGAAAGCCGAAGCGAAATCTCAACTGGAAGAGATGATCAAGAAGTTCAATATCCCGGCAGACAGAATTCAAGTTCATGTTGTTGAAGGTTCGCCAAAAGATAAAATTCTGGAGCTTGCCAGGAAATTGCCCGCAGATATGGTGATTATTGCCTCGCACCGACCTGATATTACCACTTACCTGCTCGGCTCCAACGCTGCAGCCGTGGTGCGTCATGCGGAGTGTTCGGTTCTGGTAGTCCGCTAAGCAGTCAGGCCCGCACATCGCTGCGGGCTTTTCATTTATCCCTCTTTTCCCCCGCGATTCCTGACCTAAATGTGCTGACATTTTTCCCGCTTATCCGTACCATACACGCCACAGTTTTTATATCAGACTTCTTTTGCCGGACAATCCGGCGTGATGCATACTCTTCTGATGCCACACTATGAATTGAGCCTCTATTAAATGTCGCAAAATCAAGATATTAGCAAGAAAGAACAATACAATCTGAACAAATTACAAAAGCGTCTGCGCCGTAACGTGGGCGAAGCGATTGCCGACTTCAACATGATTGAAGATGGCGATCGCATTATGGTGTGCCTTTCCGGTGGGAAAGACAGCTACACCATGCTGGAGATCCTGCGCAACTTGCAGCAAAGCGCCCCGATCAGTTTTTCTCTGATCGCGGTTAACCTGGATCAGAAACAGCCTGGATTCCCGGAGCATATTTTACCGGAGTATCTGGAACAGCTGGGCGTTGAGTACAAAATTGTCGAAGAGAACACCTACGGGATCGTCAAAGACAAAATCCCGGAGGGGAAAACCACTTGCTCTCTCTGCTCCCGTCTGCGTCGCGGCATTCTGTACCGCACAGCAACCGAGCTCGGCGCCACGAAAATTGCGCTGGGACATCATCGCGACGATATCCTGCAAACGCTGTTTTTAAACATGTTCTACGGCGGAAAAATGAAAGGCATGCCGCCGAAGTTGATGAGCGATGACGGTAAGCATATCGTCATTCGTCCGCTGGCCTATTGCCGCGAGAAGGACATCGAGCGTTTTGCCGAAGCCAAAGGCTACCCGATTATTCCGTGTAACCTGTGCGGTTCACAGCCGAACCTGCAACGTCAGGTAATTGCCGACATGCTGCGTGACTGGGACAAACGCTACCCGGGTCGTATTGAAACCATGTTCAGCGCGATGCAGAACGTGGTGCCTTCACATCTTAGCGATATCAATCTGTTCGACTTTAAAGGTATCAAGCACGGTTCAGAAGTCGTGGACGGCGGCGACTTAGCGTTCGATCGCGAAGAGATCCCGCTGCAACCTGCAGGCTGGCAGCCAGAAGAAGATGATACCCAACTGGATGAGTTACGTCTGAACGTGGTGGAAGTGAAGTAATCCAGATAATGCCGGATGGCCTACACCGCGCTTAAGCGCCTGTAGGCCAGATCAGCGGAGCGCCAACAGGCACTCCAACTGGCATTTATTTCAACAGGCGAACCCGACAGGTTTTACCTTTAATCTTACCGCTTTGTAGCTGCTTCCACGCTTTATGCGCAACAGACTGACGAACCGCCACGTAAACATGCGCCGGATGTACGGCAATCTTACCGATGTCGGCCCCATCCAGACCAATATCACCGGTCAATGCACCCAGAACATCGCCCGGACGCATTTTTGCTTTTTTACCGCCATCAATGCACAGCGTCGCCATTTCGGCCTCAAGCGGCACGACCGGACCGTTGCCTGGCGCAGGCAGCCAGTTCAGCTTTAATTGCAACATTTCAGAAAGAATATTAGCTCGCTGGGCCTCTTCTGGCGCACAGAAGCTGATCGCCAGACCGCTATTGCCTGCTCGCGCAGTGCGTCCAATACGGTGTACATGTACTTCCGGATCCCATGCCAGTTCGTAGTTCACCACCAGTTCGAGCGATTTAATATCAAGACCACGCGCCGCAACATCGGTTGCCACCAGCACGCGCGCGCTACCGTTAGCAAAACGGACCAGCGTCTGATCGCGATCGCGCTGCTCCAGATCGCCATGCAATGACAGCGCACTTTGCCCCGCAGCATTCAGCGCATCGCACACGGCCTGGCAATCCTTTTTGGTGTTACAGAAGACAACGCACGATGCGGGCTGATGCTGGCTAAGCAACTTTTGCAACAGTGAAATTTTGCCGTGTGTGGACGTTTCAAAAAACTGTTGTTCAATTGCTGGCAGCGCATCAACCGTATCGATTTCGATGGTTAACGGATTTTGCTGCACACGGCCACTGATCGCGGCAATGGCTTCCGGCCAGGTTGCCGAAAACAGTAATGTTTGGCGTGATGCAGGCGCAAAACGGATCACGTCATCAATAGCATCGCTAAAACCCATGTCCAGCATGCGATCGGCTTCGTCCATTACCAGCGTATTCAGGGCTTCCAGCGAGACGGTGCCTTTTTGCAAATGGTCGAGCAAGCGGCCTGGCGTGGCGACAATAATATGCGGCGCATGCTGCAGAGAATCACGTTGTGCGCCGAACGGTTGCCCACCGCACAAGGTTAAAATCTTGGTGTTCGGTAGAAAACGCGCTAAGCGACGCAGTTCGCCAGCCACCTGGTCGGCAAGTTCACGCGTGGGGCACAGGACCAGCGACTGCGTCTGGAACAGCGCGGCATCAATGTGCTGTAACAGCCCAAGACCAAACGCGGCCGTTTTGCCACTGCCGGTTTTTGCCTGCACGCGAACATCTTTTCCTGCCAGGATAGCTGGCAGCGCAGCGGCCTGAACAGGCGTCATTTCAAGATAACCCAGCTCGTTAAGATTCTCGAGTTGAGCAGCAGGTAAAACATTCAGGGTAGAAAAAGCGGTCACAGTTTAATCTCGCGGTAAAAACTCACAATCAGCAGGCGCGTATCCTCGCAGATCTGCGCCTGCGATGCGACATTTTAATCGGTTCTTCATCCGGTGGAGGATCCGGCATCGGCTGCGGACGGGGGATCGGGTCGGGAATGGGTACCGGGTCGGTTGGTACAGAGTCGGTGTTGAATGTGGGCAACTGCAGCAATAGCATTAGACAGGTCATATCCCCTCCAGTCATTCAGGTTGACTCTTTTAGGGTAGACGCTGATTTCCTGCAGGCAAAAAAAAGCCGACTAATCTAAGTCGGCGTCGTACGAATCAATTGTGCTATGCAGTAATTCAAAAAAGGAAGTAAGACAATATGGAGCGCAACGCCCATCGCTTGACGTTGCATTCACCTGCGAGAGAGATATTGCCCCGAATGGGTAGATGGTTTATTGACCTCGCTCAAAATTTTAAGCGTTTTCACTCCCAAAAGGTGGTAAAAAACGTTGTTGTTACAACCATTTACTACGATGCAACCATAAAGTAACACCGCCAATCAGGACCACTAACAGAATACAAAACAATGAGAAACCAAACTGCCAGCCACCGCCGGGAATACCCCCAAGGTTAACGCCGAACAATCCGGTTAAAAATGTGCTGGGCAGAAAAACCATCGCCATCAACGACATGGTATAGGTTCTGCGAGCCAAAGATTCCTGCATCACCTGCGCAATTTCATCCGCCATGATACCGGTCCGGGCGATACAGGCGTCTATCTCATCCAGCCCTCTTCCCAGCCTGTCGGCGATATCCTGCATCCGGCGTCGCTGATCGTCAGTCATCCACGGCAGTCGTTCACTCGCCAGGCGCGCATAGGCATCCCGCTGTGGCGCCATATAACGGCGCATGACGATCAGTTGCTTACGTAACAGCGCCAGAAAGCC
This sequence comes from Citrobacter sp. FP75, assembly GCF_018342065.1. Lineage (GTDB taxonomy): Bacteria > Pseudomonadota > Gammaproteobacteria > Enterobacterales > Enterobacteriaceae > Citrobacter. The sequence goes on along the minus strand of NZ_JAFDOE010000001.1, from coordinate 1,260,900 downwards.
GCGCGGTGGGATTTGCTGATCGAGTAAATTATCTTCCAGATCGATAATTTTATCGTGCAGCTGTTCGATAAACTCACTGGCATGATCGGTCAACGCATCACAGACATCCACCAGCCAGCTGCCGCAGTCATTTGGCCCCGTACCTTCTTGCAGATCGCTGACTACATCATCCAGCGCCAGTACTTTACGCTGACGCGTCGAGACAATCAGACGCTCATCCATATATAAACGCATCGCTACCAGCTGGTCAGGACGCTCATCAGTGCTGCCATTAATACAGCGCAGAGTAATCAGCGTACCTTCCCCGATCCGGCTGACGCGCGGTCGTGTACTTTCACCTGCCAGTGCATCGCGCACATTATTAGGAAGCAAAGGGGTTGTCGCCAGCCACTGCGCGCTATCTGAATGGGTATAATTAAGATGCAACCAGCAGGGATGCTGACTGTCGATAACATCGTTATCTTCCAGCGGTTTTACTCCCCCCTGACCATCAAGTAGCCAGGCAAACACGGCATCCGGCACATTAACGTCCGTTCCCTTAATGGCTTCCACATCGCCTCCACAGTCATTCAGCTTTTTCGTTAGTCTAGCCTGCAGAATATGTTAAGCAATATCTCTTTATCCCATTGTGCTGAAATGATTCAGAAAAGTTAAATGAAATGAAAACGCCGACAACGTCGGCGCTGGTGGCAACAGGGCTAGAACGAATGACCGTATTTACCCCGTCGACTTAGACCCGGTGGCGTTGCCGCGCCACGTGGTTGCGCGAATAATTCAGGTGATGAGGCATTACTTAAATTAAATTTATGTGTTCGCGACTGCAGGTCATTCACCTGATTTTTCAGAATGCCTGATGAACCCGATAACTCATCGACCATGGCCGCATTACTTTGAGTCACGCTTTCCAGCTCAGCCAGGGCCTGGGTAATCTTAACGATACCTTTCTCCTGCTCCCGCGTGGTGGTTAATATCTCCCCCATCAACTGGTTTAATTGCCCGGCACCGCCCACAATATCCTGCATATTTTTTTCTGCTTCACGGACAACGGCCGCCCCTTCGCGGACGTTGTAATGCGTTTCGTCAATCAGCCGTTTAATATTCTTTGCTGCTTCTGCACTGCGATGAGCCAGCGTTCTCACCTCTCCCGCTACCACAGAAAATCCCTTACCGTGCTCGCCTGCTCGCGCTGATTCCACCGCCGCATTCAATGCCAGAATATTCGTCTGAAAGGCAATGCCGTCAATCAGCGCAATTATTTCCGTCATCTGCTGTGCGCATTCGGTGATCGAGTGCATATTGGTTGCGACCTGTACCATTAATTCGCCCCCTGACGGGCGGATTGTGTGGCGATATTCGCCTGGGCGCTGGCCAGTTGCGTATTCTCCGCATTATTTCGCGTGCTGATGGCTATCTCATCCATACTGGCAGCGGTTTGCGTCAAGGCCCCTGACTGCTGTTCTGTTTTAACCGAGAGTTCTGCGCTGCGCTCTGCAAGCTGTTCAGAGAGCGTCATCGCCGTGCGCGAAGAGGTGCGGATTTCACTGACTAACGAGGAAATATTACTCGATAAACTGTTAATGCCGGGGATAAGGCGACCCGCACAGTTATTACCAAACTCAGGAATGCTGATCGCCAGATTCCCTGAAGTAACCTCCTCAATGCTCTTTTTCACGGTATTGATTGGTACGACGAGATATTTCGTCATATACCACCACAGACACGATATCGAAACAAAGCTCACTACGTTGGTATATATAATGATATTAAGCCCTGCTGATAATAATAGCTCCATCACATTGAGAACAAACAGCGTTAATATCAGAAATGAAATAATAAACGTCCTGACGCTAATATTATTTAACATTTTAATCCTGCTCACCAAGAAATAACGCGAATGCGGGTAGTAATTTTTATAGCAGTTGTGATGCAGATTACCATTCGCTTATGCGGAAACCTGAATATTCAATTCGACCCTACTTTCTTTTCACTTAAGGCACATCATTGCACTTACAATTTCCATTAATGCAGCGTTTTACTCTGGTAACCTCACTCACTGCCCCCACAGGCAGATTATTGTGATGAAGAGCACGCAGCGTACACAAAACAGGCAAATGATAAATTTCATGAATGATTACACAAGCGAACATCGGGCATTTTCCATGTTATAACGGCTCAAACTCATGCCCGAGGTTAAAAAATACGAACAGTCCTGGTTTTATCGGGTTAACTTGACAAAACCTGCTAGATTTAACATCACGGTTTTTTATATATAGGTAGTACGATGTTGCACGTGTCGTGGGATCCGGTACTGATTGGGATTTCCTTTGTGGTCGCTTTTATTGCCTCTTTTATTGCTCTCGACAGTGCGGGAAAAGTGGCGATCTCCAGTCGGCGAGAATCGACCTTTTGGCGGTTATCCGGTGGTGCAACACTGGGTATGGGGATCTGGTCAATGCATTTTATTGGTATGCTGGCCATGAAAATGAGCATGCCGATAAACTACCATTTCTTGCTCACCGCGTGCTCTTTCCTTATTGCCCTTGTTAGCGCGACATTGGCCATCAATATCGCCATTTCCGGTCAGACGTTATCAACAAAACGCCTTGTCGCCGCCACCAGTCTATTAAGCACTGGCGTGGTGGCGATGCACTACGTCGGCATGATGGCCATTATTGAGCATGTGGCGATTATCTGGGATATCACGCTGATTCTGCTTTCGATGGTCATTGCCATTGTGGCGTCGGGCGTGGGCTTATGGCTGGCCTTTCATTTACGCCAAAATACCCGTCGCGTGTTGATTAACCGCCTTATTGCCGCACTCATTATGGCGCTGGCTATTGCTTCTATGCATTACACCGGGATGGGCGCGGCAACCTTCACTCACTTCGGACACACCACGCACGAGGGAATTAGCACGCTGGAACTCTCCATCTGGGTCAGTGCTGTCACTCTGGTCATACTGGGGATTATGCTGGTGATTTCGATGGTGGATTCCCAACTGCGCACGTCCCGTCTGGCGGATAATTTACACCAGTTGAACTGCCAGCTTGAACATCAGGTCCACTTTGATCCGCTGACTGGGTTGGCCAACCGTACCCAGATTGATGCCTGCTTACAGACCTGCCTGCAGTACTCAAAACAGCATCAATACCCATTTGCACTGGTCTTTATCGACCTCGATCGGTTCAAAGTTGTCAACGATACCTGGGGTCATCACATTGGCGATCAACTGCTGATCGCCAGTACCCAGCGCATCTATACCTGTCTTGATGACACGATGACGCTCGCAAGACTGGGAGGTGATGAATTTATTCTGCTGGTCCCTAACAGCGACACAGTTGCCGTCTCCACCCTGTTGACCCGTATTGCCGATGTTATCAAAGAGCCGTTTGCGCTATGTGGCCATACCCTTCGGGTTTCGTTAAGCGCAGGGAGCAGTATTTATCCCGAACATGGCGCAACGCTGCATGAGTTAAAAGTGAAGGCCGATATGGCGATGTACCATGTCAAACAGGCAGGCAGAAACGGTTGGGCGATTTATACCCCTGAAATGGAGACGATCGCAGATACGCCCCCCACGTTTTTACAGGAGCTGTCACAAGCGCTTGAGCGCAATCAATTTGAGTTATGGTATCAGCCCAAATATACCGCTGGCGATCATACGCTGGCCGGATTTGAGGCACTCCTCCGCTGGCATCACCCCGAACGCGGCATATTGTTACCCGCTGAATTTCTTCCTGCGCTCGAAGAGACGGGTCTGATCATTCCCGTCGGCACCTGGGTGATTCATCAAGCCTGTTTTCAGTTACACCAATGGAGGTCACAAGGCCATAGCCAGTGGACTCTCGCCGTTAATCTTTCATCCGTCCAGTTTGAACAGCATGATATTGTCGATATTGTCTGCAGTGCCCTCACGCAATATCAGCTATCACCGACGCAATTAACGCTGGAACTGACGGAAACTACAGCCCTTAAAGATTTAAAACGCAGCGTGGACGTGTTGAATGCGTTTTCTGCTCTCGGCATCACCATTTCTATTGATGATTTCGGCACTGGTTATTCAAATATACTGATGTTAAAGTCGCTCCCGGCGCAGGAATTAAAAATCGACAGACTATTTGTCAAAGATATTAGTGAGAACAGCAAAAACACAAAAATCGTGTCTACTATTATTGACATAGCCCACTCTATGAATATGTGCGTTGTGGCTGAAGGCATTGAGACGCAGGAGCAGGAAATGCTGCTAACCCAAATGGGATGCAGAGTACTACAAGGTTACCTGTTCGCTAAGCCACTTCCCGCACACCAGATCCATGAATTAATGCACGTAGAAAGCAACGTAAAACCGAAACTGGCCGTACAACCTTTGTCTCACCGACAGTCAATACCCTTGTGAGACTGAATAATGACTATTATTTGCCAGTCAGTCGGTAACACAGCCAATGAAGATAACGGGATTATCGATGAGCATAAACGAACTGCATTCACTGGATTTATTAACCATTCCGGTCTGGATCGTTTCGCCACATACCGAAGAACTGATGTTCGCCAATGCCGTTGCACGGGAAATCATGCAGGCTGCGGATTTTTCCCGACTCAGAAAGGGATTATTCTCGACCCATGCCCAGGCTGATTTAACCATGTATCTCAGCGACCTGAAAAATCATCATGATATCGTAGAAATTCTTACGGTTTCCCGGGAGGGAGAGGAAATCGCACAGGCCTGTCGTCTGTCTATCAGGGAGCTGGCAGAGTGTGGTGATGTCATCCTTTTTGAAGGCATTGAAACCCCGGCAGCTCAGGGACTAAAAGCCAGCCGTTCCGCCAACTATCAGCGTAAAAAACAGGGGTTCTACGCCCGTTTTTTCCTGACAAACTCGGCGCCAATGCTGCTCATCGATCCGTCCCGCGATGGCCTGATTGTCGATGCGAACCTCAGCGCCCTTAACTTCTATGGCTATAGCCTCGACATGATGTGTCAAAAGCATACCTGGGAAATCAATATGCTGGGGCGTCATATCCTGCCGGTGATGCATAAAATAGCGCAGCTGCCTGGAGGCCATAAGCCCTTGCATTTTGTCCACAAACTTGCCGATGGCACCACTCGCCACGTGCAAACCTACGCAGGCCCAATCGAGATTTACGGTAATAAGCTGATGCTGTGCATCGTTCATGATATTACCGAACAAAAACGCCTCGAACAGGAACTGGAACGGGCTGCTCTGCATGACGCGTTAACCGGATTACTCAACCGCAGACATTTTTATCACGTCACCGAACCAGAGCAATCGCACATCATGTCGCTGACCCAGGACTACAGCCTGCTACTGATCGACACCGATCGTTTTAAAAGCATTAACGATCTCTTTGGTCATTTAAAAGGGGATGACGTGCTTTGTGCGCTGGCACGCACGCTGGAAGCCTGCGCGCGCAAGGACGATCTGGTGTTCCGTTGGGGAGGTGAAGAGTTTGTGCTGCTCCTGCCACGTACGCCTCTCGACGTTGCCCTTAATCTTGCAGAAACGATACGTGCGACGGTGGCCAGAGTCAGCCTGCCTGGACTGCCCCGCTTTACCGTCAGTATTGGCGTGGCACGACATGAAGCGAATGAAAGCATCGATGAATTATTCAAACGCGTGGACGATGCCTTATACAAAGCCAAGAACGAAGGCAGAAACCGGGTACTGGCGGCCTGAGGTTGCTTTCGTTAGCGACTACGCTTCGCGTGTCGCTCCCAGTTTTCTTGCTTTGCCTGCGCCGTTTTGCGTAGCGCAACGTAACATGCCCCGCTGCCACCGTGGTGTGGCAGTGCACTACAGTAGGCCTGCACGTCATCAAATTCCGTCAACCAGCGCGCCATATAGCTACGCACAATGTTGGCATGGGAATTATCGTTTCGTCCCTTGCCGTGAATAATGAGCACATTGCGCAGCCCCTCCTCCCGGGCCTGATGTATAAAACTGAATAACATCTGACGGCACGTTTCAACCGGCTGGCGCAGGAGATTGAGGCTGGCCTGCTGGGGGTACTTTCCGCTACGCAATTTGTCGGTAACACCCTGCTGTAAACCTTCGCGATGAAACGCCAGCGGTTCGCTCAGCGGTACAATATCCAGGAAGTCCGTCGAGAGAAAATTATCCAGCTGCAGCGTGTCGATACGTGCTGGCGCGCGGAGATTGCGTGAAGGCTGCCAATGGATTTCAGAGCGGCCTTTTAGCGGTTCAACATCTCCCATAGCGTCCAGAAACAACGATGCGTCATCAGGGTTCATGTCTCATCCTCCAGCATTTTGCGACGGCCATTATCATAACCGCGCACTATTATACCGACAACGGTTTACGGTTATTTCCAATAATATGCCGGAGTATCTAATGCGTCCTTTATTGGATCTAAGGGGGTATAGCTGCGAATATCCATGGCATGATATGGTGTAACCCGCTGACTAGCGCGGGTATTGTCCCGCCTGAATTGAGAGAAACGGATGCTTAATTTACTTGAAGACTCCATCGCAACACCGCTAGGCCCACTTTGGATCATCTGCGATGAACAATTTCGCCTGCGCGCCGTCGAGTGGGAGCAGCATAGCGATCGCATGGAACAACTGCTGAATATTCACTATCGCGCCGAAGGCTATCAGCGCATTGCCGCCAAAAATCCCGGTGGGCTGAGCGATAAACTGTCAGAGTATTTTGCGGGTAATCTGAGCATTATTAATACGCTGGAAACCGCTACCGCGGGCACCCCGTTTCAGCGGGAAGTCTGGCAAGCGCTACGCACGATCCCCTGTGGTCAGGTGATGCATTATGGGCAACTGGCCGAACAACTGGGGCGTCCCGGTGCCGCCAGAGCCGTCGGAGCAGCAAACGGCTCTAACCCAGTTAGCATTGTTGTTCCCTGTCATCGTGTGATTGGACGCAACGGTACCATGACAGGATATGCGGGTGGTGTGCAGCGAAAAGAGTGGTTATTGCGTCACGAAGGTTATTTGCTGCTCTAGAATCCAGGCAATTAATGCCCTATTGATCACACTTCCATATAAAGCAACCGCAGATAAAATGTGGATAATCAGGCACATAAAAAACATTCACCCCATTTATACCTGAATTATTCTCTATTGGGAGTACCTCAGGCTTACGTGCTCACCAAAAAGATGTTAAAATTGACAAATATCAATTACGGCTTGAGCAGACCTATGATCCCGGAAAAGCGAATTATACGGCGCATTCAGTCTGGCGGTTGTGCTATCCATTGCCAGGATTGCAGCATCAGCCAGCTTTGCATCCCGTTCACACTTAACGAGCACGAGCTGGACCAGCTCGATAATATCATTGAGCGCAAAAAGCCTATCCAAAAGGGGCAGACGCTCTTTAAAGCAGGTGATGAGCTTAAATCACTCTATGCTATCCGCTCCGGAACGATTAAAAGCTACACCATTACCGAGCAAGGTGATGAGCAAATTACCGGTTTTCATCTGGCAGGCGATTTGGTTGGTTTTGACGCCATTGGCAGCGGTCATCACCCAAGCTTCGCGCAGGCCCTGGAAACCTCAATGGTATGCGAAATCCCATTCGAGACCCTGGATGACTTGTCCGGCAAAATGCCGAATCTGCGTCAGCAGATGATGCGTCTGATGAGCGGCGAGATCAAAGGCGACCAGGATATGATCCTGCTGTTGTCGAAGAAGAATGCAGAAGAACGTTTAGCGGCATTCATCTACAATCTGTCTCGTCGTTTTGCCCAACGTGGATTCTCACCTCGCGAATTCCGCCTGACGATGACCCGTGGCGATATCGGTAACTACCTCGGTTTAACGGTCGAAACCATCAGCCGCCTGCTGGGTCGCTTCCAGAAAAGCGGCATGCTGGCAGTGAAAGGTAAATATATCACTATCGAGAATAGCGACGCGCTGGCCGTTCTTGCCGGTCACACACGTAACGTTGCTTAATCTTTCCGCAAGCATCGCAGTTAGCCTTCTGTCAAATCGCTAAATTTTCCCGATTTATTGATCTGGCAGGAGGTTCTCCCCTGTTTCAATGATTTACCTAGATTTCATACACATACAGATCAATGGGTTCAGACAATAGCGGCTAATAGCGGCTATTTTTTTGCCCCAAAACCCGCCCCTACGCCCCAAAATGCCCCCAAATTTGCCCCCAAATATCCCCTTCTCTACTATCTGTTATAGTCATACTCCACTCAATAAATCGAGATCTTCTTCGCTCTTCACTACCAATACGTATTGGCCTGTGTAACCGTTCATCGGATTGAGCTGTATCACAGAATCAAGCTGAAGTTTATTAGGGTAAACTTGCCGTCAACCACAAAACTTACAATATCACCATACTTGGTGATAATGAGATATCAACGATGGTTAGTACTTCAGTGCTGATACAAGCATCGCTCATCAAGTAAACTGCAGCTGTTGCAAAATACGTCAAATTGGTGGAGTTAATCAGCACTTCAACTGGATCAATATGTTGTTCAACATAACCTTGAGGCGGTTTGGAAAAGACGCATTGAACTCAATCACTGAAAAGAGGAATAGCAGCAATTTTACGTAGCTCTATGGAGCTGTACGATAGCATAACGCATCTCTTAATACTGTATTTACATACAGATCTTCTGTTGTATGAGATGGCCCTAGCAGACAGTATGGAACTCTGATTACTGCTTGACCATTTTTCTGATAAACTATTTTCACTACACGAATTATTCTATTGTCCTAAGGTAATCCAACGCTCCATTTTTGAATTAACTTAATGATATTTTGTTCATAGCGATATCGGGATTAGTTTATTATCGCCAATAGATACATTAGGTACATAACCAATACATTATAGTTGTAATTAGATAGCACAGAAAACAATCAGATTATCATTGTGAGGGAAGTATGCCGTTAAAGTTACAAAAGGAATCACCTGCAGATAATGATCTTTTTGAAGGTGAGAGCCACAAGAAAGTGGCTGAGCGTATGGCTGGGGTTTTACGCGAAGCCGATAACAATATTATAGGTCTTGAGGGAGAACTGGGTTCTGGTAAGTCTACCATTATAAATCTTTTGAAAAGTGAACTTGGATCTGAGTATCGATTTATTGAATTTGATGCAGAACGTTACCACTATGGGAATACCAAAAAAGCGCTGATTGAAGTGATTTATAAGGGGCTTAGTGATGGAACAGGGGCAAACCAAAGCAAGCTAGATACCTATCGTAATCAGGCTCTTGGCAATATTGTTGAATATGAAAAAAAAGTGAAAAGTAGGTTGAGTTGGTGGACGGTTATGTTCATCCTGTGCTCACTGTTAGCAGTTCAGATGGCTAGATACTTACTTAGTGATATCAATAAGTTAATGGTTACAGATATCACTGTCAGTAAACTAGTTCTTCTAATAGAAACTTTGGGTCTTCTTTCACCTGCAATTCTGCTCGGTATACTTTGGTTTACTCGATGTTTCTGTCGTTCGAAACTAGGTAACAAGGAGCCAATCACTGTTGGCGACCTATTTAAACGTAACAGTACTGATACAATATCTGAAACATGGATGGCAAGCCGCGAAGTTGGTACTATCGAACTCCACGATGCGCTGTCAGGCTTCACAGATAAAGATACACTCCCGCGTAACCTTCACTTTATTCTTATTATCGATAACCTTGACAGGATTGTACCTGAAAAAGTAAAAGAGCTGTGGAGTGATATGGAGCTTATTGCCGGAACTACGCATGAGCACTTCAGAGTTATCATTCCTTATTCTGCTCGCCAGGTCGCTTCATCTCTTGAAATGGAAGGGCATAGTGGACGAGAGTTTATTGCAAAGAGAATTCCGGTTACGTTTAGTGTCCCTCCACTCATAACAGCTGGTTGGCAAGATGCTTTTAAAACTATGTGGCATCAAACTGTCAGTGAATTGGATGAGATATCATGTACGGAAGTCATTCAACTCATTGAACGTTGGCGCCCTCTGCAGTACCCACGTATTACACCCCGTCTGCTCAAGAAGTTGGTTAATGATATTCATATTTTAAATCTCACAGTCCCGGTTAACTCTTCAGAAGAACCTTTGCGTTTCGTTCTAATAGCGCTTTACATATTGATGGTAAGATATGGAGATTATGATATCAGGGTCCTTTTACGGAACCCGCTCCAAGAAGGAGAACTAAATGGGCAATTGAATCTACCGCCTGACGATCAATCCGATAAACTCAGGGCAAACTATGCTCAGTTGAAGCGTATATTCCGTAACGATGATAATCGTTGGAGTGAGTATCTTATGAGCGTCCACTACCAAGCTCCTGCTGCACTGGCACGAAGCGAATTAATTGATACTCCTCTCATCTCTGCTGTGATAGCAAAAGATCCCGTAGCACTTGAACGACTGATTAATATGTGGGGATTCACTCATGCCTGGCATCGCTGTGCTTCAGCAATGGATATGTCAATCTGGCTGGAAACAGTGGCCGAGCTACCACCATCAATATATAATTTAATTCAACCCCAAATAGATCATGCTTTGCAGCAATTGAACACCAGTTACGCAATTCAGGCACGTGAGGATTTTAACTTTTCGTTAAATAATGCACTTTTAAAACTTATCCAGAACCACATCATTTCCACTGAATCATTTATGACACGGCAGCGTGCATTTATTATTTCCGAACTTAATGCTTTAACCCCTTTTGATGTGGATAGCAATGAGATGATTTCAACGCTTTTTGCGGAGGCTGATCAATATTCAATATTATTCGGCGCTAGTTTGTTTGACTCGATCGATACCTTCATTCCTGGCAACATTTATGTCCACTATCTTCTGAATAATGAGAAACGATGGAAAGGATTAAACATCCCTGCTCTTAAGCTTGATGAAGTTGAAACGGAGACTATGCTAGTTACTGTATTAGACGCCCCCGGTGAGGATATTTTCAATTCCGGTGTACTAAGGTTTGTTGGTGTAGATAGTCTAGCTTATGAAAACATTATCAAAGGTGAAAAACCAATTTATCAAAATATCAGCAAACTGATATCCGACTTTGCGAATGGAACAGTAATTGATAATTTCGTTGATTTTAGGAAACTAGCCTTAACGAAGGATTGGAATACATCCAACCAACTTTCTCTCCTCACCTATCAAACAACAATGCAACAAAACTATCCTGTTGAATTTGCAGCACATTCAGTTGCCCACATGGTTGCAATAGGTATTTTTACTGAAATAACAGCGTACAATAATTATATTGACAATGATGAATTCACTGATCTGCTTGTAAAATACTTTATATATGGTAAAGACTGGCATAATATTTCTAAATCGTTATCAAATAACGAAGCCATTCCGATTGTTAAAGCTGCCATCCAAAGACTATTCCAAGAGAATAAAATTGAACGATTAGATGTTGCACTATATGTAAGAAAAGATTATCCGTTATTAAGCATGCATATTAAAGATGCTGACCTGATGGAACCTGTTATATCACGTGAAAAGTGGCTTAAAGAGAGCCTCAACCTCAAAGAAATCGAACTTATAAGTGAAGATACCCTTAAAGCTCTGCTTCGAACTGAAGCATTACTGGATACCCATGATCATCTTTATGCTTTGAGTCAGTCTCTGCTGGCAGTTGATATGTTGACTACCTCATTTAGAACAATTACCTCTAATAATCAAATCATTTTAACCCATATGAAGAATCTGGGTAGAAAAATTCATCTATCTCCTGATGTCAACAGCTTTGCTGAATGGTATCGTTCTGCTTCTAGCGAAGAGTTAACTCAAACTAAAAGGATTCGTTTCATCTGGGATTTGCTTGATGAAGAACAACAACAGGAAATTCTTGTTCAGCTTCACGATATTCTTCTGGAGGTTCAGGTGAGTAAATCCAATAGAGTCAAGCTCATTCACGATTTTGGTGATGTGATAAACTTTACTGAGCCAGAGAAAGGCGGATCGCGCCGTGGCATTGGTGCATTATTTAATCTTGCGGAGAAAGATAGAGATTTGCGAGCATGGCTTGATAGACAAAACTATGTATTCAGTAACTGGCCACTAGCTGAAAGCCGATCAGTCACTAATATCATAATGGATCATAAAGATCTATTTCCAGGAATTTGCAGTTCTTCAAAATTTATAGAAAACCGCATTAAAGAAACTGAGCTTGTGAAAATTATTGAACGAGAGGAGGATATGCAGAAAGATTAACTCTTACAATATACAATAATTTATAGAAGTTCCATTTTTAAATGGGACTTCTCACCTTACTCAATTTGATGCTTCCGAAAAATTATAATAGAACCTATCTATTAGGGGCGAGTGCTAAGTCAGCTTTTGCTCAAAGTGTCCTCTTATCTCTAAACAGGAGATGTGAATACAATAGAGGGAACGAATAATAAGGATCACTAGCCCCAACCTAAAATAAAGGTTCATAATCGCCAAACCTTCCCAATGTTCTCAAATGCTCATCCTTACGACTCAGCGCAAGCCCCCTTTCCTTTTTCAGCCTTGCTTTCTGCTTCTGCCTCATCGCCTTCAGGATTATTTCACCGGTAATAGCGTTGGTTGGATTACTACGGTTATAGGCCTGAATATCGTCCAGGACGCCTTCGTTATCATCGCCGCGCATAGTGTTTGCAAAGTATCGCTGCAATAGCTGAGCCCGGCGATTTGATAGTTCAGACTGCACATTTTTGACAGCCGATCGGGCATCATACGCCTGGCCGATCCTTGACGGGCTAAATCCAAATGCCTGGGCAGCCAGTTCGAAGTGGGTAAACTCATCAGCCGGTACAATTTCCTCCCCGGATGATGTAGTGACACCCCGAGTGGCTTCAGCATAGGTTTTCACCAGATTTTTCACTGCTGCCGGTGTTACTGTCTGAATCCCCCCCAGCCAGTCACCTTTCGCCATTTTGTCGTATCCGCCGGCAAAGTTGAGACCGATACCGCCAATGGTAGGACCAAGCATCTGCTCCATGTAGTAAACATACAGATCCTTGCCTTCAGTCCCTTCCGGCGGACTGCGCCACAGCAAATCCTGAATACCCACACGGGAATGCAGATCGATACCCAGTGCGTTGACTACGCCGTCAGTAATTGCTGTGGATGCGAAACCACCAAGCTCATCACTCAGCCAGTTTTTGAGTGCCACTTCCGGATCCCATGGGGTATCATCATCCGACACTGCAGCATGAATCCCCTGCGCTGCCGCGCCAAAAATAACCTGAACAACATACGGTAAACCGGTGACACCTGCCGCCAGAGTATGCATCAGCATATAACCCAGAAACTCTTTCTGTGCCTGCCGGCGAATTTCCGGCGTTTCGCCTTTAAACGACTGCGCAAAGCTCCGTCCCAGGGTATAGAACATATGCTGGGCATACATCTTGAACTGCAATACCACCTTCTGCCAGCTCTGGCGCATCCAGCGCGGACGGTTGGCGCTACTGTAGTCAAAATGTGCGTCATACACGGCGTTACTCGCAACTTTATACGCCTGCGCCGGATCTATGCGCCCACCTGCAGCTGTTTTTGCCAGCCGGTACGCTGCCAGTGCCGTCACTTCCCTGTTGGCGACCTCTACATTATGGAAAAGCTGGCCACCAATGAGGATCGACATATCCAGCGCTTTATTAAAATGAATCTTATCCTTTGTCCCTGTTTCCGCGCGCTGCGCCAGAGAAGAAGCCTGGGTAATGGAAATTACGCCATCCTCATTCAGGCGCTTCATCAGTTCCAGTTCTTCAGCATCCAGCCGGTTACTGCGGCTCATAGACAACCAGGCATCGCGATCTAACCAGGAAGAACCTTTACCAAACCATTTAAATCGCTTATCAGCAGATCGGAAATAATCCACGGTGGCGGTTCCCATCGCTTTCATGGCGTTCTTCCAGCCGTATCTGGCAGCCAGTTGCGGCAATGCCACCAGCGCCGTCTGTGTCATGTTAATAATGGCTGAGGAAGGATTAGCCGCCATGTTGAAGACATAACCCGTGCCGGTCAGTGCATTACCAAAACCATCACCGGATGGGTTCATCGTCATCTCATGACGCATTTTCAGTTCGTCCAGCATACGCTGGGCGGTTTCAAGATTATCCGGCTGGACGCCAGAGTAATCCCCCTTCATTACCGCATCGATTTCATTCCCCATGTCATCGAGTACAGCCTGCATTTTATGGCCATATTCGATCTTGGAAATGTGATGAGCAAAGTGAAAGGCGCTGTTCGCGAATGCCCGACGCGCATCATGGCTGGCGCCCTTCACCCGGCGACGGCGTATAAAGTGGCGGGCGTAAGTGGAATCGGGCATCAGCTCCAGCATCATCTGCCAGACCTGATCGGTCAGTTGCTCTTTATTAAGGTTCCCGTCTTCTGATTTGTTCAGCAGGTCGAGGATCTCTTTACCCAGGCTATGGGCGGAATCATCATTTTTGCCGTTCTCCTTCGCCTTCACTGACTGGGCTGCCTGGTACCCTTCTTTTCTGTAGGCCTCGAGAGCGGCCAGCGCTGCACTGCGGGTTTCGAAGTGCTCGCGAATGTAATCACCATCCTTACGGGCGGTCACAACGTATTTACCGAAGCGGGCCAGCGGAAAGTACGGGCCGTCTTTCAGGGCTCGCTCAAACTGCTCGCGAACACGACTGATTAACGCGGCATTCTGATCACCGCCCACATCATTGATACGCTGGATAAGCGCCTCTTTGAGGTCGGCGTAACTGTTTTTGTACCATTTTTCGGTGTCGTGCCAGAGTTCTTTAGCTTCCGGCGACAGCTTCATCCAGCGGCTATGGAGATCGTTATAGTTATCCCGCATTGCATCAAGATCAGCACTTACCCGGGTAAGACGGCTGGCGGACTCTTCTTTGTTCTCACCGCTTTTTGAGGAACGAAGGCGGGTCTGCTCATTCTTCAGATTCTGGAAGCGGTCCTGCTCTGCCAGTGGTTTGTCCGGGTGAACACGGGTCATCGTCGCATCCACCATCAGGTCAGACAACGAGCGGCTTTCTTCCTTATCCAGTTTGTTCCACTGGTTTTCTATGCCCCGTTCTGCAGAGTTCATAATGCGGTTGCGGCGCGCCTCCATTTTCGCCTGCAGATCCTGGTATTGTCCGGCATAGTCAGTTTTCATCAGCCTGTTATAAACGGCTGCGAGCTGGCGGTTGGTCAGTGTGCCGATCATCAGGGCATTGGTGCTGATGTTAGATCGCAGGCGCTTAATGATGTCGGTCGGGCAAAGGTTGCGGACATTACCGATTGTCTCCCGGACCACACTGCCGAAATTCTTCGAACGCCGCTGAGTCGCTTCGGTCTCGGTTTCCCCGGGTAACGGTTTGCTGAACAGCCCGTCTTTTCCGGTCAGGCTGAAACTGGCAGTGACATCCCGTTTTTTATCCGTATTTTCGGCCCATCCCCCGAGCTTTTTAAGACGCCTGGCGATCGGTGCCATCATGCTACGCACTTCACCGGCAGTGATATTTTCATCGCTCAGTAAGCCTGATTTACGTAATGCCTGGAGAACTGCACCAGACACACGATCCCATGCGCGCCCCAGAAAACCGCGCTCCCCGTCTTCAATGACATGACTGATGACCTCTTCCACTTGCTTCCACGGATCTGCGCTCTCGTAGTTCTCAGCGACGCGGTCAAAGTACGGTTTCAGTGACTTGGAATTCTGGCCAGCGGCTACGGCCCGCAACAATTTGTCGTACTCCGCCGGGCCCACAACTTCAGACAGCGCATGGTGCCCGAGGATTTCGTGGCGTAACTTGGCGCGAACATGAGAAAGGCTGTCGAGATTTTTTGCGACCAGGATGATGCGACTGCTGTTAGGAAGGTGCATCGCATGAATCAGGGCGTCCGGGAGTGGGAAACCAGCCAGTTGCTCAGCTTCAGCCATATCCTTTGCGACCTGCACGGCAATACCGCCGGCACCTTTCCATTTTTTCAGGAACCGTGCGACTTCATCTTCTACCTGCTTTTTACGCATACCACGCGGCTGGTAGTCAGCGACACCGGAACGGATACGTTCGCGTGGAGAGCCAGATGCAAAAACGCCCCCGGATTCGGAGGCGTTTTGCGAAAATTTATGATTTACATCAGGTGGGACAGGTCCATTGTCTCTAAGGCTTTCTGGTTCCGCTGATGGCGTTCCATCTGATCTTGCTGCAAGGACACGATCTCTGATTTTGTCAGCATCCGCGGCGCGAAGGAGGTAGTTTGCTTCTGACTCTGTGAGCCTGTCGAAGCCGTACCCGTGCTGTTCGTTCCACCAGTTTTCAAGATCGGTACCCTCAAAGTGATCGCGCAATTTGCGAAGCGTATCCGCTGCTAATGCAATTTTCGCTGAATATTTTTTACCCGTCAACGCACTGGCGCCAATTACCTTACCGCCATGATCTTCAATGTAGCCTTTCAGATTTGCCAGCGTGCCGCCCTGTGTCAGAGTGTCATCCAGAAGAATATAAGGTAAATCAGTACGCACCGGGCCTTCAAAGGCAGGCTGATTGGTCAATCGACCAAAACCGTCCTGCCCCGTGCGCCCTACTTTCGCTGCCTGTACAATCCCGGTCGCTACATCGAGATCCAGCGCCTTCCCCAGTACATCCGCCATTGCCTGCGGAATAGCGTTACGACTGACAGCTTCTTCAGCATGTACTGCCGCAAGTATGGCCTTTCTGCCAGCCAGCAGCTGGCGCAACTCGTTAACTGACTTTCTGGTCATCACATCCGCGACTAACCGGCGTGCTGCAGCATCATCACCCCCTTTTGCGGCCACGTAGTCCTTATGGGACGTGGCATCGCCCAGACGTCCATGCAACACGGTATCCGGAAAATCTTTATCCCATACGCTGCGCGGAACCTTTGAATAATTAATCTCGTCAGGCTTTGTCAGTGTGAGCAGTTTCGTCGCCACGTTCGTGGGATTCATCGACTCTTTGAACATGCCTTCTGGCAGTCTGTCTTCGCGAGCCCCCAGTTCATTCAGCCACTCTCTGAATGCTTGATTGCGCTTGTTACTTCGTTCCCCAGCCATGGTGGAAACGATGGCGACCAGCTTGCCGCCGGGTTTCAGATGTTCAAAGGCTTTCTGTACATGCTTGATATCAAGGTCGTGGGAAAACGGTGGATTCATTAGCACGCGGTCGTAAAGCTTATCCGGAGTAAACTCGTCAAAGTCACTGCCGACAACGTTAAAACCTTTCTCTTTCAGAATATCGCGCAGTTGCTGTTCCAGTTCGACAACATCCACATTGCCACCCGCTTTGCGCGCCGCTTCTGCCAGAACGCCGTTACCCGCTGACGGCTCCAGAACGTCCATACCAGGCTGAATATCGGCCTCGCTGGCTATCCAGTCAGCACGGCTTTCCGGTGTGGGAAAAAAGTCGTTGAAGGCGTTGCGATCCCAGGCAAGTTTCTTGCGCAGATCCATCTCCATCTTCTGGATTTTGGGGATGTCGTTGAGCGGTACGTCGCCGGATAATTTTTCCAGTTCCACCAGGGCGGCCCGCAACAGCGGACGTGTTGTTATCCCGGCACGCTGCAGGCGGTTATATTCAGCCACATATTCAGGCCAGCTTCCGGGCTGACCGGATAAATATGCTGCCAGTTTGTCGTTCGCCTTACGCCCGGCAGGCAGCCGGGACATGCCATGCTCTCTCTGCTGTGACAGCCGCAACTCGCTGGCCGCCAGTTTGTATCCACGCGCATCCCCCATTTTCCCGATAACATCAAACAAAGTAGAAGGATGCCAGTCCAGCATGGGGTAGCGTGCATATTTTACGCGGCTGGTCAGCGGCACATCATCATTCCATTCCCGCTTACCGTCAGCGGTGGTATAGCTGAGACTGTCACGGATATCCTGCGGTATATCGTAAACCAGGCGACGGGCAATGCCGCGCAGGGTGTCAATCTGGGTTTTATGCTGAATACCGGAAAGATACTTCAGGCTGCCATCAGCAATGCCCTGCGCAATTTTCTGCATGATATCGGCATCCCGGAGATCCCGGTTTGCCTGATCCATCGCAGAGGCAGCTTCACGCAGTCGTTTAACGGTGTTCACCTTCCGGTCTGCGTTCAGACGATCTTCGGCACTCTCGCGCAACCGGTCAGAAGTGCTGGTTAAACGTTCCTGTTGCTGTTCCTGTTTCTGTACGCGGCGTTCAGCATCTGCAGCGGAATGATCGACGCGGTCTCCACGCAACCAGCCAACAAATTGCTGCGCTTTCTCTGGTGACGGAAACCAGAAGTTACCCCGCCAGTACCCGCCACCCAGTTTGCGCGCCATCCCTGCCGCCTCTTTAAATTTTTCGGTTCCCAGACGTGTCTGCAGGTTGACGTTATAGACCGTTTCGCCAGTCTTACTGTTTTTCCCTTCCTCCACAGGATTAATCTGGAGAGCATCACCGTGCGTAAAGCCCTCCGTCACACGCGGTGTTTCCTTTTGCGTTTTCTGCTGTTCAATCTGGTGCTCTGCCAGCAACTGATCGTACTTCTCCCCCTGCATGGCCGTCAGCGCTGCGCGCCCTTTCGCTTTTATCAGTGTGCGGTAGTCATCCAGCGTCTGCGGATTGTCGATCGCCGAGCGAACGGCATCGGCACGTTGCTGATGCTCATCCCGGACCTGCTTCACGCTGGCAGCGTATTCGTTAATATCTGACTGCGTGATCCCCGCTACTGCATCACGCGCATGCTGTTCAATGCTTCGACCGCCAGTGGTCACCATCGTCGGGCCTTTGTTCACCAGCCAGCGGAAGTCATTAACCAGCGAGTCCCAGGCATTGTCCACCAGGCGTCCTTTTTTCACATCTGACGGGACATACCGACCGCTATAAGGTTTGAGCTGCTCTTTCGTCAGCTTACCCAGGACATGCGTGATTGCGCCTTTGTTTGCTATGGTCGATTCAAGCGCAGAACGTACATCATCCGGCGAAGTGTTTTCGGGGTTTTCAATAAGATGACGAAAAAAGGTGGAATGTTGTTCAGGAGAGGTAATGCTGGTATCTGTTGCTGATGAGGTTCTGGTTTCAGGCTCTGCGGGCTGGCGATCGGGTTTGTCAGGTTCTCTGGTAGGCTCGTCCTTTTTTACGGGGTTATCCTGTTTGTCCGGGACTTCTACAGCATAACCACCGTCAACTTTCACTACCTCCGGCTGTTCCCCGGCTTTTTTAGCTTCTGCATACGGTTTACTCAGTCTGGCCAGCCCCTCGCTCGGGAATGGTTTTCCGTTACGCCGCATATAGAGTTCGCCGTTCCCGGCTTTCGCAACCTCAGAAACCGAATCCGGGATAGCTGCTTCACCGGAGGAAAGCTGTCGATATGGAAGTGCAGCGTGCTTCTGTCGCGATCCCATTCGATCTTCAAAACGATCCAGACGGCGCCGGGCTTTGGTCCTGCCGCCCTCAAATTGCGGTGCAGCACCGCGCTGTCCCTCATCCGGAACTGGCCCACCCGCAAAGATGATGTTTTTATCTTCCAGTTCAGGCAAAACACGGCGCGCCTCGCCGTCAATGGTATTAACCTGACGCATACCTCCGCCAGTACGATCGGCAGGTATAAACTCCTGACCTCGAACACGCTCACCTGCACGAAACTCAGGGCCAGCGCCGGACTGCGTTTCATCCCCTGCGCCCTCCCGCGCGTGATGAACCGGGCCACCAGCAAATATAATATTCTTGTCTTCCAGCGCTAGCCGGCGATCCGGAAAACGGTGGTCGGCATACTCCGCCATAGACGGCGCGGTATACTCGCCATTCTCTGCATTTCTGGCGGCATCCATAACGAACTGGTAGTAGCCCATAATGGTGTCGTGGATATTCTTCGCTTCGAAATCATTACGTGGTTCGCGCTGAGGCTGAGTCTCTGATGCCCCTTTTTTGCCGCGCTTACGCTTTTTAGGGTCGGCATCCTCGCGTTTGACGCCACGGGTCATGCGATAAAACCAGTCTTTTACATCCTGGTGTTCATTCTCATCCGGTTCATTTCGCTTGCCGCGAGAGTATTGATCCAGCAACTGCGCATTCCTGAATATTTCGGCATCATTTTTGTCATCAAAGCGCGCTTTAACTTGTCCCTGTGAACCGGCGGTATCAACCAGATGGAATGGGCGTGAATCCGGGTCAGTATGTACCGCTTTCCCTGCCCGCATGTATGCCGGTATATCAGCAAAATCATCAGGACCGTTGCCGCCAAATTTTTCCCGGTCGTTAAAGCCCGACGCAAGGCGCTCCTGTTCTGCTGCCTGCTCAGGCGTCAGACCGTTACGATAATCTGCCCGGGGTTCAGGCGATGTATTATCGTGTCCTTCGAGCCTCTTACTGAACATGTCTTCTTCAGGCTGAATCTCTTCTTTGAGATCCTGCATCCCCTGCTGAACTTCTTTTGCGCCGGTCTCAATATCATCAACAGCTTTCTCGGTCTTTTCTTCCGAAGATGAAGCTGCGGGTTCATTTGAAATATTCTCGCCCCGACCTGCAGCACGCCCCTCGCGAACATGCCCAACGATTGCCGGAACGCCCCCCATGGCCAGACCGGTTAGGCCGCCGGTGATCATCTGGTCCTTAACGCCCTGTCCGGACTCGGTCTTTATCCCGGCCTCATTCATGCCTTCGTTTTCAACATACTGGCTGGTGCCGGCATAACCGGCATTAATACCGGCATCACGAACACCCGCTTTTACCAGCGTCTTGGCGACAGAACTGGAGAGCATGCGCCCGGCAAACAACTGTCCCAGATAGGCATCGCCGGTGTAGGCTGCTAATAAGTTGGCAGCCAGCATTTTAGGGTCGCTGATATCTGCCATAGCAACGGTATCGGCAAGTTGCTTTTTGGCGAGGTCAATCTTTTGCAGGTCGCTGTAACCTGAATACTGCGGATCCTGGTCGATATTTTTAAACAGGTTAACGAAGGTGGAACTCTGCATGAGCTGATTATCATCTGCATTCATGATAGCGCTGTGCACCGCCTCACTCGTACCACCAGCATTCTGGGCGAAGCCAGCCGCTGTAGCCAGTGGCAGCCCACCAGCAGCAGACGCTGCAATTACTGGTGCGGTTTGCCCAACGGCATCCGCTGCGACAATCGGCCAGTTCAGGGGATTTTTCGCCGTATCGGTAAAATGACCATCCTGATAAAGCGGTGTATCCATGACCTTCTGGCCGCCTTCGGACATATGTCCCTTGAAGAAGTCGCCGATACTGTGCCCGGCAGAGTTAAGCATATTGCCAAGAGCATCCATCCCCACTGACGCCGCGATCCCTCCCAACCCGGTATCCAGAGGATGAGATGCAACGTTATGGGCAATTTTTTTACTACTTTCCTGCACCCCCTCACCAATTAAGTGTGTTCCTTCACCAAAACCCGCACCAAACGCTTTGGGGATATCCATAAACTCCGCACCAGGTGCGTCTGGCAGCGCGTATTCCGCAGGTGGTAAGCCGGGTTCAAACTCATTGGGACGAGTGAGAGGCATGATGAACTCCTGAAAAATGGCAATAAAAAAGCCGAACTCGCGGTCAGGCGTAGTTCGGCATCATTAGAAGAATAATACGGAGTTTTTAGTGGTGTGGGTAGCAGGTTAACTAATCAGTAGTCATCTACGCTTTTGTTGGTGGTCGAGGATTGAGCGCCAGCAGCCTTAACACTGGGAAAAGTGGCGATAACATTTGTCTTTTTTATCACTTCACTCTCGAATCTAGCCAATGACTCTGGATTTGTTTTCTTATCACACATAAAAGCATAATTTTTTACTATATCCACTGGGTACATTCGAATTGCTGCCAGATCATATTTAGCGCCATTGATATCATTTTTTATATCTTTAACCAGACACCTTTCATCATCATTTGGTGAGTCACCAAAGATGGCATTGGTAATGCCCACTACACGCAAGAACCGATCGTGAAGAGAAGCATCCTTCCAACCACTTTTACTTCTTAAATAATTATCACTATCGATAGATACGTTAAATCTCTTTTGATCGAACTTCAGCCAACTCGACAACTCCGGTATATTATTTATCTCTGTCATTACAGGCGAAGATGCTTTGCTCTGAGTATCTGGTTGCTGGGCATTGCTCTGCAACTCACTTCCATCCTCCCCCCAGCCTTGACCACGTAGGCAATCTTTGTAGATCTCCTGTCGCTGTTGGTTGGCGTTTACTACTGCAAACGTATTCATTCCATCTACAAACCCATGATTAAATCCGGGTACTCTATTGTTTTCAAACTGCTGCGCATTGTAACTTCCCGACATTGAAAGACACTGCGCCTTAGCCGCTGCAAAGTCCTGTTCAGTTCTTGCATTTGCAAAAGTTGATGTACAAATCAATATTAATAAAACATGCTGTAGTTTCATACCACCTCCTTTTTTTTTGCATATTACTACCCTGTGATAGGTGATATTTTTATTAACTATTTCTTAATGTAAATAAAAACAGCAAGTGATATGTGAAACCCACTAATAATACACGCATGAATGTATCTATAATAACAAAACTTCCTAACTCAAACTGGAATGTAGTAAAACAATTCAGAACCTGAAATAGCCAAGAAAGTGCGCATGATGTCAATGATTGAATAGGCAGTATGAAAGCTTCTGGTTGGTACAAGGAAGCCCAAAAGTGGGAAAACTGGTCGACAGGAAAAAAACACAACAGACATTAATATGCTGCCCGCGCTCACGGCGGGCATTTTTCTGCATTACCGCCCATTAGCCTGCTTATAACCCTGGCGCATCTGATCCGCCATACTGGTGGCTTTAATGTTTTTGGACAGTGATTGCTTGTATTGATCCAGCAGAGAACTCAGTTGATCGACCGGTATTTTATCAACATCCCACTTTTTATCAGTCATCGCCTGCTTAAAACCCGGATAGTCTTTGTCCGCCGCCAGGCGCTGACGAAATACATCACTATCACTCTGTTCAGCACGTTTGCCATTTGTCGTTCCCGGAGGCGTCACACCATATACGTTATACAGATGCTGCTCCAGATCCTGGTACTGCTTGTCGTTAGCGTTGATATTATCCAGAACCGTCTTATGAGTGGCGACATCACCGCCGATATCTCCTACCCGCAACTTACTGTCAGACTCAATACGCTTCTCTTCAAGATCTGCAATTTTCCCTGCAACCTGCTGCCGAACAGTATTTTTCCCGGCCCCACCAAGCGCTTTCGCATTTGGACTGGAGGAAATCAGAGCTGATGCCGCCGCGCGCGCAAACATTTGCTGCCCGGCCGCGTCTTTTGGAATAGCAATAAGGGGATCATCCGGATGTGTGGTACCAAATTTCGACAGCGGCCCTTCAGCAGTAGAACCATCCGAGTATGTCAGCTTGATTTTCGGTGAAATTAGCTTTCCATCAGGAGATGGAATGACGCCTGTTATTTCACGACCTGCAACCGTCTTACCATTGCCGGGATCCAGCTCCCCAACCCCGCGCTTGAGCTCTGGGGCCAGGACGGTATTCAAGTTTCGCAGATTATCTGCAGAGTTCAGTTGATCCGGATTTTTGCTCAACGCATCCGTAATCGACTTAACCGCAGACCGGTATGGCATACCAGACATTGCCCCCAGATCAAACGGCGTACCGCTCAGTTTATCGAGCACCTCTGCCGGGACTTCGCCCCCATTTGACAGGATCTGAATCGCTCCCTGCCAGACCGGTTGTAATTCAGCCATCTGATTGCGATATTGCTCCATGCCCAGTTGAGCGCTACGAAATGCCTGATTCATGCCAGCTATCTGCTGCTGCATTTGCATTTCTTTATCGCGAAGCCCCATTTCATCGGCATGAAACTGTTTCTGCTGATCCAGTGAATCCTGTCTGAACTGGTTATTCTGATCGAATTCACGCTGACGCATAATCTGGTCTGCCTGGCGCAGGCTGTTCGATTCTTCCTGGTATTTCTGATTGTTCACCGTGCGCCAGATGTTGTTGACCGAATTCAGACCTTCGGCAAATCCACTTGAAAAAGACATACTTCCTCCTAAAACATCGCCGCAACTGACATCGCCAGTGCCGCCATATTCAGTCCCTCAAAGGCACCCTGCTCAGTTTCACGCTTCGCTGTCTGCTGGGCGTCAATCTGCTGCTGTGCGGCTTCACGCTGGGCTTCTTCATTCACTGCCTGTCCCATGCCCTGCATCGCTTCTTTGCGGGTTTGCTGCCCGGCCTGTAAAAGTCCATAGCCCATATCAGTAAGCCCCTTCAGTGTGGTACTTCATCACGCCGGTTGCTTTGGCTCCGGAGCCGGTGAGAATATTAAGATCGCGCTGCTGTTCTGCCGTTCGGATGCCATTTCTCGTGGAGGCATCAGAAAGCGCAGCACTGACAGAATCTGACTGGTCTTGTGGGTTCGATGCGCTGGCCAGCCCGTAGCGCCCCATATCATTACTCTGTGTTACTTGCGCTGTGTTCAGTGAATTTTGCTCATTCTGCGATACCCGGCCCAACTGGTCCGTCATCAACTGATGCGTATCCTCCAGATTCAGCATTTCGTCTAACACCGGCTCATAACGTGTCTGCCAGTCTTCCCAGGCCTCACGCGTGATTTCGGCCATCGTATCGTCTGCATATCCCATGTGAACCTCACGAATATCTGGAGTGATAGAACCCAACACCGCCCATTCCGGCCCGGATACCGGAATTTGCCAGACTCAACGCATCCGGTTGGGCAAGCGATGCTGTTTCTGCTGATCGGGCATCCGAAATGGCTGCTTTATTCGACGCATTAGACAGACTGTCCAGCGCAGACATATTCTGGGTCGACTCGCCGGAGCCGATCGCCAGTGCATCCTCCAGCCCACCAACATACTGATCGGCCTGCGACGACTGCGCCTGATTAATCGCATCGTTTTCCTGAAATGCCTGCTGCCTGGTCAGGGAGTTCTGCGTGGTACCGAATTTACCGCTGCTAGGGTTCACTCCCGCAGAAGTCAGCGAATTAGCCGCATTGTCACGCGCATCGCTGAACTGCGAACTGTATGACATGTTGGTATCGCCAGCCGCCTTCTGATAGGCCAGCGGGTTATTCATCTTGTTTACATCCTGAATAAAGACGTCTTCATAGGGCGCCAGCTCCTGCTGATACAGTTCCCACATCGATTCGGCCACTTCAGCCTGCGCCTTCTGAGTTTCAGTCTCTTTAACTTCAACACTGCCGCCACCACCCATAATCACCTCACGTTTTTTCTGAACCGCATCCGGCCCTGTTCATCATCGGGCAGGCGAATGAAGCCCAGTTTCCCGGCAACACGCACAAAGCCGCGGCGGGTCGTACAAAACTCAAACCATCCGGCACCTGCGGCGCGCGTCAGCTCAGTCACGATCGGGTTAAACTTCGCCAGTGCGCCAATGCCGCAACTGATTCCCAGCCAGACCAGCATGTATTTCTCACCGTCTCGATCCATCAGTCGAAGCACGACCCGTGTATTTTCATCGCCAAAGCAAAACGCCTGCTTTTTACGGCAGGCGTCTTTAATTCTTTCGAACAGGTCGGGTTCATTTACGTCAGCCGCAACCCGGTTAATCAGAGAAATAAACTGGTTCACGATACAATGATCCCTCCGCTTCCTTTCTTGGCAACCAAAAGACAAATATCAGAACAAGTTGTCTCAGAACCGATATCCCCATGCATATACGAGCTACCAATAATTTTAATGGTGACGTCCCCGCCACCGGTGATTATGTCCTTCACCAGGCTTAAAGATTGTGTTGTTGTCCCTTCACCAGTCTGAGTACAACTGGAACTCGCTACAGTCACACCATTCCAGGTTATTGTTATATCAACATAGTTCGTACCATCAGTTGTTCCACCGTCAGGGTTCTCCGTTGTATGAGCAGTTGCTGTTGTCACTATTGCAGGAATAATAACTGAGCGGTCGAACGCCTGATCGTCTGTAATAATCACAGTCCTTGTACCATCTACCCAGGTTGCACCTCCCCCTGAGGATGTGCTCTTGGTTACCATGGAAAATCCCACAGCATTAACAATATCGCCTTTGATCTGGTTGGCTGACAGCGTACCTTCAATCACACAGTCTTCGCCGATGGTGACGTTGTTAAATTGCCCCTCGTTCGCAGTCACGCGGTTTAGCGTGACATCATTCAGCGTGGCATTATTCGCGGTCATATTGCCGCTGCTGTCTACAGAGAAACCATTCCCGATTTCAATCTGCCCACCTTTGATATCTGGCGAGTCAATTTCGATTCCGGCGGTAACTTCATCCGCGACAATGGTCTGGGCATTCAGCACCTGGATTGTCGCCTGCTCAATAACCGCTTTCTGCATGCAGACGCCGTAATCGGCGTCCACATAGAACAACGCCTCCATAGTGCCGTCAGGATTCGGGTTATTAGGGTCAAATACAAAGAACTGGGTCGCCGCAACTGCCACCTGGCTGATTGGCTCGCCCTCATCATCCACACCGGCCACCAGACCAATTCCGGCGGTAATGCCATCGGCGCTGGCTTTTACCGACCACATATTCTGGAAGGCCTGAGTTCCTTCGGAATCAATAGTGGTGATTTGCTCCTGAACGCCGTCCAGTCCGGCCTGCAGCTGAGCAATCAGGGGGGAGTCATTAATGGTATCGTTAATGACATTGATAATGTCATCGGTACTTTCCTGCGTTTTAACGTAGGTGCCTTCACTGGCATTGTATGGACCGGTCACACCGTTGCTGTTAACAAAGCGAATCCAGTAATATCCCTCATAAACCGGATCAATCGGGTCGCTGTAAATGTTCGCAGCGGTACTCCCTACCTGAACCGCCTCTGACAGGTTATCTTCCGGACAGCGCCAGATCTGCGTCAGGCTATGGCCGTAATACACTGGTGCATCCCAGTCTAATTCCACAACGCTAAACCCGCCGTTTACCACCAGTCCGGTTGGTGTTGAGGGATAAGCAGGCGTTAATCCGCCATCACCGCCGGAATCACTACCTGAGCCACTGCCATCCGTAGTGCCGCCAGAGCCATCAGGGTAGAACGGCACGCGATTGCCGGAACTGTCAGTGACCATCACAACCGCCGCCCCTTCACCGCGTTGCCCCGTCAGAACCTCCATATTTTCATACAGTGCATCCAGCGTTTTATCTGCGCGAAACAGTGGGCTTACTGTCGATGTACTGGCTGAGTTTGGTGAACTGGCTTTCAGACGGGTATCTCGCTGTCCACCCTTTGCCTGTTTCCTGGCTCTGGCGAGCGAATCCTTCACATTCATGCTGGCAATTCCTTCACGCTCTGCGCCAGTGTAATCCGGTCCACTTGCGCGTAGCCGTAAACCTCGGCCTGCCACTTACTGCCAGCCATCACAGGTAAGCGGAAAATATTATCCACGATGGAGCCCGGCGGCATGGTGCACGCCAGTTGCCCTTCAATAAAAAAATGGATGCCGACCTGAATGACTGACGGGGACATCACACGACAAACGGAATAGCTGCTGCCCTGCGGGACATGAAACACTTTTGATCGCCAGCGCATTGAAAGCGGGGTCTGCGACGCCTGTGAAACCCAAAGCTCACCACCTTTTGCCACATAAAGCAGATCGCTCTGGGGGTCTGCATAGGCTGCATCGAAAGTGTTCGTCAGACGGCGGAGATCGTTGTTATTCGGGTCGTAGATAAACCCTCTGACGGTGTCATACACGCCGTCGCCGTCCCCATCATAGTCATACAGACCGATGTAATTGCCGCCAACCGACCACGCACGAACAGTAGAGGGATTGAACGCCTGCCACTGCTCACGCGTCATCACATTTGCAGTGGCGACCGAACCCGCTCCTGTAGTCGTCACTTTCACTATTCCCGCCGGGCCAGCGTAGAGAACAAAACCCAGCATCGAAACCATAGAGCGCTTTGACAGGCAGGCCTGATTTAACTGGACGGGCTTATCGCTGATGTTACTTGGCGTTATGCCAGAGAAGACAACCGGGACACCTTCTGTGCCAGCCACAACAGCGGTATCCACTGAGGCAATAGCGACTATGTTGTCGTAGGTAGACAATTTATAGGCATCGGGCCAGGCATACGGCAGATATGGCATTGAGAACATAATTTCATTGCCCGCAAACCCCACGCTGATTCCGTTATTCATTGCGCACAGGCCGACCATATTATCCGGCGGCATCAGATAGTCTTCCGTTTCCAGCGTTGCGGTCAGTTCATCACTCATCAGGCTGTCCACATAACTGGTCACTGCGATATCAAGTTCGACAACTTCAAGGAATTCGGCGTCACTGGTTGTCGTGACGGTACGATAAATACGTCGGCGCGTGATGTTATAATTGCCTGCCGGTGGCGCAGCAAGACTGAGCGTAACGGAGCTGCCAGGTGCGGTGATCTCAACGTCTGCTGATGCCGGACCTGGCGGCCCCTCTTCACCGTAAGCAGTTACGTAGGTTTCGCAGTAATAGCGCGTTTCGTCGTTCGCCGGATCGTCATCTATAACCGGGTTACCGTCATCATCATTGGGTGGATTAACAGCACTGATACCAATCGCAGTTTCCGGCGCCGGGACTCCTAACCGGTAATACGCTGACGGTAAATTATCTCCCACCAGCGCAATATCAGCACTGGTCAGTTTGGGATACTCGCCGTCGGTATAATAAATTCGGTTATAGGGATCCTGAGCAATGGGGCTGCGGATAACATTCACGTCATGACCCCACGCAAACCAGTAGTCGTCGTAATAATGAAATACAGTCAATGGAGTGAATGTAAAAGCGATAGAAGCATCGATATCCGCTGTCAAAGGTGTAATAACACCACGGTCAAAATGGCAATTCTCAGCATACGTTGAATTTGACTGTGGCAATAACCCGTCAGCATCCCGCGGGATTTCCCCGTGCATCGTGGTGATATCAATGTTCATGGTGTTTTATCAGAGGATAGTGGCAGGTTGTTCCGGGAAAGATACTGAGGATTGCTGCAAATCGATATCCGTCATATCGCGTAAATTGCACAGATAGTAATCCCAGGAGATCAGCGCATCCGAATCCCCAGGCTTAGTTCGTTCTCGGGCTATTGCCGCCTGTAGTACAGCTATGTTTATAGCCGCGTTATTTGCCAGGCTTGACCGCTGGATTTTGTTCTTTCTGAGGTTGTACGCCGCTAACAAACCGGCATCCTGGTATACTGTTTTACCGTCAAATAGCCAGGTCCCTGTATCTAACTCAAAGCCTTCAGGCAATGAACCTTCTATTTCGGCAACGCTCATGTTTTCAGGAAAAAACATACTGACAGCATAAGTATATTCACGTTGCGGAACGGGTTCACTGACTACAGACTTAATTACACTATCACCGTCATACATTAATTTAACTGTTGTATCAGAAAATAATTTCTGACACTCATACCAGTCTTGCCCATCCTCCGATCTTAAATATCTATACCTGCGCCCGGATACCTTGAGTCCTTCATCTACTTGTTGCTGCAGGGGTTTATATTCAGTGAAATTTTTAATGTTTTGCATAATCACCCATAAATTGTCATCCATATGCCGCCCACATCTTCCTGAATTGGTTTATAATAAATTACACTTACTCCATAACCGTTTGAGTACCATTTCAAACCAGTAAAAACATTTCCTGATGGAGCCTGACAAGTCGCATTCGATTCAGCCTGCTGTGACCCCTGCGCCCCCAACTGAATCCCCTGTACAAACCGTGCATTGGCATCAGCAATAGTTTCATAGCCAGAAAGGTCAATTGGCGGTGGGTTGTTCGGCGAGTAAACCCGCTGGCCTGATTCGTATACAGTACTGGCATTTAGCTGACCAGTAATTGTAACAGACCCATTTCTGTCAACATGAACAGGGTTAGAAGTCCATAGGCCAGTATCATCATAAAAATGGATATCCCAGCCGCCCATATAATAACCAGCATTACATATATCAACCCCGGATGAATTATAATATGCAGTAAATCCGGAACCATCGAGCCCCGCTGCTGTACCGTTAACAAAAACAGTATAGTTTGAGTGAATTGCTGTTAACCCAATAGCTTCTAAATTTCCTACAACTAAATTTGCCCAGGTAATCGAATTTAATAATTCAATTGTGTTTACATCAGAACGAAAATGAAACCGGTAATCGTAATCAGCCTCCGGGTAAGTGGTATGAATATCCCAGTAATAATCAGACGTTGTCCCCGCCCCGGTACCAAACTCTAATACTGCACCGCCAGTATTGATTCTGCTGGTCAGGACATCCGGGGCGCTGACAAATCCGGTGAAACTGGCATCAGTACCGTTCAAATCACCTGTCAGTACTCCGCCACCCAATGGTAATGCGGACACATCTGCTGCAGTTAACTCCACATCTCCCGTTTTGCTGTTAACACTGGTAACCGGTGGTTCAATTTCTGGAGGCGGAAACGCTTCGGAGTAGATCCGGCTTTTTATGTAACCACCGTTACCATCTGGCACCAGTACAAATAAACTGGTCGGTTCGGCAGCTTTTAGGCAAATCCCCGGCAATGCGTCGGCACCAAGCACCAGATTATTATCTGCATCCAGACGTACCACATCGACCGCCGTGGTGCCGCTGGTCACAATCTGTAAGCCAGAACCAACATTCAGGATAATATCCGCATCGATTTTGAGGGGCACAGGTTCACCGGCAACCACCTGCTGCCCCAGCAAACGACACCAGGTTCCTGTCGTGGCCAGATAGACCAGCATGTCACCCGGATCCCAGATAATGTCTGAGTTAACCGGGTCCACACCGCCATCAGTTATCTGCCAGACGCTGGCGATATCCGGCGTACTGGGGTAACCCGCCTGAATAGCCCATTGCCCCTGATCCGTTAATGGCGACGTGACTTTACTCGCAGCGTCTTTAGCTTCCTGTGCATACTCCTCCGCCGCATCCCGCGCATTTTTTGCATTGGTTTCGCTGGTCGCGGCAGCTTCCTGACTGGCCTGCGCATTTGTTTCAGACGTTTTAGCCGCAGCCGCGGATGCACCCGACGCCGTTTCACTGGCGGCTGAGTTTGACTCTGACACCTGCGCGGCTGCTGCCGACGCCGCAGAGGCGGCTTCACTGCCGGCCGCATTTGTTTCGGAAGTATTTGCCGCTGTCGCCGAAGATGCCGCTGCATCTTCACTGGCCGCCGCATTCGTTTCTGAGGTCGCAGCAGCCTTCGCGGAAGCCGCTGCTGCATCTGCATCACCTTCAATGCTTTTTGCGCTGGCATCTGCTGCTGATGCGGAGGCCGCCGCCGCATCTTTGCTGGTGGCAGAGTTCGTTTCCGATGTGGCTGCCGCCGCTGCAGATGAGGCTGCTGCGCTGGCGCTGCCTGCCGCCTCAGTATTGAGACCTTCCATCTGAGCAAGATCGTCCTGCATCTCCTGCTCAAGCTGGCGAAATTCCAGAACAATCTCCGGGGTCAGCTGAGACTCGGTCAGCTCCTGCATAAGCAGATCATTCAGGGATCCAGTCGGCGTCGTGTCGTCAATATGTACAGTACCATACTGCTGTGTTTGCCCTGCCCAGCTAACCTGAATAGTGTAATCACCGTATTCCAGATCAACAGAATAACTGCCGTCGCTGGCGGTTTTGCACGATGAACTCACGCCTTTGAGCACAACATTACCCGTGGCAATGGCATCAAAGGTAATACGCGCGTTGGGGACCACATCGCCGGAGATCGGACGTTTCAGAACGCCACTGAGTGTCAGTGTTCCCATTATGGTGCCACTCCTGTCTGCCCGGCGGCACGAACAGCTTTAGCCTTCACGCCAGCCTTATCGACGTTGTTCTTTATACCCATCGCGTCGTTGTAATTCTGCAGATGCTGCTTCGCCAGATTGTCATCCTGCCCTGGCGTATCTTTGCTGAACGCCCGATACAGGCACCAGTCCACCACCGGGTTAATGAAAATATCGCTGATCGCCATCGCAACCGGGTCTTCCTCGTCCAGTTCCTCCAGCGTGACCTCCATCGGGTACAACGACACTGCCATCTCCAGCGTTACGCCTTCTGCCACTCCGGGATAAAGCATGAAATATTGCGGTAGCGCCGGATTGTACAGATACGCCTCCACGCTCACTTCCCCGGACGTGGTGCGCCACATCGGATCGGCAGTGTCCAGCGTGACCCGATCACCGGGGACTATGGAACGCCCTGAGTCCTGACCAACAATGTCGATTAACTGATAGACACCCTCCGGCAACTGCTGACGCACACCGGCTGCGCACGCGAAAGGAATGACTGACGCCGTGGCATCCGGGCGTTTGAGCGCAACGGCGCGCACGGCATCATTGAAATAGCCCAGTAACTCTGATTTGGTCCAGCGAATAAACCCGGGATCGCGCAACTGGGTATTCACGCGCCCCAGAACATCCACAACAGCGATAGTCATCAGAAAAATTCCTGCTTAACGACGGGATTCTGGAAGGTATTGAATGCGGTATTTTCGATACGCCAGCGGAACGCGGCACGATAACCGTCAACGAAGTA
This sequence comes from Citrobacter sp. FP75, assembly GCF_018342065.1. Classification (GTDB taxonomy): domain Bacteria; phylum Pseudomonadota; class Gammaproteobacteria; order Enterobacterales; family Enterobacteriaceae; genus Citrobacter. The sequence continues at coordinate 1,228,460 of NZ_JAFDOE010000001.1, read as the reverse complement.
CGGTTTCATCTCCGCTGCCAGTTGCGGATTGCTCCACGCCTTGCCCGGCATATCCGCCATGCGGGCAACGGTGCCACAGGCCAGCGCCAGTGGATAATCATCAATCAGGTTCTGAGGGATAGTGATGGCAGTCTGTCGTGGTTCAACAACGAAGATTGCATTGAACTGTGCATATGCGCGGTTAGCCCGTAGTTCATTGCCGCTCAGTTGCTGGTAATCAACGCCAGCCTGCAACTGTGGCCCGTCCGTACCCGGCTGCATCTGCTCACCGAAAACCCTGATCAACTGTCGGCCCTGATAAGGTTGATCTGCTGGCACCAGTAACACGCTGTCACCGGCGGCAACGCTGACCGGCCCCACGGTATCCTGCACAAGCCGTGACTCCCGACAGAACTCGATAGCCGTTTCAACGATCGCGTGGCGGATCATAAAATCCAGCGCGCCGGAAATCGATTCCCGCACCAGGGGATACAGAGAGTCAGGTGATGCCAGCGAGATCATTACGCGTCCCCTTCTACCGCCAGTTTTGCGCGAAGTGCGTCACGGACACGCAGACGGAAGTCATCCACTTTTTCCTGGGCGGACTGCTGCGGGATGTCCAGTTCAGCGCCTTCCACCAGGGTACGCAGCTGTGCGGCAGTAAATTTGCCAATATCACCGTAGTCGCCGCAGTTCATATCGCGCCGTTCTCGCTCTTCCGCTTCCCGTAATAGTGCCGCTTCACCGGCCTGCCGCGCCGCTTCCGATGCCTGCGATTCACGATCCCGCCACTCCTGAAGATTCTGAGCTTCAATCCATACCGTCGGATGCTGAAGCATACGCTGGGCAATATCTGCCGGAGTCGGTACTGATTTACCACGCGGAAACAGCAGATGACTGCCGGTCAGCGTGTCACGCTTGATGCGTTTGGATCCGATGTAGACCAGATCAATCTTATCCATCACAGCGTACCTTCGTAGATGTAGAAGATTTCCAGCACCAGATCGCCGGTAGCTGCCGCGCCGGTCACCTGAACAGATACATCGGTGTTTTCAGTGGTTTCTTCCAGAACACAACGGGTATGAGTGGTATCCGCTGCGGAAAAGTCATCAACGGAGGTAACTACCGCGCCGCCAATAAGCAGATCGACACCCGCACCTTCACCCAGACCTGAACTGGAATACAGCAATGCCGTCGTTAGCTGAGCACCCGGTGGCAGACTGAAGATATCGACAACCGTATCCACCGCCGTAGCATTAAACGTATATTTCGCAATCGCGACTGACTGGTTACCGTGCGAACCCTGATAAACAGGCCGGTTATAAGACGATGCCTGAATCGTTGGCATAACGAGCTCCTGATAAAAGAGCGGGCAGCAATGCCGCCCGAAGAAAGGAAGACGCCTACAGCGTCGGGTTGTTGGTCTGGGAAACAGCGGTGTCCACGCAGATGGTACCGAAGTCCTGCACGTAACCGTCTTTGCCACGGAAGCGGATTTTCTTGAGACCGTTGATCCAGCGGATGGAGGTTTCGGTGGTGTTGCCGTGGTCCACCTTCTCGGTGTGCTGCTGGAACGGGCTGCCCCATTCACCGGAACCATAGGCGTTGGCAATCGCCTGCCCGCCGAGCAGAACGGCGCGGTCCACCATTGTTGTGGTGGTAACGATCTTGGTCGTCGCGTCTTTGTCGTTATTGCAGACAGTGACGTTTGAACCTGAGTTAAAGCGCACCGGCATGCCGCTGTACTGGCGAACCAGAATGTTGCGCCACATGGCGGTGTCACCTTTGAAGATCGGATGATTGAAGCCTTTGGAACGGTTGATCGCTGCCGCCGCCATCATCTGCCAGTCTTTACCACTGGTGGAGGTGTACCAGTCATTCCACTGACGCGGCGTGACAAACATGACGTAATACGGGGAGTCACCGGACATTTCGTCGGCAGCAAGCTTAATCGGTGCCAGAGGGTGCGCCATTTCGCTGAGATACAGGGACAGATTGTCCACCACATCCAGCGTAAACAGATCCGCAGAATCCAGCGTTTCGAGGCTGGTGGCATCCCCGCCGTACATCTGGCGGCCATAGGTCGGCGGATTCACATCATTGACCATGATTTCCGCGAATTCCGGGTCGTCCGCCAGCGGAACGATGATATCGTCGGCAGTCACATCACCACGTGCGCCCATCATCTGTACCGTACAGACCTGATCTGCCAGGTCGTTGTAGTACGTACCCAGCAGTGTGCGGGCGGTCTTGCCCAGATTGTGCTTGGTGCGTTTCTGCGACATGCGGCCACCGGCGTTAACCATATGACGGCCCTGGTTGATCTTCAGACCGAACGTGGACTGTTCGAGGTTTTCACCGCGACCTTCCAGTTTTTTATCGCCCATAGTCGGGCGCTTGTTCAGCTTGAAGAAGATATCAACATCCACTTCATCGCCTGCCTGGCGGGTTAAATCGGTTACGCGGACAACCGGCGCATGCGGGCTGGACTGCTCTGCACTGCGCTTGCCGTTGTCGCCCTGCGCATTCTTCGGGGCGTTCTCTGTCAGCATATTGACGAATGAACGGTTGCGGTTAGCTGCGACAAACAGCGCGGCCTGCAGAACCTTATTCGCCTGAGCCGAGGTTACTGTAGTCATATCCTGATTCCATTAAAGAGAAACCCGCCGGGTGGCGGGTTGTCAGATGTCCAGACTCGACAGCAGCGACTCAATTTCAGCATCACTCATCGATGCCATTGAACCCAGCAGATCATTCCCGGACTTCGCCGCAATCTGGGCGGCCCTGTCCGTGGTTGGTGCTGTGACTGTCGAACCAATATCGGAAGGTGAACCCGGCAACGTGGCAGCGGCTGCCGCGACCGCTTTGTCTGCCTGCGCTGCAATGGTTGCCTGGTCCTGCGCCGGGGCATCGCCAAAGGCGGCCTTAACCCGGCGCTCCACTTCCTGAAAGCGTTGTACGAGAGATTTTCCGGCGAATGCCGGGTCTTTTTGCAGTCGCCCGTCGATAACCAGCGCCATATCCCAGCGATCCTGATCGCCGCTGCGCCAGCCATCGAGTTCCGGTAACTGCATTAATGCCATATCAACCGGACTGGCCCCCGCAGACGGAACACTGGCCGGTGCCGCCGCCGTGGGGCTGGCGGCTAATGCGCTGATCTGTCGGGTAAGAGCCTGCAGGTGTTTACCAAGCGCGGGGTATTCTTCCATCAACTCCTTAAGCTGTTCATCATTCAGCCCGGAATCATCGAGAAGACTGGCATCCACACCGGCATCCACTGCCCGTTGTTTCAGGTCGTTCAGTTCCTTTTCGAGCTGCGTGGCCTTTGCAGCATCAACAGACAACTGCTGTGCTCGTTCTTCCGCCTGACGCGCCCGCTCGCGAGTGGCTTCCAGCACGTCATACGGAATCGTGTGCACACCGTCCTTAGCCAGAATTACCGGCTTGTTGCCTTCTGCCGCCTTATCACCCTCGCCCGGCGTCGGCTGTTGTGCTGCCTGCCCGCCATCTTCCGGTTTGGGATCGGCTGCGGCTGGCTGCGGTTTATCGCCCGTCTGGATGGTAGTCGGTGCAGACACTGGATCAGGCTTGTCCTCCGGGTTGAGGTCATCGATGATCTCCTCGTCCGGTTCAGCATCAATCTGTTCCAGCTTTGCCTCTAACTCTTCTAAAGTCTCGGTACCTGTAAATTCAACGTTGCTCATATCTCACCTTTGCCTGTGTCGTCGGCTAACGAAAAGTACATACAAAAAAGCCGCTCCACGGAGGAACGGCTTTGCTGTGATGCACTGATGGAAAGAAGCCCGGCGCGCTCCGGGCGGCGTAAAAACGCAAAAACCCGCTCAAAGGCGGGTTAAGAAGGTAGTACGGCTATTGTGGGGATTTTCATCCTGCGATTTCGTAAAGTCAAGTAGTTCAAATCCCAATATAGTGTTATTACTCTAATTGAAATAATTTGCTATGAGATAAGCCACTATATCCCTAAACCAATCCCTGTCTAATGATCTTCTCCATTCATCTCTCGATATCGGTCCACATTTACGACGTAAAACTAAATTCCTCGCAGCTTCATATGGAATTTGTATTTCTGTCGTAAATCGGTGTATTAATGAATCAACTGGAAAGCGGTGAAGTGATGAGAACTCGTTATGTGCTGGCTGAAAAATCCCGCTATTGAAATCTGCAACATAACTATTAAGTACATTTAAAGGCACAGATATAAATGTACAATAATAACTCCCCTCAAGAAATGGAACCGTATTTATTGTCATGCCCTGCATAGGGTTTATAATAATACCTGTTTCTTCATGAAGTTCACGTAAAGCTCCAGTTTGGGCCGCAACAATCTGGTTACCGTCATCAATATCATCTTGAGCTTCAATAGCACCACCGGGGAAACAATATTGACCGGAAAAATTTAATGCAACTCTAGTACCATCCCAGTAAATGTTTTTTTTACCAACCAATGCTAAAGCCCCTTCAATAGAAAATAAACATACATATGTGTAGGGCATAAATCACTCCTTACTAATTGAAAAATCTCCTAATTTCATAATAGTGGGAAAAATGTTAGCTGAATGGATATAACTCACATAATTAAATTTCCACCCCAACTGCTGGGTGTTTTTTCTCCACTAAATCTATAATCAATTGCTGCAATTGCTGTATCTGCGCCCCCTGCTGCGTAATCGTCTGCTGGGTCAATTCCATCTGCTGCATAATCTGCCCGGTCTGGGCCATGGTTAACCCGTCAGAATACCTCTGCCCATCGGCTGAGGCCTGAGACTTGTTCGCGCTGGCCTGCTTGCTTTCGGTATCTGCATCCTTATTCTGGATCTCCGCTATCTGCTGTTTGAATTGGAGCACCTGAGCAACCTCATTGAGCTTCGCCTGCTGCTGGGCTGCCTGTTTCTCTTCGTCGGTCATGTACTGCGGATCCTGCGTTCCCAGCGCGCGGCTGACGCGGTCGATAAACTCATCCTTGTTCGGGATTTCCACCAGTTCCAGCACCAGATCGATAACGGCAGACTGAGCCTGCGGCGGCAGTTTCTGGATGATACCGATGAGGCGATCTGCAAGCTGGGCACGGTACGCTGGCGTAGAGTCGATCGGGGCCAGAACAATACGTGCATCGAGGCGGCTGATATCGTTGGTTATCTTGCCATCATCACCCGGCGTATTGATGGTCACCACTTTGCGGCGTCGTTTGTCCTTCCTGTTCACCACGATGGTATAGCTGGTCTTCTGCTTCAGGTCTTCCAGCAGATAATTCAGCACCAGTTCACCCAGCGCATTACAGGCCATCGTATAGTTATCATTGATCTCGGCCAGTGTAGTTGAACTTTGCTCGACCAGGTTACTGACCGCTATTCCCGAAACCACACCACTGGTGTCCTGCCCCATATAGCTGGAATAGATCCCGGCGCAGTCCTGAATATTCTGGCGGTCATATTCCATAACCTGCATCTGCTGAGCGCTGACACTGCTGTCCCGGTTAATCTGTAGCGCATCCGCTGCTTTGGTTTTGTTCTTACGATCGGCATTGAGGACAAACACACCGTCCGGCCGGTTCGCCTCTTTGCGCACCTGCTCTGCGGTCATGTTTGTGGCATCGCTATCCATGATGACCTGCGACGCCTGTAATAACCAGGTAACCTTCAGATGTCGGAAGTTGTAGCTGTTCTGCGCGCTGATCATTCGCGACACCAGGCCGTAGGGAATACCGCTCTGGTCTTTACGAAATCCCCAGAAAGGTACCAGCGGGAACATCCCCTGCGGCGCATCACACGGACGATCGCCCAGATGATACGGCCCTGCCCACCACGATTCCCGGATAAACGAGACCAGACGCATCTCAACCTTAACCCGCCCGCTGGCGACCGCTACGGCATGAGCAACGTTATTTTTATCGTACTCCACCATCTTGCCGGTCGGCAGTGCCAGCATCGGGATACGTTCATAGACGCGGTAATAGATCACATATAGCATGATGCGGTCGCGACTGGTACTGAGATACTCTGCTTCGTTGCGGCTCCATGTCTGCCGTTCTTCCCAGCCACTACGCAGATCGACGTCATCACCATCAATGCGCTCAATGTCGTCGAAAGTGTCCCATGTACCGACGGCATTCTTCAGCGTCTCGGCCCGCTGCGGGAACAACATCACAGCTTCATCCAGGTCAATCCAGCGACGGCGGCGCACCCAGCGCGCATCACGCAGATCGGGCTTTTTACTCAGCCAGTCCCAGTCAACTTCGTTGCGGTTAATCTGCTCCGCAATATAGCGCGGCCCGGTAACGTCGGGGTTGCGACGAACCTCCACCCATGACAGTCCCGCTTTAATCTGCCCGGCATAGGCATCAGAACGGACGCGATCAATGCGCATCTCCTGACACACGGTATAAAACTCAGCGTTAAGCGCTTCCGCCAGCTTCTCCATGTCGTCGTTTTCATAGCTGGCCTCAACCCGAAGGTCTGACCTCGTCTTCGCCTCGGTACCCAGCACGGAGTCAATAGCCGGAGCTATCAGGTTCTGACATTCAACCGGCTGCCCCCGCTCTTCCAGCACAGCGGCCACCTGCGGGGGTATCTGATCGCCGTCATAATAGGCACAGCACCGGTTTGCGTCGGTACGCCAGTCCGGCTGACCGTCGATATCGCCCATGAGATTAAGTAACTGCGTCTGTGTGAACTGTCCGCGATGCTGGCGGTTCTTGCTGATTTCGATAAGTTTCATTGTGTCATCCAGTGCTGTGGTCTGGTGTCGTTGTAGACGGTAACCGGGCGTGCAGGCATACGTGCCCGCATTTCCTGAGCAATGCAGTAGCTCATGACCTGATCGTCAAAGCAGCCTTCCTGCGCGTTCATCGAACCTTTCTTGTCATAAACGTATGAGGACATTTCGGTGATGGTTCCCAGCCAGCGGATCCCGTCGCAGTCTTCGCGTAGCAGGGTTTTCATGCCCTCGATGGCGATGGGCTTACTCTGTTTGGTGGTCAGCCAGCCCAGCTTTGCCGTTTCGTCGTCGTTGTCCCGGTCGATATACTCTTCGGTGTAGATCCTGCTGGTGGGGTAAATCTCACGGAGTTTCTGAATAACTGCGTGACCGTGGTTGTTTCGTTCCGGTCCGATGTACGCCGGGATCTGAGTTTCATGTTCACCCTGTCGGACAATGCCGCTGTACAGGCGCCCGGCGTGGGCCAGCAGCATGGCAAACAGTTCCGCGTCCAGATGCCCGTACCAATGCGCCACCTGCTCGCCGGTGCTCTTCTTCACCACGTCAAACGATGAGCGGTCACCATGCTCCAGCCCTTCTGCGATATCTGCGCCGATCGCATAATCATCATCCGGGTCCGGCAGTTCCCAGACCAGCAGGTGATTCATCAGCGTGCGCTGGAGTTCCTCTTTGTTGCCGCCGCGCAATGCCTGTACTTTCAACTTTTTCCCGGTAACCGGGTCCATGTCGTAGACAATCAGCGGCGTGATGCACCGGCCACCGGCGCGCATGGTTGCTATCGCGTCGAATACCCGACGCCCGGACGTCAGGAACGCTTCTTCCGGCGTGGACGGAAACTCCTGTTTCATCTCTTCGCCCTGCGTCCGCTCCTTGCCGATGTACCATTGCTTCTGCGAGTCGGTCAGCGTGATACCCATGCGCTGCTCAACGGCGGCAAAATACTTCTGGTGGTACTTACTGAGACGCAGACCGCCTGCAGGTACGGAGGCCTGATATTTCGGATCGTCATACCAGGGATAGAAGTGAAACTTAAAATCCTGAGCAGTAAGCTCAATGCCTGCCTGCTCCAGTTCAATTGCCGCCGTACAGATGCCGTGATAATCCCCGCCAACACCTTCGGCGGTGGATTCGATAAAGATGATGCACTCGTCCGCCACGGCGTTAAGCGTACCGGTGCGCAACTCCTTCGCTTTTGCAGGATACTTCGCGCATATTTTCCCATGCTCGGATATATGCAGTCGCTGGACGGTACCGGAACGGAATGACGTGGCCACGCCGATACTTGAGCCGTTCCCGAACAGGATGAAGCCACCATTCGCCCCGCTGCGGCGCTCGACGACAGAGAAGCAGGCCCGCAACCATCCCGGCAGGTTATCGAACGGCACGGCTATTTTGGTACGGAATATCTCGCCTGCCGCCTGTTTATCCTGTGCGACGATCCCGCACTTAAGGTTTGGCGTGAACAGCGCCTGGTCCAGAAGATAGATATCGATGCTGGTGGAGAAACCAAGCTGGCGCGCTTTCAGAATGGTGTTTTTGTTGTGCATGTTCCGGAACAGACGGCGCTGCGCCGGTCGCATGCGGAACGTGACAAGAATCCCTTTCTCATCCTGAATCTGGTACAGGTTGTTGAGACGCCACCACGGGTTACTGAGCTTTGTCAGGATAAAGAGACGCTTCTCTTCCTCTGACATACCGATCAGGTCCGGTTCGCAATATTGCGGCTCACTCTTCCGGGAAGTCATTTATCCGTCCGGAGTTGTGCATAGCCTGCAGGTCAGCAATGATCAACGTCATTGGCGTGGTCACGCCCCGCTTATTGCTGGTGAGGATGTCAGTCTCGGCTTTAAGTTTGGCGGTAGCCGCTTTGATACGCGCTGTATCAGCGATGATTTTCGGTGTGGTTGCGGCATACACGTCCAGTGTACTGAGCGTGCGTTCAATGGACTCAATACGACCGATATTCCGGTCCAGTGCCTGTTCAGCCTGGAGTATCTTGCCGTACAGTTCGACGCGGAGTTCTACAGTCTCTGCCTCCTCCATATCGGAGAACATGCGTTTCATTGTGCTGGTGACGGAAAGCGCCCGCGCGCGAGTGAACACCAGTTCATCAATGAGCGCCATCTCGCTGGCGTCATCCATCAGGCTATCTGCGTCCAGATACTTTGCGTAACCCCGATGTTTTACAGCGGCGGTATTGCGCTCCTGGAATGCATTTGTTGGGGCCAAAGATCGGGCTCCGCGAATCCGTTTCGTTTCTGGCCGATCTGCGCAATTTTCATCGTCATCAGTACTGTGCGCATCTTCGTCCTCTCCAGCATCCGCACCGGATTCCTCAGAAACAGACTGCGCAGTTTTGCGCACTTTCTTTTGCGCATCAGATTGCGCACTTCTGCGCATTTTGATGTGGCGGCGGGCAGTGGCGTAACTGATACCTTTCTGTTCACACCAGTCCTGCAATTTGATGCCAGATTTAGCATGAGCACGCTGAAACTCCTGCTCCAGCTTTTTCCAGTCAGTTTTCGCCATATCAACATCCAGTAATCACTATCGAGCGCCGCACGCGACGCTCTGGAGTAACTACTTCTATTCTTGAATAGGACGGGAGCAAGCACTGCTTCCGGTTGCATCAATGCACAGTAAGCCGGATTGTTGATTAAAGGTAAGCTCAGTACCGCCAGAAACCCTGACTGTAGACAGCGTTGTACCCGCGGACGTGGTGGTTTCCACAACTCTGGCACCAGAGCAACCGGACAACAACAGGCAGCACAATGTCACGCCAGTTAAGACGATTGTCGATTTCATGAGAATTCCTAACAGAGTTTTATGCTGGGTTTGAAAATACAACCCTCGGGAAGTAGATGAAAATCAGATAATTTATGCTGTTTTTAACGTAGCGAGACATCAATTATCAGCATTTTATAAATCAAAAATCATAGGTTGGTGACCACTGGCCATTACGCATTACTTCAGCATGACGGCTGGCACGTTCCGGCGTCTGTTTGGCCCATGTACTGTCCATCATCTGGGCTGCAACTTCATCCCAGTCTTCGTCAACGATCGCTGAAAGCATGTGATGGAAACCCGCCAGACCCGAGACTCCCATCTGATAACCCATGCTGGTCAGAATATCCTCCCGCGGCTGATTACAATGAGTTAAGGCCTGAGCAATGTCATCGTTATCAGTCATTGCCTCATGAGTTGCATCAACGTAACTGTAGAGCCATGCGTCAATAGTGTCGTCGTCCAGCGTAAATGTGTAGTGTGAAAGTGGCGCACCTGAAGGACCGAGCTTAAAACCCACGCCTGTCGACGGAAAACCAAGACTGTCAATGTACGGCGAATATCGGACACCTTCTTCTTGCCGCAGTAGCGGTATAATTTCACTTTTCTGATTCATTGTTTTTCACCAGTTTATTTTTACGTAATTCCCACGCATCCAGAACTGCCGCGCGGATCCTGTCAGCACCTACGAAGCCAACAACCAGGCCCACAAGAGGCATCCACTCTTCGTGAAGCCCACTTTTTCTCATCGCCGCCAGAACGCTGAGTGTTATCAGAACAGCTAACACGCCGCCGAACAAAGATGACAACCATCCCCGCCCATCTTTCAGACTCGACCACAACGCAGCGAGGAAGGCAGTGATACTTCCCCAGGTTGCGTAGGCATGCCCGACTGCCCATGGTGCCAGAGATGCGATCCAGCCGAGAATACCGGGTTCTTTTTCGACCATTTGTGTTTTCCTTGCCCGGAAGCGGGCACAAAAAAACCCGCACGAGGCGGGTTATGAGAGATACAGCTATTGTTGGGATTTTCATCCTGACACCGTTTTGTGTCAACCATCGCGATTCATTTCAAATAGTTCATAGAGCCGCGTTGTCGCTGCACTGGCACTGGCCGATAACCACCAGCGGCATTCGTCCATCACAAACCAGTACATTTCGACCTGGCCTGTATTGCTACTGATATGACGCAAGATTTCCCGGTGCGTCGGGGCGATATGTCGATCGCCATTGCAGACGGGGCAAATGCCATGCTGAGGCTGGTTAATGATTCCAGTCCCACGGCAGCGCGGGCAATGAGTGGATGCCTGCGCATGGGCTACTACCCAGTTATTAATATTCTGCCTGGCTGCTGAAATTTGATCTTCGAGGTAACTAATTCGGTCAGCACGCAGCTCTTTACTGAGCATTTTTTTCAGCTTCTTCATACGTGTAGTTTCACGCTGAGCATACGGACCATACAGGCGATGCAGGTGCTGAAGAGATCGATGCTGACTGCTCAGTGGCCGATGAAACTGGAGGTCGACAACCGTCTGGCACATCCCTTCAACCAGCGGTCTGTGAGCTAACTGGCTTTTAGAGCAGAAAGCTTTCGCCCACTTTGTGACATTGTCACGCAACGCGCGCTCCTGCTGCTTATCATCCCTGTAATTCACCATTATCATCTGATAACCCACTGGGTTTTCACGCTCCAGTGTTGCCAGCATTGCCGCAATATCATCCCAGTGGATGGACGACTTACCACCTCGCGGTTCCAGCTTAGCTGTCCGGGGATCGAAGATTTTGATAGCCGTTTCTATGCTCATTATGATTTCTCGCTAACCTGCATTGGTCGCGATAATTATCTCATAAACAGGAGTAATTGCTTTCAGTGTTGCAAAAAGTGAAATGCAGTACAGGCTGTCAATTCATATTCAACCAGAATGACTCCTGACAAACATTATGAAAATTCTTCTTCATTGGCCTGATTTCCTGCCCTGCCGCATCTATCACTTCCCAACAAATCCGACATTCAGGGCAAACATTATTGGGATGTTGTGTAGCTTCAAGTTCATTAGTGCATCGGATTACCACACCGCTATCATGAAGCCATTCCATGGCGATAGTTTCAACTTCAGCCAAATCATCCTGCACCCACTGTTCTTGAATGCAAATTACTTCCTTTCCGTTTTTAATAGCATTCACATAATACGCCAAATTAATCATATTTTATCGTCGTATAAAAATATTAGTGGCAAAGAATATACCCCTATACAACCCCGTAAGCAGCACCGCATCCGTAACAAAATCTTCTCCAAGATACACTGGGTAAAAATCACTGTAAGTAAGCCTCCACCAAGATTGTTTCCCTTCTCATAAATTGTTAAAAATTGATTTCTCAGGTTTATGGGGCACATGCCGATAATTAAGTTTTCTCGAGTGAATCGCAAACTTTTCAGCATGTTCTGGTTCGAGAAGAACCAGATGAAAAAATGGAGAAATAAACGTGGGATTTTGGAACGTCACAGGAAAAATCATAAAAGGCGTAGCTAGCGCACTAGAAGCTCAAGTAAATGAGTTGCAGGCTATTAAAATGCGTCTTGAAGGTAAAAACAGTGCAGATTTGAAACAGCTGATCAAGTCAGAGGGATTCTTCAGTTCAGCCAGCGATCGTGAAAAAAGTGTCGCAATGAAGATTCTCAAAGAACGCGGTGAAATCTAAAGGAGCTCAAAATGGTAGGAACAGTAAATCTTCCACATACATGTCCAAATTGTAAACAGACTACAGCACACACGGCTAGCGAGCTACAGGTTCTCTTCGGCTTCAGAACAATACCTTCTGGCGCGACAAATCAAAGCTGGTGCAGAGAGTGTCGTTCGAGCCAGAAATAGTTATCATTTCTAAAATGAGTCAGCCCATATCAAGGCTGACTCCTTAGCCAGTTTGAATACAGATTACTTCAACGTCACCCCGGCTCCTGAAGCGGAAGTTTTTTGTATTGTGCGATGTAGTTCTCAAGAGAACAGAACATACACTTATTCAAGCGAGGTACACAGTGAGAAACTAACAGCCCCAGAGTGAAGCTAGTAGTAGAGATTACGAAAGAGGTTGAATGAAGAGCCGCACATACAAATAAGTTTAATAAGAGAAAAGTATTGATGATAGTATTTTTTCAGATTGTCAGGCGCAATAAATACGAAATAGTAGCAGTATTACTCATGATATGCGTCGGATTATTTAATTTTGGATGGTTAAGCTTAAAATCCATTCCTGTAACGCCACCAGGTTATTATGAAAATATCGTCATTGAACATACGCAGTTGTTTATTAATTTACGTGATGAGTATCAAAAACAACGGGATGAAATGAGGAAGGAATTGACATCCCGTAAGCATACATTCGCTGAAACTGCACAAATTGCACTAAAGGTAAGCATTTCAGAATCGCGTTATTTGGATTTTTGGTTGGCCGAAAAACCAATTATCATCGGTATGCTAAAACCCTTTGAAGAGTTAAAATATGTTAACTGGTATATGAGTCTTACTCCGGAAATTCGCAAGTCAGTTAAAATAACGGCTGATGAGTTGCATAAAATTTTTCCTCAGTTGGCGGAGTGTAATAAAAATGCAGCTAAAGATTATCTGGCACTGGTTTCAGTACTGTCCGCTCCATCTGAGGATAAACTGTCTGATGCTTTAGTTGCGCAAACTCGGGTGATAATGCGCAATATTTCTCAATCTGAAAATTCTCAATCTGAGATATGTGATAATATAATGGTGTCATATTTCACATCCGTACAGCGTCTTTCCAGAACATATAGTGCACTTGCTGATGCTTATGAGAGTTATTCAGAAAAAAATGAAATATATCGTAAAATAGCCAGCGCAATCTTGTCATTTGTGTTGTTACTAGTCAGTTATCGATGTCGCAAAAATTTGCTTAAAAAAGCAGCACAATCAATGGGTGGTTAATATCTCCGGTAAAATCGTCAGAATGACATTGATAGGTACAGATAATTAAGATCTGTACCTTAACGGAATTGTGACCATGAGTTATGGTAATCGACTCAGAGTCAGGAACAGACTTTGAACATAGAGAATGTTTAATGAAATGTAATCCCCATATGTAACAGCGTCTAAATCTGAATGGCCATACTCATCGGTACGTCTTCAACTAACTCATTCTTTTCAATAAACCTTTCCCATCTTTCCACAAGTGCTCCACGATTAATTTTATACGTTACTTGTAATTTTTTCCCATGATACCGCGTATATTCTTTATCTTGGATCTGTGAAGCAAAGTAAATAATGAATGAATCCGGATCGATAGCAAATAGTTCCAGATCGTAAAGCGTATGCATGTCACAACGCAATAATAGTCCATTGCTTACATGATTGTGTGTATCATTTTTGTATGCAGTGATATGTGCGGCTTCGAGGATATCAACAATTTCGCAGCCACTTACAGCGCATTTAGCGGTTTGGGCTATCAAACTGTCACGAAATGCTTTTTGACCGCGCCGTTGCTTAATATGTCGCAAAACAGCCTTTCGCTGATCATCAGCATCGAGAAGAGTATCATCACAGTCCGCTTCAGTAGGGTCCAACTGAACGATGCCGCCAAACAGATTTTTTGCCCATTCAAAGTCGATTTCCTGAATTGAACTCTGAACGTTGTAGCGTGGTGTGTGAGATATTAATTCTGTTATAGAGACGGAACTAATTGGTTTGTAATGTTTTTTATAGTCAGCTTTAAATTCTAACGCAGAGACTTCTTCTACTTTAGGATGATTAAATTCATGACCATTGCTGCAGCGCCACTCTGGTTTTTTAGATTTACGATGGATTAACTTTGCTGGTGCGCAGTTTTCATGTGGGCATCGGTTACGAATTTTAATGTACGGAGCCGATATTAGATTATCTATGACTGATATACCCAGGACATTTTTTCTGTCAGTTACTATGACAATATCTCCCTTTTTGACTTGCTTATGGTTTGGAACAAAATTGTCATATCTGTAAAAACTAGTCGAGTCATCGTGATAACCATTATTACCAAAGTACCGAAGATCATCCTGACCTACTGCTTTAAAAGACCATGCTTTCTGGTTCATCCGTTTGATTCCATGAGAAAAGTGGCAGATGAATCATAAAACAATAATACAGTCATGAGAACAAGTAATGCATCACTTTAGTTTTAGCTCCCCCGGCCCTAGCGCACGATGTTGTATCCACAGTACGAACTCAAACTGACTACCGTGTTTCTGCTCCCCAAAAGCGGCATTGTTGTGCAGTTCATTATGGCAAACACGACTCAGAAGCATTACGTAGAAATGCCCTGCTTCTGTTCGTATCCCCCCAAACCCATGGCCAACAATGTGGTACGGGTCATCGCCTGGAACACCGCTACTGCGGCACACCTGAGTTTTTACTCAGTCATTATACCGAGGCCTCTTAAACGGTCGCGTTGACCGTCTGGCAAAGGCGAAAATCGGGTATAAGTTAAATGAATTTGTGGACAGCATCTTTAATCGAAGAAACCACCTAAGCGCGCCAGATATCCGACTCTCTTTCAAGAAAATTAATGTGGAGAGGATTTTGAAAAAATATTTATAACAAGAACCCCAGCGCAGATAAGGATCATGCCTGCGATGGCCGGGAAATCAAGCTTTTGCCCACTTACCAACCAGCCCAAAAGGCTGATTAATACGATTCCAGCACCTGACCAAATTGCGTACGCAATACCAGTTGGAATGGTCGACAGCGTCTAGGCAAGAAGAAAGCAGAGCAGTAATACACAATGGTTGCTACAGATAGCCATAGGCGTGTAAATCCGTCAGAGAACTTCATCAGGGTTGTACCGATGACTTCAGCTACAATAGCCCCAGCAAGGAAAACGTATGAATTCAAAATCTGCCCCCATGTGACAATCTAAAGCAACCATCGTATCACAAGGGGTTGGTGAGTTTTAACACAAACCTAACTACTACTCTTCATGGCATGCAGAGGGCTGACAGAAGAGCTACGAGGTCCTCTATGAGTGAGGAGCAGAATTACAGAATAATTCTTCGTTACAGTTGATGACTTAATTTACATAGCAAAATTAATTAGCACGGAATTATTCCCCTATGACACATGATTTTTCTAAAGCTTTCCCCCTCCATCAAACATGCCTTTAAGATATTAATTAGGTTTTTATAGACGGAGGGGTAAGTACGCCGGCTCTACAACACACTTATCTCATTAATCTTTATGAAATAAGTTCAGTTTAATGCAGTAACTAGTTATTTGTTTTATAACTTAATTTAAAGTTAAATCCTTGTGGGGATACGATCATCCCACTATCTTCACTCTCATAGGCGCTCCATGAATGATCATCATGCCGTCGGTTAAAATTTTCCTCTGTGACACTGAACTGATTAATTAACACAGATACATCAGTGTAACTTGAGGTTATTTTTTGCACGATATCAAAAATATTTTTTTCTATTTTAGCACTAAATTTTATATGTGAGATCCCACCTTCAGCTGGATGTTTTAATCTGTGACTGAATACCACGCTTCCCCGTTCAAAGGACTTTAATTCCTTAATAGATTGAAGGGAAAATTCAAAATTGCTTCCTTTAACATAATTTGACAACTCATTAGCTGAATTGTTTGCACCAGCGAGATATAATTGTTTAATCACCGCCCCTCTAATGATTGCTTTAGTAAGATCCTGAGGATTGACTTCTGAAATAATTTTGTTAAATTCATTCCAGTCAGGGTCTCGGAAGTGTATTAGTGCACTTTCAGGATTGTCAAACTGCGGAATAAAAACCCCACCAACCAGACCTATTTTAATTTGACCTGCCGGATTTTTTGTCAAGTTCTCCTTTTGATCCACCCCCTTTGTTATAGCTTTGTGTAAATCTTTTATTTTATTCTGCGTACCTTTACATTCAAGAGCGACAACTCTACCAAAATTATCCAAGCCAATATAGTCAGGGGTTTTACCTTTACCATTTTTAGATTTCTTTAAAAGAAGATGAGTAAGATTCAATGTCTCTAATACATAAATTGCATCTATAAACCCTTGAAAACCTAGAGTATCAATTAATGTAAACGTGGTTGAGCCAACACCTATTTCATCACTTAAGATGGTTTTTTGGTGGGGATCTATGTCTTTCCATTCTTTACGAAGTCGCAAGTCAGTTGAAGTTTTCGAAAAGGCAGGGAAATATCTTAGCCAAGCCCAGAAGTCAGACAAATGAAAACCAGTAAGCTTGGGGGGACGAGTCCACAAAGCGGTATGAATTAGCATGCAATTCACATCGATTTTGTTAACTTTAAGAAGCGGATTATAGTACTGAACTTGACCGTTGGGAAACGAGTTTGAATCAATAGTTACTGTAATATTTTTTTTCACAGAACATCCATTTATAAAAATAGTGATTAGTAGCTAAGCTAAATAACCATATGTCAATTTTTATCTATATTCCAGTTAATATCGCTAAAAACTAGAAAAAATAGGATCAAAAGGTGAGGAATTCTGGCTCTTTTCACCTCATTCAAAGAACA
The DNA here is from genome assembly GCF_018342065.1 of Citrobacter sp. FP75. Taxonomy (GTDB): domain Bacteria; phylum Pseudomonadota; class Gammaproteobacteria; order Enterobacterales; family Enterobacteriaceae; genus Citrobacter. Next base: position 1,211,423 of record NZ_JAFDOE010000001.1, on the reverse strand, counting down.
TAACTGAGGTCACTAAAAAGAGGTGGTCAAGCCAGAAGTCTACGGCCGCATTGATTCCTCCTTCAACGACTAAAAGGTTATTAGGTTATCGTTGCTCCCATTTGACACAAACCTTACTTGAGCAACTTACCTACCATTTCGCTGCCTGCCACAATCACACCCAGCCCCAGTGCACGGTGCTGTAACCGGAAAATATGTTCCAGTTGACTACCGTGTTGACTCTCCCATATAGCTACATTGTCATGCAGATCCCGGTGGCAAATACGGCACATGGGCATAACGTGGAAATCCCCTGCTTTCATGCCGATACCGCCGAACCCGTGACCAATAAGATGGTGCGGATCGTCTCCCGGCGCACCGCAACCGCAGCACGCCTGTATTTTGACCCAATCAGTGTACACCTGACATTCCCAACGAGGAATTTTCGGACGGCGCATGTACTGCGCTGGCGCGTCAGCATCGACGGTGATGGCCAATACAGGCGCTTCCTCGGCGGCAGTTGTAATTATTGCTAGTGGATCTGGCGGGTGTATTACCAGTTCGCTCTCGCGGTAGACAGGCTTAATTGGCTCAGCTGAAGGCATGCACAGCAACTTACGAATAACTGTGTCAGGGAGGAGACTAGCAACACGTTTCACCAACGCCCAGCACCCCAGGTCACTGATAGTAACGATGTGATGATCGGGGTACCGAAAATGCGAGCGAACTGATTCAAGAATGTATTGCGCCGCATTTTGCCGCGCAACTTTCTCAACCAGTGCCAGAGGCTGGTCCACCAGCACGCGGTCATGATGCCAGCACAGGCAAAGGCCTGAATGCTCGTACTTGGCCGTGGTAAGTTCCGGGTGATGGTATTCATCTGCACCATCGTTCCACTGGCAGACGTTAAACTTTCCGACCCAGCTCTGGACTGAGTCACCAGCGGCGCGCAGCACTTCAGGATTCATCCAGAATGAGGAATATGCGGGATCCGACAGTAATGGCTGCGCTTCCGGCAGTAAACCGGGCTTACGCCCGGCCTCCTTTTCGCCTGCGGGCTCAATGATGATTGGGCCGTAAAACAATCCCATCAGTGACCGACCCGGTCGCACAATTACCAGATCCAATTCGCGAATGATGATGGGGTTAAGTAAGGCTCTCATACTCTGACCCCATCGGAGCATTCCCGTTGTTTATAGACATAACCAATACGTGCCGCTGCGGTGACGCAATCGTCCGGATTCATCTCGATACCGATAAACCCGAACTCTGAGCCCACTGCTGCGCAGCCTGTACTGCCTGATCCCATGAACATATCAAGGATAGTGCCGCCGGGCGGCGTAACCAGACGGCAAACGTACTGCATCAGGGAAAGGGGTTTTACGGTAGGATGCGGATTTTTCGCCCCGGCAGTACGCCCGGCGCCAGCGCGCGGATCGTTTATTCCCACGCTGCCCTCTTTGCGCCCGCCAGTCATATCGCTGGCCGTGACCGGTACAAAGCGTTCCATACCAATATCACGCTCATTTTTGGAAACTTTTGCGCAGTAGAAAAAGCGTGCTGCACTTCCCTGGTCGCCGTGGAAATATGTTTTGACGCGAGCACGCAGACCGTAAACCATACCATCGCCAGCGGCAGAGGGTTCCGTACCCTTGACCGGCGCAGCCGCGCCAGCCTGTGCGGGAAACAGGTTCACCACTTCGTCACTGCCATCATGCAGAATGTTGGCTGGCCATCGCCCACCAGCAGCCGGAATCCATTCGATCCCCTCAGGCAAACTACCATCACGAACATCGGACAGAAGCGCTCCCGCGCCACCAGCCAATGACTCCTCAGTGGAAATGCGACAGGCGCCAATATTCAGCACCCCAACACCATAATTCACGATGTTCTGGACATACGTACCTGAAAGCGGTTTCCGGCACAGGATGAATGGCTCATATGCTGGCTTCAGCGCGGTACCAAAATCAGCCCACTCCGGCGCATCAGTGCCCAACGCCGCGCGAATCGCTTTTGCGATATTCAGTGATTTAGGGAAGCCAGTGCCGTACAGCCACATACCGACATCTTTCACATCAAAGCCTGCCAGGCGCAGCGACAGTGTCATCAGATCCTGCGTGCGGCTTCCGGCAAATACAGCACACCAGGCACCCGGCTTAAGTACCCGTAACGCCTCTTCGAAGATCGCCGGTGACGGCACAAAACTGTCCCACTTTTTACCCATGAAGCTGCCGCCCTTATGGGTGTATTCTTCACCATTCAGCCAGTGAAGCAGCACTTCTTTCAGGGTATTTTTGTCCAGATCGTCGGTCAGACCATAAGGGGCATCGGTAACCAATGCATCGACGGAATCAGCTGGTAGTGTCTTCAGAACGTCTTCACAGCGTCCGGTGTGAATCTGATAGGCCATCAGCAAATTACCTCCGCACCAGCGACTATAGAGCGGCTGCCATCATGTTTCGGTGTAGACAGCAATCCTTTAGCCTCCATTGCCTCAATGAGCCGCGCGGCGCGGTTGTAGCCAATGCGGAACTGACGCTGGATAGCGGATATTGTCGGACGCGCGGTATCCAGGACAAAACGTGCAGCGTCAGTAAACAGTGGATCCTGCCAGTTTCCTTCAGGTTCACTTTCGTTCTCAAATTCATCGAAGGACTGTTTCTTCACTTCTCCACCCAGACACTCCATCAGTTCGGCGATCAAACGTGTCAGGGCATGGGTGAACAGCATTACGTCCGCATCAAAGCGTGCAGCAGCATCTTCGTGGTCACAGTTCTGTTCCAGAAGCTGGTCAGCGTATTTGATACCTGTCAGGCCGAAGTCATCCGAAAGCGTGAAATGGATTTGCTCGTGCCAGTCCAGTTCAAGACGTGTGACCACTTTTCCGGCTGACAGATGGCCGGCTATTTCATCGCTGTTCAGATCCTGTTTTTTGCAGGTGACCTTCCCACCACCTTCCAGCACCGCCTGCAGAACGGCAGACTCTCCCAGCTCAAACGTAAATGGTGCCTTACCAAGTTTCAGCCAGCCCGTCAGAGTCAGTTCAATCGGTGTTTCCATGGTCAGCGGTACAACCGGCAGGCTACCGAGTGTTTTGCGCAGCAACGCCAGCGCATCTTCGGCTTTTTTGGCTGAGGCACTGTCGACAGCAATCAGGCTGCTGCTGGTGTCAATCCAGATCCAGAGATCAGACTGGCGCGTGAATGCGCGCGGTAGCAAAGTGTGCAGCACCTCATCCTTGAGGCTGGCTTTCTCGGCATTCTTGAGGTTCCGGCCCTGCTCGTTTTCCAGCTTCTCGACCTTAGCGGTTAGCTCTTTTCGGATAATTTCGGCGGGCAGTAATTTCTCTTCCCGGCGGCGCGCAAGCAGGATATGACCATTGCAGACATGGAACAGCAGTTCTGCATGGTTGCCCAGCGGCGGCACCCAGCCTGTTTTTGCCTGATCCTGACTGCCACATGGTGTGAAGGCCATAGCCCGGAGTTTTTCCTGCAACGAGTCAGTATCAAATTTAACGTCGCGGTTTAAGCGGTATAACCGCAGGTTCTTCAGATTAAACATTGCTAACCTCATGTTTTGTTGGTTTCAAATGCGCTGGTCAGGCGCGGTTTCTCGTGTTACTTCGTTCGTCTGGTCAGGCCGAACTTATTGCGAATCTCTGTGATGCGTTTTAAACCCTCTTCACGCGACAATGCCGGGCGCGGTTTTTCAGTGAGTACCAGAATCGGCTTGGGGATCGGTTCTCCACGACGGATTTTCTCAGCCATGGTGGTCAGTTCCCGGCGCGCAGCTTCCAGCAATTCTTTCTCAGTCCAGTTGTTGGCCCTCAGACAGCTATACAATGCAGTAACCATCCAGTAGTGCGCCGGGTGCTTCCAGTCATACTCCTCCGGAGAGGACAAATACCCACGCTGGCGACAGTAGTCCCGGACAATCTCGACCAGTTCCTCGTCAGAAGGCAGACCGGCTATCCGCAGACTCCCTTCCCTGCACCAGGCAACAAACTGGCCCGGCGACGGGATCCACGGCGTTTCCTGCTGGCGAGCAATCTGCATTCCAGCGTTCACCTGTGCCATGGTGGTGATCCTGTTTTCGGCAAATGCTAGCATCCAGGTTCGACGAAATTCATCGAGGTCATCCTGAGTTTTGACGTGTGTGTTGAGAGCCGGGAAAGTGGCGCGTAACTGGCGAAACAGGTCGTTGAATATCAGAGCGGCCTGCTCTTCACGCTGGGTATGCTGAGGCGCGCCACTGGCCAGTCGGCTGAGCGCCCTGCCGTCACGGTTCTGTATTGCCTGCATCAGGTCTTTCATCCCAGTACTCCTTCAGCCCAGTCAGTGTTATCCCAGTCGAGGCCGCCGGAACCGGTGCCAACTGATCGGCATCCCATCTGTGCAACAAGGTTGTCCCATTTGCGGCGTAGTCCGGACGGGCTGAGGATGTTGGTGCTCCAGAAATGATGTTTGTTGGCCCAGCGGAACACCTCGCAGACCTGTTTGTGCGTGACGTTTCTGGCATTGCGCAGCAGGCGAATGTCGTTTGCCCACTCAATCCAGTTTGGTTCGCCGAGGGATGCGTTGATGTTGAGCGCTCGCTTAAACACATACGCCGCAGCGACGACATCGTCCTGGTTGCCCCATGAGCGACCACCGGCGGTATAGACCCCGTCGACAGCATCAGGATGGCGTTCAAGAAACCGCTTCGTCTGCTCAGAAATTGTGCGCGGACGATAATTTAAGATCTGTATGTTTAGATCTGTGTATTGATCTGTATAGAGAATAGGAACGGCGACTTCGCCAGACCCAGGGAGCGGCGCTTCCGCCATTCCGGACTGGCGGTTATGCGGTTCCGGTTCGGCGGCTTCGCCATTCCCGTCTGGCGAATCAGGCTCTTTTTTCTCCTCCGGACACGGCGTGGCCGGGAACAGTTTTTCGATAAGAGCGTCACCATCAAGGTGGTAATGTTTGACCTTATCGCCGTTGGCCGTGCGCTTGTTCGCCGTACTGAGAATACCGGCCAGGTAGGCCTTTGATAATTTATCGACGACACGACGAACCTGATCGGAGCTGAGTTCGACCTCCTCTCCCAGTTCTTCATGAGTTTTATAAAACCAGCCGTCGTCACGGGTTGAATGCCCGGACCAGAAGATGATCTGGTTCAGAATTGCCGCAAGCTGATAGGCCTGCTGGTCTCCGGCAAAGAAGCGCAGAAACTGCCTGGGTACAACCAGATTGTTTTTCTGCCCAGTCAGTGACTGAACAATATCGAATATTCGGCTCATAGTTCGCCCTACTGTCCCTTCTCGCAGAAAGGGACAGAGTTACCATTCAATTGCTAACCGAGTGCTGTTGGTCGCAGCACGGTGCCGGTGAAAGCCCGGCACGCTTAGTGTTTTTTATCGCTACCGTTGTTCCGGATAAGCGAATAGTTTGCAGTCAGGCGATCAAGCAGCGCCTGAACAGCTGGCTCTCCACCAGCAGCACGGGCCTGCCGGATAAGCACCTGACGGGCAATTTCGAGAGAACGGGCATTGTTATTCATCTTCTCCACCAGCAAGCCATGAGTGATCGGTTGGAAGTGCCTCGGCTTTAAGCGCGCGGCGGATTTCTTCGGCAAGTTCCGGATCGCAACTGGTCATCTGATAAACCAGGTTCTCCAGTGCCAGGTTCATTACGTCAGACTTATGAGAAACGCCGTGATCCCGGCATTTACGGGCCACGGCATCAACTGCAACCCGACGAGCCGGAGTAACGCGACAGCGCATGTCTTCGGTGCGCATGTCATCCGGGGTTACACCGCGATTACGACGTTGTGGCAGACGTTCAAGAATGGATTTGGTCATGGTTATCTCGTGTATTTGTTTAAGGTTGAAAATGCCCGTGGTCAGCGGACGTGTTTAGGCACCGGAAAAGGACGAGCTTCGGACCCGACCATTTTCCCGTTCTTGTATTCGATAATGGTGATATCTCGGCCAGAGTTAACCGCCTTCTGTACTGCCGATGGCTGGATATTCAATCCTCTGGCAACCCGACTAAGTTCACCATGTTTACTCACCAGATCTTTTAGCGCTGTTTTTTTCATAGGTCCTCCATTCGAAAGACTACATTTTTAGTGCAAATATGACAACACCTAAAATGCATTAAACAAATGTACCAATGGTATAAAATGACTGGATGCAGAAGAAAAAATTAACTTCAGAACAAATTGCTGATGCTGAGAGACTGAAAAGCATCTACGAAGCAAAGAAAAAAAGTCTTGACCTCACAATGCAGAGAATTGCTGATGAGATGGATATCAGCCTTTCTGCCTTGGGGCATTACTTCTATGGCCGTAATTCACTGAATACAAAGGCCGTATCTGCACTGGCTAAGCTTCTTCAAGTTGATGTGTCAGACATCAGCCCCTCACTTGATAAAGAACTCAGACAACAATCTCAATCGCTACAATTGTCTCTTACAGAAACTCAGCTTCAGGAGCGGGTGCCTGTACGTCTGAAGGTCATCACCGACGATGGTAAGGTTTGCACTGAGCCTTTGGGCGGCTATCTACGACTGGACAACTCGCAACTTTCCTCTTTCGGCGTGCAGATTATTGGTACCAAACTATGGCCGCGGGTCAAATCAGGGGAGTTTTTAGTCGTTGAACCGGGAAGAACATGCCAACCGGGTGATGATGTCTATGTTTTACTTCATGGCGAAAACCAGCCACTAATAACTATGTTGATGCTGGACTCTGGTGCCGGTTACACCGTATCTGACTACACTTCTAATCGCCCTTCCATGCTGTATAAGGATAATATCCGTGCTATTTACCCAATTTCAGCAATTGTGAGCCCGGAAAGATTCATTCCAGCAGCCTCAAACTAAACACTGTGATTTTACCCAGTTAGGTTTTTGCTGCGTACTTTGTCACATTTAGCTCCCCGCAATACTCTGTAATTCCTTGTTTTATATGATAAATATGGAGTAATTCCCCACCATTTTAGTCAAACAATTTTCTGACACCATCTTAGAATAAGATTTGGCTTGCATGGAGGTATAACATGTTGATATTGAAAGATTTAAATGATCGTTATCTTATCAGAACTGCTCTTTATGATTCAGCGAAAGGCAGTTGCATCGAAATTATCTGTCACTCTTCAGATCCCGAAAAGCTAGGAACCTTGCTTACTGAAGGACTACGTAAAGCCCTCCAGGGAGCTTCATTCACCAGTAAGCATCTCTCCATATACCCTGTCCTTTAACTATTTTCTTATATTTTTCAATACGATGATTTTATTGAACACTAAATTTGCACTTTTGGTATTGTTTTTATTTTCCTAAAAGTGCAACAATAAAACCAAGGCGAAGGCCCTTGCTCTTTAACAACGTGGACAGGTCAATAGAACTAACAGCCCGAATGGGTTGCTGGTCTGGCACATGCCAGGGTGCTGACAGTACGATAATCCCGGAGGTGGTCCTCCGGGATGTGTTGGCCTAATGTGCAAGTAAGGGGATCACGGCCTTCCCACGTTAACGGAGAAACCGCGCCGGATTACGAAATGCGGTTAATGATCTAGACCACGTAATCAATGAAGACTGTATAATGAATCATTAATTACTTTTAGGAAATTATTATGACAGCAAAAGGATTACCCAAATGCCCTGTAGAAGGTTATTTTACAGTTGATATACTGGGGCAAGGTGGTAACGGAGATGTTACACTCATTGAAAATAAAGAAACATCTGAAAGAGTTGCATTAAAGGTTCTTCGTACTGTTCGCGATGATACATATAATAGATTCAAAAATGAAATAAAAATCGTGACTGAATGTGGTATTGATGGAGTTATGCCTATCATTCAGTATAACTTGCCAGAGAAAACTCAAGATAGCAAGCCTTGGTATACAATGCCACTTGCGATACCTTTTACCGAAGTTATTCAAGAGAAAGATTTTCTTGAAATAGTCACCTTATTCATACCACTAATAGAAACTATAGAGAACCTACATAATAATAACATTTTCCACAGGGATATTAAACCTGAGAATTTCTTGTATTATCAGGATAGAGTTTTTTTAACTGATTTCGGACTGGTGAAATTTCCTGAAAGCCCTCAATTAACACCTGAGAGAAGAGACGTTGGAGCCAAGTTTACCATGGCCCCCGAAATGCGAAGAGAAGCATACAAATCTGAAGGTAGTTCAGCAGATGTTTATTCCTTGGCCAAGTCGCTATGGATTGCCCTAACCAAAACACCTTTAGGCTTTGACGGACAATATGTTAAAGGTAGCGTAATTTCTCTTTCGAATTATGAAAACAATAGCTATTTGACACCGCTTGAAAATCTTCTCCAAAGTGCGACAGATAATTTGCCTTCTAAAAGACCGAGCATCAAGGAGTTCAAACAAAAAATCCTAGAGTGGATTGAACTAAATAGAGACTTTAAAAAGAGAAATCTTACTGAGTGGCTGGAGGTTCAGAATATATTATTTCCTGTAGGTACCCCGAGTCATACAGAATGGTACGATCTAGATAGCATTATACGTGTCCTCAAGTTAATAGCCGTTAGAAAATCTCTTAACCACATGTTTTATCCTAGTGGAGGTGGGAATGACTTGACTGATGTTGCATCTGCTGGAGAGCATGGATTTATGGAATTGCGGATCAGTGATCAATGTGCCGAAATTCTTAAACCTAAAAAACTCTGTTTCGAATCATTTGGGCATGATCCAGAGTGGAATTACTTCTGGCTCGAGGCGGATGAAATTGAACCTACAAATATCACATCACATCTTTCACATGGTAACTTTGATGAATATCTTACTGAACTAAGCCCAGCAGAATATGTCGGCCCTGAAGCATGGGAAATGGGTGAATATAATGAACAACCACTTCCAGAAACTGCACGCAGTATCAGTCGATATATTAAAGGTGCTTTTGTTTTCTTTAGTAAAGCATCAAAATACAATGCCACCTCAAGCACCTATGATGCTTGGCAAAATCAAGGCGAAGAGGATTTTCGGAAATTAATAAAAAGAGCTGCAGAACACTTCAGAAAACAAAAATAACACCTTAGTTATATTTTATAAAAAACAACCAGCCGAAAGATTACATTGGTTGGTTGTTTACCATGCCTAAGATACGTTGTGACATGATTGTAAGTTAACCCATGCAAGATAGTTTATATAAAGTTTTTAAAAGTATTTCTCATTAATTTCAGGCATCCACATCCGATTAGATTAACCAGGGGTAGTTTGTTGGATGCACATGGCTGGAAAGGCAGCGACAGCGCAGTCACGGAATATCCCCTTGCTTTCAAGTTAGGTCTGAAAATCATGACGCAGCACAGCGTCAATACTCACAACAAAGAGGTTAGCACCCTATGAATGGACAAAGCGGGACAACAGGCATGGCAGTATGTGCCGAACCCAAGCGTTCTGTAATCGATGTAAAGGTCAATCAGGTGTGGGATCAGCTTGATAGTCTTCACGGGCGAATCAGCAATTTACATGACCGCTTGATCCCGGTAGTTACGTAGTTACACCCTGCCCGGAAATTAAAGTAAGTGGCGCCAGTGAAGTGAATGAACCACTCTCTCCACTGGCCGATGTTATTCACCGGTTCGGGGCGTCTGTCGCTACTGCCAATACGCGGCTGGACGAGATTATTCGTCAGCTGGAACTCTAACCTGTACATCTCTCGTAAAAGTCCGGAATCTGAATATGCCGGACTTTTGAGGAATCAACATGTCGAAATCCAATCCTGAAAACGAATCACCATCTCCTGAAACGTTGTCGCAAATAAATGAACTGGTATACGAATGGCCAACGCAGGTATTTCAGACGTTGAATAAAGTGATCAATAAAAACGGATACATGGTCTCAATTCGTGAAATCCCAGACTCAATGCTCACCGAAGAGCAGCGTATCCGTAAACAAGAAAATTTCCATCCACTGTAACGTTGAGTTTGATAACCAGCATCTGCCCCTTCGGCGCATTTCTGGATAACTCAGCGTATTCCAGCCTTTGTTCCATATGCCTGTCCCGCAGCGTTCTTTCAGCCCCCACGCTTATTTCAAAAATACCGCACTTAGGGCACTGAACAAGCTTGTAGTTTTCATGATCGGTGAAGGTGAAAGACGCGCCAGTATCACAGAGCGGACACTCGCCAGTTTGTTGTTCTTCCATCGAATTACTCTCGCTTGTTGTGGTGACAGCAAGAGTACCACCTCGCCTGAAGTGGATAAAAGCAGGCACCTCACAAAGAGAAAAGCCCCGGCGACCAAACCGGGGCTATCCCAATCAGCAGCGACCAAACCGCTGATTACACGAGATACCAGACAAGGTTAGCAGTTTGACTGGTATTGCCCCTAACGGAGAGTAAGGAGCAGGAGAAATATACATGAAATCTCAGGTGTTAACAAAATCCATGGCGGCCCGTAACGCCCGTCAAACCATCTTTATCAATGATCCTTTCCGGCCTCACCCACGCTGCCAGGCGCGTTTTAACAAGCATCCGGAGCCTGTAACTGTGATGCCGCCAGATAGTCAGTTGCGCTGGCCGGTACTTTTCGCCGTGGTGCTGTGCGCCTTTGCACTGGCTTTTCTCAACTTCGCAATGCAGATGTAGGTAATTATGCAAGAACCCGTTCATATCATGATCGATAACGAAACGTTATCCGTTCTGCCCAACGCGCATATTGCTCAGGTTGGGTTAGTTCAGTTCGATCCACACACCTTCACCCCGCTCGCTGAGAAAGTTATTAGCATCAGTCATGACCGTCAGCCCGGAACGGTAATTGATGCCAGCACTGTGGCCTGGTGGATGGCGCGGGATAAAGAGACACAACAGTCTGTGTTCTACGGCGACGAGGACCGCATTTCCATTCGTTCGGCATGCTGCGAGTTCTATCGTTTCGTGCTCGACTCCTGTCGCCGGACCTGGCAGGAAGATGAGACGCCGGGCCTCAGTGATTTACATCAGTCAGTGCATATCTGGGCAAAGCCAGCGCGCTTCGATATCCCACAGTGGGAAAACGCCTTCAGGCATGCTGACGTTCAGGTGCCCTGGTTTCGCCGTAATGTGAATGATGTCCAGTCACTGCTTAATGATGCCGAACGCAACGGATTTGTTGCCTCTTCGCTTAAACATCTTTCCACCGGCATTCACATGCCGCTTAACGACTGTCTCTGGCAAATCCGGCTTCTTAAGGCCATTACGGAGTTTAAATCCCGCTAATGACTGACATTACCATCCCACGTCTGGCGATGGTTAACAGCATTACTGACCACGCCATACGGCGTTACACCGAACGGCGGCAATCCCTTCCCTGTTTCATCATCGACGATCTTCTGCAGGCAAAGCCCCTGACCAAGGCAAGACTGCGAAAACTGGGATTGCAGCGACGCCGCGGATATCGGTATCTGCGCACAACTGACCGGCTGTTATTCGTTATCGGCTACAGCCGCGTCATTACCTGTTATTTCGAGAATACGAAGGTTAGCACCTATGAAAACACTGGCTCAAAAGATGAAAGAGCAAGGCAGGATGATCACCGAGCGCGCCGCCAGCGAAGAACGGCGCGGGAACTACAAAACAGCACAGGCATTCTGGCGGAAATCGACTGAGTACCCCTGCTCAGAAGCAAATATGCATTACCGTAACGTTCGCGCTGACATCTGCCAGCGCCGCAGCATGGAGGTATCAGAATGACAGAGAAAACCCTTGCAGCGCTGCTTTGTGAGCGCGTAACCGAGTTCGCTAATTCGCCTAAAGCCGTTGAGATGATCGATAAAGGCATTGAGAGTATGTTCAAAGGCATCGTTGATGATTGCTTTAGTCGCTACGACGGCATGTCCAAGCTGGTCAAAGAGTCCGTTAAAGCTGCGCTCCCGGGCGATATCTCTAATCTCTTCGAACTGAAACGCTACAACGCCATCATTGTTGAGAGTATGAAGCGTCAGTGGGAAAGCGCCGGTCTGGAAGACGATATGAAAGCCCGTCTTGGCACTCTTCTGGATGAAACGCTTAAAGAGCATGACTTCCCACCAGTGATCCTCCTTTCTGACTTTATGGAAGCCTTCATGGATGCCCATCATGAAGAAGCCTTTGAAAATGGCTGGGAAGCACCGAAGGTCATCTACAAAGAAAGCAACCACGTTCAGGGATTTCATCATCTTTTCTTCGACAAGAACCCAGGGGAAAGCAGCAGTTTCCACACGCGTAGCGAGTATGACCTTCAGTATCGTATTGCCATTTCGACAAGGGATGGAGAAGTATTCCGGACCAAGGATCACTGGCAAGGAGATATAGATATTCCGCTCGGACAGGTTTATTCAGCAGTTCTGGACGGGAAACCTGCCAGCAAAGAAATATCCCCTAACCGCTTTGAACGTATGGTTCAGGCTCTTTACTACGGCATGTCCAAAATAGCCATTGACTGCGATCCGGAAGATATCTCTTACCCCTGCCACGATTAACCTGAAGGCTGCTCCTGGCAGCCAATCACGAGATACCCATGACCAACAATACCGAAACTACGGTTGCCAGCGTGCTGGCTACCTCATTGCGCCCTGTTCGCTCCCAGCTCGAGCTGGCCGTCGAACAGACTGCCGGCATTTCCCGGGCATCTGTCGAAAGTGCTCTCGCATTGACTGACCAGTTAGAAGTGCTGGTTATCGAGCAATACAACCTACAGGTTGACGAGTTCAACGCTGTCGTTGAGCAATGCGAAGCACTGGATGACCGAAACACCACGCTGGGACTTCAGGCAACAGGATTCGCTGAAAAGCTGGCTGATATGGAGTTAACAACAAAAGAAGCGCGGGCCGCAGAGGAAATCGCAAAAGCACAGATTGCTGTTCTGCAGGGTGATAAGCGACAGCTGAAGACAGAGAATGATCAGTTCAAGTCGATGAACCCGGAACGCCAGAAAACGCAGATAGTCAGCCTCAAAGAAACCATCGCCAGTAAAACTACGCTTCTCGACCAGCAAAAACAAGAGATGCGGAAGATCCGCGGCGAGCTGGCCACGACGAAAACCAATCTGGCGGTCGCCATCCAGCAGAACGCCGAATTAAGTCTTGAAAACGAAGAGTTGCGGACACGGCTCCAGCGTATTGACGGTGACGTTGAACCTATCTGGTACCCGGCTGCCGACGACAGCGGTCTCCAGTTTTACTTTTACACCTTCGGCTGGCGACTTACGCTGGGATCCACCGACCGGGATCTGCATCTCGACCTGCTTCAGGATATTGACTGGCATATCGAGATTCGGAGCAACTCCGGCATATCAGTTCTGGTATCCGTTACGCAGTGGTGTCGTGCGCGCTATCCAATTCTTGACCAGTTCAAATCAGCCTGGTCCTCTGCTCTGGGGATTGCGTTAAACCGACGGATTATAGAGCTGCTTGGCGATACTCACCCTCACCTGGTTCAGCGTACCGAGTGGGCTATGGCGACTCCACTCAGCAACCTTCCCCTGCAGGACAAGTGGCTTGATCTGCTAAACGCCTCCGGTCTTTACAGCCTGTGGACTGTAGTAAGCCATACCCCGGAAGAACTCTCCAACCTGGTTAAAGGATTCGGTATCGCGACTGCACGTCAGGTGCACGCAGCCTGTATGAACGTCGTTAAAGACTGGCAGGCGGAAAACTGGCCCAAAACCAACGCAGCATAAGAGGAATTATGAGCCTACAACACAAAACTGACGCTGAGTTGATCGAAACAGCGACGAAACTGGCTGGCTACAGCGAAGCAGGCCCGGTGCTTAAAGAACTACTTTCACGCTGGCAGGTACAGCGCCAATTGGCGGATGTTCAACATCAGCAAATGATTAACCTGGCAGCTGAGAGCGAACTGCTCCACCAGCATGCAGTGAAACAATCAGACGCTGTCAGCGAAATCATTACAGTACTGGCGTCCGTTGCACCAAACCTGATGCCTGACCAGCAATTGGAGCTTTCTGCCGGTGCCGAAAAGTTAGTGCCCAGTCTGACTCTCAGCAACACAGTGAGCCAGATTCGTGCCGTTGAAGTTGTTGATCTGCAGGGCGCGCTGGCAACCCAGTTCTCAACATCGACTCGTATTCAGCAAATGGATCAGCTCGATCTGATGGCGTTATCCTGCTGCATCGACTCTGTTATATCCCGCCGCCTGGCAGAATTGCTTTACCTGCCCATTGGACCCGTCCCAGTTGAACGCGATCACATTGGCCGCTGGTCACATCCGGCATCAGCTTTACAACCTGGCTGGGATGAAAGCACCCCACCTGCCGAGATAAATGATTGGTTCAGGTCGCATGGGCTCGAGGTAAAGGTCGTTGACCTGTCAGATCAGGACGATGCCCTTTTCGAACGATGTATGGATGATGTTGCAGCAGTCGAAGAATGGAACCCTATCCCCCCAGAGGGTGAAGACTGGTTCCTGTTCTCCATATTCGACAGCGAAGAAGGTGTCCACGCCGAATTCGTTCATCCAGCAGCGGTGTGACAGTGAAAAGCGGCTGCAAGGGAGCTCGCAGTCGAAACCGGTATGTATGAGACCAACCAGTAGAAAGCGACGGTTTCCTCACTTTTGAATATTATTTCGCCTATCCAGCACCCAAAAACATCACTTAAAATCCAATATTTTCACCATAACCAAAATATTGAACTGGTTAAATACACAATAAGCAGATCAAAAATACACTACACAAGTATTTTTTTGGACTAAAAAACTTAAGTTTCAAAATCGAATGTCGCTTAAAAATTGTAACCATCAATAGAGATAATGGAGTAGGTATGGTTTCCCCGATTACAGGTGGCAGTTACTTCGATTTCAATACGGATTACTCAATCAAACCGTTACCTCCAGGGACAACGGCAAACTCGGGCGAGGTATGTGGACAGACTGGCGTCTGGAAAAGCGAAACTTATAAAGTTGTAACCGGTGTTACAAAAGGAGAAGTAATGCCGCAGTATCAGGGGCGTGATGTGGAATGGGAACTTACCGGACATTCACTTTCCGAACTGGATCAACCGACTGAATAATCTCCTGTCGATGCCTAAATAGCATCATGCGTTTCTGCCAGAGTTATGAGGCATCAGAACGAAAGAATACCAATAAAATAAAATGTAGTCTTTTAGCCCGCTTCTCCGTGCGGGCTCTTTTCCGTTGTTTTCACTATCACAAAGCAGCATTTCACTTTTTCTTAATCCGTCCAACTACTGTCCCGCCCCACCGCCACCAGCCTGATTAAACTCCGCCGGAGAAGACCATATCCGGCGGACTGGGCTTTTGCGCGCGTTCGGCGGGCAAACACGAGATACAGACCATGCCAGATATCGTCTTCAATGAAGAATGGGTAGTTGAAACCCGGCTAAGCGAAAGAACTGGCCTCTCAAAAGGGCAAATTAAAAACTATCGTTTGGGAGTGTGGATCGAGGGTGTTCACTTTAAACATCTGACCGCATTGGGAGAGACCAGCAGCAGCAATGGTGTCCTCTGGTACAACTACCCCCGAATAAACAGGTTCGTTCAGGAGGCGTAATGGATTTCCCGACAGGTGTTGAGTTGCATAATGGGAAAATCAGAATCACATTCACCTATCGCGGCATTCGTTGCCGCGAAGTGTTGCGTGGCTGGCAGGCAACCAACAGTAATCTGAGAAAGGCGGGTAACCTTCGGGCCGTTATTGTCAGCGAAATCCAGTTAGGTCAGTTCGACTACGCACAGCGGTTTCCGGAATCAAAGGCACTCAGTAAGTTTGGCAGTACAAAGCGGATCACAACGTTCAAGGAGTTATGCGATCTGTTTACCGAATCTAAAGCACTTGAGGTATCCGCAGCATCTTTAATCACCATAAAATCCGGCATTAATACCCTTCTGCGGATCGTGGGTGGCAATACCCTCATAGAGAACATCCAGCATGCTGATCTACTAAGATATCGAAAGGAGCTACTGACTGGCCCGGTAGTGAATCCCGGTCTGCCCAATTTGCTAAAACAAGGGCGTTCACCGCTAACCGTAAATGCACGGATGAGCGTGCTGGCTGAGATGCTGAAACTGGCAAACCGGAGCCAGTTTATAACTCATATCCCTTATGAAGGAGTCACGCAGCTCAAAGTTTCAAAAAGAGAACCCGATCCTCTCACTTTGCAGGAATACCAGTCTTTGATTTCTATTCTGCCCCAATATCACGCGCTCATCTGGACGTTCGCTGTACATACCGGCATGAGACATGGCGAATTATGTGCCCTTGCCTGGGACGATATTGACCTCCATAAGGGCGAAATTCACATATCAAGGAATCTGACGAATAAAGGCTTATTTGTCCCGCCTAAAACCGACGCCGGGATCAGGACCATTACGCTTCTGAAACCTGCTCTTGATGCGCTAAAAGAGCAGTTTAAAGTAACCGGTGTATTACCTAAAAAGGAGATCTGCTTTCATCACAGAGAGCACGGGAGAACTGAGCTACAGGAAATCAGATTTGTTTTTGTTCCAAGATCTAACTCCAAAAGAAAGAACGGCTACTTTTGTAAAACATCGATTTCTTATGGATGGCGACGCGGCATCAGGCTCGCTCATATAAGAAACCGGCACGCCTATCAGTCCCGACACACTTATGCCTGCTGGGCACTCTCCGCTGGGGCAAATCCTTCGTTTATTGCCAGTCAGATGGGACACGAAGATGCGCGTATGGTTTACGAAGTCTATTCAAAATGGATTGGTGATATGAACCAGGATCAAGTCAGTATGCTAAATAATCGTATGCCAACAGCGTTGCCCCCAGGGCGCCCCAAAGGGGCACAAATACTGAGAAAAGTCGTTTAGTTTTAGCGAGATGTGAACGAAATCTATAGATTTTCCCGATTTATTGATCTGGCAGGAGGTTCTCCCCTGTTTCAATCCACATTATTGGGTTACTCTTTTAGTTACAAACTGCGGTGACAGTTGTAAGGAGACCCTGTATGGCTATGTATCAAAATATGCTGGTGGTCATCGATCCGAACCAGGACGATCAACCTGCATTACGGCGAGCTGTTTATTTGCATCAACGGATTGGTGGCAAAATTAAAGCCTTTCTGCCGATCTATGACTTTTCTTATGAGATGACCACCCTGCTGTCGCCAGATGAGCGTACGGCAATGCGTCAGGGTGTCATCAGTCAGCGAACAGCATGGATACGTGAACAAGCGAAATACTATATTGATGCAGGTATTCCTCTTGATATTAAAGTGGTCTGGCACAACCGTCCCTTCGAAGCCATCATCCAGGAAGTCATCAGTGCTAAGCACGACCTGGTCCTTAAAATGGCGCACCAGCACGACCGCCTGGAAGCGGTGATTTTCACCCCGACCGACTGGCATTTATTGCGTAAGTGCCCAAGCCCGGTGTGGATGGTCAAAGACCAGCCGTGGCCGGAAGGCGGGAAAGCGCTGGTTGCGGTCAACCTCGCCAGTGAAGAGGCTTATCACAACGCGCTCAACGAAAAACTGGTCAAAGAGACGATACTACTCGCAGAGCAGGTCAACCATACCGAAGTCCACCTGGTCGGTGCCTACCCTGTTACCCCTATCAACATCGCCATTGAACTACCTGAATTTGATCCGAGTGTTTATAACGACGCAATCCGTGGACAGCACCTGCTGGCCATGAAGGCGCTGCGCCAGAAATTCAGCATTGATGAGAAAGTCACACACGTTGAAAAAGGACTGCCTGAAGAGGTCATTCCTGATTTAGCGGAGCATTTACAGGCAGGTATCGTGGTACTGGGTACCGTTGGGCGTACCGGTATTTCAGCTGCTTTCCTGGGAAACACGGCGGAACAGGTCATCGACCATCTACGTTGCGATCTACTGGTCATTAAACCCGATCAGTACCAGACGCCGGTCGAACTTGACGACGAAGAAGACGATTAACCACGCAGTAACATGCCGGATGGCGATGTCATCCGGCATCCTAAGCGCTTAGTGCTTAGTGCTTATCCTCACCACCCAGGAAATAGATCCCAAGCGGGATCGCCAGCAGAATAGTAAACACCATACTGTAGACGCAAATCATTGCCGATTGAATGGCATACATTGATGCTGTCCAGTCAGAAAGCGGAATATTGTACTGTTCAATTACCCCACCGATAGTGGCTCGTGTGACCACCGATGCTGCGATGATAAACACCCCAAGCAGACACAACAGAAATTTTCTTCCCTTCGCTGTCTTCAGCTTAGCCATGATCATAGTCTCGTCCTTTCTTGTGCAGATGAAAACCTTGTTACTTTGCGATAACAATACCATGACATCAACTAACTGTCTGCTACATAAACTGCTTACGGGCTTGACATCAACGTTATTCAACTGAAAATATCGCTGATTATATTATTTCTATCTCCTCATGATGAATGATATGACAGCCTGTTGCGGGTAAAATACCTGATAATCAGGATATCAGATGATATTTTGCTAACACGGAGTAGCCAGGGAGAATCATGATCGCTGAATTGTTTATGAGTAATGCCTTTAATCTGACGGTCATTCTCAGCTGCTGTGCAGCATTAGTACTGATGAGCGTCTGGTTTCATCGTAGTGAAAAACACTGCAAAGGGTTCATATTCCACGCGGCGCAGTTTTTCGTCTACGCCGTTATTATCGGTACGTTTGGCAGCATCGCCAATAACGTTATCGACAGCTATAAGCTTGCATTTATCTCGCCCAGCGTGGTCGACTTTCTCTGTACCTCATTGATTGCGTTGATTTTGACCACAAAACTCTTTCTGGTTATTAACCAGTTTGAGAAAACGCAGATCAACAAAGGCCGGGACATCACCAGCGCCCGGATCCTGTCGCGTATTATTAAAATTACAATCGTGGTCGCCATTATTTTGCTGTACGGCGAACATTTCGGCATGAGTCTGTCTGGCCTGTTAACCTTTGGCGGCATCGGTGGTATTGCTGTTGGTATGGCGGGGAAAGATATTCTGAGCAATTTCTTCTCAGGCATCATGCTGTATTTCGACAGGCCGTTCAGCATCGGTGACTGGATCCGCTCCCCGGACAGAAATATCGAAGGTACGGTGACCGAAATTGGTTGGCGTATGACCAAAATAAATACCTTCGATCATCGTCCGCTGTATGTGCCCAACTCCATTTTCTCATCAATTAGCGTAGAAAATCCGGGCAGGATGAGCAATCGACGGATAAAAACGGTGATCGGGTTACGTTATGAAGATGCCGATAAAATAAGTACAATCGTCGATGCAGTCAGACAGATGCTACAAAATCATCCTGGAATTGACCAGAAGCAGACCCTGCTGGTCTATTTTAATGAGTTTGCCGATTCTTCGCTGAATATCATGGTCTACTGCTTCACCAAAACAACCGTCTGGCAGGAGTGGCTTGCTGTACAGCAGGATGTTTACTTAAAAATAATCACCCTGGTTCAGGAAAACGGCGCTGACTTTGCCTTCCCCAGCCAGACGCTTTATATGGAAGACGCCGCCACACAAGCGCCTGCAAATTAAAATGATGATACGGGTCCTGCGCCAAATTTATTCAGAGATCAGGCGACAATCTCAATTAAATTTCCATCAGGATCCTGTATCACAGCTTCGTAATATCCGTCGCCGGTGGTGCGTGGACCAGAGACTAAAATCCCCTGCTCTTTGGCGCGCATCGCCATTGAATTGACGTTATCAGCCCCATCAACTGCAATCGCCAGATGTATCCATCCGGTGGTGTTATTGTCAGGCACCACCTGAGACAGCCCTGGTTTGGTCATTAATTCAATCGCAATATCCTCGCCGATTTTGACAAAGTAGGATTCAAAACCAGGATTGGTTTTACTGCAGTATTTTTCATTAATCTCGCCGCCAAAAAATGTGATCCAGAAATGGGCCTGTCGCTCGAGATCCTGTGTCCACAGCGCCATATGAGCAATCTTCATCACCAACCTCTCTCGTTTATCCGTACTCGTACGATCCCGTTAAGGGATGTTGACATCGCCAGTCATAATGCACGATTATGCTTATTATTGCTCGGTGTTTATTTATACTAGGAGTTTTCATGCTCGATTATGCTGCATTCCCGGAACAGCGCCAGTCGCTGATTTATCAGATCCTGCAGGAAAACGGCAGAGTTATCTGTTCCGAGCTTGCCAGCAGACTGGGCGTGTCAGAACACACTATTCGCCGGGATTTACATGAACTGAGTAAAGAAGGCGTATGCAAAAAAGTATATGGCGGAGCCGTCATTTCTTTGCCGGAATCTGAAGATATTACGCTTCGAAAAACGAAAGATACGGCAAAAAAAAACAGCATCGCGCAACGGTGTGCCCGGCTGGTCAAATCCGGCAGCTGTATTTTTATCGATACCGGTACAACCAATTTAGCAATGGCAGAAGCATTGCCTGCCGAACTGGCCTTAACCGTCGTGACCAATTCTCCGGAAATAGCCGCTGTTCTGCTCAAAAAACCGTTGTACGACGTCATTATTCTCGGCGGCCAGGTACAGAGATCGTCCGGCGGCAGTGTGGGTACCGCAGCGATATCCCAGGTGAAGGGAATCTTATTTGACCAGGGATTTATTGGTGGCTGCGCGATGGCACCGGAATCAGGATTAACCGGGTTTGACTACGCCGACTGTGAGTTCAAGAAAGCAGTAATTAAGCAGTGCAATGAAACCATTGTCGCGCTGACGTCAGATAAGATCCCCGCAGTGGCCCGCTATGTGGTCGCCCAGAGTAGTGAGATTGATGTGATAGTGGTAGAGGAAAATAGTAGCAAACAGTACGACACCGCCTTTCAGGAGCACGACATCCGTATTTATACCGTGTAAAACCTCTTCCCTTTTTGCTCGTATGTTCGGGAAATAACTTACGCCACTTCCCGAACGCTTTGCGCTATTTCAGCGCCTCGATGGGCGCGCCGAAGTTGATATGTAGCACGTTGCCGTCGATCACCAGTGCAGGAACGGACTTCACGCCAGCCAATTCAGCCTCCGCCACCTGCAAAGCTGATTTGTCGGGAACATCAGCCGCCGGAAGAATAAGAAAACGGGCTGGCGCGAAAATCCCCACCAGCCCTACAGAAATTAATGCTTCACAATATACATGCTGCGACTGTATGCCACATCTTCAGGGTTGGTAATCGGATACCCTTTCAGCCATGGCTTAATTAAACGACCGTTGGTGTACTGATAAATCGGTGCAATAGGTGCCTGCTCCATCAGAATTTTTTCTGCCGCGTTATAGTCCGCATTTCGTGCTTTTTCAGTATTTTCCATTGTGGCCTGGGTCAGCACTTTATCGTACACCGGATTATTAAACCGCGAAATATTGCCCGTGTGGGTCGAGGTTAATAACGACAAGAACGTAGACGGTTCATTGTAATCGCCCACCCAGGAGGCGCGGATAACATCGAAATTGCCGGTGTTGCGGCTATCGATATAGGTTTTCCATTCCTGGTTTTGTAACTTCACATCAACGCCCAGATTTTTCTTCCACATAGACGCGACGGCGATGGCAATCTTCTGATGGTTTTCGGAGGTATTGTACAGCAGCGTCAGATTCAGCGGTTTTTGTGGTCCATAACCCGCCGCACGCAGCAACGTTTTCGCCTGCGCGTTCAGCTCTTCCTGACTCATTTGCTCGAACGGTGAAGGTTCAGGCGTAAATCCCGCCGTGACGTCCGGCGTAAAATGCCAGGCCGGTTTTTCGCCGGTCCCGAGGACTTTTTCCGCCATCAAACGACGATCGATAGTCATGCTGAGCGCCAGACGCACGCGTGAATCGGCCGTCGGGCCTTTCTGAGTATTAAACGCATAATAATAGGTGCCGAGCTGCGGCGGTGTATAAACTTGTCCGGGAATTTCCTTCAACAGTTTCTGGTACATGTTTTTCGGGAAGGATTCCGTAATATCAATATCACCGGCCAGATAACGTTTTGTTGCCGCAGATTCCTGGTTAATCGGCAGGAAGGTTACTTTTTGCAGCACGGTTTTTGCGTTGTCCCAATAATGCGTATTTGGTACCACCACCAATTTTTCATTAACCACGCGATCTTTTAATACATAAGCGCCGTTACCGATTAAATTACCCGGTCTCGTCCACTCTTTACCGCTCTCGACGTTGGCTTTTTGTACCGGATAGAACGCAAAGTTAGCCGTTAAATTCGCAAACCAGGGCAACGGTTTATCCAGTTGAACCTTCAGGGTACGCGCATCGACCGCACTAACGCCCAGCTTATCCGGCGTAGCTTTACCATCGATAATCGCCTGCGCATTGTTGATCCCGGCTAGCGCCGCAAACCAGGCAAACGGGGATAGTGTTTTCGGATCCACCAGACGCTGCCAGCTATAGACAAAATCCTGAGCCGTCACCGGCGTACCGTCGGCCCATTTTGCGTTATCACGCAGCGTAAATGTCCAGATGCGGTTATCGTTACTCTTCCATTGAGTGGCAACGCCAGGAACGATTTCGCCCTTCTCGTTCTGGTTAACCAGCCCTTCAAATAAATCACGAATAACCTGAATCTCGGGCAGCCCGACGGCCTTGGCCGGATCGAGCGAGGCCGGTTCATCTTTAATATGACGCACCAGTTCTTGTTTCTCTGCCAGTACCGTACCGCTGGGTACATCTGCAGCATGGGACAAGGAAATGCTGCTAACCAACAGCGCACAACAGGTTACTGAAACAGAATGCCTCATAAGATACCCTCAAATCTGGCTATTAAGTGAATGTGTAATTATTTGTATCGCCAGCAGGAATTGCAATTAACTTCCGACAAGAAAGTGATATTACACCTGAAAAGATAAGTGTGTGAAAACGATTTGATTATCCATACATTTTGCACAACACTGCGAGTAACAATTCTTGCATTCAGAGATAACTATGACCGTTACCCGTCCCCGCGCCGAGCGTGGCGCATTTCCGCCAGGAACCGAACATTACGGACGTTCATTGTTAGGCGCCCCGCTAATCTGGTTTCCTGCGCCAGCAGTCGATCGAGAAAGCGGCCTGATACTGGCGGGTACCCACGGTGACGAAAACTCATCAATTGTGACGCTATCCTGCGCCCTGCGTACGCTTAACCCTTCCCTGCGACGTCACCACGTTATCCTGGCGGTAAATCCAGACGGGTGTCAGCTTGGCCTGCGCGCCAATGCTAACGGTGTTGATCTCAACCGTAATTTCCCGGCAGCGAACTGGAAGGCAGGGGAAACAGTCTATCGCTGGAACAGTAGCGCGGAAGAGCGCGATGTGGTTTTGCTGACCGGTGAGCATCCAGGATCGGAACCAGAAACCCAGGCGCTGTGTCAGCTTATTCACCGCATTCACCCCGCCTGGGTGGTTTCTTTTCACGACCCGCTGGCCTGTATTGAAGATCCGAGGCACAGCGAGCTGGGCGAGTGGCTGGCGCGGGGATTTGAACTCCCCCTCGTAACCAGCGTGGGTTATGAAACGCCGGGGTCCTTCGGTAGCTGGTGTGCCGATCTGAACTTACACTGCATTACCGCAGAGTTCCCCCCCATCTCTTCTGATGAAGCCAGCGAAAAATACCTGCTGGCGATGTCCAATTTGCTGCGCTGGCACCCTAAAGATGGAGCTGCCCGGTCGTAAAATACAAGGCAGGCTGTGCGTCGTTTGCCAGCCAGGTCGGACCGTCCAGATCGGCAAAACTCACCTGCGGCGTAAGCGGCAAGGCGGCGTTAATAGCGCGGGATGTGCACAGCATGCATCCCAGCATTAAAGCAAATCCCTGTTCGCGTGCTTCGGTCGCCAGCGCCAGCGCTTCCGTCAGGCCGCCGGTTTTATCCAGCTTAATGTTCACCATCTCATAGCGTCCGTGCAGCGCTTTCAGACTGCTGCGGGTATGGCAGCTCTCATCGGCACAGATGGGCAACGGGTGCACAAAATTCTCCAGCGCGGCATCATCCTGAGCGGGCAGCGGTTGCTCCAGCATGGCAACGCCTAAATCAGCCAATAGCTGACAGCGCGCAGCCAGACCTTCGGCACGCCAGGATTCATTGGCATCAACAATCAGCGTGGCATCAGGAACAGCCGCACGGATGGCGACCATTCGTTCACTAATCAGGCGGGCATCCAGTTTGACTTTCAGCAGCGTAGCCCCGTTCTCCCACAGCGCGGCAGCGCTTGCTGCCATTTGTTCCGGCGTGCCGATCACCACCGTCTGGGCCGTCGTCACCGTCGCACTTAGCTCGACACCAATCAACCCGGCCAGCGTTTTCTGCTGCTGCCGAGTGCTTAAATCCCACAGTGCGCAGTCAACGGCATTACGCGCGGCACCGGCGGGCAGCAGCTTTTGTAATTCTTCGCGAGTCAGCCCGTTTTCCAGCTGCGGGGCGATACTCATAATTTGCGCCAGTACCGAAGCATCGCTTTCGCCATAGCGAGGATACGGCGTGCACTCGCCGATCCCCTTCACGCCATCTTCTTCCAGTTCGACCACCACCACGTGCGCTTCGGTCCTGCTCCCACGGGCAATTACAAAGGGAGTGTGTAACGGCCAGGCTTCCTCATATACCTTAACTGTTCTCATTTATTTTCCTTATACAGCCCATAAGTGGATATCCGCAAATAGCGTTTGCCGTGTTAACTGTTGATGGCATAAACTAACCCCGACGTTAACTATATGTAAACAGGAAGATAACCATGTCACAAACCGTTCATTTCCAGGGCAACCCGGTTGCCGTTGCCGGCTCCATTCCTCAGGCGGGTAGCAAAGCGCAGGCTTTTACCCTTGTGGCTAAAGATCTGTCTGACGTTACGCTGGGCCAGTTTGCCGGTAAGCGCAAAGTGCTGAATATTTTCCCAAGCATCGATACCGGCGTATGTGCGGCATCGGTACGTAAGTTTAACCAACTGGCGACAGAAATCGACAATACCGTCGTACTGTGCATCTCCGCCGACCTGCCATTCGCGCACTCTCGCTTTTGCGGCGCGGAAGGTCTGAGCAACGTGATCACCCTGTCCACCCTGCGTAACGCGGAATTCCTGAAAAACTACGGCGTTGAAATCGCCGAAGGCCCGCTGAAAGGCCTGGCCGCGCGTGCTGTAATGGTTATCGACGAGAATGACAACATCATTTTCAGCCAGCTAGTCAATGAAATCACCAACGAGCCGGACTACACTGCCGCTCTGGACGTACTGAAAGCCTAAGTCGCCCTGAATACAAAAATGCCTCCGAACGGAGGCATTTTCATTTACATCATTACTCTTCGCTTTTTTTCTGCTGGCTCAGGCCATACTCACGTAATTTGTTGGCGATCGCGGTATGAGAAACACCAAGCCGTTTAGCCAGTTTGCGCGTGCTGGGATAATTCATATACAGCTGCGTCAGCACAGAGCGTTCAAAGCGGCTGGTAATTTCATCCAGCGACCCTTCCATCACTTCTTCCCCAACAGCCACCGTCGCCGCATCATAGTCCGGCAATAAAATATCCTGCGGACGCAGCTCATAGCCTTCAAGCTGGGTTAACGCCCGGTAGATAGCATTTTTCAGCTGGCGCACGTTACCCGGCCAACCGTAGCGGGTTAGCACCGTGCTGAGATCGGCAGACAGCTTCGGACGCGGTACGCCCTGTTCGTCGGCAAAACGCGCCACAAATAGCTCGGTGAGCGGCATAATATCTTGCTGACAATCGCGCAGCGGCGGCAGATTTAGCGTCAGAACATTTAGACGATAATAGAGATCTTCACGGAACAAGCCTTTCTGCACCAGCTCCACCAGATTCTTTTGCGTCGCGCAAATCACTCGCACATCAACATGCACCTCATGATCTTCACCCACGCGGCGGAAGGTTCCGTCGTTAAGAAAACGCAGCAACTTCGTCTGCATACGCGGCGACATTTCGCCAATCTCATCCAACAGCACTGAACCGCCGTTCGCCTGCTCAAAAAAGCCTTTTTTACCTTCCGGCGCATGACCGAACAGTTCGCTTTCAACCGCATCTTCAGGGATCGACGCGCAATTCAGCGCCAGATAAGGTTTCGCCGCACGCGGGCTTGCCAGATGGCAGGCATGAGCAAACAGATCTTTACCCGTTCCGGTATTACCGGTAATCAGCAGCGGTGCACTCAGCATCGCCAGCTTACGCGCCTGCTCTACCACGTGTTTCATTTTGGCGCTGACGGCAATAATCTGGCTAAATGCGCTCAGATCCTGGGTGGTCATATTTTGCAATTGACGACCCATTCGGATGGTGGAACGCAGCATCACCACGGCACCGGTTAACATCTGTTCCTGATTTTCGCCCTGCAAATGGACGGGGGTAATTTCCATCAGGAAATTCTGTCCATTAATTACCACATGCTCGCTGTGGGAATCCTGCGGATTGCTCTCCAGCCAGCGCTGGAAGTTAAAGCCATTGATTAACTGCGCCGCCGTGTGGTTACGCATGCGATCCTGAGTGTGAGCAAAAAGCTGGCAACTTGCCGGGTTTGCCATCTCTACTTTGCTTTTCATGTCCAGGGAGAGGACCGGTTCAGGAAGCGCTTCAAGCAGCGCGCTCAGCGCCATGTGCTCGCGTTCAGAAGGCATCCAGGGCACGGTTCGCACATCCGTAACCCCAGCAATACGGCGGATTTCAGCCATCAGGCTGCTGAAGTTGGTGAACTCCAGTTCCGCAAAATTAAGGTAAATTCGCCCGATAGGGTCAATCTCGATACCGCGTAAGTCAATGCCTCGAAGCACCAGTAAATCGAGTAATTCGCGGGTCAGACCAAGTCGGTCTTCACAAAACACTTCCAGACGCATGGGAACCTTCACCTGAACAAGGGATCATATGTTAGATGATATGCCAGTATTTCATTAGCAGGAAGGATTCTGTCAACAAATATTGACAGCACGCTGGAAAATTAGGCGCCGGGGCGTAAAGTTATACGATCGGCACCCATTTTTACTTAACTTTCTCGCGAGGTTTTATTCTTTTGTAAGGTCTCTTTCACCTGACCAATCAACTGGCGGCGAAAATCACCGAGACGCGGTTTATCATCGTCGATCCACGGAAGCGGACGGCACAGTTCCATTGCTTTAATCCCCAAACGCGCCGTTAACAGGCCGGCACCAATCCCCTGGGCAGCACGCGTGGATAAGCGAGCCGCCAGATCCTGCGACATCCAGTCCATACCCACTTCGCGAACCAGCTCACTGGCCCCGGCGAAGGCGATATTCAGCAGCACCAGACGGAACAAGCGTAAGCGGCTGTAATAACCCAATTCGATGCCGTACAGCGTCGCAATGCGGTTAATCAACCGCAGGTTCCGCCAGGCGATAAACGCCATATCCACCAGCGCCAGCGGGCTGACGGCGATCATCAACGTAGATTCCGCCGCAGAGCGGCTGATTTCGCGCCGCGCCTGCGCATCCAGCACTGGCTGTACCAGACTGGCATACAGGCTGACTACTTCACGATCATTTTGTGTTTCATGTATGGAGGCATACCAGCGCTGTAGTGCCGGATGAGACTGATCGATCCCCGCCTGCTGCGCCAGTTTTTCACAAAACGCGCGACCTTTGCCCGTTCCGTGGCTATGCAGTAAATCCCGCGCTTCGTCACGCTCGTGCGCTCGCTGGCGCAAACGCCACAGTCGACGCCACTCGGTCGCCACCGAACCCACGCCCGCACCTACGATCAGCGCCCCGGCAGCGCAGCCGCCCAACGCAACCCAGTCCTGGGTCTGCCAGGCATTCATCGTCCACTGCACACCCTGGGCGACAACGCTGACGCCAAACAATGCCAGCCCGCTCATCACCATCTTGCGCCACAGGCTTCGTTTCGGGCGTAAGGCGGCATCGATGACCGCTTCCGCCTGACCTTCATCTTCCAGCGGCTCGTCCAGCTTTGCCGGAGAAAACGTCTGTGCTTCCGTGTCGTTGAACATTTGCTGTGCTTTAAACGCCGCATTTTGTTCCACTTCCAGCGGACCTGAGAAATCGATACGCGGTTTTAACGGCTCGCTCATCGCAATTTATCTCCTATTAAAAACTCCAGCGCGGCATCAAGACGAATATGCGGTAAGGGTTTATCCACATCCATAACCTGCGGGCGAAACGCCTCAAACTGAAAGCCCTGGCTGTCCCAGAACGCTTGCCCCGGCAAGCGAGCAGGCACCTCCCCCGGATAAACGGTTAACGGCGCGCCGTCGCTCAGGCGGTTCCCGCGCAGTGCCGGGATCTTCTCACCCTTCACATCGATCAATCCGCTGGTGGTGGCCTGTACCGACGCCAGGCCCAGACAGTCCATGCTGATGCCTTCAAAGGCGGCGTTTTGCCATGCGTCCTGAATCAATTGCTGCAGGAGCGACACCATATTGGCGTGCTGATCAACCGTCACGTGGTCGGCCTTGGTGGCGGCAAACAGTAATTTGTCGATCACCGGCGAAAACAGCCGCCGGAACAAGGTGCGCTGTCCATAATGGAAGCTTTGCATCAGCTGCGTTAACGCCAGACGCATATCATTGAACGCCTGAGGTCCGCTATTGAGCGGTTGCAGGCAGTCGACAAGAACAATCTGGCGGTCAAAGCGCAGAAAGTGATTCTTATAAAACCCCTTCACCACTTTCTCGCAGTAGTAATTGAACCGCTCGCGCAGCATACCGGCGTTGGTGTGTTTATCGGCCTGCGCCAGTTTTGATTCGCCATATGCGTCAACATCCGGCCACGGGAAAAACTGTAGCGCGGGCGCGCCCGCCATATCGCCCGGCAAAACAAAGCGCCCGGGCTGAATAAAATGCAGCCCCTGCTGCTTACACTGATGCAGATAGTCCGTCCATGCAGCGGCAATTTCTGCCAGACGATTTTCATCGGCGGGCGCTAACGGATCTAACCCCTGACTTAACTGCCGCCATTTTGCCGACCATTCTGCCCGCTGGCCCTGTAATAACCCGGTCATTTGCCGCGACCAGCTCAGGTAATCCTGCGCCAGCATCGGTAAGTCGAGCAGCCATTCACCCGGATAATCGACGATTTCGAGGTATAACGTGGAGGTATCTTTAAAGTGGCGCAGCAACGAGTCATTAGACTTGTAACGCAGCGCCAGGCGAATCTCACTCACGCCGCGCGTCGGCGTCGGCCAGGTCGGCGGAGAGCCATACAGCTGGGCCAGTCCTTCATCATAGGTAAAGCGCGGAATACCAAAATCACGTTGTGGAACCCGTTTAACGCCGAGCAGGCGCTCTTCGCGCACGCAGCTGAGCAGCGGCAAACGAGCACCGGCATGAATATTGAGTAACTGGTTTACCATGGCGGTGATAAACGCCGTCTTACCACTGCGGCTAAGCCCGGTGACGGCCAGACGCAGATGCCTGTCCACGCCACGATTAACCAGCGAATTGAGTTCATTTTTAAGTCGCTTCATCGCCATCCCGTTATGCTGAAGGAACCATAGAAATTATAACAAACAGGAAGTAAAGATGGGGGGCAATTCTTATTTATCAACTACCTGAAATATTTCAGGCGACATGATTAATGCCGCCTGTATCAGAAGGAAATCACGCGGATTATTTCGTCTCTACTTTCGGAAGGTCAATGCTGTTGATCCCCCCTTCGTTCGTCACCTGCGTGTATCCCATCTCGGTAAGCATATCTTTTGCCTGTCCCGATTGCCGCCCAGAGTTACAGTACAACTTCACGGTGTCGGTCTTATCCGGAACCTCAGATGCGATTTGCGCTTTGAGATCCTTCAAGGGAATGTTGACGGCCCCCTGAATATGCTCCTGCTGGTATTGCTCAGGTACGCGGACATCTATCCAGTGTTCCGCGGCAAAAACCGGCATACCTATGAGCAACGCTAGCGCAAATACCCCTTTTCTCAACATAATATCTTCCTGACTGTCACTGAATGGAGAAGAGACTATACGCCAGATCTTAAGAAAATATTGCGATCGCATTATCATCGTATGAGCCAGCAGAGTACATTGCTACCTGGGCGAATTTGTGGGCCAGATACTCTTTGGTTTTGCGGTCAACCCTCTGAGATTGTTGTCATTCAGCAATTAACTCCATAATATGTGCGCCATTGACTCTCGGACGGAGCTTGGGATCTATGTCTCCTACCATTTATGATATTGCACGTGCCGCTGGCGTATCAAAATCCACGGTGTCGCGCGTGCTGAATAAGCAAACTAATATCTCGCCTGAAGCGAAAGAAAAAGTCCTGCGCGCAATTGATGAATTACAATATCAGCCCAATAAGCTGGCGCGTGCACTCACCTCCTCCGGGTTTGACGCAATAATGGTGATCTCCACCCGCTCTGCAAAAACAACTGCCGGTAACCCATTCTTCTCTGAAGTGCTGCATGCGATTACCGCCAAAGCGGAAGAAGTTGGTTTTGATGTCATATTACAGACGTCACGCAGCACCGAAGACGACTTACAGAAATGTGAAAGTAAAATTAAGCAAAAATTGATCAAAGGTATCATTATGCTGAGCTCTCCGGCTGATGAATCATTTTTTGCAAGACTGGATAAATACAACGTCCCAGTCGTGGTGATTGGTAAAGTAGAAGGTGAATATTCCAATGTCTACTCTGTCGACACCGACAACTTCGGCGACAGTATTACGCTGACAAATGCGCTCATTGAAAGTGGTCACCGTAATATTGCCTGCTTGCACGCGCCGCTTGACGTTCATGTTTCCATTGATCGCGTTAACGGTTATATAGCCAGTCTGCAAGAACATAATATTGAAGTCCGCGACGAATGGATTATTGATGGAGGCTATACCCATGAAACGGCCCTACTCGCGTCGCAGAAATTACTTAGCCAGCAACCGTTGCCCGATGCAGTATTTGCAACTGACAGTTTAAAATTAATGAGTTTATATCGCGTGGCGGCTGAGAAAAACATCAAAATACCGCAGAAACTGGCCGTTGTGGGCTACAGTAATGAATTGTTATCTTTTATGCTAACGCCGGTTCCGGGGGGGATTGATGTCCCCACGCAACAATTAGGTGAACAAAGCTGTCATTTACTCTTCAATCTGATTGCCGGGGAAAAAGGGCTTCAGGACATTACAGTCAGTACGCAAATATCACTCACTGAATCGCTTGTGTAAAAACTGGGGCATCATGATGCCCCAGTTCGTTTTAGAATGCGTAGTTGACGCCAATACCCGCATAATGGAATTTGTCACTCTCGCCTTCGTCATGGTTTTCCCATTCATAGGCATATTCCAACGACATCGAAATACCATTCTGGAAATCATACGCATACAGCAAACCAAGTCGATTGAAATCGTGGCCTTCACGTTCCATATCATCCTGCCAGTCCCAGTTAGACCAACGGTCGAGGCCCAGTCGGGTGTACGGTGTCAGAGTGGTATTGCCGAATGACAGAGGTAAATAGGCACGGATTTCCTGGGTGGAAAACTCACCATTATTACGTGACTTATCCATATTGAAACCGCGCTCAAGATAATAATTTACCGTCAGCCCCACCGTTTCGTTAAAGGTATAATTCAACCCACTTTCACTTTCAACACGGCTGTCTGAGTAACCCGTAGTGCTTAAATCATTGACGAACTGGTACATCGCCAGCCATCCACTGAAACGCAAATCATCGGTAAGTTTAACATCCCAATCCGGCTGCACTTTCCAGCGCTGCATATTAGCGGTGTCTTTACCAGGTTCATCGACATAGTGATAACCGTAATTACGAAAACCGCCGGTCAAACCGAAATTCAGGTCATCGCTTTCAAGGAATTGATAACGAACTTCCAGTTCCGGGCGATCAAACCAGGTACCGCGTTTACCCTCGCTATAATCAACCGGCCCTTCCTGATAATAGGCTATGGATATTTTCCACGGACCGTTTGCCGCATTGAAATACACGGACGGTTCGGCCAGACCATCCATATCTTCGCCAGATCCTTCGACATTTTCAATTTCATACATGGCACCAATATTAAAATGCCAGTCATTGTTTTCTGCAGCCTGCGCGCAGGCCATTCCTGCGCACATGACCAGCGCAGTAGAGGTCAGTAAGGTTTTCATTTTTATTCCTTGTTAAAATACTTTTAAAAATGCACCAAGCTTTGGGGGATATTCATCCCCCAATTATTATTTAATTGCGATTTCGGTTTCAGCATCAAAGAAATGGCATTTATCCATATCAAAGTGAATGGTGATGTTTTCTCCTGCGTGATAATCATTCATAGCCCCGGCACGGACCACCAACTCATGCCCCCCAACAACGGTATAAAGCATAAATTCCGCGCCGGTTAATTCCGCTACGCTAATTTTTGCCGATATGCTGTTTTCATTATATATTTGCGGATGAATATCTTCCGGGCGTATTCCCAGCGTGACGGCCTGATGTTCATAGCCCTGCGCTTTTAATACATCTAATTTATCTTGCGGAATTGTTAACTTCAGCGTTTCTGTCACAAATTTATCGCCATCGAGCGCACCACGAATAAAATTCATGGCTGGCGAACCAATAAACCCGGCCACAAACATATTGGCTGGGTGGTTATATACCGTTTTTGGCGCGCCAACCTGTTGAACAATACCGTCTTTCATAATCACAATCCGCGTCGCCATCGTCATGGCTTCGGTTTGATCATGGGTGACATAAATCATGGTGGTATTGAGTTTCTGATGCAGTTTACTGATTTCCGCCCGCATCTGAACGCGCAGTTTGGCATCGAGGTTGGATAAGGGCTCATCCATCAGGAAGACCCCTGCTTCACGAACAATCGCACGCCCGAGTGCCACACGCTGGCGCTGTCCTCCTGATAACGCGCCCGGTTTACGCTTCAGGTAATCGCGCAGTCCAAGGATCTGCGCCGCCCAGTTGACGCGCTCCTCAATGACAGCCGGGTCAATCTTCTGCATTTTCAGGCCAAACGCCATGTTGTCATAGACGGTCATGTGCGGGTATAACGCGTAGTTCTGAAAAACCATGGCGATATTGCGTGACTTTGCCGGCACATCGTTCATCCGCTTACCGTCAATCAGCAGATCGCCACCGCTGATCTCTTCCAGTCCGGCGATCATACGCAGCGTCGTTGACTTCCCACAGCCAGAAGGGCCAACAAAAACAATGAATTCTTTATCTTCAATTTCCAGATTAAAGTCTTTAACGACGTGCACCTGGTTATCGTATATTTTTTGAATATGTTGCAACGAAAGCTGTGCCATGTTGAATCCTTTACTTGTCGTGTTGCCAGAAAGCCGATAAGCACGGCCACGTCAGAAGTTCGGTCGAAGAGAGTTGCATACTTGCCCCGGTCAGGCCCGTACCAATGCCAACGGAGAGCATGCCGCAAGCATTGATAGCATCAATGCCCGCCTGTGCATCCTCGATGCCAATGCACTGCTGCGGATCAACACCGAGACCAGCACAGGCCGCGAGAAAAATCTCCGGATCGGGTTTAGAGCGGCCGATCAGTGCCGCATCCGCACAAAAATCAAAATAGTGGCTAATATCCAGCGCCTGCAAAATAGCAGGCGCGTTAAGCGACACTGACGCTAATCCCACAGGAATCTGCATTTCCCGCAGCGTAACCAGCAGCTCGCGAATTCCCGGCAACACGGAGTTGACCGTTAACTGGCGCAAAGAATGGACATACAGACGGTTTTTTCTCTCGGCCAATTGTGCGCAAGCCTCAGGCGTAAACTCCCCTGCTTTCCCGCCATGTTGCAAAATACGTTGCAGTGATTCACCGCGACTGATCCCTTTCAGCGTGTCATTAAAGGCTTCATCAATCATGATCCCAACGTCGTTAGCAATATGTTGCCAGGCGAGAAAATGCAGGTGCGCGGTGTCGGTAATCACCCCATCTAAATCGAAAATAACGGCCTGCGGGTTGAGTTTCATTTATCGTCCTTCTTTGTGGTAGCGGTCCCATTCGCCGATGTAATAAATCCGTCGTAACTGATAACGGATTCCCCCTGTAGGCAGATCTTTTCTCCCTTCACCCACAGGTGAATCTGCGCGGCGCTGGCAATACGGATCTCAGTTGCATTGAGGGTTACCTGCATGTCGATGCCCTGCCAACGCAGTGGGAAAGACAGTGCCTGCCAGTGCGCAGGTAAAACGGGATCCAAATGCAACTCACCATGACGGACGCTGACTCCCGCGAATCCCTGAATAGCGCCCAACCAGATAGCCCCCGTTGCCGCCGCATGAATGCCGTCATCACAGCTATGCGGATCGTCCCCAAGATCGATAAGCGATCCTTCTTTCCAGAACCGATAGCCCTGCGTGGGATCGCCACAACGCGCCGCCACTATGCCGTGGATGGCTTTACTCAAAGAGGAATCATGAATCGTGCGCGGCTCGTAAAAACGCAGGTTCGCCAGACAGGTTTGCGGGCTGAATTGCTCCGGCAGCATGTAAGTCAGCATCACCACGTCAGCCTGCTTGAGAATTTGCATCTCGTTGACTTCTGCACGGGAATAATCGAGCAAAATCGTCTGCTTGCCGGCGTTGGCTTTGTACTGAGACAGATCGATAGCCGGTTTACTCAGGAACGAATCATCCTGAGGCAGTACGCCATCGGGCTGAACGTCCGGCCGCCAGAGATGCTGCAAAAAGTGTTCTGCACGGTGAATAAACGTTTCATCGCTACAACCCAGTCGACGAGCGAAACTCAGCGCCTGTTCCACGTTGTACCAGGCCATGTAGTTGGTGAACGCATTGTTGTTCACATGCTCTGTGTATTCATCCGGGCCAATAACATCGTGGATCTCTAAGCGCTCATTCACCATGATCGCCCTGCTTACCCAGAACTTCGCTGTTTCCAGTAGCAGCGTCATTCCCTCACTGGACATGAAGTCCTTGTCCCCGGTGGCATGCCAGTAATTGATCACCGCCCAGGCAATATCCGCCACGAGGTGGTGCTCAGCCTGTGCGGAGGCCACTTTCTGTCGCAGTCCGGTGCGGATGTTGATCGCCGCAAACTCTGGCGTTTCCTCTTCACCGCTGCGCGCACTCTCCCAGGGAAACAGCGCGCCCAGCCAGCCGTTGCGGCGGGCTTTTTCGCGTGCGCCCGGCAGATTATGCCAGCGGTAACGTAATAAACTTCTCGCGATGTTCGGTTCAGTGAATAGATGAAACGGTAACAGGAAAACTTCGGTATCCCAGAATATATGGCCTTTATACCCTTCCCCCGTCAGCCCCTTTGCCGCAATACTGCTACGTTCATCGTGACCTGGGGTCATCACTCGCAGATGATACAGCGCATAATCCAGCGCTCGCTGATCGCTCCCATCCAGGCTCGTGACCTGAACGCGGCGGCTTTGCCACCAGTCATGCCAGTTGGCGGTTGACTCCGCCAGCAGTGCGTCATAGCCCTGCTGTGCACATACTTCCAGGTTGCGCAGCGACTGACGCCCCCAGGTTTCAAGCGACAAGTTGCGTTCGATCGCCCAGTCAACCCGGCAAATTTTCGTCAGCGTGACGCGCTGTCCGGCTTTCGCGTGAATGGTATTGTGCTGTAACAACCGACGCTCTTTCGCGGTGAAGCAACGCTGTGCCGCACCGTCTACATCACAATACGCGGTGATGGCGATATCGTTGCGATTGTCCTGGGTCGTGTAAATGCCTTGCAAAAGATGCTGACCAAAAACCCGGACCTGCGTTTCATCCAAATGCTGGCGACCATGATTGGTGATCGTGGCATCAATACCAGTCGAAATGCCAATGCTGGCATCGGCATCCAGCGGCATAACGACGACTTCCATAGCAAACAGCGGCAGTTGCTGTGCAGAAGCAAAGCGCCTGCTTTCGATGGCGAAACGCGCACCACCCGGCGCACGCCAGACCAGCGCACGGCGTAATTCCCCGCTGGCAAAATCCAGTTCACGATGCCAGCTCTCAATAACGCCGCTGTTTAGCGTGAAAATCTCGCCATTGAGCACGATCTCCACACCGACCACATCAGGCAAATTGACCAGTTCATTAATTTCGCTTTTACCCGCCCGATGATACAACCCCGCAAGATACATGCCACGAGTCTGTAAGGTATAGGCTTCTTCGTGGCTGGCGCGAATCCCCATGTAACCATTGCCGATCGTCATGAGTGACGCGAATTTATTCAAACTGTGTGGGCAAAAAGTCGGTTCGGTTAACGTTACTGGCTTCATCATAATTCCACAGACATCCCTTTCTCAGCCGACTCGTAAAGCGCCGCCACCAATTGTTGAATAACGACGCCCTGCTCTGCGTCAGCAATAGCGACAGGCTCGCCCAGAACATGATTCACGAAGGCTTCCATGCTGCGATAATGACGATTGTCATCGGCTATTTCTCGCTGGAGTAAAACGTCCAGCGTCCCATCACGATCGGTATAAACCTGCGCCGGGAACAGTGTTGCCCCCGCAAGATCGCCACAAAAATTCACGTTCATGACGGATTGTTCTGGAATATTCAGCGCAAAAGAGGTTTCCAGGCGCAGGATACCGCCGTTATGAAATTCAATCGTGCCAAATAATGAATCCTCAACGGTATACGTTGCGGGATCCCATTCCCCAAACTGGCCGCTGTTCTTACGCGTACCAATGCGTTGATAGCTGTGTGCGCTAACGCGTTTTACCGCCGGAAACCCCAGTACATACATGGCGGCATCAAGCATATGGATACCGATATCAATCAGCGGTCCGCCGCCCTGTAATTCCTTGTTGGTAAAAACTCCCCAGCCGGGTACACCGCAGCGACGCAATGCGCGGGCATTGGTGACATAAATTTCACCCAGCACGCCGCTCATTACCTGCTCACGTAAGATTTGTGTATCCAGTGCGAAACGATGATGAAAATCATAAGCCAGCACTTTCCCCATCCGACGCGCCGTTTTACACATTTCCAGCGCTTCGTCTGGCGTCATTGCCGGGGGTTTCTCGCACATCACATGACACCCGGCGTTCAACGCCAGCAGCGTGTGTTCATAATGGAAGCGATTGGGTGAACAGATGCTGACGATATCTGGCTTAGCGTCGCGTAACATCGTCTGAGGATCGTCCCAAACCTGCGGATTGCCGTATTTCTCTGCAAGCCCCTGAGCCTGTGACAGGCGGCTGTCGCAGACAGCCACCAGTTCCAGATCGTTGCGGGTGCAGTAGTACGAAGCATGAACTTTATCCGCCACCTGCCCGGCACCAATAATGGCGACGCGAAGCGGAGAGCTTGTCATTGCACTTTTCACGGAAATCCTCTTAACAGGTTCGCAGCCAGGCCAGCGACCGACGGTAAGCATCCGGCAGGTTCTCTGCCCGTACGCGCCCTTCGTACACCACGTATCCCTGGTAATTATCTTCACGCAGTTGGTCAAACAGCGCGGCAAAATTCAGCGTACCGGTCCCTGGCTGGTAGCGATGATTATCGGCGATATGCACATGCCCCAGCAGATCGCGGTTATCGTGCAGTGCCTGTGCTATATCATCTTCTTCGATGTTCATATGGTAAAAATCACCGATGATTTGCACATGCTTCAGGTTGTTTTCCACGATATAACGCCGGGCATCAGCCAGGGTATTAATCATATGGTCCTGATAGCGGTTGAGCGGCTCCAGATACACCACCGTTCCGGTGCGTTCTGCTACTTTATCGAGATATATCAGCGAATCACTTACCATTTTGCGATCGCCTTCCAGGCTACGCGGCGAGGTCATCGGCGGTAAGCGAAAGGTAAACATGCCCCATGCAGCCGGAACAACAATGCCTTTACCACCCACTTCCGCCAGTGCTTCCAGGATGCGGGTGATCTGCTGTAAACCGTTCAGGCGGCGCTCTTCAATAAAATCACCGATCCAACCGTCGTAACCACCGCAGGCTGTGGTCACGGGCAGACCCGTTTCTTTGATAGCCGCTTTAACTTCCTCAAGATTATTGACCAGCAATTTGCCGTCAATTTCAAAACCGTCAAACCCCATCTCTTTGATGTAACGGAATTTCTCAAGAATATTTTCGGGGAAAAAAGCCTGGTTCTGTGTTCCAATTTTCATTTTCTGTATTCCTTAATTAAAACGTCACGCCCATTTTGATGCTCTTTTCCGGGTGGTGGTCGACATACTGCATATAGCTTTCCGGGCTGCTGGCAAAGGTCACTACCGGATCAATCAGCTCTTCACAGTTCAGATAACCGTTCATCAGCAGTTCCCAGCAGGTCTCCTCAATACGCTTGCGGCTCCAGCGCGGATAATCAGGATTAGGTTCACTGCAGGCGCGAGAGAAGACGATTTTGGCATTGTTGAAATGCGCTTCACGGCCCAGGTTGAAGCCTTCTGCAAAAGGCTTAGCAAACGCGACATAGGAGAGCGTTCCACCATAGGCCAGGCCGCGTAACGCTGATTGCAGCGCATCCGCATACCCGCTGGTTTCGATAATTACATCTGCGCCCTGCTTGCCGGTCAGCGTTTTGATCTCTTTACCCACGTCCGTGCCAATCGGGTTAAGACAGAAATCCGCCCCATGACGACGGGCAATGTCACAGCGATGCGCAATAGGATCGACGCCAATCACGACCGACGCGCCCGCTTTCTTCGCCAGCTGCACCGCGATCTGACCAATCGCCCCTAACCCCACGATGACCACAAAATCGCCCACGCGCACATTGGCATCACGCACACCGCTCATGGCGAACTGTGCCGGGTCATAGCACACGGCATTTTTCCACGAACTGCCTTCCGGCATTTTGCGCAGTTTGTAGTTGTTCACCGCGTTAAAGATAACCGTCTCAGCCAGCGGGCCGTAGCCGCAAACAGAGTCGCCCACGGCGTAATCGGTCACATCGCTGCCGCATTCAATAACATCGCCCACCACCATGTTGCCAAGCTGGAATTTGCCAAATTCAATGCCGCGCGGCGCACTTTCCGGACGCGGCATAAACATTTGCCACTCGGCGTTGAAATCTTCATCGATAAACGGGCTGGCAGCGCGGAAATCAACCACTTCGGTGCCATGTTTTGGGGCGCCAAAGCGGACACGGACTTTCACTTCATGGGCTGCAACCGCGCGATCTTCATATTCCACCAATGCCGCGACGCGCGGTTCTGTGGCAACTAACTTTTTCATTTACAACTCCTTAATTAAACTGGCCGCTTAGCCTTTCACGCCACCTGCGGTCAAACCACTCTTAATAAAACGTTCGGAAAGTGCATACATAATGACGACCGGCAATGCAGTCACTAACGACGCGGCCATCATGCGCCCCCAGATATAGTCAGGGGTGCTGAACAGCGCGTTCAGACCAACCGGTAAGGTGAAATTGCTGGCACTGGAGAGAAAAATCGACGCAAAAAGATAGTCATTCCATGCCACCATAAAGCAGTAAACAAACACCGAAACCAGCCCGGACATCGCCAGCGGCACGGTAATGCGAAAGATGATTTGCAGACGATTCAAACCATCCATCATCGCCGCTTCTTCAATTTCATCCGGGATCGTGTCGAAGTAACTCTTCAGCATGAACACAGCCGTCGGTAGCGTCTGGGTGACCATGGTGATAATCAACGCCATTTCGGTGTCATAGATCCCGAGCGCGGTAATGATTTTGAACAATGGCACCACCAGCAGGATCCCGGAGAACATGTACACCGTGTAAAAGCTGGCGTTGATGGTCATCCGTCCTTTAAAACGCAAGCGCGACAAGGCGTAAGCGCCGAGGATCCCAAGAAAAACGGCCACCACCGATGAGGTTACCGACACCACCAGGCTATTACGGAAGTAATCAACAAACGGGAAGATCATCGGGTTAAAGATGTCGATGTAATGTTCCAGCGTCCATTGCTGTGGTAGCAGCGTGGGATGTAACGAAATCGCCTCTTTCGCGCTTTTAAATGAGGTCATCAGCATCACAAAGAAGGGAAATAGCGTGATGACCAAAAAGACGGCTAATCCACAGTAAAAGCCAATGCGGCCAAGCGTGCGCTTATTTGTTGCCATTGAGGTTCACCCGTTTTCTGGTCAGCAGGATCACAGCGAAAATAATGACGAAGAGGACCACAGAGATCGCTGCTGCTTTACCTAAGTCGTTAAATGCAAACGCTGTTTTATAGAGATACACCCCGAGAATATCGACTTTGGTGGTCAGTAGATAAACGTCGGCAAACATGTAGAACATCCAGATGGTACGTAGCGTAACCACGGTCGCCAGCACCGGCATAATCGCGGGCAGCGTGACGATGCGAAACCGTTGCCAGGCGTTCGCGCCGTCCATTTCCGCAGCTTCGTACAGTGATTTGTCGATCGTCTGCAAAATGGCCAGAAACGAGATAAACGCATACGGGAAGTAGCGCCAGATGGCGAACAACACGACCAGGGCAAAACTGCTGCCGGGATTGTCGAACCACAGCGGCGCCTGATCGTAGAGATGCAGCAGATCGACGCCGAGGTAGTTCACAATGCCGTAGCCGTTGTTGAACATGTACTTCCAGGCAAACACCAGCGAAATGGATGGCGTCACGTAAGAGAGGATCACCAGTGAACGCGCCGTTTTGCGCAGGCGAAACTCGCGGTTAAAGAACATCGCCACGCCCAGCCCCAGCGCCGTGCTTCCCGCCACCACCAGCGCGGTATACCAGACCGTCATCCACAACGAATGCCAGAACCCGGGATCGGACAGGATTCGGATGTAGTTGCTCAGACCGACAAACGTGGATTCAATTTGTGGATTGAGCGGCAGGCGCATAAAGCTTATTTCGATGTTAGAAATCATCGGCCATGCCACTAAACCACCCAGTAAAAGCAAACTGGGCGCCAACAGCAGCATGGCGAATGGCATATCAGAACGGCCTGAAAAAAACTTATTCATCACGGCTTTCCACTTCCCCATCAGCGCTGTTCAACGAGGTCATCCAGTTTTATCTGGCTGGCCTTGATAGTCGTTGAAAGATCGGCTTTTCCTACCGTGACGTTATGCACCATGGTACTGACAACACCGGAGCCGGTAACATCGCCCATGCGGGTAAAGTTTTTATCGCCTACAGCACCAAACACCTGAATATTTGGCAGTTCGGCAATCAACTGATTAGGCAATTCACCCAACGCATTAATTACATCGTTGTCTTTCCATGTCGCCGTATTCACCACGGCTTTATTCACCGGTAAGGCCGCGCCGGGAGACATCATGACCCAGTCAGCAATGTTGTCGGCCTGCTCCATAAAGGTGACAAACTTTTCCGCCGCTTCTGTCTCTTCCGTTTTCTGACCCGCAGTAATAGTGAGCGATGTCAGCATGCCGTATACCGCGGATGTTTTTTCCGTCGGCACCACAAAGCCAATATTTTGGGGATCACCCTCTTTAATAATTGCAGGCAGAATGTAGGTGGAATAAATAGCCATCGGCGCCGTACCGTTCATGAAAGCGTCTTTAACTTCCATAATGTCGTTAGAGCCTGGCATCGTGTTCATTGCGAGCTGGCGGTAATATTGCAGCGCCTGTGTCATCTCTGGGGTATCAAGCGTTATCTTTCCCTGCCCATCAAATACGTTGGCCTGGTTAGACAGCGCGAACTGAGAGAAAGACTGTTCGGTCAAAACGCTTTCCGCCGTTGGCAGCGCAATACCATATTTCTTGTTGGCTGGATCGTTTAATTTTTGTGCCACATCCACCAGTTGCTGCCAGTTTGTCGG
Source organism: Citrobacter sp. FP75 (assembly GCF_018342065.1). Classification (GTDB taxonomy): domain Bacteria; phylum Pseudomonadota; class Gammaproteobacteria; order Enterobacterales; family Enterobacteriaceae; genus Citrobacter. The sequence continues at coordinate 1,169,895 of NZ_JAFDOE010000001.1, read as the reverse complement.
CTCTTGCAAACCGGCTTTTGCCAGCACGTCTTTGCGATACCAGATCCCGCCAATCCACGCACTGACCGGAACCCCGGTCCACGCGGTACCATCTTCGGTGCGCACAATACGCAGCACACCGTCATAAAAAGCCCCTTCCCCCACGCTGTTGATTACCTTATCGACAGCGTTGCGATCAATCAGCGACTCTTTATCCATAACTTTGGCGTAGTCATGGCTGGTTTCAATCACCTCAGGTAGCGAACCACTACGCGCCAGAGTTATCACTTTGGTGTTATAGGCATCCTCTTCGACAGGCACCTGTTTGACGGTGATGCCAGGGTTCTCTTTTTCAAAGCGCTCAATCAGTTTCGCAATGACCGCCTGTCGCTCCTGTTCTACCGAAGAGTGCATAAATTCAATAGCGACCGAGGATTTATCATCATCTTTGCACCCTGATATCAAGGCGCAGGACACCAGTGCTGATAACAGCACAATTTTTGTTTTAAGCATGAAATATTCCTTGTTATCTTTTAACCCACATAACCTGCCAGGCGTGTAGTGTTAATTCCCCAGCCGAAACATTAATTTCACCAATCAAATCAAATCCATTTTCAATATCAATCTTAATGGTTTGAGGTTGGTCACTAACATTAAATAAACAGATAATTTCTTCGCCCGTTTCTGCCGTGCGTTTAATTTGCATCACGGTCGGCGTAATACTATTAACATCAAAATTACTATCAGGGTGAAAGGCTTTATTACTGCGTCGCAAAACGATTAATCGGGATAACTCATGATAAATAGCGTGACGTAAACTGGTTTCATCTGCCAGTTCCGTGCCTATTTGTCTTATCTGATATTTTTTGCGGTTAATTGCCCGATTGTATCCCAGTTCTTCCACGTTCTTGTAATCATTACGTGAACCCAGAATACTTTGGATATAAATTGCAGGCACTCCCGGAAAACTCAGTAAAATGGCGTGCGCAAGAACAAAGCGAGCAATTCTTTCAGCATCACTGCTATTACCCGGTGTTAGCGCATCCATATATGTCACGTTAATTTCGTACGGACTGCGACTGCCATCAGGGTTATTTTTCCAGTTAACGAGCGCACCTTCCTGCTGTAGTTCCGTGACCAGTTGCAAAATTTCGTCTTCGGGTAACAGGCCCCGTAATGGATTTAGTCCTATACCGTCATGTGATGCCAAAAAATTAAACCAGGTGGTTTCGTGGGATGGCAACGTCAGTGATTGCGCCCATTGGCACAGCACCGTTGTATCCTGTCGTTGTACGGCATGAAGCACCAGCGGCGGTAGCGAGAACTGGTACACCATGTGCGCTTCATCCCGTCCATTGCCAAAGTAGGAAATATTATCCTTATGCGGAACGTTCGTTTCTGTGATGATGGCGGTACCAGGTGCTGCACAGTCAGCAATCGCGCGGAATAATTTAATTAACTGATGTGTTTTTTCCAGATGGATACAGCTGGTGCCAGGCTCTTTCCACATGAAGCCAACGGCATCCAGACGAACGTAGTCTGCACCCTGTTCAAGATAGCTCAGCAGCACGTCGACCATTGCCAGCAAAACCAACGGATTCTCGTAGTTGAGATCAATCTGGTCGTCGCTGAACGTCGTCCACAAATGACGCACCGTATTATCTTTCAGCGTAAATGGTGAGAGTAAAGGTAATGCGCGGGGACGCGTTACGTTACTCAGGTCCGTATCCGGTACCATCGCAATAAAGAAATTTTCATAACCGTCTATCTGTTGTAAATAATTATTAAACCATCCACTTTTGGCTGATATATGATTACAAACAAAATCAAACATCAGACGACTGGATTGACCTAATTGCTTAATATCTTCCCAGTCCCCTGTTTCTTCGGCAACCTGATGGTAATCAATCACTGAAAAACCATCATCCGATGACCACGGATAAAACGGTAACAAATGGACATGCGAAAATGTCGACTTAAGCCATTCATTGTAAAACTGATTAAACGTCGGGAGTGGTTTTTTGTCTGCAGCAGAAAATTGATCGGCATAGGTAATCAGAACGACATCGCTCTCATCCCAATGCGTTTTACGTGCTTTTGCAATTAATTTTTGCGACTTTTCTAAACGCGAAATCAGCGCTTCATAGTGAAGCGGCGTAAATGCTTCTCCATAGACTTCAGTCAAACATTTTTGGATTTTGTGATTCACCTTAATTTTCCGTGGTAGCGGTCCCATGAAGCAAGAGACTACTCTGGAGAAAATAAGCTGTCAATCCGGGTAGGTGTTCTGGAGGGGGGTTATAAAAGAATTTTGGCAGCCAAAAAATCGTATTTGTGAGCTGCCGCAAATTAACTGAGGGAATGTTGATTAATTGTTGCTTGCTTTTGTTGTTTCGGATATCAGGATTGATTGCCGGAATAGCGTTTCGACAATTTTGCCGCTGCCCGACTCAATAACGGTTCCAGTACCAGCGCCAGCAACATTTTCAGCGGACGGCGGGCGACGGATTTTACCGCCCATCCGGCCACGCCCGCTGGACCGTAGCGAAGTGCCGTAAAAAGAACCAGCTTGCCTGCTATTTTAAAGCCCGGCTTCACCCTCTGCCCGGCTCGTTGCCAGCGATTGTTCATCTCAATCCTCACAATTGACGAAAGCGGCTACGCAATGTGAAGGTATCTGACGTCACATAACGTTCCATTTCACGCAAACGATTTTCACTTGCCGCCAGTTCACGGTCGACGGCATCCAACAGTTCACCGCTGGACGGCTGCTGTTCACCGGTTGCCACATTGTCCGGCATCGGGTCCAGAACAAAGGTCAGTACGATATAGGCGATGAAAGTGAAAAAGGCCAGACCAAAGAAAATCGACAGTACCACCAGAATCCGTACCAGCTTCACCGGCACGTCGAGATATTGCGCGATACCTGCACAGACGCCTTTCACCATGCCCTGCTGCGGAATACGCCACAATTTTTTGTTCAGGTTAACGCCTCCCATTAGCGGTCCCTCCAGTTAGGATGTTCAGCATCCAGAATGTCTTCCAGCGTCTGAATACGCTCACGCATGCGCTGCGCTTCAGCGTTGAGTTCCACTAAACGCTGCTGTTCGCTTTGCGACAATTCGCCGCGACTGGAACGGTTGCTGTAATGCAGCCATAACCAAATCGGTAAAACAAACAGCACAAAAATGGTTAACGGGATGGCCAGAAATAGCGCGCTCATGAGTACTCCTTACAGGTGATGAGCGGCGGCGCGTTCGGGCGCCGCCAGATATTATTATTGCTTGTCTTGCTGCATTTTGGCTTTCAACTGTGCCAACTGCACGCTGATTTCATCATCCGCTTTCAGGTCGGCGAATTGCTGATCCAGCGATTTTTGCTTACCGAAGTTATGGCTTTCAGCTTCGGCTTCCATATGGTCGATACGACGCTCAAAAGACTCAAAGCGTGCCATTGCTTCATCCAGCTTACCGCTGTCCAGTTGACGGCGAACGTCACGAGAAGAACTGGCGGCCTGATGACGCAGCGTCAACGCCTGCTGACGAGCACGGGTTTCGCTGAGTTTATTCTCCAGCTCACCAATCTCTTTTTTCATACGTGACAGCGTGTCATCAACCAGCGTCACTTCATGTTCCAGAGAGGTAATCAAGTCGGTGAGCTTCTGCTTTTCAATTAAGGCAGAGCGCGCCAAATCTTCTTTCTCTTTGCGCAGCGCCAGCTCCGCTTTTTCCTGCCATTCAACCTGTTGCGCGGTAGCCTGTTCGATACGGCGGGATAACTGTTTCTTTTCCGCCAGCGCGCGCGCCGAGTTGGAACGTACCTCAACCAACGTGTCTTCCATTTCCTGAATCATTAACCGCACCAGCTTCTGCGGATCTTCAGCCTTTTCCAGCAACGCATTAATGTTGGCGTTCACGATGTCGGCAAAACGAGAAAAAATACCCATAATGTAATCCTCACTTACTGTTCTGATATCGGGCGATGCCCTGCTGCTGTGCTATTGCAGATTACATGCCAACTTTTCAATTCATTGATTATAAAAAGAATTGTTAATTTTACCTGATATCAAATTTAGGATACATTGGTGAATAACACTAACAAATGGTGAATTTCATCATGGCAGAATACAAAGACAATCTCCTCGGCGAAGCCAACAGTTTCATTGAGGTACTGGAGCAGGTTTCTCAGCTGGCGCCGCTGGATAAGCCGGTGCTGGTGATCGGTGAACGAGGAACCGGTAAAGAGCTGATCGCCAACCGCCTGCATTACCTCTCCTCGCGCTGGCAGGGGCCATTTATTTCGCTGAACTGTGCGGCGCTCAATGAAAACTTACTCGATTCAGAACTGTTCGGTCACGAAGCGGGCGCCTTTACCGGCGCACAAAAACGCCATCCCGGACGCTTTGAACGCGCCGATGGCGGGACGCTGTTTCTTGATGAACTGGCAACCGCCCCGATGTTGGTACAGGAAAAGTTACTGCGCGTGATCGAGTATGGGGAGCTGGAGCGGGTTGGCGGCAGCCAACCGCTGCAGGTCAACGTGCGTCTGGTCTGCGCAACCAACGCCGATCTACCCCAGATGGTCAGTGAAGGCACGTTTCGCGCGGATCTGCTCGACAGACTGGCCTTCGATGTGGTGCAACTCCCACCGTTAAGGGAGCGCCAAAGCGACATCATGTTAATGGCCGAGCATTTTGCCATTCAGATGTGCCGCGAGATCGGCTTACCGCTGTTTCCGGGTTTTAGCGCACAGGCCAGAGAGACACTTCTACATTACCGTTGGCCGGGCAATATTCGTGAACTGAAAAACGTCGTCGAGCGCTCCGTTTACCGCCATGGCACCAGCGAGTTTCCGTTGGATGAGGTCGTGATTGACCCTTTCAAACGTCAGGCCGTGCAGCCTCAGGCGCAGGAAAACGGACAGGCATCTGTAACATTACCGCTGGATCTGCGCGATTTTCAGCAGCAACAAGAAAAGGAATTTTTGCAAACCAGCCTGCAGCAGGCAAAGTTCAATCAGAAAAAGGCGGCTGAATTGCTCGGTCTGACCTACCACCAGCTACGCGCATTGCTCAAAAAGCATCAGATTTAGCGGTTCCTCGACACCAATCGCCCACACTTGCGCCCGTGTTATGTGGATGATATTGACTTAACGATCACCTGAAGTGAAAACGGGCACTGGCTGAAAATAAAGCAATGGTGTATAAAACAATACAAACAGTATTATTTTATACAAATTGACTTATTCATTACGCCAGGAGATTCGTTTATGTCCACAAACATTACACTGAATTCAACCACCGACAGTTTCCCACCTGCGGGCCATTACTCACATAGTGTGACTGCCGGGGGGTTCGTCTTCATTTCAGGGCAGTTGCCAGTCACCATTGAGGGCGAAAAAAAAGCAGATGCTTCATTTGAAGATCAGACCAGACTGGCGCTACAGAATGTTGATGCTTGTCTGGCTGGTGCGGGCGTTTCTCGTCAGCAACTGGTGTCAGTGCGCGTCTACGTGACGGATATCAGCCAGTGGCCGACGTTTAATCGAATCTATGGCGAGTGGATCGGTGATTTCCGCCCTGCCCGCGCTGTCGCTGGCGTATCAGAGCTTCATTACGGCTTTGCCGTAGAAATTGAAGCGGTTGCGTTAGCACAACAGGCATGACATTTAACGGCATACAGGTGAACAAACATGAGTGAAATAACACTTCCTGATTATAACGATATTGCCGCTGCGGCTGAACGCATCAAAGGTTACGCTAACCAGACGCCGGTAATGACATCGCGAACGGTCAATGAAGAATTTAGTGCTGATATCTTCTTTAAATGCGAAAACCTCCAGAGGATGGGTGCGTTCAAGTTTCGCGGAGCAATGAATGCGCTACGCCAGTTTACGCCGCAACAGCGAGCTGCCGGGGTCGTGACATTTTCTTCCGGGAATCATGCGCAAGCCATCGCTCTGTCCGCAAAATTGCTTGGCATTCCGGCAACAATTATCATGCCGCATGATGCGCCGGCAGCCAAAGTTGCAGCCACGAAAGGGTATGGAGGAAATGTTGTGATTTACGACCGCTATACCGAAGATCGAGAAAAAATTGGTCGGGATCTGGCAGAAAAACAGGGGCTGACGCTAATCCCCCCTTACGATCATCCGCATGTTATTGCAGGTCAAGGTACCGCGACGAAAGAACTGATCGAAGAAGTGGGTCCGCTGGACGTGCTTTTCGTCTGCCTGGGAGGCGGAGGCCTGCTATCCGGTTCCGCACTGGCAGCTCGAGAACTGTCTCCGGACTGCATCATCTATGGTGTAGAGCCAGAGGCCGGTAACGATGGCCAACAGTCGTTTCGCAGCGGCAGCATCGTTCACATCGATACGCCGAAAACCATTGCGGATGGCGCACAGACCCAACACCTTGGGCATTATACGTTTCCGCTGATCCAAAAAAATGTAAACGATATACTGACTGTTTCAGACTCTGAATTAGTTAATGCGATGAAGTTTTTCGCTGAGCGAATAAAAATCGTCGTCGAGCCCACTGGCTGTCTTGGTTTTGCTGCCGCGAGAGCGCGTAAGGCTGAACTTCACGGAAAGAAAATCGGCATTATTATTAGCGGTGGGAACGTTGATATCAGTCGCTACAGTGAATTCCTCGCTGGATGATAAATCGGGTATCTGATTGCAGATACCCGATCCCTGTCTACTCATTCCCGTCTGGAAAAACGCTGTAAGGACGCTGTAAACTGCGCGCAATAATGGCAACAGGCATCACTGCAGGAGACTGGCATGCCAAAAAACGACGATAACACGCTGCTCAACCAAATTGACACTATCGCCAGAGGGCTAAGCGATACCTTTGCCCCTTTTTGTGAAGTGGTTGTTCATGACCTCAAGAATCCTGAACATGCGATTTTGGCCATACACAATAATCTTTCCGGACGTAAACCCGGTCAGCCAGCAACAGAGCTGGGTCTGGCACGCATCGCATCGCCTGACTTTCCAAATATCGTTGCCAACTACAGCAATCAGTTTGCCGACGGCAGACCGGTAAAAAGTACCTCTATCGGCATCAAGGATGAAGACGGCAAATATGTCGCCGCGCTATGCCTTAATGTCGATATGACGCTGTTTCGCGGTATGCAGAGCGCGCTTGCCCGCTTTACAGAAACCGAAATGTCACCCGTGAACGAACATCTCGATCCTGGCAGTAATGAGGTGATTCGCCAGCGTATTGATGACTTTGCCGCCAAACGCGCAACGACGGCGCGAGCCTTAAAAACGGCAGACAGAAAGGTACTGATTCAGCAATTACGTCAGGAAGGCTTACTTAACGTAAGAAAATCTATGGATACGGTGGCGCAGCATCTTGGCGTATCCAGGGCTACCGCCTACCTTTATGCCCGCCAGGCGCGTTAAATGAGCGAATAAGAAAGTATGCCTCGCTGGAAGTGAGTCGCTGGGGCTACTCCCGCGTTTATTGCGGGTCAGATCGGGCGTAAAAATGCTAAGATAGTGAATAAGGTACAGCAAAAGTGGATAGCAGGTATAAATATTGAGCAGGTCGCAATGCCCCATCCGCGCTTATCAATACTGCTTCCCCATAATGCCCCCAAACACAAACGGTAATGGCGAATGTCATTAAATATTAGTAAGATAGCTCTTTTACACATAACTCCTTAAAATTATGCGCCTGGTTTTATCATCTCTGATCGTGATGGCTGGACTTCTGAGTGGTCAGGCTGCTGCCGCACCTGAGCAGACCACGCTTGCCGATATTCGGGACAGTGGCTTTGTCTATTGCGTCAGCGGACAGGTCAATACGTTCAACCCGCAAAAAGCAAGCAGTGGGCTGATCGTCGACACGCTTGCCGCCCAGCTCTATGACCGTCTGCTTGATGTGGATCCTTACACCTACCGCCTGGTGCCGGAACTGGCCGAAAGCTGGGAGGTGCTGGATAACGGCGCAACCTACCGTTTCCACCTGCGTCGCGACGTTCCCTTTCAAAAGACCGCCTGGTTCACCCCTACCCGCAAACTGAATGCGGACGATGTGGTGTTTACCTTCGAGCGCATCTTTGACCGTCAGCACCCGTGGCACAATGTTAACGGCGGCAGTTTCCCCTACTTTGACAGCCTCCAGTTCGCCGATAACGTACAAAGCGTACGCAAGCTGGACAACAACACCGTCGAGTTTCGCCTGACCCAACCAGATGCGTCTTTCCTGTGGCATCTGGCCACGCACTACGCGTCGGTTATGTCTGCTGAATATGCCGCGCAGCTGGCAAAACAGGATCGTCAGGAACTGCTCGACAGGCAGCCAGTCGGTACCGGTCCGTACCAGCTTTCAGAAAATCGAGCCGGGCAATATGTTCGCCTGCAACGTCACGACACCTTCTGGCGCGGTAAACCCTTAATGCCGCAGGTGGTCGTTGATCTCGGTTCTGGCGGTACCGGACGCTTGTCGAAACTGCTCACCGGTGAATGCGACGTACTGGCCTGGCCCGCTGCCAGTCAGCTCAGCATCTTACGCGATGACCCACGTTTACGCCTGACGCTGCGACCGGGAATGAACATTGCTTATCTGGCTTTCAATACCAATAAACCTCCACTCAACAACCCAGCCGTTCGCCATGCGCTGGCACTGGCGATTAACAACCAGCGTCTGATGCAGTCCATCTATTACGGTACGGCAGAAACCGCAGCATCTATTTTACCCCGCGCCTCGTGGGCGTATGACAACGAAGCTAAAATTACAGAATACAACCCGGCAAAATCCCGCGAACAGTTAAAGGCGCTGGGGCTGGAGAACCTGACGTTACAGCTTTGGGTGCCAACCAGTTCCCAGGCCTGGAACCCAAGTCCGCTGAAAACCGCAGAGCTTATTCAGGCAGACATGGCGCAGGTTGGTGTGAATGTGAAGATTATTCCGGTGGAAGGTCGTTTTCAGGAGGCGAGATTAATGGACATGAACCATGATCTGACGTTGTCCGGTTGGGCGACAGACAGTAACGATCCTGACAGTTTTTTCCGACCGCTGCTCAGCTGTGCCGCCATCAACTCGCAAACCAACTTTGCCCACTGGTGCAATCCTGAGTTTGACAGCATTCTGCGCAAAGCCTTGTCGTCGCAGCAGCTCTCGTCGCGCATTGATGCCTATGACGAAGCGCAAACGATCCTGGCGCAGGAGCTACCGATCCTGCCTCTGGCCTCATCGCTACGCCTGCAGGCTTATCGCTATGACATCAAGGGACTGGTGCTCAGCCCGTTCGGTAACGCCTCCTTTGCCGGGGTTTACAGGGAAAAGAAAGATGAGGTGAAAAAACCATGATTATCTTTACCCTGCGTCGTTTTTTATTACTTCTGGTCACCCTGTTTTTTCTGACGTTTATTGGGTTCAGCCTGAGTTATTTTACTCCCCATGCCCCTCTGCAAGGCGCCTCGCTGTGGAATGCCTGGTTATTCTGGTTCAATGGCTTAATCCACTGGGATTTCGGCGTGTCCAGCATCAACGGCCAGCTTATCTCAGAGCAACTGAAAGAGGTGTTCCCCGCCACGATGGAGCTGTGCATTCTCGCCTTTGGCTTTGCCCTGATGGTTGGAATCCCCGTTGGCATGCTGGCAGGGATCACGCGCAATAAATGGCCGGATCGCTGCATCAGTGCGTTTGCACTGATGGGGTTTTCCATCCCGGTCTTTTGGCTGGCGCTGCTGCTAACGCTGTTCTTCTCGTTGACGCTCGGCTGGCTGCCGGTGTCCGGCCGCTTTGACCTGCTCTATGAGGTGAAACCGGTCACCGGCATTGCCATTATCGACGCATGGATCTCCGACTCGCCGTGGCGTGACGAAATGCTGATTAGCGCCATTCGCCACATGGTGCTCCCGGTGTTAACGCTCTCCGTTGCACCAACAACGGAAGTGATTCGCCTGATGCGTATCAGCACTATCGAAGTTTTCGATCAGAACTATGTTAAAGCAGCGGCCACCCGCGGCCTGTCGCGGTTAACCATTTTGCGTCGCCACGTACTACACAACGCCCTACCGCCGGTGATCCCGCGTCTGGGCCTGCAGTTTTCCACCATGCTAACGCTGGCAATGATCACCGAGATGGTCTTTAGCTGGCCAGGGCTTGGTCATTGGCTTATCAACGCCATTCGCCAGCAGGATTACGCCGCAATTTCAGCCGGCGTGATGGTGATTGGTTCGCTGGTGATTATCGTTAACGTGATCTCTGATATTTTGGGTGCTATGGCTAACCCTCTGAAACATAAGGAATGGTATGCCTTACGATAGCGTATACAGCGAAAAGCGCCCGCCTGGCACGCTGCGTACCGCCTGGCGCAATTTTTATGGCGATGCGTCGGCAATGGTCGGCCTGTATGGCTGTGCAGGGCTGGTCATACTGTGTGTTTTCGGAGGCTGGTTCGCGCCCTACGGTATCGATCAGCAATTTCTGGGCTACCAATTGCTCCCGCCTTCCTGGTCGCGCTACGGCGAGGTGTCATTCTTCCTCGGGACCGACGACCTGGGGCGTGACGTTTTAAGTCGTCTGCTCAGCGGTGCGGCCCCTACCGTCGGTGGTGCATTTGTCGTCACGCTCGCCGCCACACTGTGCGGTCTGGTGTTAGGGGTTTTAGCCGGGGCGACCCACGGTTTACGCTCAGCGGTGCTGAACCATATTCTCGACACCCTGCTCTCTATCCCGTCACTGCTGCTGGCGATTATTGTAGTGGCGTTTGCCGGCCCTCATCTGACGCACGCGATGTTTGCCGTCTGGCTGGCGCTGTTGCCTCGCATGGTGCGTTCCGTCTACAGCATGGTGCATGACGAATTAGAAAAAGAGTATGTCATTGCTGCCCGCCTGGATGGGGCTTCCACGCTCAACATTTTGTGGTTTGCAATTCTGCCCAATATTACCGCCGGGCTGATCACCGAAATTACCCGCGCACTGTCGATGGCGATACTGGATATCGCCGCGCTGGGCTTTCTGGATCTCGGCGCGCAACTGCCGTCGCCGGAATGGGGAGCCATGCTTGGCGACGCGCTGGAATTGATTTACGTGGCACCGTGGACGGTCATGCTGCCCGGTGCGGCAATCATGATAAGCGTCCTGCTGGTTAACCTGTTAGGTGACGGTGTGCGCCGCGCAATTATTGCGGGGGTGGAATAATGCCATTACTGGATATTCGTAACCTGACCATTGAATTCAGGACCGGCGATGACTGGGTGAAGGCCGTTGACCGCGTCAGTATGACCCTGAATGAAGGCGAGATCCGCGGGCTGGTCGGCGAGTCTGGTTCCGGTAAAAGCCTCATCGCCAAGGCCATATGCGGCGTGGCAAAAGATAACTGGCGCGTCACCGCTGACCGCATGCGCTTTGACGATATCGATCTGCTGCGCCTGTCTGCCCGCGAGCGGCGCAAACTGGTCGGCCATAACGTTTCCATGATCTTTCAGGAACCGCAGTCCTGTCTCGACCCGTCCGAACGTATTGGACGACAACTGATGCAGAACATTCCCGGCTGGACCTATAAGGGACGCTGGTGGCAACGCATTGGCTGGCGCAAACGTCGCGCGATTGAACTGCTGCACCGTGTTGGAATAAAAGATCATAAAGACGCGATGCGCAGTTTCCCGTATGAACTGACCGACGGCGAGTGTCAGAAAGTGATGATTGCCATTGCGCTGGCTAATCAGCCACGTTTATTGATTGCCGATGAGCCGACCAATGCGATGGAGCCCACCACTCAGGCGCAGATTTTCCGTCTGCTGACCCGGCTGAATCAAAACAGCAACACCACCATTTTGCTGATCAGCCATGACCTGCAAATGCTTAGCCAGTGGGCGGACAAAATCAACGTCATGTACTGCGGACAAACGGTGGAAACCGCACTGAGTAAAGATTTGGTGACTATTCCGCACCATCCTTATACGCAGGCGTTGATCCGCGCTATTCCTGATTTTGGTAGTCCGATGCCGCATAAAAGCCGCCTGAATACGATGCCTGGCGCAATTCCATTGTTGGAACAGTTACCCATGGGATGCCGCCTGGGACCACGCTGCCCTTATGCTCAACGTGAGTGCATTGAAACCCCACGACTGACCGGAGCAAAGAATCATCTCTATGCCTGTCATTTCCCGCTGAACATGGAGAGAGAGTGAGATGGTAGAAACACTGCTCGAAGTACGTAACCTGAGCAAAACCTTTCGCTATCGGACGGGGTTATTCCGCCGTCAGACCGTCGAAGCGGTCAAGCCCCTGAGCTTTACGCTGCGCGAGCGCCAGACGCTCGCCGTCATTGGCGAAAACGGTTCTGGTAAATCGACGCTGGCGAAAATGCTGGCCGGGATGGTGGAACCCACCAGCGGTGAACTGCTGATTGACGATCATCCGCTAAAATACGGCGATTATTCCTTTCGCAGTCAGTGTATTCGGATGATTTTCCAGGATCCGTCAACGTCGCTGAACCCACGTCAACGTATTTCGCAGATCCTCGATTTCCCGCTGCGCCTGAATACTGACCTGGAACCGGAGCAACGCCGCAAGCAGATCGTTGAAACCATGCGTATGGTTGGTTTACTGCCCGATCATGTCAGCTACTACCCGCATATGCTGGCACCAGGGCAAAAACAGCGTCTGGGGCTGGCCCGCGCCCTGATTTTGCGCCCTAAAGTCATTATCGCTGACGAAGCGTTGGCCTCTCTTGATATGTCGATGCGTTCGCAGCTGATTAACCTGATGCTGGAGCTACAGGAAAAACAGGGTATTTCTTATATCTATGTCACTCAGCATATCGGGATGATGAAACACATCAGCGATCAGGTGTTAGTCATGCACCAGGGGGAAGTCGTCGAACGCGGCAGTACGGCGGATGTGCTGGCCTCTCCGCTGCATGAACTGACCCGCCGTTTGATAGCCGGGCATTTCGGTGAAGCACTTACCGCCGATGCCTGGCGGAAAGATCGTTAACGTCATAGACGCTCTCCTTTGATGGAGGGCTTTGTCTATCGTCAGTGGTAAACGTCTGCCGGTATCAATGCTTCAATTTCGCTAAATGCAACCGGCGGGAAAATATCGCCCTGCACCGCCCAGATACCCGCATTGCTTAGCTCATTAATAATCCGTGCGTCTTCAACCCCCTCGACTACCACGCGGTCACAATATTCCCTGATGTTCTTGATAAGAACCGGGAACATCGGCTTTTCGAACTGTGACAAAAAGAAGCTGCGATCCATTTTAACCACATCAAAATTGCCGCTGACCAGCGGGCCCGCCCCCGTGCTGCCGGAGCCAAGATTGCCCAGCCACAAGGCATTGGGTCCGTCGATCAGAGAGTTTATCAGCAGGTTATTCAGGCAAGCGGTATTCGACAGGACGCGTTCTGAAAGTTGTAGTGCAATAAACGGCATGGCATGCAAGGCAGTGGTAATCGCCGGGTCGCCGATCGCGAAAAGCGCCATTTCATCAATCAGGTTAAGCGTACAAAAAAGGTTATTTTTCTCAAACCAGTCACGCTTTTGGGCGACTAACTGTATTTGTTCGAGCATGAAATGCCGCTTTTGCTCGCTACTCCACGCTGTGATGATGACATCTGAATACAAAGGACGCACCGACTCTGACGTAAACCGGGCATTCATTTCAACACCCAGCAACTTATCCGTTGTGTCTCTCATCGGATCCGCGATGAAATGATAGTGCATAAGACCACTCCAATTGATCATAACGTTCTGATAATGCACTTCTAATTATAATCAATCAATAATATCGATCAATGATTAGATATTGATCGATAAAAACAATATATAATAACAGGCTGAAAATAGTCGTTTTTTTTGTTTTAAGAATCTTCTTACATTGATATGTTAGCAAACATCGACTAAAGCCAAATCATATCATTTAACGCCGCTGAGGCCTTGTGTTTTCTGCCCTCACCCCTTTTCCTGTCTGGTTGGATGAGGCAGAACCCAGGGGAGTGATATACTCCTAAAAATAAGTAATGACTATAAGGATTAAAGCTATGGGCTTTCTTTCCGGTAAGCGCATTCTGGTGACCGGTCTTGCCAGTAAATTGTCCATCGCCTACGGTATCGCTCAGGCGATGCACCGCGAGGGTGCTGAACTGGCGTTCACCTACCAGAACGACAAACTGAAAGGCCGCGTGGAAGAATTTGCAGCTCAACTCGGTTCCAACATCGTCCTGCCGTGTGATGTGGCTGAAGACGCCAGCATCGACACCATGTTCGCTGAACTCGGCAAATCCTGGGAGAAATTCGACGGTTTCGTACACTCCATCGGTTTCGCACCGGCCGACCAGCTGGATGGCGACTATGTGAATGCGGTAACCCGCGAAGGCTTTAAAATCGCTCATGACATCAGCGCCTACAGTTTTGTTGCGATGGCGAAAGCCTGCCGCGCGATGCTGAACCCGGGCTCTGCACTGCTGACTCTGTCCTACCTGGGCGCAGAGCGCGCTATCCCAAACTATAACGTGATGGGTTTGGCGAAAGCTTCTCTGGAAGCCAACGTTCGCTATATGGCTAACGCGATGGGTCCGGAAGGTGTGCGTGTCAACGCGATCTCCGCAGGCCCAATCCGTACTCTGGCAGCTTCCGGTATTAAAGATTTCCGTAAAATGCTGGCGCATTGCGAAGCGGTTACCCCGATTCGCCGTACCGTGACCATTGAAGATGTGGGTAACTCTGCAGCATTTCTGTGCTCTGACCTGTCTGCCGGTATCTCTGGTGAAGTTGTTCACGTTGACGGTGGTTTTAGCATCGCCGCAATGAACGAACTGGAACTGAAATAATCTTTCAGACCTCCTCTGTGGGCGGCGCAATGTCGCCCATGATTTCCACTCTCCCCGCCTTCCGCTCCCTGCCATATATACCTTTCTGATATTTATTATCACGTAACAATCTTTTATCCCCTCATCGGCTTACGCCAGGATATTGCAGCGCAAACGATCCGGCGGACAAGTATGACGACGTATCCGGGTCGCCACTTTTTAGACCAAGGAACGCCCATGGAACAACGCCGAATTGAAGGCAAAAGCCACTGGTATCATGAAACGCAGTCCAGCACCTATCCGCAAGATGTTCTCCCGCTGGTGCCAGAAGCGGCAAACGTCGAAGACAGTTTTTTGCTGGACATGGCGATACCCGAAGTCGCGCTATTACCCTTTCAGTCCTGGTTAGAACCTGCCCGCGAACTTGCTCACTTTTTCTTCCCTACTGATATTGCGCTGACTCAGTTACATACGTTCAGCGCCTATGAACGCATGAGTACCGCCTTAACCGTCGCTCAGGTTTACGGCATCCAGCGGTTGTGTAACCACTATGCGGCACGTTTGACCCCACTTCCTGGCCCGGACTCTTCTCGCGAGAGTAATCATCGGCTGGCGCAAATTACCCAGTATGCTCGCCAGCTTGCCTACTCACCCGCCGTTATCAATGCGCGCGATCGCCAGCATCTTGATGAGGTTGGGTTAACGACCTGCGATATCATCCTGATCAATCAAATAATCGGCTTTGTTGGATTCCAGGCTCGCGTCGTGGCGATCCTTCAGGCTTATTTTGGTCACCCTGTGCGTCGAATACCGGGCCTTGATATTCAGCAATACGCGCAGGCATCGTTATTTAACAATGCTGATGCCCAATGGCATGCAGCCGCATTCCAGGTTGAAATCATCCCTCCTCGCGAATCATTGCCAGACCGCAGTAGCCAAAACGGACGGTTCCCGGAGTTACACGCACTTGTACCAATGTTGGCACATTCACCGACGGTACTGGCTTTACTCCAGTCATTGCTGACCAGCACGCTGCGCGCAGATGCGCCGTCGAGGGCGTTTTCTCTCGCCGCGCTGCTGACGTCACGCATTAACGGCAGCGTCGCCTGCTTTAATGAACAGGCTGGCTTAGCACATCAACTGACCGACATCATCACGATACTGCGTCTTGATGAACGTGAATTACAGCGTTGGGAGCAACGACATCCGGTTGAGCGCGTCACTCTACAAGCGGTACAATGGCTAACCCGGGCGCCCGATCGTTTTAGCGCCGCACTGTTAACCCCGTTATTTGAACAGGGTGTCTCATCGGAACAGGCTATTAACTTACTGGCCTGGAGCGGATTGTGCGGATGGTTGAATCGCTTGAAAATCGCGCTGGGCGAGACGCATTAACCCTTCCGCTCATTGAAAGAGCGCTTGCTGCGACTGGCAGTTTCGCGTAAAACTGTCAGCCGCTCTTTAGGCCACGAAAATAGACAATTATGCTTCAGGACAACCCGCTGCTAGCGCAGCTTAAACAGCAACTACATTCCCAGACGCCGCGTGCTGAAGGGGTGGTCAAAGCCACGGAAAAAGGCTTTGGCTTCCTGGAAGTCGACGCACAAAAAAGCTATTTTATTCCACCGCCGCAGATGAAAAAAGTGATGCATGGTGACCGCATTGTCGCGGTGATCCATAGCGAAAAAGATCGCGAGTCTGCCGAGCCGGAAGAACTGGTCGAACCGTTCCTGACGCGTTTCGTGGGTAAAGTTCAGGGCAAGAACGATCGTCTGTCTATTGTGCCGGATCATCCGTTACTGAAAGACGCTATCCCCTGCCGTGCCGCTCGCGGTGTGGAACATGAATTTAAAGAAGGTGACTGGGCCGTCGCAGAAATGCGTCGCCATCCGCTTAAAGGCGACCGCACCTTCTACGCTGAGTTAACCCAGTTCATCACCTTTGCAGACGATCATTTCGTCCCATGGTGGGTCACGCTGGCACGCCATAACCTTGAAAAAGAAGCACCGGATGGCGTAGCCACCGAGATGCTGGATGAGGGCCTGGTGCGTCAGGATCTCACCGCGCTCAATTTCGTCACCATTGACAGTGCCAGCACTGAAGACATGGACGATGCGCTGTACGCCGAAGAACTGGCGGATGGCAAACTGCAATTAACCGTCGCAATTGCCGATCCTACCGCCTGGATTGCCGAAGGCAGCAAGCTGGATAACACCGCGAAAATTCGCGCGTTCACCAACTATCTGCCGGGCTTCAATATCCCAATGTTGCCACGTGAACTGTCGGACGATCTGTGTTCACTTCGTGCTAACGAAGTGCGTCCGGTACTGGCCTGCCGCATGACGATTACGGCTGACGGTGCGATTGAAGATGACATCACCTTCTTTACGGCGACCATCGAATCCAAAGCGAAACTGGCCTATGACAACGTGTCTGACTGGCTGGAAGGTAATAATGGCTGGCAGCCCGAAAACGACGCCATTGCCGAGCAAATCCGTCTGCTGCAACGTATCTGCCTGAGCCGTGGCGAGTGGCGCCATAACCACGCCCTGGTGTTTAAAGATCGCCCGGATTACCGCTTTGTACTGGGTGAAAAAGGTGAAGTGCTGGATATCGTGGCAGAGCCTCGCCGCATAGCCAATCGGATCGTGGAAGAATCCATGATTGCGGCGAATATCTGCGCCGCGCGTGTTCTACGCGACAAGCTAGGCTTCGGGATTTATAACGTACATATGGGGTTCGATCCGGCGAATGCTGAGGCGTTGGCCGCACTGCTGAAAACCCATGGTATGCACGTAGATGCTGAAGAAGTGTTGACGCTGGAAGGCTTCTGTAAGCTGCGTCGTGAACTGGATGCACAACCTTCCGGTTTCCTCGATAGCCGTATTCGCCGATTCCAGTCTTATGCCGAAATCAGTACCGAGCCAGGTCCTCACTTTGGATTGGGTCTGGAAGCGTATGCCACATGGACTTCCCCTATCCGTAAGTATGGCGATATGATCAACCACCGCCTGCTGAAAGCTGTGATTAAAGGCGAAACCATAGCTCGTCCACAGGATAATATCACGGTGCAGATGGCAGAGCGTCGTCGCCTGAACCGGATGGCCGAACGTGACGTTGGTGACTGGTTGTACGCCCGTTTCCTGAGCGACAAAGCCGGTACCGACACCCGTTTTGCCGCCGAAATCATCGATGTCAGCCGTGGCGGCATGCGTGTGCGTTTAGTCGATAATGGCGCTGTCGCATTTATTCCTGCGCCATTCCTGCACGCCGTTCGCGATGAACTGGTCTGTAGCCAGGAGAGCGGTACGGTGCAGATCAAAGGCGAAGTGGTTTACAAGGTCACCGACGTGATTGATGTCACTATCGCCGAAGTGCGGATGGAAACCCGCAGCGTAATCGCTCGCCCAGCCGCATAGCACAAATAGACTCACGGCCTTTCTCTTTTTGTGAAAGGCCGTTTTCTTTTTTCCTACCTTAAACGCCGCCACGCACTACACTTCCCTCATCCAGTCCAATTTATTTTTTGTTATTTTCAGTTCCGCAGCTTTGCTTTTTTCTGAATCTGGATTAAACATAAATATATAAATAAAACAATATGTTCAGCCATAATCACCCTGAATGAATCATGGCTACTCTTACTTTTGAGGCTCTATGCGCTTTAAACGGGATAGTACACATCATGAAAGACGTTCGGGAGTTGGTTACGTTGTATAGCTACGTGGGTACTCACAACCCCTACTGGCGTTTGTCAGAGGATTGTAACATCCTGCATTTCTCTATTGACGAAGCAGCCGAATCAGATCAAACCATCGAATTATCGCCTGAACAAGCCGACCGCATTCGGGAAATGACGGTGATTACCTCAAGCCTGTTAATGACCCTTCCTATAGATACGGATGATATTCCCGTGCACCTGGTCGGGAGGAGAATTAATAAACGCGAATGGGCTGGCAGCGCATCCGCCTGGGACGACACCCCTTCTGTCGCTCGCGACCTGGCGCAAGGGTTATCGTTTGCCGAACAGGTTGTCTCAGAGGCCAATTCCGTTATCGTTATTCTTGACCGCCAGGGAAATATTCAGCGATTTAATCGGTTGTGCGAAGAGTACACCGGACTAAAAGAACGTGAAGTCATCGGGCAAAGCGTCTTCGCGCTGTTTATGAGCCGACGTGAAGCAGCGGCATCAAGACGCAACATTGACGTTTTTTTCCGCGAAGGCAACTCGTATGAAGTCGAGCGCTGGGTGAAGACCTGTAAAGGTCAGAGGTTGTTCCTGTTTCGCAATAAATTCGTGCATAACGGCAGCGGTAAGAATGAAATTTTTCTGATCTGTTCCGGGACCGATATTACCGAGGAACGGCGCGCCCAGGAACGCCTACGCGTGCTGGCTAACACCGACTCCATCACCGGATTACCCAACCGTAACGCCATTCATGAGATGATTAGCGAGGCCATTGAGAACGCGGGCGACACGCAGGTAGGGATTATTTATCTCGATCTCGATAATTTCAAAAAGGTGAACGATGCCTACGGGCATATGTTTGGCGATCAACTCTTGCAGAGCGTCTCGCTGGCGATCCTCAGTTGCCTCGAAGATGACCAGTTACTGGCTCGCTTCGGCGGTGATGAGTTCATTGTCCTCGCCACGCAAACCTCCCAGAGCGCACTGGAAGCTACGGCCTCGCGCATTCTGACTCGCCTGCGCCTGCCGTTTCGTATCGGTCTGATTGAAGTGTATACCGGCTGTTCTATCGGTATTTCCCTGGCCCCCCAACATGGCAATGACTGCGAAAACGTCATTCGCAACGCGGATACTGCCATGTATACCGCCAAAGAAGGTGGACGCGGGCAGTTTTGCGTATTCTCCCCCGAAATGAACCAGCGAGTATTCGAATATCTTTGGCTGGATACCAACCTGCGAAAGGCGCTGGAAAACGATCAGTTGCTGATCCACTACCAGCCTAAAATAACCTGGCGTGGTGAAGTCCGTAGTCTGGAGGCGCTGGTTCGCTGGCAGTCGCCGGAGCGGGGATTAATCCCGCCGCTGGAGTTTATCTCTTACGCCGAAGAATCAGGACTTATCGTCCCGCTGGGGCGATGGGTGATTCTGGATGTTGTGCGCCAGGTGGCGAAGTGGCGCGACAAGGGGATCAATCTGCGCGTGGCGGTCAACGTTTCGGCGCGTCAACTGGCCGATCAAACGCTATTCACCGATTTGAAGCAGGTTCTACACGATCTTAATTTTGAATATTGCCCAATCGACGTCGAATTAACGGAAAGCAGTTTGATTGAGAATGAACAACTGGCACTGTCCGTTATTCAGCAGTTTAGCCAGCTTGGTGCCCAGATCCATTTGGATGATTTTGGCACAGGATACTCTTCGCTTTCTCAACTCGCCCGCTTCCCACTCGATGCGATTAAACTGGATCAGACCTTCGTCCGGGACATCCACAAACAGTCTATTTCGCAGTCGCTGGTTCGCGCCATTGTTGCGGTGGCGCAGGCGCTAAACCTACAGGTGATCGCTGAAGGTGTTGAAAGCGCGAAAGAGGATGCCTTCCTGACCAAGAATGGTGTCAATGAGCGGCAGGGATTCTTGTTTGCTAAGCCGATGCCGGCCGCTGCGTTTGAACGCTGGTACAAACGGCATCTGAATAAAAAAATGCGCTGACAATGCAGGAATAACCGTGGTGAAATAGCGAAAAATGGACATTTCGCGACTATCGTATCTGTCTGTAATCACGGAATATATAATATTTTCCAATCGTGCAGGTTAATACTATTTTTCCCTTCTCTTTTGTCATAAATTTCTGCATCATGAAATTCAAACTTTTTTGACACCAGGATGATGACAATGTCTGATATCAACGCACAACGACTGGCCGAACGCATTGATACCGTGCTGGATATCCTTGTTGCTGGCGACACCCACTCAGCCATCCACAACCTCGAAATTCTAAAAGCAGAACTGTTAAACACGAGCCACGAAGAGACAGCGTCTTTGTCAAATAAACACAAAGCTCCGTGGGAGATCTGACGGCTTTGTTCTTTTTATATGGTTGCTGGCTTCAGATCGCTGATAACGAAGCCTCCGTTTAATTTCCGATACGATATCGCTATAAAAATTAATACTATGAATTCCCGACAACAATCTATTTTGCAGATGGTCACCGATAAAGGCCAGATAAGCGTAGCTGAGCTTGCTAAAATCACCGGTGTCTCAGAAGTGACGATTCGACAGGATCTGAACACGCTGGAAAAACAGAGTTATTTGCGCCGTGCGCACGGCTTCGCGGTTTCACTGAACAGCGACGATGTCGAAACGCGCATGATGACCAATTTCCCCCTGAAACGTGAACTGGCTGAATTTGCCGCCTCGCTGGTTAATCCGGGTGAATCCGTATTTATTGAGAACGGTAGCAGTAATGCACTGCTGGCCAGAACGCTGGCGGAGCAAAAAGACGTCACCATCATTACGGTGAGCAGCTATATCGCTCACCTGCTCAAAGAAACCCCTTGCGAAGTGATCCTTCTCGGCGGGATCTATCAGAAAAAAAGCGAGAGCATGGTTGGGCCGTTAACGCGGCAGTTTATCCAACAGGTTCACTTTAGTAAGGCCTTTATTGGTATTGATGGCTGGCAGCCTGAAACCGGCTTCACCGGTCGCGATATGATGCGCTCTGACGTGGTCAATGCGGTGCTGGAAAAAGGCGCAGAGGTGATTGTGCTCACCGACAGTTCAAAATTTGATGCCATTCATCCTTACACCCTGGGCCCGTTGGAGCGATTCAGTCGTGTAGTAACTGACGCAAAACTCAGTGCCAGTGTTCAAATGCAGCTGGAGCACTCGGGATTAACCGTTAACATCATCGATACCCACGCATAATACGTCACCCGATGATTTGCCTGCTGGCAAATCATCATCTCTCTGAGACTTATCTGACAGTTCAATTAAGACTTTTTACCTGTCGTTAACAGGACAATGTCGTAAAATTAATGTTAGCGATATGACAGGAACAAACATCAACAGGTGATTGATTGTAGTGCCTGCGCTAAACGGTTTCACGGAAATACCTTTAATAGCCTTAATTTAACGCTATGATTAAAGAGACTGGATTCTGTGAATCAATCATTCAGGAGAAAGTATTATGTTAGTAACGAGCAAAAAAATGACCGCTGCCATTCTGGCGATTACTCTGGCAATGTCTCTGAGCGCCTGCTCTAACTGGTCTAAACGAGACCGTAATACCGCAATTGGTGCGGGTGCAGGTGCCATTGGTGGTGCAGTCCTGACGGACGGCAGCACGTTGGGAACGCTGGGTGGTGCTGCAGTAGGTGGTATTATCGGCCACCAGGTGGGCAAATAAGCTACGGTTGACCGGCTCGATATAATAATACGTTTACTTTTTCGCAACCGTACTATTTATATTACTAATAATAAAGCCACGGATTATTTCGTGGCTTTTTTTATTAACCGCCCGCCAGTTTGACTTTCATTCCTTTGGCTTCCAGAAGCGATTTAATCAGGTCACGTTTGTCGCCCTGTATTTCAATTACGCCATTTTTCACTGCCCCACCGCAACCACATTTTTTCTTCAGCTCAGCGGCTAATTTGGTCAATTCGGTATCGTTCAGGTCAATACCGGTAATCAGGCAAACCCCCTTACCTTTTCGACCATTGGTCTGGCGTTGAATACGCACAATGCCATCGCCCTTCGGACGTTCTGGCACCACTTTAGGTTCATCAATACGCCCGGACTCGGTGGAGTAAACCAGGCGAGAGTTATCGTCATTCATTTACACACCTCGCTTCAGTGAGGCATTGATCGTCTTCAGCGTCTGCGCCGGATCCGTCGACTGCGTAACCGGACGACCAATCACCATATAATCCACACCCGCTGATAACGCCTGTTGCGGCGTCATAATGCGGCGCTGGTCGCCTGCTTCACTGCCTTCAGGACGAATACCTGGGGTCACCAGCTTAAAGGCCTGACCCAATTCTTGCTTGAATCGCACCGCTTCCTGTGCCGAGCAGACGACACCGTCCAGCCCGCATTTTTGCGTTAAGCGTGCCAGTCTTTCCGCATGCTCCGCGGGTGACAACGTCACGCCAATGTCGGCAAGGTCGCTGGCTTCCATGCTGGTCAGCACCGTCACGGCAATTAACAGCGGCGCATCTTTGCCAAAGGGTACTAAGGCTTCACGGGCCGCCGTCATCATGCGTGCCCCGCCAGAGGCATGAACGTTGACCATCCACACGCCAAGATCTGCTGCTGCCGCAACGGCATGTGCCGTGGTATTGGGAATATCGTGGAATTTCAGATCCAGAAACACGTCGAATCCACGCTGTTGCAGGTCACGCACCAGCTGGGGTCCGAAAAGCGTGAACATCTCTTTGCCCACTTTCAAACGGCAATCACGAGGATCAATTCTGTCGACGAAAGCTAACGCTTTATCGCGATTATTGTAATCCAGAGCGACAACGACAGGAGAATCAGTAACAGCGCGGGAAGAAGATGAAGCAGTAAACGTCATAACCAGACCTTCCTGAAGATGGGCACCTTGCGGTACAAAATGGGTAAACGGCGTGCATTCTACCTGTGGTCATAGAAAATTAACAGGTTCGATTACATTTCTGCCAGGCGATGTGGCTCAGAGGTTCAGGTATGGGAGTGAAGATAAAACACAAGTATGTTGTAACTAAAATAGGTATTTTTTTAAATTACAGACCGTCAAGTCCGCGAATTGGCTTAATCGTTGACCATGAACGACAGGACGGGCAGTGCCAGTACAGCGTGTAGGCGGTAAAACCACATTTCTGGCAACGGTAGCGTGGCTTGCTGCGTACCTGCTCGCCGACCATATCTCGCAGCACCATCAGGCTCTCTTTGGCGCGCCCTTCTTCTGCTTCATTGAGGTGATAGTCCATCAGCTTGTGGAAGACGCGCATCGTAGGATGACGCTGCAGCTGACGGGTGATATAGACCTGCGCGGTATCGCTGCCCTCGCGCGCTTCGAGGATATCAGCCAGCATCAGCTCAGCGGCTGCACCGGTATTTTCCTCCACGGCGCGGCGTAAAAATTCTGCCCATTCGTCGTTCTGACCGAGTTGCTGGTAGCAACTCTGCAGCATTTCCAGGGTTTCGCTTACCAGCTCTTTGTCCTGAGAAATAACGCGCTGCAGGCTTTCGACCGCCTTTGCGTAATCGCCCTTCATCATGTACACGCGGCCCATCATGATGGAAACTCGCGCACTGTTTTTATCGGCAGCAGCGCCTTTTTTCAGCAACGCCATGGCGCGATCCATGTCGTCGCTGCCCAGTTGCTGGAGGGCCAGTTCGCAGTAAAAGTGGGCGATCTCGTTACGCTGCTTATCTTTACCGAGCTTGACCAGGCGTTCCGCAACATCAATGGCCTTTTGCCACTCACTGGTTGCCTGGTAGATCTGCAACAGTTGCTGCAACGCACCTACGCGGAAATCAGTCTCATCGGTAAGCTGATTGAACATGTCTTCCGCTCGGTCATACAGACCCGCAGCCATGTAGTCACGTCCCAGTTGCTGAACTGCCAGCAAACGCTGCTCGTAGGTCAGCGATGCACTTTCCATGAGCGTTTGATGTATACGGATAGCGCGATCGACCTCACCGCGCGAGCGGAACAGGTTTCCGAGGGTGAGATGAGCCTCAACGGTGCCGGTATCCTCTTTCAACATATCGAGGAACAGATCCACCGCTTTATCTTGTTGGTTGCTCAGGAGGAAGTTTACCCCGGCGACATAGTCGCGCGACAAACGGTTAGCTTCGTCCTGTTTTGTTTGTTGCGCACTTCTGCGACCCATATACCACCCATAGGCAGCGGCTACAGGTAAAAGCAGAAACAACAACTCCAGCATAAATAATTATTCCTTCACAACCGACGAATCGGCAGATACCGCAACGTCGGTCGCAGGCGCAAGCTGGTTTTCCAGTCGTTTGATTTTACGTTCGGCGCGCACAAGCGACACACGAACCTTCAGCCAGAAAAGGCCGCAAATTAACCAACCAATCGCAAATCCTGCAGCAAACAACACGGCAAGCAGCGTAGATATACGATACTCCCCCTGAGCCAGCAGGTAGTTAAACGTTACCTGTTGATCGTTTTGCGCACCTAATGTCACCGAAATAACAAAAATCGCCAACACCAGTAAGAAAATGAGTAAATATTTCACATTACTTCCCGTTATGTGGTTTGAGCGAATAAATCGTGTACAACTTACCGCGTTGAGCCCTTTAAATTACCATTTTCACGACGAGTGCGAAACGGAAAAGCGCCTTACTCTTTATGATTTAAGGGCAAAACGCAATAAATCAATCGCGGTCAGCTTTCTTGTTCACGCTGCGCGATTTCTTGTTGCTCCTGCACCGGCGGCGTTAATGGCCCGCACACCCGCTGCGCCAGCCATGTCGCCAGCGTAACCAGCAGCCACGATATCAACGTGGCTACAACTAAATCACGCGGCCAGTGCATTCCCAGCAGCAAACGACTGCCCATCACGCCCGTCGCCCAGATCAACAAGAAAACAATTGTCAGCGTGCGTCTGCGTGGCCATAACAATCCCACCGCCAGTAAAGCCCAGCTCGCTGCAAACATCGTATGCCCGGAGGGAAATGCGAAACCCGTTTCTTTTTGCCAGTGCTTGCGTAAAAAGACCGGGATATCCTGCTGCCCTGACAATTGTTCTTTGACTAAATGCCCGCGTTCTTTACGCTTTAAAGTGTAGAACTCATCAACAGGAACATGGTGCGTTTTTTCCAGCCAAACCACAAAGGGTCGTGGTTCCTGTACTCTTTCTTTAACCCAGGACTTCACGCCCTGACCCACTAAAATCGCCATTGCCAGGATCGCAAATAGCATTACCGCAGCCTTCAGACGAAAACGCAGACACCACAGAAACCATGCACAGAGCGCAACGTGAGTGATAATCCCCCAGGGTTGGGTCACCGTTTCCGTTATCCAGTATAAGGATTTTAACCACCAGACATTGTGCCCAGGCTGCCAACTCCAGCCAGACACCCACACGGACACCGGCATGATAAGCAACAGTGCCGCACCTACGGTGGTTCGCTTTGCGATAGAAAGCATTGCCTCTCCTTTCGTCGATAAGTCTCACAATCATAACCGAAAAAAGTGCGCGTCGGAAAAATTGACAATTTTGTGCCATTCCAAATATGAAAGCGCTGTCGCAATTAGGCGAACACTGTCGGCTTATGGCAAAATAGCGCAATACAGAATGCCAATAAGCGACGGCACGGCGAGTGCCAGCGTAATCTGGAGAAATACATGCAGCTTAAACGTGTGGCAGAAGCCAAACTGCCAACCCCATGGGGTGATTTCCTGATGGTGGGATTTGAAGAACTGGCGACCGGGCACGATCATGTCGCGCTGGTATTTGGCGATATTTCGGGTCAAACACCGGTCCTGGCACGCGTCCATTCCGAATGTCTGACCGGCGATGCGCTGTTTAGCCTGCGTTGCGATTGCGGCTTCCAACTGGAAGCGGCGCTCACGCACATTGCTGAAGAAGGACGCGGTATTCTGCTCTACCATCGTCAGGAAGGACGCAACATCGGTCTGCTGAACAAGATCCGTGCCTATGCGTTGCAGGATCAAGGTTACGATACCGTCGAAGCCAACCATCAGTTAGGCTTCGCAGCCGACGAACGCGACTTCACCCTGTGTGCAGATATGTTTAAGCTGCTGGGCGTCGACGCTGTACGCCTGTTGACGAATAACCCGAAGAAAGTAGAAATTCTGACAGAAGCGGGCATCAATATTGTCGAACGCGTACCGCTGATTGTGGGCCGGAACCCAAAAAACGCGCATTATCTGGACACCAAAGCCGCCAAGATGGGCCATTTGTTGAGCGAGTGATCGCCAGATAATTGCACGTTTACCTGCCCGATAAAAAGCCTGCTCGCGCAGGCTTTTTCATTTTTTAATTCAGCATGTTACGAATCACATAGTGCAAAATACCGTCATTCTGGTAGTAGGTTAACTCCGTGGCGGTATCAATGCGGCAGCGGCACAAAATCACCTCTTTGCTGCCATCCGCACGCACCATATTCACCGGAATGGCAGCCCCCGGTTTAATATCTTGCAAATCCGTAATATCAATCACTTCCTCACCGGTGAGCCCCAGCGTTTTGCGCGTAACCCCTTGCGGAAATTCCAGCGGCAGGATCCCCATACCAATCAGGTTGGAACGGTGAATACGTTCAAACGATTCTGCGATAACCACGCGAATACCCAGTAAACGCGGGCCTTTTGCCGCCCAGTCGCGACTGGAACCAGAGCCGTACTCCTTCCCGGCAATCACTGCCAGTGGAACGTTCTCCTGTTGATAGCGCATGGCAGCATCGTAAATAGCAACGACTTCCGTACCTGGCAAATGGCGGGTCATGCCCCCTTCAATACCCGGAACCATTTCATTGCGAATACGAATGTTGGCAAATGTGCCACGCATCATCACTTCATGATTTCCCCGTCGTGAACCGTAGGAGTTAAAATCCCGACGCTCGACACCATGATTCTGCAGATAGCGTCCTGCCGGGCTATCTGCCTTAATGCTGCCTGCCGGTGAGATGTGGTCAGTCGTCACCGAGTCCCCCAGCATCGCCAGAATACGCGCGCCATGAATATCCTGTACCGGGTCCGGCGTAGCCCGCATACCATCAAAGAATGGCGACAGGCGAATGTAGGTCGAGTCAGACTGCCAGCCGTAGGTGTCGGCACGATCAACATTGATCGTCTTCCATTCCGGCGTGCCTTCAAACACTTCTGCATACTCTTTATGGAACATTTCCGTGGAAACCTGTTCAACAGCGCGGGCAATTTCCCGTGCCGAAGGCCAGATATCTTTGAGATAAACCGGATCGCCTTTTTTATCATGCCCGAGCGGATCTTTGGTCAGGTTGATGTTCATATTGCCCGCCAGCGCATAAGCCACCACCAGCGGCGGAGACGCCAGCCAGTTCGTTTTCACCAACGGGTGAATGCGTCCTTCAAAATTACGGTTACCGGAAAGTACTGCCCCCACCGTCAGATCGCCTTTTTTAATGGCCGTTTCAATCGGATCGGGCAACGGGCCAGAGTTGCCAATACAGGTGGTACAGCCATAGCCAACCAGATTGAACCCCAGTTCATCAAGATACGGGGTCAGTCGAGCCTGTGCCAGATAATCAGACACCACTTTTGAGCCAGGCGCCAGCGAGGCTTTGACCCACGGCTGACGTTTCAGCCCAAGAGTAACCGCTTTTTTCGCCAGCAGCCCCGCCGCCATCAATACGCTCGGGTTTGAGGTATTGGTACAGGAGGTAATGGCCGCAATCACCACGGCGCCCTCCGGCAACTGGTATTGATGACCATTCAGAACATAGTCCACGGGCTGACGGTCTTTCTGCGAACTGTTCACCTCAAGTTCATTGCTCGCCGCGAATGCTTGCGGGACATCCCCCAGTGCAACCCGATCCTGCGGACGCTTCGGTCCGGCCAGGCTGGCTTCCACATCGGCCATGTCCAGTTCCAGCGAGCTGGTAAAGACCGGCGCATCACCAGTATTGCGCCACATCCCCTGCGCTTTGGCGTAGGACTCGACCAGCTCAACTTGCTCTTCGCTACGACCGCTCAGGCGCATATATTCGAGCGTCACGCCATCGATTGGGAAGAAGCCGCAGGTTGCGCCATATTCTGGCGCCATATTAGCAATGGTGGCACGGTCAGCCAGAGGCAAGGTATCGAGGCCATCTCCATAGAATTCAACAAATTTTCCCACCACGCCGTGTTTACGCAGCATCTGGGTAACGGTCAGGACCAGATCGGTGGCGGTGATCCCCTCGCGCAGTTTCCCGTCCAGTTTGAAGCCCACAACATCCGGGATCAGCATCGACACAGGCTGTCCCAGCATGGCGGCTTCAGCTTCAATCCCGCCAACGCCCCAACCCAGTACGCCAAGGCCGTTAATCATCGTGGTATGGGAGTCAGTACCGACCAGCGTGTCCGGGTATGCCACCCACTCGCCATCCTGCAATTCGCTCCACACCGCTTTCCCCAGGTATTCGAGGTTAACCTGGTGGCAGATCCCCGTACCCGGCGGTACAACGCTAAAGCGACTGAACGCCTGCTGCCCCCATTTCAGAAACACATAGCGCTCGTGGTTGCGCTCCATTTCCAGGCGGACGTTTTCTTCGAAAGCGTCATCGTCCCCGAAGCGATCCACCGTCACCGAGTGGTCAATCACGAGATCAACAGGTGAAAGCGGGTTCACTTTCGCCGTATCACCGCCAAGGCGTTTAACCGCTTCACGCATGGCCGCCAGATCGACCACCGCCGGGACACCGGTAAAGTCCTGCATCAGCACGCGGGCGGGTCGATAAGCAATTTCGCGATCGGCATGGGCATTGTCCAGCCAACGCGCCAGAGAATGAATATCTTCTTCGGTAACCGAATTACCGTCCTGCCAGCGCAGCAGGTTTTCCAGCAAGACTTTTAGCGATTTGGGCAACCGGGCGATATCGCCCAGTGATTTGGCAGCCAGAGGCAAACTGTAGTAGCGGTAGGTTTTATCTTTAACCTGCAATGTGTCCTTACTGGCTTCGCGTAGGGTCGACGACATAGCTCCTCCTTAAATGACAGGGTGGGATCCCCTGACTTTTCTCAGGGTTAGTATTAAAGATAACACAAACAAAATGTAACGCTTTGATAACAACTCAAATTGATAAAAGCAGAGAGCCGTAAATGACGGTAAAGGAGAATTAAGACGTGAAGGAGGACGTTACCGAATTGCGGCACAATGCTGTGCACCGCCGGTAATTCACTGTTTTATACGCACGCCGGTTGCCCGGGAATTACGTCATTCAATACGATGGATTAATTAGGATGAGTATAAAATGCGTGTTGATTATTGCTTCTGTTCTTCGTCTTCATCGAACAGATCAATAAAAGCCTGCTGCTGTGGGGAAAGTTGCCACGCGTCAGGTATATTTTTCCCATATTCAGGGGTCGGCTCCTGCGCGTGCTCATTGTCCTGTTGAGAGGGCGTAGTCGTGGGTTGCTGCTCCTGTGCGGACATGGTTAACCCCACACGTTCCAAATCACCAGCGCAACCACAACCCAGAACAGCACGGAGCCAATAAAGACCGTGAACCATGCTTTACGTTTCAGTGCGGGATCCCGGCGTGCAGGCTGGTTTCCAGAAGGCATCGCTAACCTCATACTATCGAAATTACTTATCATATTGGCACCAAACGATTGGTACAACTAATCACCAGATGAGAGAAATCCTAAAGAAAATGGCGTAAAAAAGCCAGTTAATTTTCCAATCCAGGCGGGTGAATAAATCAATTGTTTGATCCGATATAAATATTTGGCAGGGTTTTGGGCAGCATGTCTAATTTAAAACTACTTTAGCGTGTATTCCCCATAAACAATATGCGGTTAATATATTAATTCAGACGCCCCCGCCGGTAGCTCTTAACTTATAGAGATACCGACGCTGTCTGGGCCGTTATTATTTCTCAGGCAATTTAATATCTTTAAACATCGCTTCAATGTCATCGTTAGAACGAAGCGCAACCGCCGTATCCACCACGTCGCGCGTCAGATGTGGTGCAAAACGTTGAATAAAATCATACATGTAACTGCGCAGGAACGTGCTGCGGCGAAAACCGATTTTGGTTGTGCTGTGACTGAAAACATCATGCGCGTCAACCCGTACCAGATCCGGATCGGAAATCGGATCGACTGCCATGCTGGCAATCACGCCCACGCCCAGTCCGAGCCTTACGTAGGTTTTAATGACATCAGCGTCGGTCGCGGTAAAAACAATTCGCGGCTCCAGCCCCGCCCGGTTAAACGCAGTGTCCAGTTCCGAACGTCCGGTAAAACCAAAGGTGTAAGTCACCAGCGGGTATTGCGCCAGTTCCTCAATCGACACAGAGGATTTACCCGCCAGAGGATGATCGGGCGTGACGACAATCGAACGATTCCAGTGGTAGCACGGCAGCATCACCAGATCGTCGTACAGGTGCAGCGCTTCGGTCGCAATGGCAAAATCCGCATTGCCTTTTGACACCGCTTCCGCAATTTGCGTCGGTGACCCCTGATGCATATGCAAAGAGACGCGGGGATAGCGCTCAATAAAGCCTTTAATCACGTTTGGCAGCGCATAGCGAGCCTGGGTGTGGGTTGTGGCAATATACAGCGAGCCTTTGTCCGGCCAGGTATGTTCACCGGCAACCGACTTAATGGCATCCACTTTAGACAACACTTCGCGCGCAATACGAATAACTTCCTGCCCTGCCGGGGTAACCTGCGTCAGGTGCTTACCGCTACGGGCAAAAATCTGAATACCCAGCTCATCTTCCAGCATACGAACTTGCTTGCTGATACCCGGCTGAGAGGTATAAAGTCCTTCGGCCGTTGAGGAGACATTAAGGTTGTGGTTAACCACCTCAACAATATAGCGAAGCTGCTGTAATTTCATGTTAGACCATCCAGATTAGCGGCATCAGACCATCGTTTATGAGCAGGCTGCAGCGCGCTGCTAATACGATTTAATAATAAAAAGTTTGTTAACTATAACCACTATATCATTTTAATCTGAGCTGTATAGATGCCGCCCGCTATAAAAAAGGGCCGCTTACGCGACCCTTTCAGGAGAAGTTCAGCTGTCAGGCTGTTACTTCTTACCTTCTACCCATTTACCGTCAACGAAGAACGCGGACCAGCCGGTCGCTTTGCCGTCTTTCTCCGCAGCGACGTACTGCTGCTTGGTTTTACGGCTAAAACGCACCATCGATTTGTTGCCGTCTGGATCGGTCTGCGGCGCATCCGCAAGGTAGCGCAGTTTTTCCGGCAAACGATCGCGGAAGCGGTACAACTCTTCCACTAACGGCGCACGTGTCTCACGAGATTTCGGGAAGGTGTTAGCGGCCAGGAAAATACCTGCTGCGCCATCACGCAACACGAAATACGCATCCGATTTTTCACACGGCAATTCTGGCAGCGGAACCGGATCTTCTTTCGGCGGCGCAACTTCGCCGTTACGCAGGATCTTACGGGTGTTTTTACACTCATCGTTAGTACACGCCATGTACTTACCGAAGCGCCCCATTTTCAGGTGCATTTCAGAACCACATTTCTCGCACTCTACGATCGGACCGTCGTAACCCTTGATACGGAACTCACCCTCTTCGATTTCGTAACCGTCACAGGTTGGGTTGTTACCACACACATGCAGCTTACGTTTTGGATCGATAAGGTAGCTGTCCATCGCCGTGCCGCACTTCTGGCAACGACGCTTCGCGCGTAACGCGTTGGTTTCCGCATCGTCGCCTTCCAGCACGTTCAGCACTTCGTTTTCCGGCACCAGGTTAATGGTGGTTTTGCAACGCTCTTTCGGAGAAAGCGCGTAGCCGGAACAGCCAAGGAAAACGCCGGTACTGGCGGTACGGATGCCCATCTGACGACCACAGGTTGGGCAGTCAATACTGGTCAGCACCATTTGGTTTGGACGCATACCGCCCTCTTCAGGATCTTTCTCGGCTTTATCAAGCTGCTGAGTAAAATCACTGAAGAAGTTGTCGAGCACGCCCTTCCACTCGGCTTCATGCTTCGCCACCTGGTCGAGACTGTTTTCCATCTGCGCGGTAAAGTCGTAGTTCATCAACTCACGGAAGTTCTCTTCCAGACGGTCGGTGACGATTTCACCCATTTTCTCTGCGTAGAAACGACGGTTCTCAACACGGACATAGCCGCGATCCTGAATCGTCGAGATGATCGACGCATAGGTAGATGGACGACCAATGCCGCGTTTTTCAAGCTCTTTAACCAGTGACGCTTCGCTAAAGCGCGCAGGCGGTTTGGTAAAGTGCTGTGCTGGCGTCAGTTCGACCAATGTCAGCACATCGCCTTTATCCACTGCCGGTAAGATGCGATCTTCATCACCTTTACGCAGTGCTGGCATCACTTTTGTCCAACCATCGAAACGCAGAATACGACCGCGCGCCTTCAGGCGGTAATCACCCGCGCCAACGGTCAGCGTGGTGGAGTCATATTTGGCAGGCGTCATCTGACAGGCGACAAACTGACGCCAGATCAGCTGGTACAGTTTTTGCGCGTCAGCTTCCATATCTTTCAGCGATTCTGCCAGTACGGCGACGTCTGAAGGACGGATGGCTTCGTGCGCTTCCTGCGAGTTTTCTTTACTGGCGTACTGGTTCGCGCTCTCCGGCAGATACTTTTTACCAAAGTTTTCGCCGATGTAATCCCGGACCATAGAAACGGCATCCTGGCTCAGGTTGGTTGAGTCAGTACGCATATAGGTGATGTAGCCCGCTTCATACAAGCGCTGCGCCATCATCATGGTTTTCTTCACGCCAAAGCCCAGACGGGTACTGGCAGCCTGTTGCAGCGTTGAGGTGATGAACGGCGCGCCAGGTTTGCTGCTGGTCGGCTTATCTTCACGCTCCAGCACGCTGTAACGTGCTTTTTCCAGCAAGCTTACCGCAGCAAGCGTCTGTTCACGGTTAACCGGACGGAACGGTTTGTCGTTGTGGTGCGTCACTTCCAGCGGCAACGCGTCACCAGAAGGCGTCGTGGTGCTGGCATCAACTTCCCAGAACTCTTCCGGAACGAACGCTTTGATCTCACGTTCACGTTCAACCACCAGACGCACGGCGACCGACTGTACACGACCGGCAGACAGGCCACGGGCAATCTTTTTCCACAGCAGCGGCGAAACCATGTAACCCACCACGCGATCCATAAAGCGGCGCGCCTGTTGAGCATTGACACGGTCAATATTCAGTTCACCTGGCTTTTCAAACGCCTGCTGGATAGCATTTTTGGTGATTTCATTAAACACCACGCGACTGTAGCGGGTGTCGTCGCCCCCGATCACTTCCCGCAGGTGCCAGGCAATGGCTTCCCCTTCGCGGTCAAGGTCGGTTGCGAGATAGATGTGGTCGGCTTTTTCAGCCAATTGTTTCAGTTCAGAGACGACCTTCTCTTTACCGGGCAGCACTTCATAGCGCGCATCCCAGTTGTGCCACGGGTCAACCCCCATACGGTTGACGAGAGCGCCACGTTCATCCTTTTTGGGCTTTTTAGCCGTTTTGGTGGAGGTTGAGTCGGCGCTCTTTTTAGTTGCTGAGCCACTGGTCGGCAAATCACGGATATGACCGACGCTGGATTTCACCACGTAGTCATTACCCAGATACTTGTTGATCGTTTTGGCTTTTGCCGGGGACTCAACGATGACAAGAGCTTTACCCATATTCACCTTTACCTAATTTGATTCTTCCAGGAATGCGTCGCGCGTTGATTCACCTTCCACTGGCGACGAGCCATCGATATGGTCTCTGCGTCGGCGGATATCAACCCCTAGTACTGATTACGCGTTCGTAATGTAACTCCCATGTAACTGAGTTAACAGGTTTTATTTCACGAAAACGCTAAAGCACGACGGAATATTGGTCGAATGTCAAGCAAATCTGTTGCCAGATTGACGAAAGCGTCACACTGTACCTGATAAAATGCGTTACGCAACTTTATTAGCATGCAAAAACAAATCTCGCCAGTCGTGACGCTGCTATAAGACCACCGTTTTTATCAGGGAATATTTGCCCACAAGGCGGGCTCGGCGTAGACTAATGCCCTTGTTTAAGGAGTAAATAATGCATAAAGACACTCAACCCATCGATCGCGAAACACTGCTGATTGAAGCCAACAAAATCATTCGTGAGCATGAGGACACGCTGGCGGGGATTGTCGCCACCGGCGTCACGCAGCGCAATGGCGTGCTGGTTTTCAGCGGAGATTACTTTTTAGACGAGCAAGGGCTACCAACGCCCAAAAGCACAGCCGTGTTTAATATTTTTAAACATCTGGCGCATGTCCTTTCTGAAAAGTATCACCTGATCGATTAACGTAAAAACGCGAGGCCATGCCTCGCGTTTTGCTGTGTCGCCACTACCTGCCTGCTTTACATCAGCGGCTTTTGCCCACGCTGCCACCAGCGCAGCAGCAAGCGGTCTGCGTTTTCCGCCGCACTACCGGTGAAGCGGTCCATCAATTTTTTACGCTGCAGATAGCGCACGTTTAGCACTTCTCGACCCTCCATCAAGCCGAGGATCACTTCGTCGCTGGTATTGATCTCATCCACCAACCCTTTTTCCAGCGCCTGTTGACCAAACCAGTGCTCTCCGGTGGCAACCTGTTCAATGTCCAGAGTCGGACGCATACGGTGCACAAAATCTTTAAACAGGTGATGCGTTTCGTTCAGATCTTCGCGGAACTTCTGTCGACCTTCTTCCGTGTTCTCGCCGAGCAGCGTCAGCGTACGTTTGTACTGCCCAGCAGTGTGCAGTTCGATATCAATATCTTTGCCTTTCAGGAAACGGTTAAAGTTCGGGATCTGCGCCACCACGCCAATTGATCCGACAATAGCAAACGGCGCTGAGACAATTTTGTCGGCCACGCAAGCCATCATGTATCCACCGCTGGCAGCAACTTTATCGACGGTCACCGTTAAGGGGATCTGCTTATCGCGCAAACGCTGCAATTGCGATGCCGCCAGTCCATAGCCATGGACCACGCCGCCGGGGCTTTCCAGGCGGATAACTACCTGATCCTGCGGTTTTACCACCGCCAGCACCGCCGTCACCTCTTCACGCAGCGCGCTGACTTCATGAGCATCCATGCTGCCTTTAAAATCAAGCACCCAGACGCGCGGTTTACCCGACGATGTGCTCTCCCCCAGTTTCGCTTTGGCTTTGGCCGCCTTCGCATCCAGCTTGTGCTTTTTTTTCTGCGCTTTATGCCAGAGCTTTTGTTGGTGGCTGTCCAGCAAAGACATCGCCAGGTCTTCTTTCATCTCTTTATATTGTTCACTGAGATTGATGACCCGTAGCTCCCCGCGCTGACGCTTGCGTTGTGTCGCATTAACGATCAGCATGACAATCACCGCAATCGCCAGCACAACAGTGACGATTTTTGCCAAAAACAGCCCATATTCAGACAACAATTCCACGAGTCCCACCTTGGTTAAACAACGCTACTTTCGCTCAGTGTACAACAGGCGTGTAAGCCCGTCTTGCTTCATCCATCCGCTTGGTATTCCGTAAAAAGCATGACAAAGCGTTCATTTTACGGTGTTATTACCTTTGGCTGATTGAAAAATAGCAGGGTTTAAGGCATAAAGCCGACAAGTTATCGAAAACGGGATGGCCAGAGCGTCGCCGAGGAGTAGCCGTGCATTACCAACCTAAACAAGATCTGTTGCAGGATCGCATTATTCTGGTTACCGGAGCCAGTGATGGCATCGGCCGTGAAGCTGCGCTGACCTATGCCCGCTACGGCGCGACCGTTATTCTGCTCGGGCGCAATGAAGATAAACTCCGTCAGGTCGCCGAGTCCATTGCCGCAGAAAATGGTACACCCACACAGTGGCTTACGCTGGATCTGCTGACCTGCACATCCGCAGAATGTCACCAGCTGGCGCAGCGTATCTCCGCCAATTACCCGCGACTGGATGGCGTCTTGCATAATGCCGGGTTACTGGGTGAAATCTGCCCGATGAGCGAACAAAACCCGCAGGTCTGGCAGGATGTAATGCAGGTGAACGTCAATGCCACCTTTATGCTGACCCAGGCGTTACTCCCGCTGTTGCTTAAGTCTGATTCCGGATCGCTGGTCTTTACCTCATCCAGCGTCGGTCGTCAGGGGCGAGCCAACTGGGGAGCCTATGCCACCTCTAAGTTTGCCACCGAAGGTATGATGCAGGTGCTGGCGGACGAGTATCAGAATCGTCATTTACGCGTAAACTGCATTAACCCAGGCGGTACGCGCACCGGCATGCGGGCCAGCGCATTCCCGACAGAAGATCCGCAAAAATTAAAAACACCCGCCGACATTATGCCGCTTTACCTGTGGCTGATGGGCGACGACAGCCGCCGTAAAACCGGTATGACCTTCGACGCCCAACCGGGCCGTAAACCAGGAATCGCCCAATGAGTGAAGAACGTTATCAGCAGCGCCAACAGCGCGTAAAAGATCGGGTTGACGCCCGCGTTGCCGCCGCAAAAGACGAGCGCGGCATCATTATCGTCTTTACCGGCAACGGTAAGGGGAAAACGACCGCCGCATTTGGTACCGCCACGCGTGCGGTCGGTCACGGTAAGAAAGTCGGTGTGGTACAGTTCATTAAAGGCACATGGCCCAACGGCGAGCGAAACTTACTGGAACCCCACGGAGTGGAGTTTCAGGTGATGGCGACGGGATTCACCTGGGAGACACAAAACCGTGATTCCGACACCGCAGCCTGCCTGGCCGTGTGGGAGCACGGTAAGCGGATGCTGGCCGACCCTAGACTGGATATGGTCGTACTGGACGAGCTGACGTATATGGTGGCGTATGACTATCTGCCGCTGGAAGAGGTGCTCAGCGCCTTAAGTGCGCGCCCTTCACACCAGACGGTGATTATTACCGGTCGGGGATGTCATCGCGATATTCTGGAGTTAGCCGACACGGTCAGCGAGTTGCGCCCGGTCAAGCATGCCTTTGAAGCGGGTATTAAAGCGCAGATGGGGATTGATTATTAAAAAAGGACCCACGGGGCCCTTTTATTCACAACCACAGTAGATTAACCGTTGTTGTTGCGACCACCCGGACGACGGCTGCCGCCTACCTGGGTGTGGCGCTTAACCGCACGACGGATCTGGTTCGCCTTCATACGACGACGGTCTTTCTCAACGGCAACTTTAGAGCTGGTTTCCGGCTGCAGTTCTACCAGTTGACGCAGATAGTTAGTCTGCGCGAGATCCAGCTCCGTCCAGCCGCCGCGCGGCAGACCTTTCGGCAGTGGAATATCTCCGTAACGCACACGGATCAGGCGGCTTACCTGCACGCCAACGGCTTCCCACAGGCGACGCACTTCACGGTTACGCCCTTCGGTCAGGGTGACGTTATACCACTGGTTAATCCCTTCACCACCGCTGAATTTGATGGTTTTAAATGCAGCCGGACCATCTTCCAGCTGCACGCCACGGCTCAGGTCACGCAATTTCGTTTCATCCACCTGACCAAACACGCGCACCGCGTATTCACGTTCAACTTCGCGGCTCGGGTGCATCAGACGGTTCGCCAGTTCACCGTCGGTGGTGAACAGCAGTAAACCACAGGTATTCACGTCCAGACGCCCCACGGCAATCCAGCGCGCATCGCGCAGTTTTGGCAGGCGATCAAAAACGGTCGGACGACCTTCCGGGTCGTTACGGGTACACAGTTCACCTTCCGGCTTGTAATACGCCAGAACGCGACAGATTTGTTCCGCAGATTCCTTCACCGAAATCAGATGACCGTCGATACGGATTTTCAGACCCGGCGTCACTTCAACGCGATCGCCAAGCGTGGCAATTTTGCCGTCAACGCTCACGCGACCTGCTGCAATAATGGTTTCAATTTCACGGCGAGAGCCGTGGCCAGCGCGCGCCAGCACTTTTTGTAACTTTTCGCTCATAGAGCTTCCTTTAGGTGTCGCCTTCACAGGCGTCGAACAGGAGAATCAACGGCGCCAGTCAGCGCCATTTTAAGGCCGCGTAGTATACCGAGTTGCGCCCTTATAAGAAAGGTTTAACGTCGCCGACGCCTTCACGCAGCACCACTGGCGAATCATCGGTTAAATCGATAACCGTAGTGGGCTGCTGACCGAGATACCCGCCGTGGATGATCAAATCAACCTGCTTCTCCAGACGATCTTTGATCTCTTCGGGGTCGGACTCGGTAAATTCACTGCCCGGCAGCATCAGCGAGGTGGAGAGCATAGGCTCGCCCAGCGCTTCCAGCAATGCCAGCGCAATCGGATTGGACGGTACGCGCAGACCGATGGTCTTACGTTTTTCCTGCAGCAGTCGGCGCGGTACTTCTTTCGTCCCTTTCAGGATGAAGGTATAGTTGCCCGGCGTATTGTTTTTAATTAAACGAAAGGCCACGTTGTCCACGAACGAATAGGTCGACAGTTCGGACAGGTCACGGCACATCAGCGTGAAGTTGTGTCCATCAGGCAGGTGACGGATACGGCAAATACGCTCCATCGCCCCTTTGTCTTCGATTTTGCAGCCCAACGCATAGCCGGAATCGGTGGGAT
Organism: Citrobacter sp. FP75; assembly: GCF_018342065.1. GTDB lineage: Bacteria > Pseudomonadota > Gammaproteobacteria > Enterobacterales > Enterobacteriaceae > Citrobacter. The sequence continues at coordinate 1,130,952 of NZ_JAFDOE010000001.1, read as the reverse complement.
AAACGATCACCCCACCTTTACGCACAATTTCAACGGCCTGATTGATCAGACGTTGCTGTGGGTTATCAGGATGGATATAAAAAAACTGACTCATACTTTCCTCTCTGTGGTCTCGGGCTGTTCCCAGAGTTGCCAGACGCCTTCAACGCCTGCGGGCAACCAGAGCTTACGACCCAATTCAATCCACGGGCACGGCTGATGAAAATCAGACCCTTGTGATGCCCACAGCTGATGCTGACGCGCCAGGGTCGCCAGATGGGTACGCTCATTGGGGGACTGTTGACACTGCGCCACTTCCATCGCGTCACCGTGATGTTCGGCAAAATATGCAACCAGTCTTTTCAGCCACTTAGCGCTAAGATCGTACCGACCAGGATGGGCCAGTACTGCCTTACCGCCAGAATGATGAATGACATCAATAGCTTGTTCTATTGTACACCACTGTGGCGGAACATAACCGGTTTTCCCACGGGCAAGGTATTTTTTAAATACATCCGCAATGGTCGTGGCTTTGCCGCTCTCCACCAGGAAACGGGCAAAATGGCCCCGCGTGACGGCCCCGCCATCAGCCAGGCGCAACGCCCCTTCCCACGCGCCCGGGATGTGCGCTTTGTCCAGTCGCTCAGCAATCAGCTGTGCGCGCTGCTGACGGCGTGCCGTTTGCTGCGCCAGGAATTCACACATCATGGGGTGCGCGATATCAATATTCAAACCGACAATATGGATCTCGTGGTTTTCCCAGACCGTGGAAATTTCAACGCCGGCTATCAAATTCAAGGCCAAACCTGAACGTGAAATTTCTTCTCTTGCCGCCGGAATGGCTGCCGTGGTGTCATGATCGGTGATCGCCAGTGTCCCGACTCGCATCTCTACCGCACGGTGTACCAACGCTTCAGGCGTCAATCTTCCATCGGACGCCGTTGTATGACTGTGCAGGTCGTAAATCACTGCGTAATTCGTGTCGCTCAAGGCGGCTCCCGTTTCAATAAATGTCGTATCACGCCCATCATAGCGTTTTCGACAAATTTACTGAAATCAGGTGTTGACTTTATTCCATTGAACCAGTTAACTAGTACGCAAGTTCACATGAAGAAAAAGGTATCTGAGATGAAAGCAACATATGTCCTGCACGGTTGGTGGCGCACTTCCTGATTTCGGGCAGTGTCTTACGTCTGCAATATGCAACCAGATACCCGGCCCGCCAACTGAGCGGGCTTTTTTTTGAACAAAATTAATGAGAATAACGATGCAAACACAAAAACCGACACTCGAACTGCTGGCCTGTGAAGCCGCCTACCGTGAGAACCCGACCGCGCTGTTTCATCAGGTCTGCGGCGCGCGCCCGGCGACATTGTTGCTGGAATCCGCCGATATCGACAGCAAGGATGACCTGAAAAGCCTGCTGTTGGTTGACAGCGCATTGCGCATTACCGCTTTAGGTGACACCGTCACTATCCAGGCATTGTCGGCGAATGGCGCCTCCCTGCTTCCGCTGTTGGATGCCGCCCTGCCAGCCGGTGTTGAAAATGAACAACAACCCAATGCCCGCCAGCTGCATTTTCCGGCCGTCAGCCCGCTGTTGGATGAAGATGCCCGCTTATGTTCCCTGTCGGTGTTTGACACGTTCCGTTTACTGCAGGAACTGGTTAACGTGCCGGAACAGGAACGTGAAGCCATGTTCTTCGGCGGTTTATTTTCCTACGATCTGGTCGCCGGATTCGAAGATTTACCCCAGCTTGAAGCCGGTAACCGTTGCCCTGACTACTGCTTTTATCTTGCTGAAACGCTGATGGTCATTGACCATCAGAAAAAAAGCACCCGCATTCAGGCCAGCTTATTCACCCCCTGCGAGGACGAAAAACAGCGTCTGACCAGCCGCCTGACGCAATTGAGCCAGCAGTTAACTGAACCCGCACCACCGCTGCCCGTCATTGAGGTACCGGAAATGCGCTGCGAGTGTAATCAGAGTGATGAAGAGTTCGGTGCCGTAGTGCGCGGTTTGCAAAAAGCCATTCGTGCCGGTGAGATTTTCCAGGTGGTGCCTTCCCGCCGCTTTTCGCTGCCCTGCCCGTCGCCGCTGGCGGCATATTATGTGCTGAAAAAGAGCAACCCCAGCCCGTACATGTTCTTCATGCAGGATAATGCGTTCACTCTGTTCGGCGCTTCTCCGGAAAGCTCGCTGAAATACGACGCCACCAGCCGCCAGATTGAGATCTACCCGATTGCCGGGACTCGCCCACGCGGTCGTCGCGCGGACGGCTCTCTGGACCGCGATCTCGACAGCCGTATTGAGCTGGAAATGCGCACCGATCATAAAGAACTTTCCGAGCACCTGATGCTGGTTGACCTGGCGCGTAATGACCTGGCGCGTATCTGTACACCGGGCAGCCGCTACGTGGCCGACCTGACCAAAGTCGACCGTTATTCCTTCGTGATGCACCTTGTCTCCCGCGTAGTTGGCGAGCTGCGTCACGATCTGGACGTCCTGCATGCTTATCGCGCCTGTATGAATATGGGCACGCTAAGCGGTGCGCCAAAAGTTCGCGCGATGCAGCTTATCGCCGAGGCCGAAGGTCGTCGCCGTGGCAGCTATGGCGGCGCGGTGGGTTACTTCACCGCCCATGGCGATCTGGATACCTGCATTGTGATCCGTTCCGCCCTGGTGGAAGACGGTATCGCCACCGTGCAGGCCGGTGCCGGGATTGTTCTGGATTCTGTACCGCAGTCTGAAGCCGATGAAACCCGTAATAAAGCACGTGCGGTTCTGCGTGCCATCGCCACCGCGCACCATGCACAGGAGATTTTCTAATGGCTGACATTCTGCTGCTCGATAACATCGACTCTTTTACCTATAACCTGGCAGATCAGCTACGTACCAACGGTCACAACGTGGTGATTTACCGCAACCATATCCCGGCACAGACGTTAATTGACCGTTTAGCCACCATGAAAAATCCGGTGCTGATGCTCTCTCCTGGCCCGGGCGCGCCAAGCGAAGCGGGCTGCATGCCAGAGCTACTGACCCGACTGCGAGGCAAGCTGCCGATCATCGGTATTTGCCTTGGGCATCAGGCAATTGTTGAAGCCTACGGCGGGTATGTGGGTCAGGCGGGTGAAATTCTGCACGGTAAAGCCTCCAGCATTGAACACGACGGCCAGGAGATGTTCGCCGGTCTGGCTAATCCACTGCCGGTGGCGCGCTACCATTCGCTGGTCGGCAGCAATGTACCGGCAGGGTTAACCATTAACGCCCACTTCAACGGCATGGTGATGGCGGTTCGCCACGACACTGACCGCGTGTGCGGCTTCCAGTTCCATCCGGAATCAATTCTTACGACTCAGGGCGCGCGTCTGCTGGAACAAACGCTGGCCTGGGCGCAGCAGAAGCTTGAACAAACCAATACGCTGCAACCTATTCTGGAGAAGTTGTATCAGGCCCAGACGCTGTCCCAGCAGGAGAGCCACCAGCTGTTCTCTGCAGTCGTGCGCGGTGAACTGAAGCCGGAACAGTTAGCTGCCGCGCTGGTTAGCATGAAAGTACGCGGCGAGCATCCGAATGAGATTGCCGGTGCGGCGACCGCCCTGCTGGAAAATGCCGCCCCGTTCCCGCGCCCGGACTATCTGTTCGCAGATATTGTCGGGACCGGCGGCGACGGCAGCAATAGCATCAATATTTCCACCGCCAGTGCGTTCGTCGCGGCTGCCTGTGGGATGAAAGTGGCGAAGCACGGCAACCGTAGCGTCTCCAGTAAGTCTGGTTCATCGGATCTGCTGGCGGCCTTTGGCATCAATCTGGATATGAATGCCGATAAGTCGCGCCTGGCGCTCGACGAACTGGGCGTGTGTTTCCTGTTTGCGCCGAAGTACCACACCGGTTTTCGTCACGCCATGCCGGTTCGTCAGCAGCTGAAAACTCGCACGCTGTTTAACGTGCTCGGCCCGTTGATTAACCCGGCACACCCGCCGCTGGCGCTGATTGGCGTCTACAGCCCGGAACTGGTGCTGCCTATTGCCGAAACGCTGCGCGTGCTGGGGTATCAGCGTGCAGCCGTAGTGCACAGCGGCGGAATGGATGAAGTTTCACTGCACGCGCCGACCATTGTGGCCGAACTGCATGATGGTGAAATCAAGAGTTATCAGCTGACGGCAGACGACTTTGGCCTGACGCCATACCACCAGGAACAGCTGGCAGGCGGTACGCCGGAAGAAAACCGTGACATTCTCAGTCGCCTGTTACAAGGTAAAGGTGAAGCCGCTCATGAAGCAGCCGTGGCGGCGAATGTCGCCATGTTAATGCGCCTGCACGGCGAAGAAGATTTAAAAGCCAACGCGCAAATCGTGATTAATGTACTGCGTAGCGGCGCGGCCTATGACCGGGTCACTGCACTGGCAGCAAGAGGGTAAATGATGCAAACCGTTTTAGCGAAAATTGTCGCAGACAAGGCGATTTGGGTAGAAGCCCGCAAACAGCAACAACCGCTGGCCAGCTTTCAAAATGATGTTCAGCCAAGCTCGCGTCACTTTTATGATGCGCTGCAAGGGGCGCGTACCGCGTTTATTCTGGAGTGCAAAAAAGCCTCTCCGTCAAAAGGCGTGATCCGCGATGACTTCGACCCGGCATACATTGCGGGCGTGTATAAACATTACGCCTCAGCGATTTCCGTGCTGACCGACGAGAAATATTTCCAGGGAAGCTTTGATTTTCTGCCCATCGTCAGCCGCATCGCGCCGCAGCCGATTCTGTGTAAGGACTTTATTATCGATCCTTACCAGATCTACCTGGCGCGTCACTACCAGGCTGACGCCTGTTTACTGATGCTGTCGGTACTGGATGATGAACAATATCGTCAGCTCGCCGCCGTTGCGCACAGTCTGAAAATGGGCGTGCTGACCGAGGTCAGTAACGAAGAAGAGCTGGAACGTGCCATTGCGCTTGGCGCAAAAGTCGTGGGCATTAACAACCGCGACCTGCGTGACTTGTCTATCGATCTCAATCGCACCCGCCAGCTGGCTCCGCGACTGGGCCACGGCGTGACCGTCATCAGCGAATCCGGCATTAATACCTACGGTCAGGTGCGCGAACTGAGCCACTTCGCTAATGGTTTCTTGATTGGCTCCGCGCTGATGTCACATCAGGACCTGCATGCAGCGGTGCGTCGCGTGCTGCTTGGCGAGAATAAAGTGTGCGGACTGACACGCGCGCAGGATGCCAACGCGGCGTATGAATCCGGCGCGATTTATGGCGGGTTGATTTTTGTCCCTACCTCCCCGCGCGCAGTGAGCGTTGAGCAGGCGCGGGAAGTCATGACCGGCGCACCGTTGCAGTACGTTGGCGTGTTCCGTAACACCGACATTTCCGACGTTTGCGAAAAAGTGTCAGCGCTGTCGCTCAACGCAGTGCAACTGCACGGCAGCGAAGATCAAGCTTATGTGGACGCCCTGCGCGATGTGCTGCCCGAGCAGGTGCAAATCTGGAAGGCGCTGAGCGTGGGCGAGTCACTGCCAGCCCGTCGCTATCAGTATGTTGATAAATACGTTTTCGACAACGGTCATGGCGGCAGCGGACAGCGCTTTGACTGGTCCCTGTTGGGTGGACAATCGCTGGATAACGTTTTACTGGCTGGCGGGCTCGGTGCAGATAACTGCGTCGAGGCGGCAAAAACCGGCTGTGCCGGTCTCGATTTCAATTCTGGCGTAGAGTCGCAGCCGGGCATCAAAGATGCTCACCTGCTGGCCTCGGTCTTTCAAACACTGCGCGCATATTAAGGAAAAGGACATGACAACATTACTCAACCCCTATTTTGGTGAATTTGGCGGCATGTATGTGCCACAGATTCTGATGCCTGCCCTGCGCCAGCTGGAAGAAGCCTTCGTCAGCGCGCAGAAAGATCCTGAATTTCAGGCGCAGTTCACCGACTTGCTGAAAAACTACGCCGGCCGCCCTACCGCGCTGACCAAATGCCAGAACATTACTAAAGGCACCAACACCACGCTGTATCTTAAGCGTGAAGACTTGCTGCACGGCGGCGCGCACAAGACTAACCAGGTGCTGGGTCAGGCGTTACTGGCAAAGCGCATGGGTAAAACCGAGATCATCGCCGAAACGGGGGCTGGTCAACACGGCGTCGCTTCCGCACTCGCCTGTGCGTTGCTTGGCTTGAAGTGTCGCATCTATATGGGCGCGAAAGACATCGAACGTCAGTCACCCAACGTGTTCCGTATGCGTCTGATGGGTGCCGAGGTGATCCCGGTACATAGCGGCTCCGCGACGCTGAAAGATGCGTGTAATGAAGCGCTGCGCGACTGGTCTGGCAGCTACGATACCGCGCACTATATGCTCGGTACGGCGGCAGGCCCGCACCCTTTCCCAACCATTGTGCGTGAGTTTCAGCGCATGATCGGTGAAGAAACCAAAGCACAGATCCTCGAAAAAGAAGGTCGCCTGCCGGATGCCGTTATCGCCTGTGTGGGCGGTGGGTCGAATGCTATCGGTATGTTTGCTGACTTTATCAATGAAACCAGCGTCGGGTTGATTGGCGTTGAGCCGGGCGGTCATGGGATTGAATCCGGTGAACACGGCGCACCGTTAAAGCATGGTCGCGTCGGGATTTACTTCGGCATGAAGTCGCCGATGATGCAAACCGAAGAAGGGCAAATCGAAGAGTCCTACTCGATTTCAGCCGGTCTGGATTTCCCGTCCGTCGGGCCACAGCATGCCTACCTGAACAGCATTGGCCGCGCCGACTATGTGTCGATTACCGATGACGAAGCGCTGGACGCTTTCAAAACCCTGTGCCTGCACGAAGGGATCATCCCGGCTCTTGAGTCATCTCATGCCCTGGCCCACGCGTTGAAAATGATGCGTGATAATCCGGAAAAAGAGCAACTGCTGGTGGTTAACCTTTCCGGTCGCGGCGACAAAGACATTTTCACCGTACACGATATTTTGAAAGCACGAGGGGAAATCTGATGGAACGTTATGAAAACCTGTTTGCACAGCTGAAGGACCGCAAAGAAGGTGCATTTGTCCCCTTCGTCACCCTCGGCGACCCTTCTGTTGAGCAGTCTCTGAAGATTATTGATACGCTGATCGACGCGGGTGCTGACGCGCTGGAACTCGGTATTCCGTTCTCTGACCCGCTGGCTGACGGTCCAACCATTCAGGAAGCGACCTTACGAGCCTTTGCCGCAGGCGTTACACCGTCACAATGTTTCGAAATGCTGGCGCTAATCCGCCAAAAGTATCCGACCATCCCAATTGGCCTGCTGATGTATGCCAACCTGGTGTTCAGCAAAGGCATTGACGCATTTTACGCGCAGTGCGAAAAAGTCGGTGTGGATTCAGTATTGGTTGCCGATGTACCGGTCGAGGAGTCAGCGCCATTCAGGACCGCAGCATTACGCCACAACGTTGCGCCTATTTTCATCTGCCCGCCTAACGCGGATGACGAACTGCTGCGCCAGATTGCGTCCTATGGTCGCGGTTATACCTATCTGCTGTCGCGTGCTGGTGTTACCGGCGCTGAAAATCGTGCCGCGTTACCGCTGCATCATCTGGTCGAGAAGCTAAAACAGTACGATGCACCGCCGTCTTTGCAGGGCTTTGGTATCTCTGCGCCGGATCAGGTAACGGGAGCGATTGAAGCCGGTGCTGCCGGGGCGATTTCTGGCTCGGCGATAGTCAAAATTATCGAAAAAAATGTCAACGCACCGGAACAGATGTTGGCTGAGCTAAAAGCCTTTGTCAGTGCGATGAAAGCCGCCACACATCAGTAAAATGCAGCAACCGCCAGAGCCCTCTGGCGGTTTTACCCTTCTTATGCCTGCTTCATCTGGTACATGGCGTTATCCGCATTCTGAATAGCCATATCCAGTTGGCCGTTTACCTCCGCAATCCCCCACGACACAGACAGCGGTACGGTGTGACCATCCACCACAAATACATGGTTGTTAACCTGCCCGCTAATGCGCTCGGCGATGGCGATAGCGTCACTGGCCTGAGAGCGAAACAGCAGGATCATAAACTCATCCCCACCGGTACGAATCACCAGATCGTGGCTGGTTCGGGTATTCGACAGCATTCTGTTGGCAATGATTTGCAGCGCACGATCGCCCGCCGCGTGGCCCCAGGTGTCGTTGACGGCCTTGAACTTATTACAATCCAGTAGCACGACCGAACAGTGGGATAAATCCCGGCGTTTAATAATGTCGAGGATCCTGCGGTTAAAGCAACCGGTCAGAGAATCGATATACACCTTGAGGTCACTTTCATTCAGCCACGACTTCAGCGAAAAACTAATAATAATAAAGAAGAACGGCGCCAGAAGAATCACAATCCCCGCCTGTGCATCGCGCACCATAAAACGACCTAATGATAGCGAATAGTGCAGCGCATATTTTTCTGACAATAACCTGACATGAGGGTTGTTCAGGGCTTCACATTTACCGGCTAAACAGAGGCTCTCCTGGTTAAGCAGATTCACCAACTCCACGTTGAGTCCCGGTGGGAGTTGATGTTCAAACGCGTTTGCCAGCGACTCCTGAAGTTCAGGTCTCGCATGGTCATACACCAGATATGCCACTATATGGTCAGAGACTTCTTTACCTGAAAGATCGTAAATATAGCTCACCACGCTAAACGCTTTTTCTCCGGTAATTTTATCGGTATAAAAGTTTGTTGAGCTGAGGGCTTTGTTTTTGACGTTTTTTTGCAGTAATCGGGTATAAAAATCAACTGGTGGATAGAAAAAGTTGGAAATACCCTTCGCCATGTCGGAATCATAAAAATTAAAGTTGCGCGAATCGACTGGTGTAAACCAGTAAAAATAATCTGCGTCTTTGGCGATGATGTAGCGATGTGCATCAAAGCTGCCCGGATTGAGCGCATTAACCATGCTACGAATAAATTCTGCTGCGGTGAACATACACAAGGCTTCTATACTGGGTGCTTTGGCAATGATCGTTCCCGATGCCGAATGTACCCGCTTGCGATCGGCATTGATTCCCCATTCATCACTATTCCGCGGAGTAAAGAGTGACATATCGCCACATTGCCCACCAATTTTGATGTGATGGTATCGTTCACCTATCGCATCAGCGATGAGTTCATTGTCGTTGAAGATCTCCATCATACGAGTTTGCAGACGATTAATCCCTTCACTCGATGTGGCCATGCGTTGTTCGTAAATGATAAACAGGAACAGTGAAGTAAATATCAGTGTAATGAGGCCCGAGACCAGCAATGCCTGCCGGTTTCTGAGCTTATCCTGCACAATCTTCACGAGTCCACCCTGAGAGTTAACAACATTGCCAAATCATTTACCTGAGCGCTAAGTTACAGATTTACACATAAAAATCATATATCTTTTAACAAAAATGCAAACTAATCATCACCATCAATCGGATAACCCGCCCGGCGAATTGCCTCGCGGCAGTCATTGACTCCTGCGGCATAACCGGCTTCAATTTCACAAACCGGGCTGGTGCTACAAAAAGGTAATGTGATCGGTACAGCAAGGGCTTTTTCCAGGCTTTCCACCCGACTCATGTACGCCAGCAGCGCGCGCGCAGCATACAGGGTGAAATCTGCCATGTCATCGTTGGTTGAAGATTCCAGAAGTGAAATTTTTTGTTGCAGCAGTTGGCGGGTCAATTCCATCGCTAATGCCCTCAAAGCGGGTTTTCCTAAAGAGTAGCATTTCATCGAAGAGTGAAAAGGTGGGAAAGGAAAAACAGGACACAAAACGCTGGCCACAATGCGACCAGCTTTCACTATGTGAATCACAGAGTTAGAAGCGATAACCCGCAGAGAACATAAACACCTAAGGAAGCGGTGCATTAATAACAACTTTCTCGCCATCTTCCTTCGCGAAAGCGCCTTTTTGTGCATCCGGAAGGATATCCAGAACCACCTCTGAAGGACGACACAGTCTTGTTCCCAGCGGAGTAACCACAATCGGACGGTTAATCAGGATCGGATGCTGCAGCATAAAGCCGATTAACCGATCGTCAGTAAATTGATCTTCCGCGAGTCCCAGTTCCTCATAAGGCTCAACGTTTTTACGCAGCAAAGCCCGGGCTGAAATGCCCATGGCTGCAATGAGTTTGACCAGCTCATCGCGTGACGGTGGGTTCTCGAGGTAAAGAATAACGGTCGGCTCGGTACCACTGTTGCGGATCATCCCCAGCGTATTACGCGACGTACCGCAGGCGGGGTTGTGATAAATCGTGATGTTGCTCATTTCAGTATCTCATTACAAAGTGAAAGAGAGACGTAGCGCCAGCGCGGCCAGCGTTACAAACAACACAGGAAGGGTCATGATAATCCCGGTGCGGAAGTAATAGCCCCAGGTAATCGTCATATTCTTCTGTGAAAGTACATGCAGCCAGATCAGCGTTGCAAGGCTACCAATAGGTGTGATTTTCGGCCCCAGATCGCAGCCAATCACATTGGCGTAGATCATCGCCTCTTTAATAACGCCGGTTGCGGTGCTGCCATCGATAGACAGTGCGCCAACCAGCACGGTAGGCATGTTGTTCATGATAGAAGACAGGAAAGCCGTCAGAAACCCCGTCCCTAACGTTGCGGCCCATAGGCCGTTATCCGCCAGCACATTCAGTACACCTGAAAGGTATTCCGTTAGCCCTGCGTTGCGCAAGCCATAAACCACCAGATACATCCCCAGTGAGAAGATGACGATCTGCCAGGGGGCACCATGCAACACGCTACCGGTGTTAATAGCATGGCCTCGTTTCGCCACTGCAAACAGGATTACAGCGCCAACTGCTGCAATTGCGCTAACGGGAATACCGAGCGGCTCAAGGATGAAAAAACCCACCAGCAGAAGAGTCAAAACAATCCAGCCAGTGCGAAACGTAGCCGGATCTTTAATTGCTTTTGCCGGTGTTTTAAGGAGGGTCAGATCGTAAGTCGGCGGGATATCTTTGCGAAAAAACAGATGCAACATAGCCAGCGTGGCAACAATGGCTGCGATATCAACCGGGACCATCACCGAAGCATATTCGGCGAATCCCAGACCAAAGAAGTCCGCCGATACGATATTCACCAGGTTCGACACGATAAGCGGCAGGCTGGCAGTATCGGCAATGAACCCTGCAGCCATGATGAATGCCAGTGTTGTCCCTTTGCTGAACCCTAATGCCAGCAGCATGGCAATAACGATTGGCGTCAGAATTAACGCCGCGCCATCGTTGGCAAACAGTGCCGATACCGCTGCGCCGAGCAGAACAATATACGTAAAGAGCAAACGACCGCGACCGTTTCCCCAGCGTGAAACATGCAGCGCCGCCCATTCGAAAAATCCAGATTCGTCGAGCAGCAGGCTGATGATAATCACGGTAATAAACGTTGCCGTCGCGTTCCAGACGATATGCCACACTACCGGGATATCACCTATATGTACAACGCCAGAAATCAAAGCCAGTACCGCGCCAAGCGTCGCGCTCCAGCCGATCCCTAATCCCTTCGGTTGCCAGATAACCAAAACAATTGTCAGGACAAAAATAGCGCCTGCCAGTAGCATAACCTTCCCTCACTTCATATTCGAAAAAGCATATATGTTCAGGCAAATTTTTTAGATACAAATAGACTTACCGCTACCAGAGCAGTTTGCCGATGCCAGCTTACGGGCGGTGGTCTGTACGTCGTCCTGCTGGCTTAACCAGGCTTGCTCGATCACCTGAGCGGCCCAGGAAGGAATATGCGGGGATAAACGGTAGTGAACCCACTTGCCCTGCTTGCGATCCAGCAATAAGCCACTTTCCCGAAGCATTGCCAGATGACGGGAGATCTTAGGCTGTGATTGGTCCAGTGCCGTGCAGAGATCGCACACACACAGCTCTCCCACCTCTCTGAGCAGCAACACGATGCCCAAGCGGGTTTCGTCGGAAAGGTTTTTGAAAAGTTGTAGAGAAGTTAGTTCAACCATTTTAATCCCCTGAATTCTCCCTGTAGTTTCAGGCAATAGTTGGGCATCGTCAACTACATATTCGATTTTTCAAATGTGTAGTCATGTGGCTTTAATTCTACTTTTACGGATGAGTTACTCATCAATTAGTGAACACAGTCGCTTTGCGGCGTTTTTATTCTTCTATCAGTAATTGCGCCGGATCGGCCCTGAAGGAGGCAATGGTGCAGCCTGTTGACGTTGAATTGGACGAACTAAAAACTGGTCATTTGATGACCAGTTTTGCAGAAGAGTTTTACAAGGGTTTTGCAGAAGAACTTAAAAACGATAACCCGCAGAGAACATAAACACCCACGGATCGAGGCGTACGCTGTCATGCTGCTGTGCGCCAGCCAGTTTGTAGCTTGCCGTGGTGTCGATATCCATGTACCAGACCGACATGTTGATCAACCAGTCACGGTTGATCAGGTAGTCCATCCCCACCTGTCCCGCCGCACCCCAGGAGTCTTTCAGGCTCAGGTCAGATAGTCCGGTGTCTTTGCCGTTATCGTTAAATCCTTCGTCGAAGAACGTGGTGTAGTTAACGCCGACGCCAACGTAAGGACGCAGTTTGCTACTTGAGTCACCAAAGTACCACTGCGCCATTAGCGTTGGTGGTAAGTGGTGAACGGTCGCAATATCACCGGTGGTTGACGTGCCGATTTTATGACGAAACGGCGTTGCTGCCAGTAATTCAACACCGATATTGTCAGTCGCCATATAGGTGAATGTCAGCCCCAGTTGTGTGTTATTGCTGACGTTAAAACCACCCAAACTTCCCAGGGTACCGCCCGCGCCTTCCGTCGGTCTTACGGTTGCAGAACCTGCGCGAATAAAGAACTCTCCAGCTTCATGCGCAAATGCGTTCCCGGAAAGTAGAGTTGTGAAAGCCAATGCTGCCACTGTTAATTTTTTCATCTCCGCTCCATCGTTATGGTTATAAAAGCGGAATGAATATACCTACAATGGAGTAATAAATGATCTAACACAGATCACATTAAGGCCTGTAATTTAACATTTATTGATCCAGATTAAGTTAGAACTTGTATTCAAAATCCTGGTTAACTTAATTCAGATCAATTTTGATATATTTCCACCTCGCAAGCATTTCCCCACCGATGGTAACAGGCGTATGGACGCCATGGTGTACACGGAACAACCAGCGTTCTTGCATAGCGCTGAAGTCATAGCCAAAAATTACCGGCGCTTTACAAAGATATGCTTTTCCATACACCTTGCGATGCTGCCACTGTAGAGTTATCCAGGGTACAATTGCCCGCAAATGAACACCTGCAAAACTCAAGGAGAGTGCATGTCAATCACGGCGAAGTCCGTTTACCGTGACACGGGAAACTTTTTCCGCAATCAATTCATTACCATCTTACTGGTATCGCTGTTGTGCGCGTTTATCACAGTGGTGTTAGGGCATGCTTTTTCCCCCAGCGACGCGCAGATTGCGCAACTCAGTGAAGGGGATCAGATAACCAACAGTGTGGGACTGTTCGATCTGGTACAGAACATGACACCGGAACAACAGCAAATCCTGTTACGCGCATCTGCGGCATCGACGTTTTCTGGACTCATTGGCAATGCAATCCTCGCCGGCGGCATTATTCTGATGATTCAGTTAATTTCAGCAGGCCATCGGGTCAGTGCGCTGCGGGCGATTGGCGCCAGTGCGCCGGTATTGCCTAAGCTGTTTATTCTGATTTTTCTGACTACCCTGCTGGTGCAAATCGGTATTATGCTGGTCGTTGTTCCCGGCATTCTGTTGGCCATTCTGCTGTCGCTTGCGCCAGTGATGATGGTTCAGGACAAAATGGGTGTCTTTGTCGCGATGCGCAACAGTATGCGTCTGGCGTGGTCTAATATGCGACTGGTTGCGCCCGCGGTGATCGGTTGGCTGCTGGCAAAAACGTCACTGTTGCTGTTGGCACCCACTTTTGCAGTATTAACGCCGAACGTTGGTGCGGTAGTGGCGAATACGCTGAGCAATATGATTTCTGCCGTTTTGCTAATCTATTTGTTCCGCCTGTATATGCTGATTCGCCAATAAACCCTGTATGCATCCCGGCCTCCCGGTCGATGCTTTTTTGATTACGGAATCGAAGAATGAAGCAGTTTCTTGATTTTTTACCGCTGGTTGTCTTTTTCGCTTTTTATAAGCTTTATGACATCTATGCGGCGACCTCAGCGCTCATTGTCGCGACGGCCGTGGTGCTGATTTACAGCTGGGTTCGCTATCGCAAGGTCGAGAAGATGGCGTTATTCACCTTTATTCTGGTGGCCGTATTTGGCGGCCTGACCATTTTCTTCCACAACGATGAATTCATTAAGTGGAAGGTAACGGTGATTTATGGACTCTTTGCGGGGGCCTTACTGATAAGCCAGTGGGTGATGAAAAAGCCGCTGATCCAGCGCATGTTAGGCAAAGAGCTGACGCTGCCGCAACCGGTGTGGTCGAAACTGAACCTGGCCTGGGCCGTCTTTTTCATCCTGTGCGGCCTGGCGAATATCTACATCGCGTTTTGGCTGCCGCAAAATATCTGGGTTAACTTCAAAGTGTTCGGCTTAACCGCCCTGACGTTGGTCTTCACGCTGCTGAGCGGGGTTTATATATACCGCCATCTGCCACAGGAAGATAAATCGTAATAACCGTTCGCCAGATCTGCGGATCTGGCGAATTTTTATTCCACTACGTTCTTCTCTCCCCCTAACACTGCGTTGCGCGCCGTATCCCCTCTGTTCTCAGCCCAAAAATTCTAGTAGCATCCGCCTGTAATCTTTCTCTACAGTCGGTTCTACAATGACAACAACGAATAACACCCCTCAGGGTGAGCTGGTTTTACGTACTCTGGCCATGCCTGCCGATACCAACGCTAACGGCGATATTTTTGGCGGTTGGCTGATGTCACAGATGGATATTGGTGGCGCTATTCAGGCCAAAGAAATCGCACACGGTCGTGTGGTAACGGTGCGAGTGGAAGGAATGAGTTTTTTACGCCCGGTTGCCGTGGGTGACGTGGTTTGTTGCTATGCGCGTTGTGTGAAACGTGGCACCACGTCAATCAGCATCAATATTGAAGTCTGGGTTAAGAAAGTGGCATCGGAGCCAATTGGGCAGCGCTACAAGGCCACCGAAGCATTATTTATCTACGTGGCTGTCGATAAAGACGGCAAACCCCGTCCGATCCCCGCATCAGCCTGATAAAACGCGCTAACGTCACTATCAGGCCATCACCGTGACAATTGCCGGATGGCGGCGTACCGTCTCATCCGGCTTACTTCTTACTCGATCTGCGTCGTACCGTTCAGACGGAAGACAATATTCACCACCAGCCCGGAGCCGGGTTTTCCTGCCTCGTAGCGCCATCTGCGCATGGCATTCTTCACTTCGCGTTCGAACATGTTGGCAGGCTGCGCGGAAAGTACCTCCACATTCTCAACCCGTCCATCTGACGTCACGTCAAATTTCACTTTTACGCGACCTTCAATACGCAGCGCCTGCGCACGTGCCGGGTACTGTGGCTGATTACGGCTCAGCGCACGCGGGCCAGCAGGCGCACTCACGGCCGGTTTGCTGGTCGCTGGTGCAGTACTGGTGGTCGAACGCGCAGGCGCAGTGTTTTCAACCGGTGCGGTCGGGTGCGACTCTACCGGTTTAACGTCACGCTTCGGTTGCTCCTGAACCTTCTTCACCGGTTTAGGCTTTGGTTTTGGCTTCGGCTTCGGTTTCTCAATGACAACCGGTGCCTCTTTTGGCGGCTCAGGAATCGGCTCGGGTTCCGGTTCAGGCTCCACAACGGGCTCCGGTGGCGGCTGAACGACCTCCGGTGGTTCGAGGTCAGCAGGTGCGACCATCGTGACAGAAATCGGCTGCGCGGGCGCAGGCAGTTCAATAACCTGATGTACCGAGGTATACAGTAGCCCTGCCACTACAGCACCATGAATGCCGACGGAAAGTAACGTCGACCAGGGAAAGCGACGAGGTAAATCAAGGGTCATTGAAGTCATAATCGTTTCAGTTAAAAAACCAGGCCCTGATTTTAAATGCAAATAGCAATCATATTCAATAAGCCCATGGCGCTAAGCGGCATTTAAAACGCGATTTTATGATAATAAACCATTTCAAAAATGTGGGCTTAACAAATCGGTTATCTTTCCGTTGCAGTTATAAAGCCTTTCCAATAACGTAATTAACGACTTTTACCGTTCAAGGAGCGCTACCCGTGCTGTATGTAATTTATGGTCAAGATATCGCCGATTCTCTCGAAAAACGGCTTTCGGTGCGCCCAGCGCATCTGGCACGTCTGCAATTACTTCATGACGAAGGACGTTTGTTGACCGCAGGTCCTATGCCCGCAGTAGATAGCAACGACCCGGGCGCGGCAGGATTTACCGGTTCAACCGTGATTGCCGAATTTGAATCACTGGAAGCAGCACAGGCGTGGGCAGAAGCTGACCCGTATGTAGCGGCAGGTGTTTACGCGCAGGTTTCAGTAAAACCGTATAAAAAAGTATTTTAATAAACACAACGAACAAGCAAACATTGGGCACCGCCAGCGGTGCCCTTTTTGATCAGATACCGTGGATTGCAAACAGCAACGAGTTACGTTGATGGTTGAGAATGCACTTTCTGATGGTGTGGATGCGCATGTTACGGCGCGATTGTCCTTCAAGCCAACGCGCTTTACGGCGGCTAGCCTGACGCTGCATCCGCCAGCGCCCCACTTCCGTTCTACTACGCTTCATGTTAACTACTCTTACAGTCACAGAGCGGACATTATACCGCCAGACCGAAGGCAGACCAGTAGTTTTCCCGTGTTTTTATTTGCCAGATGAATCCTGATGCGTAAACTCTTAACAATACGCTTTCAAAAGGATTTTTAAATTTATGACAACCTTCTACACCGTGGTGAGTTGGCTGGTCATTCTGGGATACTGGGTACTCATTGCTGGCGTAACATTACGCATTCTGATGAAGCGACGCGCAGTGCCCTCCGCAATGGCCTGGCTTTTGATCATCTATATTCTGCCATTGGTCGGGATCATTGCTTATCTGTCCTTTGGTGAACTCCACCTGGGTAAACGTCGTGCCGAACGCGCCAGAGCGATGTGGCCTTCAACGGCCAAGTGGTTGAACGACCTGAAAGCCTGTAAGCATATTTTTGCTCAGGAGAACAGCAGCGTCGCCTCTTCTCTCTTTAAGCTGTGCGAACGTCGTCAGGGCATAGGCGGCGTTAAGGGGAACCAGCTTCAACTGCTTACCAGCTCCGATGATGTAATGCAGGCGCTGATCCGCGACATTCAACTCGCGCGCCATAACATTGAGATGGTTTTTTATATCTGGCAGCCGGGCGGTATGGCCGATCAGGTTGCAGAATCATTAATGGCCGCAGCACGCCGCGGTATTCACTGTCGTTTAATGCTGGATTCTGCGGGCAGCGTAGCATTCTTCCGCAGCCCGTGGGCCGCGATGATGCGTAATGCAGGTATTGAAGTTGTCGAGGCGCTGAAAGTTAACTTGATGCGTGTTTTCTTACGCCGTATGGACCTGCGTCAACACCGTAAGATGATAATGATCGACAATTACATCGCCTACACCGGCAGTATGAACATGGTCGATCCACGTTTCTTTAAACAGGATTCCGGCGTCGGTCAATGGGTCGATCTGATGGCGAGAATGGAAGGCCCGGTCGCCACCGCCATGGGGATTGTCTATTCCTGCGACTGGGAAATTGAGACCGGTAAGCGGATTTTACCCCCACCGCCCGATGTCAATATTATGCCTTTTGAGCAGGCCAGCGGACACACGATTCATACTATTGCCTCCGGTCCCGGTTTCCCTGAAGATTTGATTCACCAGGCCTTACTCACCGCGGCATACTCTGCACGCGAATATTTAATCATGACCACGCCCTACTTCGTCCCCAGCGATGATCTGCTGCATGCCATCTGTACGGCGGCCCAGCGTGGTGTCGATGTGAGCATTATTCTTCCTCGTAAAAATGATTCCATGCTGGTTGGCTGGGCAAGTCGGGCCTTTTTCACCGAACTGCTGGCCGCTGGGGTTAAGATTTACCAGTTTGAAGGAGGGTTGCTACATACCAAGAGCGTGCTGGTCGATGGCGAGCTGAGTCTGGTCGGTACCGTGAATCTGGACATGCGCAGTCTGTGGCTAAATTTTGAGATCACGCTGGTGATTGACGATGCCGGATTTGGTGCCGACCTCGCGGCAGTTCAGGACGATTATATCTCCCGCTCTCGCCTGCTTGATGCGCGTTTGTGGCTAAAAAGGCCTCTCTGGCAACGGATAACCGAGCGACTGTTTTACTTCTTTAGCCCGTTGCTGTAAAACGTGCCCAAGAGACAGTAAACAGGTAGTCATTATGGATATGGATTTGAACAATCGCCTGACTGAAGACGAAACGCTTGAGCAGGCTTATGACATTTTTCTCGAACTGGCGGCCGACAATCTCGACCCTGCTGACATTCTGCTGTTCAATTTGCAGTTTGAAGAGCGCGGTGGCGCAGAGTTATTTGACCCCGCGGAAGACTGGCAGGAGCATGTTGACTTTGATCTGAACCCTGACTTTTTTGCCGAAGTGGTGATTGGTCTGGCTGACTCAGAAGATGGCGAGATTAACGATATTTTCGCACGCGTCCTGTTATGCCGCGAAAAAGATCATAAGCTCTGCCATATTCTCTGGCGCGAGTAATCCAGACAAAAAAGCTGCTCACGCAGCTTTTTTTATTTAATCGGGAAGCTTACTTCCACAGCGGTTACAAAATTGCGCGCTGTGCTCATGCTGATGCTGCTGGCACTGAGGGCATTTGCGCTGATTCTGCCGATGCTGAAACGCGCTGCTCATGTGCGTGGTGATCAATCCTGTCGGGATGGCAATCACAGAATAGCCGATCAGGATAAGCACTGATGCCACCATGCGGCCCAGCGGCGTATGCGGCACAATATCCCCATAACCGACCGTCGTTACCGTCACTATTGCCCAGTACACCGACGCATTCAGCGTATCAAATCCATACTTCGGCCCCTCAATGAGATACATCAGCGCGCCGAAAATAATCATCAAAATGGCAATAAAAGAGTAGAACAGGACCAACTGATGACGGGCGCTTTTTATTGCGTTCCAGAACACGCGCAGTGAAGGCATAAAGCGCAGCAGTTTGAGAATACGCAGTACGCGCAACACACGCATCGCGCGCCAGGCGAAAACATAGCTCAAACTGATTTCCGGCCAGAGCCACATCACATACAGCGGCAGGATGGTGGCAAGATCAATAATTCCCCAAAAGCTAAACACATATTTTGCGGGATTAGACCAGCAACATAAGCGAAGCAGATATTCGATGGTAAAGACCAGAGTAATAAACACTTCCAGCCAGACAAAAATATGCCATTCATCGTAGGTTAAATGGTATTGCGTCCCAACCCCAGACTCAATGAAGATAACTATTACGCTAAGCAATGCGAACAGCGCGCACATTCCTTCAAAACGGCGCCCCGAGCGTGTGTTTAAATCGAATAATGTTCGAAACAGAGTTCGACGAACAGAAGAGACTAAGCCAGACACATTTACCTCATCTATAATAAGGGCTGCCGTTGACAGCCCTCACGATTATAGCGGGTCTACTTTCAGGCAGGAAACCGCATGACGGAAACTTCCTTCCAGAACCGGTCGCGTTTTCGCGCATTCCGGTCCGGCAATCGGACAGCGCGTACGAAACACGCAGCCAGACGGCGGATTTATCGGTGACGGCAATTCGCCTTCCAGCAACTGAATGGTCTTGTTCCTCTCCTGGTCAGGATCGGGGATCGGTACTGCCGACATCAGCGCTTTGGTATAAGGGTGCAGCGGATTATGGTACACCTCGTCGTAGGTGCCCAGTTCCACCGCATGTCCCAGATACATCACCAGCACACGATCGGAAATATGCTTAACCACCGCCAGGTCATGGGCAATAAAGATTAACGATAATCCCATTTCACGCTGCAGTTGTTGCAACAGGTTAACTACCTGCGCCTGAATAGACACATCCAGCGCGGAAACCGGCTCATCACAAATAATCAGCTTCGGTTCGAGGATCAATGCGCGAGCAATCCCGATACGCTGACACTGCCCGCCCGAAAACTCATGCGGATAGCGGTTGATAAGGTTTGGCAGTAACCCCACTTTCATCATCATCGTCTTCACGCGGTCGCGCACTTCCTGACCAGACAGACTGGGATGATAAGTGCGCAGCGGTTCGGCAATAATTTCACCAATGGTCATACGCGGGTTTAATGAGGCCAGCGGATCCTGGAAAATCATCTGAATATCGCTGCGTACGGCCCGCCACTCATCGGGTTTCATGCCCAGCAGATCTTTACCCAGCCAGGCTACCTTACCATCGGTGGCTTTCACCAGACCGATAATTGCACGGGCAAAAGTGGATTTACCACAGCCTGACTCGCCCACCACACCTAAGGTTTCACCTTCGTACAGTCGCAGAGTCACCCCATCAACAGCCTTCAAGGTTTTTGAGGGTTGCCAGAACCACTGCTTGCCATCTTTGATATCAAAATGAACCTTAAGGTCGGCTATTTCGAGCAGCACTTTTCGTTGTTCAGTCGCTGTTGTCATACCAGTTCCTCCACCGGTTTAAAGCAGGCGCGCAGGCGGCCCGGGCTAAACTCTTCCAGCGGTGGGGCACTGCTACAGATTTCCATCGCATGCGGGCAACGAGGCTGGAACGGACATCCTTTTGGTAAACGCAGCAGGTTTGGCGGGTTGCCCGGGATAGTCAGCATCTCTTCCCCTTCAGCATCCAGACGCGGCACTGCGTTGAGCAAACCAATAGAATAGGGATGAACGGGCTTATAAAAGACATCGCGCGCGCTGCCATATTCCATGGTACGCCCGGCGTACATCACCAGAACCTTGTCACAGATCCCGGCAACCACGCCAAGGTCGTGGGTGATCATAATAATCGCGGTATTAAATTCGCTTTTGAGTTCATTCAGCAGCGTCATGATTTGCGCCTGAACCGTAACATCGAGCGCGGTTGTCGGCTCATCGGCGATTAATAACTTCGGCCTGCACAGCAGCGCCATGGCGATCATCACACGCTGGCGCATCCCGCCGGAAAACTCATGCGGATACATCTTCATACGCTTGCGCGCTTCCGGCATTTTGACCGCATCCAGCATTCTGACGGACTCTTCAAAGGCTTCCGCTTTACTCATGCCTTTATGCAGCATCAGCACTTCCATTAACTGCGCCCCGACCCGCATATACGGATTCAGAGAGGTCATGGGATCCTGGAAAATCATCGAAATTTGTTCGGCACGCAGTTTGTTCAGTTCGCGTTCCGGTAAATTTAGAATCTCACGTCCGTTGAACGTCGCGGAACCGCCGATGCGACCATTGGCCGCCAGCAGTCCCATCAGGGCAAACGCCGTTTGCGATTTCCCCGAGCCAGATTCACCGACAATACCCAGCGTTTCTCCGGCACGCAGCGAAAAGTTCAGATCGTTTACCGCAGTGACGTCTCCATCGGGGGTGGCGAACGTTACGCGAAGATCTTTCACGTCCAGCAGTGCGTTAGCCTGTTGTTGCGCGAGCGGCGCGGCTGAGGTTTCAATTACGCTCATGGCTGCACTCCTTAACGGTCTTTCGGGTCGAGGGCATCACGCAGGCCATCGCCAATAAAGTTGAAACAGAACAACGTCACCACCAGGAAACCTGCCGGAAACAGCAGCAACCACGGTGAGACTTCCATTGAGTTAGCGCCATCGCTTAACAACGCCCCCCAGCTACTTAAAGGCTCCTGTGTCCCTAACCCAAGGAAACTCAGGAAGGATTCAAACAGGATCATGCTCGGCACCAGCAACGATGCGTACACCACCACCACGCCCAGCACGTTCGGTACAATGTGGCGAATAACAATACGCACGGTCGACACCCCACCCACCTGCGCGGCTTCAATAAACTCTTTGCGCTTCAGGCTCAGCGTCTGACCACGCACAATACGTGCCATATCCAGCCAGGAGACCATGCCGATCGCCACAAAAATCAGCAGGATGTTTTGCCCAAAGAAGGTCACCAGCAGGATGACGAAGAACATGAACGGGAAGGAGTTGAGGATCTCCAGCAGACGCATCATTACGGAGTCAATTTTACCGCCGAGATAGCCCGACAGAGAACCGTACAGCGTGCCGACAATAACCGCCACCAGGGCCGCGGCAATCCCGACCATCAGCGAAATACGTCCGCCAATCGCCACACGCACCAGCAGGTCACGCCCCGATGAGTCGGTACCAAAATAGTGCCCGGACTCGCTGTCCGGCGCGCTGGACATCATTCCCCAGTCGGTATCGAAGTAGGTAAACTGCGACAGCATCGGCGCAAGGGTCACAAACAGCGCGATAATCACCAGCACGACCAGACTTGCTACCGCCGCGCGGTTATGCATAAAGCGTCGACGCGCATCCTGCCACAGGCTGCGGCCTTCGACCTCCAGCTTTTCACTGAAATTCTCCAGCGTCTCGCTGTTTTTCTTACTTAACATCATAGATAGCGAGCTCCAGTATCAGTAACGGATTTTCGGGTCGATTACGGCATACAGCACATCAACAATCGCATTGAACACAATCGTTAATGCCCCCACCAGAATGGTCAGACTCAATACCAGCGAGTAGTCGCGGTTCAGTGCGCCGTTGACGAACAGTTGTCCAATACCCGGCAAACCATAGATAGTTTCAATAACCATCGAACCAGTAATAATGCCGACGAACGCCGGGCCCATATAGGACAATACCGGCAGCAACGCAGGCTTTAACGCGTGACGGAAAATAATCCGCCGCATCGGCAAGCCTTTCGCCCGTGCGGTACGAATAAAGTTAGAGTGCAGTACTTCAATCATCGACCCACGGGTGATACGCGCGATACTGGCGATATAGGCCAGCGACAACGCCACCATCGGTAGGATCATAAATTTCAGCGCCCCACCGTTCCAGCCACCACCGGGCAACCATTTCAGCGTTATCGCAAATATCATCACTAATAAGGGCGCGACCACAAAACTGGGGATAACCACCCCGGTCATCGCCACCCCCATCACCGTATAATCCCAGCGCGTGTTTTGCTTCAGCGCAGCGATGACTCCGGCACTGACGCCAACGAGTACCGCCAGGATAAAGGCAGCGGCACCCAGTTTCGCTGAAACCGGAAAGCTCGAGGCCACCAGGTCGTTAACCGTGTAATCTTTATATTTAAAGGAAGGTCCAAAATCGCCGTGCGCCAGTTGCTTCAGATAACTGAAATACTGGGTGGTGATAGGATCATTAAGATGATATTTCGCTTCAATATTCGCCAGTACCTCTGGCGGTAACGCGCGTTCACCGGTGAAAGGACTTCCCGGCGCAAGACGCATCATAAAGAATGAGATCGTAATAAGTATAAATAGCGTCGGAATCGCTTCCAGACAGCGACGTAATATGAATTTTAACATTGCCCGTACCTTCTGGCGTGTGCCTTTATACCCGTCATACTTCAAGCTGCAGGTGCGTTGGCTTTACTCGCTCACGCCAGTCACTTACTTAAGTAAGCTCCTGACGATTCGCTGCGTTGCCGCCTTCCTGCAACGTGAATTATTTAGGGTATACCTCTCTTTGTCTAAAGAGGTATTTATAGTTCGAAGAAAAAGACACTGTGGGGCAACAAAAGATTGCCCCACGTCTTGCCATTAATGCTTGATAATATACAAGTCTTTAACGTGGATATTATCCATCGGGTCTTTACCGGAGTATCCGCCTACCCATGGTTTCACCAGACGGGCGTTAACATAGTAATAAACCGGTACAATTGCAGAGTCTTTATCCAGTTGCTGCTCCGCTTTCGAATACAGCTCGCTGCGCTGCGCTTCGTCAGTCGCTTTCAGCGTATCGGCAATCAGCTTATCAAATGCCGCGCTCTTATAGTGAACGGTGTTGTTGGAGCTGTCTGACAGCACCATATTGAGGAAGGAGGTCGGTTCGTTGTAATCCGCACACCATCCAGCACGAGAGACATCATAGTTACCCTGATGACGGGTATCGAGGAAGGTCTTCCACTCCTGGTTTTCCAGCTTAACGTTGGCACCCAGATTTTTCTTCCAGATAGAGGCAGCAGCGATAGCCAGTTTCTTGTGCAGATCGGAGGTGTTATACAGCAGGTCGAAGGTCAGCGGTTTCTCCGCCGTGAAACCTGCTTCAGCCAGCAGTTTTTTCGCTTCTTCGTTACGTTTTTCCTGGGACCACTTGAACCACTCTGGCTCAACCAGTTTTGCCCCATCGGTATACGGCGGAGTGAAGCTGTACGCAGGCAGGTCGCCCTGATTCTTCACTTTGTTGACGATAATATCACGATCCAGCGCCATCTTCAGGGCAGTACGAACGCGCACATCGTTGAACGGTGGTTTCTGGTTATTAATTTCGTAATAGTAGGTACACAGATACGGGTCAACGTGTACTTCGTTCGGGATCTCTTTTTTCAGTTTCTGGAATAACTCAATCGGCATGTTGTTGTAGGTCATGTCGATTTCACCGCTGCGATAGCGGTTAACGTCAGTCACTTCAGAAGAAATTGGCAGGTAGGTTACCTGGTTAATCACAGTTTTTGCGTTGTCCCAGTAGTTGGTATTACGCTCAAGCACAATGCGTTCGTTGACGACCCAATCTTTTAATTTATAAGAGCCGTTAGAAACGATGTTCGCAGGCTGGGTCCATTTATCACCAAATTTTTCCACCACCGCTTTAGGCACTGGGGAAACGGAGGAGTGAACAAGCAGTTTGTAGAAATAAGGAACCGGTTCGCTGAGAGTGACTTCAAAAGTATGGTCATCAATGGCTTTCACGCCGAGATCGGTGACCGGTTTCTTACCGGCGATAATATCGTCAATATTAACGATATGGCCGTACTGCAAATAGCTGGCGTACGGTGAAGCGGTATTCGGATTCGCCAGACGTTGCCAGCTATAAACGAAATCTTGTGCGGTAACGGGGGATCCGTCCGACCATTTCGCGTCTTTACGCAGATGGAACGTCCAAACTTTAAAATCTTTATTTTCCCATTTCTCAGCCACGCCAGGAGATGGCTTGCCATCAACGTCGCTGATTAATAAACCTTCAAACAGGTCACGGTTAATGTTGGATTCCGGTACACCTTCGATTTTGTGTGGATCGAGGGACTGAACTTCCGAGCCATTATTGCGCACCAGCGTTTGCTTTTCTGCCAGTTGAACACCGGCAGGCACGTCTGCCGCCGTGGCAACATTTCCCGCAATTAGCGCAGATAGAATCCCCGCAGCTACTAAACTTTTTTTAGTGATGTTAGTCATTGTGTTGTACTCCCTCATTATTATGGCTGGTTTTTTAACCAGACTGTTAATCCTGTACGGATCCCTGTACGGCACCGGAGATTTTCTGCCGTCAGGTGGTTTATTGTTTACTGCTTGCTATCACCGACTTTATTTATTCTGGCGATTCGTACGACCGCCTTGCGTCGATTATCTGCGTGCCTCCCCTGCCGGAAACACACGGTTACTCTGTTGACAAAGACCAAGTGAAAATAATTCTCATCAACGTTAAATCTTCTGCAAAATACCTGGCCGGAAAGTATCAAATGCGTTTCTTAACCGCCAATACATTTTACAGATTTGTTAACCAATTCTCTTTTATCGAAAAAAAAGCCCACAAAACTGGGTCTCGAAAATAGAGTTTTTTATAAAAAACACATAATAAACAACGCACTGCGTTAACAGCATGACTGATTACCCTGTCCGGTGTCCATTCGCTGTCAAAATGCACATAAATTTAACAATTGGTTATTAATTAGCACATTCATCTAAAATAGATGCTGAAATAACTAATAACATTTCGATAATCCTACAGCAAGCCCCAGTGTATGATGTTAGCAAAATAACAACGTGCACTCTGTTTAGCTAGGTAGCCGAAAAAATAATTACCTTTTAAATCAATGGATGAGAGGGAGATTGGCGTTCGGCTTCTTTTACAATTTCAACGCTGATTTTCAACTTTAGTGAGAAGTTTTACTGATAATGAAAAGAACGGAGTTGATGGCCAACTCCGTTTACAGTGAGCGGTGCCGTCAGGCCAGCAAGCCGGGGAAAATGGATTTAATGCCGGTGACGATAAATTCAATACCCAACGCCATGAGCAGTAACCCCATAATACGCGTAATAACGTTGATGCCCGTCTGTCCCAGCAAGCGGACCAACCAGGGCGCCATGCGAAACAGCCCCCAACAGCACAGGGCAAACAGGGCAATCGCCACAAAGAAACCGAACAGGTTTAATGCACTGTGATAGCGTGTTCCCCAAACGATGGTTGAACTTATCGCCCCCGGCCCCGCCATCAATGGCAATGCCAGCGGGACAACGCCGACACTCTCACGTATAGCGGTCTCTGATTTTTCCTGTTTGTTTTGTTTATCTTCACCGAGCTTTCCGCTGATCATCGACATTGCGATGGTCACCACCAGAATCCCACCGGCAATTCTGAACGAATCAATCGAGATACCGAAGAGTTGCAGGATACCATCACCGAGGAACAGCGAGGTCCACAGGATGATGGCCACCGACAGGTTTGCCGTCAGGTTGGTTTTATTACGTGCAGTTGCGGTTTGGTAGCTGGTCATGCTGATAAAGACAGGAATGATCCCTACGGGGTTAACCAACGCAAATAACCCAATGAAAAATTTAAAATAGAGAGGAAAATCAAATAGCGTTTGGATCACGGTTAGCTCCGAAGCGTTAGCCGGATAAAATGAGTCATGAAAACTGTTAAAAACCGCGCTGAAGATACGCCTTTTGGCAGCATTCTTCACCTTCTATCTGTGTATATCTCTGTAAACATGCTACCAATACTCAGTGTTATTAATATGTATTAAATATGCTAATGTCACCCTCATTCACCACATCTATTTATTAACATTTGCCGACAAGTGCTTAAAGAGCCTGCTGAAAGGTGTCAGCTTTGCGTAAATTTGATCCAGATCACGCAATTACTACTCAGAAGTGAGTAATCTTGCTTACGCCACCTGGAGGAAACGCGTTAGAGTTTAATGACGCGAGCGTATAAGCTCTTTTAGTAAATCAATGCACGGCGTACGTTAATTAACCGTTTGATTTTCAAAACGTTACACAAATTTTCGTCGATCTGTCTATACTCTCGTAGCGAGCAGATGATTTACTAAAAAAGTTTAACATTATCAGGAGAGCATTATGGCTGTTACTAATGTCGCTGAACTTAACGCACTTGTAGAGCGCGTAAAAAAAGCCCAGCGTGAATATGCCAGTTTCACTCAAGAACAGGTTGACAAAATCTTCCGTGCCGCCGCTCTGGCTGCCGCAGACGCTCGAATTCCTCTCGCGAAAATGGCCGTTGCCGAATCCGGCATGGGTATCGTTGAAGATAAAGTGATTAAAAACCACTTCGCTTCTGAATACATCTATAACGCTTATAAAGATGAAAAAACCTGTGGTGTCCTCGCTGAAGACCATACTTTCGGGACCATCACTATTGCTGAACCGATCGGTATCATCTGCGGTATCGTTCCGACCACTAACCCAACGTCTACCGCAATCTTCAAATCGCTGATCAGCCTGAAGACGCGTAACGCCATCATCTTCTCTCCACATCCGCGTGCTAAAGATGCGACCAACAAAGCGGCGGACATCGTTCTGCAGGCTGCTATCGCTGCTGGCGCACCAAAAGACCTGATTGGCTGGATCGATCAACCTTCCGTTGAACTGTCTAACGCACTGATGCATCACCCGGATATTAACCTGATTCTTGCGACCGGTGGTCCAGGCATGGTTAAAGCAGCATACAGCTCCGGTAAACCGGCCATCGGCGTAGGCGCAGGTAATACCCCTGTTGTTATCGACGAAACGGCTGATATCAAACGTGCCGTTGCATCAGTACTGATGTCCAAAACCTTCGACAACGGCGTAATCTGTGCGTCTGAACAGTCCGTCGTCGTTGTAGACTCCGTATATGACGCTGTTCGCGAACGTTTCGCCAGCCACGGCGGCTACATGCTGCAAGGCAAAGAGCTGAAAGCTGTCCAGGACATCATCCTGAAAAATGGCGCACTGAACGCGGCTATCGTTGGTCAACCTGCGTACAAAATCGCTGAACTGGCTGGTTTCTCCGTGCCAACTAACACCAAGATCCTGATTGGTGAAGTTAAAGTTGTTGACGAAAGCGAGCCGTTTGCTCACGAAAAACTGTCTCCGACGCTGGCAATGTACCGTGCAAAAGACTTCGAAGACGCTGTTGTTAAAGCTGAAAAGCTGGTTGCAATGGGCGGTATCGGTCACACCTCTTGCCTGTACACTGACCAGGACAACCAGCCAGAACGCGTTGCTCACTTCGGTCAGATGATGAAAACCGCGCGTATCCTGATCAACACCCCGGCTTCTCAGGGTGGTATCGGTGACCTGTACAACTTCAAGCTTGCACCTTCCCTGACTCTGGGTTGTGGTTCCTGGGGTGGTAACTCCATCTCTGAAAACGTTGGTCCTAAACACCTGATCAACAAGAAAACCGTTGCTAAGCGAGCTGAAAACATGTTGTGGCACAAACTTCCGAAATCTATCTACTTCCGCCGTGGCTCACTGCCAATCGCGCTGGATGAAGTGATTACCGATGGTCACAAACGTGCACTGATCGTGACCGACCGCTTCCTGTTCAACAACGGCTACGCTGACCAGATCACCTCCGTTCTGAAAGCCGCTGGCGTTGAAACCGAAGTGTTCTTTGAAGTTGAAGCTGACCCGACGCTGACCGTTGTTCGCAAAGGTGCTGAACTGGCCAACTCCTTCAAACCAGACGTGATCATCGCGCTGGGTGGCGGTTCCCCGATGGACGCCGCGAAAATCATGTGGGTCATGTACGAACATCCGGAAACTCACTTCGAAGAACTGGCGCTGCGCTTTATGGACATCCGTAAACGTATCTACAAGTTCCCGAAAATGGGCGTGAAAGCGAAAATGATCGCCGTCACCACCACCTCCGGTACCGGTTCTGAAGTTACACCATTTGCGGTTGTTACCGACGATGCTACCGGCCAGAAATATCCACTGGCAGACTATGCGCTGACCCCGGATATGGCGATTGTCGACGCCAACCTGGTGATGGATATGCCGAAGTCACTGTGTGCTTTCGGTGGTCTGGATGCCGTCACTCACGCTCTGGAAGCTTACGTTTCCGTACTGGCTTCTGAGTTCTCTGACGGTCAGGCTCTGCAAGCGCTGAAACTGCTGAAAGAAAACCTGCCAGCGTCCTACCACGAAGGTTCTAAGAACCCGGTAGCACGTGAGCGTGTACACAGTGCAGCGACCATCGCGGGTATCGCGTTTGCTAACGCCTTCCTCGGTGTATGTCACTCCATGGCGCACAAACTGGGCTCTCAGTTCCACATTCCTCACGGTCTGGCGAACGCCCTGCTGATCAGCAACGTTATTCGTTATAACGCGAACGACAACCCGACTAAACAGACTGCCTTCAGCCAGTACGACCGTCCACAAGCTCGTCGTCGCTACGCTGAAATCGCAGACCATCTGGGTCTGAGCGCACCGGGCGACCGTACCGCAGCGAAAATCCAGAAACTGCTGGCATGGCTGGATGAAATCAAAGCTGAACTGGGTATTCCTAAGTCTATCCGTGAAGCTGGCGTTCAGGAAGCTGACTTCCTGGCGCACGTTGACAAGCTGTCTGAAGATGCGTTTGACGACCAGTGCACCGGCGCTAACCCGCGTTACCCGCTGATTTCTGAACTGAAACAGATTCTGCTGGATACCTTCTACGGTCGTGAATACAACGAAGGTGAAACTGCTGCTAAGACTGAAGCCGTTGCCGCACCTAAAGCTGAGAAAAAAGCGAAGAAATCCGCTTAATTCAAACGCCTAAGATTTTGTATTACCCTAAACGGTCCCTTCGGGACCGTTTTTTTCGTCTTTTTAGTCTTAATAGGACAACGCTCATACAGACCAACGCGGCGAAGGGCTATGTCAGTAGGGTATTGAGAGAGGATGTGAGAAAAGCGCCTACAAAGGCGACTGTAGGGTAGAGCGCACCAGCTAATGCGTGGGTCTACCCTGTCTGTTATCAGCGCCCAGGTAAGCGTGGGTTAATCGTGGCTATGCCTTTCCTGAATGGCCGTCAGAGAGCCCTCAGACTGCGCTTCTTTATAGTGCTTGCGGCATACCGATACATAGCGCTCATTCCCACCGATAACCACCTGCTCGCCCTCGTTATAAGGTCGTCCGGCCTGATCAAGGCGTAATACCATGCTGGCCTTACGCCCGCAGAAGCAAATGGTCTTTAATTCGACCAGCTTGTCTGACCAGGCAAGCAGGTATTCGCTGCCGCCAAATAATTCACCGCGAAAATCAGTACGTAACCCATAACACAAAACCGGAATATCCAGTTGATCGACCACCTCGGATAATTCATAAACCTGTTGGCGTGTCAAAAACTGCGACTCATCGACCAGTACACAATGTATTCTCTGTTGCGCATTCTCCGCGCGAATTTCTTCGAACAAAGATGAATTTTGGTTAAACAGTTTTGCAGGTGACGACAGACCTATACGTGAACTTACTTTCCCAGCCCCAAATCGGTCGTCAATTTCCGCTGTATATACAACGGCACGCATGCCACGTTCCTGGTAATTGTATGAAGATTGCAGCAACGCGGTCGACTTCCCCGCATTCATAGCAGAATAGTAAAAATATAGCTGTGCCATTGACCGTTGGCCCTCACCTGGGTAAATAAATATGGGCGGGATTGTATCATAATTCACAAACATATCTGCTCGGCGTTACCACCCAACACGTATAAAACATCGCGTCAGCATCACTCATTACCCTCCTAAATATGACGTACTATGGGAAAGCTCAGGGAACAGCTTAAGTATGGGACGAAGGCCAATGAACGCTTTCTATGTTCGAACAACCCGATGCTTGAAGGTATATACACATTCTTTCACAAATAGTGCCCTTGAAATTCATCAACGTTGCTTATCGTCACAGTTCAATAAAGAAACCCTGCTGTTATTGTTATTGCCCCCCATGACATCCCCCCTCGTAATAGCGAATTCCTGTAAGCAAAACTAATACAAAAGGTTGAAATTACTGCAAACAGATACAATTGCAACACCATAAAATGTGACCTGAATCTTGAATTTTCACTCTTGAGCGAAGAGTATCCACCGTACCAATAAGCCTTTTTTATGCCCCACATTGTGGAAAATTGAACGGCAAAGAATTAATACAGGGACTAAATAAAGCGCAATTTTGAATTCCTTACATTCCTGGCTATTGCACATCTGAATTTATCGCTCTATTATTAGCTCAACAAACCCCACCCAATATAAGTTTGAGATTACTACAATGAGCGAAGCACTTAAAATTCTGAACAACATCCGTACTCTTCGTGCGCAGGCGAGAGAATGTACTCTGGAAACGCTTGAAGAAATGCTGGAAAAATTAGAAGTTGTCGTTAGCGAGCGTCGCGAAGAAGAAAGCGCAGCTGCTGCTGAAGTTGAAGAGCGCACTCGTAAACTGCAACAATATCGTGAAATGCTGATTGCTGACGGTATTGACCCGAACGAACTGCTGAATAGCATGGCTGCGGTTAAAACCGGCGCTAAAGCTAAGCGTGCAGCACGTCCGGCTAAATATAGCTATGTTGACGAAAACGGTGAAACTAAAACCTGGACCGGCCAGGGTCGTACACCGGCCGTGATCAAAAAAGCGATGGAAGAGCAAGGTAAACAACTGGACGATTTCCTGATCAAGGATTAATCCACAATTAGTTTGCTCAAAATCCCGCCATTGGCGGGATTTTTTATACCTGTACTTCGCATAACACCCTACCCGATTTAGGTATAAAAAAACGGCGCTGGATAAACAGCGCCGTTGTAATCGGATTAATAACGCGATGTTACTTCTTAATACCCATCTCGTCTTCAAGCCAGGCTTTAAATTCAGCGCCGAGGGTATTATGACGAATACCATATTCGACGAACGCCTGCATATAACCCAGCTTATTACCACAGTCATGGCTTTTGCCCTTCATGTGATAGGCTTCAACCGTTTCTTTTTCAATTAGCATATCGATAGCATCGGTCAGCTGAATTTCGTCACCCGCTCCCGGAGGCGTTTTTGCCAGCAGAGGCCAGATATCTGCGCTCAGGACATAACGACCGACAACAGCAAGATTAGATGGCGCCACATCAGCTTTCGGTTTTTCAACAACCCCCACCATCGGTACGCTTTCGCCCGGCGCTAATTCAACACCTTTACAGTCCACAACACCGTAAGCCGTCACGTCTTCGACAGGTTCCACCATAATTTGGCTGCTACCTGTTTCATCAAAGCGACTAATCATTTCGGCGAGGTTATCGCGGGATAAATCAGATTCATATTCATCCAGAATAACGTCCGGCAGGATAACCGCGACGGGTTCATCGCCAACAACCGGATGCGCACACAATACAGCGTGACCCAGACCTTTTGCCAGCCCCTGACGTACCTGCATAATCGTCACATGCGGTGGGCAAATAGATTGCACTTCTTCCAGCAGCTGGCGCTTAACACGTTTTTCCAGCATAGCTTCGAGTTCAAAGCTGGTATCGAAGTGGTTTTCAATAGAATTTTTAGACGAGTGAGTCACCAGTACAATTTCAGTGATGCCCGCAGCAATACATTCGTTCACGACGTATTGAATTAATGGTTTATCAACCAGCGGTAGCATCTCTTTAGGAATTGCCTTGGTCGCCGGTAACATCCTGGTTCCTAATCCCGCTACCGGGATAACGGCTTTTTTGACTTTCGAATTAAGGGCAGCCATTTAAAACTCTCCTGGACTGTTCATGTATTGAACGTGTTCATCAATCTGTATCGCATCCGAGTATATCAGCACCGCGACAAGCTTCAGGTCTGAAAAGGACGCGCGTCGGTATAATTAAGATAAATACGAATAAATCTGGCGCTGATAGTAGCACTCCAAAAGACAGGGATGTGAACCAATTTAATCCCCTGCCTCTCGATTGTTCATTCCGCAGACAACATCAGGCGCAGGCGACCGCCAGCCCCCCAAATTTGGCACTGCCAGGACTCGCAGCGTTGGCTTAGCTGGTTAAGGTAAGTATTCCCCAGGGTCCCCAGCGGAACGCCATTACTGATTTGCACATTGTGGCTGCCAGTATTTAAGGTCGCGTTCAGGCCTGCGGAGACCAGGACCAGATTTTTTAATCCGCTATGGTAGTACCCCACCAGCAACGGAAACTGTCCGGGTAGATTGGCTTGTCGCAGCAGATGGTTAACCTGTTTCAGGAGCGCACCGAGCTCCGGCAACCGCTGATTCTGATGCGCAAGCTGCTCCTGCAACAGGCCATTAAACAGCGCCCGCAGCAACAGAGCCGCCAACACGCCATTATCCCCTGCCCGCGTCACATCCAGACAATAGAAGGCAAGGTCGTTTTCCGACAGCGGCGCAATATCAAGTACCAACCCCGGTTGATCGGCCGCAACCAGCTGACGGTAGTTGATACGACAATGCGAGATAACCTGCTGAACCGGAGGCTGCAATTCTTGCAGCAGTTTTGCCGCGGCGGCAGGATCGCCAACCATGGCATCCCAGTCACGAAACAACCGCTCTTCTTCTTCTACACGGGAATTAAACATATTGGGATAGAGACACGCAAAAACCGTTTCCCGCAACCGGTTGAGGTCTTTCACCGGCTTCAGCAGTACGTCGTCCACACCAAGACGAAGCGCTTTGGCAATATCGGACATATTTTCCGTCGCAGAGATAACCAGGATTGGCGTCCGGTCACCGCGGTTACGCAGGTATTCAACCAGTTTAAGACCGTTCATTCTCGGCATCGCAAGGTCGCAGATCATTAGATCGGGTACAAAGCGCCCTAATAATTCCAGCGCATCAAGCCCATCACCCGCTACCGCCGTTGTCGCTCCCAAAGAGGAAAACCATGAGTCCAGAAGCGAGCGAAATACAGGCTCATCTTCAACAATAAGAATCTGTTTTCCGACCAATGGCTGCGTCATATTCTCCCCCCTGACTGGCTTTAATCAATAGTGGCATGCTATTGCTACTCACGCCTGTCAGAATTGACTTAAGTATTGATAAAAAATGCGTTAGATGTTGGTTTTCACCAGAGGCAGCAGCTCGTCCATTTTTTTCTCTACCGCAAGCTGCCCCGCGGCAATGGCCGCACCAGCACGGTGGAAATCCAGAGTGGATATTTGCGGACAAAACGGCTGAATCAGGATATCGGGTGGGTCACCGGCCATGCGGTTACGTTTCAGCCGGTTTTCCAGCACCTGAATAGAGGTCGTCATAATCTCCATTGCCGTTGGCGCAGTGACGGCGCGTCGGGCGGTAATATTACTCAACCGCTCTTTCAGACGTGCATGCCATGAAAGCTCGTCATCGCTCGACTCGGTATCATTGCTGACGTTAAAGGAGAGCAAATCTTGCTGCATGAGGTGTGCATCATGTTGCAGGTCAACGGCAATGACGATATCGGCACCCAACGCGCGCGTCAGCGAGACAGGAACGGGGTTAACCACCGCGCCATCAACCAGCCAATAACCATTATGCGCAACGGGGGACATCAGACCAGGAATACTACAGGAGGCCCGGACGGCAAGATGTAAATCGCCTTCGGTAAACCACAGTTCACGCCCCGTGCTCAGATTCGTAGCGACGGTAGCAAACCGGCGCTGGCATTGTTCTATTTCCTGCACAGGCATGACGTTACGGTATTGATTGAACACGCGTTCACCGCGCAGTAATCCGCCTCTACGCCACGAAAGATCCATCAGGCGTAAAACATCCCAATAGCTGAATGAGCAGACCCATTGCTCGAGGGCAGGTAATTTATTGCAGGCATAAGCGGCGCCAACCAACGAGCCGATAGAACAACCTGCAACGATATCAATATCAATGCCCATGTGTTTCAGGGCCTTAATCACACCAATGTGCGACCAGCCACGCGCCGCGCCGGAACCTAGCGCCAGCCCAATTTTTATTTTTCTCATTGTACCTACAGACTTCCCCTGGCTTGCAGACGTAGCAACATCACTACGGCTCAGTTAACATAGTGCCACCGAGGCGTTTTTACGCCGTTTTTTTATTCCAGGGAGTTTTTTGTGTCTCAGCTTTGTCCCTGTGGTAGCGCTGTCGAGTATAGCCTATGTTGCTACCGTTATGTGTCTGGCGCACAAGTAGCACCTACGCCGTCACACCTCATGCGTTCTCGCTACTGTGCTTTTGTGATGAAAGACGCAGATTATCTGATTAAGACCTGGCATCCCGACTGCCATGCTGCCGCGTTTCGCGATGACATTAGCGCAGGATTTGCCCATACAGAATGGCTCGGACTCACCATTTTTGAACAGGCGACGTCGGAAACAGAAAATATCGGTTATGTCAGCTTCGTGGCGCGTTTTTCCGAACAGGGGAAAACAGGCGCAATTATCGAGCGCTCTCGTTTTTTAAAAGAAAACGGCCAATGGTATTATATTGATGGTACGCGCCCACAAATTGGCCGTAACGATCCCTGCCCTTGTGGATCAGGTAAAAAATTTAAAAAGTGCTGCGGCTAGTCAACGCCCGACAGCATCTAATATGCAAACATTTTCAACAGGAATACCCCGGCAATGCATTCACAACAACGTAAAGTTCTGCGCACTATCTGCCCCGACCAAAAAGGTTTGATCGCACGCATCACCAATATTTGTTACAAACATGAACTGAACATCGTGCAAAACAATGAGTTTGTTGACCACCGTACCGGCCGCTTTTTTATGCGTACGGAGCTGGAAGGCATTTTTAATGACGTCACGCTGCTGACCGATCTGGACAGCGCCTTGCCTGAAGGATCCATTCGCGAACTCACGCCAGCAGGCCGTCGCCGCATCGTCATTTTAGTCACCAAGGAAGCTCATTGTCTGGGCGACCTGTTAATGAAAGCCAATTATGGCGGACTCGATGTCGAAATTGCGGCGGTTATCGGCAACCACGATACGCTACGCTCGCTGGTTGAACGTTTTGATATTCCTTTTGAGCTGGTCAGCCACGAAGGATTAACGCGCGAAGAACACGATCAAAAAATGGCCGATGCAATCGACGCCCATCAGCCAGATTACGTCGTACTGGCAAAATATATGCGCGTCCTGACGCCAGAATTTGTTTCACGCTTCCCGAATAAGATCATTAATATTCACCACTCGTTCCTGCCTGCCTTTATTGGTGCGCGTCCATACCACCAGGCATATGAGCGCGGCGTGAAGATCATCGGCGCGACGGCTCACTATGTGAATGATAACCTCGACGAAGGCCCAATCATTATGCAGGACGTGATTCACGTCGATCACACCTATACCGCTGAAGATATGATGCGCGCAGGCCGTGACGTCGAAAAAAACGTATTAAGCCGTGCGCTGTATCAGGTACTGGCCCAGCGTGTCTTTGTTTACGGTAATCGAACGATTATTCTGTAATCACCAATAATATGAATTGATTAGCTTTACTGCGTTACGGATGAAAAGTACGCAAACGGTTCATGTTAAGCAAAGGAATGCTTTACAGCGGCGCGTCATTTGATATGATGCGCCCCGCTTCCAACAGAAGCAGGCCAGTAAAAGCATTACCCCGTGGTGGGGTTCCCGAGCGATCATAAGGGAGCTGACTGCAAATCTGCCGTCATCGACTTCAAGGTTCGACTCGAGCGATAGTGAGAGAACGTTGCCGCAGGCAACGGCCCGAAGGGTGAGCAGCTTTAGCTCCGAATAATCCTTCTAACTATAGGATGCTAGCAGCACAATGAATTTACCCCGTGGTGGGGTTCCCGAGCGGCCAAAGGGAGCAGACTGTAAATCTGCCGTCATCGACTTCGAAGGTTCGAATCCTTCCCCCACCACCATTCATTCCGGTAGATTTATAAAAATCAGTACACCCCTGGTGGGGTTCCCGAGCGGCCAAAGGGAGCAGACTGTAAATCTGCCGTCATCGACTTCGAAGGTTCGAATCCTTCCCCCACCACCATCACTTCTAAAAAGCACTCATTCTACTAAACGCACTTTATTTCATATTCTGCCCATGCAGGGAAGGATGAGAAGCTTCGACTAAGGTTCGATTCGAGCGTAGCGAGAAAGCGTTGCCGCAGGCAACGACCCGAAGGGCGAAGCGCCTAGCGCTGAGTAATCCTTCCCCACCACCATCACTTCTTAAAGCTCTAACTTTAAATCAATCCTCATCTCCCCGTATTCTTACTACACAGGCAGACTTCGCTGACTTATTGGTTATCTTATCAATACTGCTTCCTGGCAGTCTTTTTCGCCGTCTCTGACTGGTCAATTTTCCGCCTAATGAGATCAAAGGCGTCATACGTCTCGCCAAGTTGAGTCGGTGTGAGCGTTTCTTTGAGTCTGTTCCTTTCGGCAATAATCGCTAAACGTTCATCCGCAGATTTTCCCGTATACAGACTCGCCATGTCATACCAAATATAGGCCAGCTTATTATCTTTAGGCACGCCCTGTTGCCCATGAGAATAAATTTCCCCAAGCGCTGATTGTGCCGGAGCAAACCCCTGTTCTGCCGCCTTAAGGTACCACTTCAGCGCATTCCTGTTATTTTCAGGCACGCCTTTTCCCGTACTGTATGCCACGCCAAGCTGATATTGCGCCTGCGCAAAATCCTGTTTTGCCGCTTTCCGATACCATGCGATAGCCTGTCTGTCGCTTTGCACGACGCCGCGCCCAAATGCAGACATAATGCCAAGATGCGTTTGCGCAGCAGCCAGTCCCTGCCGCGCGGCTTTGCGATACCACATCAGCGCTTGTTGGTAGTCCTGAGAAACGCCCTCGCCCTGCATAAACATCACGCCGATCGCATCCTGCGCCTCGGCCAGCCCCTGCGCTGCCGCTTTGCGATACCACTCCAGCGCCAGGTTGTGATCTTTCGATAAGTGATACCCGTTGTAATACCATACGCCAAAATTGTACTGCACCTTTGCCATCACGCTTTTCGCTGTTTTTCTATACCACTTCTGGGAATAAAACCGGTCAGCGGGGTGTGCTTTATCATAGAGCGCATTCAGCGGAATGTGGCCTGGCGTATCGCTACCTGGTATACCTTCATTAAGCCAGTAAACCGCCTGACGATAATCCCGAGGCACGCCTTCACCATAAAAATAGGCAACGCCAAGATAAAGCCTCGCGGGGTTGTACATTTTTTCCGCCGCTTTACGCATCCAGCTTGCCGCTTGTTGGTAATCCTGGGGGACACCCTGGCCATGCGCGTACATCACGCCAATCTTGTATTGGGCGCTTGAACCAGAGCCATCGGTTGGAGAGGCAGCTTTACGATACCACTCCAGCGCCAGCTGAGTATTCTGGGGAAGATCGTCACCGTACAAATAGGCATTGCCTAATATTTCTTGCGTAAAACGATCCCCTAACTCCGCCGCCTTGCGATACCACTTCAGTGCTTGCTGTCTATCAAGCGGAAAGTTTTCACCATAATTATAGTGATAGCCAATGATGAAGTAGGAAAAAGCATCCCCTTGTTTGCCTGATTTACCTACTTTTTCCAGCCATTTTATGGCCAGCTTATAATCAGGTTTGACGTATCGACCTTCCGCATACCAACTTCCAAGCGAAAATTGCGCACTGTCATCTCCTTGTTCCGCTTTTTGCTCTAATTCCTGAACGTACTGGCATTCTTCCGAGTCGGGAGGATAACGCTCCTCGCAGACAGCAGCATGAGCCATTTTTGCAATAAATATATTTAATATTATTATTTTGAAAATTAATGAATAACGCATACAACAATCCTTATTGTCGCTTATGTCGTTATTATATGCTGCATCATCCTTTTTCTGTGGACAAAAAACTCGCACAGGTGCTGAAAAAACCAAAAATTGAGAGTACGGATCCAGATGTCAGGCCTTGCAGATCCGCTGTAAACTCGGGCAGGCCGGATAAGGTGTTTACGCCGCCATCCGGCAAACAGCCATAAAAAAACCCCGCCGGAGCAGGGTTTGTCTTACGCAGATAACCGACTAGTGACGCGCACGGACAATCTGGTACTTGCGGGTCAAATACTCGACCGGAACGCTCCAGATGTGCACCAGACGCGAGAACGGGAACAGCAGGAACAACGTCATACCGAGCACCAGGTGCATACGGAAGATAAACGCCACGCCGTCCAGATACTGAGAAGCGCCGCCGTGGAAGGTCACCACGAACTGTGCCCAGTTCACCAGCTTCATCATCTCGCTGCCGTCCATATGCTGGGCTGAGAACGGAATCGTCAGCAGACCCAGCGCACACTGGATAACCAGAATGGACAGCACCAGAATATCCGCACCGGTCGTGGTTGCTCGCACCCGTGGGCTGAACAAACGACGTTTGAGCAGTAATACGCCACCGACCAGGCACATCACGCCGGACGCCCCGCCCGCAAACATCGCCATCTTCTGTTTTACTTCAAGCGGCAGCCACGCTTCATACATCCAGTGCGGCGTTAACATGCCAAGGAAGTGACCGGCGAAAATACCCAGGATCCCGATGTGGAACAGGTTTGACGCCATGTTCATTCCTTTACGATCCAGCATCTGGCTGGACGCTGCACGCCAGGTGTACTGCCCGTAGTCATAACGCAGCCAGCTACCGATCAGGAAGACAGAACCCGCAATGTACGGATAGATGTCAAAGAAGAACATATTCAGGAAGTGCATTATTGCTGTCCTCCGGTGGTGATATTCAGATACTGCGGCGCAACGGCCCCGGCAAAACGACGCTGGTGAGCAGAAATCTCGGACTCGCCGCACCCCTGGTCTGCAAAGAATTTCACCTGCTCTTCTTCCCAGACCGCGTCCAGTGCCTGCGGGGTATCATCACGAACTTCATCCGCAATTTTCTCCGCCACTTTGTCGCTGTCGATAGCGGCATTCGCCAGTTTCAGCAGCAGGTCGAACAGCACCGCATAGCGGCTTTCACGCTGTTGCAAACGCGCGCTGAGCAAGGCCAGAATCGGTGCGATATCCTGCAAACCGCCCAGCGCTTCGTCTTTCGGCAACTGCGCCAAATATTCCAGATACAGCGGCAGATGGTCCGGTAATTCGCGACTGTCGAGCTGTAAACCGTGCTGCTCATACTGAGCCATCAGGTCAACCATCGCCTGACCGCGATCGCGGGATTCGCCATGCACATGTTCAAACAGCAGCAGCGAGGTTGCCCGGCCACGGTCGAACAGTTCACTGTAGCTGGACTGCGCATCCAGCATGTCCTGTGCGGTTAAATCGCGCAGGAAGACGCTCAGGGTTTGGGCATCCTCTTTATCCAGGTTTTCAGATGACGCGAGTGCATCAAAGAGTTCCTGCTGATGCTGCCACAGGGCAGCATCCGGGTACTCGAGCAGACGCGAAACAATGACGAGTTCAATCATTGGTGCGGCTCCGTTTTGCTGGTCACATCGACAGCATCGATGCGGCGGCTGTTGAACAGATTGAATTTAGTATCAGAACCGTGGCAACCGTCACCGAAGGTAAAGCCGCAACCGCTTTTCTCCGGGAACGCATCACGCGCCAGTTCACGATGGCTGCTCGGCACCACGAAACGATCTTCGTAGTTCGCAATCGCCAGATAACGATACATCTCCTGCGCCTGAGCTTCGGTCAGACCGACCTCTTCCAGCGCACGGGTGTCGACTTTACCGTCGACGGTTTCCGCACGTTTATAGTGACGCATCGCCAGCATACGTTTCAGCGCCAGCACGACCGGCTGGGTATCCCCTGCGGTCAGCAGGTTCGCCAGGTACTGAACCGGGATACGCAGGCTGTCCACGTCCGGCAGAATGCCGTTGCTGCCCAGTTCGCCCGCATCAGCCGCAGACTGAATCGGTGACAAAGGTGGCACGTACCAGACCATTGGCAGCGTGCGGTATTCAGGATGTAGCGGCAGCGCCAGCTTCCAGTCCATCGCCATTTTGTACACTGGTGACTGCTGGGCCGCGTCAATAACGCTCAGCGGAATACCGTCTTTCAGCGCCTGTTCAATGACCGCCGGATCGTTCGGATCGAGGAACACGTCCAGCTGACGCTGGTACAGATCTTTCTCGTTCTCGGTGCTGGCCGCGCTTTCAATCGCATCGGCGTCATACAGCAGCACGCCGAGGTAACGAATACGACCGACGCAGGTTTCGGAGCACACGGTTGGCTGCCCGGCTTCGATACGCGGGTAGCAGAAGATGCACTTCTCTGACTTACCACTCTTCCAGTTGAAGTAGATTTTTTTGTACGGACAACCGGTGATGCACATACGCCAGCCGCGGCACTTATCCTGGTCGATCAGCACAATGCCGTCTTCTTCACGCTTATAGATGGCACCACTCGGGCAGGTCGCCACGCACGCCGGGTTAAGGCAGTGCTCGCACAGACGCGGCAAGTACATCATGAAGGTGTTTTCGAACTGGCCGTACATCGCCTTCTGCATGTTCTCGAAGTTTTTGTCTTTCGACAGCTTCTCGAACTCGCCGCCCAAGTCATCTTCCCAGTTCGGTCCCTTGGTTACCTTATCCATACGCTTACCGGTGATCAGCGAACGCGGACGTGCAATCGGCTGCGCTTTGCTGTCAGCCGGTGCGTTGTGCAGCGTCTGGTAATCGAAATCAAACGGTTCGTAGTAATCATCGATACCCGGCAAATGCGGGTTAGCGAAGATTTTACCCAGCAGCAGCGCTTTGTTACCCATGCGCGGCACCAGCTTACCGTTGATCTTGCGGATCCAACCGCCCTTCCATTTTTCCTGGTTTTCCCAGTCAGTCGGGAAACCGGTACCCGGCTTGGTTTCAACGTTGTTGAACCAGGCGTACTCGGTCCCTTCACGGCTGGTCCAGACGTTTTTACAGGTTACTGAACAGGTGTGGCAACCGATGCACTTATCGAGATTCAGCACCATGCCGACTTGTGAACGAATTTTCATTTTACGCTCTCCTGTACCTGGTCATTGCCTTCACCATCCAACCAGTCAATGTTCTTCATCTTACGTACCACCACGAACTCATCGCGGTTTGACCCTACGGTGCCGTAGTAGTTAAAGCTGTAGGCCAAGTGTGCATAACCACCAATCATATGCGTAGGCTTCGGCGTAATACGGGTCACCGAGTTGTGGATCCCACCGCGCTGCTGGGTGATTTCTGAACCTGGCAGGTTAACAATGCGTTCCTGCGCGTGGTACATCATGGTCATCCCGGCCGGCACACGCTGGCTCACAACCGCACGCGCAGTTAGCGCACCGTTGCTGTTAAAGACTTCGATCCAGTCGTTGTCTTCAATACCGATCTCTTTGGCATCTTCTTCGCTCATCCACACCACTGGACCACCGCGACCTAAGGTCAGCATCAGCAGGTTGTCGCTGTAGGTGGAGTGAATGCCCCATTTCTGGTGCGGCGTCAGGAAGTTGAGCGCTTTTTCCGGGTTACCGTTAGATTTCTCGCCCATCACGGCTTTCACCGAACGCGTGTCAATTGGCGGACGATAGACCAGCAGGCTTTCACCGAAATCGCGCATCCACTGATGATCCTGATACAGCTGCTGACGACCGCTCAGCGTACGCCATGGGATCAGCTCGTGAACGTTGGTGTAACCAGCGTTGTAAGAGACATGTTCATCTTCCAGACCTGACCAGGTCGGGCTGGAGATAATCTTGCGCGGCTGTGCCTGAATGTCACGGAAGCGAATTTTCTCGTCTTCTTTATTCAGCGCCAGATGCGTATGGTCACGGCCGGTAAATTCACTCAGCGCAGCCCAGGCTTTTACCGCCACCTGTCCGTTCGTTTCCGGGGCCAGGGTGAGGATCATCTCAGCAGCATCAATCGCCGTATTAAGACAAGGCTGGCCTTTCGCCGGGCCTTCTGCCTTGGTGTAGTTGAGCTTACGCAGCAGATCCATTTCACTTTGGGTGTTCCAGGCAATCCCTTTACCACCGTTACCGACTTTATCCATCAGAGGACCGATCGAGGTAAAGCGCTCGTAGGTTGCCGGGTAGTCACGCTCAACGGTCATGATATGCGGTGCGGTAACGCCTGGGATCAGGTCACATTCACCTTTTTTCCAGTCTTTAACATCCAGCGGCTGCGCCAGTTCGGCAGCGGAGTCGTGCTGGATAGGCAGCGTCACCACGTCAGTTTCTTTGCCAAGGTGACCCACGCAGACTTCAGAGAATTTCTTAGCGATGGCTTTGTAGATTTCCCAGTCGCTCTTCGATTCCCAGGCCGGATCAACAGCGGCAGACAGCGGATGAATAAACGGATGCATGTCCGAGGTATTCATGTCGTCTTTTTCATACCAGGTTGCGGTCGGCAGCACGATGTCGGAATACAAACAGGTGCTCGACAGGCGGAAATCCAGCGTAACCACCAGATCCAGCTTGCCATCAAGACCATTGTCCTGCCATTCCACTTCTTCTGGCTTCACGCCGCCC
Organism: Citrobacter sp. FP75; assembly: GCF_018342065.1. GTDB lineage: Bacteria > Pseudomonadota > Gammaproteobacteria > Enterobacterales > Enterobacteriaceae > Citrobacter. Next base: position 1,087,405 of record NZ_JAFDOE010000001.1, on the reverse strand, counting down.
TGCTTGCCGAGATCCATCCCCTGAATACCGTGTTCGGTACCCAGAAGATACTTCAGCATGTATTCATGACCTTTACCGGATGAGCCCAGCAGGTTAGAACGCCAGATGAACAGGTTACGCGGATGGTTTTTGCCGTTTTCAGGTTGTTCCGCCGCAAAGCGGATAGAACCCTCTTTGAGGGATTTCACGGTGTAATCCACCGGCGTCATCCCGGCTTTTTCCGCCTCACGCGCAATGTACAGCGGGTTGGTGCCCAGTTGTGGAGCCGAAGGGAGCCAGCCCATACGTTCAGCACGCACGTTAAAGTCGATCAGATGACCGCTATAGCGAGATTTGTCGGCCATCGGCGACAACAATTCCTGCGCAGTCACCGTCTCATAGCGCCACTGGCTGGAGTGGTTATAGAAGTAAGAAGTGCTGTTCATGTGACGTGCTGGACGCTGCCAGTCAAGGCCAAACGCCAGCGGCTGCCAGCCGGTCTGCGGACGCAGTTTTTCCTGACCCACGTAGTGCGCCCAACCGCCACCGCTCTGACCGACACAGCCGCAGAACACCAGCATGTTGATAAGGCCACGATAGTTCATATCGAGGTGATACCAGTGGTTCAGACCGGCACCGACGATAATCATTGAGCGACCGTGGGTTTTGTCGGCATTATCGGCAAATTCACGGGCGATACGCACGATCTGAGCGCGTGATACACCGGTGATTTTTTCTGCCCATGCCGGGGTATACGCTTTGATGTCGTCGTAGCTGGTTGCGCAGTTTTCATCGTTCAAACCACGTTCCAGGCCGTAGTTGGCCATGGTCAGATCATAAACGGTGGTCACCAGCGCGGTAGAACCGTCCGCCAACTGCAGGCGTTTCACCGGCAGTTTGTGCAGCAGGACGTTTTCCAGTTCGACTTTATTGAAGTGCTCGGTACCTTCGCCGCCAAAGTACGGGAAACCAACTTCTGCGATGTCATCCTGGCTGCCCAACAGACTGAGCTGCAGTTCGGTTTCTTGACCGGACGTACCGTCGCGCTGCTCAAGGTTCCATTTACCTTTTTCGCCCCAGCGGAAACCAATCGAACCATTTGGCGCGACCATCTCGCCGTCGGTATTAACGGCAACCGTTTTCCACTCTGGATTATTTTCCTGACCCAGAGAATCGACCAGATCGGCAGCACGCAGCATACGACCCGCCGCATAGTAACCGTCACGCTCTTCTAGCATCACCAGCATTGGCATGTCGGTGTAACGGCGCACGTAGTCGGTGAAGTACTGGCTTGGGTTATCAAGGTGGAACTCACGCAGCATAACGTGGCCCATCGCCAGCGCCATCGCGGCATCAGTACCCTGCTTCGGAGCCAGCCACAGGTCGCACAGTTTGGCGATTTCGGCATAATCCGGGGTAATCGCAACCGTTTTGGTCCCTTTGTAGCGGACTTCAGTGAAGAAGTGCGCATCCGGAGTACGAGTTTGCGGAACGTTAGAACCCCAGGCGATGATGTAGCTGGAGTTGTACCAGTCGGCGGATTCAGGAACGTCGGTCTGTTCACCCCAGGTCTGCGGAGAAGCAGGCGGCAGGTCACAGTACCAGTCGTAGAAGCTCAGGCAGGTACCACCAATCAGTGACAGGTAGCGTGCGCCAGAGGCGTAAGAAACCATCGACATCGCCGGGATCGGCGAGAAGCCCGCTACGCGGTCGGGGCCATAAGTTTTGACGGTGTATACGTTAGAAGCGGCAATCAGCTCATTCACTTCCTGCCAGGAAGAACGGACGAAACCACCACGACCACGCGCTTGCTTGAAGCTTTTTGCTTTATCGGCGTCTTCGATGATGGAGGCCCATGCGTCTACCGGGTCGCTGTGCAGTCTTTTCGCTTCACGCCACATCTTCATCAGGCGTTTACGCATCAGCGGGTATTTCAGGCGGTTAGCGCTGTAGAGATACCAGGAGTAGCTCGCACCGCGCGGACAGCCACGTGGTTCATGGTTTGGCAGGTCTGGACGGGTGCGCGGGTAGTCAGTTTGCTGGGTTTCCCAGGTCACCAGACCATTTTTCACGTAAATTTTCCAGCTGCATGAGCCGGTGCAGTTTACCCCATGAGTTGATCGCACAACTTTGTCATGCTGCCAACGCTGGCGGTATCCATCCTCCCAATCCCGGTTAGTATTGAGAAGCTGGCCGTGCCCATCGGCAAAGGTTTCGCCCTTCTGCTTGAAGTAGCGAAACCGGTCCAGGAATTTACTCATCGGTTGTCTCCTGTAGGAGCCTGACGGCTCTCTGATAAATCGACATTGCTTGATTGCCTGCGAAGGTAACGCTATGAAAGCGCGTGAGAATTGATAACGATCAAGGCAGGCAGGGATGGAAAAGAGGGGTTGAATTTTATATACCCCCTAAGTGGGATATTGATGATGTGAATAATCATTTGATTTTCAAGCATATTTTAAAATTCACACTTCATACAAATGTTAAATTCTTTACAAGTGGGTATTAAGGGGTATTCCCCCTGGCAGGCATATTGCGAGCACCCTTCTGACAAACGGTTGGCCTCCGTAAATGCAAAAGTATGTTGTAACTAATTACAAGCAAAAAAAAAGCGCGGTCTAACACCGCGCAATGGATAATCAACAACTATTACTTTTTTATTTTTTAGAATGACGTCCGTATACCACCCAGGTGATGACCACGCAGGCGACATAGAAGATCAGGAACAGCTTCATCGCCCCAACCGGTGAACCGGTCAATGCCAGCGACGTACCAAACGCTTTTGGAATAAAGAAGCCGCCAATTGCACCGATGGCTGAGATAAAGCCCAGTGCCGCAGCCGTGTCGGTTGCCGCTTCACGCATCGCTTTTTCTTCCGATCCGCCTTCGGCTTTCACTCTGTCCATCGTCAGCTTACGGAAGATCACGGAGATCATCTGGAAGGTTGAACCACTCCCCAACCCGGCCGTCAGGAACAGCGCCAGGAACACCGCAAAGAAGGCGATAAAGCTACCACCAGCACCATTTGTTGGCAGCGTCAGAAACAGCAGAGCACTGAATATCGCCATCAGGACAAAGTTCACCAGCGTCACGCGTGTCCCGCCCAGTCGGTCAGAAATTGCCCCACCGGCAGAACGTGCCAGGGCACCAATCAGCGGGCCAAAGAAGGCGTAATGCAGGATCTGAACCTCAGGGAACTGCGTTTTGGACAACATCGCGAAACCAGCAGAGAAGCCGATAAAGGAGCCGAAGGTTGCCAAATACAGCAGGCTCATAATCCATAAATGTCCGCGTTTGAGTACCGGCAACTGCTCTTTCAGTGACGCTTTAGAGGTTGCCAGCTCGTCCATACCAAACCACGCAGCCAGCGTGAAAATAGCCAGGAACGGTACCCAAATCCACGCGGCATTAGCCAGATACAGCTGCGTGCCATCCGGCTGTTCCACACCGTGGCTGCCAAATGCAGCGAAGATGGACAATGACACCACCAGCGGAGCAACCAGCTGCATAACGCTGACGCCCATGTTACCCAGACCGCCGTTCAGACCCAGCGCACCGCCCTGTTTCTGTTTCGGGAAGAAGAAACTGATGTTGGCCATGCTGGAGGCAAAGTTTGCCCCGGCGAAACCGCACAGCAGAGAGATGACAATAAAAGTACTAAACGGTGTGGCGGTATCCTGCACGGCAAAACCTAACCATACGCAAGGAATGATCAGGATACCGGTGCTGAATGCCGTCCAGCGGCGTCCACCAAACAGGGGGATCATAAAGGAGTACGGGACGCGCAGCAGTGCACCGGAGACCGACGGTAATGCCGTCAGCATGAACAGTTGCTCAGTGGTAAAATTGAAGCCGACCTTCGGTAAGTTCACCGCCACGGCGCTGAATAGCATCCACACGCAAAACGCCAGCAGCAGACAAGGGACGGAAATCCACAGGTTGCGGCTGGCAATACGATGACCTCTTTGTTGCCAAAAGGCGGGATCTTCCGGCCGCCATTCTGTAATTACAGATCCAGATGCCCTTTCCGGGGCAGATGAGTGACTCATAGACACCTCTGATACTTGTTTCGATGCCTGCCACATTAGGGTTTACAGCGGGGGGTAAGTTGATATAAATCAAAGGAAAAGGCGTCATTATTAATGCTTAAAATTTATCATTACCCCAAATGAGTACATAACATCGGTGAAAAAGATGTGGTTTTTCACGCTTCTGTCGCCTCCTACTCCTCCCAGCCTGGGATCTCTCCCACCAGTGACAATTAAGAGGTAGCCCGTTTGAGGTATGGGTATACTCCAGTGTATCGCTGAGAATAACGCCACTGCCTGCGGCAGAATCGTCATTCAATAAGGTTTTCGGCGCAACGAAAACCCGAAGGAACAAGTCACCATGTTTAAACGTTGTCTCTCCCCGCTTACGCTGGTCAACCAGGTGGCGCTAATTGTTTTACTGTCCACCGCGATTGGCGTGGCGGGTATGGCTGTCTCTGGCTGGCTGGTTCAGGGCGTACAGGGCAGCGCGCATGCAATCAATAAAGCGGGCTCCCTGCGCATGCAGAGCTATCGTCTGCTGGCGGCGGTTCCGCTGGGTGCCGATGACCAACCCCTGCTGGACGAAATGGAAAAAACGGCGTTCAGTCCTGAACTGACGCGCGCAGCTAAGCGCGATGGACAGCAGGTCCAGTTGAAAGCATTACAGGATTACTGGCATACCGAACTGGCGCCAGGACTTGCCCATGCGCAAACAGGCGATGCGGTTGCACAAGACGTTTCACGTTTTGTGACCGGACTGGATAAGCTGGTTACCGCCTTTGACCATACCACCGAACTGCGTATTGAACGCGTTGTCATGTTGCATCGCCTGATGGCCATTTTTATGGCGTTGCTGCTGGTCTTCACCATTATCTGGCTGCGCGTGCGTCTGCTGCAACCCTGGAAACAGCTGCTGGCAATGGCGCGTGCCGTCAGCCAACGCGACTTTACCCAACGCGCGCATATCAGCGGGCGTAATGAGATGGCGGCCCTGGGCTCGGCGTTGAACAATATGTCAGAGGAGTTAGCCGAGAGTTACGCGGTGCTGGAACAGCGGGTGCGGGAGAAAACGGCCGGTCTGGAACATAAAAACCAGATCCTTTCCTTCCTGTGGCAGGCCAACCGCCGCCTGCACTCTCAGGTCCCACTGTGCGAACGTCTTTCTCCGGTACTCAACGGGCTACAAAATTTAACGCTGCTACATGATATCGAACTGCGGGTCTATGACCTGGAAGATGAAGACAATCATCAGGAGTTTACCTGTCAGTCAAACATCAGCTGTGATGAAAAAGGGTGTCATCTGTGTCCGCGCGGTACCCTGCCTGCGACTGACGGCGGTATTACGCTGAAATGGCGGCTGACCGATGCGCATACCCAGTATGGTATTCTGCTCGCCACCTTGCCGCACGGGCGTCACCTTAGCCACGATCAACAGCAGTTGGTTGATACCCTGGTGGAACAACTGACCGCGACGCTGGCGCTGGACCGGCACCAGGAGCGTCAGCAGCAGTTGATTGTCATGGAAGAGCGTGCCACCATTGCGCGCGAACTGCATGATTCTATTGCGCAATCACTTTCCTGCATGAAGATGCAGGTCAGCTGTTTGCAAATGCAAGGTGAAGCGCTGCCGGAAAACTGCCGCGACCTGTTAAGCCAAATCCGTAACGAACTGAACACGTCATGGGTGCAGTTGCGTGAGCTGTTAACCACCTTCCGTTTACAGCTCACAGAACCCGGATTGCGTCCGGCGCTGGAAGCCAGCTGTCAGGAATACAGCGCCCGCTTTGGTTTTACGGTGAAGCTGGATTATCAGCTACCACCGCGTCTGGTCCCTTCGCATCAGGCGATTCACCTGCTACAAATTGCTCGTGAAGCACTGAGCAACGCGCTTAAACACTCTCAGGCCAATGAAGTGGTCGTGACGGTGGTGCAAAATGGCAAACAGGTCAAACTGACAGTGCAAGATAACGGCCGCGGCGTACCGGAAAACGCCGAACGCAGTAACCACTACGGCATGATTATTATGCGCGATCGTGCGCAGAGCTTGCGCGGCGATTGCCGTGTACGCCGTCGCGAGACAGGCGGTACTGAAGTTGCTGTCACTTTTATTCCCGAAACAAACTTCACAGAAGTCCAAGGAGATACCCATGAGTAATCTGGAACCGGCAACCATCCTGCTGATCGACGATCATCCGATGCTGCGAACCGGTGTAAAACAGCTTGTCAGCATGGCGCCCGATATTACCGTGGTCGGCGAAGCCAGTAATGGCGAGCAGGGTATCGAGCTGGCTGAATCACTTGACCCCGATCTGATCCTGCTGGATCTCAATATGCCCGGCATGAACGGTCTGGAAACGCTCGATAAGCTGCGTGAAAAATCCCTGTCTGGCCGCATCGTGGTGTTCAGCGTCTCGAATCATGAAGAAGACGTGGTAACCGCCCTGAAACGCGGCGCGGACGGTTATCTGTTAAAAGACATGGAACCGGAAGATTTACTGAAGGCGTTGCAGCAAGCAGCAGCCGGTGAAATGGTGCTGAGCGAAGCTTTGACGCCGGTGCTGGCCGCCAGCCTGCGTGCTAACCGCGCGACTTCAGACCGCGATGTTACCCAGCTCACGCCGCGCGAGCGCGACATCCTGAAACTGATTGCCCAGGGCCTGCCTAATAAAATGATTGCCCGCCGTCTGGACATCACTGAAAGCACGGTCAAAGTCCACGTGAAGCATATGCTGAAGAAAATGAAGCTCAAATCGCGCGTTGAAGCGGCGGTGTGGGTGCATCAGGAACGCATTTTCTGATATCGCATTAACGAGGATCATTTTCCGACACCGTACTAAACGGTTCGGTCAGTGATAGCGTGATCTCATTGGAAGAGACACGCTGACCCTGACCGTCTTCCACCACCACCGACAGCCGCCAACGGTTTGCTGCCCCTTCACTGCGATCCCATTTCGGCATAATAATTGTCCAGCCTTCCGCGCTTCGGGTGGTTGTCCCGGCCGTCAAGCTCAGCGCCTGTGTATCGCCCTGCCACGTCAGATGCCGAATACCGTGCAGACTGCGCACCGCAAGCTTCAGCGCCACCGTTTCGTCAGGCTTGAGATCCCACGGCGGGGTCGCCAGAAACACAGACAGCGTTTTACGCTGGCGATATTCTATCGTCGGCAGGTTGTTACGCTGCGGATCGTCATAGCGACTGCCGCGCAGAGATTGACTGCTTGCCACTTCGCTGACCATCAGCTGTTTTTTTAACGGTACGCCAAAGCGATAATTGAGCTTTAGGCCAACGCTATTCTGACTTTCCCCGCTTTCACCCTGCTTATGTTGCGCGGTCACCGTCACCAGTGGCACCGGCGTGTAATTCAGCCCCAGCTTTACCGCCACCGGGTTGTGGTATCCGGTTCCCGAATGAAACAGATCGACCCGATCGCCAAAATATTGCTCAACGCTGACGCTGGTATTGAGATGTTCATAAAACGGAACCCGCATCAGCGCGGTGAGATCGTACCCACGCGCCATACGCTGTGCTTGCGTCTCAGTGCGCACCTGCCAGGATGAGAACGGCTGGTAATAATTGGCGGATAAGCGCAAATACTCACCCCACGCTTCGGCACCTACGCCGCCGCGCGGCAGGCTTTCATCCAGCAGATTGTCATAAAACGTGTTGTAACCTAACAACCAGCCATTGCGCACCCAGCGCTGTCCAACACCCAGGTTACTGACCAGCCCCTCATCTTGTTGGGTCAACCCCATCTGGCTCCAGGTCAGGTAGCGCTGATTATCCTGCCAGGGGATAAACCAACTGCCCCGGCTGCCGGTAAAGCGGCCCTCGTTATCCACCTGTAACCCGACGCTGGCATTTCCCCAGGGAGAGAGCCAGGATTCCAGTTGCTGATTCACCTGCTCGCTGACCGTGTCACGCACCTGGCCAAACGCGAACTGCTTCGCCTGCTCGCCGGTATCCAGCCCGTTATCGGTCATGCTGGCTTCGCCAAACGCTTTAACCATTTCGGCAAAATGCTTTTCGCCTACCCGTGACTCCGCCGCCATACCGAGATCGGGCAAACCATCATTATCGTTATCGAACGGGGTGGCAGCCTGCTGAATAAACGAGGGCTGCGCGCTGGCAGCACCGCCTGCCAGGAGCAAGAGTGCAAATACCGCGGGAGAAGAAAAAATAATACGGCTCAAATCGTTAGTTGTTTCTTACATCAATTAGCCACAGCGGCATACTTATCTTAAACCATAACGTCTTCAGCTTTGATTTGCAGCCACCCTCCCTTTTTTCGGCATTATCCTGGTATCGATAAATAGGTGTAACATACCTGTCGGTTATTAACGCTCACTTGCAGCAACAGGAGTCAAAATGCAAAAGATAGTGATCGTCGCCAACGGTGCGGCCTATGGAAGCGAATCGTTATTTAACAGCCTGCGCCTGGCTATTGCCCTGCGCGAGCAGGATGGCAGCCTCGACCTGCGACTTTTTTTGATGTCGGACGCGGTAACGGCGGGATTACGTGGGCAGAAGCCGGCAGAAGGCTACAATATTCAGCAAATGCTGGAGATCCTGACCGCGCAAAACATCCCGGTCAAACTGTGCAAAACCTGTACCGATGGTCGTGGGATCACCGCGCTGCCGTTAATTGACGGCGTTGAAGTCGGTACGCTGGTGGAATTAGCCCAGTGGACGCTGGCGGCCGATAAGGTTCTGACCTTCTGACAGGCGCTTTTCAGGCAAGCGCACTGAAAGGGCCAGATATTTCCAGATTTAATCTGCCAGGGGCGCGGTTTCGCTAAACGTTAGCACGCCCTTTCAACCCTTTTCAGGGATTTTGTCATTTTTGTTTAATCGTTACGCCATTATTTGATCAAAATCAGCATCCTGTTTCTCCCCCTTTGGTGTTATGCCATGAGTGAAATGTGAACAACATCACGCAGCACTTTCGACAGAAAGTACGTTGTTTTCAAGAACGGGGTGAAAAATGGCATTAGTGAAGGCAAGTTTGAAATTATTTGGTGGGGATACCGTTGTGGTGCGCTGCTCTGAGCGCTGCCACATTCATCTGATGAGCGAGAAAAATCACGTCAAAGACACGCAGACCGACATTTTAAGCGTGCAGGATCGTGATAACGCATGGTTGACCGTGCCGTATACCGGCACGTGGAATGTTCTGATCGACAGCCACAGCCAGTCGCTGGAGCATTCCATCAGTTATATCGCAGCCTGAGTGTTCGCTGCCCGATAGCGCACACGCGCATCGGGCAGTTCACCTGATTCAGGCAAATCCCGGTCGCATGACCCCTTCCGGCAACACCTCGCCCAGCAATCTTTTAACCGTGACTATCAGTTCGTTCAGGCAATCATCCTGCATCCCTAACCGTGACAGCTCTTGTTCCAGCGAGAACAGATACTGCGCGTTGGTCCCCAATGGCCCACTGGCGGCGGCAATCAGCGGCGCAACGACCTGCGCACGCGTATCGGACTCAAACAGCGGATGCCGCGGATCCATAATGAAGACCAGCGCATTGACCGTTCGCCCGTCATCAAGCGTTAACTGACACCAGGTAGGAAGATAGCAACCGGTGATCATTTCACGCTTCCACAGCAGCGACAACTCTTGCTCCAGTGAGGCATCCGGTAAGCGATAGGCCACACCGGTGGTACGCCCTCCTTCTTTCAGGGCCAGCATCCGTCCAGGCTGACACGCCGTTCCTCGTCCTGCCGTCAGACGCAAACAAAATGCCCGGTGCCAGCCGACTAACGTTCCGGTACATGACTCTTCAAACTCTAACGCCGGGTTCCACATCAACGATCCGTAACCAAAGATCCACACCGGTCCATCATCTGGTCGGCAAGCGAGCGTAGCGGCCAGTGAGGCTGCCCGTTGTTCCGCTGACCAGAGTAGTGATTCTTCAATAGCACCAAATGCCGTCTTACAGTCGGCATTTAATAAAAAATCACGCGTTAACACCTTACACCTCCGCCACTGCAACTTCCCTGCGACAACTTTTTGACGCCTTCCGGGCTTTTTTGCTGCTCATTTTGAAACCAATATCAGGACAATAGGCAATTCACCGGCTGCATGCAAGGCAACAAAGACTCAACGGCACTTTATATCCTGTCCTTATGGCTCAGACGGGACTGGCATTTTCCCCATTATCAGTGTCAATATTTGTGCTCAATTAAAACTAACACGTTGTTATTTAAATGCTCTCTAAACAAGATAAGTGATTTTACTCACTTTAAAGCAAGAAACGGGCCATGCCGTAAAATTACGTAAAAACAGATCGGAAATACCGAGATATCTGTTATTTTTTACATTCTTTAATACATTTATAATTATATATGCCTGCAGAGATGGAGAATGACTTAAATGACACATGCACATGAGGCGGTAAAAACCCGCCATAAGGAGACCTCACTCGTCTTCCCGATTGTGGCGCTGGTAGTTCTGTTCTTATGGGGGAGCAGCCAGTCACTACCAGTGGTTATCGGCATAAATGCGCTTGCCCTGGTGGGCATATTAAGCAGCGCATTTAGCGTTGTTCGTCACGCAGACGTATTAGCACACCGACTCGGCGAACCTTATGGCTCCCTGATCCTCAGTCTGTCAGTCGTTATTCTTGAAGTCAGTTTAATCTCCGCATTAATGGCGACCGGCGACGCCGCACCTACGCTAATGCGCGATACGCTCTACTCCATCATTATGATTGTTACCGGTGGCCTGGTCGGTTTTTCATTACTGTTAGGCGGGCGTAAATTCGCCACCCAGTATATGAACCTGTTCGGTATTAAGCAGTATTTGATAGCCTTGTTCCCGCTGGCCATTATTGTGCTGGTGTTCCCGATGGCATTGCCGGGGGCGAATTTCACCACCGCGCAGGCACTGCTGGTGGCATTAATTTCTGCCGCGATGTACGGCGTGTTTCTGCTGATTCAGACCAAAACGCACCAGAGTCTGTTTATTTACGAACATGAAGACGAGGGTGACGACGACGACCCGCATCACGGTAAGCCATCAGCGCACAGCAATATGTGGCATGCGGCCTGGCTGATCGTCCATTTAATTGCGGTTATCGCGGTCACCAAAATGAACGCCAATTCGCTGGAGACTCTGTTAACGGAGTTAAATGCGCCTGTTGCATTCACCGGTTTCCTCGTCGCATTGCTGATCCTTTCCCCTGAAGGCTTGGGTGCGCTGAAAGCGGTGCTGAGTAATCAGGTACAGCGGGCGATGAATTTGTTCTTCGGCTCGGTATTAGCCACAATTTCACTGACCGTACCGGTAGTGACGCTGATCGCATGGGCAACGGGGAATGATTTGGTGTTTGCCCTGGGCGCGCCAGAGATGATTGTGATGGTCTCATCACTGGTACTGTGCCACATCTCCTTCTCCACCGGGCGTACCAATGTGCTTAACGGTGCGGCGCATCTGGCACTGTTTATCGGGTATCTGATGACGATCTTTGCCTGATGCATGAAAAAGCCGGATGCGACGCAAAGTGTCTTATCCGGCCTTCATTTTGATTGCACTTTGTCGTGCCCGATAAGCGTAAGCGCCTTCGGGCACACAGAGCAAACTTAGTTCTCAGTATCCAGTTCATCGAAGCTTTTCACCAGATCGTCAATCGCTTTGATCTGCGTGAGGAACTGCTCCAGTTTAGCCAGCGGCAGCGCGGAAGGACCGTCGCATTTTGCATTGGCTGGATCCGGATGCGCTTCAATAAACAGACCCGCCAGACCAACTGCCATACCGGCACGTGCCAGTTCGGTAACCTGCGCACGACGACCACCTGATGCAGCACCAAACGGGTCGCGACACTGCAGCGCGTGGGTGACGTCAAAAATAACCGGCGAGTTACCGGAGACTTTCTTCATCACGCCAAAGCCCAGCATATCCACAACCAGGTTGTCGTAACCAAAGTTCGCGCCACGGTCGCACAAAATAACCTTGTCATTACCGCCTTCATGGAATTTATCCACGATATTACCCATTTGACCCGGGCTTACGAACTGCGGTTTTTTCACGTTGATAACGGCACCGGTTTTCGCCATCGCTTCGACCAGATCGGTCTGGCGAGCGAGGAATGCCGGAAGCTGAATCACGTCCACAACGTCAGCCACAGGCTGCGCCTGGCTGGCTTCATGAACGTCGGTGATCACTTTTACGCCAAAAGTTTGCTTCAGTTCCTGGAAGATTTTCATCCCTTCTTCAAGGCCCGGACCACGATAAGAGTGGATGGAAGAACGATTGGCTTTATCAAAGGAGGCTTTGAACACGTAAGGGATACCCAGCTTTTGAGTAACGGTTACGTAGTGCTCACAAATGCGCATCGCCAGATCGCGGGATTCCAGCACGTTCATGCCGCCAAACAGCACGAATGGCAGGTCATTTGCCACGTTGATGTCGCCAATGCTAACCACTTTTTGTTTCATAGGATCGCCTTAAACGGTAGGTAAAGTGTCATTAATCAATGCAATACAATTTGCTTGTGCGAAATAGTATTAATCTGCGCACGGATCATTTCGCTGATCGGGTCTTCCGGACACTGCTCAACGAAATAACTTAAATCGGTTAACGCAACATGTTCACATTCCAGCTGCGCGTAAATCAATCCACGATCGCGTATTTCATACGGATCTTCAGGATTAAACTGCAATAATGCTTCGCTGGCGCGCAATGCCAGCTCCATTTGCTGTTCTTCCATCAGTGACGATTTCAGCGTGTCGAGCAGCTTACGGATCACTTCTGCGTTATCCGCTTCATCGAGATCTTCGTTAAACAGCTCCGCAACCGGGCTAATGTTGCCCTTCAGCCACACTTCCAGCGTGTGCTCATTTAACGTTTCGCCATTGAACGGGTTAATCAACCACATTTCGCCTTCCAGTGATTCAATGCGCAGGATTAACTGCGTCGGGAAAATCACCGGCACCAGCGGCAGATCCAACCGATTGGCAAGCCACAATAAGATTGCGCCCAGCGACACCGCGCTGCCCTGGCGATTTTTCAGGACCTGGTCGAGCCAGAGTGCATCAGAAAGACGATAGACGCCGCGGGTATCCGTAAACCCCCAGTCGCCGTAAAAAAGTGCCAGCAATTTATCCAGTTGCTCATCCTGAGACAGGAGCTGGCTAATTTCTTCATGCGCGAGGCTGGCCAGACGTTCCAGTTCGTCGTAGACAGATTGCGTAGGGAAATCCAGGCGGATAGATTCCGATGCCAGGATCATCCCATCGCACAGCGGCGCTTTATTAAATTCGAAATCAGCTAACGACCTCATGATTACCCCAGTAACGGTATTTTTGTGGTGGCGAGTTTAATGATGATGTACAGCACCACCAGCGCCAGCGGGAAGGCGATTAAACGCATCTGCTGGCTGCGCGCCCGACGATAATCGAGCGCAATAAAACCCAAAACGATGTAAATGATAACTCCAAACAGCTTTTCAGTCAGCCATGTACCCTGTTCGGTGAATGGCAGGATGTGCGTTTTAGCGATCAACGCCACGCCGCTGAGTAACAAAACGGTATCAATGACCGGTGGGATAACCCGCGTCCAGCGCGCAGACGCAAGGCGTGCGTCGGTATAACGCCACCAAAAACGTAGCGTGAGCAGGCCGACGGACAGCGCGATGCTAATAAGATGAACGTTGAGTAACACACTGAAGGTATTCATGCAGCGATTCGCCCGAGCGTAACACGCTCGTTGCCGCCGTAATCACGACAGGTTTCGACCGCCAGGTACCCGGCACGCATAAACGCATCGCGCACCGCCTCCCCCTGCTGCCAGCCATGTTCCAGCAACAGATAGCCACCGGGGGTTAATACGCGCGAAGACTGGTCGATGATATGCACAATATCCGCCAAACCACTCGCGCCAGCCACCAGCGCGGTCAGCGGTTCAAAGCGCACATCACCTTGCGCCAGATGCGGGTCCTGCTCATCAATGTACGGCGGGTTACTGACAATCATGTCAAACTGCTGTCCCTGCAAGGCGCTGAACCAGTCGCTTTGCAGTACTCGCACATTCTTGATGCCCAGATGCTGCGCATTGCGGGTCGCCAGAGCTACGGCATCCGGCATCCGGTCAACTGCAGTAATTTCACAATCCGGGCGCTCGGAGGCCAGCGCCAGCGCAATAGCCCCCGTACCGGTTCCCAGATCAACAACACGGCACGGTGAGGCAGGCAGACGTGCCAGCGCCTGCTCGACCAGGCATTCGGTGTCCGGGCGTGGGATAAGCGTCGCGGGTGACACGAACAGCGGCAGTGACCAGAACTCGCGAACACCGGTCAGGTGCGCCACAGGTTCTCCGCGTTGACGGCGAGCCAGCAGCGCGTTCAGCTGTTCATGCTGTGCCGCGGTTAATTCCGTTTCACCAAACGCCAGAATAAAGGTGCGCGCCTTGCCGGTGACGTACTCGAGTAAGATCTCGGCGTCACGGCGCGGGCTGTCGCTGCCCTGTAATTGGCTTATCGCTTCACGCAGCCAGTGCTGATAGTCCATCAATCCTGCTCGGACAGCGCCGCCAGCTGGTCGGCCTGGTATTCCTGGACAATCGGCTCAATGAGCATATCCAGTTTACCTTCCATCGTTTCGTCCAGACGGTAGAGCGTCAGGTTGATGCGATGATCGGTGACACGACCCTGCGGGAAGTTATAAGTACGGTTACGATCGCTGCGATCGCCACTGCCTAACAGGTTACGACGTTCGGAGGCTTCCGCCTGCTGGCGTCTCGCCACTTCGGCGGCACGAATACGCGCACCCAGCACCGACATCGCTTTGGCTTTGTTTTTGTGCTGCGAGCGTTCGTCCTGACACTCGACCACAATACCGGTCGGCAAGTGGGTAATACGAATAGCAGAATCGGTGGTGTTGACGTGCTGACCACCAGCCCCCGATGAACGGAAGGTATCAATACGCAGATCGGCCGGGTTGATGTCCGGCAGTTCGGCTTCCGGCAGTTCCGGCATCACCGCTACCGTACAGGCAGAAGTATGGATACGCCCCTGAGATTCGGTGGCCGGAACGCGCTGTACGCGATGGCCGCCGGACTCGAACTTCAGTCGGCCATACACGCCGTCGCCGCTCACCTTGGCAATAATTTCTTTGTAGCCGCCATGTTCACCTTCGTTGGCGCTCATGATCTCCACGCGCCAGCGGCGAGATTCAGCGTAACGGCTGTACATACGGAACAGATCGCCGGCAAACAGCGCCGCTTCATCTCCACCGGTCCCGGCACGCACTTCAAGGAACGCGTTGCGCTCGTCATCCGGATCTTTCGGCAGTAGCAGAACCTGCAGATGCTGTTCCAGCTGTTCACATTTTTCTTTTGCTTCGCGCAGTTCATCCTGCGCCATCTCACGCATTTCAGGATCGTCGAGCATCATCTGTGCCGTTTCGATATCTTCCTGAACCTGTTGCCAGTCCGTAAAACAGCGAGAAACATCGCTTAACTGAGCATATTCGCGCGACAGCGCACGAAAGCGATCCTGGTCTGCGATGGTTCCCGCATCGCCGAGCAGCGCCTGAACTTCTTCATGGCGTTCATGCAGGGCTTCCAGTTTGGCAACGATAGAAGGCTTCATAGGCGTAAATGCACCCTGTAAAAAATAAGATTGGTGTGCTGCTACTCCAGCCCGAGGCTGTCGCGCAGAATATTCAGGCGTTCACTATCCCCGTCACGGGCAGCCTGTTGAAGTGATTTGGTTGGTGCATGGATCAGGCGGTTTGTCAGTTTCCAGGCCAGATCCTGCATAATGGCTTGCGCATCACCGCCCTGTTCCAGGGCAGCCAACGCTTTGGCGGTCAGTTCATCACGAACCTGCTCTGACTGACTGCGATACTCGCGGATGGTCTCACTCGCGCTTTGGGCGCGTAGCCAGGCCATAAATTCGCTGGTTTCCTGCTCGACGATCGTCTCAGCTTCCACCGCCGCCGCTTTACGCTGCGCCAGGTTATGCGAAATGATGCTTTGCAGATCGTCAACGCTATACAAATACGCGTTCGACAGTTTGCCGACTTCCGGCTCTACATCGCGCGGTACGGCGATATCAACCAGCAGCATCGGCTGATTGCGGCGGTTTTTCAGCGCGCGCTCTACCATCCCTTTGCCGATAATCGGCAGCGGACTGGCGGTAGAACTGATAATAATATCGGCGTCCTGTAAACGCGCATCGATGTCACTCAGTGAAATCACCTCGGCACCGACTTCATCTGCCAGCACCTGCGCACGTTCACGCGTACGGTTAGCGATGATCATTTTCTTCACTTTGTGTTCGCGCAAATGACGCGCCACTAGTTCGATGGTCTCGCCTGCGCCAACCAACAGCACGGTCACCGTCGACAGCGACTCAAAGATTTGCCGGGCCAGCGTACAGGCCGCAAACGCCACAGACACCGCGCTGGCGCCGATATCGGTTTCTGTACGAACGCGTTTGGCAACGGAGAATGATTTCTGGAACATGCGTTCCAGCGCACTGGCGTTCAGGTGGCCTTTTTGCGAATCCGCAAAGGCTTTTTTCACCTGACCGAGAATTTGGGGTTCGCCGAGCACCAGCGAATCCAGGCCACTGGCGACTCGCATCAAATGGCTGACGGCGTCGTTGTCCTGATGCCAGTAAAGGCTGCTACGCAGGTCTTCTTCATTCAGATTATGGTATTCGCACAACCAACGAACCAGCGCCTCTTGCAGGTTGTCCTGCTCTTCGACGCTGAGATACAGCTCCGTGCGGTTACACGTCGACAACACTACCCCGCCCTGCACCATTGGCTGCGCAAGCAGGCTGTCCAGCGCCTGATCGAGCGTATCCGGCGAAAACGTTACGCGTTCTCGCAGCGATACAGGTGCCGTTTTATGGTTAATACCAAGCGCTAAAAGGGTCATGTGTGCGGGAATAGTACCAGCGTTGATAAGGTTAGACTGCGGGCATCATACAGGATGCGTGCGGCCAATAAAAGAGACAGCCCCCTTTTGGAGTAATAGCTTAGTGCACAAATTTTAGTGATTTAAGACAACGTGAACGTAGACGAGGTCAGACGGCGGCGCTAGCATTAAGAACTATAACTGCAACGTACCTCAAGGATTTGTCATCATTATGACCCTGCCTGATTTTCGCCTGATCCGCCTGCTGCCGCTGGCAAGCCTGGTCCTCACCGCCTGTACGCTCAATGCGCCGAAAGGCCCCGGCAAAAGCCCAGACTCCCCGCAGTGGCGTCAGCACCAGCAGGACGTGCGTGCGCTGCATCAATATCAGACACGCGGCGCGTTTGCCTATATTTCCGACCAGCAGAAAGTGTATGCCCGCTTCTTCTGGCAACAAACCGGCCAGGACAGCTATCGTCTGCTGTTGACCAATCCGCTGGGCAGTACCGAACTGGAACTGAAAGCCCAGCCGGGCAACGTCGAGCTTGTCGACAACAAAGGTAAGCATTACACCGCCGACGACGCCGAAGAGATGATTGGCAAACTGACCGGCATGCCGATCCCGCTCAATAGCCTGCGTCAGTGGATCCTCGGCCTCCCCGGCGATGCCACCGATTATAAACTCGACGAACAGTACCGTCTGAGCGAAGTGAACTACAGCCAGAACGGCAAAAGCTGGAAAGTAGTTTACAGCGCCTACGACAGCAAAACGCAGCCGGCGATGCCCGCGAACATGGAACTGTCAGACGGCGACCAGCGCATTAAGCTGAAAATGGATAACTGGATCGTGAAATGATGACCCACTGGCCCTCTCCGGCAAAACTGAATCTGTTTTTATACATTACCGGACAACGTGCGGATGGTTATCACACGCTGCAGACGCTGTTTCAATTTCTCGATTACGGCGACGATATCCGCATTGAGGTGCGCGACGACGGCGACATTCGTCTGCTCACCCCGGTAGCCGGGGTTGAGCATGAAGATAATCTGATCGTGCGCGCCGCGCGTTTACTGATGAAAACCGCCGCACTGAGCGGACGCTTACCCGCCGGTAGCGGCGCGGCCATCAGCATTGAAAAGCGCCTGCCTATGGGCGGCGGCCTGGGCGGCGGTTCTTCGAACGCCGCCACCGTTCTGGTGGCGCTGAACTATCTCTGGCAGTGCGGGTTGTCTGTCGATGAACTGGCAACCATTGGGTTAACTCTGGGTGCCGACGTGCCGGTATTCGTACGCGGGCATGCGGCCTTCGCCGAGGGCGTGGGAGAAATCCTCACGCCGGTCAATCCGCCAGAAAAATGGTACTTGGTTGCTCATCCTGGCGTCAGTATTCCAACGCCGGTAATTTTTAAAGACCCGGAACTCCCGCGCAACACGCCAAAAAGGTCAATAGAAACGTTACTAAAATGTGAATTCGGCAATGATTGCGAGGTTATCGCAAGAAAACGTTTTCGCGAGGTTGATGCGGCGCTTTCCTGGCTGTTAGAATATGCGCCGTCGCGCCTGACTGGTACAGGGGCCTGTGTCTTTGCTGAATTTGATACAGAGTCTCGTGCTCGCCAGGTGCTTGAGCAAGCCCCGGAATGGCTCAAAGGCTTTGTGGCGAAAGGTGTCAACCTCTCCCCATTGCATAGAGCGTTACTCTAAATCATTCGGGTTTCAGGAAGATGGCGAGATGACGAATCGCCAGGAGCATACAAAAGTATGTGACTGGTGTGAGGAATCGATGCCAGCGCACATGAAACGCGAAGGATAACGAGTAAGCCGGGCAAGCTGAGTTGCGGTGACAACGTCACCCTGTTCCAGACGTTGCATCGCGCTCTTTAATACACCGCCTGGAGAGGATACTGCCTGGCCCGCACAGTTTTCGGCAGATTCTTTCCACCAATGGACGCATGCCTGAGGTTCTTCTCGTGCCTGATATGAAGCTTTTTGCTGGTAACGCCACCCCGGAACTAGCACAACGTATTGCCAACCGCCTGTACACTTCACTCGGCGACGCCGCTGTAGGTCGCTTTAGCGACGGCGAAGTCAGCGTACAAATTAATGAAAATGTACGCGGTGGTGATATTTTCATCATCCAGTCCACTTGTGCCCCTACTAACGACAACCTGATGGAATTGGTCGTTATGGTCGATGCTCTGCGCCGTGCTTCCGCAGGCCGTATCACCGCCGTTATTCCTTACTTCGGCTATGCACGCCAGGATCGTCGCGTACGTTCCGCTCGTGTACCGATTACCGCAAAAGTCGTCGCGGACTTCCTGTCCAGCGTTGGCGTTGACCGCGTCCTCACCGTTGACCTGCATGCTGAACAGATCCAGGGCTTCTTTGACGTACCGGTTGATAACGTATTCGGTAGCCCAATTCTGTTAGAAGACATGCTGCAGCTGAACCTGGATAACCCGATTGTGGTTTCTCCGGACATCGGTGGCGTCGTGCGTGCCCGCGCTATCGCTAAGCTGCTGAACGATACTGATATGGCTATCATCGACAAACGTCGCCCACGTGCGAACGTTTCTCAGGTGATGCACATTATTGGTGACGTTGCAGGTCGTGACTGCGTCCTGGTTGATGACATGATCGATACCGGCGGTACGCTGTGCAAA
Source organism: Citrobacter sp. FP75 (assembly GCF_018342065.1). Lineage (GTDB taxonomy): Bacteria > Pseudomonadota > Gammaproteobacteria > Enterobacterales > Enterobacteriaceae > Citrobacter. The sequence continues at coordinate 1,067,866 of NZ_JAFDOE010000001.1, read as the reverse complement.
GCAGCAGAAGCTCTGAAAGAACGTGGTGCCAAACGCGTATTTGCGTATGCGACTCACCCGATCTTCTCAGGCAATGCGGCAAACAACCTGCGCAACTCGGTGATTGATGAAGTCGTGGTCTGTGACACCATTCCACTGACCGACGAAATCAAAGCACTGCCGAACGTGCGTACGTTGACCCTGTCGGGTATGCTGGCCGAAGCGATTCGTCGTATCAGCAACGAAGAATCCATCTCTGCCATGTTCGAACATTAATCGAGCCCGGCTCAAAAACCCGCTGCGGCGGGTTTTTTTATCCGTTTTATTTATTTGTATGACTTATGCCAACTTCAACTATCATTTTCTAGATAGATGATGCGCTCATGGATGAAACATTATTGTGAATAAATTATTTTCCTCACATGTGATGCCTTTCCGCGCCCTCATTGACGCTTGTTGGAAAGAAAAATATACCGCCTCGCGCTTTACCCGTGACTTGATCGCCGGGATAACCGTGGGGATTATTGCTATCCCGCTGGCAATGGCGTTGGCAATTGGCAGTGGCGTTGCGCCACAGTACGGTCTGTATACCGCAGCCGTCGCCGGGATTGTTATCGCCCTTACCGGTGGTTCACGATTTAGCGTTTCTGGCCCAACTGCCGCCTTCGTGGTGATTTTGTACCCGGTGTCGCAACAGTTTGGGCTGGCAGGCCTGCTGGTTGCCACGCTGATGTCCGGGATATTCCTGATCCTTTTCGGCCTCGCCCGCTTTGGTCGGTTGATCGAATATATTCCCGTCTCCGTCACCTTAGGTTTTACCTCGGGTATTGGTATCACCATCGGCACCATGCAGATTAAAGACTTTCTTGGGCTGCAGATGGCGCATGTCCCGGAACACTACCTGCAAAAAGTGGGGGCGCTGTTCATGGCCCTACCGACCATTAACCCTGGCGATGCCGCCATTGGCGTAGTCACGCTGGGGATCCTGATTTTCTGGCCGCGTCTGGGGATCCGCCTGCCCGGTCACCTCCCGGCTCTGCTGGCTGGCTGCGCGGTGATGGGTATCGTTAACCTGACAGGTGGTCATGTAGCAACCATCGGGTCTCAGTTCCACTACATTCTGGCCGATGGCTCGCAGGGCAACGGTATTCCACAACTGCTGCCGCAACTGGTACTGCCATGGGATATGCCGGGGTCCGACTTTACATTGAGCTGGAGTTCATTACAGGCACTGTTACCCGCAGCCTTCTCAATGGCGATGCTGGGGGCGATTGAATCTCTGCTGTGCGCCGTGGTGCTCGACGGAATGACCGGCACCAAGCACAAAGCCAACAGCGAGCTGATTGGTCAGGGGCTGGGTAATATCGTCGCGCCGTTCTTTGGCGGCATTACCGCCACCGCTGCGATTGCCCGCTCTGCGGCTAACGTACGTGCCGGGGCCACCTCACCTGTTTCTGCGGTAATCCATGCAATTCTGGTGATCCTTGCCCTGCTGGTATTAGCCCCCTGGCTCTCCTGGCTGCCGCTTTCCGCCATGGCCGCGCTGCTATTGATGGTGGCGTGGAACATGAGTGAAGCCCACAAAGTGGTGGATCTGCTGCGTCACGCGCCGAAAGACGACATCATCGTGATGCTGATGTGTATGTCGCTGACCGTGCTGTTCGATATGGTGATCGCCATCAGCGTAGGTATTGTTCTTGCCTCGCTGTTGTTTATGCGTCGAATTGCGCGCATGACACGCCTGGCGCCGGTGAATGTAAACGTACCGGACGATGTGCTGGTACTGCGCGTGATTGGCCCGCTGTTCTTTGCCGCCGCAGAGGGACTGTTTACCGATCTCGAATCTCGTCTTGAAGGCAAGCGCATCATCGTCCTGAAGTGGGATGCCGTTCCGGTACTGGATGCCGGTGGACTGGATGCCTTCCAGCGCTTTGTTAAACGACTGCCGGAAGGCTGTGAATTACGTATCAGTAATCTGGAGTTCCAGCCGCTGCGCACCATGGCGCGTGCGGGTATTCAACCTATCCCCGGCCGTCTGGCATTCTTCCCGAACCGTGACGCCGCGCTGGCCGATATTTAACGTCTAGTAGTGACCGGCTGATTTTTACTTGCCGGTCACACTTCACTTCTGCAAACACGTCTGAGTTGCTATTATCATTTCCCCCTACTTCTGACGATAGCCACAGTGATGAACTCTAATTCTACGTATATCTTTCGCGAAATTACCGAGGCGGATATCCCAGCCGTTCAGTCGTTTATTATCCACCATTTGAATCTTTACTTTAGTGCCAACAGGTCACTCCCCCATCCACATGAAGATGTATTTGGCATCAATCACCAGTATATTCAGCAGCAAAGAAATCTGTTACTCGGCGTCTGGAATACGCAAGAGCAACTTATCGCCACGCTGGCTGTATGCCAGTACGATGACAGAATACCCACATTAAAAGGACGTTATTTGTTGTCCGAAACGGCTGAAATCTGTCGTTGTTATGTCGAACTGGATTACCGTAGACAAGGCATTGGCAGCCAATTAGTCGCGCTGGCAGAACAATTTTGCCATCGTCAGCAATATAAAGTGCGTTATCTTCATACTCATCACTTTTTACCCGGAGGGTATCAGTTCTGGTTGCGTCATCATTTCACCGTTTTTTCAGACGAAGGTGGTGAACAGCAAATCGTGCATATGGAAAAACAATCTTAATAATGTGACAGCGCGCTAATAATTAAATTATTTAGCAGTCCTTATTATTTATTCTTCGATTATTTCACGGAGAAAGCATTAGTTGATCAACATCAAATAATTCTCGTTTAGTTTTTCTATATTCGTTATCAATGTTAAATCCAGGTTAATGGCAAAAATACATCTTATTGATTTTTATATATTTAATCGAAATTAGACAAACATACCTACTGATTCAAGCTGTTGACGTGATAATGGGATGCCGTTACAGTCCTCGGCGACAGTATTTCAGAACCTTTTTATTATTTTGAAACGGAATATGGTGCGGATTATTTCAATCTTATGCCATAGCTGCCCCCGCAACTGTAAGCGGATGCTGAATATCCTTGTGCAGTGATAATTCACTGCAGGTCACTGTAAAGTATTTTTTATGGGAAGGCCGATATTCTGATTACCGTGAGCCAGGAGACCTGCTGTCATGGTTTTATACATTGAGTGGACGGGATGGTCCATGGGGTGATTTATTTGACGAATGAACAAAATTGATTCCTGATCAAACCGGCAACAATATGATTTATTTTCATATTAGTTTGTCTGAATTTCATGATTAGATGTCATCTATCGTCATGTGCCTGTCCCGCGAAATAAACAATGACCAGACGCTAAGATTCTGGCATCAACGGGACAATGATAATGTATTCTGATATTACCTCTTCTTACCGCAAATATTCACTTCTGGCGCTGACTGGCGCAGCACTTTTCCTGACCAGTAATATGGCTACAGCGGCGAAGACGCAATATCCGCTGACCATCAAAAATTGCGGTCGGGATATTACTTTTAATAAAGCCCCGCAGCGCGTGACCACCGTGGGTCAGAACAGCACTGAAATCCTCTACTCTTTGGGGCTGGCCGATCGCGTGGTCGGAACATCGTTGTGGTTTGGTCCGCTACCGGAACAGTTCCAGGCTGCAAACAGCAACATTGCGGTTATCGCACAAAACATCCCCAGCTTTGAAGGCATTATCGCCAAAAAACCGGACCTGGTTGCCAGTCAGTTTGAATGGCAGATTGGCCCTGCCGGTACGGTTGCTTCTTACGAACAATTCAGCGAACTTAACGTTCCGGTTTACACCGCCCCTGCCGATTGCGCAAAAGACAACGAAGACGGCGGCGATGGCGTGCGTAAAGGCATGTTTGATATCGCCATGGTCTACCAGGAAGTCGCCGATCTGGCGAAAATCTTCGATGTGCAGGACAAAGGCGACGAGCTGATAGCCAGCCTCAAGGCCCGCGAGGCTGCAGCAAAAACGAAAATCACCGGGATGGACAATAACGTCTCTGCCGTCTTCTGGTTCTCCAGCGCCGACCTGCAGCTTGATCCTTATGTCGCCGGTAAATTTGGCCCCGCCGCGTGGATCGCACAAACCCTCGGGGTGAAAAATGTCATTGATTCCGCCGAGGAGTGGCCGACGGTCGGCTGGGAAACTATTGCTAAAGCCAGCCCGTCGGTCATCGTTCTCGGCGAAATGGGCCGTCGTCGTTTCCCGGCGGATGACTGGAAGGTCAAAATGGAATACCTCAAATCTGACCCGGTCACCCAACTGATCCCGGCGGTAAAAGACAACCATCTACCGGTGATAGATGTGCAAACCATGAATGCTGGCATCAGAACCCTTGACGGGCTGGAAAAACTCGCCGATGCGCTGGTGCAGTACGGTCTGGCACATCCGCAGACCTCTCACTAATCCTTATCGCGCGTGATGCCGTGCGCGAGCATCACGCGCTTTCGCACTCAGGAAAGCCGTAAACAATGAGCGAATTACGCAGGACGCGTCGGGCGATGAGTCAGTTTACCCAACGGGCACTGCTGCACAGCCTGTGGGTCAGCGTGGTGATGTGCGGGGTGCTGCTGGCCGGGATTTCCATTGGTGAGACGTTTATCCCATGGCAGCATGTCACCCGCACGCTGGCAAACCACCTGTTTGGCAGCCAATATGCGGTAGACGCGCTAGATGCCGGGATCATCTGGAATTACCGTCTGACCCGCGCGCTGGTCTCTGCCAGCTGCGGTGCCTGTCTGGCGGTTTCCGGCGTGGTGCTGCAATCCTTACTGCGTAATGCGCTGGCCGAGCCTTATCTGCTGGGGATCTCGGCCGGGGCGTCGACGGGGGCGGTGCTGATCGCACTGACCGGGCTGGGCGCGGGGATTATCAGCATGTCACTCGGTGCGTTCATCGGCGCGCTGACGGCGTTTCTGTTTGTCGCGCTGTTAGCCGTGGCGGCCAGAGGAAAACACGGCTCTGCCACCACGCAAATTATTCTGGCCGGGATTGCCAGCTCGCAGCTGTTTAATGCCATTACCTCGCTCGTCATTACCCGCTCAGCCAATGCCGAGCAGGCGCGGGGCATTATGTTCTGGCTACTCGGCAATCTGAGCGGCGTACGCTGGCCCGACGTGGTGCTGGCGATCCCAACCGCGCTGGTCGGCATCATCGTTTGCTTTTGCTACGCCCGCCATCTGGACGCATTTTCATTTGGCGCAGAGTCGGCGGCTTCGCTGGGCATTCCAGTTAAACGCACCCGTGGCGTCCTGATTACTGCGGTGACGGGGATGACCGCCATTATGGTCTCGATTGTCGGGGCCATTGGCTTTGTCGGATTGGTTATCCCGCATGCCGCGCGGTTACTGGTGGGCAATCAGCACCACCGCTTATTGCCCGTCAGCGCCCTTATTGGCGCCATCTTTCTTATTGTCGCGGACGTCATTTCACGTACCTTGCTGCCGGGGCAGGTGCTGCCCATTGGCGTTATCACCGCGCTGGTTGGCGCTCCCGCATTTTCGATTATTTTGATCCGAGGGAATCCGAGCAAATGACGGCTAACCCACGTTTTACCTCGCCGCTACGCGCGGCAAACACGGCCAGTCATGCGGTCTGCGCGCAGCACCTGCACTGGGAGGTGAAGGGCAAAGCCATCGTCAATGATGTCTCTTTTCAGGTCGCGCCCGGAGAGTTTGTTGGCATTATCGGCCCCAACGGTTCAGGGAAAACGTCGCTGATTTCCCTGCTGGCCGGTTTACTCAAACCCTCCGCCGGTAGCGTTTCGCTCGACAGCAAAGACATTCGCGGCTATTCCCGACGCCATCTGGCGCAAAAGGTCGCCCTGGTTGAGCAGCAGGCAGAAACCAGCGAGCGTCTGACCGCCATCCAGGCCGTTTCACTCGGGCGCACGCCGTGGTTAAGCCTGCTATCACCGTGGTCGCGGACCGATGACGATATTGTGCAGACGATGCTGGAGAAAGTCGCCCTGCAACACGTCCAGCATCGCTGCTGGCATACCTTCTCGGGCGGCGAGCGTCAGCGCCTGCATATTGCCCGGGCGCTGGCGCAACAGCCGCAGGTCTTGCTGATGGATGAGCCAACGAATCATCTCGACATCCAGCATCAGATTGGCCTGCTTAACCTGGTCAAGCGCGAAAAACTGACCGTAATTGCCGCCCTGCACGACCTGAATCATGCCGCGATGTTCTGCGATCGCATCATGGTGATGACGGCCGGACGCCTGGCGATGCAGGGCCGTCCTGCGGCTGTCTTCACCCGTGAAAATCTTAACAGCTGGTTTGGCATCGATGCGATTGTCGAACGCGCTCCCGATGAGGCGAGTTGCTTCATCCGCTATCAACGACCGGCGTAAATACCACAAGGAACCGTTATGAAATGTATTAAGCAACATCTGCTCGTCCTGTGCCTGTTCGCGTTCACCTCGACGGCCTTCGCACAAACCTACGAAGTCCTGATGAAAAACCGTGGCACCGGCGGACCAATGGTCTACGAACCGGATTATCTGGCGATCCAGCCGGGCGATAGCGTGAAATTTGTTCGCAAGCACAAAAGCCACAATGCGGCCTCAATTGCCGAGCTCTCCCCCGCCGGTTACCCCGGTTTTATCGGCAAAATCGATGAAGAGATTGAAATCAAATACGACACCGCCGGTTTCTACGGCATCAAATGTTCACCGCACTACGCGCAGGGCATGATCATGCTGATCAAGGTCGGCGACGCCGTTTTGCCCAACAGCTACCGCGCGTTTAAAGCCCCTGGCCTTGCCGATAAACGCTTTCAGGATATTTATAACCGCATTGAGAAGCAGTAACAGCAACCATAAGAGGATAACGGCGGTGAATAAAAAAACAGATAGCGAGGCAGTCCACACCCAGCGGCGCGACTGCCTGTGCAAGCTGACAAAATTTGTCGGTGCCGCAGGCGTTACAGCCGCAGTCTGGCCGCTGATCTCAGCGCTGGGTCCGGACGATAAAACAGTGGCAGAAAATGAGCCTGTAGACGTTTCTCTCGCAGGAGTGGCGGCTGGCCAGACGGTGAAACGGATCTGGCAGGGAAAACTGATCCTGATTCGCCACCGCACGCCGGACGAGGTAGCGGCAGCGCAGCAGGCCGATGCCCGACGATTGCTCGATCCGCAGGCGGATAGCGAGCGGGTCACAGCGGCACATCCACAGTGGCTGATTGTTCAGGGCCACTGCCCGCACGCCGGATGCGTGCCAAACGCCAATCCCAGCGGACAGGGCTGGATTTGCCCGTGTCATGGGTCAGAATTTGATACCTCCGGGCGCGTGACGCGAGGCCCGGCCACGGCGAATCTGCCGATCCCCGATTATACTCTGGCCGCCGATGGTCTGAGCGTACGCCTCGGCGCAAAAGAGGTCTGATATGAACGCCACGTCCCCTACCACGCCCCTGCGCCATGTTCAATTTCGCCTTCCGTTCCCCCGCTCGGTGGCCGGCGTGTGGATCTTTGCCGTCGGTATCATCTTACTGGTCATGCTGGGCGTGCAAATTCTCTCCGGTATCGTGCTGGCGATGTTCTATGTGCCCACGGCAGGATCCGCGTTTGATTCCATTGTTCATATTATGCGCACGGTCAGGCACGGTGAGCTGGTGCGTAACCTGCACGCCATTGGCGCTTCACTTTTCTTCTTCGCCTGCTATCTGCATATCTTTCGCGCGATGTATTACAACGTTTACCGTAAACCGTATCTGAAGATGTGGACCATCAGCGTGACGCTGTATGTGTTACTGATGATCACCGCATTTCTCGGCTATAGCCTGATTTGGGGGCAAAAAAGCTATTGGGCCGCCACGGTCATCACCAGCTTCGCCCGCGCAATACCGTTCGTCGGCGATACGCTGTATACCTTTTTGGTCGGGGGATATACTCCCGGCACGCCGACGCTGGGCCGTTTTTATGTGCTGCACTTTATTATTCCCTTCGCCATTGTCGCGGTGACGATATGGCATGTGCGCACCGTCCAGTCGGCTTTCGCCCATGCGATGAAAAAAACGTTTACCGCCCGCGAGTCGCAACGTTTACTGTTTGATTTTCGCGTTACCGAGCGCGATGCCCTCAAACTGACGCTGTTTTTAATGCTGTTTGCCTGGTTCTTATTCTTTGCGCCGCACTATCTCAGCAGTGCTGATAACTTCATCCCCGCCGACCCGACGGTCACGCCAGCCATCGTCGCGCCCGAGTGGTATTTTTTGCCCTTCTTTTCCATTCTGCGCTGTTTTCCCGGTGAGCTGGCAGGCATTGTCGCCATGTGCGCCTCGGTATTGATCTTCTATTTCTTACCCTGGCTGGATACCTCCCGCGCGCGGTTTCGCAACTTGAGTAAGCTCGTTAAAGCCGGTTTTTGGATTTGGGTCGGCAACGCCCTCTTTCTTGGCTGGCTGGGGTCAAAAGCGCTGGTCGGACCCGATCTGGTGGACGGTTTCAGTAATGAAGAGGGCTGGATCCGCGCCGCTTCTCAGCTTTCAACGCTTATTTATTTCGCATGGTTTTTGATTGTGATGCCGTGCCGACGCTTACTGGAAAAACAGGACTAACATGATGGGACGATGGTTAACCTTTGCTGCCCTGGGCCTGAGTTTGTTCTTCAGTAACACGCTTTGTGCACAACTTCCGCCCCAACAGCCATGGACATTTAGCGGTGTGAACGGCAAATATGACACCGAACAGTTGCGTCGGGGTTTGCAGGTTTACGAAGAAAAATGCCGGGCCTGCCACGCAATGAAATATCTCACCTTTAGAGAACTGACCCAACCCGGAGGGCCGCATCTCACGCAGGCCGAAGCCAAAACACTGGCCAGTGGCTACGTGTTTACGACAGTTGAAGATGATGGCCAGCCCAGTGAACGGGACGGTACCCTGAGCGATGTTTTCGCCTCTCCTTATCTGAACGAGCAGGAAGCCAAATACCTCAACAATGGCGCGCTACCGGTGGATCTGAGCTATATCGTGCGGGCGCGAAGCTACGATCGCGGGTTTCCGCAGTTTATCTTCGATGCGTTCGTTCCCTATACCGACAACGGTGCTGATTATATTTATGCGCTGCTGACCGGCTATCTCCCTGACGATCCCGAGCTTAAGGCTAACCGCTATTTCCCCGGCGGGATTATCAATATGCCAAAACCACTGGCAGACGGTGAAATCACCTGGACCGGGCAAGCCCATATCCCACAAACCGAAGAACAGTACGCGCGCGACGTCACCGCGTTTCTGGCATGGGTGGCCGATCCGCAGTTAGCAGCAAGAAAACATCAGGGAATGTACGTGATGGGATATCTGGCGGTTGTTTTAGCGCTATTAGCGTTACTGCTGCGCATCCGGTCTCGCTCGCACAAAAATAAAGCGAGCTGAAAACCAGTCAGCGTGAGCTGGCTGGTCTGCAGAAAATGTCACCGCTTAGCTATGGCGTTGGCCATTATTACGACGACAGCGTTTATCGTAATGGCGAACCCACCAGTAACGATCGCTGATTTGTTCATGACCGCCGACGCGGGCACCCGCCAGCCAGAGTACGCCGCCAACAAAAATACTGAGCACGGCACCGTGTGCGAAAAATTGTGGCAGGTTAAATTGCGGCAGTTGATTTAAGATTGAATAGCCAACACCGACAACCATCACCACCAACCCTAAAGCCATGAGCACGTTACCGAGTAAAGAAGCGTTTTTGCGTTTCATGTGTCACCTCCGGAACTTTGGGTTGCTACAGGGAATACCCCTAATCCTTATGTGTAAAGTATAGACAACACTCCCGTTCGCATGTGCGCCAGCGATCACAATTACAAACACTCATGCAACAAAACTTTACAATTAACCTACTGAACTGTCTCATTTTCTAATAGTCCAGCAGAGCAATTATTCAGTATTTGCAGGTACGCACGCAGTTTTTTGTCAAGCGCGCCGACAGACAGTAAACTACACGCCGGTTATGGACACACTCAGGACAAAATACGTGACGATTAAATTGATTGTCGGTCTGGCAAACCCCGGCGCAGAATATGCGGCTACGCGACACAATGCAGGCGCATGGTACGTCGATTTGCTGGCGGAGAGATTACGCGCCCCCCTGCGCGATGAGCCGAAATTCTTCGGTTACACCTCCAGAGTAACCCTCGAAGGTGAAGATGTCCGTCTGCTGGTACCAACCACATTTATGAATCTGAGCGGCAAGGCAGTCGGCGCGATGGCCAGCTTTTACCGGATTAACCCCGATGAAATTTTGGTCGCCCACGACGAATTAGATCTGCCCCCGGGCGTCGCGAAATTTAAGCTCGGCGGCGGGCATGGCGGACATAACGGTCTGAAGGACATCATCAGCAAGTTAGGCAATAACCCGAACTTTCATCGCTTACGCGTGGGAATTGGTCATCCCGGCGATAAAAATAAAGTTGTCGGCTTTGTGTTAGGCAAACCGCCTGTTTCTGAACAGAAGTTAATTGATGAAGCCATCGACGAAGCGGCGCGTTGTACCGAGATTTTGTTCAAAGATGGCCTGACCAAAGCAACCAGCCGGTTACATACCTTTAAAGCACAATAAGCAGCGATGTGCGGCATTTTTGCCGCGTGCTGTGTATAATGGGCAGAGTTATTTACTTTTCTACAATCTGTTTTCCATAACAGGTTGAATATCAAAAGATTAAGGTGATTTAAACATGGGATTCAAATGCGGTATCGTCGGTTTGCCAAACGTAGGCAAATCCACCCTGTTCAACGCGCTCACCAAAGCGGGTATTGAAGCGGCTAACTTCCCGTTCTGTACTATCGAGCCGAACACTGGCGTTGTACCGATGCCCGATCCGCGTCTGGACCAGTTGGCTGAGATCGTCAAGCCACAGCGTATTCTCCCGACCACTATGGAATTTGTCGATATTGCAGGTCTGGTAAAAGGCGCGTCCAAAGGTGAAGGTCTGGGCAACCAGTTCCTGACCAACATCCGCGAAACCGAAGCAATCGGCCACGTGGTGCGCTGCTTTGAAAACGACAACATCATCCACGTTAATAACAAAGTGGATCCGGCTGACGATATCGACGTCATCAACACCGAGCTGGCGCTGTCTGATCTGGATACCTGCGAGCGCGCAATTCACCGCGTACAAAAGAGAGCCAAAGGCGGCGACAAAGACGCCAAAGCTGAGCTGGCCGCGCTGGAAAAATGTCTGCCGCAGCTGGAAAACGCCGGTATGTTGCGTTCACTGACCAACCTGACTGACGAAGACAAAGCCGCCATCAAATACCTGAGCTTCCTGACTCTGAAGCCGACCATGTATATCGCCAACGTCAACGAAGACGGTTTTGAGAACAACCCGTACCTCGATAAAGTACGTGAGATCGCTGCAGCCGAAGGTTCCGTTGTGGTTGCCGTGTGCGCTGCTGTTGAATCCGATATCGCCGAACTCGACGATGCCGATCGTGAAGAATTTATGGCTGAGCTGGGAATTGAAGAACCAGGTCTGAACCGCGTGATCCGCGCCGGTTACGAACTGCTGAACCTGCAGACCTACTTCACCGCAGGCGTAAAAGAAGTCCGTGCATGGACCATTCCTGTCGGCGCTACCGCACCGCAGGCTGCGGGTAAAATTCACACCGACTTCGAGAAAGGTTTTATCCGCGCACAGACCATCGCGTTTGAAGACTTCATCACCTACAAGGGTGAGCAAGGCGCGAAAGAAGCAGGTAAGATGCGCGCAGAAGGTAAAGATTACATCGTTAAAGATGGCGACGTAATGAACTTCCTGTTTAACGTCTAAATAAAATTTGTTGTCTCATGAGGTTGTATTGAATCTCATGAAAATCACAAAATCCTATAAAATCCACGCAATTGCGTGGATTTTTTTCATCCTTCCATCTTGCTTCCAACTCCCCTCGCCTACGCTCAAGGCTCCAACAGACTTACCTTTATAAAACAGTGGATAACAGTATGGTGTAGCGACTGATTTCGCTGAGTGAGGGGCTGTAGCGCTCTGTAAGCAGTGCTGTAGCAAATTTAATAGTAGATTTTTTTTGTCTGGATTATCACAATCGTTTCTTTTGTATTATATATTATTACTACGATTCATTTATTAAGTGTAATAACAAAAGAACCAGAGTAAAATTTTGAAATAACTTACCCACAACATTAACCATTAAAAAATTAAAGTAACAGCACGCAAAATTGTGATGTTTTTCTTTCTCATAGACGAGAATTTACATGTCATGATATAATATAGCGGAAAACACAAAGGTTATTAACCTGTTAGTAATGTAAATAAATTTTCGAGGAGACTATTCCAGTGGGACGTAAATGGGCCAATATTGTTGCTAAAAAAACGGCTAAAGACGGTGCAACGTCTAATATATATGCAAAATTCGGTGTGGAAATCTATGCGGCGGCTAAACAAGGTGAACCAGACCCAGAATCAAACTCATCTTTAAAATTCGTTATTGAACGTGCGAAACAAGCACAAGTTCCAAAGCACGTTATTGATAAAGCAATTGATAAAGCCAAAGGTGGCGGAGATGAAACGTTCGTGCAAGGGCGGTATGAAGGCTTTGGACCAAGTGGTTCTATGGTTATCGCTGAAACGTTGACTTCAAATGTTAACCGCACGATTGCTAATATCCGCACAATTTTTAATAAGAAAGGCGGGAATATCGGAGCGGCAGGTTCTGTCAGCTATATGTTTGACAACACTGGAGTGATTGTATTTAAAGGATCAGACTCTGATCATATTTTTGAAATATTGATTGATGCTGAAGTTGATGTTCGTGATGTTACCGAAGAAGAAGGGAACATCGTTATTTATACTGAAGCCACTGACCTTCACAAAGGAATTGCAGCGCTTAAAGCAGCCGGAATTACTGAATTCTCAACAACAGAATTAGAAATGATTGCTCAGTCAGAAGTTGAACTTTCACCAGAAGATTTAGAAATCTTTGAAGGACTTGTTAATGCCCTTGAAGATGACGATGATGTTCAAAAAGTATATCATAACGTTGCAAATCTCTAATTATAAATTATAAAAATCTGTCGTTATGGCAGATTTTTAACTTATTGAAATATTATAAAAAGCATATCTAGCCAGATATAGTGATTATAAGAAATGGATAAATATTACTTTCTACACTCAGTAATCACCTTTCTGGCTATGCATATCTGAGAAACGGTTGTCAGATCGTTAGCCCAAAGCGAAAGCAGGCACCGCATTTCGGTGTTTCAATCAGCGTAATTTCGCTGCCGTGTAGCTGTAGCATCTGGCGCACAATCATCAGCCCCAGCCCACCTACCCTTATACCTGCCGGGTTAGCAATCGAAGGACGAATGAATAATCCCTCCATCAATTCTTGCGGGATCCCAGGACCGGTGTCGCTAATTTGCACCATCACTTTATCCGCTTCTCGCCACAGGCGCACAGCAACAACGCCTTTGTCGGGAGTATGACGAATAGCATTATCCAGCAGATTGGTAAGAACACGTTCGATCATTCCCAGATCTGCGTCAATAAGTGGCAGGCCAGGTTGAATATCTACCAGCAAGTCCAGCTGTTTGGTTTGCGCGGAAAGTTCGAATTTCTGAAAAACATCCTGCAGCAGTTCACTTATCGAGAATGTCTCTTTCTGGGGTTTGACCACGCCATATTCCAGGCGAGCAAGCTCAAACAGCGACTGGGCAAGTGTGCCAACTTTTTGGCTCTGTGCGAGGGCGATATTAAGATAACGCTGTTTATCTGCTTCACTCAGGCTGGCTGACATCACGGACAGGCTTTCAAGGTAGCCGTGTAATGAAGTCAACGGTGTGCGCAAATCATGGGAAATGTTGGCGATAAATTCACGTCGTAACTGCTCTTGTTGTGAAAGTCGGTGCCATTGCTCTGAGATGCGTTGAGCCATGGAGATCACCCCCTGGCGAAGCTGGCTAATTTCATCGTTACTGGTATTAATTTGCCGGGGCTGTGCCGCCATTGTCTGCATTTCTTCTATCCCCCCGGTTTCCAGGGCATGAACCTGAGAAGAGAGTTCGCGCAGGGGGCGGGTTATCCAGCGCAAGGCGAGAGCACCGACCACCAGCCCCAATAAAGCAACAAGACTGATGGAAAGTAAGACTATCTTCAGCAATGCTTCAAATTGCGCGTTGCTGTTTAAGGCATTGTAATTTTCCCCAAGCAGAATCACGTATAAGTAGCCTTTTATCTGCCCATCCTGGCGCATTGGTGAGACACTAAACACTTTCTTCGCATCAACGCTACGGGGATCGTCGCCGTAAATAGGGTAATGAGGATTGTTCAGGGCTGACTGTATCGGCTGTAAATCGACCCGATGACGCTTAATGCGCCCTTGTGGTGCGGCATCACCAATGATATTGCCATATTTATCCAGTAAATAGACTTCTACACTGGGGTTCACGGCCATTAGATGATTGAACAAGTTACGCATTGAATCTTTATTCAGACCATCATGTTCAAGCAGCGGGTAACGTTGGTTGATATGCCCGGCAAGGCCCGCAGAAAGTTGCTGAATAACAGCCTTACTGTATTCGGTACTGGTTCGCACCTGCAACCAGCCTAACAGAGCACACGAGGTAATAAACAGGAGTGCAAAAACCAACGTTAAACGCTGTGAAAGAGTATAAGTTCGCATGATTACTCGCGTGGCTGTGCAGTGAATTTATAGCCTTTTCCCCAGACGGTACGGATAAAATTAGGTTCCGCTGGATTCTCCTCAATCTTGAGGCGTAGGCGATTAATATGCGTATTGACCGTATGCTCGTAGCCTTCGTGTTCGTATCCCCAGACCTGTTTTAGCAGATCCAAACGCGAAAAGACGGTATCCGGATGCTGGGCAAAAAAGTAGAGTAAATCAAACTCTCTGGGCGTCAACTCAACCGACTGATGATTAAGTTGAACATCCCGGGCCAGCGGATCAATAGAGAGATTATCGAAAATCAGCACTCCAGCATCCAGGCGTAAGTTTTTACTCATTGCTTCCTGACGGCGAAAGAGCGCCTTTACACGGGCGACCAGTTCAAGCATTGAAAACGGTTTAGCGAGGTAATCGTCAGCGCCCAGTTCAAGCCCGAGAATACGCTGGGTTTCACCTGAGCGGGCACTGATAATAATGATTGGCGTATAACGCGTCATGGTTCTGGCATGGCGACAGATTTCGAGTCCGTCAACGCCAGGAAGCATTAGATCCAGGATCAGGGCATCCCAATCGCCCTGGTTAAGCAACGCCATACCGATATTGCCATTTATCGCATGAGTTACCGTAAACCCCTCCCCACGTAGATGTAACTGCAACAGTTCAGCGATGTTTTCATCGTCTTCTACGATAAGTAGTTTCTTATCCTGATTCACTTCATTGGCCCTCACGATCCAGATACTGAAATTCTACACAACAAGCAGGCAGAAAGTTGTCACATTTTAGTTAACTTTGCGGGAATCGGGGAATAGCAGCGTCTACGCGTTGCATGTCTAAGGGTAAATAAAAAGAAACCAGATACTCACCTGATGGTATTATTTTTTGTCGACACCATCACCTTTTTCCTAAGTAAAATTCATTAGACCAACTGGCATAAGACTAATACTTATCCTAGGGTTAAATCATGACTCGTTGTATCACATTATTGTTTTTTCAAAGCAAAAAGTGTGGTTATTTGAAAAAGGTAAAGAATATGGCTCCAGTTATAGTCACCCGCTTAATTCTTTGTTGCAGCACCTTTTCCATAATGCCAGTGGCAGATGCTGCAACCGCAAACGGCACATTTCAGGTGCTGATGACAATTCAAAAAGCCTGTACCGTCACCGCAGGATCAGGGTCAAATATTTCACTGGGCTCGGTTAATGCTACAGCGACAAATACATCGGCAAGTAACACAATTTCGATTAACTGCTCCAGGACTACACCTTATTTTATTGGCCTGGCACCCTCGGTTGCTAACGGCGGGAATACCACGGGCAGGGGCGCTATGTCCTCGGTGGCAAACGCGGCAACGAACACAGATAAAGTGCCGTACCAGCTGAATCAAACGTCAGCAACAGGTCCGGTCTGGGGAAATACAGCCACCGCAGAAAGCATGGGAAATGGGGTTGCGTCGACCGGAACCGGGCTCGGGCAAAGTTTCACCGTATATGCCACCGCACCGAGTGCCAACTTCGCGCCTGATGACTATGCCGACATCGTAACGGTTAACGTTAACTACTAACCTCAGGACGACCAATGACACTGAAACTGCCTGTGCAGTGTGCCTTCGCATGCCTGTCAGTAATAGCGATGAACATCAACATCGCGACGGCAGGCGGGCTGCAGATAGCCCCCGTAACCTTAACATTGCAGGCGACGCAAAACGCCGACGGTATCTGGTTAAGCAACGCAGGTGAAAGCGTACTGAATGCCCAGGTACGCGTTTTTCACTGGCGTCAGGGCGCTGACGGCGACAGGCTGTCGCCGTCTCAGGGGCTGGTCATCAGCCCGCCAATGCTGGCATTAGCCCCGGGTGAACGGCAACTTATCCGCGTGATTCGAACTGCGCCGCCATCAGCATCTACCGAAGAAGCCTATCGCTTATCCATTGATGAATTACCGCCAGCGAAATTACAAAAAAATAAACTGCAATTTGTGATGCATTATTCCGTGCCCGTTTTTATTCAACCAACAACGCAGGCTGAGATGGCGGCCAAATTACGCTGGAAGATACAGCAGCGTGACGGCAAAAATTTTCTTGAAGTCAGTAATCAGGGAAATGCCCATGCCCAGTTGTCAGCCGCCACGTTTATACAGCGTAATGGCGTGAAAAAAGTGATGAGTCCAGGGCTGTTAGGCTACGTTCTTCCCGGTTCAACGATGCGGTGGATAATATCCCCGTCTGCCAGTGATACCCATTACGGCGGTAAAGTTGAAGTCACGGTCAATGGCCAAAAAACAGTACACGATCTCTGACTGGCCCTGGCTTGTGGTGACATGTGGCTTGCTTAGCGGGGCATTACTATCGGGAATGACTTACGCGCAGATAAACAACACGACAGAAAATGGCGTTATTCGTGACGACTCCCCCCTGCCCGGCGTCGATTTATATCTCGACGTGACGGTAAACGGCAATTCCGTCGGGTTGGTTCATTTTGGCTATGAAAACGAAAAGCTGTACGGCGGTGCCAATACCCTACGCACGCTGGGGTTTCGTCTGCCAGAGGGAGCCACTAAGCCCGTCGCGCTGAACGATATCTCCCAACTCCATGTTGACTACAACAAACAGCTGCAAACGCTGGCACTTACTGTGCCACTGAGTGAACTCGACCTTGCCCCCGCCCAGATAAACCCACCAGCAGAAGCCGCCCCGATGGTCTCATCAACACGCGGGGCGTTGCTTAATTATGATATTTACGCAGAGCAGGGCGATAAAAGCAGCGTGAACACGTTTAGCGAGCTGCGAGCCTTTAATGGTTCAGGGGTGTTAAGTACCACTCAGCTTACTCAGTATTCCACCGAAACCGATGCAGATAACACCTTCAACCGGCTGGATACCAGCTGGCGCTCATCGTTCCCGGAAAAGATGCTGGCGCTGACCGTGGGCGATACGCTGACCAGTTCGCTCGCCGGATCTCGCCCAACCCGTATCGGAGGCATTCAGATAGGGACCGATTTTGGTTTGCAGCCGTATATGCCAACCACCCCGCTTCCCGCGTATCTCGGCTCCGCGACGTTGCCATCCAACGTAGAGCTGTATGTTGACGGGGTCAGGTACTACAACGGCGAAGTCCCGGCGGGCAGTTTTCAGATTAACACCATGCCCAATATCAGCGGCGCGGGAACCGGCCAGGTGATGATGACGGATGCGCTGGGCAGAACGACGGTGCAAAATTTCTCTTTTTACAACGATCAGCAGTTGCTGCGCGCAGGCCTGACCTCCTGGTCAGCCGAGCTTGGCGTGGTGCGAGAGAACTACGGCTACTCCTCGTTTGATTATGCCAGCGCCCCGGTGTTCAGCGGTACCTGGCGTCGGGGGTTCAGCAATAGCGTCACCGCCGGTGCGCACGCCGAGACCAGCGATGGGCTGATTAACGCCGGTGTCAGCAACGACTGGATCCCCGGTAGCCGCAGTGGAACGCTCTCCACGGCATTTGCCGCCAGTGCGGATTCCGGAAAGAACGGTTTTTTATACAGTGTGGGATATCGCTGGTCCGGAGAAAAATTTAATTTCAGCACCAGTACCACCGCCACCTCCGGCGATTATCGTGATGTAGCGACCCATTATGGTGAACCACCGCCAACGCTGAGCAGCAATACGGTGATTGGCTATTCTCTGGCGTCTGCCGGGAATATCAGCCTGAGCTACCTGCAGTTTCGCTATCCGCACGAACGCGCAGTGCGCTATGCCAACGCCAGCTGGTACAAGTCCCTTTCCGACAACGTGTCCCTTAACGCAGGTTTCAATCAGAACGTTGATGATGGCCGCGATCGCAGCGTCTACCTGATGCTGACCGTCACCACCAGCAGTAACCTGAGCGTCAGCAGCACCATGCAGCGCACCCATGATGAAATGGGCTATCAGCTTAATGCCAGCCAGACACCGCCCGCGGACGGCGGTTGGGGCTGGAACGTGGCCGCCAGCCAGCAAGCATCGCAGCAAAGCGGTCAGGGAGAAGTGGGATATTTAGGCCGTTATGGAAAAGCCTACACCGGCTTCAGTCGGCTGCCGGATAACCACTATAGCTATGCTGGCGCGACCGGTTCCGTGGTGATGATGGGCGGCGGCCTGTTTGCCGCACGTGAAATCAACAATGGCTTTGCCGTGGTGTCAACAGATGGTATTCCGGACGTTCCAGTCAAGCTACAGAACAACGTGATCGGCACCAGCGATGACAATGGCCTGCTGCTGGTCACCTCCCTGAACAGCTATCAAAATAACCAAATCAGCATTGACCCGATGGATCTGCCCGCCAATATGCGCATCGCCCGCGTCGAGGCGAATGCCACGCCTGCAGACCGTTCCGGCACGCTGGTCAGTTTTGGCATCACTCCCGTACGCGCCGCGCAGGTGATCCTCGTTGATGAACAGGGTCAGGCTATTCCTGAAGGGAGCGTGGCCATCGCCACCACCGGCGCGGGTCAGTCATCTCTCGTCGGGTTTGACGGTATGACCTGGTTCGACACGCTGGAACAGCACAATGCCCTGCGTGTAAATACAGAAACCGGTACCTGTAGCGTGACGTTTGACTATCCTGCTTCAGCGCGAGGCATCGTGCAGATTGGCCCACTGGTATGCCGATAACAGGAGTATTTTTATGCGGCTAAGATATCTGGTCCTGATTGTCGGATTTCTCGGATGCCCGGGAGTCAGTTATGCGGTCACCTGTTCGGTGAGCAATGTGCAGCCGGTTAATTTTGGCACGGTGAATCCGCTGTCGACCTCTGGCGCAACGTCATCGATGACCTTTAGCTACAGCTGCGCCAAAGAGCTTGGCGACGTGCTGGCGGGGATCAATCTCTGTTTTAATATCGGTATCTCCGGCGTCAGCGGACAGGTCGGCACCAGGACAATGTCATTAAGCGGCACGCCTGCCAGAACGCTGGCCTATCAACTGTACCAGGACGCCGGGTACAGCAAAATCTGGGGAAGCCAGTATCAGTCGGGCACCACCTTCCCGATGGTGCAACTTAACTTACTCAACCTGACGCCGGTGACCGGTACGCTGACGGTGTCTGCGAAGCTTGTCGCCCCGCAAACCGCCGCGGTACCGGGAAACTATCAGGATAGCTATACGGCAGCGACGGCGCTGGTCACAATCAATCCTGGCCTGCTTTTCCCCCCCACTAACTGCGGTGATACCGTTGTGGCCCGACTGCCCTTCACCGTCACAGCCAATGTCACAAAACAGTGCGCGATCAGCTACGCCAACAACATTAGCTTTACTCCCTCTAAGGCCACCGATCGCAATGTCACGGCAAAAAGCGCGCTCGGCGTCGCCTGTACCAATAACACCCCGTATACCATTGGATTACAGCCATCGAACGGCAATACGGCAGGGTATGGTGTGTTGAAAGGAACCGGAACCAATCAGGATAAAGTGCCATATCAGCTGAGTTCGACACCGGGTCCCAGCGGCACGGTATGGGGGAGCACCTCGCCCAACACCGTGGCTGGCAACGGTACGGGTTTAACCACCGATTATCCGGTTTACGCCACCGTCCCCAGCGCCAATTTCACCCCTGACGACTATGCCGATACCGTGACTATCTCCGTGACTTACTGACCTCATCATAAATGCAATAAGTAAAATACAAATTATTATCATATTTTTTACTTTTTGAGGTGCGTCATAAATCTGACAAATAGCAGACCTTCGATATTATTCATTTTATTCGGTTTGTTATTACGAATATCGCCATATTTTCAGTTTGAAAATGGGTAATTATTCATTTCCAACCGAAGAGTGAATGCTATCCGTGTGACAAAGCGTGCCTTGAAGACAGGCTGTTTTTTGAAAAAAATGTTAAATTTAAGTTTATATAGTGAGATCCACTGTATACCACGGCGAAATTAAGAACATATTACTTTTTATAACTAAGGTTTATCATGGATAAGTTATCTTACGCTTCAGATAGCAACACATCTGCCTGGAATACCTACCTGCAACAAATCGAGCGTGTGGCCCCTTACCTGGGCGAACTTTCCCACTGGGTGGATACCCTGCGTCACCCAAAACGCGCGCTGATTGTCGATATCCCGGTACAAATGGATGACGGTACTATCCGCCATTTCGAAGGATACCGCGTGCAGCACAACCTCTCCCGAGGTCCTGGTAAAGGTGGTGTGCGTTATCATCCTGATGTTGATCTTAATGAAGTGATGGCCCTTTCTGCGTGGATGACCATCAAATGCGCCGCGCTTAACCTGCCGTACGGCGGCGCGAAAGGCGGCGTTCGCGTCGATCCGTTCTCGCTGTCTGAAGGCGAACTGGAGCGTTTGACCCGCCGCTATACCAGCGAAATCGGCATTATAATCGGACCGCAGAAAGATATTCCTGCACCAGATGTCGGCACTAACGGCAAAGTGATGGCGTGGATGATGGACACCTATTCCATGAACCACGGCACCACCGTAACCAGCGTAGTCACCGGTAAACCTATTCATCTGGGTGGCTCTCTGGGCCGTGATAAAGCCACCGGTCGCGGCGTTTTCGTCAGCGGTCTGGAAGTGGCGCGCCGTGCCAACATTGCCATTGAAGGCGCACGCGTGGCGGTACAGGGTTTTGGTAACGTGGGTAGTGAAGCAGCCCGCCTGTTCGCCAGCGCTGGCGCACGCGTGGTGGCTATTCAGGATCATACCGCAACTCTGTTTAACACCACTGGGATCGACATGAACGCCCTCACCGCCTGGCAGCTGGAGCACAAACAGATTGCCGGTTTCCCGGGCGCTGAAACCATCGCCAGCGAAGCATTCTGGAGCCTGGAGATGGATATTCTGATCCCGGCGGCGCTTGAAGGCCAGATTACCTGCCATCGCGCAGAAACGCTGACCTGTAAGCTGGTGCTTGAAGGCGCAAACGGCCCGACCTACCCGGACGCTGATGACGTTCTGGCAAGCCGTGGTATCGTCGTCGTGCCTGACGTGGTGTGTAACGCCGGCGGCGTTACCGTCAGCTACTTCGAATGGGTGCAGGACATGGCAAGCTTCTTCTGGAGCGAAGAAGAGATCAACGCGCGCATGGATAAAATCATGACCGACGCGATGATCCACGTGTGGGAAAAAGCCGCCGAGAAATCTTGTTCTCTGCGTACTGCGGCCTACATTGTAGCCTGTGAGCGTATTCTGCTGGCGCGTAAAGACCGCGGTATCTATCCTGGCTAATACCGGAACCCCTCTTGCGTACAAAACCACCTGCACTGCAGGTGGTTTTTACATCGCACTCCACCACGCTCAGGCGTTCTGCGTCAAACCTGCCGCATCTCTCATTTCCGCTGATTAATGCGCCATGACGTTTCAAACTGGAACGTTATGCCTCGAAGAAGTTTCGTATTGAAACGCTCATCACCGCAATTTTCTTTTGACGGCCCGTGTGCAAAATTACCTTATCGGCAGCGAGCGGTCGCCGTGGCGTTGTACATCACCGATACCCTACATCAGATGTCTGCCGTTTTTTGCAGCCATCTCAGGACTGTCTACGGAGCATAAAAATGAAAAAATTGATCAACCGTGTTGAAGACGTACTGAATGAACAACTCGCCGGACTGGCAAAAGCTTACCCTTCCCTCGCGCTGCATCAGGACCCGGTGTACGTCACCCGTGCTGACGCGCCGGTGATGGGCAAAGTGGCGCTGCTTTCCGGCGGCGGCAGCGGGCATGAGCCGATGCACTGCGGCTATATTGGTCAGGGCATGCTCGCGGGCGCCTGTCCAGGTGAGATTTTCACCTCGCCAACCCCGGACAAAATGTTTGAATGCGCCATGCAGATTGACGGTGGCGAAGGCGTGCTGCTAATCATCAAAAATTACACTGGCGATATTCTGAACTTCGAAACCGCCACCGAGTTATTGCACGAAAGCGGCGTCAAGGTCACGACCATGGTCGTCGATGACGACGTGGCGGTAAAAGACAGCCTGTATACCGCCGGACGTCGTGGCGTGGCCAATACCGTGCTGATTGAAAAACTGGTCGGCGCGGCCGCCGAACGCGGGGATTCGTTGGACGCGTGCGCCGCGCTGGGTCGCTCGCTGAATAACCTCGGCCACTCTATTGGTATCGCCATCGGAGCCTGTACCGTCCCGGCCGCCGGGCAGCCCTCGTTCACGCTGCAGGATAACGAAATGGAGTTTGGTGTCGGCATTCACGGGGAACCGGGGATCGACCGCCGCGCCTTCTCATCTCTCAACCAGACCGTGGATGAAATGTTCGACACTTTGCTGGAAAACGGTAACTACAGCCGTACGCTGCGCCACTGGGATAATGTCCAGGGCGCCTGGCTGGAAGGTAAAGAAACCAAGCAGGCACTGCAACAAGGCGACCGCGTCATCGCACTGGTCAATAACCTCGGCGCAACGCCGCTGTCCGAACTCTACGGCGTCTATAACCGTCTTGAGAGCCGCTGTCAGGATATGGGCATTACCATCGAACGCAATCTGATCGGCTCTTACTGTACCTCTCTGGATATGACCGGTTTCTCCATCACCCTGTTAAAGGTCGATGACGAAACGCTGAACCTATGGGATGCACCGGTGCACACCCCTGCTCTCAACTGGGGTAAATAAGGAGATTCATGATGTCCCTCAACAGAACGCAAATTGTTAACTGGCTCTATCGATGCGGTGAAATTTTCACCACTGAAAGTGATTTTCTGACCGGTCTTGACCGGGAAATTGGCGATGCCGACCACGGCCTGAATATGCACCGTGGCTTCAGTAAAGTGGTCGAAAAACTACCGTCCATTGCGGATAAAGACATCGGTTTTATTTTGAAAAACACCGGCATGGTGCTGCTCTCCAGCGTCGGGGGGGCCAGCGGTCCGCTGTTCGGCACCTTCTTCATCCGCGCCGCGCAGGTCACTCAGGCCCATCAAAGCCTGACGCTGGACGAGCTGTATCAGATGATACGCGATGGCGCAGAGGGTGTGATTAGCCGGGGTAAAGCCGAGCCTGGAGACAAAACCATGTGCGATGTCTGGGTGCCGGTAGTCGAGTCGCTGCGTCAGTCCTGCGAACAAAAATTAAGCGTGCAGGCGGCACTGGAGACGGCGAGCCAGCAAGCAGAAGCCGCCGCACAAAGCACCATCACCATGCAGGCACGCAAGGGCCGCGCCAGCTACCTTGGTGAGCGCAGTATTGGGCATCAGGATCCCGGCGCAACGTCCGTGATGTTTATGATGCAAATGCTGGCTCAGGCGGCCAGAGAGTAAGGATAAAGCGATGGTAAACCTGGTTATTGTGTCTCATAGCGCTCAGTTGGGCGCAGGCGTCGGCGAGTTAGCCCGACAAATGTTAATGGGCGAAGGTTGCAAACTGGCGATCGCCGCAGGTATTGACGATCCCGAGAACCCGATTGGCACCGACCCGATTAAGGTGATGGAAGCCATTGAGTCCGTCGCGGATACCGATCACGTGCTGGTAATGATGGATATTGGCAGCGCGCTATTAAGTGCGGAAACCGCACTGGAGCTGCTCGATCCGGCAATCGCTGCGAAGGTACGCTTGTGCGCAGCCCCGCTGGTTGAAGGGACGCTGGCCGCAACGGTCAGCGCAGCCGCAGGTGGCGACATCGACCGCGTCATTCGCGATGCCATGAACGCCCTCGACGCCAAATATGAGCAACTGGGTTTACCCTCGTCGTCCCCGACCATTACCACGCCGACAGCTCTTGCTGCCGATGCCGAGGCCCGCTCAATTGCCGTGGTGGTCAAAAACCCCAACGGCATCCACGTTCGCCCGGCGTCGCGGCTGGTCTCAACGCTGTCTGGCTTTCGCGCCGACATGCTGCTTGAGAAAAACGGTAAGTGCGTGGTCCCGGACAGCCTGAACCAAATCGCCCTGCTGCAGGTGCGCTGTAATGACACGCTGCGCTTAATTGCCAAAGGCGAGCAGGCCGACGACGCACTGGCGGCGTTCAAACAGCTGGCCGCAGAGAATTTTGGTGAATCTGTTGAGCTACCGCATGCTGGCGGCATCACAAACTCGGCACCCGCACAGGTGACGGGAGTGGCCTTTTGCTATACGCCGCTCGCAGCGGAAGTAGCCCCGCAGCCAGCCGCAGATTTACAGCACGAACAGCAGCGGTTACAGGCGGCTATCCACAATACGCTGGAAGATTTGAGCTGCTTAACGGCGCTTGCCGAAGAGAAATACTCCGCGGATATTGCCGCGATTTTCTCCGGTCACCACACCCTGCTGGACGATGCAGAGTTGTATGACATGGCCTGTGATTTAATGCGCGAAAAACAGTGTCGCGCTGAATATGCCTGGCACACGGTACTGAGCGATCTGAGTCAGCAGTATCTCCGGCTCGACGATCCTTATTTGCAGGCGCGGTATATCGATATTGACGATTTGCTGTACCGCTCGCTGCGGCATTTGACCGGGATCCCTGCGCAAATACCGACCTTTATTCGCCCGACCATTTTGGTAGCAGATGTCATTTACCCTTCCACCGTTTTGCAACTGGATCCGCTGACCATCAAAGGTATCTGTCTGCGGGCCGGAAGCGAAGCCTCCCATTCGGCGATTATTGCCCGCGAAATGGGCATCGGCTGGGTCTGTCAGCAAGGCGAGGCGCTTGATGACATCAAAATGGGTGACACCGTGACCCTCGACTGCGTGGCGCATCTGGTTGCTCACACGGCTTAAAGCCGCTGCACGCCCTTTTAGCGCAAAGGGCGTGCAACTTTCATCACCGATCAGGAAATGTCTGTTTGTTCGCAAAATGAGGTCTCGATAACGCGCAACGGTCGATCCTGAACTAAGGTTTTCTCATGGTAAATGCCGCAACTTCGGCATGCCGCTAAGGAGATTACCCGATGATAACGCCAGCAATTCGCCACCCTGGCCCACTTTCTGTTGTTATAAAATTGACGCTCGCAAGCACCCTTTTTGCCCTTGCCTCATTCGGCACCCACGCCGAGGAACAGCCAGCCGGTACGCCGCAACCCCCTGATATCCTGCTCGGTCCTTTGTTTAATGATGTACAAACAGCCAAACTGTTCCCGGATCAGAAAACCTTTGCCGATGCGGTGCCCAACAACGATCCGCTGATGATCCTTGCCGATTACCGGATGCAGAAAAACCAGTCCGGCTTCGATTTGCGCCATTTTGTCGACGTGAATTTTACGCTGCCCAAAGAGGGCGAGAAATACGTGCCACCCGCCGGGCAGTCGCTGCGCGAGCATATTGATGGGCTGTGGCCGGTGTTAACGCGCTCAACAACCGACACCGAAAAATGGGACTCGTTGCTGCCGCTGCCGAAACCGTATGTCGTGCCGGGCGGTCGTTTTCGTGAAATTTATTACTGGGACAGTTATTTCACCATGCTGGGGCTTGCCGAGAGCAACCACTGGGATAAGGTCTCCGATATGGTGGCGAACTTCGCTTACGAGATTGATGCCTGGGGACACATTCCTAACGGTAACCGCAGCTACTACCTGAGCCGCTCCCAGCCGCCATTCTTCGCCTTTATGGTTGAACTGCTGGCGCAGCACGACGGCGATGACGCGCTGAAAAAATACCTGCCGCAGATGCAGAAAGAATACAACTACTGGATGGAAGGCGTCGAAACGCTCCAGCCCAATCAGCAGAATAAGCGGGTGGTTAAACTGGGCGACGGCACCGTGTTAAACCGCTACTGGGATGACCGCGATACGCCAAGGCCGGAGTCCTGGGTTGAAGATATCGCCACCGCTAAAAGCAATCCGAACCGTCCAGCCACGGAAATTTACCGCGACCTGCGTTCAGCCGCCGCATCCGGCTGGGACTTCAGCTCGCGCTGGATGGACAATCCAAACCAGCTGAGCACCCTGCGCACGACCAGCATCGTCCCTGTCGATCTCAATGCACTGCTGTACAAGATGGAGAAAATGATTGCGCTTGCCAGCAAAGCCGCAGGCGATGAAGCTAAAGCCGCTCAGTACGAAGGATTCGCCAATGCGCGGCAAAAAGGGATCGAAAAGTATCTGTGGAACGACAAAGAAGGCTGGTATGCCGACTACGATTTGAAAAGTAAGAAAGTACGCAATCAGCTGACCGCCGCCGCCCTGTTCCCACTGTATGTCAATGCAGCGGCCAACGATCGCGCCAGCAAAGTGGCTGCGGCAACTCAGGCGCATCTGCTGCAACCCGGCGGTCTGGCCACGACGTCGGTGAAAAGCGGTCAACAGTGGGATGCTCCCAACGGCTGGGCCCCGCTACAGTGGGTTGCGGCGTCCGGGTTACAAAACTACGGCCAGGATAAGGTCGCCATGGACGTCACCTGGCGCTTCCTCACCAACGTCCAGCACACCTATGACCGGGAGAAAAAACTGGTCGAAAAATATGATGTCAGCACCACAGGGACCGGCGGCGGCGGTGGCGAGTACCCGTTACAGGACGGCTTTGGCTGGACCAACGGCGTAACGTTAAAAATGCTCGACCTGATTTGCGCCAAAGACAAACCCTGTGACAGCGTACCCTCAACGCGGCCAGCGCCAGCCAACAGTACGCCAGCGGAACCTGCAAAACAGGTGCAACCCACGCCTTAACGCCCTCGCTGGCTCGTTTGTTATTCCCCCAATCCGCGCCTCGTCGCGGATTTTTTGTCTTCTTCTGTCTTTTTCAGGTGTCTCTATTGCATCTAGCCCTTATGGGGTATCCCCTGTTTTCATCCGTGTGAAATTGATTCTGAACA
This sequence comes from Citrobacter sp. FP75, assembly GCF_018342065.1. Lineage (GTDB taxonomy): Bacteria > Pseudomonadota > Gammaproteobacteria > Enterobacterales > Enterobacteriaceae > Citrobacter. The sequence goes on along the minus strand of NZ_JAFDOE010000001.1, from coordinate 1,040,512 downwards.
TGTTTTTATTCGCTGTATATGTAAATATATAGCGAATTTATCACCTTGTGGAATCAATGAAATGCCGCTGACAAGACGGATGTTTGCTCAACTTCTGGCCTCGGGGCTGCTGTTACGCCACCTTCCGGTCCTGGCGCAAACGCCGATCACCGTGGATGTCGGTTCTCTGCCTCGACCTGATGATATTCAGCGCGTGGTGAGCGCGGGAGCACCCGCTGATGTGCTGCTGCTGGCCGTCGCGCCAGAGAAATTGGTCGGGTTTTCGTCCTTCGATTTTTCCCGCCAGTCCGCCCTCCCTTTTTCCGATGACATCCGGACATTACCCAAACTGGGAAGACTGGCGGGGCGCGCCAGCACCCTGTCGCTCGAATCCTTACTGGCGCTCAAACCCGATCTGGTGGTTGACTGCGGGAACGCTGACGAAACCTGGCTTTCTCAGGCGCGGCAGGTGAGCGCGCAAACACAAATTCCCTGGCTATTGATTAACGGTGAACTTCGGCAAACGCCAGCGCAGTTGACTGCCGCGGGTAACGCACTGGGAACCGCAACGCGAACCCGCGCGCAGGCCGAGCTTGCCCGGCAATTCATTGATGAAGCTGATACGTTCTCACATTCTGCCGCCGCCAACCTGCGTTTCTATGCCGCTCGTGGAGCCCGGGGGCTGGAAACCGGTTTGCAAGGTTCTTTGCATACCGAAGCGGCAGAGTTACTGGGGTTGAACAACGTGGCGCAGATCCCCGGTCGACATGGACTGGCGCAGGTGTCGATGGAAAACCTGCTGAGCTGGCAGCCTGACATTATTCTGGTTCAGGACGCGGTGACGGCGCAGTACCTGCGAGAAGATCCAGTGTGGCAAGGGGTTAAAGCCGTAGCCGACCAGCGCATTCTGTTTCTCAGCGGCCTGCCGTTTGGCTGGCTGGATGCGCCTCCCGGTATCAACCGTTTGCTGGGGTTACGCCGCCTGCACGCCTGGCTCGATCCGCACGTTGAGGCACGCTTTAAAACCGATATGCAGAGCTATGCTGAGTTGTTCTGGCATACCACGCTGAGCGATTCACAATTTCAAACGTTGGTGGCGGCCTGATGAGAACCACCACCCTCAGTATTCTGCTAACGGCAGCTATCGTGGCGTGCGTAATGGTCGCCGCGGTTTCCGGTGCTTATCGCCTGGATGCACATCACGTCATGGCGCTTATTACAGGTCAGGATAGCGTGTTGGCGCAGGATAAAATTGTCTTCTGGCAAATTCGTTTGCCGCGCATTCTGGCAGCACTACTGCTGGGCGCAGCGCTGGCGGGGGCCGGAACAACCTATCAGGGCATGTTCCGTAACCCGCTGGTCTCGCCGGACATTCTCGGCGTGGCGGCCGGTGCTGGTTTAGGTGCCTGCTTAGCCATCCTGCTGGGTTTACCTGTCCTGTTTATTCAGCTGTATGCGTTTGTCGGTGGCCTGCTGGTGGTCGCGGGCGTGTGGCTGATCACCCGACGGGTAAAGCGTCATGATCCGGTATTAACGCTGGTACTGGTTGGCATTGCGCTGGGCACGGTGTGCGGTGCAGGAATTTCGCTAACCAAGACGCTGGCCGATCCATATACCCAGCTACCGTCAATTACCTTCTGGCTGCTTGGCGGTTTATCCACCATTACGGCACACGACCTCTGGTTCTCTGCCCCCCTGATTGCTGCCGGTTCGATCCCGCTGTTGCTGCTGCGCTGGCGCATGAATTTGCTCACGCTCTCGGATGATGAAGCCCGCTCGCTGGGAATCAACGTGTCCCGACTGCGGCTGTCACTGATTGTCTGCGCCACGCTGATTACCGCCTGTACCGTCGCCATTGCCGGGATTATCGGCTGGATCGGGCTGGTGGTACCGCATATTGGCCGACTACTGAGCGGCAATAATCATCAGCAACTGCTGCCGGTTTCAATGGGCATCGGGGCCATTTTGCTGCTGCTGACCGACACCCTCGCGCGCACGTTGAGCAGCACGGAAATTCCACTGGGGATCCTGACCGCGTTTGTTGGCGCGCCGTTCTTCCTGTTACTACTGCTGCGGGGAAGCCGTTCATGACGCTGCTGACCGTGCAACATGCCTTCCTGGGATACCACGCCCGACATCCCGTACTACGCCACGTTTCGTTCAGCGTGGAAGAAGGGTCCATTTGCTGCCTGCTCGGCGCAAACGGCAGCGGGAAAACCACGCTGATGCGCACTCTTCTTGGCGTTCTCCCACTCTTGCAAGGCGACATTTTGCTCGATGGCGTTGCGATAAATCAGCTCAGCGATCGTGAGCGCGCCCGCGCCATCGCCTGGGTACCACAGGCACATGACGGGGCGTTTGCTTTCACCGTTCTCGATATGGTGATGATGGGACTTGCCCCGCAAATGGCGGCATTTGCACTCCCCGGGGCCAGGGAGAAGGAAACAGCCCTACAGCCACTGGCAATGCTGGAAATTAGCCATCTGGCGCATCGACGCTGGAACACCCTCAGCGGTGGAGAGCGCCAACTGGTGTTGATTGCCCGCGCGCTGGCCCAACGTCCACGTCTGCTGCTGCTCGATGAACCCGCATCCAGCCTTGATTTTGGTCATCAGATCCGCCTGCTCGACACGCTGATTACGCTAAAAAATTCCGGCATGGCGCTGCTGATGTCGACCCACCATCCGCTGCATGCCCGGGCAATAGCCGACAGCGTAGTGCGCGTGGAGCCAGACGGCGTAGTGTCGCAAGGTCTTCCTGAACAACAGCTCGCCGCCGACCGACTGGCCACGCTGTATCGCGTTACACCGTCACAAATCGCCCACCACCTCTTTGGCTCACACAATTAAGGAGTAACAATGCTCATTGACGACATTGATTTTGCCGATCTTTACCGTAAACAGCTGCTTTTGGCGCACCGCACCGAGAAAAAGCCAGAACACTGGGACAAGCGTGCGGAGAAAATGGCCGAGAATTGCGCCACACTAACCGACAGCTATCTGCTCCAACTGCTGGGAAAGATTGATCTGAAAGGCGCAGAATCACTGTTTGACATGGGTTGCGGCCCCGGTACGGTGTCACTGGCGCTGGCCAAACAAATGCCGATAATTTACGGCGTGGATTACAGCCAGGGAATGCTGAGCGTTGCCGCTCGTCGCGCCGGTCAGATGAACGCCCACCACGTACAATGGGTACAGCGCGCCTGGGAAGAGCACTGGGACGACTTACCCCGGTGCGATATTGCCGTCGCCTCGCGTTCCACGCTGGTCGCCGACATGCGCCAGGCCATGACCAAACTGAATAATCAGGCCCGGCTGCGGGTGTACACCACCCATCTTGTCAGTTCCTCGTTTGTCTCCCCCACCATTCAGCGCGCACTGGGCCGTGAGGTGATTGAACTTCCCAACTATATCTATGCGCTGAATGTCCTGTATCAGATGGGCATCCACGCTCACGTTGATTTTATCCGCGGGCCAAACTGTCAGCAGGACAACAGCACCTGGACACGTTTTCTGGAGAACGTACGCTGGAGCATGGGCGAACTTAGTACAGACGAAACTGAACGGCTGGAGCACTGGTATCAGCAGCAGGATCCCCGCACTATTGCGCCCGCCAGCCGCGACTGGGCGCTGATCTGGTGGGACAGCGTGCCACGGGAGTCGCTGCAATGATCTACTTTTCGCAGGCGCAAACTGACGCGCTGCTACAGGAAGATATTCAGGGCGGCGATCTGACTACCCGGGCGCTGGGGATTGGCGCGAAGCCAGGCGTTATGGATTTCTGTCATCGCCAGGGTGGATGCGTGAGCGGTATCGCTGTCGCCAGACAAATGCTGAGCTCATTAGGTTTGACCGTCACTGAGCAGCTGGCCGATGGCGAACACGCGACCGCCGGGCAGTTGCTCATTCGCGCCTACGGCAACGCGGCGGCACTGCATCAGGGCTGGAAAGCGGTGCAAAATGTGCTGGAGTGGAGCTGCGGTGTCTCCCACTATCTCGACGAGATGCTGAACATTCTGCGTCAACGCTATCCCGATGGGCAGATAGCCTGCACCCGCAAAGCTATCCCCGGCACGCGTATGCTGGCGACTCAGGCAATACTCGCCGCCGGGGGCATTATTCATCGCGGAGGATGCGCCGAAACGGTATTGCTGTTTGCTAATCACCGCCGTTTTCTTACCAACCCAAACGACTGGACAGGCGCGATGGCACGCTTACGCAGCCATGCGCCAGAAAAAAAGATCGTGGTCGAAGCGGATACACCTGATGAGGCATTGGCCGCGCTACGCGCCGCCCCCGACGTCCTGCAACTCGACAAATTTACCCCCGAGCAGGCGGCAGACATTGCCCGTCAAGTCTCTTCTCTGGCCCCCCATTGCACGCTGGCGCTGACTGGCGGCATTACTCTCGCCTCCCTGGCGAGTTATCTCGACTGTGGCATCAGACTCTTTATCACCTCCGCGCCTTACTACGCCCCACCCGCGGATATCAAAGTGAGCCTGAGCCCGGACGCACGTGGCATATAACATTTATAAATGGACTAAAAATAATGAACTTCACCAAGAGTTGTCTTTACACAGCGCTGTCGCTTGCTTTCGCGCAGAACGCTTTTGCTGGGCAGGAAAGCGAAACCATGACCGTCTGGTCAAGCCCGGCCTCCGCCGCGACCACCACAGTGTTGGGTCAGGAAACAATACAAAAACTGGATAAACAAAACGTGGCCCAGGCACTGAGCGTGGTCCCCGGTGTAGTGCTGCAAAAATCCGGCAACCGTAATGAGCAACAGGTTAAAGTGCGCGGGTTTGACAGCCGCCAGGTGCCCGTCTTTTTCGACGGCGTTCCGGTCTATATCCCCTACGACGGCAATCTCGATTTAGGCCGTTTTCTCACCTCTGATATCGCCTCAGTTGAAGTCTCCAAAGGCTATTCATCGTTGTTGCAGGGCCCAAACCAGATGGGGGGGGCTATCAACATTACGACGAAGAAACCCACCAAACCGATTGAAGGCAGCATTGGCTATAGCCAGGGCTGGAGTCGCAGCAAGGACAATGCCCATGATATGCATGCTTCCTTTGGCGCCAGCAACGATCTGGGATATATCCAGCTCAGCGGTAGCCAGCTAAAGCAGGATTTCCTCGGATTACCGCACGGTGTGGATAATCCAGTGGCCGGCAGTCACGGCAAGATGACCAACTCCTCCGCCGATGACAAACGGGGGATCGTCAAGCTGGGATTCACCCCGCGCGGCGATGACGAATATGTGCTGACCTATATTAACCAGGACGGCGAAAAGGATAACCCGCCGTACGCCGGAACCAGCAGCCAGAAGTCGCGCTACTGGCAATGGCCCCAATACGATAAAGAGAGTTATTACTATCAGGGTACTACGCATCTGGGCGACCGCTTTACCCTCAAAAGTCGGCTGTATCGCGACACTTTTGAAAATACGCTGATGATGTACAACTCGCTTGCCGATCTGAAAAATAAGAAAGGCAGCTACAGCCACTATTCTGACTACAGCGACGGCGCAGGCTTACAACTGGCTGCTGATATGCGCGAAAACGATTTACTCTCTTTCGCAGTGAACTGGAAAGACGATGTTCACCGTGAGAAAGGTGCGCCAAATGCAGCTTACGATCGTTATGAAGACCGTACCTGGTCCGTTGCCAGTGAATACCAGTGGGCCGCCGCGGACAATGTTGATGTGGTGGCGGGAATAAGCTACGACTGGCGCGACAGTCTGGAGGGCATGAAGCACGAGAAAAACGGCAGCGTCACCCACTATGACGACAACAATCAGTCAGCCTTTAACTGGCAGGTGATGAGCAAATATCACTTTGAAAATACCGACACGCTGGCGTTGTCCTACTCTGACAGAACGCGTTTCCCGACGCTGAAAGAACGTTACACCACCTCAAAACCCGCCTATAACCAGGTGGCGCTGGTTAACCCGCAGCTAAAACCGGAACGCGCCCGCAGCGTCGATCTCACCTGGAACGGATCACTCAGCAAAGATTGGGGATTTGAAGCCAGCGTGTATTACAACCGCATTACTGACGCGATTCTGTCGCACAATATTGACGCCGACACGATCCAGAACCAAAACAGCGGTCGGGTGGACTACACAGGACTGGATGCAGGAGTCAAAGGTAAAGTCTTTGATATGCTGGACGTGGGGCTGAGCTATGGGCTTATCCATGCAGACGTAAAACGTAGCGATATTGGCAAAACGACCGACCTGCCAACGCAAACCCTCACCGCCTGGATGACGCTGAAACCGTGGGATCCGCTCAGCATTACGCTGTCTGAAGAGGCCCGTTCGTCAAGCTACAGCAATACCGACGGTTCGCAAAAAGCAGCCGGGTTTGCTATTACCCATCTCCGTGCGGACTACACCATCGGCTACGGGTTTAGTGTGAACGCTTCGGTCAACAACTTGTTCGACACGCAGTATGTATACAGCGAAGGATTTATCGAAGAAGGCCGTAATTTCTGGGCAGGGGTTGAGTATAAATTTTAACGATGAGTGAGAGCGAAACGGCCCCCGCAGGGGCCGTTCAATTAATCTCGCCGCACCAGTCGGAAAATCCCCAGCACCAGAATTGCGCCGACCACGGCCACCAGGAAGCTGTGCAGATTAAACCCACTGATATCACCGCCAATACCAAACATGGTTGCCAGCCATCCGCCGACCACGGCCCCGATAATACCGAGAATACAGGTCAGAATAAATCCACCACCATCACGCCCCGGCATAATCAGTTTGGCGATAACGCCCGCAATCAGACCAAAAATAATCCAGGTAATAATTCCCATTTTCAGGCCCTCTTTCCAATGAACGCGCGCGCAAGCCATTCCTGCGCCAACACCTTAAGTATAGGCAAGCCGTTGCACGGTGTTTTCCTTCAGCTTGAATTCAGCAGACATAATAAAAAATTTCATCCATTTGTATTAAGTTCTGTCGATTGATGCCGATAATCCAGCGATAAACCAGGCATCCAGGAGTCATTAGGTGTGAGCAACTACCATGAGCAGTTCCTGAAGCAAAATCCATTAGCGGTGTTAGGCGTTCTCCGGGACTTAAATTCACAGCAGACCCCACTGCGTATCTCCTGGTCAGGTGGGCAGTTCATCAGCAAAATTCTCGCGGTGAGCCCGGACGAATTGATCATGGATTTTGGCAGTCAGGAATATGAAAATCAGGCCGTTCAGCGGGCCAGCCAGATCTCGATCGTCGCCGAAACACAGGGGGCCAAGGTCGAATTCACCCTGCCACAGCTCACGAAGGGTGAATATCAACGGCTACCGGCATTTATCTCGTCGCTGCCGCCTGCGCTGTGGTTTGTCCAGCGCCGGGAATATTTCCGCATTGGCGCTCCGCTGCATCCGCCCTATCACTGCACGGCAAAAATGCCGGATAACAGCATTCTGCGGTTTCGTTTATTCGATTTATCTCTCGGCGGAATGGGCGCGTTGTTAGAGGAGGCAAAACCAGAAGGGCTGGTAGAAGGCATGCGCTTCTCTCAGGTAGAAATCGACATGGAGCAATGGGGGATGTACCACGTTGACGCCCAGCTTATTTCCATCAGCGAACGCGTTGTTATCGACGGGAAAAATGAAACCATCACCACTCCCCGCCTGAGCTTCCGTTTTCTCAACGTCGGCCCGGCGGTGGAGCGGAACTTACAGCGGATTATTTTTTCACTCGAGCGGGAAGCCCGGGAAAAATCTAATAAAGTGCGCGAGTAGCATCACGCGAACTACATGGCATCCAGCGCTTGCTGAAGTTTCCAGATATAGCGCGGAGCCTGCGGCGCCGGATGATTATCAGCGACATGTTCAATAAACTCATCCGGGCTGAGATCGTTGATTTTACTGATGGCTTTTTTCCTGTCAGAGGAGAATGTCCGCAGCAGCGCCCCCGCACCGTTGGCATACGACACCACCAGCGCATATTGCATTACCTGTTGATCTTCGATGCCAGCCAGCGGTCCGGTTTCAAGAATATTCAGGTACGCCGCACCCATCGAGATATTGCGCTCAGGGTTTTTTAACTCACTGGTCGACGGCTCGCCGCTCCAGCCCATCCGACGGTACACATCACGCCCTGAGGTGGAGGCTTTGAGTTGCATCAGACCGATAGCGTTAGATTTACTGACCGCATTAGGATTTCCGCCCGATTCAATGGCGATGATGGCCGTAATCAATTGTGGGCTTACCCCCCAGGCCGCGCCGGCTTTCTCACTGATCGGCATCCATTGCATTGCACGTTTAACCGGAACTTCAGCATTCCATGGCGGATTTTTGTAATCCTGTTTTGAACTACAGCCCGCAAGTAATACAACCAAAAAAGCAAACCATCTCAATTTCACGTCATCTATCCTTATAGCCGGAACCTGTCGCTGAGGTGACAACGACATACCTACGCGGCATGATATACATTTGGTTTTAGTTGTAGCAAGGAAATGCCATGTCCCGGTTTCACTTAATTGCCCCCTCGGGCTACTGTATCAACCAGCAAGCGGCATTACGCGGGCTTTCGCGTCTTACTGAGGCTGGTCATCAGGTTGCCAATTCGGCGGTTATTGCGCGTCGCTACCAGCGTTTTGCCGGTACTGACGCCGAACGACTGGCGGATGTAAATTCACTGGTTGAGTTGAAAACGCCCGAAACCATTGTGATGCCGGTGCGCGGCGGCTATGGCGCGAGCCGTTTACTGGATGATATTGACTGGCAGGCTCTGGCCGACCGCCAACAAAAAGACCCGCTGCTTATCTGCGGACACAGTGACTTTACGGCGATCCAGTGCGGGCTGCTGGCTCAAGGCAACGTCATCACCTTCAGCGGCCCGATGCTGGCAGCCAACTTCGGTGCTGAAGAGATGAACGCCTTTACCGAGCATCATTTCTGGCAGGCGTTGCATAATGCGCAATTTACGATTGACTGGCAGGGTAATGGCCCGGACTGTGCCACCGAAGGGACACTGTGGGGCGGAAATCTGGCGATGCTCATTTCGCTGATGGGCACGCCGTGGATGCCGGCCATCGATAACGGTATCCTGGTGCTGGAAGACATTAACGAGCATCCGTTTCGCATTGAGCGCATGCTGTTACAGTTGTACCACGCGGGGATTTTAGCCCGTCAGAACGCCATTATCCTCGGCAGCTTTAGCGGCAGCGCGCCGAACGATTATGACGCAGGGTATAATCTGGATGAAGTCTGTAGGTTTTTGCGTTCCAGACTGTCAGTTCCGTTGATTAGCGGCCTCGATTTTGGTCATGAGCAGCGCACCGTCACGCTCCCGCTGGGAGCGAAAGCGGTGCTGAAAAACGCTAAAAACAGCAGTCAGCTCACTTTGACCGGGCATCCGGTACTGAAATCGTAAAAAAAGCCGCTAACAGGGCTAAGTAAAACGCTGTTTCTGTCGTTATTATGTTAGGGTTTATTAATACGAAACAGCGTAATTCAGGAGTAACCGAACGTTGGATGCCGCAGCAATTATCAGCCTTTTTATTTTGGGTTCCGTTCTCGTCACCTGCAGTATCTTACTCAGTTCATTTTCATCACGTCTTGGTATCCCTATTCTGGTGATATTTCTCGCTATCGGTATGTTAGCGGGCGTGGACGGCATTGGCGGCATTCCTTTTGATAACTACCCTTTCGCCTACATGGTAAGTAACCTGGCGCTGGCGATAATTCTGCTCGATGGCGGAATGCGCACCCAGGCCAGCTCCTTTCGCGTGGCGCTGGGTCCGGCATTATCGCTGGCGACCGTTGGCGTGCTTATCACCTCCGGTTTAACCGGCATGATGGCCGCCTGGCTGTTTCATCTGGATCTCATTGAAGGACTGCTGATTGGCGCGATTGTCGGCTCAACCGACGCCGCCGCGGTTTTTTCCTTGCTCGGCGGTAAGGGGCTTAACGAACGTGTCGGTTCGACGCTGGAAATAGAATCGGGCAGTAATGACCCGATGGCGGTGTTTCTGACCATCACGCTTATCGAAATGATCCAAAACCATGAGACCGGTTTAAGCTGGATGTTCGCCGTGCATATAATCCAACAGTTTGGTCTGGGTATTGCGCTCGGCCTCGGCGGCGGCTATCTGCTTTTGCAAATGATTAACCGGATATCGCTGCCAGCCGGATTGTATCCACTGCTGGCCTTAAGCGGCGGGATCCTCGTCTTTGCCGTCACCACCGCGCTGGAAGGCAGCGGTATTCTGGCGGTCTATCTGTGCGGCTTCCTGTTGGGTAATCGCCCGATTCGTAACCGGTTTGGCATTCTGCAAAACTTTGACGGTCTGGCCTGGCTGGCGCAAATTGCCATGTTCCTGGTGCTGGGCCTGTTGGTGACGCCGTCCGACCTGCTGCCAATTGCAATTCCGGCGCTGATTTTGTCCGCCTGGATGATTTTCTTTGCCCGTCCGCTGTCGGTGTTCACCGGGCTGTTGCCGTTTCGGGGTTTCAACCTGCGCGAGCGTATTTTCATCAGTTGGGTAGGCCTGCGCGGCGCGGTGCCGATCATCCTCGCCGTCTTTCCCATGATGGCCGGGCTTGAGAATGCGCGTCTGTTCTTTAACGTCGCGTTCTTCGTGGTATTAATTTCGTTGCTGTTTCAGGGGACATCGCTCTCCTGGGCGGCCAAAAAAGCCAAAGTGGTGGTTCCGCCGGTCGGCCGGCCCGTCTCCCGTATTGGGCTGGATATTCATCCGGATAATCCCTGGGAGCAGTTTGTTTATCAGCTGAGTGCGGATAAATGGTGTGTGGGGGCCGCACTGCGCGATCTGCATATGCCAGAGGAGACGCGAATTGCCGCACTGTTTCGTGACAACGTGCTGTTTCATCCATCGGGCAGCACCCGCCTGCGTGAAGGCGACGTGCTGTGCGTTATTGGCCGCGAACGCGATCTCCCCGCGTTAGGTAAGCTGTTCAGCCAGTCGCCGCCGGTGTCGTTAGACCAGCGATTCTTTGGTGACTTTATTCTTGAAGCCAGCGCCAAATACGCCGACGTGGCGCTGATTTATGGCCTCGACGATGGCACTGAGTATCGTGATAAGCAGCAAACGCTGGGTGAAATCGTCCAGCAACTGTTAGGCGCCGCGCCGGTCGTCGGTGACCAGGTGGAATTTGCCGGGATGATCTGGACGGTCGCCGAGAAAGAAGATAATTCGGTGCTGAAAGTGGGTGTACGTGTCGCAGAAGACGAAGATGAATAACTGAGACAGGTTGCCGGGTAGCGCATTCCACCCGGCAACCTGAAAAGTTACACCGTCACAACCGGCACGCGCAGCGCCAGCGAGCACATTAACTCGTACCCCACCGTACCGGCCGCGGTAGCCACGTCGTCGATTTTAATCTCTTTACCCCACAGCTCCACCGGCGTCCCAATGCCTGCCTGCGGACACGGCGTCAGATCCACTGCCAGCATATCCATTGACACCGTGCCGACCGTCCCGGTACGGACACCGTCCACCAGCACCGGTGTACCGCCTGGCGCATGGCGCGGATAACCGTCTGCATATCCGGTCGCCACTATCCCGATGCGTTGTTCGCCGCGGGCGGTGTAACGTCCACCGTAACCGACTCGATCGCCAGCTTTGAGTGTTTGCACACCGATAATTTCACTGCTCAGGGTCATCACTGGTTTTAGGCCGGTGTTGGCAATGTCTCGCCAGTGTCCCGACGGAGAGGCACCGTACAGAATAATACCCGGACGAACCCAGTCAAAATGCGCCTCCGGATGCCATAGCGTGGCAGCCGAATTCGACAGCGAGCGTTTGCACTCCAGACCTTCCGTCGCCTGCATAATACGCGCCATCGCTTCCTGAATGCCATCCGGGTGTTCGGCATCTGCAAAGTGCGACATCAGCGTCATTTCGCCCACGTTAGGCATCGCTCGCAGCTGTTGCCAGATGGTCTCTACCCGCTCAGGCAAAAATCCCAGACGGTTCATGCCGCTGTTAACCTTCAGGTAAACATCCAGCGGGGCGTTCAGTCGGGCGTTTTGTAACGCTTTAAGCTGCCAGTTGCTGTGTACACAGGTGGTCAGTCGATATTGGTCATACACCGTCAGGTCTTCGGCGTGGAAAAAACCTTCCAGCATTAAGATCGGGCCTTTCCAGCCCCGGTCGCGCAACGTTATCGCTTCTTCCAGATTGAGCATGGCGAAACCATCGGTGGTCCCCAGCGCATTCCAGACGCGCTCAATGCCATGTCCATAGGCATTGGCTTTCACCACCGACCAGACGCGGGCGTCCGGTGCGGCCTGCCGCGCAATGCTTAAGTTTTGTTTCAACGCCTGCAGGTCAATGCTGGCCAGTATCGGGCGGGTCATCTCGCGTCCTTATCAGCTATGTGCGCCGTGTAAATGTCGTGGACGTGACGGCGTAAACCCCGGGCTGTAACGTGCCACGCTCAGGTCGTCGTACGGGATTGCGGGGGTCCGGCCAGAAAGGATATCGCTCAGCAGTTGTCCCGAACCGCAGGCCATGGTCCAGCCCAGCGTACCGTGGCCGGTATTGAGCAGCAGATTCTTAAAGCGAGTACGCCCTACCACCGGCGTGCCATCCGGCGTCATCGGACGTAGCCCGGTCCAGAAGGTTGCCTGCTCCACATGACCACCGCGCGGGAAGAGATCGCGCACGACCATTTCCAGCGTTTCACGACGCGGCTGTAATAATTCGGTATTGAATCCCACAATCTCCGCCATACCACCCACGCGGATACGGTTATCAAAGCGGGTAATGGCGATTTTGTAGGTTTCATCAAGGATAGTCGATACCGGCGCCCCATCCTCATCGGCGACCGGAATGGTCAGCGAATACCCTTTAAGCGGATAAACCGGAATATCCACCATCCCTTTCAGCATTGCCGTGGAGTAAGAACCAAACGCCATCACATAGGCATCGGCTTTAATAATTTCCTCGCCGCACTGCACGCCATAAATCTGCTCGCCGTCGCTGAGTAGCTTATCGACCGGCGTGTTGAAGCGGAATTTAACCCCCGCCAACTCCGCCATTTTCGCCAGGCGTTGCGTAAACAGCTGGCAGTCCCCGGTTTCGTCATTCGGTAAACGCAGACCGCCGGTCAGCTTGTGCGCCACTTCGGCCAGCGCCGGTTCTACTTCCGCAAGGCGATTCGCTTCCAGTAGTTGATAAGGTACACCCGCATCTTCCAGAACGGCGATGTCGCGCGTGGCGTTCTCATACTGCTGCGCGGTACGGAACAGCTGCAGCGTCCCGCCCTGACGACCTTCGTATTCAATGCCGGTGGTGGCACGCAGCGTCTTCAGGCAATCACGGCTGTATTCCGCCAGACGCACCATGCGGCCTTTGTTTTCCATGTAATGGCTGGTATCGCAGTTGCGCAGCATTTGCCACATCCATTTCAACTGGAACTGGGTCCCGTCAAGGCGAACGGCCAGCGGAGCATGGCGCTGGAACATCCATTTAATCGCTTTCAGCGGTACGCCGGGTGCCGCCCAGGGTGCTGCATAACCTGGAGAGATTTGCCCCGCATTTGCCGCACTGGTTTCCAGTGCCGGGCCGGGCTCACGATCAATGACGGTGACATCGTGTCCAGCCTGGCTTAAATACCAGGCGCTGGTCACGCCAACGACACCACTTCCCAGTATGACAACTCGCATAGCCACTCCGTTAACAGTAAAAGAACAATCATCTAATTACATCTTGATAACTCAGTTGAAAATATTATTCAACATATGGCTTTTTTATGGTGATGTATCTCACACATGGCGCTAATGACAGGGAAGTCTCTGCTTTGGCATCTCCTGCTGCGCGTCATTTTTATCCAGCATAAAATTTTGTGGACATCGCGTTTTTCGGCGCTGCATTGACGTGATATCGCAAAGAAAAATTTTCTGCTGCAGCACGCTTTTTAACACCGTGTTCTATGCTTGAAATGAGGTACTCCAGACAGAGAGTACCGCCAACAATGAGGGTGCGCGAATGGCTACGATTGATTCCATGAACAAGGACACCACACGGTTGAGCGATGGACCCGACTGGACGTTTGATCTGCTGGATGTCTATCTGGCGGAAATAGACCGCGTGGCAAAACTCTACCGACTGGAGACCTACCCGCACCAAATCGAGGTCATCACCTCCGAACAGATGATGGACGCCTACTCCAGCGTCGGGATGCCGATTAACTATACCCACTGGTCGTTCGGTAAGAAATTTATTGAAACCGAGCGCCTGTATAAGCACGGTCAGCAAGGGCTGGCCTATGAGATTGTCATCAACTCTAACCCCTGCATCGCGTATCTGATGGAGGAGAACACCATCACCATGCAGGCGCTGGTGATGGCGCACGCCTGCTACGGGCATAACTCCTTCTTCCGGAACAACTACCTTTTCCGTAGCTGGACGGATGCCAGCTCCATTGTTGATTATTTGATTTTTGCACGGAACTACATTACCCAGTGCGAGGAGCGTTACGGCGTCGATGAAGTCGAAAAACTGCTCGACTCCTGCCATGCACTGATGAACTACGGCGTCGACCGCTATAAACGCCCACAAAAAATTTCACTACAGGAAGAGAAAGCGCGGCAAAAAAGCCGTGAGGAATATCTGCAAAGCCAGGTGAATATGCTGTGGCGCACCTTGCCGAAAAAAGAGGAAGAGAAAACCGTGTTCGAAGCGCGGCGTTATCCCTCTGAACCACAGGAAAACCTGCTGTACTTTATGGAAAAAAATGCCCCGCTGCTGGAGTCCTGGCAGCGTGAAGTCCTGCGCATTGTGCGCAAAGTGAGCCAGTATTTTTATCCGCAGAAACAGACCCAGGTAATGAACGAAGGCTGGGCGACGTTCTGGCATTACACCATCCTTAACCACCTTTATGATGAAGGCAAAGTCACCGAACGGTTTATGCTGGAATTTTTACACAGCCATACCAATGTGGTATTCCAGCCGCCGTACAACAGCCCGTGGTATAGCGGAATCAACCCCTATGCGCTTGGATTCGCCATGTTCCAGGACATCAAGCGTATTTGTCAGTCCCCGACCGAGGAAGATAAATACTGGTTCCCGGATATTGCGGGTTCTGACTGGCTGGAAACGCTGCACTTCGCCATGCGTGATTTTAAAGACGAGAGCTTTATCAGCCAGTTCCTGTCACCGAAAGTAATGCGTGATTTCCGCCTGTTCACCGTGCTGGACGATGACAGACACAATTACCTGGAAATTTCAGCGATTCATAACGAAGAGGGATATCGTGAAATTCGCAACCGGCTGTCGTCACAGTATAACCTGAGCAACCTGGAGCCAAACATTCAGGTGTGGAATGTCGATCTGCGTGGCGATCGCTCCCTTACTCTGCGCTATATCCCGCATAATCGCGCCCCGCTGGATAAGGGCCGCAAAGAGGTGCTGAAGCACGTTCATCGGTTATGGGGTTTTGACGTGACGCTGGAACAACAGAATGAGGATGGCAGCGTTGAACTGCTGGAGCGTTGCCCGCCGAGAATGAATGGCCTGTAAAAACAAAACCCCTCAAATGAGGGGTTTCTTATTTAGCGGCTTAGCGGCCCTGAATGGCTAAATCGCCGGGCAGATTTTTCTGCATACGATGCCAAATCTCGCCGCTGTCGTGACCGTAACTGCGTACCGTTTCATACACCTGATCATGGGAACCCTGCTCGCAGAGTTCTGACAGCTTACGGTAGAAGCTCAGCGCCAGGCCACGGGCTTCCGGATTGGCGAAATAATGACGACCAATGCGGGTATATAATCCCTTCATGCCGTTGAGGATCAGGCCGTAAATCGGGTTACCGGACGCGAATGCCAGGCCACGGAAAATGTTGTAGTCCAGGTCAGCAAAGGCGTCAGCGTGATCGGCCACCTGGTTTGCCGTCGCCAGCACTTCCTGCGCTTTATCCGGATGTTGACGGAATGCAGTACGAATAAAGATCGTCGAGATGTTGGTTCGTACCGACAGCAAATTATCGATGAGCTGCGGAACGCTTTCGTGATCGAGGCGCGCCAGCGTTTCAAGGATATTCAACCCGGACGTTTCCCAGAAATTATTCACTTTCGTCGGTTTGCCGTGCTGAATGGTCAACCAGCCGTCTCGTGCCAGGCGCTGCAACACTTCGCGTAGCGTGGTTCGTGTTACTCCGATAAGTTCGGAGAGTTCACGTTCAGCGGGCAAAATCGTGCCAGGTGGGAAGCGGTTATTCCAGATACTTTCAATGATGTACTCTTCCGCGAACCCCGCCGGGCTTTGCGCCTTAATGACCATAGTAATAATTCCATTACACAGCAAAACATAGTTACAGTTATCATACCAGACGGGTTTCATAGCTGATAGCGGACACCACGAAGAAAAAGTGGATCAAGTCTTCATTTTGCAGATAACGCTGAATCGCAGCCAGCCGTGCCAGTCGCGTGAATAGCTTGCCTGTACTCCCTCCTCCCGCTAAGCTTTGCGGTCAAACATAAAAACATGATTTCATTTTTAAAGGTAAGGGAAACTGCCATGGAGCTATCCTGGGGTCGCGCGCTGTGGCGCAATTTTTTAGGCCAGTCGCCGGACTGGTACAAACTGGCATTATTAGTCTTCTTAATCGTTAACCCAGTTATCTTCTTCATCAACCCGTTTGTTGCTGGTTGGCTGCTGGTGGCGGAGTTTATCTTTACGCTGGCAATGGCGCTGAAGTGTTATCCCCTGCTGCCGGGCGGGCTGCTGGCGATTGAAGCTGTGGTCATCGGCATGACCAGCGCCACGCACGTGCGCGAAGAGATCGCCGCCAATCTTGAGGTGTTATTGCTGCTGATGTTTATGGTTGCGGGCATCTACTTTATGAAGCAGCTGCTGCTGTTTATTTTTACCCGACTGCTGCTGAGCATTCGCTCTAAAATGCTGCTGTCGTTGTCCTTCTGCGTAGCCGCCGCCTTCCTGTCCGCGTTCCTCGATGCGTTGACCGTGGTCGCCGTAGTGATAAGCGTAGCGGTCGGTTTTTACGGCATTTACCACCGGATCGCCTCTTCACGTGCGGAAGATAATAATATGCTCGATGACAGCCATATCGATCAGCACAACAAAGCCGTGCTCGAACAGTTCCGCGGTTTTCTGCGCAGTCTGATGATGCACGCAGGCGTCGGAACGGCGTTAGGCGGCGTGATGACCATGGTGGGCGAACCGCAAAACCTGATTATCGCCAAAGCGGCAGGCTGGCATTTCGGTGATTTCTTCCTGCGTATGTCGCCGGTCACCGTCCCGGTGCTTATCTGCGGACTGTTAACCTGCATGCTGGTCGAGAAATTACGTTGGTTTGGTTATGGCGAAACGTTGCCTGAAAAGGTGCGTGACGTTTTGCAGCAATTTGACGATCAGAGCCGCCAGCAGCGTACCCGCCAGGACAAAATCAAACTGATTGTGCAGGCGATTATTGGCGTCTGGCTGGTGATCGCCCTGGCCCTGCATCTGGCCGAAGTTGGGCTCATTGGGCTGTCGGTTATCATCCTGGCCACCTCATTAACCGGGGTAACGGACGAACATGCTATCGGTAAAGCGTTCACCGAGTCGCTGCCGTTCACCGCGCTGCTGACCGTGTTTTTCTCGATTGTCGCCGTGATTATCGACCAACAGCTATTCGCACCGATTATTCAGTTTGTACTACAGGCCTCAGAACATGCGCAGCTCACGCTGTTCTATCTCTTCAACGGCCTGCTGTCTTCTATTTCCGATAACGTCTTTGTTGGGACGATTTATATCAACGAAGCCAAAGCGGCGCTGGAACATGGAACAATCAGCCTCAATCAGTATGAACTGTTGGCGGTAGCCATTAATACCGGAACCAACCTGCCTTCCGTCGCCACGCCAAATGGTCAGGCGGCTTTCCTGTTCCTGCTGACTTCCGCACTGGCGCCGTTGATTCGCCTTTCTTACGGCCGTATGGTGTGGATGGCGCTGCCTTACACTCTCGTGCTGACTCTGGTCGGTCTTCTGTGCGTGGAATTCACCCTCGTTCCGGTGACCGAGTGGATGACCCAAATAGGCTGGTTAGCTACACTTTCATAACAATTTACCGGGCAAATCACGGCCCGGTTTGACTTTTTGCATGATAATTATCCGATTACACAATATTTCAATGGCTGCTAGTGGCGCATAAATTGAATTGGTTTAAACTGCGCTCTCTACGCATGTTGCAGGGAAATTATTATGTTGCGATTTTTAAACCAGTGCTCCCGAGGTCGCGGAGCATGGTTATTGTTGGCGCTAACCGCCCTGGCGCTGGAACTGGTTGCGCTGTGGTTCCAGCACGTTATGCTGCTTAAACCTTGCGTGTTGTGTATTTACGAACGTAGTGCGTTATTCGGCGTGATGGCTGCAGGACTGGTGGGTGCTATTGCGCCAAAAACACCGCTGCGCTTTGTAGCGATAGCTATCTGGATTTACAGCGCCTGGCGTGGTCTGCAATTAGCCTACGAGCACACCATGATCCAGCTTCACCCGTCACCGTTCATGACCTGTGATTTTGCTGCACGCTTCCCGAGCTGGTTACCGCTGGACAAGTGGCTGCCTCAGGTTTTCCTGGCATCCGGTGACTGCGCCGAACGTCAGTGGTCTTTTTTAACCCTCGAAATGCCACAGTGGCTGTTGGGGATCTTCGCCGCCTACCTGGTAGTGGCCGTGCTGGTGGTGATTGCCCAACCGTTTAAACCGAAAAGACGTGACCTCTTCGGTCGCTAACAGAGACGCTCCTTCGGGAGCGTTTTTTTTACCTTAAATTCATTGCCTGTCGGCGCCTATAAGATGTATATTAAATACATCTTATAGATGCCGCACCAAGGAGATGTCCCATGTCCCATTTACGCATCCCGGCAAACTGGAAAGTTAAACGCTCTACTCCCTTCTTTACGAAAGACACCGTCCCTGCAGCGCTGCTTTCGCACCATAACACCGCTGCGGGCGTCTTTGGACAGCTCTGCGTGATGGAAGGTACGGTAACGTATTACGGCTTTGCGGATGAAGACGCGAAAGAACCTGAAGTGAAAGTGGTGATTAATGCCGGTCAGTTTGCGACCAGCCCACCGCAGTACTGGCATCGCGTTGAATTAAGCGACGACGCACAATTCAACATTAATTTCTGGGTTGAAGATGACAACCACGGAGATGAGATGTATCAGGCGAAAAAGTCTTAATCCTTAACGCCTGTTAGCCAATGGGCGGCTCAGTCCGCCCATGAAGGTTTGTTTAATATGTGATCCTGCCAGTCGTGCACTTCTGATTCTTTCACCGCAATATGACGAACTGAAATACGCTCACCGTGCATCGCCGCTTTAGAGCCGGTCAGCAGCGGGTGCCAGTCTGGCAAACCTTTCCCTTCTGCCAGCAGACGATACGCGCAGGTCATCGGCAGCCACTCAAAAGTGGGCAGATTATCACGCGTCAGCTTGATGCAGTCAGGCTCGTATTCGAAGCGGCGTTCGTAGTTACGGCACTGGCAGGTTTTAATATTGAGCTGCTTACAGGCGACGTTGGTGAAATAGATTTCATCGGTGTCTTCGTCCATCAGCTTATGCAGGCAGCATTGACCACATCCGTCGCATAATGACTCCCACTCGGCATCGGTCATTTCATCCAGGGTTTTGCTTTGCCAGAAAGGTATGTCGCTCATCAGGGTATCCGCTATTGCAATAAAGCTGCACCTTATAACCAGTCTGGCACGCTGATGCAAGTTTTGCCGCCCGAAAAGGCGGCAAGAAGAGATTACAGCACTCTCGTCGTGAGCGTTTGACCGTGAAAACCGATCGCCAGCTCATCACCGCTGCGTAACGGCCCTACGCCTTCTGGCGTTCCTGTCAGTACCACATCCCCCGCTTTGAGGGTGAAGAAACGACTCATGTAGGCAATCAGCGGCACAATGTGATGGATCATGTCCGCCGTTGAACCGTGCTGACGTGTTTCACCGTTTACCGTCAGACTCAGCGCTGTATTTTGCGGATCGCCGTTAAACTCAGACACCGGAATAAACCCCGAAAGCGGACAGGAGTTATCAAATCCCTTCGCTTTCTCCCACGGCTGCCCCGCTTTCTTCATTTTGCCCTGAATATCACGCAAGGTCAGATCCAGCGCCACGCCATAACCGGCAATGGCTTTACGCACATGCTCTTCCGTCGCCTGGCGCAGGGTTGCGCCAATTAGCACCGCCAGCTCAACTTCATGGTGCACCGACCCCATATCCGCCGGGATAACCAGCGGTTGGCGCAGGTCGCACAGCGCCGTTTCCGGTTTGATAAACAGCACCGGTTCATCCGGGGTTGCGCTACCCATCTCCTTAATATGGTTTGCGTAATTGCTGCCCACGCAAACCACTTTACTCACTGGGTAATCCAGCAGAGCACCATGCCAGTTGTGATGTTGATACATGACTTTCCCCTAACGTCGTCTTAGATTTCAGGAACTGCATCGACGGGACACGCTGCTGCCGGATACAGTTTAACCTTTAGCGTCTGGTGTATTTTGTTTTGCCACAGACAGATGCTGTTTGAGTAAATCTTCTGGCGGTGGCGGTAATTGTAAATAATAGCCCTGCTCGGTTAACGCCTGTTTTACTTTTTCAAGATCGGCGTTCACCAGTTTCTTACGGCCATCAAGCGGTAAAATCATTGCCAGTTTCGGCTGACCAAAACCTTTCATCAGTTCTTCAGGAACACGAGAGAAATCGTCTTTTTTTTCGACATATAAATAGGTCTGGTCACGTTTGCTGCTTCGGTAGATCACACAAAACATATCTTTTACTCTGAATTCGCGGAATGGTGGCTTGCCTCAATATAATACTGACTATAACATGCCTTATAGTCTTCGGAATATCACCCCGCACTGGGGATGATACATAGCAAATTGAGTAAGGCCAGGATGTCAAACACGCCAATCGAGCTTAAAGGCAGTAGCTTCACCTTATCAGTGGTTCACTTACACAAAGCAGAACCCGAGGTTATTCGTCAGGCGTTGGAAGACAAAATCGCGCAGGCTCCTGCTTTTTTAAAACATGCTCCCGTGGTGATCAACGTCAGTGGCCTTGAAAGCCCGGTAAACTGGCCGGCGCTGCAGAAAGTTGTCGCGTCTACCGGTCTGCGCATTATCGGCGTTAGCGGCTGCAAAGATGCCAAACTGAAGGCAGAAATCGACGAAATGGGTCTTCCTTTACTGACTGAAGGTAAGGAAAAGGCGCTGCGCACTGCCGCCATTGCTGAACCCGCCCCTGCCGCACCAGTGCAAAACGTTACTCCCATCACAAAAACACGATTAATAAATGTCCCGGTTCGTTCCGGTCAGCGCATTTATGCACCACAATGTGATCTGATTGTTACAAGCCACGTCAGCGCGGGCGCAGAGCTGATTGCTGACGGTAATATTCACGTTTATGGCATGATGAGAGGCCGCGCACTGGCAGGTGCAGGCGGCGATCGGGAAGCGCAAATTTTTTGTACCCACCTGACGGCAGAACTGGTGTCTATCGCAGGTGTTTATTGGCTGAGTGATAAAATCCCGGCAGAATTTTATGGCAAAGCGGCGCGTCTGCAGTTAGCAGAGAACGCTTTGACAGTTCAACCGTTGAATTGATCCCTTTTTAACAAGGAATTTCTATGGCACGCATTATTGTTGTTACTTCGGGTAAAGGGGGCGTTGGCAAAACCACCTCCAGCGCGGCCATCGCTACAGGTTTGGCCCAGAAGGGAAAGAAAACTGTCGTTATTGATTTTGATATCGGCCTGCGTAACCTTGATTTGATCATGGGTTGCGAACGCCGCGTCGTTTACGACTTCGTCAACGTTATTCAGGGCGATGCGTCGTTAAATCAGGCGTTAATCAAAGATAAGCGTACTGAAAATCTCTTTATTCTTCCGGCCTCACAGACTCGCGATAAAGACGCGCTGACGCGTGAAGGCGTCGCAAAAGTTCTGGAAGACCTGAAATCGATGGACTTCGACTTCATCGTCTGCGACTCCCCGGCGGGTATTGAAACCGGCGCATTGATGGCATTGTATTTTGCCGATGAAGCGATCATTACCACCAACCCAGAAGTGTCCTCAGTACGCGACTCTGACCGTATTCTGGGCATTCTGGCGTCGAAATCTCGCCGCGCGGAAAATGGTGAAGATCCCATTAAAGAACACCTTCTGCTTACGCGCTACAACCCTGGTCGCGTAAACAGAGGCGACATGCTGAGCATGGAAGATGTGCTGGAAATTCTGCGAATCAAGCTGGTCGGCGTGATTCCGGAAGATCAGTCAGTCCTGCGCGCCTCTAACCAGGGTGAGCCGGTGATTCTCGACATCGAAGCTGATGCTGGCAAAGCCTATGCAGATACCGTAGACCGCCTGTTGGGAGAAGAACGTCCTTTCCGCTTCGTTGAAGAAGAGAAGAAAGGTTTCCTCAAACGCCTGTTCGGAGGATAAGTTATGGCATTACTGGATTTTTTTCTCTCGCGGAAAAAGAGCACAGCAAACATCGCTAAGGAACGCCTGCAGATCATTGTTGCAGAACGTCGTCGTAGTGACGCCGAACCGCATTATTTACCACAGTTGAGGAAAGATATTCTCGACGTTATCTGTAAGTATGTACAAATTGATCCTGAGATGGTCACCGTACAGCTTGAACAAAAGGATGGCGATATTTCTATTCTCGAACTTAACGTGACATTACCAGAAGCAGAAGAGTCGAAATAACCGCTTTTGTAAAACAGTCATGGTCGCAAAAAAGGCAGATTATTCTGCCTTTTTATTTTTCACCGTTATTCCAGCGTAAACGTCGGATACTTCTCATCAGATATTTCCGTAAAGCTGGGTACCATTCAAGTTCAGCACCCGGCTCTCGTTTTTGATCGCTTACTGCGGATATTCCAGCAGCAGTGCGTTCAGGCGCTCTGCCATTAACTCGCCACGCCAGCCGGTAATAAGCTCCGGCAAGGAAGACTTCGGCTTTAATTTCCAATGCCAGTTAAGCAACTGGTTAATCTGACGGCGGGAAGCCAGCAGCTCAACGCTGAGATTTTGTTCCGCGCTCACTTCTGCCACCAGCGCCTTAATAGCTTTGAAGGCTTTACGGTAGCCCGGCATATCCATCAAATTCAGCAGCGGTTCAGGTAATGATGCTTCCGGCAGGGCCTGCGCTTTTTCTACCAGAGAAATCAGCGTCTTGCCGTGGAAGCGAATTTCACTGCCAGAAAGACCGAGGCTGTCCAGTTCACCCAGACTTCCCGGCATATAACGGGCCACCGCCCACAGGTGTTCTTCACGCACCACGAAGTTCACCGCCAGATCGCGTTCACGCGCTTTACGCAGTCGCCAGTCGGCCAGTAACTGCAGGCAGGCAAGCTGGCGGGTACGCAGTTGCCAGGCGTTGGTAATGTCACGCCACGCGTCCTCAGGTGCCAGCACTTCCTGGCGACGCTGCTGCATGAGACGACATTCATCCAGCGCGGCCGGTAGCCAGCCAGAGGCATCGGTTTCAGCCATCAGTTTTGTGGTGATCGGTAATAAATACCAGACGTCCGCGGCGGCGTACTCGCACTGGCGTTCGGTCAGCGGTCGGGCCAGCCAGTCAGTGCGGGATTCGCTTTTGTCCAGCGCCACGCCCGTAAACTCTTCAACCATCGCGGCAAATCCCCACGACAGCGGGCGACCGCAAAACGCGGCCAGAATTTGAGTATCAATTAGCGGCTGCGGAAGTTCGCCAAAGGTGTTGAGAAACACTTCCAGATCTTCACTTCCCGCGTGCAGGAATTTGGTTATCGTGGTGTCACGCAGAATTTCGCGCAGTGGCGACCAGTCGGTGATCCCCAGCGGATCGATCAGAGCAACATGTTTGCCATCAAACAGCTGAATAAGCCCCAACTGCGGATAATAGGTACGCGTGCGAACAAATTCAGTATCCAGGGCAACCGCCGGAAACTCACGAACGGCTTCGCACAGCGTGGCCAACGCGTCGTCCGTGGTAATCATTTGGTAATTCAAATCGTGCTCTCTCAGTTTTGCGCCAAAAAAAACGCCGGATTAACCGGCGCTTTCTGATGACTGACTTAACGCTCAGCCTTTATTGTCCACTTTGCCACGGGCTTCGTCACGCAATTCTCGTCGCAAAATTTTTCCAACGTTAGATTTTGGCAACTCATCACGGAATTCCACCAGCTTCGGGACCTTATAGCCGGTCAACTGACGGCGACAGAAGGTGATCAGTGCTTCATCGGTAAGTGACGCGTCTTTCTTCACGACGAAAATCTTCACGGCTTCGCCACTGCTGCCCGATGGCACGCCCACCGCCGCCACTTCCTGGACGCCAGGATGTTGCATCACCACATCTTCAATTTCGTTAGGATAGACGTTAAAACCGGAAACCAGGATCATATCTTTTTTGCGATCGACGATACGCAAGAAGCCTTCGTCGTCCATCACCGCAATATCACCGGTGTGCAACCAACCGTCTTTAACAATTTCATCAGTCGCATCAGGGCGCTGCCAGTAACCCAACATCACCTGCGGGCCTTTCACGCACAGTTCACCCGGCTCGCCCGGCGGGACTTCATTATCGTCATCATCCACCAGTTTAACCTCGGTGGAGGGAACCGGCAGACCAATACTGCCGCTGTGATAGTCAATATCGTGCGGGTTGACGCTCACCAGCGGCGAACACTCGGTCAGGCCATAACCTTCCAGCAGATATTGTCCGGTCAGCTTCACCCAGCGTTCTGCAACCGCCTGCTGAACGGGCATACCGCCCCCCGCAGAAAGATGCAGCGTCGAAAAGTCCAGTTGCTGGAACTCTTTGTTATTCAACAAAGCGTTAAACAGCGTGTTAACGCCGGTCATGGCGGTAAACGGGTATTTCGCCAGCTCTTTCACCAGGCCCGGAATATCACGCGGGTTAGTGATAAGTACGTTTTGACCACCCAGTTCAATAAACAGCAGGCAGTTCATCGTCAAGGCAAAAATGTGATACAGCGGTAGTGCGGTTATCACCAGCTCTTTGCCCGGATGCAGCAACGGACCGTAGGTGGCATGGACCTGTTCAAGGTTAGCCAGCATATTGCGGTGCGTGAGCATTGCGCCTTTCGCCACGCCGGTAGTACCACCGGTGTATTGCAGGAACGCTAAATCCTCAGAGACCACTTCAGGCTTCACATACTGCATGCGATAACCGTTTTGCAGCGCGCTTCGAAATGAGATGGCATCAGGTAGGTGATACTTAGGTACCAGACGCTTGATGTACTTCACCACAAAGTTAACCAGCGTCCCTTTGGCGGTAGAAAGTTGATCGCCCATTCGCGTCAGGATTACATGCTGAACCGACGTTTTATCGACCACTTTCTCCAGCGTGTGGGCAAAGTTGGACACAATCACAATCGCTGTCGCGCCGCTGTCATTAAGCTGATGCTCCAGCTCACGCGGAGTGTATAAAGGGTTCACGTTTACCACGATCATTCCGGCACGCAGAATGCCGAACAGCGCCACAGGATACTGCAGCAGGTTCGGCATCATCAGCGCGACACGATCGCCCTTTTTCAGCCCCAACCCCTGTTGCAAATACGCCGCAAATGCCCGGCTACGCTCTTCAAGTTTGCGGAAGGTCATCACCTCCCCCATATTCACGAACGCGGGCTGATCGGCATAGCGCCTTACTGAATGTTCAAAGAGTTCCACCAGGGATTGATAACGGTCAGGATTGATCTCCGCGGGAACGCCTGCGGGATAACGGTTAAGCCAAACCTTTTTCAATACATCACCTCTAAAATGCGTATTCGTCGTCATCACAACCCCAGACAATAAACAAACCATTAACATAATATTAACTCAGCGTACCAGTTTGTTTATTACACAACGACAAGGTTGCGAAGCACGTCACTATTTATTTTTCTTATATCCACATGAATGCAGAAACAGCGGACACGCCGCTGCTTCTTTTACTAATAAATCAATGGGTTATTCTGTAACTATCGTCTGAACCTGTGCAGGACCCGGATTGTACCATCCCCATCCGCCGTAGCCACCGTAAGGCCAACCACGCGCACCGTAGAACCAGGGATCGATGGGCTGCGGAGGCATCACAATCTGCTGAGTAATATGCCAGCGTTTATAACCGGTTACCTGCATCAGCATGAACTTATACGGCGTACTGCCAATTTTACCGTCCACCGTGCCGCTAATCGGCCCTACGACGGTGACCAATTGTCCGCGGAAATCCACCGGATCGAGGAAACCGTTAACATCGGCATAAATTCGCCCGCGCGAAGCCTCACCCAGAATCGGACGCGCGCCGCTGTCGAGAGAAACGGTGGCAATCTCCAGTCGGGATTTCCCCTGCTGGTTCTGAATATCTACCACCTTGCCACCAAAGCGAGCTTCCTGCCCGACGTACAGTTGTGGCGCATTCATTACCCGCACCAGATCCTGTTGCGGCGTTGGGCTTGAACCTTTAATTGCATCAGGAATGGTGACGCAACCGCTTAGCGATACCGCCAATACGCCTGCCAGCACACCTTTCATTAATTGCTTTTGAACCGCCATGTGCGACTCCCTTTTCTTAGCGCCTGCCCCGACGCGCTTCAAACTGCTGCGCATTCATCGCGTTGAGCCAGTTTAAATTCATCGGGGGATGTACTACTAAGATTCATTCTTTACCGGGAAGTTTCTTCCACGCCACGGTGTTACGTAAATAAACCGGTTCAGCATGTTCAACCGCCACGGTTTTACCGGCTGCCAGCATTTGCACAGCGACAGGCAGCATATCTTCAGCCGCCGGAAGCAAAACATCGCCGTCACGGAGCGCCAGGCCACTGTCTTTACCGAGTTCAGGCCATGCAGGCCATCCCGTGCCGACCGTCACCCAGTCGCCGGAAAGCAGCAGCAGTCGCTCGTGAACCTGCTCAGGGGTTAGCACCGCTTCGGTGTCTTCACCGTGCCAGATGCCGTTTTCATCGCGCTGATATTCAGCCCAGTAGACTTCGCCCATGCGCGCATCAATTGCAGCCAGCACGCGCGTTGCGCCGTTTTTGCGCCAGGCTCCCTGCGCCATGGTCGCCAGCGTGGACACGCCGATCATCGGCAAGTTTGCACCTAACGCTAACCCCTGAGCAATACCAATACCAATACGCACGCCGGTGAAACTGCCGGGACCGCGCCCGAACGCCAGGGCGTCGATATCCGTTAATACGACATTGCCAGCGGTCAGGATATCCTGAACCATCGGCAGGATCCGTTGGGTATGTTCTCGTGGGCAAAGCTCAAAATGAGCGTTGATATTACCGTCATTCCACAGGGCAACAGAGCACGCTTCTGTGGCGGTATCGATAGCCAGAATTCGCATGAGTCTTCGTGATCAGATCAATAAATTTGGCGCGCATCTTACCACAGTCTGTAACAAATTACTCAGTCGTTGGTATGGCAAGGAAGCGAACCGCGCGGGCGATGTCACGTGTGCGAGGTGCCGGTGGCAGACTGGCAAGGAAGGTGGCACCGTAGGGCCGCATCACCAGTCGGTTATCACAAATCACCAGTACGCCGCGATCGTCCGCGTCGCGAATCAAGCGCCCCACCCCTTGTTTTAGTGTGATCACCGCATCCGGCAACTGGACTTCATCAAACGGATCCCCGCCGCGCAGACGACAGTCTTCCATCCGCGCTTTTAACAGCGGATCGTCCGGTGAGGTAAACGGCAGTTTGTCGATAATGACCAGCGACAGCGTGTCGCCACGCACGTCCACGCCTTCCCAGAAGCTGCTGGTCGCCACCAGCAAGGCATTCCCTGCGTTGACAAACTGTTGCAACAGCTGCCCTTTGCTGGTCTCCCCTTGCAACAAGACCGGAAGCGTCATGGTGGCACGAAACTGTTCCGCCAGGTCGCGCATCATCGCATGTGAAGTACACAGCATAAAGCAGCGGCCATTATTGGCTTCAATAATCGGTCGCAGCATGGCGGCCAGCTGGCGCGCCGCCCCCGGTTGGTTAGTTTGCGGGAGATTGCGCGGCACGCACAGCAGCGCCTGCCGTGTGTAGTCAAACGGGCTCGGTAGCAGCATCGACTCGGCATCTTCAATACCCAGTCGCGCGGTGAAATGATGGAGGTCATCGTTTACCGACAGCGTGGCGGAGGTAAAAATCCAGCAGCCCGGCTTTTGATCCATCACCTCTTTGAATTTATCCGCTACGGTGAGCGGCGTCAGCGCCAGCGTAAAATGCCGCGAGGTGCATTCATACCAGTAGCTGAATCCCGGCTGGTTGATCTCTTTCAGGCGCTTCAGCCGGGCGCGATACAGCGTGGCACGCTCAAACGCGGCATCCAGCAGCGCCGAACGTCCGAGCGACAGCTTCGCCACGTCGTAGCACAGTTCCAGTGTGTCATCGAGCAGCAGGAATGCCCGTTGAACGCGCTGATCTGCCAGCAGTTCACGCAGGTTGCCACGATAGCCCGGCTCGCCCAGCTGCAGGCGAAAATCCTGCGCGCTTTGCGCCAGACGGTCGGCGCATTTTTGCAGCTGCTGAGTGTCTTTTAGCTCGGTACGATAGGCAATGGTAATGTCTTTGGCCAGATCGAGCAGCTGTCGGCTGGAGAGCGACTGACCAAAATACTGGCTGGCGATATCCGGTAGCTGATGGGCTTCATCGAAGATCATCACGTCAGCCTCCGGGATTAGCTCACCGAATCCGCTCTCTTTCACCACCATATCGGCGAGAAACAGGTGATGGTTGACGACCACCACATCCGCATCCATGGCTTTTTTACGCGCCTTAACAACAAAGCAGTCTTTATACAGTGGGCAGTCGCTGCCCAGACAGTTGTCGTTGGTGCTGGTCACCAACGGCCAGGCGTGTGAGTCTTCCGCCACGCTAACGCAGGTGCTGATGTCGCCATCAACGGTTTGATTCGACCAGGAGCGCAGCAGGATCACGTCGCTTAAGGTTTGCACCGGCAGGTCACCGCCAGCCAGCGCCTGCTGCTCGAGACGTTCCAGACACAGATAGTTGGAGCGCCCTTTCAGTAGTGCCAGTTTGCCGGTAAATTTCAGCGCTGTTGCTACGGTAGGGAGGTCGCGGCTGTAGAGCTGATCCTGCAGTGCTTTCGAGCCCGTAGAAATGATGACTTTCTTGCCAGCGCGCAGTGCGGGCGCAAGGTAGGCATAGGTTTTCCCCGTACCGGTCCCGGCTTCTACGATAAGCGGCTGTGATTTTTCAATGGCATGCGCGACGGCGACGGCCATCTGTCGCTGTGGTTCACGCGGTTTAAAGCCCGGTATCGCTTTAGCCAACTGACCGTCTGCTGCAAAATCGTCCGTCACACTACCCCCTGTTCATTTGAACAGGGATTATGTCAGGCCAGCGGGTCTTTCGCCAGTTGAAGAGGTGACGAGGGCACAACATTATGGCAGTCTTGTCGCCAGCTGAAACCCATTAGTTAAAAACGTAAATGAGGAATAATTTATGACTATCGTGCGCATTGATGCCGAGGATCGTTGGTCTGACGTGGTTTGCCATAACAACACGTTGTATTACACCGGCGTACCGGAAAACCTGGACGCGGACGCGTTTGAACAAACGGCTAACACGCTGGCGCAAATTGATGCGGTGCTGGAAAAACAGGGTAGCAACAAGTCACGTATTCTTGACGCAACCATTTTTCTGACGGACAAAAGCGACTTTGCCGCCATGAATAAAGCCTGGGACGCGTGGGTCGTTGCCGGTCACGCGCCCGTGCGTTGCACCGTTCAGGCCGGGCTAATGAACCCAAAATACAAAGTAGAGATCAAGATTATCGCCGCGCTGTAACGGGCGTTACTCTTCGTCGTCCTCATCTTCAAAACGCGCCACGATCCGTTCGCCGGTATGAGTGGCGCGAATTTCAGCCGCGACCTGAGTGATCGCCTCCCCGCTGCTCATTCCCTGTGACATCAGTTCCTGAATGCGCTCGACCGCTTTTTGCTGCTGTTCATGACTGAGTGAAGGTAAACCTGCAAACATTGTTAACTCCTGCTAAATTGTCTGCGCTAATTATTTCATGCTACCGGGCAGTAAGCCAGTAAAGTAGTAACGAGTCAGGACTGATGAAGACGTTATCTCCCGCAGTAATTACATTACCCTGGCGTCAGGACGCCGCTGAACGCTATTTCTCGAGCTTAAGCCATCTGCCGTGGGCGATGCTGCTACATTCGGGCCACGCCGATCACCCGCATAATCGTTTTGACATTCTGGTCGCTGACCCTGTTATGACGCTGGTCACGCGCGGCGAAGACACCGTTGTTCATAACCAGGACGGAATTACGCACACGCCTGACGATCCGATGACGGTATTACGTACGGCGCTAACTTCACTGGCTTATCAGGCCGATTATAATCCCGATTTACCCTTCCAGGGAGGGGCGCTGGGCCTGTTTGGTTACGATTTAGGCCGACGTTTCGAAGCGCTGCCGAACGTTGCCGAACGTGATATCACCCTGCCGGACATGGCGGTTGGCATTTACGACTGGGCACTGATTGTCGACCACCAGCGACAAACCGTGTCGCTACTCAGCCATCGCGATGTGCAAGCCCGACGCCGCTGGCTGGAAAGCCGGCGCGCGCCAACGCGTAAACCCTTTACGTTAACGTCAGCATGGCAGTCGAATATGAGTCGCGCGCAGTACGGTGAAAAGTTCCGCCAGGTGCAGCGTTATCTGCACAGCGGCGACTGCTATCAGGTCAACCTTGCCCAGCGTTTCAAGGCGCAGTATCAGGGGGATGAGTGGCTCGCCTTTGTGCAACTCAATCACGCCAACCGCGCCCCGTTCAGTGCGTTTATCCGCCTCGAGGAAGGTGCGATTCTCAGCCTGTCACCGGAGCGCTTTATTCAGTTAGAAAACCAGCAGATCCAGACGCGCCCCATAAAGGGTACTCTGCCGCGACTCGACTGCCCTGAGGCCGATCGCCTGCAGGCACAAACGCTGGCAAATTCTACGAAAGATCGTGCAGAAAACCTGATGATCGTGGACCTGATGCGTAACGACATTGGCCGCGTCGCCGTACCGGGATCGGTCAAGGTTCCCGAATTGTTTGTGGTCGAGCCCTTCCCTGCCGTGCATCACCTGGTCAGCACCATTACCGCCCGTTTGCCGGAATCGCTGCACGCCACGGATCTGCTACGCGCAGCCTTCCCTGGCGGCTCCATTACCGGTGCGCCAAAGGTCCGGGCCATGGAAATTATTGATGAGCTGGAGCCGCACAGACGTAACGCCTGGTGCGGCAGCGTGGGATATCTGAGTTTTTGCGGCAATATGGATACCAGCATCACCATTCGCACGCTTACCGCCACAAACGGACAGCTTTACTGTTCTGCTGGCGGTGGCATTGTTGCGGACAGTCAGGAAGACGCGGAGTATCAGGAAACGTTTGATAAAGTGAACCGTATTTTGCACCAACTGGAGAACTGAACCGTGGAAAACAGCAGCCTGACGCTTGATGATTTTTTATCGCGCTTTCTACTCCTGCGCCCGCAGGTCAATCATGAAGCGTTAAACCAGCGCCAGGCCGCCGTGCTGATCCCCGTTGTTCGACGCCCGCAGCCAGGATTGCTGTTAACCCAACGTTCCGTGCATTTGCGTAAACACGCCGGACAGGTCGCCTTCCCGGGCGGTGCCGTGGACAGCAGCGACGCATCGCTGATTGCCGCCGCGCTGCGAGAAGCCGAGGAAGAAGTCGCCATTCCACCGTCGTGCGTTGAGGTCATTGGCGTTTTGCCACCGGTTGATAGCGTCACCGGATTTCAGGTCACGCCGGTAGTCGGTATTATTCCGCCCAATCTGCCGTATCGAGCAAGTGAAGATGAAGTCTCTGCGGTGTTCGAAATGCCGCTGGCACAGGCGTTGCATTTGGGTCGTTATCACCCATTAGATATTTACCGTCGGGGTGACTCGCACCGCGTCTGGCTTTCGTGGTATGAGCAATATTTCGTCTGGGGAATGACCGCCGGAATAATTCGTGAGCTGGCGCTGCAAATTGGCGTCAAGCCCTGACTATACTTATCTTTACGCATATCACAGACAACTTGAAACTCAGGTCACAACATTAGTAAAACCGCGGTTATCTATTAGTTTAATTCATGTGAATAGTTAAGCCGATCGCCGCGTTCCCTCTTACACTATGCGCAGTTATAACATCGTTACTGGAAAGCCCAGTCGCCCTGTAGGAGTATTATCGTGATTAGTCTATTCGACATGTTTAAGGTGGGGATCGGTCCCTCATCTTCCCATACCGTAGGGCCTATGAAGGCGGGTAAACAGTTCGTCGATGACCTGGTCGAAAAAGGATTACTGGACAGCGTTACTCGTGTTGCCGTCGACGTATATGGTTCACTGTCGCTCACGGGTAAAGGTCACCACACCGATATCGCCATTATTATGGGTCTGGCGGGCAATGAGCCTGCTACCGTGGACATCGACAGCATTCCCGGATTTATCCGCGATGTCGAAACGCGTGGACGCCTGCTGCTTGCGCAGGGTCAGCGCGAAGTCGATTTCCCGCAGAATGACGGCATGCGTTTTCGCGACGGCAACCTGTCGCTGCATGAAAACGGTATGCAAATTCACGCGTTCAACGGTGAAACCGTTATTTACAGCAAAACGTATTATTCCATTGGCGGTGGTTTCATCGTTGATGAAGAACATTTTGGTCAGGATGCCGCGAATGAGGTCAGCGTGCCTTATCCGTTCAAATCCGCCGCTGAAATGCTGGAATACTGCAACAGCACGGGCCTGTCGCTCTCTGGCATGGTGATGCAGAACGAACTTGCGCTGCACAGCAAAGAAGAGATTGAGGCGTACTTTGGCAACGTCTGGCAAACCATGCAGGCTTGTATCGACCGTGGGATGAACACCGAAGGCATTCTGCCTGGCCCGCTGCGCGTGCCTCGTCGTGCCTCTGCCCTGCGCCGTATGCTGGTCTCCAGCGACAAACTCTCCAACGATCCGATGAACGTGATTGACTGGGTGAACATGTTCGCGCTGGCCGTGAACGAAGAGAACGCCGCAGGTGGTCGCGTAGTCACAGCGCCAACCAACGGTGCTTGCGGTATCGTGCCTGCGGTTCTGGCTTATTACGATCATTTCATTGAGCCCGTCAGCCCGGATATCTATATCCGTTATTTCCTGGCAGCCGGTGCGATTGGCGCGCTGTACAAAATGAATGCCTCGATCTCTGGCGCTGAAGTAGGCTGTCAGGGTGAAGTGGGTGTGGCATGTTCCATGGCCGCTGCAGGCCTGGCAGAGCTGCTGGGCGCAAGCCCGGAGCAGGTATGTGTGGCAGCCGAAATCGGTATGGAACACAACCTTGGCCTAACCTGCGACCCGGTTGCCGGACAGGTACAGGTGCCATGTATTGAGCGTAACGCGATTGCCTCCGTTAAAGCGATCAACGCGGCACGGATGGCCATGCGTCGTACCAGTGCCCCACGCGTCTCGCTGGATAAAGTCATCGAAACCATGTACGAAACCGGCAAGGACATGAACGCCAAGTACCGCGAAACCTCACGCGGCGGCCTGGCAATTAAAGTTCAGTGTGACTAATACTTAATTTTCGCCCATCTGCGACGGATGGGCGAATTTACTTCCTCACCCTCGTCTACTGTAATTTTCCCCACTACACTTGCTCTGTTGCTGTTGGCTTCTGTGACCAACGGCTTATCGGGCGGCCCGCATGCAAACAGCACAACGGATCATCAAAAACTATCGCCGTAATCGCTTAATCGTCTGCACTGTTTGTGCACTACTGACGCTCATTATTACATTATCTGTCCGATTTATTTCGGAGCGTAATTTAAATCATCATTACACCGTTACGTTCGCCAACCATGCCGTAGAAGAGCTGGATGAGATCCTGCTCCCGCTGCAAACCGGACGCGATGTACTGTTACCG
The DNA here is from genome assembly GCF_018342065.1 of Citrobacter sp. FP75. Lineage (GTDB taxonomy): Bacteria > Pseudomonadota > Gammaproteobacteria > Enterobacterales > Enterobacteriaceae > Citrobacter. The sequence goes on along the minus strand of NZ_JAFDOE010000001.1, from coordinate 1,006,632 downwards.
TTAATCGGCCTGCCCTGCTCCGTGGCGCGTTTACCCCTGAGTAAACATGCCGCCAGACTGCAAACCGTACGTTCTGTTAACCTTGTTCAGGACGGCATCCTCTATTGTTCAAGTATCTTTGGCTATCGCAATGTGCCAATCCAGCAACTGCAACCTGAATTGCCCAGCCGGGAGCCGCAGCTGTTGCTGTCCACCGATCATTCGCTGATTAAAGGCAGTCCTATTCTGACGCAGTGGTATCCGTCGTCTGCCAATGGCGAAGATGGGGTGCTGGAAATCGTCAATATTGAATTATTGGCGAGCATGCTGCTTGAACCGCAGCCCCCGCAAATTACCAATGCCAGCCTATCCTTCGGGAAACGGCATCTGCTTTACGGACAAGGCGTCGTCGACAAACTACCGGAGACTGATGATGAACAACGCTACCAGCTTTCATCACAACATTTTCCCTTTGCCGTTAGCGTCAGCGGGCCAGGGGCCAGCGAGCTGGCGTTAAAACACCTGCCCACGCAGCTACCGTTAGCGGTGATGCTCAGTCTGTTGGTCGGGTATCTGGCATGGCTGGCTACCGCTAACAGAATGAGTTTTTCCTGGGAAATCAATCTGGCCCTCGCTGAACGGGAGTTTGAGCTATTTTGTCAGCCATTGTTAAATGCCAGTACTCAGCAGTGCACGGGCGTTGAAATTCTCTTACGCTGGAACAACCCGCGTCAGGGATGGATTTCACCTGAAGTGTTCATCCCGATTGCTGAAGAACACAACCTGATTGTGCCCCTGACCCGTCACGTCATTGCAGAAACTATTCAGCAACGACATGTTTTCCCGATGAGCAGCCAGTTCCATATTGGTATCAACGTCGCCGCCAGCCATTTTCGCGATGGAATGCTGTTAAAAGACCTTAATCAATATTGGTTCAGCCAGCATCCCATTCAGCAACTGGTTATTGAACTGACCGAGCGTGATGCGCTTCTTGATGTCGATTATCGGCTGGTGCATGAACTCCACCATCTGGGGGTAAAACTGGCCATCGACGATTTTGGTACCGGCAACAGCTCGCTCTCGTGGCTGGAAAAATTACGCCCGGATGTCCTGAAGATTGATAAATCATTCACCTCTGCTATCGGTACTGACGCCGTCAATTCGACCGTCACCGATATCATCATCGCATTGGGGAAAAAACTGAATATAGAGTTGGTCGCTGAAGGGGTTGAAACGCAGGCACAGGCACAGCATTTGCGCCGACATGGCGTACATATGTTGCAGGGATTTCTCTATGCCAGGCCGATGCCATTGCGTGATTTTCCAAAATGGCTGGCGGGCAGTACACCACCACCCGCCCGGCATAATGGGCATATCATGCCCATTTTACCGTTTCGTTAGGCCAGATTATTCGTCTTCGTGGTAAGCAGATTGCTCTTTAACAATGCGAACGAGATCCACACGATAATCGTTAGCTTCGACAATGGTGATGCTCAGCGGTGCAACCTCGATCACATCCCCAACGCGCGGGATATGGCCGTTCGCCGCAATAACCAGCCCCGCCACCGTCGCGATGTCTTCGTCTTCATCGACCAGCGTATCAACATCCAGCGCCTGCTGCAGAGCATGCAGATCGGTACCGCCTTTTACCAGCCAGCCGCCCGCATCGGCGATGATTTCCGGGGTTTCATCGGCGTCCGGGAATTCACCAGCGATGGCTTCTAACACATCCAACGGCGTGACCAGCCCCTGGACGACGCCGAATTCGTTGGTGACGATGACAAAACTACCGCGAGCTCGACGCAATACACCCAGCAGATTAATCGGATCCAGCGTTTCAGGGACAACGATAGCCGGTGACGCAGAGGCAATGGCCACCACATCCACGCCGTCTTCGAGGGCCACCAACAGCTCTTTAGCCCGCACGATACCGATAATTTCGTCAAGTTCACCGCGACACACTGGGAACAAACTGTGTGGTGAAGAGAGCAACTGCTCACGAATTTCTGCCACGCTCAGATCCGCATCCACCCAACTGATTTCACCACGCGGCGTCATAATGCCGCGCAAAGATCGTGAGGCCAGCGACAGCACGCCGTTGATCATATAGCGTTCTTCTTCAACAAACGCCCCTTCCGGAACAGGTACCGGCACCGGGTTGTCGGACTCTACCTGCATACCGGTCTGACGTTTACCGCCCATCAGGCGCACAATGGCGTCGGCGGTGCGTGCGCGCAGCGGCAGCGTCGACTGGTGGCGAATAAAGTTACGACGGGCAATCTGGTTAAACAGTTCAATAATAATCGAGAAGCCAATGGCAGCGTACAGATAGCCTTTCGGAATGTGGAAGCCAAACCCTTCGGCGACCAGGCTCAAACCGATCATCAACAGGAAGCTCAGACACAGCACCACAACCGTCGGATGTTGGTTCACGAATCGCGTCAGCGGCTTGGACGCCAGCAGCATCACCGCCATCGCAATCACAACCGCCGCCATCATCACCGGCAAATGGTTCACCATCCCGACGGCAGTGATCACCGCATCCAGAGAGAACACCGCATCAAGGATCACAATCTGCGTCACGACAACCCAGAAACTCGCATAGCCTTTTGACTGACCGGTATCATGTTCACGGTTTTCCAGCCGCTCATGCAGCTCGGTGGTGGCCTTGAACAGCAGGAAGATCCCCCCCAGCAGCATAATCAAGTCACGCCCCGAGAATGAATATTCCATCACCGTGAACAGCGGTTTCGTCAGCGTAACCATCCACGAGATAACAGACAGCAGTGCCAGACGCATAACCAGCGCCAGTGACAAACCGATCAGACGCGCTTTATCTCGCTGTTTTGGCGGCAGCTTATCGGCCAGAATCGCAATAAAGACCAGGTTATCAATACCCAGCACAATTTCGAGAACAACAAGCGTGAGCAAACCCACCCAAATCTGCGGGTCCATTAAGAGTTCCATGACAAGCTCCTGCTTAAAGAATGGCTAAACTGCGCCCTGGACATCTCAGGCGTTAAAGCAATATGCAGATAGAGTTTGTGGCAAAAAGTGCCAAACTGACAGGCGCGAAGCGACCTAAAGGTGAAATGACGTCGGTGACGATCCATACGGTGGGCTACTGCCCTATACTCCTGAATAATTAAACATATGCTAAACATAACAGAGACAACCGGTTTTTAGCAAAGATTTACCTTCCTTTGCAATAAGTTGTTTCGGAGATATTTTACCCTTCGAAATTTCTTTTAATCGGAAGTTAAATTACGGATCTTCATCACATAAAATATTTTTTTCGATATCTAAAATAATTCACGAAAATCATAGGTTTTCCATTGTAACCCTTATCTGAATCGATTCGATTGCGGACGGCGATTCAAAATACATCTCTCATATCGATGTGTTAACGATAATAAAGGAGGTAGCAAGTGACCATTGCTATTGTAATAGGCACACATGGTTGGGCTGCAGAGCAGTTACTTAAGACAGCAGAGATGCTGTTAGGCGAGCAGGAAAATGTCGGCTGGATCGATTTCGTTCCAGGCGAAAATGCCGAAACGCTGATCGAAAAGTACAACGCTCAGTTGGCAAAACTCGACACCAGTAAAGGCGTGCTGTTTCTCGTTGATACATGGGGAGGCAGCCCGTTCAACGCTGCGAGCCGCATTGTCGTCGACAAAGAGCATTACGAAGTAATCGCTGGCGTGAACATTCCCATGCTGGTCGAAACCTTCATGGCGCGTGATGACAACCCAAGCTTTGATGAATTAGTCGCACTGGCAGTTGAAACCGGTAGCGAAGGCGTGAAAGCGCTGAAAGCAAAACCGGTTGAGAAAGCCACCCCTGCCCCAGTTGCAGCAGTAAAAGCAGCGGCGCCAGCTAAACCGATGGGCCCGAACGATTATATGCAGATCGGCCTGGCGCGTATTGATGACCGCTTAATCCACGGTCAGGTAGCAACGCGCTGGACCAAAGAGACCAACGTGACCCGCATTATCGTCGTCAGCGATGAAGTTGCCGCAGATACCGTGCGCAAAACGCTGCTGACTCAGGTTGCGCCCCCGGGTGTAACGGCGCACGTGGTTGATGTCGCGAAAATGATCCGCGTCTACAACAACCCGAAATATGCAGGCGATCGCGTGATGCTGCTGTTCACTAACCCGACCGATGTCGAACGTGTCGTGGAAGGTGGCGTGAAAATCACTTCGGTAAACATTGGTGGCATGGCTTTCCGTCAGGGTAAAACGCAGGTTAACAACGCGATTTCCGTTGATGAAAAAGACATCGAAGCCTTCAAGAAACTCAACGCACGTGGCATTGAACTCGAAGCCCGTAAGGTTTCTACCGATCAGAAACTGAAAATGATGGATTTGATTGCCAAGGCGAAATAATTACCTGGCATTTACTTAGTTTTCACACTTAAGTCTGTATAGCAATAGGAGAAGTACAATGGAGATTACCACTCTTCAGATTGTGCTGGTGTTCATCGTCGCATGTATCGCGGGTATGGAGTCGGTACTCGATGAATTTCAGTTCCACCGCCCGCTGGTGGCCTGTACGCTGATTGGCGCCGTTCTCGGGGACATGAAAACCGGTATCATCATCGGTGGTACCCTGGAAATGATCGCCCTGGGCTGGATGAACATCGGTGCTGCCGTTGCACCGGATGCCGCACTGGCCTCAATTATTTCTACCGTTCTGGTTATCGCGGGTCACCAAAGCATCGGTGCCGGCATCGCGCTGGCTATCCCGCTGGCAGCAGCAGGCCAGGTTCTGACCATCATCGTTCGTACCATTACCGTTGCCTTCCAGCACGCTGCAGATAAGGCAGCTGAGAGCGGCAACCTGACGGCGCTCTCCTGGCTGCATGTGTCCTCGCTGTTCCTGCAGGCAATGCGTATCGCGATCCCTGCGGTTATCGTGGCAATTTCTGTCGGTACCAGTGAAGTCCAGGGCCTGCTGAACGCGATCCCTGAAGTGGTCACCGGCGGTCTGAACATCGCAGGCGGCATGATCGTCGTCGTGGGTTATGCGATGGTCATCAACATGATGCGCGCAGGCTACCTGATGCCGTTCTTCTACCTCGGCTTCGTCACCGCGGCATTTACTAACTTCAACCTGGTTGCACTGGGTGTGATCGGCGCAGTAATGGCCATCCTCTACATTCAGTTGAGCCCGAAATATAACCGCGTAGCGGGTGCGCCAGCGCAAGCTGCTGGCAACAATGACCTTGATAACGAACTGGACTAGCAGGTGAGCGAAATGGTTGATATGACTAAAACTACCACCGAGAAAAAACTCACTCCGAGTGATATTCGTGGCGTGTTCATTCGTTCTAACCTGTTTCAGGGTTCATGGAACTTCGAACGTATGCAGGCGCTGGGTTTTTGCTTCTCCATGGTACCGGCAATCCGCCGCCTGTACCCGGAGAACAATGACGCACGTAAGCAAGCTATTAAGCGTCACCTGGAATTCTTTAACACCCATCCTTACGTTGCGGCACCGGTTCTCGGCGTAACGCTGGCGATGGAAGAACAGCGTGCTAACGGCGCAGAGATTGACGATGGTGCCATCAACGGTATCAAAGTCGGTCTGATGGGACCGCTGGCAGGCGTGGGCGACCCAATCTTCTGGGGTACCGTACGTCCAGTATTTGCCGCACTCGGCGCAGGTATCGCGATGAGCGGCAGCCTGCTGGGGCCGCTGCTGTTCTTCATCTTGTTTAACATGGTCCGTCTGGCTACGCGTTACTACGGCGTGGCGTACGGTTACCGTAAAGGTGTCGATATCGTTAAAGATATGGGCGGCGGCTTCCTGCAGAAACTGACTGAGGGGGCGTCAATCCTCGGCCTGTTTGTCATGGGGGCCCTGGTGAACAAGTGGACGCACGTGAACATCCCGCTGGTGGTTTCCACCATCACCGGTCAGGATGGCCAAACGCGTGTGACCACCGTGCAGACTATCCTTGACCAGCTGATGCCTGGCCTGGTACCTCTGCTGCTGACATTCGCCTGTATGTGGCTGTTGCGTAAGAAAGTAAACGCCCTGTGGATTATCGTTGGCTTCTTCGTCATCGGTATCGCAGGTTACGCTGTCGGCCTGCTCGGCCTGTAAGACTGCTATACAACGCCGGGGGCCCTGCTCCCGGTTTTTCTATTTAGAAGGTTGAGGATTCATGACTATCACGGACCTGGTGCTGGTTCTTTTTATCCTGTCGCTACTGGCGTTTGCCATCTACGATCAGTTCATCATGCCCCGCCGTAATGGCCCTACTCTGCTTGCCGTTCCCCTGCTGCCTCGCAGCCGCGTCGATAGCGTTATCTTCATTGGGTTAATCGCGATCCTTATCTACAACAACGTCACCAGCCATGGAGCACAATTCACCACATGGTTATTATGTGCGCTGGTGTTGATGGGGATATATCTTTTCTGGATCCGCACGCCAAAAATCATCTTTAAACAAAAAGGTTTTTTCTTCGCCAATGTTTGGGTGGAATATAGCCGGATTAAAGAGATGAATTTATCTGAAGACGGCGTACTGGTGATGCAATTAGAACATCGGCGATTGCTTATCCGCGTGCGAAATATAGACGACCTTGAGAGGATATATAAACTCCTCATATCAAATCAATAAGTTACAATCATAGCCTGGGCTATAATTTTTGTATATTGACGTAAAAAAGACATAGCACAGGCTATATTCCCGCCCTCTATTTGTTATTTAATTTAACGTTTTATCGATAATTAGATCTAAATGAAAATCGTTTTCAATTAGAAGTCAAATAATATTTCCGCGTTTCTTGTTTTATATTCTCAAATTATGTTAAGGTTGCGTCCGTCATTGGGGAGTAGCCGATTTCCAGACTCCGGAAATGTACGTGTCAACATACTCGTCGCAAGACGTGGCGCGTACGGACTGTAAACATACAGTCAGGCGAGACCATAGACACATCAACTGCAATGCATGTCTTCTGAACTGCGTGTTCTGGCGTGCATGGTTACTGGGGGCAGTGATGTGTTTAATGGTTACCCCGGTCAGGACGCTGTTATGAATATCACCGCTACTGTTCTTCTCGCTTTCGGCATGTCGATGGATGCGTTCGCTGCATCAATTGGCAAAGGCGCCTCGCTACACAAACCCAAATTCTCTGAAGCCCTGCGCACGGGTCTTATTTTCGGTGCAGTCGAGACGCTGACCCCGCTGATTGGCTGGGGAATGGGCATGCTGGCGAGTAAATTCGTACTTGAGTGGAATCACTGGATTGCCTTCATCTTGCTGATTTTCCTCGGTGGACGAATGATAATCGAAGGTTTCCGTGACAACGATGATGAAGATGAAGAGCCGCAGCGTCGCCACGGTTTCTGGCTGCTGGTGACCACCGCCATTGCAACCAGCCTGGATGCAATGGCCGTCGGCGTCGGCCTGGCTTTCCTGCAGGTCAACATTATAGCCACCGCGCTGGCTATCGGTTGCGCCACGCTGATTATGTCCACGCTGGGGATGATGATCGGGCGCTTTATTGGCCCGATGCTGGGTAAACGCGCTGAAATTCTCGGCGGGGTGGTACTGATTGGCATCGGTGCCCAAATCCTCTGGGCACATTTCCACGGTTAATTCACGCGTTGCCAGATATGAATATTGAAGTCTGTCTGGCAGTCAAATGTCGTTATCCCCGCAAGCGTTTCCCAGACTTCCGGTTTTGCCCGCCAGGCGAAAGGCGTCATTTGCAGCAATGCCACAGCCTCGCTGCCACTGAGCTGCATCTGATAGCCGAGCGCGATACTCTGCTGCAGCGCAAAGCCTTCCAGCTGTTCGGCGTGCGGCGCATGCAGACGCACCTCATCGTAAATCAGCCCTTTCAACTCCATTAAATGGCGCGGCCCTGGCGTGGCTGTAATAATCCATCCACCCGGTTTAACCACGCGAGCCAGCTCCTGAGCTTTGCAGGGGGCGTAGATTCTGATAATGGCATCCATTGAGGCATCGGCAAAAGGCAGACGATGGCTTGACGCAACACAGAAAGTCACCTGCGGATAACGCCTTGCAGCAGCCTTAATCGCCACCTTCGAGACATCCAGGCCAAAAGTCGCGCTTCCTGATATCGCATCGGCAAACGCATGCGTGTAATACCCTTCCCCACAGCCGATATCCAGGATTGTCGCTTCATCTGGGGTTAACGTTTCCTGGAGGACATTCACAATCGCCTCACGCAGCGGCTGATAATGCCCGGCGTCGAGAAATGCCCGGCGCGCCTGCATCATTTCCGCACTGTCACCCGGATCGCGCGAACGCTTGTGTTGAACAGGAAGTAAGTTGACATACCCTTCCTTCGCCAGGTCAAACTGATGCCGTCCAGGGCAGACAAAACTGTTTTTATCTTGAGTAAGAGGCAGATGGCAAAGGGGACAGGAAAACGACATGACAACTCCGGCAGATGGCTTCAGGGCGCAAGTGTAACGCGAATCGCGCCCTGGGAAAATAACTTACAGCGACGGAGAGGAGACACTGTTGCCGTGCATCACCAGCAAGTGCTCAGAGTCGGCGGGCATGCCATCCGGTTTGACATTTTCCAGACGCAGCACATCCCCCATTATCTGACTAAAGACAGGGGCCGATACTGCACCGCCGTAATATGCCCCGTTTTGCGGATTGTTGATAACCACCACCAGCGCAAACTTCGGATCGCTTGCCGGGGCAACGCCAGCCGTGTACGCCACGTATTTATCGACATATTTACCGTCATCACCAATTTTCTTTGCCGTCCCGGTTTTCACCGCCACACGATAATCTCGTACCGCAGCCTTTGTTCCCCCGCCACCGGGTAGCGCGACGCTTTCCATCATATGCTCAACCTGATGAACTAACGCGTCAGACATCACGCGTCGGCCTATCACCGGCGGATCAATACGGGTGATGGATAGCGGTCGATAGAGGCCAAAACTGCCAATGGTGGCGTAAACATGCGCCAGTTGTAGCGGGGTAACCATTAAACCGTAACCAAACGCAAAGGTTGCGCGATCCAGGCTACTCCAGTAACGCCGCTGGGGCATTAAACCACTGCTTTCGCCGGTCAACCCCAGCCCGGTCGGTTCGCCAAAACCAAAGCTCTTATAGGTGTCTAACAGCCGCTGAATAGGCATGGCTAATGACAAATGCGACACGCCAGTATCGCTCGATTTTTGCAAAATACCGGTCAGCGACAATTCGGGGTAATAGCCAACATCACGGATACGATGCCCGTCAAGATTAAAGGGATGGGTATCAATCACGCTGTCTGGCTGCACAATCCCCTGTTGCAGGGCGGTCATAAGCACCAACGGCTTAACGGTAGACCCCGGCTCAAAGGTATCGCTAATCGCACGGTTACGAAAATCGTCCAGCACGGCACCATCGCGATTATTAGGATTGAAGTCGGGGAAACTCGCCATCGACAATATTTCACCGGTAGCGATACTGACCAGCACCGCCGCGCCTGACTCGGCTTTATTCCACGTGACAGCATTATCCAGTGCATCTTCGGTAACGGTCTGCAGGCGCTCATCGATACTGAGCTGCAACTCATGTGCGGGCACTGGCATTACTTCCGTGATGTTCTCAATCACATGACCAAACTTATCTTTGCGCACCAGTCTCGAGCCGGGTTTACCCATCAACTGGCTATTAAAGCTTTTCTCTACCCCTTCAATTCCCTGGCCGTCAATGTTGGTGAAGCCAATCAGATTCGCGGCGACATGCCCGGCAGGATAAAAGCGGCGGGACTCTTCGCGCAGATTGATCCCCGGAAGATTCAGTTTATCAACCCACTGCGCCTGTTGGGGTGAAATCTGGCGCGCCAGGTAGATAAAGCGTCCGGCGGGATTGCTGTTAACGCGTTCCGCCAGTGAGGCAAGCGACAAATGCAGAGTCTTTGCCAGCGCTTGCCAGCGCTCGTTGTAGCCGACACCGCCTTTGCTGATAATCGTCTTAGGATCGGCCCAGACAGCGTTAACCGGTACGCTCACCGCCAGCGGTCTCCCTTCTCTGTCGGTGATCATTCCGCGCGGAGATGCCGTTGTGACTTCACGTAACGAACGCATATCCTCCTGCTTCACCAGGCTGGACGGTGTGACGATTTGCAACCACGCAACCCGCCCCAGGAGCAGACCCAGACTTAATAAAATTGCCGCGCAAAGCAGGGCAAAACGTACGGGAGTGAAATTACGTGTATCGCCGTCGTTTTTCTTTTTCACCTGGTCTCCAGCAAGATAGTTTTTCAGGTGACTGATTTAACGAGAATTAGCGGCAGAAAGCGGGGGAAACAATGCTACGAACATCACGCCTTTGCAACAAAGCGCTAATGGGAAGGCATTTTGAAATATTTTGACGTAATCTGAATTAAAAAGCCCCGCAAATGCGAGGCTTTATATCTGAAATTGCTGCGCCTGAGCGCTTCAAATCAGTGGTTTCGATCAGATAGCTGTTACGTTAACAGCAGCCGGACCTTTCTGGCCGTCCTGAATTTCGAACTCAACGTTCTGGCCTTCAGCCAGAGTTTTGAAGCCGTTACCCTGGATTGCAGAGAAGTGTACGAACACATCTTTGCTGCCATCAGCCGGAGTAATGAAACCAAAACCTTTAGACTCGTTGAACCACTTAACTTGACCTTTAATCTTTGCCATTTGCAAAATTCCTTAGAGTATTTTCTTCGCCCGCAGGCATAACATAGATAAAACTGAGACATTACTGCTTGAGGCACTAATATAAGGTTCGGCAGAGAAGCGGTATTCAACATCAACGTGTTTACTCAGGACTTCTTTACTGAAAATGCCACACATAAACAGAACTGTACCTCGTTTAACCCAAAACGTGTTATCACATACAACGATAATAATGGCAAGCCATTTTTAAACGTGTCTCGATCGGTCGCACAAATCCCGAAGTTCATCTCACGACAACTGCACAGTTATGCGCCAAACCCAGTCTGGATATATTCTCACCGCTCTCGCCCAGTCCCGGCTGGCATACGCAGCAGCCGTGACATGTCTACCATAGCTCACCTTGTTCGGTTGTTCCAGATACTCTGATGCACCATGTGCTGAATATCATTTTTTATGCTTAGTAATGCATAATTTGTCACAACGGTAAAAATGAGATCCGTCTTCTGGTTTTGCAGCAAAATAATGAAAGAATGATGACAAAGCACAAAAAAGTAAGAGAAACGTTTCGCTAATAATAAAAACGATCGTTATCACAAAAATGACACAATCATATTATTAACGTATGGGTAATTATATTTAACGCCGGTCGCAGGCAGGAAATTAATGGGGCACCGGGAATAGAAGGAAGAGCGTTACATACCGATCAATACGCGAACACCCCGCAGGTTACAGAAGAAAATCATCTGACGGGGTTGACGACAGGATGGCGTATCTGAGAACAGCGTTGTCAGACGCCCACCCTGTCTTTCAGGTTACTAGCGCTCTGCTACCAGGCGAATGATGTCATCATCTTCATCCTGTTTTTGCCCCGCAGGCTCCGCGACCTTTTCGGGTTCGTTAGCTTCGCAAAGTCGACGGAGCAATGCGTTCTGCCGTTTTTGCTGATCTAACAGCGCTTCAAGTAACTCGATCTGCTCATTAGTACGTGAGCTTGCTCGATTGATGAAGAACCACAATACAAGCCCGATAACCAGAACCACCACCGATACAACTAAAGACGCAAAGCTTAACGCGCCAGAGTTCAAAACTTCGTTCATTTCACCACCTCAATGTAGACAGCGTAGTTTACCACTGCCGCACAAGAAGGTAATCAACTGTTGCTAAAATGCGCTTACCAGGGAATAAATTTATTGATGGCGCAAATTCCGTTGAAAAATTGTACGTCCTGATCGCACATGATGTTGAACACCTGCGCCCACATCAGCATGCATACCAGTACGACAACTATCAGGACCACCCACCGAATTTTTTTCACTCCAACTCCACTCTCCGAATCTACATCTTATGCGACTAAATTATCATGCGTTACCTAAACCCAGCGTTAACTGTAACGGCATTACTCTTTTTAGGAATGATTAACTTGTTTCATTCAGTGTACAAGCTAATCTTATAATAACGAGAAAAGATAAGAGGTTGTAATGCGTCTGATTATTCGCGCGATTGTTTTGTTGGCTCTGGTTTGGATCGGTTTATTACTCAGCGGCTACGGCGTATTGATAGGAAGCAAAGAGAACGCAGCAGGACTCGGCCTGCAATGCCAGTACCTGACGGCACGAGGCACCAGCACCGCACAGTATGTGCATACCAACAGCGGTATCATCGGACTGTCGGACTGCCCTCTGTTAAGGAAAAGCACCGTGATTATCGATAATGGCTAATATTACGGCAATATAGCCGTTCATTATTTGTGCCAGGTTGCGTTAAATTTGTTCATTAAAAAAGCCCCGGTAGCTTAATACCTGGGGCTTTTTAGCCTATGGCAAATTAATCAAATCAGAATGGATAGTCGTTATAACCCATTTGCTCTGAAATTTTACGTGCAGCCGTGTGCAGCATCTCGACATAGTCGTGTAAACGTTCTTCAGAAAAACGCAGGGTTGGGAAGGAAATACTCAGACCCGCAATGACCACACCGAAACGATCAAACACCGGAACACCGATGCAGCGCAACCCTTCTTCCTGCTCTTCGTTATCTTCACCGTAACCTTGCTCACGCACTTTATCCAGCAGCAGCAACAATTCATCAGTGTTGGTGATCGTACGGTCGGTGCTGCGCTTATATTCAACACCGTCAAGAATCTGTTTTACTTCGTCACGGTCACGCCATGCCAGCAGCACTTTACCAATCGCCGTGCTGTATAACGGATTACGACGACCTACGCGAGAATACATGCGCAAATTGTACATCGAGTCGATTTTGTGGATGTAGACAATGCTGTCTTCGTCCAGCGCACCAAGGTGTACCGTCTCTTTGGTCAAACGCGACAGTTCGCGCATCTGAATATCAGCGCTGCGGATCAAATCCACGTTTTGCAACGCACGCGCGCCCAATTCAAACAATTTCAGGGTCAGCGAATATTTCTCAGACTCCCCTTCCTGCGCCACATAGCCCAGCGTTTTCATGGTCTGTAAAAAGCGATAAACGGTGCTTTTTGACATCATTACGCGTTGCGACAATTCGGTAATACCAATTTCGCGCTCTTCACCCAGCGCCTGCAGAATGCCAAAAACTTTCAGCACGGAAGAAACAGAATCAGGTTGTTTATCCAGATCTGCGATAGCCATTTATCACCTCATTACGAGTGTTTTATAAAAATCAGAACCGGTTTTTATTATAATTTCACGTATCGATGCTCGCAATCGCTCTTTGCTTACTTAGTTACAAATCTGCGACATACCGCCTGAATATCAATGCTAAAATTATTATTCTCATCTTAATCTCCGACAATATTGACTCACTATGGATAAGTTCCAGGCCGATGGCCTGCCGTTGCCCCAACGATATGGCGCAATTTTAACCATTATTATTGGTATCTCGATGGCCGTACTGGATGGTGCAATTGCGAATGTTGCCCTGCCGACAATTGCTGCCGATCTTCAGGCCTCCCCCGCCAGCTCAATCTGGGTTGTTAACGCTTATCAAATTGCGATTGTGGTTTCACTGCTCTCACTCTCGTTTTTGGGCGATATGTTTGGCTACCGCCGTATTTATAAATGCGGGCTGGTCGTGTTTCTGCTCGCTTCGCTGTTTTGTGCGTTGTCAGATTCGCTGCATATGCTAACGCTGGCCCGCGTGGCTCAAGGGTTTGGCGGAGCCGCGTTAATGAGCGTGAATACGGCGCTGATCCGGCTTATTTACCCTCAGCGCCAACTTGGTCGCGGGATGGGTATTAACTCATTCATCGTGGCGGTCTCTTCCGCCGCCGGACCGACTATTGCTGCGGCAATCCTCTCCATTGCCTCATGGAAATGGTTGTTTTTGATCAACGTTCCGCTCGGGATTATTGCCCTGCTGCTGGCTATGCGCTTTTTGCCAGCGAACGCTGCACGCAGTAATAAGCCTCGCTTTGATTTACCCAGTGCGGTGATGAATGCGTTAACGTTCGGTTTGCTGATCACCGCACTCAGCGGGTTTGCCCAGGGACAGTCATTAGCACTGATCGGCGCTGAACTGATGGGGCTCATCGTAGTAGGATTTTTCTTTATCCGCCGACAGCTGTCACTGCCTGTTCCACTCTTACCGGTTGACTTGCTGCGTATACCGCTTTTTTCACTCTCCATCTGCACCTCAATCTGTTCTTTCTGCGCGCAAATGTTGGCCATGGTGTCCCTGCCCTTCTTTTTACAAACCGTGTTGGGTCGTAGTGAGGTTGAAACAGGCCTGCTGTTGACCCCATGGCCGCTGGCCACCATGGTCATGGCGCCGCTGGCGGGTTATCTCATTGAACGCGTCCACGCCGGGCTTTTAGGTGCCCTGGGAATGGCGGTGATGGCGTGTGGATTATTTTCGCTGGTGTTGCTGCCATCCACACCGTCGGACTTCAATATCATCTGGCCGATGATTCTGTGTGGCGCAGGCTTTGGCCTGTTTCAGTCGCCAAACAACCACACTATTATCACTTCCGCACCGCGTGAACGTAGCGGTGGCGCAAGCGGGATGCTGGGAACGGCGCGTTTGCTGGGTCAAAGCACCGGAGCCGCGTTAGTGGCGCTGATGCTGAACCAGTTTGGCGACAGCGGAACGCACGTGTCACTGCTGACGGCAGGCATTCTGGCAACCCTTGCTGCCATTGTCAGTGGGCTACGGATTACCCAACCTCGGGTTAAGATGTAAAAAAAGCGCGTCTATCGACGCGCTTCTTCATTTAAATGCCGTGGGTTATTTCAGGTATTCCCCACTGCGCAGCGCTTCAATGCGCTTATCCAGCGGTGGGTGCGTCATAAACAGCTCGCTCAGCGACTTGGATTTACCGTTGATGCAGAAGGCCATCATGCTGGTTGCTTCCTGCGGCTCATAGCTGGTTTTCAGACGCTGCAGCGCAGCAATCATTTTCTCACGACCGACCAGTTTGGCAGAACCCGCATCCGCGTGAAATTCACGATGGCGTGAGAACCACATGGTAATAATACTCGCCAGAATACCAAACACTAACTCCAGCACCGTTGCGACGGCGAAGTAGATTAACGGGTTACCGTTGCTACCCTCGCCTTCTTCGCGGTTTCCGCCCATAAAACCGGCGGCGATTTGCGCCAGAATGCGCGAGATAAAGATAACAAAGGTGTTCACCACGCCCTGGATAAGCGTCATGGTGACCATATCACCATTAGCAATGTGGCTGATTTCATGCGCGATAACGGCTTCCGCTTCATCCGGGCTCATGTTTTGCAACAAGCCGGTGCTGACAGCCACCAGCGACGCATCCCGGCGCGCGCCGGTCGCAAACGCGTTAATATCTGGCGCATGGTAAATAGCCACCTGCGGCATAGCGATCCCGGCCTGACGAGCCTGTGTCGCCACAGTATTCATCAGCCAGCGTTCTCTTTCATTACGGGGCTGCTCAATCACTTCCCCACCAACGGACTTTAATGCCATCCATTTGGACATCAGCAGCGAAATGAAGGAACCACCAAAACCAAACAGCAGTGCCATAATCAACAAGCCTTGAACGCTGCTTGACTGAATCCCTGTCAGGCTCAATACCAGCCCGAAAACGACCATCACAGCCAGGTTCGTCAGCAGGAAGAGCGCGATTCGCATCATAATTTTCTTTTAACCTCAATTTAACAAAACGCACTATGCGATTACCCATATCGTATGGGTCTTACGGCTATTTTCAAGCATGCATACGTGCTAAGTCACCAGAAAGACACAACTTTACATTTTATCGTATCAGACTGACGACTTCATGTAGTTGTTAAAAAAAACAGGCACAATTTCTTGTGCCTGTTGGAGATTACTGACTGGTTGCGGGCTGTTCCGCTGGCTTCTCTTTTTCAAGATGCGCCAGGTCGAGCGCGATTTTCACCGTCTCATCCAGATACGGATCCGGCTCCTGGTAATCCTTCGGCAGATCGTCCAGTTTCTTCAGCAGCGGTTTTCCTTCACGCTTAAAGCGATCGTTGATACGCGCCAGACGCAGGGCATCATCTTCGTTGTTCTCTTTCTCACGTTGAGCAAAATTAAGAGACGCGATGTTGCGCTTATCTTTCAGGGCATTGAAACGGGCAATATCCTTCATGATGTACTGGAATTCAGGATCTTTGGCGATACGCGCATTATGCTCTTTCAGTAATTCAGGGCCAAACGGCGTTAAATTATCTGACTTCTCATAGGTTGCCGCATCGACGCTATCCCACGGCAAGGCGTTATCTTCAAACTTCTCACCGGTTTCGGTTTCTTCATTGCCTGTCGGCATGATGATATCCGGCGTCACGCCCTTACGCTGCGTGCTGCCACCGTTAACGCGGTAGAATTTTTGGATAGTGTACTGAACGGAACCCAGCGCAGGCCATTCCGGACGCAGCATCTGATCGTAGATACGGTTCAGAGAACGGTACTGCTGCACGGTGCCTTTACCAAAGGTCGGTTCACCGACGATCAACGCACGGCCATAATCCTGCATTGCCGCTGCAAAAATCTCGGATGCCGAGGCACTGAAGCGATCAACCAGTACCACCAACGGACCTTTATAGTAAACAACACCGTCAGTATCGCTGTCTTCGCGCACTTTACCGTTATTGTCACGTACCTGAACAACCGGACCGGAAGGGATAAACAGACCGGAAAGCGAAACGGCCTCGGTCAGTGCGCCACCACCGTTGGTGCGCAGATCGATAATCACGCTGCTCACGTTCTGTTTTTCCAGCTTCTGCAGTTGAACTTTGACGTCATCCGTCAGACCAACATAGAAACCAGGAATATCCAGTACGCCGACTTTCTCTTTGCCAACGGTTTTGACCGACATTTTAACGGCGCGGTCTTCAAGACGAATACGTTCGCGCGTTAGCGTAACGGTACGCGTTTTAGTGCCTTTGCCAGCGGGCAGGATCTCAAGACGAACCTTGCTGCCCTTCGGTCCTTTGATCAGCGCGACGACGTCATCAAGACGCCAGCCAATCACATCGACCACGCCTTTGCCCGACTGTCCGACGCCAACAATACGATCGCCTACGCTTATCGCCTTGCTCTTGGCTGCCGGGCCGCCCGCCACCATAGAGTTAATGACGGTATAGTCATCATCCATTTGCAGAACCGCGCCAATACCTTCCAGAGACAGGCTCATTTCAGTATTGAACTGCTCGGTGTTACGCGGAGACAGGTAGTTGGTATGCGGGTCTATTTCGCGCGCGAACGCCGTCATCGCCAATGAGAACACATCTTCACTGTTGGTCTGCGCCAGACGGCGAATAGCAAATTTGTAGCGACGGGTCAGCGTTTCGCGAATTTCAGCATCGGTTTTACCGGTCAGTTTCAGGCTAAGTTCATCGAATTTAACCTTACCGTCCCACAAGGCGTTTAACTCAGCTTCGCTTTTTGGCCACGGGGCCTTGCTGCGATCGAGGTTAAACGTGTCGTTACCGGTGAAATCCATTGGACGTGCCAGCACGTTTAACGCGTACTGGTAACGTTCAAACCGGCGCTTTTGCGCCAGGTTGTAGAGATCGTAAAAGACATCCAGCTTGCCCGTACGCAGTTCATCGCCGAGGACGGTTTTCTTTTTGGCGAACTGCTCTATATCGCTCGCCAGCAGCACGTTATGGCTGTAGTCGAGCAGATTCAGATAGCGGTCAAAAATTTTTGCCGAAAACGCCTGATCCAGATCGAACTGGCGATAATGTGAACGCGTAAAGCGCGATGTAACACGTTCGCTCACCGTCGCGTGCTGCGTTTCTTCCTTTAGTATGGGGAGTTGATCGGCACGCGTGATGTCTTCCACAGCGAGTGCCTGGCCTGCTAATGCAAGCAGACCAGCTAACGCAGTAAGCCTAAAAAAAGTGTTCATGCCAGGCCAGGCCTCCGTTTCAGAACACCAAGTGTTCTGCGCGTACAATCAAAGACATACCCGAATTCAGCTGTACACGGACGCCATCTTTGGTGATTTCTAATACGGTGGCATCCATCGCATTATTACCTGCTTTCACCTTTAAGGACTGCCCTACCTTCAGCACTGAAATATCAGACACTGGGGTATGCTGTTCTTCGCGAGGAGCACGCGGTGCTTGAGCGGCCGGTTTTTCAGCGCGAGGTTTACGCTCTGCGCCTTCTTTACGACGCGGAGCAGGACGCGGCTTACGCTCGCGACGCGGTGCGCCTTCTTTTTCACCAGCAGCAGCGGCCGCTTCGCGTTTTTTCGCCTGTTGTTCGGCACGTTGCGCCTGAACGCGGGCTTTTGCTTCTTCAAGCTGTTTACGCGCATGTTCAACGTGCTGCTCATCCAGCTCACCGCATGGGTTGCCGTCGAGATCGACACGCGTTGCGCCCAGCTTAACGCCATACAGATAACGCCAGCTTGAAGTGTAGAGACGTAAGGCAGAACGAAGCTGTGTTTTGCTGAGGTTCATTTCACCCTCAACACGCTCTACCAGATCCTGAAAAATGCCAATTTTCAGCGGGCGCGCTTCGCCTTCCGCACTAAAACACTGCGGGAAGCGTTCGGCCAGAAACGCGATAACTTCTTTACTGCTATTCAACTTAGGTTGATTTTCCATGAAATTTCCTGATTACAACGGACGTAGCCAACAAGCGCAGGCATGAACAGGCGTCATTATAATGACGCCATCAGTAATTGCTACGTTATCCGTTGATTATCCTGCGACGGTCGCAAAGAATTTTTTGTAATCCGTCATTGCAAGCACGGTTTCAAGCTGTGCCACAAGCGTACGCAGCCCCTGTTCATCTTCTTCGGTAAACCGACCAAACGCCGTGCTATCAATATCCAGCACGCCGATTATCTGATTTTCGACCGTGATCGGCAGAACGATTTCAGCATTGCTGGCGGCATCGCAAGCAATGTGCCCGTCAAAGGCATGAACGTCCTCAATGCGCTGAACCAGGTTCTGCGCCACCGCAGTACCACACACGCCACGCCCGACAGGGATACGCACGCAGGCGATCTTTCCCTGGAAGGGGCCAAGCACCAGCGTGTCGTTCTCGAGCAGATAAAAACCGGCCCAGTTCACATCTGAAAGACGCTCGTACAACAAGGCGCTGGTATTCGCCAGCGTTGCCAGAAAACTGGTTTCACCTGCCATTAATGCGCGAAAATCACGGTTCAGATCCGTGTATAGCTCTATTTTGTTCATTATGTAATCACTTAGTTGTCTTACTTAAAACTGCAGCCTACTAAAATAAACATTAAATGCGTTAATGCTCAAGATCATTCCCGTCATGAGTTAAGATAACATTACTCTAACACTTTGATCCGCGATACATGGCCCTAAATACTCCACGCATCAAGCCATCCAAAAAAATAGCGATCAGGTCTGTCGGTGAGGCGCTACCCCGCGCGCACTATCATCGCTGTCCCGAATGCGACATGCTATTTAGCTTGCCGAAAATGCGTTCGAACCAAAGTGCATACTGTCCCCGCTGCCAGGCAAAAATCCGTGACGGACGCGACTGGTCGTTGACGCGGCTGGCGGCAATGGCCTTCACCATGCTGCTGCTGATGCCGTTTGCCTGGGGAGAGCCGCTATTACACATCTATTTATTAGGTATTCGCATTGATGCCAATGTGGTTCAGGGCATCTGGCAAATGACCCGCCAGGGCGATCCGCTAACCGCGTCCTTTGTGCTATTTTGCGTGATGGGCGCACCGATAATACTTGTCTCCTCAATTGCGTATCTGTGGTTGGGTAACATACTCGGTATGAACCTGCGCCCGGTCCTGCTGATGCTGGAAAGGCTCAAAGAGTGGGTCATGCTTGATATTTACCTGGTGGGTATTGGCGTCGCTTCAATTAAAGTGCAGGACTATGCTTTCCTGCTACCCGGCGTGGGGCTGTATGCTTTTTTTGCGCTGGTGATCCTCAGTATTCTGACGCTGTCACACCTTAATGTAGAACAGTTGTGGGACCGTTTTTACCCGCAAAGACCCGCACGACGCCCAGATGAGCAGCTTCGCGTGTGCCTCGGCTGCCACTTTACAGGTTATTCAGACGCCCGAGGTCGCTGCCCTCGCTGTCATATTCCGTTGCGCTGGCGCAGGAATCAAAGCATACAAAAGTGCTGGGCCGCGCTGCTGGCCTCGATTGTCCTGCTACTGCCTGCTAATCTGCTGCCTATCTCCATCATTTACGTCAACGGTTCCCGGCAGGAAGACACCATACTGTCCGGTATTATGTCGCTGGCAAATAGCAATGTTGGCGTCGCGGCAATCGTCTTTATTGCCAGTATTCTGGTGCCTTTCACTAAAGTGATTGTGATGCTTACGCTATTGATTAGCATCCATTTTAAATGTGAACAGGGCTTACGCGCTCGCATTTTGCTGCTGCGCCTGGTGACGTGGATCGGCCGCTGGTCGATGTTGGATCTGTTTGTTATCGCCTTAACCATGTCGCTGATTAATCGTGACCAGATACTTGCTTTTACTATGGGACCGGCTGCGTTTTATTTCGGCGCGGCGGTAATTTTGACTATTCTTGCTGTGGAATGGCTGGACAGCCGCTTACTTTGGGATGCACATGAGTCAGGAAACGCCCGCTTCGCAGACTGAAGCGCAGATTAAAACAAAACGCCGCATATCTCCGTTCTGGCTGCTGCCTTTCATCGCGCTGATGATCGCCGGGTGGCTGATCTGGGGAAGCTATGAAGATCGCGGCAACACCGTCACTATCGACTTTATGTCTGCAGACGGTATTGTGCCAGGCCGAACGCCCGTTCGCTACCAGGGTGTCGAAGTTGGCACGGTGCAGGATATCAGTCTCAGCAAAAATCTGCGCAAGATTGAAGTTCGCGTCAGCATCAAATCCAGCATGAAGGATGCCCTGCGTAAAGATACGCAGTTCTGGCTGGTGACGCCGAAAGCATCGCTGGCAGGGGTCTCCGGACTCGATGCGCTGGTCGGTGGGAACTATATCGGCATGATGCCCGGAACCGGAGAGCCGAAAGATCATTTCGTCGCACTGGATACGCAGCCAAAGTACCGTCTGAATAACGGCGATTTGATGCTACATCTGCATGCGCCCGATCTCGGCTCTCTAAATAGCGGTTCGCTGGTGTATTTCCGCAAAATACCCGTGGGCCGGGTGTATGACTACACCATTAACCCCAACAATCAGGGCGTGACCATAGACGTACTGATTGAGCGCCGATTTACTAATCTGGTAAAAAAAGGCAGCCGTTTCTGGAATGTGTCTGGCGTCAATGCGGATATCAGCCTCAGCGGGGCGAAGGTCAAACTGGAAAGCCTGGCCGCGCTGGTCAACGGTACTATCGCCTTTGATTCGCCGGAAGATTCGCAACCGGCTGCCGCAGACGACACCTTTGGCCTGTATCAGGACCTCGCGCACAGCCAGCGCGGCGTAATCGTGAAGCTGGAATTACCCAGCGGCGATGGGCTAAAAGCAGGTTCAACATCACTGATGTACCAGGGTTTGGAGGTCGGTGAACTGACGAAACTGGAACTGATCCCGGGCGGCAAAGTCACCGGCGAAATGACGGTTGATCCGAGCGTCGTCTCGTTACTACGAGACAACACGCGCATAGAACTGCACAGTCCCAAATTGTCGTTGAGTGATGCGAACCTCAGCTCGCTGTTAACCGGTAAAACCTTCGAACTGGTCCCCGGCGAGGGCGAACCACGCAGCCAGTTTGTGGTGGTTCCCGGCGAAAAATCCTTACTGCACGATCCGGGCGTGATGACGCTCACCCTGACCGCGCCGGAAAGCTACGGCATTGAGGAGGGTCAACCGCTGATCCTGCACGGTGTCCAGGTTGGCCAGGTGATTGAGCGTACGCTGTCCAGCAAAGGCGTCTCCTTTACCGTCGCCATCGAACCCCAGCATCGCGACCTGGTACAAGGTGACAGCAAATTTGTGGTCAACAGCCGGGTTGACGTCAAAGTAGGCATTGACGGCGTGGAGTTCTTAGGTGCCAGCGCCAGCGAATGGATCAGCGGTGGTATCCGAATTTTACCCGGCACCAAGGGTGAAATGAAAAGCAGCTACCCGCTGTATGCCAATCTGGAAAAGGCGATTGAAAATAGCCTGAGCGATCTGCCCACCACCACGCTCAGCCTGCGCGCCGAAACGCTACCCGACGTTCAGGCCGGTTCAGTGGTGTTATACCGTAAATTCGAGGTGGGTGAGGTCATTAGCGTTCGCCCCCGCGCCGACGCGTTTGATATCGATCTGCATATTAAACCGGAATACCGCAACCTGTTGACCAACAACAGCGTGTTCTGGGCGGAAGGTGGCGCAAAAGTCCAGCTTAACGGTAGCGGCCTGACCGTACAGGCGTCACCTTTGTCACGCGCGTTAAAAGGTGCGATTAGCTTCGACAATCTGAGCGGCGCCAGCGCCAGCCAGCGCAAAGGAGACAAGCGGATCCTGTACGCCTCAGAAACCGCCGCACGTGCTGTGGGGGGACAAATTACCCTGCACGCCTTTGACGCCGGTAAGCTCGCCGCAGGCATGCCAATTCGCTATCTGGGCATCGATATCGGTCAGATCCAGACCCTGGAGCTTATCACCGCGCGCAACGAAGTGCAGGCGAAGGCGGTACTGTACCCGGAATATGTCCAGACATTTGCGCGCAGCGGGACACGCTTCTCGGTTATTACCCCGCAAATCTCTGCAGCGGGCGTGGAGCACCTGGATACGATCTTACAGCCTTACATTAACGTGGAGCCGGGTCGTGGGAATCCGCGCCGTGATTTTGAGTTGCAGGAAGCCACCATTACCGACTCGCGTTATCTTGATGGTCTGAGCATCGTGGTCGAAGCATCGGAAGCCGGTTCGCTGAATATCGGCACGCCCGTTCTGTTCAGGGGCATTGAAGTGGGTACCGTCACCGGGCTGACGCTGGGCTCGCTTTCCGATCGTGTGATGGTTGCCATGCGCATCAGCCAGCGCTACCAGCATCTGGTGCGCAACAACTCCGTGTTCTGGCTTGCATCTGGCTACAATCTCGACTTTGGCTTGACAGGCGGCGTCGTTAAGACCGGTACCTTCAATCAGTTCATTCGCGGCGGTATTGCCTTCGCCACCCCACCGGGTACACCACTGGCGCCGAAAGCACAGGCCGGTAAACACTTCCTGTTGTTAGAAAGCGAACCGAAAGAGTGGCGTGAATGGGGAACCGCCCTGCCACGTTGATCACCCTGCTCCGGCGTACTCGCGCCGGAGCAAATATGCTACACTGCGCGCCTGTTTTTTTTCCGGTGTAACCAAGTGGCTTATTTTCCTGACGCCTTTCTGACTCAAATGCGGGAAGCAATGCCTTCTTCGCTCTCTTTCGATGATTTTCTCGCCGCCTGCCAGCGCCCGTTACGACGCAGCATTCGCGTTAATACGCTGAAAATCTCCGTTGCCGATTTCCTCGACTTAACCGCACCTTACGACTGGTCGCTCACACCGATTCCCTGGTGTGAAGAGGGTTTTTGGATCGAGCGAGACGATGAGGAGTCAGTGCCGCTGGGCAGCACCGCTGAGCATTTGAGTGGGCTATTTTATATTCAGGAAGCCAGCTCAATGCTGCCGGTTGCCGCACTGTTTGCCAGGGGTAACATGCCGGATCGCGTGATGGACGTCGCCGCAGCACCAGGCTCGAAAACCACACAAATCGCTGCGAGAATGAACAATAAAGGCGCAATTCTGGCCAATGAGTTTTCCGCCAGCCGTGTCAAAGTGCTGCATGCCAACATCAGCCGCTGCGGGATCGCTAACGTTGCCCTCACCCATTTTGACGGACGCGTGTTTGGTGCTGCGCTGCCGGAATCTTTCGATGCCATTCTGCTGGACGCGCCGTGTTCCGGCGAAGGCGTAATGCGTAAAGATCCCGATGCGCTAAAGAACTGGTCGGTAGAAAGTAATCTGGAAATTGCTGCTACTCAGCGCGAACTGCTCGACAGCGCGTTTCATGCCCTGCGCCCCGGCGGCACGCTGGTGTATTCCACCTGTACGCTGAACCGTGATGAAAATGAATCTGTCATGCAGTGGTTGATAACAACCTATCCGGACGCCGTGGAGTTTCTCCCCTTGGGCGATTTGTTCCCAGAAGCCGAACGCGCGCTGACGCCAGAAGGTTTTCTGCATGTCTTCCCGCAAATTTACGACTGTGAAGGATTCTTCGTCGCTCGTTTGCGTAAAACAGCCGCTATCCCTGCTCTGCCCGCCCCGAAATATAAGGTCGGCAATTTTCCGTTCAGCCCGCTGAAAGGCCGCGAAACCGCACAAATCACCGCAGCGGCTAATGCCAGCGGATTACAGTGGGAAGACAATCTGCGCCTCTGGCAGCGTGATAAAGAGATCTGGTTGTTCCCTGTTGAGATTGAATCACTCATTGGTAAAGTCCGCTTTTCCCGCCTCGGGATTAAGCTGGCTGAAACCCACAATAAAGGCTATCGCTGGCAGCATGAGGCCGTCATCGCCCTCGCCAACCCACATCACGGCAATGCGTTCGAACTGACCCTCGAAGAAGCGGAAGAGTGGTATAGAGGCAGAGATGTCTACCCGCAAACCGTTCCAACTACAGACGACGTGCTGGTCACTTTCCAGCGACAGCCTATTGGGCTGGCAAAACGTATTAATTCACGGTTGAAAAACAGCTATCCGCGCGATCTTGTGCGGGATGGTAAGCTCTTTAGCAGATAACGCACGTTTTTACTGGCGCTTTTGCTAACGTTGACTACGCTGAAAAATGGACGACCTAACTGGTCGTACCACAACCAGTAAACTAACGGAGAGCACGATGATGAAAACCAGTGTGCGCATTGGCGCTTTTGAGATCGACGACGCCGAGTTACATGGCGAATCGCCGGGAGACCGAACGTTAACCATTCCGTGTAAATCCGATCCGGATTTATGTATGCAGTTGGACGCCTGGGATGCCGATACCAGCGTCCCGGCCCTTCTTAATGGCGAACATTCTGTTCTATTCCGTGAGCACTACGATCGTAAGTCAGATGCCTGGATCATGCGTTTTGCCTGATTCAAAAAGAACCCGTCGCCAGGCGGGTTATTTATTTCTTAATTTCCCCCTCGCAACAACCTCTTCTACACTATGGGTACGGCAGTACAATTTGAGGATGGAATGTTCACGCTGGTTCTTTTTGTTTGCTACCTGGATGGCGGTTGTGAAGATATCGTGGTCGATGTCTACAATACGGAGCAGCAGTGCCTTATTTCGATGGACGATCAGCGTATTCGCAACGGCGGATGTTTGCCGGCGGATGGCTACATCGACAGCTTCTGGAAACCTGCCCAAGAGTACAGCGATTTTTGATTATTGTAATTGCACCAACGTAAGTTCGCCGCCAAATACCGCACCGGTATCGATATAGTGCAGGTTGTCTACGTCCAGACGATGACGCAGCGGCGTATGACCAAACCAGAAATGATCCGCGCCACGAATTCCGCCCGCCCTGTTGAGCAGACGCGTGCGATCCCACAACACCCGCTGTAAATCGACATTCTTCTGCCACTGATATTCATCATCCGGGTAATCGGCATGAGCAATAACGTGTAACCCATTCTGACAGCGTAGTTCCACAATCCAGGGTAATTGCTGGCACTCCTCAAGCGCGCGCCGCGCTGCGGGTTGCACGGCATGGGTAAACCATTCACCTCCATTCATCTGCCATAACAGTTGCTCGCCCGTCGCCAGGGCATCGAGCGCCATCTGCTCGTGATTGCCCCTGACCGCCACCATCCAGTTTTTGCGCAGTAACTGCAGACAGCGCAGGCTGTCAGGTCCACGGTCAATCACATCACCCACCGAAACCAGCAGATCCTGCCACGGATCAAACCGGCACTGCCGCAATTTATCCATCAATTGGGAGAAGCAGCCGTGAAGATCGCCCACCACCCAGACGTGGCGCCAGTGCGAACCTTCGATTCGTTGATAGATATTGTCAGGGTGTCCCATTTGACCTCCTGCATACGCATATTGCACTTAGCTAAATTAAACCATAGCAGTAAAAACAGAACGACCGAGGCATGCATCAGGACCCTGCGCTATCAGCGCGTTGGCGAGGCACAAGCGCAACAGATTCAAGTTCTTCTTCCAGCTCAGTCACCATATAGTGCAGGTCATAAGTGGGAGCATTACGCACGTTGGCTCTTTCCTCTCTTTTCTGTTTACTGCACAATTGCTGATAGAAATCATTAACCGCAGGTATATCCCCGGTGATTTTTTTTACATCATTATCATGATAAAAGAGCAACGGTGGCCCGCCTTGGGTATCAAATGCAACAGCTTTAAGCGGCGTGAGCTCCATCACTTCAATAAAACCTCTATCACAGCTCAATATTCCCGGAAAAAAATACCGTTCATCATTTCCTGTATTGAACGTGATAGCTTGTTCTAAATACCGACAGTGAGTCAGGTCCCACGCCATACCTTGTAATGCTGGCCACATATTTTTCGATTTCTTATGTATCTTATTAAAAAATCTAAATTCAGTCCCGCGTTTAAAAAACTCACTTGCAAGAATTAGCTCTCTCGTAGCCAAAAAACCAACTTTGGTATCAGCAAAACGTAACAGGTCGATCAGTTTATTCTTGAGCGTTCTGGCTGGCGATTTGATTTGGATAATACTCATCATAAGAACATAAGCGTATATGCTATCGTATCGGTATCTTAACGCACGTCTGAACTCAGAGTCTTTGTGTTTAGTAAGTAGTGAACTAAAATGTTTATCGGTATTAAGAAAAAGCTCGCCTTGAGATATTTTTGAAGTCAATATCCCGGTAGTCCCGGACTTAATGAGATCAACATCTTTTATAA
Organism: Citrobacter sp. FP75; assembly: GCF_018342065.1. Classification (GTDB taxonomy): domain Bacteria; phylum Pseudomonadota; class Gammaproteobacteria; order Enterobacterales; family Enterobacteriaceae; genus Citrobacter. The sequence goes on along the minus strand of NZ_JAFDOE010000001.1, from coordinate 979,727 downwards.
ATTCGTAACCCATCAACTTATCGAATATTTTATGATGACTTTCTTTCCCATCCAAATTTTCAAGGTTCTCCAGCTCATATAGTACAGAGTCTACTTGTGTATTTTTATGAGAAATAAATTTGAATATTTCTTCAATGTCATCATCCAGACCAGAAACTTTGCCTTTGATATACGGTCTGAGGTAACTTAACGCCTGGCTATCAAGGGATATTGAGTAATCTATTTTAAATGTCGAGTGGCCTTTATCACTGAACATTTCCTCTATAGTTTTGGGGTCCATAACGAAAACATTTTCATCATTGAATAAAGAACGTATAGATGCCCCATGCTCGAATTTTTTGTTAGTTTGAAACCCCGGATATGGCCCTTTAGGTGATGAAAAGACAAATTTATACTCTGGGATTAATAGATAGAAACTGGTATATATTTTTAATGATGCAGAGAGATCTTCAGCACTACCAATCTCCATCACGAGTCTTTCTTTTAACTTTTCCATTTCTTATATCTCTTTATTGAGAACCTGAGTCCATGCATCAGAGGTCAGGACGTCACCCATTGACGAAGAATTATACCGCTATGGGTACAAGCGAGTCCAAACCTCCAGTGAGCAAGCGCCAGCTGAAATGCTGACGCTTAAGCCGGATACACGCCTGGATATGAGAAGAAAATGGGTATCACTATCTGATTTTTTTCTGTGCAAATGAAGTGTGAATGTTAAAAGCAGTATGGTATAACGAACAAAGGCCGAATATTACAACTCGGACAAATTTCGGACATGGAACCATAACTGTCTGAAATTAAAGCCAGATAAAAAGAGACCGAATACGATTCCTGTATTCGGTCCAGGGAAATGGCTCTTGGGAGAGAGCCGTGCGCTAAAAGTTGGCATTAATGCAGGCTAAGTTACCCTGCCATTTAAGAATAGATGACAGCGCCAGGTTTTCCAGTCCGCGACCAAAGTGGCCTGAAAAAAAGGACGATTGTCACCCGCTACAACGCAAAAACCGCAAGTTCTTCTGCAAGAACGTTGCGGTTTTTTATTGGAAATCAGAACGATACATCTGGCAATTAACAGAGCTTTTCCGCGCGTTCAATAAACGGAGCAAGACTCATTTTTTCGCCGGGTTTTGCCGGATCGTCAATCTGGATAATGTCGATAGGCTTGGCGGTAGTTTTTCCGCTTTCAACCTGCTGCCTGGCGATATCGTTCAGCGGGTATTGCACCAGCGTGCTCGGGTTAATGACATACAGCGCGTTACCCGGTCGACACGTCAGCATCACTTCTTCGCGGTTAAACGCCCACTTGTCTTTACCAACCTCAAAACGACTGACGGTAATGACCTGCGGCGCAGCGAATGCCGCCCCTGAGCTTGCCAGCAGTAACACCGAGATAATCAATTTTTTCATACTTTTTGCCAGTCCGTCAGAACGGTTCCAGGGTTGCAAACAGGCTGACAATCGCCAGCACAGCGGCCCCTATTCCCCATTCAATCTTAGTCATCCAAATAAAATAGAGAGTCATGCAGCGGTTATCCTGCTGCATACGTGGTACCAGAAGATACCGGTTCGCCAGCGCAATCGCCACCATTAGCGCGACCAGCACACATTTTAACAACAACAGTTGCCCATAGGCCGCGTGCCAGGGGAAGGACAACCCAACAATAAACAGCCCGTTCGCTATACCGGTGAGCAAGACACCAATAACGAAAAGATGCCCAAAGCGGGAAAAACGCATCATGGTGTCGATCGCCTGCTGTCGCCAGCGACCTTGGGCCATTCTCATACAGTAGAGAACCGGCAGCAAACCGCCAAACCAGGCGGCAGCACAGACCAGATGCAGCGCATGGTTAAGTTGCTGTATGGCCCGCGTTGCACCGTCATGAAGCGTCGCATGTCCGACACCGGCTAATAAAATGAACTGCGCAATCGTCAGCATCAGCAGCAATCGTGACATGCTACGCGGCACAATAAGGGTCACCGCCAGCGTGACCAGGGCAAGGATAATTTGCCACAGCCATACGCCACCAAACTGCGTTTGCAGGACCGCCCCCCATATATCAACGGCGATCACGTCCTGCCAGCCGGAACCCATCAATCCCCCCTGGACCACCAGCATCAGCGTCGCGCTGATAAAGCTCCACGTCGCGGCATGGCGTTGCAGGCGCGTAAAACGGCGCATCATTAAACGCCGCATCGAAACGGGGGCCAGCCAGGCACCATACAGCGCACAACCAAACACCAGCATCAAAGAGGTGAAATGGATAAACCGCAGCGCAACCCAGGTGAATGCCAGCATCGTTTTATTTCACGCTAAAGGTATAGTGTCCCTTCGTCTTGTGGCCATCCACTGACACAACATGCCAGTCAACCGTATACTTTCCGGCATCCAGTGACTGTTCAACTGGCACGATCAGTTGCGTCTTGTCCTGTTCATTACGTGTCGCCTTGCCCGTTTTGATCTGTTCTTTGTTTGGGCCGGTCAGCGTTGCGCCGCTGAATCCCGGTTCGACACCCTCAGAAAAATTCAGCGTCAACGCCTGGGGAGATGCCGCGACCTCGGCATTAGCCGACGGGCTTTGTTTTGTCAGGTGAGCATGAGCCAATGCAGCGGGTGTTGCCAGAATGCTGGCGAATACGATGAAAGCAGAGCGCAGTGTAGATGCAGATGAAGCCATATCAACTATTCCTTTTTGTTATGTCTAATCTATAGAGAATAACCTTCTACAATGAACGAGTCGAGAATCATCAATTCAGGCTTGCCATTAACGCACACTCTTAGTAACTTTTGCGCGCTACGGGATACCAATAAGGAGAAACACATGAATCTGGCCAAACTCGAACAAGCTGAAATGGATAAGGTCAATGTCGACCTGGCTGCGGCGGGCGTCGCCTTTAAAGAGCGCTATAACATGCCTGTTGTTGCAGAAGTCGTCGAGCGTGAGCAACCTGAACATTTGCGAGACTGGTTTCGTGAACGATTAATTGCGCATCGTTTGGCGTCCGTTTCCCTCTCACGTTTACCTTACGAGCCGAAAGTTAAATAAAACTTATAATACGTTACGATTCCTTACATGATGACTGCTACAGTATAAGTATATTCTTAATCTATACTTTAAAGATGAATGTAGACACTATGAAAAGGAAGTCATTATGTCACACTGGAAAATCGCTGCAGCGCAGTACGAACCGCTCCAATCATCACTAACTGAACACGTCGCCCATCACCTGCAGTTCATCAGAGCCGCCGCAAAATGCCAATGTGAGTTGTTGGTTTTTCCCTCTCTGTCTCTGTTGGGCTGTATTGATGAACGCGATGAGCTTCCCGCCCCGCCCGATGAATCTCTGTTGCAACCCCTCGCCCACGCCGCCATGACGTATCGCATGACCATTATCGTGGGGTTACCGGTTGAACATAAAGAACGTTTTGTGAAAGGTATCGCACTTTTTTCTCCGTGGATGACGTCACCGTTAACGTTTCACCAGAGTCATGGTGCCTGTATTGCCAGACAGCGAAAAACCATCAGCGTCGTCGACAGCCAGCCGGAAGGTATCGATATTGACCCTGCGTTTTCACTATTTACCACCAGTCAGTGCGTCAGCGAACCTGAACTCCTCTCCTCTACCTCTCGCCTGCAACATTTCTCACATCAGTTCGCCATTGCGGTGCTGATGGCCAATGCGCGCGGCAGCAGCGCATTATGGGATGAACGCGGTCGTTTAATTGTGCGTGCGGACAGTGGTTCATTGCTCTTAACCGGTCAACGCACCTCTCAGGGTTGGCAAGGCGATATCATTCCATTACGCTAGTCGTTTTCGGCCAGGAGCATGGCATGTTGCGCATAATAGATACAGAAACCTGCGGCCTGCAGGGAGGCATTGTTGAGATCGCTTCTGTCGATGTGGTTGATGGCAAAATTGTTAATCCAATGAGTCACCTGGTGCGACCAGACCGTCCCATTAGCCCGCAGGCAATGGCGATTCATCGGATTACGGAAGCCATGGTGGCGGATAAGCCATGGATTGAAGACGTCATCTCACATTATTACGGCAGCGAGTGGTACGTTGCGCACAATGCCAGTTTCGATCGTCGCGTATTGCCTGACATGCCCGGTGAATGGATTTGCACCATGAAACTGTCCCGCCGCCTGTGGCCGGGGATCAAATACAGCAACATGGCGTTGTATAACTCCCGTAAGCTGAGCGTACAGACGCCCGTCGGTTTGCATCAGCACCGCGCGCTTTATGATTGCTATATTACCGCGGCACTGCTGATCGATATCATTAACACCTCAGGCTGGTCGGCAGAGCAAATGGTCGACATCACCGGTCGTCCTGCGCTGTTAACCACATTTACCTTCGGTAAATATCGCGGTAAACCCGTTTCCGAGGTGGCCGAACGCGATCCGGGCTATCTGCGCTGGCTGTTTAATAACCTTGACAGCATGAGCCCGGAACTGCGATTAACGCTGAAACATTATCTGGATAATGCCTGAACGGCAGAGTGACCAGGTAACGTCCCCTGTGCCAGACCAATCAAAAAGGCGAACTCAAGGGCCACGCCTTCATACGATTTAAAGCGACCAGACTTACCGCCGTGCCCGGAGTCCATATCCGTACACAGCAACAGTAGATGATCGTCCGTTTTCAGCTCCCGCAGTTTCGCCACCCATTTTGCCGGTTCCCAGTATTGCACCTGGGAATCGTGTAACCCGGTGGTGACCAGCAGATGCGGATAGACCTGCGCGGTGACATTATCGTACGGGCTGTAGCTTTTCATGTAGGCGTAATATTGTGCATCCTGCGGATTGCCCCACTCTTCAAACTCCCCGGTGGTCAGTGGAATCGACTCGTCCAGCATCGTAGTCAACACGTCAACAAATGGCACCTGGGCAACTACTCCGTGAAACAACTCCGGGCGTTCGTTGATGGCGACGCCCATCAGCATCCCACCGGCGCTTCCTCCCATGCCATAGCATAATGAAGGTGAGCCGTACCCCTGCCTGAGCAACGCATCGCAGACGTCGAGATAATCATTAAAGGTGTTTTTCTTGAGTAAAAACTTACCGTCTTCGTACCACTGCTGCCCCAGTTCACCGCCGCCACGAACGTGGGCAATGGCATACACAAAGCCGCGATCCAGCAGACTCAAACGGCCGCTACTGAAATCAGCATCCATACTGGCACCATAAGAACCATAACCGTATACCAGCAGCGGATTTTTCCCTTTTTGGAAATGCTTCTGATGGTAAACCAGCGAAACCGGCACCTCTGTGCCGTCACGCGCAGCGATCCACACGTGCTCGCTACGGTAATTTGCCGCATCAAAACCGGGGACTTCCGTCTGTTTGAGCACCCGCCGCTCTCCGGTGTCCATATCCAGCTCAAAGAGCGTATCTGGCGTCGTCATTGATGAATAGCCATAACGCAGCCGGGATGTTTCCGGTTCGGGGTTATAAGCAAGCCAGGTAACATAGGCCGGATCGTCAAAAGCGATCGCGGCTACTTCATGCGTTTTGCGGTTGATCTGTCGCAGACTGGTTAAACCCCGCTGACGTTCTTCCACAACCAGCCAGTCAGTAAACAGCGTAAACCCTTCCAGCATAACGCTCGCTCGCGGCGGGATTAACGCTTCCCAGGCTTGTTCATCGCGCACACGGGTACGGTACAGACCAAAGTTTTTACCTTCACGATTAGAACGCAGATAAAAGTTGTGCTGATAGTGATCGAGGCTGTACTCATGATCTTTACGCCGCGCTAAAAAAACCAGCGGTTCGGCATCGGCCAGCTCGGCGTCAAGCAGCAGAACTTCACTGGTAGTCGCACTGGCAATATGAATAACCACATAATGCTGTGAGGTCGTTTTATGCAGACTGACATAAAACATATCGTCCGCCTCTTCATAGACCAGCCGATCCTGGGATGACGGCGAGCCGACGGTGTGCCGCCAGACCTGGTATGGCAGCAACGTGGTCTCATGCTTACGCACATAATAGAAGGTTAGCGAGTCATTTGCCCAGACTAATTCAGGCTCAACGTTGTCGAGGACTTCCGGATACCAGTTACCGCTTTGCAGATTGCGAAAGCGCACGCCATATTGCCGACGCGAGAGATAATCCTCAGCCAGCGCCATAACAGCGTTGTCCGGGGATATTGCGAGACCGCCCAGCGTATAAAACTCACTGTGGGCTGCGCGCTGGTTCCCGTCCAGCAACGTATCCCATGCGTCCCACTCTTCGCTGAGCGCAGACTGGCGCTGGTAAATGGCGTACTCGCAGCCTGGTTCGTAGATATGCCGGTAGCGAAAACCGTTTTTCACATAGGGCGCGGAAACATCCTGCGGGGGGATACGGTCGATAATTTCTTTCAGCACACGATCCTGCAACGCCTGCTGCGAGGCCATAACCTGACGACCCCAGGCATTTTCTTGCTGCAGGTAATCCAGCACTTCTGGTTGCGAGCGGGTGTCATCTCGCAACCAGTAATAATTATCAACGCGGGTGTCGCCATGCTGCGTCATGGCGTGGGGAATACGGGAAGCTTTGGGTAGCATGTCATTGTTCTTTTGCTTAAACATCCTATAAGGGTGGCAAAAGTCAGCAATGATGCAAGCGAAACATGCTTCTTCGCAGTAACTATTTAGCCAGGCAACGCCTGTTTTTGTTGCTTAAGATCCTGCTCAATACCTTCACGCACATCCTGCGGGATCTTTAAGGCATCGCCCAGCGCGTTCAGATAGCTGCGTTCCATAAAGTGGTCAATATCAATCGCCGCACAGCTAAGGAAATAAATTTCCAGAGCCTCTTCTTCATTGCGGATCCCCTGTGCCAGACGCTGAGGATCAAGCGGTTGTTCGATAGCGCGTTCAATCAGAATGCGTCCCTGCTCTTCTACACCCGCTTCACGCAACTGCTGCTCAATGGCCGCACGTTCTTTCGCATCGATATGACCATCACTTTTTGCCGCAAAGACCAGCGCGAGGATCAGGCGTTCAGTTCGTTCATCCACTGGCGTACTTTGCGTACCAAACTGCGGCTCATCCTGATGCGCCGTGCGAACTTTGTCTTTGTATTTATTCCATAACACGCTTCCGGCAACCGCTCCGCCACCCACTAACAGCGCGCTGGTACCGTATTTGGTTAACAATTTGCGTGAGGATTTACTGGCAACCAGTAATCCCGCCAGACCGCCTAATGCGCCGGGAACCAGCAGTTTGCTCAGTCCCTGATCGCCCGAAGAGGAGGTGGAAGATCCTTTTTGCCCAAGAAGAGATTGTAGTTGATTCAGCCAGTTAACCATTTTGCCCCTCAAGTACCGACGATTAATCATCACAGCGTACCCGAGGGGATGTCAGGAAGTGTCTATTATCGCAAAAGATGCGCAAATACCGGGTTACTGAGGCAGATACTCCGCACTACCCGCTTTACAATCCACCTTCACCTGATAGCGAATATCCGCACTCTTGCCGCGTACGGTAAGAGGAACCGTCCATTGCCCATCTTTACCGACAATATCCTGCGGATTAACCCACGCGACGGGATCGAGCTGTCCCAGTTTTTTCTGATCGTCAGCCCAGCGTACAATGCGATTTTGCTGATAATCACGTTTTACACTTGCCGCAATACCGTCGGCGTTCAGTCCCTCACACTTGGGGAACTGAACGGTCTTACTTTCCGTATTTGCAGCAAAGGCCGATACGCTGGCGGATAACAGCAGCAGGCTCAACAGCGTTTTTCTTTTATTCATTCTTTTCTCCTTTATCCCCTACGTCTTTCAGGCCGCAGAAATGCAACGCGAAATTCGCTGGGTACAGCACAATGATTCAGGGAAAAGCATGGTACAAAACGCCGGGAGCGCAAGTTGGATCAGGCTGCTTGTGTATCATCCTCGTCGGAAGCCGTGTTTTCGACCGCCTGAGGTGACGGCAGTTTGCCGTTTTTCAGGATGGCGCTCAGCACGTCTTTTTGCTCGGCCAGCCACAGGGAAAGCGCTTCACGCTGTTCATCTTCCAGCGCGACCGGTGACTGTTCCAGCCATGTGTCTAGCAGGTCTGCTGTATCCAGCATTTTGTCATACGCATCGGCTTCCTTTTTGCTGGTAAACGACATTTTTTCCTCACCTTCCCGAATGACTACGTATTTAACTTCAACCGCCATTTTGCAGCCTCTTAAATTACCTGTAATTATGTACAGTATATTCTTTTTCAGCCGCAAAATCAACCTGGTAATAAAGACAGACGCAAACGTTTTCGTATATACTACGCCCAGATAAAACAGGGGATTAATTTATGACGTTATTAGGCACAGCGCTGCGTCCGGCAGCAACGCGAGTGATGTTATTAGGTTCAGGGGAACTGGGTAAAGAAGTGGCAATTGAATGCCAGCGCCTGGGTGTGGAAGTCATTGCCGTGGATCGTTACCCCGACGCGCCGGCGATGCACGTAGCCCATCGCGCATACGTAATTAATATGCTGGATGGCGACGCATTGCGCGAAGTCGTCGAGCGTGAAAAACCACATTATATCGTGCCCGAAATTGAAGCCATTGCCACGGATATGCTGGTAAAACTCGAGCAGGAAGGTCTGAACGTCGTGCCCTGTGCTCGCGCCACGCAGCTAACCATGAACCGTGAAGGTATCCGCCGCCTGGCTGCTGAAGAGTTGTCCTTACCCACGTCCTCTTTCCGCTTTGCTGATAGCGAAGCCCGCTTTCGTGATGCGGTAGCCGAAATCGGCTTTCCGTGTATCGTGAAGCCGGTCATGAGCTCTTCCGGTAAGGGGCAGAGCTTTATTCGTTCCGCCGGGCAGCTTACCGAAGCCTGGGAGTATGCCCAACAGGGAGGCCGCGCAGGTGCCGGGCGCGTGATCGTCGAAGGCGTAGTCAATTTCGATTTTGAAATCACCCTGCTGACCGTCAGTGCCGTTGACGGCGTACACTTCTGTGCGCCGGTAGGCCATCGTCAGGAAGATGGCGATTACCGCGAATCATGGCAGCCGCAGCAGATGAGTAAGCTGGCACTGGAACGTGCGCAGGAGATTGCCCGCAAAGTCGTGCTGGCGTTGGGTGGCTACGGGTTGTTTGGCGTTGAGTTATTTGTTTGCGGTGACGAGGTGATTTTCAGCGAAGTCTCCCCTCGCCCACACGATACCGGGATGGTGACGTTGATTTCGCAGGATCTGTCTGAATTTGCGCTGCACGTTCGCGCATTCCTCGGATTGCCCGTTGGTGCAATCCGCCAGTATGGACCGTCTGCATCAGCCGTTATTCTGCCGCAGCTCACCAGCCAAAATGTGACGTTTGGTAACATTGAAAGTGCCGTTGGCGCCGGTTTGCAACTTCGTCTGTTCGGTAAGCCGGAAATCGAAGGCTCGCGCCGTTTAGGCGTCGTGCTGGCGACGGCAGAAAGCGTTGACGAGGCGGTTGAGCGGGCGAAAATCGCCGCCGCACAGGTGAACGTAGCAGGATAAAAAAACGGGCCGGATGGCCCGTTATAGACTCACATGCCCGGTCAACGCTACCGGGCATTTTACGTCATTACTGCTTCGCGCCTTCTACTGCTTCGCGCGCCAGTTTAGTGATGCGATCGTAGTCGCCTGTTTCCAGCGCATCCGCCGGAACCAGCCAGGAGCCGCCGATACACAGCACGCTTTTCAGCGCCAGGTAGTCACGATAGTTGGCCGGAGAGATGCCTCCAGTCGGACAGAAACGCACCTGGGAGAACGGACCCGCAATCGCCTGCAGCGCTTTTGTGCCGCCGTTCGCTTCAGCCGGGAAGAATTTGAATTCTTTCAAACCGTAGTCCATACCCAGCATCAGTTCAGAAACGGTGCTGATACCTGGGATCAGCGGAATCGTCCCTTCGGTTGCCGCTTTCAGCAAAGGCTCGGTCAGTCCTGGACTGATCGCAAACTGTGCGCCTGCTTCCGTCACTTCCGCCAGCTGCTGCGGGTTCAATACGGTACCCGCACCGACGATAGCGTCCGGAACTTCTTTGGCGATTGCACGAATAGCATCCATCGCACATGCGGTACGTAAGGTCACTTCCAGAACACGCACACCACCTGCAACCAGCGCTTTTGCCATCGGCACCGCGTGTTCCAGTTTATTCACCACAATAACCGGTACAACCGGGCCAGTGGTCAGGATTGCTTCTGCACTTGTCTTCCAGTTTTTCATCAGAGTTTCTTCTCTCGCCTGATTACAAAATGAGTCTTAAAAATCGATACAGGTTGCGCCCTGCTCGGCACCGGACAGCTTTTCGCGCAACGCGCTGAACATTTCACGCCCTGTACCCACGCGCGATGCGCTGAGATCGGGTATGTGGGGCTGACGAGCGGCAAGTTCCTCTTCATCAACCAGCAGCGTTAATTCACCTGTCTGTCCATTCACACGAATGATGTCGCCATCGCGTACTTTTGCCAGTAGCCCGCCATCATAGGCTTCCGGGGTTACATGGATTGCTGAAGGCACTTTACCTGAAGCACCTGAAAGTCGTCCATCGGTAACTAACGCAATTTTGAAACAACGGTCCAATAATACACCAAGTGGCGGCATGAGTTTATGTAATTCTGGCATGCCGTTCGCTTTTGGTCCCTGATGACGCACAACGACGACACAATCCCGGTCCAGCAGGCCTGCATCAAACGCCGGTAACACATCATGCTGACTTTCAAAGACAATCGCCGGAGCTTCAATCACCTGGTTTTCCACCGGTACTGCGGAGGTTTTCATCACCGCGCGCCCCAGGTTGCCGCTCAGCACTTTGGTGCCGCCATGATGCGAGAACGGCTGGTCAAACGCCGCAATCACCGTGCTGTCCAGCGACTTCTCAGCCCCTTCACGCCAGTCCAGCTCGCCGTTGTTCAGCCACGGTTCCAGGGTATAACGCGATAAGCCGAAACCTGCGACAGTGTTGACATCTTCATGCAGCAGACCAGCATTGAGCAGCTCGCGCATTAACACCGGTACACCGCCTGCGGCCTGGAAGTGGTTAATATCGGCCGGACCGTTCGGGTACAAGCGCGTCATCAGCGGCACGATGTCGGACAGATCGGAGAAATCATCCCAGTTGATGAGAATGCCCGCCGCACGCGCCATTGCCACCAGGTGCATCGTATGGTTGGTTGAACCGCCGGTCGCCAACAGCGCGACGATACCGTTCACCACTACTTTTTCATCAATCATTTTACCGATTGGCATCCATTCGTTGCCGTTACCGGTCAGACGCGTAACCTGGCGGGCCGCCGCCGCGGTCAGCGCTTCGCGCAACGGGGCGTCAGGGTGCACAAAAGAGGAGCCAGGTAACTGTATACCCATAAACTCCACCACCATCTGGTTGGTGTTGGCAGTACCGTAGAAGGTACAGGTTCCCGGTGCATGATAAGACGCGGCTTCAGACTCGAGCAACGCCATACGGTCAACTTTGCCTTCAGCATAGAGCTGGCGAATACGGACTTTTTCTTTGTTCGCCAGGCCGCTCGCCATCGGACCGGAAGGAACAAAGATGGACGGCAGGTGACCAAACGACAGCGCCGCCATCACCAGACCCGGAACAATTTTGTCGCACACGCCGAGGAATAGCGCACCGTCGAACATGTTGTGAGATAAGCCAATAGCAGCAGACATTGCGATCACTTCGCGGCTCAGCAGGGAAAGCTCCATCCCGTCCTGTCCCTGGGTTACGCCATCACACATCGCAGGCACGCCGCCAGCAACCTGACCTACCGCATTGGCTTCATGCAAGGCTTTGCGGATGATATCCGGGTAATGCTCATACGGCTGATGCGCAGAGAGCATGTCGTTATAGGAGGTAATGATCGCGATATTGTTACGCAGCATGCTTTTCAGTGATGCTTTGTCTTCTGGCTGACAGGCGGCAAAACCATGGGCCAGATTCCCGCATGCCAGCTGTGAACGGTGAACGGTTGTCGTTTTGGCCTGTTCGATACGGGCGAGGTAGGCAGAACGCGTCTTTTGAGAACGTTCAACGATGCGTTGTGTTACGCGTAACAAATTCGGATTCATAGAGGCTCCTAAAATTTATCTGTCAGAGCATGAGGATTCACAATGCGTTTCAGTATGGCAAAACCACGCTGAATAGCTTGCTGGCCGTAGCTCAGGGGCAAAATCGTTTCAGGCAGTGTAATAAAAAAAGCCCCGCGGGTGAATCCACGCGAGGCTTAAAAGTGCAAAAATTATTCTACAATCTGTGTTAGATCATGTTACCGGTAAAATAACACCTAATGGCTAGATGAAATTTTATTCGAATTCGTTCCAGGAACGACCGTCACGGGTGATCATGGCCACCGAGGCAACCGGTCCCCAGGTCCCTGCCTGGTACGGCTTCGGCGCGTCGTTGTCCATTGCCCAGGCTTCGGTGATGGAGTCGACCCACTTCCACGCTTCTTCAACCTCATCACGACGCACAAACAGCGCCTGAATGCCGCGCATGGTTTCCAGCAGCAAGCGTTCATAGGCATCGGCCAGGTGCGTTTGATTGAACGTCTCGGAATAGCTCAGATCCAACTTAGTGATCTGCAGATTATGCTTATGGTCCAGGCCCGGCACTTTGTTCAGTACCTGGATATCAACACCTTCATCAGGCTGCAAACGGATAGTCAGCTTGTTCTGCGGCAGATCCTGCCAGGATTCTTTAAACAGGTTCAGCTCAGGCGTTTTGAAGTACACCACTACTTCAGAGCATTTGGTCGGCAGACGCTTACCGGTACGCAGGTAGAACGGTACGCCCGCCCAGCGCCAGTTGTCGATATCCACGCGGATCGCAACAAAGGTTTCGGTGTTGCTGCTCTTGTTCGCGCCCTCTTCTTCCAGGTATCCCGGTACTTTTTTACCTTGCGCAAAACCGGTGGTGTACTGACCACGAACCGTTTTTTCACGCACGTTCGTGCGATCGATGCGGCGCAGTGATTTCAGGACCTTCACTTTCTCATCACGGATGCTGTCGGCGCTCAGATCGGAAGGTGGCGACATGGCTATCATGCACAGGATCTGCAGCAGGTGGTTCTGGATCATGTCGCGCATCTGACCGGCCTGGTCAAAATAGCCCCAACGTCCTTCGATACCCACCTCTTCTGCCACGGTAATTTCTACGTGATCGATAGTGCGGTTATCCCAGTTGTTCACAAACAGGGAGTTAGCAAAACGCAATGCCAGCAGGTTCAGTACCGTCTCTTTGCCCAAATAGTGGTCAATACGGTAAACCTGGCATTCTTCAAAATATTCACCAACCTGGTCGTTGATCTCGCGTGAGGTCGCCAGAGACGTTCCCAGCGGTTTCTCCATCACCACACGAGCCGGTTTGGCGTTCAATTTCGCTTCACCTAAACCTTTGCAGATCGCACCAAACGTGCTTGGTGGCATGGCAAAGTAGTTAATGGTGGTGCGTGCTTTTTGATCCAGCATTTCACCCAGACGGTTAAAAGCAGCGGTGTCATTGACGTCCAGATTACAAAACTCCAGACGACCACTGAGGGTATCCCACAAACTTTCATCGATTTTTTCTTTCATGAAAGTTTCGAGCGCTTCGCGTACAACCTTGGTATAGGCTGCTTTGTCCCAGTCAGCGCGGCCCACCCCAATAATGCGGGTATCCGCGTTAATCTGGCCGGCCTTTTCCAGCTGATACAGGGAAGGCAGCAATTTCCGACGTGCAAGGTCGCCCTTCGCACCGAAAATGACCAGGTCACATGCCTGGGCTGTTTGCGTTACCGCCATGTCATTCTCCTCAGTTGAGTGCCTGGTGTTTTTGCCAGACACTGAATGTAATTTTATTACAGTGCACTGTACTGCTTTTACGTGATTCCGTGAACCGTAAACGCTTATCCAGCCGTGCTGTTACCGTGAACAACGGTGTTATTGGCGTCTACGTCAGCAAAATGGATAAAAAAGTCGCTTTTTTTGCGGGTCCATAAAGACGTAAGAAAACCCGACTCCGATCATGTATTGAAAAAAAACAACAACTTTTCTGTCCATTTTGTCCCGAACGTGAGTTAGCGGGGGTAATATCTACCAGAGTTACCGCTCGATTTCCCCATATCGTTGAAATCGTTTTTGCCCATGACCCATGAGTCTACCTACATCATGAATATGCTGGAAAAAATCCAGTTAAAACTGGAACATCTGAGCAAGTCAGAACGTAAAGTCGCCGACGTCATTATGACGTCGCCTGACCGGGCGATCCATTCAAGTATTGCCGCGCTGGCCCTGGAAGCCAACGTCAGCGAACCAACCGTGAATCGATTCTGTCGCAGCATGGACACGCGAGGCTTTCCTGATTTTAAACTGCATCTGGCGCAAAGTCTGGCAAATGGTACCCCGTATGTTAATCGTAATGTCGATGAGGATGACAGCGTTGAATCCTACACGGGGAAAATCTTCGAATCCGCGATGGCAAGCCTGGACCATGTCCGTCAGTCGCTGGATAACGCAGCGGTCAATCGGGCGGTAGATTTATTAACCCAGGCGAAGAAAATCGCCTTTTTCGGCCTGGGCTCCTCTGCCGCCGTGGCACACGACGCCATGAATAAATTTTTCCGTTTCAACGTACCGATTATCTATTCTGACGATATTGTACTGCAACGCATGAGTTGTATGAATTGTAGCGATGATGACGTCATTGTACTCATTTCACATACCGGCAGAACAAAGAACCTGGTTGAGCTGGCGCAACTGGCAAGGGAAAACGATGCCATGGTGATTGCGCTCACCTCGCCCGGTAGCCCATTGGCACGTGAAGCCACGCTGGCAATTACCCTGGATGTGCCGGAAGATACTGACATTTATATGCCCATGGTCTCTCGACTTGCTCAACTGACCGTGATAGATGTGCTGGCTACGGGATTTACTTTGCGTCGAGGGGCAAAATTTAGAGATAACTTGAAGCGTGTCAAGGAAGCGCTCAAGGAATCGCGTTTTGATAAAGAATTACTCATCAAGAGTGATGACCGCTAAAAGCAATAACGATGTTCTACCCTTTTATCATCCGGGTCGTTCATTTTTACCGTTATTTTTAAGAACGGCCGGATCAATGTTCACACGCAACACCTAGTTGTTTCAGTCAACGGAGTATTACATGTCCAGAAGGCTTCGCAGAACCAAAATCGTTACCACGTTAGGCCCAGCAACTGACCGCGATAACAACCTTGAAAAGATTATCGCCGCGGGCGCAAACGTCGTACGTATGAACTTTTCGCACGGCTCTCCAGAAGATCACAAACTGCGGGCGGATAAAGTCCGTGAAATTGCCGCCAAACTGGGACGTCATGTTGCTATTTTGGGTGACCTGCAGGGACCTAAAATCCGCGTATCAACCTTCAAAGAAGGCAAAGTATTCCTCAATATTGGCGACAAGTTTCTGTTAGACGCCAACCTGGGTAAAGGCGAAGGCGATAAAGAAAAAGTCGGTATTGACTATAAAGGGCTGCCTGCTGACGTTGTCCCCGGCGACATCCTGCTGTTGGATGACGGTCGCGTACAGCTCAAAGTGCTGGAAGTTCAGGGCATGAAAGTCTTCACCGAAGTCACCGTCGGCGGCCCGCTTTCCAACAACAAAGGCATCAACAAACTGGGCGGCGGTCTCTCTGCTGAAGCGCTGACCGAAAAAGACAAAGCCGACATCATCACCGCCGCGCAAATCAGCGTTGACTACCTGGCCGTCTCCTTCCCGCGCTGCGGTGAAGACCTGAACTATGCCCGCCGTCTGGCGCGCGATGCTGGCTGCGACGCGAAAATTGTCGCCAAGGTAGAGCGTGCAGAAGCCGTCTGCGATCAGAATGCAATGGATGACATCATTCTGGCATCTGACGTCGTGATGGTGGCCCGTGGCGACCTTGGCGTTGAAATTGGCGACCCTGAGCTGGTCGGTATTCAGAAAGCCCTGATCCGTCGTGCGCGTCAGCTGAACCGCGCGGTGATCACCGCCACGCAGATGATGGAGTCGATGATCACCAATCCGATGCCGACTCGTGCGGAAGTAATGGACGTGGCTAACGCCGTGCTCGACGGCACCGACGCCGTCATGCTGTCGGCAGAAACCGCTGCGGGTCAGTACCCGGCTGAAACCGTCGCCGCGATGGCGCGCGTCTGCCTGGGCGCTGAAAAAATCCCGAGCATCAACGTCTCTAAACACCGCCTCGACGTGCAATTTGATAACGTCGAAGAAGCGATCGCCATGTCAGCAATGTATGCGGCAAACCACCTGAAAGGGGTTACCGCCATCATCGCGATGACCGAATCCGGTCGCACCGCGCTGATGACCTCACGTATCAGTTCTGGTCTGCCGATTTTCGCCATGTCGCGTCATGAGCGTACGCTGAATCTGACCTCCTTGTATCGTGGCGTCACCCCGGTTCACTTCGACAGCGAAACCGACGGTGTCGTTGCCGCTAGCGAAGCGGTGAACCTGCTGCGTGATAAAGGCTATCTGGTTTCTGGCGACCTGGTGATTGTCACCCAGGGCGACGTCATGAGCACCATTGGCTCCACCAACACCACGCGTATTCTGACCGTAGAATAACGGCAAGCTTTACGCCTGATGCAAAAAGCCTCTCAAACGAGAGGCTTTTTTTTATTTCTTCGGGTAGAGATCTTTTCGTTTATACGGCTCAATTTCGCCGGGTTTGCGGGTCTTAAGCAGCTTCAAAATCCAGGTGTACTGCTCGAGGTGCGGCGCAACAAAAATCTCCACTTCTTCATTCATGCGTCTGGCAATGGTGTGGTCATCAGCGGTCAGGATATCGTCCATCGGCGGGCGAACCTGAATCGTCAGGCGATGCGTTTTACCATCATAAACCGGGAACAGCGGGACAACACGCGCATGACACACCTTCATCAAGCGGCCAATCGCCGGTAATGTTGCTTTGTAGGTGGCAAAAAAATCGACAAACTCGCTGTGTTCAGGCCCATGGTCCTGATCCGGCAAGTAGTATCCCCAATAGCCCTGGCGCACGGACTGAATAAAGGGTTTGATGCCATCATTTCGCGCATGCAAACGACCGCCGAAACGACGGCGCACCGTGTTCCAGACATAATCAAAAACAGGATTGCCCTGGTTGTGGAACATCGCGGCCATTTTCTGACCCTGAGAGGCCATCAGCATAGCCGGAATATCTACCCCCCAGCCGTGCGGAACCAGAAAAATCACTTTTTCTTCGTTACGACGCATCTCTTCAATGATTTCCAGACCTTGCCAGTCCACCCGGTTTTGGATTTTCTCCGGGCCACGTAACGCAAGCTCTGCCATCATTACCATTGCCTGAGGCGCGGTCGCAAACATCTCATCAACGATAGTCTCACGCTCGGCTTCGCTGCGCTCAGGAAAGCACAGGGATAAGTTGATCAGCGCTCTGCGGCGCGAACTCTTTCCTAATCTTCCGACAAGACGTCCTAGTTTCGCCAGCACAGGATCGCGAAAAGATGCGGGCGTTAACGCAATCCCTGCTATCGCAGCCACACCCAGCCAGGCGCCCCAGTAGCGCGGGTGGCGGAATGACTTATGAAACTCAGGGATGTACTCAATATTCTTTTTTTTCGTTTCCATGCTCTTCCAGTGTCTGGTACCGCGAAAAGTAAATCTGCTGATAGTGTAGCGGCGCGTCGTGCCCCGTACAAAATAAAAAAGCCGGCACGCATAACGTACCGGCTCTGTCTGGATGTTGATTAGTCGAAGCGCAACTGAGGAAGTACCTCTTTAACCTGCGCCAGGTAGTCGGTACGATCCGAACCGGTCAGCCCTTCCGTACGCGGCAGTTTCGCCGTTAACGGGTTCACGGCCTGCTGGTTCACCCATACTTCATAGTGCAGGTGTGGGCCGGTTGAACGCCCGGTATTGCCTGACAGCGCGATACGATCGCCACGTTTCACTTTTTGCCCTGGTTTGACTAACAGCTTACGCAGGTGCATATAACGGGTGGTGTAGGTACGACCATGACGAACTGCGACATAGTAACCCGCAGCGCCGCTACGCTTCGCGACGACCACTTCGCCATCACCCACCGACAGCACCGGCGTCCCCTGCGGCATCGCAAAGTCGACGCCTTTGTGCGGCGCAACGCGTCCGGTAACTGGATTCAGACGACGCGGGTTAAAGTTAGACGAGATACGGAACTGTTTCGCGGTCGGGAAACGCATAAAGCCTTTCGCCAACCCGGTACCGTTGCGGTCATAGAACTTACCGTCTTCCGCACGAATGGCGTAATAGTCTTTGCCCTCAGAGCGTAAGCGAACACCCAGCAGTTGGCTTTGCTCACGTTTGCCATCTAACATCTCGCGCGACATCAGCACCGAAAACTCATCGCCTTTTTTCAGTTTGCGGAAGTCCATCTGCCACTGCATAGCCTTAATCACCGCGCTGATTTCAGAACTGGTCAATCCCGCCTCTTTTGCACTGGCGACGAAACTGCCGCCCACCGTGCCGTTGATACGGCTGTTAACCCAGTCACCTTGCTGCATTTCACTACTCATTTTGAAACCCGTCGCGGTGCGATCGTACGTACGGGTTTCACGACGAGAAACTTCCCAGGTCAGGCGCTGCAAATCGCCGTCTGAAGTCAGCGTCCAGGAAAGCTGCTGACCAATTTTCAGGTTACGCAACTCTTTATCCGAGGCAGCAAGCTTGCTGATATCGCCCATGTCGATACCGTACTGATTCAGGATGCTGCTCAGCGTATCGCCGGTAGAGACAACATATTCGTGAACACCGGCCTCTCCTGAGGTTTTGTCATCCAGTTCATCCTGAGGGATAGCTTCATCTTCCTGAGCAGCCTGATCGATAGGTTCACTGGCCTCAGGCAACAGCGAGCGAATCTCGCTTTTTTCGAGCTCGATGGTTTTGACAATCGGTGCAGAATCGGGATGATAAACATAAGGCCGCCAGACGGCGACGGCCAGGGTAAGAACAGTAAGCGACCCCAACATAACGCGATGGGGTCGTGGCAGATTATTAAATGCCAGGGCGACAGAGCGGGCTATCTGTTGCACGTATTCACTTCCTCATTAATCTCCTTTCAGGCAGCTCGCATACTGGTTGGCTAATTGGTTCAGAAACGCTGAATAGCTTGTTTTACCCAGTTTGATGTTTGTTCCGAGTGGATCCAACGTTCCCATTCGAACGGATGTCCCTCTCGCAACGGCTTCAACGACCGCTGGCCTGAACTGTGGCTCAGCAAAAACGCAGGTTGCTTTTTGCTCAACCAACTGTGTTCTTATTTCATGTAAACGCTGCGCACCAGGTTGAATCTCAGGGTTCACGGTAAAGTGACCAAGCGGTGTTAGTCCGTAGTGTTTTTCGTAGTAGCCGTAGGCGTCATGAAAAACGAAGTAACCTTTCCCCTTGAGCGGCGCGAGCTCGTTACCTACCTGCTTATCGGTTGCGGCTAATTGTGCCTCAAAATCCTTCAGGTTGGCGTCAAGTTTGGCTCGACTTTGCGGCATAAGTTCCACTAATTTTTCATGGATTGCAACCGCTGTAGCCCGCGCTATCTCTGGGGAGAGCCAAAGATGCATGTTGTAGTCGCCGTGATGGTGATGTTCGTCACTTTTTTCACCCTGGGCATCATTGTGTCCATGATCGTCATCGTCGTCGTCAGCCCCTTTCATGAGCAACGGTTTCACGTCATTGAGCTGCGCAATCGTTACCTGCTTCGCATTAGGAATATTCTTGACAGATTTTTCCATAAACGCTTCCATCTCAGGACCTATCCAAACGACTAAGTCCGCGCCCTGTAAGCGTTTTACGTCAGACGGACGCAGTGAGTAATCATGTTCAGATGCACCGTCAGGCAGTAGAACTTCGGTATCCGTGACACCATCGGCAATCGCCGAAGCAATAAAACCTAGCGGCTTAAGTGAGGCAACCACGGCAGCATTTGCCACCTGTGTTGCACTCCCCCAAAGAGCAGCGGATAATGCTGCGAAAAGAAGCGTATTTTTATGTAACATAATGCGACCAATCATCGTAATGAATGTGAGGAATGTGATATTATAACATTCTATAACTTCTGCAAGACTAAAATTGATATGACGACTTTGGTTTCACTGGAAAATGTCTCGGTCTCTTATGGTCAACGCCGCGTCCTTTCTGACGTTTCGCTTGAACTACGACCCGGCAAAATTTTAACGCTTCTCGGTCCGAACGGTGCCGGGAAGTCTACGCTGGTGCGCGTTGTCCTCGGGCTGGTAGCAGCAGATGAAGGCGTTATCAAGCGTAACGGGCAGTTGCGGATAGGCTATGTCCCGCAAAAACTGTATCTTGATACCACGCTGCCTCTGACTGTCAGCCGTTTTTTACGCTTACGCCCGGGTACAAAGAAAGACGATATTCTCCCGGCGCTCAAGCGTGTTCAGGCCGGACACCTGATGGACGCGCCGATGCAGAAACTGTCCGGAGGGGAAACCCAGCGTGTCCTGCTGGCCCGCGCATTGCTGAATCGACCACAGTTGCTGGTACTGGATGAGCCCACTCAGGGCGTAGATGTCAATGGCCAGGTTGCACTGTATGACCTCATCGACCAGCTGCGACGTGAGCTGGATTGCGCCGTGCTGATGGTCTCCCATGACCTGCATCTGGTAATGGCAAAGACCGACGAAGTGCTGTGCCTCAACCACCATATTTGCTGCTCCGGCACGCCGGAAGTGGTTTCTATGCACCCGGAATTCATCTCCATGTTCGGGCAACGCGGTGCCGAACAGCTCGGAATATACCGCCACAATCATAATCATCGCCACGATTTACAGGGTCGCATCGTATTACGCCGGGGAAATGGTCACTCATGATTGAATTGTTATTACCCGGTTGGTTAGCCGGGATCATGCTGGCCTGCGCCGCTGGCCCGCTGGGTTCGTTTGTGGTCTGGCGTCGTATGTCTTATTTTGGCGACACGTTGGCGCACGCGTCACTGTTGGGCGTGGCCTTTGGTCTGCTGTTAGATGTAAACCCTTTCTATGCGGTTATCGCCGTCACCCTGATGCTGGCAGCAGGTCTGGTGTGGCTGGAAAAGCGCCCTCACCTCGCAATAGACACCTTACTCGGTATTATGGCGCACAGCGCCCTGTCGCTGGGTCTGGTGGTTGTCAGCCTGATGTCCAATATTCGTGTGGATCTCATGGCCTACCTGTTTGGCGATTTGCTCGCGGTTACGCCGGAAGATCTGATTTTCATCGCCATTGGCGTCGTCATTGTGCTGGCTATTCTCTTCTGGCAATGGCGCAATCTGTTGTCGATGACCATAAGTCCGGATCTGGCGTTTGTCGATGGCGTGAAGTTGCAGCGCGTGAAGCTGTTGCTGATGCTTGTCACGGCGTTAACCATTGGTGTGGCGATGAAGTTTGTCGGGGCGCTGATTATCACGTCACTGCTGATTATTCCTGCTGCCACCGCACGCCGTTTCGCGCGTACGCCAGAGCAGATGGCCGGTGTAGCCGTGGGCGTGGGAATGATAGCGGTGACAGGCGGCCTGACGTTTTCAGCATTTTATGATACACCAGCGGGGCCATCAGTGGTGCTGTGTGCCGCGTTACTGTTTATCTTCAGCATGATGAAGAAGCAGGCAAGTTAAGCATTTATTGCCCGGTGGCGCTTCTGTAAGACCGGGCCTACAAAATCGAGTAGGTCTGACAAACGAAGCGCCATCGGACATTAAGGCATTTGCGGCGGCGTAATGCCAAAATGGTTCCACGCCCGCACCGTCGCCATACGCCCACGCGGCGTACGCTGCAGAAAACCTTGCTGAATCAGATACGGCTCCAGCACGTCCTCAATGGTTTCACGCTCTTCCCCAATCGCTGCGGCCAGGTTATCCAGCCCAACCGGCCCGCCGAAGAATTTATCGATAACCGCCAGCAACAGCTTCCGGTCCATATAGTCGAACCCTTCCGCATCAACGTTGAGCATATCCAGCGCCTGCGCGGCAATGTCTGCCGAAATAGTGCCGTCATGCTTCACCTCGGCGAAATCACGCACGCGACGCAGCAGACGGTTGGCAATTCGCGGCGTGCCACGCGCGCGACGAGCCACTTCCAGCGCGCCCTCCTCGCTCATTTCCAGCCCCATATAACGCGCGCTGCGCCCCACAATGTGCTGAAGATCGGCAACCTGATAAAACTCCAGTCGCTGCACAATACCAAAGCGGTCACGCAGCGGAGAGGTTAACGACCCGGCGCGGGTTGTTGCGCCAATCAGGGTAAACGGCGGCAGATCGATTTTAATCGAGCGCGCAGCAGGCCCTTCGCCGATCATGATATCCAACTGATAGTCTTCCATAGCCGGATACAATACTTCTTCCACGACCGGCGATAAGCGATGGATCTCATCGATAAACAGAACGTCGTGAGGCTCAAGGTTAGTCAGCATTGCCGCTAAATCACCCGCTTTTTCCAACACCGGGCCGGACGTCGTGCGTAGATTAACGCCCATTTCATTGGCAACAATATTGGCAAGGGTGGTTTTTCCAAGGCCCGGAGGACCAAAGATCAGTAGATGGTCAAGGGCATCACCGCGCAACTTCGCCGCCTGGATAAAAATCTCCATTTGCGAGCGAACCTGAGGCTGGCCGATGTATTCATCCAGCAATTTGGGGCGGATCGCACGATCCACTATGTCTTCAGGTGTAGTGCTGGCAGCTGAAATCAGGCGGTCTGCTTCAATCATCCTTTACCTCACAATGCAGCGCGGAGCGCTTCACGAATCAGGGTTTCACTGCTGGCATCAGGGCGGGCTATTTTGCTCACCATACGGCTGGCTTCCTGTGGTTTATAGCCCAGCGCCACCAGCGCAGCAACGGCTTCCTGCTCGGCATCGTCCGTTGATGGACTTGTCGGAGACGTCAGCACCAGATCGGTCGCTGGCGTAAACAAATCGCCATGCAGTCCTTTAAAGCGGTCTTTCATTTCGACAATCAAACGCTCAGCGGTTTTCTTACCAATGCCAGGTAATTTAACCAGTGCGCCAAGCTCTTCGCGTTCAACGGCATTAACGAACTGCTGTGCAGACATACCAGAGAGGATCGCCAGCGCCAGTTTTGGCCCGACGCCGTTGGTTTTAATCAGCTCTTTAAACAGCGTGCGTTCTTGCTTGTTGTTGAAGCCATACAGCAACTGCGCGTCTTCACGCACCACAAAATGGGTGAAGATAATCGCTTCCTGCCCGGCTTCCGGCAACTCGTAGAAACAGGTCATCGGCATATGGACTTCATAGCCTACCCCGCCTGTTTCCAGAAGGACCAGCGGGGGTTGTTTTTCAATAATGATGCCTCTGAGTCTGCCTATCACGTGACGCTCCTGCGTTAAGGGCTGAAAGAGTAATGTTCTATAATAAAAAAAGGCTGGATAAATATCCAGATGAAAAACGTCTTTAGCGATTTGCCAGGCGCTTTATCGCCTGCGGGTACCGTTGCTGGCACGAACAAAATATACCGTATAATGATTATCGACTTTCTTTCGCCCCACCCGGATAACCTCCTGCCCGCGCGTCGTATGGCAAATTCGATAACCTCTACCGATAAATCGTAGCGCCTCTTCCCGATCCTGCGTTTCCAGTAACCGTTGATGAAGGCGATTAATAATACGCCAGGTCTCCAGCACCGGCAGGCGGGGATGCAGTTTATGGTGGACAAAGAGCGTCAGACTCATAAAAGCGGCGATTGACCAGATAGCGATTAAATAAAGTACAAAGCTGGCATTGAAAAAGAGATGATGGCAGAGTTTGGCTACGCTTGGATCGTTCTGGACAAATTGCACGCACATCACCCTTGCTGGCGGGTTTAGTTCTCTGTCGGTATGAAAAACGTAAGATTGATCTCCTTGCTGCCAGGTCGCGTCGTACGAATAGAAGCCCGCACACGTATCTCGCGCTAAATGACAATCACCGTTCATCTTGCGCTCAGCGGTGCTAACGTAATGAACGGCGGAAACGAGCCCGCTATCACGAACGCTGTTATGATAATAGCCATAATCGGTGAACAAAACATAGCCACTGAAAATGATCGGTACTATCCACAATCTATGTTTCATGGCCATTAGTTTACGCATATTCACCAGCAGCCCCCTAACCATTTATGCTGATTAATCAGAAGCCAATATTATTACAACAATACCAGTATAACCTGGCATATTGAATAATAACGTTACGGACAACACGGTTTAAGCTTGCTGAATTCAATTGCATACCGCCATGCTATTATGCTCAACATGCGTTAAACGACCATGACATAGCAAATATTGTGAAAAGTCGCCGTTCATTCCATCAAAATTTACAGCAGGAACACCTTCTGGGTAGCTGTAATAAATATTCACATAATCTTCACTACTAAAAATCGTCTGTCGTTTCGCCGTCAAGCCATAACCTTGTGCCGCAATATACTGGAAACAGTGACCGTTTGCGCCACAACTTACTCCATCATTAACAATATAAATATCAGCAGCGTTAAACTGTTGTTTTATCCGCTCCTGCCTGATTACACCCCAATTGCAGAGCAAAAATAACGCTACGCTCATCATCAGCCAGCCTGATTTATTTGCCGCCGTTATGGACCAGCATGCGATAAACCATGCGACCTGCACACACAAAACTAAGGTTTTATTTCCTGTAGCCAGGGGCCATTGATTAAAGACAAAAGTGATAACAATCGAGACAAACACCACCAGCATTCTGACACTTCGCGCCTTGATAGGGATAAATAAAAAGAACAGCGAAATAGTGCCTGGCTTCAATAAAAAAACGATTGCATTAGCCTCCGTTATATCAACAACCAGACAATAACATAAGCTCAGAAACAAATGCATGCTGATGCAAATACATACATAAGGCGGATAGAATAGTTTTCGTCTTCCCTGCGACTGTTTACCTTCCATTCCCCTTCCTTCTGATAAAATTAAGCGCTCTTATTTTTAACGCTGTAAGAAACACATTAATATCTCAAATGATTATAGACAACAGCATTCGTCAAGATAATTTATCAATAACCCATTCCTTGTCATGGCACGAATATAATGCTAATTATCTAACAGCGTAAAATAAAGGGCGTCATTTCAGAAAATCACTATGGAACGAGGGCATGAAAAAACATTATTCAACGCAATATGAAACCGGAGATATTGTCTTTACCTGTATAGGTGCTGCGCTTTTCGGCCAGATCTCAACCGCATCACAATGCTGGAGCAACCATGTTGGCATAATTATCGGCCACAACGGCGAAGACTATCTGGTGGCTGAAAGCCGCGTCCCTCTTTCAACCGTCACCACGCTATCGCTGTTTATTCAGCGTTCCGCTGAACAGCGTTATGCCGTTCGTCGCCTGCGCGGCGGCCTGACGGTCGAACAGAAACTCGCGATCATGGAGCAGATTCCTGCCCGGCTAAATAAATTTTATCACACGGGATTTAAATACGAGTCATCACGCCAGTTCTGTTCGAAATTTGTGTTTGATATCTACAAAGAAGCGTTGTGTATTCCGATAGGCGACGTCGAGACGTTTGAAGAATTGCTGCACAGCAACCCCGGTGCGAAGCTCACCTTCTGGAAACTGTGGTTTTTAGGTTCTATTCCCTGGGAGCGGAAAACGGTGACGCCAGCCAGTTTGTGGCATCATCCAAATTTAGAGCTGATTGACGAAAAGGGAATTGAAACGCCTCAGTCTTCAGAGACCGAGGCATCAAACTAACGTAATCGACCTCGCGCCAGATTCAATCTCGATTCGCTCATTTGCATGGCGTTCTGACTGACGTGGCAGTGGGTAATAGCAATCGCCAGCGCATCCGCGGCATCCGCCTGCGGGTTCGCCGGGAGTTTTAGCAACGTGCGCACCATGTGCTGCACCTGGCTTTTCTCCGCGCTACCGATACCCACCACGGTCTGTTTCACCTGACGTGCGGCGTATTCAAACACCGGAAGATCCTGGTTGACGGCGGCAACAATCGCCACGCCGCGCGCCTGCCCCAGCTTAAGCGCCGAATCGGCGTTTTTCGCCATAAACACCTGCTCAATGGCAAAGTAGTCTGGCTGAAACTGGGTGATGATTTCCGATACGCCTGCATAAATCAGCTTCAGGCGCGACGGTAAATCATCCACTTTCGTTCGAATGCATCCACTGCCCAGATAGGTCAACTGTCGACCGACCTGGCGAATCACGCCATAACCGGTGATGCGCGAGCCCGGGTCAATGCCGAGAATAATAGACATCACGCATCTCCTGTTATTTTATTGATCAACCACGTCATTCTAACGTAGCTGCAACCTCATCGGAGATTTCGCCGTTGTGGTAAACTTCCTGCACGTCATCGCAGTCTTCAAGCATATCGATCAGACGCATCAGTTTTGGTGCCGTTTCTGCATCCATGTCCGCTTTGGTGGATGGGATCATAGTGACTTCAGCGCTGTCCGCTTTCAGACCGGCAGCTTCCAGTGCGTCACGCACTTTGCCCATCTCTTCCCACGCGGTGTAGACGTCAATCGCGCCGTCGTCATAGGTCACAACATCTTCAGCACCGGCTTCCAGCGCCGCTTCCATGATAGTGTCTTCGTCGCCCTGCTCAAAAGAGATAACCCCTTTTTTGCTGAACAGATACGCAACAGAACCGTCGGTACCCAGGTTGCCACCGGTTTTGGTGAACGCATGGCGTACTTCCGCAACGGTACGGTTACGATTGTCAGACAGGCATTCAATCATGACCGCTGTACCGCCAGGACCGTAACCTTCATAAATGATGGTTTCCATGTTCGCATCATCGTCACCACCCACGCCACGTGCGATAGCACGGTTCAGGGTGTCACGCGTCATGTTGTTAGCCAGTGCTTTATCAACCGCTGCGCGCAGACGCGGGTTCGCATCCGGATCGCCGCCGCCAAGCTTAGCTGCCGTCACCAGTTCACGAATGATTTTGGTGAAAATTTTACCACGCTTAGCATCCTGCGCTGCTTTACGATGTCTGGTATTGGCCCATTTACTATGACCTGCCATAAATAATCTCTCCAAAAAGCGCGCCTTCTCAGGCGACGTTAATTACAAATTCTTCAATCGCCTGCCGGTTACTCCACGACTTGGTTAACTGCGCAGCTTCTGTCGCATTGACCCAACGATAGGTCAGATGTTCAGTGAACACGATCTCTCGTTCCGAGGGGAGTGCCAGGCAAAACCAGGATTCCGTATTCCGTTCGATTCCCGGTGCGTAGCGATGACGTAAATGGCTAAAAATCTCAAACTCCACCGTGCGCTGACAGTCAATTAAGGTCAGTTGCTCGCGGGCAACATCAATGGCGACCTCTTCCTTTACTTCGCGCATAGCGGCTTGCGACGCGGTTTCACCTTCTTCAAGGCTGCCGGTGACCGACTGCCAGAAATCAGGATCGTCGCGTCGCTGTAACATCAGCACTCTCCCGGTGTCCTTTGCATAAATTACGACTAACACCGAGACAGGCTGTTTGTACTTCATATCAGTTATTCTCGGCCTTCTTCACAACCTGAATGCCCAGTTCAGCCAGCGCAGCTTCGTTGGCAAAGCTTGGCGCTTCGGTCATCAGACACGCGGCAGCCGTGGTTTTCGGGAAGGCAATAACGTCACGAATATTATCGGTACCGGTCAGCAGCATGGTCAGACGATCCAGACCAAACGCCAGGCCCGCGTGCGGCGGAGTACCGTATTTCAGCGCGTCCAGCAGGAAGCCGAACTTCTCGCGCTGCTCTTGCTCGTTAATGCCCAGAATACCAAACACGGTTTGCTGCATGTCGCCATTGTGGATACGCACAGAACCGCCGCCCACTTCGTAGCCGTTGATAACCATATCGTAAGCGTTGGCAACAGCCTCTTCCGGCGCGGCTTTCAGCTCAGCGGCAGTCATGTCTTTCGGTGCGGTAAACGGATGGTGCATCGCGGTCAGGCCGCCTTCACCGTCGTCTTCAAACATCGGGAAGTCAATAACCCACAGCGGCGCCCATTTGGTCTCGTCGGTCAGGTTCAGATCTTTACCCAGTTTCAGACGCAGTGCGCCCATTGAGTCGGCAACCACTTTCTTGTTGTCGGCACCGAAGAAAATCATGTCACCGTCTTGTGCGCCAGTGCGCTCAAGAATCGCTTCGACAATTTCTGCGTTCAGGAACTTAGCCACAGGACTGGTGATCCCTTCCAGGCCTTTCGCACGTTCGGTGACCTTGATGTAAGCCAGGCCTTTTGCGCCGTAGATCTTGATGAAGTTACCGTAATCGTCGATCTGCTTACGGCTTAAGCTCGCCCCGCCCGGTACACGTAGCGCAGCTACGCGACCTTTCGCATCGTTAGCCGGGCCAGAGAAGACGGCGAAATCGACAGATTTCAGCAAGTCAGCAACGTCAACCAGTTCCATCGGGTTACGCAGGTCCGGTTTATCAGAACCGTAACGACGCTCAGCTTCGGCAAAGGTCATGATCGGGAAATCACCCAGATCCACACCTTTCACTTCCAGCCACAAATTACGTACTAACGCTTCCATCACTTCACGCACCTGCGGCGCGGTCATGAAAGAAGTCTCAACGTCGATCTGGGTAAATTCAGGCTGACGGTCCGCACGTAAGTCTTCGTCACGGAAGCATTTTACTATCTGATAGTAACGGTCAAAGCCGGACATCATCAGCAGCTGTTTAAACAGCTGCGGGGACTGCGGCAGCGCGTAGAATTTACCTTTATGTACGCGAGAAGGCACCAGATAGTCACGTGCGCCTTCCGGGGTTGCCTTGGTCAGCATCGGGGTTTCGATGTCGAGGAAACCGTGCTCGTCCATAAAGCGACGTACCAGGCTGGTAATTTTGGCGCGGGTTTTTAAACGCTGTGCCATTTCCGGGCGACGCAGATCCAGATAGCGATACTTCAGACGCGCTTCTTCGGTGTTAACGTGGTTAGAGTCCAGCGGCAGTGATTCTGAACGGTTGATGATAGTCAGAGAGGAAGCCAGAACTTCAATTTCGCCGGTCGCCATATCGGCGTTGACGTTTTTCGCGTCACGCGCACGCACGGTGCCCGTAACCTGGATGCAGAACTCATTACGCAGTTCGGAGGCCAGCTTTAACGCATCCGCACGGTCCGGATCGAAAAATACCTGCACGATACCTTCGCGGTCGCGCATATCGATAAAGATCAGGCTACCAAGATCACGACGACGGTTGACCCAACCACACAGAGTCACCTGCTGCCCCTCGTGGGACAGACGTAGCTGTCCGCAATATTCTGTACGCATGAGATATCCCTTAACTTTGCCGCAGGCGGATTGTCACCTGCCTTGCAGATGACTAAGTCGCAGCTTTAGCTGAATGTCACAACTGAATGAAAAAAGGCGGCTATTATACTGGAAATTCTGCCGCACGATAAGTCCGGTACTGACTGTACGCGTGTTTCCTACGCGGGTATTGCGTAATCTCACAAAAAATAACAAAAATTGTCGCCCCTTTCACACACAATCGCGATTAAGGTGTAACGGAATTCTTTTTTTACTGGAGCCACCATGCTGGAACTGAACGCTAAAACAACCGCCCTTGTCGTTATTGACCTGCAGGAAGGGATCCTGCCCTTCGCCGGCGGCCCTCATTCGGCAAGCGACGTGGTTACCCGCGCCGCGCGTCTGGCGGAACACTTCCGTGCTCAGGGTTCACCGGTAGTGATGGTTCGCGTCGGCTGGTCTGACGATTACGCAGAGGCCCTGAAACAGCCGGTTGACGCCCAGGCTGCGGCAAAAGCGCTTCCCGCAAACTGGTGGGATTATCCAACGGCGCTGGGTAAACACGCCAGTGACATTGAGATCACCAAACGCCAGTGGGGCGCATTTTACGGCACCGACCTCGAGCTACAGCTGCGCCGTCGGGGCGTTGATACTATTGTCTTGTGCGGCATCTCCACCAACATCGGCGTTGAATCCACGGCGCGTAACGCCTGGGAGCTGGGCTTTAACCTGGTGATTGCCGAAGATGCCTGCAGCGCGGCCAGTGCCGATCAGCATCAGGGCAGCATGGCGCATATCTTCCCGCGCATAGCGCGTGTGCGCAGCGTCGACGAGATCCTGCACGCGCTATGATTTATATCGGCTTGCCGCAGTGGTCGCACCCAAAGTGGGTGCGCCTGGGGATCACCAGCCTTGAAGAATATGCCCGCCATTTTAACTGTGTGGAGGGTAACACCACGCTTTACGCACTGCCAAAAGCCGAGATTGTTGCACGCTGGCTGGCGCAAACCTCCGACGACTTTCGCTTCTGCTTTAAATTTCCGGCCACCATTTCGCACCAGGCCGCGCTGCGTAACTGTGATGATTTGGTGCAGGAATTTTTAACCCGTATGTCGCCGCTGGAAACCCGTATCGGAGAGTACTGGTTGCAGTTGCCCGCCACCTTTTCCCCACGCGACCTCCCTGCTCTGTGGGCATTTCTCGATGCACTGCCCACATCGTTTACCTACGGTGTTGAGGTTCGTCATCCTGAATTCTTTGCCAAAGGTGAAGCCGAGCAGCTATTCAATCGTGGTTTACACGAGCGCGGAGTCAA
Source organism: Citrobacter sp. FP75 (assembly GCF_018342065.1). Classification (GTDB taxonomy): domain Bacteria; phylum Pseudomonadota; class Gammaproteobacteria; order Enterobacterales; family Enterobacteriaceae; genus Citrobacter. The sequence continues at coordinate 949,222 of NZ_JAFDOE010000001.1, read as the reverse complement.
TCGGGTGATTTTAGACAGTCGCCCGGTGCATGCTGCAATTCCGCATACTGAAGCGATACGTGATGCCCAGCGCAAAAAACCGAAAGTCCCGGTACATGCCGTGGTGACGGCAAACAATCCGATGGTGCGCTTTATCGGCAGCGATGATATGGCGCAGAACCGGGAATTATTCGCGGCCTGGCTTAAAAAACTGCCGCTCTGGGCACAGACCACGACGCCGTATCTTTTTTTGCATACGCCGGATATCGCGCAGGCTCCAGAGCTTGTTGATACGCTATGGGCAGATTTACGCAGTGCTCTGCCAGAGATCGGATCAGCACCGTCTATTCCACAGCAATCTTCTCTTTTCTGAAAATGCCACCTATCATAGTCAATGCCAGCAGCCATTTTAAAAGGGAGTTTGTATGGTAAGCGCGCTGTATGCCGTATTGGGTGCGTTATTGTTAATAAAGTTCTCTTTTGACGTTGTTCGCCTGCGCATGCAATACCGCGTTGCCTATGGTGACGGCGGCTTCAGCGAACTGCAAAGCGCCATCCGCATTCACGGTAATGCGGTGGAATATATTCCCGTCGCATTAGTGCTGCTGTTATTTATGGAAATGAACGGCGCAGAAACGTGGATGGTGCATATTTGCGGGCTGATGTTAATTGCCGGTCGGCTGATGCATTATTACGGATTCCACCACCGGCTTTTCCGCTGGCGTCGTTCCGGCATGAGCGCGACCTGGTGTTCGCTGTTGCTAATGGTGCTGGCGAATCTTTGGTATATGCCCTGGGAGTTGGTTTTCTCCCTGCATTAGCGCACAATACGCCACTTTATTTTTCCCGGATTTTTACGTTATGTCTCACCGCGACACGCTTTTTTCTGCGCCTATCGCCAGTCTGGGTGACTGGACCTTTGATGAACGGGTAGCTGAAGTCTTCCCGGATATGATCCAGCGTTCCGTTCCTGGTTACTCCAACATCATTTCTATGATTGGTATGCTGGCCGAACGTTTCGTGCAACCCAACACGCAGGTCTACGATCTGGGCTGTTCTCTGGGTGCGGCGACGCTCTCGGTGCGTCGCAATATTCAGCATGACAACTGTAAAATTATCGCCGTTGATAACTCCCCGGCGATGGTTGAACGCTGCCGCCGTCATATTGACGCATATAAAGCCCCCATTCCGGTCGAGGTTGTCGAAGGGGATATTCGCAACATCACTATCGAAAACGCTTCAATGGTGGTGCTGAATTTTACCCTGCAATTCCTTGAGCCACCGGAGCGCCAGGCATTGTTGGATAAGATTTATCAGGGACTGAATCCCGGCGGCGCACTGGTGCTGTCAGAAAAATTCAGTTTCGAAGATACAACGGTTGGCGAACTGCTGTTCAACATGCACCACGACTTCAAGCGGGCAAATGGCTACAGCGAACTGGAAATCAGCCAGAAGCGCAGCATGCTGGAAAACGTGATGCTGACCGACTCGGTCGAAACGCACAAAGCGCGTCTGCATCAGGCGGGTTTTGAGCACAGCGAACTGTGGTTCCAGTGCTTCAACTTTGGTTCCCTGGTAGCGCTGAAAGCTGAGGTAGCGGCATGATCGAGTTTGGTAACTTTTATCAGCTAATTGCCAAAAATCACCTTTCTCATTGGCTGGAAACCCTCCCGGCACAAATTGCAACCTGGCAGCGCGATCAGCACGGCCTGTTTAAGCAATGGTCGAACGCGGTAGAGTTTCTGCCCGAACTGACGCCGCATCGTCTGGATCTACTGCACAGCGTGACCGCTGAAAGCAAAGAGCCGCTCAGCGACGGTCAGATTAAACGCATTGATACGTTGATGCGTAATCTGATGCCATGGCGTAAAGGGCCGTACTCGCTGTATGGCGTCAATATCGATACCGAATGGCGTTCTGACTGGAAATGGGATCGGGTACTGCCGCATTTATCCGACCTGACCGGACGGACCATTCTTGATGTCGGCTGCGGCAGCGGGTATCACATGTGGCGCATGATTGGCGCGGGCGCGCATCTGGCTGTCGGTATCGATCCGACTCAACTGTTTTTGTGTCAGTTCGAAGCCGTGCGCAAATTGCTGGGCAACGACCAGCGCGCACATTTGCTGCCGCTGGGTATTGAACAGCTTCCGGCACTGAATGCGTTTGATACCGTTTTCTCGATGGGCGTGCTCTATCACCGCCGTTCCCCGCTGGAACATCTCTGGCAGCTAAAAGATCAGCTGGTAAAAGACGGTGAACTGGTACTGGAAACGCTGGTCGTTGAAGGCGACGAAAATACCGTGCTGGTGCCGGGCGATCGCTACGCGCAGATGCGCAATGTCTACTTTATTCCGTCTGCGCTGGCGTTAAAAAATTGGATGGAGAAATGCGGTTTTGTCGATGTGCGCATTGCCGACGTGTGTGTGACCACTACCGAAGAACAACGTCGCACTGAATGGATGATTACCGAATCGTTGGCTGATTTCCTCGACCCGAACGACCACAGCAAAACGGTCGAAGGCTACCCCGCCCCATTACGCGCGGTATTGATCGCACGTAAGCCCTAGTCATTTTTGACTGGTGGCACATTTTCTCCAAAATAGTTCAAGTTGCAGCAAGGCAGCCAACACCGCTGCGGCTTGAAATATGAAAGATAAAAAAAGGCCCCTGTTGAAATGGCAGGGGCCTGGTACGAGCAAGCATCATATTGGGCGACATGATGCAACGGTAAAAATCAGCTGGCTTGATGGAGTGCAATAATCGCTTTCATTTCAGCAACCGCCGCCCCGTCTACCGCATAGCGAGAATATTCATCCGCTTGCGCATCCGAAGACATCGACAACCCCGCATTGCGATAACGCATGGGTGAAGCCATCCATACTCCGGCAGAACTGTGGACTTCCTGCACTCCGGCGTCGAGAAACTGCGACACATTCGCGGCGCGAACCCCCGCTCCGGCCATAATGATTGGAGCACCGGGCTGTGCAATAAGTTCCATTATTTTTGTTAAACCTTGCTGCGCGTCTGATTTTTGCCCGGAAGTCAGCACTCTGGCGACCCCCAACTCAGATAAATTTTTCAGCGCATTTAATGGGTTGGCACACATATCAAAGGCCCGATGAAACGTAACCTTTAGCGGACCGGCGATCGCCATAATTTTTTCCATACGCAGCATATCGACGTTGCCATCAACATCCAATAACCCGGTCACCAGCCCGGAGAACCCAAGTTCTCTGACCATGGCAATATCATCAAGCATGGCGGCAAATTCACCGTCGGTATAGCAAAAATCTCCCCCGCGCGGGCGGATAATCGGATTGACGGGAATATCGATATGTTGACGTACAGTACGCAATACGCCCAGCGACGGCGTTAAGCCCCCTTCTTTGGGCGCCGAGCACAATTCAATACGATCCGCGCCATTTTGCTGCGCCGTCAGCGCACACTCCATGCTGTAACAGCAGATTTCCAGCAGTGCCATGCTTACTCCTGTTGTTCGCTTGCCACAATCGTTTCAATTGACCACGGATGAAACTTAATGGTCACGCTGCCATCGCTGACCGCCAGCGTCGGATTCGGTAAACGCTCACGCTCGCCTTTCGGCGAACTGGTTTTGACAAAGATCCCGGGCTGACTCAATCCTTCATCGGAAAGCAACGCCAGCGCCCGCGCATTTAGCGTTTCCGGGTCGCCCGGCAGAACAATTTCAATATGTTCCCAACCCTCGTGCGGGTAGCGTTTTTCACCCGGCCATGGTAATTCCACAATAGAAAACTGCCAGTGTGCCACGCAAACCGGCTCATCCAGTTTGAACAGGCAAATCGGTCTGCCGTTGATAATATTTTCCGACAGCAGCTCGCCGCACTGTTCAAACCCGCGACGCCAGCGCTCTGCGGTCGTATTCTGATGGCAGCGCAAAGAGATGTGATCGGCGTCAAGCGGTGCGACATCCAGACCCAGACGGGTGGAAAGTTCTGTTAACGCCTGAGTGAAATGTCCTACATCTGCCGAAATATCATGCAGTTCAGCAACAGTTTGCCAGTTCGCCATATTGAATGCTCATATCCATGTTCAAAGCCGATAATTTACTCTGTTGCGCAGTCCCATCCAACCGATGATTTTTTCGAACGTCATATGAATAATTATACGCAATGGCATTGTTTATATTTCAGGCTGCTGGCGGTGCTCGCAATGCTGACGACAACGGGCATTTGCAGTATACTCCCGCCCTAAATTCTTAAACTGGTGCGGTGAATTTTAATCCGCTTCATAAATGTAAGGTATTCCGGTGAATATTCAGGCTCTTCTCTCAGAAAAAGTCCGTCAGGCCATGATTGCTGCAGGTGCGCCTGCAGATTGCGAACCTCAGGTTCGTCAGTCAGCAAAAGTACAGTTCGGCGACTATCAGGCCAACGGCATGATGGCAGTTGCTAAAAAACTGGGTATGGCGCCGCGACAACTGGCTGAGCAGGTACTGACTCATCTGGATCTCAACGGGATTGCCAGCAAGGTCGAAATCGCTGGTCCGGGCTTTATCAATATTTTCCTCGACCCGGCATTCCTGGCACAGCACGTGCAGCAGGCGCTGACGTCCGATCGTCTGGGCGTAGCACAGCCTGAGAAGCAGACTATCGTTGTTGACTACTCTGCGCCAAACGTGGCGAAAGAGATGCACGTAGGTCACCTGCGCTCCACCATCATCGGTGATGCCGCTGTCCGGACGCTGGAATTTCTCGGTCATAAGGTCATTCGCGCAAACCACGTTGGCGACTGGGGTACCCAGTTCGGTATGCTCATCGCGTGGCTGGAAAAGCAGCAACAGGAAAATGCCGGAGAGATGGCGTTAGCCGATCTTGAAGGTTTTTACCGCGATGCGAAAAAACATTACGACGAAGATGAAGAATTCGCAGAGCGTGCCCGTAGCTATGTAGTGAAATTACAGGGTGGCGATACTTATTTCCGCGAAATGTGGCGCAAACTGGTCGACATTACCATGTCGCAAAACCAGCTTACCTACGATCGTCTGAACGTCACTCTGACCCGCGACGATGTGATGGGTGAAAGCCTGTACAACCCGATGCTGCCAGGCATTGTTGCCGACCTGAAAGCCAAAGGTCTGGCCGTTGAGAGCGAAGGCGCTACCGTCGTATTCCTTGATGAGTATAAGAACAAGGAAGGTGAACCGATGGGCGTCATCATTCAGAAGAAAGATGGCGGCTATTTGTACACCACTACCGACATCGCCTGCGCTAAATATCGTTACGAAACGCTGCATGCCGATCGCGTGTTGTATTACATCGACTCCCGTCAGCATCAGCATCTAATGCAGGCATGGACCATCGTGCGTAAAGCCGGTTATGTGCCGGACTCCGTACCGCTGGAACACCACATGTTCGGCATGATGCTCGGCAAAGACGGTAAACCGTTCAAAACGCGTGCTGGCGGCACGGTCAAACTGGCCGATCTGCTGGATGAAGCGCTGGAGCGCGCACGTCGTCTGGTGGCAGAGAAGAACCCGGACATGCCTGCCGACGAGCTGGAAAAACTGGCGAATGCGGTCGGTATCGGCGCGGTGAAGTATGCGGATTTGTCAAAAAACCGTACCACCGATTACATCTTCGACTGGGACAACATGCTGGCGTTCGAAGGCAATACCGCGCCGTACATGCAGTATGCCTACACCCGCGTACTGTCCGTGTTCCGTAAAGCGGATATCGACGAAAGCGCACTTGCCAACGCCAGCGTCATCATCAGTGAAGATCGTGAAGCCCAGCTGGCAGCGCGTCTGCTGCAGTTTGAAGAGACGCTGACCGTTGTCGCACGTGAAGGCACGCCGCACGTCATGTGTGCCTACCTGTACGATCTTGCCGGCCTGTTCTCTGGCTTCTACGAACATTGCCCGATCCTCAGCGCTGAGAACGAAGACATTCGTAACAGCCGCCTGAAGCTGGCGCAGCTGACGGCGAAAACGCTGAAGCTGGGTCTGGATACGCTGGGTATCGAAACCGTAGAACGCATGTAAGTGCGCAAATAAATCAGGCCTGAGTTCGGATAACGCACTCAGGCCTTTTTTATTGCCGTAAAGGGCAATCTGTAACAACTCACAAGGAATGACACATTTCCGTAGAGATATGGAACATATTTTGTCTGTCATCCCGAATAAGCCTCCGTATCATTAGGCGGCAAATTAATCGGGTACGGGTCAATGACATTCAGAGATTTTGAGGCGGAAGAGAAACTCTTCAAGCGGCGTGTGATAGTAGCCTTTGGCCTGGTGGTCATCTGTTTTGGCATCCTGATTTACAACCTTTACAATTTACAAATTCGCGAGCACCAATATTACACCACCCGCTCAAATGCCAATGACATCAAAATGCTGCCTGTCGCCCCAACGCGCGGCATCATTTACGATCGCAACGGTATCCCGCTGGTGCGCAACGTCACCTGGTACGATATTTCCGTTACCCCTTATAAAATCAACAATATGGATGCCCTGCTGAAGCAGCTATCACCGATTGTTGACCTTACACCTGAAGATATCGATCAGTTTCGCCATGAGCTAAAATCCAGCAGCCGCTATCGCCCGGTGGTGCTCAAAAATGCGCTGACCGACGTGGAGATTGCCCGTTTCTCGGTTAACCAGTTTCATTTCAGTGGCGTCACCATCAACAGCTATGAAGATCGCCAGTATCCGTATGGCGCAGAACTGGCGCATGTGCTCGGATATGTTTCTAAAATCAACGACAGCGACCTGAAAGCCCTGGATAAAAAGGGGCTGGCGGAAAATTACGCCGCCGATCACAACATTGGCAAGCAGGGGATCGAGCACTATTACGAAAACGATCTGCACGGTAAAACAGGTTACCAGGAAGTTGAAGTCGATAACCACGGACGCATCGTGCGCCTGATAAAAGATGTGCCGCCCGTCGCCGGGAAAGATATCCATCTGACGCTGGATTTACACTTACAGGAATACATCGAGAGCCTGCTGGTCGGCCAGCGCGCTGCCGTGCTGGTTGAAGACCCGCACGATGGCTCGGTGTTGGCGATGGTCTCTAACCCCAGCTATGACCCAAATCCGTTCGTCAAAGGCATCAGCTACCAGGAATACAACACGCTGCTGCAGGATAAAGACCTGCCGTTGATTAACCGCGTCACTCAAGGTTTGTACCCTCCCGCCTCCACGGTTAAACCGTACATGGCCATGTCAGCGTTACTCAACGGCGTTATCACCCCGCAAACCAGTTTCTTCGGCGCGCCGACCTGGACATTGCCCGGCACCGAACGTCATTATCGCGACTGGAAAAAAACCGGTCATGGCATGCTGGATGTCACCAAAGCGATTGAAGAGTCTGCCGATACGTTCTTCTATCAGGTGGCGTATATGATGGGCATCGACCGGATCAACAGCATGCTCAGTCAGTTTGGTTACGGCAAACCCACCGGTATCGATCTTGATGAAGAGTACAACGGCCTGCTACCGAGTCGCGACTGGAAGCAAAGAGTGCATAAGAAAGCCTGGTATCAGGGAGATACGATTTCGGTCGGCATCGGCCAGGGATACTGGATTGCTACGCCGATCCAGATGGTAAAAGCGATGGTGGCGCTAATTAACAACGGGAAAGTGATCGCCCCTCACCTGTTGCAGAATGAAGCGAGCGGCAAATCTGTTACGCCTTATCATGCCAGCATGGCGGAGTCGCAAATTGCCTCTGCCTCATCGCCCTACTGGGGACTGGTACGCGAGGCAATGTTTGGCATGGCCAATGCACCGAACGGGACTGGTTATAAATTCTTCCATACCGCACCTTACGGAATTGCGGCGAAAAGCGGAACCTCACAGGTTTTCAGCCTGAAAGAAAACCAGACCTACAATGCGAAGATGATCCCCATCCGCCTGCGTGACCACGTGTTCTATACCGCGTTTGCGCCGTACAAAAACCCGAAAGTCGCGGTGGCATTGATTCTGGAAAACGGCGGCAGCGACGGCGTCACCGCCGCGCCGGTCATGCGTCAGATTATGGATCATCTGTTTGTGCCGCAGGAAAACAGCGCACAACCCGATGTTGTCACACATTCAAGCCCGACGATCGCAACGTCATCGGGCATCGCCATCAAAAATACTTACGCAAGTATTCGGTAAGACACAGCATCGCCATCGCCTGTCCGTAAGGCATGGAAGTCCGTGGAATGTTGCGGTAAAAATCGAGATTGTGTCCCATTCCGGTACCAAACGAGGTGTGCAGCAATTCACCCTCAGGGGAAATATGTTGCACAATGCCTCTGATCGCCTTTTCTGCCACCGTTGCATATTCCTGACCGACATAGCGTTTACGTACCGCTTTGAGGATCCCATAAGCAAATCCGGCGGTAGCCGAGGCCTCCAGATAAGCGTGCGGATCGTCCAGCAATGTATGCCACAACCCGCTCTCATCCTGACACTTCGCCAGAGCAGCAATTTGTGCATTCAGCACCTGCACCAGATAGCGGCGCACGGCATTATTTTCTGGCAAATCAATCAGCTCAAGAAATTCCGGAATAACGATAGTTAACCAACTGTTGCCGCGCGCCCAGCGGGCGTTAGCGAAGTTATGGTTCCCTTCATAACTCCAGCCGTGGAACCACAGGCCCGTTTCTTTATCCATCAGGTTTTGCACATGCAGCAGGAACTGATACGTCGCTTCTTCAACGTACTCGGGGCGGTTGAGCAGTTTGCCAATCTTCGCCAGCGGTAAAACTGTCATCATCAGCGTGTCGTCCCACATCTGCTGATGATTCTCTTCCGCCAATGTGATGTGCTGCATGCCGCCAAAATCGGTACGTGGCATTTCATGCATCGCCCACTCAGCCCAGGAGTCAAGCCACGGCAGATATGCCGGATTACGCGTCTCTTCATAGCGATACGCCAGCGTCAAAAACGGCGCCATGGTGTTAACGTTTTTGGTGGTCGCGCCTTCGGCAAAGCGATCGGCAAACCAGCCATCGATGATATCACGCATCGTTTCGTCGCCAGTTTGCTGGTAATACTGATACATCCCGTACAGGCCGACGCCATGCGTCCACTCCCATCCGGCCCAACCTTTAGTATCAATCACGCGTCCGTCATCCAGTCGCAGCAAGAACTCACCGCTTTCATCATGGATATTGACCAGGTTATGCGTCACCTTTTTGATGAGCGTTTTTAACGCATCTCGGGTAATAAAATGTTCAGGCTGACGTAACAACGGGCTGTGTTTAACCGGATAAACAATCATTTACTTAACCTCTGTGCAATGTCGAATTCAATGCGGTGCCCTGTTCCAGTTTCGGCGCGGGACGTCCTTATACGGCCACAGTAAAAGCTAACCGCACGGGAAACCTTTTTATTTCTGCCAGGGATAATAGCAAGATGGCAACAGCACAAAGAGTCCGGCAACGTAAGTCACCTATTTTATAAAACAGCGTTTCTTTTTAATTAAAGAGGCAAAACAAAAGCGCGACGCAGCCAGCTGTTTCATCTACTGACTGCTATTTAAGAAGGGGAATTAACGATAGTTCACAATCACCTGGTTGCTTTGTACTTTCAAGGCGGGGATCAGGCGACCACCGCCGGGCACTTCCCAGACAAAACGCATTGGCTCAACGGCAGGAACATTATTAAACCCGTGGGTGGTACCGCTTTGCCCATCCAGCTCTACGCAGCGGGACTGCGAACATAAACGCACCCGCAGCCCTGCGGGCGTGGGACCGTTCAGCTCGTAACGCCAGGCTACCAACGTCATCAGCCCCGAAACCGGCTGACCGGGGACCAGCGGCGCGGACGAAGCAGACTGCCCGCGATGATTTAAGGTAATCCCCATGCTGCTGGCCTGCCAGGCCCCTTCTCCGGTGGCCTGCGCCACCAGCGGGAGGAGTAACAGCCACAGAAACTTACGCATTATTTACCTCCAATGGTCGCGGTCATGCGGATATGGCGGTTATCCGAAAGTTCCATGTTCGACAACACCACCAACTGCGGTATGCTGCGGCGCAAAAAGCGGGCCAGTAGCGGTCGCAGCGCATGATTCACCAACAGTACCGGTGGCGCGCCCAGCATCTCCTGACGCGATAACGCCTCCTGAGTCTGCGCCAGCAGTCGGTCTGCAAGCCCTGGCTCCAGGCCACCGCCCCCTTGCAGAGCCTGCAACAGCAAGCGCTCAAGCGGTGTATCCAGACCAATAACCTGAACTTCATCATTACCCGGGAACCACTGCTGAGTAATCGCCCTTCCCAGCGCCACGCGCACCACGGCGGTGAGTTCATGCGGATCGTTTTGCAGCGGCGCGTGTTCGGCCAGCGTTTCGAGGATGGTACGCATATCGCGAATCGGCACTTTTTCATCCAACAAATTCTGCAGCACTTTATGCAACGTGGTCAGCGTTACCACGCCCGGCACCAGATCCTCTGTCAGTTTCGGCATTTCCTGCGACACGCGATCCAGCAGTTGTTGCGCCTCCTGACGACCAAACAGTTCAGCGGCGAACTGCCCAATCAGGTGATTCAGATGCGTGGCGACCACGGTACTGGCTTCCACCACCGTGAAGCCCTGGATTTGCGCCTGTTCTTTCAGCGCGCTTTCAATCCAGATAGCGTCCAGACCGAAGGCCGGATCGACCGTTTTTTCACCCGGCAGCGAGCCCGCCGCGGTGCCAGGGTTGATGGCCAGCCAGCGCCCCGGATAGGCATCTCCGCTGCCAATCTCCACACCTTTCATCAGGATACGATAGCGCGCAGGCTGCAGATCCATATTGTCACGAATGTGCACCACCGGTGGCAGGAAGCCCATATCCTGGGCAAATTTCTTACGAATACTGCGAATTCGCCCCAGCAATTCGCCATCCTGCTGAAAGTCCACCATCGGGATCAGGCGATACCCCACCTCCATCCCCAGCGAATCCTCCAGTTGGACGTCGTTCCAGGTCGCTTCCACCACCGCATTATTTTCCGGCATTTTGACTGACTGGGGTTCCGCAGGGGCTTTTGTCTCACGACCGCGCAGCCACCAGGCCAGACCCAACAATGCCGCGGTAAACATCAGGAACACCATGTTCGGCATGCCAGGCACCAGCCCCAGCAAGCCGAGTACCGCCGCACTGAGCACCATCACGCTGGGGTTGCTGAACAGCTGGGTCACCATCTGTTCACCGACATCCTGATCGGTACTGACGCGGGTTACGATAACCCCCGCCGCCGTGGAGATAACCAGCGCTGGAATCTGCGCCACCAGCCCGTCACCGATAGTCAGCAAGGTGTAGCTTTCAGCCGCACTTCCCATACTCATGCCGTGTTGTAATACCCCCACCAGCAGGCCGCCGACCACGTTAATCACCATGATCAGAATACCGGCGATGGCGTCGCCACGTACGAATTTACTCGCACCGTCCATCGAGCCATAAAAATCGGCTTCCTGGGTCACTTCAGAACGGCGTTTTTTCGCTTCATCTTCACCAATCAGTCCGGCGTTGAGATCGGCGTCAATCGCCATCTGTTTACCGGGCATCCCGTCCAGCACAAAGCGCGCGCCGACTTCAGCAATACGACCGGCACCTTTGGTGATAACCATAAAGTTGATGATGACGAGAATGACGAAGACCACGATACCGATGGCAAAATTACCGCCGACCAGGAAGTGACCAAACGCTTCGACCACCTTCCCCGCAGCCGCTGAACCGGTATGCCCTTCCATCAAAATAATACGCGTTGACGCAACGTTAAGCGCCAGCCGTAATAAGGTGGTGAACAGCAAAATCGTCGGGAAGGCAGCAAACTCCAGCGTTCGCTGGGTGAACATCGCCACCAACAGCACCATGATCGACAGCGCAATGTTGAAGGTAAACAGTAAGTCGAGGATGAAGGCCGGCAGCGGCAGCACCATCATCGACAGGATCAGCAGGATGAGGATCGGCCCGGCAAGAATTTGCCATTGCGTGGATTTCAGGTTGCCGGGCAGACGCAGCATCGCGACCAGATTAGCCATCAGTATTCTTCTCGTTCATAAAATCCAGTGCTTCAGGCACCGGAAGGTTTCCAGGTTGTGGTGGCGGCTTGCCGCCGGCCAGACGCCAGCGTTTTAATTGCCATACCCATGCCAGCACTTCCGCGACGGCAGCATACAGCTGGCCGGGTATTTGCTGACCAATTTCAGCATGGCGATATAACGCACGCGCGAGCGGCGGTGCTTCTAAGGTTGGGACGCGATGTTCCGCGCCAATTTCGCGAATACGCAACGCCACCAGCCCCGCCCCTTTGGCGACGACGCGTGGCGCGCTCATTTTGTTTTCGTCATATTGCAGCGCGACAGAATAGTGCGTGGGGTTAGTTACTATAACGTCCGCTTTCGGCACATCCGCCATCATGCGCCGCTGTGCTGCCGCACGCTGCATCTGACGAATTTTTCCCTTAACGTGCGGGTCACCTTCGCTTTGTTTATATTCATCACGAATATCCTGCCGTGACATGCGCAGCTTTTTCACATGGCTGTAAATCTGGAAAAAAACGTCAAATCCCACCATCGGGATCACCCCGAGTACTACCAGCAGCGCGCACATGCCGACTAAATCGAGGGCATTGCCCATGGCCGTAATCGGCGATTCGGCCATCAGACGCATCATCTCCGGCCACTTGTGCCAGAGATAGAATCCAGCGACGCTGCCGACCAGCGTCGATTTCAGGATCGCTTTCAGCAGTTCGGCCCCGGTTTGCGCAGAAAACATGCGCTTAATACCCGGCAGCGGATTCAACTTGGAAAATTTGGGCTGTAGCGATTTGCCGCTGAAGATCAAACCGCCCAGCATCACCGGGGAGATCAACGCCACCAGCACCACGCCGGTGATCAGCGGTAACAGCGCAATCATGGCGTCTTTAATAAGCAGAATAATTTGGCTGAGGATCAGATTCGGGTCATTGACCATACTATGGTCAAAACGCAGCCCGGCCGACAGCATCCCCGCCAACCGGCGGGCAAGCGACTCCCCACCGATCCAGATAATGCACACGCCCACCAGCAAAATAAGCAGTGAGGTCAGCTCCTTGGAACGGGGGACCTGCCCTTCTTCCCGCGCTTTCTCAAGTCGGTGGGGTGTGGGGGCTTCTGTTTTGTCGTCGTCGCTTTCTTCTGCCACGCATCAGACCCTGGATAGAGACACAGGCGAGAATGATGCCAGAAGAGCAATACAGCAATGGGGAGAGTAAGCGGCAAAAAAGACGGGGTTTATGGCTTTAAGCTGAATGACGTGCAAGCCGGATGAGAGGCTTAATCCCCAACATCCGGCCTGTACATATCAGAACCCGAGGCTATCCAGCAGGTCGTCAACCTGATCCTGGCTTGCCACGACGCCAGCTTTCGAGGTGTCAACCTGCGGGCCGTTCAGCAAACTTTCGTTTTCACGTTTTGGACGAGCGCCCTGCTCCGGGATATTCTCCAGCAGCACCATTAACAGTTGACGCTCAATTTCCTGAATGACGTCCATCATGCGCTTGATAACCTGACCGGTGAGGTCCTGGAAATCCTGTGCCATCATGATGTCCAGCAACTGGGCATTGGTAAAGCTGGTATGTCCAGGGACATCGCCAAGGAACTGACGGGTATCGGTCACCAGTTCACGGGCATCAGACAGTTCAATCGGATTTTCGAACCATTCGTCCCAGCGTTTGCTCAGATTTTTGGCCCCTTTTTCCATCGCGTCCTGGTGCGGTTGCGAGGCTTCTACACTGTTCAGCGCACGCTCTGCCGCCTGTGCGGTCATCTGCACAACGTAATCCAGACGATCGCGCGCATCCGGGATGGCTTCCGCCGCTTCAGCGATGGCCTGATCCAGCCCCAGCTCGCGCAGGCTGTCGCGCAGCATTCGGGTCAGACTACCGATGCGCGCGATGATATCCCCTGCTGAATGCTCATCAGCAGGTTTAATTTGTGGTTGCATCATCATCATCACACCCTCACATACCCAGTTTCTCAAAGATCTTATTGAGTTTCTCTTCCAGCGTCGCCGCCGTGAAAGGCTTCACCACGTAACCACTGGCACCCGCTTGTGCGGCGGCAATGATGTTCTCTTTCTTCGCTTCTGCCGTCACCATCAGCACCGGCAGAGAGGACATGCCACCGTCGGCACGGATGGTTTTCAGCAATTCCAGTCCGTCCATATTCGGCATGTTCCAGTCAGAAATGACAAAACCAAATCCCCCAGCCTGCAGCTTGTTCAGCGCATCCACACCGTCTTCAGCTTCTTCAACATTGTTGAATCCCAGCTCTTTTAACAGGTTACGCACGATGCGTCGCATGGTGGAAAAGTCATCCACAACCAGAAACCTCAGCTCTTTATCCGCCATAAAATACTGCTCCTCATTAAATACGTATTGCCTGTCCGGCACTGATTTTCGCCAGCATCTGCTGGCTTACCTGGCTAAGATCGACCACTTCGCTCACGCCACCCATATTGATGGCCTCGCGCGGCATGCCGAACACCACACAACTTGCTTCGTTTTGCGCAATGGTCCAGGCGCCTGCCTGGTGCATCGCTAACATTCCGGCGGCGCCATCGTTGCCCATCCCCGTGAGGATCACGCCCACGGCGTTGCGCCCCGCCTGTTTCGCCACCGAATGAAACAACACATCCACAGAAGGGCGATGCCGGTTGACCGGCGGCCCATCATGAATCTTGATCACATAGTTCGCGCCGCTGCGGGCCAACTCCATATGTTTGTCACCCGGCGCGATATATGCATGTCCCGGCAACACACGCTCGCCATCTTCCGCCTCTTTCACGCTTATCTGACACAGTTTATTCAGGCGTTCGGCAAACGAACGGGTAAAACCGGGTGGCATATGCTGGGTAATAATCACAGCCGGGCTGGAAAGCGGCAGCGGCTGTAAAACATGGCGTATCGCCTCCGTTCCCCCGGTCGACGCGCCAATGGCGATCAGTTTTTCAGAACTGAGCAACGGCACCGCTTTCAGCGTCTTCGGCGCCTCAATGGGTTTATGCGCCGTCAGACGCGCGCGGGATGCCGTGCGCACTTTCTCGGCAATCATCTCGCTGTAAGCCAGCATGCCTTCACGGATCCCTAACTGCGGTTTAGTGACGAAATCAATCGCCCCCAACTCCAGCGCTCGCAGCGTAACTTCCGAACCTTTCCCGGTCAGAGAAGAAACCATCACCACCGGCATCGGGCGCAAACGCATCAGCTTCTCAAGAAAATCGAGACCGTCCATGCGCGGCATTTCCACATCCAGCGTCAGGACATCGGGATTGAATTTTTTGATTAAATCCCGGGCAACCAGCGGATCGGGTGCCGTCGCGACCATCTCCATGTCGCTGTGACTGTTAATAATTTCAGTCATGATTTGACGCATCAATGCGGAATCATCGACCGACAAAACCCTGATTTTACTCATGATTTATCCTTAACTGGCGCATGCGCATACACCGTCTGTCCGCGCAGGCTAAACTCGCGCACAAGGTTGCTAAAGTTTTCTGAGTGACCGGCAAAAAGCAGCCCATCAGGTTTCAGGAGTGGAACAAAACGGTGCAAAATGTCCTGCTGTGTCGTTTTATCAAAATAGATCATGACGTTACGACAAAATATGGCGTCGAATGGGCCAGGCACGTTGTACTTTTTATCCAGTAAATTCACGCTCGAGAATTCAACATGGCTCGCCAGTTCCTGACGCACGCGCACCAGCCCTTCATGCGGTCCGGTACCGCGCATGAAATAACGCTGTAGCTGTTGCGGCGACAGCGTTTTCAGTTCATCGAGGCGATAAATGCCGTTTCTGGCCTTCTCCAGTACTTCGGTATCAATATCGCTGGCAAAAACGCGCCAGCGCCCCGGTGCCATACCCAACGTATCGGCCAGCGTGATCGCAATACTGTAGGGCTCCTCACCGGTAGAGGCCGCCGCGCTCCAGACACGGTATTCGCCGCCACGCCGACGCGCGTGGTCGGTCAGTACCGGAAAATGATGTCCTTCGCGGAAAAAAGCGGTCAGGTTGGTGGTCAGGGAGTTAATAAAAGCCTGCCACTCAGCGCTGTTCTGGTTGGCTTCCAGCATGCTGAGATAGCGACCAAAGTCATCCAGTTCCAGGGTACGTAAGCGACGCACCAGGCGGTTATAAACCATATCCCGCTTGTGGTCGGCCAGCACGATACCCGCGCGCTGGTAAATTAATTGACATATCCGACGAAAATGCGCGTCAGACAGCGCGAGGCGCTGTGTCATCTGTAACAATAATGACGTTTGCCCGGGGGGCAGAGATGATGTCATAGCGCCTTCTCAATCACATTCAGGATACAACGGGCGCAGCCAGCAGCTGCGCCAATTTGTGTTGTGTTACGGTTTGCTCTTCATGCTTAAAAACACGAATCAGGCAGAAAGATTCTCTGCCCGTTCGACGTATTATCCGGTATGGGCTACCGGTTAAAATGTTTCCCAATTGCCATCGGGTTCAGTGTTTAGCTGGCGCGAGGTTGAAACGGGAACCGCTGTCTCAGCTTGTCGTGCATCGCGTGATTTCGCCGACAGTGGACGTGAAGCCAGGCGGAAAGCCGACACCGACTGGGTCAGGCGACTGGCCTGCTCTTCAAGCGCGGCGGCGGCGGCGGCCGACTCCTGCACCAGCGAGGCGTTCTGCTGCGTCACTCGGTCCATCTCGGACACGGCGAGCGCAACCTGGTCAATGCCACGGCTTTGTTCATCAGAGGCCGACGCAATTTCGCCCATGATATCGGTGACGCGGGTCACTGCATTGACGATGTCATTCATGGTTTCCCCCGCGCTTTCTACCAGTACCGAGCCGGTATCGACCCGTGAAACGGAGTCTTCGATCAGTGCTTTGATCTCTTTCGCCGCCTGCGCGCTACGGCTCGCCAGATTACGTACTTCTCCCGCCACCACAGCGAAACCACGGCCCTGCTCACCGGCACGTGCAGCTTCGACCGCCGCGTTCAGCGCAAGAATATTAGTCTGGAAGGCAATGCCATCGATAACGCTGATGATGTCGGCGATTTTCTTCGAGCTATCGGCGATTTCGTGCATGGTATTCACCACACCATCAACCACCTTGCCGCCGTGCTGTGCGGTATCGGAAGCGCTTTTCGCCAGTTGAGAAGCCTGACGTGCGTTGTCCGCATTTTGCTTCACCGTCGCGGTCAGCTGTTCCATGCTGGCCGCCGTCTCTTCCAGCGCAGAAGCCTGCTGCTCGGTACGTGATGAAAGGTCAGTGTTACCACTGGCAATTTCGCTGGTACCGGAATAAATCGCATCGGAACCTTCGCGCACCAGGGTGACCGTTTCAATCAGCGAACGCTGCATATGATCAACCGTACTGGCCAGTTCGCCGATTTCATTGCGACCGCTGACGGTTAGTGAGGTGGTTAAGTTGCCGCTGGCAATCTCCCGGATATGGGCAATAACGCGAGCAAGAGGGTTAAGCAAGGTATGACGGATGCCGTACCACACCACCACCAGAATCAGCACCAGTACTACGGCCAGAACGCCGAGCTGCCATTGGGCAAAATGGTAATCCCGTGCGCTTTCATCAAACGCTTTAAGGTAGAGTTTTTCACTGACGCTGGCATATTTTCCGAGCGCCTCACCCAGTGCGTTTTGCATTCCCTGGGTCGGCTGAGCGAAGTACGCATCCATGTTGCCGTTTTCCAGAAACTGCACCAGTTCCGTTAACGCCGCATGATACTGCTGATATTTCTCATCTACGTTAGCGCTGGCTTCTGCCATCTCTGGCAACGGCGTGATGTTTTTGAATTTTGCGTAATGCGTTTGTGCCTGCTCCAGCGTACCTTTCGCATTCTTCAACAGATCGTTTTTCGCACTACTCTGCTGGTTGGACGTATCCATCATCATGCGCGCAGAGGAGCGGCTCAGGTTAATGCGCGTTTGCAGCATTAAGTCCCATGTTGAGGTGAGTTCACTTTGCTGCTGGCGTAAATCGTTAGAAATGACAAAACTTTGCTGATTCTGCTGCAATGAGGAAAACAACAGACCACCGGAAACAAGCTGTAGCAGTGCGAAAACCCCCAGCACCATCATCAGCATTGTGACAACGCGGATACGGTTAAACATAAGGCACCTTCCTGAAAACGAGTTATCACTGTTATCGGCATCCCCCCGAAGAACTTTACGTTTGCGAAAAGGAAATCCTGCAGGAAAGAGAGGAGTAAAAACGCGGATGCACAAGCACCACAACAAAATGGATAAAAAATTAAAAAAAGTTGTATCCCTCCCGGCTTTAATTCAATTTATATGATGAATGTTTTGCTACCACTTAATAAGTACAAAAAATGAGTAGCTAAAAAATACATGTTAAATCAACACTGAGGGATTTTTAGTGGCAAACGCAAACAAACTCACGTTGTTCATCGTGGTCTTTATGCTGGCGGGGATCCTGTCAGGCGCAGTGATCCACTCCTGGGCCTCACCGGGCGTGGTGACCGCCTGGGCTGATAATATTACGCTGCTCACCGACATTTTCTTGCGACTGATTAAGATGGTTATTGCGCCGTTAGTCTTCAGTACGCTGACCGTCGGCATTATGCGACTGGGGGAGACATCTACCATTGGTCGCGTCGGGGGCAAAGCCATGCTCTGGTTTATCAGTTCATCCGTGCTGTCTATTCTGGTCGGTCTTTTCGTTGTCTCCCTTGAACAACCAGGGAGTGGGCTCAACCTGGCCATTCCTCTGGAGGCAACCGATACAGGCCTTGCCGTAAGCGGTATGAGCCTGAAAGGTTTTCTCACTCACACCATCCCGACCAGCATCGCCGAGGCGATGGCCAATAATGAGATCCTGCAAATCGTGGTGTTCTCGATGTTCTTCGGTATCGGTGGAGCTTCGCTTGGTGAGAAATTTAACGCGCCGCTGGTAGCCGCGCTGGACGTGGTCTCCCATATTATGCTGAAAGTCACCGGCTACGTGATGTATGTTGCGCCGCTGGCTATTTTTGCCGCTATCTCCTCCGTCATCGCCACCCAGGGCTTAGGGATCCTGCTCAACTATGCGTCTTTCATCGGCGGTTACTACGTCGCCATTCTGCTGACCTGCCTGGTCCTGCTGGCGGTCGGTTATGTGATGTTGAAAAAAGAGGTTTTCCGCCTGGTCAGCATGCTGAAAGATCCGGTGCTGGTAGCCTTTACCACCAGCAGCTCTGAAGCCGCCTATCCAAAAACGCTCGAACAACTCACGAAGTTTGGCTGCTCGCGCAACATCGTGTCGTTCGTGCTGCCAATTGGCTACTCCTTTAACCTGGTCGGCTCGATGGTGTACTGCTCTTTTGCCTCGATGTTTATTGCGCAGGCCTATAACATTCACCTTTCCTTCGCAGAAATCACCGTCCTGATGCTGACGCTGATGCTGGCGTCAAAAGGAATTGCCGGTGTGCCACGTTCAGCACTGGTGGTGCTGGCGGCAACGATTCCGAGCTTTAATATTCCGGTCGCCGGGATTCTGTTATTGATGGGTATCGACCACTTCCTGGATATGGGCCGCTCAGCGATTAACGTATTGGGCAACGGGATCGCCACCGCGATGCTGGCACAGGATGAGGGTTTACTGGAGGAAGAACCAGAGCTGATTGAACGGGAAGCCTAAGAGATAATAATGCCGGATGGCGCGGTGCTAGTCCGGCCTACAAAGCTCGTCGTTGTAGGCCGGAAGCGGTTACGCTACGTGACTTGCTGCAATATCCAGCAATGCCATTTCGTCGCTGTTCAGCAACTTCTCAATATTCACCAGAATCAGCATGCGATCGCCCAGCGCGCCCAGTCCTGTCAGATATTCCGTTGACAGCGTGACCGCAAATTCCGGCGCCGGACGGATTTGATCGGTCGTCAGCGACAGCACATCTGACACGCCATCAACCACGATACCCACCACACGTTGACCCAAATTCAGCACAATCACCACGGTGTTTTCGTTGTAATCAACGTCGCTCTGGCTGAACTTTACGCGCAGATCAACAATCGGCACAATTACTCCGCGCAGGTTAGTCACCCCTTTAATAAAAGATGGCGTATTGGCGATGCGCGTCACCTGATCATAACCACGGATTTCCTGCACTTTCAGGATATCGATACCGTACTCTTCATCCCCCAGCGTAAACACGAGGAATTCCTGACCTGACGGTTCGCCGGCCAGTTTAGTTACATTACTCATACCGGTCATATTATTCCCTTTCTCACTCAATCAGGCGGCGGTGATCGCCACACGTTGTTCGCGGTTTAACCCCTGCAATGCAGAGACATCGACAATCAGCGCGACGCTGCCGTCGCCGAGGATCGTTGCGGCAGAAATGCCTGGCACTTTGCGATAGTTGCTTTCCAGGTTTTTCACCACTACCTGGTGTTGACCAATGAGTTGATCGACCAGCAGCGCATAACGACGTCCCGCGCTTTGTAAAATCACCACAATGCCCTGAGTCGCTTCGGTTTTTGCACCTTCAACCTCAAACACTTTCCACAACTCAACCAGCGGTAAGTATTCACCACGTACTTCGAGCACGCGTTCTCCCCCGGCCAGCGGGTGCAGATCTTCTTCACGCGGTTGCAGCGATTCCATCACCGCGTTCAGTGGCAGTATGAATACCTCATCCGCCACGCGAACGGACATGCCGTCCAGAATCGCCAGCGTCAGCGGCAGCAAAATCCGGATGGTCGTACCCTGTCCCTGCTTCGACTGGATCTCAACATGCCCGCCCATCTCCTGGATGTTTCGCTTCACCACGTCCATCCCGACACCGCGACCGGAGACATCCGTCACCTGCTCGGCGGTCGAGAACCCCGGCGCGAAGATCAGCATGCCGACTTCATCATCGCTCATGTTTTCGTGGATCGGCATACCCTGCGATACGGCTTTTGCCAGGATGCGCTCGCGGTTCAGTCCCGCGCCGTCATCGGTGACTTCGATACAAATATTTCCGCCCTGGTGTTCAGCAGAAAGCGTCAGGTTACCGACCGGACTTTTCCCGGATTCGAGGCGTTTTTCCGGCAGTTCGATACCGTGGTCGAGGCTGTTGCGCACCAGGTGCGTCAGCGGATCGATAATGCGTTCAATCAGGCTTTTATCGAGTTCGGTGGAGCTACCAATTTGTGTCAGCTCAACCTGTTTCCCCAGCTTGCCAGCCAGATCGCGCACCAGACGTGGGAAGCGGCTGAAGACATACTCCATTGGCATCATACGAATCGACATCACCGATTCTTGCAAATCGCGTGCGTTACGTTGTAACTGACCCATACTGGTGATGAGATCGCCATGGTTTACCGGATCCAGTTCGTTAGAACGCTGGGCCAGCATCGACTGCGTGATCACCAGTTCACCCACCAGGTTAATCAGCTGATCGACCTTCTCGACCGCCACGCGAATACTGGTGGATTCGCTGGCCCGCGCGGGTTTTTCTCGCTCGACGCGCCCCTGAACCGGCTCGCTGGCGGCGGCTTTAACCGCCGGGACAACGGCAACCGGCTGCAGTTCATCCGCCACGGTTACCGCCTCAACGGGGGCATCCGCGACGGTGGTAAACTCAATCTGGTCGGCTTCTATTACAAAGCAGAGCACCGCGATGATGTCATCTTCCGCGAGGTCACCCTCGATCGTTGCCGACAGCGTATCGCTGCTTTTGACCACATCCGTTAAGGTCGCCAGGTTCCCCAGTTCTTCTTCCAGTAAATCCACTTCACCGGTTTTCAGACGCGAGAGGACAATTCGTTTTTTCACTTCGTCAAGGGCGACAGTGTCCTGCGCAATCGTCTCTTCCTGCATCGTCGTGCCGTCAACAACGCTCAGTTTTGCGGCATTGACGACCGCGGGTGCAGTTTCGCCTTTTGCTTCGAGCGCTAACTGTCGTAGCGCCTGACAAATGTACTCAAAGCTGGCGGCATCGGGCTCTTCTGAGCTTTTATAGGCGTCGAGCTGTTCTTGCATAATATCTTTTGTTTCCAAAAACAGGTTGATAATGTCGGCATTGAGCTGCATCTCGCCCCGCCGCGCTTCATCCAGCAGGTTCTCCATTAAATGGGTCGTTTCCTGCAAAATAGTAAAGCCGAAGGTGCCCGCCCCGCCTTTAATTGAGTGCGCCGCACGAAAAATGGCATTCAGTTGCTCGGAATCTGGAGATTCAGGAACCAAATCAAGCAGGTGCTGCTCCATGTCAGCCAACAGTTCGTCAGCTTCATCAAAAAAGGTCTGATAAAAATCGCTAATATCCATGCTCACGCTATCACCTCGGATTGGCTGGTGGCGATGTGGGAACGCTTGCCGGCGGAACAACCGCTGGCTGTTGTAAGACACTTACCGGCTCATTCTGGCTTTCAGCGTTTTCATGCAAAATGGCCTCTTCTGCCTGCTTATTCAGCACCAGCAGACTTATACGGCGGTTGATGGCGTCCTCAGGACCGCGATCGCTCAGACGCATCGTGGCGGCCATGCCTACCACCCGTAATACTTTCCCCGTGTCCAGCCCCCCGCTAACCAGTTCGCGGCGCGAAGCGTTGGCGCGGTCTGCCGACAGCTCCCAGTTGCTGTAGCCTTTCTCACCGTTGGCATAAGGATAATCATCCGTATGACCGGACAAGCTGATTCGGTTTGGGATGTCGTTCAAAACCGGTGCAATGGCCCGCAGGATATCGCGCATATACGGTTCAACCTCGGCGCTCCCGGTCTTAAACATCGGGCGGTTCTGACTGTCAATTATCTGAATACGCAACCCTTCCTGCACCAGATCGATCTTCAAATGCGGGCGCAGCGCGCGCAGCTTAGGATCGGACTCGATAAGCTGGTCCAGGTCGCCGCGTAATTTACTCAGGCGACTTTGCTCCATGCGCTTTCTCAGCTCGTCGATATTCGGCTGCCGGTTCACTTCCCCCTGCTGTTGGGTGTAATCATCCCCTCCGCCAGGGATCGGGCTTTGGCTGTTTGAAATACGATTTCCACCGGTGACCGCAGTGGCCAGAGGCGTACGGAAATATTCGGCAATCTGGATCAGTTCTTTCGGGCTGGAAATGGAAATGAGCCACATCACCAGAAAGAAGGCCATCATCGCGGTCATAAAGTCGGCGTAGGCAATTTTCCATGAACCATGCGCCCCACCACCGTGACTTTTATGTTTACGTCGCTTGACGACGATAATGGGATGGGCCTGATTTTTCATGCTTCCTCGGTCGTTTGCTGCGCAGTTGGGTTTCTCACCGCACGAACATGTTCTTCCAGTTCGATAAACGACGGACGTTCGCTGGAATACAACGTCTTACGACCAAACTCGACGGCAATCGGCGGAGCGTAGCCATTCAGGTTGGAAAGCAGGGTTATCTTCACGCATTGCATCATTTTGGTTGTTTCAGCGCTTTTCTGACGCAGGACGCTGGCGAGCGGAGAAATAAAACCATACGCCAGTAAAATGCCGAGGAACGTCCCCACCATGGCATGTGCGATAAGCGCCCCCAGTTCTGCCGCCGGGCGATCGGCCGAGGCCAGCGCGTGGACCACGCCCATCACTGCCGCGACGATACCGAAAGCCGGTAATGAATCACCGACCATCGCCAGACTGTTGGCCGGGACTTCCGACTCACTCTCATGCGTTTCAATTTCTTCGTCCATCAGCGCTTCAATTTCAAACGTGTTCATGTTGCCGCTGATGATCAGACGCAAATAATCGACAATAAAATCAAGCATTACGGCATCCGCAATAATGCGCGGGTAGCTGGCGAAAATTTCACTTTCTTTGGGGTTTTCGATATCGCGCTCAAGCGAAAACATGCCCTGCTGGCGTGACTTGGCCATCAGGCGATACAGTAGCGCCAGCAGATCCATATACATGGCTTTGGTGTATTTCGAGCGACGAAAGAGCAGTGGGATCGCTTTCATCGTCCCTTTAATGGCTTTGCCGTTATTACCGACAATGAATGCCCCAATACCCGCGCCACCGATGATCACCAGCTCAGCCGGTTGATAGAGTGCCCCAAGGTGTCCGCCGGTCATCATATAGCCGCCGAAAACTGTACCAATAACAACCAGGTAACCTAATAAGATCAGCACGATATCATCCTTACGCAATTGACTATGACAGGATGCGCAGTCGGGCAGTTAACTCAAAGGTCAGGACAAAAAAAAGCAGCGGTAATCGCTTACCGCTGCTGGAGTGTCTATCCACACCGTATCAGTTAAACAGCCTGTTCGATCTGTTCATCCAGCAGTTGTGGAATAATATCGGCAGCATTCTGGGAAAGTTTACGTCTTTTTACGGCGCGCGATGGCGGCTGGCATAAACTGCAGGCAAAGCTGCCTGCGGGCTGGTGCGCGTGAGTAATAAAATTTCCGCCGCAGCAGTTACAGGTAGACAGTTCTAACAACCCGCTGTCGACAAAACGGACAAGCGTCCACGCGCGAGTTAAGGCGAGTAGCGGCCCTTCAGCCGGTTGCGGGCATTGTTCAAGATACAAACGATACGCTTTAATAACGGCATCTACGCCGCTGCACAGACCTGTTTTGAGAAGAAACTGCCATGCATTACAGAACATAGAAGCATGGATATTTTGCTCCCACGTCATAAACCAGTCGGTTGAAAAAGGAAGCATCCCTTTCGGCGGAGGGCTACCGCGTAATTCTTTATACAGCTTGATGAGGCGACCACGGCTGAGTTGCGTTTCGCTTTCCAGCATTTGCAAACGGGCACCCAGTGTGATTAATTCCATGGCTAACTGGATATCACGCGCTTCCTGAACGATGCTTTTTTCGCTCATCATCAAGCCCTTTTCTTACGCGCCGCATCATTGATGTCGCTTAACAGACGTGTTGAAAGCATGATACCTGTATGAATTTGCTGAAGATCGTCAACGCGGGAGTCTTGCGTCAGGCGGGTAACAGTTTGATGATCGTCAAAACGGAAATGACATACCAGTTGGTTTGTTTCAGCCAGTTTGACCATTTGAGGAAGGGTTAATGTTCCCAACGTGTCCGCCATCTCTTCGCTGATACCAAGGCGAAACATCGCGGAAGCCTTGTCCTGAACGATTAGACGCTGTGCAAGCAATAAATATGACAAATTTATGTCATAAATGTGTTTCAGCAACTCGGATGTATGCATTATTTGCATCCATAATAACCAACATTATTTTTATGCGGTAGAACCGCACCCCGTGATGTCGCCGGGAAAGCCCGGTAAAAAAAAAAGCAAAAGGTCAAATACATAGCAACGTTACGGCATTTACGCGTTGTGTAAACATCCCTTTTTAAGAAGGCCGCGCTCCTTACAAGCTCACATCAATTCTTACAAATGACTAAGATTTTTCCTAATTCGACGCAACTCTACCCGCCGTCAGTTACACATACAACGGAGCTATGCTGCGAATTTAAAGAATATGTGACACAGATCACATAAATTAGCTGAACGTTTAACATAAATCCATCAGCACAGCTTTTATTTTGATTATTTTACGAGCAGTTGCTATGACTTTCGATTCCATGCCTGTGAATATTCTTGCATTAAAAGCGAATCGTCTTTTGTTTACCGCAGTTAATATCACACAAAGAAATAACGAGCTGGATCACAGATTTACAATAAACCACTACTTAAGTTTATCTCTTTAGAAACAACAACTTAAACATTCAGCTTAATTAATTAATACCGCGCCGTAACGATATGCCAAATGTTAATTATTGTTTATTTTTTATTAACATATTGTTTTCATTAGCGGTGAGTTTCACTTAAATCCGCTGAACGAATTTTCAGCTTATGTGATGTGATTATTCTATTTATAAGAATAATTAATGAATAATCATGATGACATTCACACTATTGCCGCATAAAACGTTGCAGTATGGAGGGACCTGGAGTAATGCTAAACATCCCCTCATAATTCTTGTATTTAAGGAGCGAGTTATGAGCTATACGCACATTCTTGTCGCGGTTGCCGCCACCCCCGAAAGCCACCAGCTGTTAGCAAAAGCCGTTTCTATCGCTCGTCCTGTCAACGCCCGTATTAGCCTGATAACCCTGGTCTCGGATCCCGAGCTGTATAACCAGTTCGCGGCCCCCATGCTGGAAGACCTGCGTGATGTGATGCAAGAAGAGACGCAAAATTTTATCGACAAGCTCACCCATGAGGCGCAGTACCCCATTGAGCACACCTTTATTACCTATGGTGCACTCAATGAACATATTCTGGATATCTGCCGCAAACACGCCGTCGATCTCGTCATTTATGGCAACCATAACCACAGCTTCTTTTCGCGAGCATCCTGCTCCGCGAAAAGCGTGGTCAGCGCCAGTCAGGTCGATGTGTTATTGGTACCGCTGGCGGGTGATTAATGGCGGTATACTCGCCGTCAGGCCAGTTTTGGAAAGTCAGCCACGGTGTCGTGCGGCTGGCTTTCAGCCTGACGCGGCGTGACCTTTTTTAAATCGTGAATAAAACTCGCCTGCCAGTTGTTGATATCATTTTTAACGATAATGTCCAGCATCTCGGCGTGGCGGGATATACGTTCGGCAAGCGGCATGGTTAACGCGCGGTTTAATGCGTTTGCGACATCATCGCGATCATAAGGATTAACAATCAGCGCGGAGGTCAGTTCATGCGCTGCCCCGGCGAATTGCGATAACACCAGCACGCCTGGGTTGACAGGATCTTGCGCTGCCACGAACTCTTTGGCAACCAGGTTCATCCCATCCCGCAATGGCGTCACCAGCCCGACATCCGAGTAGCGGAATATCTTCATCAGCAATTTACGGTCAAAATACTGGTTCAAATAGTAGAGCGGCGTCCACCCAAGTTGCCCATATTTTCCGTTGATGCGCCCTGCTTCCGTCTCCAGTTGGTGGCGTATATCCTGGTAGGCCTGCACCTCTTCACGCGACGTCGGCGCTATTTGGGTATAGCGAATTTTACCGTGGTGCTGGGGGTAACGTTCCAGCAGTGCCTCATAGGCCTGAAACCGCTCCGGCAAGCCTTTGGAGTAGTCCAGACGCTCAACCGAAAATATATTCTTCACGTTTTTTAGCTCGGCCTTGAGCTGCGCCATTTTTGGCGGTAGTGGCCCGGCCGCCTGGCGGGCAATTTCATCAGGCGCAATGCCGATAGGATAGACCTGGGTACGGAACGCCTTGTTCCAGGCCTGGTGGTGATTGTCGCCGCGCGTGGTTACCCTGGTTTGTACACTCAAAGCGTCAATAAAAGCCTGACGGTCGTTCTCAGTCTGGAATCCCAGTAAGTCAAAATCACACAATTGCTCAAGCAGCACATCATGCGGAGGCAGCGCGTTAAATATCTCCGGCGTCGGGAAAGGAATATGCAGGAAAAAACCGATGCGATTGTTCACACCTCGTTTACGCAGCTCACTCGCAAACGGTAAGAGATGGTAATCATGAACCCAGATGATGTCGTCATCATTAAGTAAGGGCAGCAGTTTATCGACCAATAACGTGTTGACCCGCTGATAACCTTCCCATGCCGGACGCTGAAACTGAACCAGATCCAGACGATAGTGAAAGGCAGGCCATAAGACGGCATTCGAAAACTGGCAGTAATACTCTTCGTAATCCTGCTCACTCAGATTAAACGATGCCCAGGTGATATTGCCACGAGTGACTTTTTTTAACGGGTTGTCTTCATTACCCGTCTCACCGCTCCAGCCAAACCACAACCCACCCGCCGTTTTCAATGCCCCCAGCACGCCAACCGCCAGGCCGCCAGCACTACCTTTGTCATCCGGTGAGGCAACTCGATTAGAGACTACGACTAAACGACTCATGGTCATCACTCCTGTCATTCGTTACTTTTTGTTCTTGCTGTGGACAGGTAATCTGCTCCAGCCAGCGCCAGACGTCCGTTACGCCAGCCAGACGCCACACCGCCTGGGTCGCGCCGCTTCCCACCTTCACGGAAACGCCGTCAGCGCGGTTGACCACACCGAAGCCCGATTCATCCGTTAAATCATCGCCGACAAAAACAGGGAGACGTCCGGCAAAAGGCGCTTCCTGCATGAATGCGGCAATCGCTTCCCCTTTGTTCGTGCCCTTAGGCTTGATCTCAACCACACATTTACCTGGCTGCAGGGCGAGTTGCGGCCATCTGCGCGTGATGCGTTCCGCCAACGCCAACAGCGCGGCTTCATGCTGCGGGGCCTGTCGATAATGCAGAGCAAACGCCATGCCTTTTGTCTCCAGCGTCGTTCCGGGCAAACCTGCCAGCGCAGCCTGCAATAACGCGCTAATGTCGCGTTCGACGTTATGAGGAAGACTCACAATATGGGTGTGACCATTGATGTCGCGGCGTTCGGCTCCATGCACTCCGGCAAGCGGAAAACAAAAAGGCTGCGTGAGTGCGTCAAGTTCAGCCATTGAGCGCCCTGAAATCAATGCCAGTGCTCCCGCATTGTCCGTCGCTAAGCGATGTAATAATTGCAGGATCGTCTGCGGGACGATGACCTGATCGGGATGCGGCTTGATCTCAGCCAGTGTTCCATCAAGATCAAAAAAATAAGCACAGTTTGCGGATAGTTCAGGGGGTACGGTTCGCGATGCTGTCACCCGGTTCTTCTCCTTATCATTGTCTGTGCGACGCGCGGATCGCGCCGAATACGGGTATAAGTATAGACAGTGTGACCAGGCTCGCCATTTGCAAAAACAATCGCCAGCCGGTATAGCGGCTGGCGATGGAGAGAAGCTAGACTAAAAAGTTGGGTGTTAAATCATCAAATGGTGCGCTTCGCTTTTTGCTTGTAACGGTCGAAGATCACCGCCGCCAACAGGATTAAGCCTCGCACCACGTACTGGGCGAACGGAGAAATGTTCAGCAGGTTCATCGCGTTTTCCACCGTCCCGAGGATCAGCACCCCGGCCACCACATATGAGATTTTTCCGATGCCGCCTTTGAGCGAAACGCCCCCCAGCACGCACGCTGAAATCACAATCAGCTCATAGCCGATAGACGTCATTGGCTGACCACTGGTCATACGCGACGCCAGGATAATCCCCGCGACCGCCGAGACCAGACCGGAAAGGATGAAGATGATGATCTTGGTGCGGACCACCGGAACACCCGCCAGACGCGCCGCCTCTTCATTACCGCCAATGGCCAGCGTGTTACGGCCAAAGGTGGTTTTATTCAGCAGTAAGCCAAAAATAATGAAGCAGCCAACTGTTAACCAGATAGGAGCAGGCAGCCCCAGCCAGTTAGCGTAGCCGAGGGCGAAGAAGCGCTCGTCTTCAATACCGACCGCTTTACCGTCAGAGATAATGTAGGCCAGACCGCGCACAATCTGCATCGTCGCAAGTGTGGTAATCAGCGCATTTATTTTTAAACGTGCAATGACAAAACCGTTCACCAGGCCGCAAAGAACGCCCAGCAGCAGTCCCGCGGCAACGCCAATCCACAGACTTTCGGTCATATTGATGACCACCGCAGTCGTGACCCCGGCACAGGCAATCACAGACGCGACGGAGAGGTCAAAGTCACCGGAAGCCAGGCAAAACAGCATCCCACACGCCACCATACCCGACATGGAAACCGCCAGTCCGAGCCCCTTCATATTAATAAAAGAAGCAAAGTTTGGCACAAAGAGGGCGCACACGAGGAACAGCACGGCAAAAACCACCAGCATCCCATACTGATCCCAAATTCTGCCAAGATTTAGCGCTGATTTGGCTGCGCCAGAACCCGATGTAGAAACGGAAGACATCATACTCTCCTTACTCAGGCTACAGCCTGGCTGACTTTAGGCATAGCAAGGCTCAACGCCTGACGCTCATCCGCCTGTTCGTGAAGCAACACACCGGCAATTTCACCTTCTCTCATCACCACGATACGGTCGGCGACACCGAGAACTTCCGGCAGGTCACTGGAGGCAAACAGCACGGCAACACCGCGCGCCGCCAGGGCATAAATAACGTTATAAATTTCATGCTTCGCGCCCACATCAATGCCGCGCGTTGGCTCATCAAGCAAAATCACCTTCATATCTTCCGACAACCAGCGGCCAAGAATCGCCTTCTGCTGATTTCCCCCGGAGAGGTTCATGATCAGTTGCTCCGCGCCCGGCGTTTTAATGTTGAGCGAGCGGATATGATGGTCAGCGTTGCTTTCTTCCCAGCAGTTGTTGATCACGCATCCGCCCAGAACATGCTTTCGCCGGGCGCTAATGTTGATGTTGTTACGCACCGAATGGACCGGAATAATTCCTTCAGCTTTGCGGTCTTCCGGGCATAGCATCATGCCCGCTTCAATCGCGTGGCTGGGTTTACGGATATCAATCGGTTTTTCATCAATAAATACCTGGCCTTCGGTGATCCGCGTCCCGCCAAACAATCCTTTCATCAGTTCGCTACGACCGGCCCCAACCAGGCCAAACAGCCCGACGATTTCACCGCTGCGCACCGACAAACTGATCGGCTTGCGTACGCCTGGCGCTTTAACGTCATGCAAGCGCAGACGTTCAGCGCCATACGGTCTGGATTTCCAGCCGTAGATGTCACCAAGGTCACGCCCCACCATAGCCTGAACCAACGCCTCGTGATCAACCTGCTGCATGTCCGTAAACGTCTTAACGTACTGACCATCTTTAAACACGGTAATGGCATCGCTGAGAGCGAAAATCTCTTCCATACGGTGCGAAACATACAGAATGATGCGTCCCTCGTTGCGCAGTTCACGAATAACGCGGAACAGATTTTCAATCTCCCTTGCGGAAAGAGAACTGGTAGGTTCATCGAAAGCGATAATTTTGGCGTTACGCGCCAACGCTTTTGCAATCTCCACCATTTGCCACTGACCGATGGAGAGATATTTCAGTGGGGTGGCTGGATCAATGTCCATCCCCAGATGTTTTAGCTGCAGACCGGCTTCGTAATTCAACAACGAGCGATTCACAATCCCACCCTTGTGGGGAAGCTGGCCTAAATAGATATTCTCGGCGACGGTCATTTCCGGCACCAGGTGCAGCTCCTGGTAAATAATGGCGACACCGGCGTTCAGCGCGGTGGTGGTATCGGCAAACGAAACCTCCTGGCCGCGGATCACCAAAGATCCCGTCGTTGGCGCATAGTTACCGCTGAGAATTTTTAATAATGTTGATTTCCCGGCGCCATTTTCACCCATCAGTGCATGCACCTGACCGGCAAAGCAGTCGAAGCTAATATCCGTCAGCGCCTTAACGCCAGGGAAGGTTTTGCCAATGCCGCGAAATGAGAGATACGGGGTAGACTGTTGCATAACGTCTCCGTGAATCTAATCTGTTGCCGGATAAGATACGTTCAGGTCTTATCCGGCATTGAGTATTACTTGCCGCCTAAGCCTTTTTTCGCCAGCTCTTCTTTGAAGTTATCGCGGGTGATCAGCACCACATCCGTCACTTCAGTAAATGCCGGTGGCTCAGCGCCTTTGGTTACCCAGTTGTAGAGCATTTCACTGGATTTATAGCCATGTACGTCCGGGCTTGGCAGCAGTGAGCCGTAGAATCCGGTTGCTTCGCCTTTCGACAGTTCGCTAATGGCATCGACGCCGTTAATGCCGATGCCAATTACGTTCGGTGCTTTAAAGCCCTGCCCTTCGGTCGCACGCACGCCGCCCAATACGGTGTTGTCGTTCATCCCAACAATCAGCCAGTGTTTAACTTCAGGATGCTGAACCAGCATGGAGTTCGCGGCGTCGAATGCGCCGGGGATATCATTGGATTTGGTGGGAACCTGATAGATCTGTTTTTCCGGGAAGCCCGCGGCTTTGAGCGCGTCCATGGAGCCGGATGTACGACGACGCGCGGTATCCAGTTCGTTAGCGGTAATCGCCATCACGGCGGAAGATTTCACATCCCAACCGCGTTTTTGCATTTCTTTGTACAATTCCTGCCCCTGGCGCTCACCAATTTTAGTTGCCGCCATCATCACCAGCGGCACGGTGTCCATTGGTTTACCTTTGGCGTTGGCAAACTGGTCATCGACGGCGATGACTTTCATGTCGTAGCCACGCGCCTTAGCCATAATCGCAGGCCCGAGTTTGGGATCCGGCGTACAAATAACGAACCCCTTTGCCCCACTTGCCGCAAGGCTGTCGATGGCATTCAGGGTTTTCTCACCATCCGGGACAGCAATCTTAATCACTTCAAAACCAAGATCTTTACCGGCTTTATCCGCAAATTTCCATTCAGTCTGGAACCAGGGTTCCTCCGGCTGTTTGACCAGGAAACCGAGCTTCATGGATTCAGCGATAGCGGATTGTGACATAACGGCAGCCAGACCGATGGCCGCCAGCGCTTTAGTGAATTTGTGCATGGTTAACTCCAGCTTTAACGTTCTTTTATGTAGGGTAAAATCAGACGATTTTTTGTAATTCGGACATAAAACAAGGCATTACCTTTTATTGATAAGATCAATGCCAGTGCTGAGAGTAGTTGTAGCGGGAAATTGATTCTCCATAAGAGAGCGGCATCACACCACAGAATTACAGTAATTGCGTACATAAATTCAGTGGGAAATGACATAAAAAAACGCGTTTTTTTCGATGGGAAAAACGAGGTGTAGCAGATTAGTCCATAAGGTCAGCCAGTGAATCCTTGTTCCCGAAGATAAGGCATTCGGGAACGTAATGGCTACCAGGGATAATAAATATGCTCTGCATGATCGCGAACAGGAGCATCATCTTCCAACAGGCGGGCAGACACGGTGAAAGCAAAATCAAAAATATGGCCTAAGCCTTTGCCGCTGATCAGATTGCCATCCACGACCACCGGCGCATCGACGTACTCACCGTCCGTGAGGTTTTGCCATAAATCCCCCGAACATACGTAGCGACGCCCTTTCAGCAAACCGTTTCCACCCAATACCCGGGCCGCCGCCGAGCAAACCGGGCAAATCAGCTTTCCGGCGTCATCATGACGGGTAATAAACTGGATAACCGCATCGCTGGTGGCCAGGTTAACACTGCCCTGCGGCCCTCCGGGTAATACCACAGCGTCATAAATCATCTCCTGGCGGGCAGTCAGTGTGCTGTCGGTCACCATTGGGATATCGTGATAGCTCACCACCGCGCGCGACTCAGCGCAGGCCAGCGTCTCAACGTCAATGTGCAGCCGACGCAGAATATCAATCGTGACAATGGCTTCAGCCTCTTCAAAACCGGATGCCAGTAGCACCGCAACCTTTTTCATACCTCATTCCTCGTATTATCGACATAATAAAACAATAAATGCCGAATTATTGATTCCGTTTGGTTATTGCAATTCATTAAAAATGATCTGGCGCAATAAATGGCGTCAAATAATGAGCAGCAACGTAAAGGATACTTCGCCGTGAAATTTAATTTTGCGACATGAAACACCATTTCATAATGAGAATTTAACTTTAACATAATTAAAATCATATCGTTACATTCAACATCGATCTACATCAAAACGTTAAGTTAGAAAATATTCTTATGACAATATGTAAAAAAACATAAATACGTGGTTTTAAGGATTTTCTTATGTCCAGGCTGGCGCTATGCTTATTTGCGATCGGCATAGAATTGCCTCATTGATCACACAAAGGACCGGCGGAACGGATTTATTCTGCTAACAGTATTACGTGTACGTAGATGTAAAGTGCAACGACAGCCCGTTGTACTGACGTGAGTAACGTACATTTCCCTTTCTGGAAATAAGGATATTGATATGGCTGCAGTTGGAATTGTTCATAAACTCAACACCCAAATGAACCTTGAGTTTTACGCATCAAACCTCTACCTTCACCTCAGCGAATGGTGC
This sequence comes from Citrobacter sp. FP75, assembly GCF_018342065.1. Taxonomy (GTDB): domain Bacteria; phylum Pseudomonadota; class Gammaproteobacteria; order Enterobacterales; family Enterobacteriaceae; genus Citrobacter. The sequence goes on along the minus strand of NZ_JAFDOE010000001.1, from coordinate 915,489 downwards.
TATGAGCACAGTCTGACCGGCACCGCAATGTTTCTGCGCACGCAGGCGCAGAGTAACGTCACGCAAATGATGCGCGTGTTTAATTTTATGAAAAGCGCGGGCGCCAACCCCATTGTCAAAGCCATCGACGTGCCTGGCAATGAGCTGACTTGCCTTGAAGAGTTATTTCAGAAAACGCTGGATGAATATCAACAGCGAGCCAGCACGCTGTCACGCTTAACGAACGAAGCGGAAGCATTGAATGATGCCCCAACCGTTGATTTTCTTCATGATCTGGAAAAAGAACAGCAGCAGGATGGCGTGCTGTTACAAACGATTCTTGATGAGGTGCGTAGTGCCAAACGCGCCGGGCTGTGCATGGCGCAAACGGATAAGCACCTGCTAAACGTGGTTAATTACCAGCAGCACTAATACCTGGCATCACCCAATCTGCGCCTCCCTTTCCGCGAGGCGCAAAAAAACCTTTCTAAAACCTGAAACAACGGTTTATTTTAGTGAGACTCACTCTGCGGCGTGAATTTCAGTTCGATCAACGCAACGGCCTTTTGAATTGCGCGCATCGTAACCGGATCGGCTCCCGCTGGATGACTGGAAAAATCGATGCTTTTCAGCTGGCTGGACATTTTTTCCCGCACTTCTACCGGGGCAATAACATCAATAACATCCAGAATTTGCTTGATAACCAGCTGACAGGCAACAACGTCCGAGAGGAGTTCCTGATCGGCATTCAGTGTTTGGGACATAGTGAGCTCCTTATAGAAAGGTCGCCATAGTACCCATTCAGCGCGCGAAACGATAGCGGTGCCGTCATTACGGTTACGCTGAAAATAAAAAAAGATCCCGTGATTTCTTTTGAGATGGCAAGCACAACATGAGTAACGATTTAGCGGCTGAGAATAAACGTGGCCTCTCCCCGGCGGCATTGCTCGTTGCCGGGGCTTTTTTTATGGAGTTTATCGATGGCACGGTCATCGCCACCGCCCTGCCCGATATGGCAAAAAGCTTTGGCGTGCAGGCCGTCGATCTGAACATTGGTATCAGTGCCTATCTGATCACCCTGGCGGTTCTGATTCCTGCCAGCGGCTGGATTGCCGATCGCTTCGGCGCGCGCAAGGTATTTAGCCTGGCGCTGGTCATCTTTACCCTTGCTTCGATGCTATGCGGGTTAGCCACCAGTCTGGAAGGCTTTGTCGCAATGCGTATCTTACAGGGGGTAGGCGGCGCATTGATGGTACCGGTCGGTCGCCTCGCGGTGCTGCGTACCACGCCAAAACACCAGTTAATCACCGCCATTGCAACCCTGACCTGGCCGGCATTAGTCGCCCCCATCATCGGCCCGCCCCTCGGCGGGTTTATCACCAACTACGCTAACTGGCGCTGGATATTCTTTATTAACGTCCCGTTGGGATTACTGGCGATAACCCTGGCGTTACGCTTCATCCCCGATATTCATGACGATGAGCGCCGTCCATTCGATATTCCCGGATTTATTGCCACTTCTGTCGCCATGGTCAGCCTCGTGTATGCCATGGAGTTACTGGGATCGCAACAGCCGCAGGGCTGGTTGACTGCTGGGCTACTCACGCTCGGGATAATCACCTTCCTGTTTGCCCTGCGTCATTTTCGCCATGCTGCCTGGCCGATGATTCGTCTGGATGCCCTGCGTGTCCCCACCTTTCGCGTCTCCATGTACGGCGGGTCGCTGTTTCGCGCGTCTATCAGCGCCGTTCCCTTTCTGCTGCCGTTAATGTTTCAGGTGGGGTTTGGCATGAACGCCTTTCATGCCGGCTCGCTGGTACTGGCAGTGTTTGTCGGCAACCTGACGATTAAGCCCGCGACCACGCCGTTGATACGCTGGCTGGGCTTTAAGAAACTGCTGTTGGTAAACGGGGCGCTGAACGTGCTGGCGCTGCTGGCCTGCGCGTTGATTACCCCGCAAACGCCGGTGTGGGTTATTTTACTGATACTGTATCTGGGTGGCGTATTCCGTTCGATCCAGTTTACCGGCGTCAGCACGCTGGCCTTTGCAGATGTCCCCGCGCCACAGATGAGCTACGCCAATACGCTGTTCAGCACGGCCACACAATTAGCGGTGGGGTTAGGGATTTCGCTGGCGGCAATTGGTATCAGAATCGGCGATAAGGTCAGCGAGTGGCTGGCGCTGGGCAATATACCTGGCATTAGCTTCCGTCTGGCTTTTGTGGCGATTGCCCTTATTTGCCTGACTGGCATGGTGGATACGTTACGGCTAACCCGCGACGCGGGAAGTGCGGTGTCAAACAAGAACAGATAAGCCCGGACAGCCTGCGCCACCGGGCCAGCAACGTTTAGCCAATCATCTCACGGACAAACGCTTCGATAGATTTGTCCTGACAGTTTTCAAAGAAACACTGCTGGAAACGCGGGCCGGATACGGCGGTTTTCACCAGTTCAGGATCGATAGCGCGCAGGGTATCGAGATAGTTTTCTTTCACAACTGCCGCTTTAACCTGATTCAGAATTCCGGCGTTACGCACCTGCGGCTCTTTACGCTCCGGCGGATAACCTTCACCGTTACGCCCGGTGAACGCTTTCTCGAACATGTAGCGCACGTTCAGTTCTGCACCCCAGCCGAAACCTTTCGCGAACGCCAGGGAGAGCGCATTGCCGTTGTTAATTTGAGCAAACAGGAAGGCATCTGCCGGATCGAGGCAGTAGCCGCACACCACTCCCGGATGGATATTCAGCGACATCATAGCCCCCTGACCCGTACCACAGCCGGTGACGACAAAATCAACCGCTTTAGAATTAAGCAGGATACTGGCCATAATGCCAAGATGGATGTAGGTCAGATGATGGTCATTTTCGTCGCTCATTCCGACGTTAAACACCGGGAAGCCTTTCTCATCCGCGACGGCCTTAAGCTCGTGATAAATGATCGCGTTTTTGCTCGCCTGGCTGTTTTCCATCATCAATGCAATTTTCATTGTGTCTTCTCCTGAATACGTCGCGGGAATTCCGCCATAAGCCACCATAGTCAGGTCACATTACTATCTTGCAAATACACTTTCAAATTTAATGAAATTTGGTTTTAAAAAGCAATGGAGTGCTCACATTTTTTCCCCGAAACAGCAGATTTACCTCATGGTAAAGGCGTCGTTGTGATTAATCGCAGGTGATCGTCGAGTTATTCAGGCCATTGCCCGATCGCAGTGTATGCGAGGATAGCGTATCACCGAACTTTCAGAGCGATATCATGAAGACCCTTATCCTAACCCTCTTGCCGCTCGTGCTGACGGGATGCACTATCACTAAACAGGCACAGGTCAGCGAAGCCAGCGCAGTCACCGGCGTGGTTCGTCTGACTTACAACCAGGCCATGCTGCAAACGGCACGTACCGATGATTATGTTGCCCAGGGTACGGCAACGAAGGCGTGTCAGCAGATGGGGTACGCCAGCGCGATGGCATTTGGTCAGCCGGTAGCCACCTGCAGCATTTACGCAGGCTCCCTGTGCATGAATACCAAAATCACGCTCGCCTGGCAGTGCCACGGCGCGGTTGTCGCACAAACCCCCTCTTTAAATTATTAATTTGTCGACCAGCATATTGTTGCTGGTCTTATATGACTTCCCAACTTATATCACCGATTTAATATCGTTAATGCGTTTTATTCCCATTCGCATTTTTAATAATTAAATTTATTATTTTACCTTTTGCAAATAATTAAATAACAAATTATAGTGACGCCACATCAAAATATAATTAACGTTTGTGGAGCAGAACCATGCTGAAAACAGAAATGATCGACCAACTGAATGAGCAAATGAATCTTGAATTATATTCATCCCTGCTCTACCAACAGATGAGTGCGTGGTGCAGCTATCACAGTTTCGAAGGTGCCGCCGCGTTTCTGCGTCGTCATGCGCAGGAAGAGATGACGCATATGCAGCGTCTGTTCGACTACCTGACCGATACCGGCAGCTTACCGTGCATTAATACCGTGCCATCGCCGTTTGCTGAATATGCTTCTCTGGATGAACTGTTCCGTGTCACCTATGAACATGAGCAGTTGATCACGCAGAAAATTAATGAACTGGCACACGCGGCAATGACTCATCAGGATTATCCAACCTTTAATTTCCTGCAGTGGTATGTTGCCGAGCAGCACGAAGAAGAGAAATTATTTAAATCGGTTATTGATAAATTATCGCTGGCAGGCAAAAGCGGTGAAGGCCTTTATTTCATCGATAAAGAACTGGCCACGCTTGATACACAGAATTAATTGTGTTGGCTAACGGTGGCAATACACCACCGTTAGCCAAAAATCTTAATGGCGGCAGATCTTGCTTTCGTGCGTAGAGAAGCCGTCGTCTTTGGCAATAAACTTCCCCTTCGCCGCTAAGAATGCCACCAACTCAGCCGCCGTCATGCCTTGTGCAGAACAGGTATGAAAACACGCCTGCTCCCCAAAACGTGCCGTAATCGCCGCTTCAAGGCTGGCATTTGTATACTGTTCGCCAGACTCAATCATCATGTTGAGTACTTCGTGGCCGTGAATAGATTCCATACATCCTCCTCAATAAAGCCCGTAGCCTAATGTGAACCGCACCTCGCCGCTTTGCGCTAACGCAGAAAAATATCATCTGGAATACATCTTAACCACCTGATATTCGTAAACATTAATGTACAGCTATTGTAACGGTCATTTGACGAAAATAGCGTTATGCCTTACCCTGCGCCGCAGATACAACTGTTGACTATCTCTGGGACAGAGGAAAGCGTGAAGAATAGAACTCTGGGTAGTGTTTTTATCGTGGCGGGAACCACCATTGGTGCCGGTATGCTGGCGATGCCGTTGGCTGCGGCAGGCGTAGGATTTAGCGTCACGCTGGTGTTGTTGATCGGGCTATGGGCACTGATGTGCTACACCGCGCTGTTGCTGCTGGAAGTATATCAACACGTGCCGGCGGACACCGGGCTCGGCACGCTGGCGAAGCGCTATCTCGGTCGATACGGACAGTGGGTCACCGGTTTTAGCATGATGTTCTTGATGTACGCACTCACAGCGGCATATATCAGTGGCGCAGGTGAGCTGTTGGCCTCAAGCATCAGTGACTGGACCGGAGCCAGCATGTCCCCAACGATGGGTGTGTTACTGTTCACCTTTGTTGCCGGAGGCGTGGTATGCGTAGGTACATCACTGGTTGATCTGTTCAACCGCCTGCTGTTTAGCGCCAAGATTATCTTCCTGGTCGTGATGCTGGCGTTGTTGATGCCGCACGTCCATAAAGTCAATCTCCTCACGCTTCCGCTACAGCAGGGACTGGCGCTTTCCGCCATTCCGGTTATCTTCACGTCATTCGGTTTTCACGGCAGCGTCCCCAGCATCGTCAGCTATATGAACGGCAATATCCGTAAATTACGCTGGGTATTTATTAGCGGCAGCGCCATCCCGCTGGTCGCCTATATTTTCTGGCAACTGGCTACACTCGGCAGCATCAACTCATCAACTTTTATGGGGCTGCTAGCTGACCATGCGGGCTTAAACGGTTTATTACAGGCGTTACGTGAAGTGGTGGCCTCACCGCACGTTGAGCTGGCTGTGCATCTGTTTGCCGACCTCGCGCTGGCCACCTCTTTCCTCGGTGTGGCGCTGGGTCTATTTGATTATCTGGCTGACCTCTTCCAGCGTCGCAATACCGCTGCCGGAAGAATACAGACCGGCGTAGTGACATTCCTGCCGCCACTGGCATTCGCCCTGTTTTACCCGCGTGGATTTGTCATGGCGCTGGGATACGCAGGCGTGGCCCTCGCTGTGCTGGCGCTACTGATCCCGTCAATGCTGGTCTGGCAGAGCAGAAAACACAATCCTCAGGCAACGTATCGCGTAGCCGGTGGCGCACCGGCGCTGGCGCTGGTATTTATTTGCGGCATTGTGGTGATAGCGGTGCAGTTTTCTATTGCGGCAGGATTGTTGCCAGAAGTGGGGTAAAGAAAAAGGGGCTTGCGCCCCTGTTTCTTAGTGCAGACAGCACTGCTTATATTTTTTGCCGCTGCCGCATGGGCACGGATCGTTACGTCCTACTTTAGCATCGACTTTTACCGGAGCCTTAACCGGGACTTCCTGCGGATGTGCCATCCAGTAAGCGTGTAGATCGAGCGCCGCCAGACGGATAGCCTCAACGCTCTCTTCAAACGCCTCCGGGGTCAGTTTTTCCACCACCTCGAAGTTCTCTTCCGTCCCGTGCAGCGCAATTGCCTCAAGCGCAGGTTTTAACGAATCCGGCAACGCGGACCAGTCCGACAACGCAACGCCGCGCATATAACCAAAGCACCACTCTTCCACGATAGTCAGCTCATGACCTTCAATTTCACGCAGGCCAAACAGCGGTTCAAACTGCTCCGGAAATTCATCCAGGCGATCGGCCGTGTCGGCCATATGTTGAAATGCCAGGTTCATAAAACGCGCCATTTCTTTTTCGGATGACCAGCGAGGAACATACTGCGCGCCGCCCCAAATCGCAACCAGCCACTGCTCCGGCTCAATTTCATAAGGTGAGCTGAGCACCGCCGTCAGCAAGCCATCCAGCTCTGAGACATCCAGAATCGCCTTGTCCGTATTGTACTTGGTCAGTACATCATCCAGCCATTCCAGCTCGCTCTCGTTTAATGGTCCCGTTTTCATAACGCTTTTCCTTAGTCAATAATTCTTGCCTGTGATTATCTTACATGGCGTGTGGGATAACGGATACAAATGGCGTGGGCGGCTTACTGATACCGCCTGTTCAGGTTAACAGGAAACGGGGGTAATTCCGGTAGTCAACGCACAAAAGGGATCACAAAATCGCCGGCATTATATCTGCAACGCACAATAAAACCACCCGCAGGTGGCTTACTGTTGTTCAATACGGTTCAGCGTGGCCGTATATCCTGTTTTCGCTACCGCGTTGAGCAGCGTATCGGTAGAGAAACCTTGCGGAACGATGGCTTCTGCCTGACGGGTCTTTAGCGAAGATTTAGCTTTGATCACGCCGTCGGTTTCACGCAGTGCCTGGTTTACCGAAATGACGCACAGCGAGCAGGTCATATTTTGTATATCCAGCACCACTTTCTGATTGGCTGCCTGCGCCCAAAACGGCAGTAATAAACACATAAGTAGCGTCAATATTTTCATTCAAACACCTCGTAAAACCAGGCCACCAGCGTGGGGTAGAATAACACGGGCAAAATCAGCATCAGTGCGAACCAGTACAGCACGCGCATCTGCGTCAGGGTTAACCGCCCGGTGCACCACGGTCTTTTAGAAATATAGAGCCGCCAGAATACCCGCAATAGCAACCCTACCGTCAGCACCATCAGAGGAACACGTAAAAATTCAACGCGGGTGAATATGGCAAAGCTGGCCGCCGAAATACCAAACAGCAGATATAACAGCGGGCCAACGCAGCATAAACCCGCGGTGACGGCAGCCGCAGCGGCCGTCAGCAGAGTTAACCCCGCGCCCTTAGCGTTGTTCTGTTGCGACATAGCTGTAAGAGAACGCTTTAGGGTCATAGAAATTGATCGGATCGCCGTCAACTTCAGCATAAGGATAACCAAAGTTGTTCATCGCACCCTGCTCGGTTGCCGGATACAGTTCAAAATCGCGTCCGTAGTTGAAGCCCACCCAATTCATTTCCCAGTTACCAAACAGGTAAGCGTTGACGGCCTGGACATCGGCATCCTGATGGGCTTTTTTCTCTGCCAGACGCATTTTGGTCACGTCTGCCGGGTCACACGGCAACCAGCCGTAACCGGCCAGATAGAACTCAGCGCGACAGTGCTGCCCACCGCTGACATCAGCAACCCCTGCGCTGTCGGCTTTGCCAAACGCGCTTTTTGAATAGCGCTCTAGTTTATTGGCTTTCCCCAGGCGGATGCCAAACAGTTCACGCGCCGGAATTCCGCTGGCCCGAGCCAGTGCCACAAAAACAGAACTCATATCGGTACATTTACCCTTGAGTTTGCCACTTTTCAGGATCTCCGCGACGTCACCCGTGCCGCAGCCGATCACGTCATTATCACGCTCCATATAACGGCTAACCCACTCATAAATCAGACGCGCTTTTTTCAATGGATCCTGCTCCGCACCAGTAATTTTACGTGCGGTTTCCTGAACCAGTCCATCAATGGGGGTATGCGCTGTCGGCAACAGATACGGTTTAACATCCAGTGGGTAAATAATCTGTTCCGGCGCTTGCCAGGTTTTTAGCGCGTCATGTTTCAGCGGTTCCCAGTCTGACGTTTCAATCTCAATCTCGACCTTCATCAGCAATTCCCCCTGCGAATCTGGCCAACTGGCATACAGCGTTTTGGCGCCATAGTTGTTATTCGTGGTGACGTATGCCTGCTTATAGTTGCCGCTAAATACAAGGTTTGTCATCTGCTGAAACGCGGTGTCTACCGGTAACGGGATCCACAGTTTGACCACACCGCGCGAACCTTGCGGTGGATTGAGTTTATAGGTTTGTGATAACACGAAACGCCGACGCACCACTACCGCAACCGAGGGCTCAGCGGCGTGTACCGTCTGGCTAGTAATCGCAGGACCGACTAAACCGGCGGCGGAAAGGAGAACGCTATTTTTGAGAAACTGGCGACGTTGCATTGCTGTCTGTCCATATGTATGAGTTGAGCTACGGCAAGCGTAGGCGGTCATCACAGCAGACAGGCGCTGACATAAAAAGGCGAGTCGATGGGGATTATTCATCAATAACAGACCTGTTAACTGTGAATGAAAAGAGAACCGATTAAGCCACTTTCAGCTGTAAGAGTACAGGCGCAACAAGGAAAAAGACGAAGAATGCATAAAACAGGCAGGCTCCCTGACCTCTAACCTCCAGTAAAACTAAAACATAGAGACATGGGTGCCTAATTTTCGAGCTAACCCCCTTGCCCCTTCGCGCATAATCGTATCGTGATTCCAGCGAAATACGGGAGCTGCCAGTGGAGCCAGGTAATTCATCCAGCGAAGGGTGGTGCGTATATTCCAGTCGTACCTGACAATAGTCTCCTGACCAAGCGCAACAAAAGACCATACCCCGAGACCTTCAACCTCACCGCGGGCTTCTCCTTCGAGAAGAGAACACGGCAGAATTTTCAGTACGTTGATATCAAAGGTTAAACGATACGGCAGCGCCCCTTTCCAGGTATAGCGGTGCAGCGCCCCGATCCCCTGCACATCGCCTTTCTCAAGTTCGATGACTTGTTCCAGACTTACCCACCACTCAGGCCACTGGTCCGGATGCGAGAACACCTCCCAGACCTCCTGTAGCGACGCTTCAACCCGCCAGATGGTGGAGAACTGATATTCGGCCATGGACCAGACTCCTTTAGGGTGTGAAGAAATCGGCAGGAAAACGGAGGTTGACGATCATGGCGTCCATCAGCACCGTTTCCAGCGGTTTGCCCTCCAGCGTGTAGCTCACCACTTTGGCAGGCAGTCCATGATAGTTATCTAACCAAACGTCATAGCGATGAACGTCATCAACAACCATTGTCCCCGGTCCCACCACCGAAACATGCGTGACCGATCGTCCAGACAGATTCTCCACGCCAACGGTAGTAGTTGTCCCCTCACGCTGCAGACTCTGGATATTTCCCAGCAAAACGCCGATGTCTGACCGATCAACCCGGTGACCGTGCTCATCCTGGATCACTGAATTCGTGGGCGACAGATTTAACACAGGCAACGTCCCCACCCCAAATGGCCACAACGTCACTCTCGCGCTGACGGGGTTATAGGTCAGCACTGCGCCAGCATGCGGTTGGGTAAAGTCCATCCGCACGTAACCGGGTTTTTTATAGCTATAGCGAATAATTTTACGCTCCCCCGCAGTGGACGATGAACGCATAACCACCTGATAGGATTGTATTTTGTTAAAACTTTGTTGAGCGAAGATGATGGGATCTTGCGACAGCGCCGACGCCACGGCGGCGTTCACCGCTGCCGGGGACACTATCGTGCTAAAAATGAGTACCGCTGCAGACATTACCGTCGCAGAGAGTAAGCCTCTCATCAAAGCCTCCAGCATCAACATGGTCTGCAAACAGGCGCTATCACCTGTTACCTGTGTTCATTATAGGGGGAAATTCAGAGGCCCTGGCCGCCAGGATAATCATTATTAGCACAGACAGAGCGGCAGAATTAATCCTGCTTACGTCGGTTATCGACGCTGTAGAACGCTATACTTTAATAGCCATACTTTTATCAGGTATTCATCATGAAACGGCCACGGGTACCTTCATGCGTCGCCTTCACAATGCTGCTGCTGGCATCATTCTGTGCTACCGCCAGCACCTTGCAGGACCAGGCCGCAAGGGAGCGTGAATTAAGTACCACTTTGGCTGCCGGCAACAGCGTCATCATCATTGGAGGGACGGATGAATTCGGTTTCACTCTCAGAGCCCGCAACACGATCCACCGACCCTTTGCTATTCAGGACGGCATTGACGATCCCGTTATGTTTAACCGCTTTCAGAACCACATCTCCAATCCCGCCCGAGATGGCTTCAGGAACAACCCGGCTCGCGGAGGCTTTATGCTGAGTACGCCCATTCGTCGATAATTATGGCCGGTATAGTATTCACTTTTAATTAGAAGACGATAACATTCTGATGACAATAAATAATACACCCCCACAATAGCCACTTCATTCTGTACTGTTAGAATAAATACGAGGATAAATATATAATGATTAAGTTTTAATTTCACTTCAATATAAAATTGACATATGTAATATCGATTACTAGTGTATATAAACAGGCTTCGATTTTTAATAAATAGCACCACATGATTTCCGCCGTCCACAAAACGATAGATCAGTATTTATTCGTCTTGAGAGAATAAGAAAATGCGACAATCGACATTATCTGTTGCGCTGGAAGTGAAGCCCGAAAGTTACGAGCATTTATCCAACCTATTGAATAAACTACACGACAAACGGAATACCAATCGACAAGGCGCCACCGGCAAGTTTGCGCCGTTTTTGTCCTCCGTTCCCGTTTTACATTTTATGTCGCTCAGTCTCTTTCCTGGCTATGAGTACGATCCACTATTCGTTATCGAAGCCAATTTTGATGGTGAGCCAGGCCCCTTTTGGGCGCAACTTGAAGCCGCTATTGGCCCTGAGATCCGCAGTTTTCTGGCTTGTTGTAAATGCCCGCAGGATCGTCTCGGCCCCCTGTTCACTGCCATCATAGCTCCTGATTCACGTGCGCCACTCGCACCTTACCTCGAAGCACAATCACTGACCCCAACGGTCTACCACCATGGGAACCGAGGAATGACGCGTCGACGTATTATTGATGAATTCACGCTATTTGAACATGTACAGGCAGAACTGACTGACAATGATGCCACCTATCGCAAACTGGATCCCCTTGCGGTTCATCACCAACTGCGTACTGCATTGGTTGAACAATTTCCCTGGATAGATACGCCACCAACGCCCCGCATTTCGCACGGGGAAAACATCGGTGATTGGCTCGGGCTGGGGGCATTCGTGGTCGCGGTAAGTTTTATCCTTTCGATTCCTGGACTCATGCTCTCCCTTATAATGCCGCCAGTTTTCTCGTTCATTTTGCTGGGCCTTAGCCTTCTGCTTATTGCCGCATTATTCAAACGAATGAGCCGCATGTCGTCAGGCAATAAAGCAAAAACAAACGTCAGCTTGCAGAATACCTCTTTTGGGAGGCTTCTCTTTTTCTATCTCATTATCTATCTCACCACGGTGAGTATATTGGGGATCCCTTTCCTGATGATGATAATAGGCCAGGTTACCGCAGCAGCCTGGTTAGATATGCTCATCTGGTTAATACAGGGTTTATTAAGTATGCCAGTCACCATTGCAGCGATCCTTTTTTGGCTACGGACCCTGGAGAAAGCTGACAGTTCGCAAGATGCACCGTGGGTTCGTCCACGATTTCTGCGGGAAATGGCGCGTCGGGAAGATTGGATCCCTCAGAATCATATGGGGTCGGTTGTTCTCATCAAACCAGGTATCTTGCGCGCTATTTTAATTCGTACTGGACATCTCGGTCTAGGGTTGTTGTTACGTGTTACGGCACGTGACGGCTATCTTGGTTCAATGCGCACTATCCATTTCGCTCATTGGGCGCTGGTGAATAATAAGAGTCGATTAATGTTTCTCTCAAATTTCGATCAGACGTGGGAAAGTTACCTCGACGACTTTATTGAAAAGGCACATACCGGGCTCACACTTGCCTGGAGTTGTGGCGTAGGTTTTCCATCCACGCGATATCTCATCCTGGACGGGGCTAGTCGCGGTCGCCAGTTTAAAGAGTGGGCTCGCCACTCTATGGCGATTAGCCATTTCTGGTTCAGCGCCTACCCGACACTGACTACCGATCAGATCGAGCGAAATTACCGGATTGCGCTCGGTCTGCAAACCCATAGGATGACAAAAGAGAGGGCTGTGCAATGGATAAAAGACCTTTGACCGACAATTCCAACGACTCAGAGAGTTGGGCACTTGCATACCCACATAACAAAAATGTGCAAGGTCTTGTTGTCAGTGGTTTTTCGAAACAACCTTTTGCACGAGCACTATTTTTAGAATTTAAGTTCAGTAAAAACCACAAAGGCAATAGCTGGCTGAAGGCACTCACTTCCATCGCGCCAATCACGGATGCAGATGGACCAGATCCACGTTGTGCTGCAATAGGTTTTACCTGGTTCGGTTTATGCAAAATGGGACTCGATCCTGATTCACTGGAAAGCTTCGATCGCCCTTTTAAGGAAGGAATGTTTCAGGAAGATCGTCTTCGCCGACTTGGCGATCGTCGTGGAAACAAATGGAGCAAGACGGTGATCGACGGTGGCCCCAAATGGAGTGGCAACACGCCGCTTGATACTGCCGCGCATGACAGCACTGCGCGTCCTTTTCACTCATCTACTGGTAAGAAAACGATTGATGCTATCACCACCAATATCACCGTACATGCAGTGCTCCTGCTTTATGAAGATAACGATGCTGCCGTGGCTCAATGGGCCGTTCAAGTCACACAGATCCTTGCTCCTCATGGCGTCGCTGTCGTCCATCAATTGCCGCTTAACCGGACGAGTTCGACCAATGAAATAGAAAGAGAACATTTTGGGTTTGCTGATGGTATTTCTCAACCTATCCCCTTCGAAAAAGATGTTGTCAATCTGAGTCAAACACTGACTAAAAGCCATGATAGCGTCCACCTTGTACCGCTAGGTGAAATACTCATGGGGCATCCCAACGGACATGGTGAAATTGCGAAAGGACCGGTGGTGTCTGGCATAAGCTCTAACGTATCGGGCTCCGATCCCGGGAAACTGAGACCACACCCACGTGGAGAAAATTTTCTCGATTTTGGCTTCAACGGAAGCTATATGGTTGTTAGAGAGCTCAGACAAGATGTTGCTCAGTTCTGGATTTCAATGGACGAATGTGCAAAACACCTGAACAAGAGCCTTAACGCGGGAAGCAGCCCGGTCAATGCTGATTGGGTTGCAAGTCGGGTGATGGGCAGAGATCGTAATGGTCACCTTCTTTGCCCTGGAGGAGTCTTACCGGCTAACGCCTCCGGTCGCCCGGATAATGAGTTTCGTTTTTTTGACCGCGACAAAATGGGATATGGCTGCCCACTGGGTAGCCATGTACGCCGAGGAAACCCACGCGACGGACTTGCACCATCCTCCACGGATAAAGATATATTGCTGAACGCAGCTAACAGCCACCGCATTTTACGTCGGGGAAGAAAATATGGCCCTAAAATTTCCGACCCGCGTTGCGCAGATGCAGATGACCGCGGCTTATTGTTTATTTGTCTGAACACAGACATTGGCCGTCAGTTTGAGTTCATTCAGCAGACATGGATTCTAAACCCTAATTTTGCCGTTCTGCACAATGAAACCGACCCCCTGCTGGGTCCGTGCGGGGGTTTCACTATCCCCGACGAGCAGCTGCGTAAAATCATTGATGTAAAAAGCTACGTTCAAATGGTGGGTGGCGAATACTTCTTTTTACCGAGCATAGCGGCCCTTCGCTATCTGGAGGCTTTATGAATGCGCTAAGCTCAAAAGAGGTTCTCAGGCCACGTGCTGGCGGTCCCAAAAAATGGGCTGAACAAAGGGTCATTAAGATATTGCCCTATTTTTTCAGCATATTACGATGCGTAAAACCGGTATGGAATGTGGCGGGGGTTACTCTCACATCAAGGTATGACCACGTACGTGAAGTGTTTGCGACAGATTCCAAATTTGGCGTCATGTATAAACCGAAACTCGACATCATTATGGGTGGGGAACCTTTTTTTCTGGGTACTGACGATCTCCTTCAACATCAATATGATACTGCAGCAATATGCAAAGTCATTTTACCTGGTGATCTGCCACATCTGGCAGCCGATGTCGAATTACGGGCAGAACAGATCATAAAAATGAGCAAGGGTCAAATAGAGATCGTGAACGACCTCACACGTCAGGTTAGCTTCGATTTTCTCGCGACATATCTTGGGATCTCACCCCCCTCTAACGGTGATTTGCGGGTTTGGGCGACGCGATTATTTGAGTTTCAATTCGCTGATGGGGGTAATGATAAGGCGCTGCGAGCCGAAGTCGATGAGATTGCACCCGCCTTACGCGCCCATATTGATGCAATCATAACCCTGCGCAAGCAAAATAAGGGGGACGATGACGTGTTGGCGCGTTGTCTTACTCTCCAGTCTAAGAACGAGCCTGGCTTTAGTGACGTACAAATTCGTACCGCATTAATGGGAATGATGGTCGGCGGGCCTCCTCAGCCTCCCATGGTGCTTCCACAGGCAATGGAACAACTGCTACGACGACCACAGATTCTGGCAGAAGCACAGGCAGCCGCTCGCGATAACGATAATGAAAAACTGCGGCGCTATGTACTGGAAGCGATGCGTTTTGATCCTCTGGGGCCTGGTTTATGGCGCGTCGCTTTGGCTGACGTCACCCTGGCGCGCGGAACACCCCACGAGGTAACGATCAAAGCGGGATCTCAGGTGTTGGCAGCATTTGCTTCGGCAATGATGGACCCACGACGGGTTTCTAATCCAAAGACGTTCAATCCCGATCGTCCTGCTTCAGATTACATGCATTTTGGCTACGGGCTGCACGCGTGTTTTGGGCGTTATATTAACTTAGCCACCCTTCATTTGATGCTTAAACCACTGCTAAAACAACCCGGTTTACGCCGTGCCCCCGGAGCAGACGGAAAGCTCAGCAAAAATGGTCCTTTTGCTGAGCGTCTGGTTGTTCGGTATGACTGAACGAAGTAAGGACCAATAATATCTGTTGCTACAGGACAGCCTTACCGACTCGGGTAAAAAGCCTTACACTCAAGGCCTAGCTGACCGTCGGTAAGTGTATTACCGCTACAGCAGTCCAGTCCATCACGCCCTACATAGGTATTGTCTTTGCAAGCGGCAGGGAGAAGTTTTTTCCATGTTTGACCCTGACTGTTGATACCAGAACCCTGTAATTCGTAGGCACAATTGTGAGCGCGTTGCTCCGCAGGTGGCACACTTTGATTATAAGCATGCTCACCCTGCTGGAGACATTTTGCATACTTCGGTATATCTAATTTACGGGCAGATTCTGCTAATGCAATAATGTTATGGCATTTATTATTATCTGGAGTTGCAATACAGTTAATTCGCTTATCGAGGCTCTTTGCACTCTTCCTCATATTGTTACACGCCTCTGCCAGCAGTAATTGAGTTGGCGTTCCAGCGCAAACTTGCTGGTAAAATTTCGGCGTAAAGTCAAATGTATTGGCGTGTGGACCATTACCCCGATACATGACGTCTAAACATTGCTTCCCCCCTGATTCAAAGCAGATGTGGCACTCTTCATTCTTCTTACATGCCGCATACTTCGTCCCTGGGTTGTGCGCAAACTCTGTACCATTCATTGCTTTATCAAAAACGACGTGTGCATCGCAGCTACCCGGACATGAAACACCATCGGAGTACATCGTTATTTCTTTTACCTCTGCATTAGTGACGAGCGATGCTGAGAGTAAAATGATGGCAAGTCCTACTCTGAAAAACATAACACCACTCCTGAAGCACATTTATTTATAAATAGAGTAGTCAGCACTCAGGCTTTAACCTTAATAAATTATGTTGAATTTGCCATAAAACACGTTGCATAAAGTATCTGAAAACCACCGTTAATCTCGCGGTCGTACCAATTCGTGAATTTGCATTATTCTCACTTTTCACCACGTCAACTACGATAGTTTCAATTAAACCGTTGCGTCTTTGTCCTCGCTTTTTTGGTTAATACAATCGGAAAACAGGAATGGCTATGACTGTGAAATTGAGCTGGTCTGTGAAGTGTCATAAACAGTGCGTAACAGTATTGTTGATAGGTATGGCATTTGCCCTGCTGGTAATCGGTGTAGGATGCAACTCCATCATCGGCGGTACAGCGGAAGCCGTCTACCCGGACCTGGCTCAGCCTGAAGAAACAGAAGCCCCGATAACGTTCACCTCTTATCCCTCTTCAGTTGCGACGGAAGCTATTCTTGGTGGCCAGGCTGCAGGGTTAAACTGTTCAATTCCCTCACTCGCCAACAGAATATCATTTAAACACAGAGTAGGTGGCTCCGATATCTCACTACGCTTTCGTCAGGCCTGTGTGATACACGATTTTTGCTATCGCCATGGCTATGCCACTTACGGATATACTCAGGCAGACTGCGATACACAGCTGCAGCAGTCCGCATTCCGTTTATGCCGGCAACTTCAGGAGCAGCACGGTGATGCTCTTACCGATGTGCGGACGATGTACCGGCCCTGCGAGAAAGAAGCCAAAACCGTATTACTGGGCGTTTCGTTGAAGGGCGCAGGTTCGTTTCATGATCGCACCCGTTCGACCTATTTTGAATACGACCCTATGCCTGCCAAAGCTAACGACTATGTCGTCGGACGAGCGGTACCAGAAAACAGAGTCAGTGACCCAAATGCCGATTATGGCGTGCGCACTTTCCACTTCAAACGTAATCTGGTCAGTATGAGAATTCTGGGCAAAAGCAGCCAGAAAACTCAAACATACACGCCAGTTCCTGAAGCCAGACTTGCTACCCCTCCCATTTTAACCAGTATGGCTGATAGCGAAAGCAAAACACCAACCAGCCCAGGCTCGCTGGTATCGCTTGCCCGAGATGGGGCCAACGATACCAGCGTCAAACTGATCCGGTTTGGCTGGTTATCCAATGCCAGCCCCCTTCAACTGGCACTGACTCTCTGTCCTGGTGACAACATCCCTGAGGCTGATGACCCAAAAGCTAAAATCTATGCCTGCCGCTCTGACACTGATGCCTCGGTGAAAAAGTTTGCCATCGTAGAGGGGAAGCCAGTAATCGTGTCGCTGACACATCGTGGAACAGCAGGTGCCCCAAAGATAAACAGCGTCAAAATCGTCCAGCAAGAACTGCTGAAGCCAGAGGAGCGCAAAGATGACAAGATGACAGACTACCCGTTAAATGGTCCGATGGTAGCCATACGCAATCAGTACCGCTTCCTGTCCCACGATATGCTACTGGAAAAGGATGCCATCGGTCAGGCCAGTTGGGCGTGGGTATTTGCTCGCGGGGCTCCACTGAATAAGAATGGCACTTTTGGTGATGATGATAGCGGTAAAAATTACACGGATTATGTTACCGTCGCTCGCCAGCAACTGGGGAATAATCATGCCAATAACGTTCAGCGTTTTGCGCTCAATGTGAAAGAAACGGATGAACCCCTTTCTCTGGTACGTACAGATAATGCAGGCCACAGTGTGCTGGTTGGCATGGCGTGGTCCGAGGCAGATCTGAATCGGATAGAGAGTGATAAACCCGCAAAGCAGCCGCCGTTACTGAAGATCTGGCGAATAAACGCAGCGGCACCGCAGCCAGAAGCACGAGTGCTGCCCGTACAGATGCTGTCAGACACAACAATGCTTACGCCATTAATTGTACGTCTGAGTAGTCAACCTAATCCGCTGATTGTCATTGCGCAGGTGCAAAATAACCGCTGGCAACACGTTGAGACTCAGGCACAGGCTAACGATGATGTGCTAAAAATCGATTTCACTGTCGCAACGATCAAAACGGATAAACCGCTATATTTTGAATCGCCCACCCGACTGCATTGTGCACTGAGCCTGAATCGTCAACTCCAGTCACCTGACGCCAACGTGCTACGCAATCGCGTGTATAGTATTCTCAACGGGAGTACGGAAAAAGAAGTTCCACCGGAGACAGTAAGCGCCATTAAATCAGATCTGGCACAGCGCTGGCGGATGAGTCAGGTTATCGCCTCAGAACGAGAAGTGGTGACGGATAAACAGAAAGGCGCCACCGCTCACATGTTAGCCCTGACGATGGTTTTCCACGGTTTTCCGGCGATGTCGTTCCAGGTGCTGTTTAATCCCAAAGACAGCAAACTGCAATATTATTCATCCGACAACGAACCTCGATTTATCAGTTACTGCTACCAGGATAAAACGTAACACATTACTGCTTACCGCTTCCCCGTCCTCGCTCATATGCCAGACAGTACCAGGATGGCGCTAACCATATAACCGGCGTTATATTTACGAGAAACCGGTAGGTTTCAGACACAAAAAAACCACCCGTAGGTGGTTTCACGACACTGCTTATTGCTTTGATTATTCTGTTCTTTCCCATGGTACCCGGAGCGGGACTTGAACCCGCACAGCCTTACAGCCGAGGGATTTTAAATCCCTTGTGTCTACCGATTTCACCATCCGGGCTCGGGAAGAAATTGGAGGCGCGTTCCGGAGTCGAACCGGACTAGACGGATTTGCAATCCGCTACATAACCGCTTTGCTAACGCGCCGAAATCTTCAGGCTTTTCAGCCAACACCCGCAATATGCCGATGTTTTAAATTTGGAGCGGGAAACGAGACTCGAACTCGCGACCCCGACCTTGGCAAGGTCGTGCTCTACCAACTGAGCTATTCCCGCATGACCAAGCAATCTTGTTAATCACTTGATTTTGCTATCGTCTGGCAATCTGTGCCGCCGTTCGATGCGTTGCATTCTACTTACCTGACGCACTGAGTCAACGATATTTTTCGCTACTCACGATCGTTTGCTGAAATTTGCGGCGAAACGATCACTGATCAAGCAAATCTCCACGTGCAGCGCTCAAATACTGGAACATCGACCACAATGTCAGTACCGCAGCGACAAAGAAAAGTGCGATTCCGGCGTACTCAACCCAGATATTTGGACGCCACAGCAGCCATGCCAGCGCCGCCATTTGCGAGGTAGTTTTCACTTTGCCGATCCATGACACGGCCACGCTGCTGCGTTTACCCAGTTCGGCCATCCATTCACGCAGTGCAGAAATGATAATTTCACGTGCGATCATGGTAGCGGCAGGCAAGGTCACCCACCAACTGTGGTAGTGCTCCGTCACCAGCACCATGGCGATAGCCACCAGTACCTTATCGGCGACCGGATCAAGGAAGGCACCAAAACGCGTGCTTTGGTTCCAGCGACGCGCCAGAAATCCGTCAAACCAGTCGGTGATCGCCGCGATACAGAAGATAAGCGCGCAAACAAAGGGAGCCCAGGTGAATGGCAGGTAAAACGCCAATACAAAGAATGGGATCAGGATGACGCGAAACAGCGTGAGCAATGTAGGGATATTAAATTGCATATGACGGATAACTATCTGTTGTCAGTGAAATTACCCCTATGTTGCTACAGAGGGCCTAATGTTTCAACGAGTAGAAGATCTTTTCTGCCAGACCTTGCGAAATACCCGGCACTTTTGCAATTTCTTCGACACTCGCGTTACGAAGCCCTTGCAAACCGCCCATGTACTTTAACAGCATCTGCCGACGTTTTGGTCCAACGCCCTCAATGGTTTCCAGCGTACTGGTGCTTTTCACCTTCGCCCGTTTTTTACGATGCCCGCTGATCGCGTGATCGTGCGATTCATCACGAATATGCTGAATCACGTGCAGCGCAGGCGAATCAGGCGGCAGGCTGAACCCCTCACCTTCCGGCTCAAAGAACAGTGTTTCCAGACCGGCTTTACGATCGGCCCCTTTCGCCACGCCAAGCAGAAGCGGATGGCTCTTGTCCCAGGGCACATCCAGTTCCGCAAATACCGCTTTCGCCTGCCCCAGTTGTCCTTTGCCACCATCAATAAGGATGACGTCCGGGATCTTACTTTCTTCAATCGCCTTACCGTAACGGCGACGCAACACCTGGTTCATCGCCGCGTAATCATCACCGGGGGTGATACCAGTAATGTTATAGCGACGGTATTCAGCGCGTAACGGTCCGTTAGCGTCGAAAACCACGCAGGAGGCTACCGTCTGCTCGCCCATGGTGTGGCTGATGTCAAAGCATTCCATGCGTTTAACCGCCGGTAGCTTCAACACCGACGCCAGCGCCGTCAGACGTTGAGTAATGGTGGACTGCTGAGACAATTTCGTGGTCAGTGCCGTCGCCGCATTGGTACGCGCCAGCTTGAGGTAACGCGCGCGATCGCCACGCGGCTTCGTCTGGACGTTAATCCGCCGCCCGGCGAGTTCAGACAACGAGTCGGCCAGCAGCGTTTTATCGCTCAGATTAAAATCAAGCAGGATCTCACCGGGTAACGTTCGCATCTGACTGCCCTGTAAATAGAACTGTCCGACAAAGGTTTCGACCACTTCGCCCAGTTCCGTCCCCCCCGGTACTTTAGGGAAATAGCTGCGGCTACCCAGCACTTTCCCCTGACGGATAAACAGAACGTGCACGCAAGCCATCCCGGCATCAAACGCCACGCCGATAACATCCAGGTCATCTCCAGTATTGGAAACAAACTGTTTTTCGGTGACACGGCGTACGGCCTGAATTTGGTCACGAATACGCGCGGCCTCTTCAAATTCCAGATTCTGGCTGGCCTTTTCCATCCGGGCGATCAATTGCGTTAACACCTGATCGTCTTTGCCGGACAGGAACAACCGGACGTAGTCAACCTGCTGCGCATACTCGTCCTCGCTCACCAAACCGGCCACGCAGGGACCGAGACATCGACCAATCTGATATTGCAGGCAAGGACGTGAGCGGTTGCGGTAGACGCTGTTTTCGCACTGGCGAATCGGGAAAATTTTCTGCAGCAGCGCCAGCGTTTCACGCACGGCATAACCGTTGGGAAACGGTCCAAAATACTCGCCTTTGGCATGCTTAGCCCCACGATGCATCGCCAGGCGCGGGTGGGTGTCACCGCTGAGAAAAATAAAAGGATAGGATTTGTCATCGCGCAGCAACACGTTGTAGCGCGGCTGGTACAGCTTGATGTAGTTATGTTCGAGTAGCAACGCTTCGGTTTCGGTATGCGTCACCGTCACATCAATCTGCTGAATGAGCGCCACCAGCGCTTCGGTTTTACGCGACGCGAGGTTGCTACGGAAGTAGCTGGAAAGCCGTTTTTTCAGGTCTTTCGCTTTACCGACATAGATAACCGTCCCGGCGGCATCGTACATACGATAAACGCCGGGCTGGCTGGTTACGGTTTTCAGAAACGCTTTGGCATCAAACTGTTCGGTCACTGGCTTGTTAACGTCTCCGCATTACACAGGCCATGGCGAATCGCCAGGTGAGTCAGTTCTACGTCACCGTGAATGTTTAATTTACTGAACATTCGATAGCGATAGCTGTTCACCGTTTTCGGACTGAGATTCAATTGCTCTGAGATCTCATTGACCTTCTGGCCTTTGGTGATCATCAGCATAATCTGCAACTCACGTTCAGACAAACTGGCAAACGGTGTTTCCGTTTTCTCTGGCTCAATCTGGCTGAGCGCCATCTGCTGAGCGATATCAGAAGCAATATAGCGTTGCCCGGAAAAGACTGAGCGAATAGCGCTAACCACTTCCTGAGGCGCAGCACCCTTACTCAGGTATCCTGCGGCACCCGCCTGCATGACTTTTGCAGGCAACGGGTTTTCAGTATGGACGGTCAGCATAATCACTTTTATGTCAGCCGTTGAACGCGCAATTTTACGCGTTGCCTCAAGCCCGCCAATACCGGGCATATTCATGTCCATCAGCACGACGTCGACGGAATTTGAGCGGCACCATTTTACAGCATCTTCGCCGCAGCACGCTTCGCCGACAACTTTAATGCCTTTAATATCTTCAAGAATGCGTCGTATCCCTGCGCGCACCAGTTCGTGGTCATCAACAAGAAAAACGTTGATCAAAGGAATATCTCCAGAATAGGGATAACGCTACCGATAGTTAACTGATCCTATGTTAACGGGTTTTATCTCAACTTTGAAATGTAAAAAACACCCGTCTTTCGATTTTGCTCTCGTTTTTGGAAATTAGATTGTACGCCGTGTGGAAACATTCACTGCTGGCGGTCTTTTACCGGGGTTATATGCGCATTGCTGTTTCAGAATAGTGACAAAAAGATCATATTCTTCAGCTGAATGATAAATTGTCAGGCAAATTTGTAACAATAATTAACCAGTAAAATACGCGAGATATACAAAGGATGGAGAAAATATATGCACTGCAACATCTTGTTTATTTTAATGACGCCGGTTAATGTTTGCGCAAAAAACAGCCACTGATATTTTTAGCTGCGCTTATGGTATACTCCGCCGCCTTAACATTCGCCATCGCACTTTTTCATTGAAACATAACGAGGAAAATAAATGAGTACGCCTGATTTTTCCACTGCTGAGAATAATCAAGAACTGGCTAACGAAGTCACCTGCCTGAAAGCCATGTTAACGCTGATGCTGCAGGCAATGGGACAAGCCGATGCAGGCCGCGTGATTCTTAAGATGGAAAAACAGATCGCGCTGATTGAAGACCAAACCCAGACTGCGGTATTTACCAACACGGTTAAACAAATTAAACAGGCCTACCGTCAGTAATATGAAACCGGCTGATAGCACTGCAATCAGCCGGTTTTGCGTCTGACACTCAGAACGACAATTTATTCAGATAAGCCCGGTCGCAGCAGCATAGCAGGCAATCTGCGTTTTGTTTGGCGCATTAAACTTCTTCTGCATATTCTTCTGATGGAAGTTAACAGTATTTTCAGAAATCGACAGGATCATCGCTATTTCAGCCGATGTTTTTCCCTCTGCGGTCCATTTCAGTATTTCTTTTTCCCGCTTACTAAAACGCATCTCGGGCGCCATGACCATATCATCTTCCAGTCGCGTCAAAACGGACAGACTCTCCCTTACCAGCAATTGCATTCTGAGTTCCACTTCATCCTGCGCAAAGCGGCCATTACGCGCGCTCGCACGCGAGACGGACAGAAAACCCAGCGCCCGGTTCGGCAACATTACGCATTGCGTCATCCCCTTACGTAAACCGTGATTACGCGCGGCATCCCACAGAGGTTGCGCATCGCGAAATAAGGTATCGTCCCAGGGAAGATGGCCCTGACTGAAGTTTTCGGGCTTTAGCACCGGGTCAATCGCGAGATAATTTTCGGACTGATAATGCGCCACCCAGGCTTGAGGATAGGTTGTATGAAGCGCCGTTTTGGGTCGGGTAAACGGTACGGGATGACGAACACAGAGCGCGTAAAAATCGAACTCCAGATGTTGCGTCTGATGTTGTAATTCATTATAGACGTCCTCTGCCGTCGCCATTTCCTGAAAGCGTAACAGCATGCTCCGTCGCCAGGTGAAGAAATCTTGATCCTGCATACTAAGTGGTAATGTCCCTGAGATTGATAATCATCATTAATGAGAATGAAACAAGCTAACACATAAATGTATTTTATATATGCAAATTATCGGACAAGAATGGATTTACTTGAGTATTACACTCATCGGACTCTGTAGACAGGGCTTAACATCAATAATAAAGCAGAAATAATAAATAGTTATGCAGCCTGTACTCACCAAAATCTATATCGGTGAGTACAGTAAGGTTATTTATTGCATTAAAAACTTTTCTAAAAACTGACGTGTGCGCGGTTGTTGAGGTGCGGTAAACAGGGATTTTGCCGGTCCCTGCTCAACAATACGTCCCTGATCCATAAATATTGCCCGGTCAGCAACGTCGCGCGCAAAGCTCATTTCATGCGTCACAATGACCATGGTGCGTTTTTCCTCCGCCAGCTGGCGAATGGTATTCAGCACCTCGCCAACCAGTTCAGGATCAAGCGCTGATGTGGGTTCATCAAACAGGATCACCTCCGGGCGCATAGCCAGCGCCCGGGCAATCGCCACGCGCTGTTGCTGCCCTCCGGATAAACGACGCGGATAGCTGGTCTCTTTACCGGCCAGACCGACCTTCGCCAGCAGTTCACGCGCACGAGCCGTCGCTTCGGCTTTCGACTCCCCTTTCACAATTACCGGACCTTCAATAATGTTCTCCAGCACCGTACGGTGCGGGAACAAATTAAAGTTCTGGAACACGAACCCCACATGCTGGCGCAGCTGGCGGATAAGTCCTTTCTGCTGACTCAAAGAACGTGCGGTATCAATGGTAATGTCACCGACTTTGATCGTGCCCGCCTCCGGTTGCTCCAGTAAATTAATGCTGCGCAACAGCGTGGTTTTTCCCGAGCCGCTCGGTCCGATAATCGCCACCACTTCGCCAGGCTTTACCTCAAGGTCGATACCGTGCAGCACCGTTTGCCCGTGAAATTTTTTCACCAGGTTTCTGACTTCGATCGCACTCATTTCGGCTCTCTCTCCTGGCGGTTCAGTTGTTCTTCAAAATAGTTCTGCAGTGCGGAAAGCACCGTCGCCATCACCCAGTAAATCAGCGAGGCCGCCAGATACATGGTGAACACTTCCAGCGTACGCGAGGTGATTAGCTGCGCCTGACGGAACAGTTCCGGTACCTGGATTGTCGCCGCCAGCGACGTATCCTTCACCAGGCTGATAAAGCTGTTGCTCAGCGGCGGTAAGGCCACCCGCGCCGCCTGCGGCAGGATCGCCCGACGCATCGTTTGCCAGCGCGTCATACCAATACTGGCCCCCGCCTCCCACTGACCTTTATCAATGGAGGAGATGGCCGCACGCAGCGTTTCAGCTGCATACGCCGCGGTGTTCAGCGACAGACCAATCATCGCCGCCGGGATTGGGTCCAGCTCAATGCCAAACTGTGGCAGGCCGTAGTAGATCATAAACAGCTGAGCTATCAGCGGAGTGCCGCGAAAAATAGAGATATAAATGCGTGCCAGCCAGCGCACAGGCAGCAGCGGTGAAAGGCGCATCAGAGCGAGAATAAACCCCAGCACCAGGCCAAAGAACATCCCGCCAATACTTAGCTGCAGCGTAAATACCGCGCCTTTAAGCAGGTAGGGCAGTGAATCAATCACCAGTTGGATACTTTCTTGCATTAGCGTTTTTCTACCTTGCCGTTACACGTGAGGATGGTAGGCAAACAGCGCGGGCGCCCCACCGGTATGAATAAACAGGATGGGGCCTTCATCTTTGAAGCGCTTCTGGGCGATCCCGTCGATCAGGCCCGCCATCGCTTTACCGGTATACACCGGATCCAGCAAGATGCCTTCGAGGCGCGCCAGCAGTTTCACCGCTTCCATGCCTTCTTCATTTGGTGTGCCGTAGCCCGGCGCAAAATAATCATCCCATAACAGGATATCCGCCGTGGCCGTCAGCTCCAGTTCGCGGGTAATATCCTGCTGCAGCGCGACAACTTTCGGTTTTTGATCGGCCACGCTACGCGACACGGTCACTCCGATCAGCTCGACGTCGGGCATCAGCTGTTCCAGCCCCACCGCCAGACCGGCATGCGTACCCGCACTACCCGAAGCAACAACCACAGAAGAAAGCTCAACCGCCCCTTCGCACTGCTGGGCAATTTCCAGCGCACTTTCAACATAGCCCATTGCGCCGAGCGCATTCGACCCACCGACCGGGATCACATACGGTCGAAACCCTTGCGCTTCAATTCGCGTGGCCAGTTCCTGCAGCTGAGCATTCGGATCGGTCAGCGCGTCGCACATTTCAACCTGGGTATTAAACAGGTCTAACAGCAGACGATTGCCGTTGCTGAGATAGTTTTCTGCCGTGGTGCCAATCGGGTTTTCCAGCAGCGCCACACAGTGCAGCCCCAGCTTTGCCGCCACCGCCGCCGTCTGGCGCACGTGGTTCGACTGGATGGCCCCTGCGGTAATCAGCGTATCGGCCCCTTCGCGCAGCGCGTCTGCCGCCAGAAACTCCAGCTTGCGCAGCTTATTGCCACCCATCGCCATCGGCGTGACGTCATCGCGTTTAATAAAAATGTCGCGCCCGAGGTAATCAGAGAAGCGCGGGAGATATTCGAGCGGCGTTGGCGCGCCAATAAATTCCAGACGTGGAAAGCGCGTTAAGTTATGCAGTGGCATACAGCCTCCGGTATTCGTTGTTGTGATGTTCTTTTTATTATGCACGCTCAGGCGCAATGAAATAAAAAAAGGCGCTGTTAAAGGCGCCTTTTTTATTCGGATGACGATTATTTCGTCACATCCGCCCCAAACCATTTTTCAGACAGGGCTTTCAGAGTACCGTCTTTCTGCATTTCCGCAATAGCTGCATCGACCGCTTTCAGCAGATCTTCATTGCCTTTACGCAGCGCCACGCCGGATTCCTGGCGGGAGAAGGCTTCACCCGTCACCGCCAGCGTGTCTTTGGTTTTCTTCACCAGATCCAACGCGGCCAGACGGTCAACCAGAATGGCATCGATACGACCGACGCGCAGATCCTGATATTTTGTCGGGTCATCATCATAGGTACGAATATCGACACCCTGCACGTTCTGGCGCAACCACTCTTCGTAGTTAGTCCCCAGACCGACGCCGACTTTTTTACCTTTCAGGTCAGCCGCGGTTTTAATCACACCTTCGTTGCCTTTTTTCACCAGCGCCTGAATACCGGAGACCGTATACGGGGTAGAGAAATCGTATTTTTTCTGACGTTCGTCAGAGATGGTCACCTGGTTGATTACCACATCAATACGTTTGGAATCTAAAGAGGCCAGCATGCCATCCCATTTCGTCGGTTTCAGCGATGCTTTCACCCCGAGATGTTTTGCCAGTTCTTCAGCAAACTCCACTTCAAAACCGGTCAGCTTGCCGTCATCGCCCTGAAAACTAAACGGGGGGTAGGTCCCTTCGAGACCGACCAACAACGTGCCGCGCTCTTTCACTTTATTTAACAGACCTTCGTCCGCAAATGTTTTTGCGCTCATACCGGCGACAAGTGCAACAGCCATTACACCCATCAGAGCCTGACGTCCCAGAAGTGCTAATTTCATAGTTACCCCGAATATTGTCATTAGTGACTATCATTTATGACCGTAGTGTAGAGCGTATATCGCTATTCACAAACACGACTCTGTTACACCTTATTCGTTTTTAATATATATCAGAACTGGCTGTCCAGGAGGATTTCTGCATATGGCCCATATGCGCATGCGCTTTAAACTGCTCATACTTGCGTAGCGCAATGCGATAATTGTTGGTGCTGGTTTCCGGCAGCCACGGGGCGAGGTTTTCGTCGAGGAAACCTTCCTGCAGCAGGTCATGAGAGATGTTCTGTTCGGTCAGATGATTACCAAGACGGCGCAGGCGAACCACGTATTCACGCACCGTGCCGTGGCTCATTTCGGTTTGCTCAAACAAAAATTGTTTAAAGCCGATGATGTCAAAAAAGTCGCTTTGTTGTTTGCAGTGTAAGTCACCGCAAAAACGACACAGCGCCACCCACTCTTTTTTCTCCTGCTCCCAGTCGGCGGCGTCCAGCAACGTATCCAGTCGGGCGATGGCAATTTTATTCACAATCTGGCCGCGGCGGACCAGCGTGATCCTGTCGAGCAATTTATAGCAATGGGCGCAATGCGTCTGGCTGTGTTTGAAATCTTTGAGGTAGCGGCTTAGAGGCCGTCTTTTTGATTGCTGCACCGTCATGAGAACTCCTGGTAGTCAATTCGTTATGCGGCATTGTTCAGGGGTAATGATTTACCCCTATAGCTTACCCAGCTTGGTGCGTAGACGTTTGATGGCCTGGCTGTGCAACTGGCTGACCCGAGATTCGCCGACTTCCAGAACGGCACCAATCTCTTTCAGATTCAGCTCTTCCTGGTAGTACAGCGTCAACACCAGCTTTTCGCGCTCCGGTAATGCGTCAATCGCATCCATCACGCGCTGGCGTAAATTGCCATCAAGCAGCTGTTGTAACGGGTTTTCCTGCTGGTTCTCTTCCGTCACCAGCTCAATACTATCGCCATGCTCTTCCCGCCACTCGTCGTAGGAAAAGAGTTGGCTGTTATTGGTATCAAGCAACATCTGACGATACTCTTGCACAGGAATAGCCAGACGCTCCGCCACTTCGGTTTCCGTCGCGTTGCGCCCTAATTCCTGCTCCAGTTGTCCCATCGCCTGTGCCACTTCGCGGGCATTGCGCCGGACGCTACGCGGCACCCAATCCCGGCTGCGTAGTTCATCCAGCATAGCCCCACGAATACGCTGCACTGCGTAAGTGGTAAATGCCGTTCCTTGCAAAGCGTCATATCGGTCAACTGCATTCAATAACCCGATGCCGCCCGCTTGTAGCAGGTCATCCAGTTCTACGCTCGCCGGCAAACGCACCTGAAGGCGCAATGCTTCGTGACGCACCAACGGTACATAACGCTGCCACAGCGAGTGTTTATCCATTACACCTTCAGCGGTATACAGTGAATTCACGATAAACAGCCCTGCGTTAAATGAGTTATCGGCATGATTATCCGTTTCTGCAGGGGTTTTAATCGGGTGAATAGTGGGTGAAATGAGGGGTTATTTGGGGGTTACGGGTAAAGTGGAATGTAAAAAACCCCGCAGGAGCGGGGTTTGCGCGATAAGCGTAAATTAACGCAGCAGAGACAGAACGTTCTGCGTGGTCTGGTTTGCCTGCGCCAGAACAGAAGTACCCGCCTGCTGCAGAATGTTTGCACGAGACATGTTGGACACTTCGGTCGCGTAGTCAGCATCTTCGATACGGCTACGGGCTTCAGACAGGTTGTTTACGGTGTTACCCAGGTTGGTGATGGTAGAGTTGAAACGGTTCTGTACCGCACCCAGGTCGGAACGCAGATCAGCAACTTTAGCCAGCGCCGCGTCGATTTTCGCCAGCGGGCTTTCGGTAGTAGCAGTCGCAATTTCATTCACTTTAGGTTCAGTTTTGAAATTGTGATTTTTTACTTTCTCTGCAAGATAGTCCTTACCACCTACAGTAGCAATTTCGGTTTTACCATTGACACCGCCTAGTTGAACAGCAGCAGTTGCTGCCTTACCATCTTTATCTGTATACGCTACTTCTTTGATGGATACCTCTTTAGTTGAGTCATCCACTGAGGCAGCATAATATTTGCCGCTGGCAGTTTTCAGCGCATAACCGCCATCAATTGCTTTATCATTTTTGTCAGTATAGGAAACCTTAACCAAAGTAGCTGAACCAGCTTCAGTTGAAGAAACGCCGCCCTTTTGCAGAGCCGCTTTTGCAGCAGTGAGGTCAGGCACCACTTTTTCTTGCAGTTTGGTAACTGCTGTAGCACTTGCAGGAACCGTATCAGTGGTAGCATCTGTCAGTGTTACTTTACCGTCAGTGGCTACCGAGACTTCATACTTACCATTTTTAGTGGGGTCACCAGTAGATTCTACTTCGCCGTAATATTTATTGTTTGCTGAATCAAATTTAATATTGCTTACAGTTGTGCCTGTTGCAGCAGTACCAAGCTTACCTGCTGTTGCAGCATCCGCTCCAAAACCAGCAACATCAAGCGTTACTGTAGCTGAATCTTTATAACCAAAATCAGCAACTGCAACGTCAGAAACATCATATTTTTTCTGCACGTTCAGTGAATCCAGACCCAGGGTTTTGGAGTTGATTTCCTGCAGGTTGATATCGATGGTTTCGCCATCGTTCGCACCGACCTGGATGGTCAGGGTGTTGTCTTTCGCCAGTACTTTCACGCCGTTGAACTGGGTCTGACCGGATACGCGGTCGATTTCGTTCAGACGCTGAGTGATTTCAGCCTGGATGGAGTCGAGATCAGACTGGGAGTTGGTACCAGTAGAAGACTGAACCGCCAGCTCACGAACACGCTGCAGGTTGTTGTTGATTTCAGACAGAGAACCTTCAGTGGTCTGCGCGATGGAGATACCATCGTTGGCGTTACGGGACGCCTGAGTCAGACCTTTGATGTTAGAGGTGAAGCGGTTAGCGATCGCCTGACCAGCAGCATCGTCTTTTGCGCTGTTGATACGCAGACCAGAAGACAGACGCTCGATAGCGGAGCTCAGGGAAGACTGAGATTTGTTCAGGTTGTTCTGGGTCAACAGCGACAGGCTGTTTGTATTGATGACTTGTGCCATGATCTTTTCCTTATCAATTACAACTTGATGTTATTGGGCCGTTGCCCACGGTTTCTGACCGTAACCCATGTATCGGCACGTTAATTTCGAACTTTAGAAAATTTTTAGTTTCCGCCCTCTTTTTTCTTAGCCGCGGAAATACCCTCTTTAATTGTCACTATTCTGGGCATTATTTTTGCAAAACTATTATTAAACTTTGCGCGCAGATTGCCGATAAAGCGGTTAACTACTGTTTGCAATCACAAGGAATTAGGCATGCCTTCATTTACATCACTGGGCGTTGGTTCGAACTTACCGCTGGATACATTGCTAACAAACTTAACGACCGCTGAGAAAAAGCGTTTAACGCCGATTACTCAACAGCAGAGCGCTAACACTTCGCGCTTAACCGCCTACGGCACGCTGAAAAGTGCGTTAGAAAAATTTCAGACAGCGAATACCGCACTGAACAGCGCCGATCTGTTTAAAAGCACCACGGCCACCAGCAGCACAGAAGATTTGAAAGTCAGCACCAGCGCAGGTGCCGCGCCGGGGAAATATACCGTTAGCGTCACCCAACTGGCTCAGGCACAGTCTTTATCGACCACAACGAAAATTAGCTCTACAAAAGAGCAGTTAGGTGACACCAGCGTTGATGAGCGCACCATCACGATTTCGCAGCCGGGTCGTAAAGAGCCGCTGGAAATCAAATTGGGCAAAGGCGAAACCTCGCTGGAGGATATTCGTGATGCCATTAATGATGCTGATAGTGGTATTTCGGCAAGCCTGGTAAAAGTTAAAGAAGACGATTACCAGTTAGTGTTAACCGCAGAAAGCGGCACCGAAAGCGAAATGACCATCTCGGTGTCGAATGATTCCAAACTGAGCGATTTACTGTCCTATGACAGCAAAGCGGGCAGCGGGAAGATGAAGCAACTGGTTGGCGCGCAAAATGCGCTGTTAACCGTTAACGGCATCGATATTGAACGTCAAAGCAATACCGTGACCGATGCCCCGCAGGGCATCACGCTCCAGCTGACCAAAGAAATCAAAGACGCCTCCATCACGGTTGTCAAAAGTGATGAAAAAGCCACTACGGCGATTAAGGCCTGGGTCGATGCCTACAACTC
Source organism: Citrobacter sp. FP75 (assembly GCF_018342065.1). GTDB lineage: Bacteria > Pseudomonadota > Gammaproteobacteria > Enterobacterales > Enterobacteriaceae > Citrobacter. The sequence goes on along the minus strand of NZ_JAFDOE010000001.1, from coordinate 883,986 downwards.
GCTGGTCGATACCTTTGGTACGCTGACCAAATATAAAGAAGTCGAACCGGGCGAAGCCGCCAGTACCGATAACGGTGCGCTGCTGGGTGACAGTGTTTTACGTACTATTCAAAACGGCATCCGCGCTCCGTTTGCGAACAGCGGCAGCGAATCCCCGTTTAAGACCATGTCTGAGATTGGCATTACGCAAGACGGCGGTACCGGCAAACTAAAAATCGATGACGAGAAGCTGGCTAAGGCGCTAAAAGATAACACTGCGGCCACCCGTGAGCTGCTGGTTGGCAATGGTAAAGACACCGGTATCACCACTAAAATTGCCACCGAAGTAAAAAGCTATCTGGCTGATGACGGCATTATCGACAATGCGCAAGACAATATTAACGCCAACCTGAAGATGCTGACCAAACAGTATCTAACCGTGAGTAACAGCATTGACGAAGTCGTGGCACGCTATAAAGCACAGTTTACGCAGCTCGATACCATGATGAGTAAGCTGAATAGCACCAGTACCTATCTGGGCCAACAATTTTCAGCGATGAATAATTCCTGATAACACGAGGTAAGCATGTATACCGCGAGCGGTACCAAAGCCTATGCGCAGGTCAGCGTGGAAAGCGCCGTGATGAGCGCCAGTCCGCATCAGCTGATTGAAATGTTGTTTGATGGCGCACACAGCGCCCTGGTGCGCGCTCGCCTGTTTATGCAACAGGGTGATATCGTCGCCAAAGGTGAAGCCTTAAGTAAAGCCATTAATATTATTGATAATGGCCTCAACGCCGGTTTGGATCATGAGAAAGGTGGGGAACTCGCCACTAACCTGTCTTCACTTTACGCGTACATGGTCCGGCGTTTATTGCACGCAAATTTGAACAATGATAGTCAAGCCATTGAAGAAGTTGAAGGGTTGCTCGGCAACATTGCGGAAGCCTGGAAGCAGATCTCACCGAGCGCATCGTCCCAGGAGTCTCGTTAATGACCTCAGCCGTGGAGTTTATCAACCGTTGGCAGCGCATCGCGCTACTCAGCCACTCGCTGCTGGAACTGGCGCAGCGCGGTGAATGGGACCTTTTACTGGAACAGGAAGTTAGTTATCTGCAAAGTATTGAAGTGGTCATGGAAGATGGAACTCCACCTGGCATTACGCGAAGTATTCAGGACATCGTCGCCGGATATATTAAACAGACGCTGGATAACGAGCAGTTACTCAAAGCGTTGTTACAACAGCGACTGGATGAACTCAGCGGCCTGATCGGTCAGTCAACCCGCCAAAAGACGCTAAATAACGCCTATGGCCGTCTTTCCGGCATGCTGCTGGTTCCCGACGCCCCGCAATAATTTCCCGTCTCGTCTGAATAATCTTCCATACTCCAGAGGTCGGCCAAACGACTTCTGGAGCACGGAAGATGAAAAATCCCACGTTATTGCAGTACTTCCACTGGTATTACCCCGAGGGCGGTCAACTGTGGCCCGAACTCGCCGCACGCGCGGGCGGCCTCAATGATATCGGCATTAATATGGTGTGGCTGCCCCCCGCCTACAAAGGCGCATCCGGTGGCTACTCCGTTGGCTACGACTCCTACGATCTGTTTGATCTGGGTGAGTTTGACCAGAAAGGCACCGTCGCCACCAAATACGGTGATAAAAACCAGCTGCTGGCGGCAATCGATGCGCTGAAACACAACGACATTGCGGTACTGCTGGACGTGGTGGTCAACCACAAAATGGGGGCCGATGAGAAAGAAGCCATTCGCGTCCAGCGCGTGAACGCCGAAGACCGCACGCAGATTGACGACGAGATCGTGGAATGCGAGGGCTGGACGCGCTACACCTTTCCCGCCCGCGCCGGTCAGTATTCGCAATTCATTTGGGACTTTAAATGCTTCAGCGGCATTGACCATATCGAAAATCCCACCGAAGACGGCATTTTCAAAATCGTCAATGATTACACCGGCGAAGGCTGGAACGATCAGGTCGATGACGAGCTCGGCAACTTTGACTACCTGATGGGCGAAAATATCGATTTTCGTAATCACGCCGTCACCGAGGAACTCAAATACTGGGCGCGCTGGGTGATGGATCAAACCCATTGCGATGGCTTCCGCCTGGATGCCGTCAAACACATTCCGGCCTGGTTTTATAAAGAGTGGATCGAACACGTGCAGGAGGTAGCGCCAAAACCGCTGTTTATCGTCGCCGAATACTGGTCCCACGAGGTGGACAAACTGCAAAACTACATCGATCAGGTGGAGGGGAAAACCATGTTGTTCGATGCCCCCCTGCAAATGAATTTTCACGAAGCCTCCCGCCAGGGCCGCGATTACGACATGAGCCAGATCTTCACCGATACCCTGGTGGAGGCCGATCCGTTTCATGCAGTGACGCTGGTCGCTAATCACGATACCCAACCGCTACAGGCGCTGGAAGCCCCGGTCGAGCCGTGGTTTAAGCCGCTGGCCTACGCACTGATCCTGCTACGGGAAAACGGCGTGCCGTCGGTGTTCTACCCCGATCTGTACGGCGCACACTATGAAGATACCGGTGGTGATGGCGAAATCTATCCCATCGACATGCCGGTCATTGAACAGCTTGATGAGCTGATTTTGGCCCGCCAGAGATTCGCCCACGGCGTACAAACGCTCTATTTTGATCACCCCAACTGCATCGCCTTTAGCCGCAGCGGCACGGACGACGATCCCGGCTGCGTGGTGGTCCTGTCCAACGGCAATGACGGTGAAAAGAGCATCACGCTTGGAGCGAACTACGGCAATAAAACCTGGCGTGACTATCTGGGGAATCGCGAAGAAAGCGTGGTAACGGATGAACATGGCGAGGCGACGTTTTTCTGCAACGGCGGCAGCGTCAGCGTGTGGGTGATTGAAGAGGTCTTATAATGATTGACCCCGGTAGCGACGGGCTACCGGGGCTAAACGCTTACGGCAGTGGGGTGGCCAGCGGGGCTTTCTGTAACACCTCAGCGCATTCCGGCGTTGGGCGATCGACCCGTTGCAGGGTCATCCCGTCATATTCCAGCGTATTGCCTTCACGCTCAATCTCATACAGCTCACGTTTCACCGTCACGTTGGTGAGATCGCCGGAGAGCATCGTCAGTTTCCCCGGCAGCGCAATCACCCGCTGCCACTGGCGGCAATCCAGCGTATCGCCCTCTTTCGTTACCACCAGAGAGGCGATCGCTTCCGGGCTCACCAGCTTGCGCTGCGGGCCTTTCGACTGCCAGTAGCCTTCCAGACCGGCGGGCGCGGGCGTTTTCACCACATCATTATAATTTTCGACCTCGGCGCATCCGCTAAGAACCAGAAATGCACCAACGATTGCTAATTTTTTCATCATTCATCCTGCATGCGAAGAAAATGGGATTGTGGCATTAAACCCCTGATGTCGCCAGCCTTTCGGGTGCGCGGAGAAAGATTGATCCCATCGGGATTACTTCTTATTACTGATAGGCAAAAATTCTGATCGGTGTAGTATCCACACTTCTTGTTACATTCCTTCTGAGTTCAGAGGCAAAACGCATGTCATGGCAACACTTCAAACAGGCCTGGTTGATTAAATTTTGGGCCCCTGCCCCTGCGGTCATCGCGGCGGGTATTCTCTCCACTTACTATTTCGGCATTACGGGAACCTTCTGGGCAGTAACCGGCGAGTTCACCCGCTGGGGCGGTCAAGTCCTGCAGCTGTTTGGCGTGCACGCCGAAGAGTGGGGTTACTACAAACTGATCCACCTCGAAGGCTCTCCGCTGACCCGCATCGACGGCATGATGATCCTCGGCATGTTCGGCGGCTGCTTTGCTGCCGCGCTGTGGGCTAACAACGTTAAATTACGAATGCCGCGCAGCCGGGTTCGCATTATGCAAGCCATTATCGGCGGGATGATCGCCGGTTTCGGCGCACGTCTGGCGATGGGCTGTAACCTCGCGGCGTTCTTCACCGGTATTCCGCAGTTCTCCCTGCATGCGTGGTTCTTTGCGCTTGCCACGGCGATTGGCTCGTGGTTTGGCGCACGCTTCACCCTGCTGCCCATGTTCCGTATTCCGGTCAAAATGCAGAAAGTCTCGGCGGCCTCTCCGCTGACGCAAAAACCCGAACAGGCACATCGTCGTTTTCGTCTCGGTATGCTGGTGTTTATCGCCATGATCGGCTGGGCGCTGTTAACCGCTATGGATAAACCCAAACTCGGGTTAGCCATGCTGTTTGGCGTCGGGTTCGGCTTGCTGATTGAGCGCGCGCAAATCTGTTTCACCTCGGCTTTTCGCGACCTGTGGATTTCCGGGCGTACCCATATGGCAAAAGCCATTATCTTCGGCATGGCGGTCAGTGCCATCGGTATCTTCAGCTACGTGCAGTTGGGCGTTGAGGCGAAGATCATGTGGCCCGGCCCCAATGCGGTAATCGGTGGCCTGCTGTTCGGCTTCGGCATCGTGCTGGCGGGCGGGTGTGAAACTGGCTGGATGTACCGCGCCGTTGAAGGCCAGGTGCATTACTGGTGGGTTGGCCTGGGCAACGTTATCGGCTCGACCATTCTGGCTTACTACTGGGATGATTTCGCTCCGGCGCTTGCCACTAACTGGGATAAAGTCAACCTGCTCAACACCTTCGGTCCTCTCGGCGGCCTGCTGGTGACCTATCTGCTGTTGTTTGCCGCGCTGATGCTCATCATCGGCTGGGAAAAACGTTTCTTCCGCCGTGCAGGGCTGACGCCTGCTAAGGAATCCGTATGAAAAATATCGTCCCTGATTACCGTCTCGACATGGTGGGTGAACCATGCCCCTACCCGGCCGTCGCCACGCTGGAAGCGATGCCGCAGTTGAAGAAAGGTGAAATTCTGGAAGTGGTGAGCGATTGCCCACAGTCGATCAATAATATTCCGCTGGATGCGCGTAATCACGGCTACACGGTATTGGACATTCAGCAGGATGGGCCAACCATTCGCTATCTGATTCAGAAGTAATCCCGCTCTCCCGTTGCAAGGCGCAGCGGGAGAATGTTCAGGTCACTACACCTGCATGCTCATCACATGAGCATACATTTTTCATAATCGACAAAGATCGTCCAAGAGCGCACCAAATAACAGATGGTTAGAGTCGTCTAAAACATCAGTCGTCTAAGTTCATCTTAGAGCGAGTGCTGTTTTGTGTCCCACCCATGCCCCATTACATCACCGGGCAGTCGTCGAACTCGCCAGAGCGAGCATCGTTGATGCTGTAGGTGATCACCCCAAACACCGGCCGCGAAGTATCCGACAAATCGTCCTTCGATGGTAACGGCTCCCTCCTTCCATTTTCAGGGTTCTCCAGACATGGATGCGGTAGCGTCCTGTAGCGCATGATCCTGAACTCACCATCAATAGCACATACAAGCAGAGAACCGTCTTTCGGTGTCAGTGATGAATCGACGATAAGCATGGCGCCCTTCATGATTCCGGCGCGCAGGTATGTCGACCCGGCTACCATCATGTATGTGGCAGAAGGATGGGAGATAAGGCGTTTATCGAGTGATATGTGCTCTTCAACGTAGTCTGCTGCTGGCGATGGGAATCCCATGATGCACCTCTGATAGTTACTGTATATGCATACAGTATTACCGATCTGCGACATCGATCAAGAGCCATGCACAAAAAAGCCCACATAGGTGGGCTCTGGAGCGTTACTTCTTTGTAAACCTGTCTTTCATCCTGAGGAATGGAAGCTCAAAAAACTTAAATGAAAGTGCAGAAATTGCGATAGTTAGGGCCAGTTTAGATGCTAAAACCATTGGCCCAGTTATCCACAATAAATGACCACGGTACTGCAGTGAGTCCACAATCTGAATTGCAAATGGATGCCACAGGTATAGCCCATAACTTACCTTCCCAAGATAAATTAATGGTGCAATGGTAAGGAATTTAGCTTTCACCACTCCTGACGCGATAACGCCTATTACACCTGCAAATAAAATGCTTGATGAAAGGTAAAGACTTTGATTGGCCGCTTCAATCCCTTTATGCCAGCCATATATAAGCGCACCAAATTTAACTACCGATATGAACCAGAACAGGCCCACAGCAAGCAATGTGCATGAAATTATTCTCATCGCTCGTTGATTTACAGAGATAACAGCAATGATAGCGCCAATTAGTAGCGTATCCATTGTTGAGAATAGAGGAGCAAAAGAAACTATTGAAGTATATTCAGCAAGGTAAAATCTTGATGATATTGCCACACATGAAAGTATTATTGCTGAAATAAAAATAAGCTTCCTGTTGCAAAGAAAAACGACAAGCGGCCAGAGTAAATAAAATTGCTCTTCAACCGCCAAAGACCACGTGTGACCAAGTTCTTGTCCTGGAACATAAGCGAATCCGTTCCATGCCATAGTGTAATTTTGTACATAGAAGATATAGTAAAGCCAGTTCTGCGTATCTTGTATTCCAAGATAGGAGCAGTATATAAACACAATAAATATGTACAGGTAGTATAGCGGGAATATTCGTAGGCTTCTTCTTATATAGAAATTAGAGAAAAAGTTACTACTAGTTTTAGACTCTATCAATATCCTTGTGATCAGAAAACCAGAAAGCACAAAGAAAAAAGAAACCCCAAGCCAACCCATACCGAATCCTGGGATCCCTAAATGGTACAGGATAACCCCCATTACACTTAACGCTCTTAGTCCATCAAGTTGTTGAATGTGCTTCATTTCATTCTTTAAATTTAAATGTAAAGAAATGAATCTTATCACACATTCAACAACTTGCAAATTAACCTATTTGCTGCAAAACACTGACTCCAGTGCTAATGCATTTAAATATAGTTGTGCGGTACTGCCCTAGAGAGTAGTTTACCGCCCCAGAGGTAAGTATGTTATCAGATGAGTAAGAGATTATTGTTCCAGCATTGTTTGTTGTTACTATTACATCCCTTCCATATGGTGAACCGTATATGTGACCTATATTTACATCATTCCCGCCAACTCTAATCTGTGTTGATGGGTGGTAATCAGTAAGGTCTATGTTACCACTAACGTTAACATCTACATATTTTGGTACTTTTCCATCAAATCCATACACAGTGGCTGCATTGTCTAAATACTTATGAACTGACTGGCTTTCTTGATACTCGTTACCATTACACATGGCGCCACCAGTAAAAATAAACCCGTTCGTTCTCTTTGTTAAATTATCATATCCAATAAACACAAATGAGTTACCAGAAGAGGCACCTTCAATTACGCTTATTCCGTACATTTGATCTAAGTCATCGTCTATTTTTATGGTAATAGTGCAGTTTGATACTGTTCCTTTTTGTAAATAAAGTGATGGCTTCGATGGGGTCATACTTATTAATTGACATGAATTAAAGTGTATGTGATACCCTGTAAAATATCCAACATCAACGCTTCCCTCAGGCGCCAGCCAGATGCAACCGCTGAAAGTAATATATGGTCCAGAACCAGTCATAAAGTAAGGCACATCTTTGCGTGGAAGTGATAGCTTAGTAGCCAGATATGCAGCATCTACAGGTATTAGTGTGCAGTCAGTAAATGACATCCGGTAGGAGTTTCCAAGACTAATGGCTGTTGAAGTGTAATAGAACCTGTCATTATCAGTAACCCCGTCTCCTACTGGTCTCGCCACTTCAAAATGGCACTGATTCCAGGAGAAGTTCCAGCAATTGTTAAGGTTAAACATGTATGCTGTAAGTTCAAAATGACATCCATTGAAGTAAATGTAATTTGAATCAACGGCACAGGTTACAGCATATTTAGTAGAATTTCCGCATTGCAGAACGCTACAGTTGTTAAAATACGTATCCTGAAGATATCCAAGCTCCAGCCCTTGGTTTGGGAACTGCTGGATGTTGACTCCGCTAACAATACCCATCCATCCAACGTTTGCTAGATGAATCCCTGTATCACAAGATCCATCAACTCCCCACACAGCAAAATCTCTAAGATTTAAACCAAAGCAGAACTTAGGCGGCTCAATATCGATAGTTCTACCAGATGAAACTTTTGAAAATATTGAGGAACCGCGAACTGGCGATGGCTCATGGGTAGAAGCTACATCCCTCAGGCCCTGACCGCCTTCACCATAAATAGTTGGTGCATAATCAACTTTGATTGTTTTGTTTACAATGTAATTGCCAGATGGGATGAACACAGCGGAGTTTAGAGTTTTTGCTGCGTTAATAGCTGCCTGGATAGCAGCATAGTCCTGCGTCTGGCTAAGGGAGGTCACAAACGGATAGATTGCTTGTGCGGATGCGAGTGACGGGAACACCTCACTCAGTGGATGATCGATTCCATCCCCCTTGGCTCCAAAATCTTTAACGTTTACTACATCTTTATTTTTGTCGTGTTGAGTTCTTGCAACGGCACCAGTAAATGGTTGCTTAACTGTAATTAATGAATCGCCTTTGTTGCTTAACGCGCTCGCAAGATCCTTACGAAGAACATCGCTGACATCAACAGGCTGCCATTTCCCTTCTCCAGTTCCGCCAGCAGAAGATGGTGTAGAGCCTGACGGAACGGTTTTTGGCAAGGTTTCCAGGTCATCCCATCGGTACCAAATATTCGTACTTTCATCCTGCAATAGGTCGCCAGCAGATGTCACAGTACCACCGATTTGGAAAGACCCTTTGAGACTCCATCCGATGTTATAGATTTGCTGCAGTACCAGTTGCTTAAGCCCTTCAATCGTGTAATGGGCATTACCAAAACGATCGATGTATTGCTGAACTAATGAAGTCGCGAATTCGTCAATTTTTCCCGCGTTAAATTTCAGGTCGCGAGGAGATTCGCTTGGTACAGCATTTTGAGTAGGTTGCGTAGCCATATTTATTCCATAAAAAAACCCGGCGCAGTGGCCGGGTTGAGATTGGTGGATTGGTCTTTTAGTAGATGTTGTCGCTGTACTCCGCGACGGTCAGAGATACGGTGTTATCGTTGTTTGGTTTAATGCTGTTGACAGTCCAAAGCTGGCTGTCCATTTCCTCAACTGTTGCGATGAGATATCGCGATGGGAGCTGCACTGTATCTCCGTTCCAGATATTGAGCTGAATGTTGGGTATTGCGGCGGTGAATCCGTACTTCGTGTCAGCGCGCGCCGTCGCAGGATAACGCAGTGTGGGATTGCCCAGACTGTCGGTTACAAGCACATACATCGAGCCGGTAAAAGTGATCGGCTCACTGGTATCGAAGTTATTCCCTGCCCGGCCAGTAATGTAGCCCTGCTGCTGGTTGCTGTCGTAGATGTCTGGCATCTGAATGACGCTACCCACCTGGATAATCCCGTCTTCAAACACTTTGGCGTTCATCTTCACCCGCGAGTAGATAAGGCGTTTCGTTTCCCGCATCGCACGCTCACGCGCCTGGTATTCGTTACGGAAGCCAACTATCTCCAGTTTGTTCGGGTTCTCCGCTTCCTGCTCGACGATGGCGCCGTTCAGCACGCGGTAGTTGATGTAAGTCTTATTGTTCGTGGTTGGATGCACGTAGGACACCTGCACGCCGTCGTAGCCACCAGGTAGCGTGGCCTCGTACGTCATTTTGTACTCATCCGTTTTCATGTTGGCCCGGTTGAATACCGCCGATGGGTAGTCGACCTTTTGATCACGAGTAAACGTCAGTACACCGTCATCCCAGTACGCCATCACTGATGCAGCATTACAGATAGCCTGCACACGGTCGCCGAGAGAGTCGTTCTCATCGTCAAACGTGTAGTCGAAATAACTCAGGCGCTCATCGGGCAGGCTTTCAGCAATCGAGTACAGCCCGTACAGGTCAATACTGCTGACTGACTGCGCGCCGATAACAAGCCAGGTATGCGCCACGGCATCAGCAAATGAGCGTGACGGTCGCAGCGTATAGTCGACCGCCTGAGTAGTGAGGTTGTAAGTGATGGTCTGACGCGTCACCAGGGCGTTGTATTTGCGATCACGACTGCCCAGCGCGTTCTCTGTCGCTCTTACCTTCACGCGCACCAGCGTATCGGTTGGATGCACGACGTTGGTTCTGACGTTAACCGAGTGGATCTCCTCAACCTTCAGGATAGAGGCATCACTCGAGTTATCTGTGCGCTGGAAGTTAATAGCGTACTTGCCAAAACCGCCGGTCGGCGTCAGCTTGTCGGTGCGGTAAAATACTTCGCTCGATGATTTGTGCGGCGTCCCCTGGTGATACGTGAACGTCTGCTGAGTACCCGGCACCTGGTTGTAGTCATCGTCAATTTTCCAGATCGTGACCTTCCAGTCGGCTGACTTTTTGCCGCCCAGTTGTACCTGAGTGTGCAGCCACAACTGAGAGGACTCGACCGGCGAGAAGAACGGGCCTACCACGAGCGCTTCGTTATCGTTGAGGATGAACTTCGTCGTGTTGATTGTCGCCGTTGCCGGAACGTCAGGATGGCCAATCAGATCCCCCATCGTGAATGTGTACCACCGGACCGGGTTAACCACCGCTCCGTCGTTTGTTTCGACAGCTGAAATCAGCGTGCCGGAGAAATCGACATCCTGCGTTACGTTGCCGGTTGGTGTGCTGTAGGTAACGTTAATCGTGAAGGTAACGGCGTGCGGCAGGACAAGGCCCATGAAGTAATCAAAATCAGCCTGCTTGATGATTTTTACCGCAATCTGCCCGCCGGAATAAGTGCCACTCACAACCGTGGTGGCCGTAGCAGTCTCGATCGGGAAATTGTCAGATTCGTTCTGCCCGGGAACCTCCTGGCCGTCGACGTCGTCGAACCCGTAGCCTTCGTTGATGGTGGGGATCACCTCGCCAGGCTGGAAAAACTGGTATTCGGCACCAGGCATACTTCCAAGGCTTGACTCTGAGTAACGAACCGACTCGTAGCCGTACTTCCCTATGCCAACACACATCCACTCTGTAACAAACTTTAGTCCACCATCATTTTCATTCTGCCGAACATACTCAAAAAGCGATTCTTGAATCAGATCAGGATATGAACGTATTTGTCCGTAGATGTCAGGTTTTGCTTTGTAGACGCGCGCCGTATTCGTCTGGCCGGTCAGGCTATTGTTTGGCGAGTCAATCGTGTTGCCGCCGGTATTGGCGATCGCCGGTTTGGGAGCAAGGAACGAGAAGACCGCGCCGACAACTTTGAAAATCGGGCTGAGAATGTCGCCAATGATACCCTTCGGCTGGTCGAATATCTGAACGGTATCCAGCTCGCATAGCTCAAACGCCAGCTCATCATCGTCGGTCAGCTTCACACCGTTGCGGACGATAAGCAGATCGCGGTGAAAGTTGCTGTCATTGGCGGCCAGCCAGTCATAAAAAAGGGTGCCATTTGGCACCCTGTAGCGTTCTTTTGGCGTTCCCGGGAAACGCTGGAGTTCAATCAACGCCATACGAAAAATACTCCACTTTTGTGAATGCTCGTTGAATGACCAGCAATGAGTCCATACGCACGCTTCCGTTCTCGCCGCGCGAATGTAGCGCCTGCCGGTTCAGCACCAGTCCAACGTGTGCCGGCTGCGAGCCGCGGTACCCGACGAATATTCCGCCATCGACAGGTTTATCGACCTGCATCCAGAAAACAACATCACCCTGATAGCAGGTAAAGAAATCCTCACCGGCTTCGTAGTCCGGCGTCTGGTGCAGTTCAATTCCGAGAACGTGACGGTAATACAGCACACACAGTCCCCAGCAGTCGACTTTCTCGAACGAGCAGGCGCGGTTAGCCCACGGCACGCCGATCACCCTGCGGACAAAATCAGAGATACTGTAGTCCGGTGTACTCGCGCGGATCATAAAGTCGTCCTATGTTGTTGTTCAGCGGGTTCGTTACAGACAAGGTGACTGACGCAGCATCGGCGTCAATATCCACGGTCTTGACGTATAACTGCCATGACTTAATCGGTACCGAAACGTCGCCACTGTCGAAGATCTGCCGTGTGGCCGTGATGGCTGTTAGCCTTGCCGAGCCCTTCCACTGCTTCATCAACGCTTTAATATCCGACGAAAGCCGTCCTAACTTCACAGTCGCGTCGATCACCGGCGTACCGCTCTGCTGGCTCTCTTCGATTTCAAAACGAGCGGGCGTATACGTCTGGCCGCCAAGTGCCTTCGGGAAGAACTGTTTGTCAACGAGACGAACATAGCCAAACGATGGATGATAGAAGGTGATGGTGTCGTAAAGCCCGCGCGTCGGGCGCTGCTGCTTATATTGACGGAACGATGGCATTAAGGAACCCTCGGGATACTTTCGGGATCGCGACCGTCCGGATAACCCGTCACAACGATATCCAGCCACGAATCCCACGGCGGCGGCAGTTCAACAATAATGTCGTCGAACTCGTCGTCAGCGTTAAACAGGTGGTTAGCAATAACTGTCCCCGTCCATGTCACCACACCACCATCCATGCTGGTTTGCACTGGCATGGTAGTGAAATGCAACTCCTGCAGTTGCAGGCCACTGCCGCCGAGATTCACCCTCATACGGAACCAGTTCAAACCCCTATTCAGATAATTAGGGCTTCTCAGCCATTGCTGGAAGGCTCGCTCCTGGTCAAGTGTGAAAATCCACGTCAATGACCAGGTCGCCTTAATATCATCTGTTAGGTTCTGGAAGATAGCTGGGCCAACCGCTGGCTGATCTGTTTGAAATCCGGTATCAAGCATCATGTTTTTACCGGGCTTCTGCGCCAGCGGTAGCCAGTCAGGATAATCAATAATCGCCATTACCCTTGCCCCCTTGGCGTGCGTTTAACGTTCATATTTCCGGTTATGGCCTGGCTGGCTGGTCCACCGTTATTCATGTCCGCAATGAAAGCATCAATGGTCCAGGTGCCGTCGCTGCCCTGTGTTGCTTGAGCATCGACCGACGCGGAGGAGTAGTTGTTGATATTCAAAATCACCCCGCCACCGCCGCCTGCTGTCATATCCTTATTGCTGATCACCTTGCCGTTGTCGCCAGGAATCATGTACTGCTTACCGGTGCTAGCCTGGTAAATCTCAGGCATGCCACCTTCGCCGACCTGGTACATCCCGCCAGCCGAAACCGGCCCGCCGTTTTTTCGCTTTCCGAGCAGACTGGTACCAATGACACCAGCCACCGCCCCGAGGCCGATCGCTGCCGCCGTACCCATTGAAGCAATAGATGAGAGGATTGCCGCTGGCGTCCATGCCGCCGCCGTTGTTCCGGCTGCCGCGACACTTACCGCCGTCTGTGTTCCTACAGCTGCCGTCTGAACAGCCGCGACAGTTCCGATCGCAGCAGTTTGCGCTGCCTGCCCCATAATTGCAGACTTCACCCACTCGATGCCCATCTGCACGAAAGAGTTAATCACGCTGTTAAGGACAGTCATCCCTATGCTGCGCATCGCGTCACTGGCTGACATACTTCCTGTGATGATGCCAGTTAAAGCATTGCTTGCGACTGAACCGAGAGAATCAAAAGCCGCCGCTGCTGCCTGTGTGGCCGCGTTCTGCTGCGCCCATTCTTCCCACATCGCCGCGTTGCGCTGATCACGATACTGCTGCTCGATAGCGGCGCGTGCAGCCTCTGCCTCTCCGATCTTCTGCGGGTAAAGTTGAGCGTACTGGTTAATGTCGGCGATATCTTTTTGATACTGGCTATCCAGCCCAGCCGTTTTGCTCGTTTTTCCCTGGATAGTGCTGAACTTATTGGCCGCGTCAGTACGTTCCTTTTCCGCCTTGGCCTGCGCGCGTAATGCGTTGGCATTGTCCCATGCTTTAGCCGCGTACTGCCCGGCGAGTATGATCTGCTCCTGAGTAGCATCATTACCGAGTGATTGCTGGGCATTAAGAATCGCCTGTGCACGAGAAAGCTCGCCAACGCTATTGGCTGACAATTCTGATTTTTGCCTGAGTTCATCAATCTTTTCATTAACCGCCTCCTGAGCCTTGGCGTATTTTTCAGCGTCCTTTTCGGCTTGCGTCTTTTTCTGCTTGCCTGTTCCCGCCACCGCCTTTATCTCTATGGGCTTTGTGTTTGCCGCGGTCTGTGATGCTTTGGAAACAGCAGCCAGATCGCCAACCAGCATGGCGGCTTTATTGCTCAGCCCGGCCAGCGCTTTGTTTTGCGCCTCCCAGCCATCAAGCCCAAGCCAGGACCAGGTGCGCGCCCGGCGGTTAAACATTTCAGCCGTACTGTTCAGATCAGAGATCTGAGCATCTGCGGAAATAGCTTTGCCTGCCAATCTATCTAACGCTGCTGTTAACGAGTCGATTACCGTTACCATCCCTGAACTCGCGCCAGTCGCCTGGTTAACTGAGTCGATCATCGACAGGAATGAGTTAGTCAGTGCGTTATTGGCTTGAGCCAGAGTACGAGGAAGTTTTTCGAACTCTGCATTTACTGAGCCGGTTTGTTTCTGGATGGCATTCAGTGCGTCTTCAGCAGTCAGTTTACCGTCCAGCATAAGCTGGCGAAGCTCTCCAACACTCACGCCCATCCCAGCGGCAATCTGACGCGCCAGTTCAGGCATTTGCTCGAGGATGGAGTTGAACTCCTCCGCCCGGATAGTACCCGAAGATATCGACTGGCCGAACTGACGAAGAGCATTAGCCATTTCCTCGGTTGAGGATCCGCCGATGCGCCCGATTTTCTGAAGTGTCTCGGTGAGCTGAATAATCTGACCGTTCGTCGCTCCGGTATCGCGCAATGCTGTGCTTAGGGTTTCCCACAGCTTCGCGGTGTCCTGCAGTGAGCCGCCCGTTGCCGAGCTTATGCGCATCAAACCCTGCATTGTCTGGGTGGCGGCCGCGGCGCTGCCGGTTAACCTCTCGATTCTGGCCTGCATTTGAGACATGGCGTCAGCCGCTTCAAGGAAGCGCTTACCATAATCAACTACCTGAGATACGGCGATCGCGGAAGCTATTGCAGACAGCCCTGTCTTTAATCCAACAGAAGATTTTGCTGTCTGATTTTGCGCTTGCTTGAGGTCGTATAATTTACCTGCAAGCTCGCCAATTTCTTTTCGTTGAGCCGCAGTAGCAGATGATCCAGCCTGGAGCCTGGCCGATAGCATTGCCGCACTTCTCGCGCCATTCTTCTGCTCTTCATTGAGAACTGCGATCTGCTGCGTAAGGCTCAGAGAAATTGAGCGCAATCTTGCCGCATCATTGGCCTGTTGCGCCGCCTGCTTAGCTGCTTCAGACGATGCTTTTGCTGACGCATTTTGAGCAGATTTGAGGTCATAGAGCTGACCAGCAAGCTGAGAAATACGCGCCTTTTGCTCGTCAGTTGCCCCATTACCCGCTTTCATTTGGGCGGACAGAATAGCGGCGCTGCGAGATCCCTCAATCATCTCAGCGTTAAGGACGGACAACTCACCTTCAAGGGATGAGATAGCCGATTCTGATGCTCTGAAAGCAGCGGCACTATCGCTATTTGCTTTTGCAGCATCGATAGCGGCCTGTTTTACGTCAAAAAGCTTTACCGCAAGGTTCCCAATCTCCCTGCTCTGCGCCTCTGACGCATCCCCTGACGCTGCAATCTGAGCTGCGAGGGCGGCAGCGCTGCGTGCGCCATTTTTATTTGCCTCTTCAAGAACTGCTATTTCGTTACCAAGCCGCTCCATGATTTTGGCTGCATTGCTCGCATCATCCGCAGCCCTTGCGATCGACTTGCCAGATTTATCAGCAGATTTTTCAAGCCCGGAAAAGTTATCGGCGGCTTTACCTGCGCCATCACCCATTCCGTCAAGTGACTCAATGGCTTGTCGGCCAGCCTGAAGTAAGGGAGCTATATCAGCGCTTACTGTATAGACGATGCTGCCGGCGTCTTTCTCACCTGCCATGTCATTCTCCGGTTATTGCTTTGCTTTTGCCCTGCGAGCGGCCTGTTTAGCCAGGTATTCGTCGGCAATGCTGTCGTACTCTTCGCGAGTAAAGCCTTTCTGGTCAGGGTATTTCGCCGCCAGCAGCATCTGAAATTCAGTCATCGTTAGCTGGGCTGCTTCGGCGCGATTCATGCCGAAATGGCTACGTGCAGCGCTGATGTAGTCGAAGGCCTTAAACTCTGTTGTGCGTTCGCCGGTCTCGTGGCGCTGCAGCTGGCGAACCTTTACCTTTCCGACGACACCGTGCTGCATGAGATGCTGAGCCAGTACGATGATGTCGTTCTTCGGCATCTGGCCCTGGCGGTAGACGACGCAGTGCCGCCACCCTTTCCACTCGCCGATCATTGGCGTCATGTCGTCATCGCAGCACGCCTGCAGCACCAGCATGCTCGTTGATAGCAACTTCTCAGCAGCGCGGTTGAATGATGGGGATAGCCAGTCAGGAAAACGCCCAAGCGTGCCTGCGCACACCTCAATGAGCTGAGCGACATCATTACCGTGGATGGTGGCGTAAACCTGGACTATCTCTTCCGGGCTGCCGATCCTGGTCATAGCCTCGAATGAAGGCCTGAGCAGGTAGTCTTTCCCGCCTTCGCGGCTGTCGCTGACAGAGATTTCACCAATATCGGTTAAAGCAGTCATAGGCCTTCCAGTAAACGGTCATTATCAAGGGCAGCACGCCGCCCTTTGGAATATCCGTTAGGTAACGGTAACCGCATGCACGGCCACAAAGTTGCCATCTTCGGTGTTAATGATGATCTGCGCGCTGCCGGTGGCGACACGGTTCACCGTAACGGTGGTACCGGATGCCGTAGCAGTGGCCTTGGTTGGATCGGTTGATGCGACGGTGAAGTCTTTGTTGGTGGCGCCAGTTGGTGCGATATTCACCGTGAAGGTGCTGGTGCCGCCAGCCGCGCCGGTGCTGGTTGCCGGGGTTACTGTTACGCCAGTCACCGCCACCGCAGTCAGCTCGTTCACTTCGATGGTGGTTGCATCGCCTACTTTGAACTCGGTGGAGAATGTGACGATATCGTTGGTACCGCCGTCAGAGCTCAGTGCTGTGATGTTCATGTAGCCAACGAATTCGACCGGACCGTAATCCATGCGAACCCACATACCAGGCTGGCGCTTGGCCTTCAGCTCGTCAGCGAAATACTTGATGAACTTGCCAACGCCGTACTGATCCAGCTTGTCCTTCTTGCGCACTTCACCTTCAAAGCTCAGTGTGAAATCACTGTTGGTGATGATGGTCTCGACATAGCCGCCGCCGTCATCCGCATCAGAGGTAACCGAGTTCGGGTTGAAGTCGAAGCCTTTCGACGTACCAGCAGCCAGCGCCATCCACTCCCCTTCGAGTGGCTTGACGTCCGGGCAGCCATCGGCGACTTCCAGCACGACCGCACCGCCGAAAAGGCGCTCGTTCGAGTTCGGGCAGTTACCCATGTGAAACTCCTCTTTGACGTATAAAAAAGAAAACCCGCCGGAGCGGGTTATTTGGTTGGGATGGCTATTCGCCGTAAGTGCAGGCGAACTGGAGTCGGAAGACTATTCGCCCTTCTTCTGTGAGCACCGGCGCGGGAATTGCGCCCATGTTCTGGATGTAGCCGACGCACTCGTCAGCCATGGGGTTGGCCTGGACGTAATCGACTATACGCTGCACAGCATTGAGAGCGTCTTTGCGCTTATCTTTCGCGCCTACGACATCGACCAGGACGTGATACTCAGAGCCAAGGTCAGTTCGAATATTCGACCCGCCATTTGGCCTGAATACCATGATCGCCTTCGACATGTCGTCCGGGTCGTCGTACATCAACTGCTGCACCTTGAAGCCGGTAGTTAGCCCGGCGTCGCCGAACATGTTGCGCACCCTCTCGTGCATCATGGGGGTCATAGCGAAAGCTCCTTGCGCATCACAGCGTCTATAGTATCCCGCTCATCGTTCGCACCTTTGGTCAGGAACTGAGGTTCGCCATGTGGATCCCAGTAATTGCCCTTGCCGGTACCACCTCCGAACTCTTTCGGTTTCTGTGGGCCAACTGACGAACGGTTACTCGTTACGCCGAAGTGCGCGCGCGGCTGTCCTTTCAGCTTGCCTGACGCTTCGTGCACGTACGCGGCATAGTTGGCTGAGTAACCGATGCGCCCGGTGATGAGCACGCCGCCAGCATCGATTTCGCGAAACTGGCTGTTAATCAACGTAGAGGTGTCGATCGGTGTGTAATAGGCCGCCCGGGCACCGATGAGAATCATCGCCGACTGTAACGCGCGAATAACTTTGCGCCCCTTAACGTCGTTGATGACATCGTTCAGGTGCTTCTTCGCCTGGCTGATGCCCTTCACTTTAATGCCCATGGCTACACTCCCGTGAGAATGGCGTAATCATCCGCCAGGCGCTCGAACGTGTCAGCGTAACGGATAACCTGCCGCACCTCGTCAGCACCGGCCACAACCGGATCCGCTTCTGTCGACACGCCAATCAGCAGGTAATCACCCGCAGCCGACAACGCGAACTCAGTCCAGACTGTATTCTTCACGACGATTTCGGCGCCGAGACTACCGATACGCTTTGACAGACCACCTTCGTAATCCACCATGATTTGCTCAGGTTCGGCATAGCCAAGCGGGTCTCCGTATTCGTCATTGCCTTCCAGCTTGCGCCATATGGTCGCCGTGGCGGTGTATGACCAGTTTGCAACGCTAGACATTGCACCCCCTCAAAGCTCTGGTAGCGACACCGTCATGCCCGCCATGCTATGCGTGCAGTCATTCAGATATTGAATCTGCCCATCTGTCACAAATGAATGGCAAGTAAACGGTTTGTCTTTCGTGGCGTCGTCAAACTCTTCTGGGTCATCGCTGGGCATGAAGCCAGTAACCAAAACGCTTGGAGTCAGCGTCGGCTTATCAACGCTTCCATTCCATCCCCATCGCGGACCATTGCCAGTGCCGACCTGCACCACATGGCGACTACCGCACCCGGGGCACATGAACGATAAACGGTTATCGCTCGCCTTCTTCACTCGCTCTGTCATTCTTTCCACCTCAGCACCTTCGCGCCAGTCGCTCGGATGCGCGGGCAGTTAATGAACCACTCACCGTCCGATTTAACGTAGCCGGTAGTCTCCCGCCCGGTGTCGGTCATCACCCAGACGCGGGTGAACGAGCGTGGCAGACCGTGATCAACTGATTTGTACGTCATCAGCAGCCTCCGACCACATCAAAGAATCCGACACTGTTACCCGCACTGATAGGAAGCTCTCCAGTGCATCCGCTCGTATCGAGTTGAGACAGAGAGTTTCTCAGCCAGGTAATGCTGTCATCGCCATATTCAAACGAGCGTGACGCGCCGGACGGCGCCCCCTGCGATTTGATGCGCCGCGCGCCTGAAGACGTAGCCATAAGCGCAGCGGCGTACATCAGGATCAGCTTCGCGGTGCACTCGTCATGCCCAGCCCCATCGAGGCACGGGATGATTTTGTTTACCACGCAGAGGATCGGCGTAAGCAGCGCGCCCGGAATGGAGTAACCCAATTCACCGAGGAACGCCTGCACGTCTGCCGCTGTGATTGGGTCAGTCATGGTTATTTCGCCTTCTTGATTGCTTCAGCCAGCGCGGACTCTGCATCGTCGGCGCGTTTTGTTTCTGCTGCCAGTTCGTCGGCGTGAGCCTTGTCTTTCGCTTCACCATCAGCGATCAGCTTTTGGTTCTGCTCAAGCGCGTCGGCGAGTTGCTTTTGCAGTCCAGACAGGTCTGCCGTCTGCGCGGACGGAGTTGCCACTTCGAAGGAAAGCTTCTCGCCTTTCTTCTTGTCGGTTTCCTTCGCCTTGCCAGCGCTGATCCAGCGCTCAGCCGTTGCGTCGTCCACATCCACCACCGAACCAACCTCCAGTTTGCGGAGATTGGCACCGGCGTGCAGGTTACTTGCCACGATTTCTACCAGTGCCATGATTTATCCTTAGCTTGATGCGTGAATGACGGAGTATTTGTTGTTGATGTCCTGCTTAACCATCAACCCCATCGCGCCCCAGGTCCGCCAGATGTAGTCGCTGTTGTACTCCGGACGAGGAGATGCAACGGTACCGATAGCCTGTCCGACGATCGGAGCGATAACGCCTGCGCCCAGTGGCACGATGACGATTTCGTTACCAGTCAACTGGCCGTCTTCTTTAATCGCCGCAACACCGGTCAGTTTCAGGATTTCATCCATGATCGTGCCAGACTGGAAATTGTCTGAGAAATAACGCTCCAGGTTGGAGATGATTTCACCGGACACGTACCAGGTCTGCTCTGCATACTGGTTGTTCACGCGACGCATCTGGTCACGCAAAGCGATCGCGCCTGCACGGATAGCCTGTGATGTCGCAGTGCCAGACGTAAAGTCGATGTTCAGGCCAGAAGCACCGAGGTCGATTTGCGCCACACGCTCATCGTCTTTGATGCCCTTCCAGGTCAGGCCGTCGAACACAGCGAAGTTGCCAGCTTTATCGCGGAAACCGTTGAAGATGTAGTCAACATAACGGCGCTGAACGTCTTCAACCGAACCACGCTGCGCATCAGACTGCGACTGCAATGCCTGAGGGCTGTTGAAGATTGGATCTCGCCACTCAAACTTGAAGCCTGAGTCATGAATTGGAACCATCGTGCCATCAAAGGAATAGCTGCGAGCATCGAGCGCCGCACCAACCTGACCAGACATTGAGGTATGCGCCCAGCCGCGACCACCAGTGCGTGCGTAGTCGTAACGTGACTGCTCAATTCGGACTGAACGCGACAGCGGCATCAGGTCATTCAACAGGGTGAATTCGGTATTCGGTTCGAACTGCTGCAATACGGTGGTATCAAATGCGCGGTACAGGCGGCGAATATCATCTACAGCGTTTACCGCGTCCAGATGACCATTCTCGCCAAAGCGCGTGCGAGCCAGAAAGTCAGCAACAGCCTGCGCACTGGCATTACGCTCATTTTGCAGGTTGTTGAACTGCCACTGGTTAACTTCTGCGTTACCGGTCTTTTCGCCGATAGACTTGGAGAATACAAACATTCAGTGCTCCTTACTTGAACACAACACGAATCAGATCGCCCGCCACCGCAGTGACAGCTTTATCTTCTTCGATGTAGGCGAATACAACGGCATCAGCGACAACGGCGGTGACGCGACCATTTGCGACGGCAACAGGCTGGCCTTTGGTGTAGGTACCGGCAGCGGCCCGAACGTTCAGGAACATACCTGGCAACGGATGAATGCCAACGACCAACTCATTGGTTGGAATGGCATCATCAACGCTCAGGCAGCGCAGGTAATCTTTGTTTGCCACGTACTTAATCGCTACTTCTGCACCTGCCACAGAAGCCGTGAATTTATCCGTGGCACTGAAGAATCCCACGGTGCCAGGCAGAGTAGATGCAGCTGCGCCGCCTTCACGGTTGAGAAGCGGGTTCGGGAATACGCCACCCGCGTGGATGATATGCTTTCCATCTTTAGCCATTTTTTACTCCGGCATTTCGCTGACTGATTCTGAGGAATTGACCTGGCGGAATGCACCATTCAGGCCGGTGGATTTCTGGCTGTTGGCATAGAGTCGGTCTAAAGCTTTGCCATCCAGATCTGCGACTTCTTCATCGCTCATGTTCATCGCCAGTTTCACGGCCGCACGCTTTTCGCCTTTCTCTTTATCAGAGTTGGCTGTCAGACCAGATTTAACGGCAGCCAAATCATCAGCGAATGGCTTAAACCATGCTGGAGCTTCCTGGCTGTTATTGGCCTGCTCTTTCGCTTTGTCGTCAGCTTCTTTCTTCAGGCGCGCGGCCTTCTCTTCAGGCGTTTCGGTTTTCGCGGCTGCCTTCTCGGCGGCCATCTGGTTGTATGCGTCCATCAGCTCGTCGTCGGACTTGCCTTCGGTCGGCTTACCAGCGGCTTTCAGCGCATTGATAATCAGTTCTTTCATCGGATCGTTCTCTCCGTTGGTTTTAATCTCGTACTCAGTGGGTTTGCGCACGACTTCTACAGGTTCGCCGACGAACACGGCTTTGCCGCCCTCATCGATGAGGTACTTCTGTTTGAAATATTTGGCATCATCGCGATAGATGAAGGTGTCAGGCCAGACTGACTCAGGCCAGAGGTATGAATCCTTGCCGCGGCCTTCGCGAAGCTTGTCGCTGATGGCGCGGGAGATATCATCGAACGAAAAGTTCGAGGCGTTGGTGAAGAAGAATTTGGTTTTGTTCCACGGACCTTCACGCGTGCAATCAGCGCCATCAGCGAGGTTGGCAACTTCAATCTCTTGCTCATCACCTTCAGCGTTAACGAAAATCCCAACTCCCTCGCCAGGCGTACCTGCACCCGACTCATCTAACAGCACCGCCACATGGTCGAAGTTCATGTTGGTAGCGATTTCGTCGTACTTTTTGCCCTTTGACTCACCGTTGGCGGCGATACCGGAATAGAGCAAGCCAGTTGAGATATGAATCGGGTCGGAGTTGGTACCGGCTGACATCTCGTCGAGGCGATTGACGAGGCGCTTACCTTTATCGCTGGACTCCGCATACTGGCGATCGACATACATATCGCCCGTCACCTTGCCGTCTGTATGGTTGACGTTCTGCAGCCATGCACCGACGTGGTAGTTGTTCACCGCCCGTACATCGCGCGCCGACACGTGCTTACCGTCCACCTTCGGATGGCCCAGCGGCATCGGGTTACGCTCGAGCGTGTTGTAGGCCTTTTCGATTTCTGCTGCCGGGTACAACTTCCGGTTCATCACAATATCGTCAACGACAGGCGTGATGCCGCGAACCACGATATGTGGCTTGCCGTCGATGGTTTCAGTGGTGATGTTTGAAGCGGAGTTGACGACGGTCAGCACGTTAACGCGGTTGCGTTTCATGCTGGGTCCTCATTGGTGGATTTCAGGCATAAAAAAAGGCCGCCGTAGCGACCTTGTTGTGTTTGATTAAGCTGGTATGTATTTGCTGCCCTTGATGGCATTTTCCTCTTTCCAGAGGGGCTGGAGATTATCTAACGCATTAATGACCATCAGGTCGGTCACCCCTTCAGCGATAAAGGCTGATATGGGCTTGCGGTGGTCAATCTCCCATTCCCCCCTATTGCTCCATGTCATTCCGGGCTGGAATTGAGACTGTATACGCTCGCGCAGTTCGTCAGAGGTGTAGCCAATCGCCATTTTCACCCTTCCGCTATTCCAGGCGAGAGCATTATTGATTTCGTCATAGGCCTTGCGGCGCAGCTTATAGCAGGGGTCGTGTCTCAAAACACTGTTGTAATATGCTCTGTTTTTAATTCTTCCAGCTCTACCACGCCTAGCAGCATTGCGCCTGATCTTCGCTGCATCGCTTAAAGTCTGCGGGGCATCGTTGCGATCCCTTAGTGATAGGCATTCCGTACACTGCCTTGTCGATACCAGTCGCGGAGCAATGTGTCCTCGCTTGCATGCCACACCTGTAAAATAGTGTGTTTTCCCCAGATTGAGGGCTGTATTCTTCTTCACTCTTGATGATTTCGACTGAGGAACGCCAACTGCTTTACGCATTCCACGTTTTCGTAACTCAAGGCACTTGCAGCATTGCTGGGTTGATACCAGTCGTTCAGAAACATGCCCATGCTTACAAGGAACATATCCACGGTAGTGCTTTTCTCCGCTGAGTCTCGCGGCTGCTAAAGATTGCTTTTGAAGCAATTTCAGATCATCGATATTGCTCATTTCAAACCTCACAGTAGGTTTCACAGATGATGGTGTCCGGCGCGCAGTCTGTGTTCTGCGTTTTCGGGAGCTACCCTAGCCGGACATAACCATTTTACCGCTTTATTCCCCCGGCTTCCACGCTTTGCGCTCGGCTGCGAGCTTATCTGACAATCCTTCGTTAAAGAGCTTGCCGTCATCGTCAAGCAGGCAAGGAACGTTAGCGCAATAACAGTTGTAAGAGTTTCCGCCCTGAGAGTAGAAATCTGCAACTTCTTCAGTTGTGTACGTTTTGCCGTGTCTCGCCCGGTGCCACGATCTTGTCGTCGGCTTCAACGCCGAAATCCAGAGGATTGCAGTATTTAGCCCAAGCCTGTCCTTGGCCCAGTCGGTTTCATTGCGCTGCGCCTGCCTCAGTGCGCCAACTTGCTCTGTCTGCGCGATGTTCTTTGCCTTCGCCATGCTGACATCAAGGCGCTTGCTAACGACGCTGGCCGTCTCACGAGGGTTAATGCCGCGACCGATAGAATCGGCAATGACATTGGCAAGGTCTGCGCGCGCAGTGTCGCTGATGCCCTTCCAGTCGCTATAGGTGCTGACGTATGCACTGGCTATCTGGTTCTGATATGCAGCACTCGAAAGCAGCTGCTGTAGCGTCGTCTGGCTGGCGTAAACCTGCGACTGCACCGAAAGGTTGGTGAAGGCGTTTAGCGTGCCGCGGTCATATTCAGCAATGACATAGTCCATCGCCCATAGATTCTGGCTGCCGCCATCAAGAAGCTCATCATCCAGAATCGACTGAACTACCTGCAGCAGGTCGGCCAGCTCAGCGGCGGTCATGTCATAGATGAACTTTCCGGCATTGACCTGATATAGCGAAGGCTCTGCACCTTCGTTGTTGCACATCATCCAGGACTGCTGCGCGTTTTCCTCACGCTGCTGCCCGGTCAGTCTTTGATCAAACAGTGCCTTAAGCCTGCGCTTGATGTTCAGATACCGGTCTTCGATATCATTGAATATCCGGCTGACCTGTCGCGATGACTGCGTGGGGTCAACTTTATTGCGCGGTACGATTGGCGTCCCGATCCTGGTTTGCGCTGTCATCTTCATCTGTCAGCGGATCCTTATCGGTTTGCTTTACATCAGGGTTAGGTGGCTGAACGACCTTGCGAGGCTCCAGCTCGCCGACCGCGCGGATTTCGTTTTCATCCACTGCCGGAGTGCCGTATGCCTGCTGAGTATCTTTCGCCACGACAGCCATTGCCTGCATGTTGGCTATCTTCTCTTTCTCACTCGGTGCGAGCAGATCAGACCATGCCAGCGTGACCTCTCCGGATGAAGGCGGGTCAATGACACCCACCGTCCAGAAGCGCTCAAGTACGCTCTCGACCACCATCGACTGGAATCCCCAGCGGCGACCATTGCAGCGCTTCGCCCAGTCTGTTTTGTCCTCATCGGAGGCAAGTCGCCCCGTCTGCTGACCAAACAGAATGGTGAACGGGCATTGAATTGAAGATGCAAACTCGTTGGCGGCCACCGTCCACGTAGGAGAAGGATCGGCTGCTGCTACGGAAAGCACCGACGGCGTGCCCGCCTGCATCACCAGCGCCGCATCCGTGCCACGGTTCATCTTGGCGACTTTGTCGTTAAGCGCTTCGCCAAGGTCTTTGTAGCCAGCGTCTGTGGCTGCCTTTGTCAGGTTCGCGATATTGGTTTCTTTATCGAACGCAATCCCGAGCTGGCGACTGGCATTCTTCAGGAACCCTTCGGCACTACCACCCGATACCTTTTCAAGGTCGAGCAGTTTGTTGTAGCCAGCACGCAGGAATGGCACGCCGGAGAGCATGTTTTCGTCTTCGGAACCTTCGCAGAGAATGATGATTCGCTCGGGGTGTACGGTAACGCCGCGAACCGGTCCGTACGTGCCATCATCACCAACGGGCTGCTCGTTGAAGTTGTACGAGACAGGCTGGCCGTACGTTTCTGAAAGTGTGTCTGTGTCGAAGTTGCCCGGCTTGACCTGCGATTCCCACGCGGGGATCAGCTTAACAATAGCCTTGCCTTTCAGTCGTGCCACCACCGACCTGTCTACCGGTTCACTCCACTCCCTGCCGTCCCGGAACTGAATGAGCAATGCCGAGTACCGACCGACAAGGTTACGGCGATCCGCATCCTTAATTTTCGGCCAGTGTTTCTTCAGCAGCTTAGTGGCTGACTTCTCCCAGTCCGTTGTCTCAGTTGACTCCTTTCCGTCGTCGCCGTCGATGATCGTCGGGTTATCAACCCAGCACGAATCAAGAAGCTTATGGACTGCGGCAAACGCCACCGCGTTGCGCTCATATGCCCGGTAGTATCGGTCGAACTCGAGGCTGTTGGGGTAGCCGAACTCATCCCACAACTTCGTGCGTTTGGTGTTTCCCGGCTGGCCCGCGTACAGCATGCGCTGCCGCCCGATAGCTTCAGCAAGGGCATTAACGAGGAACTGTTCCCCGGTGCTTAATTCACTCACTGATGAGCTCCTTAGAAGAATACTGCGCCGACCTGCTTCGGCGAATGCAGTACGCGATAACGTGTTCCATCCCAGTCGTGGTCTTCTTGCTGAGTGTCGACGTCATCAGGGTTTTTATCGTCACGAACGAGCACCGGGATGCGGCTTATCCAGCCACGGCAGTAGTCAAAAACGTAGAATGCTGGCTTCTCAGGCATGCCTGATTCCAGCTTCACGCCTTCAATCACCGCTTCGAGCATATCCGCAAAAAGAGATGCGCCATTGATACGGGAGCCAGGCTTCTTATTAGCTGGCAACCAGGTAACGCCCTGCGCTTCCATCTTCTGAGCTATCGATAACTCGTTATCGCCGGTGTTGAATATCGCCCCGTCAGCTGGCCCGGGGATCACTTCTCTACAGATGCCCGGCATAATGTGAAGCTGGCCCTGCGTGACACCGTCGATTTGAATCTCTTCCGGCTCGTCGACTTCTTCGCCCACCAGCCGCTTGTCAATCCACGCCACGCCTTTCGCAACGTTGGTGGATGACATATTCATGCCTTTGTTCAGCTCGTCAGGCGGGCAGCCGTACCACTCGCCGATCAGGATTATCGAACCTGCCGGCGGGCAGAACTGTCGACCATCTGGCAGCTCGGCGGCAGTACCATCAGCCTGCGCCCACCAGAGGTTAGAGAACGGCTTAGACTCACCCCAGTCATGGGAGCGGTCGACGGTCCAGCTATCCGGTATACGAAACGGCTTAATGACGTGCAGCGACTCATTCCACAGGTGGTCGAATCGCCCGCCACTGGTCACATCCCAGGATCCCTCTACCCACGCTTTTCGTCGATTAGGGTCTTTAATAGCCATCAGGGTCGCAATGTACTGCGGGTCGAGGTAAGGGTTCTCTTTGAACGACCCGTGGATTGCTACGCGGGTCAGCGTAATTTCCTCTTCTCGTTCTGTCTGAGGGTTGAACACCATTTGCCGGTCGCGCTGCACGGTTCCGCGCGGCGCTGGCTCAATGAAGCGCTTCTTCACCCAGGTATGTCCGATACCAAAGGGGTTGGTAGTGCTGAACGTCTCCAGCGGGATCGGCCTCAGTAACTTGCCATTCTCCAGCGGGTAGTTTTCCGGCCTGAACGATGAACGCCGGCAGGAGAACATCATTTCGTAGAACTCCGGGGACTGCTGTTTAGTCAGCTCGTTAAAGCCAATGAACGGGAATTCCTGCCCGTGGAAATCCCAGTAGTCGTCCGCCTCTTTGCCGAAGCGGAAGAGCAGTTCCTCGCCAGTAGGCCATACCCATCGCAATTCGCTCGCAGATGACAGATAGCGCGCGCCGTCGTTGAACAGGCGAAACATACGCTTGGACTGAGTGATGATGTCGGCAAGGTTCTTATATTCCGTGTCGAAAATGACGCCTCGCCAGAACGAGCCATAACCCACACCGACATTGCGCCGGAACCTGGCTAACTGCGCAGCGGTTTTACCCGGTCCACGAGTGCCTTCGAACAGAATTTCGTTACACGGGCAGCTCAGCGCCAGAGACTGTGATCCAGGCAGTGGCTTCCATACAGCTTTGTAATTCATCCACCGAGCACCCCGCCCTGTTGTTTCTGCGCTGCCGCTTCCCAGTCATCCACGTTGTCACTGGTTGGCACCAGCATGACGTTATGGGTGACCTCTTTCGTTTCAGCCTTATTCTCGATGCTGTACGCCTCACGTTCGAGGCCGATCAGCGTCTTCAGGCTGTCGCTCAGGTCTTTCATGGATTTAACGCGGGAAGGGAGGCTGATTATTTTGTGGTACAGATCGTTGAGCTTATCCTGACCTTTGTCGTCCTCACGGCGCATAAGATCACCGAGCATCTCAAGCGCGGCCACGTCGCCACACTCACCGGCCAACTCATCGAATAGCATGTTTGTCAGTTCGCGAGCCCGGCGGATGTCTCCCCGGTGCTCCATGCGTACCGTGGCAATCACCTCGGCGGTCGCCTCTATCAGTACGCGCTCGGTCAAAGTGCTTTCGTTGCGTACCGTCCTGCGTACCTCCTGCTTGCGTACCAGATCGTCAGCCTTTTGCTGAATCTTCGCATTGAGGTCACGCGACCAGTCGTCACGCTTGGCACGCTTACGGATAGCGCCTTCGCTGATACCGTGCTGTGATGCTATTTCTCGGAGGGACATCACTCCGGCCCGGTACGCCGTCTCGATGGCCTCCCAGTCCGGTTTGCTCATTCGTTACTCCCTTGTTTGTTCTGCTGGCTGCTCTACTGGTTCAAACAGGAAGTCATCAATGCTGTCCTGGCTGAAGTAGCGCCATTTGCCGTCATCCATTGCCAGTGCGACAAAACCATTGACGATCTCTGGCTGGCTTCTGGTCATGAGCCCCGTAAAGGACTCTTTGGATTTTTTGGTGATTGTGATTCTGTAGACGGTAGCCATTTCGTTCTCCACGTATCGCAGCGGTTGCCCTGCTTCTCAGAAGTGCTTAGCCACTTACGGCTTACCCGTCAGCAAGATGTGATCACCATCCTTGCGGGGTTACACAGATCATTATCGAAGCACCTCAGTGAAGAGCTTCTGTAATGACTTAAAGCTTAACGATGTGCCCGGTCAGTTCTTCGAACTTGTCCCTTCCTACCGAATTAAGCAACGTGACAAATCCACATGCCAGGATGTAAAACAGCGACGTGAATACCCATCCGGAGTAAGACAACATGACGAAGATGGCCGCCATGGTCACAAGCCCAATGAGCTTCCTGATTGCACCCTTGCGCTTGTAATAATCCTTCAGAGGGATTAAAAGCTTGGCACGCTCCATAGGGTCGCTCTCTTTCCCGGCCATGAATACCACCACAAGGAACAGAGGCGAAATGAAGCAGGCAAGAGCGATGATTGCCCAGTATGCCGCCACGACGATGCTCATCAGTGAATGGTTACCCTGTAATGTCGCGTAGACTAGCAGGCCAAACAGCCCCCAGACCAGCACGAATACAAAAGCAGTAGTCATCAACTTCTTCATATTTCACCTATAAGTTGCGAGCCTGTTCGCATAGATAAGCCGCCCCGAGAGATAACGATTTATCTCAGGCTCGCTTCCTATAGGCTCTCGGTTGGTAATGCGCTGCGATGCGCATAAAAAAGCCCCGCACATGCGGGGCTGTTATTTGAGGCACTGCTCTTTGATGTAGTCCTGAAGATAACCGATCTGCTTCGTCACTGTGACGATTCGCTCTCTGAGGGTGAAATAATCCCGTTCAGCGGAGTCAGTAAGTCGGGGGCCGGAAGCATCGCCCAGGCTGCCGGTGCCGGTCTCTCCGTTCTCGGGACATCTGGCGTTGACGTGCAGCCCACACTTGCCATCGCGAACACAACGCTGCAGATCATCAAGCTGCTTTTTCGCATCGGACAATTCCTTAGTGTATTTGGCATCCAGAGCAGCGACATCACGCTGGCGGGTTTGCATGTCTTTGATGGTGGCGTTAGCCAGGTTGAGATTCTTGGTGGCCTTATCGCGCTGATCTTTGTAGGTGATGGCGTTATCGCGGTAGTGGTTGATAGCCCAGGCCATGGAAACCAGCAGGCAGATAACGACAGCACATATGATTGCTGTTAATCGGCTCATTTCTGGCCCCACTCGCAGACTTCACGCTCAATCTCGCGCCGGGTGATCAGCCCTTTCCACTGTTTGCCACCGGCATACGTCCAGCGCTGCAGTTCTTTGCAGGCGCCGGGCACGTCACCGGAGTTCAGCTTCTTCAGCAGCGTGGAACTGGCGAATGCACCAGACCCGACGTTATAGGTGAAGGAGTAAAGAGCAGCACGGGTAGGTTCAGGGATGCGAATCTTGATCAGCGGGTCAATGGCGTTTGCCACCTTTTGCAGATCTGCCTTCAGCAGGTTGTCGCACTCTTTATCGGTGTAGCGGTGACCGCGGCGAATGTCGGCACCGGTGTGCCCATCGCAAACAGTCCATACACCGACGACATCCTGATAGGCGTAATAGCGGCGACCTTCCAGGCCATCAGCGTTGCCCAGCATTACAGCTGCAATAGTTATAGCGCCGGATCCGCCAAGAATGGCACCCACCAGTTTATTCCTGAGTGTCGGGTTCATCTCGGCTCCTGCTGCGGCGGTTGTCTTCGCGGATCTTGAAATACAGATTCGTCAGGTACGTCAGTACGGCAATGATGATACCCACCAGCACGCCGATCGCATTCCACTGCTCGGGGCTGTAGGCATTCAACATTCCGTTGAGGATGCTCCCGGCTGAAGCACCATAGGCTGCACCAGTGGTTATTTTTTCCATTCGATACATGCTCTCACCTCGCGTTATTTGCGGGTGCTGTTCGTGTAGTAGGAAAGGCCGTCAGACACGATAGCTACGGGGCATCTGGAATTGATTGTCTGCGGCCTGAAGTTATGACCTGTTGAATTCGCCAAAGTATTTTTTGGCTGCTTCTTGATAGGCCTCATGAGCCTCATGCTTGGTCATAAAGTTTCCCAAGCTGATAGCCTTTTTATTAACAACAATCCTTGCTCGCCATGGTCTTTTAATCCGTGGAGAGGATTCGAAGTGGACACCCTTAAAGCCAGATTTGTTGTTTTTATATTTGGTCTTGTTTTGCCTGTTCTGCGTTGGCGTACAAAGGCGCAGGTTGGTTATTCTGTTGTCGCTCTTGTCGCCATTGATATGGTCAATTTCCATACCTTCAGGGATAGAGCCTTTCGCTACAATCCAAACTATTCGGTGTAGACCAATCCTCTGACCCAGCGCACTGAGCATGTGGTAACCACAATTGTTAACATAAATTGGGTTTTCCCCGGCCTTAGCGGTGCTTGCGTTAGCTATCCGGACAATGCTCCCAGCGATTGGGTCGCAAAAAAAGTATTTTTCAATTTCTTCCTTGGAAGGATCTTTTAACATGGCGTTGACCTTCTTTGAGATGAACCTTTGTCGCATAGGAAATCAGCCCGTCGAGGCTCGCCAGCACTAACTGACTTCCTCAAAGGCTCATTTCAAAGTGATCGGTTCGACGTTATTGGGGAGCGCATGCGAAGCGCGAAAAAAAACCGGCGACAGGCCGGGAATATGAGGGTGTGGCAATGTCGGCTCTTCGGCCTAAGGGTCCCAGGTAGTGGGTTCTGGTGCCGGGCAAAGGAATCGAACCTCTGACGCGCAGCTTACAAGGCTGCCGTTCTGCCACTGAACTAGACCGGCGAATTTGGCGGGACAGGAAGGATTCGAACCTTCGACCATTCGGTTAACAGCCGAACGCACAACCGCTGTGCTTCTGACCCTGAAATGAAAAAGCCCCGGCGGGATGCCAGGGCTCATTTTACAAACTGGATAGTGACTATTATCTTCATGCCGCCGATGTAATTTAGGCAGCATATCAAAGTAGAGTCAAATATGGCTTATTTAATTGACTTTTGCAATACCCTGCTGCGAAAAAGTCGCCTTTTGTTGTGATCGTGTTCTCACGGCGCAACGAAGAGAGTCACCATCAAGCCGCTTAAAGATGGCGCACATGGCACGCCAGTAATCGGCGTAGTTATGGCACCAGTTATCAGGCTTAACGCCACACAGGGCCGCCAGGTCCTGGTGCTGATACACATCCCGCCCCGCCAGCTCCGCTTTGACGTCCTGCGCCGCCAGCCAGATAAGTTTCTTCAGGCGCTCCATCGTCTTTCCGGCCACCTTCTTCGAGCCGAGCTGTTCCCGGAACTCTGCCCACGCCCACTGGGTGATCGCCACCTGGTGCTCAAAGCTAACGTTCTCGCTGTAGTTCCAGAGCAGCCATGCCTTCTGGTGGTCTTCCAATGACATAACGGCTCGGCGCCATGAGGCGGTGACGAACTCAACCGGGCCAACCAGCGCGATGGATGAGCCCTTTGCGCGGGACTGGCTGCCACTCATCGGTGGTCCGTCCGGGTTGACCATGCGCTGCTTATCTTTGTCGAATACCTTCTTCCTGCCCCGGCTGCGCGCCGTCGCGGTGAATTGCGCATTCTCAGCGAAAGCTACCAGTTGCCCTTTCGTCGCCCCGCTGAGGTCTGCGGTCGCCACAATGAGCTGCTGACGTACGTATTCCAGTTGCTGACTGTTCATGCGGCTTCCTTCTGTGGCTGGTTGGTTTTATTCTGGCTGTGCTTTGCTACTGGCGGTAGATTGGCTCTGGCTACGCTTTCGGCTTCGTACCTTTGGGATTCGGTTAAATTCATACGCCTAACCCCTCATTAGTCTTTTGAGCATTCGGTATTTTTCCGCATATCGAATGGCTCTAATCTTTATGTCGATCTTCTTTCTGAGCCTCTTGTGCTTAACCCATTCCCTAATTAGGAGGCAGGACACCGCAATGAGATATGCCGATAGAAATACAGCGTCTGTCATGCTGCCTCCTGCTGTTTCAGTGCTTTGAGCTTGGCGCGGTACTCATCCCGGATCCGGATGAAGTCTTCACGGCGGTAGTTGGTCATTTCGTGGGGGCCGTTGAGCCAGTCGACGTATTCCTGGCCGTAACGAGCGATCAGCCCAGCTTCATAGTGCTGATTGACTGTCGCCTCTTTGGCGGTGTATTTGCCTGCGCCGCCATTACAGGATTTGCACTGCTTATGGGCATTGCGCTCTTCAAAACGCAGTTCAGGGTTAGCACCTACAGATTTGAAGTGGCCACAGTCCCACTGGCCGCCGTGCAGATCGGGCGGGTTGGTCTCTCCGCAGCTGATGCATGGCAAATCAGCATCGCGCGCACGGATGTAGGCGTTGAATGCCTGCTGAGCTTGCGCCTTGTAGTAACCGGCAGGACGCAGCTCTGCCAGCCGCTCCTTGCGGCGCTTGCGCCCGGCCTTTTCGGCCTCCTTCTGCTCCTTGATGCGCCTGGCAGCGGCTTTCACCTTCTCCTTTTCACGCTCTTCCATCGCGAGGATTGCGCCGTGCTCCGGGCTGCACCAGCGGATCCGGATGTCGTGAAATTTCGGCACGAAGTATTCACCGCACACTTTGCACTTACGGCGGGATGGCTTACGCATGTGACTTCTCCTTTTCTGAATGGATTTCATCAGAGAAGTCGCCGCCTTCGATTGGCATGAGGCTTTTTGCCCTGAAAATCGACATCCCACCAGAGCTTTTTTTGGCATGGGTGTAAACAGATACATCGCCTTCTACCACCCAAACGAACTCAGGAGTTTTGGTGACAAGTCCGTATTTTTCACCATCAGGAAATTTGTAAAATTCTCCACTTCTAATAGCGCAGACCAAAGTAACAACCCTGCCAACTTCATCCGCATTACCGGAAGAAATAACAACTGCCATACCGCCAACTTTTAATTCACACATGATTCCTCCGTGCCGCGAGACGCAGCCATTTCTGATCCACCAGACGGGCGGTGTAGTCTTTCAGGGTCGGGATGTCGGACGGCTTAACCGCTGGCTTGCGCTGGCGGCGCGCCGGAACGCGGAAGATTTCGTTCGTGATGACACGGGAAAGTGGAGTAGACATCACTCCTCCTGCTTATCGCGCAGTTGCTGGTACTCGCAACTCTGCGGGATGGTAAGGTGGCAGCCGATATTCATCGCCCAGGCTTCGACTTTGCACAGGAAGATGTACATTTCGCCGGTTTCCAACTCTGACGTATGGCGAAGGGATTGGACCGTGGTTACCTCTCCGGACACGACGTCTACCCGGTCCTTGCTTTCGTAGCCGAGATAGGTGTGCTTCATCGCGTCTTTGACCCACTCAGGCGTAGCGAAGGTCTTGCCGCGGGCGATCAGGTACTCGCTAATTTCCGTGTACCACATGTGGCTGAGCGCGTTCTGCGACAGGCTGCGCTTCTCGCGCCACGGTTTGACTTGCAGGCGGAAACATTGCCCGGCATCCAGCAATGGCTGAATCTGCTGGCCAATGGCCGCGAAGTTACCGCGATGGAGTTTGATGCCGTCTACTGGCAGGGTCATACGGCCTCCTTAACGGAGGCCGCAGAATGCAGAAAATCGCAGGTGCATTTCTGCATCTGTGACAAGGTGAGGAGTTCAGATTGTGGTCGCATTTAAGTCCCCTTAAATGCGCAGAAGTCACCGGGGTTGTTCAGGCTCCGATGACATGATTATGGCGGGTTGATTATGGAAAATCAAAGTTAATCTTGATCTGCGGCCTCTACCCTTGTTGACTTAAAAATCCCTTTGCTTGCTAATTTATTAATGAGGAAAAATGCACAGAAATTGGACAGTGCATAAGATATTGCGACTAAGCGAGCGCTCATCCTTTGCTTATCTGGAGTTGCAAAAGGTAACTCCCTCAAAAACTGGAGGCTCTTGATCCCATCAACAAAAAGTGGAGTTATAGATGACAAATTCATCGCGTCATAAAAATTAACCAATTCAGGCGTAATTTTACTCAGCAATCTCTCTATCTTATCTACATCCTCTGTTGTCATAACCCTCTGTATGTCGTGCGCATATTGATTCCTTAAAGAATTGATGGCGGACATGACATCTGCCAGAGGAACCGGTAGACCAAGTGCTACGCATAATTCAAGTTTAGGTGCGAAATACTTTCTTGATGCATAAACATACTTGCTAGTTTCTGGGTCGCGTACGTTATCGATGTAAACAACAAGAAAGTTTTCGAGTATGAGCGATAATTTAGTAAGAACTGCAGACTCATCATTCACACTCAGCAGAGGGGCATAATGTTTTGGGTCTAAGAAGAACCCGAAGTCATGTTCGATTTTAACGTTATATGCATATTGCTCGCTCACTTAACTTCCTCCTGTTTTAAATATCTTGGGTCTGATGCCTTAGGCAGAGTGATACTCATTTCCCGGTAATATCGCAAACGCTCAAGGAAGTAATCCCGCAAATGCTCGGGCTGCTCACGCATAACAACCTCCGCGATAACAGGCATGTTCAGCCGCTCTTTGTAGGCCACCCCGGAAGCCGCCAGGTCAACGTTAACCTTGTCGCGATCCTCCTGCGGCTTTGCTGCTATGTTCCAGTCGGACATAAAAAATCCCCTCGATGATTTGAGGGGATTATACATCACTTCTGCTGCGGCGCTGCCGGCAGTGGCATCCATTGGGTTACTTCACCGGGAACAACGTCATGTGAGTCGAATGAGTTCCAGCCTTCTCCATCCCACCAACCCTGCCCGATATCGAAACCGTTGGAGGTGATGACGGTCTGCATGCCATCCGGCATCCGCTCACTGCAAGCCACCCAACCATCCGGCACCACCGGAGAGTTGCCATTGGCACCCTGAAGCATGGCGGCGCGGCAGGCGTTCCACATATCAGCCGCGATGCAGCACGCATATTCATCTGGATTAGCGGTTGGAAGTATGCCTTTGATGACCTCGTAATCCGGCTCAATGACTGGAGGAACAAAAGCCGGAACTGGAGCGGAGTAAACCGGCATAACGTCGCATTGCCCCTTGTTGCTCTCGTCAGTCAGCGACCAGAACAGCCTGCCTGCCGGATGTTTGAAGATGTATGCTACTGGTGCGACTTCAGGCACAGATACCGGCGCTGGCGGTGCGATATAAGCGTTCAGGACTTCATAGCCATCATCCTTAAACCAATCAGCTTTTGAGTGCATCCAGCTGCCAAACTGCCCCGTTTCCTTGTTCCTCACAATAAAACCCACAGGCTCCGCTTCGAGCGATGCCAGCGCGATAGCTAACAGCTCGTTATCCATCGCCAATCCATCAGCGTCAGGGTCTCTGCTAATGCGGTATTTATTGATTGCCGTTACCTGGTTAATGCGAGCGATTAACTGCTCTTTGGTGTATGTGCTCATGATGCCTCCCCTTTACCGGCTGCTGCGGCTCTGTCACGCAGATCGCTTACATATTCAACCAGTGAACCGCCAGGAGGGATTTCACACTCTTCAACCAACTGGAAATAGATATCGGCTGCAGCACGCGTATTACTGTGCTTCGCGTCTCCCATCTCTCCTTCACGAAGAGCATCGCGCTCGGCTGTAAGATTGACTATTTGCGCGTCTTTGGCTTCCAGCTCATCCAGCAGCGCCAGCACGCGCTTAGCCAGCCAGCATTTCTCTTCGTCGCCGTACGGGTTGTCCGCTATTTCTTTGAGGCGGCCAGTGCTTATATCGCCGCCGTCAGGACGGCACGCTTGTTTGTCGATTTTGCTCATTGGGCGGCCTCCTTCTGCGCAATTTCATCCCATGTTTTCAGGCTGTCCGTTTGAACATCGACACCCAGCAGCGCCAGAATTTCTTCTGGGGTTTCTCTAACCACAATTTTTTCACCCGATGTCATTTTGACATGGCTGACACCGGCGAAAGAAAACGACTCAATATGTTCCGCAACCACAAAAATTGGCTCGTAGATGGTTTTCTCTTCCCACCCGATAATCGAATCGACCGGACGAGAAACTATTGCCTGCTGACTCAGTTTCAAAATTTTCATACCCCTACCCTCCCCCAAACCATCAATACCCTTTTCATCGCCGGACTGTTCCGGCACTCCTGAAATATTCCGTTGGTGCAGCTACGCGCGGTA
This sequence comes from Citrobacter sp. FP75, assembly GCF_018342065.1. Taxonomy (GTDB): domain Bacteria; phylum Pseudomonadota; class Gammaproteobacteria; order Enterobacterales; family Enterobacteriaceae; genus Citrobacter. The sequence goes on along the minus strand of NZ_JAFDOE010000001.1, from coordinate 847,452 downwards.
CCAGCCTGCTCTTCAGTAGTCGCCAGACGATAAGTCACCGTTCGCCAAACCTTGCTCACGCGCACAATCTTCCTGGCCCGCTCCAGGTCGATAGCGTTCTTCGTGATGCAGTTGATGGTCATGCCACACTCGGCGGCCACATCCTTCGCAGCGAAGGTCCGGTGCGTTTCGAGATAACGCAGAATTGCCTGCTTGCCTTTCATCTCACACCATCCCGTTCGACTTGTTGCGGTTGTATTTGGCCTGCAGCAGCTGGATCGGCGTCGGCCCGTGCTCGGATGCCGGTGCTGCAATTGCCCGGCGTACCGGCGGCACTGGCTTGCCCTCGGTGACGCGCTTCTCCCACATGTCCAGCAGATCACCCGCCTCGCGTGCCAGCTCACCATGCGTTAACTGGCGCTCTGTGCTGCGGTGACGCAGCTCGACGCAGATGTGGTACATGACCGGCTGCGACCAGGGGAATTGCTCGCTGGAGGTGAATTCGAACGAGCGGTTACGCCAGTCCCAGTATTCGGCGATCACCTGGTCAACGGTGACGCCAATCGCCCCTCCGCTCTGCTTGCACCAGGCGACGAACTGACCCGGTGAAGGCAGGAATGGGCGCTCCTGGCGGCGGGCAATGCGCATACCGGCATCGACCTGAGCCATTGAGTGGATCCCGTTCTCCTGAAACGCCAGCAGCCACTGACGGCGGAATTCGTTCAGGTCATCCTGAGTGCGGAAGTTCGCCATGCTGGCCGGGAACGCGGCGCGGAGCTCGTTGAACAGCTTGTTGAATACCTGAGCCACCTGCTCGACCGGTGCGCGCTCCTGGTACTGCTCTGGCAGGTTATGCGCCATGCGGCTCATCTGCTCGCGGTCGTGGTTGTGCATCTGCTCTGCAAGAGATTTCATCGCATCACCTCATAGGCCCAGTCAGTGTTGTTGAAGTCCAGATCCGGCTTGACGGCTGGCTTGACAGCGAACTTCGGCTTAAACAGTCCCTGATATCCGTTCGCAATACTGGTGTTGATCACGTCGACCGGATTGTGTCCAGCTTCCAGGCACTCTTTCAGCAGCTTGAAAGCCTTCGTTACGGTCAACTCAGTTTTGATTGGCTTGCCAGACTGCTTGCGGTAGGCAACCCATTCCTCCCAGGCGGTTTGATTTAGCCATTCAGGAACATCAATTCCGAGCGGATCAAACTTGCCCTTCCCCCCTGGGGGATTAGAGGGGGTATTAGGTTTTATATTTGTCTTTGGAAGAATGTCTTTGGTGTTCCCTGTTTTCAGGGATACCTCTCCCTGTTTTTGGGGATGGTTATCCCCGTTTTCAGGGATGGTTTGCGGGGTGATTTCGCTATCCCCGATTTCAGGGATGGTAATAACCTGCGTTACAGCTTCAGCGACCGGGAAATTGACCGGGCACTTTGCACATTTTGGCTTTTTGTAAGCCCAGCTATCCAGAAGTGTGTTAATCCCGATGTAACGTGTCTGCCCAATTCTGCGCATCTTGATGATGTTGCGATAACCCAGGCTGAGCACAGCTTCAGAAACGTGCTTAACGGCCAGTCTGGTTTTATCTGCGATGAGACTGTTGGTGATCCTGTCTTCTTTCTTGGACCAGCCATACGTCAGGCGAACAATGGCATTCAGCACGCGGAACTCACGCCCTGAAAGCTCTACGAAACACAGGGCATCCTGAATCTGGTTAGCAAGGCGAAGATAGCCATTTTCCAGATCGGCCATGCGATTCTCCTGCTGCGCCGGTTGCTGCGCAGGGAATTTGATTACTTTGGCGGTGTTTGACATACTTACTCCTGCAAAGAGTCCAAACGATTTGCACCAGAAAGCTGTTGGTGTTCGCGCACCGCAGCTTTCGCCATTTCTGTACTTCTCACATGACCCCCAGCATCGACGTGACCATCGTCATCAGTGGGCCTACCTGCTCCGGCATGAGGCGGAACAGCGACGCTATACCCTCGCTTACCTCTTTCAGTTTCTGATGTTCTGGAGCGTCCAGCAGCACAGCCTGTTTAGCTTCAGCACACTCTTTCATCGCAGAAGCGATCAGCGACATCGTGTCGTTCTGTGGCACCAGGCGGTTGCGGTACTCCAGCGGCAACACGGCCAGGATTGCCGGAGCCAGCTGTCGAATGTTATTGGCGGCGTACTCGGTGTCGCCATCGATCCAGCGAAACACTTTCTGCATCTGGCGATGCGAGTCAGTCGGGATATCCAGACCGTTGCCGCCTGATGCCCGCCACTCTTCCACAATCAGCGCTGCGACAAATTCACGGCTGCGGCAATCAGCTGCCCAGGCTCGAACAGCTGCCCGGATCCCATCGATGTTTAACGCCGTGGAATCAGGTTCCCGGCGATTCTGGTAAATCATCGCCGCTGGCGAAAATTTGTTACCTTGTTGATACGCAAGTGAATGCATTGCTTTCCCTTTCGTGGTTAGGGCCGCCGTTAAGCGGCATGGTTGTCAGGGTGTGGAAAGATGGACGGTAGGTCCGGCCGGAATTCGTGAGCCTGGATTTCACCGCCAACTGCTTTCACCAGTTCAGGAACGTGAACCGGGGATATGCGTTTCTTTCCGTTAAGCCAGTCGCAGATGGTGGACTGGGCTTTACCGCATCGTTTTGCTAGTTCTTTCTGGCTGCCAGCGATGGCGATCGCTTTCTCTACTGCGGAGTTCTTCTCTACTGTTGGGGTCTTCATAATCACCTCAGCTATCAGTTTAAAGCGATTATGGTTATCACTTTAGCGAATGTCAATCGCATAGGCGATTTTTTGCTAAATAATCGCTTGAGCGATAGAGTTAAAGGAGTCATTAACAGAGGTGAATATGGGATTCTCGGAGCGCCTGGCGCAGGCAATGAAACATGCTGGATATACACAGGGCCGATTAGCCAAAGATGTCGGCATGGCTCAGTCCAGCGTTAATAAGCTACTCAAGGAAGCAAACGGCTCCCGTAAAACAGTTGAAATTGCCTCTGTCCTGGGTGTGCGGCCGGAGTGGCTGTCTACTGGTGAAGGGGAAATGGCTTCCAGTAGCGCAAGAGAACCGTCTGCGCTATACCAGGTTAAGCCGTCACTGAATGGGATTTACCGCGTGGATGTACTCGACGTTAAAGCCAGCGCTGGGCCGGGCAGCATTGTCACCAGCGATTTCATTGAAACTATACGAGCCATTGAATACACGACTGAGCAGGCGCGAGCCTTGTTCGGCAACCGTCCAGCTGCGCACGTCAAAGTGATTACAGTAAATGGCGATAGTATGGACGGCACGATTTCACCTGGTGATCAGATCTTCGTTGATACCGGTGTTACGCACTTTGATGGTGACGGGGTATACGTCTTTGTATTTGGGAAGACACTGCACGTTAAGCGCCTGCAGATGCAACGTGACCGACTGGCAGTAATATCCGATAACCCGATTTACGAAAAATGGTACGTCGAACCTGAAGATGAGGACGCGTTCTACGTGATGGCCAAGGTACTACTCAGACAGTCAGTCGACTATAAACGATTTGCATAACCCGCTACGGCGGGTTTTTTATTGCCCGCCAACCTCCCCACCGCTTTCCCGCCTGATACAAACCCAATCCTTATCACTTTTTTCCTAAGCAAATAAAAAAATATCGCTTTAACATTCAAGGGATTATCGCTTTATCGATGATAAATATCGTTTTGGCGATTGACTCAAATAATCGCTTTAGCTATTGTTAGCTCATCGAAACGAAACATCGACAGCTGAGCGAAGTTAGCCAGCGGCGGACAGCAAGTCGCCTGCTTCTTTAACAAATCAGACTGAGTGACAGGCAAGCCGTAGCGCTCCTGGCAAAAAGAAATGGCACCCGATGGGATCGAGGTAAGCACTGAGTCCGTATGCGTACGGTAGGTGTAGAGGACCACGCTGCGATGAGCTGATAAGTCACTCAATTTGAAACGCCCCGATGATGGGGCGCTGATTCAACTTAGGGGAGTGATTCCAATGAAACACTAAAGCGGACAGACCGCTCTTTCAAGCCGCAGTAATGATGCGGCCCCGAGTCTCCATGTGAGAGCCAGATGCAGGTCCGAACTGCGACATACCGCTGGTCAGGGTTAATCGAGGAAAGGGTATGCGGGTAAAGCAGCGCGAAAGCCAGACGCGCACCGGTTATGAGCGGCGATGAGCGACAGGTACTCAAGGGCATGAGCGCGGCCACTGCGAGAGTGTGGCGAAGTGCTTTGGGGTGTGGTAGCGCAGTGGCAGACGCGGGCATGACGGCCGTACCTCTGGTTCGATTCCAGACCACACCACCAAAGCATTTCGAAAGTTCCTGGCTAGCCGCTGCCACCCTTATCGACGCGGCGCACCTTATAGGAGGAGTTATGTAACAGGCAACAGTGACGACTGAAAACCAACATTCAGCCCCGGATTATGCCGGGGCACACCGTGGAATGTTTTGGGGTGAGTGCAGAAGCAAACCTTCTCGGCGAAGGCGCTTGGCAATGAGTACGCGACCGGAGTTAGTCGCCCGGCTGTGCTCACCACCAAAGCATTTCTCCCGCATCAGCGGGTAACGACAGAGGGTAAGGCGATGAAGTTTGGCAAAACAAAATGCAATCCATCAACCGACAACGGTGAAGCAAACAGCGTGACCATTGGCAATATCACAATCAGTCAGTTCGGCGACGGCGGTGTCTGGTTGGAAGATGGTGATGAAGACGCAGGTTCATTCGATGAAGCGTTATTCGCAGAACACATCAAAAAGTTTTACGACGAAAATTTGTGATCAGATAAGCCGCCTAACCAGCGGCTTTTTTCATACCTCAGTCGCTTCATCGAGGCGGCTTAGTTATGACAACCGGCGGCCATCCACCGACCATTAGCGCAGAAGTCTTGTATTAACCGTTCCGTTCGCCGCGATAAGGCCAAGAGGATTTATGAGCAACCCAATCACAGTAGGTTTTTCAGGTCTGACTAAGCGAATTTTCGCGGGTCGGTCAAAGCCAGGCAAATTGGCGCCCGGTGTTCGTCAGTTTACTGGCGAGAAGTTTGATGTGACAGACGAGGCTATTTTCGCTGTAGCACACCTGATGGTTGCTCGCGATGACATCATCGTTATACCACTGCCGAATGGCGACGAGATTCACCTCCGCGCAGACATCAAAGAAAAGCGGGAGGCATCATGACAGTCACCCACAACGGCAAGCAGTACTCCGTAAAGCGCTGCGCCCTGAACAATAATGAATGGCGGTTAACGTCGCTCACCAATCCGCGAGAGCAGGTCACACTGAACCGCTGGCAGATGCACGTTGCTGGCTTACTGGCTCAGGTGGAGGGTAAAAAATGATGCACCACTACGGCACCACCCCGCTCATTCGCCAGTGCGTCATGCCCGGCATGATGGCAATGCATGAGGGCCGCACCTATCGCGTCTCAGCAGTCATTCAGGAGCGCAAATGGGTATACCTGCACACCGATGCAGAAATCATCCGCCTCAGTGATTGCGTGATTGACGTCCTCCTGGACGGTCACGGCAACCCCATCCAGCACTAACCACCCTATTCAACCGATCGGCCTGGCCTAACCGGGAGGCATTGCCATGCTTTCAATTCAGAGGTTAAAGGAATTGTTTCACTACGATGCAGAGACAGGAATCTTCACCAGGCTCAAAACAGCCGGTGGAATGGTTCCTGGAACTATAGCCGGATCATTAAATCCCTTTGGCTATCTACGTATCTCAATCGACCACGAAAGATATTTGTGCCACCGGCTTGCATGGTTTTATTCCTATGGTTCATGGCCCGAGCACGAAATAGACCACATAAACGGCATCAGAACTGATAACCGGTTATGCAACCTCAGAGACGTTCCTCACTGGATTAATCAACTCAATAAGCTCTCTCCAAAAAATAACACAAGCGGCGTCAAAGGCGTTTATTGGAACAAGAAAGATAAACGCTGGCATGCACGCTGCTCTATAGACGGCAAAAAATACCACCTTGGAAATTTCACCGACCTTAATGAGGCCAGGGCCGTTGTCGTTGCAGCAAGAGAGCGCATGCACGGCAAACATGCCGTTCATGAAGAAAGAAAACCGGAGAATTTATGAACGCATACCTCACTTACGACCTCATCGAAGATCGGGGGTGGGTTGAGCAGCAGCTCACCGACGAGAAAGAGAAGTGGATCGACGACCGGGCGAAAGAGCTGATCGCCATGTTCCCTGCGAAACCTCTGGAAATGAGCAGCTTGTTCCTGCCCCAGGAAGCCCAGTTTGCGCTTATCGGAGAAAAGGCCGAAGAGGCATACAACGAATACATTTCGGCCTGCGCATATGCCCGCGCCGAAGAAGAATGGCAGCGCCAAGCGCCCTGCCCGTTCTAAGGAGTGATTATGAGCTTAACCCTTGTTGATTTCGTCAAACAACAGGAGCCGCTTTTCATTAAGGCGGCCACAGACGAGCGGATGGTGTGGGCGAAGGAAAGCCAGTTCGCCATCCAGCTATTTCAGAACAATGACTACCTCGCGAAAGTCGCATTCCAGAACCAGACCAGCACGCAGAACGCAATCATCAACGTTGCGGCTATCGGTATTTCGCTAAACCCGGCTCAGAAGCTGGCTTACCTGGTTCCGCGTAAAGGGGCTATTTGCCTCGACATCAGTTACATGGGCCTGATGCATATTGCACAGCAGTCTGGCGCCATTAAGTGGTGCCAGTCGGCAATTGTTCGCAGAAACGATCAGTTCAGACGCGAGGGGCTCGATAAGCCGCCGATCCACATCTACAACGACTTCGATACTGAAGAGCAGCGCGGGGACATCGTAGGCGCGTATGTAACGGTAAAAACTGACGATGGTGATTACCTCACCCATACGATGCGCATCGATGCCATCTACTCCATCCGTGACCGGTCTGAAGCATGGAAGAAGTACAAATCTGACAACAGTAAAAAGTGTCCTTGGGTCACTGACGAAGAACAGATGATCCTCAAAACAGTCGTGAAGCAGGCAGCAAAATACTGGCCTCGCCGTGAGCGCCTGGACGCCGCCATAGACCACGTTAACACCGAGGGCGAAGAAGGTATCAACTTTACAGCAGAGCGTCAGCCTGAGCGCGATATAACGCCGCTTAGCGAAACCACGCAGAAAGAGATTAACGACCTGCTTGTCTCCTTGGATAAGACATGGGATGCCGATCTCCTCCCTCTCTGCTCACGCATTTTCAAACGTCCTATCTCGCAGCCAGCCGACCTAACAGAAGTGGAAGGTGTTAAGGCTCTCGGGTTCCTCAGGCAAAAGGCGGCAGCATGACACCTTCCCTCCTTTCACTGTTGCGAAGCGGAAAACACAATATTCGCGACATGGCAAAGATTTTAGGCATTACAAAGTCCCGCGTTTCATGGTTCATCGCCGAGCTTGAGCGGCGTAAATGGATAGAAGTCACCAGGTGCGCAATATGGTTTCACGATGGCACCCGTTCAAATAAGCAGAACGTATACAGGGTAAAACTATGACACCAGAAATTATCCTTGCCCGGACCGGAATTGATGTGTCCACCGTAGAGCAAGGTGATGAAGCATGGGCCAAATTAAGGCTCGGCGTTATTACTGCCTCAGAAGTGCACAACGTCATATCCAAGCCAAGATCGGGGAAGAAGTGGACAGACATGAAAATGTCCTACTTCCACACCCTACTCGCCGAGGTATGCACCGGCGTGGCGCCAGAAGTTAACGCCAAGGCGCTGGCCTGGGGGAAGCAGTACGAGGAAGACGCCCGTACCCTCTTCGAGTTCACCACCGACGTGAAAGTCACGGAGTCTCCGATCCTGTTCCGTGACGAGAGCATGCGCACTGCGTGCTCCCCTGACGGCCTGTGCAGTAACGATTTCGGCCTCGAATTGAAATGCCCGTTCACCTCCCGCGACTTTATGAAATTCCGTCTCGGCGGTTTCGAAGCCATCAAGTCCGCCTACATGGCCCAAGTGCAGTACAGCATGTGGGTTACCGGCAAAGACGCCTGGTTCTTTGCCAACTACGACCCGCGCATGAAGCGCGAAGGTATTCACCATGTCGTCGTTGAGCGGGATCCGCAGTACATGAACGATTTCAACGAAATGGTTCCGGAGTTCATCGAGAAGATGGACGAAGCGCTGGCGGAAATCGGCTTCACGTTCGGGGAGCAGTGGAAATGAAACGCACACCCTTCTACCGCAGACCCGGGCGCACCGGGCAATTCTCCGGCCTTCGTGAGCGCGTTATCTGGATGATCCAGACGCGCGGCCGCCCGGTCACCGGCAACGAAATCGCCGAGAAGTTTGGCGTAACGCTCATCGAGTTTAACCGGGTCGCCAACGGTATTACCCGCGGCTCCGGACAGATAGCGCAGATCGTTGAGTCGGAAAAATGGCTCAACGAGGACGGCATATGTGACCGCACTTTCGACCTGGTAACGAAGCCAAAGGTCGTAACGCCACAGGGTAAATCGCGGCTGTTCACCAGGCGTGCCATTGAACAATCGCAGGAGGGCAGGCGGCAGGAATGCATTGAACGTGCCGCCCGCCGTCGCCGCCTGATTGCTCAGGGCCTCTACATCGACGAAATGGAGTCCATCCTATGACTCACGCTCACGACGACATCAGGGTTGGCACACTGTGCCTTCCCTTCATTGGTAACGGCTGGCTAATGCCATGGGGTGAAGTGGTCAGCAATCCATTAAAGGCGCAGCGGCTCGCTGAGGAATATCGGGAAAGGCAGGAGGCGGCATGAAATACGGAAGCGTGCGCAGCGGCATCGAGGCTGCCAGTAAAGCGTGGGAACCTCTCGGCTGGAAACCCGCCTGGTTCTCTGAAATCGAACCATTCCCATCCGCAGTCCTCGCCCATCACTGGCCGGAAGTATCAAACCTCGGCGACATGACCATAATCGCCGATGCGGTGCGCGCTGGTGATGTCGAGGCGCCTGATGTTCTGGTCGGTGGCACGCCTTGCCAGGCATTCAGCATTGCAGGCTTGCGTGAAGGCCTTTCTGACGACCGCGGCCAGTTAACCCTCTCTTACGTGGAATTAGCCAATGCAATCGACGCAAAGCGCCGCGAACGCGGTGAGCCGGAAGCGATCATCGTCTGGGAAAACGTCCCCGGCGTGCTCAGCAGCAAAGACAATGCCTTCGGGTGCTTTCTGGCAGGACTTGCCGGAGAAAGCAGTGAGTTGCAGCCAGCAGGGGGAAAATGGACGCACGCAGGTTGTGTGTCTGGACCAGAAAGGGTTATCGCCTGGCGCGTCCTTGATGCTCAATTTTTCGGAGTGGCCCAACGACGCCGCCGTGTGTTCGTTGTCGCAAGTGCTCGAAAAGGATTCGATCCCGCAGCGGTACTTTTTGAGCTCGACAGCGTGCGCCGGGATTCTGCGCCGCGCCGAGAAACGCAACCGGAAATTGCCAGAAATGCTGGAGAACGCTCTAAAGTCGGTAGTCACTGGGATAACCCAGCAAACCCTCACCCAACCCTAAATCAGTCCAACAATATTGGCGGAATCGGCGCCAGTAATCAGGAATTGTTCAGCCAGCGCGGTTCCGGGCTCGTATCAGATTCTTACTCTGATGTTTCCCGAACTCTTCTTGCAAAAGAAAACGACAGCACTGCCGAGGATCTTGAAACCTATGCCGTCGTCAGTTCGCAAACTCAATACGGTGACGAGATCGCTGGCACGTTAACTGCTCGCCATGACTCTTCGCCATGCGCCGACAGGGGCATGAACGTACTGGCTTATGGCGGTGGAAATGGCAGCGGAAACATCGATGTTGCCGCCTGCCTGACTGCAAAAGGACAGAGAATAGACTTTGAAGTTGAAACCTTCGCCGTACACGGTACGCAGGATCCTGACACTAACCGAGAACTGGCGCATACGCTTGGACGCAACAACGGACAGGAAAACGCCTGCATCGCATTTAGCTACAAAGATAATGGGGCTGATGCAACGTCTGACCTATCGCCAACGATTCGCGCTGGAAACCACGATAAAAGCCATGCTAACAGCGGCCAGCCTCCAGCTATTGCGTATGCATTCAAGGCCGGACAGGGTGCGAAAGCGGGTGGCATTGGTTACGCGGAAGAGCAATCACCGACATTAACCAGCGCCAGCAGCGGAACCAATCTTGCACCAGCGGTAATGCATGGCGTGGCAGTTCGACGACTTACGCCCGTTGAGTGCGAGCGCCTTCAGGGCTTTCCTGATAATCACACTCTCATCTGCTGGCGCGGAAAAGATGCTGATGAATGCCCGGATGGCCCGCGCTATAAAGCTATCGGCAATAGCATGGCAGTACCGGTTATGCGCTGGATTGGTGAGCGAATTGCAGCCGCAATGCCAGCAGAAGAACCAGCGCCGCGTACCTGGCAGCGTCCGTTCCTGAAATGGGCTGGCGGTAAATATTCGCTGCTGCCGGAACTGTATCACCTAATTCCTGAAGGTAAGCGCCTGGTTGAGCCATTCGTGGGCGGCGGTTCGGTTTTCCTCAACTCCGAAAAGCATAAGTCTTTCCTGCTGGCTGACGTCAACGCAGATCTGATTAACCTCTATCAGATGCTTGAAGTTGACCACATCCGAGTATGTTCGCTTGCCAAAATTCTTTTTGAGCGTGCCAACAGCGAGGAGGCGTACAAAGAGCTGCGTGATGAGTTTAATAACCAGCGCATGGGCGCGCCTGAGCGCGCTGCTGCCTTTCTCTTCCTCAACCGACACTGCTTTAACGGATTGATCCGCTACAACCGTGATGGGTTCTTTAACGTCGGCTGGGGCAAGTACGAAGCGCCCTATTTCCCGGAGATTGAGATAAAGGCCTTTAAGCTGAAGTCGCATAAATGCGTGTTCCTGAATGCAGGATATCGCAGGACTCTGGCGCTGGCCGGTGATGGTGATGTCGTTTACTGCGACCCACCGTATGAGCCGTTGCCTGGTACCGCAGGTTTCACAAATTACGCCGCTGGCGGTTTCTCATGGGCTGATCAGATTTCACTTACGGAAAGCTGCGTTGCCGCACACCAGCGAGGCGCAAAGGTTCTTATCAGTAACTCAACCGCCCCGCGAGTTCTTGAGCTTTATCAGCAGCACGGATTCACCCTTCACCATGTTGATGCCCGGCGGGCTATATCCAGCAAGGGTAGTACGCGTGAGACGGCGAAGGACATCGTCGCTACTTTGGGGGTTTAACCATGACGCCAGAAACAGACAACGCCATCCGCGCCGCCTGCCGCCGCTGCACCGAGGAAATCCAGCAGGCCATGCGCAAGAAGCCAAAGCCTAACTGGAACGAAACAGTGCCACCCATCATCAATAAGCATCACAAGAAAATTGAAGCTCTGGGAGTTAGCCTCCTAGAGTTCGTCGTTTACACAGGGCGGTTTAATCGCCGCTTCGGAGTTGAATCGTGAAGGTAGAAAAAAGCGATGTTCTGGCGTTTACCATTTCAGACGTTGAACGCCTCGACCCGGTAAGGGTGATGATTGAAAACTATGAGCCAGGTAAGGGTCGCATCACCATCACCTGCTTCGGCAAGGCGTGGACCGGAGCCTGGTTTGCTATGGGCGGTGACACTGTTCAGGACTTCATTAAGCGCGTCAGCAATGAGTACCTTATCGGCTATTTCGACCCGCAACTGCAAAGCACAGTAGATGATGACAATGACGCCAACCTCGCTTTCGTTAAGGATGAGATCATCAAACTGCGTCGCGAGCATGAAATTGACGGCAATGAAGCCCGCTCAATGTGGGATGAGGCTGAAGATGCTGAAGATGTGAAGGCGAGCTGCTGCAATTATCTCGTCGGCGACAAGCTGCTTAACCTGCTAGGCGATGATCCATGGCACGCAAAATGGCCTTCAGTGCCGAACCATCATTATCAGTACCTCGAACGTATCATCGACGCGGTGCGCGGCGGGCTCGCAGAACTGGAGCGTGCAGCATGAAGTCACTAATAACTAGGTCGCTATCGCGGCCTTTTTTATTGCTGGCGTTCACCTTCAACCGAATTAACCGACAGTTCTGGGAGCATTGACAATGGCCGATATCATCGACACCGCAGCAGAGATTGAAGAGCTTCAGCGTAACGCTGCCCTTTCCGCTCACCGCATCGACCACAGCGCCGTGTCAGCTGAGCGTTGTGAAGAATGCGACGAACCAATTCCCGAGCCGCGTCGCGCTGCAGTTCCCGGCTGCCAGACGTGCGCCAGTTGCCAGGCTGATCTGGAGCTTATACGCAAGCAAAGGGGGGGTTGATGGATTACACCAAACTCAGTGACGGTGAAATTAGTGTCAGGCTCGCATATTTCCTGAAGCCAAAGTACAGCGCCACTATTCACCCGCATGAAAATACCGGTGCCCAGCTGTCATGGAACTGGTTCAAAACAGTCCAGCATACTGGTTACTTCCCGCTACGCCGAGCGGAAGAGTTATTCACCGAAATGAAGAAACATCGGATCGGCCTCACCCCATCAGGCAAGACCGTTTGGACTGCAACACACGAATCTGGCATCGCCTCGACTCACCGAAACCCGCTGCGTGCGGTCGCGGTAGTTTTCCTCATGCTGCAGGAGAAAGAAATAGATGCAGGAGCAACGAAAAATTGCAGGAGTAGCAAAAAAGTGCAGGTGATGCAGGGGCCGCAGGAGTTAACCAATGTTCCAGCTAATTCAACGGGGTCAGATTTACGCTGACCAGCATGGTTGGCCCGTCATCATCCACAGCTGCACATCACAGATAGTCAGCTACTGGCGACAGGGCCGGATCAACACCGCTTCAATCGCCCGCTTTAATAATGACTTTGAATACCTCGATCACCGTGAGGCGGCACAGATACGCGCCGAATTGGAGACGAGTGAGCACATTAAATCGCTGCGTGCCCAGCGCGCGGCATGAGGAGTAAACATGGCAACAATGAAACAGCTCGTTGAGTCAGAAATAAGTGACTTCTTTGCTATTTTTGGCAGCCCCGGCGAGCCGGTGACTATTGAGGAGGCGCAGAAAACGCTTCTCTCACGGATTTCCCCTTTGCTCAGCACCGATATGGCATGGATCAAATGCGCTGAGCGTCTTCCAGAAACACATGAACAGGTTTTGGTTAACGATCTTAATGGTGAGGGCGTGCTTATTGCCTGGCGAGCCGAATGGCAGAGCGTTTCCGGCCCCACAGGAAAGTGGCAGTGGGTTTTCCAGATCGAAGGCATTGAGCATGATGACGTTCGAATCGAAGAGTGGCTTCCATACCCATCCCCATCCCCATCCCCATCAGCATGACGCAACTTATAGCCAGTTATGAGCTGGCTATTGGGTGCGAAAGCACTGCAACGTCATCCCTTTTGCCCGGCCCCGCGCCGGGCTTCTTTTTGGGAGTTCACCATGCAATCAAACCCCATGAACTGGCTCATCGCCGCACTTATGGCGCTGGGCGCTCTCATCTCATTTCTTCACGAACCGGAAGGTGTGCAATGGCTGCTTTTAATGTGGGCGCAATAGTCCAGAAGAAGACCGGCGGCATTAATGGCGTAGTAGATAGCCTTCAGGACCCGGACGGCGACCATCCGCAGTTCTGGGTGCGGTGGGACGACCGAAATTATTCAGTGCATCCGGAAAACGAATTACGCGCGGCCACGCCAGACGGTCCGCAGTTTTATAAAACGATGTCATAGGAGCGATCATGAGCGAAATCATTCAAATCGTGCCCAGCGAGTGGGTGACAGAAGACCTGCTTGTGAAAATGACAGGGCTTCGCCCGGGAACGATAGCGCGGGCCCGCAAGAAAAGCTGGCTGTGTGGAAGGGAGTACGTCCACATGTCTCCTGACAGCATCCCAAAAGAAAACAGCGAGTGCTTGTATAACCATAAAGCGATCGACCAATGGGTTGAGAGCCTCAAAAAGAAACAGCCGGGTGCGCACCAATGAAGATCCGTTTATGCTTAGCGGGCTCTTGGACGTCAGGAGGGAATAATGGCTAAGTCAGCATACCCAACAGGCGTGGAGAACCACGGAGGAACACTCCGCATATGGTTCCTATATAAAGGTAGCCGGGTGCGTGAAAGCCTAGGCGTGCCGGATACACCAAAAAACAGAAAGGTCGCTGGCGAGTTACGCGCGTCGGTGTGCTTCGCGATAAAGACAGGCAACTTCAACTATGCCGCACAGTTCCCGGACTCGCCAAACCTGAGAAAGTTTGGGGTGGAGAGCAAGGAAATCACCGTGCTGGAGCTGGCGAATAAGTGGCTGGATCTGAAACGCATGGAGATCAGCACCAACGCGATGTCTCGCTATTCATCTATAGCGCGCAACATGGTGCCAAGGATCGGTGGTGACAGGCTGGTATCTGCAGTAACGCAGGAAGACCTGCTGTTTATCAGAAAGGAATTGCTGACCGGTTATCACACCCTGAAGGCTGGGCAGAAAACTCCTGTTAAAGGACGTTCAGTCAGAACGGTCAACAATTACATGAAGATCATGGGCGGGATGTTTAAGTTTGCAGCTGACAGCGGGTATGTCAGGGTAAACCCGTTCACCGGGATCGCCCTTCTTAAGCGGTCGCGCTGCGAACCAGACCCGCTGACGCGTGAGGAGTTTGTCAGGATGATTAACGCTTGCGCCCACCAGCAGCTGAAAAACATGTGGTCGCTGGCCGTATACACCGGCGTGCGCCACGGTGAGCTTGTGTCGCTGGCCTGGGAAGATATCGACCTGAAAGCAGGTACGATGATGATCCGCCGCAACCACACGCTAACGAAGGAGTTCACCCTTCCGAAGACGGAGGCCGGAACGGACCGCATCATCAACCTCATTCAGCCGGCAATCGACGTGCTGAAGAGCCAGGCCGAATTAACACGCCTGGGTAAGCAGTATCAGGTTGAGGTGAAACTGCGCGAGTATGGCCGCACTGATGTGCATCCGTGCACGTTCGTGTTCAACCCGCAGATAGCGTCACGTAATGGCCGTGCCGGGCATCATTACGCAGTGGGGTCGATTAACCAGTCGTGGGAAGCGGCAATGCGACGCGCCGGGATTCGCTATCGCAGAGCATACCAGTCCCGACACACGTATGCATGCTGGTCGTTAGCTGCCGGTGCTAACCCGAACTTCATCGCGAAGCAAATGGGCCACACCGACGCGCAAATGGTTTACCGGGTATACGGATCCTGGATGGCTGAAAATAACCAAGACCAGGTACTCATACTCAACCAGAAATTGAGTGAGTTTGCCCCATCCATGCCCCACGCTGTGGGATCGGATGGTTATTAATTATAAATATCATTAGGTTAGGCAACCTAAACCTGCATGCTCATCACGTCCTGATACGCCGATACCAGCTTGTTACGCACCTGAATCCCCATCTGCATCGAGACCGACGCTTTTTGCATATCGGTCATCACATCATTCAGCGCAATGCCCGGCTCACCCAGGGTAAATTTTTCTGCCTGCACGCGTGATGCGGTTTGCACATCGCTGATTCGGTCTAACGCCGCATGCAGCTGACCGGCAAAGCTCACGGTCGGTTGTGGCTGCAGATCCTGCATTTTCGCTGACGTCGCCGTAGCCTGTAACTGGCTGATGACCCCTTCAATCCCCTGTATTGCCGACATACTGATCCCCTGGATGATTTTTCACGTAGCAGAGATTACCAGCTCGTCAATAAGATAAAGGCGCTAAATAACGATAAAAACCCTCGGTTTTTGGCGCATAGAAAAATTTGAAACCGCAAATAATGTGACGGTCAATTTTTCGAGTTTGCTGACCCGGGAGTGAGTCTTGTTCCACTTTGCAAAAAACGCCGTCCACGATAATCCACGAGGTGCGAGATGAGTGCGACAGCATCGACTGCAACCCCACTGAAACCTCTCGAGTGGTTAAACCGCCTGCGCGCGAATCCCAGAATTCCTCTGATTGTGGCGGGTGCCGCTGCCGTCGCTATCATCGTGGCGATGGTCTTGTGGGCTAAAACGCCTGATTACCGCACGCTGTTCAGCAACCTTTCCGAACAGGACGGGGGCGCCATCGTCACTCAACTGACGCAAATGAACGTTCCCTATCGCTTTGCCGAAGGAAGCGGCGCCATTGAAGTTCCTGCCGATAAAGTACATGAATTGCGTTTGCGTCTGGCCCAGCAAGGTCTGCCAAAAGGCGGCGCGGTGGGCTTTGAACTCCTGGACCAGGAAAAGTTTGGTATCAGCCAGTTTAGCGAACAGGTGAATTACCAGCGCGCACTGGAAGGCGAACTGGCCCGTACCATTGAAACGCTGGGTCCGGTGAAACGCGCCCGCGTGCATCTGGCAATGCCGAAACCGTCACTGTTTGTGCGTGAGCAAAAATCCCCTTCGGCCTCCGTTACCGTGAATCTGGAACCGGGTCGGGCGCTGGATGAAGGTCAAATCAGCGCGGTTACCCATCTGGTTTCCAGCGCCGTAGCCGGTTTACCACCGGGCAACGTCACGCTGGTCGATCAGGCGGGGCATCTGTTAACGCAGTCGAACACCAGCAGCCGCGACCTGAATGATGCACAACTGAAATACGCCAGTGATGTCGAAGGCCGCGTTCAGCGTCGTATCGAATCGATCCTGTCACCGATCGTCGGCAACGGTAACGTCCACGCGCAGGTCACCGCCCAGCTGGATTTTGCCAACAAAGAACAAACTGAAGAGAAATACAGTCCTAACGGCGATGACTCACAGGCTGTGCTGCGTTCACGCCAGCTCAATGTCAGCGAACAGGTGGGTAGCGGAGCCCCTGGCGGCGTACCGGGCGCACTGTCAAATCAGCCTGCGCCTGCGAATACCGCGCCGATCAACACTCCACCGGCGAATCAGCAGAATGCGCAAACCACGCAAACGGCGAATAACAGTTATGCAGGACCGCGCAGTACTCAGCGCAATGAAACCAGCAACTATGAAGTCGACCGCACCATTCGCCATACCAAAATGAACGTCGGCGACGTGCAGCGTCTCTCCGTAGCGGTGGTGGTCAACTATAAAACCCTGTCGGACGGTAAACCGCTGCCGTTGACTGCCGATCAGATGAAACAGATTGAGGATCTGACCCGCGAAGCCATGGGCTTCTCCGATAAACGCGGCGATACCCTGAACGTGGTGAACTCACCATTCACGGCAACTGACGAAGCCGGTGGTGAATTGCCGTTCTGGCAGCAGCAGTCCTTTATTGAACAACTGATGGTTGCCGGACGCTGGTTACTGGTTCTGCTGGTAGCCTGGATCCTGTGGCGCAAAGCGGTACGTCCACAGCTGGCTCGTCGCAATGAAGAGGCGAAAGTCGCACAAGAACAAACGCGTGTTCGTCAGGAAACCGAAGAAGCGGTAGAAGTGCGTCTCAGCAAAGACGAGCAGACCCAGCAACGTCGTACGAACCAGCGTCTGGGCGCAGAAGTCATGAGCCAGCGTATTCGTGAAATGTCAGATAACGATCCGCGCGTTGTGGCGCTGGTCATCCGCCAGTGGATAAATAACGAACATGAGTAATCTCAGCGGCACCGATAAAAGCGTCATTTTACTGATGACCATTGGCGAAGATCGCGCGGCGGAGGTGTTCAAGCATCTTTCCACGCGCGAAGTGCAGGCTCTCAGTACGGCGATGGCCAACGTACGCCAGATCTCCAACAAGCAATTGACCGAGGTACTGGCCGAGTTTGAACAAGAGGCCGAGCAGTTTGCTGCGCTGAACATTAACGCCAACGAATATCTGCGTTCGGTACTGGTGAAAGCGTTGGGCGAAGAACGTGCCTCCAGCCTGCTGGAAGATATTCTGGAAACCCGCGATACCACCAGCGGCATTGAAACGCTCAACTTTATGGAGCCGCAAAGCGCCGCCGACCTTATCCGCGACGAGCACCCGCAGATCATCGCCACCATTCTGGTGCACCTCAAACGCGGCCAGGCTGCCGATATTCTGGCGCTGTTCGACGAACGTTTGCGCCACGACGTGATGTTACGTATTGCCACCTTCGGCGGCGTGCAGCCGGCCGCGCTGGCGGAACTGACCGAAGTGCTCAACGGCCTGCTTGATGGCCAGAACCTCAAGCGCAGCAAAATGGGTGGCGTGAGAACGGCGGCAGAAATTATCAACCTGATGAAAACCCAGCAGGAAGAAGCGGTCATTACCGCCGTGCGCGAATTCGACGGCGAGCTGGCGCAGAAAATCATCGACGAGATGTTCCTGTTCGAAAACCTGGTGGACGTCGACGATCGCAGCATCCAGCGTCTGCTGCAGGAAGTGGATTCCGAGTCACTGCTGATTGCCCTGAAAGGTGCCGAACAGCCGCTGCGCGAGAAGTTCCTGCGCAACATGTCGCAACGTGCCGCCGATATTCTGCGCGACGACCTCGCCAACCGTGGCCCGGTACGTCTGTCGCAGGTGGAAAACGAACAGAAAGCGATCCTGCTTATTGTGCGTCGTCTGGCGGAAACCGGCGAGATGGTGATCGGCAGCGGCGAGGATACCTATGTCTAACGAACTACCGTGGAAAGTCTGGACTCCGGACGACCTCGCGCCGCCGATGGCGGAGTTCGTGCTGGCCGATGACAGCAGCCCCCTGCAAACAGACGAGACGGAAGAGCCGCAGCTGTCCCCTGAGCAACAGCTCGAGCAACAGCTGGCACAATTGCAACTGCAGGCGCATGAGCAAGGCTATAACGCCGGTCTGGCGGAAGGTCGGCAAAAAGGCCATGAGCAAGGTTATCAGGAAGGATTAGCGCAGGGACTGGAGCAAGGCCAGACCCAGGCCCGCACGCAGCATGCACCGATTCACGCCCGCATGCAGCAGTTAGTGAGCGAGTTTCAAAATACGCTGGACGCGCTGGACAGCGTGATCGCTTCGCGCCTGATGCAAATGGCGCTGGAAGCCGCACGACAGGTGATTGGTCAGACGCCCATCGTCGATAACGCCGCGCTGATTAAGCAAATTCAACAGCTATTACAGCAGGAGCCGCTGTTCAGCGGTAAACCTCAGCTGCGCGTGCACCCGGACGATCTCCAGCGCGTGGAAGAGATGCTCGGCGCTACCCTCAGCCTGCACGGCTGGCGACTGCGCGGTGACCCTACGCTGCATCATGGCGGGTGTAAAGTCTCCGCGGACGAAGGCGATCTGGATGCCAGCGTCGCCACGCGCTGGCAGGAACTTTGCCGTCTGGCAGCACCTGGAGTCGTGTAATGACCACTCGTCTGACCCGCTGGCTCACCACGCTGGACAACTTCGAAGAGAAAATGTCGCTGCTGCCGTCTGTGCGTCGCTACGGACGCCTGACCCGCGCAACCGGACTGGTGCTGGAAGCCACGGGCTTACAGCTGCCGCTGGGGGCGACCTGCGTAATTGAGCGTCAGAACGGCAACGAAACCCAGGAAGTCGAAAGCGAGGTGGTGGGGTTTAACGGCCAGCGTCTGTTTCTGATGCCGCTCGAAGAGGTTGAAGGCGTTCTGCCCGGCGCGCGCGTTTACGCGAAAAACATTGCCGGTGAAGGTCTGCAAAGTGGCAAGCAGTTGCCGCTTGGCCCCGCCCTGCTTGGCCGCGTGCTCGACGGTAGCGGAAAACCGCTCGACGGCCTGCCCGCGCCCGACACCACCGAAACCGGGGCGTTAATTACCCCGCCGTTTAACCCGTTGCAACGTACCGCCATTGAGCACGTACTGGATACCGGCGTGCGCCCCATCAACGCGCTGTTAACCGTCGGTCGCGGCCAGCGTATGGGGCTATTCGCCGGTTCCGGCGTCGGTAAAAGCGTGTTGCTCGGCATGATGGCGCGTTATACCCAGGCCGATGTCATCGTCGTCGGGCTGATTGGTGAACGTGGTCGTGAGGTAAAAGACTTTATCGAAAATATCCTCGGCGCTGACGGCCGCGCACGCTCGGTGGTGATTGCCGCCCCGGCAGACGTCTCGCCGCTGTTACGTATGCAGGGTGCCGCCTACGCCACGCGTATTGCCGAAGATTTTCGCGACCGTGGGCAGCACGTCCTGCTGATAATGGACTCCCTCACCCGCTACGCGATGGCGCAACGTGAAATCGCGCTGGCCATCGGTGAACCACCTGCGACCAAAGGCTATCCGCCGTCGGTGTTTGCCAAATTACCGGCGCTGGTGGAACGTGCCGGGAACGGTATTCACGGCGGCGGCTCGGTAACGGCGTTTTATACCGTACTGACCGAGGGCGATGATCAGCAGGATCCGATTGCCGATTCCGCCCGCGCCATTCTCGACGGTCACATCGTGCTGTCCCGACACCTGGCGGAAGCGGGCCACTATCCGGCCATTGATATCGAAGCCTCAATCAGCCGTGCAATGACCGCGCTTATCAGCGAAAAACACTATGCGCGGGTGCGTAACTTTAAACAACTGCTGTCCAGTTTCCAGCGTAACCGTGATTTAGTCAGCGTGGGCGCTTATGCCAAAGGCAGCGACCCGATGCTGGATAAAGCCATCGCGTTGTGGCCACAGCTGGAAGCCTTTTTACAGCAAGGCATCTTTGAACGGGCTGACTGGGAAGATTCCCTGCAGGCTCTGGATCTGATTTTCCCTGGTGTGTGATTAAGCAGGAGAGCATAGGTCATGGCACAACATGGTGCACTGGCAACACTGAAAGACCTGGCTGAAAAAGAGGTCGATGACGCCGCGATTCTTTTGGGAGAAATGCGGCGCGGCTGTCAGCAGGCAGAGGAACAGTTAAAGATGCTGATCGATTATCAGCATGAGTACCGAAACAACCTCAATAGTGATATGGGTCAGGGGATCACCAGTAACCGTTGGATCAACTACCAGCAATTTATTCAGACGCTGGAAAAAGCGATAGAGCAGCATCGCCAACAGCTGAATCAGTGGACGCAAAAAGTTGACCTGGCGCTGAACAGCTGGCGCGATAAAAAACAGCGATTGCAGGCCTGGAAAACCCTGCAGGACCGACAAACCACGGCGGCCTTACTGGCTGAAAACCGCCTGGATCAGAAAAAAATGGATGAATTTGCTCAGCGTGCAGCTATGAGGAAACCCGAATGATTACTTTGCCCCAACTGATCGCCACCGACACCGACGTAGCCGCAGGCCTTCAGTCAGGAAAAGCGGTAGATTCCCCCGAGAATTTTTTAGCGCTGCTGGCTGGCGCATTAGGCGCGGGCGACGCACAGGGTAAAGATGCCCCGCTTACGCTTGCCGATCTCCAGGCGGCGGGCAGCAAACTGCAAAAAGGGTTGCTGCAAACACAGGGCGATGACGGTCAGGCCGCACAGCTAGCGGATCTGCTGGCACAAAAAGGTGGGCAAACGGACGCGACGCTGGCCGACCTGACCGACGCTCAGCAGTTGTTGTCCGCACTCACGCCGTCGCTGAAGGTGAATGCCCTGACGGCGTCAGGCAAAGCCGCACAACAGGACGAAAAGACCACCACGCTCAGCGATGAGGATCTGGCGAGCCTGAGCGCACTGTTTGCCATGTTGCCGGGCCAGCCCATCACTACGCCAGCCGTTGAAACCGCGCCCGCCCCGGCAGACACCGTCCTGACCTCGCTTTTGCGCGGCAATACCTCTGGCAGTCCTGCGAATACTCATAGCGAACTGACTGCCGGTGAAGTGAAAAAAGGTAAGGCGGATGTCGCGATGCACGCCGCTGGTGTCGACCCGACGCGCAATCCAGGCTTAACCCCGCTGACGGTTGCCGCAACCGCACGCGCGGAGATGGAAAGCACGCCGTCCCCGGTAAGCGTTGGCGCGGCAATCACGCCACCGGCTGGCCCGCAGCCGCACGCACAGCCGCTGCCTGCTGCCGCTCCGGTACTCAGCGCCCCGCTGGGTAGCCACGAATGGCAGCAATCGCTGAGTCAGCACGTCACGCTGTTCACCCGTCAGGGCCAGCAAAGTGCGGAACTGCGTTTACATCCGCAGGATCTGGGCCAGGTACAAATCTCCCTTAAGCTCGATGACAACCAGGCGCAGCTGCAAATGGTGTCCCCGCACAGTCACGTGCGTGCGGCACTGGAAGCGGCATTGCCAATGCTGCGTACTCAGCTGGCTGAAAGCGGGATCCAACTGGGGCAAAGCAGCATCAGCAGCGAAAGCTTCGCTGGCCAGCAGCAGTCTTCCGCCCAGCAACAACAGCCGGGTCGCGCCCAGGGACAAGACCTTTTTGCCAGCGAAGATGACGCCGTTCTGGCCGCTCCGGCCTCGCTGCAAGCCGCTGCGCGCGGTGATGGCGCAGTAGACATCTTCGCCTAACGCCAGAGGTAGCATGATTATCCGCGTCTTTTCCACGCTTTGTCGGGGACAGGACACGGGATAATCAGCCCATAAGC
Organism: Citrobacter sp. FP75; assembly: GCF_018342065.1. GTDB lineage: Bacteria > Pseudomonadota > Gammaproteobacteria > Enterobacterales > Enterobacteriaceae > Citrobacter. The sequence goes on along the minus strand of NZ_JAFDOE010000001.1, from coordinate 825,160 downwards.
TGTACCGAAACAGGAAGCCCGTATCTGATGACTGACTCCGCGATTAACAAAAAAAGTAAACGCGCTATTTGGATCCCTCTGCTGGTGTTAATTACCCTCGCCGCCTGCGCAACTGCGGGATATAGCTACTGGCGTATGCACCAGCAGCCGTCCGCCAGCGTCAGCGCGGAACCACCCCCACCGCCTGCCCCGGTGTTTTTTGCGCTGGATACGTTTACCGTCAATCTGGGTGATGCGGATCGGGTGCTGTACATCGGGGTCACGCTGCGCATGAAAGACGAAGCAACGCGCGCGCGCCTGAGCGAATATCTGCCGGAAGTGCGCAGCCGTTTGCTGCTGCTGTTCTCGCGTCAGAATGCCGCCACGCTCGCTACCGAGCAAGGTAAGCAGCAACTGATTACGTCCATCAAAGAGACGCTCGCGACTCCGCTCGTTGTCGGGCAGCCGAAACAGGTTGTCACCGACGTTCTTTATACAGCTTTTATTCTGCGGTAAAGACATGGGCGACAGTATTCTTTCTCAGGCTGAAATTGACGCATTGCTTAACGGCGATAGCGACACCAAAGACGAACCTATTTCCGGTATTGCAAACGAAAGCAATATTCGTCCGTACGATCCCAACACCCAGCGCCGCGTCGTCCGTGAGCGTTTACAGGCGCTTGAGATCATCAACGAACGCTTCGCGCGCCAGTTCCGGATGGGATTATTTAACCTGTTGCGCCGTAGCCCGGATATTACCGTGGGCGCGATCCGTATCCAGCCGTATCACGAGTTTGCGCGTAACTTACCGGTGCCGACCAACCTGAACTTGATCCACCTGAAACCTCTACGCGGGACGGGTTTGGTGGTGTTCTCGCCGAGCCTGGTGTTTATCGCCGTCGATAACCTGTTTGGCGGTGACGGACGCTTCCCAACGAAGGTGGAAGGACGCGAATTTACGCATACCGAACAGCGCGTGATCAACCGCATGCTGAAGCTGGCGCTGGAAAGCTACAGCGACGCCTGGAAAGCGATCAACCCGCTGGAAGTCGAGTATGTGCGTTCAGAAATGCAGGTGAAATTTACCAATATCACCACCTCGCCAAACGACATCGTGGTGAACACGCCGTTCCACGTTGAGATTGGCAACCTGACCGGCGAATTTAACATCTGTCTGCCCTTCAGCATGATCGAACCTTTGCGCGAACTGCTGGTTAACCCGCCGCTGGAAAACTCGCGCAATGAGGATCAGAACTGGCGTAATAACCTGGTGCGTCAGGTACAGCATTCAGAGCTGGAGCTGGTGGCGAACTTTGCCGACATTGGGCTGCGCCTGTCGCAGATTTTAAAGCTGAAACCCGGCGATGTACTGCCGATTGAAAAACCCGACCGCATTATTGCTCATGTGGACGGCGTGCCTGTGCTGACCAGCCAATATGGCACCGTAAACGGTCAGTATGCGTTACGCGTAGAACATTTGATAAACCCGATTTTGAATTCGCTGAATGAGGAACAGCCCAAATGAGTGACATGAATAATCCGTCCGATGAGAACACTGGCGCATTGGACGATCTGTGGGCTGACGCGTTAAACGAGCAAACAACGACCACCACCAAAAGTGCGGCCGATGCGGTATTCCAGCAGTTAGGTGGCGGTGACGTCAGCGGCACACTGCAAGATATCGACCTGATCATGGACATTCCGGTCAAGCTGACCGTCGAACTGGGCCGTACCCGCATGACCATCAAAGAGTTGCTGCGCCTGACGCAGGGCTCCGTCGTCGCGCTGGACGGTCTGGCGGGCGAACCACTGGATATTCTGATCAACGGTTACCTGATTGCCCAGGGCGAAGTGGTTGTCGTCGCCGATAAATACGGGGTGCGTATCACCGACATCATTACACCGTCTGAACGTATGCGCCGTCTGAGTCGTTAATGATGAACACCCAGGCTACCGTCTCTCAGCCCGCCGCCGTACCCGACTCACCGTTGGTGCAGGTCAGCGGCGCGCTGCTGGGGATTATCCTGTTGATCCTCGCCGCAGCCTGGGTCATAAAACGTCTGGGATTTTCGCCCAAAGGGGCCAGTACGCGAGGACTGAAAGTCACGGCCAGTACCTCATTGGGCCCGCGTGAACGCGTGGTGATTGTTGAGGTTGAGGACGCGCGTCTGGTGCTGGGCGTGACGGCATCGCACATCAACGTGCTGCATACCCTCCCCCCTGCGCCCGTGGTTGCAGAAGAAAAACCGGCCTCCCCTGCGGATTTCCAGGCCATGATGAAGAGTTTGCTCAAGCGTCCTGGGAGATCCTGATGCGCCGTTTGTTATCCCTCACGCTGCTCGGCTTGTGGTTGTTCAGCCCTGTTGCCGTTGCCCAGCTTCCTGGTCTGGTTAGCCAGCCGCTGCCCGGCGGCGGACAAAGCTGGTCGTTACCGGTGCAAACGCTGGTGTTTATCACCTCGCTGACGTTCCTGCCCGCCATTTTGCTGATGATGACCAGCTTCACCCGCATCATCATCGTTTTCGGTCTGTTACGTAATGCGCTGGGCACCCCGTCCGCACCACCCAACCAGGTGTTGCTCGGACTGGCGCTGTTTCTGACTTTTTTCATCATGTCGCCGGTGATCGACAAAATCTACGTTGACGCGTATCAACCGTTCAGCGAAGAGAAGATCTCCATGCAGGAAGCGTTAGATAAAGGCGCGCAGCCGCTACGTGAATTTATGCTGCGCCAGACCCGCGAAGCCGATCTCGCACTGTTTGCGCGTCTGGCAAACAGCGGACCGCTGCAAGGGCCGGAAGCGGTGCCGATGCGTATTTTGCTTCCTGCGTATGTCACCAGCGAACTGAAAACGGCCTTCCAGATAGGTTTTACGATTTTCATTCCTTTCCTGATAATCGACTTAGTTATCGCCAGCGTGCTGATGGCGCTCGGGATGATGATGGTGCCGCCCGCCACAATTGCGTTGCCGTTTAAGCTGATGCTGTTTGTGCTGGTTGACGGCTGGCAGCTGCTTGTCGGCTCACTGGCACAAAGTTTTTACAGTTAGAGGCGCGAAATGACACCTGAATCGGTCATGATGATGGGCACCGAGGCGATGAAAGTCGCCCTTGCCCTCGCCGCGCCGTTGTTACTGGTCGCTCTGGTTACGGGGCTTATCATCAGCATCCTGCAAGCGGCAACCCAAATTAACGAAATGACGCTGTCGTTCATTCCGAAAATTGTCGCGGTCTTTATCGCCATTATTGTGGCCGGACCGTGGATGCTTAATCTGTTGCTGGACTATGTACGTACGCTGTTCAGCAATATCCCCTATATCATCGGGTAGACGCCGCCATGCTGCAGGTGACGAGCGATCAATGGCTTTACTGGCTGAACCTGTATTTCTGGCCGCTACTGCGCGTGCTGGCACTCATTTCAACGGCGCCAATCCTCAGTGAACGTGCGGTACCCAAGCGGGTAAAGCTGGGGTTGGGCCTGATGATAACGGTTGTTATCGCCCCATCACTGCCCGCCAATGTCGTTCCTGTTTTCTCCATTGCGGCATTATGGCTGGCGATGCAGCAAATCCTGATCGGCATCGCGTTAGGTTTTACCATGCAGTTTGCGTTTGCTGCGATACGTACGGCTGGGGAGTTAATTGGCCTGCAAATGGGGCTTTCCTTCGCCACATTCTTTGATCCCGGCAGTCGTCTGAACATGCCTGTGCTGGCACGACTGATGGATTTACTTGCTATGCTGCTGTTTTTGACCTTTAACGGCCACTTATGGCTAATCTCGCTGCTGGTGGATACGTTCCATACTCTGCCCATTGGCGGTAACCCGGTAAACAGCAATGCCTTCCTCGCGCTCGCCCGCGCCGGTAGCTTAATATTCCTCAACGGTCTGATGCTAGCGCTGCCGGTGATGACGCTGCTGCTCACCCTCAACCTCGCACTGGGGTTATTAAATCGTATGGCACCTCAGCTGTCTGTATTTGTCATCGGTTTTCCGCTTACCCTGACGGTAGGTATTTCATTAATGGCCGCGTTAATGCCATTAATTGCCCCATTCTGTGAACGTTTATTCAGCGAAATTTTTAATTTACTCGCCGATATCATCAGCGAAATGCCCACAAATAATAACCCATAGTATTTATCCTGTTTTACTAAGGATTGTCCGAAATTTAAAAACGCACAATATTCACCAGGATAACGCTGTCGCGGCTTATTTTTTTCGCATTACTCACAGAACGCAACATTTACTTTACTTTAAGAAGTTTCCTGGCAAATTACACGCAACTTTACGGGATAGTAAATCCGCCTGAAAACAAGCAGTAAAATCGTCATCTTGGGTCATTATTATTCCGTTTAGTTGTGCAGAAATAATCAGGTAAGGGGAATTATCGTTACGCATTGAGTGAGGGTAAGCCATGTCAACGATTATTATGGATTTATGCAGTTACACCCGGCTAGGGTTGACCGGGTATCTGGTAAGCCGGGGGGTGAAAAAAAAGGAAATCAACGGTATTTCAACTGTTGACGAACTCAGTATCGCCTGTGACGCACATCAACCTGCTGTGGTGTTTATTAATGAAGACTGCTTCATCCACGATCCCGCTAACAGTCAGCAAATAAAGCAAATCATTAATCAGCATCCCAGTACATTATTTATTGTATTTATGGCTATTGCCAACGTCCATTTTGATGAGTATCTCTTAGTCAGAAAAAATTTATTAATCAGTTCGAAGTCGATTAAACCGGATTCACTGGACAAACTTCTTGGCGATATTCTGAAAAAGGACGTAGATATTGTTGTCGATGTCAATCTACCGACGCTGTCATTAAGTCGCACCGAATCCAGCATGCTACGCATGTGGATGGAGGGTCAGGGAACCATTCAGATCTCCGATCAAATGAACATCAAAGCAAAAACCGTCTCATCCCATAAGGGGAATATAAAACGAAAGATCAAGACGCATAATAAACAGGTTATCTATCACGTCGTTCGACTCACCGATAACGTCACCAACGGTATCTTTGTGAATATGCGATAACCGATGCTGACTGGTGGGAATGCCACCAGTCAGCATAAAGATAAAAGCGGTATGATTAGTCTATCTTCTCCACAAAGATACCATCCTGATGACCTGACTCATTAAAGAACCAGATACCGAGCGGGTAGTCTTCCAGCGAAACCAGGTACATAGTGCCTTCACTAAACTCTTCGATTGCCAGTACCACGCCCGGCCGACGAGGGCCGCCGTCCGTTTTGACTGTAACCCGATCATTCACCTTCATAGTTTTCCTCCTGTGGCTTTGTGCCAGTGTAGAACAAATTCCTTTTTCTGGCAGCGCCCGGCGCGCGCGATTGCGGGTTTTCTCGACGGTCTATACTTACTTTGTGTGCATCAGAGATTTTGCTGCACACGCCCGGTATCTGTAACGGTTGAGAGGTAGGTGAATGAAAACCGCGAAAGAGTACAGCGAGACGGCCAAACGCGAGGTCAGCGTTGACGTGGACGCACTGCTGGAGGCGATTAACGAAATCTGTGAGAGCGAGATTCATCGAAGCCGCGATGACCCGGATCGCGTCAGCGTCGACGGCCGTGATTACCATACATGGCATGAATTAGCCGAGGCGTTCGAGCTGGATATCCACGATTTTAGCGTGACGGAGATCAATCGCTGACTTGAGGCGAAAAAAATCCCGGCCCTCGACGGGTCGGGATCAAGCTTGCTTATGCAAGAAGCACTTGAAAATTCGTTACACCAGGAAATCTGATGTGAGGCCAACCTTATCTGCAATTTTTTTGCCTGACAAGTAAATAATTCTCACCTAAATGATAAATATAACTAATGGTTGAGAGATCACCTGCTTACAGCTGAACGTTGTGTTCAGACATCCTGCCGTTGTTGTCCCTCACCGGATTTCAGTTCGTCTTCACGGAATGCTTCCCGTTTGACGCCATAGCCGTCGTACCAACGGCACTCAACCATGCCGTTAGCGTATCCAGTGACAATCATGCGTGGGCCACCCTGTTTTACGGTGACTTCCTCACTGACAGAAAAGACCATACCTGCCTCCTGTATCAAGAGAAACCTTTTCACCATAGACGACAAGGCACTATTTTGCGTAGTCAGATGGACAAAAATTAGTGTGAAACACCGCGCAGTTTTGCCACCATTTTCACCAACAGCACGACAGCCCCGCCAATAATAAAGCCCAGTACGAGATTTAGCAGGGTCGGAATCATCATTGAAATGAATGAATTTTGCTGCTGAGCAAAATGTTCAATCGCATGATGCAACGGCGCAATCCCGTGGACCACAATGCCGCCACCGACCAAAAACATCGCCAGGGTTCCCACCACGGACAGCGTTTTCATCAGCCACGGCGCGACAACCAGCAAACCTTTACCCAGCACCTGAGCGACAGCGCTGCGCTTTTCCGCCAGCCAGTAGCCGATGTCATCCAGCTTGACGATAATGCCAACCAGACCATACACCCCAACGGTGACTGCTAAAGCGATACCCGACAGTACCAGTACCTGATTGAGCAGCGGCGAATCTGCCACAATCCCCAGCGTAATCGCCACGATCTCAGCGGATAAAATAAAATCGGTCCGTACAGCCCCTTTGATTTTATCTTTTTCAAAGGTCAGCGGATCCTGCGCCGCCAGCTCTGCCAGACGCTGCTGTCGCGCTTCAGGCGATTCCTGATGCTTACGCGCCTGCAACGTATGCAGAACTTTTTCCACACCCTCGAAACACAGAAACGCCCCGCCAATCATTAATAACGGAGTAATCGCCCAGGGAATAAAAGCGCTAATCAGCAACGCCAGCGGCACGAGGATAACTTTGTTGACGAACGATCCTTTTGCCACGCTCCAGACGACCGGAAGTTCGCGGTTTGCCCGCACGCCCGAGACCTGCTGTGCATTAAGCGACAGGTCATCTCCCAGTACGCCCGCTGTTTTTTTCGCGGCCAGTTTTCCCATCATGGAGACATCATCAAGCAACGTGGCGATGTCATCAAGTAAGGTCAGTAAGCTACTTCCTGCCAAAATTTTTACCCTCAATATTATTTTTTTGCAGCCATAAGTATGAAGTAAAAAACGTCATGCTGAAACTGACCTTTCTGGTCAACAACTATTTAACAACAACGGATAATTATAAATCTCGCCAGCACGATAGTTTTAACGTTTACTATGTTGCGCCTTTTTATTTCCACCGTGAGGGATTATGCGTTTCAGGCAATTGCTACCACTTTTCAGTGCGCTGTTCGCGCTATACATCATTTGGGGTTCCACATACTTCGTTATTCGTATTGGCGTTGAGAGCTGGCCGCCGCTAATGATGGCCGGCGTGCGATTTCTGTCTGCGGGGATTTTGTTAACCGCATTTTTACTTCTGCGCGGTCACAAGCTGCCGCCGTTACGCCCGCTGCTCAATGCCGCGCTGATCGGCATTCTGCTACTGGCGGTGGGGAATGGGCTGGTCACCGTCGCAGAACACCAGAACGTCCCTTCCGGCATCGCTGCCGTGGTAGTCGCGACCGTCCCGCTGTTTACGCTGTGCTTCAGCTATTTCTTTGGTATCAAAACCCGCAAACTGGAGTGGATGGGCATCGCCATTGGACTGGCTGGGATCATCATGCTCAACAGCGGCGGGAATTTGAGTGGCAACCCATGGGGTGCGGTGTTGATCCTGATTGGCTCGATGAGCTGGGCATTCGGTTCCGTGTACGGCTCGCGCATCACGTTACCCGTGGGAATGATGGCCGGGGCCATTGAGATGTTAGCCGCAGGCATCGTGCTGATGGGCGCCTCGCTTATCGCCGGGGAAAAGCTGACCACCATGCCGTCGTTTTCCGGCTTTATGGCGGTTGCTTACCTGGCGCTGTTTGGATCCATTATTGCAATCAACGCATATATGTACCTGATCCGTAACGTTAGCCCGGCACTGGCGACCAGTTATGCCTACGTCAACCCGGTCGTTGCCGTGCTGTTAGGAACCGGTCTGGGAGGCGAAAGCCTGGCGTTCATCGAGTGGCTGGCTCTTGGGGTAATTGTTTTCGCGGTGATACTGGTGACGCTGGGCAAATACCTGTTCCCGGTCAAAGCGGACGCAGTCGCCGCACCGTCGGAAAAATCGTTACAGTAAATGAATACCCTGGGTGTCGATCTGCGCGGTGGCGCCACCGCTGCAGATCCACTCGATAACACGTTCAGACAGCGCTTCATCATCCAGCTTTTTACGCCCACGCAGGGCGCATTCCCATATAATCAGCACACGCCAGCCAAGCGTTTGCAGCTGCTCGCGATCCCGCGCATCGCGCACGACGTTTTTTCCTATCTTTTCCAGCCAGAACTCCGTGCGCGTCGCGGGGGTCTTAAATAAATAGCAGTCGTGGTGATGCCAGAAACAGCCATGGGTAAAAATGACGCACTGGTAGTCATTCACCACAAAATCGGGACGGCCAGGTAACGTCGCATCCTGGACGCAAAACGTTACCCCCTGCTCCGTCAATACGCCGGCCAGGCGTTTCTCAATAGCCGTATCACGGGTCGCTATTGCCCGCATATTTTTACTGCGCGTGGCCTTATCGTGAACGTCTGCCATGCGAGTTCTCTTTCTCACGCAGCGAGACGGCCTGTTTGATTTTTGGCTCCAGCAGTCTGGCTACAGCCGCAAATGCCGGGACCACCACCGAATTACCGAACTGGCGATAGGCCTGGGTATCAGAAACCGGAATGCGAAACTGATATCCCTGGGGTGACTCAAAACCCATCAGGCGCGCGCACTCTCGGGGCGTGAGTCTGCGCGGTCGGTGCAGTTGGTTGCGCGGATCGTCAAAATCCTGTTCACCCAGCGCCATATCCCAGCCACGGTCGATTAAGATTTCTGCCCCGTCCTTGTAATAGCGCGCGGATAATGTGCGCGTCACGCTATGCGGATTACCGGGATACGCCATACCGTAGCCAAAGCCATTCCCCCGTGCCTGATGCTTTTTCGCGTAGCAATATAAATATTTCCACAGCACCGGCGTCAGGATATATTTCGCATCAACGGTCGGTTCAAGCAATTCCGCCAGCGTAATACGCCGTTGCGGGTAGCAGGTGACAATGTCGCGCAGCGTGAAGTCGGTTTTCAGATTCAGATCGCGTCGAAAGCCCACGAGGACAATACGTTCGCGATGCTGCGGCAAAAAGTATTTTCCATCGATGATTTTAGGATCGTCCGGTCCATTATCCGCCGCATCCGCCACGTCATACCCCAACTCATCCAGCGTTTGCATAATGATGCGAAACGTTTTCCCCTGATCATGGCTTTTCAGGTTTTTGACGTTTTCCAGCACAAAGATTGCCGGACGGCGGGCATCAATGATTCTGACCACGTCGAAAAATAGCGTGCCTTGCGTATCGCAGGCAAAACCATGCGCACGGCCTAAGGCATTTTTCTTGGAGACGCCCGCCAGCGAAAACGGCTGACAGGGAAAGCCAGCCAGCAGCACATCATGCTGAGGGATATGCTGGCGAATATGTTCAGCTGCATCCTCGTCGCTCACTCCAACACGATGGCTTAACGTGATATCGCGAATATCTTCATTAAAATGATGCTGGTCAGGGTCGCAATAGTAATTCGCTTTGTAGGTGCGAACCGCATGCTTGTTCCACTCGCTGGTAAACACGCACTGCCCGCCAATAGCCTCAAAGCCGCGGCGAATACCGCCAATCCCGGCAAAAAGATCAACAAAGCGAAAAGCGTACTGCGGATGATGTACAGGCGGCGTCGGTAGTAAGGTCTTCAGATGGGCAAATTCACGATCGCTCAAGCGGTGCCATGATTCGTTCGCCAGCACACGCTTGAAGATGGCCGGACTCCAGTGATGCTCACCGACGCCATTAAGGTGGGCCACCAGCGTTCTCACGTCATAAATCTCAAGCAACTTTTCCAACATCACCCGCACGGCGATCCCGGTATCATCTGTCATCAGGTTCATGGTGCTCGTTACTGAAAAATTTTCCTGCATACATTTAACCGGCCGAAATGGATTATCGACAGATTAACATAAAACAGAGGCGTTTACGTTTCAGCTGTGCGGGCTACTGATGCGTCTTAAAGGGCTGAATAGCAGCAAGATCCAGTCCCGCATACTCCCCTTTTAGTTCTGCGCTTAATTTGGCCATATAGGTCAGTAAAAAATCGGCGTTATGCTGCGCTAAATGCCGCCCCTGCATCGTTTGCATCGTCAGCGGTAGTTGCAATAATTTGGTCTGGAAATGATCGAGAGCATACTGCTTGTCGTCAAGCGTACGGCGCTGTGCAAAAGGGTCCTCAGCATCAAACAGTGCTACCCCCAGTGCGCCAGAAACCGCAAATACACGCGCTAAGCCGATGGCCCCTAACGCCTCCAGCCTGTCAGCATCCTGAACAATTTTAGCTTCGATCGTAGTGGGCGAAATTTTTGCGCTAAAACTATGTGCTTCAATAGCATGGCTTACCGCTGGCAACCGATCTGCTGGAAATGTGGGGAAATCCTGCGCCAACACGCGGCAAGTTTCCTGCGCAGCCAGAGCCGACGAACGATGACGGTCAGGATGGTTTTTCGGCAAGCTGATAAGGTCATGGAAATAACAGGCGGTCAGTACCACCAGCCAGTCAACGGTTGCGTCGGTACTCAACTGTTGCGACGTCATCCACACGCGACGAAAATGAAAGATGTCATGGGCTGCATCCTGGCCAACATGATTTTCACGCAGCCATGCTTCAAATTGCGACTGCCAGTGTTGTAATTCCATGCCATACCTCGTGAACGCTGCGTCTATATATAAACAACATAAATTACACCACTAAATTTATAACATCAAATTATTAATCATTACACATCCACACAATAACCTATAACTTATAAATACAATAAACAAAATCATATTGAATTTATATAAAATTCAAATTCAATATAAATAAATATCGATCCATAACCAATTGATAAACATATCATTTAAATGACAAATACAAAACACATAAATATATTAAATCAATAATAAAAAACCAAATAGAAATATTTTGAAATCTTTTAAATACAATTGTTACATGTTATATTTTAAAATAAATGAACTTCATAGAATAGTATCCAAATGTAGTCTTTCGGATAGAACTACATATTCACATCAATTATTATCATAAGGGAATACATAATGAAAAGAAAAGTTCTGGCGCTTCTTCTTCCTGCATTATTAGCTGCAAGCGCAGCTAATGCGGCTGAAATCTATAATAAGAATGGCAATAAACTGGATCTGTACGGAAAAGTTGATGGTCTGCGTTATTTCTCTGATGACGCGGGCAGCGACGGCGATCAGAGCTATGCTCGTCTGGGTTTTAAAGGCGAAACTCAGATCAACGATATGCTCACCGGCTACGGCCAGTGGGAATATAACATTCAGGCCAACGGCACTGAAGGTGATAAAGGCGATTCATGGACCCGTCTGGGCTTTGCCGGTTTAGGCTTTGGTGAGAATGGTACTTTCGACTATGGTCGTAACTACGGTGTCGTATATGACATCGAAGCATGGACCGATATGCTGCCAGAATTCGGCGGCGATACCTGGGCACAAACCGACGTCTATATGACCGGTCGTACCAACGGTGTTGCCACTTACCGTAATAACGGTTTCTTCGGTCAGGTGGATGGCCTGAACTTCGCCCTGCAGTATCAGGGTAATAATGAAGGCAGTAGCCTGGGTCAGGAAGGTTCTGGTAATAGCAACGGACGTAAACTGGCTAAAGAAAACGGCGACGGTTTCGGTTTATCCACCTCTTATGACTTTGACTTCGGCTTAAGCCTCGGTGCAGCGTACTCCAGCTCTGACCGTACCAACAACCAGGTTGCTGCTGGTCGTAGCGATCGCAGCTATGCCAACAGCTATGCAGGCGGCGAAACTGCAGATGCGTGGACCGTTGGTGCGAAATATGATGCCAACAACATTTACCTGGCTGCCATGTACGCAGAAACCCGCAACATGACCTATTACGGTTCAGGAGATGGACTGGCTGGCGGTATTGCCAACAAAACCCAGAACTTTGAAGTGACCGCTCAGTACCAGTTTGATTTTGGTCTGCGCCCTGCCGTTTCCTTCCTGCAATCTAAAGGCGTTGACTTAGGCGGCTGGGATCACGATAGCAATGGTAACGCTCGCTACACCGACAAAGATCTGGTGAAATATGTTGATGTGGGTATGACTTACTACTTCAACAAAAACATGTCTACCTACGTTGATTACAAAATCAACCTGCTGGACGAAGACGACAGCTTCTACTCTGATAACGGCATCGCAACTGACGATATCGTTGCCGTTGGCTTAGTCTACCAGTTCTAATTAGTGCAAAAATACACAAGCCCGCTTCATATGAAGCGGGCTTTTTGTTTATACGAAACGTATTTACGTGCCCGGCAGGCAATCTGGCGACAAACTTGTGAGGATATTCAAAGAAAAATACATCGGTGAGAACTGTCGTTGAAAGCAGGGCCTGCAAGTGCTTGAATAGTGGCGGAGAGAGGGGGATTTGAACCCCCGGTAGAGTTGCCCCTACTCCGGTTTTCGAGACCGGTCCATTCAGCCGCTCTGGCATCTCTCCGTTCTGGCGGTTGCCATGATGCCAGGTTATTTGGCATTTTAACAGACCCCGTTCCGTCAATTTCGTTCAAGTGACGAGTTTGCGAGCAAAACGATGATTAAGTGGCCCTGGAAAGAGCAAGAAACAGCCCGGAATGATGACTGGCCGTGGGATGACGCCCTGGCAATTCCTCTTCTGGTGAATCTCACCGAGCAAGAACAAGCCAGACTTATCGCCCTGGCTGAGCGTTTTTTACAGCAAAAAAGGTTAGTTGCACTCCAGGGGTTTGAGCTGGACCCTCTAAAAAGTGCGCGTATTGCTCTGCTGTTCTGTTTGCCTATTCTGGAATTGGGTATTGAGTGGCTTGATGGTTTTCATGAAGTCCTGATCTACCCAGCCCCGTTTGTGGTGGATGATGAATGGGAGGATGACATTGGGCTGGTGCATAACCAACGCGTCGTTCAGTCCGGCCAAAGCTGGCAACAAGGTCCGGTGATCCTGAACTGGCTCGACATTCAGGACTCCTTCGATGCCTCCGGTTTTAATCTGATTATTCATGAAGTGGCGCATAAACTGGATATGCGCAATGGCGATCGCGCCAGTGGTATTCCGGCGATCCCGCTGCGGGAGATCGCTAGCTGGGAACACGACCTGCATGCTGCAATGAATAACATTCAGGATGAAGTCGACCTGGTGGGCGAAACCGCTTGCAGTATAGATGCCTATGCTGCAACCGATCCTGCCGAATGTTTTGCCGTGCTATCTGAATATTACTTCAGCGCCCCCGAGTTATTTGCGCCTCGTTTCCCTGCATTATGGCAGCGTTTCTCGCAATTCTATCGGCAGAACCCTTTGCAACGGCTGTGCGATAGCCGGGAAGATGAGAATAATCGCTCATCGAATGTGCATTAACACTGCGTTTTGAGGATTAATTAACCAATTGAAATGACGTGCTAATTTTACTGTTGACACGTCAGGGTGAGGTCAGTAATATGCGCCTCGTTCACACGATTCCTCTGTAGTTCAGTCGGTAGAACGGCGGACTGTTAATCCGTATGTCACTGGTTCGAGTCCAGTCAGAGGAGCCAAATTTAAGAAGCCTGCTCAGGAAACTAAGCAGGTTTTTTTTGCTTTCCTATTTTTATTTTCTCTTCCCTCATATTTTTCATCTTGCCTGCTGTAAGAGATAAAATCGTTTTCTCTTCCCGTCTGTCGCGGTAGTCTCATCACAGTCGCTAATATCTCGACTGCAATGTGCGTAATTTTATTCCAATACTAATAACAAAAAATCAGTACAGACAGGATAGCTATGGATTCCACCCTCATCTCCACGGGTCCTCAGGAGGACTCCTCTTCACTACATCGCGCCCGACGTGCCGCACTGGGTAGCTTCGCCGGTGCCGTGGTCGACTGGTATGATTTTCTGCTATATGGCATCACCGCCGCGTTGGTTTTTAACCGCGAGTTTTTCCCGCAAATCAGCCCGGCGATGGGTACGCTTGCAGCCTTTGCCACCTTTGGCGTCGGATTTTTATTCCGCCCGTTAGGTGGGGTGATCTTCGGTCACTTTGGCGATCGCCTGGGCCGCAAGCGAATGCTGATGCTCACCGTCTGGATGATGGGCATTGCCACGGCGTTGATTGGTATTATTCCCTCTTTTGACACCATCGGCTGGTGGGCCCCGGTTCTGCTGGTTACGCTGCGTGCCATTCAGGGATTCGCCGTCGGTGGCGAATGGGGCGGCGCGGCGCTGCTCTCCGTCGAAAGCGCGCCAAAAAACAAAAAAGCATTCTACAGCAGCGGCGTTCAGGTGGGTTATGGCGTCGGCCTTCTGCTCTCGACGGGATTGGTTTCGCTAATCAGTTCGCACACAACCGATGAGCAGTTCCTGAGCTGGGGCTGGCGCATCCCATTCCTGTTCAGCATTGTGCTGGTGCTCGGCGCATTATGGATGCGTAACCGAATGGAAGAGTCGACAGAGTTTGAACAGCAAAAACAACAGCAGACGCAAACCAAAAAACGCCTGCCAGTTGTTGAGGCGCTGACCCGACACCCGGGGGCATTTATGAAAATTATCGCCCTGCGCCTGTGCGAACTGTTAACCATGTACATCGTCACCGCATTTGCCCTGAATTATTCCACGCAAAACCTGGGTCTACCGCGTGAACTATTTCTGAATATTGGTCTGTTAGTTGGTGGATTGAGCTGTCTGACAATCCCCTGCTTCGCCTGGCTTGCCGACCGATTTGGCCGTCGACGGGTCTACATTACTGGAGCCCTGGTCGGCACGCTCAGCGCCTTCCCGTTCTTTATAGCCCTTGAGGCTCAGTCTATTTTTTGGATTGTGTTCTTCGCCATTATGCTGGCAAACATCGCCCATGACATGGTGGTCTGCGTACAGCAGCCGATGTTTACCGGGTTATTTGGCGCAAGCTATCGTTACAGCGGTGCGGGTGTTGGCTATCAGGTTGCCAGCGTCGTGGGCGGCGGTTTTACCCCATTTATTGCCGCTGCGCTGGTGACCTTCTCTGGGGGAGACTGGCATAGCGTTGCCATTTACCTGATGGCGGGATGTCTTATTTCTGCCGCGACCGCAATTCTGATGAAAGATAAACCGCACACCTAAGCCTTTGTGCGAAGGCCATTCGGTCTTCGCATATTCTTCCTCAACGTCTGACTTTTGTTTCACATTCCTGTGACATACTATCGGGTGAGCAGCACATCTGTGGAACAAGGAGACAGACATGAACAATAAGGGCCCCAGCCTGACCCCGGCTCAGGCGCTGGATAAACTGGACGCATTGTATGAGCAGTCGGTTAAGGCTCTGCGTAGCGCCATTGGCAAGTATATTGAAACCGGGACACTTCCTGACATCATCGCCCGAGATAACGGTCTTTTTGTTTACCCTTCACTTTCTGTAACCTGGGATGGCAGCGCAACGAATCCCCCGAAAACGCGCGCCTACGGTCGCTTTACCCATGCTGGTTGCTATACCACGACCATTACCCGCCCGTCACTGTTCCGCCCTTATCTTGAAGAACAGCTCACCCTACTGTACCAGGATTACGATGCGCATATTTGCGTCGAACCGTCACAGCATGAGATCCCCTATCCCTATGTGATAGACGGCTCTGAACTGACGCTCGACCGCTCCATGAGCGCCGGATTAACCCGTCATTTCCCCACCACCGAACTGTCGCAGATTGGCGATGAAACTGCGGACGGGACGTATCACCCGGCGGAATTTTCTCCACTGTCGCACTTCGACGCCCGACGCGTTGATTTTTCACTGGCGCGCCTGCGTCACTACACGGGCACGCCGGTGGAACATTTTCAACCCTTTGTGCTGTTCACTAACTACACCCGCTATGTCGATGAGTTTGTGCGCTGGGGCTGCAGCCAGATCCTCGACCCGGACAGCCCGTATATTGCACTGTCATGCGCAGGTGGAATTTGGATCACTGCCGAAACCGAAGCCCCGGAAGAAGCCATTTCCGATCTTGCCTGGAAGAAACACCAGATGCCCGCCTGGCATTTAATCACCGCCGACGGTCAGGGGATCACGCTGGTGAATATCGGCGTCGGTCCGTCAAACGCCAAAACCATTTGCGATCATCTGGCGGTCCTGCGTCCTGATGTCTGGCTAATGATTGGACACTGTGGCGGCCTGCGTGAAAGCCAGGCAATTGGTGATTATGTTCTGGCTCACGCCTATCTGCGTGACGATCACGTGCTCGATGCCGTGCTGCCGCCGGATATTCCAATTCCGAGCATCGCCGAAGTACAGCGCGCACTGTATGACGCCACCAAAGAAGTCAGCGGCATGCCCGGTGAAGAGGTCAAACAGCGACTGCGCACCGGTACCGTCGTCACCACCGACGATCGCAACTGGGAGCTACGCTACTCTGCCTCTGCGCTGCGCTTTAACCTCAGCCGTGCCGTCGCTATCGATATGGAGAGCGCCACGATTGCCGCCCAGGGTTACCGCTTCCGCGTGCCTTACGGCACCCTGCTTTGCGTCTCCGATAAACCGCTGCATGGTGAGATTAAACTCCCGGGCCAAGCCAACCGTTTTTATGAGGGCGCAATTTCCGAGCACCTGCAGATTGGTATCCGGGCAATCGATCGTCTTCGCGCCGAGGGTGATCGCCTGCACTCCCGCAAATTACGCACGTTCAACGAACCGCCGTTCCGTTAAGGCCTGAAGGTAACTATGCATAACTCAACTCCCCTTTCCGCTCTGCGTAATTTGCTGTTAGCGCAGGGACTGGATGGTATGATTGTTCCACGCGCCGATGCTCATCAGAGCGAGGACTGCACGCCACACGACAATAAACTGGCCTGGCTGACCGGCTTTAGCGGCTCTGCTGGCCTGGCGCTGGTGCTGCGCGATCGCGCATTAATGTTTGTCGATGGGCGCTATCAGGTCCAGGTGCGCAGCGAAGTTTCCCTGGATGACTTCGAAATTCATCATTTACACGACGAACCGCTGGCCGATTATTTGCAGTCGAACGTTGCCGCTGGCACCCGTATTGGCTTTGAGCCTCTGCTGATGGTCAACAGCCAGTTTGAGGCGTTATCAGCAACTCATTGCGAACTAGTCGCTCTTGAAACTGACCCCTTTGACAAGGTTTGGCTCGATCGGCCAGCGGCTCCCTGCGGTATCATCCGCGAAATGCCCATTGAGATTAGCGGTGAAAGCAGTGCGCAAAAACGCGGGCGGATCGTCGAGCAACTTGTTCAACATCAGACTGACTTTCTGGCGATTACCCTGCCCGATAACATAGCCTGGCTGCTCAATGTACGCGGCTCAGATCTTAACATGGTTCCGGTGCCGTTTTCGTTTGCCCTGCTGCATCGCAGCGGTGAACTGGAGTGGTTTGTTGATGCCAAAAAAACGCAGCAGTTACCTGATTCGCTGCTGGACACATTGACGATTACCCCACAGGATCATTTCCTGCCTCGCTGCCAGCAGCTTGCCCACGGAAAACGCTTCCTGGTCGATAAAGACTATGCGCCGGTGGCGCTGCGTTTTGCTATTGAGGAGCACGGCGGCGAACTCCTTTGGGCACCCGATCCCATCACCCTGATCAAAGCGCATAAAAATAGCACTGAACTGGCAGGTTACCGCGAATGCCATGAGCAGGATGGTGCCGCCTGGGTGAATTTCCTCGCCTGGCTGGCGCATGAAGTGCCATTGCGTGAGGCGGCAGGTAATCCGGTAACCGAACTGGAAGCGCAGGCAAAACAGCTGGCGTTTCGCCAGCAACAGCCGGGGTTTATTGAGCAGAGTTTTGGCACTATCTCAGCATCAGCCAGCAATGCGGCGATGTGTCATTATCATTCCAGCGAAAAAACCGATACGCCGATCACCTCTCAGGCAATGTATTTAAATGATTCCGGCGGTCAGTACCAAAACGGCACCACGGATACAACGCGCACCCTCGCCTTCGGCCCACAGGATCCGCAGCGTCGGCTGCATTACACCGCCGTTTTGAAAGGCTTTTTATCGCTGATCACGCTGCAGTTTCCCAGTGGCACTCAGGGGCATCAGCTGGATGCGTTTAGCCGTCGGGCACTTTGGGAGCTGGGTCTGGATTTCGATCATGGCACGGGACACGGCGTGGGGCACCAGTTGTTGATCCATGAGCAACCGCACCGCATTGCGAAGAAAGTGAACCCCTGGCCTCTGGTCGCAGGCAATATTATTACCATCGAGCCGGGTTATTATCTGGCCGGGCAATACGGTATCCGCATTGAGAATCAGGTAGAGATTATCGAGAGTCGCCCAGGTTTTTGCCGCTTCTCCACGCTGACGCTGGTACCCATCGACCTGAATCTGGTTGAATTGCATCTGTTGAGCGATGCAGAAAAACAATGGATCGATGATTACCATCAGCAGGTCAGAGAAACGTTGTCGCCACGCGTGGACAGCAGCGCGCGTCCATGGCTATTTGCTGCCACCGCGCCAATTCGCGTTCAGGCCAATTAATGCATTAAAAAAGGCAGCCCGCAGGCTGCCTTAGTTCTCCCCAACATCTTACTGCTTAGCTGTTACGGATGTATTCATCCATTTCAGTTTTCAGGTTATCGGACTTGGTGCCGAAGATAGCCTGAACACCGGAGCCAGCAACCACCACACCCGCAGCACCCAGTTTCTTCAGGCCAGCCTGATCCACTTTGGCAACGTCAGCTACGCTGACACGCAGACGAGTGATGCACGCATCGAGGTTAGTGATGTTTTCTTTACCGCCGAACGCAGCAACCAGGGCCGGAGCCATTTCGCCAGTCGCCGCGGATTTGCTGTCTTCCGTCGCGTCTTCACGACCTGGGGTTTTCAGGTCCAGCGCTTTGATCAGCACACGGAAGATGGTGTAGTAAATAATCGCATAACCG
The DNA here is from genome assembly GCF_018342065.1 of Citrobacter sp. FP75. Classification (GTDB taxonomy): domain Bacteria; phylum Pseudomonadota; class Gammaproteobacteria; order Enterobacterales; family Enterobacteriaceae; genus Citrobacter. Next base: position 806,185 of record NZ_JAFDOE010000001.1, on the reverse strand, counting down.
ATACCGACAATCGGGAACAGCCACAGTTTGCTGCTGTTTCCGGACAGAACGATGAAGTCGATCAGACCGTGAGAGAACGACGTTCCGTCACGCATACCCAGCAGGATACAGATCGGGAATGCCAGACCTGCCAGAATCGCGTGGATGATGTACAGGATCGGCGCCACGAACATGAAGGAGAACTCGATCGGCTCGGTAATACCGGTCAGGAACGAGGTCAACGCTGCGGAGATCATGATACCGCCCACTTTCGCGCGGTTTTCTGGTTTTGCAGAGTGCCAGATAGCGATAGCAGCAGCCGGCAGACCGTACATTTTGAACAGGAAGCCGCCAGACAGCATACCCGCAGTCGGGTCACCCGCCATATAGCGAGGGATGTCGCCGTGGAACACCTGGCCTGCAGCGTTGGTGTATTCACCGATCTGCATCTGGAATGGAACGTTCCAGATATGGTGCAGACCAAACGGTACCAGGCAGCGTTCAATGAAGCCATAGATACCGAACGCGACAACCGGGTTCTGGTAGGCAGCCCATTGGGAAAACGTCTGGATAGCAGTACCGATCGGCGGCCAAATGAAGGACAGGACAACACCCGTAAAGATGGCAGCCAGACCAGAAATAATTGGAACGAAGCGCTTACCGGCAAAGAAGCCAAGATACTCAGGCAGTTTGATGCGGTAGAAACGGTTGAACATGTACGCTGCTATCGCACCGGAGATAATCCCCCCGAGAACACCGGTATCGGCCAGGTGTTTTGCTGCGATCTCTTCAGCAGGTAAATGCAGAACCAGCGGCGCAACCACAGACATGGTCTTAACCATGATGCCGTAGGCAACCACTGACGCCAGTGCGGAAACACCGTCATTGTTGGTGAAGCCTAATGCTACACCAATAGCGAAAATCAGCGGCATGTTTGCAAAAACAGAACCGCCTGCTTCTGCCATTACGTGCGATACAACGGCTGGCAGCCAGCTGAAGTTAGCGGAACCGACACCGAGCAGGATACCTGCAATCGGGAGTACGGATACCGGCAGCATCAGCGATTTACCGACCTTTTGCAGGTTAGCAAATGCATTCTTAAACATAATTGAGAGTGCTCCTGAGTATTTGTGCTTTTCTACGTTCTCACGCATTGGCGAGGGGGGAGAGCCTCGCCGTGGACAGGGCATCTAAGTACCCTTTATTTATTACACAGAGTAAAATAATTCAGTTTGTTTTTGTTTGACGGTTATCACAATTCAGCTGTAGATAACCGCCAAATTCGCACAATCCGATAAAATGAGTATCTGAATGTGTCTAACTGGTTATTCACCGCCCATTTTGTGGCGGTGAACTTTACTCGCTTTACTTATTAATTACGAGCTTTAAAAAAACTCAGTTAGCGGATAGATTGCAGGCGAGAAGCGTCGATGTGAAACAGGCGGGCAAAGTTATCAGTGGTGATTTGCGCCAGTTCTTCAACGGCAACACCTTTCAATACGGCCATATACTCTGCGACATCGCGAACCATAGCCGGCTGGTTCTCTTTACCACGATGCGGTACCGGCGCAAGGTACGGGGAATCAGTCTCAACCAGCAAACGATCCAAAGGAACATAACGCGCAGCGTCGCGTAACTGCTCAGCGTTACGGAACGTGACGATGCCGGAAAAAGAGATATAAAATCCGAGATCCAACAGCTTGCCCGCAGTTTCTCTGTCCTCTGTAAAACAGTGTAGTACGCCGCCACAATCCGTCACCTTTTCTTCGCGCAGAATCGACAGGGTATCGGCTCGCGCATCGCGGGTATGGACGATCACCGGCTTTTGTAGGTCACGACCGATCTGGATGTGATGAATGAACGACTCCTGCTGGCGAACTTTGGTTTCCGGGGTGTAAAAGTAATCCAGCCCGGTTTCGCCCATCGCCACCACGCCCTCTTCAGCGGCAAAGCGGCGCAGGTCTTCTACATCATAGGTTTCATCCTGATTTAACGGATGCACGCCGCAGGAGAAAACCACATTGTCGCGCTCGCCGACCAGGTCGCGCATACTGCGGTATCCGGGTAAGGTTGTCGCCACGGCAAGACAAAACTTCACATCACGTGCCGCCGCTTTCGCCAGCACGTCATCCACGTCCTTATGCAAAGATTGATAATCCAGGCCATCAAGATGGCAGTGTGAGTCGACTAAAAACATAATGTCTCTCTCAAAGATGGGGAACAGGCAGCACGGTGCCTGGTTGCAGGTAATGCTCAATACGCAGGATAAGATCGGTTAATACCAGTTCACGATTTACACCCGTCACGTTTAGCAACTGTTGGCGACAATGACAAACGTCACCGAGTATCGCCTGAATCTGGGCGACAGATAACCGTTCAGCAATTGATGATATCAATGCCAGCGCATCAGGGTTCGTTAAATGAGCAACGCCATACGGGCGCTTAAGCGCATCGGTAAACAGCGTGGCCAGCCAGTGTAAACGGGCCGCGGCCTGTTCATGGTTCAGCGCCGCCAGCAGGAGATACCAGTCGCCAGAGTGCAAGGTATTCGCCAGCGCCGCGCAGAAATCGCTACGGTGCGCCCAGCTTTCTGCCTGAAGCAGCGTTAATGCGGCCCCTGGAGACCCGGCGTTCAGGCGTAATGCGCTCAGAAGCGCATCCTGCGCGGCGGTCACTTCACGGGCCAGCCAGGAAACTGCATACGATTCCATCGGGGGCGCAAGGTGATGCAATCGGCAGCGACTGCGTAGTGTGGCCAACAAACGAGCAGGCTCAGTACAAGCAAGAAAAAACCAGGTCTGCGCCGGGGGTTCTTCCAGCGTCTTTAGCAAGGCATTGGCCGCGGCATCCGTTAGCTGGGCGGCATCAGGGATCCACACCACTTTCGCACCGCCAAGGCGCGAATGCTCGTACAGCTTTTCACTGATTTCGCGCACCGCATCAACGCCCAGCGTGCTTTTGCCTTTCTCCGGTAGCAGTGAGTAATAGTCAGGATGCGTTCCTGCCTGCATCAACTGACAGCCACGGCAGTGCCCACAGCTTTTATGCCCTTCTGGCTGTTGGCACATCAGATAGCGGCTGAGGGCGTAAATCAGCGCGTCGTCACCCATGCCCGGTAACGCCTGAATCAGTAACGCATGGTGACCGCGACCCGCCTGATAACTGGCGACCAGTTTTTCAAAATCGGGTCGTAACCATGGGTACCATTTCATGCGCCCTGCTCCTGCACCCAGTGAGTAATGGTGCGACGGATATCATTCATGACAGCCTCAAGCGGCTGCGTAGCATCAATAGTACGAATGCTGGAATCTTTCGCCGCCAGTTCCAGATAGCGGGCACGGGTACGATTGAAGAAGTCAAAAGACTCCTGTTCAATGCGGTCCAGCTCACCACGGGCGCGAGCACGCTTTAAACCGACTTCAGGCGTTACATCCAGATAGAGCGTCAGGTCTGGACGAAAATCACCGAGCACCGCATCACGCAGGGTTGCCAGCATGTTTTGATCGATGCCGCGTCCGCCGCCCTGATAGGCCTGGGTCGACAAATCGTGACGATCGCCAATCACCCAGGCGCCTTTTGCCAGCGCGGGCTTAATCACGGTTTCTACCAGTTGAACGCGTGCGGCATAGAACATCAGCACTTCGGCTTTATCGGTAATAATCTCATCACCGACTGATTTGATATCCAGCACCAGACTTCTTAATTTCTCTGCCAGCTGTGTTCCACCGGGCTCGCGGGTAAAAACCATATCGCGAATACCGAGTTGCTCAAGTGTCTCCACCACCACATCGCGCGCAGTGGTTTTTCCGGCGCCTTCCAGGCCCTCGATGACGATATAATTACTGCCCATTTTTTTCCTTAAGCACTTTCAGGTAATCCTGCACTGACCGGTTGTGGCTGGCAAGATTGGTATTAAATGTGTGACCACCTTTGCCGTCAGCCACGAAATAAAGATACGGCGTTTTCGCCGGATGTGCGGCAGCCCGCAAAGAGGCTTCGCCCGGCATAGCAATCGGGCCTGGCGGCAGGCCGGTAATGGTATAGGTGTTATACGCGGTCGGCGTTTCCAGATCGGCACGCGACAATTTACCATTATACCGTGTGCCCATCCCATAAATCACTGTCGGATCGGTTTGTAAGCGCATGCCAATACGGAGACGGTTAATAAATACCGAGGCCACCTGGTCGCGCTCGCTGGCGACAGCGGTTTCTTTTTCAATGATCGACGCCATGGTCACCAACTGATTTTTATCTTTATACGGCAGACCTTCTGCACGCCCTTCCCAGGCGCTATCAACCGCTTTAACCATTTTTTGGTGCGCGCGTTTCAGCAGGGCCACATCCGGGGTATTGGCGGTGTACATCCAGGTATCCGGCCAGAACCAGCCTTCTACCCATTCAGGATTTTCCAGCTTTAACACCTCAGCAACGGTCGCGTAGTTGTCATCGCTCAGGGTATGCTTGATGTACGGCGCATCACGCAGCTGTTTGAGGTAATCGCTCAGGCGCATGCCCTCAACCAGACGTAACGGAAACTGTGCTTCTTTACCGCTTTCAAGCAGTTGCAGCATCTCCCGTACTGTCATATCAGGCATCAGGCGGTAGGTCCCGGCTTTAAAATGCGAAAGATCGGGTTCAATACGCAGTAGCCACTGGAATACGCGCGGACGATTAATAACCTTATCGGCATACAGTTGTTCGCCCAGCGCCAGACGGCCCGTACCCGCTTTCAGCGTAAAAATCGTCTCTTCTTTAATTAAGAGCTTACTGTCCGCCAGATGGCGAACTTTCCACATTCCCACTCCCGCGGCAATGCCCAGCACAACCAACAATAAAAGAACAACGAGTAACAATTTTTTCATGACTAATTTGGGTGCTCACAAAGTGGGGCTAAAAAATCAAATAACAAACGTGAAGACAGCAATTTGTCGCCACAGGCACGCACGGGAACCACTGGCATTAATGCATTACAGACGATCATCTCATCAGCCTGCATCACGTCCTCTTCCCGGGCATACACTTCGACAATCCTGAACGGTGATTGTGCCAGCATCCGCATACAGAATTGTCGCATAATGCCGTTTACGCCTGCCTGGTCCATTCGCGGGGTATAAACCACATCGTCTTTACGCCAGAACACATTAGCCGCACAGCATTCCGTAACCCATCCCTCACTGTCAAGAACCAGCGCTTCATCGGCGTCTGTCTGCTCAAGATGAGAACGAATCAGCACCTGTTCCAGTCGGTTCAGATGTTTAAGACCGGCAAGCATTGGATTGCGTCCCAGACGCACAGGGCTTAATGCGAGAGTAATCCCCTCTTTCTGCCAACGATCGTAATGTGCAGGAAAGGCAGAAGTAGAGAGAATACGCGTAGGAGAATGGCAGTTTAGGCCACTGTATCCCCTGCCCCCGCTACCACGGCTAATGATCGCTTTCAGCACGCCACGCGTATGCCCGGCAGCAAGTCTTTGCATTTCATCCTGCAAATCTGACCACTTATCGAAGGGGATGAGCAACTTTTGACACGTGTTTTGTAAACGCTGGAGATGCGCCGAAAGGAAGCACACTTTACCGTCAATAATTCGCGCGGTGGTAAAACACCCGTCACCAAACTGCGTCGCGCGATCGCTTGCAGCCAGAGTATCCTGCTCACGACCATTAATTAAGAACATAGTGGCTGGCTCCTTATTCGTGGTCCGCTAGTTTGGCAGGATGAGTAACCCAGGACAAGAACGAAAAATCGAATAAAAAAAGGCCCGACAAGCGGACCTTTTTCATTTAGCGAGGGCACAAATGCGTCATCAGCCGGAACTTAGATCTTTTTAAAGATCAGTGATCCGTTAGTACCACCGAAGCCGAAGGAGTTACACAGTGCATACTCCATGCCGCTAACCTGACGCGCTTCGTGAGGTACGAAGTCCAGGTCACAACCTTCATCCGGGTTATCCAGGTTGATGGTTGGCGGAACAACGCCATCACGCAGCGCCAGGATAGAGAAAATAGACTCTACCGCGCCCGCAGCACCCAACAGATGTCCGGTCATGGATTTGGTCGAACTGACCATTACGCTGCGTGCCGCATCGCCAAAGACAGATTTCACTGCCTGAGTTTCTGCTTTATCGCCTGCTGGCGTAGACGTGCCATGTGCGTTGACATAAGCAATCTGACCTGGCTCGATAGCCGCGTCACGCAGTGCATTGACCATCGCCAGTGCAGCACCCGCACCGTTTTCCGGTGGTGAAGTCATATGGTAAGCATCGCTGCTCATCCCAAAACCGACCACTTCAGCATAAATTTTTGCACCGCGCGCTTTTGCATGCTCGTACTCTTCCAGTACCACCATACCTGCGCCGTCGCCCAGCACAAAACCGTCACGCTCTTTGTCCCACGGGCGGCTGGCCGCTTGCGGGTTATCATTACGCGTAGACAGCGCACGTGCTGCGCCAAAACCACCTACACCCAGCGGGGTACTGGCTTTTTCTGCACCACCCGCAACCATCGCATCTGCGTCGCCGTATGCAATGATACGCGCGGCATGACCGATGTTGTGCACGCCTGAAGTGCAGGCGGTCGCGATGGAGATGCTTGGCCCTTGCAGGCCGTACATGATGGTCAAGTGACCCGCCACCATGTTAACAATCGTCGACGGAACAAAGAACGGGCTGATCTTACGCGGTCCACCGTTTACCAGAGAGGTATGGTTTTCTTCGATAAGACCGAGACCGCCAATACCAGAGCCGATAGCGGCGCCAATACGGTGGGCGTTCTCTTCCGTAATTTCGAGGCCAGAATCCTGCATGGCCTGAACGCCAGCGACAATTCCATATTGAATGAAGGCATCCATCTTACGCTGTTCTTTGCGCGAGATAATGTCATCACAGTTAAAATCCTTTACTAAGCCAGCAAATTTCGTTGCATAGGCGCTAGTATCGAAATGGTCGATCAGGCTGATGCCACTCTGACCGGCAAGGAGAGCTTTCCAGGTAGACTCTACGGTATTGCCGACAGGAGACAACATGCCCAGTCCGGTCACAACTACACGACGCTTAGACACGGTTGTCCTCCAGGGAGGGAAAATAATTCAAGTGGGATAAAAAGATAAAACTCAGGCGGTCGAATGACCGCCTGGAGATGTTCACTTACGCCTGGTGACCGTTGATGTAATCAATGGCTGCCTGAACGGTAGTGATTTTCTCAGCTTCTTCGTCCGGAATCTCAGTATCAAACTCTTCTTCCAGAGCCATTACCAGCTCAACGGTGTCAAGAGAATCTGCGCCCAGGTCTTCAACGAAGGAAGCATTGTTGGTTACTTCTTCCTGCTTAACGCCCAGCTGTTCGCCGATAATTTTCTTAACGCGTTCTTCGATAGTGCTCATACTCTTAAATTTCCTATCAAAACTCGCTTTCGCGATGGTTTTCGTAGTGTATAAAATGTTGAAAAATTTGCAACTAAATCCCGGCAGGTCTTACCACGATTTTACGTTATTTTGAGGCCATTCGCCCTAATAACGCAAATATTTTTAATCGTGGTTAAACCATGTACATCCCGCCGTTGACATGCAAAGTCTCACCTGTGATGTAACTTGCTTCGTCAGAAGCTAAAAATGCAACCGCACTGGCGATTTCATTTGGAGAGCCGAGGCGCCCCGCAGGAACTGCCGCCAGCGTACCCGCACGCTGCTCATCAGTTAGCGCACGCGTCATGTCCGTTTCAATAAAGCCCGGAGCAACAACGTTTACAGTAATGCCACGAGACGCAACTTCACGCGCCAGTGATTTACTGAAGCCGATCAAACCCGCTTTCGCCGCAGCGTAGTTGGCCTGACCTGCATTTCCCATGGTACCAACCACAGAACCAATAGTGATAATACGACCATGACGCTTTTTCATCATAGCGCGCATTACCGCTTTTGACAGACGGAAAACAGATGACAGGTTGGTTTCGATGATATCGTTCCACTCGTCATCTTTCATGCGCATTAACAGGTTATCACGAGTAATCCCGGCATTATTAACCAGAATATCGACTTCCCCAAATTCTGCGCGAATATTTCCCAGAACAGATTCGATAGATGCAGGATCGGTCACATTCAACATCAGACCTTTACCCTTTTCACCTAAGTAATCGCTGATGGCCTGCGCACCGCTTTCGCTTGTTGCAGTGCCGATAACGATCGCGCCACGGGCAACGAGTGTTTCAGCAATAGCGCGGCCAATGCCACGGCTTGCACCGGTAACCAGCGCGATTTTTCCTTCAAAACTCATGGTTTTCCTCTTTTATTGCGCAAGCGCCGCAGACAGCGCCGCCGGCTCATTCAGTGCCGAAGCAGTCAGGGTATCAACAATACGTTTTGTCAGACCGGTGAGGACTTTGCCCGGCCCTACTTCATACAAGTGCTCTACGCCCTGGGACGCCATAAACTCAACGGTTTTGGTCCACTGAACCGGGCTGTACAACTGACGAACCAGCGCGTCGCGAATCGCATCCGCGTTGGTTTCACACTTCACGTCAACATTGTTCACAACCGGTACAGTTGGCGCGTTAAACGTGATTTTCTGCAATTCAACGGCCAGTTTTTCTGCAGCAGGTTTCATCAGCGCGCAGTGAGACGGCACGCTAACCGGCAGCGGCAGAGCGCGTTTCGCGCCCGCGGCTTTACAGGCGGCACCCGCACGTTCTACGGCTTCTTTATGCCCGGCAATAACCACTTGACCCGGTGAGTTAAAGTTAACCGGTGATACGACCTGACCTTCGGCTGAGTCTTCGCACGCTTTCGCGATGGAAGCATCGTCCAGACCAATAATAGCAGACATGCCGCCAGTGCCTTCCGGCACCGCTTCCTGCATGAATTTCCCACGCAGTTCAACCAGGCGTACCGCATCAGCAAAGCTGATGACACCCGCACAAACCAGCGCCGAGTACTCACCCAGGCTATGACCTGCCATCAGTGAAGGAGTTGCCCCCCCCTGCTGCTGCCATACGCGGTATAGCGCGACTGAGGCGGTTAACAATGCCGGCTGCGTCTGCCAGGTTTTATTCAATTCTTCGGCCGGTCCCTGTTGAGTCAGCGCCCACAGATCATAGCCCAGCGCAGCTGAAGCTTCAGCAAAAGTTTCTTCAACAATTGGGTAGGCTGCTGCCATTTCAGACAACATCCCAACGGTTTGAGAACCCTGACCCGGGAACACAAATGCAAATTGCGTCATGTTAAAATCCTTATACTAGAAACGAACCAGCGCAGAGCCCCAGGTGAATCCACCCCCGAAGGCCTCAAGCAATATCAGCTGACCGGCTTTAATTCGCCCGTCACGGACGGCTTCGTCCAACGCACACGGCACGGAAGCCGCTGACGTATTGCCATGTCTGTCCAGCGTTACCACGACATTATCCATCGACATGCCCAGCTTTTTCGCCGTAGCACTGATAATGCGAAGGTTTGCCTGATGTGGTACCAGCCAGTCCAGCGCAGAGCGGTCAAGATTATTTGCTGCCAGCGTTTCATCAACGATGTGCGCAAGTTCGGTAACAGCCACTTTGAATACTTCGTTACCCGCCATGGTCAGATGAATCGGGTTTTCCGGGTTGACTCGATCGGCATTAGGCAGCGTCAGCAGTTCGCCATAGCGCCCATCAGCGTGCAAATGCGTGGAGAGAATACCCGGCTCTTCTGACGCGCTCAGAACTACTGCACCCGCACCATCACCAAAGATAATGATCGTCCCGCGATCGGTTGGATCACAGGTACGTGCCAGCACATCAGACCCAACGACCAGAGCATGCTTCACCGCACCAGACTTAACATACTGGTCGGCAACGCTCAGAGCGTAAGTAAAACCGGCACATGCCGCCGCAACGTCAAACGCCGGACAGCCTTTGATTCCCAGCATACTTTGGATCTGGCACGCCGCACTTGGAAAAGCGTGCGTTGATGAAGTGGTCGCAACCACAATCAGACCAATTTGTTGTTTATCGATGCCAGCCATTTCCAGTGCGCGGTTTGCGGCAGCAAAACCCATGGTCGCAACGGTTTCATTTGGGCCAGCAATATGGCGTTCACGGATACCTGTACGAGTGACAATCCACTCATCAGATGTCTCAACCATTTTTTCCAAATCGGCGTTAGTACGCACTTGTTCAGGCAGAAAGCTGCCGGTACCAATAATCTTCGTATACATGTACGCTCAGTCACTTTTTGGTTATATACCGCTACGAGCAAATCACTGGTACGTTGACTGCACTCCCAAACGCACTGTTATCAGCGCCCCCGAGAGCGTATGCTTTTGCCACCGTCCAGCAGTTCGAATCCAGCTGGGTATACAGATTCCAGGCGAGCGGCAATTCGCTGAGGAACTTGTCGCTGCACCGCCTGCACTGCCTGTTCAATCGCGACTTCAAATGCTCGCTGATTGGCCGCACCATGACTTTTGATCACCGTGCCGCGCAATCCTAACAGACAGGCGCCATTATACTGGTCGGGGTTGAGGTGACTGAATCGCCTCGTTAGGCTTTTTTGTAACCAACGTTTTAATAACAGCAGCCACCACGACCGTTTTTTACCCTCACCCTGAGATTTCAGCAGTGAGAGGAACATTCTTACAACACCTTCCATCGTCTTTAATGTGACATTGCCTGTAAACCCGTCACAAACCAGTACATCGGTTTTGCCAGTCAACAACTCATTGGCTTCAAGATAGCCGATATAGTTGATGGAAGGGATTGTTTTTAGCACAGCAGAAGCATCCCGAATACTGTCGAGACCCTTAGTTTCTTCTTCACCGATATTGAGCAATGCAACGCGAGGATTGGCAATCCCAACCACTTCCTCTGCCAGCACGGAGCCCATGACGGCAAATTGCACCAACATCGTACTGTCGCAATCGACGTTAGCGCCTAAATCCAACACCACCGTTTTGCCCTTTTGCTGATGCGGTAACACCGTCACCAGCGCAGGTCGCTCAATCCCCTCAAGAGGTTTGAGTAATAGCTTCGCAAGTCCCATTAGCGCGCCCGTATTACCGGCGCTCACACAGGCTTCTGCACGACCTTCTTTCACGAGCTCCAGGGCAACACGCATTGAGCTACCACGACTGGCGCGGATAGCCTGCGAGGGCCGGGCATCACTGGCAATAACTGACTGAGCAGGGATAATCTGCAGACGTGAACGTTGTTCGAAGTCAGCTTTGGCAAGTAATGGCGTGATTGTATCGGGATCCCCGACTAAAAGAAGTGTGAGTTGCGAATTAGAATTCAGTGCCTGCAGTGCTGCAGGCACTGTCACGGTAGGGCCAAAATCGCCCCCCATGACATCTAACGCCAGGGTTAGACGTGTCAAGGTATCGTCGCTGCCCGGTTAGGTGTTTCCCCAGTTACCCGGGGAAAGCCTCACTAAGCTTCATCACGCTGGTACTCTTTGTTTTTCTCACCGAAGTGGGAAATTCATTGAGCCATGCGTGATTACTTAGCGATTACCTTACGGCCACGGTAGAAACCGTCGGCAGTGATGTGGTGACGCAGGTGTTGTTCACCAGAAGTTTTGTCTACAGACAGGCTGGTGACTGCGGTCAGAGCGTCATGAGAACGACGCATGCCACGTTTGGAACGGGTTGGTTTATTCTGTTGTACGGCCATGGACCTTACTCCTCAATTACTTACGCTTTAAGCTGGCTAATACGGCAAATGGGTTTGGTTTTTGCGCTTCATCAGGCAATTCACCAAAGACCATGTCCGCCTCGGACACTTCACAGTGTTCAGAATCATGCACCGGAACTACCGGCAAGGAGAGGATAATCTCATCTTCAACCATTGCAAGCAGATCGATTTCGCCGAATTCGTTAACCTCAATCGGCTCATACGCTTCCGGCAGTGCTTCAGCCTGCTCGTCAGAACGAACAGGACTAAAACAATATGTTGTGTGAACATGAAGTGGGAACGGTTTCCCGCAACGCTGACATGCGAGCGTAACCGAGACCTTCGCATCACCGGTAATAACGGCAAGACGTTGGTTATCGATCGCGAACGACATGGAGCATTCCACATCACTGTCCACACTGACTACAAAATCGGTGACGCGCTCTACCAGATCAGAAGTGTAGATACCTTCATAATCGAGGCGTTTTTGAGCCGTACGAACCGGATCAAGAGTCAGGGGTAATTTTACCTTTTGCATAGGGCGCGCATATTAACTTTGTAACGTCATATAGTCAAAGAAAAAGGCAGCCTGCGGTTGCCTTTTGCCAATAATTCGCACACATTGCGGGTCATCGACTTAAAATCGTTCAAGCCAGGCCATAACAGTCAGCTTGAAGGTCGAGGGCCCTAGTTTAAAATGGCTCTCATCAATACGCTATATGCGAGGGAAAAAATATGCCTCAACTCATTCTTGCGTCCACCTCTCCCTGGCGTCGCGCCTTGCTCGAAAAACTGGCCATCCCGTTTGAATGCGCAGCGCCTGAGGTTGATGAAACGCCTTTACCCGGCGAAACACCACGGCATTTGGTGCTACGTCTGGCACAGGAAAAAGCGCAATCTCTTGCCCACCGCTACTCATCACATCTCATTATTGGCTCCGATCAAATTTGTGTGCTTGATGGAGAAATAACCGGAAAGCCGTTAACAGAAGAAAAAGCCAGGCAACAATTAACCAAAGCCAGCGGCAATATTGTGACGTTTTACACCGGGCTGGCGCTGTATAATTCTGCCAACGGGCACTTACAAACCGAAGTCGAACCGTTCGATGTTCATTTCCGTCATTTAAGCGAAACGGAAATTGACGACTACGTGCGCAAAGAGCGCCCGTTACATTGTGCCGGCAGTTTTAAAAGTGAAGGATTAGGTATTGCGCTCTTTGAACGTCTGGAAGGCCGCGATCCCAATACGCTGGTGGGTCTGCCGCTGATCGCGTTATGTCAGATGCTGCGTCGCGAAGAGATGAACCCGTTGAAGGCCTAATTAATGTGCTGGCCTACAGGCGCAATCCCGTAGGCCAGACAAGCAACACGTTATCAGGCTTTGCGGCGTAATGCCTCAAGGCAGCGTTTCAGTTGATTATCCATCGGAGCTTCAACACGCATGACCTCACCGGTCCCCGGATGGGTAAACTTCAGTGCTGCGGCGTGCAAAAACAGTCGATTCAGCCCTGTACCGGCCAGCTGCTTATCGAACTCACGGTCGCCATAGCGATCGTCAAAAGCAATAGGATGCCCGGCAAATTGCGTATGCACGCGAATCTGATGCGTACGTCCGGTCACCGGGCTACAGCGCACAAGCGTGGCAAACGCATAGCGCTCTTCCACTTTAAATCGCGTTTCCGACGGTTTACCTTCCTGATTCACCCGCACGATTCGCTCACCGCTTTGCAGAATATTCTTTAACAACGGCGCCTGTACGGTTTTGACATGCGACTGCCACTGGCCTCTTACCAGCGCCAGGTAATCTTTTTGCATCCCTTTTTCACGCAACTGCTCATGCAACGATCGCAGTGCAGAACGCTTTTTGGCGACCAACAGCACGCCGGAGGTGTCACGGTCAAGACGATGCACCAGCTCCAGGAAACGCGCCTCCGGGCGTAGCGCACGCAAGCCTTCGATCACACCAAAACTTAATCCGCTGCCGCCATGCACGGCCGTGCCTGATGGTTTATTAAGCACCAGAATATGGTCATCTTCATACAGAATAACGTCGGCCAGCGCGGCGACCTTCTGCAGATGCGGCGAAATCGCCTCTTCTTCACGCTCAGCAACGCGCACTGGCGGAATACGCACAATATCCCCGTCTTCGAGCTTGTATTCAGGTTTAATGCGTTTTTTATTCACCCGCACTTCGCCTTTACGCAAAATGCGATAAATCATACTTTTTGGCACGCCTTTAAGCTGGGTGCGTAGAAAGTTGTCGATGCGTTGCCCTGCTTCGTCGGCGGTAATGGCAACTATTTTTACGGCTGGAGTCTCTGTTTTCATGGGCGCTGATTTTAAATAGCCATCAAGATTCGCGCCACACATTTTTCTATGCTTATATTAACTGCTATACCCTATTACACAGGTTTAACAGTTTCGATTTGGTGGTTATTAAACCAATCACTCTGCGGAAGTGTAAAAACTGTGAGTAACCGGGTGATAAATGGCAAAAGTCATCTTGCTATAACAAGGTTAGCAGTGGAATAATGAGGTCGTCTCCGTGTTGAATCTTGTTAAAACAAGAACTTTTCCGGAATGACCCAATTTTGCCCGACCGATCATCAACGCAGCAATGGCGTAAGACGTATTGATCTTTCAGGCAGTTAGCGGGCTGCGGGTTGCAGTCCTTACCGGTAAGTGCTCTATGAATTTCGCGTTGTAGGAAGGCGGCAAGTCTGGGAACCCCCAGGAGCTTACTCTGGTAAGTGGCTGGGGTGAGAAGATGAAGCCAACGCAACGACAGCGTGAAAGACGACGAGCACAATGGAAGCGTCTCTGGAGAGTAACACCCAGACTGTTCCCCTGATAATTGCGCTGTGTTTCCGTATGAAATACAGGCAACCGACACTCTGCGCCTCTTTGAGCTGACGATAACCGTGAGGTTGGCGACGCGAATAGACACGAGGCCATCGGTTCACACCCGGAAAGGCATTACTCTGCCCGCAGCTTAGTCGTCAATGTAAGAATAATGAGTAAGTTACGATGAAAAGAATGTTAATTAACGCGACTCAGCAAGAAGAGTTGCGTGTCGCCCTTGTAGATGGGCAGCGTCTGTACGATCTGGATATCGAAAGTCCTGGACACGAGCAGAAAAAAGCCAACATCTATAAAGGTAAAATTACCCGTATTGAACCGAGTCTGGAAGCCGCTTTTGTTGATTACGGCGCTGAACGTCACGGTTTCCTCCCGTTAAAAGAAATTGCCCGCGAATATTTCCCCGCTAACTACAACTCCCATGGCCGTCCCAACATTAAAGATGTGTTGCGCGAAGGTCAGGAAGTCATTGTTCAGATTGATAAAGAAGAACGCGGCAACAAAGGCGCTGCGCTGACTACCTTTATCAGCCTGGCGGGTAGCTATCTGGTTCTGATGCCAAATAACCCACGTGCGGGTGGTATCTCTCGTCGCATCGAAGGCGACGACCGGACTGAACTCAAAGAAGCGCTGGCAAGCCTCGAATTGCCTGATGGCATGGGCTTAATCGTGCGTACTGCGGGCGTTGGTAAATCTGCAGAGGCGCTGCAATGGGACCTGAGCTTCCGCCTGAAGCACTGGGAAGCGATTCAAAAAGCTGCGGAGAGCCGTCCAGCGCCGTTCCTGATCCACCAGGAAAGCAACGTCATCGTTCGCGCCTTCCGCGATTATCTGCGTCAGGATATCGGCGAAATCCTCATCGACAACCCGAAAGTCATGGAGATGGCGCGTCAGCACATCGCCGCGCTGGGTCGTCCGGATTTCAGCAGCAAAATCAAACTGTATACCGGTGAAATTCCGCTGTTCAGCCACTACCAAATCGAGTCTCAAATTGAGTCTGCGTTCCAGCGCGAAGTGCGCCTGCCTTCCGGCGGTTCTATCGTTATCGATAGCACCGAAGCGCTAACCGCAATTGATATCAACTCCGCACGCGCCACGCGTGGGGGCGATATCGAAGAGACCGCATTTAATACCAACCTTGAAGCGGCCGATGAAATCGCTCGCCAGCTGCGTCTTCGTGACCTCGGCGGCCTGATTGTTATCGACTTCATCGACATGACCCCAGTACGCCACCAGCGTGCGGTTGAAAACCGTCTGCGTGAAGCGGTACGTCAGGATCGTGCGCGTATCCAGATCAGCCATATCTCTCGCTTCGGCCTGCTGGAGATGTCCCGTCAGCGTCTGAGCCCGTCGCTGGGTGAGTCCAGTCACCACGTCTGCCCGCGCTGTAGCGGTACCGGCACCGTGCGTGATAACGAATCACTGTCGCTGTCAATTCTGCGCCTGATTGAAGAAGAAGCGCTGAAGGAAAACACCCAGGAAGTCCACGCGATTGTCCCGGTGCCGATTGCGTCTTATCTGCTCAACGAAAAACGTACTGCTGTCAATGCCATTGAAACCCGCCAGAACGGTGTGCGCTGCGTGATCGTGCCAAACGATCAAATGGAAACGCCGCACTACTCTGTTCTGCGCGTGCGTAAAGGTGAAGAGACGTCGACGCTGAGCTATCTGCTGCCGAAACTGCACGAAGAAGAGATGGCATTGCCGACAGAAGAAGAGTATGTCGAGCGTAAACAGCCTGAACAGCCTGCGCTGGCGACCTTCGCCATGCCGGAGGTGCCACCAGCCCCTGCTCTGCAGGAGCCTGCCGTTAAAGCAGCGGCTGCCGCACCAAAAGCCGCCGCTGTTGCAGCCGGATCAGAGCAGCCTGGTTTGTTTGGTCGTATCCTTGGCGCGCTGAAGTCAATCTTCGGTGGCAGTGAAGAAGCGAAGCCGGTTGAGCAGCCTGCGCCGAAAGTCGAGGAGAAATCTGAACGCCAGCAGGATCGTCGTAAGCCTCGTCAGAATAATCGTCGTGACCGTAACGATCGTAACGATCGCCGTGATAATCGCGATAACCGTGGCGAACGTGATAACCGCGATCGTGACAACCGC
Source organism: Citrobacter sp. FP75 (assembly GCF_018342065.1). Taxonomy (GTDB): domain Bacteria; phylum Pseudomonadota; class Gammaproteobacteria; order Enterobacterales; family Enterobacteriaceae; genus Citrobacter. The sequence continues at coordinate 789,623 of NZ_JAFDOE010000001.1, read as the reverse complement.
AATGAACGTTCTGAAAGCAGCGAAAACCGCGATGAAAATCGCCGTAACCGTCGCCAGCCACAGCAACAAAATGCGGAAGCACGCGATAACCGCCAGCAGTCCGCCGACGTCGCTGACAAAGCGAAGTCAGGGGACGAGCAGCAGGCTCCGCGCCGTGAACGCAACCGCCGTCGTAACGATGACAAGCGTCAGGCCCCGCAGGACGTTAAAGAACTGAACCTGGCTGAACAACCGGCACAGGATACGGATCAGGAAGAGCGCGTTCGTCAGCCTCAGACTCGCCGTAAACAGCGTCAGTTGAACCAGAAGGTGCGTTTCACCGATAGCGCAACCGTCGAAGCTGAAGTCGCGACCGCTGCCGTTGTTGCTGAAGCTGCTGTGGCAGAGCCTGTTGTGCAGGCTGCTGTCGCTCAGCGTACTGAACTGGCAAAAGTCGACCTACCTGCTGTCGTCACACCAGAGCATGAAGACAACAGCGAAGCACGTGATTCCAACGGCATGCCACGTCGTTCTCGTCGTTCGCCTCGCCATCTGCGCGTAAGCGGCCAGCGTCGTCGTCGCTATCGTGACGAACGTTACCCGGTGCAGTCGCCGATGCCGATAACGGTCGCCTGTGCGTCCCCGGAATTAGCATCGGGTAAAGTATGGATCAGCTACCCTGTTGTTCGTGCGCAGGAGTTGCAGGTTGAAGAACAGCATGAGCAGGAAGTTGCACAGGTGCAGCCGGTTGTCGCTGAACAACAAACCATTGCCGCGGTCGTTGAGCCTGTAGTTGAAGCCGTAGCAGTAACAGAAGCACCGGCTGTCACCGAAACCGCCGTTGCCGAACCTCAGGAAGTGGTGGTTGAAACCACGCATCCAGACGTTATTGCGACGCCAGTTCTGGAACAACCGCAGGTCATCGCTGAAGCCGACGTACCGGTTGCTGAAGAAATTGTTGCTGCAGCCGAGCCAGTGGCAGAGGTGTTAGAAACACCGGTTGTCGAAGCACCTGTCCAGGTTAATGTCGCCGCCGCCCAGCCTGAAGTGGTTGAGCCGGTAGTCGAGATCGCTACAGCGTCCCCTGCTGTGCAGGAAGAAGTCGCTGTTGCCCCAGCCGTTATCGCTGAAGCCGTTGTAGAACGTGCCTCTGTTGTCGCTGAACCTAAAACGGTTCACAGCCATGCAACCGCACCGATGACCCGCGCACCTGCGCCGGACTATGTGCCGGAAGCACCGCGTCAGAGCGACTGGCAGCGCCCTGCTTTCGGCTTCGAAGGCAAAGGTGCAGCTGGCGGCCACAGCGCCACGCATCAGGCTACTGCGCCAGCAACGCGTCCACAGTCTGTTGAGTAAGCCGTAATCAACATCAAAGCCGACCTCCGGGTCGGCTTTTTTATATCGGTTCTACGCGTTTCATCCCCGTTAGCTGCGGCATAACATCCTTCATTAAGGCTAAAAATTTGCGTAATCGGGTCGGATAGTAACGCGCCCAGGGATAGACCAGATGCACAGGCAACGACGCCGCATGCCATTCGGGTAGCAGCGCAACCAGTCGTTCGTTGGCAATATCTTCCTCGACCATCCAGCTTGACACAATAGTCACTCCCAGTCCCGCCAGGGCTGCATTTCTGGCGACATAAATGCTGTCCGTGCTTAATCGGGGCGAAATATCTACCGTGACAGAATGGCTACGCTGCCGTTCGGTTAGGGAAATGCTGTGCTGATAAAACGTGTTTACAGCAATCCACGGTAACGTTGATAACTGCTCGGGATACGTAATGTCGTCATATTGCGCCAGTAATGCCGGACTGATCACCAGGCTACGGGGGACCTCGGCCAGTAGCACAGAGACCGTTGCCGGATCGACTTCTGCGCCAACCCGGATCGCACAGTCAATATTGTCGCTAAGAAAATCGACGGTTTTGTCATTGAGCATCCACTCCACCGATAACTGTGGATAGCGGGCAAGAAATTGCAGCAACGGTTCGAGCAGTTGTTGCTGACCAAACGCATGTGGCGCCCGCACCCGCAGCGTGCCAACCGGTTCATCCTCCGTGACATTCAGCCCATCTTCCAGTGCCAGCCAGGCGTCGATAATATGCTTAGCATGCTGATATCCTCGTTCGCCGTCATCGGTCAGTTTCATCGCATGGGTGGTGCGTAAAATCAGTTTTACACCCAGCAGTGTTTCCAGGGATTGCAACCGCCGACTGACGGTAGCCTGAGTTGTCCCATCTGTTTTGCCGCTGCTGAAAGCGAGCCTGCCTCAACGATGCGCACAAATGTGCGCATGAGTTCCACCCTGTCTATACGTTCATTTTTAATCATTCTCAATTTCTTCATACGTATTACGTATAACTGTTTTACCACTGCGCTCGCTACCGCACCACTCACTGAAGGATAAAAATAGCCGCACATCCTGTGATTGAGGAATCATTTGTGAACACATCTACTGCATTTTCCCGTTGGATCATATTTGTTCTGGCGTCAGGCGCTGGATTCAGCGTGGCGGCTATCTACTATGCCCAGCCACTTCTGCCATTGATCGGCCAGGATTTGACTTTAAGCCTCACCGGTATGGGGCTGGTGCCGACGTTCACCCAGGCGGGGTACGCGCTGGGGATTTTGTTTCTCTTGCCGCTCGGCGACCGCTATGACCGCCGGACGCTCATCCTGCTGAAGAGCGTATTACTTGCTGCGCTGCTTCTGGCCTGTAGCTTTAGTGGACAACTGCATTCACTGCTGATAATTAGCCTGTTGATAGGGGTAGCGGCAACCATGGCGCAGGACATCGTTCCCGCAGCGGCCATTCTTGCACCTGCGGGCAAACAGGGAAAAACGGTGGGAACGGTGATGACCGGCCTGTTACTGGGAATTTTACTTTCACGCACCGTCAGCGGCCTGGTGGGCGAAGCGTTTGGCTGGCGAGAAATGTATCAACTCGCCGCCGTCAGTATTGCCATGATTACCACCGTAATGTGGAAAATGCTGCCTCGCTTTGCGACCCATTCCACGCTGAGCTATCCATCATTAATGATCTCAATGGCTAAACTCTGGCAACGTTATCCTGCGCTGCGCCAGGCGGCGCTGGCTCAGGGATTCCTGTCAATTGCCTTCAGCGCCTTCTGGTCAACATTGGCGGTGATGTTATCTGAGCACTATCACATGGGCAGCGCAGTGGCCGGTGCTTTTGGCATCGCCGGGGCTGCGGGAGCGTTTGCAGCACCGCTAGCAGGGTATCTTGCGGACAGGGTGGGTAGCGAAAAAGTGACTCAACTGGGCGCATTGTTAGTGACGCTTTCATTCGCGCTGATGTTCTTACTGCCCGCTCTGCCGGTACAGGGACAGTGGTTGCTGATTGCATTTTCAGCGGTCGGCTTTGATCTTGGCCTGCAATCCAGCCTGGTGGCCCATCAAAATCTGGTCTATAACCTGGAGCCTCAGGCCCGGGGTCGCCTGAACGCCCTGCTGTTTACCCTGGTGTTCATCGGCATGGCGCTGGGTTCAATCCTCGGAAGTCAGGTATACACTCTGGCGAACTGGGAAGGGGTTGTCGGGCTGGCGACCGTCAGCGGCGCGATTGCGCTAGTGATAAGGCTAACAGGTCACCCGGCGGCAAATCGGACAACAACGGCCTAAAAAAATGCCCGCTCCGGGGTGTAAGTGGAGCGGGCAGACAAACATATCCAGTTTCATGATATGTTTCAAAAACAGGCGTTAGCGATTTAGCTGGAACAACGACATTCCCTGCATATCAGTAAACGCTTTATAGGATGCTTGTAGCGCAGCTTGCTGCATCACGTAGGACGAAATTGCCGCATTCCAGTCCACGTCCACCAGGTCACTCATCTGCTGAGTTTGCCCTAACGCACGATCGGCCCCCAGCGAATCCAGTGAACTCAGTTCACTGAGCTGCGTGCCTAATTCAGCCCGCACAGACAGAACGTTATTGAGCGAGTTCTTCAGGCCCCGGCTGGTTTTATCAATCGCAGCTGCGGCCTTTGCTTTTTCTGCATCATTGCCTTCAATTGGCGTTTTTAATGCGTCAATGGCGGTATCCAGCATGACAAATAAATTCGTTTCTGACTTGCTCCCGTCAGGTTCAGGAACAGCATTACTGGTTATGGAATTAAAAATTTTGTCCCCGGTGTGGCCAATCACCATCGAACGGGCTGCATCCACCTGCTGGGTTACATTTGTTGTGCCGCCACTGTAGGCACCATCTGTCTGCGCAAACGGCGCGGACTCTGTTTTGTATCCGCCAAAAATATAGCGACCATTGCCGTCGGTACTGTTTGCCAGATTCATTAGCTGGTCACGGATCCCCTCTAAATCCTTGGCTAAGGATGCCCGGTTATCGTCACTTAACGTACCGTTCCCGGCGCTGACGATCTTTTCCTGAGCAGTGGTAATCGCCGTCGTTGCCCGTCCTAATACGTTCTCTTCCAGCGACACTTTCTGCGTCGCAAACGTGCGCGCCAGCGTATATTGGCTGTTTTGTGCCTGAGCCTGAGACAGTACGACAGCCTGTGACGCAGCAATCGGATCGTCAGACGGGTTGATCACCCGCTTGCCCGTCGACATTTGCTCACCAAACTTCATCCATTCAGCCTGAGAGTTAGTGATGCCGCGCATATTCTGCTGGTACATCATCTGGGTGCTGATACGCATTGTGTCCCTCTCCCTTATCGAATATTAATCAGTGCATCAAACAGCGCATTCGCGGTTTGCAGCACTTGCGCATTAGCCAGGTAGTACTGCTGATAGCGCTGTAAATTACCGTACTCTTCGTCGAGGTTAACCCCGGAAATAGACTGCTGCTGCTTATAAAGCTGTGTCACCACGTTGTTCTGGGTGGTGGCGCTGGTTTTCAGCGTCGCGGTTTTGTTCCCCACATCGCTCACCAGCGTGGCGTAGGCGTCGTTAAAGGTTTTATTCCCGACCGTGGCCTTGGTCTGCAAATCCAGCAGTTTCTGACCGTTGCGGTTATCGCTCTTACCTTTATCAACATTCGGATCAAGGTCGTTTTTGGACACTTCAGCCATGGCGATTTTCGACTCGTCGGTCACCATGACTTTCATATCAACGATGGCATTACTCACGGGTTTCAGAATAAAGCTATCGTTCGCTTTCGCACCGGCACCTACTGTGATTTCCATCCCGTCAAAAGACATTTTTCCACCAGTGACGGTAGCCTTAAAACTGGTATTGTCTGCAAGGCGGGTAACCTGCCAGTCTGTGCCATCAAAAGCAATTTTATAATCTGTAGCCTGTACAGCAGAACCGTCAGTGACTTTTGCTGTTAACGATCCAGTTCCCGTATTTTTGGCATTACTGAGCACGGACGGGCTGCCGATAGCAAAGAAGTCTTTGCCCTGATCGCCGTTGGCATCAAAACCTTCTTTATGCTGGGTGTTAAACGCGTCGGCAAACGCAAGCGCCAACTGTCCGAGGGTATTACGTGTCTGATCCAGCTCCTGAGACCGGAAAGTCAACAATCCGCCCAGTGAACCGGTATTCAGCAGTTTTTCCGGGATTTCAATATTACCGGCAACCCCATCAACATACGCCACGGTGGTCCGGCTTGGATCGGCGCTGGACGGTACTGCCGCAAGCTGACGCGCGTTGCTGCCCTGCACCAGAGAATAGCCATTCGCCATGGTGACGTTGTAGGTGCCGCCATCCTGAACGCTAACCTCGACGCCGACAATCGTGTTCAGCTCGCTCACCAACTGGTCACGCTGATCCAGCAGATCGTTAGGCGAAGCCCCCGCTCCGACGCCGGTCAGCCGAGAGATTTGGTCATTGAGACTGGCAATTTGCTTCGAGTAGTTGTTGATCTGGTCAACGCTTGCGGAAATCGCGGTGTTAACCTGCTTATCCTGATCGCGCAGATACTGATCGGTGGTTTTAAACTGGTTGACTAAACCATCCGCTTTGCCGATCAGCGCCTGACGCGCCGCCGGGTCTTCCGCGTTACTGACCAGCGTCTGCAGGCTGGTGAAAAAGCCCTGCATCGAGGTAGAGATAGAACTGGTTTTGCTGGAGAGCAGATTATCGATTTTCGACATTTGCTCATAACGCGTAGTCAGGCCACTGCTCTGGTTCTGCGCTGCACGTAACTGATTTGTGATGAATGAGTCATACTCACGCTGCACGCCAGAAACATAGACGCCATTGCCAACCCAGCCCCCCGCACCCAGCGTGCTGTTCGCTTGCGCCATAATGGTCGTCTGTCGGGTATACCCGGCCACGTTATAGCTGGAGATGTTATTACTGGCAGTATTCAACGCGGCCTGCGCTGCGCTAAGACCACTCATGGCGTTGTTAATCAAGCTGGACATGGAGGTTCCTTGTAATCCTTCAATACTCGTTATTATCGGCAGCGGGTGGGTAGACTTGAGCTATTTAAAACAGATTGTCGAGATTGCTGCTGTAGGTTTTGCTCACTTTCTCGCTCATCGACTTCAGCTGCTGGATCATCGTGGTTAATTTACGCGCATAGTGAGGGTCGGTGGCATAGCCTGCATTCTGTAGTGCCTGTGCACCCTGCTCCGCGGTAGCCGCACCGGTGACTGCGGCGTAGCGCGGATTACGCGATATCAGCCCGACATAATCCGACAGCGCTTCAAGGTAAGAGCTATAGACACGGAATCTGGCTTTTACCTTTTTCGCCTCACCGTTTTCATATTCGGTGGTGGTGATTTCGGTGGTTGGCCCTTTCCAGCTTCCAGTGGCCTTCACGCCAAAAATGTTGAAGCTCGGCTCACCGTTCTCACGGCGGATTTGTCGCTGCCCCCATCCGGATTCCAGCGCTGCCTGCGCCAGAATAAGATGATGCGGCACCCCACTTTGCTGACTCGCCAGTTTTGCCGGCAGCGAGAGTTGAGCGAGGAAGTCCTTACTGTCGCCCGACAGCGGCTCATCATTGCTTTCCGTTGCTTTCGGTAACGCTTTACGCACCATCTGCGTCAGCGCCTGATTTTGATAGCTGGTCACCGTTTCCAGTGAAAACTTCATCGGCACCTGCGGCGCGTCATCCGCAGGCGCCGCCTGCCCTTCGGTCATCTGCTTAACCATCATTTCTGCCAGCCCGAGGCCTTTGCCTGCCGTCATCTGCTGAGCTATCTGCTGGTCATACATACTGGTGTATAAGCGCGTCGAGTCGCTGCTAAAGACCCCGTCTTTTGGCAGCGCTTCACGCATACTTTTCAGCATCATCTGCACGAACATCCCTTCAACCTGGCGGGCGACCGGACGGATATTTGCCGCCGGATCCTGACCCGCCTTCGCTTTCAGTTCATTCAGCGATTGTGCATCCCAGGCGGCGCTGGTCAGCAGTTTGCTGTCACCAATCATCAGATGATTTCCAGTTTGGCGCGTAAACAGCCCGCGCTTTGCATTGATTGCAGGATTGACATCAAATCCATTGGCGTGGCACCGAGGGCATTGAGTGCGCGAACCACGTTGTTCAAATTGGCGCTGGAGCGCACGCTCTGCAACGAGCCGCCGCTTTGGCGCATATCGATCTGGGTTTGTGGCGTCACCACGGTTTGCCCACCACCAAACGGTGTATCCGGCTGGCTGACGTTGGCCTGGCGATTCACCGTAATCGACAGATTGCCCTGGGCAACGGCACAGCTGTCCAGCGTGACTTCGCGGTTCATGACAACGGACCCGGTACGTGAGTTGATAATCACTTTCGCATCCTGCGGCGTCACGTTTACTTCCATATTCTGGATATCGGCGAGGAAGCGCACCTGCGAACTATTGCCGCTTGGCACACGCACCTGAATCGTGCGCGCATCCAGCGCCGTTGCGCTGCCAAAACCACGCGAGCGGTTGATGGTGTCGGTTATCTGCTGCGCCATGGTGAAATCTTCATTATTCAGCTGCAGGTTGATGCTGTTACCCCCACCAAACTGGCTGGGTAACTCGCGTTCAATGGTGGCCCCGTTGGTGATACGTCCACCGTTGAGCTGGTTCACCTGCACGCTACTGCCCCCCGCCGCCGCACCCGCGCCACCGACTAAAATATTACCCTGTGCCAGCGCATACACCTGGCTATCGACCCCTTTCAGTGGAGTCATCAGCAGCGTCCCGCCGCGCAGGCTTTTGGCATTACCCATTGAAGAGACCACGACATCAATGGTTTGTCCCTGGCGTCCAAACGCCGGGAAAGATGCCGTGACCATTACTGCCGCCACGTTTTTCAACTGCATATTGGTGCCGGTCGGCACGGTGATCCCCAGTTGAGAAAGCATGTTATTGAGCGTTTGGGTGGTGAACGGCGTCTGGGTTGTCTGATCACCCGTACCGTCCAGTCCCACCACCAGCCCGTAGCCAATCAGCGAGTTTTCACGCACGCCCTGAACGCTGGTCAGATCGCGAATACGATCGGCATGAGCCAGTGAGGTTGCCAACAGCAGGACCATTGCAACAAGAGTTTTAAGCACTGAAGACCTCGCTTACATCGGCGACAAATTAAGGAAGAAACGCTGCAACCAGCCCATATTCTGCGCTTCGTTGATATAGCCGTTACCGACATACTCGATACGCGCATCCGCAACCTGGGTTGACGGAACAGAGTTACTGCCACTGATGGTGCGCGGGTTAACCACCCCGGAGAAGCGGATAAATTCAGTGCCCTGATTAATGGCGATCTGCTTTTCACCCACAACGTGTAAATTGCCATTGACCAGTACCTGATCGACGGTCACGGTCAGCGTACCGCTAAAGGTGTTACGGGCATTCGCGCCACCTTTGCCATTGAAGGAGTTCCCGCCGGAGGCCTCCACATCGGCACGTTCGTTACCAAACAGCCCTTGCAGATAGCGCGGTACGGTATCAAAACCAAAGTTCGTCTTGCCATCACGGCTGGCATTAGCCGAGGAGCTTTTGCTCGCACTGACGTTTTCCTGCAATACGATAGTCAGCGTATCGCCAATATTGCGCGGACGGCGGTCTTCAAATAGCGGCTGATAGCCATAGTTAACAGGCTGAGCCGACTGAAATATTGATCCATTCGCCACCGGCGCTGGGCCGGGTACCGGCTGAGCAGAGGTCGCGCCCTGCACCAGAGGCGTGGCCGGGATCCAGGCACATCCTGTCAGTGAAACCACCAGCAGGGCCGTAATCGGGTATGGGTGAAGCGCGTATTTTCGCATTGCCTTCATCTTCTACATCAGTGTGCCGGTGAGGCTTTCACCCCACCGGACAACACGTTAGAGTTGCGTCAGTTTTTGCAGCATCTGATCGGTGGTCGACACCGCTTTGCTGTTGATTTCGTAAGCACGCTGAACCTGGATCATATTCACCAGCTCTTCCGCCACGTTGACGTTAGAGGTTTCAACATAGCCCTGATACAGCAGACCCGCGCCGTTAAGCCCCGGCGTGCTCTCATTCGGCGCACCTGAGGATTGCGTCTCGGTGTACAGGTTCTCACCAATGCTTTCCAGGCCGGTATCGTTCATAAAGGTGGTCAGGTTGAGCTGGCCTACCTGTACCGGCGCAGCCTGTCCCTGCTGGGTTACGCTGACGATACCGTCACGCCCAATAGTGATACTGAGCGAATTCGCCGGAATGGTGATCGCCGGCTGAACCTGAAAACCGCCCGCCGTCACCAGTTGACCGTTCTGATCCACCTGGAAAGAACCGTCACGCGTATAGGCTGACGTCCCATCCGGCAGCATGACCTGGAAAAAGCCCTGGCCTTTAATCGCCACATCTTTGGTATTGTTCGTTTGCGACAGGTTGCCCTGGCTGTGTAAACGCTCGGTCGCTACCGGGCGCACACCGGTACCGATTTGCAGACCTGAAGGCAATACGGTCTGTTCAGAAGACTGCGCGCCAGGCTGGCGGATAGTCTGGTACAGCAGATCTTCAAATACCGCACGCTGACGCTTGAAACCATTAGTGCTGACGTTTGCCAGGTTGTTGGCAATCACATCCATGTTGGTTTGCTGCGCATCCAGGCCGGTTTTGGCGATCCATAATGAACTGATCATAAAATGTCCTGTGTTAACTCATCGACAGCAGTTGGTTGGCGCGACCTGCGTTATCATCCACGCTACTGATAATCTTCATCTGCATTTCGAAGCGGCGGGCGCTGGCGATCATGTCGCTCATCGCGGCAACTGGCTTGACGTTACTGCCTTCCAGCACCCCCGACATCACGCGGATGCTGGGATCGGCCTGTAATGTCGGACCACGAGTCGCCTGTGCCGCCGCGCTCAGACGGAACATACCGTCATCGCCACGCTGCACTTCACTCCCCGTCGCCTTGACCAGCTTCAGACGCCCGACAGGCGCGACCGTGTTCGCCGGATCGCCGGGATTCAGCGCAGAAATTGTCCCGTCGGCGGCGATGGTGATTTCTGAACCTTCCGGTACCGCAATCGGTCCAGCTTCACCAATCACCGGATGCCCCTGAATCGTCAGTTCCCCGGTTGGGCTTACCTGAATAGCGCCATTGCGGGTATACCCTTCGCTGCCGTCAGCGGTCTGCACTGCCAGCCAGCCATCCTGCTGTAATGCAACATCCAGCGGACGGGAGGTGTAGTCCATCTGGCCCGGCGTCATATCTGCCCCCGGCGTGGAAGCCACCACCAGCGTACGCGTCGGTAAAGAGAGTCCTTCAACCGGCACCGCACGCAGCGCATTAAGCTGCGCCCGGAAGCCCGGCGTTGAGGCGTTTGCCAGGTTGCTGGCCGTCACCGCCTGTTGATTCAGCGTCTGACTGGCCGCGCCCATGGCGGTATAAATTGCGTGATCCATTAAGCCATCCCGTCAGGCGCTTAGCGCAGGTTGACCAGCGTGTTGAGGATCTGATCCTGGGTTTTGATGGTCTGCGCGTTCGACTGATAGTTACGCTGGGCGACGATCATGTTCACCAGTTCTTTACTCAAATCCACGTTTGATGCTTCCAGTGCGCCGTTGGTCAGCGTGCCGAAGTTACCGGTGCCTGCGGTGCCCAGCAGTGCGACGCCGGAGGACTGAGTCGCGGCCCAGACGTTGTCACCCTGAGAAGCCAGTCCTTCGTTGTTGGCGAAGTTAGCCAGCACGATCTGCCCCAGAATTTGCTTCTGTTCGTTGGAGTAGTTACCGACCACGGTGCCGTCATCGTTAATCTGGTAGCTCACCAGATCGCCCGGTTTGTAACCGTTCTGGTTAGTGGCAACGATGTTGTTAGCACCGGTGTTCTGCTGCATGGAGTTGAGGAAGCTCAGAGAGAAATTTGCGGTGTCTGCGCCATTAATCATACCGGTTTGAATCGCGATATTCGTTGGCCACGCTGGTGCAGGAGGAGTCGGTACCGCCTCGGTGGCCGTGGCGCTCATACCTAAAAACACACCATTCTCATTAAAACGCATAAACCCTGCAGATTTTGCAGCGTCTCCGGTCGAAGCATCCTGGGTGTGAACTTCCCAGGTGTTACTCTGCGCATTTTTGACATAAAAAATATTCATGTCATGGGCGTTACCCTGACTATCGAAAACGGTCACGGTGCCTTTTTTGTTGTAGGTGTCCGCATCACTTGCGCTAAATGGCGTCTTCGTTGGCACCTTATCGGTCGAGTTCAGGTTGATCTGCATCGACGCGGTGGTGGTGGTTTTTGCCGCCATCAGCGTATTGGGAATGGTAATCGGTGCCGGATTCGCGCCCTGCTGTACCGTCGGCGGCGTACCGGTTGCCGGATAGCCCGTCAGCTGCAAACCCTGCATATTGACGATATTGCGGTTTTCATCGAGCTTGAACTGACCGTTACGGCTGTAGAAAACAGAACCGTTGCTGTCGACCATACGGAAAAAACCGTTCTGGCTGATGGCAACGTCCAGGCCGCGCCCGGTATTGGTGGTGGTGCCATCGGTAAAGTCCTGGGTAATACCCGCTACTTTAACGCCCAGGCCTACTTTAGAACCGGCAAACATATCCGCAAAGGAAGCGGTACCGGATTTAAACCCGTAGGTCGCGGAGTTGGCGATGTTGTTACCAATGACATCGAGGTTGGTCGCTGCAGCGTTCAGACCGCTGACCGCTTGAGAAAAGGCCATGACTTACTCCTGATAAGTGTGAAGGCTTAGATGATCTGCCGTACTTCGTCGAGGGTGGTGGTTCCATAGGTGCCAAGGTCCAGCGTATTACCGCCGTTGCTGCGAATAACCCCCTGCACCAACGCAAACTGAAGCGGCTGCGCCACAAGCTGTGTGCCACCATTGCTGGCGGATATCGCCACATTGTATGAACCGCTCGGTGCCGACGTGCCATCCGTCATGGTGCCGTCCCAGGTGAAGGTATGAACCCCCGCTTTCAGCTCACCAATATCAATCGTGCGTACCACTTTGCCGTCTTTGTCGGTAATAGTCGCAGTGACCTTGTCGGCAGCCTGTTGCAGCTCAACGCCAAACGGTGTCGTGGTGGTGGTTGCCCCTTCTTCCGTCCCTTTACCGGTCAGGATAGTGGTACCTGGGATCATAACGCCGTGACCAATCAGGGTGCTGGCCTGCAGCGACTGATTGTTATCGATCTGCCCGGAGATCGACCCCAGCGTGGTATTCAGCTTCTCAATCCCGCTTACGGTGCTAATTTGCGCCAGCTGGGTGGTAAGCTCGTTATTTTGCATAGGATTGGTCGGATCCTGGTTTTTTAGCTGCGCGACTAACAGCGTCAAAAAGCTGCTTTGCAGATCGGCGGCGTTGTTGCCCGTCAGCGAACTTTTATTACTGGTGGCATTAACACCCGTACTGCTCGGGTCATTCATTTTTACAGCAATTGACATGTACGGCTCCTTTACTGGCCCAGTGTCAGCGTTTTAAGCATCAAGCTTTTCACGGTGTTGAGCACTTCGACGTTTGCCTGATAGCTACGCGAGGCTGACATGGTGTTGACCATCTCCCCGACCACGTCCACATTGGGCATTTTTACGTAACCATTCGCATCGGCCAGCGGATTACCCGGTTCATAAACCAGTTTATCTGGCGCCTGGCTTTCAATGACGTCAGCGACTTTTACGCCACCGGTTGCCGCACCGGGTGCGGCGTTAACCTGAAAAACAACCTGCTTTGCGCGGTACGGTTGGCCGTCAGGTCCCGTCACGCTGTCCGCATTCGCCATGTTGCTGGCCGCCACGTTCAGACGCTGGGATTGCGCGGTCAGCGCAGAACCTGCGATATCAAAAATATTTAACAACGCCACGAATCAGTTCCCTCCTTGCAGCACGGTCATCATGCCCTTTATTTGTCCACCCAATGCGGTGAGTCCCATTTGATACTTCAGACTATTATCCGCAAACTGCGTACGCTCCCGGTCCATATCCACCGTGTTGCCATCCAGCGACGGCTGGTCTGGAATACGGTAAAGCAGCTCCGTCGAGGGTGCAGAAAGTGTCTGGGCCGGAATATGTTGTGCAGAGGTCAACGTCAACGAAACACCGCCGGTTTCTTCCCGACCACGCACCATGACTTTTTTCAATTCACTGGCGAAATCCAGGTCGCGCGCCTGATACCCCGGCGTGTCGGCGTTGGCAATGTTGGCCGCTAATACTTCCTGGCGTTGAGCGCGTAGATTCAGCGCTTCCTGTTGAAAACGTAAGGCGGCGTCGAGCTTGTCGAGCATATCTCCTCCGCAAATGACAAAATTCAGCCGACAGCTTAAATCCCATTACGCGCGCGTTATCGCTGGAATAAACGCAAAATGCGTCGCTATTTGTTGCGTTGATGACTGCGTCACACAGGTAAAATCCAGCCACTGCCTGAAAAAACGAGAGGTATTGATGCAAACGTTTAAACGCGGAATAGCCGTGGTAGCACTGCTGTTCAGCCCCCTGACGCTGGCGCAAGACCTGAATTCACAACTGACGGCATGGTTTTTCCAGCGGCTGGCAGGGTTTAGCGATGAGGTCGTCGTCACTATCCGTACGCCACCTAATTTATTACCTGGCTGCGAGCAGCCTGCGTTAAGTGTGTCTGGCAGTGCGAAAATGTGGGGCAACGTGAATGTGCTGGCCAGATGTGGCAATGAAAAGCGATACCTGCAGGTGAACGTGCAGGCTACGGGCGACTACGTTGTTGCTGCCGCCCCCATTGCCCGGGGCAGCGCGCTTAATCCAGCCAGCGTGACGCTAAAACGGGGTCGACTGGATCAACTACCGCCGCGCACCGTGCTGGACATTAACCAGGTGCAGGACGCGGTGAGCCTACGCGATCTGGTATTGGGTCAACCGATACAGCTCACTATGCTGCGTCAGGCATGGCGGATAAAAGCAGGTCAGCGGGTGCTGGTTATCGCCAATGGCGAGGGTTTTCGCGTGAATGCGGAGGGCAAGGCGCTGAACAATGCGGCGGTTGCCCAAAACGCCAGAGTGCGGATGCTTTCCGGCCAGGTAGTAAGCGGCGTCGTCGATTCTGATGGGAATATTCTTATTAACCTATAATAGGTTAAAGATTTTTTAGCGGATGCCGATAGATAATCAACCAATGATTAAAGCGGGTCGCTATAGCGCAACCCCTCGATGAGGATAAAAAAAATGAGCATTGATCGTACCTCACCATTGAAGCCAGTCAGCACTGTCCAGCCGCGCGAAACCAGCGACACTGCGGTCCAGAAAGCGCGCAAGGAAAAAATATCAACGACGAACAGCACCAGCGTAATGTTGAGCGACGCGCAGGCCAAGCTGATGCAGCCTGGCACCAACGACATCAATATGGAGCGCGTCGAAGCACTGAAAACCGCAATCCGTAACGGTGAGCTGAAAATGGATACCGGAAAAATTGCCGACTCGCTGATCCGCGAGGCACAGAGCTACTTACAGAGTAAATAAAGTATGACTCGTTTGTCAGAAATACTTGATCAGATGACGACTGTCCTGAATGACCTGAAAACAGTGATGGATGCTGAGCAGCAGCAACTGTCCGCAGGCCACATCAGCGGTAGCCAGCTACAGCGCATTACAGAAGAAAAAAGTTCTTTGCTGGCGACCCTGGATTACCTGGAGCAGCAGCGCCGTCTTGAGCACGACGCGACGCGCAGCGCCAATGATGATATTGCCCAACGCTGGCAAACGATTACCACTAAAACGCAGCATTTACGCGATCTCAACCAGCATAATGGTTGGCTGTTGGAAGGGCAAATCGAGCGGAATCAACAGGCGCTCGAGGTGCTGAAACCGCACCAGGAACCGACCCTGTATGGCGCTAACGGTCAGACATCCTCAGCCCATCGCGGCGGAAAGAAATTCTCAATTTAGTCATTGCCTGATGACGCGCAGCGTTATGGCCTACACATTCAGTAGGCCGAATACGTCGCAACGCCGCCATCCGGCAATCCGATCATTACGCCGTCCGGCGCACAAATTCTTTCACTTTAAAGCCCAACACGGCCAGTGCGGCAAAGTAGGCCGTAATCCCGACCAGCACCACCGCCATCAGCCGCAGCAGACGCCACAACATCGTCCCCAGTGACCACTCAGGCATGATCCAGAGCATTCCCACCAGCGCCGCTGACATGACCAGTACAGAGATCACCAGTCGCGTCAGGAACCAGGCCCAGCCCGGCTGAGGGGTGAAAATTTTCTGTTTGCGCAGTTGCCAGTACAGCAGCGAAGCGTTCAGACACGCCGCCAGACCTATCGACAGCGACAGCCCGGCATGCTTCAACGGCCCGATAAACACCAGGTTCATCACCTGGGTCATAATCAGCGTGACGATGGCGATTTTCACCGGCGTTTTAATATCCTGACGTGAGTAAAAACCGGGTGCCAGTACTTTCACCACAATCAGGCCAATCAGCCCGACCGAATACGCCACCAGCGCACGCTGGGTCATGGAAGCATCAAAAGCGGTAAACTTACCGTACTGGAACAGCGAAACCGTTAGCGGTTTTGCCAGAATCCCCAACGCCACCGCGCTAGGTAAGGCCAGCAGGAAACACAGGCGCAGACCCCAGTCCATCAATCGGCAATACTCATCATGATTACCGCTGGAAAAACTTTTCGACAATGAGGGCAGCAGGATAGTCCCCAGCGCCACCCCCAACACGCCTGACGGGAACTCCATCAAACGGTCGGCATAGTACATCCATGAAACCGAACCGGAAGCCAGAAACGAGGCAAAAATGGTATTGATAATCAGGGAAATCTGGCTGACAGAAACGCCGAGGATCGCCGGGCCCATCTGCTTCACCACGCGCATCGCGCCGGCATCACGGAAGTTCACGCGCGGCAGCACCAGCATACCGATTTTCTTTAAATGCGGCAGCTGGTACACCAGTTGCAGCACACCGCCAACGGTCACGGCCCACGCCAGCGCCAGCACCGGTGGGTTAAAATACGGTGCGGCAAACAGCGCAAAACCGATCATGCTGATGTTGAGAAACGTCGGCGCAAACGCCGGAATGGAGAAGCGGTTCCAGGTGTTAAGAATCGCACCCGCCAGCGAGGCTAGCGAAATCAATAAGATATAAGGAAAGGTTATCTGCAACAGCTGAGTGGTCAGCGCAAATTTGTCGGCGGTATCGGCAAATCCTGGCGCGGTAACCATGATCACCCACGGCGCAGCGAGCATCCCGGCAACCGTCACGACGGCCAGCGCCAGCGTCAGTAGCCCTGACACGTAGGAAACAAACACGCGGGTGGCATCTTCACCCTGCTTACTTTTGTACTCTGCAAGAATAGGCACGAACGCCTGAGAAAAAGCACCTTCAGCAAAAATACGGCGCAGCAGGTTAGGAAGTTTGAACGCCACAAAAAAGGCATCTGTCGCCATCCCTGCGCCAAAGATTCTGGCGACGATCGCATCACGCGCAAAACCCAGCACGCGTGAAAACATCGTCATCGAGCTGACGGCTGCCAGCGACTTTAATAAATTCATCTATGTTGTATTCCAGACTCTGAGGCAAAACCCCACATTCGCTGTCAGAATAAGGGGTTATTTTGAGTGGGCATATAGTACCTGGATTATGCTGAATTACTACCGCCAGATGTTACAGGGGGTTATTCGGCCATCGCATCCCGCCACAGCTTGTCCACCACGCGCTGAGCCATAATCGCCTGCTCACCTGCCGTCTCAGGAACAGTCTGATTTTGCACGCATTCAATAAAATGGCGTGCACATCCGGCAAAGCCTCGCTGCTCCAGCGTCGTTTGCCAGCCGGGTATCGGTTGCAAAACCACGCCATGGCCGCGCTCTTCACGCCATTCGCGCATATCCGTGACGGCAATTAACCCGCCGTCGGTGACCGCCTGCACGCTCTCCCGCTGACTGCCCGCGCGGCGATGCATACTGGTCGTTATCTGTAACTGATCGACGGAGAAATGGTGTTCTGCATAAAGCATGGCCCCGGACTCGTTGGTTAACAGCGTACCGCCATTTAGCTGCACCTTCCCTCCCGCCAGCCACAATGCGGTATCGACCACGTGCAGATAGTCGTCCAGCAGCGTAAAACGCAAATCATGTGGTCCAACGCTATCGCTACGATGCTTATCCATGCGGATAGAGGCCGCCTGGTTTAACTGCGACTTTAACTCCCGATACAGCGGCGCAAACCGGCGGTTAAACCCCACCATCAGCGTCAGCTTTTTCCGCGCGGCCAGCTCAACCAGTTGCTCCGCATCGCGCAGGTTTTCCGCCAGCGGTTTATCCACGCACACATGAACCCCGGCATTCAGTAGTTCACTGACTACCGCATAGTGAGTCGCGGTACTGGAGTGTACGAATACCGCATCGCAGGTTTTCGCCAGATTCACCAGTGAGTCAACGTAAGGTATCCGCCAGGTATCGCAGATTCGCTGCGCTTTTTCCCGCGAAGGTGAAAATGCCCCTTGCAGCGTCCAGTCAGCGGAACTCCCCAGCACAGGTAACCAGGCCTTTTGCGCAATGCCGCCCAAACCAACGACCCCAATACGAAGTTTTTTCACATTACTCTCCCAGATGCGCCAGCAATGATTCGAGCCGCTGCTTTAACTCTGCCACTTCGCTTTCCAGCGCCTCAACGCGTGCCAGCAAATCGCTGGATGCTACCGGAGGCTCGTCTGCTGCTGTCGCAACCGTCTCATCGACGTCTCCACAGAACAGATGCATATAGCGGCTTTCGCGTTTACCCGGTTCACGCGCCAGACGGACCACATAAGGGCCATCTTCGCGGGTGGCCAGTTGTTCCAGCGTCGATTCCACTTCCGCCACATCGCTGAATTCATACATGCGGGATGCGCGACTCCGCAGCTCACCCGGCGTCTGCGCTCCGCGCAGTAACAGCGTGGTGACTATCGCCACCTCACCGGCGCTGAGCTTAAGATTGCCAAACTCGGAATTGCAGAAGCGCTGTTCGTATTTGGTGACGCGATTACCAAACCCACTCACCGTACGCAAAAAATGGCGTTTTACCAGATTGTCGAGCTGATCCTGCACGTCCGATTCAGACAGGTTCATCACCGGCTCACGATTTGTTTTTTGATTACAGGCGGTCACAACGCCATTGACGGAAAGCGGATATTGTTCTGGGGTGGTGACCTGTTTTTCTAACAAACAGCCAATCACGCGCGCTTCGGTAGTGGTTAATTCGTATTTCATCGTCTTCTCCATTAATCAGCCAATACTGCTGCGGCTTAGCGACCGGGGGTCCATTCTGATGTTGTTAACGCCGTCAGCACATGATCGCGCCACTGCCCATCAATCAGCAGGTAGTCTTTTGCATAACCTTCTTTTTCGAAACCAAGTCGCGCCAGCAAATCGCCGCTACGTTTATTGTGCGGCATATAGTTCGCCATAATGCGATGAATATGCTGCGTGCGCTGCATATAGCGAATGGCCGCAACTAGGGCTTCGTACATCAACCCCTGCCCTTGCCACTTCTGCGCAATGGAATAGCCGAGATAGCAGGCGTGAAAAGAGCCACGCACGACGTTGGAGAAGTTTGCGACGCCGATAATCTCTTTCTCTTCCGGGTCGAGCAGCGCAAAATACCAGGCAGAGCCTTGTTTATGAAACTCGGTAATCATACTTAAACGCGCCTGCCAGCCAGAGGGATAGCAGTGGCTTTCATCGCGAATGGGTTCCCAGGGTTTTAAGAAATGACGATTTTCTGCGTAATAATCTGCCAGACGCCAGGCATCACGCTCATGCACTAAACGCACGACCAGGCGGTCCGTGGTTAAGCGCACTTTTGGCACGTTACTGCGATAGCCAAACATTCTATACCTACTCCTTCCCGTAACGTCTTCAATACGCTATTCGCGATACTATACCTGTACAAATATGCCCGATGAAAAGAGCAAAACACCATTTCTTGAATTATTCACACATTTTGATGAAAACTCTCTATCAAGACGGACTTTTGATAAAAAAATATTGTCCCGCCGAGGGTGGGAAAAGGTGTGACAACACCGCAGAATAGACAGGCTTACCGTTAAAACTCTCAGTAGAGTGACGAGTTTTTCCCTGGAGGGGAAATGTCGCAAGTCTCGCAGGCGAGGAACCTGGGTAAATACTTCCTGCTCATCGATAATATGCTGGTCGTGCTGGGTTTCTTCGTTGTATTCCCGCTGATCTCAATTCGTTTCGTCGACCAAATGGGCTGGGCCGCCGTGATGGTCGGTATCGCTCTCGGGTTACGTCAATTTATTCAGCAGGGATTGGGGATTTTTGGCGGGGCCATTGCTGACCGTTTTGGCGCAAAGCCAATGATTGTCACCGGCATGCTGATGCGCGCCGCCGGGTTCGCCACAATGGGGATCGCCCATGAACCCTGGCTACTGTGGTTTTCCTGTTTTCTCTCCGGGCTAGGCGGTACGCTGTTCGACCCTCCCCGTTCGGCGCTGGTGGTCAAACTGATCCGCCCGGAAAAGCGCGGGCGCTTCTTCTCCATCCTGATGATGCAGGACAGCGCGGGGGCGGTCGTTGGCGCGTTGCTGGGGAGCTGGCTGCTGCAGTACGATTTCCGACTGGTCTGCGCCACCGGTGCCATTCTGTTCATCCTGTGCGCCGCGTTTAACGCCTGGCTGCTTCCCGCCTGGAAGCTGTCGACGGTGAAAATTCCGGTGCGCGAAGGAATGAGTCACGTGATGCGCGACAAACGATTCGTCACCTACGTCCTGACGCTGGCGGGTTACTACATGCTGGCAGTCCAGGTGATGCTGATGCTGCCGATTATGGTTAATGACATTGCCGGTTCACCCGCTGCCGTCAAATGGATGTACGCCATCGAAGCGTGCCTCTCTTTAACGCTGCTCTACCCGATTGCCCGCTGGAGCGAAAAACGTTTTCGCCTCGAACACCGTTTAATGGCCGGTCTGTTAATCATGTCTCTCAGCATGATGCCGATTGGTCTGGTCGGAAACTTACAGCAGTTATTCACCCTGATCTGCACATTCTATATCGGCTCAATTATTGCTGAACCGGCACGTGAAACGCTTAGCGCGTCGCTGGCAAGTGCGCGAGCCAGGGGAAGCTATATGGGCTTTAGCCGACTGGGACTCGCCATCGGCGGGGCGATAGGCTACATCGGCGGCGGCTGGCTGTTTGATATGGGTAAGGCGCTGTCACAGCCCGAATTACCGTGGATGATGCTGGGCGTTATCGGCCTTATTACCTTCCTGGCGCTGGGCTGGCAGTTCAGCCATAAACGCCCGTCGCGCGGCATGCTGGAACCTGATGCCTGACGCGTAAGCCAGCGCACGGACACCTTTTCAGCTTTTTCTGCTGGCGTCCGGGGCGCTGGTACTGGATGCTGCTTTGTGTCACGATTACGCCATAAGCATCATGTTGAGGAACCCCATGAAAAAGTTTTTTTTTGCTGCTGCACTGATTGTCAGCGGCCTGTTGGTTGGTTGTAATCAACTCACACAATACACGGTAAGCGAGCAAGAAATTAATCAGGCGCTGGCAAAGCATAATAATTTTTCTAAAGATATTGGATTGCCCGGCGTGGCTGAAGCCCACATTGTTTTAAGCAACCTCACCAGCCAGATCGGTCGTGAAGAACCCAATAAAGTCACCCTGACCGGTGACGCCAACCTGGACATGAACTCCCTGTTTGGCAGCCAGAAAGCGACGATGAAGCTGAAGTTAAAAGCGTTACCGGTCTTCAATAAAGAAAAAGGCGCTATTTATCTGCAAGAAATGGAAGTGGTTGATGCGACCGTTACGCCAGAAAAAATGCAGTCGGTATTGCAAACCCTGATGCCGTACTTAAACCAGTCGCTGCAAAATTATTTCAACCAGCAACCGGCGTACGTCCTGCGTGAAGACAGCAGTGAAGGCGAGGCGCTGGCGAAAAAACTGGCGAAAGGCATTGAGGTGAAACCGGGCGAAATCATCATTCCGTTCACCGATTAACACACCAGAGGGCGCATTAGCGCCCTTTTTTTTCGTGCAAACGAAAACGTTTCCGCTTATCCTTCGTTTCCGGCAAAAAAGACTATCCTCAGCCGGAGCATATTGATGACTGCACCATCCCAGGTATTAAAGATCCGCCGCCCAGACGACTGGCATCTACACTTTCGCGATGGCGACATGTTGAAAACTGTCGTGCCCTATACCAGTGAAATTTATGGACGCGCGATTGTCATGCCGAACCTGGCACCGCCCGTCACTACGGTTGACGCAGCCATCGCTTACCGTCAGCGTATACTGGATGCCGTACCCGCCGGACAAGACTTCACCCCGTTAATGACCTGCTATCTGACAGACACGCTGGATCCCAACGAGCTGGAACGTGGGTTCAACGAAGGCGTTTTCACCGCGGCTAAACTCTACCCGGCCAATGCCACCACCAACTCCACTCACGGCGTGACGTCTATTGATGCCATCATGCCGGTGCTGGAGCGGATGGAAAAACTCGGTATGCCCTTGCTGGTGCACGGTGAAGTGACGCATGCGGATATCGATATATTCGATCGCGAAGCACGCTTTATTGAGACGGTGATGGAACCATTGCGCCAGCGTCTGACCGCGCTGAAAGTGGTGTTTGAACATATCACCACCAAAGATGCCGCAGAATACGTGCGTGACGGTAACGACCTGCTGGCAGCGACGATTACCCCGCAGCATTTGATGTTTAACCGCAACCATATGCTGGTCGGCGGGATCCGTCCGCATCTGTATTGCCTGCCTATCCTCAAGCGTAACGTCCACCAGCAGGCGCTGCGTGAACTGGTCGCCAGCGGTTTCAGCCGTGCATTCCTCGGAACTGACTCGGCACCCCATGCACGTCATCGTAAGGAATCCAGCTGCGGCTGCGCCGGTTGCTTTAACGCGCCTACCGCGCTCGGTAGTTATGCCACCGTCTTCGAAGAGATGAACGCGCTGGCCCATTTTGAAGCCTTCTGTTCACTTAACGGCCCTCAGTTCTACGGATTGCCGGTTAACGACACCTTTATTGAACTGGTCAAAGAAGAACAGCAGATAGCGGAAAGCATCCCGCTGGACGATGACACGCTGGTGCCTTTCCTCGGTGGTGAAACAGTAAGCTGGTCAGTGAAACGCTAAAATAATTGTCGCCAACTGTTGTCAACTGGTGAAGTTAACTGTATAAATAACCAGTATATTCAACAGGGGGCTATTATGCGTATTGAAGTCACTATTGCCAAAACTTCACCTTTGCCTGCTGGCGCCATTGACGCGCTGGCAGGTGAACTCTCCCGTCGTATTCACCATCGTTTTCCGGATAACGAAGGTAACGTCACCGTCCGTTATGCTGGCACAAACAATCTGTCGGTCATTGGCGCGACAAAAGAAGACAAAGAACGCATCAGCGAGATCCTGCAAGAGACATGGGAAAGCGCGGATGACTGGTTCATTAATGAATAAAAAATGATATACCGTGATGTTTTTTTGCCGGGTCGCCCCGGCTTTTTTATTTCCACATACCTTACCGGTTTCGCGCAATCTCCCCCCAACAAATCAGATAATGTTTATTTTCACACTGATTACCTTTTAGTCAAAACCACAAAATAACTGCACAACATGCTAAAAAAATATGAATAACATGCCGGTTTATCGTTCAGATAACACTTAAAACAAAAAAATTATGCCCTGCCCTCTTTAAATTTTCAGTGAATACCCTTATTTATTGATATACTGAACTTGCTTCAGAAAAAACGCATTGAACCTCGAAAACCGTTGTCTAGTAACACGAATTAGGGGGCATGATGGAAAAGAATAATGAAGTCATTCAGACTCATCCGCTTGTAGGATGGGACATCAGCACTGTTGATAGCTACGATGCGCTGATGCTGCGTTTGCACTACCAGACCCCGAATCGCCCGGACCCGGATGGGACTGAAGTTGGTCAAACGCTCTGGTTAACCACTGATGTTGCCAGGCAATTTATTTCGATATTAGAAGCCGGAATCGCCAAAATTGAATCAGGTGATTTCCCAGCGAATGAGTATCAGCGTCATTAAATCTGATGCACCCAACCATCAAAAGGCACCGTAACGGTGCCTTTCTTATTTCATGGTTGAATAATACGGGTCAGTTATTTAGGGTATACTATCGCGATTGCAGAGAGAAGCGGATGAGATACGACTTAATCATTATTGGCAGCGGTTCCGTAGGCGCCGCCGCCGGATACTATGCCACGCGCGCCGGTCTGAATGTACTGATGATCGATGCACATATGCCACCGCATCAACAGGGTAGCCACCACGGCGATACACGTTTAATTCGTCATGCTTATGGTGAAGGTGAAAAATACGTTCCGCTGGTACTGCGTGCGCAGACATTGTGGGATGAACTCACCAAACATAATGAAGAACCTGTTTTTGTTCGTTCTGGCGTGATCAACCTCGGCCCGGCAGATTCAACGTTCTTATCTAACGTGGCGCAAAGTGCAAAACAGTGGCAGCTCAACGTGGAACAACTGGACGCCGCTGCCATCATGGCTCGCTGGCCCGAAATTCGTGTCCCGGAAAACTATATTGGTTTATTTGAGGCCGATTCAGGTTTTCTGCGCAGTGAGTTAGCCATTAAGACCTGGATCCGCCTGGCTGAAGAATCAGGCTGCGCACAGCTGTTTAAATGCCCGGTCACCGCAATTCACCATCATGATGATGGCGTAACGGTTGAGACAGCGGACGGCGACTACCACGCGAAAAAAGCGCTGGTCAGCGCCGGAACCTGGGTGCAGGCATTAGTACCGGAACTGCCGATACAACCAGTGCGTAAAGTGTTCGCGTGGTATCAGGCCGACGGGCGCTACAGCGTTAAAAACAACTTTCCGGCCTTCACCGGCGAATTGCCTAATGGCGATCAATATTACGGTTTCCCGGCCGAGAATGACGAACTGAAGATTGGTAAACATAACGGTGGACAGGTCATTCACTCAGCCGAAGAGCGTAAAGCGTTTGCCGCTGTCGCCAGCGATGGTTCAGAAGCCTTCCCGTTCCTGCGTTCTGTTCTGCCTGGCGTGGGATGTTGTCTGCACGGTGCGTCCTGCACCTACGATAACTCCCCGGATGAAGACTTTATTATTGATACACTGCCTGGGCATGACAACACGCTTATTATTACCGGGCTGAGCGGTCACGGCTTTAAGTTTGCCTCGGTGCTGGGGGAAATTGCTGCCGATTTTGCCCAGGACAAACCGTCAGCCTTTGACCTGACGCCGTTCAAACTGAGCCGTTTTAAACAATAACCACAACATGGCCTCGTCATTGAGGCCATTTTTATTTGAGGAATAATGTTGATGCGCCGCATCATTAACTATCTGGTTAATAATATTCGCGAGCATTTGATGCTCTACATTATTTTATGGTCACTGCTGGCGATCATGGACGTGATATATATTATGTTTTTCTGACCTTATCTTATTGACAATAATTTACAGTAACTGAAATTACCTTAATTTTCATTGCAATTAATTGAACAATCAAAAACCTATCAACTGCCGGCAAAGCAAGCATCACCTGCCACCTTTCTCTAAACACCTGATGATTAACTCATCAATAAATCAAATTTATTGAATTAAAAATAAATATCATCACTATTGTTATTTATTAGTTGCATTAATGTCTTTTACACGCCATTTTCATTCACTTCTGAAATATCTATCGGTGTGCTTATGCAATTCAATAATAGTCCACAGCGCTATGGCGTGGTGTCAGCCGCATTGCACTGGGTGGTGGCGCTGGCCGTGTATGGCATGTTTGCATTGGGTTTATGGATGGTCACGCTCAGCTATTACGATGGCTGGTATCACCAGGCGCCTGAACTGCATAAAAGCATCGGCGTGCTGCTGATGATGGGGCTGGTGATACGCGTGGTCTGGCGACTGCTCTCCCCTCCCCCTGCGGCGCTTAAAAGTTACTCCCGTTTAACGCGCCTTGCGGCGGCCCTGGGCCATCTCAGCTTATATATTCTGCTGTTTTCTATCGTCATCAGCGGGTATCTGATCTCGACCGCAGACGGCAAGGCGATCAGCGTCTTTGGCTGGTTTGAGGTCCCCGCCACCCTTGCCAACGCGGGCGTTCAGGCCGATCTCGCCGGTAGTCTGCATCTGTGGCTTGCCTGGACCGTTGTGGTTTTGTCGCTTCTGCATGGGCTAATGGCCCTGAAACATCACTTTATCGATAACGACGATACCCTTAATCGCATGTTGGGAAAATCGTCATCTGACTATGGAGCTTAAAATGAAAAAAAACCTGCTGGGACTGACTCTCGCTTCTTTGCTGTTTACCACCGGTTCGGCCATCGCGGCAGATTACAAAATCGACAAAGAAGGACAACATGCCTTTGTTAATTTTCGTATTCAGCATCTGGGGTACAGCTGGCTGTATGGCACCTTTAAAGACTTCGACGGTTCTTTTACCTTCGATGAAAAAAATCCTGCCGCCGATAAGGTGAACGTCACCATTAACACCAACAGCGTTGACACCAACCACGCTGAGCGTGACAAGCACCTGCGCAGCGCAGATTTCCTCAACGTGGCAAAATTCCCACAGGCGGCCTTCACCTCCACCAGCGTGAAGAAAGCAGGTAACGATCTGGATATCACCGGCGATCTGACTCTGAACGGCGTCACCAAACCGGTCACGCTGGATGCGAAACTCATCGGTCAGGGAGGCGATCCGTGGGGTGGCACCCGTGCGGGCTTTGAAGCACAAGGGAAAATTAAACTGAAGGATTTTAACATCACTACCGACCTCGGCCCTGCTTCGCAGGAAGTCGATTTAATCATCTCGGTGGAAGGCGTTCAGCAGAAATAACGTCTTATTTATGCCGGATGAGGCTGCTGCCATCATCCGGCATAATGCTATCGCGTAGGATCCGGAATACCCAGTTTGGTATTCAGACGACCGCGGGATTTATTAAAGATCTTATTGCCGTTCTCACGACCCGCGCGAAGGCGGCGTTGCTCCTCTTCCGGCAGCGTACTCTCTTCACAACACAGGTCGCTGCAGCACCCTTTATGCTTCTCGGCGCAGGCCGGGCATTGAATAAACAGCAGATGGCAGCCGTCGTTTTTGCAATTGGTATGGCTGTCGCACGCCACCCCACACTGATGACAATGCGCAATAACATCTTCAGAGATCCGCTCTCCCATACGCTCATCAAAAACAAAGTTTTTACCAATAAAGCGTACCGGAAGTCCCTGCTCACGGGCTTTGCGGGCGTATTCAATAATACCGCCCTCAATATGCCAGACTTTGCTGAATCCGTTGTGTTTCATCCAGGCGCTGGCCTTCTCACAGCGAATACCGCCCGTGCAGTACATCACGATTTTTTTGTCTTTATGTTCCTGCATCATTTCAACAGCTTTCGGCAACTGATCGCGAAACGTATCAGCCGGGATCTCCATGGCGTTCTCAAAATGCCCCACCTCATACTCATAGTGGTTGCGCATATCAATAAACACCGCGTCAGGATCGTCAAGCATGGCGTTCACTTCTGCCGCTTTCAGATAATCACCGACGTTACTGGCGTCAAAAGCTGGATCATCAATGCCATCTGCCACAATGCGCTCACGGACCTTCATGCGCAGTACCCAGAACGATTTTCCGTCATCGTCCAGCGCAATATTAAGACGCAGCTCGGAAAACGCAGGATCAAAGGCGTACAGCTGTTGGCGAAAGGCCTCAGCCTTGCTTTGCGGCACGCTGATTTGTGCGTTAATACCTTCGTGCGCCAGATACACGCGCCCGAAGACGTTCAGCCCGGTGAACAGCTGGTACAATGCATCACGGGTGTGCTGGGGATCCACGAGGGTGAAATATTTATAGAACGAAATCGTGATGCGCGGCTCAGACTCAGCCAACATTTTGGCTTTGAGCGCGTCATTCGAAATGCGATTGTGTAACACTGGCATGGTGTACGAATCCTGCAATCAATAAAAAAGATGAAAATCGGCCGGCATCATAAAGCAAACATTGCTAATTTACATCCACACATTTTACGCTACATTTCCTACTCCATGATAAAAACGTCACAACAATTGACGAAAACTCAACCATTCTCCCGTCACAAATTTTTGATACGCGCGAAAAAATGCGACAATACAGAGCATTGGTCGTTTAATGACAGGATAGACATGACGAATTTACCCAAGTTCTCGGCTGCGCTACTGCATCCACGTTATTGGTTAACCTGGCTAGGTATTGGCATCCTTTGGTTGATCGTGCAGTTACCCTATCCGTTCCTCTATAAGCTGGGCTGTGCATTAGGTCGCCTGGCGTTACATGTGATGAAACGCCGGGCAAAGATTGTTTCGCGTAATCTGGAACTGTGCTTCCCACACATGAGCGAGCAAGAACGCCAGCAGATGGTGGTAAAAAACTTTGAGTCCGTCGGTATGGGCGTCGTGGAAACCGGCATGGCCTGGTTCTGGTCCGACCGTCGCATTACGCGCTGGACCGAGGTCATCGGTATGGAGCATATCCGCGACGTTCAGGCGCAGCAGCGCGGGATCCTGTTAGTCGGTCTGCATTTTCTGACGCTTGAGTTGGGCGCACGCCAGTTTGGTTTACAGGAACCCGGTATCGGTGTGTATCGCCCCAACGACAACCCGCTGCTCGACTGGCTGCAAACCTGGGGGCGTATGCGCTCCAATAAATCAATGCTCGATCGCAAAGACCTGAAAGGGATGATCAAAGCACTGAAGAAAGGTGAAGTGGTCTGGTATGCGCCGGATCACGACTACGGTCCCCGTGCCAGCGTCTTTGTGCCGCTGTTTGCCGTGGAACAAGCCGCGACGACGTCAGGTACGTGGATGCTGTCACGGATGTCCAATGCGTGTCTGGTACCATTTGTTCCCCGCCGTAAGCCCGACGGCAAAGGGTATCAGCTAATTATGCTACCGCCAGAATGTTCGCCACCGCTCGACGACGCTGAAACCACCGCCGCATGGATGAACAAAATTATCGAGCGATGCATCATGATGGCACCGGAGCAATATATGTGGCTACACCGCCGCTTCAAAACGCGCCCTGAAGGTGCTCCCTCCCTGTACTGAACCCGGTTGCAGCCCGCGGGCTGCAACGCCTCACATCACCCGTTTAGGTTTAACTGCTCTTCGCGTTGCGGTGACTATCAACCAGGCGCATAATTAGTCTGCTTATTTATCTTCAAACGATAGCGCAAACAGCGCGCCATACTGCGGATCGCTATGTCACCCTCAGATGTCCCCATAAACTGGAAACGCAATCTCACGGTTGCCTGGCTCGGTTGCTTTTTAACCGGCGCGGCATTTAGCCTGGTGATGCCATTCTTACCCCTGTATGTCGAAAGCCTCGGCGTAACGGGACACGGTGCCCTGAACATGTGGTCGGGTCTGGTGTTCAGCATTACTTTTCTTTTTTCAGCTATCGCTTCACCTTTCTGGGGTGGTCTTGCGGATCGCAAAGGCAGAAAGATCATGCTCCTGCGTTCAGCGCTGGGGATGGCTATCGTGATGCTGTTAATGGGGCTGGCGCAAAATATCTGGCAGTTTTTAATCCTGCGTGCGCTGTTAGGGCTGCTTGGTGGGTTTATTCCCAATGCCAATGCGTTGATCGCCACCCAGGTTCCGCGTAATAAAAGCGGTTGGGCGCTGGGAACGTTATCAACTGGCGGCGTCAGCGGCGCACTGCTGGGTCCGCTGGCGGGGGGCTTACTTGCCGACCAGTATGGACTGCGCCCCGTTTTCTTTATTACCGCCAGCGTGCTGCTGCTCTGTTTTATTCTGACGTTATTTTTTATCCGTGAGAATTTTCAACCAATCAGTAAAAAAGAGATGCTGCACATTCGGGACGTCGTCGGCTCCCTAAAAAATCCAAAGCTGGTGCTGAGTCTGTTCATCACCACCCTGATAATCCAGGTCGCGACCGGGTCTATCGCGCCCATTCTGACGTTATATGTGCGGGAACTTGCCGGTAACGTCAGCAATATCGCGTTTATTAGCGGCATGATCGCTTCCATTCCCGGCGTGGCAGCCTTAATCAGCGCGCCGCGGTTGGGCAAACTGGGTGACCGAATCGGCCCGGAGAAGATCCTGATTGTCGCGCTGGTCATTTCCGTGCTGCTGCTTATCCCGATGTCATTTGTACAGACCCCCTGGCAGCTCGGTGTTCTGCGTTTTCTACTCGGCGCAGCCGACGGTGCGCTATTGCCTGCCGTGCAAACGCTGCTGGTTTATAACTCAACCAACCAAATAGCCGGACGTATTTTCAGTTACAACCAGTCGTTTCGTGATATTGGCAACGTGACAGGGCCGCTGATGGGTGCGGCTATTTCAGCCAACTATGGCTTTCGCGCCGTCTTCTGCGTCACCGCAGGCGTCGTCTTATTCAACGCCATCTACTCATGGAACAGCCTGCGCCGACGTCGGGAAGCCCAGCGCGCAGAATGATTTTTGCGCATTCATACTTGAACTATCGAAGAATCAACTATTATTTCCCTGAATACTTCATTAAATCAAAGGGAGACGCTGATGACCATGTATGCCACGCTGGAAGAAGCCATTGATGCTGCCCGTGAAGAGTTTCTGGCTGATAACCCCGACCTTGAACCTGACGACGCCAGCGTTCAACAACTGAACGTACAAAAATATGTGCTACAGGATGGTGACATTATGTGGCAGGCCGAATTTTTCGCCGACGAAGATGAGGAAGGCGAATGTTTGCCGATGCTCAGCGGTGAAGCAGCGCAAAGCGTCTTTGATGGCGATTATGATGAGATTGAAATTCGCCAGGAGTGGCTGGAAGAAAACACCCTCCACGAGTGGGATGAAGGTGAATTTCAGCTTGAACCACCTCTTGATACCGAAGAGGGTCAAACGGCAGCCGACGAATGGGATGAGCGATAATTACTCATAAGGCCCGTGGTGGATATCAAGGGGCAGCAGCAGCGTATCAAACACCAGCGAAAAAGGTAGATCGAGGATGGTGACATAGCGCCACGCCGAATCGCGGACATCCCATTGCACGCCGGGATAGTATTGATTTCCGTGTCCCTGTCCTGGGATCGTCCGGCTAATAATACTGCCGCACCCGCTCAGCAAGAAGACCATGACACTAACGGCAAGTATTCGCATCTGAACCCTCATTAACGTTGTAACCGCATAAAAAAATACCGGCGCCAGGCCGGTATTTTTACATTTCAGGACGTCTACTTTTTCCTGAGCGCCAGCGGGTTCAGGGTAATCCCCTGATAATAATTAACCCACGAAGAATACCTGTCCGGTGAGTTCCAGACCCGATAGTGTAAACGCGCCATGGTCACCGGATCGCTCAGCAGCACAAGGCGGCGATCGCGATTCAGTTTCTCCGGCGTATCGTTCAGCGCCTGCTCGACATGACGGTCACGCGCAATCTCAAGCACGTTACTGGCGCGGTGACGCGCGGTCGCCATCGCCGTTGCCAGCGCGTTAAATGACGGGTTAAATACCGCATGCATAAAACCGTCATCCAGCGAGCGATTGCGGTTCATCACCAGATAGTTGTCCGTATCCACCAGCACCTGCGGAGGAGAATACTCTTCCGGGATCAGGAACAGCTTCCAGCGCTTGGTACGTAATCCGACCGTTGAACGGCTGGAAATCACCGAAACGAATGGCGACAGGATCAGCGAGAAGACAATCGGCGCCAGCCAGAACAGGAAGCGCAGATCAAGCCAGGCCATGCCGACAGCCCATACCAGACCCAGCAGCAGTTGTGATCCATGACGCATAAACGCTTCACCCCACGGAGTGGAGTCGTCATCACGCTGCGGCGAGTTCCACACCACTTCCCAGCCGAGGAAAGCGCTGACCACAAAGACGGTATGGAACAGCATACGCACCGGCGCCAGCAGCACGGAGAAAAGAACCTCCAGCAGCAGAGACAGCGTGACGCGAACAAAACCGCCGTACTCTTTCGTCCCCTTGCACCAGATGAGCAAAATACTCAGCAGCTTCGGCAGGAACAAGAGCACCATGGTCGAGGCAAACAGCGCAATCGCCAGTTCAGGACGCCACTGCGGCCAGACCGGGAACAGCTGACGCGGCTGCAGGAAGTATTGCGGTTCCGTTAGCGCATGCACCACCTGCAAGGCGGTAGACAGCGCGAGGAACATAAACCACAGCGGGGCAGACAGATAAGACATCACGCCCGTCAGGAACACCGCGCGGTGAACCGGGTGCATCCCTTTCACCAGGAACAGACGGAAGTTCATCAGGTTGCCATGACACCAGCGACGGTCACGCTTCAGCTCATCCAGCAAGTTTGGCGGCAGCTCTTCATAAGAGCCCGGCAGATCGTATGCAATCCACACGCCCCAGCCTGCACGACGCATTAACGCCGCTTCCACGAAGTCATGAGAGAGGATCGATCCCGCAAACGAGCCTTCACCTGGTAGCGGTGCGAGCGCACAGTGCTCGATAAACGGCTTCACGCGAATAATCGCGTTATGACCCCAGTAGTGCGACTCACCGAGCTGCCAGAAGTGAAGCCCGGCGGTAAACAGCGGCCCGTACACGCGGGTAGCAAACTGCTGGCAGCGCGCATACAGCGTGTCCATTCCGGACGCTTTCGGCGAAGACTGAATAATACCTGCATTAGGGTTCGCTTCCATCAGGCGCACCAGACCGGTCAGGCAGTCACCGCTCATCACGGAGTCAGCATCCAGAACGACCATGTAGCTGTACTGATTCCCCCAACGACGGCAGAAGTCATCAATGTTGCCACTTTTACGCTTCACACGACGACGGCGACGACGGTAGAAAATCTGCCCTTCACCCTGTACTTCGGCAATCAGCTCCATCCACGCTTTTTGTTCCGCCACGCAGATATCAGGGTTATAGCTGTCGCTCAGAATGTAGACATCGAAATGCGCAGCATTGCCTGTAGCTTTAACCGACTCCCACGTGGCACGCAGACCTGCAAATACGCGGTCAACGTCCTCGTTACAGATAGGCATTATCAGCGCGGTGCGATGCTCTGGATTTAAGGCTTCATCCCCTACCGTTGACGCGGAAATACTGTACTTATCGCGCCCAATCAGCAGTTGCAGGAAGCCCATCAGCGCGGTCCAGAACCCTGCCGATACCCAGCAGAACAGCACGGCAAATAGAATAAGGATACCGGTCTGTAGCATATAGGGCAGCAGTTGCATAAAGGAGACCCACAGATCCTGTCCCATCATGTCAGCCGGATTAATAAATGCCCAGCCCTGATAAGGAAGAATAGTCTTCATATACCAGGTGGCGACGACCGTTTGCGCCAGCGTTAAGATCAACAGCGTGTAGCGGCGGATAGTTCCGACGGTACGCCATTTCTGTTCACTTTCTTGCTCTTCTTTCGTCAAACGCGAGAGATAACGCGGCGTGACGTCGCGTCCACGCAGACGATCCCAAAAACGGCCTACCGGGTTGGTACGCCAGGGATCGGGAAACATCGATGTACGCGTAGCCTTCGGCATGGCCTGCAGTTGGTCGCGCCCTTCATCGTCCTTAATTAACTGCTCTTTAGCCAGAGAGTCCGGCCAGGCTTGCTCAAGACGAGCTTTAACAGACCCCTGCGGTGAATCGTCTTCGCGCGAGTAAGTACGATGCTCGGCATCCAGCGCCTGGTGAACGGCGCGGATGTCAGTTTTCGGCAGTGCCGCTTTCTCGATATCCGAAAGCGGCATTGCGTCAATATACTCAGTTGTCTTATTCATTGGCAGGTAACTGGTAGCTCCAGGTTTCACTCAACGTCTGATCGGCATTGGCCAACGCAGCACGCATTTCAGTGGTTTTCTTCACATCTTTCACTTTCACGCGCAGCATCAGACGCCAACCCTTAGTAACCGGGTTGTAATTTACAGTGCTCTCAACGATCTCACCGTTGTCGCCAATGCTGGTTTGCGCGGTAACTGGGGTATCCTGCGGCAGTTTTTTCATTTCTGTGCCGGCAAAATCCACCATAAACGCAATCGTACCATCAGGCTGACGAATGAGGTTTGATTGTTTGACATCACCAGTAGAACGACGCGTCTGCTGTACCCACGCGTTTTCCGGTGCATGAAGTTTGTCTTCATCGCGAGTGAACGTCAGCGTGTACTTGAAGTTCATCTCTTTGCCCGCTTCAGGCAGTTGATCTGGCGTCCAGTAGGCGACGATGTTGTCGTTAGTTTCATCGTTGGTTGGAATTTCGACTAACTCAATTTTCCCCTTACCCCAGTCGCCTTTTGGCGTTACCCAGGCACTCGGACGCAGGTCGTAGCGGTCGTCGATATCTTCAAAACGCGAGAACTGGCGACCACGTTGCAGCAGACCAAACCCTTGCGGGTTTTCCATCGCAAAACTGCTCACCGCGAGATGTTTCGGGTTATTCAGCGGACGCCAAATCCACTCGCCGTTGCCAGCATGGATAGACAAACCGTTAGAGTCATGCAACTCAGGACGGTAGTTGGTCGCCGGAGAAGGTTGGTTCGGCCCGAACAGGAACATACTGGTCAGCGGCGCCACGCCCAGCTTGCCCACTTTATCGCGCAGGTAAACTTTGGACTGAACGTCCACTACCGTGTCACGGCCCGGCATAATCACAAAACGATAGGCCCCGGTTGCCCGTGGAGAATCCAACAATGCATAAATGGTTAAACGTTTGTCAGTGGGTTTTGGACGCTCGATCCAAAACTCGCGAAAGCGGGGAAATTCTTCACCGGAAGGCAGTGCGGTATCTATAGCAAGGCCGCGTGCGGACAGACCGTAGACCTGACCGGCCCCCAGGACGCGGAAATAGCTGGCACCGAGCATGCTGACGATTTCATCGTTTTTATCTTTGCTGTTGATCGGATACAGCACTTTGAACCCGGCGAAGCCGAGATCTTTTACCGTGTCTTTATCATGCTGGACATCGCCAAAATTAAAATAATCCGGGCTATATTTGATTCTCTTTACCGCAGTAGCGGTAACTTCGTTGATCTTGACCGGCGTGTCGAAGTACATACCCTGGTGGTAGAACTCGAGCTTAAATGGGGTCTTGAGATTGCTCCAGTAGGCTTTATCGTGATTAAACTGGATCTGCTGATAATCCGCATACTTCATGTCGCGGAAAACGGAGGGCAAGTTACTTTTTGGCGCCTCATAGCCTTTACCGGCTAAGGATTGAGCTTGCTTTGCCACATCATCAATACTGAATGCCCAGCTCGATGATGTGTACAGCGTTAACATCACTGCTGCACCCAACCAACGCATTTTCATCATTTGTAGTTTATGTTTCATAATTAGTAAGCACTTCCCCCTTTGTGTGCTTATATTGATCCGATCCATTTTAATGGATAATCGGGTATTCCGACAACTGAATCCCTGTATTGTTCGCGCGCTGGCTCATGGTTTAATCAGGTTCATCTGCCTGTTTTCACTTTGCGTGCTTATCTTGGAGACAGGTTGTTGGACTTCGTGTAGGGTTGCCCTCGAATGTAACCATTATTCGTCTTAGGGATAAGACGAAAAGTCTGAGAATACGTAACTGTCTATGAGCCCTGTACCCCCACCGCGTGAATATTTTCTTGACTCCATCCGCGCCTGGCTGATGTTGTTGGGGATCCCATTCCATATCTCATTGATCTATTCCACACACACCTGGCACGTGAACAGTGCAGAGCCGTCGTTGTGGCTGACCCTGTTTAACGACTTCATCCATGCGTTTCGCATGCAGGTGTTTTTTGTTATTTCAGGTTATTTTTCCTACATGCTTTTTTTACGTTATCCATTAAAACGCTGGTGGAAAGTACGTGTTGAACGCGTAGGGATCCCGATGTTGACCGCGATTCCATTGCTCACCCTGCCGCAATTTATCATGCTGCAATATGTGAAGGGAAAAGCAGACAGCTGGCATACCCTCAGTGGATACGATAAATACAACGCCCTTGCCTGGGAGCTTATTTCTCATCTGTGGTTTTTACTGGTCCTGGTGGTGTTGACAACCGTAAGCATGTGGGTTTTCACCCAAATGAAAAAAGCGCAGGAGCGCGCAGAGGAAAACCGCGCCGCCCCGGTATCAATGGCGAAACTAACGCTGATTTTTGCCTTGCTCGGTGTGGGGTATGCCATCGTCAGGCGGACTATTTTTATCCTCTACCCTTCTATACTCAGCGACGGCATGTTTAATTTTGTGGTCATGCAATCGCTGTTTTATGTGCCTTTCTTTATGCTCGGCGCGCTGGCGTTCACCAACTCCAATCTGAAAACGCTGTTCACCACCCCCTCGCGTGGCTGCACGCTAGGCGCGGGAATCGCTTTTGTGGCCTACCTGCTTAACCAACGCTACGGCAACGGTGACGCCTGGATGTACGAAACCGAATACGTGATAACCATGGTGATGGGACTGTGGATGGTTAACGTTGTCTTCTCGCTCGGCTATCGCTTATTGAATTTTCAGTCTGCGCGCGTCACCTATTTCGTCAATGCGTCGCTGTTTATCTATCTGGTACACCATCCGTTAACGCTGTTTTTCGGCGCGTATATCACGCCATATATCTCATCGAATCTGCTGGGTTTTCTCTGCGGACTGCTGTTTGTGGTCGGGATTGCGGTGATACTGTACGAAATTCATTTACGTATACCGGTGCTGAAGTTTCTGTTTTCGGGAAAACCGCCGGTTAAGCAGGACAAAAACAAGGCAGTTGCCGGTTAGCTTTCACGATAAGGTTCAGAGCAACCATTCAATCGGTAGTACGGATGCCAGCTTCACCAATACCCGCTTCCAGAATCTGGTGGCGGGTTCTTTTTTCAGCACCTGCTCAGTACCCTGCTGGCGGTCAACCCAGTTAATCCGTCCCCAGCGGTCGAGACGCAATTGCCAGGCAACATCATACTGACTCTGCATAAAACGGTTATGAATCAGCGCCGCCAGGGTTTCGCTTTCAATCACAAAACCCATTTCGGTGTTGAGCAATGTGGAGCGCGGATCAAAATTAAGCGAGCCGATAAAGACTTTACGCCCGTCAATGCTGAACGTTTTAGCATGCAAACTGGAACCTGAATTACCGGTTAATCCGCGATCGTGAACAACCGTGGTACGATCGCGTGTCGGTTTAAGTTCATACAACTCCACACCATAGCGCAGCAATTTTTTTCGCCAGCGCGCGTAGCCCGCATGGACAATCGCCACATCATTCGCCGCCAGCGAATTAGTTAAAATGGCAATCTTTACCCCTTTTCTCACCAGACGAAGCAGTTGCGCCACGCCCGCACGGGTGGGTACAAAATAGGCGGAAATAATATCAATACGCTCGGTGGGTGAGCCCATAATATCAAACAAGCGCTGAGGTAATAGCGAATGGCGCGGTGCCTTCCCCTCGCCTTTTACCGGGTCGTCGCTGAGCAGGCGCGTTTTGGCCCAAATCAGTGGCAACGCCCCCCGATCGAGGCTGGCCATAAACTGGCTGGTTTCCAGCTTATTCAGATAGCGGCGAGTCATATCATCGTTATACCAGGACTCTGGCAGATCAATACGCTGGGTAGGCTCTGGCTCAGACAGTGAGAGCACTTTTTTGAGTGTCGAAACGGACTGGCATTGCCAGTAACGTTCAAAGTCATCCGCGACCTCTTTAACCACCGGTCCAACGGCCATGACGTCTAAATCAGAAAATAGCGGTTGTTCACCGACGCCAAAATAGGCATCGCCGATATTGCGTCCCCCCACGAGCGTCACCACCCCGTCGGCGGTATAGCTTTTATTGTGCATGCGGCGGTTAAGTCGGGCGAAATCGGTTAAATAACCCACGGCGCGCAATATGCGAAAAGAGAAAGGGTTAAACAGGCGGACTTCAATATTAGGGTGGTTATCCAGTAATTGCAGCGTGTCATCCAGACCCGGCGTATTGTTGTCATCCAGCAGTAAACGAACCCGAACTCCACGTTTCGCCGCAGCCAGCAACACCGAAAACAACAACAACCCGGACATGTCGTTTTCCCAGATGTAATACTGCACATCCAGGGAGCGTTCCGCCATTTCGGTTAGCCGATAGCGGGCAGCGAACGCGTCCAGGCTATCATCCAGCGCAAGAATGCCGCACAGTTCAGGATGGCTGGCGCAAAGAGGAGTAATCGCACGCTCAAGTCGCGTCATATCAGGCCGGGTTATCATCGCCTTGCTGGGTGAGTAATCTGTTATAAAGTTGAGCCGTTTCTTCATCAAAACAAACGAAGTAAATTTGCTCAGGTAGCGCCCGGCGGGTAGTAAACTTCAACACCGTTTTCACGGCTATCTCTGCTGCTGCAGCGCGCGGGTAACCATACACTCCCGTACTTATCGCCGGAAAAGCAATGGATTGATAGCCATTAGCTAACGCCAGTTGCAACGAGTTTAAATAGGCCTCTTCGAGCCGTTCAGCTTCATGATGATGCCCCCCTTGCCACACGGGTCCCACGGTATGGATCACCGCCTTCGCAGGAAGATTGCCCGCCAGAGTGATCACCGCATGACCAGTCGGACATTCTCCCTGCTGCTGGATAACCTGTTTGCAGGCCTCCAACAGTGCAGGGCCGGCAGCGCGATGAATGGCCCCATCCACGCCGCCGCCTCCCAACAGTGACGAATTGGCGGCATTGACGATCACATCAACAGCGATCGTCGTAATGTCGCCCTGTAACACATGAACACGCGATTGCATAAATTTCCCCTGACAAAACACCCTCTACTCAGTGTACAGCAGGGTTTTCCAGGAAATCTCAATTTTTAACCATACCTTTGCATATCTACGCCAGAACGATTCATTTATATTCAATGTTAAGAATAGCGAGATTTTTCTGCTCATTGAGATATTGCATTTTCACCGCCGCTATTTGCTTAACACTCTGGGGGGCCATCATCACCTGTTGCGTGTTAAAGCGACTGCTGTGCATCTTACCGTCACGTATACATGACATTTCAATCTGTTGTTGATGGGTATTGACTTCACAAGGTGGTTCCACTATTTCTCCGCGAAAATGAATAACCCCACCATTTGAGATTTGTTGAGCGCTTACCGAGAGTGTAAAAAGAGAAAAAACACCTATGCCAATACTTAGAATTCTGTTCGCTAAAGTACACATAAAGGCTCCTCAATGATTAACTATCTTGAGAGATCGGTATGATCCTTCACCGCTGCGATTAACGACCCGATAAAAACATATTCACGTTTCTATATTCATAGAACAGCAATGCGCTCTCAGCCACACCCTTTATGCAAATACTTCAACACATCAAGAATGGCTGGATGAATCTGGCCACTGTTGTGAGAGATGCAGGGATTGCCCATCCGAAACGGTGACCACAATTTTGACCGAATCCTCAGCTGAAATATTTAAACTGAGTTTGGTTAAATCAATCGGCTGATTAGCGGGTAAAGATAGCGTTGTTTTCTGCTGTGTCTGGCTTTGCCCCCCCTTCCCTTCGCGTAACGACAGAATTTGTACCTGGCACACGCACGGCTGGGTTAACGTAACCTGAGGAACAATGGTGTACATTTCGCCTTGCTGAGTGGTATTGAACGTAATTTGATTTGAGAGCGCGGCAATTAGTAATAGCGTGTGCATAATATACTCCCGAAAAAAAACAGGGCTTTCGCCCTGTTTATTCTCAATCAGAAGACTGAATTAATGTTGGTTAGCAGTGGCGTTGTTGCCAAAACCAACTTGACGAACCAGAACATTGGAGTCAGACGCTGTCTGATTAACCACTGCACCGTTGCGACCACCATATTGGGTCACGCTAATATCAGCATTTTTCGCATTCCACTGATTAATGTCAGCGCTGTTATTAAAGCCAGTTTGTTTCAGACTAATGGTACTGTCATCAGCACCTTGTCCGACGGTTGCCCCGTTACCACGACCATGCTGGGTGATGGTCACATCAGATTTACGTGCATCACTTTGCAGCGCATTCGCAATGTTGCCAGAACCATACTGGTAAATACTCATTGAAGAGTCCGGGCCATTGTTATTACCGCCGCCATGATGATTGCCGCCCCATTGCGGAACAACACCAGCCAGAGCACTGCCAGAAACTACGATTGCTGCGAATGCTGCCACTTTTAAAAGTTTCATGGTAAACCCCCATCGGATTGATTTAAACGTCGCTAATGGATTAGCGTTGAGTTACGCGAATGGCCATTTGCGACTGTCTCTGCACCACAACTGCTGTTTTTTGTGTACCGTACTGGGTAATATTTGCTTTATTCCCAGAACCTTTCTGGATAATAACTGCCGTATTACCGTAAGAGCCTTGTTTAATACTCGCATCATTGGAACTACCCGCCTGATCAATATATGCAAGATTATATGATCCTGTCTGGTCTATTTTAGCTCGGTTACCTGCACCGTCTTGAGAAATGACCGACAATAGCTTCGAGCCCGATTGGCGTGTATTTGCACTGTTCGCAGTGCCAACTTGACCAATAATGGCTGCCTGATTAAATGAAGACTTGCTTAATTCATTTACCGCAAAGTTATATTCTGAATTAGCCATATCATAACTTGTTGCGGATGCAATCCCAGGCACACCCAGCATTGTAAACATCATAAATAACAACTTGTTTTTCATGTTGTCACCCTGGACCTGGTCGTACATGAAGTTAAATTATTTACCACTCAAGTTTTGTTGTTAACGTGACTTATTTTTG
Organism: Citrobacter sp. FP75; assembly: GCF_018342065.1. Classification (GTDB taxonomy): domain Bacteria; phylum Pseudomonadota; class Gammaproteobacteria; order Enterobacterales; family Enterobacteriaceae; genus Citrobacter. Next base: position 749,610 of record NZ_JAFDOE010000001.1, on the reverse strand, counting down.
TTAACGCCACGTTACGATGAAGAGTATGTCCGTTGAAACATTTTAAATAACTCACCCACGAGTGGTATTTTTATATCCAGATTCACCCCAAAGTACTAATTAGCAGCCAATAACGCTGTTATCTGTATAGATTTTATTTCTTGTTCCGCGTGGGGATTGCATTTCTATGCAGCATCATAAAAAATCAGTCTTCAACGCATTCAGGGCCTCGCAGCGCGTTGCCTAGATAGTCACTGGCGCAAGTCGTGACAAACATCATTTTTTTCTATCGAAAATTGCTCAACGTAAACTGAGACAAAGAATTAAGAAATCATTAGAATACTAAAACTAAAGAACCATAAATAAAAATCATTAAAATCAATATATTGATATAATTTGTATGATTTTTTAAATCTGTGCAATAACAGTAAAATGTACAACTTTCCTATCAAATCTAAACTCAATAAAAACCTTAAAATCACATTTTAATATATAAATTTACATCCTGTAACAAGTTTAACACTTGCTTTAAGATTTGTAATAGCTAGATTGAAATCAGTTGAAGTCCATTTGTTTTAATATTTTCACCCCTTTGGGTCGATATTTTATTTCTACACAGCAGTGCAACATCTGTCAGTACTTCTGGTGCCTCTATTTTAGTAGAGGCAGCTGTCAGGTGTGCGACTATAAAAGTGGAGTTTCATCATGTTTAATGAAGTCCATAGTATTCATGGTCATACATTATTGTTGATCACTAAACCATCTCTGCAGGCAACTGCATTATTACAACATTTAAAGCAATCGCTGGCGCTCACCGGAAAACTACATAATATTCAACGTTCTCTGGACGATATTTCCGCCAGCTGCATTGTTTTACTGGATATGATGGAGGCAGATAAAAAACTGATCCATTACTGGCAAGATAACTTAAGTAGAAAAAACAACAATATAAAGACGTTATTGTTGAATACACCCGATGATTATCCTTACCGGGATATTGAAAACTGGCCGCATATCAATGGTGTGTTTTACGCAGCAGAAGATGAACAGCGTGTGGTGAACGGGTTACAAGGTGTTTTGCGAGGCGAATGTTACTTTTCGCAAAAACTCGCCAGCTACCTGATCACACATTCTGGAAACTACCGTTACAACAGTACAGAGTCGGCATTACTCACGCATCGTGAAAAAGAAATCCTTAATAAACTGCGTATCGGCGCCTCAAATATTGAAATCGCACGCTCACTGTTTATCAGTGAAAATACGGTGAAAACACATCTTTATAATCTTTTCAAAAAGATAGCTGTTAAAAATCGTACGCAGGCGGTCTCGTGGGCAAATGATAACCTCAGGCGATAAAGCCATGAAACGCTATTTGACCTGGATTGTGGCAGCAAATTTATTTCTTGCTGCCGGGAATCTACACGCCGCTGTAGAAGTGGAGGTTCCCGGACTGTTAACCGACCACACTGTCTCTTCGATCGGGCATGATTTTTATCGTGCATTTAGCGACAAGTGGGAAAGTAAGTACACAGGAAACTTAACTATCAATGAAAGGCCCAGTGCACGTTGGGGAAGTTGGATCACCATAACGGTCAATCAGGACGTTATCTTCCAGACTTTTCTATTCCCGACAAAAAGAGACTTCGACAAAATCGTAGTCTTCGCACTGGCTGAAACTGAGGAAGCATTAAATCGCCGGCAAATAGATCAAACACTATTAAGCACGAGCGATTTAGCGCGCGATGAATTCTAAAAAATGATTTTGTCCGGAGGCTTTCATGCGTGTCAAACATGCAGTGGTTTTGCTCATGCTAATTTCACCATTAAGTTGGGCCGGAAACATGACGTTCCAGTTCCGTAACCCAAACTTTGGTGGCAACCCTAACAACGGCGCTTTTTTGCTGAACAGTGCGCAGGCGCAAAACTCATATAAAGACCCGAGTGGTGATGATTTCGGTTTTGAAACCCCATCAGCGCTGGATAACTTTACCCAAGCTATCCAGTCACAAATTCTTGGTGGGCTGCTCACTAATATTAATACGGGCAAGCCGGGTAGGATGGTAACCAATGAATTTATCATTGATATCGCCAACCGAGATGGACAACTGCAGCTCAATGTCACGGACAGGAAAACGGGGAAAACATCGACAATAGAAGTGTCGGGTTTACAAACACAGTCAGCCGATTTCTAAGATATAGCCACGAAAGGAAAAAATCATGCAGCGCTTACTTACTTTGGTTGCAGTATTTTTACTCAGCGGATGCTTAACCGCCCCGCCACAAGAAGCCGCTAAACCGACATTAATGCCCCGTGCCCAAAGCTATAAAGATTTGACGCACCTGCCAATGCCTACGGGTAAGATCTTTGTGTCGGTTTACAACATTCAGGATGAAACGGGTCAATTCAAACCTTATCCGGCAAGTAACTTCTCAACCGCCGTACCGCAAAGCGCCACGGCTATGCTCGTCACCGCATTGAAGGATTCACGCTGGTTTGTACCATTGGAGCGTCAGGGATTGCAGAACTTGCTTAACGAACGAAAAATTATTCGTGCGGCACAGGAAAATGGCACAGTAGCAGTGAACAACCGTATTCCGCTTCAGTCTCTGACCGCCGCGAACGTTATGGTAGAAGGGTCTATCATCGGTTATGAAAGCAATGTTAAGTCTGGTGGAGTAGGCGCGCGTTATTTCGGTATTGGTGCAGATACGCAATACCAGCTTGATCAGATTGCGGTAAACCTGCGTGTGGTTAACGTCAGCACCGGTGAGATCCTTTCTTCGGTGAATACCAGCAAGACTATTCTTTCCTATGAAGTACAGGCTGGGGTATTCCGCTTCATTGATTACCAACGTCTTCTGGAAGGTGAAATTGGTTATACCTCTAACGAGCCGGTGATGCTTTGTCTGATGTCAGCCATTGAAACCGGGGTCATTTTCCTGATTAATGATGGGATTGATCGCGGGTTATGGGACTTGCAGGACAAGAAACAGGTCGATAACGATATTCTGGTTAAATACCGTCATTTATCAGTACCGCCGGAATCCTGATACTCGCGATGAAGATACAATGCAAAAAGCGTGAGGATAACCTCACGCTTTTTATTATTTATTGGTCAACGAGGGTGATACTCGGTTTTCGCGGCGGGACGCCAGCCACAATCCACTGTTCTTCATTGCATAGCCAAACACCAGTCCCACAGCCAACGAAGGCAGAACCAGTCGCCAGTCCCCCTGCCCTGCAAATGTTGCACATGCACCAATAAACGTACCCGGTACAAATGAAAGCAACCATTGCTTTGCCTGGATGCACATCAAGAACGCGACGATGCCGGTTATGACATAGCCGATGATGTCCATATGCGGAGCAAGCGCACTACCGTTAATAATCACCAACGCCCACACCACACCGCTTAGCAGCGTACACGCTGAGATCCACAGCCCTTTCAGCCCACCCTGCGGACAGGCAAAATAGGCTGTACAACCTAAAAAACCCGCCCAACTGAGTAAACCAAGAGAAACGGCCACCCATCCCCAAATCCCGGAGAGAATGCCCGTTGTGATTGCAATAGAGAGAAGTATGTTCATGCCGCGCATCTTAGCAGAAAAACGGCATGGTAATGAGATCGCGCACACAATTTATGCAAGATGATAAATCGCGTTGCAGCATAAGGTGACCAAGATCACACTTACTCTTCTGTATCTTCCTGCAGTTCATCCCACATGGCACTCAGTGCATCGCGCGTCAGCGGCGCCATAGTACGCCAGAATGGTGTACTGGCATGCGCTTCCACTTTACCAAGAAACGTGCCACACCACGGGAGCAGATACTCAGTAAATAACGTTTCCAGCGCTTCACTTTCATCTTCAGCAGACTGGTCTTCAAGCCAGGACGCCGCCAGCAGCAAGGTGCCGATATGATCGGCGGGCGTATCCGCCAGCGGCATGCCACGCGCAGAAAGGAATGCGCGAACGTCGGATTCTTTAGCGCCTTCTACCCAGGCACTGCGATAAGGCGGCACCGCACACTCTTCACCGACAAACAGAGCGTTGTAATCCGCAGCCAACTGCGGCATGTCACAGCTTTTCTGTAAGCGGGCGAGCAGTTCATCTTGCTCCAGCGGCCAGCTTGCCGACAGTTTGCCTTCACCGATCAAGGTAAAAAGGGGAACCAGTAACGGGTCCTGCGGTTGGCGATAAAACAGCGATCCCAGGACACGGCAAAGGATAGAAAACTCGTTCATTGATGTATTCCAGTTAATAACGATTAAAGTTCAGCAAATTCCGCGATAGGCTCCATGCCTCGCGATTCCAGAAACGCCAGCAGGCGTTTTGGCGATACGTTCAAAATTCTGTCTTCCGGGAAGTTCACGTCATCCAGAATCTTACGGCACTCACCAAATTCCCCTAGTGTAAAGGCTGTATGGGAATCCGATCCTAACGCCACCCACCCTCCGGCATCACGTACCGCTGCGGCGACCGCGCGGCAGTTGTCTTCACTGCCCTTACGTGAATGCAGGAATGAGGAGTTATTGATTTCCAGTGCAACCTGATATTTCGCCGCCGCCTGCGCAATGGCGGTAATATCGACAGGGTATTTAGGATTTCCTGGATGGCTGATGATGTGTACATTGCCACTCGCCATCGTGGCAATCATCGCCTGGGTATGGGTGTCTTTATCATGAGGCGCGAACACGGGCTCATGGAAGCCCGCGATAATCAAATCCAAAGAAGTAAACATCGGACCTGAGCAGTCAATTTCGCCTTCAATATTCTTAATATTCGCTTCAATACCGCGGAGAATTCCCACCCCATCCACAACACGCGGCCAGATACGCATATTAATAAAATGCCAGTGATGCGGAGCATCGGCCATATCCGGCCCGTGATCGGTGATGGCAAACAGCTTGATACCTTTGCGTTTGGCTTCAGCGATATAATCACTCAAGGTACTGTAGGCGTGGGTGCTGGCGACGGTATGCATATGCAGGTCAACGGGATACATAACTCTCTCCTGTAGTCATTTTTGGTCAAGGATAGCAGGTATCTCCGCCATTAATACCCTAAATAATTCGAGTTGCAGGCAGGCGGCAAGGGAGTAAATCCCGAATCACTTACTTCAGTAAGTGATTCGGGTGAACGACCGTAGCTAACGCACATGCAACTTGAAGTATGACGGGTATTTTAGTCGAAAGCCGGCGCTGGCCGGGCTGACATTAATACCCCCGCACGCGATCGACCTGACCCGTTACGGCTTTCCCACTCTCAAGATTTAAAATTGTGCGCGAGATATAGTCGACAGCTTCTGCAGGACGCGTTACGGCGGCAATATGCGGCGTCATCGCCACGCGCGGGTGTTTCCACAGGGGATTATTCTCCGGCAGCGGCTCACTGCTGTAGACATCCAGCATGGCCCCTTTCAGCTTCCCTGCGTTAAGTGCTGCCAGCAGATCGTCTTCTTTCAGATGAACCCCGCGTGCCAGGTTAAGCACGTACGCTCCATCCTGCAATTGATTCAGCAAACCGGCGTTAATAATACCGACCGTTTCTGCCGTATTTGGCAGAAGATTAATCAGCACCCGCGTTTGATTCAGAAACGCCCCCAACTCTGCGGTGCCGGCAAAACTTTCCACACCGGGCCAGGATTTACGGGTACGGCTCCAGCAGCGCAGCGGGAAGCCCCAGGCTTGCAGACTTTCAGCCACTTTCGCCCCTAACACCCCTGCCCCCATAATCCCGACGGCGAACTCCTCGCGGGTATACTCTTGCAGCGGTTGCCATTTTGCCTGGCTTTTGAGCTCCTGATAATCGTCAAAGCGACGAAACCAGTGCAGCACCTGACTCACCGCATATTCCTGCATTTGCAGGCCCATACCGGTATCTTCCAGACGAAAAAGCGGGATTGACGCATCCAGCATTTCAGGGTGGGCTTTTAGCTTGCTAAGGATAGAGTCCACGCCAGCGCCCAATGCGAAAACGGCTTTTAGTTTACGACCCGCCAGCATTTCAACCGGTGGATGCCAGACGAGAGCATAATCGGCATGCGCGTTATCACCCCGCTTCCATTCACGAACGTTTGCGCCAGGAATTGCCTTAGCCAACGCCTTCAGCCACCAGGCCGTATCGAATGTCGGGTGATAGAACATTATTTCCATATTGACTCCTGAACAGTGTTATGCGGAACTTTCTCGCACTTATAATCATCATTTTCCGAGGGAACTTCAGAATAGCAAATTTTAGGATGCTGGCAAAAAAAGCAATTCTCGCTTATTTAAGCTTCATGTTGCTTGAAGTTTGTGTAAATGCACGTTTTTTTTAAAAAGTAGATTGACGCCGGGGCGGTGTTTCCCCTACATTAGCGCCCGTTCCGCTAACGCAGGAACAACAATATGGTGAGGTGTCCGAGTGGCTGAAGGAGCACGCCTGGAAAGTGTGTATACGGCAACGTATCGAGGGTTCGAATCCCTCCCTCACCGCCATATTTGAAGAAGAGCTCGTACGCAAGTACGGGCTTTTTTTTCGCCTGTCGCACGGCCAGACCCTAAACCGGATTGATGAAAATAATAACGACTTCAATACGGCACAGGTAATTTACTGGAGCACACCAAAAATAATGCTCCTGCTGATAAAAACAAAGCCCGGTTTCCCGGGCCTTGAAGACGCAGAACCTGTCAGCTGTAAGCGTTAAGCGTCCGCTGGCAGAGCGCCGAGCGGACGCAATCGTCTTTATTGAAACGAATAATCCCAACCATCTCATCTTCTTCAAAGCGGGCCAAAGCGTCGCTTAGCCCGGATTTAACATGCGCAGGTAAATCGCACTGGGTCACATCCCCGTTAACGATAACCGTCACATTCTCCCCGAGGCGAGTTAAAAACATCTTCATTTGCGCAGCAGTGACATTCTGAGCCTCGTCAAGAATGACCACGGCATTTTCAAAGGTCCGTCCACGCATATAGGCGAACGGCGCGATTTCTACCTTCCCAATCTCAGGTCGCAGGCAATATTGCATAAAAGAAGCCCCCAAACGTTTTACCAGTACGTCATACACCGGGCGAAAATAGGGAGCGAACTTCTCGGAAACATCTCCAGGTAAGAAGCCGAGATCTTCATCAGCTTGCAGAACTGGACGGGTGACAATGATCCGGTCCACATCTTTGTGGATCAGAGCCTCTGCTGCTTTTGCCGCGCTAATCCAGGTTTTACCACACCCGGCTTCACCGGTGGCGAAGATCAGCTGTTTATTCTCAATAGCATTCAGGTAGTGCGCCTGAGCTTCATTTCGCGCCATGACTGGCGTGGCGTCGCGACTGTCACGCGCCATACCAATCGATTCTACGCCGCCCATCTGCACAAGCGAGGTGACCGATTCATCTTCACGTTGCTTATGGCTACGCGAATCCCGCCTCAGCACACGTTTTGCTTCGCGACGAGCTTTGATCACTGCTTTTTGTCTTCCCATGGATAGCACCTTGAGTTGTAGGTATACATCACACGCGCCAGCTTCGGCACGATTATGCGCACGAACATCTGAGGGTTGGCTTCCTTGTAAGCCATTGCTTGCCTTCGGATAAGACACCACACACGGCTACGCGCACCGTATAGGGTGTCAGTAACAAGGATAAGTGGAAGAGAGAGGAATTTAGCGGTGACGAGATGGCTACCGGAAGATAAGCGTCCGCGTAAGGGAGTATCGATGCTCTGAAATACCAGTCCAATACAGGACATTACCATTCGCGATCTCCATAGTGAATGACTATCACTGCCGGGAACTACCGCTGTTACTTATAAGTACAACAGAATTTATTCTCAATGCAACAATATTTTTACTTATTGTTAACCAAATTCCATCTTATCGTCGGATACAGTCTCTTGCAGAGAGATGACAGAATTATTTCAGCGCAGCAGACATCACGAAAAATAGTTTTTTCGTTCATCAATCTGTCAGGAATTGCCCCGCAGAGGCGCGGGGCACAGGAGTCAGGCTTCGAGCAGAGATTGCCCGAGATAGTTGTCGGCCGTTGCGACCCCAGGTAAAGCGAAGAAGTAACCGCCGCCAATCGGTTTGACATACTCTTCGAGCGCTTCACCGTTCAGGCGTTTCTGTACTGCCAAAAACCCTTGCTGCAGATCGTGCTGATAGCAGACAAACAACAGTCCCATATCCAGTTGACCGGAATTGGTTACACCGAGCGAATAGCTGTAGCCACGACGCATCATCAGGCTAGACTCCGTCGCCCTGGTGCGCGGGTTCGCCAGCCGGATATGGCTGTCGAGCGCAATCACCTCACCTTCAGGATCGCTGGCATAGTCCGGTACATCATGCTCGTGCTGCATTCCCAGCGGCGCACCAGTCTGTTTATCGCGCCCGAAAATGGTTTGCTGCTCTTTAAGCGGCGTGCGATCCCAGAACTCAACGCGAAACTGAATAATCCTCACCGCCTGGTAGCTGCCCCCTACCGTCCATGCAGGCTCGCCCTGATCGGCCGTGACCCACACTACGTTTTGCATCAGTTTTGCATCGGTACCGTCCGGATTAGCAGTCCCGTCTTTAAAGCCGAGCAAATTGACCGGGGTTTCTTTGCCTTTACTGCGCGCGGCGTGATCGGAGATGAATCCTTCACGTTTCCAGCGAACGCTGAGCAGGTCCGGCGTATGCTTAATAATATCGCGCAATGCATGGATGACGGTGTCCTGCGTATTGGCGCAAATTTGTAACAGCAAATCCCCGTGGCACAGCGCGGCATCCAGCGAGTCATTCGGAAAGCGCGTCATTTTTTGCAGCGTTTTCGGCATTTGCGTTTTCAGACCATAACGCTCATCGAACAGCGAAGATCCGACCGACAGCGTCATCGTCAGGTTATCCGGTGCAATGTAAGCTCCCAGAATACCGGAATCCATTGGCGGCAAACGTGGATTCGGCGTTTCTGGCGCCGGGCCACCGGTGGTCAGAAACGCAAAGCGATGGGTCAGCAAACGAAACAGACGTTCAAGGTCTGCCTTATCGCTGGCAAGGACATCAAACGCCACCAGCATCATTGATGCCTGCTGCGGCGTCAGGATCCCCGCCTGATGCGGCCCATAAAAAGGCTGCACATCATCACGCGCGTTCGGCGACAGGGTCCCCGGCGCGCTTTGCGGTTTTTGCGCATGCGCAACCGGACAGCCGCCCGCCAGCGCCAGTGCGCCGCCCAAGGCCCCCATGCCTTTCAGTAGACGTCGGCGTGATGGTTCACTCACGCCGTTTTCATTATCTTGCTGCATGATGCTTAATCCAGACCCAGTACGCCGCGTAATTGCGACAAGTCCTCTGCCAGCGTCGTTATCGGCCCTTTCAGCGCGTTGCGGTCAGCGTCGGTCAGCTTGTCGTAGGTTTCAAACCCGTCGTTGGTGCGATATTTACTCAGGATGCTATCGACTTTTTTGAAGTTCGCATCCACTTTTGCCAGCAGCTCAGCATTGGATTTTTGCAGTTGAGGACGCAGGAGATCGACAATTTTCTGCGCGCCATCGACGTTAGCCTGGAAATCCCACAGATCGGTGTGGCTGTAGCGATCTTCTTCGCCGCTAATTTTGCTGGCAGCGACTTCTTCAATCAGCCCTGCTGCTCCGCCAACCACTTTTGACGGCGGGAAGGCCAGTTCACTGATGCGCGTTTGCAGGTCGATAACGTCGCTGTTCAGCTGATCGGCGTATTTATCCATGCCCTTGGTGGTATTGTCACCAAACAGCGCTTTTTCCAGGCGGTGGAAGCCGGTGAATTTCGGATCGGCGGCTTTTTGCTCGTAATCGTCTTCACGGGCATCAATGCTGCCATCAAGATCGGAGAACAGTTCGGCAATCGGTTCAATACGTTCATAATGCTGACGCGTCGGCGCGTACAGGGATTTGGCTTTCTCAATATCCCCCGCTTTAATCGCGTCCGTAAACGCTTTGGTACCCGCAACCAGCTGTGCGGTTTCTGCGGTCACATAGGCTTTGTATTCGGTAATCGGGCCACTCAGGCTCAGCAGGGCGTTACTCTGTGCCGCATCTGCCGTTGCGCTGCCCTTGACGATCAGCTTCCCTTTCGGATTGGTCAGCAGGCCACAGGTCATATCGTATTCACCGGGCTGCAGGTTGGCGGTCATTTTCTGGCTGAAGCCAGGCGCAATATTTTCACGCTCTTCCACCACCATCACGCCTTTGAGGATTTCCCACTCCAGCGCTTTCTGACTGTGGTTTTGAATAATGAACTGAGTTTTCCCGGCGTTGACCGTGATAGTCATCGGTTCACACTGTTTGTCGTTTACCGTGACTTTAACCTGCGGAATATCGGCAGCTTGTGCTGTAAAAGCTGATGCAAAAAGCGCAGCAATACCCAGCTGCAGCGCACTACGGCGAAAGTTTATCGTCATGACCTATCCCTATATAAATAAGTATGTTGTAACTAAATGAGTTTCTGCGTCGCGTTGTTATCAGGGTGCAGTACGAGACGCCGTAGAGCCTGAACGAGGCGGTAAGGCAAACAAAATCAGTGCCGGGATCAGGTAGATAAACCAGACAGCAACCTCACTGACGCTTGGCGCTTCCTGGTAACCAAAAATTCCTTCCATCAGCGTGCCAAACAACGAGTGCGTAGACAGCACGCTGCTCAGATCAAATGCCACGTCCTGGAAATGATTCCATAACCCGGCTTCGTGGAACGCACGAATCGCGCCGGCCGCAAGACCTGCGGCAACCAGCAGAATGAACAGGCTGGTCCATTTGAAGAATGCCCCGAGGTTCAGTTTGATTCCGCCAAGGTAAATCAGGTAGCCCAGTACAACAGCGGTTGTCAGCCCCAGCATCGCCCCTACCGGCGGCCAGATGCCCACATCCTGCTGGAATGCCGCCAGCAGAAAGAACACCGATTCCAGTCCTTCACGGGCAACGGCAAAAAAGACCATCATCACTAGCGCCCAGCCATGATGATTGCCGCGCTGTAAGGCGTTATCGACCGCCTGCTCCAACTGAACTTTGACGTTGCGCGAGACTTTACGCATCCAGAAGACCATCCACGTGAGGATCACCACGGCAATCACCGCCACAATCCCTTCAAACAGCTCCTGTTCTTTTTGCGGAAATTCACCGGTGGTTTCATTAATGAAAATCCCCAGTGCCAGGCACAGCGCCGCCGCCAGCAGAACACCAATCCACATTACGCCAATCCAGCGACCTCGCTGAGTTCGTTTCAGGTAACTGGCTATCAGGCTGACAATCAGCGCGGCCTCTAAGCCTTCGCGCAACATAATCAGAAATGGAACAAACATGCGAAGTACCCTTAAACGTTATTCTCAGTCAACTCGTGAAAAGAAAAGTAAATTACAGTGATAGTGATTATCATTACAGAAAAGAAAAACTCAAGCGGAATGTTTTGAGAATGATGACTTAATGTAAACAGTTAGCTTGGTAAGGGTTACTGTCTTTTTGCGAACAGAGGCGTAAAAAAGCCCGCACGCGGCGGGCTGTAGAAGAAATAAGCAGATTACTCAACCTGTAAACGCGACGGCGGTGCTGAGTGATAATACGCATCTGCTTCGGCAAAGCGTTTTTGCATAGCCGCTGAAGGGGCCTTACCCAGCAGGCTGAACACCACGATGCCAATACTGCCGAACACAAAGCCCGGGATGATTTCATACAGACCCAACCAGGCGAACTGTTTCCAGACGATAACCGTGACGGCACCAATGATCATCCCCGCCAGCGCACCGTTACGGGTCATACGCGACCACATCACGGAGAACAACACCACCGGACCAAACGCAGCACCAAAGCCTGCCCAGGCGTAACTCACCAGACCGAGAACGCGGTTTTCCGGGTTAGCCGCCAGCGCAATAGAGACCAGCGCGACAACCAGCACCATCACGCGACCAATCCACACCAGCTCTTTCTGGCTGGCATTTTTACGCAGGAATGCTTTGTACAAATCTTCCGTGATGGCGCTGGAGCACACCAGCAGCTGGCAACTCAAGGTCGACATCACCGCCGCAAGGATGGCAGACAGCAGAATACCGGCAATCCACGGGTTGAACAGAATTTGCGCCAGTTCAATAAACACGCGCTCGGCGTTCTGGTTAACTGCACCAGCCAGCGCCGGATTGTTGTTGAAATAGGCGATACCGAAGAAGCCAACAGCAACTGCACCCGCCAGACACAGGATCATCCAGGCCATACTGATGCGGCGTGCGTGAACAATGCTATGGTGAGAATCTGCCGCCATAAAGCGCGCCAGAATATGTGGCTGTCCGAAGTAACCCAATCCCCAGCCCATCAGGGAAATGATGGCGACAAAGTTCAGCCCTTTGAACATGTCCACATTCTCAATACTTTTTTGTTTAATGACTTCCAGCGAATCTTCAAATCCACCGACGCCAATAATGACCATCACTGGCGTCAGGATCAGGGCGAAGATCATCAGGCTGGCCTGCACGGTATCAGTCCAGCTCACTGCCAGGAAACCGCCAATAAAGGTGTAAATAATCGTGGCTGCCGCCCCCGCCCATAGCGCCGTTTCATAGCTCATGCCAAAGGTGCTTTCGAACAGACGCGCCCCTGCGACAATACCGGAAGCACAATAGATGGTGAAAAACAGCAGAATCACCAGCGCGGAGATAATACGCAAAATTCGGCTTTTATCTTCAAAACGACCGGTGAAGTAATCCGGTAACGTCAGGGCATTATTATTGTATTCGGTGTGTACGCGTAAGCGTCCCGCCACCAGCTTCCAGTTAATCCATGCCCCGACAATCAGGCCAATAGCGATCCAGCTTTCTGAAATCCCCGACAGGAAAATCGCACCCGGCAGCCCCATCAGCAGCCAGCCGCTCATATCAGATGCCCCGGCGGAAAGCGCGGTGACAAAAGGCCCCAGGCTACGTCCACCCAGAATGTAGTCGTCAAAGTTTTTGGTTGAACGCCATGCAATAAACCCTATCAATAGCATGCCAAAAATATAGACACAGAATGTCACTAACATCGGTGTGCTAATAGCCATCAAAACTCTCCAAAATTATGTATCGACAATGCCGTAGCTTGCCGTTTTATTACCCTGCCGGAACGTGGCAAAGATATCTATGTTGACCTGGGCGACCGTATCCTGCCGGAAGCGATGGTCATTCACAATCGATTTAACACACCATTTACATCAATTTTAATCTCGAGTAGATAGCATTTTTCTGGAGGTTGCACTCCCTCACGCTTTTTCCGGTTGCACCTTTAAAAAGTGTTAACTACCGCAGAGAAAAAGAGCCCACGATTTTTACAGGTCTTTCCACAAACACCACATTCATTAACATTTCATTCATTTTCAAGCTTGCAAACCAAGTCACATTTAACACGGTTGCACAAAGTTGCAACATAGTAGATATTTCTCGCTAACTATCATTTCCGTATTTCAGTACAACAGGAGTAAACGGCATGGGAACCACCACGATGGGGGTTAAGCTGGACGACGCCACACGCGAGCGTATTAAAACAGCCGCATCACGAATCGATCGCACGCCGCACTGGCTGATCAAACAAGCCATCTTTAATTATCTCGAAAGACTGGAAAATGACGATGCACTTCCTGAGCTGCCTGCCCTGCTGGCAGGCGCAGCCAATGAAGGCGATGACGCAGCGGCATTTCAGAACGAAGCCCACCAGCCTTTCCTCGAGTTTGCCGAACAGATCCTGCCGCAGTCTGTTTCCCGTGCGGCGATCACCGCCGCGTATCGCCGCGCGGAAACCGACGCCGTACCGATGCTAATGGAGCAGGCTCGGCTGCCGCAACCGATCGCTGAACAGGCGCATAAGCTGGCATATCAGTTGGCAGACAAACTGCGCAACCAGAAAACCGCCAGCGGTCGCGCCGGCATGGTACAGGGACTCTTGCAGGAATTTTCACTTTCCTCTCAGGAAGGCGTCGCGCTGATGTGCCTGGCCGAAGCCCTGCTGCGTATTCCCGACAAGGCCACCCGTGATGCGCTAATCCGCGACAAAATCAGCAACGGCAACTGGCAGTCGCACATTGGACGAAGCCCGTCGTTGTTCGTCAATGCGGCAACATGGGGACTGTTGTTTACCGGTAAACTCGTCTCGACGCACAACGAAGCCAGCCTCTCACGCTCACTCAATCGTATTATCGGCAAGAGCGGTGAACCGCTGGTGCGTAAAGGCGTCGATATGGCGATGCGTTTGATGGGTGAACAGTTCGTCACCGGGGAGACTATCGCTGAGGCGTTAGCTAACGCACGTAAACTGGAAGAAAAAGGTTTCCGCTACTCCTACGACATGCTGGGAGAAGCAGCGCTGACCGCCGCTGATGCACAGGCCTATATGGTTTCTTATCAGCAGGCAATTCACGCCATTGGTAAAGCGTCGAACGGGCGTGGCATTTATGAAGGGCCGGGGATTTCGATCAAGCTGTCGGCGCTGCACCCGCGCTACAGCCGCGCGCAGTACGATCGCGTAATGGATGAACTTTATCCGCGCCTGAAGTCGCTCACCCTGCTGGCGCGTCAGTACGACATCGGCATCAATATTGACGCCGAAGAAGCCGACCGTCTGGAAATCTCCCTCGATCTGCTGGAAAAGCTGTGCTTTGAACCTGAGCTGGCAGGCTGGAACGGGATCGGCTTTGTTATCCAGGCTTACCAGAAGCGCTGCCCGTATGTGATTGATTACCTCATTGATCTGGCTACACGTAGCCGTCGCCGACTGATGATTCGCCTGGTCAAAGGGGCATACTGGGACAGCGAAATCAAGCGCGCCCAGATGGACGGTCTGGAAGGCTATCCGGTTTATACCCGCAAGGTCTACACCGACGTCTCCTATCTGGCCTGCGCGAAAAAACTGCTTGCCGTGCCGAACCTGATCTACCCGCAGTTTGCCACCCATAACGCCCATACGCTGGCGGCCATTTATCAGCTTGCGGGTCAAAACTATTACCCCGGGCAGTACGAGTTCCAGTGCCTGCACGGCATGGGTGAACCGCTGTACGAGCAGGTCACCGGCAAAGTGGCGGACGGTAAACTGAACCGTCCATGCCGTATTTACGCACCGGTAGGCACCCATGAAACGCTACTGGCGTACCTGGTGCGTCGTCTGCTGGAAAACGGTGCCAACACGTCGTTCGTTAACCGTATTGCCGACACCACTCTGCCGCTGGATGAACTGGTTGCCGACCCGGTCGAAGCCGTGGAAAAAATGGCGCAGCAGGAAGGCCAGGCTGGCCTGCCGCATCCGAAGATTGCCCTGCCGCGCGACCTGTACGGTAAGGGACGCGAAAACTCCGCGGGGCTGGATCTGGCGAACGAACATCGCCTGGCCTCACTCTCCTCTGCCCTGCTCAATAGCGCACTGCAAAAATGGCACGCGAAACCGATTCTGGAGCATCCGGTAGCTGACGGACAAATGACGTCAGTGATTAACCCGGCCGAGCCAAAAGACATTGTCGGCTACGTTCGCGAAGCCACACCTGCTGAAGTAGAGCAGGCGTTACAGAGCGCCGTGAATAATGCGCCGATCTGGTTCGCCACGCCGCCGCAGGAGCGTGCCGCCATTCTGCATCGCGCCGCCATCCTGATGGAAGGCCAGATGCAGCAACTGATTGGCATTCTGGTTCGGGAAGCGGGTAAAACCTTTAGCAACGCCATTGCCGAAGTGCGTGAAGCGGTTGACTTCCTGCATTATTACGCCGGACAAGTCCGCGATGATTTTGATAACGAAACCCACCGCCCGCTGGGCCCGGTAGTCTGTATCAGTCCGTGGAACTTCCCGCTGGCCATTTTCAGCGGGCAAATTGCCGCCGCGCTGGCCGCAGGCAACAGCGTACTGGCAAAACCTGCGGAACAAACCCCGCTGATTGCCGCTCAGGGGATCGCTATTTTACTGGAAGCCGGCGTGCCGCCGGGCGTGGTGCAACTGTTGCCAGGCCAGGGCGAAACCGTCGGGGCACAGCTCACGTCCGATGAGCGCGTGCGCGGCGTGATGTTCACCGGTTCAACAGAGGTCGCCACGCTGTTGCAACGCAACATCGCCACCCGTCTTGATGCTCAGGGGCGTCCGATCCCGCTTATCGCGGAAACCGGTGGGATGAACGCAATGATTGTCGACTCCTCCGCGTTGACGGAACAGGTTGTGGTGGATGTGCTGGCCTCCGCCTTTGACAGCGCCGGACAGCGCTGTTCGGCGCTGCGCGTCCTGTGTCTGCAGGATGATATCGCCGATCACACGCTGAAAATGCTGCGCGGCGCGATGGCGGAATGCCGGATGGGGAATCCGGGTCGCCTGACCACTGACATTGGGCCGGTTATCGATGACGAGGCCAAAACCAATATTGAACGCCACATTCAGACCATGCGCGCCAAAGGACGTCCGGTATTCCAGGCCGTACGTGAGAACAGCGATGATGCACGTGAGTGGCAAACCGGCACTTTTGTTGCGCCGACGCTGATTGAGCTGGAAAGCTTCGATGAACTGCAAAAAGAGGTGTTCGGTCCGGTACTGCACGTGGTGCGTTACAGCCGTAGCAACCTCGGCAATCTGATTGAGCAAATCAATGCCTCCGGCTACGGCCTGACGCTGGGTGTACACACTCGTATTGATGAAACCATCGCCCAGGTTACCGGCTCGGCACACGTGGGCAACCTGTACGTCAACCGTAATATGGTTGGCGCGGTCGTCGGCGTTCAGCCGTTCGGTGGGGAAGGGTTGTCAGGCACCGGTCCGAAAGCGGGCGGCCCGCTGTATCTGTACCGTCTGCTGGCTAATCGTCCGGAAAATGCGCTGGGCATCACGCTGGCTCGCCAGGATGCCGACTACCCGGTTGATGCACAACTGAAGGCGGCGTTGATTCAGCCACTGGACGCCCTCACTGAGTGGGCAGCCGATCGCCCGGCATTGCACGCGCTGTGCCAACAGTTTGCTGAACGGGCACAGGCCGGAACCCAGCGTTTGCTGCCAGGACCAACCGGCGAGCGCAACACCTGGACGCTGTTACCTCGCGAGCGCGTACTGTGTATTGCCGATAACGAGCAGGACGCACTGGTCCAGGTCGCTGCCGTGGCCTCCGTGGGTAGCTTAATCCTGTGGCAGGATGATGCTTTCCACCGCGAACTGGCAAAACGTCTGCCAGCCGCCCTTTCTGCGCGCATCCAGTTTGCCAAAGCGGACAACCTGATCGTACAGCCGTTCGATGCGGTTATCTTCCACGGTGATTCCGACCAACTGCGTGCGCTGTGCGAAGCGGTGGCGGCCCGTGAAGGAGCGATAGTTTCGGTACAAGGGTTTGCCCGTGGCGAAACCAACATCCTGCTGGAGCGTCTGTACATTGAACGCTCGCTGAGCGTCAACACCGCCGCTGCCGGAGGAAACGCCAGCCTGATGACAATCGGCTAACGGTGTGGTTAATTAAGGCTCCGGCGACGGAGCTTTTTTTATGGAGTCAGAAAGAAACATGAAACGAATTGTACTGACATGTGCAGCATTGCTGCTCAGCGGTCAGGCACTGGCGGATGACTGCGCCAGTGCTAACACCCAACTCGAGATGAACACCTGCGCCGCTGAGCAGTACAAGCTTGCCGACGCCAAACTGAATGACACGTATCAAAATGCGCTGAAGCGTGCTGCACCACCCCAGCGTGATTTACTGAAAAAGGCCCAGGTGGCGTGGATAACCCTGCGGGATGCGGACTGCGCATTAATCAGCTCAGGTACGGAAGGCGGCAGCGTACAGCCGATGATCTCCAGTCAGTGCCTGACCGATAAAACCAACGAACGTGAAGCGTTTCTCGCCTCACTGTTGCAGTGTGAAGAAGGGGATTTAAGCTGCCCGTTACCCCCTGCCGGTTAACGCACGCGGATCCCTTCGATAATCATCCGCTGGACGTTCTCAACCGTTTGGTTAAAAAAGAGTTCATCGCGCAACGTTGCACCGGTCACCGCCTCAACCTGTGGGGCAAAGTCGGCGTAATGCTGTGTAGAAGCCCAAATCATAAAAATCAGATGATGTGGGTCGACCGGCGCCAGCTTCCCGCTGCTGACCCAACCGTCAATCAGCGCGGACTTCTCATCAATCAGCGTTTTAAGATCGTCCGTCAACTCACCCATCAGCAGCGGCGCGCCTGCCAGCATCTCCATGCAAAACAGCCTTGATGCCTGCGGGTAATCACGGGAGACTTCCAGTTTGAGGCGGATATACTCTTTGATCGCCACCAGCGGCGCAAAGTCTTCACGAAAAGCCTTCAGCGGCGCCAGCCAGATGTCGAGGATCTGCCGTAAAACGGCAATATAAAGCACCTCTTTTGACGGGTAATAATAGAGCAGATTGGTTTTTGACACCCCCGCCTGCTCTGCAACCTGTTCAAGACGCGTTCCGTGGATCCCATACTGGGAGAAGATATTTAACGCCGCGGTTAAAATAGCCTGCCGTTTAGCACTGACCGCTTGCGAGCGTTTACCCGTTGTTTTCTCTGCGCGTTGAGCCATGCGCCCTCTCCTTGTTCTGAGGGCGTCAGCATAACAAATCATACGGTGAATGGATAAATTAACTCGACTCCGAAGGGGTGGCACGACGGGAAAGGGTTACCGTTAAACCTTGCAGACAAAAAAACCGCCGGACAATCCGGCGGCGGTGGCTTAGCAACGTCTGTCGCTGAACGGTCAGCCGTCGCAATATCTCTAACAGACAGCCTGGCAATTACGCTTTGTTGTTGCCGTGGCTATTTTTGCCCCCTTTTTTGCCTGCCTCTGAAGCGCGTTGCGGGTCATTTTTGAAATTGCCCCCGCTGTGCTGGCCACCTTTTCGACCTGCTTCTGATGCTCTTTCGCGGTCTTCCGCAAAGTTGCCGGAACCGCCTCGATGGTTTGCCATTACTGACCTCCGTCATTGATTAGACATCATATTGCATAGGCACTGAGGAGTGATACCTCACGCAGGCTATGGGCAATGCCCGATGCTCGCTGCGTGGGATTAAGCATAGTGAAGACTGACCAGGCAACCGGCTAACGGTAATATTCTGCAACAGGTTTGCGGGCATTTAGTGAATAATCGCGACCGGAAATCAATAAGCCTTTCTTATGACTGGTAATTCCCACCTGCTTAAAAATGTATCAGTTTGCGACAAAAAAACATTGCTCTTAAAATTGTTATAAATCAAAGAAATGATGGTGAAATTTGCACTCCTGACCGTACGTCATATCTTTAATGGTAGGTAGCGAATCGCTACGGACACGGTTAACTCGAGGAGTAGTGCAAAATGGCAAAAGTTCTGGTGCTTTATTATTCCATGTACGGACACATTGAAACCATGGCCCATGCAGTCGCAGAAGGTGCAAATAAGGTAGATGGCGCGGAAGTGATTATTAAGCGCGTACCGGAGACCATGCAGCCTGAAATTTTCCTGAAGGCGGGCGGTAAAACACAAAATGCACCCGTCGCCACTCCGCAGGAACTGGCTGATTACGACGCCATTATTTTCGGCACCCCCACCCGCTTTGGTAATATGTCCGGTCAGATGCGCACCTTCCTGGATCAGACCGGTGGTCTGTGGGCTTCTGGCGGCCTGTACGGCAAACTCGCCAGCGTATTCAGCTCGACGGGGACCGGCGGTGGTCAGGAACAAACCATTACCTCAACCTGGACAACGCTTGCTCACCACGGGATGGTCATCGTTCCTATTGGATACGCCGCGCAAGAGTTGTTTGACGTCTCACAAGTTCGCGGCGGGACGCCATACGGCGCAACCACCATTGCCGGGGCCGATGGTTCTCGCCAGCCAAGTCCGGAAGAATTGTCTATCGCCCGCTATCAGGGTGAATATGTCGCAGGCCTGGCAGTAAAACTCAACGGCTAATCGTCAACAGGAGGATTCGTATGCCAACTCAAGAAGCGAAAGCCCATCGCGTCGGTGAATGGGCTCGTCTGCGCAATACATCGCCGGAAATCGCCGAGGCCATTTTTGAAGTCGCCCATTACGACGAAAAACTGGCGGAAAAAATTTGGGAAGAAGGCAGTGACGAAGTGCTGATCAAAGCCTTTGAGAAAACGGACAAAGATTCACTCTTTTGGGGTGAACAGACTATCGAACGTAAAAACGTCTAGCAACATAACTCCCCCGCTCGCACGGGGGAGTTTCATTTTATTTCGCCGCCGCATTCAGCACGCTATCGAATTTATCGATAGGGCAGAATCCATTTGCATCTATCGGACAGCCTTTCAGTTCCAGCGTCACACGCTGCGCAGGTGATTTCAGCGTCAGCACCTGCGCATCACGCAGCTGCTGTGAGCTCTGATAGACATACTCGATTTTCATCATATCCCGGTTAGTATTGCCGTCATGCCAACGCTGGAAGACAATCTTCCCGCCAATCGGCGTACGTTCGTTCTGGTCATGCAACTGATACGGTTTAAAATCCAGTGCCGTGAGTAATGACGCAATGTTTGAGTCATGTCCTACCAGGACAGTGATTTTCGGCGAGTTCGTACGGTCCGTCACCAGCGCCTTATCGATATATTTCACCAGCGGTTTGGCGACGTTTTGCGCCACGTCCGGCGAGGTGAACAGGCTGTCCTGATAGCCATTTTTCAGCTTCGACAGCACCTTCCACTGTTGGTCAGATTTGATCTCGCCCCAGGCCACCTCATTCATCGGGAAGCCTTCGTAGTATTGCAATGTGAAGGCATCCACCAGCGAGTTACCTACTTTCAGCGGCCCTGAAACACCAGGTTCCTGCTGGTACTTCGCACTAAATGTGTCTTTGGCATCAATCAGTGAGCACTGCTGTTTTTCTTTACAGGACGGCGAGTCTTTGTAGTCTGTCATTTGCTCAAGTAACTGATAGCTGTCGTTGAGCTGCATTTTGCTGCGCTCTTTTTCCATCGCCTGCACGGCCTGCTGGCTAAAGGCCGCGGAATCGTCGGTGATCACCGGGTTGAAGGTGGGATCCATGGTGCCCATTTTTTCCTGATGGTGCACAGGAACATCACAGCCCGGGAACGCGCCAGTCACAAAGAACTGCGCCGTTGCAACCGTACGCTGCAGGCTGTTGGCGTAGGTATACACCGTATTCGGCGCCGGACACTCACCGGATTTAACCATCCCCTGCTCTGCCAGCCATTCACGCATGTAATGGCCCATATAGATTTCCAGCACGCCACCTTTAGTGGTGAGCTGACCGCCCGGCACATCCCATTGTGGCCATTGTTTAGGCGTAGATTGCTCCAGAACGCTGCCATTATTGGCTAAAGGTGCCCGTAAGTTATGTCGGCTCATCATCAATACTTGCTGGAGTTGATAGCCCTCCGGCGCGGTCTGCGCCTGCACGGTAGGTGACAGTAATACGGCCCCTGCCACGGCTGCGGCGATTAACGATTTATTCATCCCTACGACCTCTTGTTGTTATTAATCACAACAGAGTGTGACAGAAATAAGACATTTTTCCGGGAACGCTTTCGCAAAATGGGGCATTTACCGCGTCACGTTAATACCGAACTCACTCTGGAGTTTGCGGATGCCAGGCGGGGTGAAGGTAACATGGCGACTCCCTGTCTCGGTTTTAATCCATTTCCGCTCGGTAAACCAGCGCAGCAGCGTTGCGCCGAGTACGCCGCCCGGGTGGTAGCGTCGCTCGCTCCAGTCCAGACAGCCACAGCTCAGTTTCCGCCGGGAAGTACCAGCGGAGATAACGATCCCCATCTCTGCCAGCTTTTCCTGACCAAGAGAAGTCAGCGTTTCGCCATCCGCGGTGAGCCATTGCCGGGAAACCAGCGTATCAAAAAGTCTCACCGCCACTTCTCCAGCGAGATGGTCATAGCAGGTTCGGGCATGTCGCAAGCCTGGCGGCGTGGTGATTTTTCGCGGTGTTGATGTCGCCCACGCCACGCCCATCAGGCGCTCCAGCAGCTCAGCGATATCCGTGCCTGCCAGGCGAAAATAACGATGTCGCCCCTGAGCGAGCGCAACCACAAATCGTTGTTCGCACAGCCGGGCCAGGTGCGCGCTGGCGGTCGAGGCAGACACGTCTGCCACGGCGCTGAGTTCCGTCGCCGTCCAGGCGCGGCCATCCATCAGAGCACACAACATGCGCGAGCGTGATTTATCCGCCATTACCGCCGCAGTAAGCGCCATCCGCGATTCCAGTTCACCCTCTTCTTCATTCAGCATAACAGATGTCATAGCGACCCCTTTAGCCCTGAATATCTGCATTAACGATGCCATGAAATTATCGTAAAGTCACAGCGGGGATGATGCCGCACGCAGCATCATCTCCACGCCCAGACCCACCAGGCAAAACAGAAAACAGCGTTTAAACACAACAGGAGAAATCACCCGCCGCAGGCGTGAGCCAATCCACTGACCGATCAACGCAGGCACAATGGCAAAAGCGGATAAGCTCAACGACTGAACGGGTAACGCATTGTGCCACCACAAACCAAACGCTAATGCCAGCGTCGAGAAGGTAAAGGAGATCCCGAGCGCCTGCACCAGTTCATCCTTTTCAAAACCCAGGGACTGGATCCACGGCACGGCAGGCATAACAAACACCCCGGTGCCGCCGCTCAATAGACCCGTCACAAATCCAATAACCAGGGAGAGTGGTTTTTCACGCTGCGGATCCACCGGGATCTTTTTTCCTGCCAGCGTCCAGATAGCGTAAGCAATCAGCGCCACGCCGAGCACAAACTGCGTGCGGGTGGTGTTGCCGCTGGTGATCCAGACGCTGGCCAGCAGAGTCGCCACCACCACCGCCAATAGCATTGGCCACAGCCGTTTCAGTAACACCTGGGTATTTCCGCCCCCGCTAAACTGAAACAGGTTACTGACTAAAGAGGGTAGCAACAGCATTGCCGCTGCCGTAACCGGGGAGATAAGCGAGCCAAGGACCCCCATCGCCACGGTGGGTAGCCCCATACCGGTCACGCCTTTCACCATTCCTGCCAGCACAAAGGTTCCGGCAATCATTATCACCATCGAGGGTTCGAACGCTAAAAACATCGCCATGCTGCGCTATCCTGAAAATAATGAAGATGACCTATTTTGGATGTGAATCGCGGCGTTTGCTTCGTCGGGCAGCGAACTGTGCCCTCCCGCTCCACCGGAAATGCCATAAAAAATGCCGGGTTTCCCCGGCACGATATTCAGAACGTTTTTGCCCACCACAGCCGCAGTTTCATGCCCCAGTAGCTGGTCCAGCCGCTGGTCGTGGACACCACGCGACCTTGTGACATCACCACCAGCGTCGGCGTGACGCTAATCTCCCAACTGCGGGAGAGTGCGCCATCAGCGTCATTAATGACCGGGAATTCCACACCCTTACGCGCCAGCCAGCGAGACACCTGCGCCTCACTGCCGGAGCGCAGCGCAATGGTCATCACGTTTTCCCCTTCCCGCTGTAATCTGGCGACTTCCGGCGTCGTGAAGCGACAAACACCGCACCAGCTGGCCCAGAAATAGAGCAGCACGGGCTTGTCCTGGCTCAGCGCCGCCAGAGTGACGGTTTCGCCATCCAGCGTCTGCAAAGGCGTACTGTCAAAAGATGTGGGGGGCTGGGGCGCTCGCCAGGCGTCCATCAGCAGCATGGCACCCACAAGCAGCGCCAGCAAGATGAGTCCTTCGCGCAGCCAGCGGCGCAGTTTACTGAGCATTAGCAGCCGCCAGCTTTTCTTTGACAACCGCTTCCAGCGTTTCCCACGGTACGGCGCCGGGAATAAGTTCATCGCCGATGATCGTGGCAGGCGTACCGCGCACGCCCACCAGTCGTGCCAGTTGCATGTTTGTACTCAGCGTTTCCATACTTTTGTCATCCAGCGTAACCGGGGTCGCCGCCGATTTTTCCTGCGCCTGTTTGATGCTGACGGCAGTATGGTAGCCCCTTTTCTGCATCAGTTTTTCATGCAGCGCCAGGAACTGCTGCGGGTGCTCGCGCCAGGTCATCAGCGCGGTACGCGCCGACAGCACCGAACTTTCACCTTTAAACGGCAGTGGTTTAATCACCACCGCCACATCGGGATATTTCTGCACAATTTTTTCCAGCATCGGATCCAGTTGCTTACAGTACGGGCAGTTGTAATCGGTAAAATTAATCAGCGTCAGTTTTGCCTGCTTCGCCCCAATGCGCGGGCTGTCAGGATCGTTGAACAGGGCTTCCTGAATTAACGCCTCAATTTGCTTTTCCTGCTCGGGGGTAAACGGCGCTGGCTCTTTCGCCACGCTGACGGTAGAAAACAGAGATAACAACAGAACAATCAGAATTTTCATGGATTCACTCCTTTGGCTTCTGCCAGAGTGTTTAACACCGCATCACGGGTTAACAGCGTCGGCAACGCCTGACCGTCCGGCAGACCGGGGCCATAAATTTGGTTAAACGGCACAGCAACCTGGCCGCGTTTTTTCAGAAATTCGGTGATGGTTTCAGAGGGCAGCGTCCAGTCACCGCGCAGCGCCACCACATCCGGCTGTCGCAAAGCGGCCTGCACGTCCTCTTTATGCAAGACGTTGTATTTATTTACCTTGCAGGTAATACACCAGTCAGCGGTGACATCGATGAAAACACGCTTATGCTGGGCGAGCGCGTCGGTGATGGCCTGCTCGCTCAGCGGCTGCCAGTTGATGCTCTCTTTGGCGGAGCTTTGGCTTGCGAAGCCCAGATGCGGGAGCAGCAACGTTGCCAGCCAGATGGCTGAACCCAGCATCATCACCCCGAGAAGACGCCGCAGGATATTCATCCAGCGTCCCGGGCGCGGTAAGCACAGCGCCAGACCGGGACGCAACGCCACCAGCAGCCACGGCAAGCTCATTCCCAGCCCAAGCGCCAGAAACAGTCCCCACAGCGTCGGCAGCGAAGCGGTTAACGCCACCGCCACCGCCGTCCCCAGAAACGGCGCACTGCACGGCGTGGCCAGCAGCGTCGCAAACGCGCCCTGCCAGAAATGTCCGGCCAGACCGTTGCCGCCGTGGGTCGCCAATGTGGTGCTCACCGTTGAAGGCAAACGGAATTCGAACAGCCCGAACAGGCTGGCGCTGAAGACCAGCATCACCAGTACCATCACGCCGATAAACCACGGGCTCTGGAACTGGATCCCCCAGCCGAGCGCCTGATTGGTCATCCGCAGCACCGTCATCAGCGCGGCCAGCGCCATAAAGGAGGCCCATATTCCGACCACCGAGGCAAGAAACTGGCGGCGAACCTGACGACGGCTTTTCTCCTCGACGAGTAAAATTGAGCCCAGCTTCATCCCGAGCACTGGCAGCACGCAGGGCATCAGGTTGAGGATAAGCCCCCCCAGCAGCGCCATCAACACCACCTGCCATAGAGGCAGCGCCGTATTTTCCGCTACCAGGGCGTCACCAATGACAAGACGGCTTTCCTGGGCAACGCCGCTATCTGCCAACACCAGCGTGATCGGCTTACCGCGCAGATCCGGTGCGCCCTCTCCCCAACTGTCATGCACCGGGATCGTTGCCCGGAGTGTTTCACCCTCCACGCGAATTTTCGGCATGCCAAAGTCCGCCTCATCTACGGCATCCAGATACAGCCCAGGCTCAGACCAGCCCCCTGTGCGCTGAGCCTCAACAACCAGTTCTCCGGCGCGCGCACCAGCGCGCAGAGAATCCGTCAGGCCACCGGCAAGCGGGATCTGCCCCATCGCCTGGGCATAGTCATGGGCAAAGGCTGGGTCCTGGGTGGAAGGCGTCACGGAAAAGGGATAATCCGTTAACAAGCAGACGTTACTACACGTCGAAAGTGTCAATACGCCGCTCAGTGCAGCCGGTGGCGTCCCGCGCACCACTATCGGGAACGTCACTTTATCGTGATATCCCTGGGTGGTAATACCGGCGACCTCAAAGCGCGCAGGCGTGGGCCAGAACCAGTCCACGGTTGGCATTGCGTCCTTCCAGGCGATAGACGGTGCGACCCCACCCTCGCCCGGTGAACGCCAGTAGGTTTTCCAGCCATCCTCCAGTTTGACATCCAGCAGCAGCCGGGTTTCACCGTCCGCAGACGTATCAGCACGTAGCCGCACGCTGGCGTGGTCGTTATCGGGTGAGCGCAGCCAGCCGATTTCAGCGGCCCAGGACACGGGCAGCCATAGCAATAACAGACAGAGCAGCGCCTGCCTGAAAACAGTCATCATATTTTTTCTCCGTGAATAATTATCTAACAGTCAGCAACGGCTGCACTGTCATTCACGGAAGACGCAAAACCTGAGATGAACCCGAAGCGTGGGTGGCGAGATAGCTCGCGGTGGGAAAAACGGCAGACGAACAGCCCGCACCGGCGCCAGTAGCGACAAGAGCAGGCAAAGCACCAGAATGGCACCTTCAAACAGCACCGGCGGCGAAGCCAGCAATGACTTCGCGCTAAGTTCACAAGGGGTAACGGGTGAGGCGTCATCAGCCTCGGTTTGCGCGCTGGCAACAACGGTAGCGGCAGGCGTGTTCATCTGCAACGCGTGCAGACCCGCCATGCGCTGCGCGGTGCATACCATCACCACGACACATGCCAGGCACAGGAACCACCATCCCATCCGTTGACGTTTTGCCATTTAACCCTCACTGATTGACGCGGTTATCTTAGCTACTGACGAGTTTTTGGCAACCTTTACGCTGTAAAGTTATGTCGGTGCAGGCCGCTCATCGCCGCGCGAGCGTGAAACGACAAAGAATCATTTCTATCAAAAATATTAACACACCAATAAAACAGACAAGAAAATATAACGATAGTTATCTTTCAGTATTCTCGATGAATAGCCATGGAAATTCCAAAAAAATATTTTAAATCGTGATTAACAAGGTACATCTGTGTAAATCAAAGTAAGGGGCAGCACATTTAAAAATGAATACTTTATTATAATACCGGCGTAATGGACATCGCGTTCATTATAAACACAGTTTGTTTATAATATGTTATTTAGAGTACATGAAGATGAAAAAATATTTACTCCCGCTTATCGGATTGCTGTTTACCATGAGCGCTCAGGCAGCAACATTTACCGATGGAAAAGAATTTATCACGCTTGAAAAAGTCGTACCGTCAGCCCCTGCTGCGTTGAAGTTTTTCTCATTTTACTGCCCTTCTTGCTATCAGTACGATGAAGTTCTGGAAGTCACTGATAACGTGAAAAAAGCATTGCCTGCAGAGGTAAAACTCACCGAGTATCACGTCGACTTTTTAGGCCCGCTGGGGGCGGACATGACGCGCGCCTGGTCAGTCGCCATGCTGTTAAATGTGGAAGATAAGGTTAAGCCTTTACTTTTTGACGCCGTTCAGAAGAAGCAGTCCATTAATACCGCTGCGGATATCCGCAATGTGTTTATCCAGGCAGGCGTGAGTGCCAGTGATTATGACGCCGCGTGGAATAGCTTTGCAGTGAAATCACTGACCGCCAAACAACAAGAATTGGCTAAAGCTGTCGATTTGAAAGGCGTGCCGGCTATCTTTATCAACGGCAAATATATGATTAACCCAAAAGGATTAAATTCCGAAAACGTCAATGCCTTTGTCCAGAACTACGCGGAGACGGTCCGCTTTCTTATTAGCAAACCCTGATTATTAATATTGCAAAGCGCACCACACAACAGAAACCGTCTGGTACTGTTGGTGGTGCAACATCTGGCATTTCAGTACTGAACTAAAGTCGTTTGTGTTGTGTTCAAACTCACCTAACCCTTTGTGATACGATAGTTGCTTTAGATTGTCACATGGGGTCAGATTTTGAATTCATACGTATTCCTTGCTGGGGCCATTGTAGCTGAAGTCATAGGTACAACCCTGATGAAGTTCTCTGACGGATTTACACGCCTATGGCCATCTGTAGCAACCATCGTGTGCTACTGCACTGCTTTTTATCTTCTTGCCCAGACGCTATCGACCATTCCAACGGGTATTGCGTACGCAATTTGGTCAGGTGCTGGAATCGTATTAATCAGCCTTTTGGGTTGGTTGGTTAGTGGGCAAAAGCTTGATTTCCCGGCGATCGCGGGCATGCTCCTTATTTGTGCTGGGGTTCTGGTTATTAATATTTTTTCAAAATCCTCCCTACACTAAGGATAGCGTTGCGTCGACCCGTTGAACTCACAGCTCATAGCGGAACTGACCGTTCTCCAGGCGAGCTGCCTGGAGCCAGAAGCGGACATTGCTTGACTCACTCCGTAATCAGACACATATCGTCTGCACGATAAACATGCTCCCCCCTCGCTCCCTTTCATAGTTGGCATTCGCACTTTTCAGGATTACCCTAAACTTAACGGTGATGCCTTTCCCGAGGGGTATCCTTCTTCATGGGTTGATTCACACGAGATAACACTATGGAATTAAAGGATTATTACGCCATCATGGGCGTGAAACCGACGGACGATCTCAAGACCATCAAGACCGCCTATCGTCGGCTCGCCCGCAAATACCATCCTGACGTCAGCAAAGAAACCGACGCCGAAGCGCGTTTTAAAGAGGTCGCAGAAGCCTGGGAAGTCTTAAGCGATGAACAGCGGCGGGCTGAATATGATCAGTTGTGGCAACACCGCAACGATCCACAGTTCAACCGCCAGTTCCAGCAAGGAGAAGGTCAGAGCTACAGCGCCGAGGATTTTGACGATATCTTTTCCTCTATTTTTGGTCAGCGCGCTCGCCAGTCACAACAGCACCACGCCAGTCGTGGACACGATATCGAAATCGAGGTGGCAGTGTTCCTCGAAGAAACCCTTGCTGAGCATAGGCGCACCATCAGTTACAACCTACCGGTATACAATGCGTTTGGCTTTGTAGAACGGGAAATCCCGAAAACGCTGAACGTGAAAATTCCGGCCGGCGTAGGCAACGGTCAGCGCATCAGGCTGAAAGGCCAGGGCACACCCGGCGAGAACGGCGGCCCGAACGGTGATTTGTGGCTGGTGATTCATATCGCACCGCATCCCCTGTTCGATATCGTCAATCAGGATCTGGAAATTGTCGTGCCTCTGGCCCCATGGGAAGCCGCTCTGGGCGCTAAAGTCACCGTGCCAACGCTAACAGAGAGCATCCTGCTGACGATCCCCCCCGGCAGCCAGGCCGGACAGCGATTACGCATCAAGGGCAAGGGGCTG
This sequence comes from Citrobacter sp. FP75, assembly GCF_018342065.1. Taxonomy (GTDB): domain Bacteria; phylum Pseudomonadota; class Gammaproteobacteria; order Enterobacterales; family Enterobacteriaceae; genus Citrobacter. The sequence continues at coordinate 720,549 of NZ_JAFDOE010000001.1, read as the reverse complement.
GTGAGCAAAAAACAGACCGGCGACCTGTACGCAGTGATCAAAATTGTGATGCCACCCAAACCTGACGACAACAGCGCCGCATTGTGGCAACAGCTGGCGGACGCTCAGAAAACCTTTGATCCACGCAAAGAGTGGGGGAAAGCATAATGGCTAACATTACTGTCACCTTTACCATTACCGAGTTTTGCCTGCATACCGGTGTTTCCGCCGAAGAACTGACTGAAATTGTCGGGCTGGGGATGATTGAACCGGGTGAAGATGAGCGCGCCGACTGGCTGTTTGACGATCGCGCGTTAACCACGGTACGGCGGGCTATGCGTTTACGTCAGGAACTGGCGCTTGACTGGCCAGGAATTGCCGTTGCGCTGACGTTACTGGAAGAGAACGCGCAGCTGCGTCAGGAAAACCGTCTGCTGCGACAGCGTTTGTCGCGCTTTGTCGCACATTCGTAATGCGGTTGAAGATTAACGCCTCAATTGATAACGTTAAATACAACGGGTAAGCGACGGATTCAGTGCTTACCCTCATTGTCTTCGTCAGTCGTGATTAATTTTGTACACCAGAAGCCGTCTATAACCATGAGCCATAATTATATTACTTTTAGATAATCAGCCGCGCACTTGATGACAATAATGAGCAAAAGTTTACTATAGACCTGTCTTTTTTAGCAGGAAAGTAAAATGAACAAAATAAAAGGCGTAATGATTCTTGCCCTTACATTCGTCCTGTCAGCGTGTGCTTCCATTCCGGAAAATATAAAAGGAAATAATCAACCAGATATACAAAAAGATTTTATCTCCGTCCATAACCAACCCGGATTATATAAAGGTCAGCAGGCGCGATTTGGTGGCAAAATCATCAATGTGATCAACACAAAAAATGACTCTTTACTGGAAATAGCGGTTCTCCCGCTGAACAGTTATGCCAAACCACAAATAGATGCGAGCTATCAGGGTCGTATTCTCGCCAGTCAAAAAGGCTTTCTGGATCCGGTTAATTACAGGAACCACTACGTCACCATTTTAGGGATAATCCAGGGAGATGAACCGGGGTTCATCAATAAAATCCCGTACGACTTCGTTAAAGTTGACTTACAAGGTATTCAGATTTGGCATTTAACGGAGTCGGTCAGCGCAACCTATAGCATGTGGGATTACGGCTATGGCGCATTCTGGCCTGAACCCATGTGGGGCGCACCGTACTACGCCAACACCGTCACTCAAGTCACACCGGAGCTAGTGAAATAATCCAGTTGCAGGATGGCGAAATTATATTTCGCCACCCCAATTCTTTGCCAAATAAATAGGCTTTATCATTCTCATGCCTGACCGCCTCATATTATTTATCGTTGACATCCTGCCCGTTCATGCAAAACAAAAAAATATGCACGTACAAATTATTCAGAGATTACTATGAACAGAAAATACTTACTGTTGATACCGTTACTTTTTAGCGCTGCAATCATCACTGCATGTGATAATAAATCCTCAGAAAATACCACCATCAGGGAACCCGAGGTCGGCGTGATTACCCTGCCCCCCTCCTCCGTAAATATTAAAAGTGAGCTTCCGGGCAGAGCTGTTTCGTTCGAAATTGCTGAAATCAGACCTCAGGTCAGTGGTATAATTATTAAGCGAAATTTTATTGAGGGAGATAAAGTCAGCAAAGGAGAGTCTCTCTACCAAATTGATCCCGCCCCTTTGCAAGCGAAACTCGACGCTGCCAAAGGCTCTCTGGCAAAAGCGTTGTCCACCGCCAATAATGTGCGTTTAACATTACAGCGCCAGTCAGCCTTATTAAAATCCAATTACGTCAGCCGCCAGGATTATGATACCACGCGTTCTCAGCTTAATGAGGCTGAAGCTAACGTTGCCGTCGCCAGAGCGGACGTCGAGCAGGCCACGATTAACCTTCATTATGCCAATGTCACCTCGCCTATTGATGGCATCAGCGGCACATCCTCCGTTACCGTTGGTGCACTGGTCACCGCGGATCAGGAAAATGCACTGGTCACCGTTCAGCAGTTGGACCCAATTTATGTTGATTTAACGCAGTCCGTGCAGGACTTCTTACGCCTGAAAGAAGAGAAATCCAGCGGAAAAATTGCCCAGCAAAAAGGCCAGATTCCAGTTGAGCTGATGCTGGATAACGGCAAACCCTACCGCTATACCGGTACACTTCAGTTTTCCGACCCCGCCGTCGATGAAGTCACCGGTTCCGTGACTCTGCGCGCCATTTTCCCTAATCCTGACGGTGAAATTTTACCCGGAATGTATGTTACGGCTCTGTTGGATGAAGGTAGCCAGCAGGACGTTTTAATGGTTCCTCAACAAGGAGTTACCCATAACGAGCAGGGAAAAGCCACCGCGCTGATCCTTGACCAGGAAAACGTGGTGCAACTGCGCGAAATAAACGCTGTGCAGGCCGTAGGTAACCAATGGCTAGTGACCCACGGATTACGCCCCGGCGACCGGGTTATTGTTTCCGGATTACAACGGATCCGTCCGGGAATAAAAGCCAGGGTTCTCTCTTCGCACCCAAATACCCCTGACACCGTAACCAAACAGTAATATTCCAGGCATTAAGGACATCCTCTTCATGGCCAACTTTTTTATTGAGCGCCCGGTTTTCGCATGGGTGCTCGCGATTATTCTGATGTTTACCGGGGGGATCGCTATCATGAATCTGCCGATCGCCCAATACCCGCAAATAGCGCCCCCGACGATTACTATCAACGCCGCCTATCCAGGCGCAGATGCAAAGACCGTAGAAGATTCCGTCACTCAGGTGATTGAGCAGAATATGAATGGTCTTGATGGCCTGATGTACATGTCATCCACCAGCGATGCTGCAGGCAATGCAGCCATTATTCTGACCTTTAAGAGCGGCACATCACCCGATATCGCTCAGGTTCAGGTGCAGAATAAATTGCAGTTGGCGATGCCCTCTTTGCCGCAGGAGGTTCAGCAACAAGGGGTCAGTGTTGATAAATCCAGTAGCAATATCTTAATGGTTGCTGGCTTTATCTCGGATAATAACAGCCTGAGCCAATATGATATTGCCGACTATGTTGCCTCGAATATTAAAGATCCTCTTAGCCGTACTGCCGGGGTGGGGAGCGTGCAATTATTCGGTTCGCAATACGCCATGCGCATCTGGCTGGATCCGCAAAAACTCAACAAATACAGTCTCACGCCGCAGGACGTTATTTCGCAAATCAAGATACAAAATAATCAGATATCAGGTGGACAGCTGGGCGGCATGCCTCAGTCGGCAGATCAGCAGTTGAATGCGTCAATTGTTGTTCAGACTCGCCTGCAAAGTAGCGATGAGTTTGGCAAAATCTTCCTGAAAGTCCAGCAAGATGGTTCTCAGGTTCTGCTGCGGGACGTCGCGCGAATTGAGCTGGGGGCGGAAAATTACTCTACGGTCGCCCGGTATAACGGCAAACCCGCCGCCGGGATTGCGATTAAGCTTGCCGCTGGCGCGAATGCGCTGGAAACATCCCGGGCAGTCAAACAAGAGCTGGACAGATTATCGACCTGGTTTCCTGCCAGCATGAAAACCGTTTATCCCTATGACACCACCCCGTTTATCGAGATTTCAATTCAGGGTGTTTTTCAGACATTGCTCGAGGCAATCATTCTGGTATTCCTCGTCATGTACCTTTTTCTGCAAAATTTCCGCGCGACGCTTATCCCTACAATCGCAGTTCCCGTTGTTATCCTCGGAACATTTTCAATTCTGTCGGTCGCAGGTTTTACGATTAATACCCTCACGATGTTTGGCATGGTGCTGGCGATAGGACTTTTAGTCGATGATGCCATCGTGGTGGTCGAAAACGTTGAACGTATTATCTGCGAGGAAAAATTGTCCCCAAAAGCGGCGGCGCATAAAGCCATGGGCCAGTTGCAAAGAGCGCTGGTCGGTATTGCCGTGGTGTTATCCGCCGTATTTATGCCAATGGCCTTTATGAGCGGCGCGACAGGTGAAATCTTCCGTCAGTTTTCCATCACGTTGATATCCGCTATGACATTGTCGGTGTTCGTGGCGATGAGCCTGACGCCCGCACTTTGTGCAACGCTATTAAAAGCAGCGCCTGAGGGCGATAACGCAAAAACACATTTCCTGTTCACCCGTTTCAATCATTTCATGGAGAAGTGCACCCGGCACTACACGGATAGCACGCGTAAACTCTTACGTTGCACAGGCCGTTACATGGTCATCTATTTGGTTATCGGGGCGGGCATGATTATCTTGTTTTTACGCACCCCAACCTCCTTTTTGCCGGAAGAAGATCAGGGTGTATTCATGACCACAGCGCAATTACCTTCGGGTTCAACGATGGTGAATACCAGCAAGGTTCTGGGCGAAATCACGGATTACTATCTGACGAAAGAACAGAAAAACGTCGCGTCTGTTTTTACCGTTGGCGGATTTGGTTTCAGCGGTCAGGGGCAAAACAACGGTCTGGCATTTATCAGCCTGAAGCCATGGTCTGAGCGTGTTGGGGAAGAAAACGCGGTTACCGCCATTATTCAGCGGGCAATGGTGGCCTTAAGCGCCATCAATAACGCCGTGATTTATCCGTTCAATTTGCCCGCCGTAGCAGAACTGGGAACCGCTTCAGGGTTTGATATGGAGCTACTGGATAACGGTAATCTTGGGCACAAAAAGATGATGCAGGCCCGCAACCAGCTCCTGGCACTGGCCAGTCAGTCATCCGGTGAGGTTGCCGGGGTGCGTCCTAACGGGCTGGAAGACACGCCGATGTTTCATGTTAATGTCGACGCAAAAAAAGCTGAAGCCATGGGAGTTTCACTCTCGGACATTAATCAGACCCTCTCCACGGCGTTTGGTAGTCGTTATGTCAATGATTTCCTTAACCAGGGACGCGTTAAAAAAGTGTATGTTCAGGCCGATACCCCGTTCCGCATGTTGCCTGGCAATATAAACCATTGGTACGTGCGTAACGCCTCCGGTTCCATGACCCCGCTTTCGGCCTACTCAACGACCGAATGGACCTATGGTTCCCCCCGCCTTGAACGCTACAACGGGCAACCTTCAATGGAAATTTTAGGGCAGCCGGTTGCCGGAAAAAGCAGCGGTGATGCGATGAACTTTATGGCATCCCTGATGAACAAACTGCCTGCCGGCGTCGGTTACGCATGGACGGGTCTGTCTTATCAGGAGGCGTTATCCACAAACCAGGCGCCCATGCTGTATGCCATTTCGCTTGTGGTGGTATTTCTTGCACTGGCAGCCTTGTATGAAAGCTGGTCCATTCCTTTTTCAGTGATGCTCGTGGTGCCAATTGGCATCGCCGGTGCGTTGCTGGCTACCGACCTGCGTGGTTTGAGTAATGATGTTTATTTCCAGGTCGGCCTGCTCACCACGATGGGTCTGTCGGCTAAAAACGCCATCCTGATCGTGGAGTTTGCCGTCGAGATTATGCAAAAAGAAGGAAAAACACCGCTTGAAGCCGCAGTGGAAGCAGCGAAAATGCGCTTACGCCCTATTCTGATGACGTCACTGGCCTTCATTTTGGGGGTGATTCCACTGGCAATAAGCAACGGCGCGGGTTCAGGTGCGCAAAATGCGGTAGGGACCGGCGTAATCGGGGGGATGCTGGCCGCGACCGTGCTGGCGATTTATTTCGTCCCGGTCTTCTTTGTGCTCGTCGAAAACACGTTAGCCCGGTTTAAAACACCACGCGGTTAATACCTGCGAAAACGCATCTCAACAGATGCGTTTTCATATAATGACAGCCGGCTTTTTAAGTAAGCCGGCAAGGATTCATGCAGGGTAAAACTTTTTTATTTAAGCTCGCCGATGGAGCGAACGTTATTTGCAGATTTAAATGCAATACGTTTCATTCCCTCCAGCGCTTTTTCGAGGTATGCGCGTGGACATCCCAGGTTCAGGCGGATGAAACCATTGCCAGCCTGACCAAAGCTATTTCCCATTGAAGGTGCAATACCGGCAACATCAACCATAACCCATTTCAGTTGTTCATCATCCAGCCCCAGTGCCTTGCAATCTATCCACAGCAGATACGTTCCCTGGGCAGGGACAATTCGAGCCCACGGGAGATATTCATCAACCTGTTTAATAAACCATCGGCGGTTATCTGCCAGATAATCCAGTAATTCGTCCAGCCAGGGCGCTCCATGTTGCCATGCTGCGGTGCTTGCTTCGATAGAAAGCGCATTAAAGACATCCAGTCCATGCGCATCCAGACGGCGTAACAATTGCTCACGCAATGCCGGGGACGGAATGAGAAAGTTGGCAACGCGCAATGTCGATAAACCGAACGTTTTACTGGCAGACGTCGCGGATATAACCCGCGAATGCCAGCGCTCTCCCAGATGCAAAACCGAGGTAAAGCGCTCGCCTGGCAGTAACAAATCGGCCCATATTTCATCCGACAGCACCGTGACATCATAGGCCTCACACAACAGGAGCAGTTGTTCCAATTCCTGCGCTGACCAACAACGGCCGGTTGGATTATGAGGATTACATAGGATCATCAAAGGTGGACGTTCAGTCCGAAATAACCGTTCAAGGTGGATGAGATCCATTTTGTAACCCGTTTTGGGATCTTCATATAACGGATTTTCCAGCAACCGTCGGCCATTAAGAGATATTATTTTGGAGAACGATCCGTAATAAGGTCCCTGAACCACCACCCCTTCCCCAGGATGGCTCAGCATTTGTACCAGTAAAGATAGCCCTGGAACCACACCTTCAATGCTGCAGATCCATTCTTGCTTCAGGTCCAGTTGATGCCGTGTCGCGAACCATGAAATGAGGGAGTCATAGTACGTTTGCGGGCGTTCACTGTAGCCGAAAATACCGTGTTCGATACGTTGTGCTAAAGCCTGCTGCACGGCATCGGGGCAGGCAAAGTCAAAATCAGACACCCACATCGGCAACAGTTCATTTGTCTCCTTACCAAAATAGCGTGCCATAAAATCCCATTTCAGAGAGCCTGTATTATGGCGATCGATAATCTTATTAAAATCCATGGTCATCCTTTCCTATTCTGTAGCCGCAGTCGTCTGTTCTTTTCCAGGCATCGGGGATAGCCTGGCAATACCCATTCCAGTGAAACCATAAATTAAGGCAAAAAAGATGGCTGAATAGCACTGGACAGCCCAGGGCAGTAAATCCAGCGTACTCACTCCCAGCGTCGTTGCCATATAGACCCCGGCAGCGGTCCACGGCAACAAGGGTTCAATAACGGTGCCCGCATCTTCTATCGTCCTTGACAGATTTTTGGTATCCAGCCCCATGCGCCGGTAGGCATCTTTAAACAGTTCAGCGGGGACCAGCAGCGCCAGTTTGCCGTCGCTGGTGGCACCGGTAACCAGAATCGTGGTTGCAATGGTCGCGGCGATTAACTGACCGACACTGTGAATAATCGTCAGTAAACGGTTGATAATAATGCTGAGTGCACCGGTTAACGTTAAGGCACCGGCAAAAGAAAACGCACAAAAAACAAGAAGGATGGTGCTCATCATTGAGAACATGCCACCGCGGTTCAGTAAGCGTGGAACATCCGCAATAATCCCTTCACTTCCCACAGGGAACATATTGATATTGAATCCATCAATAAACGCATCCAGGCCTTGCTTGAGACTGAGTCCCTGCAACACGACACCCAGAATCAGGGCCAGCACGCATGCACTCAGCATTAGAGGAATCACCGGTTTTTTGCGAATAGCCCCCCACAGCACAATCACGGGCGGCAAAATCAGAATGATATTAAAGTGATACAGCGACTCCAGGGCGTTAACAATATCCGTGACGCGCTGTGGTGTGGCAACATCGCCGAGCATACTGCTATGGCCTGCAATCAGATACACCACAGCGGCCAGCAGGAAGCTGGGGATGGTTGTCCACAATAAATGCTGAATGTGTTCGAACAGCGTCGTCTCCGCCACAATCGCCGCAAAGTTGGTGGAATCAGACAGTGGCGATATTTTATCGCCAAAGTAGGCGCCAGAAACCACCGCACCGGCAGCCGCCGCCAGGGGGACGTCCAGCCCAGAGGCTACGCCCATGAGCGCAACACCCACTGTTCCTGCCGAACCCCATGATGTTCCGGTACATACGGACACCACGCTGGTCAAAAAGAATGCGGCGATAAGAATGTATTCAGGGCTGATTAATTTGAGCCCCCAATACACCATGTACGGTATGGTTCCACTGAACATCCAGGTACCGATGAGCGCACCAACGCAGATCAAAATCATGATGACCGGCATCGCTTTGGCGAGTTTATCCACCACCGAACTGATAATGTCTTCCCAGGTATATCCCTGCCACCACGCAATACCAGCGGCTACCGCGGCAGAACAGAGCAACAAGGGTTCAATGCGTAGCCCCATGATGCCGTAGCCAACGATCAGCAGCAGTAGCATGGCGGCAATGGGGATCACGGCTAAACCAAATGAGAGTATTTTTTTCTGATTGTGAGAGGCATTCATAAATGGATCTCCTGTCTGTAGAGTCGCTCAAGAGTAGATGAACACCCTTTACCTGAATGTGATCGCCTGTTCGTCACCATGTAAGCGATTACATGAGACAACATAATTTGAGCCAGATCACAGTTGATACCCTTGACGGCTTACTCAGAGACCTGGGGAGGGAGAACGGAATCGCGGATCACCAGTTCAGCCATAAACTTGTTCATACCGGGCTGCGGGGTTACCCCCTTAAAAAGTTGTATTGCCAGTTGCGAAGCGCAGCGTGCCATTCGCTCAACCGGATAGTGCATGGTTGTCAGCGCCGGGTAGAGATAACGGGCCATCACTACATCGTCAAACCCAACGATAGAGAGCTTCTGTGGCAGATTAATCCCCTGCTGATGAAGGATGCGCATGATACCGGCCGCCATCACATCGTTAAACGTCACCGCTGCGGTGAAAGGAATGTCACAGTTAAGAAGCTGGTGCGCTGCGCGCTCCCCACCTTCTTCGTTAAAAGGTACGCTAATCACCCAGCTTTTATCCGGCGTAATGCCATATTCAGTCAATGCCTGACGATACCCTTCCAGTCGCTCGCGACGATCGATAATCGGTAAATCAGTAGTTACGCAGGCGATACACCGGTGCCCTTGCTCCAGCAAATGAAGCGTGGCCGTTTTCGACGCCTGGCTGTTTTCCAGCCATACGCAACGATTGGCCATCCCGGCAATATAGCGGTTCACGACCACCATGGCAGGGAAATGGGCGGCGTAACGCAACAGTTCCTTTTCGGACAATCTACTGGCATGAACCACAATAGCCTCACAACCTTGATTGATCAGAAAATCAAGCCCGGATTTCTCCATTCCTTCATCGTGGCCACCGCTGCAAACCATCAGGCGAAATTGCTCTTTACGTGAGACCTCCTCCGCACCGCGCGCAAGGCGAGCAAAAAAGGGATCGGCAAGATTACCCGTCAATAATCCGAGCATGTCACCACTTCGCTTCGCTAGCGCAATGGCGGCGGCATTACGATGATAATTGAGTTCGCGCATGGCCTTTTCAACACGTTCACGCGTCACTGGCTCAACCCATGCAGTTTGATTAATAACACGCGAGACTGTTGCTGTTGAGACTTTCGCCAGCAATGCAACATCCTTTATTGTCGCCATTTCAGTTCCTTAAATTTTTATATTATTCATTTCACTACTGAAATTATTATTTGCAGATATCACCAACAAATTTCTTCGATTAATATAACAAAACCCCGAATTAATTCCAACATTAGTTAAATAAACAAGCAGTCTACTTTATTAATATACGTTTAACTCATATCATTTCTATTCTGAAGTTGAGTAAAAACGCATCCCAACTTCAGAATATTTTCAGGCCTGAATAAATTGCAACAGATCGTTATTAATCACCTCGGCGTGCGTGGTATGCATCCCATGCGGATAGCCTGGGTAAATCTTCAGAATGCTGTTAACGAGCAATTTGTCCTGTAAAAGCGCGGCATTTTTATAAGGAACAACCTGATCATCATCACCTTGCATGATCAAAACGGGCAGCGTAATGGCTTTTAAATCATCGGTCTGGTCGGTTTCAGAAAAGGCTTTAATCCCCTCATAGTGTGCTTTTGCGCTCCCTATCATTCCCTGCCGCCACCAGTTTTGAATAGTTCCATTTGATATCTCAGCCCCCTCCCGATTGAATCCGTAAAATGGTCCGGTTGCCACATCAAGATAAAACTGCGCGCGATTCGCGGCAAGAGCCTGGCGGAATCCATCAAAAACACTGAGCGGTGTGCCCCCCGGATTATTATCAGTCTTCACCATCAGCGGTGGTACCGCGCTGATAAGCACGGCTTTCGCCACACGACCTTGCGGCTGCCCGTATTGGGCGACATATCTTGCCACCTGCCCTCCTCCTGTGGAGTGACCGACATGCACGGCGTTATGCAGATCCAGATGTTCCACAACGGCAGAAACATCTGCCGCATAGTGGTCCATGTCATGACCTTCGCTAACCTGGTCTGAGCGCCCATGGCCACGACGATCAATGGCGATAACACGATAACCTTGATTAAGAAAGAATAACATCTGGTTATCCCAGTCATCCGCACTCAACGGCCAGCCATGATGAAATACGATAGGTTGGGCATCTTTCGCCCCCCAGTCTTTATAAAAAATGTTCACACCATCTTTCGTTTTTACAAATGACATAGTTGTATTTCCCTCGAGAGGATATTTCAGCCAAAGATCATGAATACCGCGTTGATCGCGCAACGTATTACAGGCGTGTTACACATCAACGTGGATGAACCTGCGTAAGGCTTAGTGAGTATAGTTGCAAAAATAAGAAACTTTTTAATTTTGGTTTTACTGGATATATAACGTATAAACTGAATAAAACGTTAAATACAAATAGTTATTAGCTAACATCGACTTATCTGAAAAATATAATCCACATTGTTATTGCATGTACTTAATAATGCAAAAATGTTATCCCGGTAAATCCAGGCTTGAAGTATCGGAGTGGTGCACGGTTGCTTCAGGGCGAGACGCCATGCCGGGACGCCGGAGGATGGTGTGATATTCCGCGTTAAAATGACCCGAATGCGAGCCAGTGCTCTGAGAAATGATGCATTAACGCGTTGAATTTGTTCTCCAGACACGTTAAACGCCGCCACTAAAGCCGTATAAAACGAAAAACCCCGAGCTACTTAATAGCTCGGGGTTTCGAATTTGGCGGAAGCGTAGAGATTCGAACTCTAGAACCCTTTCGGGTCGCCGGTTTTCAAGACCGGTGCCTTCAACCGCTCGGCCACGCTTCCAATGAGGCGCACTATAAACATCCCGAACGGACCTGTAAAGCACCAAAGTGTTCGTTTGCCTGAAAAACAGTCAAAATGCTGTTAATCGACTGAAATAACAACAGATTGACCGTTTATTCAGCACAAATATGCTCTTCTGCTGCTTAATGCTTTTTGATGAACATATCTTTGGTGTAGTAATTTCCCCGGTTATCCGGTGCAAATCCCCCCACCCATGGCTTCACCAGATGCGTGCGAACATAGTGATAAACAGGAATTGCCGGTACATCTTCGGCCAAAAGCGTTTCCGCCTGCTGGTAATACTTCCCGCGTTCATCCAGTAAGCTTGCTTTCGCCGCGTTACTCATCGCTTCATCGTAGGCGGGATTGCTGTAGTGGGTAGTGTTCTCACTATCACCGGTGCGGAAAATGTTCAGAAAGCTCGAAGCATCATCATAGTCGGCGATCCACGCATAGCGCACCACGTCAAAATTACCGGTGTGCATGGTGTCCAGCATGGTTTTCCACTCCTGGTTTTGCAGCTTCACTTCTACGCCCAGATTTTTCTTCCACATTGATGATGCAGCAATCGCAATACGTTGATGCGTTTCAAAGGTGTTGTAGAGCAGATTGAATGAAAGAGGATGCTCAGGGCCAAAACCGGCTTCAGCCAGCAGTTTCTTCGCTTCAGCAATACGTTTTTCAAGCGGCCACGACGCATAGTCCGGCGCATGCAGTTGAACTCCCCCTATTTCCGGCTGGCTGATAACCCACGCCGCGCGTTGCCCCTGCCCCATCACCTTTTGGGCAATGATGTCTTTATCTAACGCCATATTTAACGCCCGGCGCACGCGCGGATCATTAAACGGCGCTCGGGTTGTATTGAACTGATAGTAATAAGTCGAAAGCTGAGGTGAGACATGGAGTTCATCGCCCATCGTTTTTTTCAACTGGGCGAACTGATTCACCGGCACGCTAAAGACAATATCGATTTCTCCGGCCTTGTAGCGGTTAATATCTGCCGCTTCTGAACTGATGGGCAGGTAAGTGACTTTATCGATGACCGTGCGCGCGTTATCCCAGTAGTGCGCATTACGCACCGCGACAATCCGCTCGTTCACCACCCACTGTGACAGTTCGTATGGCCCACTACTGACAAAATGCTCTGGTCGGGTCCACTTATCGCCAAAACGACCAATCAGTACTTTATCCAGCGGCACCAGCGATGGATGCGCCAACATAGCCAGGAACGCCGCTGTGGGTTGCGTCAGGGTAATTTCCAGCGTGGTGTCATTCAGTGCTTTTACCCCCAGCGCGGCAGGATTTTTTTCCCCTTGCGCAATATCGACAGCGTTCGCAACGTGCATGTTGCCAAGGTAGGAGGCATACGGTGAAGCCGTTTGCGGTGAAACCAGACGCTGCCAGCTCCAGACAACATCCTGTGCGGTAATCGCAGAACCATCAGACCAGGTTATGCCCGGACGTAAATGAAAGGTCCAGACGGTGTTGTCTTTATTCTCCCAGGATGCCGCCAGGCGGGGCTCAATAGACCCATCCTGATTGACGGCAACCAGACCGTCGAACATATCGCTGATTAAATTAAACTCAACGTTGCTTTCGACTTTATGCGGGTCCAGTGATGCTGGTTCGCTACCGTTATTTCGCACCAGCTCCTGCTTTTCAGCCAATGCTGTTCCTGCGGGAACATGAGCTGCCCATGCCGCGTCGTTTATCGATATCACACAGGCGGCCAACAGCGTAAACGCAAATACCTTCGATTTGTGTTGAGTCATTCCCTGCACCTTATTGTTCTGTTTTATGATGACACCGTAATCACTCTTAAAGGGATGCAGGAAATAACGCAATATTTTTCAGTTACCTATAAGATGTCGATCTGACATTTTCACACAATAAGTGGTAACATCTGATTCAGGCACTTTTGCTGAAATAAAATGCTTAAGCCTGGCGGGTTAAAATGCGTAAAGATGGGTAAAACCGCTGTGTCATTACCCGTGATTTCATTATCCTCCGTCATTAATTACATCTGTCATAAGAGAGTGACTCATGGATCGTATTATTAGTTCTTCGCGCGACCGTACATCGCTACTCAGCACACATAAAGTGCTGCGCAATACTTATTTTTTGCTGAGCCTGACGCTGGCGTTTTCTGCCATCACCGCCACGGCAAGCACCGTGCTGATGCTGCCATCTCCGGGTCTTATCCTGACGCTGGTGGGTATGTATGGTCTGATGTTCCTGACCTATAAAACGGCGGATAAGCCGGTCGGTATTCTGTCTGCTTTCGCATTCACCGGCTTCCTGGGCTACATTCTGGGACCGATTCTGAACACCTACCTGTCTGCGGGCATGGGGGATGTTATCGGTATGGCGCTGGGCGGCACCGCGCTGGTCTTCTTCAGCTGCTCTGCCTATGTGCTGACGACCCGTAAAGACATGTCCTTCCTCGGCGGTATGCTGATGGCAGGTATCGTGGTGGTGCTGATTGGTATGGTTGCCAATATTTTCCTGCAGCTGCCGGCTCTGCATCTGGCCATCAGCGCGGTGTTTATTCTGATTTCTTCGGGCGCTATCCTGTTTGAAACCAGCAATATCATCCGTGGCGGTGAAACCAACTACATCCGTGCAACGGTGAGCTTGTATGTTTCGCTGTACAACATCTTTGTCAGCCTGCTGAGCATTCTGGGCTTCGCCAGCCGCGACTAAGTTGTCAACTCGCATTATCCGGCCCCGCTTATGCGGGGCTTTCTTTTTTGGTAAACTGCCACCAGTTTGACTAACGCAGTGAAGAATTATGTTGATCTTTGAAGGTAGAGAAATCAGTACCGATAGCGAAGGCTATTTAAAAGATACTAACGAATGGAGCGAGCCGCTGGCGGCTGCCATTGCCGAAAACGAAGGCATTACCCTTTCACCTGAGCACTGGGAAGTGGTGCGCTTTGTGCGCGAGTTTTACCTAGAGTTTAATACCTCTCCGGCAATCCGCATGTTGGTAAAAGCAATGGCTAACAAGTTTGGCGAAGACAAAGGCAACAGCCGTTATCTCTACCGTCTGTTTCCGAAAGGTCCGGCTAAACAAGCAACCAAAATCGCTGGTCTGCCAAAACCGGTAAAATGTATTTAATAGCGAATACTAAATCCCTTTAAATCATCGCCAGGACGATGAGGCTCGCTGAGAACCCTGTCTACCCTGGCGCTGCGCGGTCCCCCCGCTTTTAACCACTTCATCAGTTGTTCCACCTGCTCGCTTTCGCCGCAGGCGACAATCTCTACGCTACCGTCATCCATGTTCTTTGCATACCCGGTCAAGCCCAACCGTTGCGCTTCATGCTGGGTGGTGTAGCGAAATCCCACGCCCTGTACCCGGCCGTGAACCCAGGCAATGATGCAGACTTTAGACATTGCGGTTCTCCTTATCATCGCGTTGCGCGTTGCAAATCCCCGAAAAACTCAGGACAATGGCGCCCATTTCTTTGAATCGACAGAATAGCAAATTATGAGTGTACGTTTAGTGTTAGCCAAAGGGCGCGAAAAATCATTATTGCGCCGCCACCCGTGGGTATTTTCCGGTGCTGTCGCACGTATGGAAGGTAAAGCCAGTCTTGGTGAAACCATCGATATTGTTGACCATCAAGGTAAATGGTTAGCGCGCGGCGCGTACTCACCAGCATCGCAGATCCGTGCACGCGTCTGGACATTCGACAAGTCCGAATCTATTGATATCGACTTTTTCACCCGCCGCCTGCAGCAAGCGCAGACGTGGCGAGACTGGCTGGCGAAGAAAGACGGTCTGGACAGCTACCGTCTGATCGCCGGTGAGTCTGATGGCTTACCGGGTATCACCATTGATCGTTTCGGCAACTTCCTGGTATTGCAGTTGCTCAGCGCCGGTGCCGAATATCAGCGTGCCGCACTAATTAGCGCCCTGCAGATTGTCTTCCCGGACTGCGCGATTTACGACCGTAGCGACGTAGCCGTGCGTAAAAAAGAAGGTATGGAGCTGACCCAGGGGCCAGTAACAGGCGAACTACCACCAGCCTTGCTGCCGATCGAAGAGCACGGAATGAAGCTGCTGGTGGACATTCAGCATGGTCACAAAACCGGTTACTACCTGGATCAACGTGACAGCCGTCTGGCAACGCGTCGATATGTACAAGACAAACGCGTACTGAACTGTTTCTCCTATACCGGCGGTTTCGCGGTGTCTGCGCTGATGGGTGGATGCAGCCAGGTCGTCAGCGTTGATACCTCGCAGGAAGCGCTCGACATCGCCAGACAAAACGTCGAACTGAATAAGCTGGATCTAAGCAAAGCTGAATTTGTTCGTGATGACGTCTTTAAACTCCTGCGTGCCTATCGCGATCGCGGTGAGAAATTTGATGTCATCGTGATGGATCCACCGAAGTTTGTTGAAAACAAAAGTCAGCTAATGGGCGCTTGCCGTGGCTATAAGGACATCAATATGCTGGCTATCCAGCTGCTGAATCCTGGCGGTGTGCTGCTGACTTTCTCATGCTCCGGACTGATGACGACCGATTTATTTCAGAAAATCATCGCCGACGCCGCATTAGATGCAGGTCGTGATGTACAATTTATAGAGCAGTTCCGTCAGGCCGCCGATCATCCGGTGATCGCTACCTACCCGGAAGGGCTGTATCTGAAAGGGTTTGCCTGTCGCATCATGTAACTTGAAAAGTGGAATATTGCCCTTACATTGAGGGTATCTGTTTCCCGGGAGGTGACTATGATTGCCAGCAAATTCGGTATCGGCCAGCAGGTCCGCCATTCCCTGTTAGGTTACCTTGGAGTGGTCGTGGATATCGACCCGGAATATTCGCTTGATGACCCGTCACCCGATGAGTTGGCGGTTAACGACGAACTTCGCGCCGCTCCCTGGTATCACGTGGTGATGGAAGACGATAATGGCCTGCCAGTACATACGTATCTGGCGGAAGCACAGTTGAGCAGTGAGCTACAGGAAGAACATCCTGAGCAACCTTCGATGGATGAACTGGCGCGGACAATCCGTAAACAGCTTCAGGCTCCGCGACTGCGCAACTGACCCCGTTTTCCCGGCCTACGACAAACTGTTGTAGGCCGGGAAAACATCGTATACAACCCTCGACAGCTCGTTCTTACTTCGCCAGTCCCAGTCGCGGGATCTCAATCGCCGGGCAGCGATCCATCACCACCGTCAGACCTGCATCGCGCGCCAGCACGGCCGCTTGTTCATTAATCACACCCAACTGCATCCATAAGGTGTTCGCCCCGATGGCAATCGCCTCCTGCGCAACACCCCATGCAGCTTCCGAATTACGGAAGACATCCACCATATCCACCTTTTCCGGCACATCCGCTAGCGTCGCATAACCCTGCTGCCCGAGTAATGTTTTCCCGGCAACCTTGGGTGAAACGGGAATAACGTGATAGCCCTGATCGAGCAAATATTTCATCACGCGATAGCTGGGGCGATCGGGTTTATCGCTCGCCCCTACCAGAGCAATCGTACGGGTGGATGTCAAAATGCCAGCAATATCGGTCTCTTTCATCATCTTCCTCCAGGCTGTTTTGCAAAGTGTACGACAAACCTGACGTTGCAACCATTCATCCCATACCAGCGCATGAGAGCTAAACTGGAAATTATGTCTATATGTTAGTAAACATGATTGTCGAAAAATTTTGATACATCTTACTCAGGTATTTTCTGGACAGGAGAACCCTATGAGAGCCGGCATTGTGACAGCCTTGATTGCCCTGTGTTTGCCGGTATCCGTTTTTGCTACCTCATTACGTCTGTCAAACGACATTGACCTGCTGGTGCTGGACGGAAAAAAAGTCTCCAGCTCATTGTTGCGCGGTGCTGAAAGCATTGAGCTGGAAAACGGTCGGCATCAGCTGGTTTTTCGCGTCGAGAAAACCATTCGCCTGTCCAGCCATGAAGAACGGTTGTATATTTCTCCCCCACTGGTTATCAGCTTTGATACCCAACTCGTCAGTCAGGTTAATTTTCATCTTCCACGCCTGGGCAACGAACGTGACGCGGCACATTTCGATGAGGCCCCACGCGTGGAGCTGCTGGATGGCGGCGCCATGCCGATTCCTATCAAGCTGGATATTATGGCCATCACGTCCACGGCGAAAATCGTTGATTATGAACTTGAGACTGAACGCTATAACAAAGCGGCTAAGCATGCTTCATTACCCCAATTTGCCACCATGATGGCAGATGACAGCTCGCTACTCTCTGGGGTTTCTGAGCTGGACCGGGTGCCACCTCAATCGCAAACGCTCACCGAGCAGCGTTTAAAATATTGGTTTGGGCAGGCCGACACGCAAACGCGAAATAACTTCCTGCAATGGGCAGAGAAGCAGCCTCCTTCGTAACATTTATGTTCGCATACGCATTTTTTTTGTCTTTCCCTTGCAGCGTCAAGTGCTTCCAGTACTCTGTAGCAAGGTTAACTTGGGAGCTGTACTATGGAATTGACGACTCGCACATTGCCAGCGCGCAAGCATATTGCGCTGGTTGCACACGATCACTGTAAACAGATGTTGATGAACTGGGTAGAACGCCACCAGCCGTTACTGGAACAGCATGTTCTCTATGCGACAGGCACGACAGGCAATTTAATCCAGCGCGCGACCGGTATGGAAGTCAACGCTATGCTGAGCGGCCCGATGGGCGGCGACCAGCAGGTAGGTGCGCTGATCTCTGAAGGGAAAATTGATGTGCTGATCTTCTTTTGGGATCCGCTCAATGCCGTCCCTCACGATCCCGATGTCAAAGCGCTCTTACGCCTGGCAACGGTGTGGAACATTCCGGTGGCAACCAACGTTTCGACGGCTGATTTTATTATCCAGTCGCCGAATTTCAGCGATGAAACGGAAATCCTGATCCCGGATTACGCCCGCTATCTGGCAGAACGCCTCAAATAATCGTCAGACAGGCGGCTGTCGCCGCCTGCTTTCAGGGTTTACGACTGACCGGCACATCCAGTTGTTTAAGCGCATCGACAAAACACGATGGCGCGTCTTTGTTAAACAGCAGCCATACCCGATGCCGCGCACGCGTTAGCGCCACATAAAGCAACCTTCTCTCTTCTGCATCAGGAAAATCTTCCGCCGCGGGGAGCAAAGCCTCTTCCATAATTGACTCGCGAGCCGGTGCCGGGAAACCATCGTTGCCGTCATGAAGCCCGACAATAATAACGTAATCAGCCTGCTGTCCTTTACTGGCATGGATAGTCATAAACTCAAGCTGTAGCTTGGGCCAACGGGTCGCCGCCTTCTCCAGGCTGACAGGTTTCAAATGATGATAGCGCGCCAGTACCAAAATTCGCTCATCGGCTTTCGCAAATCCTGACAGCTTATCCAGCAGCGCATCAAGCTGGCTTTCATCGAGCAGCGTCACCGCTTTTTTATCACCGACCGTCAGGCTGTTAAGCGGTTTGGCGAGCTGATGCGGGTTTTGCTGAATGAAGCGATTAGCTATCTCACCAATACGGCTATTGAAGCGGTAGGTGGTATCCAAATCGCAGCGATCGCCCTCGCCAAAGGTTTGATGGAAAGCAGTGGTTAACGAAAGCTGCGCGCCACTAAAGCGATAAATCGCCTGCCAGTCATCCCCCACGGCAAATAGCGTGGTCTGCGAGTTTTGTTTACGCAATGCGGCTAACAGGGCTGCACGCTGGGGAGAAATATCCTGAAATTCGTCGACCAGAATATGCTTCCAGGGGCTGATAAACCGTCCCTTTTCCAGAATGACGATGGCCTGATGAATTAACCCCGAAAAATCAACAGCATTTTCATCTTTCAGGGCACACTTCCATGCCTTGAGCAGCGGTGCCATTAGCTTAATACGTTTACTGAACAGATCGCGAATGTCCTCCGGCGCATTCGCAATCATCTCCGCCTGCGCCCCACCGTGCATACGCATCAGACTAACCCAACGATCCAGCCTCGGAGCCAGACGACGCTGCAGTTTTTCGTCATCCCAAAAATTACCCTCAGGCACTGACCACTGCATCTCTTCTTCTAGCCATTGCCGCCAGCCTTTGGCCTGCGCCTTTTTCTCGCTGCACTGCTGACGCCAGGTTGTAATAAAGAGTTTATGACGTGCGGGGGTATCGTTTTCCAGTTGGCTAACCGTCGGGACTTTTTTACTTCCCTGCTGGATAATGTGCAGCGCCAGCGAGTGGAACGTCCGGGCAGTGATGTCTTCTGTATGCAGTCGCTCGCGAATACGTTCGTCCATCTCCTGGGCCGCTTTGCGACCAAATGCCAACAGCAGAATTTGTTCGGCTGCCGCGTCTCCCTTTGCCAGTAGCCAACCTGCGCGCGCCACCAGAACGGATGTTTTGCCGCTTCCAGCTCCCGCCAGCACGAGTAAGGATTGCTCACCGTTAACCACCGCCCGGGCCTGAGCCGGATTTAGCGGCGAAGATTCGATCTGCTGGAAGAACTCGGCGTGCTCTGTCAGCATGGAGTCGGTGTAGTCCTGATTGTGCTGCAACCGGCAGGCTTCAATGTCCTTCAACCATGCCTGGCATTGGCGTAACGCTTCACGACAATTCTCAAATTCTTCCAGCCTATTAACCGGCAGTGGCAGCGCCGCAAAAGCACGGCGGATCTGCTGTTGCAGGCCTGAGGTTTGGCTGCGCGTCAGCCATTTATTCTCGTTGGTACGAACAGCGATCGCCTCGAGTTGCTCTTGCAAAACAGCCGCGGCGACATCGCTCATTTCCTGGCTCCACTGCTGCCAGAGTGTGTTGAGTTGATGGTGGAAACGCTGGGTTTCTGCCCATTCCGTACCATGCAGCCGCACGACCTTATCATCCGGGAGCACAAATTCGAGTTCCCCCCACACGAGACCGCGTTTGCAATGAATAGCCAGCAACTGATTGAATGGAATAAGATACTCGTGACGATCGCCGGAAACTTTAATACCGGCATTAAGAATAACCGCCCGATCGTACGGGTGTTGCGCCAGACGTTTTCCAAGAGAAGTAGCTTTCAGTTCCATAAGGCTTACGCGGATCCACACGAAGAGATTTACTTATCAGTGTAACCGCCAGAGAAAACGTGCTCCAGCCCAAAAAAACGTTACAATTGCCGAATTCACCAAAAACCAGAGTTAATCGAGGGTTTATGCGTACAGTTCTGAATATTTTAAATTTTGTGCTCGGGGGGTTCGCGACCACCTTAGCCTGGTTACTGGCAACGCTGGTCAGCATCGTGCTGATTTTTACCCTGCCATTAACCCGCTCGTGCTGGGAGATTACACGCCTTTCTCTGTTTCCGTATGGCAACGAAGCCATTCATGTGGATGAACTCAACCCGGCGGGTAAAAACGTCCTCCTGAATACCGGGGGGACGTTACTGAATATTTTTTGGCTGATTTTCTTCGGCTGGTGGCTATGCCTGATGCATATTGTCTCCGGTATTGTCCAGTGCATAACGATTATTGGTATTCCCGTGGGGATTGCCAACTTTAAAATCGCGGCGATTGCACTCTGGCCCGTCGGTCGCCGGGTAGTGTCAGTAGAAGTTGCTCGCGCAGCGCGTGAAGCCAATGCGCGCCGCCGCTTTGAATAACCAGGACTGATGGCCTTTATGTTAAGTCCTCTGCTCAAACGCTACACCTGGAACAGCACCTGGCTGTACTACATGCGGATATTTATCGCGCTTTGCGGCACAACGGCGCTGCCCTGGTGGCTGGGCGACGTAAAGCTCACTATCCCGCTAACGCTGGGCATGGTTGCTGCCGCACTTACCGATCTGGACGATCGCCTCGCAGGCCGACTGCGCAATTTGATCATTACGCTGGTCTGCTTTTTTATTGCCTCGGCCTCAGTCGAACTGCTGTTCCCATGGCCGTGGCTGTTTGCGATTGGCTTAACGCTTTCTACTAGCGGCTTTATTCTGCTTGGCGGACTCGGTCAGCGCTATGCAACCATTGCCTTTGGCGCATTGCTCATCGCCATTTACACCATGCTGGGCACGTCGCTTTACGATCAGTGGTATCAGCAGCCGATACTGCTACTTGCGGGTGCAATCTGGTACAACCTGCTGACCTTGACCGGGCATCTCCTGTTCCCGATCCGCCCGCTGCAGGACAATATAGCTCGCAGCTATGAGCAGTTAGCGCACTATCTTGAGTTGAAATCGCGTCTGTTTGATCCCGACATCGAAGATGAAAGCCAGGCTCCGCTTTACGATTTAGCGCTGGCCAATGGACAGCTGATGGCGACGCTAAACCAGACCAAGGTCTCGTTGCTGACCCGACTGCGCGGTGACCGCGGGCAGCGTGGAACGCGCCGCACGCTACATTACTATTTTGTGGCACAGGATATTCACGAACGCGCAAGTTCCTCACATATTCAGTACCAAACACTACGCGATCACTTTCGCCACAGCGACGTGATGTTTCGCTTCCAGCGCTTGATGTCTATGCAGGGGCAAGCCTGTACACAGCTGTCACGTTGCATTTTATTGCGCACCCCTTACCAGCACGATCCACATTTTGAGCGCGTCTTCACGCATATTGATGCGGCACTTGAGCGCATGCGCGCGAGTGGTGCGCCTGCAGACCTGCTCAACACGTTGGGATTTTTGCTATCCAACCTGCGCGCTATCGATGCGCAGCTAGCAACGATTGAATCCGAACAGGCGCAGGTGATATCGCGCAATGAGTCTGAAAATCAGCTTGCCGATGACAGCCCGCATGGGTTCAGTGATATATGGTTACGTCTGAGTCGCAATTTCACCCCTGAGTCTGCTCTTTTTCGCCATGCTGTTCGCATGTCGCTGGTACTCTGTGTCGGTTACGCCATTATCCAGATAACCGGTATGAACCATGGGTACTGGATCCTGCTGACCAGTCTGTTTGTCTGTCAGCCAAACTACAACGCCACCCGACATCGCCTGGCACTCAGGATTGTTGGCACATTGGTCGGGATAGCGATTGGTTTACCCATTTTGTGGTTCGTCCCCTCTCTGGAAGGGCAACTCATCCTGTTAGTGATTACCGGTGTGCTGTTTTTTGCCTTTCGCAACGTGCAGTATGCCCATGCGACCATGTTTATCACCCTGTTGGTATTATTGTGCTTTAACCTGCTGGGTGAAGGTTTCGAGGTCGCTCTACCGAGGGTTATCGATACGCTGATTGGCTGTGCTATTGCCTGGGCTGCCGTCAGTTTTATCTGGCCAGACTGGCGGTTCCGTAATTTGCCACGGGTCATCGAACGGGCAACGGATGCTAACTGCCGCTATCTGGACGCTATCCTTGAACAATATCACCAGGGACGTGATAACCGCCTGGCATACCGAATTGCCCGCCGTGATGCACATAACCGTGATGCAGAACTTGCCTCCGTCGTGTCGAACATGTCGAGTGAACCTCATGTTACGGCCCAAACGCGCGAAACAGCATTCCGCTTGCTGTGCCTCAACCATACCTTTACGAGCTACATTTCCGCCCTCGGCGCTCACCGGGAACAGCTGACCAATCCGGAAGTACTGGCCTTACTGGATGATGCCGTCTGCTATGTCGATGATGCGCTTCATCATCAACCCGCTGACGAGCAGCGCGTGTACCAGGCTCTGGAAGGTCTTAAGCAACGGATTCAGCATCTTGAACCGAGTCCGGACAGTAAAGAACCACTGGTCGTACAACAGGTTGGATTATTGATTGCGCTGCTCCCGGAAATCAGGCGCTTACAGCAGCAAATCGCTGCATTACCCTCTAGTACCCTGGTTCAGGCGTAAGTGAACTGACCCACTCAACCAGCTCCTGGCGGCGAATCGCCGGGAGCGCTGCTTCATGTACTCCACTGATTGCTCCTTCCAGAGCATAAAGAATTTTTACCGTCAGCAGCGGGTTAATTTGCTGAAGCTTCAGCCAGCACATTTGAGCACCCAGGGTACGTAATGTGCCTTCATCTTTAATCCCGGCTTCGCTCAGCAGGGTCTCCAGATGAAATGATATATTTGGTAGTTCCCTCAACCGATGCTGCGCAACGCGCGTCTGCTTTTCTTTAACTGCTGCGTCCAACGAATATTGTGATAAAGACACCAATTGTTGTTGGTTTCGCCACAATGCATCGTTCACCTGGTAATAGTTAAGTATCACGGGACGTCCGCGTTTTATGAACGTCAGCCAGACGGGGGAATGTTTTACACAGTACTGTACGCTTTGCTCACACGCCCGAAGGTATAACTCACCGTTGGCGACCATCGCAAAGACCGTTTCCCCCACCGTCAGGCTGTAGCTACCAAACAGAGAGCGATAACGAATCGTACCTAAAGAGGCCAAATATTCTTGTGATTTATAGATCCTGGCATAAGAAAGATTTTTCATAAAAGTCCTTTTAAATCATAAGATAAGAGAATGATTCGCAGTAACGGTTCCGTTAATGACGACCATAGGCAACTTAGTCTCAAGGGGCAAGATGAATTTTGTCTTTCCCGCCACAACGGCTAAAAATTGCGAGTCTGTTTCCGAAAATAAGGTTGATCTTTAGTGATAGCAGAGTTACTGTATATCCATACAGTAACTCACAGGGCTGGATTGATTATGTACACTTCAGGCTACGCAAATCGCTCTTCGTCGTTCTCTTCCACATCAAGCAAAATTGCGCGTGTTTCTTCAGAAAACGCGACCGCTGGGCTTATCAGTGAAGTAGTCTATCGCGAGGACCAGCCCATGATGACGCAACTGCTGCTTTTACCCCTGCTTCAGCAGTTAGGACAGCAATCGCGCTGGCAGCTCTGGCTTACGCCTCAGCAAAAACTGAGCCGGGAGTGGGTGCAATCAGCAGGGCTTCCATTAACGAAAGTTATGCAAATTAGCCAACTCTCTCCCTGCCATACGCTGGAATCGATGGTACGCGCACTGCGTACCGGCAATTACAGTGTGGTTATCGGCTGGCTGACTGAAGAATTAACGGAAGATGAACATGCCGAACTGGTGAAGGCGGCTGATGAGGGTAACGCAATGGGGTTTATTATGCGTCCTGTTCGCGCTCAGCCACTTGCGGGGAGACAGCTTTCTGGCCTAAAAATTCACTCAAATTTGTATCATTAAGTAAAATTAGGATTAATCCTGGAATTTTTTTTCATGCTTTAATTTTATTTTGAGTTGTAATGAATTTTTAGCCTGAATGCCTGTCTCAAGCGGTTTTCAGGATGCTGGCAGTACAATTATTCATCCCTAAATGTTAAATATTGTGTATACAAGCCTTTTTTTTTCATATGCCTGACGGACTTCACACTTGTAAGTTTCCAACTACGTTGTAGACTTTACATCGCCAGGGGTGCTCGGCATAAGTCGCAGATATCGGTAGAGTAACTATTGAACTGGTCCCCGGGTGAAGGATTTAACCGTGTAATCTCTTTGGAGATATTCATGGCGAATTTTGGATGATAACGAGGCGCAAAAAATGAAAAAGACAGCTATCGCAATTGCAGTGGCACTGGCTGGTTTCGCTACCGTGGCGCAGGCCGCTCCGAAAGATAACACCTGGTACACTGGTGCTAAACTGGGTTGGTCTCAGTACCATGACATTGGTAACAACCAGATTAACAACGCCGGTCCTACCCACGAAAGCCAACTGGGTGCTGGTGCGTTCGGTGGTTATCAGGTTAACCCGTACGTTGGTTTTGAAATGGGTTACGACTGGTTAGGTCGTATGCCGTACAAAGGCTACACCGACGCTACTCATCAAAACGGCGCTTTCAAAGCTCAGGGCGTTCAGCTGACCGCTAAACTGGGTTACCCAATCACTGACGATCTGGACGTTTATACCCGTCTGGGTGGTATGGTTTGGCGTGCAGACGCTAAAAACAACGAAGGCTTCAAAGACCACGACACTGGCGTATCCCCAGTATTCGCTGGCGGCGTAGAGTATGCAATTACTCCTGAAATCGCTACCCGTCTGGAATACCAGTGGACCAACAACATCGGTGACGCAAACACCGTTGGTGGTCGTCCGGATAACGGCCTGCTGAGCGTTGGTGTTTCTTACCGTTTCGGTCAGGAAACTGCAGCTCCAGTAGTTGCTCCGGCTCCGGCTCCAGCTCCAGAAGTACAGACCAAGCACTTCACTCTGAAGTCTGACGTTCTGTTCAACTTCAACAAAGCAACTCTGAAACCAGAAGGCCAGCAGGCTCTGGATCAGATGTACAGCCAGCTGAGCAACCTGGATCCGAAAGACGGTTCCGTCGTGGTTCTGGGCTTCACTGACCGCATCGGTTCTGACGCTTACAACCAGGGTCTGTCTGAGAAACGTGCTCAGTCCGTTGTTGATTACCTGATCTCTAAAGGTATTCCTTCTGACAAAATCTCTGCACGTGGCATGGGCGAATCCAACCCAGTTACTGGCAACACCTGTGACAACGTGAAAGCTCGCGCTGCACTGATCGACTGCCTGGCTCCGGATCGTCGTGTTGAGATCGAAGTTAAAGGCATCAAAGACGTTGTAACTCAGCCTCAGGCTTAAGTTATCGTCTTATAAAAAACCCCGCGATGCGGGGTTTTTTTTCACCTGTTTTTCACCCGAAAAGCGCGGGTACTCAACACACTGAAATCAACATCGCGCTATTCTTTTCCCAACAGCGCCTGTAAATCCTGTTTCAATGTGGACATCTTGTTCGCGTATTTCTCTTTATGCTCGGCATCCTCAATCAACTGCACAATAGTTTCAGAAAGCGTTTTACCACGCCGCTGCGCAAGTCCTGCTAAGCGCTGCCAGACCATGAACTCCAGGTCGATAGATTTCTTACGCGTATGCTGATGTTCAGCATTAAAGTGCCGTTTACGCCTCGCCCGTATGGTTTGCTTCATACGATTTTGCAGCGCTGCATTCATGTGTTCTTCAATCCAGGCGTTCACCCGAACCGGTTCATTTTCGAGGGTTAGCAACAAATCAACGGCCTCTTCGGCAGCGCTGGCTTCCACGTAACGGGTAATCAGCTCCCCCTCACGATGCTTTTTCACCAGATACTTCCATTTCCAGCCGCTTTCAAGATTTTCAAGTTGTTGATATTTCATTGCGATCTCAATGTTACCGTGTAACTCTTATCAGAATATCAGCTTTTTGGGCATCTGAAGAAAAGAATATCCAGCCTGTGAACTGTCGCGCGTCATCGCACCCGTTTAACGGCGCATTCCGCGTGTGCAGTGCTGACGGTTACGGTATAATCTCGTTTTTTACAACAGACTAAAAAACATCAACTTTGACCATTACGAAACTTGCATGGCGTGATCTGGTTCCTGATACCGACAGTTATCAGGAAATATTTGCACAGCCGCACGTCACTGACGAAACCAACACCTTACTCAGTGATACTCAACCACGCTTACAATTTGCGCTTGAGCAGCTGCTTCAGCAGTGGGCAACGTCCTCTTTTATGCTGGTGAAAGCACCGGAAGAGCTTGAGTATCTCAATCTTATCGCCACGGCTGCGCGTACATTACACACAGATGCCGGAAGCCTGGCCGGAGGTCATTACGAGATCTCTGGTCATACCATCCGTTACCGCGCAGCGGAACAAGCAGAAGACAATTTTGCGACCTTAACTCAGGTGGTCAATGCTGACTGGGTTGAAGCCGAACAGCTGTTTGGCTGTTTGCGTCAGTTCAACGGTGAAATCACTCTGCAACCGGGACTGGTGCATCAGGCCAACGGGGGCGTACTGGTCATCTCATTACGCACATTGTTAGCTCAGCCACTGCTGTGGATGCGCCTGAAAGCTATTGTCAGCCACGAGCGCTTTGACTGGGTAGCCTTTGACGAATCCCGCCCGCTTCCTGTCTCCGTTCCTTCTATGCCGCTGAAACTGAAAGTGGTGTTAGTGGGTGAGCGTGAATCGCTGGCAGATTTCCAGGAAATGGAGCCAGAGTTAGCAGAACAGGCTATTTATAGCGAGTTTGAAGATAATTTGCAGATAGTGGATGCTGAAACCATGACCCAGTGGTGTCAATGGGTTACGCATACCGCCAAACGCAACAATCTCCCCTATCCCGCACCCGATGCCTGGCTGACATTGGTGCGTGAGGCCGTTCGTTATACCGGCGATCAGGATACGTTGCCGCTTAACCCGCTGTGGATCACCCGACAGCTCAAGGAAGTGGCTCCTCTTTGCGAAGGTGAAACCTGTAACGCTGAGCAGTTGGGTCTGATGCTGGCGCAACGGGAATGGCGCGAAGGTTTCCTCGCCGAACGTATGCAGGATGAGATCTTGCAAGAGCAGATCCTTATCGAGACCGAAGGTGAGCGTATTGGGCAAATAAACGCGCTCTCGGTCATTGAGTTTCCGGGTCATCCTCGCGCATTTGGTGAACCTTCGCGTATCAGCTGCGTCGTGCATATTGGCGATGGCGAATTTACCGATATTGAGCGCAAAGCCGAGCTGGGCGGAAATATTCATGCCAAGGGCATGATGATCATGCAAGCGTTCCTGATGTCGGAACTGCAGCTCGAGCAGCAAATCCCCTTCTCTGCCTCGCTAACTTTCGAGCAATCCTACAGCGAAGTCGATGGGGACAGCGCAT
Source organism: Citrobacter sp. FP75 (assembly GCF_018342065.1). Taxonomy (GTDB): domain Bacteria; phylum Pseudomonadota; class Gammaproteobacteria; order Enterobacterales; family Enterobacteriaceae; genus Citrobacter. The sequence goes on along the minus strand of NZ_JAFDOE010000001.1, from coordinate 692,696 downwards.
CCATGGCTGAACTGTGCGCATTGATTAGCGCTCTTGCGGACGTTCCGGTAAATCAAAGCATCGCCATTACGGGTTCTGTCGATCAGTTTGGCCGTGCACAACCTGTTGGTGGTCTGAACGAGAAAATTGAAGGTTTCTTCGCCATCTGCCAGCAGCGTGAATTAACCGGTACTCAGGGCGTGATTATTCCTTCTGCCAACGTCAGGCATCTGAGCCTACAGCCAGCACTGCTACAGGCCGTTGAAGAAGAGAAATTCACAATTTGGGCGGTGGATGACGTGACCGATGCGTTGCCACTGTTGTTAAATCTGGTGTGGGATGGCGAAGGCCAGACAACGTTGATGCAAACCATCCAGGAGCGTATTGCTACGGCTACGCAACAGGAAGGTCGTCACCGTTTTCCATGGCCGCTGCGTTGGCTGAACTGGATTATTCCGAACTGATCGGACTTGTTCAGCGTACACGTGTTAGCTATCCTGCGTGCTTCAATAAAATAAGGCTTACAGAGAACATGGTAGATAAACGCGAATCCTATACAAAAGAAGACCTTCTTGCCTCTGGTCGCGGTGAGCTGTTTGGCGCAAAAGGCCCACAACTGCCTGCACCAAGCATGCTGATGATGGACCGTGTCATCAAGATGACCGAAACCGGTGGCAACTTTGACAAAGGTTTTGTTGAAGCTGAACTGGATATCAACCCGGACCTGTGGTTCTTCGGTTGCCATTTTATCGGCGATCCGGTGATGCCAGGCTGCTTGGGTCTGGATGCCATGTGGCAGCTGGTTGGATTCTATCTCGGCTGGCTGGGCGGCGAAGGTAAAGGCCGCGCACTGGGCGTGGGCGAAGTGAAATTCACCGGTCAGGTTCTGCCGACCGCGAAGAAAGTCACTTACCGCATTCACTTCAAACGTATCGTAAACCGCCGCCTGATCATGGGTCTGGCGGATGGTGAAGTGCTGGTTGATGGTCGTCTGATCTACACAGCGAACGATCTGAAAGTGGGCCTTTTCCAGGATACGTCTGCGTTCTAATAAAGGACCGCGTAGAACGCCTGAGGTTGACGCTAAAGCGTATGATCAGGCTGAATAAAAGGCGAAACCTCCGCATGCGGAGGTTTCTTTTATTTAAAGAGACAGAATCAGGCCATTAACACCCTATCCCCCATGGCTTCTCGCCAGCCTCCCAGCCAGTATGACCTTTGATTCAGCGTCTGATAGGGACACATTTCTTTTGAGCGTCCGGCGATGCCGGCCTGATATCCACGTTGATGTGCCCGTTCCAGGCGATCTCGTTTTTGTCTCTTCATGCCTCGTTTCCCTCATTTTTTGGTCTGGTGGAAAAGAAAACAGTGATTACTAAGTGTGCAATCACACTAAACGAATACCCCGAAACCTCAGACTCGTCAATGCGCAAAATTCACGCCAGTGTCATATATGTGAGCTACCCGATAAATCATTTGTACAAGAATTATGAGTCAGAACAGTTATATCAACCGAGAAAAAAATAAAAAAAACCGCCTGGGCGCTGAGCCGAAGGCGGTGGAATTTACAATTATTTAAGCTTAAGGAATGCGTTTCAGCTCTTGAGCGATAGCCGTCGCCTCCTGGCTCCAGGCGTTAGCCAAAACCTTCACCATCTCATCATAGCCATCCTGCGTCTGCACGGCTTCGATGTGGAATGGACGCTTGATCAACTGCCCCTGATGATTCAGTAACCATTCACCGCTGACAATGACTTTACCATCGTAGCGACCATGGAATCCGGTCACCGTCACGTTGAGTGTGTCCTGCGTGCTGCCCAGCGGCTGAGAGGCAACGACCCATCCAGGCAACTGTGTACTGAGGTTGGCGACAAGCGTATTGCGCAACTGTTGATCTAACGGGCTGGCCCAGAGATTACTGTTGGCAATGACGTATTTCACATCGCTGGTTTGGTACACCACGCCATTACCCGCCAGATAATCCGGTACCGCAACCTGTTCAACCCACAGCAGACGGTTACCCTGGTTGGCGGTGCTCTGTACGCCCCCCTGCGCGATGGGGAGCTGATAATAGCTTTTATTCTCCCCGTTGGAGCTGCATGACGTCAGCCAGACCGCCATCATCACCACTAGCCACTTTTTCATTATTTCGCCCTCTTCGGCTCTGGATCTTTTTTGTCCTTCGCTTCAAACACCAGCGCATTACTCTTATCGTTCAGCGTTTTCAGTACCGGTTGCAGCTCACGCAGAACCTGATCAAGACGCTGCATATCCGCCACCATCTTGTTATAGGCCGCGGAACCTGGCTGGAAGCCCTGCATGCTACGATTAAGTTCACGCAGCGTGTTCTGCATATCTGCCGGCAGTTGCTGCATCGACTGGCTACCGGTTATTTTATTCATGTTATCCAGCGTGGTTTGCAGATGCTTCATCGTGCGCTGGCTTTCAGAAAGCGTAGTGGTCGCCTGCACGATCATCGGATTCAGTGGTAGATTATTAATCTTATCCAGTGCTTCCATCAAACGCTGCTGTATCTGCGCCAGGCCACTGCTCACGGTCGGGATAATTTGATAACCATTAAATTCGCGTACGCCCGTAATCGGTGGTTCTTTCGGGTAGAAATCGAGATCGACATACAGCGCGCCGGTTACCAGGTTCCCCGTTTTCAATGATCCTCGCAGTCCGCGTTTGAGCAACTCGGCCAGGTGGGCACCCACATCGGTGTCTTCACCCAACTGTGCCTTCAGGCGTTCAGGTTCAATACGCACCAGCACCGGAATACGGTAATCATCATTGAAGACCTGACGCATATTCGGTGCAAAGAAAGGCACCTTACTGACCGTACCGAGGCGAATACCGCGGAACTCCAGCGGCGCGCCGGGCTGCAATCCTCGAATCGAATCCTTGAAGAACATCAGGTAATCAATGTGTTCCGTATATAGCGAGTCCTGAATACTTTTTTGATCGTCATAGAGGCTAAACGAAGACTGTTGTGCGACCGGCTGGCCTTGTTCTAAACCTTCAGGCACATCAAAACTGACCCCGCCGCCGAACAACGTGGTAAGTGACCCCATCTCCACGCGCATCCCCGCCGAGGTGAGATCTACGGCAATGCCGCTATCTTTCCAGAAACGTACGTTACTGGTGACCAGGCGATCGTTAGGCGCATTGATGAAGAGCTGATAGCTGATTGAGCGTTTTTGCGCATCAAAAGTGCTAGTCTCAACTGACCCCACGCGATACCCGCGGAACAACACCGGGTCCCCCGGGCTGAGCTGGCCAGCTTTTTTGCTGTCCAAAATCACGCGGATCCCCTTCGCATCTGGCGGCGCCAGCGGTGGAGAGTCCAGCAGTTGATAATTGGTGAGCTGGCTGCCTTTGTTCCCCGGCTGCAGTTCAATATAAGCCCCGGACAACAGCGTGCCTAAGCCGCTGATACCCTCACGTCCTACCTGCGGCTTCACCACCCAAAAGACCGAGTCTTTATGCAGCAGCTTTTCCATACCAGAGTTGAGACGCGCTTTAATTTCCACATGAGTCAAATCGTCAGTCAGCGTTGCGCTCTCGACAACGCCGACATCCACACTGCGGCTCTTGATTGTTGTTTTGCCACCCTCAATACCTTCAGCATTGGTCGTAATTAACGTGACGACCGGCCCCTGATGACTGTAATGATAAAACAAGACCCATGCGCCAATGAGTGCAGTGACGATTGGGAATATCCACACAGGCGACCAGTTTTTTACCTTTTGCACTTTGGCTTCCCCACTTTTAGATTCCATGCTGTCAGGACTCCTCATGGCCTGGTTCTGGTTCACGATCCCACGACAGACGTGGATCAAACGTCATCGCAGAAAACATTGTCATAATGACGACTAAAGCAAACATCAATGCACCCATTGCAGGATAAATGTTCATTAACCCTCCCATGCGCACCAGCGCAGAGAGTACCGCAATAACAAAAACATCGATCATTGACCAACGACCGACAAATTCCACAACTTCATAAATCAGGTGCATGCGCTCGCTGTCGCGTTTGCCGTGCCCTTTGGCATCCCAGCACAGCCAGGCAATCGCGATCATTTTTAACGTCGGCACCAGAATACTGGCTATAAAGATGACAGCCGCCACCGGGTAAGAACCTTCGCTCCAGATTAAAACAACGCCTTCAATAATCGTTGACGGCAGTTTTGACCCTAACAAATCGGTAATCATGATCGGCATAATATTGGCGGGCAGATAAAGCATGATCGAGGTGAACAGGAGTGCCAGCGTCCATTGCAGACTGTTTTTACGACGCACGTAACCCGTTGTCTGACAGCGCGGGCAGACCGGTTCATCAGCGGGAAGGATCGCGGTACAACAAGAGCATGAACGTAGCCCTTGTCGGATACCGGGAACGCCGGGTTTTAAGACCTGCTTAACCTCCGGCATAGGGGCGATATCATCCCAGAGCCAGCGACGATCGACACACTGAAAAGCGCGCAGCTGGAGGACACAAAACAGGCACCACGGTATGAAGCTGCTGCCCACACCGATGTCGCCATAGGCCATCAGTTTAACAAAGCTTACCAGCACGCCTGCGAGGAAGATTTCTGCCATTCCCCAGCTTTTTAACTGAAACAGAATACGCGCCAGCCACGCTTTGAGTCGCCAGGGCATCTCAGCCCGGTTCACCAGCAGTAAGATGGTGAACAAGCAAAAAGCGGGAACCAACTGTACGAATAATAAAAAGAAGGTACCGAGGCTGGCGTAGTCTTCCGAAAACAGCACACCGGGAATTTCCAGCAACGTCACTTCGCTGCTTACCCCAGCGACATTCATGTTCACAAAAGGGAAGAGGTTAGATAAAAGCAGCATAAACAATGCTGCAATAACATAAGCGGTAGGACGCTGCCTTGGCGCGTCCCACGCAACGGTTAATGTCGTGCCACATCTCGGACATGCCGCTTTCTGACCATGCGTAAGGCTCGGTAATGCCACCAGCATGTCACACTGCGAGCACAAAATATGCTTCGCGGCATGGTGATGTTCGCACATATGCGCTCCTTTAATTATGCGCCATTCTTTAAAGACTCAAGATACTCCCAGCGCTCAAAGGCTTGCTCAAGTTCTTGTTCTGCGTTACTCAGATCAGCCAGCACCTGCTGTGTTTGCTCATGCGGCTGACTGAAAAAGGCGGCGTCAGCAACCTGAGCCTGTAACGTTTCCAGTTTAGCTTCCAGCTCTTCGAGCTGTTGAGGGAGCAGCTCCAGTTCGCGCTGTAGTTTATAGCTTAGTTTGCTGGTACCGCGTTTTACAATTTCTGCTTTAGGGGCCGCTACGTCCTCTGTTTTTTTCGCGACTGGCTGTTTAAACGCTACATATTGTGACTGCTGCTCACGCGCATCGTGGTAACCGCCGACATAACGACCAATTTTGCCGCCGCCTTCGAAAATCCAACACTCGGTAACCGTGTTATCAACAAACTGACGATCGTGGCTGACCAGCAAAACGGTGCCCTGATAACCATCAATCAGCTCTTCGAGCAGTTCCAGCGTTTCGACGTCGAGATCGTTCGTTGGTTCATCGAGAATCAACAGATTGCTGGGTTTCAGAAAAAGACGTGCCAGCAACAGACGGTTGCGTTCTCCGCCAGAGAGCGCACGCACCGGTGTCATCGCCCGTTTAGGGTGGAACAGGAAGTCCTGAAGGTAGCCCAGCACGTGGCGCGGTTTACCGTTGACCATCACCTCCTGCTTACCTTCCGCCAGGTTATCCATGACGGTTTTATCCGGATCCAGCTCCGCACGGTGCTGGTCAAAATAGGCCACTTCCAGCTTCGTACCAACATGGATACGCCCGCTATCGGCCTGTAGCTGACCTAACATCAGCTTGATCAACGTTGTTTTACCGCAGCCGTTAGGTCCAATTAACGCAATTTTGTCACTACGTTGTACCTGCGCCGAGAAGTCTTTCACCAGCTGTTTACCGTTAATCTGGTAGTCAACATTCTCCATTTCAAAGACGATTTTGCCCGAGCGGCTCGCCTCTTCAACCTGCATCTTCGCGGTACCCATCACTTCACGGCGATCGCCACGCTCCCGACGCATCGCTTTCAGTGCACGCACACGGCCTTCGTTACGGGTACGACGCGCTTTGATGCCCTGGCGGATCCAGACTTCTTCCTGCGCCAGTTTGCGATCAAACTCCGCATTCTGTAACTCTTCTACCCGCAGCGCTTCTTCTTTCTCCAGCAGGTACTGATCGTAGTTCCCTGGATAGGTCACCAGCTTACCGCGATCGAGATCGACAATACGTGTTGCCATATTGCGAATAAACGAACGGTCGTGGGAAATGAAAATGATCGTTCCGTTGAAGGTTTTCAGAAACCCCTCCAGCCAGTCGATGGTTTCAATATCCAGGTGGTTCGTCGGTTCATCCAGCAACAATACGCGCGGATTGCTGACTAACGCTCGGCCAAGCGCCGCTTTACGCAGCCAGCCGCCGGACAGCGATGCCAGCTCCATATCGGCTTCGAGGCCAAGCTGTTCCAGTACTTCATTAATACGGTTTTCCAGCTGCCACAGATTGTGGTGATCCAGCAGTTCCTGAACCTTCGCCAGTTCCTGCAGGTTTTTATCACTCGGATCGGTGATCACCAGATGCGAGATATCGTGGTAACGCTTGAGGTAAACCGCCTGTTCTGCAATCCCTTCGGCGACGAAATCGTAGACGCTACCCTGCACGTTGCGCGGCGGATCCTGCTGCAGACGCGACACAACCAGATCCTGCTCATAAATAATACGCCCGTCGTCAAGACCCTGCTCACGGTTGAGGATCTTCATCAGCGTCGATTTGCCCGCGCCATTACGACCCACCAGGCAGACGCGCTCGTTATCTTCGATATGCAGTTCAGCATTATCAAGAAGCGGTGCATCGCTGAACGACAGCCATGCACCATGCATACTGATTAATGACATTTATTTTTCCTTTCAGGCTGCGGTAATCAGCCAGCAGTTGTGGATCTGACGGTTACGGGCAAAGTCCTGGGAAAGCGTTTTTTGGGTGATTTCTTGTGCTTTCAATCCCAGTGCAGCCAGACCGTCGAGATCCATACGGAATCCACGTTTGTTGTTGGAGAACATGATCGTGCCGTCTTTACGCAGCAGACGTTTCAGATCTTTCAGCAACGCCAGGTGATCGCGCTGCACGTCAAATGAGTCTTCCATACGTTTAGAGTTAGAGAAGGTCGGCGGATCGATGAAAATCAGATCAAACTGTTCATTGGCTTCGCGCAGCCAGCCCAGGCAGTCAGCCTGAATTAAACGGTGCGCACGACCGCTCAGCCCGTTGAGTCGCAGGTTACGTTCCGCCCACTCAAGATAAGTGCGAGACATATCGACCGTGGTGGTGCTGCGTGCACCGCCGAGCCCGGCATGTACGCTGGCGCTACCGGTATAAGAGAACAGATTGAGGAAATCTTTACCCTTACTCATCTGGCCCAGCATTCGGCGTGCAATACGGTGGTCCAGGAACAGACCGGTATCAAGATAGTCGGTCAGGTTAACCCACAGGCGCGCGTTATACTCGCTAACCTCAATGAATTCACCCTTCTCATTCATCTTCTGATACTGGTTTTTCCCTTTCTGCCGTTCACGGGTTTTCAGCACCAGTTTATTCGGCGCGATCTCCAGCACTGACAGCGTAGCGGCAATAATGTCGAACAGACGCTGGCGAGCCTTCTGGGCATCAACCGTCTTCGGTGGTGCGTATTCCTGAACCACGATCCAGTCGCCGTAGCGGTCGACCGCGACGTTGTATTCCGGCAGGTCAGCATCGTACAAACGATAGCATTCAATACCTTCCTGGCGCGCCCATTTTTCCAGCTTCTTAATATTTTTACGCAGACGGTTGGCATAGTCTTCCGCCACCGTTGCAGGTTTGCTGTCGGCGGTCGTTTCTGCAACGTGATAGTTTTTCTGTACGCAGTCCAGCGGGCCGTTTTTGGCTTTAAACTGCTTATCAGCACGTAATTGCAGGCTGCTGAGCAAATCAGGAGAGGCGCTGAACAGCGACAGGTTCCAGCCGCCAAACTGGTTTTTCATCGTGCGTCCCAACAGGCTATGCAGGGCGATCAGCGCCGGCTCGCTATCCAGACGTTCACCGTATGGCGGGTTGCTGATAACCGTACCATACGGTCCTTTCGGTAGCGGATTGCTCAGTTTCGCCACATCTTTGACGTCAAACGTCACCAGATCGGCAATGCCTGCGCGGCGGGCATTACTGCGCGCTTTTTCAATCACCCGGGCATCACTATCGGAGCCGTAGAAATGCGACGTATAGTCCGCCAGCCCTTTGCGCGCACGAACCTGAGCTTCCGCTTTAACTTCTTGCCAGACGGCTTCATCATGCTGCGCCCAGCCGTTAAAACCCCAGTAGCCACGGTGCAGGCCTGGTGCACGATCGGTTGCCCACATCGCGGCCTCAATCAGCAGCGTACCGGAACCACACATCGGATCGAGCAGCGGTGTGCCCGGCTGCCAGGCGGAACGCATCACGATGGCTGCAGCCAGCGTTTCTTTAATCGGCGCCTGACCGGCGCGATCGCGATAACCGCGCTGATGCAGACCATCGCCGCTCAGATCGAGGGCTATGCTGGCGGTATCTTTGTTCAGCCAGACGTTGATGCGCAGATCCGGGGATTCTCGATCCACATTCGGACGCGCCATATTTTTACGCGTAAAGGCATCGACAATTGCATCCTTTACTTTTAATGCGCCGTACTGGCTGTTGCGAATGGTTTCGTTCAGGCCGCTAAAATGCACAGCAAACGTCGCACCAGGATTAAATATCTCTGTCCAGTCGATTGCCTGAACGCCGAGGTACAGATCAAGATCGCTATAGACCTTGCACTCTCCCATCGGCAGGATAATGCGCGAGGCCAGGCGGCTCCACATCAGGCTCTGGTAAACAAGCCGCGTGTCGCCCTTAAAATGGACCCCACCCTGAACCACCTGGCACTCCGCGGCACCGAGGTTTTCCAGTTCAGTTTTTAACAGCTCTTCCAGCCCACGGGCCGTACTGGCAAACAGAGAATTCATAATGTCACTTTTACTCCAATAAAATTGCTGCGCATTATAGCTAATCTCACGCCCTTGTCATAAAGTTGAAGGCTTATTTTCATTCGAGGGACTGTACAGTGGTAACGTTAACCCGACTTTTTGTTCATCCGGTTAAATCAATGCGTGGTATTGGGCTAACGCACGCCCTGGCAGACGTGAGTGGTCTGGCCTTTGATCGCATCTTTATGGTTACCGAACCCGACGGAACGTTCATCACTGCCCGGCAGTTCCCACAGATGGTTCGTTTTACCCCTTCCCCGTTGCACGATGGGTTGCACTTAACTGCGCCCGACGGCAGCAGCGCGCTGGTCCGCTTTGCCGACTTCGCCACCCAGGATGCGCCAACGGAAGTCTGGGGAAACCACTTTACGGCGCGTATTGCGCCTGCGGCGATCAATCAGTGGCTCAGCGGCTTTTTCTCCCGTGATGTGCAGTTGCGCTGGGTTGGTCCACAGTTGACGCGTCGGGTAAAGCGCCATAATGGCGTACCGCTCTCGTTCGCTGATGGCTTTCCTTATCTTCTGACTAACGAAGCGTCGCTGCGCGATGTGCAACAGCGCTGCCCGGCCAGTATCAAAATGGAGCAGTTTCGCCCCAATCTGGTAGTCACCGGGGCCGCCGCGTGGGAAGAGGACACCTGGAAGGTGATTCGTATCGGCGAGGTCATTTTTGATGTGGCGAAACCCTGTAGCCGCTGTATTTTCACTACCGTCAGCCCTGAAAAAGGCCAAAAGCACCCGTCCGGCGAGCCGCTGGCCACGCTGCAAACCTTCCGCACTGCGGCGGATAACGGCGATGTCGATTTCGGTCAGAATCTGATTGCCCGCAACAGCGGCGTGATCCGCGTTGGCGATGAGGTTGAAATTCTGGCAACCGGGCCCGCCAGAGCGTACGGCGCGGCGGAATCTGATGATACCGTCGCCGCGCAGCAGCAACCTGATGCCAGCGTACTTATTGACTGGCAGGGACAAACCTTTCGCGGAAATAATCAGCAGGTGTTACTGGAGCAACTGGAAAATCAGGGGATCCGGGTTCCCTACTCTTGCCGGGCGGGGATCTGCGGATGCTGCCGGATTCGGTTGGTAGAAGGCGAAGTCAGCCCGCTGAAAAAATCAGCGATTGGCGATGACGGGACGATTCTTTGCTGCAGCTGTGTGCCAAAGACAGCAGTCAGGCTGGAGAGTTAAACGGCTTGCTCAAGGCTGAAACTGTCGACAGGGAGTTGCGGTTTCAGTCTGTCATTCATGATTTTAATGGCATCGCCAAGCTGCATGGTGCGCCCGGCAATAACTACTCCCGGCTGTGCCAGCAGACACAGGGCCGCATTTTCACCCGGCTCAACCACTAACAGATTAACCTGTTCTTCGGTATCGCTTAAATATACGCAGGCAGCATCACCCACTGCCGGTGACCAGTTGATGGTGTGTGCCACAAAGTGCCAGCTTTTTGGCATTTGCGGTTTCAGATATCGAATAGCCACCAGCGCATTGAGCACCAGCTCCGCTTTCTGTTCTTTGACTAAATCCAGGTCGCGGCACTTTTCTTCAAAAGAAAAATAAAGCGCAGCATCATCAACACAAAAACCGGACGGAGAGAATGCATCAGGAGTGAGCATTTTGCGCGCAAAACGCGAGCGAAATAACATGCCATTGGCTAAATCGAGCATCATACGATCGTGCTCTTCATCATAATACCAGCGCCAGTTATCGTCGGGTTTAATTCGCATCAGTATCTCTCCATTCCTAAATCATCGTCGTTACGACAGTATCCTTTTGCCGCTTCGTTTATTGCCCTAATAATAAAAGCTCAGAATGTTTAAATAAGCAACAGTAAAGGAATATAAAACAACCAGGGCAAGAAATAAAGCCCTGGTTTGTGATTAAGGTCGTATTCAGATATTGGTGATGATTTCTTTAATCAACGGCGGGCCTTTAAAAATAAAGCCGGAATAAATCTGAATCAGGGAAGCCCCTGCGGCTATTTTCTCACGCGCAGCGATGACTGAGTCGATACCGCCAACCCCGATAATCGGCAATTGTCCTTTTAATTCCCGGGACAACATGCGAATAACTTCGGTGCTTTTTAATTGTAACGGTCGACCGCTCAGACCACCCATTTGATCGCAATTTTTCATTCCCTGTACCAGGGAGCGATCGAGCGTAGTGTTTGTGGCAATTACACCATCAATATTATGACGAACTAAACTGTCGGCGACCTGGATCAGTTCTTCTTCAGAAAGATCCGGGGCGATCTTTACCGCCACCGGAACATATTTATGGTGGATCGCTTGCAGATCATTTTGCTTATTTTTAATTGCCGTTAGCAGATCGTCCAGCGCTTCGCCGTATTGTAGCGTGCGTAACCCTGGGGTATTTGGTGAGGAGATATTAACCGCAATATAACCGGCATAAGCGTAGACTTTTTCCATACAAATCAGATAGTCATCTTTGCCATTCTCTACCGGGGTGTCTTTGTTCTTACCTATATTGATCCCCAGAATACCGTCAAAATGCGATTTTTTAACGTTTTCGACCAGGTTATCAACACCCAGGTTATTGAAGCCCATGCGGTTGATCAACCCTTCTGCGTCAACCAGACGGAACAGACGCGGCTTATCGTTACCCGGTTGAGGACGCGGCGTCACGGTGCCTATCTCAATCGAGCCGAATCCCATTGCACCGAGTGCATCAATGCACTCCCCATCTTTATCCAGCCCGGCGGCAAGACCGAGCGGGTTTTTAAACGTCAGCCCCATGCAGGTAACCGGTTTTGCCGGTACTTTCTGGCGGACAAGCGCTTCGAGCGGCGTGCCCGTAATGCGACGTAATTGCTGGAATGTCAATTCATGAGCGCGCTCTGGATCGAGCTGAAAAAGGGCTTTACGAACGAAGGGGTAGTACATGAACTCTCCTGGATTCCCGGTGTGCAAACCGGGGGCGTATTATGTGCGATCGCGAACAAAAAGGGAATTGACCTGCGGCAATAAAAAGCAAACGTTTTCTTTCCGGTCCTCGTTTTATGCATTTTTCAGCTTTTCTATCCCGCATAAATCATTTCGATAAACAAAACCTCTCTGCCAGACTGCACAAATTGTTATCAATGTTAAATAAAAACGAACAATTGGTTATAAGGAGAGATTGTCAATATGCGCGTTATCACTCTGGCAGGCAGCCCACGCTTCCCCTCTCGCTCCAGCGCCTTACTGGAATATGCACGAGAAAAACTGAACGGGCAGGATGTCGACATCTATCACTGGAATCTGCACAATTTTGAGCCCGACGATCTGATCTATGCACGCTTCGACAGCCCGGCACTGAAGACGTTTATCGAACAACTGCAGGCCGCCGACGGACTGATTGTCGCCACGCCGGTCTACAAAGCGGCCTATTCCGGCGCATTGAAAACCTTGCTCGATCTACTCCCTGAACGCGCGCTGGAGGGCAAAGTGGTATTGCCGCTGGCGACCGGTGGCACCGTGGCACATTTGCTGGCCGTCGATTACGCCCTGAAACCCGTCCTCAGCGCACTGAAGGCTCAGGAAATCCTGCACGGCGTTTTCGCCGATGATTCGCAGGTCATTGATTATCAGCATAAGCCGCAATTTACGCCGAACCTGCAACTGCGCCTGGACAGTGCGCTCGACACCTTCTGGCAGGCTTTGCAGCGCCGCGATATCCAGCTTTTGCACTTGAATGCCCTGAGAGGTGCCGCCCATGCTTAATTTACTTAAACGTCATACCCCGTGGCTGGCGCTGACCGGACTACTGTCTTTGTCGACGCAAGTTCACGCCGCAGATGCCGCGCCAGGCACTCTGCGCATTGGCTATCAGAAAGGGAGCGTCAGCATGGTGCTGGCTAAAAGCCATCAGTTGTTGGAAAAACGCTACCCGCAGACAAAAATATCATGGATTGAGTTTCCTGCCGGGCCGCAAATGCTGGAGGCGCTAAATATCGGCAGCATCGATCTGGGCAGCACCGGTGATATTCCACCGATTTTTGCCCAGGCAGCCGGGGCCGATCTGGTTTACGTTGGCGTTGAGCCGCCCAAACCGAAGGCCGAGGTGATTCTGGTACCAAAAAATAGCCCGATCCAAAACGTCGCGCAGCTTAAAGGACATAAAGTCGCTTTCCAGAAAGGGTCCAGCGCCCACAATTTACTGCTCCGTGCGCTGCAACAGGCCGGGCTGAAATTTACCGATATTCAACCGACGTATCTGACTCCGGCCGATGCGCGGGCGGCCTTCCAGCAAGGAAACGTTGATGCGTGGGCAATTTGGGACCCATACTACTCCGCCGCGTTGCTGCAAGGTGACGTACGCGTGTTGAAAGACGGTACCGACCTCAAACAGACCGGTTCGTTTTACCTCGCCGCGCGCCCTTATGCCGAGAAAAACAGCGCTTTTGTTCTGGGCGTGTTAGACACCTTTAGCCAGGCCGATGCCTTAACCCTCAGTCAACGTCAGCAGAGCATCTCCCTGCTGGCTAAAACCATGGGGCTGCCTGAGCCGGTGATTGCAGCCTATCTGGACCATCGCCCGCCAACCACCATTACCCCCGTCAGCGCCTCTGTTGCCGCACTGCAGCAACAAACCGCCAATCTGTTTTATGACAACCGGTTGTTGCCGAAAAAAATCGATATTCGCCAGCGTATCTGGCAGCCCACTCAACAGGCAGGAGCAAAATTATGAGTCTGAATATGTTCTGGTTTTTACCCACGCACGGTGACGGTCATTATCTGGGGACAGAGGAAGGTTCACGCTCGGTCGATCACGGCTATCTGCAACAAATCGCCCAAACGGCCGATCGTCTGGGGTTTACCGGCGTCCTGATCCCAACCGGTCGCTCTTGCGAAGATGCCTGGCTGGTGGCGGCCTCCATGATCCCGGTCACCCGGCGGTTAAAATTTTTGGTCGCGCTGCGCCCCAGCGTAACGTCGCCTACGGTTGCGGCGCGCCAGGCCGCAACGCTCGACAGACTGTCCAACGGCCGCGCGCTGTTTAACCTGGTGACGGGCAGCGATCCGCAGGAGCTGGCGGGCGATGGCGTATTCCTCGATCACACCGAACGTTATGCAGCCTCCGCTGAATTCACTCAGGTATGGCGGCGCCTGCTGCAAGGCGAAACGGTGGATTTCAACGGTAAGCACGTCCACGTCCGTGGGGCAAAACTCTTTTTCCCGCCTGTGCAACAGCCCCACCCTCCGCTGTACTTCGGCGGTTCCTCCGACGTGGCGCAGGATCTTGCCGCCGAGCAGGTTGATCTCTATCTGACCTGGGGTGAGCCGCCTGAACAGGTAAAAGAGAAGATTGAACAGGTGCGGGCCAAAGCGGCGGCGCTCGGGCGCAAGATCCGCTTTGGTATTCGCCTGCACGTGATTGTGCGCGAAACTACCGCAGAGGCGTGGCAGGCAGCGGATCGCCTGATTGCCCATCTGGATGACGACACCATTGCCAAAGCCCAGGCCGCCTTCGCAAGAACCGACTCTGTGGGTCAGCAGCGAATGGCGGCGCTGCACAACGGCAGGCGCGACCGACTGGAAATTAGCCCGAACCTGTGGGCTGGCGTAGGACTGGTGCGCGGCGGAGCCGGTACGGCGCTGGTCGGGGACGGTCCTACGGTCGCGGCTCGGATTAACGAGTATGCCGCGCTGGGTATCGACAGCTTTGTGCTGTCCGGGTATCCGCATCTGGAAGAGGCGTACAAAGTCGGTGAGCTGTTGTTCCCGCATCTGGATGTCGCAATACCAGAAATTCCGCAGCCGCAGCGCCTGCATCAACAAGGCGAGGCGGTGGCGAACGAATTTATCCCACGTAAAGTCGCGCAAAGCTGAGGAGCCCGATGATGGCAACGCCGAAAAACAGGTGGTTACTGCGCCTTGCTCCGTGGTTTTTACCGCTCGGCCTGGTGGCAGTCTGGCAGCTGGCATCGTCCATGGGCTGGCTGTCCACCCGCATTCTGCCCTCTCCGCAAGGCGTGGTGGAAGCCTTCTGGACGCTTTCCGTCAGCGGCGAGCTTTGGCAGCATCTGGCAATCAGCTCCTGGCGGGCAGCGATCGGCTTTTCCATCGGCGGATCGATTGGCCTGACGCTGGGACTGATAAGCGGTCTGTCACGTTGGGGCGAACGCCTGCTGGACACCTCGGTGCAGATGCTGCGTAACGTCCCGCATCTGGCGCTGATCCCGCTGGTGATTTTGTGGTTCGGTATTGATGAATCCGCCAAGATCTTTCTCGTCGCGCTGGGCACCTTATTCCCGATTTACATCAACACCTGGCATGGGATCCGTAATATCGATCGTGGGCTGGTGGAGATGGCACGCAGCTATGGGTTATCCGGTATTTCGCTGTTTATCCATGTGATCCTCCCCGGCGCCCTGCCCTCAATTATGGTTGGCGTGCGTTTTGCCCTCGGGCTGATGTGGTTGACACTTATCGTCGCGGAAACCATTTCGGCTAATGCTGGAATCGGCTACCTGGCAATGAATGCCCGCGAGTTTCTGCAAACGGATGTGGTGGTGGTAGCCATTGTTCTCTACGCCCTGCTTGGCAAGCTTGCCGACGTCAGCGCGCAATTACTGGAACGTATTTGGTTACGCTGGAACCCGGCTTACCATGCGAAGGAGGCCACCGTATGAATACCGCTCGTTTAAATCAGGGAACACCGCTACTGCTTAGCGGCGTGACGAAACGCTACGGCACCAATACGGTGCTCAATCAGTTAGATTTGCACATTCCGGCAGGGCAATTTGTCGCCGTGGTCGGTCGCAGCGGCGGCGGAAAAAGCACATTGCTGCGTTTGCTGGCCGGTCTGGAATCACCCAACGCAGGAGAATTACTCGCCGGAATCACACCGCTGGCGGATATTCAGGACGATACGCGGATGATGTTCCAGGATGCGCGCCTGCTGCCGTGGAAATCGGTTATTGATAACGTAGGCCTGGGTCTGAAAAGCAACTGGCAAGATGCTGCCCGTGATGCGCTGACTTCCGTTGGGCTGGAAAATCGGGCGCTGGAATGGCCTGCCGCCCTTTCCGGTGGACAAAAACAGCGCGTGGCGCTGGCACGTGCATTGATTCATCGTCCCGGGCTGCTGTTGCTGGATGAACCCCTCGGCGCGCTGGATGCCTTAACCCGCCTTGAGATGCAGGATTTGATTGTCTCTCTGTGGCAAGAACACGGCTTTACCGTACTGCTGGTCACCCATGACGTCAGCGAAGCCGTGGCGATGGCCGATCGCGTATTGCTGATTGAGGACGGGAAAATCGGTCTGGATTTAACGGTAGATATCCCGCGTCCACGGCGGATGGGTTCAGTGCGCCTGGCGGAACTCGAAGCGGAAGTGTTGAATCGGGTGATGCAAAGGGGGTATACCGAGCAGGCCGTACGTCGACACGGCTGATAATGCCGGATGGTGACGCAATTGCATCATCATCCGGCAACATTATCAGGCTAATGCTTTGGTTATCTTCTCGAACAGATCGCCAGAGAGATTCTCCAGACCTTTCAGCTGTTCCAGTGCCGCACGCATCTTCGCCTGGCGTTTGGCATCATAGCGTTTTAAGCGGATCAACGGCTCAATCAGACGTGATGCCACCTGCGGGTTACGGCTGTTCAGCTCGGTCAGCATATCGACCAGGAACTGATAACCGCTGCCATCTTCCGCATGGAACGCCGCCGGGTTGCTGCCCGCGAAAGCGCCAATCAAAGATCGGATACGGTTCGGGTTGCTCATGCTAAAGGAGCGATGCTGCAACAGGCCACGTACCGTTTCCAGCACATTGTCCGCCGGGCTGGTAGACTGCAGGATAAACCATTTATCCATCACCAGACCGTCATGATGCCACTTGTCATCATATGCCTGCATCAGCGCATCGCGGCACGGCAACTGCGCCGCTACCGCTGCAGACAAGGCCGCCAGCGCATCGGTCATATTATTGGCTTCGCGGTATTGCTTGCTCACCAGAGTATCTGCCAGATGCGTTTCGCCGAAGGCCAGGAAGCGCAGACAGGCATTACGCAGCGTACGTTTGCCAATATCGCCATGCTCAACGCGATACTCATCCAGATGATTAGCGTTATAGATGGCGAGGAATTCATCCGCCAGTTCAGCCGCCAGCGTGCGGGTTAACGCCTCGCGCACCTCGGTAATCGCCACCGGATCGATAATCTCAAACAGCTCAGCAATCTCATTCGCCGAAGGCAGCGTCAGGATCTCTGCCGCCAGCGCCGGATCGATTTTCTCGTCCAACAGAATCGCGCGGAACGCATCGGCCACGTGTACCGGCAGCGACAGCGGTTGTCCCTGCTGATGGCGGGCAACGTTGAGCTTTATGTAGGTTGCCAGCAGGCTTTGCGCCGCATCCCAGCGTGAGAAATCATTACGAGCGTGGCGCATCAGGAAAGTCAGTTGCTGATCGCTCCATTTATATTCCAGTTTCACCGGTGCAGAGAATTCACACAGCAGCGCCGGAACCGGCTGGAAGTAGACGTTATCAAAGACAAAGGTCTGTTCTGCCTGGGTAACGTTGAGCACGGAATTCACCGGATGCCCGCCTTTTTGCAACGGGATTACTTTGCCTTCGTTATCATATAACTCAATGGCAAAAGGAATATGCAACGGCTGTTTTTCGGTCTGATCCGGCGTGGCTGGCGTACGTTGGCCGATTGTCAGCGTGTACTGTTCAGTTGATGGATTATAGTCATCACGCACGGTCACAACTGGCGTACCGGACTGGCTGTACCAGCGGCGGAAATGCGAGAGATCGACGTTGGATGCATCTTCCATCGCCTGCACGAAATCATCACAGGTCGCCGCGCTGCCGTCATGGCGTTCGAAATAGAGCTGCATTCCCTTCTGGAAATTTGCCTCACCCAGCAGGGTATGGATCATACGAATCACTTCTGCACCCTTTTCGTACACCGTCAGGGTATAGAAGTTGTTCATTTCGATAACTTGATCCGGGCGGATAGGATGCGCCATCGGGCTGGCGTCTTCGGCAAACTGCAGACCACGCATGGTGCGCACATTGCTGATTCGGTTTACCGCGCGAGAACCGAGATCGGAGCTGAACTCCTGATCGCGGAACACGGTTAAGCCTTCTTTCAGGCTCAACTGGAACCAGTCGCGACAGGTGACGCGGTTGCCGGTCCAGTTGTGGAAATATTCGTGACCAATGACGCGCTCAATATCGAGGTAATCTTTATCGGTGGCGGTATCGGTACGCGCCAGCACGTATTTGGAGTTAAAGATGTTCAGACCTTTATTCTCCATCGCGCCCATATTAAAGAAGTCGACCGCGACAATCATGTAGATGTCGAGGTCATACTCCAGACCAAAACGCTCTTCATCCCATTTCATGGAATTTTTCAACGAGGTCATCGCCCACGGTGCACGATCCAGATTGCCGCGATCGACATACAACTCCAGCGCTACTTCACGCCCGGAACGGGTGGTAAAGGTGTCGCTCAGGACATCGAAATCACCGGCCACCAGCGCGAACAGATAACACGGTTTCGGGAACGGATCCTGCCACTGCACCCAGTGACGACCATTATCCAGTTCCCCCTGTGCAACGCGGTTACCGTTGGAAAGCAGGAACGGGTATTGGGTTTTATCGGCGATAATTTTGGTGGTAAAGCGCGCCAACACATCCGGGCGGTCAAGATACCAGGTAATATGGCGGAAACCTTCTGCTTCGCACTGCGTGCATAGCGCGTCGCCGGACTTATACAGTCCTTCCAGTGCAGTATTAGCTGCTGGGCTTATTTCATTCACGATACGCAGCGTAAAACGTTCCGGCAGGTGGCTGATGACCAGAGCACCCTCTTCTTCTTTATACTCTGTCCACGGTTCGTCGTTCACGTGGATTGACACCAGGGTCAGATCCTCGCCATCCAGGCGAAGAGGAGCATCAGACGCACCATGACGGACAGCCTGGCTCACGGCAGTGACCACGGTTTTTTCAGCATCCAGGTCAAAGGTCAA
Source organism: Citrobacter sp. FP75 (assembly GCF_018342065.1). Lineage (GTDB taxonomy): Bacteria > Pseudomonadota > Gammaproteobacteria > Enterobacterales > Enterobacteriaceae > Citrobacter. The sequence goes on along the minus strand of NZ_JAFDOE010000001.1, from coordinate 673,630 downwards.
GTCAATATCAGTAATCTGGTAATCCGGCGCACGATAGTCGTGGCGGTATTTGGCTTGTGGCTGTTGTGTCATAAAAAACCTTTAGCATCTTTGGTAGAGTCTCGGGTTCAGTCTATTCCTGTTGCGTAAATCGCGCTACGCAGAATGTTCATCTTTTCAGGTACAAACACCCTTTTTGCTACATTTGTATAACACGAGGCACGAATTGCCCTCGACCAGAAAGACAGCTTATGGTGTGATCGGGGTTCAATAAATCGCTAAACAGGGTATACTCCAGCGGTTTTCTTAGTTGTTTATTGTACTAAACGCTCCCGTGAGAGGATGCTACTGCGCACCTATGACACAATTCGCTTCTCCTGTTCTGCACTCGCTGCTGGATACAGACGCTTATAAGTTGCATATGCAGCAAGCCGTTTTTCACCACTACTATGATGTACAAGTAGCGGCTGAATTTCGCTGCCGTGGCGATGACCTGCTCGGTATTTATGCCGATTCTATTCGCGAGCAGGTGAATGCTATGCAGCACCTGCAACTGCAGGAGGACGAGTACCAGTGGCTCTCCGGCCTGCCCTTCTTTAAAGCCGACTACCTGAACTGGTTACGCGATTTTCGCTATAACCCGCAACAGGTGTGCGTTACCAACGATAACGGTAAGTTGAATATTCGCTTAACCGGCCCGTGGCGTGAAGTGATCATGTGGGAAGTCCCGCTGCTGGCGGTGATTAGCGAGCTGGCGCACCGTTACCGTTCGCCTGAATCAGGCGTCCCACAGGCACTCGATGAGTTGGAAAGCAAACTAGTCGAATTCTCTGCTTTAACGAAAGATATCGATATGTCCCGCTTCCATCTGATGGATTTCGGTACGCGTCGGCGTTTTTCGCGTGAAGTACAGCAGGCTATTGTTCAACGTCTTCAGCAAGAGCCGTGGTTTGTTGGCACCAGTAACTACGATCTTGCCCGCCGCCTGTCATTAACCCCAATGGGAACCCAGGCGCATGAATGGTTCCAGGCGCATCAGCAAATTAGCCCTGAGCTTGCCACCAGCCAGCGCGTCGCGCTTGCCGCCTGGCTGAACGAATATCCCGACAAGCTTGGCATTGCGTTGACCGACTGCATCACCATGGATGCATTTTTACGCGATTTTGGCGTTGAGTTTGCGACCCGCTATCAGGGTCTGCGCCATGACTCTGGCGATCCGGTGGAATGGGGTGAAAAAGCCATCGCGCATTACGAAAAGCTGGGTATCGATCCACTCAGCAAAACGCTGGTGTTCTCCGATAATCTTGATTTGAAGAAAACGATTGAACTTTATCGCCACTTCTCTTCTCGCGTGCAGCTGAGTTTTGGTATCGGCACGCGTTTGACCTGCAATATTCCTCAGGTCAAGCCGCTGAATATCGTTATCAAGCTGGTTGAATGCAACGGCAAACCGGTGGCGAAGCTATCCGACAGTCCGGGTAAAACCATTTGCCACGATAAAGCGTTTGTCCGTGCGTTGCGCAAAGCCTTCGACCTTCCGCATATCAAAAAAGCCAGTTAATCACCCCAGGGAGTCGTTTCGGCTCCCTTTTCGTATTTATTTCCGAAATCTTTCACTCCAGCTACGAATTCTGCTTGTCTGATTGCAGATGCCAGGTAACATAGGTATCCCCCCATTACGGGTGGACATGTGTTTATATATCCGACTATTAACAGAGAGACTATTATGAGCGTAGTGCCTGTAGCCGACGTACTCCAGGGCCGCGTAGCCGTTGACAGCGAAGTCACCGTGCGCGGATGGGTGCGTACCCGCCGAGATTCAAAAGCTGGCATCTCCTTCCTCGCCGTTTATGACGGTTCCTGCTTTGATCCTGTACAGGCCGTCATCAATAATTCTCTGCCCAATTACAATCAAGACGTATTACGTCTGACGACGGGCTGCTCGGTTATCGTGACGGGTAAAGTCGTTGCGTCTCCTGGACAGGGACAGAGCTTTGAGATTCAGGCCACCGAGGTTGAAGTGACCGGCTGGGTTGACGATCCTGATACCTACCCAATGGCAGCAAAACGTCACAGCATTGAGTACCTGCGTGAAGTGGCGCATATGCGTCCACGTACCAACATGATTGGTGCAGTCGCGCGCGTACGTCATACGCTGGCACAGGCGCTGCATCGCTTTTTCCACGAGCAGGGTTTCTTTTGGGTATCGACTCCGCTGATCACCGCTTCAGACACCGAAGGTGCGGGTGAAATGTTCCGCGTTTCGACGCTGGACCTGGAAAACCTGCCGCGTAACGATCAGGGGAAAGTCGATTTCGACAAAGACTTCTTCGGTAAAGAAGCGTTCCTGACCGTTTCCGGCCAGTTGAACGGCGAAACCTACGCCTGCGCCCTGTCCAAAATTTATACTTTTGGCCCGACTTTCCGTGCAGAAAACTCCAATACCAGCCGCCACCTGGCTGAGTTCTGGATGCTGGAGCCGGAAGTCGCTTTTGCCGATCTGAACGATGTTGCGGGCCTGGCTGAAGCCATGCTGAAGTACGCGTTCAAAGCCGTACTGGAAGAGCGTGCAGACGACATGAAGTTCTTCGCTGAACGTGTCGACAAAGACGCGGTTTCACGCCTGGAGCGTTTCATTGAGGCTGACTTCGCGCAGGTGGATTACACCGACGCAGTAAGCATTCTGGAAAAATGCGGTAAAAAATTCGAGAACCCGGTCTACTGGGGCGTTGACCTGTCTTCTGAGCACGAGCGCTACCTCGCCGAAGAACACTTTAAAGCACCAGTAGTTGTTAAAAACTACCCGAAAGATATCAAGGCGTTTTATATGCGCCTTAACGAAGACGGTAAAACCGTCGCCGCAATGGATGTTCTGGCGCCGGGAATCGGTGAAATCATCGGTGGTTCTCAGCGTGAAGAACGTCTTGACGTGCTGGATGCCCGCATGCTGGAGATGGGTCTGAACAAGGAAGATTACTGGTGGTATCGCGACCTGCGTCGCTACGGTACCGTTCCGCATTCCGGTTTCGGTCTGGGCTTTGAGCGTCTGATCGCTTACGTCACCGGCGTGCAAAACGTGCGTGATGTTATTCCGTTCCCGCGTACACCGCGTAACGCCAGCTTCTAATTCTGAATGATTCATCCAAAGGCCAGCAGCATTGCTGGCCTTTTTTATATCCATCGCCCAGGCAACGACCTTCACTTATGCCGACGCGCAATTCAACCTGAATGCAACCCCATCCATCTTCCTTCCTGTTACGTAATATTTCGCTGCAACATTTGCGCACAAAAAATAATCAGCACTTTTATTGTGGATTAGCATTTTCTGACTAAATAGAACAATTTTTAACCATTTGCACGGCATTCTGGACGGCTAAAAATAGTCAACTGTAAACGACGATCTTTCCAGCATCTGCGCAGAAAAGATCCGTTATGCAGATTAAATATAAGAAAATCATATAAATAGAAATGAATTCGGTGATTTATAGCGCAGCGACAGCTGAAATTTGAAGTTGTTCACAAAGTTGCATAAAAATAACAATTTGTTACACATTTTTTCTTTTTGAAACCAAATCTTTATATTTGTAGCACTTTGACGGTAGCGAAACGCTAGTTTGAATGGAAAGATGCCTGTCAGACACATAAAGACACCAAACTCTCATCAATAGTTCCGTAAATTTTGATTGACGGAATTTATTGGCGGCAGTGGCAGGTGTCATATAAAAACCGATGAGGGTAATAAATAATGATGAAGCGCAATATTCTGGCAGTGGTTATCCCTGCTCTGCTGGTAGCCGGGGCAGCTAACGCTGCAGAAATCTATAACAAAGATGGCAACAAAGTAGACCTGTACGGTAAAGCAGTAGGTCTGCACTATTTTTCCAAGCACAACGGTGAAAATAGCTACGGTGGCAACGGCGACCAGACCTATGCCCGTCTTGGTTTCAAAGGGGAAACTCAGATTAATGGCGACCTGACCGGTTACGGCCAGTGGGAATACAACTTTGCCGGCAACAACGCTGAAGGCTCAAACGCGCAGGACGGCAACAAAACCCGCCTGGCCTTTGCTGGTCTGAAATTTGGCGATGCAGGCTCTTTCGATTACGGTCGTAACTACGGCGTCGTATACGATGCACTGGGTTACACCGATATGCTGCCAGAATTCGGTGGTGATACTGCAGCTTCCGATCAGTTCTTCTCTCAGCGTAACGGCGGCCTCGCAACTTACCGTAACTCCAACTTCTTCGGTATGGTTGAAGGCCTGAGCTTCGCTGTACAGTACCTGGGCAAAAACGAGCGTGATGACGTTCGTCGTTCTAACGGCGACGGCGTTGGCGGTTCTATCAGCTATGAATACGAAGGCTTTGGTATCGTGGGTGCATACGGCGCTGCTGACCGTACCGATGCACAACAGAATCCGCTTCTGCGTGGTCACGGCGACAAAGCTGAGCAGTGGGCAACCGGCCTGAAGTACGATGCTAACAGCATCTACCTGGCAGCGAACTACAGCGAAACCCATAACGCAACCCGTATCTCCAACGGTTATGCAAACAAAACTGAAGACGTGCTGTTGGTTGCTCAGTATCAGTTCGACTTCGGCCTGCGTCCGTCCATCGCCTATACCAAATCTAAAGGTAAGGACATCGAAGGTATCGGTGACGTAGATCTGGTGAACTACTTCGAAGTGGGTGCGACTTACTACTTCAACAAAAACATGTCCACCTATGTTGATTACATCATCAACCAGATCGATTCCGACAACAAACTGGGTGTAGGCTCTGACGACACCGTTGCTGTTGGTATCGTTTACCAGTTCTAATAGCAGACCTCTTTGTTATATGCCTTAAAAACAGGACTTCGGTCCTGTTTTTTTATATCCGCCAGCGGATTCTTGCGTCTTTAAAAAACACCCCGGCTTTTCGTCACTAACGGTTGGCATTTTGTAAATCTCCCGTTAACCTGATAGCGGACTTCCCTTCTGTAACCACAATGGAACCTCGTCATGTTTGAGAACATTACCGCCGCTCCTGCCGACCCAATTTTGGGCCTGGCTGATTTGTTTCGTGCCGATGACCGCCCAGGGAAAATAAACCTCGGGATCGGTGTATATAAAGATGAGACAGGCAAAACGCCGGTGTTAACCAGCGTGAAGAAAGCCGAGCAATATATACTGGAAAATGAAACCACCAAAAACTACCTTGGCATTGACGGTATTCCGGAGTTTGGTCATTGCACTCAGGAATTACTGTTTGGTAAAGGTAACGCACTGATTAACGACAAACGCGCGCGTACAGCACAAACCCCTGGCGGTACAGGTGCACTGCGTGTGGCTGCTGATTTTCTGGCAAAAAACACCTCAGCTCAACGCGTATGGGTGAGTAACCCAAGCTGGCCGAACCATAAGAGCGTCTTTAACTCCGCCGGTCTGGAAGTACGTGAGTACAATTATTACGACGCGGCAAACCATTCCTTAGACTTTGATGCACTGCTGGCAAGCCTCAGTGAAGCACAGGCGGGTGACGTGGTGCTGTTCCACGGCTGCTGCCATAACCCAACCGGTATTGACCCTACGCTGGAGCAGTGGCAAACGCTGGCGCAGCTGTCGGTCGAAAAAGGCTGGTTGCCGCTGTTCGACTTCGCTTATCAGGGTTTTGCTCGTGGTCTGGAAGAAGATGCCGAAGGCCTGCGCGCATTCGCAGCTCTGCACAAAGAGCTTATTGTCGCCAGCTCTTACTCCAAGAACTTTGGTCTGTACAATGAGCGCGTAGGCGCCTGTACGCTGGTGGCCGCCGATGCCGACACCGTTGACCGTGCATTCAGCCAGATGAAGTCTGTCATTCGTGCCAACTATTCCAACCCACCGGCCCACGGTGCGTCAGTTGTCGCCACCATTCTGAGCAATGATGCCCTGCGTGCTATCTGGGAGCAGGAACTGACCGATATGCGCCAGCGCATTCAGCGCATGCGTCTGCTGTTTGTGAATACATTGCAGGAGAAAGGTGCAAACCGCGACTTCAGCTTTATCATCAAACAGAACGGCATGTTCTCCTTCAGCGGCCTGACGAAAGAACAGGTTCTGCGTCTGCGTGAAGAATTTGGTGTTTATGCTGTTGCTTCCGGACGCGTGAACGTGGCGGGTATGACGCCAGATAACATGGCACCGTTGTGTGAAGCGATTGTCGCTGTACTGTAAGTGACGAAAGACTAAAAAGGCCGCTGCTGCGGCTTATTTCTTTCTTTTAATCAACTGAAATAAAAGGATTTATTTCTATCAATGTCCACGCATTGACCACATCAGTAAAATAACCCCGTTTCGGCGGGGTTTTTCACACACTGCCCTCTAAGCACAAAATCACAAGATCTCTGCTTTCCAACAAGTCAATGATCTATGCTTTTAGGGATTTTCTTATGGCTCTTACTGTTTGCAAGGAATGTAAAAAAGAGGTTTCATCAACCGCAAAGACGTGCCCACATTGCGGAGTCTCAAGCCCCGCTGTCATTCCCCCATCGAAAAAAGAAGCTGCGGGTGGATGCCTTATCCTTGTGGTACTGGCAATAATCGTCTGCTGGCTTTGGTCATCGTGTTCAAGTGATAAAAGCGATACAACCAAAACCGCAGACGCAGAAAAAGATGTTAAAACCTGTGCAGCTACGGATGGACAGTGCTTATTCAACAAAGAGATCGGAGCGGCCATAGTGCAATGCGTTCCACTTGTTGAACGCTCAGCAAAATTTGATTTTGAATGGACCGATGGTGTACTAGAGCAAAAATTTTCTAGATTCATACTGGACAGCAAAAAAGGGCAACTAACATATTTTGGCGATAAGGTTAAATTTTCCAATGGGTTTAACGCAAAAACAACAATGACATATTCCTGCACAATTGATCTTAAAACTGAAGGTGTAGTTGATTTCAAAATTAAGCAGGGAAGGCTATAACAATACTTGCTTGAGAAGCAAAACAAGGCTCGGCAGCGACCGAGCCTTTTTGTTACTCTTCGCAACTTAGCTCTAAAATTTTCAGTTATTGTATTTGGCCAAAACACCCCGCATGACGCGCCGTTCCTACCTTTCCTGATTTTTACGCCAATGTAAAATGATCGTTTATTTGATCGTTTCTGGTGACAAAAAGTAGTTAAAAGCCTTTATTTACATAGCGTTGCGTTTTTAACACTTTCCCGAATTGATCGTTAAAACTGAAAAAAAATGAAATCTGTTTCAATCTTTTCAGTTTGCGAACTCTGACAGACCGCCAGTGCTGGCGCGGGCTGGCGGGGTGGTTTGTAGAATTTTCTAACTGAAATAAACTCTCAACACAAAAAGCGCAGGCGGGTGCGGTGTAGCGCCGTTTTTGTCACGTGGTTGATTGCGTTGCGTGGGCTGTGGCTCGCTGTGCGGCATCCTGCTGCATTGATCGTTTGATGGTGTTGCGCTGGCATGGGGTGGCTGTGTGGGCTGCTGTGGTGGCTCTGGTTGCGTCTGGGGAGGACGTAAAAAAGCCCGCATTTTGCGGGCTGTGAGTGTGGTGCTTAATGCTTATGCGATGATGGGTTTATATTTCTCAGTCAGCGCCTGGGCCTGTGTAGCTATCGCCGTAATGTCCGGGGCGTTGGTTGGCTGGCGTGTCTCGCTATCCGTTTCAGTGTGGGTATGTGACGCAAGCGCAGCAACCAGAGTGTTAAGCAGGTCGAGCGTGTCCAGCATGAGTTGCGTGACGTTTACTTCCTTGCTGCCCAGCCACACGGTTGGCGCGGTGATCTGCTGCGTTGTCGCTGCGGTGCTGCTGCGCGTTCCGCCGCTGGTCTCGGTAATGTCTCCGCTCGCTGTGGTCGTGATGCCGCCGCCCACATCAACGGCTGATTTACCTGCAATCTTCTCCGTCTTATCCGTGCCAATGCTGGCCACTGAACTGCCCTTCACACCCAGACTATGATCGCCGGTCGTCACGTGCTGGATGGAACCGGCCATTAATGTGGACTTGCCCACAATGGTGGAAGTGTCGTTAGCCTTAATCGTCGTTGTACGTTCTGTCACACTGCGCTGCTCTGAGTCAGCATTCACGACGCGCGACATTGACGACTCATTGATCGCCTGGTCAGTCTGCCGCACCCAGTCACCGGAGGTTGTCACGCGCTGCGACACTTCGGCGCGCTGCTGCTGGAGCTGCTCACCGGGTTTAATGTCCGGCAGGCTGTTACCCTGTGATATGGCCTGACGAACAAACGGGCGATCCTGCCGCCCATCCGCAAAACCGATCTCCACCATTGTGCCGGGTGGCGGGTAGCTGAAGACACCAGCATCATTCCCACCCATTGGGGTTGGCAATGGGATGGCCGGATAAACAGGAGTGTCTTTTGCCGGGTTCCCGTCAGCATCAAGCAACTGCAGATCGACGGCGTAACGCGGACGGAACGGATTAGATATATTCCCCGCCTGCGTGTCTTCCGCTGGAGCCTGAACACGGGCAAATTTCGGCAGGTGAAGCCCAGATGTAAGTTCGGGGTAAATCTGTTCAATCTGGCGGCGCAAAGGTGGCTTTTGCATTGGTTTGCCAGTAGTCGCGCTGATGGGCGTCCAGGTTAAATCCATCATTGGGCCGTACAGCCTGACATGGGTAATGCGCTGGCCATTAACGATCACGCCGGGGCGGATTGACTGAACCACCGGAATAGTAAGGGTTTTCCCGTTTGCGGTCTGCTGGCTAAACTCGGCGGGGATATCCACCGCTGTGGAAAGCATCATTTTGCCAGCCTCGCCTATATAGACTGAGCCATCCGGCAAGGGACACCAGATATAATCCGGGATGCTGAATGCTTTCCCCAGATCGTTGAGTAGCTGATGCCCTGAACCGGAATGCGTGAAATATGGCGCGGGCGTGTCGGTATACTTCACACCATCAGGTAAGGCAATGGTCAGGCCGCTCTGATTGTGCAGCCAGTCAGCAATCTGCCTCAGCGTCGGATGCTGGAATGAGCAGGGCAAATCCCCTTCCAGCACTCCCGCCATTTCCCGCACAAACAGGCGCACGGTTCCATTTTCCGCAGGCTGGCTACGTTCGACATACCCCGTAAACCAGCGAAGTAACAGATCCGGATAACCCACATCGAGGCGCACAACCTGCCCGGTATAGTCTTTAGGGGTGCTCGCCGTGATAAAACCACGTCCGCAGGTGTTTAGCTCAAGAGCCAGATTAAGATCGGCAACGTTGATTTCATCGCCTGCCAGCTGTAACCGCGTAATCTGTTTCATTTGCCACCTATCATGTCATTTATCGGCTTGAGCACCTTGCTCTCAAACCATGACATTTGCTCTTCACTTTCCTGCGCATCAGCCGAACCTGTCCCGCCATTGCCGCCCGGTGTTTGTTTTTTGCTGTTAACCTTGCCGTCTGCGCGCTGTTCTTTTTTCTCAGCAACACTCACCTGCTCACGCAATGTGAACGTCACCGCCCAGGCCTGTGTGCCGTCATCTTCCGGCGCGTCAACACTTCCGGTAAATACTGCCTCACGAAAGTTCACAGCGCGGGCTGTGGAATGGGCCACGCGGTAAACCTGCTTTGCGCCATTGCTGCCTGTTGCCCCAGCCATCTGGAAGATACGGCGCAAACTGTCCGGATCGGTAAAAGGCACTATGCCCGCAACCCGCATTTCCTTCGCCTTTGTCCCCTGCTCTGATGCGGTAGTACTGGACGACTGACCGGACTGATCCTTATCCGGCAACTTCATTGATATTGTCACCTTCAGGTTTTTCAGCGGGACCGGCTCGCCGTTAAGGGCTAAGTTAATGTTTGCTGCGGACATAATTCACCCCTTAAAAATCATATGTCGGTTGCCACTGCCCTGAGCGCATAACGTCTGCATGACGCTGCGCGCGTTCCGGCGTCTGGCGCGCCCAGGAGCTATCCAGCATTTGGGTTGCAACTTCCGCCCAGTCCTCTGCCGCCATAGCAGAAAGCGCACAGTGGAAGCCCGCCAGACCTGAAACACCCATTTGATAGGCCATGCTGGTGAGGATGTCTTTTCGCTCCTGGTTACAATGTGCCAGAGCAGTGGCGATTTCACTGTTGCTCTGCATGCTCGCCAGCGTTCCGTTTACGTTATCCTGCAACCAGGCGTTGATGGTGTTATCGCTCAGCGAAAAAGTGTAATGGCTCAACGGCGCGCCTGATGGCCCCAGTTTGAAGCCAACGCCTGTTGTCGGATATCCCAGGCTGTCAATATATGGGTTATAGCGGATCCCTTCTTCCTGTCTTAACAAGGGGATGATTTGCGATTCGTTACGCTGTTTCATAGCGGTACTCAATTAATTGCCAATATCGTGAATCATTGCGTTGATGGCCGATAAATCCGGCGCAACAAACATCATTGCGGCGGTATAGCCCGCCGCGCTATCAGGTACACCCTTAACCAGTTCTGATGCGGTTGTTACCAGATCGCCCGACATTGAGAAGGCGTGAATTCTGGCGCTTTTGGCGATCAGATCCCCCGCCGCTGTCGCCGCGTCCTCTGCTATCTGCTGGCATGTGGTGGCAAAGCTGGCTATCGCCGCCTCAATATCCGCCACACTGGCGGGCGCTGCTGCCGCCTCTTGTGCCGCTGTAATGGCTGATGATGCCGACATGGTACGGGCTGTTGTAACAGACAGCAGTTGCGCTTCAGGCAGTGCGTTGCGCGGTTTATCCGGTAATTGCATCTTGTCTGTTGCGAGTGTGGCCATTGATTGCGCCAGTCTCGCAGTCTGGGTAAATGATGGTGTGGGGAATACATCAGCCAGCGCGTTGAGTGCTGCCATAAATTCGCTGTGCGATGAGCTGGCCACCATCATAACGATGGTGTCAAACGTTCCGCCTGTGCTGGCCAGCTTGCCCGCCAGATACTGACAGGCATTTGCCGGACTCAGATAATTGCCGTTACCCGTCTCCTGCCCCAACCCGTAAATATAGGGATGTGCCGGAACCATTGAGCAACTTAACGCAGGCAGTGCATCAGAAAAGATAAGATCAGCATCGCGCCAGCTCATGATTACTCTTTCCCGCTCTGGTTCATTACCTGTTCAAAGTTGGCCTGCGCGGCCTCGGCCTGCTGCTGCGTAGCGGTGGCGTGCTGGCTCGCAGCAACCGCCGCCGCTTTCGCCGCAACACCTGTCTGATTAGCCCTTGCGTCTTCACGCTCGGCCTGATGAAGCGTTGCCAGCGCTTTATTTTCGTTAGCCTGCTGTTGTAATAAATCATGCGGGGCGCAGGCAGACATAAGCAAAGCACCCATAATTACGGGAATAAATAACGGTTTCATATTAATGGCCTTACAAAGTTAATATCTTCCGCATCATTGCGTTTATTAATTCACGCTGTCCGTAGCGTAAATAAATCAAATAACAGAATTCGGTTGCGCCGGAAAAGCGGCTGGTAATTGCTGCAAATCTTCTGGCGTCATTGTGCGAAGGTCGCAAAGATAATCCTGCCACAACGCCATCAGGTCAGTATCACCATCCAGAGAGCGGCCTCCATCAATGCCAGCCTGTAAAGTTGCGATAGCTGAAGTGGCAATGACGGCGCATTTAGCTCGCAACCCGGCATTCTCTGCCAGCACCTTTGCAGTAACGAGTTCCCCATCCTGATAAAACTCCCCTGTGCCTTCGTCATATCGCCATACACCATCAAATGTGACGCCTTCCGGGTATTCATCAATACCGAAAACACTTTCCCCAACATGCGGAGCAATAGTGGACGGGTCGGCATCTATATAACGAACTATTCCCGTTGAGGTACTTACAACGCAGGTATAAGGCTGCGTAATTGTCTTTTGAAAATCGTAGTAATTTTCTCCGTCCGCATTTAGAGAACCACTCACCAATAACGGTGGGGCGTTTTCAATTGGTTGCACATAGATATTTTCTCTTTTTGTACAATTAAAATGGTTCATAATTTATACCCAGGCTACGTTATAAAAAGATCCGTTAATTTCGTACTGCATCTGTCTGGATTCCTGTGTTGATGGGTTGTCCCAACCATTTGTTGCATATATGCCTGTTAATATTCGCTGGGACGAATCATATACGCCCTCACTACCATTTATGCCGTAGTTAGCCATACGAATACTGCTTACAGATGGTGGTGGATTACCGGGTGAATATTGAGGAACCCATGGAAGCCATGGGCCGCTTCCATCAAAATTACCTGAAAGACCTCGCGTGAATTTTTGTCCCGAATTAAAAGTCGTATATTCCTGCTGGCAACCATAAGCAGAGGGAGTAACTAACAGCGTACCGGATTGCTGCGTTGGATAGTGCAATTCCGGCGTGGCGTAAACATCCATCTGTTGGCTATAGACGCCCACAGACGAACTTGCGCCCAGCGTGTTCAGGTCAACGGTCAGGGGGGACGGATAAAGCGGCATTGCGCCGGTATCCAACGGTCCAGGTGGATTCCTGCCTGAATACAACAGATCCCACGGAGTGGATGTATTGTTGTCACCGTTGAACGTCCTGAAATACAAACGCCCGTTAGCGTAATCCGCAGCTATTTGCCCCCTGTATCCGGTGTATTCAGCAGATTTAGGGCTAAGCCCCCACCAGTCGATTACAGCACAGTTAGCTGGCGGAGCATTTAACGCCTCGTTATATACAAACGATGTCGAACCTGATGGCGCGTCGTTAAAATCAGTCCCTATAGAAAATGTTGCTGTTGACAAAGCCAGTGCGGATACATCTTCGGCAGTTGGTTTATTCAGCGTTCCGTAAAGCTCATTTACACGCTGTGCCGAAATAGTGCCGTCAGCGTTAATCTGCAACCATTCTCCAATAACGTGGCCGTCAGCACGCACAAATAGATTACCCGAGTATGCCCCGGCTTCAGGATTGGTTGTGTACAGTAAATGCACCCCTGCTCCGTAGCTACCGTAGCGATTATTGTCAGGACTGCCATTCTGCAAAAAAAATCCGGAGGGATAGCCAGCAGGAGACGAAAGAGCCGTATCTACCGCCAAGATAGCGGCATTACCAACCCCGTGGTCACCAACCGTCAAAACACGCCACAGGGTGGAATCAGTTGTTGACGTTGTAAGTGTTCCCGTTGCTGCTGTGCCGCAGCCGGTGTTTGCCCTGGCTTCGGCCTGCGCCTCTGCGCCAGCGTCAGCTATTTCCGCTAAATTATTTTTGGTCTGCAAATAGCCGGACAGTGCCTGGTTATCCTTTGAGCCGGACGGGCGCAGATCTGTTACCGCTCCATTTGCATCAATGCTGGCAACCGCAAAGACATAGTGCGCCGTTCCGTCTGCATCGGTGTAATTGCTCAAATCGCTGGCCAGTGTGATTTGTTGCTGCACATTCCAGACGCTGGTTAGTGTGCCTTTCCAGCAAGCGTCAACATATACACTGATGGGCTTCGCGGTCACATTCAGGGACTGATCGGCATTCAGTTGGACGCGCAGCCCATCAACATAACCAACGCCCGCATCAATCGTATAACCATCCGTTGGGTTGCCCCATACCAGATACCCGTCACCGAAAAACGCACCGTAGCCGTAAATGTCCATATTCTCCAGACGCTGGCGATCGTCCATTCCAGCCAGTCGGGCGGTAAAATCAATCTGCCATGTCTCTGCCGGGGTGGTGATAGAGGTCGCCGTTGCTGCGCCGTCATACTCCATCAAAAAGGAGCGCGTCAGCGTGTTACCCTGCTGGCCATCAGCGTTTTTAAACTTCTGCTGTACCGGCGCATGCGTCACCATACCCAGCAGGCTGGTTGCGCTGTTAACCAGACCGATCCAGTTGAAATCAAAGTCGCCCACTTCAGCGCCCATGGTCACGGAGTAGACCACTTCGTTATTGTTGATAACACCCGGCAGGGTTACGGCCTGCTGATAAACAATGTAATCAACCGGTATTTGCTCGCTGCGGTCAATTGGGACGTCTGGATCGAGGTCGGGAACATTGGCAAAGATGAACTGATCAAGCGTAACTGCACCACCGCTGGCAACCTGTTGCGTCAGGTAGCCCTCAAAGGCAGTGGTAATAGCTGACTGTGACATTATTGAATTCTCGCACTAAAAACTGTTGAACTCTGCAGACTCCTGGCGGTGGAAGCTGCGACCGGCAGTGATGCCGGAAAATACTGATACTCGCCACTGATGACGCCGCAGCGCATTGCCAGCGGCAGAACGGTGATCACCTGGAAGCGATAGCGGCGGCAGGTTCGCCCGTACATCTGGATGATGTTCATCATCAGATCGCTATTGTCAGCAAGCTGGCTGTCACTGACGTTGACAGTGATAATGTCCCAGTCCAGATCGGGCTGGCGCTCATCAAGCTCAACATACCCAATCCCCAGACGCTTAAAGATGCTGATAAAGCCCGCTATTTCTCCCGCATCCCTCGCGTTATCCATCGCATAAAACACGCGCTTGCGATAAAGACTAAGCGGCTCACCGTCCATTCGCGATATGTCACGCTCGTAGGCCAGCAGGTCAAGGATCCGCTCGTCGCAGGTCAGTGCATTGAACTGACGCAGCGGGTACTGCACCCAGAAGGCCATACGTTCCCAGTACAGGCGGCAGGCGTTAAGCAGCTTTACCGGTTCGCCTTTGCTCATCCATGACGGCAGGCTAAGGCTTTTAAGCTGTTGCGCCAGCGTGGTCAGGTAATCAGTCATGGGCCAGTACCAGCGACAGCGAATTCAGGCGCGGGACGTTCAGATCGCTGACAATATCCGTTAGCGAAAATTCGACTGAATCCAGTACGGCAAAATTGCGGTGCAGCGCCTGGCCGAGTTTTGAAAATGAAAATCGTGAATATGGCCACGTCTTTTCAACGTCGTAATCGGCGTTCTCACGGAATGCGCAGCGAACAAGGTTTTCTGCATTGGTTTTCAGCTCGGACTGCTGTCCATCGGTCATGTTGTCGGGGCTTGCCACATACAGCGTTACGGTCAAATCCTGCTGCGTATCCGGCAGTGCAAAGCACTGCATGTCATCCCCATGGCCGTGGTGTCCCTCGTCATTGATGTACGTGTTAACGGCGGCGATAAACGGATCGGACGCAACGCCGGTGTCCAGAAGTAAGTAGGCGTTTGCCGTTCCGGGGCCGCGCGGGGCGTCATGCTCGAAGAACACGCGATCAATAGACAGCCCGGCAACGCTGGCTATCATGCTGCGGTATACGGCGTCAGTGTGATAGTTGCCCAACAGGTTGTACTGGTTGCGGCAGCGCTCGCGCAGCTCGTCGTCACTCTCCTGATCTGCCCCCGGTGTTACCAGCCAGTTATCGTCATTGGTCGCAGATGCGATACCGTCCACCGCAGTAGGCAGAATATGGTAATAGCCCGGCGCTAAATCGTAGGCTGTCCCGGTTCCGGTGGCGGTAACCGGGATTTCTGCACCGTCTGACCCGGCATCAATGGTGTAATCCGCATCTGCCGTGACGGAATAAATCACGCCGTTAATGCGCTCCGTCTGGATGACAGTTCCCGCAGGTACTGTCACCACCGCTGTGGCATCCTGCTTGGTAAAATAAATCGTACCCTTTGCGGCGGTGGCCTGCTTACGACTAAGGCGCAAACCCCAGGCGAGCAGGTCCAGCAATTTTCCAGTCGCGGTGGCCACAAACATGCCAGGCATGATGGCGTTGACCAGTGCATCCTTAATCCACATCACCGGCGTTGTGACAATGACGGTAATCAGACGCCAGAAAGGCGACATTGACGAGGTGTTAGTGATCATCCCCTGTGCTTCAACGGCCTTTTCAAACTCGGCGTTCGCTTCATCAGGTGTGACCGGCATTCCGGCGCCTTCTAAGACCTCTTCGAAATCTACCTGTGGAATATCATTTGTCGCCATTAATCCACCGTTACCGATACGTTGCCAAAATCATAAGTCGAAGCCGTCACCCATAACCGCCCTTCCGACTCTTCATTGATGACTACTGAGCCGGGAATAATTCGTTCATCACTTTCAACCAGCAATTCCATTTGCGTAAAAATATCGCCACGCATTGTTGGGCTACGCTCTTTAACTAATGCGGTAGCAAGGCCGCTCTCAATAATGGAGTGCACAATGTCCTGTGCAATACTCTGGTCGTTATTGCAGAGTATTGGCTCATTACCTGAATTAAGAACAAAGTCGCCATTTTCAATTAATAAATCAACATAGAGAATCTCACTCATAACGGTTGTACCTCCTGCCATTCCATTAATTGCGCTGGCGTCAGTGGTTGTTGTGGGTAAATATTTACCTGTCCAATGTGCTTACTTTTATCAACGGCTGATTTATTGTTATTTATTTGCCCGTTAATCCCACCTGGTGCAACGCCCTGTAAATCTGTTCCGGTTGACAGCGTATTTGACACTGGCGACGGTGGCGCAGGCGCTGACACATCCAGATTGATGCCCGGAATGTTATTTAGCTTTTCTGCTATCCAGTTCCATGCGCCGGAAAAACTGGATTTAATCCACTCCCAAAGCCCTGAGAACAACCCTTTGATTGACTCAATCATTGAGGTGAATACGCCCGTTAGCGAGAAATTGCCAAAGGCGGCAACCAGCCAGTCCCAGCCCTGGACGATCCACTGCCAGAGACCGGCGAAAGACTCACCGACCCAGTTAGCGGCAGCAACCAGTGCCTGCCAGACTGCGGTATTGGCTATCGCGGCGTTCAGTTCATCCCAGTGCTTATAGAGTTCGTATGCGCCAAAGGCGAGCGCAGCAATAGCAACAACGGCCAGAAGTATTGGCCAGTCAATTGCAGTCATAGCTGCGGCACAGGCGTCCAATGCCGTATTGAAAAGCCACGTAACAGCAGTTGTAAGTGTGACCTCTCCGCGCCACAGCTTCATGAGGAAGCCGCAAACATTAGTGACAATTGCCATCAGACGCTCGGCAATGGTTGCCTCTGTCATGCTGAAAGTGAGCATCTTAATAACCAGATTTAGCGGCCATAATGCTGCCTTGAGCAGTCCCGCCGATACCTTCCAGACGGCAAACGCGCCCGCTGATGCGATGGCCGCTGTAGCGACCAGACCAATAACATGTGCGATATTGGGAAATAACGTCATCCAACGCTCAAATTCTTTCGCAGTATCTTCTGCGCCTCCGGCCAGCTTATTGAATTCCGGTAGCAGCGTTTCTCCAATGGTGATCCTGATGGCGTCATAGGTTTTATTCAGTCGGTCCATGGTGCTGGCTTGTGCTGCGGCCATATCCATTGCGCGGCGCATACTGTCACTGCCGCCCAGCTCACGCATCGAATTTTCAAGCTGTTGCGTATTGCCATAAAGCTGAGAGACAACCAGCGCACCGGAACCAAAGGCGGCATTCAGATCGGCTTGCGCTTTGGCGTTGCCCTCAATGCTTTTGCCGTACTTGCCCTGAATCTCCTGAAGCAAGGTCATCATAGGCAGCAGCTTGCCGCTACTGTCTGTTGCTGCCAGTCCGAGCTTTTGCATGCCGCTGGTCGCACTTTGCATGAACGCCTCATAGGATCCGCTGGCTTCATTGCCCATTGTCTTATGAAGCTGGCCCAGCACGGCGAACTGCTCATCAAGCCCAACGCCCTGCGACGTTCCCGCACCGTGCGCCCCCTGCAACATGTCCTGCATATCCGCGATCGATGTACCGAAAGCCTGTTTCATATAGGCCATTTTTCCGGTCAGCTCTTCCGCAAATTTAGACTTGCCCATGCTGTCCGCGTAGGTTGCGAACTGGCCAAACATCTGACGGAAAAAGCCGGAAGCCTCTTCCGTTGAGCCGCCCACCGCTGCGGCCATCAGATTGGCCGCATAGGTCACTTTGGGTAACTCCTGATCGGTCAGGCCGTTGATGGAAGAATTAATCATCGCCGTGGACTGCACAAACTCCGTTGCGCTCTTGCCGTAGGCCATGCTGAAGTTAAGCGCGTCGTCATGCGCCTGCTTCAGCGCGGTGTCATCCACGCCCATAGCGGCGGCTTTCTTCATTTCCTGCTGCATTTCCAGCGCCGGAGACATTAAACCTTCAGCGGACTGAATAGCGCCCCATGCCACCATCGCCCCCGCGCCAATATCCAGAAACGACTGCTTGGCCACTTTGCCAAAGCCCATCATTGAGCCTTCAATCTGCTTAAGCGGGCGCGTCACCTTGTCGATCAGTGCAATGGTAAAGTCGAGTTCTTTCACGCTTACGATCCGTTGAATGCCAGGGCGATGCCGTTTGCAATGGTGGTTTTCATGTTCTGCCAGTAGCGGTTATCCAGCCAGATAGCTGCGGCCAGATTTTCCGTTGTGTCTGGCTGGCCTGGCAGATAATGGCGGCGCAACTGCATGTACTGCTCTAAGCCGTTGCGCTCCACGGATGCCAGGCGGGCGCTTATTTCTTTACGAAAATTTCAAGCTGCGGTGCGTACTCTTTGTTGACCTCGCCAACAATCTGAAGCGCGGCACCGGGATGGCGGAGAATTTCGCCCAGTGCCTCTTTATCCTCTTTGCAGACAATGCGCATTAAGTAGCTGTGCGCGGGTGCAACTTTATTGTCCATCTGCATTTCATTGATGAACTTGTTATATGCAACCTCATTTGGGTTGAAGGCAATATCTTTCCCGGCAATAGCCAGAATAATACCCTTTGCTTTATCCATTTTTTAATTCCCGTTAATTTGTTTTATCGACTTTAAATTTTTGCCGGATCCAGATTTCAATAATCTGATGACCGGCGATACCCATTGCGGAACCTGCCCCGCATATTGCCAGCGGTGAGGCGTCGGGGTATTTAATCAGAATAGCGCCCGCAGACAGGGACAAAAACGACCCCAGAATTACGCGCCCGATAAATAGCCCCGGTGTAATCTTTTCGTGATTGTTAAGTAACTTACCAATCTGAATAAATGCGCCTACCGATAACAACAAAAGAATATCTTTCGCTGTTGACTGCAATTACGCCACCTTATTAACCAGTTCCGATTCAAGATACGGGATGCCGTTAATTTTCACGAAATCCGGACTTGTCACCAGATACTTAAATTTATGCGTCAGAATACTGCCGCCCTTTGGATCGTTATCCAGCGGTGTGGTGATCAGGAACTTGCAGCCAAAGGCTTCAATCTTCAACTCTTCGTCTCCCGCTTCGCCGTAGAACATCAGATCCTGTTCCGGGATGCTGCGATAAGAACCGGCAGAAGACGCCAGAGAGATAATTTTTTTAAACTCTTTGGTGCTGATCTCGATATCACCGGATGCGGAAACATCGCCAGCGACCCAGCCATCAGGCACACCGCGCGTGGAAGCGGCGGCGGTATTGTCGGTAATGTCCAGGCCGATTTTTTCCAGGTGGACCAGTTCGGTACCGATATAAACATCAATTGACTGACCCGAAATACGCTGCGCCATTATGCGGCCTCCGTAGTGGTAATGCTGGTATCCAGCGCAACGGTGACATTGATAACCGCTGCGGAGTTGTACGGGCGCACAACCAGATAAATATTTACATGGCTTGAATCCACCCAGGAGATCGTGACGTCGCCATCCAGCGGCGGTTGCACTTCTCCGGGGAACTGGACACCGTCAATGGTGACGCTCTTTGACATATCCCGCATCACGCCTGCAAAGTAGGTTTCATTTGCGGCGGTGCTGCCTGGTGTGCTGTTCAGTGAGCGATTTTTGATTTTGGGGATGGCTTTCAGGCGCACCTGACGGCATACCTTGTCCGTTACGCGGACATTTTCAATGATGCCGTAATTCCCGTTCTCAACATCGAGCGTTACCGCATCGGCCCAGTAGCAACCATCGTAATCGACATACCACATCGGCACACTGAAGCGCGCCTCATTGAGCGCCTGAAGGTGCGACAGCTCAATCTCTTTGCCTGTGCCGTCAACCGGCAGCGTGGACTGACTGATACTGACCAGCGGCCCCGTTGCCACACGCGCCGGACTGTCCGCCACGGTGACGGAGGACTTACACAGACGACCGGCCAGCGCGCCCGGATCGTTTTTCCACAGGAGTGGTACGAGCTGCACCGAATAGGCTGCAATACCATCCTGCAAAGCCGTCATGCGGACGATATAGTCATCCCATGATTCAGCATCCTGCGGACCACTAACAGACATCACCATCCAGCACCAACGGCTGTAGGTATTAATCAGCGTGGTGCGCAACGTAGCGGCGGTGTTGATAATCTCCGGATCGGAAAACTCACCACTAAAGACAATCCCGGCGCATGACGCTGTTTTTTGCGAGGCGATCACAGCATCAACCCAGTCGTCCGGATCGGTATCATCCGGCGCAAGGATTGCGGCCCATGCGCTCCAGTCGGAGGTGGCGTTATTCATTGCCGCCATTACACCGCGCTTAAGTTCGTGGTCTTCCTCCCCGAACACTTCATCAAAATCCGTTTGCGCATTCAGGGAAATCAGTTTCCCGGTGTTGGTGTTGGCATGGCCAACAAACAGCACCTTATTTTCAATACTGGTTGACGACCCCTGCAATAAATTAGCCTGATCGACAACCACGGCGGGCCATGTCATACCTTCCCCTTCACATCCTGCGCTTTGACGTCCCAGCCGTAGCCTATGGCCTGAAGCTGGCGCGCCAGCGCGTTGTTAAACTCTTCATCACTCATGCCCAGAAACTGGCGTGGCGGGAGTGTGACCGCCCATGACGCTTTGGGGGGCTTGCCCTCTTCAGTCGTCAGCTTGTTGATGATCAGGCCAGCCTGCGCCTTCGTCAGCTTCTCCTGGATCTCTTTGTATCCGGGCTTTCGCCAGCGCTTACCCTTCTTGACTTTGTAGTCCAGACTCCGCAGGCGTTTAGCCTGGCGAATCGTGCACGGTTCATCACGTTCCGCTGCGGCCTGCGTACTGCGCGTTACCTGCCGCCTGCTTATGGTGGCGCTCATGCCATTTTGCTGCGCGCCGCCCACAATGCCCGCGGGTACTTTTTTGGCTCCGTTACGGTATGCACCACCCTGAAGATAAATACGCACAGCGCTTTGCTGCTTCAGATCGCGAATATGCAAATGCTTTGGCATGCCGCGCAGCATCTTGCCTTTGCGCTTCGTTTTGCGCTTTTCCCATGCCTGCCCGTCCGGGCTGGCCTGCTGCCTGACGTGGCGCTTTGCGGCAGCAATCCCGCCATATTTGGCCAGACGCCACAACAGGCGCTGACGTTTTGCGGGAGGCAGCGCCAGCTCCGCCAGCGCCTTACGCAGTTGTTTAAGCTGCGTCCGGCTAATCTCGCCTTTAAACTCGATCATCAGGCACTACCGGCGCACCAGCCATGCCAGCACCAAATACCGTGCCGCCCGTGGCGGTCCAGACCTGCGGATCAACGAGTGACCAGCGCTTACTATCAAACGGAATCACCCCGTCTTCGTCCTGGACAATGCACAACTCCTCAGCCAGCGGCACCGTTAACGCGACAGTGGCGTATTCCTGCGTATCAAGGGAAATATCCCAGTCCGGCTCACTCTCTGAAATGCCAACCTGTGACATTAAGTTCTGCGTCTCTTCGTCTGACCATGCCGTCAGTAGCGCAAAGAGCAGGCGCGGATCACATATCCGGTACGGGAAACGCTCCCAGGTAAAAATGGCGTCATATTTGAGGATGGATAACCGGTACTGATTCAGCCCCAGATTCTTCTGGGCGGGTATCACCTGCAGATCATCCATTTCGGATGTAAACGCCATCATTGCCCGTTCCGGCAGATTGTCGGTAAAGAATGCTGTCAGTGAATCCAGCCGTGATTGTGCTGTGCTCATATCATTCTCACCGTTGCGCGCGGCAGTCCCTTAACTGCGCGAATAACCATTGATGCTTCCGCGATCAGCCCGTTGCGCGTGTCCGCACTTTCCTGCCCTGGGTGTGACTCGCGCCTGCCAATGCTGGCAAACTCCCCCATCAGATCGGCTTTTGCCAGCGCGTAGACCGCTTTTTTGTACTGGCCACACAGCAGGTTAGTGCCGTCGATAACGATCCCCGGCACAGCGGCGGCGGTTGCGTACCCGCTGCCAATGTTGCTGTCACTGACTGACTGCAATTTACTGTTGACCTCACCCGCAGCGGTTATCAGTGCCTGGCCAACCGTCCCGGCATCAATATCGGGTGGAATACTGCGCTGTTCCTGAAACTCTTTCAGGCTCAAATCTGGCCAGAACCCATCATTTGTTAATGTGGCGTCCTGGTAATCAATGGGTGTTCCGCTAAACATGCTTAAGCTCCCGAAAAAGGCGGTCTGACCGGTTTCCACGATGCAATGCACCAGAGTGATTCATCTCCACCGCGACCGCCCGGCTGTCGGTAGTCGTTACAGTTCTGCTTGCGTCAGTTCGCTTTCATCAAACCAGCGATCAATGGCGCGGCCATCTGCGGCAAGTAAATGGACGTAATACTGATTTTCGGTATTCGTGTACTCGGCGCGGCCTTTGATATGGCCTTTTTCACCACTGATTGTTGCTTTTACAACGATACCCAGCGGGTACTTAAATTCTTTAGACATGTGAATCTCCTGATGGATGGCGCGAAATGCGCCGGTGGTATTCGTTGTTTCTGCCTGCATACACTGGCTTGCGGTAGCCGCTATTTATCTTGCCGTTTTCGCCAAAATATCAGCCTGACAAGGGCGATAAACAGCCAGATAATAAATGCCAGCTTCCATGTCACCGGAATGGCCAGAGAGGCAAACCCGGCAACCGTCACGCCCCACGACCAGACCCAGATAAAGCCATAAACCAGACCAATGGATATAGCCACGAGCAGAGCAAGGAGTAAGATCCCCGCAAAAATCATGCCGATGGCTTCAAATAACCCTTTACGCTTCATTCTGCTTTTCCACTTTCCAGCGCCCTGATCCGGGCGGCAATTTGCTTTCTCATTGTTCCCACGCCAATGGCGCGGTGAAAGGCTGCAGCTTTCTCAAGCAAGGCGTCAGCCTTCTTAAGCGTGTCAACATCGTCCACTGCGGTGGCGCGCGGCGCGCCTGCGTCATCACGCAGCAGCAAAAGACCCGCCGCCTTGTACCACTTGGCGGAAATCTCTTCATGGAGCCGCCATTTTTCTGCCACGTTCCGGAAGGTGCGGGAGAAATACGGCTCCACGCTCTCCCCCAGTTCGGTGGCGGTTGCGGCCCATGCAAAAATTGAGTCGGCCACAAAGGCGGTAAACGTTCGCTTAAGGCGATCGGGTGTCTGTTGTCCCTGACTGATGGCTATGTCAGCCCAGTCCAGCGCCTGATCGAACTCTTCCACGTCAAACAGCCAGACAATGCACCACGAAAACACCAGATTCTGGTAAACCTCGCCAGCATCCAGGTACTGCTGCGCAGTGGGTAGCCACTTTGGCAGCAATATGGTGCGCTTCATTTCCACGCGGTCACAGGTGCGCGGTTGCGTACGTAACGCTGCAATGTCCCGCTCCAGTTCACGCAGTTGCACGTGCAGGCTGTGACCGGATGTAACCGGCTGATGCCTGGCCAGCGCCTGCGACAGCATGACGCGCTCTTTGTGTTTCTGGGCGGGAGACAGCATTGTTAAACCTCCGCGACCGGCGCGCTGTTTTCGGCGATCTCTTCCAGACTTTCCGCCATGCTTTCAAGCACTGGCTCGCCAACTTCGCCGATGGTTACATGGCTTTCGTCGAATGCCGCGTACAGCTCCGGATACTCAACCGCATAACCTTCGTTACGCAGGTATTTGTTTTCGTACTGCTTGCGGTCTTCCACAAACTCCGTCTTACGCTGGCGGGTATTGCGCTGCGTGTAGATATGGAGGTTTTTCAGCGTGGTCACGACCATGCGTTTGCCCGGCATAAACGGCGGCACAAACGCCTTGCGACCTGCAACAGTCTTGCTCAGCATCTGCGCGGCAAGGTTTTCTGTTGGGGTAATCGCTTCCTGATAGAGTCGGTATTGCTCAGCGGCGACCAGGTCGCTACCAACCAGCACAACCAGGCGCGGATCATTGCGGTACTGCGGCGGAATCAGCGTATTGACCAGATCTGCGGCCATCGAGTCCAGAGTGGCATAAGTACCGCCCTTACCCAGCGTCACGTCATCAATAACAATCTGTGAGCCGCCATTGTATTTGCGGACAATTTCCTGCCAGCCGATGTTGACGTCTTCGCCGTTCGGGTTAGCTTCTGGATCGGTAGTTGGAGCCACGGACAGGCCGTTAAAGCCAATGCGCAACATATCCGCCGCAAAGGCTTCGTTTGTTGCCTGCTGGACCAGCTTGAAGAACTCTTTATCCGTGCCGCCCGCGTTCGCCCAGGTAGACAGCAGATCCCACGGCAGTGCCGCGCCGGAATCCGTTTCAACCAGTTGATAAGTGTTACCATCAACACCTACGGTACGAATAAAACGCCCGCCCGCCTTACGGCCTGTAAACAGTGCGTTATTACCCACTGCGACAACCTGGCCATTAAGCTGATCCACGTCAGCGCAAAAAATATCCTTCAGGAATGCGGAGGACTCGATCAGCGCTTTGCGCAGTTGCGTTTCAACCGGGTTAGAGAGGGTGAAAAACTTCGACGTATCCGTCGCGTTGTTGGCTTTTGCCAGGCCCGCACAGTATGAGTTCATAAACTCTCTGGCTTGCTGGTTTAAAAAGGCCATAAAAACCCCTGTCCGTATTTATATAAATACGGAAGTAATTAAACTCGTATTCAGTTTTATTAATTAAAGGAACTGAAAATCCTTATTGGAACCGCCAGCCGGATTCTTATCCGGTTCCTTGGTGATCAGCTCTTCCATCTTTTTAAAGTTCGACAGAATTTGAGGGAGATTCTCACGCAGATCGGCAAATTCCTTTGTATCCATGACCGTTTTAAGTTTATCAACGGCGTCATTCAGGGAGGTAATTGTCGATTCAATTTCGTCCACCACTTCCGCCAGCGCGTTCACTTTATCGTCGCTGGATGGCGTTTGCTCGCCGCCGCTGCCATTGTCTGCAAAGTTACGCTTTGGATCACGTTCTTTGAGGTTAAACAGGCTGCGCCACGTTTGTTTACTTTTATCAGCAGGCAAATTTTTATCCTTTTCAGTTATTTCGGCCAACTCATCAAAAGCGATAGCTCTGTAATCGCCAAAGCGTGAATTGGCCCCTTTATTGAACTGCAATCGAGTGGTTCCGACGCTGGCCGGTGAGTTGGTTACACCCAACCCTTCCAGATAACTCTTGCCCGTTCCGCGCCAGTCTCCGTCTGGGGTAAACTCCGCAGAGCTAAACACCAGTTGACCGCCTTTAACGGCGTGAATCAGATTTGGTTCCGGACAAAGACGCGCATAAAGGCGCATTATCCCCTCACCGTCCTCTTCCGCCTTAACTTCCAGTACGTGCCCCAATGAGCCATACCATCTTTCGTGTTCGGGCCAGATCTCCGCCGTATAAACGGATGAGTCGTAAAGCTCTGCCGCCTCAATAATCCATTCGCGCTTAATAAGGCGATTGTCTACCGTTGGCCCTTCCTGACAAATACAAAGCCAGCGCGTCATTAATTGAGACACTATTTCCTCCGGCTTACCTAATCAACAGGAAGGATAATAGATGTTATTTTTAACGCTTACGACAAGATGAATTCTTATTAATTCGGATATCAGCCCAAAACCGAATACAGGAGAAGTTATTTTAAAAATAACGCCAAAATAAGCGGCATAATTATCCGCATGGGAAAATATTCAGAAGAATTAATAGGCGTTGCGAAGTCGCTATACCTGCGACGTCATACGCCGAAAGAAATAGCCAGTGACCTTAATCTGCCCGGCGCGCGGATGATCTACTATTGGGCGGAGAAATTTAACTGGGCCGATCTGCTCAGTTATGAAACCACAGAAGAGGCGATAGAACGGCGCTACCAGCTACTGGCCAGCAGGGACGGTAAAACCGATCTGGAGCTGCGGGAAATGGATATCCTCATTTCTCATGCCACCAAGCTGCGCGCGCAGGCCAACAAACATAAAGAGAAACTGGCAGAAGCCAAAGGCGCGCGGTCCGGTAGTGGTACTGATGAGGATGCCGATCCGGACGGTGAACCACGCAAGAAGCGGAAATACCGGAAAAACGACGTTTCCGGACTGACAAAAGAAGATTTCGACGCCTGGGCCGATGAAAACCTTTTTGGCTACCAGAAGCACATGCGCGCCAATATCGGTCAGGCAGTCCGCAACATACTGAAGAGCCGCCAGATCGGCTTTACGTGGTACTGCGCATTCGAGGCCTTTGAGAATGCCGTGCTGACCGGCGATCCACAGATATTCCTTTCCGCGTCCAGACCACAGGCGGAGTATTTCCGCAGCTACATTGTCAATATTGCAGAGAAGTATTTCGGCATCACACTGACCGGCAACCCGATCAGACTGAGCAACGGCGCGGAACTGCGCTTCCTGTCCACCAACAAGAACACGGCACAGTCGTACAGTGGACACCTGTATTGCGATGAATATTTTTGGGTGCCTAACTTTAAGCATCTTAACGATGTGGCCAGCGCAATGGCCACACACGACAAATGGCGCATCACTTACTTTTCCACGCCATCAGCCAAAACACATCAGGCTTACGCGTTCTGGACGGGTGACGACTGGCGGCGCGGCAACAAAAAGCGCCAGGCTGTTAAATTCCCGTCATTTGACGAGCTGCGCGACGGCGGCAGACTTTGCCCTGATGGACAGTGGCGCTATGTCGTCACACTGGAAGACGCCATCGCGGGCGGCTTCAACCTGGCCAGTATCGACAAGCTGCGCAACCGGTATAACGCCTATGTGTTTGCCATGCTGTTTATGTGTCAGTTCGTTGACAGCCAGGATGCGGTGTTCTCTTTCTCCGATCTGGAGCGCTGCGCCGTTGACACGGCAACCTGGCAGGACTTTGACCCTAAAGCGGCGCGGCCATTCGGCAACAGAGAAGTCTGGTTAGGCTATGACCCGGCGCGCAGCGGCGATACTTCCACACTGGTGGTTATCGCCCCGCCGCTGGTTGCCGGTGAGCGATTCAGGGTGCTGGAGGTGCATCACTGGCAGGGAATGAATTTTCGCTACCAGGCGGCGGAGATTAAGAAGGTTTTCGGGCGGTATAACGTGGCTTATATCGGCGTCGACGTTACCGGCATTGGTCAGGGCGTCTTTGAAAGCATTCAGGCATTCGCGCGCAACCGTGCCACCGCCATTCATTACGGCGTGGAGACCAAAAACCGCCTTGTACTTAAGGCGTGCGACGTTATCGAAAGCCAGCGCATTGAATGGGACCAGGAGCACACAGAGATCCCGGCCGCATTTATGGCCATACGGCGCACCACGACGAAAAGTGGCAACGCAATGACCTTTGTTGCGGACCGCAGCATTGAAACCGGCCATGCTGACGACTTCTGGGCTATTTCTCACGCCATAGATAACGAGCCGCTGGAGTACGAGAACAAACCCAAATCCCGATGGAGGCTGTTAAACGCAGCATGAGCAAGAAAAATAAACCCAGAAACATGCAGCAGGCTGCGCGCCCTGCCGCGCCAGCGCGTACTGCGGGCCGCGACTCAGATCGCAAGATGAGTATTATTACCTTCAGCAAGCCAGAACCGATCCTGACAACCGGAACGGACTATTCCGGCCTGGTGCATGACGACGATGACGGGCATTACACGCCACCGATCAACCGGCTGGCGCTGGCGCAGCTCCCCAACCTGAACGGGCAACACGGCGGCATACTCTACGCCCGCAGTAATATGGTGCTGTCTGGCTATCTGTCCGGGGGACTGACGCATGAGCGCATGAGCGCAGCTATCTTTGATTTTCTGACATTCGGTGACGTGGCCATTGTGAAGGTGCGGAACCGCTGGCGGGAGGTTGTCGGCTTACTGCCGATACCATCACTCTACATGCGCCGCTGCAAAACCGGTGAATTTATTGTACTCCAGGAGACAGATCCCCTTGTTTATCGCCCGGAGGATGTCATTTTTCTGGCGCAATACGACCCGCAGCAGCAGGTTTATGGCCTGCCGGATTATATCGGCGGGGTTCACTCCGCCCTGCTCAACAGTGAGGCGACCATCTTTCGCCGTCGCTACTATCACAATGGTGCGCACATGGGCGGCATCCTCTACACCAACGATCCCAACATGACCGATGAAGTGGAAGAGGAAATTGCAAAGCAGCTCGAAAGCAGCAAGGGGATCGGCAACTTCCGCACGGTGCTGGTCAACATCCCGAACGGCGGACCAGACGGCATCAAGTTTATTGAAATGGGGGATATTTCCGCAAAGGACGAATTCGCCAACATCAAGAACATCAGCGCCCAGGACATTCTGAACGCTCACCGGTTCCCGGCTGGCCTGGCTGGCATTATCCCGGCATCAGCGGGTGGACTGGGAGATCCGGTAAAAACTCGCGCCACATACCATCATGACGAGGTCGCCCCGGTGCAGCGGCGCCTCATGCGGGCGGTAAACGACGATCCAGATATTCCGCCATCGCTTCACCTGCATTTTTTATCTCTTGATAGTAAGGATAACAGCGGCTCAGGGGGTATCAGTGAGTAATAACATGCTAAAATCGCGGCGAAGAAACTCAAAAAGGCGCTGCAATATGCGAGTTTTAAAGGTCAACTGCCCGGAGTGTGGCGCGAAGTGCATCATTAAAAAAACCGTATGGAAGGATAAGACGTTCTCTGACGTTTATCTTGCCTGCTCAGAGGTTGAATGCGGTCACACCTTCGTAATGAATCTCACTTTTTCGCACACCCTAAGCCCCAGCGCGAAAACCGGTGACAGCCTGCTAAAAGCCCTGCTGGGTTCCCTTAGCGGTGCGCAGCGACAAATGGCGCTGGACCTGCTTCAGCCTGCCGCAGTATGAAGAAGCCCCGCGATGCGGGGCTTTTGCTTTCTGGTTCCGGGTTAAAAATCGCGCCCGCCGACAAATGATGTTTGCCGCTCGAATCGGTCTAACTCGCGCAGCATTAAAATTAGCTTATCCATAACCCTTAACCTTTCATCGCTGCACTCGTGGCTGCAGTAACCACCCAGTCCGCTACGCAATATAAACTCTATATCTTCACGTGTGAGCGTTCTGCTCAGAGTGAGCTGATACTCTTCAATCGGAATCTGCACCATCACGCGCGGTTTCATTGCCGGTATTCTGGGGCCGCTTGCGGGGTGGAATGGCTGGCGCTGGTTGATCATATATTTAGACATTACGACCTCCCTTTGCGGCACAGCTCTGCGTAACCATTAAAGAAAAGAACGACACCCTGAAAGGTGTAACAGGCGATCAGAATAACCCACCATAATGGCCATAAAGCAAAACCAAGCAGCCAGCTAGTGAAATCGCGCTCAGGGTGGTAGCGGCTCACCAACCCATAATTGATAAAAGAGCCGATCAGGTAGATTGCAATATAAGTAATCATTCCACTGACTCCCCCAGATAGCTAAGCGAACAGATCGCGGTAACGGTGCAATCATTGGCTTCGCCAATCAAAATCATAAGGCCCTGGTATGATGCGCGGTCACGCACCTTGTTAGTTGTACCGATGTATCCCGCGCGGGTGTATTTCACCATTTCGGCATGGTAGTGATAGCAGTGGATCACTTCTGGTGCTGGCTTCATTTTCTGCTTTAGCTCATCCGCCACTTTGCGCGGGTCGCGGGCTAAATCCTCAATGCTCTGCGCAAATGGTGTTTTGACGTGTTCTCTCGGCTCGCCGTCTTGCGGTTCCGGCCAATGGCGCTGTTTATTCACAGCTAGCTTTTCGATCATAGCCCTGGTGATAAGCTCGTCAGAAATCCCCATACGTCTCTGAGCATCCCACAGCAGAAATTGCATATCAGCCCATTCGCTCAGGTCATTGGGTTCTGCGGCCGCTTCAAGCGCTTCTTTGCTGAGGTGCTTCAGTGGCCCAATAGGGCCAACATTGCCGAAAGTGGCATCCGACCATTCGGCATGTTCACGGCGAATGCGCTCACGTTCTGGTGCTGGTTGCGTGGCGGCGTAGACTTTGGTTCCTATTGGTAGCCCCTTTAAGTCCGACTCGTAATAATCAATATCGCGACCATCGCCCCCTTCATAGATCGACTCAATAATGTAGCCGATAGCCTCCGCGCTATCAGCCTTACGGCGTTCCCGTAGCTCGTGCGCCATTGATATTTCCTGCAATGTTGGCGTTACGCCATCAACAACACCGGATAGTATTTCTGTTAAATCTGCATCTGTTAACGGGCTATTAATCATTGCTATTATCCTCACGGCAGTAATGACGCCCTTCTGGATCATCGGTTACACATCCGCATTCACTACAGGTAAATTCATCTGGAGGCGGTAAGGTCGAATCCTCTTCCGGCTCCTGGCGGTCATGTAGTCGCAATCCAGCGCGGGCGAACATTTGGCGCATCATTGCTCTGTACATACCCTCAATCTCCAGTGGGGTGCGGTGCTCAATATTTGAAATGCGGGAAGGCATAATGAAATCAGTGTGCTCGCTGTTTAATTCCCGCAACTCCAGCACCTCTTTTCCCAGTGCTGCCGCCTCTTGTGAGGTGCAGTTCTCTCTATCCCATCCTGAATAGGCGATTTCTCTCACTCGCAACTCTGGTAATTTATTGTTTTCCACTTAATTAACCTCTTGCTGTGTAATTTTCTTCCAGTGGCCAACCGGATCCCGGCCAGCCTCTTGCGGCGACACTCCACCGCGCTTCTGTGCCCTGCGCATTGCGCTTGCCAGGCGTTCCGATTTACCCGGTAATTGCTGACGAAGACCGCCGCCAGGTGTTACCTGGTAAATGACTTTTCCCTCTCTTAATCGAGCGCCGCGTGCTAATGACTCGGCTTGTGCCCGCGTTATGGATATTCCCTGGCTTTCTGCCGACTGAATTACCCGCATAACGCGTGTTTTTTGCTCTGGTGGCGCATGATCGCCCGTTGAGCGGTTTTTAACCCCCGTACAGTTATTGACAGAACTCCAAGGGGCGGCGTTGCCGCCAGAAAAACCCGCCTCCGCTGGCGCGGCGGCTTTGGGAACCATTTTCCAGGTGGTGGTGCGGGTGCAGACTTCTGACCCAATAGAGAGTGGTGAATAGATACCGTCAACGCGCTGGACGTCCTCCGCGTATTCGTTGCCCATTTCGGTGATTTTGTAGGTAAGACGAACAACCAGATCCCGGCGCAGTACCAGCGGCCCGCCCTGATGGTGCACATATGCCGCCCAGTCGCCCACGTCTGCCGCCGCTAACACTGCATCCATACGCTGATCGGCAAGGGTAACGTCACGCAGGCGGCGCAGCTCGCGCCAGACAGTGACCGGTGCGCCGCCAATTTGTTGAAACTGACGGATGCGCCAGCGCGATGCCCACGCAGAAACATGCTTCGCCATGTCGCGAAGGTTTTCGCCTGTTTCGTCGGCCGCTTCCCCGTCCAGCGCGTATCCATCAATGTTTTTAGAGATGTATTTCGCAATGTAGCCTGTTGCTGTGCCCTTCTCCGGATCAATCAGCTCAGCATCAAAACGGGCGTTGCGGGCGTCTTCGCTCGTCAGTTCACTGGCATCTTCGCGGCAGGCGTGGGTGCGCATAATGCCGGTCATCGCTTCCCGGTGTTCCGGGCGCATAAACAACAGCAGGTGCCAGTGTGGTGTGCCGTCGTGATGTGGCTCGACGACGCGAAAACCGAACGTGCTGATCTTGTTACGCTTCAGCTCTGCGCGAATGCGCGCCCATACGCCGCACAGATAGCGCTGCGTATCGCGCGGGCTGGAGCCGTTCCACTGTTCAACAAAACCGCCTTTGCTGTGGGTGCTGTGATAGCGTGACGGCGCGGTTATGGTGTAGAAGACGCCTACACAGCCCTGCTCATTAGCAAGGTCTTCAAAGCCACGCATGCGGGCCATCAACTCATGGCGGCGGATCGCAGGGTTGGCCACGCTACGCGCCACTAAATCCATCATGTCAAAGCGCTGGCCTTCGTCATTCTCCAGTTCAAACTTTTTGAAGAATTCGCGGTTACGGCGCTTTTGTTCGGTCCATTCGTTCAGTGTACTGCGCGAGACATACGCAGAGGCGGCGCGCTGCACCTGTCCAACGGAAATAGCCAGATGCTCGCGCATGGTGTCGCGGCGGCGCTTTATGCGACCCTGCCACCATCGTGGCGAGAGCATGCGCAGTAATCCGCACTCAGCCTTGCGAGGTGTCAGTGTGCTCTGGCACCAGTCATACCAGTACGGCGGCACAGTGCCGCAGTCCTTTGCTTCATTGGCCAGTGCGGCCCAACAGACAATGGCGCGGCGCTCCAGTTCTTCGGCATCGGCTACTGCGTTATCAAAATTGCGATCTATGAAGCTATGGAAGCATTCCCCCAGATACGCAGACACACGCCAGGCAAAGTCTTTTATCTGTGCCCGGTCATAAGATGGCAGGGATTCAAGATTATGGCGGAACGGCGAAAGCTCGGAATGGTCACGGCGGTAGGTGTTCGTGACGTGGCGCAGGCGTGGCAATATATTTTTACCCAGTGTTGTGCGTAAAAACATATTGGCATGACGGCGACCGGCCTTGCTGGCCTTAAAAATGCGGGTGTAACGCTCGCCAAAATAGCCCGCCAGATAATCCGGCAGGCCGTGGAGAAACTGGGCGCGGTAGTCGTGGTCTTCGCTGTTAACTTCCCACAATTTACGTTCAGTGATGGAGATATCACGCGGCGCACCGCGTGAAAATGCAGTGCGCTGCCAGCCCTTAATGGCGTGATGGTTGCCGTTATAGTCGGGCTGTATTTCCGGTTGTGGCGGCAGGCCGTAGCCGAATGATGCAGGGATCACTGTTATGCCACCGACTGAAGATACGCAGAGAGGAATGCAGCAGCGGCGTAAGCGTTTACCGCGTTCCCGTAGGCGCGGATTTTTCCCACTCGTCCGGCAACCCCATCAACCAGCGGCTTAAGTCCGGGTTTAACTGGCCTCCAGTTTCCATCCCGGCAGTGAAGCCAGTCAGCAGATCGCCAGAAGCCGTTAACCGGGCCGCACCCGCGATCTGTGCCGTCACATCCAGCGTGTCCGTTGATAGCTTCCCGTTGCGCATCCTCCCACCCAAATACCCACCCTTGCAGTCCCTCGCGGCAGGTGTTGGCCACCCCGCCAGTAACGCCACTCCCTGCCCCAAGGTTAAGCCAAAACCGTTGTTCCCGTTCTTCTTCGCCAGTTCCTGCCTGCGGGCTTGCAGCCTCTCCAAATCTCTGGGTAAAAATTCGTTCGCCGCTGGTGTCGGCCACCCAGTAAGCTCTGTCCCTGATGTGCGGCGCGCCGACCCCCGCAGACGGAAACGCGACCGCCCCGAAGGCATAGCCCAGACTTTCCATGTCAGTTTGTACAAGGTCGATCCAGACATTCGCGTCAGCACTTCCAGATTGCTCGCCAGCAACAATGACAGGGCGGCACTGCCCAATGAGCCAATGGAAGGCGGGCCATAAGTGCCGCTCGTCAGCAAACCCATTTCCTTTGCCTGCCGGGCTGAAAGGTTGGCATGGGCAGGATCCAGTCCAGATTGGTTTATCGTCCGGCCAGCCCACGAGGCGCAGGGCATATGACCAGACACCGATCCCGGCAAAGAAGTGACATTGAGTAAAGCCTTTAAGGTCATTGGGGGTTACATCCTCAATTGAACGGGTATCAACAATGCCGGGCGCGATGTGCCCTGCATCAATGAGATTGCGCAGCCACTGCGCTGCAAAGAGATCGATTTCGTTGTAGTAAGCGAGCGCAGCCATTACACAGCCCTTTCGCGAGCCGAGGAGTAAAGCGCGGCGCATTTTTTTTGGCTGGTGCAATAGTGGCAACCATCAGGCGGGCAATCCATGCCGCTGGCGTTCCGAAAAGCGATCACTTC
Source organism: Citrobacter sp. FP75 (assembly GCF_018342065.1). Lineage (GTDB taxonomy): Bacteria > Pseudomonadota > Gammaproteobacteria > Enterobacterales > Enterobacteriaceae > Citrobacter. The sequence continues at coordinate 639,857 of NZ_JAFDOE010000001.1, read as the reverse complement.
GCCAGCCTTGCCGCGTTTGCCGTTGGCGCTGACTGAGCGATTAACGGCAATTTCGTGCATGGTGAAAGCGCGGTAAATGTCACGGGTAGCTGGGGTGTCGCTATTGGACAAAATGACGCGGCAACCAAAATCTGTTGCGTTAACCAGCGCGGCAGCTAACTGGCGGTGACGGTCTGCGCCAAATGAGCCGCCGTAGTATTCGGTAAAATTGCTGGTTTCTGAGGCCGGCAGATATGGCGGATCACAGTAGATAACCGGACCTGTAACCAGATTTGCCTGGATGGTGCTTTCAAAGGAGCAACACAGAAAGGTGGTTTTTGTGTCGTTAGCCTTTTCAGAGAACTGGCGGATCTCCGGTTCGGGGAAGTATGGCGCTTTGTAGTGGCCATATGGCGTGTTGAATTCGCCTTTAAGGTTGTAGCGTACAACGCCGTTAAAGCAATGGCGATTCAGATAGAGAAAGGCAGCGGCGCGCTGCACCTCGGACTTGAGGGTCAGTACGATATTGCTGCGTAGACGGTTAAATTCAGCCCTTATAGAGATGTAGTCAGCTTTGCTGTTGTGGCGCTCAAAGAGATTCCACGCGGCATCAATCAGAAGTTCGGGGGTGTTCTTCGCTATACGGTATGTATTTATCAAGTCCGGGTTAATGTCGCCCAGGACGTAGCGGGGATAGTTAGTATTGAGAAAGACGGTTGCACCGCCAACAAACGGCTCAACCAGGCAATAGTCAGCAGGGAGGTGCTTAGCCAGTTCCGGCATAACGCGAGCTTTACCGCCCGGCCATTTCAGGAAGGAGCGGATCATAATGACGCCTCTATTGCTTTAGCTACGCCATCCATAGAGATTGTACGGATGTTGTCAGTTAGCTGCGCTATCTGGTTAAGCACGTCACATAACGCCTGATGCGCAACATCACTAACGAGGCGGCTTGATGCGTGGCCTTGCAGTATCAGCACCATTTCGTGCACGGTTCGCACGTCCCGCACATTCCAGAAACTCCAGCACGGTGCTATGTCAAAAGTACGCATGGCGGAGTAGATGATCGGCAGGTCGTAGTCCGTTTCGCGCGCCCAAATCTTCACGCTTTTTGCATCGTCAGCCCCATTGATAAAGGCATTCAGATCCAGCAACGTCGGGAAAATGCCTTTCGCATCGTTAGATGTGAGTTCTGCACGAGCTGCGGCGCTTTGTCTCAACCACCATTTAACAGTGGATGCGCCAATGGTGCCGTCAAATCGCGCGGAATCTTCAATGTCTACTCGCGTGTAAAATGTATCGCCAACCGCTCCCGTTAACGGATCAAAGAATGCCGCTGCGATTGAGGCAATTGCGGCAGTTGGTTTGGTGTCCAGGGCTTCAATATCGATCATGACGTTGTTCATTTGATTAACCTTGTTGATTAGGTTTGCCATCGCTGGCGATGTGGCGATCAATGATTCGGTCTGCTGCCAGTCCTTCGTAATCTGGCCAGCACCACGGCATTGCCGCCGATAGTTCCGCCAGGCGCTTAATGCCCAGCAGAATGGTGTTCTGTTCTTCGCGGGTGAATGCCGCGAAATCCCGCCTCAGTTGTGAGCGCGTCAGCACTGGTAAACCACTCTCCGCTGCGGCAGCGTTCGCCAGCAGGTAAAGCGCTTTACGCTGTGTTTCACCCAGCGCGTTAAACCGTCTTTCTGTGTCGCCCAGGCGCTGCGCATCGAGCTGCGCGCGCAGTTTGTTGCGCTGTTCCTGAAATTGCTTAAAGCCCGATTGCGGCGTGGGCTTTGATTTATTCCCCCTGCTATCCACAATCGGTCCTCTCGTTATTCGCTTATTTGAAAATCGTGTTTAAACGGTATTTAAATAAGCGCCCTGCTAAATTCAGGGCGTAAAAACCCACCGCATGTACATGCGGAATAAATGAAACTGTTTACTAACTGCTGGTTATGTTGTGGTAGTTATTGTTCGCAACATCAATTCAAATGAAAGAAACGTAAATATCGTTACGCCAAATGCAACGCTGATGATGATTTTTAAATTCTCTTTCATCCTGCACCAGTAATGAATGTGCGGATAAAAGAATCTATCCAGTGCAGTCAAAAATAATGTAAGCAGGATTATTAAAACTGCCAGCCATATCGCTGGACCTAATAATAGTTGGTTGAGCGTGAACACGTTGCACCCTCCATCCCATAGCACATCAATGGTTCTGGGATGTTTCCTGCGTGGAGTTCATCGCAGGCACTTGCAAGCGACTGCATTGCTTCTTCATCGCCTGTGCACTGAGCAACAAAAAACAGGTGATTCATACCCTCCTGCATGAGTTTAAAATTCATATCCTTGCGGGCTGGCTTAGCTTCATTATTAAAATAAAAACTTTCCAACAGGGAATTATGAATTACTGCTAATTCTTTTTTCATTTTCTGGCCTCCGTATGCAGTTTATTAACAGTGCGGAATGCTTCAGCTAACGTGAAGTCACGGCCATAATAATGACCATTGCATGTTACGGTGTACGGTGTTTTAAAAGTGCGGTTATCGCGCGGGCAGCGCTGAATGGTAAAACCACGGTAAATAGTGGTGTGCTCGTCAATGTGTACCGCCGCGTGTTTCTGTTCTTTTGATTCTGTTTTGATGAATCCAGAATGCGATCCATTTTTTGAATACTTTCGGTTAAATTGATTCATATCTATTAATCCTTAATTTTTAAATAACGAACCGGAAAAGATGGGCTTTGACTGCAAGGTGATTCACCTTCAATCGGCCCGATGATTACGCAAGCATTGACGGCTACGGCTTCTTTCATCCAGTCAAGTACGGCAATGGCTGTTTTGTACTCGCCACCTTTGAATGCCGAAAGAAGATCGTCAGCGGCCTGGCTGACGTTCTGTGCGTATTGCTGCGCTTCAGTAGAGTTGTTAAACGTGTGCATATTCTTACGCCCCTAACCCCAGCCACATCAGCCAGCCTTCGCGGATCTCTTTCGGGCGGCTTTCATAGGCCAGTTTCATGCCGTTGTTCCATGCAGGAAGATAAACCCAGTATTCACCTGCACGGCCTGATGTGGATTGAGGATCAGTCATCTCCACTACGGGAAGTTTGCCCTTTTCGATCATGCCCCTTACAGCCGCTGACGATTTGCCAATCAAACGGGCAAACTCCTGGCAAGGCACGGCATCCGTAGTACTGACAATTTGCTTACTCATCTGTTAACCTCTCATCTAGATCTAACTAATGGGTTTCAATGTCCTCTAATGTGCCTTAATGAACATTAGAACATCACACATTAAGTTAGAGAATTACGTGAATATTAGAGGATTTCGATAACATGTCAACATCAATAGGTGAGAAGCTGGGGCTTATTCGAGAGTCGGAAAGACTAAATCGGCGTCAATTTGCTGAAATTTCAGGTGTTCCTTACAGTTCGCTGACGTACTACGAAAGCGGAAGAACAACCCCTCCAACGGATGTAACTATGAAAATCTTGCAACACCCGCGCTTCATGAAATACACGTTGTGGTTTATGACCGATCAAATATCTCCAGAGTCCGGACAAATCGCACCGGCACTCGCACACTATGGGCAAGATGTAACAACCTCGCAGCACTCCGGCCAAAAGACTGGCTGAAAATTCACCGCGATTACATGTATTACAAGTGCCTGTTATTAGTTACAAAATTTTCGAATGACAAGCATGAAAAGCTAAGAAAAAGAAGTAAACGAACCAATCTGAGGGCTTTCTGATGACAATCAAGAAACTCGATGATGGTCGATATGAAGTGGACATTAGACCTGCCGGGCGTAACGGAAAGCGCATCCGCAGGAAGTTTGACAAGAAAAGCGAGGCGGTAGCCTTTGAGAAACACACGCAGTACAACCACCATGATAAAGAGTGGTTGTCTAAGCCGACAGATAAGCGGCATCTGTCAGAGCTAACAAAAATCTGGTGGGATCTGAAAGGTAAACACGAAGAGCATGGAAAATCTAACTTGGGCAAAATCGAGATTTTTTCCAGAATTACCGGTGATCCATGTGCGTTTCAGATAACGAAGACCCTGATTAGCCAATACACGGCGGCACGGAGAGGTCAGGGCGTAAAGCCCTCTAGCATAAACCGCGATCTGACCTGTATCAGCGGCATGTTTACGGCACTGATTGAGGCTGAACTATTCTTCGGTGAGCACCCCATACGGGGCACAAAAAGACTGAAAGAAGAGAAACCAGAAACTGGCTATCTCACCCAGGACGAGATCGCGCTACTGCTTTCCCGGCTGGACGGCGATAACAAAAAGATTGCCGTTCTCTGTCTGAGTACCGGCGCAAGATGGGGTGAGGCTGCGAAACTTAAAGCAGAACACATAATACAGAACCGCGTGACGTTCGTTAAAACGAAAACGAACAAACCGCGCACCGTTCCTGTATCTGCCGAGGTGGCAAAACTGATTGCCGAAAACAAAAGAGGCTTTCTGTTCTCTGATGCTGCATATCCGGAATTCAGGCACACCCTGAAAGAGGTAAAACCGGATCTGCCAGCCGGACAGGCAACGCATGCGTTGCGCCATAGTTTCGCAACTCACTTTATGATTAACGGGGGAAGTATTATCACGTTGCAGAGAATACTGGGACACTCGCGAATAGAGCAGACAATGGTCTACGCGCACTTCGCCCCAGAGTATTTACAGGATGCTGTTTCACTCAATCCGTTGAGGGGTGGTGCCAGCGCCCAGAGCGTCCACACAGTGTCCACGGTGGGGTAGTTTATTATGGCTTTCAGTGGTCTTGTGTGCCGCGCAAACCCGCATTGCACCGCTGAAAGCCCATGTTACCTACCACTAAAAAGGCCGCTGCTGCGGCCTTTTTCATTTATCTGACTTTCATTTACCAGACCGGCATTTCATCCTGCAGGAACGGGTTATGCTGGCGTTCATTACCCAGCGTAGAAAGCGGGCCGTGACCGGGAATAAACGTCACGTCATCACCCAGGGGTAATAACTTGCGTTTAATCGAATCGATCAGCTGGCTGTGATCCCCACGCGGGAAGTCACTACGTCCTACCCCACCTTTGAAAATCACATCGCCTGAAATCAGCAGCTTTGACTGGTCATCAAAGAAGACCACGTGCCCCGGAGTATGACCCGGGCAATGCAACACCTGTAACGTCACGTTGCCGACGCTGATGCGATCGCCTTCATTTAACCAGCGATCGGGGGTCAGCGGCTCGCACTCTCCCAGACCAAACATGCGGCTCTGCGCGGGCAGACCCTGCAGCCAGAACTCATCTTCTTTTTCCGGGCCGATGACCGGTACGCCATAATGCTGCGCCAGTTCAGAGGCCGCCCCTACGTGGTCAAGATGACCATGCGTGAGCAGGATCTGCATGAGCGTCAAACCGCTGGCATCCACTTCCTGTTTGATTTTCTCGGCATCGCCGCCGGGATCGACCAGCGCGGCCAGACGCGTTTGCTCACACCAGATCAGCGAGCAGTTCTGAGCGAATGCAGTGACCGGAATAATACGATAGTTCATACAGCTCCTGTTTCATTAAGCTATGGCTCACCAGTGCCGTGCTGGCCCGGTGTCAATATGCACAAAGTTACTGCGTGGGTAGTATCCTACACCACCTGCACGCATAGATAACGCAGCTTTGCGAATATTACTTAATGCAACGCCTTCAATGTGGAAATCCATTGCCTGCCCTTTGGTGTGGTAGCTTTTCTTTGCCACACCGCGACTGCGCGCGCGTAGTTCGTTGTTGGTATCAACGGAACGATAGCCGGAGATCAGCTGTACGGGTTTACGCGTGCCGAGAAGGCCTTGCAGACGGAAGAGTTGATCGAACAATCCCGGATCGATGGATTTCACTTTGTTCGCGCGAAAATCACGGAAAAAGTGATCAAGTTTTGCTAATTCGTCCTGAATATAGCCCCTGCCATCAAAAAACTCTGCTTTAATTGACTCACCGGTATGCAGGTTATTCAGAGTCAATATGCGCGGACGTGGGGTGGAGAGTGTAGCAAACGCAGGCGTGGGCAGGATGGCAGCGCCGAGGGCAATGCCACCAAGCGCCAGCAGTTTGCGGCGATTAGCGTCAAATTTGTCCATGGTATTAAGGTCTACAAGGTCAATGTTATCGTATGTATGCTCTAGCGCACGCGGGAAACCTTACCGGGCTAACTAGTCCGCGTCAAGGCTCCCAACCCCAGGAAACACGGGGCTTGCAGCCATTCGACCCCGCTTCCAACATAACTTACGACAATCATTTTCCTCGAACTGCTTCATTTATCTGATTAATTGTTCAGCTTTTGACACAATTTGTGCACTGGATCGCGCGGTGAGATCGTAATTGTAAATATCTGTACGATATTGCGTGCGCCCATCGGGACCTACAAATGCGGTCAGATAGTAGAGATTGACCGGAATATTTTGGCGAATATTCACGTAGCGCGTATCCCCTTGTTTCAGGGCATCCGAGATCCGTGAATCATTCCAGCCCGCATCCTGCAGCAGCATGTTCGCCAGTTCCGAAGCCTTATTCACGCGTACACAACCGGAGCTGAGCGCCCGCGTGTCCTTCTGGAACAAATTGTGGTTCGGCGTATCGTGCAGATAAATAGCGTCTGAACTCGGCATATTGAATTTATAACGTCCCAGCGAGTTGCGCGCACCCGGTGCCTGCTGGAAGCGGAACGGCAGATTGGAGGCAGTTATCGTCGACCAGTCAACTTGCCACGGATCGATGGTTTGTTTGCTATTCCAGCCACGTATTACGGTATACCCGTGACGTTCGAGATAACCTGGATCGTTCCATACCTTTGGCAGAATGTCTTTGCGCGCCAGCGTCGGCGGGACGTTCCACGGCGGGTTAACGACGACGTTATTCAGTGCGCTGCTCATCATAGGCGTTTTACGGTCAGGACGACCAACAATGACCCGCGAAGCCAGCACCTGATTACCGTTTTGATAATAGACCAGCGAATAAGCCGGAATATTGACCATGATCCCGGTAGTTAGCTCGCCCGGCAACAGACGTAAACGCTGAATATTCAGTGCCAGTACGCCCGCGCGCTGCGCCGGCGTCACGTTCAGCCAGTCACGCGTTGCTGGGCCAATCGCACCATCAGCCCCCAGTCCTTGCCAGGTCTGAAAACGCTTTACCGCCGCAACCAGTTCGCTGTCGTAAGCGCTACGTCCTTCTCTTGCTGCCGTACTGACTGCTGTATCCAGCATGCCGGTACGCTGCAAAATTTCACGCAGGGCCGGAATATCATTACTCCACTCGCCGGGGCGCAGCGTGGCTTTGCTGGTTAACTGTGGCCACGGACGCGTATCGCCCACCAGCTTCAGCAGTGATTCATGCATCGCCGCATATTGCGGATGCTGCGGCGTCAGGCTGGCAATAAATGGAGTTAGCTGACCATTATCCAGAGCCACCTGCCATTGGTTAATCACCGAAATAGGCGGCGTAGTTAGCGCGTAGGGCTTATCGCTGTATAGCCAGCGGTTACCTTTGACCGGAATGTTGGCAATAAAGTGAAGATAGCCCATCATCGCATCAGAAAGGACGGCATCTCGCGCCAGCCCCGTTACGCCAGGGTCGGTCAGTAATGCCACCCAGGTTGTGAACTGCGGCTGAAAACCAGCAATCGCCACCTCGGCTAACTGTTGCTGAAAGGCTTTCACCGCATCGCGATTTTCCCACATGGGTTTCATATCGCGGGCGGCGTACAGCAACTCCAGTTGACTCATGTAAACCGGCGTGAAGCCCACTGGAAGTTGAGAACGTAATTCGGCGCGGGCTTTTTCCGCAGACGCGCCATCCGGCAGCGCCTGAATACCCGCCATGACGGCTGTTGCGAAAGATTGTCCCTGCGGCTGTGATAGCGCGGTTGGTTGCTCGCTGACAACCGTTGAGCTATCGCCAGGAATCATTTCAGGCTCATCGGCCTGCGCATTGAACAGTGGAGCGAATGTTACGGCCAGGCACAAACTGATTGCCGACAGCCGACTACCACACATTTTATTAAGCAACATCCCTTGCCCCCTGTTTTCTTTATCATACTTAAATAGCCAGACCGCCTGTATTCTCCCGATTGTCTCGGGGCGGGGTCTGTAAAACGCCAATACACTCTGAAGTATGACGAGCAAGCCCGGTGACGCGTCAGGCTTATCTTCAGTATATAAACATCAAATCGTTTTTGCCTAACCTAATGTAAAGAAATATAAAGAAATTACACCAGGCATTGCGTACTTTTCAGAAAAGAAGAAGGCGGCCTGAGAGCCGCCTTCTTGACTTAACTTGCCTGCGAGGAGGCGTCTTCCGTTCCAGGCAACGGTTCAGGCAACTGCGGCGCAAACCCGCGCAAACCGACCACGTGAACGTGCTCAGTATTCTGGAAGACTTTACGCACCAGTTTATAGGTGGTGCCTTTCTCCGGACTGATGTTCTCCGGCGCAGCGATGATAAGCTGCATCTGCAAACGCTCGCACAGTTCGAACAGGGTCGCGATAGAGCGCGCATCAAGACGCGCGGCTTCATCAAGGAACAGCAGACGGCAAGGCGAAATATCTTTCCCGCGCAGTCTGCGACCTTCATCTTCCCAGCTCTGCACGACCATCACCAGAATCGACATCCCGGTACCGATCGCTTCACCCGTTGACAGCGCACCGGATTCAGCACGCAGCCAGCCGTCTGAACCACGGTTAACTTCAACTTCCATTTCCAGATAGTTGCGGTAATCCAGCAGTTCTTCGCCGATGGTTTGCGGCGTGCGCTGTCCCATGTCAATCTGCGGATTCAGACGCTGATACAGCTTCGCCAGCGCTTCCGAGAAGGTCAGACGGTTACTGTTAAACAGATCCTGATGCTGCTCGTGCTGCTCGGACAGGACATCCAGCAACGTGGCGTGGGTTTCACGCACGTTCACATTCAGACGAACGCTGTTGACCTGACCGAAGGAGACGTTTTGCAGCCCCTGGTTCAACATACGAATACGGTTTTGCTCGCGCTGGATAGTCTTACGGATGATGTTCGCCACGCTGCGGGAGCTGATCGCCAGCTTCTGCTCACGCGAGGTTAACTCCTCCGTCAGGCGGCTCAGCTCGATTTCCATTTGCTCGATGGCTTCCACCGGATCGTCGGTACGGATAATATCCTGGCGAATACGTTCGCGCAGATGCTGATAAACCGCCACGAAGAACTGGATCTTGCGTTCCGGACGCTTCGGATCTTCAGACATGCGCAGCACGTCACGCAGGTGTTCGTTATCCGCCACCGCCAGACGCAGCGCACCCAACGCCTTATCCGACATTGAACGTAATTCATCACCAGAAAGGTAAGCCAGCTCGCGACGGTGCAGACGACGTTCAACGCCGTTGTCTTTCACCATGCGCATCACGGCGCACCATCCGGCTTTCGCCATGACGACCTGCTCGCGCATTTCAAAGTAATCACGTTCCAGCTTGCGCAGCCTGCGGGTTAGATTGTCCATCTCCGCTTCGCAGAAGGTTAGCGCTTTTTCCAGCTGGTTCCGGCGCGCACGGTTGTTGCTGAGCTGCGCGTGCAGTTCATCACGACGGATACGCGCACGTTCTTCCGCACCGCTGTCGGCGCGAACGCCAATATCCTGCAGCTCGCGCTGTAAATCATTGAGCAGCTCTTTCTTGGTGTCATACGAGCTTTTCAGTGACGCCATCACCTGGCTGTACTGACTTAGCTGCGCGGCATGACTGCGCAAGGCTTCACGGGCACGGGTACGTTCAGCTTCGGCGTGCTCCAGACGTTCACGCAGTTTCTCGTTCAGATCGCTGTTGCCGTTGAGCATTTCTGCCGAGTCGGAATAGCCAAAGTGCGCGCGGCGCTGTACGACTTCGGTCAACGCAAACGCCTGTTGACGCGCGTCACGCTGCATCTGTTGAGAGTACGCGTAGTCTTCTTTTAGCTGTTCAAACTGCTCAGGATCATTTTGCAAAACGGAAACCATGGGCTCCAGTTTGGCGAGCTGATTGCCATGCTGCTGAACGAAACGCGCGGCCTCCTGGGCTTCGTCCAGACGTTCGCGGATTTCGTCCACCCGGTCTGCCAGAGTGTCATCCGCCAGCAGGTTCAGACGCGGCAGCAGGCGGTTCAGGGCAGAAACGCCCTCTTTCGCCTGTTCAAACTGCATGCGTTGCTGCTGGTTATCATTTTCATGATTGGTCAGCGCACGCTCCAGCTCAACGCGGCGGCTGTTCAACTGACGGATCTCTGCTTCCGGATCGGCTTCAAACGCCACCGCCAGATGGCTGCCAATAAAGCGGCTAAACGCCTGGTGCAGACGTTGCGTTTTCTGAACGTCAAACGAAAGCGTCGCGAAGCGCTCGGACAACCCTTCACGCTCGGCATGCAGAGTTTCGATGCGGCTTTCCCGCGCAGCGCGACCAAAAATCGGGACGGTCGGGAAACGAGAATAGCGCCACTGGCGCTCGGCAGTTTTCACCACCACCGCGCCTTCCAGCTCATCAACGCTGAAGACGCTGTCATCAAACGACTGCGGGTCCCCTTCGATGAAATAGAGATCTTCCGGACAATCCGTCAGTCCGGCCAGTTGTTCAGTGACCAGCGACAGGTCCGGTACCACGATGGCATGGCGCGACGGGCCATACAGCGCAGAGAAGTACGGGGCATCTTCAAGGCTGACGTCGTCGTAGATTTCAGACAGCAGCACGCCGCCGAAACGTTCGGCCAGCGCGTTGAGGCGCTGATCTTCCGCGCCGCCCGGCTGACTTAAGCGTTCAATCTCTTCATCAACCGCATTTTTACGCGCACCAACTTCATCACGCTCAACGATGGCTTCACGTTCGCGCTCCAGCAGCTGTTGCAGATATTCAGTCACCTCCTGACTGGAGGTGAACTCTTCACCGCACTGTTCGCTAAGCTGGTTGAGGCTATTTTGCGCCGCCAGCCAGACGGGGGCTCGCTGCATTAAATGCTGCATGCGGGACTGCAGCTGTTCCTGCTCCTGACGCAGGTTCATACGCTGTTCGCTGGCAGACGACACGCTGTCAGACAGGGACGCAATACGGGCTTCCAGCTCCTGATGCAGGGCTTCCAGCTCATCGATGTCGAAGTGTTTACCCTGACGCTTACAGAACTCGGCCAGCAAACGCTCGGCTTCCTGCTGTTCGCGCAGACGCTGCTCCAGCTCGCTTAACCGCATGCGCAGCGGCTGAACCTGCTCTGCCAGATGCCGTTGCTCAACGCCTTCACGCAGCAACTCACGCGCCACGCTCCAGGCCTCACCGCGCGCCAGCGGACCGTTGATCGCCGCCACCAGCTGATAAGCCTGTTCGAACTGGCTGTGCGCGGTTTGCGCCACGCTCATTTTTTGTTCCAGCGTCAGCAGTTTTTCCGTGGCTTCCTGCTCTTTCGCCTGGAAGGTTTCCAGCCACTCTGCTGCGGAGTCTGGCGTCAGATCCGGCAAATGACAGATCTCTTTGGCCCGGCTCAGCGCCTGAATCGCCTGGGTGTACTGAATCGCTCGCGTTTGCTGAACATCCAGCGCCTGCTGGTAATCGGCAAGCTGGCTTTTCAGCTCATCGACTTCCAGCTCGGCGGCTTCCGCCCGCGCTTCGTTATCTTCCTGACGATCGGCAGCTTCCGCCACCACTTCATTTTGTTCTTCAAGACGGATCTGTAACTCTTCAAGATCCGCTTCATAGCGTTCAATTTTTTCCTGCTGACGCAGCGCGGTTTGCACCAGATTCAGGTGATCGCTGGCCGCCTGGTAATCAGCTTCAAGGTCGCCTTCGGCGCCATTGTGTTCGCCAAGCTCACGCGCCATATCCACATGCTTGTACTGCTCTGCCGCCAGCTGTTTACGCGACGTGTGCAGCTCGCGACGATATTCCAGCGCTTTATCCAGGTGGATACGACGCTCGTTGGCGTGGCGCATATAATCCGCCGCCACGTAGTTGGTTGCTTCGCTAATCAGGTGCTTAAACAGGTCACGATCGGACTGAGTAACGCGTATCGCTTCCAGCGTCATGCGGTTTTCACGCAGCGCGGCTTCCATATCCTGGAACGCTTTACGCACCCCGCCGTTTTCCGGCAGCAGATAGTCACGCAGCGAACGGGTAATGGCGCTGGAAATCCCGCCGTACAGCGAGGCTTCAATCAGGCGATAGAACTTACTACGGTCTGAGGCTGAGCGCAGACGACGGGCGATAATGCCCAAATCGAACATCAGCGAGTGATAATCGGTTATTGAGTTGAACTGCTTAAACTGTACGCCTTCCATCTCTTCAAGCTTATCTTTCAGCTCAGCAAGAGACAGCACGCGCGCCTGACGCTCATTCAACGTTTCCGTGACCAGTTCGGTTGGCTGTACCGACATCGGCAGCCCCTGAATGGCGAACGGTTTGATATCCACTTTACGATCGCGTCCGGCTACCTGTTGCAAGCGCACGCCAACTACCACGCGCTGATGACGCGAGTTCAGAACGTCGAGCATCGAGTAACAGACACCCGCTTTGAGCTTACCGTGCAGGCCTTTATCGCGAGAACCACTGGTTGCACCGGCTTCGGTGGTATTACGAAAATGCAGCAGGGTTAAGTCCGGGATCAACGCCGTAACAAATGCCGCCATGGTGGTGGATTTACCCGCCCCGTTTCCGCCGGACAGCGTGGTGACCAGCTCATCCAGGTCAAACGTGCGGGCAAAAAAACCATTCCAGTTAATCAGCGTTAGTGAGCGAAATTTACCGCGTTCAATCATTATTCTTCCTCTCCACTGTCCGGCTGATTCTCTTCTGGCTCATCGTTGAGTTGCAGGCGGTTTTCGACCGACATCGCTTCACCGTCACGAATTAAACGACGCTGCGCTTCGCGCGGATCGTCACCGCTGCGCACATCTGCGCCAAAACGGAAGACTGATTCTGTAATGCGGAACTTGCTGCTGTCATGGCCCATAAACCACACCATACCTAAGCGGCGCAGGCGGTTTAATGAAGAACGTACTTTCTCCTGCAGCTTCTGGCGGTCAACGTCCGAGCCGGTAGAACGGTTATTCACCAGTCTGAGCAATTTGGCTTCATCAGCGAGCGTCAGCAGTTCGTCGTACAGTTCTTGCTGGGTAAAAATCCCTTCATTCGCCAGACGTTCCGGGCTGAGATAGAGATAGCACAGAATTTTACCGACCATCATGTCCAGTTCCGACAACACCGAACGAGGAATGAGCGTGGTCGAGCGCGGACGAAGATAGAAAAAACCCTCCGGGGCGCGGATGAGCTCCACGTTATAGCGGCTGTAAAATTCTTCAAAATATTCCTGAAAATCCATCAGGAAGGCATGATTGTCCAGCTCATCCAGACCGATGTGTCGGCCTGAACGCAATGCGCTGTCCAGCGCCGGAAATAACGGATTCGCCAGCGCCTGCGCCAGCTTAACCGGCATCACTTTTTCAATATTTGTCAATGACATGCGCCTGTACCTTGGCTCCGTAATCATTAATCGGCTGCCATTTGGCTGGCAGTCCGGTGAAATCTGCTTGCGCTACGCCAAGGCGTACCGCCTGATCGATAACAATACGTGCAACGTCGAAGTGACGCGCACGCGGGTATTGCGCCAGATACTCGCGCACTACCAAACCGAGATCCAGTGGCGTTTGTCTGGATTTATAGATAGCCAACTGTTCTTCGATGATCGCCGCCAGCTGTTCACGGATCTCGTTAAATTCTTCATACTCCAGATCCGGCGGCAGTTCCCCGGTGACCTCTTCGTCACGCAGCACCATCTCTTCGTCACGCATGTCCAGCAGACGATCGGCATTGGCATAGGTCAGCGCCCACGGTTCGTCAAAGTAAGTCTGGACAGACTGGCGCAATCGCTGGGCAAAGACGCGGTTTTTATCCATATCAATCGCGGTACGGATAAACTTATGCACGTGGCGATCGTAGCCGATCCACAGATCGATGGATTGCTGGCCCCAGCTGATAATACGGTCGAGCTTGCTCTGTAAGTCAAACACCAGACGGTCAACGAAGTGCAGATCGTCATGGGTCATCGTGGCGTCCTGAATCCGCAGCAGATTAGCCTGTAGCTTATCCCCCGCCGCTTCCAGCGTATCCTGCAGCTCACGCAACGTGCCGGAGGTTTCGGACAGCAGCATTTCGCAACTGGAAATTGCCGCTCGCCAGTCTTTATTCAGCAACTGCGCAATATCATCTTTTACCTGCTGCTGCTGCTCATCCATTATGCGCTGCGTCAGGTCGATGCTGTCGAAGATTTCCGCCACTGAATATTTTAGCGGAGCGTACACATTGCGGTGCCAGTGGAATTCATCGCCGCCTTCTTCGGCCGCGTCTGCCGCACGCTTCAACTCCCCAGCCACAATAGAGAGCTGCATGGAGAGGCGCAGCGTCGAGAATTCACGCTGACGGATGTAATAATCGGTGATGCCAATCCCCAAAGGCGTCAGACGATAAATGGCGTTGCCTTCCGCCTGTTCGCTGGTAAAGCGGTTCAGCAGACGTTGACGCACCATATCGTTGATCGCGTTGTTGGCGCGCACGCCGATGGTTTCGCTGGTTTGCTCAAACGCATCACTGACATGGCGGAACGCATCCACCAGTTCGCCTTCACTCATCTCGCCGTCAAGCCGCTCACCGTTCAGCGTAGCCACAGCCAGCAGAAAAGAAAGTCTGTCTACCGGCAGAGAGATGGAAAAGTCATTTTTTCTGGCCCAGGCAACCAGTTCGGGGACTGTCTGGGAAAATTCACTCATAGGTTATCCTTGCATCTGCGGTTTGCGCGCGGTGACATGAATATAGCGCCCAAGGCTGATAAACGGCTCCTGGCGGCAATAGCGCGTTTCTATTTCTGTTAAAGCGTCTAAACAGTCATGCTGTTTTTGTTTATCACGCAGATAATCATGAAACACCCTCACGCCCGTTTTACCGGTTATCTCCCAACCGATCTCCTCCAGCCAGCCGTAGACTTCCTGAGGTTCACGCGGGAAATCGGGAGACAGCGTGCGCCGTTTCTTTTTATACATTCCCTGTTGCACATAGCCAAAATTACCCACCAATACATTACGCATCAGCAGGCCGTTTGCATTGTAGAACATCAGCGATAAAGCGCCGCCCGGGCGTAGCATCGACCACAGGGTTTTTAAAACGGCTTGTGGGTCAGCCACCCATTCCAGCACAGCATGGAACAATATCAGATCAACCTGAGAATCCAAATGCTGCGGAATGTCCTGAGCGGCACAATGTATAAAATGCATGTTGTCGCTCACACCTTTCTCTTCTGCCGCACGCTGAGCTCGCGCCACCATTTCAGCAGAAAGATCGCACAGGGTAACGTGATGGCCCCGCTGTGCCATGAGGATCGCTGTTTGCCCTTCTCCGCCACCCGCATCAAGCACACGCAATGTTTGGCCCACATATTCAGCAAGAAGCTTGTCCAGATCCTGCCAGAGGATCGTCTGGCGAAGCTGGCCTTTCGTGGTGCCATAAATATTGCGCGAAAACTTTTCCGCGATGTCATCAAAATTGCGATCCCGCATCACGCGCTCCACATGCTGACTTAAGGGTGACTAAGTAAAACCGCTATTTTGTCACACCCGCGCCGAGAATGAACCTTTCTGGTGTAATATCCCTGCAGATCCCTTGCTATATGGTTAAAAAAGGAACCAAAAAGGATGCTTTTTACGCTGAAGAAAGTGATTGGCGGTATGATGCTGCCGCTTCCGCTGATACTGCTTATTATGGGAGCAGGATTGTTGCTGGTGTGGTTTAGTCGCTTTCAGAAAACGGGGAAAGTCTGCATGAGCCTGAGCTGGCTGGCGCTTTTGCTGCTCAGCCTGCAACCTGTCGCCGATAGCCTGCTTAAACCGATTGAGAATACCTATCCCACCTGGCAGGATACGCAAAAAGTAAAATACATTGTGGTATTGGGCGGGGGTTATACCTGGAACCCGCAGTGGGCGCCGAGTTCAAATCTTATCAGTAATAGCCTTCCGCGCCTCAATGAAGGGCTGCGCCTGTGGCGAGCTAATCCGGGATCGAAGCTGATCTTCACGGGTGGGATTGCGAAGACCAATACCGTCAGCGCAGCGGAGGTCGGCGCCCGCGTGGCGCAGTCGCTGGGGGTTCCTCGTAGTGAGATCATCACGCTGGACACGCCAAAAGATACGGAAGAAGAAGCGGCCGCAGTGAAAGAGGCGATTGGCGATGCGCCGTTCCTGCTGGTGACATCCGCATCGCATTTACCGCGCGCGATGATTTTCTTCCAGCAGGCCGGACTGCATCCGCTGCCTGCACCCGCCAATCAACTGGCGGTCAACTCTCCGCTTAACCCGTGGGAGCGTGCCATTCCCTCTCCCGTTTGGCTGATGCATAGCGATCGCGTCGGCTACGAAACGCTGGGACGACTTTGGCAGTGGCTGAAAGGCTCGTCAGGCGAGCCAGGGCAGCAGTGATTTGGTTGCCAGATCAAAGTTAGACCGACTGAAACGCCCGGTATTAACCAGCTGGGCAACTTCATCCCACAACACGTACAGCCAGCGTCGCCAGATGAACGACTCCGCCACTGGCGCGCGTTGCAGATATTGCCACAGCAGGCTTTCCGCCAACGCATTATCCATCAGCCGGAACAACTCAAACTCTCTTGGCGCCCAGAGCATTAACCCCGGCCCTACCATCGCCAGGAGCTGGTCGCTACGGGCATCTTTGAGCATACTGCGCAAACTGAAATTCCCGTGGACCAGGACGCAGTTATCATTAAATCCTTCGAACAGGGCGGGCAGACACTCGCGGGTGCGAAACAAAATCCGCTTGTCCTGCATCGTTAGCCCAGTATTGCTGAACTGATTGAGGGTACTCCATAGCACCTCAACGCGTTGACGGTACCAGGACGGCCAGAAGTTTTCCTGGGTATTATCCACCTCACCCACGCAGCCGCGGCTGTCCTGGCGATGCCATGACAGCATCCCTTCCACGATCTGATCTTTTAAATGCTCCCAGCGTTCGGGGGTTCGGGCTGGCGCTTCCACCGGCACGCCGCGCAAGCGCTCAAGTAGCAGCACGTCCGGGCCGGGATGCTCTTCGTGGGTCAGGACACCATAAATGACCGGCATACGCACCGTACCGCTGCGTGCCAGCATGGACGTTTTCCATGCCAGCTGCTGCGCCATCCCCGGCGTGGTGAAGCTTCTTGCCATCAGCGGCATCGGATTTCCCTGGCTGTCATACAGTGACCACAGGGCCGTATCCGCTTTTTCATTCACGCATTCTATACGACTGAGCTTTTCACCCAGTAAATGACTGAGTTCGGCACGCAACTGTTCCATTTCAGATTGCCCTCATAAATGCGATTGCTTTCATAATGAGCGTCGTACAGACGGATGTCACCCGGATGAGATCAATTGATGAACAGAAAAGTAGAAGAAAAGAATCAAGACACGACACTCCTCCCACTAATACTCGTCAGACATCAATCTGTAAGCGGGTGGAGTGTGATGAGAAAAACTAACGCATTTCAGCGCGAACGCGCTCGAGATCTTCGGCGGTATCAACGCCTGTGCCAGGAACTTCTTTCGCCACAGCAACGTGAATTTTTTCGCCGTACCACAGCACGCGGAGCTGTTCCAGCATTTCAATATGCTCAAGCGGACTGGGCTGCCAGTTGACATAGCGACGAATAAAACCGGCGCGATAGCCGTAAATCCCCAGATGACGCAGGAAAGTGTCGCCGACGGTTTCGAGGCTTTTAGCAAAACGGTCGCGATCCCAGGGAATGGTCGCCCGTGAGAAATAGAGCGCGTAGCCTTCAGAATCCAGCACCACTTTTACCGCATTGGGATTAAAGGCTTCTTCCGTGGTGTGGATCGGCGCGGCAAGCGTTGCCATGCCGACCTGTCGTTGCGCCAGATTCTCTGCCACCTGACGAATAATGACCGCCGGGATCATCGGTTCATCACCCTGCACATTTACAATAACGGTATCGTCGCTAAAACCACATTTCTCGACAACTTCCGCCAGGCGCTCCGTTCCGGACTGGTGATCGGCGCGCGTCATGCACACTTCGCCGCCCACCGCCTCAATGGCGCGAGCGACATCTTCATGATCGGTAGCAACAATAATACGATCGGCACCGGACTCACGCGCACGTTCCAGAACATGCACAATCATCGGCTTGCCGTTGATATCCTGCAGCGGTTTACCGGGCAGACGCGTAGACGCATAGCGCGCGGGAATAATGACCACAAAACTCATGATTTGCTCTCATCAGCAGTCAGAGCGCGGGCTTCTGTTTCCAACAAAACAGGAATGCCGTCTCGCAGTGGGAAAGCGAGGTTGTCCGGCTTACAAATAAGTTCTTGTTTTTCCTGGTTGAACCAGAGTTTTCCATTGCAGACCGGGCAGGCAATAATTTCAAGCAGACGATGATCCATAGTTCCTCCAGATGGACCGGATTGTGAATCCGTAAATATTAACATAATCGTTTACCGGGCTGGGGCTATTTCCCAACCATCACGACAGTCAGCAAATAAACCGTCAGGGCAGCGTCCCAACGTTACGCGCGTCGCCTGTTGCCAACGCGCGAAATCATCGATTGCCTGGAACAGACCCTTTTGTAAGGTTCCCCCCGGTTTGACGCCATCCTGCAGCCAAAGCGAGATGACCTCCAGCACGCCCGTTTTACGGTGCATTTTAGCATCCATACGGCCAACCAGTTGTCCACGATGCAGCAGAGGCAAAACAAAATAGCCGTACTGCCGTTTTGGCGCAGGCGTATAGCACTCCAGTCGATAGGTAAAATCAAACAACTGCTCCGCACGTTTACGATCCCAGACCACCGGGTCGAAGGGGGATAAAACAGCGCTGTGGGTGGCCGTTAACTTGCCTGCCAGTGCCTGTTCAAGCAGCGGAAGCAGATCGCGATGAAGCCACATGGGGCCCAATTTTTCGACATCGACAGGAATAATTTGCTGCTGTTTTGCGCGCGCATCACGCCAGTTTTTGAGCTCCGGACGCTTTAAACGATAGTAGTCCGCCAGCCACGGTTCACGAAAAATACCAAGGCTGCGAGCACTGTTATCCAGCATGACAATTTCCGCTTCCGTCTGCGAAAGCAGGTCACGTTTGTCATCCCAGTGCGGCATGATGCGATGGGTTACATCATAAACCCGCTGGAAATTACGCCGCTCCACCACCATCACCCTGCCAGCGGTGAACAGCCCTTCAAGATGGCGCTTCTGTGGCTTCCATTCCCACCAGCCGCTGGTTCCCTTGCGCGGATGCTCGAAATCGGCCGAGCGCACAGGTCCATTATGCTGAATATGCAGCAGTAACTGCTCAATCTCATGGGCGTGTTCTTCCATCCAACCCGCTTTGTACTTCCAGCCCATATTCTCAGGGGCCAGCATACGATGGCGAATCAGCATAAAGTCACTGCGCGGTAAGAAACAGGCTTCATGCGCCCAGTATTCCATCAGTTCACCGCGCTGTAGCGAACCATCGAGCCACTGCGGGGAATAGTCGCCCAGTCGACTGAACAGCACCAGATAAGGACTGCGCGCCACAATATTGATGGTATCTATTTGCAGTAAAGACATGCGCGCAATAGTCGCGAGAATATCCGCCTGAGTTGCCCGGCGGCGTGTTTTTTTCAGCAGACCTTGTGCCGCAAGGTGAAGATGACGGGCATCCGTCAGAGAAAGGTGTGGCAACGACATTGATAACCTCATAAATCATTCGCTGCCGCAGCGTGAAATCGTTAACGAGCCAGCGAGGTTAACCGATCAAGTAAAACACCGGGTTGCTCGCCCGACAGATGCGCATCGACAGGTAGGTACCACCAGTTTTCATCAGCAAAAGCGCGACACTTCACCGCGTCTTTTTCCGTCATCACCAGCGTTTGTCCGGCAACTAACAGAGCACTGACGTCACTGTAGGCCAGAGACTGGTGGTCTGCCAACGGGATACATTTCTGCGGCCTGGCCCCGCATGCCGCCAGGGTGGCAAAAAAACGTGGGGGATGGCCAATCCCAGCCATAGCGACAATATTAGGTAACTGCGCGACATTACAGCGCTCGCCAGTGCGTAAATTAACGGCCAGTCCCGGCTCAAGCCGCATCGGAATTTCTCCCGCCTGCGGGATGCCACCATTGACGATAGCCGCATCCACCGATTTAAGCCGTCCGGCACGCTCACGCATTGGGCCCGCGGGAAGCCACCAGCCATTGCCAAACCGACGTTCGCCGTCAATCACCACAATTTCAACATCGCGCGCCAGAGCATAATGCTGCAGGCCATCGTCTGTGACGATAATCTGCACGTCGTGATAGGCAAGAATAGCTTTTACCGCATCGGCTCTTACCGGAGAAACAGCAACCGGCACGCCGGTACGCTGAAAGATCAGTACCGGTTCATCACCCGCTTCTGCCGTGGTAGTGTCCGCCGTCAGCAATAGCGGGTAAGCCTGCGCTTTTCCGCCATAGCCGCGTGAAACCACGCCCACGCGAATGCCGCGTTGCTGTAAGTGTTCAACCAGCCAGATAACCACTGGCGTTTTACCATTGCCGCCCGCAGTCAGGTTTCCGACCACTACAACCGGCACTGGCGCGCGCCATGCGCGTTTAAGCCCAAGCGTATAGCATAAGCGGATCCCCCCGCTCACCAGGCCATAAAGCCAGGAGAGCGGAAGTAACAATCGCCACAGCGGCGATTCACCAGACCAGATGCGCGCGATCATTGACCAAATTGCATTTTGTGTAATTGCGCATATACGCCACGCTGTTCAAGCAGTTCGCTATGGGTGCCGCGCTCAACAATCAGCCCGTCTTCCACAACGACAATCTCATCCGCCTGCTCAATGGTGGAAAGGCGGTGCGCAATGACCAGCGATGTACGGTTTTTCTGCAGTTCATCCAGAGCAGCCTGAATAGCGCGTTCGGATTCGGTATCCAGAGCCGACGTCGCTTCATCGAGGATCAGAATCGGGCTGTCGCGCAGCAAGGCACGGGCGATAGCAATACGCTGGCGCTGACCGCCGGAAAGCAGCACACCGTTCTCACCAATGACCGTATCCAGGCCATTATCCATTTTGTTGATGAAGTCCATGGCATAAGCCATTCGCGCCGCTTCTTCAATCTGCTCGCGGCTGTAGATATCCGTACGCGCGTAGGCGATGTTATTGGCTACCGTATCGTTAAACAGGTGTACGTTCTGCGAGACCAGAGCAACCTGATCGCGCAGGGATGCCAGGGTATATTCACGCAGGTCGTGTCCGTCCATCAGAATATGCCCTTCATCAATGTCATAGAAGCGCGTAATCAGACTGGCGATGGTAGATTTACCTGAACCTGAACGCCCTACCAGCGCAACGGTTTTACCCGCCGGAATATTCAGATTGATGTCACGCAGCGCAGGCACTTCACGTCCCGGATAGGTAAAGGTGACGTTACGGAACTCCAGATCGCCGCTCGCACGTTCGATAACGCGTTTACCTTCGTCTTTTTCTTGTTCGCTATCCAGAATAGTGAACAAAGTCTGGCACGCCGCCATACCGCGCTGGAACTGCGCGTTGACGTTAGTCAGGGACTTCAGCGGACGCATCAGGGCAATCATTGAGGAGAAGACGACCGTAATTGTCCCAGCCGTCAGGTTTTCCATGACGCTTGGGAAACTGGCCGCATACAACACGAAAGCCAGTGCCAAAGAGGCAATCAGTTGGATGATAGGATCGGAGATAGAAGAGGCGGAAACCATCTTCATGCCCTGCAATCGCATCTTGTTGCTGACTTTATCAAAACGTTTGGTTTCGACTTCCTGACCACCAAAAATCAATACTTCTTTGTGGCCTTTCAGCATCTGCTCCGCACTGGTCGTCACCTGCCCCATGGTGTTTTGCATATTCTTACTGATACTACGAAAACGCTTGGAAACCACGCGAATCGCAATTGACACAATGGGCGCCAGCACAATCAGAATTAATGACAGCTGCCAGCTGTAATAAAACATCATGATAAACAGGCCGATAATCGAGGCCCCTTCACGCACCACGGTGATCAGCGCGCCAGAAGACGATGACGCCACCTGCTCTGAATCATAGGTAATACGAGACAGTAACGTACCTGTAGATTGTTTATCAAAAAAGGCGACGGGCATGCCCATCATATGACCGAACAGGCGGCGGCGTATGGTCATCACCACTTTGCCTGACACCCAGGAAATACAGTAGCTGGAGACATAGCTGGTTAAGCCACGTACTATCATCAGCCCAATGACCACCAGTGGCATCCACATCAACACTGAGCGATCGGCTTTACCAAAACCATCATCCAGTAATGGTTTAAGGAGCGATAACATGAAGGTATCGCTGGCCGCGTTAAGGACTAACGCTATACCCGCCACGATCAGACCCGATTTAAAAGGCGCTATGGTCGGCCATAGTCGGCGAAACGTCTGCCACGTAGAGAGATCTTTATCGTTATGCATTCAAAAAACCAGCATTTGTTAGAATAGCCGCATATTCTACCCGTTATCCTCCGGCACGCCAAACCACTGATGATACCAACGAGGTAAAATCTGATCCCTTAGACTGCGTATCCGCCAGTTTTCCTGATAAAAGTCCAGCGTCACCTGCCCCTGATGAGGGGTATCCAGCCATTGGTAATTCTGCTGCTGATAGCGCTGCTTCACTTTCCACGAGGGCAGACGCCAGGCGTTATAGCGTGAAGCTGAGGCTAACGCAGCCTGCCCGCCCACCCGTTGAATCAGCGCTAATGATGATGAAGTATTGCTACCATGATGCGGAACCTGAATAAAAGTGGACTGCAGATGCTGCCAGTAGTGACTTAGCATTTTTTGTTCAGCGGGTGATTCAATATCACCGGTCAGAAGTAAACTGCGTTTTCCGTCATCAACCTTCACTACACAGGAATGGTTATTTCCTCGATCGCTATTTCCGCGAAGCGGCCAGTGCGCGCTGAACGTTAATCCTTGCCATTGCCAGCTCTCGCCACGAAAGCAGGGTAAATGGCCTTTCCATCCTAACGGGCTTCTCACCCACATTGTTGGCCAGGTTTTCAGTAATGAATCCATGCCTCCACGATGATCCAGATGTTCATGGCTCAACACGATCCCTTCAGGCGTCAGGTTGTGCCAGCGTAACCAGGGAATGATCAACTGCTGTGCGCTATCACCCCCTGGCCATGCCGGCCCGGTGTCATAGAGGATCGCTTTACCATTACGAGCAATGACCATTGCCAGTCCCTGCCCAACATCCAGCATAGATACCTGCCACACTTCAGCTCGCGATGTCCGCCAAAACGGCCAGCTCAGCAAAAATACCGCAGAAAAGCAGACTACCGGCAAGGTACGCCAGACATTCAGTCGCCATGCGATGAGCATTGCCCATGGCGCCAGAGAAAGCCATTGCCAGCGTTGGTCAATGTTGATCCAACCTTCTGGCAGGCTGTTGAGCGCCCAGAATAAGAGCGCCAGCGAGCGGTCGGCCAGATACCAGCAACCTGTCTCGATAACCAGCGGGCCGGTTAAGTGTGCGATCATGCCCGCAAGTATCAGCGGGACGGAAACAAACGTGACCAATGGAACTGCAAACAAATTAGCCAGAAATGAGGTCAAACTAATACCGTGAAACAAGGCGATTTGTACAGGCAGAAGCAGTAGCGTAATACCTAGTTGAAGATGCGCCAGTTCGATAAACACACGTCCTGTACGCGCGAGTGGCCATTCAGGCAATGGAAACCATTGATACCAGAATATCAGCGCCGCCACGGCAAACGCAGACAACCACAGGCTTTGAGACAGAATAGCGACGGGATCAACCACCACAATCGCGGACAGACAGCACGTCCAGACTGCCCAACCGCTCCACTGCCGCCCACTCAGCTTAAGTGCTCCCCAGACAATCAGTGCAACAACGGTGCGTAGTGCGGGTGGTTGTAACCCTGTTAACCAGGCATAAAACACTGCGCAAGCTATTCCACCCACTAACGGAACCTGCCAGGCGATCCAGCGGGTTGGCATAAAAAATTGCCCACTACGTATTAGCCCCGCGGCCAAAAGCGCAGCAAAGGCAATGTGCAACCCGGAAATAGCCATTAAATGCGTCGTTCCGGTATCGCGCATAATGTTTTTCACTTCTTGCGAAACGGACAATCGCTCCCCCATTCCCAGGCCCAGGATCACCCGCTGCCAGGGATAAGCGGCTAACGTCGTATTCAAAGAAGAGAGATAACGGGCACGCAGACTGCACTTCGGCGAGATGACTGTAGCCTGCAAGAAACGTCCCGTCAGCGGTTGATGCTGTGCTAACGCATAGCGCTGGCTATCGAATCCCCCTTCATTTAACTGACCGTGTACCGCGCGAACCTTAAGTGTCATCGCCCACTGCTGACCCGCGCAAACCTCACCGGGCAAGTACTGCCCATACAGTACGATCCCCAGCGCCGGAAATATCCGTCTCCCCTGCAGGCGGGTAATCTGCCCATAGTGTGTGGTCATATGGTCAGTGGCGGTTATCTGCACTACGGCCTGCTGTGTGTTAGCGGGGAGCGTATTACCCGCCCAGATAGCCTCTTTCGCCGCCAGTATTCCCCAGAGAAAGAACAACAGGGTTAACCCGGCGTATAGCAGATACTTGTGCGGAATAAGACAGAGCATACACGCCAGGCAAAACAGGCTGCTGATATACAGCATTCCGGGCAGCGTTGGCAACAGCGTTAGCGGGAGAATGCCGCACAATGCACACGTACTGACCGTTGTTATTTTCATGAAACACCTCCCTGTTACAGGAAGTGTGCAGGACAAAACCGAGGTTGTCTGGCAGCAATTTACCATTACACGAGGTGCGTTCCGCTGTTATTGAGCGGTGGATGTAACGTACGGTTTAACTGAGAGTAAGGTTCCAATATGGACAGACAGAAATGAAAAAAGCACCCATACAGGTGCTTTTCTCGGCGTTAAGTTTCGTTAAGAACTTAACCGTAAATATTGGCGCGATCGCGCAGTTCTTTACCTGGTTTAAAGTGCGGAACATACTTTCCTTCCAGATCCACTTTGTCGCCAGTCTTCGGATTACGTCCGGTACGTGGTGCGCGGTAATGCAAAGAAAAACTACCGAAACCGCGGATTTCAATACGCTCGCCCTGCGCCAGAGTCGAGGCCATATGTTCCAGCATCTCTTTTACCGCGTCTTCAACCGCTTTCGCGGGAATATGAGGCTGCTGGGTTGCAAGTCTTTCTATCAATTCTGACTTGGTCATGATTCCTCCGGTTCCTTAAAGGCAAAATTAGCTGCTGTATTGATTAAGGGCGGCCGTAGCCGCCCTTTGTCATTGATTACAGGACGAATCCTGTAATCTGTCAAGTTACTCGTCACCCTTTGTGCCGTTAATAGCACAAAGGATTTGGAGCACTCGATATTACTCGCCTTTAGCTGCTTTGAAAGCTTCAGCCATTGCGTTGTTAGAGAAGTTTGCATCTTCCTGTTTGTTAACAGTTGCGATTGCATCTTTCTCATCAGCTTCGTCTTTAGCACGAACAGACAGGCTGATTGCACGGTTCTTACGATCAACGCCGGTGAATTTAGCTTCAACGTCGTCGCCTACGCTCAGAACCAGAGTTGCATCTTCAACGCGGTCACGTGAAGCTTCAGAAGCGCGCAGGTAACCTTCAACGCCGTCAGCCAGTTCTACGGTTGCGCCTTTCGCGTCAACTGCAGTCACTTTACCGTTTACGATTGCGCCTTTCTTGTTCAGTGCAACCCAGTTGTTGAACGGATCTTCTGCGAGCTGTTTAACGCCCAGCGAGATACGCTCACGTTCTGCGTCAACCTGCAGAACAACTGCTGCGATTTCGTCGCCTTTTTTGTATTCACGAACTGCTTCTTCGCCTGCAACGTTCCAGGAGATGTCAGACAGGTGAACCAGGCCGTCGATGCCGCCGTCCAGGCCGATGAAGATACCGAAGTCAGTGATAGACTTGATTTTACCTTCAACACGGTCACCCTTGTTGTGGGTTTCCGCGAACTGCTGCCATGGGTTGTTTTTGCACTGCTTCAGACCCAGGGAGATACGACGACGTTCTTCGTCGATATCCAGAACCATAACTTCCACTACGTCGCCAACGTTAACAACTTTGGACGGGTGGATGTTTTTGTTGGTCCAATCCATTTCGGAAACGTGAACCAAGCCTTCAACGCCTTCTTCGATTTCAACGAAGCAGCCGTAGTCAGTCAGGTTGGTCACGCGACCAGTCAGTTTGGTACCTTCCGGATAACGCTTAGCGATAGCTACCCATGGATCTTCGCCCAGCTGTTTCAGGCCCAGAGATACACGAGTACGCTCGCGGTCGAACTTCAGCACTTTAACAGTGATTTCGTCGCCAACGTTTACGATTTCGCTCGGATGCTTAACGCGTTTCCATGCCATGTCGGTGATGTGCAGCAGGCCGTCAACGCCACCCAGATCAACGAATGCACCGTAGTCAGTGAGGTTCTTAACGATACCTTTAACTTCCATGCCTTCCTGCAGGTTTTCCAGCAGCTGATCGCGTTCTGCGCTGTTTTCGGATTCGATAACGGCACGACGGGAAACAACAACGTTGTTACGCTTCTGATCCAGCTTGATTACTTTGAATTCAAGCTCTTTGCCTTCCAGGTGCAGCGTGTCGCGGACCGGACGAACGTCTACCAGGGAACCCGGCAGGAACGCGCGAATACCATTCAGCTCAACAGTGAAGCCACCCTTGACTTTGCCATTGATAACACCAGTAACGGTCGCAGCTTCTTCGTAAGCTTTTTCCAGCGTGATCCAAGCTTCGTGACGTTTAGCTTTTTCACGGGACAGCAGAGTTTCACCGAAGCCGTCTTCTACTGCATCCAGAGCAACGTCAACTTCGTCACCAACCTGGATTTCCAGCTCGCCCTGGGCGTTTTTGAACTGCTCTGCCGGAATGGCAGACTCAGATTTCAGACCGGCGTCAACCAGTACGATATCTTTGTCGATAGCAACAACAACACCACGAACGATGGAACCCGGACGGGTTTCGATTTCTTTTAAGGATTCTTCAAACAGTTGAGCAAAAGATTCAGTCATGTTTAATCTTCAGGTTTCATATTTAACGTCCACCTGGCTCCATGCCGGATGGGGTTGTTTAACATACCCGCTGTCAATCCATTGCAACGGGGGTACTGCAAATTCGGTCGCACTTAAGCGAGTGCCAGTTTTTGGCGCGCGTATTGTAACGCTTTTTCAATCACTTGCTCAATGCTTAATCGGGTTGAATCCAAAACTAAAGCATCAGCAGCGGGAACTAATGGCGCTACAGCACGGTTTCGATCGCGGTCGTCGCGCTCTTCGATCTCGGCCAAAAGGCGTTCAAAGTTAACACTAAAGCCCTTTTCCTGCAACTGTAGCATACGTCGATGCGCACGTTCTTGCGAGGAGGCGTCCAGAAAAATTTTAACCGGTGCGTCAGGGAATACCACGGTCCCCATATCGCGTCCGTCAGCGATTAATCCCGGCGCTTCACGGAAGGCGCGTTGGCGGCGTAACAGCGCTTCACGCACTCGGGGAAACGCGGCCACCTGAGAGGCGGCATTTGCCACTTCCTGAGTGCGGATTTCACCGCTGACATCTTCACCTTCCAGAATAACTTCCAGATTGCCGTCTGTTGAGATAAAACGCACATCCAGATGAGACGCAAGCGGTACCAGAGCATCTTCGGAGGCAACATCAACATGGTGATGTAACGCTGCAAGCGCCAGTACGCGATAAATCGCGCCAGAATCTAACAGATGCCACTGCAATGCTTCCGCCATTGCTTTGCACAAGGTGCCTTTACCTGCACCGCTTGGGCCATCAATGGTAATAACCGGGGCAATTGCCGTCATCTTTTTCTCCTTAAACAGGCATACGTTAACGTAAACGCCGCGCATTATACGCGCCAACGCTAATAATCGTTAACACAGAGTGTAAAAACCCGATTAGTCTGTAACGATGTGAGGAAGAATTGCGCAATTATAGCGGGCTGGAGGGAAACCAGCCCGGAAGAAAATACCGATTTACTTTTTATCCGCAGCAATACGCTCACGCATATGCTCAGCACGGTCAGTAGAAGCCGGATGAGAATCCATCAACGATTTTGCATGTCCCGCATCCATGGTGGCAAACTTATCAAACGCGGTGACCAGGCCCTGACGGTCAATACCGCGTTTTTTCAATAAGTCGTAGGAAAAATCATCTGCATCCGATTCCTGGCTACGGGAGAATGCCGAATTAATCACGCCTTCAGCCAGATCGCCTAACTGAGACTGGGAGAGTTGTGCTGCGACGCCACTGGTTGCAGAAACCGCATCACGTGCGGCAAGCGTAGCATAGGCAGTTTGCATAGCTTTACGCGAATGCCCCAGGGAAACGTGGCCCAGTTCATGGCCCAATACCCCTTCGATTTCATTGTCTGTCATCAGATCCATCAGACCAGAATAGACACGCACGCAGCCATTCGCCATTGCCCAGGCATTGATATCACTGGTCATATAAACCTTATAGTTAACCGGCGTGCCATCAATGTTTTTACCCAGTGCTTTCGCAATTTTATTCAAACGCTTGGTATATTTACTTTTAGAACCAGCAAGCTGATTATCGCTATCCATCTGCTTACATGATTTATCAGACAGAGCTTTGACATCAGCATCTGAAAGCGTCGCAGCTTTATAAGCAGACATGCCAGAACTGGCAACAAGATCACCATTGACGCCATTTTTACAACCGGCCAACAGAGTGGCGGAAACCGCCAACGCTAAAAATAATGATTTATTCTTCATACTAATCTTCCATTGATATTTATAATAAAAACAAATAATTACAATCATCAACAAATTAGCATTAGTCGTAAGCGTAAAAATAGTGCGGTTACGGACAACGATGCGCCAGCCAGATGACTGGCGCAATATGAAGGCTAGGCAAGCGTACTAATACGCGCCAGCTGTTGGAAATAATCCGGGAAGGTTTTCGCCGTGCATTTAGGGTCAAGAATAGTCACTGGCGTATCAGACAGCGCCACCAGCGAGAAACACATTGCCATGCGGTGATCGTTATAGGTCGCGATATCGGCAAATTTTAACATTGCAGGCGGTGTGATGCGGATAAAGTCATGCCCCTCTTCCACTTCAGCGCCCACTTTACGTAACTCCGTCGCCATCGCGAACAGGCGGTCGGTCTCTTTGACACGCCAGTTGTAGATGTTACGCAGCGTAGTGGTGCCTTTCGCAAACAGAGCAGCTGTTGCAATGGTCATCGCCGCATCGGGAATATGGTTCATATCCATATCAACAGCGTTCAACTCGCCGCGAGTACAGGCAATAAAATCATCACCCCATGTAATAGTCGCGCCCATTTTTTCCAACACGTCGGCAAAGCGAATATCACCCTGCATACTGTTACGTCCGATCCCGGTGACTTTCACTGTGCCACCTTTGATCGCGCCAGCCGCGAGGAAATACGAGGCCGATGACGCATCCCCTTCGACCAGGTATGCACCAGGAGACTGGTATTGCTGCCCACCTTTAACAACAAAGTATTGATAGTTCTGGTTATCAATTTCAACGCCAAACGTTTTCATCAGGTTCAGCGTGATGTCGATATAAGGCTTTGATACCAGCTCACCTTTAATCGCGATCGTTGTATCCTGCGGTGCCAGCGGTGCAGTCATCAACAAGGCGGTGAGGAATTGGCTGGACACGCTGCCGTCCACTTCAACCTGCCCACCGATAAAACCACCGCGCAGACGTAAAGGCGGATAGTTTTCCTGCTCCAGGTAATCAATTTTTGCACCGCCCTGGCGCAGCGCATCAACCAGATGGCCAATCGGACGCTCTTTCATGCGAGGTTCGCCTGTCAGCACAATGTCGTTGCTGCCCAGACACAGCGCAGCGGCCAGCGGACGCATCGCGGTGCCGGCATTGCCAAGGAACAATTCCACAGCACCTTCGGCCTGTAACGCTCCACCGTTACCGATAATTTCGCAGCGGGTACGATCGGCGGAAAGGGTGTAGCTAATCCCTAACGCATTCAGTGCGTTAAGCATATGGCGGACATCATCGCTGTCCAGCAGGTTGGTCAGGACAGTGGTGCCATTTGCTAATGCAGCCAGCAGCAAAGCGCGGTTAGAAACACTTTTAGATCCAGGCAGATTGATGGTGCCATCTACCCGCGCGATGGGTTGTAACGTCAGGGATTCCATGAAACTTAACTCTCAAAAACAGATATAAAAACCCCACAGTCTGGCTGTGGGGATGAAAAAACCGCAAATTAGCCGCGGCGACGCTCGAAATCGATCATGAAATCGGTCAACGCTTTCACGCCTTCAAGCGGCATCGCATTGTAGATAGACGCCCGCATTCCACCGACCACGCGATGCCCTTTCAGCGCATGCAGGCCAGCAGCAAAAGACTCTTCGAGGAAAAGTTTATCCAGTGCGCTGTCAGCCAACTGGAACGGAACATTCATGCGTGAGCGGTTAGATTTCGCGACATCGTTACGGTAGAAGTCACTGTTATCAATTACGCCATACAGTAGTTCCGCTTTTTGCTGGTTAATTTTGTCCATCGCGCTGACGCCACCCTGCTTTTTCAGCCACTTAAAGACCAGACCGGAGAGGTACCAGGCAAATGTCGGCGGCGTGTTGAACATCGAGTCATTGTCGTTCAGGACGGTGTAATCGAGGATCGACGGACAGGACACATGCGCCTTGCCCAGTAAATCTTCACGTACGATGACAATCGTCAGGCCCGCCGGACCAATATTTTTCTGCGCGCCCGCGTAGATAACGCCATAGCGGCTAACGTCAAGCGGCCCGGACAGAATAGTAGAAGAGAGATCTGCCGTGACCACCACATTACTGGCAAAATTCGGCGTTTCATCGATCGCGATACCATCAATGGTTTCGTTCGGGCAATAGTGCAAATACGCCGCGTTGTCAGAAAGCTGCCATTCACTCATCGGCTTGACAGCACGCAGACCATCGACGGTGACTTTGGCATCAATCACGTTTGGCGTGCAGTACTTTTTCGCTTCTTTAATGGCGCTGGCCGCCCAGTAACCGGCGTCGACGTAGTCCGCTGTGGTTTTATCGCCCAAAATATTAAGTGGGATCCCGGCGAACTGACCGCGACCGCCGCCATGACAGAACAACACTTTGTAGTTGGAGGGAATGCTAAGGAGATCGCGAAAATCCTGCTCCGCTTCCTCTGCGACCTGGATAAATTCTTTGCCACGGTGACTAATTTCCATGACCGACGTGCCAAGACCATTCCAGTCGCGGAGATCCTGTTGAGCCAGTTTAAGTACGTCCGCCGGTAGCATTGCCGGACCTGAACTAAAATTGAAGACCTGAGCCATTTCCCCTCACCACGTTGTGTTGTTATCCAGTCAACATCCTGTCTTTGGCGATATTTCCAGCGACAGACATTGGGTATATGTTATTCCTGTGGATATCGGTTTTATCATTCAGTGACACGCGCCGCAATGGGTAAAACCGGCCAGGGCGAAAATGTGCCCTTCGTCACACAACAGAATCTATCGGATTGACGACCAAAAACCGATATTTTCGCTGTCAGGTGACCCGTTTTGCCCGACTGGCCTTCGTCCATTCTGGATTTGCACAGCGTGGACATAATTGATGATCCCCGGCGCACATGCGAATCACCTCACTACAGCGTACGCAGGCATAATCTCCCGCTTCCGGTACCACCTTAAATCGTTGGATACAGCGCTCAGGAAGAATGCTGAGACCGGGTTTGACGTCTTCGTTGGCAAAGAAATAGACGCTGATTTGTCCATTGGTCTCCAGAATAGCGAGTTTCACCTGCCCTAATTGCTCCACGCCGTTCAGGCGCAATTCCATAAAAAATTCGAATTCCGTCATATTCGCGTTATTGAGCTTCGACCATGACAGCTCGCCGTCTTCAATAATCACCAGAGGTTTGCCCTCCAGCAAATCTTCCAGCTTTTCGCTGTGCGCCATCAACCACATCACTAAGCGATAAAGCAGCGCGAGGGTAATGAAGACCACCAGCACCGGGAGCAGCGGAACATCGTCATAAAACGCCACATCCCCCGCCGCCGAGCCCAGCGTCAGGATAATCAGTACTTCAAAAAGCGACATCTGCCGTACGCCACGCCGTCCGGTAATTTTTAAAAACAAGAAAACCAATATAAAGGTATACAGGCTGCGCAGCGCAACCTCGCCCAGAAACTCCATGGGTACTTTATCGAGCGCCATACGGTGTAAATCGAATGCTTTCATTTTGTACTCTTAACGTTGGTTACCGTGTGAAAGCATAGTCAACGCTTTTATTTGCGTCACAGCGGTGGCGGCGATAGCACCATTCATATAAAACCCGTATCATTGCGCGCTTTCCGTACGACAAAAGTGATTTTCATGACGCAAACATTTATTCCCGGCAAAGATGCCGCTCTGGAAGATTCCATCGCCCGCTTCCAGCAAAAACTCCTCGACCTCGGTTTCCAGATTGAAGAAGCCTCATGGTTGAATCCCGTTCCTAACGTCTGGTCTGTACATATTCGCGATAAAGAGTGCGCCCTGTGTTTCACCAACGGTAAAGGTGCGACGAAAAAAGCGGCGCTGGCTTCCGCGCTGGGCGAATATTTTGAGCGTCTGTCCACCAACTATTTCTTCGCCGATTTCTGGCTGGGTGAAACCATCGCTAACGGCCCGTTCGTGCATTACCCGAACGAAAAATGGTTCCCGCTGACTGAAGACGACAATGTGCCGGAAGGTCTGCTGGATGAGCGTCTGCGCGCGTTCTACGATCCAGATAACGAACTGGCCGGCAGCATGCTGATCGACCTGCAGTCAGGCAATGAAGAACGCGGTATCTGCGGCCTGCCGTTTACCCGCCAGTCTGATAACCAAACCGTGTACATTCCGATGAATATCATCGGCAACCTGTATGTCTCTAACGGGATGTCTGCAGGGAACACCCCGAATGAAGCGCGCGTTCAGGGGCTGTCTGAAGTCTTTGAACGCTATGTGAAGAATCGCATTATCGCAGAAAGCATCAGCCTGCCGGAAATTCCGGCCGACGTGCTGGCACGCTATCCGGCCGTGGTCGAATCCATCGCCAAGCTGGAGTCTGAAGGATTCCCTATTTTCGCCTATGACGGCTCGCTGGGCGGTAAATACCCGGTTATCTGCGTGGTGCTGTTTAACCCGGCGAACGGGACCTGTTTTGCGTCATTCGGTGCTCACCCGGACTTCGGCGTAGCGCTGGAACGTACCGTCACCGAACTGCTGCAGGGCCGCGGTCTGAAAGATCTTGATGTCTTTATGCCGCCGACCTTTGATGATGAAGAAGTGGCTGAGCATACCAACCTCGAAACCCATTTCATCGATTCCAGCGGCCTGATCTCCTGGGATCTGTTCAAGCAGGATGCCGATTATCCGTTCGTTGACTGGAATTTCTCCGGCACCACGGAAGAAGAGTTCGCCACTCTGATGGCTATCTTCAAAACCGAAGATAAAGAAGTGTATATCGCGGATTACGAGCATCTGGGCGTTTACGCTTGCCGTATCATCGTTCCGGGAATGTCTGACATCTATCCGGCTGAAGATCTGTGGTTAGCGAATAACGGTATGGGTACGCATCTGCGTGAAACGATTCTTTCTCTGCCAGGCAGCGAATGGGATAAAGAAGACTATCTCAGCCTGCTCGAACAGCTGGACGAAGAAGGTTTTGACGACTTTACCCGCGTGCGTGAGCTGCTCGGTCTGGCAACCGGTCCAGATAACGGTTGGTCTACGCTGCGCATTGGCGAACTGAAAGTGATGCTGGCGCTGGCCGGTGGCGATCTTGAGCAGGCGCTGATTTGGACCGAGTGGACGATGGAATTTAACACCTCCGTCTTTAGCGCCGAACGTGCCAACTACTACCGTTGCCTGCAAACGCTGCTGCTGCTGTCACAGGAAGACGATCGCCAGCCGCTGCAGTATTTGAACGCCTTCGTACGTATGTACGGTGCCGATGCTGTTGAAGCGGCAAGTGCGGCATTAAGTGGAGAAGCGCCGTTCTATGGCCTTCAAGCCGTCGATAACGATCTGCAGGCTTTCCCGGCACATCAGTCTCTGCTGAAAGCCTACGAAAAACTGCAGCGTGCAAAAGCAGCATACTGGTCAAAATAATAGCAAATAGCCTGCTCTGAGTAGGCTTCAACAATTGACTACGCTATATTACGGGGCGCTTTTAGTGCCCCGTTTTTTTATTTTTGATTACACAAAAATAAATGTGAAAACAAGGTTAATAATTAGTGGTTGATATTAAAAAAAATAGTTTGCTAGTGTTGCATTTTATCTCAATTACTCCATTTTAATTAACCGCTCAACTGGAGGTTAAAGGAAAAAATTCAACTCACTTTATAATTTTTAAAATTTATTTTTACTTGAATAATCAAAAAGTTACTCCGTAATCGCATAAAAACCATGCGTCTTACGGGCCTATAAGCCAGGCGAGATATGATCTATATCAAATTCTCATCTATAATGCTTTGTTAGTATCTCGTCGCCGACTTAATAAAGAGAGAGTTAGTGTGAAAGCTGACAACCCTTTTGATCTTATACTTCCTGCTGCTATGGCCAAAGTTGCCGAAGAAGCAGGCGTCTATAAAGCAACGAAACATCCGCTTAAGACGTTCTATCTGGCAATTACTGCCGGTGTGTTCATTTCAATTGCCTTTGTTTTCTATATCACCGCCACGACCGGTACTGGAACAATGCCCTTTGGCATGGCTAAACTGATCGGTGGTATCTGCTTTTCCCTGGGCCTGATTCTTTGTGTTGTCTGCGGCGCTGACCTCTTTACTTCAACCGTACTGATTGTCGTCGCGAAGGCCAGTGGGCGCATTACCTGGGGCCAACTGGCAAAAAACTGGCTTAACGTCTATGTTGGCAACCTGATTGGTTGTTTGCTCTTTGTGCTACTGATGTGGCTTTCCGGCGAATATATGACCGCCAACGGCGCTTGGGGGCTAAACGTCCTGCAAACCGCCGATCACAAAGTGCATCACACCTTTGTTGAAGCCGTCAGCCTCGGCATTCTGGCTAACCTGATGGTGTGTCTGGCCGTATGGATGAGCTACTCAGGTCGCAGCCTGATGGACAAAGCGTTTATCATGGTATTACCGGTCGCAATGTTTGTTGCCAGCGGTTTTGAGCACAGTATCGCAAACATGTTTATGATCCCTATGGGTATCGTAATACGCGATTTCGCCACGCCGGAATTTTGGACCGCTGTCGGTTCTTCTCCGGAGAATTTCTCTCACCTGACCGTGATGAATTTCATCACCGATAACCTGATTCCGGTTACGATCGGTAACATTATCGGCGGCGGTTTGTTAGTCGGGTTGACATACTGGGTCATTTACCTACGTGGTAACGATCATCATTAATATGTTGATGCCCATTACACGTAGTAAATAAAAAATCCACTTAAGAAGGTAGGTGTTACATGTCCGAGCTTAATGAAAAGTTAGCCACAGCCTGGGAAGGTTTTACCAAAGGTGATTGGCAGAATGAAGTAAACGTCCGTGACTTCATTCAGAAAAACTACACTCCGTATGAGGGTGACGAGTCCTTCCTGGCTGGCGCAACTGAAGCGACCACTGCACTGTGGGAGAGCGTGATGGAAGGCGTTAAACAGGAAAACCGCACTCACGCGCCTGTTGACTTTGACACCTCCGTTGCTTCTACCATCACTTCTCACGACGCTGGCTACATCAACAAGCAGCTTGAGAAAATCGTTGGTCTGCAGACTGAAGCTCCGCTGAAACGTGCGATCATTCCGTTTGGCGGCATCAAAATGGTTGAAGGTTCCTGCAAAGCATACAATCGCGAACTGGACCCGATGCTGAAAAAAATCTTCACCGAATACCGCAAAACCCACAACCAGGGCGTATTCGATGTTTATACCAAAGACATTCTGAACTGCCGTAAATCCGGTATTCTGACTGGTCTGCCAGATGCGTATGGCCGTGGCCGTATCATCGGTGACTACCGTCGCGTTGCGCTGTACGGTATCGACTACCTGATGAAAGACAAATACGCTCAGTTCGTCTCTCTGCAGTCCGATCTTGAAAATGGCGTAAACCTGGAAGCAACTATCCGTCTGCGTGAAGAAATCGCTGAGCAGCACCGCGCACTGGGTCAGATCAAAGAAATGGCTGCTAAATATGGCTGCGATATCTCTGGTCCGGCTACCAACGCTCAGGAAGCTATCCAGTGGACCTACTTCGGCTACCTGGCCGCTGTTAAGTCTCAGAACGGCGCAGCAATGTCCTTCGGTCGCGTATCCACCTTCCTGGACGCATACATCGAACGTGATATCAAAGCAGGCAAAATCACCGAACAAGACGCTCAGGAAATGATTGACCACCTGGTCATGAAACTACGTATGGTTCGCTTCCTGCGTACACCTGAATATGATGAACTGTTCTCCGGTGACCCGATTTGGGCAACTGAATCAATCGGTGGTATGGGCGTTGACGGTCGTACTCTGGTGACCAAAAACAGCTTCCGCTTCCTGAACACCCTGTACACCATGGGTCCTTCTCCGGAGCCGAACATCACCGTTCTGTGGTCTGAAAAACTGCCTCTGAACTTCAAGAAATTCGCCGCTAAAGTGTCCATCGACACCTCTTCTCTGCAGTATGAGAACGATGATCTGATGCGTCCGGACTTCAACAACGACGATTACGCTATCGCTTGCTGCGTAAGCCCGATGGTTGTTGGTAAACAAATGCAGTTCTTCGGTGCGCGTGCAAACCTGGCGAAAACCATGCTGTACGCAATCAACGGCGGCGTTGATGAAAAACTGAAAATCCAGGTTGGTCCGAAATCTGAACCAATCAAAAGTGACGTCCTGAACTTCGACGAAGTAATGGAACGCATGGATCACTTCATGGATTGGCTGGCTAAACAGTACGTCACCGCACTGAACGTTATCCACTACATGCACGACAAATACAGCTACGAAGCTTCTCTGATGGCGCTGCACGACCGTGACGTTATCCGCACCATGGCGTGTGGTATCGCAGGTCTGTCCGTTGCTGCTGACTCCTTGTCTGCAATCAAATATGCGAAAGTTAAACCGATTCGTGACGAAGACGGTCTGGCTATCGACTTCGCAATCGAAGGCGAATACCCGCAGTTTGGTAACAACGACTCTCGCGTTGATGACATGGCGGTTGACCTGGTAGAACGTTTCATGAAGAAAATTCAGAAACTGACTACTTACCGTAACGCTATCCCGACTCAGTCTGTTCTGACCATCACTTCTAACGTGGTATATGGTAAGAAAACCGGTAACACCCCAGATGGTCGTCGTGCTGGCGCACCGTTTGGACCGGGTGCTAACCCAATGCACGGTCGTGACCAGAAAGGTGCTGTTGCCTCTCTGACCTCCGTTGCGAAACTGCCGTTTGCTTACGCTAAAGATGGTATCTCTTACACCTTCTCTATCGTTCCGAACGCTCTGGGTAAAGACGACGAAGTTCGTAAGACCAACCTGGCGGGTCTGATGGATGGTTACTTCCACCACGAAGCGTCCATCGAAGGTGGTCAGCACCTGAACGTGAACGTTATGAACCGTGAAATGCTGCTGGACGCGATGGAACATCCTGAGAAATATCCTCAGCTGACCATCCGTGTATCTGGTTACGCAGTACGTTTTAACTCCCTGACTAAAGAACAGCAGCAGGATGTTATTACCCGTACTTTCACTCAGACCATGTAATTCCCTGTCTGACTGAAAAAGAGTACAATAAAGGCTCCACGTAAGTGGGGCCTTTTTAACAGGTTACTCCTCAGACCCAGCCTGTTTCGTCAGCTATCTATACTTATGGATGACTGCCAAAACAGACTCGACACAGTTAATAACTGTGCACTCACTCTGGCCCCGGATGGGCCATATCTGGAGATACACCGCAATGTCAGTTATTGGTCGCATTCACTCCTTTGAATCCTGTGGCACCGTAGACGGCCCGGGCATCCGTTTTATTACCTTCTTCCAGGGCTGCCTGATGCGCTGCCTGTATTGCCATAACCGTGATACGTGGGATACGCACGGTGGTAAAGAAGTCACCGTTGAAGAATTGATGAAAGAAGTAGTGACCTATCGTCACTTTATGAACGCCTCCGGTGGTGGCGTCACGGCATCCGGCGGTGAGGCCATCCTGCAGGCTGAATTCGTTCGCGACTGGTTCCGCGCCTGTAAGAAAGAAGGTATTCACACCTGTCTCGACACCAACGGTTTTGTTCGTCGCTACGATCCAGTGATTGATGAGTTGCTGGAAGTGACCGACCTGGTGATGCTCGATCTCAAACAAATGAACGATGAAATTCACCAGAATCTGGTGGGTGTATCCAATCATCGTACGCTGGAGTTCGCACGCTATTTGTCTAACAAAGATATCAACGTGTGGATCCGCTACGTTGTCGTGCCGGGTTGGTCTGATGATGACGATTCCGCACATCGCCTGGGCGAGTTTACCCGCGATATGGGTAACGTCGAAAAAATCGAACTGCTGCCTTACCACGAACTGGGAAAACACAAATGGGTGGCAATGGGCGAAGAGTACAAACTGGATGGCGTGAAGCCGCCGAAGAAAGAGACCATGGATCGCGTGAAAGGCATCCTTGAACAGTATGGTCATAAAGTGATGTATTGATTCTTTCCGGTGGGTAGCAAGCGCGTTACCCACCGCAATATCTCTTAACGCCCTCTTCTCGCCAGCAGCGGGAAAATCAATCCCAGTCCGACCAGCACAAACGGTGTCGCAATGTTCAG
The DNA here is from genome assembly GCF_018342065.1 of Citrobacter sp. FP75. Taxonomy (GTDB): domain Bacteria; phylum Pseudomonadota; class Gammaproteobacteria; order Enterobacterales; family Enterobacteriaceae; genus Citrobacter. Next base: position 601,007 of record NZ_JAFDOE010000001.1, on the reverse strand, counting down.
CGTCAGCTGGAACGTCCACTCAGGGGTAAAAGCTTCCATTTTTGGAAAGATCCCGGTGAGGCAGGCAAACGCGGTAAAGGCAAAACACCATCCGCCGACGGTTAACGCCAGCGTTTTGTTGCGGATAAAGACATATTCTGACTTATACTTCTGCGCCAGCCGAATAACGGCAATAAATGCCACGAACACCCATAAATAACGCAGCGGCATCACAACCGAGTTAAGATTGAGCAACCATTTATACAGGTTGTTCATATCGCCAATTCCCAGCGTCGGCAACATAATCAGAATCGCGACTAACACTAACGTCAGTATATAACCGTTCACCGGCGTACCGGACGCATTTGTGCGGCACAAACGCGCAGGAATATACCGACTGTCTGCATCACCCAGCAAAACTTTAAGCGGCGCATCGATAGAAAACACTAAAGCCGCAATCTGCCCCAGCGTGTTGGCAACCGCATAAATAACCATCAGCGTATTACCCATACCGTAATACTCGCCCAGTTTCTGGAAAGCATAATACTGGCCATTGGTCATTAAATCATCGGGGATATGCCGTGAGTCAAACATCATCCCCATTGCCAGCGATCCGAGGATCGCACACACCGCCACCATAATGGCCAGAATCAACATTCCTTTCGGGAATTCTCTGCCGGGATTGCGGGTCTGATTAACGTAAGGTGAAATTTTCTCCGCACCACCCACCGCGAAGACCAGCATCGAAATCGTCGTAATATAAGTGAAATCAATGTGCGGAATGAACGATTCCCAGGTGATATTGGTGGTAGCGATCTCGACATCGGTGATGGCCGGTGCGGTTACTGCCATCACGACATACAGAATTGACATCACAAACATCGCAATACCGGCCACAGAGCCCACAATTTTCAGTGACTTCATCCCTCGGGATGCAACCCACATGAAAAAGACAAACAGCGCCAGCGTCAGTCCCTGCAACGCCACTACGGTGTATTCTTTAATGAGTGACCCATCCCCCTTCAGCGCCCATCCCAGGGCAATCAGAATAGCCTGCGGTTTCTGCGCCAGGTAAGGAATATGCACCACCCAGTAAGTCCATGCAGCAAGATAAGCCAGCCCCGGTCCCATGGTGTGTTTAATCCAGGTACTGACGCCCCCTTTTCCATCTTTAAAGGTAGAACCAAGCTGTCCGACGATCAGCGCGTAGGGAATAAAATAGAGCGCAAAAATAAAGATCCAGGAGGAGACAACCACCAATCCCTGATTAGCATAGTTGTTAACAACGTTGCCAAACCCCCAAACGGTAATAAACGACATCAAGGCGATGTTGTACCATCGCAATTGTTTTTCCTGAACACCGGCCATACGCGATCCTTCGTGGGTGCGATTTTAAATATCGATCAATAAGGCGAGGGATTATGCGCGGTAAAATGAACGGGCGGAAATGGCAGAATGTAAAACTATAATCTTCTGCACAGTTTATTTTTCAGGAAAGATGCGTGGTGATTAAATACGATGAGTTCCCATCAAATATACGTAGTTTGTATGAATGGGAACCCATAGTAATCTGTTAAATGATCTCAGATATGCGCCACGGAATTAGGCTTGTGCCCAGTTTGACGCAGCAGCATCAGTAAATAAATAAACGACACGCTGGCGATCATGATAAATAACAGGCTGTCTGAGAAATTCTGCATCAGCATCGCGGTAAAAGACGGCCCCAACAGACTCCCAACGGTATAGCTTAATAACAATGCCTGGTTCATGGCGACCAGTTGATGGTGCTCCACTTTTTCGCAGGCCCAGGCCATCGCTACCGGGTAGAGGGTAAACCCTGCTGCCCCCAGCATGAACAACGCCGGAGCCATTGCAGCCTGATTAAGCATCGCAATGCTGCCGAGGATCACCACAAAAACCTGCACACGTAAAACCAGCAGGCGGCCTAATTTATCCGCCAGACGGCCAATCGGCCATTGCCCCAGGATACCCGCGCTGACCATCACCGCCATCCAGAAACCAATGCTGGCATTGCTTGCCCCCTGATGGTTAAGGTACAGCGGCATCAAGCCATACAAAGAGCCCAGCACAATTCCAGAGATAATACAGCCGTTCACGCCCAGACGAGCCTGACGAAGTCTCAACATCGAGGCTATCGGCGTCGAATGTTGTTCCTCGCTTTGCTGATTCATGATGCGAGTAAAGAGCAGCGGTAACACCCCCGCCAGGATCGTGCCGGTTACCCACGGCAAAACGCTCATGAGTTCTGTCGAGACTTTACTGACTAACAGCTGCCCTAAAAACGTCCCCACGTAATAGACCATCATATATGCAGCCAGTAAGCGCCCGCGATTACGGGAGGTCCCGCTGCACATCAGCGCGCTTTCCACCACTACCCAAATCATGGCGCAGCCGACACCCGCGATAAAACGCCAGGTCATCCAGCTCCAGAATCCCACCATCACGCCCAGTCCGACACAGCCCACGGCGAAAATAAACGAGGCAATGTAATAGCTGCGGTTAAAGCCAAGGTGCCTGATTAAATACCCGGTCAATAGCGTCCCGACCAGATTGCCGGTGAAATAGGACGAACTGACCACGCCGACCTGCCACGTTGGCAGATTTTCATGGGCGAGCCAAAGCGGGACGAGCGTGTTTAACACGGCAATCGCCAGAGTCAGCAGAAGCAGCCCGCACAGCAGCAGCATAACGGGTCGGGTATAGGTAGACATGAATAAAAACCGTGAGGAAGTTCAAATTTCATGCGCATCATGCCACTGCCAAAAACATTGTCAATCGGCGCAATCAGAGGCCTGAAGCGCTTTCAGGACGATCGATTTGTATTACTGATTCTTAATATGAATAGCTAAAAAGTGAGAAAGTACATCTGCTTGTTTTAATTGATCTAAAACAAAATTATCGCGTTTCGTTCAGTCGAAAAATTTCATGGATGAACCGCATTATTTATTTACCGAATAGCGCTGTGCACAGCGCTATTCGGCATTTTTCACGTTAGCTGGCAACCGCCATGCCCACGGTCATATGCAGACCGTAGAATACGCCGCGACCAATCAATTCGCCAACCAGCAGCAGAATAAATGCCACTGACAGCAATGGTACGGCAGGTTGGTAGCCTTTTACCTGCGGCACAATCCAGCAGCACAGCGCCAAAGCCAGCGCCGCAATACGCCACGCCATCAGCGAGCCGTAGTCCGGTACCAATGCAGATGCCTGCTGAATTGAACTGTGAATTGTCGCCAGTTCAGCCCCCTGCATCACCGCCATAATAGCGCTCACCACCAATGCAAATACTGAAATAGCTGGCAGCAGGCGCATTGCCCAGCCGTCAATTCCAGCGACTCGCAGCAGCAGGTATCCCAGCAGCGGACCGCCCATAAGCAGCGTCAGGAAGAAGCCCAGCGGCGTCCAGACGCTGTACCAGGTCGGGATCGTATCAATGGTGTTATACACGCGCACCATCATCCAGACGAACACCACGCCCAGCACCATAGTGGCGACTAACCAGAGATTACGTAACGCCGGTGACATTTTTTTCAACGTCGCCATCAACCAGCCGATTCCGCCCACAGCGAAGAAGAGTGAGCCGCTGGCAATTTCGTTACTCAGTGCAGAAGCACCGATGCGGTTAAGGGAGTTAAAAGCACGCATTGGCGACCCCAGGTGCAGCATGGACGCGACAAAGCCGATGCCCATTAGCACCCACAGACCAAACATGCAGGCAATCACGCGCTGCTGTGCTTCAGGACGTAATTCCCCTTTCATCAGCGCCAGCGCCAGAACGATAAAGCCACCAACCACACACTGTCCGAAGACCGTGAAGATCATCAGCGGCCATTCATGCCATCCACTTCCCATCTTACACCTCCTTCGGATTGGCCAGATAACCTGTAGTATCCCCGGTCGGGCGGCTATTGGCGTTAGGTTTGATGACAATACTTGGTTTGGTAAAGTGTGCGCCCGGCAGTGGCGCAACCGCCGCCAGCTCACCGTGCTTTTTGCGCAGTTCGTCAATCGGACCGAAATCCAGAGCGCGCAGCGGGCAGGACTCGACGCAAATCGGCTTTTTACCCTCGGCAACACGGTCGTGGCAACCATCGCACTTGGTCATATGCCCTTTGGCCGCATTGTACTGTGGCGCGCCGTAAGGACAGGCCATATGACAGTAACGACAGCCAATGCACACGTCCTCATCAACGACCACAAAACCGTCCTCGCGCTTGTGCATCGCGCCACTCGGGCACACCTTGGTACACGCTGGATCTTCGCAGTGGTTACACGCAATGGAGAGGTAATAGGCAAAGACATTCTGATGCCAGACGCCGTTATCTTCCTGCCAGTCGCCACCAGCGTATTCGTAAATACGACGGAAGCTGACGTCCGGGGTTAAATCTTTGTAGTCTTTGCAGGCCAGTTCGCAGGTTTTGCAACCGGTGCAACGGCTGGAATCAATAAAAAATCCATACTGGGTTGTCATCGGTTACTCCTTACACCTTTTCAACCTGAACAAGGTTCGTATGTGACGGGTTCCCCTTAGCGAGAGGAGAAGGACGCTGAGTCGTCAGCACGTTGATGCAGCCGCCCTGATCCACACGTTTCATATCCGGGTCATACCAGGCACCCTCACCCAGCGCTACCACGCCTGGCATCATACGCGGCGTGACTTTCGCCTCGATATGCACCTCGCCACGATCATTAAAGATACGCACCTTGTCGCCGTTGTGAATACCGCGTCGTTGCGCGTCCAGCGGGTTAATCCACATTTCCTGACGGCAGGACGCTTTCAGCACATCCACGTTGCCATAGGTCGAGTGAACGCGTGATTTGTAGTGAAAGCCCGTCAGCTGCAGCGGGAATTTATCTGCCAGCGGATCGCTTAAACTTTCAAAGCCCGGGGCATAGACTGGCAATGGATCGATCACATCGTCTTCAGGCAGTTCCCAGGTGGCCGCAATTTCCGCCAACGCCTGCGAATAAATTTCAATTTTGCCCGATGGTGTAGTGAGCGGGTTGGCTTGAGGATCTTCACGGAACGCTTTGTACGCCACATGATGCCCTTGTGGATCGCGTTGCTTAAAGATCCCTTGCTTACGGAACTCTTCAAACGTTGGCAGTTCAGGTATCGCTTTGCGCGACTGTTCATACAGATGACGCATCCACTCTTCCTGAGTACGGCCTTCGGTGAACTGCTGCTCAACGCCAAGCCGTTTCGCCAGTTCGCTGGTCATCTGGTAGATAGTTTTGCATTCGAAGCGTGGTTTGATCGCCTGATCGGTGAAAATCACATAGGACATGTTCCCGCATGAGGCATCCAGCGCGAAGTCCATTTGCTCAGATGCCGTGCAATCCGGCAGCAAAATATCGGCGTATTTCGCCGAGGACGTCATGTGGCAGTCGATAACGACAATCATCTCGCACTTCTTATCATCCTGCAGAATTTCATGCGTGCGGTTGATATCAGAGTGCTGGTTAATCAGACAGTTACCGGCGTAGTTCCAGATCATTTTAATCGGAACATCAAGCTTATCTTTACCGCGAACGCCGTCACGCAGCGCCGTCATCTCTGGGCCACGCTCAATGGCGTCCGTCCACATAAACATTGAGATGCTGGTTTCTACAGGGTTTTCCAGCGTCGGCATACGTTCAAACGGCAAACTGTATGAGCCTTCACGCGCCCCGCTGTTGCCACCGTTAATCCCAACGTTACCGGTCAGAATGGCCAGCATAGAAATGGCGCGGGTCGCTATTTCACCGTTGGCGTGACGCTGTGGGCCCCAACCCTGGCTGATATAAGCAGGTTTAGCGCTGCCAATTTCACGTGCCAGCTTAACGATACGTTCAGCAGGAATACCGGTTATCTGCGCCGCCCACTCCGGGGTCTTGGCAATACCGTCTTTGCCCTGCCCAAGAATATACGCCTTATAGTGACCGTTCTTCGGTGCGTCGGCTGGCAAGGTTTTCTCGTCGTAACCCACGCAGTATTTATCGAGGAACGGTTGATCGACCATATTTTCAGCGATCAGGACGTAGGCGATACCATTGACCAGTGCCGCATCGGTTCCCGGACGAATCGGGATCCATTCATCTTCACGACCAGCACCGGTGTCCGTATAGCGCGGATCGATAATGATCATCCGTGCATTGGATTTCTGCCGCGCCTGTTCGAGGTAATACGTTACCCCGCCACCGCTCATGCGCGTTTCACCAGGGTTATTACCAAACAGAACAACCAGTTTACTGTTTTCGATATCTGACGGGCTGTTACCGTCCGCCCAGCCGCCGTAGGTATAATTCAACCCGGCAGCGATTTGCGCAGAAGAGTAATCCCCGTAGTGGTTCAGGTAGCCACCACAGCAGTTCATCAGGCGTGCGACCAGCGTTTTTCCCGGTGGCCATGAGCGTGTCATGGTACCACCCAGCGTACCTGTGCCGTAGTTCAGGTAGATAGACTCGTTGCCGTAGTCTTTGATCAGACGCTGCATGTTATTGGCGATGATGTCATAGGCCTCATCCCAACTGATACGCTCGAACTTACCTTCTCCGCGCTTACCTACGCGCTTCATTGGGTATTTCAGACGATCCGGATTATAGACACGACGGCGCATAGAACGGCCGCGCAGACAGGCGCGAACCTGGTGCAGCCCCTCATAATTGTCATCGCCGGTGTTGTCGGTTTCAACATATTTGATTTCACCGTCCACCACATGCATACGCAGTGGGCAGCGGCTACCGCAGTTCACCGTACAGGCGCTCCAGATCACTTTCTCATTGACCTGCGCCGGATTAATGGCTTCTGCAGCATTGGCAATACGGGTAAATGGCAGGGTAAACGCGCTACTGGCCATCGCCAGTCCGCCTATCGCCGTCGTTTTAACCAAACCGCGACGACTCACCTCAGCTGCCAGCACGGCATCGGGGATCTTAGTTTTCATAGTGGCTCACTCTGCTGCTCACAATAAAGAAACAATCGCTGTATAGATGTTTATATATCGATACTATCGTTATACAGACTGGTATATAGTGAATTTACGTAAAGACAGAGATAAATACTGACTTTCGTTCAAAGGTAGTATTACCACTAATGAGGTAAGGGTTATTGTCCGGCGTCAAGCAGGCATAAAAAAAGCGCCCGCAGGCGCTTTTTTAGCTGGGAATGATAACTTACCCGATGTATTCCAGGCCATTCATGTATGGACGTAATACTTCCGGAACCTGAATGCGGCCATCAGCCTGCTGATAGTTTTCCATTACGGCAACCAGAGTACGGCCAACCGCCAGACCAGAACCGTTCAGCGTATGAACCAAACGGGTCTTTTTGTCGGACTTGCTGCGGCAACGTGCCTGCATGCGACGAGCCTGGAAATCCCACACGTTGGAGCAGGATGAGATTTCACGGTAGGTATTCTGTGCCGGGATCCACACTTCCAGATCGTAGGTCTTGCATGCGCCGAAGCCCATGTCGCCGGTACACAGAATGATCTTACGGTACGGCAGACCCAGCAGCTGAAGGACTTTTTCAGCATGACCGGTCATCTCTTCCAGCGCGTCCATGGAATCTTCAGGACGAACGATCTGCACCATCTCAACTTTATCGAACTGGTGCATACGGATAAGACCGCGGGTGTCACGACCGTAAGAGCCCGCTTCTGAACGGAAGCATGGCGTATGCGCAGTCATTTTGATTGGCAGCGCATCTTCGTCAATGATTTCATCACGAACGAGGTTGGTCAGCGGAACTTCTGCCGTTGGGATCAGCGCATAGTTGCTGCTGTCAGCTTCTTCGTCCAGTGGACGCGTATGGAACAGATCGCCGGCAAACTTCGGCAACTGGCCCGTACCGTACAGCGTGTCATGGTTAACCAGGTACGGCACGTAGTTTTCGCTGTAGCCATGCTGTTCGGTATGCAGATCGAGCATGAACTGAGACAGCGCACGGTGCATACGCGCAATCTGTCCTTTCATGACCACGAAACGAGAACCGGTCAGCTTAACGGCGGCAGCAAAATCGAGCCCCGCGTGCATTTCACCCAACGTAACGTGATCGCGTACGTCGAAATCAAACTCACGCGGCGTGCCCCAGCGGCTGACTTCGATGTTGTCATTTTCATCTTTACCTACCGGGACTTCGTCCGCAGGCAGGTTAGGAATGGTCAGCGCAATATCGCGAATTTCAGCCTGTAAGGTATCAAGTTCAGCTTTCGCGGCATCCAGCTCTTCGCCCAGTTTGTTCACTTCCAGACGTAAAGACTCGATATCTTCCCCGCGCGCTTTTGCCTGGCCGATGGATTTCGATCGAGAGTTACGCTCTGCCTGCAGATTTTCAGTTTGTACCTGCAGAACTTTACGACGCTCTTCAAGAGCGCGCAGCTTATCTACGTCCAGCTTAAAGCCCCGGCTTGCCAGTTTTTCAGCGACTGCGTCTGGCTCATTACGCAGCAGATTGGGATCGAGCATGCTTATCCTGTGCTTATCGAATTAAAATGGGAGAAAGTGACCACAGCCTGCAGTCACAGGGATACATTGCCAACATTACCGCAACGATCGCGCTAACGGTAGCGTTTTATAGGGCTATTTTGATCCTGTCCGGCAAGCCAGGCGAGCTTTTCGCCAATCTTACCCTCAAGACCTCTGTTTGTTGGGTGATAATAGCGTGTTTGTGCCAGTTCCTGCGGGAAGTACTCTTCGCCGGCAGCATACGCATTCGGCTCATCGTGCGCATAGCGATATTCCTGCCCGTAACCCATTTCCTTCATTAACTTCGTAGGTGCATTACGCAAATGCACCGGTACGTCGTAATCCGGACGGTCGCGAGCATCTGCCAGTGCCGCTTTATAGGCGGTATAAACCGCGTTACTCTTCGGCGCGCAGGCCAGATAAACAATCGCCTGAGCTATCGCCCGCTCACCTTCTGCTGGCCCCACGCGGGTGAAACAATCCCATGCCGAAATGGCCACCTGCATGGCACGGGGATCGGCATTACCCACGTCTTCGGAAGCAATTGCCAGGCAGCGACGTGCCACATACAGCGGATCGCCCCCTGCTGTAATGATGCGTGCGTACCAGTAGAGTGCCGCATCCGGCGCGCTGCCGCGTACTGATTTATGTAATGCCGAGATAAGATCGTAAAAACGGTCACCTTTGTTATCAAAGCGAGCGCTACGCTCTCCGGCAATCTCAGTCAACAACGTAGGCTGTAAAACGCGTTTCCCGCTGGCATCGACTTCTGCCATATCGGCCATCATTTCCAGCGTATTTAATGCCCGACGTGCGTCACCATTCACCAGTTCGGCAATAGCTCGACGCGTTTCACTCGGCAGGACAATGTCCTGACCGCCGTAGCCCCGCGCGTTGTCCGCCATCGCCTGATCCAGCACCTGCTCAATATCGTCGGTGGTAAGCGATTTCAACAAATAAACGCGCGCGCGCGACAGTAATGCCGAATTCAATTCAAACGAAGGGTTTTCGGTCGTGGCGCCAATAAACGTAATGGTGCCATCTTCAATATGCGGGAGAAAGGCGTCCTGCTGGCTTTTATTAAACCGGTGGACTTCGTCCACGAACAATATAGTGCGCCGACCGGCGTTACGGTTCTGACGCGCACGTTCAATCGCTTCACGAATTTCTTTCACGCCAGAGGTGACAGCCGAAATACGTTCAACGTCCGCGTTCGCGTAACGGGCGATCACTTCGGCAAGCGTGGTTTTACCCGTGCCGGGTGGTCCCCATAAGATCATGGAGTGCAGGTGTCCGGCCTCGATGGCGCGCGGCAAGGGCTTACCCGCAGCCAGTAAATGCTGCTGGCCGATATACTGCGCTAAATTTTCTGGCCGCATACGTGCGGCCAGTGGCTGAAAGGTATTATCAGAAAAATCGAGCGACAGATTACCCACTCACACGCCTCTACTTACGTTGATCGTCTACCGTGACACCCTGCGGTGGGGTAAAGGTGAATTTTGATGGTTCGATCGCGCCATTCTGCTGAGATTTCAGCTGATAGCTACTGCGCTGATCGTCCTGCTCGACGGCGCTAAACTGATGGATAGTTCCGTCGCGTCCAACATTGATGGTGAACTGCTTCAGATTGCCGCTGCTGGTTTTTGGGGTCAGCACGAAGTCATCACCGTTTTGTTTAATGTTGTACTGCTGCCAGTCGCTGGACTGGTTACGCGCAATCAGCATAAACGGGGTGTTGCCCGTGGCATCTTTCAGCCAGGTTGCCGTTGCCTGCTCGACAAACGGGTTAAAGAACCACAGCGTTTTACCGTCGGAAACCAGAATGCTTTCGTCAGGCTGCGTCATATGCCAGTTAAACAGGTTCGGACGTTTAACCCACAAATCGCCCTGACCTTCCTGCACCGCTGCGCCGCTGCCATCGGTTACCTTCTGAGTAAAGCTGGCATGAAAGCTACTGACTTTATCCAGACGGCTTTTCAGATCGCTGGCTGCATCAGCCCAGACGCTGCTCACTACAAAGCTCGACAGTAATGCACAGGTGATTGCGATTTTTTTCATCGTTATTCCTCAAAATTCGTCACTCCCGACGGGGAGATCCCTCTGCTATCCATTCCAGGCCAAAAATCAGCATGAGGAAAGTAGAAAATACTGAATTACTTAACTTTGCAATCAATCGAAGGGCGGCGGCGCCAGCACTTCACGATTACCATTATGCCCTTGCTCGCTGACGATCCCCTGCGCTTCCATCTGTTCAATAATACGCGCCGCGCGGTTGTAACCAATGCGGAACTGACGCTGAACACCGGAAATAGAGGCTTTACGTTTTTCCGTGACAAACTTAACGGCCTGGTCAAACAGCGGATCCAGTTCTTCCCCACTGTCAAAACCACCGCCGCCGCCTTCGCTTTCGCTGTCAGAGGTGATTCCCTCAACGTATTGCGGACGACCGCGCGCTTTCCAGTCCTGAACAACGGCGTGAACTTCTTCATCGCGCACAAAAGCACCATGTACACGCACCGGAATCGTCGAGTTTGGCGCGGAATAGAGCATATCCCCCATCCCCAACAGTGATTCTGCCCCTGACTGATCAAGGATGGTACGCGAGTCAATTTTGCTCGACACGGTAAAGGCGATACGGGTCGGGATGTTGGCTTTGATAAGCCCGGTAATCACATCAACCGATGGGCGCTGAGTCGCTAATACAAGGTGGATACCCGCCGCACGCGCTTTTTGCGCCAGTCTGGCGATCAACTCTTCCACCTTTTTACCGACGGTCATCATCAGGTCAGCAAATTCATCCACCAGGACCACAATGTAAGGCTCTTTTTTCAGCACCGGATGGGTAACATCCATGCTATCGCCCGGCTTCCAGTACGGATCCGGGATCGGACGCCCCATGCGCTCTGCTTCAGCGATTTTCTCGTTGTACCCCGCCAGATTTCGCACGCCAAGCGCTGACATCAGCTTATAACGGCGCTCCATTTCATTGACGCTCCAGCGCAACGCGTTGGCAGCATCTTTCATGTCGGTAACCACTTCAGTCAACAGATGTGGGATGCCCTCATACACCGACAACTCGAGCATTTTCGGGTCGATCATAATGAATCTCACATCTTCCGGCTGCGCCTTGTACAGCATGCTGAGGATCATGGCGTTGACCCCAACAGACTTACCGGAACCCGTGGTACCCGCCACCAGCAGATGCGGCATCTTCGCCAAATCAGCAGTAACCGGTTCGCCCGCAATATCTTTGCCAAGCACCACGGTAAGCGGAGATGGGTTATCGCGGAATTTCGCGTTATCCAGCACTTCTCGCAGATAGACGGTCTGACGTTTTTTGTTCGGTAATTCCAGCCCTACGTACGGTTTACCCGGAATAACCTCCACCACACGAACCGCAGCGGTGGACAACGAACGCGCCAGGTCACGGGAGAGGTTAGAAATCCGCGCTGCTTTAACACCCGGCGCCAGATTCAGTTCAAATCGGGTAATTACCGGGCCCGGCGAATAGTTCACCACATCGGCTTTAATGCGAAAATCGGCTAAGCGCGCTTCAACCAGACGCGCCATTTGCTCCAGCGCGAAAGTATCTATTGGCTCAACTTCTGCCGGTGGCGGAGTGAGCAGATCCAGCGATGGCAGCAGCGTGGTTGGGCGTTGTACAGGACGGCTGTCACCATTACGCATCAATAACGGATGGATCAGGCTATCCTGCGGCTGCGGCGTGACAGGCTGTGGCGGCTGCTGGTAATGCTGCCGCGGAGCGACAGGCTGTGGCGGCTGCTGATAATGCTGCTGCGGAGCGACAGGCTGTGGCTCAGGTTCCGGCATCACGCTTGGGGTAAACAGCGGCTCATGCGGGCCATCATCCACCAGCGCTTTCATCGGTGAGAAAGCAAAATCATCCAGAGAGAACGGATTAGCGCCCGCAGGCTGTTCACCAGAATAACGCTGCTGCTGGGAAGAGGCAAACTGACGAGCCAGCTCCGCTTCTGCTGCAGACTCTTCGTCCTCAACCTGATGCGTATCGTCCTGATACTCTTCACCATAGCGATGCTGCTGCGACTGTGCGAACTGACGCGCCAGCTCATCCTGTTGCATAGCATCAATTTCATCGTCGGTATAGTTCGTATCAAGCTGCTCTTCGCGCGCTTTCTCTTCAGCCATACGCTGCGACGGTAATTTTATGCCATACGAAGCCAGCTCACGACGCGTTGGTACACGGACACGATTTGGACGCGGCAGTTGCGGACCAATCCCCTCTTTCACCTGCGGACGTGGCGCACCGCTACCCGCCAGGCTAAACACAGGTGCAGCGGCGGCGGCCCCGGCACCCAATGCTGCGTTTTTAACTCCAGCAGCCAGCGGTGCGACTGCCGCGACAGATTCCACCGGAGGTATAGAAGCGGCTGTAGGCATCGATGGCATAGACGGTTTCACACGCTCAGGTTCCTGAGCCGGTTCTGGAATCGGCTGATACCAGGCGGCTAGCTGCTCACGTTCACGCGCACGTTTTTCTTCGACTTCTTCAAAGTAGTAGAGCGGCGGACGTGCCGGTTTCGTCTCTTCCACAACCGGTTCAGGCTCTACAGCCAGTGGCTGTTCAGCATGTTGCGCGAAGGAAGGCTGCGGCTGGAATGTAGATTCCTGCTGATAGGCCGATGGCGCGTTATACGCAGGCTCCGGTGAATGAACCGGCTGCTGTACGGGCTCTTGCTGCCACTGCTGTTGCGGCTGCGGGGTTACAGGCTGTTGGTATTGCGATTCGACAACTGGCGGCACAGCATAGTGCGGCTGAGGTTCAACCGGTGCGGGCTGCTGCCAGGGCTCATAAGCCTGCGCCGTCGGCTGGGCATACTGTGCAGGCTGCGGATAACCTTCAGGTGCCGGTGCAATAACCGACTCAGTCACATGTGGCGCGGGCGCAGGTTGCCACGCAACGGCCGGTGCAGGTTGAACAGGTACGCCCCCGGGGACTGGCGGAGTTTGCAGCAAAGGATCGACGGGTGCGCTCCAGGCCTGCGTTGTTGCAGTAGCAGTGGCGGCCGCAGCGGCTGCCACTGGTTCGGTCACCGAGTGACCATTTAGCAGTGGATCGAATTCATCATATTCAGGCAGCGTGGCGCGATTTCCGGAGAACAGAACATCATTCGGATCGGCGGTAACGCCACGGGCGCTGTATTCAATTTCATCTTCGTCATCCATCCGTTTGCCGGAAAACAGCGCAGCATCGGTATGACGACCAAGCGGGTTGGTAAATTTCTCGCCCAGGCGTTTACGACGCGCTAACGCGCCGCGAAGAATACGCGCCCGGCGTGATTCATGCGGTTTTCCTTGGGCGGCGTCGACAGACTCTTCATCGTCTTCGTATTCTTCGTCATCAACCCAGGTATCATCGCGGCGAGTACGGTTGCTGGCAAACGTCAGGATATTGAGTAACCAGCCGCCTAATTTTTCCGCAATGCTCACCCATGACCAGCCGGTAAACAGCGTCAAACCGGCGGCCCAGATACACAATAGCGTGAGCGTTCCCCCGCTGCTGTGCAGCAGTGGCTGTAGCGTGGTGCTGAGCAGGCTGCCAATCACGCCGCCAGAAGCGAAATACCAGATGTCATCGGCATTGATTGCAGCCAGTCCACAAGAGGTAAGAATAATCGCCAAAACGCCAATAATACGCAGCGACACGGCAAAATAGTCGACGTATTCATCACTGGCCTGATGTCGCCAGGTGAACCAACAACCACCGACAATGATGACAGGTATGGTGTAGGCCATTATGCCAAAAATAAAGAACAGCGTGTCCGCCAGCCACGCACCGGGGATCCCCCCAAGATTATGGATAGGCTCGTGCCACGCGGTTTGCGACCAACTGGGATCCGAAGGGTTAAAGCTGAGTAAGGCAGCCATCAACCAGACGGCAAAAAGGGCAATAAGGATCAATAGCGCTTCCAGAAGTCGGCGCCCGCTGCTTAACTTCGTCAATGTGACGTCTTTGTCTTCAGTGTATTCCTGGCTCAAAAACGGCTCTCCAGGTTTCAGGCTTTTCCTGCCCGATGCTAAAACGGACAACAGCACCGGGTTGCCCCGGCACTGTTGCTGTATGGATTAACAGGAGTGTAATCAAACTACGTCGATTTTGCACCTGTTCCGTGTTAGCGCGTCTTAATTACCAGACGATTGCTCTGTTTGACTTCTTCCATTACCACGTAAGTACGTGTGTCATTCACGCCAGGCAGACGCAGCAGGGTTTCCCCTAAGAGCTTACGGTATGCTGACATATCCGGTACGCGTGTTTTCAGCAGGTAGTCGAAATCACCGGAAACCAAATGACACTCTTGAATTTCTTCAAGTTTTTGCACTGCAGTGTTGAATTGCTCAAACACATCCGGGGCGCCACGATTCAGAGTAATCTCAACAAAAACCAGAAGTGATGCATCCAGATAATGCGGGTTTAACAGCGCCGTATAGCCCTGAATAAAACCCTGTCTTTCCAACCGACGCACACGCTCAAGGCAGGGCGTTGGTGAAAGTCCCACTCGTTTAGAAAGCTCGACGTTAGAAATACGCCCATCCTTTTGCAGCTCATTAAGAATGTTACGATCAATACGGTCGAGATCTTTGCCAGGGCGCTTCTTACTATCTACCATTATTATTGTCTCTCTGTATTCCTTCCCTACTCCTGCCTGACCCTTCTAACATCACTGTTCAGAGTCGCTACCCATCACAATAACCCGAAACCCAGAGGGATTTACGGTGCGCAATGCCTGGGCTTATGGTGAGAAGACCGTTGCCTGTCGGCGGCTATCGACATCACGAATGGCATCTGTCCACACCATGCGTAGATTTCGCTAACCCGGTAAACATGGTATCTGGATGCATGATTATGCAGCACACACACGACACAGTTTTTTTCTTCCTTGAATGTTTTCGCAAAACAGCAGGGGATTGTCAAAGCAAAACATCGATTTTTAGTACAACATGCCAGTTATTCATTGGGAGTGATGAGAAATCGTCATTTTATCGCCTTATAACTGGTCAATTTTAAGTAGAAATCGTTATATCCACCGCCATACTTCAAGCTGCCTGTGCCTGGGCTTCACGCCCTTTCATCGGCTCCCGCTATTGCACAAATTGTTAACAAAATCGCCATACTCTTTTTTTACGCCTGCAAATTCCCTACAATCCTGCCTATTGCCTGCCAACAACTATGGGGATCTCATGGGCACGACCAAACACAGTAAACTTCTTATTCTGGGTTCAGGCCCTGCCGGGTATACCGCTGCGGTCTATGCTGCACGCGCGAACCTGCAACCGGTACTGATCACCGGTATGGAAAAAGGGGGTCAGCTGACCACAACGACGGAAGTCGAAAACTGGCCTGGCGACCCGCACGATCTTACGGGCCCGTTGCTGATGGAACGTATGCATGAACATGCGACAAAATTTGAGACGGAAATCATTTTTGATCACATCAGCAACGTTGATCTGCAGAACCGGCCATTCCGTCTTACCGGTGACAACGGCGAGTACACCTGTGATGCGCTGATTATCGCGACCGGCGCTTCCGCACGCTACCTTGGCTTACCTTCTGAAGAAGCGTTTAAAGGCCGCGGTGTTTCCGCGTGCGCGACCTGTGACGGTTTCTTCTATCGTAACCAAAAGGTGGCGGTTATTGGCGGTGGTAACACCGCGGTAGAAGAAGCGCTGTATCTGGCAAATATCGCCTCTGAAGTCCATTTGATTCATCGTCGCGACAGCTTCCGTGCAGAAAAAATCCTCATCAAACGCCTGATGGATAAAGTCGAAAACGGCAACATCGTGCTGCACACGCACCGTACGCTGGAAGAAGTCACCGGCGATCAGATGGGCGTAACCGGCCTGCGTCTGCGCGATACTCAAAACACCGATAACATTGAGTCTCTGGATGTTGCGGGTCTGTTTGTCGCCATCGGCCACAGCCCAAATACTGCCATTTTCGACGGTCAGCTTGAGCTGGAAAACGGCTATATTAAAGTCCAGTCCGGCATTCACGGCAATGCGACGCAAACCAGCATTCCGGGTGTGTTTGCGGCCGGCGACGTGATGGACCATATTTATCGCCAGGCGATTACCTCCGCAGGCACGGGTTGCATGGCAGCCCTTGATGCTGAACGTTACCTCGACGGTCTGGCTGACGCTTGCGAATAAGTTTTACAAAACAGTAACAAAAGTAAAAAAGGCGACTATAAGTCGCCTTTATTTTTGCCCCGTTGTAACATTGCCCTGCCCAAAAATTCCAATAACTCACCTGCTAAGCGAGCAATGAATAAAACCCGTCAAAAAGAGCTAACCCGCTGGTTAAAACAGCAAAGCGTCATTTCCCAACGTTGGCTGAATATTTCACGCCTGTTAGGCTTCGTCAGCGGCCTGTTAATTGTCGCTCAGGCCTGGCTTCTGGCTCGCATTCTTGATCATATGATCATGGATAATATTCCTCGCGAAGCCCTTCTGCTCCCTTTCATCGTGTTAGTGCTGATTTTCATCCTGCGTGCGTGGGTTGTCTGGCTACGTGAGCGGGTCGGTTTTCACGCGGGGCAGCACATTCGTTTTGAAATTCGTCGTCAGGTTCTGGACCGCCTGCAACAGGCAGGCCCCGCGTGGATCCAGGGCAGGCCCGCCGGAAGCTGGGCCACGCTGGTGCTCGAGCAGATAGACGATATGCATGATTACTACGCGCGTTATCTGCCGCAAATGGCGCTTGCCGTATGCGTACCGATTTTGATTGTGGCAGCCATTTTCCCATCAAACTGGATAGCCGCCCTTATTCTGCTGGGCACCGCGCCGCTGATCCCATTGTTTATGGCGATGGTCGGCATGGGCGCTGCCGATGCTAACCGGCGTAACTTTCAGGCGCTGGCCAGACTCAGCGGCCATTTCCTCGATCGCTTGCGCGGCATGGAAACGTTAAGAATATTTGGTCGCGGCGAAGCTGAAACAGAAAGTATTCGCGCAGCATCGCAAGATTTTCGCCAGCGCACCATGGAAGTCCTGCGTCTCGCGTTCCTCTCCTCCGGCGTGCTGGAGTTTTTCACCTCGCTGTCCATCGCGCTGGTGGCGGTTTACTTTGGCTTCTCGTATCTCGGCGAACTCAATTTCGGCCACTATGGCGTCGGCGTCACCTTAGCTTCTGGATTCCTGGCGCTGATTCTTGCACCTGAGTTTTTCCAGCCTTTGCGCGATCTGGGCACGTTTTATCATGCCAAAGCCCAGGCTGTCGGGGCCGCAGACAGCCTGAAAACGTTCATGGAAACACCGCTGGCGCACCCTGAGCGCGGCGACATTGAGCTGGCAGTAAAAGAGCCGGTTTCGATTACCGCAGAAGATCTGGTTATCACTTCTCCGGAAGGTAAAATTCTTGCAGGTCCGCTCAACTTCTCGCTGTCAGCAGGTCAGCGCGCGGTGCTGGTTGGACGAAGTGGTTCTGGTAAGAGTTCGCTGCTGAATGTCCTGTCCGGTTTTCTCTCGTATCAGGGATCATTACGGATTAACGGCTTTGAACTGCGCGATCTGGCGCCTGATTCCTGGCGCAAACAGCTGTCATGGGTCGGACAAAACCCGCAGCTTCCTGCCGCCACACTACGCGATAATGTGCTGCTGGCGCGTCCTGATGCCAGCGAAGAACAGCTTCAGGCCGCACTCGACAGCGCCTGGGTCAGCGAGTTTTTACCGCTGCTGCCACAAGGCCTGGATACGCCGGTCGGCGATCAGGCCGCTCGGCTTTCCGTCGGGCAAGCTCAGCGCGTTGCCGTGGCCCGCGCCTTGCTCAATCCGTGTCAGCTATTGCTGCTGGACGAGCCCGCCGCCAGCCTCGACGCTCACAGTGAGCAGCGCGTAATGCAGGCATTGAACACGGCATCACGCCGCCAGACCACGCTGATGGTCACACACCAGCTTGAAGACCTTGCCGAATGGGATGCCATCTGGGTCATGCAGGACGGACAGATCGTCGAGCAAGGCACTTATGCTCAACTGAGTGCTGCCAACGGGGCTTTTGCAACACTGCTGGCTCACCGTCAGGAGGACATCTAAATGCGCGCTTTGCTACCTTATCTGACGCTGTATAAACGTCATAAGTGGATGTTAACGCTGGGAATAATTCTGGCAATCATCACATTGTTAGCAAGTATTGGTTTGCTGACGCTTTCCGGCTGGTTCCTCTCCGCTTCTGCGGTGGTTGGCGTGACCGGGATTTACAGTTTTAACTATATGCTCCCCGCGGCAGGCGTGCGCGGTGCAGCGATCACCCGTACTGCAGGTCGTTATTTCGAGCGACTGGTCAGTCACGACGCGACATTCCGCGTGCTACAACATCTGCGTATTTATACGTTTAGTAAACTGCTGCCGCTCTCTCCGGCGGGTCTGGCCCGTTATGGTCAGGGCGAACTGCTTAACCGCGTCGTGGCTGATGTCGATACGCTTGATCACCTCTATCTGCGCGTCATCTCTCCGCTGGTTGGGGCATTTGTCGTGATTGTGGTGGTGACGCTGGGACTGAGCGTTCTCGATCTCACGCTAGCCGTTAGTCTTGGCGGCATTATGCTGCTGACCTTGTTTATTTTGCCCCCGCTCTTTTATCAGGCCGGAAAACGCACTGGGCAAAACCTGACGCACCTGCGCGGGCAATATCGCCAACAGCTGACCTCCTGGCTGCAGGGTCAGGCCGAACTGACCATTTTTGGCGCAAGCGTTCGCTATCGCGCACAAATGGAAGCCACGGAGTTGCAGTGGCACGAAGCGCAGCGCCGCCAGTCAGAATTAACGGCGCTGTCCCAGGCTTTAATGCTGCTCATTGGTGCGCTGGCCGTCATCATGATGCTCTGGATGGCCTCAGGCGGCGTGGGCGGCAACACCCAGCCAGGTGCGCTGATCGCGCTGTTTGTGTTCTGCGCACTGGCCGCTTTTGAAGCTCTGGCTCCGGTTACGGGCGCATTTCAGCATCTCGGTCAGGTAATAGCCTCTGCCCTGCGCATCACAGAACTGACGGAACAGCAGCCGGAAGTCACCTTCCCTGACGGCGGGTCTACGGTTTCTGAGCAGATAACCCTCACACTGCGTGACGTTTGTTTCAGCTACCCGGGACAAGCGCAAAATGCGCTGGAGACCCTTTCCCTGCAGGCTAAGCCTGGCGAGCATATTGCGATTCTCGGCCGCACTGGCTGCGGCAAGTCTACGCTGCTGCAATTACTGACGCGTGCCTGGAACCCACAGCGCGGTGAAATCTTGTTCAACGATCGCCCGATTTCATCTCTGAGTGAATCAAGTCTGCGTCAAAGCATCAGCGTCGTGCCGCAGCGTGTACACCTGTTTAGTGCGACATTGCGCGACAACCTGCTGCTGGCCGCACCGCTGGCCAGCGATGAAGTGTTATCCGCGATGCTGTGCCGCGTTGGCCTGGAAAAACTGCTGGAAGATGATGGACTCAACGCCTGGTTAGGTGAAGGTGGTCGTCAACTCTCCGGCGGCGAGCTCCGCCGTCTGGCTATCGCTCGTGCATTGCTACACGACGCCCCGCTGATGCTGCTGGATGAACCCACCGAAGGGCTGGACGCGACAACAGAAAGCCAAATGCTTGAATTAATTAGCGATGTCATGCGAGATAAAACCGTATTGATGGTGACACATCGCCTGCGCGGACTGTCGCGTTTTAATCAAATAATAGTGATGGACAACGGACAAATTATTGAGCAAGGTAATCACGCAGATCTGTTAGCCAGGCAGGGGCGTTATTACCAGTTTAAGCAACGTCTGTAAGCTATTATTGAACGATCCAACTCGCGTAGTGGAGTTTCGCTGTCATGCGCCTGGTGCAACTTTCCCGCAATTCTATCGCCTTCCCGTCACCGGAAGGCGCTTTACGCGAACCTAACGGTTTGCTGGCGCTTGGCGGCGATCTCAGCCCTGCCCGCCTGCTGATGGCGTACCAGCGCGGCATTTTCCCGTGGTTTTCTCCCGGCGACCCCATTCTCTGGTGGTCGCCCGATCCACGCGCCATTTTATGGCCTGAGAAATTTCACCTTAGCCGCAGCATGAAGCGCTTTCATAAACACTCACCCTATCGCGTCACGCTCAATTACGCATTTGGTCAGGTTATTGAAGGCTGCGCCAATGACCGGGAAGAAGGGACCTGGATAACGCGTGATATTGTGGACGCTTACCACCGGCTGCATGAACTGGGGCACGCGCATTCTATTGAGGTATGGCAGCAAAATGAATTAGTCGGCGGCATGTACGGCGTTTCGCAAGGGACGCTATTCTGCGGTGAATCGATGTTCAGTCGTCAGGAAAATGCCTCCAAAACCGCACTGCTTGTTTTTTGCACTGAATTTAGCCGTCAGGGCGGAAAATTAATTGACTGTCAGGTATTAAATAGCCATACAGCGTCGCTGGGCGCCATCGAAACCCCTCGTCGGGAGTACCTTGAACACGTAAGCAGACTGCGCCAACAGCGGTTACCCAGCCATTTTTGGGTACCCCGGACGTTATTTTTACCTCAGGAGTGAATGTTTTCGGCACATTTTTTGTCGGGGTGTTATAATTGTGCCGCAGAGTTGGTTTAGCCCATTACCCCGCCGCCGTTAAGGAACAGTTCGCGTCAGGCAACGCCTATCGTTTATCTCATCGTTCCCTTACACGTTGCGCTTTAAGTGCGGCTTTGCCGTGTGTGGATAGAGTAATGCGCCAAACCTGATTTGCTGTGTTTTAAACGCACAAATCTTTACTTATTAAAAGAACTTCGGCATTATCTTGCCGGTTCAAATTACGGTAGTGATACCCCAGAGGATTAGATGGCCAAAGAAGACAATATTGAAATGCAGGGTACCGTTCTCGATACGTTACCTAATACCATGTTCCGCGTAGAGTTAGAAAACGGTCACGTGGTTACTGCACATATCTCCGGTAAAATGCGTAAAAACTATATCCGCATCCTGACGGGAGACAAAGTGACTGTTGAGCTGACCCCGTACGACCTGAGCAAAGGCCGCATTGTCTTCCGTAGTCGCTGATTGTTTTCACGCCAGACCGGCGTCCAGATAATAAAAGGTCGGTATATCCGGCCTTTTTTGTGGACCCAATTTGAGGATTTAATCCTCGATCATGCGCGCATATTCTTCCGTCAGAAAATCCACTAATGCACGCACCGATGGCAATAACCCTCTGCGCGATGGAAAGACCGCGTGAATAATCTCCCGCCTGGGCTCCCACCCGTCGAGCAACGCCACCAACTCCCCCACCGCTAATTGATCCTTGACCATTAACTGCGGGAGTTGCACAACACCTACGCCGGCAACCGCCGCCTCGCGTAACGCCAGCATATCAGTTGTGATCATCCGCGGCGTAAAATGCACTTCCGCACGCGCACCCTGCGGGCCAAACAACTCCCAGCGATGAACATGTTTACCGGAGGCCAGGCTCAGCCCAGGCCAGCGGGTCAACTCTGCCGGTGCGTGCAATGCTCCCATCTGCTCAACCAATCGCGGACTGGCATACAGCCGGTGCCCCCTGTCAGCAAGTACCCGCATAACCAAATCACTGTCTTCAAGAGGACGTGGCCGGACGCGAATGGCCACATCCAGACCTTCCCCAACAACATCAACGCGGCGATTCGTGGCCTCAAGCTGCACTGTCACATCCGGATAACGCGCCATAAACCTCGCCAGCATGGGCCCAATATGGGCATGCAACAAGGTCACCGGGCACGTCAACTTCACTATGCCACGAGGCTCAACCTGCAACGCGGCAATGGCATCCTGAGCCGCCTGCGCCTCAACCAGCATCGCCTTGCAATGTTCATAAAAGGTCTGCCCGACTTCCGTGACATTAAACTGTCGGGTAGTTCGCTGAATCAAACGCACCCCCAGTCTCTCTTCGAGTTGCGCAATGCGCCGGCTGAGTTTTGATTTCGGTACATCAAGCGCACGACCTGCCGCCGCGAATCCTCCCTCTTCGACAACATGCACAAACCATGCGAAATCATTGAGATCCAGCTTCGTCATCTTATTGTCCTATTAATGAGACGGTGAGGGTTATTTTAGCCACTACCCAGCTTGCTGTCATGAATATAAGCTTATTCACATCAAGATAACGCCACTGAGGAGACACATATGAAACACGTAACAGGCGTCTACACTGCACCTCGCCCGCACTGGGTGGGCGATGGATTTCCGGTTCGCTCGATGTTCTCTTACCAGTCTCATGCTGAGCAGCTAAGCCCGTTCCTGCTGCTGGATTACGCCGGCCCGCATACTTTCACACCGGGTAACGAAAAGCGTGGTGTGGGTGAGCACCCGCACCGTGGTTTTGAAACGGTGACCATTGTTTACAGCGGTGAGGTTGAGCATCGTGATTCAACCGGGCGCGGCGGCATTATCGGTCCGGGCGACGTGCAATGGATGACGGCAGGGGCCGGGATCTTACACGAAGAATTTCATTCGCCGGAGTTTACCCGTAAGGGTGGCGAGCTGGAAATGGTCCAGCTGTGGGTCAACCTGCCAGCCAAAGACAAAATGACCGTGCCGGGCTATCAGGGCATCAGCAGCGACGTTATCCCTACCGTCGCCCTGCCAGATGACGCAGGCACCGTCCGCGTAATTGCGGGTCGCTATCAGGACACGAAAGGTCCCGCGCATACCTTCTCACCGTTGAATGTGTGGGATATGCGCCTGCAAAGCAATCATCCGGTCACGCTGTCCCAGCCGGAAGGATGGAGCACAGCGCTGGTGGTTCTGAAAGGCAATATTACCGTCAACGGCAGCACGCCGGTGAGTGAGGCGCAACTGGTGGTATTAAGCCAGCAGGGTAAAGACCTACATATTGAGGCCAGTAGCGATGCCAGCGTGCTGCTGCTGTCCGGCGAACCGTTAAATGAGCCTATTGTTGGTTACGGTCCGTTTGTGATGAACACAAAACAAGAAATCGCCGAAGCCGTACGCGATTTCAACTCCGGCCGTTTTGGCCAAATCTGAAGCGAAGGAGAATACGATGTCCAGTCCTGCAAATTTTAATGGTTCACGCCCGGTTATCAACGTAGATGATGCGGTGATGCTGCTTATCGATCACCAGAGCGGACTTTTTCAGACCGTCGGTGATATGCCGATGCCCGAGCTGCGAGCTCGCGCCGCCGCGCTGGCAAAAATAGCTACTCTGGCGAAGATGCCGGTGATCACCACCGCCTCCGTTCCTCAGGGACCCAACGGCCCGTTGATCCCGGAAATCCACGCCAATGCGCCCCATGCCCAGTACGTGGCGCGCAAAGGCGAGATCAACGCCTGGGATAACGAAGATTTTGTTAAAGCAGTCAAAGCAACCGGTCGTAAAACGCTGATTATTGCCGGCACGATCACCAGCGTCTGCATGGCTTTCCCGGCCATCAGCGCGGTGGCGGAAGGATATAAAGTGTTTGCCGTCATTGACGCTTCCGGCACTTACAGCAAGATGGCGCAGGAAATCACGCTGGCACGTGTAGTGCAGGCAGGCGTTGTGCCAATGGATACTGCAGCCGTCGCGTCCGAAATACAGCGGACCTGGAACCGGGAAGATGCCGCTGAATGGGCGGACGTGTACACCAAAGTCTTCCCGGCCTATCAGCTGCTGATCGAAAGCTACAGCAAGGCTCAGGAGGTCGTGACCAACGGTGAAAAACTGGATTCTCAGCGCTAATCATATTCACCGTGCCTGTTCGGGCGCTGAATATGTCTAATGCTTAACCAAACGACAGTGAAGACGTAAATTCTGCTTGACCGTTTTAGCGCAACTCCCTATAGTAGCGCCCCGTTGCCCCCCAAGCGGTCAGGCAGCAATACAATACGGTGAGGTGTCCGAGAGGCTGAAGGAGCACGCCTGGAAAGTGTGTATACGGCAACGTATCGAGGGTTCGAACCCCTCTCTCACCGCCACATTTGAGAAAGAGCTCGTACGCAAGTACGGGCTTTTTTTTCGTCTGTAATTTATGCAGGATGCAGTGCAAGCACCGTATCCTGCTAAATGATTATCGGCGGCTGAGCAGCGTCAACACTTCATAGTGTGCGGTATGCGGGAACATATCAAAAAGCTGGACCCGCTCAATGTGATATCCCGGCAGCTCGTGAATATCTTTCGCCATGCTTTGCGCATTACAGCTGGAGTAGACAATAAACTGCGGCGCCATACGGGAAAGATAATCACACAACGGTTTGCCAATCCCCCGGCGCGGCGGATTCACCAGCACCAGGTCCGGTACTTCTCCCTGCGCCGTCGCGAACTGGGTCGAGTCCAGCGCCTGAAAATGCAGATTCTGTAACCCCAGCTCCTGCGCAGACTGTTTCGCACAGGCGATCGCCTCTGGCGCGATTTCAATCCCCGTCAGTTTCATCTGCGGCGTGGCACAATGCAGACCAAAGCCCCCGACGCCACAAAACAGATCCCACATGTGGTTGACCGGAAGCTGTCGCACCCAATCTCGGGCCGTGGCATACAAGCGCCCCGCCACCACCGGGTTGGTCTGAAAGAAGCTCTGTGGGCGGATCCACAACGGAACATCGTTAAAACGTTCTGCCAGCGCCTGCTGCTCGGTCAGGAAGATTTCTGTCTCACCTTCCATAATCGCCATATGCACCGGCTGAATATTGACCGTAATCACCTTGAGCTGCGGTAACTGCGCCTGCAACCACGGCAGCGCCGCACGCAGTTGCTCCAGCTTCGCCTCAGAACGCAGAACAAAACGCAGCATCATACCGCCATCAAACTGGCTTTGCGTTAACAGGACATATTTAAGTTCGCCCCGCTTACGTGCCACGTTGTAAGGCGTCAGCCCGGCGCGGGCGATAAAGGGCTTTAGCGCAGCAAACACCGGCGCAAATGAGGCAGGATAAAGCGGGCAGTCGCACAAATCTTCAGGCGTACCGTCACGATGCAGCATACCTAACAGCGGTTTCTCCACGCTGCCGCTCACAACCATCTTGGCTTTATTACGAAATGCGCTCTCCGGGCCACCGACTGGCGCGCACCATTCCCCGACCAAATAATCGGCAAGCAGATCCTGGAGATCGGTTATTTTTGCACGGAGTTGATCGCCAACAGGCTGTGAAATCCACTGACAGGAGCGACAGCGATTGGCGTCATAAAGTGCGCACTGCATACGAAAACCTTCAAATTATCCGGGGCGAAGATTATACACATTATTGCAGACGGAAGAACCGTCGACTGGACGCCGGAACAAACAACAGTAGCAGCACCAGCATATCCGGTAATTTCTGCATCACCAGCGTGCGAAAAATTTCACGCTTCGATTCGCCCGCAATACTGAACAACTCAGGATAACCATAACCCAACGACGCCGCCCACAAATAACCGGAGGCCACCACCTGGGTGAACAGATAAATCCAGCGCGCCCAGTTACGCCCTTTTACTAACGAAAAGGCACAGTAAATTTCGATAAAGACCAGCATCAGACTGCTTAAAAACACCAGCGTCAAATCCCAGGTCTGCACGCTACGGTGAATGAACGCGATCGTCCCACGCACGCCTAGCGTGTTAAAAATCATCAACAGATCGAGACCGCGGATCATAATAATAGCGAGCGCCGCCACCTGCACCAAAGCAGGGACGTTTAAGCGAGCATGTGATGTGGATGATTTCTTAAAAAATCCCAACGCGTCGTCTTCCGTGAAAACGGCGCAGCGCCACGTGCTGCACCGAGTAGAGGTTGGCAGATTTTAGTTTTTTCAGCCGCGTCTTGCACGCTGGATATCGCGCAACCGCTGCTTTTCTGTCCGGGCCATCAGATACCACGCGATAAATCCGATAATTCCGACCACGCCAAGTATAAGCGTAGCCAGGGCGTTGATCTCCGGATTAACCCCCATGCGTACACTGGAGAACACCAGCATCGGCAGCGTCGTCGACCCAGGACCGGAAACAAAACTGGCGATCACCAGGTCGTCAAGCGACAGCGTGAAAGCCAACAGCCAGCCGGAAATCACCGCGGGCATAATCATCGGCAGCGTGATAACAAAAAACACCTTCAGCGGCGTGGCGCCAAGATCCATTGCCGCTTCCTCGATGGAGTGATCCAGTTCGCGTAAACGCGAGGAGATAACAACCGCCACATACGCCGTACAGAAGGTGACGTGCGCCAGCCAGATGGTCAACATCCCGCGATCTGCCGGCCAGCCAATGGCATGTGCCATGGCGACAAACAACAACAACAGCGATAACCCGGTGATGACATCCGGCATAACCAGCGGCGCGGTGATCATAAAGGCAAAACCATTCGATCCACGGAAACGGCCAAAACGCACCAGCACCACGGCAGCAATCGTGCCCAGGATCGCCGCCATCGTCGCCGCACAGGCTGCAATGGTTAAACTCATGCCAACGGCGCTTATCATCGCAGTATCGTGCAACAGTTCTCCGTACCAGCGCGTTGACCACCCTGCCCAGACCGTCACCAGTTTAGAGCTGTTAAACGAATAGATAACCAGCATCAGCATCGGCGCGTACAGGAAAGTGAACCCCACCACCAGGATAAAAATGCGCCACGGCGAGCGAACGACCGGTAAGTTATTCATCCGTGTTCCCCCACGCTTTTTTGCTGATATTTATGGAACCACATGATCGGCACAATCAGTAACAGCAGCATAATAATCGCTACGGCAGACGCCACCGGCCAGTCGCGGTTATTGAAAAACTCCTGCCACAGCACGCGGCCAATCATGATGCTGTCCGGGCCACCCAGCAGTTCAGGGATAACAAACTCCCCGACCGCCGGGATAAACACCAGCATTGACCCGGCGATAATCCCACCTTTGGTCAACGGCACAATCACGCTAAAGAAGGTTTTCAAAGGCCGGGCCCCGAGATCCAGCGCCGCTTCCACCAGCGAATAGTCAATACGCGTCAGCGCGGTGTAGATAGGCAGCACCATAAACGGCAGATAGGCGTACACAATACCGATATAGACCGCCAGATTAGTGTGCAGGATCGTCAGCGGCTGATCGATAACCCCCAGCCACATTAGAAAATTATTCAGGATGCCGTTATTTTTCAGGATCCCCATCCACGCATATACGCGGATCAAAAACGACGTCCAGGACGGCAGGATCACCAGCAACAGCAGGATATTACGCGTTGACGGTTTGCTGTGCGCCACGGCCCATGCCAGCGGATACCCCAGCAGCAGGCAGCAGATCGTCGAAATCCCCGCCACCTGCAATGACTGAAGATAAGCATCGACATACAGCGGATCGGCCGTCAGCTGCAAGAAGTTGCCTAAATTGAGCGTAATGGCGAGCTGATCGTCTGCCCATGAGACGAGATCGGAATATGGGGGGATAGCCCGCGCCATCTCAGACAAAGAGATCTTAAAGACGATTAAAAACGGTAGCAAAAACAGCAGAATCAGCCAGACATACGGCAGCGCAATCACGATCTTGCGCCCGTGCTTCATCTGCATCCGCGACATATACAGCGTGAAACGGCTCGCTTTGCCTACGCGTGCCGGAGGTTCAAGTGTACTCATTTTCGCTCCTTAAACCGTCAACACTACACAACTGTCCGCATCCCAACACAAACGCACCTCATCGCCCCAGGTCGGTAATCCCTTGCGATAGCGATGTTCGTTTTGTAGCTGGGCGCTCAACATCTGGCCGCTTTTTAAACGTACGTGGTAAACAGACAAATCGCCGAGGTAGGCAATATGCACCACTTCCCCTACCGCAAAGTTATAGCCGTCTGCCGGTGGTGCCTCACAGAGCATAATTTTTTCCGGGCGCAGCGCGACATACACCGGAACGTTATCAACGATAGAGGCATCGGCATCGACTTTCAGCGGATGAACCAGCCCCGGCGAGTCGATGACCAGACCATCTTCCTGACGATCTTTTAGCAACCCCTCAAATACGTTTACCGAGCCGATAAATTCTGCACTGTAGCGGGTGGTCGGGTGCTCATAGATCTCTTCAGGCTCGCCGATTTGCACGAACTTACCCCGATTCATGATCGCAATCCGCCCCGCCATCGTCATGGCCTCTTCCTGATCGTGCGTCACCATCACGCAGGTCACGCCGACGCGTTCGAGGATATCAACCACTTCCAGTTGCATGCGGTCACGAAGCTTTTTGTCCAGCGCTCCCATCGGTTCATCCAGCAGCAGCAGCTTAGGTCGTTTTGCCAGGCTACGCGCCAGTGCCACACGCTGACGCTGACCGCCGGAAAGCTGATGCGGTTTACGTTTGGCAAATTCCTGCATATGCACCAGGCCCAGCATCTCGTTGACGCGGCTGGTAATTTCAGCTTTCGGCAACTTGTCCTGCTTAAGACCAAAGGCAATGTTCTGCTCCACCGTCATATGCGGAAACAGCGCGTAAGACTGAAACATCATATTAATCGGACGCAGATACGGTGGGACATGCGCTAAATCGACGCCATCAAGCATGATTTGCCCGGTGGTCGGCAGTTCAAAACCCGCCAGCATGCGCAGCAGGGTCGATTTGCCGCAACCGGACGCCCCCAGCAGGGCAAATATTTCACCTTTGTAGATAGTCAGGCTGACGTCATCGACGGCGTGCTGGCCCTCAAATGACTTGGTCAGATTGCGAATTTCAAGCAGCGGGGTCAGCGCTTTACGGGTCTTCGCCTGTGGGCGGGGGGTCGCATCATTCACTTGGGTGCTCTCCGGCATAAAACAAAGAAACGGTGCAAATAACGCACTATGATGGTGCGTATTGCCGGGTTATTGGTGCTCGGGGATCGGTAGCCCCGGCGGACACACGTGCCGCCGGGTCATGTCCCTGGCGCGGGTTATTTCCCGCTTTTCACCTTGGTCCAGGCGCGGGTACGGACACGATCAATCTTCGGATCCTGTACTTTCAGCGTGAACAGTTTGGCTCGCACATCGGCTGGTGGATAAATACCCGGATTGTCACGAACTTCAGGGCTGACCAGCGCCGTCGCTTCTTTGTTCGCATTGGCGTAGAACACGTGGTCGGAAATATGGGCAATCACATCCGGGCGCAGCAGGTAGTTGAGGAACTGATACGCTTCGTCTTTGTTTTTAGCATCCGCAGGCATGGCGAAAACATCGAAGAACGCCATCGCCCCTTCTTTTGGAATCGAGAAAGAAATATTGACGCCATTTTTCGCTTCTTTAGCGCGATTAGCGGCCTGCCATACGTCCCCTGCCCAGCCGATGGCCACGCAGGTATCACCGTTTGCCAGATCGTTAATGTATTGAGAAGAGTGGAAATAACGAATATTCGGCCGCAGTTTCAACAGCAGGTCGGTTGCCGGTCCGGTGTAATCGTCCGCTTTGGTGCTGTTAGGGTCTTTACCCAAATAGTTCAGCACGGTGGCAAACACCTCTTCGGGCGCATCGAGGAAAGAAACGCCGCAGCTTTTGAGTTTTTCCAGATTTTCCGGCTTCAGGATCAGATCCCAGCTGTCGACCGGCGCATCCGGCCCCAGCACCGCTTTAACTTTATCCACGTTGTAACCAATACCGGTGGTTGCCCACATATACGGCATCGCAAACTTGTTGTCAGGATCGTGTTTCGCGACCAGTTTCAGCAGTTCGGGGTCGAGGTTTTTCCAGTCCGGCAGTTTGCTTTTATCCAGCGGCTGGAATACACCCGCAGTAAGCTGACGCTCAAGGAAACTGGCGGAAGGAACGACAAGGTCAAAACCGGTGCTGCCCGCCATGAGCTTACCTTCCAACACTTCATTGGAATCGAATACGTCATAAACGACTTTAATCCCGGTCTCTTTTTCAAAATTAGCCACTGTATCCGGGGCGATATAATCAGACCAGTTATATATATGCAGCGTTTTTTGTTCAGCAGCGAGCGTGCCGGCAGAGATGGACATCAGAGCACCCGCAACCAGGCCTGATAACCATTTTTTATTTAAGGCGGTCATAATCTCTTTCCTTCTGAAAGTTCGTTAACAAACGAACAAAAAAGTCACACTCTACGATATGCAAGAAACGTGCATATTCTTTCATTCAACGCAGATGAAAAGAGATGCTTCCCCTGCGCCACTATGGCTCGCTGATAACCGCAAATCATTCAACATGCATTGCGGCTGCATGCAGCCCACAAGGGAGTAATTGAAGGATGACGTTTATAAGCCTCGCCAGAATAACTTTAGCCAGGATTCGAGGATATAGCCCAGTTAAAAAAACGTCTTTTATCAATTTTTTATGCAGGTTTTGTCTATGACATAAAGCGGAAGGTGCAGATTGGAAGTGAATAATTCTTTAATGAAAGGTTAAATGCAGAATAAAAATAGGGTAATACGCAACCGCTCTGGCAGCGGCTGCGCTATTGGCATCATGGTTCAGGAAGTATTAATGGAGGAAGTGAGTCTCAGTGCTACCGTTTTGCACATCTTCTTCGGCGTTAAATAACAGCTGATGCGCCCCGGCTTCAAGGATCACCATGGATATCTGTTCTTCGCTCTGACGAACAAACCATTCAAACTGCTCAAACGTGACGCCCGGCACCACGTATAAAGACTGGCAAACCACCAGCTTTGGCAGATTATCATCCTGCATATCCAGAAACGCTTTCACCGTCAGTGAACTGGCATTTATGGACGACAGATCGGCGGCAAGCGGCAGCAACGCAGATGGCCTGACTTCCGCCATCGCAGAAAACAGAATCACGTTATCCACCAAATCAATTTTCGCATCAAAGATGCCGTCGAAGTTTTGCATGTGAGGTAAATGCAGCGCCTGACAGGTATCGCATTCAAAAAAACTCATGCCCAGGTCGTCGAGCCATTGACGCAACGTATCCAGAGTAGGAACGACCAGTGATGTCATAATAATGTGCGACCTCTTTCGATGAAAAAATTACCGGCACAGCTTACGCAAAAAGACTGCGTCATACCACGATCGCAATCGATATTGCGTTTAGCCGCCGATTTTAAGACAGAATTCAGGTGTAGCATGGCGTTCGATCCACTGGATCATCCGCGCAGCAATATCAATCCCCGTGGTTTTCTCCACGCCTTCCAGCCCCGGAGAGGCGTTAACTTCCATGACCAGCGGCCCACGGTCTGCACGCAGGATATCAACCCCCGCGACATCCAGGCCCATGGTCCGGGCGGCCTTGATCGCGATGTCTCTTTCACGCGGTGTAATATTTGCAATACTGGCAACGCCGCCACGATGAAGATTGGAGCGAAAATCGCCTTCTTTTGCCCGACGCTCAATGGCGGCCACCACTTCGTCTCCCACGACAAAGCAGCGAATATCCCGCCCTTTCGCCTCTGCAATATATTCCTGAACCAGAATGTGCGCGTTCAGCCCACGAAACGCATCCACGACGCTCTCCGCAGCCTGACGCGTTTCGGCCAGCACGACACCGATGCCCTGCGTGCCTTCCACCAGCTTCACCACCAGCGGCGCGCCGCCGACCATATCAATCATGTCACTGGTGTCGTCAGGTGAATGCGCGATTCCGGTGATGGGCAAATCAATTCCCTGGCGTGCCAGCAGCTGCAACGAACGCAGCTTATCGCGCGCGCGGGTGATCGCCACCGACTCATTCAACGGATAGCTACCTAACATCTCAAACTGGCGCAATGCCGCCGTACCGTAAAAGGTAATCGCCGAACCTATTCTTGGGATGACCGCGTCGAAATGGGGGAGCTGGCGGCCCTTGTAATGAATCGAAGACGCCGCCGGGCTGATGTTCATATAGCAAGAAAGGGGATCGATAATTTCAACCAGGTGACCGCGCTGCATCGCCGCCTCACGCAGGCGCTTACAAGAATAGAGCGTTCCATCCCGGGACAAAATGGCAATTTTCACCCTGCACCTCTCTGAAAGACCAGCTAAAAGCCGGCGTATCATACACCGGGTTATAATCTTTAGCGCGTAGCCCATCCCTGTTTATGCAAATATTCCAGGATAAAGGGTCGATTTTCTTTGATGATAGTACGGCGGATATGATCGCTCCAGGTATCGCGACGGGTGTTGCTACCACGGGTCAGGTAATACTGTGCAAGCTGCTCATCATATTGCGCCAGAGCGTCATTATTGAGCGGCTGGTATTGATTTTCATGCACCACAATAGCAGCAGGCAATCGCGGTTTGATATCCGGGTTATCTGCAGGCCAACCGAGGCACAGGCCAAACAGCGGCAGAACATGCTGCGGCAGTTTCAGTAACTCAGTCACCGACTCGATATTGTTGCGCAGCCCGCCAATAAACACGCCGCCAAGCCCCAGCGATTCTGCGGCGGTCAGCGCATTTTGCGCCATCATCGCCGTGTCAACCACGCCCAGCAGCAGTTGTTCTGCCAGACCCAGTTGTGCATCAGGGCAAATCTGTAAGTGACGGTTAAAATCGGCGCAAAACACCCAGAATTCGGCGGCCTGCGCCACATGTTTTTGTCCACCCGACAGCGTAACCAGCGACTCACGCAGGGCCTTATCTGTCACCCGAATTATCGTGCTGCACTGTAAAAAACTGGAACTCGACGTGCCTTGCGCGGCAGCAATAATAGCCTCACGCTGCGCATCCGAAATCAACGCATCGGTGAAATGGCGAATGGAACGGTGGCTACGAAGTAAATCAATGGTTGGAGTCATCTCTTTTTTCTCTGGCTGAACGGGAAGAAACGTCGGATGTTCGTGACATCAGTTGCGGCGCCAACAGTTGCGCCACGCGCCACATTAATAACACCGCGGCGGGAAGCATCAGCAATACGCCCAGAAAAATCATCACCACACAGGCCAACGGGCTGTTAAGCGGCGCGGGTAAAGTGAGGTAATCGTTGAGCGACAGCAGCGCCAGCGCTAACGACACCATACCGATCGTTTCCAGAATCAATACGCTTTTAGGTAACACACCCACAGTGCGCATACGCGGCCTCCCGGCGAAGTGGCACGTAGTATAAAACGTTCCGGGTTCTCATGTTTAACAGATATAGGGTAGATGTATCAAAGCAACAGGCCGAACCTGCTTTTCATCCGGCATAAATCGCGGCATCATACAGGTATACGCCATCTGGCCTGATAAGTTCGAGGAGAGAGAGATGTTTGCTGTTATTTTTGGTCGCCCAGGATGCCCATATTGCGTGCGCGCAAAAGAATTAGCAGAAAAATTAAGCAATGAGCATGAAGATTTTAACTTCCGCTACATTGATATCCATGCCGAAGGGATCTCAAAAGCCGATCTGGAAAAGACTGTGGGTAAGCCGGTCGAGACCGTTCCGCAGATTTTCGTCGATCAGAAACACATCGGCGGCTGCACGGATTTTGAAGCATGGGCAAAAGAGAATGCGAATCTGTTCGCCTGATTGCCGTCTCTACGCCCTCCAGTGGAGGGCGTCGTCAGTGTTTTTTCCGCTGCCGATGCTGATTAAATAAGCTACTGATAAATAAAAAGCATAATGCGCCAAGCGCGCACCAAAACACTGCACTAAACAACCATGCCAATTCTTGCCACAGCGAACGCGTGGGCATAAACACAAACCGCATCAATAACAGGCAACACGGTGCTGCTAACATTGCACCAAGAAGGGGCCTAAGCACCTCCCGACGATGGGAAAAAAAGCTTGCCGCAGCACCTGGCAATATAAAAAATAACAACCCGACCTCAGGATGCCCAGCCGCCTTAAATGCCCCTTTCACGTTCAGCGTCAATGAAAGACACACCACAATAAAAAGCACGAAGCAGCAGATCGCACCCGCCCAACCTTGCTTATGTTTCAATCGTTCCTCCTGACACTCTCTATCGAACACACTTTTCGCCCAAAGGCGTCCAGTCAGATAAAGTCGTTCGGCATTCCATGCCAAAAACACACTCACACGATTCTTATAGCCGTTGAAACGTAATGAGATTAAACTAGCCGCATATATTGTCATGCTGCTTTATTTGGGGCTGTGTACGATGCTGTCGCCCCCTTAATTTCTGGCAAAAACATTAGCGTAAATTGCCATTTCTTTCAATAGCTTACTAGTAAACAAGAAGTTAGCCTCCGTGAATATAAACGTCGCAGATTTGTTAAATGGGAATTACATCCTGTTATTATTTGTGGTCCTGGCTCTGGGCCTGTGTCTGGGTAAATTACGCCTGGGGACAGTCCAACTTGGTAATTCCATTGGCGTTTTAGTGGTGTCCCTATTATTAGGCCAGCAGCACTTTAGTATTAACACTGATGCTTTAAATCTCGGCTTTATGCTGTTTATTTTTTGTGTCGGCGTCGAAGCCGGTCCCAACTTTTTTTCGATTTTTTTTCGCGATGGGAAAAATTACCTAATGCTTGCTCTGGTCATGGTCGGTAGCGCAATGCTGATCGCCCTGGGGCTGGGTAGGCTATTTGGCTGGGATATCGGTCTGACAGCCGGCATGCTGGCAGGCTCAATGACTTCGACGCCGGTGCTGGTCGGCGCGGGTGACACATTGCGCCACTCGGGGATGACGGGAACACAGCTGTCAACCGCGCTTGATAACCTGAGCCTCGGTTACGCACTGACCTATCTGATCGGGCTGGTCAGCCTGATTGTCGGCGCCCGTTACCTACCAAAACTGCAGCATCAGGATCTACAAACCAGTGCCCAACAAATCGCCCGAGAACGTGGCCTCGACACCGACGCTAACCGTAAGGTCTATCTGCCGGTGATCCGCGCCTATCGTGTGGGTCCGGAACTGGTTGCCTGGGCTGATGGTAAAAATCTGCGCGAGTTGGGCATCTATCGCCAGACCGGGTGTTATATCGAACGTATTCGCCGCAACGGTATTTTGGCTAACCCGGACGGCGACGCCGTGCTGCAGATGGGCGATGAAATTGCCTTAGTGGGCTACCCGGATGCGCATGCCCGCCTCGACCCAAGTTTCCGTAATGGCAAAGAAGTGTTCGATCGCGATCTGCTCGATATGCGCATCGTCACCGAAGAGATCGTGGTGAAAAACCACAATGCCGTCGGCCGTCGTCTGGCACAGCTAAAACTGACCGATCACGGCTGCTTCCTGAACCGCGTGATCCGCAGCCAGATTGAGATGCCAATTGATGACAACGTGGTGCTCAATAAAGGCGACGTGTTGCAGGTGAGCGGCGATGCCCGCCGTGTGAAAACCATCGCAGACCGTATCGGCTTCATTTCAATTCACAGCCAGGTGACCGATTTGCTGGCCTTTTGCGCCTTCTTTATCATCGGCCTGATGATCGGAATGATCACTTTCCAGTTCAGTAATTTCAGCTTTGGCATCGGAAACGCTGCTGGCCTGCTGTTCGCCGGAATTATGCTTGGCTTCCTGCGAGCCAACCACCCGACATTTGGCTACATCCCACAGGGTGCGCTGAACATGGTGAAAGAGTTTGGCCTGATGGTCTTTATGGCAGGCGTCGGCTTAAGCGCGGGTAGCGGTATTGGCAACGGCCTCGGTGCCGTCGGTGGACAAATGCTGATTGCGGGTCTGGTTGTCAGCCTGGTGCCGGTTGTCATATGTTTCTTGTTCGGTGCTTACGTATTACGTATGAACCGCGCCCTGCTGTTTGGCGCCATGATGGGAGCACGTACCTGCGCTCCGGCGATGGAAATCATCAGCGACACCGCGCGCAGCAACATCCCTGCTTTAGGTTACGCAGGCACATATGCCATTGCCAACGTCTTACTGACGCTGGCGGGGACACTTATCGTCATCGTCTGGCCTGGCCTCGGTTAAAAATTGCTCCTTAAATGAAAATTTTTTGCAGGTTAGCAGAACTTTTCTTCAAGGTGTCAGTCATAACTATTGCCACTGCTTTTCTTTGATGTCCCCAATTTGTGGAGCCCATCAACCCCGCCGTTTTGGTTCAAGGTTGATGGGTTTTTTGTTGCCTGAAATCCGTCGTCCCTTCTTTCCTTCGTCCTGTTTGCATCATCCGGGTTATGGCACATACTTTTAAACGGTGCTTTTGGTGATGGGGTGCGCAATGTTACTTGCTGGCAAAATCGCAGTGATCTTCGGTGGAAGCGGCGCGATAGGGAGTGCAGTTGCGCAGGCTATGGCCCACGAAGGGGCGAATGTGTACCTTGGCGCACGCAGTCAGCATAAGCTCGACCAGGCTGCTGCTGGCATTCGCACGGCGGGTGGCATGGCTGAAACCTTTATCACCGATGTCCTCGACGATCGGGTTACGGCTGAACAGGTTACACGCCTGGCCCAGAAAACCGGCGGCATTGACGTGGTAGTTAACGCCACTGGATTTTTACACGATCAGGGTAAACGAATCGACGCGCTATCCCTGGCTGAGTTTATGCGCGGCGTTACCCCTTTCCTCACCGCACAATTCAACATCTCAAAAGCCGTCACGCCGCATATGGGCGGCGAGCGTACGGGAACCATTATCACCATTGTTGCTCCGGCGGCGTCCATGGCAATGCCCGGTCATCTGGGTCACATTGTCGGCTGCGCGGGAATCGAGGCTTTTATTAAAGCGCTCGCCAGTGAGCTTGGTCCGCAGAATATCCGCGTCCTCGGCGTACGATCGCATGCCATTGTTGATGCGGTACAGGCAGGGGCTTATACCGGTGAGATATTCGCTGCAAAAGCACAGTCAATGGGGTTAACTGTGGAACAATGGCTTGGCGGTGCCGCACAAAGCACGATGCTAAAACGCCTGCCAACGCTGGCACAAATCGCCGAAGTCATCACGTTTCTGGCATCTAATCACGCCAGCGCGATGACCGCGACGGTGGTGAATGTCACCGGAGGCGCGACCGTCGGCTGATAAGAGGTTAGTGCTATGGCAGCCCCGCAATGCGCGCCACCATCACCAGAATATCGTTTCGTCGCAGCGGTTTTTTATCGGTCACAAAATGCAGCGTCATCCCTTCAATAAAGGCATCCAGCGCGCGAGCCGTGGCGGGATCGAACCACTGCTCTAAGGTTTGTTGACTGCGCTGCATCCAGTTCTGCATCACCGTTTTCAACGCGGGTTTGCGGCCGGCAAACGCGTACAGTTGGTACATAACCTCCATGTTATCCGGCGTGGTAACCTGCGAGCTATAAATCATCTCGGTTATGGCGTGACAGGCCTGCTGCGCATTGGTCACGCCCATAAAAAATGCCTGATACTGCAGCGACATAGTGCCGGTAAAACGGCCGAATGCCTCCATCAAAAGCTCATCGATTCCCGAAAAGTAATAGGTCATCGACCCCAACGGCACCTGAGCGATTGTCGCAATTTTACGATGCGTAACTGCATGAATACCGTGGGTTATTACCGCTTCCAGAGTAGCCTGAACTATTTTTTCCCGCCGTTGTGGATCGTTCGCGCGTCGCACTGCGTTTCCTCTTCTTGCATTTGTGTACAAATGTACACAACCTTGCTAATGTTGTCTCCTTTCCTCTTTTCTTTGGCTCGAATTCATGACTGGCATCTCATCACGCAAAGCCTTAAGACGCCGTACCTGGGCGCTTTTTATGTTTTTCTTTTTACCAGGATTATTAATGGCTTCCTGGGCAACGCGTACCCCAGCCATCAGAGATATCCTCTCCGTTTCTACCGCTGAAATGGGGGCGGTACTGTTTGGACTCTCTATTGGTTCGATGAGTGGCATTCTTTGTTCGGCCTGGCTGGTGAAACGATTTGGCACGCGGAAAGTGATCCGCACCACCATGTCATGCGCGGTCATTGGGATGGCTATCCTCAGCGTTGCGCTGTGGTTGCATTCCGCCTGGCTATTTGCATTTGGGCTGGGAGTATTTGGCGCCAGCTTTGGTGCCGCAGAGGTCGCCATTAACGTCGAAGGTGCGGCGGTCGAGCGCGAAATGAATAAAACCGTTCTGCCGATGATGCATGGTTTTTATAGCCTCGGCACTCTGGCAGGTGCAGGTGTCGGGATGGTGCTCACCGCCTTTAGCGTCCCCGCGAATGCGCATATTCTGCTGGCGGCGCTGGTGGCTATTACGCCGATATTTATCGCCATCAAAGCCATCCCAGACGGCACTGGTAAAAACGCCGCCGATGGCTCTCACTCCGCCGAAAAAGGACTGCCTTTTTACCGTGATATCCAGTTGCTGCTCATCGGTGTTGTGGTGCTGGCGATGGCGTTTGCCGAGGGTTCCGCCAATGACTGGCTCCCGCTACTGATGGTAGACGGACACGGGTTTAGCCCGACCTCTGGTTCCCTGATTTATGCCGGGTTTACGCTGGGTATGACCGTCGGACGGTTTACCGGCGGCTGGTTCATCGACCGTTACAGCCGTGTTGCGGTGGTGCGTGCCAGTGCGCTGATGGGCGCGCTGGGTATTAGCCTGATTATCTTTGTCGACAGCTCGTGGGTTGCAGGCGTGTCCGTCATTCTGTGGGGACTCGGTGCATCACTGGGCTTCCCGTTGACCATTTCGGCTGCCAGCGATACCGGACCCGATGCCCCAACTCGCGTGAGCGTTGTGGCAACTACCGGCTACCTGGCCTTCCTGGTTGGACCGCCGCTGCTGGGCTATCTGGGTGAACACTACGGCCTGCGCAGCGCCATGCTGGTGGTGCTGGCTCTGGTGCTGATAGCGGCTATCGTCGCGAAGGCTGTCGCCAAACCAAACATCAAAAACACCACTGTGATGGAGAACAGCTAATGGCTATTAAGTTAATTGCAGTCGACATGGACGGCACGTTTTTAAGTGACCAGAAGACCTATAACCGCGAGCGGTTTATGGCGCAGTATCATCAGATGAAAGAACAAGGGATCCGCTTTGTGGTCGCCAGCGGCAACCAGTACTACCAGCTAATCTCCTTTTTCCCCGAACTGGCTAACGAGATCTCGTTTGTGGCGGAAAACGGCGGCTGGGTGGTCAGTGAAGGGGAAGATGTCTTTAACGGCGAACTGGCAAAAGACGATTTCCAGGCCATCGTCGATCACCTGCTGACACGAGCAGACATTGACATTATCGCCTGCGGCAAAAACAGCGCATATACGCTGAAACAGTACAGCGATGAGCATAAAACCATTTCTGCCATGTATTATCATCGCCTTGAATTTGTGGATAATTTCGACAACATCAACGACGTGTTTTTTAAGTTCGGACTGAATATTTCAGACGCGCGTATCCCCCAGGTACAGGCAGACCTCCACGAGGCAATTGGCGACATTATGGTGCCTGTGCATACCGGCTACGGCAGCATCGATTTAATTATACCGGGCGTGCATAAAGCAAACGGTCTACGTCTGCTGCAACAACGCTGGAATATTCGCGACGATGAAGTAGTGGTATTTGGTGATGGCGGCAATGATATTGAAATGCTGCGTCAGGCGGGATTTAGTTATGCAATGGCGAACGCACACGAACCGGTTATCCAGGCGGCAAAATATCGCGCCGGGTCGAATAACCAGGAAGGCGTGCTGGATATTATCGATCGGGTGCTAAAAAAAGAAGCACCATTTACACGATAACGCCTCAGCACAGACGGCAACAAAATGATGGCATGATCTATTCATAATCCGCTTCACATTAACCCGCTGGATAATTATCTCCAGTGAATATTCTCAGGTGAGCTGATTATGAAGAAAAGTGTACTGATAGCGACAATATTGCTGGGGTTTGCGGGAAGCGCACTGGCGCAAAGCGTCACTGTTGATGTGCCGAGCGGTTATAAAGTAGTCGTGGTTCCCTCATCCGTGAGCGTGCCGCAGGCGGTCAGCGTCGCTACTGCTCCACAAACGGTGTATGTTGCTCCGGCCCCTGCCCCAGCGCCCGTTTATCGTGCGCATCCTTATGCACGACATGTCGCAAGCGTTGGTGAAGGGATGGTTATCGAACATCAGATTGACGATCATCACTAAGTCTTGCAAAGCCCGGGCAACCGGGCTTTAGCCTTCCCGTGAGTCCCCTACTTGTTTATCTTTCAGGAAGATAAACATCAGAGCCAGCCACAGCACACCGCTGGCCAGATTAAACAGGCTGAACAGACCGTTGCCGCCGAGTAAATAAGCATGTTTGCTCAGTTCAATACCAACGGTAAAAATCAGCATCTGCAACATGCCCATCGCGGCGGAAA
This sequence comes from Citrobacter sp. FP75, assembly GCF_018342065.1. Taxonomy (GTDB): domain Bacteria; phylum Pseudomonadota; class Gammaproteobacteria; order Enterobacterales; family Enterobacteriaceae; genus Citrobacter. The sequence goes on along the minus strand of NZ_JAFDOE010000001.1, from coordinate 560,550 downwards.
CCGTCCCTTTGCTCATATCGCTGGCAAACAGCGTCAAGCGTACCAGCCCGGCATTCGCCACACCAATCCCAAACGCATAAATACTCAGCCCTGCCGTCATCCACAAATAGGCATGGGAGGAGACCACCGTGGCCGCCGCAGCAATAACCAGCCCTACGGCGATTGGCCAGCCGCCCATGATAATCAGCGACCGTACCGTGCGTCGTGCGGTCAGGCGCGCCAGCACCAGGTTACCGGCAATCAGTGCACCGAAAATCGGCACCTGTAACAGACCATATTCATAGCTGCTCAGCTGTTCACCGCTAATAATGATTATCGGCGACTGGGCGATCCACGCCAGCAGCGGCAGGCTGACAAAACCCAATGCCAGGGCTCCGGCGACAAAACGCACATTCTTCAATACCAGCTTGTAGTCTTTGCCCAACTCTTTAATCGACAGCTTTTCACCAAGCCGGGTTGCCGTTTCTGGCATCGCGCGCTGCAGACCAAAAAAGGCGATGGCAGCCAGCGCCGCAAACAGGATAAACATCCCTTCCCACGGCAGCACGTGCACCCAGGCAGCACCGACCAGCGGTCCCAGCAACGGGGCGATCAACGCCACGTTCGCCATCAGCGCGGTAATTTTGATGCATACCGCCTCTTCAAAGGACTCCTGGATCGCGGCATAACCCACCGCACCAATAAAGCACAGGCTGATCCCCTGCAAAAAACGCAGGAAGGTAAATTGTTCAATGTTCTGCGCAAACAGCGTCGCAAGGCAGGTAATAATGAACCACACCACGCCGGTTAGCATCACCGGACGACGACCAATACGGTCCGACAGCGGTCCTAACAGCCACTGCAAAAACATGCCGCCTGCCAGATACGCGGTCATGGATGTAGGAACCCAGTCTAATCCGGCTTGATATTGCTCCACCACCGCCAACATACCGGGCTGGATCATATCGTTACCGATATACGTGGAGAATTCGTAAAGCACCAGACAGAGAGGGAAAAGTAATGCCTGACGCCCCAGTCGGGCGCCTGAAGATAAACGGTTGTGCATGCAATCTCTTAACCAATGAAAAAACGCGCAAAGTGTAATAAATGCGCCGGACTGGTGATAGTGAATTATGTGATTTGACAGAAAAATGCGCACATTTTTACACTCAGTTTCACAATGCTCTTTTGCTTTAAGGTTAATTTAAGTTGAAGCCGTTATCATGCTCCATAGACGACATTAATTATCTTAAAAAGAGTCATTTAACGGACAAATAAGACAACGCCGCTTTTTATCCCGTTAAAGCTAACTTATGCTCCGCCTGATAGGACTCTTTTTAACTACTGTGCTGAATCTGGATGTTATGCTGGAAAATCTGAACAACTCGCTATTTTACCTGATCAACGCCACGCCGGACTCTGCGCAATGGGCGATCGCGTTTGCCATCTTTATTGCTAAAGACCTGATCAGCATCGTACCGCTGTTGGCCGTCATCCTCTGGCTTTGGGGCCCGCGCGACCACGTCGTCACTCAGCGCATATTGGTGATAAAAATAGCGCTGGCGCTGATTGTCGGCCTGACCATTTCATGGCTGATGGGGCATGTGTTCCCCCACGATCGTCCGTTCGTTAACCACATCGGCTATAACTTCCTGCACCATGCAGCGGATGACTCTTTCCCGAGCGATCACGGTACGGTTATTTTTACCTTTGCGCTGGCCTTTTTGTTCTGGCACCGCCTTTGGACGGGCGCTCTACTGATGATAGTTGCCGTGGCGATTGCCTGGTCACGGGTGTACCTCGGCGTACACTGGCCGCTGGATATGCTGGGTGGGTTACTGGCAGGGCTTATCGGCTGCCTGAGCGCCCAGATGATCTGGCAACGATTCGGAACCACGCTGTATTGTACTTTGCAGACCTGCTATCGCACCTGTTTCGCCCTGCCGATCCGTAAAGGCTGGGTACGTGACTAACCCACGGTAAAAAGAGTAGTATTAAACGCTCGATATGAAGCGCTTACTCTACTCACCAGGGGAACTATGGAAACACGACGCGACGAGCGTATTGGTCAATTGCTGCAGGCGCTGAAACGCAGCGATAAATTACACCTTAAAGAAGCCGCGACGCTGCTGGGCGTATCTGAGATGACCATCCGTCGCGACCTGAATAATAACAATGCCCCGGTTGTGTTGTTGGGAGGCTATATTGTTCTGGAACCCCGTAGCGCCAGCCACTATTTAATCAGCGACCAGAAGTCCCGACTGGTGGATGAGAAACGTCGTGCTGCGCAGCAGGCTGCGAGCCTCGTTCAGGCGCATCAGACGATCTTTTTTGACTGCGGCACCACCACGCCGTGGATCATTGAAGCCATCGATAATGACCTGCCTTTCACCGCCATTTGCTACTCGCTGAATACCTTTCTGGCACTGCAGGAAAAACCACTGTGTCGCGTTATCCTGTGTGGCGGTGAATTCCATGCCAGCAACGCTATTTTCAAACCGCTCGATTTTCAGGAGACGCTGAATAACCTGTGCCCGGATATCGCGTTTTACTCTGCGGCTGGCGTACACATTGACAAGGGCGCAACCTGTTTTAACCTGGAAGAATTAGCGGTGAAGCACTGGGCAATGTCGATGGCGCAATATCACGTATTGGTGGTGGATCACAGCAAGTTTGGCAAGGTGCGTCCCGCGCGGATGGGCGAGCTAAAACGCTTTGACAGCATCATCAGCGATACTCGTCCTGACGATGAATTTGTTGATTACGCGAAAGTGCAGCACATTAAGCTGATATATTGAAAGATACTGCCGGACGGCGATAGCGCCATCCGGCAATCGGTAAGATTAAGAGAACCAGCCACCAAACCACTGGTGGAATTTCATCATCACAAAATCCCACATCCGGCTAAAGAAACCACCCTCTTCAACGGCCTCCATCACCATCAACGGACGCTGCTCGATGGATTTCCCATTCAACTGGAAGTCGATAGTCCCGACAACCTGACCTTTCTTCAGCGGCGCGGTTAACTGTGGCTCAGTCAGGGTAAAGCTGGCTTTCAGATTTTTAAGCTGGCCGCGCGGAATGGTCACCGAACCGGCTTCCCCGGCACCCAGGTTCACTTCGCTCTTATCGCCAAACCACACGCGCTGAGTCACGAAAGTGGCATCTGGTTTAATCGGCGTGACGGTTTCAAAGAATCGAAAGCCCCACGTCAGCAATTTTTCTGACTCATTAAAACGAATACGGTCGGTTTTCGCCCCCAACACCACGGAGATCAGGCGCATATCGCCCTGAGTCGCGGAAGCCACCAGGTTGTAACCCGCCCCTGCTGTAGTACCCGTTTTCATTCCGTCCACGTTCAGGTTGGTGCTCCACAGCAGACGGTTGCGGTTCGGCTGGCGAATTTTGTTAAAGGTAAACTCTTTCTCTTTATGGATGGCGTACTCTTCCGGCACATCGTGGATTAGCGCCTTCCCGAGCAGCGCCATGTCACGTGCGGTACTGAACTGCCCTGCTGCATCCAGACCATGCACCGTCTGGAAGGTGGTATTGGTCAGTCCCAGTTTTTGCGCATAGCCATTCATTAAACCAATAAATGATTCCTGGCTTCCGGCGACGTAATCCGCCAGCGCGATACAGGCATCATTACCCGACTGAATGATAACGCCTTTGTTCAGATCGGACACCGCCACCTGATCGCCGGGCTTCAGGAACATCACCGAAGAGCCGCGCAGGGCCGGGTTACCCGTCGCCCAGGCATCTTTGCCCACGGTAACCATGTCATTCAGGTTAATTTTCCCGGCCTTCAGCGCCTGACCCACCACATAGCTGGTCATGATCTTGGTCAGACTGGCCGGGTCCAGTTTCTCATCAGCATTACCTTCCGCCAGCACCTTGCCGCTGGCGTAATCCATCAGGATCCATGCCCGCGCATCAACGCTCGGTGGAGCCGTTGGTTGCTCCGCCGCCTGTACGGTCGGCGCCAAAAGGATTAAGAGTGCAGAACCCGCAGCCAGGCTGCGAAGTGAAGAGAAGTATTGCGTCATAAATGCCACCCGAGTATCCATTCCAAAAAAACCACGTCATACCACACCGTGTTTACACAAACTGCATCGGCCAAACCCGCGCAGAAGCGGCCTGATGGATGACGTGTAAAATAAGTGCGGTGAGTAATAACGCACTAACGAGCTTAAGGAAACCGTAAGTTGGTAAAGTTTTTAAAGTTTACGCAATAACACTGCGCTGCGCCGCCTTCATCACGATTTTTTTACACGTTATTGCGTAAATATCAGGTTTACCCCACCATGTAACGGGTTTAATACCGAATGCAGCCATCAAGCTGCTCAATGATTACGCGGGGTTACTATGATTACACTGTGGGGTCGCAATAACTCGACCAACGTGAAAAAAGTGTTGTGGACGCTCGAAGAACTGGAACTGCCGTATAGCCAAATACTGGCGGGTGGGAAGCACGGTATTAACCACGATGCCGACTACCTGGCAATGAATCCAAACGGTCTGGTCCCCCTGCTACGCGATGATGAAACCGACATTCTACTGTGGGAATCCAATACCATTGTTCGCTATCTGGCCGCCCAGTACGGGCAAAAACGGCTGTGGATCGATGCTCCGGCAAAACGTGCAGAAGGCGAAAAATGGATGGACTGGGCCAACCAGACGCTAAGTCCCGCCCATCGGGTTATCTTATTTGGCCTGGTCAGAACACCGGCGGAACAACGCGACCAGGCGGCTATTGACGCGGGTGTGAAGGTTTGCGACAACTTGTTTGCCATGCTCGACAACGCGCTGGCCGACCAACCGTGGTTCTCCGGGGCCGAGTTTGGACCCGGCGATATCGCCATCGCGCCGTTTATCTATAACCTGTTTAACGTTGGCCTGAGCTGGACCGAGCGCCCTCACCTTGAACGCTGGTATCAGCAGCTTACTGAACGTCCGGCGTTCCAGAAAGCGGTGATGATCCCGGTCAGCTAAGCGCTACAGCGACGCGGCTACCGAGGACTCACCTTTAGTAGCTGCCCGTCGGACTCGTCGGTTAATACATACAAATAACCGTCAGGTCCGACACGCACATCGCGGATCCGCTGCCCTCTTTCCCGTAAAATGCGTCCATCCTCAGTGACCTGATTCCCTTTGACACTTAATACGATCACATCCTGGTCTTTCAACGCGCCAATAAACAGTTTATTTCGCCACTGTGCAAAGGTGTCGCGGTCATAAAAAGCCATCCCGCTGACCGCCGGTGATTTTTCCCAATAGAAAATGGGCTGTTCCGTCCCCTCAACAACTCCACCTCTGGCTTCAGGTATTTTTAAACCGCTGTAGTTAATCCCCCAGGTCGCTATCGGCCAGCCGAAATTTTTGCCTTTCCCGGGAATATTAATTTCATCCCCTCCACGCGGACCATGTTCATTTAACCACAGCGTGTCACTCCAGGGATTCATCGCCATCCCTTGTGGATTACGAATGCCATATGACCAAATTTCAGGGCGAGCACCGCGTTGATTCACAAAAGGGTTGTCCGGCGGAATCTTGCCCTCGTCGGTCAGTCGTACGACCTTACCCTGCAGCTTGTCCAGCTCCTGAGCGGTAGAACGCTGGTTATTCTCACCCAGGCCAATGAACAGATAGCCTTTACCGTCAAACACCATGCGCCCGCCAAAATGGTTGCCGGTGGAGAGTTTCGGCATCTGGCGAAAAACCGTCTGGAATCCCTGCAGATGTTTGAAATCGTCACTCAGTCGCCCGAAACCTACCGCCGTACCCGCTTTACCCTCATGGTCGGCCTCGGCAAAGCTGAGCCACACGCGCCGGGAGTGTTCAAAATCCGGGGCCAGCACCACATCAAGTAGCCCGCCCTGACCGTGCGCCCAGACCTTTGGGACCCCGGTCAGCGGATCGGAAAGCCCTTCCCCCGGTTGCCAGAGCCGTAGCTGTCCTCCTCGAACCGTGATTAATATGCCGCGATTGTCCGGCAAAAAAGCCAGCGACCAGGGATGATCAAGTTTGGTTTGCAGCACCTCAACCTTTAGTGCAGAAGATTCTGCGTGGGTATAAGGAGCGAACAGCAAAAGTGGGGCCGCACAGAGAAAGAGTCGACGCATAACACCTCCTTAATGGCTCTGCATAAAGCGTAGCCAGCAAGGCGCGATATCCCGCGATTTTTACATAATCTTAACGAAAAGGGGGAGCGCCCTCCCCCTGGTTCAGACGTGTTCCAGCGTTGAGTACATTTGCAAACTCTGGATACTCAGCGTCAGCGTTGTCAGGCAGTTTTCAAGTTTCTCTGCGTTAACGGCGATATAGGTCGGACAATCGTGATGTCCACTCATCAGACAAACAGCAGCGGAGGCTAACGCTCCTTCAGCTCGGCGCAGGGCATTCCACTCTTCCTGATCAAGATGCATAGCGTGGAGCTGTGATTGGTCGTGTAGTTCGCGATTCAGGGCAAAAAAATTATCACGCAGACGATCGCTCTCACTCACTGACATATACCCTTTCGCTTTCCTCAACAACAGATAAGCGGCGAGATCGATGCGGGCGTTTATCAACTTGTTGAGAAGATCGGTTCTCAGTCTGTCAACAACCATACCTTGTTCCTCCTCTTTCCAACCATCATGCAACTTAATAGTATGGTTGTTTTTTGAACAAATCAGTGTCTGGGATCAATTCATCACCAAAAATTAACATAATTTACAAATAATATTTAAACCTGCGCAAACCCAGACCATCGGCACCATGATATTGCGATACAATTTTTGCTCAGAACTCTGTAGAATCCCTGCCCTGAATATTCCAATAACTGAACAATTTTTACGCTATGAGCAATGTAAGCCACCAGCCGAAAATCGGCTTTGTTTCCCTCGGTTGTCCGAAAAACCTTGTCGATTCTGAACGTATCCTGACTGAACTTCGTACCGAAGGTTATGATGTTGTGCCAAGCTACGACGATGCGGATATGGTTATCGTTAATACCTGCGGTTTTATCGACAGCGCGGTTCAGGAGTCACTGGAAGCGATTGGCGAAGCGCTGAACGAAAATGGCAAGGTGATTGTTACCGGTTGCCTGGGCGCGAAAGTCGATCAGATCCGTGAAGTCCACCCGAAGGTGCTGGAAATCACCGGGCCGCATAGCTACGAGCAGGTTCTGGAGCACGTTCACCATTACGTACCAAAGCCAAAGCACAACCCGTTCCTGAGCCTGGTTCCTGAGCAGGGCGTCAAGTTAACTCCGCGTCATTACGCCTATCTGAAAATATCTGAAGGCTGCAACCATCGCTGCACGTTCTGCATTATTCCGTCCATGCGCGGCGATCTGGTCAGCCGTCCAATCGGCGAGGTGCTCAGCGAAGCTAAGCGTCTGGTTGATGCGGGCGTCAAAGAGATTCTGGTGATCTCCCAGGACACCTCCGCTTACGGCGTAGATGTAAAGCACCGCACCGGTTTCCATAATGGCGAGCCGGTCAAAACCAGCATGGTTGATCTGTGCGAACAGTTGTCGAAGCTGGGGATCTGGACCCGTCTGCATTATGTCTACCCGTACCCGCACGTCGACGATGTCATTCCGCTGATGGCGGAAGGTAAAATCCTGCCGTATCTGGACATTCCGCTGCAGCATGCCAGCCCGCGTATTCTGAAGCTGATGAAGCGTCCTGGCTCCGTAGACCGCCAGTTGGCGCGGATTAAGCAGTGGCGTGAAATCTGCCCTGAACTGACCCTGCGCTCAACGTTTATTGTCGGTTTCCCGGGTGAAACCGAAGAAGACTTCCAGATGCTGCTCGACTTCCTGAAAGAAGCGCGTCTGGATCGCGTCGGCTGCTTTAAATACAGCCCGGTAGAAGGTGCAGGGGCTAATGAGCTGCCGGACCAAATACCGGAAGAGGTGAAAGAAGAACGCTGGAATCGCTTTATGCAATTGCAGCAGCAGATCTCTGCTGAACGTTTGCAGGAAAAAGTGGGCCGCGAAATTCTGGTCATCGTGGATGAAGTTGACGAAGAAGGCGCGATTGGTCGCAGCATGGCAGACGCCCCGGAAATCGACGGCGCGGTGTACATGAATGGCGAAACGAACGTGAAGCCTGGCGATATCATCCGCGTGAAGGTCGAAAACGCAGACGAATACGATCTGTGGGGTTCACGCGTTTAACCTGTTGTAGGCCCGGTGAGCTTGCGCCGCCGGGCCTGTTGTCATCATCTGGCCTACAATTTTACCCTTTTATCTTCGGATCCAGCGCATCGCGCAGACCATCTCCCAGTAAGTTAAAAGCCAGTACCGTCAGGAATATCGCCACCGCCGGGAAAATCGCCACGTGCGGCGCGATCACCATATCAGCCCGTGCTTCATTGAGCATTGCCCCCCACTCCGGGGTCGGCGGCTGTGCGCCCAATCCCAGAAATGACAAACTCGCGGCGGAGATTATCGACGTCCCGATTCGCATAGTGAAAAAGACCACAATCGACGAGACCGTTCCCGGCAAAATATGGTTGAAAATAATGGTCGTATCGCTGGCGCCAATGCTGCGCGCCGACTCAATAAAGGTCTGCTGTTTGAGGACCAGCGTATTACCGCGCACCAGTCGCGCAAAGGCCGGGATAGAGAACACCGCCACAGCAATAATAACGTTAGCAATACCGCTTCCGAGTACCGCCACCACCGCAATCGCCAGCAGAATGCCTGGAAAAGCGAATAACACATCGCAGATACGCATAATCAGCCGATCCCACCAGCCTTCGTAGTATCCCGCCAGCAGACCCAGCACTGTGCCAATCGCCGCGCCAATAAATACGGCAAAGACCCCCGCCGCCAGTGAAATTTGCGCGCCAACCAGCACGCGGCTAAAAATATCCCGCCCCAGTGAATCGACACCAAACCAGTGCAGCATCGACGGCCCATCATTGAGGCGGTCATAATCGAAGTAATTCTCAGCATCAAACGGCGTCAGCCAGCGGGCAAATATCGCCACCAGAATCAAAGCCAGCACGAATAATCCGGCAATCATTGCCACACGCTGGCGACGAAAACGCCGCCAGAACTCATACCACGGCGTACGGATCTGTTCAGGCTTAACGAGCGGCATTGCATTTAAAATCGCCTGTCGGCGCCAGTTAAAAAATCGCATCCTTACTTGTACCTGATAGCCGGATTAATGGCGGCATAGAGCACATCCACCACTAAGTTAATAAGAATAAACTCCAGAGAAAACAACAACACCTCGGCCTGAATCACCGGGTAGTCTCGCATTTCGACAGAGTCCACCAACAGCCGCCCGAGCCCTGGCCAGTTAAAGACTTTCTCAACCACAATGGAGCCACCAAGCAAAAAGCCAAACTGCAGCCCCATCATTGTCACCACCGGGATCATTGCGTTACGCAGACCGTGTTTTAACACCACCCAGGTTTCACTCACTCCCTTTGCCCGCGCGGTGCGCATGTAATCTTCGCTAAGCACATCGACAAACGAGGCGCGGGTAAAACGCGCCAACACCGCCGCCACCGCCGCACCCAGCGTGATAGAAGGGAGAATATAATGCTGCCAGGAATCCGCACCCACGGTGGGTAACCAGCCGAGCTCCACGGAAAAAATCTGCATCAACAACATGCCGAGGGCAAACGCCGGGAAGGAGATCCCGGTGACCGCCAGCGTCATACTCAACCTGTCCGGCCAGCGATTACGCCATACGGCGGCGATAATCCCCGCCGTCATGCCAAATAATACCGCCCACGTCATACTGGCAATCGTCAACCACAGTGAGGGCATAAAGCGGCTGGCAATCTCTTCGGCAACTGGACGACGCGATACCATTGAGGTGCCAAAGTCACCTTGCAACACATTTGTCATGTAATGCCAGAACTGAAGATGCAGCGGCTGGTCCAGACCCAACTGCTGGCGCACCAGTTCAATAACCTCGGCGTCGGCCTCCGGCCCGGCAATCAACCGGGCCGGATCGCCAGGCAACAGGTGAACAAACAAAAACACCAGCACCGCAACAATCAGCAGAGTTGGAATTAACCCCAGCAGGCGCTTGAAAACATAATTAAGCATCAGACTCCCTTCGGCGGCCCCCGATGCTCAGGGGCCGAGTGAATAGCTTATTGCAAATCCGCATCATCAAAACTAAATCCGGTGTCCGGCATAATCCAGAATCCGGTCAACTTTGTGCTGTGCGCAGAGATCAGTTTTTCCACCACCAGCGGGATCCACGGCGACTCTTTCCAGATGATATCCTGTGCATCTTTGTACAATCGCGCTTTTTCGCCCGGATCGTTAGTTTGCAACGCAGCGGCTAAATCGCTGTCCACCTGCTTGTTACTGTAAAACGCCGTATTAAACAACGTTGGCGGCCAGTTTTGTGAAGCAAACAGCGGCGACAGCGCCCAGTCAGCTTCGCCCGTTGACGCAGACCAGCCGGTGTAAAACATCCGTACTCCACTCTCTTTCTGCGCTTTACCTTCAACTTCCGCTGCCCGCTGCCCGGCATCCATCGCCGTTACCTGCGCCTTGATCCCCACCTGCGCTAACTGCTGCTGAGTAAATTGCAGCACTTTCTGCGCGGTACTGTGATTATGCGATGACCACAGTGTGGTGGTAAACCCGTTGGGATAACCCGCCTCTTTGAGTAATTCACGGGCTTTCGCCGGATCGTACGGCCACGGCGTATAGCTTTGCGCATAGGCTATTGCTGGCGGAAGCACGCCGGTAGCCGGTATGGCATAACCGGCAAAAGCCACTTTGACCAGCGCCTGACGGTTGATGGCATAGTTCAGCGCTTCGCGCACCTTCGGGTTATCAAACGGTTTTTGCGTCACGTTCATGCTGATGTAGCGCTGCATAATTGACGGGCTGGCAACCAGTTGCAGATTTTTGTTCTTCGCCAGTAACGCGGCCTGCTCGTAAGGGATCGGGAAAGCGAACTGCGCCTCACCGGTCTGTAGCATCGCCGCACGGGTGTTATTGTCCGTCACCGGACGCCAGGTAATCGTATCAAGCTTCGGCAACCCTTGCTGCCAGTAGCCGGGGAACTTTTTCACCTTCACAAAATCGGTCTGATTCCAGGTTTCAAGCTGGTACGGCCCGGTACCAACAGGATGGAAACCAATATCTTTACCGTATTTTTTCAGCGCCGCCGGAGAAATCATCGCCGTTGCCGGATGCGCCAGAATATTGATAAACGCCGAGAACGGCTGTTTTAGCGTAATTTTCACCGTCGACGGATCGACGACCTCGGTTTTATCGATGTTTTTATACAGGTTATAGCGCTTAAGATGGTTTTCCGGATTACTGGCCCGCTCAAGGTTAGCTTTCACCGCCTCAGCATTGAAATCGGTGCCATCCTGAAACTTCACCCCCTGACGCAGTTTTACGGTGTACGTCAGGCCGTCATCGGAAACGGTATAGCTTTCTGCCAGCACATTTTTTAGTTTCATCTCTTTATCGAGGCCAAACATCCCCTGATAAAACGACTTCGCCACCGCCTGCGACAACGTGTCGTTCGCGTCATACGGATCGAGCGTGGTGAAATTGGACCCTACCGCTACCACCACATCTTTAGCCGACCAGGCAGGGGATGCTGCCAGTGCTGAAGCAACCCCCAGCGCAACCAGCCATTTTCGAGCAACAATTTGTCTCATGTTATTCTCCTGAACCCTGCCTGTTATAGACGCGAAAGCGCATTTTCCGCCTGCGGACGCGCAACATAATGTCCCGGCCCCACTAACTGGAGTGACACCGGGGAAATCTCTTCACCGCGTTTGCGGATATTGCTGGGGATATCATCCGACAACAGCACGCGCTGCGGTCGCTGATGTGACGGATCGGCAACCGGAACCGCCGCCATTAATTTTCGGGTGTACGGGTGCTGTGGATTTTCAAACACCGCCCGACGAGGGCCAATCTCAACAATCTGCCCCAGATACATCACCGCCACACGGTGGCTGATACGCTCGACCACCGCCATATCGTGAGAAATAAACAGGTAAGCGATACCCATTTCCCGCTGTAGATCGAGCAACAAATTGATAATCTGCCCGCGAATCGAGACATCCAGTGCCGAAACCGATTCATCGGCAATAATCACTTTTGGATTGAGCGCCAGCGCCCGGGCAATACAGATGCGCTGACGTTGACCGCCTGAAAACTCGTGCGGATAGCGCCAGGCATGTTCAGGAAGTAACCCTACACGCTCCAGCAACCACGCGACCCGTTTTGCCGCGGCATCCCCCTGCAATAAGCCGTGTACCCGCAGCGGCTCAAGAATGGAATAGCCAACCGTCTGACGTGGATCGAGCGACGCGTAGGGGTCCTGGAAAATAAACTGGATATCCCGGCGTAGCGGCTGAAGCTTGCTGCTGGCCAGCGTGTCAATGCGCTGCCCGTTGAAGGTGATCTCCCCGCGCTGTGACTCCACTAATCGCAACAATGCCCGGCCGGTAGTCGATTTACCGCAGCCGGATTCCCCCACCAGCGAGAGCGTTTCGCCAGGCCACAGATCAAAACTGACGTTTTCCACCGCATGTACCTCACGGGTCACGCGATTGAGAATGCCGCTACGCAGCGGAAAACGCGTCACCAGATTGCGCACCTGCAGAATCGGCTTGCCCTCCACCACCGTGTCCTGTTCAGTTTGTGGCTCGCGGTGGTCGGGATCCTGCAATGAAATCAGCGGGAAACGGCTCGGCAACGCATGTCCGTTCATCGCCCCAAGCTGCGGTACGGCAGCCAGTAGCGCTTTGGTATAAGGGTGTTGCGGGGCGTGAAAAACCTGCTCAACGCTGCCGGTTTCGACAGCTTCTCCCTGATACATCACCAGTACGCGATCGGCAATATCGGCAACGACCCCCATATCATGGGTGATAAAAATCACCCCCATCAACATATCCTGCTGTAGCACTTTAATCAGTTGCAGGATCTGCGCCTGAATGGTGACATCCAGCGCGGTGGTCGGCTCATCGGCAATCAACACCGCAGGACGGCACGACAGCGCCATGGCAATCATTACCCGCTGGCGCATACCGCCAGAGAGTTGATGCGGAAAACGCGATAAAATGGCCCTCGACTCCGGTATTCGCACCTGGTCGAGCATCCGTTTAGCCTCTTCCATCGCTTCTTCACGGCCTGCTCCCTGATGCAAACGAATGGACTCGGCAATCTGCTCACCCACGGTGAACACAGGATTGAGCGATGTCATCGGCTCCTGAAAGATCATGGCAATATCCGCGCCGCGCACATGACGCATCTGCGACGCACTCTGTTCACCCAGTTCAATCACCTGCCGATTGCGTCGCCGAAGTAGCATCTCATCGCTGCTGACCTCACCACCCGCCTGTTCAATCAGGCGCATCAGCGAAAGGGCTGTGACCGACTTTCCTGAACCGGATTCACCAACAATCGCCAGCGTTTCCCCGCGCTTGAGGCGAAATGACAGATTGCGCACCGCACTGACCCGCTTCTGCTCCTGCTCAAACGCAATATTCAGATTGCTGACCGCCAGAACATCGTTGACGTCAAGCTCATCACTGTGTGGCAACGGTATCTCCTTTCTCCCGGTAAATACCGGTGGTTGGCGTATCGCCAGCGTATCCCCAGGCACGGTACATGCCTTCGCTATTAAACGGTAAGGCCACATTGCCTTCATGATCGACGGCAATCAGCCCGCCGCTACCGCCCAGTGCCGGTAATTTTTCCATCACTACGCGTTCGCATGCCTCTGATAAGCTCAGGCCGCCATAATCCATCAGCGCGGCAATGTCATAAGCCGCCAGCGCGCGAATAAACACTTCTCCGGTTCCGGTACACGAGACCGCCACGCTGGCGTTATTGGCATAACACCCGGCGCCGACTAACGGACTATCCCCGACGCGCCCTGGCAGTTTGTTGGTCATGCCACCGGTCGACGTCGCCGCCGCCAGATTACCGTACTTATCCAGTGCCACCGCACCGACAGTGCCCATTTTGTTGCTCTCATCCAGCGGCGTACCGCCATGATCAAGCACCGTTTCTCCTGCCGTACGTGCTGCCAGTAGCTGAGCATACCGCTCTGGCGTCGAGAAAATATCTGCGCTAACGCGTTCCATACCCTGCGCAAGGGCAAAGTTCTCCGCCCCTTCGCCTATCATCATGACATGTGGACTTTTTTCCATCACCAGACGGGCCGCGAGGATCGGGTTGCGCAGGTGGCTGACTCCGGCGACGGCTCCCGCCTGCAGCGTATTTCCGTCCATCACGCAGGCATCCAGTTCATGGGTTTCATCGCGGGTATATACGGCACCAATTCCGGCATTAAACAAAGGGCACTCTTCCAGCAAGCGCACGGCTTCGGTCACCACGTCCAGCGCACTTTGGCCTGCCTCCAGCATACGTTGCCCCACTTCAACGATATCTGACAACGCCTGTATGTAGCGCAATTCCTGCTCCTGGCTCAGTTGCGCGCGGGTTATCGCGCCAGCGCCGCCGTGAATTGCAATGACTGCTTTGCCCATTTTTTCGTCCATTAGGTGACCGGTACCGGGGTTATAAATATCAGATTTTTTGTGACTTATTGATTCGATTTTTGAATATAGAAAGATGCAGACGTCATGTAAAGGTAAAGGCCTGCACCTAAGACTGAGGTGGCATACTGTCTACGCCCATTTTCTGACATAATGGGCGGATTCGATTTTGCCTCGCAGGAGTCTTTTCATGGAATTTACCGCCGGACTGATGCCGCTCGAAACGGCACTCTCACAAATGCTGTCGCGTATTACCCCGTTAACCGCCGTCGAAACGCTGCCGCTGGTGGAATGCTTTGGTCGCGTGCTGGCTACCGATATCGCTTCGCCAATTGATGTGCCAGGGTTCGATAACTCGGCAATGGACGGTTACGCGGTGCGTTTAGCGGATCTGCAATCTGGTCAGCCGCTTGCGGTGACCGGTAAAGCCTTTGCCGGCCAACCTTTTCATGGCGAATGGCCTGCGGGGACCTGCATCCGCATTATGACCGGCGCGCCGGTACCTGCCGGTTGTGAAGCCGTGGTGATGCAGGAACAAACGGAACAGACTGACGACGGAATTCGGTTTACCGCGGAGGTCCGCAGCGGACAAAATATTCGTCTGCGCGGTGAAGATATTGCTAATGGCGCGGTGGTGTTTCCCGCCGGGACTCGCCTGACAACCGCCGAACTTCCCGTTCTGGCCTCGCTCGGTATTGCGGATATCCAGGTCGTGCGCAAAGTGCGCGTGGCGCTGTTTTCCACCGGTGATGAGCTGCAACTGCCAGGCCAACCGTTGGGCGACGGACAGATTTACGACACTAACCGCCTGGCCGTACACCTGATGCTGCAACAGCTTGGCTGCGACGTCATCAACTTAGGTATTATCCGCGACGATCCCAACGCCCTACGCGCGGCGTTTATCGAAGCCGACAGCCAGGCCGACGTAGTGATAAGCTCCGGCGGCGTGTCGGTCGGCGAAGCGGACTACACCAAGACCATTCTGGAAGAACTGGGGGAAATCGCCTTCTGGAAACTGGCGATTAAACCGGGTAAACCATTCGCTTTCGGTAAACTGAACAACAGCTGGTTTTGTGGCCTGCCGGGCAATCCCGTCTCTGCCGCCCTCACTTTCTATCAGTTGGTGCAACCGCTGCTCGCAAAACTGAGCGGCAACACCGCCAGCGGATTACCCCCACGTCAACGCGTACGGACAGCAACACGCCTGAAGAAAACGCCAGGCCGTCTGGATTTCCAGCGCGGAGTATTGCAACGCGCAGAAAATGGCGAACTGGAAGTCACGACCACCGGCCATCAGGGTTCACATATTTTTAGCTCCTTCAGCCAGGGCAACTGTTTTATCGTCCTTGAGCGCGATCGCGGTAACGTTGAAGCCGGAGAGTGGGTAGACGTTGAGCCGTTTAATATGCTGTTTGGAGGCCTGTAATGGCGGAACTCAGCGACCAGGAGATGCTGCGCTATAACCGGCAAATCATCCTGCGCGGCTTCGACTTTGACGGTCAGGAAGCGCTAAAAGAGGCGCGGGTGCTGGTCGTTGGTCTGGGGGGGCTGGGCTGTGCGGCAACGCAGTATCTGGCGGGCGCTGGCGTCGGACATTTAACCCTACTCGATTTTGATACCGTGTCGGTTTCCAACCTCCAGCGCCAGACGCTGCACAGCGACGCAACCGTCGGGCAGCCGAAAGTAGAATCGGCACGCGATGCGCTGGCGCGGATTAATCCGCTTATCACCATTACACCAGTGAATGCGCTGCTCGATGATGCCGCGATGCATACGCTGATTGTAGAACACAACCTGGTGCTGGACTGTACCGATAACGTCACGGTACGAAACCAGCTCAACGCCGCCTGCTTTGCCGCAAAGATCCCACTGGTTTCCGGCGCGGCAATTCGTATGGAAGGACAAATCACCGTCTTTACGTATCAGGAGGGAGAACCCTGTTATCGCTGCCTGAGTCGCCTGTTCGGTGAGAATGCGTTAACCTGTGTGGAAGCGGGCGTGATGTCACCGCTAATTGGCGTGATCGGTTCGCTACAGGCGATGGAGGCCATTAAGTTACTGGCAAACTTCGGTAAACCGGCAAGCGGTAAAATCGTAATGTACGATGCGATGACCTGTCAGTTCCGGGAAATGAAGCTGATGCGCAATCCGGGCTGTGAGGTTTGTAGTCGGTAAAAAGTCGGGTGGCGGCTTCGCCTTACCCGACCTACAACGGCTCGAATGTAGGCCAGGTAAGCGTTAGCACCACCCGGCAACAGCATCAGATCGATGTACGTCCAAATGCGCTTTGCCAGTCGTGCTCGAACTTCGCGACGGCAGCATCAACAGCCGGGGAGCTAATCAACTGCTGAGCAACGTCCAGCGGCAGCGTAATGGCTTCACAGCCGGCCAGCAGGCAGTCAAGCGCCTGACGCGGGGTTTTAAAACTGGCAGCCAGCACTTTGGCGTGCGGCGCGTGCAGTTTCAGTAAGTTTTGCAGATCGGTCACCGTCTGAATGCCGTCGCCGCCCTGCGCGTCCACGCGGTTAACGTATGGCGCGATGTATTCCGCTCCCGCCAGCGCAGCTAATAATCCTTGAGCAGCACCATACACCGCAGTACCCAATGTAGGGATCCCTTCTTCTTTCAGCAATTTAATTGCTGCCAGCCCTTCTACAGTGACCGGCACTTTCACCACGATGTCCCCAATGATTGCCCGTAGTTTACGCGCGTCGCCGACCATCCCTTCGGCGGTCGTCGCCATCACCTGCGCAAACAGACGGCCTTGCCCACCCATTGCTTCCTGCAATTGCGGCAGCAATACGTCCAGCGGCGTTTTCCCCACAGCCACAATACTCGGGTTAGTGGTCACCCCTGCCAGCGGGAATACACGCGCCAGAGCTTTTACCGCATCAACATCAGATGTATCTAAATAGAGTTCCATAGCCTGCCCTCAAACGAATAATTAGCATGAATTAAAGGTAGCACGACGAAACCGCGCGGTTAGTTGACGCACGTCAATATAACCTTCATTCGAAAGTAATTTAATCTTTATACGAAAGAAAAGAGGCCGCTTATGATTTTCAATATCCAGCGCTATTCCACCCACGATGGTCCCGGTATCCGTACCGTGGTGTTCCTTAAGGGATGCTCCCTGGGATGTCGTTGGTGCCAGAACCCGGAGAGCCGCGCCCGTACACAGGATCTGCTGTACGACGCTCGCCTGTGCCTGGACGGTTGTGACCTGTGTGCTCAGGCTGCACCTGACGTTATTGAGCGAGCGCTGAACGGCCTGCTTATTCATCGCGAAAAACTGACCGATGAGACTCTCGCCGCGCTGACCCACTGCTGCCCGACCCAGGCGCTCACCGTCTGCGGTGAAGTAAAAAGCGTGGAGGAAATCATGTCCACCGTGCTGCGCGATAAACCTTTCTACGACCGCAGCGGGGGGGGGATAACGCTTTCCGGCGGTGAACCGTTTATGCAGCCGGAGCTGGCTGCGGCGTTGTTCAAAGCCAGCCACGATGCGGGCATTCATACTGCGGTCGAAACCTGCCTGCACGTGCCGTGGAAGTATATTGAGCCCTCATTAGCGAACATCGATCTGTTTCTGGCCGATTTAAAACACGTCGCCGATGCGCCGTTTAAGCAGTGGACTGATGGCAACGCCGCTCGCGTGCTGGAAAATCTGAAAAAACTGGCCGCTGCCGGTAAAAAAATGGTTATTCGCGTACCGCTGATTCAGGGCTTCAACGCCGACGAAGAGGCGATTAAAGCCATTACCGATTTTGCCGCCGATGAACTTCACGTCGGTGAGATTCATTTTTTGCCCTACCACACCCTGGGCATCAATAAATACCATTTACTCAGCCAACCCTACAACGCCCCGGATAAACCGCTAGATGCGCCTGCACTGCTCGAGTTTGCCCAGCAGTATGCCTGCCATAAAGGTTTAACCGCGACCCTACGAGGATAACCGCCATGACTACACTGAAACTGGATACACTCAGCGACCGCATCAAAGCGCACAAAACTGCCCTGATCCACATTGTGAAACCGCCGGTTTGTACCGAGCGCGCCCAACACTACACCGAGATGTATCAGCAGCATCTGGACAAACCCATCCCGGTACGCCGCGCGCTGGCGCTGGCGCATCATCTGGCGGAACGTACCATCTGGATTAAACACGATGAGTTGATTATCGGTAACCAGGCAAGTGAAGTACGCGCCGCACCGATCTTCCCGGAATATACCGTGTCGTGGATTGAAAAAGAGATCGACGATTTGGCCGACCGTCCTGGCGCAGGCTTTGCGGTAAGCGAAGAGAACAAACGCGTACTGCATGAAATATGCCCGTGGTGGCGTGGTCAGACCGTGCAGGATCGCTGCTACGGCATGTTTACCGACGAGCAAAAAGGCCTGCTGGAAACCGGTATCATCAAAGCCGAAGGCAACATGACCTCCGGTGATGCACACCTGGCGGTGAACTTCCCGCTGCTACTGGAAAAAGGCATCGATGGTCTGCGCCACAAAGTCGATGAACGTCGTTCCCGCATTAACCTGACCTGCCTGGAAGATCTTCATGGCGATCAGTTCCTGAAAGCAATTGATATTGTGCTGGATGCCGTCAGCCTGCATATCGAACGTTTCGCCAGCCTGGCGCGTAAAATGGCGGCAACTGAAACCCGTGAAAGCCGTCGCGATGAGCTGCTGGCAATGGCCGAAAACTGCGATGTTATCGCCCACGAACCGCCAAAAACGTTCTGGCAGGCGCTGCAGCTGTGCTATTTCATCCAGTTGATCCTGCAAATCGAATCGAACGGCCATTCGGTGTCGTTTGGCCGCATGGACCAGTATCTCTACCCGTTCTACCGTCGCGACGTGGAGCTGAACCAAAGTCTTGACCGCGAGCACGCCATTGAGTTGCTGCACAGCTGCTGGCTGAAGCTGCTGGAAGTGAACAAAATCCGCTCCGGCTCTCACTCTAAAGCCTCAGCAGGCAGCCCGCTGTATCAAAACGTCACTATCGGCGGTCAGAACCTGGTCAACGGCCAGCCAATAGATGCCGTCAACCCGCTCTCCTACGCCATTCTGGAATCCTGCGGTCGCCTGCGTTCCACCCAGCCGAACCTCAGCGTACGTTATCACGCCGGAATGAGTAACGATTTCCTTGATGCCTGCGTGCAGGTCATCCGCTGCGGTTTCGGCATGCCAGCCTTTAACAACGACGAAATTGTTATCCCGGAATTCATTAAGCTGGGTATTGAACCGCAGGACGCTTACGACTATGCGGCAATTGGCTGCATCGAAACTGCCGTTGGCGGCAAGTGGGGCTACCGCTGCACCGGCATGAGCTTTATTAACTTTGCCCGCGTGATGCTGGCCGCGCTGGAAGGAGGTCGTGATGCCACCAGTGGTAAAGTCTTCCTGCCACAGGAAAAAGCGCTCTCTGCCGGAAACTTCCATAACTTCGATGAAGTGATGGCGGCCTGGGACACGCAGATCCGCTACTACACACGCAAATCCATCGAGATTGAGTATGTGGTCGATACCATGCTGGAAGAAAACGTCCACGACATCCTGTGCTCCGCGCTGGTGGATGATTGCATTGAGCGGGCGAAGAGCATTAAGCAAGGCGGCGCAAAATATGACTGGGTATCCGGTTTGCAGGTCGGCATTGCTAACCTTGGCAACAGTCTGGCGGCTGTAAAAAAACTGGTCTTCGATCAGGGGGTTATCGGTCAGCAACAGCTGGCGACTGCCCTGGCGGATAACTTTGAAGGCCTCACTCATGAGCAGCTACGCCAGCGTCTGATCAACGGCGCGCCAAAATACGGTAACGATGATGACAGCGTCGATACCCTGCTGGCCCGCGCTTATCAGACCTATATCGATGAGCTGAAGCAGTATCATAACCCGCGTTACGGTCGCGGTCCGGTTGGCGGCAATTACTATGCCGGTACCTCTTCCATCTCAGCAAACGTGCCGTTTGGCGCAGCAACGATGGCAACGCCGGATGGTCGTAAGGCGCATACCCCGCTGGCGGAAGGCGCAAGCCCGGCCTCCGGTACCGACCACCTCGGCCCAACGGCGGTGATTGGTTCAGTGGGCAAACTGCCGACCGGCGCGATCCTGGGTGGCGTGCTGTTAAATCAGAAGCTGAACCCGGCCACGCTGGAAAATGAATCTGATAAGCAGAAGCTGATGTTCCTGCTGCGCACCTTCTTTGAAGAGCATAAAGGCTGGCATATTCAGTACAACATCGTTTCGCGCGAAACGTTGCTGGAAGCGAAAAAACACCCGGATCAATACCGTGATCTGGTGGTGCGTGTGGCAGGCTACTCAGCCTTCTTCACCGCCCTGTCTCCGGATGCGCAGGACGATATCATAGCCCGTACCGAACATATGCTGTAATCATCATTGCCCGGGGGCATTTTCGCCTGCCGGGCAATTTAGTTTCGAATGAAATAAATTTGTGCTACAGGTCACATTGTTATTAGAATGTTTCTGGTTGCAGTGAATACCAGGAGCAGATATGACCATCAAAGTTATCGTCACTGATATGGACGGAACTTTTCTCGACGACGCCAAGCAGTACGATCGCCAACGATTTATGGCGCAGTACCAGGAACTGAAAAAAAGAGATATTGAATTTGTCGTGGCCAGCGGCAACCAGTACTACCAGCTCATCTCCTTTTTCCCGCAGCTTAAAGACGAGATCTCTTTTGTCGCAGAGAACGGCGCGCTGGTGTATGAACACGGCAAACAGCTTTTTCACGGTGAGCTTACCCGCCACGAATCCCGTATTGTCATTGGTGAACTGCTAAAAGATAAGCAACTGAACTTTGTGGCCTGTGGACTGCAAAGCGCCTACGTTAGCAAAAATGCCCCAGAGTCCTTTGTCGCGTTGATGTCAAAACACTATCATCGCCTGAAACCCGTGACGGATTATCAGGACATTGATGATGTGCTGTTCAAGTTCTCGCTTAATCTGCCTGATGCGCAAATCCCGTTGGTTATTGACCACTTGCATAGCTCGCTGGACGGTATTATGAAGCCCGTCACCAGCGGTTTTGGTTTTATCGATCTGATAATCCCTGGTTTACATAAAGCCAATGGCATCAGCCGCCTGCTAAAACGCTGGAACCTGTCGCCACAGAATGTCGTTGCCATTGGCGACAGCGGTAACGATGCGGAAATGCTGAAAATGGCGCACTACTCTTTCGCCATGGCAAATGCCGCCGACAGCATTAAAGCGATTGCCCGCTACCAGACCGATGACAACAATCATCAGGGCGCACTGAACGTGATCCAGGCCGTACTCGACAACACCTCCCCGTTTTAGCATTTACTCTTACTAACCGGAGCCATCTGCTCCGGTTTTCACTCTTTTTGTATTCTGCGCACGCCATCAAATTATTAAACTTGCATTAACTTATTTTTAACTTATATTGCAAATGTAAATCAAAAAGTTTCGAATGAAAGTTAATGCGAGGTGGTTATGGCTTTTACTTTTACCAGCGACACGCTTCCTGCCGATCACAAAGCGGCGATCCGTCAGATGAAGCAGGAACTGCGGACACAGCTTGGCGACGTCCAGCAAATCTTCAATCAACTTAGCGATGCTATTGCCACCCGCGTGGCGGAGATCAACGCGCTCAAAGCGCAAGGTGCTCCGGTCTGGCCGATATTATCTTATGCCGATATCAAAGCGGGCCGCGTGAGTACAGAGCAGCGGGAAGAGATTAAGCGTCGCGGATGCGCGGTCATTAAGGGCCATTTCCCCCGCGAGCAGGCGCTGGCATGGGATCAGTCGATGCTCGACTATCTGGATCGCAACCATTTTGACGAGGTCTATAAAGGGCCTGGCGATAACTTCTTCGGCACTCTGAGCGCATCACGTCCTGAAATCTACCCGATTTACTGGTCACAGGCGCAAATGCAGGCCCGCCAGAGTGAAGAGATGGCGAGCGCGCAGTCGTTTCTCAATCGCCTGTGGACTTTCGAAAGTGAAGGAAAACAGTGGTTTAACCCGGACGTCAGCGTAATCTACCCTGACCGCATCCGCCGCCGTCCACCGGGAACCACCTCCAAAGGACTCGGTGCGCATACTGACTCCGGCGCACTGGAGCGCTGGCTGCTCCCTGCGTATCAGCGCGTTTTTGCCTCTGTCTTTAACGGTAATCTGGCCGATTACAATCCGTGGCATGCGGCGCATCGTACCGACGTCGAGGAGTATACGGTCGATAACACCACCAAATGCTCCGTCTTCCGCACCTTCCAGGGCTGGACGGCACTTTCCGATATGTTGCCGGGTCAGGGCTTGTTGCATGTGGTCCCTGTTCCTGAGGCGATGGCTTATGTACTGCTACGCCCGCTGCTTGACGATGTCCCGGAAGATGAGCTGTGCGGCGTCGCGCCCGGACGAGTGCTGCCGATTTCACAGCAATGGCATCCGCTGTTGATCGAAGCGTTAACCAGCATTCCGCAACTGGAGGCCGGGGATTCCGTGTGGTGGCATTGCGATGTGATCCATTCCGTTGCGCCGGTTGAGAATCAACAGGGTTGGGGTAACGTGATGTACATTCCCGCCGCACCGATGTGCGAAAAGAATCTCGCCTATGCGCACAAGGTGAAGGAAGCGCTGGAAAAAGGTGTATCGCCGGGAGATTTCCCGCGTGAAGATTATGAAAGTAACTGGGAAGGACGCTTTACGCTGGAGGATTTGAATATCCACGGTAAGCGCGCGCTGGGGATTATTTAATTTGTAACTTACACCATTTTCCCTAAGTATTTCGCGTTACAGGAAGGCGGCCAGCCTGTAAACCCCCGGGAGCTTACATCAGTAAGTGACCGGGGTGAACAGGTGCAGCCAACACACCTGTAACACGAAAGACGACGGGAAAAATTATTCGACGCCTTTGCTACGCAGATAATCTTCGTAGTTACCAGTGAAGTCGATCACGCGTTCCGGCGTAATTTCAATCACGCGGGTGGCCAGCGAGCTGACGAATTCGCGGTCGTGAGAAACGAAGATCAGCGTACCCTGGTACATTTCCAGCGCCATGTTCAGCGATTCAATCGATTCCATGTCCAGGTGGTTGGTCGGTTCGTCCATCACCAGAATATTCGGTTTCTGCATCATCAGTTTACCGAACAGCATGCGCCCTTTTTCACCACCGGACAGCACCTTAGCAGGCTTTTTGATATCGTCCTGGCTGAACAGCAGACGACCCAGGAAGCTGCGAACAACCTGCTCATCGTCACCTTCCTGTTTCCACTGGCTCATCCATTCAAAAACGGTCAAATCGTTTTCGAACTCATATTCGTGATCCTGCGCGTAGTAGCCAATTTGCGCATTCTCAGACCATTTAACGGTGCCGTTATCCGGCGCCATGTCGCCTACAAGTACTTTCAGCATGGTCGATTTACCCACGCCGTTAGCCCCCAGGATGGCAACCTTTTCGCCCACTTCCAGCAGCAGATTGAAGTTTTTAAACAGCGGGCCGTTATCAAAACCTTTGGTCAGCGCTTCCACTTCCAGCGCGTTACGGAACAGTTTCTTATCCTGTTCGAAACGGATGAATGGGTTCTGACGGCTGGACGCTTTTACTTCGTCGAGCTTGATTTTATCAATCTGACGCGCACGAGATGTCGCCTGGCGGGATTTCGAGGCGTTGGCGCTAAAGCGACTAACGAAGGATTGCAGGTCGGCAATTTGCGCTTTTTTCTTGGCGTTATCAGCCAACAAACGCTCACGCGCCTGGGTTGCTGCCGTCATGTATTCATCATAGTTACCCGGATAAACACGCAGCTCGCCGTAGTCGAGATCCGCCATATGCGTACAAACCATGTTCAGGAAGTGACGGTCGTGCGAAATAATGATCATGGTGCTGTCACGCTCGTTCAGCGTCTGCTCCAGCCAACGAATGGTATCGATGTCCAGGTTGTTGGTTGGTTCATCGAGCAGCAGGATGTCCGGGTTAGAGAACAGCGCCTGCGCCAGCAGCACACGCAGCTTCCAGCCGGGTGCAACTTCGCTCATCGGGCCGTAATGTTGTTCTACCGGAATACCGACGCCCAGCAGCAGTTCACCGGCACGAGATTCTGCCGAATAGCCGTCCATCTCGCCGTATTTAACTTCGAGATCCGCGACTTTATAGCCGTCTTCTTCGCTCATTTCCGGCAGCGCATAGATACGGTCACGTTCCTGCTTCACTTCCCACAGTTCAGCATGACCCATAATGACGGTGTCCAGAACGGTGAACTCTTCAAAAGCGAACTGATCCTGACGCAGCTTACCGATGCGTTCGTTCGGATCGAGGGAAACGTTCCCCAGCGTCGGTTCGAGGTCGCCGCCGAGAATTTTCATAAAAGTGGATTTACCGCTACCGTTGGCGCCAATCAGGCCGTAACGGTTGCCGCCGCCAAATTTGACGGAAATATTTTCAAACAGCGGCTTACTGCCGAACTGCATGGTGACGTTGCTGGAAACTAACACTGGCGTATCCTGAAAGAAGAAATATGTGACGAACCGCTTATTATGCCATAACTCTGCGATAAGATCGCGCCTCTGATGCAAGAGGGATAAAGTGAAACCAAACGGAAAAAAATGTGATTTAGTACACATCCGAATTCCTTGTTGCATAGAATGCACATATAATGCGTGCCCAACACTACATAAATCTCAACCCACTAGCCTGCCAGGCTTCAGAATCTCGCAAAAATGAATATGAAATTGACAACGCTTTTCGCGGCGGCACTCGCAGTAGTTGGTTTTTGTAACACTGCCTCAGCCGTCACGTACCCGCTGCCTACCGATGGTAGCCGTTTGATTGGCCAGAACCAGGTCATCACCATTCCTGAAGGCAACACCCAACCGCTGGAGTACTATGCGGCTGAATACCAGATGGGTTTGTCCAACATGCTGGAAGCCAACCCGGGCGTGGATACCTTCCTGCCGAAGGGCGGCACCGTGCTGAACATTCCTCAGCAGCTGATCCTGCCGGATACCGTGCATGAAGGTATTGTTATCAACAGCGCAGAAATGCGTCTGTACTACTACCCGAAAGGCACCAACACCGTTATCGTTTTACCGATTGGTATCGGCCAGTTAGGCAAAGACACGCCGATCAACTGGACCACCAAAGTTGAGCGTAAGAAAGCGGGTCCGACCTGGACGCCAACTGCCAAGATGCACGCTGAATACCGCGCTGCGGGCGAACCGCTGCCAGCGGTTGTTCCAGCCGGTCCGGATAACCCGATGGGCCTGTACGCACTGTATATCGGTCGCCTGTATGCCATCCACGGGACCAACGCGAACTTCGGCGTCGGCTTACGCGTCAGCCACGGTTGCGTGCGTCTGCGTAATGAAGACATCAAGTTCCTGTTTGAAAACGTTCCGGTTGGCACGCGCGTCCAGTTTATCGATGAACCGGTAAAAGCCACGACCGAACCAGACGGTAGCCGTTACATCGAGGTACATAATCCACTGTCTACCACTGAAGAGCAGTTCGAAGGTGGCGAAATCGTACCGATTACGCTGAACAAGAGCATTACCAGCATCACCGGTCAACCGGACGTCGATCAGGCCGTTGTTGAGCAGGCCGTCCAGAACCGTTCCGGTATGCCGGTTCGTCTGAACTAAGCAGACCTGAAACGAAAAAGGCGGATGATTCATCCGCCTTTTTTATTGTCTCTGTGCCGCAACTATCGCAACAGCAGCAAACCATACCCCACCAGCGCCGCCCAAAACAGCATCGGCACCGAATACCAATGAAAACGCCACCAGATACGCCGGTCGTTTGCCATGCGTAAAGCAATAAGATTCGCCAGCGATCCCGGTAACAGGCCAAAACCGCCAATATTGACAGCCCAGGCCAGCAACAGCGTTGGCGGAACGTAATTCAGTAGCAAAATAGTGCTGGGTACATTACTGATAAACTGCGACAGGCCAATTGCCGTCAGCCATAGTCCGGGTTGTGAAAGCGTGCCAAAGTGACCCGAAATACCCTGGAGTACGGGTAACTGCGTCAACAGGTGTACATCGATAAACATCGCCATAAACACCAGCAGCAGCGTCCAGTCCACGCTGAAGATCACACGGCGAGCCAGCACCATAAAGCCTGCCGCTACAATCGCCAGCCCCCACAGCTCTTGCTTTAGCTCCAGTGCCGTCAGAAAGACGATATACAGTGCCAGGCAACTCCACACCAGCCGGGGCTGCCAGTCCGGCGCACGCGTGCCGGTATGATAGTGCAACGCTGTACGCGGAAAACTGAACCAGCACAGCACCACCAGCGTCAGCATCATCGCACCGGCAAGCGGCGCCATTTGCCAGGTAAACGCGGCGAATGACAACCCGGAGCGCCCCCACATCAGGATATTTTGCGGATTACCGATCGGTGTCAGCAGCGATCCCGCATTCACCGCCAGCGCCTCAAAAATAATGAGCCGGTTTACCGGGATCGCGCACAGCTTTTTCAGGGTGATGGTCAGCGGCACCACAATAAAAAGAGCGACATCGTTGGTCAGAAACGTCGACAGTAACGCCGCCGCGAGCACCATAAATATCGCCAACTGACGTTCCGTTTTGAAGCGGCGGGTCATCTTGCGGCCTAGCACATCAAAATAACCGCTTAGCTCCACGCCTTTGGTGAGGAGCATCAGGCCGCCAAGCGTAATGATCGTATGCCAGTCAATGGCCCCCGGCCAGCTCCGAGGGGCAAACGGTGTGAACAAACTCAGTACAATACCGGTGATGATTAGCAGTTGGAAAAAACGATCGCGCTGCAATGCGCGTAATAAAGGAAAACTCATTCAGAGCCTGTTCCTTGCTGTTGGGTAAAGCGGCTAAAAGCCTCCAGCGTTTCCTTGCTCACGTGGTGTTCCATCCCTTCCGCATCGCGGCGGGCAATTTCCGGGCTGATGCCTAACATCAGCAGAAAATTTTCTACGATCTGATGACGTTCGCGACTCTCCTGAGCCAGTTTTTCACCTTCTGCGGTTAAGAACACGCCACGCCAGGGAATCATTTCAATCAACCCCACGGAGGCAAGGCGCTTGAGCATCTTGGCGACGGTGGGTTGGGAAACGCCAAGCCGGGCGGCCATATCCACCTGACGCGCCTCCCCTACTTCGATAATGAGATCGGAAATCAGCTCCACGTAATCATCAATCAGTTCGCGACGGTGCGCCTCCCTGACCTGACGAAACCCTTCAACATGTTCCTCAACATTCACCAATTGCGTCACTTTTTTTGTTGTTGGCGTACCTGCGCGACGACTCATTCTGCTTCCTCGTTCTTGTGACGCGTTAACGGCATCTGATTAGATGAGCGCTCATTGTAAACCAGAGTTGCGTGGGCACAAAAATTTAACGTTTTAGCAATAGCTATATAATATAGCCTGTGCTATATCTGTATATAATAAAGACATCCCTCAAGGACTGATGGGATCGTGAAGTCAGGAGGTTCATATGAATGAATTCAAGAGGTGTATACGCGTGTTTAGTCACTCTCCTTTTAAAGTACGGTTGATGCTGATCTCTATGCTGTGCGACATGATCAACGGCAAACCAGAGCAGGATAAACCCTCCGGAAAATAATGCGGCGTCGCGGTACGCCGCTTCATTTTCCTGCCGTAACGTCGATGCGCTGGTCAGTTTCCCACAATAACCCTTCTTTTTGTCCGTTTTGCCATCTCCCTCGCAAAACATTTTCTTTGTAGTAGTTGACCTTCTCTCGCACAAACTCTATCTTTTCGCAGCCCTGCGTATATAGCGGCTCGCAGATGCGGACCTCATCCCTCTTCTCGCTCTCTCAGGCAGGCAATGACCCTTTGCGCCAGGGTAAGCACATGGCGTTTTTGCAACAGTGGCATATGAATTTAACCCTCAAAGATTCACTTATTGCTCGTAGCCGGGCGCTTAGCCCGTGGACTGGCTTTTATTTCCTACAGTCTCTGCTGATAAACCTCGCATTGGGCTACCCGCTTAGCCTGCTTTATAGCGTCGCCTTTACCTGTATATTGCTGCTGCTGTGGCGCTATGCGCCGCGCACGCAAAAAGTGCTGATTGGCATTTGTTCACTGATTGCAGCGATGTACTTCCCGTTTGGTCAGGCTTACGGCTCGCCAAACTTCAATACCCTGCTGGCGCTGCACTCGACCAACATGGAAGAGTCCACCGAAATCCTGACCATTTTCCCCTGGTACAACTACCTGGTCGGGGTATTTATCTTCGCCCTTGGCGTACTCGCCGTACGACGTAAAAAAGACGCGACCAAACGCCGCTGGAATAAGCTCGACAGTCTGTGCTTGTTGGTCAGCATTGTGGCGTTCTTTGTCACGCCCGTGCAAAATCTGGCCTGGGGCGGCGTCTTTAAATTGAAAGATACCGGCTATCCGGTGTTCCGCTTTGCCAAGGACGTTATCGTCAATAACCACGAAGTCCTCGACGAACAGGAGCGCATGGCGAAGCTTTCGAGCGTCAAAGACAGCTGGACGGTGACGGCGGTGAAACCCAGGTACCACACCTATGTCGTGGTCATCGGTGAAAGCGCCCGCCGTGATGCGTTAGGCGCGTTCGGCGGTCACTGGGATAACACGCCCTTTGCCAGCAGCGTTAACGGCTATATTTTTGCAGATTACATCGCGGCCAGCGGGTCAACGCAGAAATCACTGGGCTTAACGCTTAATCGGGTGGTCGATGATAAGCCGCAGTTCCAGGATAACTTTGTCACCCTCGCCAACCGCGCCGGGTTCCAGACGTGGTGGTTCTCTAATCAGGGGCAGATCGGTGAATATGATACGGCCATCGCCAGTATCGCCAAGCGCGCTGACGAGGTTCACTTCCTGAAAAACGGCGACTTCGAAGCCGATAAGAACACCCGCGATGAAGCGCTGTTGAAAATGACCGCCCAGGTATTAGAAACGGAGCGCACTCAACCCCAGCTCATCGTGCTGCACCTGATGGGTTCACATCCGCAAGCCTGCGACCGTACCCAGGGGAAATATGAGACCTTCGTCCAGTCAAGAGAGACGTCGTGTTATCTGTACACCATGAAGCAGACCGATGACCTGCTGCGCCAACTCTACGATCAACTGCGTAATAGCGGCGACAGCTTCTCGATGGTCTACTTCTCCGATCATGGCCTCGCCTTTAAAGAACGCGGAAAAGAGGTGCAGTACCTGGCGCACGACGATCAATTCCAGCAGAATTTCCAGGTGCCGTTTATGGTGATATCCAGCGACGATAAAGCACATAGGGTCATTAAAGCCCGTCGTTCTGCGAACGACTTCCTGAGCTTCTTCTCACAGTGGACGGGGATCAGCGCAAAAGAAATCACTAACCGCTACCGTTTTATCTCAGAGAAAAAGGCCGGACCGGTGTATATCACCAACTTCAAATTACAGAAGGTGGACTACAACCATCTTGGCACCGACATCTTCGAAACCAAATCACGTTAACCTCGCAAATTGCAGGCAAAAAAAATCCGCCCCGTGAGGCGGATTTTTTATATCACCGAAGTGATTAGAAGCGGTAACCAACACCCGCGATCCAGGTACCTACGTCAACGCTACGAATACGGCTCTGCTCGTAAGAGAAGTCCAGGGCAACGTTTTCGAT
The DNA here is from genome assembly GCF_018342065.1 of Citrobacter sp. FP75. Lineage (GTDB taxonomy): Bacteria > Pseudomonadota > Gammaproteobacteria > Enterobacterales > Enterobacteriaceae > Citrobacter. The sequence continues at coordinate 530,463 of NZ_JAFDOE010000001.1, read as the reverse complement.
CGGGTTGAACTGCAGACCAGCACCGTAAGAGAAACCGTAGTCGCTGGTGGTGTGGTTATCAGCCGGGGATGCCGCGTTCTGGAATTTACCGTAGCCAACACCCACTACACCGTAGATGCTTGCCCAGTCGTTCAGACGGTAAGCAGGACCCGCAGTGATGCCGTAGTACTGGGTTTTGTTGTAGTCGCCAGAAGCATCGGTACGATCTTTTTCAGTGTAAGTGAAGGAACCGATTACGCCCAGCGGGTTGTTGTCCTGCTCGTAACGATACTTCAGGTTAAAACCGTTCATTTTGTTCGCAGCGCCCTGAGCGTCGCTCTGAGCATAACCACCGGTAACGGTAGAAGTAGACGCGACAGCGGAACCTGCGGAGAAAGCCAGAACAGCGGCCAGTGCTGAAAGACATGCAATTTTTTTCATAACCACCTCAAATGTGCTTCAAGTAAATCTTAAGTTTTAAATATACCAAAAATTGATGGGAAACTCTTTGCGATTAGCGATGTCTAACGGAAAATTTCATGTAACAGAACATTTCAAAATCCAGCTATCTCTTTCAATTAACATCACTTTTATAACGAATAATGCCATTATTGCGCGCACAACACGGCACATTCATCCAGAACATTCCTAATCACGCAGATTATTAATCCATCAATTTCATGCCATTGTACGTATCTCAGCAAAAATTTTTTCAACGAATACTCAACCACCTGTGTGTATTTCCATTACACTCGCTGTTTTACTTCTATTGACATAATTTGACAGGAGAAAGGATGCCGGGATCGTCACGTAAAGCGCCAGTCTGGTTGCCTATTTTGGTTTTGCTGATTGCGATGTCCTCTATACAAAGCGGCGCATCGCTGGCGAAATCGCTGTTCCCGCTCGTCGGCGCGCCTGGCGTGACCGCACTACGTCTGGCGCTGGGAACGTTAATCCTCATCGCATTCTTTAAACCCTGGCGGTTACGCTTTGCCAAAGAGCAGCGTCTTCCTCTGCTGTTTTACGGCCTGTCGTTGGGCGGGATGAACTATCTCTTCTACCTGTCGATTCAGACCGTCCCGCTGGGAATTGCCGTAGCGCTGGAGTTCACCGGACCGCTGGCGGTGGCGCTGTTTTCTTCCCGACGCCCTGTTGATTTTGTTTGGGTGGCACTGGCCGTACTCGGACTCTGGTTCCTGCTGCCGTTGGGCCAGGACGTGTCGCAGGTAGACTTAACCGGTGCCGCACTGGCGCTGGCCGCTGGTGCCTGCTGGGCTGTCTATATTCTTACCGGCCAGCGTGCTGGCGCAGAGCACGGCCCGGCAACTGTGGCGGTAGGTTCGCTGATTGCGGCGATCATTTTCGTTCCGCTGGGCGTCATGCAGGCCGGAGATGCGCTGTGGCACTGGTCGCTTCTGCCGTTGGGTCTGGCGGTCGCCGTCCTCTCTACGGCACTGCCCTACTCGCTGGAGATGATCGCATTAACGCGTCTGCCCACGCGCACGTTTGGCACGTTGATGAGCATGGAGCCTGCGCTGGCTGCAGTTTCCGGAATGATCTTCCTCGGAGAGACGCTAACGATGGTACAGATGCTGGCACTGGGTGCCATTATTGCCGCTTCAATGGGTTCTACGCTCACCATCCGTAAAGAGCCACAAATTAAGCAGCTCGACGTGAACTAACCTACCGCTATTCTGCATGGTTTGCATAATCATGCAGAATATCTTTTTGTTTATCTCAATGATTATTATTCCTGTCTCGCTACTCTTTCGCACTGCCTATTTACCTCAAATATCAACACTCAGAAAAAATAACTGACAACAAATTACAATTCGATCTATATAATTGATCTAATTGAATATTTATATTTCACATACTGCTCGCTATTAAAGTGATAGGTAAGGCCAGAAAAATAAAGCTGAATTTAGGTCTATACTTACTCTCGTTGAATGACCTGGGACATAAATATCAAGAGGATATGAGATTATGAGTACCGCAAAATTGGTAAAAACAAAAGCATCCCCCCTTCTTTATACCCGTAACGATGTATCCGACAGTGATAAGAAAGCGACCGTGGAGCTGTTGAATCAGCAGGTGATCCAGTTCATCGACCTGTCACTCATCACTAAGCAAGCGCACTGGAACATGCGCGGCGCCAATTTTATTGCCGTACATGAAATGCTGGATGGCTTCCGCACCGCATTAACCGATCACCTCGACACCATGGCCGAGCGCGCCGTGCAGTTGGGTGGCGTTGCACTGGGAACGACGCAGGTTATTAACAGCAAAACATCGCTGAAAAGCTACCCGCTGGATATCCACAGCGTGCAGGATCATCTGAAAGAGCTGGCTGAACGTTATGCCGTAGTCGCTAACAGCGTGCGTAAAGCCATTAGCGAAGCCAAAGATGAAGATACCGCAGATATTTTCACCGCGGCATCGCGCGATCTCGACAAATTCCTGTGGTTTATCGAAGCCAACATCGAATAACGTCCATGATAAGAAATACCTATATCACCCTCGCCCTGGCGGGGGTTTTGCACTTTTTTGGTGCGTAACATTGATCACCCGTCGCTGTAAAGTAAAATATTTGTAATAATCACTTCACACAATCGTTAACGAAAGATTGTTTTATCAACAATTTTTACGCTAAATAGTCATATCGTTTGCACCGCACTATTCATGCACCAAATTAGCGCCCCAGAACAGTGCAGACGGCCTGCTTTGCCCTACTTATTGTGCAGCAAAACGTAGCACCTTCTTGTTAAAACAATAAGTTGCAAAATTGGCACGATTATTTCATTACGCTATATGTTCTCGCAGGGGATCGCCCCGTGGATATAAAAGGAAATCCTATGAAGTCTGTATTAAAAGTTTCACTGGCTGCACTTACCCTGGCTTTTGCGATGTCTTCTCATGCCGCGGATAAGAAACTTGTTGTCGCAACCGACACCGCTTTTGTTCCGTTTGAATTCAAACAAGGTGACAAATACGTCGGTTTTGATGTGGATCTGTGGGCTGCTGTCGCCAAAGAACTGAAGCTGGATTATGAACTGAAACCGATGGATTTCAGCGGCATCATCCCGGCGCTGCAAACCAAAAATATCGATTTGGCGCTGGCAGGCATCACCATCACCGAAGAACGTAAAAAAGCGATCGACTTCTCTGACGGCTACTACAAAAGCGGCCTGTTAGTGATGGTCAAAGCAAACAATAACGACATCAAAAGCGTAAAAGATCTGGATGGTAAAGTGGTTGCTGTGAAAGGCGGAACAGGTTCTGTCGATTACGCAAAAGCAAACATCAAAACCAAAGATCTGCGTCAGTTCCCGAACATCGATAACGCGTATATGGAACTCGGCACCAGCCGCGCAGACGCCGTACTGCACGACACGCCTAACATCCTTTACTTCATTAAAACCGCGGGCAACGGCCAGTTCAAAGCCGTCGGTGATTCTCTGGAAGCTCAGCAGTACGGTATTGCCTTCCCGAAAGGCAGCGACGAACTGCGTGAGAAAGTGAACGGTGCGCTGAAAACGCTGAAAGAGAACGGCACGTACAACGAAATCTACAAAAAATGGTTCGGTACTGAACCTAAATAAATACAGCCTTCTGTAACGCCCGGTGGCGCTAACGCGTGCCGGGCCTACAATTTTGAGTCATCACGTTATGGCTCATTGTTTTTCTCACCACGGTAACAGGAACGACATATGCAGTTTGACTGGAGTGCTATTTGGCCCGCCATTCCGCTCTTAATCGAAGGCGCCAAAATGACCCTGTGGATTTCGGTCCTCGGTCTGGCTGGCGGTCTGGTAATCGGACTTGCAGCAGGTTTTGCACGTACCTTCGGCGGTTGGATAGCCAACCACGTTGCGTTGGTATTTATCGAAGTCATCCGCGGCACGCCTATCGTTGTGCAGGTGATGTTTATCTACTTCGCCCTGCCGATGGCGTTTAACGACTTGCGCATTGATCCCTTCAGCGCCGCCGTCGTCACCATCATGATTAACTCCGGTGCCTACATCGCAGAAATCACCCGTGGCGCGGTGCTCTCAATCCATAAAGGATTCAGCGAGGCCGGGCTGGCGCTGGGTCTCTCTCGCACAGAGACGATTCGTCACGTTATTTTGCCTCTCGCGCTGCGTCGTATGCTGCCGCCGCTGGGCAACCAGTGGATCATCAGCATTAAAGATACCTCACTGTTTATTGTCATTGGCGTCGCTGAACTGACCCGTCAGGGTCAGGAAATCATTGCCGGTAACTTCCGCGCACTGGAAATCTGGAGCGCCGTTGCGGTGTTCTATCTGATTATTACCCTGGTGCTGAGCTTCGTTCTGCGTCGTCTGGAAAGAAGGATGAAAATCCTGTGATTGAATTTAAAAACGTATCCAAGCATTTTGGTCCCACCCAGGTGCTGCATAACATTGATCTGAATATTGGCCAGGGTGAAGTGGTGGTGATTATCGGGCCTTCCGGCTCTGGTAAATCCACCCTGCTGCGTTGCATTAACAAGCTGGAAGAAATAACCTCCGGTGAGTTGATTGTTGACGGGCTAAAGGTCAACGATCCGAAGGTCGACGAGCGATTAATCCGCCAGGAAGCCGGGATGGTGTTCCAGCAGTTCTATCTGTTCCCACACCTGACGGCGCTGGAAAACGTCATGTTTGGGCCGCTACGCGTGCGTGGAGCGAAGAAAGATCAGGCGGAGAAACAGGCCAAAGAGTTACTGGCTAAAGTAGGCCTTGCCGAGCGTGCTCATCACTACCCTTCTGAGCTTTCCGGCGGCCAGCAGCAGCGTGTGGCGATCGCCCGTGCGCTGGCGGTGAAGCCGAAAATGATGCTGTTTGATGAGCCGACCTCAGCCCTTGATCCGGAACTTCGTCACGAAGTGCTGAAAGTTATGCAGGATCTGGCGGAAGAAGGCATGACAATGGTGATTGTGACCCACGAAATCGGCTTTGCCGAAAAAGTAGCCTCACGCCTGATCTTCATTGATAAGGGTCGTATTGCCGAAGATGGTAATCCGCAAACCTTAATTGAAAATCCGCCCAGCCAGCGTCTGCAGGAATTTTTGCAGCACGTTTCCTGATGCTGACACCTCCCTTCGCCCGAAGGGAGGTTCTCCCCCAGAATCTTCTGATTTCATGCCCCTCCCGTCCTGACATCTATACTTATCCTTTTGTGTTTGTTTCTCATAGGAGGAGTCATGCGGTGGATCTTGTTCATCTGCTTTTTTCTGCTGAGCACCCCGGCTCAGGCCGTCACGATACCCGGCGTAACCACCACAGCCTCCGCCAGTTCGCCAACCGAGCCTGCTGCAGAACCTGACGTTGAGCAAAAGAAGGCCGCCTACGGGGCGCTGGCGGACGTGCTGGAGAATGACGCCTCACGCCAGGAGTTGATTGGTCAGCTACGTAAAGTGGCGACAACACCGCCTCCCGAACCGGTACCCACCATTGTTCCGCCCACGTTAACAGAAGAAAAAACAGTACTTGAGAACGTGACCGATATCAGTCGCCACTACGGGGAAGCTCTCTCCAGCCGATTTGCCCAGCTTTATCGCAACATCACCGACGCGCCGCACAAATCATTTAACCCGCAAACGTTCACCAATGCCCTGACCCACTTTTTCATGCTGGCAGTTTCCGTGTTCGGGTTTTACTGGCTGATACGCGTATGCGCACTGCCGCTGTATCGCAAAATGGGACAATGGGCGCGGCAAAAAAATCGCGAACGCAGCAACTGGCTACAGCTTCCCGCCATGATTATCGGCGCGTTCATCATCGATTTAATGCTGCTGGCGCTGACGCTGTTTGTTGGGCAGATATTAAGCGACAAAATGAACGCCGGCAGCCGCACCATCGCTTTCCAGCAAAGTTTGTTTCTCAATGCCTTCGCGCTGATCGAGTTCTTCAAGGCCATTTTGCGCCTGATATTTTGCCCGATGGTGGCAGAGCTGCGTCCGTTCAATATTCAGGATGCAGGCGCACGCTACTGGAACCGTCGCCTGAGCGCATTAAGCAGCCTGATTGGCTACGGGCTGATCGTAGTGGTGCCCATTATCTCTAACCAGGTCAATGTGCAGGTTGGCGCCATGGCTAACGTCATCATCATGCTGTGTATTACGCTGTGGGCGCTGTATCTGATCTTCAGGAACAAAAGAGACATCACCCAGCATTTGCAGAATCTGGCCGAAAGGTCACTGGCTTTTTTCAGCCTGTTTATCCGCGCCTTTGCGCTGATATGGCACTGGCTGGCCAGCGCCTATTTCATTGTGCTGTTTTTCTTCTCGCTGTTTGATCCGGGCAACAGCCTGAAATTTATGATGGGGGCAACGCTGCGCAGCCTGGTGATTATCGGTATCGCCGCCTTTGTTTCCGGCATGTTTTCCCGCTGGATCGCTAAAACCATTACGCTTTCACCCCATACCCAGCGCAGCTATCCGGAATTGCAAAAACGGCTGAATGGCTGGCTGTCGACGGCATTAAACATCGCGCGGATCCTGACGGTTTGTGTTGCCGTTATGCTGCTCCTCAACGCCTGGGGGCTGTTCGATTTCTGGAACTGGCTACATTACGGCGCAGGCGAAAAAACGGTGGATATTCTGATCCGCATCGCGCTAATTTTATTCTTCTCCGCCATCGGCTGGACCCTGCTCGCCAGCCTGATTGAAAATCGTCTGACCTCAGATATCCATGGGCGCCCCCTGCCCAGCGCGCGTACCCGTACGTTACTGACGCTGTTTCGCAACGCGCTGGCGGTGATTATCAGCACCATCACTATTATGATTGTGCTGTCAGAAATTGGGGTCAATATTGCCCCATTGCTGGCAGGCGCGGGCGCACTGGGGCTGGCGATATCGTTCGGCTCGCAGACGCTGGTGAAGGATATTATTACCGGGATCTTTATCCAGTTTGAAAATGGCATGAACACCGGTGATTTGGTGACTATCGGTCCGCTAACCGGCACGGTTGAGCGAATGTCGATTCGTTCAGTGGGTGTGCGACAGGATACCGGGGCGTACCATATTATCCCGTGGTCTTCGATAACCACCTTCGCCAACTTTGTACGCGGTATTGGTTCGGTCGTCGCCAATTACGACGTGGACCGTCACGAAGATGCGGATAAAGCCAATCAGGCGTTGAAGGATGCCGTCGCGGCAGTGATGGAAATGGAAGATATTCGCGGATTTATTATTGGCGAGCCGTCGTTCGCGGGCATTGTGGGTTTAACCAATACGGCGTTTACGCTGCGGGTTTCGTTTACCACCTTACCGCTTAAGCAGTGGGCGGTACGCTTTGCGCTCGACAGTCAGGTGAAAAAATATTTTGATCGGGTCGGCGTACGTACGCCAGTACAGACCTACCAGGTCCTGCCTGCACCAGCGAATGGCCCCACGGCAGCAGTTGAACCACTGCCGCCGACGGAGCCGACGATTTAGCGTTGACGTGCCATAAAACGGCGGCGCTGATCGTTATCCATAAAGGTCCAGGCAATAAAGCGGCTCTGCTTTTGCCCCTGGGCCATCTCTTTTTTGACTACTTTCACCGCGCCCACATCGGTCAAGGCATGGTACAGCGGTGGCAGGTTTTCACCCCGTGAAACCAGCGTGGTGAACCACATCACCTGTCGACCGAAGGTCTGGCTTTCCGCGATCATTTTTTTGATAAATGCCACTTCGCCGCCTTCACACCACAGCTCCTGCTGCTGCCCGCCAAAGTTCAGGGCATCGTCTTTATCCTGTCCCAGATTACGGCGCTTGCGCTCACCGCCTGCACGGGCAGAAGCCGCAGAGTCATGGAACGGAGGGTTACACAGAGTGGCTTCGAACTGTTCATTCTTATGAATGATGCCGTTGAAGATAGCCGACGGCTCTTTCTGACGGCGCAGGCGGATAGCGCGGGTTAACCCCGGGTTGGCGTTAATGATCGCCTGTGCGCTGCTCAACGCTTCCTGGCTGGTCTCACTACCGGTAAACCGCCAGCCGTACTCGTGCACGCCAATCAGCGGATAAATACAGTTTGCCCCAACGCCAACGTCCAGCACGCTCGCATTAGCAGGAATTGTTCCCGTCGTTTCACCCAACAGATCGGCCAGATGGTGAATGTAATCCGCCCTACCCGGTACCGGTGGGCACAGGAAGCCCGGCGGAATATCCCAGTTAGCCACCGCATAGTAATGCGCCAGCAGTGCTTTATTCAGCGCCTTTACGGCCAATGGGTTAGCGAAATCAACGCTCTGCTCGCCGCCTGGCGTAATCGTGAGAAATTGCGTCAATTCGGGTGTAACCTGGCATAACGTAGCAAGATCGTAACGGCCATTGTGGCGGTTGCGTGGGTGTAATCCCGGTTTCTGGGGGGGCATAACATTCTCCTTTTAACAGCGGCGTAAGATACCCGCATAACGCCACGCGGTAAACACACTCCGCGGGGAAATCGATAATTTTTGCCTGATTGATGCTATCTGAATTGTTCAAAAAACACTCAGTTGATCATCAATTTTTTGCGGTAATTATCATGTCATGACGTCCTAAACTTATCAGGCACTACCCGTTGTTTCTCAGAGGATATCATTATGAAGAAATGCCTCACATTCCTTGCTGCTACCGTACTCGCTGGTATGGCATTTGCGTCTTTTGCTGCCCCGTCCAACACCATGCCTGCCACCGGTCCGCTACAAGCCTCCGGAACCGTATCGGCTACCGGCGCTTCAAATCTGAGCGATCTTGAAGACAAACTGGCGGAAAAAGCGAAAGAGCAAGGCGCAAAAGGCTTTGTGGTTAATTCTGCTGGCGGTAAAAACCAGATGTACGGTACAGCAACGATCTACAAGTAACCTCCCTCAGCCTAACTGCATTCATTCTGAATGCAGTTTTCTTTTCTGTCCTCAGCGCAACCTCTGCGCAAACTGTAAGCATCATGTTGAAACTTTGAATCCAATGTAAATAAATGTATTTATTTTTGAATTAATGAATGCTAAAAAGTCGCACTGATTAATAATGCTTATCAAAATCATTATCAATTACTCATTTCATTACGGCGAGACCTGCAGGCGTAACATCCAAAGAGATGTCCCTTCGCACGAGTGAAACCTTTTACTCAAAAAATAATAAGCTACTCATTAACATGGATAAAAATCGCAACCTGCCGTCCAGTAGTTTCCATTCGCTGACCTTTTTTGCCGGTCTGTGTATCAGTCTTTCACCGGTCGCTCAGGCCGTCGCCGCAGGCGATCAGGATAAAAAACAAGAAGATACGCTGGTCGTAGAGGCAGCCAAACCATCGCTGTACGCCCCCACACACTCTGCCGATCCCAAATTCTCCCGTCCGGTTGCCGATACGACGCGCACCATGACGGTAATCTCTGAGCAAGTCATCAAGGATCAAGGGGCAACCAACCTGACCGATGCACTGAAGAACGTTCCGGGCGTGGGCGCATTTTTTGCCGGTGAAAACGGCAACTCCACGACTGGTGACGCGATTTATATGCGTGGGGCTGACACCTCAAACAGCATTTACATCGACGGTGTTCGCGATATCGGCAGCGTCACGCGCGATACCTTCAATACCGAACAGGTTGAAGTCATCAAAGGTCCTTCCGGTACCGATTATGGCCGCAGCGCGCCAACTGGCTCGATCAATATGATCAGCAAACAGCCGCGCACCGACTCCGGCATTGATGCCTCTGCCAGCGTCGGCAGCGCCTGGTTCCGCCGCGGTACACTGGACATCAATCAGGCCATCGGCGACACCACCGCCGCCCGGTTAAACCTGATGGGTGAAAAAACGCACGATGCCGGACGCGATAACGTTAAAAACGAACGCTACGGCGTTGCTCCGTCTATCGCCTTTGGTTTAGGTACCGAAAACCGACTGTATCTGAACTATCTGCACGTCACCCAGCACAACACGCCGGACGGGGGCATTCCCACCATCGGCCTGCCGGGTTACTCCGCGCCTTCTGCGGGAACGTCTGCCCTGAACCATTCCGGGAAAGTCGATACGAATAACTTCTACGGCACCGATTCGGATTACGACGACTCAACGACTGATACCGCAACGATGCGTTTTGAGCATGACCTGAACGACACCACCACCGTACGCAACACCACACGCTGGTCACGTGTAAAACAAGATTATCTGATGACGGCAGTGATGGGCGGTGCGTCAAATATCACGCAACCCACCAGCAGCGTAGACACCTGGAGCTGGTCGCGGGTCGCGAACACCAAAGATGTCAGCAACAAAATCCTCACCAACCAGACCAACCTGACGTCAAAATTTTATACTGGCTCCATCGGCCATGACATCAGCACCGGCGTGGAATTTACGCGCGAAACGCAGACCAACTACGGCGTAGCGCCGATCACACCGCCGCCGGTGAATATTTACCATCCCAACAGCAACGTCAGCGTGGGTGGGTTGAACCGTAACGGTGCCAACGCCAACGGTCAGACCGATACCTTCGGCATTTATGCGTTCGATACGTTGCAAATTACCCGTGAATTTGAATTAAACGGCGGCATTCGCCTGGATAACTACCGCACCGAATATGACAGTGCTACCGCATGTGGGGCTTCCGGACGCGGTGCCGTCGCCTGTCCGACAGGCGTAGCAAAAGGATCGCCGGTCACCACCATTGATACCGCTAAATCCGGTAACCTGGTGAACTGGAAAGCAGGAGCGCTTTATCATCTGACAGATAACGGCAATGTTTACATTAACTATGCCGTCTCGCAGCAACCGCCGGGCGGCAGCAACTTTGCCCTCGCCCAAAGCGGTACTGGCAACAGCGCCAACCGTACCGATTTTAAACCGCAAAAAGCGAAGACCAGCGAAATTGGCACCAAATGGGAAGTGCTGGATAAACGCCTGCTGTTAACCGCCACGATTTTCCGTACCGACATTGAGAACGAAGTCGAACAGAACGACGACGGCACATATTCTCAGTACGGCGAGAAACGCGTTGAAGGGTACGAACTCTCTGTCGCCGGGAACATTACCCCGGCATGGCAGGTGATTGGCGGGTATACCCAGCAGCGTGCCACGGTACATAGCGGCAAAGACGTCGCTCAGGATGGTTCATCCTCCCTGCCATATACGCCGGAACATGCGTTCACACTGTGGAGTCAATATCAGGCCACGGATGATATCTCCGTTGGCGCAGGCGCACGCTACGTGGGCAGCATGCATCGCGGCGCTGACGGCGCAGTGGGTACGCCGTCCTTTACCGAAAGCTACTGGGTCGCTGATGCCAAGCTGGGATATCGCGTTAACCGCAATCTTGATTTCCAGCTCAACGTCTACAACCTGTTCGACACCGATTATGTCTCCTCGATCAACAAGAGCGGATACCGTTACCACCCGGGTGAGCCAAGAACCTTCCTGCTCACTGCCAATATGCATTTCTGATTTATCGCGTGGGGCGTAAGCCCCACTTTCAGGAGAGACACCGATGATGTACCACATTCCTGGCGTGTTATCGCCGCAGGACGTTGCCTGGTTTCGTGAACAATTGGACACAGCAGAGTGGATAGATGGCCGCGCCACCACTGGTGCTCAGGGTGCACAGGTTAAAAATAACCAGCAGATTGATACCCGTAGCGAACGCTATGCCACGTTACAGAAAGAGGTGCTGGCCGCCGTGAACAACAGCGCGCTGTTCTTTGCCGCTGCGTTACCCAAAACGCTTTCCACCCCGTTGTTCAACCGTTATCAGAACGCTGAGACCTACGGCTTTCACGTCGATGGCGCAGTGCGTAGCCATCCGGATAGCGGCTGGATGCGCACCGACCTTTCCGCCACCTTATTCTTAAGCGATCCCGACAGCTATGAAGGCGGGGAACTGCGGGTCAACGACACCTACGGCCAGCATGCGGTCAAACTCCCGGCTGGCGATCTGGTGCTTTACCCTTCCAGCAGCCTGCACTGTGTGACTCCAGTGACGCGTGGCGTCCGCGTGGCCTCGTTTATGTGGATCCAGTCGATGATCCGTGACGATAAAAAACGCGCCATGCTCTTTGAGCTGGATAAGAACATCCAGTCCCTGAAAGCACGCCATGGCGAAAGCACCGAGATCCTGTCGCTGCTCAATCTTTACCATAACCTGCTGCGCGAATGGTCTGAAATCTGACGTCGCACTTGTCTGTTCGTTTTTCGCCCATACTATTCGCTATAATTATCATACAACCCGAATGTGAGGAGGCGACTGTGGCATCCGGATGGGCAAATGACGACGCAGTGAACGAACAGATCAACAATACTATTGAAGATGCTGTCGCCCGCGCCCGTGGCGAGTTACCCACGGGAGAAAGTCTGTATGAATGCGAAGAATGTGGCGATCTTATCCCTCATGCCCGGCGAGAGGCGGTTCCAGGGGTACGTTTGTGCATCACCTGCCAGCAGGATAAAGATTCACATAACGCAGTATATTCAGGATATAATCGCAGAGGATCGAAAGACAGCCAGCTACGTTGACCCTTCTTTACCAAAAGTTTCAGCGCATACGATTTCCTTTACGAGCACGGTTTTTCGCGATGGGTGTAGCAAAATGTGCCGTTGTCACTTGCTCTGTAAAGCGCAATGACAAGAACTGTAAATCCCTCTTCTGAATTTATTAATATTCAATAAGTTATTTGTCATTCAATTTTTTTGATTGATGCCGTCAATTCTATTCGATTTTCTCTCACATAAAAAAACGTGATACTTCTCACATCGACAGAACAACGTCTACCGAACAAAACAACTGACTAACAGAATAACCTGCGAGAGATTAATCATGAAAAATATCAAATATGCTGTTGCCGCCATCGCCCTGTCTACCCTGTCATTTGGCGTTTTCGCTGCCGAGCCGGTTTCCTCCACTCAGGCACAAAGCATGAATAAAATTGGTGTGGTTTCTGCTGATGGCGCCACCACGCTGGATGGCCTGGAAGCAAAACTGGCTGAAAAAGCTGCCGCTGCGGGTGCAAGTGGCTACAGCATTACGTCCGCTGTCGGTAAAGACAAAATGAGCGGCACTGCGGTTATCTACAAATAACCGACGAATTACCTGCACGACCCAAGGCTCCAACCCTCATTGACCCTGTTTGTTACCCTTTGTTTTCCCGTCCACCAGGACGGGCTTTTTTTTACCTATTGTTCCAGTCGTTGACGGAATTCCTGCAACACCGCGTCCGGCATACCCACTTGCTGCGCCGCTTCGCAAATCGCCTGCCAGCTTCCGGCGTCCAGCGGGATACCCTGCGCCAGTCGTGCCTGGCGGGTATTCACTTCCCACTCACCCGGTAACAGAATTGGGGTCTCCTCGGCATGCGGCGAGGCTTTGACCCATTTCGCAAATGCCGCAACCTGATTGTCGCAATCCGGCGCACCAAATAGCGCCGGGTTAAGAATAATTGTCGTCATGCAGTTAACGATCGCATCAGCACTGTCCTGCAAACTCTCTTCGTGCGTTGTTTTACCGCCGGAAAGCGCGCCGCCAAGAATTTCACACATTGCCGCCAACGCGTAGCCTTTGTGCTGGGCAAAGGTAAGCAGCGAGCCCAACGGGGACTCCTGCATCACGGCAGGATCGGTGGTGGGCGCACCGTCTGCGTCAATCAGACAGCCCGGCGCGACCGGCTCCCCCTTATGCCACGCGACGCGCGTTTTACCAAAAGCAATGGCGCTGGTCGCATAGTCCAGCAGCAGCGGGAAGTCATTCTTACGTGGAAACACGGCGCAGAAGGGGTTGGTGCCGAAACGGCTATCACGGCCATGAAAAGGTGCAACCATCGGGATCCCCACCACATTTACAAAATGCACCGAGACAAAACCTGCCGCTGCACATTGCTCCGCCCAGTAGCCAATGCGCCCGATATGGTGCGAATTATGTAGCGCCACGGCGGCGATACCATACTGACGTGCTTTTTCGATCCCGAGTGCGATGGCCTCATGCGCCGCCACCTGGCCAAACGCGCAATCGCCGTCAAGCGTTACCACCGCCCCTACATCTTTGACCACTTTGGCATGACGGTTGATCTGCAGATGCCCCTGCGAGAATGAGCGAACATAGCTTGGGATCATGCCAATGCCGTGGGAATCGTGCCCGGCGAGGTTTGAGGCGATCAGATGATCGGCCACTAAGCGTGCTTCCTGCTCCTCACTGCCCATGTGACGGAAAACGGCCTGAATAAAGGCGTGCAGCGCGGGCGCATGAAAGCGGTGTCCACTGTTCATGGTTATCTCCTGTTGTGTTGCGTGTTTGTTGTGTTTCTTATTTTTCAACAAACTATGCTGCGCTACGACGGTCAGGAGGTCAATAAACGTGCAGAAATTTCACATTGCAGGAAAGGACAGACCGACAGGCCTGGCACACGACCTGTCGGGAGAGCGAAGGGATCAGAAGTTTTGTTCGACGCGGGTAAATCCTTCAGCCAGTGTGGCAACTTCGCCGGTTGCTACCAGACAGCACGCCATCTGAATCTTCAACGAGGCCGGTACTGGCTCGCTTCCGGCCAGACAACGCTCTATCCAGCGCGCCGTGGTTTCCGGATCTTTTGCCACCGGCAGCGGCACCGGCTCTTCAGGCATTTCACTCTGACGCTCCTGCAGCACTCGCACACCGGATGAATCAATCAGGCTTATCTGCGGGCAACGCTGGGGGTTGGCGTACACTTCCCCTTCTGTACCGTGCATCAGCAAGCCGCGCCCACCGATATCGCCAAAGAATTTCGCCACCCGCGATACGTATTCCGGGTGTGAAACGCTGGAAAGACGCAGCGCCGCATCTTCGGCAAACGGCGTGGCTAATTTCGCCAGCGTATGTGCACTATTACGCACCCCCATTCGCCAGCGCATCGCCAGCTGTTTTTCCAGCGGAGGGCACAGCGCGCTCACCGGAATATACACCGGCTCATGCCCCTCGAGTTTTGCCTGCGCCTGCCCGGCATGCAGAGTTGGCGCAATACCCATCAGGTCAAAAATGGTTTCCGTCAGTACGCGGGTTGGATCTTCACTTACCCCATGCACCACGACCGGAAAACCCAGTTTATGCAGCAAAATAGCTAACAGCGGCGTCAGATTAGCCTGCTTGCGTGCGCCGTTGTAGCTGGGAATAACAACAGGCATCGGTTTTGCAACGGGCGGCGTCAGACGAATGGTATGGTTTTGCATTGCCTCATAAAAGCCCAGCATTTCCGCCTCACCTTCCCCTTTAATGCGCAGCGCAATCAATACGCCCCCCATCTCCAGATCAGGCACGTCGCCGTTCAACATGTGAGTATACAGTCCGCGAGCGGTATCCTGGTCCAGGTCACGCGCGTGATTTTTACCTCGCCCGATCTCTTTGATGATTTTGCGGTAATCCATCGATAACTCCTTGCCTGTTGCTCACATCGTTAACGCCGACGGCGGCGCGTGGGTTTCGCTTTTTCTTTTGGTTTTACTATAACGTCTGGCACACCAGGTTGCTCTATCGGAAATACGGGTAACGCATTCAGTAAACGCTGACCATAGTTTTTGGTCAATAACCGCTTGTCGTAAATCACCACTTCGCCCCAGCAACCGTGGCTACGAATGAGTCGCCCAACCTGCTGGATCAAATTGAACGACGCCGCAGGTAAACTCTGCACCTCGAAGGGGTAACGATTCAGGCTTTTCAGCCATTCCCCCTCAGTCACCACTACCGGGCTGTCGATAGGCGGAAACGCGATTTTGTGAATATGCACCTGGGTTAACAGGTCACCTTTTAAATCCAGTCCTTCGGCAAAAGATTGCAGCCCGACCAGCACGCTACGCTCACCGTTTTGCACCCGCTTGCGGTGCAACTCTACCAGACGGTAACGCGGCTGATCACCCTGTACCAGCAACAGTAGACGCAAATCGGTTACGTGTTCAAGAAAACGCTGCATCGCGCGGCCGCTGGCAAAGAGCACCAGCATGCCCTGATGCTTTTTGCTTTCCACCTGCTCGCGGAAATAGGCCGCCATTTCGGCAATATGCTGCTCTTCGTTCTCCATTAACGGTTCGTAACGCATCTGCGGAATGACAATTTTGCCTTGCTCGACATGATTAAACGGTGAGTCCAGCGCCACAAAGCGGTCCCCGGCCTTTTCTTTCAGGCCGCTCATCTCCTGCAGTCGCGAGAAACTGTTGAGCGAGCGCAGCGTTGCCGAGGTAACGATAATATGCGGCACGCTGCGCCACAGCAGACGTTCAAGCTGATCGCTGACGCGGATCCCCACGCAGTGGAACCAGACGTGGAGTTGCCCGTCACGCACGTCGCGCGTTACCCATTTGGTCACCGGTGCGCCTGATGACTGCGCCAGAGAGGCCAGCCGCCAGAGCTTACTTTGCGCCTCAAACATACCCAGCGCCCGGTTCATCTGCAAAATCACCCGATGCAGACGCACAATATCGTGGCTGCCGGTTTTTTCACTGAGATCGTTGAGGAACAGCTCTGCCAGACCGCGCAGCATCTCGGTTAGCTTCGCCAGACGCTGACAAATCTCCATGACTTCCGCAGGCAACTCGCCCATTGCAAACCGGTGTTCAGCTTCCTGGGTGGCGGGCAGATACAGATTAAGGATGCTGTTTAATGAAGCGATCAGTTCATACAGCTCTTCACAATGGGCGTTCAGACGCTCTGGATTGGCCAACGGCGGTGTAGTTTTCGGGCGGAACTGCTCCAGGCAGGTAGCCACTAACTTGCTGAATAGATCCAACTGGAGCCGATACCAGGGCGCGGTGATTTCTGCGCTCATTTCCAGTGCATCGCGCGCGACGTCCGGCAGATGGTGGCCTTCATCGAGCACCAGCAGCAGGTTTTTTGGCTCCGGCAGGACAGCCTCGCTCTCCATAGCCGCCATCACCAGCGCATGGTTTGCCACCACCACTTCAGCTTCCTGAATTTCCCGGCGGGCAACAAAAAACGGGCATTCCCGGTAGTAGTGACAGTTACGGTTCAGGCAGCTGGCTTTGTCGGTGCTCAGACGCTGCCAGAGTCCATCATCAATGGCAATATCGGTGTGATCGCGCAGCCCGTCCCATTTGTAGGTATCAAGGTCGCCTTTGAGCCTGGCACAGCGTTTTTGTTCTTCCTGGTTATTTGGCGTCAGTTCATCGTCGAGAAATGCCAGCAGATCCTGCTGATTGGGTTCGCTACTGGCCAACGCCGCCAGGTTACGCGGGCAGACATAACGTCCGCGCCCAAACGCGGCGGTAAAACGCAGGTCGGGGATAATTTTGCGCAGTAGCGGCAAGTCTTTACTGTAGATCTGATCCTGCAGCGCGACGTTGGCGGTGCTGACCACCAGCGTCTTTTGTTCTTCACGGGCAATGGCGATTCCCGGAATTAAATAGGAGAGCGTTTTCCCGACGCCGGTCGGCGCTTCGATAGCCAGATGCCGCCCGTCTTCCCCGGCCAGCGTTTTAGCGACATCAGCAATCATCTGCCGCTGCGGTGCTCGGGGGATAAAGTCGGGGATCTGTTCCTGAAGCGCCTTATACCAGGCGGCAATTTGCGCTTTCAGCGCCGCTGTTAATGCCATGAGAAAACCTGAAGTACTGTATAAACAGCCACTATTGTGGCACTTTCTGACACGCGTCGCAAAAAGAAAAGCCCGGCTATTCGGCCGGGCTCGCAATTACTGCGCTGAAGACGGTCTGCGCGGGCGACGCGGTGGGCGCGGCTTGTCGCCTGCCGGTTTGCCTTCGCTAGTACGCGGTTTCGCTTTTGGCGCACCGCCGTCCTGACGACGCGGCTGCTGTCCGCGACCCGCTCCGCCTTGTCCACGACCGCCGCCACCACGCTGCTGACGTCCGTTCTGGATAGGCTCTGCTTTAATCGACGGGTCCGGCGCATAGCCATCAACGGCAATACGTGGGATCTCTTTTTTCAGCAGTTTCTCAATGTCATGCAGCAGTTTGTGCTCATCAACACACACCAGAGACAGCGCTTCACCGGTGGCTGCAGCACGACCGGTACGACCAATACGGTGCACGTAATCTTCCGGTACGTTTGGCAGCTCGTAGTTCACCACGTGAGGCAGTTCTTCAATGTCGAGCCCACGCGCAGCGATGTCGGTCGCCACCAGCACGCGAATGTCGCCGGATTTAAAATCTGCCAGCGCACGCGTACGCGCACCCTGCGATTTATTGCCGTGTATTGCCGCGCTGCGAATGCCGTCTTTATTCAGCTGTTCTGCCAGGTGGTTTGCACCATGCTTGGTACGGGTAAAGACCAGCACCTGCTGCCAGTTACCCTGACCAATCATCTGCGACAGCAATTCACGTTTGCGTTTTTTATCCACGAAGTGAACGAACTGGCTGACCTGCTCAGACGCGGTATTACGACGCGCGACTTCAATTTCCAGCGGGTTATGCAGCAGTTTTTCTGCCAGCGATTTAATGTCATCAGAGAACGTTGCGGAGAACAGCAGGTTCTGACGTTTAGCCGGCAACTTAGCCAGTACGCGACGAATATCGTGGATAAAGCCCATATCCAGCATACGGTCAGCTTCATCCAGCACCAGGATCTCAACCTGATCCAGTTTCACCGCGTTTTGATGTTCGAGATCGAGTAAACGGCCCGGCGTTGCCACCAGCACATCCACACCACTGCGCAGTTTCATCATCTGTGGGTTAATACTCACCCCACCGAAAACCACCAGTGAGCGAATGTTCAGATATTTGCTGTAATCGCGGACGTTTTCGCCAATTTGAGCCGCCAGTTCGCGGGTTGGCGTGAGGATCAGCGCACGCACCGGACGACGGCCTTTGCCATGCGGTTCATGAGAAATGAGGTGTTGTAACAGCGGCAGGGTAAAACCTGCCGTTTTACCCGTACCGGTCTGGGCGCTCGCCATCAGATCGCGGCCTTCCAGCACCGCAGGGATAGCCTGCTGCTGAATAGGGGTAGGTTCACGGTAACCCTGCTCGGCTACAGCGCGCAAGATATCAGGGTTTAAACCAAGGGAATCAAAAGACATAACTACTCCGAACCGCCCTGACCGTTACCGGTGTCGTTTTCAGGACGATACTCGCAAAAGAGATGACAAAAACCACAATGTCATGAAGGGGCGGAGTGTAGCAGTTTTTGTGATGTACCGCATAATTATCCCGCCAGTCGCAAAAAACAAAATAAGCCACCAGACTAGACAAGTGCAGATATCAGTCATAATCTTAATCAATCGATTGATTAATAATTTGGCCGTGCCATGAATACACCCACCATGACAACCAAAGGTGAACAGGCAAAGAACCAGCTTATTGCCGCTGCGCTGGCACAGTTTGGTGAATATGGCCTGCACGCCACCACGCGTGATATTGCCGCCCAGGCCGGACAGAACATCGCCGCCATTACCTACTATTTTGGCTCAAAAGAGGATTTATATCTCGCCTGTGCCCAGTGGATTGCGGATTTTATCGGTTCACAGTTTCGCCCTCACGCTGAAGAAGCCGAGCGCCTGTTTGCCCAACCAGAGCCGGACCGGGCCGCCATGCGCAAACTGATCCTCCGCGCCTGCAAAAACATGATCATGCTGTTAACCCAGGACGATACGGTTAACTTGAGCAAATTTATCTCACGCGAACAGCTCTCGCCCACCGCGGCCTATCAACTGGTGCACGACCAGGTGATCAACCCGTTGCACAGCCACCTGACCCGCCTGATTGCTGCCTATACGGGCCGCGATGCCAGTGATACCCAAATGATCCTGCACACCCACGCCATACTGGGTGAGGTGCTGGCCTTCCGTCTGGGGAAAGAAACCATTCTGTTGCGCACGGGCTGGTCACAATTTGATGAGGATAAAACCGCGCTGATTGACCAAACGATCACCTGTCACATCGATCTTATTCTGCAAGGTTTAACGCAAAGGAGTCTGGAGTCATGAAAAAACCTGTCGTTCTCGGGCTGGTTATCGCGGCCCTCGTTGCCGTCATCGCCGGTGGAACGTGGTGGTATCAAAGCCGACAAGATAACGGCCTGACCCTGTACGGCAACGTCGATATCCGCAGCGTCAATTTGAGTTTTCGCGTGGGTGGCAGGCTGGCCTCGCTGGCGGTTGACGAAGGCGATGCGATTACCGCCGGCCAGGTACTGGGCGAACTGGACCACGCGCCGTACGAAAATGCGCTAATGCAGGCGAAAGCCAACGTTGCCGCTGCGCAGGCGCAGTACGACCTGATGCTGGCAGGATATCGTGAAGAAGAGATCGCGCAAACCGCAGCGGCCGTGAAACAGGCGCAGGCGGCGTATGACTACGCGCAGAACTTTTATAACCGCCAGTCAGGATTGTGGAAAAGCCGCACTATTTCCGCCAACGATCTGGAGAACGCCCGTTCATCGCGCGACCAGGCGCTGGCGACGCTGAAATCCGCGCAGGATAAGCTCAGTCAGTACCGCAGCGGTAATCGTCCGCAGGATATCGCCCAGGCGAAAGCAACCCTCGAACAGGCCCAGGCGCAGCTGGCGCAGGCTGAACTCGATCTGCATGACACCACGCTGACCTCCCCGTCTGACGGTACGCTGCTTACCCGTGCGGTTGAACCCGGCAGTATGCTGAGCGCGGGCGGTACAGCGCTGACGCTGTCGCTTACCCGCCCGGTGTGGGTGCGCGCCTATGTTGACGAACGCAATCTAAGCCAGGCGCAGCCAGGCCGTGAGATTCTGCTTTACACGGACGGTCGCCCGGACAAACCGTACCACGGTAAAATCGGCTTTGTGTCGCCAACAGCAGAGTTTACCCCGAAAACAGTAGAGACCCCGGACCTGCGTACCGATCTGGTTTATCGCCTGCGCATTGTGGTAACCGATGCCGACGACGCGCTACGCCAGGGGATGCCGGTGACGGTGAAGTTCGGTGACGAGGCGCGGCATGAATGACGCGGTCATTACCCTCAACGGGCTGGTTAAGCGCTTTGCCGGGATGGAAAAACCGGCGGTCGCCCCGCTCGACTGCACGATTCACGCAGGCTATGTCACCGGTCTGGTAGGTCCTGACGGCGCGGGGAAAACCACACTGATGCGCATGCTGGCGGGCCTGTTGAAACCCGACGACGGCAGCGCGACGGTGATTGGCTTTGACCCGATCGTTAACGACAGCGCCCTGCATGCGGTGCTGGGTTATATGCCGCAGAAATTCGGCCTGTATGAAGACCTGACCGTCATGGAGAACCTCAATCTCTATGCCGATTTGCGCAGCGTCACCGGTGACGCACGGGAAAAAACCTTTGCTCGTCTGCTGGAATTTACCTCGCTGGGGCCGTTTACCGGGCGTCTGGCGGGCAAACTCTCCGGTGGGATGAAGCAGAAGCTGGGCCTTGCCTGTACGCTGGTCGGTGAACCCAAAGTGCTGCTGCTGGATGAGCCGGGCGTGGGCGTGGACCCAATCTCCCGCCGCGAACTGTGGCAAATGGTCCACGAACTGGCCGGGGATGGCATGTTGATCCTCTGGAGTACTTCGTATCTGGATGAAGCCGAGCAGTGCCGTGATGTGCTGCTGATGAACGAAGGCGAACTGCTGTACCAGGGCGATCCCACGCAGCTTACGCAGACCATGGCGGGGCGCAGTTTTTTAATGAGCAGCCCGCAGGAAAATAACCGCCGACTTCTGCAACGGGCGTTAAAACTGCCGCAGGTCAGCGACGGCATGATTCAGGGGAAATCTGTTCGCCTGATCCTGAAAAAAGAAGCTACGGCGGAAGATATTCGCCAGGCTCAGGGCATGCCGGAAATCACCATCACCAGCACTACCCCGCGCTTTGAAGATGCTTTTATCGATTTACTCGGCGGCGCAGGAACGTCTGAATCCCCGCTGGGCGCTATCCTGCATACCGTGGAAGGTACAGCGGGCGAAACGGTGATTGAAGCCAAAGCGCTGACCAAAAAATTTGGTGATTTTGCCGCCACCGACCATGTGGATTTTGCCGTGCAGCGCGGTGAGATTTTTGGCCTGCTAGGTCCCAACGGTGCGGGCAAGTCGACCACCTTTAAAATGATGTGCGGCCTGCTGGTCCCTACCTCCGGTAAAGCGCTGGTGCTGGATATGGACCTGAAAGTCAGTTCCGGCAAAGCACGCCAGCATCTGGGTTATATGGCGCAGAAATTCTCTCTCTACGGCAACCTGACGGTGGAGCAAAATCTGCGCTTTTTCTCCGGCGTCTACGGCCTGCGCGGTCGGGCGCAGAAAGACAAAATCGATCGTATGAGCGAGGCGTTCGGCCTGAAGAGCATTGCCTCTCATGCCACTGACGAACTGCCGCTGGGTTTTAAGCAGCGGCTGGCACTGGCCTGTTCACTGATGCATGAACCCGACATCCTGTTCCTCGATGAACCGACCTCGGGGGTCGATCCCCTCACCCGTCGTGAGTTCTGGCTGCATATCAACAGCATGGTGGAGAAAGGCGTGACGGTGATGGTCACCACCCACTTTATGGATGAGGCGGAATATTGTGACCGTATCGGACTGGTGTACCGCGGCAAGCTGATTGCCAGCGGCACGCCGGACGACCTGAAAGCGCAGGCCGCCGATAATGACACGCCGGACCCCACCATGGAGCAGGCGTTTATTACGCTTATCAATGACTGGGATAAGGAACATGCGCATGAGTAATCACTCTCTTTCATGGCGACGCGTGCGCGCACTGTGCATTAAAGAAACGCGGCAGATCGTGCGCGATCCCAGTAGCTGGCTGATTGCGGTGGTGATCCCACTGCTGCTGCTGTTTATCTTCGGCTACGGGATTAACCTTGACTCCAGCAAGCTGCGGGTGGGGATTTTACTCGAACAGCAAAGCGAAGAGGCGCTGGACTTTACCCATACCATGACCGGCTCGCCGTATATTGACGCTACCATCAGCGATAACCGCCAGGAATTGATTGAGAAAATGCAGGCCGGACGCATTCGCGGGCTGGTGGTGATCCCGGTGGACTTTGCCCAGCAGATGGCGCGACCAAACGACATTGCGCCCATTCAGGTGATCACCGACGGCAGCGAACCAAACACGGCCAACTTTGTGCAGGGTTATGTGGAAGGCATCTGGCAGATTTGGCAAAAACAGCGGGCAGAAGATCGCGGGGAATCGTTTGAGCCGCTGATCGACGTACAGACCCGCTACTGGTTTAACCCGGCGGCTATCAGCCAGCACTTTATTATCCCTGGGGCGGTGACCATTATTATGACGGTCATCGGCGCGATCCTGACTTCATTAGTGGTCGCGCGGGAGTGGGAGCGCGGCACCATGGAAGCGCTGCTGTCTACGGAAGTCACCCGCGTCGAATTACTGCTGTGCAAACTGATCCCCTATTATTTTCTCGGCATGCTGGCGATGCTGCTGTGCATGCTGGTGTCGGTATTTATTCTTGGCGTGCCCTATCGCGGCTCGCTGCTGATCCTGTTTTTTATCACCAGCCTGTTTCTGCTCAGCACGCTTGGTATGGGATTGCTGATCTCCACCATCACCCGCAACCAGTTTAACGCCGCGCAGGTCGCGCTAAACGCAGCGTTTTTGCCGTCGATTATGTTGTCGGGCTTTATCTTCCAGATAGACAGCATGCCCGCCATTATTCGCGCAGTGACCTATATTATTCCCGCGCGCTATTTCGTCAGCACCTTGCAAAGCCTGTTTCTGGCGGGAAATATTCCGCTGGTGTTGATTATCAACGTGCTGTTTTTAATCGCTTCGGCGGTGATGTTTATTGGCCTGACGTGGCTTAAAACCAAACGTCGGCTGGATTGAGGGGACGGGTATGTTTCATCGTTTATGGACGTTAATTCGCAAAGAGCTGCAATCGCTGTTGCGCGAACCGCAGACGCGGGCGATCCTGATTTTGCCGGTGCTGATTCAGGTCATCCTGTTTCCATTTGCGGCAACATTAGAAGTGACCAACGCCACTATCGCCATCTATAACGAAGACAACGGCAAGCATTCGGTGGAATTAACCCAGCGCTTTGCCCGCGCCAGCGCCTTTACCCATATCCTGCTGCTGAAAAGCCCGCAGGAGATCCAGCCCACCATCGACACGCAAAAGGCGCTGCTGTTGGTGCGCTTTCCGGCCGACTTTTCACGTAATCTGGATACCTTCCAGCAGGCACCGATGCAGCTTATCCTTGACGGACGAAACTCCAACAGCGCGC
The DNA here is from genome assembly GCF_018342065.1 of Citrobacter sp. FP75. Classification (GTDB taxonomy): domain Bacteria; phylum Pseudomonadota; class Gammaproteobacteria; order Enterobacterales; family Enterobacteriaceae; genus Citrobacter. The sequence goes on along the minus strand of NZ_JAFDOE010000001.1, from coordinate 506,363 downwards.
AGATCGCGGCAAATTATCTGCAACAGATCGTCAAGGAATACCAGCAGGAATTGATGGACGGCAAAGCGAAGCCGAACAACAGCGAACTGGTGGTGCGTAACTGGTATAACCCGAATCTGGATTACAAATGGTTCGTCGTTCCGTCGCTGATCGCCATGATCACCACCATTGGCGTGATGATCGTCACTTCGCTGTCAGTGGCCCGCGAACGTGAGCAAGGCACGCTGGATCAGCTGCTGGTTTCCCCGCTCACGACATGGCAAATTTTCATTGGTAAAGCGGTGCCTGCGCTGATCGTGGCCACCTTTCAGGCCACCATCGTGCTGGCGATTGGCATCTGGGCCTATCACATTCCGTTTGCCGGTTCGCTGGGGTTGTTCTACTTCACGATGGTGATTTACGGGCTGTCGCTGGTGGGCTTTGGTCTGCTGATTTCATCGCTGTGTTCAACACAGCAGCAGGCGTTTATCGGCGTGTTTGTCTTTATGATGCCCGCGATTTTGCTTTCAGGGTACGTCTCTCCGGTCGAAAATATGCCGGTATGGCTGCAGAATCTGACATGGATAAACCCAATCCGCCACTTTACGGACATCACGAAACAGATTTACCTGAAGGATGCGAGCCTGAAGATTGTCTGGGGAAGTTTGTGGCCGCTGTTGGTGATAGCGGCCACTACCGGGTCAGCGGCGTATGCGATGTTTAGACGCAAAGTGATGTAGTTTTTTGTCTTTCGCCAACAGCGAAATCACCGCGGGTCCGGCAAGGACAGCCAGCCCCGCCAACGCCAGTAAGACGTTGTTTTGCAGTACGCGGGACAGCAGCCACAGTACGATCATCGCCGCACCGAAATACCACGTGGTGGTCAGTTCTTCCAGTACGTCAGCGACATCACGCCAGCGCTGTTCATGATGACGCTGCAACGCCAGCATTAATAAAACCGTGACGCCGTAAACGACGCATAATCCCAGGCCGACGCGCACCAGTGTGCCGCTCATCCAGCCCATTACCAGCAATGCCACTACCAGTAAATGCAACACAATCTGCCAGCAACTAAGACCTGTTGCGACACGAACACGTTGTTGCCACCTCATGGCTTTTCTCCTGAAGGATCTTTAACTAATTATTCAGAGTACCGGACTTTACGGAAAATTCCGTAACACCGCATCCTTTTGTGACGCCGACTACACTATTTAAAAGAAAAAAGACGTCAACAGGAGCCCCATGACCGAATCAGCAGATCGATTTTCATTCAATGTGCTCACCATTAATACACACAAAGGTTTTACCGCCTTTAATAAGCGATTTATTTTGCCTGAGCTACGGGACGCCATCAGGACGGTCGGCGCGGACATTGTATGTCTGCAGGAAGTGATGGGCGCGCACGCAGTTCATTCCCTGCGCGTGGAAAACTGGCCCGACACTACACACTACGAGTTTCTCGCGGATACCGTGTGGCGCGATTTTGCCTACGGACGCAATGCCGTTTATCCGCAGGGACATCACGGCAATGCGGTGCTGTCACGCTATCCCATTGAACATTATGAAAATCGGGATGTGTCAGTCGGGGGCACGGAAAAGCGCGGCGTGCTTTACTGCCGCATCGTGCCACCGATGCTCCCTCATCCGATTCATGTGATGTGCGTGCATCTTGGTTTACGTGAAGCCCACCGCCAGGCGCAGCTGACCATGCTGGCGGATTGGGTCAACGCCCTGCCCAACGCAGAGCCGGTGGTGGTGGCCGGGGATTTCAACGACTGGCGACAAACAGCCAATTACCCGTTGAAGGTTCATGCCGGTCTTGACGAAATTTTTACCCGCGCCCACGGTCACCCGGCGCGGACCTTTCCGGTGCAATTTCCGCTGCTGCGTCTTGACAGGATCTATGTGAAAAACACCAATGCCAGTACTCCAACGGCGCTGGCACTACGCCACTGGCGACATTTGTCTGACCATGCCCCCCTGAGCGCGGAGATTCATTTATGAAATATGGCTGGCGTGAAGGCAATCAAATTCAACTGCTGGAAAACGGCGACCAGTACTACCCCGCCGTCTTTAAAGCCATTGAACAGGCGCAGCAAAAAATCATCCTCGAAACCTTCATCTGGTTTGAAGACGAGGTAGGGAAACAACTGCATGCCACGCTGCTCAGTGCAGCACAGCGTGGCGTCAAAGCCGAAGTGTTGCTCGATGGCTACGGGTCACCGGATCTCAGCGATGACTTTGTCGGTGAACTCACCACAGCTGGTGTAGTTTTCCGCTATTACGATCCGCGTCCGCGTCTGTTTGGCATGCGCACCAACCTTTTTCGCCGCATGCATCGCAAAATTGTGGTGATTGATGACCGCGTCGCTTTCGTCGGCGGCATCAATTATTCCGCTGAACATATGTCCGATTACGGCCCGGAGGCCAAGCAGGATTACGCCGTGCGTATTGAAGGTCCCATCGTGGCAGACATCCTGACCTTTGTGCTGGAAAACCTGCCGGGACAAAGCGCCGTGCGCCGCTGGTGGCGACGACATCATCGGGCAATCGAAAATCGCCAGCCTGGCGAAGCGCAGGCGCTGTTTGTCTGGCGCGATAACGAAGAGCATCGCGATGATATTGAACGTCATTATTTGAAAATGCTGACCCAGGCCAGACGCGAAGTGATCATAGCCAATGCTTATTTCTTCCCCGGTTATCGCCTGCTGCATGCGCTGCGCAAGGCGGCCAGGCGCGGCGTACGGGTAAAACTGATTGTGCAGGGAGAACCGGATATGCCGATTGTAAAAGTGGGCGCTCGCCTGCTGTACAACTATCTGGTGAAAGGCGGCGTCCATGTTTATGAATACCGCCGTAGGCCCCTGCACGGCAAAGTCGCGCTAATGGACGATCACTGGGCAACGGTAGGCTCCAGCAACCTCGACCCGCTCAGCCTGTCGCTCAATCTGGAGGCAAACATCATTATTCATGACCGCGCGTTTAACCAGGTCCTGCGGGACAATCTGAACCTTATTATTGCTAAGGATTGTCAGCAGGTGGATGAATCGATGCTGCCGAGGCGTACCTGGTGGAACCTGACCAAGAGCGTGCTGGCGTTCCACTTTTTACGCCACTTTCCGGCGCTGGTCGGCTGGCTACCGGCGCACACACCGCTCCTCACCGAGGTCGATCCGCCCGCGCAGCCGACCCTGGAAACGCAGAACCGTATTCAGACTGAGGATGCAGGAGGGAAACCCTGATGGCAAAAGCATCCCCCCGCTGGCGACTGGCAAAAAAAATCTTCACCTGGCTGTTTTTTATCGCGGTAATTGTGCTGCTGGTGGTTTATGCCAGCAAGGTCAACTGGCAGGAGGTCTGGACAGTAATCCGCGATTACAACCGGCTTGCTCTGCTCAGCGCCGTGGGGCTGGTGATCGTCAGTTATTTACTCTACGGCTGTTATGATCTGCTCGGACGCTATTACTGCGGGCACAAGCTGGCAAAACGCCAGGTGATGCTGGTGTCGTTTATCTGTTACGCCTTTAACCTGACGTTAAGCACCTGGGTGGGCGGTATTGGCATGCGTTATCGGCTCTATTCCCGCCTCGGATTACCGGGGAGTACGATCACGCGTATTTTCTCACTCAGCATTACCACTAACTGGCTGGGTTATATTCTGCTGGGCGGATTTATTTTTACCTTCGGCGTCGTTCAACTGCCTGCGCACTGGTATATCGATGAGGGTACGCTGCGCATTTTGGGCGTGTCTCTGCTGCTGATTATTGGCGTTTATCTGTGGTTTTGCGCCTTCGCTAAACATCGCCATATCACCATTAAAGGCCAAAAGCTGGTGCTACCCTCCTGGAAATTTGCCCTGGCGCAAATGGCGATCTCCGCTACCAACTGGATGGTCATGGGGGCGATTATCTGGTTGTTGCTGGGTCAGGGCATCAACTATTTCTTCGTACTGGGCGTACTACTGGTGAGTAGTATTGCCGGGGTTATCGTGCATATTCCGGCGGGGATCGGCGTACTGGAAGCGGTCTTTATGGCGCTGCTGGCCGGAGAGAATATCTCGCAGGGCACGATCATCGCCGCCCTGATTGCATATCGCGTGCTGTATTATTTTACCCCGCTGCTGCTGGCGTTAATGTGTTATCTGTTGCTGGAGAGTCGGGCGAAAAATCTGCGGGCAAAAAACGAAAAAGCGATGGCGAAATAATTTGCCGGATGGCGGCTTACGCCATCCGGCAACAGAGAATTAACGACGATTACCGAAGATACGCAGCAGCATCAGGAACAGGTTGATGAAGTCCAGATACAGCGTTAACGCCCCAAGGATTGCGTATTTACGCAGGTTGGAGCTGTCGCGCAGGTCAATTTGCTCGCCGATATTTTTCAGCTTCTGCGTGTCATAAGCCGTCAGGCCGACAAACACAATCACCCCAATGTAGGTAACTGCCCACATCAGCGCTTCACTCTTCAGCCAAAAGTTAACCAGCGAGGCCAGCACAATACCGATCAGCGCCATAAACAGCATATTGCCGAAGCCGCTGAGATCGCGTTTGGTGGTGTAACCGTACAGGCTCATGATACCGAACATCCCGCCTGTAACCACAAAGGTGCTGGCAATAGACGAGTAGGTATAAACGATAAAGATGCTCGACAACGTCAGCCCGGTTAATGCCGAATAGAGCATAAACAGCGTGGTGGCCATGCCCGCGCTAAGTTTTTGCACCATGCCGGAAAGGACGAACACCAGCGCCAGTTGGGCGATGATCAGCCCAAAGAAGGTGATTTTGCTGGAAAAGACAAACATCATCACCGCAGGCGTATTCGCCGCATACCAGGCAATAAACGCCGTCAGTAACAACCCGCAGGTCATCCAGCCGTAGACCTGCGCCATATAGGTTTGCAAGCCGGTACGGGCCTGCACAATAGAATCGGATCGTGGGAATCGGTCCATGACAATCTCCTGAATCAGTATGAGCCTAACACAAGTGTACTACTCTACCAGCGTTTTGCCGCCTGCTTATCGCTGTCGCGAGCGTCAACCCAACGTTCGCCTTCCGGCGTAGCTTCGCGCTTCCAGAACGGCGCGCGGGTTTTCAGGTAATCCATAATGAACTGCCCGGCTTCAAAAGCACTGCTGCGATGTGCGCTGGTCACACCAACGAAGACGATTTCATCTCCCGGCCACAGCTCACCAATGCGATGGATCACCGTCACACGGCCCAACGGCCAGCGCTCACGCGCCTCATCGACGATTTCCGCCAGCGCTTTTTCGGTCATGCCAGGGTAATGCTCCAGCGTCAGCGCCTGCACGCTGTCACCGAGATTATGATTACGGACTTTACCGGTAAAAGTAACCACCGCGCCGTCTTCATCCCGCTCGGCAAGCCAGGGATATTCCTCCCCGACGCGAAACGGCGCATGGCCAACAACAATTCGCGTTTCAGCCATCTTAGCCTCCGGTTACCGGTGGGAAGAAAGCCACTTCGTCACCGGCGTTAAGAGGATGGTCAAAGCTTACCAGCGTCTGGTTTACGGCAGCCAGCAGCTTGCCATCTTCCAGCGCCAGCGCCCAACGATCGCTCTGTGCTGCCAGATGCTGGCGCAGCGCTTCTACCGTTGGAAACTCGGCGGCTACTTCTAACGCATCCGTGTTCACCAGCTCTCGCACCTGGGCAAAAAAAAGCACCTTAATCATTCGCATCTACCTTAAAATCGCCCGACTTGCCGCCGCTTTTCGCCAGCAGACGCACCGGACCAATCACCATATCTTTTTGTACCGCTTTGCACATGTCGTAGATGGTCAACGCTGCCACGGAGGCCGCCGTTAACGCTTCCATTTCAACGCCGGTTTTGCCGGTGAGGCGACACAGCGATTCAATGCGTACGCGGTTGTGTTCCGGCTCGGCGCGCAGATTGACTTCAACCTTGCTCAGCATCAGCGGGTGACACAGCGGGATAAGATCCCAGGTCCGTTTAGCGGCCTGAATACCCGCAATACGCGCTGTGGCGAATACATCACCCTTATGGTGACTGCCATCGATAATCATCGTCAGCGTTTGTGCGTGCATGGTGACGAAGGCTTCAGCACGCGCCTCGCGTACGGTTTCTGCTTTGGCGGAGACATCAACCATGTGCGCTTCGCCAGCGGCGTTAATATGAGTCAGTTGCGACATACTTATTTCTTCAAATGTGGGTGGAAGTTACACGGACGCGTACGGGCATCAAGCTGTGGCGCAATGATATTTTCCCAGGCGGTACGACACGCTTTGGTCGACCCCGGCATGGCGAAAATCAACGTTTTATTCGCTACCCCGGCAATCGCCCGGGATTGCAGCGTCGCGGTGCCAATCTCTTCAAACGAGAGCATACGGAATACTTCGCCAAACCCTTCGACTTCTCTATCGAACAGCGGTTGCAGCGCTTCCGGCGCCTGGTCCCCTTCGGTCAACCCTGTGCCGCCGGTAATCAGCACCACCTGCACATCGTCGCTGGCAATCCAGGCGGAAACCTGGGCGCGGATGGCGTAACGGTTCTCTTTGACAATCGCCTTGTCGACAATCTGATGACCCGCTTCTTGCGCCGAGTCGCGCAGATAATGGCCGGAGGTATCGTCCTCTTCGCCACGACGACTGGAAACGGTAAGAATAGCAATGCGTGTCGGGATAAATTCAGCGCTTACCTGACTCATGAAAAACTCCTTTTAGCGATCAGCCGCCAATGTAAGATAAGTTTTGCGTAATACCGGTATTGTTCTGATGCAGGAAATGAGTCTGCTTTTTCTCCAGCAGCGCGGCTGAGATACGCTCTTCCAGCGCAGGCTGCTGCGTATCATCTTCCAGCAAATCGCGCAGGCTGACCCCGCCTTCACCGAATAAGCACAGATGCAGTTTGCCAACAGAAGAGACGCGCAGACGGTTGCAGGTGGCGCAGAAGTCTTTCTCATAAGGCATGATCAGACCGATTTCACCTGCATAGTCAGGGTGGCAGAAGACCTGCGCCGGACCGTCGCTACGCTGGCGTAGCTGGTGGATCCAGCCGCGACGCAGCAGTTCATCGCGCAGTACCTGCCCGGAGATATGGTGTTTACGGAAGAGAGAGCTGCCCTCGCCGGTTTCCATCAGTTCTATAAAGCGTAACTGAATCGGACGCGGCTGGATCCAGGCGAGAAAGGTGTCCAACTGGTGGTGGTTTACATCGCGCATCAGCACGGTGTTTACTTTGACTTTCTCAAAACCGGCATCAAAGGCGGCATCAATGCCCGCCATCACCTGTTGAAATTTATCCTGCCCGGTAATGGCATGGAACTGACGGGCATCGAGGCTATCAACGCTGACGTTCAGCGCCGTAAGTCCCGCCTCGCGCCAGGTGGCAGCATCCCGCGCCAGACGATAGCCGTTGGTGGTCACCGCAATCTGGCGGATGGCGTCATTTTCTCGCACGGCAGCGATGATGTCGGTAAAGTCGCGACGCAATGACGGTTCGCCCCCGGTCAGACGCACTTTTTCCGTTCCCAGACTGGCAAACGCACGCGTGACGCGACGAATTTCATCAACGGTCAGAAAGCCGTTATTAGTGACCCCACCGGGCTTGTAGCCATCCGGCAGACAGTAGGTGCAACGAAAGTTACACACATCGGTAATCGACAAACGTAAGTAATAAAACTTACGTGCGAAAGCATCGGTAAGTTGAGAGCCCATGTACACCTTTCCAAATACGGGAGGCGGAGTCATTTCTTCCTGCGCCCTGGTGACAATCTGTTGAAGCCTTGTCACGGCCAAAGCACCGTATCATTTGACCCAGGTGCAGAGGCTAGAGTGTTTATACTCGTCATACGTCGAGTACATTGTGGTTATGCCGATACTAGCGTGTAAATGGTAGTTTTGCCATTTTCACTTTCGCTATATAATCTTGTACATAGCGACATGATCGTGCAATTTCGCTACAGAATAAGCAAAAACCACAGTTTTGCATTGATATACATCATCTTGCTATCAGGTGAATGTCGTCAGAAAGGGGTAGATCGCAAAAATTTATTTTCACGCAAGCCCGCTGGCTAATTGCTGAAAACCCACAATTTACGCTACTGTAACGTCGATCAATTGATATCAGGAATAACTATGCGCACTCGTACGCTGGCGGATCTGGATCGCGTTGTCGCTCTCGGCGGAGGGCATGGATTAGGACGCGTTCTCTCTTCACTATCTCCTTTAGGTTCACGCCTGACAGGCATTGTCACAACCACCGACAACGGCGGTTCCACGGGGCGTATTCGTCGCTCTGAAGGCGGCATCGCCTGGGGAGACATGCGTAACTGTCTGAACCAGTTAATTACCCAACCCAGCGCCGCATCCGCGATGTTTGAGTACCGTTTTGGCGGTAATGGCGAGCTTTCCGGACATAACCTCGGAAATCTGATGTTAAAGGCGTTAGATCACCTGAGCGTGCGGCCTCTGGAGGCGATTAATTTAATTCGTAGTCTACTGAAAGTGGACGCGCATTTAATTCCGATGTCTGAGCTGCCGGTCGATCTAATGGCTATCGACGATCAGGGACATGAGGTTTATGGCGAGGTGAATATCGATCAGCTCACCATCCCTCCTCAGGAGCTGATGCTGTCGCCAAAAGTGCCGGCTACGCGCGAAGCGGTAGAGGCTATCGCTGAAGCAGATTTAATTCTGATCGGGCCGGGCAGTTTTTATACCAGCCTGATGCCAATCCTGCTGCTCGACGAAATGGCGCAGGCTTTGCGACGCACTCCGGCTCCAATGGTGTATATCGGCAATCTGGGGCGTGAATTAAGCCTGCCAGCCGCCAGCCTGACGCTTAACGACAAGCTAACCATCATTGAACAGTACGTCGGAAAAAAAGTCATTGATGCGGTGGTTGTCGGACCAAAAGTGGATGCTTCCAGCGTTAGCGACCGCATTGTGATTCAGGACGTGCTGGAAGCCAGCGATATTCCGTATCGCCACGACCGCCAGTTGTTGAACAACGCGCTGGAAAAAGCGGTGCAGGCTTTAGGCTGAGCGCATTTGCCTGATGGCGCTGACGCTTATCAGGCCAACACAGACCTTGACGTTTGTAGGCCGGATAAGGGGTTTACCCCGCCATCCGGCAACGCATTAAGACGCCGCGATAAACAGCTCGCGCAGCTGATGTAGCTGGTCGCGAATTTGCGCGGCCTCTTCAAACTCCAGGTTCTGCGCATGTTTCATCATCTGCCCTTCCAGCTCATGGATTTTCTGCTGCAGCGCCTTCGGCGTCATATCCAGCTCAACCACCTCGGACTTCGCACCAGAGCGCGACTTGCCTCGGCCCTTGGCTTTGGTCTTGGCAATATTCTGGCCCAGCGCCAGAATGTCGACCACCTTCTTGTTCAGCCCCTGCGGCGTAATTCCATGCTCATGGTTGTACTGATGCTGCTTCTCGCGACGACGTTCTGTTTCGCTGATTGCCTTCGCCATTGATGCGGTAATTTTATCGCCGTAGAGAATCGCTTTGCCGTTAATGTTACGTGCCGCACGGCCAATGGTCTGGATTAGCGAGCGTTCAGAACGCAGGAACCCTTCTTTGTCGGCGTCCAGAATCGCCACCAGCGAGACCTCAGGCATGTCCAGGCCTTCTCGTAACAGGTTGATGCCGACCAGCACGTCAAACTCGCCCAGGCGCAGGTCACGAATGATTTCCATGCGCTCAACGGTGTCGATGTCCGAGTGCAGATAGCGCACCCGCTCGCCGTGCTCTTCAAGGTATTCCGTGAGGTCTTCCGCCATCCGCTTGGTCAGCGTCGTCACCAGCACACGTTCGTTGATCGCCGAGCGGATACGAATTTCAGAAAGTAAATCATCTACCTGCGTCGCCACTGGACGCACTTCAATCACCGGATCCAGCAGGCCGGTCGGTCGTACCACCTGATCGACCACGTCATCGCCGGATTTCTCCAGCTCATAGTTGCCCGGCGTGGCGGAAACGTAGATGGTTTGCGGTGCCAGCGCTTCGAACTCTTCAAACTTCAGCGGGCGGTTATCCAGCGCCGACGGCAGACGGAAACCGTACTCAACCAGCGTCTCTTTTCGCGCCCGGTCGCCGCGATACATACCGCCGATTTGCGGGATGGTGACGTGGGATTCATCGACCACCAGCAGGCCATCAGCGGGCAGGTAGTCGAACAGCGTCGGTGGCGGTTCGCCCGGCCCGCGCCCGGAGAGATAGCGGGAGTAGTTTTCAATGCCCGAGCAGTAGCCCAGCTCGTTCATCATCTCCAGATCGAACTGCGTACGCTGGCTTAAGCGCTGTTCTTCCAGCAGCTTATTGTTCTCCAGCAGGTTTTTACGCCGCTGCGCCAGTTCGACCTTAATTTCTTCCATCGCCTGCACAATACGTTCGCGCGGCGTGACATAGTGCGTTTTAGGGTAAATGGTAAAGCGCGGAATGCTGGATTCAACCTGCCCGGTCAGCGGGTCAAACAGCGACAAACGTTCTACTTCTTCATCAAACAGCTCCACGCGCAGCGCAATGTCGTCAGACTCTGCCGGGAAGATGTCGATCACCTCGCCGCGTACGCGGAATGTACCGCGCTGAAACGCCTGATCGTTGCGGGTATATTGGAGCTCCGCCAGACGACGCAGAATAGCGCGTTGATCGATAATCATGCCGACCGTCAGGTGCAGCATCATTTTCAGATACAGGTCCGGGTCGCCCAGACCGTAGATCGCGGAAACTGAGGCCACCACAATGACATCCCGACGCTCCAGCAGCGCCTTGGTCGCCGACAGTCGCATCTGCTCAATGTGTTCGTTGACCGATGCATCTTTCTCAATGAACGTGTCAGAGCTCGGGACGTAGGCTTCCGGCTGGTAATAATCGTAGTAAGAGACAAAATACTCTACCGCGTTATCCGGGAAGAATTCTTTCATCTCGCCATACAACTGGGCTGCCAGCGTCTTGTTGGGTGCCAGCACCATGGTGGGACGCTGTAGGTCCGCAATGACGTTGGCGATGGTGAACGTTTTCCCCGATCCCGTTACGCCCAGCAGCGTCTGATGCGCCAGACCATCCTCCAGCCCTTCTTCCAGGCGACGGATCGCCTCAGGCTGATCGCCAGAGGGTTTAAAAGCGGAATTCAGTTTGAACGGTTTACTCATGAGCAGCTACCTGAAGCAATGGGCGGGCAGGTGTCTAATTTTACTCGCAGCAGTAGATTTTGCCAGTAAAATATACTGGATGAAAAAACAGTAACGGACCACAATATTTCTGTTACGCCCCCTGAAACCCCGTCGCGGTGGGCTGAAATTTCGCCACAGGCAAGATAAAACACCAGCAAAAATGTGTTATCCCCAGACCTATGACTTTTTTAACATTTGTCAAGCCAGCAGATGAAAGTTTTATGGCAACGGATGACACTTCCGCGACAGCCATTGCTTTTATCTAACAATCTGTATTTCAATAACTATTTCTCCAAGATGTCTTTCGCAGCAATTTAGTCGCAGGCCGCGTCTTCTCTCGCTTACATAGTGTTTTCTAACTCTAATGCACAAGGTTATCCACAGGAATAGTGGATAACTGTCTCCAGCCCGTGCTGACTGCCGCCTGGCGGAAACGTCTCGCTGTCGTTTTTTGGTCGAATAAAAAAAAATTATCGCTAAATTTTGATATTTATCAGCTAACGAAGCGGTCTGTAACAGTCGAGATCCTGCTCGCATTTTCATCATTTTTTTGCCTGTCCCAACGTGTTGAAAAGAACAGGCTAACGCCATATGTCAACAACAAGAGGGAGCCGGAGACAACACGCTCAGATCGATATATTGCCCGGTCAATGCCTGCTCCGGCGCCTCTGACAGCCACGGGATCTCTCCCAGTAGCGGTGCAGGAATCGCGCGCGTCAGCGTCGCCATGTATTCAGCATGGCGTTTGCTCGGTGGGGTTACATCATTGGCAACCCAGCCGACCAGCTGCAACCCCGCCTGGCGTATCGCCTGCGCGGTGAGAATAGCGTGATTGATGCAACCGAGCTTAACGCCAACGACCAGAATCACCGGTAGCTGTTCTGTTTGCACCCAGTCAGCAAAACTTAGCGTCGGCGAAAGCGGGGTAAACCATCCCCCAGCCCCTTCCACCAGCACCCAGTCGGCCTGTTCCTCAAGGGCACGCAAACCGGCAGACATCACCGGGGCCAGAATCGGCCGCCCTTCATCGGCGCTGATAATATGTGGTGACGTGGGTTCGGCGAAGGTATAGGGATTGATGGCCGCATAACCCGCTGCCACAACGCTGTTGCGCTGTAAAGCCAGGGCATCGCTGTTACGCAAACCGTCAACCGTCATTTCACTTCCTGACGCCACCGGCTTATAGCCAACGGTTCGCAATCCCAGTTGCTCCGCAGCCTGCAGCAGCGCACAGCTGGCGATGGTTTTACCGACTTCGGTGTCCGTCCCGGTGACAAAATACGTTTTAGTCACGTTGAATCACTCCCAAAAAAAGATGATACGTCAGCGGGTATTTCCCCTGCTGCTGGGGCCAGGCTAACTGTAACTGGTGCAGCTGTGAGCGGGTCAGCACGCGCTGCTCGCGTCCTTCATGCAAATGCGTCGCGCCAATGCCTTTTAGCGAACGCATAGCGCTCAGCGCGTCGTCAAACCACAGCGTGACGGCTTGTATCTGATACTCAACGTCCCAGCCGAATAGAGCATTTTCCAGCTGTTCCACAGGTAAAAAACGGTTGGCATGCGCCCGGTCATCCACCGCTCGCCACGCCTGACGCAGTTCCGGCATCGAGCCGTGTGCCAGGGTACTAAACGCCACCGTCCCGCCAGGGCGCACTACCCGGTAAAGCTCGCTTAACGCGCCGCGTAAATCGCCGCACCATTGCACGGCAAGATTGCTCCAGGCCAGGTCAAAGGTGGCGGTAGCCTGCGGAATGGCTTCGATATCGGCCAGCAGGTAATGGTGGGCCACGTTGTGACGCTGTGCTTGCGCCAGCATTTGCGCTGACAGATCCAGGGCGCTGATCTCGCTCCCCTGCTCCCGCCAGTAACTGCTCATACGCCCTGGTCCACAGCCGGCATCCAGCACGCGGGCGTACTGGCGACCACCGAGTCGCGCCAGTAATGCATCGGCGCTCTGACGCTGTAATTCGGCGTGTTGCTCATAGTGGGACGCGGCACGCCCGAACGCAGCGGCAATGGCTTGCTTATCAACCTGCGCCATGCAGCACCTCCAGCAAGCGGTCGATATCCTGGGGTTCATGCGCCTGGGTTAGCGTGAGGCGCAGTCTGGCAGTGCCGACCGGCACGGTAGGTGGACGGATTGCCGTCACCCAGCAGCCCTGCTCGCGTAACGTCTGCGCCAGTTGTAGCGCTTTAGCGTTATCACCAACGATCAGCGGCTGAATGGCGCTATCTGAATTCGCCAGCACTAAATCCGGGGTTGTTATACCGGCACGAAAACGCTGGATAAGCATGGCCAGCTTTGCTCTGCGCTCGTCGCCGTCGCGGCTACGGATCACCGCCAGCGCGGCGCGCAAGGCCTGGGCCTGCGCCGGAGGCATACTGGTGCTGTAAATCAGATGGCGGGCAAACTGCAGCAGATATTCAGCCACGCTGTCAGAACAAAGAACTGCCGCGCCGCTGACGCCAAATCCTTTCCCAAAGGTCACCACCAGCAGTTCGGGTTTGACCTGCTGTTGCCAGCACGAACCACGTCCTTCCTCACCAGTGACGCCAATGCCGTGGGCATCATCCACCAGCAACCACGCATCCTGGCGTTGCGCCCCTGCGTGAATTTCCGCCAGCGGCGCGCTGTCGCCGTCCATGCTGAACACGCCTTCGGTCACTACCAGTTGTTGCCCCGGACAGGGGGCCGCCAGCAGACGGGCCAGATGCTGAGGATCATTATGGGTAAAGCGACGTAATGCTGCAGGGCTGAGGCTGGCAGCCTCCAGCAGCGAGGCGTGGCTGAGTCGGTCGGCAACGATCCGATCCTCTTTGCCCATTAGTGCAGCAATCACCGCCTGATTGGCGGCGAACCCGGAGATAAACAGCAGCGCCCGTGAATAGCCCAGCCATTGCGCCAGCTCGTCTTCCAGCGCCTGGTGGGTAATGGAATAGCCGCTAACATGACCTGAGCCGCCGCTGCCAACGCCAAACCGTTCCGCCCCCTGCTGCCACGCGCAGATAATCTGCGGATGGTGGCTTAAACCGAGGTAATCATTGCTGGAAAAATTCAGATACTGACGACCATCGGCCTGCAGCCAACGCCCGGCCCCCTGCGTCACAGCATGACGGCGGCGCAGGGCATCGGCAGAACGACGCGTCGCCAGCGCATCGTCAATTTTTTGCTGCCAGGTCATACGGTTGCCGCGTTGTAGTAGTCGTCTGTGTCCGGTGTACGCAGGGCCTGTTCCAGGCGCTGTTGCTGTTCGTTATCGCCTGCCAGCACCGCCGTTTGCTGCGGATTCAGTCCCAGCTTGCGGAACAGCAGCAGGTCTTTGTCTTCATTCGGGTTCGGCGTAGTCAGCAGTTTGCAGCCGTAGAAAATTGAGTTGGCCCCGGCCATAAAGCACATTGCCTGGGTCTGTTCGTTCATCTGTTCTCGACCTGCGGACAGGCGCACGTACGAGGTCGGCATCATAATGCGTGCCACGGCGATGGTGCGGATAAAATCAAACGCATCCACATCGTCGTTATCCGCCAGCGGCGTGCCCTTCACCTTCACCAGCATGTTGATCGGCACACTTTCCGGCGGCGTCGGCAGATTGGCTAATTGCAGCAGCAGACCCGCACGGTCGGTGACCGTTTCGCCCAGGCCTACAATGCCGCCAGAGCAGACTTTAATCCCCGCTTCACGCACTTTATCCAGCGTATCCAGGCGCTCCTGGTACGAACGGGTAGTGATGATATTGCCGTAGAACTCCGGCGAGGTATCGAGATTGTGGTTGTAGTAATCCAGGCCCGCACTGGCCAGGCGCTGCGCCTGCGTTTCATCCAGCGTACCCAGCGTCATACAGGCTTCCAGTCCCAGCTCTTTCACACCTTGCACCATTTGTTCCAGGTAAGGCATATCGCGCTCGTGCGGATTTTTCCATGCCGCGCCCATACAGAACCGCGTTGAACCGGCTTGTTTAGCCTTACGCGCAGAGTCCAGCACTTGCTCAACTTCCATTAAGCGCTCGGTTTCCAGACCGGTTTTGTAGCGGGAACTTTGTGGGCAGTATTTGCAGTCTTCCGGACAGGCACCGGTTTTAATAGACAGCAACGTACTGACTTGTACCTGCTGTGGGTCGAAGTGCTGACGGTGGATCTGCTGTGCTTCAAACAGCAGATCCAGCAGTGGTTTTTCAAATAATTCGGTAACTTGCGACATTGTCCAGCGAGAAGAATGAGCCATATTGGTATACGTTTCGTTGTTAGTTTGGTGTAGACTCGTAAACCTAAATCTTTTTAATTTGGTTTACAAGTCGATTATGACAACGGACGATCTTGCCTTTGACCAACGCCATATCTGGCACCCTTACACCTCCATGACCTCTCCGCTGCCGGTGTATCCGGTAGCGCGCGCGGAAGGTTGCGAGCTGATTTTAACCAGCGGTGAGAGACTGATTGACGGGATGTCGTCCTGGTGGGCGGCAATCCACGGCTACAATCACCCACACTTGAACGCCGCAATGAAAACGCAAATCGACGCCATGTCGCACGTGATGTTTGGCGGCATTACCCATGCCCCAGCCATTGCGCTGTGCCGCCAGCTGGTCACCATGACGCCAGACGCACTGGAATGCGTTTTCCTCGCGGACTCAGGCTCTGTTGCCGTGGAAGTCGCGATGAAAATGGCGCTGCAGTACTGGCAGGCAAAAGGTGAATCTCGCCAGCGTTTCCTGACGTTTCGTAACGGCTATCACGGCGATACCTTCGGCGCGATGTCGGTCTGCGATCCCGACAACTCGATGCATAGTCTGTGGAAGGGATACCTGCCGGAAAACCTGTTTGCACCCGCCCCGCAAAGCCGGATGGACGGTGAGTGGGACGAACTGGATATAGTGCCATTTGCCCGCCTGATGGCCGCGCATCGCCACGAAATTGCGGCGGTGATCCTCGAGCCGATTGTGCAGGGCGCTGGCGGCATGCGCATATACCATCCTGAGTGGTTAAAGCGCATCCGTAAGATGTGCGACCGCGAAGGAATTTTGCTGATTGCCGATGAAATCGCCACCGGCTTTGGCCGCACGGGCAAGCTGTTTGCCTGTGAACACGCCGACATCACGCCGGATATTTTGTGCCTTGGCAAAGCGCTAACCGGCGGAACAATGACCCTTTCCGCCACCCTGACCACCCGCCAGGTGGCGGAAACCATCAGCAACGGTGAAGCAGGCTGCTTTATGCACGGCCCGACGTTTATGGGTAATCCGCTGGCCTGCGCCGTCGCTTCTGCCAGTTTGTCCCTGCTGGAATCGGGCGAGTGGCGCTCGCAGGTGGCGGCTATTGAAGCACAGTTACGGGCAGAACTGGCACCGGCGGCGGATTCCGCGTATGTCGCCGACGTGCGCGTGCTTGGCGCCATCGGTGTGATAGAAACCACGCATCCGGTGAACATGGCCGCGTTACAGAAGTTCTTTGTCGAGCAAGGTGTGTGGGTAAGACCGTTTGGCAAGCTCATCTACCTGATGCCGCCGTATATTATCCAGCCCGAACAACTGCGTCGCCTGACCCAGGCCGTGAACGACGCCGTGCGCAATGCAACATTTTTTAGCGATTAATCGGCGGTAAACTGCGAGTTTTCTGGCTACACTTTTTGGCTAACGAGAGGAGTCGGCATGAAACTAATCAGTAACGATCTGCGCGACGGGGATAAACTCCCGCATCGCCACGTTTTTAACGGCATGGGGTATGACGGGGATAATATTTCCCCGCATCTGGCGTGGGATGATGTGCCCACCGGGACCAAAAGCTTAGTCGTGACCTGCTACGATCCTGATGCGCCAACTGGCTCCGGCTGGTGGCACTGGGTGGTAGTTAACCTGCCTGCGGATACGCGGGTTTTACCCCAAGGGTACGGCTCCGGGCTGGTAGCACTGCCGGAAGGCGTGATTCAGACCCGTACGGATTTTGGTAAAGCCGGTTATGGTGGCGCGGCTCCGCCAAAGGGAGAAACGCATCGCTATATCTTTACGGTTCACGCGCTGGATGTGGAGCGTCTTGATGTCGATGAAAGCGCCAGCGGCGCGATGGTTGGATTTAATGTCCATTTCCACTCGCTCGCCAGCGCGTCGATTACCGCGATGTTCAGTTAAGCGCGGTGCCGGATGTCGGCTTCGCCTCATCCGGCAGGGTATTACAGAAATTCAGGCAACAATTTTAACAGCGCCCCCTGGGCTAACAGTTCGGTCGCGCACTCAATATCCGGGGCGAAAAAGCGGTCCTGAGTATAGTGCGAAACCTGTTCACGCAAGGTGTGACGCGCCTGCTCCAGCAGCGGGCTTGAGGTCAGTCCTTCGCGCAAATCGATCCCCTGACAGGCCGCCAGCCACTCCACGGCAATCACGCCGCGCGTATTCGCCGCCATCTCCCACAGCCTGCGCCCCGCCGCCGGTGCCATAGACACATGATCTTCCTGGTTGGCCGACGTTGGCAGGCTGTCTACGCTATGCGGGTGCGCCAGCGCTTTGTTTTCGCTCGCCAGCGCGGCGGCGGTTACCTGGGCAATCATAAAGCCGGAGTTAACCCCACCATTTTTGACCAGGAACGGCGGCAGCTGCGACATGTGTTTGTCCATCATCAGCGCGATACGCCGCTCTGATAACGCGCCGATTTCCGCAATCGCCAGCGCCAGGTTATCCGCCGCCATCGCCACCGGTTCCGCATGGAAGTTGCCGCCGGAAATCACATCGCCCTCTTCGGCAAACACCAGCGGGTTATCCGACACGGCGTTGGCTTCGACCAGCAACACGTCCATCACCTGGCGCATTTGCGTCAGACACGCCCCCATTACCTGCGGCTGACAGCGCAGAGAATACGGATCCTGCACTTTTTCACAGTTGTGGTGAGACTGCGAAAGCGCGCTGGAGTCGGTCAACACATGGCGGTACAACGTGGCGGCGTCAATTTGCCCGCGCTGTCCTCGCGCGGCGTGAATGCGGGGGTCAAACGGACGACGAGAACCCAGCACCGCTTCGGTGGTGAGCGCCCCGCATACCGTCGCAGACCCAAACAGTTCCTGAGCTTCAATTAATCCGCGCAGCGCAAAAGCGGTGGACGCCTGGGTGCCGTTGAGCAGCGCCAGCCCCTCTTTCGCTTCCAGCGTTATCGGCTCCAGCCCGGCTTTTTTCAGCGCTTCGGTCGCCGGGAGCCATTCCCCCTGCCAGCGTGCCTTTCCTTCCCCGAGCAATGTCAGGGACATATGCGCCAGCGGGGCCAGATCGCCCGACGCGCCCACCGACCCTTTAGCCGGGATCAGCGGATACACTTCGGCATTCACCAGCGCAATCAGCGCGTCGATGACGCTCAGGCGAATACCGGAAAAACCGCGCGCCAGGCTGTTGATTTTCAGCACCATAATCAGGCGCACCATCGCATCATCCAGCGCTTCGCCGATGCCTGCCGCATGGGAAAGCACCAGTGAACGCTGTAAATTTTGCAGATCTTCCGTGGCGATACGGGTCTGGGCCAGCAGGCCAAATCCGGTATTAATGCCATATGCCGTGCGACCTTCAGCTACGATGTTATCAACGCAGGCGACGCTTGCGTTGATAGCGTCAATCGCGCTGGCATCCAGGCTCAGTTTGACCGGCTGCTGCCAGATGTCGCGTAATTGGGCGAAGCTCAGATGGCCCGGTGTTAATGTCATGGTGTTCATATCAGCGTTTCCCCTGCGTCGGCGCAACCATCGGCAAATTAAGCCCTTGTTCGACGGCGCACTCCACCGCAATGTCATACCCGGCGTCGGCGTGGCGCATCACCCCGGTGGCGGGATCGTTATGTAATACCCGGGCGATACGCGCAGCGGCTTCATCGGTGCCATCACACACAATCACCATCCCCGCATGCTGGGAGAAGCCCATTCCTACCCCACCACCGTGGTGCAGTGACACCCAGGTCGCACCGCTGGCGGTATTGAGCAGCGCGTTCAACAACGGCCAGTCGGATACCGCGTCAGAACCGTCACGCATGGCTTCGGTTTCGCGGTTCGGGCTGGCAACGGAGCCGGAGTCCAGATGGTCACGGCCAATGACAATCGGCGCGGAGACTTCACCGCTACGGACCATTTCGTTGAACGCCAGCCCCAGCTTTTGCCGCCATTCCAGACCGACCCAGCAGATACGCGCCGGTAAGCCCTGGAAGTTAATCCGCTCACGCGCCATATCCAGCCAGTGGTGCAGATGTTTATCGTCAGCCACAATCTCTTTCACTTTGGCATCGGTTTTATAAATATCCTGCGGATCGCCGGAAAGCGCCACCCAACGGAACGGGCCAATGCCGCGACAGAACAGCGGTCGAATATAAGCAGGTACGAAGCCCGGGAAATCAAAAGCGTTTTCCACGCCCATCTCTTTTGCCATCTGGCGGATATTATTGCCGTAATCAAACGTCGGCACGCCCATTTTGCTGAAGTCCAGCATCGCCTGCACGTGCGTGGCCATGGAGCGTTTCGCCGCCTGCACCGTGCCCTGTGGGTCAGAAACCGCTTTTGCCTGGTACTCCTCCCAGCTCCAGCCGGACGGCAGATAACCGTGCAGCGGATCGTGGGCGCTGGTCTGGTCGGTGACCATATCCGGGCGCACGCCGCGCTTCACCAGTTCCGGCACAATGTCAGCGGCGTTCGCACACAGCGCAATAGAAACGGCTTTACCCTCACGGGTGTACTTGTCGATACGCGCCAGCGCGTCATCAAGCGATGTTGCCTGCTCATCCACGTAGCGGGTACGCAGACGGAAATCGATGCGGCTTTGCTGACATTCAATGTTGAGCGAACAGGCACCCGCAAGCGTAGCAGCTAGCGGTTGCGCCCCACCCATGCCGCCAAGACCGGCGGTCAGTACCCAACGTCCGCTCAGGCTGCCCTGATAATGCTGACGCCCGGCCTCAACGAAGGTTTCGTAAGTCCCCTGCACGATGCCCTGGCTGCCGATATAAATCCAGCTGCCGGCGGTCATCTGGCCGTACATCGCCAGCCCTTTGGCATCCAGTTCGTTGAAGTGTTCCCAGGTCGCCCAGTGCGGGACCAGGTTGGAGTTGGCAATCAGTACACGCGGCGCATTGTCATGAGTTTTAAACACGCCGACCGGTTTACCCGACTGGACCAGCAGCGTTTCATCGGCCTCAAGTTTGGTCAGCGCCTTAACGATGGCGTCATAGCATTCCCAGTCACGCGCGGCGCGACCAATCCCGCCGTACACCACCAGCTCATGGGGATTTTCCGCCACCTCAGGATCAAGATTGTTCATTAACATGCGCAGCGGCGCTTCGGTCAGCCAGCTTTTGGCCGTTAAGGTGGTGCCTCGTGGGGCACGAATATCCTGCTGACGATACTTGCTGTGAGACATGGTAGAGCACTCCTCGCGAACGTTCGGACAGATAAGTAACATATACTTGTCTATACAAGTCATCGCAAGGTTGAGTTTAACAATTAAGATACATTTTTATTATATTGCGTCAGCAATCACGGTTTTCATGTCCTGCATCAGGACATAAACCGCCCTTGCAGACGATAGCGGGAACCCGGGAAGAGCAATCGGGCATGGGAGACAATAGATGACGCGGACCAGGTTTTACGGCGGATCAGCAGGCAGGGATCGTGTTCTTTAATGTTCAGTAGCGCGCACTCTTCCGCACTGGCACGTACCGCTTCAACGATATGCTCCCCTTCCGTTAAGGGGGCGATCAGTGACAGGTATGCGTGCGGCGTGGTCTGGCTGTAATCCTGTGCCAGATAATCCGGCACAATTTCGGCATTGACGCAGCGGTCTTCAATCTGCACCGGTAGCTCGTTCTCGTAGTGCACCATGATAGAGTGAAAAATTGAGGTGCCTTCTTTGACGTTTAACACCAAAGCCTGCTGCGCGTTCGCGCGCGTTCTTTCCAGCTTCAGAACCTCGCACCGATGCTGATGCTGACGGGCGTTAATTTCATCCGCGATGCTGCGAATTTCGAACAGCGCGGACTGACCTTTTGGCTCAGCGACAAATGTCCCAACCCCTTGTAAACGTACGACTAACCCCTCATCCGTTAACTCACGCAGCGCCCGGTTAATGGTCATGCGGCTGAAACCATACTGCGCCACCAGCTCCGCCTCCGACGGGATACGATCGTGAGGCTGCCAGACGCCGCTGGCAATCTTTTCACTGATCTCCTGTTTTACCTTTTCGTAAAAAGGAGCCGGGGCAGAACGAGAATGGGATCGGAGCATGCGTTAGCCTTCCTTAAGCTGAAAATGAGAGTTGCCGAATGGCGGCGTAACGCCGCCAGGCATGTCAGTGCCACCAGTGCGCGATTTGCCAGCCAAGCCGCGCCGCAACGCGCGCCGCGTTGCCATCATCGTCAAAACGGGGATTAAATTCAACCATGTCCACCGCCTGTAATTTACCGCTGCGACAAAGCGGCTCAATCAGCCTCAGCAGCATAGACAACGGTACGCCCAACGCGGCAGGTGCGGACACCGCAGGCATTTCCCAGACCGGCAGAACGTCGAGGTCGATAGTCAGGTAGATAACGTCGACGCTTGAGATGAACTGAGCCATCTGCGCCTGCGCATTTTGACAGTGCAGATCCTCCACCACGGTAACACCGCGTTGCTGTGCTTCATCCCACAATGCCTGGGTGTTGGCCGCCCGGTTAACGCCAAAGCAGGCGTAATGAAATTCACGCTGCTGCGCATCACAGAGCTGCGCCAACTGGCGAAAAGGCGTGCCGGAGGTAGCCTGGTCAGCATGACGTAAATCCAGGTGGGCATCGAGGTTGACGATACCCACGGTTGAGCGCGGAAACGCATCCAACACGCCCGCGCCGTGGGCGAAGGCGGTTTCATGCCCACCGCCCAGTACGAAGGTGCGCATCTCAGCCTGCTGGCAGCGTTGTACCGCATGACGTAACGCCTCCTGCGCCCCTTCGAGATCGGGAGGCTGCGCCACGATATTGCCCAGGTCCACCAGCCGGTCATGCCCGTGGTGGCTGGCTAAATTCGCCAGCGCTTTGCGCAGCGCATCGGGCGCACCAGCCGCCCCCGTGCGCCCCTGATTTCGCTTCACGCCTTCATCGCAGGCGAATCCCAGTAGCGCTATCTGCTCGCGATAGTTTTCAGGGTTAAACGCTGAACTGAGCGTGATAGTCTGAAACAGGCGCAGCGCAGTTGGCGACTCAGCGCGGTCATCACGCCCTTGCCAGAGCGCGGGAGAAGCAGGATGCCAGTTCATCATGATGGTTGTCCTCGGAATACGCGTTGATACAGCGGGTTGCGGCCAGGTTCATACAGAATTTCAACCGGAAGATGCGCATCCCACACCACAAAGTCCGCCACGAACCCCGCCTTTAGCTGTCCATGAGTTGCCTGACGTCCAAGCGCGCGCGCCGCATGCCGCGTAACGCCCGCCCACGCTTCTTCCGGCGTCAGGCCAAACTGCACGCAGGCCATGTTCATCGCCCAGTGCAGGCTGATAAATGGGCTGGTGCCGGGGTTGAAATCCGTCGCCACCGCCATCGGTACGTTATACTGGCGTAGAAGCTCCACCGGCGGGCGCTGTTGCTCTCTGAGGAAATAGAATGCGCCAGGCAGCAGAACACCTACCGTACCGCTGTGGCTCATCGCCGCCACGCCCGCTTCATCGAGGTATTCAATATGATCGGCGGATAATCCGTGGTAGCGGCTGACCAGCTGCGCGCCACCGAGCAACGACAGCTGCTCAACGTGGCCCTTAACCGGAATGCCCAACGCCTGGGCGACCTTAAATACCCGTTCGCTCTGCGCGAGGTTAAATCCGACGCTTTCACAAAACAGATCGACGGTCTCAAACAGGCCCTGCTCCCACAGTTGTGGCAAAATGGTCTCGCACACCAGCGTAATGTAGCCGTCGGGATCGTCACGGTATTCCGCTGGCGTGGCATGCGCGGCCAACAGCGTCGGACTTATTTCCACAATATTCTCCGCCGCCAGCGCAGAGACGACACGTAAGATCTTCTCTTCTGTTGCCAAATCCAGGCCATAACCCGATTTCACTTCCAGCAGCGTGACACCTTCTGTGATCAGCCGCGCCATCCGCGCATGCGCCACAGCAAAGAGTTGTTCATCAGATGCGTTTCGGGTCGCCGATACGGTGGCATTAATTCCGCCGCCCTGGGCGCTGATCTGCTGGTAAGATGCCCCGTTGAGCCGCTGCTCCCACTCGCCTGCGCGATTGCCGCCAAAGACCAGATGCGTATGGCAGTCAATCAAACCTGGCGTAACCAGCCGACCCTGCATATCAAAAGTATTGTCATGTGTACGATACAATGAGGATTCCGGCACGATAGCGCGAATCTTGCCCTGACGAATAATCAGCGCATGATCGTCCACCAGCCCATACGGGGTATTACGTTCAGGATCCATGGTCGCCAGGCGGACATTACGCCAGATGGCATCATCAGGGAAAAATTGCTGCATTCCACTCACCACTTGTCATAGGTTGTATAGACATTTATTGAGATCCTGCGGATGTTGTCAACCTGAAGGGCGATAAATGTTATTTAATTGTGATATCAGAACGCTCTACATCCGTCATTGCTGCTATAAAAAACAACTTTTTACCTTTTCACCTTTCCGTTTCGCTCAACTTAGTATAAAAAAGCAGGCTTCAATGGATAACTTTCAAAGCCCGGAGCAACCTGTGAACATTTCATCAGTTTCCCGTCTGGCGCTGGCAATGGCTTTTGGCGTGACGCTGACCGCCTGTAGCTCTACGCCGCCCGATCAAATTCCTTCCGATCAGACCGCGCCAGGTACTTCCTCGCGCCCGATTTTGTCGGCCAATGAAGCGAAAAATTTCGTTGCTGCACACTATTTTTCAGCACTGACGCCAAACACCGCGCCGTGGAGTCCTTCTTCTATTTCTCTGCCCGCGCAGCCTGACTTTGTTGTCGGCCCGGCAGGAACTCAGGGCGTCACTCATACCACCATCCAGGCGGCAGTGGATGCGGCAATCATTAAGCGCACCAACAAACGTCAATATATTGCGATCATGCCGGGTGAATATCAGGGCACGGTCTATATCCCGGCAGCAACGGGAAGCCTGACGCTGTACGGAATGGGCGAAAAACCGCTTGATGTGAAAATTGGCCAGGCCATTGACGGTGACATGAACACCGCTGACTGGCGTCGTACGGTAAACCCTGGCGGTAAATACATGCCGGGCAAACCAGCGTGGTACATGTTTGATAATTGCCAGAACAAACGCGGCACCAACATTGGCGTGCTGTGTTCTGCGGTCGTCTGGTCGCAAAACAACGGGCTGCAACTGCAGAATCTGACCATCGAAAACAACCTCGGTGACAGCGTGGATGCGGGTAACCATCCAGCCGTAGCCCTGCGTACCGATGGCGATAAAGTGCAGATCAACAACGTCAATATCCTGGGTCGTCAGAACACCTTCTTCGTGACCAACAGTGGTGTACAAAACCGCCTGGAGAACGATCGTCAACCGCGTACGCTGGTGACGAACAGCTACATTGAAGGCGATGTGGATATCGTTTCCGGTCGCGGCGCAGTGGTATTCGAGAACACCGATTTCCGCGTCGTTAATTCACGCACACAGCAGGAAGCCTACGTGTTCGCACCGGCTACCCTGTCAAATATCTACTACGGTTTCCTTGCCGTTAACAGCCGCTTTACGGCTGCAGGTGATGGAGTAGCGCAGTTAGGCCGCTCGCTGGATGTCGATGCTAACACCAACGGTCAGGTGGTTATTCGCGATAGCGTGATTAACGAAGGCTTCAACATGGCCAAACCATGGGGTGACAGCGTGATCGCCAAACATCCGTTTACCGGCAACACCGGTGCGAAGGATGACAAAGGTGAAATCCAGCGTAACCTGAACGACACCAACTTTAACCGTATGTGGGAATACAACAACCGCGGTATCGGTAGCAAAGTGGTTGCCGAGCCGAAGCAGTAATCCCTGAGTAATAAAAGGTCGCCATATTTAAGCTGGCGACCTTTTTTATGCTGTTACACCAAACGCGATTTATTAAAGTTAATCAAACTCCCCGCTTTAATAATTTCACGCTCTTCCGTGGTCAGACTTTCCATATACAGGCTAATCTGACTGGCGCTGCCATTATCATGAAGGACGTACGCGGTTATCTCGCGACTGCATTCATCCAGCGCGCGGCGAATACCGGGAATATAGAGATAGTCCCCCACCTCGAAAGACGGCTTATCGACCATTTGCAGCGGTAACATCCCCCAGTTAATGACATTGGAACGGTAACGTTTGGTGGCATATTCCTCGGCGATATTTGCCAACCCGCCAATCACACGCTGACAGCTTGCCGCCTGCTCACGCGCTGAACCATCGCCAGGTTTGATGGCATAAACCAGGCTGCCAATCCCTGTTTCCAGCGGCTCAACATTTTCCTGACCGGCAATCTGGCGAATACGTTCAAAGATCGGGGCCAGTGCGTGGTTCACCTCACCAGCCCGCCGCTGTTTTTCCAGCTCAGCAGTGGCTTTACTTCTTCCCACATACTCTGGATCCCGGCGCGAAAGCGTAAACTCCGCCAGTCCTAAGGGATTGGAGCGATACGACGAGGTTTCCCCGGATGGGATCAGCTCGTCCGTTGTTGTTACCTCATCGAGTATTTTTGAGGCAACTTTCAGCAGAATATTGTCCGTCAGTGCGCCAAGCTCCGGCCAGTCTTTAATATTGGGTCCATAAATGAGCGGCTGCTGCGTGGCGCCTTTCACATAGCCCTGGTACACGCGACTTTTATAAGGTGCAGGGTCAAAAGTATAGGCAGGTATCTCATCCCAACAATCCAAATCGGTAGCCGGGGTCAGGAATCCGCCGTTTGCCGCCGTGGCGGCTATTGAACGCGCATCCATCAGCGCCACGGCTGACATTTGCCCGTTGCCCGGTTTCGAACCTTCGCGGTTAGGGAAATTACGTGTGGTATGGCGAATGCTCAACCCGTTATTGATTGGCGTATCACCCGCGCCGAAGCAGGGACCACAGAAGGCGGTTCTGATAATAGCGCCAGCGCCCAGTAAATCGGTGACAACACCTTTCTTCGCGAGATCCATAAACACCGGCTGTGAAGAAGGGTATACAGCAAGTGAGAAAGCATCGCTACCGCAGGACTGGCCGCGCAGCGCATTGGCGGCAGCAATCACGTTCTCATAGTTACCACCCGAGCATCCGGCAATGATTCCCTGCTGCACTTTTAAACGACCATTTTCAACTTTGTCGAGCAGTGAGAGACTGGCTTTCCCTTGCGCAATACGCGCAGATTCAATTTCTACATCCCGAAGAATATCCGTAAGATTCTCATTGAGCGTGTCAATCTCATAGACATTGCCGGGATGAAAAGGCAGCGCGATCATCGGCTTGATCGTGCTCAGTTCGACATAAATACACCCATCGTACCAGGCCATCGGCTGCGGGTTCAGCGGGCGATAGTCTTGCTCACGGCCGTGTAATGCCAGCCAACTGCGCGTCTCATCATCCGTTTGCCAGACGGAGCTCAGGCAGGTAGTTTCCGTCGTCATTACATCAACGCTGTTGCGAAAATCCGTGGAAAGATGCTCAATCCCAGGACCGACAAACTCCATCACTTTATTTTTGACGTAACCATTTTTAAAGACTGCGCCAATAATGGCTAACGCGACATCATGTGGCCCCACGCCAGGGGCCGGTTTACCGGCCAGATATACGGCAACAACGCCAGGATAATCGATATCCCAGGTATCGTTTAACAGCTGTTTGACCAGCTCACCGCCCCCTTCTCCCACAGCCATCGTGCCTAATGCACCGTAACGCGTATGGCTGTCTGAACCGAGGATCATTTTGCCGCCACCCGCCATCATTTCACGCATATATTGATGGATGACAGCAATATGTGGTGGCACAAAAATCCCGCCATAACGCTGCGCCGCTGACAGGCCAAACATATGATCGTCACCGTTAATGGTTCCGCCTACCGCGCATAATGAATTATGACAGTTAGTTAAAACATAAGGTAACGGGAAACGCTCCATGCCCGAGGCTTTAGCTGTCTGAATAATGCCAACAAAGGTAATATCGTGTGAAGCTAATGAATCAAACTTAATTTTAAGCTTATTCATATCTCCTGACGTATTGTGTGCAGAGAGAATCGACCAGGCGATCGTGCCTTTTTTCGCATCCTCTTTGTAGATATTTTCAGGCAAAGACTCCTCAGCGATAATTTCATTATTACCGGAGAGATAAATTCCCTTTTCATACAGCTTAATCATTTTATACTCCGTAGTCCTGCGCACACATATTTGCACAGTAAATAAATAATTTTAAATTGGCTTATGGTTTACAACATATTCCAGTCAATCAACATACTCCACCACCAGACACCCAACGTGATATGCACGATAAATGTCAGGAATGTGAGCATGCCGCCAACCAGCCACCATGATTTAATATCGTTATAGCCCACACCAAAAATAACCGGGCCCGCTGCACCACCATAATGCGTCACCATTCCGCCATACGAGTTGGAGAAGAGTAATGCCAGAGCGGTTAACATCAGTGGTGCACCGGAGACATTCGCTAACATGGCAAAGACTGGCATCATAGCCACAATATAAGCGCTACCGGAAGCGAAGAAATAGCGGACAATAATACTCAGGAATAAAATAACAAAGAAGGCCACATTGCCATGATTGTCAAAAGAGAGATTATTTTTGAAAAGTTCTGCCAGCCAGTCAAAAAACTTCACTTTCGATAATAAAGAACTCAGGCCGATAATGCCGCCGTACCAAATTAAGGTATTCCAGCCACCTTTATTTTTTACCACATCATCCCAGGTCACCACGCCCAGCAGGAGCATCGCCCCCATGACCACAATAGCCACCGTTGATTCATCAACGCCGAGGCTTTTACTGAAAATCCACCCTAATAGCGCAAGAACAAAAATGCCCAGCAGCATTTTTTCGCGCCCTTTCATCGGCCCCAAATCCTGCAGCCCGGCTTTAGCGATAGTTTTGTTATCCACCTTTTTAATTTCAGGTGGATACATAAAGTAGATAACTAACGGCGTGACCAACAGCATGACCAGTCCAGGCAGCGCCGCCGCGAGCGCCCATCCGCCCCAACTTAACTGCAGGTGGCAGATATCGTTAATCATTTTCAAGGCCAGAATGTTCCCTGCCATGGCGGTAAAAAACATATAGCTGGTGGTTTTGGTGACCATATAAACCGTCATCATCAGGTAATGGCCAACACGACGTGGGCTCCTGTCCGGCTCAGAGCCTAAGGCCACCGCCACGCTATTGATGATGGGCAGCACAATGCCTCCCGCTCGCGCGGTGTTAGAAGGCGTTGCAGGAGCCAAAACCAGGTCCAGAAAAACCGTGACGTAGCCCAGTCCCAGCGTGGTATTCCCAATTTTACCAATCAGAATATAGGCAATACGCTTGCCCAGACCCGTAGTCACAAACGCGGCGCTTAGCGTAAATGCAGAGAAAACCAGCCACGTCGTCCCTGAAGCATAACCGCTAAGTACGCTGCTGGTTTTCAGTACGCCATGACCTAAATTACCCACCACCACCATTGATGCCGCCACGGCAATTAACAGCACCACCGGTTCAGGAAAAGGTTTAATGACCAGGCCGACAATGGCGGCAAGATAAATACCGAAAAGAACCCAGGCCAGTTCCGTTAGTCCTGCTGGCGCGGGAATAAGGCCAATAATGCAGGGGATCGCCAATATAACGATTAGCTTCCATAATGATTTCACATTCATGTGGTATTCCTGATTTATGATACAGGCAATATCGCGAAATAAATCCAGTATTCGCGATGCACAACCGTTTTAATTAATGTTGTGCGGGAAGGTAAACCTCACCAGAAAATATTTTCCGGGCGGTACGAATAACCGAGGCGCGAATAGTAGAGGTATCATCACCCTCATTACTCAAATGAATATCGAGAGAACCACTGGGGTGTTCAATAGTGATATTTCCATACTCCGCTGATGATACCACCTGTTGAGTCACCGTCCCTGCAATCACACAACTGCTGGCAATGGCAATGGCTCCGGTGATTGCCAGCGCTTTATGGCAAGAATGAGGCATAAAATAGCGCACATTAACTGCACCACTATATTGAGGCGTTGAAATAAGGACAGGTTTAGGAATGACCTTATTGGTGACATCCCCCAGCCCCATGGCGAGTCCCGCCTGGAGGCGAATGGATTCTATGCGTGCTAATAATTTTGTATCCGCATCCAGGTCTTCCGGTAATTCATAACCGGTTTTCCCCAGATATTCAGCAGGAATAATCACGACTGGTGTTGCCATATCCATGCAGGTCACCGGAATAGAATCAAAACAATCACGATGATTGCCCGTTGGGAAAATACTTCCTGTTTTGGATCCCGCAGCATTCAGGAACGTTAATGCAACAGGGGCTGATGTTCCCGGTACGCCGTCTATTTTTACCGCGCCGTCATACTCAACAACGCCTTGCGGCGTCAGTACATCGGCATCAATATAGGTATTGGTGTTCACATTGCGGATACGTACGCGTGTCGTTGGCATTGTCGCGGCAATCAGTCCTTGTTCGATAGCAAATGCTCCGACGGCGGAAAGCATATTTCCACAGTTTGGCGTGGTATCAACACGTTGTTCATGAACCAAAACCTGAGCAAATAAATAATCGATATCGGCCTGGGGATCCTTTGAACGACTAATAATCGCCACTTTACTGGTTAGCGGATTACCCCCTCCAATACCATCAATTTCCAGCGCATTGCCGGATCCCATAATTTTCATCAATACATCATCACGCAGTTGTTTTTCTTCAGGTAGATGTTCTGCTAATAAAAATGCGCCTCTGGAGGTTCCTCCACGCATCATAACGCAAGGTATTTTTTTCACGACAAAGCCCTTAATTATATTATTCATACTAGGGACATGGTTACATGCGAAAAATATTGTGGCTAATGACTTTGTTGCCGCGATTAGTGACTTTTTTTTATTAATTTAATTTTAAGGATAGCAGGTAAACTGGCCGCTCTATCAGCAGAGGATGTCAGCTACTTTCGTCTGGAGTCGGAATGAAACATGAATTATCGGGAATGAAGGCATTTGTCACGTTGGCAGAGTCCAGTTCCTTTAACAATGCTGCTAAATTACTTAACATCACACAGCCTGCTTTAACGCGCAGAATTAAAAAAATGGAAGAGTATTTACACACTCAACTCTTTGAAAGAACAACCCGCAAAGTTACGTTAACAAAAGCGGGGAGAGTGTTATTACCTGAGGCCATGGAGTTAATTAGAAAACTGGATGAAACTCTTTTTAATGTTCGTGGAATGAATGCTTATCATCATGGGATAGTGACACTGTCCTGCATTCCTACAGCCGTTTTTTATTTTTTACCGCTGGCGATCGGAAAATTTAATGATCTATATCCCAACATTAAAGTAAAAATTCTTGAACAAGGGACGAGTAATTGTATGGAGTCCGTACTTTGCAACGAGGCTGACTTAGGTATAAATATGAGCGGCATCACAAATTCAGCTATCGACTTCACACCATTGGTGAATGAACCGTTTGTTCTGGCATGTCGGCGCGATCACCCACTCGCCAATAAGCAACTGGTTGAGTGGCAGGAATTGGTGAATTACAAACTGATCGGCGTTCGCTCATCAAGCGGCAATCGTCTGCTCATCGAACAAAATCTGGCGGATAAACCGTGGAAACTGGACTGGTTCTATGAAGTACGCCATCTCTCGACCTCACTGGGGCTGGTTGAGGCCGGCCTGGGCGTTTCGGCACTACCAGGCCTGGCGATGCCGCAAACATCGCACCCCACAATCACAGGGATCCCGCTGGTTGAGCCAGTTATCAGGCGTACATTGGGGATTATCCGGCGCAAGGATGCGGTTCTCTCGCCACCCGCTGAGCGTTTTTTCGCTCTGTTGTTGAATTTATGGGCCGACGATACAGACAATCTGTGGAGACCTATTTCTGGACTCCAGAAAGGCGTATTGCCTGATGCCAACTGATGTCTTATCAGGTCTACGAGCTCCGCTGCCATCGTAGACCTGATGAGTACCGATCTTTAGTACGCGTTAACCACTACCCACATCGGG
This sequence comes from Citrobacter sp. FP75, assembly GCF_018342065.1. Taxonomy (GTDB): domain Bacteria; phylum Pseudomonadota; class Gammaproteobacteria; order Enterobacterales; family Enterobacteriaceae; genus Citrobacter. The sequence continues at coordinate 475,083 of NZ_JAFDOE010000001.1, read as the reverse complement.
CCTTGTCCGACCGCGTAACGACCTTTCTCCGTTAGCAGTCCCTGCTCGCCCGCAATCTCATACACCGCGATATGGTGCGATTTTTGCCCGGCGGCAATCAGGTATTTACCGCTGCCGTCAATATTAAAACCACGCGGCTGAGTTTCGGTAGGCTGGAAACCCTCTTTAGTTAGCACGCTACCGTCTTCTGACACGCTGAACACCGTAATCAGGCTGGCGGTGCGGTCGCAGGCGTACAGGTGGCGACCGTTCGGCGTGATGTGAATATCCGCCGCCCAACGGGTATCGGAGAAATCAGCAGGCATCATATCCAGCGTCTGCACACACTCAATTTTGCCGTACGGATCTTTCAGTTCCCAGACATCAACAGAACTGTTCAACTCATTCACGCAGTAGGCATACTGATGATTAGGATGGAACGCCATATGACGCGGTCCCGCGCCTTCAACGGTAGTCACCTCCGCCGGATCCTGCGCAACCAGATGGCCATCGTCGCTTAAGTCAAACAGGCAGATACGATCCTGCTTCAATGCGGGAACCCACAGCGTGCGGTTATCCGGCGAGATATTGGCCGAGTGACACCCGTCCAGACCTTCTACCACGTCCACTAACTCAACCGGCAGGCCATCCTCCAGACGCGTCACGCTCACGCTGCCTGCGTTGTACGATCCAACAAACACAAAACGCCCCTGATGATCGGTCGATATATGCGTCGGGCTACCCGGTAGCGCAGATTCCGCCGCAAAGGTCAGCGCACCGTCATCTGGCGCGATACGGTAGGCCAGCAAGCGAAACTCCGGGCGCACGCCAACATAGAGATAGCGCTTATCCGGGCTGACGACCATCGGTTGTACCTGACCCGGCACATCAACCACCTGCGTCAGCGTCAGTGAACCGTCGTGATTCAGGCTCCAGACGTGGATTTGCTGACTTTCAGGGCTGGCGGTATAAACGGTTTGCTTCATGAATACTCCTTTGCTTTTTGGCAGGTGGCTGCAATTGCCTGACACACGCCTAAGGTAGACGCTTTTAACGGTGAATGCTTAATTAAGACTCAGAATTTTGTCCGACTGCCGACTCGGTGTACCATTCCAGCAGACAAAATTCTCAACCTTAATCTGGAATAACTGATGACCACTCGCGTGATTGCCCTGGATTTAGACGGTACCCTGTTAACCCCGAAAAAAACCTTGCTGCCCTCTTCTCTCGAAGCGCTCTCACGCGCCAGAGAAGCCGGTTATCAACTTATCATTGTCACGGGTCGCCATCACGTTGCTATTCATCCTTTTTATCAGGCACTGGCGCTGGATACACCTGCAATTTGCTGCAATGGCACCTACTTGTATGATTATCAGGCAAAAAAGGTACTGGAATCCGATCCCCTTCCTGTGGACCAAGCATTACAGCTGATCGATCTGCTGGAGGCGCATCAGATCCACGGTCTGATGTATGTGGATGACGCGATGCTGTATGAGCGCCCAACCGGGCATGTGGTACGCACCGCGAACTGGGCGCAAACCCTGCCGCCGGAACAGCGCCCGACCTTTACTCAGGTACCGTCGCTGGCGCAGGCCGCACATGATGTTGATGCCGTGTGGAAATTTGCCCTGACCGACGAAGACATCCCGAAACTGCAGCAGTTTGGAAAACATGTTGAGCAACAGCTGGGGCTGGAGTGCGAGTGGTCCTGGCACGATCAGGTCGACGTGGCCCGCAAAGGCAACAGCAAAGGGCGTCGCCTGACCCAGTGGATTGAAACGCAAGGCGGGTCAATGGAGAATGTTATCGCCTTTGGCGACAACTTTAACGATATCAGCATGCTGGAAGCCGCAGGTATCGGCGTCGCGATGGGGAATGCGGACGACGCGGTAAAAGCCCGCGCCAACATCGTGATTGGTGACAACACCACCGACAGCATCGCGAAATTTATCTACTCTCACCTGCTGTAATCAGGCAGTAATCGACACGCTCTTAATTTGTGCGTACAGCCACAGGCCAGGTTTGATACCCAACTCATCCCTGGCCCACGGGCTGATCCTCGCCCACAGCGTTTTCCCACCAACCTCAAGCTGCACTTCCACCTGTCCATTGTCGTCATAGCACTGCGCGACCTTTGCCCGCAACACGTTGCGAATACTGGTCTGCTGCGGCGGCTGCAATACCAGCGAAACATCGGATGCCTGAATACGAATACGCAGCGCGGTTTGCAGCGGCTGTTCCAGCTTATTGACCCACAAATGCTGATCGCCGAGCGCCAGCGCGGTCATCGCATAGTGTGGGTGATGTTCCAGCACGCTGACTTTCAGAATGCTGCTTTGCTGCTCTTTCGGCAGCCAGGGATGCATCACGCTGCTGCCCCAGACATCCTCCAGCGAACCAAACGCTTTCACCTGTCCATTTTCCAGCACCATCACTTTGTCTGCCAGGTGCAAAATTTCATCGAGCGAGTGGCTGACGTACAGCATAGGGATGTTGATCTCGCGCGCCAGGCGTTGCAGATAAGGCAGCAGTTCACGCTTACGCGGTATATCCAGCGACGCCAGCGGCTCATCGAGTAGCATCAGCTCTGGTGCGGTAAGCAGCGCCCTACCAATGGCTACGCGCTGCTTTTCACCTCCGGAAAGACTACCGGGCAGACGGTCAAGCAGCGGCTCAATACCCAGCAACGCCACCAGCTTATCAAATTGTCCGGCCATGCTTTTCGCCATACCGTAGCGCAGATTACCGCGTACTTTATAATGCGGGAACAGCCGCGCATCCTGAAAAACATAACCTACACGACGTTTTTCAGGCGTTAAGCAAATACCGTTTTCAACGTCGTTTAATACCCGACCATTGAGCACAATGCGCCCGGACTGTGGCCTGGTCAGGCCGCTGATGGCGTTAATTAGCGAGGTTTTACCCGCGCCGGAAACGCCAAAAATCGCGGTGATCCCACTGGCAGGCAGCGTTTCGTTGAGCGTCAGACAGTGCGCGCCTAACGTCTGGGAGAAATTAAGTTCCAGCATGATTATCGCCCCGTCCGCTCGCGGCTGATGCGCGCCAGCCACTCAGAAATCAGCAGAGAAATTAACGCCAGCACAATAGAGATAATACAAAGCCTTGCCGCCGCGCTTTCGCCGCCCGGGGTCTGGATCAGGGTGTACATCGCCGAAGGGATGGTGCGGGTTTCGCCAGGAATATTGGAAACGAAGGTAATCGTCGCGCCGAACTCGCCAAGCGAGCGGGCGAACGCCAGCACCGTGCCGACGATAATGCCCGGCAGCATTAGCGGTAAGGTGATGGTCAGGAATACGCGCCAGCGACCGGCCCCCAGCGTGCGGGCGGCCTGCTCCAGCTTGACGTCTACGCCTTCGAGCGCCAGACGGATGGCCCGCACCATGAGCGGGAAAGACATCACCGCCGCAGCCAGAACCGCGCCGCGCCAGCTAAAAGCAAACGTAATTCCAAACCAGTCGTACAGCCATTCGCCGATGAATCCGCGCCGCCCCATGGCAACTAACAGCAGATAGCCGACCACCACCGGAGGCAGAACCAGCGGCAAATGCAGCACGCTGTCGAGCAGTGCTTTACCTGGAAACTTGCAACGCACAAGTAGCCAGGCAAAGAAGATCCCAAACGGCAGGCTAAACAACACGGCCAGGGAAGAAACTTTCAGGCTCAGTATAACGGCCTGCCATTCAGGATCGCTGAGTATCATTACTTGGTCGTAAATCCATAACGTTTAAAGATTTCAGCAGCCTGCGGTCCTTTCAGGTAATCATAGAACGCGCTGACCGTTGCGTTAGAGTGCCCATCAACAATTGCGATGGGGTATTCCACTTTTTTGTGTGAATCTTCCGGGAAAGTCGCGACAACTTTAACACCTTTGCTGGCTACAGCATCGGAACCATAGACGATCCCCAGCGGCGCTTCATTACGCTCTACCAATGCCAGAGCACCGCGTACGTCTTCAGCAGGAGCCAGTTTCGGCGCCAGGGTATCCCATGCACCCAATTTTTGCAGTGCTTCCTTAGCATAAATGCCCGCCGGAACATGTTCCGGGTCGCCGACCGCCAGACGCCCGCCGTTCAACAGACTGGTCCAGTTGGTTTTACTGTCGATGGCAAACTCTTTCTGCTCGCTCGCTTTCGGCGCTACAACCACCAGGCTGTTACCGAGCAACGTTTTACGCGATGCAGTATCGATAGATTTTTTGTCTACCGCATAATCCATCCATTTCTGATCGGCAGAAATAAACAGATCGGCCGGTGCGCCCGCTTCAATCTGGCGAGCCAGCGTAGAAGAAGAGGCAAAAGAGGAGACGACATCCACGTTCTTCTCTTTTTTATACTGTGCGGCAATGTCCTGCATCGCGTTAGTCAGCGAAGCCGCGGCAAACACCGTGATTTTGCCTTCATCCGCCAATGCATGTCCGGCAACAGAAAGAGAGAGTGTTGCCCCTGCAAACAAGCGTAACCATGTACGTGCCATCTGTAACTCCTTTGAGTTTCGTTATGTAGGCGCAAATATAACGAGTTAATCAGGATTTTCCCAGTGGTTATTGATACCAATTAGAGGTTACACAGAGAAAATATCGGCAGGGAAAGCAGGATCTTGAGAAACTATCGCCAGAGATACACGGACAGGAAGGCTAAAAATATAAACGCCCGCTTGAGCGGGCGTTTGGAGAATCCGTTTTGGGGAATCAATGATTCTGCTTGGACTGGTCTTTCTGACCGATACCGGAAAAAATGTTGAACACTTCACCCAGTCCGTAAATCAGCCCCAGAATGATGGCCATGACCACAGGAACCATGATTACGGCGAATACCAGACTTTTCAATAACTCTAACATGATCAACTCCAGATATAGTCCTTGGTGTATTTTAACCCCATAACGCAGAATTGCACTCCCCTTTTGTGCGGTCGGCTTTGCGCGCGCGCGGTTTTCCGTCACAATATCCTTTTTACCAGGAGCTTGATATGCAGGCCGAAATCCTTCTTACCCTGAAACTTCAGCAAAAGCTATTTGCCGATCCCCGCCGCATTTCGCTACTTAAGCACATTGCGCTTTCCGGCTCTATCAGTCAGGGCGCGAAGGATGCAGGTATCAGTTATAAAAGCGCCTGGGACGCCATTAACGAGATGAACCAGCTCAGTGAGCAGACGCTGGTAGAACGTGCCACCGGCGGTAAAGGCGGTGGCGGTGCGGTATTAACCCGCTACGGTCAACGCCTGATCCAACTGTATGATTTACTCGCACAAATTCAACAAAAAGCCTTTGATGTCCTGAGCGACGACGATGCGCTGCCGCTGAATAGTTTGCTGGCGGCCATCTCCCGTTTTTCACTGCAAACCAGCGCCCGTAACCAGTGGTTTGGCACGATTACCGCACGCGACCACGATCAGGTCCAACAACATGTCGACGTCCTGCTGGCCGATGGCGAAACGCGGTTGAAAGTGGCGATTACCGCACAGAGCGGTGAGCGTCTGGGTCTTGATGAAGGCAAAGAAGTATTGATTCTGTTGAAAGCGCCGTGGGTGGGAATTACCCAGGACGATGCTATCGCTCAGGCCGCCGATAACCAGTTGCAAGGAACAATCAGCCACATCGAACGCGGTGCGGAACAGTGCGAAGTGTTAATGGCGCTGCCAGATGGCCAGACGCTGTGCGCCACGGTTCCGTCTGACGACGCTGCGACGTTACAGGAAGGCGCTAACGTCACCGCTTTTTTCAACGCTGACAGAGTGATTATCGCCACGTTGTGTTGAGTCGATTGACATCGGCTTGCAGAACACGTATCCCTGTTATTCAACGCTGCAAAAAATGGGATACAAAATGTCATCATTGCAAATTTCGCAAGGCACGTTTCGTCTTAGCGACACAAAAACGCTCCAGTTAGATGCGTTGACGTTAAACGTGGGTGATAGCTGGGCGTTTGTTGGCTCTAACGGTAGCGGGAAATCCGCGCTGGCCCGTGCGCTGGCGGGTGAGTTGCCGCAGTTAAAAGGTGAGCGCCACTGTCAGTTCACGCGTATCACCCGGCTCTCTTTTGAGCAGCTGCAACAGCTGGTCAGCGACGAATGGCAGCGTAACAACACCGATCTCCTTAGCCCCGGTGAAGACGACACCGGGCGCACTACAGCAGAAATTATTAAGGATGAGGTCAACGATCCCGCCCGCTGCGCTGCACTGGCGCAACAGTTTGGCATTGCGCATCTGCTCAACAGACGTTTCAAATATCTATCTACCGGTGAAACGCGTAAAACCCTGCTCTGTCAGGCGCTGATGTCCGAACCGGAATTGCTGATCCTTGATGAGCCGTTTGATGGACTGGACGTTGCATCACGTCGTCAGTTAGCGGATTTGCTCGCCACGTTGAATCGCTCGGGTTTTACGCTGGTTCTGGTTCTCAACCGCTTTGATGAAATTCCTGAATTTGTGCAGTTTGCCGGTGTACTTGCCGATTGCACCCTGACTGAAACCGGCGCGAAAGCCGACCTTCTGCAACAGGCATTAATCGCTCAACTTGCCCATAGCGAACGACTGGAAGGTATTCAGTTACCCGAGCCGGATGAGCCTTCAGTGCGTCACACGCTGCCTGAAAATGAACCGCGTATTGTGCTCAACGATGGCGTCGTCTCGTATAACGACCGCCCCATTCTGCATCGCCTGAGCTGGCAAGTTAGCCCGGGCGAACACTGGCAAATTATCGGTCCAAATGGCGCGGGGAAATCCACCCTACTCAGTTTAATCACTGGCGATCATCCACAAGGATACAGTAACGATCTGACGCTGTTCGGTCGTCGTCGCGGCAGCGGTGAAACCATCTGGGATATTAAGAAACACATTGGCTATGTCAGCAGCAGCCTGCATCTGGATTACCGCGTCAGCACCACGGTACGCAACGTGATCCTCTCTGGCTACTTTGATTCAATCGGTATTTATCAGGCCGTTTCCGACCGACAGCGCAAGCTGGTACAACAGTGGTTAGACATTCTGGGCATCGATAAACGCACCGCCGACGCGCCGTTCCACAGCCTTTCCTGGGGCCAGCAGCGGCTGGCGCTGATTGTTCGCGCGCTGGTTAAACACCCTACGTTGTTGATCCTCGATGAGCCCTTGCAGGGGCTGGATCCGCTCAATCGCCAGCTGATCCGCCGTTTTGTGGATGTGCTGATTGGCGAAGGTGACACTCAGTTGTTGTTCGTTTCTCATCACGCCGAAGATGCGCCAGCCTGTATAACTCATCGACTGGAGTTTGTGCCTGACGGCGAAATCTATGCCTATCGACAAACATCTCTGCGCTAATTTTCATTCCAGGGCGTGTAATCGCGCCCATTTTTCTACTGTTTTTTTCGGATAAAAGCGGCATTCATTGCACAACATTATGATTTATAATCGAATAATTATCTCGCCGTAATGAAAATACCGGAGTGTAAACGATTCCACTAATTTATTCCATGTCACACTTTTCGCATCTTTGTTATGCTATGGTTATTGCATACCATAGGCTTAACGGAGCGAATTATGAGAGTATTGGTTACAGGTGGTAGCGGTTACATAGGAAGCCACACTTGTGTGCAATTGCTGAAAAACGGTCACGAGGTGGTGATCCTTGATAATCTCTGCAACAGCAAGCGCAGCGTGCTGCCCGTTATTGAGCGTTTGGGCGGAAAACACCCGACCTTCGTTGAAGGGGATATCCGCAACGAAGCGCTGATCACCGAAATTCTGCACGATCACGCCATTGATACGGTCATCCATTTTGCCGGGTTAAAAGCCGTGGGCGAATCGGTTGCCAAACCGCTGGAGTACTATGACAACAACGTCAACGGCACTCTGCGTCTGGTGAATGCAATGCGCGCCGCCAACGTGAAAAACTTCATTTTCAGCTCCTCCGCAACCGTCTATGGCGATCAGCCGCAAATTCCTTACGTTGAAAGCTTCCCCACCGGAACACCGCAAAGCCCGTACGGCAAAAGCAAACTGATGGTCGAGCAGATCCTGACCGATCTGCAAAAAGCCCAGCCGGAGTGGAGCATCGCCCTGCTGCGCTACTTTAACCCGGTTGGCGCACATCCGTCAGGTGATATGGGTGAAGATCCGCAAGGCATTCCCAACAATCTGATGCCTTACATTGCTCAGGTTGCCGTTGGCCGCCGCGAGTCGCTTGCCGTATTTGGCAACGACTACCCTACCGAAGATGGCACCGGCGTTCGCGATTACATCCACGTGATGGATCTCGCCGATGGACACGTTGTCGCCATGGAAAAACTGGCGGGTAAGCAAGGTGTGCATATTTATAACCTCGGCGCGGGTGTCGGCAGCAGCGTGCTGGACGTGGTCAACGCCTTCAGCAAAGCCTGCGGTAAACCTATTAACTACCATTTTGCCCCGCGTCGTGACGGCGATCTCCCGGCCTACTGGGCAGATGCCAGCAAAGCTGACCGTGAACTGAACTGGCGCGTAACCCGCACACTGGACGAAATGGCGCAAGACACCTGGCACTGGCAGTCACGCCATCCGCAGGGATATTCGGATTAAGGACCCATCATGACGCAATTCAATCCTGTCGATCATCCACACCGCCGCTTTAACCCGCTAACCGGGCAGTGGATCCTCGTGTCGCCGCATCGCGCAAAACGCCCGTGGCAAGGGGCACAGGAAACGCCGTCTAAGCAGGTACTGCCTGCGCATGACCCGGACTGCTTCCTGTGTGCCGGCAATACCCGCGTTACCGGCGACAAAAACCCGGATTACACCGGGACCTATGTCTTCACCAATGACTTTGCGGCGCTGATGTCAGATACCCCGGACGCGCCGGACAGTCACGATCCGTTGATGCGCTGTCAGAGCGCGCGCGGTACCAGCCGCGTGATTTGCTTCTCGCCCGATCACAGCAAAACGCTGCCGGAACTCAGCGTACCTGCACTGACAGAAATTGTGAAAACGTGGCAGGAACAGACCGAAGACTTAGGAAAAACCTATCCCTGGGTGCAGGTCTTTGAGAATAAAGGCGCGGCGATGGGATGTTCAAACCCGCATCCGCACGGACAAATTTGGGCCAACAGCTTCCTGCCCAACGAAGCCGAACGTGAAGACCGCCTGCAAAGAACTTATTTCGCCGAACAGGGCAAACCGATGCTGGTCGATTACGTCCAGCGTGAGCTGGCAGACGGCAGCCGCACGGTGGTGGAAACCGAGCACTGGCTGGCGGTTGTGCCTTACTGGGCGGCGTGGCCGTTCGAAACGCTGCTGCTGCCGAAAGCACATGTGTTGCGTATTACCGATTTGACCGACGAGCAGCGTGCCGACCTGGCGCTGGCGCTGAAAAAGCTGACCAGCCGTTACGACAACCTGTTCCAGTGCTCATTCCCCTACTCTATGGGCTGGCACGGCGCGCCGTTTAATGGCGAAGAGAATCAACACTGGCAGTTGCACGCACATTTCTATCCGCCGCTGCTGCGTTCTGCGACCGTGCGTAAATTTATGGTCGGTTACGAAATGCTGGCAGAAACCCAGCGCGACCTGACGGCAGAACAAGCAGCTGAACGTCTGCGCGCGGTCAGTGACATCCATTTTCGCGAATCCGGAGTTTAAAAAATGAGTCTGAAAGAAAAAACACAATCTCTGTTTGCTGAAACTTTTGGCTACCCTGCCACCCATACGATCCAGGCTCCGGGGCGCGTCAACCTGATTGGCGAGCATACCGATTATAACGACGGCTTCGTCCTGCCCTGCGCCATCGACTATCAAACCGTCATTAGTTGCGCACCGCGTGACGATCGCAAAGTCCGTGTGATCGCCGCTGACTACGACAATCAGATTGATGAGTTCTCACTTGATGCGCCGATTATCGCGCACGATAGCCAGCAGTGGTCAAACTATGTACGCGGCGTGGTAAAACACCTGCAAAAGCGTAATAACACCTTTGGCGGTGCGGATCTGGTGATCAGCGGCAACGTGCCGCAGGGCGCGGGCTTAAGCTCTTCTGCGTCACTGGAAGTTGCCGTGGGCACCGTGTTCCAGCAGCTTTATCATCTTCCGCTCGACGGCGCACAGATTGCCCTGAACGGTCAGGAAGCCGAAAACCAGTTCGTTGGCTGCAACTGCGGCATTATGGATCAGCTGATCTCCGCGCTTGGCAAGAAGGATCATGCGCTGCTGATTGACTGCCGTACGCTGGGCACTAAAGCGGTTTCTATGCCTGAAGGCGTCGCGGTGGTGATCATCAACAGTAACTTCAAACGTACGCTGGTCGGTAGTGAGTACAACACCCGCCGCGAGCAGTGTGAAACCGGTGCGCGTTTCTTCCAACAGCCTGCGCTACGTGATGTCAGCCTTGACGCATTCAACGCCGTCGCGCATGAGCTGGATCCGGTCGTTGCCAAACGCGTACGCCACGTGATCACAGAAAATGCCCGCACCGTGGATGCCGCAGAAGCCCTGGCAAAAGGCGATCTGCTGCGCATGGGTCAGCTGATGGCGGAATCTCACGCATCCATGCGCGATGATTTCGAAATTACCGTGCCGCAAATTGATACCCTGGTGGAAATCGTTAAAGCGACCATTGGCGACAAAGGCGGCGTGCGCATGACCGGCGGCGGCTTCGGCGGCTGCATCGTGGCGCTGATCCCGCAAGATTTGGTGCCTGCCGTTCAACAGGCTGTCGCCGAGCAGTACGAAGCAAAAACCGGTATCAAAGAAACATTCTACGTCTGCAAACCCTCACAAGGAGCCGGACAATGTTAAACGAAATCCCCGTGCAGGCTCCGGACGGTCAGCCGTTTCGCCTGCTCACCCTGCGCAATGACGCAGGAATGGTGGTCACGCTGATGGACTGGGGCGCGACCCTGCTGTCGGCCCGCATTCCGCTCAGCGATGGTAGCGTGCGCGAAGCATTGCTCGGCTGCGCCAGCCCGGAACAATACCCGGCACAGGCTGCATTTCTGGGGGCTTCAATTGGCCGCTACGCGAACCGTATCGCTAACAGCCGCTACACCTTCGCCGGTGAAACCGTTGAACTACTGCCAAGCCAGGGCGAAAACCAGCTGCACGGCGGGCCGGACGGTTTCGACAAACGCCGCTGGCAGATAGTCAATCAGAATGACCGCCAGGTGCTGTTTGCCTTAACGTCTGACGATGGCGACCAGGGTTTTCCTGGTCATCTTTGCGCCACCGCGCAGTATCGCCTGACTGACGATAATCGTATTTCGATAACCTACCGCGCCACGGTGGATAAGCCCTGCCCGGTGAATCTGACCAATCACGTCTATTTTAATCTCGACGGCGACAAAACGGATGTACGCCAGCATAAGCTGCAAATTCTGGCGGATGAGTACTTACCGGTTGATGAGATGGGTATCCCACACAACGGCCTGAAGCCGGTGGCGGGTACCTCGTTCGATTTCCGCGTAGCGAAAGTTATCGACAGCGAATTTTTGGCCGATGACGATCAGCGGAAAGTAAAAGGTTACGATCATGCCTTCCTGCTACAGGCACAAGGCGATGTCCGCAAACCGATCGCGCATCTGTGGTCGCAGGATGAAAAACTGCAGATGGAAGTCTATACCTCTGCCCCGGCATTGCAGTTCTATTCCGGGAATTTCCTCGGCGGTACGCCATCCCGTGGCCCAGAAGCTTACGCCGACTGGCAAGGCCTGGCACTGGAAAGCGAGTTCCTGCCGGACAGCCCGAACCATCCGGAATGGCCGCAGCCAGACTGCTTCCTGCGCCCTGGCGAAGAATACGCCAGCGTGACGGAATACCGGTTTATTGCAGCCTGATCAACATCATTTGCCCGGTAGTATGAGCATACCGGGCATAACGTCACAGATCGGTATAATTTCCCAGTCGGAACCCCTGCTCAATTATGTACTGCTTAAGTGCAGGTGACGTTAGCACCTCCAGTTCATCCAGTCGCGGATAGCAATAGCGGCTTTGCATAACAATCTTATCGACGAAACCTGGATGGCACATCAGTTCAATAATGTGTTCATTTTCGTCGGTTGCACGCTCCAGCGCATCAAGAATGAAGCGGGATGAAACGTTTTCAGCATAAAAATCATTGATGAAATAATCGACACCGCGAACATCCTGCACCGTAATATTCTGCTGGCGTGTTGCCTGCCAGTCGATACGCAATGGAAGCCCCTTCTCACGTGCAAAACTCGCAACATGCTCCCAAACTTGAGGAATAAAGTGGGCATGATGATGGCTATCAATATGCGTTGGTACCCGATCAAAAAGAGAGACGAAACGGTCATATTGCTGGTGTAATTCAGCCACAATTTCATCATTTTGGAGTAACCCCCTTTCAGCGGTTTCCCACAGCCACTTACCTAGCACTCCCTCTCTCACCAGTGAAGGCATGTGTGACAATGGCTTACCGTAGCTAAGAACAAAATGTAGGCCTACGCCAAGTGCGGGAAAATCGGCGCTAAGTGCTGCCGCATGTTCAATACCCGTGGCGTTCATCATAGCCGTCGTTGACGTCACTATCCCATGGCGATGGGCTTCAATAATGCCGTAGTTAGTACCTGGGCTTAAGCCAAAATCATCAGCATTCACAATCAATATTTTCGTCATAAACTGACCTCATTGTTGATTTGCGCCTGATTGAAGGCTGGCAATGGCATCGGCAAACTGCGGCAGATAGTTTTTATTAGCCACCAGCATTTCGCAGGCTAAAATTTCAGCGCTCCGGTCCGAATCAACCAAAGGGTTGAGATTCAGCGCCAACAAAACATCGTCCATACGCCCGCTCAATGCGGCGTGAGAGGCGGCAATTTCGAAGCCTTTGATGGTGTAAATCAGCCCTAAAACCTTCTCGTCAAAATGAGTGACGCGTGGATGCAGCGTGACACCATTGCGCCCTAACAGACAGGTCATTTCTACTGCCCATTCAGCAGGAATATTATCTATGTGCCCATAATGAGGAATATTAAGATAATGTTCGGTCTGTTTATCATTGTAAATTGCATTAATAACTTCACAGGCTGCATCGGAGTAATAAGCACCGCCACGGGCATCCAGTTCTGCAGGTTTAGTATCCAGTTGCGGATTTTTATAAATATCGAATAGTTTATGTTCTAATTCCTGTACCACCTGGGCGCGAACGCTGCCTTTATAGTACTCAGCCATTTCTATTGCCAGCATCTCTTTATGTTTGAAATAATAAAGAAGATAAGAACAGGGCAGCAAATTCAGCGAACGTAGCAGTCCACGACTAAACGGCAGGCTGAAAATATTCTTTACTGTGCTACCGTTTATTGTCCCTGATGCGACGCGATCGAGCACCTCAGCAAAGCGCGATTGTCCATTAACCTGTACGTCCCGAATGAAAACCAGATGATTCAGACCAAACAGATCAATAGAAAGCTGATCCTCTTTGGTTAACGACAGCAGATCTTCTATCAGCATCCGCATACCTACCGGGACATTACAGACGCCAATGAAACGTTTAAAATCGGTATGCCGATATACCGCTTCAGTCACCATCCCTGCTGGATTTGTAAAATTAATGATCCATGCTTGTGGGCAAATGTTCTGAACATCCTGCACAATATCGAAAATGACCGGAATGGTGCGCAGACCTTTAAATAATCCACCCGCTCCGTTAGTTTCTTGCCCCAGATACCCCTGTGATAGCGGAATTCTCTCATCCTGTTCGCGCGCCTTTAGCTGACCGACACGAAATTGAGTCGTAACAAAGTCGGCGTCCTGCAACGCTTCCTGACGATTCAGAGACTTATGGATAACTATTGGTATACCAGCACGAGCGACCATGCGTTGACAAAGTGCATAAATGATATCGAGTTTTTCTTTACCTTCTGCGACATCCACCAGCCACAGTTCGCTGACGGGTAACTCATGATAGCGCTTAATAAAGCCGTCGAGTAGTTCCGGAGTATAGCTACTCCCGCCACCAATGGTGACCACTTTTAATTTTTTCATTTTAGCTCCTGAAAGCAGCATTCTGCTTTCTTTAAAATTTTATTTATTTGCTATATATTATCAATAACCATGTTATTTCTTCGGACACGCCAAACTCCTTCGATAATTTCCAGGTGTGAATGACGTCAACTTTTTAAAATTATTTATAAAAATACCCGGACTACTAAAACCCGCCTCAAATGAAATATCAGCCACTGAGAAATTAGTTGTCTCTAACTGTTTTTTACAAAAGTTGATGCGAATATCATTGATTATTTGCCCAGGTGTTTTTTGATAATAACGATTGGTCGCTCGCGTGAGATACGATTGCGTTTTTCCTGATAATCGGACCATATTTTCCAACGCATTATCAGCAAACATCGATTTTTTGTGCATTTCTCTCACCAACTGAACTAACCAGCCCGGTATGGACTCCAGTTGTGGGTTATCTTCATAATGCCGTAAACGATTAACCACATAAAAAGTGAGTAATTTATTGAACTCCTCACATTCATTTTGGTGTATGTCCAGTGTTGACAGCGTAGCTTCTATAAACGTTAAAAACGCGTTTGACATAGCATAGCATTGCGACGCGATAAAACAGGATGGCAGCATTTCCAGATAATGTTCAGAAAAATAGCGTTTGCTCACCCCCATGTTTAAAATGCGCGTAACGCCATAGTCATAAAAGGTTTGATGATAAGAACCAACCGGAATAAAGACAAAATCACCACGTTCCATAATCACGCGTTTACCGTTTATCTCCTGGCGGCAACTTCCTGTCAGAACAAGAGTAAACTCATAATAGTCGTGTTGGTGCAGTCCACTCACACTTTCTGTTTTATCCAGAATAAAGAAATAAAAATCATTACCCCTTAAAAACTGACTCTCATGAACCGTGCTGATTTCCATGGTACATCCTTATTAAAATTTCAATGCTGCCGCAATATCGGCTTCGCTCTCTTCTTCATCAATGACGTTTTGTGCTTTATTGGCAATAATGACAAATGGTAGATAAATCATTGTCGCCACGGCAAGATTCACTAAAGCCATAATCAATGCGGCAATACTGCCATTAGAGTTGAAGAATGCACCCAGGCCCGGCGGCATTGTCCACGGTGCAAAATTTGTGGAGGGTGGAATTATGCCCAATGAATAGACTAATAATGTGATACCTGCCAGGATCGGTTGAATAAGCACAAAGGGGATCATTAATACCGGATTCATAATGATCGGCAAACCAAACAATATGGGCTCGTTGATATTAAACAGCCCCGACGGCAGCGCCATTTTGGCAACCTGCCGGTAGTCTGCCCGACGAGAAGCGATGAAAATCGCAAATATCAGACTTAGCGTCGCACCTGTTCCTCCCAGGTAAACATAAGATTCCAGCATAGGCCCGGTCCAGAAATGGAATGTTTTACCTGCAGCCAGAGCGGCGTCGATCGAACCATACTGGGTATAGACAGCCATGTTTTCCATGCCCCACGGACCGAGAATACCGCTATTTAGCGCAGTTAATGCCAGACCCCCGTGAACGCCAAAAAACCACAGCAACGAATTAAATATCACATAGGCCCACCCCACGATGCTCCCGAGTGACGCAAGCGGCGTCGCAATTGAATTCATGATCACCTGGTGAAAATGCGTCCCCGCCAACGACAGTCCCCACGAGGTCAGTCCCATCAACAAAAGAATGATAAATCCGGGAATTAATGCAGTAAACGACCGAGATACCGACTCCGGGACGCTATCAGGTAATTTGATAACCCACTGGCGACGGATAATAAAAGCGAATAATTCAGCAACCGCCAACCCAATAATGATCCCGGAAATAATATTAGCACCGCCCAGCCAATTTGGACCAATACCATTGATGCCGCCAACGGTAAATGGAGTCACGGTTATAAATGCGGCAATTGATAATAATCCTGCGGCAAGAGGATCAACTTTTCGCTCTTCGGCAAGCGCCATGCCAATAAAAAATGGCGTCATGAGTGACATAATCCCCAGCGTTCCATTATAGACGCTGCTACCAATTATCTGTATTTTTTCCAGATACGCAATTGTTCCCCCATCCAGGCGTATACCCATAGACCAGAAAAATGATCCTTCAGCAAAATTAAGAAAAACATTGTTAATGAGCACAAACATTGCCCCAACAAGCGTCAGAGGCATTAATCTGATAAAACCATTTTTAATCGCGTTGACATGCACCTGTTTTCCCAGTTTTACGGCAACAGGTAAAATAACACTTTCAAGAGAACTGATTGCGCCAGACATAATAAATACCCTCAAATACGACACTTGATAAGGAAAGTGAAATAACTCGCACTCTTTGACGGAAAATTAATCGTTTGCACGTTTACTCATAAATTATGAATAGCATACTTGAAGACATCTAAAGGCAGTAATGAGTGAGGTACTATAATTCTGTTTGATTGACTTTTTGATATGAGGATTTTCACATTTTGAACAATTCTCAGGCCGAAAAACCGCTGAAAATTTCGTCCCTGTTTTGCCTCTGACGCTCAGACACTCTCCTTTCGCCCCAACACAACGTCTCATTTACATGTTTCTTACACTAATGCCTAATTTTCGCTATTGTATAAGGATAACCATTGCCGCTGACGCATTACGGCAATATAATGAGAATTATTATCATTCAATATGATTTATAGGAGTGAGTGTATGGCTGTAACTAAGCTGGTTCTGGTACGTCACGGTGAAAGTCAGTGGAACAACGAAAACCGCTTTACCGGTTGGTATGATGTGGACCTGTCTGAGAAAGGCGTGGGCGAAGCAAAAGCGGCAGGTAAGCTGCTGCGAGAGGAAGGCTACAGCTTCGATTTTGCTTATACCTCTGTGCTGAAACGTGCCATCCACACCCTGTGGAACGTGCTGGACGAACTGGATCAGGCGTGGCTACCAGTTGAGAAATCCTGGAAGCTGAACGAACGCCATTACGGCGCGCTGCAAGGTCTGAATAAAGCTGAAACCGCTGAAAAATACGGTGATGAGCAGGTTAAGCAATGGCGTCGTGGCTTTGCAGTCACCCCACCGGAGCTGACCAAAGATGACGAGCGTTATCCGGGTCACGATCCGCGTTATGCCCAACTGACCGACAAAGAGTTGCCGGTAACTGAAAGCCTGGCGTTAACCATCGAGCGCGTTATTCCTTACTGGAACGAAACCATTCTGCCGCGCATGAAAAGCGGTGAGCGCGTGATTATCGCCGCTCACGGTAACTCTCTGCGTGCGCTGGTGAAATACCTGGATAATATGGGCGAAGATGAAATTCTGGAACTGAACATCCCGACCGGCGTACCGCTGGTGTATGAGTTCGACGAAAACTTCAAGCCGATCAAACGTTACTATTTAGGTAATGCTGATGAGATCGCAGCAAAAGCTGCTGCCGTTGCCAACCAGGGGAAAGCGAAGTAATTTCTTCGTGGCACATAAAAAAAGCGCGGATAACCCGCGCTTTTTTGTTTTTCAGCAAGGCTAACCTTTAGCCGCGGCGCGCTTTGACCGCATTCGCCAGCTGGCGCAGTACAGCGTCAGTATCTTCCCAGCCAATACAGGCATCGGTAATGCTCTTGCCGTAGGTCAGCGGCTCACCGCTATCCGGGTTCTGATTACCTTCGACCAGATGGCTTTCGATCATCACGCCAATAATCGCTTTTTCTCCACCGGCAATCTGTCCGCAGACGTCTTTTGCAACATCCATCTGCTTTTTGAACTGTTTGCTGGAATTGGCATGGCTAAAATCGATCATCACTTGCGCAGACAGGCCAGCTTTAACCAGCCCTTCTTTCACGTCTGCAACGTGCTGAGCACTGTAGTTCGGCTCTTTGCCGCCGCGCAGAATGATATGACAATCGCCATTACCGCTGGTATTCACAATCGCAGAATGACCCCATTTGGTCACGGACAGGAAGCAGTGCGGCGCACCAGCGGCGTTGATGGCATCAATAGCAACTTTAATAGTGCCATCAGTACCATTTTTAAAACCAACCGGGCAGGACAGACCGGACGCCAGTTCACGATGCACCTGAGACTCGGTAGTACGCGCGCCGATTGCGCCCCAGCTCATCAGGTCCGCAAGATATTGCGGGGTGATCATATCGAGGAATTCACCCGCAGCAGGCAAACCGCTGTCGTTGATATCCAGAAGCAGCTTACGCGCAATGCGCAGGCCATCGTTGATCTGGAAGCTGTTGTCCATGTGCGGATCGTTGATAAGCCCTTTCCAGCCTACGGTAGTACGCGGTTTTTCAAAATAAACGCGCATGACGATTTCAAGCTCGTCTTTTAGCTCTTCACGCAGCGCCAACAGGCGAGCGGCATATTCTTTGGCAGCAGCCGGATCATGAATCGAGCACGGCCCAATCACCACCAGCAAGCGATCGTCGCTACCTTTCAGAATTTTATGGATAGCCTTACGGGCGTGCGCCACCGTGTTTGCGGCATTTTCAGTAGCAGGGAATTTTTCCAGCAGTGCGACTGGGGGTAATAACTCGTTGATCTCTTTAATGCGTAAATCGTCGTTCTGATAATTCATGATTATTCCAGCGTTGCCATACTTATATAAATGAATGCAATCCCTCCAATCTATATCTTCAGTTATGAAGTGTAAACGGGGTTTTACACTTTGGACGGATTAATCCTGGAATCAACCCAAAAAACGCAATAAAGTAGCGAAAAACGAGATCCAAACTACAATTTATAACTGCAACAGCTTATTTTCTCATTAATTTCAATATTCTATGCTGGTTTTAATTTTCAATCTGAAATATTTAACCACCCACTGAGGATTTAACTGGCACATGCACTGTTGGAAGAGGTTATCCGACATATCGACCATAACAGGAGCATATTATGCAAATGACAAAACTGGCCTCACTCTTTCTTACCGCCACTCTTAGCCTCGCCAGCGGCGCGGCGTTGGCTGCAGATACCAACGCGCAGTCAAACAACGGTCAGGCAAATTCTTCGGCAGACGCCGGTCAAATAGCTCCGGACGCACGCGAGAACGTTGCGCCGAATAATGTCGACAACAGCAACATTAATTCAGGTGGCACCATGCTGCATCCGAACGGTTCGTCAATGAATCATGAAGGGATGTCCAAAGACGAGATGCACAAAAACTCAATGTGCAAAGACGGTCGCTGCCCGGATATCAATAAGAAGGTAGAGACCGGAAACGGCATCAACAATGATGTAGATACCAAAACCGACGGCACCACCCAGTAAAGCTGAAAATATGGCTAATAACGGGAGAGCAAAAGCTCTCCTTTTTAATTTTGTCAGCCCAAACCCGGTATGATGTCATACAGTAATGATGAGAATAACAAAGGGATGACATTATGGCGCACACACATACCCATACTCCTGATGACCTGCCTAAAGATAATAATGCCCGTCGACTGCTGTTCGCCTTCTGCATTACGGCTGGCTTTATGTTCGTTGAGGTGGTTGGCGGAATACTTTCAGGCTCGCTGGCGCTGCTGGCGGACGCCGGGCATATGCTTACGGATGCAGCAGCACTACTTTTTGCACTGCTGGCTGTCCGGTTTGCTCGTCGCCCCCCCACGATACGGCACACTTTCGGCTGGCTGAGACTCACGACGCTGGCCGCATTTGTGAACGCTATTGCACTGGTGGTGATCACGATTTTAATCGTCTGGGAAGCGATAGAGCGCTTCTACACGCCAAGACCAGTGGCAGGCGGCATGATGATGGTTATCGCCGTTGCGGGTTTACTCGCGAACATCCTCGCTTTCTGGGTGTTGCATCGCGGGAACGAAGAGAAAAACCTCAACGTTCGCGCTGCGGC
Source organism: Citrobacter sp. FP75 (assembly GCF_018342065.1). Classification (GTDB taxonomy): domain Bacteria; phylum Pseudomonadota; class Gammaproteobacteria; order Enterobacterales; family Enterobacteriaceae; genus Citrobacter. The sequence goes on along the minus strand of NZ_JAFDOE010000001.1, from coordinate 455,323 downwards.
CCTGCACGTGATGGGCGATTTACTGGGTTCGGTCGGCGCTATCATTGCAGCACTGATCATTATCTGGACCGGCTGGACGCCAGCGGATCCGATCCTGTCGATTCTGGTTTCCGTGCTGGTGCTGCGCAGCGCCTGGCGTTTATTGAAAGATAGCGTGAACGAATTACTGGAAGGCGCACCGTTGGCGCTGGATATTTCGGCGCTGCAGCGCCACCTCAGCCGGGATATTCCTGAAGTTCGCAATGTGCACCATGTACACGTCTGGATGGTGGGTGAAAAACCGGTGATGACGCTGCATGTGCAGGTGATCCCACCGCACGATCACGACGCATTGCTGGAGCGTATTCAGCATTTTCTTATTCATCACTACCAGATTGAACACGCAACGATCCAGATGGAATATCAACCATGTAACGGGCCGGACTGTCACCTTTATCAGGGACTGTCCGGCCATTCACATCACCATCACTAATGGGACAGCGCGCGTGAACCGCGTTCGCGCGCGCTGTTAATCCACATCCTGCTGCCGTTAAGCGCGATAACGGTGAGGATCATGTATTCCAGCGACATCGCATACACACCTTGCAAAGCGAAGATCACCACGCTGATAACATTAATGATCACCCACAGCAGCCAGTTTTCGACGTATTTACGCGTCATCAGGATCATCGCCACAATCGACAACACCATCATGCAGGAATCCCAGAACGGGAATGCATCGGGTTGCAATTCGGGTGCCGCAACCAGTAATCCCAGCCCTTGCATTATGTTCACCGCCATGCGGGTCAGAAACGCGAAGACCGGATCGATAAATACCGTCATCAGCCCAATCGCCACCACGCAAGCTGCCAGCCAGCTTAGCGCTTTCGGCAGCGGCAACCAGCGAATTTTCAGCTCCGCTTCATGCTGACTTGTTTGCCGGGACCAGGCATACCAGCCGTAGATATTGGCGGCAAAAAAGAACACCTGTAATAACAGGCTGGCGTAAAGCTGGATCTGAAAAAAGATGATCGCAAACAGTGTGACGTTTATCAGACCGAAGAAGTAGTTACTGATTTTCTCAAGACTCGCCAGGCCAATACACAGTAAACCGGCAACAGTCCCCACGGCTTCGATCCACGACAGATCGTACCCCCCCGCACCAATCGGGATATGAACCAAAATATTCTGCGTGCTAAAAAAATCCATCTTTTCCCCCAGAGCAATGATTTATTTAAGCTCGTAGTGTAGCCGCAAAATCCAACATGCGGTTTAGCGGCAATAGTGCCCCTTCTCGCAGCGCTTCATCAACATGTATCTCATGGTCCACCCCACCTTGCTCAAGGCCCTCAGCAATCGCCTTGAGGCCGTTCATCGCCATCCACGGGCAATGCGCACAACTGCGACAGGTTGCACCCTCGCCGGCCGTCGGCGCTTCAAGCAGCTCTTTGTCCGGCACGGCCTGCTGCATTTTGTAAAAAATGCCCCGGTCGGTCGCCACGATGAGCTGCTTATGCGGTAACGTTTTTGCCGCGTTGATAAGCTGGCTGGTTGAGCCAACGGCATCGGCCATATCGACTATTGATTGAGGTGATTCAGGGTGCACCAGCACGGCGGCATCAGGGTATAGCCCTTTCATACGCGTTAATGCCTGAGTTTTGAATTCGTCATGGACGATACAGGCACCTTGCCAACAGAGAACATCGGCCCCGGTCTGTTTTTGCACGTAGTTGCCCAAATGCTTGTCCGGTGCCCAGATGATTTTTTCGCCTAAACTATCCAGATGCTCAATTAGTTCAACCGCAATGCTGGACGTCACCACCCAGTCCGCACGAGCTTTAACTGCAGCCGACGTGTTGGCGTAAACCACGACGGTGCGGTCAGGATGCGCATTGCAAAATGCGCTGAACGCATCGATTGGGCAGCCCAGATCTAATGAACATTCCGCCTGCAGCGTCGGCATCAGGATGGTTTTTTCCGGGCTCAGAATTTTGGCCGTTTCCCCCATAAATCTGACCCCCGCCACCAGCAGCGTAGAGGCTGAATGCTTTGAGCCAAACCGTGCCATCTCGAGAGAATCAGAAATACAGCCGCCGGTCTCTTCGGCCAACTGCTGAATTTCAGGATCGGTGTAATAGTGCGCGACCATCACGGCATCGCGCTCTTTTAGCAGGCGTTTGATTTTTTCGCGATAAAATTGTTTTTCATCCGCACTCAGCGGCAGTGGCTTTGGCGGAAACGGATAGATTGCGGCTTCTGGGTCAAATATCACGCTCATCATGCTTTCTCGTTTTACTGGCTTAACGAAATAACCGAGTAAAAGCGTGACTAACGCCATAATCGGTTAGAATTGTTTTATATGCTAAACAAGATAGCGGATTGGCGTAAAAAAGTCACAATAATTGCGAGTGATGATGCCGGATGGCGACTGGCGTCTTATCCGGCCTACGCGAGTAGTGTCGTCTGTAGGCCTGATAAGCGAAGCACATCAGGCAATCTTATAAATCGCAGATAGCAAAAAGGCGCCTTTAGGGCGCCTTTTTACACTGGTGGGGCGTGCAGGATTCGAACCTGCGACCAATTGATTAAAAGTCAACTGCTCTACCAACTGAGCTAACGCCCCCATATGGGGTTTACTACTTTACTCTTTTTCAGGAACCCACCGCGATATTGGTGGGGCGTGCAGGATTCGAACCTGCGACCAATTGATTAAAAGTCAACTGCTCTACCAACTGAGCTAACGCCCCATTCGGGTGTCGCCTGAAAGATTTTTTACTCGGAACCACCAAATAATTGGTGGGGCGTGCAGGATGACTCGACTTCGTCTCGCCCTAACGGGCCGTTGCTAAAGCAACGTTATCCTTCACGTTTAACATCTGAGTACGATGTTAATGTTGGTGGGGCGTGCAGGATTCGAACCTGCGACCAATTGATTAAAAGTCAACTGCTCTACCAACTGAGCTAACGCCCCGAGTGGTGGGTGATGACGGGATCGAACCGCCGACCCCCTCCTTGTAAGGGAGGTGCTCTCCCAGCTGAGCTAATCACCCGATACTACGCTGGATACTGCTTACTGCTAAGTTAGTGGTGGGGCGTGCAGGATTCGAACCTGCGACCAATTGATTAAAAGTCAACTGCTCTACCAACTGAGCTAACGCCCCCACTTTTTCTCGCCGCTTTCGGGCTGTTTGATATCCCTTGGCAACGGCGGCATATATTACTGATTTCAGATTTTAGCGCAACAAAAATTTCGATGTATATAACTCAACTGCTTAGGAATCACACGACGCGACCAGAAATAACACGATTTCTGGTCGCATGGTGTGCATTACATCGCGCCGAGGCGTTTTTGCGCTTGTTTCGCGCCATCAGTACCAGGGTATTTAGTGATAACCTGCTGATAAACCGCTTTAGCTTTTGCTGTATCACCTTTGTCCTGCATGATGACGCCGACCTTAAACATCGCGTCTGCAGCTTTAGGTGATTTTGGGAAGTTTTTAACTACCGATGCAAAATAGAACGCAGCATCATCTTTTTTACCCTTGTTATAATTCAACTGTCCCAGCCAGTAATTCGCATTTGGCAGGTAAGTAGAATCAGGATAATTTTTGATGAAGTCCTGAAACGCCTCAATCGCGTCGTCCTGGCGGGATTTATCCTGCACCAGCGCGATTGCCGCATTGTAATCGGTATTCGCATCGCCAGAGCTCGCTGGAACGCCTGACGTAGCTGCAGCACCTGTATTCGAGGCCGGGGCCGCTGCCCCGCTCTGGTCGCCACCTGCTGGCTGTGCCGCAGGCGTACCACCGCTGCTAAGACTGTCCATCTGCGTCAAGATCTGCTTCTGGCGCTCAACAACCTGATTCAGCTGATACTGACTTTCCTGAATTTGACCACGCAGAGAATCAATATCGGACTGATTATCGGAGAGTTGTTGCTGAAGCTGGGTTAAAAGCTGACTGTGAGCGTTAGAAATACGCTCGAGTTGAGTGACACGGTCTTCGACCGAGCCTGAGCCGACACTACTGATTGGCGCCTGTGCAAAAGCGGCCCAGGGGGCCGCTATGCCAACCAGTAACGACAGACCCAACAGGTGATGTCTGAAGTTACTGCTCATGCAATTCTCTTAGTAAACCAGTACGGCACGACGGTTTTTGGAGTAAGCCGCTTCGTCATGACCCAGTACTGCAGGTTTTTCTTTACCGTAAGAAACGATGGAGATCTGGTCAGCAGAAACGCCTTTACCCTGCAGGTACATCTTAACGGCGTTCGCACGACGCTCACCCAGGGAAATGTTGTACTCAGGAGTACCACGTTCGTCCGCATGACCTTCTACGGTGACTTTGTAAGACGGGTTGCTACGCAGGAAGTTAGCGTGCGCATCCAGCATTGCAGCGAAGTCAGAACGGATATCGTACTTGTCCAGATCGAAGTATACGATGTTGTTCTGCTGCAGCTGTTGCATCTGCAGACGCGCTTGCTCTTCGGAGGACATGTTGCCGCTGCCGTTTGCATCCATACCAGTGCCGGCACCCAGCATGCCTTCGCTGCCGTCATTGCTGGCGTTCTTGTTAGAAGAACATGCCGCAATAGCCATAACAGGCAGAGCAATCATCAGCCCTTTCAGCACTTTGTTCAGTTGCATTTCAATGATTCCTTTATTAATCAATTATTTATTATCACAGATACGGCGACCAGGCAGGGAATTTAACCTGACCATCGGTTGCCGGAAGACGCGCCTTGAAACGCCCATCTGTAGAAACCAAATTCAGCACGGATCCCATCCCCTGAGAAGAGCTGTAGATTACCATAGTGCCGTTAGGTGCCAGACTTGGCGTTTCATCCAGGAACGTTGACGACAGAACTTGTACGCCACCCGCTACCAGATCTTGTTTGGCAATGTGCTGCTGCCCACTGTTTGAGCTAACCATTACCATAAATTTACCGTCGCTGCTGACATCTGCATCCTGGTTTTGCGAACCTTCCCAGGTAATGCGCTGCGGAGCACCGCCGTTGACGTTAACTTTGTATACCTGCGGACGACCAGCCTGGTCAGAGGTAAAGGCCAGGTTCTGACTGTCTGGGAACCAGGTCGGTTCCGTGTTGTTGCTGCGACCATCAGTCACCTGACGGATTTGACCCGAGCCAATGTCCATCACGTACAGGTTCAGACTACCGGTTTTAGACAGTGCAAACGCCAGTTTGCTGCCATCCGGAGAGAACGCTGGCGCACCGTTGTGGCGCGGGAACGAAGCAACCTGACGCACCGCGCCGTTAGACAGCGTCTGGATGACCAGCGCAGAACGGCCGCTTTCGAAGGTGACATAGGCCAGTTTAGAACCGTCCGGAGACCATGCCGGAGACATCAACGGCTGCGGAGAACGGTGAACAACGAACTGGTTATAACCATCGTAGTCAGACACGCGTAATTCATACGGGAACTGGCCGCCATTGGTCTGAACAACGTACGCGATACGGGTACGGAATGCGCCCTTAATACCGGTCAGTTTTTCAAACACTTCATCACTGGCAGTATGGCCCGCGTAACGCAGCCACTGCTTGTTCACTTTATAGGTGTTCTGTGCCAGTACAGTACCCGGCGCACCGCCGGTATCTACCAACTGATAAGCCACGCTGTAGGAACCGTCCGGATTCGGCGTAACCTGGCCTACAACCACGGCATCAATACCCAGCGCAGACCATGCAGCAGGCTGAACATCCGCCGCAGTACCCGGCTGCTGCGGCAGCTTAGCACGATCTAACGGGTTAAATTTACCGCTGTTACGCAGGTCGGCGCCCACGATACCGCCGATATCTTCAGGTGCAGCACCCGGCCCTGCCCACTGGAACGGGACAACACCAATCGGGCGTGCCGAGTCCACCCCTTGGGTGATCTCGATACGTACTTCTGCATGCAGCACCGCTGCCCACAGCATCAGAAAACCAAATGCTACTCGTAATGCCTGCTTCATCATATCTCCCTTATCTGGACGGAAAGCCCACGATAATTTAGCAGAATGTTAACAAACTCAAATACACAAAACTACCAGAACTCTGTCTCAACCTTAGACTGTTTTCGTCCGAAAACCCGGGAAAACGGTTACAGTTTAAAGTCCAGCTTGGCGTCTTTTATCTTTTCGTAAACAGCCTCGTTAGGCGGTTTAGGAATACTTGCCGATCTCGCCGCCGCTAACGCAGCCTGGCAGAGTGCAGGATCACCACCTTCAGATGTCACACTCTTCAATCGTCCATCTGGCGCAAGGTTAATATGCAATACGCATTGTTTCCCCTGATAGAGGCCCGCATCAAACAGACGGCTCTGAATCGCGACCTGAATTTGCTTCGCGTAAGCGCTAATATCAGCACCCGATGCACCACCGTTTGCACCACTTGTACCACTGTCTTTCGCCGGTTGTCCGCTACCTTTCGCTCCACCACCGGATTTCGGTGCATTCTTACCGGAGCTTAAGTCACCTAACAGATCGTCAACACCAGAGGCTGCTGCTGCTTTCTCCGCAGCCGCTTTTTTGGCGGCAGCGGCTTTATCTGCCGCAGCTTTCTTATCGGCTGCTGCTTTTTCGGCGGCGGCCGCTTTCTTGTCTGCGGCCGCTTTTTCAGCTGCTGCTTTTTTATCCGCAGCGGCTTTTTCAGCGGCAGCAGCTTTCGCGGCAGCCGCTTTTTCAGCTTTCTCAGCAGCGGCCTTCTCGGCTGCAGCTTGTTTAGCGGCTTCTGCCTGGGCTTTTTTCGCAGCGTCAGCCGCAGCCTTAGCCGCTTGCACCTCAGCGACTTTCTTCGCATCAGCAGCGGCTTTCGCAGCTTCAGCTTCAGCCTGCTTCTGTGCGTCCGCAGCCGCTTTCTTCGCGGCCTCTGCGGCTTGTTTCGCCTGAGCATCCGCTTTGGCCTTCGCGTCCGCAGCAGCTTTCGCCGCCGCTTCTTCAGCCTGCTTCTGTTGCTCTTGCGCTTTCGCCGCTGCGGCTTCAGCCTGTTTTTGCTGCTCCGTCTGTTCGCGCACTTTTTCCTGCGCGGCCAAACGTTCTTTTTCCAGCTGCTTCAGTCGCTCTTGCTCAGCCGCCTGCTTCTCACGAAGCTCCTCAGCTTGTTGCTGCGCCTGTTTTTCACGCTGTTCTTCTGCACGTTTCGCACTTGCCTGCTGCTGCTGTTGGCGATCGTACTGTTGAACAACGGCACCAGGATCGACCATAACGGCGTCAATAGACGAGCCGCCACCGCCGCCTGAAGCATCAATGTGCTCATCGAACGAACTCCAGATCAGTGCTGCAAATAAAATGACATGCAGCACCGCTGAAATAATTATCGCCCGTTTGAGCTTGTCGTTTTGTTCGGTTGCCTTTGACACTCTCGGTTCCCAAAAAACTGTTCGCCTGTTACGCGCTATATTTCAAGCCAGGAATACGCAGACATCAGATTGGCTGCGTCATCAAGCCAACCGATTTCACGCCTGCACTGTGTAACAAGTTCAGCGCTTTAATTATTTCATCATAAGGCACGTCTTTCGCACCACCGATTAAGAAGACCGTTTTCGGATTGGTCTGCAGGCGGCTTTTCGCTTCCGCGATTACCTGCTCCGGCGGCAGTTGATCCATCCTGTCTTTCTCAACCACCACGCTGTACTGCCCGACACCGGAAACTTCAATAATGACCGGAGGCTCGTCGTTGCTGCTGACGGCTTGCGATTCGGTTGCATCCGGCAGATCAACTTCCACGCTCTGGGTAATGATCGGCGCCGTTGCCATAAAGATCAGCAACAGCACCAGCAGTACGTCGAGCAGCGGTACAATATTGATTTCGGACTTGAGTTCGCGACGACCTCGTCCACGCGTTCTGGCCATGGTTTACCCCTTGTTGCTCTCGCTACTGGTAAACGCCTGGCGGTGCAGAATCGCGGTGAACTCTTCCATAAAGTTGTCGTAATTCAGTTCCAGCTTGTTCACGCGCTGATTCAGTCGGTTGTAAGCCATAACCGCCGGGATTGCCGCAAACAGACCGATAGCCGTTGCAATCAATGCTTCTGCGATACCCGGCGCAACCATTTGCAGCGTTGCCTGTTTTACCGCGCCCAGGGCGATAAATGCGTGCATAATCCCCCAAACGGTACCGAACAGACCGATATACGGGCTTATCGAGCCAACGGTCCCGAGGAACGGAATATGCGTTTCCAGCGTTTCCAGTTCACGGTTCATGGAGATACGCATCGCACGGGATGCCCCCTCAACCACGGCTTCCGGCGCATGATTATTTGCCCGATGCAGACGCGCAAACTCTTTGAACCCGCTGTAGAAAATTTGTTCAGAACCCGCCAAATTATCACGACGCCCCTGGCTTTCCTGATACAGGCGCGATAGCTCAATGCCGGACCAAAACTTATCTTCAAACGCTTCTGCTTCACGTGAAGCGGCATTAAGAATACGGGTCCGCTGGATAATAATGGCCCAGGATGCGATTGAGAAACCAATCAAAATCAACATGATAAGTTTAACCAGAAGGCTTGCCTTCAGGAACAAATCAAGGATATTCATGTCAGTCACTGCTTAAACTCCGCGACAATAGACTTGGGAAGCGCACGAGGCTTCATCTTGAGTGGATCAACGCAAACAATCAGAACTTCGGCTTCATTCAGCACGGTGTTCTCTGCGTTGACAATGCGTTGCGTGAAAACCAATGAGGTGCCACGCATTGACGTAATTTCGGTTTGGACTTCGAGCATGTCGTCGAGCCTGGCTGGCGCAAAATACTCCAGGGTCATCTTGCGCACCACAAAGGCCACACGTTCGGCCAGCAGCACTTGCTGACTGAAGTGATGATGACGCAGCATCTCTGTGCGTGCTCTTTCATAAAAAGCGACGTAACTGGCGTGGTAAACCACTCCACCGGCATCGGTGTCTTCATAATAGACACGAACCGGCCATCGAAACAGCGTTGTATTCACTTTACATCCCGGTAATGCAACAAAAGTTAGAACTTTTAACCGATGCTACTATACGCGCGGGAATGATGCTTTGGAATGGGGGAAAGTAAACGGAGAGTAAAAAATTATGGGCTTATGCAAGCCCATAAATATTTAAGGATGTTTCTTATTCAAAAGAAGAAGAAAATCAGACCAACCACCAGCACGATGTCGGCTATCAGCGGGCAGAAGATGCCCTGCCAGTGTACGGCGCGAGGACGAAATCCAACGCCGTGGATAATGCCGGCGCAGACCGCCCACATCAACAGGAGACCATGCCAGATTTCCAGATCGCTGGTTTTCGCTGCGAAGCGTGAGGGATCCCAGAATATGCAGCCAGCCAACACGATTGCCAGCACAAAGGAAAGCGCCCGCAAGGGGCGCTTGTCCATTACCGCATATAACATCGCGATAATATTGGTCATCAGCTTTCTTCTTGTCCGGCTTTGCCTGCTTCTACGTGCTCAAGCGCCAGCGCTGTGATTATCCCAAATGCACAGGCAAGAAGCGTTCCCAAAATCCATGCGAAATACCACATTTTTAGCTCCTTACTTAGTACAGAGAGTGGGTATTGTTTTCAATATCTTCTTTGGTGATACGACCGAACATCTTCCAGTAACACCAGCTGGTGTAGAGCAGAATGATCGGTACAAACACCGCCGCAACCCAGGTCATCAGGTTCAATGTTCTCTGGCTGGAGGTGGCATCCCACATAGTCAGACTTGCGTTCATCATGGTGCTGGATGGCATCACAAACGGGAACATTGCGATACCGGCCGTCAGGATGATACAGGCCAACGTCAGTGAAGAGAAGACGAACGCCCAGGCCCCTTTCTCCATACGAGAAGTCAGGATGGTCAGCAGCGGCAGGGCTACGCCCAGAGCCGGAACCACCCACAGGATAGGTGCATTGTTAAAGTTCACCATCCATGCACCCGCAACACGTGCCACTTCTTTGGTCATCGGGTTAGAGGCTGCATGGTGATCCAGAGCGGAAGTCACCACATAACCGTCAATACCGTACATCACCCAAACACCTGCCAGCGCGAAGCATACCAGAGTGACCAGCGCTGCAACCTGAGAGGTGGTACGTGCACGCAGGTGCAGTTCACCCACGGTACGCATCTGCAGATAGGTCGCGCCCTGGGTGATAATCATACCCACGCTCACAACACCGGCCAGCAGACCAAACGGATTCAGCAACTGGAAGAAGTTACCGGTGTAGTACAAACGCATGTACTCATCCATGTGGAACGGAACCCCTTGCAGCAGGTTACCGAACGCGACGCCAATGACCAGCGGCGGTACGAAGCTACCAATGAAGATGCCCCAGTCCCACATGTTGCGCCAGCGCATGTCTTCAATCTTGGAACGGTAATCAAAACCGACCGGACGGAAGAACAAGGACGCCAGCACAAGGATCATCGCCACATAGAAACCAGAGAATGCAGCGGCATACACCATCGGCCAGGCAGCGAACAGTGCGCCACCCGCGGTGATGAGCCAAACCTGGTTACCGTCCCAGTGCGGGGCGATGGAGTTAATCATAATTCGACGCTCGGTATCATTACGACCGAGGAAACGGGTGAGCATGCCCACCCCCATGTCGAAACCATCAGTGACTGCAAAACCAATCAGCAGAATGCCAACCAGCAGCCACCAGATAAAACGCAATACTTCATAATCGATCATTTGACGACTCCTGTCTTAGCGTGCCGGCTGAGAAGTCACAGTGGACTGCTCGTAGTGATAACGACCGGTTTTCAGGCTGCTCGGGCCAAGGCGTGCGAACTTGAACATCAGGTACAGTTCAGCCACCAGGAACAGGGTGTACAGGCCGCAAATCAACAGCATCGAGAAGATCAGATCGCCCGCAGTCAGCGACGAGTTCGCCACGGCTGTCGGTAACACCTCACCAATCGCCCACGGCTGACGCCCGTACTCTGCAACAAACCAACCGGACTCAATCGCAATCCACGGCAGCGGAATCGCATACAGAGCCGTACGCAGCAGCCACTTTTTCTCACCGATACGGTTACGAATCACGGTCCAGAAGGAGACAGCGATAATCGCCAGCATCAGAATGCCGCACGCCACCATGATACGGAACGCAAAGTACAGCGGCGCCACACGAGGAATGGAGTCTTTCGTCGCCAGCTGAATTTGCGCTTCGGTCGCATCGGTCACTTTATCGGTATAGCGTTTCAGCAGCAGACCGTACCCCAGATCTTTCTTCATGCTGTTGAACTGGTCGCGAACGGCCTGATCGGTGGAACCCGCACGCAGTTCTTCCAGCAGCTGATACGCTTTCATCCCATTACGGATACGCTCTTCGTGCTGCACCATCAGGTCTTTCAGACCAATGACCGGTGTATCAACGGAGCGGGTGGCAATGATGCCCAGCGCATAAGGGATTTGAATCGCAAAATGGTTTTCCTGCGCATCCTGGTCCGGGATACCGAACAGCGTAAAGGATGCCGGTGCAGGCTGGGTTTCCCACTCTGCTTCAATCGCGGCAAGTTTGGTTTTCTGCACATCGCCCATTTCGTAACCGGACTCATCACCCAGAACGATAACAGACAGAATGGCAGCCATACCAAAGCTGGCAGCGATAGCAAAAGAACGCTTAGCAAACGCGAAGTCACGACCGCGCAGCATATAGTAAGAGCTGATACCCAGAACGAACATCGCGCCGCAGACATAACCAGACGCTACAGTGTGAACAAATTTCACCTGCGCAACCGGGTTAAGCACCAGCTCAGAGAAGCTCAGCATCTCCATGCGCATGGTTTCGAAGTTGAAATCCGCTGCGATTGGGTTTTGCATCCAGCCGTTCGCAACCAGAATCCACAGCGCGGACAGGTTAGAACCCAAAGCCACCAGCCAGGTGACGCACATATGCTGGACTTTACCCAAACGGTCCCAGCCGAAGAAGAACAGACCTACAAAGGTGGATTCGAGGAAGAAGGCCATCAAGCCTTCGATCGCCAGCGGCGCACCGAAAATATCCCCTACATAGTGGGAATAGTAAGACCAGTTAGTCCCGAACTGGAACTCCATGGTCAAACCGGTAGCCACACCCAGAGCGAAGTTGATACCAAACAACTTGCCCCAGAACTTGGTCATATCTTTATAAATCTGTTTGCCGGAAAGGACGTAGACCGTTTCCATGATGGCCAACAAAAACGCCATACCGAGCGTCAGTGGCACAAACAGGAAGTGGTACATCGCGGTCAAGGCAAACTGTAAGCGCGACAGTTCGACTATATCTAACATCATGACTCCTTGCTCATCGCATGAAGACTCCGAGAGTGAACCCCGTTAGAAAGGGTCACACGCATGCCCCAATACAAATTTATTTGCTTCCTTCCGCCGTCGCTCTTTCTTCTCATGTGAAGAAAGGACAATGATGAAAAGTTACAAACATGTTAATAAAACACTCAAATTGATCCCGCAATTATATTACGCCGTAAAATCCTTACAATAAACAGGTTTTTATCGCGACAAATTTGCATTTTTCGACAGTGATCAATTTATAGCTAATTTATCACTTTCAGACCAATTTGATCTGCAGCAATTTAACCTCTTTCGAGTTGGTTTACCAAGTTTTAAACATTGATTTAAATCAATTTTCAAGTTTAATGTTAATGATGTTTGTCATGAGAGTGATTAGTGAAACCTATGTTAATTTATTGTTTTACAATAAGTAATCGTCGTTACCATAAATGATAGGTTATTAATTAAAATCTACACGATCTTTTAACCCATCGAGGCGGCAAAATTAGGGGGGATAGATAAAGAGTCTTTCTTGCCGGGTAGCTCACAGATTTTTTTTAGCAAGCCTTATTATCGCCATTTTATACAACTCATTCATTTATATTTTACTTATAGTTAACACCCAAATGTGACTATCTCAATTGGAAGCGAAACGCGGGTGCATTCACTAACTTAACGAAGCGGGATCGGCCATGCGCGCAGAACCTAACCTAATCCCCTCAATACATCACCATTAGTTATTGGTTCAGCCTCCCCTTCGCTTACGTACTAAAGATTAAATATGTCCAGAACAATCCATTATCATTTTTATCTTAAATTTAACAAAAGACATTTCTGACATATAAGATTAATAAATAAAAAAACGTTATGTCGTTCACAAGTTATTTAGTGAATTTAATTTTTTAACTTATTAAAAATACCACCTAAAAACTGCGCACAACAAAATAAGATTTTGATCACAAAGATGGCAAGTTATTTATTAGCGAATTGACTAACAAAATGACACCACAGCAAAAACAACACTATAACACATTGATTTTGCGCAGATTTAATAAAATTCAATTATAACAATCATTTTAATCAGGATATTTTGAAAATAGATCAATTGCTTCCTTTCCAGCTTCCACAGAAACTCCGAACCTATTAAAAGGTTGCCACAAGCCAAGTACTAAATATTAAAAAATAATTTTCACTTATTGACCATCAGCCCTACAGAGGATTACCCATGAAGAAATCTACACTTGTTATTGGCGTTATCGGTGCTGACTGCCATGCAGTAGGCAATAAAGTTCTGGATCGCGTTTTTACCTCTCATGATTTTCACGTAATCAACCTAGGGGTGATGGTGAGTCAGGATGAATATATTGATGCCGCGATTGAAACCGGTGCCGATGCCATCGTGGTGTCATCTATCTACGGGCACGGCGATATTGATTGCCTCGGTTTGCGTGAGCGCTGCATCGAACGTGGTCTTGGCGACATCCTGCTCTACGTTGGCGGTAACCTGGTTGTTGGTAAACACGACTTTGCAGACGTGGAAGTGAAGTTTAAAGAGATGGGCTTTAACCGCGTCTTCGCACCAAGCCACGATCTGGAAGATGTCTGTGCGCTAATCACCAATGATATTCACCAACACAATGGCCTCGAGCAGCGTTGCCTGGAAGAGGCTATCTGATGCAAACAGTTTCTGTCGATATCGGCTCGACATGGACCAAGGCAGCCCTCTTCGCCCATGAAGGGGATGAGTTAACGCTGGTAAACCATGTCCTGACCCCAACCACCACACATCATCTGGCAGACGGTTTCTTTGCCAGCCTGAATCAGGTGCTGAATGTTGCCGATGCTCGCCCGTTACTGAAAAGTGGTGAAGTGCAGTTGAAGTACTCCTCGTCGGCCAAAGGGGGACTCGCCGTTGCAGCAATGGGGCTGGTGCCTTCCATTACGCTGGAATCGGCAAAAGTTACCGCCCATTCGGCTGGCGCAAAAATCGCGCAATATTATTCGTACAAACTGAACCGCCATGACATTCAGGAGCTGGAAACATCACCACCAGACATCCTGCTATTTACCGGCGGCACGGATGGCGGTGAAGAGAGCTATGGTCTGGCGAATGCGCGTGCACTTGCCGAGTCAAAGCTTGATTGCTCCATTATCTACGCCGGGAACCGCGACATTCAGGACGATGTTCAAACAATCCTGGGACATAAAGATCTGACCACGGTAGATAACATCCTGCCCGATCTCGACCACCCCAATCCGTTTGCTGCACGTCAGGCCATTTGCGATGTGTTTTTGTCCCGCATCGTCAAAGGCAAAGGCCTGGACGTTATCGTCGGTGAAACCGGTGAAGAACCCATGCCCACGCCGTGGACAGTGTATGAACTGGTAAAAGCGATTAGCGATTACGACAGCGCGTGGAAAGAATTCATGCTGATCGATATGGGCGGCGCCACCACGGATGTCTATTCAGCCAGCGCGAATACCCTCTCCCCCGACACCGTCCTGCACGGCGTCCCTGAACCTTTCGTCAAACGTACCGTTGAAGGCGATTTGGGGATGCGCGTTTCCGCCGTCGTCGTCGGGGAAAGCACGCAGGAAATGGTGAAAGTTATCTTTGCCCAACAACCGCAGCGCGAGGAAGCGTTTTACCGCTATCTGCGCCATCTGGTTGGGCAACCGGATTACCTGCCACTCAGCGGGGAAGAGAAATATTTCGACACCCTGCTGGCAGGTTTATGCGTGGGCTATGCCGCTGAGCGCCACGCGGGCACTAAAAAGCAGGTTTGCACCTGCGTAGGTAACGTGGATTTACAGATGGGTCGCGATCTCACCACCGTACGAAAAGTCGTCGGTTCAGGTGGATGGCTCTCGCGCGCCAGCCAGTTTGATATTCATAACTGGCTTAAATATCGGGAGCTGGACGACCAGGGTAAAAGAATTCTGTTACCGAATCAGTTTGAGTATTACCGCGATTCATATGGCCTGCTCCCTCTACTGGCAAACGTCGCCAGGCTGTACCCGCAAGCCGCTGCTCGCACCAGCATTCAGTGTTTAACCCTATAAAACTTAAGGCAGCTACGAATGGAACTTCGAAATAAAAAACTGACCCATGACGAATTTATGACCGAAAGGCTGCAGGTGTTACAAACCTGGGAGACCGGCAAAGACGTAGAGAACTTCGAAGATGGCGTGAAGTACCAGCAAACAATTCCAGATCAGAAGCGCTTCTCCCTTGCGCTGTTGAAGGCCGATCAAGAGGGTAAAACCCTGAGCCAGCCGCGTGCAGGCGTTGCATTAATGGATGAGCACATTGAACTGCTTAAAACGCTGCAAGAAGAGTGCGACCTGCTGCCCAGTACCATCGATGCTTATACCCGCCTGAACCGCTATGAAGAAGCCGCCGTCGGGATCCAGAAATCTATCGAAGCGGGCACATCCAAACTGAACGGTTTACCGGTCGTCAATCACGGGGTTGCTGCCTGCCGCCGTATGACTGAATCTCTGGAAAAACCAATCCAGGTTCGCCACGGAACCCCGGATGCGCGCCTGCTGGCAGAAATTGCCATGGCCAGTGGCTTTACCAGCTACGAAGGTGGCGGTATCTCCTACAACATCCCTTACGCCAAGCGCGTTACCCTGGAAAAATCCATCCGTGACTGGCAGTACTGCGATCGTCTGATGGGACTGTACGAAGAAAACGGGATTCGCATTAACCGTGAGCCATTTGGCCCACTGACCGGCACCCTGATCCCACCATTTATGTCCCACTCGGTCGCGATCATCGAAGGTCTGCTGGCGCTGGAACAGGGCGTGAAGTCCATTACCGTAGGCTACGGCCAGGTCGGTAGCCTGACGCAGGATATCGCCGCCATTCAGGCGCTGCGCGAACTGTCTCACGAATACTTCCATAACCACGGTTTCGACGACTATGAGCTGAGCACCGTATTCCACCAGTGGATGGGCGGATTCCCGGAAGATGAAGCGAAAGCCTTCTCCGTTATCGCCTGGGGTGCGGCAGTGGCTGGCATGTCTGGCGCCACGAAAGTGATCACCAAGAGCCCGCACGAAGCGTTCGGTATCCCAACGGCGGCAGCTAACGCCCAGGGTCTGAAAGCGTCCCGCCAGATGCTTAACATGGTTAGCGACCAGAAATTCCCACAATGCGCAGCCGTTGAGCAGGAAGTTGATCTGATTAAAAGCGAAGTCCGCGCGGTACTGAAGAAAGTCTTCGAGCTGGGTAATGGCGACATTGCACGCGGTACCGTGCTGGCCTTTGAAGCTGGCGTACTGGATGTGCCTTTCGCACCTGCCGCCTGTAACGCCGGCAAAATCCTGCCGGTTCGCGATAACTCGGGCGCCATCCGTATTCTTGAAGCCGGTTCCGTTCCGTTACCGAAAGATATTCTCGCCCTGCACCACGACTATGTCGCAGAGCGCGCCCACTTTGAAGGTCGCAAGCCTTCTTTCCAGATGGTCATTGATGACATCAACGCCGTATCCCACAGTAAATTAATAGGAAGACCATAATGAAAATTAAACAGGCCCTTTTCACCGCTGGCTACTCCTCATTTTATTTTGACGACCAGCAGGCCATTAAAGACGGCGCAGGTCACGATGGGTTCATCTATACCGGTACCCCGGTAACGCCTGGATTTACCTCTGTTCGTCAGGCAGGTGAATGCGTTTCGGTTCAGTTGATTCTGGAAAACGGCGCGGTAGCAGTCGGTGATTGTGCCGCCGTACAGTATTCCGGTGCGGGCGGTCGTGATCCGCTGTTCCTGGCAGAGAACTTCATTCCGTTCCTCAACGATCACATCAAACCGCTGCTGGAAGGCCGTGACGTCGATGCGTTCCTGCCGAACGCCCGTTTCTTCGACCAGTTGCGTATTGACGGCCATCTGTTGCATACCGCCGTACGTTACGGTCTGTCTCAGGCGCTGCTGGATGCCGCTGCGCTGGCTACCGGTCGCCTGAAAACAGAAGTGGTTTGCGATGAATGGCAGCTGCCGTGCGTCCCGGAAGCGATCCCTTTATTTGGTCAGAGTGGTGACGATCGCTACGTCGCCGTCGACAAAATGATCCTCAAAGGCGTGGACGTCCTGCCGCATGCGCTGATCAACAACGTTGAAGAGAAGCTGGGCTTTAAAGGCGAAAAACTGCGTGAGTACGTGCGTTGGTTATCCAACCGCATCTTAAGCCTGCGCACCAGCGAACGTTATCACCCGACACTGCATATTGATGTATACGGCACTATCGGCCTGATTTTCGATATGGATCCGGTTCGCTGCGCCGAATACATCGCTAGCCTGGAACCCGAAGCACAGGGCCTGCCGCTGTACATTGAGGGTCCGGTTGATGCCGGTAACAAGCCGGATCAGATCCGCATGCTGACCGCCATCACCAAAGAGCTGACCCGTCTGGGCTCCGGCGTGAAAATCGTGGCTGATGAATGGTGTAATACCTATCAGGATATCGTCGACTTCACCGATGCGGGCAGTTGCCACATGGTGCAGATCAAAACCCCGGATCTCGGCGGCATTCACAACATCGTTGACGCGGTGCTGTATTGCAACAAACACGCCATGGAAGCCTATCAGGGCGGTACCTGTAACGAAACCGAAATCAGTGCGCGTACCTGCGTACACGTCGCGCTGGCTGCACGCCCAATGCGCATGCTGGTAAAACCAGGTATGGGTTTCGATGAAGGTCTCAACATCGTGTTTAACGAAATGAACCGCACCATCGCGCTGTTGCAGACTAAGGATTAAGAGATGGCACGCACATTTAAGATCTTATCGCCTACGGCTATCCTGGGTTATGGCTTCCCGGAAGAAAGTTTTCGTAAAGCCATGGAAGAGTCACCGGATCTTATTGCTGTTGACGCGGGTTCCTCCGATCCTGGCCCCCACTACCTCGGGGCAGGTAAACCGTTTACCGACAGGGCCGGTGTAAAACGCGATCTGCGCTATATGATCGTGGCAGGCGTTAAGAACAACATCCCGGTCGTGATCGGCACAGCCGGTGGTTCAGGTGCCGCTCCGCATCTGGAGTGGTGTCGCCAGATAATCCACGAGATTGCTCAGGAAGAAAAACTGTCCTTCTCAATGGCGCTGATCCCATCTGATGTCGACAAAGAGGTCGTTCATCAGGCGCTGGATAACGGCAAAATCACCGCGCTCGATTTTGTCCCTGAACTGACTCACACAGCTATCGAAGAGAGCACCTACATCGTCGCGCAAATGGGCGTCGAACCTTTCCAGCGTGCGCTGGAAGCAGGTGCGCAGGTGGTACTGGGCGGACGAGCCTACGATCCGGCCTGTTTTGCCGCACTGCCGATTATGCAGGGCTTTGATGAAGGTCTGGCGCTTCACTGCGGTAAGATCCTTGAGTGTGCTGCTATTGCCGCCACCCCGGGCTCCGGCTCAGATTGTGCGATGGGGATCATTGACGACAACGGCTTTACGCTGAAGGCGTTCAATCCAAAGCGTAAGTTCACTGAAACTTCCGCCGCGGCGCACACTTTGTATGAGAAATCCGATCCGTACTTCCTGCCGGGACCGGGCGGCGTGCTGAACCTGAAAGCGTGTACCTTTACTGCGGTAAACGACGGTGAAGTGTATGTCAGCGGTTCACGTCATGAAGAGACGCCATATGCGCTGAAACTGGAAGGTGCGCGTCAGGTTGGCTTCCGCTGCCTGACCATCGCCGGAACGCGCGACCCAATAATGATTGCCGGGATTGACACCATTCTCGAAGAGGTACAGGCAAGCGTTGCACGTAACCTTTCGCTGAATGATGACAGTATCCGCATGACGTTCCACCTGTACGGTAAGAACGGCGTGATGGGCAATCATGAACCAATGAAAACCGCCGGTCATGAACTGGGGATTTTACTGGACGTGGTCGCGCCAACGCAGGATATCGCCAACAGCGTGTGCTCGCTGGTGCGCTCTACCCTGCTGCACTACGGTTATGAAAATCGCATTGCGACGGCGGGCAACCTCGCTTTCCCGTTCTCGCCATCTGATATTCAGAGTGGTCCTGTGTATGAGTTCTCAATCTATCACCTGATTGAAGCGAGTGATGCACTGCGTTTCGATTTCCACATTGAACAGGTGACGCCAGAAGGAGTTCAGGCATGAAACACTCAATTTGTTCACTGGCGCAGGTAATTCGTTCCAAAAACGCCGGACCGTACGAATTGGTTTTAGATATTTTATTTAAAACCAAGGAAGACTATCTGCGAGTAAAAGCCTGCGAACAATTAACACCGCAGCTTATTGCTGGCTTATATAATGTTAAACCCGAGTTTATTCACAATATCGTCTGGTTTGACCCAGCAAATGCAGTAAAAATCGTCATGCCGCGAGATATTATTTCTGGCAACGTCGGTGACAATGATGTTTATGGCGCGCAGCAACACGCACCATTATTAAGTATTGAGTTCGATTTGTAATAAAAAACACAATAACAACCATTGGGGCACAGAATTCAGCGGTATCACAGTGCTTCGAAGTATTCATGCGGTTGGTCACAACAGGCGCGCGCCTGAGCTGCTGTTCCGGCTCAGGCGCGCGCCACCCTACACAATTTTCATTACCAGCCTTTATCCGATATGGAGTACACATGAAGAAAATTAGTTTAACGAAGATGATCATATTAGGCCTGATACTCGGCATGATTGCCGGTGTGGGCATTAATAATATGGCTGCGGCTGAAACAGCAAAATCTTATGCGGCGGATATTTCCATTTTCACCACCATATTCTTACGTATGGTGAAAATGATTATCGCGCCATTGGTTATCTCCACGCTGGTTGTTGGTATTGCCAAAATGGGTGATGCCAAAACGCTGGGACGTATATTTTCTAAAACCTTTTTCCTGTTTATTTGCGCCTCACTGCTGTCAATCGCATTAGGCCTGGTTATCGTTAATATCTTCCAGCCAGGTGCGGGCATTAACTTTGTTCCGCATGACGTAGGCGCTGTCGCTGCCGTTAAGTCAGAGCCGTTCACGCTGAAAGTATTTATCTCCCACGCGGTACCGACCAGTATCGTTGACGCGATGGCACGTAACGAAATCCTGCAGATCGTGGTGTTCTCAATTTTCCTCGGTTGCAGCCTGGCCGCCATTGGCGAAAAAGCCGAACCGATCGTGAAGGTTCTGGACTCGCTGGTACACGTGATGCTGAAGCTGACGGGTTACGTCATGCTGTTCGCGCCATTGACCGTTTTTGCCGCTATTTCTGGTCTGATTGCCGAACGTGGTCTGGGTGTGATGGTGAGCGCCGGGATCTTCATGGGTGAGTTCTACCTGACACTGGGTATGCTGTGGGCCATCCTGATTGGCCTGTCGACAATGATCGTCGGTCCTTGCATCAGCCGTCTGACCAAATCTATTCTCGAACCTGCGCTGCTGGCCTTTACCACCTCCAGTTCTGAAGCCGCCTTCCCGGGCACGCTGGATAAACTGGAGAAGTTTGGCGTATCTTCCAAAATTGCCAGCTTCGTGCTGCCTATCGGTTACTCGTTTAACCTGGTCGGCTCCATGGCCTACTGCTCCTTCGCCACTGTCTTTATTGCCCAGGCGTGCAACATCGAACTGAGCATGGGCGAGCAAATCACCATGCTGCTGATCCTGATGCTGACCTCCAAAGGGATGGCGGGCGTACCGCGTGCGTCAATGGTGGTTATCGCCGCCACGCTGAACCAGTTCAACATTCCGGAAGCCGGTCTGATCCTGCTGATGGGCGTCGATCCGTTCCTCGATATGGGTCGTTCTGCCACCAACGTCATGAGTAACGCCATGGGCGCTGCCATTGTCGGTCGCTGGGAAGGTGAACACTTCGGCCAGGGTTGTCGTGGCACTGCACCAGTGAAAACCCCAGAGCAGGAACGTCCGGTTACTGAAACGGAAGTGGCTTTGTCCTGATAAAACACGATTTCCGGATGGCGCTTACGCTTATCCGGCCTACAAATCATGCACTAACCTGTAGGCCGGATAAGGTGCTTGCACCGCCATCCGGCAACATAGTTATCAAATCAGCAGGAATGCACAATGAACAAAACACTTCTCGGCGTGAGTCTTTTTTCTTTTAGCGTCTTGTTTAGCGCAACCACGTTCGCGCAAACCACGCCAGATTACGCCAAACTGATTGAACAGGCCCACCAGAAATATAAAAGTAACAATGACGGAAAAGTCGCCGACTACATCCCTGCCCTGGCGACCTATAGCCCGAAAAATTTTGCCATCACCATCGCCACGGTTGACGGTAAAATCTACCAGGTTGGCGATGTCAATAAACCCTTCCCGATGGAATCCCTGAGTAAAGTCTTCACCATGGCGCTAGCCATGGAGCAGCACGGCCCGCAGGTGGTTCTGGAAAAACTCGGTGCTAATGCCACCGGTATGCCATTCAACTCAGGTTTAGCCGTTGAACTGACCAAAGGCGCACCGGAAAACCCGCTGGTTAACGCCGGCGCGATGAGCACCGTTAGCCTGATTGAAGCCAAAGACAAAACCGATCGCTGGAACAAAATTCTCGACAACCTGAACGTCTGGGCAGATGCCACGCTCACCGTTAACGAGCCGGTTTTCAAATCTGAGATGGAAACCAACCAGCACAATCAGGCGCTGGCGAAGCTGATGGAATCCTATAACAGCTTCTATGGCAACACCGACGAAGCCGTTGAAATTTATACCCGTCAGTGCTCAGTCGATATCACCGTTGAGCAACTGGCCAAAATGGGTGCGGTACTCGCCAACAAAGGCAAATCTCCGTTTAACGGCAAGCAGTTGCTGAATGAAAAATATGTTCCGCAGGTGCTGGCAGAAATGGCCATTGCCGGATTGTACGACGGCAGCGGCAAGTGGCTGTACACCGTCGGCATCCCGGCGAAAAGCGGCGTCGGCGGCGGGATGGTTGCCGTTGTTCCGGGTGAATATGCCATAGCCGTCTATTCTCCGCCGCTGGATGAAGCCGGTAACAGCGTTCGCGCTCAGCAAACTATCGAATATGTCGCCGAAGCGACGCAGGCCAATGTCTTTTTAGCAAAATAGCACTATGCCGGATGGCGTTTCGCTTATCCGGCCTACGATTAGCGCATTTATTTACGCCGTCATCCGGCAAAAATGAAGAGGTGAGAAGTAAACATGTCTAAACCATTTGTCTGGCAGGAACTCTTTGTTCAGAGTAAAGATAGTACCGAGTATGAATTACTGAGTAACCAGCACGTAACGGTAACGGAGTTAGACGGAGAGGAAGTGATTAAGGTGGCGCCTGAGGCGTTAACCTTATTAGCACAGCAGGCATTTTATGAGGCTTCATTTTTTCTGCGCGCCGGACATTTGAAACAGATAGCCAGCATTTTGCACGATCCCCAGGCCAGCAGTAACGATAAATATGTCGCGCTCCAGCTGCTGCGCAATGCCGAAGTATCCGCCAAAGGCGTACTGCCCAACTGCCAGGACACCGGCACTGCGACCATTGTCGCCAGTAAAGGGCAGCAGGTGTGGACCGGCAGCGATGACGCCGAAGCATTAAGCAAGGGCGTGTATACCACCTTCACGGAAAACAACCTGCGCTACTCGCAAAACGCCCCGCTGGATATGTACACCGAGGTGAATACTCAGACTAACCTGCCTGCGCAAATTGACATTAGTGCCACCCCGGGTAATGAATACCGCTTCCTGTTCGTCAACAAAGGCGGCGGCTCAGCCAATAAAGCAGCGCTGTTCCAGGAAACCAAATCCATTCTGCAGCCGGGAAAGCTCACCGCCTTCCTGATCGAAAAAATGAAATCGCTGGGTACCGCTGCCTGCCCGCCGTATCACATCGCGTTCGTGGTGGGAGGACTCTCCGCCGATCAATCGCTGAAAGTGGCGAAGCTGGCCTCAACCAAATATTACGATAACCTGCCCACCAGCGGGAACGAACTGGGTCAGGCATTCCGCGATACGGCGCTGGAAGCCGAGCTGCTCAATGCCAGCCGCGAGTTTGGTATTGGCGCACAGTTTGGCGGTAAATACTTTGCGCACGACATTCGCGTGATTCGCCTGCCACGCCACGGAGGCTCCTGCCCTATCGCCATGGCCCTCTCCTGCTCTGCCGACCGCAACATTAAAGCCAAAATTAATAAGCACGGTATCTGGCTGGAAAAACTTGAACACAATCCAGGCAAATTTATTCCCGATTCTCACCGCGTAGAAAACAGCGGTCAGACCGTGCAGCTCAATCTGGACCGTCCGCTGCGAGAGATCATGCACGATCTCTCGCAACTGCCGATAGGCACCCGGCTGTCGCTCAGCGGCCCAATTGTTGTCGCCCGCGATATTGCTCATGCCAAAATCAAAGAGCGTCTGGATAACGGCGAGCCGATGCCAGAATACATGAAAAAACATATCGTTTATTACGCTGGCCCCGCCAAAACACCCGAAAATCAGGCCTGTGGTTCAATGGGTCCGACTACCGGTGGGCGTATGGATGGATACGTCGATGCTTTCCAGGCAGAAGGTGGAAGTCTCGTTATGCTCACCAAGGGTAACCGCAGTCAGCAGGTCACTGATGCCTGTCACAAACACGGTGGATTTAGCCTCGGCAGCATTGGCGGTGCCGCGGCCCTGCTGGCACAGCAACACGTGAAGAGCCTGCATTGCCTTGAATATCCCGAACTGGGAATGGAAGCGGTGTGGATGATGGAAGTTAAAAATATGCCCGCCTTCGTATTAGTGGATGACAAAGGCAATAACTTCTTTAGTCAGTTTGAGCAGCAGCATCGCTGCGCAACCTGCCCTGCCGGGCATTAAGGAGCAACAATGGAAGCGCGAGCCAATAACGACAGGCACCGTCAACGTCAGCAAAAGCTGAAAGAGCAGGTTGATACCCGCGTGGCGGCAGCAACGGAGAAGAAAGGTATTTTGATAGTCTTCACCGGCAACGGTAAAGGAAAATCCACCGCCGCCTTTGGTACGGCAACGCGCGCGGTCGGTCACGGAAAAACCGTTGGCGTCGCGCAGTTTATTAAAGGCCAGTGGGATAATGGCGAGTACAACACGCTACAACCGCTCGGTGTAGAATTCCATATTATGGGTACCGGCTTTACCTGGGAAACCCAGAACAAGGAAGCAGACATCGCGGCAGCGACAGCCGTCTGGCAGGAAAGTAAGCGCATGCTCGCCGATGCGCACTATGACCTGGTGGTGCTGGATGAGCTCACGTATATGTTGGCTTATCACTATCTGGATACACAGGAGGTTATCGGCGCCATCGAGAATCGTCCCGCCGAACAGAGCGTGATCGTCACGGGACGCGGATGTCACGCGCTTTTACTGGAGCTTGCTGATACGGTCAGTGAGATGCGCCCGGTCAAGCACGCGTTTGATAGCGGTATTCAGGCCCAGGTTGGTATCGACTGGTAGGAATAATACTTCGGCCTACAGGACTGTAGGCCGAAGTATCTATCAACCTGACACGACGGACTTACTGAGCAGCCAGTTACGGAATGTCTGCAAATGCGGGGATTCCGCTTTCTCTTCGCGCCATGTCATGATGAAACGGTTCCCGGTACGCATCGGAACATCGCAGGGAATCACCATATCACCGCAATCCAGATCGTGCTGAATGGCAAATCTGGGTAACAATGCGACCCCCAAATTCGAGCGTACCGCTGCGATCAGCATCGAGAGCAAATCAAATCGCGGGCCTTTATTGACCAGCGGGCTGCTGACGTCGGACAGTGCAAACCATTCCTGCCAGCCTTTGATGCGCGTACTTTGGTGTAACAGGGGAAATTCATTCAGCAGATCGTTGACTGCCAGCTTCCGTTCGGCTTCGTTCAGCAGGCTGCTGCTGCATACAGGTAAAATTTCCTCTTCAAACAGGTACTCCACTTCTGACCACGGCGAGTAAAAATCTTCGCGCATGATTGCCGCATCATACTCACGATTGAGGAAATCGCCGATATTCGCCAAAGAATGGATGTTCACGATAATATCAGGGTTAAGTTTATTGAACTCACGCAAGTTAGGGATCAGCCAGTGCGTGCTAAACGTTGGATTCACCGCCAGCTCAATAACCTGTACAGTCGGCTGCCAGGTCATTATCGTCGTCGTATCTCGTTCGAGCTTATTTAACGTTTCTTTAACGATACTTAAATAGTGTTTGCCTGCGGCATTTAAAAAAATACGCTTTTTGGCATGATTAAATAGCGCGGTATTTAGGAAGTCCTCCAGCGCATTCACCTGGCGGAAAACAGCACTTTGTGTCAAAGCAAGTTCTTCTGCTGCCCGGGTATAACTTTCGTGACGCGCAACTACTTCAAAAGTTACCAGCAACTCCGTCTTCGGTATTTTTCCTCTCATAACCTCTTCCATATGCAGCGTACAAAAATAGTTTAATTTATAAAAAATAATTCAAGCTACCCAGATAAGCACCGAGAGTTATATTTTATTTTGTCCATTGATGTCATTGATCCAATCCATGATTTACTCATACTGATGGCGGATAAATATTAACCAATAATACTCAAGCACAACAATAAACACAATTTAAATAAGGTTAAATCCGAGCAAATAGTGCCAATAAGTTCTTAATAATTTTTCAAGTTATCTTGTTTATTGCAGAAAAAACTTTGCGAGATTAATCAATATTATCCATGCCATAATTTTGGATAATTTCACGTTATAACCTACGGGCAAACGACTGCTTTAAATCATTCCTTGATGTAGTTTCTGCCTTTTTTTGTTAGACGTGATAAAGGATACAGTGTGAAAACTTTCGGAAAGGTCTGGCTCGTTGGCGCTGGTCCCGGTGATATATCGTTACTCACCCTCAAAGCGATGATGTGCATTAAGCAGGCTGATGTCATTATTTACGACAGGCTGGTCAACCCTAAAATTTTGGAATGGGCCGCTCCTGGCTGCCAGCTTATCAATGTCGGCAAAAATCCAGGCTTCCATTGTGTACCGCAGGATGAAATCAACGCGCTGCTCGTCCAGTATGCCCAAACCCATCACCACATCGTTCGTTTAAAAGGCGGCGATCCTTACGTGTTTGGCCGCGGCGCTGAAGAAGTTGAGGATCTCGTTGAAATCGGCATTCCTTTCGAAGTCGTGCCCGGCATCAGCTCCACCATTGGCGGCCTGACCTGCGCGGGTATTCCGGTCACGCATCGTGACTACGCCTCCGGATTTCACGTGGTGACAGGTCATACGCGGGAAGGAAATCAGCAGCAGGACTGGCGCCAGCTGGCCAAACTCCAGGGTACTCTGGTTATCGTGATGGGGATCGCCAATCTGGCGTTTATCTGCGAGGAGTTGCTAATGGGGGGGAAATCAGCAGATACCCCCGCCGCCATTATCATGTCTGCCACGCGGGAGAATCAGCGTCGCCTGACCTGTACGCTGGGTTCATTATTGAACAAAGCACAGGAGGCGAACATCGTACCGCCTGCGCTTATCGTTATTGGTGATGTCGTGACGCTGAGCGACAGATTGTCTTTTATTCCAGAAGCCCTCTCGCTGCCACAAAGCCTCTACTGCGAAAGCCTCGCGTGACGAAAAGACTGGGGTGACGTTTGATGCGCTGCCCGGAAGACACGGCAAAAGTAGCTGGTTTGCGCGTAGTGAAGTTTCCGGGCAATGCTGTCTATTGAATGCACAGGATCATGCAATAATTCGCCCGCTTTTTGCATTTTCTTCTGATTCACCCACGTTTTAAAATTCACACCCTGACGTTTCTTAAAGAAACGACTGAAATAATTAGCGCTGAGAAAAACATGAGCCGCCACGGATTCCAGAGATAACTCACCATATAGATTTTCATCAATATAGCGTAGCGCTTCCATAAGTTTTTTCTCGTGACGGGAAAGTTCAGTAGAATATGACTTCGAGTTATTTACTTCAGAGAAATTAACTACTTCAGTAGCACTCGCGGGTTCAAAATTATCAACAATAAAATTAAGCAGGTTCGCAGACGCAGTCAGCATATTATTATCCACGACAACAATCTGGTCCCACTCTCTTTTTATTTTAGAATCATTCATCCATTGCGGTTGCTCATTAACCACGATCGTTTTGTATTCCTGATATTTTGCCCGCACCTGGCCACAGATAATAAAACCGTAAAGGTTTCCTTCATGAATGAGTGGCATTGAGAAGAGGCTTAATCCTGCATAACAGCAGAGTATTCTGGGTTTAACCTGTTTTAACCCTTCAAAAGCGCAATATTTATCACATTTTTGACAATTCGCACGATACTGTTCATTCTTACGCATTAATGTGCAGAATGAATTAAAATTATGGCAGTCAGATATAACCTTGCCCGTAACATCAATCACTACCGTCGCTAACCCTGTCGCACGGGAAAAAACATCGGCGATGGAGAAAAAACTCTGTAAGTAGTCATTCTGAATTTTCAGCGACACGCCATCCTCCGGCAAAGTTGATATTTAAGCCGGTAATATGCAGAATTTACCCTAAAGAAAGAATGATGCTTACCGCAAAAAATAATCTCATTTGTGAAGATGATTGTGATTAATTTTCAAGATATAGGTAGCAAAAAATAAAAAAGGCCATCGTCAGATGGCCAACCATGTCGAAACAAGACCAGCCCTTGACCATGCAAATAGTCAGGGCTGTTTTTTTATTTCTTACTTAATCACGGCCTTCAGCGCTTCGCCGATATCGGCCAGGCTGCGCACGGTTTTCACGCCAGCCGCTTCAAGAGCCGCGAATTTCTCATCCGCCGTCCCTTTACCGCCAGAGATAATCGCGCCCGCGTGACCCATACGTTTGCCTTTCGGCGCGGTCACACCGGCGATGTAGCCGACGACCGGTTTGGTCACGTGATCTTTAATGTAGGCTGCCGCTTCTTCTTCCGCGCTACCGCCGATCTCACCGATCATCACAATCGCTTCGGTCTGCGGATCTTCCTGGAACAGCTTCAGGATGTCGATGAAGTTAGAACCCGGGATCGGGTCACCGCCGATGCCTACACAGGTAGACTGACCAAAACCGTAGTCGGTGGTCTGCTTAACGGCTTCATAGGTCAGCGTACCGGAACGGGATACGATACCCACTTTACCCGGTTTATGAATGTGACCCGGCATGATGCCGATTTTACACTCTCCCGGAGTAATAACGCCCGGGCAGTTCGGGCCAATCATACGTACGCCAGCTTCATCGAGGGCCACTTTCACGGTCAGCATATCCAGCGTCGGAATACCTTCGGTGATGGTGATGATAAGCTTAATGCCCGCGTTAACAGCTTCCAGAATGGAATCTTTGCAAAACGGTGCCGGTACGTAGATAACTGACGCCGTCGCGCCGGTCGCTTCAACGGCTTCACGCACGGTGTTGAACACCGGCAGGCCCAGATGAGTCGTGCCGCCTTTGCCCGGCGTTACGCCGCCAACCATTTGCGTACCATAAGCGATAGCTTGTTCAGAGTGGAATGTCCCCTGGCTGCCGGTGAAACCCTGGCAAATGACCTTGGTATTTTTATTAATTAAAACAGACATTATTTCCCCTCCACTGCGGCAACAACCTGCTGAGCTGCATCCGTCAGACTTTTCGCTGCAATAATATTCAGGCCGCTGTCAGCCAGTTTTTTCGCGCCGAGTTCGGCGTTGTTACCTTCCAGACGTACAACAACCGGGACGTTAACGCCCACTTCCGCTACCGCGCCGATGATACCGTCTGCGATCAGGTCGCAGCGTACAATACCGCCGAAGATGTTAACCAGAACGGCTTTAACATTGTCGTCAGAGAGGATGATCTTGAACGCTTCAGTAACGCGCTCTTTGGTTGCGCCGCCGCCAACGTCAAGGAAGTTAGCCGGTTCGCCACCGTGCAGCTTAACAATGTCCATGGTGCCCATTGCCAGGCCCGCGCCGTTAACCATACAGCCGATGTTGCCGTCCAGTGCGACGTAGTTCAGTTCCCACTGTGCCGCCTGCGCTTCACGCGGATCTTCCTGAGACTGGTCGCGCATTTCGCGCAGATCCGGCTGGCGGAACAGTGCGTTACCGTCAGCGCCCAGTTTGCCGTCGAGGCAGATCAGGTCGCCCTGCTTGGTGACAACCAGCGGGTTAATTTCAATCAGCGCCAGGTCGCGCTCAAGGAAAATAGCCGCCAGCCCCATGAAGATCTTGGTGAACTGCTGAACCTGTTTACCTTCCAGACCCAGTTTGAACGCCAGATCGCGGCCCTGATACGGCATTGGGCCGGTCAGCGGATCAAGCGCTACTTTGTGGATCAGGTGCGGGGTTTCTTCCGCCACTTTTTCGATTTCCACGCCGCCTTCAGTCGAGGCCATAAAGACCACGCGACGGGAGCTACGGTCAACCACGGCCCCGAGGTAAAGTTCTTTACCAATGTCGGTCGCAGCTTCAACCAGAATCTGATTTACCGGTTGGCCATTGGCGTCAGTCTGGTAAGTAACCAGACGTTTACCCAGCCAGTGTTCAGCAAAAGCGCGAATGTCTTCTTTGCTGTTAACGACCTTCACACCGCCCGCTTTACCACGGCCACCAGCGTGAACCTGACATTTTACTACCCATGGACCTGCGCCAATTTTAGAGGCAGCTTCTTCGGCTTCACGCGGAGTAGTACAGGCATAACCCACCGGTGCCGGTAAGCCATAGCGGGCAAAAAGTTGTTTTGCCTGATATTCATGTAAGTTCATGTGTTCTGTCCATCCTTCAGGTAATCGTTATCTTATAACCCGTAGGCCTGATAAGGCCTACAGACCTACGGGGCAGGTGATACTCTTTATATTTACACGTCCAACAGCAGACGCGTTGGATCTTCCAGCAACTCTTTAATGGTCACCAGGAAGCCTACTGACTCACGACCATCGATCAGACGGTGGTCATAAGACAGCGCCAGATACATCATCGGCAGGATTTCAACCTTACCGTCTACCGCCATCGGTCTGTCTTTAATGGCATGCATACCCAGGATGGCGCTCTGCGGCGGGTTGATGATCGGCGTAGACATCAGGGAACCGAACACACCACCGTTGGTGATGGTGAAGTTACCGCCCGTCAGGTCTTCTACCGTCAACTTGCCGTCGCGACCTTTAACTGCCAGTTCTTTAATGCTCTTCTCAATGTCAGCCATACCCAGCAGATCGACATCACGCAGAACCGGGGTCACCAGGCCGCGCGGCGTAGAGACTGCCATGCTGACATCAAAGTAGTTGTGGTACACCACGTCGTCGCCATCGATAGAGGCGTTGACTTCCGGGTAGCGTTTCAGCGCTTCAACCACCGCTTTCACGTAGAAAGACATAAAACCCAGACGGATGCCGTGACGTTTTTCAAACGCATCACCGTACTGCTTACGCAGATCCATAATCGGCTTCATGTTGACTTCGTTGAAGGTCGTCAGCATCGCGGTAGAGTTTTTCGCTTCCAGCAGACGTTCAGCCACGCGCTTACGCAGACGGGTCATCGGAACACGTTTCTCACCACGTGCACCCAGCGCAGGCTGAGCTGCAGGTGCAGCTACCGGCGCTTTGGCCTCAGCTTTTGCTGCCGGCGCTTTCGCCAGATGTTTTTCAACATCTTCGCGGGTGATACGCCCGCCGACGCCGGTACCGTTAATGGCGCTGGCTTCGAGGTTATGCTCACCCAGCAGGCGACGAATAGCCGGGCTCAGGGCATCGTTGTTCTGCTCAGTCAGAGACGCCTGCTGGCGCTGTGCCGGAGTAGAATCTTTTTCTTCAGACTTGGCGCTGGTCTCTTTACCGGCGCTGTTGCCTTCACGCAGGCGACCCAGGATCTGGCGAGAAGTGACGGTTGTCCCTTCATCTTCCAGAACCGCATCAAGAATGCCGTCCGCTGATGCCGGTACTTCCAGTACCACTTTGTCAGTTTCGATTTCTACCAGTACTTCATCACGACGTACTGCATCGCCCGGTTTTTTGTGCCAGGTTGCAACCGTTGCATCCGCGACGGATTCAGGCAGGTCGGGAACAAGAATATCTACGCTACTCATTATTTATCCTTTATTTAATCGACGTTCAGCGCGTCATTAACCAGATCTTGCTGCTGCTTCTGGTGAACGGACATATATCCTACTGCCGGCGAGGCAGAGGCCGGGCGACCTGCGTAACGCAGAGCAGACCCAAATGGAATCACTTCACGGAAATGATGCTGGCTGCAATACCATGCGCCCTGGTTGAGCGGTTCTTCCTGGCACCAGACAAAATCATGTACGTGAGCGTACTGTTTCAACACGTCCTGCATCGCTTTGTGCGGGAACGGATAAAGCTGTTCGATGCGCACAATGGCAACATCTTTCTGACCATTCTTGCGGCGCTGCTCCAGCAGGTCGTAATAAACCTTACCAGAACACATCACAACGCGCTTCACGCCTTTCGGATCCAGGTCATCCACTTCACCAATGGCTGGCAGGAACGCACCATTAGCCAGTTCGTCCAGCGTAGACACCGCCAGCGGATGACGCAGCAGTGACTTCGGTGACATCACCACCAGCGGACGGCGCATACCGCGCAGCGCCTGACGACGCAGCATGTGGTAAACCTGTGCCGGGGTAGACGGAACACAAACCTGCATGTTCTGCTCAGCGCAAAGTTGCAGGTAACGTTCCAGACGCGCGGAGGAGTGCTCCGGCCCCTGACCTTCATAGCCGTGTGGCAGCAGCATCACCAGACCACACATGCGGCCCCATTTCTGCTCGCCAGAGGAGATGAACTGGTCGATAACCACCTGCGCACCGTTGGCGAAATCGCCAAACTGCGCTTCCCAGATGGTTAGCGTGCGCGGTTCAGCCGTGGCATAACCGTATTCAAATGCCAGCACCGCTTCTTCAGACAGAACGGAGTCCCACACGCGGAACGCGCCCTGACCATTATGGATATGCTGCAGCGGCGTGTAGGTTGAACCGTTCGCCTGGTTATGAATCACCGCGTGGCGGTGGAAGAAGGTTCCGCGACCGGAGTCTTCACCGGATAAACGCACCGGAATACCTTCGTCTACCAGCGTGGCGTAAGCCAGATTCTCTGCACCACCCCAGTCGAACAACTTCTCGCCTGCGGCCATTGCCTGACGGTCACCGTAAATCTTGGCGACGCGCGACTGCATTTCAACCGCTTCAGGTACGGTACTGATGCGTTTTGCCAGCTCCTGCAAACGCTTCATTTCAACCTTGCTTGGGTAGTTTTCGTCCCACTCGTGGTTGAGGTACGGTGACCAGGTAAAAGAGTGCATATTCATTGGACGCCACTCTTTCACCACGCATTCACCCGCATCTAACGCGTCGCGATACAGGTTGACCATTTCGGTCGCGTCTTCCAGCGTGACGACTTTATCGGCTTCCAGTTTGTCAGCGTAGATTTTGCGCGGCGTCGGGTGCTTTTTGATTTTCTGATACATCAACGGCTGGGTTGCGCTCGGCTCGTCGGCTTCGTTGTGGCCGTGGCGGCGGTAGCACACCAGATCGATGAACACATCGCGTTTAAAGGTATTACGGAAATCCAGCGCCAGACGGGTCACGAAAGCGACCGCTTCCGGGTCATCCGCGTTAACGTGGAAAATCGGCGCCATCACCATCTTACCGATGTCGGTGCAGTACGGTGTGGAACGCGCATCCAGCGGGTTAGAGGTGGTGAAACCGACCTGGTTGTTGATAACGATGCGAACGGTACCGCCCACTTCGTAACCCCGCGCTTTCGACATGTTCAGGGTTTCCTGAACCACGCCCTGCCCGGTCACCGCCGCGTCACCGTGAATGGTGATCGGCAGAACTTTATTGCTGCTCGGTTCGTCCAGTCTGTCCAGACGCGCGCGCACGGAACCAATAACCACCGGGCTAACGATTTCCAGATGCGACGGGTTAAACGCCAGCGCCAGGTGAACCAGACCGCCTTCGGTTTCGATATCCGATGAGAAGCCCATGTGGTACTTCACGTCACCAGTACCGAGGTGTTCTTTATGTTTGCCCGCGAATTCGTCAAACAGTTCCTGTGGGCGTTTACCCAGCACGTTCACCAGCACGTTCAGACGACCACGGTGCGCCATGCCCAGAACCACTTCGCGCGTACCGCTGTTACCGGCATGGCGAATCATCTCTTTGAGCATCGGAATTAACGCATCACCGCCTTCCAGCGAGAAGCGTTTCGCCCCCGGGAACTTCGCGCCCAGGTAGCGTTCCAGACCTTCCGCTGCGGTCAGTTCGTTGAGGAAGCGTTTTTTCTCTTCGCCGCTGAACGCCGCACGACCAGACTCGATACGCTGCTGCAGCCAGCGTTTCTCTTCGGTGCTGGTAATGTGCATGTACTCAGCGCCAATCGGACCGCAGTAGGTTTGTTTCAGTGCTTCCAGTAACTCACCCAGCTTCATCGTGTCTTTGCCACCGGCAAAAGAACCGACGTTAAAGCTTTCCTGGAGATCGGCCTCGGTCAGATCGTGGAAAGACGGGTCCAGATCGGCCACGTTTTCTTGCTGCCACAGCCCCAGCGGATCGAGATTCGCATGCTGATGACCGCGGAAACGATAGGCGTTAATGAGCTGCAGGACTTTAACCTGCTTCACATTGGCATCAGGGTCGGAAATAGAAGAAGAGTAACGCGGGGTAACCAACGCCTGTCGACGGAAATAATCACGTGTTTTCGAGTGGAGTTGATCCGGTTTGACTCCGGTACCAGGTAACTGCTGGAACGTCGAACGCCAGTTAGCATCTACCGAGTCAGGGTCGGTTAAGAAGTCTTCATAGAGCTGTTCTATCCAACTCTGGTTCGAACCAGAGAGGTAAGAAGAGTCCAACCAGGCTTTCAAAGCGCTGTTCTGCATCGTGATCCCTTAAGCATCTTTTTGCTTACTTAATACTCTAAATAGTTCACGTTTCAGGAAGGCGGCAAGCTTGCAAATCCCCGGGAGCTTACATCCAGTAAGTGACCGGGGTGAGCAAGTGCAGCCAACGCACATGCAACGTGAAATATGACGAGTATTTTCGCCGTGGATACTACCACGCACACCAATGTGCGTGCCGGGGTTCACTTGCGAGCTCTTTTCATTTGGCCCGCGAAGGAACCTTTAAAAACTGTCTAACGGTCAGAGGGCAGTTTTTAGAGGTTGCCTGCACTGCCGGGGAATCGCTTCCCCGGCAACAACTACTTACGCACTACGTTTGAGCAGCATCGACTTAATATGGCCGATGGCGCGCGTCGGGTTTAGCCCCTTAGGACATACGCTGACGCAGTTCATGATGCTGTGACAGCGGAATACGCTGAAAGCGTCACTTAACCCATCCAGGCGGCTGTCGGTTTCGGTATCGCGGCTGTCAATTAGGAAGCGATACGCGGCCAGCAGACCTGCCGGGCCAATAAACTTGTCCGGATTCCACCAGAATGACGGGCAGGACGTTGAGCAGCATGCACATAAAATACATTCATACAGCCCATCGAGCTTCTCACGCTGCTCCGGCATTTGTAAATGTTCACGAGCCGGTGGATTTTTCCCATTATTCAACAAGTAAGGCTTAATCTTCTCATACTGTGCGTAGAATTGCCCCATGTCTACCACCAAATCACGCACCACCGGTAAACCAGGAAGCGGGCGGATGACAATTTTCTTGCCCGGCTGATTCAGCGCAGAAATAGGCGTAATACAGGCCAGACCATTTTTGCCGTTCATGTTCAAACCGTCTGAGCCGCAGACCCCTTCACGGCAAGAACGACGGAACGACAACGATGGATCTTTTTCTTTCAGCTGCATCAGTGCATCCAGCAGCATCATGTCGCGACCTTCTTCCGCTTCCAGGGTGTAATCCTGCATATGCGGAGCATCGTCTACGTCCGGGTTATAACGATAAACTGAAAACTCGAGTTTCATTGTCCTGTCTCCGCATTAATAAGTACGAATCTTCGGCGGGAATGCCGGGCGCAGTTTCGGTTCCATGTTGACCTGACGTCGCGTCATGGATTCCGATTCTGGCAGGTACAGGGAATGGCACAGCCAGTTTTCATCATCGCGTTCCGGGAAGTCGAAGCGGCTATGCGCGCCACGGCTTTCGGTACGGAAGTTCGCAGACACCGCCGTGGCGTATGCTGTTTCCATCAGGTTATCCAGCTCCAGGCACTCAACGCGCTGGGTGTTGAACTCGCTGGAGGTATCATCCAGACGGGCGTTTTTCAGACGCTCACGAATCGCCTTCAGCTCTTCCAGCCCCTTCGCCATCGCGTCACCTTCGCGGAACACCGAGAAGTTATGCTGCATACATTCCTGCAGCGCTTTACGGATGACGACCGGATCTTCGCCGTCGCGGTTACCGTTCCAGCGGTTAAGACGCGCCAGAGAAGCATCGATTTCTTCTTCAGTCGCATCCTTCAGGTCGCCTTGCTCCGCGATAGACTCCTGCAGATGCAGACCCACCGCACGACCAAACACCACCAGGTCCAGCAGCGAGTTGCCGCCCAGACGGTTGGCACCGTGAACCGATACGCAGGCGATTTCGCCCACCGCAAACAGCCCTGGAATAACCACGTCTTCGCCCTGCTCGTTCACGGTCAGTGCCTGGCCGCTCACTTTGGTCGGCACACCGCCCATCATGTAGTGGCAGGTTGGGATAACCGGGATCGGCTCTTTCACCGGATCAACGTGGGCGAAGGTACGGGACAGCTCAAGGATGCCCGGCAGGCGAGATTCGAGAACCTCTTTACCCAGATGGTCGAGCTTCAGCTTGGCGTGTGGGCCCCATGGACCGTCACAGCCGCGACCTTCTCGGATTTCGATCATGATGGAACGCGCCACCACATCACGACCCGCCAGGTCTTTCGCATTCGGGGCATAACGCTCCATAAAGCGCTCGCCGTGTTTGTTCAGC
Source organism: Citrobacter sp. FP75 (assembly GCF_018342065.1). Taxonomy (GTDB): domain Bacteria; phylum Pseudomonadota; class Gammaproteobacteria; order Enterobacterales; family Enterobacteriaceae; genus Citrobacter. The sequence continues at coordinate 419,256 of NZ_JAFDOE010000001.1, read as the reverse complement.
AGGTAACCGCCTTCACCACGGCAGCCTTCTGTAACCAGAACCCCTGCACCGGCAATACCGGTCGGGTGGAACTGCCACATCTCCATATCCTGCACCGGCACGCCAGCGCGGATAGCCATACCTACGCCGTCGCCGGTGTTGATATGTGCGTTGGTAGTGGACTGATAAATACGGCCTGCACCGCCGGTCGCCAGCACGGTAGCGCGGGCTTTGAAGTAAACTACTTCACCGGTTTCGATACACAGTGCGGTACAACCGACTACTGCGCCATCGGCGTTTTTCACCAGATCCAGCGCGTACCACTCAGAGAAAATGGTGGTGTGGTTTTTCAGGTTCTGCTGATACAAGGTGTGCAACAGCGCATGACCGGTACGGTCAGCCGCCGCTGCGGTACGTGCCGCCTGCTCGCCGCCGAAGTTTTTCGACTGGCCGCCAAACGGACGTTGGTAGATGGTGCCATCGTCGAGACGCGAGAATGGCAGGCCCATGTGGTCCAGCTCCAGAATCGCTTCCGGGCCAGTTTTACACATATATTCAATCGCGTCCTGGTCACCAATGTAGTCCGACCCTTTAACGGTGTCGTACATGTGCCATTCCCAGTTATCTTCATGGGTATTACCGAGCGCGACGGTGATGCCACCCTGCGCGGAGACGGTATGGGAACGGGTTGGGAACACTTTGGAGAGCAGCGCACAGGTCTGGCCGCTCTGGGAAATTTGCAGCGCCGCGCGCATACCTGCACCGCCGGCACCAATCACAACAGCATCAAATTCTCTGACTGGCAGTTTCATTACACACCCCACACCACAACGAATCCATAAATGACGTAAACCACCAGTGCAACGACGATAGCCAGTTGCAGAATCAGGCGCACGGCCAGTGGTTTAACGTAGTCGGTCAACACCTGCCACATGCCAATCCAGGCATGAATCAAGATAGAAAACAGTGCCAGCAGGGTGAAGACTTTGGTGAATGCCGATGAGAAGAAACCGGTCCAGATTTCCCAGGTCAGATCGCCACTGGTGGCGAAGAAGCCGACCATATAGATGATGTATAACGTCAGAACGATAGCGGTAGCACGGACCAGAATGAAGTCATGTACGCCGTTGCGTCCTAATGCGGAGGCGTTGCTTACCATACGAGGACTCCTGCGAGAAGTGAAAGCACGACAATGATAACAAAAGAAATTTTGGCAGAACGCGTCCCTGCTTCGAGGGTTTCTTCGATGTAGCCAAAATCCATCAACAGATGGCGAATGCCCATGACGGCGTGATAGGCCAGCGCGACCAGAATTCCCCACAGAATGAACTCCACAAAGAAGTTATTCATAATGGAAGATGCCGCGAGGAAACCTTCAGGGGAGGAAAGGCTGGTACCCAATAACCACAACAGTATCCCGACCGCCACGAAGGTGATCACTCCAGATACGCGATGGAGAATGGACGCTATCGCCGTGATTGGGAACCGAATCGTTTGCAGATCCAGATTGACAGGTCTTTGTTTTTTCACATTTCTTATCATGAATAACGCCCACATGCTGTTCTTATTATTCCCTTTGGACTTCGGGTACAGAAGATGAAGACTCCTGTTGCCTGAAAGACGACGGGGTTTCCTTCCTCCGGTCTGCGTGCGGGTCAGACAGCGTCCTTACTATAACTACGCGTCATATAAAACACTGCTTCCAGTTGCTAAAACGACACGTTACAACGCTGGTTGGCTCGGGATTGCAGGGTATTCCGGAGACCTGGCGGCAGTATAGGACGTTCACAAAATCATTACAATTAACCTACATATAGTTTGTCGGGTTTTATCCCGAACAGTGACATAGGTCACGATAACAACATTATTTTAATTTTTAATCATCTGATTTGACAATCATTAAACAAACTTGTTACAAACGACACCAGAAAAAGCATATAATGCGTAAAAGTTATGGGGTCACTCTTTCACCGATGAGTAAGTTATGTAACAGTGTGAAAAGGTTGACCAATAAATTCAGTACAGTTATTAGTGTAGACAGGTTTAATAATTCGGATTGCTAAGTTGTTGATTTGTTGCTAATTCACCATGAGTTAACTGATTTACCTGCAAGCGCCCATTGCTCTGTACCCTGGTTTTCTCCTCTTTCGCAGAGCGACGAGCCGAATAACAAACTGGTAACGGTTAATTGATGAGTTGAAGCAGATCTCACCTGAGTAGTCTTAAGCAATAAGGCGCTAAGGAGACCGTAAATGGCTGATACTAAAGCAAAGCTCACTCTAAACGGTGATACTGCTATTGAACTGGATGTGCTGAAAGGTACGCTCGGTCAGGACGTTATTGATATTCGTAGCCTTGGCTCAAAAGGCATGTTTACTTTTGACCCAGGTTTCACCTCTACCGCATCCTGCGAATCCAAAATTACGTTCATCGACGGTGACGAAGGTATTTTGCTACATCGCGGCTTCCCGATTGACCAGTTGGCAACCGAATCCAACTATCTTGAAGTGTGTTATATCCTGCTGTACGGCGAAAAACCCACGCAGAAAGAGTACGACGAGTTTAAAACCACAGTCACTCGCCATACAATGATCCACGAGCAGATCACACGTCTGTTTCACGGTTTCCGCCGCGACTCCCACCCGATGGCCGTGATGTGCGGTGTCACCGGTGCGCTGGCAGCGTTCTATCACGACTCGCTGGATGTCAATAACTCACGTCACCGCGAAATCGCCGCCTTCCGTCTGCTGTCCAAAATGCCGACCATGGCTGCGATGTGCTACAAATATTCCATCGGTCAGCCGTTTGTTTACCCGCGTAACGATCTTTCTTATGCCGGTAACTTCCTGAACATGATGTTCTCTACGCCGTGCGAAAAGTATGAAGTGAATCCGATCCTGGAACGCGCAATGGACAGGATCCTGATCCTGCACGCCGACCACGAACAGAACGCCTCAACCTCGACCGTACGTACCGCGGGCTCTTCTGGCGCAAACCCGTTTGCCTGTATCGCGGCCGGTATCGCTTCCCTGTGGGGACCAGCACATGGCGGCGCAAACGAAGCTGCGCTGAAAATGCTGGAAGAAATCAGCTCGGTTAAACATATTCCGGAATTTGTTCGCCGCGCGAAAGACAAGAATGATTCTTTCCGCCTGATGGGCTTTGGTCACCGTGTTTACAAAAACTATGACCCGCGCGCCACCGTGATGCGTGAAACCTGCCACGAAGTGCTGAAAGAACTGGGTTCTAAAGATGATCTGCTGGAAGTGGCGATGGAGCTTGAGCACATCGCGTTGAACGACCCGTACTTCATTGAGAAGAAACTGTACCCGAACGTCGACTTCTATTCCGGCATCATTCTGAAAGCGATGGGCATTCCGTCTTCCATGTTTACCGTCATCTTCGCCATGGCGCGTACCGTTGGCTGGATTGCACACTGGAACGAAATGCACACCGACGGCATGAAAATCGCGCGTCCGCGTCAGCTGTACACCGGCTACGACAAACGCGATTATAAGTCTGATATTAAGCGTTAATAACTGTCTGCCGGATAGTGCCAGCGCCTGTCCGGCCTAAAGCCATTACTCTTCCTGGCCGGATAAGGCGTTAATGCTCGTATCCGGCCCGTTTTTCTTGATCCATATTATTTTATTCTCGTCGCGCTTTCTCTATGATTTACTGAGATTTCCCTCATTTCACTCAGGAGCATGGGATGCCCGTTTTGCAGTGGAGCCTGTTATTTCTGCTATCGCTCCTGCTTTCCCTGCTCTTGCTGTTTGTCCATCTCCCAGGCCCCTTACTGCTCGGGTCAATGATCGTCGGCATTATTTTCAGTTTGCGCGGCATCTCGCTGCATCCTCCCCGCTGTACGTTTCTTGCCGCACAGGCCATTCTCGGTTGCATGATTGCGCAAAACCTCACGGGCTCCATTTTTACTACGCTGGCAGCACACTGGCCGATGGTCATCGTCATCCTGTTGGCGACTCTCATCAGCAGCGCAGTGATAGGCTGGCTGCTGGTTCGCTACAGTAATCTACCGGGAAATACCGGCGCATGGGGCTCATCACCTGGCGGTGCCGCGGCAATGGTTGCGATGGCGCAGGATTATGGTGCCGACATTCGTCTGGTGGCGTTTATGCAGTATCTGCGCGTACTGTTGGTGGTCGGCGCGGCGGCGCTGGTGACCCGGCTGGTAATGGGCGACCAGGCCCAAACGGTCAGCGAACAAATCGTCTGGTTTCCGCCACTGAGCAGTCACCTGTTCAGCACCATTTTACTGGCTGCCGTTGCTGGGACTGCCGGGCGATTACTGCGCATTCCCTCGGGCGTGATGCTGCTGCCGATGGTGGCAGGCGCATTGCTGAACGCGGGCGGTGTGATGGTGATTGAACTGCCGGAATGGCTGCTGGCGATAGCGTATATGGCCATCGGATGGCAAATCGGTCTGGGTTTTGACAAACAGATATTTTTAATAGCGCTGCGTCCGTTGCCGCAGATCCTGCTGTCGATTTTTTCACTGATGGCTATCTGCGCCGCCATGGCATGGGGACTGGCGCATTATATGCAGATCGATTTTCTCACTGCCTACCTGGCAACCAGTCCTGGAGGGGTAGATTCTGTTGCGGTGATTGCCGCAGGAAGTCACGCCGATATGGCGCTGATCATGGCGATGCAAACCCTGCGGCTATTCAGTATTTTATTGACGGGTCCGGCGGTTGCGCGGTTTATTTCGGCGCACGCGCAAAAACAATTCCCATCGTAAACCGGGATTAGTTTAAATTATATTTAAACCCAACCCTGATTTGATATTCATTTTTAGTATCATCACCATCCTTGTATTTATCCAGATAGCCTAATTCAAAAAATGGATAAAATCGTGGTGTAATATGGAAGTTAAAAACAACGTTATTCTGTAGCGTATGATTCTTACCATTAGCATACTCAAATTTATCGCCATGCGTTTTACTGTAATACGTAGGGTTATATTGCACCCAGAAATTTGGTGTAAAATATTTGGTTAAATAAATATCAACGCGATGTTCCGAGGAGTCATCCCAGTCACCCTGCAATGTTTCGCTGTCATGATTTTGGTGATTATAACGGTAGCGTAATACGGCCCCCAGCGTTGGGTCAAAATGATAGCCAATACCAATATAAGGATCGACGCGTGAACCGGCAGATTCCCAGTGAAACACCACGCCAGGCTCAAGCCAGAAGTCACTCTTACCCAGCGCAAAAGGCTTATTAAACTCGGCTTCCTGGTAGCTGCTTTTCCACTGATCCATATTTTTACCAAGGTCGGCATCGGTTTCAAAACTCCAGTACATTTTGCTAAAAATAGAGTCATGATCCTGCACCACGCCAGTCAACATTAATCTCTGCAGAAAGCCTTTACTGGCTGTACGGTACTGCGTACGTGGCGCAAAATAAACTGTCGTAAAGGGTGTTGATTTTATCTGAGGAGCTGTTGCCGTATTATTTTCCGCAGCCAAAACGCTAGCTGTAGGCATGATCAGTGCGGCCATTAATATGGCTGTATTAATATTAGTGCTTTTCATTATATTTTCCTCGCCGTACAAAGATAAAACCTCCCCCTGCTAAATCAATAGCATATTCATCTAACTGGGGGAGCGGGATATTACCAGTAACTATTCCAGCAGGATGTTGCCCGAGCGAGTGCTTCCATCAGGAAATAATCCCCCCAGGCACAACATTCATCCACACCGACATTGCCTTTAAAATAATAAACAGAGTGCTTTAATAATCCTTCACCTGCTTTATGCGTAGTATTGAGATAGTTATCAAGCATCCGCTCAATCATTCGCAATGCCAGAGTTTCGTAGCTTTCACGGTCTGGATGCGTCACTGGCAATTGTTTCACCAACTCCAGCAACGCGCAGGCGAGGATCGCGCTGGCAGAGCTATCCTTTTCACTATTAGGATCGGTCAGCGTCAGATCCCAGTAGCAAATTAGATCCTCCGGCAGACGATTAATAAAATAGTTCGCCAGCGTCTGGCTCAGTTCCAGCAGTTTTTCATCACCGGTATAGAGGTAGTTCAGCAGGAAGCCGTACACGCCCCAAGCCTGTCCACGTGACCAGCAGGAATCGTCGGAAAACCCCTGATGAGTATTGCCGAATCGAGGTTCACCACTGCCAACATCCATGTAATATGTGTGAAACGTCGAGCCATCTTCACGCACAATATAGCGCCTGGCCTGCTCAATATGCGTCTTTGCCGCCTCGGCATAGCGCGGATCGCCGGTTGATTCGCTTGCCTGATACAACAGCGGCAGATTCATATTGCAGTCGATGATCATCCTGCCCTGCTGCTCGGGATTATCCAGTTCACCCCATGCCTGAATAATGCCGCATTTATCGTGATAACGCTCCATTAGCACTTCCGCCGCCTGCTGCGCGATATACTTCGCCTTTCGGTCGCCGGTCAGTTTATTGGCGGCAATACAAGAAAGGCTGTACAAAAAACCCAGGTCATGATGATTTGTGCAATCACGCGTGGCGATGCGCTCGCCAAACGAATGAACGTGCTGTTCCGCAAGCACACGGTACGCCGACTTTCCCGTCCATTCCCAGGCCAGCCACAGTTGTCCGGTCCAAAAACTGGTCGTCCATTCCTGATTATCGATTATTGGATACACACCATTTTTACAGGCAGCGTCAGGAAAACGCTGACCAAAATAAATGCTGTTACGGTCGATAGCATTTAAAATTACCGGCATCGCTTCTCGAATTTTCAGCGCAATGCCAGCCCTTTCTCCAGGGCGGAAGGCATAATGGGCAATTGATTCTTTACGGATAAACTCAGACATAATTCTCTCGTTTTCTCTGCTTTAGTGAATAGCTTTTTGCCCCTGGGGCGAAATAATGACGGCTTTTTTATGCTGATAACAAGTGGACAGAGTGATGGCAGATATTCCGGTAAACACCAGCGCAATCACCCCCATAATCAGATAGGTGTGTTCAAAACCGATTGTTTGATAGGCGTAGCCCGCAGGTGGCGCAACGACGATGGAACCGACGTAAATCATTGCCTGATAGCCCAGCAGGTACATCGTGGCGTTAACGCGTTTGTCGAAATGCTCGGCGATGTATTTAAAGACCGAAACCAGGATCAACGCAATTTCAATTCCGTATAGCGGTTTGACCAAACAGATAATTAGTGGGTCGTTGGTTAAACCAGAAATAATAAGACGCAAACTAATTACCAGTCCTGTCAGGATCATCCCCTGCTTGGCGCCAATACGGTTGATAATGGCAGGCACCAGCATCATGCCGAAAAACTCAGCGGCAGACTGTGCGGTACTCATATAGCCAAACATGGCGTTGCCTTCTTCTTTGGTGCTAAAGAAGGTGACGAAATAACGAGAGAATTGCTGCTCGGCGATAAACATCATCCACGCTACCCCCGCGATATACAGCGCAAAGGTCCAGAACTTTTTATTACGCAGCAGTTCGAACACATCGCCAATTACGATCTTCTCTTTTGACAGGACGTCATTTTCCTCCTGACCAAAGTGATCAACTTTCAACGTCAACAGAACCGCGAACATGCACAGTGCAGAGACGCTACTGATGACAAAGTTTATTTTTGGCGAAATGTTATAGAGAAAACCAGAGAACGATGATGCAGTCGCCCAACCGAGCGCCGCCCACATGCGAATGCGACCAAACTCCATGTCATACAGGCGGCTAAAGCGGTCAACATAGGACTCTTCCGCCGCCACGCCTGCATACCAGCCAAGGCTGAAAAAGAGCGCGCCAACAACCATCCCGCTGATAAAATGGGTTTGTAATAGCGGTAAGTAACACCAGATAAAAAAAGGTGCCATCAGGGCCGACACAATGCAGACAAAATAGAGCAGGTGCTTTTTCATGCCCATTTTATCCATGATGTAGCCGTAAACAGGTTTGATAATCACGGCAAAAACGCCGTTAACGGCAAACACCGTGCCGATCTCCACGCCATCCAACCCGGCTTTGTCTCCCAGCCAGATAGCGTAGAGGCCAAAACTAGCCGCCCAGGTAAAAGTAAATAAGAAAACAAACAGACTGAGTTTGATGTATGCCGAACGCGTCGACTGAACAGGGTTAGTCATTATTTTTCTCCGCACATGCGTCAGTTATTTTATTTCCAGCGTTTTCGAATCCAGCATCAGCACCTGATTTACGCTGTCGAACGCCATGGCCACCGGAGGCGGCAGAGACGACAACATCGTGGCGTTAATGGCGCAGGCCAGCCAGTGGGTACCCGGCGTGAGCGTGGTGCTCAGACAAGGGATTTCGCCTGGAGATGAATACATAACGTTGCTATTTGGCGGAGTGGTAACTGTCAATGGCTGGCATTTTCCAAGAAGATCAACAATCTGACACACTCCGGTACTGGCGGTAAGAGTCAGTTGGTTTTCCGTAGTATCGTTACGAGTAAGTTGGTGACGATTAACCGCAAACCCCCCTTCCACACAATTTAGCGTCCTCGGCGTTTCTACACGATGAATGCGAACATGCCCGTATTCATGTGGAATCAGCCAGGTCGTGACAATCACATCTGACCATGGACGCCACACGCTTCGGATCAATGCGTCCGTCATTTCAACCACCTCACATTTACGACGTCCACGCCAGTAGTTGTCCTGTTCACTGAACATCAGCATAGAATCGCAGGCAGCATGATTCAGGCCATAAATCCCTCGTTCGAGGGTAAAACCGAAGTGGCTTGAGTAGGCAAATTTGCCGTACTTGGCATCGAAATTAACGAAGTTATTGCGATCGTACTGCCCGGACATCAGCAATGAAGCATGACGATTGCCATCACTATGGATAATAAATTGCCCGGCCTCCTTGATGGGATAAACAGCCTCCAGCTCAGGTAATTCAGCAGGTTCAGTCTGCCAGAACGCGCTCTCCTCCGGCAGCGCCAGGATCAGTAACGCCTTGCACGCCCAGTACGGCGAACATGGGCTGTTGTAATCCTCGGTCATAACCAGATTCGGGTAGGTGTATCCCAGTGTGAATAAACCATCCGGACTCATGAACGGCTGCGCTAACCACCAGTCGAGGTGGCGCACTATCAGCCCTTTGATAATCGGTGTGGAAAAAATGTCCAGCCCGGTAAATGCTACCGCGCTCCAGAAAGCAACCTGTACAAAACGATAAGTCAGGCTGCGACCAAACGGAATGGCATTCCCGTTGCGAGTAAAATAGTGGATGTAATCTTTAGCAAACTGACGTGCGCGCTGGCGATAGCGCAAGCAACGTTCCGGATCAACATCCTGCATAAAATGGCTGTATAGCAGGCTGTAAAAATGAAAACCGCTAGAAATATAATAATCACGTGGCTTGTCTTCGCCATCGGAGTACCAGCCGTTACCGAGCCAGAATGGTTCAATCGCGTTCAGATGCTTATCAATGACCATCATGTCGTAGTGCTGCCCGACACATTTAAGACCAACCTGCACCAACACCGGGAAAAAGTGCCAGTTATTATCCGGGATTTGGATATCAGCACTTTGCCGTAACCAACGCTCCAGATTGTTCTGCTCATCGGCTGTTAACGCGTCCCATAACCCAGTATTGGGCAGCGCCAGCGCCACGCCAAAGGCGGCCATTTCCACGCAGCGTTGATCGTTATCGACTAGATCGCCCCAATAATCTGGATGTTCCGCATCGCAGCCGTGGCGAATACCGCGAATAAATGTCTCACGATAATCTCCCGACTCTCCTCCGCTCAGGAGAGGTGCCAGGATCCACAGCAGACGGGCGAACCCCTCCATTCCGGCTATATCTGCCGGGTATTGTGCGGACGTTTCCCCGATGTCCAGACGCGTGCTTTCGCGTGTGAGATGAGGGATGGCTGATGCCAACCATTGCTGCGCCTTTTCAGCGTATTCTTGCCGTTCCTGCATAATGAAACCTCGTTTCATTTGATGAAGTATTGGGCGCATAATAAGGATTTGGTCAGACATACAAATGTGATAATTGTCGTATTTCCGCACAACTCTGGTGATGAAGAACAACATTTATCTGAATTTTGCGCAGAAAATTCGATTACAGTGATAAAAATTTAAGTTTGTTCACATTGTCAGGTGAGACGCAAATGCAGCAGACGGAAGACAGTAGCTATCTTGAGCACATTAGTCTCAACGATAAGTCGATTTACTTTAATCGTATGAAAGATATGCCAGCCAACTACTATCACTGGCATCAGTGTGTGGAGATCTTGTCGGTCTCTCAGGGGGTAGGAATAGCGCTGATGGAGCACCAGCAGTACACCGTCAAACCCGGGCGTATTTTTATTTTCCCGCCGGGAAAGCTTCATAAAGTGTTTGTCGAACAGGATGCGCGCAATATTTATCACCGAACAACACTGCATTTTAGCGCCCCGCAGATTGAGCAGTACCTGCGGGATTTTCCGCGTCAGCAAATGCTGCTGCGCCAGCTGTGTGCTCGGGGAGAGAAAGCGCGGGTGTTTGACGTAGGCGACGTTCAGCCAGTCATTGAAACCCTGCTGAGCCGCTTTGAAGAGCAGATCAAAAGTCAGACCTTCAGCATCAGTGACAGCGCATTTCTGGTGATGCAACTCATTAGCCTACTGCCACATCAGGCGCAGGCCACGGGTCAGAATACATTTTCTGTCGGCATCATCCGCTGGATCGAGACACACTTTCATCAACGTTGCTCGCTGGAAGATATCGCCAGCGAGATGGGGTGCTCGCGAGGTCACGCCTCACGCCGTTTTCACGAAGAGACCGGCGGTACTATTCAGGAATATCTTATGATGCGCCGTATTCGTCAGGCCTGTGAATTGCTGCTACATACCAGCGGCTCGGTACGCGATATTGCCGCACAGGTCGGCTTCTCCGAGTACGCCTGGTTCATTACCTGTTTTCGCAAAAACATGGGCAAAACGCCGCTGCAATATCGCAAAACATATGCTTCGGTATAGATCTATCTTTGACAGCCCGGACACCAGTAAAACGGACGTGAAGAGAGGGTTACTTTCTCGATAATCCCACCGCATCGCTCGCAGGCTTCGCCGTCGCGATGGAAGACCTTAAAGCGAAACAGCGCACCGTGATGTTTATTCTCATCAACCTGACCGCGGGTGTGATAGGACAGGCGCGGAATATCAAGCAGCGCATGCGCCAGTTCATCCAGTTGTTCATCGCTCAGCTGCGACGCTTTATGCAGCCCCGTCAACCGCACCTGCCAGAGAATTTCTACCCGCAGATAGTTACCTAATCCCGCGAGAAATGCCTGGTCGAGCAGCAGGCCAGAAAACTGCCGGTTGCGAAAACGGGGCGACAGCAGGCGCGCTTTCACCTCATCAGGCGTTAAACGCCGATCCAGTACGTCAGGTCCCACCCGCTGCAGAAATGGATGGGTGGTGAGCTGTTCTGGCGTCAACATTTCAATATCCGACGCGCTATAGAGCAGGATGGTCTTATCGGCTGTTTGCAGCATAACGCGCAATACCCGGGTGGTATCCGGGATATTACCCGTGTCCACAACCCGCCAGACGCCGTAAAGCTGATTGTGACTGTAAAGCGTCAGACCATTGGAAAAATGGGTCAGCAATGCTTTACCCCGTGTTTCGAGCTGGGTTACACGCTGCCCAATCAGTTGCGATTGATACGGTTTTAACTGCTCAAAGGCAAACCAGACATCCGTCAACGGTTTGCCTTTGACAGCCGCCTCCAGGTTATCCGCCGCGCGGCGGATCTCCGGGCCTTCAGGCATAATACTGTCCTTTGTTAGTGAGTTGCACCGCCCGTCACTGCGATATCGCGTTCCACCTGTAAGGCAGTGACAATCGCGACTTCCAGCGCACGGCGCACCGTATCACTCGCCATACTTGGCGCACCAGGGTGCTCTGCGGCCTGTTGTGGCAGGTAAGGAATATGAATAAACCCGCCCTTTACTGCCGGTGTGTCTCGTAGTTTGTGCAGCAGGCCATACATTACGTGGTTACAGACGAATGTGCCTGCGGTTTGCGAAACCGATGCCGGAATACCGGCGCTGCGCATGGCCGCCACCATTGCTTTGATCGGTAGCGTGCTGAACCACGCCGCCGGACCATCGGTCACGATCGGTTCATCTACCGGCTGCTGACCGTGGTTATCCGCAATACGCGCATCATCCACGTTGATGGCGACGCGCTCTACGGTGATGTCCGGGCGACCTCCGGCCTGTCCGACTGCGAGCACCAGCGACGGTGACAGCGCGTCAATCGCGGTATTGAGTACCGCAAGAGATTCGCCAAATACGCACGGTAGCTGGCGCGCAACGACGCGACATCCCGCGATGATAGCATTGTCGAGACCCGAGACCACTTCCCAGGAAGGGTTAACTGACTCGCCGCCAAAGGGTTCAAATCCGGTGATTAATACCGTTTTCATCCTTCCTCCTTACAGGAACATCAGGAAATACATCAGGAATACGTTGACCAGCAGCAGCATTATGCCCGTCGGCACCTGCGCTTTAATCACCGCGTTTTTATCCGGCAGTTCCAGCAGCGCCGCAGGCACGATGTTAAAGTTTGCTGCCATTGGCGTCATCAGCGTGCCGCAATAGCCGGAGAACATGCCGATTGCCGCCATCACCGCCGGATTGCCGCCGTGCTGCAACACCAGAATCGGGATACCAATTCCGGCAGTCACAATCGGGAAGGCAGCAAACGCATTGCCCATAATCATGGTCAGCAGCGCCATGCCAATGGTGTACACCGCCACCGCGATAAAGCGGCTGTCCACCGCCAGATACTCCTGCGTCAGATACGAAATGCCGCTACCGACGCCCGCTGCCGTAAACAGCAGCCCGAGCGTGGCCAGAATTTGCGGCAGGATGAATGCCCAGCCAATGGAGTCCAGCAGGCGACGCGCTTCCTGAATCGGCTGATGTGCCCGCTCATGGGTCATCTTAACCGCCATTGCCAGACCAATTAATGAACCTGCGGTCATCGAAAACAGCGTCACCAGCGTGGCGTGATTACCCGGCCCAAACAACGCATCCTGTAAGCCCGGAATATGATTAAACATCAGCACGCCGATAACGGTCACCACCGGGATCGCCAGCGCTGGAAAAAACAGGCGGTTGCCCAGTCGGCTGGCACTTTCTTCGCGCTGTTGCTGCGTGCGTTGATGGTAGCTGCCAAGCTTCACGCCGCCAAAACCAGCGATTAGCGCCAGTAACACCACCGCGACACCGACCGCGATATGCACCGTTCGTTTGTCGCCAAACAGTGAATAGGTCCAGTCGCCCAGCAGAAACAGCAGACCGTACACGCCCCAGAACAGACCGGTGGTCAAACGCCGGGGATTCGCTTTGTCCTGCCAGGACATGATGGCCACAATCAACAAAACGGCACCCGCCAGCCAATAGAGATAGCTTTGCTGAAAATTCATTTCGCTTCTCCTTTTGCTGCGGCATTCGCTTTCGCCACTTCGCGTTGCAGGTAGTTATCCAGTCGCCACAAGCGTGCGCCGTGGATCAGGAAGGCACAAATCGCCGTTGGGATCCCCCACAGGGCAATATGTAGCGGTTCCGTCTGGATCCCGCCGGATTCCAGCATAAAGTTGTGCATGAAGATGATTGCCCCGAAGGCAACAAAGATATCTTCACCGAAAAACAGCCCGACGTTATCGGTCGCCGCCGACATCGCCCGCAGGCGATAGCGCACCGACCCCGGTAGTTCGCCATGGTTTTTCTCCGCGGCCCCTTCTGCCATCGGCGCCAGCAGCGGACGCACCATTTGCGGATGGCCCCCCAGACTGGTCAGCCCCAGCGCGGCGGTTGCTTCACGAATGAACAGATAGACAATCAGCAGACGGCCGCTGGTGGCGCTGCGGATTTTTGCGATCCACGCCTGCGCTCGCTCTTTCAGGCCGTGGCGCTCCAGCAGACCGATTACCGCCAGTGGGATCAATAAGATAAACGGCAGGTTACGGGTGTTAAGAAAGCCTTCACCCAGTTTTTCGAGGATGGTGGCGATCGGCATATGCGCCGCCAGTCCGGTGACAACCCCGGCAATAATCACCACCAATACCGGGTTAAAGCGTAAAAGAAACCCGACCACGATGACGGCGATCCCCGTCAATGGCCAGAGAGAAATGACCTCTTCCATAATTCAATCTCGTCTATGTTGTTGTGTAATATATTATTGTTTTGTATGAAAAAAATTATGCGCCAATGTGAATATGGCATGCATTAAAGGCTTCGCGCAAGCGGCGGGCAAAAGCGAGTGCGTGCTCGCCATCCCCATGAATACAGACCGTCTGTGCAGTAACGTTTGCCCATGCTCCGGTCTGGCTTTTTACTCTGCCGAATTGCACCATTTCTAAGGTTTGCGCCAGCGCCTGCTCTTCGTCCTCAATCAGTGCACCCGGCTGGCTACGCGGAACCAGGCTGCCATCGGCCTGATAACCTCGATCGGCAAACACCTCCTGACGCGTCAGCAAGCCATAGTGCTCGCCAGCTCGAATCAGTTCGCTGCCCGCCAGCCCCACCAACAGCAGCGACGGATCGCAGGCATAAACCGCCCTGGCAATAGCATCGGCAAGTTGTGGATCCTTTGCCGCCTGGTTATAGAGCATGCCGTGCGGTTTGACGTGGCGCATCACTCCGCCTTCTGCCCGGGTTATCGCGGCCAGCGCTCCGATTTGGTACAACGTCTGAGCATAAACCGTATCGACAGGAAGGGTCATGGCGCTACGACCAAAATTTTCCCGGTCTGGAAAGCTCGGATGCGCACCTATCGCCACGCCATTTTTTAGCGCTTCACGCACGCTTGATAGCATGGTTTGCGCATCCCCGGCGTGGAACCCGCAGGCGATGTTGGCAGAGGACACCAGTTGCAGCAGCGCGGCGTCATTTGTGCAGCCTTCGCCGAGGTCTGCATTCAGATCAATTTTCATCGTTAAGTCGCCATGTTAACTGTTCCAGATAACGCTGCTGATCGTGACGCGCTTTCAGCGCCTCCTCCAGCGAACACTGAACAAAATGAATCGGCTGGCCGAGGGGGATTTGCGCCAAATGGTACATATCCGCCTCAATGATACAAGCAATGCGCGGATAGCCGCCTGTGGTCTGGGCGTCGTTCATCAACACTATCGGCTGGCCGTTGTGCGGTACCTGAACCACGCCAGGAAGGAGTCCGTGCGACAACAACTCACGATCGGTGTTACGCGTCAGCGGCTGCCCCTGCAGGCGATACCCCATGCGGTTACTCTGTGGGCTGAGCTGCCACGGTGAACGCCAGAACGACGCCTGCGAAGCCTCATCAAACTCATGGTACTCAGGCCCAGGTAGCGCGCGAATGCGGTTGCCCCACATCAATTGTTTTACCCCTTGTGGTCCGCTGAACCGTCGCGTTGAAACGCCCACGGCCAGCCGGTCGCCATCCCGTAACAGACGTCCTTCCAGACCGCCAATACCGACTTTCAGGTCGGTGCTGCACGAGCCCATAACGTCGGGAACATCAATGCCGCCCGCCACCGCCAGATAACTACGCATACCATGCTGCGGACGTTTTAGCGTCAGCCGTTGTCCGGCTTTCACCGGCAGCCGCCATCCGCTCCACACGGGACTCTCGTCTAAATGCGCGTCACATCCCGCGCCGGTCAGGGCAAACCAGCTATCTACGTCAAATTCCACCACCAACTGCCCGAGCGTTATCTCCAGCGCGGCGGCATTCGCATCATTGCCCACCAGCAGGTTAGCCACGTTCAAGGCGGGTTTATCCAGCGCCCCGCAGTGGCTGATTCCTGACTGGCGAAAACCGTGACGACCACCGTCCTGTACGGAGGTGTACATGCCCGCACGAATGATCGTTAACATACTCCCTCCTTCTGCGGTACAAAGCGTACGGCATCTCCGGGTCGTAACAGGATGGGTTCATCCCGTTGCGGATCAAACAACTTAATGGAGGTATGCCCTATCAGCTGCCATCCACCTGGCGTAGCAAGCGGGTAGATACCCGTTTGCGAGCCGCCGATGCCGACAGAACCTGCTGGAACAATCAGACGCGGTTCCGCACGTCTTGGGGTATGCAGTTGTTCCGGCAAGCTTCCGAGATACGGAAACCCCGGCTGAAAGCCCAAAAACCAGACCACATAATCAACGGATGCGTGCAGTTCAACGACCTGCTTCTCGTTTAATCCGCTGTGTAACGCGACGTCAGCCAGATCCGGTCCCAGTGCACCACCATAGGTAACCGGAATTTCAATAAAGCGCGAATCCGGCTCCAGTGCCTCACTCTCCTCCCACCAGCGCTGCAGACGCTCAATGGCATCCAGCGCCAGGGTTTGCGGATTACGCAGCGTCACCGTAATATTGTTCATGCCCGGAATGACTTCAAGCACATTCGGGGCGTCAACCAGGCGCTGAGCCAAACCCCAGATACGTTTCTGACTCGCCAAAGTAATGGGGGGTTCCAGCTCCAGAACCACCGCAGTTTCACCTAACAGATAACAACGCGCTCGCTGCACTTTCGTCCCTCTTTTTACAACCAAATTCATTAGGCGGGGTTAGGAATATCGATAAACGACACATCCAGTTCGGTATTTTCATTCAACCATTCACTTAATGCCCGAATACCGCCGCGCTCGGTGGCATGGTGTCCGGCGGCATAGAAATGCAGCCCCTGTTCACGGGCAGAGTGGATAGTTTGTTCAGAGACTTCGCCGGTAATAAATGCATCAACGCCAAAACGGGCCGCGCTATCGATGAAACTTTGACCGCCCCCGGTGCACCAGGCAACACGCTGAATTTTTTCCGGCCCGCTGTCACCACACCATAATGGTTTACGCCCTAAACGCGCCTCAATCCACGAGGCCAGTTCCAGCCCGGGAACCGGCATGGCGAGCTCCCCCCACGGTACCAACGGCTCGATTTCACCCATTACGGTAATACCCAACAGCGCCGCCAGCTGCGCGTTATTGCCCAGCTCCGGGTGAGCATCCAGCGGCAGGTGCCAGCCATACAGATTGATATCGTTTTCCAACAGCGTTTTCAGACGATGGCGCTTCATGCCGCGAATCACCGGAGATTCACCTTTCCAGAAGTAACCGTGATGAACGATGACCGCATCAGCCCCCAGGCGTACAGCCTCGTCCAGCAACGCCTGACTTGCGGTCACACCGGTCACGATTTTATGCACCGTCTCTTTGCCTTCAACCTGCAAACCATTCGGCGCATAGTCGCTAATCGCGGCGCTGTTCAGTTTGTCGTTGATCAGTTGTTCCAGTTCGGTGTTTTTCATCATCGCCCTCGTTGTCATAAATTCTGTCTAATCAGCAATACAGCTTATGTAAAATAGCGTCCCCGCCTCCATTCGTCGATAACCATTTCACGGACACATCAAGAAACAATCACTCGTCTTTTGAACGTAAATTGCTTACCCCCACGCAATCTTATTCATGTATATTTATGCAATCAGACAGCATATTGCAAAAATAATCAGATCTGTATCAAAGTTACAACTTTAAGGAAACACGCTCACACAGGACGTTCATCCTGCCGTGAGGCATTTACTTCGAGAATAGAATGAATAAACAATCATCTCAGCCGCGCGCAATTTATTACGTTGTCGCGCTGCAAATTTGGGAATATTTCAGTTTTTACGGCATGCGCGCACTGCTGATCCTGTATCTCACCAACCAGCTTAAGTACAACGATACTCATGCATACGCGTTGTTCAGCGCCTACTGCTCACTGGTCTATGTCACACCCATTCTCGGGGGATTCCTGGCGGATAAGGTACTTGGCAACCGTATGGCAGTGATGATTGGGGCATTGCTAATGGCTGTTGGGCACCTGGTTCTCGGTGCCAGTGAAATGGCCCCGGCGTTCCTTTATTTGTCTTTGGCGATCATCGTCTGCGGCTACGGTCTGTTTAAATCCAACATCAGCTGTCTGCTGGGCGAACTGTATCAAACCGACGATCCGCGCCGCGACGGCGGGTTCTCACTGCTCTACGCCGCTGGGAATATTGGTTCGATTATCGCCCCCATCGCCTGTGGTTATGTGCAGGAAGAATACAGCTGGGCCATGGGCTTCGCGCTGGCTGCTATTGGCATGCTGGCAGGACTGGTGATTTTCTTGTGCGGTAATCGCCATTTCGCCCATACCACCGGTGTTAACAAGGCCGTCCTGTGTGCGAAAAAATTTATTCTGCCAAACTGGGCCTGGCTGTTAGTGCTGCTGGTTGCCGCACCGCTGCTGATTACCGTTCTGTTCTGGAAAGAGTGGTCCGTTTATGCGCTGATCGTCGCCACCATCATTGGTCTGGCTGTACTGGCGAAAATTTACCGTCAGGCGCAGACCCAGAAGCAACGCAAAGAACTGGGGCTTATTATCACGCTGACGTTCTTTAGTTTGTTGTTCTGGGCTTTCGCGCAACAGGGCGGCAGCTCCATTAGTCTGTATATCGACCGCTTTGTTAATCGCGATATTCTGGGATATTCCATCCCTACCGCCATGTTCCAGTCGGTTAACGCCTTTGCTGTGATGCTGTGCGGCATCGTGCTGGCCTGGGTGGTAAAAGAAAGCGTGAGCGGTAATCGTACCGTGCGCATCTGGGGTAAATTTGCCCTTGGTCTCGGTTTAATGAGCGCCGGCTTCTGTATTCTGACCTTAAGCGCCCGCTGGTCTGCAACTTACGGCCACTCCTCTATGCCGTTGATGGTACTGGGGCTGGCGGTAATGGGATTTGCAGAACTGTTTATCGACCCGGTCGCCATGTCGCAAATTACGCGCATTGAGATCCCCGGCGTCACCGGTGTATTAACCGGTATCTATATGCTGCTTTCCGGTGCCATTGCCAACTACCTGGCAGGGGTGATTGCCGACCAGACGTCACAAGGTGCATTTGATGCCTCCGGGGCCATCAACTATACCATCAACGCGTATATTGATGTCTTCAGTGAGATTACCTGGGGCGCACTGGCCTGCGTGGCGCTGGTGCTGCTGATTTGGCTGTACCAGTCGCTTAAGTTCAGAAACCGTCCGTTAGCGGTAGAATCCTGAGTGTATGGGCCCGATGATGTAATAAGAATCGGGCCTGTTTTTCAGAAGATTACAATTTTTTAACGGCTAAATCCTGTTCAGTCAAACCTGTAACCAATAGCACCATTTCGCGATCTATTCCTTGCTCCAACATGGTTTGCGCTATACGCAATGCAGATTCTTGTTTTCCTTGTTGTAATCCTTTCTGTAATCCTTCCTGTAATCCCTCTAACCGTAACCGTTCCGCAATAGTCATCAGCTTCTCCTTGTGTTGGGGGATCCGTTGCGCCATCTCTTGCATAAATTCATTAAAGCGAGATTCATCGCCGGATCGCAGGATGTAATTAAACATCACCTGTAATTGCGTGTCATTAGCACATCCAGTAAGTAGCAGCGCGGCCAGCTGTTCTACCAGACTCATCAAATCCCGCTGACGGATATGCTTTTGCATGAGTTCCAGCAGCGCCATACGCCTGTGAGCCATGATTTCGTCATCCGGCACTACCGTGATATCCACCAATGGAAATGCACTGGTATAAGTTGCCGCGCTGTTGCTGGGTCGGCAAACGCATCCAGCCAGCACAATGAGTACGGATACGGACTTCGACAGCCATGATAAAACAGCATCGGTATCACCAGCGGCAATTCCTTGTGTCCGGCGTCCAGGTGGCGCTGCATCGCCGCCATTGCATAGCGCAGCAGACGAAAAGCCATATGCGAATCGGCAGAGCTCTGATGCTCAATAACTACATAGATATAACCGTCACCGCCGTGTGCATGAACAGACCAGAGCACATCGGAGTAGCGGGTACGTAAATCCGCTTCAATAAAGCTTTCTGACTCCAGCTTCAGCGTAGTTAAATCGCAGAGCGTTTGCAGATCTCTGGGAAGATGAATCTCAAGGAAATCCCGGGCTGTTTCTGGATGGTGTAAAAACGTTTTAAATACCGCATCGTGCGGTGTGGATGTCGTTGGCATTGTCATCAAGTCCCGTCACCTGACTGAAGATAACGGGACTTTACTGCTGGGTAAAAACACCTGCATCAAGGCATTAACGGTCTTGCGCACGCGCTTCAGCGCTAAATGCGCCCGACTGCAACATACTCATTCTGCTGGAAGGCATTACGCAGAAATCCGCAATGCGCTCATCCTTTACGCGCGGCCTCATACGCCGCAAGCGTTGCTAGTCTTGCCTGCTTATGATCGACAATCGGACGCGGATAGTTAAGCGTCATCTGCGTCTTTTCGGCCCACGCCCACGGTTCATGAATGGCTTTTCCGGGCACGTCGCGTAGTTCCGGCACCCATTGGCGGATAAACTCGCCGTCGCGGTCAAATTTCTCCCCCTGGGTTGTCGGGTTAAAAATGCGGAAATACGGTGCCGCATCGGTGCCGGTGGAAGCTGCCCACTGCCAGCCACCGTTATTGGCTGCCAGATCGCCGTCGATCAGCTGTGACATGAAGTACTGCTCCCCTTTACGCCAGTCAATCAGCAGATCTTTAACCAGGAAACTGGCGGTAATCATGCGTAAACGGTTATGCATCCAGCCGGTGGCATTAAGCTGACGCATCGCGGCATCCACAATCGGGTATCCCGTATTTCCCGTTTTCCATACCTGAAGATGTGCCGCGTTGTTCTGCCATTGCACGCGATCGGTCCAACGGATAAACGGTTGATGCCGACACAGCGCCGGATGATAAGTCATCAGATGACGATAAAATTCACGCCAGATAAGCTCGTTCAGCCAGACGCTCCCGGCCCCGCCCTCAAGCGCCTGTGGCTGCTCTGCTAGCAGACGGTTCAGGCATTGACGCGGCGACAGCCCGCCCGTAGCCAGACTCGCAGATAAACGACTGGTGCCTTCAATTGCCGGGTAATCACGCTGTTGTTCATACTTGCTTGCCGCCTGCTGGCAAAACTGGCGTAACTGCGCGATAGCCTGTTTTTCTTCTGCCGGGAATAGCACTGCATCAAAATCTTGCTGCTGATAATTCAGCGTGAGTGACGTTAACGGCGCAGTAAGTACCCCACTATCCCGCACCTTTGGCGCACTAACACATTCCGGAATGCCGTCTTTAATCCTCTTCAGCCAGGCATTTTTAAACGGTGTAAAGACCTTATACATTTCGTGATTGCCGGTCATCACCGCGCCCGGAGGCAGGATCACGCTATCGTCAAATCCTTCGCATACAACGTCAGGCAACAGCTTCTCCACACTTGCATCACGCTGCCGCTCGTTGATTTCATACTGATAGTTATAAAACAGTCGGCTGACGCCATGCTGTGCGCAGACGTTTTTGACGGTTTCTACGCTGGCGGTAAAATCGGCGACTTCATGAAACAGAAGCGGGATACCTTTATCTGCCAGCGCCGTTTGCAGCGAATTCAACTGCACGCTGATAAACGCCGCCTGACGCGCAGCCATATCATGCGCCGTCCATTGCTCAGGGGTAGAAAGATATAACGCCAGCACCCGGGCTGAACGATCCCGACAAGCCGCCGCGAGAGCAAGATTGTCATGCAGGCGCAAATCACGCCGAAACCAGACCAGATGCGTGGTCATAAAACTCCCGCAGATAAATTAATTTTTGCCGCGCAAACTCAGAATTGCCGGCCAGAGTTCAAAGTAACGTTGCCCGGACAGCCAGGTGTTCGGGTGCTCGACCATATAGTGTTTGATGAGCGTTAACGGTGCAAGCAGCGGCTGCGCTTCACGTCGATAGCTATCAATTACTGAGGTCAGTTCCTGGCGTTGATGAAGGTTGAGCTGATTGCGGAAATAACCCTGAACGTGCATCAGAACATTGGTATGGTTGCGCCGGGTCGCATTATTTAACAGCAGATGAGTCAGCCGTAAACGGTACTCATTAAAAAAAGCGTCGAGACTCTGCCATTCGTGGATGGTTGCAACGAAGGGCCCAAGTTCACGATATTCTGGCTGGGAATGCGCCAACAGGATCAGTTTGTAGCGGGTGTGGTAGTCAATCAATGCCCCACGCGTTAATCCGCGCTGGCGGAGTTGATACAGTTCATGCAGCGCATAAATACGTACCAATGTACTTTCGTCGAACAGAGGTTTCTCGCTCGCTTCTGTAGTCAGACAGGCGCGGATACCCACAGGAATTCTCTTGTTCATCGCCACTCCTTATCCGTTATTCGGATAAGTGTAGACGTCGACGCATAAAAAAACCGCCACATTGTTGTTGGCGGTTTTCTTGAGCAATTACGATGACTTAATAGAAATCGCAGGTGACCTTTTCAGCCTGATCCATCCACACCGGCTTATCGCTGGTTTTCGACCAGACGCGGTGCAGGTAGCTGTAAAAACGGGCGCGATCTTTCCAGAACAGCATGACCGGTAGCGCCAGCACGCCCGCCACAACAGCGAAAGTACGGCGTAGTAAGACAACATGTGCTGGATATTCTTTATAAAGATCCATACTTTTCTCCCCTATATCTGTTCGGTGAATAGCACCGGAAAAATAAACTTGGTTAACTGATGAAAATAATACCGCTTTGTGTGTAATTTTGCTACTCATCCGACCACTTATTTTTATCTATTGATGCTTCGTTTAACCTAAAACCGTAATTAAGTTACGTAAAGGTTAAATTAATACTAACCATTAGTTAAATAACGGTCTTTGCCATTTTTATACTTTTTTTACACCCCGCCTGCTGATTTTTGCAAAATCTTTGCAAGCAAAAATCTACGCTCTGGTTATCACATTGATGTCACTGGAGGTGCACCGTGGGTGCAGGCGTGATAACCGGCATTGTGCTGGTTTTTTTATTATTAGGTTATCTGGTGTATGCCCTGATTAATGCGGAGGCGTTCTGATGGCGGCCCAAGGATTTTTACTCATCGCCAGTTTCTTACTCGTGTTATTTGTCATTGCCAGGCCGCTGGGCGCTGGGCTTGCACGACTCATAATCAACACATCCCTGCCTGGCGTCGCAGGTGTTGAGCGTATTCTCTGGCGCGGGTTAGGGATTTCACAACATGAGATGAACTGGAAACAGTATCTGCTGGCGATCCTGGCGCTCAACATCCTGGGTCTGCTGGTGCTGTTTTCGCTGCTGATGGCGCAAAACCTGCTGCCACTGAACCCTCAACAGCTACCGGGGCTTTCGTGGGATCTGGCGCTCAACACGGCGGTAAGTTTTGTCACCAATACCAACTGGCAATCTTATGCTGGCGAAACCACCTTAAGTTACTTCAGCCAGATGGCCGGGTTAACCGTGCAGAACTTCCTGTCTGCCGCGACCGGTATTGCGGTGATTTTTGCCTTGATCCGCGCCTTTACACGCCAGAGTATGAGCACGCTGGGTAATGCCTGGGTGGATCTGGTGCGTATCACACTGTGGATCCTGCTCCCCCTTTCTCTGCTCATCGCTCTGTTCTTTATTCAGCAAGGTACGCTGCAAAACCTGCTGCCCTATCAGTCATTCACCACCCTCGAAGGGGTTAAACAGCTGCTACCGATGGGACCTGTCGCCTCGCAAGAGGCCATTAAGATGCTCGGCACCAACGGCGGCGGCTTCTTTAATGCTAACTCATCGCATCCGTTTGAAAACCCAACCGCGCTGACCAATATGGTGCAGATGCTGGCGATCTTTTGCATTCCCGCCGCGCTGTGCTTTGCCTTTGGTGACGTAGTGGGCGATCGCCGTCAGGGACGCACCCTGCTGTGGGCCATGTCGCTGATCTTTGCGGTCTGCGTGGCGGTCGTGATGTGGGCCGAAGTCCAGGGAAACCCGCACCTGATGGCATTCGGTGCAGACAGCAATATCAACATGGAAGGTAAAGAGAGCCGCTTTGGCGTGCTGGCCACGAGTCTGTTTTCCGTCGTCACGACGGCGGCATCCTGCGGTGCTGTCGATGCGATGCACGACTCCTTCACCGCGCTGGGCGGAATGGTACCAATGTGGTTAATGCAGATAGGTGAAGTGGTGTTCGGCGGCGTGGGTTCTGGTTTATACGGCATGCTGCTGTTCGTCCTGCTGGCGGTGTTTATCGCCGGGCTGATGATCGGCCGCACGCCGGAATATCTGGGTAAGAAAATCGATGTGCGCGAAATGAAAATGACCGCACTGGCGATTCTGGTCACCCCCGCGCTGGTACTGCTCGGTACGGCGATAGCCATGATGAGCGACGCCGGGCGCAGTGCGATGCTTAACCCCGGCCCGCACGGTTTCAGCGAAGTGCTGTACGCCGTGTCTTCTGCCGCCAACAACAACGGCAGCGCCTTTGCCGGATTAAGCGCTAACAGTCCATTCTGGAACTGCCTGCTGGCGTTCTGCATGTTCTTCGGTCGCTTCGGGGTCATTATTCCGGTGATGGCGATTGCCGGTTCGCTGGTGGGTAAAAAGAGCCAGCCGGCAAGCCCTGGCACGCTTCCCACCCACGGCGCACTGTTTGTCGGGTTGTTGATCGGTACGGTGTTGCTGGTTGGCGCCCTCACCTTTATTCCTGCACTGGCGCTTGGCCCGGTCGCGGAATACCTCTCTTTACGTTGAGCGATGCGGAGCACATTGTTATGAGTCGCAAACAACTGGCACTGTTCGAACCTTCTCTGGTCGCACAAGCGCTGATGGACGCAGTCAAAAAGTTAAGCCCACATACCCAGTGGCGCAATCCGGTGATGTTTATCGTCTGGCTGGGCAGCCTGCTGACCACCCTGTTAACGGTGATGATGGCTACCGGACATCTGGTCGGGAACCCACTGTTTACCGGCGCGATAAGTCTTTGGCTATGGATTACCGTTCTGTTCGCCAACTTTGCCGAGGCGCTGGCGGAAGGACGCAGCAAGGCTCAGGCCAACAGCCTGAAAGGCGTTAAAAAAACCGCTTTTGCCCGCAAACTGCGCGAACCTAAGTACGGGGCAGAGATGGATCATGTTCCCGCTGAGGAGCTGCGCAAAGGCGATATCGTGCTGGTAGAAGCAGGCGATATTATTCCCTGTGATGGCGAGGTGATCGAAGGCGGCGCGTCAGTGGACGAAAGCGCTATTACCGGGGAATCCGCGCCGGTTATCCGCGAGTCTGGCGGTGATTTTGCCTCGGTAACCGGCGGGACCCGCATCCTTTCCGACTGGCTGGTTATCGAATGCAGCGTAAACCCCGGTGAAACCTTCCTTGACCGGATGATCGCCATGGTTGAAGGCGCGCAGCGGCGTAAAACGCCCAATGAAATCGCGCTGACGATCCTGCTGATTGCCCTGACCATCGTCTTTTTACTGGCGACCGCCACCCTATGGCCGTTCTCCGCCTGGGGCGGCAGTGCGGTCAGCATCACGGTGCTGGTTGCTCTGCTGGTGTGTCTGATCCCTACCACCATCGGCGGGCTGCTCTCAGCGATTGGCGTTGCCGGTATGAGCCGCATGCTGGGCGCGAACGTCATCGCCACCAGCGGACGAGCAGTTGAAGCGGCGGGTGACGTGGACGTACTGCTGCTGGATAAAACCGGCACTATTACGCTGGGTAATCGTCAGGCATCGGATTTTCTTCCCGCCCACGGCGTGGACGAAAAAACGCTGGCCGACGCCGCACAACTTTCATCGCTGGCGGATGAAACGCCAGAAGGTCGCAGCATCGTCATTCTGGCAAAACAGCGCTTTAATCTGCGCATACGCGACGTGCAATCGCTGCACGCCACCTTTGTGCCATTTACCGCGCAAAGTCGGATGAGCGGCATCAACATCGACAACCGCATGATCCGCAAAGGTTCGGTCGATGCCATTCGTCGTCACGTCGAAGCCAATGGTGGCCACTTCCCTGCCGATGTTGAGCAGAAGGTCGAAAACGTGGCTCGTCTTGGCGCAACGCCGCTGGTAGTTGCCGAAGGTTCGCACGTGCTGGGCGTGATTGCCCTGAAAGATATCGTTAAAGGCGGGATCAAAGAACGTTTTGCCCAACTGCGCAAAATGGGTATCAAAACGGTGATGATCACCGGTGATAACCGTCTGACCGCTGCCGCGATCGCGGCAGAGGCCGGGGTGGACGACTTTTTAGCCGAAGCCACACCGGAAGCCAAGCTGGCGCTGATTCGTCAGTATCAGGCGGAAGGTCGTCTGGTGGCGATGACCGGCGATGGCACTAACGATGCTCCCGCACTGGCACAGGCAGACGTCGCGGTCGCCATGAACTCAGGGACTCAGGCAGCGAAAGAAGCGGGCAACATGGTGGATCTCGACTCAAATCCCACCAAGTTGATTGAAGTGGTGCACATTGGTAAACAGATGCTGATGACGCGCGGCTCGCTGACCACCTTCAGTATTGCCAACGACGTGGCGAAGTATTTCGCCATTATCCCGGCAGCGTTTGCCGCAACCTACCCGCAGCTCAATGCGCTTAACGTGATGGGACTGCATTCGCCGGACTCGGCGATCCTCAGCGCGGTTATCTTTAATGCGCTGGTGATTGTCTTTTTGATCCCACTGGCGCTAAAAGGCGTGAGCTACAAACCGTTGTCCGCTTCCGCCATGCTACGCCGCAACCTGTGGATCTACGGTCTGGGTGGCCTGGTTGTGCCGTTTATTGGCATCAAAGCGATTGATTTACTGCTGACCCTGCTGGGTCTGGTGTGAGGTTTAAGATGAGTGGATTACGTCCTGCATTATCAACATTACTTTTCCTGATGTTCATCACCGGGGGGGTTTACCCGCTGCTGACCACCGCGTTGGGACAGTGGTGGTTTCCCCATCAGGCCAACGGATCGCTGATGCGCGAAGGTCAGGTCGTTCGCGGTTCTGAACTCATCGGGCAAAACTTTACCGCCGCCGGGTATTTTCAGGGACGCCCGTCAGCAACGGCGGAAATGCCCTATAATCCAATGGCTTCAGGCGGCAGTAATCTGGCGGCCAGCAACCCGGAGCTGGATAAGCAATTGCAAAGCCGTATTGCCGCGCTGCGTGCCGCCAACCCGCAGGCCAGCCCTGCCGTTCCGGTTGAGTTGGTTACGGCATCCGCCAGCGGGTTGGATAATAATCTGACACCAGAGGCCGTTATCTGGCAAATCCCGCGCGTAGCGCAAGCCCGTAACCTCAGCGTTGAAGAGGTTACGCAGCTCGTTGCACAATATACGCAAAAGCCGTTGGTGAGTTTTATCGGCCAGCCGGTAGTGAACCTGGTGGAACTTAATTTAGCGCTGGATAAGCGCTGAGAAAAAGGTCATGACTGAAGAACCCTTACGCCCCGACCCCGATCGCCTGCTGGAGCAGACCGCCACCCCACATCGTGGAAAACTGAAAATTTTCTTCGGTGCCTGCGCAGGTGTGGGTAAAACCTGGGCCATGCTGGCAGAAGCCCAGCGACTGCGGGCGCAAGGTCTGGATGTGCTGATCGGCGTGGTGGAAACCCACGGGCGCAAAGAGACCGCTGCGCTGCTGGACGGTCTCAGTATTCTGCCGCTAAAGCGACAAGCGCGTCACGGTCGTCATATCAGCGAGTTCGATCTCGATGCCGCGCTGGCCCGCCGCCCGGCGCTCATTTTAATGGATGAACTGGCGCACAGTAATGCGCTTGGGTCACGCCATCCAAAACGCTGGCAGGATATTGAAGAACTGCTGGAAGCCGGTATTGACGTCTTTACCACCGTTAACGTGCAGCATCTGGAAAGCCTGAACGACGTGGTCAGCGGCGTGACCGGTATTCAGGTGCGCGAAACCGTCCCCGACCCCTTTTTTGATGCCGCCGATGATGTGGTACTGGTCGATCTGCCGCCTGACGATTTACGCCAGCGTCTGAACGAAGGCAAGGTCTATATCGCCGGTCAGGCTGAGCGGGCGATCGAGCATTTCTTTCGCAAAGGTAATTTGATCGCCCTGCGCGAGCTGGCCCTGCGCCGTACCGCTGACCGGGTAGACGATCAGATGCGTGCCTGGCGGGGACATCCGGGAGAGGAAAAAGTCTGGCACACCCGCGACGCTATTTTGCTGTGTATTGGGCACAATACCGGCAGCGAAAAGCTGGTGCGCGCCGCCGCGCGTCTGGCGGCGCGTCTCGGCAGCGTGTGGCACGCGGTGTATGTCGAAACCCCGGCGCTGCATCAGCTCCCGGAAAAACAGCGCCGCGCAATCTTGAGCGCTCTGCGACTGGCACAGGAACTGGGTGCGGAAACCGCCACCCTCTCCGATCCCGCTGAAGACAAGGCGCTTGTTCGCTACGCCCGTGAGCATAATCTGGGAAAAATTGTGCTCGGGCGTCCAACCACGCGTCGCTGGTGGCGCAGCGATTCCTTTGCCGACAAGCTGGCTCGTCGCGCCCCGGACCTCGACCTGATGATTGTCGCGCTGGACGATCCCCCTTCACGCCCGGCGCTCCAAACCGCGGATACTCGCACCTTTAAGGATAAATGGCGGGTACAAATTCAGGGCTGTCTGGTTGCCGCCGCGCTGTGCGCCATCACTACGCTTATCGCCATGCAATGGCTGGTTGCCTTTGACGCCGCCAACCTGGTGATGCTCTATCTGTTAGGCGTGGTGGTTATCGCTCTGTTTTATGGCCGCTGGCCCTCGGTGGTGGCGACCGTGATTAACGTCGCCAGCTTTGATCTGTTCTTTATTGCTCCGCGCGGGACGCTTGCCGTCTCAGACGTCCAGTACCTGCTCACCTTCGCGGTGATGCTAACGGTCGGTCTGGTTATCGGCAATCTGACCGCCGGGGTACGTTATCAGGCGCGGGTCGCGCGTTATCGGGAACAGCGTACGCGCCATCTGTATGAGATGTCGAAAGCGCTGGCCGTCGGACGCAGCCAGACAGATATCGCCGCCACCAGCGAACAGTTTATCGCCTCCACCTTTCAGGCCCGCAGCCAGGTATTATTACCCGATGAGAATGGTAAGCTGGCCCCCCTGACACACCAGCAGGGCATGACGCCGTGGGACGATGCCATTGCCCAGTGGAGTTTTGATAAAGGACAACCGGCAGGCGCAGGCACCGATACCTTACCCGGCGTGCCGTATCAAATCTTGCCGTTAAAAAGCGCTGACAAAACGCACGGGCTGCTGGTGGTGGAGCCGGGGAACCTGCGTCAGTTGATGATCCCGGAACAGCAGCGTCTGCTGGAAACCTTTACCCTGCTGGTTGCCAGCGCGCTGGAACGCCTGACGCTGACCGCCAGCGAAGAGCTGGCGCGGTTTGCCAGTGAGCGAGAGCGCATCCGCAATTCCCTGCTGGCGGCCCTGTCCCACGATTTGCGCACGCCATTGACGGTGTTGTTCGGCCAGGCAGAAATCTTAACACTGGATCTGGCCAGCGAGGGATCGCCGCACGCGCGCCAGGCCAGCGAAATTAGACAACATGTGCTCAATACCACCCGACTGGTCAATAATTTGCTGGATATGGCGCGAATTCAATCTGGCGGCTTTAATCTTAAGAAGGAGTGGTTAACGCTGGAAGAAGTGGTGGGAAGCGCCCTGCAAATGCTCGAACCTGGGTTGGCCGCACCGATTAACCTGTCGCTTCCGGCTCCGTTGACGCTTATCCACGTTGACGGTCCACTGTTTGAACGGGTACTGATTAACCTGCTGGAAAACGCCATCAAATACGCAGGACCGCAGGCGAAAATCGGTATTGATGCACAAGTTGAAGGTGAGCATTTGCTACTGGATGTGTGGGATGACGGCCCCGGTATCCCGGCGGGTCAGGAGCAACTTATTTTCGACAAATTTTCCCGAGGAAACAAAGAGTCATCAGTACCCGGCGTCGGGCTGGGGCTGGCAATTTGTCAGGCGATTGTAGACGTCCACGGCGGCACGATTTCTGCTCACAATCGCCCACAGGGAGGTGCGTGTTTCCGTGTTACACTGCCGCAGGAAGCCCCCCCTGAACTTGAAGATTTTCATGAGGATATGTGACAAACGTACTGATTGTTGAAGATGAACAGGCCATCCGCCGCTTTCTGCGTACCGCGCTGGAAGCCGATGGCCTGCGCGTTTACGAAGCAGAAACGCTGCAACGCGGTCTGCTGGAAGCGGCCACGCGAAAACCCGATCTCATCATTCTCGATCTCGGCCTGCCGGACGGTGACGGCATCGATTTTATTCGCGACCTGCGACAATGGAGCGCCATTCCGGTGATTGTGCTTTCTGCCCGCAGTGAGGAGAGCGACAAAATCGCCGCGCTGGACGCCGGTGCCGATGACTATCTCAGCAAGCCATTTGGTATTGGCGAGCTGCAGGCCCGTTTACGCGTGGCATTGCGTCGCCACGCAAGCGGACAGACACCCGAACCGGTGGTCCACTTCTCCAATATTAAAGTAGATATTGCCGCGCGGCTGGTACACCGCGCTGAAGAAGAAATTCATCTGACACCCATTGAATTTCGCCTGTTGGCGGTTCTGCTTAACAATGCAGGTAAAGTGCTCACCCAACGCCAGCTGTTGAATCAGGTCTGGGGGCCGAACGCCGTCGAACATAGCCATTACCTGCGAATTTATATGGGGCACCTGCGCCAGAAGCTGGAGCAAGATCCTGCCCGCCCCCGCCATTTCATTACCGAAACCGGCATTGGTTATCGTTTTATGCCGTGAATCGTTATTCATTTATTTTGATTAAACAATGATTATACTTTCCATCACTTTTCCGGCTGCATAATAATAATTATGCAGCCAGGTAAAAACGTGGCAAAAATAACAAAACACCAATAGATAACATACAAACAACAATTCAGTATCTTATTTCGTGATATGCATAATTTTTAACTAAATATTTTGAAAATGATCGTTTATTATTGATCTTCTTCACAGATCATAGCCATTTCCTGGATAAAATACCCACACCTTCAACTTATCCAGGAAAGGTAACAAAAAATGGAAAATAATAGCCGTATGATGCCGCATATAAGGCGGACAACGCATATTATGATGTTTGCCCACCGTAACAGCTTCGACTTTCATTTCTTTAATGCCCGTTAGTCACTCGACTAAGGGCACTCCAGCATACAGGTCTTCCTGACCCCTGTAATGCAGGCCTACGCCTGTATCCGTGGTGCTCACCCTGCAAATACCTGACATACCTGTGACCGGGCAGGCATGGTTTTTTGCATTCTAAAAAAAGCAATTTACTGATTTATTTATCAGCGGACTCACTTTGCTTTTTTTCCGGAGATATCAATTTCTCATTTGAGAAATTGAGGACCTGCTATTATCTAAAATTAAAGAGATGAAAATGTCTGAATTAAAAATTGCCGTAAGCAGAAATTGCCCAGATTGTTTTCTCACCCAGCGTACATGTGTAAATATCGATGAAAGTAATTTTATTGATGTTGCCGCTATCGTGTTATCCATCAATGATATTGAACGTGGGAAACTCGATGAAATTGACGCTACCGGCTACGGTATTCCTGTTTTTATCGCCACTGAAAATGAAGAACGCGTTCCGTCAGAGCACCTGCCACGAATCTCAGGTGTATTCGAACCTAATGAATCCCGTACTGCCTTCTATGGTCGCCAACTGGAGACGGCTGCCAGCCATTATGAAACCCAGTTGCGACCACCGTTCTTCCGTGCGCTGGTCGACTACGTCAACCAGGGTAACAGTGCATTTGACTGCCCAGGGCATCAGGGGGGCGAATTCTTTCGTCGCCACCCTGCAGGTAATCAGTTTGTTGAGTATTTTGGCGAAACGCTTTTCCGCTCCGATTTGTGTAATGCCGATGTGGCAATGGGTGATCTGTTGATTCACGAAGGCGCGCCATGTATCGCCCAGCAACATGCAGCAAAAGTATTTAACGCGGATAAAACTTACTTTGTGCTGAACGGGACTTCCTCTTCCAACAAGGTCGTCCTTAACGCACTGCTTACCCCTGGGGATTTGGTGCTGTTTGACCGTAACAACCACAAGTCCAACCATCATGGTGCATTATTACAGGCAGGTGCGACGCCGGTTTATCTGGAAACCGCGCGCAATCCCTACGGCTTCATCGGCGGAATCGACGCGCACTGCTTCACAGAAGGTTATCTGCGTGAGCTGTTGAGCGAAGTGGCACCACAACGTGCGCG
This sequence comes from Citrobacter sp. FP75, assembly GCF_018342065.1. Classification (GTDB taxonomy): domain Bacteria; phylum Pseudomonadota; class Gammaproteobacteria; order Enterobacterales; family Enterobacteriaceae; genus Citrobacter. The sequence continues at coordinate 387,257 of NZ_JAFDOE010000001.1, read as the reverse complement.
AGATGCACGCCCATTCCGTCTGGCGGTGATTCAGTTAGGTACCTACGATGGCACCATTTATAACGCCCGTCAGGTAGTGGACAAGATTGGTCACCTGTGCGACTACATCCTGTTTGACTCCGCGTGGGTTGGCTACGAGCAGTTTATCCCAATGATGGCTGACTGTTCTCCGCTACTTCTGGATCTGAACGAAGACTCCCCTGGCATTCTGGTGACTCAGTCTGTTCATAAACAACAGGCGGGTTTCTCCCAAACCTCACAGATCCACAAAAAAGACAGCCACATCAAAGGCCAGTCGCGCTATGTGCCGCATAAACGTATGAATAATGCGTTTATGATGCACGCCTCCACCAGCCCGTTTTATCCGCTGTTTGCCGCCCTGGATATCAACGCCAAAATGCACGAAGGCGTCAGCGGTCGTAACATGTGGATGGATTGCGTCGTGAATGGCATCGATGCGCGCAAACTGATTCTTGATAACTGCCATCACATCCGTCCGTTCGTACCGGAAACGGTCGATGGTCAACCCTGGCAGTCCTACGACACATCAGAGATCGCAAGCGATCTCCGTTTCTTCCACTTTGTACCTGGTGAACACTGGCATGCGTTCGAAGGTTACGCCGAACACCAGTATTTCGTTGACCCCTGCAAACTGCTGCTCACCACTCCGGGCATTAATGCACGCAACGGTGAATACGACACCTTTGGCGTTCCAGCCACCATCCTCGCCAATTTTTTACGTGAAAACGGCGTCGTCCCAGAAAAATGCGATCTCAACTCTATTCTGTTCCTGCTGACCCCGGCAGAAGACATGGCAAAGTTACAGCAGCTGATAGCCCTGCTGGTGCGTTTCGAAAAACTGCTGGAAACCGATGCGCCGCTGGCAGAGGTTTTACCGTCAATTTACAAGCAGCACGAACAACGTTATGCAGGCTACACCCTGCGTCAACTGTGCCAGGAAATGCACGATCTGTATTCCCGTCACAACGTGAAGCAACTGCAAAAAGAGATGTTCCGTAAATCGCATTTCCCACGCGTTGGCATGAATCCGCAGGAAGCTAATTACGCCTATCTGCGCGGTGAAGTCGAGCTGGTTCGTCTGTCGGATGCCGAAGGCCGAATCGCGGCGGAAGGCGCACTTCCCTACCCTCCTGGTGTGCTGTGTGTCGTACCAGGCGAAGTATGGGGCGGTTCGGTGTTGCGATATTTCAGCGCACTGGAAGAAGGCATCAACCTGCTACCTGGTTTTGCGCCTGAACTGCAGGGCGTATACATCGAAGAAAACGACGGTCTTAAACAAGTGTGGTGTTACGTCATTACACCACGTGAAGTGCAGAGCGCCCTGCTGAAAGGGGAAAAATTATGAGTAAAGCCAAATCGAATAAAATGGGCGTTGTACAGCTCACCATTCTGACCATGGTCAATATGATGGGTTCCGGGATCATTATGCTGCCTACCAAACTGGCAGAAGTCGGGACCATCTCGATCATCTCGTGGCTGGTGACCGCGGTCGGTTCAATGGCGCTGGCATGGGCATTCGCCAAGTGCGGAATGTTCAGCCGTAAATCGGGCGGCATGGGCGGCTACGCGGAGTATGCGTTCGGCAAATCCGGCAACTTTATGGCGAACTACACCTATGGCGTATCGTTGCTCATTGCCAACGTGGCGATCGCAATTTCCGCCGTCGGTTACGGCACCGAGTTATTGGGGGCCACGCTGTCGCCGGTGCAGATTGGTCTTGCGACTATCGGCGTGCTGTGGCTGTGTACTGTCGCTAACTTTGGTGGTGCGCGTATTACCGGGCAGATCAGCAGCATCACCGTTTGGGGCGTCATTATTCCGGTTGTAGGCTTGTGCATTATCGGCTGGTTCTGGTTCAGTCCGACCTTGTACGCCAACTCCTGGAACCCGCATCACGTTCCGTTCTTCACGGCTGTCGGTTCCTCGATTGCCATGACGCTGTGGGCATTCCTCGGTCTGGAATCAGCCTGCGCCAATGCCGAAGTGGTAGAAAATCCGGAGCGTAATGTGCCCATCGCCGTACTCGGTGGGACGCTGGGCGCGGCGGTGATTTACATCATCTCAACCAACGTCATTGCCGGTATTGTGCCAAACATGGATTTGGCCAACTCCACGGCGCCGTTCGGTCTGGCTTTCGCCCAAATGTTTACCCCGGAAGTCGGTAAAGTAATCATGGCATTGATGGTAATGTCCTGCTGCGGTTCGCTGTTAGGCTGGCAGTTCACCATCGCCCAGGTCTTTAAATCATCCGCCGATGAAGGTTATTTTCCGAAGATCTTCTCTCGTGTATCTAAAGTCGATGCGCCGGTGCAGGGGATGCTGGCTATCGTGGTCATCCAGAGCGGGTTATCACTAATGACCATCAGCCCGTCACTGAACAGCCAGTTTAATGTGCTGGTCAACCTGGCGGTCGTGACCAATATCATTCCGTACATTCTGTCGATGGCCGCGTTGGTTATTATTCAGAAAATGGCGAACGTGAATCCGTCAAAAGCCAAAGTCGCTAACGCCGTTGCGTTTATTGGCGCACTGTATAGCTTCTACGCGCTCTACTCTTCCGGAGAAGAAGCTATGCTGTACGGTTCGATCGTGACTTTCCTTGGCTGGACGTTATATGGTCTGGTTTCACCGCGTTTTGAACTGAAAAATAAACACGGTTAAACAGCCAGAAAAGTAAGAAGAAATAAAGATGTAAAAAAGGAGCCTTGCGGCTCCTTTTTAATGCGGTCATTTTACGCGTTTTTCAGCACTTCACTGACAATCTCTACCGCTTCTTTCTCAATTTGCTGGCGATGCTCAGCGCCGAGGAAGCTTTCACAGTAAATTTTGTAGGCGTCTTCGGTACCAGATGGACGCGCAGCGAACCAGCCGTTATCGGTCATCACTTTCAGACCGCCTATCGATGCACCGTTACCCGGTGCCGCCGTCAGACGCGCGGTGATCGGGTCGCCTGCCAGGGTGCTGGCACTTACCATTTCAGGAGACAACTTAGACAGCGCCGCTTTCTGTGCAGACGTCGCGGAAGCCTGTAAACGGTTATAGCTTGGCGCACCAAAACGAGCTGCCAGTTCGTTGTAGTGCTCCTGCGGGTTCTTACCGGTCACTGCGGTAATTTCCGCTGCCAGCAGGCACATGATGATGCCGTCTTTGTCAGTCGACCACGGCGTACCATCGAAGCGCAGGAATGATGCGCCCGCGCTCTCTTCGCCGCCAAAGCCAAAGCTGCCGTCGAACAGACCGTCAACGAACCATTTAAAGCCAACCGGGACTTCCACAAGCTTACGGCCCAGATCATTCACCACGCGGTCAATCATCGCCGAGGACACCAGCGTTTTTCCAACAGCGACATCTTTGCCCCATTGCGGACGATGCTGGAACAGGTAGTTGATCGCCACCGCCAGGTAATGGTTCGGGTTCATCAACCCAGCCGGGGTGACGATACCGTGACGGTCGTAGTCCGGGTCGTTGGCGAACGCCAAATCGAATTTGTCACGCAGCGCCAGCAGACCCGCCATCGCACACTCGGAGGAGCAGTCCATACGGATGGCGCCATCTTTGTCGAGATGCATAAAACGGAAAGTCTGGTCAACGTGATCGTTAACGATGGTCAGGTTCAGGTTGTAGTGCTTAGCGATACGCTTCCAGTATTCAATACCGGAGCCGCCCAGCGGATCAACGCCCAGCATCAGGCCCGCTTTCTGGATTGCCGCCATATCGACGATATCTGCCAGCCCTTCCACGAACGGCTGCACAAGATCCTGTTCTTTGACGTGACCGGATGCCAGCGCAGCGTCTAATGAAATACGCTTCACGCCTTGCAGACCATCAGCCAGCAGCGCGTTAGCCCGGTCTTCCACCACTTTAGTGACGTTAGTATCTGCCGGACCGCCGTTCGGCGGGTTGTATTTAATCCCGCCGTCTTCCGGTGGGTTGTGGGACGGCGTGATCACAATACCGTCGGCCAGCGGGCCGCCTTTTTTGTTGTGGACCAGGATAGCGTTCGACACCGCAGGCGTTGGCGTAAAGCCGTTATTTTCCTGCACGATGACATCAACACCGTTTGCCGCCAGCACTTCCAGTACAGAGATAAATGCCGGTTCTGACAGCGCATGGGTGTCCTTGCCCACATAACAAGGACCAGTAATTCCGTTTTTCGCACGTTCCTCGGCAATCGCCTGAGCGATAGCCAGAATATGCGGCTCGTTAAAACTATGACGACCTGCACTGCCGCGATGTCCGGACGTACCGAACTTGACGGCGTGCTCAGCGTTCCCTGCCGTTGGTTTCAGTACATAGTACTGTGCCGTCAGTTGGGCGACGTTAATCAAATCACTCTGTTGCGCAGGTTGACCTGCACGATTGTGGATTGCCATTGCCTGGTCCTTCTAATGCAAGGATTAAATTGTTCCGCAAACCTTTTCAATCAATTCCGCAGGGAACTGCATTGACTGCATGATGTGTTCAACCATGCTGCATTTACGGCCGGTATTCGTGTTGGTGATCACCCAATACGGCGTGCCTGGCACGTGTTTCGGCTTGGTTTGATTACCATTTTTCAGCAGCGTCTGTTCATCCGCTGCAAAATAAACGCGCGTACGGCCGTGCAACGATTCCGTAGCCTCAGCGAACGCGTGTTGATCCAGTGAATAGAGTGTAGACAGCACCAGCATAAAGCGGTTCACCGCCTTTTTCAGTTCCGCATATTCATCGGAAAGCAGCAGTTCACGCATGGCGCGCACTTTGTCTTTTACGGGGTTAACCGGCTTGGCTTCCACGGCAGGTTGCACGGCGCGGACTTCTTTCACCACCGGCGTGGCAGGCTGTGATGCGGCGGAAAACTTCAACATACGCCGTAAAATGTCGGATGCGCTCTCGCCGATATGCTTGGTGTGGCTGGCAATATAGCTATAGAGTTCATCATCAACTTCAATCGTTTTCATCTTAATCCAGTACGGTGTCTTTGCTGAATACAAGTCGTTGGGATTGTACACCGGTAGTGTAAAGGCAAATCCCAACAGCGGATAGCGTCAAGCCCGATGGCTGGAAAAACTCGGAGTAACCGTAGTTGTTGCAGCCGTGTGGCAGAATGGTCAACATGATACCCTAACCCGCTAGCGTGAAAAAAAGAACTTTGCCATGAAATTGAATATCCGAGCGCAATCTGCACAAAACCTGCACAATAATTCTCCCATCGTCCTGGTTCACGGCCTGTTTGGTAGCCTGGACAATCTGGGCATACTGGCACGCGATCTGGTTGTTGATCACAATATCATCCAGGTCGACATGCGAAACCATGGTCTCTCCCCCCGTTCCCCAGAGATGAATTACCCGGCGATGGCGCAAGATCTGCTGGATACGTTAGATGCTCATCAAATAGAAAAAGCCACCTTTATTGGTCATTCTATGGGAGGCAAGGCCGTCATGGCACTCACCGCCCTCGCACCGGAACGTATCGACAAGCTTGTGGCTATCGATATCGCCCCGGTTGACTATCATGTCCGCCGTCACGATGAGATCTTTGCCGCAATAAATGCCGTGACGGAAGCGCAAGCTGCCTCACGCCAGCAGGCGGCAAGCGTGATGTGCCAATTCCTGCAAGAAGAAGGCGTGATCCAGTTTCTGCTGAAATCCTTTGTAGACGGTGAATGGCGCTTTAACGTCCCGGTGCTGTGGGATCAGTACCCGCATATTGTCGGCTGGGAAACCATTCCGGCATGGGACCACCCGGCGCTGTTCATTCCTGGAGGCAATTCACCTTACGTGAGCGAAGCGTATCGCGCCCCACTGCTGGCGCAATTTCCGCTGGCGCGGGCGCACGTCATTGCCGGAGCAGGCCATTGGGTGCATGCAGAAAAACCCGATGCCGTGCTGCGCGCCATCCGTCGTTATCTGACAGAACAGGCTAACTGATTAAAAACTCAGCGTCCGCGCGCGATTACGTGCGTGGGCGTTGGCGCGTCTCCCCTGCTGATGTATGATGGCGCGCTATCCATCCGGGCAGACGCCTGGCTGATTGTTTCCCCGAAGTCACCAAGATCATGGCCAAAGAACAAACGGACCGTACGACATTAGATCTGTTCGCGCAGGAGCGTCGACCGGGACGACCCAAAACCAATCCGCTTTCGCGTGATGAACAGTTACGTATTAACAAACGTAATCAGCTTAAACGCGACAAAGTTCGTGGGCTTAAGCGTGTCGAACTGAAACTGAACGCCGACGCCGTTGACGCTCTGAATGAACTGGCGGACGCGCGTAACATGAGTCGCAGCGAGCTCATCGAAGAGATGCTGATGAATCAACTCGCCGCATTGCATGGTCAGGCATAGTCTGAATTTCTGCTCCATACCCTAAATAATTCGAGTTGCAGGAAGGCGGTGACGCAGCGAATCTCCAGGAGCGTACATAAGTACGTGACTGGGGTGAGCGAGGAAAGCCAACGCACCTGAAACTTGAAGTATGACGGGTATAAATCATAAATCGTGTAGCACAGAGTGCAGTCCAGCGTGTTTGCTGTTTCCGCATGCCTGACTGTTCTGCTATGATTGCCCTTATCCGTGGGCATTGCGCCACCACCATTTCAATAAGTTTCAAGAGGTTATTTTACTCATGGCAATCACTGGCATCTTTTTCGGCAGCGACACCGGTAATACCGAAAACATCGCAAAAATGATTCAAAAACAGCTTGGTAAAGACGTTGCCGATGTACATGACATTGCAAAAAGCAGCAAAGAAGACCTGGAAGGGTATGACATTCTGCTGCTCGGCATCCCGACCTGGTACTACGGTGAAGCGCAGTGTGACTGGGACGACTTCTTCCCGACCCTCGAAGACATTGATTTTAACGGCAAACTGGTTGCTTTGTTTGGCTGCGGCGATCAGGAAGATTACGCAGAATATTTCTGTGATGCGTTAGGTACAATTCGCGACATCATCGAACCGCGCGGCGCAACTATCGTCGGCCACTGGCCAACGGCGGGTTATCACTTTGAAGCGTCCAAAGGTCTGGCGGACGACGATCACTTTGTTGGCCTGGCTATCGACGAAGATCGCCAGCCGGAGCTGACCGCTGAACGCGTAGAAAAATGGGTTAAGCAGATTTCATCCGAACTGCATCTCGACGAAATCATTAATGCCTGATTTCATGAGGCGCTGATCTTCATCGGTGCCTCATCTATAGATAAAACCAATCAAAATAATTGCTACAAATTTTTAACTTTTTCGCCCGACCCTGTACAATGGCTGGATGCCAATCGGGTATTGCACAGTGTGATTGTTGGCGATACCACGTTTTGATTAACAATATTTGCCAGAGACTTGCAGTTTTCATTTAGCCATGGCAGTTCTATAATGATACGCATTATCTCAAGTGCAATTTCTGTCACTTCTGTTAATGAAGTGAACCGTTTAGCTACAGGACAGATTCCGCATGACTGACAACAATACCGCATTAAAGAAGGCTGGCCTGAAAGTAACGCTTCCTCGTTTAAAAATTCTGGAAGTTCTTCAGGGACCGGATAACCATCACGTCAGTGCGGAAGACTTATACAAACGCCTGATCGATATGGGTGAAGAGATTGGCCTGGCGACCGTGTATCGCGTGCTGAACCAATTTGACGATGCCGGTATCGTGACCCGCCATAATTTTGAAGGGGGTAAATCCGTCTTCGAACTAACCCAGCAGCACCATCACGATCACCTGATCTGCCTCGACTGTGGCAAAGTGGTCGAATTCAGTGATGATTCCATCGAAGCGCGCCAGCGTGAGATTGCGGCTAAGCATGGTATTCGTTTAACCAACCATAGCCTCTATCTTTACGGCCACTGCGCCGAAGGCGATTGCCGCGAAGATGAGCACGCGCACGACGGCAAATAATGTGATGCTTTCTGAAAAGCCAACCCTGCGGTTGGCTTTTTTTATACGCATAAAAAAGACCCGCTGCATCAGCGAGTCCTTTTAAGATAACAACGGTGACGTTTTACTGAGCCGTATTCTTGCTGCGAATTTCCTGCCAGACCTTGTCACAATCGGCCGAAACGGCCTGATCGTTGCCTGTACGCGTCGCCTGGATACACTGCTGGTAATCCAGTACCCGTACGCTTTCTTCATTGGCAAACTGCTGATGCTGCTTTTCTTTCTTCAACACGTTCAACACGCTTTGGCAGGCCTCGACTTTCTCTGGCGATCCCTGCGCGGTGTTAATACAGGCGCTGTAGGCTTCTTTCAAACGGCTGTCTTCTTTTGGTGCCGGAGATTGCGCACAGGCCACCAGCCCGGTTGCCATAACGGCAATGAGTATCAGCTTTTTCATAGAACAGTCCTCAACGTTGCGGCAGGCACCAGGCCCGCCGCTGTTGGCATTAGAAGATGGTGAATGGTGCAATCACGATGAACTTCACGTCACGCTCATCCTGGAAGATGTTGCCGTAACCACCGCCCCAGCTCGGGATGTTTGAATGGTTGTCGTATTCGGTGAAGTGCAGTTTAAACATGGTGCCTTTCGCGCGACCATCCTGCAGGGTGTAGACCGCATCCAGGCTGTAAGACGACTCTTCGATAGTACGATTTTTGTCGTAATACGCATCCGGGTTAATCTGCCAGGTTGATGGCTTAGCGTCCCAGGCGTAAACGTAGGAGGCGCCCACCGCCCAACCCGGCAAGTTCCAGTTTTTCAGGTCATACATTGCACCGAAGAAGACCGCCTTTTCGCCGTTGGCGTTGAAGTCTGAGCGGTTATCCCACCACACGTCCAGACGACCGTTTGAAGAAGCATAAGTTGGGGTCATACGCTGCAGGAAGTAGCCCTGCTGCCCATCCGCTTTAACCCAGGTCCCTTCCAGACGCAGATCAACCACTTCCGCCACTTTGTAGCCAAAGGTCAGCGCCTGCAGCCAGGCGGTACCGTCATAAATGTTATTAACCGTACGGTCATCAACCTTGTCGCGTGCACCGTAGAACTGATAGCTGGTGGTAAACGGGTTGCCGCCTAAATCAAATTTATAGCTGGCTTTCGCGAAGTATTGATCGACATAACCTTCGGACTGACCAAATGCCGCTTCCAGCAACAGGTTATTTTTGAAGTCATATTTTGCGCCGATTGAGTGCAGGTAATCTACGCTGGTCTTTTTATCGGCCTGATAGAATTTATCGACTTCAGTGTGCCACGGTGCTTTATATTCGTTGGCCCACATGTAGGAGAAGCTCAAGGCGCCCGCGTCACCATAGTCAAAGTTGGCACCGGCTTCAGCACCCTGATAGGTACCCGGCATAAAACTCCAGTGTGGAGCCAGCAAAGTCTGCCCGGTTGGTTGAATATAACCGGCGCGTGCCCAGGTTGGGCCATACTTAAATTTCGCTGCCGCTTTATAAAGACTAATCCCGCTCTTATCGCCGGAGTAATCTTCGTCGTAGCCTTTATTTTTTTTCGAGAATGCAATTTCGTTTGGATGTCCGCTGTCACCGTTTTCCGCCATTTCAATCGCGGTAAAGGCCGCCACATCAAGACCGAACATATCGGCTATGTAGCCAGACTGGAAATCAAGGTTGGCGTTCCAGGTGGCGTGAGAAAGGTTGGTTTTGTATTTGTCGTCGTCAGTGACATCTTTACGGTCACGCTCACGCTGCCAGTAATAGATGCCACCCGTCAGGGTTGAATCATCAAAAAAACCTTCGGCATGCGCCTGGGGGACGACCACTAAACCTGACATTGCTGTGATACCGGCGATAGCCAGCGCCAGCGTACTACGTTTGCCACTAAACGTACGCATATGTTAATCCTCTTTGACATAAAAATGCTGCCGATAAAAGCGGTCAGCGAAAAAAACAAAAATTAAAAAAGTAGCGCTAAGAAAACCTCAGTGACTACAATGAATAGACTATTTTTCGCGACGCGAATTATCAATCTCTTTCTGTAACGAGTATGTAATAGTATGAGCAACCGCACATATTTGATTGCTTTCTGTTACATTTTCATCGACAGATAAAAAAGCGTTGAAAAATTGAAAAAATCGCTTGTTTTCCATGGGGATGAAATCGGTTACAACCCGAGCGCCCCTCAGATTACAAAATTTTGATATGTAATTAATTTATTCCAAATATCAAACTGAATAATAATTAATTCGCTCTGAAAACTGAGCTTGTGATGCGGATTGTAGAGATAAAAAAAACGCCGCAGAGCGCGGCGTTTGACAGGATGTAATGCGGCTTACTCGCCCGCTTTAGCCCACGTATCACGCAGACCCACGGTACGGTTAAATACCAGCTTGTCCGCCGTTGCATAACGGCTGTCAAGGCAGAAGTACCCTTCACGTTCAAACTGGAAGGCTTTACCCGCTACTGCAGTCTGCAGCGACGGTTCACCGTAGCCCTGTTTGATAACCAGTGAATCCGGGTTAATAACAGACAGGAAGTCGTCCGCCGCGCCAGGGTTCGCTACGCTGAACAGACGGTCGTACAGACGAATTTCAATTGGCAGCGCATGTGCAGCGCTGACCCAATGAATAACGCCTTTCACTTTACGCCCATCAGCCGGATCTTTGCTCAGGGTGTCAGCATCGTAGGTGCAGAAAATGGTAGTGATATTCCCTTGTGCATCTTTCTCTACACGCTCGGCTTTGATCACATAAGCATTGCGCAGACGCACTTCTTTGCCCATCACCAGACGTTTGTACTGCTTGTTGGCTTCTTCGCGGAAATCTGCGCGATCGATCCAAATCTCACCACTGAACGGCACTTCACGGCTGCCCATTTCCGGTTTGTTCGGATGGTTCGGCATAGTGACCAGCTCGCTTTCACCCTGCGGATAGTTTTCGATAACCAGTTTCACAGGATCGATAACCGCCATCGCGCGCGGCGCATTTTCGTTCAGGTCTTCGCGAATACAGGATTCCAGTGAAGCAATCTCAATGGTGTTATCCTGTTTGGTCACGCCAATACGTTTGCAGAACTCACGGATAGCGGCAGCAGTATAGCCACGACGACGCAGACCAGAGATGGTCGGCATACGCGGGTCGTCCCAGCCTTCAACGTGCTTGTCGGTCACAAGCAGGTTCAGCTTACGTTTGGACATCACGGTGTATTCCAGATTCAGGCGCGAGAATTCGTACTGGCGCGGATGAACCGGAATGGTGATGTTATCCAGCACCCAGTCGTACAGACGACGGTTGTCCTGGAACTCCAGCGTACACAGTGAATGCGTGATGCCTTCCAGCGCATCGCTGATGCAGTGGGTAAAGTCGTACATCGGGTAGATGCACCACTTGTTGCCGGTCTGGTGGTGTTCAGCGAACTTAATACGATACAACACCGGGTCGCGCATCACGATAAACGGCGAGGCCATATCGATCTTCGCACGCAGGCAGGCTTTACCTTCTTCAAAACCACCGGTCCGCATTTTTTCGAACAGCGCGAGGTTCTCTTCCACACTGCGATCGCGATACGGGCTGTTTTTGCCAGGCTGCGTCAAAGTACCGCGATATTCACGGATTTCTTCCGCCGACAGTTCGTCAACGTACGCCAGACCTTTGTTGATAAGCTCTACCGCATAGGCATGCAGTTGATCGAAGTAATCCGACGAGTAGCGAATGTCGCCAGTCCAGTGGAAACCTAACCATTCAACGTCGTTTTTAATCGATTCAACGTACTCGATATCTTCTTTAACCGGGTTCGTATCATCAAAACGCAGGTTGCACTGGCCCTGGTAATCTTGCGCAATACCAAAGTTCAGACAAATGGATTTCGCGTGGCCAATATGCAGATAGCCATTTGGCTCCGGCGGAAAACGGGTATGGATAGTGGTGTGCTTACCACTGGCCAGATCTTCATCGATGATCTGACGAATAAAGTTACTCGGGCGGGCTTCAGCCTCACTCATCGTGGATTCCTCAAAGCGTAAACAACGTATAACGGCGTATGATCTTATAAGCAGGACTGACTGACAACCTTTAGTTACGCAAAATACGTATCAGACAGTCATTATGAGGGCATTTGCTGCAAAAAAAAGCGGCGGAGGAATATCCCCCGCCGCTTAAGGCACTTAACTCACTTTACTCAGGAGCAGTTATTTACCTTTAATCTCATACAGTGGTGTTTGTCCGGCCACCACATGACCTTCGGCTTTAATGACCAGACCACCGAAGTCATCGCTGTTGCTGCAAACGACCGGGCTAATCATTGAACGTGCATTGGCGTTCAGGTACTCCAGATCCATTTCCAGAATAGGTTGACCTGCAGTAACTTCCGCACCTTCTTCAACCAGACGTTTAAAGCCTTTACCTTCCAGCGCTACGGTATCGATGCCCATGTGGACCACGATTTCCGCGCCTTTCACGGTTTCCAGGCAGAACGCATGGTTAGTATTGAATATTTTCACAATCGTGCCCGCTGCCGGAGAAACCACGATTTTATCCGTCGGTTTCACCGCGATACCGTCGCCGACAGCTTTGCTGGCGAAGGCTTCATCAGGAACCTGCTCCAGCGCAACCACGTCACCGGTAATCGGAGAAACCAGCGCTTCAACGGTGACGGCATTCGCAACCGCCTGCGGTTTTGCAACCTGAGCTGCTGCTGGAGCACTTTCACCAGATGCTGCAGCAACCGGACCACGCATCACAACTTTCTTCATTTCGTCGCCGATGGATTCAGCTTTCGCACCCACGATGACCTGGATAGTTTGCTTGTTCAGCTTAACCACACCCGATGCGCCCAGACGTTTACACATTGCATCGTTCACTTTTGCGGAATCGGCAACGGTCAGACGCAGACGAGTAATACAGGCGTCAATCGCTTTCAGGTTATCGGTACCGCCAACCGCTGCAATGTAGCTGGTAGCCAGTTGTGCTAAACCTTCTTCGGTATTGCTGTTGGCTTCGTCAGTAACAATTTCGTCTTCTTTATCTTCGCGGCCCGGCGTTTTCAGGTTAAACATACGAATAACCGCGCTGAACAACACAAAGTAGATGACGAAGAAAACCAGCCCCATCGCAACCAGCATCCAGACGTTCTTACTTGCAGCTGGCAAGTTGTACATCAACACGTAGTCGATAGCACCTGCGGAGAAAGAGAAGCCCGCGTGGATCCCCAACAATGTCGCAACGAACAGGCTGATACCCGTCAGGATTGCGTGCAGGAGGTACAGCAGCGGCGCCAGGAACATGAACAGGAATTCCAGCGGCTCGGTAACACCGGTCAGGAATGCAGTGATCGCCACTGACAGCAGCATACCGCCAACCATCGGACGACGTGCTTTCGGCGCGGCGAAGTACATCGCCAGTGCCGCACCCGGCAGACCAAACATCATGATCGGGAAGAAGCCAGACATGAACATACCTGCAGTGCCGTCACCCGCATAGAAGCGGTTGATGTCGCCGTGGAAGACCGCTCCTGCCGCGTTGGTGAACTCACCAATCTGGAACCAGGCGATGGTGTTCAGAACCTGATGCAGACCGGTTGGGATCAGCAGACGGTTGATGAAACCAAAAATACCGGAACCCAGCGCGCCAGCGCCCACGATCCACTCACCACCTGCATGGATGACGTTCTGCACCGGCGGCCACACGTAGCCGAAGATAGCAGCCAGCACCAGGCAGAAGAAACCGGTAGCGATTGGCACAAAGCGTTTACCGCCGAAGAAGCTCAGGAAGTCAGGCAGTTTGATGCCAGACCAGCGGTTATACACAGCACCGCCGACCAGACCGGTGATGATACCAGCCAGCACGCCCATGTTGATCGCCGGGTTAATGGTAACCATTGCTTTGGTCAATATGAAATAACCGACCGCACCTGCCAGCGCTGCAGCACCTGCGCTGTCTTTCGACCAGCTGGATGCCACACCGATGGCAAATATTAACGCGAGGTTATCAAAGATGGCCCCACCCGCTTGCGCGATGAAGGGTACGTTAAGCAAATCTGGTTGGCCAAATCGCAGCAACAGTGCCGCGACAGGCAGCACAGCGATGGGAAGCTGTAACGCCCTACCCAACCGCTGGAAAAAACCTAAAATATTCATTTTATTCCCCCTACGAGACCCCGATTCAGGCTCCTTTGAAGCCATATTTTTATTGTGCGACCAATTCAGACAGCAAGATATTCTGGAACAACGATATTAACCATTCATCTACATTCAGAGTGTGTGGAAAATTAATTCGTATCGCAAATTAAAAGCGTGTTTTTTGTGATTAAAGTCACCAAATATCGTTATCAACCCTCCCTTCTACTGGCTAACTACGAAAACTTATTTTATCATTCAAAAAATCGAAACGGATTGATCCTTACCGATGCAAAACCAGGTTACGCTTAATGCTGCACAGCGACTCAATCCGCCAATTGCTTACATTTACTACTGAGGTGAAGAATGAGACTGATCCCCCTGAATACCGCTGAACAAGTCGGCAAATGGGCTGCTCGCCATATCGTTAACCGTATCAATGCGTTCAAACCAACGGCCGATCGTCCGTTCGTTCTGGGCCTGCCTACTGGCGGAACCCCACTGACAGCCTATAAAGCATTAGTCGAAATGCACAAAGCGGGCCAGGTGAGCTTCAAACATGTTGTCACGTTTAATATGGACGAGTATGTTGGCCTGCCGAAAGAGCATCCGGAAAGCTACCACAGCTTTATGCATCGCAACTTCTTTGATCATGTTGATATTCCAGCAGAAAACATCAACCTCCTCAATGGTAATGCGCCAGATATCGATGCAGAATGCCGTCAATATGAAGAAAAAATCCGTTCTTACGGTAAAATCCACCTGTTTATGGGTGGCGTCGGCAACGACGGGCACATCGCATTTAACGAGCCGGCTTCTTCTTTAGCCTCTCGTACGCGTATCAAAACGCTGACTCATGACACTCGCGTCGCGAACTCTCGCTTCTTTGACGGTGACGTAAGCCAGGTGCCGAAATATGCGCTGACCGTTGGCGTGGGCACCCTGCTGGATGCCGAAGAAGTGATGATTTTGGTGCTGGGCCACCAGAAAGCACAGGCCCTGCAGGCTGCCGTTGAAGGTAACGTTAACCATATGTGGACCATCAGCTGCCTGCAACTGCATCCAAAAGCCGTTGTGGTCTGCGATGAGCCTTCCACGATGGAACTGAAAGTGAAGACGCTGAAATACTTTAACGAGTTAGAAGCAGAAAATATTAAAGGTCTGTAATGATGTTTCCGCCCTGCCAAAAGCGTTGCAGGGCGGCATTTTTTTGAAATCGGGGGTCGGAATGTATGCTTTAACCCAGGGCCGGATCTTTACCGGTCACGAAATTCTTGATGACCATGCGATAGTTGTCGCTGATGGCCTGATAGCCAGCGTTTGCCCACTGGCTGAATTAACGCCGGAGATTGAACAACGCTCACTGAATGGGGCCATTCTTTCCCCCGGTTTTATTGATGTGCAGTTAAACGGCTGCGGCGGCGTACAGTTTAACGATACGGCAGAAGCTGTGAGCGTTGAAACGCTGGAAATCATGCAAAAAGCCAACGAGAAATCAGGCTGCACTAACTATCTGCCAACGCTAATTACCACCAGCGATGAGCTGATGAAACAAGGCGTTCGCGTCATGCGCGAATACCTGGCGAAACACCCGAACCAGGCATTAGGACTTCATCTTGAAGGCCCGTGGCTGAACCTGGTAAAAAAAGGCACCCATAATCCTGGCTTTGTCCGTCAGCCTGACGCTGCGCTGGTCGATTACCTGTGCGATAATGCTGATGTGATCACCAAAGTCACGCTGGCGCCAGAAATGGTACCGGTCGACGTGATCACCCGACTGGTAAATGCGGGCATTGTTGTTTCTGCCGGTCACTCTAACGCGACGGTAAAAGAAGCCAAAATTGGCTTCCGCGCGGGCATTACCTTTGCAACCCACCTGTTCAACGCCATGCCTTACATTACTGGCCGCGAACCGGGTCTGGCTGGCGCTATCCTTGATGAAGCCGATATTTATTGCGGTATCATCGCCGATGGTTTGCATGTCGACTACGTAAACATCCGTAACGCCAAACGCCTGAAAGGTGACAAGCTGTGCCTGGTGACCGACGCAACTGCGCCGGCAGGTGCAAATATTGAACAGTTCATTTTCGCTGGTAAAACAATATACTACCGCAATGGACTGTGTGTGGATGAAAACGGTACCCTGAGCGGCTCGTCATTAACCATGATTGAAGGCGTGCGTAATCTGGTTGAGCATTGCGGTATTGCACTGGACGAAGTGCTGCGCATGGCAACGCTCTACCCTGCTCGCGCAATCGGCGTCGACAAGCAACTCGGCAGCATCGTCCCTGGCAAAGTCGCCAACCTGACCGCGTTCACACACGACTTTAAAATTATCAAGACCATCGTTAATGGCAACGAGGTCGTTACTGAGTAAGAGAAAGAATGACACCAGGCGGACAAGCTCAAATAGGTAATGTTGATCTCGTAAAACAGCTTAACAGCGCGGCAGTTTATCGCTTGATTGACCAGCATGGGCCAATCTCGCGAATTCAGATTGCTGAGCAGAGCCAGCTTGCTCCCGCTAGCGTAACGAAAATTACGCGCCAGCTTATCGAGCGTGGGCTGATCAAAGAAGTGGATCAGCAGGCCTCCACCGGGGGCCGCCGCGCTATCTCTATCGTCACCGAAACCCGCAATTTCCACGCTATTGGCGTGCGTCTGGGCCGTCACGACACCACGTTAACGCTCTATGATATGAGCAGCAGAGCCGTCGCTGAAGAGCACTACCCTCTGCCTGAGCGTACCCAGGAAACGCTGGAGCATGCGCTGCTCAATACCATTGCCACCTTTATTGACAGCTGTCAGCGGAAAATTCGTGAACTGATTGCCATATCCGTCATTCTGCCAGGGCTGGTTGACCCTGAAAGCGGCGTCATTCGCTATATGCCGCATATCCAGGTTGAAAACTGGGGTCTGGTCGAAGCGCTGGAAAAACGGTTTCAGGTGACCTGCTTTGTCGGCCACGATATCCGTAGTCTGGCGCTGGCTGAGCACTATTTCGGGGCAAGCCAGGATTGCGAAGACTCCATTCTGGTGCGAGTGCATCGCGGGACCGGTGCCGGGATAATCTCCAATGGTCGCATTTTCATTGGCCGTAACGGTAACGTCGGTGAGATTGGTCACATTCAGGTAGAACCGCTGGGAGAGCGCTGCCACTGCGGCAATTTTGGTTGTCTGGAAACCATCGCGGCCAACGCGTCCATCGAACATCGCGTCCAGAATTTACTCAAGCAGGGCTATCCGAGCCGACTCACGCTGGATGATTGTAATATCAAAACCATCTGCAAGGCCGCCAACAAAGGTGATAACCTGGCGTCGGAAGTCATTGAGCACGTAGGTCGCCATCTGGGTAAAACGATCGCTATCGCTATCAACCTGTTTAACCCGCAAAAAATCGTTATTGCCGGTGAGATTACTGAGGCAGATAAGGTTCTTCTTCCGGCAATAGAAAGCTGCATTAATGCCCAGGCGTTGAAGGCGTTTCGCCACAATTTGCCCGTGGTTCGCTCCACGCTGGACCACCGTTCCGCCATTGGCGCCTTTGCGCTGGTGAAGCGTGCGATGCTCAATGGGACGTTATTGCAACATTTGCTGGAAAGCTAATACACGTCATCCTTCTAGCCGCCTCTGCGTTAGCTGCGTCTGCTCACCCCAGTAACTTACTTCAGTAAGCTCCAGGGGATTCTCAGACTTGCCGCCTTGATGCGACTCGAATGATTTAGTGTATTTTGTGTATAGTAATGCCTTCTTTTTTTGATGTCGGATTATCCATGGCCATTAAGAATGTAATTTGTGATATCGACGGCGTGCTGATGCACGACAATGTTGCCGTACCGGGTGCGGCAGAATTTTTGACCGCCGTACTGGAAAAAGGGTTGCCGTTAGTCCTGCTGACTAATTACCCTTCGCAAACCGGTCAGGATCTGGCGAACCGCTTTGCTACCGCAGGTGTGAATGTTCCCGACAGCGTTTTTTATACCTCCGCCATGGCTACCGCCGATTTCCTGCGTCGCCAGGAAGGGAAAAAAGCCTACGTCGTCGGTGAAGGCGCACTGATTCACGAGCTGTACAAAGCGGGCTTTACTATTACCGACGTTAACCCCGATTTTGTGATTGTTGGTGAGACGCGATCCTACAACTGGGACATGATGCATAAAGCGGCGTACTTTGTTGCCAACGGCGCACGTTTCATCGCCACCAACCCGGATACGCACGGCCGCGGCTTTTACCCTGCCTGCGGTGCGCTTTGCGCCGGTATTGAAAAAATCTCGGGCCGTAAGCCGTTTTATGTTGGTAAACCTAGTCCGTGGATTATCCGCGCAGCGCTCAACAAAATGCAGGCGCACTCGGAAGAAACCGTTATTGTTGGCGACAACCTGCGTACCGATATACTGGCAGGTTTTCAGGCCGGTCTTGAAACTATCCTGGTTCTGTCCGGCGTCTCAACGCTTGACGATATCGACAGCATGCCGTTCCGACCAAGCTGGATCTACCCATCCGTTGCCGAGATAGATGTTATTTAAGCAACGCTGTGCCGGATAATCATAAGAACGCGTTAGCCGGCACGCAAAATCACCTCATCTAATAAAATCGCCACTTCACTGACAATTCATCAATAAATACGTCCATTTCATAACCCTTTTTCATCATTCAGCAATCATCATTGATTTTTTTCTTTTCCGCCCACCAAACTCCTTGCGCCCCCTGCGGCTTTGCGGCATTTTCTTTATTAAGCAAACATAAAAAGCATCACGCAACAGGTTAACGGAGAAGGTTATGTGTTCTATTTTTGGCGTATTCGATATTAAAACAGACGCAGTTGAGCTGCGTAAAAAAGCCCTGGAACTGTCTCGTCTGATGCGCCATCGCGGTCCGGACTGGTCGGGTATTTACGCCAGCGATAACGCAATTCTGGCGCATGAGCGTCTGTCCATTGTCGACGTCAACGCCGGTGCTCAACCGCTGTACAACGTGAAAAAAACGCACATCCTGGCGGTGAACGGCGAGATTTATAACCACCAGGCGTTACGCGCTGAATACGGCGATCGCTACCAGTTCCAGACCGGTTCCGACTGCGAAGTTATCCTCGCGTTGTACCAGGAAAAAGGTCCTGAGTTCCTCGACTCTCTGCAAGGCATGTTTGCCTTCGCACTGTACGACAGCGAACAGGATGCGTATTTGATCGGCCGCGATCATATCGGGATCATCCCGCTGTACATGGGACATGACGAACACGGCAACCTGTATGTGGCGTCTGAAATGAAAGCGCTGGTTCCGGTATGCCGCACGATTAAAGAATTCCCGGCTGGTAGCTATCTGTGGAGCAAAGACGGGGAAATCCGTCAGTACTATCAGCGCGACTGGTTCGAATACGACGCCGTAAAAGACAATGTGACGGATAAAAACGAACTGCGTCAGGCGCTGGAAGACGCGGTTAAAAGCCACCTGATGTCAGACGTTCCTTACGGTGTGCTGCTGTCTGGTGGTCTGGACTCCTCGGTGATTTCCGCCATCACCAAAAAATACGCGGCGCGCCGTGTTGAAGATCAAGAGCGCAGTGAAGCCTGGTGGCCACAGCTGCACTCCTTCGCCGTAGGCCTGAAAGGCGCACCGGATCTGAAAGCCGCTCAGGAAGTGGCTAACCACCTTGGTACCGTACACCACGAGATCCATTTCACCGTACAAGAAGGCCTGGATGCCATCCGCGATGTGATTTATCACATTGAAACCTATGATGTAACCACCATTCGTGCCTCAACGCCGATGTACTTAATGTCACGCAAAATTAAAGCGATGGGCATTAAAATGGTGCTATCGGGCGAAGGTTCCGATGAAGTGTTTGGCGGTTACCTTTATTTCCACAAAGCGCCAGATGCAAAAGAATTGCACGAAGAAACAGTACGTAAACTACAGGCGCTGCATATGTTCGACTGTGCCCGTGCTAACAAGGCCATGTCAGCCTGGGGGGTTGAAGCCCGCGTGCCATTCCTCGATAAGAAATTCCTTGATGTGGCGATGCGCATCAACCCGCAGGATAAAATGTGCGGTAACGGGAAAATGGAAAAACACGTCCTGCGCGAATGTTTTGAATCCTACCTGCCGGCCAGCATTGCGTGGCGTCAGAAAGAGCAGTTCTCTGACGGTGTCGGTTATAGCTGGATTGACACACTGAAAGAAGTCGCGGCGGAGCAAGTTTCCGACCAACAACTGGAAACCGCCAGCTTCCGTTTCCCGTACAACACGCCGTCGTCTAAAGAAGCGTATTTGTACCGTGAAATTTTCGAAGAGCTGTTCCCGGTAGCCAGCGCCGCCGAGTGTGTTCCGGGCGGTCCGTCCGTCGCCTGTTCTTCTGCCAAAGCCATTGAATGGGATGAAGCGTTTAAAACCATGAACGATCCCTCAGGTCGTGCGGTTGGCGTACACCAGTCGGCTTATAAGTAAGTAAACCAATCATCAGCAAAGGGCCCTGCGGGGCTCTTTTTTTATATCGATTTAACGCGCGGAAAAACAATTAATAACTAATAATTGCCGAATATTGCGTCATGCTGTTCGCAACCTAACCAAACAGTCACATTCCAGCTATTTTCAATGAAAAAGGGGTTGACGCTTCAAGGCTCAATACGCATAATGCGCCCCGCAACGCCGATAAGGTAACGCGAAAAAAAAGATGGCTACGTAGCTCAGCTGGTTAGAGCACATCACTCATAATGATGGGGTCACAGGTTCGAATCCCGTCGTAGCCACCATCTTTTTTTGCGGGAGTGGCGAAATTGGTAGACGCACCAGATTTAGGTTCTGGCGCCGCAAGGTGTGCGAGTTCAAGTCTCGCCTCCCGCACCATTCACCCGAAAGCGTTGCACGGATGGGGTATCGCCAAGCGGTAAGGCACCGGTTTTTGATACCGGCATTCCCTGGTTCGAATCCAGGTACCCCAGCCATTTTTCTTCGATATAGCGGTTCACCGCGACGGTCATTGGGGTATCGCCAAGCGGTAAGGCACCGGTTTTTGATACCGGCATTCCCTGGTTCGAATCCAGGTACCCCAGCCATCGAAGAATATGATAGTATTTGGCTACGTAGCTCAGTTGGTTAGAGCACATCACTCATAATGATGGGGTCACAGGTTCGAATCCCGTCGTAGCCACCATATTAAGGACGTATCGATCTAGTTCGATAAATCCAAAAAAATTGTTGGGGTATCGCCAAGCGGTAAGGCTCTGGTTTCTGATACCAGCATTCCGAGGTTCGAATCCTCGTACCCCAGCCAATTTCAAAAAGTCGTCCACTCTGTGGGTGCACCCGTTGGGGTATCGCCAAGCGGTAAGGCTCTGGTTTCTGATACCAGCATTCCGAGGTTCGAATCCTCGTACCCCAGCCATTTTAGAAAAGCTCGCTTCGGCGAGCTTTTTGCTTTTCTGCATTTATTGCCTGATGGCGCTACGCTTATCAGGCCCACGAAACTCCCTGTAGGCCTGCCTGAATTACAACCCTAACGCATACTTCAGCGCCTGACGTTTCAGAACGCCTGCGCGTTCGGCCGCCATCAGCCCGAGGTTACGCATAATGCGCAGCGGTTGCAGGTTGTTGCTGAATCCGGCGTAGAACAGATCCATCCCACTTTGCATGATGAAGTTATCGGTCATACGACGCGCCTGGTAGCGCTTCAGTACCTGTTGGCTGGCCCACGCCTCACCATAGCTGCGGGCGCTCACCAGAACATCAATCAGCGCATCAACATCACGGTATCCGAGATTCACCCCCTGCCCGGCCAGCGGATGAATAGTGTGCGCGGCGTCGCCCACCAGCGCCAACCCTGGCTGCACGTACTGCAACGCGTGACGGCGTGTAAGAGGAAATGCCCCTGCGCCAACAGGCGTAACGTGACCCAGCCGTGAAGGGAAATATTTGGCGATCTCCGCCTGGAGCTGTGCCATATCGAGACTCTGCAACTGGCGGATACGGGCCGGAGAGTCGTACCACACCAGCGAGGCCCAATTATCGAACAGCGGTAAAAACGCACGCGGCCCGTCAGGGGTAAACTGCTGCCAGGTGCTGTCTCCCGGCAAATTCTCGCATTGCACGGTAATCAGCATGCAGGATTGCGCATACTGCCAGGCATGAATGCCAATCCCGGCCATTTGACGAACCTGAGAATTCGCGCCATCGGCACCAATTACCAGCTTTGCGGTTATCTTTTCGCCACCCGCTAATTCAAGTTCGTGTTGGTCATTATGCCGATGCAGAGAAATCAGTGATGCCGGCACGCGCAGGGTCACTTTGGGGTGTGCCTCCAGCGCCTGCCACAAGGCCTGCTGCAGGACGTTGTTTTCTACCATATAGCCCAGCAATGGCAGCTTTAGCTCAGCGGCATCAAACACGACGTGGGCATTCTCCCACTCCCAGGTCTCCAGACGACGATATGGATGAGTGCGCATACCCTGCACCGCATCCCAGACGCCCAGACCTTTCAGCAACGATGCAGAGGCAGAGCTAATGGCCGAAATACGGATATCAGGCTGGCTGTCAGCCACAAACGGCGCAGGCGCGGCATGCTCAATCACCGCCACCGTAAATCCATGCTGCGCCAGTCCAAGCGCCAGCGCGCCGCCGACCATCCCCCCGCCGACAATGGCAACTTCCGTTGGTTGATTTGTCATGGTCAATCATCCTGTTACATGTATTGTGTAAGTTTACAGGATTTTTTACCCCTTGAGGCTGACATCCGTCATACTGGTCACAACCGCGCCAACGCAGTACACTATGCGCCCTGCATTTCAGCCACAATTTCGCAAGAGCAAGTCGATGACAAAAAAACTCCATATTAAAACCTGGGGCTGTCAGATGAACGAATACGATTCATCGAAGATGGCCGATCTGCTGGATGCCACTCACGGGTATCAACTGACCGACGTGGCGGAAGAAGCGGATGTGCTGCTGCTGAATACCTGCTCAATCCGCGAGAAGGCTCAGGAAAAAGTGTTCCATCAGTTAGGTCGCTGGAAACTCTTAAAAGAGAAAAACCCGGATCTGATTATCGGCGTGGGTGGCTGTGTGGCCTCTCAGGAAGGCGATCACATTCGTCAACGCGCGCACTACGTCGATATTATATTTGGGCCACAAACCCTGCACCGTCTGCCTGAGATGATCAACAAGGTTCGCGGAAGCGTTAAGCGTAGCCCGGTGGTTGATATCAGTTTCCCGGAAATCGAAAAATTCGACCGTCTGCCGGAGCCGCGTGCTGAAGGTCCAAGCGCGTTTGTGTCCATCATGGAAGGTTGTAACAAATACTGCACTTACTGCGTGGTGCCGTACACCCGTGGTGAAGAAGTCAGCCGTCCGGCTGACGATATCCTGTTTGAAATCGCCCAACTTGCGGCACAGGGCGTGCGTGAAGTCAATCTGTTAGGACAAAACGTGAACGCCTGGCGCGGTGAAAACTATGACGGCACAACCGGCTCGTTCGCGGATTTACTGCGTCTGGTGGCGGCGATCGACGGCATCGACCGTATCCGGTTCACTACCAGTCATCCGATTGAGTTCACCGACGATATCGTTGAAGTTTACCGCGATACCCCGGAGCTGGTGAGCTTCTTGCACCTGCCGGTACAAAGTGGCTCAGACCGCGTATTGAATCTGATGGGGCGTACCCATACCGCGCTGGAATACAAAGCGATCATCCGTAAACTGCGCGCCGCTCGCCCGGATATTCAAATTAGCTCCGACTTTATTGTGGGGTTCCCTGGCGAAACCACGCAAGATTTCGAACAGACCATGAAGCTGATTGCTGACGTCAACTTCGACATGAGCTACAGCTTTATCTTCTCAGCGCGTCCTGGCACACCTGCCGCCGATATGGTTGACGACGTCCCGGAAGAAGAGAAGAAACAGCGTCTGTATATCCTGCAGGATCGCATCAACCAGCAGGCAATGGCCTGGAGCCGTCGTATGCTCGGCACCACCCAACGCATTCTGGTCGAAGGTACGTCGCGTAAAAGCGTGATGGAGCTGTCTGGTCGTACCGAAAATAACCGCGTGGTGAACTTTGAAGGCACCCCGGAGATGGTCGGTAAGTTTGTGGATGTTGAAATTACCGACGTCTGGACCAACTCCCTGCGCGGCAAAGTGGTGCGTACCGAAGACGAAATGGGCCTGCGCATCGCAGAAAGCCCGGAGTCGGTCATTGCACGCACTCGCAAAGAAAACGATCTCGGCGTCGGTATTTATCAGCCGTAATCTTTATGACCCGTCAGCTCTGGCGGGTCTTGTTTTTCCTCCCGCAATCCCCATATTTGTCGCAATGCTTGCGCCTTTCCCCTGTGGCGTGAATAATTTCCTTAGATGCCGGTAAATGTTCAACGTCCGGCGATATTCAGCATAAGAGGAACAGTTTGAACATAGACACTCGCGAAATTACCCTTGAACCCGCAGATAATGCCCGCCTGTTGAGCCTTTGCGGTCCTTTTGATGACAACATCAAACAGCTGGAGCGTCGCCTCGGCATCGAAATTAACCGCCGTGATAACCACTTTAAGCTGACCGGTCGCCCAATTTGCGTCACCGCTGCGGCAGATATTTTACGCAGCCTGTACGTCGATACCGCCCCGATGCGCGGTCAGACCCAGGACATTGAACCCGAACAAATTCATCTGGCGATTAAAGAAGCGCGCGTGCTTGAGCAGAGCGCAGACAGCGTGCCGGAGTTTGGCAAAGCGGTGAACATCAAAACCAAGCGCGGCGTGATTAAACCGCGTACGCCTAATCAGGCGCAGTACATCGCCAATATTCTCGATCATGACATCACCTTCGGCGTGGGTCCTGCAGGTACGGGTAAAACATACCTGGCGGTTGCCGCCGCAGTCGATGCGCTTGAGCGTCAGGAAATTCGCCGTATCCTGCTGACCCGCCCGGCGGTGGAAGCCGGTGAAAAATTGGGCTTCCTGCCGGGCGATCTCAGCCAGAAAGTCGATCCCTATTTGCGCCCGTTGTATGACGCGCTGTTCGAAATGCTTGGCTTTGAGAAGGTCGAGAAACTGATTGAGCGTAACGTCATTGAAGTCGCCCCGCTGGCCTACATGCGCGGTCGTACGCTGAACGATGCATTTATCATTCTTGATGAGAGCCAGAACACCACCATCGAACAGATGAAAATGTTCCTGACCCGTATCGGCTTCAATTCTAAAGCGGTTATCACCGGTGACATCACTCAGATTGACCTGCCACGCAGCACCAAATCCGGCCTGCGTCATGCCATAGAAGTGCTGGCTGAAGTCGATGAGATTAGTTTTAATTTCTTCCATAGCGAAGACGTGGTGCGCCATCCGGTGGTTGCCCGTATCGTGACGGCATATGAAGCCTGGGAAGAAGCAGAACAAAAACGTAAAGCCGAACAGGCAGCGGAACGCAAGCGTGAAGCTCAGGAGCAGGAACAAAAATGAGTCAGGTTATTCTCGATTTACAACTGGCATGTGAAGATAACGCCGGTTTACCGGATGAGAGCCAGTTTCAGGCATGGCTGGATGCGGTGATCCCGCAGTTTCAGGAAGAGTCAGAAGTAACCATTCGTCTGGTCGATGACGCTGAAAGCCACGAACTGAACCTGACGTATCGCGGGAAAGACAAGTCAACCAACGTGCTGTCCTTCCCGTTTGAAGCCCCTCCGGGCATCGAACTGCCGCTGCTGGGCGATCTTATCATCTGTCGTCAGGTCGTTGAAAAGGAAGCCCAGGAACAAGGTAAACCACTTGAGGCCCACTGGGCGCACATGGTGGTACACGGTAGCCTGCATCTATTGGGCTACGACCATATCGAAGACGACGAAGCGGAAGAAATGGAATCCCTCGAAACAGAGATTATGCTTGCTCTGGGCTATGAGGATCCGTACATTGCCGAGAAGGAATAACCTGCTGCCGGTAAACCGGTAACAGGTCACGACGCCAGGCACTGAGTTTGCGTGCCTTGAGCCACCTATTAACTAACATGAGAACCCATACGACGCCATGAGCGACGACAATTCACACAGTAGTGACACCTTACACAGCAAAAAGGGATTCTTTTCCCTGTTACTGAGCCAACTTTTCCACGGTGAACCGAAAAACCGCGACGAACTGTTGGAGCTGATCCGTGATTCCGGGCAAAACGACCTTATCGATGAAGATACGCGCGATATGCTCGAAGGGGTGATGGACATTGCGGACCAGCGCGTTCGCGACATCATGATCCCCCGTTCCCAGATGATCACCCTGAAACGCAACCAGACCCTGGATGAATGTCTTGATGTCATCATCGAGTCTGCCCACTCGCGTTTCCCGGTGATTAGCGAAGACAAAGATCACATAGAAGGGATTCTGATGGCCAAAGATCTGCTGCCGTTTATGCGCAGCGACGCCGAAGCCTTCAGCATGGAGAAAGTGTTACGCCAGGCGGTTGTCGTACCTGAGAGCAAGCGTGTTGACCGCATGCTGAAAGAGTTCCGCTCTCAGCGGTACCATATGGCTATCGTCATTGACGAGTTCGGCGGCGTCTCGGGTCTGGTGACCATTGAAGACATCCTTGAACTGATCGTCGGTGAAATCGAAGATGAATATGACGAAGAAGACGATATCGATTTCCGTCAGCTCAGTCGTCACACCTGGACCATTCGCGCGCTGGCGCCGATTGAAGACTTCAACGAAGCCTTCGGCACCCACTTTAGCGACGAAGAAGTCGATACGATTGGCGGTCTGGTGATGCAGGCCTTTGGTCATCTGCCCGCGCGTGGGGAGACCATCGACATTGATGGTTACCAGTTCAAAGTGGCAATGGCCGACAGCCGTCGTATTATTCAGGTTCATGTCAGAATTCCGGACGACTCACCCCAGCCAAAACTGGACGAATAAACCCGAAACTGGATCAAAGACTACATGGCATTTGCCCCATTGATTGAACGCCAGCGCATTCGCCTGCTGCTGGCGTTATTATTCGGTGCCTGCGGGACGCTGGCTTTCTCTCCTTATGACATCTGGCCTGCGGCGATTATTTCGCTGATGGGCCTGCAGGCTCTCACCTTCAACCGCCGCCCGCTCCAGTCTGCCGCTATCGGCTACGTCTGGGGACTGGGGCTTTTTGGCTCCGGAATCAACTGGGTCTATGTCAGCATTGCGCAGTTTGGCGGTATGCCTGGCCCGGTTAACGTGTTCCTTGTGGTGCTGCTTGCCGCATACCTCTCACTCTATACCGGTCTGTTTGCCGGCATTCTGTCGCGCCTGTGGCCAAAAGCAACCTGGCTACGCGTCGCCATTGCCGCCCCCGTTGTCTGGCAGATAACCGAATTCCTGCGCGGCTGGGTGCTGACAGGTTTCCCGTGGCTACAGTTTGGCTACAGCCAGATTGACGGCCCGTTAAAGGGACTGGCGCCGGTTATGGGCGTTGAGGCGATAAACTTCCTGCTGATGATGGTTAGCGGCCTGTTGGCGCTGGCGCTGGTGACGCGTAACTGGAAGCCGCTGGTTGCCGCACTCGTGCTCTTTGCTCTGCCTTTTCCACTGCGCTATATCCAGTGGTACACGCTTGAGCCGGAAAAAACCACTCAGGTCTCGATGGTGCAGGGCGACATTCCTCAATCGCTTAAATGGGATGAAGGTCAGTTACTCAACACCCTGAAGATTTATCTCGACGCCACCCAGCCCGAGATGGGGAAATCGCAGCTGATCATCTGGCCAGAATCCGCTATTCCGGATCTGGAGATCAACCAGCAACGCTTTCTTAGCATGATGGATGACCTGCTGAAATCTAAAAACAGTACGCTGATCACCGGTATTGTTGACGCGCGTCTGAATAAGCAGAATCGTTACGACACCTACAACACCATCATCACGTTGGGTAAAGACAGTCCGTACAGCTACGACTCCGCGAATCGCTACAATAAAAACCACCTTGTTCCATTTGGTGAGTTTGTCCCGCTGGAATCGATTCTACGCCCGCTGGCACCGTTCTTTGACCTGCCAATGTCATCGTTTAGTCGTGGGCCGTATGTGCAGCCACAGCTGCAGGCGCACGGCTTTAAGCTGACGGCGGCAATCTGCTACGAAATCATTCTTGGCGAACAGGTCCGGGATAACTTCCGCCCGGATACGGACTACTTGCTGACCGTCTCCAACGATGCCTGGTTTGGTAAATCCATCGGTCCGTGGCAGCACTTCCAGATGGCGCGTATGCGGTCACTGGAGCTGGCGCGTCCGCTGCTACGTAGCACCAACAATGGCATCACGGCGGTGATTGGCCCGCAGGGTGAAGTTCAGGCGATGATTCCACAGTTTACTCGCCAGGTACTGACCACCAGCGTAACGCCGACGACGGGCCTCACGCCCTATGCGCGTACCGGAAACTGGCCGCTGTGGCTGCTTACCGCGCTGTTTGGCTTTGGTGCGGTCCTAATGAGTCTGCGCCAGCGTCGTAAGTAACCCTCGCCCCCCGGCCGGATAACGTTTCACTTATCCGGCCAACAAAACACTTCCCCTTCCCATTCTGGCACGCCTATTGCTTTGTTATACAAGGCAAACGTTGTTTTGGCTGAATGTGCAACCTGGTCGCACCAAAGTTGAGCACAGGTAGCACCTGATAAGTGCAACAAGATATTTTTGCCCCCAAATGGTGCGGCGCACCTCGCAAAAATAAACAATAACACAGCAAATTCTTTACATTCATCCAAACTAAATGTTAACAAACATATACAAGACTGCACTTTTAAGTAGCAAACAATAACAACATCACAATGGGTATCAATGCGTCCATGGCGCAGACGATAAAGGAGTTGGATA
Source organism: Citrobacter sp. FP75 (assembly GCF_018342065.1). Taxonomy (GTDB): domain Bacteria; phylum Pseudomonadota; class Gammaproteobacteria; order Enterobacterales; family Enterobacteriaceae; genus Citrobacter. Next base: position 358,456 of record NZ_JAFDOE010000001.1, on the reverse strand, counting down.
TGCAATTACGTAAGCTCGCCACAACCATGCTGGTTATGGGAATGTCTGCTGGCCTGGCGCACGCAGAAGATGCCGCCCCTGCGGCAGGCAGTACGCTGGATAAAATCGCTAAAAATGGCGTGATCGTCGTCGGACACCGCGAATCCTCGGTCCCGTTTTCCTACTACGACAATCAGCAAAAAGTGGTCGGTTATTCACAGGATTACTCCAACGCCATTGTTGAGGCCGTGAAGAAAAAGCTGAACAAGCCTGACCTGCAGGTGAAGCTGATTCCAATTACCTCCCAGAACCGTATCCCGCTGCTGCAAAACGGCACCTTCGACTTTGAGTGTGGCTCCACCACCAACAACGTTGAGCGCCAGAAGCAAGCTGCGTTCTCTGACACCATTTTCGTTGTCGGCACCCGTCTGCTGGCGAAAAAAGGCGGCGACATCAAAGATTTCGCCGACCTGAAAGGCAAAGCGGTGGTCGTGACTTCCGGCACCACTTCGGAAGTGCTGCTGCATAAGCTAAATGAAGAGCAAAAAATGGATATGCGCATCATCAGCGCAAAAGACCACGGTGACTCTTTCCGCACCCTGGAAAGTGGTCGCGCCGTTGCCTTTATGATGGATGACGCCCTGCTGGCAGGCGAACGCGCGAAGGCGAAGAAGCCGGACAACTGGGAGATCGTCGGCAAGCCGCAATCTCAGGAAGCCTACGGCTGTATGCTGCGTAAAGACGACGTGGCGTTCAAAAAGCTGATGGATGACACCATTGCGCAGGCACAAACCTCAGGCGAAGCGGAGAAATGGTTTGATAAGTGGTTTAAAAACCCAATTCCGCCGAAGAACCTGAACATGAATTTCGAACTGTCGAGCGAAATGAAGGCCTTGTTCAAAGAACCGAATGATAAAGCACTTAACTAACTAAAACGAAATGGGGCGAGTTCACCTTGCCCTCACGATTGTCGGGAAGCATGGACAGACTATACGTTGAGTGGTCGTTCCCCACTCAACGCGAAAAATGAGCTTCTCAACAATCTTCGAGGGTAGCGCTGCTACCCTTTTTTTTCTGGAGTAGATTTATGTCTATAGACTGGAACTGGGGTATTTTTTTACAAGCAGCCCCGTTCGGCAACACCACCTATCTCGGCTGGCTCTGGAGCGGCTTCCAGGTCACCGTCGCGTTATCTATCACCGCCTGGATTATCGCTTTTCTGGTAGGCTCCTTATTCGGCATCTTACGCACCGTTCCCAATCGTTTTCTTTCCGGGATTGGCACGTTGTACGTTGAACTGTTTCGTAACGTTCCGCTGATCGTTCAGTTTTTTACCTGGTATCTGGTGATCCCCGAGCTGCTGCCGGAAAATATTGGCATGTGGTTCAAGTCAGAACTGGATCCTAACATTCAGTTTTTCCTCTCATCAATGCTATGTCTGGGGCTGTTTACCGCCGCCCGCGTTTGTGAGCAGGTGCGCGCTGCGATTCAGTCCCTACCCCGCGGGCAAAAAAACGCCGCGCTGGCGATGGGGCTGACGCTGCCGCAGGCCTATCGCTATGTTCTGCTGCCTAACGCTTACCGCGTGATTGTCCCGCCAATGACCTCAGAGATGATGAACCTGGTGAAAAACTCCGCCATCGCCTCGACCATCGGTCTGGTAGATATGGCGGCGCAGGCAGGCAAACTGCTGGATTATTCTGCCCACGCCTGGGAGTCGTTTACCGCTATCACCCTTGCTTACGTATTGATTAACGCCTTTATTATGCTGGTGATGAATCTGGTTGAACGTAAAACTCGCCTGCCGGGCAATTTGGGAGGCAAATAATGTACGAATTTGACTGGAGTTCAATCGTCCCCTCCCTGCCGTATCTGCTGGATGGGCTGCTTATTACGCTAAAAATTACCGTCACGGCGGTTATCATCGGCATCGTTTGGGGCACGCTCCTTGCAGTGATGCGCCTGTCCAGCTTCGCCCCCATTGCCTGGTTTGCGAAGATCTACGTTAACGTTTTCCGCTCCATTCCACTGGTGATGGTGCTGCTGTGGTTTTACCTGATTGTGCCCGGATTTTTGCAGAACGTATTAGGCCTGTCACCGAAAACCGATATTCGCCTGATCTCAGCAATGGTGGCGTTTTCAATGTTTGAAGCGGCGTACTACTCAGAGATTATCCGTGCCGGGATCCAGAGTATCTCTCGTGGACAGTCCAGCGCCGCGCTGGCATTGGGGATGACCCACTGGCAGTCAATGAAGCTCATCATATTGCCGCAGGCATTTCGCGCGATGGTGCCATTGCTGCTCACTCAGGGCATCGTCCTGTTTCAGGATACCTCGCTGGTCTACGTATTGAGTCTGGCAGATTTCTTCCGCACCGCCTCCACCATTGGCGAGCGTGACGGTACACAGGTCGAGATGATTCTGTTCGCTGGCGCCGTCTATTTTGTATTCAGTCTGAGCGCATCGTTGTTGGTCAGCTATTTGAAGAAAAGGACAGTTTAATGATTACCCTGAAAAATGTTTCTAAATGGTATGGTCACTTTCAGGTGCTGACCGACTGCTCCACGGAAGTCAAAAAAGGTGAAGTGGTCGTGGTCTGCGGTCCGTCAGGTTCAGGTAAGTCAACGCTTATCAAAACGGTAAACGGTCTGGAACCTGTGCAGCAGGGTGTGATCACCGTTGATGGTACCGTGGTGAATGACAAAAAAACCGATCTGGCCAAACTGCGTTCCCGCGTGGGTATGGTCTTCCAGCACTTTGAACTGTTCCCGCATTTGTCGATCATCGAAAACCTGACGCTGGCCCAGGTGAAAGTGCTCAAGCGCGATAAAACGCCAGCACGCGAGAAAGCGCAAAAGCTGCTTGAACGAGTGGGGTTATCTGCACATGCTGAAAAGTTTCCGGCCCAGCTTTCCGGTGGGCAGCAGCAGCGCGTGGCCATTGCCCGGGCGCTGTGTATGGATCCTATTGCCATGCTGTTTGATGAACCAACGTCGGCGCTCGATCCCGAAATGATCAACGAGGTGCTGGACGTCATGGTTGAACTGGCCCATGAAGGGATGACCATGATGGTAGTCACCCATGAAATGGGCTTTGCGCGGAAAGTGGCGAACCGGGTGATCTTTATGGATGAAGGCAGGATTGTGGAAGACTCACCGAAAGAAGAGTTTTTTGCCAATCCAAAATCAGACCGCGCTAAAGACTTCCTGGCCAAAATACTGCATTAATTTTCCCGGCGCGCACATCAGAGTGCGCGCCAACTCACGCTTTATCTCTTCGCTTCTCGAATCACATACAGCCCGGCGTTAACCTTGTCACAAAGTCCCACTCACAAGGAGCAACAATGGCACTTCCGATCCTGTTTGATTGCGATCCAGGTCATGACGACGCTATCGCAATTGTTCTCGCCCTCGCCTCACCTGAACTGGATGTGAAAGCGATAACCTCATCTGCCGGTAACCAGACACCTGACAAAACCCTGCGTAATGTGCTGCGTATGTTAACGCTGCTCAACCGTACGGATATTCCCGTTGCTGGTGGCGCGGTGAAACCGCTGATGCGTGATTTGATTATTGCCGATAACGTTCACGGGGAGAGCGGCCTGGACGGCCCAGCGCTACCGGATCCCGCTTTCGCCCCACAACGCTGTACAGCAGTGGAGTTGATGACGAAAACCCTGCGTGAAAGCCCTGAACCGGTCACTATTGTGTCAACCGGCCCGCAGACTAACGTGGCATTACTGCTGAACAGCCATCCTGAACTGCACAATAAAATTGCCCGCATCGTGATTATGGGCGGTGCGATGGGCCTCGGGAACTGGACGCCCGCCGCCGAGTTCAACATTTTCGTGGATCCAGAAGCCGCTGAGATCGTATTCCAGTCGGGCATTCCGGTGGTGATGGCCGGACTTGATGTCACGCATAAAGCGCAAATTCATCGTGAAGATACCGAGCGATTCCGCGCTATTGGTAATCCCATTTCGACGATTGTTGCTGAGTTACTGGATTTCTTTCTCGAATATCACAAAGACGAGAAATGGGGGTTCGTCGGCGCACCGCTGCACGACCCGTGCACCATCGCCTGGTTGCTGAAACCGGAACTGTTCACTACTGTTGAACGTTGGGTCGGCGTAGAGACGCAGGGGAAATACACGCAAGGCATGACCGTGGTGGATTACTACTTCCTGAGCGGTAATAAGCCAAACGCCACAGTGATGGTAGATGTGGATCGCGAAGGATTTGTCGATCTGCTGGCCGAACGTCTCAAGTTTTATGCCTGATGAATTGCCGGATGGCGATACCATCCGGCACAAAATTACGGCTCAAACGGTCGTCGCTGGAATTGATCGTGACCACATTTCGGACAAAGCGGCAGCACATCCGGTGTGTAAACGGCTAAGTGGAAGTGGCACTTCTCGCACACCAGATTCCCCAGCCCAACCACTTCACCGCTGTGATAAACCCCGTGATGGCTGAGATCCTGGAACACTTCGCGCCATTCGAGCTGCGTTTTATCGGTAATATCTGCCAGTTCCTGCCAGATACTTTCCTTGATGACCCGCATAAAGACGCTGTCAGTCTCCTCATCAAGGCTCTCTTCGTAACTAAGCGCAAACTCTTCAAGGTCGCGTCTGACGGCCCTTGTGAGTTCCTCCACCTCGGTTCGCGTTAACTCCCCGGTCTGCATAACTCGCTGACGTGCCTGCTCCACCAGCGCATCGATATCGCGTTCACCATTGCGCAGACGCTCGCTAAGTGACGTCACCAGTTCACGGTAATATTGAGCAACCTTGTTCATCGCTTCGCCTCCTGGGTCGTTAACTGTCTATAATAATAGACGTTATTTACGCTACGCTTTGCAAGACTGTCCACAGAGTATGTAAATTCGTGCAATATTTATCCTTGCGGGAATTCAATGCTGAATGCGCGAAAGGCTGTTTTGACGCGGACGTTTGGGCTATGCTATGCGGATCTGAAACACCACATCTAAAGCTACGTTTGTAGCTGTATTGAAAACAGGACCACTGGCTGCCATGCAAGAGCAATACCGCCCGGAAGAGATAGAATCCAAAGTACAGCTTCACTGGGATGAGAAGCGCACATTTGAAGTTACCGAAGACGAGAGCAAAGAGAAGTATTACTGCCTGTCTATGCTTCCCTATCCTTCTGGTCGACTACACATGGGCCACGTACGTAACTACACCATCGGTGACGTAATCGCCCGCTACCAACGTATGCTGGGTAAAAACGTCCTGCAGCCTATTGGCTGGGATGCATTCGGTCTGCCTGCAGAAGGCGCTGCGGTTAAAAACAACACCGCGCCCGCACCGTGGACGTACGACAACATCGCTTACATGAAAAACCAGCTCAAAATGCTGGGCTTCGGCTATGACTGGAGCCGTGAGCTGGCGACCTGCACCCCGGAATATTACCGTTGGGAGCAAAAATTCTTCACCGAACTGTACAAAAAAGGTCTGGTGTACAAAAAAACTTCAGCGGTTAACTGGTGCCCTAACGACCAGACCGTCCTTGCGAACGAACAGGTTATCGACGGTTGCTGCTGGCGCTGCGACACCAAGGTTGAGCGTAAAGAGATCCCACAGTGGTTCATCAAAATCACCGCTTACGCAGACGAACTGCTGCGCGATCTGGATAACCTGGATCACTGGCCGGACACCGTTAAAACCATGCAGCGTAACTGGATTGGCCGTTCTGAAGGCGTGGAAATCACCTTCGACGTCAATGGTTACGACAACACGCTGACCGTTTACACCACCCGCCCGGACACCTTTATGGGTGCGACCTACCTGGCGGTTGCCGCAGGTCACCCGCTGGCGCAGAAAGCCGCCGCGAACAACCCAGAACTGGCCGCCTTCATTGACGAGTGCCGCAACACCAAGGTTGCCGAAGCTGAAATGGCGACCATGGAGAAAAAAGGCGTCGACACCGGCTTCAAAGCGATTCACCCGCTGACCGGCGAAGAGATCCCGGTTTGGGCGGCAAACTTCGTGTTGATGGAATATGGCACAGGTGCCGTAATGGCCGTTCCGGGCCACGATCAGCGCGACTACGAGTTTGCCACCAAATATGGCCTGAGCATCAAACCGGTCATTCTGGCAGCTGACGGCTCAGAACCGGATCTGTCTGAGCAGGCACTGACCGAGAAAGGCGTACTGTTTAACTCTGGCGAGTTTGACGGTCTGGCCTTCGAAGCCGCCTTTAATGCCATTGCCGACAAGCTGGTCGAAAAAGGTGTAGGCGAGCGTAAAGTGAACTACCGTCTGCGCGACTGGGGCGTTTCCCGTCAGCGTTACTGGGGTGCACCGATCCCGATGGTCACGCTGGAAGATGGCACCGTACTGCCAACGCCAGAAGATCAGCTGCCGGTCATTCTGCCAGAAGATGTGGTCATGGACGGAATCACCAGCCCGATCAAAGCTGACCCGGAGTGGGCAAAAACGACCGTTAACGGTATGCCTGCGCTGCGTGAAACCGACACCTTTGATACCTTTATGGAATCTTCATGGTACTACGCGCGCTACACCTGCCCGCAGTATCAGGAAGGCATGCTGGACTCTAAGGCCGCCAACTACTGGCTGCCGGTTGACATCTACATTGGCGGGATTGAACACGCCATCATGCACCTGCTCTACTTCCGCTTCTTCCACAAGCTGATGCGTGACGCGGGCATGGTGAACTCTGACGAACCGGCTAAACAGCTGCTGTGTCAGGGTATGGTACTGGCTGATGCCTTCTACTACGTCGGAGCCAATGGCGAACGTAACTGGGTTTCTCCGGTTGACGCGATCGTTGAACGTGACGAGAAAGGCCGTATCGTGAAGGCGCAGGATGCCGAAGGTCATGAACTGGTGTATACCGGCATGAGCAAGATGTCCAAGTCGAAAAACAACGGCATCGACCCGCAGGTGATGGTTGAGCGTTACGGCGCGGACACCGTGCGTCTGTTCATGATGTTCGCCTCCCCGGCTGACATGACTCTGGAATGGCAGGAATCCGGCGTTGAAGGAGCAAACCGCTTCCTGAAGCGTGTCTGGAAACTGGTTTACGAACACACCAGCAAAGGTGATGTTGCTGCCCTGAACGTTGACGTATTGAGCGAAGATCAGAAAGCGCTGCGTCGTGATGTTCACAAAACCATCGCTAAAGTGACCGATGATATCGGCCGTCGTCAGACCTTTAACACCGCCATTGCGGCGATTATGGAACTGATGAACAAGCTGGCGAAAGCGCCGCAGGAAGACGAGCAGGACAGAGCTTTGATGCAGGAAGCATTGCTGGCCGTTGTGCGTATGCTTAACCCGTTCACCCCACACGTTTGCTTCACTTTGTGGCAGGCGCTGAAAGGTGAAGGCGATATCGACAACGCACCGTGGCCGGTTGCTGATGAAAGCGCAATGGTCGAAGACTCAACGCTGGTTGTGGTTCAGGTAAACGGTAAAGTCCGTGGTAAAATTACCGTTCCGGTAAACGCCACCGAAGAGCAGGTTCGTGAGCGTGCTGGCCAGGAACACCTGGTGGCAAAATATCTTGATGGCGTTACCGTACGTAAAGTGATTTATGTACCGGGTAAACTCCTCAATCTGGTCGTTGGCTAAGCGCGGGAGGAAGCGTGCGACTTCTGACAACATTGTTGTTATCTCTGGCGGTGCTGGTCACCGCCGGGTGTGGATGGCATCTGCGTAGCACTACGCAGGTCCCACCCACGATGAAAACCATGATTCTGAACTCTGGCGATCCGAATGGCCCGTTAAGCCGTGCGGTACGTAATCAATTACGTCTGAACGGTGTAACATTGCTTGAAGACGGTTCAATGCGTAAGGACGTTCCGTCCCTGCGCCTTGGTGCGGTCAGTATTTCCCAAGATACGGCGTCTGTATTCCAGAACGGTCAAACGGCTGAATACCAGATGGTGATGTCGGTCAGTGCCTCAGTGCTGATTCCGGGTCATGACATTTACCCGATCAGCGCCACCGTCTTCCGCTCGTTCTTTGACAACCCACAGGCGGCACTGGCGAAGGATAATGAGCAGGAGATGATCGTTAAAGAGATGTATGACAAAGCGGCCGAACAGTTGATTCGTAAACTGCCAAGCGTACATGTTGCTGACGTTCAGTCATCCAGTGATGACGTAAAACCTGCTGAGAACAACACAGCAGCGCCAACGTCTTCTCCGGCGCGTGTTTCCACCACGCTGGGTAACTGATGCTCAAGTTGTACCCTGAACAACTCCGCGCACAGCTCAAAGAAGGGCTGCGCGCGGCGTATTTATTACTGGGCAACGATCCCCTGTTGTTGCAGGAAAGCCAGGATGCTGTCCGTCTGGCCGCTGCCACGCAAGGGTTCGAAGAACACCACACTTTCACTCTCGACACCAGCACTGACTGGGGGGCTATTTTTTCCCTCTGCCAGGCCATGAGCCTGTTTGCCAGCCGTCAGACATTACTTCTGCAACTGCCTGAAAACGGTCCAAATGCCGCCATTAACGAACAGCTCGCCACGCTGGTTAGCCTGCTACATGACGATCTGCTGCTGATTGTTCGCGGCAACAAGCTGACCAAAGCGCAGGAAAACGCCGCGTGGTATACCGAACTGGCGAACAATGCGGTTCAGGTTAGCTGCCAGACGCCTGAGCAGGCGCAGCTTCCACGCTGGGTTGCCGCCAGAGCAAAACAAAATAACCTGCAACTGGATGACGCAGCCAATCAGCTCTTGTGCTATTGCTATGAAGGCAACCTGTTAGCCCTGGCGCAGGCACTGGAGCGGTTATCGTTGCTGTGGCCTGATGGCAAACTCACGCTACCTCGCGTGGAGCAAGCGGTTAACGATGCGGCGCACTTTACCCCTTTCCATTGGGTGGATGCGCTGCTGATGGGCAAAAGTAAGCGCGCGTTGCACATTCTGCAGCAACTGCGCCTTGAGGGTAGTGAACCGGTTATTTTGCTACGCACGATACAGCGTGAATTATTGTTGCTGGTAAACCTGAAACGGCAATCATCCCATACGCCATTGCGTGCACTGTTTGATAAGCACCGGGTATGGCAAAACCGCCGCGGCATGATGAGTGATGCGCTAAACCGACTCTCACCTGCACAATTACGTCAGGCAGTGCAACTGTTAACGCGCATGGAAATTACGCTTAAACAAGACTATGGTCAGTCAGTGTGGGCGGAGCTTGAGGGACTTTCCCTGCTACTCTGCCATAAATCGCTGGCAGATGTTTTTATTGACGGTTGATATGAAATCATTACAGGCTCTGTTCGGTGGCACCTTTGATCCGGTGCATTATGGTCATTTAAAACCCGTGGAAATTCTGGCTAATCTGATTGGCTTGTCACGGGTGATTATCATGCCCAATAATGTGCCCCCACATCGTGCGCAGCCAGAAGCCTCCAGCGCACAGCGTAAACAGATGCTTGAGCTGGCAATCGCTGATAAACCTTTGTTTATTCTGGATGAACGTGAGCTCAAACGAGATACCGCCTCTTACACCGCGCAGACGCTAAAAGAGTGGCGCGAGGAGCAAGGGCCACACGCGCCGCTGGCGTTTATTATCGGTCAGGACTCGCTGCTTACCTTTCCTTCCTGGCATGATTCCGACACCATTCTGGACAATACTCATCTCATTGTTTGCCGACGACCGGGATATCCGCTGGAGATGGCTCAGGCGCAGCACCAGCAGTGGCTGGAACGTCATCTGACCCCAACCCCGGATGACCTGCATAACCTGCCTTGCGGGAAAATTTACCTGGCCGAAACCCCGTGGTTCAATATCTCCGCCACCCTCATCCGCGAGCGCCTGGAACACGGCGAGCCGTGCGACGACTTAATGCCGGATTCCGTACTGGACTACATCAATCAGCAGGGGTTGTACCGCTAAGCGCATAGCGTAATGCCACCAGCAGGCGGTTATTCTCTTCAAATCCACGGACCGCCACCCGATAGTAGCGCGCATCCAACCGCGAATAATTGGCGCAACTGCGGATCAAAATATGCTGTTCCAGCATTGATTTTTGCAAATCTAAACCCGGTCGATCGCAGCGTAACAGACGATAGTTAGCCTGACCGGGAAAGACCGTCAGGCCAGGCAGTTTTTGCAATTGTTGATCAAAGCGACTTCCCTCTTGCTCCAGCCACTCCCACGTTGCCTGCTGATAGGCACTATCGTGGAGAATGATTTCGCCCGCCAGTGCGGCAAATGCATTGATTGACCAGGGCATCTGCCGGCTGCGCAGGTGCGCTACGGCCTGCTCGTTGCTGTTGACCAGATACCCTAATCGCAGCCCGGGTATCGCATAAAATTTGGTTAATGAACGCAATACCCAGATATGCGGATTCTCATACAACAACGGGATGAATCCCTGTTCCCCGGCGATAAAGTCGATGAACGCTTCATCAAGGATCAGCGCGATGCCGAGTTGTTCACAGCGCTGTGCTATCTCCAACAGCAGAGGCTTATCGGGCAACAACCCGGTGGGATTGTTAGGCGTACACAGGAACAGGCAATCCAGGTCCGGGGTGAGCGCGTCGAGAATCGCCCCGGTTAGCTGCCAGCCATCTTCTTCGCACAGCGCAAACTCATGTATTGCACATTCGCCCCATTGCAATGCCCGACGGTATTCCGCAAATCCTGGGGTGACTATCATCGCATGGCGCGGCTTAAGGCTATTAACCAACGTAAAGATCGACTCCGTCTCCCCGTTACCGGCGAGGATCCACGAAGCAGGAATGTGATGATGCTCCGCCAGTGCGGCATGCAGGTGGGCGTAGTCTACGTCCGGATAGTGCTCCGCACGGTCCAAATTGTCGGTAAGCGCGCGTTTTAAGCTTGCTGGCATACCCAACGGGTTAATATTCGCGCTAAAATCCAGCAGTTGCTCAGGCAGGATGCCCAATAATGCGGCGGCTTCCCGGGTATTACCACCATGCGCGCTCTTCAATAAAGACATCGTGCTGCTCCAGGTAAAAAAGGGTATTTTATTGAAAAATCTCTGCGCAATCAGGGCCAACATCATGTTTTGTGCGAATAGCCTCACGAGGAAAAAATGAGACTTTGGTTAGTACGCCACGGTGAAACGGAAGCCAATGTTGCCGGGTTATACAGCGGGCATGCTCCCACGTCGCTAACCGCGCGGGGAGTAACCCAGGCTGAAACGCTGGCAGCGCTGTTACGCAATGTTCCTTTCGAACACGTCCTCTGTAGCGAGCTTGAGCGCGCACGCCATACCACTCAGTTGGTCTTAGCAGGGCGCGACGTTCCGCTACGCATCATGCCCGAACTCAATGAGATGTTCTTTGGCGACTGGGAAATGCGCCATCATCGCGATCTGGCGCGTGAGGACGCAGAAAACTACGCCTTGTGGTGTAACGACTGGCAGAATGCGAGGCCCACCAACGGCGAAGGCTTTCAGGCGTTTTCACAACGTGTCGAACGCTTCATTGCTCAACTTGCTGATTATAAAGATGCGCAGAACCTGCTGGTGGTCAGCCATCAGGGCGTACTCAGCGTGCTGATCGCCCGACTCATGTCAATGCCAGCAGCATCAATGTGGCATTTCCGCGTTGAACAGGGTTGCTGGAGCGCGATTGATTTCTGTGACAATTTTGCGGTGTTGAAAGTATTAAACAGCCGGGCCGTGTGGCATGTGGGGGAGTGAATACGCGGTTTTTTCTGCCGAAGAGCCTCACGCCCATTGACACCCCATGACAGGCTGCTATTCTCCGCAGCCTGACTTTTCCCGCCCTTCAGAGCTTTGCAGAAATTGTTTTACAAAAATGGCGATGCATTCTGTTGCGCGGGGTGGGATGATAGCCCACTTCAAAAACGCTTTCGGAGACATTTGTCCCGATATCGCCTCTGGTTCAGGTATACTAACAGGCGTTTTTAATTATTTTCACCCAGGGGGAACACTTGCAGGGTAAAGCACTTCAGGATTTTGTAATCGACAAAATTGATGACCTGAAAGGTCAAGACATCATCGCCTTAGACGTTCAGGGCAAATCCAGCATCACTGACTGCATGATTATCTGCACCGGCACGTCCAGCCGTCATGTTATGTCTATCGCTGACCACGTTGTTCAGGAATCTCGCGCTGCCGGTCTGCTGCCGCTTGGCGTTGAAGGTGAGAACGTGGCTGACTGGATCGTCGTTGATCTCGGCGAAGTGATTGTCCACGTTCTACAGGAAGAAAGCCGTCGCCTGTATGAACTGGAAAAACTCTGGAGTTAATGCGTGAAGCTGCAACTTGTCGCTGTGGGTACGAAAATGCCTGACTGGGTGCAAACCGGTTTTACGGAGTATCTCCGCCGGTTTCCAAAAGACATGCCTTTTGAGCTAATCGAGATCCCGGCAGGAAAACGCGGCAAGAACGCGGACATTAAACGCATACTCGATAAAGAGGGTGAACAGATGCTGACTGCCGCGGGCAAAAATCGCATCGTCACCCTTGATATCCCCGGGAAACCCTGGGACACGCCACAGTTGGCGGTCGAGCTGGAACGCTGGAAACTGGATGGCCGTGACGTGAGTCTGCTGATTGGCGGACCGGAAGGTCTATCCCCTGCCTGTAAAGCTGCCGCGGAGCAAAGCTGGTCACTCTCTGCATTAACCCTTCCCCACCCTCTTGTTCGGGTTTTGGTGGCAGAGAGTCTGTACAGGGCGTGGAGCATTACCACCAACCACCCTTATCACCGTGAGTGATCATTGAGTCTTGAGTAGATTAAGCAGCGGATGAAACTACAGAATTCTTTTCGCGACTATACGGCTGAGTCCGCGCTGTTTGTGCGTCGGGCGCTGGTCGCTTTTTTGGGGATTTTGCTGCTCACTGGCGTGCTGATCGCCAACCTTTATAATCTGCAAATCGTTCGTTTCACCGATTATCAGACCCGTTCAAACGAGAACCGCATCAAACTGGTGCCCATTGCGCCCAGTCGCGGTATCATTTACGACCGCAATGGTATCCCCCTGGCCCTCAACCGCACCATTTACCAAATAGAAATGATGCCTGAGAAGGTCGACAACATTCAGGATACGCTCGACGCGCTGCGTAACGTCGTAGACCTGACGGACGACGATATTGCCACCTTTAAGAAAGAGCGCGCACGCTCCCACCGCTTCACCTCCATTCCGGTGAAAACCAACCTGACTGAAGTTCAGGTGGCGCGCTTCGCTGTTAATCAATATCGTTTTCCCGGAGTGGAAGTCAAAGGCTACAAACGTCGTTACTATCCCTACGGCTCTGCGCTGACCCACGTCATTGGCTACGTCTCGAAAATTAACGATAAAGACGTTGAGCGCCTGGACAAAGACGGTAAGCTCGCCAACTACGCCGCCACCCACGATATCGGGAAGTTGGGTATTGAACGCTATTACGAAGACGTACTTCATGGCCAGACCGGTTACGAAGAAGTTGAAGTGAATAACCGTGGTCGTGTGATCCGTCAGCTGAAGGAAGTCGCCCCCCAGGCCGGGCACGATATCTATCTGACACTTGATTTGAAACTCCAGCAGTATATTGAGACTCTGCTGGCGGGCAGTCGCGCCGCCGTAGTGGTCACTGACCCGCGTACCGGCGGCGTGCTGGCGCTGGTTTCTATGCCCAGCTACGATCCCAACCTGTTTGTGGATGGTATCTCCAGCAAAGATTATTCAGGGTTACTCAATGACCCCAATACCCCGCTGGTTAACCGCGCAACGCAAGGTGTTTACCCCCCTGCATCCACGGTTAAACCTTACGTGGCGGTATCCGCATTAAGCGCGGGCGTAATTACCCGTAATACCGGACTGTTCGATCCCGGCTGGTGGCAACTGCCCGGTTCTGAAAAACGTTACCGCGACTGGAAAAAGTGGGGGCATGGCCATCTGAACATCACCCGCTCTCTTGAGGAGTCAGCGGATACGTTTTTCTACCAAATCGCCTATGATATGGGGATAGACCGTCTTTCCGAGTGGATGAGTAAGTTCGGCTACGGCCATTATACGGGCATCGATCTTGCTGAAGAACGCGCCGGTAATATGCCCACGCGTGAATGGAAGCAAAAACGGTTTAAAAAGCCGTGGTACCAGGGTGATACCATTCCGGTAGGCATCGGCCAGGGTTACTGGACAGCAACCCCTATCCAGATGAGTAAAGCGCTGATGATTCTTATCAACGACGGTATGGTAAAAGTCCCGCATCTGCTGATGAGCACCACGGAGAACGGTAAACAAGTGCCGTGGGTTCAGCCACATGAACCGCCTGTGGGTGACATTCATTCGGGTTACTGGGAAATCGCCAAAGACGGTATGTACGGCGTGGCAAACCGTCCTAACGGTACCGCACATAAGTATTTTGCCGGTGCACCGTATAAAATTGCGGCGAAATCCGGTACCGCTCAGGTCTTCGGCCTGAAGGCCAATGAAACCTATAATGCCCATAAAATTGCCGAGCGTTTACGCGACCATAAGCTAATGACCGCATTCGCGCCCTACGATAAACCCGAGGTTGCTGTCGCGATAATCCTCGAAAACGGCGGCGCCGGTCCGGCTGTAGGTACCATTATGCGCCAGATCCTTGACCATATTATGTTGGGCGACAACAACACCAATCTGCCTGCGGAAAACCCGGTGGCTGCCGCAGCTGAGGACCAATAATCGTGACGGATAATCCGAACAAAAGAACGTTCTGGGATAAAATACACATCGATCCCACGATGTTGCTTATTTTGCTGGCGCTGCTGGTTTACAGCTCGCTGGTTATCTGGAGCGCCAGCGGCCAGGACATTGGCATGATGGAGCGTAAGGTCGGTCAGATCGCCATGGGCCTGGTCATCATGGTAGTGATGGCGCAGATCCCTCCCAGGGTCTACGAAGGCTGGGCCCCCTATCTTTATATTATCTGTATTATTCTGCTGGTGGCGGTAGATGCCTTCGGCGCCATCTCCAAAGGCGCACAGCGCTGGCTGGATTTGGGCATTGTGCGTTTTCAGCCCTCTGAAATTGCCAAAATCGCCGTCCCGCTGATGGTGGCGCGCTTTATTAACCGTGATGTTTGTCCGCCGTCGCTGAAGAATACCGCCATCGCGCTGGTGTTGATTTTCATGCCGACGCTGCTGGTTGCCGCACAGCCCGATCTGGGGACCTCTATCCTGGTGGCCCTTTCCGGTCTGTTTGTGCTGTTCCTGTCGGGATTAAGCTGGCGCTTAATCGGCGTTGCCGTGGTTCTGGTCGCCGCGTTTATCCCGATACTGTGGTTTTTCCTGATGCATGATTACCAGCGTCAGCGCGTGATGATGCTTCTCGACCCGGAAACCGATCCATTGGGCGCGGGTTATCACATCATTCAGTCCAAAATTGCTATTGGCTCTGGCGGTCTGCGCGGCAAAGGTTGGCTGCACGGTACGCAGTCGCAGCTTGAATTTTTACCCGAACGCCACACCGACTTTATCTTCGCGGTATTAGCCGAAGAGCTTGGACTGGTAGGGATTTTAATTCTGCTGGCGCTGTATATTTTGCTGATTATGCGCGGGCTATGGATTGCCGCACGCGCACAAACCACCTTTGGTCGCGTCATGGCTGGCGGTTTAATGTTGATATTATTCGTTTATGTCTTCGTAAATATTGGTATGGTGAGCGGTATTCTGCCTGTAGTAGGGGTTCCACTCCCGCTGGTCAGTTACGGAGGCTCTGCACTAATTGTGCTGATGGCCGGGTTCGGGATTGTGATGTCGATCCACACCCATAGAAAAATGTTGTCGAAAAGCGTGTAAGGGGTACGCAATGCGTAAGCAGTGGCTTGGAATCTGCATCGCAGCAGGAATGCTCGCGGCGTGTTCGAATGATGATGGTCAGCAACAGGTTGCTGTCGCGCCGCAGCCGGCGGTGTGTAATGGCCCGATTGTTGAAATCAGCGGGGCCGATCCGCGCTTTGAACCTCTGAACCCGACGGCTAATCAGGATTACCAGCGTGATGGTAAGAGCTATAAAATCGTTCAGGATCCCTCTCGCTTTAGCCAGGCCGGACTGGCTGCTATCTATGATGCAGAACCCGGCAGCAATTTAACCGCATCAGGAGAAGCGTTTGACCCGATGCAGCTCACTGCCGCACATCCAACATTACCGGTCCCCAGCTACGCCCGGATTACCAATCTGGCAAACGGCAGGATGATCGTTGTGCGGATTAACGATCGCGGCCCTTACGGTAACGATCGCGCGATCTCCCTTTCACGTGCCGCAGCCGATCGTCTGAATACCTCGAACAATACAAAAGTACGCATTGATCCGATCATCGTTGCGCAGGATGGTTCGTTGTCTGGTCCCGGCATGGCGTGTACAACGGTCGCGAAACAGACTTACGCCCTGCCCTCGCGTCCTGATTTAAGCGGGGGTGGCACAATGCCTTCCGCACCGGACGCAGGCCAGCCGCAAAGCGATATCCGCCCTATCAGTAATTCAACGCTGAAAAGCGATGACGCTTCCGGCGCACCTGTTAACAGCAGCGGTTTCCTCGGCGCGCCAACCACGCTTGCCGCTGGTGTGCTCGAAGGTAGCGAACCGACGCCGGCCCCACAGCCTGTAGCAACGGTCCCTGCAACAGCGTCAGCACCGGTATCTGCTCCGACCGCCGCTACGCCAGTCGCTGCGTCTAATGGACGTTATGTTGTGCAGGTGGGCGCCGTCAGCGAGCAGGCTCGTGCGCAACAGTATCAAAAACGGCTAAGCCAGCAGTTTGGTGTGCCGGGCCGCGTGGTACAAAACGGTGCAGTGTGGCGTATCCAGATGGGGCCATTCGCCAGCAAAGCGGAAGCCAGTACTTTGCAGCAGCGCCTGCAATCCGAAGCGCAATTACAGTCCTTCATCACAGGCGTGTAGTAACGTAAATCAGGCACCCGATCTGTCAATTTCTGTCAATGACGTTAACAAAGTCATGCGGAAAGTCGGATGCCTGCAAGTTACGCATTTGCTATAGTAGGGCACTTTTTTTACTTTCATCACGGACGTCGTAGTTCAGACCATGAAGACCACTTTTTCCGCTCGTTTCGTGCAGCGCATGGCGCTCACCGCGGCTCTCTGCGCAGCCTCTCTCTCTGCTGCTCATGCCGATGACCTGAATATTAAAACCATGATCCCGGGCGTTCCGCAGATCGACGCGGAGTCCTATATCCTGATTGATTACAATTCAGGTAAAGTTCTGGCCGAACAGAATGCGGACACCCGCCGCGACCCCGCCAGCCTGACCAAAATGATGACCAGCTACGTCATCGGCCAGGCAATGAAAGCCGGGAAATTCAAAGAAACCGATCTGGTCACCGTTGGCAATGACGCGTGGGCTACCGGTAACCCGGTATTTAAAGGCTCATCGCTGATGTTCCTCAAACCAGGCATGCAGGTTCCCGTTTCACAACTGATCCGTGGTATTAACCTGCAATCCGGGAACGATGCTTGTGTGGCGATGGCCGACTTTGCTGCCGGTAGCCAGGACGCTTTCGTCGGTCTGATGAACAGCTATGTGAATGCGCTGGGTCTGAAGAACACCCATTTCCAGACCGTTCATGGTCTGGATGCTGAAGGCCAGTACAGCTCTGCACGCGACATGGCGCTGATTGGTCAGGCGCTGATTCGCGACGTGCCTAACGAATACTCTATCTACCGAGAAAAAGAGTTCACCTTCAACGGCATTCGTCAGTTAAACCGTAACGGTCTGCTGTGGGATAACAGCCTGAATGTTGACGGGATTAAAACCGGTCACACCGATAAGGCAGGTTATAACCTGGTGGCCTCCGCAACCGAAGGTCAGATGCGCCTGATCTCCGCCGTCATGGGTGGTCGCACCTATAAAGGTCGTGAGACTGAAAGCAAAAAGCTGCTGACCTGGGGCTTCCGTTTCTTCGAAACCGTGAACCCGCTGAAAGTCGGCAAAGAATTTGCCTCTGAACCGGCCTGGTTTGGTAATACCGATCGCGCATCGTTGGGTGTTGATAAAGATGTCTACCTGACCATTCCGCGCGGTCGTATGAAAGACCTGAAAGCGAGCTATGTGCTGAACACCACTGAACTGCACGCACCGCTGCAGAAAAATCAGGTTGTCGGTACTATCAACTTCCAGTTGGATGGCAAAACCATTGAACAGCGCCCGCTGGTGGTCTTGCAGGAAATCCCTGAGGGCAACTTCTTTGGTAAAATCATTGATTACATTAAATTAATGTTTCATCACTGGTTTGGCTAAAAATTGAACACTTGAAAGTGTGATTTACGTCCCCATATACTAGGTATCCAGATAACTCCCACTCAGCGTGGGAGTTATTATTTTTTGATGTAACGCCGGAGCTGACATGAAAACCAAACTTAACGAACTGCTTGAATTCCCTACTCCATTTACTTACAAAGTAATGGGGCAGGCGTTGCCTGAGCTGGTTGATCAGGTGGTTGAAGTGGTACAGCGCCATGCGCCAGGTGATTACTCCCCAACGGTAAAACCGAGCAGCAAAGGCAACTACCACTCGGTCTCTATCACCATTACTGCTACGCACATTGAGCAGGTTGAAACCCTGTACGAAGAATTAGGCAACATCGATATCGTACGCATGGTGCTGTAAAAACCTGTCGGTTACCCGCTGCATCCTCGCTCGGGTAACCTCTCCCCCCTGTGATATACTTTTTCCCCTCTTTAACATTCTCTACTCTATGTGAGTATCTACGGAGATGCCGTTTTGTATCAGGATAAAATTCTGGTTCGCCAGCTCGGTCTGCAACCTTATGAGCCCGTCTCTCTGGCCATGCACGAATTCACCGATACCCGCGATGAAAATAGTCATGATGAGATCTGGCTGGTAGAGCATTATCCGGTCTTTACCCAGGGGCAGGCAGGCAAAGCAGAACACGTACTGGTGCCGGGTGACATCCCTGTTATTCAGAGCGATCGTGGCGGCCAGGTGACGTACCACGGCCCAGGCCAGCAGGTCATGTATGTGCTGTTGAACCTGAAGCGTCGTAAACTGGGCGTTCGCGAACTGGTTACGCTACTGGAGCAAACCGTGGTGAATACGCTTGCGGAAATCGGTATTGATGCCCACCCGCGAGCCGATGCGCCTGGCGTGTACGTCGGGGAGAAGAAAATCTGCTCTTTGGGATTACGAATTCGTAGAGGATGTTCGTTTCACGGCTTAGCGCTCAACGTGGATATGGATTTGTCGCCTTTCCTGCGTATCAATCCTTGTGGTTACGCCGGAATGGAGATGGCGAAAGTATCGCAGTGGGAGAGTAATGCTACGACCGAGAGCGTTCGCCCCCGGCTGCTGGCCAACATCTTAGCGCTGTTGGGTAACCCACCACACGAGTACATTGCAGACTGAAAATACGGTCATACTTTGCCACGGCAAATGTTGTGGCAAATGGCACAAAACAACAACTATTTTACATTTTGCCAGCCTGTCAGGCTGCTTTCTGGCCCGTTTCAATGATATACTGCGTATCACTAATTCAAAAATAGTTGATAAATGCAACATTCCCTTGAATTGAAACGCTTTCCTTCGTAATTCGCAACTGGAACACGCAAGCTATGAGTAAACCCATTGTGATGGAACGCGGTGTTAAATACCGCGATGCCGATAAGATGGCTCTTATCCCGGTAAAAAATGTGGCAACAGAGCGTGAAGCCCTGCTGCGTAAACCGGAATGGATGAAAATAAAACTGCCAGCGGACTCCACTCGCATCCAGGGCATCAAAGCAGCAATGCGCAAAAATGGCCTGCACTCTGTTTGCGAAGAAGCGTCCTGCCCTAACCTGGCGGAATGTTTCAATCACGGAACCGCAACGTTTATGATCCTCGGCGCAATCTGTACTCGCCGTTGCCCGTTCTGCGACGTTGCACATGGCCGTCCGGTTGCCCCGGATGTCAATGAACCGTTAAAACTGGCTCAGACGATTGCGGACATGGCGCTGCGCTATGTCGTCATCACCTCCGTTGACCGCGACGATCTGCGTGACGGCGGTGCTCAGCATTTCGCTGACTGCATCACGGCTATCCGTGAAAAAAGTCCGTCAATTAAAATCGAAACGCTGGTGCCTGACTTCCGTGGCCGTATGGATCGCGCGCTGGATATCCTCACCGCAACGCCGCCAGACGTATTCAACCACAACCTCGAAAACGTACCGCGAGTTTATCGCAATGTGCGCCCGGGCGCTGATTACAACTGGTCACTGAAGCTTCTGGAACGTTTCAAAGAAGCCCATCCGGAGATCCCGACCAAATCAGGTCTGATGGTGGGTCTGGGCGAAACCAACGCCGAAATCATTGAGGTTATGCGCGACTTGCGTCGCCATGGCGTAACTATGCTGACGTTGGGGCAGTATTTGCAGCCTAGCCGTCATCATCTGCCGGTTCAGCGCTATGTTAGCCCGGATGAGTTCGATGAGATGAAAGCGGAAGCGATGGCTATGGGCTTTACCCATGCGGCTTGTGGTCCGTTTGTTCGCTCTTCATACCATGCAGATATGCAGGCAAAAGGACTGGAAGTGAAGTGATCGTGTAATACTCACTTACATTTCAGCAATAAAAAAACCGGCAAATTGCCGGTTTTTTTCATGCAGAGTATGCAGTATGAGCATCATGCTCCTGATATTACTCTTTATGAGAAAGCTTCTCAGCCTGAACGCTACCATCAGCATCTTTCTTCGCTTCGGCATTTTCATCGTTCATCGCTTTCTTGAAGCCTTTAATTGCCGTTCCCAGGTCTCCACCCAGTGTACGTAACTTCTTGGTACCAAACAGCAGAACGACCAGTGCGGCAACCACCAGCAGTTTGGTAATACTAATCTCACCCATAGATACCTTCTTCACTTAAACCAGGCTGCATAAAGCGCCATATTAACCTGAGAATATTAACGGCCTTTCGACGCGGGCACACAATAGCAATCTGTAACAAGGTGAATCAAGCCTTGTTTAAAAAAACGTCATAATAATTGCGGTGGCGCAAAGCGTCGGTTGCGTAACACCGGAAGTTGCGCCCTGACTTGCCTTACCCGCTCAGCAGAAACCTCGGTGACTATCAGCGTGGGCGTCTCTGCGGCAGCAGCAATCGTCACGCCAAACGGATCGATAACCCGGCTTTGGCCGATATTCTTATTACCGCACTCACCTGCTGCAATCAGATAGCAGGTTGCATCCAGCGCCCTTGCCGCCAGTAGCGTAGCCCAGTGATGCTCTTTTAGCGCGCCCCGAACCCACGCCGCTGGGAGTACCAGGATTTCCGCCCCCTGCAAAGCATGCGCTAACGCCAGTTCAGGGAAGCGTAAATCGTAGCAGGTCATCAACCCTACCTTGAGACCTTCAACGTCCAACAGCGGCGCCACGGCATCCCCTGCATCAACATTACGCGACTCCTGAATCGAAAAGGCATCATAGAGATGTAATTTGGCGTAATGCGCAACAACTCGCCCTTCCCGCAGCGCCACCAACATGTTAAACGCCCGTCCCGGCAGCGAGGGAACATGAATCGTCAGGATCGTTGTCATACCATTCTGCGCGCTCTCTCGCAGTAGCCTCGTCAGAAATCCTCCTTCCAGCAATTGAGCAGACTTCACTGACAGATCCGGGTCGAGATCGTCACGGGCCAGCAACGCTTCAGGCAAGACCAGCAATGAGACGCCCTCACTTGCTGCCTGAGACATCAATGATGCGCACGTTTCGGCGTTTTTCTCCCATGAGGGACCCACGGCAAATTGCCCTGCAGCAACGAACATATTCCCTCCTGAAAAACGGTTAGGCTCGCCAATGATGATTATTCAGCGTTACACTCACAATATATACAATCAAATAGCAGGATTATGCAGTGTTACAACTCCTTTTAGCGGTTTTTATTGGTGGTGGTACCGGTAGCGTAGCCAGATGGCTATTGAGCATGAGATTTAACCCACTTCATCAGGCAATTCCCTTCGGCACGCTGGCCGCAAACTTGATTGGCGCATTTATTATTGGCATGGGACTGGCATGGTTTAATCGCATGACCAACATTGACCCCATGTGGAAGGTATTGATTACAACGGGTTTTTGCGGCGGATTGACCACGTTCTCTACCTTCTCAGCAGAAGTGGTATTTTTACTGCAGGATGGACGCTTTGGCTGGGCAATGGTGAACGTACTGATTAATCTGTTGGGATCTTTTGCTATGACTGCCCTGGCTTTCTGGCTGGTTTCCGCCTCTCCGGCGCACTGAAGACAAAAAAAACCCGCAATTAAGCGGGTTTTGAATTCTTGCTGTCGTATGCTTACAGAGCGGTTACGTTTGCAGCAGAAGGGCCTTTGGCACCGTTAGTGATTTCGAACTCTACACGCTGACCTTCAGCCAGAGTTTTAAAACCATTGGTCTGGATTGCAGAGAAGTGTACGAACACATCTTTGCTGCCATCTTCCGGAGTAATGAAACCGAATCCTTTGGACTCATTAAACCACTTAACGTTACCTTTAATCTTAGACATCAAAATTACCTTTACATGAAAAATAGACACAAATGCTGTGTCGGGTATCAGTACAACAATTGTGATGGACTTTGTCCAGTCGAACTTTGCCAAAAAGTGATAAATGTCGCGTTATTTTTACAGATAACATCATAACGCATTGTTTTTTATTAGCTTTAATTTATCCACTTAACAATACACACCGTTCATCAAAACTGGAAACGCATCCAGGCAAAATAGACATTTCCGTTGTTATACGTACCGGGTATGTAGGTCATCTGGAACGTTGCCGGACCATAACCTATTGATGCCAGTGGCAGTATCACCGGAACAGGAATGTAGTTCCAGTTATCACGCGCAGTGAAACCGGCGGTAAAGCCCAGGCCGGTATGGAAATTCTCATCGGCCAACGGCCGCCAGGTTTTTTCCCAGCCATAGCCACCAATCGGCTCCCATTTATTGTAGGAGTCCTTAAAGGCCATAATATAAAGCCCATGCCAGTTGCCTTTATCATCCCAACGGGACTGACCAAATCCTGCTCCCCACGGGCGTTCGTTGTAGCGATCCGTTTTATCTTTATCGTAGGCAAAGCGCGCATGCCAGGTAATGGCTGGTACATACAGATCATAATGTTCCGGCTGGTGCCAGGTTTCGCTGACATTATCTTTAAAGGTATCAAACCAGCCTTTATCTTCCGCAAGGCTCTGAGGAATAAAGGCTAACTGAATAAAAAGAAATGAAAAAATGAGAATATATCGTTTAGCAACAATCACAACTTAATTACCATCCCGGGATTTAATATTAATTGTAGCAAACACAACCTTAATGATAGCTTAACAAAAAAGCACTTATAAAAAATCAGAATATTCCCTGTATATAGTTCTTAGATCATTCCCCTGTATTTCCTGAGGATTATCAAAAATAGCCGTTTTTTTCTTAGCGCCAATAAATTGCTCTTTTTGTATGCAAAAGTTAAACAAACAAACAATTTATTAACAATAAAAGATCAATGTAATATCAAACAGAATACAACCATAGAATGCTTCACATTTTTTGATTTCAGTATTCCCTGTTCATCCTCTATGTTGAGAAAACGACTCAGCCATTGGTTTAATCCGTATTTTTATTGATTTCAATCAGCAAGGGTTATCCATTTATTAGGCACATTCTCTCACCGTTTTATGCTTTTTTTAGTTTTTTTACTTTCTGGGCGTCAATGTGACAGGGGAAACAATGTTGACATTTATAGAACTCCTTATCGGAGTTATGATTATTGTGGGTGTAGCGCGCTACATCATTAAAGGTTATTCCGCGACCGGTGTACTGTTTGTCGGTGGCCTGGTGTTACTGATTATCAGCGCCCTTATGGGACATAAGGTTCTGCCTGGCAGTGCAGAAAGTACCGGCTACACGGCAACAGACATCGTTGAATACATTAAAATTTTGCTGATGAGCCGCGGTGGCGATCTCGGCATGATGATCATGATGCTGTGTGGTTTTGCCGCCTACATGACGCATATTGGTGCGAACGATATGGTCGTAAAGCTGGCCTCTAAGCCTTTGCAATATATCAACTCACCCTATGTGTTAATGATTGCCGCCTACTTTGTCGCCTGCCTGATGTCACTGGCTGTTTCTTCGGCGACGGGGCTTGGCGTACTGCTAATGGCAACCCTCTTTCCGGTCATGGTTAACGTGGGTATCAGCCGTGGCGCTGCGGCGGCCATTTGCGCCTCCCCTGCCGCCATTATTCTTTCCCCCACCTCTGGTGACGTAGTACTTGCCGCAAAAGCCGCAGAAATGCCGCTGATCGACTTCGCGTTTAAAACTACGCTGCCGATTTCCATTGCCGCCATCATCGGCATGGCGATTGCCCACTTTTTCTGGCAGCGCTATCTGGATAAAAAAGAGAACGTTTCTCACGAAATGTTAGACGTGGCCGAAATCACTACCACCGCACCGTCGTTTTACGCCATCCTGCCGTTTACCCCGATTGTGGGTGTTCTCATTTTTGATGGTAAATGGGGTCCGCAACTGCACATCATTACCATTTTGGTGCTGTGCATGCTTATTGCAGCGGTGCTGGAGTTTGTTCGTGGATTCAATACCCAGAAGGTTTTCTCTGGTCTGGAAGTGGCCTACCGCGGCATGGCAGATGCCTTTGCTAACGTGGTTATGCTGTTAGTTGCCGCCGGGGTGTTCGCCCAGGGCCTGAGCACGATCGGCTTTATTCAGAGCCTGATTTCGATCGCCACCTCGTTTGGCTCAGCGAGCATTATTCTGATGCTGGTGCTGGTTATCCTGACTATGCTGGCAGCGATGACCACCGGTTCTGGTAATGCGCCGTTCTATGCCTTCGTTGAGATGATCCCAAAACTGGCGCACTCTTCCGGAATTAACCCGGCTTACCTCTCGATTCCGATGCTGCAGGCGTCAAACCTTGGGCGCACAATTTCCCCGGTTTCCGGCGTGGTAGTGGCAGTTGCGGGTATGGCGAAGATTTCACCGTTTGAAGTGGTCAAACGTACTTCTGTACCGGTAATGGTCGGACTGCTGGTTGTGATTATCGCAACGGAAGTGATGGTACCGGCAACGTCCGCTCTGATTGGCGGTTGAAACCTGTCTATAAGACCTTGATACACAAAATCATTTAAGCTGCATCAAGGCGGCAAGTGGTGAAATCCCCAGAAGCGTAGATAACGATGTGACTGGGGATGTCTTCACGTAGCCAACAAAGTGACAGCTTAAAGGATGATGTGTATTAGCCGCCGTGATAAATCCGCTGCGGCCGCCCAACCTTCCCGTGAATAATCTCCGCAATAATCAAATGGCGGCTGGCACAGTATTCCAGGTAGCGCCTCGAGGTTGTTCGGCTGATGGTCAGCGCCTGGGCGATGGTTTCTGCAGTATGATGCACCGCCGGATCGGCAAATAACTTCAGCACCGCATTCAGCGTTAAGGCATCAATCCCCGTTGGCAAATCCCCTTTCGGCTCACCGCGCGCATAAGCGTTAAACATTTCATCAATTTGCTTTTGACTGGCGCTGTCATTACCCGCCAACATGCGCCTGCGCTGCTGATAGCGCGTCAACGTCTGCCCCAGTCGTTCGTAGGCAATCGGTTTGACCAGGTAGTCAAACGCCCCGCTACGCACGGCCTCAGACACCGTGTCCATATCACTGGCTGCGGTGGTAAACACCACGCCGCCAGGGTAGCGTGCCTGGGTCAGTTCATGTAGCAGGGTAATGCCCTTACCGTCCGGCAAATAGTTATCCAGAAGAATCAGTCCGGGCTTAAAACGCGCAATCATCATCCGCGCCTGCTCAAGGTTACCCGCCAGCCATATCTGGCTGAAGCCGGGTATATGGCGGATATACTCAGCATGCATTTCCGCCAGCAGCGTTTCATCCTCAACGATCAATAGCGTTAATGGTTCCGTCATCGTTTTTTTTCACTTTCGGAAGAAATAGAGAAAATAAAGTGCCACAAGGGGAGTTATCTTCGAGCGTAATAACCCCATCACAGCGCCTCACATAACTTGCAATCAGATACAAACCGATGCCATGTTCGCCTGGTTCATCGGTACGGGTACTCACACCCTGTTCAAATATTTTTTCACGCAACGCTTCCGGCACACCGCAGCCTTGATCGGCGACTTCAATGATCACTTCGTCCCCTTCATCGCTCAAAAAGAGTTCAATGACCTTATTTCCTTGCTGGGTACGTAAGCTGGCCTCAAATGCATTATCAAGCAGATTGCCAACAATTGCTGCAAACTCTGTGCTATCCAGTCCTTCGGGAAGTTGATGAAGCTGGCTACCGGGGACAATTATCATCTGGAGCCCCAGTTCCCGCGCACGCTGGACTTTACCAAACAGCAAGCCGGCAACCTGACGATCGGCAAATGCGCCGCGCAGGTCATCAATCAGCTGCTGTTGAGCCTGGGACTCGCCCTGGACCATCTCGAGAACTCGATCGTACTCTTTCATTTGCAGCAGGCCATTAATGGTCGACATCCAGTTCAGATGTTCGTGACGCAGCGTTCGCAGACTCTCAACATATTGCTTGATTTGCGTAAGCTGGGCATTGAGGGTGGCTATCTCATCCTTGCTACGAAAACTGATAATCGCCCCCAGTAATTCTTCGCCGGAACGGATAGCCTCCCGATTGGCGATAACGCTCAGCCCATTAAAATTCACCATCGCATCCTGACGTTGTTCCGCAATCTGCTGCGTAAAAAAGTCCGACGGGTTAACGACTTCATCAATCGGTTTCCCCAGCCACTGCCGCCCTGGCGATGGCAGCCCCAGCATTTTACGCGCACTCCGATTGATGGCCGTAATGCATCCATCCAGGTCCACGGCAATCAAACCTTCGTATACTGAGCTAAACAGCGCGTCCTGCTGGCGCACGACGCGAGCAATTTGTTTCGGCTCCATCCCCAACATCTGGCGGCGAATATGCGCGGCAAAAAACCAGGAGAGCAACATCAGTAACAACAACAGCAAAAGAAACACCCCAGCCATCGGCAATAAGAAATCCGATCGCCAGCTGTCGATTTTACTGATCAGGTAGCCTATCGAGACAACGCCAATAATTTTGCCATCATCATCAAAAATGGGCGTTTTAGCGCGCATCGCCGACCCAATAGACCCCGTACCGGTGATAAAGTAGCTTTCCCCGTTTGCCAACGCGCCGGGCTTGGTAAACTGCATTGGGTAGCCAATTTTTTGCGGATTCGGATGGTAGAGACGAATAGAGTTCTCGTCGCCAATCACCACGTAATCGAAATCAGTCCCGCTCTGAAGCTTGTCGGCTATGGTCGCCAGGCGCTTGTAATCGCGATGTTTCACCGCCGTGATGATACTGTCGTTGGAGGCAATGATTTTCGCCTGGTTCATCGCCATATCACGGACATGCGTTGTCAGATAGTCTTCAAAACTGGCGGTAAAATATTTCGCCAATGCGGCAATGATAAAAACGGAAACCACCAGGATCAGCAGGAAAATACGCAATGGGAACGCCAGCTTCCGAAAAAATGAAAACCGCGTTTTATTTTTATGCTGTGACATAATTTTTCCTTACCGACGTTAACCGAAACTTATTTTTCTTTGTATTTGTAATAAAAATGTTTTATTTACAAGTCACGGCATAAAATAGGATCGTTGCAGATTCCCCACTTTAAATCAATTAAACAAATTAAAACCACGCGCTATTTCCGGGTTAAATTAATTAAAAAACTTAAAACCATAAAACACATTAAAACCTTCTAACTTATTGTGAAATAAATCAAAATTTACCTCCAAAATACCCCTTACGATGTATGCAACAGGGAAAAAAAGAAATACTCCGTAATAAAAAAACCTTCCCTTCAATTGCAAACAAAACGTTATCAGGTTGCTAAGCCTGGCAACAAAACCCAAAAACAAGTAACAAATATACCATCAGGACACTTTTTACTATGTTCGGTAATAATATATTCTCGCACGTTAAACGCTCAGAAAATAAAAAGATGGCGGCTATCGCTCAATTTCTGAAAGAGAATGATTTGAGCGTTGATACAACCGTTGAAGTATTTATCACCGTCACCCGTGATGACCGCCTGATTGCCTGCGGAGGCATTGCCGGAAATATCATTAAATGCGTGGCAATCAGCGAAACCGTGCGCGGCGAAGGTTTGGCGCTGACGCTGGCCACTGAGCTCATCAATCTCGCTTATGAGCGGCACTGCACACATCTTTTCATTTATACCAAAACCGAATACGAAACGCTGTTTAAGCAGTGTGGTTTCTCTACGCTGACCAGCGTACCGGGCATTATGGTGCTGATGGAAAACAGCACTACGCGTCTGAAACGTTACGCCGAATCGCTGACAAAACAACGTCGCGAAGGGAAGAAAATTGGTTGTATCGTCATGAACGCCAACCCTTTTACTAACGGTCATCGTTTTCTGATCCAACAGGCGGCAGCCCAGTGCGACTGGCTGCATCTGTTCCTGGTGAAAGAAGATACCTCACGCTTCCCGTATGAAGACCGACTGGATCTGGTGCTTAAGGGAACAAAAGACATTCCGCATTTAACCGTGCATCGCGGATCGGAATACATCATTTCTCGCGCCACGTTCCCGTGCTACTTCATTAAAGAGCAAAGCGTCATTAACCACTGCTACACCGAAATTGACCTGAAAATCTTCCGTCAGTATCTGGCCCCGGCACTCGGCGTCACGCACCGCTTCGTCGGTACCGAACCGTATTGCACCGTCACCTCCCAGTACAACAACGACATGCGCTACTGGCTGGAGACCCCAATGCTCCCCGCCCCACCGATTGAACTGGTGGAAATTGAGCGGCTGTGCTTCCAGGAGATGCCGATTTCCGCCTCCTGGGTACGCAAGCTGCTGGTTAAAAAAGATCTCACGGCTATCGCCCCTCTGGTTCCTGAAGCCACGCTGCACTACCTGCAAAACATGCTTGAGAGAACCTCACCGGGCGCGGTAGTCCGCCAAAATACCCCCGCATTAGCAACAGGTGAAAAATGAAAATAAAGCAGGCAGCCGTCGCAGGCACTCTCGAGTCCGGTGATGTGATGATTCGCATCGCCCCACTCGATACGCAGGATATCGACCTGCAGGTTAACAGTAGCGTTGAAAAACAGTTTGGTGAAGCCATTCGCACCACCATTCTGGACGTACTGTCCCGCTACAACGTACGCGGCGTGCAATTAAATGTTGATGATAAAGGCGCACTGGACTGCATTTTACGTGCGCGACTGGAAGCATTACTGGCCCGCGCCAGCGGCATTCCGGCACTGCCATGGGAGGATTGCCAGTGATTTCCGACTCTTTGCAACAACGTAAATCCCGTACCCGCCGCAGCATGCTGTTCGTGCCGGGTGCCAATGCTGCAATGATCAGCAACTCGTTTATCTACCCGGCAGATGCGCTGATGTTCGACCTGGAAGACTCCGTCGCACTGCGCGAGAAAGATACCGCGCGTCGTCTGGTTTACCACGCGCTGCAGCACCCGCTGTACCACGATGTTGAAACTATTGTCCGCGTGAACGCCCTCGACTCAGAATGGGGTATCAACGACCTCGAAGCGGTCGTTCGCGGTGGTGCTGACATCGTGCGATTACCCAAAACCGATACCGCACAGGATGTCATCGACATCGAAAGCGAAATCCTGCGTATCGAAAACGCCTGCGGTCGCGAGCCCGGCAGCACCGGTCTGCTTGCCGCCATCGAATCGCCGCTGGGTATCACCCGCGCCGTTGAAATCGCCCATGCTTCTGAGCGCCTGATCGGCATTGCGCTGGGTGCAGAAGATTACGTGCGCAACCTGCGCACCGAACGTTCGCCGGAAGGCACCGAACTGCTGTTCGCCCGCTGCTCTATTTTGCAGGCTGCACGCTCCGCAGGTATTCAGGCGTTCGATACCGTCTATTCCGACGCCAACAACGAAGCCGGTTTCCTGCACGAAGCCGCACACATCAAGCAATTGGGTTTTGACGGTAAGTCGCTCATCAACCCGCGCCAGATAGAACTCCTGCACAACCTGTACGCGCCAACGCGCAAAGAGCTGGCGCACGCCCGCCTGGTTGTAGAAGCCGCTGAAGCCGCCGCTCGCGAAGGCCGTGGCGTTGTCTCCCTGAACGGTAAGATGGTCGACAGCCCGGTTATCGAGCGCGCCCTTCTGGTTATCTCCCGTGCAGAACTTTCCGGCATTCGCGAAGAATAAGGCAAAAAAATGACGCAGAAAATCGAACAGTCTCAACGCCAGGATCGCGTGGCGACCTGGAGTCGTCATGCAGAAAGCGACCTTTCCGCTTTCCACAGCAGCGCAAAAGTGGATTTGCAGACGCAAAAACCACGCGACCAAAAGCTGTGCGCTAACCTGGAAGACGCAATACGCCGTTCAGGTCTACAGGATGGGATGACTATCTCTTTCCACCACGCTTTTCGCGGCGGCGATCTGACCATTAACCTGGTGATGGATGCCATCGCCAAAATGGGTTTCAAAAATCTGACGCTGGCTTCCAGCTCCCTGAGCGACTGCCATGCTCCGCTGGTTGAGCACATCCGTCAGGGCGTGGTCAGCCGTATTTATACCTCCGGGCTACGCGGCCCGCTGGCAGAAGAAATCTCTCGTGGTCTGCTGGCTGAACCCGTACAGGTCCACTCTCACGGTGGTCGCGTACACCTGGTACAAAGCGGCGAGTTAAATATTGACGTGGCATTCCTCGGCGTGCCGTCCTGCGATCAGTTTGGTAACGCCAACGGCTACACCGGTAAAGCCTGTTGCGGTTCGCTGGGTTACGCCCGTGTCGATGCTGAAAACGCGAAGCAGGTCGTCCTGCTCACCGAACAACTGCTGACCTATCCGCATAATCCAGCCAGCATCACCCAGGATCAGGTGGATCTGATCGTGCAGATCGAGCAGGTCGGCGATGCCGACAAGATCGGCGCCGATGCGACCCGTATGACTACCAACCCGCGTGAACTGCTGATCGCCCGCAGCGCTGCAGAGGTGATCGCGAACTCCGGCTACTTCAACGAAGGCTTCTCATTGCAGACCGGAACCGGCGGCGCTTCACTGGCCGTGACCCGCTTCCTGGAAGACAAAATGCGCAGCCGCGATATCCGCGCCGACTTCGCACTGGGCGGCATCACTGCCACCATCGTTGACCTGCATGAAAAAGGTTTAATCCGCAAACTGCTGGACGTACAAAGCTTCGATCGTTGTGCCGCTGAGTCCCTGGCCCGCAACCCAAACCACATTGAGATCAGCGCTAACCAGTACGCTAACTGGGGTTCGAAAGGCGCATCTGTCGATCGTCTGGACGTCGTGGTGCTGAGCGCGCTGGAAGTGGATACGAACTTCAACATCAACGTACTGACCGGCTCTGACGGCGTGCTGCGTGGCGCATCCGGTGGCCACTGCGATACCGCCGTCGGCGCTGCGCTGTCGATCATCGTCGCGCCATTGGTACGTGGTCGCATCCCGACTCTGGTTGATAACGTGCTGACCTGCGTAACCCCAGGCTCCAGCGTTGATATCCTGGTCACTGACCACGGTATCGCAGTCAATCCTGCACGCCCTGAACTGGCTGAACGTCTGAAGGAAGCGGGCATGAAAGTGGTATCCATCGAATGGCTGCGCGAACGTGCACAGCAGCTCACCGGTCAGCCACGCGCTATCGAATTTACCGATCGCGTGATTGCCGTTGTGCGTTACCGCGACGGTTCAGTGATTGACGTTGTGCATCAGGTGAAGGAATAAGCCATGCACCTGCTCCCTGAACATGCCACCTGCCACGCGGTTTCTATTGTCGAGCTGCTCGCCAGCCGGGATGAGAGACAAGCGCGGCAGCATGCCTGGCTCACGCGCCACCACGCACCACTGGTCTCTTTTACCGTGGTAGCGCCGGGCCCGATTAAAGACAGCGAGCTCACTCGTCGTATTTTTAATCACGGCATGACTGCCCTGCTCGCGCTGGCGGAAAAATCTGGCTGGATTGTCAGGGAGCAAACTGCGCGGGTTTCTGCCAGCGGACCGGAAGGTCTGTTGTCTATTGAAGCCCCGGCACACGACCTCAAACTCGCCACCATCGGGCTTGAGCATTCACATCCGTTGGGACGGTTATGGGACCTCGATGTCCTGACCCCTGAAGGGGAGATCCTGTCCCGCCGTCATTTCGCGCTCCCTGCCCGCCGCTGCCTGCTGTGCGAGCAAAGCGCTGCCGACTGCGCGCGGGGTAAAACCCACGCGCTTTCCGACCTACTTATTCGCATGGAGGAACTGCTGCATGATGCCGATTCCCGCAACATCGACTGATTCCACCGTCCTTCCTCAGGATCTGCCTGAAGCCTACGCGACGCTCGCGTGGCGCGCCATGATGACGGAAGTCAACTTGTCGCCCAAACCCGGTCTGGTGGATCGCATTAATAACGGCGCGCACAAAGACATGGCGCTGGAAGATTTTCACCGCAGCGCAGAGGCCATCCAGGCCTGGTTGCCACGTTTCGTCGAATACGGAGCATTCAGCTCGCAACTCGCGCCTGAAGATGTGCTGAAAGGACTGCGTCCAGTGGGTATGGCCTGCGAGGCCGAGATGTTTCGCGCCACCGCCGGGGTGAACACCCATAAAGGCAGTATCTTTTCGCTGGGATTGCTGTGCGCCGCCATTGGCCGCCTGCACCAGCTCCGCCAAACCGTTACACCTGAAACCATTTGCTCTACGGCGGCAACCTTTTGCCGCGGCCTGACCGAGCGCGAACTGCGCCAGAACAATCAACAACTCACGGCTGGCCAGCGTCTGTATCAACAACTGGGGTTAACCGGCGCACGCGGTGAAGCAGAAGCGGGCTATCCATTAGTGATCAACCACGCTTTACCGCACTACCGCACGTTGCTGGCTCAGGGCCTCGATCCTGAACTGGCGTTGCTCGACACCTTACTGCTGCTCATGGCAATCAACGGCGATACCAACGTGGCTTCCCGCGGTGGCGCTGAGGGCTTGCGCTGGTTACAGCAGCAATCCGCCACATTATTGCAGCAAGGGGGAATTCGTACCCCCGCCGATCTCGATTACCTGCACCAGTTCGACCAACAGTGTATTGAACGCAATCTCAGTCCTGGAGGCTGCGCCGATCTGCTGATTGTCACCTGGTTCTTAGCTCAGATTTCACAAGTTCATCATTATCACAATTAAAGATCCTTTCCGGAGAATCATTCATGTCTTTATCAAAAGATAGTATATGGAAGTTACTGGCCCCGCTGGTTGTAATGGGCGTCATGTTTCTTATCCCCGTCCCTGATGGAATGCCCCCGCAGGCCTGGCACTACTTTGCCGTGTTTGTGGCTATGATCGTCGGTATGATCCTCGAGCCAATCCCGGCAACAGCGATCAGCTTTATTGCCGTGACTATTTGCGTTATCGGCAGTAACTACCTGCTGTTTGATGCCAAAGAACTGGCTGATCCAACCTTTCACGCCGGTAAACAGGCGCTGAAATGGGGTCTGGCGGGCTTCTCCAGCACCACCGTGTGGTTGGTGTTCGGTGCGTTTATTTTCGCACTGGGTTATGAAGTCACCGGTCTGGGTCGTCGTATCGCACTGTTCCTGGTGAAGTTCATGGGGAAACGTACCCTGACGCTGGGCTATGCGATTGTGATTATCGACATCCTGCTGGCGCCGTTTACACCATCTAACACCGCGCGTACCGGTGGTACCGTCTTCCCGGTTATCAAAAACCTGCCGCCGCTGTTTAAATCATTCCCTAACGATCCTTCAGCACGCCGTATCGGCGGTTATCTGATGTGGATGATGGTGATCAGTACCAGCCTGAGTTCCTCAATGTTCGTTACTGGCGCGGCACCAAACGTACTGGGTCTGGAATTCGTCAACAAAATTGCCGGCATCCAAATCAGCTGGCTGCAGTGGTTCCTCAGCTTCCTGCCGGTCGGTATTATTTTACTGATCGTTGCGCCGTGGCTGTCCTACGTTCTGTACAAACCGGAAGTCACTCACAGTGCAGAAGTTGCCGCATGGGCCGGTGACGAACTGAAAACCATGGGTAAACTGACCCGTAAAGAGCTGACACTGATCGGTCTGGTGCTGCTGAGCCTGGGTCTGTGGGTATTCGGTGGCAAGGTGATTGATGCCACCGCAGTAGGTCTGCTGGCGGTTTCTCTGATGCTGGCGCTGCACGTGGTACCGTGGAAAGACATTACCCGCTATAACAGCGCATGGAACACGCTGGTCAACCTCGCTACCCTGGTGGTGATGGCCAACGGCTTAACCCGTTCAGGTTTTATCGACTGGTTCGCCAACGCCATGAGCTCGCATCTGGAAGGCTTCTCGCCTAACGCGACCGTCATCGTGCTGGTACTGGTGTTCTATTTTGCTCACTACCTGTTTGCCAGCCTTTCTGCGCATACCGCGACCATGCTGCCGGTGATTCTGGCCGTTGGTAAAGGGATCCCGGGCGTACCAATGGAGCATCTGTGTATTCTGCTGGTACTGTCCATCGGTATCATGGGCTGTCTGACTCCGTATGCCACCGGTCCTGGCGTTATCATCTACGGCTGTGGTTATGTGAAGTCCAAAGACTACTGGCGTCTGGGTGCAATCTTCGGCGTTATCTACATCTCCATGCTTCTGCTGGTCGGCTGGCCGATTCTGGCGATGTGGAGCTAATCGTTCCTCCTGACGCGTAACGAAAATGAT
The DNA here is from genome assembly GCF_018342065.1 of Citrobacter sp. FP75. Lineage (GTDB taxonomy): Bacteria > Pseudomonadota > Gammaproteobacteria > Enterobacterales > Enterobacteriaceae > Citrobacter. The sequence continues at coordinate 323,800 of NZ_JAFDOE010000001.1, read as the reverse complement.
GCCAGTCGGCTAAACCTGACTGGCATTTTTTATGATTTAATAGATGACATTCAGAAATTATATAAGTATTCGAATTCATCATGATATCAACATGGCGTTATTGCTCTTTGCTGGCGGCACTTCTGCTGCCGGTCTCTGCGGCCCAGGCCGAACAACTTCAGGCAAAACAATACGGTGATTTTGACCGCTATGTGCTGGCGCTCTCCTGGCAAACCGGTTTTTGTCAGAGCCAACACGAGCGTAATCGCCAGGAACCCGACGAATGTCGCCTGCAAAAAGAAGCTGCAAATAAAACGGATTTCCTGACCGTCCACGGTCTGTGGCCGGGCCTGCCAAAATCAATCGCCGCCCGCGGCGTGGATAATCGTCGGTGGATGCGCTTTGGCTGCGCAACGCGCCCAATCCCAAATCTGCCGGAAGCCCGTGCCAGCCGTAAATGCGCTGCACCAGAAACGGGGCTGTCACTGGAGAGTGCGGCGAAACTGAGCGCCGTGATGCCCGGTGCTGGCGGAACATCCTGCCTCGAACGTTACGAATATGCCAAACACGGGGCCTGTTTTGGTTTCGACCCTGACGCGTACTTTGGCACCATGGTGCGAATGAGTAGCGAGATAAAAAATACCGAATTAGGCAAATTTATTGCCGACAATTACGGAAAAGCCATCAGCCGCAACGAATTTGACGCCGCAGTCGCGAAAAGCTGGGGTAAAGAGAGCGTGAAGGCGGTGAAATTAAGCTGCCATGGTAACCCGGCTTACCTGACGGAAATCCAGTTTACCCTGAAAGCGGACACCATTAATTCCCCGCTTTCAGCTGCGTCATTCCTGCCACAGGCGCATCCCGGCAACTGCGGTAAGCAGTTTATCCTCGATAAAGTCGGTTATTGATCGCCTGAATGTGAACTAAATCACTTCAAACCTGGGGTAAGTCTCAGTATCATCATAAAAGCTAAACCCTTGCCGCCTGACGGTGAGGGTTTTCTTTTGGGATTATTTACCTGCGCACTCGCAGTATCGACGACATGGAGTAATAAATGTCCAGACCAACTATCATCATTAACGACCTCGATGCTGAGCGCATTGACCGCCTGCTGGAACAACCTGCGTTTGCTGGTTTACCGATTGCTGACGCCTTAAACGCCGAACTGGATCGCGCTCAAATGTGTTCTCCGGAAACCATGCCGCACGATGTCGTCACCATGAACAGCCGCGTGAAATTCCGCAATCTGAGCGATGGTGAAGTCCGGGTGCGTACCCTGGTGTATCCGGCAAATATGACCGACAGCAGTACTCAGCTTTCAGTGATGGCCCCGGTTGGTGCAGCCCTGCTGGGCCTGCGCGTTGGCGACACGATCCACTGGGAACTGCCAGGCGGTATGTCAACTCATCTCGAAGTCATTGCACTTGAGTACCAGCCTGAAGCTGCAGGCGACTACCTGCGCTAACTCTGTCATATCAAAGCCACTCGCTTTATCTTACAGGGGATGCTTACGCATCCTCTTTCCGCTGAAATCTCAACCCTCATTTACATTGTCACCGCTTTCCCTCTCCTGCTCGCAAAACATAAATCTGTGTCGTGACTGACAGAATCATTTTTAATACTATGCTGTTATGTGTTCATGTAATGACAAGGAGAATGTTTATGTACAACACAATCATAATGCCTGTTGATGTATTCGAAATGGAACTGAGCGATAAGGCTGTTCGCCATGCAGAATTTCTGGCACAGGAAAACGGGATTATCCATCTCCTGCATGTGCTTCCTGGCTCCGCCAGCTTAAGCCTGCATCGTTTTGCTGCTGACGTTCGTCGTTTTGAGGAACATCTGCAGCACGAAGCGGAAACCCGTCTGCAAACGATGGTCGGTCACTTCAGTATTGACCCTTCGCGCATCAAACAGCACGTTCGCTTTGGTAGCGTGCGTGATGTAGTCAACGAGTTGGGCGAAGAGCTCAATGCGGATGTCGTGGTCATTGGGTCACGTAACCCGTCAATCAGCACTCATCTGCTCGGCTCTAACGCCTCCAGCGTTGTGCGTCACGCGACCCTGCCGGTGCTGGTTGTACGTTAACAGTAACTGATTTGCTATAGAAAACCCCTGCCAGGTGAAGCCCTGACAGGGGTTTTTATTTCATCACGATCAGTACAAGTGACCGATATTTACGATGGTGCTGACCGTATCGCCAAAGAACGTCAGACGGCTCAGAAATACGCCAACAAACAGCAGGATAAAGAGCACCTTAGCTCTACGCTCACCGTGACGGCTCAGCACGAAGGCCAGCGCCAGACACACCAGACTCGCCAGATAAAGCGGTGACGAAAGCCAGGCATGTGCCGTCATCTGCATAATGGTGCCACCGCTTAACCAGATAATCGGCGCGGCGATCAGCACTGCCAGGCAAACCACAATCCCCTGGCGTAATGCGCTAACCGCAGGTGCGAGATTAAGTAGCGGAATCGCCGCACAGCCCATGACCCATACCGTAGTAAAGAACAGCAGCATCGTCAGACCATTGGCGATAGCGACCATTGCCGGTGCGGCATAGGTCATGCCTTGTACCGCCACCAGCGCGATCCCGAGAAGAGATGCCAGAACGGCCGGAACTTTGTGCCCCTTCGCCAGGAACGCCACACCGACTGCCGCTCCGTACAAGGTTGCACCGAGAATTTCGCGGCTCAACCATGCATGCTGCAGGTTAATCAGGGCGTTGTAGGCGCGATCCGGGTGTGCGAGGTGTAACACCGCCGCCACGGACGCCGCCGCCAGGATCAGTCCGCTAACCAGCCAGTAAAGACGCTTGCTCTCCAGTTGCCCACGCAATGTGCGCAGCGTCAGAATGAGTGTCATCCCGACAGACATCTGGCTTAAAACCGTAAAAATCACCAGAGGAAGTTCATACTTTTCCATTACTTGTCCTCCGGCTGCTTCGGTTGGCGAGCTAGGATAAAACGCGTCCCAGGATTAAGCTGCGGCATGCGTGGGAACCCCGGCGGATACTGCACGGCATTGTTCGGGATGGGGTCAGCATCCAGATCAATAAGAGTAAGTGCACCTACCGGACAGGCGTTCACACACGCCGGGTTCATCCCGACATCAAGACGTTCGTAACACATACTGCATTTTTCCGCCTTTTTCGTCTCTTCATTGAAGCGCGGAGCACCGTAAGGGCAGTTGCGGATACAGTTTTTACATCCGATACAGCGTTCTGGGTTATGCACCACCACACCATCTTCGCGTTTGGTGTAGGCCTCTACCGGACAAGCCGCAAGGCAGGCCGGATTTTCGCAGTGGTTACAGGCCAGCGAGTAGAACGCCCGCTCCTCATGCGGATAAATTTCTTTATCCAGCGGGTAGACATAGCGCCAGTAGCGTTCAGGCTCCAGTTGGTTAAAGCTCTTACACGCCATCGCGCAGCCACGGCAGCCGATGCATTTATCGCTATTGACTAAAAACGCGCGTCTCATGCCGCAGCTCCTTCACTTCCCAACAGGGTAATATCTACAAATTGACTGTGAATGGCCGCGCCGGGTGCGCCGGTCGCCATTTTTCCCATATCGGCCGGCGTGTCCTTAACCACGTTTTGTACGTTGTAACTAAGCTTGTTGAACCAGGACTCATACATCACAAGGAAATCTTCCGGCACGTTGGTGGTGATTTTGGCGCGCAGTTCAACGTGGCCCGCCTCGTTGAAGACTTTGACGCGATCCCCTTCAGCAATCCCCTTTTTCTGCGCAGCAAACGGATGGATATACACAAACGGTTCCGGCCAGAAAACCTGCATCCAGTCCAGATTCACAAACTGCGAGTGCAGTCCGTACTGGAGATGAGGCGTAAACAAATGGAACGGTAGCGCGCCTTTGGCACCGGCCTTATATTCCGGCAAGGCAGTGTGACCATTTTCCGCACAGCGTTCTGATTTAAATTCGTACTTGCCTGATGGTGTTTTAAATTTGCGATCGTACCAGGCCGCTGTGCTGACCATTTTCGCTTTGCGCGGTCCTTCAAGCAGATCGTCCCAGCCCGCAATACCAAACTGTTTACCCATCGCCTCGTTGAACTCCTGATCCAACCAGCGTTTGGCATCAAACTCCTGCGGGAAGGTACACGAACCCGGCTCCAGTTTATTAATAGTTTTGGACAGCAACGCGGCGATTTCCGGGTCGCTTTTGCACTCATACAGCGGTTTAATGGCCGGTTCGTTGACCGACAACCAGTAGTGCCAATAAGACGAGGAGACATCCCACTGCTCAAACGTGGTGGTGACAGGCAAGACGATATCGGCGTGTTGCACGGTTTCATTGAAGAACTGATCGACACAAACCACCATCTCCAGTTTATCGAACGCTTTCACCATCTTGTTGCGGTCGAAATCCTGGGCAAACGGGTTTTTAGACGCGACCCACAGCATTCGTACTGGCGGTTCGCTGGCGTCGAGGATCCCCTGCGCCGTCTGGTTAATGTTCAGCGCGCGGTCGGAGTATTCGCTCTTTTCACCGCTATCGCTGACAAACTCACCCACTGGGCCACCCGCCCCCTTCATCCCGACAGAGCCCACCGGCGGTTTCTGCATCATGCCATGGTAGTTGTAGCCCCAGGTCTGCAAATGGCCGTAGCGAGCGCCACCGCCTTCAATGCCGATATTACCGGTCATCGCGACAAACGCGTCGATCGCACGGACGTTAGCGCCGCCGTTGACATGGCGCTGCATCCCGTAGCCAATCCACACCGTGGCAGGATTTACCGCGGTGAACTCTTCGGCCAATTCACGGATCACATCGGCTGGCAGGCCACAAATTTCAGACGCCCACTCGACGGTAACGTTATTGCGCAGGTAATCTTCAAATTCGGCATAGCCGTGGGAATAGTTGTTAACGAAATCCTGATCAACCAGACCTTTGTCCACCAGGTGACGCGCCATACCGAGCGCCAGCGCACCATCAGAACCCGGACGAACGCGCAGGTACAGATCGGCTTTGGCCGCCGTTTGCGTCAGCAGTGGGTCAATCACCACGACCTTCGCCCCTTTCTCGCGAGCCTGATAGATATACTTCATGGTGTGCATCGAGCACCATGCCGGATTTGCCCCCCAAATAATAATGTATTTGGCTTTAACAAAATCCTCCGGGTCGTTACACCACATATCACCCATGTCGTAGTTCTGCGCATCAATACCCGCAGGCCAGCATGGTGTACCGGCAAAACGCGTGGTGTAACCCAGAGAAGACATCATCCCCTCAACGGCGTATCCCATTACCCCAAGATTGCCTGAGTATTTTGACAGCGCCAGCCCCAACATTGAGCCGTCTTTCTTTTTGATTTCCAGCATTTTGCTGGCAATGCGCTGCATCGCCTCATCCCAGGAAACCCGACGCCATTTACCGCTGCCACGACCATCCTGAACCATCGGATACTTAATGCGATCGGGGCTGTATACCCGACGCGGATACGTCAGCCCTTTAACACAAGGCGTTCCGTGCGTGAAAGTCGACTCCGGCGCACCTTCCACAAAGGTGATAACGTCATCCTTCACCCAGGTTTTCATGCTACAGGTGTCATAGCAGTTACGCGGACAAGCATTGCGAAAAATTTTATAAGTCTTAGGGTTAAACGGAACCGGCGGCTGCGCATAAGCACAGCGGGATGACAACAACCCGCCCGGCAAAGCCGCTACCGTGCCCAGTACAACCAATCCCTTTAAAAAAGAACGTCTGTTCAGAAGTCCCGGATCATTGCTCATAGTGATACTCTCGTGTTTAATTCATCAAGCCAAAAAGACAATTTTTCCGCTACGCTTTTCAACGTGACGGTTTGTGCATTTATATTTATTTTTTCTATATACTCGGGCACCCAACTCGCTATATACTCTTTTGCATAGCGGTTTAATGCAACCTGATATTCAGACGATGCCCTGGCGTTAGCTGATAATAAAACCGTCAATTCCAATACATAAGAAATATGATCATCAGGTATATTATTTGCGTTATTTATGGATAGACCTATATTCGCCATAAACTCCCGAATGTTCAGGGCTGATTTACCCATCACAAGGGCATCTTCTTCGAGATAAACCGACGCGAACGGCGCGGCCTTTAACGTCTGCGGCCCGACAAATAGCGCATTGAAGTCGTACTCCGCTTCCAGCCACTCCTGCTCTGTTAGCGTTGAGGCATTTTTATTCAGGGCTGAATAAGCCTCTTTCAGCGTGTTACTATCGTAAGAGATAAAAAAGTCACGCAACAATAACCCTGTCGATTCAAAGCTCGTCAGGGTTTCATAAATTTCACCCATGAATTAACCAACCATTTATTCATACAACAAATGAAAACATAATGCAGGTTAATATAATAACGAAAACGCTAACTCTTTCTTTGACCAAAGAAATGATCAGGCTAACTAAAATAATGATTTTTGCAGTTTATTGTTTCAAGAATTGACAATCTGCGAGGAACGGAAATAAAAAAACCGCCAGCAGATAACTGGCGGTTTGAGTATTGCAGGTGAGTCTTACTTCTTTTTATGCTGTAGTCGTGCGGATCAGATAATCAAAGGAACTCAACGACGCTTTTGCGCCTTCGCCAGTGGCAATGATGATCTGCTTGTACGGTACGGTGGTGCAGTCGCCCGCCGCAAATACGCCCTTCACACTGGTTTCGCACCGGGTATCGATGATGATTTCGCCCATGCGGTTACGCTCAACGGCACCTTCCAGCCAGTTGGTATTCGGCAGCAGGCCAATCTGCACAAAAATACCCGCCAGTTCCACATTGTGGACGTCACCACTGACACGGTCACGGTACTCCAGACCGGTGACTTTGCTGCCGTCGCCTTTCACTTCGGTGGTTTGGGCATTCAGAATGATGTCGACGTTTTTCAGGCTGCGCAGTTTATTTTGCAGAACCTGGTCAGCCTTCATTTCCGGGGCAAACTCCAGTAGCGTTACATGCTCAACAATACCAGCCAGATCGATAGCCGCTTCAACACCCGAGTTACCGCCACCAATCACCGCAACACGCTTGCCTTTGAACAGCGGACCGTCACAGTGCGGGCAATAGGTTACGCCTTTAGTACGGTACTGATCCTCGCCCGGAACATTCATGTTGCGCCATTTTGCACCGGTGGCAATAATAATGCTGCGTGCTTTTAGCACCGCGCCGGATGCGGTTTCAATCTGATGTAACCCCCCTTCCTGCGCCGCCGGAATCAGTTTGCTGGCGCTCTGGCTATCAATCACATCAACGTCATAATCATCAACGTGCGCTTTCAGCGCGCCGGCCAGTTTCTGACCTTCGGTTTTCGGTACCGAAATATAGTTTTCGATATCAACGGTATCAAGAACCTGACCGCCAAAGCGTTCGCCCATCAGGCCGGTACGAATACCTTTACGTGCGGAATATACCGCCGCTGCCGCCCCTGCCGGGCCGGATCCGACAATCAATACATCGTAGGCATCACGCTTATTCAGTTCTTCCGCCGCACGCTTCTCAGCACCGGTATCCACTTTGGCGACGATTTCTGTCAGCGTCATACGCCCCTGGCCAAATTCTTGGCCGTTCATAAAGACGGCCGGAACGCCCATCACGTTGCGATCGGTAATCTCATTCTGGAAGGTGCCACCGTCAATCGCCGTGTGCTTGATTCGCGGATTCAGTACGGACATCAGGTTCAGCGCCTGGACAACATCCGGACAATTGTGGCAGGACAACGAATAATAGGTTTCAAACTCAAAATCGCCGTCAAGGGCGCTAATCTGCTCCAGCAGAGACTGCGCCTCTTTTGACGGATGGCCGCCGGTCCACAGTAACGCCAGTACCAGTGAAGTAAATTCATGACCCAGCGGAGAACCGGCAAAACGTGGTCCCTGGTGAGAGCCTGGGTTAGTAATCAGGAATGATGGCTTACGTACTGCCAGGGTGTTGTTTTCTTTAAAGGTGACTTTTTCTGACAGTTCAGCAATTTCAGTCAGCAGTTCCTTGATTTCTGCCGATTTAGCGCTGTCATCCAGCGTGGCTATCAGCTCAACAGGTTTGGTCAGTTTCTCAAGGTAAGCCCTGAGCTGGGTTTTCATATTTGTGTCGAGCATTGTTCTTCCCTCTCTGAAAACATCATCATGCAAGCCGACTTTATGGGACTGCATTAATGCAACTTGCGTCATGGTGCTGGAATAAAACGGGCGCTACGCACCCGTTTGAGGATAAATTCGCAGCGAATTTTAGATTTTACCGACCAGATCCAGGGATGGAGCCAGCGTGGCTTCACCTTCTTTCCATTTCGCCGGGCACACTTCGCCTGGGTGGGAAGCGACATACTGCGCGGCTTTGATTTTACGCAGCAGGTCGGAAGCATCACGGCCGATACCTTCAGCGGTAACTTCGATTGCCTGGATGATACCCTGCGGGTCAACAACGAAGGTTGCACGGTCTGCCAGACCTTCATCTTCACGCATGTTGTCGAAGTTACGGGTCAGGGCGCCAGTCGGGTCGCCGATCATCGCGTATTTGATTTTCGCGATGGTGTCAGAGCTGCTGTGCCATGCTTTGTGGGTGAAGTGGGTGTCGGTAGACACGGAATACACATCTACGCCCAGTTTCTGCAGTTCTTCGTAATGATCTGCAACGTCACCCAGTTCGGTCGGGCATACGAAAGTAAAGTCAGCCGGGTAGAAGAAGAAGACGCTCCAGCGACCTTCGGTATCTTTCTCGGTTACTTCGATGAACTCACCGTTTTTGAACGCCTGGTTTTTGAAAGGTTTAATTTTGGTATTAATCAAAGACATCTGTACTTCCTCCGTGTTTTCGTTGAGAGATAAGTTAACGAAAATCTCTTCGCAGGGCTAATGCGTTTCCTTTATCAAATCAATAAGCGATAACTAACAACCCACTCAAACACATGTTGTGAACCTAAAGATAAAAGTAAAAAAGGCCCCCTTTGCAGGGAGCCTCATTACCCGAGCTACCCGCAGGTAACGTCAGTGCCAGCAGGGCTGGCTATGTGTTGCGCTCTACATTACCTTAACAAAGGCCGTAACAGCGATTGGGATTACATCACCCAACTCAAGAAAGGGCAATCGGCAGACCGTCTTTCTTACCTATGGTTGTGATAGGTTTTGCAATTTGGTCCCTTTCCTTCTGATTTTATGAGGAAAATCAATGTTAAAGCGTACATTACTGTTAGCCCTGTTACCTGTGGCCGTGCACGCCGAAGAACTGCCAGCTCCCGTTAAAGCGATTGAGAAACAGGGCATTACTATCCTGAAACCCTTCGACGCGCCGGGAGGATTGAAAGGTTATCTGGGAAAATACCAGGACATGGGGGTCACAATCTATGTTACGCCTGACGGTAAACATGCCATCTCGGGCTACATGTATAACGAAAAAGGCGAAAACCTCAGCAATGCGCTAATCGAAAAAGAGATCTATGCCCCTGCCGGACGAGAGATGTGGCAGCGCATGGAAAAAGCATCGTGGATTCTGGACGGGAAAAAAGAGGCTCCGGTCATCGTCTACGTGTTTGCCGATCCCTTCTGTCCCTATTGCAAACAGTTCTGGCAACAGGCGCGTCCGTGGGTCGACGCCGGTAAAGTTCAGCTACGTACGCTACTGGTTGGCGTAATCAAACCAGAAAGCCCGGCAACGGCCGCAGCAATTATGGCCACCAAAGATCCCGCTAAAACCTGGCATGACTATGAGGCCTCCGGCGGTAAATTAACGCTGAAGATGCCTGCGATGCCCCTTACAGAACAACTTAAGCTATTGAATATAAATCAAAAATTAATGGATGATTTAGGTGCTAACGTCACACCGGCAATCTATTACATGAGCAAGGACAATACATTGCAGCAGGAAGTAGGATTACCCGATAAGGATAAATTAAATATCATTATGGGAAATAAATAAAGGTAACAAAATGAGTGATTGTTATCGTTCTCATTTCAATCACTCATTTAAATTAACTTTCTTGCTTAAAATTACGCAATCTGTGCTATTTTAGCTAAAGTTAATTATTCATTAAGCACATAAACATAAATCTCAAGAATAATTAGCATTTAAAATATTCCATAATTGAATTTTTCAATACATTACCATCACAGGAAGGTATGCATGGCTAACCTCTATGATCTCAAAAAGTTCGATCTCAATCTACTGGTTATTTTTGAATGTATTTATCAACATTTAAGCATCAGTAAAGCGGCGGAAACATTGTATATTACGCCCTCTGCTGTCAGTCAGTCATTGCAGAGACTACGTACACAGTTTAATGACCCGCTGTTTATTCGTTCAGGTAAAGGAATCACTCCAACGACGACCGGAATTAACCTGCATCAACATCTTGAGAAAAATCTCAACAGTCTGGAACAGACTATAAATATAATGCACAGTTCCAACCTGAAGAAAAAGTTTGTTATTTATGGCCCTCAACTTGTCACTGACGCTAACATAAAGGAATTAATTCATTTTATCAGAGATGATACGCATATCGAAATTGAACATCACGATATATTAATATCTGCCGAAAATGCTGAAGATTTGCTGGCTTATAGAAAAGCAGATTTGGTTATCACTACCGTTCCACTTAGCAATCGTTCTATTGTTTGCACCCCATTCAGAGTCCTTGAAACCGTATTAATTCGTAGTGAAAATCATCCCAGATTAGATGAATCAAGCACTTTCGAACAAATCATGAAAGAACAGTTTACGTTATTTTCATCTGAAGATCAAGGCGTTAAAGATTTCAGGCAACAGACAAATGCTTTTCTAACCAATCGAGACATTGGTTTTCGTAGTGATTCGCTAATATCGATTGCCAACGTTATCTCAAATACTGATATCATTGGTCTGGTACCAAAGAAAATTTATGAACAATATTCTTCCACCTTCAAATTAAAGGAAATAAATATTGATGTCACTCCGCCCAAAATGAATCTTTTTTTAATGTACAATCGAGCGTCGCTCAACAACGCCGGATTCGTTGAGTTCATTAAAAAAATAGAGAATACAAACAACTAAGTGGGTTATGCCGATGCCGTCTTCATTCATTTGCTTTTTATATAAATCAATACAGTTAAAGATGTTTCATGAATGTATTTAATTGTTGCACCTAACGCAAATTAGCATATCTTATTGTCAGCATTTGTTATGGATTTAATAATAATTCTGATTTGGATTTGATATGTCTGTTTATAAAATCCCGTTGAATCAAAATGTTCTGGAAGCCGCTCTGGAACGCATCACCTGGACGCTAGAAGCCCTGCCGCACGTATGTCTTTCTTTATCCGGGGGGAAAGACTCAGGACTGATGTTGCATCTGACAGCCACGCTTGCACGCCAGATGCATAAAAAAATAAACGTCTTGTTTATCGACTGGGAAGCGCAATTTTCCTGTACCATCGACTATGTCGAGGCACTACGCAAGCATTATGCCGATGTGATTGACCAGTTTTATTGGGTGGCATTGCCACTGACAACGCAAAATTCACTCTCACAATTTCAACCTGAATGGCAGTGCTGGGAACCGAACACACAATGGGTTCGCCAACCTCCCGCTGACGCTATTACCGATCCCACGTTCTTCTCGTTCTACCAACCCGGCATGACCTTCGAACAATTTGTTCGCGAGTTCGCTGATTGGTTCTCAGCAAAACGCCCTGCCGCCATGATGGTGGGGATCCGCGCCGACGAGTCATATAACCGCTTTGTTGCCATTGCCAATTCGCAAAAGCAGCGTTTTGCCGATGATAAACCCTGGACTACCAGCGCCCCCGGCGGACATACCTGGTATATTTACCCAATTTATGACTGGAAAACCGCCGACATCTGGACATGGTTTGCGAAGACTAAAATGCCGTGTAATCCCTTATACAACCTGATGTATCAGGCCGGTGTTCCAACGCGCTACATGCGTATTTGTGAGCCCTTTGGCCCGGAACAGCGTCAGGGATTATGGCTATATCACGTCATTGAACCCGAGCGCTGGGCAGCCATGTGCGCCCGCGTCAGCGGTGTTAAAAGTGGCGGTATTTATGCCGGTCATGACAACCATTTTTACGGTCACCGGAAAATACTTAAACCAGAACATTTAAGCTGGCAGGAATATGCCATGCTGCTATTGAACAGCATGCCGGAGACTACCGCAGAGCATTATCGCAATAAAATCGCCGTTTATTTGCAGTGGTATAAGAAAAAGGGCATGGACAATATTCCACAAACGCAAGAAAGCGATATTGGCTCGAAGGATATCCCGTCGTGGCGGCGCATATGTAAAGTCCTGCTGAATAATGATTACTGGTGTCGGGCACTTTCATTCAGCCCAACAAAACCCAAAAACTACCAACGCTATAACGAACGTATGAAAACCAAACGCCAGGAATGGGGGATCTTATGCAACACAAACTAACTCAGGAACTCACCGGTTTTCTTTCTGGCCTGTCAGAAGAAGAGCGAATTGAAGCCATTAACCAATTCAGAATGGCAATTCACAGCGTCAGCCCATTTCGCGAAGAGCCTGTCGATTGCGTATTATGGGTCAAACATGAGCATATCTCGCCCAATGATTACAACCCAAACAACGTTGCACCGCCGGAGAAAAAGCTGCTGCTGAAGTCCATCGAAGCCGACGGATTCACTCAACCTATTGTTGTAGTCCAGTCAACGGCGGAAGACTATGAAATCGTCGATGGCTTCCACCGTCATGAGTTAGGTAAAAGCAAGTCGTTGCTGAAATCACGCCTGAAAGGCTATCTGCCCGTCACCTGTTTACAGCGCGAACGCCATGAACGCATGGCGGCGACAATTCGCCATAACCGCGCCCGTGGCCGTCATCAAATCCATGCCATGTCGGAAATCGTCCGAGAATTATCACAATTAGGCTGGAGTGAAGAGAAGATCAGTAAAGAGTTAGGTATGGATGACGACGAAGTGCTGCGCCTTAAACAAATTAACGGTCTGCAAGAATTGTTCGCCGACCGTCGATTTTCTAAAGCCTGGACCGTGAAGTAATTACAGCGAAACCAGACGTTCTGCCGCCGCCAATAGCGTCGATTCTTGCTTAGCAAAACACAGACGAATCAGTTTATGTGGGAAAGGATCGGCGCAAAAAACAGACAGCGGGATCGCCGCAACGCCAACCTTTTTGGTCAGCCACTGACAAAATGCCACATCGTCGAGATCGGATACGGCACTGTAATCAATCAGCAGAAAATACGTTCCTTCACAGGGTAAAATTTCCAGTCGACTGTCACGCAGCGCGTTCACCAGCACGTCACGCTTTTTCTGATAAAACGCGGGCAGGTCGCGATAATGACTCGGGTCTGCGCGCAGCATATCCGCCAGCGCCAGCTGTGCCGGCGTATTGACCGAGAAAGTCAAATACTGATGCACTTTGCGTAACTCTGCGCTGATGTTTTTGGGCGCAACGCAGTACCCCACCTTCCAGCCGGTCATATGGTAGGTTTTACCAAACGATGAAACCGCCACCGCACGCTCCCGCAGTTGCGGATGAGCCAGCACGCTGGCATGTCCGTGTGCGGCAAAGCAGATATGTTCATAAACCTCATCGCTAACGACAAAAATCTCTCGTGTTTTAATGGCCTGCCACAGCGCGTCAAAGTCCGCTTTCTGCCAGACAGTAGCGGAGGGATTATGTGGCGTATTGAGGATCACCAGCCGGGTACGATCGCTCAACAACGCGGTAAATTCCTGCCAGTCCACACGAAAAGATGGCGGCTGCAGCGCAATGCGTTTCACTATCCCACCGGATAGCGCCACCGCTGGCGCATAGCTGTCGTAGCTCGGGTCAAAACATATCACCTCATCGCCAGGACGCACTAAGGCCGTAATAGCCGCATACAGCGCCTCTGTCGCTCCCGCCGTCACCGTAACGTCACTATCAGCGTCGGGTTTGTAGCCGTATAACTCGACGGTTTTGTCGGCGATGGCCTCGCGCAGCGACTGCACCCCCGTCATTGGCGCATATTGGTTCGCCCCTTGCGCCACATGATACGCCAGACGCTCTTGCAGATAGTGCGGACCGTCAAAATCAGGAAACCCTTGCGACAGGTTAATAGCCTGATGTTCCTGTGCCAGGGCGCTCATTTGCGAGAATATGGTGGTGCCTAAATTGGGGAGTTTGCTTTGCACAATCAGCGAGTTATTACTCATTATTGTTATCCCGGCGTGTGATGTTGTGGTTGAAGCCACTATAACACGATGCTAGTATTTGGCAATCAAGACGTTCAGACGTCTATATAAAAATAACCTGCGTGGACAGGACAGCCAAAAGGACAACACAACATGAGTAATACCGAGATTCGCGTCGTCGCCGGCCCGGCCAACTATTTTTCCCACACCGGTAGCCTGTCCAGACTGCATGATTTTTTTACCACCGACCAACTGTCACGCGCCGTCTGGGTGTATGGCGAACGCGCCATCGCGGCAGCTCGTCCTTATCTGCCTGAGGCGTTTACTCTTACCGGGGCAGCGCACCTGCTGTTTACCGGTCATTGCAGTGAAACGGACGTTAGCCAACTGACAAAAGATGCCGGAGATAACCGCAGCATGGTGATTGGCGTGGGCGGCGGCGCACTGCTCGACACCGCCAAAGCGTTGGCCCGTCGTCTCGGTTTACCTTTCGTGGCGATCCCGACTATTGCCGCCACCTGCGCGGCCTGGACGCCGCTTTCCGTGTGGTACAACGATGCCGGCCAGGCGCTGCACTTCGACATTTTCGATGATGCTAACTTTCTGGTGCTGGTAGAGCCACAGATAATACTCAATGCACCGGAGGAGTATTTACTGGCAGGGATCGGCGACACGCTGGCGAAATGGTATGAAGCCGTGGTGCTAGCGCCACAACCCGAAACATTGCCGCTGACCGTGCGCCTGGGGATCAACGGCGCACTGGCGATCCGCGACGTTCTACTGGAAAGCAGCGAGCAGGCGCTGGCCGATAAAAAACAGGGGAAACTCACTCAGGCTTTTTGCGATGTGGTCGATGCCATTATTGCCGGAGGCGGTATGGTCGGTGGTCTGGGCGAACGCTACACCCGGGTAGCGGCGGCGCATTCAGTGCATAACGGCTTAACCGTCCTTGCGCAGACCGAGAAGTTTTTACACGGCACCAAAGTGGCCTACGGCATCCTGGTGCAAAGCGCACTGTTGGGACAAGATGATGTGCTGGCGCAGTTGATCGCCGCCTATGAGCGCTTTAACTTGCCTACTCGACTGGCCCAACTGGAAGTGGACATCAATAACCGCACTGAGATCGATAAGGTCATTGCACACACCCTGCGTCCGGTGGAATCCATTCACGCGTTACCAATAACGTTAACACCGGAAATCCTGCGCACAGCATTCGAAAAGGTAGAATCGTTTACAGCTTAATCGTGAAATATTCCGAATACTCAAAAGAATTCGAGTTGCAGTGCATTAGCAGCACTTCGCGCCGCCTTTACCTCCGTAGCGCGCATCCTGGCGCTCACGGAAGAATTCTTCGTAAGTCATCGGCGCCTGATCCGGATGCGTGACGCGCATATGCTCAACATAGTTTTCATAATCCGGCACGCCAATCATCAAGCGGGCGGTTTGGCCTAAATATTTCCCGGCTTTGGCGAGTGTTTCAAACATAGTCATTCCCTGTCATACAAATGCCCTCCCCGCTGCGGAGAGGGCTTGTGGGTTAAGAGAATATTAGTGCGCGCCTTTCGCCTGCGCCACAATCTCTTCGACATTCTCTGGCATTGGCTCGTACGGCGTTTCTTTCGAGGTCGGTTTGTCCTCTTTCAGCGCCGCCAGCGCCGTTTTAATGGAGAACAGACCCAGAACCACTACCACGACCATAAAGAAGACGGTCAGACCGGCATCCAGACGGTTGTTAAACACCAGCTGTGAAAGCTGCGACTGGGTGTACTGCGCCGGAATGTTACCGCTGTCAATCATCGCCTGGAACTTGTTGGCGATAGCCAGGAAGCCGATTTTCGTATCCGGGCTAAACGCTTTCTGCCAGCCAGCGGTCAGGGTACAAATCAGCAGCCAGGCCGTTGGCACCAGCGCCACCCACGCGTAGCGCTGACGTTTCATCTTGAACAGCACCACTGCGCACAGCATCAGCGCCATACCGGCCAGCATCTGGTTGGCGATACCAAACAGCGGCCACAGGGTGTTGATGCCACCCAGTGGATCCACCACGCCCTGATGTAAGAAGTAACCCCAGGCCAGCACGCACAGCGCCGTCGCCAGTAGGTTCGCAGGCAACGAGTCGGTACGTTTCAGACCCGGAGATACTACGCCCAGCAGGTCCTGCAGCATAAAGCGCGCGGCGCGTGTACCGGCGTCTACCGCGGTCAGAATAAACAGCGCTTCAAACAGAATGGCGAAGTGATACCAGAACGCTACATCCATCATGCCACCCAGCGCACCGTGCAGAATGTAGGCCATCCCTACGGCCAGCGTAGGTGCACCGCCCGCACGAGAAATAATGGATTGCTCACCCACTTCATTAGCGATTTGATGCAGGGTATCCGGGGTAATTGCAAAGCCCCAGCTACTGACCACCTGCGCCGCAGAAGCCACCACATCCACCGTACCCGCAGGTGCCAGCACCGCCATCGGGCTGTTCATCGCGAAATATACGCCCGGATCGATGATACAGGCAGAGACCAGCGCCATAATGGCGACAAAGGACTCCATCAGCATCCCGCCGTAGCCGATAAAGCAGGCCTGCCCTTCATTCGCCAACATCTTCGGCGTGGTGCCGGAAGCAATCAGCGCGTGGAAGCCAGAAACCGCCCCGCAGGCAATGGTAATAAACAGGAACGGGAACAGGTTGCCCGTCCAGACCGGACCGGTGCCGTCAACAAATTTGGTCAGCGCTGGCATGGTCAGCGTTGGGCGCATAATCAGAATACCGACAGCCAGACCAACAATAGTACCAATCTTCAGGAAGGTTGAGAGGTAGTCACGCGGCGCCAGCAGCAGCCATACCGGCAGCACAGCGGCGACAAAACCGTAACCCACCAGCATCCAGGTCAGCTGTACGCCGGTAAAGTCAAAGTACGGTGCCCAGGTTGGGCTTTCAGCAACCCAACCGCCGGAAATAATGGCAAACACCAGGAACACCAGGCCGATGACCGATACTTCGCCAATGCGGCCCGGACGCAGATAGCGCAGGTAAATACCCATAAAGATCGCCAGCGGGATGGTGAACGCTACGGTGTAGGTTCCCCACGGGCTGTGGGTCAGCGCTTTTACGACGATCATCGCCAGCACCGCCAGGATAATCACCATGATCATAAAACAGGCCACCAGCGCAATGACGCCCGCCGTTTGACCCATTTCTTCTTTCACCAGCTCGCCAAGGGAACGACCATCGCGACGGGTGGAAACAAACAGCACCATAAAGTCCTGTACTGCCCCTGCCAGCACCACCCCGGCCAACAGCCAGATCATGCCCGGCAGGTAGCCCATTTGTGCTGCCAGTACCGGTCCGACTAGCGGCCCCGCCCCGGCGATAGCCGCAAAGTGGTGCCCAAACAGTACTTTTTTATCGGTAGGGACATAATCCAGACCATCGTTATGCCGCACCGCTGGCGTCATACGCGTTGGGTCCAGCGCCAGCACATTTTTTGCGATGTACAGGCCATAAAAACGGTAGGCAATAAGATAGACACAGACCGACGCCACCACAATCCACAGCGCGTTGATCTGTTCACCACGGTTTAACGCAATATATCCAAGGGCAAATGCTCCGATAACGGAGAGCAATGTCCAGAGGAGGTATTTCCCTGATTTATTCATAGTTGTTGTCCGTTTGCGTGATCCAGAGAGATGTTACATTTTGTTTCTATAACACCTTTCCTGAATTTAACAACCTGACAACCACATAAACCCGAGACACCACTGACTATTTACATTGCATTGTTAACTAGATCACTTCATTTACCTGTTAACCCTGCAATTTCATTTTACGTTGTCGGCAATGTCACCCCATCACCGCCGTGCCTAAACGACAGGTACAGCAGCGCCGTCCCTGCTCATCGAAAACAACGATTTCCCAGCTTTGATTTTGTCGCCCGAGATGCAGCGGCTGGCACACGCCGCGCACTTTCCCCTGTGATACCGCGCGATGGTGCGTGGCATTGAGTTCCGTACCCACCACGCATTGTCCGTCGCGGGTCATCAGGTAGCCCGCCATCGATCCCAGCGTTTCAGCCAGCGCCGCCGACGCGCCGCCGTGCAGCAGGCCAAACGGCTGATGAGTGCGCTCATCTACCGGCATTTCAGCTTCCAGCACGTCATCGCCCAGGCGGGTATAGACAATAGCCAAATGCGCCACCAGCGTGTTCTGACTGGTGGCATTGAGTTCATCGAGAGTGAGGTGTCGTTTCCAGATCATCGTTACGCTCCCAGCGTCGAGCCGCCATCTACCACGATGTCCTGCAAAGTGATATGGCTGGCCAGGTCGGAGGCGAGAAATAAAATGGTGTTGGCAATTTCCTGCGGACGGGCGATTTTACCTAATGGGATGCCAAGCTTAAATTGCTCGCCAAATCCACGAATACGCTGCTGTTCCGCATCGTCGCTGACCCACAGCGTGCGCTGCATATCGGTATCGGTTGATCCCGGCGACACCACATTACAGCGCACACCGCTAGCCGACAGTTCCAGACCGACGGTCAATGCCAGGTTTTTCAGCGCGGCTTTTGATGCGCCGTAGGCGCTCATACCGATGCGTGGTGTATGTGCTGCATCCGATGCAACGGTGACAATCGCCCCGCCCTGCTGACGGCGAAACTGCGCCATGGTGTGTTGAAACAGGTTGAACGCACCGCCAACGTTGACGGCAAATGTCTGCTGCCAGTCCTCAACGCTCAGTGCGTCGGTTGGCCCCATACGCAGGATCCCTGCGGCGTTAACCAGTACATCCAGCCGTTCGGTATTCGCCAGCAGACGCTCGCACACCTGCGCCACCTGCTGCGCGTTCGCGACGTCCATCACCTCGGTGGCAAACGGGTACGTCACTAAAGAGAACTCACGGTCAAACCCGATAACCCGCGCACCCGCATCAACAAACGCCAGCGCCGTGGTGTAACCAATCCCTTTACCCGCACCGGTGACCCAGACGGTTTTCCCTGTGAAATCAAACCCGACCATTACTTCACCTCGCGGGAAAGCAGTTTCCACCAGGCGTCAATGGTCGGATTTTTCGCCAGCATGACGAAATCAATGTCGCCATGAACTTTACGCCAGCGCGCGGCCAGCGCCATCATGCGTACCGAATCCAGACCGTAGTCGATCAGATTTTCGTCATCCATCGGCTCATCGGACTCATCCAGCAACGGCAGAATAACGCTGCGTAGCGCCTCTTTGCTGGCCGGTACCGGCGTCGGCAGGAGTTCCTGGGTCATCACCACGCGCCCGGAGCGCCCCGCCACATATTTCAGCGACATCAGGTGTTCGTCGCGGCTAAAGTCGGCCAGCGCATCGGCGACCATAAACGGCTTAATGTCGCGCATGAATGCGTCCGTTGCCGTGGTCATACAGCCAATATGCGCATACACACCGGTAATGATCAGTTGATTACGTCCGGTCTCTTTCAGCATCTGTTCCAGCGGGGAGCGATGAAACGCGCTATAGCGCCATTTCACCAGGATGGTATCTGCTTCGTCAGGCGTCAGCGCGTCGACAATCTTCTGCTGTTCAGGCGAGCGCGTCAGCCCCGGTCCCCACATATCGTTCAGCAGCGCGCGGTCATCATCGCTCTGCTCTTTCGGCTGAGCGGTATAATAGACCGGAATATTATGCGCTTTACAGTACTGGCGCAGCGCAGCGATATTGGCTACCACCTGCTCCATCATCGGGCAGTTATCGCCCCAAAAACCGATAAAGTAGTCCTGCATGTCATGGATAAGCAGCGCAGCGCGCTCAGGTTCGAACGCCCAGTCAACTTTGTTGGCCGGAACATCAAGCGCCGTGGGCAGCGCATAAGCCTGCAGTTTAGGAATTGCCATCTCTTTTTCTCCTTCAGGCCAGTGAACGTGATGCCAGCCACTGACGTAATTGTTTTTTATCCACTTTACCGACCGGGGTTAGCGGCAGTGACGCAACGCACTCGACGCGGTCCGGTAATTTGAACTCCGCCACACCCTGCTCGCGCAGAAAACGGCGTACCTGTACCGCGCGCAACGGCTCTTTCACCACCAGACAGGCACAGCTTTTCTCGCCCATCAGCTCATCGTCCACGCTGACCAGCGCCGCATGCACCACCGCCGGATGGCGCAGTAACAGGTTTTCGATTTCTTCGGCGGCGATCTTCTCCCCGCCGCGGTTGATCTGATCTTTCTCGCGCCCCTGCACGGTGATGTAGCCATCCCGATCGATAGCGATCAGATCGCCTGAGCAGTAAAATCCGTTGGCATCAAAGGCGCTGGCATTGTGTTCAGGGCTGTTGAAATAACCTCGGAAGGTGTACGGGCCACGGGTCATCAGGCGTCCTGTTTCGCCCTGCGGCAGAGGATTACCGTCAGCGTCTGCCACCCAAACCTCGTCATCCGGGCACATCGGGCGCCCCTGGGTGTTGATGATGCGCTCTGGGCTGTCGTCCAGGCGGGTGTAGTTCACCAGCCCTTCCGCCATGCCAAATACCTGCTGCAACTGGCAGCCTATTTCCGCCGGAATGCGGGCGGCAAGCGTCGCGGACAAGCGCGCCCCGCCAACCTGTAGCAATTTCAGCGACGCCAACTGCGCATTGCTGCCCCACTCCGTAATCGCCTGCAGCCACAGACTTACGGCAGGCGGCACCAGCGCCGTGACGTTAACCTGATGCTGTTCAATCAACGGGAAGCACAGCGTGGCGCTTGGATCGGCCGCCAGCACTACGGTTCCACCGGCAAGAAACACACCCAGCGCACCCGGTGAACTCATGGCGTAGTTATGCGCCGCCGGAATTGCGCACAGATAGCGCGTTTCCTCAGTGAAATGGCAAATCTCGTTGCTGCGGCGCACGCTGTAGTAATAATCGTTATGGGTACGCGGGATCAGCTTCGGCGTCCCGGTGGTGCCACCGGAAAGCTGGAAATACGCCACTTCATCAGCAGGCGATGGCGTGGCGGTAAAATCATTCACAGGCTGGCTTATCGTGTTTTGCAGGTTGTGTTCGCCCTCGTCATTGAGCAACAGAACCACGCGTAACGAGCTGTGTTCGGCAACAAACGCGTTCAGAAAGTCATCAGCGGCAAACAGCGCATGCGCACGGTCGGCTATCAGCAGCGCCGGTTTGATTTGTGCCGCGTAGGCGTTGAGCTCGGTGCGTTGATGGCTGTACAGCCCAAAAACAGGCGCCACGCCCAGCTTGAGCAGCGCGAAGAAGGTGACATACAGTTCAGCCACATTGCCCAACTGCACCAGCGCGGTTTCACCGGGTTTAATACCCTGGCGACGCAGGCTGCTGGCGAGATTGTCTGCAGCCTGGTTAAGCTGGCGGTAGCTCAGATGGCGCGCCCCATCAATCACTGCCGTCTGGTCGCTGTCGGCGTGGCGGGTAAGAATGTCGGTCAGCGGCAAATCCTGCCAGTAGCCTTTTTCACGGTAGCGGCGGGCAAATTCTTCCGGCCAACGGGTGAAAGGAATACTCATCATCACTCCTTAATGCAGTCCAAAAACATTCAACATCGTGGAAAGCTTGGTGCCCGTTTCACGCCACTCCGCAACCGGGGATGAGGCAGGCACAATGCCGGCACCGGCGAAGAAACGCACCTGGTTACGCAGCAGCTTTGCACAGCGGATCGTCACCACCCACTCGCCGTTGCCTTGCGCATCGCACCAGCCGACGATGCCGCCGAACAGGTCGCGATCAAACGGCTCCAGCTCGGCAATCAGCTTGCGCGCAACCTGATGCGGAAAACCGCTCAGCGCAGGCGTTGGATGCAGCAGGCACGCCAGCGTCAGGGCGTTTTCCTGCGCGTTGGCTTTACCTTCAAACGGTGTACCGAGATGCCAGAGCGTGGGTGTAGTGACCAGTTGCGGAGAAGACGGCAGTTGCAGTTCACGACTGCGATCGCGCAGTACGGTTTTCATGGCCTGCGTCACCAGCTCGTGTTCATGGCGATCTTTCTCGGAGGCCAGCAGGCGAATACCCGCCTCTCTGTCCAGCACATCATCCGGCTGGCGACGCGCAGAGCCCGCCAGCGGTAGTGAGCTGAAGTGGTCACCGTCTTTACGTAACAGCAGTTCCGGACTGGCGCCAATCAAAACGCCACCGTCTTCGATGGGTACATGGAAGTTGTAACTCGCCGGGTTTTGGGCCACCAAACGCTCCAGCAGCGCCCCGCTGTCAATGTTGGCGTCGGCGGTGACATCGATCAGGCGTGACAGCACCACTTTGTCAACTTCCGGGGTTGCCGTCCGTGCCGCAGCCTGCGCGACCATTTGTTCAAAAAAGTCCTGCTCGGGGATCGATTTACGTTCCACGACATTCAGCGACTGATGGGCGGTAAAATAGCGCGATGATTGTTGCTTCGCCGTGCGGGAGAAGCTCTGCCAGGACTGAGGAATAAACAGCGACGACGGCTGGCGGGTATCAAAGGGGATGGCCCCAACCATGATGGGATTATTGATACCCTGCGATTTGGCATTGGCAAACAGGGCGTGCATTTTCTGCTGGAACGGGCTATCCGGTGAATCCCCATTAATTGCCGGTTCCGCATAGCGGGAGAAGCATCCTGACGTCGTAAAGCTACGGTACGGCGACATAAAGAAAAAACTGTCGGGAGCAAGTGTTGCCATAGTCTGCGGTATTTCCTCGGCCAGTGACGTATCCATATCATCCTCCAAAAATGATAAAGGTTTTAATAATGATTATCATTTATATTTTCGGTCGCTAACCTAAAAGCAAAGTGCCGGTATGTCAACTCCTGCGGTAACACAATGTGCGACTTAGGCTTGCATCCCTGCCCGCTAACAATGAAAATGAGAAGCATTAACCATGCTGATAACAGGAAGCTTATTCGTGCGACTCCCCGCGTTTTACCGAACCGCGCTCTTACTGGTTGGGCTGTCTATTTCAGGAATTTCTTTAAGCCATGCCGCTGACTGGCCGCGTCAGGTCACCGACAGCCGTGGAACCCACAAGCTGGAACATAAGCCGCAGCGCATTGTCTCCACCAGCGTGACGCTGACCGGTTCGTTGCTGGCGATTGATGCCCCCGTTATCGCCAGCGGGGCCACGACGCCGAACAACCGAATCGGCGATGCTCAGGGCTTTTTACGTCAGTGGAGTGATGTGGCAAAAGCCCGTAAGCTAAGCCGTTTGTATATTGGCGAACCGAGCGCCGAAGCCGTTGCCGCACAAATGCCGGATCTGATTCTGGTCAGCGCCACCGGCGGTGATTCTGCTCTCGCGCTGTACGATCAGCTGTCCGCCATTGCGCCCACGCTTATCATTAATTACGACGACAAAAGCTGGCAGTCGCTGCTAACGCAATTGGGTGCAATCACCGGTCAGGAACAACAGGCTGCAGCACGTATTGCCGAGTTTGATAAGCAACTGCAGGCGGTTAAACAGCGCATTACCCTGCCGCCACAGCCGGTCAACGCGCTGGTGTACACCGCCGCCGCGCACAGTGCCAACCTGTGGACGCCGGAATCTGCGCAGGGCAAGCTAATGGAGCAGTTAGGTTTCACGCTAGCGCCGCTACCAGCCGGACTGCACACCAGCCAGAGTCAGGGCAAGCGCCACGATATCGTTCAACTTGGCGGTGAGAATCTGGCGACCGGGCTGAACGGCGAAGCGCTGTTCCTGTTCGCGGGCGACAACAAAGATGCCGATGCTATTTACGCGAATCCGCTGCTGGCGCACCTGCCTGCCGTGCAGAATAAACGCGTCTACGCGCTGGGCACAGAAACCTTCCGTCTGGATTACTACAGCGCCACGCTGCTGCTGCAACGCTTCTCCTCACTGTTTTAATGGCTCGTGCCGGATGCGGTTTACGCCCCATCCGGCCTGATACCTCACGCCAGTTCTGGCGGCGTCTGACGGAAACGACGTAACTCATTCAACAGCAGCAACAGCAGCAGGCCTGCAATCGCCAGGCCAAATCCACTCACGCTTGCCGAAGCGACCGGCGTCATCATCGCGCCCAGACCGCCTAACAGCGCTGCACCGATGGCATCACCGGTGACGTTCTGCGCGGTCCACAAACCGTTAATACGCCCGAGCATCGCTTCCGGCGTCTGCGTCTGTAACAGGGTGTACTGCAATAAAGAACTCACCGCGCTCAGCCAGCCGAACAGCGCGAGGCAGACCACGCCCAGTTCCCAGACCGGCATCAGCCCAAACAGGCCAATCGCGAGGAAAGACGCCACGGTTGAGGCCAGCATAATCAAACCGGGACGCACGCTGTGAGCGAGTTGTCCGCTGGTTAATGCGCCGACGGCAGCCCCCAGCGGGATCGCCGCATACAACAGACCAATCTGGGCGCTCGACATCTGCCAGTTTATCGCCAGCGCCGGGTAAAGTACGCGCACGGCGCTGGCCATAGTCAGCAAGCCACCAAGCAGCGCAATGCCGCCAATCAGCGGGCTGGCAAGCAGAAAACGAAACGCCGCCAGCAGGGATTTCAACGGGTGTTCACGCGGCTGCGGTGGTGGTGGCAACGCCGGAAGGCTCAGCAACGGCAGCAAGGTAATAAAGGTGCCAGCGGCTGCCAGACCGTAGTTCCACGCCACGCCGCCGGTGGCGAGCAGCACCCCGCCAATCATCGGTGATATTACCGAACCCAGGCGCACCGTCAGCATGGTGATGGCCCCCGCCTGCATCAGGTTTTCACGCCCGACCAGCGCCGGCGTGGCCGCCAACAGTGCCGTCACACCCAGCGAGGCAAAAAAACCGTCCCATAAGCCCAGGATATAAATCGCCAACAACGAAGGTTCCGGAAGCAGCGCGTTCAGACACAGGCCAATAAAGCCGATGCCACAGGTTCCACGCGCTAACAGGATCACTTTTTTGCGCTCATAGCGATCGGCCAGCACACCGCCGATCATCAGGCCAATAAACATCGCGCTGCCGGTAAGCGTCACCGACAAACCAACCTGCCAGGTCGACTGGGTCATCATCTGGATCTGTACCGGCACCGCCACGCCGAGTAACCCCAGAGAGACGATGGAAATAAAACGGGCAAGGAAAACGGCGCGAAATGCAGGGTGGGTCTTTAACAGGCTGAGATTGAGCAGCCAGGATTGTCGATTCATTACAGAGCCTTACCAGGTACTTTTTCAATATCCATTCAATGGTTGCACATGCTAACATACCCAAATAAGATCGATAACGATAATTACTATCATTATCAAGGATAGTTGATATGTCATGCTCTGTTTGTGCGACGCGCGCCTTCGCCGTGTTCGGACTGTTGTTATTACTTGTTGTCACCACGGTATTAAGTCTGGTTATTGGCGCGAAGTCGCTCCCTGCCTCCGTGGTGCTGGATGCGCTCATCGGCAGTTGTCAAAGCGCCGATTGCACCATCGTGCTGGACGCGCGACTCCCGCGTACGCTGGCAGGACTGCTCGCAGGCGGCGCGCTGGGGCTGGCTGGCGCACTAATGCAAACGCTCACCCGTAATCCGCTGGCAGACCCCGGTATTCTTGGCGTCAATTCCGGGGCCAGCTTCGCCATTGTGCTGGGCGCCTCGCTGTTCGGCTTTTCCTCCCCGCAAGAGCAACTGCTGATGGCCTTTTCCGGGGCGCTGGCCGCGTCGCTGATTGTGGCCTTTACCGGCAGTCAGGGCGGCGGGCAGCTCAGTCCGGTACGCCTGACGCTGGCAGGTGTGGCGCTGGGTGCGGTCCTGGAGGGCTTATCCAGCGGCATCGCCCTGCTCAACCCGGACGTCTACGATCAGCTGCGTTTCTGGCAGGCCGGTTCGCTGGATATTCGCAGTCTGCATACCCTGAAGGTGGTCCTAATCCCGGTCGTTATTGCCGGTGCCGTTGCCCTGTTTCTCAGCCGTGGCCTGAACAGCCTGAGTCTGGGCACAGATACCGCCACCGCGCTGGGCAGCAAAGTGGCCCGCACGCAGTTTATCGGTCTGTTGGCAATCACCGTCCTGTGCGGAAGCGCTACTGCGATTGTCGGGCCAATCGCCTTTATCGGCCTGATGATGCCGCATATGGCGCGCTGGCTGGTGGGCGCCGATCACCGCTGGTCGCTGCCCGTTACCTTACTGGCAACTCCGTCCCTGCTGTTAATTGCCGATATCATCGGTCGCCTGATTGTTCCCGGTGAACTGCGCGTGTCGGTGGTCAGCGCGTTTATCGGCGCGCCAGTGCTTATTTTTCTGGTACGCCGTAAGCCGCGCGGAGGTGGCGCATGATGCACCTTTCTCGTCGACTGATTATCAGTTGCCTGCTATTGGTTATGGTCTGCATCGCCATCGGATTATGGAGCCTGCGTAGCGGCGTCGTGACGCTGGAAACACAGCAGATCATTGCCGCCCTGTTGGGTGACGCGCCGCGCAGCATTACTCTTGTGGTGACCGAATGGCGTTTACCGCGCGTACTGATGGCGCTACTGATTGGCGCGGCGCTGGGCGTAAGCGGCGCAATATTCCAGTCACTGATGCGTAACCCGCTGGGCAGTCCGGACGTGATGGGCTTCAATACCGGAGCCTGGAGCGGAGTGCTGGTGGCGATGGTGCTGTTTGGTCAGCACCTTACCGCCATTGCGCTGGCCGCCATGCTCGGCGGTGTTCTGACTTCACTGGTGGTATGGGCGCTGGCCTGGCGCAACGGGATAGAAACGTTCCGGCTGATTATCATCGGCATCGGTATTCGCGCCATGCTGGTGGCGTTTAACACCTGGCTGCTGCTTAAAGCCTCTTTAGAAACCGCGCTGACGGCCGGGCTGTGGAACGCCGGATCGCTCAACGGCCTGACCTGGGCGAAAACCTGGCCGTCTGCACCGCTGATTATTGTGATGCTGGTATGCGCCACGCTGCTGGTGCGCCGCCTGCGCTTGCTGGAAATGGGCGATGACAGCGCCTGTGCCCTGGGCGTCAGCGTCGAACGCTCGCGTTTGATGATGATGCTGGTCGCCGTCGTGCTGACCGCCGCCGCCACCGCGCTGGCGGGTCCTATCTCATTTATTGCACTTGTCGCACCGCACATTGCCCGCCGTCTTAGCGGCACCGCGCGCTGGGGATTAACCCAGTCTGCGCTGTGCGGCGCACTGTTACTGCTGATGGCCGATTTATGCGCTCAGCAGTTATTTTTGCCTTATCAGCTTCCGGTTGGCGTTGTCACCGTAAGCCTCGGCGGTATTTATCTTATCATCTTGTTAATTCAGGAGTCCCGCAAAAAATGACCGAATCAGTAGCCCGTTTGCGTGGCGACCAGTTAACGCTGGGTTATGGCAAATTTACCGTGGCGGAAAATCTCAATGTTGCCATTCCCGACGGTCACTTCACCGCCATTATTGGACCTAACGGCTGTGGAAAATCGACGCTGCTGCGCACATTGAGTCGCCTGATGACGCCCGCACACGGCAAAGTCTGGCTGGACGGGGAACATATTCAACATTACGCCAGTAAAGAGGTGGCGCGCCGCATTGGTCTGCTGGCGCAAAATGCCACCACGCCGGGCGATATTACCGTGCAGGAACTGGTTGCTCGCGGACGTTACCCCCATCAGCCATTATTTACCCGCTGGCGTAAAGAAGATGAGGACGCGGTAGTGAACGCCATGAAAGCCACCGGGATCACCCACCTGGCGGCGCAAAGCGTGGATACCCTTTCCGGCGGACAGCGCCAGCGAGCCTGGATAGCGATGGTGCTGGCGCAGGAAACGTCGATCATGCTGCTCGACGAACCGACGACCTGGCTTGATATCAGCCATCAGATTGATTTACTGGAGCTGCTCAGTGAGCTAAACCGCGAGAAAGGCTATACGCTGGCCGCCGTTTTGCACGATCTGAACCAGGCCTGCCGTTATGCCACACATTTGATAGCGCTTCGGGAAGGGAAGATTGTTGCCGAGGGTGCGCCGAAGGAGATTGTCACGCCGCAGCTTATCGAAAAGATCTACGGCCTGCGCTGCATGATAATCGACGATCCGGTTGCCGGAACGCCGCTGGTGGTGCCGCTTGGACGCCAAAAATAACAGGATGAATCGTGTGGCGGCCATCTCGCCGCCATACGCAATGACTTACACTAACCGATCGCCCATAAAGGCAGCATGTTGTTTACGCGACATCAGGGCAGAATTCAGTAGAACCCCACCGCACGCCACCATACCACCGAGTAACGCCGCCAGAATAACGATCATAGATTTGGCTGGACCGTCTTTTTTTACCGGTAGCGAAGGGGCAAGCTGATATTTAAACGGTGTAAACTTTACATCTTTCACATTCATCGCCAACAGTTGTTCAACGTGATATTGGCGATTGCGTAATTCACCGTTAATCTCTGCAACATCTGTTACCGATTTTTCAATTTCTAATTTACGCGCGATACCATCTGCCCCTAGCGAAATAGAGAAATCAGGGTCATCTTTTACCGCCTGACCGTTGCTGTAAACCGGTTTTTTAATTCCTGCGGCATTAGCAATTTCCAGCGAGTAATTGAGGCGCTGAATATTTGCGGCCAGTTGATTTTTAAGCCTTTCTCGATCCATATCCAGTCTTTCTTTCTCGAAGCTGGTTTTAGTTGTCAGCTTATTGCGAATATCTTCTAACGTTTCTTTCACCACAATATTAGAAATATACTGGATATAGCCCGCCAGCACGTCCTGCGCTTCTTGTGCCATTGGTGCGGTAAAACTCAGCATCCATGCGGTGTAGAGCGACGTTTCATTCTTCTTACTCGCATTGTTATCAACCGCGGTCATTTTTTCACTGAGTCTGACAATCGCCCGATGCAGATCCATTTCGTCGATATCGGCACCCTTCAATTGTGCCATCACATAAGGTGAAGAACGCAGATAGGCTTCCAAAAGCGATGGCGACTGGAACTTCTTGATAAACAGGTTAAACACATCATCACGGCTAACGTTAATGTCCATGTCCAGCACGCGTAATTTGGTCAACGTATTCTCGAGACCCTGCCACTGCACGGCTTCGGCTGGCGTCACAATTGCCTGACTGGTCCATTTTTGCGGCAGCAGGAAGGAGATAAGAATACCCACACAGGCAAAGGTGAAAACGGTTGCAACAATTTTTGTCCTGGCTCGCCATAAAATCTCAAGCAGGTTGATTAAATCAATTTCATTACTGTTTACCACCGTCTGCGGATAAGCAGTAAATTCCGAATCTTTGTCTTGCTTGATATTGAGTGATGACATGTTGTGTAACCTGAAATCTTTGCCTGGGGAAAAATATTCTTGTCGAAGAAGTCTACCAGCTAGTAAGAATTATCCGAAACATTCTTTGCCTCAAAAAACCTACCAAATATAATATTCGGAATTTATTAGCCCTTAACGCCAGAACAACACAAAAATAAAACAACTCCATAACATTTATTTATCATTATGGAGTTATTCAGAGGCTGCGATAACCCGGAATCTTGCTATGCGAGGTGATTAACAAGCCTATTTATTGCGGGCCCTATCCTCTCGAACGCAGTGGGAGAAATGATATCAACGTGCGCGCAGTCCTGACGATAGATACCCAGACTGGATATCCACGGCGACCAGCTGCGCTCCGGACTGACGCCCTGCGGCAGCGTACGTTCGGCCACAAACAGCGTGGCATGACCGTCAAAAGGCACGCTGTGCGCGGTGGTCAACAGACGAACCGCATCGGCGTAATTGCCTTCTATTGCACTAAACAGCGCGTCAGACGCGTTCCCCTGTTGCGCAGCCAAAAAGGCCTCCCGCTCACGATCGATTTCTGCCAGCACCGCCGGATCCAGCCCATTGGCCTCTTTTTCCTGCCAGTTTTGTGTTTCCGGCGGCCAGGTGTCCAACAGTCCCAGAAACGCAACCTTTTCTCCCCGCGCCTGCAAGCGTGCTGCAATGCCCTGCGCCAGCGTGCCGCCCAGCGAATACCCCAGTAAGTAGTAGGGGCCATGAGGCTGCTGCTCCAGCAGCGTTTTAAGATGATGCTCGCAGACCTCATCAAGATTTGACGCCATCTGCATCGGTCCATGTGGTCGTGGCGACTGGATGCCAATAATTGACCACTCAGGACTCAAATAGCGCGACAACACGCTAAACTGCCAGGCAAAGCCAGAAGCCGGATGGAAGCAAAACAGCGTGGGTCCGTGGCTTGTGCGCAGCGGCAGCAGCGCTTCAAACCCCAGCCGCTGCGACTGTTCGTCATCGTTGCTGTCGAGCAGAGCGCTCAGTTGCCCAACGGTGGAGGCGACCATAATCTGTCCGGGCGTCACCTGACGCTCAAATACGCGGCTCAACTGTGCTGCCAGCTTCATCGCCAACAACGAATGACCGCCCAGCGCAAAGAAGTCAGCTTCCACATCATTGACCTCGCAGTCCAGTAGCGCAGAAAAGGCTCCCGCAATTGTGGATTCAGTGCCCGCTCGCGGCGCACGTCCTGCCACGCGCGGCGTCAGCTGTGGCATCGGCAATGCTTTACGATCCAGCTTGCCATTGGCGTTAAGCGGTAATTCCGTCAACTGCAACAGCACCGTCGGCACCATATGTGCGGGCAGTTTTTCGCGCAGGATCGCCTGTAATGCAGAAGCATCCAACGGTAAACCCGATTGCGACACCAGATACCCCACCAGCTGGCGTGCATCGCCGCCTGTCGCTGCCGCCTGATTGAATACGCAGGCATGGGCCACGGCATGCTCGACATCTGGCAGTTGCTGCATCACCCGGTCAATCTCACCAAGCTCAATACGCTGTCCGCGAATTTTAAGCTGGTCATCACTGCGCCCGAGGTATTCCACCGCGCCATTTTCCAGCCAGCGCGCCACATCCCCGGTACGATACATGCGCTCACCGGCGTTAAACGGATCGGCAATAAAGCGGCTTGCTGTCAGGTCTGGTCGGCCCAGATACCCCTGCGCCAGTTGGATCCCGGTCAGGTACAGATCGCCCGCCACACCAACAGGCACCGGACGCATCATGGCATCAAGGATCCGCAGACCGGTATTCCAGACCGGATAGCCAATCGGCACGCTGTTGCCGGTTACAGCGGCAAGCGCTTCCCCGCATGCCGGATACCAGCTGACATCCACCGCCGCTTCGGTCGGACCGTACAAATTGTGCAGTGGTGCGTGGGTCAACTGTTCCCACTCACGGCACAACTCTGCTGGTAGGGCTTCGCCGCTACAAAACACCTGTTTCAGCGTGGCGCAGCTTTCCCGCGCCGTTTCCGGCGTGAGTGATGCAACAAATGCCGCCAGCATCGACGGCACAAAGTGCGTGGTCGTCACCCCATACAGGGCGAAGAACTGCTGCATCGCCAGCGGATCACGGTGCGCCTCTGGCTCTGCCATCACCAGCTTTGCCCCGGCAATAAAGGGCCAGAAAAATTCCCACACCGAGACATCAAAACTGCACGGCGTTTTTTGTGCCACCACATCATCGGCGGTCAGCGGGTAGTGGTTTTGCATCCATAGCAGGCGGTTAACGATGGCGATTTGCCCCACCATCACCCCTTTGGGCCTGCCGGTCGATCCCGAGGTAAAGATGATATAGGCGGTATGCTCTGGGCGCGATAATACGCACGGCGAGGTATCCCCACCCGGCAGCGGCGCGTCATAGCACATGCTGTCCAGCCCCGGAATATCGCGAAAGCGAGACAGTTGTTCATCGGTGGTTATCAACAGCGTGGGGCGCGCGTCTTCCAGCATCATCCGCAGACGATCGTCCGGGTAGCCGGTGTCCAGCGGCAGCCAGGCGGCACCGGCTTCAACAATACCGTGCAGCGCCAGCGTCAGGAAAACAGAGCGCGGCAGTGCCACGGCAACGCTGTCACCCGGTCGTACGCCGCGTTCGCGAAGCACCTTTGCCAGTGCCACGACCTGCTCACGCATTTCGCGATAACTGAACTGATAACAGGCGTCAGCCAGCGCTGGCGCATCCGGTGTTTTAGCGGCCTGCTCCGCCACCAGCGCACTGAGCGTGGTGAAGGGTATATCAACGGCCGTATCGTTTATTTGCGCCAGCTGTTCCTGTTCCACCGGCAACAGCATGTCGGCATCACCACAACGCAGCGCCGGATTTTCGGCAAACTGTCTCATCAGCGCGGTTAACCGCTGCGCGTGTTGGGCCAGCGTCGCTTCATCGTAGCGCTGTTTATTGGCGAGGATCTCAATGCTTAGGCCGCCGTTTTCATCCGGGAACAGCGCCAGTTCGAGATCGTTAACCGGCCCCGTCGCCAGCGTATGGGTTTGCGCCTGTACGCCAGGGATATCCAGCTGATAGTCAAAGATTTTCACATTCAGTACCGGACCAAACAGCGCCTCTTCACCACCTGCCCGCCCGCCATCTCGCACAATTTGCTCCGCATCATAACGCTGATGACGACGCATTTTCTTAAGCTGACCGGCCAGTCGTTTTGCCAGTTCGGGCAGACTTTCCGCTGCATCAAGATGTACGCCGAACGGTAGAACATTCAACACGGGTCCGGTTGCCGTTAACGCCGCCGATCCCATGCGGCGCATGAAAATAAACCCGGCGGCATAATCCATCCGGCTGCATAAACGCCCCAGCCATAACGCCACCAGTGCCAGCGCTAAATCTGCACGCTGAACGTCAGGCATACGCGCGGCAAGCTGGCGGAATGCGCCGTCGGGCGCGGTCAACTGCATACGAATAATGTCCGCGCTGGCCGCCCTTCCCGGTAATGGTTTACTCGATAGCGAAGCGGGAGGTGGCAGCTGTTCTCGCTGCCCGGCCCAGAATGCGCCGTCACGGTGATACGCCTCGCTGTGGCGATACTGTTGATACTCTTCCACTACCT
This sequence comes from Citrobacter sp. FP75, assembly GCF_018342065.1. GTDB lineage: Bacteria > Pseudomonadota > Gammaproteobacteria > Enterobacterales > Enterobacteriaceae > Citrobacter. The sequence continues at coordinate 290,896 of NZ_JAFDOE010000001.1, read as the reverse complement.
CGTCGAAGGGCGTAAAAGGCGATGCAGGCGTGGGTTCGCCACGCTGCCATGCCCGGTAAATTGCCGCTATCTGGCGGGTAATTGCCGGGAAACTGAAGCCATCCACCAGTAAGTGATGATAACGCTGATACCAGTACCAACGGTTATCTTCCACCTGAATAAGCTGATGGCAGACCAGCGGTTTTGCGCCATCGGCGCGTATGTCTTGCTGCAGATCGGCCTGCATCAACGCACGCGCGGCGTCGTGTGGACTGGCCTTTTCACGGACATCGATAATGTCAGGCTCCACGAAAGTGAACGCTGGATCAACCCACTGCCAGACCTCGCCGTTGTCTTCGCTAAACCGCATGCGCAGGGTATCGGCCTGATCCAAGCCGGCGACGACTGCTTTTGCCAGCAGAGGCGCGTTAAGTTCACCGGTTAATTCCACGTAGTGTGCGACGCTCCACGCCGAAGGCAAAGTGGAGAGTTTTTCCGCCATCCAGATCCCCGGCTGGGCCGCAACTAACGGTAAGCGCTGAGTCATTTTGCCTCCTGTGTATCGGCATACTGTGCCGGCGTCAGCGTGGTCCAGTTCGCCGCCAGCCACTGTTGACAGGCTTCCTGGGATTGCGGTTCGCACGCGATATTCCAGCCATCAGGCAACGAGCATTGCTGCGGCCAAAGGCTAAACTGACGTTGGGGATTTTGCAGAATGTAAAACTGGCCCTGAGGGTTATCGAAGGGGTTACTGAATTCCATACTCAACTCCTGTCGTGGAACATCGTCCGGTTAAATCGTGTCAGTGAGCGGCTGCCAGAGCGTCATTAGCCCTTGCATCAAACCGCCGCGCCAGCAAAGTGCATCATGTCCACCTTCAACCTGACGCCAGAAAATAGACTGTGGCGCACAGGGCAACTGCGCGTAGAGCGCCTGATTGGCGCGAAAAATTATCGGTTCGCGAATACCGGCTTCCAGAACAATACGCAGCCCCTGAGCGCTTACCTTTCCGGTCTTCAGTTGCTCAATGATAACTCCATCCTGATGACCACCACGGTGCGGCCACCAGTAGGATCCTGACTGACTGAGTACGCAGCCAAAGCGTTCCGGCCAGTTCAGCCCGGCATACAACGATGACAAGCCGCCAAAGCTTTGCCCGGCAACGATCGTGCGCTGTGGATCGTCGCTGAACGCGGTGGTCGTTTTCACCAGCGGCAGTAACTCTTGTTGCACCGCCAGCCAAAAATCTGCGTTGCATGGCAGCTCGTGACTGCGATGAGGCGTATCGATGGCATCAATCAGGAGATAAACGGCAGGCGGGAGCTGATGTCGTCGGGTAAGTGAGGTCAGCACGGGCCAGACAGGCATACTTTGCGCCCAAAACTGTCCGTCCAGCAGAATGGCCAGTGGACGTTCCTCAGGCTCCGCTTCGCCGGTGGTAAAGACCCACACGCGGCGCGTATTGCCGAGCCTCGCGCTGTGCCATTGCAGGCAAACGGCAGGGGAATCGGGTTTCTCAGGACGATCCCAGCCCGGCTGTACGGGCGCGTCCGGCATTTCCAGCGCAGACACTGCATGGCCACGCCCGCCTTGCCAGCTTTGAGGATTGAGCGGATCGGCGATAGCCTGCGGTAACAACTGTCGCCAGCCTTCTCGCAGTAACGTTCTGTCCGGAGTTTCACCTGCGTTCAGCCCGGCAAAAATGTCGTCGCGTGCAGAAGGAATGAAGCAATAGCTCCCGCGCCAGTGGGCGTTCAGGGTAATACTCCAGCACCAAACATTTGTGCCATCAATGCGTTGCATCGACTGGGGAATAGCATTTTGATGGTGGTCGGTCACACCGGTAATGTAGACCCACACGCGACGGGTAGTGGAGCGTTTTTCCGTTCCCTGCGGGTCACGCCACCAAAAAGTTACCCGATATTTTCCGTTGTCTTCACGCTCCCACTCCGGGCCTTTTTTCGACCGCCACCACGCCTCGCTTCCCATCTTTAACGTCGTCACCGCCATAACCCCATGTTTACTGTGAAATTTTATGATCTAGCGTGAAATATATTGATAATATTATTGATAACTATTTGCATTTGCAATAGCGTATTGTCGCGCTGTGGGAAGCGCGTACAGTTTTTCACCACTTATAAACCGACCTGACGCTGCGAACTTTTTCTGGAACGGATGGTTTTCGCAGGAGCGGGCGACATCAGGCCAAATGCCCCACAACGGCATATTGGTTCACGTGGCTAAAAGAAAGCAGGACACACAATGAACAACAAGATTCATTCACTGGCCTTATTGGTCAATTTGGGGATTTACGGAGTAGCGCTGCCAGCGATGGCAGAAGATAAAACCGATAGCACCACCGTCTCGCATGAAGATACCATCGTCGTTACCGCCGCCCAGCAGAACCTGCAGGCACCAGGCGTTTCCACCATCACTGCTGATGAAATCCGTAAGAATCCTCCCGCGCGCGATGTGGCGGAAATCATTCGTACCATGCCAGGCGTGAACCTGACCGGTAACTCAACCAGCGGTCAACGCGGCAACAACCGTCAGATCGATATTCGCGGCATGGGTCCAGAAAACACCCTGATTCTGATCGACGGCAAGCCGGTCACCAGCCGTAACTCCGTGCGTCAGGGCTGGCGCGGCGAGCGTGATACCCGTGGTGATACCGCCTGGGTGCCGCCGGAAATGATCGAGCGTATTGAAGTGCTGCGCGGCCCTGCCGCGGCACGTTACGGCAACGGTGCGGCTGGCGGCGTGGTGAATATCATCACCAAAAAAGGCAGCAACGAATGGCACGGCTCCTGGGATACCTATTTCAATGCCCCGGAACACAAAGACGAAGGTTCCACTAAACGCACCAACTTTAGCCTGAACGGCCCAATGGGCGGGGATTTCAGCTTCCGTCTGTACGGAAATCTCGATAAAACCCAGGCTGACGCATGGGACATCAACCAGGGTCATCAGTCAGAACGTACCGGCACCTACGCCAACACTTTGCCTGCGGGTCGTGAAGGGGTCATCAACAAAGATATTAACGGCATGGTCCGCTGGGATTTCGCCCCGCTCCAGTCTCTCGAACTGGAAGCCGGTTATAGTCGTCAGGGCAACCTGTATGCGGGTGACACGCAAAACACTAACACCAACCAGCTGGTGAAAGATAACTACGGTAAAGAGACCAACCGTCTTTATCGCCAGAACTACTCCCTGACCTGGAACGGCGGCTGGGATAACGGCGTCACCACCAGCAACTGGGTGCAGTATGAACACACGCGCAACTCCCGTACGCCGGAAGGTCTGGCGGGTGGTACGGAAGGGATCTTCGACCCGAATGCGTCACAAAAATATGTCGATGCCGACCTGAGTGACGTCATGCTACACAGTGAAATCAGCATTCCGTTGGATCTGCTGGTTAACCAAAACCTGACGCTCGGTACCGAGTGGAACCAGCAGCGCATGAAGGACATGCTGTCCAACTCGCAGACCTTTATGGGCGGTGATATTCCAGGCTCCAGCAGCACCAACCGCAGCCCGTACTCCGATGCAGAGATTTTCTCTCTGTTTGCTGAAAACAACATGGAACTGACCGACAGCACCATGCTGACGCCGGGTCTGCGTTTTGATCACCACAGTATCGTCGGCGACAACTGGAGCCCGTCTCTGAACCTCTCACAAGGTCTGGGCGATGATTTCACCCTGAAGATGGGGATTGCACGCGCTTATAAAGCGCCAAGCCTGTACCAGCTCAACCCGAACTATATCCTGTACAGTAAAGGCCAGGGGTGCTATGCCACCGGCTCTGCGACCGGCATTGGTTGCTACATGATGGGTAATGATGATCTGAAGGCCGAAACCAGTATCAACAAAGAGATTGGCCTTGAGTTCAAACGTGACGGCTGGCTGGCTGGTGTCACCTGGTTCCGCAACGACTATCGCAACAAGATTGAAGCGGGTACGGTACCGTTCGACAGAACGTCTATCACCAGCAAAGGGAAGACGACTTACACCGATATCTATCAGTGGGAAAACATTCCTAAAGCGGTGGTTGAGGGTCTGGAGGGTACGTTGAACGTGCCGGTTAGCGAAACCGTTAACTGGACCAACAACATCACCTACATGCTGCAAAGTAAGAATAAAGAGACCGGCGAGCGACTGTCGATTATTCCTGAATACACGCTGAACTCAACCCTGAGCTGGCAGGCACGCGAAGATTTGTCACTGCAGTCAACCTTCACCTGGTACGGCAAACAGCAGCCGAAGAAATACGATTACCAGGGTAAACCGGTAACCGGCAGCTCGGCAAGTGAAGTGAGTCCGTACAGCATTGTCGGCCTGAGCGCGACCTGGGACGTGATGAAAAACGTCAGCCTGACCGGCGGCGTGGATAACGTCTTTGACAAACGTTTGTGGCGTGAAGGTAATGCCCAGACCACGGGCGATATCGTGACCGGAAACTATATGGCAGGCGCAGGCGCGCACACCTATAACGAACCGGGCCGTACATGGTTCATGAGCGTGAACACGCACTTCTGATAACGTTTTTCCCTCTCCTCGTTGCGGGGAGAGGGAAACCGTAAGAAACCATGCGCACAACGCACACCCCACTCCCTTTCGCAGACCATACGCTGCATATTGTCGGGTTTGATCCCGATAGTTTCCATGAGCACGATCTGCTATGGCTCCCCCACCACACTCAGTTGATATCCAGTGGGCGCAAGCGTAAAGCTGAACATTTAGCGGGGCGTATTGCCGCTGTCCTGGCACTGCGTGAATTTGGCCTCAAAACCGTACCCGGCATCGGCGAACATCGCCAGCCATTGTGGCCAGAAGGTCTGTTTGGCAGCATCAGCCATAGCGCCACGACCGCGCTGGCGGTTGTCTCGCCACACCCCGTAGGGCTGGACATTGAAGCTATTTTTACGCCCCACACTGCAGCTGACCTGGCCGACAGCATTGTCGACAACCGTGAACAACTGCTTTTACAGATCAGCCCGGAGCCCTTTCCGCTCGCCTTAACCCTGGCGTTCTCCGCTAAAGAGAGCGTGTATAAAGCATTTTCCGCACAGGCATCGGGGCTGCCGGGTTTTGCCAGCGCCAAAATAATTGAACTCACAGCGACACACTTAACGATGCAAATCATGCCGTCATTTTCGCCCAGCCTCGCCGGGCAGGAAGTCAATGTTCGCTGGTTTCAGCATGATGTAAACATCATTACTCTGTGTACGCCCTCTCGTCAGGAAAGTGCCGCTAGCTGCCCGCCAGAGTAATCGCAGGATAGATAGGCTCCCAGTTCCTGTTTTTTGCTTAATCAATGAAGCTGATTAGTTCCACCATCAAGTTTTGACGGGCTACATAGGGGATCATCCTCAGAAATATTTTTCTTACTCAGAACCTCTGCGCTGCTCAAATATTCACCGACAGCTTCTTTTTTCACCATCTGATTCCTGATAGTTTTTATTTCAATTTTTAACCCTGCTATTTCATTCATATATTTTAGATTTGCCTCTTCCCACTCATTCACAAGTTTTTGCCGGGCTTTATCAAAATCATCCTGAAGTAGCCGTCTGAGATCATGGGTTTTTACCTGCACAACAATGTTGGCAGCGCAAAAAATGAACACACATGCTGCGATAAACGTGAATATCAAAACAGCAATGTCGTTAACTGGCATACAATCTTTATCCTTTTAAAAATGATATTTATCGCGTTACGGTAACCCCCAGAAAATTCCAGGACGTAACGGGTCACTCAACGAGTAAACCGTATTCGGCCTGTATATTTTTTTCGCAACTTCCTGATTACCCACCCCCATACAACAAGGCTGAGCGTTGTCGCAATGCTCAGTTGTACAATAAAATCCATGAGCCCGATGTCGTCACAAAATAGGTGAACGCCACCAATGATCAACCACAGCAGTACAACAAGCAGAAAAAAGTATCGAAGTGGAATACGACCGTATTCAATGGTTGCCCCGCAACTGCTACACCGTTCAGCGCCGACAAATAGGGTAGATCGGCAGAACGGACAAAATGTTGTAATGCTGTGCATGATAGTTCCTTTATCGCTTTAAAATTCCTATATGACTGTACAACATTCCAGCGCCAAAACCGGGACGTAACATCGCATTTATCTCCCCGGCCGCATACCTATTCACAGCGCTGAAGACATACCCGCCGAAAGTTGACTATTGCGCAAGAGCGTTGAGTACCAACCTTGCGTTTAATGCGAATTCCGCATTAATGTTTAGAAGCGACAAATTCCAAAATAGACTTAAATTTCCGTAAATTATGCAACTACATTAGTTTGCAGTCAGGTGTAACATAAAGTTTACAATCAATATGCCGTTCAGAATTGCTGTTAATCCTTCGGAGCAAATGGGAAATAGATGCACGACCATGGGAACCTCGAGCTTCTATGGTGCCGCACATACAGAGGCTAACTCAGATCTCGTTAGCAAAAAAAGAATCGCTAAATATTATTATTTTTTTCTATTTTTTAGTCATACCTTATCTAAAAGCTGGAAATTCATCGAATATAAATTTGTTAATCTAAACCCATGTTACTGAGTCAGTAACATTATAACCATCATATTAAAACTGGAGATTAGAAATGATTACTAATATTATCAATGACGGCGATTTCAACCCAGAACAACTCAATGCCTGGTCTTTTTCTGACAGTTCTGCAGGTGTACAGAATGACTCGGAAACAGTAGAGAACTACTATGCTCACGTGAATGCTACAGAATCAGCCTGGCAGCAAATTGGTATAGATGCAGGGCAACAAAGTCTGTTAACGTTTAAATGCCGTGGCCCAAACAGTGGTACTGTTTCTGTAATGATGTTGAACACCAATACAACTTATTGGAGCCAACCTTTCAATTCAGAAATGAGTATCGATTGGGTTACTGAAACAACTTCATTTACTGTTGATCCTTCCTGGACCGGCCCCCTTATGCTACATTTCCAGGCAACATATAATGCGGAAACTACCGATGCGGTCGATATTGATGATGTGCGTCTGCTAGTCAATAAATAATATTTTTCGTTCAAATTAACCAAGGCCAGGGCGTTAACCTGGCCTTTTAGGAGGGTTCATGTCTTCAAAATTAACATTCAGCGGCTTGGTGTTAGCTCTATTCTCAGAACCTGTTGATACCATTAAGATGATTTTTATTATTACACTAGGAGAAATTGGTCGCTGGTTATATGGCGGGGGGCAATTAAGAGAGCGCTGTGGCGATTTAATTATATGCTTGCTGATTTTCTTTCTTGTAAAACCACATATTGTCAGCTTACCTACATTTCACGGTATAAAAGTATCAGCGGGGGCTATTGCTATTATTATATCATTGCTAGGCACCCATGGCATTGGACGAATATTCCTTTTCGCCATAAAGGTTAAAACGGGAATCGATATCAACAACAAACAATAAAAGCTCTCTGGAAAGAGAGCTTTCCCATTTCTAGATAAACGTTAAAACAACCTGTTTTGTTCGCTCAAATCCGTCTTTAAAATCCACGCATTCATTCCAATACATATAAACTGAAATTTGTTTTGATGGAATTAACTTTATTCCTAAACTCTCATTTTTATAAATCATTGCTGTTTTTAATGGTAAGATACAAGCACCTTTCCCACGATATAACTTATGCAAAACCGCCGTGATGTCATAATTATGGGATATGAAATTTATAGCTCGATATTTCTCCTGCAAAGTCTCTTCAATTTTATCTTTAAAGTGATTGATATAACCATCATTCCACACATAAATTTCAATAAGTTCGGAGGTATTTAAATGATGCTTAGGCATTAATATAGACACTTCACTTCCATGCCAGGCAACTTCTTTAAAAGGATGACTAAATATCAATGGCCTTAACAAAATGAAAAAAACATTTTTTGCATATGCGTTTTCACTAATTAGCTGTTCTGTAATGACAGTACGTTGAAATTTCATTATCAGTTGAGTGATTTCTCCCTGTATCGATGAAATTATAGAACGGTAAATAAACTCAGGAATAGAAATATCAAAAAATATAATTAACACATTTCCATTATTCTTATTGCTCAACCTACTTTCAAGTCTTGATTGAGCCTCATATATTGGCATTAATTCTTTATGTAATGAAACGGCATACTTTGTAGGGATAAGCTCATTATACTTCCTAATGAACAATATTTCCCCCAGCACATTCTCAAGATCAACCAATTTTTTGCACAGCGGTGTTCTTGTTAAATACAACTCATCTGCGGCCTTAGATATACACTTTTTTTCCATTGCAACCATAAAGTATTTCAGTTGTTTTGATATGAAAATAGACATCATAGACCTCCCTTATTCAAGAGCCTAAATACTAACCGAAGAAAGTATTTTTTGATCACTTGAAATGATCATTATTTGTTCGTTCAAAACCTAAAAAATAGACATTTATTAATCAAATACCTGATAAATTTTTTGTGATGTATGACTAAAAAAATATTGTAACGATTTTAAAGTACTAACCTAACATTTTCGTTCAATTTTCTTAAAAAACGTGAGGGAGTGATGAAAGAAGATTCATTTAGTGAGAGAAGCATTATTATGCTTAAAAGTGTTCATTCAGACTTAGCAAAACTAGCTTGTAAAGCACTTGAATTATCTATCATCGATTTTGGTATCATCGAAGGCGTTCGCTCTATTGAGAGACAAAAACAACTTTTCATTGAAGGGAAATCTAAAACACTTAATAGCCGGCATCTTTCTGGCCATGCAATTGATGTCCTGGCTTATCCTACAACTTCAGGGTCATGGGAATTTAAATATTACCAAGAAATTTCCATTGCTTTTAAAAAAGCATCTTCAATGTTAGATATTCCTATTGAATGGGGAGGTGATTGGAAACCCTTTTGTGACGGGCCGCATTTTCAATTACCGTGGCAGCAATACCCTGCAAGATAACCACACATATACAAACAAAGCACATGAAGAGGAATATCATGAATAATAATATTATCTATTTCCAGGACTATATTGATACGAACACTGACGTTCAGCGTGCATCTATTGATAACTACAGTCTAACCCACTTTGACAATTCACCAAGACTAAACACAGATCAGTCGGTCATAAACCTTCCCGCAGGTTCATGGTTAAAATTTAACACAACTATTCCCACAGGGATGTTTGCAAATTGTATGTTATTTGCTGCGACACAAACATCTGATCAAATAATCCAAGTTTTTAGTGAGTCACTCGAAAGTGATCCGCTCTGGACACTGACGATCAAATCATCTGGCGTAGATAAATTCTTTACCGAGTCGGTCAGTAATAATATTGATTATAATAAAGCGGAATTAACTGATATTTATATATTATTCCCTGATGGTTTTACTGGTTATCTAAATTGGTTTGTTTTTTCTCAATACTCAGGAACAGAGACTGAAGAAGCAAAACTCCGACGAATGAAGTGGTTCGATGACTCTCGGTTCGGGCATATGATGCATTGGGGAGCTTATTCTGTTTTAGGTGAAGGTGAGTGGGTTATGAACACCAATAAGATACCTAAAAATGACTACATAACAGAAGCGTGTGAACCCTTTAATCCAGATAAGTACAGTCCGGACGAATGGGCATATATCATTCAAAGTACAGGCCAAAAATATCTCACCATCACGACCAAGCACCATGATGGTTTTGCCATGTTCGATACTAACGTAACTGAATTTGCACCTTATGATGTCGAAAATACAGCATCTATTCACCAGTCAGTTCTTCGTCCTTTGGCCGCGGCTTGTCGTGAACGAGGGATTACTTTCTGTTGCTACTACTCATTGTTAGACTGGGGTAACGTTAATGAAGTTGCTATTGAGGATGCCGCGACTGTCCCAACCACAATTAATCCGGCAGATATTACTCGCTATCTTTCTGAGATGAAAGAACATCTCAAAGAGCTGATAGAAATCTTTAACCCGGCTTTAATTTGGTTTGATGGTGCATGGGCTGCATTCCTGAACAAAGATGTATCCACTGATATTAGGAATTTTTTACACCGTTTATCACCTGACATCATTATTAATGATCGCATTGGTAATGGACTCGGAGACTATTCCACACCTGAACAGAGCATTCCTGCTGGCTCGCAGAGCGGTCCATGGGAAGCCTGTATGACCATAAATAATTCGTGGGGATACAATACCAATGATACTAACTGGAAAGACGCTCAAATACTTCTCACCGATCTGCTGGACTGTGCCAGTAAAGGGGGGAATTTATTGCTCAATACAGGCCCGGATGCTGAGGGGGTTATCCCACAACCATGTGTGGACAGGCTAAATGAAATGGGTAAATGGATGCAGACATGGGGTGAGGCTGTCTATGAAACTCGAGCAGGTACCCTTAATGTTTCAATGCAGCCTGGAACATTTTGCAGCCTGGGTAAAACAAAGGGTCTTCAAAAGAAAAAAAACAAACTTTATGTGACGGTAACAACCTTACCGGGAGATAACAAACTTAGAGTAGAACAACCCATCACACTCCCATCAAAAGTTTACTGGCTTACCACACCGGAGACCACCCTGGATTTCGAACTACTCAGCGGCTGCATGGTATTTGCCCTTCCTGATTCATTGAGCGATCCGTTAGGAATGGTTTTGGTTATGGAATTTGATGAAACGCCTCAACCTAAAATTTACCCAGATGTAGCGATCTTTAGTCATGCTGAAGCCAGCGACGTTTGGTACGATGATAATGAAGATTATTCGCCTCAAAACGTGGTCGACGGTAATCCACAAACCCGATGGGCAACCGATCTGGCAAACAATGTAACGTTATCGCTAACTTTCGATACACCGACATTAATTGACCTTATCGGCTTTAATCAATACGAGCAGCGCATTGATAATTTCAGTATTGATATTTATGCTGGCGCTGAGTTAGTCACAACCCTACAAGGTAATAAACCGACTGAGAACTATCTAGCCCTCCTTCCTGCATTGATCGCTACTGATAAAATTATCCTGACAATTGCCTCCTGTATTGATGCTAAAAAACCAGCAAGCCTGTATACATTCTCTGCCTTTAACTCAACGTCATCGCTGCTGCCGGTTATTCAGCCAGTTAATCTTGCCAAAGGCGCAGTGACTGTCGCAAGCGATGTCTGGTATGACCAACGAACTGAATATAAGGCCGCCTTTGCCACAGATGGAAATTCGTCAACACGCTGGGCTGCAAATGATAATACAACGCTGCCAGTGACCCTCACTATTACTTTCCTAAAAGATGAGTTTTTTGATCGTATTTTAGTGAAGGAATTTATTAACCCAGACGAATTATCAAGAGTTAAGGCCTTTACCTTACAAATTTTAGATAGTTCTGGCGAAAACTGGAAAGATATTTATCAAGGGAGTGATATTAGTAAACTAATCGTTCTGCCCTATCTGACCACCAGTAAAGCTATTAGGTATGTGATTACAGAACTTATCAATAACAAGGGACCATCTTTTTATGAGGTCGGCGTATACCAGACAGCAAGAACGCCAGCCACACTGTCGGAGGAGGAACTACTGGAGGCAGAAGCGAGGTTTTGCTTTGAATATTTTTGGAGAGAAGCCAATATCACTGACGGTTCTATGGGTTACGGATTAATTTCTGACAGAGCCAATTCCCGCCGGGCAACTATAGCTGGTTCAGGTTTTGCATTCAGCGCATTAGTTATTGCAGTAGAACGCGGATGGATCAGCAAGGTTAAGGCTGAAGATCGGTTAATTAAATCACTCCAGACGCTGCAGAATCCGTCACTGCGTTATAAAGGTTTTTATTATCATTTCATTGATATGGATAGTCTGGATACACTGGGTTCTGAGATCTCAACAGTCGATACAATGCTCGCACTGAATGGTATTTTGACGGCTGGTCAGTATTTTGGCGGAACGGTGGGCACGCTAGCTCAGCAGATTTTTGATGATGTGGAATGGGATGCTGCGGTTGCGCCGAATGGAGCCTTTACCATGGGGTGGGATTCGAATCTAGTTCAATTATCGGCAACATGGGGCGGATACGCTGAGCAATTCTGTATGTACCCTATGGCAACAGGATCCATGACTCACGCGCCAGAAAACGCAGCAGAAATGTTTTATAAACTTGAACGAAAATCTGGGCATTATGGTAATAGTGGGGATCTGATTTATGTCTGGGGCGGTCAACTTTTTACATATCAGTTTTCACATGCCTGGCTTGATTTCCGTCGTCTGTGGGACAAAAAAGGGGCGGATTGGTGGCAAAATAGCATTAATGCCAGCAAAGCAAACAAAGAGTTTTGTATTGCAAACAACGATGTACTACCTTCCCTGGATGCTGAAAATTGGGGCCTTACTGCATGCAATGGACCGAACGGATATGCAGCCTACGGTGCGCCACCGTCAGGTGATATCGGTGCTAATAATATGCATTTCACGGATGGCACAATCACACCAAGTGGTCCTATTGGCAGCCTACCATTTATGCCGCAAGATGTGCTTCAAGCAATGATGGCATGGTATAAAAATCCGCAACTGTGGACCGGATATGGGTTTATTGAATCCTTTAATACTTCCAAAGCAGCGCCATGGTATTGCGATAACAACTCCGGCCTGATAAAGGGTCTGTCGCTTATTATGATCGAAAATTATCGTAGTGGTCTGATATGGGATACCTATATGAAACACCCGGTAGTTTCTGCAGGAAATCAGCAAATCTTCGACCCGCAGTTACCAGAAATGTTAGTTCAGGAAAGTAGTAACTCCATCGTCTATACAGGCTCCGGTTGGTGGTTATCTGAGGATAGACCAGACAGTACTGATGGCAAGTGTCAGGTTACACAGAATAATGGAGATTATTTTGAATTTACCTTCAAGGGTCGCAATGTCTCAGTATATTGCGAAAAAAATAGCGATCAGGGTGATATAGATTTCTATCTGGATGATGTATTTTTAGGCACGGCAAGTACATGGAGTGAATCTCTGGTGTATAGCGATATTATTTATAGTGTTAAAGACCTTTCACCTGACACCCATGTGCTAAAAGGCGTGAAGCGAAGTGGGAAATGGTTAACGGTTGATGCCATGAAAGTTTATGCCAGCAACAGTTTCGATGTTATTAAATCAACTTTCGATGCTGCAACAAACTCACTCATTTTACAAGTGAATCAGGCAACAGACAGAGCAAGCGCTGTAGATATAACATCTTATACTATCAATCAATCGGCCAGCATCAACAACATCATGCTAAGCTCAGATAAAAAAACCATAACCCTCTCTCTGGGCAATATGAGTAGCAATATGGGATACATTATTTCAACAGAAGGTGTAGCGAATGAAATCCTAAGTGAAAAACTAAATAAGAGAAATATTAACATCATTGGCTAATATTTTATTCCGCCCTGTGCGGGGCGGAATTTTTACACCTTTAGCATCCCAACTGATGAACTTATATTAACTGACCGAAGGAAAATGGTTATTCCTGTTGAAGTACCGCGAGTGACCGGCGTTGCTGCCCTTCTTTATCAAAGTTTTCCGGGGCCAGCCAGCGCTGTAAAACGGCGTCGCACTGCGGCCATTCGCCGTCAATCATTGATAACCAGTCGCTGTCGCGATTACGCCCCTTACGCACGATCTTCTGGCGAAAGCGTCCTTCATAGATAAACCCTAAGCGCTCCGCAGCCCGGCGGGATGCGACGTTCAGCGAGTCGCATTTCCACTCTACGCGACGGTATCCAAGGGCAAATGCCTGACGCAGTAGCAGCCAAACGGTTTCCGTGCCCAACACCGTATTTTTCATGCGTGGCGACCAGGTTACGTGACCAATTTCAACCGAGCCGTTCTCACGGTCTATCGCCATAAAACACACCAGTCCGACGGCGCGCCCGGAGCGCAAATCAATAACCGCGTAGGGAACCAGCGCAGAATCCGTGGATTTTCCCGTTACCCAGAGGGACGCTGCCGCAACGCTCGTTGGCCGCTTGCTGGCAAGCCATGTCCAGTCCCGCTCATCAGGCGCTTGCGCATAGGCGTCAAACAGATCGGCGGCATGGCTGGCGGCATCCAACACGTCAAGACGGCAATACCGCCCTTCCAGTACATCTCGCGGTAGCACTGACGCGCCATTCCAGTCCGGCAGAGCATCGCCCACCGTCTGTCCATAAAGATTTATTTCCGGCACAGTTCACCCCTGTCGTGAAAGCAAAAAATAGTTATAGCACCTGTCATTTTACGTTCAAAGCGCAGGATGCGGATTTCCCTTGCCGTACGGAAAACCGTCTACCCTTCTATACTGATTAAAAATCAATGCTCAAAGGAACGCTATGCCACTCCCCGACTTTCATGTCTCCGAACCATTTACACTGGGCATTGAGCTGGAAATGCAGGTGGTCAATCCACCAGGCTATGACCTGAGCCAGGACTCATCCCGGCTGATTGATACTGTAAAACCACAGCTCAACACCGGAGAAGTGAAGCACGATATCACCGAAAGTATGCTGGAGATGGCGACCGGTATCTGCCACAACATCGACCAGGCCGCGGCGCAGTTTTCAGCCATGCAGCAGATAATTTTGCGAGCAGCCGCAGACCATCACCTCGAAATTTGCGGCGGCGGCACGCACCCGTTTCAGACATGGCGGCGTCAGGAAGTGAGCAATGATGAGCGCTACCGCCGCAACCTGGAGAACTTTGGTTATCTTATTCAGCAGGCGACAGTGTTTGGCCAGCATGTCCACGTAGGCTGTACCAGCGGTGACGACGCCATTTACCTGCTGCACGGCCTGTCACGCTTTGTTCCGCATTTTATTGCGCTCTCTGCCGCCTCGCCGTATATGCAGGAAGCCGACACGCGATTTGCCTGCGCACGGCTCAATATCTTCTCAGGATTTCCCGATAACGGTCCGATGCCGTGGGTCAACAACTGGCAGGAATTTGAGGGATTGTTTCGCCAACTGGCATGGACCAGCCTCGTTGACAGTATTAAGGATTTGCACTGGGACATCCGTCCCAGTCCGCACTTTGGTACGGTAGAAGTTCGGGTGATGGACACCCCGCTCACTCTCGGGCATGCAATCAATATGGCCGGGTTAATTCAGGCTACGGCCCACTGGCTGCTGAAGGAACGTCCGTTCAAGTACCAGGAACGTGATTACCTGCTGTATAAATTTAACCGTTTTCAGGCCTGCCGCTTTGGTCTGGAAGGGATAGTCACCGACGTGCATACCGGCGATCATCATCGTCTGGCGGATGACGTGCTGCGGCTGCTGGAACATGTCGCCCCTTCGGCAGGTAAAGTAGGCGCCGCCAGCGCCATTGATGCCTTACGCCAGCAGGTTAAAAATGGGCACAACGAAGCCCAGAACATGCGTGATTTCGTGGCAGACGGCGGGTCACTAAGCGGGTTGGTGAAAAAACATTGTGAGATCTGGGCGGGACACTAATCGGGGGGATTTGCGTTAGCGCCACAGATCCCGGACAATGGTCTTTTAACTCAAGTTTAACAATGTTATGAAACACCCGCTTGAATCACTGATGACCGCCGCCGGGATCCTGCTATTGGCTTTTTTATCCTGCCTGCTGCTGCCCGCGCCTTCTCTCGGCCTGGTGCTGGCGCAAAAGCTCGTCACCATCTTTCATTTGATGGATCTTAACCAGTTTTATACCTTGCTGTTTTGCCTGTGGTTCTTACTTCTTGGGGTGATTGAGTATTCTGTTCTGCGTTTCATCTGGCGGCGCTGGTTCTCGCTGGCAGATTAGCCCTGCGAGAGCCCGAGTGCCATCAATGTGTACGGCTGTGATTTTCTTTGCGATAAGCACCCGGCGGTTGACTGAATGTGCGGGTGAAGATACGCGTAAAAGTCTGCTGTGAATCGAAGCCGTACTTCAGGCAGATATCGTACACTTTCTGATCGGTATCGCGTAAATCACGCGCCGCCAGCAGCAGCTTACGCTCGCGAATGTAGCGCCCAAGGCTCTCGCCTTTATACTGCATAAACAGACGCTGCAGATGCCATTTCGAATATCCCGCGTGGCGGGCAATATCATCAATGCGCAAGGGTTGATTCAAATTATCATCAATCCACTCGACAATTGTCTCGATAACTTGTGCAGAAATCGTCATCGTTATTTCCCTTTATTCATCGGGCCGCTGGCTGCCACCAGGCCGTAAACAGTTGGTCCGGGTCGGACAGTGCTACCGGCTCACCCAGCATCGGCGTCAGCAGACGGTAATCTTTGAGACGGCTGGCGAGCGCCAAACGCTTATAGGGATCGTCCCAGGTATGTTTCGCCAGTACGAAGCGACCAGCATGGCCCGGCAAAACGGCTTTTGCATGGAGATCGGCCGCCGCCTGCGCGGTCTCTTCCGGCATCATATGGATGAACTTCCAGTCCTGGTCATATTGACCATTTTCCATGATCGCCACATCGACCGTGCCAAACTGTTCGCCAATCGCTTTAAAATGCGGTCCGTAACCGGAGTCTCCGCTGTAATAAACATTTTGCTCCGACGTTTCAAACATGAAGCTTGCCCACAGCGTCTGATTACGCTTGATGCCCCGGCCAGAAAAATGCCGAGCCGGTAGTACATGCACAATCAGAGAATCCGTCACTCTGACGGACTGATTCCAGTCCCGCTCCTCGATAATCTCGCTGTTCATTCCCCAATACCGCAGATGCGACCCAACGCCAAGCGGCGTAATCACCCGCTTAATCTTTGGCATTAGCGCCTTAATGGTGGCGAGATCCAGGTGGTCATAATGGTCGTGCGAGATGATCAGCAAGTCGATTTCCGGCATATTTTGTGCCGTCCACGGATACTCCCCGGCAAAGGCTTTATTCAGAAATGAAAACGGTGCAGCGTAGTTGCTCAACACCGGATCGATCAGAATACGTTTACCCGCCAGCTGCAAATACCACGAGGAGTGGCCAAGCCAGACGAGGGTATCCTGCTGCGGTGACAAGCTGGCGAGTTCGGTCGTCACCAGCGGTAACGGCTGAGCAGGACGGGCATTTTCCCGCTTCGCGACCAGAAATTCCCACCATGCCGCCAGCATACTTTTATTACCGGTATAGCCTGGCGTTGGTACCTGATTATGAAACTGCCCGTCACGATAGTGTGGTGACTGTTCAACCTGGCTCAGCTGTGCCCCTTGCGGCGCCTGACCGAATCCAGCGTTGAGTACAAACGGTAAACTTGCAGCAGCGGCAATGAGCATAATAACAACCACACAAACTGTGAGACGCTTCATATCCTGGCCTTAAACGCGCCCCTTTCCGCTGGTTTGCGCGACTGACTCTTGATTATGAGTGAGTAAGCACTCATTATAGAAATCGAAAGTTCGCCGTCAAGATGATTTTCAATCTTTGACATTCGCCGTTGCGGTACTGCGAAGGCCGTGATTCAATCGTGTTTTTAACAGACTTAAGGGTAAAGTGTAGTGGCTCGTCCGAAGAGTGAAGACAAAAAACTGGCATTACTGGAAGCGGCAACCACCGCCATTGCGCAATCTGGCATTGCGGCCTCAACGGCCGTCATTGCCCGCAATGCAGGCGTTGCAGAGGGAACACTGTTTCGCTATTTCGCGACAAAAGATGATTTGATCAACGAGCTTTACCTCTTTTTAAAGCACGATCTCTGCCAGTCGATGATGGCCGATCTGGATCGCTCAGTGACCGATGCCAAAACCATGACTCACTACATCTGGAACAGCTACATCAGTTGGGGCCTGAACCATACCTGCGGGCATCGCACTATTCGACAGCTCGCCGTCAGCGAGAAAATCAGCAAAGAAACAGAGCAACAGGCTGACGATATGTTCCCGGAGCTGCGCGATCTTTGTCATCGCTCGGTGCGCCCGGAGTTTATGTCTGACGAGTATCGTGCCTTTGGCGACGCGCTTTTTTTGTCGTTGGCAGAAACCACGATGGAATTTGCCGCCCGCGACCCTGCCCGTGCAGATGAATATATTGCAATGGGGTTTGAAGCCATGTGGCGCGCCCTCACCCGCGAGGAAAAATAATGGACGGTCAGACATTACACGCGTGCGCAAAACGCCTTGCGCTTGAACTGCCATTTACCGAACACTGCTGGCCGTTCGGCCCGGAATACGACGTTTTTAAGGTTGGCGGTAAAATATTCATGCTTTGCTCGGAGATCCGCGGACGCCCACTGGTCAACCTGAAGTCCGATCCGCAAAAATCGCTGCTAAACCAGCAAATCTACCGCAGCATCAAACCCGGCTATCACATGAATAAAAAGCACTGGATTTCAGTCTATCCGGGTGACGATATTACCGAATCCTTGCTGGCAGATCTGGTAAACGACTCATGGCATCGAGTGGTAGACGGCCTGCCAAAGCGGGAGCAAAAACGCCTGCGTCCCGGCTGATTTATCGTTAACCCCGATAAGTGTTTCTGCCTTTTTCTGTCTTATCTTTTTCACGCTAACCCTGTACCCTGCTGAAACAAAACGCACCCGCAGGGTAAGAATAACGACCAGGAGTTTTTATGGATATTGTTTCTGTCGCCTTAAAACGCTACTCCACTAAGGCATTCGATCCGACCAAAAAGCTGACCGCTGAGCAGGCAGAAAAATTAAAAACGCTGTTACAATTTAGCCCGTCCAGTACCAACTCGCAGCCGTGGCATTTTATCGTTGCCAGCACTGACGAAGGCAAAGCGCGCGTAGCAAAATCCGCCGCCGGTGGCTTTGTATTCAACGAACGTAAAATGCTCGATGCGTCCCACGTCGTGGTGTTCTGCGCCAAAACGGCGATGGACGATGCATGGCTGGAGCGCGTGGTGGATCAAGAAGAAGTCGATGGTCGTTTTGCCACCCCGGAAGCCAAAGCCGCCAACCACAAAGGTCGTACTTTCTTTGCCGATATGCACCGCAAAGATCTCAAAGATGACGCTCACTGGATGGCAAAACAGGTGTACCTGAACGTCGGCAACTTCCTGTTAGGTGTGGCGGCAATGGGCCTGGATGCGGTGCCAATCGAAGGCTTCGATGCCGCAGTTCTCGATGCCGAGTTCGGTCTTAAAGAAAAAGGTTTCACCAGCGTGGTTGTCGTCCCGGTGGGCCATCACAGCGTAGAAGACTTCAACGCCGCGCTGCCAAAATCACGTCTGCCGCAGGAAACGACGCTGACGGAAGTCTGATCCTCGCATTTGCATAACCTCCGCACAGCGGTCATCATAGACCGCTGTTTATTAAGGAGACGTTATGCAGGAATTGATATCTCAGGTAGAAGACCTCGGTATTGAAATGAATCACACCACCTCGCTGATGATGATTTTTGGCATTATTTTTATCACCGCCATTATTGTTCACGTTATTTTGCACTGGGTGGTATTACGCGCATTTGAAAAACGCGCCAACGCCAGCTCTCGCCTGTGGCTGCAAATTATCACGCAAAACAAGTTATTTCACCGCCTGGCGTTTACGCTGCAAGGTATCATCATCAATATACAGGCCGCGCTCTGGCTACAAAAAGGCAGCGAAGCCGCAGAAATATTAGTCACCTGCGCCCAGCTGTGGATCATGATGTACGCCTTGCTGTCAGTATTTTCTCTGCTCGACGTTATTCTCAATCTGTCGCAAAAACTCCCCGCCGCATCGCAGTTACCGCTTAAAGGCATATTCCAGGGCATCAAGTTAATCGGCGCGATTATCATCGGCATTCTGATGATTTCCCTGTTGATTGGTCAGTCGCCCGCCATCCTGATAAGCGGTCTGGGTGCGATGGCGGCAGTCTTAATGCTGGTCTTTAAAGACCCGATTCTCGGTCTGGTGGCAGGAATACAGCTTTCAGCCAACGATATGCTCAAACTGGGTGACTGGCTGGAAATGCCGAAGTACGGCGCAGATGGCGCGGTGATCGATATCGGCTTAACCACCGTCAAAGTACGCAACTGGGATAATACCATCACCACCATTCCCACCTGGTCGTTGGTCTCTGACTCGTTTAAAAACTGGAGCGGAATGTCCGCGTCCGGCGGTCGGCGAATTAAGCGCAGCATCAGTATCGATGCCACCAGCATTCATTTTCTCGATGAAGATGAGCGCCAGCGACTGCATAAAGCACACCTGCTGAAACCGTATTTAACCACGCGACATCAGGAAATTAACGAGTGGAACCAGCAATTAGATGCGCCTGAATCCGTATTGAATCATCGCCAGATGACCAATATAGGGACGTTTCGCGCCTACCTGAACGAATATTTACGTCACCATCCGCGCATTCGTAAAGATATGACGTTAATGGTTCGCCAACTGGCCCCGGACGATCACGGTTTGCCGATTGAGATTTATGCGTTTACCAATACGGTGGTGTGGCTGGAATATGAAAGTATTCAGGCTGACATCTTCGACCATATTTTTGCCGTGGTCGAAGAGTTCGGTTTACGCATTCATCAGTCCCCTACTGGAAATGACGTTCGCGCACTGTCAGGTGTATTTCAGCGTTAAAACGTATTGTGAAGCATGGCCGATCTCATCGCAAAGGATGAGATCGGCCAGCGATTAGCGGGATTTACGGCGCAGCAGTTTGAAGGCTACAAACAGAAACAGGATCCATGCTGGCAGCAGCATCGCCGACAGACGCATCTCATCCATGGTGCACATCAGCACTAAAATCATGCCAAGGAACGCGATACACAGATAGTTTCCGGCCGGATACAGCAGCGCTTTAAACTGGGTGTCACGCCCTTTGCGACGCATCGCCGCGCGAAAACGCAGGTGCGCCAGGCAAATCATAATCCAGTTCAGCAGCAGCGTCGCCACCACCAGCGCCATCAGCAGACTAAACGCCTTTTGCGGCAGCACGTAGTTGATCAGCACCACCAGCGAGGTGATGGCACCGGAAAGCATCAACGAGTTAACCGGCACGCCACGACGACTGACGCGAGTTAAGAACTTCGGTGCATTGCCCTGCACGGAGAGACCAAACAGCATACGGCTGTTGGAGTATACGCCGCTGTTATACACCGACAGCGAAGCCACCAAAATAACGAAGTTCAGCGCGGAAGCCACCACGTTACTGTCGAGATTATGGAAAATCATCACAAACGGGCTGCTGTTTGATTTCACTTCAACCCACGGGTACAGCGCCAGCAGCACAACCAGTGAACCGATATAAAACAGCAGGATACGATACACCACCTGGTTTACCGCTTTCGGGATGCTTTTTTGCGGATCCTGCGCTTCTGCTGCGGTAATGCCGATCAGCTCCAGTCCGCCAAAGGAGAACATGATCACCGCCAGCGAGAGAATCAGGCCATTCCAGCCGGTGGCAAAAAAGCCGTTATACCGCCAGAGGTTATCGATACTTGCATGTTCGCCGCCGTGGCCGGAAAACAGCATCCATACGCCAAAGCCAATCATGCCGATAATCGCCAGCACTTTGATCAGCGCAAACCAGAACTCGGTTTCGCCGTACAGGCGCACGTTGACCAGGTTGACGGCATTGATGATGACGAAGAAACCGGCGGCCCAAATCCAGGTGGGGACATCGGGTAACCAGTATTGCATGTAGATCCCGGCCGCCGTCAGTTCCGCCATGCCGACCAGCACAAACATCACCCAGTAGTTCCAGCCAGACAGAAAACCGGCAAACGGTCCCCAGTATTTATAAGCAAAGTGGGCAAACGATCCGGAAACGGGTTCTTCAACCACCATTTCGCCCAGCTGGCGCATGATCAGAAACGCAATGATCCCGGCTACGCCATAGCCCAGCAGAACCGCAGGTCCCGCCATCTGAATTGCCGGGCCGATCCCCAGAAACAAGCCCGTACCAATTGCGCCGCCCAGCGCAATTAACTGAATGTGGCGGTTTTGCAACCCCCGCTGAAGCGTCGGTTCATTTGTTGACGCGGCATCGGACACGCTGGTGTCTGATGCAGTTGACGCGTTTTTCACGCCCTACCCCTGTGTCGTTTTTATTGAAGGGGCTTCTTTTAACATTTCAACCTGGTTGCCGCAAGGCGCAATCGTTTAGATACGTCGGGCATCCTTGCCCAACGCACCGAGGCTCGGGAGAGAAACAATAGAAAGAAGGCGTACTATTATTGTTTATTCAATTCAATACGCACCACGTTATCTGGCGCATCCGTGGAGTGGTCTTTATTGAATTTTTGCTTCACGGTGACAAACAGCGTTTGCCCATCAGCAGAGAGCAGCAGACTGTTCGGGTTTGGCGGCAGATCCCAGCTTTTCTTCACGCTGTAATCAGTCGCATTCAGGCTGAGTAATTTCCCGGCATCACGCTGGGTAATGTAGATTTCATTGCGTTTTGCGTTGAATTTAACCGCTAACGAATCGCCAACATCCAGTTTTTTGAGCAATTTTCCCGTGTGGATATCCAGCACCAGAGTGGTTTTCGCTTGCGAGTTATCGGTGACAAACAAACGGCCCGTTTGCGCGTCTTCCGCCATGTTCAGCAACAGCGCAGGTTTCTCACCCAGCGGCTTCCAGCGTTTCTCAACGCGCTGATTACGCGGATTGATCACCAGGATTTCGCCGCCGCCATTGGCAGCGTAAATACGCTGTGTGGCGTCCGAATAATGCAGTCCGGTCATCCATTTTCCGGTATTTTTAATGCGGGTTTTCAGCTTCAGGGTCTCGGCGTCCACCACCCAAATCACCGCCGGGTCGGCAACGGCGCCAATGTAGAGCAGGCCATTATGCAGCAGCACCTGACGCGCACCGTACGGGAAACCTTCGGCATTGCGCTCCGGGAATAGCACGCGGTTTTTCACTTTACCATCGGCGGTGTTCAGAGCGCTCAGGCCACCGTCCAGTGAGTTGGTGACATATACCGTTTTACCGTCTGGTGAGAGCGCCATGCCAAAGTTTTTCAGATCGGTATGACTAAGCCCGATGGTTTTAAGCGTTTTCGGATCCAGCTTGTAAACCACCCCGCCCTGTACATCTTTGAACCCCTCTGCGCTGGCAACAAAAAGCGCATCCCCCGCCGGACTCAGCGCCATTTCATACAGGCCGTCAGCCAGCGCACGCTGCTGCATATCGGTGACGGCAGGTTGCGCAGTTTTTTCCGTAACGATCGAATTACTGGCTGGCGTTGACTGTGCAGCGCAGCCGCTTAGCGCCGCGGCAATCAGCAATGCCAGGGCGGATGTTGTTTTTTTCATTGTGGGGATCCTTACCAGAGTTCGCGTAGAGGCCTAACATCAAAAGAGAATGAGAATGAGAACTATACGCATTATCTTTATCGAATCAAGAATAATTAGCCGCTGAATAAAAAAGATGAAACGTGGGTTTGAAGAGTGCTACAGGTGCGCGTTGCCTCCGCTTTCTTATAATTTAAGTGAATTATTCTGGACGAAAAGGCATCGCAGGCCACAGAATGCACCTTACTGTTTTTTCGACATTTTCAAACGGGTGAACCAGGCCAGGTTCCTGTCACCCGTTTTTAAGCCACGCCAGGCAGCGACCGTCATGAATAAAATCATTAAACGCCTTGAGATCGTCAAAAGCGCCATCGAACTGGAAGACGAGGAGATTATTTTCCAGCAGTTGGTGCATTTGAAAAATGAAGCGTTGACGGACGTACCGGAGGCGATCGTTCAGGCGCTTGAAGCGCGGCGTTTCAGCGATGCCCTGCATGAAATCACCTGCTGGCTGCAATCGCAGCGGGCGGTATCAACGTGGCAAGATCCCGGCATCGCCGCCAGCAAACTGGAGCTGAAAGCACTCGAAACGCAGCTGCGTGACTTAATCGATAAGCGCAATACGCGCATTCAAATTCTTGATGATTTCAACGATTTGTACCATCGGCGTCTCGGGCCGCTGATGAGCCGTATTCTTGAACTGCGTAAACACCTGGCCGCCAGCGCACAGCGTAAGCAGGAAGCTGAGCGCAAACGACGGGAAAAAGATTACCAGTCCTGTCAGCACTTTATTTCTCAGGCGGTCGACCAACTGGCGCAGCTCAAACAACTCTGGGTGAGCCAGCGTTCAGACTCACGCGAATCGGTGGAAACCCGGCAGCGCATTCAGCAACAAACGGAGCTTATCACCGCCCTGCTGGCGGAGATTCGTGAACTGGAAAACGACTTTTCTCGTCAGGATGACAGCGCCACTCGCCAGGCACAGGAAGAGGCCAGTCATGAATATGATGAGTATCAGGAGCAGCAGCAGGATGCACTGCACCGTTTTAGCCGTGACCAACGACTTTCCGCTGATGAACGTAATGAGTTAAAACGCCTGTGGCGTCAAGCCAGCCGTCTTTGTCATCCAGATGTGGTGGCAGACTGCCTGAAAGAGAAAGCGCACCAGATGATGGTTCAGCTTAACCAGGCGCGCCAAAATGCCGATCTTGCCGCCGTTCGGGCGCTACTGACTCAATTACAAAGTGGCCTCGAACCGATGATGGCGAGTGATCGATTGAACGATCTGCAGCATTTACGCAGCAAAATACAGCAGCTCAGAGAGCAAATTAACAGCCTGCTCAACGAGATTACCGAACTGGAAGCCGAGAATGCCTGGCGTCTCGCCGCCTCAGTGACGGACAAAGAAGCCTATTTTGCCGATCAACAACGGGCGCTTACGGAAATCCGTAACACGCTGGAACAACAGGTGCAGCAGGTCGAGCAGGAGCTGTTAGCAGGCTAAACGCTAACGGCGATGCAGGTTGGCAAAATGGCATCTGCAAGTCAGATGTCAAAATTAGGCACAAAAAGACCAATAAAGGACAAAACACCAACAGATAACCACACACCGGAGGAATTATCTTAAATCATCACGTTTTTAGCCGATAACTGTAAATTCTACGATATTTTCATCCTTCCAACCCAGTCCTCTCTCGCTGTCCTGGCATAATGTAAGAATTCTCCTACCTCATATAAATCTTGGGTGAAAAAAATAATATCCAACTGAAATAACGCGTTTTTTTCTTAAACGCCCACCCCTGACGATAAGAATCCCCTGTGTTTGCAGGGCTATCAATCGAAGTAACACCTCTATCCATAAGCGAAATCTATCAATCATCTGCTCAGAGGTGATATAAACGATTTATCTTAAATTTTAACAAAGCGTAATATCTACATTAAGAATAGTTAAAGTTATTAATAAATACAGAAAGTATCTGTTGATATCCGACATAAATAAGGACGCGTTCAAAGTAAAGAACGGAGCACGATATTTAATTAACATATCACGCATCGCGAGAAACTCTTTTTAATAAAAAGGAGGCGATTGCCTGCACCAAAATTTCAAGGAGATCGTTATGTCTAAAGCTGTCTTTTTGGGTGACTCATTTTACCCATGGCTAGGCATGCGAGAAATTCTACGTGGCTCAGCATTATTTACGGATATTACGCACCACTCCTCTCAGACGCTTTCTGCCGTCAAAATATTTTTTCATGAAATGGATTGCATCATTATTAATCCTGGTAATTCGGATTTTTTAAAATATGCCAGAATTATCCGTAACATGGCATTACGCCCTGCAACGACGGTAATTGTTCTGGCTGATGAAGCCACTTTTTCACTTTTTCAAACCGTTTGCGGGATGAACATGCAGTTTCTGGATCAAGACGCCAGCCTCGATCGGTTACTACATAAAGTCACGTCAATCGTAAAAAATAAAAAATCACGCAGTATCAAAGAAGTACATAACAAAATAACCGCTAACGAATTCAACGTCATGATGATGCTGGCCCGCGGTTGGTCACTGACACAAATCGCCGGCGCGTCACAAAAAAGTGAAAAAACCATCGGGGCGTACAAAAGCAACATCGCCAGAAAACTCGGCAAAAATAACACCCGGCTCAAGTACACCATTTCTCACTATAGCCAGCAGTAACTGACTTATTTAAGGACAATTATCACGATTATTTTTTAAAAGATTTATTTCAGCTCATTTTTTCATTCCGCATCGCACGGAAGGGAGCTCTATTTTCCAAAATCGACATACCGGGTAGCACATCCGCGTGCCCACCATAGCCAACAACTCAACGTATTAACACATACATAACAGGAATGTAGACAAGGGTTATATATGAACAAAGTTTACAGCATTATTTGGAACGCGGCGCTCGGTATCTGGGTAGTCGTTTCTGAATTATCCAAAGGCAAGAAAAAAAGTCGTTCGCGTAAAACTGTCGCCGTACTGGCGGCTGGCGTATTAAGCGGTGCTTCAATGCTGGCTTCTGCTGCCCAGATTACCGCAACGGGCGCACACAATATTCATGATGACTTCCAGGCTGGTATTTCCGCTGGAGTTTATGAGGGAGTCCACGACTACGGCTTCTTATATGAAGATATCACCACCGGTCAGGCACTGAATATCAGTGGTGCAATCCCAACATTTAACCCTGGTCAAAGCGGCGTTGTTGAATCAACAACCATCCGGGAGCTTTTGGAAAGCGGCAAAATCACCCTGTTGGCGACCAGCCCTGACCAAAGCGTTAAAACGATCACCACTGCAGAGGATCTGGCGGAATACCTGACTTACAACCAATCGTCAACGCCGTCGCAGAGCACAGAATTTGATATCAACGATCCGGCGTTTCCCGGCGAAAAAACGACCATAAAAGTATTTGATACCAATGCGTTAAGTGGTTTTCTTACCGAAGCGCAAATCGGCGATGCGGTATTAAATACATACGATGCTCAAAAGTCAGAAATCTATAAGCAATTTGGTATTGCACTGGCGACAAATGGTTCCATTGCGAATCTGAATATTGGCAACGACACGCTCAATGTGCGTGACCAGGCCAATACCATCGAATTACTGGCAAAAGATTCCTCGCTGCTGGAAGCGCAAGGTACTGCAAGCCAGGTGAACTGGCAGTCTGATAACTATATAAAATTTAACGCAGCCCCGGTGATCCCTGAAAAAACGTTCACCGGTTCAAAGCAAACCTCCGTGTTTGGTGATGAATTTTCGCTAATGACCTATGGCTATGACGAGGATGGCAAGGTTGTCGAAACCGGGGAGCGCACATTTACCATTACCAGCACACAAGAGCTGGCCGAATTCAATGACTGGCTGTTGGGCAACAGCGACGACGCGGCACAAAACCCTGACGGTGAAAAAGTCAGCCAAATCCAGCTGTGGATAGATGCGGGGGAAGTCACGACCGTCACCGCTGCGCAAACGAAGTATGCTGAGCTGATTGATAATCTGCTCACCTCCGGTAAGCCAGCTGACATACTCAGTTGGGATTACGACGTCTGGACCGACGGTTTGTCACATACCAACAACGCGACCGCTGGCCGCGGTGAGTTACATGCCATCTACGCCAACGGTGCAGGCACCTCCGGCACCTTGAATAAAGATGCGATTATTGCCGTTGACGGTAGTATTAATGGCGTAATGAAAGCTATTGATGGTGGGGTTATCACTAACCTGGGCGAACTGAACGCATTACGGACTTCCACCGGGCAGAGCCTGGCGATTGGTATGCTGGCAAAAGACGCCACGGCAACCAACAGCGGGACCATCAACTCGGGGCTGTTTATTGACAAAGACGGTAACCAAAACGTCAACAGCTATGGCGCATTTGGTATGCAGGGGCAAGGCGCCAGTCAAATCACCAATGAAGGCACCATCAACCAGGCGATCACCACCGATAACTTCGGCACCGCTTCTGCTGCCGATCCCTGGAGCAAGGACAAACCCGCTGACTCGCTGACGCTGGCCATTGGTATGCAACTGTCTGACAATGCGCAAGGGGTCAACAACGGCGATATCAACGTCGTGGACGGGCGCAAAAACGGTGCATCCTATGCTAAAGGCACCGCCTATGGCGTAGAAGTCGCCGATAACGCCACCTTTACCAACAGCGTGGGTGCCTCTATTTATCTTGGTCGCAACGCAAGTGACCACTCTACAGATGTCACCATGGCAGGAGGTTCCAGCCTGAGCGCCGGGATCATGACCAAGAGCGCCAAAGAGGTCATTAACAACGGCCTTATCACGCTGGGAACCGGCGTGCGTAACGCCGCGGGTATTCTGATTGGTAACGCGACCGGCAACGTAACCAATACCGGTAATATCGTGATCAATGGCGATTCCAGCGCAGGCAGTAGCAAGAACTACGGTATCACCGTGCGTGACAGCGGCGCAGAAAATAGTCAGGAAATCCGCAACGACGGCAAGATTAATGTTAATGGTACCAATAACGTCGGCATCCACGTCAGCGCCAATAACAAAAATGCCGAAGTCACCACCAGCGCTTCAGGCTCTATCGTGGTGGACGGTGAAGGTGGTGTCGGTAACCGTAACTACGCCGTCTGGGCTGAAGGCGCCAACGGCCAGGCGGTGGTCAACGTCTACTCCAACATTACGCTAAATAAAGCCGGGAACATCGGCGTACACGTACGTGATAACGCCGTCGCTAACGTCGACAACCTGAGTAGCCCGGCATTCAACAGCACCGATCAAATTGGCTATTACCTGTACGGTAAAGGCGCTACCGCCAATATTGGTCAGGCGGTAATGAATGACAACGGTCAGGATCGCACTACCATTTTCCGCATTGCCAACGGTGCATTGCTGGCCGGCAACACCACCCCTCCTGGCGGGCAGGCCAGCTCTAACCTTGACCTTACCCTCAGTGGTAAGAATTCCGTTGGCGTATTAGCGACGGGCACAGGCAGTAAAGTTGATACCGGCGAAGCCTCGTTCACCGTGCAGGGCGACGACTCCGCGGCGCTGCTGATTGAAGGCGGCGCCACAGGTAACATCAGCGATAAAACCACCATCAATTTAACCGGTGAAAGAACCATTGCCGGGGTAGTGGATGGTCAGGCTCATCAGTTGAACGGCAGCGTACAGGGTAGCACCGTTGCGACCACCCTCACTTCAAACGCAAAAATCACGTCGGAAGCCACCGGCAACAAGGTCATTGCCTATGTGGCGAGAAACCAGGGCAGTCTGATCCTCGATACCCTGGCGATTATCGATCTTGCCAGCACCGACAGTATTGGTGTTAACGTGCAACAAGGCGGCAGTTTAACCAATAACGCGACCACTGCCTTACATGTGAGCAACGGCATCGGCGTACAAGCTTCTGGTTCGAATGCGCAGATTAAAAAACTGGGTCAGATTCAAGTCGATGACGGGACCGCAGGGGTTCTGCTGACCAATGGTGCCAGTCTGAATATTACTGGTAGCGATGGTGATGCCATCACTACCAATGGCTCTGCTGACGGTATTCGTCTGGACACCGGGGCCGGTAAGCTGGCTGCCAAAGGGGTCATTATCAGCGCCGAAGGTACGGGTGCTGGCATTCAAAATGACGCCAACAATACCGATATCACACTCAACGATGTCACCATCAATGCCAACGACGGCCCAGGGATCCGCACTAGCGTCGCGCTGAACATGAAAGATGGCCTGAATAACATCCTGAACGTTAACGGTGAAGGTACCGGCTTCGCCTTTGAACAACGAAACGGCGACGCCGTTACAGGCGATCTCGCCATCGGTAAAGGCTATACCGTTGAGGTTCATAACAGCGAAGGCAGCGGTATTCGCGCTAATACGAACGGTAAGGTCACCACCAGTGCCGATATCAACGTGTACGACAGCGCAGGTGGTTCTGCGATCATCGCTAAAAATGTTAGTGCACTCACCAATAGCGGAAAAATTATCTCCGCCAGCACCAGCGCGTCGGTAATTGATGCCAGCGGAGACAGCAATAAAACCGTCACTAATACGGGTACCCTCCAGGCTATCAACGATACGGCAGTGGCGATTCAATCTGGCAAGGGCAATGACACCATTGATATCAGCAAAGGTATCACCAGCGGCGTGATCAACACCGGTGAAGGCAAGGACACCTTTAACTGGCAAAGCGGAACCTTTGCGGGCGAGGTGAATTTCGCCGGAACCGGCGGCAATAATAAAGCCAACATCGGTAACATCTCGCTGGATAAAACGCGCCATATCACCACCGAAACCGGCAGTGGCAACGCCCTCACCTTCACCAATACGCACGGCAACAGTGCGAAAATTGGCAGCCTGAGCAGCGATAACCTGACCACCGGCACCAACATCGGCACGGGTTGGGACTCACTGACCATTAGCGGTTCAAGTGCAGATATGCGCATCGTCGATCGTCTGCAACTGGCAAGTAAAACCATTGCGGTGACCAATGGCGCAACGCTGCGTACCGGCGATCACGGAGAGTCGACCAGCACTGCCGCGACCATCGCTGACTACAACGTGAAAACTCAGGGCGCAGGCAGCCGGGTTATCTTTGACACACAGGGTGATACGACAGCGGCGCAGATCTATAACGGCGTCATCAGTGGTGATGGGAAGTTCGAACGTGCGGCGGGCGGCACGACCATCTTTAATGCCAACAACACCTACACCGGCTCCACGACCATTGATAAAGATGGCACGCTTCAATTAGGCACCGGCGGTACTACGGGTGAAGTCAGCGCCGTTTCAAATATCATCGACAACGGCGTACTGGCGATTAATCGGGCCGATAACGTGCTGCTTGGCGGCGTTATCTCTGGGATCGGCGCGCTGCAGCAGATTGGTAACGGTATTACTCGCCTGACGGGCAATAACACCTATACCGGCGACACGACCGTCTCCAGCGGTACGCTGCTGGTGAAAGGTAATCAAAGTGCCGCGACGGGTGCAACCAAAGTGAGTGGCACGGCGACGCTAGGGGGTAACGGGGTGATCGGCGGCGACGTGATGATGAACGATGCCTCTACCCTTAGCGCAGGCGATGGCGGCGCGGATACGTTAACCATTAACGGCAATCTGCAGCTTGGCAGCAAAACCACCTCGGCCTTCGAACTGGGTCAGGCTTATACGCCGGGCGGTAAGTTGAACGATCTGATCAACGTCGCAGGCGATTTGCAACTGGACGGAACCCTGGATGTGACCACTTCACAGGGCGGTAACTTCGGACCGGGCGTGTACCGTATTTATAACTACGGCGGCACGCTGAACAACCAGACGCTGGATCTGGGCGTTGTGCCGGACAGTCAGGATAAGAGCAATATTTTTGTCCAGACCTCCATCGACAAACAGGTCAACCTGGTGAATGCCAACGGCGTCACCCTGCAATTCTGGGACGGCGCAACCGTAAACCAAAGTCACGGCGCATCGGGCATTGAAGGCGACAGCAAAATTGACGGCGGCGATGGCAAATGGATGGCGATTGGCGCTCAGGGCGACAATAACTGGACAACGGCTACCGGCGACGGCAACGCGCCGTGGGCACAGAAGTCCTTCGCTGTCTTCACTACCCAAGGCGGGACCGTGACCGTGGATAACGCTGCGGGTGAAGTTAACTTCTCCGGGGCGCAGTTTGACGCCGATGGCTATGTCGTTAAAGGTGATGCGCTTAACGCTTATGCCACCACGGAAAGCGCAACCCATGCGGGTCAGACGCCGGGAACGGGCGAACTGATGCTGCGCGTTGGTGCCGGTGGCGCGGGACAAAACTATACCGCGACCATTGAATCCATCATCCGCGAAGCCAGTACCAACGACAAATTAACGCTGGTGAAAACCGACCTCGGTCGTCTGATCCTCAGCGGTGATAACACCTATCGTGGCGGCACGCGCATTGATGGCGGTACGTTGCAAATCTCCGCCGACAGCAACCTCGGCCAGAGCGGTACCGACCTGGCCATCAATAACGGCTCTACGCTGCAGATGGGCGCAGATTTGACCAGCAATCGCACCATTGAACTGGGCGCGAATGATAACGCGGCGGTGTTTGACCTTAACTCGCACCACTTCGCACCAATCGGTGAGATTACCGGCGACGGTAAACTGAAAGTCACCAGCAGCTCAAGCGATGCGGGCAGTACATTAACGCTCGACCGCGCCAACAGCTATAAAGGCGACACCGAAATCGCCGGTACCGGCAATGCCAACAATGTGACGGTCAACGTCAGCAAAACAGGCGCGTTCGGCAGTAATGAGAGCAGCACCGTTAACGTCAACAACGGTGCTGCGCTCAACGTCAGCGGCGCAGACACCAGTCTGCAATCACTGACCATGAACATTGCCGACAGTCTGTTGACGCTGGCCGATACCGTAACCGCCGCCAGCGCCAAACTGAATCTCACCGGTACAGCAAAAGCGGTGTTAACCCGCAATGCGACAGGGGGCAACGCGACGGTTAGCGTTGCGAAAGACAGTACGCTGGCGCTGGAAGAAAACGCCAGCGGCGGCAATGCCGATGTCACCAACAGCGGACTGATGACCATGGCCGATGAGGCGATGGCGGAAAATACGCTCGTCAAGAACCTGTCGGGCGGCAAGGTCGATGTGAGCGCAGTCAACAGCGCGACCTCCATCGGTTCATTGTCCGGTGCGGGTAATGTCGAGCTGGGCAATAAAGAATTGTCGCTGGGGAATCTGCATCTGGCTGACACCATTAGCGGTATTATCAGCGGCAACGACGGCAGCCTGGTGAAAATCGGCAACGGCACGTTAACGCTGACCGGCGACAACACCTGGACCGGCACCACGGACGTCAACGAAGGCGTGCTGCTGGTCAACGGGAATCAGTCTGCGGCTACGGGTCAGGTGACGGTAAAATCCGGGGCGACACTCGGCGGTAACGGTATTATCGGCGGCGCGGTTGATGTGCTGGACGACGGCCATATTACCGCCGGTGCCGCTATCAACAGCGTAGGTAAACTGACTACCGGTTCACTGAAGCTGAGTGATAACGCCCAGCTTGATTACCAGTTCGGTCAGGCTTATACCCCAGGCGGCGCGTTCAACGACCTGATTGACGTTAACGGCGACCTGACGCTCGACGGTAAACTCAATATTGAAACCTCACCGGGCGGTAGCTTTGACGTTGGCGTTTATCGCGTCATCAACTACACCGGCACATTAACCAACAATGTGATGGACATTGCTAACGCACCGGAAGCCGCCGACAGCCTGTACGTACAAACTTCGGTTAAAAACCAGGTTAACCTGGTCAACCACGCCGGACTGACGCTGCGCTTCTGGGACGGTACCGGCGGTGAGAATGGCGAGCTGAAAAACAACGGCGTCATCAACGGCGGCGACGGTATCTGGCAATCCAGCCAGGGTAACGACAACTGGACCACCGATGAATCAACGCCAGAAGGCGCGCTGAACGCCCCGTTTACCGATGCTGCGTTCGCCGTCTTCCAGGGTGAAGCGGGCAACGTAACCGTCGATAACAGCAAAAGCGACGTCATCATCAGCGGTGCGCAGTTCGCCACCGATGGTTATCACGTCGGCGGTGAGGCCATCACGACCGATACCGACAATACGCTGATTCGCGTCGGCGATGGCACGGTAGACGGCGTCAACTACACCGCCACCATCAACAGCGTGATCCGCGGTACCGGCGGCCTGAATAAAGGCGATCTCGGTACGCTGATTCTCACCGGCGACAACACCTACAGCGGTGGTACCACTATCACCTCCGGTACGTTACAGGTGGCCGGTGATACCAATCTCGGTGCCGCAGATACGGGAATTACCTTCAACGGCGGTACGCTGAAGTATGGCGAAGCGTTTGATACCGCCCGTCAGGTGACGCTGGAATCCGGCGGCGGGACATTCGACACCAACGGACATGACGTTTCTCTGCTGACGGAAGTTGAAGGTAACGGTCAACTGACCAAAACCGGTAAAGGCTCTCTGACCCTGACGCTGGATAACACCTACACCGGTGGCACCACCATCGAACAAGGCGTTTTACAGCTCGGTACCGGTGGCGATATCGGCAGCATTCAGGGGGATATCGTTGATAACGGCGTGCTCAACGTCAACCGTGCCGATACCCTGGCATTAACCAGCAATATCAGCGGCGAAGGCCAGTTGCATCAGACCGGTATCGGTACGACGGTACTGCAAGGTGAAAACAGCTACAGCGGCGCAACGCTGGTTGCTAACGGTGTGCTGCAAGCGGGTGATACCAACACGCTGAGTGCCGCATCGCACCACTATGTTGTCGCTGACACCGCCCTGAACACGCAGGGCTATAGCCAGACGGTCGCCGGGCTGAGCAACGGCGGTGATGTATCGCTCATCGGCCAACAAATTGGCACAACCTTAACCGTCAAAGGGGATTACACCGGCGAAAAAGGCACCGTCAACATGGCAGCCACGCAGAATGCTAACGGCACAGGCACTGCCGACCGTCTGATTATCGACGGTGGTAAAGCCAGCGGCAGTACGCTGTTGGATGTCGATGGTTCCGGCCTTGGCGCACCAACTGTCGGTGACGGTATCGAAGTGGTCACGGCGCTCAACGGCGCAACCACCACGGCGCAAACCTCGCGGGACGCCTTCCATCTTGCCGCCGAGCGTATGGCTGCGGGCGCATTTGAGTACCAACTGCACGCGGGTAATGCGCAGGGTCAGGGCGAAAACTGGTATCTGAGAAGCGAATACCGCCCAGAAACCATGCTGTACTCGGGTCTCGCCAGCGTGGTTCGCCAGGGTGACATCAGCCTGTTAGGCAACATGCACCAGCGTATGGGGGACGAGGTTAAACCGGGTCTTGATGAAGACAACCGCGCGTGGGCCAGAATGATTGGCTACTCAGGCAAAACCAAGCTGGATGATGCTGCGGGTACGCAAACCAGTTCACATACCATGGGTATTCAGGTCGGCGTCGATATGTATGCTAACGAAAGCTGGAAGGCCGGGATGTATACCAGCATCCTTGATATCGACAGCAACGTGAAAGGCACGAAGACAGGCAGCGACGGTAAAGGCGGAAATATTGACGACAACGCATTTTACGTCGGCGGCTACGCCACCTGGTTCTCGGGTAACGGCATGTATGTTGATAACGTCCTGCAGTACGGGAACCATAAATCCCGCCTGTCGGCGACCGGTAACAACGGCTCGTATACTGTCAGAGGCAACACGCTGACGGCGTCTACAGAAGTGGGTAAATCGTTCCGTTTAGGTGCCAGCGCATGGAGTCTGGAACCGCAGGCTCAGTTGATCTACCAGTACAGCGACTTTGATAACAGTACGTTGGATGGCGTGACCCAAACGAAAGTGAAAATGGATACCGCGGATTCCTTTACCGCGCGTCTGGGCGTGCGTCTGGTCGCTGACTATGACACCAACCATGGCAAATTCCAGCCGTATGGTCGAGTGAACGTCTGGCAGGGTCTGGGTTCAAAAGACAAAACGCACTTTAGCAACGCGGTCGCTACCACCACGCTGGAATCGTCACAGCAGTACTCCAGCACCGAAGTAGCAGCCGGTCTGTCATGGTCTATCGACAGAAACCTGCAGGTCTACGGTGAACTGGGTACGCAATTCAGCAACGGTGGCAGTAAGTCGCAGGTTGAAGCGCCGGTCAACGCATCAATTGGCTTTAAGAAATCGTTTTAATCGGACGTGAACGGAAAAATCCCCCTGTTAAACAGGGGGATTTTTTATGCGTATCAGTTTATAACCCGGTGTCATCCGGCAAAACATATTGCAGCGTAGGGATATATTGATTAACGATTATAGTGCGTTAACAGTGCGGGAATGTCTTCGGCCATCACCGGAGGAGAGATGAGAAAACCCTGAATTTTATCGCAGCCAATCAGCTTCAAACGTTCTAACTGGGACTGGGTTTCCACCCCTTCCGCCAGCACTTCAATGCCAAAATTGTGCGCTAATGAAATAATGCCCTCAACGATCTTCGCCGATCGGGTATCGGGTTCAATACCCGCAACAAACTCTTTATCAATTTTTAAAGTATCGAATGGATACCTTAACAGGTAATTAAGATTAGCATGCCCGGTACCAAAATCATCAAGCGCTAACTTTACTCCTGTCGCCTTCAATTCTGTCATATTTTTAGCGGCTATCTGACTGTCGCGCAACGGCGACGTTTCCGTCACCTCTATTTGGCATCGATGGGCTGGCAGCCCGCTGGCAGTAAGATTTTGTCTGACACGTTGTGGGAGCTGTGGGTCGCAGAATTCGAGTGCAGAAATATTGACGGAGAGTGAAAGAGGGTCCGGCCAGGATGCAGCAATGCCCCACGGGGGATTACTTACCATTTCTTCTATTGAAAATATATTGCCGCTATTTTCCAGTAACGTAATAAAAACATCAGGAGAGATCATGCCCATCTGAGGGCTATTCCAGCGCATCAACGCTTCAAACCCACTAATAGTATGGGTATGCAAATTAAAAATAGGTTGATAAACCATATAAAGTTGGCTGGTATTCAATGCTTTTTCAAGCGCAGTTAGTACATCACTGGAATCTAACACACCTCCTCCCCCATCCCCCCAACAAAAACCCGTCGAAGTCACGTCTAAATTGAATCTACTTTACGCGTTTTACATCAGAAAAGAATGTTCAGATTAGGGCAAAAAAGACAAACTATGGGTAAATCGAATAATTAGTTTATTCAAATCAGAGGTGTTGGCCAGCCCCAGTTTTGCGACCACCCGCATTTTATGCGCTTGAATCGTTTTATAGTTCAGGCCCACTAATTCAGAAATTTCTTTGGCAGTATAACCATTTACCAATAGACTCAGGATCTGCTGTTCTCTTTCCGTTAACCTTTTCTGCGAACGATACAGTCGGGGATTCCATTTCCCGACTGCTAACGTTGCTAATTGCGCAAAATCACGCAGTGATGATTTTTCCGTCAGAACAATGGTTTTTTCAACATATAATAACTCAGCACATAATTTCGCCACCAAACTGTCAGCAACAATGACGATAACGTTATTATAAAATTTAAATCGGTTTTTATTCAAAAACTGCACTATTGCAGAACACGGTTGTTCGTTGTTAATGATATTAAAAACCATTGTTTGATGTTGGCACAAGGATGATTGATGCAACATGTCATCAAACGGGAATGTTTTGATCGGTACATGTTTACTTGTCAGATAGGCGAACATACCGCTGCCTACAAAATTATCAGTACCGCACATCAACATCCTGTTCACCGTTCCTTATAAACTTCTAATCTTATTACTCATTAAAAACTTGATGATTATTTTCTCTACTTCTGCCTCTTCACGGCGGTTCTTAAAATCAAACCCACATGATATCTGGTAGCAGGAGTACAGCTGATTATCCTCATCAAACTCATTGATCATGACGACATCAATCACTTTTAAATCAAGCACTAAACTGCCGAACACATCAAAATCCAGGGAGGCAGCTTTAATAACCGCATCTTTATAAAGGAATCGTGCATTCACATCCTTCACAACTAACGCGCAGCCCCCCTGAGAAATATTCTTAACCTTCAGAGAATAGTTTTCGCCGTTTTTGTAACGACCCGTGCAGAAAAAATCGTAGCCTTTCAAGAAGGAGAAACGCTGATTTTGTCGCTGTTGAGCAAAGAAAATCATATCCGGGA
The DNA here is from genome assembly GCF_018342065.1 of Citrobacter sp. FP75. GTDB lineage: Bacteria > Pseudomonadota > Gammaproteobacteria > Enterobacterales > Enterobacteriaceae > Citrobacter. Next base: position 253,573 of record NZ_JAFDOE010000001.1, on the reverse strand, counting down.
TATGGTAGGACAACCCTGCTTCCGCGTCTGATGATGGCTCGTATCTGGCGCTAAACTTAACAATCCCGCTATCGCTGTGCAGGATAAAGTATTGGACCTTTTCAGGAACAATGTCTTTGTGCGGGGAGAGCACAAAGCGTTCGAAATCGATCTTTTCTAACTGCGTGATAACGCTGCTGTCACCACATAAGACTTCCAGCTTCGCCTTCTTGTGCAGCTCTTCACGTAGGGTAGCGATGATTTCAAACTTGTTGTCCTTTGCTAATCCAAAGCTCATTCTAAAATCCTTATGTCCATATTTAAGATATGTCCCGGTCTTGTTGGTAGACAAAAACGCGAGAACAGCATCCACCCCTGGTGCTTAATTACCATAGTGGATTCCATGTCAAACAGTTGGTACAAATTTAAGTTTTTAACTATCTTTAATGTTTTATTGATATGTAAAAACGTTTGATGTGAATTAATTCTAGCTGAAGTCATGCCTAAAACCATGCGAAGTTGCGCATCAAGCATAACAAAAAGGAATAAAAAGATGAAGAAAGCGGACTTTTGGAGATAAAAAATATTTAACTTAAGGTAAAAAAAAGCCAGCATCATGCTGGCCTCGGTAATTACCGTATTAAACTATAGTGGCATACTATCTTACAGAGGGTACAACGCGAGAAAGTCAGTACCGCTGCTTAACGATTGCCCGCGCTGAATCAGCAATAATCATTACCGCACCCGCCAGCATTAACGTATCTTTTAGAACCAGTCGCCCGGCCCCCGATAAATACGGAAATCCATGGTGGAGATCGCCCAGCGGCATAACCCATGCTTCTGGTGTGGTAATTAAAAAAGACAGGGTGACAATCGGTGTTGCAAATGCCAGCAGACCGCCGATTAATCCCAACCAGCGGTTAACAGAATTCGTCAACACCAGCAGTGCGATAATAATCTCAACGACACCAAGCCCATTCGAGAAGCTGTAAGTATTATTGGCAGTTTGCCATTCTCGCTCTTGCGGTTTAAATTCACCTTCGTGCGTCAAATGCTGTTTGTATTCTTCGGGGTGTTCATAAAAAAATGACATCACCGGACTGTTAGCGACAAATGGTGTAATACTGTCAGCCTCGTAAGGTACAAATTTTAATAAGCCAATCCAGATAAAAACAATCGCGATACTCAAACGAATCAACGTTAATCCAACGCGATCCCCCTGCCCCAGCAGGCGAAGATATTTTTCCATTGCAGCGTTCCTCACTTGTACAAAATCGCCGTAGCGTGGGTGCTTCCATCCATTCTCATTGAGGTGATTTTCCACGATGATGCCTGCTTTTCCTGCGCCAGTTTCGCAATCGCATCTTCAACGCCAGAAGGGGTGCCTGCGATCGCCGATACGCTAACGCGGGCGACCTCGATGGGTTGCTGCGCCAAAGCAGAAAATGTCACAGATGCAGTCAGCAAAGAAGTCATCAATAACGTTGTTTTAAACATGTTCATATTGATTTCCATTAACGAGTGATTTCAGTCGCAACAGAATAAAAGAATCCGCTTTATTTTATGCCATCAATAACGCCAGAATAACTGTCAATACGTATTATTGAGACACTGTGTTACACCAATAAAAAAGCCCCACACTGGTGGGGCAAAAATGCAGACACAGTTATTATCATTTAACTAATGAGAAAAGGTCGTTTAATGATTCACTCATGCTGGGATGCGTAAATATTTGGTCACGTAATACGCTATACGGTAATCCGGCATCCATAACGGTTTTAATAATATTAATTATCTCATGAGAGTCCACACACAGTAGTGACACACCTAATATCTGCTGAGTATTTGCATCAACCACCGCTTTCAGCATACCGCGCGTATCATCCATCACCCGTGCTCGTGGGATCGCCGCGACGGGTAGTGACACCACTTGTACCTCCGCACCGCTGGTACGAGCCTGTTCTTCTGTCATCCCTATGCGGGAAAGCGGCGGCGTCATAAAGACGGAATACGGCACATTTTGGCGATCGTCGGTATTGCGCAACCCTTCACCCAACAGGCCGTCACGTACAATACGGAAATCATCCAGGGAGATGTAGGTAAATTGCAAACCACCGGTGACATCACCCATCGCCCAGATATTATCTGCGGAGGTGCGCAGATATTTATTCACAATAATCCCGCCGCGATCGTTGACGTCCACACCGGCATTTTTCAGCTGCAGTTTTTCCGTCGCCGGTTTGCGTCCTGATGCGACCAGCAGCGCGTCCACCAAATGCGTCTCTTCCTGCATCTGTACCTGCACCGCACCGTCCTGGGACGATACCGAGCGTACATTGGCATTAAGGATTAGCTCGACGCCTTTATCGCGCAAAATTTGGGCTATGGCATCTGCAACATCCCGGTCTTCACGCGGTAAAAATAGCGGCGCGGCTTCAAAGATAGTGACCTTGCTGTCGAAGTTGGCAAACATTGAGGCGAATTCAACGCCAATATATCCGCCACCCAAAATCCCCAACCGCTGCGGGCGCTGCGTCAGATTCAGCAATCCGGTGCTGTCGAACACGCCAGGCGTGCTGGTTAATCCCTCGATGTTCGGCATCGTTGCCTGCGCGCCAGTATTGATAAAGATCTTCTCACCGCGAAGTTCAAGCGTCCCTGTGGACTGCATCACCCGCACGGTATGGTTATCGATAAACTCCGCGCGCCCCTCAATCACATCTATGTTGTCCAGATCGGCAAGGTTATGGAAGTTTTTATCGCGCAGAAAACTGACCACCGAGGCCTTACGCTGCATCGCCGTGGCAAAGTCATGCTGAAGCTCAGCATCGTGTACCAGGGTTTTAGTTGGAATGCAGCCGATATTAATGCATGTTCCACCGTACATCGTGTTCGACTGCTCGATAATCGCCACCTGCCAACCCGCTTTTGCCAGGGTAACCGCCAGCGTCTTACCCGCCTTGCCAAATCCAATAATAATCGCCTGATACTGATTCATGCTGTCTCTCCGCAAAGTCACTGTTCATTTGTTAAACCCAATTATAAGGAGTGAAGAAGATGAACAGCGTATCCATAACGCGCTTGTTTTTGTCCAATCGTCTAAATGACGACAAAACAAATCCCGTGATAATGAAACAGTAGATCATGCTAACAATTTGATGATATTAATTTAATATAGAATTTTAGCGATAATAGCGATGCTTTCCTCAACGCATGAAATTGTTCAGGAGTCTTTATGGACGCGCTTAGCCGATTACTGATACTTAACGACCCGCAGGGTTCCATTGATAAAAACTGTCCACTGGGCAAAGACTGGCAGTTGCCGCATGCGGCGGGAGAGCTGTCGGTTATCCGCTGGCATACGGTGACTCAGGGCGCGGTTCAACTGGATATGCCTGACGGAACATCTTCTACGTTACATCCTGGTACGATAGTCATCCTGCCGCAAAACTCCGCACATCGACTCAGCCAGTCGGGCGATGAACAAACGCATATTGTCTGCGGAAGCCTGCGGCTACAGGCATCTTCACGCTATTTTTTAACCGCGCTGCCGGAAGTATTGTTGTTGCAGCCAGAGGGAAATAGCCCCGTCAGTCAGTGGCTGAAAGCCATGATTGAGCTGCTGCAACAGGAATCGATAAATATGCAGCCGGGTTCTGAGGTGGTATGCAGCCAGCAATGCGCCACGCTGTTTACACTCGCCGTTCGCGAGTGGCTGGCACAGGCCTCACCGGGCAAAAATATGCTGAATCTGCTGCTGCATCCCAGACTGGGAGCCATCGTCAACCTGATGCTGGAGTCGCCCGCTCATCCGTGGACCGTCGAAGAACTGGCGCAGCGGGCGCATATGTCGCGGGCCAGCTTCGCGCAGCTGTTCCGTGAAGTCTCAAACTCCACGCCGCTCGCCGTCTTAACCACGCTACGTTTGCAATTCGCCGCCCAGATGCTGTCTCGCGATTCACGGCCTTTGATCGTGATTGCCGAATCGGTAGGCTACGCCAGCGAATCGTCGTTTCACAAAATTTTTCTGCGCGAATATGGTTGCACGCCGGGCGAGTACAGAAAACGGGTTAAGGCATTGGAAAAGTAGCGCCACGCCTGACGGGGTTTTCAGGCGCAACGCTATCAGGGCTTTATTTCTGCGGACGATGTCGGTGCAGCCACATCAGCTTATAGGCCGCAGGGATGATAAACAGCGACAGCAGCGGCGCAGTGATCATACCGCCAATCATCGGGGCGGCTATCCGGCTCATCACTTCAGACCCGGCCCCGGTTCCCCATAAAATCGGCAACAGGCCAGCAATAATCACCGCCACGGTCATCGCTTTGGGACGCACGCGAAGCACCGCCCCGTGGTATAACGCCTCATCCAGCTTAGCGACCGTAAAGGTCTGCGGATTTTCCAGCGCAGGCTCCGCCTCGATGGCGTGGCGCAGATACATCAGCATAACCACACCGAACTCAGCGGCAACGCCTGCCAGCGCAATAAATCCGGTCCCGGTCGCTACCGACATATGGAATCCCATCCAGTAGAGGAACCAAATCCCGCCCACCAGTGCGAACGGCACGCTGGTGATAATCAGCAGCGCTTCACCAAAACGACGGAACGCCAGATACAACAGCACAAAGATGATCATCAGCGTCATCGGCACCATCAGTTTGAGCTTATGGCTGGCGCGTTCGAGCAGCTCAAACTGCCCCGAAAACGCCACGCTGGTCCCCGGTTTTAGCTGGACGTTCTCAGCAATCGCTTTTTTCAGATCGTTCACCACCGAAACCATGTCGCGATCGCGGGCATCGATGTAAATCCAGCTGGTCGGTCGCGCGTTCTCGGTCTTCAGCATCGACGGGCCTGAAACAACCTTCACATCCGCCACATCGGCCAGCGTTATCTGCTGCTTCATTGGCGTCAGGATCGGCAGCTGTCGTAACGCTTCCGGGCTGTCGCGATAGCTTTGCGGATAGCGAAGGTTGATCGGGTAGCGGGCAATTCCTTCAACCGTTTCGCCTACCATCGCGCCACCTACCGCCGAGGTAATGAATAGCTGTACATCACCTACCGTCATGCCATAACGCGCAGCCTTTTCACGCTGAATATCGACGCTAAGATAGCGCCCGCCTTCCAGACGTTCCGCCAATGCGGAGGCGACGCCGGGCACGGTTCTGGCCACTTCTTCGATTTGCTCGGCCGTGGCGTCAATATCCGCCAGCACAGTGCCCGACACCTTAATCCCGATTGGGCTTTTGATCCCGGTAGAGAGCATGTCGATGCGGTTACGAATCGGCGGCACCCACAAGTTTGCCAGCCCCGGCAGCCGAACCGTTTTATCCAGCTCCTCAATGATTTTGTCCATCGTCATTCCCGGACGCCACTGATCCTGCGGTTTCAACTGAATGGTGGTTTCAACCATTTCCAGCGGCGCGGAATCGGTGGCGGTTTCAGCCTTGCCGGTTTTACCAAACACACGCGCCACTTCCGGGACGGTCATGATCAGCTTGTCGGTTTTTTGCAGCATATCCGCCGCCTGCGCCGCCGAAATCCCCGGCAGGGTCGACGGCATATACAGCAGATCGCCTTCGTTGATCTGCGGTAAGAATTCGCCGCCAACTTTATTCAGTGGCCAAATAACCGTCAGGATCGACAGCACCGCCACCAGCAGGGTGGCCTTCGGCCAGTGCAGTACCTTCAGCAGCAGCGGATGGTAAATACGAATTAAGAAACGGTTAAGCGGGTTGCTGCTTTCCGCCGGGATTTTGCCGCGGATCCAAAATCCCATCAGGATTGGGATCACCACAATCGCCAGAAACGCCGCGCCGGCCATGGCATAGGTTTTGGTGAACGCCAGCGGGCCAAACAGTCGCCCTTCCTGTCCCTCAAGGGTAAAAATAGGGATAAACGACAGGGTAATAATCAGTAAACTGATGAATAGCGCCGGTCCCACTTCCACCGAGGCGTTGGTGATCACCTGCCAGCGCGTGGCGTTATCCAGCTTTTCACCCGGATGCTGATGCTCCCACTCTTCCAGCCGCTTATGCGCGTTTTCAATCATTACAATCGCGGCATCGACCATCGCCCCCACCGCAATAGCGATTCCCCCAAGCGACATAATGTTGGCGTTTAGCCCCTGGAAATGCATCACGATAAACGCAATACACAACCCCAACGGCAGGGAGATTATCGCCACCAGCGCCGAGCGGATATGCCACAGGAACAGCGCGCACACCAGCGCCACAACGATGAACTCTTCCAGCAGCTTGTAGCTCAGGTTATCAATCGCGCGGTCAATAAGCTGGCTGCGATCGTATGTTGTAACTACCTCAACGCCTTCCGGCAGGCTGCTTTTCAGCGTCTCGAGTTTGTCTTTAACGGCGGAGATGACCTCACGCGCATTTTTACCCGAGCGCAGAATCACAACGCCGCCAGCCACTTCACCTTCGCCATTCAGTTCGGCGATCCCACGGCGCATTTCCGGCCCAATCTGCACGCGCGCGACATCGCGCAGATACACAGGTACACCGTCAGCCCCGGATTTCAGCACAATAGTGTTGAAGTCATCGAGGGTTTGCAGATACCCGCTGGCACGCACCATGTATTCCGCTTCCGCCATCTCCACGGAGGAACCGCCCGCCTCCTGGTTAGACGCATCCAGCGCCGATTTCACCTCAGACAGGCTGATACCGTATTGCGTCAACTTCATCGGATCGATAACAACCTGGTACTCTTTGACCACGCCGCCTACCGAAGCCACTTCCGCTACGTTGGGGATCGTTTTTAACTCATACTTTAAAAACCAGTCCTGCAGAGACCGTAATTCGGCCAGATCGTGTTTACCACTGCGGTCCACCAGCGCATATTCAAAGATCCAGCCGACGCCGGTGGCATCCGGCCCCATTTCCGCACTGACGCCTGCTGGTAATTTCCCCTGCACCTGGTTGAGATATTCCAGTACGCGGGAGCGTGCCCAGTATGGGTCGGTGCCATCTTCAAAAATCACATACACATAAGAGTCGCCAAACTGCGAGAAGCCGCGCACCGTTTTCGCACCGGGCACCGACAGCATGGTAGTGGTCAGAGGATAAGTGACCTGGTTCTCAACGATTTGCGGAGCCTGTCCCGGATAGCTGGTTTTGATAATCACCTGCACATCAGAGAGATCCGGCAGCGCATCCACGGGGGTGTTGATGATGGTCCATGTTCCCCAGATGCTAAGGAACAGCGCCCCCATCATCACCAGAAAACGGTTAGCCACCGAGCGACGAATAATCCATTCAATCATTTGTTATATCCTCAGTGTGAATGGGTCGCCGGGGCTGGCATTGCGGGGGCATCTTGCGCACCACTCTTCCAGGCGCGCATCCGATCCAGCGCACCGGAAATATTCGCCTCGGAATCAATCAGGAACAGACCGCTGGAGACGACTTTCTCACCTTCCGTCAGGCCGGAACGGATAGCCGTTAGCCCCTGAGATTCATGGAATACGGCAACCTGCTTCGGCACAAAGCGCCCATCGTTATCGACGGTTATCACCCGCTGCTCGCTGCCGGTATCAATCAGCGCTTTGGACGGGATCAGCAGCATCGGCTCGCTTTGTGTTTTTAGCTTGAGGTAAGCATTCATACCCGGCTTGAGCGCCTCGTCAGGGTTTTCGACCTGCAAACGCAACTGGAGGGTGCGCGTTGTGGCATCCACGCTCGGCAAAATACTCCACTTGCTGATGGTGAACGTTTTATCCGGCCAGGCGGGTACGGTAATCGTAAACTGCGAGGCGTCTTTAATCAGCCAGGCGATAGATTCCGGGACAGACGCGCTGACCCACACCGGATCCATTCCCTGAATTTTTGCCACCACGTTATCTTTCGAAATGTTCATGCCGGTGCGCAAATCAAAGGCAGTGATTACCCCATCGATGGGGGCGCGCAGGGTGAAGCGGGTCTGAATTTGACGGGTCGATTTTAAGCGCTGGATGTCCTGCTCGGGCATCCCGGCCAGACGTAATCTTTCGAGAATACCGTCGACCTGGGTGGCGGTACCGCCGGTTTCACGCAGCAGCAGATATTCGCTCTGCGCTTCAACCCAGTCGGGGATGGTCAGATCAATCAGCGGCGCGCCTTTTTTAATTTTGTCTCCGACGGTCAATGGATACACTTTTTCGATAAAACCCGCAGAACGCGCCTGCACAATGACAAACTGATATTCGTTATAGCTGACGTTGGCCGGGAAAGTTTGTGCATACTGCAACGGCCCGCGGCGCACGGCCTCTGTTTTTAGCCCCAGATTTTGGGTTTGCGTTGGATCGATTCGCACGCTTGCAGCTGAGTCGCTCGCGGTCTCTTCATCGGCATATTTCGGGATCAGATCCATATCCATAAACGGCGATTTACCCGGCTTATCAAAACGCGTATTCGGGTACATTGGGTCATACCAGAACAGCACTTTACGCGCCTCTTTTTGCGTAGCGGAGCCGCTGTCGGTCGAGACGTTTGCTGATGACAAATAAGGATATATACCGACAGAAATAACTCCACCGATAATCATGCTGGCAAGAATAAGCGCGGTATTTTTAATGTTTAAAGACGCCATAGTGATTTCCATTGCGCGAGTGTCTCACCCGCGTTCAGGGAAGGCGGGTGAGAATAAAAGAGACCTGCGAACGACGTTATTGACTGACGTGAATATCACGTAATACAGAGAGGTTTCCCTGTTGAACAAAGGTAAAGGCAACCTTATCGCCGGGCTTAATATCATCAGCCTTTGTTTCCGGGACCAGCGTAAAACGCATGGTCATGGCAGGCCAGTTCACCGCCGGAATAGGTTCATGCTTGATGGTGATTTTTTTGCTTGCCGTATCAATAGATTCAATCACGCCAGTAGCGCTGATAATTTGTCCCTGCTGGGCAGCAGTTTGCATATTCATCATTTCGCCATGCTGATGCTCACTGGCCTGAGCATTAAATATAACCACAGAGAAAAGACTCAATAATGCGGCTTTGACGGTAGTATTCATACTTTATGCTCCTGAAAAATTAATATTTAAGGTTATTCCACCCAACCGCCGCCCAGGGCAGTAAACAGCTTAATTTCATTAACCTGCTGGGCATAATTAAGATCGAGCAACGATTGCCGGGTAGCGAATAAAGAACGCTCTGCGTCCAGTACTTCGATATAGCTGACTGCACCATTTTGATAGAGCGCTCTGGCGCGTTGCAGCGTGATTTGCAAAGAGTCCAGATAGCGCTGCTGAGCGGTAATTTGATCTGCCAGACTTTGGCGCAGCACCAGTGCATCCGCCACTTCTTTAAACGCGTTCTGGATTTTTTGTTCGTAATTCACTACCGACTGCTGCTGGCGTATTTCGGCCAAATCGAGATTTGACTGGTTACGTCCAGCGTTAAAAATCGGAATATCAATTTTGGGCACGAAATTCCACATGCCGCTGGCGGCATTAAATAAGCTGGAGAGCTCGCTACTGCTGCCAGATACCGAACTGGTAAGCGTAATAGATGGGAAAAAAGCCGCCCGCGCGGCACCGATATTGGCATTTGCCGCCATTAACGCATGCTCGGCTTCTAAAATATCCGGACGCTGGAGCAGTATTTGTGACGGGAGCGACGGCGGCAGCGTCACCGCGTTAATATCACCGCGGCTGAGCGCCCGGTCATCCGGTAATTTCCCGTAGGTGCCCAGCAGCAGCTGCAGCGCATTATTCGCCTGCGCCAGTTCGCCTTTACGTTTTGCGATATCGGCGCGCGTACTTTCAATCACACCCCGCGCCTGTTCCAGCGCCAGGACATTGGTACTTCCCGTTAGCAGTTGTTTTTCGACAAAGGCATAAGAGCGCTGATAGTTTTGCAGCGTTTCTTCGGCGATTTGCAACTGTGCGTAAGCCAGGCGCTGGTTGAAATAACTTTGCGACACGTTGGAAATTAATAAGATATGCACCGCCCGGCGCGCTTCTTCGCTGGCAAAGAAATTCTGTCGTTCGGCTTCACTCATATTTTTCAGCCGTCCGAAGAAATCCAAATCGAAACTGAGATTCAGTCCAGCCTCAAATTCTTTCTGCGTGCTGGTATCACCTTTAAATTTTCCGCTATAAGTGCCGCTGGAGCCAGCATTAAGCTGTGGATAGCGGTCTGCATCCGTCACCCCATATTGTGCTCTTGCTTCCTGAACCTTCAGGGTTGCCATGCGTAAATCACGGTTATTCAGCAGCGCCTCGCCAATCAGCGCTTTCACCTGATCGTCAACGAAAAAGGTGCGCCAGCCCGTGTCCTGATATCCCTGAGGTGTCGGAACCAGCGCATTCTGGCTTAAGGAGAATTGCTGCGGCACCGGCATTGCCGGACGCTGATACTCCGGCGCCAGCGAACAACCGGCCAGAATAAAAACAACACTGAGGGTAAGAAGCTTAAATTTGCACATAGTTCTTTTCGTCCAAACCGGACTGGAATGTGAATTTATTACCGTGCATCTTATCGAATCGACTCTGTTTAAGCGGTGACAGTAAAATGACAAAGCTGTCATTTTCCCAATAACTCATTGCTATCCGATCCCGCTTCTCTAGAATTGAAACCCGCACAGCCAGTGGGTGAAGGAGAAAGTGATGAAAATTTTGGTCGTCGAAGATGAGAAAAAAACCGGCGAGTACCTGACTAAGGGCCTGACGGAAGCCGGTTTTGTTGTCGATTTGGCAGATAACGGCCTGAACGGGTATCACCTGGCTATGACCGCTGATTATGACCTGATCATTCTCGACATCATGCTGCCTGACGTGAACGGTTGGGATATCGTGCGTATGCTGCGCAGTGCCAGCAAAGGCATGCCGATTCTACTCCTCACCGCGCTGGGTACGATTGAACACCGGGTCAAAGGTCTGGAATTGGGGGCGGATGATTACCTGGTTAAACCGTTTGCCTTTGCCGAACTGCTGGCGCGAGTCAGAACGTTGCTGCGTCGCGGAGCGGCGGTGATTGTCGAGAGTCAGTTTCAGGTTGCGGATTTAATGGTCGATCTGGTCAGCCGAAAAGTCACCCGCAGCGGCACCCGCATTACCCTCACCAGCAAAGAATTTACGCTGCTCGAGTTTTTCCTGCGCCATCAGGGGGAAGTGTTGCCCCGCTCGCTGATTGCCTCGCAGGTCTGGGACATGAATTTTGACAGCGACACCAATGCGATTGACGTCGCCGTGAAGCGCCTGCGCGCTAAAATTGATAATGATTTTGAACCGAAGCTGATTCAGACCGTGCGCGGTGTGGGATATATGCTTGAGGTGCCAGATGGCAATTAAGCGCCTGCAACGCCCCTTTTCGCTGGCAACGCGCCTGACCTTTTTTATCAGTCTGGCGACCATCGCCTCATTTTTCGCCTTCGCCTGGATAATGATCCACTCCGTGAAGGTCCATTTTGCCGAGCAGGATATCAACGATTTAAGAGAAATAAGCACCACGCTGGAACGGATCCTCAATCAACCCAACGAACCCGAATCCCGCCGGCTGGAAACCCTAAAAAATGTGGTTTCCGGCTACTCTAACGTCATTATTTCGCTGGAAGATACCAACCATAAGGCCATTTTCCATTCACCTGGCGCGCCGGATCTGCGCCAATTTATCGCCAGTGCGACACCGGATAAAAATGCCCGTAACAATAACGTCTTTTTAATCTCCGGCCCCACGCTACGCACGCAGAATCACGATCACGGGCAAAACAGCCCCTCCAACTGGCGAATGATTCGTTTGCCTGTGGGCCAGTTAGCGGACGGTAAACCGGCCTTGACGCTGTATATAGCGTTATCGATAGATTTCCATCTGCATTATATTAACGATCTGAAAAACAAACTGATTATGACGGCATCGATAATTAGCATGATGATTGTTTTTATCGTGCTGTTCGCCGTTTATAAAGGTCATGAACCGATCCGTAATGTCAGTCGCCGCATCCAAAATATCACCTCGAAAGATCTTGATGTGCGCCTGGATCCCCAAGCCGTTCCTATTGAACTGGAACAACTGGTGAGTTCGTTTAATCACATGATCGAACGTATCGAGGACGTATTTAAACGCCAGTCCAATTTCTCAGCGGATATTGCCCATGAGATCCGCACGCCCATCACCAACCTGGTCACACAAACGGAAATTGCGCTCAGCCAGCCCCGTAGCCAGAAAGAACTGGAAGATGTGCTCTATTCCAATCTCGAAGAGTTTGGCCGGATGTCGAAGATGGTGAGCGATATGCTGTTCCTGGCACAGGCAGACAACAATCAGCTAATCCCGGAAAAGACAGCGCTCAACCTAGCGGATGAAGTCGGTAAGGTGTTTGACTTTTTCGAGGCCTGGGCAGAAGAGCGCGAGGTCAGTTTACGCTTTGAGGGCCGCGCATGCTGGGTGTCTGGCGATCCGTTAATGCTGCGCAGAGCCCTGAGCAATCTGCTGTCTAACGCTATGCGCTACACGCCCAAAGGCCAGTCGGTGACCGTGCGAGTTAAAGAGGCAGATGGCCAAGTACAGATTATCGTCGAGAACCCCGGAAACCCCATCGCCGCAGAACATCTTCCGCGACTCTTCGATCGTTTCTATCGCGTGGACCCGTCACGACAGCGTAAAGGCGAAGGTAGCGGCATTGGCCTGGCGATTGTGAAATCGATTGTTACGGCCCACCAGGGGAAAGTGGCTGTCACCTCCGACGCCCGCGCCACCCGTTTTATTCTGACGCTGCCAAAACATGCGATTTAACCCTACCGGATGGCGCAAATACGCCATCCGGTGACGACCGGGTATTTTTATTTATTCTCTGACATAACCGTCATAATCTTGTCACGCCGCTGACAGTCCTCGCTAATTATAATTTCTTCCGTAAACTCACACAGGAGAAATATGATGAATAAGATGTCCTCTTTTTTAGCTATCGCATTTTTTATTTCAGCTGGCGTTAATGCGGCAGAAACGTCACCTCACGCACAATCATTTGCACAAATGAATGAACATGAGAAAGCGATGGTCGTACATCAGTCGATGAATAATGGTCATTCCTATGCCCATGAACAGCAAGCGGAAAAACACCGCGCCCAGGCAAATCGTGCGCGATAACGGATAACGCTAAAGAGCGTTGCGATCACAACGCTCTCAAATACCCTGCGCTACAGTATGCCGTTTTAATACTGGAGTCAGACGTGGCGTTAACCCTGACGGTATTGCTTGAAAACAGACGCGCTGCTGGCGCAGATACATCATTACGGGCAAAGCCTGGATTAAGTCTGTTAGTCCAGGATGAAACAACCACTATCCTGTTCGATACCGGGCCGGATGACAGCTTTATGCTGAACGCCGCGCGAATGGGCGTTGATTTATCGCAGCTTACCGCCGTGGTACTTTCGCACGGCCATTATGATCACTGTGGCGGCGTGCCGTGGCTTGCGGATAACAGTCGTATCATTTGCCATCCTCAAATCGCCTGCGAGCGTTACGCCTCACTAAACTTCGCGGGAACGTCGCGAAAAATAAAAAAACTCTCCCGCGATAACGACTACTCTCGACTCATTATGGAATACACCCGCGAACCGTTGGCCATTAGTGAGCGTTTTTTGTGGTCCGGCGAAATTAGCGTGCCCGCTCCGCAAGCCTATGGCGTTATTCACGGACAGTCCCCCCAACCGGATTACATTAGCGACGAAGGTGTATTGATCTATAAATCTGAGCGCGGGTTAGTCATCATTACCGGCTGCGGGCATCGGGGAATAGAAAACATCGTCCGCCATTGTCAAAATATTACCGGCATGACAAAGATCCACGCCCTGATCGGCGGATTTCATTTACGCACGGCGTCGCCCTTTAAGCTATGGCAGACACGGCAATTTATTAAGCAACAAAAACCAGACACGGTTCTCGGCTGTCACTGCACCGGTTCATGGGGGCGATTGTGGCTACCTGGAACAAATGCTCCTGCAACGGGGGATGTGATCGTGCTGGCAGACTAACGACCGTAAAACGTTGCCAAAACAGCAATAAAAAACGGGAACCTTGCGGTTCCCGTTTATCAGTCATTATTACATAGTGACGATTTCAGGCTCATCAAAGACGGTGAGTTTTGGCGCTTCGCCAGTATATTTCTCCGCGTACACCAGACTAGTATTACCTGCGCAGCCATTCGCCAGTCTTGAGGTTGGAATATCCGCCGTCAATACGTTGGCCCCGCCGTTTTTACATATACCGTTTTCAATATCTGGCCAGGCCCCTTCGTGAATACAGATGATCCCAGGTTTGATCCCGTCGCTGACGTGCGCCCCCACCAGCACCTGTCCACGCGCATTCCAGACACGCACCAGATCACCCTCGGCAATACCTCTGGCTTTTGCGTCATCCGGATGAATCGTCACCGGTTCGCGATTGGCAATGGCGTACTCTTTGCGCAGCAACGCGTAGTTCAACTGGCTATGTAGACGATGTGCCGGGTGTGCCGTCAGTAGTTGCAGCTGATCCTTATCCGCAGAGCCTTTCCACTCATCCGGTTCAATCCAGGAGGCATGTGGCGGACAGTCTTTATATTTATAGCCCTCAATCGTTTTCGAGTAGATTTCTATCTTACCGCTCGGCGTACCGAGTGCGTTCATCACCGGATCGCTGCGGAAATCGGCATAGCGAATATATTTGTTGTTCTTCTCATTTTCACGCATTTCGATCAATTTATTCTGCTGCCAGAATGCATTGAACTGTGGCATCGCGACACGCTGGGCGCGGGCGGCCTTCTGCGCAACGTCGTAGAATTGCTTCAACCACGCCATTTCATCTTTGCCTTCGTTATAGACCGCTTTTCCGCCTGGTTTGAGCATTTCGGCCAGATCGGCAAATACGTCAAAATCACTGCGCGCTTCAAACTGCGGCGCGATGACCTGCTTCATCGGCACCAGATGCTGGTTACTGTAGTCGCCGGTCATGGTCAGATCGTTACGCTCAAACGAGGTGGTAATTGGCAGGACAATATCGGCGTGTTTGGCCGCTGCGGTCCAGTAGCACTCGGAGATAACAACCAGTTCGGGCTTCTGCCAGGCTTTAATTAAACGGTTAGTATCCTGATGATGGGTAAAGTTAGCGCCACCTGCCCACCAGATCATTTTGATCTCCGGGAAGATCTGCTCTTTACCATTATGCTGATATTTGCCGCCAGGGTTTTCCAGCGCTTCGACGATTCGCGCCACCGGCAGGCTGGTTACCGCATCAGAAACCGCCCAGTCGTTTCCCGCTGACGAACCGCCCTCAATTTTGGCGGATATCGCCGGTAATACCCCACCGGTGCGCGTCGGGTTGCCGCCGTTAGAGTAGTGGTAAGAGAAACCAAAACCACCGCCTTCGGTACCAATTTGCCCCAGCATGGCCGCCAGCGTCACCAGCATCCAGTGTTTTTGCTCGCCGTATTGCTGGCGTTGGATCCCCCACCCAGCCATTAACATGGTTTTGTTACTGGAGAAAATGTCTGCCAGTTTTTCCAACTGTTCTGCAGGTACACCGCACACGCCGGAAGCCCACTCAGCGGTTTTCTCAATGTTGTCGCTCTTACCGAGCAGATACTCTTCAAACTGCGGGTATCCGGTGGTGTATTTTTCCAGGAACGCTTTGTCGTGGAGGTTTTTCTTCACCAGCGTGTGGGCAATCCCAAGCATCATCGCCACGTCGGTGCCCATATGTGGCGCAATCCAGGTGGCGTTATCACCGAAGAATTCAATCGTTTCAGAACGCATAGGATCGATGGCGATGACGCTTTTCCCTGATTTCTTCAGCAGATTAAAGTATTCAATCCCTTGTTCATCTGTGCTGCTCCAGGCAATTTTTAACGTATTGAGCGGGTTCATCCCCCACAGCACCACGACCTGACTGTGCTCAAGCACCATTGGCCAGGTAGTTTGCTGCTCGTAGACTTCAACCGATCCCACAACGTAGGGCATGATGACCTGTGCGGCCCCGGTTGAATAATCCCCTGAGTGTCCGGCATATCCGCCCGCCATGCTCATGTAACGTTGCAGCAACGTTTGCGCTTTATGCAAAACGCCGCTGGAGCGCCAGCCATAAGAACCGGCAAATATCGAAGCTGGACCATAGCTGCTGCGGATCCGGCTATGTTGTTCATGGATGAGTTTCAGGGCTTGATCCCAACTCACCCGCACAAAAGGATCGCTGCCGCGTTTGCCGTCTGCTTTACCTGGGTTTTCCAGATAGCTTTTGCGCACCATCGGATATTTTACGCGGATATTGGTATGCACCTGGTCCGGTGCGGTTTGTTGTAAGGAGTTCGGCACGGTTTTTGGTAATGCGCCTTTTGAGGAAACCACTTTACCGTCTTTCACTTCCACATACACCGCACCCCAACGTGCGGCCGTCAGGATTGCCCCGCCATTTTCGCCTTCAGCCCAGGCTGGCATCGGGATCACCGAAGAAATCGCCATAGTCCCGGTTGCCGCGCCAGCCGTCTTGATAAAGTCACGTCTTGTGAGTTTCATGATTTCTCCTGGTGTTATCGCTTATTTATTCATGTCTTTCGCGTTGTACTGGAAGTAACGGCTCAGGATATCCAGTTCGTTTTCACTGATATTGGTGCGAGCGCCCATCCCTTTTGCCACCGAAGGCCAGGCGTTGAGCGTAAAGTGATTAGCAGGGATCGGCGCGTGGCAGCCAGCGCAATACACATTGTCGAGCTTGCGTGCGTAATCCCACATCGGTTCACGGCTGGCAAGAGCAGAACCGCTCCATTCTCCTTGCAGAGCCACGTCCCGCCACGTATTGCCGTAGTCATCTGCTTTCCAGTCAGAGAGAATCTTGAGCGACTGCTGTCCTTTTTCACTCAGGCTGGCGAGGATCAGGCGCTGACCCGCCGCGTAATAAATGATTTGTTCCGTTCCCTGCATCTGGCTGCCGCGAATCTCAACCAGTCGCGAATTATCCGTCGATTTCAGTACCTGCATTTTGGTCGCCGGATAGACCGTACCCAGGTCGCCAAGCGCGGTATTACTGACAACATAAAGTTCTTTCGCCGTTACGGGAGTTGATGCGGACTGCGCTTCAAGCCCTTTAAGGGCGCTGTCATCCATTTTTATTTCAGGAGGGAAATGAGCGACGCCTTTGTGGCAATCAATACAGGTTTGTTTTTCCGCAATGCCCATTTTATGCATTTTCTGCGCATCGGCGCTTTGTGCGGCAAGATCCATCGCGTCCATACTGTGGCAGCTACGGCAGGTGGCCGAATCACTGGCTTTCAATTGCGCCCACACGGTTTGTGCCATTTCCAGGCGATGTTCTTCAAATTTTTCTGGGGTATCGATCTTTTTAGTGACTAACTGATGGTAAACATCTTTTGTCGCTCGCACCTTCGCCATCAGGTAATCCAGTCCACCTTGCGGAATATGACAATCTGCACATTCAGCGCGAATACCTTTCTTATTCTGAAAATGGACCGAGCCGGTATATTCCTCGTAAGGTGCCTGCATGGTATGGCATGACAGACAAAACTCAGTACTCGACGTTTTATGCAATGTCCATTGCCCAGCCAAAACAATAACGGCTCCCAGAACAATACACAGCAGCATTGTCCAGAGGATGGTTTTATTTATTTTTCTCATCTTTCATTCCCACAGGCCACGTACCCTTTAATAGGTAGACAATAATTACACCGACCTGGTTACTTCTTGACCTTCATCAAAACTGGAAGGGAATGATAATTAGCATGTAGGCAAGTTTGAAGGCGATCGCATATTTAATATAATAAGAATGTATCTATATAATTTAGCTTAAAAACAGAATATAAAACTCGAATATTAGTTTAAAAATCCATTATTAAATAAAATATCAGCGTAAAAAGTGGAGAATGCAGCACAGGGATGAATATTACCTTAAATACCCACTCGCTATATAAATAAATATACAATGAAAAAAGGCAAAGATAAATCTCTTTCGCCACGCGATAGACAGGGGGATAGTCACACATCCTTGATCTGGTCACTTATTACACAAGGTGCCAATTCGCTACACTCAAGAGGACGGTAAAACAAACAAGAGGTGGTGAATATGTATCGTTCTATTCTGGTGCCGATTGATATCTCCGAAACCGATTTAACTCGCCAGGTGATTCCTCAGGTCGAGGCGCATGCAAAAACGGCAAAGGTCCATTTTTTAGCCGTTATCCCCACCGTCCCATTCTACGCATCATTAGGACTGGCCTACTCCAGTGAATTTCCGGACAGAAGTGGCATTCAGGTTAAGGCCACCGAAAAGCTGGAAGAGATCGTTAAGCAATTCAACATTCCTGCCGGCAGGACGGAGCTCCACGTGGTTTACGGCCCGCCTAAAGATCAGATCCTGAAGCTCGCGGAAGCAGTAGACGCGGAACTCATCGTCATCGGTTCACATAAGCCAGGTTTTAGCACTTATCTGCTGGGTTCAACGGCCTCAGCCGTGGTGCGCCACGCAAAATGTCCGGTTCTTGTTGTACGGTGATGTCATCGGAAAAATGACGAAAACGGGAGCGAATACGCTCCCGTTGCTGTCCGTTACGCATTTCCTGAATCTTGCGGAAAATGTCTACTACGAGGTTACAGGTTAGGCGTAATGGCGAATGCAACAGGGATGATGAGAGATAAATGCTGTCGAAATGGTACGCCCTGTAGGATTCGAACCTACGACCTACGGCTTAGAAGGCCGTTGCTCTATCCAACTGAGCTAAGGGCGCATTGCGAAGTGGTTACTTCATGCGGATGAAACGCGTGAATTATACGGTCAGCGCCTGCTGAGTCAATGCCTTTTGTTCTGGTTGCTTGCGAAGTGTACGAATGTTGTTTTTTCTGCTCGTCCACGGGTATCCAGGAAATCACCTGGTAACAACTCAGGCACCGTAAAGCCCGGATTAAGGTTAAATGTATTTAGAAAATTAATGATTTTGCTTAACATTCTCCTACTCCCTTCCCTGCGGTTTAGGACCTCTTCAATGTTAAGTATCGCCATCAAAGAAGAAAACAGTCACTTCGAACATGGACTGAAAATCATTATTACTCGCCTGGCAAATCAGTGGCACCAGAAGATTTGCTTCTTGCCTGTCGACGATATTGATTGTGCAGACATCGCCTTTTTATCGTTAGATGAAGATTGGTTCAGCGCAGGCTGTTACGAAATTCCTGTCCATACCAGACACCAGCATCGGGTCATTATTTGCAACAAATGCGATAAAGATAAGCTGATGTTCAGACCCTGCCTGTACATGTTGCCGCTTATTTATCGCGAAGATGACGTCGAAGAGATCAGCAAAAAAATGGTGCTCATTTTGCAAAAACGCGCACTCCGCTCCAGCGTCCCCGCCACCGTCTGCCACTATTGCACCACCCGCAACTTTTCCATTGCAGAGCGCCAGTTTTTAATGTTTCTCGCCAGCGGATATACCATCGCCGAAACGGCGCATCTGCTTGCGCTCAGTGAGCTCCAGGCGAAGGCGACTCGCCGCAGCATCATGAAAAAGCTGCATGTGAAAAACGAGCAGCAATTCTTAAGATACATCAGGGTTAACCTGAGTTTTCTACAAAGTTGAACCGTTTCTTATGCACCGGTGTTTTTATGAGAAATGTCTCATAGCCAATTAAGTATCAGTACCTACTGTGCCGGTTTCTACGCTGCCACAATAATACCTATATATTATTTCCGGGGTAATAAAAATACACACTCGGTAATATTTGCTCTGCTTCGGGGGGATATCGTGACACCGAGCCTGTTATTATGGAATGATAAATATGAGCATGCACCGTCCTCAATAGAAAATGATGCCCGTGTTTTCCCCCTTACGTTTAAACTGGAACCCATTGTTGATTTGTCGACTTCGCACCGATATGGTTTTGAAGTCCTGACCCATTTTCCCCGCAAAATTAATAGCGAAAACTATTTTCGCCAGCTTTCTTTACCACGCCAACAGAGTCTGTTTTATCAGCAGATAGCCAACATCATGCGTTTTCGGCCAGAATACGCTTATTCCCTGAATTTGCCGATGAAGGCCTTCCTGGACTGGGCATCGTTTCATTGGGCCAGCACTGTTTTTCCACCTAACCTCGTCATCGAAATACAGGATGCTGTTACTTTCCTTTCGCTCAGCACCGCTCAACGCACTGTGGTGTATAAGACAATTCAACATATTGAAGCTTTGGGTACCCCCATCTGGATGGATGATGCTAATGAAGAATTGCTTATTGCATTCATTGAGGCTAATTGGCAATTGTCAGGCATTAAGCTGGATAAAAATACCTTTTGGACACTGAGTAAAAAACCAGGCAGGCTCCAACAAACCATTCAGTGGGGACAGGCAATCGCGAATCGAATGATTGTAGAAGGGATTGAAACCCAAAAGCACAAGGAAATTGCCCTGCAGGCTGGCGCGGAATTGGGGCAGGGATATTTATGGCCTGCCATTCATCCGGTTCAGTGAAAATAAAACGGTAAGGAAAAAAGGAAGGATGCGCAGCGCACTACGCCGGGAACGACATCGCCGTTTACGCAATACTCACTGTACCCATCAATATCATCACTGTGCGCCACAGGTATTTGACCGACTTGAGTATCTGACACAAAAACTCAATTATACGCTACCCGGAGATACTATATCGCAGGCGATTATCACCACCGATTACTACCTCGCCTACACGCTGAACCGCTTTTTATTTTCGGGTACCCGCACGGCCGTATTCCAGAATTTTGAGTCCGCACTCACCAGCCTGCAGGACCCTGAATGCCGTCAGTTAGTGATTGACATGGACGGGTTACAATTATCTTATTTCGAGACGCTCGAATGGTTGCGCCAACTGGTTAAACAGCGCAGTGATATTCAGATTTTTTTATTGCTCACCGCTAATGACGAGAGTCTAAGTAAATTTATTGCCATGACGGGCCCCTTTTACGTTCTTCCTCGTCAGCAGCAGCTTGCAGACATACGCGAAGCGTTATTATCACCAAATCTAAATAATATTCATTCTGAGCGCTTAAGTCAGGCTGACTGGGAGATGGTTTCATTGCTATTACGCGGTGAATCCCTAAAAAAGATTGCCCATTCGCAGAACCGGCCTTATCACCGCATCATCTATCGCCTGAATCAGCTGATTACACGCCTGGGATTGCCGCACCGCCAACGCTTTTTGCATCTGATACACCGTCTTAATGTTACCTCTACTCATTTAATTTAACACCATAACTCGCTGTGAAATAAGATTTTTTAAGAAATTACTTATTTCACACTGAGACATGCCGTGTATTTTTTACATAAATTTAATATTTACAACTAGTCCTGGTATTATGACCACGCCTCTCACCGCGTTTAACCTTACGAATACTGCGTATTACCTCTTAATAGACGACCTGGGACTTCTTAACAAAACCTAAACAATTAGCCTGTTGTATTGTTTTTAGTATTTTAAAAAAACTTTCAATCTGCCATAATTAAAACATAAGGAAAATAATACTAACAATCGTAAACATACCGGGATCTTTCAGGATATCGTAACAACCATTAAGAAGTTACTTACCACAAGACTTTTCCGAAGGAGCAGAGCGGGTATAATCCCTACTGTTTTATGATTAATTGTAAATTTTCCTGGTGTGAAATGGATATTCCACACACTTATTGTTCTGACGAAGAACGACCGAATGAACAAGGATGAAATATTATTCTTTCGGTTCTTCTCGCAGAACAATCTTTGGCTATTTGACAATATTAATAACGCCTGATGTTTTATCAAAATCGCAAGATACACAAACAGTTTGAGGCATAAAACAATGAAACCAGCATCCGTTATCATTATGGACGAACACCCTATTGTCAGAATGTCGATAGAAGTGCTGCTCGAAAAAAATAGTAATATCGAGGTAGTACTGAAAACCGATGACAGCCGCACGGCAATAGATCATCTGCGTACCTATCCTGTCGACCTCGTCATTCTGGATATTGAACTGCCTGGCGCCGACGGATTTACCTTACTCAAGAGAATTAAATCACTGCAGGAAAAAACGCGGGTCCTGTTTTTGTCCTCAAAATCTGAATCGTTTTACGCCGGACGTGCTATCCGGGCAGGCGCAAATGGTTTCGTCAGTAAACGGAAGGATCTGAACGATATCTATAATGCGGTTAAAATGATCTTATCCGGGTATTCTTTTTTCCCGTCCGATACGCTTAACTTTATTAATAACATTAATATACGTAAAGGAGAGCTGAATGACATGCCGCTTTCCAATCGCGAAGTCACGGTTTTGCGTTATCTGGCAAATGGGTTATCCAATAAAGAAATCGCTGAGCAGCTATTACTCAGCAATAAAACGATCAGTGCGCACAAAGCCAATATCTACTCCAAGCTTGGTTTGCATACTATTGTCGAGCTCATCGATTATGCGAAAATGCATGAATTAATGTAACCCCACTCCCGGCGAGATGTCGTTCGGGAGTAGGTTGTTAGTTATAGTTGATCATAAACGTCGCATCGGCCCTGGCAAGTCCAGGCTGAACTCCATCCGCTATAGCAATATAGTTCGCGAAAAAGGTCAGCGTGGCATTGCCATTATCATCAATTGCCACCTTCTGGCTGGCCTGTTCGAGCGGCAATCGCGTGCGATCGCTGTCACGCAGTTCAATCGCCACCTTTTGTGCCATCACCGTATCATCCAGCGCCAGTAGCGTGGTGCCTGCTGCTGGCGTGCCGGAAAAGGTGATTGATGCCGACCCTGGCGGGCAGCCTTCCAGCTTTAGCGAAAAAGAGATCGGTTGAGTACTATCGCCGCTGGTTTTCAGCTGCTTTGTCGGCCAGGTGCCCAGATCCACGTATTTATTGCTGTCGCCGGCAATCACGACACAGGTGAAGTCCACCACGTTCCCGCGCAGCTCAATATTGATCTCACCCAACGAGGTATCCGCCCGGCTTAACGAGCTGAATGACAGCGCGACTGCGGCCACCAACAGTGTGCGAATGCCCCGTGTTCTCCTCTTATTCATAATCCACTCGCAGATATCCACGGGCGGTAAATGGCCCTTCCGCCGGTTTATTACCCGTCACGCTAACCGGCCATGCCCGGATGCTGACACTTGCTGCGGCGTTATCATCCAGGCGAAACGGAATCGTGCTGGACAGGTTGTTAGGCGTCAGCGGCACGCCGCTGCTGTCGGCAACGATGAAACCTAAATCGGCGTTGTCCGATACCATCATTTGCCCGGAGGATTTTTCGGCCTCTACGCGCATGGTCAGGTAGGCTTGCGCGGCGACATTGGTGCATTTTATCGCTATGGTTTTGGTTTGTGGGTTGACGCCTTCTGGCCGATTACCCGCCCCGGCCTTGCTAAATAGCGAGGCACCGATATCACCGAAATCAAATTCAACAACCTGCCCGGCATTCACTTCGCAGTTTTGTGGTACTTCGACCTTACCGCTATAGCTGATGGTGTACACTGGCATACTCAGGGCATCGCCGGTGCTGGTCGTGACATAGACCCTGAACATCGTTTGCCGGGGGATCGGCACCATGTTAATAAATGAGCGAATCACTTTTAATTTGAATACCAACTTTGAATCCATTACGCCAAAGGGCTTCTGCTTGGGTACGTTCGGGTGAGTCCCCATACGAATATCATTTCGTGGAGGATAAAACAGCCCGGCGTAGCTGTCGGTAATGCTCATGGCCCCCAGCAGGTAGTCATTGAGCTTCAGATACTGAAAGCCCCCTTCGGTGCTTTGCACCGGAAGATCCGTCACATAGCTGCGATAGGTGTAATCCACCGTCGTCCCGGCCGGACAGGTGGCATTGACGCCAATCCAGCCGGACTTTTCCGGCAATGTCACCACCTGTCCGGGATGGTTGTTACTGCTGTTAAAGACATTCGACAGGTCGTAAAAAACATCCGTCGGCGTTCCGTTCGAATTCTGGCAGACCGTTGCCCATGACGAATTCGCCAGGAGCAGTAAAGCGCTCCCGAGTAACAAACCAGTTTGTCGTTTCATCGTATTATTCCTTTCATGCCGACGGGCGTTCGCAGGTCACATTGGTGAGCGTCACCGCTTGTTTCAGACTCTCTTCAGGCAAGGCATAGTGCGCCATGCAGCGCGCGTTCGCGCCTTCGCCCCACTGGATCAGCAGCTCGCCTTTCAGCGGCAGTCCGCTCAGGTAGATTTGTCCGTCTTCCCCCACCATGCTGGTCACACCGCTGACGGTTTCACGTACAATTGAACCGAACGGCACGGGTTTTCCAGCCAGTTGAACCGTGATCAACGCTCGCACGCCAATACGCGTATCAAACGCCGCCCTCACCAGCGCCCCCTGCGTCGGCACCACGCTGCTGACGTTATTTTCCACATCGGTATGGTTGTTCATTGAATTGGTATCCAGCGCCACGCGGTTGTAGCGATAGACGGTGGCGTACGGCATGACCGCGTAACCGCGCCAGTCAGTCTGCACGCCGGTCTGGTTCTCTATCCTTACGCCCTGGGCGCCAGGGGCTTTAATCAGCACGTTGGTATCACCCAGAGGCTGGCTGAGGGTGATGCCGTCCGCATGTCCTATCACGCCACCGGAGAGTTGCCAGTTATAGTCATGCTGGTCGCGATCGTAGTTGTATCCCATGCCTAGCGTGCCATAGGCCGCCTGCCAGTTTGCGCTGGCGCTACCGCTGTAACCATTGGTGCTACTGTGACCCTGATTCACGCTGTAGCTCAGGTTGCGCCCGTCAAGCAACGTACCGCCAATCCCGCTCTGCCAGCTGTTTTGTCCGTTGCTATTACGGTTAGCATTGAAGGTGGCATAGGTGCGATCAAGCGCGTTATCACGCGTATAGCGCCGCCCGGTCAGCAGGCTGAACGGCACCGACATATTGAAGGCCAGAATCCTGTCGGTGTCGGCAATCCCTACCGATTCATTCCACGACCAGGAGAGCGAATAGCTAATCCCCTGCCAGCCGCTGGCATAGCCGAGCTGATACCAGGTGTTGGTATCAGACGTATTCCAGTAGGTTTGCTGACTCCCCGAGACATACAGCGATCCGTAGTCCCCGAGATTCTGCGAGATATTGATCTGAAAACGGCCTTTTTTGCTGTAGCTCAGATTGTGATAGCTCTGTACCACCGGCACCTTATGACGATTGCCTTCACTGTCATATTCGTACTCGTAACCTTCCATATTGCGATACGCTACGTCATCGAGGGTATAAAACCCGCGCGTTGAGTAGCGATATCCCAACAGCTGGAAGTTGGTGCCCACATTATTCAGTGATTTTGCGTACAGGAAACGCAGCGATTGCCCCTGGTGAGTGCTGTCATCCGCCAGCTGGCTGCGCGCATGGGTTAAATCGACGGAGACCGCGCCCCAGTCGCCCAAATTACGCCCGGTACCAAACACCAACGCGCTGTAACGAGAGGCCAGCTGTGTGCCGCCATAGGCGGTGTACCCATCGGGCAGCCCGGCGATCAACGTGCCCTGAACGAAAAACGGAGATGACTGCTGGCTGTTGCCGCTGCGGAAATCCCCGGCCACCAGGTCATACTTCATGCGCCCTTCGCGCTGTAACAGTGGAACCGTGGAGTACGGCACCGTATAGCGCTGCTGGCTACCATCTTTTTCATCCACCGTCACTTCAAGGTCACCACTGGACGACGTAGGGTTGAGGTCGGTAATCGAGAACGCCCCTGGCGACACATAGCTTTGGTAGATAACATAGCCGTTCTGGCGGATGGTCAGCTTCGCCGCAGTACGGGCAATGCCGCGAACCGTGGGCGCATACCCCTGCAAGCTATCCGGATACATGCTGTCTGAGGAGTAAAGCCGCGCCCCGCGAAACCCGACGCTGTCAAAGACGTCGTTGCCAGTGTTGCTGTCGCCCATCACCAGCTCGCCCTTCAGCGGGATAATGGCGCGCTGAAGCCAGGTCCCGATGTTTTTCCAGCTCTGCGAGTGGTATCCGTCGCCTTTGGAATAACTCCAGGCACCGTTGTTTCTAAGCCGCCAGGGGCCATAGTTCAGACCACTCAGCATGCTTAAGAAATAGCTGTCAGAGTCGCTCCCGCGACTGCCAGTAAAGCTGTAGTTCACCAGCGCCGCCGGAATGCCTTCATCCCACTCCTCTGGTGGGATGTAGCCTCGCGCGCTGTTCAGCATACTGGCCTGCGGCAAACTGATATTCAGGCGCAGTGCAGAGAAATCGAAGGCGATTTCGCTACCCGGGATCGCCTCAGGCAAATTAATACAGGTGCTGTTCGGGTCCTGATTGAGCGCCGGAAACGCCGCGGTGTTAACGCCCAGACGCTTAACCCAGTCGAGACCAAAGCACGGCATTAGCCCACCGGATTTCTCGCCGGTTTTAGCTGTACTGGTGGCAAAATGGACATCCTGGGTGGCAATAAACTCATCATTGCGCCAGATATCCACACGGTAGACGCCTTCAGGTTGGTGATTACCTTTTTCAAAACGCGACAAATCCGCCACGGACGCCGTATCCGCAGATAAAAATGCAGGGTTAAAATAGCTTTCCCCGTGGCCTGATAGCGGAAATACCGCTGCCAGCGTGGACAACGCCACGCCCGCTAGCGGTGGCGTAAACCCCGGTAACAGGCCAGGTAAATACGTTGTCTTATTCATCGTTTTCTCAACGCACGCTGACCGTTTTGGCGGGGGTCACTGCGCCGTAATCATTGACCGTCTGGAACGTCACACTGCCCTGAACGCCTGCAGGCAACAGGATCTGCGTCGCGTTTTTCGGTGCCACCATGACGTTATCAACCTTCGTTTTTCCCACATTGAGGTTGACCAGCGTGACGTAATAGGCTGACGGATTCGTAATTTTCAACTGGTTGCCGGAACGAGAAAATTGCAGCATGCCGGGTGCGTCTTCCGGTATTTGCGGCAGGTTATTCGGTCGGACAAAGAGTTTAATGCGTGACAGGATCGCCAGTTGCAGAACGTTTTTACCTTCAAGACTGTTTTTATTGACTGACGGAATCGCCTTCACGTTCATCCAGAACAGTGATTCACGGTCGGTGGGCAGCGGCTGTCCGGCATAGATGATACGCAGCGTATTTTCGCTTTTGGGCTCGCTGACAAACAGCGGCGGCGTTACCACAAATGCTTTTTCTTTAACACCTGCGCTATTCTCAATCCATGAATTAACCAGGAAACGTTCTTGGGTATCGCTGTTGCTAATAGCCAGAGAAGTTTGCTTAGCCTCAGCTGGATAAATAACGCGGGTGGCGCCTAATGCAATTCCTCCGGCAGCCTGTACGCTACCGGAAGCAAATAAGGCGAAAATAATAATAAAACCTGATTTAAGATAATTAAACATGGCTACAAATACCTTTAGTGTGATTATCGTTGGCAAATAAATCAGGGATAGACCAACGTAAACCACACGTCTGAACGAAGCGTTCCCGGAGTGATATTTTCCGAGACGGCCCGATAGCGAGCGGTGAAATGGAACGTCATTTCCTGCGTTAAAATAGGGGCATAATGAAGCGGCAGCGCGTTCGGAATAATTTGTCTTTGCCCTTCATCAAATAATGCCAGACCAATACCCGAGGCCGCAGACGCATCGCCGCTGGCCAGAAAAACCTGCGGATCTTCTGCGGGTGTGACGCCAGCAAACGCAATCCCAACATGGTCATAAACGTCGGCGTTACAGGATGTTAAGCGCAGCGAAAACGGCACGCTGGTCGAGGCAAAACTCCCCGGTTCGCCGAATGCATTGGTGCGATATTGCCCCATCTGCACCCGCAAGCTCTGGCTATCGGCCGCAACCGTACAGGCCCCATTGACGAACTGCCCACGCAGGTGGAGGCGACCGCTTTCCAGTATTACCGTCTGTGCAAGCGCAGGCATTACGCACAGCATTCCCGCCAGCGCCATGCCTTTGTAAGTTATTTGCCTCATCCCTTATCATCCCCGGATATTGCCTCATCCATTGAGGCTGTCGTCTTCCTTGCGCAAATCAGAACGGCTTATTCGTATTTCATGATGAAGGTAGCATCAGCGTTTGCCTGGCCTGGCGTGGCGCTTGCAGCAGTCGCTTTATAACGTGCGGAGAAACGCAGGGTGTTGGTGCCTTCTACCAGCGCCTGGGCAGTAGAGAAGGTCGCGCCATCAGGTTTCAGCGCAGTAGACGCGTTGTCCAGAATCTCGATACCTACACCGCCAGCGGTGGTGGTGTTATTCCCTGAAGAAACAGCCAGCAGAGCCGAGTTGGTGGCATCCGCCTGGCCAGAGAAAGCCACGGCTGCCGTCGCGGCAACGGCAGGATCGCAGTCATTCAGCACGATGGAGAATGGAATCTGTGCCGTGGTATCACCCACTGCGGCAAAGCTGGCGGTACGATACTGCCCTAATGTCACCACCTGATCGGCTGACTGAGTACTCACCGCACAGGCTGCATTGACCAGTTCACCTTCAAAATGAACGGTACCGCCGCTCACACTAACCGGATCTGCTGCGACTGCGGCACCTGCCACTAACATCAGGCTGGCAATAACAGAAGAGTTAATTAATTTACGTTTCATGGTTTTCCCTTGAATTACACACATCCGGTTCCGGTATCCTGCCGGATCCGTTTGAATCATTATCGACATTAAATGTCAGGCAAATTATCTCTGCGTCCTGTAAAGATATATATCGAAAGAGAATTAGCGATTCTTGACTCCAACTCTCCTGAGCACGAGATTCACTAATTAATCTTTACGAATATGACAATTCGTCACCGGGATAAATTAAACATTTCAATTAATGAAAAATACCTGCAAATACTTGCAATGGCCCCGGCTAATTCTTATTGAGATCTAAGAAAAGTCTGGGTAAATATTACTTAAACACCGTCACAATAGTACGTAACAGTCTGGTTTATGAAGCATTACCCATGAAAACAGAAGGGTGATGAGTTGTTTCATTATGGTTAATTTTAATTAGCATGCTCATTAATCATTGCAATGCTTTCACCTTCTGTCTCTCCTGCATTGCCACAACATGCCGCGTCAAATCTCACCTAAAAATGCAAACGAAAACTGACAGCACGCTGCGCTTCTGACAAAATAGTGGCATCCCCTTCGATTTAACGTAACAGACGGAATCCTCTCTCTGATGGCAGCAAAGATTATTGACGGTAAAACGATTGCGCAGCAGGTACGCTCTGAGGTTGCTCAAAAAGTTCAGGCGCGTTTAGCGGCTGGATTACGCGCCCCAGGCCTGGCTGTTGTGCTGGTAGGTAGCAACCCGGCTTCGCAGATTTACGTCGCGAGTAAACGCAAAGCCTGCGACGAAGTGGGGTTCGTCTCCCGCTCCTATGACCTGCCTGAAACCACCAGTGAGGCGGAACTTCTTGAGCTCATCGATACGCTCAATGCGGATGCAGCCATCGACGGTATCCTGGTCCAGCTACCGTTACCGGCGGGTATCGACAACGTCAAGGTGCTCGAACGCATTGCGCCGGATAAAGACGTCGACGGCTTCCACCCGTATAACGTCGGTCGCCTGTGTCAACGTGCACCGCGCCTGCGTCCGTGTACGCCACGCGGCATTGTGACCCTGCTTGAGCGTTACAACATTGATACCTACGGCCTGAATGCCGTGGTGATTGGCGCTTCAAATATTGTCGGTCGCCCGATGAGCATGGAACTGCTGCTGGCGGGTTGTACCACCACGGTAACCCATCGCTTCACCAAAGATCTGCGTCACCACGTTGAGCATGCTGACCTGCTGATTGTCGCCGTCGGCAAACCGGGCTTTATTCCCGGTGAATGGATCAAAGAAGGTGCGATTGTGATTGATGTCGGCATCAACCGTCTGGAGAATGGCAAGGTTGTTGGCGATGTGGTCTTTGAAGATGCCGCTGCGCGTGCCTCGTATATTACACCGGTGCCGGGTGGCGTTGGCCCGATGACCGTCGCTACACTTATCGAAAACACGCTGCAGGCGTGTGTTGAATATCATGATGTAAAGGACGTTTAAGATGGCCACATTTTCACTGGGTAAACACCCACACGTTGAACTCTGCGATCTGCTGAAGCTGGAAGGCTGGAGCGAAAGCGGCGCCCAGGCAAAAATCGCCATTGGCGAAGGGTTGGTGAAGGTCGATGGTGTTGTAGAAACGCGCAAGCGCTGCAAAATCGTTGCCGGACAAACCGTGAGCTTTGAAGGTCAGAGCATTAACGTCGTGGCATGATCCCAGGTGCCGGATAGCGGTTAACACCGCATCCGGCCCGTCCCCCCGAATTTTCAGATAATTAACTTCACCTTCACTTCACAGCAGGCTGTTAGCATGTTGTTTTCTCATTCGAAGCGACCATCATGCCAACCATCGTTACCCACGCAGCCGTACCTCTTTGCTTAGGATTGGGTCTGGGGCTCAAAGCCATTCCACCACGCTTATTGTTTGCCGGGGTTGTGCTGGCAATGCTGCCTGACGCCGACGTCCTGTCGTTTAAGTTCGGCATCGCCTACGGCAACGTGTTTGGTCACCGTGGATTTACCCACTCGCTGCTGTTCGCCTTTGTGGTGCCGCTGCTGTGCGTAATGATTGGCCGACGATGGTTTAAAGCCGGGCTGGTTCGCTGCTGGTTATTCCTGACAGTTTCACTGCTGTCTCACAGCCTGCTGGATTCGGTAACGACCGGAGGAAAAGGCGTTGGCTGGCTGTGGCCCTGGTCAGATGAACGCTTCTTTGCACCATGGCAGGTGATTAAGGTCGCGCCGTTTGCGCTATCACGCTACGCGACCCCTTACGGGCATCAGGTGATTATTTCGGAATTATTATGGGTGTGGCTACCGGGAAGTATTTTTGTATTATGTGTATGGCTACTTAAAAAATCATATTAAAAGGAATCAATATGCACAAAAAGACACTCACTGTCGCACTGATGTATTTCGCATTTTCTCATGTCAGCCACAGTGAAGAAATGTCGGCATCAGGCTGGTACGCAGCATCGTCTGCCGTTGTCAGCGTGGGCAGTTCTGCGTTGGTTAGCGGAATTATTCTTTCTCCGGTACTGCTCCCGCTAAACTTAATAATCGGCTCTGTTACTGAAAATAAAAAACAAAAAACTGCACACATAACAGCGAAAGCCCCAGATAACAAAGAGGTAAAAATGGAGGTGCCGCTGAATGTCGTTCAAGAGGGCAACCTTAAGGCGGGGGATAAAATCACGCTGGAAAAAACGCAGGAAGGGACTGGCGCTTATTTGAAAAAAGAGGGGAAAGTCCTTGCCCATATGGTGAATAATGATGATGCGGGCCTCTCCAGCAACCAGACGGTCCCCGTAAAATGAAGCCATTCATTTTTGCCTTCTGGCTCATCGTTTGCTCACTCAACGCTTATGCAGACAGCACAAACTGCGGCCAGAAAACCCACACACCGGAAAGCATCGCTGCAACGATGGATCAGGCGCTAAAGCTCAAACAACAGCTTAATAGCCAACCCGAGACGCTCGCCATTCTTGTGCGTCAGGGACAAGATATGTCGAGTCGACATTTGACCTGGTCACATGCCGGCTATGCCATGCGCCAGCCAGACGGTAATTGGCGGGTTTACCATAATCTGAATACCTGCGAAACCGCCGAGTCAGCACTCTATATACAAGGTCTGTATGAGTTTCTGGCAGATAATTTGGTAAATCAGCAAATTGCGGTTTTGCGCCCTCGTACAGAACTTGCCACGGCGCTGCAAACGCTCCTGCAAAGCTCAATTAAGCTTAATCTCTTCCACAGTCCCCGCTACAACCTAATTGCCTGGCCCTTTTCCGGCCCCTATCAGAACTCGAACGGCTGGTTGCTTGAGGTTTTTGCTCGCGCAAATGATAGCAATATCTGGTCACGTGATGACGCTCGCCGCTGGCTGCAGCGCCATGATTACCAACCTTCTGTCGTTAGGGCCAGCAGTTTTGAACGATTAGGCGCGAAGCTCTTCGCCGCCAACGTTTTCACCGACGATCAACCTGAGGAATTGTTGCAAGCGGGAAAGGTAGGACTAAACAGTGGGGATAGTGTGATTCGCTTTATCGCTCATTACAGCCGAGCAATACCTGAATGTGAGCATCAGAATTTAGGAGCATCGGTGTGCGTGTATCTTTCGCCTGAAGCCAAAAAGTAAAAAGGCCGTTCAAACAGAACGGCCTGTAAAAATAATTACTTACGACGCCAGGTGGTGCCTTGCGGGCCGTCTTCCAGCACAATGCCCATCTCGTTGAGACGGTCACGCGCCGCATCTGCCGCCGCCCAGTCTTTCGCTTTACGGGCATCTAAGCGCTGTTGGATTAACGCTTCAATTTCGGCGACTTCACCGTCATCCGCCTGCGCGCCGCTTTGCAGGAACGCTTCCGGATCCTGCTCCAGCAGGCCCAGTACGCCGGACAGCTTACGCAGATGCGCAGCCATAGCGTTGGCCGCGGCCATATCTTCGCCCTTCAGACGGTTAACCTCACGCGCCATATCAAACAGCACGGAGTAGGCTTCCGGCGTATTGAAGTCGTCGTCCATCGCTTCAATGAAACGCGCTTCAAAGGCTTCACCACCGGCAGGGGCAACGGACTTGTCGGTGCCGCGTAGCGCGGTGTACAGACGCTCCAGCGCAGATCGCGCCTGCTTCAGGTTCTCTTCGCTGTAGTTCAGTTGGCTACGATAGTGGCCGGACATCAGGAAGTAGCGAATGGTTTCGGCGTCGTAGTATTTCAGCACGTCGCGCACGGTAAAGAAGTTGCCCAGTGATTTGGACATTTTCTCACGGTCAACCATCACCATCCCGGAGTGCATCCAGTAGTTAACGTATTCGCCGTCGTGCGCACAGGTGGACTGTGCGATTTCGTTCTCATGATGCGGGAACATCAGGTCAGAGCCGCCGCCGTGAATATCGAAATGGTTGCCCAGCTGTTTGCAGTTCATCGCCGAGCACTCAATGTGCCAGCCAGGACGGCCCGCCCCCCACGGTGACGGCCAGCTCGGCTCGCCCTCTTTGGACATCTTCCACAGCACGAAGTCCATCGGGTTACGCTTCACATCAACAACATCCACGCGGGCACCCGCCTGCAGTTGATCCAGATCCTGGCGCGACAGCTGACCGTAGTGCGGGTCAGTCGGTACGTCGAACATCACGTCGCCGTTATCGGCTACATAGGCATGACCTTTGGCGATCAGCTGTTCGGTAATTTCAATAATTTCCGCAATATGATGCGTAGCACGCGGTTCAAGATCCGGGCGCAGAATATTCAACGCATCAAAATCGTTGTGCATTTCCGCGATCATCCTGTCGACCAGCGCCACAAAACTCTCGCCATTTTCATTAGCGCGCTTAATGATTTTGTCGTCGATATCGGTAATGTTGCGCACGTACTTCAGTTTATAGCCGAGGAAGCGCAGGTAGCGCGCAACCACGTCGAAAGAAACGAAGGTACGTCCGTGACCAATATGACAGAGATCGTAAACGGTAATACCACACACGTACATGCCGACTTCCCCGGCATGAATGGGTTTGAATTCCTCTTTTTGGCGCGTCAGTGTATTAAAGATTTTTAACATCGAAGATTCCGTGTAGACGTGTGTGGATAACAAAGTCTGTATAATACCCATAATTGGGACTGGAAGCAGCACACTTTGCGAGGTGATCGCAGCTTGCGGTTATGCTATAACACCCCCCTAACTCTGACCCTTAACGGGGTCGAAGCACCACTCTATCGGAACAGGATGCAAAAATGGTTACTTTCCACACTAATCACGGCGATATCGTAATCAAAACGTTTGATGATAAAGCGCCTGAAACAGTTAAAAACTTCCTGGACTACTGCCGCGAAGGTTTCTATAACAACACTATTTTCCACCGTGTTATTAACGGTTTCATGATCCAGGGCGGCGGTTTTGAACCCGGCATGAAGCAAAAAGAAACCAAAGAAGCTATCAAAAACGAAGCGAACAACGGTCTGAAAAATACCCGTGGTACGCTGGCGATGGCCCGTACTCAGGCTCCGCACTCCGCAACGGCGCAGTTCTTCATCAACGTTGCCGACAACGACTTCCTGAACTTCTCCAGCGAAAGTATGCAGGGCTGGGGTTACTGTGTGTTTGCTGAAGTGGTTGAAGGCATGGACGTGGTTGATAAAATCAAAAACGTTTCCACCGGCCGCAGCGGCATGCACCAGGACGTACCGAAAGAAGACGTTATTATCGAAAACGTGACCGTCAGCGAGTAATCGTGGCGACACTGTTTATTGCAGATCTTCACCTCTGCACGGAAGAACCGGCGATCACCGCCGGTTTTCTGCGTTTTTTAGCCGGTGAGGCACGAACAGCCGATGCGCTATACATTCTTGGCGATCTGTTCGAAGCCTGGATAGGCGACGACGACCCCAACCCGCTGCATCATGAAATAGCCACCGCGATAAAAGCGCTGGCTGACTCCGGCGTCCCCTGCTTCTTCAT
The DNA here is from genome assembly GCF_018342065.1 of Citrobacter sp. FP75. Lineage (GTDB taxonomy): Bacteria > Pseudomonadota > Gammaproteobacteria > Enterobacterales > Enterobacteriaceae > Citrobacter. The sequence goes on along the minus strand of NZ_JAFDOE010000001.1, from coordinate 219,181 downwards.
TCACGGCAACCGTGATTTTCTGCTTGGTAAACGGTTTGCCCGTAAGAGTGGCATGACCCTGTTGCCACAGGAAAAAGTGCTCGACCTGTATGGCCGTAAAGTACTGATCATGCATGGCGACACCTTGTGCACCGACGACGCAGGCTATCAGGCGTTTCGCGCCAAAGTACATCAACCCTGGCTACAAACGCTGTTTCTCGCCCTGCCGCTATTCGTTCGCCAACGCATTGCCGCAAAGATGCGCGCCGGAAGCCTTGCCGCCAACAGCAACAAATCGCTGGAGATCATGGACGTTAATCCGCAGGCCGTGGTTGCAGAGATGGAAAAACATCAGACGCAGTGGCTGGTTCACGGTCATACCCATCGTCCGGCAGTGCATGAACTGACGGCCAACCACCAACCCGCTTTCCGCGTGGTATTAGGCGCATGGCACACCGAAGGTTCAATGGTTAAGGTCACGCCAGACGACGTTGAGCTGATCGCGTTTCCGTTTTAATTCTGCAGATATTTACACAAAACTATTCGAGATGCATCGAGGCGGCAAATCTGTGAGTCCCCTGGAGCTTACATAAGTAAGTGACTGGGGTGAGCAGATGCAGCCAACAAAGAGGCAGTTTGAAGAGTGAAGTGTAAAGTGCGCAATCGTTTTCCTTGAGATTGAAACATGCTATTCTCTGTGTCCTCAAAAGTCGAGTGTTGTGCACCACAGGAGTTTTCAGACGCATGTCTTCCCGCAATAATCCGGCGCGTGTCGCCATCGTGATGGGGTCCAAAAGCGACTGGGCTACCATGCAGTTCGCCGCCGAAATCTTCGAAATCCTGAACGTTCCGCATCATGTTGAAGTCGTCTCCGCTCACCGCACCCCAGACAAGCTGTTCAGCTTCGCCGAAAACGCTGAAGAGAACGGCTATCAGGTGATTATTGCGGGCGCAGGCGGTGCAGCACATCTGCCGGGAATGATTGCGGCAAAAACGCTGGTGCCGGTATTAGGCGTTCCGGTGCAAAGCGCAGCGCTGAGCGGTGTCGACAGCCTCTATTCCATCGTGCAAATGCCGCGCGGCATTCCGGTCGGGACGCTGGCTATCGGCAAAGCGGGTGCGGCGAATGCGGCCCTGCTGGCAGCACAAATTCTGGCGACACACGATAAAGAACTGCATCAGCGTCTACATGACTGGCGTAAAGCGCAAACCGATGAGGTGCTGGAAAACCCGGACCCACGAGGTGCGGCATGAAGCAGGTTTGCGTACTCGGTAACGGTCAGCTAGGACGCATGCTGCGCCAGGCCGGTGAGCCGCTGGGGATTGCGGTCTGGCCCGTTGGGCTGGATGCTGAGCCCGCTGCCGTTCCCTTTCAGCAAAGCGTGATTACCGCCGAGATTGAACGCTGGCCGGAAACGGCGCTAACCCGCGAACTGGCGCGTCATCCGGCGTTTGTGAACCGCGACGTTTTCCCGATTATTGCCGACCGTCTGACGCAAAAGCAGCTTTTCGACAAGCTCGGCCTCGCGACCGCGCCGTGGCAACTGCTGGCAAACAAAGACGAATGGTCTGCGGTATTCGATAAACTCGGCGAGCTGGCGATCGTCAAACGCCGCGTCGGTGGCTACGATGGCCGCGGGCAGTGGCGTTTGCGCGCCCATGAAACCGAACAACTGCCGGATGACTGCTACGGCGAGTGCATCGTCGAGCGAGGGATCAACTTCTCTGGCGAAGTGTCGCTGGTGGGTGCCCGCGCGCGCGACGGCAGCACCGTCTTCTATCCGCTGACCCATAACTTGCATCAGGACGGCATTCTGCGCACCAGCGTGGTCTTCCCGCAGGCTAACGCCAGACAGCAGGCACAGGCCGAGGCGATGCTGTCCGCCATTATGCAGGAACTGGGGTATGTCGGCGTGATGGCGATGGAGTGCTTTATCACCCCGGAAGGCTTGCTGATCAACGAACTGGCCCCGCGCGTGCACAACAGCGGGCACTGGACACAGAACGGCGCCAGCATCAGCCAGTTTGAGCTGCATCTGCGCGCCATTACCAACCTGCCGTTACCGACGCCGGTGGTGAATAATCCTTCGGTGATGGTAAACCTGATTGGTAGCGACCTGAACTATGACTGGCTGAAGCTGCCGCTGGTGCATCTGCACTGGTACGACAAAGACGTGCGCGAAGGTCGCAAGGTCGGTCACCTGAACCTGACCGACAGCGATACCGCTCGCCTGAGCGCGACGCTGGAAGCGCTGATTCCCCTGCTACCGCCGGAATACGCCAGCAGTATTATCTGGGCGCAATCAAAACTGAAATAAGAAGACACGGGGCGGGTATACACACGCCCCGTTTTTTTACAGACGGATACAGGTTCCGGCTTTGCCCGCCAGCGTATCTTCAATGCGTGACAGCGCGCCAATCCATGCCGGTTTCCCGCGGCGTTTCACATATCCACTGACGGCGGTGACCTTTGGCCCCATTGAACCATCGGCTTTAGCAAACGGCGCCAGTTCATCAGGAGAAGCCTGACGAATCGCGCGCTGTTCCGGCGTCCCCCAGTTTTCATAGACCGCATCGGCATCGGTCAGAATGACCAGACCATCGGCATCGATTTGCTCGGCCAGCAACGCCGCCGCCAGATCCTTATCAATGACCGCTTCAGACCCTAATCCTTCGCCAGTGACGGGCACGCCACCGCCCCCGCTGCAAATCACCACATGCCCTTCTTTGAGTAAGAGCTTAATGGCATCGCTTTCTACAATCTGCCGAGGTTCTGGCGAGGCAACAACGCGCCGCAGGTATTTTCCGTCACGCTTCATATGCCAGCCGTAGGTCGCTTCCAGTTGCGTTTGTTCTTCGGGCAAATATACCGGGCCGATAAATTTTTCCGGTGCCATAAACGCAGGATCGTCCTCTGACACCACAATCCGCGTTAACACCGTGGTGACTGGCGGCATCTCCGGTTCTGCGGTCAGGCTCTGGGCCAACATATAACCAATCATGCCCTGCGTCTCGGCCACCAGCACATCTAATGGATAAGGCTCAACCTCCTTCCAGGCAAGATTCTGTAACGACAGCAGGCCAACCTGCGGCCCGTTGCCATGGACGATAGCCAGGCGATATGTGCGCGCCAGACGTGCCAGCGCAGGTACGGCAGTGGCAATATTGCGATACTGATTTTGTGCCGTCAGCGCCTCGCCGCGCTGCAATAATGCGTTGCCACCGAGAGCAACAACCAGCGTTTTCATTCCCTATCCTTCTATGATTTGTTGTCCAATCCAGAACCCCAACAGAGTGTCTGCGCCGGAGGTATGCCCAAGCGCCAGCAGCGAATTTATCGCCGCATCCAGCCTTTCCTGGCGACGCAGAGCATGGGTGAAGTGGAGTAAAGGTGAAGCGAAGTAACCTGCTGCCGCGTAGCGCAAGTAGCTCACGCTAACCACAGTCGTCGCCTGCTCAAGGTTGCCGGAGTAATTAAAGAAACGGTGCCCGGAAACCTTATTCAGCGCGCCGAAATGCCAGGCCGCCAGCAGCATGCCAGTCAACGTGTCATCATGGCTGGGCGTTAACCCGGGCCCCTTGCCTAACCACTGTCGCCAGTCTGTCGACAACCCGGCAAGCGCCGAGAAAAAGCAGTGGCGGAACTGGCGTAGTTCGGGGCACAAAGGCTGGTTTGCCGCCAACATTAACGGCCCGAACAATCCCGTTTCCTCGCCGCGAGCCATCCAGGCGGGTGCAAGGCGCGGGGAATGTGGCCGGGAAGTGATTCTCAACGAACAGCAGCGCTGCGGCTGGCACAGCAAAAATGACCCCAACTGGATCCCACCAGGCACAGCCAGAGGAGTTTCGTTTCCACGTAACGCCGCACGCAGCGCATCAAAATCATGCGTACGGATCACCCATCCTGCCGGGCTAAAGCCGCTCCCCTGGCGGTGCAACGTCAACAGTGCGCCGCCTTTGGCCACGAGATTAATCGCGCGTCGCCATACGCCAGACAATTGCCAGGACTGGCGGAAATCCGGGGACTGCTGGCTGGCCAGCAGAGGATGGATGATCATCATGCGCGCTCCTTTTAGCTAATGCCCATGCTTTCAGCCAGCGCTTCCAGAGCCAGCTCAAAACAGGCCAACGGCGCACGGACGGTTCCCGCGCCAATCTGGCCAATACCAGCCTCTTTATGCGCAATACCGGTATTGATCAGCGGCGTAATCCCCGTTTCGACCACGCGACGGATATCGAGTCCCAGGCAAGCCCCCTGGAAATCCCAGCCGGGGATCTGCAACTGCATATTGCGCTCCAGATAGATTTCCGCCATCTCCTCGGAGACAGATTTCGCCGCTTCCATCCCTCCCGCACCGACAAAACGCGTGACGCCTGGTGCGGCGATCATCGCTGCACCACCAATGCCAAACGTTTCGGTGATGGCGCTATCGCCCATATCCGGGTTGGCCTGTTCCTGCGAAAAACCAGTAAAGAACAGTCCCTGCGGGGTGTTAACAGGTGCGGCAAACCAGCGATCGCCAAGTCCACTCACGCGAATCCCGAACATGTTGCCATTACGGGTCATCGCCGTCACAATACTGCCAGAACGCACCATCGCTCCGGCGTCCATCGCCGCTTTACAGTAAGCCATCGCCAGGTTGAGGAAGAACTGGTCGGTTACGCTGAGGAAATCCATCACTTCAGCAATCTGCTGCTTATCATGTTGCAGACGAGCAATTTGCGGTGCCAGCGTACGCATCAGCAGGGCTGAAGAGGCAATGTTGCGCTGATGGAACTCGTCGCCCATCGTGATGCCCTGCGCCATCATGGCAGTCAGATCAATACCCTGTTCCAACGTCCCCAATGCAGCGCTTAAGACCGGCATCAGAACATCGCGCATCCAGCGTAAGCGCTGCTGAACATCCTCGCCGTACGCACCGAAGCGCATCACCTTGCCAATGCCTTCATTGAGATTGCAGTAAGCGCGGTTCCCTTCTGTGATGTTTTCCACCACCAACATCGGCATGCTGGCAGAAGTGATCCCACCCATTGGCCCCACGGCGTTAACGTGATGGCAAGGTATAAAATTGACTTTCCCCTGCTCCAGTAATGCCAGTGCGCTCATTTCGTCATGGGCCCACCCTTCAAACAGGCATGCACCAATGCAGGCCCCTTTCATCGGGCCGGTCATCTCTTGCCAGCGCATTGGCGGTCCCGCATGAAGCAGCGTTTTTCCTTCATTAAGTTCACTGATTAACGAGGACGCGGGTTGCACATCCAGCCAGTGCGGGCGCGCACGACGAATTTGTTCGATTACTGCAGTATTGGCTTGTGCCACTGATGTAAACATTGGAACCCCTTATTGCAAACGTTCTAATAAACGAGCCAGTTTTTTGTTACCGCCAGCGACAGGCGCCCACTGGTAATGCACCACAGGCTTTTCTGCTGCCTGCAAATCCAGTGCAAAACTGCGTAACCCGGCATTAATAACCGCGACTTTTTCCAGTAGCGAAGGTGCGGATTGATGAGATAACGGTTGAGACGGTCGAATCAGTTCGGCGGCAAGCAAAGTAGCCTCCGGCAGTGAACTCACCACGGCGATACCAGCATCTTCCAGCGTGGCGATTTGCAGTGAACGACACTGCGGATCACGTTCTGTACCTGTCACCGTTGCAATCGCAAACAGCGGTTGGTCGATGTCTCGGGCAGTACATGCCTTTTGCCAGGCCTGAACCAGTGATGCCGCAGGATCTGCTGTCGCCCCGTAACCAACCACGACATCCACCAGCAGCACCCGCACCTGCGGCTGCGAACCCAAATCCGTAATAAGCTGATTACGTAACGCAGGGTCGATCATCGGATGCGGCCGCCCGACGGTGTAAAAATCATCCCCGAGGTCGATGACTTGATGCCCGGCGGCATCCAACATCATGCCGTGATGGTGTTGTGCATCCGCAGCAACGTTAAGGTTTGCGGCCAGCAAACCCGCCGCTTCGGCAGCCAGCGTTCCTCCGGTATAGAGCCCCCGAATAAGGCCATCCCCCGTGGCAGAAAGCGCGCCACGTCGCGCCGTGACGCGTGCCAGCAAACAGGCGAGACGGGCCGCATCATCCAGCGTTGATGCAAACCAGACGTTCTCATCGCGGGCCGCTGCGCTGGTGTAACCTAAAAACAGGGCCACAACGGGTTTACCCGTGGCTTTCATCGCCGTGACAATACGCTGGCGAACGGCTTCCGCCGGCGGTTTAGACACAAAAGCCAGCACCTGACTTTTATCATCCGCACCGAGCATATCCAGCGCGGTAAGTGCGCTAATTCCCCCCACCTCAGCGCTCAGGTCGCGTCCACCCAGACCGATGGCGTGAGTGATGCCTTCCCCGGTCAGTGCTATCTGTGAACAGAGCTCCTGGATCCCTGTGCCGGAGGCGCCTATGACGCCGATGCTGCCTTCCGGCATCACGTTGGCAAAAGCCAGCGGCGTACCAGCGATCATGGCGGTTCCACAATCGGGCCCCATCACCAGCAGGCCTTTATCTTGTGCACGCCGTTTCAGATTAATTTCATCTTCCAGCGTGACGTTGTCGGAGAACATCATGACGTTCAGGTTGCGATCCAGCGCCTGGTTCGCCAGTTCAGCCGCATATTCGCCCGCCACAGAAATTAACGTCATATTCGCTTCAGGCAATTTCTGACACGCGCTTTCCCAGCGTCTGACCTGCAATAGCGCTTGGCTCCCCCCGGTTGCCTGCGCCAGCTGCTGCAACGACTCATCCAGTTGCTGCAAAATGGCCTGGGTAATACTTTCATCTGCCGCTTCAGTACGAATAGCCACGCAAATATCATTCGGCGTCGCCTGATTAAAATCGTCATGCCAGAATCCGGTCGTTTCCAGCAATGATTTATTCGCTGGCGTTCCCATCATGACCGATACATCGTCTACATTTTCGGACTCACTCAGCTTGCGTGAAATAATCATTAAACTGACAGAGTCCTGAAAACACCCTTTTTTAATAAAGGCGTGAATCATAACAACCCCTTAATAATTGCACCCATGGCAATTGCACGAGTAGTGTTAATGTGGAACTCAAGGTATATATCCAACATCACAAATAGAGTGACTGGCATCACACACAGACTATTAGCAAAAGAATTTTAATAACCACCCGAGTATTACATGTTATTTTCTAACGGCATTATTTATTTAAAAATAAAAGGCAAATCAGCACTGATTATCAAATAAATTCTAACTATATTTTTTTGTCTGTCTGGATCACATATTAGATTTATTTTCCCGGTATGTTAACAGCAGTCATGCTTCACACCGTCGTTAAAAAGGAAGACAGATGAAAATCAGTCGGGAAACACTCCACCAGCTTATCGAGAATAAGCTTTGCAAGGCCGGACTAAAACGTGAGCACGCCGCAACGGTTGCCGAAGTATTGGTCTATGCCGATGCCAGAGGCATTCATTCTCATGGCGCCGTACGCGTTGAATACTATGCCGAGCGCATTTCAAAAGGCGGCACCAACCGCGAACCCACATTTCGTTTTGAAAATACCGGTCCCTGCACAGCGATTTTGCATGCCGATAATGCCGCCGGGCAAGTCGCAGCAATGATGGGTATGGAGCATGCAATTGAAATTGCTAAAAAAAATGGTGTCGCCGTTGTCGGAATTAGCCGAATGGGGCACAGCGGAGCCATTTCTTACTTTGTGCAACAAGCCGCCCGCGCAGGCCTGATTGGCCTCTCCATTTGCCAGTCCGATCCGATGGTCGTCCCGTTCGGTGGCGCGGATATTTACTACGGTACCAATCCGCTAGCCTTCGCAGCGCCAGGGGAAGGCGACGATATCATGACCTTTGATATGGCGACGACGGTGCAGGCCTGGGGCAAAGTTCTGGATGCCCGCTCACGCAACGAACCGATCCCGGATACCTGGGCTGTCGATAAAAATGGCGCACCTACAACCGATCCTTTTACGGTTAATGCGTTGCTTCCCGCAGCCGGACCAAAAGGCTATGGTCTGATGATGATGATCGATGTGTTATCCGGGATTCTGCTGGGATTACCGTTTGGTCGTCAGGTCAGTTCTATGTATGAAGACCTCCATGCTGGACGTAATTTAGGCCAACTGCATTTAGTGATTAACCCCGAGTTTTTCTCCTCCAGCCAATTATTTCGTCAGCATCTCAGTCAAACCATGCAAGAGTTAAATGCCGTTACCCCTGCGCCTGGTTTTAAACAGGTTTATTACCCCGGACAGGATCAAGATATTAATCAACGCAATGCTGCCGTTCATGGCATCGACATTGTTGATGATATTTATCAATACCTGATTTCCGATGATCTCTATATCAAGTCATACGAAACAAAGAATCCCTTTGCGCAATAATTATTGAAACAGGAATTTCATATGATTAATCATTTTCGTCATGCAATAGAAGAATCTCTTCCCTGGCTCTCTTCCTTTGGCGCAGATCCTACAGGTGGGATGACGCGACTGCTGTATTCGCCAGAATGGCTTGAAACACAGCAGCAATTTAAAAAGCGTATGGGTGCCAGCGGCCTGGAAACGCGCTTTGATGAAGTGGGCAATTTATACGGTCGCCTGCGCGGGAGCGAATCCCCGGAACAGGTCATTTTAAGCGGCTCGCATATTGATACCGTCGTCAACGGCGGCAATCTTGACGGCCAGTTTGGCGCGCTGGCGGCGTGGTTAGCGATTGACTGGCTTAAGACCACCTACGGCGCACCGCTGAAAACGGTCGAAGTGGTCTCGATGGCAGAAGAAGAAGGCAGCCGTTTCCCGTATGTCTTCTGGGGCAGCAAGAACATTTTCGGGCTGGCAAATCCCGATGACGTCCGCAACATTCAGGACGCTAAAGGTACACGATTTGGTGATGCAATGAACGCCTGCGGCTTTACCCTCCCCGCAGAACCGCTCCACGCACGCAATGACATCAAAGCCTTTGTTGAATTGCACATCGAGCAAGGGTGCGTGCTTGAAAGCAATGGTCAGTCCATCGGGGTCGTCAGCGCGATTGTCGGTCAGCGTCGCTATACGGTCACGCTAAACGGCGAGTCCAACCATGCGGGGACAACGCCGCTGAGCTATCGTCGTGACACTGTTTACGCCTTCAGCCGTATCTGTAGTCAGTCGATTGAGAAAGCCAAAAAACATGGCGATCCTCTGGTACTGACCTTTGGCAAAGTTGAGCCGCAGCCAAACACCGTCAACGTGGTGCCAGGAAAAACGACCTTCACCATCGATTGCCGTCATACCGACGCCGAAGTGCTGCGTGATTTTACTCAGCAGCTGGAAAATGACATGCGCGCCATCTGCGACGAAATGGATATCGGCATTGATATCGATTTGTGGATGGATGAAACGCCGGTCCCGATGGACAGCAAACTGGTCGCCACCCTCACCGAACTGTGTGAAAAGGAGCAACTGAACTACCGGGTGATGCACAGCGGCGCGGGTCACGATGCGCAGATTTTCGCTCCCCGTGTGCCGACCTGCATGATTTTCATGCCCAGCATTAACGGCATCAGCCATAACCCCGCTGAACGCACAAATATTAACGACCTTGCCGAAGGGGTCAAAACTCTGGCATTAATGCTTCATCAACTTGCCTGGCAGAAATAAGGAGTCAACAATGGGATATCTGAATAACGTCACGGGTTACCGCGATGATTTACTGGCTAACCGTGCAATTGTAAAACACGGTAACTTCGCCCTCTTAACCCCCGATGGACTGGTTAAAAATATCATTCCGGGTTTTGAAAACTGTGACGTCACCATCCTCTCAACGCCAAAACTGGGCGCATCGTTTGTTGATTATCTGGTGACGGTGCACCAGAAAGGTGGCAACCAGAGCGGTTTCGGCGGCGAAGGCATTGAAACGTTCGTTTATGTTATTTCCGGCAAAATTGAGACAAAAGCGGAAGGTAAAACGTTCTCTTTAACTCAGGGCGGATATCTTTATTGCCCGCCGGGCGAGCTGCTCACCTTTAGCAACGCCCAGGCTGAGGACAGCCAGTTATTTTTATACAAACGTCGTTATACACCAGCAGCAGGTCATTCGCCGTGGCTGGTTTCCGGTAACGCCAATCAGTTAGAACGTATTCATTATGAAGGTATGGATGACGTGATCCTGCTGGATTTCCTGCCGAAAGAATTGGGCTTCGATATGAATATGCACATTCTGTCGTTCGAGCCGGGCGCCAGCCACGGTTATATCGAAACGCACGTCCAGGAACACGGTGCTTATATTCTTTCAGGACAGGGGGTTTATAACCTCGACAATCAGTGGATACCGGTGAAAAAAGGCGACTACATTTTTATGGGCGCTTATTCCCTGCAGGCCGGATACGGCGTGGGTCGTGGTGAAGCATTCAGCTACATCTATTCCAAAGATTGCAACCGCGATGTTGAGATCTAAGGCGTACGGCCCGCCTGATACTTTTTTATTTAGCTATGTTGGGTTTTGCCACGGTGTATACCGTGGCTTTTTTTATGCTCAGCGATGATTCATAGCCTGGCCCAGTTTCATCGCACAGGCGATGTTACGCGCGCAGTGATAGAGATTGGTTTCGCCGCTCGCCAACACTTCCGCTAATGGCGCGAGTCGCGGCAAAATGCTGAATACCGCATCAATACCATGGTCGTGAACCACCTCTACGCCTTCCCCCAACACCCCTGCGATACCAATAACGGGAACATGATGCTGCATGGCCACCGACGCCACGCCGATTGGCGCTTTGCCACCGACCGTTTGCGAATCAATACGCCCTTCGCCGGTGATAACCAGCGCCGCGTCTTTGATGGATTGCTCCAGCTGTACGGCCTGCAACACAATCTCAATGCCTGGTTTCATGTTAGCCCGCAGGAAGATAACCGCAGCAATCCCCATTCCTCCAGCCGCTCCGCCCCCCGGCACCTGAGCAACATCCTCACCAGTCAGCGTTTGCAGCACACGGGCATAGTTAAGTAACCCTTCTTCCAGCATCTCAACCATCTCAGGTGTCGCCCCTTTCTGCGGAGCGAACACCCTTGCAGCACCGCGCGGACCAACCAGCGGATTATCAACGTCACAGGCAACGTCAATGCGACACGTTTTCAGCCGTGGATCGCACTGTTGCAGGTCGATGCTCGCAAGGCGAGACAAGCTAACGCCACCTGCATTTAATGACGCACCTTGCGCATCCAGAAAACGAACGCCAAGCGCCTGAGCCATCCCTATACCGCCATCAACCGTGGCACTCCCGCCAATACCAAGAATAATATGACGAATACCGGCATCCAGCGCATGGCGAATCAGCTCGCCGGTGCCGTAGCTTGTGGCCAGTAGCGGATTGCGCGCCTGCGGTTCGACCAGCATCAGCCCACTCGCCGCCGCCATTTCAATAATTGCGGTCTTTCCGTCACCGGTCAGGCCATAAAATCCCATGACTTTTTCGCCCATCGGCCCGCAAACTTCCACAGAGATAAATTTTCCCCCTGTTGCCGCCACCATCGCATCCACGGTTCCTTCTCCACCATCAGCTACCGGCAAACAAATATATTCCGCATCCGGGAATATGGCTGAAAACCCGGCTTTAATTGCCTGGCAGCATTGGTCAGCGCTTAAGCTCTCTTTAAATGAATCTGGCGCAATTACAATTTTCATCATTAATCCTTTTTAATCATGTTATTTAATGCGTTCCCATGGAATGAGATTTTCCATAAGTACCGCCAGTAAAATCCCCACCAGCAGGCCATTGCTCAGTAATGGCCGAATAGTCAGCGGAAGATCTTGTAAATAAATCGGAGGTAGCCCCATCAAAAAAATGCCGAAAAACAGCGGGAGCGCCAGTCGATAAATATTGCGTGCGGTAAATGTGATTTGTTGGCTAAAAACCAGACCGGAATAGAGCAACGGAAGATAAGAAACCAGCATCACGGCACTGCTGATCGCCAGCGGAATGGCGCAAAATAAGCGGGTTAGCGGCGTCACTATCGCCACGAACAAACATAATACGCTGCCGCAAATAAATGATTTTCGCGAGCTGTCGCCGGTCTGCGTTAACAGGCCGATAGAAGAGACAAAAGGTGAAAATGGAATCACGGCAAAAGGGACTGTCACCAGCGTCATCAAGCCGGAAATAATAAAGCTGCGACGATAACGTGAGCTGCTGGAGCCTTGCTGCGCATAAAAGATGTCCGTGCCGCGTACCGCGCCATAGGTATTACTGATATTCACTAGGCCGGTGATAACGGCCGTCAGAATAATGCCCGGTAACAGTCTGCCGTGACTGCCTAACGGAAACCACTGCCAGCTTAATTCGCCGGACGGCAAGGATGTTAATGGAAAACACAATCGCCAAAGCCCCCATCCCACTACCGCCCCCACCAAAAGGGCATAGCGTGAAATCCACTGCGGTAAAAAGATGATCATCGCAAGGATGAAGCACATCACGGCTAATGCCAGGCTAAAGGGCGCCAGTTGAATTTTGACGCTGGCATCCGCAATGCCAAAGGGCAACCCCAACATGCCCTTAAAAAAGATGGTGGTTAGCTGCGCGCCGAGCAGCAGCATAAAAAAGACCATTACCGTCGGGGTAAAAAGCCGAGCTAATCGATGCCCTAAGCCACTAAAGCCGATAATCATCGTCAGAACAGCGGAAATCACAATCCCGACGGACAGGCTGGTGGCGATATCATTGAGCGGGGTTCCGCGCGACGCCTCAGCCAGAGTAATCGTCAAAATGGTTCCCCACCATAAACCGGTTGGCCCTTCCATAATGGCTCGGCGATGACCACAAATGACCTGGGCAAGACAGGCCAGCGACGTCGTTAAAAAAGCGTACTGCGTGAGCATTAGCAAATTGCTCGCAGGGAGATGAAAAGCAGAAACCAGCGTTGGCGGGACCACGACCGTATTACAAAAAATAAAGAAAAACCACTGAAAGCCGGACAGCATACTTTCACGGTTAATAACAGGAAGCATATTCATACCTTAAAATAGAGAATGCCCGCCGACACGACGGGCATTAATTCACATCACATTATTGTTGATGTTTAAGGATAAATTGACCTTTTGGCGATACAGGAAAACCTTGCTCAATGTCATAAATAACATCACCACGCAGAATAGTTTTCGTAATGCGCGCGCCAATTGTACGGCCTACATACGGGCTGACTTTATGGCGATATTCCAGATCTTCGTTCTTCAGAACGTATTTGCTGTCCGGTTGAATAAAGACGAAATCAGCATCTTTACCCGGGGCGATACGTCCTTTCTGCTTCAGACCAAAAATATCTGCGGCGTTGGTTGCCATCAATTTAGCGAACTTCGGCAGCGACATACCGCGTTTTTGCACGGCTTCATCAAACATAACGTCCATGCAGCTTTGCAGTCCGGCAATGCCGCCCCACGCCTGCATGATATTGCCGGCCTTCATTTCCGGTGGGCATGGTGAGTGGTCGGAAACCAGGCAGTCAATCTCGCCGTTAAACAGCTTTTCCCACATACCCTGTTGGTTCTGCAGATCGCGGATCGGCGGAGAACATTTCGCCAGGGTGCCAATCTCTTCAAACTGATCGGTATCCAGCACGAAGTAGTGTGGACAGGATTCGCAGGTGACGTCCTGGCCTTCCTGGCGCGCACGGGTGACTTCTGCGACACCTTCCGGGCTGCTGATATGGCAGACGTGCAGACGGCAACCGGCAACTTTCGCCAGATACAGTACGCGACGAATCGCTTCCACTTCGGTAAACACCGGGCGTGAGGCCACATAATCATGCGCCGTCACGCGACCCTCACGTTTAGCTTCCTCGCCAAGCTCGTCACAGATGAGCGCGTTTTCGCAATGCACTAATACCGTCTGGTTCATTTCCGCCAGCTTCTGCGCGCCTTTGTAGAACTGCCAGTCGTTCACGTCGCGGAAATCATTATCGATACCGCGGTCGCCGCAGGTGGCAACAAAGCATTTGAAACCGACGACACCGACGTCATCCAGCTCGTGCAGACGATCGAGGTTGTAAGAGACCAGACCGCCAAGCTGCGCGGCATCAATAGTCAATTTGCCTTTGGCCGCATCAAATTTCAGTTCGATGGTTTCACGATCCACCGTTGCTGGCAGCTGGTTAAGGGGCATTTCGATCATCGTGGTGATACCGCCTTTTGCCGCAGCACGCGTCCCCGTCTCATACCCTTCCCAATGGGTACGACCTGGCTCAGAGATATGGGTATGCGCATCAACCATGCCTGGTGAAACCACCAGACCCGTCGCATCCATAACCTGCTTCGCCTCACCCAGATTCTCGCCAATGGCGGCGATTTTTCCTGCCTTGACGGCAATATCAACAATACGAGCTTCATTTTCTAAAATAACAGTACCGTTCTTAATAATTAAATCAAAAGACATAACGAACTCCTTGTATGGATACAGATAATTTTTATAAATAACTCACGCTTAAATAAGCGCTTACTGATTTCATCACATCTGCCCTGTGGCTTTTTGCGCTCCATCTGATTCAGCAACCGATCTTTTCTTCAGCAAGGCATAGGCGACAAATGCGACAATAACGCCAACAAACCACGACACTCGCGATAACGGTTCAAGGAGAGGAATAAATTTACCCCCCAGTGAAAGAATGACGGCTACTAACGTTACGGAGAAGGCTGTCAGATTAAATCCGTTTTCATAATATTGGTAATCACCGCTGGCGGTATATAATTCATCAAGATTAATTTCACCGCGCATCACGACAAAATAATGCGCTAACATAACTCCGATAACGGGGCCGAGCATCCCGCCAATGATATCCAGAAACAGATAAATACTGTTCTGATTCTCCATTAACTTCCATGGACAAATCAGCAAACTAATAATACTGGCGATCAACACACCATTTTTATACGTTAGTTTAGTGGGTGCAATAGCGGCAATCTGATAACCAGCCGGAATAATATTACCGGTAGCGTTTGTAGAGATTGTCGTCATCAAAATAACCAGTACCGCAAAAAACGAGGCAAACAGACTATCCCAACGTTGAACGATATCCAGCACATTCCACGTATCCATGCCGTAATGAATACTGGCTCCGGCGATAATACACACGCTGGCAATGGCAAATAGCACGTAGGCGACAATGAGCCCCAGCGTCTGCCCCAACGCTTGTTCACGAAATGAGTGGGCATTTTGCGTGAAATCGGATGCGCTCACCGCCGGAGCAGCCCATACCGCGACAACCGCGTTGATAACAACCAGAAACAGGAATCCGCTGTTGCCCGCCTTTTGCACACCGCCCGGAATGTAGTCCAGAATCGGTCCAATTCCTACCAGGGATATCGCCCAGATAGCCATCCCGCCGAATACAATATAAATGCAGGGGTTGAGGATTGCGGTAAATTTATTTAATACCTTACCACCACCAAAACCAATACCAACGTTAATGAGCCAAAAAATAAGAAATGTAATCAGCCCCGGCAGAGAAAGTCCCAATAAGGTAAAGTCACCGCCCAACGTTAAAAACCCAGGCCATATTTTTCCAATCAGAATAAGAAAAGCCAGCGATCCGGCGTAACATTGCAGACCGAACCACATGATTGCAGCAATTCCCCCTCTTAATAACCCAGGGAACAGCGCTCCACGGACACCATACGAGCCACGCAAAATCATGGCAAAAGGCACACCGTATTTACTTCCTGCTGCACCGTTCATTACCATAACTAACGCAATAAACAATGCACTAATAATAATAGCCAGCATGATGCTGAATGTAGAAAGTCCAAGAATAAAGAATCCGCCAACCATAACGTAATTAGGTACGTTATGCACAGAACCCATCCATAATGTAAAATAGTTGAATGTTTTCCAGTTTCGTTGCTCGGCCGTTTTTGGTAATAAATCGTCACTATAACCACGTTGTTGGTATAGATCTCTTTGATGTTCCATAAATCCCTCTTGTCACGTATCGGATAACGTTGTAATGGGTTTAGCTATGCGGAACAAAAACAATAAAGAAATAAGTTAAATAGTTTTAATTATGTTTTTATGCTGAAGCAATGACTGTCGTTGCTTTCTTTTTATATAACGTAACGGCCGCAAAAATAAGCGTTCCGGTAACAACCAGACAAGCGGAGATAACAAAGCTTATTTCTTTAGAGCCTGTCAAATCAGAAATAAATCCGGTTAATGTTGGCGCAATAACCGCTGAGCTCATGCCAAAGAAATTAAACAGGCTAAATGCTCTACCTAACGTTTTTGGCGACGCTTGCTCAGAAACAAAGGAGATCAGAATCGGATCCACCGCCATTTTGCCCAGTAAACCGTACAGAGTCAGGCTGACCATCAGCATAGTGGTATTCGGCGATAGCACCGTAAATATCAGCATTGCGGCAGCCATAATTTCCAGACCAAGAATGACTTTAACTTTGCTGTTGCGAAACTTATCGGACAGATGGCTAAAGAACAATGCGCCAGGGACACCCACCACGGCGACTAACGCCGAGGCCACCCCAATCGCGCCGCCATCAAATCCTCTTTCAGTCTGCAGATAAGACGGAAGCCAGGTCACTATCAGGTAATAGCCATAGCAGGTACAGAAGTAGAGGAAGTACACGCTACATAACAGACCCGAAAACAGCGGCGGGTTCTTCTCTTCCTTCGTCGCTACCGTCTGTGTTTTCTCGCCTGACGCAGGTGTTTTACTTTTAGCCTTGCCACGGATAACCAGAGTGAATACGCACAGCATCACCACCAGAATGGCCGCAACCAGGAACAACACATTTTGCCAGGCCATGCTCATGCTTTTTACCAGCACGCTGGAACCGATTAACCCGATCCCCATCCCAATTGCTGAGCCGCTATTAATAATGGCGTTGGCCAGTGCCCGACGAGCCTGTGGGACATTTGCCGAAGAGAGTGAATACGCTGAACTAAAGAAAGAGGCGCAGCCCGCTCCCGCCATTAGCGAACCCGCATAGATCATCACCAGTCCAGCGGCTTTTGCAATGCTCAGCGTACCAATAATAAACAGCGTAAACCCACACATCAGCATAATTTTCTGGCCAAGTTTATCGACCAGAATTCCGCAGGGAATTTGCATACTGCAATAGGCAAAGAAATAAAAACTGGCGATAGCGCCAATTTCAGCATTACTGACATTGCCCAGCGATGCCTGAATCTCAGGATAAATAGGCGTGAGCACGGTGCGATATATCCATATTGCCACCCAGCCCAGACTCATTACGACGACAATCTTCTTCCAGTATTCAATACCGGATGTTTTCTTTTCACTCATGACATGCACCTTTCCAAAGTGTGTCTGATTAAAATGTATCGCTGCAGTAAGTGCAGCGATACGAATGGTCATGACAATTTATGATTTGCCATTAATTCCAACGCCTGAACCATAGCCGAGTGATCCAACTGGCTCCCCCCATTCGCGGCACAGGTATTAAATAATTCCTGACAGGTTGCCGTATTAGGCAAATTCAATGACAGTGCCTTGGCGCTTTGTAATGCAAGATTGAGATCTTTTTGATGCAATGCAATTTTAAAACCGGGCTCAAAGGTGCGCTTGATCATCCGCTCGCCATGAACCTCCAGAATACGGGAAGAGGCAAATCCGCCCATTAATGCCTGACGTACGCGAACAGGATCCGCGCCAGCTTTCGAAGCAAAGACTAACGCCTCTGAAACCGCTTCAATATTTAAGGCAACGATAATTTGGTTAGCCACCTTACAGGTTTGACCATCACCATTACCGCCGACCAGCGTGATGTTTTTACCCAAAATATCAAACAGCGGTTTGACCCGTGCAAATACATCTGGCTCACCGCCAACCATAATGGACAAGGTACCTTCGCGAGCGCCAATTTCCCCGCCAGAGACGGGCGCATCGAGGTAATCCCCACCCAACTCATTAACCTGTTTCGCAAAACGTTTGGTTTCGATAGGAGAGATAGAACTCATATCGACAATGGTTTTTCCCTGCAACGCGGTTTTGGCACAACCGTGTTCGCCAAAAAGCACTTCTTCCACCTGCGGCGTGTCCGGAACCATTATGAAGATGATGTCTGCGAAATCAGTTACCTGACGCGCAGTTTCAACATTAACGGCCCCCAATGACAGCAATTCGTCCGCAACCGGACCAATGGTCGTGACATGTAATTGATGTCCGGCGCGAGCCAGATTGACAGCCATTGGCGAACCCATAATACCCAGGCCAATAAATCCCAGTTTCATTTTTAACCTCTTATATCTCTGTCGGTTTTCCCGAATTCAGGCAACACGATCCCCTTCCAGCAAAGTGGAAAAATGACGTTGCCTGAAAACCCTTACAAATTATCGATATTGATTAATCCACGATAATCCCGCTTCGGTGGTGGTCAGTGGTTTATATTCACAACCAACCCATCCGTCATAACCTGATTTATCGATAAACTTAAAAATAAAGTCATAATTAATTTCACCGGTACCTGGTTCTCCGCGACGAGGGTTATCAGCAATTTGCAAATGACCTATTTTATTTGCCCATGTGGTCATGGTCTGGGTTAATTCCCCTTCCATTCGCTGCATATGGTAAATGTCATACTGAATCTTGATATTATTGCTACCGACGCTATCTATTAAAGCCAGCGCCTGCTGGGTCCCGGTGAGATGGAATCCAGGAATATCAAAATGGTTGATCGGCTCAATCAGCAATAAAATATCTTCTTTCGCTAACGCATTTGCCGCATAGCGCAGGTTTTCCACCAACGTCTGCTTGATCTGTTCGGCAGAAAACTCCACAGGTGTTTTACCTACCAGGCAATTGATCTTCTTATTGCCGAGCCCCTTCGCATAACGAACAGCCGCCGCGACGCCATCGCGAAATTCCTCTTCGCGGCCCGGAATACAGGCGATACCGCGTTCACCCGCTGCCCAGTCTCCGGCAGGCAGATTATGCAGCGTATGTTCCAGTTGGTTGGTCTGCAGTTTTTCCTTTAATACGTCAATGTCGTAATCGTAGGGAAACATAAACTCTACGCCACGAAATCCCGATTGTGCCGCTTTATCGAAGCGTTCAAGAAAACTGTATTCCAGAAACAGCATGGAAAGATTGGCTGAGAAACGTAACATCTGTCACCTCATCTATTCGTATTTCATAAAACAGGTTTCGGTTGGCGCATCGGTCGCACCGTCTGCAATCTCTTCAAACTCGGTCACATTATCCAGTTCGCTACCCATAGAGATGTTCGTCACACGCTCGAGTATCACTTCGACGACAACCGGAACGCGATACTGCGCCATCAGGGCTTTGGCTTGTTCAAATGCCGGAGCAAGATCCTCCGGCTTGAGCACGCGAATGGCTTTACAGCCTAATCCCTCTGCCACTTTGACGTGATCGACGCCATAACCGTTTACTTCGCTGGAGTTGATATTTTCGAACGCTAGTTGGACGCAGTAATCCATATCAAAAGCGCGCTGCGACTGGCGAATCAGGCCGAGATAGGCGTTGTTGACCAGAACATGGATATAAGGAATGTTGAATTGCGCGCCCACCGCCAGCTCTTCGATCAGGAACTGGAAGTCAAAATCGCCGGAAATCCCAACAACATTGCGCGCAGGATCGGCAACACAAACCCCTAATGCCGCCGGCAGCGTCCAGCCAAGAGGGCCAGCCTGACCGCAGTTGATCCAGTGGCGCTCTTTAAATACGTGCAGCATTTGCGCGGCGGCAATTTGCGATAACCCAATGGTAGTGACGTAGCAGACATCGCGACCGAAGGCTTTATTCATCTCTTCATACACACGCTGCGGTTTAACCGGGACATTGTCGAAGTGGGTTTTACGCAGTAACGTCCGCTTACGCTGTTGGCATTCATCAACCCAGGTATTCCGACAAGGTAAACGCCCGGCTTTCTGCATCTCTTGAGCAACGTCAATCAGCAAAGTCAGCGCGGCTTTAGCGTCAGAAACGATGCCTAAATCCGGGCAAAGAACGCGGCCAATTTGCGTCGGCTCAATATCGATATGAATGATTTTGCGTCCTTCGGTATATTTCGCAACGGAACCGGTGTGTCGGTTCGCAAAACGGTTACCAATACCGAACACCATATCGGAGGCTAGCAGCGTGGCGTTGCCGTAACGATGCGCCGTTTGTAACCCCACCATTCCGGCCATTAACTCATGATCGTCCGGGATGCATCCCCAGCCCATCAGCGTAGGAATTACCGGTACGTTGGTTAATTCAGCAAAGCGTTGCAACAGTTCGCTGGCATCAGCATTAATCACCCCGCCCCCAGCCACGATGACCGGGCGCTCAGCCTGAACCAGCATTTCCAGCGCTTTCTCAATCTGTTTGCGGCTGGCCGCAGGCTTGTAGATTGGCAGCGGTTCATACATGTCTGGATCGAATTCAATTTCTTCAACCTGAATATCAAAAGGCAAATCGATCAATACCGGACCAGGACGACCAGAGCGCATTACATGAAATGCCTGCTGCAAAACCCGAGGAAGCAGCGCGGCTTCACGCACCGTTACCGCCATTTTACTGACCGGTTTGGCAATAGATTCAATATCAACAGCCTGAAAATCTTCCTTATGCAGGCGAGCGCGAGGCGCCTGGCCGGTGATGCATAAAATAGGAATAGAATCGGCAGAAGCGGAATACAGCGCAGTAATCATGTCAGTGCCTGCCGGGCCAGAAGTGCCAAGGCAGACGCCAATGTTTCCTGCCGTCGCACGCGTATAGCCTTCCGCCATATGGGAAGCGCCTTCAACGTGACGAGCCAGAATGTGACGGATGCCTCCGTGCTTACGCATTGCGGAATAGAACGGGTTAATTGCCGCCCCCGGAACCCCAAATGCGGTGGTGATGCCTTCTTTTTCCAGCACATACATTGCCGCGTCAACGGCTCTCATTTTTGCCATTTCTTTCTACCTCTATTTATTGGAAAAATTTTCCAACTTTGAAAAAATCCAAAAAAGTCCCGCTCCTCTGAGCGGGTTGCGACTTAAGCTACGGGGGCTTTTAAACCCAGCGCCGTACTGATATCTCGTGCAGTATCCCGTACCAGCTCTCCCTGACTGATAAAACGATCTTCCGTCAGTCTGGATGCGGGCCCCGAAATAGAGATGGCAGCAACGACACTGCCTGCATCGTCATAGATAGCTGATGCGATGCAATTCAAACCAATAACATGTTCTTCGTGATCGATGATATAACCATTCTCACGCGCCAGTTCCAGATTACGCAGCAGAGTAGGAAAATCCACCAACGTGGTCGGCGTAAACTGCTGCAAACCCGTTTTCACGACGATGTCCATTAACTCTTCTTCCATCAACGGATAAAGCAGCGCTTTTCCCGCGCCGGAAGCATGTAACGGCATACGACTGCCTAAAGGTGCGCACATTCTGACCATCGATTTGCACTCCTTCTGACCAATCAACACCGCTTCGGTGCCATTGCGAATCGCGACATTAACCGTTTCGCCTGACAGCAGCATTAATCGGTGCATAAACGGTCCGGCTACCGACAGGACGTCGCGATTATGAATATACGCGGAGCCCACGTTAAATACGCCTAAACCAATGTGCCACCAGCCTAACTGGCTGTCCTGATAGACAAAATCAGCACCCTGTAAAACCTTCAACAGGCGAAAAGTCGTAGAGAGCGGTAAATCCAGACTGGCGGAAATATCGCTCACTGACGAACTGCCTCCACTTCTTTCGAGATACTGCAAAATCGCAATGCCTCTCTCAAGCGCCTGAGCGCCTTTCTGCGCAACTGGCTCCGCCTGTCCAGGCCTGCCACGCCGTCTTACTTCCGTCTCCACTACGCTTACTCCGGCCCAAAATATGAGCATAAACAATGAACAATATGCGCATATTAAGCAAGAAGGCCGATAGCGTCACGCAAAACAGAGCTCATGCGTCGGGATACTTTCAACATCGCAATTATCGCTGCCGCCGCGATCGACGGTCAGAAAATCGGTTACGGTTTGCCAGGCAAACAACGGGTGATGCCAGACATTTCGGTGGTAATTCACGCCCTGTTGTCCATTGGTGATAAAGGCTTTTAAGGTGGAAAGGTCCGGTTTGTCCTCACCGAGTGCGACAATCACCACAAACGCTTCGCCATTCATCGGCATAAATGCCTGGGTACCTAACGGGTGGCGCTCCAACTCATGCACAACAATCGGCGTTGCTGCCGGTTGCGCGCGATTGATACTGATGAGGGTGCGATCCTGCTTAAGGATCTCCACATTGGCCAGATCGTGATAACGTTCAACGAGCCCATCATTGATATGAAAAAAATCACGTTTGTGCGTCTCGATGACATCGCCATAGGCGCTGAACGTGTGCTGATTTAACGGTAAGACCTCAAGTTTCATCATTATTTCCTTGTAACTGAATTCCTCTAAACCGCAACCAGAACACTTAGCGGCTTCAATACCATGCAATCTAAAACCTTCGTGATTTAACATCAACACAAAAATTGGAAAAATTTTCCAAAACTAGATTTAGACCACAATTTGAACAAGGCCATTATGCAAAAATACTTATAAATCAGAGAACAAGAAATCAGGCTTGTAGAAGATCATTAAAGGAGTAGCTGACGATGTTTGACCCGGAAACACTGCGTACCTTTATCGGCGTCGCCGAAACGGGGAGTTTCTCCAGGGCGGCGGAGCGCTTGTGCAAAACCACAGCCACCATCAGTTACCGTATAAAGCTTCTGGAGGAAAACACCGGCGTCGCGTTATTTTTTCGCACTACCCGAAGCGTGACGTTAACCGCAGCAGGATCTCACCTTCTTTCTCAGGCAAAAGACTGGCTCGCCTGGCTGGACAGCATGCCCAGCGAATTGCAGCAAGTGAACGACGGTGTAGAGCGCCAGGTGAATATTGTGGTTAACAACCTGCTGTACAGCCCTGAAGCCGTCGCTCACCTGTTATCCTGGCTTAACGCCCGCTATCCCTTTACTCAGTTTCACTTTTCCCGGCAAATTTATATGGGCGTGTGGGATTCACTCTTGTATGAAGGATTCTCGCTGGCTATCGGCGTTACCGGCACGGAACCGATGACCAACACCTTTACCCTCGATCCTTTGGGTTCTGTTCAGTGGCGATTTGTTATGTCAGCGGATCATCCACTGGCAGACGCCAGCGGTCCATTAACAGAAGCGCAGCTGCGCCGTTTTCCGGCTATTAACATTGAGGATAGCGCGCGGACCCTGAGTAAACGGGTCGCATGGCGTCTTCCCGGTCAAAAAGAGATCATCGTCCCGGACATGGAAACCAAGCTTGCTGCTCATCTTGCGGGAGTCGGTATTGGATTCGTTCCGCAGCCGCTCTGCCAACCGTTGCTCGATAGCGGCCAGCTGGTCAGCAACATCATTCCCACCATGCGTCCCCCTTCTCCCTTAAGTCTCGCGTGGCATAAGTTTGGCGCGGGTAAGGCCGTTGAAGATATTGTCACGCTGTTCACCCAACGAAAATCTGAAATCGCCGGGTTTTTAGCAATTTTCAACAACTCACGCGATTGAAAATCAAGTCATCCTCTCATTTGGCGCGTAAAATGGTACGCAGGATGATTTGAGGTTTCGTTTTTTACTATGCAAGACACACAAACAGCACAGGACTACCGCGCGATTCTGCTCGCCGGTACGCCCTTAATCGATGTACGCGCGCCCGTCGAATTTCAGCAGGGCGCAATGCCGGGCGCAATCAACCTTCCCCTGATGAACGATGACGAACGTGCCGCTGTCGGTACCTGCTATAAACGTCAGGGGCCGGAAGCTGCGCTGGCACTTGGGCATCAGCTTGTTAGCGGTGACGTTCGCCAGCAGCGAATGGATGCCTGGCAAACTGCCTGCCGCCAGCATCCTGAGGGTTTTTTATGCTGTGCACGCGGCGGTCAGCGTTCGCACATTGTGCAGCAATGGCTACGTGAGTCCGGCATTGACTACCCGCTGGTACGCGGCGGTTATAAAGCCCTGCGTCAGGCGGCGATACAGATAACCGAAGATTTAGTACAAAAGCCCATCGTCTTAATTGGCGGCTGCACCGGCAGCGGTAAAACGCAGTTGGTGCAACAGCAGCCGAACGGCGTAGACCTCGAAGGTCTGGCGCACCATCGCGGCTCTTCTTTTGGCCGCACGGTAGAACCCCAACTGAGCCAGGCGAGCTTTGAAAACCTGCTTGCGGTCGAGATGCTGAAAACCGATAGCCGTCAGGAGCTGCATTGCTGGGTGCTGGAGGATGAAGGCCGCATGATTGGCGCCAATCATTTGCCCGAATGCCTGCGTGAGCGCATGAGCCAGGCCGCTATTGCGGTGGTGGAAGATCCCTTTGAGCTACGCCTGGAGCGGCTACGTGAAGAATATTTTGTGCGCATGCACCACGATTTCACCCAGGCTTACGGCGAGAGTCAGGGCTGGCAGGAATACAGTGAATATTTGCATCACGGCCTGTTCGCCATCCGCCGTCGTCTGGGGTTACAACGCTTCGCGGAGCTGACCGCGCTGCTGGACGTTGCCCTGCAAGCGCAACAGGCTAACGGCAGTACCGACGCGCATATGGGCTGGCTGGTACCGTTACTCAACGAATATTACGATCCGATGTATCGTTACCAGCTAGAGAAGAAAGCCGCGAAAATTGTCTTTCGCGGCTCATGGCAGGACGTGAATAACTGGGTCCAGGCGCATTAATGCCGGTCGCGCTTATCCGCGCGTTTCGCCAACCAGTCGCCCAGAACCTGAACAACCTGTACCAGAATAATCAGCGCCACCACGGTGACGATCATGACCTGGGTTTCGTAGCGGTAATAACCAAAGCGAATCGCCAGGTCACCTACCCCACCGCCGCCAACGATCCCGGCCATCGCGGAATACCCGATCAAGCTCACCAGCGTTATCGTCAACCCGCGCAGCAGACCCGCGCTGGCTTCCGGTAACAGCACGGTACAAATGATGCGCATCGGGCTGGCGCCAAAGGCTTCCGCCGCTTCAATAATACCTTTATCGACCTCGCGCAGGGCGCTGTCCACCAGACGGGCATAGAACGCAATCGCCGCCACCGACAGCGGTACCGACGCGGCAATCGGCCCGATGGTATTGCCGAGCAAAAACTGGGTTAGCGGCAGCAGCAGCACCAGCAGGATCACAAACGGCACCGAGCGGATGATATTCACCAGCACAGAACTGAGCAGATACACAAAACGGTTCTGCCAGAATAAATGGCGGTCGGTCACGAAGATTAAAAAACCCAGCGGCAGGCCGCCAACAACCGCCAGCACCGTTGAGATGCTTAGCATCTGAAAGGTTTCATTGAACGCCAGCGTCAAATCCGGCAATAAATCATCCACGAATCACCTCCACCTGTGCAGTACGTTGACGAATGTGCTCCACGGCGACATCCACCGCCGCAGGATTATGCGGCGCGGTCAGTTGCACCACTAAGATCCCCAGAGCGCGTTCGCCAATGTATTCAATTTTGCCGTGCAGAATGTTCACCGCCACGCCAAATTTAACCGCCACTTCAGACAGCACCGGCTGTTCAGCCGAATCGCCAATAAACAGAATCTTTAACAGCTGACCCGGCAGATGTTGCCGCAGGCGCTCGGGTAACGTCAGGTTGAGCGTATGCGACACCAGCTGCTGGGTGAACGCGTGCTGCGGATGGGCAAAGACATCAAACACCTCGCCGGATTCCACCACCTTGCCGCCAGACATCACCGCCACGCGATCGCAAATGGATTTGATCACGTTCATCTCGTGGGTGATCAGCACGATCGTGATCCCCAACTGGGTGTTGATCTGCTTGAGTAACGTCAGAATGGTCGCCGAGGTTTCCAGATCTAATGCGGAAGTAGGTTCATCACAAAGCAGTACATCCGGGTGGTTGGCAATCGCACGGGCGATACCCACGCGCTGCTTTTGCCCACCGCTGAGCTGAACCGGAAAACGGTTGGCTTTATCAGACAAGCCCACCAGGGCCAGGATCTCCGTCACGCGCGGGGCAATTTTACTACGCTCCCAGCCCGCGGCCTTCAGGCTAAAGGCAACGTTTTGCGCCACGGTGCGGGTATGCATCAGGTTAAAATGCTGGAAGATCATGCCAATACGCTGACGCGCTTTGCGTAAATTGCTCCCCTCGAGCGCAGAGATTTCCACACCATTCACTTTTACGCTTCCCTGACTCGGACGCGTTAAGGCGTTCAGCGTACGCAGCAAGGTACTTTTTCCTGCGCCGCTGGTCCCGACAATACCGAATATCTCGCCTGCGCCGATACGCAAGCTAACGTCATCCACCGCGCGGGTTGACGGCCCGCGGCCTGCAGTGAAATCCACGCAAACCTTCTCAATCTCAATCATAGCCACCTCAGAAATGCGAAAAGGGCAGTCATCGCTGCCCTGTTAAACCGTTGGCGCAGCGATTATTGGGCTGCCGACATCCATTCCGGTTTCTGGAAGGCGCTGTAGATATTTTTCGGGTCATCGATCACGGCGCGATACGCCGGAGATTTCACCGCTTCAACAATGTCTTTGGCGAACGGTTTATCCGCATCTTCACTGCGTACCGCAATGATATTTTTCAGATTTTCGTCCAGATGTTCTTGCTTGATGGCGCTGGTAAGATCCAGCTTTGCCGCCACGGCGAAGTTACCGTTGACCAGCGCCCCGGTCACGCCGTCCAGCGTGCGCGGCAGCTGCGCGGCTTCCAGCGGTTTAAACACCAGCCCTTTCGGGTTGCTGGCGATATCACGCTCGGAGGCTTTGGTCGGATCGATGTTATCTTTAATGGTTACCAAATCGATGGACTGCAGGAAGCGCAAACCGCGAGCCAGGTTGGTTGGATCGTTGGAAAGCGTGATCACATCACCTTTTTTCAACTCATCCAGGCTTTTGATTTTATGAGAATAAAAACCCATTCCGGCCGTCGGGACCACAATTAGCCTACTCAGCTTCAGGCCCTTATCGGCGGTGAATTTGTCAAAGTACAGCGAGTGCTGGAACAGGTTAGCGTCAATGCTACCGTTGGAGAGCGCCATATTTGGCTGGACGTAGTCGCTGAATTCGCGCACCACGACCTTGTAGCCCTTTTCTTTCAGCGTTGGTGCAATAGCCTGCTTCACCATATCGCCATACGGACCCGGTGCGACGCCGAATACGATGGTGTGCGGATCGCTATTCGCGTGGGCAAGCTGTAAGCCGCAGGCCAGTAACAATGCTCCGGTCGCGACGCGTAAACTTTGGCGCAATCCCATAATCTCTCCATTTTAACGTTGTGATGTGGTGTCTCACGCCGTTCATGCGGCGTTGTTGTTGTTGGCCTGTTAACAGGCTGATTCTTAACATGACACAGATCACACGCTGCTGTCCTTGAAATTATTTCATGATGTTGCAGAGTGTGTCGTTAAACGGAGATGGGAGAGATGTCCTGTCAGATCTCACTGGCAGGACAAATACGACTTAGAAGTCGTAACGCAGACGCACCAGGTTCATGTCGCCCAGGTTGTCGGTGCTGGAAGTGAAGACGTGTTCGTAATCCACACGGAAACCGTAATCCAGCTGGAAGCTGATCCCCACGCCGTTGTCGGTACGCAGGTAGTTACGGCCATTCACGTATTCAATACGATCGCCCATGAAGTATGGCTGAACGGATTTCAGCGCATACTGACCCACCGGGAAGGTGTAACCCGCGAAGTATTCCAGGCCCCATGCATCGCCGGCAAAATAGTCGTTAACCGACACTTTTTTGGTGGTCATGAAGTTCTGGTACCAGCCGCCGCCCAGGGAGAGGGTCCAGTTGTCCGGTTTCCAGCTCAGCGCGGTACCGACGATGTTTTGATCGTAGGTTTTGCTGGTGTTGCCACGCATTTCCGCACGGGTGTAGTTCCACGCCGTACCCCAGGTTAAGTCATCGGTAATGTGGTAATCCACCCCCAGCGAGCCGCCGCCTTTACGTTTGTAGCGCAACCCGTTGTTCGGGTTGTAATCATCGCTGAACAGGTAAGACGCGTAGAGATCAACATCGCCTACCGTATTTTTATACTTCAGCGATTTACGCGTACGATATGAACCATCGTAGTCACCATTGATACCGTTACCTGGCGCCTGACCGATCATGTCGTAGTCCCAAATATCCGTTTTCGCACCGACCACATCATAGTAAATGCTGTTCTGTTGACCGAAGGTCAGCGTCCCCCAGGTTGCGCTCTTCAGCCCGGTGTACAGCATACGACGCGTGGTATCGTTGGCGCCGTTAGCATAGTGGTTATCCCAGTTGAACATCGCCGGGAAGTTAACGCCCAGCTCGTAGTAGCTCACCCAACTGATGTCATCAAACAGATAGTAGTCTGCGGCGAAGCGGAAACGGGTACCGCCGTCAAAACCATTTCGTTTGTAACCATTCTTACCATCGTCGCCCGCCATGTTCTGGAACTGGGGACGGATACTGCCGCCGACGGTGAAGTTAAGACGGCTCAGCGGATTACCCGCCTGTGGGTCTTGTTTCAGAACGGTGATTTCCGCCTGGGAGGCGAACGTCGTTAATGCCACTGCTGCGCCGATCGATACCGCCAGCGCTGTTTTTTTTATAGTCATGGTTTGTTTTACCTTGATAGATAGCCTGCCAATTATTCAGCGCACAAATATTAACGTTTATTAATACTCTCGTGTTGGCAGGTTTTTAATGTTCTGTGCGGTTAAATATCAAGGAGTTATCAAAATGTGCGGTATAGACGAAAAATACGCACCGGGATAAAAACCGGTGCGTAATCATCACTGAAATGAATTAACTATTAAACTGGCGGAACAGGGCTTTGCCTTTTAGCAGGCGTGCGCCGAGCCACCCACCGCATAATGAGAGTAGCAGCGCCCCGCAAACCGGTAATACAACCCACAGCCGCCAGTCAGGCTCCCACGGAAAATCAAACACGCGGGTTTGCAGCACCGCCAGCGCCGTCTCTGCGCCGATAGCGGCCACCAGCCCGGAGACCATCCCCAACATAGCGAATTCGCACCATAGCGTGGTACGCAGCAGCTTCTTGCCTGCCCCCAGCGTACGCCAGACCACCAGCTCCTGATGACGCTGACGCATCCCGACCTGCACCTGCGCCAGCAGCAGCAACATGCCACAGGCGGTGACCAGCACCACCATCACCTCCAGCGCGCGGCTCACCTGCTCCAGTACCTGGCTCACCTGTTTGAGGATGGCGCCGATATCCAGCAGGCTGATGGTCGGAAACTCGCGATTAAGCTGCGTTAGCATACCGTTGCCATTTTCCCAACGGAAGCTGGTCAGCCAGCTTTGCGGCTGCCCGTCCAGCGCGCCGGATGGGAAGATGAAGAAGAAGTTAGGCCGCAGGCTTTCCCAGTCCACTTTGCGCAGACTGCTGACCGTGGCGCTGAAATCCTGGGTGTCCCCCATAAAGGTGACCCGATCGCCGAGCCTGACGTTCAGCCGTTTCGCCAGCCCCTCTTCCATCGACACTTCGCCCGCTTTTGGCGGCCAGCTTCCGGCAACAATCGGGTTATGATCCGGGCGGGTATCCTGCCAGGTCAGGTTTAGTTCGCGGTTGAGCGACTCATCCTGATTGCCTTCGGTCGGCTTCTCATTGATGGCGGTCAGACGCGCCCGCACAATCGGATAGAACGACTCCGGGATCACCTGATGCTCAGACAGGAACGCTTTCAGCGGCACCACCTGTTCAGTGGCAATGTTGATGAGGAAGTAGTTCGGGCTTTCCGGCGGCATTTGCTGCTGCCAGCGATCGAGCAGATCGCCTCGTAGCACCAGCAACAGCGCCAGCAGCATAAAGGAGAGCGAAAAGGCCGACAGCTGACTAAGCGTTGACCACGGCTGGCGCAGCAGGCGACTGACCGCTAAACGCAGCGGCAACGAGGTGAGCGTCAGGCCGCGCAGCAGGTTAAGCAGCATCCAACCCAGCACGCCGCACAGCAGCGCCAGCACCACAGCACCAGCCAGTACCGCCCACAACAACATGCTTCCGCCCATCAGTCCGGCCAGCAGCGCAACCACAACTATCATCGCCACGGGCAGATAGATCTTCAGCGGCCAGACGTTTGCCACCACGTCGCGACGCAATACCCGCAGCGGTTGCGTGGCCAGCAGCAGGCGGTAAGGGCGTAGCCCGACCAGCAGAGAAATGACGGTCATCGTACCGAATGCCCACAGCCACGGCCACAGGCTGGCAGGCGGCAATTCACCCGGCAAAACGGGCCTGAGCAGTAGCACCAGCACACGTTCAAACAGCAGCCCACACGCCCCGCCGGTGACGCCGGACAGAGCCAGCACCATCAGCCACTGGCCGATAATCAGCTTGCGCAGTTGCGCCCTGCCCGCGCCGAGCGTTTTTAATATTGCCACCAGATCGTAGCGGCTGCGGCAGTAATGATTCATCGCCACGGCAACGGCAGCCACCGCCAGCAGCAGCGTTAACAGTGCCGACAGCAGGAGGAACTGTTGCGAACGCTCGAGAGATTTCCCCAACGCACCCTCATCCTGCTCCAGACCGTACCAGCGCTGTTCCGGCTTTAACTGCGGCAGCAGCCACTTTTCATAAGCTTCAAGCTGCTGCGCCGTCCCGCCAAATTTATAGCGCCAGGTCACACGGCTTCCCGGCTGGACCGCCCCCGTTTTTTCGACATCCGCGATGTTCATCATCAGGCGTGGCGCGATCTGGAACGGGTTAAAGCCGGAATCCGGCTCCTGTACCACTTCGCCTGCTATACGCAGCGTGGCGTCGCCCACATCAATGGAATCGCCGGTTTTCAAATTGAGCAGCGCCATCAGACGCGGGGCCAGCAGCACCGAACCGGGCTGCGGTTTCAGCCCCGGAGGATCGGTTTGCAGGTTGCCATACATTGGGTACACGTCATCCACCGCTTTGACGTTTGCCAGCTGTGGGGTATCGGCAGCAAAAGTCATGGTGGCGAAGGTCAGCTGCTCGCCCACTTTCAGGCCGCGCTGTCGCGCCTCGTCAATCCACGCTTTCGGTACATCCCGCGAGCTTTGCAGCGCCCTGTCGCCCGCCATAAATTCGCGGCTTTGCTGGCTCAGCCCTTTTTCCATGCGGTCACTGATATTCCCCAGCGCCAGCACGCAGGCCACCGCCAGGCTCAGCGCCAGCCAGACAATGAGTAATGAGGGTGAGCGCCATTCGCGCCAGAACCAGCGTGCAATCATGCCTCCTCCTGTAACTGCCCGTTCACCAGACGCAAGCGCCGGTCGCAACGCGCCGCCAGCTGCGGGTCATGGGTCACCAGAATCAGGGTGGTGCCGTGTTCACGGTTGAGGGAAAACAGCAGATCGGCAATTTTGTCCCCGGTTTGTCGGTCAAGGTTGCCCGTCGGTTCATCGGCAAACAGCACGTCCGGTCGGCCGTTAAACGCCCGCGCCAGCGCCACGCGCTGCTGCTCCCCGCCGGAAAGCTGAGCCGGAAGGTGGTCGAGGCGTTTGCCTAATCCCAACTGCTCCAGTAAGGCTTTAGCTCCGGCCTGGCTGGAACCGCTATTTTCGCCGCGCAGTAACGCGGGCAGCTCAACGTTCTCCAACGCATTGAGAGTCGGAATAAGCATAAAGGACTGAAAAACAAAGCCAACATGTTGTGCGCGCAGCTGCGCCCGGGCCTCTTCATCCATGGTATGCAACGGCTTCCCGACCAGGCTGACTTCGCCGCTCGAGCCATCGTCCAGCCCGGCGAGGATCGCCAGCAGCGTGGATTTCCCCGATCCCGACTCGCCAATCAGCGCAATGGTCTCGGCGCGTTTGACAACCAGTTCAACTCCGGTAAGGATGGATAACTCCTGATCACCCTGACCGACGGATTTCTTAAGATGATGAACTTCAACAATGTTTTCCGCTGGCATTTGCCCTTCCTGTTCCTGGTTCTGTTAACTTTCCGCGTCGCCGCAGCGGACACGTTATTAATTCTGGGTGACAGCCTGAGTGCCGGATACCGTATGTCTGCCAGCGCGGCGTGGCCAGCGCTGCTTAATGATAAATGGCAAAGCAAAACGTCGGTGGTGAATGCCAGCATTAGCGGCGACACCTCACAGCAGGGCCTGGCGCGCCTGCCCGCGTTACTGCAACAGCATCAGCCGCGCTGGGTGCTGGTCGAACTGGGCGGTAACGACGGCCTGCGCGGATTTGCGCCCGCGCAAACTGAACAGACTCTGCGTAAAATTTTACACGACGTCAAAGCGGCGAATGCCGAACCGCTGCTGATGCAAATTCGTCTGCCAGCAAACTACGGTCGCCGTTATAATGAAACCTTTAGCGCAATTTATCCAAAGCTCGCCAGCGAGTTTAATATTCCTCTGCTGCCCTTTTTTATGGAAGAGGTCTATCTAAAACCCCAGTGGATGCAGGATGATGGTATCCACCCTAATCGTGACGCCCAGCCGTTTATTGCCGACTGGATGGCGAAACAACTCACGCCTTTAGTTAACCACGACTCGTAAAACAACGGAGATCCTGACAGGTAAAGTTATGCAAAAATCGGTCTTAATAACAGGATGTTCCAGCGGAATCGGCCTGGAAAGCGCACTTGAGCTGAAGCGCCAGGGTTTTCAAATTCTGGCAGGCTGCCGTAAACCTGACGATGTCGCACGCATGAACGGCATGGGATTCACCGGCATCTTGCTGGATCTGGATTCACCCGAAAGCGTGGATCGCGCCGCCGATGAGGTGATCGCCCTGACCGATAATCGTTTGTATGGGATCTTTAACAACGCCGGATTCGGCGTGTATGGCCCGCTGCCAACCATCAGCCGTGAGCAGATGGAACAGCAATTTTCCGCCAACTTCTTTGGCGCGCACCAACTCACTATGCGTTTGTTGCCCGCCATGTTACCCCATGGCGAAGGGCGCATTGTGATGACTTCATCAGTGATGGGGCTCATATCCACGCCGGGACGCGGCGCCTATGCCGCCAGCAAATACGCACTGGAAGCCTGGTCTGATGCGCTACGCATGGAGTTACGTCACAGTGGAATCAAAGTCAGCCTGATTGAACCCGGCCCTATCCGTACGCGTTTCACTGAAAACGTTAACCAGACCCAGAGCGATTCCCCGGTTGAAAACCCCGGTATTGCCGCACGTTTTACGCTGGGACCGGAAGCGGTTGTCGCCAAAGTGCGCCATGCTTTTGAGAGCGATAAACCGAAACTGCGCTATCCCGTCACCCTGGTGACCTGGGCGGTCATGCTGTTGAAACGCCTGTTGCCAAGTCGCGTAATGGACAAAATTTTACAGGGCTGAGTTGAAGCCTACGCGTCTGCCCCCATGTAAAAACAAATCGACGAATAGAGAGTGACTCCATGTCCGTACAAAATATTGTCAATATTAACGAATCTAACCTGCAGCAGACCCTTGAACTGTCGATGACCACGCCGGTCCTGTTCTATTTCTGGTCTGAACGCAGCCAGCATTGCCAGCAACTGACGCCGGTGCTGGAAAGCCTGGTCGCCCAGTACAACGGTCAGTTTATTCTCGCCAAACTGGACTGCGACGCCGAGCAGATGATCGCCTCGCAGTTTGGCCTGCGCGCCATTCCAACGGTGTACCTGTTCCAGAACGGTCAGCCGGTGGACGGATTCCAGGGACCTCAGCCAGAAGAGGTTATTCGCGCACTGCTGGAGAAAGTGTTGCCGAGCGAAGAAGAACTGAAAGCGCGCCAGGCCATCGAGTTCATCGAAGCAGGTAATCACGCCGACGCGCTACCGCTGCTGAAAGAAGCCTGGCAGATTTCCAATCAGAGCAGCGAAATTGGCCTGCTGCTGGCGGAAACGCAAATTGCCCTGAACCGCTCCGACGACGCCGAAGCGGTGCTGAAAACCATTCCGTTGCAGGATCAGGACACCCGCTATCAGGGTCTGGTCGCACAGATCGAACTGCTGAAACAGGCGGCGGATACGCCGGAAATTCAGCAACTGCAGCAACAGGTGGCGGAAAACCCGCAGGATGCCGCGCTGGCTACCCAACTGGCGATCCAGTTGCATCAGGTCGGACGTAACGAAGAGGCGCTGGAGTTACTGTTCAGCCACCTGAGAAAAGATCTTGCCGCCGCTGACGGCCAGGCACGTAAGACTTTCCAGGAGATCCTCGCCGCACTGGGAACCGGTGATGCACTGGCCTCAAAATACCGCCGCCAGCTGTACGCGTTGTTGTACTAACCCGCCGCATTTTGCCCGATGGTGCTTATCGGGCAATACGTCACGTTTTTTTCAAATGCGTCACCACCAGTTGGTGGCGCGAATTATAGAATTTCCGATAGGTTAAATAGCAGGCAATAATGGTCGACAGGCTGGCGGTAGAAAGCAACATAAATGTCACCATAATCTGATACTTAATCGCTTTTACCGGGTCAATCCCGGCAAAGATCAAACCAGACATCATCCCCGGTAAACTCACCAGTCCCACCGTTTTTGCGGAATCAATAGTCGGGATCAGCGAAGCGCGAATACTGTCGCGAATAAGCGGCGCAGAGGCGATTTTCGGCGTGGCCCCGAGGCTGAGCTTCTCCTGAATTTGCTGCTGCTCGCTGTTAAAGCGCTGACCCAGGTTGTTGTAACACAATCCCACAGCCACCATCGCATTGCCCGCAATCATGCCGGAAATGGGGATCACCTGCATCGGCGTGAACTCAATAGAGCCTGACAGCACCAGCACCGTCAGCGTCAGTCCAGCCCCCGCCGTGATCGCAATAAACGATGAGATAAAGGCTTTGCCGATATATTTACTGCGTTTTTGCGCGTTATAGGCGGCGTTAAAACAGATAAACAGCACCATCAATAAGGTCAGAATGCTGTGGTTAACGCCGAAGATATATTTCAGCACGTAGCCGACAATAATAAGCTGGACAACCGCCCGGCAAACGCTCCAGAGAATATCTTTTTCCAGCGCCAGTTTTTCTTTGTGGCTAATTAGAATCGCCACCACCACCAGCATCATCGCTAATGCCAGGGACTCATTGGTAATATTATGCTCGTTCATTGCGTGCTTCCTGCATTTCTCCGGCATGCGGCTGAAGGGTTATGACATTATCCGCATGGTTAATTTCGTCTTTGTCGTGCGTTACCCACAGCACCGCAATATTTTTCTCGCGAACGTAGCGGTGAATCAGCTCATTCACGTTTCGTTTATTGGTTTCATCCAGCGCGCTGGTAATTTCATCAAGCAGCAGGATTTTGGGCAAAAACTGTAAATTACGAATTAACGAGACACGCTGCTTTTCACCGCCAGACAGCTCGTTGATGTTTTTGTTGAGGAGGGACTCCGGCAACTCAAAACGAGCCAGGTCTGCAAGAAACGCATCCGGATCCGGACGTTTATTGCGAATTTGCCACGGGAACACAAGGTTGTCGTAAACGGTATCGCCAAACAGCGCAGGGGTTTGCGCGCAATAAGATACCTGCTGGCGATACGCTTCGGGTTTGAGAGTCGTAATATCCTTTCCCTCAAAGAGGATCTCACCGTCGCTTGGGCTAATGAGCGACGCCACTATCTTCAGCAGCGTGCTTTTACCACAGCCGGACTGGCCTGTAATTAGCTTAAATTCCCCGGCCTGGAGATTAAAACAGATGTTATTGAGGATCTTCGTGCTGCCCGCCTGCCAGCCAACATTTTTTAACTGAAGCAGAATGCTGCTTTCATCCATCACATTTCCCTTTTTTACCGCTTTCGTGCAGACAGTCTATGCCTGTAATTTATTATAGGGGAGACCACCTTGAATAATCGGGTATAATTTGACTAATCAGGCAGTAAAGGACAGCGTAACAGGAGGTTTTAACAATGCTTATTTTTATCCCCATTCTCATTTTTGTCGCACTGGTGATTGTCGGCGCAGGTGTTAAAATCGTCCCACAGGGATACCAGTGGACGGTGGAACGTTTTGGTCGGTATACCAAAACCCTGCAGCCAGGCTTAAGCCTTGTGGTACCGTTTATGGACCGGATTGGTCGTAAGATCAACATGATGGAACAGGTTCTCGATATTCCGTCGCAGGAGGTCATCTCCAAAGATAACGCCAATGTATCCATCGATGCCGTGTGTTTTATTCAGGTGATCGATGCGCCAAAGGCGGCGTATGAAGTCAGCAATCTGGAACTGGCGATCATCAATCTGACGATGACCAACATCCGTACCGTTCTCGGTTCGATGGAGCTGGACGAAATGCTCTCCCAGCGCGACAACATCAACACGCGTTTGCTGCATATCGTTGATGAAGCCACCAACCCGTGGGGCATCAAAATTACCCGTATTGAGATCCGCGATGTGCGCCCACCGGCCGAACTTATCGACGCTATGAACGCGCAGATGAAAGCGGAACGTACCAAGCGCGCCTATATTCTTGAAGCCGAAGGGATCCGCCAGGCCGAGATCGTCAAAGCCGAAGGTGAGAAGCAGTCTAAAATCCTGAAAGCGGAAGGTGAACGCCAGTCCGCGTTCTTGCAGGCCGAAGCGCGCGAACGTTCCGCCGAAGCCGAAGCCCGCGCAACGCAGATGGTTTCTGAGGCCATTGCCGCCGGGGATATTCAGGCTGTGAACTACTTCGTGGCGCAGAAATACACCGAAGCGCTGCAACAAATCGGTTCAGCGAATAACAGCAAAGTGGTGATGATGCCACTGGATGCCAGCAGCCTGATGGGCTCCATTGCCGGTATCAGCGAACTGATTAAGGACAGCGCCAGCGAGCGGAACAAATCATGATTGCGATGATTCTGGTTCACCCACACATCTTCTGGCTCAGCCTCGGCGGTCTGTTACTGGCCGCCGAGATGCTGGGCGGCAACGGCTACCTGCTGTGGAGCGGTGTGGCGGCGGTCATCACCGGTCTGGTGGTCTGGCTATTGCCGCTCGACTGGGCATGGCAGGGCGCGATGTTCGCCGTCTTAACGCTGCTGGCGGCCTGGCTGTGGTGGAAGTGGCTGGCAAGGCGCGTGCAGGAACAAAAACCGGCCGACAGTCATCTTAACCAGCGCGGGCAGCAGTTGGTCGGCCGCCGGTTTGTGCTGGAAACGGCGCTGGTTAACGGGCGCGGACATATGCGCGTCGGCGACAGCTCCTGGCCGGTCAGCGCGAGTGACGATTTGAGCGCCGGAACACACGTTGAGGTCATTGCCGTTGAAGGCATAACGTTGGTGATTAAAGCGGTATCACAATAAAACAGACAGGAAAAAGATTATGGTCAGGAAGACATCCCTCGCCTTTGCCGTGTGTACATTGCTGGCGGGTGCCCCGCAGGCATTCGCCTCTTTCGATATGGAAGATTGCAAATGGAGCGATGAAAGCTGTCTGCTGAAAGGCATCCCGGTACTCAGCCCGGAAAACGATTCCCGCGATAATCTGCTGCGACTGCTAAGCCAGGAGAAATCATTCGACCTGCCGGTACAGTCACTGCCTGCGGATCTTACCCGCTCCCGCGATTACTATTTTGCTTATCACCCACAGTGGGATGAAATCACGCCGCCAGCCGCCGCGACGGTGGAGCAACGTACAGATGACACGCTGGCCCGCCAGATGACCGAGTTGCAGATCGCTGCCGGAGAGATAAACGCCGACGACGCAGAGCATGAGAACCGCCATGTGTCGAATAATTCGGACAGCGTCAGCCAGTTCTTTGCCGCGCTATTGGCTGATACCACGTTGACCGTTGAGCAGCGCCAGGCGTTAGCCCGGGCGCGGCTGGGACTGTTATCAGGCGCAACCGCTGAGCAAATTGCCTCCTCACTTGCCACAATCCCAGCCGATTCATCTGCCCAACAGTACAAAACCTATCTGATCGCCGCCGCCCGTTTCTATGAAGGCGACTACGCCAACGCGCAACAGGATTTCACACAGCTTGCCACAAGCGATCGCCCGTGGCTGGCAGAGACCGCGCAATATATGCTGATGCGCACCGCGCTGAACAAGAGCAGCCAGAACAGCGTCGGCGAATACGGCGATTTTGATAGCGCAAAAATCAACCGCCAGGATGCCAGCCAGGCACAGACCCAGGCACACGCCTATCTGCAACGCTACCCGCAGGGCCTGTATGCCGACTCCGCGCGCGGTATGCTGCGTCGTATCAACTGGTATTTACAGGCGTGGACGCCGCTGGCAGGGCTGTATGAGCAAACTTTCCAGCAGGCAACCGACGCGCAACAGCTGCGCGAGACGGTCACCGAATACGATAATGTCTTCGGCATACAATTTTACGAACAATCCGTGGTTGAAGCCTTCCCGGATGCCCCGCTCATCAGCTACATCGAACTGCTGCGCGCGCTGCGTCTGAATAACGATAACAAACCGACGCTAACGCAGGCCCAGCTTGATGCCAGCAAAGCGGTGTTTGAAAAGGACGGAAAACTACCACTGTGGCGCGATCTGCAGCTAAATCTGTGGATGGCGACGGGCAACTACGCGGCCATTGTGCAAGCTGTCACTCCGGCGCAAAAACTCCCCGCACACGATATTCTCGCTTTCAGTGAGCAGGTGCTGTACGGCGAAGCGCTGATGGGGCAACAGCAGTGGCCCGCCGCGCGCGCGTTCTGGCAACAGCTACTGAAACTCAGTCAGGCCCCTGAACAGCAGCAGTATGTACAGGCCAAACTGGCGGCTACGCTTGCCTACAGCGGTGACGTTGCGGCCATTTTCGCGCCGGACAGCGCGGTGACTAACCTGCGTTTTCGCTCACAGGTGCTGAAAGCGCAGGCAACACCAGAGCTGCTGCGCCAGCAGGCCGTCCACGGTCCTAATAACGAAGAGCGCACCATTGCCCTGCATACGCTGCTGGTGCGGGATCTTACTGAAAATCGCTTTGGCGACTGGCTGAATGACCGAAAACTGGCCAGCGCTATTACTCCACCGATTATTGGCGACGCGTTTGCTGACGTTAATCTGAGCACCTTTGACTGGAATGGCGATGCCGCTCAAACCGGTTACACCTGCCGCAGCCTCAATGAAACGGTCACAGTATTAAGCAAAAAAGCGGATGATGCTCACGCCCTGAACTGCTTAGGCGAATTCTTCCGCACCACGCAAACCCATGTTGATTTGTGGGCCGACAGCGCCGGTAACGACGTGCTTGAAGCAGCCATCTCGCGTAAGAAACCCTTCGGCCAGTTCGACAGGCAAAGCTACTATCAGCAGGTAATCACCTCGCCCACCGCCGAAGTCGAAGATAAGAGTTTTGCGCTGTATCGTGCCATCATGTGCTACGCGCCTTCCGGTTCGAACGAATGCGGCGGTGAAGAGGTAGATAAGTCGCAGCGTAAAGCCTGGTACACGCAGTTGAAGACACAGTATCCGGGAAGCCCGTGGGCGCAAAAACTCAAATACTACTGGTAATCGCGCTGCTGACCGGACAGGCTCAGGCTATGGAGACGGTCACAGCCCACGAACATCCGGCCTTTTGGTTATGGTCCGGGGTAAAGGCCAGCGACGAACTGCGGGATGCGCAGACGGTGTATCTGCACCAGGGCGAGGTGCTGGTTCGTTCGGGAAAGGTGGTTTTCCAGCGTCTCGGTCTGCCGGTCAGCCATCTGACCTTTCCGTCAATCTGGCTGACCGTGCGTTTTACTACCCTTGACATGCCGGAAGCGATCCCGGCGCGGATCATACGGTTAATGCAACGCTGGCAGGCCGCTGGCAATCACGTGGTCGGCCTGCAGGTTGATTTTGACGCCGCTACGCACCAGCTCGCCGATTACGCCCGTTTTCTGCAACAGCTGCGCCAACAGCTACCGTCAGAGTTCGCTCTTGGGGTGACCGGACTGCTGGACTGGGCCAAGACCGGCGATGTCGCCACGCTGAACGCGTTACCGGTTGATGAACTGGTGGTGCAGAGCTATCAGGGACGTCACACGGTAGCCAACTATCAGGCGTATCTGCCCGCACTCACCCGGTTACGCATTCCGTTTAAGCTCGGGCTGGTACAACACGGGAGCCGGGATGTGCAGGCTGAAGCGCAGCTGAAGAAGTCAGCGTGGTATCGCGGCACGGTGGTCTTTATGCTGCAACCACCTCGCGGCTAGGCCTTCGCTTTGTGGTGGCAGCAGCCGGAGAGATTATCAATAATCGGACATTCGGCGCTGTCATCGCCAGGGCAACTGTCCGCCAGCGCCAGTAAATGCTGGCGCATAGCCTGTAGTTCACTAATGTGCCGCTCGATGTCGGCCACTTTTTCCAGCGTGCGCTTTTTCACATCCGCGCTATGACGTGCCGGATCGTTAAACAGATTTACCAGCTCGCCGCACTCTTCGAGGTTAAAGCCAACCTGCCGCGCCTGGCGCAGCAGCGTCAGTTCATTCAGATGCTGTTGGTTGTATGTGCGATAGCCATTTTCACTACGCAGCGGCGGCGTCACTAACCCCTTTTCTTCATAAAAGCGTATCGCTTTACTGGTTAAACCGGTTTTTTTCGCTACATCGCTAATATTCACTTTTCCCCCACAGATCTTGTTGGTGCAGAGCCCCATTATAGCCCAGATTACCATAATGATTTACCCGAGAAACCCGCACATTCCCCACTATGACAGCGATGTACAAATCCTTCTAATTCACATTGTTATATCCGATTCAGATCACATTTCAGTATTTCTTAACCGCACAAAATTGACTCAAATCAAAAGATGCATTGGTTCTACACCTTTCATATTGAACAAAGGGAAACAATTTTATATACAAATGCGAATGATAATGATGATCATTTACATTCAACAAAGGTTCCCTTATGTTGCCACGGATTAACCAAAGGCCATTTATTCTTTCAGCCCTGACATTATGCATGTCCGGCGCTGCTTTTGCAGCTACTCCAACGCACGCTTCTTCGCCCGACGATGATACGGTGATCGTTACGGCTAACCGCACAGAAAGTAGTCTTTGGGATAGCCCGGCAACCATTCAGGTTATCGATCGCCAGACGCTGCAAAACTCCACCAGCGTATCTATTGCTGATGATTTACAAGATATCCCCGGCGTCGAAGTCACCGATAACGCCCTCGCAGGCCGGAAACAAATTCGTATCCGTGGCGAAGCGTCTTCACGGGTGCTGATTTTGATAGATGGTCAGGTCGTCAGCTACCAACGTGCCGGACAAAACTACGGAGCCGGTTTGCTGATTGACGAATCCGCGCTTGAACGTATTGAAGTGGTCAAAGGCCCCTATTCTGTCCTCTACGGTTCGCAGGCCATTGGCGGCGTCGTGAACTTTATTACGAAAAAAGGTGGTGATAAGCCCCTCGGCGGTAGCGTCAAGGCTGTTTATAACTCCGCAACGGCAGGATGGGAAGAGTCGGCAGCAGCCTGGGGCAGCATCGGTAACTTTGACTACCGCATCAATGGCAGCTATTCCGACCAGGGGGACCGCGACACACCTGACGGAAGATTGCCCGACACCAACTTCCGTAATAACAGCCAGGGTGTGTGGCTTGGCTACAACTTCGATCGCCACAAAATTGGGCTCTCCCTCGACCGTTACAAGCTGTCCACTCAGACCTGGTTTGACGATCCGGAAGGCCAGTTCGACGACTTTAGCGTCAAAATTCCTAAGCTGGAACGCGAGAAAATCGGTCTTTTCTACGATTACGCGGCCGACGGGGATTACCTGAAGAATATCCATATTGACGCATACACCCAGACAATTGAGCGCAAATTTGAAAACCGGGTCAAAACAACCCAGGTTATACCCAGCCCAATGATTAAAGCACTGACGGTTAGCAATCAAACCAATACCAACGACAAGCAGTATACCCAGGGGGTAACGCTCCAGGGCAATTTCTCCCTTCCCGCTAACAACGAGCTGGTGATTGGTACTCAGTATCAGCATGACAAAATAAAACAGGACACGGACGGCAGCACGCGCCAGACCGCGGCTACCGGCTTCTTCGATACGCAAACCCGTACTCTGTCATATAACGAAGCGGAACAAAGTAACACCTCATTGTTCGCGCAAAACGACTGGCGCTTTGCCGATGACTGGACGTGGACCGTGGGCGCACGCCAGTACTGGCTGTCTTCGAAACTCAATCGCAACGATACGCAAACCCTCCAAAGCAGCGGCAGCACCTGGCAATCCTCCGGGGGAAATTCCGTTCACGATGATGAACTGGTGACCTCAACCAGCCTGCGCTATTCCGGTTTTGAAGATCTTGAACTTCGGGCAGCGTACGCCCAGGGCTATGTTTTCCCTACACTTACTCAGCTGTTCACACAGACGTCCGCAGGCGGCAGCGTGACCTACGGCAACCCAAATCTGAAGGCTGAACACTCGAATAACTATGAGTTGGGCGCGCGGTACAAAGGGAATATGTGGCTGATAGACGGTGCCATTTATTATTCCGAAGCCAAAGACTATATCGCCAGTCTGGCCTGTTCAGGCCAACCCGTTTGCTACGGCAACACCACCTCGTCACGCGGCGGCTATTACTACTATGACAACATCGATCGGGCCAAAACCTGGGGCATGGAACTCACCGCAGAATACAACGGCTGGGCGGTTTCACCTTACCTGAGCGGTAATCTCATTCGCCGTCAGTACGAAGGCGACACCATAAAAACCTGGGATACCGGCGAACCCACGCTAACCGGGCGCGTTGGCCTGAAACATACCTGGTTGATGAATGTCGCTAACGTGACGTCCAATGTCTTTATCCGCGCGGCGTCCAGCGCCAAAGATAATACCGGCACCACGGAACTTAACTACCCAGGCTGGGCCACGCTTAACCTTGCATTCAACACCGAGTTTGGTCCGCAGGACCAGTATCAGGTCAACCTCGCGCTCAACAACCTGACCGACAAGCGTTACAGAACCGCGCATGAATCTATTCCAGATGCTGGTTTCAATGCCGCCGTTGGCTTTGCGTGGAATTTCTGACGATGAAAAAACTCCTGATTGGCTTACTGAGCCTCGCCTGCGTTTTCACTGCCCAGTCCGCCGACCGCCTGGTGGTGGCGGGCGGCTCGCTTAGCGAACTGATTTACGCCATGGGCATCGGCAACCGGGTGGTCGGCGTCGATGAAACCACTTCGTACCCACCCGAAACTGCCGCACTCCCGCATATCGGCTACTGGAAGCAGTTAAGCAGCGAGGGCATTTTAT
Organism: Citrobacter sp. FP75; assembly: GCF_018342065.1. Taxonomy (GTDB): domain Bacteria; phylum Pseudomonadota; class Gammaproteobacteria; order Enterobacterales; family Enterobacteriaceae; genus Citrobacter. Next base: position 176,131 of record NZ_JAFDOE010000001.1, on the reverse strand, counting down.
CGCTGCATCCGGACAGCTTTATCACCTGGCAGGATGCAGGCCCTCAAATCGTATTGGATCAGCTGCGGGCGCAAAAGGTTAACGTCGTGACGCTGCCGCGCGTACCGGCCACCGTCGAACAGATGTACGCCAACATTCGAGAACTGGCTACAACACTGCACATTCCTGAGCAAGGCGAGGCGTTAGTCAATCGCCTGCAGCAACGTCTGGAGCGTGTTCAGCACAGCGTGGCGGCGAAAAACGCACCGGTCAAAGCCATGTTCATTCTCTCCGCTGGCGGCAGTGCGCCACAGGTCGCCGGCAAGGGTAGCGTTGCCGATGCCATTATGACCCTCGCAGGCGCACAAAATGTCGCCAACCACGTGCAGTACAAAAGCTACAGCGCGGAATCGCTGATCGCTGCCAACCCGGAGGTCATCGTGGTGACGTCGCAAATGGTTGACGGCAATCTGAATCGTCTGAGCGCAATCGCCGGTATTACCCACACTGCAGCCTGGAAAAATCAGCGCATTGTGGCGGTAGATCAGGCGCTGATTCTGGGAATGGGGCCTCGCGTCGCCGATGCGGTTGAAACCCTGCACCAGCAATTCTGGCCTCACTAACTGGATGTATAAAGAAGAATGAAAACTGAACACTCGCTGGATCTCACCGCGCATTTTGCGCTCGAGGGAAGTCAGCCATTTAAGGACAGGCGCGCCACCATGCCATGGCGTGGAGCGATCCCGGTTGCCAAAGAGCTATTGTCACAAACCTGGCAGGATGTCATCAGCCAGCCCACCCCACCGCGTAAACGGCTGGTGTACTTGCATATCCCTTTTTGTGCTACGCATTGTACTTTCTGTGGGTTTTATCAAAACCGGTTTGAAGAGGATCACTGCGCCCACTACACCAACGCGTTATTACACGAAATAGAGCTGGAAGCCGACAGCGCATTGCATCAGTCGGCCCCGATTCACGCCGTTTATTTTGGCGGCGGTACACCGTCTGCACTGTCGGCACGGGATCTGGCCAGAATCATCACTGCGCTGCGTGAAAAGTTACCGCTGGCGCCGGACTGCGAAATCACCATTGAGGGGCGGGTGCTCAATTTTGACGATGCCCGAATCGATGCCTGCCTTGACGCTGGCGCCAATCGGTTTTCGATCGGTATTCAGTCCTTTAACAGTCGGATCCGCAAGAAAATGGCGCGCACCTCGGACGGCCCGACCGCAATTGCCTTTATGCAGGGGCTGGTCAAACGGGATCGTGCCGCCGTGGTCTGCGATCTGCTGTTTGGTCTGCCAGGACAGGACGCCAAACTGTGGGGCGACGATCTGGCGATTGCCCGCGACATCGGCCTTGACGGTGTAGACCTTTATGCGCTGAACCTGATCCCCAATACGCCGCTTGGCAAAGCGGTTGAAACTGGGCGCACAACGGTTCCCTCTCCTGCCGAACGTCGTGACCTCTATCTTCAGGGCTGCGATTTTATGGACAGCGCGGGCTGGCGCTGCATCAGCAACAGCCACTGGGCGCGTACCACGCGGGAACGCAATCTGTACAACCTGCTGATTAAACAGGGAGCAGACTGTCTGGCATTTGGCTCTGGCGCAGGAGGGTCAGTCAATGGCTATTCCTGGATGGTCGAGCGCAATCTGACCACATGGCATGAATCCATCGCCGCTGGGAAAAAACCGCTAATGATGATGATGCGTACCGCCGAGCGTGGTTTCCAGTGGCGACACACCCTCCAGGCCGGCATTGAAACGGCTCGCGTCCCGTTAGATGAACTGACGCCTCATGCACAAAAACTGACCCCGCTACTGACCCAATGGCATCACGCAGGACTGACGCGAGATACCAGCACCTGTTTGCGCCTGACCAATGAAGGGCGTTTTTGGGCGAGCAATATTTTGCAGTCTCTTGATGAACTGATTCAGGCACTTAACGCGCCGCGTATTGCGGTAGAGCAACCATAAAAGGAGTGAAGTATGAGCCATGTCTCTTTACAGGATTTTTTGAAAACTGAGCCGGACGGTACGCTGGAAGCTATCGCGACCCAGTACAACACCACGCTGCTGGAGGTGGTGAAAAACCTCCCCTCCCCAACGCTGGTTTCCGGCAGTCAATTTGATACCGTCTGGGAAACCGTCAGCGAATGGGGCAAAGTCACCACCCTGGTCCATACTGCTGATGTCATTCTGGAATTTACCGGTGAATTACCTTCCGGATTCCACCGCCACGGTTACTTCAACCTGCGCGGCAAAAAAGGCATGACCGGTCATATCAAGGCAGAAAACTGTACGCACATTGCCCTGATTGAACGCAAATTTATGGGCATGGACACCGCGTCCATTCTCTTCTTTAACCAGGCGGGTAGCGCAATGTTCAAAATTTTCCTCGGTCGGGATGAGCATCGCCAGCTACTGGCCGACCAGGTCAGCGCCTTTCACGCGTTGTCTTCATCCTTAAAGGAACATGCCTGATGGCTCCATGGCTCATTTTTGGTGCGGGTGGTCGCGGCGTCGGCGCGAAAACGCTTGAACTCGCACTCGCGGAACAACGTCAGGTAATTGCCGTCGTTCGCAACGCACAGGTCGCTGCCAGGTTGCAGGAAAAAGGTGTGCAGGTCTTTATCGGCGACGCCTGCGATAGCCAGCTCACTGCCTGTGCCTGTCGCGCTGCGGGTCAACACGCTACGGTGATCTCCTCCATGGGCGGCTCCCAGGATTACCTGGCGCACAGAACCGTCATTGATGAAGCAGAAAAAGCGGAGATCAAACGCATGATTCTAGTGACGTCGTTAGGCTGTGGTGACAGTTGGCCCTTTTTGTCCCCACGCGCCAGGGCCGCATTTGGTCAGGCGGTACGGGAAAAATCGTTGGCAGAAAGCTGGCTACAAACCAGTCAACTGGACTACGCCATTCTCCGACCGGGCGGTTTGTTGAACGGTGAAGCCACAGGCCAGGCGCAACGGATACAGGCCGAGGAATGTCACGGTTTTGTGATGCGTGCAGATGTTGCACAGCACATTCACGAGCTGGCCACAGCCCCGTCACTCAATAACCAGATTTACAGTTTGGTTGAGCCAGGACTGAAACCCGCGTAAACCCCTCGCGGCGCGGGAACTTCGCGCCGCAAAGACGTTATGGAGCGTTGCGTGCTTAAGGACTCGCTTTCTTCCGTCAGCATCCTGACGGGTCTTTCTCTCTTGCTGGTCGCTTTGATGCTCTTCGGTGCCAGCCAGGGAGCGCTGAACATTAGCTTCAGCGCGCTGTTCAACGACGAATACCGTGACATCTGGTTGAACATCCGCCTGCCTCGCGTGCTGCTGGCCGTTCTGGTGGGCGCTGCGCTGGCTACCGCAGGGGTCATCATGCAGGGACTTTTTCGCAATCCGATGGCCGATCCTGGCCTGCTTGGCGTCAGTAGCGGTTCTGCGCTGATGGTCGGCATCGCGATAGTTATCCCCTTTTCATTCCCCGTGGTGCTGGTGCTGTATGAGCAAATGATTTTTGCCGTTGCGGGCAGCATGGTGGTCTGCACGATTATTTTCCTGATAAGCCAGCGCCATAACCACGGTGGCATGATGCAACTGCTGTTAGCCGGTATTGCTATCAATGCTCTGTGCGGTTCGGCTATTGGCGTGCTGAGCTATGTGGGCGATGAGCAGCAGTTACGTCAACTTACGCTGTGGATGATGGGCAATCTTGGTCAGGCCCAGTGGCCAACGCTGCTGGTTGCCTGCACGTTTGTTCTTCCAGCCATTGCTGTCACCGTCTGTATGGCGGGAACGCTTAATTTGCTGCAACTGGGTGATGAAGAAGCGCATTACCTCGGCGTGAACGTCAAACGTAAGCGTCAGCAGTTATTGTTGCTCAGTTCGTTACTGGTTGGCGCTGCCGTTTCCGTCAGCGGCGTAATTGGCTTTATTGGCCTGGTGATCCCGCATCTGATCAGAATGACTACCGGTGCCGACCATCGCTGGTTGATTCCCTGCTCTACGCTGGCAGGCGCCTGTTTACTCCTGATTGCCGACACGCTGGCCCGCACACTTGTTCAGCCTGCCGAAATGCCCGTTGGCCTGTTAACCAGCTTGATCGGTGGACCGTATTTTCTGTGGTTAATACTGCGTAGCCGGAGGATGTCATGATCGTCGCAGAAAATCTGGTCTACCACATTCAGGGCAGACGACTGACCGACGATGTTTCCCTGACGCTACCCGGTGGAGAGATCATCGCGATTCTTGGCCCGAATGGAGCCGGGAAATCGACGCTGCTACGCCAGCTTACGGGTTATCTGCAACCCCACAGTGGGCGTTGTAGCTTATTTGGCAAGCCGCTGGACGAGTGGTCAATCACCGAGCTGGCAAAAACTCGTGCCGTGATGCGCCAGAATAGCCATATGGCTTTCCCGTTCAGCGTGCAGGAGGTGATTCGCATGGGCAGGCATCCGTATCGTACGCGCAACACGGGCGATGAAACGGAGCACATCATGACGTTGTGTGATTGCCAGGCGCTGGCCACGCGCGATTATCGGCATCTGTCGGGAGGAGAACAACAGCGGGTACAACTGGCGCGTCTGCTGGTTCAGCTTTGGGAGCCCGAACCTGGGCCAAAATGGTTGTTTCTCGATGAACCCACCTCTGCCCTGGATATTCACCACCAGCAGCACCTTTTTCGTCTGCTGCGTCGTCTGGTGCGTGAACGGCAGTTTAGCGTGTGCTGCGTCTTGCACGATCTCAACCTTGCGGCGCGCTATGCCGACCGCGTGGTATTGATGGAGCGCGGCAGAATAGTTGATAACGGATCCCCGCAGGATGTCCTGAAGCAACGATCGCTGAACGCACTGTACGGCGCCGATCTCACGGTCATAAATGAACCGGATCATCGAACGCCGTTTATCATCCTCAATCAATAGCAGACCGGGAATGCTCTGACGTGGCGTTCCCGTTTTTCCCCTTTACACCCTTTTTTCATCTTTTCTAAAAACACCCTTGACCTTCCCCTTGCTGGAAGGTTTAACCTTTATCACAGTCAGTTAATCCCGTAATAAAGGAGTTGGTTATGTCTCAAACAATCGATCTAACCCTGGACGGCCTGTCCTGTGGTCACTGCGTTAAACGCGTTAAAGAAAGTCTGGAGCAACGCCCGGACGTGGAGCAAGCGGATGTCACTGTAACCCAAGCACATATTACCGGGAGCGCCAGCGCCGAAGCGTTAATTGAAACCATCAAACAAGCCGGTTACGGCGCGGAGTTAAGCCACCCAAAGGCTAAACCGCTGACGGAGTCATCAATCCCGTCGGAAGCACTGGCAGCGGTCCCTTCCGAGCTTCCGGTAGCGATGGCTGATGATGACAGCCAACAGTTGCTGTTAAGCGGCATGAGCTGCGCCAGCTGTGTTTCCCGCGTACAAAATGCGTTGCAAAACGTACCGGGCGTCACGCAGGCACGGGTAAACCTGGCGGAGCGTACTGCGCTGGTGATGGGCAGCGCTTCCGCCGACGAATTAGTGCAGGCCGTAGAGAAAGCTGGCTACGGCGCAGAAGCCATAGAAGATGACGTTAAGCGTCGTGAACGCCAGCAGGAAACGGCCGTGGCCACCATGAAACGCTTCCGCTGGCAGGCCGCCGTCGCGCTGCTGCTGGGCGTACCGGTCATGGTGTGGGGTATGATTGGCGATAACATGATGGTCAGCGCCGACAACCGCAGCCTGTGGCTGGTCATTGGTCTGGCGACGCTTGCCGTGATAGTCTTCGCGGGCGGTCATTTTTACCGCAGCGCGTGGAAAAGCTTGATGAACGGCACCGCGACCATGGATACGCTGGTGGCGCTCGGAACCGGGGTGGCATGGCTCTATTCGATGAGCGTCAACCTCTGGCCGCAGTGGTTCCCAATGGAAGCACGACACCTCTATTATGAAGCCAGCGCGATGATTATCGGTCTGATTAACCTCGGACATATGCTGGAAGCCCGCGCCCGTCAACGCTCTTCCAAAGCACTGGAAAAACTGCTCGACCTCACGCCGCCGACGGCTCGCGTGGTGACGGAAGAAGGTGAAAAAAACGTGCCGCTGGCTGACGTTCAGGCAGGTATGTTACTGCGCCTGACCACCGGCGACCGCGTGCCGGTAGATGGCGAAATCACCCAGGGCGAAGCCTGGCTGGATGAAGCCATGCTCACCGGCGAGCCGATCCCACAACAAAAAGGTGAAGGCGACAGCGTCCACGCCGGTACGGTCGTTCAGGATGGCAGCGTACTGTTTCGCGCAAGCGCCGTCGGCAGCCACACTACGCTGTCGCGCATTATTCGCATGGTCCGTCAGGCGCAAAGCAGCAAGCCGGAGATTGGCAAACTGGCCGACCGCATCTCCTCGGTATTTGTTCCGGTGGTGGTGGTTATTGCGCTGGTCAGTGCCGCTATCTGGTATTTCTTCGGACCGGCACCGCAAATTGTCTATACCCTGGTGATTGCCACCACCGTACTGATTATCGCCTGCCCGTGTGCGCTGGGCCTGGCAACGCCGATGTCGATTATTTCCGGGGTCGGTCGTGCCGCAGAGTTTGGTGTTCTGGTCCGCGATGCCGATGCGCTGCAGCGCGCCAGCACGCTCGATACTCTCGTATTTGATAAAACCGGGACGCTGACCGAAGGTAAACCGCAGGTTGTTGCCATCAAAACGTTTGGCAATACCGATGAAGCGCTGGCAATTCGTCTGGCCGCGGCCCTTGAACAGGGCTCGAGCCACCCGCTGGCCCGCGCGATTCTGGATAAAGCTGGCGATACTGCTCTGCCGCAGGTTAACGGTTTCCGTACACTGCGCGGTTTAGGCGTCAGCGGCGAAGCGGAAGGTCATACGCTGCTGCTGGGCAACCAGGCGCTGCTCAATGAACAGCAGGTGGTCACTACGGAGATGGAAGCCGAAATCACCGCGCAGGCCTCTCAGGGTTCAACCCCGGTTCTGCTGGCGATTGACGGCAAAGCGGCCGCGCTGCTTGCGGTACGTGACCCACTGCGCAGCGGCAGCGTGGCGGCGCTCCAGCGCCTGCACCGCGCCGGATATCGTCTGGTCATGCTCACCGGGGACAATCCGACCACCGCCAACGCTATTGCCAAAGAGGCGGGCATCGACGAGGTGATCGCGGGCGTTCTGCCGGACGGTAAAGCCGAGGCGATTAAACGTCTGCAAAGCCAGGGACGTCAGGTGGCAATGGTTGGCGATGGGATTAACGATGCTCCGGCACTCGCTCAGGCCGATGTGGGGATTGCGATGGGTGGCGGTAGCGATGTCGCCATTGAAACCGCGGCAATTACGCTGATGCGCCATAGTCTGATGGGCGTGGCGGATGCGCTGTCTATCTCGCGGGCCACGCTGCGTAACATGAAGCAGAACCTGCTCGGCGCGTTTATCTACAACAGCATCGGCATCCCCGTTGCCGCCGGGATCCTGTGGCCATTCACCGGCACGCTGCTCAACCCGGTGGTTGCCGGGGCAGCGATGGCGCTTTCTTCCATCACCGTGGTAAGCAACGCGAACCGACTGCTGCGCTTTAAACCAAAAGAGTAAGCCTTTGCCGGATGGCGCTATCGCTCATCCGGCATTTCATCAGAGGGTGAATTCATTGCGACTTTCCTGACCACGCGCTAGCATGGGATTTTTCAACGGGAGGTCGCATGGATTTGTTATACCGGGTAAAAGCATTATGGTCTGCGCTGCGCGGTCACCATTATACCTGGCCTGCTATCGACATCTCGTTGCCCGGCAATCGCCATTTTCATCTGATTGGCAGTATTCATATGGGCAGCCGTGAAATGGCCCCCCTGCCAGCAAAACTACTGAAAAAACTCAACAGCGCTGACGCGCTGATCGTCGAAGCCGATGTTTCCGGTGACGATGCGCCGTTTGCTAACCTCCCCACTTTTGCCGCTTTGGAAGAGCGCATCAGCGACGAGCAGCTCAGCCATCTGCAGAAAGTCAGCGCAGAGCTGGGTATTTCCCCTTCCCTGTTTTCCACCCAGCCTTTATGGCAAATCGCCATGATATTACAGGCGACCCAGGCGCAGCAGCTGGGATTACGCGCGGAGTACGGGATTGATTACCAACTGCTGAAAGTGGCAAAGCAGGCGCAGAAACCGATCGTTGAGCTGGAAGGCGCATCCAGTCAGATTGACCTGTTATGTCAGCTACCGGATAACGGTCTGGCGTTGCTGGACGATACCCTGACGCACTGGCACACCAATGCCCGACTGCTGCAGCAGATGATGGGATGGTGGTTAAAAACGCCGCCGCAGAATAACGATCTCACGTTACCCAATACGTTCAGCCAGTCGTTATATGACGTCCTGATGCGCCAGCGTAATCAGGCCTGGCGGGACAAACTCTACGCGATGCCAGCGGGTCACTATGTGGTGGCCGTTGGCGCACTGCATCTTTATGGAGAAGGGAATTTGCCGGAGATGTTGCGTTAAAAAAATGGCCAATATTTCTATTGGCCCGTCAAAGAGGAATTTCATCGTTATTATTATACCGACGCTTAAAGCGTCGGTGTAGATCGATTGTCGCTCAAAGTCAGCATCCTGCCAATACTAATGCGCAAGATGGTACTATTTTTTAGACCGCCATCAGGCGTATGCTTTAGCCGTATTTTGTTTGAGCCAGGAAAAATTGCTATGACACCCGCCGTTAAATTACTCGAAAAAAACAAAATTTCGTTCCAGATCCACACTTACGATCACGATCCGTCCGAGACCAACTTTGGCGACGAAGTCGTACGCAAGCTAGGTCTGAATGCGGACCAGGTCTATAAAACGCTGCTGGTTGCCGTGAATGGCGATATGAAACATCTGGCCGTAGCCGTTACGCCGGTAGCCGGTCAACTGGATTTGAAAAAGGTCGCCAAAGCGCTGGGCGCGAAAAAGGTTGATATGGCCGACCCGATGGTGGCTCAACGTACAACCGGCTATCTGGTAGGCGGCATCAGCCCGTTGGGGCAGAAAAAAAGATTGCCGACGCTCATCGATGCGCCCGCCCAAACGTTTGACACCATTTACGTTTCCGGTGGCAAACGCGGACTGGACATCGAACTGGCGGCGGGCGATCTGGCAAAAATTCTGGATGCTAAATTCGCCGATATCGCACGCCGGGATTAAATGTCTTTTTGCCCGTTGATGCAGCAATCGAGCCTACAACGATTACAGGGCGTTATTGGTGAAGGCAGTTTGGACGCGGCCAGCGCGCAGGAACCGGAGCGTACATGCAGTACGTGAGGATTCCGAGCACTGCCCGCGTTCAAAATGACGAACAAAATAGCCCTGTTATTGCCAGCTCACCTCGCCCTTCGGCTCATACGCACTGACATCCAGCGGCGAATTCTGCTGCACGTACTCTTTCAACACTTCCGCATCGATAAACCCGGTATTCACATAGCCCGGTTTGTTATCAATTCGCGGATAGCCGTCACCGCCGGTGGCGTTGAAGCTCAGCGTCGCCATACGATAGGTTTTTGCCGGGTCGACAGGCTCGCCCTTGATTTTCAAATCGTTAAGTTTGCCGTCTTTCGCCACAAAGCTGACGTTGGCAAATTGCGGGTAGGCACCAGAGTCCGGCTTCATTTGCGCCACAGCGGTCAGATAGTCAATCACCTCTTTGCCGCTCATATCGGCATACACCACGATGTTGCCAAACGGCTGCACCTTCAGCACACTTTTGTAGGTAATGTCGCCGCCTTCAATGGAGTCACGGACACCGCCGCCGCTCATTACGCCAAAATCAGCGCTGGTACGGGCCATTTGCGCGGCCAGCAGCAGACGCCCCATATTGGTCTGCACAAAACGGACTTTACTGCGGTCCCCTTCCAGACGCCCATTGACGCTACCAATTTTTACCTCCAGCTGCGCTTTGCCTTTATTCTGGAACGGCGTCAGCAGCGAGAGCATTTGCGGATTCTCAACGATTTCCGGGGTGAAAAGTACGCGCTCACTTTTACCGTTATCCCAGGTCACTTTCTTCTTCAGGTTTACCGGAATGAGCTGGTAGTTGACCATTTTCATTTCGCCATTACGGAATTCAAAGTCCGCGCGGCCCACGTATTTTCCCCACTCATGCGCCTGCACGATCCAGATACCATTTTGCTTATCGGGCGCACACGGGGTTCCCGGTACGTAATCAACCTGCTTTTTGTTTTCGGATGCCATGCATACTGGATCCTGTGAGTGACCACCCACAATCATCGCCAGCGCACCGGCGGGCAGGCTGCGCGCCATTTCCACATCGCCAGGGGCGTTCGAGCCGTGATTGCCATTGTCGTAATGCCCCATGTGCGTGGTGGCAATAATGACGTCGGGCTTTTCACCCATATTGAGTTCCTGAATAACCAGTTTTGCTTCGTCCGCGGGTTTGCGGAACTCGATATCGGTAAAGAATTCCGGGTTGCCAATTTTCGCCGTGTCGTCGGTGGTTAAACCGATAACGGCAATTTTTAAATCCTGGCGCTTAAAGATGGCCCAGGGTTTAAATAAACGCTCGCCGGTGCTTTTCTGGTAGATATTGGCGGAAAGGAACGGGAATTTAGCCCATTTTTCCTGCTGGCGCAGTACGGTAAGCGGATTATCAAATTCGTGGTTTCCCACCGCCATCGCATCATAGCCAATCAGGTTCATGCCACGAAAATCAGGCTCAGCATCCTGAAGATCGGACTCCGGTACGCCGGTATTAATGTCGCCACCGGAAAGCAGCAGTACGCTTCCGCCTTCGGCGGCAACCTCGTGACGAATACCGTCCACCAGCGTTTTTTGCGCGGAAAGCCCGTATTCGCCGTATTCACTGCGCCAGAAGTGGCCGTGGTGATCGTTGGTATGCAGAATGGTGATTTTATAGGTTTTATCTTTTTCGTACGCCTGAGCAGGCTGACCTGCCAGCGCAAATGCGGCTAATAACGCCAGCGCCACGCCCCGTTTCAAAAATTTCATGCTTCTCTCCCTGACTCAATATCAATCACTGAAATTACAATGATATGAAATAATAGCCGAAAATGTTTTCAGAAATGAGACTTCCTTCAAACACCTTCCGCAGGTATGTTAGTCAGGTAATAATAACAAATTAGATTACCCTCATAATCGCAACCCAAACAGAAGTGACTTTCTATGGCAATAAGTGAACCAACCCAGCCAGTGGCTGGCGCGTCAGCGTCGGTTGCTAAAGCACGCACCTCATTTGGCATTTTAGGGGCGATCAGTCTCTCCCATCTGCTAAACGATATGATCCAGTCGCTGATCCTGGCGATTTATCCGCTGCTGCAGTCAGAGTTCTCGCTGAGCTTTATGCAGATCGGGATGATTACCCTGACCTTCCAGCTCACCTCATCCCTGCTTCAACCGGTGGTGGGCTACTGGACAGATAAATATCCGATGCCGTGGTCGCTGCCTATTGGCATGTGCTTTACGCTGAGCGGGCTGGTGCTGCTGGCGATGGCAGGCAACTTCCACATGGTGCTGCTCGCCGCCGCGCTGGTCGGTACGGGATCATCGGTGTTTCACCCGGAATCGTCCCGCGTGGCGCGGATGGCCTCCGGTGGTCGTCATGGTCTTGCCCAGTCTATTTTCCAGGTGGGCGGCAACTTCGGCAGCTCTCTGGGGCCGTTGCTGGCAGCTGTCATCATCGCGCCATACGGTAAGGGTAATGTGGCGTGGTTCGTGCTGGCGGCATTGTTAGCGATTGTGGTGCTGGCGCAAATCAGCCGTTGGTATTCGGCCCAGCATCGGATGAGTAAAGGTAAGCCGAAAGTCGCTATCGTTAACCCACTGCCACGCAACAAAGTGGTGCTGGCGATTAGCATCCTGCTGGTGCTGATTTTCTCCAAATACTTCTATATGGCGAGCATCAGCAGCTATTACACCTTTTATCTGATGCAAAAATTCGGATTATCGGTACAAAACGCGCAATTCCACCTGTTCGCCTTCCTGTTTGCCGTTGCGGCCGGAACGGTTATTGGCGGACCGTTAGGCGATAAAATCGGTAGAAAATATGTGATTTGGGGGTCTATCCTCGGCGTAGCGCCGTTTACCCTCGTTTTACCCTACGCAACGCTTGAATGGACCGGGATTTTAACCGTGATCATTGGTTTTATCCTGGCATCGGCCTTTTCTGCCATTTTGGTCTACGCGCAGGAGCTGCTTCCGGGACGTATCGGCATGGTTTCTGGGCTGTTTTTCGGTTTTGCCTTTGGCATGGGCGGCTTAGGCGCTGCGGTGTTAGGGCTGGTTGCAGACCATACCAGTATTGATTTGGTCTATAAAATATGTGCTTTCTTGCCACTTCTGGGGATACTGACCATATTCTTACCTGATAACCGACATAAAGCCTGATTTTATGGCGGCCAAAAGTAAACTTTGGCCGCCATCACTTACAGAGACCATCAGCGTTTGCTCTATGCATACACCCGCAGTTTTCCGATCCGTGCTTTTTTACGCCTAAATTCCTCTTTTCATCAAATTTCAATAATTATTCATAAACATAAACATTAAAATTGTCATAAACTATTACTCGGAGTTAGGGTTTTCAGGATCAACACAGCAACCAAAGGAGACGGAATGCATCACGCCACCCCGCTTATCACCACCATTGTTGGCGGCCTTGTGCTCGCTTTTATATTTGGCATGCTTGCCAATAAACTGCGTATTTCTCCTCTGGTGGGATATCTGTTAGCGGGCGTTCTGGCCGGTCCATTTACACCTGGTTTTGTTGCTGATACCAAGCTTGCGCCGGAACTGGCGGAACTTGGCGTGATCCTGCTGATGTTCGGCGTGGGGCTGCACTTTTCCCTGAAGGACCTGATGGCGGTAAAGTCCATCGCCATTCCCGGTGCGATCGCCCAGATAGCCGTGGCGACGCTGCTGGGTATGGCGCTTTCAGCTGTGCTGGGCTGGTCGCTGATGGTCGGTATCGTCTTTGGATTATGTCTGTCTACCGCCAGTACCGTAGTACTACTGCGCGCGCTTGAAGAACGACAGTTGATTGACAGCCAGCGCGGGCAAATCGCCATTGGCTGGCTGATTGTAGAAGACCTGATGATGGTGCTGACGCTGGTTCTCCTGCCCGCCGTCGCCGGTATGCTGGAAAAAGAAGATGTCGGCTTTGCTTCGCTGGCCGTCGATATGGGCATCACCATCGGTAAAGTGGTGGCGTTTATCGCCATTATGATGCTGGTTGGCCGTCGCCTGGTGCCGTGGATTATGGCCCGCAGCGCCGCCACGGGCTCGCGTGAACTGTTTACCTTGTCGGTACTGGCTCTCGCCTTAGGTATCGCTTTTGGTGCCGTGGAGGTGTTCGATGTTTCCTTCGCGCTGGGCGCGTTCTTCGCCGGTATGGTGCTAAACGAGTCTGAGCTAAGCCACCGTGCGGCGCATGACACACTGCCGCTGCGCGATGCATTTGCCGTGCTGTTCTTTGTTTCCGTCGGCATGTTATTCGACCCATTAGTCCTGATCCAGCAGCCGCTGGCAGTGCTGGGTACGCTGGCGATTATTATCTTTGGCAAATCCCTTGCTGCCTATTTCCTGGTGCGCTTGTTCGGTCACTCCCAGCGCACTGCGCTCACCATTGCCACCAGCCTGGCGCAGATTGGTGAATTTGCCTTTATCCTCGCAGGTCTTGGTATGGCACTTGGCCTGCTGCCGCAGGCCGGACAAAACCTGGTGCTGGCAGGGGCAATCCTGTCCATTATGCTTAATCCGGTGCTGTTCGCCGTGCTGGAAAAATACCTCGCGAAAACCGAAACGCTGGAAGAGCAGACGCTGGAAGAAGCTATCGAAGAAGAGAAGCAGATCCCGGTCGATATTTGTAATCATGCCCTGTTGGTGGGTTTTGGTCGCGTCGGCAGTCTGCTGGGGGAAAAGTTGATGGCTGCGGGTATTCCGCTGGTGGTTATCGAAACATCACGTACCCGCGTGGACGAGCTGCGTGAACGCGGGATCCGCGCCGTTCTGGGCAATGCGGCCAACGAAGAGATCATGAACCTGGCACATCTGGACTGCGCGCGCTGGCTGCTGCTGACTATCCCGAATGGTTATGAAGCGGGTGAGATTGTCGCTTCCGCGCGTGAGAAATGCCCGTCGATTGAGATTATCGCCCGCGCGCATTATGACGATGAAGTGGAATACATTACCGAGCGCGGTGCTAATCAGGTGGTGATGGGCGAACGTGAAATCGCCCGCACCATGCTGGAGCTGATTGAAACACCGCCCGCGGGTGAAGTGGTCGTTACAGGTTAATGTCGTTGCCGGATGGTGCTATCGCTTATCCGGCAACCAAAAGATTTAACGCTCCCAGTAAGCCTCTTCGAGGCTGTCTTCACGTTCCGGCAATCCGCGCGTCAGGCGCGGTGAATGCTGGTTAAGCACCTGATAACTCACGCGATTGGCATATTTACACACCTGCGCTAACGAGGAATAGGTCAGCCAGGTGTATTTGTGTTTGCTGGAGTTCGGCACATTGCCGCGATGATAGCTGTTCGCCGTAATATCATGCAGCAGGGCCGCCAGCGCACCGTCACCCGCGCCGTTGGTATTCATGATTTTTTCCGGTCCACCCATATACGGGGCAATGTGCGAATAAATACGCAGCGGATGGGTACAGTCTTTATGGCGCATTGCGCGGCTGAACTCGTACTGGTTGAACTCAGCAATGGCTCCCGGCAGCAGCGGATGCTGAGTTTTGCGTTTGACGTCATCTTCCGTAAAACCGGCCATATACAGGCCCACCGGACCGGCGGTACACAGCACCAGATCCACCCAATCCAGCGCTTTGTCAGACGCCAGCAGCGGGTCGTTCAGGCCGGTCAACGCTTCGGCCTCTTCTTCGTTCATCGCCAGAATGGAAACGTTCTCTTTCAGGAATTCCTGCCACCACTGCGGGTTATCCGCAATAACGAATTTGGTCCCTAAGGTCAGTACCACCGGAACATTGTGTTTTTTGGCAAACTCAATGGCCTTCATGGTCGCTTCCGGCATTGGCTCGCCCGGCTCACAGCGCACCAGATACGAGGTCAGGACCAGCGCAGAGGCTCCGGCAATCACCGACTCAGGAATGCTGTCCGCCTGCAGTTTGTTCATGTGACCAGGACTGATGGCGAAGGTACGCTCACCGGATTCCCCAATCAGCGTGAAGCAGCGACCAATAGGACCGTCAACGCCCTGCAGGTAGTTCAGATCGGTACGGCTGGAGGTATTGCATAAATAGCGATACGCGTAGCTGCCAATCTCAATATTACTGCACATGACGCCCAGCAGCACCGAGCGGTCATCCGCCAGCACAGAGTAGTTGTGCATGGTGTTACCGATAGTGCCGCCCGCAAACTGATGGGTGATTAAGTTTTCACGCACCAGCTCCTGATAGAGCGCCTCAGCAACATCGTCAGCAATCACCAGAGAATGCCCGGCGCTTAATCCATAACGTCTCACAAAGTCGTCATCAACTTTGGCTTCTATATCCACCAGAGTTTGATCGATACCGACAACCCAGGCGGCGCTGGTCTCGTTTTCAGGCTGAATTTGTTGCAGCAACGGATCGCGCGCGCTGACGGGAAAATAGTGTTTGGATTTGCGTTTGCCGGGAAATTTCATGGTCGATTTTACGGGTGGTTAACTGAGCGGTGCATGGTAGCACATTCCATCCTGAACGCACGACGCGGCGCTAATTTTCAATATCGGACGGTGAGATCGCAGTTTATCCGGCGTTAATTTCTACAATAGCTCACCGTTCACAAGGAGCGTTTTATGAAGCCGGAAAACAAGATCCCCGTACTCGACAGAATTTCAGACGAAATGAAAAGCGTGGTGAATTTTCATCGCGATGATCTGCCGCCGTGGCCCGCCACGGATGATTTCGTTGCCCAACGCCAGCACTATGTGCACGAACGCCAGTTCTGGAATGCCGATGCCCCACAGATGAGCACCCGGGAATGCGTCATTTCTACCGTATACGGCCCGGTTGCTACGCGGATTTATTCCCCGCAGCCCCACACACAAGCCACGCTGTACTATTTACACGGCGGCGGTTTTATTCTTGGGAATCTGGATACGCACGATCGCATTATGCGTTTGCTGGCGAGCTACACACGCTGCACGGTGATTGGCATCGACTATTCGCTCTCACCGGAGGCGCGCTTCCCTCAGGCCATCGAAGAGATTGTCGCCGTCTGTCAGTACTTTCAGCAACACGCTGGCGACTATTCCCTCAACGTGGAGAATATTGGTTTTGCCGGTGATTCCGCCGGAGCCATGCTGGCGCTCGCCAGCGCACTATGGTTGCGCGATAAGCAAATTGCCTGCGGTAACGTTGCGGGCGTGCTGTTGTGGTACGGGCTGTACGGTTTACAGGATTCACTCAGCCGACGGCTGATGGGCGGAGCATGGGATGGCTTAGCGCGCGAAGACCTGCAGATGTACGAAGACGCCTACCTGCGCAGCGCCGACGATCGCGAGTCACCCTACTATTGTTTATTTAACAACGATCTCACCCGCGATGTGCCGCCGTGTTTTATCGCTGGCGCGGAGTTTGATCCGCTGATTGACGACAGCCGCTTGCTGTTCCAGACGCTACAGGCGCATCAGCAACCCTGTCAGTACAAAATGTACCCCGGCACGCTGCACGCCTTCCTGCACTACTCGCGAATGATGAAAACCGCCGACGATGCCTTACGGGATGGCGCACGTTACTTCAGAGCCCAGCTTTAGCGATAGGCGGCGGTCAATTTCAGCATCATCTCAATATGCTCCGGTGCGTCATTCAGCGCCGGAATGTATTCATATTTCTGACCACCAGCGTCGAGGAAAATCTCCCGGTTTTGCTCAGCGATTTCCTCCAGCGTTTCGAGGCAATCAGCGGCAAAGCCCGGGCACATGACCTGAATATGTCGGGTCCCTTTTTCCGCCAACATTTTCAGTGTTTCGTCGGTATACGGCGTCAGCCACGGCTCCCGACCGAAGCGCGACTGGAAGGTCATCATCACTTTTTCCGGCGCTAAACCCAGTGCCGAAACCAGTTCACGCGTGGTATCGCGACAGCGTTGCGGGTAGTCATCGCCTTCATCGGCGTAGCGTTGCGGAATGCCGTGATAGGAAAGCAGCAGTAAATCGGGTTCGCCGTGCCGGGCAAACGCGTCGCGGGCGCTTTTGGCCAGCGCGTCAATATAGGCGCTATCGTCCGCGTAATCGCGAATAAAAGAGACGCCGGGGATCGCGCGCTTACGCGCTAAAATTCGCGCCAGTTCATCCCACACTGCGGCCACCGTTGAGCAGGAATATTGCGGGTACAACGTTAACACCACAATGTGCTCAACGCCGCTCGCTAATAATTCATCAACCGCGCTTTCCAGCGAGGGTGAACCGTAGCTCATCCCCAGGGCGACCGGCGTATCAGGCAGGGCTCCTGCCAGCGCCTGCTGTTGACGGCGGCTATAGACCATCAGCGGCGAGCCTTCATCCATCCAGATTGACTGGTACAGCTTCGCCACGCGCGGCGCGCGCAGCGGCAAGATCACACCGCGCAACAGCGGCCACCACAGCAAACGGGAGGTATCGACCACGCGTGTGTCGCTTAAAAACTGACGCAGGTAACGTTTAACTGCTTCGGGAGTTGGGGCATCGGGAGTGCCGAGATTAGCCAGCAGGATACCGGTTTTCGTCTGACGCATTACCGCCTCTTATTGATTCAAATTGTTGATAATTGTAGCGGAAAAGCGAGGAAGAAGAACTAATTGCTGCGAGAGGTAAAGATTTGCCCGAAAGCGTAGCGCCATCGGGCATTCACGGATTAACCGAGGATTTTTTCAAGGTCTGCGCGAACAGCGGCAACGGCCTGAGTACCGTCAACTTTCGCGTATTTAGTTTGACCCGCTTCCGCTTCTTTCTGGTAGTAACCAATCAGCGGAGCAGTCATCTGATGGTATTCAACCAGACGCTTACGTACGGTCTCTTCCTGGTCATCTTTACGGGTGGTCAGCTCATCGCCGGTCACATCGTCTTTACCTTCAACTTTAGGCGGGTTGAATTTGATGTGATACACACGGCCAGATGCCGCGTGAACGCGACGACCAACGATACGGTCAACGATCAGTTCGTCCGGTACAGCGAATTCCAGAACGTAATCAACCACAATACCCGCTTCTTTCATGGCGTCAGCCTGCGGAATAGTGCGTGGGAAGCCGTCCAGCAGGAAGCCATTACGGCAGTCTTCCTGTGCAATACGCTCTTTTACCAGCGCGATCACCAGCTCATCAGTCACCAGTTTACCGGCGTCCATGATGTCTTTCGCTTGTTTGCCCAGCTCGGAGCCAGATTTCACGGCAGCACGCAGCATATCACCGGTGGAGATTTGCGGAATACCATACTTCTCCATGATGAACTGAGCCTGAGTTCCTTTACCCGCGCCCGGAGCGCCAAGCAGAATGATACGCATTACGAAAATCCCCTTAAAGGTTGTCGATATTTTTTAAAAAGCGCTAAACGATACCACCATCACGCAATTGTCTCAAGAAAGGCGCTTGGCGCTGAAACGTTTAACGGCGGGATATCGTGAAATATCTTTCATCACGCTTTCTATATTCTGCTTATGAAGCCACTCTTATCCTCGGCGGATCTCCTTTCCTCCGTCCTGATGCAGTTTTTCCAGCACCTGCACCACCGCAGCCTCATCCGGTACGCTGATCGTGCAAACGGGGATCTGTCCGAGCTCACGATGTTTCGCCATGCCCAGGTTATGGTATGGCAATATTTCGCTATGCAGGACCGCCGCGTAGCGCTCTGTTATCGCGCGGATCGCAGCCAGATGCTCATCGTTGAGGTTATAGCCAGGAATCAGCGGACAGCGCAGGATCACCCGTGCGCCAATCTCGTTGAGCGTTTCCAGCGTGGTCTCCACCACACGTTTGGCAATACCGGTGTGCGCTTTATGTGCACGCGCGTCGGTCACTTTATAATCGAGGAGAAAAAGATCCACCCACGGGGCAATTTCGCGATACCGCTCAGGTCGCGAGGCGCCGTTGGTTTCAATACAGACGTGCAAACCGGCGACTTTCGCCGCTTTTGCCAGCGCCAGCGCAAAGGGGAACTGGAACATGGCTTCCCCTCCGGACAAAGTTATTCCGCCCCCGGTTTTGTCAAAGTAGGGTTTATCCTTGATAACCTCAGCAATGATTTCAGCAACCTCTCGGGTCTGCCCGTAGATTTTAAGCGCCTGCGCCGGACATGCCTCAACACAGCGTCCGCACGCCTGGCAGGCGGCATAGTCAATCTCATGCCGCCCCAGGGAAAACTGGTGACACCCGTGCGGACAAACCTCTGCGCAGAGCCGGCATTGCTGGCACTTATGTTCCAGAAACGCCAGCTGCTTTTCGGCTCTCAGCGATTCCGGATTGTGACACCAGACGCAGCGCATCTGGCATCCTTTCAGAAAGATGGTGGTGCGGATCCCCGGCCCATCGTGCAGTGAAAATTTCTGAATATCAAAAACCGTGCCCGCTTCGCTCATCATCCACCTCAGTCGTTCAGCGTACGATTCAGGATTTCTTGCTGTACATCTCTGTCCAGATTGACGAAACGCGCGCTAAATCCGCCAACACGAACAATCAGATTGGGGTAGTTTTCCGGGTGTTGATACGCCGCCTCCAGCTCGCCCTTTCCGACCACGCTGACCATCAACTGCGGTCCACCGCGCTCAAAATATGAGTGCATCAACGCTTCCACCAGCGGACGGCGGGTGTTGAACAGCCCTTTGCTAAATTTGATGTTTTGTACCGAACCAGCGTGATATTTCGCTTCCAGTTTCAGCAGCGAGTTCAGCATCGCCGTCGGGCCATTTTTATCTGCACCGCTCTGCGGGTTGTTGGCGTTGCTCATGTAAATGCCTTTATGCCGTCCGTCAGCTGACGCACTGGTCGCACGCCCCCATTCAGTATTCACCTGGTTGTTGATGATCACGACCAGATAACTGTCCAGCCCGACCCGCTTCGCCGCGTCACGTACTCCGCTACAGACATAGCGATGCATCATCACCGCAAGATCATCCGCCGCATTGTCGTCATTGCCAAATTTGGTCGCTGCAATCAACGCCCGCTTCAGGTCGTCATAGCCCACGAAATCTGCTTTCAGCGCCGCAATCAATGTCGCATAGTCATAACGCTGCTCGGTAAAAATCACCTGTTTGATCGCCGTCAGTGAATCTGCCGCATTGGTATTGCCGTACGTTTCGTTTGTACCACCGAGGTAACGTACGCCACCGTCAAGCAGCGCCTTGCCGCGCGCCACGCAGTCTGCCGTCAGGATCGAAGTGAACAAAAAGCCAACCTGTTCATTCATTACCTGATAAGACAACGCCTGAGCGTGCGCCGTAATATCGATGTAGTAATCCAGCAATCGCTGGTAGTTACCCAGCACCTCATCAAAGCACGTTATCTGCTCTGGCGGGGTTAACGCCACGCCACCGCTTTTTTGTTTACCATCCCAAAAATCGATGCCGCCGCTAAGCGAAATATTGAGAATTTTAAGCAGATTAATACAGGTATTCGGGGTGCCCACGCTTCGCCCGGCCAGCACAAACTCACCGCAGCCAAAAGGAACATACTGCTCTGCCTCCGTTTCCTGCACCTGCATCGCATTCATCACCGCCGGGATATTGACGTCATCGTTATACAGGATGGGATAGGTCAGGCCGGTGCCAATCACCGTCAGCGCCTGTTGCCAGATAGTGCTGTCCATTCCCTGATAAATACGCAAGGTAAATTGCGGTTCCGTATCACCATTTTCCTCAACGGCCTGGATCGCCAGTCGACAATAGGTATCCGCATTTTTCGGGTTCCGCCGCCCTTTCCCGCCAACCACCACGCGCCCATTCACCGTGGTTTTCCGCGCTTCAATCAGGCGGTAGTGGGAACGGATACAATCAATAGCCATGCGTTCCGTGAGACGTCCGGCTTCAAGATCCGCCACCAGCAAATCGCCCAAATAGTCATCCATACGCCCGTAATTCACCACGCCAGCACACAGGCTATAGAGCCAACTCAGCTCAATGCCCTGAATAAACGTCGCGGGTTTGTCATTACGGATAGCGGCCAGCTCACTCATTAGCAGCAGCAAATGCTTGCAACGCCCGGCGTCTGTGCAATTCACCATTTCATCTGCGGCAATCTCAATGTGTCGGTCAATCACCTGCTGCAAAATTCCCAGCACATCCTTGAAAGATTGCTGTAATTGCACCGCTGCCTCATCTCCGGCGAGTTCAGCCTGCTGTTGCAACTGATCTATGCGTTGCAGCAATCCACCGATCCCGAGTGCCATCAGCTGCGGATAATCCAGATACATGCCGCTTAAACGCGCCGTCGCAATCGCCGGGAAGTTAACGTCAACAAATTTGCCGAGAGTGTCATCGCTAAGCGCCTGGCGAAAATAGACGGAACGGGTGTCATGCTCACGCCAGAAGCGCTCAAGCACATCGACTCTTTGTTGTTGGGCGGAGGTCTCCAGCGTTCCCCGCAACTGATCCAGCTTTACAAAATTACAGTAGTGACCCACGCCGCCAACGGAGGTGACGCAGCCAAAGCCAATCGGCAGCGCATCGACGCGCCCCAGAATCAGATCGTCTGCACAGGGGCGGCGGAACAGCGTGGGATAAAGCGCCTGCAAGCAGCGGACCTCGCGCTGAATACGGTCTGGGGTTGACTGAAATGCCCTGGTGTAGGCTTCCATAATCACGAGTTGTTCTTCCGGGCTCTTTTCGCACGGGATCTTTTTATTCACATCAACTTGTTCGGCGATAATCGCTTGTTTGCTCACGGCCCTGCCTCCAAAAGAAACGTCCCTTATTAACTTGTAATTACAAATCACAATCTTTGACCTGCATCAAAAATCAGCAAATGAACAAATCATCACCAACAATAATGTGTGAAATAGCCTGCATAACGGAAATAATGGCCAGATCCGCGTCTTAAGAGATGATCAATATCAAGATCATTTCGCAGGTAAACTTTTAGCCTCTGAAAAAGTTGTAAATACAAATAATCATAGAGAGTCTACTGTGAAGATAAACGACCTTGTTCAACCAGCGTTGATTTGTCTGGATCTCAAATCAACCCAAAAAGACGCGGCACTCACCGAACTTGCCGACCTGTTATTGCGCGCGAATAAGATTCGCGACATAGAAACATTTCTCCAGGAGGTATGGGCAAGAGAGGAAACAGGCAATACCGGATTTGAAGGCGGCGTTGCGCTACCGCACGCACGTTGCGACAGCGTTTTATCCCCGGCTGTGGCGATTGGTATCAGCCGTCAGGGCATTGACTATGGCGCGGAAGATAACCAGCCGACTCACCTGATCCTGATGATCGCATCAGCAAAACAGGCTAGCGCTGCGCACATCGATGTGTTGGCGCAGATCTCTTCGCGGCTGGTTGAAGATGACAGCGTCAGGCAGATCCTCGCCTGCCAGGACGCTCAGGCGATCGTGGACTATTTCTGCCAGCAAGAAGAGCCTCACGCAAAAATCAATATTGCGGCTCCGCGTGGGCTGATCATCGGCGTAACCGGATGCCCGGTGGGCATTGCGCACACCTACCTGGCTGCAGAGATGCTGGAAAAAGCCGCGGCGGAAATGGGCTATGAAGCCATTGTTGAAACCAACGGCTCTATTGGCGTCAAAAATGCGCCCAGCGAAGCCAATATCGCCCGGGCTGAAGCCATTGTTGTCGCCTGCGATAAGCAGGTGGATCTGGAGCGTTTTGACGGCAAAAAGGTGATTATTACAGGCGTTAAAGCGGCAATCAAAGATGCGCCTGGATTGATTCACCAGGCGCTGGCGGCACAGCCTTACCAGGCGAGAACAACAACAAAGTCCCAGGCATCGAACACCACTGTGCGCAGCCAGTTGTACAAGTCGCTGATGAACGGGGTCTCCTATATGATCCCGTTTGTGGTGACCGGCGGGCTGATGATCGCCCTGGCGCTGGCGCTGGGCGGCGTACCAACACCGTCCGGACTGGCTATCCCGGAGGGAAGCCTGTGGAATCAGGTGTTGAATGTCGGTGTCGTTGGCTTCACGCTGATGATCCCGGTCCTCGCTGGGTATATTGCGTTCGCGATTGGCGAGCGGCCCGCGCTGGCTCCTGGGCTTATCGGCGGCTGGATTGCCAATACTGGCTCGTTTTACGGTGCCAGCGCAGGATGTGGGTTTATCGGCGCGATTATTGCCGGTCTGCTGGTAGGCTATTTCATCCGCTGGCTGACGCACCTTTCATGGCACAAAATGTTGCTCCCGCTGGTGCCTATCATGATTGCGCCTATAGCAGGCACCGCCTTCATCGCCGCATTGTTTATCTTTGTGATCGGCGCGCCGGTGGCCGATCTGATGGCCTTCCTGAATCATCTGCTGACCAACCTTTCCACAGGCAACATTATTTTAATTGGCCTGGTGATGGGGTTGATGCAGGGCTTTGATATGGGCGGACCGTTTGGCAAAGTGGTCTTCATGTTCAGCGTGGGTCTTATCGCCCAGGGACAAACGCAATTTATGGGCGCGCAGGCGGCCGCTATTCCGGTTGCACCACTGGGTATGGCGCTGGCGGCATTTATCGGCAGACGCTTTAGTTTATTTGACGATGAAGAGTTCGAAAACGGCAAAGCGGCGGCAGCCATGGGTCTGGTTGGGATTTCTGAGGGTGCAATTCCTTTCGCTGCCCGCGATCCGCTGTCGGTTATCCCGGCTAACATGATTGGCTCTGCGGTGGCATGCATTCTCGGCTTTGTTTTTGGTCTACATTGCAATGTCGCGCATGGCGGGCCAATCATCGTTCTGCTCGGCGGTTTCGATCGGCCGCTGATGGCGTTGATCGCAATGAGCGGTGGCATTATCACGACTGCCACAATTGCTATTGCGCTCAAACGACTTAGAATGGCGAAAAAACAGCAATTTCTCGTTCAATCGCAAGCCTAACCAAGGGCGCGCCTTAAGACGCGCCAGAACGGACGCCATGAAGTATCTTGATATCTATCTGTTGTTAAGAGAGAAAATTCTCAAAGGGGAATACGCTGCCGGTGAGCCGGTGGAAGGTGAACATGCTCTTGCAGAGCGCTATGGCGTCAGTCGGCCGACTATTCAGAAAGCCGTTGCGCGCCTGAAAAGAGAATCTTTTGTCCATACCCGGCAGGGTTCAGGGATTTTCGTGAACCCGCCGGAGTTTTATCAGGACAACAACGTCATTACCCTGTCTGAGCGTATACACCGCGATCAGACGCTGGATAACGTGGTGCTCAGTTACGACGCACAGTCGACCCATGCGGAGATCGCCACGCTTTTCGATTTACCGCCAGAAGCGCCGATGATCCATTATCGTCGCATGCGCATCATTAACCAGCAGCCCACTATTATTGAAGAAACCTGGATGCCACGCGCGCTGTTCCCGGCGTTCACCGAGGAAAACTGCCGCCAGTCGGTGCTGCACTACATTGAGCAGACCTGTGGTTATGCCATCAGTCACGATGTGAAAATCTGGTCGGGAAAAATACTCAATGCAGATGAGGCCTGGCTGTTACGCTTACCAGAAGGACAAATCAGCCTGTACATTAAGCACAAAGTCTATTTGCAAAGTGGCGAGCTGGCGCAGTACACCCAGGAAACACTGGCGACCAACAGTGTGACGACGGTATCGATGCGCTAAGCATAAAAAAGGCAACCTGCGTTGCCTTTTGTGGTGATGTTCAGCGTGTAGTGAAGATTATGACACCAGCAGCTGGTTCATACGACGGATGAACTGGTTAGGATCTTCCAGCGTGCCGCGCTCGGCGAACAGCGCCTGATCCAGCAGCAGTTCAACCCATTCTTTAAACTGCGCTTCGTCCTGGGTATCCGCAGTGCGTTTTACCAGCACGTGGTCCGGGTTGAGTTCAAAGATGTATTTCACTTCCGGTACGGCCTGACCCGCAGCGGCAAACAGCTTCGCCATCTGGGTGCTCATTTCATCCGCATCGGTGGTGACGATGGCCGGCGTGTCGGTCAGACGGTGGGTCAGACGCACTTCTTTCACCCGATCGCCCAGCAGGGTTTTCACGCGCTCAACGAACGGCGTCAACGCTTTTTCCGCTTCTTTTGCCGACTCGTCAACGTCATCCGCCAGCTTGTCGATGGATTCGTCAGCTTTGGCTACGGACTGGAACGGCTTGCCATCGAACTCGGTCAGGTAGTTCATCATCCACTCATCGATGCGGTCAGAAAGCAGCAGGACTTCGATGCCTTTCTTACGCAGCAGCTCCAGGTGCGGGCTGCTCTTCGCCGCCGCATAGCTGTCTGCGGTGATGTAGTAGATTTTCTCCTGACCTTCTTTCATCCGCGACACGTAGTCTTCCAGCGATACAGTTTGCGCAGAAGAGTCAGTGTGCGTAGAGGCAAAGCGCATCAGCTTCGCGATGGTTTCCTGGTTGGCGTGGTCTTCCGCCGGACCTTCTTTCAGTACCAGGCCAAACTGTTTCCAGAAGGTCTGGTATTTTTCTGCATCGTCTTTCGCCAGTTTTTCCAGCATCTGCAACACGCGTTTGGTCAGCGCGCTGCGCAGATTGCGGGTGACGGCGCTGTCCTGCAGGATCTCACGGGATACGTTCAGCGGCAGATCGTTAGAATCTATCAGACCGCGCACAAAGCGCAGGTAGTTCGGCATGAACTGCTCGGCGTCGTCCATGATGAACACGCGCTGGACATACAGTTTCAGACCGTGCTTGTGATCGCGATTCCACATATCCCACGGCGCCTGCGACGGGATGTACAGCAGGCTGGTGTACTCCTGCTTACCTTCCACACGGTTGTGGCTCCAGGTCAGCGGGTCGGTGAAATCGTGGGCGATATGCTTATAGAATTCGTTGTACTCGTCATCTTTGATTTCTGACTTGTTACGCGTCCACAGCGCCTGCGCCTTGTTGATCTTTTCCCAGGAAACCACGGTCTCGCCGTCTTTCTCTTCGGATTTTTCGATCTCTACCGGCAGCGCGATATGGTCGGAATATTTGCTGATGATGGAGCGTACGCGCCAGTCATCGAGGAACTCATCTTCCCCTTCACGCAGGTGAAGAGTGATTTCGGTGCCGCGATCGTCTTTGGTGATGTCGGCCACGGTGTATTCGCCTTCACCCTCAGACTCCCAGAACACGCCGTTCTCAGGTTTGTCGCCCGCCGCACGGGTGCGTACGGTGACTTTGTCAGCAACAATAAACGCGGAATAGAAACCGACCCCGAACTGACCGATCAGTTGGCTGTCTTTCGCCTGATCGGAACCCATAGATTCGAGGAAAGATTTGGTACCGGATTTGGCAATGGTCCCCAGATGATCGATAACGTCATCGCGGTTCATCCCCACGCCGTTATCGGCAATGGTCAACGTACGCTTATCTTTATCGAAGGAGACGCGCACGCGCAGTTCACCGTCACCTTCATACAGATCCGGGTTAGACAGTGCACGGAAACGCAGCTTGTCTGCCGCATCCGAGGCGTTAGAGATAAGCTCACGCAGGAAGATTTCTTTATTGGAATACAGAGAATGGATCATCAGGTGCAGAAGTTGTTTTACCTCTGACTGAAAACCACGAGTTTCTTGTCCTTTCATGTAGGTCTACCTCAACAATGCCATTTTTAATGGTAAAAACACGTTGAGGGTGAAATGGGGACAAGCGGGAAAGATTTCAAGCGGAAGCCGCCGTCGCGGCTTCCGTTTGTTCAGAATTTAATCTTATGACGCCCTGCCAGAGAGTGCGACAGCGTGGTGCCATCGACCATTTCCAGCTCGCCGCCGACCGGCACGCCATGGGCGATACGGCTGGCTTCAACGTCATATTGCATGCACAGCTCGGCAATGTAGTTGGCAGTAGCCTCACCTTCGACCGTCGGGTTAGTCGCCAGGATCACTTCATTGATTTGCTCAGACGCCAGCCGCTGCTCCAGACGATCAAGCCCGATATCATCAGGCCCGATACCATCCAACGGCGACAGATGTCCCATCAGCACGAAATAACGGCCAGAAAACTGCCCCGTTTGCTCAATGGCGTAGATATCCGCTGGACTCTCTACCACGCAAACTTGGCCGTTTTCCCGACGACGCGGATTCGCACAGATGTTGCATACGTCTTGTTCGGTGAAGGTGCGGCAATCAGCACAGTGGCCGATTTCCGACATCGCCTTCGTTAACGACTGCGCCAGACGCATCCCGCCGCTGCGATCGCGCTGGAGTAGCGCGAACGCCATGCGCTGTGCTGACTTCGGGCCAACGCCCGGTAGACAGCGCAGTGCTTCCATAAGCTGAGTTAACAGCGGGCTGGTTTGCATCAGAACGGCATCTTAAAGCCAGGAGGCAGTTGCATACCGGAGGAAACGGAGGCCATTTTCTCTTTCTGGGTCTCTTCAATGCGGCGCGCCGCATCGTTGAACGCCGCAGCAACCAGGTCTTCCAGCATCTCTTTGTCGTCTTCCAGCAGGCTTGGATCGATTTCCACGCGACGGCAGTTATGCGCGCCGTTGATGGTCACTTTCACCAGACCAGCGCCAGATTCGCCGGTCACTTCCAGCTTGGCGACTTCTTCCTGCATCTGCTGCATTTTTTCTTGCATCTGCTGGGCCTGTTTCATCAGGTTACCCAGACCGCCTTTACCAAACATAGGCTTCTCTCTCAATCACGTTAAGGGATGACAACCATAAAACCATGGAAAATGGCTTACGATCAAATGGGGCGAATACTCTCTTCGTCCAGCTCCGCATCAAAGAAACGACGCAGCGTCTGAATGTTATTATCCGCAATAATTGCCTCACGCGCCTGCGCGAGTTTCTCTTCATAAATGGCCTGACGCCACTCCAGCGGCGTACGCACCGCAGGATTATCATCTTCAACGATAGTCAATTCAACCGCTGAGCCCGTTAAGGTGCTCAACGCTTCGGCAAGCCGTTGCTGCGCACCGCTGGAATTGAGGTGCCGCTGCGTGGAACGCAGGTGCAGGCAAACCACGTTACCCTTATCTTCTTTCCAGGCATTGAGCGCCACCTGCTCCACCAGCTTGGGCAGTGAAAGCTGACTGACCTGCGCGGCCCACGGGTCGCGCTCAATGGCTTCCGCCGCCAGCTTTGCCGCCAGTTCCGGCGTTTTTTCATGCTCCAGCGCTTTTTTCAACGCTTTTGGCGTGGCCACGACTTCTTTGACTTCTGCGACGGGATTGGTCGTCTTCCAGCGATAGGCTTCTTTTTTCGCAGGCGTCTGCTCCAGCGCAGAAGCCGCAGGGCGAGCCTGAACGCGTTCCGACACCGAAGCCAGTCTTTCCAGCGCAGCATTATTCACCGGCCGCGCGCGGGATGCGGCTGCCGGTTCACTCTTTTTTGCTTTGGTCGCTCCCTGAGCACGCTGCAGTTGGCTACGCGCAGCCAGGACCTGGCTGGTCGCCTCAGACAGCGGCACGTCCTGATGCCCAGGCGCAGGTTGCTGCTCCTGGGCCTGCGTCGGCGTCATTACCGCAGCAGTTGCCACCGGTGCAAACGACTGGCGTGGCACTTCAGGTTCCGGTAGCGGCACGCGCGGATGAAAAGCCAGCGCCCGCAGCAGCGTCATTTCTACGCCCATGCGCCTGTCCGGTGCATACGGGAGTTCTTTTCGCCCGATCAACAGAGTCTGGTAATACAGTTGAATATCAGTAGGCGGCACGGTCCGCGCCAGTTCGCGCATACGCTGTTCAATGGCGGCCATATCGCTGCCGAGCGCGGCGGGCGATAGCTGAACCATCGCAATACGGTGTAGCAATGCCAGCATCTCAACCAGCAGCGCTTCCCATTCAATGCCGCGTGCGGCAGCGTCATTGACCAGCGTCATCGCGCGTTCGCCATTACCGGCAACCACCGCCTCAACCAGAGACAGCGCCTGGTCGTCGTCAAGCGTGCCGAGCATGGTGCTCACCGCCTGCGTTGAAACCTGTCCATCACCGCTGGCAATCGCCTGATCGGTCAGGCTCAACGCATCGCGCAGGCTGCCGTCTGCCGCGCGAGACAGCAATTGCAGCGCGCGCGGTTCATGAGCGATGTGTTCCTCATTGAGGATATGCTCAAGCTGATGGCGAATTTGCTCAACATCCAGCGCTTTAAGATGAAATTGCAAACAGCGCGACAGGATAGTAACCGGCAGCTTCTGCGGATCGGTGGTCGCCAGCAGGAACTTAACGTGCGCTGGCGGCTCTTCGAGCGTTTTCAGCAAGGCGTTAAAACTGTGACGCGACAGCATGTGCACTTCGTCGATCAGATAGACCTTGAAGCGTCCACGTGCGGGCGCGTACTGGACGTTATCCAGCAGGTCGCGGGTGTCTTCGACCTTGGTGCGCGACGCAGCGTCAATTTCAATCAGATCGACAAAACGCCCCTGCTCGATTTCACGGCAGTTGTCGCACACCCCGCAAGGTGTGGCGGTAATGCCGGTTTCACAGTTGAGTCCCTTCGCCAGCAGACGGGCGATAGAGGTTTTTCCGACGCCACGGGTGCCGGAAAAAAGATAAGCATGATGAATACGCCCTAACGACAAGCCGTTAGCCAGTGCCGTCAGCACATGTTCCTGGCCGACGACGTCAGCAAAGGTTTGTGGGCGCCATTTTCGGGCTAAGACCTGATAACTCATTGGCAGGCTCTGAAAGACTGGAGGGTGGATTCACAGGGGGGTAATGCTACCACAACCTCGCAGCGACGGCGAGGTTGTGTCGTCAGGTACTGCTTAACTGATTAGTGTCCTGGGAAAGGCACCAGGCAATAACTGGTAATACCCTGTTTTTCCAGGCGCTGTTCGCCGCCCAGATCGAACAGATTGATGATAAACGCAGCATCGGTCACTTCGCCGCCCAGACGGCGGATCAGCTTCACGGTCGCTTCTATCGTGCCACCGGTAGCCAGCAGATCGTCCACCACCAGGACTTTGTCGCCCGGCTTGATAGCATCAACATGGATCTCCAGCTGATCGGTGCCGTATTCCAGCTCATAGCTCTCCGCAATCACTTCACGCGGAAGCTTACGTGGTTTACGCACGGGAACGAACCCGACGCCTAAACCCAATGCAACTGGCGCGCCAAACAGGAAGCCACGCGCTTCGGTGCCGACAACTTTGGTGATGCCCGCATTTTTGTAACGTTCAACCAGCAGTTCAATGCTGAGTGCGTAAGCTTTCGGGTCTTCCAGCAAGCTGGTGACATCGCGGAAAAGAATGCCCGGTTTTGGGTAGTCGTTGATGCTTTTAATGCTATCTTTGAGAAACTCAAGCTGCTGTGCAGTTGCGGTCATAAGTTTGTGCCTGATTGATACGGTATTACTTCACGGCGCACGAAAAATGAGATCCAGGGTTACATTTGCTTAACCTTTGACCATCGGCACCTGTGCTCGAAAACGGTCGAATTTACTGGCTGTGGGAGACAATTGCAACAGCGATTATTGCGCTTTACTGCTTTTGTTGTTTTTCATCAATCACCGGGATCCGCCACATAAAAATCAACAAGCAGGCGAGAATAACCAACAGCAGCCCGCGTACCCACATCATCTCGACCAGCCACAGCGAAACGCCAAACGTCACCAAAATAAACGCAATAGCGCGCGGCTTTGCTCCTGGCGGCATCGCGCGGTGTTTCTGCCAGTGGCGCAGATAACCGCCGAACCACGAACGGTAAAGCAGCCAGTCGTGGAAACGCGGCGATGAGCGGGCAAAACACCAGGCGGCCAGCAGGATAAACGGCGTCGTGGGCAGTAGGGGTAAAACCACACCCAGCGTGCCTAACACTACCGCTATCCAGCCAATGATGATTAGAATAATGCGTTGCATAATATCAATACTTAACACAGAGAATCGCTACTTTAGCATAACGGTTCTCATTTTCATCGGAGTGTTCTCGTGAAAACCGCCCTGCTGCTTCAGAAGCTCGAAAGCCAGCTCAACAGCCTGCGGCAGCTTTGCGCCCCGCTGGCACATCACGCAACGCTCAGCGCTCGTTTCGATCGCCATCTTTTTCGCACCCGCAGCACGCGGTTACAGGCCTGTCTGGATGAAGCTGATACCAACCTGAGCGCGTTACGTCATGCCGTTGAACACCAGCAAGCCCCACAAGTTGCCTGGCTTGCTGAACATCTGGCCTCACAACTGGAGGCTATTGCGCGCGAAACGGCTACCTGGTCGCTAAGAGAATGGGACAGCGCATCGCCAGGGCTTGCCCGCTGGCAGCGCAAACGCGTTCAACATCAGGAATATGAACGCCGGCTGGTCGAGATGACGCGCGAGCGTAAGGCTCAACTGGCTCAGGCAACCGGTTTTGAGGAGCAGCAGCGCCTGCACCGGGAAGTCGAAGCCTTCGAGGCGCGTCTGGCACGCTGTCGCCATGCGCTGGAAAGAATAGAAAACGTACTTGCGCGTATAACCCGTTAGCCGTCGGAGAAAGTATGTCACTTGAAAACGCCCCAGACGAGGTCAAGTTGGCCGTCGATTTGATCGTCTTGCTTGAGGAGAATCACTTACCTGCCCGAACGGTGCTACGTGCGCTGGAAATCGTCATGCGTGATTATGAAAACAAACTAAAAAGTGCGGAAGACGCCTCGCAAACGGATTAATTGCCGTCTGGTCTGTCGTTGGCATCAGTGAGGGTCCTGCCTACGTTTACGCACTGATCGAACACCAGAGCAAGCCAGATAAATTCATGGCCTTTCGCCTGATGCGCTACGCCATTGCCGCCAATTACGGATCTTACTGGCGTGACAACGGAAGAACTCGTCACGCTTGCACACTAGATGCAATCAGGGCGGCATTATCGCCGCCCTGTACTGAACTTAGCTCAGCGAAGGCGTTGGATCATCACCTTTGCTAATGTCACGCTTAACCTCAGTCACGGTATCACCTTTGGCGTTATGCAGGTGAACCTCGAGCTGGTTAAAGGCGATATCAATGTTGTTCTCACGGCACAGACGGTCGACCGCACGGTTAAGTTCATCTACCGTGTGGCTACGATCGCGCAGTTCACGGACATACAAGCGCAGTTCATGATCCAGCGTGCTGGCACCGAAAGCGGTAAAGAACACGGCCGGCTCGGGGTCGTGCATCACTTTCGGGTGCTCCATTGCCGCCTGCAGCAGCACTTTCTTCACTTTATCGAGATCTGACCCGTAGGCAACACCGATGCGGATCACCAGACGCGTGGTGGTATCCGAGAGCGACCAGTTGATCAGTCGCTCGGTCACGAACGCTTTGTTCGGGATGATCACTTCTTTGCGATCAAAGTCGGTAATGGTGGTCGCACGGATACGAATCTTACTGACGGTCCCGGAATAAGTGCCAATCGTGACGGTATCGCCAATACGCACCGGGCGTTCAAACAAAATAATCAGGCCCGAGACAAAGTTACCGAAGATTTCCTGTAAGCCGAAACCGAGACCGACCGACAAGGCCGCTGCCAGCCACTGTAATTTATCCCACGATACGCCGAGCGAACCGAAGACCGTCATCGCGCCAATAGCAATAATCGCGTAATTAAGGATCGTGGTGATCGCGTACGATGCCCCCTGGCGCATTTTCAGGCGCGAGAGCACTAACACTTCCAGCAGGCCCGGTAAGTTTCGGATCAGCGCCCATGCCACCATTGACGCAATGATTGCAAACAGCAGGCTGCCCATGGTGACATTTTTCACCACGGCGGCCCCGGCCTCTGTTCCGTTGTAATGCCAGAGCGTGATGCTGTCGAGATAGCTGAACACGGTGATCAGATCGGACCATATTGCCCAGAACATAACGCCAAACAGAGCCACCATCAGCAGCATCGTAATACGCAACGTTTGCTGGTTTACCTGCTCCAGTGCAATGGTGGGTTCTTCCTGTGGCTCAGCACCTTCGGCCCCCTCTTTCACCAGGTTCTCGCGACGGGCAAGCGCACGGCGCCAGGCAATTCGGCGCGCCGCGACGCTCAACCCACGCAGTACCGTCTGGTACAACAGGTTCCAGATAATCACCAGATATACGGTCTCAATCCAGCGACCGGATAAACGCAGCGTGGTATAGAAATAACCGGTCGCCGTCAGCACCATTAGCGCGATCGGAATAATCGACAGTACGGTAATCGTCACCAGACGCAAACCATGCGATTCCTTATCACGCCAGCTTTCGCGGCACATTGGCCACACCAGGAACGCGATCAGCAGCAGGTTCAGGAAAATAACAACCTGGCCAAGCACATCGTCCATCAAGTTGAGCGGCGAAAGTTCAGCGACCACCGACCAGAAATTCAGCGGCAACAGCGCGAGGCTAATGCGCACAATCTGGCGACGCCAGTGGCTGGTTTGTTTCGCTGGCATACCGAAGTGGCGGATCGCCACGCCATCTTTTTCCAGGACCTTCCAGCACAAGCCAAATACCAGCCAGAAAACCGCCATCTTCTTGCTAAATGCCCACAGCAAATCGCTGACATTCAGTTGCATAGTCAGCAGAATCAACCCTACGGCGAGGATAATCAGGCATGCTGGTAAGGCGCGAACCAGATCAATCAGTATCGCTTTTGGCGTGTTGAGCTGGCTGTCATTACGCAAGTTACCGACCGCGGCGGCAAGTTTCGCCTGATACGCTTTCAGCCATTTCAGGCGCCAACGGATAAGCCCTGCCACCAGCAACAGCGGTAAGCCGGCCAGGAATGCGATAAACACCGCCGGCCAGGCTTTTTCCCAGTTCACGGTGATTTTCATCGACTTAAACTGGTCTTTCAGCGTTTGCGGGAAAGATTTCACCCAGTCCCAGTCCATTGGGCGGTTACTGTTAACCCAGAAGATTTGCTGAGTGAGGATACTCTTGAGGTTTTTCGATACGCTCATTAACTGCTGCTGGTTAATCTGCAGGTTAATAGCCATCATTAGCTGATTACCCAACTGCTTGTTCAGTTGATCCAGCAATTCTCGACGCATATCCACAACCTGTAGCAGTGCATCATGCACTTCGCCGTTCACTTCATTGCTGTGCCCTTCTTCCAGTTTGGCAACGAAGGCATCATTCTGAAAAAGTGCATCGCGCTGCTGATTTATGTCAAATTGCTCCAGACGCAGATCGGCAATCCGGTTAGTCATATCGGCAAGCTCATCTGCCGACGGTAGCGTTTGTTGCTGCTGATACAGAATGCGCGACAGCAGCAGGCTGCCCTTCAGTACGGCGATTTGCTCTTTAATGTTGCGTTCCGACTGCAGCGCCCGGTCAAGCCAGTTTTTGACTTTGATATTTTGCTGGACCAGTACATTGCCGTTTTCCGTCGCCGTAATCAGACGTTGGCTAAGCTGATGGTTTATCTCCAGTTCTTGCTTTACCAACGGGTTGGACTGAATTTTTTCGGCTTCATCCGGCGAAATAGCCTCTTGCGCCGTTTTTTCGCTTATTGTAAGACGCTTATTATTCAGCACTTCCTGCATGATCTGCAGTTGATGTTCCAGACGATTGCTGTTGGCCGTCACATAGTCACGCTGTTTTTGCAAGGTGTCCTGCAACAGCGTATTTCCCTCCAGACTTTTACGCTGTTGATCTATTTGCGCATTGAGCAGCGCCTGCTGCGTTAACAACAACACTTCTTCAGTGGGACGTAATGCGCCCTCACCAACGCTTGTGCCGCTTAGACGATTGCGGATTTGCTGTAACTGCTGAGACGCCGTGTACATGGCATTCTGTACGCGCTCCGGCTGTGTCTGTAATGACACCAGTTGGCTGTTATAAGTGGCGAGATCGTTTTGATTACTTTGCAGTTCTTCCAGCGCGCGCGTTAACCGCGCTTCCAGCTGACTTGAAGAAAGTGAACCCAGCACTCTTCGGGTTTCGTCGTCGTTATCGACATCGTTGAGCGCATTCAATGCGTCCGTCGCCTGGCGCATTTTCTCTGGTGCCTGAGCAACTCGCTGACGAAGTTGCACGGTCTCGTCTTTCACGCGCTCTATTTTATCCAGCGTGGCAAGAGTCTCGACGAGATCCTGCTGAACCAGTTTATCCTGCGCAGAAAGGTCTTTTTGTTTATTCAGCGTATCTAGCTGGCTCTGAATATCCGCTTTCGTCGGCAGTTCGCCATTCTGTTGCGCTCGCGCAAATGCTGATGACTGGCAAGACAGCAATAGAATGAAGAAAATAATTGTAATAGCAATGAGATGCTGTGAACGTTTATATAGCTGCAACATAGTCATGAGAATGAACGTTTCTAACCGGAAAAGTGACCGAAAATAGTCAAGCGGATAGAATATCACGGCTGTGACAGGCAGAATAGCGGGAGGGAAAGCCTCCAGGAGAATTCCTGGTATCGAACCCGCGGGTTAACAGGTCTCCGCCACGCGCAACGTAGGGCAAAGCAGACACATTTCCAGCAGCACGGCGACATATTCACGCGCATCTTTTTTCAGATCAAAAGACTCTGGTGCAAATAACCAGTTTTCTAAAATTCCGGAAAGATAGCTTCGCAGTAACACCGCCACGCGGCGTGTGTTCAGATTCTCCGGCAACATTTTTGCACTCATGCAGTTGCGCAAAGTCTGTTCGATACGGTCATAGTTTTCAAGACACAGGCTGCGTTGCGCCAGTTGAACTGTCGCTATTTCCCCGACAAATTCGCATTTGTGGAATATAATCTCCATCAATAAACGTCGGCGTTCTTCTGTCACAGTAGCTTCAAGAACGTAAACTAAAATTTCTCTTAATACTGATAGTGGATCGCCAGGGAATTTTGCCTGATACTCAGTCTCTAGTTCATCAATATTGGGTTTTGCCAGCTCCCAGATTTCACTGAATAAATCCGACTTGTTTTTGAAATGCCAATAGATTGCACCGCGTGTGACGCCAGCGGCCTTTGCGATCTCCGCAAGCGAGGTGGAAGAGACCCCTTGTTGTGAGAACAAACGCAAAGCAACATCGAGAATGTGCTGACGCGTTTCCTGCGCTTGTTGTTTGGTTTTTCGTGCCATATGTTAGTGAATTTACAGGCGTTAGATTTACATACATTTGTGAATGTATGTACCATAGCACGACGATAATATAAACGCAGCAATGGGTTTATGGGCTTTAAGCCATTGATCAATTTGAAATCGGACACTCGAGGTTTACATATGAACAAAAACAGAGGGTTAACGCCTCTGGCAGTCGTTCTGATGCTCTCAGGCAGCTTAGCGCTAACAGGATGTGACGACAAACAGGCCCAACAAGGCCAGCAGATGCCAGAGGTTGGAGTTGTGACGCTCAAAACTGAACCTCTACAGATCACAACTGAACTCCCGGGTCGCACCAGTGCTTTCCGCATTGCAGAAGTTCGCCCTCAGGTTAGCGGCATCATCCTGAAGCGTAATTTCACAGAAGGTGGCGATATCGAAGCGGGTGTGTCTCTGTATCAGATTGATCCTGCTACTTACCAGGCCGCGTATGAAAGCGCAAAAGGCGATCTGGCCAAAGCACAGGCGGCGGCTAATATCGCTCAACTGACGGTGAAACGTTATCAGAAACTGTTGGGTACCAAGTACATCAGTCAACAGGACTACGATACCGCTCAGGCCGATGCACAACAGGCGAATGCCGCCGTTGTTGCTGCTAAAGCCGCAGTAGAAACTGCTCGCATTAACCTGGCGTATACCAAAGTCACGTCGCCCATTAGCGGCCGCATTGGTAAGTCTGCCGTCACGGAAGGTGCTCTGGTACAAAACGGTCAGGCGACCGCACTGGCGACCGTTCAGCAACTGGATCCAATCTATGTCGACGTTACGCAGTCAAGCAACGATTTCCTGCGTCTGAAACAAGAGCTGGCAAATGGCAAACTGAAACAAGAAAACGGTAAAGCGAAAGTGGAACTGGTGACCAGCGACGGCATTAAGTTCCCGCAGTCCGGTACGCTGGAGTTTTCTGACGTGACGGTTGATCAGACCACCGGTTCTATCACATTGCGCGCCATCTTCCCTAACCCGGATCACACCTTACTGCCGGGTATGTTCGTCCGTGCGCGTCTGGAAGAAGGGATCAACCCAACGGCAATACTAGTTCCGCAGCAAGGTGTAACCCGTACACCGCGCGGTGAGGCCAGTGCGTTAGTTATCGGTGCAGATGACAAAGTGGAAACCCGTCAAATTGTGGCAGCACAAGCAATTGGCGATAAATGGTTGGTCACAGAAGGACTGAAGCCGGGCGACCGCGTGATTGTGAGTGGGCTGCAAAAAGTACGTCCTGGCGCACAGGTAAAAGCACAGGAAGTCACCGCGGATAATAACCAGCAAGCCGCAAGCGGTAGCCAGCCTGAACAGTCCAAGTCTTAACTTAAACAGGAGCCGTTAAGACATGCCTAATTTCTTTATCGATCGCCCCATATTTGCATGGGTGATCGCCATTATCATCATGTTGGCAGGGGGGCTCGCGATCCTCAAATTGCCGGTAGCGCAATATCCGACTATTGCACCGCCTGCAGTGACGATCTCCGCGACCTACCCTGGCGCTGATGCGAAAACAGTACAGGATACTGTTACGCAGGTTATCGAACAGAATATGAACGGTATCGATAACCTGATGTACATGTCCTCCAACAGTGACTCCACGGGTACCGTGCAGATCACCCTTACCTTCCAGTCAGGTACTGATGCGGATATCGCACAGGTGCAGGTACAGAACAAACTGCAGCTGGCGATGCCGTTATTGCCTCAGGAAGTTCAACAACAAGGGGTTAGCGTTGAGAAGTCTTCAAGTAGCTTCCTGATGGTTGTTGGTGTTATCAACACCAACGGCACCATGACGCAGGAGGATATTTCCGACTACGTGGGCGCCAACATGAAGGACGCCATCAGCCGAACCTCAGGTGTGGGTGACGTTCAGTTATTCGGTTCCCAGTACGCAATGCGTATCTGGATGGATCCGAACAAACTGAACAACTTCCAGCTGACGCCGGTTGATGTGATCAGCGCAATTAAAGCGCAGAACGCCCAGGTTGCAGCCGGTCAGCTTGGTGGTACGCCACCGGTGAAAGGCCAGCAACTTAACGCGTCAATCATTGCACAAACCCGTCTGACGTCTGCCGATGAGTTCAGCAAAATTCTGCTGAAAGTTAATCAGGACGGTTCTCAGGTTCGTTTGCGTGACGTGGCAAAAGTGGAGTTGGGTGGCGAAAACTACGACATCATTGCGAAGTTTAACGGCAAACCCGCTTCCGGTCTGGGTATCAAACTGGCGACAGGCGCTAACGCTCTGGATACCGCTAACGCCATCCGCGCTGAACTCGCGAAGATGGAGCCGTACTTCCCATCAGGCCTGAAAATTGTTTACCCGTATGACACCACGCCGTTCGTGAAAATCTCAATTCACGAAGTGGTGAAAACGCTGGCGGAAGCGATCATCCTCGTGTTCCTGGTTATGTATCTGTTCTTGCAGAACTTCCGCGCGACGTTGATTCCGACCATCGCCGTACCGGTGGTCTTGTTGGGTACCTTTGCGGTTCTGGCTATTTTCGGCTTCTCGATAAACACCCTAACGATGTTCGGGATGGTACTCGCCATCGGCCTGTTGGTGGATGACGCCATCGTGGTGGTCGAGAACGTTGAGCGTGTTATGTCTGAAGAAGGACTACCACCGAAAGAAGCGACGCGTAAATCAATGGGCCAGATTCAGGGCGCACTGGTGGGTATCGCGATGGTTCTGTCAGCGGTATTTATCCCGATGGCCTTCTTCGGTGGTTCTACCGGGGCAATTTACCGTCAGTTCTCCATCACCATTGTGTCTGCGATGGCGTTGTCAGTACTGGTGGCATTGATTCTGACCCCGGCGCTTTGTGCAACCATGCTCAAACCGATTGCTAAGGGCGATCACGGAGAAGGCAAAAAAGGCTTCTTCGGCTGGTTCAACCGCATGTTCGATAAGAGCACCCACCACTATACCGACAGCGTTGGCGGCATTCTGCGCAGTACGGGTCGTTATCTGGCGCTGTATCTGATCATCGTCGTGGGCATGGCTTATCTGTTCGTTCGTCTGCCAAGCTCCTTCTTGCCGGATGAAGACCAGGGGGTATTCCTGTCCATGGCTCAGCTGCCAGCGGGTGCAACGCAAGAGCGTACCCAGAAGGTGCTGGACGAAATGACGGATTACTATCTGACCAAAGAAAAAGCGAACGTTGAATCGGTGTTTGCCGTTAACGGCTTCGGTTTTGCGGGACGTGGTCAGAACACCGGTATTGCCTTCGTGTCGTTAAAAGACTGGAGCGAACGTCCGGGCGAAGAGAACAAGGTTGAAGCAATCACCGCTCGCGCGATGGGTGCGTTCTCGAAGATTAAAGATGCGATGGTCTTCGCCTTTAACCTGCCTGCGATTGTTGAACTGGGTACGGCAACCGGTTTTGACTTCCAGTTGATTGACCAGGGCGGTCTGGGCCATGATAAACTGACCCAGGCGCGTAACCAGCTGTTTGGTGAAGTGGCCAAACATCCTGACCTGTTGGTGGGTGTTCGTCCTAACGGCCTGGAAGATACGCCGCAATTCAAGATCGATATCGATCAGGAAAAAGCGCAGGCGCTGGGCGTTTCCATTAGTGATATTAATACAACCCTGGGTGCAGCATGGGGCGGAAGCTACGTGAACGACTTCATCGACCGTGGTCGTGTGAAGAAAGTTTACGTTATGTCTGAAGCTAAATACCGTATGTTGCCGGAAGATATCGGAAACTGGTATGTCCGCGGTAGCGATGGGCAGATGGTACCATTCTCCGCCTTCTCTACCTCACGTTGGGAATACGGTTCACCGCGTCTGGAACGCTATAACGGTCTGCCTTCCATGGAAATCTTAGGTCAGGCTGCTCCGGGTAAAAGTACCGGTGAAGCCATGGCGATGATGGAGCAACTGGCGAGCAAACTGCCGTCCGGTATCGGCTATGACTGGACCGGTATGTCTTATCAGGAACGACTGTCCGGCAACCAGGCCCCTGCCCTGTATGCCATTTCACTGATCGTCGTCTTCCTGTGTCTGGCAGCACTGTACGAGAGCTGGTCAATTCCGTTCTCCGTTATGCTGGTGGTTCCGCTGGGGGTTATCGGTGCATTGCTGGCCGCGACGTTCCGCGGACTGACCAACGACGTTTACTTCCAGGTAGGCCTGCTCACAACCATTGGGTTGTCGGCGAAGAACGCGATACTGATCGTCGAATTCGCCAAAGACTTGATGGATAAAGAGGGTAAAGGTCTGGTCGAGGCGACGCTGGACGCGGTCCGCATGCGCTTACGTCCGATCCTGATGACGTCGCTGGCCTTTATTCTCGGCGTTATGCCGCTGGTTATCAGCTCCGGCGCAGGTAGTGGTGCGCAGAACGCCGTCGGTACAGGCGTAATGGGCGGGATGGTCACGGCAACCGTACTGGCTATCTTCTTCGTTCCGGTATTCTTTGTGGTGGTCCGCCGCCGCTTTAGCCGCAAGACCGAAGATGTTGAGCACAGCCACCCGGTTGATCACCATTGATTCATCGCTAATGAAAAGGCCGCGCAAGCGGCCTTTTTTCTGTTAATCTCATAAAATTCACTTATTGTGATAACGTTTATTTTCTGTCAGGTGAATAAGCGATATAATCCTTGTTGGCTTAAAGGCTATTCTTAAAATTCATTGAGATTTCTTATTTACTTAAATAAATATTAAGATTAATCCTAGCCACTCATCGACATTGTTAAGGGTTGCCTTTGATTGCTAAAGCTAAACCCGTTAAGCTGATGATTGCCCGAACAATAAAGAAGTTGTTCCATTTCGAATACCCACATTTGTCAGGTAGAATGTAAAAGGGTGCCACATCATAATTTTGCGTAATTGTAATTTTTCGTGATATGACGATGAAATCTTTTTTAGAGTAGATTATAGTTAAATCATCAGGAGTCACGGGCAAGTTCCAGGTAGTTTGTTGTATCCACCCCGAAGGTGTTCGGTTAGTTAACCACTAAGAAGGGGATGCGTTATGGACGAGTACTCACCTAAAAGACATGATATCGCACAGCTTAAATTTCTCTGTGAAACCCTGTATCATGATTGTCTTGCAAACCTTGAACAAAGCAGCCATGGCTGGGTTAATGACCCAACCTCAGCAACCAGCTTGCAGCTCAATGAACTGATAGAGCATATTGCAACCTTCGCACTTAATTATAAAATTAAGTACAATGAGGACAATAAGCTGATTGCACAGATTGATGAATACCTGGATGACACTTTTATGTTGTTCAGCAATTATGGTATTAATACGCAGGATTTGCAGAAATGGCGAAAGTCCGGAAATCGACTGTTTCGCTGTTTTGTCAATGCCACCAGGGCTAATCCTGTTAGTTTGTCTTGTTAAAAATTATTACAATCATAGGTAAGAGTTATGTCCGATAAACCATTAACTAAAACTGATTATTTGATGCGCCTGCGACGCTGCCAGACAATTGACACGCTTGAGCGCGTTATTGAGAAAAATAAATATGAATTGTCCGACAATGAACTGGCTGTATTTTACTCAGCAGCAGACCATCGCCTTGCTGAATTGACGATGAATAAGCTCTACGACAAGATCCCAACTTCCGTTTGGAAATTTATTCGCTAATTGCTCACGAGGTTAAGTCAGCTATCGCGGTACATTTGTTTGTCTGACTGACCACCTCTTCGTTTATACAACTATTATTTAATTCAAATCACGTGATTGCGATCACAGCGAAGTGATGGGAACGTTCCCCTTATGCCTATTGCGTTTTACTGTATTGCGATAAACCATCAGCAAACAGGAAAAATCGTAATGAGTGAGGAAAAACAAAAGATGATCGCCGGCGACCTGTATCGTCCTTCAGATGATACGTTGCGCAACGACCGACTGCGCGCTCGTCAGTTGATTCATCGATACAATCTCACCGCTCCCGAAGATACTCACGAGCGTCAGGTTATTCTGCATGATCTGTTGGGTCAAAGCGAGGGGGCGTATATTGAACCCTCTTTCCGTTGCGACTACGGCTATAACATCACTCTCGGTAAAGAATTTTACGCTAACTTCGACTGCGTTATGCTTGATGTCTGCCCGATCCATATTGGCGATAACTGCATGCTGGCACCGGGGGTTCATATCTATACCGCAACGCATCCCCTGGATGCTGATGAACGAAACAGCGGTAAAGAATTGGGTAAACCCGTTACCATTGGTAATAACGTCTGGATAGGCGGACGCGCAGTGATAAATCCCGGCGTAACGCTGGGAGACAACGTGGTCGTGGCTTCAGGGGCGGTGGTTACCAAAAGCGTCCCAGCCAATACCGTTGTGGGCGGTAATCCCGCACGGATCATCAAAACGCTATGTTCTCAAATGTAACTGTTATGCTAAATTGTGGTTAATCTGTTACTTTTTTCAGGCACTATCCCCTTTTAAAATAGGATGATCCTACCTGAATATTGAAGACATCACGAAGGCAAGAGATGACAGAAATACAGCGCCTGCTCACCGAAACAATTGACGACTTAAATATTCGCGAGAAGCGCGATAACAGACCACGTTTTAGCATCAGCTTCATTCGCAAACATCCGGGGCTGTTTATCGGCATGTATGTCGCCTGGTTTGCCACACTGGCGGTGATGCTGCAATCAGAAACGTTGGTCGATTCGGTGTGGCTGCTGGTGGTACTGTTTGTCATCCTCAATGGTTTTTTCTTTTTTGACGTCGCGCCACGTTACCGCTTTGAAGACATTGACGTGCTGGACTTCCGGGTTTGCTATAACGGCGAATGGTACAACACGCGCTTTGTTCCACCGACGCTCATTGAGACCATACTGCGCTCACCGCGAGTAGATAGCGAACGTAAGACACAACTGCAAAAAATGATGGCGCGTAAAGGCGAACTCTCCTTCTACGATGTCTTCACGCTAACCCGCGCAGAAGCCAGCCAGTAACCTGCCAGCCCGCAAAAAAAAGTGCGTCCCCTTTGGCACGCACTTGATCCCCTGAAATATTGGCAAAATATCTAACGTCTTTTCTTTCGACCCTGCACCGCTTTAAATCGCGGATTTGTTTTGCAGATAACATACAAACGCCCTTTGCGTTTAACTATCTGGCAGTCAGGATGACGCTGTTTGGCGCTACGAAGTGAATTAAGAACCTGCATTTGAACCTCGCTTAACACCAATAAAATGACCAAAACGTTTCTGGAAGCGCGCCGCGCTGCCTTCGTTGTCGAACGTCTTTTGTTTCCCGGTATAGTACGGGTGCGACTTAGAAGAGATATCAAGGGTCACGTACGGATACGTTTTCCCCTCAAATTCAATCTCACGTTCCGTTTTGATGGTTGAACCAACCTTAAAGTATTCATTAGCACTGGTATCGTGGAACACCACGGTACGATAAAAGGGATGGATATCCGGCTTCATAGCAACCTCTATTGTTACAATATAACATAACACATAAAGTACACCACTCTCCCCCCAGGCTCAACCTGATTTTCACTGTGGGTAAGTAATTCAGGAAATACGCTGCCTAAATATATGATGTCGTTCGAATAGCTTTTTCAGTTTCGGATATACTTTCCCTACGCTGTGTAAATAAGGATATCACTGTGACAACACGACATCTGATCGGCCTGGTGACCGGAATACTGATCCTGTCCATCCTTGTGCCAGTGGGGTTAAGCCTGTGGCTGGCGTATCGTCAGGTCGAAACAAAATTTTTTGATGAGCTTGATTCTTACACCAACCGGGTTGCTTTGCGGACAGAGAAAGTAGGCGAGCAGGCGAAACAAGCATTACGCCAAATCGAGACCTTTCAGGGAGAACCCTGCGGGGAGGAACATTTGCTGGAAATGCGTCGATTGTCCTACAGCTATCGCTATATTCAGGAGGTGCTGTACCTCAAGGGCAATGTTCCGCAATGCTCCTCCCTCGAGAAAAAAAGTCGCGCCGCTGCCTTCCCTGCACCAATGAAAATAACACAGGATGGTTATCGTGCCTGGTTAACCACTGAAAACGATTTAGGGATCCAGCGTTTTATGGCCGCGTTAGGTAGCGAACATTATGTGGTGATGATCGATCCCAGCACTTTCATTGACGTTGTTCCGTTTGGTTCCTGGCCGATTGATGTCGCCATTATTGGCGCCGATAAAAAAAGGATCGTCACCAGTAGCGGCACGCTGCCTGCAGATATTTTGCATAATCTTCAACAAGACAATGCCACTTCACACTTGCAAAAAGAGGGGATTATTTACAATGTCCGCCCCTTCCCTGAATTAGGTATCACTGTCGTAAGCTGGGCCTCAACGCTGCCGCTGCAAAAAATATGGCACCGGCAGGCGCTTATCTGGCTCCCGGCGGGGATCCTTATCGGCCTGCTCACCGCCGCCTTTACGCTGCGTATTTTGCGCCGTTTGCAGTCCCCTCATCACCAGTTGCAGGAAGCTATCCAGCACCGCGATATTAAGGTGTACTATCAGCCAATCATTTCCCTTCGTACCGGGAAAGTGGTGGGTGCCGAAGCGTTAGCCCGCTGGCCACAGCCTGATGGCAATTTTCTCTCACCAGAGATTTTCGTCGCGCTGGCACAACAGACCGGACTGACGACGCCACTCACTCGCCTGATTATTGAAAGCGTTTTTGACGATCTGGGAAAATGGCTGCACCACCATCCAGAACAGCATATCTCCATCAATCTTGAGGCAGATAATCTGATGTCAGAAACACTGCCGGGTCTGCTCAGCCAGAAGATTAATCACTGTCAGATAAAACCGTCGCAGATTGCCCTGGAACTGACAGAACGCGCCTTTGCCGATCCGAAAACCAGCGGCCCGTTTATCGCCAAATACCGCCAGGCGGGGCATTCTATTTATATTGATGATTTTGGCACTGGCTATTCCAGCCTCAGCTATTTGCAGGATCTGGATGTCGATATTCTGAAGATCGACAAATCCTTCGTAGATGCGCTGGAATACAACAACGTGACGCCGCATATTATCGAGATCGCCAAAACGCTGAAGCTGGAGATGGTGGCTGAAGGTATC
Source organism: Citrobacter sp. FP75 (assembly GCF_018342065.1). GTDB lineage: Bacteria > Pseudomonadota > Gammaproteobacteria > Enterobacterales > Enterobacteriaceae > Citrobacter. The sequence goes on along the minus strand of NZ_JAFDOE010000001.1, from coordinate 131,138 downwards.
GAGACGAAAAATCAGGAGGACTGGCTACGACAGCACGGCGTGCAATACGGCCAGGGCTGGCTATACAGTAAAGCATTGCCGAAAGCGGAGTTTATCCTGTGGGCGGAGCAACGGTTGTAGCATGATACCGGTGAATGTTGAGATGGCTGGCGGCACGCCGCACAGCCAGTCACATCAGTCGTCCATAATGGGCGAGAATCCCCCGTAAATCATGCGCTTGCCATCAAAGGGCATCGAGTCCCCGAATTCTTTCATTCGGGGATCGGACATCATCTTTTGATTCGCCGCATCACGGGCTTCTTTTGAAGGATATTCAATCCAACTGAATACCACTTCTTCATGATCCTGCGCTTTCACTGCCATGCGAAAATCGGTCAACTTGCCGTCGGGAACATCATCTGCCCAGCATTCAACAACCCGCAATGCACCGAATTCCTTGAAAAGCGGAGCAGCTTTTGCCGCCATCGCGATGTAAGCCTCCTTGTTTTCAGCGGGTACGGCAACCACAAAACCATCGACATACTTCATGAGAAAAGCCTCCGAAGTTTACTGCGCGGCAAGCCGATTCCGGCCGCGTCAGTCGAGATTAAGTTTAGTCGTCAGCTCACGATCATGCCGTAGGTTCATTCCGAACCCGAATGCGTGACTGCGGTTGATGCCGAAACCACGGCAGGCAAAGCTGAATAAGCGGGCCAATAGCCAGCGCATACAGCACCGTACCAACGCCTACCGTTCCTCCAAGTAGCCAGCCGATAAGCAACACAGACACTTCGATGGCAGTACGAATTCGCCTTACTGGCCAACCGGTACGCGCGTGAATACCGGTCATCAGACCGTCGCGAGGGCCGGCGCCAAAACCCGCACCAATATACAGTCCGGTCGCTAAGGCATTCAGTATCACCGCCGACACTAACAGCCCACTGCGTGCGAACAAGGATTCAAATCCCGGGATCACCATCAGCGCCACATCAGCCGCCAATCCGATCATAATGACATTACTCAACGTGCCAAATCCCGGGCGTTGGCGCAGCGGTATCCATGCCAACAGTACCAATACACCCACGGCAATAATCACCACGCCGATATTCATCGTCAACAGATTTGCCACGCCCAGATGAAAAACGTTCCAGGGGTCGGCCCCTAAATCCGCACGCACAAACATGGCCGTCGACACGCCATAAAGCGTCAGCCCGATAAACAATTGCAGTAAACGACGTAGCATGTTTTTTCACCTCTCCCCACTCAGATTATTTTCATCTTCGCCGCAATTGGCACTATGATTAATGTCCAGTTTTCAAAAAGTGGACTGCTATGTCATCTCGCCGTTACGGAAGTCAGTCTCTTCAGCGCCTGCTCGGGCACTGGCAGGAGACCTCCTCACGCACCCCAATCTGGCGACAGCTGGCTGAAGCCCTGCGTCTGCTGATACTCGATGGTCGGCTGGCGCTGGATAGCCGACTGCCCGGCGAGCGCGAACTCGCGGCGGTACTGGAAGTCAGCCGTACGACTATCGCCAGCGCAATGGCGCAACTGCGTGAAGAGGGGTATCTGGAAAGTCGCCATGGAAGCGGCTCACGGGTGATCCTGCCGGATCATATTCGGCATGTCCCTACGCGCACCGGCACCAGCACCGCGCTCGATCTGTCCACTGCCGCACTCAGTGCCGGCCCCGAAATTCATCAGGCTTACCAGCAGGCGCTGTCTGCCATGCCGCAGCATCTGCTGAGTTCGGGGTATCTGCCTCAGGGGCTACCTTCGTTGCGTGAAGCTATCGCCCGTCATTATTGCGAACGCGGATTGCCTACGTTGCCCGACGAGGTAATGGTGGTAAATGGTGCAGTCAGCGGACTGGCACTGATCCTGCGATTGCTTACCGGTCCTGGCGATCGTGTGGTGGTCGATCACCCCACTTACCCGCTCGCCATTGCGGCTATTCAGGGGGCCTCCTGCCGACCGGTCGGGGTCTCGCTGCCCGAACAAGGCTGGGATACCGCGGGTCTTATCGCGACTATCGCGCAAACCGCCCCACGCATGGCTTACCTGATGCCGGATTTTCATAATCCCACCGGACGTTGTATGGATGCGGCCACACGTCAGGTTGTGGCCGATATCGCCGCCAGGACACACACCACCCTGGTGGTGGACGAAACCATGGTCAACCTGTGGTATGACGCCCCGCCACCGCCGCCGCTCGCCGCCTTCAATCGCGACGCCCCGATCATTTTGCTGGGATCTACGGGGAAAAGTTTCTGGGGAGGATTACGTCTGGGATGGGTGCGCGCACCGTCGCGAACCATTGCCGCACTGGTGCAAACCCGCGACACGTTTGATTTAGGTTCACCGGTGCTGGAGCAACTCGCTACCGGCTGGTTGCTGGATAACGCCGCGCATTTTCTCCCCGGCAGAAGGCAATTGCTCACCACCAGACGCGACCAGTGTCGCGCCCTGATGACGTCTCATTTTCCGGAATGGCAATTTACCCAACCGCAGGGCGGGTTATCTTTTTGGGTCGAATTACCCGATACGCTGGCGACGCTGTTTGCCACCCGCGCCGAAAGCGCCGGTATTCAACTGGGCACCGGCACGCGCTTCGGATTAGCGGGTGCATTCGATCGTTTCTTACGCATGCCCTTCGCGCTGCCGGATGAAACGATGCGCTCCGCCTTCAGAACATTGCAGCCGATTTGGGACAACCTGCGTTCACAGGCAAGCCACGGGAAAATACGCAAAATAATCTAAGCGACGAGTCGCAGGACTCGTCATTGATTGCCACAACTCACGAAGTGAGACAGGACATTATTACTGCTGGCGAGGGACGGGGAACCCTTTGAGGGAAATAATAAAATTCTCGCCATCTTTCTTAATTTTTGCCCCGGCATCGCACCAGTCAGAAGCAATACGGAAGAACTCATCGCTGCCGACATCCCAGCTCAGGCGTACATGCTTTACATAGCCGGAACGCAGCATTTCACAGGCTTCGCCATAATTACAGGCGGTTGAGAGCGGTTGTTGTTTCATTTTTTCTTCTTCAGCAATCTACGCAATGCTTTGATTTCTTTAGGAGTCAGCGCCTCAACTACGGATTCCTCCGTGTGCTGGCTGTCAATCTCTTCTGCACAGACTCCCGCCTCTTCTACTGCGGAAAATGCAATAAGCAGCAACTTTTGTGTGGTGATGCTTAGATTTTCATTATTCACTTCAGCGTAATGGCGAAGTTTTTCTTTTAGCGTCTCATCAATTTTGACATTCAATACTGCGTTCGACATCGTGAAAAATCCTTGTGGTCAGGCACTGGAAACACATCCAGGCGGCGCGAACGAGATAGCAGAAACAGTGAATAACATCCCTGAAACACATTGACAGCATTTGATGACAAAAAAATGACAGTACAGTGACAAAAATAAGAAAAAGTGAGAGAGATTACCGGAAGGCAGAATTGGGTGGGGGCCCTGCCAGCTACATCCCGGCACACACGTCATCTGCCTTGGCTGCTTCCTTCCGGACCTGACCTGGTAAACAGAGTAGTGTTGCGGGAGAACCAACAGAGCCCCCATTGAGAGCGTTGTTAACCAACGCGCAGGCGCATTATCACTGCTGCACCCTGTAATTGCAACCCATCCAGCACCGGATGCTGTTTTCTTGTGCAATGCGGCTTCACTCACCCGGCATTCCGGATTATGCTGGAGGATTAGCGCAGGAATAAACGATGGATATACAAGACTCATTTCCCCAACGTGTCTGGCAAATCGTCGCCGCAATCCCCGAAGGATTCGTGACCACCTATGGTGATGTAGCCAGGCTTGCCGGATCGCCACGTGCAGCACGCCAGGTCGGCGGCGTACTCAAACGACTTCCCGAAGGCAGCACCCTGCCCTGGCATCGCGTCGTTAATCGTCATGGTGCAATATCGCTAACCGGGCCGGATTTACAGCGCCAGCGCCAGGCATTACTGGCTGAAGGTGTCATGGTTTCAGGGGGTGGGCAAATCGATTTACAGCGTTATCGCTGGGTGTATTAACCCTCCCCTTGCGGAGAGGGTTATGACAACCTTAGTACTGCGTAGGCGCTGGAACAGCAGAAGACGGGTTCACCTGCGTGGGTGACGTTGACGGCACCGTGGTTGCCGCGCCGCCGCTGGCCTGAACCGGGACTTCCATCTGCTGGACAGGGACCAGCGTCAGATCGGCCTTGGTGCCGCCCTGATTGATGACCGGCTGAACGGTATCCGTAATAAAGACCAGTTTGTCATTCACCATGATCGCCGCACTCAACAAAATGCGGGCATTAGGCTGAATATCCGCCGGATTAAACGGTAACACGAAGCTGAATGGCGCCTGCTTACCTTCAGTACGAACCGCTTTTTGCGACAGAACTTTTGACGGTGCATCGGCCAGCGAAGCATCCGACAGTGTGACGGTCAGCACAGCATCCGGCGGCAAGGCCACTTTTTGGCGGATCCATACCGTACCAGAAACATTCGGCTGTTGAATTTTTGACTGTGTGTCAGCAATTGACGTGTTAGGGCTTGGCGCAGGTGTCTGAATATCTGCACTTTTATCAGCACAGGCCGCCAGAGCGACCGCAACTGCTAAACCACTTACCATGTGCACGAGTTTCATTAAATTCTCCTTCTCATCTATGCACCAGCGAGAACTTTCCTCGCCAGAAGAGTGGTTAACAAAAACATAACGTGACTAAGTGTGGCACAAGACAGCTGCTTTTGCCTGTAATAGGCCCGTAATTCAGACAATTGCACCCATCGGACCACTTTCAAAATTGCGTTATACTCTGCCTACCTCGCTGCGACATCGATATCACCTGGAGAGCACGTATGAGTCTGGCACTGAAAAATTTGCTGACATTGTTGAATTTGGAAAAAATTGAAGAAGGGCTTTTTCGCGGCCAAAGTGAAGACTTAGGGTTACGTCAGGTTTTTGGGGGACAGGTCGTCGGTCAGGCACTGTATGCCGCTAAAGAAACCGTGCCAGAAGAACGCCTGGTGCACTCCTTTCACAGTTACTTTTTACGCCCCGGCGATAGCCAAAAACCGATAATCTACGATGTCGAAGTTTTGCGCGATGGTAACAGTTTCAGCGCTCGCCGCATTGCCGCTATCCAAAATGGCAAACCCATTTTCTACATGACCGCCTCTTTTCAGGCACCGGAGGAGGGTTTTGAACATCAGAAAACCATGCCGCAAGCGCCGGGACCTGAAGCGCTGAAATCAGAAACGGAAATTGCCCGCTCGGTAGCGCATCTGCTGCCGCCGCTGTTGAAAGAGAAATTTATCAATGACCGCCCGCTGGAAGTGCGTCCGGTGGAGTTTCATAACCCGCTCAAAGGTCACGTCGCGGACCCAACTCGCCAGGTGTGGATCCGCGCCAACGGTACGGTGCAGAACGATCTGCGCGTGCATCAGTATTTGCTCGGCTACGCCTCTGACCTGAACTTCCTGCCCGTGGCGCTACAGCCGTACGGCATTGGTTTTCTGGAGAAAGGAATTCAGATAGCGACTATTGACCATTCGATGTGGTTCCATCGCCCGTTCAATATCAATGAGTGGTTGTTGTATAACGTCGAGAGCACTTCAGCATCCGGTGCCCGAGGCTTTGTACGCGGGGAGTTTTATACGCAGGACGGCGTGCTGGTTGCCTCTACGGTGCAAGAAGGGGTAATGCGCAATCGCAATTGATGTCTTATCCGGCCTACAGACTAAATCGTCGTAGGCCGGATAAGCGTTTAGCGCCATCCGGCAATTTGAGAATCAGGCGTTATAGGCATTTTCACCGTGGCTGTTCACATCCAGCCCTTCGCGCTCCTGCTCTTCCGGTACACGCAGCCCTACCGTCATATCCGCCAGCTTGTAGCCGATGAAGGCCACCACGCCGGACCAGACAATGGTAATCGCCACGCTTTCCAGCTGTACCAAAAGCTGATGCCCCATGGTCACGCCCTCAGCAAAGCCCACGCCTCCCAGAGAACTGGCGGCGAACACCCCGGTCAGGATACAGCCGACAATGCCGCAAACGCCGTGCACGCCGAACACATCGCACGGGTCATCAACGCGTAGAAAACGTTTCAGCATCGTCACGCCCCACAGACCTGCCAGACCGGCGATTGCGCCGATGATCAACGCGCCGCCGACACCAATGTAACCACAGGCAGGCGTCACGCCAACCAGACCCGCGATGGCACCAGAACACGCGCCCAGTAACGATGGTTTGCCACGCAGCGCCCACTCACCAAAGATCCAACCGAGAATGGCAGCCGCGGTCGCCACTACGGTATTTACGAAGGCCAGCGCGGCGATTTCGTTAGCCGTGCCCGCAGAGCCGGCGTTAAAGCCAAACCAGCCGATGTAGAGAACGGCAGTACCGGTAAAGACCATCGGCAGGTTATGTGGTTTAAAGGCTTCTTTGCCAAAACCGACGCGTTTGCCAATCAGATAAGCTCCAACCAGCCCGGCGATCGCCGCGTTGATATGCACCACCGTCCCGCCCGCAAAATCCAGCGCGCCATGGGAAGCCAGCAGACCGCCGCCCCAGACCATATGCGCAATCGGAATGTAAGACAGCGTCAGCCATACCACCACAAAAATGAGTACCGCAGAAAAGCGAATACGTTCAGCCAGCGCACCAACGATAAGCCCAACGGTGATGCAGGCAAACGAGCCCTGGAACGCAACGTGAATATACTGGTAGAAGCTCCCTGTGACCGCCGTCAGCGCAATGCTTTTCAGCATCACCCAGTTGAAGTTGCCGAAGAAGCTATTCCCCTCGCCAAAGGCCAGCGAGTAGCCGTAAACCACCCATAAAATGCATACCAGGGCGAACGTCACCGTGACCTGCGTCAGCATCGACAGGACGTTCTTGCCGCGAATCAAACCGCCGTAAAACAACGCAATGCCTGGAATGGTCATAAACAATACCAGCGCGGTGCATATCATCATAAAGGCGTTATCGGCCTTGTCCGCGACGGCCGGCGCTGCCATCGCCAGCCCAGGCAGCAGCGTCAGTGAAGCGATACCCGTTTTCATCGTTGCTATCTTCATTTTTTGGTTTCCTATCACTGTGTGCCAAAAGTTACAGTGCGGCTTCGTCGGCTTCACCGGTACGAATGCGAATCACACGTTGCAGCTCGGCGACGAAAATTTTGCCGTCGCCAATTTTTCCGGTGTAGGCCGACTTGCTGATGATATCTATCACTTCATCAAGCTGATCGTCGGCAATCGCCACATCAATCTTCACCTTCGGTAAAAAATTGACACTGTATTCGGCCCCCCGGTACAGCTCAGCATGGCCTTTCTGTCGTCCAAAGCCCTTCACTTCGGTGACGGTCAACCCCTGAATACCAATAGACGACAGTGCTTCGCGGACGTCTTCCAGTTTGAACGGTTTGATTACCACGGTAACCAGCTTCATAGATCCCCTCCAGTCAGAATTCAGTAGTGGCTGCAGATACACAGGATGAATATTGCAAGGGGTGTGCCAGGAATGAAAAACGCGGGATGATTCAGGCTCGCAGGGCGCGGGCAGAGCGGAAAAAGAAAAAACGCACTATGACGGTGCATAGTGCGTTACATTTTTGCACCAGATTGTTGATTATCGTGTCGGAGCAGCGATATCAGGCGATAATTGAATCCTCATGTGCACTAGCCGCCAGCTCTTCACCCGCCAGCTGCAGCTGATACATTTGCCAGTAACGCCCTTGCGCCGCCAGTAATTGTTGATGCGTACCGCGCTCGACGGCCTGCCCCCGGTGCAGCACCAGAATGGTGTCTGCTTCCACAATCGTAGAAAGCCGATGGGCAATCACCACCAGCGTGGTGTGTTCGCGCACTGCCGCCAACGCCTGCTGAATGGCCTGCTCCGTACCGGAGTCAATACTGGCGGTGGCTTCATCCAGAATCAGCACCTGCGGCGTTTCGACCAGAACCCGCGCCAGCGCCAGCAGCTGTTTCTGCCCCACGGACAAATTATTACCCTGCTCGCCGAGTCGGGTATGAATACCGTCACTCAGGCCGCGCGCCAGCTCAGCAAGTTGAACGGTCTCCAACGCCTGCCACACCCGTTCCTCAGAAATATCGCGGCCCAACGTAACGTTTGCCAGGAAGGTATCCGCCATCACCACCGGGTCCTGCTGCACCATCGCCACCCCCTGACGCAAGACGCGATGGCTCAGCGAGGAGAGCGGTCGCCCGTCAAGACGGATCTCCCCTTGCGTCAGCGGATAGTAGCCCATCATCAGGCTGGCGAGCGTACTCTTGCCGCTGCCGGTATGCCCGACCAACGCCACAAAACTGCGCGAAGGCACGGACAGACTGATATTTTGCAACACCAGATTGTCATCGCGATAAGCAAATGACACGTTATCAACCTCGATGTTGCCACTCTTCAGCGGTTGGTCATCGTCACCGTAATGCTGGCGCGGCCCATCCATCAGTTCGAAAACACGTTCACCGGCGACAACCGCCTGCTGCAACATGGATTGTTGTGTCGTCAGCTCAATCAGCGGCTCGTTCAGACGCCCAAGATAGCTGATAAACGCATACAGCACCCCAACCTCGATGGAGGTTCCAGAAGTCACGCTGAACAACATCAGCAGCCCGCAGAGGATCAGAGCGGAAAACAGGCTCAGCAACGGACGCAGTAAAAAACCGTCCAGCCGCAGGGTCTGCATACGTGCCATGTAGTGCGAACGGCTGGCCTCGCCCATGCGTTCCCCAAAGCGCGCCTGCTGACGGAACTGTTGGATTACGCTCATACCGTTAATGACTTCGTTGAAGCCATCGTTGATATCGGCCAGATAAGCGCGAACGCGACGCACAATCGGCGTGCTGTAGCGCTGATAAATTATCATCACCACCATCACCGCGGGGAATATGGCCATCGCCACCAGCGCCATGCGCCATTCCAGACTGAACATTGCCACCAGCATGGCACCAATTAATGCCGCACTGCGCAGCACCGTTGCCACGACCGTCACGTACAGGTCGCGAATGACTTCAGTATCGTTGGTTACGCGAGAGATAAGCTGCCCGACGGGCTGGGTGTCAAATTCGCTTAGCGGCTGGCGCAGCGCGGCGTCCATGACATCCGTACGCAGTTGTTGCACCACGCCGACTGCTGCCTGGTTAAACAACAGCGACTGCGCGTAGTGCAAGCCTGCCGCCAGCAGTTGCAGGCCGATATATGCCGCGACCAGACCGGCCACCATCGCCAGCGGCAGATTATTTTTCGCCACCATGTTATCGATAAAATAGCTTATCAACAGCGGGCCGCTGACTTCTGCCGCCGCCGCCACCCACAGCATCACCACCGCGATAGCCAGCGGTTTTCGCCACGGTGAGCCATACCGCAGCAGCCTTTTCAGGGTCGGCCATAATTGCCCAAAACTACGCATTAGCCGCCTCCTCATTTAGTGCCGGGGCGTCAGACAGCGCCGCTTCCAGTTGCTGATAGCGATACATATCACGATACCAGCCGGGTTGCTGAACCAGCGTGTCATGCTCGCCACGCTGAGCAATATGCCCGTGCTGCATGACGATAATCTCGCTGGCTTCCGTCAGCGCCGACAAACGGTGGGCGCTGATAATGACCGTTCTTCCCTCGCCCCACTGGCGCAAATTGTGCAAAATCTGGTGCTCAGTACGACCATCGACTGCCGACAGCGCATCGTCCAGAATCAGAATCTCCGCATTAAGCAGCAGCGCGCGAGCAATAGAAATTCGTTGTTTTTGCCCACCCGAGAGCATCACGCCACGCTCACCCACTTCGGTGTCGTAGCCTTGCGGAAGGCGTAAAATATCCTCATGTACGCTGGCGAGCCGCGCCACATGTTCGATTTCCTGCTGCGTAGCCTGCGGACGTCCAAGCGCAATATTGTTGGCGACCGTATCCGAAAACAGGAACGGCGTCTGGCTCACAACCGCCAGCCGACTGCGCCAGCTATCAAGCTGCAAGCGCGTCAGCGGAATATCATGGAAGCGCACGTCGCCCTGGGTGATATCAAAGTGGCGCTGGATCAGCGACAGAATGGTACTTTTCCCCGCGCCGGTCGGCCCGCAGATACCCAGCATCTGTCCGGGTTTGAGCTGGAAGTTGACGTTTTCCAGCGTTGGGTGCGCCATCAACGGGTAGCTGAATTGGCGAATCGCTACCGCCAGCTCCCCACGACCTTCCGGCACCGGTTCCGTGCCATCATTAACCACGGGGGCTTCAGCGAGCATGGCGCGGATACGACTGTAAGCGGCGCTGCCGCGTTCGACGATGTTAAACATCCACGCCAGCGCCAGCATCGGCCAAATCATCAGCCCGAGATACATCATAAAACTGGTCAACTGACCGAGCGTCAGCGAACCGTGAACCACCATCCAACTGCCGCCGCCAATCGCCAGCAGGTTCGCCATACCAATGGCGATATAAATGGTGGGGTCAAAACGGGCATCAATAAGCGCGACGCGCATATTTTTCTTGCCGGTATCTTTGGCATCTGCAGCAAATAATGCCGACTGCCGGTCCTCCAGGCCAAAGGCTTTAATCATGCGAATGCTGGTCAGGCTCTCCTGGGTACGATCGTTAAGGCTGGAGAACGCCGCCTGCGCCAGCTTAAAGCGGTTATGAAGCCGATCGCCGTAACGTTTGATCATCAACGCCATCACCGGCATCGGCAGCAGAGCAAACAGCGTCAGCTGCCAGCTGATTTGCGTAGACATCACGATAAGCACAGCGCAGCCCATCACCAGCGAGTCCACCAGCGTCAGCACGCCTTCCCCGGCGGCAAACACCACCCGGTCAACATCGTTAGTGGCGCGCGCCATTAAATCGCCGGTGCGATGACGCAGATAAAACTCTGGATGTTGGCGACTTAGCTGGCGGTAGTAATCTTCACGCAGCTCAACCGCCAGCTGGTAGGATGCACCAAACAGCAGCACGCGCCAGACGTAGCGCAACAAATAGACGACGACCGCAATCAGGGCGATCGTGCCGACCCACATCAACAGCCGTTCGGTAGTGAAGCGCTGGGCCGTCACGCCATCCACAATAATGCCGACCACTTTAGGCGGGATAAGCTGAAGGATAGCGATGATGATAAGCAAGGCCACAGCCCCGAGGTAGCGGCGCCACTCCCGGCGGAAGTACCAGCTTAATTGAGCAAATAATCGCACGCGTTATGTCCTGACATGATTTCCGGCAATGAACGCCGGGAGAATTATTCAATAGGTAGAGCAGTTGTGTATTTAATCTGTTCCATCGCAAAGCTTGAGGTGACGTCCGACAGCCCCGGCACGCTGTTCACCAGCCGCTTGTAGAAGTCATCGTAGCGTTTCATGTCGGCGACCTGAACCCGCATCAGATAGTCATACTCCCCGGCCATGCGCCAGAATCCCAGTACCTCAGGCATCCCGGTCACTTCGGTAACAAAGCGACAGTACCATTCACTGCTGTGATGCTGCGTTTTGATCAGCACAAAGGCGGTTAAACCCAGCCCCAGCTTTTCGGGATCCAGCAGCGCGACTTTGCCAAGCAGAACACCGTCGTCCTCAAGTCGCTTGAGTCGTTTCCAGCAGGGGGTGGTTGTCAGATTAACGGCATCCGCGAGCGCCTGCAAAGAAAGGGTGCAATCCTGTTGCAGCAAGCTGAGCAGCTTGCGGTCAATTTTGTCTAACATATCCACTCCACAGAGAAGAATTTTCTCCCTACATTCTATTTTAAAGGCTAAATGGCAACAATTTTTTCCGTGCTTTTCGCTAATCTGGGCACAAAATGACAAATGGATATTAATGATGAATAGCACCTGGGTTAAAAACGCCATCAATGAAATCAACGCGGATTATCAACGCTCCGCAGACACCCATCTTATCCGCCTGTCACTTCCGGCGTTTCCGGGTATTCAACTGTACCTGAAAGATGAAAGTACACACCCGACCGGTAGCCTGAAGCATCGACTGGCGCGTTCACTGTTCCTGTACGGACTGTGCAACGGCTGGATAAAAGAGGGCACCACCATTATTGAGTCGTCTTCCGGCTCCACCGCAGTTTCTGAAGCCTATTTCGCTCGCCTGCTGGGGTTGCCATTTATCGCCGTCATGCCGTCCTGCACGGCAAAACGCAAAGTTGAGCAGATTGAGTTTTACGGCGGTCGCTGCCATTTTGTGGAAAGCGCCTGCGAAATATATGCCGCCTCAGAACAACTGGCACGTGAGCTCAACGGGCATTACATGGACCAGTTCACTTACGCCGAGCGCGCCACCGACTGGCGGGGCAACAACAATATTGCCGACAGTATTTTCCGCCAGATGTCATGCGAGCCAAATCCCGTTCCCCGCCATATTGTGATGAGCGCCGGAACCGGCGGCACGTCAGCCACCATTGGGCGCTACATCCGCTGTCAGGGTTATGACACGCAGTTGATGGTGGTTGATCCGGAAAACTCCGTTTTTCTGCCGTACTGGCAGGAACGTGACGCCACATTACGCAGTCCGGTAGGCAGTAAAATCGAAGGTATCGGTCGCCCGCGCGTCGAGCCGTCTTTCATTCCTGACGTGGTTGATGAAATGCTGCGCGTGCCGGATGCCGCAAGCGTGGCCACCGCGCACTGGCTGGAAACGCAGTTAGGTCGCAAGGTTGGCGCCTCTACCGGGACCAATATGTGGGGTACGCTGCAACTAGCCTCCCGCATGCGTGATGCCGGAGAAACGGGCTCGCTGGTGACCCTGCTGTGCGACAGCGGCGAACGCTATCTGGAGACCTACTACAACCCGCAGTGGGTCGAGACGCATATCGGTGATTTGACACCGTGGAATGCAGAACTTGCTAAACTCCTGAACGTCCGTTAAGCGGACAAAAAAAAGCCAGACCTTAACGTCTGGCTTGCTGGAAGGGATCTCTCATTCGGGGGAATAAGGTAGATGCGGATTGTCCAGCCAATGCGTCAAAAAGTGTGACACCGCCTGATTGCGGCAATGCCCAATCACCGATAAATGAGGCAGCTCGGCAATCAGTTGCGGCATAGCATTACCCATAATTAAGCCGCGCCCTACGCTACCCAACATTTCACGATCGTTCATTGCGTCACCAAATGCCATACACTCGGCCATTGAATAACCTAAGTGATCGCTCAATACCGCCAGCGCAGAACCTTTGTTACAGCCCAGCGGCAGTACTTCGAGGCAATCCACGGCGGAGAAACAGAGATTTGCCTGCTCGCCCAGTGCCTCATTCAATTGAATACGCAAGCGGATCAGGGAATCATGATCGCCGCAGAAACAGATCTTCGTCACCTGATGCGCGGGGATACGTTTCACATCCACTATCTGGTAGCGAAATCCGCTGTACACATGCGCCTTAAGGATCGACGGGATCTCCTGGCCGGTGAACCAACCATTGTCATTAAAGACATGCATGCTGGCCTTGGTATCCCACTTCTGGTGTAACACGATATCAGCCACTGCGGGATCCAGATCCTGACGATGCAGCACATCGCCCTCCAGCGAGTGAATACGCGTGCCGTTGCCCGTTATCAAAAACGCGTCCAGCGAGATGGTGCCCAGAATATGACGCATCTCCAGCACATGGCGGCCGGTGGCAAACGTCAGCGTGATGTCGCGTTCACGCAGGCGCGCCAGGGTAGAGAGCGTTTCATCACCTAAATGGTGATTCGGCATCAACAGGGTGCCATCCATATCAAATGCAGCCAGACGAGCCATTTCTTTCTCCACACTGTGACGCGGTTAACTTGTGGTTCAGTATCACCTGAGATATACGGAAGTAATAGTGAATAGATAAAACAAATTGTTCCGGGTTTCATTACACAAAATCATTCGAGATGCATCGAGGCGGCAAGTGAATGAATCCCCTGGAGCATACATCCCAGTATGTGACTGGGGTGAATAAACGCAGCCAACAACGAGGCAGCCTGAAGGATGAAGAGTAAATGCGTCTGTTAAATCGCCTGAATCAGTACCAACGCCTGTGGCAGCCCTCGAACGGAGAACCGCAATCGGCCACCGTCGGCGAACTGGCTGAACGCTGTTTTTGTAGCGAGCGCCACGTGCGTACCCTGCTAAAACAAGCGCAGGAGGCTGGCTGGCTGGTATGGGAAGCACGCTCAGGACGGGGAAAACGGGGACAGCTGCGCTTTTTGGTGACACCCGATTCACTGCGCAACACGATGATGGAGCAGGCACTGCAAAAAGGAGAACAGCTTAGCGTGCTGGAACTGGCGCAGCTGGCCCCCGGAGAGTTAAAAACGCTGCTACAGCCGTTTATGGGCGGCCAGTGGCAAAACGATACGCCAACCCTGCGTATTCCCTATTATCGCCCGCTTGATCCGCTTCGCCCCGGCTTTCTCCCCGGTCGCGCCGAGCAGCATCTGGCCGGGCAGATATTCTCCGGGCTGACCCACTTTGACAGTAAGACCCAACGCCCCTGCGGCGATTTGGCTCACCGCTGGGATATTTCCGCCGACGGACTGCGCTGGGATTTCTATATTCGCTCCACTCTGCACTGGCATAACGGCGACGCGCTCAGCACCACGCAGCTACATCAACGCCTGCAATCGCTGCTGGACCTGCCCGCGCTCAATAAGTTGTTTATCAGCGTGAAGCGTATTGAAGTGACACATCCTCAGTGCCTGACGTTTATTTTGCATCGACCTGACTTCTGGCTGGCGCATCGTCTGGCAAGCTACAGCAGTCATCTGGCACACCCACAACAGCCGCTCGTCGGCACCGGTCCGTTTCGGCTAACGCTGTTTACACCTGACCTGGTACGCATTGAGAGCCACGACTACTATCACCTTAACCACCCCCTGCTGAAAGCCATTGAATTCTGGATAACGCCACAGCTTTTCGACCAGGATCTGGGTACCAGCTGCCGCCATCCGGTGCAAATTGCGATTGGTAAACCTGAAGAACTGCCTATGCTAAGCCAGGTCAGTAGCGGAATCAGCCTTGGGTTTTGCTATCTCACGCTCAGAAAAAGCGCGCGCCTGAATACGCAGCAAGCCCGCCGGCTGGTCAATATTATCCACCGTTCTTCCCTGCTACAAACGCTTGAAGTAGATGAAAACCTAATCACGCCAAGCAATGCGCTGCTACCAGGGTGGACCATTCCGCAATGGGATGATCTGGATGACGTGGCTCTGCCGGAAAAACTGACGCTAGCCTATCACCTGCCGGTAGAACTGCACGTCATGGCTGAGCAGCTTCGTCAGGCACTGGCGAAGCTCGGCTGCGAGTTAACGCTGATTTTTCACAATGCCAAGAACTGGGACGGCGACCATCCTCTGGCTCAGGCCGATCTGATGATGGGTGACAGGCTGATTGGCGAGGCACCAGAATATACGCTTGAACAGTGGTTACGCTGCGATCAGCTCTGGCCGCATGTTCTGGATGCCCCGGCATTCTCTCATCTGCAGGCCACGCTGGATGCGCTGCAAATCCAGGCTGATGAGGACCATCGTCACGCGGCGTTACAGCAGGTTTTCGCCAGCCTGATGAATGACGCAACGCTGACGCCGCTATTTAATTACCATTACCGCATTAGCGCCCCGCCGGGCGTATACGGCGTGCGACTTAATCCCAGAGGCTGGTTTGAGTTCACCGAAGCCTGGTTGCCACCACCTTCGTCGTGAAGAAGCTGGTCGACGCCAAGCCCAGGCGCTACCATAGGGTTTTCGTTATTTGTCAGGAAAAGCCATGAAACGTGCCGTTGTTGTATTTAGTGGAGGTCAGGACTCCACCACCTGTCTGGCGCAGGCGCTACATCAGTATGATGAAGTCCACTGCGTGACCTTTGATTATGGTCAGCGCCATCGCGCTGAGATTGATGTCGCACGTGACCTGGCCTTAAAACTGGGCGCGCGTGCGCACAAGGTTCTTGATGTCACGCTGCTTAGCGAACTGGCGGTCAGCAGCCTGACTCGCGATAACATTCCGGTACCGGATTACGAACCAGACGCTAACGGCATTCCCAACACCTTTGTACCCGGGCGTAATATTCTGTTCTTAACACTGGCCGCGATTTACGCGTATCAGGTAAAAGCTGAAGCTGTCATTACCGGCGTTTGCGAGACCGATTTCTCTGGTTATCCGGACTGTCGCGATGAGTTTGTCAAAGCGCTGAATCATGCCGTTAATCTGGGTATGGCAAAAGATATCCGCTTTGAAACCCCTCTGATGTGGATCGATAAAGCCGAAACCTGGGCGCTGGCCGACTACTGGGGCAAGCTGGACCTGGTTCGTGAAGAGACGCTGACCTGCTATAACGGCATCAAGGGCGACGGTTGCGGCCAGTGTGCAGCCTGTAACCTACGCGCCAACGGTCTGAACCATTATCTGGCGGATAAACCGGCGGTTATGGCAGCCATGAAGCAGAAAACCGGGTTAAAGTGATTTGATGCGTTGTGCCGGATGACAGTGCTTGCACCTTATCCGGCCAACAAAAGACATGCCCGTAGGCCTGGTACGCGAAGCACCATCAGGCAATCTTGCCTTACTTCACCATCTGTTCCAGTTTTTCGCGTAACTCCCCTTCCAACGGCAGCGCTTTTTGCGTTTTCAAATCAATACAGACGAAAGTAATCAGCGCATCAGCAACGACCTGCCCTTCCGGTTCCAGTGTGATGGTTTGGTTTAATACGCCGCTTTTGCCATTTAGCTGTTGCACCTGGCTGGTAATGGTCAGTAGATCGCTCAGCACAGCAGGACGGCGGTAGTTAATATTGATGTTAACGACCACAAAGGCGATGTTGTGCGCGGTCATCCATTGAAAGCTGTCACTATTTTCCAGGCCATCCCATCGTGCTTCTTCCAGAAACTCAAGATAGCGGGCATTGTTAACGTGCTGATAGACATCAAGATGAAAACCACGGACTTTGATTTGTGTTTGCATAGCGCAGGAACCTTCGTTTGTTTTTATAGGAATAGACTTCAGGGTAGAGAGGCCATAACTGGTATGACCTCTCTATTCTGGCAAACTTTCAGCGCTCTGCAAGTTATTAAAGTGTTAAAACTGCCAAATTACGCTCTACCAGCGAGCTGCCCATTCCCGGTACCTGCTTTAAGTCATCGACGGTTTTAAATGGTCCGTACTCCTCCCGATAACTGACTATCGCCTGCGCCTTCTTCAGTCCGACACCGTTCATAGCTCGCGCTAAATCCTCCGCTGAAGCGGTATTGATGCTTACCCTGGTGCCTTCTTCATCGCTCGCTTTCGCCGGTGGCGTCGCTTTGCTTTGTGCTGCGCCAGAGCTGTCTACCCTGGTCTGGACCGCCTGGTTTTTGGCGACAGGTTCGGCGGCCAGTGCGCTTTGGCTCATGCCTGCACAGGTTAGAGAAAGGGTGATAAGCAGTGCTTTGATTCCATGTTTCATACTGTTTGCTCCTTGTTTGTTAACAGTGGAATCACGATAACGGGGTGTAGAACGGCAGACAAATGGCAAAGTTCAGAAATGGAAAAGGCCGCGAAAGCGGCCTTTGGTGTATACAACTTTTTGCAATTTTTTGCGAAGCGTCTCGATTATTGCTGCTGTTCCAGCGCATCACCGATTTTAATTTTTGCCGCTTTTCGCAGGTTGCTCATCAGTGCTTCGAAGACAATCTGAGCGTTGTTCTGGGTGATCCCCTGAACCATTGCTTTCTTCTGCGCTTCAGGCATAGAACCGGCTTTCACCTCGTCCAGCGCCAGCAGAACGACGTTGCCCTGCATGTCGTTTGCCACGCCGTAGCTCGGTTTGTCCTTCGCAGGTAGAGGCAGGCCAAACGCCGCCTGGCTTAGCGGATCCTGACCGGTACGGCTCAGGGTTTTCGCTTCACCAAAGCTCAGACCCGCCGCTTTCATTGCGTCATTGCCCTTACCGGCTTTCAGCTCAGCCAGCAGTTTGTCGGCATCAAGCTTCGCCTGCTGCTCGGCTTTATTGTGCTTAACAAGCGCAGTAACCTGCTCTTTCACCTCAGCCAGCGGCTTAACAGCCTCGGCTTTGTGCTCTGCAATGCGCAGAACAAACGCGCGATCGCCATCCACGGTGATGATGTCAGAGTTACTGCCAGGCGTACCGTTCTCGCCAACCAGACCGCCATTGAAAATGGCGTCTGAAACAGGTTTGAAATTCAGCTCTTCCGGCAGACTGTCACGGCTAAACCAGCCCGTTTCAACTGCTTTCATACCCGCAGCCTGCTCCGCCCCCGCGAGGGATTCGTTATCGTTGCTGGCTGCATCGCTGACTTTCTGCTGCAGCGCATAGTATGCGTCCAGCGCTTTTTCCTGCTTCACTTTCGCTGCAATCTCGTCACGCGCTTCGCTCAGCGGTTTAACCTGCGCCGGCTTGACATCATCCAGACGTGCCACGAGGAAACCCACAGAAGATTTGATTACGCCTGACAGCTGGCCTTTTTCTTTCAGACCCGCATTCTTAAGTTCTTCTGGCGTGGTGGATTCTTCCAGCCATCCCATATCACCGCCGTTACGGGCAGAGATAATGTCGGCGGATTTTTCCTTCGCCAGGGCAGCAAAATCGCCGCCTTTGTTCAGCGCATCCAGCACCGCTTTGGCTTCATCTTCCGTTTTGGTCTGGATGATGCTGTAGCGGTTACGCTGCGGCTGAGTGAACTGATCCTGATGCTGGTCATAATAAGACTGAATATCCGCATCGCTGGCCGTTTCCTGCATAGTTGCAGCATCCAGCTTGATATAGCTCACACGGAATTGCTCCGGCATCATAAAGTGGTTTTTATTTTGCTCGTAGTAGCTGGCAACTTCCTGCTCGGTAACAGACTGCTTCGCGGCAAGCGCGTTAACGTCGATAGTCGCTTCACGCACAACACGCTGCTGTGCGACCAGCGCAGCCAGCTCGTCCGTTTCACCTTTCAGCATGAAGTCAGTCCCGGCAACGCCGTTGATCAGTTGCTGAGTAGTGAGCTGATTACGCAGTGCCTGAGCGTACTGGTCCGCAGTCATCCCCATCTGATTAACAATCGCGTTATAGCGGTTGTTATCAAATTTACCGTCAACCTGGAAAGCAGGCGTTGAGAAGATAGCCTCTTTTACCTGCTCATCGCTGATGCTGAGTTTCAACTCGCGAGAGTATTGGTCCAGCAGCGCTTCGTCTACCAGACGATTCAGCACCTGCTGGCGCAGCGTTTTCATATAGCCTTCATTCGCCGCCAGCTCAGAGAACTGATCGCCCAGCTGTTGCTGCATGCGATTACGTTCGCTGTTAAACGCATTCTCAAACTGCCCACGGCTAATTTCCTGGCCATTCACTTTTGCGGCGTAGTTGTTGCTTCCGCCAATCAGGTAACCACTCACGCCGGTCAAAATGAACGACACGATAATGATACCGAAAATAATCTTGAGCACGAGACTGTTAGCAGCCGTGCGTAAGCTGTCCATCATGGTGTAACCACACTCCGCTGTAGGTGACTGTATACCTCACGCAGCATAGCGTTTCCTGAACGCTGCGCGGAAAGGTCTATTGTGACAAGAAACAGGGGCAATTGTCAGCCCACAACACGTAGAAAGTCCCGGAATCACAAATAAAAAAGGCACATCGGTTGATGCGCCCTTGTACTTAGTCACATCCCCATAGGGGGAATCACTTAGTTTACCGCGTCTTTCAGTGCTTTACCTGCACGGAAACCCGGTACTTTAGCCGCAGCAATGGTGATCTCTTTACCAGTTTGCGGGTTGCGACCAGTACGGGCAGCACGCTCTTTAACGGCAAAAGTACCAAAACCTACCAGCGCTACGTCATCACCTTCTTTCAGGGATTCGGTAACAGAAGCAATAATTGCATCTAACGCACGTCCAGCCGCAGCTTTAGAGATATCAGCCCCTGCAGCAATTTTGTCGATCAGTTGAGATTTATTCACTCTTCTCTTCCTCTTTATAATTTATATCGCACCGGAATCCTTCAAAGTGCGAACGCGCAGCAGTTATATCAGGCCTGCCATGCCCTTACAACACCCGTTAATGATGGCAAGCCTAATCCGTCATCTAAATTAGCTATACAAAAAAAGGCTGGCAAGTCCGAAATGGCCTGCCAGCCCTATATTTATTAGTGCTCTTTGCGCGAGGTCACTATTTTGCCGTCACAACCTGCATTCCAGACGGTTCGTTTTGCAGCGCCAGAGTCAAAACTTCCTCAATGCGTTTCACCGGATGGATGTCCAGATCGGCGATTACGTTGTCCGGAATCTCTTCCAGGTCACGTTTGTTTTCATCAGGAATTAAGACCGTTTTGATGCCGCCACGGTGTGCTGCCAGCAGTTTTTCTTTCAAACCACCGATCGGCAGAACCTGACCACGCAGGGTAATTTCGCCAGTCATGGCGACATCCGCACGAACCGGATTACCGGTCAGACAAGAAACCAGCGCAGTGCACATGGCAATACCCGCGCTCGGGCCGTCTTTTGGCGTCGCCCCTTCCGGTACGTGAACGTGGATGTCGCGTTTTTCGTAAAAATCTGGATTAATACCCAGTTTTTCCGCACGCGCACGCACCACGGTCAGCGCAGCCTGAATGGACTCCTGCATGACTTCACCCAGAGAACCGGTGTAAGTCAGCTTACCTTTGCCCGGTACGCAGGCGGTTTCAATGGTCAGCAGATCGCCACCTACTTCAGTCCATGCCAGACCAGTGACCTGACCCACGCGGTTTTCGTTGTCCGCACGGCCATAGTCAAAGCGCTGTACACCCAGGTAGTCGTGCAGGTTATCGCCGTTGATCTCAATATGTTTCAGTGACTTATCAAGCAACAACTGTTTAACCGCTTTGCGGCACAGTTTGGAGATTTCACGTTCCAGACTACGCACGCCCGCTTCACGGGTGTAGTAACGAATAATGCCCACAATGGCGCTATCGTCAACCGTCAGCTCGCCTTTTTTCAGCGCATTACGCTCAATCTGCTTCGGCAGCAGGTGGCGCTTGGCAATGTTCAGCTTCTCGTCTTCGGTATAACCGGACAGACGGATCACTTCCATACGATCCAGCAACGGCGCCGGAATGTTCATGGAGTTAGACGTCGCAACAAACATCACGTCGCTGAGATCGTAGTCCACTTCCAGGTAGTGATCGCTGAACGCCACGTTCTGTTCTGGATCCAGCACTTCAAGCAGTGCTGAAGCCGGATCGCCGCGCATGTCGGAAGACATTTTGTCGATCTCATCAAGCAGGAACAGCGGGTTTTTAACACCCACTTTGGCCATTTTTTGGATCAGTTTGCCAGGCATTGAACCAATATAGGTCCGGCGGTGACCACGGATTTCCGCTTCGTCACGTACGCCGCCCAGCGCCATACGGATGTATTTACGTCCGGTCGCTTTGGCGATGGACTGCCCCAGAGAGGTTTTACCCACCCCCGGCGGCCCCACCAGGCACAGGATCGGCCCCTTAATTTTGTTCACACGGCTCTGGACCGCAAGATACTCAAGAATGCGATCTTTCACGCGCTCCAGACCATAATGGTCAGTATCGAGGATTTCCTGCGCCTGACGCAGGTCTTTTTTGACCTTGCTACGCGCGTTCCACGGCACCTGTACCATCCAGTCGATGTAGCCACGCACCACGGTCGCTTCTGCCGACATCGGAGACATCATTTTCAGCTTCTGCAGTTCTGCTTCCGCTTTCTCTTTTGCCTCTTTCGGCATTTTCGCCGCGTCGATTTTACGCTTCAGCGCTTCGTTTTCATCCGGCGCGTCGTCCATCTCGCCGAGTTCCTTCTGAATAGCTTTCATTTGCTCGTTCAGATAGTACTCACGCTGGGACTTCTCCATCTGCTTTTTCACGCGGTTGCGAATGCGTTTCTCAACCTGCAGCAGATCGATTTCGGATTCCATCATCGCCATCAGATATTCCAGACGTTCGTTAACGTCGGACATCTCCAGCACGGACTGCTTATCCGCCAGCTTCAGCGGCATATGCGCAGCGATGGTGTCCGCCAGGCGTGCAGGATCGTCAATGCTATTAAGCGACGTCAGCACTTCTGGTGGGATTTTCTTGTTCAGCTTGATGTAGCCTTCGAACTGGCTGATTGCGGTACGCACCAGCACTTCCTGTTCGCGCTCATCAATGGCCGGCGAATCAAGGTACTCCGCTTTCGCAGAGAAATGCTCGCCGTTATCAGACAGCGCAGAAATACGCGCGCGCTGTAACCCCTCGACCAGCACTTTTACGGTGCCGTCAGGCAGTTTCAGCATCTGCAAAATAGAGGCCACGGTCCCGACGGTGAAAAGATCGTTTACACCCGGCTCATCCGTTGACGCTTCTTTCTGCGCGACCAGCATGATTTTTTTATCATGGTCCATGGCCGCTTCCAGACAACGGATAGATTTTTCCCGCCCTACAAATAAGGGTATGACCATGTGCGGATAAACCACCACATCGCGCAACGGCAATACGGGGATTTCAATGCGTTCAGAACGCTCAGGATTCATAGAGCTCTCTCTTAGTTTAGTGTCCGCCAGGTAATTAGATGGTAAAGCTGTGCTTCTTACCACCTTTAACATGTATGTCAGTATATGGGGATGTTTCCCACACATTCAACGCCATGTTTACGGAAAAATAAAAGGGGAGATAAAATCCCCCCTTTTTGATTAACCGATTGTATGAAATGGTTAATTATTCGCCAGATGCCTGCTGCGCTTCCGGCTTACCGTAAATCAGTAATGGCTTGCTCTGACCACCAATAACGGACTCATCGATGACCACTTTTTCGACATCTTCCATGGAAGGCAGATCGTACATAGTGTCGAGCAGTGCGGCTTCTACGATAGAACGCAGACCACGCGCACCGGTTTTACGCGCCATCGCTTTCTTGGCGATAGCATCCAGCGCTTCATCGCGGAATTCCAGATCCACACCTTCAAGATTGAACAGCGCCTGATACTGCTTGGTCAGGGCGTTTTTCGGCTCTTTCAGGATCTGGATCAGTGCGTCTTCGCTCAGCTCGGTCAGCGTAGCCACCACCGGCAGACGACCGATGAACTCAGGGATCAGACCAAACTTGATCAGATCTTCCGGCTCAACTTGCGACAGCAGTTCACCTTCGCTGGCTTTATCAGACTGGGCTTTTACCGTCGCGCCAAAACCAATGCCGGAGCCAGTTTCAACACGGTTAGCAATCACCTTATCCAGACCGGCAAATGCGCCACCACAGATAAACAGGATCTTAGAGGTATCAACCTGCAAGAACTCCTGCTGCGGATGTTTGCGTCCCCCCTGCGGCGGAACAGCGGCAACCGTACCTTCGATCAGTTTCAACAGCGCTTGCTGTACACCTTCGCCGGAAACATCACGCGTAATGGACGGGTTGTCTGATTTACGTGAGATCTTGTCGATCTCATCGATATAGACAATACCGCGCTGCGCTTTTTGCACGTCGTAATCGCACTTCTGCAGCAATTTCTGAATGATATTTTCAACGTCCTCACCCACATAACCCGCTTCGGTCAGGGTGGTGGCGTCGGCCATGGTGAACGGAACGTCCAGCAGGCGCGCCAGCGTTTCAGCCAGCAGCGTTTTACCGGAACCCGTCGGGCCAATCAGCAGGATGTTACTTTTGCCCAACTCGACACCATTGCTGGTGTCGCCGTTGCGCAGACGTTTGTAATGGTTGTATACCGCGACCGCCAGCACTTTCTTCGCCTGCTCCTGGCCGATAACGTAATCGTCCAGGTGGTTGCGAATTTCATGTGGCGTCGGCAGCGCACTGCGTTCACGGTGCGGTGCTACTTCCTTAATCTCTTCGCGAATGATGTCGTTACATAAATCAACACATTCGTCGCAGATATACACGGATGGTCCGGCAATCAGCTTGCGCACTTCATGCTGGCTTTTGCCGCAAAAAGAGCAGTACAACAATTTGCCCGAGCCATCTTTGCGTTTATCTGTCATGGGTCAAAACCTCTTCTTTGTTCTTTGTGCCGCACACGACGACGCAAATGCCATTCTCAGGCGCAAGCCGCTTGTCAGCGCTGTGCCGCTCCTGGTAATTATAGCGGCACACTTGCGTCCTCGGCATCAATTACGATGGGTCAAAATCGAGTCGACCAGACCGTACTCTACTGCTTCAGAAGCAGAGAGGAAGCGATCGCGCTCGGTATCACGTTCAATCTGCTCAAGCGATTGACCCGTATGATGCGCCATGAGTTCATTCATGCGCCCTTTCACTTTAAGAATTTCACGGGCATGAATTTCAATATCCGTTGCCTGGCCCTGGTAACCGCCCAGAGGCTGGTGGATCATGACGCGAGAATTAGGCAGGCAGAAACGTTTATCTTTTGCTCCTGCAGTCAGCAAGAACGCGCCCATTGAGCACGCCTGACCCATACAAATGGTGCTGACGTCCGGCTTAATAAACTGCATGGTGTCATAAATAGACATCCCTGCGGTAATCACCCCACCCGGTGAGTTGATGTACAGGTAGATATCTTTTTCCGGGTTTTCCGCTTCCAGGAACAGCATCTGCGCCACGATCAGGTTAGCCATATGGTCTTCGACCTGGCCTGTCAGAAAAATGACGCGTTCCTTAAGTAGACGAGAATAGATATCAAAAGAGCGCTCGCCACGCGAGGTCTGTTCAATGACCATCGGCACCAGCGCCATATGGGGTGCAAAGTTATCTCGTTCGCCGCTGTATGACATTTCCGTCTCCTGGATAAAATTTGAAAAAACCTGCTGTGCTGATTGTAACCTTATGGACGGATTATCAGCTAGTCCCTCTGTAATGGGTACGACATCGCCATAATTCAAGCATAACAATCTTTTGTTGTAACGCTAACACTGAAACGGTGTTTTCGCACTCTTCCCATGCAAAATGCGTGACAAAAAAAAACCCGCCACCGGAAGGTGACGGGCTTATGTACGAATTTCGTGCTAAATCGCGCCGAATTACGCCTGCTGGTTCATCAGTTCGTTGAAGGTAGTGGCTTTTTCAGACACTTTCGCTTTCGCCAGAACCGCTTCAACAGCCTGCTCTTCCAGAGCGACGTTGCGCATGTTTTCCATCAGCTCTTTGTTTTTGCTGTAGAATTCAACAACTTCTTTCGGATCTTCGTAAGCAGAAGCCATCTCTTCGATCAGGCCTTTTACGCGTTCTTCATCAGCTTTCAGCTCGTTGGTACGAATAACTTCGCCCAGCAGCAGACCAACAACGACGCGACGCTTAGCCTGTTCTTCGAACAGTTCACGCGGCAGTTCCAGAGCTTGTTTCTCGTTGCCACCGAAACGCTGTGCAGCCTGACGACGCAGAACATCGATTTCGTTGTCGATCATCGCAACAGGAACGTCGATGTCGTTCGCTTTTACCAGACCTTCGATCGCCTGAGACTTAACGCGGTTACGCACGGCGCCTTTCAGCTCGCGTTCCATGTTTTTACGCACTTCAGCGCGCAGACCGGCAACAGAACCATCTTCCACGCCGAAACGCTTGATGAATTCTTCAGTCAGTTCTGGCAGTTCGCGTTCTTCAACTTTCTTCAGGTTGATAACGAATTTAGCCGCTTTACCTTTCAGGTTTTCAGCGTGGTAGTCTTCCGGGAAGGTCACTTCGATAGTGAACTCTTCGCCAGCTTTGTGACCTTTAACGCCTTCTTCGAAGCCCGGGATCATACGACCCTGGCCCATCGCCAGTACGAAGTCAGACGCTTTGCCGCCTTCGAACTCTTCGCCGTCTACAGACCCGGTGAAGTCGATGGTGACACGGTCTTCTGCATCAGCAGCGCCGTCTTTGTCTTTCCAGGTAGCCTGCTGCTTGCGCAGGGTATCCAGCATAACGTCAACGTCAGCGTCGGTGACTTCAACAACCGGTTTTTCAACTTCGATTGCGTCCAGACCGGTCAGTTCAACTTCCGGGTAAACTTCAAATTCTACCGCGTAGGTGAAATCTTCACCCAGCTTGTATTCGCCCGGAACGTAGGTCGGGGAGCCAGCCGGATTAATTTTTTCTTTGATGATTGCATCAACGAAGTGACGGCTCATCAGGTCGCCCAGAACGTCCTGGCGAACAGAAGCGCCATAACGCTGAGCAACAACATTCATCGGTACTTTTCCCTTGCGAAAGCCGTCAATACGCACTTTCTTCGCTACGTTGACCAGCTCGCTTTTCACAGCGGTCTCGATGCTGTCAGCAGCGATAGTAATCGTTACACGGCGGCCAAGGCCTTGAGTGGTTTCAACTGAAACTTGCATCTTGTTACCTCAAAAAATCACAGTGCTCGGTCAACTCTTCTCCGCAAGCACAGGTTGTTGGCTTCGCGGAACCGGGATGTTCTCATAATCAATCACATTCCCTGTCGTCAGAATCATCCCGAAGACATTCCGAAAAATAAGACGCGCATTATAGCGGCATCACTTTTATGAGTCGAGAACGGTTATCGCGCGTTGCTGCGGCTTTTTTCACAATTCCCGGCTAATTTTTGTCTGAATACTGTACGCCTGACTCAGAATTCAGACAAAACAAAACGGCCCGCAGGCCGTTTTCACATAATCTGTAGCAACATACTGGAAAAGCGTCGGTTGTTGCAAATCCGTTTTTCTACGCGATGCTTCCCGCTCCACGACAAGGAGGCGATGCGAAAATCGTATCCTGCAACGCATCCCACTCCTTAATGGTGTAGGTATGCAGGGCAAGCGCATGTACGGTTGTGGAGAGTTCCGCCGTTAACGTACTGTAAATCATCCGATGACGATTAAGAAAACGTTCACCTGTAAAGCGATCGCTGACCAGCACAACCTTAAAGTGGCTTTCAGAACCTGCCGGAACATTGTGACGATAGCTTTCATCCACAACTTCGAGGAACACGGGTTGGAACGCTGCCCTTAATTTTTCTTCTATTTGCTCACGAATCATCATGAAATTTTTCCTCCGACAACGCTGAGATGTCACCCATCCCTTTAAATACTAGCCGCTTTTACCGTTTCCATTACACCTTATCAACAAAAAATTAGCGTTTATCTGATTTTCTCATTCAAACGAATGAAGTTCACTGGTTCATCTGTTCGTGTTATTGCAAAAAGTCCATTTATAGTCTCACTAAAGTAGATAAACGGACAACGCGATGAATTTACATGCGTTACCCACTTCCCCTCATCGTAGGCGATGTTATGATGGCGGGAATTTTCTCTAACCATACAATTTAGATTCGCTGAGACCCCTGGCATGTTTAAAAAAATCCTCTTTCCGTTAGTCGCGCTGTTTATGTTGGCTGGATGTGCAACCCCACCGACCACCATCGACGTTTCCCCAAAAATCACCCTGCCGCAGCAGGACCCAAGTCTGATGGGCGTGACCGTCAGCATTAACGGGGCCGATCAGCGTCAGGATCAGGCACTGGCAAAAGTGACCCGCGACAACCAACTGGTTACCCTGACCGCTTCCCGCGATCTGCGTTTCCTGCTGCAAGAAGTGCTGGAAAAACAGATGACCGCGCGTGGTTATATGATTGGCCCGAACGGTGCAGTTAACCTGCAAATCATTGTTAGCCAGCTGTATGCTGACGTGTCTCAGGGTAGCGTGCGTTATAACATCGCCACTAAAGCAGACATCGCTATTATTGCGACCGCAGCTAACGGCAGCAAAATGACCAAAAACTACCGTGCAAGCTACTCTGTTGAAGGCGCACTGCAAGCCTCTAACAAAAATATTGCTGATGCCGTAAACAGCGTCCTGACCGATACCATCGCTGATATGTCTCAGGACACCAGCATTCACGATTTCATCAAGCAGAACGCTCGTTAATTTAAGCCCCTGACCCGGCATTGCGCCGGGTCAACTGTAAATGCCCATGCCCAATCACTACTTACGCATTTTTCAGCAACCAAAATCAGCGATTCTGCTGATGTTGGGTTTTGCTTCCGGGTTACCGCTCGCGCTGACCTCCGGTACGCTCCAGGCGTGGATGACGGTCGAGAACATCGATCTTAAAACCATTGGTTTCTTTTCCCTGGTTGGCCAGGCTTACGTCTTTAAGTTTCTCTGGTCCCCGGTGATGGACCGCTACACGCCGCCGTTTTTAGGTCGGCGTCGCGGCTGGCTACTAACCACGCAGATTTTGCTGCTTATTTCTATTGCCGCGATGGGTTTTCTTGAGCCCGGTACGCAGCTGCGCTGGATGGCGGCACTCGCCGTGGTCATCGCCTTTTGCTCGGCGTCGCAGGATATCGTCTTTGACGCCTGGAAGACGGACGTTTTACCCGCCGAAGAACGCGGAACCGGCGCTGCCATCAGCGTGCTCGGCTACCGCTTAGGGATGCTGGTTTCCGGTGGACTGGCCCTGTGGATGGCCGATCGCTGGCTGGGTTGGCAAGGTATGTACTGGCTGATGGCGGCCCTGCTGGTGCCGTGTATTATCGCCACCCTGTTAGCCCCCGAGCCCACAGATGCTATTCCTGTTCCTAAAACGCTGGAACAAGCGGTTGCCGCCCCGCTGCGCGATTTCTTTGGCCGTAACAACGCCTGGCTGATCCTGCTGTTGATTGTGCTGTATAAGCTTGGCGATGCCTTCGCCATGAGCCTGACCACCACGTTTTTGATCCGCGGTGTCGGATTTGATGCCGGTGAAGTCGGCGTGGTCAATAAAACGCTGGGACTGCTGGCGACGATTGTTGGCGCACTGTACGGTGGGATCCTGATGCAGCGCCTGTCGCTGTTTCGCGCATTGCTGATTTTCGGCATTTTACAGGGCGCATCGAACGCGGGTTACTGGCTGCTCTCCATTACCGACAAACATATGTTCAGCATGGGTGCGGCAGTGTTCTTCGAAAATCTGTGCGGTGGTATGGGGACCGCGGCATTTGTCGCCCTGTTGATGACGCTGTGTAATAAATCCTTCTCCGCAACGCAATTCGCCCTGCTTTCTGCGCTTTCGGCTGTTGGACGCGTTTATGTAGGTCCGGTGGCTGGTTGGTTTGTCGAAGCGCACGGCTGGCCTACGTTTTATCTGTTCTCGGTCTTTGCCGCGATCCCGGGTCTTATTCTGCTGCTGGTTTGTCGCCAGACGCTGGAGCATAGCTGGCAAAACGAAAGCTTTATCCCACGCACAGAATTTCGCGGCGCGTACAATCTGGCATTAATGACGCTGGTGGTAGGCTGTTGTTTGCTGGCAGTCTGGCTGTTACTGCTGACGATGAACGCCCTTGATTACACTAACTTCTCCTTCCTGTCGGAACTGCTTGAAGTAGCGGTCGTGGTCGCCGTCTGCGGTGTGGTATTCGGTGGACTACTGGATTATCTGGCACTGCGCAAAACTCGTCTGGCGTAAAAATCCGCATTAATATAGCCGTTGTAATAACCCTGCGTAATTATAACGGCTAAATAAACAACAATTAGTAAAAATATTATTTGTTGTTTTGTGCGCCATAGATTTTGGAAATTATTGACGCTTTTTATAAATTCTATTTTCCTTACTCGATTCAGCCAATACCATTCTATTTTTTGTTCTCTAATTGTCTTTTCATTGATAATCAATTGTTAAACAATTGTTTTATTTTCGCATTGGTTATACCAATTGCCCTCCACGCTGCCCCCACGCACCGGCTTTCGTTATAACGTGATGATGCAACAGGTTCTTAAAGTCAATGCGACGTATATTGCAACATATGTGACATGCACGGCAGAACCCGGTAACACAGATCCAATGATGTTTACAGTAATGTAACCTTCCCGTAAAATGCCCTCACACTTTAAACGCCACCCGGTCCCGTGGAATTGAGGTCGTTAAATGAGACTCAGGAAATACAATAAAAGTTTGGGATGGTTGTCATTAATTGCAGGCACTGCGTTACTCAGTGGTTGTAATTCTGCGCTGCTTGACCCTAAAGGACAGATTGGACTGGAACAACGTTCATTGATACTGACGGCATTTGGCCTGATGTTGATTGTCGTTATTCCAGCCATCTTGATGGCTGTTGGTTTTGCCTGGAAGTACCGTGCAAGCAATAAAGATGCGAAGTACAGCCCGAACTGGTCACACTCCAATAAAGTGGAAGCTGTGGTCTGGACGGTGCCGATCTTAATCATCATTTTCCTTGCGGTACTGACCTGGAAAACCACTCACGCACTTGAGCCAAGCAAACCGCTGGCGCATGACGAGAAGCCCATTACCATCGAAGTGGTTTCCATGGACTGGAAATGGTTCTTCATCTATCCGGAACAGGGTATCGCTACCGTGAATGAAATCGCCTTCCCGGCGAACACTCCGGTTGAATTCAAAGTGACGTCCAACTCCGTGATGAACTCTTTCTTCATCCCGCGTCTGGGTAGCCAGATTTATGCCATGGCCGGTATGCAGACTCGACTGCATCTGATCGCCAACGAAGTCGGTACTTATGATGGTATCTCCGCAAGCTACAGCGGACCAGGCTTCTCCGGCATGAAGTTCAAGGCTATCGCAACAAAGGACCGCGCCGAATTCGACCAATGGGTTGCTAAAGCTAAACAGTCCACGAACACCATGAGCGACATGGCTGCGTTCGAAAAAGTGGCTGCGCCAAGTGAATACAACCAGGTGGAATACTTCTCCAACGTGAAACCAGATTTGTTTAAAGACGTTATTAACAAATTTATGGCTCACGGTAAGAGCATGGACATGACCCAACCAGAAGGTGAGCACAGCGCACACGAAGGAATGGAAGGCATGGACATGAGCCACGCGGAATCCGCTCACTAAGGGGCCGAGGAAGAATACGATGTTCGGAAAATTGACACTGGATGCAGTCCCGTTCCATGAACCAATCGTCATGGTTACGATCGCTGCCATTATCATCGGTGGAGCGGCCTTACTGGGCCTCATTACTTACTTCGGTAAGTGGACCTACCTGTGGAAAGAGTGGCTGACTTCGGTTGACCATAAACGCCTTGGCATCATGTATGTCATCGTCGCAATCGTCATGTTAATTCGTGGCTTTGCCGACGCCATCATGATGCGTAGTCAGCAAGCGCTGGCTTCCGCAGGGGAAGCGGGATTCCTGCCACCGCACCACTACGACCAGATCTTCACGGCTCACGGCGTGATTATGATCTTCTTCGTCGCAATGCCATTTGTTATCGGTCTGATGAACCTGGTGGTTCCGCTGCAGATCGGCGCGCGTGACGTTGCATTCCCATTCCTGAACAACCTGAGCTTCTGGTTCACTGTTGTCGGCGTTATCCTGGTTAACCTGTCTCTGGGCGTAGGTGAGTTCGCACAGACCGGCTGGCTGGCGTATCCGCCGCTCTCGGGAATAGAGTACAGTCCAAGCGTCGGGGTTGATTATTGGATATGGGCGGTGCAGTTGTCCGGTATTGGTACGACCTTAACCGGTATCAACTTCTTTGTGACCATCATTAAGATGCGTGCGCCAGGAATGACCATGTTCAAGATGCCGGTATTTACCTGGGCATCTCTGTGCGCCAACATCCTGATTATCGCTTCTTTCCCAATCCTGACGGTTACCGTCGCGTTGCTAACCCTGGATCGCTATCTGGGCACCCATTTCTTTACCAACGATATGGGCGGCAACATGATGATGTACATCAACCTGATTTGGGCCTGGGGCCATCCGGAAGTGTACATTCTGGTTCTGCCGGTCTTCGGGGTGTTCTCCGAAATCGCGGCGACCTTCTCGCGTAAACGCCTGTTTGGTTACACCTCGCTGGTGTGGGCAACCGTGTGTATCACCGTTCTGTCGTTCGTTGTTTGGCTGCACCACTTCTTCACCATGGGTGCAGGCGCTAACGTTAACGCCTTCTTCGGTATTACCACCATGATCATCGCCATCCCGACCGGGGTGAAGATCTTCAACTGGCTGTTCACCATGTACCAGGGTCGTATCGTATTCCACTCAGCGATGCTGTGGACGATTGGCTTTATCGTCACCTTCTCAGTCGGCGGTATGACCGGCGTACTGCTGGCGGTTCCGGGTGCGGACTTCGTGCTGCACAACAGCCTGTTCCTGATTGCGCACTTCCATAACGTTATCATCGGCGGCGTCGTATTTGGCTGCTTCGCCGGTATGACCTACTGGTGGCCAAAAGCGTTTGGCTTCACGCTGAACGAAACCTGGGGTAAACGCGCATTCTGGCTGTGGATCATCGGCTTCTTCGTGGCATTTATGCCGCTGTACGTGCTGGGCTTTATGGGTATGACCCGTCGCCTCAGCCAGCAGATTGACCCGCAGTTCCACCCGATGCTGGTTGTTGCCGCCTGTGGCGCCGCGCTGATTGCACTGGGTATCCTGTGCCAGCTGATTCAGATCTACGTCTCTATTCGCGACCGCGAGCAGAACCGTGACCTGACCGGTGACCCGTGGGGTGGCCGTACGCTGGAGTGGGCAACCTCTTCCCCGCCTCCGTTCTATAACTTTGCCGTTGTGCCACATGTTCACGAGCGTGATGCCTTCTGGGAAATGAAAGAAAAAGGTGAAGCGTACAAGCAGCCTGCGCACTATGAAGAGATTCATATGCCGAAGAACAGCGGCGCCGGTATCGTTATTACCGCCTTCGCGACACTGTTTGGTTTCGCCATGATCTGGCATATCTGGTGGCTGGCGATTGCAAGCTTCGCAGGCATGATTATCAGCTGGATTGTGAAAAGCTTTGATGAAGACGTGGATTACTACGTGCCGGTCCCGGAAGTCGAAAAACTGGAAAATCAGCATTTCGATGAGATTACTAAGGCAGGGCTGAAAAATGGCAACTGATACTTTAGCGCACGCGAATGCCCACGCGCACGAACACGGGCACCACGATGCAGGCCAGACCAAAATCTTCGGATTTTGGGTCTACCTGATGAGCGACTGCATTCTGTTCTCTATTCTGTTTGCAACCTATGCCGTTCTGGTGAACGGCACCGCGGGTGGCCCAACAGGTAAGGACATTT
Source organism: Citrobacter sp. FP75 (assembly GCF_018342065.1). GTDB lineage: Bacteria > Pseudomonadota > Gammaproteobacteria > Enterobacterales > Enterobacteriaceae > Citrobacter. The sequence continues at coordinate 98,280 of NZ_JAFDOE010000001.1, read as the reverse complement.
TTGAACTGCCGTTCGTACTGGTTGAAACTTTCCTGCTGTTATTCAGCTCCATAACTTACGGCATGGCGGCGATCGCCATGTACAAGGACAACAAGAGCCAGGTCATTTCCTGGCTGGCGTTGACCTTCTTGTTCGGTGCCGGATTCATCGGGATGGAAATCTATGAATTCCATCACCTGATCGTTAACGGTATGGGCCCGGATCGTAGTGGCTTCCTGTCGGCGTTCTTCGCGCTGGTCGGTACGCACGGTCTGCACGTCACTTCCGGCCTTATCTGGATGGCGGTGCTGATGGTGCAAGTTGCCCGTCGCGGCCTGACCAGCACTAACCGTACCCGCATCATGTGCCTGAGCCTGTTCTGGCACTTCCTGGATGTGGTGTGGATCTGTGTGTTCACTGTTGTTTATCTGATGGGGGCGATGTAATGAGTCATTCTAATGTCAGCGGCGGCGCATCCCATGGCAGCGTAAAAACCTACATGACAGGCTTTATCCTGTCGGTGATCCTGACGGTCATTCCGTTCTGGATGGTGATGACTGGTTCTGCCTCTCCTGCCGTCATTCTGGGGACTATCCTCGCAATGGCAGTAGTACAGATACTGGTTCACCTGGTGTGCTTCCTGCACATGAATAGCAAATCTGATGAAGGCTGGAACATGACGGCCTTTGTCTTTACTGTGCTAATCATCGCCATTCTGGTTGTGGGCTCCATCTGGATTATGTGGAACCTGAACTACAACATGATGATGCACTAAGAGCGGCGATTATGATGTTTAAGCAATACCTGCAAGTAACGAAACCAGGCATCATCTTTGGCAACCTGATCTCGGTGATTGGTGGATTCCTGCTGGCCTCGAAAGGCAGTATTGATTATCCCCTGTTTATCTACACGTTGGTCGGGGTGTCACTGGTTGTGGCGTCGGGTTGTGTATTTAACAACTACATCGACAGGGATATCGACAGGAAGATGGAGAGGACCAAAAACCGCGTGCTGGTTAAAGGTCTGATTTCCCCTGCGGTCTCGCTGGTATACGCCACCTTGCTGGGTATTGCTGGCTTTATGCTGCTGTGGTTTGGCGCGAATCCTCTGGCCTGCTGGCTGGGGGTAATGGGCTTCGTGGTCTATGTGGGCGTGTACAGCCTGTATATGAAACGTCACTCGGTCTACGGCACGTTGATTGGCTCACTCTCCGGCGCTGCGCCGCCGGTGATTGGTTACTGCGCCGTCACCGGAAGTTTCGACAGCGGTGCGCTGATTCTGCTGGCGATTTTCAGCCTGTGGCAGATGCCGCACTCTTACGCCATCGCGATTTTCCGCTTTAAGGATTATCAGGCTGCCAACATTCCGGTGCTGCCGGTGGTGAAAGGCATTTCGGTCGCGAAGAACCATATCACGCTGTACATCGTGGCGTTTGCTATCGCCACGCTGATGCTAACCCTGGGCGGTTATGCAGGTTATAAATACCTGATTGTTGCTGCGGCGGTGAGCGTCTGGTGGTTGGGCATGGCACTGCGCGGTTATAAAGTGGAAGATGACAGAGTCTGGGCGCGCAAGCTGTTCGGTTTCTCCATCATCGCCATCACAGCATTGAGCGTAATGATGTCCGTCGACTTTATGGTGCCAAACTCGCAGAACCTGCTGACTTACGTCTGGTAAGAATCTGCTGATACGAAAAGGGTGCTTCGGCACCCTTTTTTATTCTCATCATAAAACATGACAATGTCATATTTGTTAAATAACCACGTATTTACCCTGCCTGCTTACCGCTTTACACTAGGCGCGAAATTAAAACAGAGGTGGGAATGAACGATTATAAAATGACGCCCGGTGAGTTGCGCGCCACCTGGGGTTTAGGGACCGTATTCTCTTTGCGCATGCTTGGCATGTTTATGGTCCTGCCGGTTCTGACCACATACGGCATGGCGCTGCAGGGTGCCAGCGAAGCGCTGATAGGCCTCGCCATTGGCATTTATGGCCTGGCGCAGGCCGTCTTCCAGATCCCCTTTGGTCTGCTCTCTGACCGCATCGGTCGTAAACCGCTTATCGTCGGCGGGCTGGCGGTATTCGTTTTCGGCAGCGTGATTGCTGCGCTATCAGATTCTATTTGGGGAATTATTCTCGGTCGCGCGTTGCAAGGTTCCGGGGCAATTGCCGCCGCCGTGATGGCACTGCTTTCAGACTTAACCCGAGAGCAAAATCGTACCAAAGCGATGGCGTTTATCGGCGTTAGCTTTGGTATCACCTTCGCCATTGCTATGGTGCTCGGGCCGATCGTCACTCATGCGCTAGGGTTACATGCACTGTTCTGGATGATCGCCGCGCTTGCAACCACAGGTATCGTGCTGACCATCTGGGTCGTTCCCAATAGCACCAACCACGTTCTGAACCGCGAATCGGGCATGGTAAAGGGCAGCTTTAGCAAAGTGCTGGCTGAGCCTAAACTATTGAAGCTCAATTTCGGCATCATGTGCCTGCACATTTTATTAATGTCCACCTTCGTCGCACTGCCGGGCCAGCTCGCAAAAGCGGGTTTCCCCGCCGCCGAGCACTGGAAAATTTACCTGGTGACGATGCTGCTGTCCTTTGTTTCCGTAGTACCGTTCATCATTTATGCCGAAGTAAAACGCCGTATGAAACGCGTGTTCCTGTCGTGCGTGGTACTGATCCTTATCGCAGAGATCGTACTATGGAGCGCTGACGTGCGTTTCTGGGGGCTGATTGCGGGCGTTCAACTGTTCTTCCTCGCCTTTAACCTGATGGAAGCCCTCCTCCCCTCGCTTATCAGCAAAGAATCACCTGCGGGTTACAAAGGCACAGCGATGGGCGTTTACTCCACCAGCCAGTTTCTTGGCGTGGCAATTGGCGGTTCGCTGGGCGGTTGGGTGGTCGAAATGTTTGATGGTCAGGCAGTATTCCTGGCCGGTGCGCTGCTGGCAGCAGTCTGGTTACTGGTGGCAAGCACAATGAAAGAACCGCCGTATGTCAGCAGCCTGCGCGTAGAAATCCCATCTGGGATTGCCCCAGATGACACGTTAAAGCAGCGTCTGCTGGCGAAAGAAGGGATAAGCGAAGTGTTAATTGTAGCGAAGGAGCATTCGGCCTACGTGAAAATAGACAGCAAAGTGACCAATCGATTCGAAGTTGAGCAGGCAATAAGCCAGGCGTGATAATGAGATTGTCAGATGGCGACTCGCGCCATCTGACATAACAACTTAGTCGCGGAAGTTCTTAAACTGGAACGGCTGGCCGAGATCGCCACCACGAACCAACGCCATGACAGATTGCAGATCGTCACGCGCTTTGCCGGTAACACGAATTTCTTCGCCCTGAATCTGCGCCTGCACCTTCAGTTTGCTGTCTTTAATCAGCTTGACGATTTTTTTCTGTACCGCGCTTTCAATGCCCTGCTTGAGTTTCGCTTCCACAAACCAGGTTTTTCCGCTGTGGGTGAACGTTTCCGGAACGTCCAGCGACGTCCCTTCAATCCCGCGCTTCAGCAGCTTGGCACGCAAAATGTCCAACAGCTGATTGACCTGAAAATCAGACTCGCTCAGCACCTTAATGGTCTTATTTGCTTCGTTCAGCTCAAAAGTGGCTTCAACGCCCCGAAAATCGAAGCGTGACTCTACTTCACGGCTCGCATTATCGACCGCGTTACGCGCTTCCTGAAGATCAACTTCAGAGACAATATCGAAAGATGGCATCTTTTCCTCTCCCTTCGTTTTTGATGCGAAGCATAATACCTGCAAAGTTACTCAACAGACAGCGCTATACTAGGCTGTATCCCCTAATTGTACGTGGCAAAGGTAGCGGCGAACAATAATGGGATGCAGACGATATGGATTAGCACCTGGTGCTGTTGCAGGTGAGGAGGATGAATGAGAATTACCGTACTGGGATGCGGAGCCTTAGGGCAGCTTTGGCTGACAGCGCTGTGTAAACATGGACATGAAGTTCAAGGGTGGCTACGCGTGCCACAACCTTATTGCAGCGTTAATTTGATTGACACGGATGGGTCGGTTTTTAATGAATCCCTGACGGCAAACGATCCCGACTTTTTGGCAAAAAGCGATCTGTTGCTGGTAACGCTGAAAGCCTGGCAGGTTTCTGATGCGGTAAAAAGTCTGGCAACCATTCTGCCCAAAACTACCCCAATCCTGTTAATTCACAACGGAATGGGCACCATTGATGAGCTGCAAAGCATTGTACAACCGCTTTTGATGGGCACCACGACGCATGCTGCGCGCCGTGATGGCAACGTCATTATCCACGTGGCAAAAGGGACAACACGCATCGGACCAGCGCGTGAACAGGATGGCGATTTCAGCTATCTGGCAGAGACCCTGCAAGAGGTGCTACCGGACGTTGCCTGGCACGATAACATCCGCGCGGAACTGTGGCGCAAGCTGGCAGTCAATTGCGTCATTAACCCGCTTACCGCGCTGTGGAACTGCCAAAACGGCGAGCTACGCCAGCATCCTGAAAAAATAGCGCTAATCTGTCAGGAAGTTGCGGCGGTTATCGAACGCGAAGGCCATCATACATCCGTGGATGATTTACGCTATTATGTTGAGCAAGTGATTGACAGTACGGCGGAAAATGTCTCTTCAATGCTGCAGGACATCCGTGCTCTACGCCATACAGAGATTGACTACATTACCGGTTATTTGCTGAAACGCGCGCGTGCACACGGCATCGCCGTCCCGGAAAATGCCCACCTGTTTGAAATGGTTAAGCGAAAGGAGAGTGAGTATGAGCGCTCAGGCACTGGTTTGCCTCGCCCATGGTAGTGAAGAGACCGAAGCGGTCACCACTATCGATCTACTGGTTCGTGGCGGAATTAAGGTGACTACCGCCAGCGTAGCCAGCGATGGCAACCTGACCATTGTGTGCTCGCGCGGTGTAAAACTGCTGGCAGATGCGCCGCTGGTCGAAGTTGCCGACGGCGATTACGACATTATCGTACTGCCCGGCGGCATTAAAGGCGCAGAGTGTTTTCGCGACAGCCCGTTGCTGGTTGAAACCGTGAAACAGTTTCACCGCTCCGGACGCATTGTTGCAGCTATTTGTGCCGCAGCCGCCACCGTGCTTGTCCCGCATGACATTTTCCCCATAGGGAACATGACCGGCTTCCCGGCGCTGAAAGATAAGATTCCTGCTGAACAGTGGCAGGACAAACGCGTCGTGTGGGATCCGCGCGTCAACCTGTTAACCAGCCAGGGGCCGGGAACCTCCATCGATTTCGGTTTAAAAATCATCGATCTCCTGGTCAGTCGCGAAAAAGCCCACGAGGTGGCGTCACAGTTGGTGATGGCAGCGGGAATTTATAACTACTACGAGTAAATCTTCAGGCCACTCTCTTACAAGGAATAACGATGAAAGGATATCTGAACGGAGTGGCTTTATTGCTTCTTTCCGACTACGCGACAGCAGCTCAGCTTGCAATCAACAGCATTGAGTATCGCTACCCGGCAAGCACTGAAGTGCAGTATCGCCTGCCCTGGTTTTCCTCAGCGGATAACCCAAAGGTCGCAAAACGCATAAACGATTATATTTTCACAAACTTCATCAATCATCTACCGGGTAATAATCCGCAAACAACAGTGAATCAGTTTGCGAAATCAGAGATGAACCCCACCGCAAACCTTGACTACACGGTTGAGTCTCGCGACGCCAGAGTCCTGACCCTGAACATGTTTGTCGAAGGCTGCGGGGCGTATTGTGAGTCGTACAATGTGCCGATCAGCTTCGATTTAACCAACGGCGCGGCAATTACCCTCAACGACCTCTTTTCCCGCTCCACGATGGCCGAATTGAACACCCGCGTCAGAAAAGATATTCGCGGCCAAATCGACACCTTTGTTGATGCGCATAAATCGCAGACGCCGGAGCAAATAAAAGACGAGAAAGGTGAGGATTTTAACTACGTAGAATTCTACGCATCGTGCGCAACCTACACCGACGGTTTGTACTACATCGGCAAGTTCTCCCTGCAAAAAGACCATCTGGCCTTCCTGAACGGACGCTGTAGCAACCACGCCAGCCGTGCGCTCGACGAGCTGGGTGATTTCACAACAAAAATCCTAACCGTGGAACTGCACGATCGGCTCACGCCCTACGGTCAGTATCTGACTTCCGCTAAGAATACAAAACCGGTTTCGCCAGCACCCGGCATTGACGGCAAGGTGATGTACGGCACGCTGGGGAAAAGTATGCGCATCGTGTTGAAGGTGGACTGCAAATACGGTGATTTTTTTGAAGGGGCCTATTATTACCAAAAATTTGGTGCACCGATTGAATTAGCCGGCAAGTGCAACACAGCCAACAATCAACATTATGAACTGAAGACGTCTGCCGCTGAACAATCGCAAGAGAAGATAACGCTGGATTTAAAAGACGGGGTCTATCAGGGAGTATGGGAATCGAACGGGAAGACGCTCCCCGTCCGTTTTGAATAGTCATGTCTGCCCGGTAAGCAACGTGCCACCGGGCAACCATCGAACGACTACGGGCGATACACTTTCACGTTTTCAAAGCCCTGTTCGCGCAGATAAAGCGCCTGCAGGCGGCTCATCACTCCGCGTTCACACCACAGCAGCCAGGTTTTATTCTGGTCAAGATCGCCGAATTTGGTGCTCAGCTTGTAGAACGGCAGGGAAACCACGTCCACACCTTCCACTTTCAGCGGTTTGTCATCCTGCTCATCCACAGAGCGAATATCCAGAATCACATCGTTCGGGCCAAAACCGCTCACGGTTTCCACTTCCACCACGGTCTGCTGCGTCTGTTGGGCGATATCACGAATATCAATATTGTTCGCTTCTTCGACCACTTTATCGAGGATTGAGAAATCGAAGTTTTCTTCTTCGGCCTCAATCTTCGCTTTAATCGCTTTCACCGTCGGGCTTTTTGAAATCACGCCGCAGTACTCCGGCATGGTACGGGCAAAGTCTTCGGTACCAATTTCACGCGCCAGATCAATGATGTGTTCTTTGTCGTGCGAGATCAGCGGGCGCAGGATCAGGGTATCAGAAACGTTGTCGATCAGACGCAGGTTGGTCAGCGTCTGGCTGGAGACCTGGCCCAGCGCTTCACCGGTTACCAGCGCCTGTACACCGTAGCGTTCAGCGACTTTCGACGCCGCGCGAACCATCATACGCTTAAGAACCACGCCCATCTGGCCATCGTCAACTTTCTCGAGGATCTCGCCCACCACCGGCTCAAAGTTGATGGCGACAAAACGCACGCGATGCGAACTCCCAAAGCGGTTCCACAGGTAATGCGCCACCTGGCGAACGCCGATTTCATGCGCAGCACCACCGAGGTTAAAGAAGCAGTAATGTACACGGCAGCCGCGACGCATCAGCATATAGCTGGAAACACCGGAGTCAAAACCACCGGAAATCAATGACAACACGTCTTCCTGCGTGCCAATCGGGTAGCCGCCAATACCTTCGTAGCGGCCTTTCACCAGCAGCAGACGGTCGTTTTCGATTTCAAGATTAACGGTCACATCGGGCTTGGTCAGCTTCACGCGCGCGGATTCAATATGTTGATTCAGTCCACCACCAACATAACGTTCCACCTCAATGGAGCTAAACTCATGCTTACCGCGACGCTTAACGCGCACGCAGAAGGTTTTACCTTCCAGCTGATCGCGATACTGCACCAACGCTTTCTCGAAAATATCGTGCATATCGGTAAACGGCACGTCTTCTACTTCGAGAATATGGTGGATCCCCGGAATACGGGTCAGCGCATCACAAATATCCAGACGCTGGGTTTCATCTTTAGCGCGAACCTCAACGTGATCCCAGTGGCGGACAACGGCAAGGTCTTCATCATAGTGCTTTAAAACGTTACGGATGTTCCCTGTCAGAATTTTTATGAAGCGCAAACGCACAGATTGGCTTTTGATGGTGATTTCTGGGAACAATTTAATGATAAACTTCATGGCGGCAATGGTTCTTTGGCAAGTCTGAACGACTTGTAATGGAAAAAAATACAGCAGCCCATACCCGCGACTGCATCCAGGCGCGCAAGTATATCACCATCACACGGCTACTGTGCACATTGCGCGTTATTTGCTTATCAGTGCGAGTCCGTTACCATAGTCTTGTGCTGCCAATACAGAGAGTCAGACATTCATTATGCCGAAGAAAAATGAAGCGCCCGCCAGTTTTGAAACTGCGTTGAGCGAGCTGGAACAGATTGTTACCCGTCTGGAAAGCGGCGACCTGCCGCTGGAAGAAGCGTTAAACGAGTTCGAACGTGGCGTACAGTTAGCACGTCAGGGACAGGTCAAATTGCAGCAGGCTGAACAGCGCGTACAAATCCTGCTGTCAGATACTGAAGATGCCACCCTCACGCCTTTTACACCGGATAATGAGTAAATGGATTTTACGCAGCAGCTGCAGGCTTGCGTTGAGCAGGCCAACCAGGCACTGAGCCGTTTTATCACGCCATTGCCCTTTCAGAACACTCCCGTGGTCGAGACCATGCAGTATGGCGCATTATTAGGCGGTAAACGTCTGCGCCCGTTCCTGGTGTATGCGACCGGTCAGATGTTTGGCGTCAGCCTGAGTACGCTCGACGCTCCCGCCGCTGCGGTTGAGTGCATCCATGCCTATTCGCTGATGCACGATGATTTACCCGCGATGGACGATGATGACCTGCGACGCGGTCTGCCGACCTGCCATGTTAAATTCGGCGAGGCAAACGCGATCCTGGCCGGCGATGCGCTGCAAACACTGGCGTTTTCCATTATCAGCGACGCCCCGATGCCGGAAGTTTCTGACCGAGACCGCATCGCGATGATCTCTGAACTGGCCCAAGCCAGCGGTATCGCCGGTATGTGCGGCGGCCAGGCGCTGGATCTGGCAGCTGAAGGTCATCAGGTAGCGCTGGATGCGCTGGAGCGTATTCACCGCCATAAAACCGGGGCATTGATTCGCGCCGCCGTGCGTCTGGGTGCGTTAAGCGCTGGCGATAAAGGGCGAGACTGCCTGGCAATACTCGACAAATACGCAGAAAGCATCGGTCTGGCCTTCCAGGTTCAGGATGACATCCTGGATGTGGTAGGCGATACTGCAACATTGGGTAAACGTCAGGGTGCTGACCAGCAGCTTGGCAAAAGTACCTATCCTGCACTTCTGGGTCTTGAGCAAGCCCGGAATAAAGCCCGGGATTTAATCGAAGATGCCCGCCAGTCGCTAAGCCTGCTGGCCGCACAGTCACTCGATACCTCGGCACTGGAAGCGCTAGCGGACTATATAATCCAGCGTGATAAATAAACCAACATATCCCATGAGCTTGCGATGAGTTTTGATATAGCCAAATACCCGACCCTGGCGCTGGTCGACTCCACTCCGGAGTTACGCCTGCTGCCAAAAGAGAGCCTGCCAAAGCTTTGCGACGAGCTGCGCCGCTATTTGCTCGACAGCGTGAGCCGTTCCAGCGGGCACTTCGCCTCTGGTCTGGGCACGGTGGAACTCACCGTCGCGCTGCACTACGTCTACAATACCCCGTTTGACCAGTTAATCTGGGATGTGGGACATCAGGCTTATCCGCACAAAATCCTGACCGGCCGCCGCGATAAAATCGGCACGATTCGCCAGAAAGGCGGTCTGCATCCGTTCCCGTGGCGCGGAGAGAGTGAGTATGACGTACTGAGCGTTGGACACTCCTCGACCTCCATCAGCGCTGGCATCGGCATTGCGGTTGCTGCCGAGAAAGAAGGCAAAGAACGTCGTACCGTCTGCGTGATTGGCGACGGTGCCATCACCGCCGGCATGGCGTTTGAAGCCATGAACCACGCAGGTGATATTAAGCCCGACATGCTGGTGATTCTGAACGACAACGAAATGTCGATTTCAGAGAACGTCGGCGCACTGAACAACCACCTGGCGCAGTTGCTCTCCGGCAAACTTTACTCCTCGCTGCGCGAAGGCGGGAAGAAAGTGTTCTCCGGCGTACCGCCGATTAAAGAGCTGCTCAAACGTACCGAAGAACACATCAAAGGCATGGTTGTTCCGGGTACGCTGTTTGAAGAGCTGGGCTTTAACTACATCGGCCCGGTAGACGGTCACGACGTGCTGGGGCTTATCACGACGCTTAAGAACATGCGCGATCTGAAAGGCCCGCAGTTCCTGCACATCATGACCAAAAAAGGTCGTGGCTACGAGCCGGCGGAAAAAGACCCGATCACCTTCCACGCGGTGCCCAAATTCGATCCGTCCAGCGGATGCCTACCGAAAAGCAGCGGCGGCCTGCCGAGCTATTCAAAAATCTTCGGTGACTGGCTGTGCGAGACCGCGGCGAAAGACAACAAGCTGATGGCGATCACTCCGGCGATGCGCGAAGGCTCCGGTATGGTGGAGTTCTCACGTAAGTTCCCGGACCGCTACTTCGACGTGGCAATTGCCGAACAGCACGCGGTGACCTTTGCTGCGGGTCTGGCGATTGGCGGCTATAAGCCGGTCGTTGCCATTTATTCTACCTTCCTGCAACGCGCCTACGATCAGGTGCTGCATGATGTCGCCATCCAGAAACTGCCGGTCCTGTTCGCCGTTGACCGGGCAGGTATTGTTGGCGCAGATGGACAAACCCATCAGGGCGCGTTCGATCTCTCCTTTCTGCGCTGCATCCCGGAAATGGTCATTATGACCCCGAGCGATGAAAACGAATGCCGCCAGATGCTGTTCACCGGCTATCACTACAGCAATGGTCCAACGGTTGTGCGCTATCCGCGCGGTAACGCAGTGGGCGTCGAGTTGACGCCGCTGGAACAGCTGCCAATTGGTAAAGGTATCGTGAAGCGTCGCGGGGAAAAAGTGGCAATTCTCAACTTCGGTACCCTGATGCCGGAAGCCGCTCAGGTCGCAGAATCGCTGAACGCCACGCTGGTCGATATGCGCTTTGTGAAGCCGCTGGATGAAACGTTAATCCTGGAAATGGCCGCCCAACACGAGGTGCTGGTCACCATCGAAGAGAACGCCATTATGGGTGGTGCTGGCAGTGGCGTAAACGAAGTGCTGATGGCCCATCGCAAGCCCGTTCCGGTGCTGAACATTGGACTGCCTGACTTCTTCATCCCGCAGGGAACTCAGGACGAGGCTCGCACCGATCTGGGTCTTGATGCCGCCGGCATTGAGGCCAAAATCAAGGCCTGGCTGGCATAATCCCCTCCCCGCTCCTGCTATGCTTAATTCATCACGAGCTAAGCAGGAGTGGATTGATGAAATACAACACCTTAGGAAAAACCGACCTACGGGTCTCCCGCCTTTGCCTGGGTTGCATGACGTTTGGCGAGCCCAATCGCGGCAATCACGCCTGGACGCTGCCTGAAGAGAGTAGTCGCCCGATAATCAAACACGCCCTTGAGGGCGGCATTAACTTTTTCGATACCGCTAACAGCTACTCCGCTGGCAGCAGTGAAGAAATTGTCGGCCGTGCGCTGCGTGATTTCGCCCGCCGTGAAGATGTCGTGGTCGCTACCAAAGTTTTTCACCAGGTTGATGATTTAGCTGAAGGCTTATCCCGCGCACAAATCCTGCGCTCGATCGACGACAGTCTCAGACGCCTGGGTATGGACTATGTGGACATCCTGCAAATTCACCGCTGGGATTACAACACGCCAATCGAAGAAACGCTGGAAGCCCTCAACGACGTAGTAAAAGCCGGTAAAGCGCGCTATATCGGTGCCTCATCGATGCATGCTGCGCAATTTGCGCTGGCGCTGGCCTTACAGAAGCAACACGGCTGGGCGCAGTTTGTCAGCATGCAGGATCACTACAACCTTATCTATCGCGAAGAAGAACGCGAGATGCTGCCGCTTTGCCATCAGGAAGGTGTGGCGGTGATCCCATGGAGTCCGCTGGCGCGTGGTCGCCTGACGCGGCCATGGGGAGAAACAACCGCGCGAGTAGTCTCAGATGAAGTCGGCAAAAATTTGTACCGTGAGAGCGATGAAAACGACGCGCAAATTGCCGCACGGCTGACCGGCGTCAGTGAAGAGCTGGGCGTAACGCGTGCGCAGGTGGCACTGGCATGGCTGCTGAGCAAACCCGGCGTGGCAGCACCGATTATCGGCACATCGCGTGAGGAACAGTTGGATGAGTTGCTCAATGCGGTGGATTTAACGCTGAAGCCGGAACAGATTGCCGAACTGGAAACACCGTACAAACAGCATCCGGTGGTGGGATTTAAATAAGTCTCGGTTTGCCGGATAAGGCGTTTACGCTACCATCCGGCAAACCCATTTAAATAATACCTACCGGCCAGTGATGGCCGATAAAATACAGGATCCCGGCAGAAAGTATCCCGGCCACAATGTCGTCGATCATGATCCCTGTACCGCCATGTACGTTGCGATCGAACCAGCGGATCGGCCACGGTTTCCACATATCCAGAATACGGAAAATCACAAAGCCCGCGGCAACCCACTGCCAGTCGTTGGTCGGTAGCGCCATCAGGGTTATCCACATCCCGACAAATTCGTCCCAGACAATGCTGCCGTGATCGTGAACGCCCATATCTTTCGCCGTTTGATGGCACAGGTAAACACCGATACAAATCGACAACATGACCACCAGCGAATACAGCTGCCACGGCAGAAACGTCATTAAATACCAAAATGGGATCGCCGCCAGCGATCCCATCGTGCCAGGAACTATTGGGCTTAGCCCACTGCCAAAACCAGTAGCCAACAGGTGCCACGGGTTGCGCATACTCAGGCGGCTTTTGGCGACATCTTTTTTAAGGCGCGGCAAAATGGTCATATCCTTTCCAGTCGAACGTGACGGGTTTTCCATCGCGCGTAAAGTGAATGCCTTCCACATCCGCGCTCATCTGCCCGATGCAGGTAAACGACGCGCCGAGATGTCCCAGCGCCACGTCCAGTGCACCACGGTTAATTTCCGGTACGGTAAAGCATAACTCATAATCTTCACCGCCCGAGAGCGCCCAGCGCAGCGCCTGTTCCGGTTCAACGTGCTGGATAAATGCCGGTGAGTAAGGCAGCGCATCGACGTTAACCCGCGCGCCGCAGCCGCTGGCATTAACGATGTGTCCCAGATCGGAAATCAGGCCGTCGGAAATATCGATAGCCGCACTAGCCAGGTCACGCAGGGCTTGTCCCTGCAAGATACGCGGCGTGGGGCGAAGATGACGCTGAAGCAGATAGTCTGCGTCTTTTGTCTCTGTAACCTGCAATCTGTTTTGCAAAATAGCTAAACCGGCGGCACTGTCGCCCGGCGTGCCGGTGACGTAAATCCAGTCTCCCGGCTTCGCGCCTGAGCGTTTTAAGGCCCGCCCTGCGGGGACGTAGCCGTGGATACCCAGCGTCATCGACAGTGGCCCACGCGTGGTGTCCCCGCCAATCAGCTGCATACCATAGTAATTGAGGAGTTCAAACAGGCCATCGCTGAAGGCTTCAAGCCAGGCTTCATCGACGTCAGGTAACGTGAGCGCCAGCGTCAGCCATGCAGGGTCAGCGCCCATCGCCGCCAGATCGCTTAGATTAACCGCCAGCGCTTTCCAGGCCAGATCTGTTGGATCAATATCGGGAAGGAAGTGATTACCCGCCACCAGCGTATCGGTACTGATCGCCAGCGTCTGTTTTTCAGGGATGTTCAGGAGTGCGCAATCGTCACCAATGCCGGTTTCGACGTCAAGACGAGAGCTTCTAACACGGTCAAAATAACGGGCAATCAGGGAGAATTCGCCGCATGCCATACGTTATGCCTCAGCAGGAAAAAAGAAAAGGCCGGCGACAGCGGAAATATAATTCCGCCATCCTGCCGGCCTGGAGATCACTTTTTGTTGGGGCGAATCGCAGGTGCTGCTTTATCCAGTACGCCGTTGACGAACTTATGGCTATCTTCAGCGCCGAAGGTTTTCGCCAGTTCAATCGCTTCGTTGATGGCCACTTTATACGGCACATCACTACGTTTAGACAGTTCAAACAGTGCAATACGCAGTACGGCTTTTTCTACCTGACCCAGCTCTTCCAGCAGACGAGACAGGTATGGCTTCATCAGTCCATCCAGGTACGCGCTGTTAGTCGCCACCCCGGACAGCAGTTCACGGAAATACAGAACGTCGACATCTTTTACGTCCTGTTCCGCCAGGAACTGGTATTCAACATCAGAGATGTCGTTCTGGGACAACTGCCAGGAGTAGAGCGCCTGGACGGCACACTCACGGGCGCGGCGACGAGCAGCAGGTTTCACGGATTTCCCCTTACAAAAATCAGGCCTTAATGGCTTTCAATACATTAATCATTTCAAGCGCGGTCAGAGCAGCTTCTGCGCCTTTGTTACCGGCTTTCGTGCCAGCACGTTCGATGGCTTGTTCAATACTTTCGGTGGTCAGAACACCGAAGGCTACCGGAATGCCACTGTCCTGAGCGACATGCGCCAGGCCATTGCTGGCACCGCCAGCCACATATTCGAAGTGTGCGGTACCACCACGGATCACCGTGCCTAACGCAATCACCGCGTCATATTTACCGGTTTTTGCCAGAGCGCCAGCCGCCAGCGGCAGCTCATACGCGCCTGGAACCCAAACGACGGTAATGTTTTCATCTTTAACCTGACCAATACGCTTCAGGGCGTCGATCGCACCTTCCAGCAGGCTGTCATTGATAAAGTTGTTGAAACGCGCAATGGTGATGGCGACGCGAGCGTCCGGAGTAGCAACGTTAGCTTCAATAATGTTCATATTCTTCCTTCGGGTTCGATTTATAGCCCCGTAAGGGGGGCGGATTTTATCATAATATTCTGTGCGCTGCTTCCTCTAAATCAGAAAGCCTCACGCAGTCGTTAAATGCAGGCAAACGTCCGGGCCCACCTGGCGTATCTCGTTGAATTTGAAATGGGGGGCATCGGCCAGTTTCTCAAGGCCCGGCAGCACACATAATCCTCGCGCATCACTTCCTAACAGTTTAGGCGCAACATAAACGATTAGCTCATCGACCAGCCCAGCCTGCAATAACGCGCCAGCAAGCGTTGGGCCAGCCTCAACCCAAATGCTGTTAATTTGCTGCTTACCCAGTTGCATCATCAACACCACTAGATCCAGATTCCCGTTATGCTCCGGCACCTTCAGACTGCGAACGCTCTCAGGCCAGATACGCGAATCGTCGTTGCTGCGGGCAATCCAGGTTTCTCCCGGCTGTTGCACAATACGATGCTCAGGCGTGACCTGGTTTTGGCGATCGAGAACAATGCGGATCGGCTGACGCAGATTTTCCTGCGGATACAACGCCTGGGTTGATTCATCAAGCTCCGACCAGCGGACGGTAAGCTGAGGATCGTCCGCCAGTACCGTGGCACTGCTGGTTAATATGGCATGACTTTGCGCACGCAGGCGCTGAACATCGCGACGCGCCTGTGGTGACGTTATCCACTGGCTTTCACCGCTGGCCATCGCCGTGCGACCATCAAGCGATGCGCCGAGCTTAAGCTGTAGATACGGAAATCCGGTGCGCATCCGCTTGAGAAAGCCTTTATTCAGCAGCTCAACGTCGCTCATCATCATGCCGTGACTGACGTCAATGCCCGCCTGCTGTAAACGGTAAAGCCCGCGTCCAGCCACCTGCGGGTTGGGATCCTGCATCGCGGCAACCACGCGCGTCACGCCCGCAGCAATCAACGCATCGCAGCACGGCGGCGTGCGCCCGTGATGACTGCACGGCTCAAGCGTCACATAAGCGGTGGCCCCTTGCGCTTTATCACCAGCCATACGCAGCGCATGGACCTCGGCATGAGGTTCACCCGCACGGTGATGATACCCCTCACCGACGATTTCCCCGTCTTTAACAATTACACAGCCCACGTTGGGATTGGGGTGGGTGGTAAAACGTCCGCGCGCAGCAAGTTTCAGCGCGCGCGCCATGTAAAATTCATCCTGCATGGCTTAGTCCTGTAGGCGAGCGATCTCTTCGCCAAATTCTTTGATATCTTCAAAGCTCCGATAGACCGAAGCAAAACGGATGTAGGCGACTTTATCGAGCTTTTTCAGTTGCTCCATCACCAGATTACCGATCATTTTACTCGGAACCTCGCGCTCGCCTGTCCCGCGCAGCTGGGATTTTATATGGTTCAACGCCATTTCGACGTCATCTGCGCTGACCGGCCGTTTCTCAAGTGCTCTGAGCATGCCGCTGCGCAGCTTTTCTTCATTAAAGGGTTCACGCACGTCGTTGCTTTTCACAACGCGCGGCATAACCAGCTCAGCCACTTCAAAAGTGGTAAAACGTTCGTTACAGACCAGACACTGCCGGCGTCGGCGTACTGAAGAGCCCTCGCCTACAAGACGAGAGTCAATTACCTTAGTGTCTACGGCGAAACAGAATGGGCAATGCATACGGCGTCCTGATCAGGTGGTTAACAGAAATCTATTTTACCCTGAACTGGCGTGACAACAAAGGCAGAGCGCTTTTGAGACAAAGGATCGATGCCTTCGTGCTCTGTGCACACTACCATTATGCTATCGCGACAATGAAGGAAGTAATCACAATGACAAGACGTTACCTAAGAATTCTCCTGGTGGGAAGCCTCTTTAGCCTTAGTGCCTGCGCACAGCAAGCCGAAGTACGTCAAATGCATCAAAGCGTTAACACGCTGAGCAAAGAGATGACGCAGCTCAATCAGGAAACGGTAAAAATAACGCAACAAAATATGTTGAATGCGAAATCCACCCGCGGCGTCTATTTATTACCCGGTTCAAAAACCCCGGCCCGACTGAACAGCCAGATTGGTACGCTACGCATGTCGCTGGTGAATATTGCACCAAATGCAGACGGCACACGTCTGACCCTGCGTATTCAGGGGGAATCCGACACGCCTCTACCGGCATTTAGCGCTACCCTGGAGTACGGGCAAATTCAGGGCACCACGGACAACTACCAGGAAGTGGGTGTTAAGAATGAATTGATCAACGCCCCAGCAAGCGTTCTTGCCCCCAGCGACATAGACATTCCGCTGCAACTGAATGGCCTGTCGCCTGACCAGCTCGGTTTTGTGCGCATCCATGACATCCAACCTGTGACCCAATAAACTTTTTCGCGGAATGTTTTGTGCGTTCCGCAACACTATCCTCCACCATTTTGTTACTCCTCTGACATCACCGAGATTTTTAGTAAAACTTGGCAACATTCACCGGAGTCAGTACAATTCGCCGCCTAAAGTACGCAAACGTGAACGCAATCGATTACGTAAATGATAGAACTGTGAAACAAGACATATTTTTGTGAACAATGATTTTTATAATAGGCTCCGAAGAATTACGAAATATTTAGAAACGCAATTTGCGCCTTTTTCACTCCCGAAAGGGATTTCAAACAGTGGCATACATATGAAAAAAACATTACTTGCAGCCGGTGCAGTGCTGGCGCTCTCCTCGTCTTTTACTGCCAACGCAGCAGAAAATGACAAACCGCAATATCTGTCCGACTGGTGGCATCAGAGTGTTAACGTGGTGGGTAGCTACCACACCCGTTTCTCTCCGAAACTGAACAACGATGTCTATCTGGAATACGAAGCATTCGCCAAAAAAGATTGGTTTGATTTCTATGGCTACATCGATATTCCGAAGACCTTTGACTGGGGTAACGGCAACGATAAAGGTATCTGGTCTGACGGTTCCCCGCTGTTTATGGAAATCGAACCACGTTTCTCCATCGACAAACTGACCGGTGCTGACCTGAGCTTTGGTCCGTTCAAAGAATGGTACTTCGCCAACAACTACATCTACGATATGGGTGATAATAAAGCCAGCCGCCAGAGCACCTGGTATATGGGTCTGGGTACCGATATCGACACCGGTCTGCCGATGGGTCTGTCCCTGAACGTGTATGCTAAATACCAGTGGCAGAACTATGGCGCATCCAACGAAAACGAGTGGGATGGCTACCGTTTCAAAGTGAAATACTTTGTGCCGATCACCCAGGTTTGGGGCGGCCAACTGACCTACATCGGCTTCACTAACTTCGACTGGGGCTCAGATCTGGGCGATGATCCGAACCGCACCAGCAACTCTATCGCTTCCAGTCACGTTCTGGCACTGAACTACGATCATTGGCACTACTCCGTAGTCGCTCGTTACTTCCATAACGGCGGCCAGTGGAAAGGTGGCGATACGCTGAACTGGGGCGAAGGCGACTTCAGCGCGAAATCTACCGGTTGGGGTGGTTACCTGGTAGTTGGTTACAACTTCTAATCCAGACAATTTATCAACGACAAGCCAGCTTAACCGCTGGCTTTTTTATGGTTGGTCTTCACAGCGGACTTTACGTAAAAAGTCACTTAGCGAGCGATCGGCGCGTTCGCGAAATTGCCTGTCGAGTGGGGTGATTTGCAGACAACGATCCACACGAAAACAGCGATAATCTTCGCGCCTCTCACACCACGCCACCAGCAGCCAGTGCTCACCCCAGAAAAATAACCCCAGCGGCTGAACGTCGCGGCAGGAGAGATTCCCGGATTCATCGCGATAATGCAGCGCCAGCATCTGCTGCGCCGAAACCGCGCGGTGAATGAGATCAAACGCGCTGCGTGAATGTGGCTGATTGCCAAAATCTGGAGCAAAAATCCGCGTTTGCTCCGCTCTGCGACGGCTCTCTTGCGGCAAGATCGCCAACACTTTTTCCTGCGCAGATTCCAGCTCGCGGGCGAGAGAATCCCCTCCCCAGGTTTTCAGCAAACGGATAGCGACAATAAGTGCTTCCGACTCACGATGCGTAAGCATTAGGGGCGGCAGATCAAACCCGGCCAGCAAGCGATAACCACTGCCAGCCTCACCTTCGACGGGTACGCCGGATAATGATAAATCACAGATATCACGGTAGATCGTACGTGGCGAAACCCCGAGACGCTCCGCCAGCTGCGCCGCCGTTGTCAGTCGCCTGCCTCGCAGGATCTGCACAATCTGGAACAACCGATCGGCGCGTCTGGTCATCTTTGCTCTCTCTCAGGAATTATTGCGCAGGCTGATGTAAGCCAACACGATTGCCTTCGCTGTCGGTAAATAACGCAATCGTGCCGATATCCTGCCCCAGTTCAAGTGGCCCAAACACACATTCGCCACCCACCGTTGTGACCCGATCGAGCGTCGCCGCCAGATCGTCCGTATGCAGATAAATAATAGCGCCCTGCTGCGAAGGTATAATACCGTCAAATTTTGCCAGTGCGCCGCCAGGAGCAGGATCCTGATGCGGGAATACCGCCAGATCGGCACAATCCATCTTCTCCCGGCGCAGCGAAACCTGCATCACCGTCTCATAAAATGCAACGGCACGATCCATTTCCACCACCGGAATTTCAAACCAGTTAATGACATTTTTCATACATCCTCCTGCCTTAATGAGTAAGTTCAGGAGGACTATAAAACAGGGCTACTGACAGCGTACTGTCAGTAGTATTGTGACAATCTACAGACAAAAAAATCCCGACCTTGCGATCGGGATTTCTGTTCTTACACTTCACGCCGATTAAGGCAGAATAGACGGCTGATCCGCCCCTTCTTTCTCGACCTTCTGCTGCAGCATGTGCTCGCGCTTCATACCCAGCTTCAGCGCCAGCGCCGATGCTACGTAGATAGACGACGCCGTACCGATGGACACACCGATAAGCATGGTCAGCGAGAAGCCTTCCAGTACCGGACCACCGAAGAGGTACAGCATCAGAATAACCACTAACGTCGTACCAGAGGTGATCAACGTACGGTGCAGCGTCTGGGTCAGCGACACGTTAAAGATTTCGTAAGGTGTGCCGCGACGGATTTTGCGGAAGTTCTCACGAATACGGTCAGAGACCACGATGCTGTCGTTTAGCGAGTAACCGATTACCGACATCAATGAAGCGACGATAGTCAGGTCAATCTCGATATGGAACAACGACAGAACCCCAAGCGTGATGATCACGTCGTGCGCCAGTGAGATAACCACACCCGCCGCCAGTCGCCACTCAAAGCGGAAACCGACGTACACGAGAATAGAAATCAGCGCCACAATCAGCGCCATGGCACCGTTTTGTGCCAGATCGGCACCGACGCTAGGCCCAACGAATTCGATACGCTTCACAGCTGCATGCTGGTTGGTGGCTTCGTTAATGACGCTCAGCACCTTACTACCCAGCACCTGCCCACCGTTTTCACCTTCGGTTGGCGGCATACGTACCATAATGTCGTGGCTGCTACCGAAGTTCTGCAAAAGCGGCTCAACGAAGCCCGCTTTCTCCAGCGCATCGCGCATCACGTCCATTTCCGCCGGTTTTTCCAGCGTGATTTCAATCACCGTACCACCGGTGAAATCGAGACCCCAGTTAAATCCGCGTACGCCCATCACGACAATAGCCGCAATCAGCAGGAAACCAGAGATGCCGAAAGCCCAGTAGTCCCAGCGCATAAAGTCGATGACTTTACGGCCGTGGTTCAATTGTTCAACAGTATATTCCTGTGCCACTTCGCACTCCTCAGATTGACAGCTTTTTGACGCGCTTGCCGCCATACAACAGGTTTACGATGGCACGTGTCCCGACGATCGCGGTAAACATCGACGTCGCCACACCAATACCGGTAGTAATCGCGAACCCTTTAATTGCCCCGGTACCGACTGCATACAGGATCAGAACTTTAATCAGCGTCGTAATGTTCGCATCGAAGATGGAACTGAATGCGCCCGCATAACCTTCGTTGATCGCCTGCTGAATCGAACGTCCGTTACTCAACTCTTCTTTGATACGTTCGTTGATCAGTACGTTAGCATCGACCGCCACGGCAAGGGTTAAGACGATCCCCGCTATACCCGGCATACTTAGCGTAGCGCCCGGCAGCAGCGACATGATACCGACAATCAGTACCAGGTTCGCAATCAGCGCGCTGGTCGCAATCAGACCAAACTTCTTGTAGAAGAAGATCATGAACAGGATAGAAACCACCAAACCGGCCAGACACGCTTCCAGACCCTGCTTGATGTTCTGCATACCCAGAGTCGGGCCGATAGTGCGTTCTTCAACAATCTGAATCGGCGCAATCAACGCACCGGCACGCAGCAGCAGAGAAAGCTGACGCGCTTCGTTCGGGTTGTTGATACCGGTGATACGGAAGCTGTTACCCAGTCGAGACTGAATGTTAGCGATGTTAATCACTTCTTCCTGTTTCACCAGCACGGCACGACCGTTGGCATCTTTCTTACCGCTGTCTTTGTACTCCACGAACAGGGTCGCCATCGGCTTACCGATGTTGTCCTTGGTGAAGTTGGACATGATGTTCCCACCTGCACTATCCAGCGAGATATTAACCTGCGGCTGATTGTATTCGTCCTGGCTGGAAGTGGAGTCGGTGATATGGTCACCGGTCAGGATCACACGCTTGTACAGCACAACCGGCTGTCCTTCGCGAGACTGTTTCACTTCTGAGTCACCCGGTACACGCCCGGATGCCGCCGCAGACTGGTCCACGTTGGTGTTTACCAGACGGAACTCCAGCGTCGCCGTTGCGCCCAGAATCTCTTTCGCACGCGCGGTGTCCTGAATACCTGGCAGTTCGACCACGATTCGGTCAGCACCCTGGCGTTGCACTACCGGCTCAGCTACACCCAGTTGGTTAACACGGTTACGCAGAATGTTAATGTTCTGCTGTACCGCATACTCACGGGCTTCGCTCAGACGAGCATCGGTCATGACCGCACGCAGCGCATTGCTGCCCTGGCTGGAAATAACCAGATCCTGATGACGCTTGCTCAGGTAAGAGATAGCGTCGTCACGGGCTTTGCCATCACGGAAGGTGATGCTCAGGCCGTAGTTATCTTCTTTACGAACGGTAGTATAAGGAATGCCTTTTTCACGCAGATCGCTGCGCAGGCTATCGATATTTTGTTCCTGCAACTTACTCAGCGCGGTGTCCATATCCACTTCCATCAGGAAGTGAACGCCGCCACGCAGGTCAAGACCGAGTTTCATCGGTTCTGCATGAATAGCAGACAGCCAGCGCGGTGTTGCCGGAGCAAGGTTAAGCGCCACGACGTATTGATCACCCAGCACGCCCAGCAGCACTTCACGCGCGCGCAATTGGGTATCAGTGGAGTCGAAGCGCGCAAGAATAGCGCCCTCTTCCAGAGCCACAGACTTAGGTGTGATTTTTTCTTCTTGTAACGTTTTCTGGACCTGGATCAGCGTTTGCTCACTGGCGGCGGCACCGCGCACGCCAGTGATTTGAACAGCCGGATCCTCACCATACAGGTTGGGAAGTGCGTAAAGCAGGCCGACGATAATCACGACGACCAGCATGATGTACTTCCACAAAGGATAACGGTTTAACACGGCAGTTCCCTTTGGGAAAACGAAATATTACAGCGCCTTCATGGTGCCTTTCGGCAGAACGGCAGCTACGAAGTCACGTTTGATAACCACTTCAGTGGTGTCGTTCAGTGCGATAGAGATGTAGCCAGTTTCTGCTACTTTAGTCACACGACCAACCAGACCACCGTTCGTCAGGACTTCATCACCTTTGGCAATGGAGCTCATCAGGTTTTTATGTTCTTTGGTACGCTTTTGCTGTGGGCGCAGGATCATGAAATAGAAAATCAGACCAAACACCACCAGCATCAGAATCAGAGACATCGGGCTGCCCTGCGCCGGAGCACCTGTTGCCGCTACCGCATCAGAAATAAAAAAGCTCATTCAAATTCCCTCATTATTAATATTAATCAACGTTCAAAGGTGGAACAGGTCGACCCTGACGTTGGTAAAAATCGGTCACGAAGCTCTCTAATTTACCCTCTTCAATAGCCTTGCGTAAACCCGCCATCAAGCGCTGGTAGTAACGAAGGTTATGAATGGTATTGAGTCGCGCGCCCAATATTTCGTTGCAACGGTCAAGATGATGCAAGTAAGCGCGTGAATAATTGCGACAGGTGTAGCAATCACACTCGGCATCGAGCGGACTGGTGTCGCTTTTATGCTTCGCATTACGAATTTTTACCACGCCGTCAGTCACAAACAAATGACCATTACGGGCATTTCGCGTTGGCATCACGCAGTCAAACATATCAATACCGCGACGCACGCCTTCAACCAGATCTTCCGGTTTGCCGACGCCCATCAGGTAGCGAGGTTTATCTGCCGGAATTTGCGGACAAACATGTTCCAGAATACGGTGCATGTCTTCTTTCGGCTCACCCACAGCCAAACCGCCGACAGCGTAGCCATCAAAGCCGATATCTACCAGACCTTTGACGGAGATATCACGTAAATCTTCGTAAACGCTGCCCTGAATGATGCCAAAAAGCGCATTTTTGTTGCCGAGGCCATCAAAACGGTCACGGCTACGCTGCGCCCAGCGTAAAGACATTTCCATTGAGCGTTTAGCATAGTCCCAGTCAGCCGGGTACGGTGTACATTCGTCGAAGATCATCACGATATCGGAACCGAGATCGTATTGAATCTCCATCGACTTCTCAGGATCGAGGAAAATCGGATCGCCGTTGATCGGGTTGCGGAAATGCACACCCTGCTCGGTGATCTTGCGAATATCACCCAGGCTGAATACCTGGAAACCACCGGAATCAGTGAGGATCGGTCCTTTCCACTGCATGAAATCGTGAAGGTCGCCGTGCAGCTTCATGATTTCCTGACCCGGACGCAGCCACAGGTGGAAGGTGTTGCCGAGAATAATTTGTGCGCCGGTGGCTTCAACTTCTTCCGGCGTCATGCCTTTTACCGTACCGTAGGTACCCACAGGCATAAAAGCAGGCGTTTCCACTACGCCACGATCAAACACCAGGCGGCCACGGCGGGCGCGTCCGTCGGTGGTATCCAGTTCGAATTTCATTTTTTCTCCAGTACGTCAGAAAAACAGTCCAACGTTTAAGACCTGCGCCGCGAATTTATTCCCCGACGCGCTCAGAAATAGCCTGCGGATTGTACGTGATAAACATGGCATCCCCGTAACTAAAAAAGCGATATTCCGCTTTAACCGCTTCATGATAGGCGTTCATGGTGTTTTTATAGCCAGCAAACGCGGATACCAGCATAATCAATGTCGATTCAGGCAGATGGAAGTTAGTCACCAGCGCATCAATCACCTGGTATTTATAGCCTGGATAAATAAAGATTTGCGTATCACCGAAGAACGGTTCGATCAGATCATTTTGAGCCGCCTGGGCCGCGCTTTCCAGCGAACGAACTGACGTCGTCCCTACCGCAATAACACGATTGCCGCGCGCTTTCGCCGCCAGCACCGCGTCGACCACATCCTGCGGCACTTCGGCATATTCTGAGTGCATGATGTGATCTTCGATGGTGTCTACGCGCACCGGCTGGAACGTCCCCGCCCCAACGTGCAGCGTCACGAACGCCATCTCAATGCCTTTATCGCGCAGTTTTGCCAGCAACGGATCGTCAAAGTGCAAACCGGCGGTCGGCGCCGCCACGGCGCCCGGTTTTTCGCTATACACCGTCTGGTACAGCTCGCGGTCAGCGTCTTCATCCGGACGGTCGATATACGGTGGTAGCGGCATGTGGCCGATGGCGTTAAGGATATCCAGTACGCTGCGCTCGTCGTCAAACTCAACTTCAAACAACGCATCGTGGCGCGCCACCATCGTGGCTTTAATACTCTCGTCGTCACCCAGCAGCAGCTCGGCACCCGGCTTTGGCGCTTTGGAGGCGCGAATATGTGCCAGGATGCGTTTGTCATCCAGCATGCGCTCAACCAGCACTTCTATCTTGCCGCCGCTGGCTTTACGCCCAAACAGGCGGGCCGGGATCACGCGGGTATTGTTAAAGACCAGCAAATCTCCAGGGTTGAGCTTGTCGAGCAAATCAGTGAAAGTACCGTGCGTCAGCGCGCCCGTCGGCCCGTCCAAAGACAGCAAGCGGCAGCTACTGCGCTCGGCTTGCGGATAGTGGGCAATCAGGGATTCGGGTAGTTCAAAGGTGAAATCGGTAACGCGCATGACACTGACTCAGACTAAAATAAGAGGCGGGTAGTCTAGTGCCGGGGCGCTTTCCCTGCAACCTTTACCCCTCTTTCGGACAGATAATAGATAATGAATTTTCTTGCACACCTGCACTTAGCGCATTTAGCCGACAGCTCGCTTTCCGGTAATTTGTTGGCCGATTTTGTCCGGGGTAATCCGGAAACGCACTATTCACCTGACGTGGTGGACGGCATTTTCATGCATCGTCGAATCGACGTGATGACCGACAACCTGCCGGAAGTCCGTGAAGCCAAAGAATGGTTTCGCAGCGAGACGCGCCGCGTCGCACCGATTACGCTGGACGTAATGTGGGATCACTTTTTATCGCGCCACTGGTCAGAAATCTCCCCCGACTTCCCGCTAGCGGACTTTGTGAGCTACGCCCAAACCCAGGTTGTCGCTATCCTGCCAGAATCGCCGCCGCGTTTTATCAATCTGAACAGCTATATATGGTCAGAGAAATGGCTGGAACGCTATCAGGATATGGATTTTATCCAGAATGTTCTCAATGGCATGGCCAGCCGCCGCCCGCGGCTCGATGCCCTGCGTGACTCATGGTATGACCTGGACAGGCACTACGATGCCCTGGAAGAACGCTTCTGGCGTTTTTATCCGCAAATGATGGAACAGGCCCGCCGTAAAGCGCTTTGATGACCTTATTGCTACGTGCCGGATAAGGCGACGCCGCCATCCGGCAAACATTGATAGCCAAAACCTGTCTCATTGATTGTCAGCGCCTCTTTGTCTTATTCCCGAACACTCTCTATACTGGCCCGCGTTGCGTTCCAAAAACCCCTTAACTTTGCAGGAGAATTATATGGTACTGGTAACTCGTCAGGCTCCGGATTTCACAGCAGCTGCGGTACTGGGTAGCGGTGAGATTGTTGAGAACTTCAACTTCAAACAGCATACCAACGGTAAAACCACCGTTCTTTTCTTCTGGCCGATGGACTTCACCTTCGTTTGCCCGTCTGAACTGATCGCATTCGACAAGCGTTACGAAGAATTCCAGAAGCGCGGCGTTGAAGTGGTTGGCGTTTCATTCGACTCTGAGTTTGTCCACAACGCATGGCGTAACACCCCTGTCGACAAAGGCGGCATTGGTGCAGTGAAATACGCAATGGTTGCTGACATCAAGCGCGAAATCCAGAAAGCTTACGGCATCGAGCACCCGGAAGCGGGCGTTGCTCTGCGCGGTTCTTTCCTGATCGACGCAAACGGCGTTGTTCGCCACCAGGTTGTAAACGACCTGCCACTGGGTCGTAACATCGACGAAATGCTGCGTATGGTTGACGCGCTGCAGTTCCACGAAGAGCACGGCGACGTTTGCCCGGCACAGTGGGAAAAAGGTAAAGAAGGTATGAACGCGTCTCCGGACGGCGTTGCAAAATACCTGACCGAGAACGTTTCCAGCCTGTAATTGGCGGATGAATTGAGAAAAGGCTCGCTAATGCGAGCCTTTTTTGTAGAACAGCATTCAGGTTAATAGGTGCCTGACGTCTTTTTTCCCTTTTTCCCCTTGCACCGCCCCAGCTCAACTCCGCACTAAGTTCACGCGCGCTTCTGAATCAGTAAAGACCCTAAAACTGCCGTTTATCCTGCCTCTCAGATAATCATCCTTTGCGCTTCATCACATTATTGACCAGGAATTTTCCTGACTTTTTTAAGGTGATATCTGAATTTTTAAGAGAAATTGAAAAAAAGAAAGAGCAAAAATGCAGTGATTTATCAAAACGAGATAAATATATTTAATGTCTTCACATCTGTGGATGTGTTACTGCATACCTTGCGACTCATTTTGTATGTTCCTGTTATATAAAGTGTTAGCATTTTTTACAAAATCAATAACAGTAAAAAAACGATATTAATCATAATAGTTATAATTAATGTATAAATTGATTCACCAAACTAATTATTCCATCACTGATTAACGCTTTTTTTTCATCATTCTACACGTTCGATTAAAAACTCAGATCTTATCGATCGATTTTAATCATTACCCATCAATTTATCAGCAGATTAGGATTTCTCCAGAAAACCACACTTTTTACAGTGTTTTTCTTGCAAATTGATGAGGGATATGCATGAGCAGCAAAGATAAATGCACGCCAGTTTTTATTTATTCCGCAGACTGGACGCATGCAACTGCATTGCAAAATTTAATCAGGGGTAAAAAAACCACTGAGCGCTATATTTTATTGTCGCAACTCACTATCAGTGATCTGTGCAGTTATGTCGGGCCGCCTCCACATGTAATCATTCTTGATGTTCCTCCAGGACGATATGTAGCATTGATACTGGCTTTCCGTAAAATTTTTCCTCAAGCACTAATGATTTGTACGCAGCAATATTTTCTCTACTCAGATCGTATGGTCGCTGAGTATTTTGGTGCAATGCTGCTCAAGGAATATGATGCTTTAATCTCTGGATACCCAAATGTAGGAATAGCAGAACATATTACATCATCACTATTTTCAGCAGCACACCCACCGATCAGACCTTTTTGCGCTAGCGTTCCTCCGCAGGTGGTATTGGGTTCGCTTGAAATTTGGATCAGAAGAAGGTTATCAGGAGTAATACCTTCATCGCGTACGCGCGCTATTACGCTGGATTGGTTAGCCAGAGGCATCTCACTTCGCGAAACGGCAAAGCAACTGAAAAGAAGTGAAAAAGTGATGTACCACTATCGCCGGTTGATGATGCAAGCTTTAGGCATACGCCATTGCAGTAGAGATTTTATTCACTCACTCACTGTAAAAGCGGGACCAACAAGCTGGAAAGATCATGACAGGTAAATATTTACAGAGACTACAACACAGTGCGGATTAATGGATTATTTAAAGCTTAGCAAATAAAAAATAAATCACCACAGGTAACGATGAGTTCTTTATCGCTTCATCACCATATTGTGGAAAGTACCATCCGTTAACAAATATAAGGATTTATTTATGTCTCAAACAAACGTTGCTTTCTCAAAGAAAACGTTAGTAGTTTCTATACTACTCGCAATATCAGGAACTGCCATAGCCTCTGACTTAGAACCAGGCCAGGTATCTGGTCTTAACTGGAGCCTGCTACAGCCCAACTCTGGCTCTGGCGATACAGCCGTTCCAGGCATTTATGCCTGGAACTTTAATAACACGCAAGCGGAAATATTTCTTGATGCAAATAGCAATAAAGGGAATATCTATTTCAACCCCCCCCTCGAAAGGTTGCCGCAAAGAACCGTTAATGTTGCCGATCTTGATCTGCGTGGATATTACATCAACTTTAGCAAAACTAATATTGCTGAAAACAACTCTATTCTTAATATGAAAAACGCTTCTGTTGATTTTATCGAATCAGGTGGCACTGGTTCTGATACCAATATTGCCATCAGCTTAAAGGGCACCCATATTAATGGTGCTCAGATGGATGCCAACTACGACAACGCCCTTAAAAATGGGGCGGCAAAGAACAAAAATTGGATTGCAAATCAGGACGATGATAATGGATATGGAGTTTATGTCGATTTTGGTGACACCGGCAATATTACCGTCGATATTGATAACAGTCAGTTAGGCTCGGAAAACTGGAAAGCGGGTATTTTCACCGGCGGCTCTGACTCCGTTGATATTACGGCTTCTGAAAGTACCCTTTACGGTTCTGTTCAAGCCGGACTTTCGCAAGATGTCAGTATTGAACTGACAAAGCAGACAACGCTCACTGGTAATATTATCACCGGTGATGGGGTGAGTAATGTCAGTGTTAATAATAATTCAAAAGTGCTCGGAGATATCAACGTCAGCCAGAGCAGTGAAGCCCTGGTATCTCTGGGCGATAATGTCGCAACCGGCAACGTTAACAAAATCATCGGCAACAAAGTCGATTCAACCCTGCAATTGGGTGAAGAAGCGACTGAATTTGACGGCAGAAAATTTGTCGATTTTACGGCGTTAGATGTGCAGGGAAAAAGCTCCATCATCAATGGTCTTAATGATGTAAACGTGGGGCCAACGCTAAAACTGACAGGGAATCACATCATTGCTGATGTTAATTTAGCGGGTCATGGTCAACTCACCGTTGCAGATAAAACCACTCTGCAGGCAGATAATCTCTCTTTGGGGGGCGACTCTTCGTTAACCATCAATAAGGGAACCTTGCAAACCAGCTCAGCGCAACTATTCACTGATGGTCTGGGAAGTCACGGTCTCACCGCAGCAGCCACTGGCCTGAATGCAACAGGTAAAAAGGTGACTTTTAGTGATGGCACATTAGCGCTATCTGATGCGTTATTTAACTTTAATTATGTGAAGTCTGTTAACGGTCTGGTCGACAATGCCGAACTTATTATGCTGGGCAACATGGTGTCTTCTGATGGTACTGATCCTACTGGTATTGTAGATTTTGGCACCGCCGGTTCTGTGGGTGAAAATACCTTGCTTGCCGGCGTTACCGTTGAATCAACAAAAAGTGAAATCGTTATTGGTGGTGACAAACCCAGTACAGGTCAAGACGGCAGTATAAACAGTATTGGGGTGAAAAACATTGTACTGGCTGCCAGTGAAAGCAACACAGCCAGTGTCACTGTAAAAGGTTATAAAACGCTAACCTTGACCGGTGATGCAACCGGTAAAGAAAGCACCAACCTTATTTCCGCCGGGGAAGGCGCAAACATCAGTGTTAATGTCACCGAAGGTACATTGCAGTTGGGGCATACTTCTCTGTCCGGAGCCACTGGTTCGTTGAATGCCGGCGTAAACCTGGATAAAGGAAATTTACAGGTCGCCGGAGGCAAATACAACGTTACCGGAGATATTGCTGCAAGCAATGGAAGTACAATCAATATTGCTGATAGCGCGGCGTTACAAGCGGCAAAAATTGAGATGACAGATACCAATATGCAGGTCAATGGCACATTGCAAACCGCCTCACTCACCGCTAATACAGGCACAACCATTAATGTCGGCACCACAGAAGATAAGGGCGCTGCGGGACATTTACTTGCCGAGAATGTAAACCTGAACGGCGCTTCGCTGTTCCTTGATCCGCAATGGAATGCCGATAGCACTATTGCCCAGGCTTCCAAAGCAGCACTGCAATTTATCGGTGACAGCATTGACGGTAAGCTCACCGCAGGGCAAAACGCGTTATTGGTCTTAGGTGAGGCGACGACCGAGTGGGCTGAAGCACAGTTTGCCAAAACGGGTCAGCAATGGTCTGAAGAAGGAATTACCGCCGCATTAGCCATCAATGCCCCGCAATTACTGGATGAAACCAAGGGGAGTCTGGTTGTGGATGGTTCACTGACGTCAGTCCCCAACACAAATGCCAATACGGCTACTTTTGCCGATAATTCACTGTTGATGGTGAACGGCAAAGCCATTGCCGACGGGCAGTATGCACTCACCGCTGAAAGTGGCAATCTCAATGTCAGCGATAGCGCCCGCCTTTACATTGCCGATGCACAAGCCAGACAGACCTATTATGTCGTCGACGGTTTTAATGGTAATTCGCCAATTGTTACCAATAATTCAACTCATACAGGTGTTTCGGATAAGGGCTGGAATGGCGAAAACTTGCTGACCAACCGCCTGTTAATTGCGACACGTCACTGGGATGAAAAAAGCGGACAATTGCAGGTTACAACAGCGGCTAAATCCGCTGCCGATGCGTTACCAGGCGTCGCCCTGACGCAAACCCTCGATACCATGATGGCCCTGGGAATCAACGACACGCAAAGTCACTTTGCCGGTAGTCGTTTCCTGGCACGTGCTATAGATAATCCTTACGTCTCTACGCAGGATATTGTGAAAACCATTAACAGTGCGGCTCAGTTAGCCGTGGCCGGAGGTGTACAAAACACCACCCTGTCCACTGGGCTATCCGCCTCCGGTACGATCCTCGATCGTAATTCAATACTCAACAGCAAACACCAACCAAACGCGGGATCTGAAGGTCTGAATTTCTGGGCCAGCACATTATACGGACACGATCGTACCCATGGGTTTAGTACTGGCGCACTGGATACGGGTAATAACGTTAACTTCTTTGGTTTAATGGTTGGCGCAGATATCACTCATGAGATATCCCTGGGTCATTTGCGCAGTGGTTTAGCATTCCATTCAGGAACCGGGAAATCATCTTCCAAAGGCGATCTGCAATATACCAAAAATGATGTTGATTTTTGGGGGGCTACGTTCTATGAAAACTGGACGAATAATAATTTCAGTGTCACCGTTGATTTAGGATTGTCCAATAACAGTAATGACGTTGAACAAAATCTTCCTGCCTACGTTGATATGGGTAGTAAGTTAAAAGCAGATATTGATTCAGAAATGCTTACCGCAGGTATTACTGGAGAATACCTGTACAGCATGTCATCTATTGATATTATTCCGCATGTCGGCTTACGTTATATACAGCTCAAAACTGAGCATTTTGATACCACTACACAGTCCGAAGAGAACCTGTTTGAAACCGCAGAGCAAAAACAAAACCTCTGGCAATTCCCGGTCGGTGTTCGTTTAAGTACAACGTATTCACTTGATTCGGGCTGGGCAATTAGCTCGCAGGCTGACCTGTCAGTTATTCCGGTTACTGGCGATACCCACGCGAAAACCCGTGTTCGTACCTACGGTATTAATGCTTCCGATACGTTGTCTTCAACCATTGTTGATGATACTTCGTTCTCCGGGCAGTTAGGCGTTAAAGCGCAAAAAGGGAATGTAACTTTCGGCATCAACTACAACATCGACGCATCTGAGCACCAGACTGGTCAAGGGGCAATGGCTGTATTTAATTATAATTTCTGATGTAATTAAAAATACTCGCCCTCAGCGCACCGGATGACGAGTATTTTGATCTGAGTACGTAAAGACGCACAGCTCCTGCCAGGGCTGTGCGTCTTGATTAAAACGCGAAGCAGGAGCAGCCCAGCGCGCCCCAAAATGCCCGGTCATCCGATACCGGAACACCAGATTTACGCGCAATATCATGTTGATGACCGTGTACGCCACAGCTGCCGCAACACTGGTGCATCTGGACCATCGCCCCGACTTTCGCTGCAACCGGCGGCGCGGAACGATAATGTCCCGGAACCTTCACCACCGGCGACCAGTCAGGAACGATCGGGATGGCAGGTGGTGCCAGCGGCGTGAAATGCCCGGCGGCATAAACCACTTTGCCATCGACAATCGTCATCACTGACTCAATGCCTTTAATCTCCTCTTCCGGCACGCTGAAATAGTCTTTCGACAGCACCACCAGGTCAGCCAGTTGATCCTTTTCTATACGCCCTTTCTTGCCCTGTTCGCTGGAGAACCAGGCACTGCCTGCGGTCCACAGTTCCAACGCCACGTCGCGCGGCAAGCGGTTGTTATCATCGTACATCGCCATACCGCCAACGGTTCGCCCTGAAACCAGCCAGTACAATGCCGTCCACGGGTTATAGCTGGCCACGCGAGTCGCGTCAGTGCCAAGTCCTACCGGAACCTCCGCCGCCAGCATTTTCGCCACCGGCGGCGTATGTTTTACCGCGTCTTTGCCGTAGCGATCGACAAAATACTCACCCTGGAACGCCATGCGGTGCTGAACCGCAATCCCGCCGCCCAGCGCTTTTACGCGATCGATATTACGTTCGGTAATGGTTTCGGCGTGATCGAAGAACCAGTGCAGACCGTTGAACGGGATATCGCGATTCACCTTCTCGAACACGTCCAGCATGCGGCTGATGGACTCATCATAGGTGGCATGCAGACGAAACGGCCAGCGATGTTCCACCAGGTGGCGTACCACGCGCTCCAGCTCATCTTCCATGCCTTCCGGTAAATCAGGGCGCGGCTGGAGGAAATCTTCGAAATCCGCGGCCGAAAAGACCAGCATTTCCCCGGCCCCGTTAGCACGATAGAAATCGGTCCCCTGCCCTGGCTTGAGCATATCGGTCCAACGTTCAAAGTCTTCCACTTCCTGCTTCGGACGCTGGGTAAACAGGTTGTAGGCAATGCGTACCGTCATCTGTTTATTGGCGTGTAATTGCTCGATTATCTCGTAATCTTCCGGATAGTTCTGAAAACCGCCGCCCGCATCAATGGCGCTGGTCAATCCCAGACGATTCAGCTCGCGCATAAACTGACGCGTCGAGTTCACCTGCATGTCCAGCGGCAACTTTGGCCCTTTCGCCAGCGTCGAATAGAGGATCATGGCGTTAGGTTTGGCGATCAGCATGCCGGTTGGGTTGCCGTTGCTATCACGCACGATCTCGCCCCCCGCCGGATCCGGCGTCGCTTTGGTATACCCCACGGCTTTCAGCGCCGCGCGGTTTAGCAACGCCCTGTCGTAGAGATGCAGCACAAATACCGGGGTGTCCGGTGCCGCTTCATTGAGCTCTTCCAGGGTTGGCATGCGGCGTTCGGAAAACTGAAATTCGCTCCAGCCGCCCACCACGCGCACCCACTGCGGAGAAGGCGTGCGGTCAGCCTGCTCTTTGAGCATACGCAGCGCGTCCACCAGTGACGGAACGCCTTCCCAGCGCAGTTCCAGATTGTAGTTCAGCCCACCGCGAATCAGGTGCAGGTGTGAGTCATTAAGACCCGGAATCACGGTATGACCTTGCAGATCGACAACCTGCGTGCCTTCAGCGGCAAAGCTCATCACCCGATCGTGGCTACCTGTCGCCAGGATCTTCCCGTCTTTGATCGCCACCGCCTCCACCTGCGGGCATTGGCTTTCAAGGGTATGAATTTTTCCGTGAGTCAGAATCAGAGTGGCAGTTTGAGACATAACAATCTCCTGAGAAACCGGTCAGGCTTTTTTCAGCCATCCGGCAAACAGACGGGTTACGATGGGCATCCACAGCCAGACCACCAGCGCAACCACACAGGCATCATTAATCAGATGCAAGAGTAACGATCCCTTCAACGAGGGCAGCACCATGCCGGTTAACCACGGCACCAGATTAGTGCTGGGAAAAATCACCAGCAGGGTTATCAGGAACTGTTTCCAGCGCCTGGGTTGGCGGACATGAGGCGCGGGCGGTGTAAACCAGAACGCCGCCTCGGTACGCACCTCGGTTTTATCACCTTCCGCCAACAGCGGTGCTATCTCCTCAACCAGCGCACGGCGCGTATCGGACTGGGTCCACTGATACAGATGCTCAAGGGTGTCGAAGCGGATAATAATGTTCCACAGATTTTGCCCATCAGTGGGACGAATCACGTTCGCCCCCAAATGACCGGGAAACTCTGCGGCTACCGGCATAATTTTGCCCAGCCATTGCTCATACCGCTGCGCCTGCTCAGGCAACAGCGTGTGAGTAATCACCAACGTCACATGTTTGTTCTGCGCCATGAAGGGTTCCTTGTTGAAGGAGAATGGCGGGATAGCCCGCCATAAATATCAATACACGAGATCTTTAACGATGCATTCAGGCAGCATGAAGGATGACGTGTATTTAAGCTTTACGTTCCGGCGCACCGTGCACCAGGGTATAGGCATAATCCACGCCCATGCCGTACGCGCCGCTGTGCTCGCGCACCAGATCCATCACCGCGTCGTAAGTTTCTTTGCGTGACCAGTCGCGCTGGTACTCGAGAAGAACCTGTTGCCAGGTCACAGGTACCGCACCCGCCTGCACCATGCGGTCAATAGAACGCTCATGAGCATCCACGGAAGTACCGCCAGAAGTGTCGGTCACCACATACACTTCATAACCTTCTTCCAGCGCCATCAACGCCGGGAAGGTCAGACAGACCTCGGTCCATAGCGCAGAGATAATCAGTTTTTTACGTCCGGTCGCTTTCACCGCCTTCACAAACGCGGCATCTTCCCAGGAATTCATCGAGGTGCGTTCAATCGGTTTTACATCAGGATGAACTGCTAACAATTCCGGCCAGATATATCCGCTAAAACTTTTCGTTTCCACAGAAGTATAGATCACCGGAACATTGAATATTTTCCCGGCTTTAGCTAATGCTACGGTATTATTTTTTAACGTCTGACGATCAATATTCGCCACACCAAATGACATTTGCGGCTGATGATCAATAAAAATAAGCGTCGAGTTTTGTGGGTCAATCAGTTCCCGAATAGACATAGCACACCTTCTTAATCAATAAGTTAAAAGGCAACGGTCTGTATCTGCCGTCAGCAGCAGGATCCTGAATCAGAAAGCTTGTTGAGTATAGCGGGAAATTTCTAACGAGTTATTAAAGAAAACTTACCATCTTGTGAAACTATTTATTCTGCGTTGCGAAATATCCTAATGATCATCAAAAAAATGCGCATGGCTTATCTAATTTATTCACTGGCATTGTTTTTCTTCATTCGGTACAACAGAGGGATTAAATTTTCAGGATATTTTCTGCTTATGCGCATCAATCTGGATGTTTTGCTTATCCTCGACGCACTCGACAAACAGGGTTCATTTGCCGCAGCGGCCGAATCGCTGTTCAAAACCCCTGCGGCACTCAGCTATATGATTCAGAAGCTGGAAAGCGATCTGAATATCGAATTGCTTGACCGTTCCGGGCATCGGGCAAAGTTTACCGATACCGGACTGATGATGCTGGAAAAGGGACGTTTACTGCTGAGTGCGGCAAAAGATCTCGAAAAACAAGCGTTACAGCTGAGCGCTGGCTGGGAAAAAGAACTGGCGATTGCGCTGGATGCCTCCTTTCCTTTTGCCGCCTTATTACCGGTAATCGATGCTTTTTACGCCCTCAATAAACAAACGCGTCTCAACTTTACCCACCACACGCTGGCGGGTTCGTGGGAAGAACTCACCCACAACGGGGCGGATATCATTCTGGGCGCGATTAATGAACCACCAACGTCCGCCGCCTGGTCTTACAAAATGCTCGGTACGCTGGATAACGTGTTTGTTGTCGCTCCCAACCATCCCCTGGCCACAGCACAAACTGACTTAACGAACGAACAATTGTGTCTGCATCGGGCGATTGTTATCAGCGACAGCGCCCGGTTTTGTCATCCGCTACAAAGCAACCTGATGGAGGAGCAGGCACAAATTCGCGTCGATGATTTCCACAGTAAGGTGCTGCTGCTGCGGGCAGGCATGGGCTGCGGATTTCTCCCCCGCCACATTGCCAGCCCATGGCTTGCCACGGGCGAGTTAGTAGAAAAAACGGTGACCTCTTTTCGTCAACAGGATGTCGCTTATATGGCATGGCGCAATAGTAGCGACGGGCTGGCGCAGCGCTGGTGGCGGGAAACGCTGCTGGCAAGCCCGGAGATTACGAGTTTATATCAATGACTCATCCACACCGAAGCCGAGATGGCGGGCAGCGTCAGCACATCGCCAACAACCTGACCTTTGCCCTCTTTGTGCTGCCACTGTGCGACATTTAGCAACGGTGACCACGGCAACACCACTTCACAGGCGTGCCCCCGGTTAATCGCCACCAGTACGCGCTGCTGGTTTAGAACCCGCGCAAACACCACCACGTTATCCTCGGCGTAAATTACCTGACAGCCGCCGTGGCGTAGCGCCTTACTGTGATGACGTAATTTCGCCAGCCGCTGGTACAGCGCCAGCAGTTCGCCGTCCTGCTTTTCCTTCTGCCACGGGAACGGCTTGCGGCAGAACGGATCGTTATTCCCATCCAGCCCGACTTCGTCACCGTAGTAAATACACGGAACGCCAGGCCAGGTAAACAGCCACACTACCGCCAGCGGCAGGCGCGCAACATCTTTGCCCAACAGCGATTTAAAGCGGGCGGTATCGTGGCTGTCGAGCTGGTTAAACATGCGCAACTGCTGCTGATGCGACAACCCCGCCCGGTAGTTATCCATCCACGCCATACAGGTCTGGGCATCAATAAACTGCGGATCGTAAGAGATATCGGTGTTGGCGAGAAATCCCCAGAGTGGGAAGGTAAAACCGCGATAGTTCATGGCGGCATCTTCAGCATCGGCCTGTAACCACTGGCGCGCATCACCAAAGTGTTCACCCACAACATAGGCTTCTGGCTGCGTTTCTTTCGCCGCCTGGGTAATCCCGGCCACATGCTGCAGGTTGTTGCGCGCCCCACCGGCTTCCCCCAGCATGTGCACAACATCAAGCCGCCAGCCATCCATACTCCACGGTGCTTTTAACCAGTGACGTACAATACTGTCTTCGCCGCGATAAATTTCATTCACCAGACTTTCAGAGGCAAAGTCCAGCTTGGGCAAACTGGCATAGCCCAGCCAGTCCAGCGCAACGCCATCGTCAGAGAAATGGTACCAACCGCGCCAGGGCGAGTCCGGATGATGACACGCCCCATCAGTTCCCCGATTATGCCTGTCGAACCAGGCGTGCGAATCGCCGCTGTGATTGAATACGCCGTCCAGCACCAGGCGCATGCCCTGTTGCTGCGTGTTATGTCGCAGGCGTAATAGCGCCCTGTCGCCGCCAAATCGCGGGTCAACATGCCGATAATCCTCGGTGTCGTATTTGTGTACGCTTGGCGCGGTAAACACCGGATTCAGGTACAGCGCCGTTACACCTAAGGTTTTCAGGTACGGCAGTTTCTCGCTGATCCCATCCAAATCGCCACCATAAAACGTCGAGCCACCGGCCTGGGCCGTAAGCGGTTCTTCCCAGTCGCGCTGCACAATATCGTGTCCGGCGGCGTGGTGGTAATAGACATTATCCTGCCCGGCATCACGCGACTGGCTGCGCGCAAAACGATCCGGAAAGATTTGATAGAAAATCTGGTCGGCCACCCATTGCGGGCCGTTGTCCGGCACATCGACAGCAAACTGTTCCAGACGCGCGGGCGGAATACGGCTGAACCCTTGCGGGGTAAACCACAGCTGGCGATCGAGCCACAGTAATTTAAAGCTATAGCGCCGACGAGGCTGGCCGCTGGAGAGATCGATTGCCGCGCGCCATGCGGTCACACCCGGCTGCGGCTGGCTGCGCTGCTTGTGCATGCAGAGCGAAATCTCTTCGTTATCATTTTCCGCGCGTAGCGTTACCCGCAGGGGTGGATTGTCCCCTGCCAGCCAGAGCGTAATCGTCAGTTTGTCTTTGTTTTGCTTAACAAATGGGGCAACCGGAAGGTGCCAGGCGTTCAACATCACGTATCCCCTTTGATGAAAATAAAGTCACCTTGCCATAGGGAAGTTAAGGATCACTCATCATCTTAACGTTTATTAGGGGAGGAGTTCGGGGGAGGAGAAAAATGCCGGGTAACGCAATACATTACCCGGCAGAGAATCAATTAACTTCAGCCAGTTGACGCTCGCGACGGCGTTTAAATACCCAGCCGACCAGCAGCAGGGCAATCCACGCGAAACCGACGTACAGCGAAATACGGGTATCCGGATGGTAGCCAATAAGCCCGATGATAAAGACCAGGAAAATCAGACCAATCACCGTCGTGACCACGCCGCCTGGGACTTTAAACGTCAATGCTTTGACTTCTTCCGGCGGCAGACGACGGCGGAAGGCAATCTGCGACAGCAGGATCATAATCCACACCCACACGGTGGCGAAGGTCGCCAGTGAGGCGATCACCAGGAAGATGTTTTCCGGCATGATGTAGTTAAGATACACCGCAAACAGCAGCGCGATGGTCATCACCATCACCGTCACCCACGGCACGCCACGGCGCGAAGTTTTGGCGAACATTTTCGGTGCGCTACCCTGCTCCGCCATGCCGTGTAGCATGCGGCCCACGCCAAAGACGTCAGAGTTGATCGCCGACAGCGAGGCGGTCAGCACCACAAAGTTAAGGATACCTGCCGCAAAGGTAATGCCCATATGCTGGAACGTCAGGACGAACGGGCTACCGTCGGTGCCCACCTGGTTCCACGGATAGATAGACATAATGACGAACAGCGTGCCGACATAAAACACCAGGATTCGCATCGGCACAGAGTTGATCGCGCGCGGAATGGATTTCTCCGGGTCTTTTGCTTCGCCAGCGGTAATACCGATAATTTCAATCCCGCCGTAGGCGAACATCACCATCTGCAGCGACATGACCATACCCAGCCAGCCGTTACTGAAGAAACCACCGTTGCTCCACAGGTTATGGATACCGGTCGGTTGCCCGCCGTTGCCAATGCCCCAAATGATGATGCCGAAACCGGCGACAATCATGATGATGATGGTGGCGACCTTAAAGAACGAGAACCAGAATTCCAGTTCGCCAAACACCTTCACACTCATCAGGTTGATGGCGCAGATAATCAGCACCACGCTCAGAACCCAGATCCAGTGGGGCACCGCCGGGAACCAGACGCCCATATAAATACCGAAAGCGGTCACGTCGGCAATGGCGACAATCAGGATTTCAAAACAGTAGGTCCAGCCGGTAATGTAGCCTGCCAGCGGTCCGAGGTTTTCCTGCGCATAGCGCGAGAACGAACTGGCTGCCGGGTTATGAACGGACATTTCGCCCAGCGCACGCATGATAATGTACGCCGCCACGCCACCGATAAGATAGGCCAGCAACACGCTTGGCCCCGCCATTTTGATGGCATCGGCTGAGCCATAAAACAATCCGGTACCAATTGCTGAACCTAATGCCATAAAGCGGATGTGCCGGGTGCTCAGCCCACGCTTTAGCTTGTTATTACTTTCCATCGATTCCTAACCTGTTAACACAATAAAAAAACCACGGGGCCATATTAATAGCCCCGTGGTTAAAACTTATTGTCAGTGATATTAGTGTGCGCTAGAGGTCACTTGTCGACCTGCTGCGCGGTCCCAAATAACGGCCAGGACCACCATCACGACTGTTGGCATCAACCACGCCAGACCTTGCTCCGCCAGCGGTAAACGCTGAGTCCAGACCGGTAAGACGTCGCCAATTGCAGAAGCTTTAATGCCATCAAGGATACCAAAAATCAGGCTGATAAACATCGCAGGTGCAATGACGCGGGAAGAATTATGCCACCATGAGCGGGTAAAGCTTAATACAACCAGTGCGATACATGGCGGATAGATAGCCGTCAGAACCGGAATCGAGATCTGAATCAGGTGGCTCAGGCCCAGGTTTGACACCACCATGGAGAAGCCGCCGAGGATAAACACCAGCGTACGGTAAGACAGCGGAATGTACTGCGCGAAGAATTCGGCGCACGCACAGGTCAGGCCAACCGCCGTAACCAGACAGGCGATGAAAATCAACGCGGCCAGCAGGAAGCTACCTGCACCACCGAAAGTATGCTGAACATACGCATGCAGAATTGCCGCGCCGTTAGCAGACTGATCGACCAGCACTGCGCTATCTGACCCCAGACGGAACAAGGCGAGATACAGCAGCGTTAAGCCGACACCCGCCATTAAACCCGCCCAGACGGTATAACGCGTCAGCAAACGTGCTTCGGTGACGCCACGCGAGCGAGCGGCGTTCACAATAACAATACCAAAGACCATCGCGCCCAGCGTATCCATCGTCAGATAGCCGTTCACGAAGCCGTTCGAAAACGCAGCGGTTTGATAGGCTTCCATTGCATCGCTGATCGGACCGGCAGGCCAGACAATCGCGGCAACAGACAGCACAACCAGCGCAAGGATTTTCAGCGGTGCGAGGAAGTTGCCCACGGTATCCAGCAGTTTGCCCGGATAGAGCGACACCAGGATAACAATCGCGAAATAAACCACGCTGTAGATAAACAGCGGCAGCGCGGAGTCACCGGTCAGCGGGGCAATCCCCACTTCAAAGGAAACTGTCGCGGTACGCGGCGTAGCAAACAACGGTCCGACGGCCAGATAGCAGACGGTGGCCAGCACCAAACCGGCGACTTTGCCGATCGGGGTGCTCAGGCTGTCTACACCACCACCGACTTTCGCCAGCGCCACAACGGTGAGCACCGGCAGGCCAACAGCGGTAATCAGAAAGCCAAAAGCTGCAGTCCAGACGTGCTCGCCAGCCTGCAAACCAACCATAGGGGGGAAAATAATGTTACCTGCACCAACGAACAGTGCAAATGTCATAAATCCCAGAGCGATGATATCGCGTGATTTTAACTGATGGGTCATAAAGTCTTACTGCCTGTGGATGTGGTGTTGTAAACGTTTAATTTTTGCCTTTCCCTGAGGGACGATACAGCGGCATTTTTAATCAATTCCAGCGGGAAATTCTCCCAGTCTGGCGCGGCGAAGAATAGTTTTTCGATTTACCGCGTAAATGCAGTCGGTATGACAGCATATGGTGCGCAATTTAAACGCTTATAACGTTTTAAAGCAAGGTGGGATCCAAAAACCGGAACAATATAGTGATATGAAAAACAGAGTTAGCACAAAACACCATTTCATGGAAAAAGGTATGGGTAATAGTTCGAACAAAAAACAATCAAACGTCGTAAAATTCAGGATGTATCCATTGACCGTATAAAAAAAACCAGCTTGCGCTGGCTTTTGGAAAGATAATCTTACGAAGAAGCGTCAATCGTTACTTTTGGCAAGTAAACGTTCCGCAAGCACAAAGCTAAACCGCGTCCCTTTGCCCGGCTGACTTTCAATATTCAATCGGCTGTCGTGATGATTTAAGGCATGCTTCACAATAGCCAGTCCGAGTCCACTACCGCCCGTTTGTCGCGATCGCGCTTTGTCCACGCGATAAAAGCGCTCGGTCAAACGTGGGATGTGTTCAGCAGCAATACCTGGACCGTTGTCCTCAACGCAAAACTCCGCCCCCGACGCGACATACTGCCAGCGCACGGTGATGTGCGTTCCCGCAGGCGTATGGTTCACTGCGTTATACACGAGATTCGAGATAGCGCTCCGCAGCTGCTCCTCGTTGCCCATCACGCTCAGGTGATTATCCACGTCAAAGGTAAATGTGTGTTTATTCTGACTCAACGTTTGCGCTTCGTGTTCCACGACGCGCAGTATCATCGGTACATCTACCCTCTCATTCAGCTGCAGCGTTGGCGCAGCTTCTATTTTCGACAACGTCAGTAGCTGCTTCACCAGCCCTTCCATGCGATGTGTTTGCTCCCGCATGGTGTGCAGCGCTTTTTCTCGCGTAGCCCCTTCCAGCGGATGCTCCTGCATCATCTCCAGATAGCCCTGCAGCACCGTCAGCGGCGTGCGCAGTTCATGACTGGCATTGGCGAAAAAGTTACGCCGCGAGCCTTCGAGTTGGTGCATTTGGGTGACATCGCGCGCCACCATCAACAATTGCTTGTCGGTATAGGGCATCACGCGGATTTCCAGATGCCGTCCGGTATTCAGAACCAAATTGATTGGCCGGCTAAAATCGCGCGTTTTCAGGTATAGCGTGAATTCCGGGTAGCGGAGCAGGTTAAGAATATTTTGCCCGCTATCGTCCGGCCAACGCAGTCCCAAAACCTGCTGCGCTAAGCCGTTACACCAGAAAATACCGCCTTCTTCGGTGGTCAGCACCACCGCATCGGGCAACGATTCTGCCCCACTGCGAAAACGTTTAATCAGATTCCCCAGTTCTCGACGGCGTTTTTTGTTACGCAACTGCATTTGATGCAGGCCATAGAGCAACGGTTCCCAACTGCCGCGCCCCGGCGGAGGCGTCATACTCCTGTCGACCCATAACCACCAGGATAAACGCAGTAAATTCCAGAAATGCCAGACAAGCAGGCCCGTTACCGACGCCAGTAAAAACCAGGGCAGGTAACCCAAAAAAGCACTAAGGATAAAAGCCGGTATGCAGCAAAGGATCAGCTCCAGCACCAGCCTTTTCCATGACAATCGTTCAAGCAAACGTCACACTCCAATTACAGCTTGATCTAATGGGCAATCTTACCTACCCGTCAGAAGCGGGTTGAAAAACGGTATCCCGTCCCGCGAACCGTCTGCACCATGCGATCGTGACCGCTGTGCTCCAGCGCCTTACGCAAGCGGCGGATGTGCACATCGACCGTCCGGTCCTCCACGTACACATTGGTGCCCCAGACATGATTGAGTAATTGTTCGCGACTGTAGACGCGCTCAGGATGGGTCATAAAGAAGTGCAACAGCTTGAATTCGGTCGGCCCCATATCCAGTGGAGCCTCGCCGGTCATCACGCGATGCGAGGTGGGATCAAGACTCAGCCCCTGCATCTCAATGACTTCTTCAACCGCCATTGGCGAAATACGACGCAGCACAGCTTTAATACGCGCCACCAGTTCCTTGGGGGAAAACGGCTTGGTGATATAGTCATCCGCACCGGTTTCCAGTCCACGCACGCGGTCTTCCTCTTCGCCCCTTGCCGTCAGCATCATCACAGGAATATCCCGCGTCATGGCTTCTCGCTTGAGATGCTTGATGAACTGCAGGCCCGAGCCGCCGGGCAGCATCCAGTCCAGCAGAATCAGATCCGGCCAGGGTTCATTAAGTTGGTTCACCGCACTGTCATAATCTTCGGCTTCTACAGGTTGGAACCCGTTTTGCTCGAGCACGAAGCAGACCATTTCACGAATTGGAGCTTCATCTTCTACGACCAGAATACGTCTCGCCATGATTTGCCCTGTTTATTATTAAATCGTTTATCATCAATACGGTGCCATTATGCGTCAGATTTATGACAGATTTATGAAAAGATAACCCTGGTTTAATGCAGCCTGTCGAATTATGACAGCCCGGAGACGAGATATTAGCGTCCTTGAAAGGTTATAATCCCCGCCACTGTTTTATCGTCATGGAACTCTTATGCGCATCCTCCACACGTCTGACTGGCATCTGGGCCAAAATTTCTACAGCAAGAGCCGCGCCGCCGAGCATCAGGCTTTTCTTGACTGGCTGCTGGAGACCGCACAATCCCATCAGGTGGATGCCATTATTGTGGCAGGCGATATTTTTGATACCGGCTCACCGCCAAGCTACGCCCGCGAGATTTACAACCGCTTTGTCGTCAATTTGCAGCAAACAGGCTGCCATCTGGTGGTGCTGGCAGGTAATCACGACTCCGTCGCCACACTTAATGAATCGCGCGATATTTTGGCGTTCCTGAATACCACGGTGGTCGCAAACGCGGGCCATACACCGCAAATACTGAAACGCCGCGACGGCACGCCGGGCGCTGTACTGTGCCCAATTCCTTTTTTGCGTCCACGCGACATCATCACCAGCCAGGCGGGACTGACCGGCGGCGAAAAGCAGCAGCATCTACTGGGGGCGATTACCGACTATTACCAGCAGCAGTACCAGGACGCCTGCAAACTGCGCGGCGAACTGAATCTGCCAATCATTGCGACGGGACATCTGACTACCGTCGGCGCCAGCAAAAGTGACGCGGTGCGTGACATCTATATTGGCACACTGGATGCCTTTCCGGCGCAGAATTTCCCACCCGCGGATTACATCGCGCTGGGGCATATTCACCGGGCGCAGGTTATCGGCGGGACGGAACATATTCGCTACTGCGGCTCACCGATTGCTCTCAGTTTTGACGAGTGTGGTAAAAGCAAATGCGTACATCTGGTGAGCTTCGATAAAGGGAAACTCAGCGCCGTTGAG
Source organism: Citrobacter sp. FP75 (assembly GCF_018342065.1). Taxonomy (GTDB): domain Bacteria; phylum Pseudomonadota; class Gammaproteobacteria; order Enterobacterales; family Enterobacteriaceae; genus Citrobacter. Next base: position 53,887 of record NZ_JAFDOE010000001.1, on the reverse strand, counting down.
AACCTCACCGTACCGGTGACGCAGCCACTTGCGGTATTGAAAGGCGATTTAGCCGCCATTACTGCCCAGCTTGAACAATGGCGCGGCACAGAGCAGCAACCGCCCGTCTGGTTAGATATCGAAATCACCACCGACGATTACCTGCACGACATGCAGCGCAAGATCCAGGTCTTAACCGAAGATTTACCGGTTGAGGTGTTACTGGTGCGCCGCAGTCGGGAACAGCGCGAACGTATTATGGCCAATGAACGACGTGAAACGTTAAGTGAGCTGAGCGTGGCGGAGGTGTTTGACCGCCGCCTGGCGCTGGAGGAGCTGGAAGAGGCGCAGCGCGAGCGGCTTAATCAGCTGTTTAGTGATACGTTACAGACGCTTACCGGGGAGGCTGACGCATGAAAATTCTCAGCCTGCGCCTGAAAAACCTCAACTCCCTGAAGGGGGAATGGAAAGTCGACTTCGCGGCAGAGCCTTTTGCCAGCAACGGACTGTTCGCTATCACCGGGCCTACGGGCGCCGGAAAAACCACTCTACTGGATGCGATTTGCCTTGCGCTTTACCACGAAACGCCGCGCCTGAATACCGTATCACAGTCGCAAAATGACCTGATGACCCGTGATACCGCGGAGTGTCTGGCAGAAGTGGAATTCGAAGTAAAAGGCGAAGCCTACCGTGCATTCTGGAGCCAGAACCGGGCGCGAAATCAGCCTGAGGGTAACCTGCAGGTCCCGCGCGTAGAGCTTGCCCGCTGCGCCGACGGAAAAATTCTCGCCGATAAAGTCAAAGACAAGCTGGAGATGACCGCCGCGCTCACCGGACTGGATTACGGACGCTTTACCCGCTCAATGCTGCTGTCACAGGGGCAATTTGCCGCTTTTCTGAACGCCAAGCCGAAAGAACGCGCCGAGCTGCTGGAAGAGCTGACCGGCACCGAGATCTACGGACAGATTTCGGCGATGGTATTTGAAAAACACAAAGCAGCACGCAATACCCTTGAACTGTGCGAAGCGCAGGCTGCGGGCGTCGTACTGCTGACCGAAGAGCAGCAGCAACAGTTGCAGCAACGTTTGCAGGCGCTTACTGACGAAGAAAAAAGCCTGCTGGCGCTGCAACAACGTCAGCAGAAAGATTTTCAGTGGCTTACGCGCAACGATGAACTTGTTCGTGAACAGCAGCGTGCCGCGCTCTTAGAGCAGCAGGCTCAACAGGCGCTTGCAGATGCGGCACCTGAACTGGCGAAACTCCAGATTTCTCAGCCCGCCGCCCAGCTACGTCCACTGTGGGACCGCCAGCAGGAGCAGACTGCGCGCCTGGCGCAAACAACGCAGCGAATTATTGAAGTAAATACTCGCTTACACGCCAGAACCTCGCTACGTTCGCGTATCCGTAACGGCGCACTGCGCAGCCATGAGCAACTTCAGACCGAACTTACCGCACTGGCGCAATGGCTGGCGGAGCATGATCGGTTCCGTTTGTGGGGCCAGGAGATTGCCGGCTGGCGCGCACATTTTTCTCAGCTCAATCGCGATAAAAATCAGCTTACGGCGCTCGCTGCCCGTATATTTGAGTTACGCCTGAAGCTGGCTGGCCTGCCAGAAAATCCCCTGACACTAAGCGCAGATGACGTCACGGTAGCGATGGAACAGCAAGCGCAATCACGGGTTTTCCGTCAGCGTCTGACCTCACTTCATGCCCGTTACCAGCCGCTGCAAAAACGCCTGCGTCAGAACAGTGAAAGCGTGCAAAAAGCACAGGCAGAACAGGCAACGCTCAATGAAACGCTAACACTACGCCGACAGCAATATAAAGAGAAAAATCAGCACTATCTGGACGTTGAAACGCTCTGCAAGCAGGAAGAAAAAATCAAAAGCCTGGAGGCAGAGCGTGCACTTCTGCAGCCCGGACTCCCCTGCCCGTTGTGCGGATCTCCTGCACATCCTGCAGTCACGGAATATCAGGCGCTGGAACTGAGTGCAAACCAACGCCGTCGCGACCAGTTAGCCAAAGAGGTCGCAGCACTTAAAGAAGAAGGCCTGCTGGTTCTCGGGCAAGTCAATGCCCTGACACAGCAGATCCAACGCGAGACAGAAGACGCACAGACGCTGTCTCAGGAAGAGCAAGCACTCACTAAAGAGTGGCTGGACGTTTGCACCGCCCTGAATATTACGCTGAATATTCAAGAGGATATTTCCGCCTGGATGGACGAACAAGAGCACTACGAGCGCCAGCTTTATCAGCTCAGCCAGCGTCTGACGCTGCAAAACCAGCTAAACGATCAGGAAGAGCAGGAACGCCAGTATCAACAACAGCTGGCGACAATACGTCAGAGTCTGGAAAGCGCCCTGGCCGCGCTGTCACTCAGCGCACCTGAAGAGGGCACAGAGGCCGCCTGGCTAAGCTCCCGCGAAACAGAATTCGCGCAGTGGCAGGAGAAACAGACGCAGCATGGCGTGATTCAGGAGCGTATTAATGCCCTGAAGCCGCTGCTCGACACGCTTCCGGCAACGGACACCACAGATGCCGAAACGGTTATCCCTGAAAACTGGCGCGACATTCACGACGACTGCGTGTCGCTACAAAGCCAACTTGCCGCACAACAGCAGCAGGAAATGCTGGAAAGCGAACGCTTGCAACAAACGCAGGCCCACTTTGCCACTGCCCTGGCGGCAAGTTGCTTTGCCGATCAAGACGCATTCCTTGCCGCGTTGCTGGATGACGATACCGTCCGACGCCTTGAGCAGTTAAAACAAACGCTGGAAAATCAGACGCAGCAGGCGACGGCGCTGTCCGGACAAGCCAACCAACAACTGCAGGCGCATCAGGCGCTGCGCCCGGAAAAGCTGGATGTCGACATACAAACCCTGCAAACACAGCTGCAACAACTGGCGCAACAACTTCGTGAGAACACAACCCAACAGGGGGAGATCCGCCAACAGCTTAAGCAGGACAGCGATAACCGTCAGCGCCAGCAGGCATTAATGCAGGAAATTAAAGAGGCAGCTCGTCTGGTTGAAGACTGGGGCTATCTGAATGCGCTGATTGGCTCGAAAGAAGGCGATAAATTCCGCAAATTTGCTCAAGGATTAACGCTGGATAACCTGGTCTGGCTGGCCAACAATCAACTGACTCGCCTGCACGGTCGCTATCTGCTGCAGCGGAAAGCCAGCGAAGCACTGGAACTGGAGGTGGTTGATACCTGGCAGGCCGACGCCGTTCGCGATACCCGCACGCTGTCCGGCGGCGAAAGCTTCCTCGTAAGCCTTGCGCTGGCGCTGGCGCTGTCCGATCTGGTCAGTCACAAAACGCGCATTGACTCCCTGTTCCTCGACGAGGGTTTTGGCACGCTGGACAGCGAAACGCTGGATACTGCGCTGGACGCCCTGGATGCTCTGAACGCGACTGGCAAAACCATCGGGGTTATCAGCCACGTTGAGGCAATGAAAGAACGCATTCCGGTGCAGATCAAAGTGAAAAAGATCAACGGACTGGGTTATAGCAAGCTCGACAGGATGTTTGCGGTGGAGTAAGCGTTAGCGCCATTCGGCGCCCTATATAGCACGATAGTGAATACACAAAGACGGATATGAAATGGCATTCCACTTCGCTTATCCGCAAGCTATTCCCTCATTGGCGGCGACCGTTCGCCGCTACGACGCTCAACCGGCGTCTTTCTTGTTGGCAGGTGGTATGAAAAAAGTCATTTTCTCTTTAGCCCTCGGGACGTTTGGGCTGGGCATGGCCGAGTTTGGCATCATGGGCGTATTAACCGAACTGGCACGAGATGTGGGTATTACAATACCCGCGGCAGGCCATATGATTTCGTTTTATGCCTTTGGTGTGGTGCTGGGCGCACCGATTATTGCGATCTTTTCCAGCCGTTTTTCGCTGAAACATATTCTGCTGTTTCTGGTCACGTTGTGTGTGATTGGCAACGCCATCTTCACCCTCTCCTCATCCTATTTTATGCTGGCGGTCGGCAGGCTGGTTTCCGGTTTTCCGCACGGGGCATTTTTTGGCGTCGGGGCGATTATCCTGACTAAACTCGTGCGCCCAGGAAAAGTGACCGCCGCCGTCGCGGGAATGGTCAGTGGGATGACCGTCGCCAACCTGATTGGTATTCCCGTCGGCACCTGGATAAGCCAGGCATTTAGCTGGCGTTATACCTTCCTGCTGATTGCCGTGTTTAATATCGCGGTCATTGTGTCGATTGCCTTCTGGGTACCCAACATCAGCGATGAAGCAAAAGGCAAACTGCGCGAGCAATTTCACTTTCTGAAAAGCCCGGCACCGTGGCTCATTTTTTCCGCCACTATGTTTGGCAATGCCGGTGTGTTCGCCTGGTTCAGCTATGTGAAGCCGTACATGATGTATATCTCCGGTTTTTCCGAAGCGCTGATGACCTTTATAATGATGCTGGCTGGCCTGGGGATGGTGTTGGGCAACCTGCTGAGCGGGCGGATCTCGGGTCGCTATACGCCGCTGCGCATCGCGGTGGTGACCGACTTTGTGATAGTGCTGGCCCTGGTCATGCTGTTTTTCGTCGGCGATATGAAAGCCGCGTCGCTGACCTTCGCCTTTATTTGCTGCGCGGGCCTGTTTGCGCTGTCGGCCCCGCTACAAATTTTGCTGCTGCAAAATGCGAAAGGCGGTGAACTGCTGGGCGCTGCCGGGGGGCAGATGGCCTTTAACCTCGGTAGCGCGGTCGGCGCTTACTGCGGCGGCATGATGCTGACGCTGGGCTTTGCCTACAATTACGTGACCATCCCGGCGGCCCTGCTGTCGTTTTCCGCGATGTCGTCGCTGCTGCTGTATGGTCGCCTGAAGCGCGGCGTGCAACAAGTTGCACCCGCGACCTAGAAACGATTACCCCTGCGGCCACAGCCAGGCCGCACCGCGAACCCCGCTCGAGTCACCGTGCAACGCCTTGCGTAAAGGCGTTTCACACTCGCCGCCGAAGACGAACTGCTTAATCAACGTCGGAACGTTTTGATACAACCGGTCGACATTGCTCATCCCGCCGCCCAGCACGATGACGTCCGGGTCAAGAATGTTCACCACATGGGCTAACGATTTCGCCAGACGTAACTCATAGCGGCGTAACGCCTGCTCCGCCAGCGCATCGCCTTCGCTCACCAGACGAATAATTTCACTGCCCTTCAGCGGGTTACCGCTCAGGCGATGATAATCCGTGGCGAATCCCGTCCCGGAGATGAAGGTTTCAATGCAGCCCTGCTTGCCGCAATAGCAAGGCACTTCCTGCCGGTAGCGCAGCTCATCTTCATCCATCCACGGCAGCGGGTTATGTCCCCACTCGCCCGCTGTACCGTTGCCGCCCGCATGTGCCCGACCGTTGAACGCCACACCGGATCCGCAGCCGGTGCCGATAATCACCGCAAACACCGTTTGTGCGCCCGCCGCAGCGCCGTCTACCGCTTCAGAGACCGCCAGGCAGTTAGCATCGTTAGCCAGACGAACCTCACGGTTCAGACGCGCACTTAAGTCTTTGTCAAAAGGCTGACCGTTGAGCCAGGTCGAGTTGGCATTCTTCACCACGCCGGTGTAAGGCGAAATCGATCCGGGGATCCCCATACCGACCGTTGCACTCTGCCCGGTTGCTTGTTCCGCCATCTCCACCAGCACAGCAATGGTTTCTATGGTTTGCCGATAATCATCACGCGGCGTGGGCAGGCGATGGCGAAAAAGCTGCTCCCCCGCATCGCCAAGCGCGATAACCTCTGTTTTCGTGCCACCTAAATCGATTCCTATACGCACACACTGTTCCTCATTTTTTGGGAATATCAACAGAGTAGAGGCGAGCATGGTGTTAGGCAATGCAAGCCCGCCGACAATTCGCTATTATGCCCGCTGGATTTAACGACAAGGCCGTGGAAATTATCATGCTGTGGTTCAAAAATTTAATGGTTTACCGTCTTAGCCGCGATGTATCTTTGCGTGCCGAAGAGATGGAAAAACAGCTAGCCTCAATGACGTTTACCCCTTGTGGTAGCCAGGATATGGCAAAAATGGGCTGGGTTCCGCCGATGGGATCGCACAGCGATGCATTGACGCATTCCAACAATGGCCAAATTATTATCTGCGCCCGCAAAGAAGAGAAAATTCTGCCGTCGCCGGTTATCAAACAGGCGCTGGAAGCCAAAATATTCAAACTGGAAGCCGAGCAGGGTCGCAAACTCAAGAAGACTGAGAAAGACTCGCTAAAAGATGAAGTATTGCACTCATTGCTGCCGCGCGCCTTTAGCCGCTTTAGCCAGACAATGATGTGGATCGACACCGTTAATGACCTGATTATGGTCGACTGCGCGAGTGCCAAGAAAGCAGAAGACACGCTGGCACTGCTGCGTAAAAGCCTCGGCTCACTGCCGGTGGTCCCGCTGGCGCTGGAAAACCCGATTGAGCTTACGCTCACCGAATGGGTCCGTTCCGGTACCGTTGCTCAGGGATTCCAGTTGCTGGATGAAGCCGAGCTGAAAGCCATGCTGGAAGACGGCGGCGTGATCCGGGCGAAGAAACAGGACCTGGTGAGCGATGAAATTGCCGTTCACATTGAGGCCGGAAAAGTCGTCACCAAACTGGCTCTCGACTGGCAGCAACGCATTCAGTTTCTGATGTGCGACGACGGCTCAATCAAGCGTCTGAAGTTCAGCGATGAACTGCGCGACCAGAACGAAGATATCGACAGAGAAGACTATGGTCAGCGTTTTGATGCCGATTTCATCCTGATGACCGGTGAACTGGCCGCGTTGATTAAAAGTCTGGTGGAAGGATTAGGCGGCGAAGCGCAACGTTAAGCCGTGTTTACCGAATGGCGGCTCAATGTCGCCATTCGTTATTTTTACGCTTACAGATAGCGGCAAAGATACGACGTAGGCTCTGCCACCTGCAGATGAAATTCACTGTGCCCAGGCACGTTAAACACATCCCCCGCAGCATACACTTTCCACTCGGTTTCGCCCGGCAGCAATACATTCAGCGCCCCGCTCACCACCGTCATCTCTTCAGGTGCCGCGGTGCCAAAGGTGTATTCGCCTTCCACCATCACGCCAACGCTGGCGCGGCCAGTACTGCTGCTGGTGAAACCAATCGATTTTACTTTGCCGGAAAAGTATTCGTTACTTTGAAGCATACCACTGGCCCTGTCTCGTTATTAAGTTAACGACCAATATAGGGGCCTGACGTTCCACCTGTCACGCAAAATTACGCGAGCAACTCTGAAGCCAGTCGGGCGATCAGGACGTTAGACAGCAGCACCGGAACATCCAGCGATTTTTGCAATACATCACGATGACGTTGGTTAAAACCCAGACAGTCCAGCATGATCACATCAGCACCTTGCTCAAGGAGATCTTTCCCGGCATTAATCAACTGTTGTTCAGAACCGTCAATCGGATTTGCCACGGCATAGACCGGAGGTGTTTGTAATACCTGCCATTTTTGCGTCTGGGCTTCCAGCAACTCCTCAACGGGGACAATCACCCCGACCTGGTGCCCTTCCACAATTGATGCCACTAAGGGGGGAATAATCCGTAAGGGTTCCAGCAGGATGCTATTGCGGGCCGTCAGGCGGGTAATGGAGGCGGTACTCATCAGTAAAATAACGTCAACCCCCTGGTTGTCCAGCACTTCAACGATGCTTTGCAGTGAGCGTTCCACTTTCTGGCGTGAGACATGAGCGAGCTGCCGGTCACTGAGCAGCGTTAATAACAACTCATCACCCGGCGAGACCGCGTACTCGGCCATCACCTCTTCCCGCCGCATCTGCCCCAGCAGACTATGGTGGGTAATGTGTTGCTCATCAATATATTCCGTCAGGAGCGGTAATACCTCACACATCGGCACAACGCCAATCGTGAGGATAGCCAACGACGTACTCATGTGTTGCTCCACCGTCTTCTTACTTTGCGGTAAAATCCCGGACAAATACCGAGCGCTGACCTGCGTTATAAATGCTCAAAAGCGTAGCAGCAGATAAGCGATGCATTGTGTAAAGATTCCCAATCGCTCCAGTACTTTATTGTTATCGTTTAATTTTCATTTTTCGCACTATCCGGCAACGTGCGAAAAATGTGATACAGATACATACAGACAGCGTCTAACCTCAGGTTTTCTGCGGATCCTCATAGCGTTTTTTTGCATCCATCGCTTCCTGTGCGGACGGATGTTCGCTAATCAACGAATTAGGTTTAGGGTGGTCAGCACGGAGTTGATACCAGGTTACTGTCTGGCCTGGAGTACCTTTTTCAACAGTAACAATCGTCGCTTTTCGTGGATAAGGGGGGTTTGTCGGCATAGCGCTTCCTTTTGAGGGGATGAGCGTTAAGTATAGACCCCGCCCTGTAACCGTGACGGCGCTTGCGACATTATCCCAAGAATGTCCGCTACCACCTGGGAAGGCTCATTTGTTGCATCAACAATATAGTGCGCCGCTGCGCGATACAGCACATCGCGCTGCTCGAGCACTTCCTGCACTTCTTCGGTCAACGGTTTGCCGGTTAAGGTCGGGCGCAATCCCTCTTCAGGTGCAGCCTCCAGGCGATTCACCAGAACCGATACCGGTGCGCTTAAATAAATCACCATGCCGTTACTTCGCATATAGTGACGATTATATTCGGTAAGAATAATTCCGCCGCCGGTCGCAATAACCGTCGAGGGAGCGGTCACGCTCTGCAGAGCGGTCGTTTCCTGGGCGCGAAATCCTTCCCATCCCTCTCTTTCAACGATTTCGGCGACAGTCATTTGCACATGTGATTGCAACCAGCGATCGGTATCAACAAACTGAAAGTCGATAGCCTTCGCCAGCGCCATACCGGTTGTCGTCTTACCACACCCCCGGGGGCCAACAAGAAAAAGAGGTTGCGTCATCGCAGAAATTCCCCAGAGAGCCGCCCACGAGCGGGATCTGATGCTATTAAAGTTATAATCATATCATCAAACTAGTACATCGCCAAAACGTAAAGAATAAGTTCCACTTAAGACTAAAAAGTCCATTAAACCCTACTATAACAAGATTTCACAACGATTAAAGTGTAAAAAATAAATTACAGTCGTTATTATCTACGCTGAACTTCCAGCCACCACTTATCCAGTTCAGCGGCAAAATGCTGTCGGTCACGCGGTGAAAGACTGTCTGGCCCCCCAGTCTGGATGCCGCTGGCGCGTAGCGTATCCATAAAATCACGCATCGTGAGACGCTCCCGTATCGTCGCTTCGGTATAGCGTTCGCCACGTGGGTTAAGCGCCGCAGCGCCTTTCTCGATGACTTCAGCCGCCAGCGGGATATCAGCAGTGATCACCAAATCACCGGCGCTACACTGGCGCACAATCTCGTTATCGGCGACATCAAACCCGGCAGGAACACGTAATGTACGGATAAAACGCGAAGGTGGCACACGCAAACTCTGATTGGCGACCAAAATCAGCGGCATCTGCATACGCTCAGAGGCGCGGTACAAAATATCTTTAATCACATTCGGACACGCATCCGCATCCACCCATATTGTCATAACACCTCCTGGCTCCCGTGCAATCGCACATTGTCTCGTGCTTTTACTTTCCAGCAAAGTGCTGTTTCTCCTTCTGAACACATTCATTCCGCGCTAAGCTTAGCTTTCCCAGATTTACCCTAAATAATTCGAGTTGCAGGCAGGCGGCAAGAGAGTGAGTCCCGATGAGCTTACTCTGGTAAGTGATTCGGGTGAGCGAACGCAGCCAACGCACATGCAACTTGAAGTATGACGGGTATAAAACAATGAATATCATCCATAGGGAGTGACAAATGGACAAGAAAATTGGTTTTATCGGCTGCGGCAATATGGGCAAAGCCATTCTTGGCGGTATGATCGCCAGCGGCCAGGTTCTCCCCGGACAAATTTGGGTCTATACCCCCTCTCCTGATAAAGTCGCCGCGCTGCACGACCAGTACGGCATTAATGCGGCACAATCGGCGCAAGAAGTCGCGCAAATTGCAGACATTGTCTTTGGCGCCGTGAAGCCGGGCATTATGGTTAAGGTGCTAAGTGAAATTACCTCCAGCCTGAACAAAGATTCTCTGGTCGTCTCTATTGCCGCAGGCGTCACGCTCGATCAGCTTGCCCGCGCGCTGGGTCATGACCGTAAAATTATCCGCGCGATGCCTAATACGCCATCCCTGGTCAATGCTGGCATGACCTCCGTAACGCCAAACGCGCTGGTGACGCCGGAAGATACGGCTGACGTATTAAATATCTTCCGCTGCTTTGGCGAAGCCGAAGTGATTGCAGAATCGATGATTCACCCGGTCGTCGGCGTCAGCGGATCCGCACCGGCGTACGTGTTTATGTTTATCGAAGCCATGGCCGATGCGGCCGTTCAGGGCGGAATGCCCCGCGCGCAGGCGTATAAATTCGCCGCGCAGGCGGTAATGGGGTCAGCAAAAATGGTACTCGAAACGGGGAAACATCCCGGAGAGCTGAAAGATATGGTGTGCTCGCCTGGCGGAACCACCATTGAGGCGGTGCGCGTCCTGGAAGCGCGCGGTTTCCGTTCTTCAGTCATTGAAGCAATGGTTAAATGCATGGAACAATCTGAAAAACTCAGCAAATCCTGAGTAGGCAACCGGACGTCAGGCCGCCGCTTCGGTGCGGTTACGTCCGGAATTCTTTGCTTTGTAAAGGGCCATATCCGCTGATTTTAACCATTCTCGATAATGTTCCGTTTCTGAGGTCAAGGGCGCGACGCCTACGCTGATGCGCAGAGCAACCTGCGGAGCACAGGACAGTCGCAACAGGCTGAGTCGTTCGTGGACACGAGACATTGCGGCGATGGCACTGGCCGCGGGAGTGCCGCACATAATCACGGCAAACTCATCGCCACCAAAACGCCCTATCACGTCGCTGCCGCGCAACGTCATTTGCAGCTGACGCGTCAGCGCCACAATGGCTTCATCACCAACATCATGACCCCAGGTGTCGTTGATACTCTTGAAGTGGTCGATATCGATAATCAGTAACGTCGCGTCACGTTGATAACGACGGCAATTATCAAACTCATTACGCAGTAAAAGCTCCCAATGGCGTCGGTTATATACACCGGTCATTCCATCCCGCGTACTCATCACCTTCAACCGACGCTTGTGCTCTGCCAGCTTGATGACCGTCTGGTAGCTCACCCAAGCAAACAGCAGCGGATACAGCACCAGAACCGGCAGAGACAGCAGCACGCTCACCTGCGTACTGCTAAGCGCTATGGGAATGTCCGTCAGCTGCAGAGTGACCAGACATGAAACGACCGTCAACACCAGACCCGCGAGGAACAACCGTATTCCCCCCGCGCCCATCAGGTTAATACAGATAATCATCAGCATCGCCGTTGACGGCAACAGATTCGCTCCCATCAGCCCTATCCACATTCCCGCCAGGATCGCATCAGCTTTTAGGTTGGTGAATTCGCTATGCATCGGGTCGTCGGCTTTGCCCGCCAGCTGCCATGCCAGATGCGGCCAGACAAAGGCCCATCCCACCAACAAAAGCCACCAACCACCGGTAATCGGCTGTGACACTAAGACCGATGCAATGGGGAAAAACATCCCTCCCAGTCCCACCGCGCGCGGCAGCCTGATCCGTCGGGCAAATCGCAGTCCGGAGCGCTGGTGGTCATTCTGATGAAGGGATAAAAACGCTTCATTCGGGACAACCTGTTTTTGATAGAAATTTTCATCATTCATCGTATTTGGGAATATTCTGAAACAAATTTCCCAAATTATAGGAACGGGGTAAAGCGCGGGAGTATGATATTTCGGGTGAGCGAATTTCGCGGCTCACCCTTATGTACTACGCAACTACGCCGCTTTTTTCAGGCAGGCGCTCATAAATTTGTTACGATCGTCACCTTTCAGCGACTGCTCTGTCGCCTGGACGTTACATTCACGCATTTTCTGCTGCTGTGGCGTCAGGCTCTTTTCTTCGGGGGCTGATTTACTGTTTTTCAGGCAGTCACTCATATAGGTCTTGCGCGCATCCCCTTTTAAGGTCTGCGCTGTCGCCTGCTGATTACAGGTGGTCATCCGTTGCTGTTGCGGGGTTAGCGTCTTCTCGGCAGCGCCGACGGTAGTTAAAAAAATCAGACCAAAAAGCAGCGTCATTAATAATGTAATTTTCATAGCACCATCCTTTTCTGAACGACGAGACACAGATAAGTCTGGCTGCTAACGACAAAAAAACCACCCGACAGCAAAAGTATTGCCGCCGGGCGTGTACTTATTTCAATCCTAATGCCGATTTCATGGTGTAAAACAGATCGGTTTGGTCGGTCAGGCCAACCACATTCGCCGCATGTGGCCCATAGGCGGCAATACGCAACTGGCTGCCCGTATGCTCCTGAGATTCCTCTTCGGAGTTACCGTAGCTGATGACCATCACCGCGCCATCTTTCGTGTTTAGCGCCTGAGTCAGACCAGGGGCTTTGGTATCAGGTGCCACAATCTGACTGGAATGCGCGTGATCAGCAGTTACCACCACCAGCGTATTGCCATCTTTCTTCGCAAAGGCCAGCGCGCGCTGTACTGCTTCGTCCAGGTCTACCGTTTCACCAATCTGCCCGCACGGGTTAGCGGCGTGATCCTGTTTATCGATTGACGCGCCTTCTACCTGCAGGAAGAAGCCTTTTTCATTTTTGCTTAACAGCTCAATCGCTTTATCCGTCATCTGAGCCAGCGTTGGCACGCTGTCGTCACGTTTTGGATTTGGCGTACAGGTCACAACCGGTTTATCAATGTTGCCGTGATAAGAGGCTTTCGGTCCTTCCCAACGCACCGGCATGTTGCCCTCGGAGAACAGGCCCAGCAACGGTTTATCCTGATTCGCCTCGCCGATCGCCGCAAGCGTTGCGGCGTCACTCACCAGCTGATAGCCGCGAGCCTGTGCCTGCTCACGCAACGTTTTACCCTGCCATTCACCTGCTGCTGCGGTTTCAGCAAAGGTTTTTGCCCCGCCCCCCAGCGTGACGTCAGCACGAGCATTCAACAATTGTTCGGTGATTGAGCCTTTACCGCCTTTTTCCAGCGCATTAGTCGGACATTTTTCACGCGTTACGCTCGGGCCGTAGCATTTGCGGGAGGTCACATGCGCAACCAGCGCGGCCGGAGTAGCATCCTGTAATTCTGCAGTAGAAACGTTGCCGGTCGCCAGGCCTGCGGCTTTTGCCATTTCCAGAATCGTGGCGTGATCTTTTTCGTGGATATCGACACCCAGCGCACCATTATAGGATTTTACCCCGGTGGTCCATGCCGTCGCCGATGCCGCAGAATCGGTCACATAATCGGGCTTACCCGTTTTCTTATCCAGCGAATAATGGGTGTATTGTCCGGTCAGGGGTAAGGCATCAATCCCTTTAAAAAAGCCGCCCGCACCTTCGGCATAATTTCGCGCTGCAGTAATTTCTGAGTCACCCATACCATCGCCGATCAGCAAAATAATATTTTTAGCAGGTTTATCAATCAGTGAATCACGCAGAGCAGCCGTTTGATCGCTGGCTAATCGACGAGCGCCACCCGGAGTGGTGATATCCCCCTGGGCAGCACGATTATCCAGAACCGGCATAGCAGATGATTCTGCATAAATAACCGGGGTAAACAACAAAGGTAACAGGGCAATAGCGAGTGCGCTTTGTTTCACTTTATTTTCTCCATGTATAAATACGGTAAAATTAAAACAAAGCGACTATAAGTATTTGATGTGACAATTTTATGATGATTTATCGTCGTGAGGATCCGCAGATACCTCAATACGCTTTTGGCACCCTCTCGCCAGCGTCATGCAGGGTTGTTAAACAGGCTGGCATGCGGCTTACGCCAGCCAGTGCGCCCTCAAGATGACGAATCAGTATTTGCTGATCATGCTTCGCCATCGTATGCAGCATTTCCATGATGACACGCTCTAATGTTTCTACCTGAGCGGCCAGGTCCTGTGACTCTTCTTCTTTTTGGGCGAGCTTCAGTAACAACTCAGTGACGAGATTTTTCATTTGCCTATTCCCTTAACAAAATATGGGTCACGGTAACATTATGGTTCCCAACTGCCTAGGGGATGAAAGTTGTATTTTTAGCAGAAATAAAACGTTTTGCGAAAACAATCACACCGCAAAATAAGATGAATTTGGTATTACGACAGAATTATTCAATATAAAAGGGTGAGGTGCTTAATAATCACCCAAAAATATAATACAAACTTATGGATTAACAACCCGGTAGCCACCGGTGTTAATCCGGTATTCAACGCACACGACGTCGACGTCGCAACGCGACAGCCAACTGCCAGATGTTGATCAGCACAATGCTCGCGGTGGCGATAAACACCCAGCGAAAACCTGCCATTGCCGAAACGGTGGCGCCCATTAACGGCCCGGCAACGTTGCCAAGATACATAAACGACTGGTTATATCCGAAAATACGTCCGGTCACCTGATCGCTGGAGTATTTCACCAGCAGAGTCTGCACTGCGGGGAGCATCGCGCCATCGGCAAATCCAAGCAGGAAACGCAATATCCCCAACTGCAACGGCGTTGTGACCCACGACATAGCGAAAAACAGCACCACCGCGAAGATTAACGTCGCCATTAAAATGCGCTCAGTACCAATCCTGTCCCCCAGCTTTCCGAGTCGGGGCGCTGAAATCAGCGCCGATATGCCCGGCACGGAGGCAATCAGCCCGCTGAGAAAGGCAATATTGCTGCTATCTGGCACCATCGATTTGATAAACAACGCCAGAATGGGACCGATTGAGCCATTACACAACTGGATAACCATGGTGGTAAAGAACAGGCTAATCATCAGCGCCGGATAAGGGAGGGAGGCGAAAACAGCCTTACCGCTTAAGCGTTCACTTTTTTTAATCGTCGGGCGCACGCCTTCTTTGATTAAGAACAGCGTAACCAGGAAACTGACTACCAACAGCGCGGCGGTTATACAAAATACCGCTCGTAAGCCAACGTGGTCGGCAATAAAGCCGCCCATCAGCGGTCCGCCAATAACCCCGCTAATTTGTGCCGTAGAGAGCGTACTCAACGCCCAGCCGCTGCGCTCGCGCGGGACTTGCGACGCCACCAGAGCCATCGCATTGGGGATATATCCCGACGTCAACCCCATCACCGCACGCAGCAGAAAAAGCTGCCAGACGTTAGTGGCAAAAGCCTGCAGTAAAATCGCAATCGCCATCCCCAGCGAAGCACGCAACAGCATCAGCTTACGCCCTTTACGGTCGGCTAAACTGCCCCACATCGGGGAAACAATGGCAGAAATCAGAAACGTAACGCTAAACGTTAACCCAGACCACATCGACAGAGCTTCATGCGAGGTCACCCCTAGCTGGGAGACATAGAGCGGTAAGAAAGGCAGGATTTGGCTGATCGCCAGTCCGGTAAAAAAGCACCCGAACCAAACGGAAATAAGGTTAACTCTCCAGGATTCCATATGGACTCTTAACGATAAGTAGCTGAAAACTGCGAGCAGCTTAACAAATTACGTGTCAGGACAAGGGTTCAGAGGTGCGATACCTCACAGTTTAGTATTTTATCTCCCCGCTCATCATATTTGTGATATTCATCACACTAAAACCCTAATCATTGCAGGGGAATATACTCCCTCCGGCGTCCATAAGTTGACGCGTATCGTTCTCCAGGGCTTTGCAAAAACATTCTGCCAGAAGCCGAGGAATCCTGCGTTTTGTCGTGGTAATGTATGTGCTTTGCATTCATGGAATGGGTTTTTAAGATGGCAAAGTTGCGGGTAGGAATCGTATTTGGTGGTAAATCAGCAGAACATGAAGTGTCATTGCAATCGGCAAAAAATATTGTCGATGCCATCGACAAGGCTCGCTTTGATGTTGTGCTGTTAGGTATTGATAAACAAGGGCAATGGCACGTCAGTGATGCCGGTAACTACCTGCTTAATGCCAACGATCCGGCACGTATTGCGCTCCGTCCGTCGGCAACCAGCCTGGCGCAGGTACCAGGAAAGCAAGAACATCAGTTGATTGATGCGCACAGCGGTCAGCCGCTGCCAACCGTCGATGTGATTTTCCCTATTGTGCACGGCACACTGGGCGAAGATGGTTCTCTGCAGGGCATGCTGCGCGTAGCGAATCTGCCGTTTGTTGGGTCCGACGTGCTGGGCTCGGCAGCGTGCATGGATAAAGACGTGACCAAACGCCTGCTGCGCGATGCCGGGTTAAACATCGCGCCCTTTATCACGCTCACCCGCGCCAACCGCAATAGCATCAGCTTCGCAGAGGTTGAATCCCGTCTGGGCTTGCCGCTGTTCGTCAAGCCGGCAAATCAGGGATCGTCCGTTGGCGTCAGCAAAGTCACCAACGAAGCCCAATACCATCAGGCCGTAGCGCTGGCGTTTGAGTTCGATCATAAAGTGGTGGTGGAACAAGGGATCAACGGTCGTGAGATCGAATGCGCGGTGCTGGGTAACGATCTTCCGCAGGCCAGTACCTGTGGTGAGATCGTCCTGAACAGTGATTTTTACGCCTACGACACTAAATACATTGACGACAACGGCGCCAAAGTAGTAGTTCCGGCAGCGATCGCACCGGAAATTAACGACAAGATCCGCGAAATTGCAATCCAAGCTTACCAGACGCTGGGCTGCGCTGGCATGGCGCGCGTGGATGTGTTCTTGACCGCAGAAAATGAGGTGGTGATCAACGAGATCAACACACTGCCAGGCTTCACCAATATCAGTATGTATCCAAAACTGTGGCAGGCGAGTGGCTTAGGCTATACCGATCTGATCACCCGACTGATCGAACTGGCGCTAGAGCGTCACGCTGCGGACAGCGCACTGAAAACCAGCATGTAAAATCCACCGGGATGCCCGATAGCTATTGGGCATCCTGCGCCTCATCATCTTCCACGCGGCGACGGATAATGAATCCGGCGAGCCAAAAGCTAATCACCCAGGTGACCAGCCCCACCGCATAGGTTTGCCAGCCCTTCGCTTCAAAGCCCAGTAATCCCACCACTCCGTTGAGAATAAAGATAAGCCCAATGGCAAACGCATAATAGTGCCAGTCGCGGCGAAGTTTTACAGGCAGGTTCATAGCAGCTCCGGAGGAATCACAACATAAAGCAGCATCCTCGCACATTTCTCTACGGCGGTCTGTGGCGTATGCGGAATTTCTTAAATGTAATCAATTTTCACTTAATGTTGTATATTTGTGATGACAAACATAAAACCAAAATCCAGGAATAATCCCTGGCCGAAATTACCATCATTCTGATATTGACAATCCCGATCACCTGTCAGACTTGCTGTCAGTTACTGGCACTCTGTCAAGAAAAGCAGGTTGTTTCTGGAGGTCTTTCATGGCTGATTTTACGCTCTCAAAATTCCCGTTTAAGGGCAAGCATCGGGATCCCTCCTCCCTGACCGGCAATATTGTCTATGCCGTCTTTGTGCTGTTTTGTTTTTGGGTCGGGGCGCAGGTATTAACCCTGCTGGCTCACGCACCCGGCATTTATGAACAGCTGATGCAACTACAGATGCAGGAAAGCGGACGCCCGCGGATCGAAATAGGGTTGGGCGTCGGAACGATTTTTGGTGTAATCCCTTTCCTGGCTGGCGGGCTGATTCTTGGCGTCATCGCCGCGGTACTAAGCTGGCGCCAACGCCATCATAAAGATGACTGACTCATACATTTCGTCCGCCGCTCGTCCACCCGTTTCGCAAACCACGCGGTGGTCAGATTACGGGTGATTTTCGGGCTTTCGAGCTGAATGCCCGGCAGCATTTCGCGGGGTAATGTTTTGCCTGTTTTCGCTTCCGCCAGCTTATACACTTTTTCGTACAGTACTGTCTCTTCAAACGCAAGACTGTCACCTTTTTGCAGCTGGCGGTGGATATCACTCTCGCTCATCCCCAACTTTCCTGCTAGCTTACGCACCGCCAGCTCCGTTTTCCCCGGCTCGTTGCTGTCGTAACGAATTAAATCACCGTCCAGCGCCAGCTTCACGCCGCTGGCTTTACTCACTGCATTCTGGAAGGCCGCATTACGACTGGCATACCAACCAGCGTTAAAATCCGCGAAGCGGAAGATGGGCGCACTGTAGTTCGCCGGATAATTCAGCAAATGATACGTCCCAAACCACAGTCCACCGCGGCGGGTGAACACTTCCTGACGTACCGTCCCCGCCATTTTCCACGGATAGCCCGAGGCATGCTGTTCGGCAAACGCGATACTGACCTGCATCGGGCCGCCGGTATGCACCGGATTCAGCGAACCGAACAGCGTCTGCCCCATCGGTACCATATTGATAAAATCATCAAAAATGGCACTAAGCTGCTTTTCCGTCTTTACCGAATCCAGACGCTCGCTGTAGCTTTTCCCCGTCGAGGAGTTAATCTTCAGCGCGGTATGCACCACAAACAGCGGAATGTGCATCCGTTCGGCGCGGCGGTCGATCTCTTTCCAGGCAATTTTGCTTAAGCCAGGAACGGCCGGGTCCGCCTGATAGTTAGACTCCTGCTGCGCCACCGCCAGCACCGAACAGACGTTCTCGACCGTCGGAGCCAGCTTCTGACTTTCAAACGTCTTCGCCAGGTCCTGTGCCCATGCGTCCCTGTCCTTCACGCTGGCAGGCATCTTCTGACGTACCACGCTTGCCACATCGACGGCTTTCTCCCCTTTTTTTAGCGGCTGTGAGGGTTGGCTACTACATCCCACCAGCGCCAACACCGCCAGACAAGACCAGGGGTAAAGACGGGAAACCGTCGACATAACATCTCCTTTTGTTAGCTAAGTGTATGGGTAACTGCCTGAATCTCCTGGCCATCCAACTCACGTTCGAAGCTGCGCAGACGCTTATAGATAGACATTAATTCTACTAACGTCGTCCAGGAGTTAATCAGATACTGGAACGATCCGCGCACCTGACCAAACACGTTGGTGATTTGCGTCATCAGACCGAGCGTAATCGTACCGGCAACAATCGACGGAAACAGCAGGAACAACCCGAAAACGTTATCCACCTGCAGGTACAGAATACGGGCAATATTAAAGTACATGTAGTGAAAATAGAGGCGGAAATAGTTCTGACGCACCGCATGGAACAGCTCACGAACGGTCGGTGGCGTCGCGCGATTCGCATCATCTTCACCGTACACCAGTTCTTTACGATAGGCGGCTTCCACTCGCTGATTTTTGAATTCCAGCCCCGGGAGTTTAATCCCAACGACCGCCAGCAGCCCTGTGCCCATCAGCGACCAGACAATGGCGGCAATCACCAGCCCATAAGGAATATGTCCGACAATCGGCAAATCAGGGACATGCGCAGACAGCGTGACCAGCACCGGTAAGAAGGCAATCAACGTCATAATCGCGTTGATAAAACTGACGCCCATATTTTCCAGCGTGGAGGCAAAACGCATGGTGTCTTCCTGCACACGCTGCGCGGCACCTTCGATATGACGCAGATGCTGCCAGTGCGCCATATAATGTTCGTTCATCGCGGTACGCCAGCGGAACACATAATGGCTGACGAAGAAATTGTTCATCACGCCAATCACTACGGCAATCAGCGCAATGCCGAGAAAGATCCCCACTTCATGATAGAACTGCTCAATTTTCACCTTATGAGGCGCGCTCAGGGCGGTTTGAATCAGGTCGTAGAACGGTGCATACCAGGCGTTGACGGCAACCCCGACTTCAACCAGAAACCAGGTCACAAAGATAATCAGCGACGTACCGAGTATGGACCAGTATTGCCAGCGGTGTGGGCAGTAGATAAACCAGAACGCGGCAAACAGGCCGACGCAGAGAGTGTAATACGCGTAAAAGATCAGGTAATCCAGCGACCAGAATCGGGCAGCGCTGATAGGAACATCACCCGATGCGCCAGTGATATGTGCAACCCAGGCTCCCCCACCTGCCTGCCAGAATACGACTGCAACAAGTGCCCAAATAAATGCCGAAATAAAGAACGGTCCCGGCTTTGGGAAAAAAGACTTAAACATAGTGCTCTCCTGCTAACTTCTTATCGTTATGACGACTGCTGTGCATTTGCCAGCGTGCAAACGATGGCAAGACGGCTAACGCCCAATAAACACATGCTGAAACCGACAATTGTGACCAGAACCGACGCGCTTAGTTCGCTACCAACCTTGAAGAATTGTTTCTATGGTTTTCATGCCATAAAGCGTTCCGGCATATTCAGATTATCGCAGCGCGAGATCACAAAAGCGAACATCCACTCCGGGGGAAAAGGTAACGTTTACTCATCGTTACGTTTTTCACACTATCATTGCCGTAATAGCGCTTTGCAATATGCCGTTGAGTAGTATAAATACGCATACGCACGTCATCCTTTTTTACTTCCTTTAACTCATGGACACCACCGTTGAAACGTAGTCTGCTTTTTTCTGCCGCGCTGTGTGCGGCGTCATTGACATCTGTCCAGGCTGCACAGCCTATAACCGATCCGGTCTTCGCCTCTGATATTGTCGATCGTTATGCCGATCATATCTACTACGGCAGCGGGGCTACAGGGATGGCGCTAGTGGTCATTGATGGTAATCAGCGTGTGTTCCGCAGCTTTGGCGAAACGCGCCCCGGCAATAATGTTCATCCGCAGCTGGATTCAGTGATCCGCATCGCTTCGATTACCAAATTAATGACCAGCGAAATGCTGGTGAAATTGCTCGATCAAGGCACGGTAAAACTAAACGACCCATTGAGTAAATATGCGCCACCCGGCGCACGTGTCCCGACGTATCAGGGCACACCAATCACGCTGGTGAATCTGGCAACCCATACCAGTGCCTTGCCACGCGAGCAGCCAGGCGGCGCGGCAAAACGCCCGGTGTTTGTCTGGCCAACGCGCGAACAGCGCTGGAACTACCTCTCAACCGCCACGCTGAAAGCCGCCCCCGGATCGCAGGCATCTTACTCGAACCTGGCGTTTGATCTGCTGGCCGATGCGCTGGCCGCCGCATCCGGTAAGCCTTATCCGCAGCTGTTTGAAGAGAAAATAACCCGACCGCTCGGGATGAAGGACACTACATTCACTCCCTCTCCCGATCAGTGCAAGCGACTGATGATCGCCGAAAAAGGGGCCAGCCCGTGTAACAATACGCTGGCTGCGATGGGCAGCGGCGGCGTCTATTCAACGCCTGGCGATATGATGCGCTGGATGCAGCAGTACCTCTCATCCGACTTTTATCAACGTAGCCAGCAGGCTGACCGTATGCAGACGTTGATTTATCAGCGCGCGCAGTTAACTAAAGTGATTGGCATGGACGTGCCAGGCAAAGCCGATGCGCTTGGCCTGGGCTGGGTCTATATGGCACCGAAGAATGGCCGACCGGGAATTATTCAGAAAACAGGCGGTGGCGGTGGATTCATCACCTATATGGCGATGATCCCGCAGAAAAACGTTGGGGCTTTTATCGTGGTAACCCGTTCTCCGCTGACCCGATTTACCAATATGAGCGACGGTATTAACGATCTGGTCGCTGAGTTAAGTGGAAACAAGCCACAGGTCGTTCCCGCATCCTGATTTAGTACTCAGAAGGCAAACGGTTAATGCTTACCAGTTTGCCTTTATTCATTTCAATGTAACCACCTTTACGCAATGCCGCGAGGACTTCAGCGACAACAGAGCGTGAAATTCGTGTGCGTTGGTGAATATAGTTCATAACGCCGACACGCGAACGCAGGACTTCATCCCATTTCGTCATAGATATCAGCGTGGCTCGGATCTGCTCGTAGGAGTTATTGCCAATCAACTGCAGATCGCGCATTTCAAACATGCAATGCTGCCAGGCTAACCAGCTAAAGGCTTCACGCCATAGCTGACACTGTTCAATTATGCTAATTGTTTGTAAGGCAGGTAGGTGGTAACCCGTACAGTTACTTTCTGTCATTAATATGTATTGTA
This sequence comes from Citrobacter sp. FP75, assembly GCF_018342065.1. Taxonomy (GTDB): domain Bacteria; phylum Pseudomonadota; class Gammaproteobacteria; order Enterobacterales; family Enterobacteriaceae; genus Citrobacter. The sequence continues at coordinate 31,960 of NZ_JAFDOE010000001.1, read as the reverse complement.
CATCTGTTTTCATCACACCATCTGACAGGCCCATAATAAACGGTGCCTGTGCAATGCCAACAAGTACGTTCTCCCCTCGCCGAAGAGAAACAACACCACTTAAAATAACAAAGGTGTCATCATGATTTACATCACTAGAATATATGATTTGCTTTTCATTATCACACTCAAAGTAAGTGCCATATGTAGACAAACATTTATCTAACTTACCAAATTCCTGAAGTGGCTTATTCATAGATAACATTTTCGCATTCCTTGCAATAAATGCCCGTCAAATCCGTGACGGGCATTTTTCTGGATTAAATTATCTTTACTTTATCTGTAAGAAATTTCTTACCAGGTATATTTAACACCTACATTCGCAGACCAGTCTTGATCTACATCACCACCGCCGAGGTAGTTAGCATCGGTATATGCGCTGAAGTTTTTGGTGAAGCTGAACTGAGTACCCAGTCCAACACGTACCGCTGAACCTTCTACGCCGTTGTCGATAGAGTCACCGTTTACGTTAGAATCGTTGTTAGAATCGTCGTAAACGTAGGCCAGTTTGAAGTACGGAGTCAGTGCCTGGTCATCGCTATAGCTGAAGGTATAGCCAGTATCGATACCCAGTTCGTAACGCATGCTGTCATAAGACTGACCGTCAACTTTCATGTCGTTGCTCAGCTTATAGTCATCACCAGACTGGAACAGACCAGATACGCTACCGTAAGGCGTTACGTAACCTGCATCACCCAGTTTCAGGTCATAACCCAGTTTCAAGCCAAAGCCCCAGGCATCAGAAGAAGAACTACCGTCAACATACTGACCATTGCTCATGTTGGCAGACAAATCGTTGTTGAAGTGAGAGTAGCTTAAGTTACCGTCAATAAAGATGTTGTTGGCAAAATATGCAGAAGAGTAGATGTAGGCAGTCTGGCTGTCCTGATCCACCTGACCGGTACGGTCGCTCATGTCACCTTTCGCAAAGCCTGCTGCGGCACCAACAATCCACTTAGCGTTGTTACCATCAATTTTGGAATCAACACCGACCATGATGCCGTTAACATCCTGATCATAGTTAATGCTGCCGTTATCCGCGTCGAAACTACCGCCGAAATAGCTCACCCATGCGCCACCGTTATCTGCCAGGCCATGACGCGCGTTGGTCAGACGAGTACCCACGGTATCTTGTTCCAGGTTCCAGATATTGGTATTAGCAGACGGGATGCTCAGCGCCATATTTGCGTAATCAGTCAGCTCCATCTGCTGCAGAACAACGGTGTTACCCTGCTGCTGAGCCTGATAGGTGTATGCCCCGAGGTCAGCTTTATTTGCTGCAGAGAACGTTGCGGTGCTGTTCTGATCGTTAACATAGATAAGTTCTTTACCTTTGTAGTTAGCGATAGAACCTGTACCCGTCGCATTGTCGACGCGCACTTTATAGTTACCCGTTGCCGCAGCTACGTGGTCACCGAAGTTATCAACTTCAGACTGATCGCCAGAGATGTCGGAATCGCCGTTACCATTGATAGTCAGGTGACCATCAGAATTCATCGCAATCACGCCATAACCGTAGTTAGCCTGAGTTGTGTCGTTGGTACGGTCGTTGGTCAAGTCAGCATTCAGCACATAGTTGGTGCTGTTGATGTCGAAAACACCGGCATTAACATGGTTGTAAGCGTCGGTGTAGCTGGTCAGGTTCAGCGTATCAACCTGCAGCGCATCACCCGTGCTGTTGCCAACATCCAGAACACCGTTGTTAGTAACGTTGATGGTATTTGCATACAGGGCAGCACTACCTACACCCCAACCAGCAGCAACATCATCAGCAATCGTGACAATACTGTTGTCGATAGACAGAGTATCGGTCGCAACATGACCATCTTCATTGACGTTCAGCGCAGAGCCACCAGTCAGAGAGATGGAGTCAGAAATCAGTGAGGAATCACCGACATTCACCACAGAACCGCTGTTGATGCTCAGAGTATCAATCAGAGAAGTTTTAGTGGTATCCCACTGAGAAGCACCGTTCAGCGTTACGTTGAACAGACCGCTCTGGTAGACAGCATTGCCTACTACATGACCATTTTCATCATAAGAGGTCGTGTCGCTATCGATGCCGTAGGTTGAAGAAGGCCACAGGCTGTTGGCAGCGATATCGATCAGCGTAGCGGTAGCTTCAGTACCTGCAGCATAGCTGTCGTAAACACCGTCACCATCAGCATCTACCTGATGCACGGACATTGCCGCGCCAACCCACTTACTGCCGTTGTTCAGAGTCAGGTCCAGACGATCAGTACCGTCCCAGCCGTTGGTATCCAGGTCTGCATCGGTATCACGGTAAGTATCAGCACCGTTCGGGAAGAAGTTCTCATCGAAGTTGCTGGAGAACAACACATCCCCCATCAGCGTGGAATTGCTGAAAGCTGCGGTGGTTTGCATCGCGTTGTCTGCATCTGGATGCGCAATAACCGCTAGTGCTACATCATCAGCGTTCCAACCATTACCGTTGTAATCGCTGGCGTTAGAAGTGTTACCAAACCAGCCGGAGGTCCCTTCATCAGACCATGAACCAGAGGTCACGGTAGAATCGCTGACAGCGATGGTGTTATTAAACACTTCGCTGCTGTTTACGCCGGTGCTAACCGTATTATCGTCAATATCTTCCCACTCATAACCCTGAGTCAGCGTAATGCCTGCAACGTGTGAGTTATTGGAGATAGACAGATCAACTTCTTGATCGAGGGTGATAGCCGTACCCAGGTTATAAACATCGACAACGTGCGTGTCGGCTGCGTCATTATAGGTACCGTTGTAGGTATAATGTTCGTAGTTATCATCGATAGTTGAATTGATAACACTCATCGCCAGACGGTCGTAGTAATAATCCGTGCCGCTACGGTTAGTACAATCCGTCGTCATACATTCGGATGTTACCATACCGTGAATGGTACTATTTTTGATCGTCAGGCTATTGGTATTGGTGTTAGTAGAAAGACCATCATCCAGATAATAAGTAGAAATTACGCCGTTAACGGTAGCGTTATTAATTACTGGGTAAATATCACCGTTGTAAATACTATCCGTGTCATAGTTGTTCCAGCCAACGTATCCATCATAGTAAACACCATCACTGTAGGAGGCGTCATTATAATGGGTGAACGTGGTATAAGAGGTACCAGAGATATCAGTTGAAGCATTCGCCTGAGAAGTGATTGCCAATGTGCAGGCTAATGCTAATTGTGAGACTACGAGTTTCTTTTTCCAAGTGTGCATTTGTCATCCCTCCTCAGGGACGTAATATAGTTGATCCATCAATTATCAATGCATAGAAAACATTTTATGTTTCGCGGAATGATTATGCGGCGTCATGGTAGAAAGGTTCAATTATTCTTTCCCGCGAGTCCGAAACCGGACAACATTTAAAACCCCGCAAAAACCTTTACCGGGAAACAGTAAAAATCATACTCTTCATATAGTTAATTAAAGAAAAGACAGATGATTCATATAATAAACAAATGGATCTTAAAATAGATAAAGAATCAATGAATAAATAATTAATATTAACTTGAACGCCAAAAAACAAAACACATTGATATTTAAAATCAATTAACGAATAACAATACCACTGACAAATATAAATAAATTACCATTCATATATATATATTGCTCTGACTACTCTCGTATGTCCCAGAAAATGCAAGTATAAAACCCATTTTCGTAAAACACCGGTGCACTGGTTGGGGTATACTACGGCCTTCGATTCCACAAACATCAGGCATACCATGACAGACCTAATCCAACGCCCTCGCCGCCTGCGCAAATCTCCTGCGCTGCGCGCTATGTTTGAAGAGACAACACTGAGCTTAAATGACCTGGTGTTGCCGATCTTTGTTGAAGAAGAACTCGACGATTACAAAACCATCGAGGCCATGCCCGGCGTGATGCGCATTCCGGAGAAGCATCTGGCTCGTGAAATCGAGCGTATCGCTAACGCTGGCATCCGCTCGGTGATGACTTTCGGGATTTCCCACCATACTGATGACACCGGCAGCGATGCCTGGAAAGAAGACGGTCTGGTGGCGCGTATGTCCCGCATCTGCAAGCAAACCGTACCGGAAATGATTGTCATGTCCGATACCTGCTTCTGCGAATACACTTCGCACGGTCACTGTGGCGTATTATGCGATCACGGCGTGGATAACGATTTAACCCTTGCCAATCTTGGCAAGCAGGCAGTGGTAGCCGCCGCTGCAGGCGCAGATTTCATCGCCCCTTCAGCCGCAATGGACGGTCAGGTGCAGGCTATTCGCCAGGCGCTGGACGCCGCGGGCTTCACCGATACCGCCATCATGTCTTACTCCACCAAGTTCGCCTCCTCATTCTACGGCCCGTTCCGTGAAGCCGCAGGCACCGCGCTGAAGGGCGATCGTAAAACCTATCAGATGAACCCAATGAACCGTCGCGAAGCTATTCGTGAATCTCTGCTGGATGAAGCCCAGGGTGCAGACTGCCTGATGGTGAAACCGGCTGGCGCGTACCTGGATATCCTGCGTGATATTCGCGAACGCACCGAACTGCCAATCGGCGCCTACCAAGTCAGCGGTGAATACGCGATGATCAAATTCGCGGCCCTGGCAGGTGCAATAGATGAAGAGAAAGTGGTGCTGGAAAGCTTAGGATCGATCAAACGGGCGGGCGCGGATCTGATCTTCAGCTACTTCGCACTGGATCTGGCAGAGAAAAAAATCCTGCGCTAATGACGTCGCCTTGTCGGGCCTGCTATTTTGCAGGCCCGATAAAAAATCGCCACCGGGCAGTTAGCCCGCACGAAAGTAAGGTTTATCTCCCAGAATCGTCGCCCGGTGCATAATGCGCCGCTGCGGCAGATAATCTGCATTAGCGTAATGCTGGGTCACGCGATTATCCCAGATCGCCACATCGTCCGGCTGCCAGCGCCAGCGCACCTGAAACTCCGGTTTGGTGACGTGAGCGAACAGGAAGCCAAGCAGCGCCTCGCTCTCTTTCTCCGTCACATCAACGATTCGCGTGGTGAAGCCCTCATTCACAAACAGCGCCTGTTTTCCGCTCACCGGATGGGTGCGTACCACCGGATGCAGCAGCGGCGGATTCTTCGCTACTGCCTCCAGCCAGCGCTTATGCTCCTCTTCGGTTTTACGGTACTTGTACTCCGGGAACGATTTACGGAAATCATGTTCTGCGCGCAGGCCGCTCAGCAACTGGCGAAAAGGTTCTGAAAGCGCCTCAAAGGCAGCAATTCCGCTGGTCCACAGCGTGTCGCCACCGGTTGATGGCAGCTCTTTCGCCGCCAAAATCGCTCCGGCAGGCGGCGTCTCAATAAAGGTCACGTCGGTATGCCAATTGTCGTTATCCGGCGGGTTATCGTTGTGGGTATCAAGTACAATTATCTCCTCAACGCCTTCAGCATGCGGGTAGACCGGGTGAATATGCAGATCGCCAAAACGCAGCGCCAGCGCCCGTTGCTGCTGCGCCGTGATCGCCTGCTCACGCAGGAACACCACCTGATGACGCAGCACCGCATGATACAACTGTTCAAACTGGTTATCGCTTAGCGGGCGCGTCAAATCCGCCCCTGTTACCTGTGCGCCAATGTACGGCCCCAGCGGGATAATGCTCAGACGTTCACTCATTGTACTTCTCCATGCCAGGGCGTCAGACGGCGCTGGAGCGCACGCAAACCCAATTCTAAAATAAAGGCGATCGCGGCAATCACCGCAATTCCCGCCAGCACCACATCGGTTGCCAGAAACTCACCGGCTGACTGCACCATAAACCCCAGACCTCGCGTCGCGGCAATCAGCTCCGCCGCCACTAATGTCGACCACCCCACGCCCAGTCCAATGCGCAGCCCGGTAAGAATTTCCGGTAAAGCGCCAGGTAAAATCACAAACCACAACACCTGCGTACGACTGGCCCCCAGTGACTGCGCCGCCCGCACCCGTACCTGCTGCGCACTTTTTACACCCGCCAGCGCAGACATCGCGACAGGGGCAAAAATCGCCAGATAGATCAGCAGGATCTTCGAGGTTTCACCAATGCCAAACCAGATCACCATCAGCGGTAAATAGGCCAGCGGCGGCACCGGACGATACAGTTCAATGATCGGATCGAAAATGCCACGCACCGTCGGGCTCAGCCCCATGGCGATCCCAACCGGGACGCCCAGCAGCACTGCCGCCAGCAGTGCGGTGACAATGCGCGTCAGGCTGGCCGCCAGATGCTGCCACAATGTCGCATCCATAAACCCCTGCGGCCCGGCAATAGTGATGAGTTTTTGCAGCACCTGCCCCGGCGGCGGTAAAAATAGCGGGCTGATTAGCTGTAAAGCGGCAACGACCCACCAGATAGCCAGCAACACAGCCAGGGTGGCCACGCTAAGGCTGAACTGCCGCGAGAACGGCCAGCGCCAACTCAACGCGCGCTGACGCGGTTTATCGTTGATGACCACGCTCATGAGAAAGCCTCCCGTTGCTCGAAAACACGACTTAACACGTACTCGCGCATGGCAATAAACTGTGGATCGGATTTAATGCGGCGGCTCGGCTCACCGGCCACAAAGCGGCGGGCGAAATTAAGCGGCAGGCGTTCCAGCACCCGACCCGGCCCCGGCGAGAGCAGCACCAGTTCGGTAGCCATAAACACCGCCTCTTCAATATCGTGGGTAATGAGCAGCACCTGCTTACCGGTCTCATGCCAGAGCGTCAGTAACAGAGTTTGCATCTGCTCGCGGGTGAAGGCATCCAGCGCACCAAAGGGTTCGTCCAGAAGTAACAGCTGTGGATTAGCCGCCAGCGCGCGGGCAATGCCGACGCGCTGACGCTGACCGCCGGAAAGCTGCCAGATAAAACGTTTTTCCGCACCTTCCAGCCCCACTTTCTTCAGCATCGCCTGCGCAGTACGTTGGCGCTGCAATTTCTCCACGCCCGCCAGTTGCAGACCAAAGGCCACATTGTCCTGTACGTTGCGCCAGGGCAGCAGACCTTCGTTCTGGAACACCACCCCGCGCTCCGCCCCCGGCCCCTCTACTTTTTTACCCTCCAGCATGATGCTGCCATGTTGATACGGTACAAACCCGGCAATCAGGTTCAGCAGCGTGGTTTTACCGCAGCCGGAAGGCCCGAGGACCACCAGCAGTTCACCGCTATCAAGCATCAGGTTGATATCTTCCAGTGCCGGTTTACCGTCGTAATCGGCAGAGAGATGAGAGAGTTGCAGCATCAGCGCCTCCTTATTTATTGCACGAAGCGATCGGTAACATACTGGCTGTAATCCGTTGCGACGGCAGGCACTTTGCCCTGTTCTTTGAGGAACTGCGCGGTGTCGATAATCGCTTTGTTCACCGCTCCGGTCAGCTCGGCAACCTGCTGTTGCGGCGTCAGGTAAGTGTTACCTTTCACCAGCCCCGGCACATCGGCTTCCGGCACGCCGCTCAGGCGCGACAGCTTGCTGATGTTCTCAGGCTGTTTTAGCCATGCTTCGGGATTAGTGATATAAGGTTGCTGCGCAGCAATTGCGCTTTTGGCAAAGGCTTTCACCACCTCAGGATGCTTCTCAGCAAAATCTTTGCGCACCACCCACACGTCCAGCGTTGGTGCGCCCCACTCGCCTACTTTTTCGGAGTCGGTTAACACCTTGCCGTCTTTTTCCAGTGCATTAACCGCCGGTGCCCAGACATACGCACCGTCAATATCCCCGCGCTGCCAGGCGGCAATGATCGCTGGCGGCTGCAGGTTCACAATCTCTACCTGACCGGGCTTGATGCCCCAATGTTTTAGCGCTGCCAGCAGGCTGTAATGGGTGGTGGAAATAAACGGCACGGCAATGCGTTTGCCAATCAAATCTTGCGGTTTACTGATATTTTTCTTCACCACCAGCGCTTCAGAATTGCCGAGCTTTGATGCCAGCAGGAACACTTCAATCGGCACCTGTTGGCTGACAGCCACCGCCAGCGGGCTGGAACCCAGATTGCCAATCTGCACATCGCCAGAGGCCAACGCCCGGACGATGCTCGCCCCGCTATCAAACTTGCGCCAGTCAACGGTAGCCCCGCTCTCTTTGGCAAACGTGTTATCCGCCTGCGCCACTTTAGCGGGTTCGGCGGAGGTCTGATAAGCAACGGTGACATTCACCGCCTGCGCCTGAAATGCCGCGAATGCCAATGTGGCAATGAGTGTAATACGCGATGTTAGTGCCATAGTGTCTGCTCCCCTTATTTGTTATGGGTGCAGTATTTCCGGCGCGATGCGTTTGATGAAGGAATTAAAAATTCTGGCTAAGAACAAAGCGTTTTTAGAAAAAAAGCAGCAATGGTTAGCTCAGAAATGCATTTGATTCCAGGCTGGCAAATTATTGCGATTTTGTTACATTCGTTACATATCCGCGCCACGGGGATTGCCAGCAGGACGGGGGCAGGCATCATAGACGCCATTGTCAGGCAAGAGAGAAATATCATGATTCATGTTGTGCTGGTGGATGACCATGTGGTGGTGCGTTCCGGCTTTGCGCAATTACTCAGTCTCGAAGATGACCTTAACGTCGCCGGTCAGTTCAGCAGCGCCGCAGAGGCCTGGCCTGCATTACTGCGCGATGACGTCAGCGTGGCGGTGATGGACATCGCCATGCCGGATGAAAATGGCCTGAGCCTGTTAAAACGCCTGCGGGCGCAGAAACCCAACTTTCGCGCCATTATTCTCAGCATTTATGACTCGCCCACGTTCGTGCAAAGCGCGCTGGATGCCGGCGCCAGCGGCTATCTGACCAAACGCTGTGGACCGGAAGAACTGGTGCAAGCGGTGCGTTCAGTAGGTATGGGCGGACATTACCTGTGCGCCGACGCGCTACGGGCGTTACGCGGCGGTGAGCAGCCCGCACAGGTGCTGGAAGTGCTGACCCCTCGCGAGCGCGAAGTGTTTGATCTGCTGGTTAAAGGCGACAGCGTGAAAGAGATAGCCTTCAAGCTCGACCTCAGCCATAAAACGGTGCACGTCCACCGCGCGAACGTGCTGGGCAAACTGCAATGCCATAGCACCATCGATCTGGTGCATTTTGCGCTCGACCACCAGTTGCTGACGGGGCATTAATGTCACGCGCGACTCGCCATTGGGTGATCTCCCTGTTTATCCTGCTGGCCTGGGGTTCGGGCTGGCTGATGCTGTGGACACTCGGTTTTTACCTGACACATAACGGGCAGCAGGCGGCGCTATTCCTGCCACACGGTGTCTATCTTGCTCTGCTGATCCTGCTGTCGCGCCGTTACTGGCCCGCGCTGGTGCTACCACCGGTGCTGATGCTGTTCTGGCTACACAGCGAACAATTATTGAACAGCTATATTCTGCTGGCTGCCCCGCTGATAAGTCTGCTACCAGCAAGTATCGGTCAGTCATACTGGCACCGCTTCCCGCTCTACTGGCAGCGATTAACGCTATTACTGGCTGCCGTGACCATCACCTCGCTGCTTAATACCGTCCTGCTGTCACCCTTTATTCAAAGTCCGGCAACGCTGATTGGCCTGGCGTCGTTTACCGGTGGCGTACTGCTGACGCCATTTGTTTATCTGATCTACGAATTTCTGCGCCAGCAGCACCGCTATCATTTACTCGGCCTGGACACCAGCAATCCACCGCTGCGCACCTCGCTTATCATCTGGTGTAGCCTGTTTTTTATCATCGGCATCGGCACACAGATGGTGCTGTCACCGGACATCGAACGCCTGCTGCTGATCGTGGTGTTCTTGCCCAACGTAGTAATGGCGTGGAAATTTGGCTGGCAGGGCGGCGTGTTGTCCGGACTACTCGGCAGCATGATGATCACCATCGCCCGTCAGGTAGGCGTGGGATTCAGCAATCTGCTGGAGCTGGAGATTTTCCTCGCGACCCAGGCGCTGCTGGGTATTGGTCTTGGGATCGCCATCAGCCGCCAGCAGCATCTGGCGCAGAACCTGCATCATTATCGTCAGCGTCTGGAAGCCGAGTTAACGGCGCGGCGCGCGCTGACCGAGCAGTTGATCCGCACGGAAGAAAATACGCGTAAGAGCCTGGCACGGGAGCTGCATGACGAAATTGGTCAGAACATTACCGCCATTCAGATCCACTCGCAGTTGGTCAAGCGGGCGCAGGATCCACAGCAAACGCTGGAGGCGGCGAATCAGATCAACGACCTTGCCCGACGCATTCACCACTCCACCCGCCAACTGTTACGCCAGCTTCGTCCGCCCGCGCTCGATGAACTGTCCTTTAAAGAGGCGCTCCATCATCTGGTGAATGAATTTGCCTTTGCCGAACGGGGCATTCGTTGTCGGTTTGACTACCAGCTTGAAAATACGCCAGACAATGAAACCGTCCGCTTTACGCTGTACCGCCTGCTGCAGGAGCTGCTCAATAACGTCTGTAAACATGCCAATGCCAGTGCGGTGTCGATTGCGTTACGCCAACAGGAACAGAGCCTGTATCTGCACGTTGAAGACAACGGCGTGGGCATTCTGCCGGAAAAAATCCCCGGCTTCGGCATCCAGGGGATGCGTGAGCGGGTCAGCGCGTTGGGCGGTGAGCTAACGCTCGAATCGAACAACGGTACGCGGGTAATTGTTAACTTGCCCACAAATTTGCAACAAACCCGCCGCTAACCAGGAAAAAGTCTTAGCCACTCTGGACTTTCTCTCATCCCCTTTCGATTTCACTTTCCTATAGTCAGCAAAACGGAGACGGCCATGCATACACGCGAAACAGACCAACGCTACCGGACGCTACGTCCACGCCTGCTGTTGTGCATGGTGATTGGCTACGCGGCGTTTTATCTGACGCGCAAAAGCGTGAACTACGTGCTGCCGGCGCTGCAAACGGATCTGGGTCTGGATAAAAGTGATATCGGCCTGCTGGGATCGCTGTTTTATCTGACCTATGGCCTGTCGAAGTTCACCGCCGGACTGTGGCACGACAGCCACGGGCAGCGGGCATTTATGGGTATCGGCCTGTTTGCTACCGGCGTCTTAAACGTGGTGTTCGCCTTTGGTGAATCCCTACCGCTGCTGCTGGCGGTGTGGACGCTAAACGGATTTTTTCAGGGCTGGGGCTGGCCGCCCTGCGCTCGACTGCTGACCCACTGGTACTCGCGCAATGAGCGCGGCTTCTGGTGGGGCTGCTGGAACATGTCGATCAACATCGGTGGGGCAATTATCCCATTGATTAGCGCCTTTGCCGCCCACTGGTGGGGCTGGCAGGCGGCGATGCTGACACCGGGGGTAATCAGCATGGCGTTAGGCATCTGGCTCACCCTGCAACTGAAAGGCACGCCCCGGGAAGAGGGATTACCGACGGTTGGAGAATGGCGGCAGGATCCGCTGGAGCTGCGTCAGGAGCAGCAAAGCCCGCCGATGGGACTGTGGCAAATGTTACGCACCACCATGCTGAAGAACCCGATGATCTGGCTGCTCGGTGTGTCGTATGTACTGGTCTATTTGATCCGCATTGCGCTCAACGACTGGGGCAACATCTGGTTGACGGAAAGCCACGGGGTCAATCTGCTCAGCGCCAATGCCACGGTGATGCTGTTTGAAGTCGGCGGCTTGCTCGGCGCGCTGTTTGCCGGATGGGGTTCGGATCTGCTGTTTAGCGGCCAGCGTGCACCGATGATTTTGCTGTTCACGCTCGGGTTGATGGTCTCCGTCGCTGCGTTGTGGCTGGCGCCAGTGCACCACTACGCGCTGCTGGCAGCCTGTTTCTTTACCGTGGGCTTTTTTGTGTTTGGCCCGCAGATGTTGATTGGCCTGGCCGCCGTCGAATGCGGGCACAAGGCGGCGGCAGGTTCGATCACCGGTTTTCTCGGGTTGTTCGCCTACCTGGGGGCCGCGCTGGCGGGTTGGCCGCTGTCGCTGGTCATAGAACACTACGGCTGGTCGGGAATGTTCAGTTTGCTCTCGGTTGCCGCTGTCTTTATGGGTTTATTGCTGATGCCGCTGCTTATTGCAGGCATTACCCCTTCTCTCAGTCAAAGGATAAAACAATGAAACTGACGCTTACCTCTACCCTGATTGCCTCCGGCCTTGCTCTGGCGGCGTTAAGCAGCGTTGCACAGGCAGAAGGTCGTCTGGTGGTCTACTGCAGCGCCACCAACGAGATGTGCGAAACCGAAACCAAAGCCTTCGGCGAAAAATATGATGTGAAGACCTCATTCATTCGCAACGGCTCGGGCAGTACGCTGGCGAAAGTGGATGCCGAGAAGAAAAACCCGCAGGCGGATGTCTGGTACGGCGGAACGCTGGACCCGCAGTCTCAGGCCGGTGAAATGGGTCTGCTGCAACCGTATAAATCGCCGAACCTCACGCAGATTATGGAGAACTTCCGCGATCCGGCCAAAGTGAAAGGCAACCTCTCCTCGGCGGTTTACGTTGGTATTCTGGGCTTTGGCGTCAATACCCAGCGCCTGAAAGAGAAAAATCTACCGATACCAAAATGCTGGAAAGATCTGACCAAACCGGAATACAAAGGCGAAATCCAGATTGCTGACCCGCAGAGTTCAGGCACTGCCTACACTGCGCTTGCGACCTTCGCCCAGCTATGGGGGGAAGATCAGGCCTTTGACTACCTGAAACAGCTCAACGCTAACGTCTCTCAGTACACCAAATCCGGCATTGCCCCGGCGCGTAACGCCGCCCGTGGCGAAACGGCTATCGGTATTGGCTTCCTGCACGACTACTCGCTGGAAAAGGAACAGGGCGCGCCGCTGGAGCTTATCTCCCCTTGCGAAGGCACCGGCTATGAAATCGGCGGCGTTAGCATCCTGAAAGGCGCGCGTAACCTCGATAACGCCAAACTGTTCGTTGACTGGGTGTTATCAAAAGACGCCCAGGAACTGGCGTGGAAGAAAGGCAAGTCCTATCAGATCCTGACCAATACCACCGCAGAGACTTCCCCCAACTCGCTGAAGCTCGACGACCTGAAGCTTATCAATTACGACATGGATAAGTACGGCTCGACAGACGTGCGTAAGGCCTTGATCAACAAATGGGTCAGCGAAGTGAAGATGGGTAAATAAGCCTACATCGGCGATCATTTGCCGGGTGTGGCATAATTACCGCACCCGGCCTGGAATACCGGAACCGCTATGTCACACACACTTGCACTCCATCCTGTGAAAAAACGGGATGCGATATTCCTTTGGGTTTTGTTCGGCTGGCTGGCGTTTGCCTTACTGCCAAGCTGGAGCCTGGACTACGGGCTGCTGGAGTCCACGCGCGACGAAATACTCGCCGCCTACAGCTGGTCACATTTCAATATCAGCTGGCTGTGGTATCTGCTGCCGAGCCTGCTGCTGGTTCGCCCCTTCCATGAAGCTAAACGCGAACAGCGCAGCCGCCATTATCTCGACGCGGGCTGGGCGTTTTTCTGTATGGCGTTCATCGTCGCCAGCGCCACAATTGAAGGGCGCGGCTTAGGCTATGCCACCATCGTACTGTTTGTCGCACTTGGCGCGATAATGACCCTGGCGCTCACCCGCCTGGAATGGCTGGGCGGCGACCGTTTCGTCATCGGCTCGCTCACCGCGATTGTCGCGCTGATCGGTATTTTTATCGTCTGGCCGAGTATCGCTATTTTCATTCCGATGTTCACCAACGACGCCGGAGAATTTGCCCCGCTGGCGTTTATGAATGTGCTGTCGCAGGCGCATATCATTCAGGTGATCCTCAACTCGATTATGCTGTCAATTGCGGTCGGCGTCGGCTGTACCTTCTTCGGCCTGGTGCTGGCAATTTACACCACCCGTATCGCCAGACGTAGCGCCATCATTGGCCGAATTTTCTCAATACTGCCGATCGTCACCCCACCGTTTGTCGTCGGCCTTGGCGTCACCTTAATGATGGGTCGCTCCGGCTATATCACCGAATTAATGGTCGAGTGGTTTGGTTTAACCAACACCAACTGGCTGTACGGGTTTACCGGCATCTGGCTGGCACAGGTGCTGGCCTTCACCCCGATGGCGTTTATGATCCTGGACGGGGCTATTAAGACCATTCATCCGTCGCTGGAAGAAGCGTCATATACCCTGCGCGCCAGCCGCTGGCAGACCTTTAACGGCGTGTTTGTCCCGTTGCTGAAACCGGCGCTGGCTAACGCTTTCCTGATCGTAGTTGTGCAATCGCTGGCTGACTTTAGTAACCCGCTGGTGCTCGGCGGAAACTTCGACGTGCTGGCGACGCAAATCTACTTCTACATCACCGGTTCACAGCTCGACTACCAGGCCGCCAGTACGCTGGGCGCGTTCCTGTTGCTGTTCTCCCTGCTGGTGTTCTGCGTGCAGTACATGTGGATTGGTAAACGCTCCTATGTCACCGTTTCCGGTAAATCCTACCGTGGTGACGTGCAGCCGCTGCCGGTGACGCTGGTGTGGAGCGTGGTCGCGCTGCTGGCGGTGTGGATTGCCTTTAACGCCCTGCTGTACGGCAGCATTTTCTACGGCAGTTTCACCGTTAACTGGGGCGTGGACTACACCCTGACGCTGGCCAACTTTACCAAACTGTTTGGTCAGGGGATGAGCGACGGCGCATGGCCTTCACTACTCGACACCCTGCTCTACGCCGGTATCGCCGCACCGATCACCGCTATCTTCGGCCTGCTGATCGCCTGGGTCGTGGTGCGCCAGCAGTTTAAAGGCAAAAAGACCATCGAATTCACCACCATGCTGTGCTTTGCCGTCCCCGGCACCGTGGCGGGTGTCTCCTATATTCTCGCCTTTAACAGCGCCCCGGTGTACCTCACCGGAACCGCCGCCATCGTGATTATCTCAATGGTGATGCGTAACGTCCCGGTGGGCATTCGCGCGGGGATCGCAGGGCTCGGTCAGATCGATAAATCGCTGGATGAAGCCTCGCTCAGCCTGCGCGCCGGTTCCCTGCGTACCATTACGCACATCCTGCTGCCGCTGCTGCGCCCGGCAATCCTCTCGGCGCTGATCTACAGCTTTGTACGCGCCATTACCACCGTCAGCGCCATTGTGTTCCTCGTCACGCCAGACACCCGCGTGGCGACCGCCTACATTCTGAACCGTGTGGAAGACGGCGAATACGGCGTGGCGATTGCCTACGGGTCGATTCTGATCGTGGTGATGCTGGCGATTATTTTCATCTTTGACTGGCTGATCGGTGAATCACGAACCTCCCGTTCAAAAGCCAAAAACCCGGCGTAATGGAGCGCATTATGACTCAGAAAAATTTCGTTGAACTGCGCAACGTCACCAAACGTTTTGGCAGCAACACGGTTATCGACAATATCAATCTCACCATTCCACAGGGGCAAATGGTGACGCTGCTCGGCCCATCCGGCTGCGGCAAAACCACCATTTTGCGTCTGGTCGCCGGGCTGGAAAAACCGAGCGAAGGACAAATTTATATTGATGGCGAAGACGTCACCCATCGCTCAATTCAGCAGCGCGATATCTGCATGGTGTTTCAATCGTATGCCCTGTTCCCGCATATGTCGCTGGGCGAAAACGTCGGTTACGGCCTGAAGATGCTCGGCGTGTCGCGTAGTGAGCTGAAAACGCGCGTAAAAGAAGCGCTGGCGATGGTGGATCTGGAAGGCTTTGAAGACCGCTATGTCGATCAGATCTCCGGCGGGCAGCAGCAGCGCGTGGCGCTGGCCCGTGCGCTGATCCTCAAACCGAAAGTGCTGCTGTTTGATGAACCGCTGAGCAACCTCGACGCCAACCTCAGGCGCAGCATGCGCGACAAGATCCGTGAGTTGCAAAAGCAGTTTGATATCACCTCGCTGTACGTGACCCACGATCAGAGCGAAGCCTTTGCGGTATCCGATACCGTGCTGGTGATGAACAAAGGACACATCATGCAGATCGGCTCGCCGCAGGATCTGTATCGCCAGCCCGCTTCGCGCTTTATGGCGAGCTTTATGGGCGATGCCAACCTGTTCCCGGCCACCTTCAGCGACAGATACGTTGATATCTACGGCTATCATCTGCCGCGCCCGCCGCACTTTGGCACGCAAGGCGAAGGCATGGTCGGCGTGCGCCCGGAAGCGATCACGCTCAGCGATCGCGGCGAAGAGAGCCAGCGCTGCGTAATCCGCCACGTGGCGTATATGGGGCCGCAGTATGAGGTCACGGTGGAGTGGCACGGACAGGAGATTTTATTGCAGGTCAACGCCACGCGTCTGCAGCCGGACGTCGGCGAGCAGTATTACCTCGAAATCCACCCGTACGGCATGTTTGTCCTGGCAGACGCGGCATAACGGGATTGGCGAGGGTTTTCCAGGCCGGATAAGGCGTTAGCCGCATCCGGCAATAAACATCAGCGCAGAACTTTTAGCGCGGCAATATCCGCAGGCGTGGTGCGACAGCACCCGCCAATCAGCCGTGCTCCAGCGGCCCGCCACTGCGGTAAATAATCCGCCAGCGTAGCGCAGGTCTCGCCGTGATGATGCCAGGTTTTGCTCCCGGCATCGTAGTGTTCGCCCGAGTTCGGATACACCACCAGCGGCAGCGCCGTTAAGCCGTGTAAATGCTGCAACGCGGCGGTCGTGTTTTCCAGCGCAATACAGTTGATGCCAATCGCCACCACCTGCGGATAACGCGCCAGCAGCGCGACTACGTCACGCAGCGGCGTGCCATCGCTCAGGTGTTCGCTGTCACGCAGGGTAAACGAAAACCACGCGCGGGCGCGCGGATAGGCGGTCAGCAGCTCAGCCAGCGCGCTAATCTCGGCAAAATTCGGCAGGGTTTCACAGGCTAACAGATCGGCCCCTGCATCCAGCAACGCTTCCACGCGCGGGCGGTGAAACGCCTGAAACTCTTCAGCGCTACGTTGGTAATCACCACGGTATTCAGAACCATCCGCCAGATACGCGCCGTAAGGCCCGACGGACCCTGCCACCAGCAGCGTGCCCGCCTGCGGGCTCTCTGCCAGATACGCTTCACGCGCTTTGCGCGCCAGCTCCACGCTTTTGCCAATCAGCGCTTTCGACTGCGCTTCATCCAGACCGCGCGCGACAAAACCCGCCGGTGTCGCCTGATAGCTGGCGGTGATCGCACATTGCGCTCCCGCCCGGAAGTAATCAAGATGGACTTCGCGGATAAGCTCCGGGTTTTCGACCAGCACTTTAGCTGACCACAGGCTATCAGCTAAGTTACGGCCACGCGCTTCCAGCTCCGTCGCCATCGCACCATCCAGCAGCAGGAAATCCTGTTGATCGAGGATGGCGCTTAACGGATTATTCTGCGACATGTTCTGGCTCCTGTTTTCACAGATGTAAACTGCCACCATAACACAGCCGTACAGACGGGGAGCCGCGCGCGCCCACAATTATGGATATGCCTCAGCCCTGCACCAGGCGCAGATGTCCGCGTCGGGCGCTTAACATTGGGTAAGGAGTAATGATCAGATACAAAAAGGGTCGCCAGCTCATAACGCCTCCGTTGCCAGGGTTTATGTCAACTCTGGCAACGAAGTCAGCCGATGGCGTTCACCCGGAAGTGGGAACCGCGTGTCGCCTCTCATACGTCTGGATGAGCACGCGGTCAGGAGCCGCTGGCCTGAACCTGGATCTGCGATTTTCGGCTCATCAAAATAAACACCGCCAGGCCTGCCAATAAAATGCCCGGCGCAGAAGCCGCCATCACCCCTACCGTTCCGGTGCCGAGCGCTAACATTTTCCCCGCCAGCAGCGGGCCGCTCATCGCGCCTAAACGCCCCACCGCGACGGCAGTGCCCACACCTGTCGCGCGGATCTGCGTGCTGTAAAACAGCGGCGCCAGCGCATACAGCACGCTTTGCCCGCCGGTGGCAAACATCCCCGCCACAAATCCGGCCATCAGCATACCGCTCAATGAAGATACCGTCCCCAACGCCAACAATGACGCCAGCATTCCGGTGTAGATCAACAACGACATCACCACCGGGCGCAGTTTGTCCATCAACGCTCCGAGGATCAACGTCCCGCTGGCCGCGCCGATTTGCAGGGCAAACATCACGCCCGCCGCCTGCGAGGGCTGAAAACCCTGCTCCACCAACAGCATCGGCAGCCAGTTGATCAACATATACACCACCAGCAGGGTGAAGAAATAGCACAGCCACAGCAGCAGCGTGGCTGTCGCGGTGGCAGGCGCAAACAGGGCGCGCAACGGCGCGGCGGCGACCTGCGTTTGCTGGGCATACACCTGCGATTCCGGCAGCCAGCGCATCAGCAACGGCACTAACAGCAGTGGGATCACCCCGCCGACCCAGAACACGGTTTGCCAGGCGGAGGCCAGACCGCTAAACCCGAGCGCCGCCGCTAACGCCGCGCCAATCGGCACGCCGCAGTACATCAGGCTCACCGCCGTACCGCGAAAACGTGGCCCCGCCGCCTCGGAAGTCAGCGCAATCAGGTTCGGCAACGCCGCGCCCAGCCCGACGCCGGTCATCAGGCGGGCAAATACCAGCGATGAGAAATCCCAGGAAAGCGCCGTGACCAGCGAGAACAGGCCGAACAGCGCCACCGAGGCAATAAGAATGCGCTTGCGGCCATAGCGATCGGCCAACATTCCGCCCACCAGCGCGCCGGGCAGCAGCCCAAGAATGCCCGCGCTGAAGATCCAGCCCATCTGCATTTTATCCAGTGCAAACGCGTGGGCGATACCGACGGCAGCGATACCGGCGGCCTGTAAATCCAGCCCTTCCATCAGGGCGACTAAAAAACACAGCCCGACGGTCAACGTCAGGCGGGTGGATGAGGGGGTACGGGTAGTCATAAGATGTACCTCTGAGGTCACGATGCAGGTGAATCGCGGCTGATACGTTGCCAGCCGCATAATCATTTTTTATTTGCTGTTGCGCAGATCCAGCGCCACGTCGACGATCATATCTTCCTGGCCGCCCACCATCCGGCGTTTGCCCAGTTCAACCAGAATATCTACCGCGCTCAGGCCATAACGCGCCGCCGCCACTTCACAGTGGCGCAGGAAGCTCGAATATACCCCGGCATAGCCCAGTGCCAACGTTTCGCGGTCCACCCGCACCGGGCGGTCCTGTAACGGACGCACCAGATCGTCGGCGGCATCCATCAGCGCATACAGATCGGTGCCATGCTGCCAGCCAAGCTTATCCGCCGCGGCGATAAACACCTCCAGCGGCGCATTACCCGCGCCTGCGCCCATACCGGCCAGGCTGGCATCGATGCGGTCACAACCCTCTTCTACCGCAGCAAGGGAGTTCGCCACGCCGAGGCTCAGGTTGTGGTGGGCGTGCATCCCGGTTTCCGTCTCCGGCTTCAGCACCGCTTTCAGGGCGCGGAAGCGGTCACGGATATCGGACATGTTCATCGCCCCGCCTGAATCGACCACATAAATACAGGTCGCGCCATAGTTTTCCATCAGTTTCGCCTGCTGTGCGAGGTTCTCCGGCGTGGTCATATGGCTCATCATCAGAAAGCCGACGGTGTCCATACCTAACTCGCGCGCATACTGAATATGCTGGGCCGACACGTCCGCTTCGGTGCAGTGGGTCGCCACACGCACCACGCGCGCCCCGGCCTGATACGCATTTTTCAGGTCGTGAATAGTGCCGATACCCGGCAACAGCAGCGTGGCGATCTTTGCGTGTTTCACCACGTCCGCCGCCGCTTCAATCCACTCCAGGTCGCTGTGTGCACCAAAGCCATAGTTAAAACTGGAACCCTGTAGACCGTCGCCGTGCGCCACTTCAATGGAATCCACCCGCGCACCGTCCAGCGCTTTAGCTATCTGGCGCACGTTTTCCAGCGAATACTGGTGACGAATGGCGTGCATACCGTCGCGCAGGGTCACGTCAGAGATATAGAGTTTTTTACCGTTCATGCTGCTTCTCCTGCCTTGCGTGCCAGTGACTGCGCCATCTTCTCTGCGGTCGCCAGCGCGCTGGAGGTCATAATGTCGAGGTTGCCCGCGTAGGCTGGCAGATAGTGCGCCGCGCCTTCCACTTCCAGATAGACGGCGGTTTTCAGCCCGGAAAACTGGCCAATGCCCGGCAAATTGACCGGTTTATCCTGCGGGATGACTTCAAACTGCACGCGCTGTTTCAGGCGATAGCCCGGTACGTACGCCTGTACCGCCGCCGCCATCTCGTTGATTGACGCCTCGATTTCCACCAGGGAGGCCGCTTCGCTCAGCACATACACCGTGTCGCGCATCATCAGCGGCGGTTCGGCTGGGTTAAGGACGATAATGGCTTTACCTTTTGCCGCGCCGCCGACCACTTCAATGGCTTTCGAGGTAGTTTCAGTAAACTCATCGATATTGGCACGCGTGCCCGGTCCCGCAGATTTACTGGCGATCGAAGCGATAATCTCCGCGTAATGGACTTTTGCCACGCGAGAGACCGCCGCCACCATCGGAATGGTCGCCTGCCCACCGCAGGTCACCATATTGACGTTCTGCCGATCGACGTTAGCCTCAAGATTTACCACCGGGACGCAGTACGGGCCAATTGCCGCGGGCGTCAGGTCAATCAGGCGGATCCCCGGTTTAACGGCGCGCAGCGCGGCGTCGTTTTTCACGTGCGCACCTGCGCTGGTGGCGTCAAACACGATGTCGATGTCGGCAAACTCCGGCATGGCGATAAGACCTTTCACCCCTTCATGGGTAGTGGCGACGCCCATGCGACTGGCGCGCGCCAGGCCGTCGGATTGCGGGTCGATACCGACCATCACCGCCATTTCCAGATGCACGCCGTGACGCAGAATTTTAATCATCAAATCAGTGCCGATGTTGCCGGAACCGATAATGGCGACTTTACGCTTACTCATGACTGACTTCCTTTTGTAACCGCCGCAGAGAACGTGGCGGCAACTGAACCAATACCCTCAATATGGGCCTCGAAACGATCGCCCGCATTCACCGCTACCATCGGGCCTAACGCCCCAGTGAGAATAATGTCTCCGGCGCGCAGCGGCTCGCCAAGGCTGGCCATTTTGCGCGCCAGCCAGACGGCGGCGTTGATCGGATGTCCCAGACATTCGCTGCCGCACCCGCTGGAAACCTCTTCGTTATTGCGCGTCATTTTCATCGCGCAGTTTTTCAAATCTAACCCTGCCGGACGCTGTGCCGGGCCGCCGACCACATACACGCCGCAGGAGGCGTTATCCGCCACGGTATCAACAAACTTGATTGACCAGTCACGGATACGGCTGCCGACCACTTCCAGCGCGGGCAGCACCCACTCGATGGCGTTATACAGCTCGTCAAAAGTGGTGTCGGCATTGGGCAG
Source organism: Citrobacter sp. FP75 (assembly GCF_018342065.1). Taxonomy (GTDB): domain Bacteria; phylum Pseudomonadota; class Gammaproteobacteria; order Enterobacterales; family Enterobacteriaceae; genus Citrobacter. The sequence continues at coordinate 10,713 of NZ_JAFDOE010000001.1, read as the reverse complement.
GTCACGGTTCAGCACCAGCGCGATTTCCGCTTCAATACGCGGTTGCAGCACGCGCTCAAACGCAATGGTGTCGTTATCGCCGTAGCACATGTCGGCAAACAGCGTGCCGAAATCCGGCTGATCGACGCCCAGTTGCTGCTGCACTTTCGGGTGCGTGAGACCCACTTTGCGCCCGACCACACGTCGGCCCTGCGCAACGTCGTAGTGCACGTTAATACGCTGAATGGCGTAGGCCGCTTCGGCGTTGTCCACGCCGATCAGTTCACGCAGCGGGGCGATAGCTTCCCCTTTTTCCTCAGCCTGTCGTAAGTCGGCGGCTATCTGCTCAAGATTAAGATTGGTCATGTCCGCTCCTTAAGGGCGTGCGAGGAAATTCAGCACCAGCTGGTTAAAGGCATCCGCATGTTCCCACTGCGCCCAGTGTCCGCAGTCGCGATAAATGTGCAGCTCAGAACCGGCAATTCCGGAGAGCAGGCGCAGACCGGCGTCCATCGGTACGAAGCGGTCGTTGCGTCCCCAGACAATCAGGGTCTGGGCTTTGATTTCCCCCAGGCGCGGGCCGAAGTCCGGGAACTGTTTCGGGTTGGCTTCCAGGCTCTGGACAAAGTTTTCCAGATGATCGCGGCGCGACAGCATGTTATTCAGGCGCGCTTCAAACAGTGCTTCTGTCAGATCGCGGGTGTCGAAGACAAAGATCTCCATCATCAGCTTCAGGTTCTCGATGGTCGGCTCGCGATACAGCTGATTCAGCCGCTTGATGCCTTCGGTCGGCATCGGCGTAAATAGGCTCATACCGCCCGTCCCGCCGCCCATCAGCACCAGCTTACCCACACGTTCCGGCCAGCTCAGGGTGAACGCCACGGAACTGTGCCCCCCCATCGAATTGCCCAGCAGGTGGATTTTCTGAATATCCAACTGATCGACCACGCTTTTCAGAATGCGGGCATTGAGATCGGATCGCGAACCGCGGTTAACGATCCCATCGCTTTTGCCCCAGCCAGGGCAATCCAGCAGGATCACCCGGTATCCGGCCTGCACCAGCGGATCGATATTGCGGCTGAAGTTCGCCCAGCCGGTCGCGCCCGGACCGGAGCCATGAAGCAGCACGACGGTCTCATCGCCCTGCCCACAGTCATTGAAATGTACGCGCAGGGTTTCGCCTGCTTCCTGCACCTCCAGAAAACGGCTGGTGGCGGCTTCGGTTTGCGGTTGGTAAGTCATGATGTTCTCCTGCATATTCAGTTCTGTTTCAGTTCTGTGTGGCGGCGCTCAGGGAGCCGAATCCGGCTATCCACTCCGGGATCGGGCGGTAATAACGGCCTTCGCTACGCCAGCTACCAAAGGCAGAAATGGCGGCAAAGGCGGCGACCCAGGTTTTCACTTCGTGCGTTGATTTGCCCGCCATCGCGGACAGCTCTTCGTTACTGACCTCATCCAACTCCTGCAAACGCCCCTGCTCAAGCAGAGTCATAAAGCGGTTATCCCAGACAGGGTTAAGCGGATGCAGCGTGTTTTGATCGGCCACAAACTTCTCGGCGGCGCTGATCACCCGCTGCTGGCGCAGTTCACGCTCGTTTTCGGGTAGCTGTTTGCCGCTGCCGAGCAGGCGATCGCGCATGTGAGCATCGGCCTTCGACAGCTCCGGGACCGGCGGCTGATGCGACAGCCCGCCGGAACCAATAAACAGCACGCGCTTATTTAGCGAGCTGGCGAAACGGCCAATCGCGTCGCCGAGCATGCGGGTACGCTGAAAGCCCGGCAGCGGCGTGGCGACACCGTTGATAAACACCGGCAACACCGGCACCTTATCCAGACCACCAAGCAAAAACTCCAGCGGCTGCGCGAAGCCGTGATCGACCTGCATGTTGTAAGAGACAGCCAGATCGATGCCGCTTTTCATTACCGCGTGGGCGCAAGCTTCAGCGAGATCTGTCGGCACCGGCAGTTCCCCCGCCGCGCTGCCGAAATCACCGATCGCCGTGGCCCCCACGCCTAAACAGAACGGCGGCATCACGTCGTAGAAAAAACCGTTGTAGTGATCGGGGGCAAACAGCACCACCAGTTCAGGGTCGAACGCCGCAATACGCGCGCGGGCGCTGGCGATCACACCGTTAACCTCATCGAGTACGGCCTGCGCCGGGTCGACGTATCCCACCAGCGGCGAGTGAGAAAGACAGTGAAGATAAGCGTGCATATCAGGCGACCTTTTCAACGGGAATATCGGCATTTGCGCGGGTGAGCGTCATCACCGACGCCAGTTTATTCAGGGTGCTGCCCAGAGTTTGCGGAATGGCGATGGCGGCCACAAAGCGGTCCGGACGCATCACCACCAGCGAAGCGTTGTGTTGGGCAAACCACGCGCGCAGACGGTTTTGCGTATCGCCGATGCGGGTCACGCCGTCGTGGTTATCCTGATCGGTGCTTATTTGCGTGTCCGGTACCACCTGGATAAACCGCGTGCCAAGCGCACGCCACTGCTGGATTTGCGTCTCGCTCATGCCCCACAGAGGATTACAGCCCCAGCCGATCACCGCAAAATTCGGTCCGATGACGTTGTCGAGCAGCGTCACGTCGCCCGTTTCCAGCGTCACTTTCGGCTGGATAAACATCTTGCCGACCGGTGAGCTTTTCGCGTCGCCTTCACGCACCAGCGCCCCGGCGTGGTACTGCGGCATCGGCTTAAAGCGCATTTCAAGGAAGTAGCGTTTGACCGGCGGAATATAGTTCAGCAGCCAGGAAACCCCGTCGCGCACCGCGCCGTGCCAGCGCTTCGGCGGCGCAAGTACGTTGCCTGCGGTCACGGAGAGATCGATCATCGCTTTGGCGTGGTCGCGGCGTTCCTGCTGGTAGGTATCCAGCAGCGCGTCACAGGCTTTACCCTTTATCACCAGCGCCAGTTTCCACGCCAGGTTGAAGGCATCGCGCATGCCGCTGTTGTACCCCTGCCCCTGCCAGACCGGCATAATGTGCGCCGCGTCGCCAGCCAACAGCACGCGGTCAATGCGAAAACGTTCGGCCAGACGAGCGTTATGGGTATACACGCGCTGGCGGATCAGCTCGACGTTGTCCGGGTTCGGCAGCACTTTGCTCAGCAACTGGCGCATATTTTGTGGCTCGCTGAGCTGCGCTTCGGTTTCTCCCGGCATCACCATAAATTCAAACCGGCGCACCGCATGCGGCAGCGCGGCGGAGACATACGGACGCACCGGATCGCAGCACAGATACACATGCGGCGTGCTGAGCGGATCGTTGGCGATATCCACCACAATCCACTGATTCGGCGCGGTTTTGCCTTCGAACGGCACATTCAGCGAACGCCTGACGTTGCTACCACCGCCGTCGCAGGCCACCAGCCACTGAGCTTTCACCGTTTCACGCTGACCGTCCGGCGCTTTCAGATTCAGCGTCACTTCGCCATCCTTCTGACTGAACGCCTCCAGTTCACGTGAGAACAGGCAGCGCACGTTGGGAAAACGCGACAGCCCTTCCAGCATCACCGCATCCACCTGCGGCTGAATAAACGCGTTGCGGCGCGACCAGCCAAATTCATCGGTCATCGGCTGGATATCGGCAAAGCAGCGACCTTTCGGGGTGAGAAAGCGCATCGCGTGCCACGGCGTGGTGTGCGGCAGCACATTCTCGACCAAACCGACGGACTGCATGGTACGCAGCGCTTCATCGTCAATACCGATGGCGCGGGGATAGTCGATCAGCGTATCGAGCTTTTCCACCACCAGTACCTCAATGCCCATCTGGCCAAGATAGTTCGCCATCATCAGCCCTACCGGACCGGCACCGGCAATCGCTACCTGCGCGGTGTGCTGCACAGCGGGTTGGATATCCGGGTTTATCGTTGTCATTTCAGAACCTCACTACTCAGACAAAACGCAATGACAGACCCTGGCGAGGCGCATTTTGTTTTGTTAAAAAGATGTGAATATTTTTATTGTGCGGTCAGTATAGGTGCGCGTTTTTGCGCTACAATCAAAACATGCCTGGGCGTGCACTAAGTGCACAACGTTGTTTTATCTGTAGATTTGTCAATGAATATGAAAAATGACGACGGTACCGAATACAAAACCGTGCGCGGATTAACGCGCGGGTTAATGTTATTAAATATGTTAAATCGGCTAGACGGCGGAGCCAGCGTTGGCCTGCTGGCAGAGCTGAGCGGCCTGCACCGCACCACGGTCAGGCGACTGCTGGAAACGTTGCAGGATGAGGGTTACGTCCGGCGCAGCCTGTCCGATGACAGCTTTCGCTTAACCATTAAAGTCCGCCAGCTCAGCGAGGGATTTCGTGACGAGCAGTGGATTTCTGCGCTCGCCGCCCCGCTGTTGGGGGATCTGCTACGCGAGGTCATCTGGCCGACCGACGTTTCCACGCTGGATGTGGACGCCATGGTGGTGCGTGAAACCACCCACCGCTTCAGCCGCCTGTCGTTTCACCGGGCGATGGTCGGGCGTCGTTTGCCGCTATTAAAAACCGCCTCCGGCCTGACCTGGCTGGCGTTTTGCCCAGAGAATGAGCGTCAGGAACTGATTGAAATGCTGGCCTCAAGACCGGGAGAAGCGTTCCAACTGGCGCGCGAACCCTTAAAGCTCGACGCCATACTGGACCGTGCGCGTAAAGACGGCTTTGGCCAGAACTATCGCGGCTGGGATCAGGAGGAGAAAATCGCCTCCATCGCCGTTCCCATCCGCAGCGAGCAGCGGGTGATCGGCTGCTTGAACCTGGTGTATATGGCCAGCGCAATGTCCATCGAACAGGCCGCGGAAAAGCATCTTCCAGCCTTACAAAAGGTGGCAAAACAAATTGAGGACGGCGTCGCGTCGCAGGAGATATTGGTTGCCGGGAGGTGAAGTGGATCACAGTTATGCGGATCATCTGATTGATATCAGGAACGGCTCACTAATCTGCCGATATAGCATTGTGGCGTCTTGCCCAAATGATATCTTCATTACATAGTGTGCATTGTTTATTTGCCAGGAGGCGGCATGTTAAAGGTCATTGCTGAAGATTTTATCAAACCTGAGTGTATTGAAACCGTTCTCCCTTTGTATCGTGAGCTAATATCGGCAACGAAAAAGGAGCCACTCTGTCTTGCTTATGACCTCTATATTGATGAAAAAGATCCGGGCCATTTTATTTTTATAGAAGAATGGCCAGACCACGCGGCGCTAGATGAACATTGTGCCAGTGAGCATTTCCGCCGACTTGTGCCGTTAATCGATCAATACACGCGCAAAGAGGCACGTTACATACTTATGGATAACGTAGTGAACCCTCGCTAATATTAACTTTATACAGGGAAACATCTTGAAAACGCATAAAAAATGCCTGGGATTTATTTCGATTGTTGTCGATGATTACGACAGGGCTATTGATTATTACACCAACAAGCTCGGTTTTACCCTGGTTGAAGATACTCCACAACCAGGAAAACGTTGGGTTGTGGTATCACCGAACCCGGACAGTGACTGTCATTTGTTACTCTCCAGAGCCGCTAATGAGACTCAGGAAGCGTTCATCGGTAACCAATGTGGCGGACGGGTCTTCCTGTTTCTGCAAACCGATGATTTCTGGCGCGATTACAATAAAATGAAGTCAGCCGGTGTTCAGTTCTGCGAAGCTCCCAGAGAAGAAGAGTATGGTACCGTGGTGGTCTTTGAGGATCTCTATGGCAATCGATGGGATTTATTGCAGAAGGCTTAAATCCTGGCGTTAGTTTTTTGACACAAAAAAACCGAAACCCCGCTCCTGAAAAGGAGTTGAGCTTCGGTTTTTATTCAGTCTGAAGGGCTTCAGACCTTAAGCAGTTTCACCGTCTCGTCGATGTCGATCTCATCTTCCGAGAAGATCAGCGTCGTGCCCTGGAAGGTGGTGATAGCCAGCTTTTTCAGCGAGCGCATTTCGCCAGGCTTCACATCTGATTTCGGCTTGATGCTGTTCATCAGCGCGCCCACGGACAGCACCGCATTTTCTTTATCAATGCGGGTTTCAACCGGTACTTCTTCGCTGTAAACCAGATAGGACTTGATCGCCGTGAGCTTCAGGCGCTCGCCCGCGATATAGATGTATTTGCTGTCTGGTATGACTTTTACCGCGTAGGCAGACAGGCCTTTGTTGTTGGTGGTGGGCTCAAAAGTCACCGCCGCGTCTTTCTTGATCAGCTCAGGATTAGCAACCTTAATCACATGAAAATAGCGGTTATCGCCGTTTTCATCTTTGATAAATCCAAAGCCTTTATCTTTAAACCACGTTGTGATTGTTCCGTTCATTGCTGTTTCCGCCTGATTAAACCTAATACTCGTAGAGTATATCTACTCAATTTGCGCGCAGTGTAAAACACAGGCCATGTCTTTGGCTACTCGTTACCCCAGCGATTGAGGAACTCCGCGATATCATCGATACGCTGTGCGTCGACGCCGGCCACGGTTGCCATCTCTTGCTGCGCGTCTTCGCCGATCTCTTCGTTGTTCATCAAACGGGTGATCAACTGCTGGAAGTAGTGCGCCAGCGCGTCGCGTTCAGCATCGCTCACCGGCTTTGCGGCCTCGGTCGCGTACTCGTCGGCGATATCATAATATTTTAGCGGAATGTCGTTGTTCATCAGGTGCTCCGGGGTGAATGCGTATGCCAGCAGTTGCCTGCCGCGTCTGGTGTGAATGATAGCATTCTTATTTCATGGTTCGCGAACTGTTTTATTGGCTGTAATGCGTTGCATATATCAACAATATTTTCTGGAGCCGCTTCGCATTTAATAAATCTTCTGTTATTTAAATGACTGTATTTTTATTCAGCACGATATAATAGCCACAGGTTAAATAATGCAGAAAAAATGTGAAGGTAGACGTTATTTAATTTCGTGGATGAGTCAGTGATTAAACGCAATAAATAACGCTCCCTGTAGGCCTGAATGCGGTTGGCCCGATCCCATCGTTAGTCGCCCATTTGCCCACATTCATCTTCTGAACAACACTCTACGATACCACCACTGACCCAACACGTGGAGCAAGCACCATGTACATCACGCAAATTCGTAATGCTACGCAGCGCATCGCCTTTGGCGGCAAAACTTTTCTGATCGATCCAATGCTGGCGGAGAAAGGTGCTTATCCGGGTTTTGCCGGAACGGCGCGCGCCGAGATCCGCAACCCGACCGTGGAATTACCTGTCGATATCGACACGCTGCTCAACGTCGATGCGCTGATCGTCACCCATCTGCATGAAGACCACTGGGATGAAACTGCGGCTCGCGTTGTGCCGAAAAACAAACCGATCTATGTGCAAAATGAGCAGGATGCACAGGTGTTACGGGGTCAGGGGTTCACGCAACTGACCATCCTGACGCACAGCACCACGCTCGGCGACATCACCCTGTGTAAAACCGGAGGCCAGCACGGCTCCGATCGCGCTTACGCCATCCCACAAATGGCGGAGCGTTTAGGCGATGCCTGCGGGGTTATCTTCCAGCATCCGGCGGAAAAAACGCTGTATCTGGTCGGCGACACAATCTGGCGCGACGAAGTGGAAGCCAACATGCAGACCTTCCAGCCAGACGTGGTTATTCTGAACGCAGGCTTTGCTCACGTCATCGGTTTTGGCCCCATCATTATGGGTGCGGAAGATGTGCTGAAAACCCACTTCACGCTGCCCGAAGCGCAGATTATCGCGATTCATATGGAGGCGATTAACCACTGCCTGCTGACCCGCGCGGCCCTGAAAGAGTACGCCCGCGACAACCAGATTGCGCCATTCGTTAACGTGCCGGAAGATGGCGAAACCCTGACATTTTAATGCCCGTAGAGGAATCGTATGCAGCCGCTTACCGTTGCCATTGTTGCCGTGGAAGATTTCAGCCCGTTTCACTTCTCGGTGCCGTGCATCATTTTCAGTGACAAAGTGGCGGCGAAAAAACGCTTTGAGGTGCAACTGTGCGCCGAACGGCCCGGCATCGTCTCCTCTCAGGATGGCTTTTCCATTAACGCGGTTCATGGTTTTGAGGCAGTGGAAGCCGCCGATATCGTGGTGATCCCCTACTGGGGCACCACGGCGCATCGCCCGCCGCAAAGCCTGCTTGATGCGCTCAATCGCGCACGGCAAAACGACGCGCAGATTGTCGGGCTGTGTCTGGGCGCGTTTGTCCTCGGCTATGCCGGTCTGCTGGATGGCAAACGGGCGGCCACGCACTGGGAGTTTGAGCAGGACTTTCAGGCCCGCTTTCCCGCGGCGCATCTGGATATCAATGCCCTGTATGTGGATGATGACGGCATTATTACCTCGGCAGGCACCGCCGCCGCGCTGGATTGCTGTCTGTACGTTATCCGCCAGCGTTTTGGCAGCACGGTGGCTAATCAGATTGCCCGACGGATGATTGTGCCGCCGCACCGTGAGGGCGGTCAGGCGCAGTTTATCGAACAACCGGTAGCGAAAAATACTCAGGATAGGCGCATCAACGCCCTGCTCGACTACTTACGCCAGCATCTCCACGAGCCGCAAAATCTCGACGTTCTGGCGCAGCGGGTGATGATGAGTCGTCGCACCCTCACCCGCCATTTTATGAAGGCCACCGGGTCGAGCATCGCGGAATGGTTGATTACCGAGCGCCTGCGCCGTAGCCAGACGTTACTGGAGTCCAGCTCACTGCCCGTTGAGCGCATCGCTGAGCAGGTCGGTTTTCAGTCGCCCGTCACCTGGCGTCAGCATTTTAAATCCCACTTTGGCGTCAGTCCGGCGGAATGGCGCAAAACCTTTCGTGGCGTTTAGCCGCTTTTTTTCGCCAGCCAGATGGTATGCCCTGCGCAGTTCGGGTCTTCCATCATCATATCAACCATCTCAAAACCGTGCGCTGACAGCAATGCGCGGTATTCATCCGGCGCGAGGCTGGCGTGAAACAGCGGCTCGCCTTCAAATTGCCCCATCGCGATACCGTTGTCCGTACCGCTGGTAAACATCAACGCGCTGCCGGGGTGGCTGAGCCGGTCAAATATCGGGAACATCTTTTGCTGGTCCTGCCGGGTTAAATGAAAAAAGCTGTCCCAGGCAATCAGACCGTCAAAGGTTTCATTGAGCGCCAGCTCGCGCATATCCTGCTCCAGCCAGCGCTGTGCGGGAAAAGATTGTCGGGCGCGCGCCAGCATTTCCGGGGAACCATCAACTCCTGTAAGCTGAAAACCTTGCTGGATAAAATAACCGGCAATCGGCTGACCGTTGCCGCAGCCAATATCCACAATGCTACCCTGCCCGCCCATCACGGTGATGAACTTGTCCAGCCAGCTTTTCTCAAACAAGGCGCGTGAGCGCTGGCTGGCAAAGGCATCTGCATGACGTCGGTAGATAGACAGAATGTTGTTTGCCGCAGAGTCGCTCACGATGTCCTCACTTTTTATTCTGATAAGTTTAACGACGATAAATCCTCCAGCACACGATCCGCAACCCTGGAATGCGCCTCGCAGAACCAATGCGCAAATACCCCAAAACTGCCCCACTGTGGCATCATAGCGCGCAGATAACGACATGACAGGGGTGATAAACGTGAAACCGGTAACGCTGTACGATGTAGCAGACTATGCAGGAGTCTCTTACCAGACCGTCTCGCGCGTCGTGAATCAGGCCAGCCACGTTTCCGCAAAAACTCGACAGAAAGTCGAGGCCGCGATGGCGGAGCTCAATTACATTCCTAACCGCGTCGCGCAGCAGCTGGCCGGAAAGCAAACGCCACTGATTGGTGTGGCCACCTCTAATCTTGCCCTGCATGCCCCCTCGCAAATCGTTGCCGCCATTAAATCCCGCGCCGACCAGTCCGGTGCCAGCGTGGTGATCGCCATGGTCGAGCGCAGCGGCGTTGAGGCGTGTAAAGCCGCGGTCCACAACCTGCTTTCTCAACGCGTAACCGGGCTTATCATCAACTATCCGCTGGATGAAGAAGACGCCATTGCCGTGGCTGCCGCCTGCGGCACAGTGCCGGTGTTGTTTCTCGATGTCTCTGACCAGACGCCGATTAACAGCGTGATTTTCTCCCATGACGACGGGGCGCGCCTCGGCGTTGAACATCTGGTACAGCACGGGCATCAGCACATTGCCCTGCTGAGTGGGCCGCGCACTTCGGTATCGGCAAGGTTACGGCATGCGGGCTGGCATAAGTATCTGGCGCACTACCAGCTGCAACCCGCCGCGGAGCTGGAAGGCGACTGGAGCGCGATGTCCGGCTTTAACCAGACCATGCAGATGCTCAACAACGGCAATATCCCCACCGCCATGCTGGTTGCCAACGATCAAATGGCGCTGGGCGCAATGCGGGCAATTAGCGAGTTTGGTCTGCGGGTAGCGGCTGATATCTCAGTGATTGGCTACGATGACACCGAAGACAGCGCCTGCTATATCCCACCGCTGACCACCATCAGGCAGGATTTTCCATTACTGGGTGAAACCAGCGTCGACAGACTGCTACAACTTCCCCATGGCGAATCAACCGTGGGTAATCAACTGCTGCCCGTAACCCTGGTTAAGCGCAAAACGGTTCTGCCTCCCGATACGCAAACCACCTCCCCTCAGGCGCTGGCCGATTCACTCATCCAGTTAGCGCGGCAAGTTTCGCAACTCACACCTAAAATGTGAACGCATAACAATTGTGTGAGTCAGTTCACTCATTGAACGCCCTGTCCTTTACAGCAGGGATCGCTTATTCGTATTTTGATTGGAATTGTGAGC